>NZ_CP196023.1:1637500-6790000 GCF_058744285.1 Pseudomonas sp. E1BtOHC1
TTCGGGAGGACGGTTACCACGGTGTGATTCATGACTGGGGTGAAGTCGTAACAAGGTAGCCGTAGGGGAACCTGCGGCTGGATCACCTCCTTAATCGACGACATCAGCTGCTCCATAAGTTCCCACACGAATTGCTTGATTCATTGAAGAAGACGATAGAAGCAGCTTTAAGCTCCAAGCTGATAGCTCCAAGCTAACAGTTACAAGCTCGAAATTGGGTCTGTAGCTCAGTTGGTTAGAGCGCACCCCTGATAAGGGTGAGGTCGGCAGTTCGAATCTGCCCAGACCCACCAATTTTGTTATGGGGCCATAGCTCAGCTGGGAGAGCGCCTGCCTTGCACGCAGGAGGTCAGCGGTTCGATCCCGCTTGGCTCCACCATAAACTGCTTCTGAAAGCTTAGAAATGAGCATTCACTTTGAATGTTGATTTCTAGTCTTTTGATTAGATCGTTCTTTAAAAATTTGGGTATGTGATAGAAAGATAGACTGAACGTTACTTTCACTGGTAACGGATCAGGCTAAGGTAAAATTTGTGAGGCTCTTAATTGAGCAGCAATTGCAAATTTTCGGCGAATGTCGTCTTCATAGTATAACCAGATTGCTTGGGGTTATATGGTCAAGTGAAGAAGCGCATACGGTGGATGCCTTGGCAGTCAGAGGCGATGAAAGACGTGGTAGCCTGCGAAAAGCTTCGGGGAGTCGGCAAACAGACTTTGATCCGGAGATGTCTGAATGGGGGAACCCAGCCATCATAAGATGGTTATCTTGTACTGAATACATAGGTGCAAGAGGCGAACCAGGGGAACTGAAACATCTAAGTACCCTGAGGAAAAGAAATCAACCGAGATTCCCTTAGTAGTGGCGAGCGAACGGGGACTAGCCCTTAAGTGGCTTTGAGATTAGCGGAACGCTCTGGAAAGTGCGGCCATAGTGGGTGATAGCCCTGTACGCGAAAATCTCTTAGTCATGAAATCGAGTAGGACGGGGCACGAGAAACCTTGTCTGAATATGGGGGGACCATCCTCCAAGGCTAAATACTACTGACTGACCGATAGTGAACTAGTACCGTGAGGGAAAGGCGAAAAGAACCCCGGAGAGGGGAGTGAAATAGATCCTGAAACCGTATGCGTACAAGCAGTGGGAGCAGACTTTGTTCTGTGACTGCGTACCTTTTGTATAATGGGTCAGCGACTTATTTTCAGTGGCGAGCTTAACCGAATAGGGGAGGCGTAGCGAAAGCGAGTCTTAATAGGGCGTCTAGTCGCTGGGAATAGACCCGAAACCGGGCGATCTATCCATGGGCAGGTTGAAGGTTAGGTAACACTGACTGGAGGACCGAACCGACTACCGTTGAAAAGTTAGCGGATGACCTGTGGATCGGAGTGAAAGGCTAATCAAGCTCGGAGATAGCTGGTTCTCCTCGAAAGCTATTTAGGTAGCGCCTCATGTATCACTGTAGGGGGTAGAGCACTGTTTCGGCTAGGGGGTCATCCCGACTTACCAAACCGATGCAAACTCCGAATACCTACAAGTGCCGAGCATGGGAGACACACGGCGGGTGCTAACGTCCGTCGTGAAAAGGGAAACAACCCAGACCGTCAGCTAAGGTCCCAAAGTTATGGTTAAGTGGGAAACGATGTGGGAAGGCTTAGACAGCTAGGAGGTTGGCTTAGAAGCAGCCACCCTTTAAAGAAAGCGTAATAGCTCACTAGTCGAGTCGGCCTGCGCGGAAGATGTAACGGGGCTCAAACCATACACCGAAGCTACGGGTATCACGTAAGTGATGCGGTAGAGGAGCGTTCTGTAAGCCTGTGAAGGTGAGTTGAGAAGCTTGCTGGAGGTATCAGAAGTGCGAATGCTGACATGAGTAACGACAATGGGTGTGAAAAACACCCACGCCGAAAGACCAAGGTTTCCTGCGCAACGTTAATCGACGCAGGGTTAGTCGGTCCCTAAGGCGAGGCTGAAAAGCGTAGTCGATGGAAAACAGGTTAATATTCCTGTACTTCTAGTTATTGCGATGGAGGGACGGAGAAGGCTAGGCCAGCTTGGCGTTGGTTGTCCAAGTTTAAGGTGGTAGGCTGGAATCTTAGGTAAATCCGGGATTCTAAGGCCGAGAGCTGATGACGAGTTACCTTTTAGGTGACGAAGTGGTTGATGCCATGCTTCCAAGAAAAGCTTCTAAGCTTCAGATAACTAGGAACCGTACCCCAAACCGACACAGGTGGTTGGGTAGAGAATACCAAGGCGCTTGAGAGAACTCGGGTGAAGGAACTAGGCAAAATGGCACCGTAACTTCGGGAGAAGGTGCGCCGGTGAGGGTGAAGGACTTGCTCCGTAAGCTCATGCCGGTCGAAGATACCAGGCCGCTGCGACTGTTTATTAAAAACACAGCACTCTGCAAACACGAAAGTGGACGTATAGGGTGTGACGCCTGCCCGGTGCCGGAAGGTTAATTGATGGGGTTAGCTAACGCGAAGCTCTTGATCGAAGCCCCGGTAAACGGCGGCCGTAACTATAACGGTCCTAAGGTAGCGAAATTCCTTGTCGGGTAAGTTCCGACCTGCACGAATGGCGTAACGATGGCGGCGCTGTCTCCACCCGAGACTCAGTGAAATTGAAATCGCTGTGAAGATGCAGTGTATCCGCGGCTAGACGGAAAGACCCCGTGAACCTTTACTATAGCTTTGCACTGGACTTTGAATTTGCTTGTGTAGGATAGGTGGGAGGCTTTGAAGCGTGAACGCCAGTTTGCGTGGAGCCATCCTTGAAATACCACCCTGGCAACTTTGAGGTTCTAACTCAGGTCCGTTATCCGGATCGAGGACAGTGTATGGTGGGTAGTTTGACTGGGGCGGTCTCCTCCTAAAGAGTAACGGAGGAGTACGAAGGTGCGCTCAGACCGGTCGGAAATCGGTCGTAGAGTATAAAGGCAAAAGCGCGCTTGACTGCGAGACAGACACGTCGAGCAGGTACGAAAGTAGGTCTTAGTGATCCGGTGGTTCTGTATGGAAGGGCCATCGCTCAACGGATAAAAGGTACTCCGGGGATAACAGGCTGATACCGCCCAAGAGTTCATATCGACGGCGGTGTTTGGCACCTCGATGTCGGCTCATCACATCCTGGGGCTGAAGCCGGTCCCAAGGGTATGGCTGTTCGCCATTTAAAGTGGTACGCGAGCTGGGTTTAGAACGTCGTGAGACAGTTCGGTCCCTATCTGCCGTGGACGTTTGAGATTTGAGAGGGGCTGCTCCTAGTACGAGAGGACCGGAGTGGACGAACCTCTGGTGTTCCGGTTGTCACGCCAGTGGCATTGCCGGGTAGCTATGTTCGGAAAAGATAACCGCTGAAAGCATCTAAGCGGGAAACTTGCCTCAAGATGAGATCTCACTGGAACCTTGAGTTCCCTAAAGGGCCGTCGAAGACTACGACGTTGATAGGTTGGGTGTGTAAGCGCTGTGAGGCGTTGAGCTAACCAATACTAATTGCCCGTGAGGCTTGACCATATAACACCCAAGCAATTTGCTTAAGAAGCGAGTTGCGGTGTGTGAAGACGAAACAAACCGAAAGTTTGCACCGCTCACAAAGCACACAAATCTATTACATACCCATTTGCTGGCACGTTGCATAAGCGACGGTCTGGCTACCGAATTTCTTGACGACCATAGAGCGTTGGAACCACCTGATCCCATCCCGAACTCAGAAGTGAAACGATGCATCGCCGATGGTAGTGTGGGGTTTCCCCATGTGAGAGTAGGTCATCGTCAAGATTAAATTCCGAAACCCCAATTGCGAAAGCAATTGGGGTTTTGTTTTTGCGCGACAGAAAAGCTGCAGCAGTTTCTCTTCCGCTGTTTGCTCGGTCCGGCTGCCACCACCCCGTGACAGTGCTAAGGTTCCGGCCTAGCTTTTTGCATTCTCCAAGGAAGCCTTTATGCCGGACGCTTCGTCCCTCAACCCTGGTTTCATGGTGGTTCACGGTAACCGCCTGGACGAGTTGCGCAGCCTGGTGGTCAGCTGGATGCGGCGTTACCCGCTGGCCCCTCTGGAAAATGAAATCGCCCTGGTGCAGAGCAATGGCATCGCCCAATGGTTGAAGTTGGCCCTGGCTGAAGATCCTGAAGAGGATGACTCCGGCGGCTGTGGCATTGCCGCCGCCATCGATGTGCAGTTGCCCGGCAGCTTCATGTGGCAACTTTATCGCCTGGTATTGGGCCGGGACGAAATCCCGCCTAAATCCCTTTTGGACAAAGCCCCGCTGACCTGGCGTCTGATGCGCCTGCTGCCAGAACTGATCGATGAGCCCCACTTCGAACCCCTGCAGCGCTTCCTGACCCACGACAGCGATTTGCGCAAACGCTACCAACTGGCAGAGCGCCTTGCCGACCTGTTCGACCAATACCAAGTCTATCGGGCCGATTGGCTTGAGGACTGGGCCGCTGGACGGCATTCACTGCGTAACGTTCGTGGCGAAGCCAAAGCCCTGACCCCGGCCAACTGCTGGCAAGCCGAACTGTGGCGAGCACTGCTTCTGGATGTGGGTACCGAAGGCATGGCCCAGAGCCGAGCCGGAGTCCACCAACGCTTTATCGAGCGGATCCATAACCTGGACCAAGCTCCCACTGGCCTACCGTCACGGGTGATCGTTTTCGGTATCTCTTCCTTGCCGGCCCAGGCCCTGGAGGCTTTGGCCGGATTGGCCCGTTTCAGTCAGGTGCTGCTCTGTGTGCACAACCCCTGTCGCCATCACTGGGCGGACATCGTTGCTGACAAAGATTTGCTGCGTCATCAGTACAAGCGCCAGGCGCGCAAAGCCGGTATGCCACTGGCCCTGGACCCGCAAACCCTGCACCAGCACGCCCATCCGCTGCTGGCCGCCTGGGGCAAGCAGGGACGTGATTACATCAACCTGCTAGACAGTTACGACGACCCGAACAGTTATCGCACGGCTTTCCGCGATGGCCGCATCGACCTGTTCAGCGACAGCCAGCCACGCACCATGCTCCAGCAACTGCAGGACGATATCCTCGAACTGCGTCCCCTCAACGAGACCCGCGAACTGTGGCCCGAAGTCGATCTCCAGCAGGACCAGTCAATCCGTTTTCACGTTGCCCACAGTGCCCAGCGCGAAGTGGAAATCCTCCACGACCAGCTCCTGGCGCGCTTCAGCGCCGAGCCCGACCTGCGACCTCGCGACGTCATCGTCATGGTCCCCGATATCGACAGCTACGCCCCGCATATCCGTGCGGTATTCGGCCAGTTGGAGCGTGATGACCGGCGTTTCATCCCCTTTACCCTCACCGACCAGGGCCAGCGCGGTCGTGACCCGTTGCTGATCGCCGTCGAACACCTGCTCAAACTCCCGGATAGTCGTTTCCCTGTCAGTGAGATTCTCGACCTGCTGGACGTCCCAGCATTGCGTGCGCGTTTTGGTGTCGATGAAGCCGACCTGCCCACCTTGCACCGCTGGATCGAAGGTGCCGGCATCCGTTGGGGCATGAACGCCGAGCAACGTGCCGAACTGGGGCTGCCCCAGGAGCTTGAGCAAAACAGCTGGCGTTTCGGCCTGCGACGAATGCTCCTGGGATACGCGGTCGGTCGTTCCGATGCCTGCGACGGCATTGAGCCTTATGACGAAATCGGCGGCCTGGATGCCGCGCTGATCGGCCCCCTGGTCGCACTGCTGGATGCTCTGCAGATTGCCTACCAGCAGCTCACCCAGCCAGCTGTGCCGGCCCAATGGGGCGAGCGTCTGCAGCACTTGCTGGAGCAGTTCTTCCTGGCCAGCACCGAACATGACGACTACCTCCTGGGCCAGCTCGAGGACCTTCGGGAAAACTGGCTGGAAACCTGCGACTCCGTCGGTCTGCAAGATGAGTTGCCCCTGACCGTGGTGCGGGAAGCCTGGCTGGCGGGCCTTGATCAGGGCCGCTTGTCCCAGCGCTTCCTTGCCGGCGCCGTGAACTTCTGCACCCTGATGCCGATGCGTGCAATCCCCTTCAAGCTGGTTTGCCTGCTGGGCATGAATGACGGTGACTACCCACGGGCGCAACCGCCCCTGGACTTCGACCTGATGGGCAGCGACTACCGCCCCGGGGACCGTTCACGACGCGAAGACGACCGCTACCTGCTGCTCGAAGCTTTGCTCTCGGCCCGGGACCAACTCTATGTCAGTTGGGTTGGCCGCAGCATCCGCGACAATAGCGAACGGCCTGCCTCTGTGCTGATCGGCCAGTTGCGCGATCATCTGGCCGGCGGCTGGCGACTGGCGGACGCGCAGCAACCCCTGCTCGATGCCCTGACCCAGGAGCACCCGCTGCAGCCCTTCAGTGCCCGCTACTTTCATGACAATGATGTCCTGTTCAGCTACGCCCGGGAGTGGCAGGTACTGCATCAGGCCCCGGCAGAAACCGCCGCCACCGAACGCCTCGAGCCTTACGTACAGGATGAACCCTTGAGCCTGGCCCAGTTGCAGGATTTTCTGCGCAACCCGGTACGGCACTTCTTCAGCCAACGGCTCAAGGTGTTTTTCGAGGCCATGGAAGCTCCCTTGGCTGACGAGGAGCCTTTTGTCCTCGACGCCCTGCAACGCTACAGCCTCAGCGACAGCTTGCTGGAGGCTGCATTGAGCGATGCCGCGCACCCGGATCAGGCCTTGCAGGCCCAGGCGCAAAGGCTGCAGGCCAGCGGTCTGTTGCCCATGGCCGGTTTCGGTGAATGCCTGCAGCGCGAACTCATGGAGCCCCTGCCGGACTTGCTGCAGCGCTACCGGCAACTGCTGGATCTATGGCCAACGCCGGTCACCAGTGCATTGCCTGTCAGCCTGGAATTGCAGGGCGTGCGCCTGGAAGGCTGGTTGAGCCACCTGCATCAACGGGCGGATGGCGGGCTATTGGCCGTGACCACCATTCCCAACGGCATAGGTTCGATCAAAACCCGCAAATGGCACCGCCTGATCAAGCCCTGGATCAACCACCTGCTGGCCTGCGCCAGCGGCTACTCCCTGACCACCGCGTTGGTGGCCAGCGATGACAGCCTGTTGCTACCGCCTTTGGAACAGGATCAGGCTCGGGCGATCCTCGGCAACCTGCTGCAGGCCTGGCAATCGGGCATGCGCCAGCCACTGCCGGTGGCCGTCAAGACCGCCTTCGCCTGGTTGGGGCAGACTGACCCGGACAAAGCCGCCGCTGCGGCCCGCAAGACCTACGATGGCGATGGCCAGAACAGTGAAGGCGAGCGTCGGGAAAGCCCGGCACTGGCTCGGCAATTCGCCGACTACAACGCCCTGATTGCCGATGAAACCTTCAGCGGCTGGGCCGAGACACTCTATCGGCCCCTGCTGGACGCTCCCTGGCGTTCGGCCCTCGGCGAGGAGGCCGGCTCATGACTCAACAAGCCCCCCTGGCCCTGGCTTTCCCGCTACGGGGCAGCCAACTGATCGAGGCCAGTGCCGGTACCGGCAAGACCTTCACCATCTCCGCGCTCTACCTGCGTCTGGTGCTGGGCCACGGCGGCGACTCCGCAGGCTTTGGTCGCCAATTGCTGCCGCCGCAGATCCTGGTGGTGACGTTCACCGATGCCGCCACCAAGGAATTGCGCGAACGCATCCGCACCCGTCTAGCGGAGGCTGCACGCTTCTTCCGTGATGAGACCAGCGCCCCCGACAGCCTGATCGTCGAGCTGCGCGAGCAATATCCCGCCGAACAATGGGCCGCCTGCGCCAACCGCCTGGACATCGCCGCGCAGTGGATGGATGAGGCCGCAGTCTCGACCATTCACAGCTGGTGCCAACGCATGCTCCGCGAGCACGCTTTCGACAGTGGCAGTCTGTTTACCCAGACCCTGGAAACCGACCACAGCGATCTGCTGGGTCAGGTGTTGCGCGATTACTGGCGGTTGTTCTGCTATCCGATGCAGGGCGATGCGCTGAACTGGGTGCGCTCCAACTGGGTCGGTCCGGCCCAATTGCTGCCTCGGGTACGCGCGATGTTCGGCAGCGAGCGTCGTGAGCCGTCGGAACAGACCCCCAGCGAATTGATCGAAGCCTGCCTGCAGGAACGCCGGGAAGCCCTGGTACAACTCAAGGCACCCTGGCGGCAATGGGCGGTGGAGTTGCGGGATATCTGCCTGCAAGGCGTTGCCAGCAAGAGCGTCGACGGCCGCAAGATGCAGGCCCGCTTCTTCGAGCCCTGGTTTGAAAAGATCATTGCCTGGGCCGAGGACGAATCCGTCGAGCAGTTGGATATTGGCACCGGCTTCACCCGCCTGACTCCAGACGGGATGAGCGAAGCCTGGAAAGGTGAAGCTCCGCAGCACCCGGGGCTCGATGCCATGGCGGGACTCAAGGCCAGCCTTGACGCCTTGCCCAGCCCCGACGCCGCAGTCTTGCAGCATGCTGCGCAGTGGGTCGGTGCGCGTTTTGAAGAAGAGAAGCGTCGCCGCGCCGAAATGGGCTTTGACGATATGTTGCTGCGTCTGGACAACGCCCTGCAAAGCGACGGTGGCGAGCGCCTGGCGACTCTGATTCGCGAGCAGTTCCCGGTGGCCCTGATCGACGAGTTCCAGGACACCGATCCGGTGCAGTACCGGATCTTCGAAAGCATCTACCGTATCGAGGCCAACGACCCCGAGACCGGGCTGTTCCTGATCGGCGACCCCAAGCAAGCGATCTATGCCTTCCGTGGCGCCGACATCTACACCTACCTGCGAGCCCGCCAGGCCACCACGGGACGCTTACATACCCTGGGCACCAACTTCCGTTCCAGCCAGGCCATGGTCAGCGCGGTCAACCATGTGTTCCTGCAAGCCGAACAGCGGCAGCAAGGGCAGGGGGCCTTCCTGTTTCGCGAAGAGGATGGCGAGAACCCGGTGCCCTTCCTGGCGGTAGCGGCTCAGGGCCGCAAGGAACGCCTGCAGGTGGATGGCCAAGCGGTACCGGCGCTGAACTTCTGGCAACTGCCCTCGGAGCAGCCGCTGTCCGGGGCCCAGTATCGCCAGCAGCAGGCCGCGGCCTGTGCCAGCGCCATTGTCGATCTGCTCAATGGCGGTCAGCAGGGCCGTAGTGGTTTTGCCCGCGCTCAGCAGGAACTCAAGGGGTTGTTGCCGGCGGATATCGCCATCCTGGTCCGCGACGGCAAGGAGGCCCAGGCGGTGCGCGGCGAACTAGCCGCCCGCGGGGTGCGCAGCGTGTATCTCTCGGACAAGGACTCGGTGTTCGCCGCCCAGGAAGCCCGGGACCTGCTGGTGTGGCTCAAGGCCTGTGCCGAGCCGGATGTGGAGCGCCCGCTGCGGGCCGCCCTGGCCTCCCTGACCCTGAACCTGTCCCTGGTGGAACTGGAGCGGCTGAACCAGGATGAACTGGCCTGGGAAGCCCGAGTCATGCAGTTCCGCGGATACCGGACGATCTGGCGCAGCCAGGGCGTGCTGCCGATGCTCCGACGCTTGCTCCATGACTTCCAGCTACCCCAGGCGCTGATGGCCCGCAGCGACGGCGAGCGGGTGCTGACCAACCTTCTGCACCTGTCTGAGTTGTTGCAGCAGAACGCTGCGGAACTGGACGGTGAACAGGCGCTGATTCGCCATCTGGCCGAGCATCTGGCGCTGTCCGGGCAGGCCGGTGAAGAGCAGATCCTACGCCTGGAAAGCGACGAGCAACTGGTCAAGGTGGTGACCATCCACAAGTCCAAGGGCCTGGAATACCCCTTGGTGTTCCTGCCCTTCATCTGCTCCACCAAACCGGTGGATGGCAGTCGTCTGCCGCTGCATTACCACGATGCAGCCGGCAAGGCCCAGGTCAGTTTGCGACCGACACCGGAGCTGATCGCCCAGGCCGACGAGGAGCGCCTGGCGGAGGATCTGCGTCTGCTCTACGTGGCCCTGACCCGGGCCCAGCATGCCTGCTGGCTGGGAGTGGCCGACCTCAAGCGCGGCAACCACAGCAGCTCGGTGCTGCACTTGTCGGCCCTGGGCTACCTGCTTGGCGGCGGTGCTCTGTTGGGCGAGTCCAAGGGATTGCTGCGCTGGCTCCTGGACTTGCAGCAAGGCTGTGAGGCCATCGGTGTCAGCGAGCTGCCTGCGGCCGATGACCAGTGCTTCTACCCGCCGCGCAATGACGCCAGCCTGCTGGCCCCGCTGCAGCCGATTCGACGCGCGGCGGAGAACTGGTGGATCGCCTCCTACAGTGCCTTGCGCATCAGCGACACCTTGGGCGCCGGCAACACCGAAGCGCCGGAAAATCCCCAGGCACAGAAGCTCTTCGACGATGAGCGGCTGGACCCCGAGGCCCCTCGGGAAGTAGCCGCCAGTGGTGGCGATATTCACCGTTTTCCCCGGGGCCCGAATCCCGGCACCTTCCTCCACGGTCTGCTGGAATGGGCCGGGGAGGAGGGCTTTGCCGCCGCCCCTGAGGTGATCGAGGATGCCATCGCCCGCCGTTGCAATCGGCGCGGCTGGCAAGGCTGGATTCCGACCCTCAGCGATTGGTTGCAGCACTTGTTGCAGGCATCCCTGCCGGTGGGGGACGGGCAACCGCCAGTGGTGCTGGGGCGACTGACCCAGTACCGGGTCGAAATGGAGTTCTGGTTTGCCAGCCACAAGGTCGACGTGCTCAAGCTCGACGAGCAGGTGCGCCAGCAGACTCACCAGGGCGCGCCTCGAGTCACCGCCGAGCCGGTGCTGCTCAATGGCATGTTCAAGGGCTTCATCGACCTGACATTCGAACATCAGGGCCGCTATTACGTGGCCGACTACAAATCCAACTGGCTGGGCGTGGACGACGCGGCCTACACCGAGCAGGCCATGGAACAATCGATTCTCGACAACCGCTACGACCTGCAATACGTGCTCTACCTGCTGGCGCTGCACCGGCAGTTGAAGGCCAGGCTGGCGGACTACGATTACGATCGGCACATCGGCGGCGCCTTGTATCTGTTTTTGCGCGGCAGCCGCTCCGCGAGCCAGGGCGCTTACTTTGCCCGGCCGCCACGGCAGTTGATCGAACGTCTCGACCGCATGTTCCAGGGCCAGTCCGAGCCGCCCAAGACCGAGCCCGCCTGGGAACAGGGAGTGCTGTTATGACCCAGGATCTGTTTGCCGAGTTGGCCGAGCCGCCAGCGCCCCAGTTTGACCTGGCGCCCCTGTCTCGCGCCGAAGACCTGCTGTTGTTGCTTGAGCGTTGGGTCGAACGCGGCTGGCTGCGGGCCCTGGACAAGGCCTTCGTCGGCTTCCTCCATGAGCTGGACCCCGGCTGCGATCCGTTGGTGCTCATGGCCGCGGCTCTGACCAGTCACCAGTTGGGTCATGGGCACGTCTGCCTGGACCTGTTCGAAACCCTCAAGGAGCCGGATTTCGCTCTGTCGCTGCCGCCGGAAGGGGATTCGCAAGGCGGTGCCACGGTGCTGCCTTCCCAGGTGTTGGCGAATCTGGAGGGGGCTCACTGGTGCAAGGTCCTGGCCGGCAGCCGGCTGGTGGCCCTGTCGGCGGATCACGGCGAGGCATCCCAGCAGCGGCCGTTGGTGCTGTCCGGAAAACGCCTGTACCTGCGGCGTTACTGGGCCTATGAACGGCGGATCGACAACGCCCTGCGCCAGCGCCTGGCGTCGACGGAGGCGACTCCGGAGAATCTGGCCCAACGCCTGGACGGGCTATTTGGCCCGGCCAAGGCTGCCGGGCCCATCGATTGGCAGAAACTCGCCTGCGCGCTGGCTACCCGAGGCGCCTTCAGCATCATCACCGGTGGCCCCGGCACTGGCAAAACCACCACCGTGGTGCGTCTGCTGGCATTGCTCCAGGCTCCGGCGGTGGAGGCGCGCAAACCCTTGCGCATTCGTCTGGCGGCGCCCACTGGCAAGGCCGCGGCCCGCCTCACCGAGTCCATCAGCCTGCAAGTGCGGTCCCTGGCAGTCGCCGACGAGGTACGGGAAAAGATCCCCAGCGAAGTGACCACGGTGCACCGCTTGCTGGGCAATCGCCCGGGCACCCGGCATTTCCGCCACCACGCCGGCAACCGCCTGCCCCTGGATGTACTGGTGGTGGACGAAGCCTCGATGATCGACCTGGAAATGATGGCCAATCTGCTGGACGCCTTGCCCATTCATGCACGCCTGGTGTTGCTGGGAGACAAGGATCAACTGGCCTCGGTGGAGGCGGGTGCGGTGCTCGGTGACCTGTGTCGTGATGCCGAGGCCGGCTGGTACAACCCGCAGACTCGCGCCTGGCTGGAAGCGGTCAGCGCGGAGAACCTTGGCGCCAGTGGCTTGCAGGAAGACACCGGGCATCAGCATCCCCTGGCGCAGCAGGTGGTGATGCTGCGCCACTCCCGGCGCTTTGGCGAAGGCAGTGGCATTGGCCAGCTGGCGCGCTGGGTCAATCAACAGCAGGCCGAGGAGGCGCGGCGCCTGCTGGCGGCTCGCAGCCATGCGGACTTGTACGGCCTGAGCCTCAAGGGCGAGCAGGACCGGGCCCTTGAGCGGCTATTGCTGGAGGGCCACGGCGAGGGGCCACAAGGCTATCGGCATTACCTGAATGTGCTGCGCAGCCAGCGTCCGCCCGCGGACACCGTCCTGGAAGACCGC
Source organism: Pseudomonas sp. E1BtOHC1 (assembly GCF_058744285.1). Taxonomy (NCBI): domain Bacteria; kingdom Pseudomonadati; phylum Pseudomonadota; class Gammaproteobacteria; order Pseudomonadales; family Pseudomonadaceae; genus Pseudomonas; species Pseudomonas sp. E1BtOHC1. Next base: position 1,650,073 of record NZ_CP196023.1, read on the forward strand.
CGCTGGACCGATTGGGCGCGCAACGTCCTCCAGGCCTTCGACCGCTTCCAGTTGCTCTGTGCGGTGCGCAAGGGGCCGTGGGGCGTCGAAGGACTGAACCTGCGGGTCACTCAGGCGTTGTTCAAGGCTCGCCTGATCGACAGCGACCAGCAATGGTACGAAGGTCGTCCGGTGCTGATGACCCGTAACGACTATGGCCTGGGCCTGATGAATGGCGATATCGGCATCGCCCTCAAGCTGCCGGAACATGAGGGGCCGCAAGCCGGGCGTCAGGTGCTGCGGGTGGCCTTCCCGCGCAACGATGGCCAGGGCGGGGTACGCCTGGTGCTGCCGAGTCGACTCAATGATGTGGAAACTGTCTACGCCATGACCGTGCACAAGTCCCAGGGCTCGGAGTTCGCTCATACTGCGCTGATTCTGCCCGATGCCCTGAACCCGGTGCTGACCAAGGAACTGATCTATACAGGTATCACCCGGGCCAAGGATTGGTTCAGCCTGATCGAGCCTCGGGCCGGGGTGTTTGAAGAGGCGGTGCGGCGTAAGGTCAAGCGTCTTAGCGGGTTGATGCTGGAGTTGGACTGAGGCCTATGTCCCGCTCCAGTACCCAGCTCCGTTTCGGGGCGCTGGGCTCGCTGCATTTTCCCGGGCTGTGCTATCGTTGCGGCATCATTTCCGTGAAATTCAAAGAGAATCCCTGCATGGACGTGGCTGTCTTCAGGACAGAGCGCATTTTGGGGTGGAGGCAGTGTGTACTGTCGACCATTCTTTGCCTGTTCAGTCTGCTTGCCATTGCGCAGCCAGAATCGTCAGCCTCCACCAGCCTGGCTGAACAGCGGGCCAAGGCGGTGACGCAAGTAGTGCTGGGCATCCTCAGCTACGCTCGCTGGCCGGTGGAACCTGCAGAACTGCGCCTGTGCGTGGTGGGCCCGACCGAATACACCGACGATCTGCTCAAGGGCACCACCCAGGCTACCGGCCGTCCGGTGCTGGTGCGCCGCCTGTTGGCCAGCAGCCCGGCAATCGTCAGTGAGTGCGACTCGATCTATGTCGGCAAACTGAGCAATGATGAACGCACCCGCCTGTTCAATTCGCTGACCGGCCAACCCGTGCTGAGCATCAGCGAGGGCGGCGATCAGTGCACCGTGGGCAGCCTGTTCTGCCTGCGGGTCAGCGACAACCAGGTGTCGTTCGAGGTCAACCTGGATTCAGTGGCCCGCAGCGGGGTGAAGATTCATCCCAGCGTGCTGCAACTGTCGCGTCGTCGCCCGGCGGCCCCATGAGTTGGTTCAAGCCCAACGCCCGCCCCACCCTGCGGTCGGTCATAGGTCGCGGCCACCTGATCGTCGCCCTGCTGGCGATTTCCATGGCCAGCCTGTCCCTGACCTTCCTCGGAGTCCTGGCACTGCGGGTTTATGCCGATCACAACCTGCACCTGATTGCCCGGTCCATCAGCTACACCGTGGAAGCTGCCGTGGTGTTCAACGACAGTGTGGTGGCCACCGAGGCGCTGGCCCTGATTGCCTCAACCGAAGAGGTGGCCGATGCCAAGGTCTATGACAGCCAGGGCCGTCTGCTGGCCAGTTGGCAACGTCCGCAAAGCGGTCTGCTGACCAATCTGGAAATGCACGTTGCCAGTGCGATCCTGGAAAAGCCCATCAGCTTGCCGATCCTTCATCAGAACCGGGAGGTGGGCAGCGTCAATGTCACCGGCCATGGCGGCAGCCTGCTGCGCTTTCTGCTCAGTGGTCTGGTGGGCATCGTGTTGTGCACCGCCTTGAGTGCCTGGATGTCGCTGTACCTGGCACGCCGGCAACTGCGAGGGATCACCGGGCCCTTGCGCAGTCTGGCGGAAGTGGCTCACGCGGCCCGGCGCGAGCGGGCCTTCGATCAGCGGGTGCCGCCTGCGGAAATCGCCGAACTGGACAACCTCGGCAACGACTTCAATGCCCTGCTCGATGAACTGGAAGCCTGGCAGACCCACCTGCAAAGCGAGAATGAAACCCTGGCTCACCAGGCCAGTCACGACAGTCTGACTGGCTTGCCCAACCGAGCGTTTTTCGAGGGCCGGCTGATTCGTGCTCTGCGCAGTGCCAACAAGCTCAACGAGCGTATGGCGGTGCTGTTTCTCGACAGCGACCGGTTCAAGGAAATCAACGACAACTTCGGTCACGCTGCCGGCGATGCGGTGCTGGTGGCGGTGGCCACGCGAATTCGTGCGCAGCTACGCGAAGACGATCTGGTGGCCCGTCTGGGTGGCGACGAATTCGCCGTGCTGCTCAGCCCGCTGCACCGGCTTGAAGATGCCCAACGCATCGCTGACAAAATCATCCACAGCATGGACGTGCCGATTCAATTGCCTGGCAACTTGTCGATCATGACGTCGCTGAGCATCGGCATTGCCGTGTACCCGGATCATGGCGTGACTCCCGGCAGCCTGTTGAACGCTGCCGATGAAGCCATGTACCAAGCCAAGCGCGGTTCGCGAGGCGGGCAACACACAGTGGGGGCGGAGCTCCCTATCGTTCAGGTACAAAACAGGAGCTAATTCCCTTGTTCTCAATGACGCAACGTTCGGTTCGACTGTTCAGCACCCTGGTATTCATGGCCCTGCTGGCCCTGGCGGGCTGCCAGAGTGTGCCGCCCAAAGGTCTGACCCCGAAACAGATCGCGGTACTGAAACAGGAGGGCTTCGAACTGACGGATGAAGGCTGGGCCTTCGGCCTGTCCGGCAAGGTGCTGTTTGGCAGTGATGTGGAAACCTTGAACCAGGCCAGCACCGAGATCGTCCAGCGCATCGGCAAGGCGCTGCTCAGCGTCGATATCCAGAAGGTCCGGGTCGATGGCCACACCGACGCTTCGGGCAAGGAAGCCTACAACGTGCAGCTGTCCGTGCGCCGGGCCAAGAGCGTGGTCAAGGTGCTGACCCAGGTCGGCATGCGTGAAGAAAACATCCAGTTGCGCGGTCTTGGCAGCAGTGAGCCAGTGGCCTCCAACAGCACCGTGGCCGGACGCACCGAGAACCGTCGGGTGTCGATCGTGGTGATCGCCGACTGATCGGCGACCCACATCGTTGCGGTTGTCGTTGCGGCCGTTAAGGATCAGGGGGTGGCGAACAGCATGCTGCGACTGTCCCCCATCAGCAGCGGCCGATTCTGCTCGGTCACCTCGCGGATGTAATCCCACAACAGGGTGATCCGCTTGAGCTTGCGCAGATCCTCCCGGCAGTACATCCAGAATTGCCGGGTCAGGTTGATCTCCTTGGGTAGCACCGGCAGCAGGCGCGGGTCCTGGGCGGCCAGGAAGCACGGCAGGATCGCCAGGGAGCGGCCCTGCTGCGCCGCCACGTACTGGGCAATGACGCTGGTGCTGCGCAGGTTAGCGCTGGCCCCGGGCACTACATTGGCCAGGTACAGCAGCTCGGAACTGAAGGCCAGGTCATCCACATAGCTGATGAATTGATGCTCGCTCAGGTCGCCGGGGCGGCGGATCGGCGGGTGGCGGTCGAGGTATTCCTGGGTGGCGTACAGCTGCAGGCGGTAGTCGCACAGCTTGCAGCACACGTAGGGCCCGTGCTCCGGGCGTTCCAGGGCAATGACGATGTCCGCCTCGCGCTTGGACAGGCTGATGAAGTGCGGCAGCGGCAGGATGTCCACCGAGATCGCCGGGTAGGCATCGAGGAAATGGCTCAGCTGCGGGGTGATGAAGAAGCTGCCGAAGCCTTCGGTACAGCCCATGCGCACATGCCCGGACAACGCCACGCCTGAGCCCGAGACCTGCTCGCACGCCATATGCAGGGTGCTTTCGATGGACTCCGCATAACCCAGCAGGCGCTGGCCCTCGGCGGTCAGAACAAAGCCGTTGGTGCGAGACTTTTCAAACAGCAGGGTGCCCAGGGCAGTTTCCAGCGAACCGATGCGCCGCGACACCGTGGTGTAGTCCACCGCCAGGCGTTTGGCCGCGCTGCTGGCCTTGCGGGTGCGCGCCACTTCGAGGAAAAACTTCAGGTCGTCCCAGTTCAGGGTGCTTAGCGAGGTGATGTTTTTTTGCATGATGGACCGGTTTTTATGTGCGTTCTTATTAGGTATTTGCACATCTATACTCCAAAAACCGTCCGACACCAACTCGCGACAGCCCCTCTTTCAAGGCGCTTGCCCGCCTTGGTTCCCTGCATAAGAACTCAAGAAGTCAGGAGACCCCATGAACGCATCCCTCAAGCCCGACGGCACTACCCTGCAACAGGTCAAACTGCTGATCGATGGTGAATGGGTCCAGTCCCAGAGCCAGGAATGGCACGACATCGTCAACCCGGCGACCCAGGAAGTGCTGGCCAAGGTGCCCTTTGCCACTACCGCTGAAGTCGACGCCGCGATCGCCGCGGCCCAGCGTGCCTTCCAGACCTGGAAACTGACCCCGATCGGCGCGCGGATGCGCATCATGCTCAAGCTCCAGGCCCTGATTCGCGAGCATTCCAAACGCATCGCCGTGGTCCTCAGCGCCGAGCAGGGCAAGACCATCGCCGACGCCGAGGGCGACATCTTCCGCGGCCTGGAAGTGGTGGAGCATGCCTGCTCCATCGGCACCCTGCAGATGGGCGAGTTCGCCGAGAACGTCGCCGGCGGCGTGGACACCTACACCCTGCGCCAGCCGATCGGCGTGTGCGCCGGGATCACCCCCTTCAACTTCCCGGCGATGATTCCGCTGTGGATGTTCCCGATGGCCATTGCCTGCGGCAACACCTTCGTCCTCAAGCCTTCCGAGCAGGACCCGCTGTCCACCATGTTGCTGGTGGAGCTGGCAGTGGAAGCTGGGGTGCCGGCCGGTGTGCTCAACGTGGTGCACGGCGGCAAGGAAGTGGTGGATGCGCTGTGCACCCATAAGGACATCAAGGCCGTGTCCTTCGTCGGTTCGACCGCGGTTGGCACCCATGTCTATGACCTGGCGGGCAAGCACGGCAAGCGCGTGCAATCGATGATGGGCGCCAAGAACCACGCCGTGGTGCTGCCCGACGCCAACCGCGAACAGACCCTCAATGCCCTGGTGGGCGCCGGCTTCGGCGCTGCCGGTCAGCGGTGCATGGCCACCTCGGTGGTGGTGCTGGTGGGCGCCGCGAAACAATGGCTGCCGGACCTCAAGGCCCTGGCGCAGAAACTCAAGGTCAACGCCGGCAGCGAGCCGGGCACCGATGTGGGGCCGGTGGTCTCCAAGCGCGCCAAGGCGCGGATTCTGGAGCTGATCGAAAGCGGCGTGAAAGAAGGCGCCAAGCTGGAGCTCGATGGCCGCGGCATCCAGGTCCCGGGCTACGAACAAGGCAACTTCATCGGCCCGACCCTGTTCTCCGGGGTGACCCCCTCTATGCAGATCTACACCCAGGAAATCTTCGGCCCGGTGCTGGTGGTGCTGGAGGTGGACACCCTGGATCAGGCTATCGCCCTGGTCAACGCCAACCCCTTCGGCAACGGCACCGGCCTGTTCACCCAGAGCGGCGCGGCGGCGCGCAAGTTCCAGAGTGAAATCGACGTCGGCCAGGTGGGTATCAACATTCCGATTCCGGTGCCGGTGCCGTTCTTCAGCTTCACGGGCTCCCGTGGCTCCAAGCTCGGTGACCTGGGCCCCTACGGCAAGCAAGTGGTGCAGTTCTACACTCAGACCAAGACCGTCACCAGCCGCTGGTTCGACGATGACAGCGTCAACGACGGTGTGAATACCACCATCAGCCTGCGTTGAGGAGCCTGACATGAACATTGCATTTATCGGCCTGGGCAACATGGGCGCGCCCATGGCCCGCAACTTGATCAAGGCCGGGCATCAGCTGAACCTGTTCGACCTCAACCAGAGCGTGTTGGCGGAGTTGGCGCAGCTGGGCGGGCACGTCGCTGCCTCGCCCAAGGCGGCTGCCGAAGGTGCCGAACTGGTGATCACCATGCTCCCGGCTGCGGCCCATGTGCGCAGTGTGTGGCTGGGTGAAGACGGGGTGTTGGCGGGGATTGGCCGCGGTGTCCCGGCGGTGGATTGCAGCACCATCGACCCGCAAACCGCTCGCGAAGTGGCCGCCGCAGCTGCCAAGCACGGCGTGGCCATGGCTGATGCGCCGGTGTCCGGCGGCACCGGTGGTGCACAGGCCGGGACCCTGACCTTCATGGTCGGCGCCAGTGCCGAGCTGTTCTCCACCCTGCAACCAGTACTGGCGCAGATGGGGCGCAACATCGTGCATTGCGGCGAAGTGGGCACCGGGCAGATCGCCAAGATCTGCAACAACCTGCTGCTGGGGATCTCGATGATCGGCGTCAGCGAAGCCATGGCCCTGGGGGATGCGCTGGGCATCGACACCCAAGTGCTGGCGGGGATCATCAACAGCTCCACCGGTCGTTGCTGGAGTTCCGATACCTACAACCCGTGGCCGGGAGTGATTGAAACCGCTCCGGCATCCCGCGGCTACACCGGCGGCTTTGGTGCCGAGCTGATGCTCAAGGACCTGGGGTTGGCCACCGAGGCCGCCCGTCAGGCTCACCAGCCCGTGGTGCTGGGTGCCGTGGCCCAGCAGCTGTATCAGGCCATGAGCCAGCGTGGGGAAGGCGGCAAGGACTTCTCGGCCATCGTCAACAGCTACCGCAAGCCGCAATCGTAAACCGACGGGGGCGAGCGCCCCCGCCTCGATGCTTGCATCAACTCTTCGAACACAGCCCCTTCAACAGGGGCATTTGCGGGAATCTGCGTCGGGCAGGTTCCCGCTTTTTTGTGGGTTCAGTTCGGGCGATTGGCAGCGGTTTGCGGGGGAGGGTTGAGACGGGTGTCGAGGCCGAAGCGCTCCTGGATCACCACCTGATACAGCCCTTTGGCCAGCAACGGATTGATCAAGATGTTCCAACTGTGCCGGGACACCGATGAGGGCACCAGCACGAAGGGGTGATCCGCCAGCAACTGGTCGGCGAATTTCTGCTGGCCGGCACTGGGGATGCCCGGGATCAGCCAGTTGGGATTGGGCAGACTGCGTTCATCCACGCGATAGATAGCCGACGGGTCCTGGATCAGGGCGCCGGTGAGGACATGGGGCACGTTATCGAGTGCGGCAAAGCCCTTGTGCACCGCCACTTCCAGAATCGCCGTGGCGGGGTCGGCGCTGCCATACACGGCCTTGACCCCTTTGGAGTTCCAGCGACCGCCGCACAGCTCGGCACCGATGCCACTGTCCCAGCTGTCGGCGTGCCGGGCGGCGTCCAGTCGCCAGAAATGAATCTCGCTGCTGCCCGGAATACTGATCACTGATAGACCCCGTATTCCAGGCGGGTGAGGAACTCGTCCACCAGTTCGAAGCCTATGGGGTTGGTCAGCAGATCCACCGGTTTATGGCCGTCGAGGCCCATCACCGGCTTGGCCATCCAGTCCTGTGCCTCTTCACTGCTGCCGAAGACGTCCTGGGCCTTGGCCAGCACCTGGGCAAAACGTACCGCGCGGGCACTCTGCTCCGGGTTCAGGGGTTCGTCCGGGGTTTTCAGGCGCCGATGCAGGGTGCGTTCGGAGAGGCCGATGATCTTGGCCAGCACCTGTTCGTCCTTGAGCATGGGCACCGAGGAGACGAACTTGATGATCGCCGTCAGGGGGATGCCTTCTTCGGTCAGGCGATAGATCGAAATGCGGTCGTCAAACCGTGCCCGGCCACCCAGGAGGATGTCCGAAGACTGTTCTTTCAATACCAGTTTGCCCCGCCGCTTGGGGGGGATGCCGGTGCCTGTCAGCGCAACCATGGGTGCTGCTCCTGCCTTTGCCATTTGGCAGTGATTATATAGACATTTGGCGGGGTGCGTTGAGTTGAGTGGCAATGCCGGAAGGGGAGCCCGAGTCGAGCGGGCTCCCGGTGAGTGTGCGGGGTTCAGGCAAACACGAAGTACTTGCGCACGGTTTCCACCACTTCCCAGGTGCCTTTCATCCCGGGTTCCACTACGAAGATATCGCCGGCACGCAAGTGGATGGGATCGCGGCCATCCGGGGTGATCACGCAGTACCCTTCCTGGAAATGGCAGTACTCCCACTTCTCATAGGCCACCCGCCACTTGCCCGGGGTGCAGATCCAGGTGCCCATGATCTTGCTGCCGTCCTCGCTGGTGTAGGCGTTGAGGTTGACGGTGTGGGGATCGCCCTCGAGTTTTTCCCATTTGCAGGCGTCGAGGACGGGCAGCGGATGGGTATCGCGCAGAACGGTAATGGGTTGCGACATGCTGTGCTCCTAGCGGGCAGAGAACTGAAGACGCACCCTATAGCGCCAGACGTTCAGGGGGATGTCTGTTCTCGACCTCGGGGTATCCAGAAGCGCAATGCGAGGGCCGCTATCGGTTGCGGATAACGGGCGGCTGACGGTTGAAACATTCCCTCGACAAAGGGCGGTTTTTTAGCAGGATTTGCGAAATATCTGACGATGCCCGAGTTATTTCGCAAGAATCTTTACCGGTATCGCTCGTATCATTCAGTCCGGAGTGACCGAGAGCCGCACGAATGGAAAATACACCACGCTGGTGGGATATCAGCCCGCCTTTGAGTACCGCGACCCCGACCTGGCCGGGGGACACGCCGTTCCAGGAGGAGCGCGTCTGGCAGTTCGGGCCCGAGTGCCCGGTGAATGTCGGGCGGGTGACCCTGTCGCCCCACACCGGCGCCCATGTCGATGCGCCCCTGCATTACCGGCCGGATGGCCTGCCCATCGGCGAAGTGCCGCTGGATGTCTACATGGGCCCGTGCCGGGTCCTGCATTGCCTGGACAGTGGCGCCCTGGTGCAGCCCGAAGCCTTGCTCGGGCGCCTGGACAACCTGCCTGCGCGAGTGTTGCTGCGCACTTATCCACAGGCTCCGCTGAGTGCCTGGGACCCGGACTTTACCGCCGTTGCTCCAGCCACTGTCGAGCTGCTGGCCAGCCTCGGCGTGCGCCTGATCGGCATCGATACCCCGTCCCTCGATCCCCAGCAATCCAAGACCATGGATGCCCACAACACCGTGGCCCGCCATGGCATGGCGATCCTCGAGGGCGTGGTGCTGGATGAGGTTGCCGAAGGCGACTACGAACTGATTGCCCTGCCACTGCGCTTCGCCCATCTGGACGCCAGTCCGGTACGGGCGATCCTGCGTCCCCTGGCCGATTGATTCCTACAATAAATACACAGCTGGCCGTCCGCGCCGTTGTGCATCCCGCCCCGGGTTGCACAGCCTGCGGGTGGTAACCGCTGCCTGAGGCGAGGAGCCCACGCCATGAGCCAATGTCCTTTTTCAAGCAACCCACCGGATGAATGGCATAACGCCGAGCTGAATTTCTCCGATTCCATGAGCTACGGCGACTACCTGGATCTGGGGCGCATCCTCAGCGCCCAGCATCCGCTGTCGCCGGACCACAACGAGATGCTCTTCATCATCCAGCACCAGACCTCGGAGCTGTGGATGAAGCTGATGCTGCACGAGCTCAAGGCCGCCCGCGAGCAGGTGCGCCAGGGCCAGTTGCCCCCGGCGTTCAAGATGCTGGCGCGGGTCTCGCGGATCTTCGACCAACTGGTGCATGCCTGGGCGGTGCTGGCCACCATGACGCCGTCCGAGTACAAGTCGATCCGCCCGTACCTGGGCCAGTCCTCGGGTTTCCAGTCGTTCCAGTATCGGGAAATCGAATTCATCCTCGGCAACAAGAGCGCGGCGCTGCTGCGGCCCCACGCCCACCGTCCCGAGCTGCTGCAATCCCTGGAAGCGTCGATTGCCACTCCGTCCATGTATGACGAAGCGATTGCCCTGATGGCCCGCAGCGGCTTGAGCATCGACCCGGCGCGCCTGGCGCTGAACAGCACCACCACGACTCAGCATGACCCTTCGGTGGAAGCGGCCTGGCGCGAGGTCTACGCCAACCCTTCAGCCTATTGGGACCTGTATCAGTTGGCGGAAAAGTTCATCGACCTGGAGGATTCCTTCCGCCAGTGGCGCTTCCGTCACGTGACCACCGTGGAGCGCATCATCGGCTTCCAGCCCGGCACCGGCGGCACCGAAGGCGTGGGCTACCTGCGCAAGATGCTCGACACCGTGCTGTTCCCCGAACTGTGGCGGGTTCGATCCTCGCTCTGATCGTTCTGTTCACTTAAGCCAAAACGGCGCGCCCTCACCTGGGGACGCGCCGTTTTTGTTGGGCTTGCCTATTGCCACATTCTTCGTTCGCCGGTGGCGAAGGTTGCAGCGGCTGACACGAGAGTCGTTGTACCGATAAAGTGGCCGCCATTTATGCGCCACTTTCATCTGACCAGGCAGACCACATGTCCCGAACCTTCGAGCTTGAAACCCTGAAGATGCGGCTCAGCGACCCTGAGTTCGCGCCCCTGGACCTGCACCAGCGCATTCAGCGGGCCTTGCGTGGCCTGATCCTCGACGGCGCCCTGGGCCCCGGGTTGAAACTGCCGGCCAGTCGGGCCCTGGCCAAGTCGCTGGCGGTATCCCGGGACACCGTGGAGAACGCCTATGTGCAGTTGCAGCGCGACGGTTTTATCCAGCGTCGCGAAGGCTCGGGGAGTTATGTCTGTGAAACCATCGGTGCTCAGTTGCGCGGCTCGGCCCGCCGCCGCCAGCAGTTGCAGGGGCCGCCGGGGCACAGCCCAGAGCCTGGGGCGGGCTTGAGCCGGCGCGGCGCGCTGCTGTTGCAAAGGGGCGGCGTCAGCGATCAGCAGGCCGTCACCGCCTTTGCTACCGGACTGCCGGAAACCCGCAGCTTCCCGCTGGACGTCTGGGAACGCCTGCAACGCCAGGCGTTGAAGGATTACCGCGCCAATGTACTGCTGCATGGCGATCCCCAGGGCGCACTCCCCCTGCGCAAGGCCATTGCCGCCTACCTGAACCTGGAACGCGGAGCCAAGGTGCAGCCCGAGCAGATCCTGGTGCTGAGCAGTACCCGCCAGGCGCTCTTTCTGTGCGCGCAACTGCTGGTGGACGCTGGCAAGCCGATCCTGCTGGAGAACCCGGGCTACTTCGGCGCACGCAAGGCATTCGAGGCCGCCGAGGCGCGGATCGTGCCCATTGATGTCGACAGCCAGGGCATTCGTACCGACTTGCTGCGGGCCGACCGCAGTGGCGCCCGCTGTGTCTATGTGACGCCGTCCCATCAGTACCCCACGGGCGCCACCTTGTCCCTGGAGCGTCGCCTGGAACTGACCCGTTGGGCCGCCGAGCAGGAGAAATGGATCATCGAGGACGATTACGACAGCGAGTTCCACTACGACGGTTTACCCACCGCCTGTGTCCAGGGCCTGGACCCGTATCAGCGCACCCTCTACATCGGCACCTTCAGCAAGACCCTCTACCCGGGCCTGCGCATGGGTTACATGGCCTTGCCCAGCGAGCTGGTGAGCGCCTTCAGTGCTGCCCGCAGCATCATCGACGGGCACACGCCGCAGATCCTCCAGCTGACCCTGGCGCGGTTCATGGAAGAGGGGCACTACAACGCCCATGTGCGGGCCATGCGCAAGCTGTACGCCGGACGTCGGCAAGCCATGCTCGATGCCATCGGGCGGCATTTGCAGGGCATTGCCGTGGCCTTGCCGCCACCGGGCGGGTTGCAGATTCCTTGCCTGCTGGAGCCCGGCTGGAGCGAAGCGTTGACCCAGCAACGAGCCGCCAGGGCCGGTATCCAGTTGCCGGGGCTCAGCCGGCTCTATGCCGGTGAGCAGAAGCAGCAAGGCTGGTTGTTGGGCTACGCCTCGTTGAGTGGCCATGAGATCGAAGCGACCATGGCGCGCCTGGCCCAGGCCCTGAGAAAGGCCTAGTCAGACGCTGGCCTTCAGGGTTTGGCGGCACGGGCGGCCAGCAGATTGACCCGGCCATGGATCAGCAGGTGCACGGTCAAGCCGGCCACCAGCCCCCAGAAGGCGCCGCCGACCCCGAGCAGGGTGACGTTGGCCGCGGTGGCGAGGAAGGTGATCAGCGCCGTTTCCCGGGTTGCTCCGTCGGCCATGGCATTGGCCAGGCTGCCGCCGATGGCACCCAACAGCGCTAGGCCCGCCAGGGTGGTGACAAAGGCCTTGGGCAGCACCATGAACAGGGTCGCCAGGGTCACGCCGAAGGTTCCCACGAGGAGGTAGAACACCCCGCAGGCAATGCCGGCGATGTAGCGCTTTTTCGGGTCCGGGTGCGCGTCCTCGCCGGTACAGATCGCCGCGGTGATCGCCGCCACGTTGAAGGCATGGGCGCCGAACGGTGCCATCAGCAGCGAACCCAGGCCAGTGACCGTGAGCAGTGGGTTGGCGCTGGTGCTGTAGCCGTCATTGCGCAGCACCAGCATCCCGGGCATGTACTGGCCGGTGAGGGTGATGACGAACAGCGGCAACGCCACTCCGAGCAAGGCTTGCAGGGAGAACTGCGGCGCGGTGAATACCGGTACTGCCAGGCTCAAGTGCACGGCAGAAAAGTCGATCCGCTGCTGAGCGATGAGCAGCCCCAGGCCGATGACCAGGATGCCCACCACGGCAAAGCGCGAGGTGAAACGCCGCAGCAAGGCGTAGGACACCAACAGCACGATCACCAGCAGCGGATCGGCACTGGCGCCGCCAAAAGCATTGATCCCGAACTGCAACAGGATGCCCGCCAGCAGGCCGGCGGCGATGCCCTTGGGGATCATCCGCACCAGTTTGTCGAAGGCCCCGGACCCGCCCAGAACAATGAAGCCCAGGGCCGAGATCAGGTAGGCACCGATCACCTCGGCATAGGGCGTGAACGGCATCACGGTGGCCAGGAACGCCGCGCCGGGGGTGGACCAGGCGGTGATGATCGGTGCCTTGTAACGCAGGCTCAGCCACAGCCCGGTCAGGCCCACGCCCACCGACACCGCCCAGACCCAGGAGGCCGTCTGGGCCGGTGACAGCCGCGCCAGTTCGGCAGCCTGGAACACCAGGACAAAGGTCCCGCCGTAGTTCACCAGCACTGAAATCAGCGCCGCCACGGTGGGCGAGAAAACATCGGTCCAGCGCAGGCTTGCTGCAGTTCTGTTCATAAGCCGCTCTCCATCGAGGAACAGGCTCCCTGGCTCATGTGCCGGGAGGGAGTCGATTCTAGATAGGGGGCGGATTGTTGTTTCAGGCCGCATTTGCCGTAATTGGCAGACCGCTTTTGAGCCGTCGACAAAAAAGCCCGGCCTTGATCAGGCCGGGCTTTGGGGGTGTTGCAACCCTGAGCCTTAGTGCAGGGCGGGCTGCCCGGCCTTGCGGGCATGACTCAGGCGATAGAAGCCCCAGATCACCAGGACCCACACCGGAATCGCATACACCGAGGCGCGAATGCCCGGGATCATCCACATCACGCCGACGATCATCACCATGAACGCCAGGCACAGGTAGTTGCTCAGTGGCGACCAGAAGGCCTTGAACGACGGCACCACGCCTTGCTCGGCCATGGCCTTGCGAAAGCGCAGGTGGGTCAGGCTGATCAGTGCCCAGTTGATCATCAGTGCCGCCACCACCAGGGCAAACAGCAGCTCCAGTGCTTCGTGGGGCGCCAGGTAGTTGACCAGTACGCAGAGCAGGGTGATCAGCGCGGAAATGCCCAGGGCCAGAATCGGCACGCCTTGCTTGTTGAGTTTCATCAGCGCCTTGGGTGCATCGCCCTGTTCGGCCAGGCCGTAGAGCATGCGGCTGTTGCAGTACACGCCGCTGTTGTACACCGACAGCGCCGCGGTCAGGACCACGAAGTTGAGGATCTGCGCCGCCGCATCACTGCCGATCAGCGAGAAGATCTTCACGAAAGGGCTGCTGCTGTAGGCGTCGCCGCCGGCGTTGAGGCTCACCAGCAGTTCATCCCATGGATACAGCGACAGCAGTACCGCCAGGGCGCCGACGTAGAAGATCAGCACCCGGTACACCACCTGATTGATGGCCTTGGGGATCACTTTGCGCGGTTCCGCGGCTTCGGCGGCGGTGATGCCCACCAGTTCCAGGCCGCCGAAGGAGAACATGATGAAGGCCATGGCCATCAGCAGGCCGGTGCCGCCATTGGGGAAGAAACCGCCGTGGGACCAGAGATTGCTCACCGACGCCTGGCTGCCGCCGCTGCCGCTGAACAGCATGTAGCAGCCGAGGACGATCATGCCGACGATGGCCACCACCTTGATGATGGCGAACCAGAACTCGGCTTCACCGAAGAACTTCACGTTCATCATGTTGATCAGGTTGACCAGCACGAAGAACACCGCGGCGCTGACCCAGGTGGGAATTTCCGGCCACCAGAACTGCACGTACTTGCCCACCGCGGTGAGCTCGGCCATGCCCACCAGGACATACAGCACCCAGTAGTTCCAGCCCGCGAGAAAGCCGAAGTAACCGCCCCAGTACTTGTGGGCGAAGTGGCTGAAAGAACCGGCCACTGGCTCCTCGACGATCATTTCCCCCAGCTGGCGCATGATCAGGAAGGCAATGAAACCGGCAATCGCATAGCCGAGGATCATCGAAGGTCCGGCGGACTTGAGCACCCCGGCCGAGCCGAGGAAGAGTCCGGTGCCGATCGCCCCGCCCAGGGCGATCAACTGAATATGGCGGTTCTTCAAGCCACGCTTGAGTTCACCTTGCTTCAAGGTCTGATCCACTAAATTGCGCTCTCTTCTAGTTGTTATCAGGACCGATCCCAGGCTGAACAGGACCGATCGCGGCTGAATGCTGACGGAATCAGATATTACTCTCGGTAAACCGCTCGTAATACAGCTGAACGCGGTTAAGTTGCTGTTCTTGCAGCCAGATCCGGATCGAATCGACCATCGGTGGCGGCCCGCAAACGTACAGGTCAGTGTCGTTGTCCCGCAGTTCGCTGCTGTCCAGGTGCTCGGTGATGTAGCCGCGCTTGCCCGACCAATCCGGGTCGGTGTCGCTGATTACCGGGGTGAAGCGAAACGCCGGCAAGCGCTCGCCCAGTGCCTGGATACGCTCCAGTTCGCACAGATCGGCACTGTGGCGCACGCCGTAGTACAGATGCAGTGGTTGCTGGCAGCCCTGCTCGACGACCTGTTCGAGCATCGCCAATAGCGCCGACAGTCCGGTGCCGCCGGCCACCAGCACCAGCGGACGGCTGATCTGGCGCAGGTAAAAGGCCCCCAGCGGCGCCTCCAGCGCAATGCTGTCGCCCACCAGGCAACGCTCGCGGATGTAGTTGCTCATCACCCCGTCGGGTAGCAGGCGGATCAGGAACTGCAGCTGGTTGTCCGCCCCCGGCCGGTTGGCGAAGGAGTAGGCCCGGCTGCTGTCGGTGCCAGGAATTCGCAGGCGCGCGTACTGGCCGGGGAGAAACTCCAGCGGTGCCTCGCTGCTGCCCAGGTCCAGGTGGAGGATGGCGGTGCTGTCCGACACTTGGCGCACATCGATCACCGAGCCTGTGCGCTGCAGCGGATCGGCGCTGTGGCACAGGCTGGAATCGAAGTCGAAGTAGAACGCCGCATCCGACTGCACCCGGGTCTGGCAGGTGAGCATCTTGCGTTGCTCCAGGTCCTGGGGCGAGAGGGCCTCCTCGTCCACATAGTCCTGGCTGTACTGGCCCGACTCGCAACGGCCCTGGCAGGTGCCGCAGACCCCTTCGCGGCAGTCCAGGGGGATCTTGATGCCGTTGCGCAGGGCGGCGTCGAGCAATATTTCATTGGCCTTGACCGGGAAGAACAGGGTCTTGCCGTCGGCAAAGCTGAACGCGACCTTGTGCGTCATGAAGAAATGTCCGTCGAGTCAGAGGTGGTAGAAATCGAGCACCGAGTTGATCGTGTCGTTGAGCAGCAGCACGTGCTTGCGCTGGATCAGCCAGCTGTCGCCGTGGGGCTTGAGGTCGTAGGTGGCGTGGCCATAGAAGTCCTCGGAGGTGGCCAGGCGATAGAACAGCGTGTGCCAGTTCAGGCGCACCTGCAGATGGCCGTTGTGGCCCTCGACGATCCGCAGGTTGCTGACCATGTGCAGGGTGCGCGGCATGGGAATGGTCGAGGCCGCCTTGCCGGTGCGCAGGCGGAATACCCGGTCCTCCAGCCCCGACCGGTTGGCGTAGTAGATCAGTGACATCTCGCGCTTCGGGTCCTGGGTGTAGACGTGTTCCGAGTCCCATTGCGGCAGGTGGAACTCGCTGTCCACGGCGAACAGCTGCAGGTAGGCGTCCCAGTCCTGGGCGTCGCAGAGTTCGGACTTGCGATAGAAGAATTGCTCGATCTGGTACTGCAATTGCGCATTCATGCTTACACCTCACGCAGTTTCAGGGGCTGGCGCTGCAGGCCGTCGAGGAGGAACTTCTGCCAGTTTCGGTGCTGGTTGACGTACAGCCCCTCATGGGTGATTTCGGTGCCGGTCATGGCCGGCTGGATGCCCAGGTTCTCGCTGTTGGCGGTGGGCCCGCTGACCCAGCGGTGATGGCCGCGCGAGACATCGCTCCAGCGCTCCAGGCGCCCCTGGAAACCGCGCTGGGCTTCGCGAAATTCCACCAGGTCGTCCGGCGTGCCCATGCCCGAAACGTTGAAGAAATCTTCGAACTGGCGGATGCGGTTTTCCCGGTCGGCGTCGCTCTCGCCCTTGACCCCGATGCACTGGCTGATGATCTCGGTCTTGTTCCAGGCAATGGGGCGGATGATCCGCAACTGCGAGCTGATCTGGTCAAGAAAGAACAGGCTCGGGTAGATGTTCAGGTTGCGCAGGCGGTGCATCATCCACTCGGCCTTGGCCTGGCCGTGTTCTTCCACCAGGCGCGGCATGATGCTGGCGTAACCGGAACGCACGGCCGGGTTGGGCATCTCGCTGAACAGCACGCTGTGGCCGTTGTTGAAGGCGAACCAGCCGTCGTCGGTGCTGGCGTCGCCGGCGCCCAGCTTGCTGTAGTCCAGGGTGGCGCTGCTGCCGGTGCCGTTATCGCTGTTGACCTGCTGGCGGTGCTGCACCGTGGCCACGTAGTTGTAGTGCACGGTGCTGACGTGATAACCGTCCAGGCCGTTCTCGTTCTGCAGCTTCCAGTTACCGTCGTAGGTGTAGGCCGACTTGCCCGGCAGCACCTCCAGTTCACCGTCGGGGGACTGGGCGACCATCATGTCGAAGAAGATCCGTGCATCGCCGAGGAAGTCTTCCAGGGAATTGTCGGCAGCCACGTCCAGGCTGATGAAGACAAAGCCCTTGTAGCTGTCGATGCGGGCCTTCTTCAGGCCACGGGTGGCCTTGTCGAAACCCTCGTCGTATTCCCCCGGCGCCTTGACCTTCACCAGGCGCCCGTCGCTCTTGTAGCACCAGGCGTGGAACGGGCAGGTGAAGGTCGACTGGTTGCCCTTGCCCACCCGGGTCAGGGTAGTGCCGCGGTGCTGGCAGGCGTTGATCAGGGCATTGAGCCGGCCTTCGCCGTCACGGGTGATGATCATCGGCTGGCGCCCGGCACGCATCGTGATGAAGTCGTGATTGTTGGGCAGTTCGCTTTCGTGACAGGCGTAGATCCAGTTCTTTTCGAAGATCAGCTCCATCTCCAGATCGAACAGCTCGGGTTCGGTGAACATCTCCCGGGCGATCCGGAACACCCCGTCCGCGGGGCGAAAATCCAGGCAGCTGTGGATGAAGTCTTGCCACTGCTCGACGTTTCTTGCACCACTCATGAGTCGGTACCTTTTTTATTCAGGCCAATCGGGTGCCGTCATTAGAGAGAGTGCAGGGCGCCGGTGGCTATCCGCTTAGTCGGCCAAGGCCATCCACAAAATTGCCTGGGTAGCCTCTACCCACAATCGTGCGGATAAGCGATCGACGGCTGCATCGCGGGGCGCTGATCGGCTACTGTGAGTCCTGCCAAAGAGGACGAGGGGGCGGGGTTATCCACTTAGTTGGCGATTGCTATCCATTGGGTTGGCAGCATCGTCGGCTGGCGCAAAACTTGCCCTGTCACACAAGACGCGCCGTCAGAGCGCGCTGAATAAAATTGCCGTGGGTGCGCCGTGATGAATAGCAAGGCTGATGGGCTGTTTCGCGAGATTCGGATCGATCGTTATGACCTCGAAGGGGCCAGGAACTGGATGGCGGGCATCTGCGGCCCCCACCGTCTGGAAACCGCGAACCCCGAACGCATCCGTTTTCACCACAGTGCCAATGTGCTCAGGTCGCGCTCCACGACCCTGGGCATCATCGAGTACGGCACCGATGTGGTGGTGGATATCGAGGACACCGAGCGCTTCAGCAGCTACAGCCTGAGCCTGCCCCTGTGCGGCGAGCAGGAACTGAGCAAGGACGGCCGCCTGCTGCGCTCGGATCGCGGCCAGGGAGTGATCATTGCCCCCAACGAAAGCCAGGTACTGGCCATCTCCGGAGACTGCCGCAAGTTGCAGGTGGTGATCTCCCGGCCGGCCATGAGCGAGGCCCTGGAAACCTTGCTGCAACGTCCGGTGCAGCAGCCGCTGCGCTTCGAACCGGCCATGGATGCACTGCATGGCGCCGCCGCGGCCTGGTGGCGCATGGCCCATCACTTCATTGGCGAACTGGCCCAGGGCAACGAGCTCTACGAGCAACTGGCCTTCACCCGGGAAATCGAAAGCTCCCTGATCAAGGGCCTGATCCTGGCCCAGCCCAACAACTACTCCACGGAGTTGCGGGCGATGCTCGGGGTCAAGCTGCCGCATTACCTGGTGCGTGCCCGCCAGTACCTGCACGAGCATGCCCGGGAGGCGGTGCACCTGGAGGACCTGGAAGCCGCCGCCGGCGTTTCGCGCTTCAAATTGTTCGAGGCCTTTCGCAAGTACTTCGCCCTGTCGCCCATGGCCTATCTCAAGCGCCATCGGCTCAATGGCGTGCGCCAGGACATTCTCGAACACGGCGCGGCGCGCAATATTTCCGAGATTGCCCTGGCCTGGGGTTTTACCCACCTGGGGCGGTTTTCCGCGGAGTACCGCAAGCTGTTCGACGAGGCGCCGAGCGCCACGGCCCAGCGCCACCAGGCGCGGCGCCCGGTGGGGTTCTAGGCTCTGTACGAAAACTACCTGCACTTCGATCAGACTGCGCACTGCGCACTGCGCGCCTTCGGCGCTACGTAGAAACAGGCTCGTGCGCGAGTCCGATCGAAATGCTCATTTAGGCCCCTAAAGTCGAACGCGACCCCGGCCGTTCCTCGCCTGTTTTTGCCTTGCCTGATCTTTGCTCGGCGAGTTTTCGTACAGACCCTAGGACGGGCTACTTGCGCAGCACCAGATCCAGCAGGCCGTCCTGTTCCTTGATCTTCTGCAAGACGATTTCCGAGCGGATGTCGGTGACCCCGGACGCGCGGTTCAGGTGATTGACGATGAAATCCGAGAAGTGCTTGAGGTTGCGCGCCCGGATGCGCAGCACGTAGTTGCTGGCGCCAGTGATCACGTAGGCGGCGACCACTTCCGGCCATTGCTGGACCTTGCTGATAAACGTCTCGTGCCAGCCTTCCACGTCCTGGCGCAGGGACACATGGACGATGGCTTCCAGCTCGATCCCCAGGCGCTCGGCGTTGAGCTGAGCGCGGTAGCCGCTGATGATGCCGTCGCCTTCGAGCATGCGCAGGCGGCGCAGGCAGGCGGAGGGTGAAAGGGCGACTTTCTCCGCCAGTTCCTGATTGCTGATACGCCCATCCTGTTGCAGGAAGTGCAGGATGCGCAGGTCGGTGGAGTCGAGGGTCATGGCTGGCATAAATCCGCGTTTTTTATTGGAGGATTAGAATTTTATTCGAGAGTAGTACGGTAACGCGCTGCACTTTGCACGAAAATTCTCCGCGGCTTCGTCCATTATTTCCTGAGTTTGCGGGTTGCCCAGACCCCGTGCCCGGCCCACGCAAGGCGGGCATGACATTGACCAAGACAGGACTTCCAATGATCGATAAAAACCACTGCCTGCGTCTCGATGAACAGGACCCACTGGCGCCGTTGCGCCAACAGTTCGCCTTGCCCGAAGGCGTGATCTACCTCGACGGCAACTCCCTGGGTGCTCGCCCTATGGCCTCCCTGGAGCGGGCCCGGCAAGTGATAGAGCAGGAGTGGGGCGACGGCCTGATCCGCAGCTGGAACAGCGCCGGCTGGCGCGACCTGCCCCAGCGCCTGGGGGACCGCCTGGCCCCATTGATCGGCGCCGGTAGCGGCGAAGTGGTGATCACCGACACCACCTCCATCAACCTGTTCAAGGTCCTCAGCGCCGCCCTGCAGGTGCAGGCCGAGCGCGCCCCCGAGCGGCGGGTGATCGTTTCCGAAAGCAGCAACTTTCCCACCGATCTGTACATCGCCGAAGGCCTGACCCGGATGCTCCAGCAGGGCTACTCCCTGCGCCTGGTAGACAGCCCGGAACAACTGCCGGCGGCGATCGACCAGGACACGGCGGTGGTGATGCTCACCCACGTCAACTACAAGACCGGCTACATGCACGACATGCAGGCCGTCACCGGGCTGATCCACGAAGCCGGCGCCCTGAGCCTCTGGGACCTGGCCCACTCGGCGGGCGCGGTGCCGGTGGAGTTGAACCGCAGCGGCGCCGACTACGCCATCGGCTGCACCTACAAATACCTCAATGGCGGTCCGGGTTCGCAAGCCTTCGCCTGGGTCGCTCCTGCCCTGTGCAATCTGGTGACCCAGCCACTGTCCGGCTGGTTCGGCCATGCCCGGCAGTTCGACATGGCCACCCATTACGAGCCCAGCAACGGCATTGCCCGCTACCTGTGCGGCACCCAGCCAATCACCTCCCTGGCCATGGTCGAGTGCGGCCTGGAAATCTTCGAACAGACCGATATCCAGAGCCTGCGGCGCAAGTCCCTGG
This sequence comes from Pseudomonas sp. E1BtOHC1, assembly GCF_058744285.1. Classification (NCBI taxonomy): domain Bacteria; kingdom Pseudomonadati; phylum Pseudomonadota; class Gammaproteobacteria; order Pseudomonadales; family Pseudomonadaceae; genus Pseudomonas; species Pseudomonas sp. E1BtOHC1. Next base: position 1,670,808 of record NZ_CP196023.1, read on the forward strand.
CCCTGACCGACCTGTTCATCGAACTGGTGGAACAGCGTTGCGCCGGCCATGACCTGAAGCTGGTGACTCCGCGGGATCACGCCAAGCGCGGCAGCCACGTGAGCTTCGAACACCCCGAAGGCTACGCAGTGATCCAGGCCCTGATTGCCCGTGGTGTGATTGGCGATTATCGCGAGCCGCGGATCATGCGTTTCGGCTTCACCCCGCTCTACACCCGCTTCAGTGAGGTCTGGGAAGCGGTGCAGATCCTCGGTGAAATCCTCGATGAAAAAACCTGGGCCCAGGCGCAATTCCAGGTGCGTCACAGCGTGACCTGACCGGGCTCCTGCTTCCTGGTCGCCGCAGCCTGCGGTGATCAGGACAAGCGGCACAAGGATGGGCCGTCACATCGTTCATACGTGCACACAAAAATAAAGAGGCACTCAAAGTGACCACCTCCAACAAGGGTTTCGAAGCGATTTCCAATCGCGAGCACGGCCTCAGGCGTCAGCTGACCGCCGGCCAGATGAGCATGATCGCCATTGGCGGGGCCATCGGCACCGGCCTGTTCATGGGCAGTGCCTACGCCATTGGCTATGCCGGCCCCAGCGTGCTGTTGAGCTACGCCATCGGCGCGCTGATCACCCTGCTGCTGATGGGCTGCCTGGCGGAAATGACCGTGGCCCATTCCACCTCCGGTTCCTTCGGCGCCTATGCCGAGTTCTACATCAGTCCCCTGGCCGGGTTCCTGGTGCGCTATGCCTATTGGGCGGCCATCGTGCTGGCGGTGGGCGCCGAGGTCACGGCCATTGCCATGTACATGAAGTACTGGTTCGCCAACGTCCCGGAATGGGTGTGGATCGTCTCCTTCTCCAGCGTGCTGGTGCTGCTCAATGCCATCAGCGTGAAGACCTTCGGCAACTTCGAATACTGGTTCTCTACCATCAAGATCGCCGCCATCGTCGGTTTCATCCTCCTGGCGGTGTACGTGGTGTTCGGCTCCGGCAATCCTGACTACGGCGTGCACAACTACACTGCCCACGGCGGCTTCTTTCCCAATGGTTTCGAAGGCATGTGGATCGCGGTGATCGTGTCGATCTTCAGTTACCTGAGCGTGGAAATGATCGCGGTGGCGGCAGGGGAGGCCAAGGACCCGCAACGTGCGGTGAAGCAGGCGTTTCGCGCCACCATCGTGCGGCTGGTGGTGTTTTACCTGCTGACCCTGGCTCTGATGCTGGCCATCGTGCCCTGGGTCCAGGCGGGCAAGGCCCAGAGCCCGTTCGTTACGGTGATGCAGACTATCGGTATTCCCGGAGCCACCGGGGTGATGAACTTCGTGATCCTGATCGCGGCCCTGTCGGCGATGAACAGCCAGCTCTACATCACCACGCGGATGATGTTCAGCCTGTCCCGCGCCGGCTTTGCGCCAAAGTCCATGGGCGCCCTGAGCAAGACCGGGATTCCGCTGAATGCCTTGCTGCTGTCCAGCTCCGGTATCGCCCTGGCGACCCTGATCAACGTGCTGTACCCGGAGAGCTCATTCGTTCTGATGATGGCGATCTCGATGTTCGGCGCGATCTTCACCTGGTTCATGATCTTCCTCACCCACTACTGCTTCCGCCGTTATCACCAGCGTCAGGGTGAACAGCAACTGTCGTTTCGCATGCGTCTGTTTCCCTACAGCACCCTGCTGGGGCTGGTACTGATGGGAGCGGTGATGATCACCACCTTCTTCACCGAGGCGTTCAAGATGACCCTGGTGTTCGGGGTGCCCTTCCTGCTGTTGCTGACCCTGGTCTACTGCCTGTGCTTCCGTAAGCCCAGGACGGTCGCCGGACTGTCCGAGGTCTGAGGCCACGCCTCCCGGATGTCCAGCAGCTTGGCCTGCTCTCGTACGTATAGCTCGTACGTATCGGTGGAGGCCGGTGTACCGGCCGATCACCCCATTCGTAGGCTTCGCATCTTGGTCGATACGATTCTCCGCGAGCTGAGCGATCTGCTGGACACCCGCTATGCGGACGCTGGGCGGCCGTCGATTCCGTCTGAGCGGATTCTCCGGGCATCGCGGGTGCAGGTTGTGTATAGCGTGCGTAGTGAGCGACTAAGGAGGGTGGTTAGGTCTCGCCACCTTGCGAGGCTGGGTCACCTGGGCCTTAGCGGCTTACAATGTGATCCGCCTGGGCGCAATCGCTGGGTGGTGGCAGCCATCCCCGACTTGAGTTGTGGTGAGTGTCGCGCTTGCGACGAACGAGCTGACTTGAAAATCGAAAGCCTTCAAAGGTGCTGCGCATGACAAATTGGCAACGTGGTGACTTAGTCGAGCTAGACGGCCTTCTTGCGGTCGTGGTCGGCATTGAGGGGGACCCAAATGTCCCCGAGGAACACATCGCAGCTTGGTTTGGTGCCCCAAGTTGCATCCGAAAGTCTGAGGGCGGAGCTGGTGGAGCGAGTCCGGAGGTCTGGACGGTGCCAGCGTACTTGTTCGTGCGAGCCGCTGAGCCTGATTGGCGTCACTAATTAATTGAGTTTTCTATCGGAATGCACTTTTCTGCTCCTTTCTTAACGACCCGCTAGAGGCTGCCCAGGGGGCACTCCTCGCGAGCCTGTTGCAGGCTGGTCTCGAAGACTTCGAGCCGGCTCTGCAACTGCTGCAAGTCATCGATCTGTTGTTGCAGCTCGCGCCTCTTTTGCGCCAGGGCGGCCTGGGCCCGATCCCAGGGGAACGCCTGGCCCGCGTGCGTGGCGAACACCTGCTGCAATTCCTTGAGCTTGAAACCCAGCTGCTGGGCGCACTTGATGAACATCAGCTGTTCGACGCTCTGGGCGTCATACAACCGATAGCGGCCCTGGCGCGGCGCGGCCGGCAGCAGGCCGATGGCTTCGTAATGGCGGATGCTCTTGACTGTGGTCCCGGACAGTTGCGCGGCTTGGCCGATGTACATGAAAACTCCTTGTTCAGTACCGGTTGCGGGCGGTGGACGGCGTTGCGCATTATCCGGCGGATTCACAGCCTGGCAAGGTACTGCGCCTGCATCAGCCAATCGGCCTTGCGCTCTTCACTGGCGTCCAGCACCGGGCCAAAGGTCAAGGTGCGCAGCGGCTTGATGCCACAGAAGGCCAGGGTGGTGCGGCGCATCTGCTGCAAGCCGGGCATGCGATAGAACCAGCGGAAATACCAGGGCGGGGTGTCCATGGTCACCAGCAGGTGGGCGGTGCGGCCCTTGAGCAGTTGCTCGGGAAAGGCCTTGCCGGGGCGGTACTTGAAGGCGAAGCCCGGCAGCAGTACGCGGTCGAGAAAACCCTTCATCAGGGCCGGAATCCCGCCCCACCAGATGGGGAACACCCAGGTCAGGTGTTCGGCCCAGAGGATGTCGGCCTGAGCCTGTTGCAGATCGGTCTCCAGGGGCTGGATCTGCCGGTAGCCTTCGCGCAGCACCGGATCGAAGTGCAGGTCGCCGAGCCTGAGCTGGCGCACTTCATGACCGGCCTCTTGCGCTGCCTTCACGTAGCGCTCGCTCAATGCCGCGCACAGGCTGTGGCGCGAAGGGTGGCCGAGAATCACCAGGATGCGTTTGCTCATTGCCGTGGTCCTTGAGGAATAAACCTCAAGGCTAAAGTCTGCCCCTAAGGGGAGAGTCAAGGCGGCAGCAATGCCGCGCACAAACCTTGGGCATACAGCGGCAGTGCCGCGAAGTCGCGGGCGCACAACAGCAACCGGCGACGGGCCCAGGCTTCGCTCAAGGGGCGCGACTGCAAGGGCAGGTGACGGTTGCGCTCCAGGGCCGCCAGGGGCACCAGCGCCAGCCCGGCACCACGGGCCACCATGCGCAGCAGGGCGTCGAAACCTTCGGCGCGGATGCGCAGTTGCATGCGTCGTCCCAGGTGCAGGGCCTGTTCCTCCAGATACACCGCCAGGGCGCTGTGGCTGGCCAGGCCCACGTAGTCGTGGGCCAGGGTGTCGCTGAAACTGGGGGTGGGCTGCAGGCTCAGTGGGTGATCCAGGGGCATCACCAGGACCAGCGGATCATCACGCAAGGGTCGGCTCATCAGCCCCTGGATATCCACCGCGTCGGAGACGATACCCAGGTCTGCCGCGCCCTGGCGCAAGGCGTGGGTGATGCGCTGGCTGGGCAGTTCCTGCAGGTCGATATCCACCTGGGGATGGTTGCACAGGAAGTCCGCCAGCAACTCTGGCAGGTACTCGCTGAGGGCGGTGGTGTTGCACAGCAAGCGCACCTGCCCCTTGATTCCCTTGGCGTATTCGGCGAGGTCCTGTTGCAGGTGTTCGGCGTACAGCAGCAGCGTCCGGGCATGTTGGGCCAGGGCCTTGCCGGCGGGTGTCGGGCTGATGCCGCGGCGCCCGCGTTCGAGAAACTCGATGCCCAGGGAGGCTTCCATGGCGCGGATTCGAGCGCTGGCGGCGGCCAGGGACAGATGGCTGCGAGCGGCCCCGGCGGTGATGTTGCCGGCCTCGAGAACGTTCAGGTACAGCCGCAGGTCGATCAGATCGAAGTGCATGAATGATTCCCCAACCAGCAGTTTCTTATGCAGGAGCCGACTTGCCGGCGAAGAGGCCTTCGGATTTTGCACCGGGCTTGAGCGCGCCTTCGCTGGCAAGCCAGCTCCTACGGATGTGTGGGCAATAGGTTTTGTATATGCCTATTGCCTGACAAGAGGCTGGCTCAGTATATGGCAGATTTCCAGCTCGGCGAGCAGGGCGCAGGATAGGCCCATGAACAGCTCTCTCGCGTTTTATCAGAATCTAGGCATGGCCCTTTCTCTGCTGGTCATCGGCACCTTCGTACTGGCCGGCATGGTCAAGGGGGTGATCGGTCTCGGGCTGCCCACCATTGCCATGGGCTTGCTGGGGTTGGCTATGGATCCGACGCAGGCTGCGGCCTTGCTGATCATTCCGGCGACCCTGACCAACCTCTGGCAACTGGCCTTTGGCGGGCACCTGCCGGCCTTGCTCAAGCGTCTGTGGCCGATGCTGCTGGCGATTTTCGTCGGCACTGCAGCCGGTTCCCTGTGGCTGGGCCTCGATGGCGGGCATGGGGTGGTGCGGGGGCTGGGGGGCGCCTTGCTGTTGTATGCGCTGAGCGGACTGTTGCTGCCGAGCTTGCGGCTCGCCCCTGCCCATGAGTGCTGGCTGGCACCGCTGTGCGGGCTGATCACCGGCGTCATCAGCAGCGCCACCGGAGTGTTCGTGATCCCGGCGGTGCCCTATCTGCAGGCTCTGGGCTTGAACAAGGAGCAGTTGGTGCAGGCCCTGGGCCTGTCGTTCACCGTCTCGACCCTGGCCCTGGCCGCCGGCTTGCTGTGGCGTGGCGCTCTGGGCAGCGCTGAGCTGGGGGCTTCATTGCTGACCCTGGCCCCGGCGCTGTTGGGCATGTGGCTGGGGCAATGGTTGCGCCAGCGCATCAGCGCGCTGCTGTTCAAGCGGGCGTTCTTTATCGGCCTGGGGCTGCTGGGTGGGCATTTGTTGATCAGTGGCTAGACCTTTTGCTCAGCGGCCAGCCGCAGCCGGGCTGAGCATGTCGATGGCGCGGATCTCGAAGTCCTGCTCCAGGTAGTCCATGCGGGCCTCAAGGAACTGCCGCATGTGCGGCAGGTTGGAGTGGATATCCAGCGCCTCCTGGGAGGCCCAGACCTCGTAGAAAATGAACAGGCTCGGGTCCTGCCGGTCCCGCAGCATGTGGTATTCGATGCAGCCTGCTTCGGCGCGACTGGCCGCCACGTGCCCGAGGAAGAAGGCTTCGAAAGCGTCGGCGCGCTCGGGACGGGTCTTGGCGTGGAGGATAAAGGCCTGGGGCGTGGACATGCTGTAAGCGCTCGCTGCGTTGGAGGATGTTGAAAATTCTAAGGCAACAATCCGCTGTCGATTCGTGCGTTTGAGTCAAATGTATTTTGAACAACCCGGGCTTATTCTCCGGCCCTTGCCTGATTACCCTGCCGCCATCGTTTTCAATCTTCACAGCCCGCCGCTACCGATGCGCAACGGGTTGTTCCCGATGAGGCTGGATCATGAAAAAAGTACTGCTGCTCAATGGCGCCAAGCAATTCGCCCACTCCGATGGCCGCTACAACGCTACCCTGCACGACACCGCCCTGGCGGTACTGGATCGTGGCGGCCTGGAGGTCAAGGTCACTCACATCGACGAGGGCTATGACATCCAGGAGGAAGTGGCGAAGTTTCTCTGGGCTGACGTGATCATCTATCAGATGCCCGGCTGGTGGATGGGGGCGCCGTGGATCGTCAAGAAGTACATCGACGAAGTCTTCACCGAAGGCCACGGCAGCCTCTACGCCAGCGATGGCCGGACCCGTTCCGACGCCTCGCAGAAGTACGGCAGCGGCGGCCTGATCCAGGGCAAGCAGTACATGCTGTCGCTGACCTGGAACGCACCGCAGCAGGCCTTCGACGACCCCAGCGACTTCTTCGAAGCCAAGGGCGTGGACGCGGTGTACTTTCCATTCCACAAGGCCAACCAGTTCCTCGGCATGAGCGGTCTACCGACCTTTCTCTGTGTCGACGTGATGAAGCGCCCGAACATCGAAGGCGACGTGCAGCGTTACGCGGAGCACCTCAAGGCGGTGTTCAATCTCCCGGGCTGAATCCGGCTACTATTGAGAGCCTTGAGGCCGGCCTCTGGTTTTGCGGGGGCCTACCACCGCTGATAAAGGACTCCTGTGAAAGCCCGATCCGACGAGTTGCAAGTGTTCGTCTGCGTCATCGAGTGCGGTTCGATTTCCGCCGCCGCCGAGCAATTGGCCCAGACCCCTTCGGCGGTCAGCCGCACCTTGTCGCGGCTGGAGGCCAAGCTCGACACCACGCTGATCAACCGCACCACTCGGCGCATGGACCTGACCGAAGAAGGGCGCTATTTCTTCGAGCAGGCCAAGCTGATTCTCGACCAGATGGACGAGCTCGAAGAGCGCCTGTCCTCGCGCCAGCGCAACCCGTCCGGGCGCCTGCGGATCAACGCCGCGGCGCCCTTCATGCTGCACGCCATCGTTCCCTACGTGGCCGAGTTCCGGAGCCTGTACCCGGATATCCAGCTGGAGCTCAACAGCAACGACCTGATCATCGACCTGCTGGAGCAGAGCACCGACATCGCCATTCGCATCGGCGTGTTGGCGGACTCGACCCTGCATGCCCGCTCCCTGGGCTGCAGCCCGCTGCATATCCTCGCCAGCCCGGACTACCTGGCCCGCCACGGCACGCCGCAAAGCGTGGCCGAACTGGCCGAACACACCTTGCTGGGCTTCACCCAGACCGAGACTCTCAATCACTGGCCATTGCGCCATGTGCACGGTGACCGCTGGCAGATCCAGCCGGGCATCAGTGCTTCCAGCGGCGAGACCCTGCGCCACCTGGCGCTGGAGGGGCAGGGCATTGCCTGCCTGTCGCATTTCATGACCATCGACGACATCCGCGCCGGGCGCCTGCAACCGGTGCTGGCCTCGTTCAACAGCGGTTATCGCCAGCCGATCAACGCGGTGTACTACCGCAACTCGCAACTGGCCCTGCGCATCCAGTGCTTCCTGGATTTCATCCAGGGCAAGCTGGCGGACTACGCCAACCCCCAGTTCCAAGGCTGAAGGCTTCCCCGTTCCCTGCCTGTCCCTCGTAGGAGCCGGCTTGCCGGCGAAGGGGTCCTCGGATTTTGCGCAAGTCTCGAAATCGCCTTCGCTGGCAAGCCAGCTCCTACGGTGGCCGCACGCAGTGGATCTCTCTGGCAACCGATCCCTTGTAGGAGTCGGCTCGCCGGCGAAGAGACCCCGGGTTTTGTGCAAGTCCCGAAATCGCCTTCGCTGGCAAGCCAGCTCCTACGGTCATCCATGTTTGTGGGTTGGGACGGGTGTACTGCGATTGGCGATTGCCCAAACCCAGGTTCCGGGCCTATGTTCTTGCCGTTCGATAACAAGAAAAGGAAGGACCTTATGCGCATTCTGTTGTTCAAGTCCCTGGCCCTGACGGCCGCCATCGCCGCCAGCAGTTCGGCTTTTGCCGTGACCCTGGAAGGCGGTGCGGTGGCCGCGCCCAACCAGTACGGCGCCGATGTCGCGGCGCAAATCCTGAAGAAGGGCGGTAACGCGGTGGACGCCGCGGTGGCCACGGCCTTCGCTCTGGCAGTGACCTACCCCGAAGCCGGCAACATCGGCGGTGGCGGTTTCATGACGATGTACGTCGACGGCAAACCCTACTTCCTCGACTACCGGGAAACCGCGCCCAAGGCCGCGACCCGGGACATGTACCTGAATGAAAAGGGCGAGGTGATCGAGAACCTGAGCCTGGTGGGCGCCCGCGCCGCCGGGGTGCCGGGCACGGTGATGGGCCTGTGGGAAGCTCACCAGAAGTTCGGCAAGTTGCCGTGGAGCGAGTTGATCACTCCGGCCGTGGGCTACGCGAAAAACGGCTTCAAGGTGGCGGACAAGCAGTACCAGTACCGCGAGGATGCGTTGAAGCTGTTCAACGGCACCACCAACTTCGGCGACTACTTCGGCAGCATGAAGCCGGGTGAAACCTTCCGTCAGCCGGAGCTGGCCGCCACCCTGGAACGCATCGCCGACCAGGGCGCCAAGGAGTTCTACAGCGGCAAGACCGCCGACTTGCTGGTGGCGCAGATGCAGGCCGACAAAGGCCTGATCACCAAGCAGGACCTGCAGGACTACAAGGTCCAGTGGCGCCAGCCGCTGCAGGTCACCTTCCGCGGCAACACCCTGTACACCGCACCGCCGCCCAGTTCCGGCGGGGTGGCTCTGGCGCAGTTGATCAGCATCAAGGAAGAGCGCGCTGCAGACTTCAAGGGCGTCGAGTTGAACTCGGCCAAGTACATTCACCTGTTGGCGGAAATCGAAAAACGCGTGTTCGCCGACCGCGCCGACTACCTGGGCGATCCGGCGTTCTCCGAGGTGCCGGTCAAGCAACTGACCGACCCGGCCTATCTGAAAAAGCGCGCCGCCGAGGTCAACCCGAATGCCATCTCGGCCACCGAAAAAGTGCGCCCCGGGCTTGAGCGGCACCAGACCACTCACTTCTCCATTGTCGATGCCCAGGGCAACGCGGTGAGCAACACCTACACCCTGAACTGGGATTACGGCAGCGGTGTGGTGGTCAAGGGCGCAGGCTTTCTGCTCAATGATGAAATGGACGACTTCAGCGCCAAGCCAGGCGTAGCCAACGCCTTCGGCGTGGTGGGTGGCGATGCCAACGCCATCGCCCCGGGCAAGCGCATGCTGTCGTCCATGAGCCCGAGCCTGGTGACCCGCGACGGCAAGGTCACCCTGGTGCTGGGCACCCCCGGTGGTTCGCGGATCTTCACCTCGATCTTCCAGGTGCTGAACAACCTCTATGACTACAACCTGCCCCTGGAAAAAGCCGTGGCCGCGCAGCGCCTGCATCACCAACTGCTGCCCAAGGACACGATCTACTACGACGCCTATGCGCCGCTCACCGGCAAGGTCGCCGATGAGCTGAAAACCATGGGCTACACCCTGGAAGACCAGGGTTGGGAGATGGGCGATATCCAGGCGATCCGGGTCAACGGCACCCAGCTTGAAACCGCTTCCGACCCACGCGGCCGCGGTGTCGGCAAGGTCGTCAAATAACCGCTGAACCCCGGTAGGAGCCGGCTTGCCGGCGAAAGGGCCCGTGAATCTGATGCCAGATCCAACGGCCTCTTCGCTGGCAAGCCAGCTCCTACATTCGTTGTGCAGGCTCCGACGGCCGGCTGGTCGCCGGAGGCTCAATTCCGTAACATTCCCCGCCTTCTTTCCGCTCTCCCAGGGCCGCGTCCGTCGGTCCGCCTATCAGGTCAATCATGAAAGCAAAACGTCTGCGTGCCGATGTCCTGGCCGGACTCACAACCTCGTTCGCCTTGTTGCCCGAATGCATCGCCTTCGCCCTGGTGGCCCATCTCAATCCATTGATGGGCCTGTATGGCGCCTTCTTCATCTGCACCCTGACGGCGCTGTTCGGCGGTCGGCCGGGCATGGTGTCCGGCGCTGCCGGTTCCATGGCGGTGGTGATCGTCGCCCTGGTGGTGCAGCACGGGGTGCAGTACCTGCTGGCCACGGTGTTGCTGGGCGGGCTGGTGATGGTCGCCTTTGGCCTGCTGCGCCTGGGCAAGCTGGTGCGCATGGTGCCGCACCCGGTGATGCTGGGTTTCGTCAACGGCCTGGCGATCGTCATTGCCCTGGCTCAGCTGGAGCATTTCAAGAGTGGTGAGCATTGGCTCAGCGGCCAGCCGCTGTACCTGATGGCCGGGCTGGTGGCGCTGACCATGGCCATTGTCTACCTGCTGCCACGGCTGACTCGGGCCGTGCCGCCGGCCCTGGTGGCGATTCTCGGCGTGGGCTTGCTGGTGTACCTGCTGGGCCTGCCGACCCGCACCCTGGGTGACATGGCCCACATCGCCGGTGGCCTGCCGAGCCTGGCGCTGCCCCAAGTGCCGTGGAACCTGGAAACCCTGGGCATCATTGCGCCCTACGCGTTTCTGATGGCCATGGTCGGCCTGCTGGAAACCCTGCTGACCCTGAACCTCACTGACGAAATCACTGAGAGCCGCGGCTACCCGGACCGCGAATGCGTGGCCCTGGGCGCGGCCAATGTGGTTTCGGGAATGTTCGGCGGCATGGGCGGCTGCGCGATGATCGGCCAGACCGTGATCAACCTCAGTTCCGGTGGCCGCGGGCGCTTGTCCGGGGTGGTGGCCGGGGGGCTGATCCTGCTGTTCGTGCTGTTCCTGTCGCCGCTGATCGAGCGCATTCCCTTGGCGGCGCTGGTGGGGGTGATGTTCGTGGTGTCGCAGCAGACCTTTGCCTGGGCCTCGTTGCGGGTGATCAACAAGGTGCCGATGAACGACGTGCTGGTGATCCTCGCCGTGACCGTGATCACAGTGTTCACCGACCTGGCCATGGCGGTGTTCTGCGGCATTGTGATCGCGGCCCTCAACTTCGCCTGGCAGCAGGCCCGGGAGCTGTACGCCGATGCTCACCTGGAGGCCGACGGCAGCAAGCTCTATCACTTGCACGGGACCCTGTTCTTCGCATCCACCACGCCGTTTCTCAATCAGTTCGACCCGGCGGGTGACCCGCAGCAGGTGACCGTCGACTGCCGCCACCTGAGCTTTGTCGACTACTCGGCCGTCGCCGCCTTGAAGACCTTGCGCGAGCGTTATGCCAAGGCCGGCAAGCAGCTACGGGTGCTGCACCTGTCGGAGCGATGCAAGAAACTGCTGAAACGGGCCCGGGTGCAACACGACTGAGGCCTGCGGGCGAGTGAGAGAGCTCGCCCGTTTTTCAGTGATAGGGGGTGAAAATACCCACTGCGGATTTTCATCGCCGCCGCTTTTGCATAGCTGTTCGCGACAAAGCCTGCCTCTTTACGAAAATTAGTTTCACTTGGCTTGAGACTCATCTCCTTAAGTGATTAATGAGTTTCACAACCATTCCAAAGTGACACTGTCTTCAAGGAGGAACCCATGGCTCCTGCATCGGGTTACTGGCTGCTGGGCTACGCCGCAGTCGCCATCATTGCGCTGATCGTGCTGATCGCTCGCTACCGACTCAATCCCTTTATCGTCATCACTCTGGTGTCCGTCGGCCTGGCGTTGATGGCCGGCATGCCGCCGTCCGGCGTGGTGGGTGCCTATGAAGCCGGGGTCGGCAAGACCCTGGGCCACATTGCCCTGGTGGTGGCCCTGGGCACCATGCTCGGCAAATTGATGGCCGAATCCGGCGGTGCCGAACAAGTGGCGCGGACCCTGATCGATCGTTTCGGCGAGCGCAACGCTCACTGGGCCATGGTGTGCATTGCCTTCCTGGTGGGGCTGCCGCTGTTTTTCGAAGTGGGTTTTGTGCTGCTCATCCCCATTGCCTTTACCGTGGCGCGGCGGGTGGGGGTGTCGCTGCTGATGGTGGGCCTGCCCATGGTCGCCGGGCTGTCGGTGGTCCATGCCCTGGTGCCGCCCCATCCGGGGGCGATGCTGGCGGTGCAGGCCTATCAGGCGTCGGTGGGGCAGACCCTGCTGTACGCGCTGCTGATCGGCGTGCCCACGGCGATCATTGCCGGTCCGGTGTATGCCCGGTTTATCGTGCCGCACATTCATCTGCCGGCCGAGAACCCCCTGGAGCGTCAGTTCATTGCCCGTGAGCCGCGCCTGCGCCTGCCGAGTTTCCGCCTGACCATGGCCACCATCCTGCTGCCGGTGGTGCTGATGCTGATCGGTGGCTGGGCCAACCTGCTGGCGGAACCCGGCACGGGGCTCAATCAGTTCCTGCTGTTTATCGGCAACTCGGTGATCGCCCTGCTGGTGGCCACCCTGGTGAGTTTCTGGACCCTGGGGCTGGCCCAGGGCATCAACCGTGAATCGATCCTCAAGTTCACCAACGAATGCCTGGCGCCCACGGCCAGCATCACCTTGCTGGTAGGTGCCGGTGGTGGCCTCAACCGGATTCTGGTCGACTCCGGGGTCACCGAGCAGATCGTCGGCCTGGCCCATGAATTCCAGCTGTCGCCGCTGTGGATGGGCTGGTTGTTCGCGGTGCTGATGCGGGTCGCCACCGGTTCCGCCACCGTGGCCCTGACCACCGCTTCCGGGGTGGTGGCGCCGGTGGCCGTCGGTCTGGGTTATCCCCATCCGGAGTTGTTGGTGATTGCCACCGGGGCCGGTTCGGTGATTCTGTCCCACGTCAACGACGGTGGCTTCTGGCTGGTGAAGGAATACTTCAATATGACCGTCATTCAAACCTTCAAGACCTGGACCGTGCTGGAGACGCTGATTTCGGTGATCGCCTTTGGCTTGACCCTGGGACTCGCGGAGCTGTTGTAGATGGACATTCTTTATCAGATCCGTTCGCGCCTGGATGACTTCAGCGCCGGGGAAGGGCGGATCGCCCGCTTGCTGCTCGACGACGTGGGCTTTGCCGCCTCCGCCAGCCTCGACGAACTGGCCCAGCGCGCCGAAGTCAGCGCCGCCACCCTGTCGCGCTTTGCCCGCAGTGTCGGTTGCCGCGACCTGCGCCAACTGCGTTTGCAACTGGCCCAGGCCAGCGGTATCGGCAGCCGCTTTCTCGACCCGGCCGGGGCGCCCGAACAGTCCGGTTTCTACCGGCAGATCCTGGGCGATATCGAGTCTGCGCTGCATCAGCACCTGGCCGGTTTCGAGGAGGCGCGGTTTGCCGATGCGGTGCGCTTGCTGGGGCGGGCACGGATGATCCACGCCTTCGGCATGGGCGGCTGCTCGACCCTGTGCAGCGATGAACTGCAGGTGCGCCTAGTGCGCCTGGGCTACCCCATCGCCGCCTGCCACGACCCGGTGATGATGCGGGTCACCGCCGCCGCCCTGGGGCCGCAACACGCAGTGATCGCCTGTTCCCTGACCGGCCTCACCCCCGAGTTGCTGGAACCGGTGGCCCTGGCCCGCAACTACGGTGCCGGCATCCTCGCCATTACCCTGCCCGAGTCACCCCTGGCCCAACTGGCGGACGTGGTGCTGCCCCTGCATAGCGCCGAAACCTCATTCATCTACAAACCCACCGCGGCCCGCTACGGCATGCTGCTGGCCATTGATGTGCTGGCCACCGAGCTGGCCCTGGCCCTGCCCGATGACAGCCAGGAACGCCTGCGGCGAATCAAGCTGGCCCTGGACCATTACCGGGGCGGCGACGACTGCCTGCCCCTGGGAGACTGACATGCGCTATGACACGTTGATTCGCAATGCCCTGATCATCGACGGCAGCGACCGCCCGGGCTATCCCGCCGATTTGGCGATCGGCGACGGTCGCATCCAGCGCATCGGCGAGCTGTCCGCCGCCACGGCCGAGGAAGAGATCGATGCGAGCGGCCGGGTCCTGGCCCCGGGCTTCATCGATGTGCACACCCACGACGACACCGTGGTGATCCGCCAGCCGCAGATGCTGCCCAAGCTCAGCCAGGGCGTGACCACAGTGATCGTCGGCAACTGCGGGATCAGCGCTGCGCCGGTGAGCCTCAAGGGCGATCCGCCGGACCCGATGAACCTGCTGGGTCAGCGCTCGATGTTTGTCTATCCGCACTTTCGCGACTATCGCGCGGCGGTGGATGGTGCGCGCCCGGCGGTGAACGTCGCGGCCCTGGTGGGCCACACGGCGCTGCGCAGCAACCACCTCTCGGACCTGCATCGCACCGCCAGCGCCGCCGAAATCGCGGCCATGCGCGAGCAACTGCGCGAAAGCCTGGAGGACGGCGCCCTCGGCCTGTCCAGCGGGTTGGCCTATGCCAGCGCCTTCTGTGCCGAGACCGATGAAGTGCTGCAACTGGCCCAGGAGCTGACGGCGTTCGGGGCGGTGTACACCACTCACCTGCGCAGTGAATTCGAACCGGTGCTGGAGGCCATGGATGAAGCCTTTCTGATCGGCCGCGCGGCCCGGGCGCCGGTGATCGTCTCCCACCTCAAATGCGCCGGCGCCGGCAACTGGGGCCGCAGCCCACAACTGCTGGCGGCCCTGGAACAGGCGGCCCAGGACCATCCGGTGGGCTGCGATTGCTATCCCTACGCCGCCAGTTCCTCGACCCTGGACCTGAAACAGGTCACCGATGCCTATCGCATCACCATCACCTGGTCCACGCCGCACCCCGAACAGAGCGGTCGTGATCTGAGCGAGATTGCCGACGAGTGGGGCGTCAGCCTGCGGGTCGCCGCCGAGCGCCTGCAACCGGCGGGGGCGGTGTACTACGGCATGGATGAAAACGATGTGCGACGCATACTCGCCCATCCACTGTCGATGATCGGCTCCGATGGCCTGCCGGAAGACCCGTTCCCCCATCCGCGGTTGTGGGGTGCCTTTCCCCGGGTGCTGGGCCACTTCAGTCGCGACCTCGGCCTGTTCCCGCTGCACACCGCGGTGCACAAGATGACCGGGCTTTCGGCTGCACGGTTCGGCCTGCACCAGCGTGGCGAAATTCGCCAGGGGCACTGGGCCGATCTGGTGCTGTTCGACCCGGCGCGGGTGCGCGACGTGGCCGATTTCAAGCACCCGCAACAAGCGGCGGAAGGGATCGACGGGGTTTGGGTCAATGGCGTGCGCAGCTATGCCGAGGGCCAGGCCAACGGTCAGCGCTCGGGACGTTTCTTACCGCGGGAGGGGGATTTGCGCCGGGGCTTCGCATCCGCAGTCTGATTCTTTGATCTTCATCACAGTGATAGCGCTGTGCTATTAAAGAATCCTTGCGCGGCGCCGAAGTGCTGGGAATCGCCGCCTGTATAGTCGGCTTATTTCAGTCAGGGAGTCGTGCAATGAGCTTTGGCAAAACCACCCCCATCCTGCGGATCTTCGATGAAGCCAAGGCCCGGGAGTTTTACCTGGACTTCCTGGGCTTCAACCTCGATTGGCAGCACCGCTTCGAGGACAACTTCCCGCTGTACATGCAGGTGTCCCGGGGCGAGTGCGTGCTGCACCTGTCCGAGCATCACGGCGATTGCACCCCGGGCGCGGCGTTGCGGATCGAGACCGACGAACTGGAAGCCTTCCAGCAGCAATTGCTGGCCAAGGAATACCGGTTTTCCCATCCGCAGATCCAGGCCATGCCCTGGGGCAGCCAGGACATGACCATCAGCGATCCGTTCGGCAATCGGCTGGTGTTCACCAACGCCATCAGCGTCTGACCGGGCTCAGGCCTTGCCGGCGCTCAGCGCGGCCTGACGAAACTGTCCCGGGGTCAACCCGGTGCGGCTCTTGAAACTGCGGTGAAATGAACGCGATTCGGTGAAGCCCAGGCAATCGGCGATCCCTTGGATCGACAGCTCGCTGTGGCGCAGATAGTGCTCGGCCAGCTCCTGGCGCAAGTCATCGAGAATCTGTTGGTAGGACGTGCCGGCCTGTTGCAGCTGGCGCTGCAGCGTGCGCTCGGACATCTGCAGTTGTTCCGCCACCTGCTCCTTGCGCGGCAGGCCATCCTTGAGCAACTGGCGCAATACGTTCTGCACCTGCAACGCCAGGGGCGCATCGGCCAGCGCGGCCATCATCGCCTGGGCGTGATCCTCCAGGGTCTTGAGCAGCCGCGCATCGGCCTGGCGCAGGGGCAACTGCAGGTATTGCAGTGGCGCCACCAGGGCCGAGCAGGCTTGCCCGAACAGCACCGGACAGCCGAACAAGGCCTCGTACTGCGCCACCTCGGCCGACTCCGGCAGCGAGTGCTCGAACCACACTGCACTGGGTGAGAGCTGCGAGTCGGCGATCCAGCGCGCATACAGCAGCCAGGAGGCGAGCACGTTTTCCACCAGGTGCCGGCGAATGTCCGGGCGCCGATGACGACAGCTCCAGATCAGCCGCACCTGATCGCCCGCCACCTCGGCCCGGCTGGTGCCCATGTCCCCCACCAGCTTCTCGAACGGCATGATGCGGCCCATGGCCTCGCCCAGGGTGGCGCAGTTCATGGTGATGTAGCCCAGCACATTCCAGGAGTTGGGTTTGACGAAGCGCGCCGAATTGAGGCCGAACAGCGGATCGCCGGAATGCTGGCAGAAGTAGTCGAGCAAACGCTCATGGACCTCCACCGGCAGGCGCAGACTGGTGTCGTTCAACTGCGCGGCCTCAAGCCCCGCCGCCGCCAGCGCCGGTGCCGTGGCGATACCCAACTGCTCCGCATAGAGCAGATATTTGAGCAAGGGCGGAACCGAAGTAAAACCGAGGCTGGGCATTGGGGTTTCCTGGTGACAGATCCTTCGGACAGCAGGACGCAGACCGGGAAAGGTAAGGGCAAACCCTGATGGGTGTAAATGCTCGGCGCGAGGGATGGGTGCCTTTCGCTGGCAAGCCGGCTCCAGGGTGGTTGAACACTGCTCTGTAGGCGCTGGCTTGCCGGCGAAGGGCACGCCGCCTATTCCCCTAACCACCGCGCGATAAGATTCGCCTCTGATGGCGGATTTTCGCTTTGATTTGTAGGGCATTTCCGCGAGAATCCACCCGTTACATTTCAGCTGTTCGAGTGGCTTGAACCTTCCAATTGTCCGGGGCTAGTCTGCGTCCGTCGTTGGCCAAAACCAGCGATCGGGTCTGCAAGCCCGCACAAGAAGCGAATGTCCACGTCCACTCAGAATCACTGATTGTTCAGTTCGATTTATGGTGGCTACGTGCGGGAGGTCTTCGGATCTACCGGGTTTGCTTCTTCCTGGTCTTGCAGGCTCGCACGTAGCCGCCACCCATCATCTGCAAGTGATGCTGGCGGCTTTCATAAAAAGGAGCTGCTGATCATGAAGAAAATCGTTCCCGATCCACCCGTTCTGCAACCCAGTCGTGAGTTGATCACTGCGCTGGAAGACCCCAACAAGACCTTGCTACAGGCGCTGCAAAACACCGCGCTTTCGCCCCCTTTGCATGAGCGTTTCACTGCCACTGGCAGCACCCGCTTTGGATGTCGGGATGGCGATGGCCGTCAGCTGTTCGCGGTACGTGAAGGGTTCAATGCCGAAGAGGCGCTGCTGCACGTTTCATTGCTGCTCAAGTGCGCCGAAGAAACCGCCGACGAAATCACCAGCGCCAGCGGCATCGAGCGCGGCTTGATCTGGTCGATGATTCATTCGGTGGAGATGGCGCGAGCGGTGGTGGATGCGCTGCTGGATGGCGCGGCCAGGCCGGTAGGGTAGGGCGACCGCGTTGCGCCTTTCGCTGGCAAGCCAGCTCCTACGGAGCGGTGTGCCCGTGAAAGGCGCGTCGTCGACGTGTTATGGCGGCTGTGCGCAGGGCACCTCGTGTGCGCTGGGTTTCCTGGAGTCCCGGTCTACCAACCTGCGTATAGCTGCCACCTTGAGCGTTTGCTAGTCCTTCGCCGGCTTGCCGGCGAAGGGCGCGCGGCGGATCAGACGCGGAAGTGGCTGACCATCATTTGCAACTGGCCGCCCAGGCGCGCCAGTTCAACACTGGAGGCGGCGGTTTCGTCGCTGGCGGCGGCGGTCTGTTCGGACACGTCGCGCACGTTGATGATGCTGCGGCTGATCTCTTCGGCCACGGCGCTCTGTTGCTCGGCAGCGGCGGCGATCTGCTGGTTCATCGATTGGATGTTGGACACGGTGCGGGTGATGCTTTCCAGCGAGGCGCCGGCCTTGCGGGTCAGCTCGACGCTGCTGTCGGTGAGGCTGCGGCTGTTGTTCATCACCGTGGCCACTTGCTGAGTGCCGTTCTGCAGGCCGGCCACCAGTTCCTCGATCTCTTCGGTGGACTTCTGGGTGCGCTGGGCCAGAGCCCGCACTTCGTCGGCGACCACGGCAAAACCACGACCGGCTTCACCGGCACGGGCGGCTTCAATGGCGGCGTTCAGTGCCAGCAGGTTGGTCTGTTCGGCCACGGCCTTGATCACGTCCATGACGCTGCCGATCTTGTCGCTTTCCTGTTGCAGCACGGTCATGGCGTCGGTGGAGCGCACCACTTCACTGGCCAGGCGCTCGATCTGCTCGATGGCCTGGGCCACCACTTTGTCGCCTTCGCGGGCTTCACCGTCGGCGGCGGCCGCGGCCTGGGAGGCTTCTTCGGCGTTGCGCGCGACTTCCTGCACGGTGGCGGTCATCTCGTGCATGGCGGTGGCCACCTGGTCGGTCTCGACTTTCTGGCTGTTGACCCCGGCGCTGGTTTCTTCGGTCACGGCGGACAGTTCCTCCGCGGCGCTGGCGATCTGGGTCACGCCGTCGCGGATGCCACCGATCAGTTCGCGCAGGGTCACGCCCATGCGCACGATGCCTTGCTGCAGCACGCCCAGTTCGTCGCGGCGGGTCACTCGCAGGTTCTCGGTGAGGTCGCCGGAAGCGATGCGCTCGACCACGGCCAGGGTTTCCTGCAGTGGACGGGTAATCTGCCGGGTGATGATGACGGCAGCCAGTACGCCGACCAGCAGGGCCAGCAGGGTGCTGATCAATTGCAGGCTGCGGGCCTGGGCGCTTTCGATGTCGCGGCGCTCCAGCTGGATCTGGTACAGGGCGTCGCTGCGGCTGACGATGTCGGCGCCCTGGTCGGTCATTTCCTTGCGCGCCTGCACGGCGTCGGTGAAGGCGACCTTGAAGGCCTGCAGCGAGCTGCGGTAGCCGCTCAGGGCCGTTTCCAGCTGTTGCAGGGCATCACGCTGGGTGATGCTGAAATGGCTCTTGAGCTGATCCATTTCGGCAATCGCCGCGTTGAGCTGGGTGACGGCTTTCTGTTCGGTGTCCGGGTTGTTGGTGGTGACGTAGCCGCGCACTTCATAGCGGGCCAGCTGGAAGGCTTCCTTGGCCTGGGTGATGGCCTGGAATTGTTCGAAGCGCTCGTCGCTCAGGGGCAGTTGCTTGACCCAGGTGTTGATGCCGTTGATCAAGTCATTGGCGCGTTCGGCGTTCTGGTTCATCGCCAGGCGCGCAGCGTCGCCAGTGCGGTAGGCGTTGCGCATCTTGTTCAGCGAGTCCTGATAGGCGCTGATGGTCGCGCCCAGGCCTTGCAGGAGCTTGATGTTTTCCGGGCTCTGGAACGAGGTCAGGAGTTTTTTCTGCTGGGCGCTGAAATCGTCCAGGGTGTTCTGCACGCCCTGGGCGGCGGTTTCGTCGCCGTTGGCCAGCATGTACTGCAGGCGGGTGACCCGCAGCTTGGTCAGGCCGCTGTTGAGCTGGGTGATATCGCTCATCCAGTTACTGCGGTCGATCAGGCTGCCCAGGCTGGTCCAGCCGGTCAGTGCCAGGACGCTGGTGAGGGCCAGGACCAGGCCGAAGCCCAGGCCCAGCTTAAGGTTGACGCTGATGTTGGCAAACCAACTGCTCATTGAATTCCTCCAGGAACGTAGCTCTTCTTGATCTTGAGTTGGCTGGAAGATTGTTGTTGTTGGTGACCAGCAAGGTGTTTTGTAGGGGGTGTATCGGCGGGATGTGCCATAGCTGAAACGATTTCGTCGGCATTGTCCCAAGACAATGTTTTAGGCGATGGACGGTTATTTTGCGGGATGAACCGCCAGTCCGTTGAGCTTTTTTTCACATTGATTTCACCGCTCCCCCACGCCGCCCACCCTAGAGTCGGTCCGGTTGCTGCCAGAGTGACCGGCAGCGCTCAATTGTCATCCGGGTTCTGTAGCCTCGCTACGTGCTGCTCAACACCTCGGATCATCCTCAAAGGGGCGGCAGGACTGTGGCTACAAGACTCGTGCTGGCGGTGGCCAAGCGTCCGCCTTTATGGCGTTCCCTGGTTCGTTACAAGAACACACTGGCGCTGCTGCTGGGCGGTTTGCTGCTGCTCCCCTTGAGTCTGTACCTGTTCAAGCCGGCGGCGGTGCCCGACCTGGCCCATGGCAACGTGGCCGGGATCAAGGCCTTGACCAGCAGTTGGGCCAAGGGCGACATGATCGTCCTGGTGCGTCATGTGGAGCGTTGCGATCGTTCCAGTGCCGCCTGCCTCGGCCCGGCGGACGGCATTACCGATCGAGCGCGGGAGGTGGCGGTGAGCATTGGCGCGCGCTTCGAGCAGTTGGGCCTGGAACGCACCGACATCTATAACAGCCCTTCGACCCGTACCGCGCAGACGGCCGGCTATATGTTCAGCAAGGTCAGCAGTGGCGACGGCTGGCTGTACAACTGCAAGAACAGCATGCTGCGCGACGTGCTGGCGCATAAGGTAGCCGGCCGCAATCTGGTGCTGGTGACCCACAGTGAGTGCATGGACGAACTGGAGAAACAACTGCAGCTGTCGACCCCGACCCTGGGTTACGGCGCCTCGCTGTTCGTGTCCACCGATACCCTCAACGGGGCGCCGAAAATGCTCGGGATGATCGAGGCCAGTGACTGGCGTTCGGTAAACCTCAAGCCCTGACGGCCCCGGGGAGCCGGCCGTCGCGGTCAGCCGGGCGAGGCCGGCAATCGGGCTCAGGGGGCCATCAGGTCCGGATCGGCGGGCGGGGTTGTCGCGGGGGGCAGCGTGCCGGGCGCAGGACTTTCATTGATCCGCTGCGGACTGATCAGGTTGGTGAACTCTTCGATCAGGCGCTGGATCGCTTCTGGCGGCTCGCAGTCGCGAAACTCCATGCTGATCTGTACTTCGTCCGGGTCGCGCTCCTGGCCTTCGCGCTTGCCGCTGCCGAAGGTGACGAAAAACTTCTCGCTCTGCAGCTCGCCATTCTCCAGGTCGTGGCTGGCTTTCTGCAGTTCGGTGCCCTGCATGCGCACCGACAGGTCGACGGTCATCTTGTGCAGGGCCAGGCCCTTGGGCGAGACCAGGGCAATCAAGGGGACGTTGATGATGTGCTGTTCGTTGAGCGCCACCTCGACCATCTTGGCCTTCATCGGCGTACCCAGGTCGTTGACGTTGTAGTCGAAGAACTGGTCGAACAACTTGATGTATTGCTGGGCGATCAGGTTGTGGGTCGCGGCGGCGGCCTGGTGCATGCCACGGGTGATGTGGCTCAGGTCGCTGGCGGACATGGGCTCCTTGCGACGGGAAAAAAACGCCATGGATCATGCTCCTTGTTCGATGGCTGAAGTGCCCCGCCGTGGCGGCGGGGCGGTTGGCTGGGTCAAGCGTGGCTGTCAGGGATTGGCGCCGCTTTTTTCCGCCGGTGCATCGGGCATTTTCAGCGCGTTGGCGGTGGGCAGCTTGTCGGTGTCGGTGGCGGTGGCACTCGGCAGCATCACCGGTTTGGTGGCGGCGTCGGTGAGGAAGTCGATGACTCGCATCAGGGCTTCCGGTGGGTCCTGGCGGATGATCTTGGTGCTGATGGCGTAGCGTGCCCGGGTGTCGGTCTTGCGGGTCTGCGTGGATTTGTGGCTCGCCGCGCCCTTGACCGAAACACTGAACGGGCCCCAGCCCATCTTCGCCTCGAAACTGCCGGAGGCTTCGGTGGAACTGGTGTCTTCAGCCATCTGGCTGATGGTCAGCTCGAACTCGATGGAGCCTTCCTCAATGGTGATGTTGGGGTGACTGATGGCCGCCAGCAGCGGGATGCGCATCGATTTCTTCACCGTACCCTTGTAGACGCCCTGGTCATCCACCAGGGTTTCGTCGTAGTCGAACTGCACCGATACCGCCTGGCCGTTCTGGATACACACACCCATGAGGAAGTCCGCATAGGCTTTGCTCGCGGCGACCTGCGCCTGGATCATTGCCATCAGCGGACCGGTGATCATCTTGTCCAGGGGCAGGGCGGCAATCACGCCGCCGATCAAGCCCTTGTCGATATCTGGCATGGTCAATCTCCTTATCGTTTATGCGCGAGTTGCGCCCTTGCACCTTAAGCAAGCCAACGCCGCCGATTCAGCGGGAATCGATTACCGGTGAGTGTTGGCTTCCAGGCGGCGGATGTTGCCGATTTGCCGCAGGCTCAGGCCGTACTTGTCCGCCAGGACGCTGCGGGAGATGCCTCCCAGGCTTTCCAGCTGGATGTGCTGGTTGCGGATCTGCCGGCAGAAGTGGTCGGCCTTGGGGATCTCCAGGGCCAATCCGGCGAAGCGTTCGATCAGGGCGTTGAGGGCATCGGGAGGCAGGATCAGCGCCAGCGAAGTGCGTTCGGCGTGCTTGGGGATGTACTTAGGACGGCCGCCGTATTCACGCGTCAGGCGGTAGGCGTTTTCCAGGCCGATGCAGTCGATGAGGGCCTGGAGCGAATGGGGTAGCTGGCGAATATCGATAAGGCTGAGGTCTTTCACGTCCATTTGGTACCTCCTTGGAATTATGGATACAGCTGGTTCGATCCTAAGGAGGTGTGTCGTCCTCTGTTCAGTGGGAAATTTCCCCCCTATTAAAGGGAACTATTACATTCTGACGTTGTATCGGTCGCTGGTGATGCACTGGATTTTCTTCAACTGGAGGAGGAAATCCCCATGTCACGCTATGCGATTGATTTCAGTTTTATCGCCGCTCTGGAGGGAGCTGGCATTACCCGCGGTTATGTGCCCAATCCGGACAAGAGCAAGAGTGGCGTCACGGTGGGCACCGGCTTCGATCTGGGGCAGCGTGGGGTGAAGGATTTGCAGGCGCTCAATCTGCCGGCGGATCTGGTGCGGCGCTTGACGCCCTATCTGGGCCTGACGGGGCCCAAGGCCAAGGCGTTTCTCGATGACCAGCCCTTGACCATCGGCAGCGACGAGGCCGAACTGATCGACGAGGCGTACAAGGCGCCCTTCGTCGATCGTCTGGCGGCGAGCTACACCAAGGCCAGCGGGGTGGATTTCGCCCAACTGCCGGCACCGATGCAGACCGTGATCGCTTCGGTGGCCTTTCAGTACGGCGACCTGGCCAGCCGCACGCCGAACTTCTGGGCCCAGGTGGTGGCCCGCGACTGGTCCAGTGCCCTGGCCAACCTGCGTAACTTTGGCGACAGCTACGGCACCCGCCGGCACAAGGAGGCCGATCTGCTGAGCTCGCAGCTCGGTTCATGATCCGTTGCCGCCCAGGCTACCGGCCTGGGCGGCTTGCCGGTTTCAGAGGCAGGGGATGATTTGCAGCAGGCTTGCGCTGCCCATGTAGCTGCTGTCGTCGGGCCGTGTACCGGTGGGCAGCGAGCGCCAATCCACCAGCAGGCACAGCGCCTTGAGGGACTTGCCCTTGGCCTGGCCGATGGGGTTGGAAAACTCATAGCGGTACTGCGCCTGAGTGGTGTTCTGCGGGGTCACGCTGCTGGCATTGATCAAGGTGCTGCGAGCCATGTCCGGCAGTTTGTCCTGGGTGATGGTGAAGCGCGGTTGTTCTCCCGCGGTATCGAAAACGCCCTGGTCCCGGGCGCGCTTCCACAGCTGTTGCCATTGGCTGCTGCCGGCGGTGGTGCTCAGGGTCGCGGCGTAGGCCTTCAGGGTTTCGGCTGGGGTGCTGGTGGTGTCCAGGGCGTGGGCGGCGCCTGCCAACAGGCTCAGTCCGATGATCAGTGAACGCAGAATCAACATGGGGCAACTCCTTTTCCAGGCCGCAAGGGCCCGACACGAACACAGGGAAGATCCCGGCGACAAGCTATCGCCGGGGGGCAAGGCTCAGCGGGCGTCGAGGTAGTCCCAACGCAGGCCTTCCTTGTTGTTTTTCGCTGTCAGCTCCTTGGCCACGGTGTTCTCGATGGCGTTGACGTTGATGTTTTCCACTTCAAGGATATTTTTGTCCGCCAGTTGTTTGCGGAACTCGGCCTTGTTGGTGAGGAACTGGCAGGCGTGCCCCAGTTCATGCATCAGCACCAGGGCCGGGGACAGGCGCTCGACCCGATCACTGGCGAACAGCGCCAGGAATTTCTGGAAGTTGCTCAGATCCGGCTGTTTGTATTTCTTCTCGATGGCGTACACCTGGGACTTGAGGTTCCACACCACGCGGCCGGCGGAAGTGGTGGAGCTGGTTGCCGGTGGAATCCAGCGGTCGGTCTTGTCCGCCGCTGCCGAGTTGGTGACTTCCACGGTCAGTTCTTCTTTGACGGCGATCAGCTCGTCGAGGAGGAAGTTGGCTAGGTCGGATTGGCGCAGGTAGTGGCAGGCATCGTCGAAACGCTTCTGGGCAACGGCCTGATCCATGGTGGAGGTGGTAACGGTGATGGTCATGACTGACTCCTTTGGGGGGAATGCCCGTCGTTGGGCAGGAGTCATGGTTTCAAGGGCGGCAGGCGGGTATCAGCGGGAAAGGGTTCAAGGGGTATGGGCGGTGGGGATGGGCAAACGGCACCTGATTCAGGTGCCGTTTTTTTGCGCTTCAGCCAGCGGGCGCCAGGCTGACGAAGTAGTAGGCCTGGCGACCGACCATGATGGTCTGCTGGATCTGCAACGGCGGCTTGGGCGCCTCGGCGCCACCGAGTACCGCCATGTGCTGCGGCGACTCGCTGAGAAAGGCCTTTAGCTGCGCCTCGGTCTGCAGGTCCTTGAGCAGGCGTCGGGTGTAGAACACGCTGGCCCCGGCGATGCGTTCGTTGGCTTGATACAGCGCCAGCTGATGACCGCTGGCCTGCAAGGCCATGATCTGCTCGGTCACCGGGACGAACGACAGTTTGCGATCGGCCTTGGGCGCGGCCCACTGCGCGTTGGCCAGATAGCCGCCGATCACCAGGGCCATGAGGGCGATCAGCAACCCTTTGCGCTGGCGCCCCACGGCACTCCAGAAACCCGTGCCCGGGGCTCGTTGGGCCAGGCGTTGGTAGAGCACCGCGCCATATTCCGCCGCCAGTACCGCCGCGGCCGGAGTCAGGGACATCAGGTACACCGTGCGCTTGCTCGACGCCAGGCACAGCAGGGTGAACTGCGCCAGCAACCAGAGGCTGAAAAACAGCAGGTAGCGGTTCTGCACCAGGGTTTTACGGAAGTGCCACAGCCCCAGGTAGACCAGGATGTTCCACGGCAGGAAGGCCTGGGGCAGCTTGGCCAGGTAGTAATAGAACGGCTCGTAGTGCCCGGCCTCTTCAAAGGAGCCGCCGAAGCGCCCGACGCTGTTGGTCCACAGCACTTCCCCCAGGGCCTGCAGGCCGCCGCGCTGGTAGAGCAGGTACAGCCAGATCAGCAGGGGCACCAGCCCCAGCAGGGTCAGCAACCCGGGGCGCAGCCAGTGGCTGAAGGTGAAGCGCTTGTCGATCAGGCTGTCGGCCAGCAGGTAGGCGAAGATCACCACCCCCGGCATGGCCAGGCCCAGCACGCCCTTGCTCAGGGTGGCGATGGCGATGCCGACGGCGAACGCCAGCCAGGCCAGCAGCGCTGGTTGCTGCGCGGCCTGACGTCGATGGGCCTGGAAAAACGCCAGCAGGGCCAGGGTCACTCCCAGGCTGAGCAGGGCATCTTCACCCACGCCGCGCACGTTGCTCCAGTAACTGGCCATGGTCGCCAGCATCAGCCCGGCCACTGCGGCCAAAGTGGCTGGCCGGCCGAAGCGACGCAGCATGGCGTACAGCAGCATCACGCTGAACAGCCCGGCAAAGGCCGAGGCCAGGCGCACCGCCAAGGGCGTGCCGCCGAAGGCGCGGATGGCGCCGGCGTCGAGCCACAGGCTCAGGGGCGGCTTTTCCAGGAACGGCGTGCCGAACAGGCGCGGCGTCACCCAGTCATCATCCAGGTGCATTTCCATGGCGATCCCGGCGACCCGGGCTTCGGTGGAACCTTGCAGTTGATGGTTGCCCAGGGCAAAGAAGAACAGCAGGCAAGCCAGCAGTAACAACAGCGGAGCGGGTCGTGACATGAATTGTGCGCCGGCAGATCGAGGGGCGCAGCCGGAAGGCTGCGGGCAAGCGCAAAAGTATACGGAGGCAACTCTTAACGAATTGTGAACAAGTAGGGGGAAAAGGTGCGGTTCGGTCTTGAAGACTCAGTCGGACCTGCTCGGGTGGTTTTGCTGTTGGCGGCTGATGCGCCCGCGGCCCCAGGCGGACAGCGCCTCGATCACCGGTTGCAGGGATTGCCCTTCTGCGGTCAGGCGATACTCCACCCGCGGCGGCACCTCGGCATACACCGTGCGCGACACCAGGCCGGCGGCTTCCAGGTCCCGCAGTTGCTTGGTCAAAAGGCGTTGTGAGATCCCCGGCAGACGCCGCTGCAGCTCGTTGAAACGCAGGAACTCGTTGGCCAGCAATTGATGCAGGACCACGCCTTTCCAGCGGCCGTCGATCAGGTCCAGGGTGACCTCCACCGGGCAGCCTGGAATGTCCTGGTAGTGCTTGTTCTTCATTGCCTGACGACCCTTTTGCGTAGCTGGTACGCAAAAGTACCGTACTTGTGCGAGTGGGGCATGAAGGATTTAAGTGTGCGCTTTGCGTCGTCAAGGAAGTGTTGCAATGAAGGCCATCGTCTACCTCAAAGGTTCGCACCTGTCTGATCCTCAAGCCCTCTGCGAGGTGCAACTGGAGCCGCCGCCACTGGAACCGCATGACCTGCTGGTGGCGGTTGAAGCGGTGTCGGTCAACCCCCTGGATACCAAGGTACGCGCCGGCAAGGTGGCGGTGCCCGACGGTGTGCGGACCCTGGGCTGGGACGCCAGTGGCGTGGTCCGCGCGGTGGGCAGCGCAGTGACCCTGTTCGCCCCGGGGGATGCGGTGTTCTATGCCGGCACCTTCACCCGGGATGGGGCCAATGCCGAGCTGCACCGGGTGGACGAACGCCTGGTGGGGCACAAGCCGGGCCGCCTGTCCTTCGCCCAGGCGGCGGCCATGCCACTGACCTCGCTAACCGCCTGGCAATTGCTCTTCGAGCGCCTGGGTCGGGTGCCCGGCGACCTCTCTGAGCAAGGCACGCTGTTGATTGTCGGCGGTGCCGGTGGCGTGGGCTCGGTGCTGATCCAGCTGGCGCGCCAACTGACCGGGATGACCGTCATCGCCACGGCTTCGCGGCCGGACAGCCGCCAGTGGTGCCTGGACCTGGGGGCTCATCAGGTGCTGGACCATTCCCATTCGCTGGTGGCGCAACTGGCAGCCCTCGACCTGCCGTCGGTGACCCACATTGCCGCCCTGAGCCACACCGAACGGCACTATGCCGAGCTGGCCGAGATCATCGTGCCCCATGGCCACATCGCACTGATCGACGATCATGAGTTCTTCGATGCGGTGCCGCTCAAGGCCAAGAGCGTGTCCCTGCACTGGGAGATGGTATTCACCCGCGCCCTGTTCCAGACCCCGGACATGATCGAGCAGCACCGGATTCTTGAGCGGCTGGCGCAACTGCTGGATCAGGGTGTGATTCGCAGCACCTTGAGCGAGGTGTTCAGCCCCTTCACCGTCGACAACCTGCGCCGGGCCCATGCCCGCGTCGAGCAGGGCGGCTTGCTGGGCAAGGTAGTAGTGGCCTGCGACGCCTAGCCCAGCGCCTCCTTGTAGGCGCTGGCTGGGGTGGCGCTGATCTGGTGTTGGCTTGGTAGGCGCTGGCTTGCCAGCGAAGGCCTCATCACGTCTGGCGCAGGGCCGGAGGGCCTCTTCGCCGGCAAGCCGGCTCCTACGGGAGGGGGGGCAGGGAGGGCTGATCAGCGCAGGTGGCGGCCGCTGCGCCACCAGAAGATACCTCCCAGAAAAGCCCCCGAGCAGCCGAACAATGGCGCCAGCGGCAGGTAGCGCGGCAAACCGTCGGGTAGCGGTTCATCCTCGTCTCGGTCGGTGTAGAAGCTGGAGGGGGCCAGGCTTGCCACCACGGGAATGGTCGGCATCGCCGCCAGTGCCCCGCAGAACAGATAGATCAGCACATTGCGCCAGGCAAAACGCTGGGCCAGCCAGAAGAACAGGGCGCAGGGCAGGGCCGTGATAATGCCGATCAGCACGCCACTGACGACCAGGGTCAGCAGGCCCACGAATAGCGTCTGGAGAATGATGTCTGCGTTCAACGAGCCGGCGCCGGCCAGCATTGCCAGCATGATCAGCAAGGCCAGGACCACGGCCAGGGCCGTGACACCGATGAAGTAGGCGGCGAACCAGTCTTCAGGGTGCACGGTGCGAAGGGCTGGAGTTTTTGCAGGCATGGGAGACATCGCTTCTTGAGGTGAGTGACAAGGCTGGGATCGTGGGCGCTTTCTTCGCCGGCAAGCCGGCTCCTACAGGAGGGAGTCAGCGCAGGTGCCGCCCGCTGAGCCACCAGAACATCGCTCCCAGAAAGGCCCCGCAACCAGCGAACAAGTGCGCCAGCGGCAGATAGCGCTCAAGGATGTTGACGCCGTACGGGAGGTTGAAAAAACCGGGAGACAGGCTCACCACCATGGGAATGGTGGGCAGGGCCGCCAGGGCTCCACCCAGCAGGTAGATCCACAGGTGGCGCCAGGTGAAACGCTGGGCCAGCCAGAAGAACAGGATGCAGGGCAGGGCGGCAACGACGCCTATCACGACCACGCTCACCAGCAGCACCACCACGCTGAAAGTCAGCGCGCTGGACAGCTCGCTCCACGGGTCCCGGCTGCTGATCTGCACGATCAGGTTGACCAACAGCGTCAGGACCACGGCCAGCGTCGCGACGCTGATGAAATAGGTAGCGACCCAATCAGAGGGCTGGACGGTACGAAGAGGTTTGGACGGCTGGGGCATGGGGGCAATGGCTTCAGGCAGAGGATGACCGGACCCAGGCTATCGGCAGCAAGGCGTTTTGATTGTGGAGTTTGCGTGGTTTTTTCGCGGTGAATACGCGTGACGGATGACGCCGGGGGAGCAAATCCCTTATACAGGCAGCGGCCCGTCGACAGTTCACGGGCCCGGTTTGCATCACCCACCCAGAAGGAGATGGACATGTTCAAGTTCCTGACTATGACCGAGTTGCCCCGTACCCCTGCGCATCGTGATTCAGGCTCCGTCAGCGGAGCGATCAATGCCTGGGAGCTGAAAAATCGGGCTCTCAATACGAAGGGGTTTGTCACATGTCCAAAGAATTACTCGGAGTTTCTGCTGTAGGGCTGATGGTGCTGGGCGAGTTCTGCGCCATCTACAGTGAAGTGGTGGTGGCGCGGCTGGCCCATTCCGGCAACACCTCGGGTGCCGAACTGGCGTTGCCGGTGCTGATCATGTGCCTGGGCGGTATCTGCCTGCTGGCGGCCTACTGGCTCGGCTATGTGGCGGTGGGTGATATCTGGATCATCACCGTGGTCTCGGTGACATCGCTGCTGCTCCTGGAGCCGCTGGTGATCTGGGCGCTGTTCCAGCAGGCGCCCGGGCGCGGTGCCTTGATCGGCTTTTGCCTGGGGGCGCTGGGGATGTTGTCTGCTGTGTTTCTGTAGCGGCGCGCAGGCCCGGCCTGGCAGGCAAGCTGCCGGGCCCGGGTCTTTCACACCCGGCCCTGGGCAAAGTAGCGACTGGGCGGCTCGCCCAATACCTTGCGAAACACACCGCTGAACGCGCTTGGGCTGCTGTAGCCCAGGTCGGTGGCAACCCGGGTGACGGGTTGTCCCTGGCCCAGGCGTACCACCGCTGCCAACAGGCAGGCCTGCTGACGCCATTCGACGAAACTGATGCCGCTGTGTTGCCGGAACAGGCGGGTGAAGGTGCGGCGGCTCATCCCGGCGCGCTCGGCCATGGCATCGATCCCCAGCTCCAGTGACGGTTGCTCCAGCATTTCCCGGCAGACCCTGGCCAGGCGCGGCTCGGACGGCAATGGGGCGTTGAGGCACAGTGCCGGCATGGCGGCGATTTCATGCAGCAGCAGGTTCATGAGCTGGCCCTGCGCGCTGTCCTCGGCGTAGAGGGCGGGGATGTCTACGGCTCGTAGCAGCAGCTGGCGCAGCAGTTCCGACACCTCCAGCACCTGGCAATGTCCGGGCAAGCCCAGGTTCTTCATGGCCTGAGGGCGCACATAGGTGTTGAGCATGGTCACCGGCCCGCTCATGTGCATGGCATGGGTCACCCCGGCCGGCACCCAAATGGCCCGCTGTGGCGGCACCACCCAGTTGCCCTGCTCGGTGTAGACGCTGATTACCCCGGTGGCGGCGTAGGCGAACTGCCCGCGTCGATGCTGGTGTTCGGCGAAGTGCTGGCCGTCCGCATAGTCGATGGCCGTGACCAGTGCATCTCGGGGGATGTTTTCGTAGGGGTCGATGTCGATAGGGTGCATGGCCCGAATTTACTGATAGTTGACCTGATACTGCAAGCGGGCCATGTCGTGCTCCGGCGATAGTTCGGCCCCGGCCGGGGATTTGCTCGCGGCCGCCTTTCCTGGACCGCGCGACATGCAGAAAAAACACCTGTTCCTGGCCCTGCTGGTAACGGCCTTGTGGGGCCTGAACTTCCCCATCACCAAACTCGGCCTGGCCAGTGTCGATCCGTTGCTGCTCACCGCCTTGCGTTTCACCCTGGCGGCACTGCCCTGGGTGTTCCTGGTGCCGCGCCCGTCAGTGGCGCTCGGCTGGCTAGCGGCCTACGGGCTGATTTTCGGCGTAGCCATGTGGGCGCTGATCAACCTGGGGATCGATCAGGGCGTGGCTCCGGGCACCGCTTCGCTGTTGATCCAGTTCAGCGCCTTTTTCTCCCTGGGCTGGGGGGTGTTGCTGTTCGGCGAGCGCCTGCGCCTGCAGCAGGTTCTGGCCACGGCCATTGCCCTGTGGGGGCTGCTGCGGATCATCGGCGACAGCCCCGGGCACGCCACCAGTCTGGGTTACGCCTTGCTGTTGGTGAGCGCGTTCAGCTGGAGTGTGGGCAACGTCATCATCAAGCGCTGCGGGGTTCGGGAGGTGTTCGCCTTCGTGGTCTGGGCCAGCCTGTTTGCGCCGTTGCCGCTGCTGGCGTTGACCTGGATAAGCCATGGGAGTGCGCCGTTTCTGCAACTGGCCGGGCAGGTGTCCGTCAGTGCGGCCTTGTCCCTGATGTTCCAGGTCTATGCCGCAACGCACTTCTGTTACTGGGGCTGGAACCTGTTGTTGCGTGAGTATCCGGTCTCCCGGGTGGCGCCCTTGTCGCTGCTGATCCCGGTGTTCGGCATGGCCGGTTCGGTGTTGATCCTGGGGCAGCGGGTCGGGGTCGAGGAGGGCATATCCATGGGCCTGATCCTGCTGGCGCTGGCAGTGGGGCAGTTCGACTGGCGCCGGTTTACGACCCTGCGCCGCAGCTCCGTGTAACCGCAGCCTCGCGGACTCGACAGCGGCAACAGTCAGCTGGGCAGAACGGCGTCATGGGGATTTTCATCCCTGTTCAGGCACCGTTCAGGGGCTGCGCGCGCAACATGTTCAGCCTTATGCCGCGCCCTTGGTGCGGCGCTTTCTGGTGGGGCGAAGATGGTTCGAGAAACGCGTTTAGGGATTGAGTCCTGGGGTATCTACCTGGTGGCCCTGCTGCTGTTCACCTTTGGCATCTGGGACGAGCAGCCCCAGGGCTTCGACGGCCGCTGGGCGCTGTTTCTGCAGGAGATGTTCCGCCACGGCGCGAGCCTGTTTCCGACCACTTACGGCCAGCCGTATCCAGACTATCCGGGCACCGCGACCTTCTTCAGCTACCTGTTCGCCCAGGCCTTCGGCGCCCCCAATCACCTGGCCAATATCCTGCCCACCGCGCTGGCCTCGGCCGGGGTGCTGGCGCTGCTGTATCGCCTGCTGGCGCCTTCGGGGCGCACCTGGGCACTGCTCGCGGTGTTGCTCACGGCGCTCACCAGCCAGCTGTTGGACAAGTCCCGCTCGGTGTGTCTGGACCAGATGGTTTCGCTGCTGTGCCTGGGCGCTTTCTACCTGCTGCACAGCGGCGAGCAGCGTGGCTCGCGGCTGCGGCCACTGATGGTGCTGCCGCTGTTCGTGCTGGCCTTCGCCATTCGCGGGCCCTTGGGGCTGGTGGAGGTCTGCGGCGTGGTCTGCACCTATTGGCTGCTGGGCGAGAGTCGTACTCAGGAGGCGCGCCGTATCTTGTTCAAGCGCGTGCTCGGCTACGGCTTCAGCGGCCTGCTGTTGCTGGCAGCCTGTTGGTGGCTGCTGCTGAAGCTGGCTTATGTCAGCGGCGGCGAGGCCTTTGTGCAGCAGGTCTACCACATGCAGGTGGGCGGGCGCCTGGATGAGAGTGGCGAGCCGTTCTACTTCTACTTCCAGTTGGCCCTGTACCGCTATTTCCCCGTGGTGCCCCTGGCCCTGGTGACGTTGTGGATGCTGCGCCGCCAAGTGTTCCGGCGCCATGCCGACCCGCAACTGCGCCTGGTACTGCGTCTTGGTGCCTGCGGCCTGATGATCCTGCTGGGCTTGTCGGTGCCACACTTCAAACGCGCCTATTACATCTTGCCCATGGTGCCGATGTTCGCCGCGGTGGCGGCCTATGGCCTGCTCATGATCCGGGGCAGGCTGGACAAGGTACGCAGCGCCTACCTGTGGCTGGTGGGGTTGCTGCCGGGGGTGTGCATCCTGGTGCTGTTCGTCCTGCGTCACAACTGGCACAAGCACGGTTACTGGCCGCCGGTGTCCATGCCGTTGCTGATCGCGATCTTCGCCGTGTTGCAGCTGCTGGCACTGTATGGCTGGCGCAAGACCCTGGGCAGTTTCGGACGGCGTCTGGTGCTGCTCAGCGGCTTGGCCCTGGCGGCGCAATGGACGCTGCTGGTGGCGGTGGTGGACCCGGCCAAGGATCTGCAGTTCGACACTAAGGCCTTCGTTTCCCAGGTTGAGCAGTTGCGCCAGGCGAGCCCCGGGCCGCTGGTGTTCTTCAACCTGGGCCAGGACACCTGGGCGGTGCGCTACATGATGAACCTGGACCGCGACGAGCAACCGCTGTTCGTCAGCGGCGACGACCCCGGGCACCTGGATGCGCTGCCTCACGACTCCTGGGTGATCATCGCGCGCAAGGACCGGGGGCTGCTGGATAACACCTCGCTGGAGAATCAGTTGCCGGTGTTCGAAGGGCGGCTCAACGACAACCCCTGCCTGGTGTTCCAGTTGCAGTAAGTGCTTGGCTGCGCGTGGGATGGGCCGTATTTTTGACCACTGCGATCAACGCGACAACCAAGGAGTGGTCATGGAATGTCAGGTTCGTCCGGCCGTAGCAGCCGATGCCGCGCGGGTCAGTCAGGTGATCCTGGCGGCCCTGCTCACCAGCAATGCCCAAGATTACCCTGCCAGTGTGATCGAGCGGGTCAAGGCCAGTTTCACCACCGATGCCTTACGCCAACTGATGCAGCGCCGGCAGATGTTTGTCGCCCTGGTGGACGGCGAGTTGCTGGGCACCGCCAGCCTCGACGGGCGCGCGGTGCGTTCGGTGTTTGTCGACCCGGCGCACCACGGCCATGGCCTGGGCCGGCAACTCATGGCGGCGGTCGAGCAGGCGGCGCTGGATGCGGGCTTGACCTCGCTGGTGGTGCCCTCGTCGGTCACCGCCGAAGGCTTTTATGCCCGTCTGGGCTTTGTCCGGGTGCGCGAGCATTACGAGGGCGAGGAGCTGACGCTGATCATGGAACGGGCCCTGTCCTTGTAGGAACGAGCTTGCTCGCAATGGGCGTTAACGATAACGCGGGTTCGCTGGGGAAATGCGGCGCTCTGGGGATTTTCGCGAGCAAGCTCGCTCCTACAGTGCCGGGTTGAACTCAAGGCACCTGGGATACGCCCCGGGTGCCTGCCCCATCGAACGGCGCCTACGCTACCACCACCCGCCGTGGTCGCAGCCAGCCGATCACCACCGCGGCAATCAGCAGGAACCCCAGGTAGCCGAAGAACGGATAGACCTGCCCCACCAGGCTGATAAAGCCCACCAGGCTGCCGACAAACGCCAGGACGCCGGCGGTTATCGAACCTAGGCGGAACTGTCGGGTGCCCGCTGGAAACAGCCGCGCAGAGAAGGAGTACAGGGTGCCCACGGCGGTGTTGAGGATCATGCAGAAGATGATCAGCGCCATCAGCAATCCAAGCGCCGGGGAGACTTCGCTGGCGATCGACAGCATGGGCATCGGCAGGTCCGCCACGCTGTCCAGGCGCGACAGCAGGCCTAGGCTCATCACCAGCATCAGCAGGCCCAGCAGGGCGCCGCCGAGGATGCCGCCCCACATTGCCTGTTTCTCGCCCTTGGCCGCGCCGCCCATGATTGCCAGGATCGGCACCCCGGCCACGATGTTGTAGGACACGTAGAGCAAGGCGCCCAGCAGCCAGTGGCTGGCGCCGGCTTCTTGCTTGGCCGCCAGTTGATTGAGTTCACCGAAGCTCAGGTCACGGGTGGCGGCGCCATACAGGGCCACGCCGACCGCGGTGATGATCAGGAAGGGCGTCACCGCGCCGATCATGCCGATGACCTTGTGCACGTCCAGGCACACGATGGCGACCACGATCAGGGTCACCAGCACGCTGCCGGCGATGGCCGGAATACCGAACTGCTGTTCCAGCAGGGCACCGCCGCCGGCCAGCATCACCACGGTCACGGCGAACATGAAGAAGGTAATCATCAGGTCCACCAGGGCGCCCAGGTGTTTGCCGCACAGGGCCTGCACCACGTCCTTGTGCGACGCCGCCCGCAGGCGGCTGCCCATGCTGGCCAGGGCCATGCCGAGGAAGGTGAACAGCGCGGCGCTGACCACCGCACCCGCCAGCCCCCAGACGCCGAAGTCGACGAACATCAACAGCAGTTCACGACCGGAGGCGAACCCCGCGCCGACAATCACACCGACGAAGGCGCCGGCGATCTTCAGACTTTCTTTCATGACGATTAGCCTCGATTTGTTGTTGTTATGTGGGGTGGACGGCCGCGTCATCTATTGGCGTGGCGGTCCTGGGCATCGCACTTGAGGGCTGGGGCGGGTGACTCAGCTTTCGCCGACCCAGGCCTGGACTTCGATCTCGACATCGACCCCCAGCGCCAGTTGGGCGCTGACGGTGGAGCGCACCGGGAAACCGTTCTTGAAGTGACGCTGGTAGACCTCGTTGAAGCCGGCGAAGTGCTGCATGTCGGTGAGCCAGACGGTGCTCTTCACGACTTGGTCGAAGCTGGCGCCGCACGCGGCCAGGGTTTCGCCGATGCGCGCCATGGCGGCCTCGGTTTGCACGCGGATGTCGCCGTGCACCACTTCGCCTTCGGCGCTCATCGGCACCTGGCCGGAGAGGAACAGAAAGCCGCCGACGCGGATCGCCCGGGAGAAGGGGTAGGGCAGGTGGCTGGGGTAACGCTGGATGTCATTGGACATGGCAAGGGCCTCGTGGGCTGGGTGGGTTAACGCAAGCGAGCGGG
Organism: Pseudomonas sp. E1BtOHC1; assembly: GCF_058744285.1. Classification (NCBI taxonomy): domain Bacteria; kingdom Pseudomonadati; phylum Pseudomonadota; class Gammaproteobacteria; order Pseudomonadales; family Pseudomonadaceae; genus Pseudomonas; species Pseudomonas sp. E1BtOHC1. The sequence continues at coordinate 1,706,284 of NZ_CP196023.1, forward strand.
GGCCAGGGCCTGGGCATCGACGCCCTGGCTCAGCAGTTCTTCGGGGACCGGTTGCCCCAGCAGCAGGGCGCAGGCCAGTTGCGAGACGCCGGCCGCCGACTGGATGCCGTAGCCGCCTTGGGCGGCGAGCCAGAAAAAGCCTTCGCAGTTGTCATCCCAGCCCACCACCAGATCGCCGTCGGCGACGAAGGAGCGCAGGCCGGCCCAGCTGTGGCGCGGGCGGCGGATGCTCAGGGAGGTGACGTTCTCGATGTGGTAGATGCCAGTGGCGATGTCCAGTTCTTCGGGCATCACGTCCTGGGGCGGCACTGGGTCGGCATTGGCCGGGGAGCCGAGCAACTGGCCGGCGTCGGGCTTGAAGTAGAAGCTTTCGTCGATGCCGATCACCGCCGGCCAGCGGCTGAAATCTTCATCCAGCGGGCCGTCGAAAGTGAAGGCGCTGCGCCGGCAGGGCTGCAGGCCGATGGGGGCCACGCCGCACAGCTGGGCCACCTCATCGACCCAGGCACCGGCAGCGTTCACCAGATTGCGCGCCTGCAGGGAACGGCCATCGCTGAGGGTGAGGTTCCAGTGGCGGTCTTCGCGGTTGGCTTCGACGATCTGTATGTCGCACTCCAGCTGCCCACCGGCCCGGCGCATGGCCCGCAGGAAGCCCTGGTGCAGGGCGTGCACGTCCAGGTCCTGGGCGGCGGTTTCCAGCATCGCCCCGGCGACAGCATCGGGGCGCAGGCAGGGCACCAGGGCCCGGGCCTGCTCGGCCGTGATCAGGCGCACGTTGGCGGAGCGGGCGCGGGTTTCGTCGTAGGTCTGCTGCAATTGGTCCAGCTGTTCCTCGCTGGCGACGTACAGACAGCCACGGGGTTCCATCAGCGGGTGTTCGCAGAAACCTTGCGGCGGCCGCTGGTAGAAAGCCCGGCTGGCGCGGGTCAGGGCCTGGATCTGCGGGGTGCCGTAGGCCTCCATGAACATCGCCGCCGAGCGCCCGGTGGCGTGATAGCCCGGCTGCGATTCACGTTCCAGCACCAGCACGCTGGCCTGCCCGGCCAACCGATAGGCCAGGGAAGCCCCGGCAATACCGGCGCCGATGATGACGAAGTCGAAGCATTGGTTTGCGTGCATGCCGGGGTTCCTGAATCGCTGGGAAATGACAGGGGTTAAAATTCTCACATACGAGAAATGTAAGATATGAGAATTTTCCAGTCAACCCGGAGTCATGGGTTAATATTTCGCCACGTGCCCCGGCCAGCGTCGCGGTTGCCCTTATTTGCCAGACAGAGAGCCCCAATGAGTTCCGACCGAGCCCAGCCCGCCTCGAGCTCCCACGCCCATCCACTGATCGACCGAACCCAGGTCGGCGCCCGCCTGCGGACCATCCGCAAAAACCAGAAGCTGACCCTCAAGCAGCTCTCGGAACGCTCCGGCGTGGCGCTGTCGACCTTGTCGAAAATGGAGCTGGCCCAAGTCTCGGTCAGCTACGAAAAACTCGCCGCCGCGGCCCGCGCCCTGGGCGTCGACATCGCCCAACTGTTCACCCCCGCGCCGAACCTGACCCAGACCCGCAGCGCCCAGGTGCAACCGACCGTGGTCAGCACCACCATCGCCGACGCCCCCGGCTACAGCACCGGCAACTACGACTACCACCCCATGGCCGGCGACTTCCCCGGACGCAGCATGACCCCCATGTATGCGCGAATCTTTGCCCGCGAGCTGCAGCAGTTCGAGGATTACATCCGCCACCCCGGGCAGGAATTCGCCCTGGTGCTGTCGGGGCGGGTGCGGATTCAGTTCGAGACCGGGGAAGCCGTGAGCATCGGATCGCAGGAGACGGCGTACTTCAACAGCAGCGTCGGCCATATCTACCTGGCGGAAGGGGAGGAGGATGCGGAAGTGATGGTGGTGATGTCGGAGCGCTGAAGCCCCTGATCATCCTCTGCGCCCTCCTGAGTCATAGGCGGTTGGAGTTGAAGGTAATTAGAACTGTTGTGCAAAGCCCGGATTGTATTTGGTGCAGTTCAAATCCTGATCCTCGCCAGCATATCTTCGCCGTCTGCATCCATACCAACCTCGACAAACCCGAAACTGGAGTAAAACCCTTTAGCTACGATGTTGTTGGGGTTGTAGCAAATTTCAATTTCTTTCAAATCTGCGATCTGTTTTATTTCATGTAGGGCGAGGCCCAGCGCTACTCTGCCGATGGATTTCTGCTGATGTTGTTTGTCCACCATAAAGCGCCAGATAGAAACTTTGCCTTTTGACTCTTGTACCCACATAAAGAAGCCTACAGGCTCTCCATCCGCGATTATGGCGCGTGTGAAGTAACCTGGGTTGTACGCAGCCTCAACGAGCGACCAGGTATTACTTGCCACGTAGTCTTCCTGCTCTTCAGTGACCTCCAGTTCACAAATCGCTTCATAGTTTTTTTGCGTTACTTGGGTAAGTGAGATTTTCATAAGTCTCCTGAACTGGGGTGTTGATAAGGCTCAATTAACTTTCACGGGCATTCAGTTCCTCCTGCGCCTTCGCCAGCAGCGCGGCGAAAAGTGCGGCGCTGTCCTGCGGCAGGCTTCGCACTCTAGCTGTTGCAGTTCGCGGCAGTGCTGGGGCGGCGGGGGATTCCGGTTAGCTCTCCGTGCAGTTCCAAGTAAGGTTTGAACTCCTCTGCGGCGTTCGTGCGGTTTACGTCGTCACCAGACTGCGTCCGTCGGTTGTGGCCGCCGTACACCGGTACCTTTGGTTTGTGTCCTTACTCTTTCGTATGGTCCAGCCATTCTTGGTAGGTGATACGGCTAATGTGTTCTGTCCGATAGTCTTGGAGGAACTGGTTGTATTTGTTTTCTTCCGTGTGATGAAAGCGAAAGCCACACTTCGATTGAGCAGCATAGGACTGGATGTTGTTGGCGAAGTAACCACACCAAAGTGCTTTGAGATTCAGGTTTTCAAAGGCGTGTCGCATCACCTCACGCACGGCTTCCGGAGTCAGGCCTTTGCCCCAGTACGGCACACCGATCCAGTAGGCGATTTCACCTTCCTGCTCACTGATTTCAAAATTGCTGTTGCTGCCTATGAGAATGCCCACACAACCGACAGCACGGCGATTTTCCTTCAGTTCGACCGCGTACACCTCGGGGTGATTGAAGACCGTACGGATGATGTCGGCACTGTTCTCCACACTGGTATGGGGGGGCCAGCCAGCGATGGGACCGACTCGGGCGTCTTTGGCATATTCGTATAGATCGGCGGCGTCTGTGGCCTGCCAGGGGCGAAGCAAGAGTCGTTCTGTTTCAAGTGTCATGTCCTGTACCCGAATGGATTGGTTCGTTCGGGACAGAGTATTGAGAGACAGATCAGCGGTACACGCCAGTACCTCGGCTTTTTCGGTACTTTTCGAAACAGCTATGCCAAGCGGTGATAGGATTTTGGCTCTTGTTTGTAGTCGCGCTGGGTCACTATGCATCACATTCCGAAACTTTCCGCTCCTGACGACTCGATGCGGATGGGAGAAACCACGCTAGCGGAAGGGCAAGGTTTACCGCTCTCCTTCGGTCACGCTTACTTGACGCTACTGGTATGCCTCTGCGGTAGTGCCCACTTCACACTTAACTTCAAAGAACATGCGGTTAGGCGCGGTGCTGTGATGCTGCTGGCTGAGGACACTATTGCCTTGCTCAAACGTCGCTCGCGCCGCTTCAAGGTGTTTTTCTGCCTTATGCCGAAAAGTTTTGCCGCAGAGGTTGCCTACCCACTGCCCAATACCTTGTTCGTATTTCTGCATGACCATCCTCATTGCGTTCCATCCAAGGACGACATGCCGCTGATAGAGAGCTGGGTGACACAGATGCGGAACATTGCGCAGACCTGTCCCACCTACCAACGCATCATGTTGCGCAATCAGCTGCAGAACCTCTTTTTGAAAATAGCCGAGCAACTTCCAGCCAACCAGATAGAAAACAGGGGATTCAGCCGGAAGGAAATGCTCAGCTGGCGCTTCTGGGAATTGATAGGCAAACATTGTGTGCGCCACAGAGATGTGAAGTTCTACGCCGACGCACTGAATATCACGCCGTTCTACCTGTCGCAGTTGACCAAAGCGTTTTTCAATGACACTCCCAAGGGCCTGATCGATCGGCAGGTAACCTTGGAGATCAAGGCTCTTCTTTCATACAGTGACTTGGCTATTGGCCGTGTGGCCGACGAATTGAACTTCGTCGACGCGTCTTACTTGTGTCGCTACTTCAAGCGCCAAACGGGAATTTCGCTCTCCCGTTATCGTAAGCACAAGAGGGAGGAGGGGGGGCAGGACTGACCTGCGGTCGAAATGGAGGAGGGAAGGCGCACTACATTTTGATTACATATATAGCGTTCGCTTGAGGTCGGCTGCCGCATTTCGCAGCAAGCAGCATTCGGCAGACTCTGTTGAGAATCGGGCTGCCTAAACGGATTGAATAGTGACCGGTTAAAACGCTTTTTTTGCAAACGACTAACTGAATTCTGAGTTCGGAAGCCTCTGCCGAAGTAAAGAGTTCGACTTCGGACGCATAATTTTCTTCTGCAGGAACCATGGGCGACTTTTTCAACGGAGTCAGCCAAATGCAGTCACTCGAATGCGTCTACTAAACCAGGGCGGTTCAGCACTCCATGACATCATTCGGTACTCCAAAAACTACCCCTGAAGGGCTTGGAGTACCTTGTGGAATACAAGAAGGTGTGGATTTTGTCGGACGTCTGTGGACGCTAATAGACGCCAAGGCCCTGTATTTTCTGGATTTCAGGCACAAAAAAAGACGTCTGTGGACGTCTTTTCTTGTTCAGTTGGTGGAGCCGGGGGGATTTGAACCCCCGTCCGCCAGTACTCCGCTGTCGGTACTACATGCTTAGCCGTGTCTATTGAGTTAACCCTCAGCGACCCGACGGGCAGGGTGCTTTGGGCGAGTTGTGTAAGTTTTAGCCGCTTCGTCCACAACGTACTGCACGGCGATTCTGTTCTATATGACAATCATTTTGGGTTTACAGACATCCCCTGATGATTGCTGGACCCGAAGGTACCAGGGGGGAAGGGCTAAGGCTGCTTACGCAGCGAGAGCGTAATCCCCGTAGGTTTCGTCATTGGCAACTATAGGAAGTTGCAACAGTGGATTTACGAGTTCTGTTACCAACTCGGCATGCACCTAAAGTTTCGCAACCGGCGTCGAATCCTAAACGGCCCCGAACCTGTTGTGCATTACCAACAGGTGGGCGGAGTTTACGCTAACCGAGGCCAGAAGGCCAACCCGAAGGTTGGCCCAATGCATCGGCCTACTGATCGCCCTTTGTATTGTTCTGCAATTGCTGGATCGCCTGGGTGGTCAGGGAGATGCAGTTCTTGGTGCCTTCCTCGGTGCCTTTGGCGTGTTCGGCGGTGGCTTGCTGGACCTTGGCGTCGATGTCGCTGCTCAGGTCCGAGCTCATGACTTCGGTGCTGACTTTGGCATCCTTGATCTTTTGCAGGTTGATCTGGCACAGGTCCTCTTGCCCGGCGGCAAAAACCGGGGAGGCCAGCATCGCGGCGGTGATGAACAGTCCAGCCAGTGCAGAACGCTTCATGGTTATCTCCTTGATCGCAGGGGCTCGGTGCCTCCGGTCAATGGGGCAGGCTGCCGAGTGGGGCTAAGCCCTTTGTTGCGGGCCTAGAAAATGGACTCTAGCCGCGCGCCGGGGTTCTGTTTTTTTTTGCGATGAAATGGAAAAGCCATGGGCGCCTTGCGCCAGGCACAAAAAAAGGGGCGAAAACGCCCCTTGGTTGCCCGGTTCGATGGCTCAGACCGCCTTGGCCCGGGTGACTCGATCCACCAGGTAGACCAGCCCGTGATAGTCGATCCCGCCATGCTGGCTGAGGCCGATTTCACAGGTGCGGCTGGTGGAGATGCCTTCGCTGCAATACTGCACCGCGTCCTTGAGGCTGCGCAGGGAGTGGGCATTGAGTTCCGGGGTGGTGAAACCCTTGTCGCCGGCGAAACCACAGCAATGGATGCCTTCGGGGATCACCACGTTGTTGCTGCAACGCCGGGCCAGTTCGATCAGGGCCTGGCTCTCGCCCAGGTGCTGGGTGCTGCAGGTGACGTGCACCGCGATCGGTGCTTCCTGTGGGGTGAACTCCAGGCGTTCCAGCAGGTGGGTGCGGATGAAGCGCACCGGGTCGTAGAGGTCCAGGCGCACGTCCCCCAGGTCCTGCACCAGGCGCAGGGTGCAAGGGCTGGTGTCGCAGTAGATCGGGTCGAGGCCGCCCCGGCTGGCGTGGAGTAGGGCGCCGATCAGTTCCTGGCGCTTGTCCTCGGCCTGGGTGGCGTAGCCCTTGGAGGCGAACGGCTGGCCGCAGCACAGGTTGTCCAAGTTGTCCGGCAGCACCACTTGATAACCGGCCTTCTCCAGCAGGCCGCGGGTTTTCTCGTAGAGCGAGCTTTGCTCCTTGTCGCCCGCCGCTGGCCCCATGACCCGGGACACACAGGCCGCCAGGTACACCACCCGCGGGCGCGAATCGCTCACTGCCGGGCTGAAGCGGATGGCCTTTTCCGGCTGGGGCATGGCGCTGCTCCACTGCGGCACCTGGCCTTTGGACAGACGCGTCAGGCTCGCCGACAGCTTGCTCAGGCGCGACGCGCCCAGGAGCATGCGCGCACCGTTGGCCACGTGCAGGGTGAAGCGGGCGCCCTGCAAGGTGGTGGCGAAGTGTGAGCCGAGCCAGTCGGCGGTGCCGTTATGGGTGGCGTGTTCACTGCGCAGTTTCTTCACCAGCTCGCCGGTGTTGATGCCCACTGGGCAGCGCTGGGCGCACAGCCCGGTGGCGGCGCAGGTGTCGATGCCCTGGTACTGATAGGCCGCTTCCAGTTCCGTGGTATCGATGCCGGCCCGTTTGCGTGCCTGGATATCACGCCAGATGACGATGCGCTGGCGCGGGCTCAGGGTCAGCCCCTTGGATGGGCACACCGGCTCGCAGAAGCCGCACTCGATGCACTTATCCACAATCTCGTCGGCCGCCGGCAGTGGCTTGAGGTGCTTGAGGTGGATCTGCGGGTCTTCGCTGAGCACCACGTCCGGGTTGAGGATGCCGTTGGGGTCCAGCAGGCGCTTGAGCTGCCACATCAGCTGGTAGGCATCGCTGCCCCATTCCAGCTCGACGAAGGGCGCCATGTTGCGCCCGGTGCCGTGTTCGGCCTTCAGCGATCCGCCGAATTCCACCGCCACCAGTTGCGCCACGTCGTCCATGAACGCCTGGTAGCGGTTCACTTCCTCGCTGCTGTTGAAGCCCTGGGTGAAGACGAAGTGCAGGTTGCCCTCCAGGGCATGGCCGAACAGGATCGCTTCGTCGTAGTGGTGCTTGTCGAACAGCTCGATCAGGCGGTTGACGCCGATGGCCAGCTGCTCCACGGGGAAGGTCACGTCTTCGATGATCACCGTGGTGCCGGTCTTGCGCACCGCGCCCACCGCCGGGAAGGTGTCCTTGCGGATCGCCCAGAGCTTGGCGTTTTCCTGCGGGTCTTCAGTGAAGTCCACCTGCTTTTCCACCGGGAAGGCGGCCAGGGAATTCATGATCTGCGCCAGTTGCTCGTGCAGCAGTGATGAGGACGCGGCGCGGGATTCGATCAGCAGCGCGCAGGCGTTGGCCGAGAGCTGCTGGACGAAGGCCGGCATGCCGGGCTTGTCCTGCACCGAGCGCAGGCTGCGGCGGTCCAGTAGCTCCACTGCCGACACTGGCTGGCTCTTGAGCACGGTCACCGCGTTGCAGCAGGTTTCCACGTCGGGAAAGACGATCAGCGCCGAGGCCTTGTTCGGGTGGTCGATCACCGTGTCGTAGGTCACCGCGCTGATAAAGCCCAGGGTGCCTTCGGAGCCCACCAGCAGGTGGCTGAGTATGTTCAGCGGTTCGTCGAAATCCACCAGGGCATTGAGGGACAGGCCGGTGGTGTTTTTCAGCCGGTACTTGTGACGGATTTTCGCTGCCAGCTCGCTGTTGGCACGGGTGCTGCGGCCCAGTTCGGCCAGACGCTCCAGCAACGGACCATGGCTGGTGCGGAAGGCGCTGACGCTGGCGGCGTCCTCGGTGTCCAGGCGCGTGCCATCGGCCAGTACCAGGCGAATGCCGGCCAGGGTGTGGTAGGTGTTCTGCGCGGTGCCGCAGCACATGCCGCTGGCATTGTTGGCGACGATGCCACCGATCTTGCAGGCGTTGATCGAGGCCGGATCGGGGCCGATCTTGCGCCCGAAAGGTGCCAGCCAGGCATTGGCCTGGGCGCCGATCACACCAGGCTGCAGACGAATCTGCGTACCCTGATGGCGAATCTCCTTACCGTTCCAGTTATCCCCAAGAACGATCAGCACCGAGTCGCTGATGGCCTGCCCGGAAAGGCTGGTGCCCGCCGCGCGAAAGGTCACCGGTACTCGGTCGCGCTGGGCCAACTGGAGCAGGGCCACCACTTCGTCTTCGGACTCGACGCGGATTACCAGCTTGGGGATCAGTCGGTAGAAGCTGGCGTCGGTGCCGAAGGCCAGGGTCGAGAGCGGGTCGTCGAAGCGCCGCTCCTGAGGGATCAGTTGCTGGGCATCACGCAGAAAAGCGGCCGGTAGGCTCATTGGTCCTCCAGGATCAGCACCACCAGGTCTTTCGGGCCGTGGGCGCCGTAAGCCAGGACTTGCTCGATATCAGCGGTCTTCGACGGGCCGGACACAAGAAGCGCGTTGGTCGGCATGCCGGCGGCCCAGTTCATCTGTTGCTGCACCTGATAGAAGTTGTCGCGGATCTCGCTGGCCTTGAGCAGGGCAAAATGCACCGGCGGCACCAGGCTCATCAGCCGCGGCTCTTCCCGGGTCGGCCAGAGGATCAGGCTGCCGGTGGCGGCGATGGCGCCCAGGGTGGTGGTGAGGCTGGCCGGGGTGTCGTTGAACAGCTCGGCTTTCCATTCTTCCACCGGGCGGTCGTAGGCCTTGAGCGCCGGCAGTTGCGGCCGCTCGGCCCAGTACTGGGTGACCCGCTGGCCGTGGGGCGTGCTCGGGGCGATCAGCAGACTGGGCAACTGGCGTTCCTGCAGCAGGCGGGCCAGCAGTTCAGGCCAACCGGCGGCGGTGCTCAGGTGGATTTCGGTGTGCACCGCTTCCATCTGTTTGCGCAGTTGCGGGATGCGTTGTTCAGCCGTGTAGGTGTAAGGCTCGGTGACCAGCGCCTCGTCGAAGTTATCCACAATCGGCGTGGTGCCGCTCAGGCTGTTGCGCAGTTTGGCGAGGATGTTGTTTTTCGCGCTCATCAGCGGTCTCCCTGCTTGTCCAGGTGCTCACGGGCCAGATCATGCAGCGACCGGGCGGCGGGTTTTGGCGCACTGTGGTTCTGCGTCCAGGGGCCGACCTTGCTCGGGGTGAGGGCGCGCAGCCGGGTGGCGGCCAGGGTGAACAGGCGATACAGGCGCGGTGAGCTGTTGAGGCGGGCCCAGGCGTTCCAGATGAACCGCTCATTGCGCGAGTACTTGCTGCCCTGGCCACGCATCACTTTATGTGGGCTGTCCGGGGCCTTGACGTTCTCTTCCCGCAGGCGCCGCAGCAACGCCGGAATCGGGATCTTCACCGGGCAGACTTCGCCACAGGCGCCGCACAGCGACGAGGCGCTGGGGTGATCGGGAACCTTGGCCAGACCGACCATGTGCGGGGTGATGATCTTGCCGATGGGGCCCGGGTAGACCTCACCGTAGGTGTGGCCGCCGACCCGGGTGTAGACCGGGCAGTGGTTCATGCAGGCGCCGCAGCGGATGCAGTTCAGGGTCTGGCGCAGTTCGCTGTCGGCAAACGCCTGGCTACGACCGTTGTCCAGCAGCACCAGGTGCACTTCCGGGGGGCCGTCGAGCTCATGCTCTTTGCGCGGGCCGGAGATCATGTTGACGTAGGTAGTGATGGGCTGGCCCAGGGCCGAGCGAGTCAGCAGCGACAGCAGGGGAACCACGTCTCGCAGGTTCTCGACGACTTTCTCGATTCCGGTGACAGCGATGTGCACTGGCGGCACGGTGGTGGACATGCGCCCGTTGCCTTCGTTTTCCACCAGCAGCAGGGTGCCGGTCTCGGCCACGGCGAAGTTGACGCCGGAGACGCCGATGTCGGCTTCGAAGAACTTCTGCCGCAAGACCTTGCGACCGATCTGAATGAGTTGGTCAACGTCCTTGGTGTACTCCACGCCGAGTTTGTCGTGGAACAAGGACGCGACCTGACCGGCATTCTTGTGGATCGCCGGCATAATGATGTGTGAAGGCTTCTCGTGGTCGAGCTGGACGATGAACTCGCCCATGTCCGACTCAAGGCATTCAATGCCTTGTTCAGCGAGGACATGGTTCATTTCCATCTCTTCGCTGACCATCGATTTGCCCTTGATCACTTGCCGCGCCTCGTGAGCGCGGATGATCGAGAGGACGATGCCATTGGCCTCGTCCACCGTTTCCGCCCAGTGCACTGTCACACCGTTGCGGGTCAGGTTCTGTTCCAGGCGCTCGAGCAGGTCGGGCAGCTTGGATAACGCCCGGGCGCGAATCGCGTTGCCCAGGGCGCGCAGGTGTTCTCTTTCGTGGGCATCGCTGAACGAGGCCGCACGCTTGGCCATGAGTGAATCCATGGCACTGCGAAAGTTGTTTCGCAGCTGTTGGTCACCCAGGGCCTGGTGGGCCCGGGTGCGAAAATCGTCCGCCAGCGTCGTGGTCGGAATCAGCTCTGGGGTGCTCATTGTGCACCTCCAGTACGTTGCCAGAGGAAGCTCGCCAGGTGCTGGCCGCGCAATGCCTCTTGCTGTTTCTCCAGCGCGCCGTTGATGTTCATCAAGCAGCCGCAATCGGCACTCAGTACCTGATGCGCGCCGGATTCCTTCAGCGCCCGGGTCTTGTCCGCGACCATGGCGCCGGAGATGTCCGGCATTCGGACGCTGAAAGTCCCGCCAAAGCCACAGCATTCGCTTTCGTGGCTGTGTTCTACCCGTTCCACATTGCTCAGCTGTGACAGCAACTCACGGCCGTGCAGGTGGGTGTTCATTTCCCGGCGTGCCGAGCACGAAGTGTGCAAGGCCACCTTGACCGGAGCGCCACTGTCCTTGAGCTGCACCTTGCACACGCGCAGGAGGAACTCGGCCAGTTCATAGGTGCGGGCAGCCAGGGCCTGCACTTGTTGCAACGTCTCGGGCTCGTCCTTGAACAAGTCCGCGTAATGCTCGCGCAGCATGCCCGCGCAGGAACCCGACGGCACCACCACCGGATAGTCGCCGGCAAACAGCGCCAGTTGCGAGCGGGCCACGGTGCGCGCCTGCTCGGTGTAACCCGAGGTGTAGGCCGGTTGTCCGCAGCAGCTTTGCCCTTGCGGGTACTCCACGCGAATGCCTTCGCGCTCCAGCAGGTGAATCGCGTCCATCCCGGCTTCGGGATAGAACAGGTCGACCACACAAGTGCCGAACAGGTAGACCCGCGACGGTTTCGCGCTGGGGTACTGCCGGGGTTCGGCCTGCGGCGGTGCGACACGGGTCGCATTGGGCACGGCGTTGTAGAAAAGCTCGCTCATCAGGCGTGTCTCCGGGTGGTCCCGGTTATTCGTCCGTCGCGGCGGCTGAAAGATAAACCAGCAAGCTTTCAGCAGCCTTGCAGACCGGGTGGTGAATGACTGACGCCGCGGGTGAGGGCAGCGTCGGCTCTTTCGGTGTCGCTTAGTGCACCAGCATGCCGGTGAACCAGTAGGCCTGGGCCAGGGTGATCAGACCGACAATAGTGGCAAAGAACAGGCTGTGCTTGAGGGTGAAGCGGAACAGGTCGGATTCCTTGCCCACCAGGCCGGTGGCGGCGCAGGCCACGGCGATCGATTGCGGCGAGATCATTTTGCCGGTCACGCCGCCACTGGTGTTGGCCGCGACCAGCAGGGTGTCATTGACCCCGATCTGGTGCGCGGTGGTGGCCTGCAGCGAACTGAACAGGGCGTTGGACGAGGTATCGGAACCGGTGAGGAACACCCCGAGCCAGCCCAGGAACGGCGAGAAGAATGGGAACGCCGCGCCGGTGGCGGCCAGTACCAGGGCCATGGTCGACGACATGCCCGAGTAGTTGGTGACGAAGGCGAATGCCAGCACCATGCCGATGGAGAGAATCGGCCAGCGCAGCTCGTAGAAAGTCTCTTTCAAAGTGGTCAGACCAGTTTTGAAATTGATCTTCAGCACCAGCATGGAGATCAGCGCGGAGAAGAAAATCGCCGTGCCGGTGGCGGAGATCGGGTCGAGCTTGAACACCGCCGGGATGGCCGTTGGCGTGGTCACGATCGGCGCCATCTTGATCACCAGTTGATCCAGATGCGGGATGGCGAAGTTGAACACCCAGCCGTACATCGAGCCGCCGGCGGCGAACATCGCCTTGAAGGGCTTGAGGGTCCAGATGGTCACCAGCACGGTGAGGATCAGGAACGGCGACCAGGCCTTGAAGATCTGGCCCAGGCTGTAGGGCGAGGCCTGGGTCTGGCGTGGCTGGCCGAAACCGCCGGCGCTGGCGGTGATGGCGACGCCAGAGGTGGCGCCGGCAATCTGCGCGCCGGCGGTGCGCTTGGGCTGCCAGATTTTCAGGAACAGGGTCAGGGAGATCAGGCTGGCCAAGGCCGAGGTGATATCCGGCAGTTCCGGGCCGATGAAGTTCGAGGTGAAGTACTGGGTAATGGCAAAGCTCAGGCCGGCTACCAGCGCGGCGGGCCAGGTCTCTTTGACGCCGCGCAGGCCGTCCATCATGAACACCAGCCAGAACGGCACGAACAGCGACAGCAGCGGCAACTGGCGGCCAGTCATGGCGCCGATCTTGAAGGCGTCGATGCCCGTCACCTGGCCGGCGACGATGATAGGAATCCCCAGAGCGCCGAAGGCCACGGGTGCGGTGTTGGCGATCAAGCACAGGCCGGCGGCGTATAGCGGGTTGAATCCCAGACCCACCAGCAGGGCGGCGGTGATTGCCACTGGTGCGCCGAAGCCTGCCGCACCTTCGAGGAAGGCGCCGAAGCAGAAGCCGATCAGCAGCACTTGCAGGCGCTGGTCGTCGGTGATCGACAGCACTGAGCTGCGGATGATTTCGAACTGGCCGCTCTTCACGGTCAGTTTGTAGAGGAATACAGCGGCGACAATGATCCAGGCGATGGGCCACAGACCGTAGGCAAATCCATAGCCAGCGGCAGCGAGGGCCATGTCGGCGGGCATCTTGAAGGCGAAGATCGCCACCAGGATCGACAGGGCCAGGGTGATACTCCCGGCGACGTGTCCTTTGAGACGGAACACGGCCAGAGCCAGGAAGAAGAACACGATCGGGATAACGGCGGCGAGGGCGGACAGGCCGAGGCTGCCAAGCGGGCTATAGAGCTGTTGCCAGGTTTGCATAATGGGGTGGCCCCTAATTGTTGTTGGTCAGGCACTGCGAGCGTCTTGGTAAATTGGTAAGACCAATTTACAAGCGCTGTTGGCTAGGGTAAAAGCCTTGTGCGTGGTGTGTCAATTTGCCGCCCTAAAACTTTTGTCGAATGCGCTATGGCGCGGGCATCTGATCGGTGCAAAAGGCCTCGTTCTGCTAGGTGTTGGCGCGCCGCGAATAGGCCAGAATAGAGCCCCCCGGCGAAGGGTCGGGAGGGTGGAGAGTGAGTTATGGGGTTTGATCAGATACGCCAGCGCCGTTTGTCCGACGATATTGTCGAGCGTCTGGAAGGGATGATTCTTGAAGGCACCTTGAAGGCTGGCGAGCGGCTGCCGGCCGAGCGGGCACTGGCCGAGCAGTTCGGTGTCTCTCGGCCCTCACTGCGCGAGGCGATCCAGAAACTCACGGCCAAGGGGTTGCTGATCAGTCGTCAGGGCGGTGGCAACTATGTGGTGGAATCCCTGGGCTCGACCTTCAGCGATCCACTGCTGCACCTGTTGGAAAACAACACGGATGCCCAGCGCGATCTGCTGGAGTTTCGTCATACCCTGGAGGCGTCTTGCGCTTACTACGCGGCGCTGCGCGCGACGGCGGTGGACCGTGAGCGGCTGACTCAAGCCTTCGAGGAGTTGCAGGATTGTTATTCCCGTTCGGACGATATCAGTCGTATCGAGGAAGGCGCGGCGGATGCCAAATTCCACCTGGCAATTGCCGAGGCCAGCCATAACGCGGTGTTGCTGCACACCATTCGCGGGCTGTTCGACCTGCTCAAGCGCAACGTGGTGACCAACATCGGTGGCATGTATAAACAACGCACGGAAACTCGCGACATGCTGATCAGTCAGCATCGCGATCTGTACCTGGCGATTATTGAAGGGCGCGCAGAGGAGGCTCGGGAAGTCTCCAGCCGGCACATTCTTTATGTGCAGGAGGTGCTTGAGGAAGTGCGTCAGGAAGTACAGCGAGTGGCCCGGGCCGAGCGGCGCAAGGGCATGTAATGCAAATCGCCGGCAAGTCGGCTCCTACCTGGGTTATGTAGGAGCCGGCTTGCCGGCGAAAACGACCTCAAGGCAGGAAGATCAGTCTTCCTTGCCCTTGGTCCGCACCGCGCGCTGCAGCTCACGATCGGAATCGCGCTCGCGTTCGGTATGACGCTTGTCGTATTCCTTCTTGCCCTTGCCCAGTGCGATTTCACACTTGATCAGGTGCTTGCTCCAGTAGAGCGAAAGGCACACGCAGGCGTAACCCTTCTGCTGCACGGCGGCAAACAGCTTTTCCAGCTCTCGCTGGTTGAGCAGCAGCTTGCGCGAGCGCGTCGGGTCGGCGATGACGTGGGTGCTGGCGGTGGTCAATGGCGTGAAGTGGCTGCCGAGCAACCAGGCTTCACCATCCTTGAGCAGCACATAACTGTCGACCAGCTGTGCCTTGCCTGCACGCAGACTCTTTACTTCCCAGCCGGCCAGGACCATGCCAGCCTCGAACCTATGTTCGATGAAGTAATCGTGACGCGCCTTTTTATTTTGCGCGATGGTCCCTGTTGGGTGTTTCTTCTGTTTAGCCATAGGGGCGGCATTATAGGGAGTTGCGCGCGCGTCGGCTACGGTGACGCAGCGTGCTTGAGCAGGTTGATTGAATCCCGGACAATGCGGCCTCTTTTTTTTCGGTTGGGCGCGTTAACGATGTCGACAGACAGGGTCTCTGTCCACGGCGGCTGGGCAAGCCGCTGGGTCTTTATACTCGCTGCAACTGGTTCGGCCGTGGGCCTGGGGAGCATCTGGAAATTCCCCTACATGGTCGGCGTCTATGGTGGTGGTGCCTTTGTCCTGGTGTTTCTGGCGTGTATTGCGCTGATCGGGTTGCCGGTGATGCTGGCGGAAACCCTGATTGGCCGTCGTGCGCGACAAAGCCCGGCGAATGCCCTGAAGGTGCTGGCCCTGGAGGCCGGGCACTCGGCCAAGTGGTCCTGGGGCGCCTTTGCCGGAATGATCACGGCGTTGCTGATTCTCTCCTTCTATAGCGTGGTGGGTGGTTGGTCCCTGGACTACATCATCGATATGGGGCGTGGCGACTTCCAAGGGGTTGCGGCGGACCAGGTCGGGGCATATTTCTCTGCAGTGACTGCCGATCCCTGGCGCCTGACTTTGTGGCACACGCTGTTCATGCTGCTGTCGGCCTGGGTGATTGCCAAGGGCGTCGTGGCCGGGCTTGAACGCAGTCTGCGGATCATGATGCCGCTGCTGTTCGTGATGCTGTTGGTGCTGCTGGGCTACAGCATGACCACCGGGCATTTCATGCAGGGCCTGCATTTCATGTTCGACTTCAGCCTGGACCGGCTATTGGATGGGCTGTTGCCGGCCATGGGGCATGCGTTCTTTTCCCTCAGCGTGGGGGTTGGCTCGATCATGATCTACGGTGCCTACATGCCCAAGCATTCATCCCTGGCCGGCACCGTGGTGGGGGTGGCGCTGCTGGATACCTTCGTTTCTCTGGTGGCGGGGATGGCCCTGTTCCCTATCGTATTCGCCGCCGGGCTGAATCCCAGCGAGGGGCCGGGGTTGATGTTCATCAGCCTGCCGTTCGCCTTCGGCAATGTGGCGTTCGGCCAGCTTATGGGCGTAGTGTTCTTTATCCTGGTGGCGATTGCGGCCTGGAGCTCGGCCATTTCCTTGTTGGAGCCGATGGTGGCTTATCTCGTCGAGAAGACTAAAATCCGCCGCGGCTGGGTGACATTCTGGCTGGCGTTCAGTTGCTGGTTCGTGGGATTGGGAACGGTGTTCTCTTTCAACATCTGGCAGCAGGCCAAATTCTTCGTGAACGAAGGCGGTGTTTTTCATCTCTATCGATGGGGCGCGGCCGGCGGTCTGGATTTCTTTGGCGTGATCGACTTTTTCACCTCGCGGATCATGTTGCCTCTTGGCGGTTTGTGCTTCGTGGTATTTGCAGGTTGGGTGATGGGCCGTGAGGCGGTTCGTGATGAGCTGTCGTTGCGCAGTCCGCTGTTGTTCGCCCTGGCCTTGTTTTTGATGCGCTATGTGGCGCCCGTCGGCATTCTTGTGGTGTTTGCCGCCCAGTTGTGGAAATGAAGCTCACATGACGACCCATATTCAACGTTCGGCCCTTTTGCCCTATCCGGCGCAGTTCCTGTATGACCTGGTCAATGATGTGGCCCGGTACCCGGAGTTTCTTCCCTGGTGTTCTACTGCCGAGGTGCTGGAAAGCAGTGAACAGCGTATGCGTGCCAGTCTAGCGGTGGCCAAGGGCGGCATGAGCCAGCGTTTCGTGACCTGCAATACCCTGGTGCCGGGGCAGTCGATCGAGATGAATCTGGAAGAGGGGCCGTTCAATCAGCTGCATGGCCTTTGGGTGTTCAAGCCGTTGGGGGAGAAGGCCTGTAAGATCAGCCTCGATCTGTCGTTCGACTACGCCGGGCCGTTGGTGCGTGCCACCCTGGGGCCCCTGTTCAATCAGGCGGCCAATACCCTGATGGATGCATTCTGTCAGCGGGCCAAGCAACTGCATGGTTGAGCCTCTGATTGCCATAGAGGTGGTTCACGCTGCTGTCGACCGCCAGGTACTGGTCAATGTGCAAGTGCCCCAGGGTTCGACCCTGCTTGCAGCGCTGGAGGCTTCTTCTATAAAGGAGCATTTTGCGGAGCTGGATCTGGCGGAGTGTCCGCTGGGAATCTTCGGAAAGCAGGTTTCCGATCCTGGGCAGTATGTGGTTCAGGCTGGAGATCGAATTGAAATCTATCGTCCGCTGCTGGCAGATCCGAAAGAGGTGCGGCGTCTGCGTGCTGCCAAGGCGGCCGAGGCTCGTAAGCGTGAGCAGTGATCGTTAGCGACAGCCAATAAAAAGCCCGGGCATGCCCGGGCTTTTTTATTCGCCACAAATTATTGCGGAGAAGTATCCAGTGGTTCAGGTGTAGGCACTGGTACGGTTTCGACGCCATCCACATCTTTCTGGATCTGGTCCAGCAGCGAGCCTGGTTTGACCGGCTTCTCGGCTTTGGGCTTCTCGGCGTTCTCGGCAGGGGCGGTAACGGTGTTGCCGCTCTCCTTGCCCAGCAAGGCTTCGTCGCGGCTCACGCCTGGCATGAAGTCACCGGCCAAGCTGACCAGTTGGTCGTTGCCGTTGAAGATCAGGCTCACGCGTTCCTGTTGGCGTTCACCGCCACCAGGCTGCAGGCTGTAGAGATAATCCCAGCGATCGGCATGGAACGTGTCGGTCAGCAGAGGGTTGCCCATGATAAACCGTACTTGCCGTCGGGTCATTCCGGGGCGCAACTGGTCTATCATGTCCTGCGTGACGACATTGCCCTGCTGGATGTCGATTTTGTAAACCCCGGGGAATGAACAACCGGCGAGTGCGAGCAGTCCCACGAAGGTGAAACTGGTTAGCAAGAGCTTGGTGTTTTGCATCGGTGGGCGACTTCCACTATCTTGGCTGGGACAACGTAAACCCCGATCATACCCGCATTAAGAGAAGCTGCGAAGCAGCATCGGCGAGAAAGCTGACCATGGTTGAAAATAGCGAACTACGTAAAGCCGGCCTTAAAGTGACTCTGCCACGGGTCAAAATTCTACAAATGCTCGATTCCACCGAGCAGCGGCACATGAGCGCTGAAGATGTCTACAAGGCGCTGATGGAAGCTGGTGAGGATGTGGGTTTGGCCACGGTTTACCGTGTACTGACTCAATTCGAAGCAGCCGGACTGGTGGTGCGCCATAATTTTGATGGCGGTCACGCTGTATTCGAGCTGGCGGATGGCGGTCACCACGACCATATGGTCAACGTGGAGTCTGGCGAAGTGATCGAGTTCTTCGACGAAGAAATCGAAAAGCTTCAGAAGGCGATTGTCGAAAAGCACGGTTTCGAGTTGGTGGATCACAATCTTGTGCTGTATGTGCGCAAGAAGAAGTAAGCCCCTCACGCGACTTTCATAGTCGTGAAACGATCGAAGGCGACCTTAGGGTCGCCTTCGTGCTTTGTGTCTATATAAAAGCAGTGCTTGAGACTCAAGCCTTGGTGGTCACTACCATTTTCTTGGCGTGGGCCAGGGACTCCTTGGTCAAATCGATGCCGCCCAGCATTCGGGCAATTTCCTCGACCCTTTCATTTTTGCCCAGCTTGGAAACGGCGGTGTGAGTCGCGTTGTTGCCGCGTACCTTGTGCACGAACAGATGCTGATGCCCCTGGGCGGCGACTTGTGGCAAGTGGGTAACGGTCAGCACCTGGCCGCGCTCTCCGAGACGCCGTAGCAATTGGCCGACGATCTCCGCGGTCGGGCCTCCGATCCCGACGTCGACCTCGTCGAATACCAGGGTTGGAACGCGGGAGGTTTGCGCGGTAATCACTTGAATGGCCAGGCTGATGCGTGACAACTCGCCACCCGATGCAACCTTGGCCAGGGCCTTGAGTGGTTGTCCGGGGTTGGCGCTGACCAGCAGTTCAACCTGTTCCAGGCCATTGGGCAGCAGCTCATCGCTGGTGTTGGCTCGCAGTTCGATGGTGAAGCGCCCGCCAGGCATGCCCAGGCGCTGAATTTCCAGCTCCACTGCACTGGCCAGGCCAGTCGCCGCTTGCTGGCGCAATTGGCTCAGCTCCTGGGCTTTTTCCTGGTAGTGCCGGGCGAAGGACTGCAATTCTTCGCCAAGCCGCTCAATGGACTCATCGTTGGCGTCCAGGGTCTCTATTTCATCCAGCAAGGTCTGCTGCATGGCGGCCAATTCGAAGGGTTGGATGCGATGTTTGCGCGCCAAGGTGTAGATCGAGTCCAGTCGCTCTTCGAGTTGTTGCAGGCGTGCCGGGTCGGCATCGAAATGATCAAGAAAGCGATTTAGCTCACCCACCGCTTCTTCTACCTGGATCTGAGCGCTGGCCAATAGATTGGTGGCTTCCCCTAGCGAGCCCGATGCATTGCCGATGCTGGACAGGCGGTTGAGGCTGACGGTTAACGCGTTGAGGACATTGCCGGAATCACTTTCGCTGCATTGCTCCACCACCTGCCGGCAAATGCCCAACAGGGTTTCAGCGTTGGTCAGGTTCTTGTGTTCCTGCTCCAGATCCTCGAGTTCGTTTTCCCCCAGGCCGAGGTTCTCCAGTTCTTCGAGCTGATAGCTGAGCAGTTGGTGACGAGCTCGTTGCTCATCGCCGGAGTTGGACAGGCGTTCCAGCTCCTGGCGGGTCTGGCGCCAGCGTTGGGCGGCCAACTGCACCTGGCGGGCGAGATCGGTAGCGCCGGCGTATTCATCCAGCAGGCGCCGGTGGGTATCGGTCTTGAGTAGTGACTGGTGCTCGTGCTGGCTGTGGATATCGATGAGCAGTTCGCCCAGGGCCTTGAGGTCTCCGAGCGGGCAGGGCGTACCGTTGATATAGCCACGGGAGCGTCCTTCGGCGGTGATCACCCGGCGCAGTATGCAGGGGCCGTCGTTGTCCAGATCGCGTTCGGCCAGCCAGCTGTGGGCCTCGGGAATATCCGCCAGGTCGAAGGTGGCAAGGATGTCGGCCTTGTCGGCGCCTGGCCGTACCACGCCACTGTCGGCGCGATCGCCCAGGGTCAGGCCGAGCGCATCGAGCATGATCGACTTGCCGGCGCCGGTTTCGCCTGTAATGACGCTCATCCCGCGATCCAGTTCCAGATCCAGGTGTTCGACGATGGCGTAATTGTGTACGGACAGGTGCACCAGCATTAAGGCCGCTCCCAAACTAGATGTCTGGTTATTTATACAGTGTTTTGTTTCGGGCTGACAATGCTTTCCCTTAGCTCGATTTGCTTGGTCATTCTGGCTTTTTAGTGCGCCCGGTAATGTCCGCATACAGGATTTATCGGGTCGGAATGACTTTTGCTGTGGCTGCGGACTTGAACCCTGAAAATGCGACCCCATATAGCTGGGCAGAAGAGTGAGCCTGGCTCACAGACGATATTGAAAGGAGAATTTCATGGCTGACGAACAGACGCTGGATACGCAAAATCTAGACGCCAATCAGGCTCCCGAGACTTCGGGTGAAGACCTGACGGCTCGTGTACAAGTGCTCGAAGAGCAACTGGCTGGTGCGCAGGATCAGGCTTTGCGTGTTGCAGCCGATCTGCAAAACGTCCGCCGCCGCGCCGAGCAGGATGTGGAAAAGGCTCACAAATTTGCTTTGGAGAAGTTTGCCGGTGACCTGTTGCCAGTGATCGATAGTCTGGAGCGTGGCCTGGAACTGTCCAATCCGGACGACGAAAGCATCCGCCCAATGCGTGAAGGCATCGAGCTGACCTTGAAGATGTTCCACGACACCCTCAAGCGTTATCAGTTGGAAGCCATCGATCCTCACGGCGAACCGTTCAACGCTGAACAGCATCAGGCCATGGCCATGCAGGAAAGCGCGGATGTCGAGCCAAACAGTGTTCTCAAAGTGTTTCAGAAGGGCTACCAGCTCAATGGTCGCCTGCTGCGCCCGGCCATGGTCGTGGTCAGCAAGGCCCCTGCACCGATTTCGCCTTCGATTGACGAAAAGGCTTGAAAACGGCTGTAGAGCCCCCATTTATCAGTCAAGCGTTTAAGTGCTACCGCAGTTTGCCACCACAGCTGCGGCATCCAAATCCAAAGTTTCGGGAGAGTTAACATGGGCAAGATTATCGGTATTGACTTGGGGACCACCAACTCGTGCGTCTCCATTCTTGAAAACGGCAACGTAAAAGTTATCGAAAACGCTGAAGGCGCGCGTACCACGCCGTCGATCATCGCGTACGCCAACGATGGCGAGATTCTGGTAGGTCAGTCGGCCAAGCGTCAGGCTGTCACCAACCCGCACAACACCCTGTACGCAGTTAAGCGTCTGATCGGTCGTCGTTTCGACGAAGAAGTTGTGCAGAAAGACATCCAGATGGTCCCTTACAAGATCGTCAAGGCTGACAACAACGACGCCTGGGTTGAAGTGAACGGCCAGAAAATGGCTCCGCCACAGATCTCGGCTGAAATCCTCAAGAAAATGAAGAAGACCGCCGAAGACTACCTCGGTGAAGCAGTGACCGAAGCGGTCATTACTGTTCCGGCCTACTTCAACGACAGCCAGCGTCAGGCCACCAAGGACGCCGGTCGCATCGCCGGTCTGGACGTCAAGCGCATCATCAACGAACCAACCGCAGCCGCTCTGGCTTACGGCATGGACAAGGCCAAGGGCGATCACACCGTGATCGTTTACGACCTGGGTGGCGGTACTTTCGACGTTTCCGTGATCGAGATCGCTGAAGTCGATGGCGAGCACCAGTTCGAAGTACTGGCTACCAACGGTGACACCTTCCTGGGTGGTGAAGACTTCGACATCCGTCTGATCGACTACCTGGTTGATGAGTTCAAGAAAGAAAGCGGCATGAACCTCAAGGGTGACCCGCTGGCAATGCAGCGTCTGAAAGAAGCTGCTGAAAAAGCCAAGATCGAGCTGTCGTCGAGCCAGCAGACCGACGTCAACCTGCCGTACATCACTGCAGATGCCACCGGTCCTAAGCACTTGAACGTGAAGATCTCCCGCGCCAAGCTGGAATCTCTGGTTGAAGACCTGGTTCAGCGCACCATCGAGCCATGCCGTATCGCTCTGAAAGACGCCGGTATCGACGTCGGCGCGATCAACGACGTGATTCTGGTCGGCGGCCAGACCCGTATGCCGCTGGTACAGAAAACCGTAACCGACTTCTTCGGTAAAGAAGCCCGTAAGGACGTCAACCCGGACGAAGCTGTTGCCATGGGTGCTGCGATCCAGGGTGCGGTACTGGCCGGTGACGTGAAAGACGTGCTGCTGCTGGACGTCAGCCCGCTGACCCTGGGTATCGAAACCATGGGTGGCGTGATGACCGCGCTGATCGAGAAAAACACCACGATTCCTACCAAGAAATCGCAAGTGTTCTCGACTGCCGACGACAATCAGGGCGCAGTGACCATTCACGTGCTGCAGGGCGAGCGCAAGCAAGCCGCGCAGAACAAGTCCCTGGGCAAGTTCGACCTGGCCGACATTCCACCTGCTCCACGTGGCGTGCCGCAGATCGAAGTGACCTTCGACATCGACGCCAACGGCATCCTGCACGTAGGTGCGAAGGACAAGGCTACCGGCAAGACTCAGTCGATCGTGATCAAGGCCAACTCGGGTCTGTCGGATGAAGAAATCCAGCAGATGATCCGTGACGCTGAAGCCAACTCGGAAGAAGATCGCAAGTTCGAAGAGCTGGCCACTGCCCGTAACCAGGGTGATGCGCTGGTGCACTCGACTCGCAAGATGGTGGCTGACGCCGGCGACAAAGTAACTGCGGAAGAGAAGGCCGCGATTGAAGCTGCCGTGGTTGCCCTGGAAGCCGCTGTCAAAGGCGACGACAAGGCTGCTATCGACGCCAAGGTCGAAGAACTGTCGAAAGTCTCGGCCCCGGTTGCTCAGAAGATGTACGCCGAACAGGCTCAGCCTGCTGAAGGCGCTGCACCGCACGCCGAGTCTGCTGAAAAAGCCGACGACGTCGTCGATGCCGAGTTCGAAGAAGTAAAAGACCACAAGTAATGGCTTGTTGGTCGGCCGGTTGACTGCCTTCGGGCGGTGACTGGTAGGATGTCGCCGCGCGGGAGCTTGCTCCCGCGTTGGCGTGTCTGGAGTCAGCGAATTTTGATGGCGTACAACCTTCGTTTGTGCGCTGGCGGTCGGGTCGGAGAAGCTCCTGCTTTCCGGCTGCGATGACCGCAATTATCGACCTGCAACCGGGTCGTCTATCCAAGACCAGGATCGTTGAATTGACGTGAGTTGGGTCCGGGCCTGTATTGGGGCTCAGCGAGTTTGGCAGAGCTCAGGAGGGTTTGCCGGACGTCCTTAAGAGTGCAAAGACTTATGGCAAAGCGTGACTATTACGAAGTATTGGGTGTGGAGCGTGGCTCCAGCGAAGCGGAGCTGAAAAAGGCTTACCGTCGCCTGGCGATGAAGCATCACCCGGATCGTAATCCCGGCGACAAAGCGTCGGAAGACATGTTCAAGGAGGCCAACGAGGCCTACGAAGTGCTGTCCGACTCCAGTAAGCGTGCAGCTTATGACCAATATGGTCATGCCGGTGTCGATCCGAGCATGGGTGGCGGTGGCGCCGGTTTTGGCGGTCAGAACTTCTCCGATATCTTCGGAGACGTGTTCAGTGATTTCTTCGGTGGCGGTCGCGGCGGTTCCCGTGGCGGCGCGCAGCGCGGTAGCGATCTGCGTTACACCCTGGAGCTGAATCTGGAAGAGGCGGTGCGTGGCACCACGGTGAATATCCGTGTGCCGACACTGGTCAATTGCAAGCCGTGCGATGGTTCGGGTGCCAAGAAAGGCTCGTCGCCTGTCACTTGCCCGACCTGCGGTGGTATTGGTCAGGTGCGGATGCAGCAGGGCTTCTTCTCGGTGCAGCAGACCTGCCCGCGTTGCCATGGCCAGGGCAAGATCATTTCCGATCCGTGCGATTCGTGTCACGGCGAAGGTCGGGTCGAAGAGTACAAGACGCTGTCGGTAAAAGTGCCGGCGGGTGTCGATACCGGTGACCGTATCCGTCTGTCCGGTGAGGGTGAGGCGGGGACTCAGGGTGGTCCGACCGGTGATCTGTATGTGGTGATCAATGTGCGCGAGCACGCGATCTTCCAACGTGACGGCAAGCACCTGTTCTGCGAAGTGCCTATCAGCTTCGTTGATGCGGCGCTGGGTGGCGAGCTGGAGATTCCGACCCTGGATGGTCGGGTCAAGCTGAAGATCCCTGAGGGAACCCAGACCGGCAAGCAGTTCCGGATTCGTGGCAAGGGCGTTGCTCCGGTGCGTGGCGGCGGTGCCGGCGACCTGATGTGCCGGGTTGCGGTGGAAACGCCAGTGAACCTGAGCCGTCGTCAGCGCGAGTTGCTGGAAGAGCTGCGCGGTTCGCTGGATGGCGACAATTCGCACTCGCCGAAAACCACGGGTTGGTTCGAGGGCGTCAAGCGCTTCTTCGGCGACCTGTAAGGAGTAATGCATGCGACGTATAGCAGTGATGGGCGCCGCGGGGCGCATGGGCAAGACTTTGGTCGAGGCTGTGCAGCTGCGCTCGCCGCTCTCCGGGCTGACGGCAGCTATCGTTCGTCCTGGCAGTTCGCTGGTGGGGGCGGATGCAGGTGAACTGGCGTCCCTGGGTCGTCTTGGCGTGTCGATGTCCGATAGCCTGGAGAAGGTTGTCGATGAGTTTGATGTGCTGATCGATTTCACCTTGCCGGAAGTGATGCTCAAGAACCTGGCCTTCTGCCGTAAGGCGGGCAAGGCCATGGTGATTGGTACTACGGGTTTGGGTGCCAAGGAAAAGCAATTGCTGGCCGAGGCGGGCAAGGAGATTCCCATCGTCTTCGCTGCCAACTTCAGTGTTGGGGTGAACCTGTCGCTGAAGTTGCTGGACATGGCGGCTCGGGTGCTGGGTGATGATGCGGACATCGAAATCATCGAGGCTCATCACCGTCACAAGATCGATGCGCCTTCGGGCACAGCCCTGCGCATGGGTGAGGTGATTGCCAGTGCCTTGGGGCGCGATCTGCAACAGGTTGCGGTCTATGGTCGTGAGGGGCATACCGGTGCGCGTGAGCGCGAAACCATCGGTTTCGCCACTGTGCGTGGTGGTGACGTGGTGGGGGATCACACTGTGCTGTTCGCCACTGAGGGCGAGCGCCTGGAAATCACCCACAAGGCCTCCAGTCGCATGACCTTCGCCAAGGGGGCGGTGCGTGCCGCTCTCTGGCTGGATGGTCGTGAGGCAGGTCTTTACGACATGCAGGATGTGCTGGATCTGCGTTGAGATGCATCTGAAGTGGGGTTGAGGTTGTGCCTTGACCCCTGCTTCAAACCGCTAAGCGATGTTCTGTCGCATTCCTCTGCCTTTAAGGCTCATTAGCGGTGGACCGAAAAAGCCTTTTTCTGTAAGCTACAGCTTTAGTGTGTCCACTAAAAGCGCGCAGATAATTCGACGAAGAAGCGGGGTGACGTGTCTATACGTCATTCCGCTTTTTTGCAACCTGCGATCGCCCTTTCAGGCTCTATTTACGGGAGGTCTTCTTGACTAAGCCAGCCATACTCGCCCTTGCTGATGGCAGCATTTTTCGCGGCGAAGCCATTGGAGCCGACGGTCAAACCGTTGGTGAGGTGGTGTTCAACACCGCAATGACCGGCTATCAGGAAATCCTTACCGATCCTTCCTACGCCCAACAGATCGTTACCCTGACCTATCCCCACATCGGCAACACCGGCACCACGCCGGAAGACGCCGAGTCCGACCGCGTCTGGTCGGCTGGCCTGGTCATCCGTGACTTGCCGCTGGTGGCCAGCAACTGGCGTAACACTCTGTCTCTTTCCGATTACCTGAAAGCCAACAACGTCGTGGCGATCGCCGGTATCGACACCCGTCGTCTGACCCGCATCCTGCGTGAGAAAGGTGCTCAGAACGGCTGCATCATGGCCGGTGACAACATTTCCGAAGAAGCGGCGATTGCAGCGGCTCGCGGCTTCCCGGGCCTGAAAGGCATGGACCTGGCGAAAGTCGTCAGCACCAAGCAAAGCTACGAATGGCGTTCGACTGTCTGGGATCTTAAGACCGACAGCCACGCCACCATCGAAGCCGCCGATCTGCCGTACCACGTGGTCGCCTATGACTACGGGGTCAAGTTGAACATCCTGCGCATGCTGGTGGAGCGCGGTTGCCGCGTGACCGTGGTGCCTGCTCAGACCCCGGCGAGCGACGTCCTGGCCCTCAATCCGGATGGCGTGTTCCTGTCCAACGGTCCTGGCGACCCCGAGCCTTGCGACTACGCGATCAAGGCCATCAAGGAAATCCTCGAGACCGAGATTCCGGTATTCGGTATCTGCCTGGGTCACCAACTGCTGGCCCTGGCTTCCGGTGCCAAGACCCTGAAAATGGGTCACGGTCACCACGGCGCCAACCACCCGGTCCAGGACCTGGACACCGGCGTGGTCATGATCACCAGCCAGAACCACGGTTTTGCGGTGGATGAAGCTACGCTGCCGGGCAATGTCCGGGCGATCCACAAGTCGCTGTTCGACGGCACCCTGCAGGGTATCGAGCGTACCGACAAGAGCGCGTTCAGCTTCCAGGGCCACCCTGAAGCCAGCCCGGGCCCGAACGATGTGGCGCCGCTGTTCGACCGCTTCATCAACGAGATGGCCAAGCGACGCTAAGCGTTCGCCTTGAAAGTGTAGCGAGCAGCGCCTGAGGGCGGCCCCGGCGAGTCCGGCGGAATCCCCTCAGGCGCCTCAGAGAATGTTCAAGACGGCTTGCCGACTGACCTGCGGATTTGAGTGACAACCCATGCCAAAACGTACAGACATTAAAAGCATCCTGATTCTTGGCGCTGGCCCGATCGTGATCGGCCAGGCCTGTGAATTCGACTACTCCGGCGCCCAGGCCTGCAAGGCTCTGCGCGAAGAGGGTTACCGGGTCATCCTGGTGAACTCCAACCCGGCCACCATCATGACCGACCCGGCCATGGCCGACGCCACCTACATCGAGCCGATCAAGTGGCAGACTGTTGCCAAGATCATCGAGAAAGAGCGTCCGGACGCGCTGCTGCCAACCATGGGCGGCCAGACTGCTTTGAACTGCGCTCTGGACCTGGAGCGCGAAGGCGTTCTGGAGAAGTTCGGCGTAGAGATGATCGGCGCCAATGCCGACACTATCGACAAGGCTGAAGACCGTTCGCGCTTCGATGCGGCCATGAAGTCCATTGGCCTGGCGTGCCCACGTTCCGGTATCGCTCACAGCATGGAAGAGGCCAATGCAGTCCTCGACAAGCTGGGCTTCCCTTGCATCATCCGTCCGTCCTTCACCATGGGCGGCACCGGTGGCGGTATCGCTTACAACCGTGAAGAGTTCGAGGAGATCTGCGCCCGCGGTCTGGACCTGTCGCCGACCAAGGAACTGCTGATCGACGAATCGCTGATCGGCTGGAAAGAGTACGAGATGGAGGTGGTCCGCGATAAGAAGGACAACTGCATCATCGTCTGCTCCATCGAAAACTTCGACCCGATGGGTGTGCACACCGGTGACTCGATCACCGTAGCTCCGGCACAGACCCTGACCGACAAGGAATACCAGATCCTGCGTAACGCCTCCCTGGCGGTACTGCGTGAGATTGGCGTGGAAACCGGCGGTTCCAACGTGCAGTTCGGCATCTGCCCGAACACCGGCCGCATGGTCGTGATCGAGATGAACCCGCGGGTGTCCCGTTCCTCGGCGCTGGCCTCGAAAGCCACTGGTTTCCCGATCGCCAAGGTCGCGGCCAAGCTGGCGGTGGGTTACACCCTGGACGAGCTGTCCAACGACATCACCGGCGGCAAGACTCCAGCCTCCTTCGAGCCGTCAATCGACTACGTCGTGACCAAGCTGCCACGCTTTGCCTTCGAGAAATTCTCCAAGGCTGACGCGCGCCTGACCACCCAGATGAAGTCGGTGGGTGAGGTCATGGCCATCGGCCGGACCTTCCAGGAATCCCTGCAGAAAGCCCTGCGAGGTCTGGAAGTCGGTGTTTGCGGCCTGGATCCGAAACTCGACCTGAGCAACCCGGAAAGCATGAACGTGCTCAAGCGCGAGCTGACCGTGCCGGGCGCCGAGCGTATCTGGTACGTGGCTGACGCCTTCCGTGCGGGCATGACCGTCGAGCAGATCTTCGGCATGAACATGATCGATCCTTGGTTCCTGGTGCAGATCGAA
Organism: Pseudomonas sp. E1BtOHC1; assembly: GCF_058744285.1. NCBI lineage: Bacteria > Pseudomonadati > Pseudomonadota > Gammaproteobacteria > Pseudomonadales > Pseudomonadaceae > Pseudomonas > Pseudomonas sp. E1BtOHC1. The sequence goes on from NZ_CP196023.1 coordinate 1,734,413, forward strand.
GATCTGATTAAGGAAGAAGAGAAGGTCAAGACCTTGGGGCTGTCGGCTATCGGCCGCGACCTGATGTTCCGCTTGAAGCGCAAAGGCTTCTCCGACCAGCGTCTGGCCAAGCTGCTGGGTGTGACCGAGAAGAACCTGCGTACTCACCGTCATAAGCTGGAAGTGTTCCCGGTCTACAAGCGCGTCGATACTTGCGCCGCCGAGTTCGCTACTGACACCGCTTACCTGTACTCGACTTATGAAGAAGAGTGCGAAGCCGCACCTTCGAGCCGTGACAAGATCATGATCCTGGGCGGCGGTCCAAACCGTATCGGCCAGGGTATCGAGTTCGACTACTGCTGCGTACACGCTGCACTGGCGCTGCGCGACGATGGTTACGAAACCATCATGGTCAACTGCAACCCGGAAACCGTTTCCACCGACTACGACACCTCCGATCGCCTGTACTTCGAGCCAGTAACCCTGGAAGACGTGCTGGAAATCGTCCGCGTCGAGAAGCCAAAGGGCGTGATCGTTCAGTATGGCGGCCAGACTCCGCTGAAGCTGGCTCGTGCCCTGGAAGCGGCCGGTGTGCCGATCATCGGCACCAGTCCTGACGCCATCGACCGTGCCGAAGACCGTGAGCGCTTCCAGCAGATGGTTGAGCGCCTGAACCTGCGTCAGCCGCCAAACGCTACTGTGCGCAGCGAAGACGAAGCGATTCGTGCCGCGACCAAGATCGGTTATCCGCTGGTGGTGCGTCCGTCCTATGTTCTGGGCGGCCGGGCGATGGAAATCGTCTACGAGGAAGAAGAGCTCAAGCGCTACCTGCGTGAAGCGGTGCAAGTGTCCAACGACAGCCCGGTGCTGCTGGACCACTTCCTCAACTGCGCCATCGAGATGGACGTGGATGCGGTCTGCGACGGCACCGATGTGGTGATCGGCGCGATCATGCAGCACATCGAGCAAGCCGGCGTTCACTCCGGTGACTCCGCGTGCTCCCTGCCGCCGTACTCGCTGCCGGCGCACATCCAGGATGAGATGCGTGAGCAGGTCAAGAAAATGGCCCTGGAGTTGGGCGTGGTTGGCTTGATGAACGTACAGTTGGCCCTGCAGGGCAATGAGATCTACGTTATTGAAGTGAACCCGCGTGCTTCCCGCACCGTGCCTTTCGTGTCCAAGTGCATTGGCGTCTCCCTGGCGATGATCGCGGCTCGTGTGATGGCTGGTAAGACCCTGAAAGAGCTGGGCTTCACCAAGGAAATCATCCCGAACTTCTACAGCGTCAAGGAAGCGGTGTTCCCGTTCGCCAAGTTCCCAGGCGTTGACCCGATCCTCGGCCCAGAGATGAAGTCCACCGGTGAAGTCATGGGTGTGGGCGATACCTTCGGTGAGGCGTTCGCCAAGGCCCAGATGGGTGCTAGCGAAGTGCTGCCAACTGGCGGTACCGCATTCATCAGCGTCCGTGACGATGACAAGCCTCTGGTTGCAGGCGTGGCCCGTGATCTGATCAACTTGGGTTTTGAAGTGGTCGCTACTGCAGGCACTGCCAAGCTGATCGAAGCGGCCGGCCTGAAAGTGCGTCGTGTGAACAAGGTGACTGAAGGTCGTCCGCATGTGGTCGATATGATCAAGAACGACGAAGTCACCCTGATTATCAACACCACTGAAGGCCGTCAGTCGATCGCTGACTCTTACTCCATTCGTCGTAACGCCTTGCAGCACAAGATCTACTGCACCACCACCATTGCTGCTGGCGAAGCTATCTGCGAAGCGTTGAAGTTCGGTCCAGAAAAAACCGTGCGTCGCTTGCAGGATCTACACGCAGGATTGAAGGCATGAATAAATACCCAATGACCGTCCAGGGCGCTCGCGCCCTGGAAGAAGAGCATGCTCACCTGACCAAGGTCGTGCGTCCGAAGCTCAGCCAGGACATCGGTACGGCCCGCGAGTTGGGTGACTTGAAGGAAAACGCTGAATACCATGCTGCGCGTGAACAGCAAGGCATGGTCGAGGCGCGGATCCGTGATATTGAAGGCCGTCTGCAGAACTCGGTGGTCATCGACGTCACGACCATTCCTCATACTGGCAAAGTAATCTTTGGCACCACGGTCGAGATCGCCAACGTCGAGACCGACGAAAGCGTGACCTACCAGATCGTTGGTGAGGACGAGGCTGATATCAAGCTCGGTAAAATCTCCGTCGGCTCGCCGATTGCCCGCGCCTTGATTGCCAAGGAAGAGGGTGATGTGGTGGCGGTCAAAACGCCTGGCGGCGTTATCGAGTATGAGATTGTCGAAGTCCGTCACATCTGAAAGAAGGCGCCCGCTGCATGCGGGCGCCATGCTTTGGCAACTGACCCAGATGTTGTGGGTCGGCGGCTTGTGGTTATTGCATCTTGGCTTGCTTCCCGCTCTGAGCCAGATTGGCCTCGCCCCCTTGCTCATCGAAGAGATTTCGATGCAGCTCAGTGCGTTGTTGGTGGGCTTTTCGGCGGCGTGCCTGGTTCTGCAGGCGCTGGTACTGATTCAGTCCGAAGGGCTGAGAAGTCTTTGGCGTGATGTTCGAGGGCAACTGCTGTTGATGGCAATGTATGCGTGCGGGATGTATTTCACTGTACGAATTCTGTTGCCGGAAGCTCAACGCTGGCAGTTGTTCAGCTATCTGGTTCTGGGCTTTTCCGGCTTGATACTGGTGCTGCAGCCGGTGCCAGGATGGGGTGGAAGGGTGCGCCAGGCACACCCTTGACCCGAGTCGGCGTCAGTTGAAACGATGGACGTTCGACAATTGCTTGTTTACCTTGGCGTTCTTGCGGTAGATCAGCGCCATCTTGCCGATGACCTGCACCAGATCCGCTTTGCCGGCCTTGCACAGTTCGGCAATGGCTTCCAGGCGCGATTCGCGCTCGAGGATGTTGAGCTTGATCTTGATCAGCTCGTGATCGCTCAAGGCGCGTTCAAGTTCGGCTAGCACACCTTCGGTCAAACCGTTGTCAGCCACAGTCAATACTGGTTTCAGATGGTGGCCAATGGATTTGTACTGTTTCTTCTGCTCTTGAGTGAGCGGCATAATCTGACCCCTGCGTCTGATCTTGTAAAAAGCGGCGGCCAGTTTACCCGAGCGAGTCCGGGACCGCCCAGTTAATCACGACCCGTTTTATTTTGAGGTGGCCCGTGGCCCGTTCCAAAACTAGCCATAACTGGCTGAAAGAGCACTTCAACGACCCATTCGTCAAAATGGCGCAAAAAGATGGGTATCGTTCCCGTGCCAGCTACAAGCTGCTGGAGATCCAGGAAAAGGACCGCCTTATCCGTCCTGGCATGAGTGTTATTGACCTGGGGGCTGCCCCGGGAGGCTGGTCGCAGGTGACCAGTCGTCTGATTGGTGGTCAAGGGCGATTGATCGCCTCGGATATCCTGGAAATGGACAGCATTCCCGATGTGACCTTTATTCAAGGGGACTTCACCGAGGATGCGGTGCTGGCACAGATTCTCGAAGCAGTCGGAAATTCAGAGGTTGACCTTGTGATTTCCGATATGGCCCCCAATATGAGTGGATTAGCGGCCGTGGACATGCCTCGTGCGATGTTCCTGTGCGAATTGGCGCTGGATCTTGCGGGTCGAGTATTACGTCCAGGTGGTGATTTTCTTATCAAGATCTTCCAAGGTGAAGGATTTGATGAGTACCACAAGAGCGTTCGGCAGATGTTCGAGAAGGTGCAGATGCGCAAACCGACATCGTCCCGTGACCGTTCTCGGGAGCAATACCTGCTGGGGCGTGGCTTTCGTGGTCGCAGTGAGTAAGTAAGGATTTTGACTGGGGTGATAGGATTTTCGTATTTCGCCCCGTCAGATTAAACGCATATTGTGTAGTCTAAGTTTCACATAGGGTTACAGACAGCGCCTGCCAGAGCTGTAGGTAATGTAGTAAGTTAGGCCGGTGAATATCATGCGAAGCGCGCGCCAGTAGCGGAGCTTGCTTCAGAGGGTAGTTAATTGAACGACATGGCAAAGAATCTGATCCTTTGGTTGATCATCGCTGCCGTCCTTGTGACGGTGATGAACAACTTCTCCAGCCCTAACGAGCCGCAAACCCTCAACTACTCCGACTTCATCCAGCAAGTTAAGGATGGCAAGGTCGAGCGCGTAGCTGTTGATGGCTACGTTATTACCGGCAAGCGCAACGATGGCGACAGCTTCAAAACCATTCGTCCTGCCATTCAGGACAATGGCCTGATCGGCGATTTGGTGGACAACCATGTCGTGGTCGAAGGCAAGCAGCCTGAGCAGCAAAGTATCTGGACCCAATTGTTGGTGGCCAGCTTCCCGATCCTGGTGATCATTGCAGTCTTCATGTTCTTCATGCGGCAAATGCAAGGTGGCGCAGGTGGCAAGGGTGGGCCGATGAGCTTTGGCAAGAGCAAGGCGCGTCTGCTCTCTGAAGATCAGGTGAAAACCACTCTGGCTGACGTTGCTGGTTGTGACGAGGCCAAAGAGGAAGTTGGCGAGCTGGTGGAATTCCTGCGTGATCCAGGCAAGTTCCAGCGTCTGGGTGGTCGCATTCCTCGCGGCGTGCTGATGGTAGGCCCGCCGGGTACTGGTAAGACCTTGCTGGCCAAGGCCATTGCGGGCGAAGCCAAGGTGCCGTTCTTCACTATTTCCGGTTCCGACTTCGTCGAGATGTTCGTTGGTGTCGGTGCCAGCCGCGTTCGCGATATGTTCGAACAGGCCAAGAAGCATGCTCCATGCATCATTTTCATCGATGAGATCGACGCTGTCGGTCGTCACCGTGGCGCCGGCATGGGCGGCGGTCATGATGAGCGTGAGCAGACCCTCAACCAATTGCTGGTTGAGATGGACGGCTTTGAAATGAACGATGGCATCATTGTTATCGCCGCCACTAACCGTCCTGACGTGCTCGACCCAGCGCTGCTGCGTCCCGGTCGTTTCGACCGCCAGGTGGTGGTTGGCCTGCCGGATATTCGCGGTCGCGAGCAGATTCTCAAGGTTCACATGCGCAAAGTGCCGATGGGCGAAGATGTTGCCCCGGCAGTGATCGCGCGTGGTACACCGGGTTTCTCCGGTGCCGACTTGGCAAACCTGGTGAACGAGGCCTCGCTGTTCGCGGCTCGTACCGGTAAGCGTATTGTCGAAATGAAGGAATTTGAACTGGCCAAGGACAAGATCATGATGGGCGCAGAGCGCAAATCCATGGTCATGTCCGAGAAAGAAAAGCAGAACACCGCTTATCACGAAGCCGGCCACGCCATTGTCGGTCGAGTCGTGCCTGAGCATGATCCGGTCTACAAAGTCTCGATCATCCCTCGCGGTCGGGCATTGGGCGTCACCATGTTCCTGCCGGAAGAAGATCGCTACAGCCTGTCCAAGCGAGCCCTGATCAGCCAGATCTGCTCGCTCTATGGTGGCCGTATCGCAGAAGAGATGACGCTGGGCTTTGACGGTGTGACCACCGGTGCATCCAACGACATCATGCGCGCCAGCCAGATTGCTCGGAACATGGTCACCAAGTGGGGTCTCTCCGAAAAACTCGGTCCGCTGATGTATGCGGAAGAAGAGGGCGAAGTATTCCTGGGTCGCAGTGCAGGCAGTCAGCATGCCAGCTTGTCCGCCGAAACAGCGAAACTGATCGACTCTGAAGTGCGCAGTATCATTGACCAGTGCTACGGCACTGCCAAACAGATCCTGACGGACAACCGTGACAAGCTGGACGCCATGGCGGACGCCTTGATGAAGTACGAAACCATCGATGCCGATCAGATTGACGACATCATGGCAGGGCGTACTCCGCGTGAACCTCGTGATTGGGAGGGCGGTTCGGGTACTACTCCTCCAGTAGTGCAAAACGAACGTCCGGAAACACCCATCGGCGGCCCTGCTGCCGACCACTAAGGTTTTAAATGACTTCTGTTCCTTCCTCCACCCGGTTGCCTTGCGGCAACCGGGTTCTTGATTTGGCCCGTGCGCATGTCATGGGCATCTTGAATGTAACCCCCGACTCCTTTTCCGATGGCGGTCGCTTCAGCCAGCTGGATGTCGCTTTGCGACATGCCGAGGCCATGGTTGCCGCCGGTGCTACGCTGATCGATATCGGCGGCGAGTCAACTCGGCCAGGTGCCCGGGCGGTATCGCCGCTGGAGGAGCTGGAGCGCGTTGCCCCTGCCGTCGAGCGAATTCATCGCGAACTGGACGTGGTTATTTCCGTTGATACCTCAACCCCGGCAGTGATGCGCGAAACTGCACGTCTGGGGGCGGGGCTGATTAACGATGTACGTGCATTGCGCCGTGATGGCGCTCTGGATGCAGCAGCTGCCACAGGCTTGCCGGTGTGTCTGATGCATATGCTCGGGGAGCCGGGCGATATGCAGGACAATCCGCATTACCAGAATGTCACTCAGGAAGTGGGTGTCTTTTTGGCCGAGCGAATGGTGGCGTGTGCGGCCGTCGGGATTGGCGCTGAACGGATTGTTCTCGACCCGGGCTTTGGCTTTGCCAAGACCCTGCAGCACAATTTGAGCCTGTTCAAGCATATGGAAGCCCTGCATGCCCTTGGGCGCCCCCTTCTGGTTGGGGTTTCGCGCAAAAGCATGGTTGGCCAAACCTTGAATCGACCTGTGGCTGAGCGATTGCACGGCAGTCTGGCGCTCGCGGCATTGGCGGTGACCAAGGGGGCGAAAATTATCCGCGTTCATGATGTCGCCGAGACAGTGGACGTTGTGCGAATGATTGCGGCAGTGGAATCCGCCGAATAAGAACGATGGAGTACTTATGACTAAGAAATACTTTGGCACCGACGGCATTCGTGGTCGTGTGGGCGAATTCCCGATTACTCCCGATTTCATGCTCAAGCTCGGTTGGGCGGCTGGCATGGCCTTTCGCAGCATGGGTGCCTGCCGCGTGTTGGTAGGCAAGGACACGCGTATCTCTGGGTACATGTTCGAGTCAGCTCTTGAGGCAGGACTGTCCGCGGCCGGTGCGGATGTAATGCTGCTGGGGCCGATGCCGACTCCGGCGATCGCCTATCTGACGCGTACTTTCCATGCGGAGGCCGGGATTGTCATCAGTGCTTCGCACAATCCCCATGATGACAACGGCATCAAGTTCTTCTCGGGTGAGGGCACCAAGCTGCCTGACGAGGTGGAGTTGATGATCGAAGAGTTGCTGGATGCACCGATGACCGTGGTGGAGTCGAGCAAGCTCGGCAAGGTGTCGCGGATCAACGACGCATCAGGGCGCTACATTGAGTTCTGCAAGAGCAGCGTGCCATCGAGCACCAGTTTTGCCGGCTTGAAGGTCGTCCTGGACTGCGCTCATGGTGCCACCTACAAGGTCGCGCCGAGTGTATTCCGCGAGTTGGGCGCACAAGTCACGGTTCTGTCTGCGCAGCCTAATGGCTTGAACATCAACGAGAACTGCGGTTCGACTCATATGTCGCAATTGCAAGCGGCGGTCCTGGCCGAGCACGCGGATCTGGGTATTGCCTTTGATGGCGATGGTGACCGGGTGCTGATGGTCGACCAGACCGGTGCAATTGTTGACGGTGATGAACTGCTGTTCATCATTGCTCGGGATCTGCATGAGCGTGACAAGTTGCAAGGCGGTGTGGTCGGGACGCTTATGAGCAATTTGGGGCTGGAGCTGGCTCTGGCGGATCTGGGCATTCCTTTTGTCCGGGCCAATGTAGGTGATCGTTATGTGATTGCCGAACTGCTGGAGCGTAACTGGTTGGTGGGGGGGGAAAACTCCGGGCACATTGTGTGCTTCCGGCATGCCACGACGGGTGATGCGATCATTGCAGCATTGCAGGTGCTGATGGCGCTCAAGGCGCGTGGTGAAAGCCTGGCCCAGTCACGCCAGGGGCTGCGCAAGTGTCCTCAGGTGCTGGTCAATGTTCGCTTTGCCGGGGGGGATAACCCGGTTGAGCATCCTGCCGTGAAAGAGGCCTGTGAGCGTGTCACTGCTGCGATGGCGGGGCGTGGACGGGTTCTGCTGCGCAAGTCCGGTACCGAGCCTTTGGTGCGTGTCATGGTCGAAGGTGACGATGAGGCACAGGTTCGCGCTTATGCTGATGAGCTGGCAAAACTGGTTGCTGAAGTTTCTGCCTGATTTCGGCTTGCCAGTGTTGTTTTGGTTGGGTAACATCTGCGCCCACTTTGACCGACGAGGTACAGCATGCGTCGCCCTATGGTAGCTGGTAACTGGAAGATGCACGGTACCCGCGCCAGCGTCGCTGAGCTGATCAATGGCCTTCGTCATCTGGCCTTGCCAAGCGGTGTTGATGTCGCGGTTTTCCCGCCTTGCTTGTATATCAATCAAGTGATTGATGGCTTGAAAGGTAAGTCGATTTCGGTCGGCGCGCAGAATTCTGCGGTGGAATCCATGCAAGGTGCGTTGACGGGCGAGATCGCCCCGAGTCAATTGGTGGACGCAGGTTGTTCCCTGGTGCTGGTTGGGCACTCCGAACGCCGCCTGATAATGGGCGAGCGGGACGCGACTCTCAACCGCAAGTTCGCGGCGGCACAGGCTTGTGGTTTGAAGCCGATTCTGTGTGTAGGGGAAACCCTGGAGCAGCGCGAAGCCGGGAAGACTCTAGAGGTTGTCGGGCGTCAGCTGGGCAGCATTATCGAGGAGTTGGGTGTTGGCGCGTTCGCCAATGCTGTTATCGCTTACGAGCCGGTCTGGGCCATTGGTACCGGGCTGACTGCAACGCCGCAACAAGCGCAGGATGTGCACGCAGCCATCCGCGCGCAGTTGGCGGCAGAGAATTCTGAAGTGGCACGAGGAGTGCGGCTTCTATACGGCGGCAGCGTGAAGGCGGCCAATGCGGTCGAACTGTTCGGCATGCCGGATATCGATGGGGGGCTCATTGGTGGAGCTTCCCTGAATGCAGATGAGTTCGGTGCGATCTGTCGCGCCGCGGGAAACTGAAAAAATGCTGGAAACAGTCGTAGTCGTTTTTCATCTGCTGGGTGCCCTGGGCGTAGTTGCTCTGGTTTTGCTGCAGCAGGGTAAAGGTGCGGATGCTGGCGCGTCTTTCGGTGCAGGTGCTTCAAATACTGTGTTCGGAAGCCAAGGTTCCTCTACCTTTCTTAGTAAGTTTACTGCTATACTTGCCGCCGGTTTCTTCATAACCAGCTTGGGGTTAGGTTACTTTGCTAAAGAGAAAGCTCATCAGCTGACTCAAGTAGGTTTGCCAGATCCAGCAGTGCTTGAAGTACCAAAGCAAAAACCGGCTTCTGATGATGTCCCGGTGCTCCAAGAGCAAAAGTCGGCCAATAGTGCGACTGACGTACCTCCAGCTCCAGAGCAGAAGTAAGAAGAGTTTCACGCAGTAACGTAGTCTATGCCGAGGTGGTGGAATTGGTAGACACGCAACCTTGAGGTGGTTGTGCCCATAGGGTGTAGGGGTTCGAGTCCCCTTCTCGGTACCAATTATCAGGAGAGCCCGCTGTTGCGGGCTTTCTTGTAGGTGGAAGGTTACATTGACCCAAAAAGGGATCAGTCGTATACTTCCGCCCCAGCTTTGTCGCGGGGTGGAGCAGTCTGGTAGCTCGTCGGGCTCATAACCCGAAGGTCGTCGGTTCAAATCCGGCCCCCGCAACCAGTTTTAGCGGAGCCCCTTTTCAGGGGCTTTTTGTTAGCTGGACACTTTATAACGCCGCTATTCAACGGCGTTTCCGGGATGGGCGCTTCGCCCATTTTTTATTTGCACAAGCATGCACGAGGGGGTTCAGGTGTCGAGCAAGCTAGAACAGTTGCAGGCCTTGTTGGCCCCGGTGGTCGTGGCCCTTGGCTATGAATGCTGGGGTATTGAGTTTTCGGCTCAGGGTCGCCACTCATTGTTGCGCGTTTATATCGATAAAGAAGGCGGTGTGCTGGTGGACGATTGCGCCATCGTCAGCCGTCAGATCAGCGGTGTTCTCGACGTAGAGGATCCGATCTCCGTTGAGTACACCCTTGAAGTTTCCTCTCCTGGCATGGAACGCCCACTGTTCACTCTTGAGCAGTTCGCCAAGTATGTCGGTGAGCAAGTGAAGATCAAGCTGCGCTCGCCCTTCGAAGGTCGGCGTAATTTTCAGGGCCTTCTCCGCGGGGTGGAGGAACAGGACGTCGTGGTGCAGGTGGATGACCATGAGTTCCTGTTGCCGATCGATATGATCGACAAGGCCAACATTATTCCCAGTTTTGACTGAGACGCGGATCCCGCGGATCCAATGGCTTGCGAAAGGCGAGGCGTACGATGAGCAAAGAAGTACTGCTGGTTGTTGAGTCGGTATCCAATGAAAAGGGTGTACCGGCAAGCGTGATTTTTGAAGCGCTGGAGCTGGCCCTGGCCACTGCTACCAAAAAGCGTTTTGAAGACGAAGTGGACCTGCGTGTGGAAATCAATCGCCACACCGGTTCCTACGAGACTTTCCGTCGCTGGACGGTGGTCGAAGAAGCCGATCTGGATGATCCAGCGGTGGAAACCTGGCCGAGCAAGGCCCACGAGACTCATCCCGAAGCCAAAGTCGGTGATGTGATCGAAGAAAAAATCGAATCCATCGAGTTCGGCCGCATCGCTGCACAGACTGCCAAGCAGGTCATCGTGCAGAAAGTTCGCGAAGCCGAGCGCGCACAGGTGGTTGATGCCTATCGCGAGCGCCTGGGAGAAATCATCTCCGGCACCGTGAAAAAAGTGACACGTGACAACGTGATCGTTGATCTGGGTAACAACGCTGAAGCGTTGTTGGCCCGTGAAGACATCATCTCCCGTGAGACTTTCCGGGTTGGCGTGCGTCTGCGTGCGCTGCTCAAGGAAATCCGCACCGAGAACCGCGGCCCGCAGCTGATCCTGTCGCGTACCGCACCGGAAATGCTGATCGAGCTGTTCCGTATCGAAGTGCCGGAAATTGCCGAAGGCCTGATCGAAGTAATGGCCGCCTCCCGTGATCCGGGTTCGCGCGCCAAGATCGCAGTCCGCTCCAAAGACAAGCGCATCGACCCGCAAGGCGCGTGCATTGGTATGCGCGGTTCGCGCGTCCAGGCCGTCTCCGGCGAGTTGGGTGGCGAGCGTGTGGACATCGTCCTGTGGGACGAGAACCCTGCGCAGTTCGTGATCAACGCCATGTCGCCGGCTGAAGTTGCGGCAATTATCGTTGACGAAGATGCCCATGCCATGGACATCGCCGTTGGCGCAGACAATCTGGCTCAGGCCATCGGTCGCGGTGGTCAGAACGTGCGTCTGGCTAGCCAATTGACTGGCTGGACCCTGAACGTGATGACCGAATCGGACATCCAGGCCAAGCAGCAAGCAGAAACCGGCGACATCCTGCGCAATTTCATCGACGAGCTGGAAGTTGATGAAGAACTGGCACAGGTGCTGGTAGATGAAGGCTTCACCAGCCTGGAAGAGATTGCCTACGTACCGCTGGAAGAAATGCTCAACATCGACGGCTTTGACGAAGACATCGTCAACGAGCTTCGCGCTCGGGCCAAGGATCGCTTGTTGACTAAAGCCATCGCTACTGAGGAAAAGCTGGCAGACGCCCATCCGGCCGAAGACCTGCTCTCGCTTGAGGGTATGGACAAGGATTTGGCGATGGAACTGGCGGTGCGCGGCGTAATTACCCGCGAAGACCTGGCCGAGCAGTCTATTGACGACCTGCTCGACATCGACGGCATTGACGATGATCGTGCCGGCAAGTTGATCATGGCCGCCCGAGCCCACTGGTTCGAGTAATTAGGCGCGGCCTGAGGAGAGAAGTGCATGACGCAAGTCACGGTGAAACAACTGGCCGATGAGGTCAAAACACCGGTAGAGCGCCTGCTGCAGCAGATGCGTGAGGCAGGTCTGCCGCACACCGCCGCCGAGGAACATGTGAGCGACAGTGAGAAGCAGTCGTTGCTGACTCATCTGAAAAGCAGCCACAAGGCGAAAGTGGAAGAACCACGCAAAATTACTTTGCAGCGCAAGACCACCAGCACCCTGCGTGTCGCTGGCAGCAAGAGCATCAGCGTTGAAGTGCGCAAGAAGAAAGTCTTCGTGCAGCGCAGCCCGGAAGAAATCGAAGCCGAGCGTCAACGCGAACTGGAAGAACGTCGCGCAGTAGAAAATGCTGCCCGTCAGAAGGCTGAAGAAGAAGCCAAGCGTCGCGCCGAAGAAGAAGCGCGTCGCCAGCCTGCTCCAGTTGCCGAAACTGCAGTCGCTGACGCGGTTGCAGCCCCGGCTTCTGCGCCAGTTGCCGCCGAGCCTGTGCAAGACGCCCCGGTAGCCGCTCCGGCTCCTGTGGCTGACGTGCGCAAGAAAGACGAGCAGCGCCGTCCGGACAAACCACGTGCAGACGATAACAATCGTCGCGGCAGTGGCGATGGTGAGCGCAAAAACGCTCCGCATCGTGCTTCGGTCAAGGAGAAGGCGCCTGCGCCGCGCGTTGCCCCACGTACCACCGACGAAGAAAGCGATGGCTTCCGTCGTGGTGGTCGTGGCAAGGCCAAGCTGAAGAAACGCAACGCTCACGGTTTCCAGAGCCCAACCGGCCCTGTCGTGCGTGAAGTGAAGATCGGTGAGACCATCACTGTTGGCGATCTCGCCCAGCAGATGTCGGTCAAGGCTGCTGAAATCATCAAGTTCATGTTCAAGCTGGGCACTCCAGCCACCATCAACCAGGTTCTGGATCAGGAAACTGCCCAGCTGGTTGCTGAAGAACTGGGCCACAAAGTGACCCTGGTCAGCGACACCGCCTTGGAAGATTCCCTGGCCGAGTCCCTGAAGTTCGAAGGTGAAGCGGTTGCCCGTGCGCCGGTCGTGACTGTAATGGGCCACGTTGACCACGGTAAGACCTCGCTGCTGGACTACATTCGTCGCGCCAAAGTCGCCGCGGGCGAAGCTGGTGGTATTACACAGCACATCGGTGCCTACCACGTAGAAACCGAGCGTGGCATGGTCACCTTCCTCGACACCCCTGGTCACGCCGCGTTTACCGCCATGCGTGCCCGTGGTGCCAAGGCTACCGACATCGTGATCCTGGTGGTTGCAGCGGACGACGGCGTGATGCCGCAGACCATTGAAGCCGTTCAGCACGCACAGGCAGCCGGCGTACCGCTGGTAGTCGCCGTGAACAAGATCGATAAGCCAGGCGCCGATCTGGACCGTATCCGCAGTGAACTCTCGGTTCACGGCGTGACCTCGGAAGATTGGGGTGGCGATACTCCGTTCGTACCGGTTTCCGCGAAAATGGGTACCGGCGTCGACGACCTGCTGGAAGCCGTCCTGCTGCAGGCTGAAGTACTGGAACTCAAGGCGACTCCTTCGGCCCCAGGTCGTGGTGTCGTGGTGGAATCCCGTCTCGACAAGGGCCGTGGCCCGGTAGCGACCGTGCTGGTTCAAGACGGTACCCTGCGTCAAGGCGACATGGTACTGGTCGGCTCGAACTATGGCCGCGTGCGCGCCATGCTCGATGAGAACGGCAAGCCAATCAAGGAAGCCGGTCCTTCCATCCCGGTCGAGATCCTCGGCCTGGACGGTACTCCGGACGCTGGCGATGAGATGAGCGTAGTGGCCGACGAGAAGAAAGCCCGTGAAGTGGCTCTGTTCCGTCAAGGCAAGTTCCGCGAAGTCAAGCTGGCCCGTGCTCACGCCGGCAAGCTGGAAAACATCTTCGAAAGCATGGGCCAGGAAGAGAAGAAGACGCTCAACATCGTCCTCAAATCCGACGTCCGTGGTTCGTTGGAAGCTCTGCAAGGCGCTCTGAACGGCCTGGGCAACGACGAAGTGCAAGTGCGTGTAGTGGGCGGCGGCGTCGGTGGTATCACCGAGAGCGACGCCAACCTGGCACTGGCCTCCAACGCTGTACTGTTCGGCTTCAACGTGCGTGCTGATGCCGGCGCACGGAAGATCGTCGAGCAGGAAGGTCTGGATATGCGTTACTACAACGTGATCTACGACATCATCGAAGACGTCAAGAAAGCCCTGACCGGTATGTTGGGCAGCGACGTTCGGGAGAACATCCTGGGTGTTGCCGAAGTTCGCGACGTGTTCCGCTCGCCGAAGTTTGGCGCGATTGCCGGTTGCATGGTCATCGAAGGTGTCGTGCACCGTAACCGTCCAATCCGTGTACTGCGTGAAGACATCGTTATCTTCGAAGGCGAGCTGGAATCCCTGCGCCGCTTCAAGGATGACGCTTCCGAAGTACGTGCCGGCATGGAATGCGGTATCGGCGTGAAGAGCTACAACGACGTCAAAGTCGGTGACAAGATCGAAGTCTTCGAGAAGGTCCAGGTTGCTCGCAGCCTCTAACTCGCGCACTTCAAGAGCCCTGGTGGCCCGTAGCATGTCCATGCACGGCATCGCCAGCGGCCTCTAAACGCAACGCCCGGTCTGGCTCCTGCCAGGCCGGGCGTTTGCCGCTTTCAGACCACACGGCTTTCGCCGTGAGGCAGTAACAGGTAACAAGACATGGCAAAAGAATACAGCCGTACCCAACGTATCGGTGATCAGATGCAGCGCGAACTGGCGCAGCTGATCCGTCGCGAAGTCAAAGATCCACGCGTCGGCCTGGTGACTATCACCGCCGTGGAAGTCAGCCGCGATGTCGGTCATGCGAAGATCTTCATCACCGTGATGGGCCAGGAAAACGCCGAAGAGATCGCCCAGAGCATCAAGGTGCTGAACTCGGCGGCAGGTTTCCTGCGCATGCAACTGGCCAAGGAAATGAAGCTGCGCAGCGTGCCGCAACTGCACTTCCATTACGACGAAAGCGTGGCCCGCGGGGCGCACCTGTCGGCCCTGATCGAGCGTGCCGTGGCTGAAGACAGCCAGCATGGCGACGCGCCTGCCCCTGAAGACGCCAAGGAGTAAGCGGTGGCTCAGGTCAAGCGTATCCGTCGTAACGTCAGCGGCATCATCCTTCTGGACAAGCCGCTGGGCTTCACCTCTAACGCGGCCCTGCAGAAGGTCCGCTGGTTGCTCAATGCCGAGAAGGCCGGTCACACCGGCAGTCTCGATCCGTTGGCCACTGGCGTCCTGCCGCTGTGCTTCGGCGAGGCCACCAAGTTTTCGCAATACCTGCTCGACTCCGACAAGGGTTACGAAACCCTGGCGCAGTTGGGCAAGACCACCACCACTGCGGACGCTGAAGGCGAAGTTTTGCAGACCCGTGAAGTGACCGTTGGTCGTGCCGATATCGAAGCGGTATTGCCGGAATTTCGTGGCGAAATCAAACAGATACCGCCGATGTACTCCGCCCTCAAGCGTGATGGCCAGCCACTCTACAAACTGGCTCGTGCAGGGGAAGTGGTGGAGCGCGAACCGCGTTCTGTTACTATTGCGCGCTTGGAATTACTCGCCTGCGAAGGCGACACTGCCCGCCTGGCGGTGGACTGCAGCAAAGGCACCTATATCCGTACCCTGGTGGAAGATATCGGTGAAAAACTCGGCTGTGGTGCTTACGTTGCAGAACTGCGGCGGACCCAGGCCGGACCTTTCAGCCTGGCCCAGACGGTCACCCTGGAAGAGCTCGAAGCAGTGCACGCCGAAGGCGGCAACGAAGCGGTAGACCGCTTCCTGATGCCATCGGACAGCGGCTTGCTGGATTGGCCGCTGCTGCAGTTCTCGGAGCACAGCGCGTTCTACTGGCTCAATGGCCAGCCGGTACGTGCCCCGGATGCACCGAAGTTCGGCATGGTGCGGGTACAGGATCACAACGGTCGCTTCATCGGTATCGGTGAAGTGAGCGAAGACGGGCGCATCGCGCCGCGTCGACTGATTCGGTCAGAATGACCGGACGAGGGTGGCTGTTAACAGGCACGGTCACTACTCATTTATAGATACAGGGATTTGTCCCTGGCCTGTTGAAACTGTTCTTGAACAGTTTCCTGATATAAGGATTGCCCACATGGCACTCAGCGTTGAAGAAAAAGCTCAGATCGTAACCGACTACCAGCAAGCTGTTGGTGACACTGGTTCGCCAGAAGTGCAAGTTGCACTGCTGACCGCCAACATCAACAAACTGCAAGGTCACTTCAAAGCCAACGGTAAAGACCACCACTCCCGTCGTGGCCTGATCCGCATGGTAAACCAGCGTCGTAAGCTGCTGGACTACCTGAAAGGCAAAGACCTGAGCCGTTACAGCACCCTGATCGGTCGTCTGGGTCTGCGTCGCTAATCAGCGATTGCGCTATGAGGTTGGTTGTTTGCCATGCGTCAGCGGTTTTTCCGCCGGCGTATGGCAGGCTTCCAGCCTCAAGTTTTATCTGCTGCACTGTTTTACCTGGACAATAAAGGCTGGGCCGATTCCCCGCATTGCCCAAGAATTTCGCAAGAAGCAAGTTTCCCCAAGAGCCACAAAGAAGGTAGGACACCGTGAACCCGGTAATCAAAAAATTCCAGTTCGGTCAGTCGACCGTAACCCTCGAGACTGGCCGTATCGCCCGTCAAGCCTCCGGCGCAGTATTGGTCACCGTTGACGACGACGTCAGCGTATTGGTGACCGTGGTTGGCGCCAAGCAAGCGGATCCAGGCAAGGGCTTCTTCCCTCTGTCTGTGCACTACCAGGAAAAGACTTACGCTGCCGGTAAGATCCCTGGCGGTTTCTTCAAGCGCGAAGGCCGTCCTTCCGAGAAAGAAACCCTGACCTCGCGTCTGATCGACCGTCCGATCCGCCCTCTGTTTCCAGAAGGCTTCATGAACGAAGTGCAGGTTGTCTGCACCGTGGTTTCCACCAGCAAGAAGACCGATCCGGACATCGCTGCGATGATCGGTACCTCGGCTGCCCTGGCCATTTCCGGCATTCCTTTCGACGGCCCGATCGGCGCCGCTCGTGTGGCTTTCCACGAAAGCACCGGCTACCTGCTGAACCCGACCTACGAGCAGCTTCAGGCATCCAGTCTGGACATGGTCGTGGCCGGTACCGAAGAAGCCGTCCTGATGGTTGAATCGGAAGCCAAAGAGCTGACCGAAGACCAAATGCTGGGCGCTGTACTGTTCGCCCACGATGAATTCCAGTCGGTGATCAAGGCTGTCAAAGAGCTGGCTGCCGAAGCTGCCAAACCTACCTGGGACTGGGCTGCTGCTCCAGAAGCCACCGAACTGCTGGGTGCTATCCGTGCCGAGTTCGGCGAAGCCATCTCCCAGGCTTACACCATCACCGTCAAGGCTGACCGTTACGCTCGCCTGGGCGAGCTGAAAGACCAGGTGGTCGCCAAGCTCTCCGGCGAAGAAGGCCAGCCTTCGGCTGCCGACGTCAAAGCCGCTTTCGGCGAGATCGAATACCGCACCGTTCGCGAAAACATCGTCAACGGCAAGCCACGTATCGACGGCCGCGACACCCGCACCGTACGTCCGCTGAACATCGAAGTCGGCGTACTGCCCAAGACTCACGGTTCGGCCCTGTTCACCCGTGGCGAAACTCAGGCCCTGGTGGTTGCGACCCTGGGTACTGCCCGTGACGCACAGCTGCTGGACACCCTGGAAGGCGAGAAGAAAGACCCCTTCATGCTGCACTACAACTTCCCTCCGTTCTCGGTGGGCGAGTGTGGTCGCATGGGCGGCGCTGGTCGTCGTGAAATCGGTCACGGCCGTCTGGCTCGTCGTTCGGTCCAGGCCATGCTGCCAGCCGCTGACGTGTTCCCTTACACCATCCGCGTAGTATCGGAAATCACCGAATCCAACGGTTCCAGCTCCATGGCCTCCGTTTGCGGTGCTTCCCTGGCGCTGATGGACGCTGGTGTACCGATGAAGGCACCGGTTGCCGGTATCGCCATGGGCCTGGTTAAAGAAGGCGAGAAGTTCGCCGTCCTGACCGACATCCTGGGTGACGAAGACCACCTGGGCGACATGGACTTCAAGGTAGCCGGTACCGCCAAAGGCGTCACCGCGCTGCAGATGGACATCAAGATCAAGGGCATCACCGAAGAAATCATGGAGATCGCCCTGGGCCAAGCCCTGGAAGCTCGCCTGAACATCCTCGGTCAGATGAACCAGATCATCGGGCAGTCCCGTACCGAACTGTCGGCCAACGCACCGACCATGATCGCGATGAAGATCGACACCGACAAAATCCGTGATGTCATCGGTAAAGGCGGCGCCACCATTCGTGCGATCTGTGAAGAAACCAAGGCTTCGATCGATATCGAAGACGACGGTTCGATCAAGATCTTCGGCGAAACCAAGGAAGCTGCAGAGGCCGCGCGTCAGCGCGTTCTGGGCATCACCGCGGAAGCCGAGATCGGCAAGATCTACGTCGGCAAGGTTGAGCGCATCGTCGACTTCGGCGCCTTCGTCAACATCCTGCCGGGCAAGGATGGTCTGGTGCACATCTCCATGCTGAGCGACGCTCGCGTTGAGAAAGTCACCGACATTCTGAAAGAAGGTCAGGAAGTGGAAGTGCTGGTACTGGACGTGGACAACCGCGGCCGTATCAAGCTGTCCATCAAAGACGTGGCAGCAGCCAAGGCTTCGGGCGTTTAATCACCCTTTAGCCTTACGCTGAACAAGCAAGCGCCCCGACTGGTTCGGGGCGTTTTGCTATCTGCGATAACAGCCTCTCGGTTGCCGGCCCAGGGCGCGGGTGCTAGTTTTTAGCCCACGCCGGTGTAGCTCAGTCGGTAGAGCAGCGCACTCGTAACGCGAAGGTCGCAGGTTCGATTCCTGTCTCCGGCACCAGATATCGAGTTTTGAGCGGTTTGCGAATGTACGGCCCCTCCAGCAAAGTCCGCCTAGCGCTGAATGAGTGCCCTCGAAAGATACTTCTCTAAGAAATGCCGGTAGGCAGGTTTAACTTGTTTTGAGTTCGTCGGTTGTATCCATAAGTCCTTATTGAAAGTCTCTGTGGCTTGTTCTGGAAGTTTTAGATGCTGCTGTTCTATTCAGTAGGCAGTGCTGTAGTTTGTTGTTGATTGAGCGGTATTGCCCATAATGACGCCCGGGAATCATGGAGTGTTCAGCGTGAAGAAGTGGAAGTTGGCGTTAATCGGAATAGTGTCTCTGGCCCTTGCAGCCTGTGAGAAAGCCCCTTCGTATGAGTTTGAGGGACAGTACTTTGCAACGGAGGGCGAAGAATGCACCACTCCAGCGAATGCGAAAGATCGTGAACAATATTATTTGGAAATAACCAAAGATGTACGGGGCACAGGCGTATTGTACTCAGCTAATTTTCCAACAGCTTCGAAGGCTGGACTGCCTGTTGTCAGTGCGCAAAGCGTCTCACCCAATGACGATAACGAACTGATTTTTAACTTCTATGAGCCTAAGGCATCCGCGACACCTGCTGAAGCTAGAAGATTTAATATCGTGCTCTCCGTTATTCCTAATCAAGGCAAGGAAGGACACTTGTGGGTGACCAAGGCTGAAATGAATATTGCCACCAATGGGACAATTCAGAAGTACGACATCCTAGAAAATCTAAGAAGATTTTTCGAGCTCGGCAAGGCAGGCGTTTGCTTGAGAAAAGGAACAACTACGGGCTGAGTGCAAATAGCACTTTCTTGTGAACCGGTGTAAGCCAATCGCCAGAGGCAAAGGCCAAGGCCAAGGTCATGGGGATGAGGTATTCACCTGCCTTCGTGATTACCTTGGCGCTTGTAAGCTTTTCTTTGTCGTTGCCAATCTTGGTTTTCTAGGGCGTAACCTTGTTTCCTGAGGTTTCTGGCGAGTCTGTGTCTGGTGATGGTCCGCAAATCCGCCGATTTCTCTCTCATCGGTGCATCAGGTCATATAAATCGTCGGCCAAAGGTCCTATATTCGGTTTCTGTCTGAGTACCAGCATGCTGTTTTCAGATGATCCCGAATGGTTCTGAAGGCCAGATAAATCGGCGGTTGCAACGATTTTTTGCGGCAGAGAGATCCCAACGATCCAGATCCATCTTCCATTCCCACGATCAGAGAGAACGAGATGATTCCTAAAGAGGCAAGAATCGACGTAGCGCTTGAAAGGTACCTGGCTGCCACGCCTTCCTTGCAAGAAGAAATCAACGCCCTGAGCCCCGAAGAACAGAAGCAGCAGGCGCAATGGGCCTTTGAGGACGAGGCGGAGTCTCGCGGCATCGAGCCGTGGGAGCTGGTGCTCGATCTGGTGGCCGAGACACCGGAGGAGTTGAAGGCCATGCGCCTGGAAGTGCATCAGGAGGTTGCTGAAGCGCTGGGCATGGACCTTGAGGATTATCTGCAGCTCAACGAGATCGACAGTTGAACCCGACGCCAGCCTTAACCAGGCTGGCGTTTTTCATGGATCAGATGCTCAAGCGCATGGACAGGTCCAGGGCTTTCACATCCTTGGTCATGGCACCGATGGAAATGTAGTCCACCCCGGTTTCGGCAATCGGGCGCAAGGTGCTTTCGTTGATTCCCCCGCTGGCTTCCAGCTTGGCCTTGCCGGCATTCAGGCGCACGGCCTCGCGCATATCGTCCAGGCTCAGTTCATCGAGCATGATGATGTCGGCACCGGCTGCCAGCGCTTCCTTCAATTCCCCAAGACTTTCCACTTCCACTTCCACCGGCTTGCCCGGGGCGATCTTGTGGGCGGCGCTGACGGCCTGGGCGATGCCGCCACAGGCTGCGATGTGGTTTTCCTTGATCAGGAAGGCGTCATACAGACCGATGCGGTGGTTGTGGCAGCCACCGCAGGTGACCGCGTACTTCTGGGCCAGGCGCAGGCCGGGAAGGGTCTTGCGGGTATCCAGCAGCTTGACCTGGGTATCGGCGACAAAGTCGGCCAGATATTGGGCACGGGTGGCCACGCCGGATAGCAGCTGCAGGAAGTTCAGCGCGCTGCGTTCGCCGGTGAGCAATGAACGTGCCGGGCCTTCCAAGTGGAACAGCGCCTGATTGGGTACCACTCGCTCGCCGTCAGCCACTTGCCAGTGCACGGCAACCCGCGGGTCCAGCTGGCGGAACACCGCATCCACCCAGGCCGTACCGGCGATGACCGCCGCTTCGCGAGTGATGATGGTGGCTTTGGCCAGACGTTCGGCCGGGATCAACTGCGCGGTGATGTCGCCGCTGCCGATGTCTTCCAGTAACGCGCGGCGTACGTTGGCTTCTATTTCGGCGGTCAGGTCGGCGAGGCGTAGATTCGGCATAACGGGCTCCACAAACTAAGTGCGCCGATTATAGGGGCATGGGATCGGCGAACCCAAGGTGGCAAATGTCGGCGAGCCTTTGACGAACCTGTCTTTCGTCGCTTTGTCTGATGGGTATGAGTGAATTTTCTCGTTGGTCTGAGGGTTATTTCCGGATAGGCGACAGAGTCTGCTGGCGTAAGAGGGGACTTTTACAAGATAATATGACTTGTAATTGACGTCATAGCTTTGACGTATCTTTGGCTCCCCCTTAAATAAAGTGCAGTGGAATGCATTTGCTTCCGCTGAGAGCCGACTGTGAGCGTCGTTGGCTTGACTGAACCTTGATCTCGAACCGAAGAAACACCTTTCCAGGAGGCTTGGATGCACAACGACGGGAATGTAGTGCCTTTGCACAAGGCGGCTACAGATCAGGCGACCGCTTCGCCGCTTGCCCGCCTGCCGGTGATTCTGCTTCAGGTTCGAGACAAGGCCGCCCAGCAGTTGCGTCACGGTTTGCAGGAGTTGTTCGATAACGCCGACGACACGCTGTTCGAGATGGCCGATCGGGCACAGAACAACGTTGAGCAGAACACCCTGTTTGAAGCCATGCGCGACCTGCGCTTGAAGCGCAAAAGCATCGAACGCGGTTTTCTGGAGAAGTTTTTCGAAGCCTTCGCCGGTCTGGTGCAGTACGACCCGGCCCTGGTCATTCCCCATGCAGTGGCTTACGACCCTTCTCTTGACCCTTCCCAGGATGACCTGGAAAAGACCGTGGCCGTGGATGCCATGGTGGCCAAGGTTCTCAACCGGGACGGCTTCGCCCTCGGGCAACTGACGGCGCGCCTGGGCGTGCTGCTGGGCCGACGCTTGGCGGATGCGGAAAATCCTCTGGCTCCGGCGCTGCTCTGTGAGTACTTCCTCCAGGCCGGACGCAGCCTGGGGGTGGAGATCAAGGTCAAGTTGATCATCCTCAAGCTGTTCGAACGGTACGTGCTCAGCGATGCCGAACTGCTCTATGGCGAAGCCAATCAGCTGTTGATTGCCACCGGAATCCTGCCAGAGCTGATGCCGGCCCCAGCGCGTCGGGCCTCCGATCGAGCCCAGGCTGAAGCCCAGACCGCCACCGTCGATGGCAGTGGGCACAAGCCGGGCCAGAGCCCGCTCGACGAGAGCGTGCAGGAAGTCTTCGCGGCCTTGCAGACACTGCTCCTGCATGTGCGCGGCAGCGTTGCACCGACCCTGGAGGCCAGCGCCGAAACCCAACCGATTTCGACCCGTGACCTCATGCGCCTGCTGTCCCATTTGCAGCAGTACGTGCCGGCCCCCAGTGCCCAGGAAGATTTCGACCTGCGCAATCAGCTGGAACAACTGCTCACCCGGGTCAGCGTCAAGAGCGGCAAGTCCCGGGTCGTGGATGTTGCCGACGAGGACGTGATCAACCTGATCGCCATGCTCTTCGAGTGCATCCTCGACGACCGCAACCTGCCGGAGTCCCTCAAGGCGCTGATCGGACGCCTGCAGATTCCCATGCTCAAGGTGGCGGTGCTGGACAAGAGTTTCTTCAGTCGCGGCAACCACCCGGCGCGGCGCCTGCTCAATGAAATCGCCGCTGCCGCGATGGGCTGGGGCGGCTGCGATGATCATCAGCGTGACAGCCTGTACTTGCGTATCGAGCAGGTGGTGCAGCGCCTGCTGAGCGAATTCACCGACGACCCGGCGATTTTCTCCGAGTTGCTGGCAGACTTTCTTGCCTTCACCGCCGATGAGCGGCGCCGGGCGGAGTTGCTGGAGCAACGTACCCGGGATGCCGAGGAGGGCCGGGCCAGGGCGGAGCTGGCGAGACGGCGGGTGGAGCAGGCGCTCAACGAAGCGCTGCTGGGCAAGGTGCTGCCGCAGAAAGTGGTGGATTTTGTTCGCGATGCCTGGAGCCAGGTGCTGTTGCTCAGTTGCCTGAAGCACGGTGATGATTCTGCCGAGTGGCACACCGCCGAGGGGACCATGAACGAGCTGATCTGGAGTGTGCAACGCCACGAGCAGCCGGATACCGCGATGCGCTTGCTGGCCCTGGTGCCGGGACTGCTCAAGGGCCTGCGAGACGGCTTGAGCGGCGCTGCTTTCGATCCCTTCGCCACCAGCGAGTTCTTCAGCCAGCTGGAGCTTCTGCATCTGCAGGCATTCGAGCGTGAAGCCCTGGCACCGCAACAGCGAGTGGTGACCCTGGAGGCCGAGCATACCGACCTGATAGTGGTGGCCCAGGAGATCGTCCTGCCCAGCGCCGAAGAAGGCCCCCTGGAAGCAGCGCCTCTGGTCCTGCCGGCGAATGACCCCAGCGTGCTGCAAGTGGAGCAGCTGCGCTTGGGGGGCTGGGTCGAGTTTCAAGAGGACGAGGACAATACCCTGCGCTGCAAACTGGCGGCGATTGTCCCCCATCCCGTGGCCAAGTACGTATTCGTCAACCGCACCGGGATGAAGGTCCTGGAGCGTACGCGCATGGGCCTGGCCCTGGAGTTTCAGCGTGGCTCGGTGCGGGCGCTGGACGATACCTTGCTGTTCGACCGAGCCCTGGAATCGGTGATCGGCAATCTGCAGCGACTCAATCACGGCAAGTGATCGCAACCCGAGGGGGTAACGCGGCATACTGGGCCACTCAAGGCTTTAGTTGAAGGAGTCGGTATGCGGCTGGACCCTGCCACGGGTTGGTGTCACGGCGTACGGCACTGCCCGTCAGTCAATTTCAATGAACGCCCGGCAGGCGAGATCTCCCTGTTGGTGATTCATAACATCAGTCTGCCGCCGGGGCAGTTCGGCACCGGCAAGGTGCAGGAATTCTTTCAGAATCGCCTTGATGTCACAGAGCATCCTTATTTTTCCGGGATCGCCGACTTGCGCGTGTCCGCGCATTTTCTGATCGAGCGTGACGGCGCGGTCACCCAGTTTGTCTCTTGTCTGGACCGGGCCTGGCACGCGGGAGTGTCGAGCTTCGAGGGGCGGGACACGTGCAACGACTTTTCCCTGGGCATCGAACTGGAGGGCACTGACGAACTGCCTTTCACCGACGCCCAGTACCGCTCCCTGAGTGCCCTGACCGAACAATTACAGGCGGCTTTCTGCGCCATCACACCACAACGGATTTGTGGTCATAGCGACATCGCCCCCGGGCGCAAGACCGACCCGGGCCAGGCTTTCGATTGGGCACGCTATCGTGCCGCCTTGGAGAAGGGGGAAGGACAATGAGTTTTCTGGTGTTGCTGCTGGCGGTGTGGATCGAGAAGTTCTCGGCCTTGCGTCAGCGGGTGCAGCGCGATGGCTGGTGGCTGAAGGAGTTGGCGCGCCTGGAGGCCAGCCCGCGTCTGGCGGGGCATCCATGGTGGCTGTTGCTGGTGCTGGTGTTGCTGCCGGTGGCCTTGCTCGGTCTCTTGCTGCTGGTGCTGGAACCTGTCACCTACGGGCTGCTGGCCCTACCGGTGCATTTGCTGGTGGTGATCTACGCCCTGGGCCGCGGCGACTTGCTCGGTGGCCTCGGACCGTTTCGCGATGCCTGGCGCCGTGAGGACCTGCAAGCGGCGGTGCATGTGGCCAAGCGTGATCTGAACATTGGCGCCGACAGTGGCGAGCAACTGCTGGAGCGGGTCCAGGGCTACCTGCTATGGCAGGCCTTCCAGAGCTTCTTCGCGGTGATTTTCTGGTACTTCCTGCTGGGTCCGGTGGCTGCCTTGAGCTATCGCTTGCTGGCCCTGGCTGCGGACAACGGCAAGAACCCTGCCCTGGTGGAGCGTGCGGCGCAGTTGCGCCATGCCTTCGACTGGTTGCCGGTGCGCCTGCTGGCGGCGAGCTTCGCCCTGGTGGGCAACTTTGTTGCCGTGAGCCGGGTGATGCTCCACGAATTGCTCAATTGGCACATCAGCGCTGCGCAACTGGTGGAGAAGGTCGGCCTGGTGGCCGCTGAAATTCCTCCTCCTTTGACCGGACCCGAAGGTATCAACAGCCTGGACCGCATCTGGGAGCTGCTGCTGCGGGCGGCCGTGCTCTGGTACGCCGGTTTTGCCCTATGGACCGTTCTTGCCTGACGTGGCGAGGGTCCCCTGGATGCCGCGCTAGCGGTTAACTTTAAGTTACAAAACCTCCCCCGGAATTGAGCTATACAGACGGAGCGCCGAATAGTGGCTTTCTGCTGCCTTCGCCTGCCTGCCCATAACAATAAAAGAAAAGGGAGACTTCCTTGTGAAGAGCTTGCTCTATCCCGCTGTCGCGCTGATGAATCGCCTGAGCTTCGGCATGAAGTTCAGTCTGATCAGCGTGCTGTTCTTTCTACCCATGCTGGTGACCAACTTCTATCTGGTGCGCGACTCCTACCGGGAGTTCCAGGGCACCCGGGTCGAGCTGCAAAGCCTCGACTTGCTGGGCAGTAGCCTGAGCCTGCGCCGGGACCTGGAGACCCTCAACAATCTGGTGCAAATCAACGCCAGCCTCGGTCAGTCCGGCAAGGCCGGGGATCTGGAGGGCAAGATAGTCGCCCTGGAAAAGTCCGTGCTCGAGCGCATGCAGGCTCTTCAGGCTGTCACCGTCGATCCCCAGCAGGTCGAGGTGTTCAATGCCAAGCGCGATGAGCTGGTGGCGGCCTTCAAGGCCCAGCAGGTGGAAAGTTCGCTGCTGAACAAAAGCGGGCTGATCGGCAAGCTTCTGGGCAGCGCGCAGCTGTTCAGTCAGATCATCGCCAGCCAGTCGGGCCTCAGCCGCGACGGCCAGGG
This sequence comes from Pseudomonas sp. E1BtOHC1, assembly GCF_058744285.1. Taxonomy (NCBI): domain Bacteria; kingdom Pseudomonadati; phylum Pseudomonadota; class Gammaproteobacteria; order Pseudomonadales; family Pseudomonadaceae; genus Pseudomonas; species Pseudomonas sp. E1BtOHC1. Next base: position 1,760,196 of record NZ_CP196023.1, read on the forward strand.
TGACATCCGCCAGCTCAGCGACCTGATCACCAGCATCACCCCGCAAGTCACCCAGACCCTCGGAGAAGGTCGGGCCATGGGCGCCTATTCCCTGGGCCAGGGCTTTCTCAACTCTTCATCCAGCACCCGTTTCGATGAACTGCTGGTGCAGATCGAAAAGCTTCAGGCCGAGTACGGGCTCAAGCTGCAGGATGCGCTGGGCTCCAGCCGCGCCGCCCACGACGCGCTGGACAGCCTCGCCAGTGCCAGCAAAGGCAGCCTCAAGCAGGCCAGCGAACTGTTCGAAGAGCAGGTGGTGATGGCCGATACCCTGGACGCGCCCTGGCAGGGTTTCTACGACCAGATCAGCAGCCTGATGGCACAGACCTATCAACTCAACGAAGGCACCTTGAAGTTCCTCGACATCGAGTTGCAAAAACGCCTGGAGCAGAACCGTAGCCACATGGTGCTGCTGGTGGCGGCCCTGGCCCTGGTGTTCCTCTCGATCGTCTATCTGTATGGCGGTTTCTATGCGTCGACCCGCACCACCTTGCGGCGTCTGGGAGCGATGATGGACAAGGTGGCGGCGGGGGACATGACCGTCACCTTCACCGCCCACAGCCGCGATGAGTTGGGAGAACTGGGCAGCGTGTTCAACGGCACAGTGCGCAAGATCCACGACCTGATCGAACGGGTCGGCCACACCGTCAGCGAAGTCGAGCGCCAGGCCGGGCAAGTGGAAAGCGTCTCGGCCCAGAGCAACCAGGCCGTGGCCGGCCAGCGCAGCCAGATCGAACAAGTGGCCACGGCCATGAACCAGATGTCCGCCACCTCCCAGGAAGTGGCTCGCAGCGCGGCGGCGGCGGTCAGCAGCGCCCATAGCGTCAATGATGAAACCATCAGTGGCCGCGGTCTGGTGGAGTCCCAGCAGGGCAGCATTGCCCGGCTCGCCAGCGAGATCGATCAGTCGGTGCTGGTGATCAACCAGTTGGCCAGCGACAGCCAGGCCATCAGTCGGGTGCTGGAGGTGATCAAGAGCATTGCCGAACAGACCAACCTGCTGGCCCTGAATGCCGCCATCGAGGCCGCCCGCGCCGGCGAGCAAGGCAGGGGCTTTGCCGTGGTGGCCGATGAAGTGCGGACCCTGGCCAAGCGGACTCAGCAATCCACCGAAGAAATCGAGGAGATGATCGGCAAGCTCCACGGCGGCGTCAGCGCGGCGGTCAAGGCCATGGGCAGCAGTCACGCCATGGCCAATGGCACGGTCGACCAGTCGGAAAAGGTTCAGCAGGCCTTGGAAAATATCCTGGGCGCGGTGGGCATGATCGTCGACCAGAACCAACAGATCGCCGCCGCCGTGGAGCAGCAGACGGCGGTGGCTCACGACATCGACCAGAACATTGTCGAGATCAATCGTGCCGGTGAACGCACCGCCGAGGGCGCGCACCAGACCGAGGATGCCAGCCGCCAGCTGTCGGCCCAGGTAGTGCAGTTGAAACAGCTGATTGGTGCGTTTCGCGTCTGACCGGGGAGGGGGCGATCGTTATGGCGCGCTTGAGGGCCAGCCGAACAGCTCGCAGGCATTGCGGGTGCTGGCGCTGGCCAGTTGCTCGGGAGCGATGCCGATGATGTCTGCCAGGGCGGTGCAGATCGCCGGTAAATGCTGCGGGCTGTTGCGCTGGCCGGGAAACATGGCGGGCGCCATGTCCGGCGAGTCGGTCTCCAGCACCAGGGACTCCAGGGGCAGGTCGGCGAGGACCTTGCGCAAGCGCAATGCCTGAGGCCAGGTAGCGGCGCCGCCCAGGCCCAGCTTGAACCCCAGCTTGATGTATTCCCGGGCTTCCTCGCGGCTGCCGGCAAAGGCGTGGATGATCCCGCCACGCTTGAGTTTGAACGCCTTCAAGGTGGCGATCACCGCCGCATGGCTACGCCGCACATGGAGCAGGGCGGGCAGCTGGAAATCGGCTGCCAGTTGCAACTGCGCTTCGAACAGCGACTGCTGGCGTTCGCGGTCCAGTTGTGCCAGAAAGTAATCCAGGCCGATTTCGCCCACCGCGCACAGCTGCGGATGCCCCGCCAGTCGCGTCAACCAGTCCCCCAGTTGCTTGAGGTCGGCGGGCTGATGATCGTCCAGATAGACCGGGTGCAGGCCAAAGGCGGCGTATAACTGTGGGTCGCACTGCACCAGATCCCAGACGCGCTGCCAATTGGCCTGATAGACCCCCAACACCACCATTCGCGAGACGCCCCGGGCGCGGCTGTCGGCCAGCAGCGCCTCACGGTCATTGTCGAAATCCGGAAAATCCAGATGGGTGTGGGTGTCGATCAGCTCCACGGTTCAATCCTGCTGGATACGCTGTTTGAAGGTCCGGGCAATGGCCTGGACGCCGGGCTGGTATTGCCCCTCTTCGATGGCGGCCAGGGCCAGTTGCAGGGCTTTCTCGGCGATCAGTGGGTGCTGTTGGGCCATGGCGTTGACCGGCAGCGGCAAGAAGTCCAGCAGTTGGGTATCACCGAAGGTGCCCAGGCGCAGCGGGCGGGATTTGAGCGGGAAGTCGTGCAAGGCGTCGAACACGCCCTGCAGCAGCACATAGGATGTGGTCACCAGGGCATCCGGCAGATGGCCCAGGCGCTGCAGCAGCTCTTCCATCAACTGTCGGCCGCAATCACGACTGAAGGCTTCGCCGTGCTCGATCAGCACTTCGCCACCGAAGCCTTGCAGGGCCTGGCGGAATCCGGCGGCGCGCTCCTGGCTGATGCTCAGCTCCGGGCGGGCGCCGATCAGCACGATCTGCTTGGGTTCGGGCTGCAACAGGCTCTGGGTCAGGTGCAGGCTGGCTTGCAGGTCGTCGCTGATCACCGAGCAGAACAGCTCGGGCGGCATCACCCGGTCGATGGCGATGATCGGCAGGCCCTGGGCCTGCAATTGCTGGTAGCTGTCATCTTCCGGCGGCAGGCAACTGGCGACGAACAGCGCATCGCAACGCCGAGCACGGAACAGCTGGAGCAATTGCCGCTCGCTGTCCGGTGCGTCGTCGGAGCTGGCGATCAGCAACTGATAACCCCGGGCCCGGGCGCCTTGCTCCAGCAACTTGGCGATCCGCGCGTAGCTGGGGTTTTCCAGGTCCGGGAGAATGAAACCCAAGGTCCGGGTGTGCCGGCTGCGTAAGCCGGCCGCCTGGGGGTTGGGCGTGAAGCCGTGTTCTTCCACCACCGCACGCACCCGTTCCACGGTGGCGTTGCTGATGCGTTGTTGTTCGGCCTTGCCGTTGATGACGTAACTGGCGGTGGTGACGGACACACCGGCCAGGCGAGCGATATCACTGAGTTTCAACCCGGGATTTCCTTGTTTTTGGTGCTTGCCCCGATATTTTCGCCAATCCTACCTGATCTGGGCAGGCGACCAACGTCGGAACCGGCAATCGACCAGAAGGACTACAAGGCGCTGAGATTATCGAGTAACGTACCAATCTTGCTAGATTAAACGTTTCAGCTGGCGTATTTTCTAGGCAAAAGCGCAAACGGAAAATCGCCCCTGCCAGGTAATGAGTCCCGTTTGTGGCCATAAAGACGCCTACTCTGCTTACTTAAAACAATACCTAGCGCCGCCACCTGCCGCGCTAAATAGGAGAAGCCATGCTCGAGCTCACTGTAGAGCAGATATCCATGGGCCAGTCGGCTGTGGATAAGTCCGCGGCGCTGCATTTGCTGGCCGACAAACTGGTGGCTGACGGCCTGGTGGCCGAGGGTTACCTGGCCGGTCTCAAGGCCCGCGAGGCCCAGGGCTCGACCTTTCTTGGCCAAGGCATCGCCATTCCCCACGGCACCCCGGAAACCCGCGATCAGGTGTTTGCCACCGGCGTGCGCCTGCTGCAGTTTCCCGACGGCGTGGATTGGGGCGATGGGCAGATCGTTTACCTGGCCATCGGCATCGCGGCCAAATCCGACGAGCATTTGCGACTCCTGCAACTCCTGACCCGCGCCCTGGGTGAAACCGACCTGGGCCAGGCCCTGCGTCGCGCCAGTTCCCCGGAGGCCCTGCTCAAGCTGTTGCAGGGTGCGCCCCAGGAACTGGCGCTGGATGCGCAGATGATCGGCCTCGGGGTGGCGGCGGAAGACTTCGAAGAACTGGTCTGGCGTGGCGCCCGTCTGCTGCGCCAGGCCGAGTGCGTGAGCAACGGCTTTGCCGCGGTGCTGCAACAGGTCGATGCGTTGCCCCTGGGCGACGGCCTGTGGTGGTTGCACAGCGAGCAGACCGTACTGCGCCCGGGGCTGGCCTTTGTCACCCCGGACAAACCCATCCGCTACCTGGGCCAGCCCCTGAGCGGCCTGTTCTGCCTGGCCAGCCTGGGGGAGGCCCATCAAGCGTTGTTGGAACGCCTGTGTGCGCTGCTGATCGAAGGCCGAGGCCAGGAACTGGGCCGTGCCACCAGCCGCCGTGCGGTGCTGGAAGTGCTCGGCGGCGAGTTGCCGGCGGACTGGCCCAGCGCCCGTATCGCCCTGGCCAATGCCCACGGCCTGCATGCCCGCCCGGCCAAGGTGCTGGCGCAATTGGCGAAAAATTTCGAGGGCGAGATCCGCATCCGCATCGCCGACGGCAAGGATTCGGCCGTCTCGGTAAAAAGCCTGAGCAAGCTGCTGAGCCTCGGTGCCCGACGCGGCCAGGTGCTGGAACTGATCGCTGAACCGAGCATTGCCGCCGACGCTTTGCCTGCTTTGTTGGCGGCCATCGAAGAGGGGCTGGGCGAAGAGGTTGAGCCACTGCCGGCCGTCAGCGCCCCTCGGGAAGAACAGCAGGAAGTCGTGGTCCCGCTCAGCGCGCCGGCCTCCGGCAGCCTGATCCAGGCCATCGCCGCCGCTCCCGGCATCGCCATCGGCCCGGCCCATATCCAGGTTCAGCAAGCCATCGACTACCCGCTGCGGGGCGAGTCCACCGCTATCGAGCGCCAGCGCCTGCAGCAGGCCCTGGCCGAAGTGCGCCAGGACATCGACGGCTTGATCCAGCGCAGCCAGGCCAAGGCCATTCGCGAAATCTTCATCACCCACCAGGAAATGCTCGACGACCCCGAGTTGACCGACGAAGTGGACACCCGCCTCAAGCAGGGCGAAAGCGCTGAAGCGGCCTGGATGACCGTGATTGAAACTGCCGCCAAACAACAGGAAGCCCTGCAGGACGCCTTGCTCGCCGAGCGTGCCGCCGACCTGCGGGACATTGGCCGCCGGGTGCTGGCGCAACTGTGCGGCATCGAAACTCCCGCCGAGCCGGACCAGCCCTACATCCTGGTGATGGACGAAGTCGGCCCCTCGGACGTCGCGCGCCTCGATCCGACCCGGGTCGCCGGCATTCTCACCGCCCGCGGCGGCGCCACCGCCCACAGCGCCATCGTTGCCCGGGCCCTGGGGATTCCGGCCCTGGTGGGCGCGGGGGCCAGCGTGTTGCTGATCAAGTCCGGCACGTCCTTGCTCCTGGACGGCCAGCGCGGTCGCCTGCATGTGGACGCTGATAGCACGACCTTGCAACGGGCGGCCGAAGAGCGTGACAGCCGCGAGCAGCGGCTCAAGGCGGCCGCCGAACAGCGCCATCAACAGGCCCATACCACCGATGGTCATGCCGTCGAGGTGTTCGCCAATATCGGTGAAAGCGCCGGTGTCGCCGCCGCCGTGGAAAACGGTGCCGAGGGCATCGGCCTGCTGCGCACCGAACTGATCTTCATGGCCCATCCCCAGGCTCCGGACGAAGCCACCCAGGAAGCCGAATACCGCCGCGTACTCGACGGCCTCGCCGGGCGTCCGCTGGTGGTGCGCACCCTGGATGTGGGCGGCGACAAACCGCTGCCTTACTGGCCGATCGCCAAGGAAGAAAATCCCTTCCTCGGTGTGCGCGGCATCCGCCTGACCCTGCAGCGGCCACTGATCATGGAAGCGCAATTGCGCGCCTTGCTGCGCTCGGCGGACAACCGTCCACTGCGGATCATGTTCCCCATGGTCGGCAGCGTCGAAGAATGGCGTCAGGCCCGGGACATGACCGAGCGTCTGCGCCAGGACATCCCCGTGGCCGACCTGCAACTGGGGATCATGATCGAGGTGCCGTCCGCCGCCTTGCTGGCGCCGGTGCTGGCCAAGGAAGTGGACTTCTTCAGCGTCGGCACCAACGACCTGACCCAATACACCCTGGCCATCGACCGCGGCCACCCGACGCTGTCGGCCCAGGCCGACGGCCTGCACCCGGCGGTGCTGCAACTGATCGACATCACCGTGCGTGCCGCACATGCCCACGGCAAGTGGGTCGGGGTCTGCGGCGAGCTGGCGGCCGACCCGCTGGCGGTGCCGGTGCTGGTGGGCCTGGGGGTGGATGAACTCAGCGTCTCCGGACGCAGCATCGCCGAGGTCAAGGCGCGGATTCGCGACCTCAGCCTGACTCAGGCACAAACCCTTGCTCAACAGGCTTTGGCCGTCGGCAGCGCCAACGAAGTGCGCGCCCTAGTGGAGGCCATGTAATGGCGAAGATTCTCACCCTGACCCTCAACCCGGCGCTGGACCTGACGGTGCAGCTGGCGCGCCTGGATGCGGGGCAGGTCAACCGCAGCGACGCCATGCACACCCATGCCGCAGGCAAGGGCGTGAACGTGGCCCAGGTGCTGGCCGACCTCGGTCATCAACTGACCGTCAGCGGCTTTCTCGGGGAAAACAATCCACAGGCCTTCGACGCCTTGTTCGCCCAGCGCGGCTTTGTCGATGCCTTTATCCGCGTGCCTGGTGACACCCGCAGCAACATCAAACTGGCCGAAAGCGATGGCCGCATTACCGATATCAACGGCCCCGGGCCGCACGTCAGCGAGGCGGCGCAACAGGCCTTGCTGGAGCGTCTGGAACAGATCGCTCCCGGGCATGATGCGGTGGTGGTGGCCGGCAGCCTGCCGCAGGGGATCAGCCCGGAATGGTTCCAGGCGCTGCTGCTGCGCCTGAAAAACCTCGGCCTGAAAGTTGCCCTCGACACCAGCGGCGCCGCATTGCGCGCCGGTCTGGCCGCGGGGCCCTGGTTGATCAAGCCCAACACCGAAGAGCTGGCGGACGCCCTCGGCAGTCCGGTGGTATCCGTGGCGGGGCAAGCCGAGGCGGCGCGCCTGCTGCGCGCCCAGGGCGTGGAGCACGTGGTGGTGTCCCACGGCGCCGAGGGGGTCAACTGGTTCAGTGCTGCACCGTCCTTGCAGGCCCTGCCGCCCAAGGTCAGCGTGGTCAGCACCGTGGGCGCCGGCGACTCGCTGCTGGCGGGCATGCTCCACGGCCTGCTCAGCGCCCAGCCGTTTGAACAGACCCTGCGCACGGCCACGGCGATTGCCGCCATGGCCGTGACCCAGATCGGTTTCGGCATCAGCGACAGGGTGCAACTGGCCCGGCTGGAGCAGGGGGTGCGCGTGCACCCCCTCCTAGAACAATAAGAGGGTTGCGTATGAAGTTAGCCATAGTTACCGCCTGCCCCAACGGCATGGTCACCAGCGTGCTCTGCGCCCGCCTGCTGGACGCCGCGGCCCAGCGCCAGGGCTGGAGCACCAGCGTTGAAGTGCACGATGAGGCGCACCCGGAACGCCAACTGTCAGCGGCCACCCTTGAAGCCGCCGAGTGGGTGCTGGTGGTCAGCACCGGGCCTGTGGATATGTCGCGCTTTGTCGGCAAACGGGTGTACCGCAGCAGCCCGTCCCAGGCCTTGCAGGATGTCGATGCAGTGCTGCGTCGCGGCGCCGAAGAGGCCCAGGTCCATGTGGCCAGCGAGGCCAGTGCCGAGCCCGTGGTCGAGGCGGGCAAACGCGCGCCGCGATTGGTGGCGATCACTGCGTGCCCGACCGGCGTGGCGCACACCTTCATGGCCGCCGAGGCCTTGCAGCAGACCGCCAAGCGCCTGGGCTACGACCTGCAAGTGGAAACCCAAGGCTCAGTGGGCGCCCGCAACCCGCTGAGCGCCCAAGCCATTGCCGAGGCCGACGTGGTGCTGCTGGCGGCGGACATCGAAGTGGCCACCGAGCGTTTTGCCGGCAAGCGCATCTATCGCTGCGGCACCGGCGTGGCCCTGAAACAGTCCGAGGCGACCCTGAACAAGGCCCTGGCCGAGGGCCAGATGGAGTCCTCCGTGCCAGGCGCCCAGGCACCGGCCAAACAGGAAAAGACCGGGGTCTACAAACACCTGCTGACCGGGGTGTCGTTCATGCTGCCGATGGTGGTGGCGGGCGGTCTGATGATTGCCCTGTCCTTCGTCTTCGGCATCACCGCATTCAAGGAAGAGGGCACCTTGGCCGCGGCCTTGATGCAGATCGGCGGCGAGACCGCCTTCAAGTTGATGGTGCCGCTGCTGGCGGGTTACATCGCCTACTCCATCGCCGACCGACCAGGGCTGGCACCGGGAATGATCGGCGGCATGCTCGCCAGCACCCTGGGCGCGGGTTTCATCGGTGGCATCGTCGCCGGCTTCCTCGCCGGTTATGCGGCCAAGGCGATCAATAAATATGCGCGTTTGCCACAAAGCCTGGAGGCGCTGAAGCCGATCCTGATCATCCCGCTGCTGGCCAGCCTGTTCACCGGGCTGGTGATGATCTACGTGGTGGGCAAACCCGTGGCGGGCATGCTCGAAGCCCTGACCCACTTCCTCGACAGCATGGGCACCACCAACGCGATTCTGCTGGGCGTGCTGCTGGGCGGCATGATGTGCGTGGATTTGGGCGGGCCGATCAACAAGGCGGCCTATGCGTTCTCGGTAGGACTGCTGGCTTCCCAGAGTTATGCACCGATGGCCGCGACCATGGCCGCGGGCATGGTGCCGCCCATTGGCTTAGGGATTGCCACCTTCATTGCCCGACGCAAATTTGCCCAGACCGAGCGTGAAGCCGGCAAGGCAGCCCTGGTGCTGGGCCTGTGCTTTATCTCCGAAGGGGCGATTCCGTTTGCCGCCAAAGACCCGTTGCGAGTGATCCCGGCGAGCATTGCCGGCGGCGCCCTGACCGGGGCCTTGTCGATGTACTTCGGCTGCAAACTGATGGCGCCCCACGGCGGCCTGTTCGTCATGCTGATCCCGAATGCCATCAACCACGCCCTGCTGTATCTGCTGGCGATTGTCGCGGGCAGCCTGCTCACTGCGGTGGTGTATGCGGTAGTGAAACGGCCCGAGGCGGTGGAGCTGGCCCTGCAGCCCGCCTCTTCGTAGGAGCCGGCTTGCCGGCGAAGGCGGCCTTGAAGCCGGCCTGATGCATCGGTACGGAGTGCATATCCGTTGCTGCGGTAACGTCGGCTGGCGGTTTCGCCCTTACGGCGAGTCCCTTTTGTCAAACGCCACAAAAGGAACCAAAAGGGCTTGCCCCCGCGTACGGCCTTCGCTGCGCTCAGGTTCCCTCCCTCCGGTGCTTATCAGGGGGCATCGCTTCCAGCGATGTCCTCGACTACGTCGAGGGGCGCTGCGCGCCAATCCCCTGATAAACACCTCCACTCGGCCTGCCGAAGGGGGCGGGTGGATCAAGATCAAAAGCCGTTTGGCGCGGCCTACCGGCCGGCGCGTTTGGGCGATGGGGGCGTTTGGGGGTTGGGCTGCTGTAGTCGCTGCCGCAGGCTGCGAACGACCGAGAAGCTGGCGTTGGGTGTTGAGGTTTCCGAAAGCATTTGTCAGCGATGCAAGTCGGGAAAATCTCTTTCTTTTGTAAGTTTGGTCGGAGACTTTCTTAGGCGCTTGTGACTACATAATTTGCTGGCTAGTCTTCGGGACGTCACTGCAGTTTAGTGTCCGGGGTTAGCAGCCTGAGTTCAGGGATTTCGGTCCCGTACCCAGTCAGTGGAGTTTCTACTTGTTCTGATAGGTTATGGCGACTCCATTCATTCGGAGGAGCTTCATGAAACGTTCAAATTCGACCTCTCATATCTCGCGTGCTCGTCGTTTATGCGATTTCAAGCACGATGCTGCCAACCACGCAGTGCTCAAAGCCCTTAGAGAAACGGTCAGCACGCCCATTGGCGCTGGTTCCCCCTTCATCGTCCGCCCCGGCATCAGCGCCGAGGAAGCCTTGCTCCACGTTTCCATGCTGCTCAAGGCGGCCGAAGAGGTGTCCGACGAGATCACTGAACACGCCAGCGGCATCGAGCGTGGCCTGATCTGGTCCCTGGTACATTCGGTGGAAATGGCCCGTGGCGTGGTCGATGCCTTGCTTGATGGCAATCGTCATGCTCCCAGCTGAACGGCTTGATTTCTGTGGCGAGGGAGGTGCTCCCTCGCTCCATCTTGGTCACTGCGGAACCGTCACTTTTCTCACTTGAACCTCAAATAAATAGGTTCGAAGTATATAGTCTGTGCCCTGCCGATCTGATGCTCGGTGCTGACCCTCTTTTTTGAGGGAGGTTAAGCCCTTTGTAAAATCAATCACTTACAGAGGCTTCTAAAAAGAGGGGCTGGCGGGTTGTTTAGCTGGTTGTTCTTTTAAATCATAGGGTTATGAAGGAAGTTGTCTAGTTCACTGCCGTATAGGCAGCTCAGAAAAGGAAGAGGGGTGAATCAGCACCCCTCTGTCGGTTCACTGCCGTATAGGCAGCTCAGAAACGGTCCTCAAAGGTGACTTTGTCGACGCCGAAGTTCACTGCCGTATAGGCAGCTCAGAAATCGACTAGCCATAGCTGACAGATCGTTGTGCCGTTCACTGCCGTATAGGCAGCTCAGAAAAACATCGTCTGGTCGATTCCGCACGCAGACCTGTTCACTGCCGTATAGGCAGCTCAGAAAAGATATATCTCCCAGTTTGCAGCCGTAAAAAAGTTCACTGCCGTATAGGCAGCTCAGAAATTCATGCTGAAGCCCTCTTGAGTTCTTTGGTCGTTCACTGCCGTATAGGCAGCTCAGAAAATGGCTAACCTTCCTCGCGGCGTGCGGAACAAGTTCACTGCCGTATAGGCAGCTCAGAAAAGCACCACCGCCGGGTCGATCTTCAACACGATGTTCACTGCCGTATAGGCAGCTCAGAAAATCAGCAGCCCGACACGCACAGAGACGCTTGTGTTCACTGCCGTATAGGCAGCTCAGAAACTAACCAGGTCGTCTACAGCGTGATGTTGGGCGTTCACTGCCGTATAGGCAGCTCAGAAAAAAGCCACAAACAGGTTTGGGGGCTGAAGATCGTTCACTGCCGTATAGGCAGCTCAGAAAACGGAAAGCTACGCTGAGAGCAACCGAGGACAGTTCACTGCCGTATAGGCAGCTCAGAAATGGGCTGGCGCAACGGGCTCACCAGTTGGGTGGTTCACTGCCGTATAGGCAGCTCAGAAAAAGCGTTTGCAGGCGGCGGGCGCCTGGTCCGCGTTCACTGCCGTATAGGCAGCTCAGAAAAACGTCTGCTGGTGGCTCAGTTGCGGCGGCTAGTTCACTGCCGTATAGGCAGCTCAGAAATTCCAGTTCGTGGCCGCGAATCGTGGCCTTAGGTTCACTGCCGTATAGGCAGCTCAGAAAATCATGTCGCCGGACTGGTCGGCGGTCTGGTCGTTCACTGCCGTATAGGCAGCTCAGAAATTGCAGCCGTAAGAACTCCAGCGCTGTCGCGCGTTCACTGCCGTATAGGCAGCTCAGAAATGGAAGCGCACAAGCGTGGTGATGTTCAAGCAGTTCACTGCCGTATAGGCAGCTCAGAAAGTGCACACCGAAGACACAGACACAGCCGATTGGTTCACTGCCGTATAGGCAGCTCAGAAAAGAAGATACACAGCATCGAAAAGTTCCAGCCTGTTCACTGCCGTATAGGCAGCTCAGAAAAGGTTCTGCTGTTCGCGGATGCGCTTACGGGAGTTCACTGCCGTACAGGCAGCTAAAAATCTGGCCCATAAGCATTGAGTCGCAACCGGTGACCTTCAAACTTCGCCAGCAGGTTTGCCCGGCAGCTCTATTTGCACTGGCGCGAGTCAACGATCTGAATTTCCAACCTGGCATAGACGAACAACCCGACATTGCTTATAACCGCTACCGCTCAATGGACGATGCAGCAGGCGGCTCTCTCTTATGGAAGACATCAGCTCCGCAGATCTAAAAACGATTCTTCATTCCAAGCGCGCCAATATCTATTACCTGCAGCACTGTCGGGTGCTGGTCAATGGTGGTCGGGTCGAGTATGTAACCGATGCCGGCAAGCAGTCGCTGTACTGGAATATCCCAATCGCCAACACCACGACCGTGCTGCTGGGTACGGGCACGTCGGTCACTCAGGCAGCCATGCGCGAACTGGCCAAGGCTGGCGTTCTGGTGGGGTTTTGCGGGGGCGGTGGCACGCCGCTGTTCAGCGCCAATGAGATCGATATCGAAGTCGCTTGGTTTTCCCCGCAAAGCGAGTATCGCCCTACTGAGTATCTGCAACGCTGGGTGCGTTTCTGGTTCGATGAGCAACAACGTCTAGAGGCGGCCAAGGCTTTCCAGAGGTTGCGCCTGGACTGCATCCGGCAATATTGGCGGTCGCAGGGGCCCCTGGCAAAAGCTGGTTTCGACATCGACTCTTCGGCGCTGGAGTCCGCCTTGGCGCAATCGCTGAGCTCATTGAATGCTGCTCCGGACGTGACTTACCTGCTGACCGAAGAGGCTCGCCTGACCAAGCGCCTGTTCAAGTTGGCCGCAACGGCAACCGCTTATGGCGATTTCGTCCGGGCCAAAGGTGGCAGTGGCGTAGACCCAGCCAATCGATTTCTCGATCACGGCAACTACCTGGCTTACGGTTTGGCTGCGACCGCCACCTGGGTGCTGGGTTTACCCCATGGGCTGGCGGTGCTGCATGGCAAGACTCGCCGTGGGGGCCTGGTTTTTGATGTGGCCGATTTGGTAAAGGATGCACTGGTGCTGCCTCAGGCCTTTCTGTCGGCCAAGCGCGGCGATGACGAGCAAGCCTTCCGCCAGGCTTGCATTGACAACCTGACCCGTGGCGAAGCCCTGGATTTTATGATCGACAGTCTCAAGGCTGTCGCTCAGCAGATGGAGCAGCGGGCGTTATGAACGTCATGCTGATCTGTCAGTGCGATAAAAAAGCCTTGGTGCAAAGCCGGCGAATTCTTGATCAGTTTGCCGAGCGGCGTGGCGAGCGTACTTGGCAAACACCCATCACGCAGGCCGGCCTGGATACCCTCAGGCGCCTGCTCAAGAAAAGCGCCCGACGCAATACCGCAGTGGCCTGTCACTGGATTCGCGGGCTGGATCACAGCGAGCTGTTGTGGATCGTCGGTGACGCCAAGCGATTCAATGAACAGGGTGCGGTACCGACTCATACCACTACGCGTAATGTGCTGCGCAAAGACGATGAAAATGATTGGCATTGTGCTGAAGACATCTCGCTGCTGACGCAGATGGCGGCGCTGCTGCATGACTTGGGTAAGGCTAGCATTGCCTTCCAGAACAAACTGCGCCTGCGCAGTGTGGAAAGGAACCTATATCGCCATGAGTGGGTTTCACTGCGTTTGTTCCTGGCGTTCGTTGGTTCTGATGATGATCCCAGCTGGTTGCGGCGGCTGGCGGCGCCCACTGACGAGGATGACAACAGTTGGCTGGCGGCAGGCCGTTATCAGCGCGATGGGCTCGATGCCGCGACGCCTCCGCCCTTCAAACAGCTCGCGCCGTTGGCGGCCGCCATTGCCTGGCTTGTGGTCAGTCACCACCGTTTGCCCACACTGCCAAGCTGGGATGAGAGCAACAAAGGAGAACAGCGGTGGCTGGGAAAGAAGTCTGCCCGCTTCAATCCGTCGATGCTGGACAACCTGATCGAGGGCATCACTCACGAGTGGAATGAGTGCAGCCGCCCAGCCTCTATCGAGGACGTCGAGGTTTTTTGGCAGTTCGAGCATGGGCTGCCGGTGACTTGGCCCAAATGGCGGGCGCAGGCTGCCAAGCTCGCCAATCGCCTGCTGATACTGCAAGCCAAGCCCGGTCATGGCGACTGGCTGAACAACCCCTATGTCATGCATCTGGCTCGTATGAGCCTGATGTTGAGCGATCACTACTACTCCAGCTTGCCGCCTGAGTCGGGTCAACGGGTAAAGGGCGATGGCCAGCATCCTTTGTTTGCCAACACGCACACCGATGGCCAACTCAAACAGCCCCTGGACGAACACCTGCTCGGGGTGGCGCGCATGGCCCGCAGCGTTGTTCACGGTCTGCCCGGTTTCGAGCGTCATTTACCCCGCTTGGCCCGTCATCCAGGTTTGCGCAAACGCAGCGGTGCCCCTCGTTTCAGTTGGCAGGACAAGGCCGCGGACGCCGCAACAAGTATGCGCGCGGAGGCACAACAGCACGGCGCCTTTATCGTCAATATGGCCTCCACCGGGTGCGGCAAGACGCTGGCCAATGCCCGAATCATGTACGCCCTGGCCGACCCACAGATCGGTATGCGTTGTACCTTCGCCCTGGGCCTGCGCACCCTGACCCTGCAAACCGGTCACAGCTACCGCGAGGATCTGAACCTGGGTGAAGACGATCTGGCCATCAGGGTCGGAGGTTCTGCAAGCCGGGCCTTGTTCGACTACTACCAAGCCGAGGCCGAGGCCTGCGGATCGGCCTCTACCCAAGCCCTGATCGAAGAAGACAGCCATGTGCGTTATGAGGGCGCCATGGAGGCCCACGGCCTGTTGTCCAAGGTGATGAATAATCCCCAGATCACGGCCCTGCTCAATGCGCCGATGCTGGTGTGCACCATCGATCACCTGATGCCCGCGACCGAAGCACAGAGAGCCGGTCGGCAGATAGCGCCCATGTTGCGCCTGCTCAGCAGTGACCTGGTTCTTGATGAACTGGATGACTTCGACCTCGCCGACCTGCCTGCTCTAACGCGTCTGGTGTATTGGGCAGGCCTGTTGGGCACCCGGGTGCTGTTATCGTCGGCGACCCTGCCTCCGGCGCTGCTGGAGGGGATGTTCCAGGCTTATCGTGCCGGCCGCCTGCATTACCGACGCAATCGAGGGGAGCCCGGTTCTTCCGTCAGCGAAATCCCTTGCCTGTGGGTCGATGAGTTCGGTGCCCACAAGGGCGCTTGCAACAGCGCCGAGAGCTTTGTCCACCAACACAGCGTATTCGTTGGGCGCCGTGTTCAAGCGCTTGAGGGCATCGAGCCACGACGGCGTGGCGAGCTCATTCCCCTGAAGATTGATACACAGCCTGTGGAGGCCATGCGTCGTGTTTTCGCTGAACACGTCCAGGCGGCGATGCTGCAAGCGCATGCGCGTCATGCCGAGGCATGTCCGCACAGTGGCAAGAAAATCAGCGTTGGCCTGGTGCGCATGGCGAACATCGAACCCTTGTTCGACGTTGCCCAAGCCCTGTTCGCATTGGGGGCTCCAGTTGGCCAGCGCATTCATCTGTGTGTTTATCACTCGCGTTTTCCGCTGTTGTTGCGTTCGGCCATCGAAGCTCAGTTGGACAGTTGCCTGAACCGTAGGGAGCCGAATGCACTGTATGCCCATCCGCAGATACGCCAGTTGATTGATCAGTACCCCGAGCGGGATCAGTTGTTTGTGGTGCTGGGGTCGCCGGTTACCGAAGTAGGGCGTGACCATGACTACGACTGGGCAGTGGTCGAGCCTTCATCGATGCGTTCACTGATCCAGCTCGCCGGTCGTGTACAGCGCCACCGTGATCGTCCCTGCCAGAGCGCCAATGTCCTGGTGTTCGATAGCAATCTGCGACATTTCGAGCAGCCAGGTGCCGCGGCCTTTATCCGACCTGGATTCGAGAGTGAGAGCGGCCAGCGCGAGCACCCTTGGCGCCTGGCCAGCCATCGCCTTGCTCAACTGCTGGATCAGGCCGATTACCAGTGCATCAGTGCCCGCCCTCGAATCCAGCCCAGGGCCACCGAGGGTTGGCGCCCAAGGCACAACCTGGTGGATCTGGAGCATGCGCGGATCAGTGCGCAGATGCTGCCCAAGGATCGGAGCGGCTTGGGCAAACCGACGCCACGCGGGGTCAAGCCTGCCTCCTTCGAACTGGATGCGGCCTGCGTGTGGCAGTACCCCCAGGTAGCCCTGACCTGGGCTCTGCCACAGCAGCAACCCTTCCGCGAAAGCTCGGTCAGGGAAATCGAGGTGCTCTGGTTGCCGGACGAGGATGAAGAAAACCTGGTGTTGCATCGCATCCATGAAAAATACGCCCCAGGATCAACCGAGGCGTACGTTCCCGTGAGGAATCTGCTGGACGAGATCGATCTGGATAGCCTGTCAGGCCCGCGCATCGCCCCCTGGGGCCAGCACGACCTGATGCAACTGCTGACTCGACAGGCCGAGGTGCAGGGCCTTTCACTACGGGCCTGTGCCGAACGATTTACCACCGCCAAGCTGATCGATAGCACCCAGGGCTGGCATTTTCATCCGGTGCTGGGGTTTGGCAGAAAAAAATAAGCCGGACAGAAGATCTGTCCGGCGTTCAAGCTGCCTATTCGGCAGTGAAGGGCATCGCTAGAGCGACACAGGTACTTTCTGAGCTACTTTTTCAGTAGTTTTAGGCTTCTCTAGAGTAACACTGGTACGGTTGATTTAATAAATCTCCTACCTTATTATCCCAATCACCCTAGGGGCGTTGGCGCGCCCCTAGGGTTTACACAGCAGCAATTGCCGGTTGGCCCCGGCCCTATGCACGAGGAGTGTCGCGCGAAGGAGGATAGAGATGTGTCTGACCAACTCATGATCAGAAGAGCTAGGTGAGGGACTCCCCTCATAGTCTTAGCATCCCCGCAGCAGTTTGCTGCGGGGATTCTATAGACTTTGTACTCGCCAAGTCGACACCTATGGAATCCTGATATGCCCGAAGGATCGAACCAAATATCGCGCACCAGAACTTTCCGCGACACCATAGCCTTGTTCATCAATGAGCGCTGGGAAGTCAAATTCAAGACCGGTGCGATTGAAAGTCCTGAGCAAAAAAGCAAATACGAATACAGCACTTGGCTCGCCGACGCCGCCCGCCGAGTAACGCAAATCCAGGCCGTCACCCATGTCCTCAAAGCCACCCACCCCGATGCTCGTGGCAGCAGCCTGCATGCCGCTCCGCAAACGCTGACGCAGCATCAGGAGATCGGTACCCATGTACTGGCTAGCGACTACGTTGAAGACATTGTGGGTAATGCCGCGGCGTTGGATGTGTACAAGTTTCTCAAGCTGGAGGTAGAAGGGGCGCGGCTGCTGGACTGGCTGCAGCAGGACGACGTCGATCTGCTGGCCGCCCTGAGCCCGGATCCGACCTTGGCGCAAAGTTGGGCCCAGGCCTTCAAGGGTTTGATTCGCTTGAACGAAACCCTGGTTTCCCACAGCTTGGCCAAGCAGGTTTTCTGGTGTGTCTCGGGCGAGCCAAGCGACGATGCCGGCTTTGAATTGCTGCAACCGATGTTTCCCAGCAGCCTGGTTCATGCCGTACACGCTGATATCAACGAGCGTCGCTTTGGCGAGGCCAACAAGGCGGCACGTTTGGCCCGGCGTAATCGCCAGCCCTACACAGGAACCTACGGCGATTACCCGCAACTGGTGGTGCGCAAGCTCGGGGGGACCAAACCGCAGAACATCAGCCAGCTCAACAGCGAACGTGGGGGCGTGAATTATCTGTTGGCCTCTCTTCCGCCGCTTTGGAAGCAGCACCCCAGCAGCGTTCTGCACCTGGATTCGGCCTTCACCCGCCTGCGGCGTTTTGAGGACGTGGATGAGTTGATCGAGGCCCTTTGCACACTGCTCCAGTCCGACCCTCAGTCCACCATGCACACCCGCCTGCGGCGTGAGCGTATAGAGCTCGCGCTGGGGCGTGCGCTGGCGGCCTTTGGTCTGAGCTTTCGCGCCTCTCTGCCAGCCGGCTGGAGCCGTGATAGCCAATGCCGGCTAGCGCTGTGCGAACAGCTTTGGCTCGACCCGCAACGCGCTCAATTGCCGCCGCGTGAGGAGCACATCGAAGTAGACCAGGCCTTTACTGCAGCCTTTGCCCGACAGGCTTGGGCGGAAGAAGTCGCCCATCGCTTTGGTAACTGGCTGAACGGTATTTTGCTGCAACGCGGCTTGCCGGTAGGCGATACCGAACAGGCGCATTGGGCCAGACAGGCCGTTATCGAAGCCGAAACATCACAGTCCTCGATATTTGATGAGCCCGTTGTAGAGGTGACGCATGGCTGAGTGTCCACACTTTGAACACCTGCTGGTCATCCCACATCTGTGGGTGCAAAACGCCAACAGTCTCTCCAGTCCCCTGACCCATGGTTTTCCCTCTATCACGGCTTTCCTGGGGTTGATGTGGGCATTGGAAAGGAAAACCCATGCAGAAGGCCTGGACTTGCAATTCAACGCAGTCAGCGTGGTCGCCCATCATCACGAAGAACAAGTGACCCAGGGCGACTTCGTCAACACCCTGCGCCTGACCCGCAACCCACTCAATAGGGATGGCAGTACCGCGGCAATCGTTGAGGAAGGTCGGATCCACCTGCAGATCAGCCTGGTGTTTGCCGTACAAAGCCAAGCGCTCAGTGACCAGAGCGATGGCAGAGCCATCGCGCATCAGGTACGCGAACTGTTGATGCAGATGCGCATCGCCGGAGGCAGTGTGCTTCCTTCGAGCGCTCCTTATCGTAAGCAGCAGCCTTATGTGATTCCCATGACCGGTGACGAAGAGGCGCGCGAGCGACTGTTCTATGAGACCAAGTTGCGCCTGCTGCCCGGGTTTGTACTGGTAGAGCGGCAAGATCTTCTGCAACAGCGTCATCACGACCTGCAAGCCAGCCAGCCCCAGGCCACGCTACTGGATGCCTGGCTGTCGCTATCACGGATCAACTGGTCCAGCGTCACCCCCGCGAGCGAATGCGAATCCCCACGCCACACTGAATGGACCAACGATCGCAAGGGCCTGGGGTGGATAGTGCCCATCCCTTTGGGCTATGGCGCGCTCACCCCACTTCAGGCAGCCGGCTCGGTTGCTCGCGCACGTGATGCCGAGACCCCGTTCCGTTTCGTGGAAAGCCTCTATGGTGTGGGCCAGTGGATCAGCCCCCACCGCCTGCAATCGGTGCAGCAGTTGCTTTGGTACGCCGACTACCAAAGTGACGAGGGTCTGTACCGCTGCCGTAACGACTACCGTGCGCAATCAATGTCCCACTTCGACTGATAGCCCTTTTGAGCAAAGGAATACGAACATGAGCAATGACGCCCTGAAAACCGCTTCTGTCCTGGCCTTCGAACGCAAGCTTGATCCGTCCGATGCGTTGTTCCACGCCGGAGACTGGCACTCCCGAAATCATTGGGTGCCTGTCGTTGTGCGCGAAAAGTCCGTACGCGGGACCATTTCCAACCGACTCAAAGCCAAGGAATTGGACCCGGCCAAGCTGGATGCCCAGATTGAAAACCCCAACCTGCAAACCGTGGATGTCGCCACTCTGCCCCACGATACCGACACCCTGCGGGTTACTTTTACCCTGCGTGTGCTGGCAGGTACCGGCCAGCCCTCGGCCTGCAACGATTTCGCCTACCGGAAAAAACTGCTGGATACCGTGCAGGGCTATGTACAGGCCAACGGTTTCAACGAGTTGGCGCGCCGTTACGCACATAACCTGGCCAACGGACGCTTTCTGTGGCGCAACCGAATGGGCGCCGAGCAGGTGCAGGTCGAGGTCGACCATCTGGTCGCTGGCAGCAGCGCTTCGCAATGGACCTTCGACAGTTTGAGTCTGTCACTGCGTCATTTCGACGAGGAGGGGGCCCACGGCGACGCCTTGCAGCAACTCACGCAGTTGATCGCCAAGGGTTTGGCCGGCGAGCAGCATGTGCTGTTGCGTATCATCGCCTACGCCCGCATAGGCGCCGGACAGGAAGTTTTTCCCTCCCAGGAACTGATTCTGGATCGGGGGCGCGGCGACAAGAGCAAAACGCTGTACAGCGTTGAAAACATCGCGGGCATTCACTCGCAGAAAATCGGCAACGCGCTGCGCAGCATCGACACCTGGTATCAGGAGGCAGATGGCAACGGGCCGATCGCCGTGGAACCCTATGGTTCGGTGACCACCCAGGGCAAAGCCTATCGCCAGCCACGCGGCAGCAAGGATGACTTCTACACCTTGCTGGATGGTTGGGTCTTGAAAGATCAGGTACCGCCCGTTGAACAGCAACACTTCGTGATTGCCACCTTGATTCGGGGCGGTGTCTTCGGTGAGGCAGGTTGAGCCATGAACCACTACCTCGACCTGAAACTGCTGCCCGACCCTGAGTTTCCGCCAACGCAGTTGATGAGTGCGCTACTCAATAAACTTCATCGCGCTTTGCATGACGTGCGGCGAAACGATATCGGCATCAGTTTTCCTGAGACTCGACACTCGATCCGCCACCTGGGCTCGCACCTGCGCCTTCACGGGAGCAGCGAGGCCCTAGACCAATTGCTGGCCATCAATTGGCTGACGGGGATGCGCGACCATGTGCATATCGGCCAGCCATGCCCTGTGCCGGCACACGTGCAGCATCGTCATGTCTGCCGGGTGCAGGTCGACAGCAATCCCGAACGCCTGCGGCGCCGTTTGATCAAGCGTCACGGGCTTTCCGAGGACGAGGCACGTCGGCGTCTTCCCGATACAGCAGCGAAACGCTGTGACCTGCCTTTTGCTGTCATGCGCAGCCATACCAGCCATCAAGTGTTCCACTTGTTCATCCGCCACGGCCCGCTTCTTGAGCAACCACAGGCAGGAATATTCAACGCTTATGGCTTGAGCTCAAGCGCAACGGTGCCCTGGTTTTAACCCTTTTTTCTGGAGGGACTGAGCCCTCTTGTAAAATCAACGACTTACAAGGGGGCTCAGAAAAAGGGTATGTGGAGTCTTTGGGAGCCTTTTCTAAACGCAATCAGAGGGTTATGGAAAAAATGCTCTACTTCACTGCCGTGCAGGCAGCTAAGAAAGCCTGTGGCCACCGCCGCCGAACTGTCGGCCACTTCACTGCCGTGCAGGCAGCTAAGAAATGGATACCAAGAACGATACCGGCCAGCTCATGCTTCACTGCCGTGCAGGCAGCTAAGAAATCATATAGCCCGCGCGCGACACCTTCCAGTTCCTTCACTGCCGTGCAGGCAGCTAAGAAATGGCAGACCCGAAAGAATGGGTTTTCGTTGAACTTCACTGCCGTGCAGGCAGCTAAGAAAAGGGAAGATCGGTCAGGCGGTCTGCGAGATAGCTTCACTGCCGTGCAGGCAGCTAAGAAAGTAAAGCAGGAGCAGCGGGCCGAGCTGCGCGACTTCACTGCCGTGCAGGCAGCTAAGAAATGCGCCATTGCGGACGCCCTGGAGTCCTCGCACTTCACTGCCGTGCAGGCAGCTAAGAAATCCTCGAACCAGTCACGCCGGGATAGCTCGCGCTTCACTGCCGTGCAGGCAGCTAAGAAAAGTCAGGAGGAAGCCCATGAACGCAACAGCGACTTCACTGCCGTGCAGGCAGCTAAGAAATGAAAGAGACACTGCTGTACCGACTGTTTGGTCTTCACTGCCGTGCAGGCAGCTAAGAAAAGTGACTGCTGGTACAACAGCTCCTGTTGCGCCTTCACTGCCGTGCAGGCAGCTAAGAAACTCGGTGGCTTTGTCCAGGGCGGCGCGGGCTTCTTCACTGCCGTGCAGGCAGCTAAGAAATGGCAGACCGGCGTTCGCGCAGTATGAACCAGCTTCACTGCCGTGCAGGCAGCTAAGAAAATGGGAAAACTATTGCTATCACAGCCGCGACACTTCACTGCCGTGCAGGCAGCTAAGAAAATTGACACCAACATCATCCTGCAAAGCCTGGGCTTCACTGCCGTGCAGGCAGCTAAGAAAAGAAAAATGACACGGTCCTCAAGCAGCTCAACCTTCACTGCCGTGCAGGCAGCTAAGAAATCCATAAAAGAGAGGAACCGGACGCGGCCTTCCTTCACTGCCGTGCAGGCAGCTAAGAAAATCCCCGGGCGGTTGACCTGCATGTAGGGATACTTCACTGCCGTGCAGGCAGCTAAGAAAAACCTCGGCAGTGATGCAGCGGCAGTTATCCCCTTCACTGCCGTGCAGGCAGCTAAGAAAAGGCTAAGGATATGGCTGGTTTCGCGAAGCTCCTTCACTGCCGTGCAGGCAGCTAAGAAATTCGAACAGGCATTCCACCCATGAGCATCGATCTTCACTGCCGTGCAGGCAGCTAAGAAATCAACATCGACATCCGTGTTCGGGGCGGTCGCCTTCACTGCCGTGTAGGCAGCTAAGAAAAGGTCAATGGACCGCTTCGTTTCAGTCCTCACCTTCACTGCCGTGTAGGCAGCTCAGAAAACTCACGGCCTGGGCCACGGCCGTGCGTAGCACCTCACTTCCGTGTAAGCAGCTAAGAAAACACGCGTGAGCAGCATGCTTAATTCAGGTCACACCTCGCCACTGTCCTGTCACACCCCCTTCATCCCCACTGACTAAGGTTGCCTTTTGACCATTGTCAGGGAGTCACCATGAGCGAGTTCAACCTCGGCCGTCGTCGGATCATGCAAATCGCCGGGGCGGGGCTGTTGCTGCCGAGCCTGGCGCCGGCGGTGATCGCCTCGGTCAAGGATCGGCCGCAGCTCACCGATGGGGTGCAGTCCGGGGATCTGCTGGGGGATCGGGCGATGATCTGGAGTCGCAGCGACCGCCCGGCGCGGATGGTGGTGGAGTGGGACACGCGAAGCATGTTCAGCAACCCTCGGCGTTTCATCTCGCCCCTGGCCGATGCGCGGACCGACTTCACGGCGCGGGTGGAGTTGACCGGGTTGCCGGCCGATCAGGCGATCTTTTATCGGGTGACCTTCGAGGACGCCCAGTCTGGCGTGGTCAGTGAACCCTGGTTCGGCCATTTGCGCAGTGCGCCGGCGCAACGCCGGGATATCCGTTTTGTCTGGAGCGGTGACACGGTGGGCCAGGGCTTTGGCATCAACCCGGACATCGGTGGTATGCGCATCTATGAGGCGATGCGCCTGCGTCTGCCGGACTTTTTTATCCACAGCGGCGACACCATCTACGCCGACGGCCCGGTGCCGGCGCAGTTGACCGTGGAAGACGGGCGCATCTGGCGCAATATCACCACCGAGGCCAAGAGCAAGGTGGCTGAAACCCTGGACGAATACCGGGGCAATTACCGCTACAACCTGATGGACGACAACCTGCGCCGCTTCAATGCCGAGGTGCCGCAGATCTGGCAGTGGGACGATCACGAGGTGGTCAACAACTGGTCGCCGAGCAAGCAGTTGGACGAGCGTTACGTGACCAAGGACATCCAGACCCTGGTGGGCCGCGCGCGGCAGGCGTGGCTGGAGTATTCGCCGATGCGCCGGCAGAGCGCCGATGGTGGCGGACGGATTTACCGCAAGCTCAGCTATGGGCCGTTGCTGGACGTGTTCGTGCTGGATATGCGCAGTTATCGTGGCGCCAACGATGACAACCTCGGTGGCGAGAAACCCTTCCTCGGCCGTGAACAACTGGACTGGTTGAAGCGCGAACTCAAGGATTCTTCGGCGCAGTGGAAAGTGGTGGCGGCGGACATGCCCATTGGCCTGGGGGTGCCTGATGGTGAAGTCAGCCCCGGGGTGGCGCGTTGGGAGGCCGTTGCCAACGGCGACCCGGGGCCGGCCCAGGGGCGTGAGCTGGAGATTGCCGAATTGCTGGCGCATCTGCGCAAGCATCAGGTGCGCAACCATGTGTGGCTGACGGCGGACGTGCATTACTGCGCGGCCCACCATTACCACCCGGATCGCGCGGCGTTTCAGGACTTCGAACCGTTCTGGGAGTTTGTTGCCGGCCCGCTGAATGCCGGGAGTTTCGGGCCCAATGTGCTGGATAAAACCTTCGGCCCGGAAGTGGTGTTTCAGAAGGCGCCGCTTGCACAGAACACTTCGCCCTTTGCCGGCTTCCAGTTCTTTGGCGAAGTGCAGATCGATGGGCAGACGGCAGAGCTGAAGGTGATCCTGCGGGACCTGGATGGCGTGGCGGTGTACGAGCACAACCTGCAACCGGTGTAACCCTCCTCGACAACGCCCCGTCCCGGAGCCGGCTTGCCGGCGAAGAGGCCTTTGAGCCTTGCGCCGTTCTGACGGGCGCCTTCGCTGGCAAGCCAGCTCCTACGGAGGGTGCAGCACGATGGGTGTAGGAGCCGGCTTGCCGGCGAAGCGTCTGAGGCCTCAGTAAACGTCGCGGCGATAGCGACCCTGTTCGATCAGGCGTTCGACGTGGTCTGCGCCCAGCACTTCATTGAGCACTTGATCCACCCCCGACGCCATGCCCTGCAAGCTGCCGCAGATGTAGATCGCGGCGCCATCGTCCAGCCATTTTTTAAGCTCGTCCGCCGCCTGGCGCAGGCGGTCCTGGACGTAGACTTTCTCGGCCTGGTCCCGGGAGAACGCCAGGTCCAGGCGGCTCAGGTCGCCGCGGGTCAACCATTCCTGCAGTTCGTCCTGGCAGTAGAAGTCATGCTCGGCATTGCGCTCGCCAAAGATCAGCCAGTTGCGTTGCTGGCCCTCGGCGATCCGCGCCTTGAGCAGGCTGCGCAAGCCCGCCAGCCCGGTGCCGTTGCCCAGCAGAATCAGCGGGCGAGGTTCGGCCGGCAGGTGGAAGCCGCTGTTGCGTCTGACCCGCAGGCTGATGCTGGCGCCCACTGGCGCGTGTTCGGTCAGCCAGCCGGAGCCGATGCCCAGGCTGCCGTCGGCGTGGCGTTCCTGGCGTACCAGCAGCTCCAGGCAACCGTCGGCAGCAATCGAGGCGATGGAGTATTCGCGCATGCTCAAGGGCACTAGGGCGTCTACCAGGGCTTGGGCATGCAGCCCCACCAGATGGCTGCGGTTTTCCGGCAGTTGGCGGCTGCCCAGGGCCTGTTCGAGGCTTTCTTCCAGGCCGTCGAGCTGTACCTTGCTCTCACCGCAAAGGCCCAGGCCGTTGAGGAAGTAGTCGACCATCCATGGGCTGTTGCGTGGCATGACTTCCACCAGGTCGCCCGCTAGCCAGCTACTGGTGCTGGGGGCCAGCAACTGCAGCAGGTAGACTCCGGAACCGCTGCTTTCAGGGTTGAGCAGGGTGCGGGTGTTCAAGGTCCAGTTGTCGAAGGCCGGGGCCTGCCACAGGTCCACGGGAGCCTGTCCGGTCAGTTGGCCCAGCTGCTGTTGCCAGTGGCGCAGGGCGTAGGTGTCGCCGCTGTCCACTTCGATGGGGGCGAACAGGGTGTTGCCGCCCTGGCTCGACAGCCAATCATGCAGGCGCCGGGCAAAGCCGCAGAAGTGCTGATACTGGCGGTCGCCGAGGCCGAGCACGGCGTACTGCAAACCCGCAAGCGGCAGCTCGCGGCCCAGCAGTTTGCGTTCGAAGCCCCTCGCGCTGTCCGGGGCTTCACCGTCGCCGAAAGTGCTGACTACGAACAGCGCGCGTTGGGCGCTGCGCAGATCCTGTTCGCTGAGGCTGGCCAGCGACTGGACCTTGGCGCTGACCCCGGCAGCTTGCAATTGCCCGGCCGTCTGCCAGGCCAATTGTTCGGCAAAGCCGCTCTGGCTGGCGAAACCGATCAGCCACGCCGAGCCATCGTCGGCGGCGCTTTCCAGGCCTTGGCGAGCGTTCTTGATCTGGCGCTTTTTGCGACGCCGGTCCAGGTACAGCAGCCAGCCGGTGACGAAGAACAGCGGCATGCTCAATGAGGCCAGGGTCAGCACTATGCGTCCGATCAGGCCGAAGTAGCTGCCCACGTGCAGGGCGTAGACGCTGGTGAGCAACTGCGACTTGAAGCTCTTGTCGGCGTAGCGGTCATGACGGCTGATGACCCCGGTGGCGGGGTCCAGGGTCAGCTGGTTCAGCGCTCGATCGTGGGGCGAGTCCTTCAACAGGTAGAACACCGTCGCCGGCTGACCGGCCACTGGCGGCATGCGGATGTTGTAGCCGCTGAGGTCCTTGCCGGCGGCGCTGTAGATGCTGCTCCACATGGCGTTGTAGTCCGCCAGCGGCGCCTGGCCCTTGGGCGGTGGGCCGCCGCGACCGCCGCGCTGGTGTTCACTGTGTGGCGAGTCGGAGAGCAGTTTGGTCAGGCCCTCTCTGTACCAATCGTAGGACCAGTACAGGCCAGTGAGGGCGAACAGCAGATAGAACAGCAGGCACCAAGTGCCGAACACCGCGTGCAGGTCCCAGTTGAAGCCGCGACCTTTCTTGGCCCAGTCCAGGGTCAGCCACACGCGCCAGTTGCCGACCTGGCGCGGCCAGCGCAGGTACAGGCCGGACAGGCAGAAAAAGATCAGGATCAGGGTGCAGGCGCCGGTGATCTGGCGGCCGGTGTCGCCGATGGCCAGGAAACGGTGCAGTTGCAACATGAAGCTGAAGAAGTCCTGGCCGACGGCGTCGCCCATGAATTCGCCGGTATAAGGATCGAAGTAGCGCATCTGGCCACGACGTTCCCCCGGCGGCGGGGTGAAGAACACCCGTGCGGCGTTGCCACTGTCGGTTTCCACCCAGAGCATGGACACGGTCTTGCCTTCGGCGGCCTGGATTTTTTCCACCAGTTCGGCGGGCGGCAGCACTCCGGCGGGGAGCTTGTCGACTTGCAGCACCGATGGGTTGAGGGCGCGCAGGATCTCGTCCTGGAACGACACCGTCGCCCCGGTGATGCCCATCAGGGCCAGGATCAGCCCCGCGCTGATGCCGAAGAACCAGTGCAGCTGGAACAGGGTTTTCTTCAACACATCGACCGCCTTGTACGTCCAGAGAGGTGAAACACGGCGCGCATTATGCCGTGGGTTGTCGAGAAGCATTCTTTCTTACACGCAAAAGCCCCAGGCATTGAAATGCGCGGGGCTTGGCTGCCTGTGGCCGGGGCCACAGGAGGGGCTGCGTTGGATCAGAAGTGGAAGTTGGCACTCATCAGGGCGGTACGGCCGGCGGCTACGTGGGCGTAGTGGGTCTGGAACACCTGGTCGAAGTAACGCTTGTCGGTCAGGTTCTGCACGTTGAGCTGCAGGTCGACGTTCTTGGTCAGCTTGTAGCTGGCCATGGCGTCGTAGCGCCAGTAGGACGGGATCTCCACCGAGTTGGCGATGTTGCCGAACTGCGAATCGACGAAGGTGGCGCCGGCGCCGACAGTGAGGCGTTCCGGGATCAGGTCATAGGTCGACCACAGGGTGAAGTTGTTCCGTGGCGTGCTTGGGGTGTGGTTGCCCTCGTCCACCGCCAGGGTGGTTTTCACCACTTCGCTTTCCATGTAGGTGTAGCCGCCGTAGACCTTCCAGTTGCGGGTCAGCTTGCCGCTGTAGGTCAGTTCCAGGCCGTTGACCCGTTGTTCACCGTCCAGCACCTGGGTAGCGCCGCCATCCGGGTCGTTGATCCGCGCGTTGGTCTTCTCGGTGCGGAACAGGGCCGCGGTCAACGACAGATCGTCATCGAAGAAGTCCCACTTGGTGCCCACTTCGTAGTTGCGGTTCTTTTCCGGGTCCAGGCTGCTGTTGTTCGCCGCAAGATCTAGGCCGCCGTTGCCGCTGGTCTCGCCCGCCGGGTTGCTGGAGGTGGAGTAGGCGGCGTAGATGCTGCCGTTGGGCAGTGGTTTGTAGACCACGCCGATCTGGTAGTTCCACAGCTGCGAGTTGTTTTCGCGGGCGAACTCGCCCACGGGGGCACGGGTGGCGTAGCCACTGGAGCGGGTCTGATAGTCGTCGAAACGCAGACCCAGGTTCAACGACCATTGCTCGTTGAACTTCAGGGTGTCGAACACGTAGGCCGCAGCGGTCTTGGTGTCGGTGTCGGTGTAGGCCGCGCTGTCCTTGATGGTGCCGTTCCAGCCGGCGCCCGGCGTCGGGTTGTTGAGGCTGGTGCAGTCGCCATTTGCGATCAAGGCTGCGTTACAGGTGCTGCCGTTGACCGCCGAGGTCACGTCGTAGGCACGGTTGTGGGTGTCCACGTAGGAGAACTCGATACCGGTCACCAGGCTGTGCTCGATGAAACCGGTGTCGAACTTGGCGCTCAGGTCGGTCTGGTTGGTCCAGCCCTTGGAGGTCGAGTTGCGGCTTTTCGGGCTGCGATAGACGGTGCCGTTGGCCACGTTGCCACGGCTGTCATCCGGGTTGGTGACGATGTAGTCCAGGGTCGAGCGCGACAGGCGGAAGCTGTTGGACAGGGTCAGGTTGTCGTTCAGGTCGTGTTCGATCTTGATCGTACCGCTGTCTTCGCTGGTCTTGCGGTAGTCGCGGCCGGTGAGGCCGTAGAAGTTGTCACGATTGACGCTGACCGGTTTGTCGACGTTGTACTTGCTGCGGCGAGTGCCGCTGTTGGTCAACGGGATGCCGTAGTCCGGGATGTCGTCAGTGTTGAGGTGGTAGTAGCCCACGGTGACCCGGGTGTCGGTACCCAGGCCGAACGCGAAGGAGGGCGCCACGCCCCAGCGGCTGACTTCCACGGCGTCGCGACCGGCCACGTTGGCCTCGTGCTTCATCAGGTTCAGGCGGAAGGCCGAACTGTCGGTCATCTGCTGGTTGAGGTCCAGGGTGGTGCGTTTGGTCTGGTCCGAGCCCCAGGTGAAACCACCGTTGTAGGAGTTGCCCAGCTTGGCAGTCTTGGAGATCAGGTTCAGGCTGCCGCCGGTGGAACCGGCACCGGTAAAGGCCGAGCCAGGTCCCTTGCTGACTTCGATGGATTCGACGTTGAAGATCTCCCGGCTTTGCGAGGCAGGATCACGCATGCCGTCGATGAACACGTCGCTTTCGGCGTTGAAGCCGCGAATGATCGGGCGGTCACCGGCTGGGTTGCCGCCTTCACCGGCACCAAAGGTAATCCCGGGTGTGGTGCGCAGGGCATCCACCAGGCTGGTGGCAGCAGTGTCGCGCATCACTTGCTGGGGAATCACCGTCACGCTTTTCGGCGTTTCCCGCAATGGTGCTGTGTATTTTTTCGAGGAGGAGGAGTCGACCTTGTAAGACGTCTGCTCCTGGGCCTCACCAGTAATGCTGGTGGCATCCAGTGCAATGGCCTTGCCCGCCGTCTTTTGCTGGGTGTCTTGTGCGGCCTGGGCCATATGGCCCGCGGAGCCGGCGGTAATCGCCACGCCAATCGCAGACGCCAGCAGGCGTGGTGAACTGACAGCGGATGGTGGTTGTTGGCGTGACATGGTGATTCCCCTCCCCAAGGATTTGAGGCCGCGGAATATAGGGGAAAGAAACAATTGTTATCAATTGCGAAACATTACTATTCGCACTGAATTTACATTCTTTACAATTTATCCTTACGGTTTTTGCGTTCTCGTTCGTCTGTCGGGTTTTACACAGTCAATAAGAATCAATATCATTGACGGCCTTTCGCTGCTCAGGTACCTGGCCATGTTGCTGCATATCCCCGGCGTGTTCACCCGTGATGAAGTGGGGCGTATCCGTGAAGCCCTGGAGCAGGCGGACTGGGCGGACGGCAAGATCACCGCCGGGTATCAGTCGGCCAAGGCCAAGCACAACCTGCAGTTGCCCGAAGGCCACCCGCTGGCCCAGGAGATCGGTGCAGCGATGCTTGATCGCCTGTGGCAGAACCCCTTGTTCATGTCCGCCGCCTTGCCGCACAAGGTGTTCCCACCCTTGATCAATTGCTACACCGCCGGCGGCAGTTTCGACTTCCACATCGACAACGCCGTGCGCCAGCCCAAGGGCAGCCCGGAGCGGGTGCGCACGGACCTGTCGTCGACCCTGTTCTTCAGCGACCCCGAGGATTACGACGGCGGCGAGCTGGAGATCCAGGACACCTACGGCCTGCAGCGGGTCAAGCTGCCGGCGGGGGACATGGTGCTCTACCCCGGCACCAGCCTGCACAAGGTCAACCCGGTGACTCGCGGCGCTCGCTACGCCTCTTTCTTCTGGACCCAGAGCCTGGTGCGCGAAGACAGCCAGCGGGCCTTGCTGTTCGAAATGGACGGGGCGATCCAGGAACTGACCCGAGATATGCCCGAGCACCCTTCGCTGATCCGCCTGACTGGCACCTATCACAACCTGCTGCGTCGCTGGGTCGAGGTGTAAGCCGTGACTTTTCAACTTCGCCGCGAGGAAGTCCTCGACGGCGCGCAACTGAGCGCCATGCTCCAACAGAGCCCGGCCCGTGCGGCCCAGGCGATACTGGTGGCGGCCCGGGAAGGCCTGGTGGATGCCCAGGCGCTGCTGGGGCAGATCCTCCTCGATGGCCACGGTATCCAGCAGGATCAACCCCTGGCCTTGCGCTGGTTCGAAATCGCCGCCCAAGGCGGCCACCTGATGGCGCGCAACATGCTCGGCCGCTGCCATGAGCACGGGTGGGGTTGCCCGGCGGATGCAGCCAATGCTGCACGGCACTATCGCCAAGCCGCGGAAGCGGGGCTGGATTGGGGCTTGTACAACTACGCCAACCTCCTGGCCACTGGTCGTGGTGTAGAGCAGAACCATGCCTTGGCCCTGGACTGTTATCGTCGTGCGGCGGGCTTAGGCCATGCCAAGTCAATGAACCTGCTGGGGCGTTACCTGGAGGAAGGGGTGGTGTGTCCGGCCGATCCCGAAGCGGCGTGGGACTGCTACCGACGCTCGGCCGAAGGCGGGGATTTTCGCGGACAGTTCAGCTATGCGGCGGTGCTGGCGGATGCCGGTCGTATCGACGAAGCCGTGGATTGGCTGCAACAGGCCCTGGCTGGCGGCAATTTGAACTTCCTCCGAGTGGCTCGTTTTTCGTTGTTGAGCGCTGCTCATCCGGAGGTCAGAGATATGGCTGGGGAGTATTTTCAGCGCGCGGCTGAGCTGGGGGATAAGAGCGATAGAGCTGAGCTGGCTGCTTTTTCCAATGTCGCCAGGTATTGAGGGCAACACTGGCCTTGTTGGTCGGTAGATCTAAAGGTGGTTGCAGGGACGTTTTCCGTCCCTGAACAATCCTTGAGCTGCGAGTAAAGTGAGATACAGGCTGACCAGAAGGCGCGGTCTCAAGCTCCCATTATCAAGTGCTTGATAATTGCCTGGCTTGCACTTCCGTTCCCGTAGGGGGCGCTCTGGTCGCCGTTCTGGCCGTCCTTCAACTGTGCGAAAGCATTCAGGATACGAGCTTCGGATGCACCCACCACATGGTTCCAACCGAGGGCCACTGTTTCAACCCACTCGGTTTCATCGCGCATGGTGATGCAAGGAACCTGATAGAAAAACGCTTCTTTCTGGACGCCGCCGGAGTCGGTGAGAATCACCTTGGCTGCCTGTTCGAGTGCCACCATGTCCAGGAATGCCAGGGGCTCGACGATCGTGAGCTTTTCCAATAGATGTTGCAGCTTGTGGTCATTGACCAGTTTGCGTGTTCGAGGGTGCAGTGGCAGAACCACTGGTAGTTCTGTACTGATGGCTGCGAGTGCCGAGAGGATCGCATTCAGTCGTTCAGGCGAATCAGTATTTTCAGCGCGATGGCAGGTGGCCAGGGCAAAGCCCTTCTCGAACAGGCCCAGGGTGTCGAGGATTCGGCTGTTGCTCCGTGCCCGATCACGGTAGTAGAGGGCCACGTCATACATGACATCGCCGACGTTATGGACGCCTTGAGTGATGCCTTCCTGTGCCAGGTTATCGACTGCCACTACCGTTGGGCACAGCAGCAATGTCGAGACCCGATCGGAGAGAATCCGGTTGATCTCTTCCGGCATGCGCATGTTGAACGAACGCAGGCCAGCCTCGACATGAGCGACTGGAATATGCAGTTTCGCCGCTGCCAGCGCTCCTGCCAGGGTCGAATTGGTATCTCCGTAGATCAGAACCCAGTCGGGTTTCTCGTCCTGCAGGATTTGTTCGATGCCTTCAAGCATGCGGCCGGTCATGGCCCCGTGTCCCCCGCCCGATACTTCCAGGTTGTATTTCGGAGCTGGAATCTCCAGCTCATCGAAAAACACCTGGGACATGTTCGGGTCGTAGTGTTGGCCAGTGTGGACCATGATTTCTTGCAGTTGGTCAGGGTGTTTGAGGATCTCTCGCGAGACTGCTGCGGCCTTGATGAACTGAGGGCGTGCGCCGACGATGGTGATGATTTTACAGGTCATGCGTTAATTCTCTTTTCAAGGCGTTCACTATGGCTATTCAGAGCCTTCACTGAGATACCGATAATTTGGCAGGCTCATGATTCGAAGAGCAAGGCTATCGCTTGCTTTGGCTGAGTGTGGCAGTGCTTGATCGCCGGTTTGGTGAATTCGGAGAGTTTACGGTGACGGGTCCGAATGGTGCTGGCGATATCGCTGCAACATGTCCTGTCATGCCGTTCTCTCAGGGCGAGAGGTGCTACGGCCACCTAGCGAGCTGGGCACTCCAGCGAAACCCCAACGGCGCTGTAGTTCGCTAGTAGATCAAAAAAGCCCATGACAAGTCATGGGCTTTCACTTACCGCTTGCCGCTGGTCACTTGCAGCTTTCTTACAGATAGTAGGCCTTCAGCGGCGGGAAGCCGTTGAATTCCACCGCGCTGTAGCTGGTGGTGTAGGCACCGGTGGACAGCCAGTACAGGCGGTCGCCGATGGCCAGGTTCAGCGGCAGGCCGTACTTGTAGTTCTCGTACATGATGTCGGCGCTGTCGCAGGTCGGGCCGGCGATGACCACTTCTTCGACTTCACCTTTTTTCTCGGTCCAGATCGGGAACTTGATGGACTCGTCCATGGTTTCGATCAGGCCGGAGAACTTGCCCACGTCGGTGTAGACCCAGCGCTCCACGGCGGTGCGGGATTTGCGCGCCACCAGCACCACTTCGCTGACCAGGATACCGGCGTTGGCAATCAGCGAGCGGCCCGGTTCCAGAATGATTTCCGGCAGGTCGTCACCGAAGTCTTCCTTCAGGAAGCGGATGATTTCCTCGGCGTAGGTTTCCAGGCTGTTGGTACGGGTGATGTAGTTGGCCGGGAAGCCGCCACCCATGTTGATCAGCTTGAGCTCGATGCCGTCTTCTTCCTTCAGGCGCTCGAAGATCACCTTGACCTTGGCGATTGCCGCGTCCCAGACGCTGATGTCGCGCTGTTGCGAACCCACGTGGAACGATACGCCGTAAGGCACCAGGCCCAGGTCGCGGGCGAGGATCAACAGGTCCATGGCCATGTCGGTCTGGCAGCCGAATTTGCGCGACAGCGGCCAGTCGGCGGTGGTGGAACCTTCGGTGAGGATACGCACATAGACTTTCGAACCCGGGGCGGCCTTGGCGATGTTGCGCAGGTCGGCTTCGGAGTCGGTGGCATACAGACGCACGCCCTTCTCATAGAAGTAGCGGATGTCCTTGGATTTCTTGATGGTGTTGCCGTAGCTGATATTGGCCGGGTTGACGCCGCGGCCCAGCACCTTGTCCAGCTCGTAGATCGAGGCGATGTCGAAGCTCGAGCCTTTTTCGTGCAGCAGGTCGATGATCTCGGCAGCCGGGTTGGCCTTGACCGCGTAGTAGACCTTGGCGAATTCGAAACCGGCGCGCAGGTCGTCGTAGGCCTTGGAGATCATCTGGGTGTCGATGACCACGAACGGGGTTTCTTGCTGGTCGGCGAAGGCCTTCATTTTCTGAAAGGTTTCGCGCGCGAAATAGTCTTCGACGTTAATCGACATGCGTTGGGAGCTCCTACTGGCAAACGTTGGTAATCAATGGGTTTAAGGACAGGTCATGGATGACACCGCCTTGTGAACGTCCTCCGTATCCCCACTTTGGTTCGCCTACTTCCCAAGGCATGTCGCCGAAAGCAAAAAGGCCATGGGAAAGTTGCCCTTGGCCTTGCTGTCTCGTCGTCAGTACTTGAGCCGGATGGATCGTTTCCAGCATGGACGTTCGGCGCGAACTTTAGGCGGTGAGGGGCCTGAGATCAACAAAAAATGTCGCGTTTTTGCACTTGTCTGACGTGCGTGACGGACACCTCTCTTTGTAGCCGACACAGATGACGGGCAGATGTTCCCGAAGAATTCACGGGTGTTAAAAATACCTGCACGTTCGACGCTTTTGCGTGCCAAGTGGCTGGTAAGTATGAAATCGTCAACATCGGCGACGTTAGCGGCGAGAGGCGGGTGTGAGGGGGATTTTGGCTGTTTGGGAAGGCGTCGCCGGACAGCATTCACGGGGGTGGCTGTTGATATTTTTTTCCGGCGCGTTGGCAGGCAAAAAACCTTGTGGCGAGGGAGCTTGCTCCCGCGGACTGCGCAGCAGTTCCACTCTTTTTTGCCAAGAGGGTCCGCTTCGCGGCCCAGCGGGAGCAAGCTCCCTCGCCACAGGTTCGTTATTGGCTATTTATTGATCAGGCAAACACCGCTTCAGCCGGCGAGACGATATTGGTCTTCATCCCCCGTGAACGCCCCGAGCTCAGGTAGGCAGCAATGGATTCCTGGGTCACTTCCCCAAGGAACACCCGTTCGGCATCCATTACCGGCAGCCACGAACGGTTGAACTCGTACATGCGCGACAGAAGAATCCGCAGGTGTTCGTCATAGGCAGCGGTGGCGTTGAACTCCCGCAGGAACTGCGCGCAGGTGCCGGTCTGACGGTGCAGGTCGCGACGACGTACATAACCCAGGGCCTTGTTCTCGGCGCAGGTCACCACCACGTAGCGGCGGTCGTGTTCGTCCATCAGTTCCAGGGCATCGGCCACTGGGGTTTCCGGGCTCACCGACGGTGCGTTGTCTGCGGCGTCTTCGGCTTTCACCAGCAGCAGGCGCTTGAGGGTGCTGTCCTGGCCAACGAAATTGCTGACGAAATCGTCCGCCGGGTGCGCCAGCAGGGTGTCCGGGTGGTCGATCTGCAGCAGCTTGCCGGCGCGGAAGATGGCGATCTTGTCCCCCAGCTTGATGGCTTCATCGATGTCGTGGCTGACCATGATCACGGTCTTGTTCAGCGCTCGCTGCATCTCGAAGAATTCGTTCTGGATCATCTCGCGGTTGATCGGGTCCACCGCGCCGAAGGGTTCATCCATCAGCAACAGCGGCGCATCCGCCGCCAGGGCGCGAATCACCCCGATGCGCTGTTGCTGACCACCGGACAGCTCTCGCGGGTAACGGTGCAGGTACTGCTTGGGCTCGAGCTTGATCATGCTCATCAGCTCGCGGGCGCGGTCGTGGCATTTCTGCTTGTCCCAGCCCAGCAGCTTGGGCACCACCACGATGTTTTCCTCGATGGTCATGTTCGGGAACAGGCCGATCTGCTGGATCACGTAGCCGATGTTGCGGCGCAGGGTTACTTCGTCCAGGTCGGTGGTGTCTTCGCCGTTGATCAGGATCTTGCCCGAGGTGGGCTTGATCAGGCGGTTGATCATTTTCAGCGTGGTGCTCTTGCCGCAGCCGGACGGCCCGAGGAACACGCAGATCTCGCCTTCATTGACGGTCAGGCTTACCGAGTCGACGGCTTTGACATCTTTGCCGTTGCTGCGAAAGGTCTTGGTCAGGTTTTGAAGTTCGATCATTTCAGGAGTCCTTTTGGAGTCAGCGAGCGTTGCAGCCATTGCAGAAGCAGGTCGGCGAAGATGGCCAGAAGACTGACCAGCACCGCGCCGACGATCAGCATCGACATGTCGCTGCGGCTGATGGAGGCAAGAATGAGTACGCCCAGGCCGCCGGCGCCAATGGTGGCGGCGATGGTCATGACGCCGATGTTCATCACCACGGCGGTGCGCACCCCGGCGAGGATCACCGGCACCGCGATCGGCAGTTCGACCATGCGCAGGCGCTGGCCGAAGGTCATGCCGATGCCGCGGGCAGCTTCGCGGATACCCGGCTCGACACCGGTCAGCGCCAGGTAGGTGTTGCGCATGATCGGCAGCAGGGAATAGAGGAACACCGCAGTGATGGCCGGCAGCGGCCCCAGGCCCTGGCCGAACTTGGAGTAGAACGGCAGCAACAGGCCGAACAGGGCAATGGAAGGAATGGTCAGCAGCACCGTGGCGCTGGCCTGCAGGGGCCCGGCGAGGGAGGGAAAGCGGGTCATCAGAATGCCCAGGGGGACACCGAAGACAATCGCCAGGGTCACGGCGATACCCACCAGGGTGATGTGTTGCCAGGTCAGGTGCAGGACCTGGGTCCAGTCAAGATGGGAAAAGGCGTTTAAAAATTCCATGTCTTCTCCTCTCTATTAGTTGATCGGGTGTTGGCGCAGGAAATCGGCGGCCACGGCGGAGGGGCTTTCATGGTCAACGTCGACTCGCGCGTTCAACTGACGCATGGTTTCGTCGTCGAACAGGGCCGCCAGCGGCTTGAGGTCGGCGGCCAGTTGCGGGTGGGCGTCGAGATAAACCTGACGCACCACGGGCGCTGCGGTGTAGTCCGGGAAGTAATGCTTGTCGTCTTGCAGCAGCTTGAGCTTGAAGGCGTTGAGGCGGCCATCGGTGGTGTACACCAGGCCGGCAAACACCTGGCCATTGCGCAAGGCGGTGTAGACCAGGCCGGCGTCCATTTGCCGGGTGTTTTTGCGGGTCAGGTTCATGTCATACAGCTTGACCATGCCGCCCATGCCGTCGGAGCGGTTGGCGAACTCGGTGTCCAGGGCCACCAGGCGGTTTTCCTTGGGGTTTTCGGCCAGGGCCTTGGTCAGGTCGCTGATGCTGTTGATCTGGGGGTGTTCCCGGGCCACGTTCTCCGGCAGGGCCAGGGCGTAGGTATTGCTGAACTTGGACGGCGACAACCAGACCAGGCCTTTTTTCGCGTCGAGTTCTTTCACTCGGGCGTAGGACTGTTCGCTGTCGAGTTTCTCGTCGATGTGGTTGTAGGCCACCAGCGAGACCCCGGTGTATTCCCAGATCAGGTCCAGCTGTCCGCTTTCCTGGGCACTGCGGGCCAGGTTGCTGCCCAGGCCGCCGGTAACGCGGGTGTCGTAACCCTTGCTGCGCAGGTACTGGGAGGTGATTTCCGCCAGCAGGGTCTGTTCGGTGAAGACCCGGGCACCAATGCGGATCAGCGGTTTTTCCGCGGCTTGCACCCATCCGGAAAAAAGCAGGATGCAGCCGAGTATCAGGCTTGTTTTTTTCATGTTCATTCCTTGGCGCTTACGGACTTAGGACGGGCGCAGACCACGTTCCAGCCAGAGGCGGCTGGCCAGGGTTACCAGGCCGTCGAGGAGCAAGGCCAGCAACGCGGTACAGGCCGCGCCGAGCAGCAATTGCGGCTGATTGTTCAGGGCTATGCCGGGGAAGATCAGGCTGCCCAGGCTGTTGGCGCCGATCAGGAAGGCCAGGGGCGCGGTGCCGACGTTGATCGCCAGGGCCACCCGTACGCCACCGATGATGATCGGCACGGCATTGGGCAATTCGACTTTCCACAGCACTTGGCGTGGCGTCATGCCGATGCCGACCGCCGCTTCCTTGAGGGAGCCCTGGACGTTTTTCAGGCCTTCATAGGTGTTGCGCACGATGGGCAGCAAGGAGGCGAGGAACAGAGCGAAGATGGCCGGGCCACTGCCGATGCCGAGAATCCCCAGGGCGATGGCCAGGACGGCCAGAGGGGGGACGGTGTTACCGATGTTGAACACTTGCATGAAGCGTTCGGCGCGTCCGACCATGCTCGGGCGGCTGAGGAAGATGCCGGCGGGGATGCCCACTAGCAGTGCGGCGAGCATGGACGCCAGGACCAGGAACAGATGAGCTTGCAGGTAGAACAACAGATCGTCGCGGTAGTGTTCGATCGTACTGATGCCGATCCAGTGGATCAGCAGGGCCAGGAGGGCGATTACCGCAACCCCTCCTATCAGCCCTTTGCCATAGCGAATAGCCACAGGCGGACTCCTTTTGTCGGTCGGCGGGTACTTTCCCGTGTGGCAGGGCCATTCCTGGCTGCCGGGAAAGTACGCGCGAAAAGCAGCTCGTCGAGTGCCGGCAGAGCGGCGGTTGAACGAGCCATGAGCGCAGCTTCGTCAAGCTAACTTGCTGATATTTCAGCCCCTGACGACAGCGCGTGACAGGGGAGTGGACGTCTCCACGTTTTAAAAGGTTCCATACTTGGCAGCATATAGCCACCGTTTATCTGCCTTGCGGTGGTTTGGGCGACGGGGGCAGCGGTGGCCCGCGAGGCTTTGTCTGGGCTATAATCTGCGCCCTTTTTTGATCACCGCCAGGCGATTTCCCATGACCAAACAGGCCGCCGAAGTCGCGAAACGCCGCACTTTCGCCATTATTTCCCACCCGGATGCGGGTAAGACCACCATCACCGAAAAGCTCTTGCTGATGGGCAAGGCAATTGCGGTGGCGGGCACCGTCAAATCGCGTAAGTCCGATCGCCATGCCACTTCCGACTGGATGGAGATGGAGAAGCAACGGGGTATTTCCATTACCACGTCGGTCATGCAGTTCCCCTATCGCGAACACATGATCAACCTGCTGGACACCCCGGGCCACGAAGACTTCTCGGAAGACACCTATCGCACCCTGACCGCGGTGGACTCGGCGCTGATGGTGCTCGACGGCGGTAAGGGCGTTGAGCCACGGACCATCGCCCTGATGGACGTCTGCCGCCTGCGGGACACGCCCATCGTCAGCTTCATCAACAAACTCGACCGCGACATTCGCGATCCGATCGAGCTGCTGGACGAAATCGAAGCGGTACTGAAGATCAAGGCCGCGCCCATCACCTGGCCGATCGGTTGCTACCGCGACTTCAAGGGTGTGTACCACCTGGCGGGCGACTACATCATCGTCTACACCCCGGGCCACGGCCACGAACGCACTGAAACCAAGATCATCGAGAAACTCGACTCCGACGAAGCCCGTGCCCACCTGGGTGACGAGTACGAGCGTTTCATCGAGCAACTGGAGCTGGTGCAGGGTGCCTGCCACGAGTTCAACCAGCAGGAGTTCCTCGACGGTCATCTGACTCCGGTGTTCTTCGGTACCGCCCTGGGCAACTTCGGTGTCGATCACGTTCTCGACGCCGTGGTGGACTGGGCGCCGTTGCCGCTGCCCCGTGAAGCCAATGAGCGCGCCGTGGCGCCCCAGGAAGAAAAATTCAGCGGTTTCGTGTTCAAGATCCAGGCGAACATGGACCCCAAGCACCGCGACCGTATTGCCTTCATGCGCATCTGCTCGGGCAAGTACGAGAAGGGCATGAAGATGCGCCACGTGCGTACTGGCAAGGACGTGCGCATTGGCGACGCCCTGACCTTCTTCTCCTCCGAGCGTGAGCAACTGGAAGAGGCCTATGCTGGCGACATCATCGGCCTGCACAACCATGGCACCATCCAGATCGGCGACACCTTCACCGAAGGCGAGGCCCTGGGCTTTACCGGTATCCCGCACTTCGCCCCGGAACTCTTCCGCCGCGTGCGCCTGAAGGACCCGCTCAAGTCCAAGCAACTGCGCCAGGGCCTGCAACAGCTGGCCGAAGAGGGCGCGACCCAGGTGTTCTTCCCGGAGCGCAGCAACGACATCATCCTCGGCGCCGTGGGTGTGCTGCAGTTCGATGTGGTGGCCAGCCGCCTGAAGGAGGAATACAAGGTGGAGTGCTCTTATGAGCCGATCACCGTGTGGTCTGCCCGTTGGATCGAATGCAGCGACAAGAAGAAGCTGGAAGAGTTTTCCAACAAGGCGGTGGAAAACCTGGCGTTGGACGGCGGCGGTCACCTGACCTACCTGGCGCCGACCCGGGTCAATCTGGCGCTGATGGAAGAGCGCTGGCCGGACGTGAAATTCCGCGCCACCCGCGAACACCACTAAGTTCGCCTGCGACACCCCAAGCCCCGCTGTGCAGACAGCGGGGCTTTTTGTTGCGCTCAGGATAGGCCCGCCGCCCCGTAGCAGCTGGCTCGCCAGCGAAGGCTACGGACGCGGCGGTGCATGGCTTGCGGGCCTCTTCGCCGGCAAGCCGGCTCCTACGGGTTGTGGTGTATTTCAGGGAGCGCCGTTAGTCGGAAGGGCCCGGTCGGCTCGGGTATCGATAGCCTGCTATCTGGAAAAGCCGGGATATCGGGACTAGGTTTCAGACAGTGCTGCGACCTTCACAAGGTTGGGCGCAGCCTTTGATGATTCACCTGTGAAGGATGGAATCGGCTATGAATATTTTCCAACGCACGCTGTTGCTGATCAAAGTGCTGGTGATGCTGTCGCTCGGAACCTCGGCGGCCTGGGCCCACAACCTGCTGGAGGTCAAGGAACCGGGCTTTTCGTCGACCATAAGCGAACCGGTACAGATGCTCGCCAAGTCCGAGTCGGAGCCGGGGGATGAAGGGCAAGGGGGCAGTTCGGGGGATGACGATCAGACCACCGACGATGACGACGATGGCGACAGCCAGGGCTAAAAGAAAACCCCTGGCAACGGACTGATGCGCAATCCGTTGCCAGGGGCGGGTGGAACACTGTACAGGCGCTCCCGGACCGTTTCGGGAGCGCCTTTTTCATGTCCGCTTAAACCACAAACTGCTCGGCGTAGTGGCAAGCCACCTGACGGCTGTCGAGCTGGCGCAGGGCTGGCTCTTGCGTGCTGCAACGCTCGGTGGCGTAGGGGCAGCGCTTGTGGAAGGCGCAGCCCGACGGCGGGTTCAATGGGTTGGGCAATTCGCCGACGATCTTGATCTTCGGTTTGTCCGGGTCCGGGTGGATGGTTGGGGTCGCCGACAGCAGCGCCTGGGTGTAGGGATGCAGGGGGCGGGTGTAGATGTCCTCCTTGGGGCCCATTTCCACCGGCCGGCCGAGGTACATCACCAACACTTGGTCGGCGACGTGACGCACCACCGCCAGGTTGTGGGAGATGAACACGTAGGCAGTGTTGAATTCCTGCTGCAGGTCCATGAACAGGTTCAGCACCTGGGCCTGGATCGACACGTCCAGGGCCGAGGTCGGCTCATCCGCGACCAGCACCTTGGGCTGCAGCATCATGGCCCGGGCCAGGGCGATGCGCTGGCGCTGACCACCGGAGAACATGTGCGGGTAGCGCTGGTAGTGCTCGGGGCGCAGGCCCACCTGTTTCATCATCGCCTGGACTTTCTCCCGGCGTTCGGCGGCGGACAGCTTGGTGTTGATCAGCAGCGGCTCGGCCAGTTGGTCACCGATCTTCTGCCGCGGGTTGAGCGAGGCATAAGGGCTCTGGAACACCATCTGCACGTCTTTGCGCAGTTGCTTGCGCTGGGCCTTGTCGGCGCCGGCGACTTCCTGGCCGGCGATTTTCAGCGAGCCCGAGGAGGGTTCTTCGATCAGGGTCAGGGCCCGGGCCAGGGTGGACTTGCCGCAGCCGGACTCGCCGACCACGGCCAGGGTCTTGCCGGCTTCCAGTTCAAAGGACACGCCGTTGAGGGCGCGCACGGTGGCATGGCCCTTGAACAGGCCACGGGACACTTCGTAGTGACGGGTCAGGTCGCGGGCGGTAAGAACGACGGCCATTACGCCACCTCCTGATTCAGCGGGTAGAAGCAGCGCACCAGGCTGGCGGCTTTTTGATCGAGGCTCGGACGCTGCTGACGGCAGTTGTCCTGGGCGTAGGGGCAGCGCGGCGACAGCAGGCAGCCCTGTGGTCGGTCGTAACGCCCGGGGACGATACCGGGCAGAGTCGAGAGGCGGGTGGCGCCCAGGCTATGCTCGGGAATCGCCGCCAGCAGCGCTTCGCTGTAAGGGTGAGCGGGGATGTCGAACAGCTCCGGTACCTGGCCGACTTCCACGGCTTGCCCGGCGTACATCACGCACACGCGCTGGGCGGTTTCGGCCACGACGGCGAGGTCGTGGGTGATCAGCACCAGGCCCATGTTCTGTTCTTTCTGCAGGTTGAGCAGCAGGTCCATGATCTGCGCCTGGATGGTCACGTCCAGGGCGGTGGTGGGTTCGTCGGCGATCAGCAGCTTGGGCTCGCCGGCAATCGCCATGGCGATCGCCACCCGTTGGCTCATGCCGCCGGACAGCTGGTGCGGGTAGGCGTCCATGCGGCTGGCCGCGCCAGGGATCTCGACCTTTTCCAGCAGCTCGATGGCGCGCTTGCGCGCCGCCTTGGCGGACATCTTCAGGTGCAGGCGCAGCACTTCCTCGATCTGAAAGCCCACGGTGTAGCTCGGGTTCAGCGCGGTCATCGGGTCCTGGAAGACCATGGCCAGGTCCTTGCCGACGATCTGCCGGCGCTGGCGGGCGCTGAGCTTGAGCATGTCGCGGCCGTCGAAGCTGAGGGCGTCGGCGGTGACGATGCCGGGGTGCTCGATCAGCCCCATCAGCGCCATCATGGTCACCGACTTACCCGAGCCGGACTCGCCGACGATGGCCAGCACTTCGCCCTTGTCGACCTTGAGGTCGAGGCCATCAACCACCGGCACCGCCGTGGCATCGCCGAAGCGTACGTTGAGATTCTTGATTTCTAGCAGTGACATGGGAATCTCCTCAGGCGGCGTTCTTGAGTTTCGGGTCCAGCGCATCGCGCAGGCCGTCGCCCATCAGGTTGATTGCCAGCACGCTGAGCAAAATGGTCAGACCCGGCAGGCTCACGACCCACCAGGCGCGTTCGATGTAGTCCCGGGCCGAGGCCAGCATGGTGCCCCATTCCGGAGTCGGCGGTTGCACGCCCAGGCCGAGGAAGCCCAGGGCGGCGGCGTCGAGGATCGCCGAGGAGAAGCTCAAGGTGGCCTGGACGATCAGTGGCGCCATGCAATTGGGCAGCACGGTGATGAACATCAGGCGCGGCAGGCCGGCACCGGCCAGGCGTGCTGCGGTCACGTAGTCGCGGTTCAGTTCGCCCATCACCGCGGCACGGGTCAGGCGCACATAGGACGGCAGGGACACCACGGCAATGGCGATCACGGTGTTGATCAGGCCAGGGCCGAGGATGGCGACGATGGCCACGGCCAGCAGCAGCGATGGCAGAGCCAGCATGATGTCCATCAGGCGCATGATGGTCGGGCCCAGCAAACGCGGGAAGAAACCGGCGAACAGGCCCAGGAGGATGCCCGGGATCAGCGACATCACCACCGATGACAAGCCGATCAGCAGCGACAGCCGCGAGCCCTGGATCAGGCGCGACAGCAGGTCGCGGCCCAGTTCGTCGGTGCCCAGCAGGAACTGCATCTGCCCGCCTTCGAGCCAGGCCGGCGGCGTCAGCAGGAAGTCGCGGTACTGCTCGCTGGGGTTGTGCGGCGCCACCCAGGGGGCGAACAGTGCGCAGAACACGATCAGCAGCATGAACAGCAGGCCGGCTACCGCGCCCTTGTTGCGGGAGAAGTGCTGCCAGAATTCTTTGTAGACGGACGGATAGAGCAGGCTTTGATCGACTGCTACTGAGGAAGTTGGAGTGCTCATTAGTCTTGATCTCAGCGCTGGTGACGGATGCGTGGGTTGGCAAAGCCGTAGAGGATGTCCACCACGAAGTTGACCATGATCACCAGGCAGGCGATCAGCAGGATGCCGTTCTGCACCACGGGATAGTCCCGGGCGCCGATGGCTTCGATTAGCCACTTGCCGATCCCCGGCCAGGAGAAGATGGTTTCGGTCAGCACTGCACCGGCCAGCAGGGTGCCGACTTGCAGGCCGACTACGGTCAGCACCGGAATCAGCGCGTTGCGCAGGCCGTGGACGAATACCACCCGGGCCGGCGACAGGCCCTTGGCCTTGGCGGTGCGGATGTAGTCTTCACGCAGCACTTCGAGCATCGAGGAGCGGGTCATCCGCGCGATCACCGCCAGGGGAATGGTGCCCAGGACAATGGCCGGCAGAATCAGGTGGTGCAGGGCGTCGAAGAAGGCACTGGTGTCCCCGGCCAGCAGGGTGTCGACAAGCATGAAGCCGGTCTTGGGCTCGATGTCGTAGAGCAGGTCGATGCGCCCGGACACCGGGGTCCAGCCCAGACTCACCGAGAAGAACATGATCAGGATCAGGCCCCACCAGAAGATCGGCATCGAATAGCCCGCGAGGGAGATGCCCATGACCCCATGGTCGAACAGGGACCCTCGCTTGAGGGCGGCGATCACCCCGGCCAGCAGCCCGAGCACGCCGGCGAACAGCAGGGCGGCCATGGACAGTTCCAGGGTCGCGGGGAACAGCGAAGTGAATTCGCTCCACACACTGGTGCGGGTGCGCAGGGATTCGCCCAGGTCACCGTGGGCGAGCTTGCCGATGTAGTCCAGGTATTGGGCATACAGCGGTTTGTTCAATCCAAGGCGTTCCATTGCCTGGGCATGCATCTCGGGGTCGACCCGACGTTCGCC
Organism: Pseudomonas sp. E1BtOHC1; assembly: GCF_058744285.1. Taxonomy (NCBI): domain Bacteria; kingdom Pseudomonadati; phylum Pseudomonadota; class Gammaproteobacteria; order Pseudomonadales; family Pseudomonadaceae; genus Pseudomonas; species Pseudomonas sp. E1BtOHC1. Next base: position 1,804,206 of record NZ_CP196023.1, read on the forward strand.
CATCATGACTTCCACGGGGTCGCCGGGAATCATGCGTATCAAGGCGAAGGTCAGCAAGGTGATGCCGAAGAATGTGGGGATCAACAACCCCACACGGCGGGCAATAAAACTAAACATCTTCTGAAGTACCTCAATCAGCCGGTTAGGCGTTCCCGCCACCCTTGGGGTCAAGGGCGGCGGGCGTTTCTTATCACTTCACTTGGGTGGTCGCGAAGTTGTTGGTGGTCAGGGGGCTCTGGTGGTAACCCTCGACGTTCTTGCGCATGGCGGTGAACATCTTCGGATAGGCCATGGGAATCCACGGTTGATCCTGTTGGAAAATCAGCAACGCTTTTTCATAGAGCTCTGCGCGTTTGGCAGGTTCAGCGTCGGAACGGGCCTGGTCGATCAGGTCCTGGAATGCCTTGTTGCACCAGCGGGCGTAGTTTTCGCCGTTTTTCGCTGCGTCACAACTCAGGTTCGGGGTCAGGAAGTTGTCCGGATCGCCGTTGTCACCCGCCCAGCCGGCCGACACCATATCGTGTTCGCCGTTTTTCGCACGCTTGAGCATCTCGCCCCACTCCATGACGCGGATGTCGAGCTTGAGGCCGATCTTGGCCAGGTCGGCCTGCATCATCTGGGCGCCCAGCAGGGGGTTGGGGTTGGTCGGGCCTCCGCCATTGCGGGTGAACAGGGTGATGACCGTGCCATCCGGCACGCCGGCGTCCTTGAGCAGGGCGCGGGCCTTGTCCAGGTCCCGGGCCGGGTTCTGCAGGCTGTTGTTGAAGCCCAGCAAGGTCGGAGGATAAGGGCCGGTGCCCACCAGGGCGTTGCCTTTGCCGTACAGGCTGTTGACGTAGGCTTCCTTGTCAAAGGCGATGTCGATGGCCTTGCGCACTCGCACGTCGCTCATGTACTTGCGTGTGGTGTTCATGGCGATGTAGCCGGTGGTCATGGCAGCCAGCTCGTCGACCTTGAGGTTGGCGTCGGCCTTGATGCTGGGGATGTCGTCGGGTTTGGGGTACAGGGCGATCTGGCACTCGTTGGCCTTGAGCTTCTGCAGGCGCACGTTGTTATCCGTGGTGATCGCCAGCACCAGCGGGTCCGCCGGCGCCTTGCCCCGGAAGTAGTCCGGGTTGGCCTTGAAACGTACCTGGGCGTCCTTGGCGTAGCGGGTGAAAACGAACGGGCCGGTGCCGATGGGCTTGCTGTTGAGGTCGCCGGTCTTGCCTTCCTTGAGCAGCTTGTCGGCGTATTCCGCCGGGAATATGGAAGAGAAGGCCATGGCGATGTCGGCCAGGAACGGGGCCTCGCGGCGGGTCAGGGTGAAGACCACGGTGTGGTCGTCAGTCTTCTCGACGCTTTTGAGCAGCTCCTTGAAACCCATGCTTTCGAAGTAGGGGAAGCCGACGCTGGACTTGTCATGCCAGGGGTGCTTCGGGTCCAGTTGACGCTGGAAGCTCCAGAGCACGTCGTCGGCGTTCATGTCGCGGGTTGGAGTGAAGTAGTCGGTGGTGTGGAACTTGACGCCTTTACGCAGGTGGAAAGTGTATTGCAGGCCGTCCGGGCTGATCTCCCAGGATTCCGCCAGGGCGGGCTGGATGTCGGTGGTGCCGGGCTTGAAGTCCACCAGGCGGTTGAAGATGGTTTCCGCCACCGCGTCGGCAGTGACTGCAGTCGTGTACTGGACCATATCGAAGCCTTCCGGGCTGGCTTCGGTACAGACCACCAAGGGTTTGGCTGCGGCGCCCATGGCAACGCTCAGCAGTGCGGCGCCCATGGCCGCTCTCAGGGGAAGCATTTTCATCAAGAACCCTCTGCAATCAATTGAACCAGATTAGCTTGAACGGCGGATTCGTCATGAATCCGCCCTTCAACTGGTGGGTTAGAGAATATTGAACGGGATGGTGGTGACCAGACGGAACTCGTTGATATTGCCGTCGGCCTGGTTCTCGCTGGCGCGGTGAGTGGTGTAGGTCGCCCGGATCGCCGTGGCTTTGAGCGGACCACTCTGTACGGCATAGGATGCGCCGATGCCATATTCATAGTGGTGTTCGCCGTCCATGGTGCGTACGCCGTAGACGGTGCCGTCGGCTTTTACGCCGCTGTAGGCGGTGCCGTTGTAGTGGGTACCATCGATGCCCCAGCCGCGAGCCTGGTAGATATTGAACTTCAGGCCGGGCACGCCGTATTCGGCCATGTTCAGGCCGTAGGCGATCTGGAAGGATTTCTCGTTCGGGCCGTTGAAGTCCGAGAGCAGGGAGTTGGCCAGGTAGATGCCGTTGGTTTCGTGCAGGTAGTCGAAGTACTCGTTACCGTTAATTTCCTGGTACGAGAAGGTCAGGCTGTGGGCCTGGTGGGTCAGCCCCAGGGAGAGGGAGTAGGTATCGTTGTCGATGTTCCCCATCTCTTTCTTGCCGGTGTCGACGGTCTTGTAGTAGTTCAGGCCGGTGGTCAGGCTCAGTACCTGGCTATCACCCAGCTCATGGGTGGCGCCGAAGTAGTACTGGTTCCAGAAGTCTTCCACCTTGGAGGCGTAGAGGCTGGTCTTCAGGCTTTTCAGCGGCTGGTAGTTGACACCGACAAGGCTGACGCGATCGGTCTCGGCGCCATTGGTGTTGTACTCGGAGCGGAATTTCGAAAGGCTCTGCTCGGTCCGTGGCGATACCCGGTCGAAGGTGCCGGCGTCGAACGACAGGTTGTTGAATTCTTCGCTGTGGATGCTCACCCCTTCAAAGCTGGAAGGCAGTGGACGGTTGCCGATGACATCGACGATTGGCGTGCTGAAGTTCTGCCGGCCGGCGGTCAGGGTGGTGTTCGAGACACGGAACTTGACGTTGGCCAGACCGAGCTTGCTCCACTGGCCTACGGCGTCGCCGTCGGAGTGGGTCAGGGTGCGGTTGTTCTTGCCGGCGATGTCCTTGCGGTCACGATCCAGGGCAATGGCGTTGTAGGCCGCGACTTCGGTGCTGACACCCACGGTGCCTTCGGTGAAGCCCGAGGTGTAGTTGAGGATGGTGCCCTGGACCCAGTTGATACGGCGTGGGGTCGAGGTGGGAACGCCATTGTGGTTGTACGAGAAACGGTCATTGCGACGGTTCAGCTCGTTGGCGTACCAGTTGCGGGTGCTGCCCGACAGGCTCTGCCCTTCGATGAAGCCCTTGGTTTCAGCCTGGGCCTTGGTGCTGTTCAGTTCAGTCGGGACGAAGTCCTGGCTGACATTCTCCGCATAGGCCGTGGCGGTGATGCTACTGATAGCCAAGGCTAACAATGCGCTGCTGCTCAGTTTCATGGGTGAAGCTCCTTTGTTTTCTTTTTTAGATGCCGGTTTTTTTGGGCCGGCTGGTTTTTGGAACTCATTCATGGCATCGCAAACGTTTGCACGCGGCTCAATCGCCGAATTCAGGCAAAGCGCCTGCGTGAGGGCGAGAATCGCCCTCAGGGTTTTGGCTCATCGGTTATGGGGCTAGGCCGACACCTGAAAAGGAGTTGCGGCCGAAGGGACTGACCTTGAAACCCTCGACTTTCGCGCTTAACGGCTGGTTGATCGTCGAGTGGGCCACAGGCGTGATCGGCACTTGCTGCTTGAGCAACTGCTGGGCCTGCTTATAGAGCTCGGTGCGCTGTTCACGGTCGGTGACGACCTTGGCTTGCTTGATCAGCGTGTCGTACTGCGGGTCGCACCACATGGAGTAGTTGTTGCCGCCGATGGCGTCACAGCTGTACAGGGTGCCCAGCCAGTTGTCCGGGTCACCGTTGTCTCCAGTCCAGCCGATCAGGCTGATGTCGTGTTCGCCGTTCTTGGTGCGCTTGATGTACTCGCCCCATTCGTAGCTGACGATCTTCACCTTGAGGCCGATCTTCGCCCAGTCGGACTGGAGCATTTCGGCCATCAGCTTGGCGTTGGGGTTGTAGGGGCGTTGCACGGGCATGGCCCAGAGGGTGATTTCCGTGCCTTCCTTGACCCCGGCAGCCTTGAGCAGCTCGCGGGCCTTTTCCGGGTTGTAGGCGGCGTCCTTGATGGTCTCGTCGTAGGACCACTGGGTGGGCGGCATGGCGTTCACCGCCAACTGGCCGGCGCCCTGGTACACGGCATTGAGAATGCTGTGCTTGTTCACCGCCATGTCCAGTGCCTGGCGCACTTCGAGGCGGTCGAAGGGTTTGTGTTGCACGTTATAGGCGATGTAGCCGAGGTTGAAGCCGGGCTTCTCGATGACCTGCAGTTTTGCGTCGTTCTTCAGGGCATCGATGTCGGCGGGACGCGGGTGCAGGGTCACCTGGCATTCGCCGGCGCGCAGCTTCTGCACGCGTACCGAGGCATCGGTGTTGATGGCGAAGATCAGCCTGTCGAGCTTGACCCGGCTCGGGTCCCAATAGTGCGGATTGGCGGCGTAGCGGATTTGCGAGTCTTTCTGGTAGCGCTGGAATACGAACGGCCCGGTGCCGATGGGTTGCTGGTTGATCTGGCTGGGAGTGCCGGCCTTGAGCAGTTGCTCGGCGTATTCGGCGGAGAGGATCGCGGCAAAGCTCATGGCCAGGTTCTGGATGAACGCGGCGTCCACGGTGTTGAGGGTCATGACCACGGTCAGTGGGTCGGTTTTCTCGACCTTGGCGATGTTCTTGTTCAGGCTCATGCCGTTGAAGTAGGGGAACTCCGTCGGATAGGCCTTACGGAACGGATGTTCGGCGTCGAGCATGCGATTGAAGGTGAACAGCACGTCGTCGGCGTTGAGGTCGCGGCTGGGCTTGAAGTAAGGAGTGTTGTGGAACTTCACGCCTTCACGCAGGTGAAAGCTGTACTTGAGGCCGTCCTCGGAAATGTCCCAGCTCTTGGCCAGGGCCGGCAGTACGTTGGTTGCGCCTTTCTCGAACTCCACCAGGCGGTTGTACAGCGGCTCGGCGGCATCGTTGTCGGTGGCGGTGGTGTACTGCGCGGTGTCAAAGCCTGCGGGGCTGCCTTCGGAACAGAACACCAGGCTGCGGTCGGCAGCGCTGCAGATCGAACTGGTGGCCAGCAGGGCCGAGAAAATCAACGAATGACGCATGACGGTCCATCTCCATTTTTTGTTGTGATGATCAATGGACCATGGCTCCTTCCTGGAGCCTGTACAGGCCATTGATGCCAAACCATGGCTGCAGCAAATGCCCACCGACAGACGCAGTTTTGCCATGCCTCGACGTTAGGAGCCGATGGCTGAGGCGTATATGCGCTGTACCTGAAAGCCTTGTAGGAATCGGCTCTAAATTCGAGCGATCACGTACAAAGGGATGCGATCTCGACCCCAGGGCCGGACGCTTTCAGGGGGAGCGGTAACACAACGGCGACGTCATCGACGTCGCCGTTGCACAACCTTATTTGCCGATGCCTACGCCGTAGAAGGAGTTCAAGCCAAAGGGACTGATCTTGAAATCCTGCACGTTGGCGCGCATGGGTTGGAACACCGTCGAGTGAGCGATAGGTGTCATCGGAACGGCATCTTTGAGGATGTGTTGCGCCTGCTTGTACAGCTCGGTGCGTTTGGCCACATCCGAGGTGGCCTTGGCTTGCTTGATCAGTGCGTCATAAGGCTTGTCGCACCATTTCGAGAAGTTGTTGCCGTTCATTGCATCGCAACCGAACAGGGTGCCGAGCCAGTTGTCGGGGTCACCATTGTCGCCGCTCCAGCCGATGATCATCGCCTGGTTCTCGCCGCCTTTGGAGCGCTTGATGTACTCGCCCCACTCGTAGCTGACGATGTTGACCTTGAGACCGATCTTGGCCCAGTCGGACTGCAGCATCTCTGCCATCAGCTTGGCGTTCGGGTTGTACGGACGCTGTACCGGCATGGCCCACAGGGTGATCTGGGTGCCTTCCTTGATGCCGGCCTCCTTGAGCAGCTGCTTGGCTTTCTCGGGATCGTACTTGGCATCCTTGATGGTGGTGTCGTAGGACCACTGGGTCGGCGGCATGGCGTTGACCGCCAGCTGGCCGGCGCCCTGGTAGACCGAGTCGATGATCTGCGGCTTGTTGACGGCCATGTCCAGCGCCTGGCGAACCTTGAGGTCAGCCAGCGGGTTGGCGTCGGTGCGGCCCTTGAGCACCGGCATCACGTTGTAGGCGATGTAGCCCAGGTTGAAGCCTGCCTGTTCAGGCATCTTCAGGGTCTTGTCTTCCTTGAGCGCCTTCAGGTCGGCCGGACGCGGGAAGAGGGTGACCTGGCATTCGTTCTTCTTCAGCTTCTGGATGCGCACCGATGGGTCGGTGGTGATGGCGAAGATCAGGTTGTCGATCTTCACGTCTTCAGGCTTCCAGTAGTCCTTGTTGCCGGTGTAGCGGATGTTGGAGTCTTTCTGGTAGCTCTTGAAAACGAAGGGGCCTGTGCCGATCGGCTTCTGGTTGATATCGCTGGTCTTGCCTTCCTTGAGCAGCTTGTCGGCGTACTCGGCGGACTGGATGGAGGCAAAGCTCATGGCCAGGTTCTGGATGAACGCGGCATCAACGGTTTTCAGGGTGAACTTGACGGTCTTGTCGTCGACTTTCTCGACCTTGGTGATGTTGGTGTCCATCCCCATGTCGGTGAAGTACGGGAATTCGGTCGGGTATGCCTTACGGAACGGCATGTCCTTGTCGATCATGCGGTTGAAGGTGAACAGCACGTCGTCGGCGTTGAAGGTACGGGTCGGGGTGAAGTACGGCGTGGTGTGGAACTTGACCCCTTCGCGCAGGTGGAAGGTGTAGGTCAGACCGTCGTCCGAGATGTCCCAGCTGGTGGCCAGGCCCGGAATGACTGCGGTGCCGCCACGTTCGAACTGGCTGAGGCGGTTGTAGAGGGTTTCGGCTGAGGCGTCGAAGTCGGTTCCGGTGGTGTACTGGCCAGGGTCGAAACCGGCCGGGCTCCCTTCAGAGCAGAACACCAGGTTAGTCGCCGCGTGGGCGAAGGGTGCGCTGGCCAGCAAGCCGGCACTGACTAAAAACGGAAGGACTGCTTTTTTGAACATGGTGGCCTCATGATTTGTTGTCATTTTTGGTGTAGAGGGCGACCTTGTGAGTCGACCCGCCGATACTTATGCAGCCCTCATACCCATTGCAAGATGCAGGGCCGACACAAGTCTCAAAGAGTGGAACGAACGTACACGAATGACGCATTTGTATAAATATTGACGCATTTGACCGATTGCGCCGGTTTTTTCTGGTGCGTGCGTTGCTTCTCCATTGGGCAAACGGGGCTGTTCGTGCCCCCGGTTGGTGCGTCAATGGAGCGGGTGCCTACTGGCTTGCGCTTGAACCGCCAGGCCTTTTCAGGCTGGCGCAAATCTGCGACGCATCCGGCTGACCGGATGGCGTAGGGCGATGGAATGGGGGAGGCCGTGGGAGACGGTTGCCCGGGACCTTGCAGGCGACGGCGGGTGGTCAGCGCATCGTCGGCGGTGTTGAAGTCGCGGCTCGCAGTGAAGTTGTCACTGTGGAGGTTGCTGCTGGCATGCGACAGGCGTGGGTCGAGGATCAGCCCCGCTGTCTGCCAAACCTGGAGCGGAAAGGTCTTACGCATGCAAACCTCATTTTTTCTTTTTCTAGGGCATATCTGAGGATTGGCCTTGTGGGCCGCGGTAACTCGCCTTTCTATGGGGCGTGGATGCAGCCCCATGGACCCTGTGCGGCGATGGCGATCGCTTATTGTGTTGTTGATTGTCGATTCGCCGATGCCGAAATTAAGTCATGCTGAAATCGTGGTCAACGAAAATTAAGCCTGACTAACATTTCTCTTGCGCACAGGTGTGTCTGTGAGGTTCGGCAGGCGCCTGCGCGTGGGGCTTACGCCGCCGAATGGTCGTCGAACAGACCCATGGTCGTGACAGTCAGGACTTCCGCCGGGCCGCTGCCGACATTGGCCAGGCAGTGGGTTTTGGTCGAGTCGAAGTGCACCGAGTCGCCGGCGCCAAGGGGATATTGGTGACCCTCGATGGTGTAGACGATCTGCCCTGAAAGAACGTAGGAAAACTCAGAGCCATCGTGGGAGATCAGTTCCGACTGGTAGCCCACCGGGATGTTCATTTTCACCGCGTTGATCAGGTTGCCGGGAAAGGAACTGGACAGTCGCTCGTAGGCCAGTGGCTGGCCTTCGATGGTGTAGCGCACCCGCTTGCCGTCGTGGGAGTCGGGTTGCGCCTGGGTTGGCTGGTCGAACAGAGCGTTCAGCGGAACGTTCAGAGACTTGGCAATGTTGACCAGGGAAGAGATCGAGACACCGGTGAGATTGCGTTCCGCTTGGGAGAGGAAACTGGCGGTCAGGCCAGACTCACTGGCAATTTGGCGCAGGGTTTTCTTGGCGGCGCGGCGATAGCGACGCAGGCGTTCGCCGATGCGATCTGCGGTCATTGGAGAGACTCTTATAGGAAAGGAGCAGTATACCCGGCGCACGACCATGACGCCTGACAGGCGCAATACCGAGGTGCGTAACTTTAGCATCACCACAGTGGCCGAACGCACCCACCCAGAGCTGAGTTCATCGGCTGCGGGTTGAAATGCCTGGTCACGAAAAACGGCGGCGACCTCGTTTTGCACTAGAGGTTACCGCCGTTGGGGGACGCTGGGAGAGGTTTACGGCATCAGCACTTCGATGGCGCCGTCGGCGGTCATGCTGACCTGGCTGGTGCCGGCCTCGACTTCCGGAGTCACTGGCGCCGAATCCATGCTGGCGGCCTTCATCATCATCGGTGCTCGCAGGTAGGGCTGTGGATAACCGTTGCTGTTGAGGTTCAGATTGACGATTTTGTATCCCTTGCCGCCCAGGGCTTCGGTGGCCAGTTGCGCACGGGCCTTGAATGCTTTGACCGCGTCCTTAAGCAGGGCATCTTCGCTGGCCTTGCGGGTCGGGTCGGCGATGGCGAAGTCCATGCCGGCCATTTTCAGGTCGCCCAGCAGCTCACCGGTGAGCTTGGACAGGGCGGCGAAGTCGGAGCTTTCCAGGCGCAGTTCGGCGCGTTCGCGCCAACCAGTGATCTTCTGACCCTTGCCGTCGTAGATCGGGTAGCTGTTGCGGCTGCCCTGGCGCAGGGTCACATCCTTGACCTGGCGGGCCTGACCCAGGGCCTTGTTCATGGTGCTGGTGATTTCTGCGGCGAGCTTGGCCGGGTCGCTGTTCTGCGATTCGCTGTAGAGGGTCACGATCATCAGGTCCCGTGCCACTTCCTGACTGACTTCGGCACGCAGGGAAATCTGGTTGTAGTGCAGTTCATCGGCGGCCAGGGCGGGCAGACTGGTGAGGGTGCCGGCGCTGAGGGCCAGAAGGGCGAGGCTTCGACGGAAATGCTGCATGGAAACTCCTTGAGTGCGGTCCGCAGGATCAGCTCAGAGCCTGCGTGAAACGTTCAGACAGTGTCGGGCTGCGGCAAGTTTCAAGCCGCAAGCTGCGTGTTGAGAGCCAATACGCTTGTAGCTCAAAGCTTGCAGCTTGCCACTGTTTTTCTGTGACGCTTTGCCGCAGTTTTGCCTGTGGCGGGGGCTGCTTGGTTATACTCCCGCCGATTGCCCTGGAGCGCTCATCAGGAGAGCTCATGCTCGCCCCCGTAAAATTATTGTCTGCCACTCGTCAGAACCTCTGGCGCCTGACCTTTATCCGTACCCTGGTTCTGGCTGCTCAGGCCGGTTCGGTGGGGCTCGCCTATTGGCTGGAATTGTTGCCGCTGCCCTGGTTGCAACTGGGCGTCACTCTGATGTTTTCCATGGTGCTCTGTGCCTTCACCGCCATCCGCTTGCGAACCTCGTGGCCGGTGACGGAGCTGGAATATGCCCTGCAACTGGCCTGCGACCTGTTTATCCACAGTGTGCTGCTGTATTTCTCCGGCGGCTCTACCAACCCCTTTGTCTCCTATTACCTGGTGCCCCTGACGATCGCCGCCGTGACGCTGCCCTGGCGCTATTCGGTGGTGTTGTCGGGTATTGCCCTGACCCTCTATACCTTGTTGCTGGCGCGCTTCTACCCCTTGCAGACTTTCCCCATCGCCCGGGAAAACCTGCAGGTCTATGGCATGTGGCTGAGTTTTGCCCTGGCGGCGGCGGTGATCACCTTCTTCGCTGCACGCATGGCCGAAGAACTGCGCCGTCAGGAAGAGTTGCGGGCGATCCGCCGTGAAGAGGGCCTGCGCGATCAGCAGTTGCTGGCCGTGGCGACCCAAGCCGCCGGCGCCGCCCATGAGCTGGGTACGCCGCTGGCGACCATGAGCGTACTGCTCAAGGAAATGCGCCAGGACCATCCCGATCCGCTGTTGCAAGATGACCTCAGCGTGCTCCAGGATCAGGTCAAACTGTGCAAGGAAACCTTGCAGCAGTTGGTACGTGCCGCTGAGGCCAATCGCCGTCTGGCGGTGGAAATGCAGGAAGTCACCCAGTGGCTGGACGAGGCGTTGAACCGCTGGCACCTGATGCGCCCTGAAGCCAGCTATCGTTTCCACCTGCTGGGTGAGGGACCGGTGCCGCGCCTGGCGCCGCCGCCGGACCTGACCCAGGCCTTGCTCAATCTGTTGAACAATGCAGCCGATGCCTGCCCCGAAGGCTTGGAAGTGCGCCTGGACTGGGACGCGGAAAACCTCACCATCAGTATTCGCGACCACGGTGCCGGAGTACCCTTGGCCATCGCCGAGCAGATTGGCAAACCGTTTTTTACCACCAAGGGCAAAGGCTTCGGCCTGGGCCTGTTTTTGAGCAAGGCCAGCGTGACCCGCGCCGGTGGCTCAGTGAAACTCTACAGTCATGAGGAAGGCGGAACGCTCACCGAGCTGCGCCTGCCCCGTGCCGCCCGAGGAGACGACCATGAGTGAAGAGATCCAAGTCGAAGGCGAAGAACTGCCGCATTTGTTGCTGGTGGATGATGACGCCACCTTTACCAGGGTGATGGCACGCGCCATGAGCCGCCGGGGCTTTCGCGTCAGTACCGCAGGTTCCGCGGAAGAGGGGCTGACCATCGCCCAGCAGGATCTGCCGGACTACGCCGCGCTGGACCTGAAGATGGATGGCGACTCCGGGCTGGTGCTATTGCCCAAGCTGCTGGAGCTGGACCCGGAAATGCGCGTCCTGATCCTCACCGGCTATTCGAGCATCGCCACGGCGGTGGAGGCTATCAAGCGCGGCGCCTGCAACTACCTGTGCAAACCCGCGGACGCCGATGATGTGCTGGCCGCGCTGCTCTCCGAACATGCGGACCTGGACACCCTGGTGCCGGAAAACCCGATGTCCGTGGACCGTCTGCAATGGGAGCACATCCAGCGCGTGCTGACCGAACACGAAGGTAATATCTCCGCCACTGCCCGGGCCCTGGGCATGCATCGCCGTACCTTGCAGCGCAAACTGCAGAAGCGTCCCGTCCGTCGCTGAACCGCGACTGAATGAATGTCGCTGGACACCGTGAAAAAGCGAGCCGATCTACTAAGATCGGCTCAACGCTTGTCCCTCTCCCTATCGAGCCACAACGATGAATCAGAACGCTGAGTACTCCGCGGTCAACGATGCTGTGCGCGGTCAATTCTTTCGCCGGGTCTGGGCCATGATTACCCCTTACTGGCGTAGTGAAGAGAAGAACAAGGCCTGGCTGTTGCTGATCGCGGTGATTGGCCTGTCGCTGTTCAGTGTTGCCATCTCGGTGTGGATCAACAGTTGGTACAAGGACTTCTACAACGCCTTGCAGAAGAAGGATGAGGCGGCCTTCTGGAGTCTGATCCTGTATTTCTGCGGGATCGCTGCGGTGGCCATTCTCGGTGCGGTGTATCGCTTGTACCTGACCCAGATGCTGACCATCCGCTGGCGCGCCTGGTTGACCGAAAGACACTTTGCCCGTTGGCTGGGCAACAAGAACTACTACCAGCTGGAGCAGGGTGGCTACACCGACAACCCCGACCAGCGGATTTCCGAAGACCTCAACAGTTTCACCACCAACACCTTGTCCCTGGGCCTGGGGTTGATCCGCAACGTGGTCAGCCTGGTGTCCTTTTCCATCATTCTCTGGGGAGTGTCCGGCAGTATCGAGGTGATGGGCTACACCATTCCCGGCTATATGTTCTGGTGCGCCCTGGTGTATGCGGCGGTCGGCAGTTGGCTGACCCACCTGATCGGGCGTCGCTTGATTGGCCTGAACAATCAACAGCAACGTTTTGAAGCCGACCTGCGTTTCTCCATGGTGCGAGTCCGGGAGAACGCCGAGAGCATTGCCCTTTACGACGGCGAGAAGAACGAAAACCAGCGTCTTAGTAGCCGTTTCAGCAAGGTCTGGCACAACTTCTGGGACATCATGAAGGTGTCCAAGCGCCTGACCTTCTTCACCGCCGGTTATGGCCAGATCGCGATCATCTTCCCGTTTATCGTCGCCGCGCCGCGCTACTTCGCCGGCAAGATCGAACTGGGAGAGCTGATGCAGATCAACTCGGCTTTCGGCAATGTCCAGGAGAACTTCAGTTGGTTTATCAGCGCCTATTCGGACCTCGCCGCCTGGCGCGCTACCTGTGACCGTCTGTTGAGCTTCCGTCAGGCCATGAGTGAAAACGAGGAGCGTCCTCCGGCGATTGACGTGCAACACCAGGGCGAACAATTGCAAGTGCGTGATCTGGGCCTGGATCTGGCGGACGGCCGTCATCTGCTGGCCGGTGCCCAGATGACCGTGAGTCCTGGCGAGCGACTGATGCTCAGTGGTCGCTCCGGCAGTGGCAAAAGCACCCTGCTGCGGGCCATGGGACGGTTGTGGCCGGCGGGGCACGGCAGCATCTTGCTGCCGAACCAGCGCTACCTGTTCCTGCCGCAGAAACCTTACCTGCCCATTGGCAGCCTGCGGGAAGCCTTGAGTTATCCACAGTCGGGCGACAGCTATCCCGAGGAGCGTTATGCACAGGTCCTGGAAACTTGTCGCTTGCCCCACCTGGTGGCGCGTCTGGACGAGAGCAATCACTGGCAGCGCATGTTGTCGCCGGGGGAGCAGCAGCGGCTGGCGTTTGCCCGTGCGTTGCTCTATGCGCCGCAATGGCTGTACATGGACGAAGCCACATCGGCCATGGACGAGGAGGACGAGGCCACGCTGTATCAGGCCCTGATCGACCAGTTGCCGGGCTTGAGCATTGTCAGCGTTGGCCATCGCAGCAGCCTCAAGCGCTTCCATCCACGGCACGTTCGTATCGAGCAAGGGCATCTGCTGGAGCAGACTTTCACGGCTTGACGGCGGGCTGGGCGCTGGCATCAAGCCCAGCGCCTTGCACAGCCGGTGCAAGGGCGCTGAGCCGTTTCGCGGGCGAGCCCGCTCCTACAGGGGGCGATCAGGCCTGGTGCAGGATCGAGCGGTCCACACGCACGGCCAATTGGCCATTCCCCGGTTTGGCGTTGAAGGCCACGTTGCCGAGTTCATCCACGCTGGCCCGGGCGATGGGGGCGCCATCGAGCAGCAGTTCGAGCGGCGCGTCCTTGAGGGATTGCCCGGAGGCCAGTTGCAGTTTCAGGTTGATAGCCATGGTGATTTCCTTATCAGGCGTTACGGTCGATGAAGCGGTTGGCGTTCTTGTCGATGGAACCGATCAGCTCCGGTGAGCCACCGCGAAACTGACGGAACACATTGCGTCCGGTGGCGCTGCTGTTGCTGGTACCCGCCGGAATGTTCAGGGTGGGCTGGAAGCTGTCGCTCAGTTCCATGTAGGCCGACCATGGACCTATATAGGACTCGTTCAAGCCGTTGGTTTCGCTGAGGGCGTAGCGCACCGCCTGGCCAGGGAGCCAGTTGGGCTCGCTGGGGGTGTGGCTTTGCCAGCCGTCGGCCAGGATCGTTGGGACCGCACTCGGGGTTTCCAGGTAGCCCGTCGGTTTGTTCGGGCTGTAGTTCTTCAGCAGCAGGTAGGTGCTCCAGCCCCACCAGTTGTCGATGGTCTTGCTGTCATTGAGATTGTTGACGTCGCTGCGGCGCAGCACTTTGTCACCGCTCATCACGAACAGTGGCGAGAAGTTGCCGCTCTTGGCGGCATTCAGGTCCGGCAAGGCCTTGAGGGCCGCGTAGCTGGCGGGCGCCGGCAGGTTGCCGCTGAGGTAGCTGGTGAAGATCTCGTCCGCCGAACGCTGCACTGCCAGTTTCACCTGCTGGCGATTGCGATGATCGACGCTGTCGAAATAACGTTTGTCGCCGTAGGCGTGCCAGCGGTCGCCCTGGGCGTTACTGACATTGAGGCCGAACTTGCTGTCCTCGTCGTGCATGAAGCGGGTAATCAGCGATCCCAGGTCGCTGGGGGTGACCACTGCCGCCACCTGTTTACGTGGCACTCGTACATGGCCGGCAGAAAACAGGTCGGTGAGAAAGTGGTCGGCGAAGGCGTTCATTGCGTAGGCCAGTTCCAGTTGCTTGTCGTCGGCAGTCTTGCCTGCCAGTACCGCTTGTTGCAGGGCTGCTGTGTGCCCGGCGATATACGCCGCCAGGGCCCACTCGCCAAAGTGGTCGGCATTGTTGGCCGCAAGCTTCAGGTAGCGCCCCAGAGGGAACAGGGCGGAGACCACGCTGCCGCCGCCGGTAATCCGGTTCCACTCTTCAGACAGGGTATCGCCCAAGGCGTCATAGGCTTCGTGGGGCTGTTTGCCGTCGCGGATCGCCTGGTTGGCGGCGACGATTTCCTTCTGCATTACCGCGAGGATCTGCCGTGCTTCGTCTTTCGCCGCCGGCAGTACCGCCAGGGAGTTGAAGGCCGCGGTAAAGCGTTGCACTCGATCAGCCGGCGTCGCGCCTTCGCAGATCGGTTGCTCGGGAATGCCGTAGAAATCGCCGCCCAGGGCAACCACCTGGCCGTAGGTCAGAGCCAGTCCGTTGGGCAGGTGCAGTTCGACCTGCCACGCGGGAATGGCCGGGGCATCCTTGACGAAGCGCAGCAGGGTGCTGTCGCCGATGGCGGTGTGTTCGCCGCCCTCGAAACGCAATTGGGGCAGGCCCCTGGCGGATTTTTGCGGGGTGTGGGGCAGGTCTTCCGGGCGGTGGTACTTGATGGTGTGGTGGCCGTCGGCGACCAGCACCAGGGTCTCGCCATCGCCGGAAATGGCGATGCCTTGTTCAGTGAACAAGCGGTCCAGGTCGGCAATGATCTTGCCGGCCTGTTGTGGCTGTTGCTGCGTCTGTGCAGAGAGTCCTGACATTTCTAGCTCCTTGATATGTCATGGTTATGCTTGTTTTAACTGTATGTATATACAGTTATTCTGAGCATAATTGAAAATGACGCGCCGTCAAGAAGGCAGTTACGCGAGGGAGGGTTGATTGGATTATCATTAGCGCCCTAACGACAGGCTCAAGGTCCACCCGCGCATGCTGGCTATCTTTTTCGAAACCCTGACGATTACTGCGCCGGTGTTTGCGATGCTGTTTCTTGGGCTGCTGCTCAAGCGGGTGGGGTGGATCAATGACAACTTCATCCATACGGCGTCGGCCCTGGTGTTCAACGTCACCATGCCGGCGTTGCTGTTTCTCGGCATTGTCCATGCCGACCTGCATGCCTCATTGAAGCCTGGCGTGCTGATCTACTTTTCAGTGGCCACCCTGGTCTGTTTTGCCCTGGCCTGGGGCTGGGCCATCTGGCGTTGTCCGAAGGTGGATCGGGGGATCTATACCCAGGGAGCATTTCGCGGCAATAACGCGATCATCGGCCTGGCCCTGGCGGCCAGCATGTATGGGGATTACGGGATTTCCCTGGGGGCGCTGCTCGCTGCGTTGGTGATTCTTTACTACAACACCCTGTCGACGGTGGTCCTGGCGGTCTACAGCCCGGCGATCAAGTCCGACCCCTGGAGCATCTGCAAAAGTGTGTTCAGCAACCCGTTGATTGTCAGCGTGCTGGTGGCTGCACCGTTTGCCTACTGGCAGATCAGCCTTCCCGGCTGGCTCGAGACTTCGGGCAAGTACCTGGCGCAGATGAGCCTGCCTCTGGCGCTGATCTGCATTGGCGGCACGTTGTCCATGGCGGCCTTGCGCAACAGTGGGCGGATGGCCATGAGCTCCAGCCTGTTGAAGATGGTCAGCCTGCCGACGCTGGCGACCTTTGGCGCTTGGTTATGCGGTTTTCGTGGGGCGGAACTGGGGATTCTGTTTCTGTATTTCGGCAGTCCGACTGCGGCAGCGAGCTTTGTCATGGCCCGGGCGGCCAATGGCAATCATGAGCTGGCGGCAGCCATTATCGTCATCACCACGGTGATGGCGGCAGTGACCACCAATATCGGGATCTTTGTGTTGCAGTGGGGTGGGTGGATCTGAAGCTGTTCGCCGGCAAGCCGGCTCCTACAAAACGAGGTAGGAGCCGGCTTGCCGGCGAAGAACGGGTTCACTGCGGTGGCTGATAGGCGTCAATCACTTCCTGGGCTGCGCGAAACGCATCGATGGCCGCTGGTACCCCGGCATACACCGCGCAATGCAGCAGCGCTTCACGTATCTCTTCCACGGTGCAGCCGTTGTTCAGGGCGCCACGCACGTGGCCCTTCAACTCCTGGGGACACTTGAGCGCAGTCAGGGTTGCCAGGGTGATCAGGCTACGGGTTTTCAACGGCAGGCCATCACGGTTCCACACGCCGCCCCAGGCGTGTTCGTTGACGAATTCCTGCAGCGGTTGGGTGAATTCGGTGGCGTTGCCCAGAGCACGGTCGACGAAGGCGTCGCCCATTACTTGGCGACGCATTTGCAGTCCGCTTTTCTTGTTCTCGCTCATGGCGTTTCTCTCTTGTGTTGGCGGCGCCAGGCTCTTAGCGAACTGAGCAGCAGAAACGCCACCAGCGCTGGCAGGACGAAAAACAGCATCAAGTGTTCCAGCTTGCCCGCCAGGGGCATGCCCGTGGTGAACGACACCACGTGCAGCCCATAGGCCAGGTACAGGCCGAGAAACAGCAAGCCTTCGGCCCGGGTCACGCGATACCCCGAATAAAATACCGGCAGGCATAGCACCGCGACGCCAAGCATCACCGGCAAGTCGAAATCCAGGGCGTTGGGCGAAACCGAGAGTGGCGTCGGTGCCACCAGGGCGGTAAACCCCAGGACCCCCAGCAAGTTGAAGAGATTGCTGCCGATGACATTGCCCACGGCGATATCCCGCTGGCCCCGCAAGGCGGCGAGCAGCGAAGTGGCGAGCTGGGGCAGGGAAGTGCTGACGGCAATCACCGTCAGTCCCATGACCCGCTCCGACAACCCCAGGTCGTCGGCCACAGTGACGGCGGCACCCAGTAGCAAGTGTCCGGCGAAGACCAGCAGCCCCAGGCCGATAAGCACCATCAGCATGCTGCTGAACCTGGGCGCAGAACCGCGTTGGCCGGCTGGAGTGGGCAGGTGATGGCGTGCCGAGTGCCGCGACTGGCGCAACAGCAGGAGCAGATACAGCACCAGGGCCGCCAGCAGGATGACACCGTCGGAGGGGGTGAGGCGCTCGTTGTAGGCCAGGATGAACACCAGCAGGCTGGCACCGATCATCAGCGGGATGTCCAGACGCACCAGCTGTCGCGATACCCGCAGCGGAATGATCAGGGCCGAGAGGCCCAGAGTCACCAGGATGTTGAAGATGCTGCTGCCGATCACGCTGCCCACGGCGATATCGGTGTTGTCGGCCAGGGTCGCCTGCAGGCTGATGGCCATCTGAGGCGCGCTGCTGCCGAAGGCGACGATGCTCAGGCCCATGATCAGCGGGCGAACATGCAGGCGCGCAGACAAACGCACTGCGGCACGCACCAGCAACTCGGCGCCGGCAATCAGCATCACCAGGCCGCTGATGAGTTGGATCAGGCTGAGCAGGGGCAGTTCGGCAAAGGCGGTAATGGCTCGGGCTCCGTCGGTCAGTCGCTGAGGGCTTGGATGCGTACTTTGGCGGTGCCGCTGCGCAGCATGTCGAGCTGTTGCGCGGCAGCGCGGGATAAGTCGATCAGGCGGCCGCGGGTGTGCGGGCCACGATCGTTGATACGGACCACGACGCTTTTGTCGTTGCCCAGGTTGGTGACTTGCACTCGGGTGCCGAACGGCAGTTCGCGATGGGCCGCAGTGAGGCCGTTCAGATCGAAGGGTTCGCCGCTGGCGGTGCGTTTGCCGTGATGGCGGGCGCCGTAATAGGAGGCTGTCCCGGTCTGGTCATAACCTCGAGGGTCGATGATATGGCTGCTGGCGCAACCCGTGAGCAGAGCGAGCAGGGCGCTGGCCACGAACCAGGGACGGGGAACAATCCTATGCAAGAGCTGGCTTGCCAGCGAAGACGGGCTTGCATCCCCGCAGTTTCGACTGACAAGCCAAGGCTGCATTTTTCGATCAGCCTTCGAGCTTGCTTTTCAGCAGCTCGTTGACTTGTTGCGGGTTGGCCTTGCCCTTGGAGGCCTTCATCGCCTGGCCGACGAAGAAGCCGAACATCTTGCCGCGTTTGGCCTCATCGGCGGCGCGGTACTGTTCGACCTGTTCGGCGTTGGCCGCGAGCATCTCATCGAGCACCGCAGAGATCGCGCCGCTGTCGGTGACTTGCTTGAGGCCACGCTTGTCGATGATCTCGTCGGCATTACCTTCGCCGTTGGCCATGGCTTCGAACACGGTCTTGGCGATCTTGCCGGAGATGGTGTTGTCCTTGATCCGCAGCAGCATGCCGCCCAGTTGTTCGGCCGAGACCGGTGCCTCGTCGATTTCCAGGCCTTGCTTGTTCAGCAGGCTGCCCAGCTCGACCATGACCCAGTTGGCGGCGAGCTTGGCGTCACCGGCAATGCTGGCGACCTTCTCGAAGTAGTCCGCCTGCTCACGGCTGGTGGCCAGGACGCTGGCGTCGTAGACCGACAGACCGAACTGCTCCTGGAAGCGTTCGCGTTTCTGCGGTGGCAGTTCCGGCAGGGTGGCGCGTACCTGATCGAGGAAGGAGTCTTCGATGACCACAGGCAGCAGGTCCGGATCGGGGAAGTAACGGTAGTCGTTGGCTTCTTCCTTGCTGCGCATCGGACGGGTCTCGTCCTTGTTCGGGTCGTACAGGCGGGTCTGCTGGATCACTTTACCGCCGTCTTCGATCAGCTCGATCTGGCGACGGATCTCGCTGTTGATCGCCTTCTCGATGAAGCGGAACGAGTTGACGTTCTTGATCTCGCAGCGGGTGCCGAACTCGACCTGGCCCTTGGGACGGATCGAGACGTTGCAGTCGCAACGCAGGGAGCCTTCGGCCATGTTGCCGTCGCAGATACCCAGGTAGCGCACCAGGGCATGGATCGACTTGACGTAGGCCACGGCTTCCTTGGCGCTGCGCATGTCAGGCTCGGAAACGATTTCCAGCAGGGGCGTGCCGGCACGGTTCAGGTCGATGCCGGTGGCACCGTTGAATTCTTCATGCAGGCTCTTGCCGGCGTCTTCTTCCAGGTGCGCGCGGGTGATTCCGACGCGTTTCATCGTGCCGTCTTCCAGGGGAATGTCCAGGTGGCCCTTGCCGACGATCGGCAACTCCATCTGGCTGATCTGGTAGCCCTTGGGCAGGTCCGGGTAGAAGTAGTTCTTGCGGGCGAACACGTTGTGCTGGCCGATCTCGGCGTCAACCGCGAGGCCGAACATCACCGCCATGCGCACCGCTTCCTGGTTCAGCACTGGCAGTACGCCGGGCATGCCCAGGTCGATCAGGCTGGCCTGGGTGTTGGGCTCGGCACCGAAGGCGGTGGAGCTACCGGAGAAAATCTTCGATTGAGTGGTGAGCTGGGTATGAATCTCCAGCCCGATCACGACTTCCCATTGCATGTGTGTCTCCTCAGAAGCCGGTTGGGGTGCGGGTGTGCCAGTCAGTGTTCAACTGATACTGGTGCGCAACGTTGAGCAAGCGGCCTTCCTGGAAATACGGGGCGAGCAGTTGCACGCCTACCGGCAAGCCGTCGACGAAACCGGCCGGCATCGACAGGCCTGGCAGGCCGGCGAGGTTGGCGGTGATGGTGTAGACGTCTTCCAGGTACGCAGCAACCGGATCGCTGCTCTTGGCGCCGAGCTTCCAGGCCGGGTTGGGCGTGGTCGGGCCGAGGATGATGTCGACTTCGTTGAACGCGGTCATGAAGTCGTTCTTCACCAGGCGCCGGATTTTCTGCGCCTTGAGGTAGTAGGCATCGTAGTAGCCGGCGGACAGCGCGTAGGCACCGACCATGATCCGGCGCTGGACTTCGCTGCCGAAGCCTTCGCCACGGGAGCGCTTGTACAGGTCTTCCAGGTTTTCTGGGTTCTCACAGCGGTAGCCGAAGCGCACGCCGTCGAAACGCGACAGGTTGGAGGAGGCTTCCGCCGGGGCGATCACGTAGTACGCAGGAATCGCGTGCTGCATGTTCGGCAGGCTGATTTCCTTGATCACCGCACCGAGCTTTTCCAGCTCCTTGATGCTGTTGTGGATCAGTTCGGCGATGCGCGGGTCGAGACCGGTGCTGAAGTATTCCTTCGGCACGCCGATGCGCAGGCCCTGCAGCGAGCCGCTGAGCCCGGCGCTGTAGTCCGGCACCGGTTCATCGATGCTGGTGGAATCGTTCGGGTCGAAGCCAGCCATGCCTTGCAGCAGGATCGCGCAGTCTTCGGCGGTGCGAGCCAGTGGGCCGCCCTGATCGAGGCTGGAAGCGTAGGCGATCATGCCCCAGCGGGAAACGCGACCGTAGGTCGGCTTCAGGCCGGTGAGGTTGGTGAAGGCGGCGGGCTGGCGGATCGAGCCGCCGGTGTCGGTGGCCGTGGCGGCTGGCAGCAGGCGCGCAGCGACCGCCGCGGCGGAACCACCGGAGGAACCGCCGGGCACGTGTTCCAGGTTCCACGGGTTTTTCACCGCGCCGTACCAGCTCGACTCGTTGGCCGAGCCCATGGCGAATTCGTCCATGTTGGTCTTGCCCAGGGTCACGGCCCCGGCAGCGGCCAGCTTGGCGACCACGGTGGCGTCGTAGGGCGCCTTGAAGTTGTCGAGCATCTTCGAGCCGCAACTGGTGCGGATGCCCTGGGTGCAGAACAGGTCTTTATGGGCGATCGGCGCGCCCAGCAGGGCACCGTTCTCACCATTGGCGCGACGTTCGTCGGCGGCCTTGGCCTGGGACAGCGCCAGGTCTTCGGTGAGGCTGATGAAGCTGTTGATCTGCGGATCCAGCTGGGCGATGCGCGCCAGCAGGGTCTGAGTCAGTTCTACAGAGGAGAATTTCTTGTCGGCGAGTCCGCGGGCGATCTCGGCCAGAGTCATGTGATGCATTGCAGGCTCTTTCCCTTTAGTCGATGACTTTCGGAACCAGATACAGGCCGCTTTCGACCGCTGGTGCGATGGACTGATAAGCCTCGCGATGATTGGACTCGGTCACAACGTCTGCGCGCAGGCGCTGGCTGGCTTCCAGTGGGTGGGCCAGGGGCTCGATACCGTCGGTATCGACTGCCTGCATTTCATCCACCAGCCCGAGAATGCTGTTCAGGGCGGAGGTGATGTGTGGAAGATCGCTTTCATTGAGCTTGATGCTGGCCAAATGAGCGATTTTTTCCACGTCGGAGCGTTCAAGCGCCATGGGATTCTCCAGTGGAAAACAGAACGGATCTCGTCCGTGTGTTAGATTGTCGGAACACTACCGCATTTCTACGGTCTTATGGCCGCGATTGTGGGGGTTGGTGCACAGAAAAGCGGCCAATTTAACATATTGGCGCCTTGCCCAAAATCCCTGTCGTTGTTAGAGTTTGCCGCACTTTTTTACCCACGCGTTGCCTAGGGTCCCTTTCCCATGTTCAAGAAACTGCGTGGCATGTTTTCCAGCGATCTTTCCATTGACCTGGGCACTGCCAACACCCTTATTTACGTGCGCGAGCGCGGTATTGTCCTGAATGAACCATCGGTTGTGGCCATTCGGACCCACGGTAATCAGAAAAGTGTTGTGGCGGTTGGTACCGAAGCCAAGCGCATGCTCGGTCGTACTCCGGGCAACATTGCAGCCATTCGTCCGATGAAGGATGGCGTGATCGCCGACTTCAGCGTCTGCGAAAAGATGCTGCAGTACTTCATCAACAAAGTTCATGAAAACAGCTTTCTGCAGCCCAGCCCTCGTGTGCTGATCTGTGTTCCATGCAAGTCCACCCAGGTTGAACGTCGTGCCATCCGTGAGTCGGCCCTTGGTGCCGGTGCTCGTGAAGTGTTCCTGATCGAAGAGCCAATGGCCGCTGCGATCGGTGCCGGTCTGCCGGTTGAAGAAGCCCGTGGTTCGATGGTCGTGGACATCGGTGGTGGTACCACTGAAATCGCCCTGATCTCCCTGAACGGTGTGGTTTACGCCGAATCCGTACGTGTTGGTGGCGACCGTTTCGACGAGGCCATCATCACCTACGTGCGTCGCAACTACGGCAGCCTGATCGGTGAATCCACCGCTGAGCGCATCAAACAGGAAATCGGTACCGCCTATCCAGGCGGCGAAGTGCGTGAAGTTGACGTACGCGGCCGTAACCTGGCTGAAGGCGTGCCACGTGCCTTCACCCTGAACTCCAATGAAGTGCTGGAGGCTCTGCAGGAGTCCCTGGCAACCATCGTTCAGGCGGTGAAAAGTGCCCTGGAGCAATCGCCTCCGGAGCTGGCTTCGGACATCGCCGAGCGCGGTCTGGTGCTGACCGGTGGTGGTGCGTTGCTGCGTGATCTGGACAAGCTGCTGGCCCAGGAAACCGGTCTGCCGGTGATCGTTGCCGAAGATCCGCTGACCTGTGTTGCTCGCGGCGGTGGCCGTGCATTGGAAATGATGGACAAACACACCATGGACCTGCTCTCCAGCGAATAACTTCGCTGGTTGCATCTATGCTGTTGCGCTCACA
Source organism: Pseudomonas sp. E1BtOHC1 (assembly GCF_058744285.1). Lineage (NCBI taxonomy): Bacteria > Pseudomonadati > Pseudomonadota > Gammaproteobacteria > Pseudomonadales > Pseudomonadaceae > Pseudomonas > Pseudomonas sp. E1BtOHC1. The sequence continues at coordinate 1,826,927 of NZ_CP196023.1, forward strand.
GGCAGCACTTTGCAGTGCTGCCTGTGGCGTTTATCTTCTGTCAATCTGCATCCAGGCCGGTTTGATGCCGTATGAATAAACACAACATTTGCCTGGGAGGAGCGGCTTATTAAACCGCTTTTCGCCAAAGGCCCCTCATTGGGCGTGCGCCTCCTGGTGCTGGTCGTACTGTCGGTCGCACTGATGGTGGTCGATGCCCGCTTCACACTGCTCAAGCCAGTGCGTAGCCAGATGTCGCTGGTGTTGATGCAGTCCTACTGGATCACCGACCTGCCGCAGCGGCTATGGCAGGGCGTTGCCAGTCAGTTCGGCAGTCGCACCGAGCTGGTCGCCGAAAACGAAAAACTCAAGACCGAAAACCTGCTGCTGCAGGGGCGCATGCAAAAGCTCGCAGCCCTGACCGAGCAGAACGTGCGTCTGCGCGAATTGCTCAACTCTTCGGCACTGGTCAACGAGAAGGTCGAAGTGGCCGAGTTGATCGGCATGGACCCCAACCCCTTTACCCATCGCATCATCATTAATAAAGGTGAGCGTGACGGCGTATTCCTCGGCCAGCCGGTGCTCGATGCCCGTGGCTTGATGGGGCAGGTGGTGGAGTTGATGCCTTATACCTCGCGCGTCCTGTTGCTGACCGACACCACCCACAGCATTCCGGTACAGGTCAATCGCAACGGTCTGCGGGCCATTGCCAGTGGCACTGGCAACCCAGAGCGCCTGGAGTTGCGCCACGTGGCCGACACCGCCGATGTCAAGGAAGGCGATTTGCTGGTCAGCTCGGGCCTCGGTCAGCGTTTCCCCGCGGGATATCCGGTGGCCACGGTCAAGGAAGTGATCCACGACTCCGGTCAGCCATTCGCCATTGTGCGTGCAGTGCCCACTGCCGCGTTGAACCGCAGCCGTTATCTGTTGCTGGTGTTCAGTGATCCGCGCACTGCCGAAGAGCGGGCCAATGATGCGGCCCAGGCCCAGGAAGCCCAGGACCAGCAGGGTGGCAATAGCACCCCGGTGGTGCCGGCCACGGTACCCAAGCCTGCGGTGGCTCCAGCCGCGACCGCAGCACCGGCCACCGCTCCCGCGACTGCACCGGCGACTCCGGTCAAGCCGGCAGTCCATGCTCCGGCCAAGCCGGTCAATAAACCTGTGGTGAAACCGGCGGCGGCCAAGCCTCCGGCTGCGGCACCGGCCACCACCGGAGGAAGAGAATAATGGCGGGTAGTACCTATTCGCGAAATGGCTGGATTGTCTGGCTGACGTTTCTGATCGGCATGCTGCTCAGCGTGTCGCCGTTGCCACAGTTCATGGAAATCCTGCGCCCGCTGTGGTTGGCCCTGCTACTGGCCTTTTGGGCCCTGGCCCTGCCGCACAAGGTAGGCATGGTCACGGCCTGGTGCCTGGGGCTGGCGGAGGATGTGCTCTACGGCACGCTCCTGGGGCAGAACGCCTTGATCCTGACCCTGATCACCTTTCTTGTACTGTCCCTGCAACAGCGTCTGCGGATGTTCCCGATGTGGCAGCAGAGCCTGGTAATCCTGGTGATCTTTGGCCTGGCGCAGTTGGTACAACTCTGGCTCAGCGCCCTGACCGGCAATCGCCAGCCGACCCTGGCTCTGGTCCTGCCGGCCCTGGTGAGTGCGCTGTTGTGGCCGTGGGTCAGCTTCGGCCTGCGCGGGTTGCGCCGACGTTTCAAAATCAATTAATTCGGTCAGGCATTGGCCCGCACCTCGACAGGGAGATGTCTTGATGAATCCGCTTTACCTCGCTTCCGGTTCGCCCCGTCGGCGTGAGCTGCTCACCCAGATCGGCGTGCCTTTCACCGCCATCAGTGCGGACATCGATGAAACCCCGCTGGCCGATGAATCCCCTGCTGCCTATGTCGAGCGTCTTGCCCGTGGCAAGGCGGCGGCCGGGCGCGCCCTGATCACCTGCAGCGAATCCCAGGCTCCGGCCTGCGTGTTGGGGGCCGATACGGCCGTGGTGCTGGATGGGCGGATCCTTGGCAAACCGCTGGATCAGGCCGATGCGCTGGCGATGCTCATGGCACTTGCCGGGCGCGAGCACGAAGTGTTGACCGCCATTGCCCTGCTCGACGGCGAACGCTGCGAGTCGCGGGTGGTGCGCAGCCTGGTACGCTTTCGCGCTATCTCTCCTGAGGAAGCGAGCGTCTATTGGGCCAGCGGCGAGCCCCGGGACAAGGCTGGCGGTTATGCAATCCAAGGGCTTGCGGCGGTATTTGTGTCAGGGCTCAATGGCAGTTATTCCGCTGTGGTTGGCTTGCCGGTGTGCGAAACCGCAGAACTGCTCGGCCATTTCGGCATACCCTGTTGGCAAAACCTTCCAGTGCGCTAAAGCGCCGTACCCGACTGCTGCGGCCTTCTATGAACACGCCTGAACGAGACATTGCCATGAGTGAAGAGATTCTGATCAACATCACGCCGATGGAATCACGGGTGGCGGTGGTCGAAAACGGAGTGTTGCAAGAGGTTCACGTCGAGCGCACCCAGCGCCGCGGTATCGTTGGCAACATCTATAAAGGCAAGGTGGTGCGGGTATTGCCCGGCATGCAGGCCGCTTTCGTCGATATCGGCCTGGACCGTGCGGCGTTCATCCATGCTTCGGAAATTTCCACTCGCGAAGGTACGGCGGTGGAGAGCATCAGTGCCCTGGTGCACGAAGGGCAGAGCCTGGTGGTGCAGGTCACCAAGGACCCCATTGGTACCAAGGGCGCGCGTCTGACCACCCAACTGTCGATTCCTTCGCGTTATCTGGTGTACATGCCCCGTACCGCCCATGTCGGCATCTCGTTGAAGATCGAGGATGAAGCCGAACGTGAGCGTCTGAAGCAGGTCGTCAGCGACTGCGTGGCCCAGGAAGGCATCAAGGAGGCGGGCGGATTCATACTGCGTACTGCCGCCGAGGGCGCCGGCGCCGATGAGATCCTGATGGACATCCGCTACCTGCGCCGGCTCTGGGATCAGATCGGCGCTCAGATCAAGACCATTGGCGCGCCCAATGTGATCTACGAAGACCTTGGCCTGGCGCTGCGTACCCTGCGGGATCTGGTGAGCCCGAAGATCGAGAAGATCCGCATCGACTCCCGGGAAACCTTTCAGAAGACAACTCAGTTCGTTGCCGAGCTGATGCCGGAAATCGCCGACCGCCTGGAACACTACCCCGGCGAGCGGCCGATCTTCGACCTGTACGGGGTCGAGGATGAAATCCAGAAGGCCCTGGAGCGCAAGGTGCCGCTCAAGTCCGGTGGCTATCTGGTGGTGGACCCGGCGGAAGCCATGACCACCATCGACGTCAACACCGGAGCTTTCGTCGGCCATCGCAATCTTGAGGAAACCATCTTCAAGACCAACCTCGAAGCCGCTACCGCCATTGCCCGGCAACTGCGCCTGCGCAACCTGGGCGGGATCATCATCATCGACTTCATCGACATGGAAGACGAGGAGCATCAGCGCCAGGTACTGCGGACCCTGGAGAAGCAGCTGGAGCGCGATCACGCCAAGACCAACATCATCGGCATCACCGAGCTGGGCCTGGTGCAGATGACCCGCAAACGCACGCGCGAGAGCCTGGAGCAGGTGCTCTGCGAGCCGTGCAGCAGCTGTCAGGGACGGGGCAAGTTGAAGACTCCGGAAACCATCTGTTACGAAATATTCCGTGAAATCCTCCGCGAGGCCCGGGCTTATCAGGCAGAAGGGTATCGAGTGCTGGCCAATCAGAAAGTGGTGGATCGTCTGCTGGACGAAGAGTCGGGCAATGTGGCGGAGTTGGAAGGTTTTATCGGCCGTACCATCAGGTTCCAGGTCGAAACCATGTATTCCCAGGAACAATACGACGTGGTGCTGCTCTGATTTCCCGTGTTTTACATCACTGGAAACGGCTGGCTTCAGCTTTTTGCATGACTTTTGCCATGGGAGCCAACTGAAATGGAGCGGCTGATCCGCCTGTTCACCACGCTGATTCGCTGGGGGCTGGGCTTCTGCGCGTTGCTGTTGGTGGTGACGGCCTTGTACGTCAGCCTGGGTCGGGAACTGACTCCGCTGGTGGCTGAGTATCAGGCCGAGGTCGAAGCCAAGTTGCAGCAGACCGTAGGTTTGCCGGTGCATATCGGCAGTCTGGAGGGGCGTTGGAGCGGGCTGTCGCCGATTCTCCTGGCTCACGATGTGATGGTGGGCGAGGGGGCCAATGCCCTGCGTCTGGACCAGGTCAGCGTGGCGCCGGATATGCTCGGCAGTCTCCTGGCTCGTGATTTGCGGGTAGGGCGCTTGGAACTCAGCGGCCTGAGCCTGAGCCTCAAGGAGGGCGCTGATGGCCAGTGGCAGCTGGAGGGTCTGCCGACGCAGCAGGACCAGCCGCTGGACCCCGAGCAGTTGCTGACCCGCTTGCAGCAGGTGGCAGAGCTGTCTCTCTTGGACAGCCAAGTCACCTTGCTGGCGCAGAATCACCCGCCCCTGGCCCTGACCTATGTCGGCCTCAATCTGCGTACAGGTCCTAGTCGTCAACGCCTGGATCTGCGTCTGACCCTGCCGGACGGCCAGCCCCTGGCCATGAACCTGCGGACCCGGATCCGTGCCAATACCTGGCGCGAGGCTCAGGCCGATCTGTACCTGAGCCTGCCGCAAAGCGACTGGTCGCGCTGGCTGCCGGCCCGCCTGACCCGGCAATGGAAACTGTCTGAACTCAAGGCCGGTGGCGAGTTGTGGCTGAACTGGGCCAAGGGCACAGTGCAGAGCGCTGCGCTGCGCCTGAATGCCCCTCAGTTCACCGGAGCCTACGCCGAGCGGACCCCGGTTACCCTGAAGAACCTGGCGTTGAACGCCTTCTTCCAGCGCAGCGAGCAAGGCCTGCAGGTGCAGCTCGACTCCCTGGCGCTGAACCTGGGCGATACTCGTTGGGAGTCGCGGCTGCAGCTGCAGCAAAGCAACGCCAGCGAAAAAACCGAAGAGCTCTGGCATGTACAGGCTGATCGCCTGGACCTGACGCCGATCACGCCGATCCTCGATGCCCTGGTACCGTTGCCGGAAGGCCTGGCCACCACCATCGAACGTTTGAAGGTCACTGGAGGGTTGCGCAATGTGCTGCTCGACTATCGCCCACAGAACACCGGCGACCAACGGCTGAGCTTTGCCGCCAACCTCGACCGGGTCGGCTTCGATGCCTATCACGGCGCTCCGGCGGCGCGAAACGTCAGCGGCAGTATCAGCGGCGACCTGGGCCAGGGCGAGCTGCGCATGGACAGCAAGGATTTTTCCCTGCACCTGTATCCGATCTTCGCCAAGCCCTGGCAGTACATCCAGGCCAACGCCACCCTGACCTGGAAGCTGGACAAGCAAGGTTTCACCCTGATCGCCCCCTACCTCAAGGTGCAGGGAGAAGAGGGCAAGATTGCCGGCGATTTCCTGATCCGGCTGCACTTCGACCACAGCCAGGAAGACTACATGGACTTGCGGGTCGGCCTGGTGGACGGCGATGGGCGCTACACCGCCAAGTACCTGCCCCAGGTGCTCAGTCCGGCGCTGGATGAATGGCTGCGCACGGCGATCCTTAAGGGCGCGGTGGATGAGGGTTTCTTCCAGTACCAGGGTTCGTTGAACCATGACGCTATCGAGGCGGCTCGCAGCATCAGTCTGTTTTTCAAGGTGCATGACGCCGAACTGGCGTTCCAGCCGGGCTGGCCGCACCTGAGCAAGATCAGTGGCGACGTGTTCGTCGAAGACAGCGGCGTACGCATTGTCGCCAGCAAGGGGCAGCTGTTGGACACCAAGGTGCGGGATGTTTTCGTCAACATTCCCCATTCCGTCGCCGGTCAGAGCATCCACATGTTCATCGACGGCAGTTTTGCCGGCGGCCTGGGTGACGGGGTGAAGATTCTGCAGGAAGCGCCGATCGGCACCGGCTCGACCTTTGCCGGCTGGCAGGGCGAGGGCGATCTGCAAGGCAAGCTGAACCTGGACATCCCCCTGGTCAAAGGCGAAGAACCGAAGATCGTGGTGGACTTCAAGACCGACAAGGCCCGCCTCAAACTCAGTGAACCCGAACTGGAACTGACTCAGCTCAAGGGCGACTTCCGCTTTGACAGTGCCAGGGGGCTGAGCGGTACAGGGATCAGTGCCCAGGCGTTCGATCGGCCGGTCACGGCGCAGATCTTTGCCGATGGCAAGCCAGGCAAACCCAATACCCGGGTGGTTGCCAAGGGCCAGGTTACGGTGAAGAAGCTCACCGATTGGTTGAAAGTCAGCCAGCCGTTGCCGGTGTCTGGCGAAGTGCCCTATCAGTTGCAACTGAACCTTGATGGTGCCGACAGCCAATTGATGGTCAGCTCCAGCCTCAAGGGCGTGGCGGTGGACCTGCCGGCGCCGTTCGGCATGGCCGCCAGCACCGGGCGTAACAGTGTGTTTCGCATGACCCTGCAAGGGGCCGAGCGGCGCTACTGGTTCAAATACGGTGAGTTGGCCGACTTCACCTTCGCGGCGCCCAGCGGCAAGTTCGCCGAGGGCCGGGGCGAACTGTTCCTCGGCGACGGTGCGGCCTTGCTGCCTGCGGGCAAGGGACTGCGGGTGCGGGGGATTCTGTCCGAGCTGGATGTGGAGCCGTGGAAAGCGCTGGTGGATCGCTATGCCGGGCAGGACCCGGGGGGCAGTGCCAAGCAGTTGCTCAGCAGTGCGGACTTCAAGGTCCGCAAGCTCAGCGCCTTCGGCACCACGCTGGACCAGGTCAATCTGCTGCTGAGCCGAAAGCCGGCTGCCTGGGAGCTGCAGATCGACAGTCAACAGGCCAAGGGCAAAGTCGGGATTCCCGATGCCAAGGTGGCGCCGATGGTCATCGACATGGCGTATGTGCGTCTGCCGGCTGCCGACCCGGCGGCCCAGGCCGATGAAAATGCACCTGACCCTTTGGCTTCGGTGGACCCGAAGAACGTTCCGCCACTGGATATTTCCATTGCCCAGCTGTTCCAAGGGCAGGACCTGATCGGCCGCTGGGCGCTCAAGGTCCGGCCGACGGCCAAGGGCATGGTCTTCAATGGCCTGGACCTGGGCCTCAAGGGCATGCAGTTGCAAGGCGAGGGGGGCTGGGAAGGCCAGGCCGGTGCCAGCAACAGTTGGTACCGTGGCCGTATTGGCGGCCAGAACCTGGCTGACGTGCTCAAGGGCTGGGGCTTCGCGCCGACCGTGACCAGTGAGGACTTTCACCTGGACGTCGATGGCCGCTGGCCGGGCTCACCGGCCTGGGTGGGCTTGAAACGCTTCTCCGGCAGCCTGGACGCCACCCTGCGCAAGGGCCAGTTCGTCGAAGTCGAAGGCGGCGCCCAGGCACTGCGGGTGTTCGGCTTGCTCAACTTCAACTCCATCGGCCGGCGCCTGCGCCTGGACTTCTCCGACCTGTTCGGCAAGGGCCTGAGTTATGACCGGGTCAAGGGTGTGCTGGCGGCGAGCAACGGCGTGTACGTCACTCGCGAGCCGATCACCCTGACCGGGCCGTCGAGCAACCTGGAGCTCAATGGCACCTTGGATATGGTGGCTGATCAAGTGGATGCCAAGCTGCTGGTGACCCTGCCGGTCACCAACAACCTGCCGATTGCCGCGCTGATTGTCGGGGCGCCGGCGGTGGGTGGGGCGTTGTTCCTGATCGACAAGTTGATCGGTGATCGCGTGGCGCGCTTTGCCAGCGTCAAATACAACGTCAAGGGCCCGTGGAAAGAGCCGAAAATCACCTTCGACAAGCCGTTTTGAGAATCCTCGATTCACGCCTATGGAGTAGCATGGCGGCCTACCCAATACGGAGTACGCCATGTCTCTTGCGGTGATTCAAATGGTCAGCCAGAGCGATGTTCTGGCCAATCTGCTGCAGGCCCGGGGCCTGCTCGAGCGAGCCGCTGCCGGCGGTGCAACGCTGGCGGTCCTGCCGGAAAATTTCGCCGCCATGGGCCGCCGTGACATGGCAGCCATCGGTCGTGCAGAAGCCCTGGGCGAAGGTCCGATCCTGCCATGGTTGAAACAGACCGCCCGCGACCTCAGGTTATGGATTGTGGCCGGGACCTTGCCGCTGCCCCCCAAGGATCAGCCAGAGGCCAAGTCCAATGCCTGTTCATTGTTGGTGGATGATCAGGGGCAGATCGTGGCGCGTTACGACAAGCTGCATCTGTTCGATGTCGACGTGGCGGACAATCGCGGACGCTATCGTGAATCCGATGACTATGCTCATGGAAACCGAGTGGTGGTGGCGGATACGCCGGTGGGCCGGTTGGGGCTGACGGTCTGTTATGACCTGCGCTTTCCCGAGCTGTACAGCGAATTGCGGGCCGCTGGCGCTGAATTGATTACCGCGCCTTCGGCTTTTACCGCTGTGACCGGCGCCGCGCACTGGGAGGTGCTGATCCGGGCTCGGGCCATTGAAACCCAGTGCTACCTGCTGGCGGCGGCCCAGGGCGGAGTCCACCCCGGCCCCCGGGAAACCTACGGCCATGCGGCCATCGTCGACCCTTGGGGACGCTTGCTGGCGGAGCAGGATCAAGGTGAGGGCGTGCTGCTGGCCGAGCGCGACAGCAGTGAACAGGCGTCCATCCGGGCGCGGATGCCGGTGGTCAGTCACCGGCGCATTTTCTCGCAAGGCGTTCAACGGCTTGCATAAGTACGACGAATTTAAGGCCAAAGCATATGAGCGGGTTGTTGTCCTCAGTCAGTGAACATCTTCTAGCCCCTGGCGGCGTGACCATCGAAAGCTTGCAGGGCGTGCTCGGGGATCTGGCCGGCCCGGGCATCGATGCCGCCGACCTGTATTTCCAGGGGCAGATTTCCGAGTCCTGGTCCCTGGAAGACGGGATCGTCAAGGAAGGCAGTTTCAACCTCGACCAAGGGGTTGGGGTGCGTGCGCAGTCCGGTGAGAAGACCGGCTTTGCCTACAGCAACGCCATCACCCTGGAAGCCTTGGGGCTGGCGGCCCGTGCTGCGCGTTCGATCTCCCGGGCCGGGCAGAACGGCACCGTGCAGGCGTTCTCGACCCAGGACGTGGCGCAGCTTTACGCACCGGACAACCCTCTGGAAGTCATCAGCCGGGCCGAGAAGGTCGAGTTGCTCAAGCGCGTCGATGCGGCGACCCGTGCCCTGGACCCGCGTATCCAGCAGGTCAGCGTGAGCATGGCCGGGGTCTGGGAGCGGATCCTGGTAGCCTCGACTGACGGCGGTCTGGCGGCGGATGTGCGGCCGCTGGTGCGCTTCAATGTCAGCGTCATCGTCGAGCACAATGGCCGACGCGAGCGCGGTGGCCACGGTGGTGGCGGGCGTACCGATTACCGCTATTTCCTCAGCGAAGACCGGGCCATGGGGTATGCCCGTGAAGCGCTGCGCCAGGCCCTGGTCAATCTCGAGGCCATTCCGGCGCCGGCCGGCACTTTGCCGGTGGTGCTCGGCTCCGGCTGGTCCGGGGTGCTGCTGCACGAAGCTGTGGGCCACGGCCTGGAGGGTGACTTCAACCGCAAGGGCAGTTCGGCCTACAGCGGCCGCATGGGCGAGATGGTGGCTTCCAAACTCTGCACCATCGTCGACGACGGCACCCTGGCCGGGCGTCGCGGGTCCCTGAGCGTGGACGATGAAGGCACCCCGACCGAATGCACCACCCTGATCGAGAACGGCGTGCTCAAGGGCTATATGCAGGACAAGCTCAACGCCCGCCTGATGGGTGTGGCCCGTACCGGCAACGGACGTCGTGAGTCCTACGCGCACCTGCCGATGCCACGCATGACCAACACTTACATGCTGGGTGGCGAAAGCGATCCGGCGGAAATCATCGCCTCGGTGAAGAAGGGCATCTACTGCGCCAACCTTGGCGGCGGCCAGGTGGACATCACCAGCGGCAAGTTCGTGTTCTCCACCAGCGAGGCGTATCTGATCGAAGACGGCAAGATCACCGCCCCGGTCAAGGGCGCGACTCTGATCGGCAACGGTCCGGAAGCCATGAGCCGGGTTTCGATGGTGGGCAATGACCTGTCCCTGGACAGCGGCGTCGGCACCTGCGGCAAGGATGGGCAATCAGTGCCGGTAGGCGTCGGCCAGCCGACCTTGAAGATCGACGCGATCACCGTGGGTGGTACAGGGGCATAAGAGAAGAGGGCGCCGGGTGAGCTGCTGGGCAGCTCACCCGTGGAGGACTCAACGCAGACCGCGTTGGGTCTCGTCCAGTTCGCGGATGTACTTGAAGATTTTACGGCTGGAGGCCGGCGCCTTGTTATGGGCCACCTCGTGCTGGGCCTGACGGATCAGGGAACGCAGTTGCTGGCGATCGGCGTCCGGGTATTCACCGACGAACTTCTCCAGTACGTCATCGCCACCGCCGATCAGGCGGTCGCGCCAACGTTCCAGGTTATGGAAGCGTTCGTTGTACTGCCGGGTGGAGGCGTCGAGTTGGTCAAGCAGTTGCAGAATCGCGTCGGTGTCCTGGTCCCGCATCAGCTTGCCGATGAATTGCAGGTGGCGCTTTCGGGCGATATGAGCGACGTGCTTGGGTGCATCCGCCAGGGCCCGGCGCAAGGCGTCGGTCAGAGGCAGTTTGTTCAGCAAGTCAGGCTTGAGAGTGGTAAGGCGCTCGCCGAGATCAACCAGAGCATGCAGCTCGCGTTTGACCTGGGATTTGCTTTTCTCCCCATCGAGGGAGTCGTCGTAAGAATCAACCATGGTGGCAGTCCGCAAAGAAACGCCGCCATGATAACCAGTCGAGGGCCGCTTGTCCGGCCCGGTCGCTCGCCGGCCTTAATCGAAAGCAGAATTTGAGTGGAGAACAGCATGAGTGCAGCACAAAGCGTCGGCCCACAGGCTTTGCCGGCCCTGCAGGAGCAAGTCGAGCAGATCGTTGCCGAGGCCAAGCGCCAGGGGGCCAGTGCCTGCGAAGTAGCGGTGTCCCTGGAGCAGGGGTTGTCGACGTCGGTGCGCCAGCGGGAAGTGGAGACCGTGGAGTTCAACCGCGACCAGGGCTTTGGCATCACCCTCTATGTGGGCCAGCGCAAGGGTTCGGCCAGCACTTCTGCCAGCGGTCCCGAGGCCATTCGTGAAACCGTGGCCGCGGCCCTGGCGATCGCCAAGCACACCTCCGAAGACGAGGCCTCGGGGCTGGCCGATGCATCCTTGATGGCCAAGGACCTGAAGGACTTCGATCTGTTCCACGCCTGGGACATCACCCCAGAGCAGGCCATCGAGCAGGCCCTGGCCTGTGAAGCAGCGGCCTTTGCTGCCGACAGTCGGATCAAGAATGCCGACGGCACTACTCTGAGCACCCACCAGGGCTGCCGGGTGTATGGCAACAGCCACGGTTTCATCGGTGGTTATGCTTCCACCCGCCACAGTCTGAGCTGCGTGATGATTGCCGAGGTCAATGGCCAGATGCAGCGCGACTACTGGTACGACGTCAATCGCCAGGGCCAGTTGCTGGCCGACCCTGCGAGCATTGGTCAGCGTGCCGCCCAGCGCGCAGCTAGCCGGCTTGGCGCCCGTCCGGTGCCGACCTGCGAAGTGCCGGTGCTGTTTTCCGCGGAACTGGCCGGTGGCCTGTTCGGCAGTTTTCTCGGCGCGATTTCCGGTGGCAATTTGTATCGCAAATCATCCTTCCTTGAAGGTGCATTGGGCCAGCAACTGTTTCCCCAGTGGCTGACCATCGATGAGCGTCCGCACCTGATGCGCGCCATGGGCAGTTCGGCGTTCGATGGTGATGGCCTGGCCACTTACGCCAAGCCGTTCGTCAAGGATGGGGAGTTGGTGTCCTATGTGCTGGGCACCTATTCCGGGCGCAAGCTGGGCATGCCGAGCACCGCCAATGCCGGTGGGGTGCACAACCTGTTCGTCACCCATGGCGACGAAGATCAGGCTGCGCTGCTTCGGCGCATGGGGCGTGGTCTGTTGGTGACCGAGCTGATGGGGCATGGCCTGAACATGGTCACTGGGGATTATTCCCGTGGTGCAGCGGGTTTCTGGGTCGAGAACGGCGAAATCCAGTTCGCGGTACAGGAAGTGACCATTGCCGGTAATTTGCGGGACATGTTCAAGCAGATCATTGCCGTGGGTAACGACCTGGAACTGCGCAGCAACATTCGCACCGGCTCGGTGCTGATCGAACGCATGACTGTCGCCGGCAGCTGACCGCCGTCCTGAGTCACCCCAACGCGCCACCTCCCCGGGTGGCGCGTTTTTTTATGCCTGGCGCTTTGTAGAGCTGGCTTGCCAGCGAAGGCGTCCTGACGTCCGACACCAGGCGCAAGAGCCCATTCGCCGGCACGCCGGCTCCTACAAAAGTTGGGCAAAAATCGTACAAGCCAGATTGATTTGATTCTCAATATCATTTAATAATGAAAATCATTATTCAATGAGCCCAGGTCATGAGTTCTGCCTTGCACGAGCAGCCCTACCTCGAAAGCTGGCGCTGGATGAGTCGCCAGATCCGTTGCGCACTGGAACCGGACGAACCGCGTCTGATCGAGCATTACCTCGCCGAGGGCCGCTACCTGGCCTGCTGCACCGCGATGTCGGCCTGGACCGTCGCTGAAACCTCTTTCCGTTTGTTGATCGATACCGCTACCGATACTGCGCTGCCCTGGCACTGGCGAAGCCTGTGCCTGGATCAGGCCTGGCGGCCTTTGCGCGACATGGAGCGGTTGTCTTTGTGCAAGTGCCGGCTCAAGCGCTGGCAAAGCCATGCCTGGCAACTGGCGACCTGCTCGCTGCTGCCTTCCATTCCTCTGATTGAACTGGTGCAAGGATTTCCCGATGAGTAATACCCGTATCGAACGCGACAGCATGGGCGAGCTGCAGGTCCCGGAGCAGGCCCTGTATGGCGCGCAGACCCAGCGTGCGGTGGATAACTTTCCCATCAGCGGGCAACGCATGCCGGCAGCCTTCATTCGTGCGCTGATCCTGGCCAAGGCCGCGGCGGCCAAGGCCAACGTCGAGCTTGGGCAGCTCAGCGCGTCCCAGGGCAAGGCCATCGTCGATGCCGCCCAGGGCTTGCTGGAAGGCGACTTCATGCAGCACTTCCCGGTGGACATCTTCCAGACCGGCTCCGGTACCAGTTCCAACATGAACGCCAACGAAGTGCTGGCGACCCTGGCCAGCCGCTTGTTGGGCGAGCCGGTCAACCCCAATGACCACGTCAACTGTGGCCAGAGCAGCAACGACATCATTCCTACCACCATTCACGTCAGCGCAGCCCTGACCCTGCATGAGCAATTGCTGCCGGCACTGGTGCATCTGGTGGAGGTCATCGAGCGCAAGGCGGTGCAGGTGCACCCCTTCATCAAGACCGGTCGTACCCACCTGATGGATGCGATGCCAGTGCGAATGAGCCAGGTACTGGACGGTTGGGCACAGCAGCTCAAGGCCAATATCGCTCACTTGCAGGACCTGCTGCCGAGCCTGCAGGCCCTGGCTCAGGGCGGCACCGCGGTGGGCACCGGAATCAACGCTCACCCCGAGTTCGCCGCGCGCTTCAGTCAGCAGTTGAGCAAGCTGACCCAGGTGCAGTTCACCCCGGGCAAGAACCTGTTCGCCCTGATCGGCTCACAGGACACGGCGGTCACGGTATCCGGCCAGCTCAAGGCCACTGCGGTGTCGTTGATGAAGATCGCCAACGACCTGCGCTGGATGAACTCCGGCCCATTGGCGGGGCTTGGCGAAATCGAGCTGGAGGGGCTGCAGCCGGGTTCCTCGATCATGCCGGGCAAGGTCAATCCGGTGATTCCGGAAGCCGTGGCGATGGTCGCAGCCCAAGTCATTGGTAACGACAGCACCATCACCGTGGCCGGGCAGTCGGGCAACTTCGAGCTCAACGTGATGCTGCCGATCATCGCCCAGAACCTGCTCGGCAGTATTGAGCTGCTGGCCAACTCCAGTCGCCTGTTGGCGGACAAGGCGATTGCCAGCTTCAAGGTCAACGAACCCAAGCTCAAGGAAGCGCTGTCACGCAACCCGATCCTGGTGACTGCTCTGAACCCGATCATCGGTTATCAGAAGGCCGCAGAAATCGCCAAGACCGCCTACAAGCAAGGTCGCCCGGTGATCGACGTGGCGCTTGAACTCACTGATCTGCCACGCAGCCAGCTTGAGGTCCTGTTGGACCCGGAAAAACTCACCGCAGGCGGCGTGTAATCCCAACACCGCTTTGGAGGCTCACCATGGAGCACTGGAAACGCACGATCGAAAGGGCCAATCGTCTCTTTATGCAGGGCGAACTGGTGGACGCTCGCGAGTTCTACCTGCAGGCATTGGCCTTGGCCCAGGTGTTGTTCGAGCGCTGGGGGGATGCCGACGAGGCGGTGGCAGCCTGTGTGATTTCCCATCACAACCTGGCGGACCTGCATTTGCGCCTGAACCAACCGGAGGAGAGCGCGGAGTACCTCTGCGCGATCCATCAGCGCCTGCTGCAAACCATGCAGGACAACCGCCTCAGCCCTGCCTTGCGCGAAGCGGCTTTGCGCCAGAGCAGCAAGACCTACGTCGAACTGCTGAATTTCATCGGTGATCACGGTGAGTACCCCCGTACTCATCGTTTGCTGGACAGCAACGTCGCGGGCCTGTCAGCCGACAGCCCGCTAGCCGACAGCCCCTCTTACGGAGCCCATTGATATGTCCTTTACCTTGCCTGCACTGCCTTATGCCTATGACGCGCTGGAACCGCACATCGATGCGCAAACCATGGAGATTCACTACAGCAAGCACCACCAGACCTACATCAACAATCTCAATGCCGCTGTAGAGGGCACTGAATGGGCGGGCTGGGAAGTCGAAAAACTGGTGGCCAGTGTCCAGCAACTGCCGGAAAAACTTCGGGCCGCGGTGATCAACCAAGGGGGAGGCCACGCTAACCATTCGCTGTTCTGGGCGGTCATGACCCCAGCAGGTGGCGGTAAGCCCGAGGGTGCCCTGGGTCAGGCAATCGAGCAGCAACTGGGTGGTTTCGAGAGCTTCAAGGAGGCGTTCACCAAGGCTGCGCTGACCCGCTTCGGCAGTGGCTGGGCCTGGCTCAGCGTGACTCCGGAGAAAAAACTGGTGGTGGAAAGCAGCGGTAACCAGGACAGCCCGCTGATGAATGGCAACACGCCGATTCTCGGTCTGGACGTGTGGGAGCACGCCTACTACCTGCGTTATCAGAACCGTCGGCCGGAATACATCAATGCGTTCTACAACGTGATCAATTGGCCGGAAGTCGCGCAACGCTATCAGGCCGCGATGGCCTGATACCTCCATTCATAACAAGATCTAAGGCCGATTATGGGCACTGAAACACTGGCGATCAGCAGCGGACGGATGTTTCGTTATGCCTTCGGTTCGCTGTTGCTGTTGGCGGGGACTGCGTTGCTGGTGGCTCAAGGGCTGAGCTGGCTGAATCTGGAACCAAGGTTGTTGCGCGCCTTGCAGGGTGGCTCGATCTGCGCATTGGGCACGGCACTAGGGGCGGTCCCGGTGCTGGTGATCCGCAGAATGCCGATGGCCGTGAGCGATACGTTGCTGGGTTTTGGCGCTGGGGTGATGCTGGCGGCGACGGCGTTTTCGCTGATCGTTCCCGGTATTGCCGCCGCTCAAGACTTGGGTTTGTCTGCCTGGGGCTCCAGTGGCCTGGTTTGCGCCGGCATCATGCTGGGTGCCTTTGGTTTGTTCCTGGTGGATCGCAAGGTCTCGGGCGCGAGCCCCGAAGTCCTGGTCGGCACGGCGGAACATCCGGTGATTGCGCCACGCATCTGGCTGTTTGTCTTCGCCATCATTGCCCACAACATTCCGGAAGGCATGGCGGTGGGGGTGTCGGCAGGGGGCGGCATGGCAGATGCGGACAGCCTGGCCATGGGGATTGCCCTGCAGGATGTGCCGGAGGGACTGGTGATCGCACTGGTGCTGGCGGGGGCGGGGATGTCGCGGGTCAGGGCATTCCTGATTGGCGCCGCTTCAGGTTTGGTGGAGCCGGTCTTTGCCTTGCTCTGTGCCTGGTTGGTGAGTCTGGCGCAGGTGCTGCTGCCGCTGGGGTTGGCCCTGGCGGCGGGAGCCATGTTGCTGGTGGTGACTCACGAAGTGATTCCCGAGTCCCGTCGCAATGGTCACGAAAAGCTCGCCAGCCTCGGCTTGTGCATCGGCTTTTGCCTGATGATGGTGATGGATACGGCGCTCGCCTGAGGGGCGCTTGGCGAGTGGCCCGGAGGGGCTTACTCGCCCTCGTCGAAGTAGTTGTTGATCAATGCCACCAGCGCATTCAGCGCTTCCTGTTCCTGCTCGCCTTCGGTCTTCAGATGAATCTTGGTGCCCTTGCCTGCGGCGAGCATCATCATGGCCATGATGCTTTTGCCGTCCACCATGGATTCCGGGCTCCTGCCGGCGCGGATCTGGCAGGGGAACTGCCCCGCTACGCCGACGAATTTGGCTGAGGCACGGGCATGCAGGCCCAGTTTGTTGATGATTTCGATTTCCAGAGCTGGCATCGCGGGGTAGATCCTTTCAGCTAAGGTCGCGGTGGCGAACCTGGACGTTCTTCAGGGATTTTTGCAGGACCTGGCCCAGGCGCTCGGTCAGGTACACGGAGCGGTGGTGCCCGCCGGTGCAACCAATGGCAATGGTTACATAAGCGCGATTGCTGGCAGCGAAACGTGGCAGCCACTTGAGCAGATAGCTGGAGATGTCCTGGAACATTTCCTCGACATCGGGCTGTGCGGCCAGGTATTCGGCCACAGGTGCGTCCAGCCCGGATTGGGCGCGTAGTTCGGGCTTCCAATACGGATTGGGCAGGCAGCGCACGTCGAATACCAGATCGGCGTCCACCGGCATGCCGCGCTTGAAACCGAAAGACTCCACCAGGAACGCAGTCCCGGGTTCGGGTTGGTTCAGCAGGCGCAGCTTGATGGTGTCCCGCAGTTGGTAGAGGTTCAGATTGGTGGTGTTGACCTTGAGGTCGGCCAGATCGACGATGGGGCCCAGCAGCTGGGTTTCATCGTGGATGGCTTCGGCCAGCGAGCGATTGGCACTGCTCAGCGGGTGACGCCGCCGGGTTTCCGAGAAGCGCTTGAGCAGGGTTTCCTCGTCGGCGTCCAGATAGAGCACGTCGCACTGGATATGCCGGCTGCGTACTTCTTCCAGCAACTCGGGGAAGCGCGACAGATGGCTGGGCAGGTTTCGGGCGTCGATGGAAACCGCCACCAGAGGTTGTGCCAGTTCCGTGTGAATCAACGCGCGCTCGGCCAGCTCGGGCAGCAAGCCGGCGGGAAGGTTGTCGATGCAGTAGTAGCCGTGGTCCTCAAGAACATCGAGGGCGGTGCTTTTACCTGAGCCGGAGCGGCCGCTGACAATGATCAAGCGCATGATTACTGACCGTTTTGCTCGTCCAGGACAACCTGATACAAGGCTTCATTGCTGGTGGCACTGCGCAGTCGGTCACGGACTTCCTTGCGATCGAGCATGCTGGCGATCTGCCGGAGCAGTTCCAGGTGTGCGTCGGTAGCGGCTTCCGGAACCAGGAGGACGAACAGCAGATCCACCGGGGCACCGTCGATGGCGTCGAAGTCGATTGGAGCGTCCAGGTGCATCAGCGCACTGATAGGCGACTCGCAGCCTTTGAGGCGGCAGTGGGGAATGGCGATGCCGTTGCCAAAACCGGTGGAACCGAGTTTTTCACGGGCGATCAGGCTCTCGAAGACATCCTGCATCTCCAGATCAGGCACTTCGCGGCTGATCAGGTTGGCAATTTGTTCGAGGGCGCGTTTTTTACTGCCGCCCGGCACGTTCACCAAGGAACGGCCGGGGGTCAGGATGCTTTCAAGTCGGATCATGGGAGGGGAGTGTTAGCGACCCGTGCCTTGGAGAAGGTGGAGTTGCTTTTCCTTATGCTTTTTCAGTTGGCGGTCAAGCTTGTCCGTGAGCAGGTCAATTGCGGCATACATATCGTCATGTTCTGCATTGGCGACGACCTCCCCACCGTGGATGTGCAGGGTGGCTTCGATTTTCTGCTTCAGCTTCTCGACAGCCATGGTGACCTGCACATTGGTAATCTTGTCGAAGTGCCGCTCCAGCCGGTCGAGTTTCTCGCCGATGTAAGCGCGCAGAGGTTCAGTCACTTCGAGTTGGTGTCCACTGATGTTGACTTGCATACAGCTTCTCCTTCGTTGCCAGTGCATAACGCGGCAGGCTGGGTTGCCTGCCACCTAGACCGCGTTTGAAACCGACTTTCGACCTGTTTCAAACACACTCTGAAACGCTGTGGCCAGCCCGGCGGCTACATCAACCGCTTCCGTTCGCTGGAAGGCGCGATCCCAAGGGATTCGCGGTACTTGGCGACGGTACGACGGGCTACCTGAATGCCTTGTGCCTCCAGTAAACCAGCGATCTTGCTGTCACTCAACGGCTTTTTCTGATTTTCCGCAGCCACCAGTTTTTTGATGATCGCGCGGATCGCCGTGGACGAGCATTCGCCGCCTTCGGAGGTGCTGACGTGGCTGGAGAAAAAGTATTTCAGTTCATATATGCCCCGGGGGGTATGCATGAATTTTTGCGTGGTCACACGGGAAATGGTCGATTCGTGCATGCCCACAGCTTCGGCGATGTCGTGCAGAACCAGAGGTTTCATGGCTTCGTCGCCGTACTCCAGGAAGCCGCGTTGGTGCTCGACGATCTGAGTGGCGACTTTCATCAGGGTTTCGTTGCGGCTCTGCAGGCTCTTGATGAACCAGCGAGCTTCCTGCAACTGATTGCGCATGAAGGTGTTGTCGGCACTGGTGTCGGCGCGGCGAACAAAGCCGGCGTACTGTGCGTTGACCCGCAGGCGTGGCACGGACTCCTGATTCAATTCCACCAGCCAGCGCTCGTTGTCCTTGCGCACGATGACGTCCGGGACCACGTATTCGGCTTCGCTGGATTCGATCTGTGAGCCCGGGCGCGGGTTGAGGCTCTGCACCAGTTCGATGACCTGACGCAGTTCGTCTTCCTTGAGCTTCATGCGGCGCATCAGCTGGCTGTAGTCGCGACTGCCCAGGAGGTCGATGTAGTCACTGACCAGGCGCTGGGCTTCGCTCAGCCAGGGAGTTTTCGCTGGCAGTTGGCGCAGTTGCAGCAGGAGGCATTCGCCCAGGTTGCGGGCGCCGATGCCGGCCGGCTCGAATTGCTGGATGCGGTGCAGGACGGCTTCGATCTCGTCCAGTTCGATGTCCAATTCCGGATCGAAGGCCTCGAGAATTTCTTCAAGGGTCTCGTCCAGGTAGCCCTGATTGTTGATGCAATCGATCAGGGTCACGGCGATCAGGCGGTCGGTATCCGACATCGGCGCCAGGTTCAGTTGCCAGAGCAGGTGGCTTTGCAGGCTCTCGCCGGCCGATGTGCGAGTGGTGAAGTCCCACTCATCGTCATCGCTGCTGGGCAGGCTGCTGGCGCTGGTCTGGTAGACGTCTTCCCAGGCGGTGTCCACCGGCAGTTCGTTGGGGATGCGTTCGTTCCATTCGCCTTCCTCGAGGTTATCCACCGTGGGGGCGGTTTCCTGGTAGGAGGGTTCCTGGATCTCGGTGTTGGGTTTGGACTCTGTGTTGTCGGCCAAGGGGTCGCTGTTGTCGAAGTCTTCGCCATCTTCCTGGCGTTCGAGCATCGGGTTGGACTCCAGGGCTTCCTGGATTTCCTGTTGCAGGTCCAGGGTCGACAATTGGAGCAGGCGGATGGCCTGTTGCAGCTGCGGTGTCATCGTCAGCTGCTGGCCCATTCTCAGGACTAGCGATGGTTTCATGGCAGGGGCTTAACACCTTATTTGCCGGCGCACATGCGCCATCCACTACAGGGCGCCGGAGCGCCAAACATAAGCAAATTATATGCCTGAAACTGAAGTGTTTGCCTAGAGCGCTGTAACAATAAAATTTGTAGGGATTTATTGTTCCTGGCGCTCTGGCATCTAGCCCGACACCTCAGCCTTTACAGGCGGAACTCATGGCCCAGGTAGACTTCCTTGACCAGTTCGTTGGCCAGGATGGTCTCGGAGTCGCCTTCGGCGATCAGTTGCCCGTCATTGACGATATAGGCGGTTTCACAGATGTCCAGGGTTTCGCGGACGTTGTGGTCGGTGATCAGCACCCCAATGCCCTTGGCCTTCAGGTGGTGGATGATCTGCTTGATATCGCCGACCGAGATCGGGTCCACGCCGGCAAAGGGTTCGTCCAGCAGGATGAACTTGGGGGCAGTGGCCAGGGCGCGGGCGATTTCCACGCGGCGGCGTTCACCACCGGACAGGCTCATGCCGAGGTTGTCGCGGATGTGATTGATGTGGAACTCCTGCAGCAGGCTTTCCAGTTCCTGGCGACGGCCGGCCTTGTCGAGTTCCTTGCGGGTCTCGAGGATGGCCGTGATGTTGTCGGCCACCGACAGCTTGCGGAAGATCGAAGCTTCCTGGGGCAGGTAGCCGATGCCGGCGCGAGCGCGACCGTGCATCGGTTGGTGGCTGACATCTAGGTCGTCGATCAGGACGCGGCCCTGATCGGCCTGGACCAGGCCGACGATCATGTAGAAGCAGGTGGTCTTGCCGGCGCCGTTGGGGCCGAGCAGGCCGACGATCTGGCCGCTGTCGATGGACAGGCTGACATCACGCACGACCTGGCGGCTCTTGTAGCTCTTGGCCAGGTGCTGAGCTTTCAGAGTTGCCATTACTGGGCCTTTTGCTCGTCGGTTTTCTTTTTCGGCTGGATGACCATGTCGATCCGCGGACGTGGTGCGGTGACCGAGCTGCCATTGGCGCGACCGGCGTTAGCCACTTGCTTGACGGTGTCGTAGACGATCTTCTCGCCTTCGGTGGTGTTGCCGTCGTTGATGACCTTGGCCTTGTCGATCAGCACGATGCGATTCTGCTGAGCGTGGTACTGGATGGTCACAGCGTAGGCCTGAACCGGTTTCGGGTCGGTCTGCTTCTGCAACTGCTCGAAGTAGGCGAGGTTGCCCACCGACGTCACTACGTCGATTTCGCCGCTCTTGGCTCGGGTGATGGTCACGGTGTTGCCGGTGATCTTCATCGACCCCTGGGTGATGATCACATCGCCCTTGTAGGTGGCCACGCCGTTCTTGTCGTCCAACTGGGCGTCGTCGGCCTGGATGCGGATCGGCTGTTGGCTATCGTTCGGCAGAGCCCAGGCGCTCACGCTTCCCAGTGCTGCGCCCAGAC
This sequence comes from Pseudomonas sp. E1BtOHC1, assembly GCF_058744285.1. Lineage (NCBI taxonomy): Bacteria > Pseudomonadati > Pseudomonadota > Gammaproteobacteria > Pseudomonadales > Pseudomonadaceae > Pseudomonas > Pseudomonas sp. E1BtOHC1. Next base: position 1,848,074 of record NZ_CP196023.1, read on the forward strand.
TGAGCAAAATAGGGAGGGTTTTAACGAGCCTCATACTGTCCTCTTACGTTCGATAGCAGGTTCATCCTGCCGTCTTTCAAATACGCTTTCATTCCCTTGGCCGTAGTCACGCCGCCGGCGCCGTCGATTCTAACGGCTTGCTCGGTCTGCGCATATTGCTTCTGCGGGAATACTGTCATGCGGCTGGTGGTGATCAGCAGGTTGCGGTTGTGCTCATCGGTGCGGGAAACCCTTACCGAATCGATCAGTTCGACCTCGGTGCCGTCCGGATTGACTTCGCCTCGCTCGCTCTGGACGTGCCAGGGGAAAGTGGTGCCGCGGTACATCTGCAGGTCCGGTTTGGTCAGCAGCGTCACTTCGCTGGCCTTGACGTGCTCCACTTTGTCCGAGGTCATTTCGTACTGCAGCTTGCCGTCAGGCAGGTACTGCACGCTGCGGGCGTTGATCACGTAATAGTCGATGGCGTTCTCGTCGACCTGCACTACCGGCTTGTCGAGGAAGCGCTCTGGGCTGATGTTCCAGTAACCGACCGCCGCGAACAGCAGGGCGATGATCCCGAATATCAGGATGTTGCGAATCTTTTTACTCAGCATGGGTGGGCTCTATAGGTAAGCGGCGTTGGCTGCTTCAAGGCGGTCCTGGGCTTGCAGGATCAGCTCGCAGAACTCCCGGGCAGCGCCTTCGCCGCCGCGGGCTACGGTGGTGCCGTGGGCGTGCTCGCGGACAAAGCCGGCTGCGTTGGCCACCGCCATGCCTAGACCGACACGGCGGATCACCGGCAGGTCGGGCAGGTCGTCGCCCAGATAGGCGACCTGTTCATAGCTTAGGCCCAGTTGGGCAAGAAGTTCGTCCAGCACCACCAGCTTGTCTTCACGACCCTGGTACAGGTGGGGGATCCCCAGGTTCTTGGCCCGGCGTTCCACTACTGGAGTCTTGCGCCCGCTGATGATCGCTGTCTGCACTCCGGCGGCCATGAGCATCTTGATGCCCTGGCCGTCGAGGGTATTGAAGGTCTTGAACTCGCTGCCGTCTTCAAGGAAGTACAGGCGACCGTCGGTCAGTACGCCGTCGACGTCGAAAACCGCCAGCTTGATGTTTTTACCGCGTTGCAGCAGGTCGGTACTCATTACATCACTCCCGCGCGCAGCAGATCGTGCATGTTCAAGGCGCCGATCGGACGGTCTTCCTTGTTCACCACCACCAGGGCGCTGATTTTATGGTCTTCCATGATCTTCAGTGCTTCGGCTGCCAGCATATCGGCACGTGCAGTCTTGCCGTGAGGGGTCATGACCGAGTCGATGGTGGCGTGATGGATATCGATGGCACGATCCAGGGTGCGGCGCAGGTCGCCGTCGGTGAAGATCCCGGCCAGGCGGCCATCGGCCTCCAGGATCACGGTCATGCCCAGGCCCTTGCGGGTCATCTCCATGAGCGCGTCCTTGAGTAGGGTGCCCCGTTGCACCTGCGGCAGCTCAGTGCCTTCGTGCATCACATTCTCTACCTTGAGCAGCAAGCGGCGGCCCAGGGCACCTCCCGGATGGGAGAAGGCGAAGTCTTCGGCGGTGAAGCCGCGGGCTTCCAGCAGGGCCACGGCCAGGGCATCGCCCATCACCAAGGCAGCTGTGGTAGAGGAGGTGGGGGCCAGGTTCAGCGGGCAGGCCTCATGCTCGACATGCACATTGAGGTTGACGTCCGCGGCCTTGGCCAGCGGCGACTCAGGGTTGCCGGTAAGGCTGATCAACTGGATGCCCAGACGCTTGATCAAGGGCAGCAGGGTGACGATTTCGTTGGTGGAGCCGGAGTTGGAGAGGGCCAGGATCACGTCGTCGCGAGTGATCATGCCCATGTCGCCATGACTGGCTTCGGCCGGGTGGACAAAGAAAGCCGTGGTGCCGGTGCTGGCCAGGGTGGCGGCGATCTTGTTGCCGATGTGCCCGGATTTGCCCATGCCGACCACTACCACTCGGCCTTTGCTGGCCAGAATCATCTCGCAAGCGCGTACGAAATCTGCGTCGATATGGGGCAGCAAGCCTTCTACTGCCTGAAGTTCGAGGCGGATGGTGCGTTGTGCTGACTGAATCAGGTCGCTGGATTGGCTCATGTCTGAAATCGTATAGCCCGATGAAAAGGCGGCGATTATAGCGGTAATGAACAAATCCCTCACGCAAGTTCGTCAGCCTTTATCCGGCTGGTATTGGGATTCATCCGATTATGCCTGTCTTGGACCTGAACGTTCACGGCTTCGGCCTTGGGGGCTCCGTATCAGCAGTGATATAGTTCGCCGCCAGTTCGGCCTGCCCAGGGGCACGTACTCCCGGCAGGGAGCCAAGCGTCCGAGTGATAGGCTGCATCGCAAGGAGTTTAGATGAGTGCCGATAACGCCTACGCGGTCGAGCTGAAGGGATTGTCCTTCAAGCGCGGTACGCGCAGCATTTTCAATAACGTGGATATCCGTATTCCGCGGGGCAAGGTCACCGGCATCATGGGGCCTTCAGGCTGCGGAAAAACCACCCTGTTGCGCTTGATGGGCATGCAGTTGCGGCCCAGCAGCGGCGAAGTGTGGGTCAACGGCCAGAATCTGCCGACCCTCTCGCGCAGTGATCTGTTCGATGCGCGCAAGCAAATGGGCGTTCTGTTCCAGAGCGGCGCGCTGTTCACCGACCTGGACGTGTTCGAGAACGTAGCCTTTCCGCTACGTGTGCATACCCAACTGCCGGACGAAATGATCCGTGACATTGTCCTGCTCAAGCTGCAGGCCGTGGGCCTGCGCGGCGCAGTGGACCTGATGCCTGACGAGCTGTCCGGCGGCATGAAGCGCCGTGTTGCTCTGGCTCGTGCCATTGCCCTGGATCCGCAAATCCTCATGTATGACGAGCCCTTCGTTGGCCAGGACCCCATCGCCATGGGCGTATTGGTGCGCCTGATCCGTTTGCTCAACGATGCCCTGGGCATTACCAGCATCCTGGTTTCCCATGATCTTGCGGAAACCGCGAGCATTGCCGATTACCTCTATGTAGTAGGTGATGGCCAGGTACTGGGGCAGGGAACTCCTGACGAACTGATGGACTCCGACAATCCGCGTATCCGTCAATTCATGAAGGGCGATCCCGACGGCCCGGTGCCGTTTCACTTTCCAGCGACGGATTACCGCGCAGATCTCCTGGGGAAGCGCTGATGCGCAAAATATCGTTAATCGAGAGGATTCGCCTCTTCGGTCGTTCAGGCATCGATGTCCTGGCGGTACTGGGGCGTTCCACGCTGTTCCTGTTTCATGCGCTGCTGGGGCGTGGCGGCATTGGCGGCAGCTTTGGCCTGCTGGTCAAACAGCTGCACTCCGTGGGCGTGATGTCTCTGGTGATCATCGTCGTGTCCGGGATTTTCATCGGCATGGTGCTGGCGCTGCAGGGCTTCAATATTCTCTCCAGCTACGGTTCGGAGCAGGCCGTCGGGCAAATGGTTGCCCTGACCTTGCTGCGGGAGTTGGGGCCGGTGGTGACTGCGTTGCTGTTTGCCGGTCGTGCCGGTTCGGCGCTGACCGCGGAAATCGGCAACATGAAGTCCACCGAGCAACTCTCCAGCCTGGAGATGATCGGGGTCGACCCGCTCAAGTACATCATTGCGCCACGCCTGTGGGCGGGCTTCATATCCCTGCCGTTGCTGGCGATGATTTTCAGCGTGGTGGGTATCTGGGGCGGTTCCTGGGTGGCTGTCGACTGGCTGGGCGTCTATGACGGTTCCTACTGGGCGAACATGCAGAACAGCGTGACCTTCAGTGGTGACGTGCTCAACGGTGTGATCAAAAGTATTGTTTTTGCGTTTGTAGTGACCTGGATCGCCGTATTCCAAGGCTACGACTGTGAGCCCACTTCAGAGGGGATCAGCCGTGCCACTACCAAGACCGTGGTGTATGCCTCGTTGGCCGTACTCGGCTTGGACTTTATTCTGACCGCCTTGATGTTTGGAGATTTCTGATGCAAAACCGCACCCTGGAAATCGGTGTCGGCCTTTTCCTGCTGGCCGGCATCCTGGCTTTGCTGTTGCTTGCCCTGCGGGTCAGTGGCTTGTCTCCGACTGCGAGCACCGATACCTATAAACTTTACGCCTACTTCGACAATATCGCCGGTTTGACGGTCAGAGCTAAGGTGACCATGGCCGGTGTGACCATCGGCAAGGTCACGGCGATCGATCTGGACCGTGACAGCTTCACCGGCCGGGTGACGATGCAACTGGAAAAACGTGTGGATAATCTGCCGACCGACTCCACTGCATCTATCCTGACTGCTGGCCTGTTGGGTGAGAAATACATCGGTATCAGCGTGGGCGGGGAAGAAGCCTTGCTCAAGGATGGTGGAACCATCCACGACACCCAGTCGTCGCTGGTGCTGGAGGACCTGATCGGTAAATTCCTGCTCAATACCGTTAGCAAAGACGCCAAATGAGGAGTTTTTCGATGATCTCTATCTTGCGACGTGGCTTGTTGGTCTTGCTGGCGGCCCTGCCGTTGCTGGCCAATGCGGCAAGCACGCCTTCCGCGCATGATCTGGTGCAGGACACGACCACTCGTCTGCTGGCGGACCTGGCGGCCAATAAAGAGAAGTACAAGCAAAGCCCGAACGACTTCTACAACGCCTTGAACGGTATTGTCGGGCCGGTGGTGGACGCCGATGGCATCTCTCGCAGCATCATGACCGTGAAGTATTCGCGCAAGGCAACCCCGGAGCAGATGACGCGCTTCCAGGAAAACTTCAAGCGCAGCCTGATGCAGTTCTACGGCAATGCCTTGCTGGAGTACAACAACCAGGGCATCACGGTTTCTCCTGCCAAGGATGAAAGCGGTACCCGTACCAGCGTGGATATGCAGGTCAAAGGCAACAACGGCGCGATCTACCCGGTGTCCTACACCCTGGAGAAGATCAACGACGAGTGGAAAGTGCGCAACGTGATCATCAACGGCATCAATATCGGCAAGCTGTTCCGTGATCAGTTCGCCGACGCCATGCAGCGTAACGGCAACAACCTGGACAAGACCATCGACGGCTGGGCCGGCGAAGTGGCCAAGGCCAAGGAAGTCACCGAAGACGCCGCACATAAGGCTGCGCAATGAGCGAGTCAGCCGTACGCCTCGGGGACGCCGGGGAGTTGCTGATCAGCGGTGTGCTGGATTACCGCAGCGGCCCGGGTCTGCGCAAGCAGGGCCAGGCATTGATCAAGTCGAGCCCGGCTGCGGCATTGGTGCTGGATTGCTCGGCAGTGGAAAAGTCCAGCAGTGTCGGCCTGGCCCTGTTGTTGGCCTTCATGCGTGATGCCCAGGACCTCGGCAAGGCGGTGAGTGTGCGTGCCTTGCCCGAGGACATGCGGGAAATTGCCGAAGTATCCGGGGTCACCGAGATCCTCCTCCATCCGTAGTAACCCACATCTATATAGAAGCCCCCCGTCAGAGTCCTGCTATGCGGGGTTCGCAGGCGCGGGGCTTTTTTGTATGATGTCCGACCCGCGCGCACAGGGCGCCGATTGAGGTTGAGCATGCAGGCCAACGAAGTGAAGAGCTTTCTTGAGGGAAAGCTGCCCGGAGCTCAGGTAGAAGTTGAGGGCGAAGGCTGCAACTTTCAGCTGAACGTGATTAGCGACGAACTGTCGGCCTTGAGCCCGGTGAAGCGTCAGCAAAGCATCTATGCCCATTTGAATCCATGGATTGCCGATGGCAGCATCCACGCGATCACTATGAAATTTTTCAGCCGCGCGGCCTGGGCCGAGCGCACCTGAGCCCAAGGGCGTCGAGACTGTTATGGATAAATTGATTATTACCGGCGGCGTTCGCCTTGATGGCGAGATCCGCATTTCCGGGGCCAAGAACTCCGCGCTGCCGATTCTGGCGGCAACCCTGCTGTGCGATGGCCCGGTCACCGTGGCCAACCTTCCGCACCTGCACGACATCACCACCATGATCGAGCTGTTCGGTCGCATGGGCATTGAGCCGGTGATCGACGAGAAACTGAGCGTCGAAATCGATCCGCGCACCATCAAGACCCTGGTGGCGCCGTACGAGCTGGTGAAAACCATGCGCGCCTCGATCCTGGTACTGGGCCCGATGGTTGCCCGTTTCGGCGAAGCCGAAGTGGCCCTGCCTGGCGGTTGCGCCATCGGTTCGCGTCCGGTGGACCTGCACATCCGTGGCCTGGAAGCCATGGGCGCAGTGATCGACGTTGAGGGCGGCTACATCAAGGCCAAGGCGCCTGAAGGCGGCCTGCGTGGCGCGAACTTCTTCTTCGATACCGTGAGCGTGACCGGTACCGAAAACATCATGATGGCCGCCGCCTTGGCCAAGGGCCGCAGCGTGCTGCAGAACGCCGCCCGCGAACCTGAAGTCGTCGACCTGGCGAACTTCCTGATCGCCATGGGCGCGAAGATTTCCGGTGCCGGCACCGATACCATCACCATCGATGGCGTCGAGCGTCTACATTCGGCGATCTACAAAGTGATGCCTGACCGTATCGAAACCGGCACCTACCTGGTGGCTGCAGCCGTCACCGGCGGCCGGGTCAAGGTCAAGGACACCGATCCGACCATCCTTGAAGCCGTTCTGGAAAAACTCAAGGAAGCGGGCGCTGAAGTTACCACTGGCAGCGACTGGATCGAGCTCAACATGCACGGCAAGCGCCCCAAGGCGGTCAACGTGCGTACCGCTCCGTACCCAGCGTTCCCGACCGACATGCAGGCGCAGTTCATTTCCCTGAACGCGATTGCCGAAGGCACTGGCGCGGTGATCGAGACCATCTTCGAAAACCGCTTCATGCATGTTTATGAACTGCACCGCATGGGCGCCAAGATCCAGGTCGAAGGCAATACTGCCATCGTCACTGGTACCGAGATCCTCAAGGGCGCGCCAGTCATGGCCACCGACCTGCGGGCCTCGGCCAGCCTGGTGATCTCGGCCCTGATGGCCGAAGGCGATACCCTGATCGATCGCATCTACCACATCGACCGTGGTTATGAGTGCATCGAAGAGAAGCTGCAGATGCTCGGCGCCAAGATCCGCCGCGTACCGGGCTAGTTGCATGGGCACAAGGAGGTGCCCACAGTCGAATCTGTTCCACGTCGAGCCTGTCTTCAGGCTCGACGCATGTCTGGCGCCGTTTGCGTCCGGGCATCAGTCGCCGCATAAGGACTTACGTTACTCATGTTGACCATCGCACTGTCCAAGGGCCGTATCCTCGACGACACGTTGCCGCTTCTGGCTGAAGCGGGCATCGTGCCAACCGAGAATCCGGACAAGAGCCGCAAACTGATCATCCCCACGACCCAGGACGACGTTCGCCTGCTGATCGTACGTGCCACTGACGTGCCGACCTATGTCGAGCATGGCGCTGCCGACCTCGGGGTGGCCGGCAAGGACGTCCTGATGGAGTACACCGGCCAGGGCCTGTACGAACCGCTGGACCTGCAGATTGCCCAGTGCAAGCTGATGACTGCCGGTGCTATTGGCGCCGCAGAACCCAAGGGCCGCCTGCGTGTGGCCACCAAGTTCGTCAATGTGGCCAAGCGTTACTACGCCGAGCAGGGCCGTCAGGTAGACATCATCAAGCTTTACGGCTCGATGGAGCTGGCACCGCTGATCGGTCTGGCAGACAAGATCATCGACGTGGTCGACACCGGCAACACCCTGCGGGCCAATGGTCTGGAGCCTCAGGAACTGATTGCCACCATCAGCTCCCGCCTGGTGGTCAACAAAGCTTCCATGAAGATGCAGCACGCCCGTATCCAGGCGTTGATCGATACCCTGCGCAAGGCAGTGGAATCGCGACACCGCGGCTGATTCACATGCGTGGCCTTGAGCCGCGCCCATCTATCCGCGTCATAGCCAGAATGCTCAGGTGCCCACGCGGATGGCTTGGTAGTCTTGCGGCGCCTGAGCTTTGCAAATCCAAGCTTGCCCTTTTGTGCACTCGCCAATCATTGAGGCCTTCGCTATGACCGCTCCGACTGCAATTCGCCGACTCAACGCTGCCGACCCGGATTTCGCCCGTCATCTGGATCATCTGCTGAGCTGGGAAAGTGTCTCTGACGATTCGGTCAATCAGCGGGTGCTGGATATCATCAAGGCCGTGCGTGAGCGCGGCGATGCGGCGCTGGTGGAGTTCACTCAGCGCTTCGACGGCCTGCAAGTGGCTTCCATGGCAGACCTGATCCTGCCTCGCGAGCGTCTGGAACTGGCCCTGACCCGGATCACCGTGGCTCAGCGCGAAGCCCTGGAAAAGGCCGCGGCGCGGGTGCGCAGCTATCACGAGAAACAGAAGCAGGACTCCTGGACCTACACCGAGGCCGACGGCACGGTGCTGGGCCAGAAGGTCACGCCGCTGGACCGCGCCGGCCTGTATGTGCCGGGGGGCAAGGCCTCCTACCCGTCGTCGGTGCTGATGAACGCGATTCCGGCCAAGGTCGCGGGTGTCACCGAGGTGGTGATGGTGGTGCCGACCCCCCGTGGTGAAGTCAACGAACTGGTGCTGGCCGCCGCCTGCATCGCCGGAGTCGACCGGGTGTTCACCATCGGCGGCGCCCAGGCTGTGGCCGCGCTGGCCTATGGCACCGAAAGCGTGCCCCAGGTGGACAAGGTCGTCGGCCCGGGCAACATCTATGTGGCTACCGCCAAGCGCCACGTGTTCGGCCAGGTCGGCATCGACATGATCGCCGGCCCGTCGGAGATCCTCGTGGTCTGCGATGGCCAGACCGATCCGGACTGGATCGCCATGGACCTGTTTTCCCAGGCCGAGCACGACGAAGACGCCCAGGCGATCCTGGTCAGCCCGGACGCCGAGTTCCTCGACAAGGTGGCGGCGAGCATCGCCAAACTGCTGCCGACCATGGAGCGCGCGGAAATCATCAACACCTCGATCAATGGCCGTGGCGCCCTGATCAAGGTTCGTGACATGCAGCAGGCCATTGAAGTGGCCAACCGCATTGCCCCCGAGCACCTGGAGTTGTCCGTGGCCGACCCGCAAGCCTGGCTGCCGCAGATCCGCCACGCCGGGGCGATCTTCATGGGCCGCCACACCAGCGAAGCGCTGGGGGATTACTGCGCCGGGCCGAACCACGTGCTGCCAACCTCCGGCACTGCGCGCTTCTCTTCACCGCTGGGGGTGTATGACTTCCAGAAACGCTCGTCGATCATCTTCTGCTCCGAGCAGGGCGCGTCCGAGCTGGGCCGAACCGCCTCGGTGCTGGCCCGTGGCGAGTCGCTGACTGCTCACGCCCGCAGCGCCGAATACCGCATCGTCGATGACCAAGACCAGGGGCAATGAACATGAGCAAATTCTGGAGTCCGTTCGTCAAGAACCTGGTGCCCTACGTGCCGGGCGAACAACCCAAGCTGACCAAGTTGGTCAAGCTCAACACCAACGAAAACCCCTATGGCCCGTCGCCCAAGGCCCTGGCGGCGATGCAGGCCGAGCTCAATGACAACCTGCGCCTGTACCCCGATCCCAACAGTGACCTGCTCAAACAGGCGGTGGCCAGCTATTACGGGGTGCAGGGCAACCAGGTATTCCTCGGCAACGGTTCCGACGAAGTCCTGGCGCACATTTTCCATGGCTTGCTGCAGCAGGATAAGCCGTTGCTGTTCCCGGACATCAGCTACAGCTTCTACCCGGTCTACTGCGGCCTGTACGGCATCGACTTCGAAGCGGTGCCGCTGGACCCGCAGTTCCAGATCTGCGTCGCTGACTATGCCAAACCCAATGGCGGGATCATCTTCCCCAACCCGAACGCGCCCACCGGCTGTCTGCTGGCCCTGGACGCAGTGGAGCAGATCCTCCAGGCCAGCCCGGATTCGGTGGTGGTCGTGGACGAGGCCTATATCGACTTCGGTGGCCAGACCGCCATCAGTCTGGTGGACCGCTACCCAAACCTGCTGGTGACCCAAACTCTGTCCAAATCCCGTTCCCTGGCTGGCTTGCGGGTGGGCCTGGCGGTGGGGCACCCGGATCTGATCGAGGCCCTGGAGCGGATCAAGAACAGCTTCAACTCCTACCCTCTGGATCGTCTGGCCATTGTTGGCGCAGCAGCGGCCTTCGAGGATCGCGAGTACTTCACCCAGACCTGCCAACTGGTGATCGACAGCCGTGAGTGGGTGATCGCGCAGTTGCAGGCCAAGGGCTTCGAAGTGCTGCCATCGGCAGCCAACTTCATCTTTGCCCGCCACCCGCAGCACGACGCAGCAGGTCTTGCCGCCAAGCTGCGGGAGCAGGGGGTGATCGTGCGTCACTTCAAGCAGGAACGGATCGCCCAATTCCTGCGGATCAGCATCGGCACGCCGGAGCAGAATCAGGCGCTGATCGACGGATTGGGGCAGCTCTAAGCCGCAAGCTGCAAGCTAGAAGCCCAGAGCAAATGCTTGGAGCTTCTCGCTTGCAGCCACAAACTTGCCGCTTGTTGCTGCAGCCCCCGGCTGCCCTCATTCGTGGTGCGGTTCGCCGAGGAAGGTCAGGGAGCTGAACAGTCCGCGTGACGCCACATCCGGGTTGTCCTTGAGCGGCACTTCAAGCTCGGCAGCGATCACGTTCAGGCCTTCATTTCTCACCAACACTTGAGCGCGTCCCTGGGCATCGGTTTCGGTGCTCAGGGTGCTCGGTGCATTGCGGTAGTCTCCAATCAACTTGACCCCGGCCACGGGCTGCCCATCCAGCAGTACCCGCACCGGCAGGCTGTTGCCCTGGCCCACGGTCAGCGGGTCGACTTCCGGCAGAATCAGCAGTTTGAGCTGTTCCAGTTTGGGCAGCTTCGCCCCCGGCTGATAGATCGCCAGGCTGTACTTGAAGGTGTGGGTCGAGGCGATAGCCCCCGGGACTTTACTGCGCCCCTGGTTGATCCAGCGCTTGTCCGCCGTCTGCGACCACGGACCGTTATCCAGTGCCACGGCCAGGGCCGCCGGTGGTTTGAGTGGTTGCAGGCGCGCGTGGTCGGCCAGGCGTTGCACGCTCACCGGAATCATTCTGGCCGCGCCGTCGTAGGCCCAGGCACCGCTGACCTTCTTGGCCTTGAAGGCGTCGTCTTCGGCACCGTGGCCGTAGACCACTTCGATATTGCCGCGGCGCTGTTCGGTCCACAGACCGTGGGCCCAGGCCTGGGTTGTACCCAGCGTAGCGAGCAGGCCCAGCAGGGCGATTGATTTGAGGTTGTGCATGGCGATTTCCGGCTACAGGTTGAGTGTTAGGCTGACGGTGAAGTTGCGCGGCTCGCCGGGGTTGACCCAGTAGTTGCTGTAGGAGCGCTCGTAGTACTTCTCGTCGAACAGGTTGTTCAGGTTCAGGCCCAGGGTCAGGTTATCGCTGGCCTTGTAGTGAGCCAGCAGGTCCAGGGTGCGGTAGGCCGGCAACTCGAAGCTGCCTCCGGCCTCGCCCGAGCGATCGCCGACGTAGGTCAGGGCGGCGCCGACGTCCGAGCCTTTGAACCGGCCGTCCTGGAACTCATAGACGCCCAGCAGGCTGCCACTGTGTTTGGCCACGCCGAGTATGCGGCTGCCGGCAGGGATCGCCCGATCGCCCTTGGTGACCTCGGCATCGATCAGCGCATAGGCACCGATCACCCGAACCGCGTCGGTCAACTGGCCGGTCACTTGCGCATCGAAGCCTTGGCTGCGGGCCTTGCCCATGGCGCGGCTGGCGTCGGTGCCGGGGTCCAGGGCCAGGACGTTTTCCTTGTCGATATGGAAGGCGGCGAGGGTCGCACTCAGGCGTTCGTCGAACAGCTCGCTCTTGATCCCCACTTCATAACCGACGCCTTCCTCGGGCTTGAACGACTTGCCTGCCGCATCCAGCCCGTTGTTGGGCTTGAACGAGGTGGAGGCGTTGGCGAACAGCCCCAACTGCGGAGTCAGTTGATACAGCAGGCCGGCGCGCTGGGTCAGGGCGTCGTGAGTCTGGCGGCTGCGCTTGCCGGTGGTGTGGTCGTCGATCTTTTGCTCGAAGTGTTCAAAGCGGGCGCCGATCATGCCGCGCAGGCGGTCAGTGAAGATGATCTGGTCCTGCAGGTTGAGGGCCTGGCTTTCGACATGCTCGAAAAAGTCCGTGCCGGAGCGTTTGCCGTTGGGCTTGGCCTGACCGTAGATCGGGTCGTAGATATCGACGGCATAGGCGCCGCCGGCAATGCTGGTGACCCGCTCGTTCTTGCGGTAGTTCTCATATTCGCTGCCGATCAGCAGCTCGTGCTGCCAACTGCCGATGTCGAACAGGCCGCGCAGTTCCAGTTGGGTGATGCTGTCGTGCCAGTTGTTATCGCGCTCGCGGTAGCGCCGGTTGACTGTGTGCTGGTTGGCATTCAGCGGGCGGGTTTCCGAGGCAAAGCCCCACAACTTGCCTTCCTTGTAGTGGCTGGCCAGGCGCAGCTTCCAGCTGTCGTTGAGGTGATGTTCCAGGGCGGCCTGGAGCATGTTGTTGTGGTTGTCGATGTTGCCGTCGCTGGGTTCACCGAGGAAGGTCGAGCGCGAGACGCCGCTCCAGCGGTTGTTGGGCGCGACGATGCCGCGGTCGAAGGTCGAGCTGTGACGCACGAATTCGCTCTCCACCAGCAGGCTGGTGTCCGGGTTCAGTTGCCAACTGAAGGAAGGGGCGACGAACACCCGGCGGCTGTCCACGTGATCGCGGAAGCTATGGTTGTCCTCGACTGCCAGGTTCACCCGGGACAGCAGGTTGCCCTGGTCATCCAGTGGAGTATTGAGGTCCAGAGCGGTGCGGTAGCGATCCCAGCTGCCGGCGCTGGACTGCAGGGTGGCGAAAGGCTCGGGCTGGGGTTTCTTGGTGACGATGTTCACCGTGCCGCCGGGATCGCCTCGGCCGTAGAGGCTGGCCGCCGGGCCTTTGAGTACTTCGATGCGCTCGATATTGGCGGCATCCGGGGTGCTGGGATAACCGCGGTTGGCGCTGAAACCGTCCTTATAGAACTCCGAGGTGGTGAAACCACGGATGCTGTACTCATATAGGGTCAGCCCGCCGAAGTTGTTCTGCTTGGAGACTCCGCCAGCAAACTCCAGGGCCCGTTCGACATTGCTGCTGCCCAGGTCCTTGAGCACGCTGGCGGGGATCACGCTGATGGATTGCGGGATGTCACGAATGGCTGTGTCGGTCTTGGTGGCGCTGGCCGAGCGAGTGGCACGATAGCCTCTGACCGGGCCGGTGGCCGATTCGTATTCGGTGGTGATGCGGGTGGTTTCAAGTTCCAGCGACTGCGGTTCTTCGGCGAGCAGGGGGTCTGCCAGCAGGCCTAGGGTCAGGCCTGCCAGGGGGAGGATTTTTCGGGACGTCATCGGGCTGTTCCAATAGCAATATTGAAACAATATAACATGACCAATGAGAATGTATGCTGTTAGCCCGGCATGGCCGGGCGCACATTCACTCTTCTTCTTTGACCGGTGCGGGTGGCGGACGCAGGCCGATTTCTGCGGTCAGCTTGAGCTCCTTGCCGTTGCGCATGACCTGGATCGAGACTTTGTCCGTCGGCTTGATCCGCGCCACCTGATTCATGGAGCGACGACCATCGCCGGCGGGTTCGCCGTCGATGCTGAGGATCACGTCTCCCAATTGCATACCGGCTTTCTGCGCCGGACCGTCGCGGAAGATCCCGGCCACCACGATCCCGGGACGCCCGGCCAGGCCGAAGGACTCGGCCAGCTCCTGGGTCAGCGGCTGTACTTCGATGCCCAGCCAGCCACGGATCACCTGGCCATGCTCGATGATCGATTTCATCACCTCCATGGCCAGTTTGATCGGGATCGCGAAGCCGATGCCCTGGGAACCGCCGGATTTGGAGAAGATGGCGGTGTTGATCCCGGTCAGGTTGCCGTTGGCGTCTACCAGTGCGCCACCGGAGTTGCCCGGATTGATCGCGGCGTCGGTCTGGATGAAGTCTTCGTAGTTGTTCAGGCCCAACTGGTTGCGCCCGGTGGCGCTGATGATGCCCATGGTCACGGTCTGGCCGACCCCGAACGGGTTGCCGATGGCCAGGGCGACGTCGCCGACGCGAACGTTTTCCGAGCGGCCGACAGTGATCGAAGGCAGTTTTTTCAGGTCTATCTTGAGCACCGCCAGGTCGGTTTCCGGATCGCTGCCGATGACCCTTGCCAGGGTTTCACGGCCATCCTTGAGCGCCACCACGATCTGTTCGGCACCGGAGGTCACGTGGTTGTTGGTCAGCAGGTAGCCTTCGGGGCTCATGATCACCCCCGAGCCCAGGCTCGACTCCATGCGCTGCTGCTTGGGCAGGTTGTCGCCGAAGAAGCGTCGGAACTGGGGGTCCTCAAACAGCGGATGCGCAGGCTTGTTGATCACCTTGGTGGTGTACAGGTTGACCACCGCAGGCGCGGCAATCACGACCGCATCGGCGTAGGACACGGGCCCCTGCTGGGTGCTGGTGGTTTGCGGAGCTTGCTGCAGGTTGACGTCCAGGCTGGGCAACCCGACCCATTGCGGATAACGCTGAATAATCAACAACGCGATAAGCACGCCGGCCAGTAGCGGCCAGCCAAAAAAACGCAGAGCCTTGAGCATTGAGCAAGTCCTGGGTGGTTACGAAGGGCTGCGCACGGCCCATAATGTCGCGCATTATACGAGGCCGCGCGCGCCTCTGAACGGGATATTTAGGAGTCTTTTATGGCCGTTGCCCTGAGCACATTGGTGGAAGAAGCGGACCGCTACCTGGGTAGTTCACGCATCGCCGACTACTGCCCCAATGGCTTGCAAGTCGAAGGACGCCCGCAGGTGATGCGCATCGTCAGCGGCGTGACCGCCAGCCAGGCGTTGCTGGACGCAGCGGTGGAGGCCAAGGCCGATCTGGTCCTGGTGCATCACGGTTATTTCTGGAAAGGCGAGAACCCCTGCATCACCGGAATGAAGCAGCGTAGGCTGAAAACCCTGCTCAAGCACGACATCAGCCTGCTGGCCTATCACTTGCCCCTGGACCTGCACCCAGAGGTAGGTAACAACGTGCAACTGGCCCGCCAGCTGGATATCACCGTGGAAGGCCCGTTGGACCCGGGCAATCCCAAGGTCGTTGGCCTGGTGGGCTCACTCAGCGAGCCCCTGACTGCACGGGATTTTGCCCGGCGAGTGCAGGAAGTGATGGGCCGCGAACCGTTGCTGATCGAAGGCAGCGAGATGATCCGCCGGGTCGGCTGGTGCACCGGCGGCGGCCAGGGCTACATCGACCAGGCGGTCCAGGCCGGCGTCGACCTGTATCTGAGTGGTGAGGCTTCGGAACAGACCTTCCACAGCGCCCGGGAAAACGACATCAGCTTCATTGCTGCCGGTCACCACGCTACCGAGCGTTATGGCGTCCAGGCCCTGGGCGACTACCTGGCCCGGCGCTTTGCCCTGGAGCACCTGTTCATCGACTGCCCCAACCCGATCTGACCCCGTGTAGGGGCCGGCTTGTCGGCGAAAAGGTCTTGAGCCTTGAGGTGCGTCTGAAAGCGCCTTCGCTGGCAAGCCAGCTCCTGCGTCGGCCGTCTGGTCAGGTGTTTTGATGCCTAACCGGGCGGTATATTCATATATCGTTTCGTTCTAGTTGGCGCCCTGATTAGAAGCAGGTCGCTGTGCTAGCATGCCCCGCTCGAACACGGCCCGATGGCCGTCCATAAGAAAGCTTTCGTGAGTAGCCATGGTCGACAAACTGACGCATCTGAAACAGCTGGAGGCGGAAAGCATCCACATCATCCGCGAGGTGGCCGCCGAGTTCGACAACCCGGTGATGCTGTACTCCATCGGTAAAGACTCCGCCGTGATGTTGCATCTGGCCCGCAAGGCGTTCTTCCCCGGCAAGCTGCCGTTCCCGGTGATGCACGTCGATACCCAGTGGAAATTCCAGGAAATGTACAAGTTCCGCGACCGCATGGTCGAGGAGCTGGGGCTGGACCTGATCACCCACGTCAACCCTGACGGCGTGGCCCAGGGCATCAACCCCTTCACCCACGGCAGTGCCAAGCACACCGACATCATGAAGACCGAGGGCCTCAAGCAGGCTCTGGACAAGCACGGTTTCGACGCCGCATTCGGCGGTGCCCGTCGCGATGAAGAGAAGTCCCGCGCCAAGGAGCGCGTCTACTCGTTCCGCGACAGCAAGCACCGCTGGGACCCGAAGAACCAGCGCCCCGAGCTGTGGAACGTCTACAACGGCAAGGTCAACAAGGGCGAATCGATCCGCGTGTTCCCGCTGTCCAACTGGACCGAGCTGGACATCTGGCAATACATCTATCTGGAAGGCATCCCGATCGTGCCGCTGTACTTCGCCGCCGAGCGTGAAGTGATCGAGAAGAACGGCACCCTGATCATGATCGATGACGAGCGCATCCTCGAGCATCTGTCCGATGAAGAGAAAGCCCGCATCGTCAAGAAGAAAGTGCGTTTCCGTACCCTTGGCTGCTACCCGTTGACGGGCGCGGTGGAGTCCGAGGCCGAGAGCCTGACGGACATCATCCAGGAAATGCTCCTGACGCGAACTTCCGAGCGCCAGGGCCGGGTCATCGACCACGATGGCGCCGGCTCGATGGAAGACAAGAAACGTCAAGGTTATTTCTAAGGGGCTGTCATGTCGCATCAATCTGATTTGATCAGCGAGGACATCCTCGCGTACCTGGGCCAGCACGAACGTAAAGAGCTGCTGCGCTTTTTGACCTGCGGTAACGTCGATGACGGCAAGAGCACCCTGATCGGGCGTCTGCTGCACGACTCGAAGATGATCTACGAAGACCATCTGGAAGCCATCACCCGGGATTCGAAGAAGGTCGGCACCACCGGTGACGACATCGACCTGGCGTTGCTGGTGGATGGCCTGCAGGCCGAGCGCGAGCAGGGCATCACCATCGATGTCGCCTACCGCTATTTCTCCACCGCCAAGCGCAAGTTCATCATCGCCGACACCCCCGGCCATGAGCAGTACACCCGCAACATGGCCACCGGTGCTTCCACCTGTGACCTGGCGATCATCCTGGTGGACGCCCGCTACGGCGTGCAGACCCAGACCCGTCGCCACAGCTTCATCGCCTCGTTGCTGGGGATCAAGCACATCGTCGTGGCCATCAACAAGATGGACCTCAAGGACTTCGATGAAGGCGTGTTCGAGTCGATCAAGGCCGACTACCTGAAATTTGCCCAGGGTCTGAAGCTGCAGCCCACCAGTCTGCACTTCGTACCGATGTCGGCGCTCAAGGGCGACAACGTGGTGAACAAGAGCGAGCGTTCGCCCTGGTACACCGGGCAGTCGCTGATGGAAATCCTCGAGACCGTGGAAGTGGCGGGCGACCGCAATTTCACCGACCTGCGTTTCCCGGTGCAATACGTCAACCGTCCGAACCTGAACTTCCGTGGTTTTGCCGGCACCCTGGCCAGCGGCATCGTGCACAAGGGCGACGAAGTCGTGGTGCTGCCGTCGGGCAAGAGCAGCCGGGTCAAGTCCATCGTCACCTTCGAGGGTGAGCTGGAGCAGGCCGGCCCCGGCCAGGCCGTGACCCTGACCATGGAAGACGAGATCGACATCTCCCGCGGCGACCTGCTGGTGCATGCCGACAGCGTGCCGCCGGTCACCGACAGCTTCGAAGCCATGCTGGTGTGGATGGCTGAAGAACCGATGCTGCCGGGCAAGAAGTACGACATCAAGCGTGCTACCAGCTACGTGCCGGGCTCGATTGCCAGCATCGTTCACAAGGTCGATGTGAACACCCTGGAAGAGGGGGCGGCCAGTGCGCTGCAACTGAACGAGATCGGCAAGGTCAAGGTCAGCCTCGACGCGCCGATCGCCCTGGACGGCTATGAAAGCAACCGCACCACGGGTGCTTTCATTGTCATCGACCGCTTGACCAACGGCACCGTCGGCGCCGGCATGATCATCGCCCAGCCAGTGGCCCATGGCAGCGCCACCCACCACGGCAAGCTGGCCCATGTGGCCACTGAAGAGCGTGCTCAGCGTTTCGGCCAGCAACCGGCAACCGTGCTGTTCAGCGGCCTTTCGGGCGCGGGCAAGAGCACCCTGGCCTACGCGGTGGAGCGCAAGCTGTTCGACATGGGGCGCGCGGTGTATGTGCTCGATGGCCAGAACCTGCGGCATGACCTGAACAAGGGCCTGCCACAGGATCGTGCCGGGCGGACCGAGAACTGGCGTCGTGCGGCTCACGTTGCCCGCCAGTTCAACGAAGCCGGCCTGCTGACCCTGGCCGCGTTCGTGGCGCCGAGTGCCGAAGGGCGCGAGCAGGCCAAGGACCTGATCGGCAAGGATCGTCTGTTGACGGTTTACGTCCAGGCATCGCCTGCGGTGTGCGCCGAGCGTGATCCGCAGGGGCTGTACGCTGCCGCTGGGGACAACATCCCGGGCGAATCCTTCCCGTATGACGTGCCGCTCAATGCCGATCTGGTGATCGACACCCAGGCGCTGTCGTTGGAAGACGGCGTCAAGCTGGTGCTGGATCTGCTGCGTAAACACGGCGCGATCTAAGCCGTAGCAAAAAGCCCGCAGCCGAGTGATCGGCTGCGGGCTTTTTTGTGCGCTTCAGATAGCGTTCGCCGGCAAGCCGGCTCCTACGGACCTCTGTGTAGGAGCTGGCTTGCCAGCGAAGAGGCCCTCAGGGTTTGGCCGGATACTCGCGATGCAGCACTTCCAGCAGCGCATCCTTGTCCAGCCACTGCTGGTTGATCCAGCCCTGGAATTCCTGGCGATAGGCCGTGTCCTGCTCGTAGTTCTTGCCAATGAACTGCGGCGGAATCTGCACTTCCTCAAAGCGCACCACCACATCCTTGACCCTGCCGCACAGCAGGTCCCAGAAACCGGGGCGTCCAGCGGGGTAGTGGATGGTCACATCGATGATCGATTGCAATTGCTCGCCCATGGCATCCAGGACAAAGGCGATACCGCCGGCCTTGGGTTTGAGCAGGTAGCGGAACGGCGACTGCTGCTGAGCATGCTTGCCCTCGGTGAAGCGTGTGCCTTCGACGAAGTTGAAGATCCCCACCGGGTTGTTGCGGAACTTCGCGCAGGTCTTGCGGGTGGTTTCCAGGTCCTTGCCCTTTTTCTCCGGATGCTTTTCCAGGTAGGCCTTGGAGTAGCGCTTCATGAACGGAAAGCCCAGGGCCCACCAGGCCAGGCCAATCACCGGTACCCAGATCAGCTCCTGCTTGAGAAAGAACTTCAGGGGGCGGATACGCCGGTTTAGCACGTACTGCAAGACCATGATGTCGACCCAGCTCTGGTGGTTGCTGGTGACCAGATAGGAGTGCTGGTAATCCAGGCCTTCAAGGCCGCTGAGGTGCCAGCGGGTGCGGCACACCAGCTGCATCCAGGCCTTGTTGTTGCTGATCCAGGCTTCATGGGTGTGATTCATCAACCAGTGGGTAAAGCGCTGGGTGAGGGCGAAAGGCAGGGCCTTGAAGATCGCCACGCAGAACAGGAACGAGCACAGCAGGATAGTGTTCAGCGCCAACAGGATGGAGGCGATGATCCCGCGCACTACGGCAGGTAGGAATTCCAGCATTTAGACATCCATAGGTCGGTTGGCGGCTTGAATTGCGGTCAGGGCAATGGTGTAGACGATGTCGTCCACCTGGGCGCCCCGGGGCAGGTCGTTCACAGGCTTGCGCAGGCCTTGCAGCATCGGCCCCAGGCTCACGCAGTCGGCGCTGCGTTGCACGGCCTTGTGAGTGGTGTTGCCGGTGTTGAGGTCGGGGAACACGAAGACCGTGGCCTTGCCCGCCACCTGGCTGTTGGGTGCCAGTTGCCGAGCGACGTTTTCGTTGGCCGCGGCATCGTATTGCAGGGGGCCGTCGATCAGTAGCGAGCGCTGGGCTTCATGGGCCAGCAGGGTCGCCTCGCGGACTTTCTCCACTTCTTCGCCACTGGCCGAGTCGCCGCTGGAGTAGCTGATCATGGCCACCCTTGGGGTAATGCCGAAGGCCGCTGCCGAGTCGGCACTCTGCAAGGCGATCTCCGCCAGTTCGCTGGCGCTGGGGTGTGGGTTCATCACGCAGTCGCCGTAGATCAGCACCTGCTCGGGGAACAGCATGAAGAATACCGAGGACACCAGGGTGCAGCCCGGGGCGGTCTTGATCAGTTGCAGGGCCGGACGGATGGTGTTGGCGGTGGAATGAATGACCCCCGATACCAGGCCGTCCACTTCGTCCAGGGCCAGCATCACGGTGCCGATGACCACCGGGTCTTCCAGTTGCTGCTCGGCCATGGGCGCGTTGAGGCTCTTGCTCTTGCGCAGGGCCACCATGGGCTCGATGTAGCGCTCGCGAATCAGGTCCGGGTCGAGAATCTCCAGGCCTTCCGGCAGTTCGATGCCCTGGGCCCGGGCGACCGCGTGAACCTCTTCCGGCTTGGCCAGCAGCACGCAGCGGGCAATGCCCCGAGCCTGGCAGATGGCGGCGGCCTGTACGGTCAAGGGTTCGCTGCCTTCAGGCAGGACGATACGCTTGTTGGCTTCCTGTGCCCGCTGGATCAACTGATAGCGGAACACTGCCGGCGACAGGCGCATTTCCCGCGGAGTGCCGCAGCGCTGGTGCAGCCAGTTGGCGTCCAGGTGGCTGGCGACGAAGTCGGTGATGATTTCCGCGCGCTCGCGGTCATCGATGGGGATTTCCTTGTTCAGGCCATTGAGCTGGTTGGCGGTGTCGTAGGAACCGGTGCTCACCGAAAGTACCGGCAAGCCGGCGTTCAGGGCTCCACGGCACAGCTCCATGATCCGTGGATCGGGCAGGGTGTCACTGGTCAGCAGCAGGCCGGCCAGGGGCACGCCGTTGATGGCCGCCAGGCTCACGGCGAGGATGATGTCGTCGCGATCGCCGGGGGTCACCACCAGCACGCCGGGCTTGAGCAGTTCCACGGTGTTGCGCATGGTGCGGGCGCAAATGATGATCTTGGTCATGCGCCGGGTTTCATAGTCCCCGGCATTGAGCACCTGGGCGCCCATCAGGTCCGCAACGTCACGGGTGCGCGGTGCGTTCAGTTCCGGCTGGAAGGGAATGCAGCCCAGCAGGCGGAAGTCGCCGCTGCGCAGTAACGGTGAGTGCTCCTTCAAGCGGGCGGAGAACGCCTCCATGCTTTCATCGGTACGCACCTTGTTGAGGATCACCCCCAGCACTTTCGGGTCCCGCGGCCCGCCGAACAACTGCGCTTGCAACTCGACCCGGCCGGACAGTTCGGTGAGCACTTCGTTTTCCGGAGCAGAGACCAGGATCACTTCGGCATCCAGGCTTTTGGCCAGGTGCAGGTTGACCCGGGCGGCGTAGCTGGCGCTGCGGGTTGGCACCATGCCTTCGACGATCAGTACATCCTTGCCGATGGCGGCCTGCTGGTAGAGGGTGATGATTTCCTCTAGCAGTTCATCCAGCTGGCCATCGCCGAGCATGCGTTCCACATGGGCCAGGCCCAAGGGCTGCGGTGGTTTCAGGCCGTGGGTACGGGCCACCAGTTCTGTGGACCGCTCGGGGCCGGTATCACCCGGATGCGGTTGGGCAATGGGCTTGAAAAAGCCGACCTTGAGGCCGGCCCGTTCCAGGGTACGCACCAGCCCGAGGCTGATGGAGGTCAGACCCACACCAAAATCGGTGGGCGCGATGAAAAAAGTTTGCATGCGAATTCTCAGAAGGTGCATGGCAAAGGCGACGGTCTAAGGCCGTCTGCCTGCTAGTCAGACGCTAAGGTTATCGTTTCCCGGGTCCTGAGCACACCAGCCGCAGGCAAAGGGCTGGCCTATTTTTTCTGTGCGCTGCCTTGGGTCCAGGACCCAGGCTCGGGATTGCCAGGGCGGCTGGTGGCGCAGGTGCTGGGTATGGCCGCAGGACAGTTGCGCCACCCAGTGGCCGTCTTCATCCTGATGAAATCCCAGGATTGTCGACGGATTTTTCCCGTTCCGTTGGTCTGGGTTCCGTTCGCTTTCGAGCGATTGCTTCGCTAAACTTGGACGTTCTTCATTCTTATGCAAAAGGTCCCGCCCCATGCTGATCGCCGCCAATAAGGCTGTCTCCATCGACTATACCCTCACCAACGACGCTGGTGAGGTCATCGACAGCTCTGCCGGCGGCGCCCCGCTGGTTTACCTGCAAGGTGCAGGTAACATCATTCCTGGTCTGGAAAAGGCTCTGGAAGGCAAGCAAGTCGGTGACGAACTGAAAGTTGCCGTAGAACCTGAAGATGCCTACGGCGAATACGCTGCCGAACTGGTCAGCACCCTGAGCCGCAGCATGTTCGAAGGCGTCGACGAACTGGAAGTGGGCATGCAGTTCCACGCTTCCGCTCCGGACGGCCAGATGCAGATCGTGACCATCCGTGATCTGGACGGCGACGACGTTACCGTCGACGGCAACCACCCGCTGGCCGGTCAGCGCCTGAACTTCCAGGTCAAGATCGTTGCCATCCGTGATGCCAGCCAGGAAGAAATCGCTCATGGTCACGTCCATGGCGAAGGTGGCCATCACCACTGATTTTCTGCGCTAAGCTCAAGCTTACTGGAGAGGCGCCCGAGGGCGCCTTTTTAGTCCGCGGCTTTTGGCTGTACTGTCGAGAGGCTGTTTTCTGTAAGAACACAGGAATTTGGAGTTCGTCATGAGTGCTTTTCACGACCTTAAATTGAAAGCCCTGGATGGTCAGGAGCTGCCGCTCGCGCCCTTCAAGGGGCAAGTCGTGCTGGTGGTCAACGTCGCCTCCAAATGTGGTCTGACACCACAATATGCGGCGTTGGAAAATCTCTACCAGCAATACAAGGCCCAGGGATTCAGCGTGCTGGGGTTACCTTGCAACCAGTTCGCCGGGCAGGAACCGGGCACCGAGCAGGAGATCCAGGAATTTTGCAGCCTCAACTACGGGGTGACCTTTCCCTTGAGCAGCAAACTGGACGTGAACGGTCCCGAGCGCCATCAGTTGTACCGTTTGCTGGCGGGCGAGGGCGCCGAGTTTCCTGGGGATATCACCTGGAACTTCGAGAAATTCCTGCTGGGCAAGGACGGTCGGGTACTGGCGCGTTTCTCGCCCCGTACCGCTCCCGATGATCCGACAGTGGTCCAGGCCATCGAAAAGGCCCTGAGCTAACCACTGACGGGCACCTCTTTCACGCCGCTGCAATGCGGCGTTTTTGCATCTAAATCACTCAAATCAATAATGCTGTGCAGCGCTATGAGGGGGCAATATTATCCTCATCATAAGTGCGCCGGGGCAGGTACCCGGCGCAGTCTTGTGCGTCGAGTCTCGACTCAAGCCTTTTTGTCGGAGTGCAGCATGCCTGTTCAAGCCTTGTTCAAACCCTTTCAACTCGGCGCGCTGGAGCTGCCGACCCGCGTAGTGATGGCGCCGATGACCCGTTCGTTTTCTCCGGGCGGCGTGCCCAACTCCAAGGTCATCGAGTATTACCGCCGCCGTGCTGCTGCGGGTGTCGGCCTGATCATCACCGAGGGCACCACGGTGGGCCACCAGGCCGCCAATGGTTACCCCAATGTGCCGCAGTTCCATGGCGAGGCGGCCCTGGCCGGCTGGAAGAAGGTGGTGGATGCGGTCCACGCTGAAGGCGGCAAGATCGTTCCGCAACTGTGGCATGTGGGCAATGTGCGGCGCCTGGGCACCGAACCGGACGCCAGCGTGCCCGGTTATGGCCCGACCGAGAAGCTCAAGGACGGCAAGGTGCTGGTGCACGGCATGACCCACCAGGACATCCAGGAAGTGATCGCTGCCTTCGCCCAGGCCGCCAAGGATGCCCAGAGCATCGGCATGGACGGCGTGGAAATCCATGGCGCCCACGGCTATCTGGTGGACCAGTTCTTCTGGGAAGGCGCCAACCAGCGCACCGACGAATACGGCGGCGACCTGGCTCAGCGCTCGCGTTTCGCCATCGAATTGATCCAGGCGGTACGGGCTGCCGTCGGCCCGGATTTCCCGATCATCCTGCGCTTCTCCCAGTGGAAGCAGCAGGATTACAGCGCACGTCTGGTGCAGACCCCGGAAGCTCTGGGCGCCTTCCTCAAGCCGCTGGCAGATGCGGGTGTGGATATCTTCCACTGTTCGACGCGACGCTTCTGGGAACCGGAGTTTGAAGGTTCCGATCTGAACCTGGCAGGCTGGACCCGCAAGCTCACCGGCAAACCCACCATTACCGTGGGCAGCGTCGGCCTGGACGGCGAGTTCCTGCAGTTCATGGTCGACACCGACAAGGTGGCGCAGCCGGCCAGCCTGGAAAACCTGTTGCAGCGTTTGAACAATGAAGAGTTCGACCTGGTGGCCGTGGGCCGTGCCTTGCTGGTGGACCCGGATTGGGCGCAGAAAGTCCGTGACGGCCGCGAACAGGACATCCTGCCGTTCAGCCGTGAAGCACTGATGTCCCTGGTTTAACGCCTGGCTCCGGGCGGTGAGGGGGGCAGCCTCCTTGCCGCGCCGAGTGCTTCTGTGGCGCTGCGTGGTTCCAGCACCGCCTCGATCATCCCTTCGTAATCCGCTGCCGGTGCTTGCTGGCAGGCACTGCGCAACTGATCCTCGAACTGTTCGATCACGGCCGGCCAGCCCTGGCGGCTGGCGTGTTGACGGGCGTTGAGGCGTACCCGGCGCAAGGTTTCCACCTCTTCCAGCAACCAGCTGGCGGCGTCACAGAACGCGCCTTCATCTCCGGGCATGGCCAGCACGCCGTCATAGCCATGGCGGATATGCTGGGCGGCGGCTGCCTGATCGTAGGCCACTACCGCCAGCCCGGAAGCCAGGGCCTCGAGCACCACATTGCCGAAGGTTTCGGTGAGGCTGGGAAACAGGAACACATCCCCCGAAGCGTAATGGGCTGCCAGGGCCTCACCACGCTGACTGCCACAGAACAGGGCTTCGGGCAGGCTCTTTTCCAGGGCCGCCCGTTGCGGTCCGTCACCCACCACGATCAGTTTCATGTTCCGCTGTGGATAAGTGGCCTTGAGCTGCTCGAAGCAGCGCTTGAGCAGGCCCAGGTTCTTCTCCGGAGCCAGGCGCCCGACATGGATCACCGCCAGGTCATCGTTGCCCAGGCCCCAGCGCGTGCGCAGCTCATTGAGGCGTTTGGCCGGATGGAACAGTTGGCTGTCGACGCCCCGGGACAGCAGGGCCAGGCGTTCGAAGTGCCGACGCTCCAGTTCCAGGCGCTGGCTGGCGCTGGGTACCAGGGTCAGCTTTGAGCGGTTGTGGAACCAGCGCAGGTAATGGGTCAGCAAGCGAGTCAGCAAACCCAGGCCGTACTGGGTGGAATACTGCTGGAAGTTGGTATGGAAGCCACTGACCACCGAGATCCCCAGGCGTTTCGCCGCCCGCAGCGCGGACAGCCCCAGTGGGCCTTCGGTGGCGATGTAGAGCACGTCCGGGCGTTGGCGTTTCCAGCGCCGCAGCAGTTTGTGCATCGACGACTGGCCCCATTGCAGCCCCGGATACCCCGGCAGCGGCCAGCCGCGGCACAGCAGCAGGGCCTCGTCGCTGGGGCGGCTCTGATCACATCCCTGGCGCGGGCGCACCAGTTCCACTTGATGCCCACGGGCACGCAGGCCATCACACAGGCGACCAAGGGTATTGGCCACGCCATTGATTTCCGGTGGGAAGGTTTCAGTGATGAGGGTGATGTGCAGAGCTGTCGTCATGGCCTCAGTGTCGACTGAGGCCATGTCGTCATTGTGACGTCTGGATGATGGATTTATGACGCTCCAGCCTTATTTGACCGGCAGGTTCTCCACCCCGCGCTCACGGACCCAGAACAGCGTCGCACCGGCCACGGCGGCCGGCATCATCAGGATATTGACGAAGGGGATCATCAGCGCCAGGTAGACGATGCCGCCAAAGCCCAGGCTCTGCCAGCGCTTCTGGCGCAGCCAGGCGAGCATGTCCTGCCAGCTCATCTTGTGGTTGTCCGCCGGGTAGTCGATGTACTGGATAGCCATCATCCAGACGCCGAACAGCAGCCACAGCGGCGCGGCGATCAGGTTGACCACCGGGATCAGCGACAGGATGAACAGGCCGATGGCCCGGGGCAGGAAGTAGCCGAGCTTGCGCATTTCCCGGGACAGGGTGCGGGGGATCATGGCGATCAGTTCGCCCCAGCTGAAGGGCGGGAAATCATCGGTGCCACGGACCACAGTTTCGACTTTTTCCGATAGAAAGCCGTTGAAGGGGGCGGCGATGATGTTGGCCAGCATGGTGAAGGTGAAAAACACCATCAGCACCACCAGCACCATGAACAGCGGCCAGAGGATGTAGCTGAGAAAACTCAGCCATTGCGGCAGGGTCGGCATCAAGGTGTCGATCCACAGGCTGAACTGGTGGCCGGCGAAATAGATCAATCCGACGAACAGCACCAGGTTGATCACCAGGGGCAGTAGCACGAACAGGCGCAGGCCGGGACTGAGGACCAGTTTCAGGCCCTCACGCAGGTATTGCGGGCCGGACAGTACGGGGGCGGGCATAGAGCGCTCCGAGCAGTTGGAAAACGCGCCGACCTTACCGGCTTTGCGCAGGGGGCGAAAGCACCGTGAACAGGTCGACATCAACGGTAACAAAGACCCTTTCAAAGGGGCCTGCTGAGGATAGAGACCGCCTATGAGCTGGATTGTTAAACCGTATTTCCTTAATCTTCGCCCCCTCTATACGCTTCACCCATTATTTTTTGGACGGGCGAGTTCAAGCCTTCCCCAAGGTTTCGCCGTCCTTTTTTATTCCAGCCGGCAATCCGGCGTTCCGCGCCAGGTCACCCGGGCCGGTCGATAGGAGTGAGTCATGTCTGAAGTACGCCATTCGCGTGTGATTATTCTCGGTTCCGGCCCTGCCGGTTACAGCGCTGCGGTCTATGCCGCCCGCGCCAACCTGAAGCCGTTGCTGATCACCGGCATGCAGGCCGGTGGCCAACTGACCACCACCACCGAAGTCGACAACTGGCCTGGCGACGTACACGGCCTGACCGGCCCGGCGCTGATGGAGCGGATGCGCGAGCACGCCGAGCGTTTCGAAACCGAAATCGTCTTCGACCATATCAATGCCGTGGACTTCGCCGCCAAGCCTTACACCCTGACCGGCGACAGCGCGACCTACACCTGCGATGCGCTGATCATCGCTACCGGCGCCAGCGCTCGTTACCTGGGACTGCCTTCGGAAGAAGCGTTCATGGGCAAGGGTGTATCGGCCTGCGCTACCTGTGACGGTTTCTTCTATCGCAACAAGCCAGTGGCTGTGGTCGGTGGCGGTAACACCGCTGTCGAAGAAGCCCTGTACCTGGCCAACATCGCCAGCACCGTGACCCTGATCCACCGTCGCGAAACCTTCCGCGCCGAGAAGATCCTGATCGACAAGCTCAACGCCCGCGTGGCCGAAGGCAAGATCATCCTCAAGCTCAACGCCAATCTGGACGAAGTCCTGGGTGACAACATGGGCGTTACCGGTGCCCGCCTGAAGAACAACGACGGCAGCTTCGACGAGCTGAAAGTCGACGGCGTGTTCATCGCCATCGGCCACACCCCGAACACCTCGCTGTTCGAAGGCCAGTTGACCCTCAAGGACGGTTATCTGGTCGTGCAGGGCGGTCGTGACGGCAACGCCACTGCCACCAGCGTCGAGGGCATCTTTGCCGCCGGCGACGTGGCCGACCACGTGTACCGTCAGGCCATCACCTCGGCCGGCGCCGGCTGCATGGCAGCACTGGACACCGAGCGTTACCTGGACGGTCTGCAGAACGCTGCACACTGATACCCAGGCCATAAAAAAACCGGCGTAAGCCGGTTTTTTTATGGGTGTTGCATTGTAGGAACCGGCTTGCCGGCGAAGAGGCCCTCGAGCCTTGCGCTGCCTATGTTGGCGCCTTCGCTGGCAAGCCAGCTCCTACAGAGTGCGGCTCAGCGGCGGGTCAGCGGTTGGGCTGCGAACTTCACCCCGGCCAGGCCGTGAGCGATCAGGGCGCGGATATTGCCGTGGTCAGTGCCTTCGGGGGTGGCCAGTACCGAGCGGTAGTGCTCGCCGAAGGCCAGCAGCACCTCTTCGTCGCTCAGGCCTTCCAACAGGGCCAGGCCCAGGGTCTTGCACGAGCCTTCGTTCTGCCCGGCGGCGTTTTCCACGCCGCCGTTGTTGAAGGCCTGGGGCTGGTAGTCGTAACCGGCGGCGACAAAGGCCAGGGTGTCGGCAAAAGCGTGTTCACCGCTGTTCAGGCTGGCGCGCAGGGTGTTCAGATCAGTCATGGGGCTTTCCTTTGGCGAACGCCGCTTGCTGCTCGGCGCTGGCTTCTTTCTGGTAGAGATTTTTCCATTCGGCGTAGGGCATGCCGTACACCACTTCGCGGGCGTCATCGAGGCTGACCTCGATCTGGCGTTGGTCGGCCTCGGCCTTGTACCACTTGGACAGGCAGTTGCGGCAGAACCCGGCCAGGTTCATCAGGTCGATGTTCTGCACGTCCTTGCGGCTGTCCAGGTGGGCCACCAGGCGGCGAAAGGCCGCGGCTTCCAGTTCCAGGCGTTGTTGTTCGGTCATGGGTTTCTCCGGGACAGTGGCAAGTGCCAAGACAGGCACTTGCCGCTGTGGCTGTTCTCTATGCGCCAGCGCGGCTGGCCGCGAGGGTGATCGATACCGATTCGGCAAAGCGCAGGGCGTGGGGTTTGTCGACTTCGACCTCGGCGTACTGCACCGAGAGGTTGCTCATCACCAGGTCCAGCAGTTCCTGGGTCAGGCGCTCCAGCAAGGCGAAGCGATTGCCTTCAACGTGGGCAATGATTGCCTTGGTGATGGTGCGGTAGTTCAGCGCGTGATCGATGTCGTTGTCGCGCACCGCATCCTGGGCGGCATACAGGATGGTCAGGTTGATCAGCACATCCTGCTTGTTGAGGATCTCTTCCTCGTTGATTCCGATATAGGTCCGCAGGAGCAGGTCCTTGACTCGGATACGAGCCATTCCTGGCTGAAGTTGTGGCATTGCTACTTGCTCCGTCCAATCAATTGCAGGAATTCCTGGCGAGTGGTGCTCGAGTCGCGAAAGGCGCCGAGCATCACCGAGGTGTGCATGGTGGAATTCTGTTTCTCGACGCCGCGCATCATCATGCACATGTGCTTGGCTTCGATCACCACCGCGACGCCCGCGGCCTGGGTCACGCTTTGCACCGCGTCGGCGATTTCCCGGGTGAGATTTTCCTGGATCTGCAGGCGCCTGGCGAACATATCGACGATCCGGGCGATCTTCGACAGCCCCAGCACCTTGCCAGTAGGAATATAAGCCACATGGGCCTTGCCGATGAAGGGCAGCAGGTGATGTTCGCACAGGGAGTACAGCTCGATGTCGGCGACTATCACCATTTCGTCGCTGTCGGAGGCGAACAGTGCGCCATTGACGATCTCTTCCACCGACTGGCTGTAGCCATGACACAGGTACTGCATGGCCTTGGCCGCGCGCTTGGGGGTATCGAGCAAACCTTCGCGCTCGGGGTCTTCACCGAGGCCCTTGAGGATCTCGCGGTAGTGTTGGGGCAGGGAAAGGCTCATGCAAGGTCCTCGTGGGGGCCGGCTTATTTAACGTGCCGCCCGCCGTTGACGGTCAAGGTGGTGCCGGTGACATAGGGGTTGTCCAGCAGATAGCGCAGGCTCTGGTAGATCACTTCGCTACCGGGTTCGATGCCCAGCGCGGATTTGGCCAGGGCCTTGGCGCGGTACGCCGCGTCGTCGTCGGGGTTGAACAATAGCAGGGCGGGAGCGATGCCGTTGACCTTGATTGTCGGGGCGTATTTGGCCGCGAAGGACAGCGTCAGGCTGTCCAGCCCGGCTTTGCTGGCGCAGTAGGCGATGTGCTTGCTGCTGCCCTTGCGGGTCACGTCGTCGCTGATGTGGATGATGTCCGCCGGGCTCGAGCGCTGCAGCAACTGCGCGCAATGCAGGTTGATCAGGTAGGGCGCGAGCATGTGCACGTTGAACATCTGGGTAAAGGCGGCGGTTTCCTGGCCGGGGCTTTCTTCCAGCCATTGCGAGGCGTTATGGACGATGGCTCGCAGGCGATCGGTGTGGCTTTTCACTTCGCTGATCAGGGCCAGGATTCCGGCTTCGCTGGAGAAGTCGGCATGCAGCAGGATCGCACCCTTTTCCCGCAGGGTCTGCAGGCCCGGGCGGTCGCTGCGATAAGTGACAATCACCGGCTGCCCGTCTTCCAGCAGGCGCAGGGCACAATGCAGGCCGACACGCTGGCTGGCACCAGTGATCAGGATCGGGGCGGGGGAGGCGTTCATGGAGGGCTCGCGTCGCGGGTAGGGGAAAACTATACCAGCGGGGAAGGCCTTGTGCCTTTAGGCAAAGGGCTTCGCTGGCAAGCCAGCTCCTACACAAGCCAGCTCTTGCGCAGTATGTAGGAGCCGGCTTGCCGGCGAATCACGAATTCTGCGTCGAAGGGGCGCTCGGAAGCGGGCGGGCCGGTGTGCTGTTGAGCCAGTTGGCCAGTAGGCGGGTGGACAGCGGAATGAAGAAGTAGACCATCAATGGGGTCAAGGCCAGGGTGCTGACAAACACTCGGGGCAACAGGCTCAGGTCGCTGAGCAGGGGGCCGAGGACGAAGTTGAACAGCAGCGATACCGGGAAGAACGCCAGCCAGATGGCGACGGCCTGTTTCCAGCGCGGTGGCCGTTGCCCGGCTGCGCCGAACCAGCCATCGATACCGCTGACCCGATGTTCCGATGGGTGGGCAAACAGGTCGCTGCCCCGAGCCAGCCAGGCGGTACGCGAAGCGGAGTGTTCCCAGGTGTGCAGGGTCTGTTCGTCGGCGAAGCGGAAGATGATCTGGAATTCGTCGTCGTCAGGTGGCGGGGCCAGAACGCCGGAACCCAGATAGCCGGGAAAATCGGTGGCCAGTTGTTCGCCTTCGCGCAGCCAGGCGATCAGGTCCTGGTAACGGCCGTCGGCAACGCGCCGGGCAACCATCAGGGTGACGGGTGAGGTAGACATTATGTATCTCCGTAAAACCAATGCGCGGCCTGGGTAAGGCCGTCGCTTGACGTGGCACCGGGGTAGTGGGCCGCGCCTGAAACAAGCAAGGATTATTCCTGATTGGCGCGATGGTACCAATGACACCGGTCGGTTTTTCTCGCGCTTGAAGCATTTGCACCTGGGGGGAGTAGAATGGCCGCCACTTTGTTTATCGGTGTTTTCTCCCCAGATGCCCGTCATGACTGAACTTGCCCCCGTCGCTCCGGCTCCTGACCCCGCCCGTCAGGATGAGCTGTTTCCGATCCGTGAGGTGGCGCGCCTGACCGGAATCAACCCGGTGACCCTGCGGGCCTGGGAGCGCCGCTACGGTCTGATCCAGCCAACGCGCACCGAAAGCGGGCATCGCCTGTATTCCATGCGCGATGTTGAGGCGGTGCGAGAGATTCTTGGTTGGATCGAGCGCGGTGTGGCGGTGAGCAAGGTCGGCAAGATTCTGGCCAAGAGCCGGGCGGCTCAGGCGCAGGTCAAGGCGCCGGTGGACGACGGCCTGCAAGGCGAATACGACCAGTGGCGCGATCAGTTGAAACTGGCGGTGAACGCTTTCGATGAAGAGCAACTGGAACGCCTCTACGGGCAGGTCTTCTCCAGCTACACCTTGGCGGTGGTATTCCAGGACATTTTCCTGCCGTTCTGGAAGCAACTGCTGCAGGACCGGGACACTTTCGGCCAGACCAGCGAGTGGTTGTTCCTGGATGGTTTTTTGCGGGCGCGGATCACACAAAGGCTGTTGTTGCAGCGTGCCACTCAGCGCCAGCAACTGCTGCTGACGGCGCTCAACCCGCAGTGCCGCGAACTGGAGTTGCTGGTGGCGGCGCTGATGCTCGGGCATGACCAGATCGGTGTCCGCCTGCTGGGGCCAGGAGCGCCGTTGGATGAGCTGACCCTGGTCTGCGAAAAACTCAGGCCTGTGGCCTTGGTGGTGTTCTCCAATCATGCGCCGACGGCGGAGTTGCCCAAACGTCTCAAGCGTCTGGCGCTGACCCTGGACTGTCCGTTGATGCTGGCCGGGGATGCGGCGGACCTGGCTCAGGAAAGCTTCAGCGGTTCGCCGGTGGCGTGCCTGGGCAATGAGGGGCGCTTGATGCAGAAGCGCCTGCGGCAGTTCCTCAGCGGTCGCCTGGACACCTGAAGCCGCTGCCGCTCAGTCTCAGGCGTGCAGGGCCGGATGGGTATGGCGGTGCTGCTGGAGGATGAACTGGCGCAGGCGTTCGGTTTCTTCCGCGTCACTCTGATCCAGGCGATAGGCGTAGAAACCGGCTTCGGTCTGGCGCTCGAAGCGCCCGTGCAGGGCAATCCGTTCATATCCCGAAGGGCTGAACCACTGGGCGAACTGCTTGGGCGGACGGGTCCGGTTGCGGATCTCCAGCAACACGCCCTTGAACGACACTTCCCGCACCCACAGGCGTCCGGGCTGGCCACGGGAGTTTTCCAGGGCCACCGGCTCTTCCAACGCTAAGCGCCAGGGCCGGATCATGGGGCCGTCCTCGAAGATGCTCGGCACCCCCAGGCGCAGATGCAGGGCATGGAACTCGTCTTCCACCAGATGCAGGGGGAAGGTCATCTGCTGATTGTCGAAGTGGGCCTGGATGGTGACCTTTTCATTGGCAGCCAGACGGGTCAGCAGGTCACGGATCTGCGAGCCGCCATTGACCAGCAGGCTCGATGTGGCATCGCGCACATTGAGCTGCGGGTTGTGCTGCATGGTCTGGATGAAGTCCAGTTCATCCTGGGTGAGGAGAGCGTCACGCTGCATGATGTTGCTCGAAGGGTGGAGGACAAATCGGCGGGGAATATCCCTACAGACCACTAAACCTGCGACTTATTAGAGCCGTCGGTCGCCTTGAGTGCGGCGAGTTCGGCTTGCACTGCGGCCAACTGCTGCTCCAGCTGGAGCAAACGTTGCTGCGCCTTGATCTGCACGCTGACGTCTTTCTGCACACCAATGAAATAGGTCAGTTGATCGCTGTCGTTGAATACCGGGGTGATCGACAGCTCGTTCCAGAAGTGGCTGCCGTCCTTGCGATAGTTGCGCAGCACCTCGCGGCACGGCTGACCCTGGCTCAGGGCCTGGCGAATCCGTTCCAGCCCCGGCTGGTCACGGTCTCCGGACTGCAGGAAACGGCAGTCCTGATACAGCACTTCGTCGGCGCTGTAGCCGGTCAGTCGCTCGAAAGCCGGGTTCACGTAAATCACGATGTTGTCTTCGCCTTCCTGTTCCGCGACCACAATCCCGTCGTTGGAGGCGTTGATCATCTTTTGCAGCAGATGAGCGTTGATCATCCCGAAGTTCCGCTATCGATCAGCAAGTGCTGGATTCTAAGGCACGCTGGCACGCTGTCCACAGGCACTTTTGAGCTGTGCGGGGCACCAGAAGCGGGATTTTACTCCGTAGCTGGTAATATCCCAGTCTTTTAGTCAGCTTCAGGAACAGATTGATGAAAGTCGCCATCCTTTCCGGCTCGGTGTACGGCACGGCTGAAGAAGTCGCCCGGCACGCCGCCAAGCTCCTCAACGCCGCAGGTTTTGAGGCCTGGCACAACCCGCGGGCCACTCTGGCCGAGCTTCAGGCCTTCGCCCCGCAGGCGTTTCTGGCCGTGACCTCGACCACCGGCATGGGCGAGTTGCCGGACAACCTGCTGCCGCTGTATTCGAGCATTCGCGATCAGTTGCCCGCCGCCTGGCGCGGGCTGCCCGGAGCGGTGATCGGCCTGGGGGATTCCAGCTACGGCGATACCTTCTGTGGCGGTGGCGAGCAGATGCGTGAGCTGTTTGCCGAGCTGGGAGTGGAAGAAGTGCTGCCGATGCTGCGCCTGGACGCCAGCGAGAGCGTGACCCCGGAAACCGATGCCGAGCCCTGGCTGGCCGAGTTGATCAGCGCACTGCGGGGCTGACCGGCTGTTCCCGTAGCAGCGCCAGCCAGGCTTGCGCTGCCTTGGACAGATACGCGCCCTGGCGCCAGATGAAGGCAATGTCCCAGCGCAGATAGTCCGGGGCCTTCAGCGTCAGGCGCACCACCCCCGGCCGCACCAGGCCGCGGGCCACCACACTGGGCAGCAGCACCACGCCTTGACCGGCGGCCACCAGCGCCGCGAGAAAGTCCGCCTGGCCGCTGCGTCCCCCTTCCTTAGGCGTGAAGCCCACCTGCTGGCAGGCCTGGAGCAGCCGGTCGTTGAGCACAAAGCTGCGCTGATAGAGGAGGAAGGGTGTATCCGCCAGTTCTTCCAGGCGCACCTGGGCGTTCATCGCCAGGGGATGCTCGGCGGGCAACAAGGCATCCAGGGGCTCATCGCAGAAGGGTTGATAGGCAAATGCCGGGTCCTTGGGGGTCAGGCTGCCTCCCAGTTCCAGCTCACCGTTGCGCACCGCCTGTTCCACATTCAGGCTGCCGCCTTCGAGCAGTTGCACCTGGATATTCGGGTAGCGCCGGCGGTATTCGGCGAAACGGCTGGCGAACAGTGCATCGCTGCCCAGCAGCGGCAGACCCAGGCGCAGTTCACCCCGTGCCAGTTGGCTCAGGTCATCCAGTTCGCTGAGCAGTTCATGGCGCAGACGCAGCATGCCCTCGGCCCGTTGCAGCACCACGCCACCGGCGGCGGTGAGATGGATGTGCGAGCCCTGGCGCTCCAGCAGGGGCGTGCCGAGGCTCTGTTCCAGTTGCGCGATCTGCTTGCTGACCGCCGACTGGCTGATGTGCAGCGTCCTGGCCGCCTGGGTGAAACCGCCCTGGCGGATCACTTCGACGAAACTGCGCAGTTGTTTGAAATCCATGGTGGTGATTCCAGATTGGAATGGTTTCAAGTCTAACAATTCGCTTCGGTGATGCAGGGGCTTTTCATAAAATAGGCCCCTGAGAGGACTGAACCACCATGAACATTTCCACCTGCAAACGCCTGGGCCGCCTGATCTGTGAACTGGCGGTGCTGCTGGCCATTTACTTTCTCGGTTGCCAGCTGGCCATCTGGCTGCCCTGGCCGATTCCCGGCGGGGTCATCGGCCTGGCGCTGTTGCTGCTGGCCTTCGCCCTGGGCTGGGTCAAGCCGGCGGCGTTGCAACTGGGGGCCGGCCTGCTGATGGCGGAGATGCTGCTGTTCTTCATTCCAGCGCTGATGAGCTTGCTGGACTACGGCGGCCTGCTGCGTCAGGACGGCTGGCGGATTCTGCTGGTGATCGGCATCAGCACCCTGCTGGTGATGCTGGTGACCGCACTCACGGTGGAGATGGTCTGCCGCTGGAGGGTGCGCCATGAAGCTTGAACTGATGCCGATGTTCTGGCTGGCCCTGACCCTGGGGGCGTATCTGTTCAGCCGCTGGATCTATCGGCGCACCGGGCGCTACCTGCTGTCGCCGCTGATCCTGGTGCCGGCCCTGCTGTTGGCGGTTGCCGTGCCGCTGCACACCGCCTATGCCGAGTACGCCGCCAACACCCACTGGCTGATGCTGGTGCTGGGGCCGGTGACCGTCGCCTTCGCCATTCCCATCTGGCAGCAGCGGCAGTTGCTGATACGTCACTGGTCGGCCCTGTTGCTGGGCATGCTGGCGGGCAGCGCCGCGTCCATCGGCAGTTCCTTCGGCCTGGCCAAGGCCCTGGCCCTGGACAGCTCGGTGACCCTGTCCCTGGTGCCACGCTCCATCACCACGCCGTTTGCCATGCCCCTGGCCCATGACCTGGGCGGCGTGCCTGAGTTGACGGCGGTGTTCGTGATGTTCACCGGGGTGTTCGGCGCCATGCTCGGGGGTGTGCTGCTGCGCTGGCTGCCCCTGCGCAGTGCCCTGGCCCGGGGCGCGCTGTTTGGCGTCGGCGCCCACGGAGCCGGAGTCAGCCGGGCCCATGAAGTCGGTGGGGAAGAGGGTTCGGTGGCCGGTCTGGTGATGGTGCTGACCGGGTTGCTGAACCTGTTCGCCGCCCCTTTGCTGGCGTCGGTGCTTTGACGTAAAGCCGCGGGCCAGAGCCTGTTTGCCGGCTGACCCGCTCGGTCATCAAGCTGGCTGCCAATGCAACTCCGCAGCTGACGCGGGCTGTCTAGACTCTGAGGGTTCTCTCATCCAATAAGAACCATCACCGAGGTCCTTGCCGTGAGCCTAGCCCCCGTTCAATCGACACCGAGTGTAAAAAACCAAGTCAGCGCCATCGAGTGGCAAACCCGCCTGGATCTCGCCGCCTGCTACCGCCTGGTGGCCATGCATGGCTGGGACGACCTGATCTTCACCCACATCTCCGCCAAGGTACCGGGAACCGAAGACTTCTTGATCAACCCGTTCGGCATGATGTTCCACGAGATCACCGCCTCGAGCCTGGTGAAGGTCGACCAGGCCGGTAACAAGCTGATGGACAGCCCCTACGAGATCAACCCGGCGGGCTACACCATTCACAGTGCCGTGCACGCGGTGCGCCACGATGTGCTCTGTGTGCTGCATACCCATACTGCCGCAGGGGTCGCGGTGTCGGCGCAGAAGCAGGGCGTGCTGCCCATCAGCCAACAGTCGCTGTTCGTGCTGTCGAGCCTGGGCCATCACCCTTATGAAGGCGTGGCCCTGAACCCCGAAGAGAAAGAGCGGCTGCAGGCCGACCTGGGGGACAACAGCTTTCTGCTGCTGCACAACCATGGCTTGCTGACCTGCGGCGCGAGCATCGCCGACACCTTCCTGATGATGTTCACCTTCCAGCGTGCCTGCGAGATCCAGGTGCTGGCGCAGAATGGCGGCGCCGAGCTGATCAGCATTCCCGCGTCGATCCTGGCCGGGGCCAAGGCGATGATCGCCGGGGTCACCCGCAGTGCCCAGGGCATGGGGGGCGTACTGGCCTGGCCGGCCCTGTTGCGCAAACTCGATCAACTCGACCCGGGTTATAAAGTCTGATGCCTATCGCCGAGATTCCTCTTTGTGTCTGGCGCAAGCACGGCAAGGACTTCGTGTTTCGCGGCCAGCACATTCGTTACTGGGTGGCGGGGCAGGGCGAACCGCTGCTGTTGATCCATGGATTCCCCACGGCCAGTTGGGACTGGCATTACCTGTGGCAACCCCTGGCGCGGCGCTATCAGGTGATCGCCTGCGACATGCTCGGCTTCGGCGATTCGGCCAAGCCTCTGGACCACGAGTACAGCCTGCTGGAGCAGGCCGACTTGCAGCAGGCGCTGCTGGCTCATTTGCGGATCCAGGAGCCGCTGCACCTGCTGGCCCATGACTACGGCGACAGCGTCGCCCAGGAACTGCTGGCCCGGCATTACGAAGAGCGGATCGAGATCGCCAGCTGCGTGTTCCTCAATGGCGGTCTGTTTCCGGAAACCCATCGCCCAGTGCTGACCCAGAAGCTGTTGCTCAGCCCTGTGGGCTGGATGCTCGGGCGGGTGTTCAGCCGCCAGGGGCTGGCGAACAGTTTCCGGCAGATCTTCGGCCCCCAGACGCGCCCCAGCGAGTCGGTCCTGGATGACTTCTGGAGCCTGGTGCAAAGCAACAACGGGCCGCGCATCCTGCACAAGTTGATCGCTTACATCCCCGAGCGGCGGGCCCAGCGCGAGCGTTGGGTCGGCGCCATGCAACGCGGCGAGGTGCCGCTACGGGTGATCGATGGCGCCCAGGACCCGATTTCCGGGGCGCACATGGTGGAGCGCTATCGTCAGTTGATCGCCGAGCCGGACACGGTGCTGCTGCCGGGTATCGGCCATTACCCACAGATTGAAGCGCCGTTGCCGGTGCTCAAGCATTACCTGGGGTTTCGCGACAGGTTGCTCGCGCCGCCACGCCAGGCAGTGGGCTCCTGAGCGCCAGGGCCACTGTGTGGCCCAAGGCACGGGCGCGGTCTTGAGCGGGCGGGGCGATTATCCCGCTGTCTTATTGGGCACCATTCAGGCCCGGACGTTTTTATTGTGACCGCCGGCCGCCTGCCTGACACTCGAAGGATTGTCCATTGGCCCTGCTGGAGTTCGGTATGAGTGAGTCTGTGCGCTTGGAAGACAAAGTGGTGATCATCACCGGAGCCGGCGGAGGCTTGGGGCGGGCCCATGCGTTGCTGTTCGCCAAACATGGGGCCAAGGTGCTGGTCAACGACCTGGGGGGCTCGGCCCAGGGCGAGGGCGCCAGTGCCTCGGCCGCGGATCGGGTGGTGGCGCAGATCCGCGAGGCCGGGGGCATCGCCGAGGCCAACCATGACTCGGTGACCGATGGCGAAAAGATCGTGCAGAACGCCCTGGATGTGTTTGGCCGGGTCGATGTGGTGGTCAACAACGCTGGCATCCTGCGGGACAAGACCTTCCACAAGATGGAGGACACCGATTGGGACCTGGTGTACCGGGTGCATGTGGAAGGGGCCTACAAAGTCACTCGCGCCGCCTGGCCGCACCTGCGGGACCAGGCGTATGGACGGGTGATCTTCACCGCCTCCACCTCGGGCATCTACGGCAACTTCGGCCAGTCCAACTACGGCATGGCCAAGCTGGGCCTGTATGGCCTGACCCGGACCCTGGCGATCGAGGGGCGCAAGAACAATATCCTGGTCAACGCCATTGCCCCTACCGGTGGCACGCGCATGACCGAAGGCCTGATTCCGCCTCAGGTGTTCGAGCAGCTCAAGCCGGAACTGGTGAGCCCGCTGGTGGTGTACCTGGGCAGCGAGCAGTGCGAGGAAACCTCCGGCCTGTTCGAGGTAGGCGGCGGCTGGATCGGCAAGGTGCGCTGGGAGCGCAGCCTGGGCGCCGGTTTCGATCCGCACCAGGGCTTTTCGCCGGAAGATGTGGCGGCCCACTGGCAGCAGATCTGCGATTTCGAGGGGGCGTCCCACCCCAAGGACAACATCGAAGCGCTGAAAGAGATGATGCAGAATCTGCAAAAGTACGCACTCTGACTTCCATCCGGGGAGGTCTTGCGGTCCGGTGATCGGCGCCCTGCGTTGCTGATCACCGGGCGGTCTTTCCTGGCTTGAAAATAGCCGGTCAATGACGCATCGGGCCTTGAGCCCCGGCGGTTGTACTCCTGCAGCGTTCGTCTCTATGCTCGACGGTTACCGAACGAACAAGGAGCGCTTGATATGTACGAGTCAAAGGACCAGCCGGTATTGTCGAGATTGCTGTTTATCCGACGCTTATGTGTTCACGGCCTGGTGGTTCTGGCCCTGATCATCTTTTCGGTTTTGCTGGGTATCAGCGGTCTGCTGTACTTCGAACAGGACATTTCCTTTCACGACGCCTTGTATGACGCAGCCATGATCCTTGGCGGCATCGGGCCCATCAACATGCCGCAAACCCCTGGCGGCAAACTGTTTTTTGCCACGTACGGGCTTTATACCAATCTGGTTTTTGCCGCCACCCTGGGCTTGATCCTGTCACCTGTGGCGCACCGTCTGCTGCACAAGTTTCATTACGATGAAAGTGATGACGACCGCCTGTAAGTGCAACTTGGCTTTTATATTCCAGGCATAAAAAAGGCCGCTGCAAGAGCAGCGGCCAAAGTAAGACGTTAGATCAAGGAGCTACAAAATCAACGTCGGTGAACCTGGGGTAGCGGCCTGAACTGAAGCCCTTCAAGCCTGCTGGAAATCTGTTTCGGGAAACGGCCGCCGGGCGCTTTGCGCGGCAGTGGCGTGGCGCTGTTTGCCGTGACTGCCAGGCAAGAATAAGCCCTGGCGTGACCTGGAAAAATAGCGATTCAGGACAAGGACTGTTACAGCATGAGCAACAGTCCAAAGGGGGCGCAGCACCTGTATCGATGCACTTGATGGGCTCGTATCCAGCCCGTGGATACGCCTCTGAGCGGCCCCCGTGGCAAGGGCACTCATCCTTTCGGGCGACAACTCGAATACCTCCTTGGTGCGCTTATCGGCCGTGGTACCCCGGCAGTAGGGTGAGCCTCCTGTCACTCACCGGGGAAGACGCATGACAAGAACAACAATGCGCGCCATCTTCAAACCGCAGGCGCTGGCCGTCGCGGTGGCGTTGGGCTGTAGCTCCCAGGCTCAAGCGGTCTCGTTCAACATCGGAGAAATCGAAGGGCAGTTCGACTCGTCGTTATCGGTCGGCGCCAGTTGGGGCATGCGCGATGCCGACCGGGCGTTCGTCGGTACGGTCAACGGCGGCACCGCGCAGTCTTCCACCGGCGACGATGGCCGCTTGAACTTCAAGAAGGGCGAGACCTTCTCGAAGATCTTCAAGGGCCTGCACGACCTTGAGCTCAAGTACGGCGACACCGGCGTCTTCGTTCGTGGCAAGTACTGGTACGACTTCGAACTCAAGGACGAAGACCGCGAGTTCAAACCCATCAGCGACCACAACCGCAAGGAGGGCGCCAAGTCCTCGGGGGCGCAGGTTCTCGACGCCTTCGTCTACCACAACTACTCCATTGCCAACCTGCCGGGTACCGTGCGCGCCGGCAAGCAGGTGGTCAGCTGGGGCGAAAGCACCTTCATCGGCAACTCCATCAACAGCATCAACCCGGTGGACGTCTCGGCCTTTCGCCGCCCCGGGGCCGAGATCAAGGAAGGTCTGGTGCCGGTGAACATGCTGTTCGCTTCCCAGGGCCTGACCAACCAGTTGACTGTGGAAGGCTTCTATCAGTTGGAGTGGGACCAGACCGTGGTGGACAACTGCGGCACCTTCTTCGGCAACGATGTGGTGGCCGATGGCTGTACCACCGGCTACACCGTCGGCAGCCCGGCGATCGCACCGTTGCAACCGGTGGCAGCGGCCTTCGGCCAGGGCTTTCAGGTAACCCGCGAGGGGGTGATCCTGCCCCGCGGCGGTGACCGCGACGCCCGGGACTCCGGGCAGTGGGGCGCGGCCCTGCGCTGGCTCGGCGACGACACCGAGTACGGCTTGTACTTCATGAGCTACCACGCGCGCAGCCCGGTGGTGAGTACCACCACGGCCAACATCAGCCCGGCCACCTTGGGGGCTATCGGCGCCGCGGGAGCCGCGGCCGCTCCCACTGTTCCCGGCGCGGGGGCCAGCCTGGTGCAAAGCGTGATGCTCGGCCGTGGCCAGTACTACCTCGAATACCCGGAGGACATCCGCCTGTATGGCGCCAGCTTCTCCACCACCTTGCCCACGGGCACTGCCTGGACCGGCGAGATCAGCTACCGGCCCAATGCCCCGGTGCAGGTCAACACCAACGACCTGACCCTGGCCCTG
The DNA here is from genome assembly GCF_058744285.1 of Pseudomonas sp. E1BtOHC1. Taxonomy (NCBI): domain Bacteria; kingdom Pseudomonadati; phylum Pseudomonadota; class Gammaproteobacteria; order Pseudomonadales; family Pseudomonadaceae; genus Pseudomonas; species Pseudomonas sp. E1BtOHC1. The sequence goes on from NZ_CP196023.1 coordinate 1,889,140, forward strand.
CTCAACCCCATCGCCGGGGGCGCGGCTTCACCGATCAAGACCGCCATGGGCGCCGACAACACTGGCTACCGGCGCAAGGAAATCACCCAGATCCAGAGCACCATGACCCAGTTCTTCGATCAGGTGCTGGGGGCCGATCGCCTGACCCTGGTGGGCGAAGCGGCGATCGTCCGGGTCGGTGGCCTGGAGGACAAAAGCAAGCTGCGCTACGGCCGTGATTCGGTCTACGGCCAGTACGGCTATGGCGGCGACACCGACGGGTTTGTCACCGCCACCTCATGGGGCTATCGCGCCCGGGCCATCCTCGACTACAGCAACGTGATCGGCGGGATCAACTTCAAGCCCAATCTGTCCTGGTCCCATGACGTCAACGGCTATGGCCCCAACGGCTTGTTCAACCAGGGCGCCAAGGCCCTCAGCGTTGGCGTCGATGCCGATTACCGCAACACCTACACCGCCAGCCTCAGCTACACCGACTTCTTTGGCGGGCGCTACAACACCCTTACCGACCGGGATTTTCTCGCGTTGAGCTTTGGCGTGAACTTCTGAATCGGCTCAAGAAGGAGCACTTGAATGCGCAAGATGATTCTGCAATGCAGCGCCCTGGCACTCGGCCTGTGGGCGGCCAACCTGATGGCCGCAGTGAGTCCGGAAGAAGCCGCCAAGCTGGGCACCAGCCTGACTCCCGTGGGGGCGGAAAAGGCCGGCAACGCCGATGGCTCGATTCCGGCCTGGACCGGCGGCATCCCGAAGAACGCCGGGGCAGTGGACAGCAAGGGCTTTCTCGCCGACCCCTTCGCCACTGAAAAGCCGCTGTTCATCATCACCGCGGCCACGGCGGACAAGTACCAGGACAAGCTTTCCGCAGGGCAGTTGGCGATGTTCAAACGCTACCCGGACAGCTACCGGATTCCGGTCTATCCCACCCATCGCAGCGTCGGCCTGCCACCGGAGATCTACGAATCGGCCAAGCGCAGCGCGCTGAACGTGACCACCACCAACGACGGCAACGGGTTGGCCAATTTCACGGGCAACCGCTACTACGCCTTCCCGATTCCGAAGAACGGCATCGAGGTGCTGTGGAACCACCTGACCCGCTATCACGGCGGCAACCAGAAACGCATCATCACCCAGGCCACCCCCCAGACCAACGGCAGCTACACCTCGATCCGCTTTGAAGAGGAAGTGGCGGCGCCCCAACTGATCCCCGACCTGGACCCGGCCAAGGGGGCCAACGTGCAGAACTTCTTCAAGCAGTCGGTGACCGCTCCGGCGCGGCTGGCGGGTAACGTACTGCTGGTCCATGAAACCCTGGATCAGGTCAAGGAGCCCCGTTCGGCCTGGATCTACAACGCCGGGCAGCGCCGTGTGCGCCGCGCCCCACAAGTGGCCTACGACGGTCCGGGGACCGCGGCCGACGGGCTGCGGACTTCGGACAACTTCGACATGTTTTCCGGAGCGCCCGATCGTTATGACTGGAAACTGGTGGGCAAGAAGGAGATGTACATCCCCTACAACAGCTACAAGCTGGACTCCCCGAGCCTCAAGTACGACGACATCATCAAGGCTGGGCACATCAACCAGGACCTGACCCGTTACGAACTGCACCGGGTCTGGGAAGTGGTGGGCACGGTCAAGCCCAACCAGCGGCATATCTATGCCACCCGGCACATGTACATCGACGAGGACAGCTGGCAGGTGGCGCTGGTGGATCACTACGACGGTCGTGGCCAACTGTGGCGAGTGGCCGAAGGGCACGCGCAGTATTACTACGACCATCAGGTTCCGGCCTACACCCTGGAAGCCCTGTATGACCTTAACGCTGGTCGCTACCTGGCCCTGGGCATGAAGAACGAGGAAAAGCACAGCCTGGAGTTCGGCTTTGCCGCCAAGGCTGCCGACTACACACCGGCCGCGTTGCGCGCCAGCGGGGTGCGCTAGGCAGCGGTGACGCACGAGTACAAAGGCGACCGTGCGGTCGCCTTTTTTATGGGGCTGGATCAGCCCGCTGAATACTTCTTCAACAGGTCGGGAGGTCGGGGCTAGGGTGGGAGCACGCTGGCTAAAACTATAAAAAGGCATGCTGCAATGACTGCCATGACTCGTTGTCCAGAGCGTTCCGGGTTCATGCCCCGTTTGTCTTCCCATCATTTTCCACGTGGCCACCTGAGTACGCCGTTGCTGGCCTCCAGTGCGCGGGTCAAGTTGTTGTGTGCACCCGCCGGCAGTGGCAAGACTGCACTGCTCAGCGAATGCCTGCAGCAGGCGCCCGCTTTGTGCCGGGTCATCTGGTTGCCTCTGGGTGGTGCGCGCCAGAGTCCGGAAGACTTGTGTCGTGCCCTGGCCGCGGCCCTGGGCCAGGCCGATGCCGATCCGACCGCGTTGCTGCAGCACCTGGCCCATCTGCCCAGTCCGGCCTGGCTGTGCATCGATGACTATTGCCGGCTGCCGGCGGCGGACCTGGATGGGCTGCTGGACCGCTTGCTGAGCATCGACAATCCCTTGCTCACCTGGTGGATCGGCAGTCGCCGTCGCCCCCAATGCAACTGGCCCCGCCTGTTGCTGGACGACCAGCTCTACGAACTGGACGGCAGCGCCCTGGCCTTCAGCCAGAGCGATATCGAGCAACTGTTGCAACGCTTGCCGCAACCTTTGTGTGCGCAGACCGCCAGCCGCATCCTGCAACGCAGTGGCGGCTGGTGTGCCGGGGTGCGTATCGCCTTGCTCGATGGCAGCGAGCGGGTGACCCAACCCTGTAAGCCAGGGCGCCCCAACACCTTGCTGGAATACCTGGAGCACGAGCTGTTCAGCGTGTTGCCGGCGGAACTGGCGGAGGTCTGGCAAGTGCTGGCCCATATGCCGCGGTTCAATGCCGAGCTGTGCGAGCATCTGTTTGGCGCCGGGGAAGGGGCCCAGTACCTGCGTACCCTGCAGGACCTGGCCTGCTTTATCGAACCCTGGGAAGGCAGCGCCGACTGGTTGCAGGTGTTCCCGCCCCTGGCCCGGCTGATGCGGGACGAAGCCTGGCCCACCGGGCGCTCCTGGCATCGACGGGCTTGCCAGTGGTTTACCGCTCAAGAGGACTGGCAGTCGGCCTTTGAGCAGGCGCTATTGGCCGAGGAGTATGACGTCGCGGTCAGCTTGCTGGAGCATTTCAATTTCGAGTTCCTGTTCCAGCAGCACAACGGGTTGTTGCTGTTGCAACTGCATGAGCGGCAGGGCGCCGAGTTGCTGCTGGGCAGTCCGCAGTTACTGGGGTTGCTGGTGGCGGCCATGCTGTTCGCCGGACGCTTCGAACAGGCCGGGCAATGCATGGCCCAGATGGCACGGTTCGCACCGCAACCTTCGGCCGTTGAACAACGCCAACTGCTGGCTCGCTGGCAGGCACAACAGGGTTGGCTGTTGCATTTGGCTGGGCGGATGGACGCCGCGCGGCAGCACTTTCTCGACGCCTTGAGCGAACTGGCAGACAGCGCCTGGACCACCCGTTTGCTGTGCCTGTCCGGGCTGACCCAGCAAGCACTGCTGTGCGGTGAGCTGGATGTGGCCCAGTCCCTCAATCGCGAGGCGCTGTGTCTGGCCCGGGCCCAGGATGCGTTGCTATTCGAAGGCTTGCTGGAGCTCGACCATGCCCAATTGCTGGAGCAACGCGGCGCGCCCCATCGAGCGCAAAGCTTGCTGGAGCAGGTGATCGAGCGTTTGTCCGGGCAAGCGCTGCGCGCCACGCCCTTGCTCGGGCGCCTGGCCTTGCGCCTCGGCCGGCTGGCGTTGCGCCAGGGACACGATGGGCAAGCGGCCGAGTATTTTCGCCGAGGGCTCGAGGACTGCCTGGTCAGTCATGACAAGCGCGCTTTGTATGGCTTTCTCGGTGAAGCCCAGTTGGCGGCCAACCAGGGCGACTACGCCCAGGCGTTCGTTCGCCTGCGGGACGCCGAGCGGCTGATGCAGCAACGGCAGATCCCCGACACTGTCTACCGTGGCGTGCTGTTGCAGGTCAGCAGCCAGCTCTGGCTGCAGCAGGGCCGGCCGGAGCTGGCCCACGAAGCCTTGAGCCGGTTGCTCCGGCACTTTCGCGGGCCCCAGGCCCTGCAGGCGCCGCCGGCCACCCTGGAGTTGATCCCGAGCATCGAGTACCTGCTGGTGTTGGCCGAGGTTGATCTGGGGCGGGCCCAGGCGCCGGTCGCCACGTTGCAGGGGCTGCTGGCACGGGCCCAGCGCCACGGCATGCTGGGGCTGGAGGCGCAGGTGCAGTTGGCCCTGGCCGAGGTGGCCTTCACCCTCGGCGATCAAGCCTTGGCGGCGCAGGCGTTGCAGGCCGGGCAGGAGCTGGTGGCACGCTGCAATCTGCCCCAGGCCCTGCACGAGTTGCACCTGCGGCAACCGGCGTTGTTGCAGGCGCTGGACCGCTCACAAACCACGCTTGCGGTGGCGCCGCAGGAGAGTCAGGACAGCCTGCTCAGCCTGCGGGAGTTGCAAGTGCTGCAATTGATCGCCCAGGGCTGCTCGAACCAGCAGATTGCCGAGCAGCTGTTCATTTCCCTGCACACGGTGAAGACCCATGGGCGCCGGATTCACAGCAAGCTGGGGGTGGAGCGGCGGACCCAGGCGGTGGCCAAGGCCCAGGCCCTGGGGCTGATGAGTTGAGGCGCGCCGGTTATTCGGGCTGCGGTTGATAACCCATGCGCCAGCTCACTGCAGAGCTGGCCGCCAGCAGGCGTTGGGCTGCGGGTCCATGTTCATCGGCGTGAAACAGCGATGTCGGCCCTACCACTGTCAGCACCGCGGCGATCTTGCCGGTGGCATCGAACACTGGCGCCGACAGTGCATCGACCCCAGGCATCAGCAAACCGTGGACATGGTGCAGGCCGCGCTGGCGAATCTGCTCGGCCAGTGCGTCGTGGACCTGTGGATCGGCCAGCGCATGGGGGCTGCTTGTGGACAGTTCCTGCTGACGCAGATCGAGGGTTTCCCGCTGTGGCAGGTAAGCGTTGAACACCAGTCCGGTGGATGAGCTGAGCAGGGGCAGCACCGAACCCAGTTGGGTGACCACGGTCACCGCCCGCACCGCCGGCTCGATGTGCACCACGGTCGCGCCCTGATTGCCCCACACCGCGAGGAAGCAGGTTTCGTTCAACTCATCCCGCAGCTCCGCCAGGGGCAGGGCGCCCACCTTCAAGACATCCATGCTGCCCAGGGCCGCCAGTCCCACCCGCAAGGCTTCACGACCCAGGCCGTAATGATTGGTGGCGGTGTTCTGTTCGGCAAAGCCGCTGGCGATCAACGCTTGCAGGTAACGGTGCACCTTGCTCGCGGGCATCTGCACATGTTCGGCCAGGCGCGAAAGAGAAGTGGCCGGTGACAGTTCGGCCAGGGCCTTGAGGATGTCGGTGCCGACTTCGGCCGAGCGGACTTTCTGTTTACCGGTGCTGTCGCTGGTGCTGCGCGGCTTTTCCATGGAGGTGTTGGGGTCCCGTGACAAGTGGCGGTCTTTATAGCTTGACGCTCCTGGGCAATCAAATTACGTTATGCGTAATTGGATTACGATAAAAATAACCCAGGCGTGCCGATAACTCTTGTTAAGGAGTGGTGGGCCCCTGCCTACTCCAACTTCCAGGAGGCTCCATGAACCTCGATTCTTCGGCGTCGGCCCTCAGCTATCAATCGGGCTTCGGCAATGAATTCGCCAGCGAAGCCCTGCCAGGCGCGCTGCCCGTCGGCCAGAACTCCCCGCAGAAAGCGCCCTACGGCCTGTACACCGAACTGTTTTCCGGCACCGCCTTCACCATGACCCGCAGTGAAGCCCGGCGTACCTGGATGTACCGCATCCAGCCCTCGGCCAATCACCCGGCGTTTGCCAAGCTCGAACGGCAACTGGCGGGCGGCCCCTTGGGAGATGTGACCCCCAACCGCCTGCGTTGGAACCCGTTGCCGATCCCTGCCGAGCCCACCGATTTCATTGATGGCCTGGTGGCCATGGTGGCCAACTCTGCAGCGCAGAAGCCTGCGGGCATCAGCGTCTATCACTACCGCGCCAACCGTTCCATGGAGCGAGTGTTCTTCAACGCCGACGGTGAAATGCTCCTGGTGCCGGAACTGGGCCGCCTGCGCATTGCCACCGAATTGGGCGTGCTGGACCTGGAGCCCCTGGAAATCGCCGTGCTGCCCCGGGGCCTGAAGTTCCGCGTCGAGCTGCTGGACCCACAGGCCCGTGGCTACATTGCCGAAAACCATGGTGCGCCGCTGCGCCTGCCGGACCTGGGCCCCATTGGCAGCAACGGCCTGGCCAATCCCCGGGACTTCCTGACCCCGGTGGCCCACTACGAAGACCTCAAGCAGCCCACCACCCTGGTGCAGAAGTTCCTCGGCGAACTCTGGGGCTGCGAGCTCGACCATTCGCCGCTCAACGTGGTGGCCTGGCACGGCAACAACGTGCCCTACAAATATGACCTGCGCCGCTTCAACACCATCGGTACTGTCAGCTTCGATCACCCGGACCCGTCGATCTTTACCGTGCTGACCTCACCCACCAGCGTGCCTGGCCTGGCCAACCTCGACTTCGTGATCTTCCCGCCGCGCTGGATGGTGGCCGAGAACACCTTCCGTCCACCGTGGTTCCACCGCAACCTGATGAACGAATTCATGGGCCTGATCCAGGGCGCCTACGATGCCAAGGCCGAAGGTTTCCTGCCCGGCGGCGCGTCCCTGCACAGCTGCATGAGTGCCCATGGTCCGGACGGCGAGACCTGTACCAAGGCGATCAACGTCGAGCTGCAACCTTCGAAGATCGACAACACCATGGCCTTCATGTTCGAGACCAGCCAGGTGCTGCGTCCCAGCCAGTTCGCCCTGGAATGCCCTGAGCTGCAGAACGACTACGATGCTTGCTGGGCCTCGCTGCCCGCCACCTTCAACCCGAATCGGAGATAACCCATGACCTCAACCATCACCCGTAGCTGGGTCGAGTCCGCCAACGGTCACCCCGACTTCCCGTTGCAGAACCTGCCCCTGGGGATCTTCAGCACCCAGGGTTCGGCGCCCCGCAGTGGTGTCGCCATTGGCGAACAGATTTTCGACCTGGAAGCGGCGCTGGACGCCGGCCTGTTCGAAGGCCAGGCCAAGGCCGCGGTGCAAGCCGCCCGTGGTGGTCAGTTGAATGCTTTCTTCCAGCTTGGCCGTCCAGCCCGTGTTGCCCTGCGTGAACGCCTGCTGGAACTGCTGGGCGAGGGCAGCAGCCTGCGCGGCAAGATCGAAGCCCAGGGAGCGAAGCTGCTGCCCCTGGCGGCGGAATGCCAGATGCACCTGCCGGCCAAGATCAATGACTACACCGACTTCTATGTCGGCATCGAGCACGCGCAGAACGTCGGCAAGCTGTTCCGTCCCGACAACCCCCTGCTGCCCAACTACAAGTACGTGCCCATCGGCTACCACGGTCGCGCCTCGACCATCCGCGCTTCCGGTGCCGATGTGCGCCGGCCCAAGGGTCAGACCTTGCCGGCCGGGCAGAGCGAGCCGACCTTCGGCCCATGCGCACGCCTGGACTATGAACTGGAACTGGGTATCTGGATCGGCCAGGGCAACGAGATGGGCGAGCCCATCGCGATTGGCGATGCAGCCGAGCACATTGCCGGTTTCTGCCTGCTCAACGACTGGTCGGCGCGGGATATCCAGGCCTGGGAATACCAGCCGCTGGGGCCGTTCCTGTCGAAGAGCTTCATCACCAGCATTTCGCCCTGGGTGGTGACTGCCGAAGCCCTGGAGCCGTTCCGCCGGGCCCAGCCCCAGCGCCCTGAAGGCGACCCGCAACCCTTGCCGTATCTGCTGGACAAGCGCGATCAGGACGTAGGTGGCTTCGACATCGAGCTGGAAGTGCTGCTGATCACCCAAGCCATGCGCGAGCAGGGCTTGCCGGCGCACCGCCTGACCCTGAGCAACACTCAGCACATGTACTGGACCGTGGCACAGATGGTGGCGCACCACAGCGTCAACGGCTGCCAGTTGCAGGCCGGCGACCTGTTCGGTTCGGGCACTTTGTCCGGCCCGCAGAGCGGACAGTTCGGCAGCCTGCTGGAGATCACCGAAGGCGGCAAGAAACCTATCGAGCTGGCCTCCGGCGAGGTGCGCAAGTTCCTCGAAGACGGCGATGAAATCATTCTGCGCGGGCGTTGCAGCCGCGAAGGTTTCGCCTCCATCGGCTTCGGCGAATGCCGGGGCACTGTCCAGCCGGCCCGCTAAGGGGAGCGCCTTATGCAGCTCTATACCTACTACCGTTCCACGGCGTCCTACCGGGTGCGCATCGCCCTGGCCCTCAAGGGCCTGGAGTTCCAGGCCATCCCGGTCAACCTGCTGGTGCCCAAGGGCGGGGCGAACCGCCAGCCGGAGTACCTGGAGATCAACCCGCAGGGTCGGGTTCCGGCCCTGCGCACCGATGAAGGCGATCTGCTGATCCAGTCACTGGCGATCATCGAGTACTTGGAGGAGCGTTATCCACAGGTGCCGCTGCTGTCCGAGGATCTGGTCAGCCGCGCCCAGGAGCGGGCGGTGGCCGCCATCATCGGCTGCGACATCCACCCGCTGCACAACTCCAGTACCCAGAATCTGCTGCGGGAATGGGGGCATGAAGAAGACCAGTTGCTGGTGTGGATCGACCATTGGATCAGCCAGGGTCTGGCCGCCCTGGAGCAACTGATCGGTGATCACGGCTTCTGTTTCGGCGATGAGCCGGGGCTGGCCGATGTGTTCCTGATTCCCCAGCTGTACGCCGCCGAGCGCTTCAAGGTGTCCCTGGACGGCTATCCACGGATTCTCCGGGTCGCGGCCCTGGCCGCGGCGCATCCGGCGTTCCAGGCCGCGCACCCGGCCAACCAGCCCGACACCCCGGCCTGAGCCTGCACGCTGCCCCAGCTTTCGGGGCAGCGTAGCATCCGTATTACCTAGGCCCCGCAACGGGGCCTGAGCGGTCACCACCTGTGACCTGCGCAACACTGCTGCTCATAACCATAAAAAACGAACAGGTACCTTGCGATGCAAAATCAGATTGCCAGCTTTCGTGCTGCGCTCGACGCCCGCCCGGTGTCCCGCTATCAGTGGTTGCTCCTGTTGCTTCTCGCCTTGTTGCTGGTCACTGACGGCTACGATGCCCAGGTCCTGGGTTATGTGGTGCCGGCCCTGGCTCAGGACTGGGGCCTGGAAAAGTCCGCCTTCGGTCCGGTGTTCAGTGCCAACCTGCTGGGCTTGACCCTCGGCTCTCTGGCAGTGACACCGCTGGCGGACCGTTTCGGGGTACGGCGGATTCTGCTCTGTTGCGTGCTGATCTACGCCAGCCTGACGGTGCTGATGGTGTTCGCCAATTCCCTCCACAGCCTGATGGCCGCGCGCTTTATCTGCGGGATCGGCATGGGCGGTGCGATGCCCAGCGCCATGGCCCTGATGTCTGAGTATTCGCCGCCGCGCCTGCGCACCTTGATGGTGACCCTGGCCGCCTGCGGTTTCTCGTTCGGTGGCGCTGCCGGTGGTTTTGTCGCTGCCGGTTTTATCGATCGCTTCGGTTGGGAGGCGGTGTTCCTGGCTGGTGGGATCACGCCCTTGCTGCTGTTTCCGTTCCTGGTCTGGCGCCTGCCCGAGTCCCTGCCGCGCTTGCTGCGGGACGCGCCGCCCTATGCGCGCTTGCGCAAGGTCACAGCGCAGATGCTTGCGGACTGGCAGCCACCGCCCGTTGTCAGCGGCCCCGGTGAAGCACCGGCAGGCAGCAAGCTCACAGTGGTGGAGCTGTTCCGCCAGGGCTATGCGCGACCCACGCTGCTGATCTGGTCGACCTTTTTTGTCAGCCTGATCCTTCTGTATTTCATGATCAGTTGGTTGCCGACCTTGCTGCTGGAAAGTGGCCTGGCCCTGAAACAGGCCAATCTGGTGACCTCGATGTTCCTCTTCGCCGGCACCCTGGGGGCGATCTGCATGGCCTGGTTCGCCGACCGCCTCAAGCGCAAGGTGCGCCTGCTGGCGGCCGTGCTCGGTGCCGCGGCTCTGTGCACCGTGCTGCTGGGCCTGAATCACGACAACCCGCGTTATCTGGTGGTGTTCGTGTTTGCTGCCGGCTTTTGCATCATCGGCGGGCAACTGACCCTCAACGCCTTCGCCAGCAATTTCTATCCGTCGCAGGTGCGCGCCACCGGTACCGGCTGGGCGCTGGGGGTGGGACGCTTCGGTTCGATCCTGGGGCCGTTGTTCGGCAGCATGCTGCTGGCGATGCATATCCCGGTGCAGCAGATTTTCTTCTTCTGCGCGATTCCGGCGGTGCTGGCGGCCGTGCTGATCATCCAGGTGCGCTCGCCGTCCGAGGCTTGCGCGGGTGACGCGGGAGCGGCCCCCGAGCTGCAGGCGCCGCTCAAATCCTGAGGTGCTGTCGGTTCAGCGTGCCAGGTGCTTGATCATCGGCACGCAGGCCAGGGTCAGGCCCCGGGGTGACTGGTACTGGGCGATTCGCTCGCCGACGAAACCGCAATGACGGTAGAAGTCGGCGGCATTCAAGGTCGAATCCAGGATCAGGTGCGGCAGCTCGGCTTGCTGTGCCCGCTCTTCAAGGTACGCCATCATCTGCCGGCCAATCCCCTGGCCCATGTAGGCCGGGTCGACGAACACTGCGTCGACCTGTCCGGTCTCCAGGTCGAGCAGGCCGCTGGCGGTTACCAGGTCGTCGATGACGGCCACGTAGCCGGTGCTTTCAACCACTTCGATGAAGTAGTCCGCCAGGCTGCCGGCGGTCCAGATCTGCAAGTCGGCGTCGGGGTAGTGGCCGCGGCACTGGTGGTTGATGGCTTGGTTACGAATGTCGAAGACCCGTTGCGCGTCATCGCCATGAGCTTTTCTGATCAGCATGCTGTACCCGTTCCGTGGAGTGAGCCGAGCATCCTGCCAGAGCCCGGGAGGGGCTGTCATGCGGCCCTGGCCTGGATCAGCAGCAGCCCCCAGCCGGTCAGCAGCGTACCGTCCGCTCGCAGCAAGGGTTGCATGGCCTTGTGCAGCTCGTCCTTCAACAGTGTGCAGGTGGCGGGTGTCAGGCGGTCAAGGTCGTAGGTTTCCCCCAGGGCGTCCCAGAACTCCTCGAAGGTGGGGGTCCATTCAAGGTCCAGTTCTTCGAATTGCACGTCACGGAAATGGCGCGCCAACAGCTCTCGCCAGCCACTCTGGGACTGGGTACGTGGGTCCACCAGAGGCAGGGGCGCTAGCCGGTCGCGTTGGGCGGCGGCACGAAAGGCTTGCAAGTAGCGCAGGCCCGGTTCGCCGAGGAGAAAGCTGCGGCCGACGATGGCCGACAGTTGTCCGCCCCGGGCCAGGACTCGATGCACCTCGGCCAGTACCTGTTCGATATCGCTCATGAGCATCAGCGCCAGGTGCGAGACCACGGCGTCGATGCTGCCGGTGGCCAGGGACAGGGATTGGGCGCGCTCATTGAGCAACACACTGCGCTCCCCGAGACGGGCGCGTGCAGCCTGCAGTTCGGTGCTACTCATGTCCACGCCGATCAATCGCGCCTCGGGGGACTCGCTGGCTAGCAGGTCCAGCAGAAAACCGTCGCCGCAGCCCAGGTCCAGGAGTTGGGCGCCAGGCCGAGCGGTGGCGAGTGTGGCGGTCAGCATGTCGTAGGAGGAACCGCGTCCCGGCAGGCTCAACCCGGAAAAGGCCGGTGGCGTGGTGCCGGGGCGCCGCTGGTGAAAGTCCTGAAGAAAGCGTTCGGCACTGTTCATGCTGTTCATCCTTGATGCAAGCGGTGAGTGGAGGTGGCGCGCGGGTATTGTTGCACGCAAGCAGTGCCCAGCTCTCAATGGACGATGTTGTTGGGCGGCAGATGCCCCAGACGTTCGGTCAGGCGCAGACGTTGGATCGGGTCGTCGCTGAGCAGCAGCGCGTGTTCCAGGTCGAAACGCTCGGCATTCGGGCACTCCAGGCGTTGATAGAGGCTGGCCCGGGCCAGGTAGTCGGCGGCGCTGCCGTTGCCCAGCTCCAGCACGCGCTCGGCATTGATCAGGGCCCCCAGGTTGTCGTCGTAGGACAGGTGCAGCTGGCGCAGGTTGCGCGACAGGCGCTGGAACATCTGCAGCGGCTCGGCACTGGCCAGGTGTTCGGCGCTGAGCTTGATATGGGCGCCGTACTGGCGTTGCAGCAGTTCCCGGCAGTCGGCGGGGTACAGCCGGCGTCCGCCGCAGGGGTCCAGCAGATGGTCGGCGCCGGGCACCCGCAGCAGAAAGTGCCCGGGGAAGTTCACCCCCACCAGGGGAATCTGCAGCCGTTGTGCCAGCTCCAGAGCAATCAGCGCCAGGGCCAGGGGTTGCCCGCGGCGCGATTCCAGGACCTTGTCCATCAGCGCCGCCTGGGGACGCAACGGAAGGTGCTCGTCCTGCTGAAAGCCCAGGTCGTTCATCCGCCGCAACAGTGGCTGGCCCAGTTCGTTCGCCGGCAGATGAGGCAGGCTGCTGCCGATCTGCAGCTGGATCTCCTTGAAGGCTTCCAACTGACGCTCGGGCACCAGTTGCGGTGCATGTTCGGCGGCAATCCACAGGGCCGCTTCCAGCAGGGCTGGGGGCGAGCGGTGCAGGCAGGCGAAAAAGGCTTGGCGCGGGTTCATCTCAACCTCCGACGGATGCCTCGTTTTAGCCTCGTGGCGCAGGTTCGTCCAGTGCTGACACAGGTGGTAGCAGGTTATTTCCCAAAGCCTGCAAATGCCTGCGGCTTATTCCAGCGTGGCGCAGCAAATTCCAGGCGCAAGCCTATACTGGCGACTACAAGAAGTGATTCGGGAGCCCGTCGATGTTCGCTCTCATGCACAGCACCCGCCTTGAATCGCTGCACCTCAGCGTCGACCCCAGCACCGGGTTGAAGGCAGTGATCGCCATCCACAACAACCGCCTGGGGCCCGCCCTGGGCGGTTGCCGTTATCTGGCCTACCCCGACACCACCAGTGCCGTGGAGGACGCTGCGCGACTGGCCCAGGGCATGAGCTACAAGGCGGCCCTGGCTGGCTTGCCTCAAGGTGGCGGTACCGCGGTGATCATCCGTCCCGCCCATGTGGAAAACCGCGCGGCGCTGTTCGAGGCCTTTGGCCGTTGCATCGAGCAACTGGACGGGCGCTACATCACCGCCATCGACAGCGGCACCTCGGTGGCCGACATGGACTGCATCGCCCAGCAGACCCGATACGTCACCAGCACCAGCGCCGCCGGAGATCCGTCGCCCCACACTGCCATGGGGGTGTTCGCCGGGATTCGCAGCACCGCCATGGCCCGCCTGGGCAGCGACAATCTGGAAGGTCTGCGGGTGGCGATCCAGGGCCTGGGCAACGTCGGCTACGCCCTGGCCGAGCAACTGCACGCCGTCGGGGCCGAGCTGCTGGTCAGCGACATCGATGCCGGCAAGGTGCAGTTGGCCATGGAGCAACTTGGGGCGCATCCCGTCGCCAATGATTCGCTGCTCAGCACCCCTTGCGACATTCTCGCCCCCTGCGGTCTTGGCGCCGTGCTCAACAGCCTCAGCGTGGCCCAGTTGCGCTGCGCGGCGGTGGCCGGTTCGGCCAACAATCAACTGACCAACCTGCAAGTTGCCGATCAACTGGAACGGCGCGGGATTCTCTATGCGCCGGACTACGTGATCAATTCGGGTGGCCTGATCTATGTGTCCCTCAAGCATCGCAATGAGGAACTCCCGGTGATCACGGCGCACCTGTCGAAGATCAGCCTGCGGTTGACAGAGATCTTCGCCCACGCCCAGGCGGAAAAACGTTCCCCGGCGCGGGTCGCGGACGAACTGGCGGAACGGGTGCTGTACCGCTAGGCCTCCCTGTCTTAACCCTGGGGCCTGCCCTCTGTAGTATCTGGGCCCGGGCAAGGTTGCAGGGCTGAGCCCAATCCCTCACGGCCCCACTGACAAGGAATGTATTCGACGATGCCTCAAGTGCTCGATAGTGGTCTGGATGAGCAGTTGTCTTCGCTGTTGCGCTCAGGTGCGGATATTCGATCGATACGCCAGCTTCTTGTGCGGTACCGGGATAGGGGCTTTGGCGCGCAGGCTGTGTACAACTTTCTGGCGTCGTTCAGGCATGACGCATCGGATGAACTCGAAGACAGAGTCCTGGAAGCCATGGATATAGCATCCGGATATTGCCCGCCAGGCTGCCGGGTGTGGGAGGTCGCGCCGTGACCGCAGCCAATACGGACAATCTATCGAGCAGGTGTTCTGTCAGGGATCTGCAGTTGTACGCTGCGGCGTGCCTGGAGGCTTACTGCCTGAGTAAAGGTATTGCTCATCCTGCTGTAGATGACTTGATAAAGCACCTTGAGGACTACCCGGAAAAAGATCGTTTACTGGCCTGGGACAAGGCCGGAGCGCAACTGGCATTGAATGGACGAGGGGATGACTTGCCACCGAGTCTTGTTGCTTTGATAGCGCCTGAAGATATCGAGGCGTTCTCCAGTATCGTCGACAGCGCGGTTGAGGTTGGAATGGTCGACCTGTATGGAGGTGCGACCGATTTGCCCGTGATGTTCATGGGCCAGATCACTGCGATATTGCGTCGCAACCTTATCGATTTGCCCGAGCCCCAAGGCGCGTCAGTCGTTTAACCGGCGGCTGCATAACGGGCGCTCCATGATCGGCACACATGAAAAAAGCCCTGTGCCATGGACACAGGGCTTATTCAATTCGCGTGAAGCCTATTTCGCAGCCTTGGTTGCTTTCGCCGGCTTGGTCGGCGCCTCGACTTCAGCAGGTTGCTGCGCTTGAACCACCTCCACCCCGGGAGCGGGGGCGCTGAGCAACTCGGACAATGCATCCGGCTGGCTCTTGAAGGCCCTGGCAAATACATCGCGGTTCTTCGCCATGTAGATCCCGGCTTCTTCCACTTGTTGTTCGCTCAGCGACGGCACTGCTTTTTGCAACACTTGCGCCAGCACTTCAGCCAGTTCGAGCATTTTGTCATGACGGTCAGCTTCGGCTTTATCCATGAACAAGCGCTCCAGATCTCGGCTGCTGCGGTATACCACTTCGACGGCCATTCACCACCTCACATGCCTTCACGATAATGGGTCTGTATAAATACTGTATCTATATACAGGTCGAGAGAATAGGCGAAACCTTTTCCCTTGGATAGTGGCTTTTTAATGTAGACGGAATTTTTTTCCCGGGCCGATTGTTACGCGGCCGTGCCTCGTTGCGGGCGGCCACCATCTCATTGACGGCTCCTGGCCTTTTTTCTGCATGCAGAACAACCGTCACGTCCAATCCGCATCATCCGGTCGAACCGACCTAAGGAAGAACCATCGTGAAAATCAATTGGGCCGAGAACCTGCGGCAGAACGTCCATCAACTGGCCGAGTCCCTGGGCAACCTGTTTGTCGAGTCGTTCCACTACCTGGCGCTGTTCGCCATCGGAGCGGTGACCGCCTGGGCGGCAGTGATGGAATTCCTGCAGATGATCGAGGCGGGCCACATCAAGATCGATGACATCCTGCTGTTGTTCATCTACCTGGAATTGGGGGCGATGGTCGGTATCTACTTCAAGACCAACCACATGCCGGTGCGCTTTCTGATCTACGTGGCGATCACTGCGCTGACCCGGCTGCTGATTTCCAACGTTTCCCACCACAACCCGCCGGACCTGGGGATCATCTACCTGTGTGGCGGGATTCTGCTGCTGGCCTTCGCCATTCTGGTGGTGCGCTACGCCTCGTCGCAATTTCCTTCGGTGAAGATCGAGCATCCGCAACGCAAGATCGGCGCGGGCTCCGGCGAGCACCCGGAAGTGGAGAAAGGCGAGCTCTAAAACCTCAAGGCCTGGGGCGCAGGCTTTTGGCCGACGGGCGGCAGCAGTGCGAGGCTGTCGCCATTGGTCATGGCTTCGAGGATGGCTACGGCGCTGTGGCCTTGCTCGATGGCGATGCCGAATTGAATGCTTTGCACCAGGCGCTTGATGCGCTGCGGGTCATTGCGCTGGGCTGCGCTGATCATGCGCTTGGCCACCACCCGGCCGGCCTGGGACAGGGTCAGCATGATGCTGCCGTCCAGGCCCTGGATGCTCAGGTTGACCTGATAATCCGGGGTGAAGGTGTCGGTAATCAGTTGAAAGGGGTTGTCCATGATGCGTCACCGCCTGATTGGATCGTGCAGTCATTGACTGGCAGGGCGCGGAATTAGTTCGCGATTCCAGACCGCTGACCGGTCGTTTGCCGAGGCTTGCCTACGTCCGTGTTGCTCAAGGATGAACAAAGCAAGGGGCATGCCGGGAACCTCGACGGGCAATGATTGCGGGGACAAAAAAGCGGACCACAAGGTCCGCTTTTTTTATTCCTGCCCGTTTCAGGGCACGACCGAGTAAATGATCGCAGACAGTGCGATCAGGCCGATCAGCACCACGAACAGGTTCGACAGTTGACCCGAATACTGGCGCAGCGATGGCACGCGCCGGATCGCATACATCGGCATCAGGAACAGCAGGCAGGCGATCACCGGTCCGCCCATGGTCTCGATAATGCGCAGGATGCTCGGGTTGAAGGTGGCCACGGCCCAGCAAGTGAGGATCATGAACAGCGCGGTGATCTTTTCCAGGCGGGTGGACGACAGCGAGCGCCCCCGCAGGTTTTTCACGATCAGCCCCTGGAAGCCTTCGCTGGCGCCGATGTAGTGGCCCAGAAACGACTTGGTAATGGCCACCAGCGCGATCAGCGGTGCGGCGTAGGCAATCACCGGGGTCTGGAAGTGGTTGGCCAGGTACGACAGGATCGAGATGTTCTGCTCCTTGGCCGCCGCCAGGTCCGCCGGCGACAGGGCCAGCACGCAGCTGAAGCAGAAGAACATCACCGTCAGCACCATCATGGTGTGGGACATGGCCAGGATGCCGCTGCTCTTGCGCTCGGCCTGGGCGCCGTAATGGCGCTTCTGATCCACGGCGAAGGCCGAGATGATCGGCGAGTGGTTGAAGGAAAACACCATCACCGGAATCGCCAGCCACAGGGTCTTGAAGAACAGCGGCAGGGGCATGCCCTCGCTGGCCGAAGCGAAGAACGCGCCGTTCCAGTTGGGGATCAGGCTCAGGGCCAGCAACAGCAGGGCGGCGACGAAGGGATAGACCAGCAGGCTCATGGCCCGCACGATCACGCCCTGGCCGCAACGCACAATCGCCATCAGCCCGAGGATCAGCAGCAGCGACAGCAGCGCCCGGGGCGGCGGCGTCAGGTGCAACTGGTGCTCCATGAAGCTGCTCAGGGTGTTGCTCAGGGCCACGCTGTACACCAGCAGAATCGGGAAGATGGCGAAGAAGTAGAGCAGGGTGATCAGCTTGCCGGCACCGACCCCGAAGTGTTCTTCCACCACCTCGGTGATGTCCCCGGAGCGTCCGGAGAGGACGAAGCGGGTCAGGCCGCGGTGGGCGAAGAAGGTCATGGGGAAGGCCAGCAGCGCCAGTACGATCAACGGCCAGAAGCCACCGACCCCGGCGTTGATCGGCAGAAACAGGGTGCCGGCGCCGATGGCGGTGCCATACAGGCCAAGCATCCAGGTGGTGTCGTGCTTGCTCCAGCCTTGCCGGGCTGTTGCGGTGTCGCGTGATGTGGCTACAGCGGGATTTTCGGCAGCAGGTGTGGGTACATCGGTCATCGGTATCGCCTCGTTATTATTTTTGCTCGGGCTCACGTGTTACGGACGGTCAGGGAAGGCTCCTCAGCATTCCACCCAGCTCACCGCCAGGCCGCCCCGTGAAGTTTCTTTGTATTTGTCATGCATGTCGGCGCCGGTATCGCGCATGGTGCGGATCACCCGGTCCAGGGAAATGAAATGCTTGCCGTCACCGCGCAGGGCCATCTGGGTGGCGTTGATCGCTTTCACCGCGGCAATTGCGTTGCGCTCGATGCAGGGCACCTGCACCAGGCCGCCCACTGGGTCGCAGGTCAGGCCAAGGTTATGTTCCAGGCCGATCTCGGCGGCGTTTTCCAGTTGCTCGGGCGTGGCACCGAGGACTTCCGCCAGGCCCGCGGCGGCCATGGCGCAGGCTGAACCCACTTCACCCTGGCAGCCGACTTCGGCGCCGGAGATGGAGGCGTTCTTCTTGCAGAGGATGCCCACTGCCGCGGCTCCCAGGAAAAAGCTCACGACGTCGTCGTCAGAGGCCTGGGGATTGAACTTCATGTAGTAGTGCAGCACCGCCGGGATGATCCCCGCCGCACCGTTGGTAGGGGCGGTGACCATGCGTCCGCCGGCGGCGTTTTCCTCGTTGACCGCCAGGGCATAGAGGTTGACCCACTCCATGGCCGAGAGGGTCGAGGTGATGACATTCGGCTTGCCGATTTCCAGCAGGCTGCGGTGCAGCTTGGCGGCGCGCCGCGGTACATCGAGGCCACCAGGCAGGATGCCTTCGTGGCGCAGGCCCTGTTCCACGCATTCGCGCATCACCGACCAGATATGCAGCAGGCCGCTGCGGATTTCGGCGTCGCTGCGCCAGGCTCTTTCGTTGGCCATCATCAGCTCGCCGACGCGCAACTGGTGGGTCTTGCACAGCGCCAGCAGTTCAGCCGCGCTGTTGAAGTCGTAAGGCAATTCGACGCTGGCGCCGGCTTCGGTTCCGGCCTCGACCTGGGCCGCTTCGATGATGAACCCGCCGCCTACCGAGTAGTAGGTCTGCTCCAGCACGATGCCCTGCTCGCCGAGTGCGGTCAGGGACATGGCATTGGGGTGGTAGGTCAGGCTTTGGTCCAGCAGGAGCAGGTCCTGTTGCCAGTCGAAGGCGATGTTCCTGCGCCCCCCCAGCAGCAATTGGCCGCTGTCGCGCAGTTGCTGGATGCGTGGGCCGATGCTGCCCGGATCGATGCTGTCGGGCCATTCGCCCATCAGCCCCATGACGCTGGCGCGGTCGGTGGCATGGCCGACACCGGTGGCGGAGAGGGAGCCGTAAAGGCGGATCTGCACCCGCTGTACCTGATCCTCCAGGCCCAGGTCGAACAGCGCCTGGGCGAAAGTGGCGGCGGCGCGCATCGGGCCCACGGTGTGGGAACTGGAAGGACCGATACCGACTTTGAAAAGATCAAAAACACTGATAGCCATGCTAAAGCCTTACAAGCAATGGAAGGTGGATCGCTGCCATTTTTTGTAGGCCAAGCGCAATGTCGGCGATACTGCCCGGGTCGGTCGATACTGACCAACGAAACTTCCTAAGAGATCCTTTAGCAGGACTAAACGATGAGCCGTCAGTTTCATGCCCAGACCTATGTCTGGCTGCATGTGTTTTCCTGTGCCGCGCGGCACCTGTCCTTTACCCGTTGTGCCGAAGAACTGCACATCACTCCCGGGGCGGTCAGCCAGCAGATCCGCCAGTTGGAAGAGCGCCTGGGTTTGCGCCTGTTTCACCGTCGGCCCCGGGGTGTGGAACTGAGTGCCGAAGGCCAGCGGCTGGCGCTGACGGTGAGCGAGGCCTACGGCAGCATCGATGCGGAACTGCGGCGCCTGGACGCGGGAATGATCAGCGGCACCCTGCGCCTGCGTTCGATCCCCTCGTTTCTTGGCAAGTGGCTGACGCCCCGTTTGCCGCGGCTGCAACAGCGTTATCCGGAGATCCAGCTGCGGCTGGTGGCGGAGGACAGCAGCGTAGCCCTGCATGAAGGCGACTTCGATCTGGCCATCGATCTGAACGACGGCAGCTACCCCGGCTTGCAGTCCACTGCGTTGCTGGACGAGCAGATCTTCCCGGTCTGCGCACCGACTCTGCTAAGGGGCCGTCCGCCGTTGCACGGACCGGCGGATCTGGCGCATTTTCCATTGCTGCACGACATCACCGCCTGGCGCGGCAGCTATGAATACGCCGAATGGGAGTTCTACCTGAATGCCATCGGCTTCGAAGGCGCGGATGTGCGTCGTGGCCATACCTTCAACCGCAACCACCTGACCATCGAGGCGGCGATCGCCGGCATGGGCGTGGCGATTGCCCGGCGTACCCTGCTCAATGACGAACTGGAGCGCGGCACCCTGATCGTGCCTTTCGGTCTGGCAGTGCCCAACCACAAACGCTACGTGTTGCTCTATGCGCCGGGCGCCCTGAGCCATCCGGGTGTGCGCGCGGTGCATGACTGGCTGGTGGAGGAAGCGGAGATCTTTCGCGGTTTGCACCCTCTGGGTGAGGGGCAATTGTGAGGGTTTGAGCGAGGAAGCTGAATCGAGTCAACTCCCGACCTTAACAGCGCCTTTGCAGTTTGTCCGGCTTTATTTGCGTATGAATATTTATCTTTTTTAAGGGGTTGAAATGTTCGCCGCCGTGCCTAATTGTGTAATCAAGAGGTCACGAAATGCAGGTTCCAACACACTGCCTTGACCCTCTTACGAGCAAGCTGAAATAAGGGAAGAACTATGCAAATCCAAGTCCATAGCGATAACCATATTCAAAGCAGCCTTCGGATGGAGGAGTGGGTGCGCAGCACCGTTGAAAGCACGCTCGAACGCTACGAAGAAGACCTGACCCGGGTAGTGGTCCACCTGCGGGACGAGAACGGCGGCAAGTCAGGTCCGGACGACATGCGCTGCCAGCTGGAAGCCCGTCCAAAAGGTCACCAACCGATTTCCGTGACCCACAAGGCCGACACCCTGGAACAGGCCCTCGATGGCGCCACCATCAAGCTGGAAAGTGCCCTGGAGCACATGTTCGGTAAACTGCGCGGCAAACGTGCGGCGGCGGTGCCCAGCAGCGATGGCACCGAGGCGGATGCCCTGCTCGAAGAAGAATTCCTGGAAAACCAACAGGCCGCGCTCAATAGCTGACGGCTGAGTTTCTCCCCCAACCAACGGGCCTGCATTGCAGGCCCGTTTTGTTGTGGGCGAGAAAAAGTCAGAACGCCACTGAAGTCTGTACGTAAAGGGTGCGCGGCTCACCCACGTACTTGCCCTTGTTGTTGTCGTCGAAGGAGCGGGTGAAGTACTGGTGGTTGAAGATGTTCTTCACGCCCACCGCGACATTCAGGTCCGACAGCTGCGGACCGAAGTCGTAGCCGGCGCGAGTGCTGAACAGCATGTAGCCGGGGATGCGGCCGTTGCTGCCGTCAACGCTTTCGCGTGACGTGTTGGCGTTGTCGGCGAACTGGCCGCTCTGGTAGCTGCTGTCGAGGTTGAGCTTCCACGGACCTTCGGTGTAGCTCACCCCCAGGGTGCCCTTGTGCTTGGAGGAGAAGGGCACGCGGTTGCCCTTGTTCGGGCCGTCCTCACGAATCGTGGCATCGACGTAGGCATAGGTGGCGTAGACGTTGAAACCGGCCAGCGCCGGATCGAGGCCGTCCAGGGCGTAGTTGATGCTGCTCTCGATGCCCTGGTGGCGGGTTTCACCCCGGGCGATCACCGTGTCGTTGGTCTGGTTGCTGTCGTACTGGTTGTCGAAGTTGATCAGGAAGGCGCCGATCTCTGCCCGCAGGGTGCCGTCGTCATAGCGGGTGCCCAGTTCCCAGGTACGGGCCTTTTCCGGTTTGACCTCGCCGCTGGCCACGCGGTTGGGCATCTGGCTGTACTGCACGCTGCCGAAGGAGCCTTCGGTGTTGGCGTAGAGGTTCCAGCTCTCGTTGAGGTGATACATCACATTCAGCGCCGGCAGCGCGGTGTTGTAGTCGCCTTTGTATTTAACATTGGTGAGGTTGTTGCTCTGCTGCGACTCGATCATCTCGTAGCGGATGCCCGGGGTCAGGGTCCACTTGCCGATATCGATCCGGTCGTCGACGAAGAACGCGTGGGCCTCGGTGCCACCGCGGGTATCCCGGTCGTTGCGGCTGTTGGTGGTGGGCAGTTGCTGGTTGGCGGTCAGCGGTGTGCGATAGCGCAGTTCATGCCCGGCTTCGTTGATGTAGCGGTAGCCGACGCCCACTTCATGGCTGCTGTCCCCCAAGTCGAAGCCCTGGGCGAAGCGGGTTTCCAGGCCACGTACCCAGTACTCGCGGGGTGACAGGGAGAGGAAACTGCCCTGGTCCAGATAGCCGCTGCGCAGGGTCTTGGTGAAGAAGCTGTTGACGGTGAACTCCCGGCGATCTTCCTGATAGCGATAGCCGACGTTGAACATCGTGCGTCGACCCCAGAATTTGTCATAGGGACGGGTGGACTGATACGGGTCGGCCTTGTAGTTCGCCACGTTCAGGCCACCGGGCATGTCCGCTTCACCCTCGTAGTACTGGGCCATGGCATTGAAGCTGTTGGCCTCGTCGAGCTGGTACTTGCCCTTGAGGATCAGGTCGTCGATCTGCGTGTCGCTGTGTTCGCGCCAGTCGCCGCCGCGGGTGCCGGAGTACAGCAGGGCGCCACCCAGGCCGTTGTCGGCCGTGCCGCCGGCCAGCAGGTTGGCGCTGGTCTTGAAACCGTCATGGCTGGAGGAGGGGCTGGTCTCGGTCTGAAAACCACCCTTGACCGTCGGTGCGTCGGGAATCGCCCGGGTCACGAAGTTGACGATGCCGCCGACGTTCTGCGGGCCGTAGCGCACGGCGCCGCCGCCACGCACCACGTCCACGGCATCCATGTTGCCCATGCTGATGGGGGCAAACGACAGTTGCGGCTGACCGTAGGGGGCGAAGGGTACCGGGATGCCGTCCATCAGCACCGTGGAGCGCGAGGCCAGACGCGGATTGAGGCCGCGAATGCCGAAGTTCAGGGCCATGTCGTGGCTGCCGGTGCCGTTGTTGTCCGGTGCATTGACCCCGGGAATCCGATTGAGCACGTCCCGGGCCTGGGTCGCGCCCTGACGCTCGAACTCTTCCCGCCGAATTACGTCCCGGGCGCCGGGGTGCTCGAAGACATCGCTCTGCTGGGCATCGCCGAGCCAGTCACCGACCACGCTGGAGGCTTCCAGCTGCACCGACGCCGGGGCAGTCTCGGGGCTGGCCGGTTGCAGGCTGAAGGCGTTGCTGCCCTCGGCTCGGGCTTGCAGGCCGGTGCCTTGCAGCAGGGCGTCGAGGCCTTGCTGCGGGCTGTACTGGCCTTCCAGGCCATGGCTTTGCACACCGCTGGTGACCTGTG
The DNA here is from genome assembly GCF_058744285.1 of Pseudomonas sp. E1BtOHC1. Classification (NCBI taxonomy): domain Bacteria; kingdom Pseudomonadati; phylum Pseudomonadota; class Gammaproteobacteria; order Pseudomonadales; family Pseudomonadaceae; genus Pseudomonas; species Pseudomonas sp. E1BtOHC1. The sequence goes on from NZ_CP196023.1 coordinate 1,912,147, forward strand.
AACCGAAGGAAATCAGCACCCCGGCTTGCCGGCCGAACTGGTTCAGCGCGTTCTCCAGTGAGGTCGGGGCAATGTGATAACTCTTGGCCTGGGCCTCGGCGGCTTGGACCAGGGGCAGGCTGGCCAGGCTCAGGCTTGCCCCCAGCAGCAGGTGACGCAGGGTGCGGGCCAGGGGCGTGAGGCGGGTGGGTTGCTCGGTCATGAACGGTGATCCTGAGAAGGGGGAATCAAGGTGGCTTTCCTTCTCTGTCACCCGAGCCCTGGAAAACGGCTCAGCTGAATTGAAAGTTTTTTCCCGGTATGGAAAACACTCAGCCAATCACCGGCCAGACTTAGGCCCGCGCCTGGACGGTGACCCAATAACGGGTAAAGCGCCGCACCCGCACCGGCAGGCTGATTTCCAGCAGCTCGAGAATCCGCTCGCTGTCATCCAGGGGATAACTGCCGGAGATCAGCAGGTCCGCCACCTGGGCGTCGCAGTTCAACTGGCCACGACGGTAGCGCCCCAACTCGTCGAGGAAATCCGCCAGGCGCATATGGGCCGCCACCAGCATGCCTTCGCTCCAGGCACCGCTGCCGGCATCCAGGGCCCGGGGCGGTTGCCAACTGCTGTGGGTGAAATTCAATTGTTGTCCGGCCGCGACTTGAGGCGGCAGTGCGCTGTAGTGCGAAGGCGTCACACTGACCGTTCCGGAAAATACCGCCAACTGACTGTGCTCCTTGAACTGGCGCAGGTTGATCCGTGCGGCAGCGGGTCGTACCTGCCCCTGGGCGGTCTGTACCAGCAGCGGCCGGGCGTCCTTGCCGGCGCTGAGCATGATCTCGCCCTCCAGCAGGCGGATCAGTCGTTGCTGTGCATCGAAGCGCACATCCACCGCGCTGCTGGTGTTGAGCTGCAACTGGCTGCCATCGCTCAGTTGCAAAGTGCGCCGCTGGCCCAGGGAGCTGCGGTAGTCCGCCAACAACGGCGGCAGCGGGTTGTGTTCCCGCAGGCCCCAGGCGGCGGCCGAGCCGGCACCGAGAATCAGCAGCAGCTTCAAGGCCTGGCGCCGGCTGGCGGACTTCGGCGCATTCAAGGCCGCGTGGGCCAGGGGCGAGGACAAGCCGCGCAAGCGCTGATTGACCCGTTGAATATGCTCCCAGGCTCGCTGATGTTCGCTGTGGGCGTCGTGCCATTGCTGCCAGGCCGCTTGCTGGCGCGGGCTCAAGGCGCCGCCTTGCATTTCGATCAGCCAGTGCACGGCCTGTTCGGCCACGGGGTTGCTGAAGTCGGGCTGGCCATTGAGGTGTGGATTCATCGAGGCGCTCACAGGGCGAAATAGCAGCGCATGGCGGCTTTGTTCAGATGACGTTTGACCGTGGCGATGGAGATGTTCAATTGCTCGGCAATCTGGCCGTAGGTCAGGCCATCGAGCTGACAGAGCAGAAAGGCCCGCTTGACTGGGCGTGGCAGGCCGTCGAGCAAGGCGTCCAGCTCCATCAGGGTCTGCAGGATGATGGCCCGCTCCTCCTCGGAGGGGGCCACCTGCTCCGGCATCTGCGCCAGGGTTTCCTGATAGGCCCGCTCCAGGTCCTGGCGTCGGAAGTGGTTGAACAACACCCGTTTGGCGATGGTGGTGAGAAACGCCCGGGGTTCGATCAGGGTCGGAGTTTCCCGGGCACTGAGTACGCGAATAAAGGTGTCCTGGGCCAGGTCGGCGGCACTGTGGGGGCAGCCGAGCCGGCGCCGCAGCCAAGTGTTCAGCCAGCTGTGATGGGCTTGGTAGAGGCCTTCGACGGTAGCGCAATGGGACAAGTCGGACGCTCCTGCACCGATAAGGCGCATAAGAGAACAAGAATTGTTCGCATTGTAGTGGTGCGACATGGCATTCGGCAATCAGCCCGGACCGACGGAAACGAACGGCTTTGTCAGTGTTTTTTTGCGCATGAGAATATTTATCATTAGTATTGTCCGCCTGTTTCTCCCCGACGGCCTGTGCAGTGCCCCGGGCATCCCCTCGCTTCAAGGTTCAAACATGAAAAGCAAGGCCGGCGGAATTCCCGCTTCCTATCGTCTGGCAGTGGTGTCGCGGGTCTGTGCCGCGGTCCTGGGTGGTTATCTGCTGGCGGCGCTGTCCAGCGTCTGCCTGACCCTGCTGCTGCCCATTCCCAGGGCCGACGCCGTGCTCAGCGGGATGATGGCCTCCTTTGTGTTCTATCTGCTGGCGGTGCTCTGGTGTTTCTCCTGTCGCACTGCCTGGCAGGCCTGGTTCGGCCTGTTGCTGCCAAGCCTGGTGCTGGCGCTGGTCGCCGGCAGCGCCTATTGGGTGGCATTGCCATGAAGGAAGGTTTCCGTCAGTCCATGGCCTGGCTGCACACCTGGGGCGGGCTGGTGTTCGGCTGGTTGCTGTTCGCGATTTTCTTCACCGGGACCCTGTCCTACTTCAAGGAAGAAATTACCCACTGGATGCAGCCGGAAGCCCCGGTCCGGGCCGTGAATGCCGATACCAGCCTGGATCGCGCCCAGCGTTACCTGGAACAGCACGGCCAGGGTGCACAGCGCTGGTTCATCAGCCTGCCCGATGCGCGCCAGCCGCTGCTGTCGGTGGCCTGGCAGGCGCCGAGCGCCCCGGGCGAGCGTGGCGACTTCACGGAAAAACTCCTGGACCCCAGCACCGGCAGCGAACTGCAGGTGCGCGATACCCGTGGCGGCGAGTTCTTCTATCGCTTCCACTTTCAGTTGCAAATGCCTTATCCGTGGGGGCGCTGGTTGTCGACCCTGGCCGCCATGGTGATGTTCGTGGCCCTGATCAGCGGCATCATCATCCACAAGAAAATCTTCAAGGACTTCTTCACCTTCCGGCCCCGCAAGGGCCAGCGCACCTGGCTCGACGGGCACAACGCGGTGGGCGTGCTGGTGCTGCCATTCCACCTGATGATCACCTACAGCAGCCTGGTGATCTTCATGTCCATGGTCATGCCGGCGAGCATCCTGGTGGCGTACAAGGGCGACAGCAGTGCTTTCTTCAAGGACTTGCGGCCTGCCAGCAACAGCACCCCGGCGGCCGGGCAGCCGGCAGCGCTGACGGCCCTCGACCCGCTGCTCAAGCAAGCCCTGGAGCATTGGCCGGGGGGCCATGCGCAGCGGCTGGTGGTCAACCACCCGGGGGATGTGAACGCCTCGGTACACGTCATGCGCCACAGTGCCGACCGGGTGGCCCGGGATCTTGGCAGCACCGTGTCGTTCAACGGGGTCACCGGCCAGCCGTTGGAGGCCAGCCCCGAACAGTCCCTGCCCATGGCCATCGGCGGCAGTTTCTATGGTTTGCACATGGGCCTGTTCGCCGGTCCGGTGTTGCGCTGGCTGTACTTTATCTGCGGCCTGGCGAGCACCGCGATGATCGGCACCGGGCTGGTGATCTGGCTGGGCAAGCGCCAGCTCAAGCACGCCAAGAGCGGGGTCATGCCCTTTGAGCTGCGCCTGGTGGAAGTGCTGAACATTGCCAGCATGTCCGGGCTGGTACTGGCGGTGGCCGGCTTCTTCTGGGCCAACCGGCTGTTGCCGGCAGCCTTCGCCGAGCGCGCCGACTGGGAGGTCAACAGCTTCTTCATCCTGTGGGGCCTGAGCCTGGTGCATGCCGTGGTCCGGCCCGGGCGGCGAGCCTGGGTCGAGCAATTGAGCCTCGCCGCCTTGCTGTTCACCTGCATCCCCTTGCTGGACGCTGTGACCAGCCCGAGCCTGATGGACGGCTTCATGGTGCGTGGCGACTGGATGCTGGCGGGCTTCGACCTGGCCTGCCTGAGCAGCGGCCTGTTCCTGGCCTGGGCGGCGCGCAAGATGCATCGCGGCCAGCAAGCACCGGCCCGTGCCGCGCCCCGTGCGGCACGGCAACGGCCACTGGCCCCTGAAACCGAGGTGAACTGATGTTGCTGGCGCTGCTGCTGTGTTTTGCCGGATTCACCGGCCTGTGCCTGTCCCTGGACCGGCATCACGGCGAGCTGCTGGGGCACAAGCCCACGACTCGGCGCCGCCATGGCCTGCGCCTGGGAGGCTGGTTGCTGCTGGGCCTGTCGTTGGCGGCGGCAGTGCAGGACACCGGCTGGAGCCTGGGGCTGGTGCAGTGGTGCGCCGTGCTGATGTGCAGTGCCTTGCTGCTGGTGTTGCTGCTGCCCTATCGCCCGCGTCTGGTGCTGTCGATGGCGGGGGCCAGTCTGTTGGCCAGCCCCCTCGCGGCCCTGGCCCAGTTCTGAGGGAGCGGCCCGTGATGAGCGCCCTGCCGCCGGAGCCCGGCGATCTGGATCACCCCGATCTGCGGGGCAGTCGTGCGCATTTTCTCCAGGTGTTCCTGTCCCAGCGTTCGCAGATGGAAGCCCTGGTCAGCCGCCGGGTCGGCTGCCGGGCCACCGCCGCGGATCTGGTGCAGGACCTGTTCCTGCGCTTCTGGCGCCGGCCTCTGGTGCAGGTCGAAGAGCTCAGCACCTACCTGCTGCGCTGCGCCGGCAACATCGCCATCGATCATTTGCGCAGCGAAGGTGCACGGGTGCGGGTCAGTGAAGGCTGGCTGCCGGAGCAGCAGGACAACCAGGGCTGCGAGCCCCAGGCCGCCCTGGAAGCCGGCAACGACCTGCGGCACGTGGAGGCCGCCCTGCGCAGCCTGCCGCAGCGGACCCGGCAGATCTTCCTGCTCAACCGTATCCACGGGCGCAAGTACGCCGAGATCGCCAAGGTCATGGGCCTGTCCCAAAGCGCCGTGGAAAAACATATGATGCGCGCCCTCGAAGCCTGCAAGGCCAGCCTGCGGGAACCCTCGACCACGCGCACGCCAAGGAATGCACCGTGAATCAGCGCTCCAGTGTCATCCCGACGCCCGCCCAGGAACAGGCCGCCCTGGCCTGGCTGAGCCTGCTTCACGACCAGCCCAGCAGTGGCGACCAGGCCACCTTCAGCCAATGGCTGCAGGCCGATCCGGCCCACGTCGAAGCCTATGCCCAGGCCCAGGTGCTGTGGGAGTTGAGCGAACAGCCGGCGCGGACCCTGGCGGATGAAGACGCCCTGGCCCTGCAGGGCCTGCTGCGCGCCATGGATGGAGCCAGGGCTCGGGCCCGGCGGCGCTGGTCGGCGGGGTTGGCCATGGCCGCCAGTGTACTGCTGGTGGTCGCCCTGGGCGCCGGCTGGCAGCCGGGCCGTTGGGTCGATGACCTGGGAGCCGATTACGTTTCGGCACCGGGCCAGGTCCGCACGGTGATTCTTGCCGACCAGAGTCAGGTAACCCTGGACGCCGACAGCGCCATTGCCGTGGACTTCAGCCGCGGCGAACGGCATGTGCAGCTGCGTCGTGGCGCTGGTTTCTTCAGCGTCAGCCACACCGGCGCGCCCTTTGTGGTAGCGGCCGGGGAGGGCGAAGCGCGGGTCCTGGGCACCCAGTTCGAAGTGCGTCTGCAAGCGGACGGTGCCCAGGTTACGGTGCTGTCCGGGCGTGTCGGGGTCACGGCTGCCCAAGGCGCGGCGCAGCAGGTGCTCGGTGCCGGCCAGCAGGTGGCGTACGGTCATGGTCAGGCGACCCCGTTGCAGGGTGTCGACAGCGAGGCGCAACTGGCCTGGCGCCAGGGTTGGCTGAACTACTACCACGCGCCCCTGGCCGTGGTGGTGCAGGACCTGCGGCGCTATTTCCCCGGACGCATCCTGCTGCTCGATGACCAACTGGCAGAGCGTCGGGTCAGTGGCAGTTTCTCCAGCAAGGACCCTCAGGCGGTCCTAGATTCCCTGCAGGCGGCCCTGGGCTTCGAACAGCACCAACTCCTCGGCAGGCTCATAGTCCTGCGCTGAAAGGCCCGTCCCAGAGCTCCCGAACATTCATCGATATCACACGGATCTGTCACCAAATCGTTACATCAGGCGCGGATGATCTGCGGATTCCTGAGCACATGGTCAGGATCGGCGAGGGTTGTGATTCAGCTCTCACAAGGGAGGGAAGGCTGAAGCGGGAGCAAGACGATGCGCAGCTGGGATGTCGCTAAAAAGAAGAAGGCCCACATCGAAATCATTCCGATGATCGATGTGATGATGTTTCTCCTGGTGTTCTTCGTACTGATCAGTCTCAACGTGATTCCCGCCGTGGGAATCAAGACGCAGTTGCCGGTCGCCAGTACCGCGCAACAATTGAAGCCGCAAAACAAGGCGGTGATTACCCTGGGCTTGCAAGAACGCCTGCAACTCGACGGCCAGGATCTGGATGAAGGGGCGCTGTTGGCACAACTCAAAGTGCTGAACAACGGCAGCGAAAAGTTGGTGATCATTATTAATAGCGATCAGGGTGTTGAAGTTAAACGCCTGGTTTCGGTGATGGACTTGCTCAAGGGCAATGGCTTCTCTTCCGTCTCCATCGCTACGCGCAAGTCCTGACGCCATGTTCGGTTTATATAGAACTCGCAAGTGGCTTGCGTGCCTGCTGCCGGCCGGCCTGCTGTTTCTGCTGATCTATGCCAGTCAGTTGCAACAGTTGCAGATCAAGCCGGTGTACGACGAAAGCACGGTGGAAATTGCCCTGGTGGATGCGGCGGAACTGGTGGCCGCGGCAGAGCCGCCACCGCCTGAACCCGAGCCGCTGCCGATCGAGCCCGAGCCACCGCTGGTGGTGCCCGACGAAGAACCGCTGGTGATCGAGCCGCCCAAGCCCAAGCCGGTGGTCAAGCCCAAACCCCCAGCGCCCAAGCCGTTGCTGGCCAAGCCGCAACCGCCCAAGCCGGCTCCGGCTCAGGTGGCCAGGAGTGCCCCCGCGCCGCAGCCGGCGGTGGTTGCAGCGCCGCAACCGGCGGTGGCGCCAGCGGCTCCCGCACCGGCTCCGGCCCCCGCACCCGCGGCGCCCGCCAGTGCCATCAAGGAAAGCCTGTACACCGCCGCTTTGCGCAAGGAACTGGAAAAGCACAAGCAATACCCCAGTGGCCGCGAGGCCTCGTTGCAACGTCCCCAGGGCGATGTAGTGATCTGGCTGGAAGTCGATCGGGCCGGCAACGTGCTCGACAGTGGCATCGAAAACAAGGCGCCGAACATGTTGCTCAATCGCGCCGCGCAAACCAGTTTGCGCCGCGTGGAGAAAGTTTCACCGTTTCCCTCGGACGCGTTCTCCGGCAAGAACAAGCAACGTTTTACCGCGACCTTTAGTTACAACGTGGAATAAACCCATCACCTATTAACGAAAGTTGTAAGCAAGGGATTGACCCGTGAAGATCAATAAACTTTATGCCCTGCTTCTGGCATCGGGCCTGGGCAGTTTTGCGCCATTGGTTATGGCCGACGATACAGTGGACGTCGGTTCGGTGAACGTTGCCGGTAAACAGACCCTGGGCAACGGCCACATGATCAAGGAAGAAAGCGCCAAAGGGCGCTCCACCGTGACCAAGGAGGCCATGGATCAGATGGCCCCCACCGCCAACGCCGTGGACAAGCTCAAGTACACCCCGGGGATCAACGTCTCCAGCACCGATGCCACGGGCCTGAGCGGCACCAACTTCACCATGCGCGGGATGAACTCCGACCAGGTCGGGCTTTCCGCCGACGGCTTCCCGATCAACGATTCGGGGGACTACAGCATCTACCCGAACCTGATGGGCGACCCGGAGAACTTCAGTGAAGTCTTCGTCACCCAGGGCTCGTCGGAAGCCGACGGCCCGCACATCGGCTCCAGCGGCGGCAACATCGGCCTGGTGACCGTGCGCCCGACCAAGGACTTCGGCGTGTTCGCCAAGCAGTCCATCGGCTCGAACAACGTGCGCAAGAGCTTCGCCCGTCTCAACACCGGTGACTTGGGCGGCTTCAAGACCTGGGTCTCGGCGTCCCACACCGAGGGCGACAAGTGGCGGGGCAAGGGCACCCTGCGGGCCGACAAGGTCGAGTGGAACACCCTGTTCGAAGACGGCAACGGCAACTCCACCAATGCCATCGTCAAGTACAACCTGCAGGAAAACTACAACTACAACAGCCTCAGCAAGGCCCAGTTCCAGAATCAGGGCCGGCGCCTGGACTACTCGGAAAGCACCGTGTTCAAGAACGGCAGCGTGTCCCAGTCCTACAAGCTCAACCGCAACCCCTTCGAAAGCGTGACCGCCTCGGTCACCCAGCGCTTCCAGCTGCGCGATGACCTGAGCCTGACCTTGAACCCGTACTACGTGTGGTCCAACGGCGGCAGCTTCAGCGGCCAGACCGCCACCAGCTTGTCCGCCTCGTCGAACAAGGCCGGCAACTACAACCTAGCCGGCTTGCCCAGCGGCACCTACTACCGGCCTTCGTGGACCGAAACCTGGCGCCCCGGGATGACCACCAAGCTCAAGTGGGACCTCAACGAAGAGCACAGCCTGGACGTCGGCTACTGGTACGAGCGCGCCCGCCAGCGCCAGACCCAGCCCTTCATCGGGATCAAGGGCAATGGCGCACCGGAAAATGTCTGGGGCGACTACAACGGTTCCGACCAACTGGTGGACCGCAACGGCGCCACGGTCCAGGGCCGTCACCAATACACCGTGACCCCGGCGCAGAAACTCTGGGTGCAGGACACCTGGCAGGCGACCCCGGACCTGACCCTCACCGGGGCTCTGGCCTACCAGTACGTGGAACGTGACGGCAACAACCTCGGCAGCCTCACCGACAAGCCGGAAAAACGCGACGCCAAGTACCACGAGTTCCTGCCCAGCTTCAACGCCAAGTACCAGATCGACCCGAGCAACCAGGCCTTCTACAACGTCACCCGCAACATGCGCACGCCGCCCAACTACGTGCTCTACAACAAGGGTGATTCCATCAGCCTGAAACCCGAGCTGAGCTGGAACCAGGAACTGGGCTGGCGCTACAGCGAAGAGAACATGGCCCTGAGCGCGACCCTGTTCTACATCAGCTTCAAGGACCGGCAGATCTCCACCACCGACGTCAACGGCGACTACGTAGTGGCCAACGTCGGCGAAGTGAAGAACCGCGGCCTGGAGCTGGAGTGGAGCGGCAAGTTGCCACACAACTTCAACTACTACGCCTCGTACACCTACACCAAGTCCGAGCAGATGGACGACCTGAGCAACAAGAACGTGCTGCTGCCCACCTCCGGCAAGCAACTGGCCAACGTGCCGGAAAACATGTTCAACCTGAGCCTGGGCTACGACGACTCGCGCTACTACGGCAACGTCGTCGGCAAGTACGTCGGCGCCTTCTACGGCGACCTGACCAACGACGAGAAGATCGCCGGACGCACCGTGGTGGATCTCAATGCCGGTATCCACTTGCCGGTGGACAAGAAAGTGCTGAAGTCCGCGACCCTGCGCTTCTCCATGCTCAACGTATTCGACAAGGAATACCTGGCCTCGACCCGCACCGTGTCGTTCAACACCCAGCGCACCAATGGCCTGGCACCGAGCACCGCCTACTACAACGTCGGTGAGGAACGCACCGCGATGGTCTCCCTGGAAGCCGGGTTCTGATCCGCTTCAGGCACACGAGGAAATGACGATGGACATGAATCTGCTGCACGACATCACCTTCTACACCATGTACGGCGCTGCTGCGATTGCCGCCTTTATCGCGGTAGAGCGGGGCATCTACTTCAGTTTCAGCCTGCGCCAGGCGAAGAAACTGGAGGCCGTGCTCAACCCGAAGATGCACAGCGTCGACGACCTGCCCGCCGAACTGCGTGAGCGCAACAGCCTGCCCCTGGAAATGGTCGCCGAGCTGTTTGCCCACAAGCAGGGACTGGCCAGCCACAAGGACCTGGAAGACCTCAGCGAGTCGATCTACATCGCCACCCGCAGCAAGCTGATGCACGGTCTGTGGCTGCTGGAAACCGTGGTCACCGCCGCGCCCCTGCTGGGGCTCTTGGGCACCATCCTGGGGATCATCGACACCTTCAAGGCCTTGGCCGAGACCGGCGTCAGCGATCCGGGCGAAGTGTCCAAGGGCATCGGCACCGCGCTCTACGCCACGGCCCTGGGTATCGCCATCGCCCTGGGCAGCATGATCTTCCACAACCACTTCCAGGACCGGGTCGAGCGCATCACCGACCACCTGAAGATCCTCCTGCTGCGCGCCGGCATGGGCACCGCGCTGAAAGCTCCAACGGCCGCACCAGCGGTGCATGGCGGCCTGCAAACCGCCTGATGAGTTGCCCTCTGTAGCCGCTGGTGATCGACGCTGGGGCCCCTGTTGTTCAGGGGGCTGCGCCGGCTGATCACCAGCGGTCTTTTTTTGCCGATTTGCCAAGGACTCTATCCATGTCCCGTCTTCGTCCCATGCCCCGGATGCTGGGTGCACTGACCCTGGCCCTGGTCACCCTGGCCGGTTGCAGCTCGGTGCCACGCGAGCCGCAACCGGTGGCGGTGAACATCGTCGCCATCAACGACTTGCACGGCTACCTGCAGGCCAACCCCTTCAGCGTCAAGGATCCCCAGGCCCCCGGCGGTGTGCGCAAGCTGCAGGCCGGGGGCATCGCCACCCTGGGCGGCATGCTGACCCAGTTGCGCCAGCAGGACCCGCAATTGCTGTTCATCGGCGCCGGCGACCTGGTGGGCGGCAGCCCGCCGCTGTCGGCCATGTGGGCCGACGAACCGACCCTGGAAGCCCTGCGCCACATGGGCATGAAGCTCAGCGCCATCGGCAACCACGAACTGGACAACGGCAAGGCCGAGTTCCTGCGCCAGCTCAACGGCGGCTGCCAGTCATCACGGCCGGACAAGGCCTGCCAGTTCCGAGCGAATTACCCGGGCAGCGGTTTCCCCTACCTGGCGGCCAACCTGCTGGACAGCGACACCGGCAAACCGCTGTTGCCGGCCTATCGCATCGAAGAGGTGCGCGGGGTCAAGGTGGCCTTCGTTGGCGCGGTGCTGCGGGACGTGGCTTCGGTGGTCAGCGCCAAGGGTATGCGTGGCCTCAAGGTTGCCGATGAAGCCGAATCCATCAACCAGCTGATCCCCGAGCTCAATGCCCAGGGCGTTAACGCCATCGTCGCCGTGGTGCACCAGGGCGGCGCGACCCCGGAACCGTTCGACAAGCAGGACTGCTCGCAACTCGGCGGCGATATCGTCGACGTGGCCAAGCGCCTGGACCCGGCGGTGGACGTGCTGATCAGCGCTCACTCGCATCAGGGCTACCTGTGCAAGGTCGGGCCATTGCTGGTGACCCAAGGCAATTCCTACGGCCACCTGCTGACCCATCTGACCCTGCAAGTGACCCCGGGCCAGCACCGGGTGGCGAGCATCCAGGCGCTCAACCTGTTGGCCGACCCGGCCCGTTATCCACAGGACCAGGACTTGGCGAAGCTGCAACAGGAGGTCGAGGCCCGCAGCAATCAGGTGCTGCTCCAGCCGGTGGGGGCGATTGCCGCCTCGCCGATTGCCCGGCGCGCCGACAACGCCGGGGAAATGCCCATCGGCGACCTGATCGCCGATGCCCATCTGGCGGGGGGCCGGGCCAACGGTGCGCAAATCGCCTTCATGAATACCGGCGGCATTCGCAGCGATCTGGCCCTGGAGCCGGGGCAGACCCAAGTGAACTACGGGCAACTGGCGACCCTGCAGCCGTTCAACAACAACCTGATCGCCTTCGACCTCACGGGGCGGCAGATCGAACAGGTGCTCAACCAGCAATGGAAGGGCGCGGACGATGCCAATATCCTGCAAGTGTCCCAGGGCTTCAGCTACCGCTGGGATGCCAAGCGTCCGCTGGACAGCCGCGTGGTGCCGGGCAGTGTGCGTCTCAATGGCCAGCCACTGCAGGCCGACGGCAGCTACCGGCTGGTGATGAATGGTTTCCTGGCCGACGGCGGTGACCGCTTCAGTCTGTTCAAGAGCGGCCTGAACCGCAGTGACCTGGGGGTTTCCGACCTGGAGGCGATGTTGCAGTACCTCAAGGCCATGGACCAGCAGCGTAAGCCGGTGGGTTCCAGCAGCAGCGCCGGGCGTATCCAGCGCAGCAACTAGCGCCCTGCGATCCCTGTAGCCGCCGGTTGCCGCGGCTACAGGAGACGCTCCCGAGCCGCGCCGGGGGGCATGCTTGTCAGGTCCCTGAAAATATTTTCAAAAAACAGGTGAGGTTTTTGCGCTCGACGTCCGTGTAATGCTTGAAAGTGCGATTAATTCGCATTCACGGCGCTTTTACACACGAGTCTCAAGCATGAAGTCCAGGGCACATTCGGCGGCAAACGGTTCGGTCAAACGGTGGTTCGGCGCTTCGGCGCTGGTGGTGTCGGGGTTGGCCTTGCTGCCCCTGAGCGTGGCGCAGGCGGCCGAGGCCGGCAGTGCGCAACACAATTCGCTGTTCAACTTTGCCATCGCGGCCAAGCCGCTGCCCCAGGCCCTGAGCGATTTCACCCGGGTGACCGGGATCAGCGTGGTCTACACCGACGAAGCGCCTTATGCGTTCAAGGCACCGGCCCTCAGTGGCCAGTTCAGCGCCGAACAGGCCCTGCAGCGTCTGCTGGGCGGTTCCGGCTTCACGTACCGGCGCAGCGACGCGCACACCCTGGTCCTGGAACCCTTGCCCAACAGTGGCGCACTGAACCTGGGGGCCACCAGCATCACCACCCAGGGCATCGACGACAGCACCAGCTACCAGCCACCGGCCACCACTTCGGTGGCCCGTTCCCAGGCGCTGAACCAGGAAATCCCGCAGATCATCAACGTAGTGCCGGCCCAGGTGCTGCGGGACCAGACCCCGCGCAATCTGGATGACGCCCTGAAGAACGTCAGTGGCATCACTCAGACCAACACCCTGGGCGGCACCCAGGATGCGGTGCTGCTGCGTGGTTTCGGCGACAACCGCAACGGCTCGATCATGCGCGACAGTATGCCGGTGGTGCAGGGCCGCTCCCTGAACGCCACGGCGGACCGGGTGGAAGTGATCAAGGGCCCGTCGTCGCTGCTCTATGGCATCCAGGACCCGGGCGGGGTCATCAACATCGTCAGCAAGAAGCCTGAACTGCAGCAGTCCACGGCCCTGACCGTGCGTGGCTCGACCTACGGCTCGGGCAAGAACGGCAGCGGCGGCAGCCTCGACACCACCGGACCGCTGGGTGATTCCGGGCTGGCCTACCGCTTGATCGTCGACCACGAGGACGAAGACTACTGGCGCAACTTCGGCACCCATCGCGAATCCCTGGTGGCGCCGTCCCTGGCCTGGTACGGCGAGCGCACCAAGGTGCTGCTGGCCTATGAGCACCGTGAGTTCCTGACCCCCTTCGACCGTGGCACCGCCATCGACCCCAAGACCAACCACCCGCTGGACATCCCCGCCACCCGACGCCTGGACGAGCCGTTCAACAACATGGAAGGGCGCTCGGACCTGTATCGCTTCGAAGTCGACCACGAGCTCAGCGACGACTGGAAGGCCCACTTCGGCTACAGCTGGAACCGCGAGACCTACGACGCCAGCCAGGTGCGCCTGACCGCGGTGAATGCCAACGGCACCCTGACCCGGACCATGGACGGCACCCAGAACGCCCTGACCACCGACCGCTACGCCACCGTCAGCCTGGAAGGCAAGGTGCAGCTGGGCGGCATGCGGCATGATCTGGTGTTCGGCCTGGACGACGAGTACCGCAAGATCTACCGCGCCGACCTGATCCGCGGCAAGAGCACCAGCTTCAACTACCGCAACCCGGTGTATGGCCAGCAAGTGGCGGGAACCAACGTCAGCGCCCCGGACAGCGACCAGACCGACTTGCTGCGCAGCGACTCGCTGTTCTTCCAGGACGCCATCCACCTCACCGACCAGTGGATTCTGGTGGGCGGCGGGCGCTTCCAGGAGTACGACCAGTACGCCGGCAAGGGCCGGCCGTTCCACGTCAACACCAACAGCAACGGGCAGAAGTTCGTGCCCCGTGCCGGCCTGGTGTACCGCTACACCGACCAGCTGTCGTTCTATGGCAGCTACACCGAGTCGTTCAAACCCAACTCCAGCATCGCTCAACTGGCCGGGGGCAGCGTGGTGCTGGACGGTTCCATCGCTCCGGAAGAAGCCAAATCCTGGGAACTGGGGGCCAAGCTCGACATGCCAGGGCGCATCACCGCCAGCGCGGCGCTGTTCGACATCACCAAGCGCAACGTACTGGTGACCACCGCCACGGCCACCGAGACCGTTTCCAGCGTCGCCGGCGAAGTGCATTCCCAGGGCCTGGAACTGGACCTGACCGGACAGCTCACCGATCAGTGGAGCCTGATCGGCAGCTATGCCTACACCGACGCCGAGGTCACCAAGGACACCCAATACAAGGGCAAGCAACTGCAGAACGTGGCCAAGAACACCGGCTCGCTGTCGGCGGTCTACGACTTCGGCAGCCTGATCGGCGGCGACCGCCTGCGGGTGGGGGCCGGGGCCCGCTACGTGGGTGAGCGTGCCGGTGACGCGCCCAACAGCTTCGACCTGCCGGGCTACACCGTGGCCGATGCCTTCGCCACCTACGACACTCAGGTCGAAGGGCAGAAGGTCAAGTTCCAGCTCAACGTGAAGAACCTGTTCGACAAGACCTACTACACCTCGTCGGTGAGCAAGTTCTTCGTGTCCATGGGGGACGCTCGCCAGGTGTCGCTGTCCAGCACCCTGGAGTTCTGATGAGAACCCTGATCCTGGGCTGGGCCTTGGCGTTCTGTGGCGTGGCCCAGGCGGCCGCGCCGGCAGATGAGCGCCTCTACCACCGCGAGCGACAGGTGCAGTTGCCGGGTTCCGGCAGCAGTTGGGGCTTCATCGCCCTGGACCCGACCCGGCCCTACCTGTTCCTGGCGCGGCGGGAAAACGGCCTGAGCGTGTTCGATGTCGACAAGCAGCGCCCGGTGCGGACCATCGAGCAGTCGCAGGGGGCCAACGGCGTCGTGTTCGTCCCGGAGCTGGATCGCCTGCTGTTGCTCAATACCGACGGCAGCCTGGGGGTGGTGGAGTTATCCACACTCAAGCTGCTCAAGCGTATCGCCGTGACCAAGAGCAACCTCAACAGCGCGGTGTACGAGCCGCGCACGGGGCAGGTGATCATCGTCAGCGGGCGCCGGGCCGATCGTTCGACCCTGTTCGTCTTTGATCCCAAAGAGCAGCGGATCAGCGCCGCCCATGAGTTGGCGGTGAAGAAGATCGACCCGTTGCTGCTCAAGGGGGATGGCAGTTTCTTCTTGCCGATGCGCGATGAGGGCGTCGTGGCGCGGCTGTCCTCCAGCAGTTTCAAGGTCCTGGATCGCTGGCAGTATTCCGACTGCCCGCGGCCCAGTGCTCTGGCCCAGGATGAACAGCGCGGGCGGCTGTTCGTTGCTTGCCGCGGTGAACGGCCGGTGCTGCTGGTGCTCGACCGTGACAGCGGCGCGCTGAAAGCCAGCCTGCCGATCACCCGCGACGTCAACGCCCTGGCCTACGATCCGCAGGCTCGGCGCTTGTTGATTGCCAGTGGGGTGGACGCCAACCTCAGCGTCATCGTCCAACTCGATGCCGACCGCTACCGGCCCCTGGGTACCGTCAGCACCCAGCCCATGGCCTACAACATGGCGTTCGACCCGCGCAGCCAGCGGGTCTATCTGGCGGCCATGGACTTCACCCAACCGGCCGCCAGCCCGGACGAGCCAAGGCCGGACCCGCTGTTTCATGCCAATACCTTCAAGGTCATCACCCTGGCGCCCTAATCAGCGCCAAGTGCCAGGGCTTGCGCTTGCGTCGCACAGTCGCCGCTGGCGCTCAGGCCCTTGGCGCGAACGGCCAGCAGCTCTTGCCGGGCGACGGCGAAGTCGGCCTGGAAGGTCGGGTTGGTGTGCAAGCGGGCCACGGTGGTTGCGCCAATCTCACGGCCTTCACGCACATCGCTGTACCAATGCACGTTGCACACCATGCGACTTTCCGAATAGGCCCGGCCGCGGGCCCAGAGCGCGTTGCCGTGTTCGGGGGCCAGTTCGCTCAACAGCAGCGCCCAGGTCCAGCCGATGGCGCTGTGGCCCGAGGGGTAGGAACCATCTGCGGCCAGCTTCGCCTCATCTTCCGGGGTGCAGCTGGGCTGCTGGTTATAGACGAAGGGCCGGGTGCGCTGGTAGCGCTTCTTTGCGCCATAGGTGGCCAGCCCGGCATCGGTCAGGGTCCGCCGCAAGACTCTGTACAGCGCAGGTGTTTGCTGCTCGCTGATTGGCGCATTCAGGGCACAGGAAAACGTCTCTGCGGCGGCGGGGAACTTCAGGTTGGCATCGCTGACGGCCAACTCCCAGCGTTTGCTGCCACGCAAGGCCTGGCTTTTTTCAGCCATGCTCTGGTCCAGCGCGAAGGCTGGAGTCCCCACCGCAGGAGGTGGCGGTAACAGCGACAGACTATTGGGCAGATCCTGCTGTTTCAGATAACCGATCAAGTAACCCGGTCGGAACTCCGGGACACTTTCCGGTTGAGCACTTTGTTCGGCCAGGGCTGGGTTGATCAGGCTTAAAAACAATAGACCGGCCAAACGTTTTGATAGAAGACGTTGCATGTGGATATCACCTCTAAAAGTTAGATCCGCTACATCGGTTCTGCTTGTTGGATTACTTGATGTTCCAGGCGTAATTGAACATCAGTCGCGTATCATCGGTATCGCGGATGAAGTTCTTGGCATAGTTGGAGCGATAGAGCGCACTGCGCAGGCGCACACTTAAATTCTTTAGTGGACCTTGTTGCACGACGTAACGCAGTTCGTTATCCAACTCCCATGACTTGCCAATGGTTCGGCTGCCGGTGATCTCGGCATGGCTGCCGGATATATAACGGCTGTTGAAACTCAGGCCCGGCAAGCCCAGGCTGGCGAAGTCATAGCCATAACGAAGTGCCCAGGAACGTTCCTTGGCATTGGCGAAGTCGCCCAGTACCGATAAGTTGATCAAGTTGGCATCGGCACCCAGGATGTTGGCATAACCGGTGTCTCCCAACATTCGCTGATAAGCCAGGCCAAGGCTGTGGCCTTTATAGGCATAGCCGAGCAACCCCTGCAGGGCGCGGTTGTCGATCTTGCCGCCTTTGGCATTGCCGTAGTCGTTCATCAGGCTCAAGCGCAGATCGCTGCTGAACGTTCCCGCTCCCCAGGGGCTCTTGTTGACCAGGGTGAAAACCTGCTGGCGGTAGATGTCCTCCAGTTGGGCGACATGCAAGCGAGCCAGCCATTGCTTGTGGAATCGGTAGTCGACGCCCGCCATGTCGAAGTGTTCCGCCGTCGCACCCTGGCCCTGAAAGCGTCGGTTCAAGGGGCTCAAGGTCAGCGGCGTGTACTGCGTGGCGTTGCGCTGCATGACCCGGCTCAGGCGTCCGGCGGTAAACTCCAGGTCATCGATTTCATTCGACGTCAGCAGCCCGCCTTCAAAAAACTGCGGAAACAGGCGGCCGTCATTGGGTTTCAGCGTCGGCAGTACCGGCGGCACCAGCGCGCCGAGCTTGAACAGGGTCTTGCTGGCCTTGAGCTTCCCGGCCAGGGCCAGTTTCGAATAGTCATCCTCTGCCCGGCCATCGCGTGCCACCTTCAGCAGCCCGGTGCCGGTTCGGCCGGGCGCGGAATCCAGCTTGATGCCGAGCATGCCGATGGCGTCGGCACCCACACCCAGGCTGCCCTCGGTAAACCCCGAATCCAGGCGCAAGAGGAAACCTTGTGCCCATTCTTCACGGGTGGGCGCGGTGCCTTCGCGATAGTCCCGGTTGAAGTAGTAGTTGCGCAGCTCCAGGCGCGCGCTGCTGTCGTCAAGCAGTTCGGCGTTTACCGGGAGGGCCAGCACCGAGGCATACAGTAGAGTGGAGCGATTGATCCATTGTCGTGGCAAGTGTCTTGAAGGCATTTCATCGTTCTCTGTTTTTGTTGTTTTAGGAACAAGTCGATTGGGGCTTATGTGTCGAGTCTTTGCAGCTTTGTTTAAATGTTATGAGGGGTGGGTGGAAGTTGTGGGTATTGCTTTTTTGGGGGTTGAAGTTGATTGGGGTGAAAGCCTGCGGCTGCTTGTTGAATTTTTGCGTAGTGCCTGGGATTCAAGGCCTAAAGACTAAGTTGGGCCTGGTGTTAAACAAGAATCATCAGCTCTGTGAATGGGGTGATAACTGAAGTTGTAAAATAATGACCTGTTTATTTTTTTGATTGTCATACAGGTACTTGTTGAAAGTGCTCTTTTGCGGAGAACTGCGTAGGAATTTCTTAATTGTTTGGTAAGAGTTTTCCTGCTTAGGTAAAGAATTTGAGTAATTTACTTTTTCAGGCGTGCTGATGCGGGCTTTGGCGTAAGCAGTGGCATGCAGAGGAGGGGTATGGGTAATCCGAAGCTCAGCGCAGGAACGCCAGGCGGTAGTCCCCCGGTGTTCCCCCCAGGGCCTGGCGGAAGCGATTGTTGAAGTGGCTGGCACTGGCAAAACCACAGGCCAGTGCAATCTCCCCCAGGGGCTGGGCAGTGGTGCGCAGCAGGTGCCGGGCCCGGCTCAGGCGTCGGGCCAGCACATATTGGTGGGGCGGCAGGCCGAAGCTTGCGCGGAACATGCGGGCGAAGTGGTATTCGGAGAGGGCGCACAACCCCGCCAGTTGGCCCAGGCTCAGGGGCGCTTCCAACTGGCTGTCGATGTAGTCCACCAGCAGGCGCCGCTGGTGCGCGGCCAGCCCGCCCTTGAGCCGGGCACCCTGGCGTGGGCCCACTTGATGGAGCAGGGCATGGCTGAGCATCTCGTGGGCCAGGCTGCTGGTCAGCAGGCGCTCGCCGGGCTCGTCCCAGTTCAGGCGGATCAACTGCGCAAAACGCCGGGTCTGCTCGGGGTCGTCGAGAAAGGTGCTTTCCCGCAGTTGCAGCTCCCGGGGCTCGCGGTCCAGCAGGGTGACGCAGCCCAGGGCGAATTGCTCCGGGCTGAAATACAGATGGGCCAGACGGATATCGCCGTTGATCACCCAGGCCGACTGGTGCTCGGCGGGCAGGATGCACAGCTTGCCCGGGCCGCCCTTGCTGCCGGGCTGGTCGCGGCGAAAGGTGCCGGTGCCACCCGCCAGATAGCAGGACAGGGTGTGGTGGCTGGGCGCCTCATATTCCTGGGCGTCGTGATGGTTGCTCCACAAGGCTGCGGACAAGCCGTCACCGAGCTCGGCGCTGTGCTCCAGGCGAGCATTGGGCGAGCGGTTGAGGGCTTGGAAGACTTGCAGGGTATCCAGTGCGGGCATGGTGGTGACGTCAACATGGGTGCGGTTGCCGGTGTTTCGCATCCTACTCCGTAGCACCCGTGCTGCCAGCCCGGCACCGATAAAAAGCGCAAGTTTGTGCAAGCGCGGGCAGGGGCGGCGCTGGAAACTGTGCTCCTTATAGAGGAGTCGTGCCATGAACCTATCGCTGTACCTGTTGACCGTGCTGATCTGGGGCACCACCTGGATCGCCCTGAAACTGCAACTGGGGGTGGTGGCGATTCCGGTGTCCATCGTCTATCGCTTTGCCCTGGCGGCCCTGGTGCTGTTCGTCCTGCTGTTGCTCAGCCGCAAGCTGCAGCCGATGAACCGCCGTGGCCACCTGATCTGCCTGGCCCAGGGACTGTGCCTGTTCTGCATCAACTTCATGTGCTTTTTGCACGCCAGCCAGTGGATTCCCAGTGGTCTGGTGGCGGTGGTGTTTTCCACCGCGACCTTGTGGAACGCCCTCAATGCGCGAGTGTTCTTCGGCCAGAAGATCGCCCGCAACGTATTGCTCGGCGGCGGTCTGGGGTTGCTGGGGTTGGGGCTGCTGTTCTGGCCAGAACTGGCTGGCCACAGCGCCAGTCCGCAAACCCTGCTGGGCCTGGGCCTGGCCCTGCTGGGCACCTTGTGCTTCTCGGCGGGCAACATGCTCTCTAGCCTGCAGCAGAAAGCCGGACTCAAGCCGCTGACCACCAATGCCTGGGGCATGGCCTACGGCGCGACGATGCTGGCGGTGTATTGCCTGTCCCAGGGCATTGCCTTCGACGTGGAATGGACCACGCGCTATATCGGCTCGCTGCTGTACCTGGTGATACCGGGTTCGGTGATCGGCTTCACCGCCTACCTGACCCTGGTCGGGCGCATGGGCCCGGAGCGCGCGGCCTATTGCACCGTACTGTTCCCGGTGGTGGCGCTGAACGTCTCGGCCGTTGCCGAAGGCTACCAATGGACCGCCCCGGCCCTGGTGGGGCTGGTGCTGGTGATGCTGGGCAACGTCCTGGTGTTCCGCAAACCCAAGCCGTTGGTGACAGCCAAAGCAGCCACCGCCTGACCAGGCGCCGGCTTGTGTAGGAGCTGGCTTGTCAGCGAAAGCGGTTTCAAGGTTTGCGCAGAACTTGCGGGCCCCTTCGCCGGCAAGCCGGCTCCTACGGGGGAGGTGTTGCCAGTGAAGAGGCCGTCAAGGTGAGCCGATCAGCCCTTCCACACTTGCGGGTTGACCAGGTCTTGCGGCCGTTCACCCAGCAGGGCACTGCGCAGGTTGCTCATGGCGCGCTCGGCCATGGCGTCGCGGGTTTCATGGGTGGCCGAGCCAATGTGCGGCAAGGTCACCGCATTCTTCAGCTGGAACAGCGGCGACTCCGCCAGCGGCTCTTTCTCGTACACATCCAGGCCGGCGCCACGGATCTGGCCCTTCTGCAAGGCTTCGATCAGCGCCGGCTCATCCACCACCGGGCCCCGGGAAATGTTCACCAGGATCGCACTGGGCTTCATCAGCGCCAGTTCCCGATGGCTGATCAGGTGCCGGGTCTTCTCGCTCAACGGCACTACGAGGCAGACGAAGTCAGCCTCCGCCAGCAGCTGCTCCAGGCTGCGAAATTGCGCCCCCAGCTCCTGTTCCAGGGCGGTCTTGCGGTTGTTGCCGCTGTAGAGGATCGGCATGCCGAAGCCCAGGCGGCCACGCCGTGCTATGGCCGCGCCGATATTGCCCATGCCGACGATGCCCAAGGTCTTGCCGTGCACATCGCCGCCGAACAATGCCGGGCCGACGCTGGCCTGCCATTGCCCGGCCTTGGTCCAGGCGTCCAGCTCGGCCACCCGGCGGGCGCTGCTCATGAGCAGGGCGAAGGCCAGGTCGGCGGTGCTTTCGGTGAGCACGTCCGGGGTGTTGGTGAGCATCAGCCCGCGTTCGTTGAAGTAGCCCAGGTCATAGTTGTCGTAGCCCACCGAGATGCTCGACACCACTTCCAGCCGCGCGGCATTTTCCAGCTGCGCGCGGCCCAGCTTGCGGCCGACACCGATCAGACCGTGGGCCTGGGGCAGGGCTTCATTGAACTGCGCGGCGATGTCCCCGAGCTTGGGGTTGGGCACTATGACCTCGAAGTCCTGTTGCAGGCGTTCGGTCATCTCGGGGGTGATGCGGCTGAAGGCAAGTACAGTCTTTTTCATCGCGGGAAGACTCGTCAGGCGGGAGAGAATGCCAAGCAAGCTAACATTTTTGCCGCCGCTACCAAAGCACCCCGCCACGGGCCTGCGTGTGTAGGAGCTGGCTTGCCAGCGAAGGCGGCATCCAGGTTTGCGCAGGACGTGCGGGCCTCTTCGCCGGCAAGCCGGCTCCTACGGGTTGGGTGGACGCCCCGGCGGTCAATTGGCCAGGCGGGCACCGCTCAGGCTGCCACTCAGTTCATAGGCCGCCAGTTCCGCCTGGTGCGCGGCGAGGATCTCCGGCAGGGAACCGCGCAGGTATTCGACCCAGGTCTTGATCTTGGCGTCCAGGTACTGGCGCGACGGGTAGATGGCGTACAGGTTCAGTTCCTGGGAGCGGTACTTGGGCATGACCCGTACCAGGGTGCCGTTGCGCAGGCCTTCGATTGCGGCGTACACCGGCAGTACGCCAACCCCCATGCCGCTGATGATCGCGGTCTTCATGGCGTCGGCGGAGTTCACCAGGAACGGTGAGCTGTTGATGGTCACCATCTCCTGGCCCTCGGGACCGTCGAAGGTCCATTTCTCCAGGGGAATCACCGGGCTCACCAGGCGCAGGCAGGCATGGTTGAGCAGGTCGCTGGGCTTGTGCGCGCAGCCGTTGGCTTTCACGTAGGCCGGGGACGCGCAGACGATGCTGTAGGTAATCCCCAGGCGCTGGGAGACGAACCCCGAGTCCGGCAGCTCGCTGGCCAGGACGATGGACACGTCGTAGCCCTCGTCCAGGAGGTCCGGCACGCGATTGGCCATGGTCAGGTCGAAGGTCACGTCCGGGTGGGTCTTGCGGTAGCGGGCGATGGCATCGATCACGAAGTGCTGGCCGATGCCGGTCATGGTGTGCACTTTCAGTTGGCCGGCGGGGCGGGCGTGGGCGTCGCTGGCTTCGGCCTCGGCTTCTTCGACGTAGGCCAGGATCTGCTCGCAGCGCAGCAGGTAGCGCTTGCCGGCTTCGGTCAGGGCGATACGGCGGGTGGTGCGGTTGAGCAGGCGGGTTTGCAGGTGAGCCTCAAGATTGGAGACTGCGCGCGAGACGTTGGCCGTGGTGGTGTCCAGTTGCACTGCAGCGGCGGTGAAACTACCGGCTTCGGCGACGCAACTGAAGGCGCGCATGTTTTGCAAAGTGTCCATGGGGTGCTCTCAGGGGAGATGGCAAATTGTGACACGAAGTTACGGGGGCTTGGATAGGCGACCAAGGGATTATCGCGTTTACGGTAACAAAGATTCACAGGAATCCCAGCTTATCGCCGCCCCGACCGCCCCCTAGAATTGCGCCGATCCGTAGGGGCCGGTTTTTCGGCGATCCGCGCAACGCGGTGTAGCAGGCGTATCGCTGCGCCGGCCAGCCGACTTCTACGAGAGAAATATTCCCCCCCGATCTCAGGAATTCGCAGCAGTGCCGCGTCGCATCAGCAGAGGGTTCAAGACCCTCAGTGTTTGGGCTTTATCGTTAGCAATCAGCGGCTGCATCGGAACCGGAGGCATTGCCCCACAAGGCAAGACACTTCCCGCTAATACATTGGCCACCGACGAGGCGATCCGGAGCGCCGCGCAAGATGCCCACTGGCCCAGTGCCCAGTGGTGGCAGGCCTATGGCGACCCGCAGCTGAACCGCTGGATCACTCTCGCCGTGCAGGGCAGTCCGAGCCTGGCCATGGCCGCTGCCCGGGTGCGTCAGGCAAAAGCCCTAGCCGGTATCGCCGAGTCGGCCGAGTCGCTGCAGGTCAAGGGCGACGCTACCCTCAAGCGCCACAGCTGGCCCACCGATCAGTTCTACGGCCCCGGGGCCCTGGCCAACACCACCACCTGGGACAACAACGCCGCCCTGGGCTTGAGTTATGCCCTGGACCTCTGGGGCCGGGAAAGCAACAGCACCGAGCGCGCCGTGGACCTGGCCCACATGAGCGTGGCCGAAGCCCGCCAGGCCCAGCTGGAACTGGTGAACAACGTGGTGCGCAGCTACATCCAGCTGTCCCTGCATTTCGCCCAGCGCGACGTGGTCCAGGCCACCTTGAAGCAGCAGCAACAGATTCTCGAACTGGCGCAACGGCGCCTGGACGGCGGCCTCGGCACCCATTTCGAAGTCAGCCAGGCCGAGGCGCCGCTGCCGGAAACCCATCGCCAACTGGACGCCCTGGACGAAGAAATCGCCCTGACCCGCAACCAACTGGCAGCCCTGGCCGGCAAGGGCCCGGGAGAGGGCGCGCAGTTGCAGCGGCCAAGCCTATCCCTGGGCGCGGCGCTGAAACTGCCGTCGGCCCTGCCCGCCGAACTGCTGGGCCAGCGCCCGGACGTGGTCGCCAGCCGCTGGCAAGTGGCGGCCCAGGCCCGTGGCATCGATGTGGCCCACGCCGGCTTCTACCCCAACGTCGACCTGGTGGGCAGCATCGGCTTCATGGCCACTGGCGGCGGGGCCCTGGAGTTCCTCACCGGCAAGAAACTCAACTACAACGTCGGCCCGGCCATCAGCCTGCCGATCTTCGACGGCGGACGCCTGCGCTCGGAGCTGGGTGAGGCCAGCGCCGGCTACGACATGGCCGTGGCCAAGTACAACCAGACCCTGGTGGACGCGCTGAAAAGCATCTCCGACCAGTTGATCCGCCGCGAGTCCATGGACAAGCAGCAGGCCTTCGCCGCCGAGTCGGTGGCTGCTGCGCAGAAGACCTACGACATCGCCACCGTGGCCTTCCAGCGTGGCTTGACCGACTACCTCAATGTGCTTAACGCCCAGAGCCTGCTGTTCCACCAGCAGCAGATCCAGCAACAGGTGCAGGCCGCGCGCCTGACCGCTCAGGCGGATCTGGTGACGGCCCTGGGCGGCGGCCTGGAGGCTGGACGCGACGTCCCGTCAGAAAGCCAGACTCAAGCGCCCAAGACCCCGGCGGCCCTGGCCGTCTTTGACCACTGAAGCAGGCCCCCATGACTTCCTTGCCCGCCCCTTTGCGCTGGCTGTACTCCCTAGAATGGCGCCGGGGTTTCTTCGACTGGGCGCGCAGCGACGGCGTGACCTGGGTTTATATCTTCAAGGTCCTGGCCGCCGCGTTCCTCACCCTGTGGCTGGCCATGCGTCTGGAGTTGCCGCAACCGCGCACGGCGATGATCACCGTGTTCATCGTCATGCAGCCGCAGAGCGGACAGGTGTTCGCCAAGAGCTTCTACCGCTTTCTCGGCACCCTGACCGGCTCGGCGGTGATGGTGGCGCTGATCGCCCTGTTCGCCCAGAACACCGAGCTGTTCCTGGGTTCCCTGGCGATCTGGGTCGGCATCTGCTCGGCCGGTGCCGCGCGTTATCGCAACTTTCGCGCCTACGGTTTCGTCCTCGCCGGCTACACCGCGGCGATGGTCGGCTTGCCGGCCCTGGCCCATCCGGAAGGCGCCTTCATGGCGGCGGTGTGGCGGGTGCTGGAGATCTCTCTGGGGATTCTTTGCTCGACCCTGGTCAGTGCCGCGATCCTGCCGCAGACCGCCAGCGCCGCCATGCGCAACGCTCTGTACCAGCGCTTCGGCGTGTTCGCCCTGTTCGTCACCGACGGCCTGCGCGGGCGCAGCCAGCGCGACAGCTTCGAAACCAGCAACGTGCGTTTCATCGCCGAGGCCGTGGGCCTGGAAGGGCTGCGCAGCGTCACCGTGTTCGAAGACCCGCACATGCGTCGGCGCAACGGCCGCCTGAGCCGCCTGAACAGCGAGTTCATGGGCATCACCACGCGCTTCAACGCCCTGCACCAGTTGCTCGAACGCCTGCGCAGCAGCGGCGCCGACCATGTAGTGGCGGCGATCAAGCCCGGCCTGCAGGACTTGGCGGAGCTGCTGGACGGCTTCTCCGGCCGGGCCCTGACCAGCCCCGACGCCGCGCGCCTGGTCACGGCCCTGGCGGCCTACAAGGCTGAGCTGCCGGCGCGGGTGCGCAGCCTGCGGGCCGCTTTCCAGGAGAGCGGCCCAAGCGACGCCGAGCAGCTGGATTTCCACACCGCCTACGAACTGCTTTATCGCTTCGTCGACGAAATGCACAGCTATGCCCAGACTCATGCGTCCCTGGCCGACCACAGCCACGAGCGCGAGCGCTGGGACGAGCCCTACACGCCGCAGACCAACTGGCTGGCCTGCGCCGCCTCGGGCATCCGCGCGGCCTTTGTGTTGGTGGTACTGGGCAGTTACTGGGTGGCCACCGCCTGGCCCAGCGGCGCCACCATGACCCTGATCGCCGCCGCCACCATCGGCCTCTCGGCGGCCACGCCGAACCCCAAACGCATGGCGTTCCAGATGGCCTGCGGAACCTTTATCGGCGCCCTGGTGGGCTTCGTGGAAATGTTCTTCGTGTTCCCCTGGATCGACGGCTTCCCGTTGCTGTGCCTGATGCTGGCGCCGGTGATCGTGCTCGGTTCGTTCCTTGCGTCCAGGCCCAAGTACGCCGGGGTCGGCCTGGGCTTGCTGATCTTCTTCAGCACCGGTTCGGTGCCGGACAACCTGACGGTCTACAACCCCTACACCTTCATCAACGACTACATCGCCATGGTCATGGGCATGCTGGTCTGCGCCGCGGCCGGGGCGATCATCCTGCCGCCCAACAGCCGCTGGCTGTGGCGGCGCCTGGAGCAGGATCTGCGCGGCCAGGTGGTGTACGCCATCAGCGGCAAGCTCAAGGGCCTGGCCTCCAGTTTCGAAAGTCGCACCCGCGACCTGCTGCACCAGGCCTATGGCCTGGCGGTGGGCCAGCCCAAGGTGCAGAGCGAACTGCTGCGCTGGATGTTCGTGGTGCTGGAAGTCGGCCATGCCATCATCGAGCTGCGCAAGGAACAGGCGATCCTCCCGGTGCACCCGGCCTATGCCGAATCCCAGCCCTGGCGCCAGGCGATCCGGGTCATGGGCCGCTCCCTGGTGCGGCTGTTCCTGCAGCCCAGCCAGAGCAACCTGGAACGCGGGCTGATCGCCGTGGACCACGCCATCAGCCGGGTCCAGGCCACCGACGAACCCTTTGCCCCGCACTTCGACACCTCGGCCCTGCGCCGGGTCAAGAGCTACCTGCACTTCATCCGCACTTCACTGCTCGACCCGCAATCGCCGCTGGCGGCCTATGCCGTGGCCAAGCCGGCGGCGCCTGCACCCCAAGGACTTGACCATGCCTCGTGAAATCGCCTTCCACGGCGTTTACATGCCCACCATGACCCTGATGTTCTTCATCGCCGCGGCCCTGGCCTGGGCCCTGGACCGGTTCATTTCCGGCTATGACCTGTATCGCTTCTTCTGGCACCCGGCGCTGCTGCGCCTGAGCCTGTTCTGCTGTCTGTTCGGCGCCATGGCGCTCACTGTCTACCGTTGAGACCCCCGCAATGAAAAAGTTTTTCAGCCTGCTCGCCACCCTGCTCGTGCTGGCCTTGGCCCTGTGGATCGGCCGCACCCTGTGGGAGCACTACATGTACACCCCCTGGACCCGTGACGGCCGGGTGCGCGCGGACATCATCAACGTCGCCGCCGACGTCACCGGCGAAGTGGTGGACGTGCCGGTCAAGGACAACCAGCTGGTGCGCAAGGGCGATCTGCTGATGCAGATCGACCCCGAGCACTACCAGATCGCGGTCAAGCAGGCGCAATCGCTGGTGGCCTCGAAGAAGGCCACCTGGGAGATGCGCAAGGTCAACGCCCGGCGCCGCGCCGACATGGACAACCTGGTGATCTCCAAGGAAAACCGCGACGACGCCGGCAACATCGCCGACTCGGCCCTGGCCGACTACCAGCACGCCCAGGCCCAGCTGGAAGCGGCGGAACTCAACCTCAAACGCACCCAGGTGCGGGCGGCGGTGGATGGCTACGTCACCAACCTCAACGTGCACCGTGGCGACTACGCGCGCATTGGCGAGCCGAAGATGGCGGTGGTCGACATGAACTCGTTCTGGGTCTACGGCTTCTTCGAAGAAACCAAGCTGCCCCACGTGCGCGTGGGGGATAAAGCCGACATGCAACTGATGAGCGGCGAAGTGCTCAAGGGCCACGTGGAAAGTATTTCCCGCGGCATCTATGACCGCGACAACCCGGAAAGCCGCGAACTGATCGCCGACGTCAATCCGACCTTCAACTGGGTGCGCCTGGCCCAGCGCGTGCCGGTGCGCATCCACATTGACCAAGTGCCGGAGGGCGTGCTGCTGGCCGCCGGCATCACCTGCACCGTAGTGGTCAACCCCGAACCCCTGTAGGCGCAGGCTTGTGTAGGCGCAGGCTTGCCAGCGAAGGCGTCGTCACAGGCGGTGCAAGGCTTGCGGGCCCCTTCGCCGGCAAGCCGGCTCCTACGGGAAACTGCGCGGTCTATCTGACAGCTGTAGGAACTGGCTTGCCAGCGAAGGCGCCGGCCCAGGCGATGCAAGACTCAAGGGCCTCTTCGCCGGCAAGCCGGCTTCTACGGGGGGCGGTTATTTGTAGCTTTTCTGCATGATCGCCAGGGACTTCTTCGCCGTGGCTTCCAGGCCGTCGTTGACGTGGTTGATCGCGGCCACCAGCTTCGGGTTCTGCAGCACGTCGACACCGGGGTAACGCTGCTGGGCCAGGCGCGAGACGATGATGTACTGGGTCACCGCGTAATGCAGCTTGAACTGGCCGCTTTCCCGGGCCTTGGCGATGGCCGCTTTGACAAAGGCCTGGCGCTCGGCTGTGGTCATGCCCTGGAACAGGTCGGGGAGATCGAAATGGATCTCGGCGGAGAAAATCGCCACCTCCTCATCCCGCGCCTCGTCATACATCACCTGCTTGCTGGTCACCCGCGCCTTCAGCTCGCCAAAGCGCTGTTCGCCTGCGGCCAGCTGCTCAGGGCTCATCTTGCCTTTCAAGGCATCCAACTGGCTGGTGTCTTCGGTGTTATCGATAACCTTCAGCCAGGCGTAGGCCTTCACCAGATCGCCGGACTCTTCGGCGGCGTCGGCCAGGCTCTGCTGTGGTTCCGGGTTGCCGTGCAGCGCCGAGCGCTCCAGCCAGCGCAGGGCCAGGTCCCGGTCCTTGGGGATGTCCTTGTCGCCGAACCAGTAGGTGGCGTACATGCCGTACTCGGCGCACCAGTCGTTCTGCGAGGCGGAGTAGGCGATGTAGTTGAAGGACTCGCGGTCGCGCTCGGCCTTGGGTTTGTCCGTTTCCTGATCGGTGGTGGTGGACAGGTAGCAGAAGGCCCGGGTGTAGTGCGGCGCGGCCATGGCGAAGCAGCCCTTGGCGTTCTTGTAGTCCTCGATCTCGTTCAGCTTGTAACCGATGCCGTACAGCAGATCGGCCTCCATGGCCGGGTTGCAGTACTCGTTGGCGCTGACCTTGGGCAAGACGCTGTCCAGCGTCAGCTTGGGCAGGGTGTCATTGAGTTCGGGGACTTTCGGTTCGGTGTTTTCCGGAGCCGTGGAGGCGCAGGCCGCCAGCAAGACAGCCAATGCCAGTGGCAGCGCGTTGAACAATTTCAATGGATATTCCCTGATCGGCGAATGAAAAAGGCGCGCATGAAATCAGGCTGGGACGGGAGAAGGACGAGCGTTAGCCATTCCGTGCTTGGGTGTCGACACCAGCGATTCCATGCTGCATGAGCCCTAAGGGCTCAAGGTCGCGCATTCTACTGGGATTGAGAGGGCGTACAACCCAAACCGCGGCATCTGGTTGACCGCGGCAAGGGGCCCTGAGGCCTTGAGTGGGTGACACCTCGGCGACGGCTTCAACAGCGTTAGCGCCGCCGCTCCCGTTATGGCTTGCGCTTGGCCAGAATGATTTTGGCCTTGGCTACGGTGTCTTCCACGCTCAGGTCATCGTCCTCCAGCAAGGCCTGCAGCCCTGGGTCTTGCCACAGGTCCACGGCCGGGCCGGCGCTTTGCACAAGGCGGGAAATCAAGGCGTAGGCCACCAGTTGGCCGCGCGTGTGGAACTTCGGGTAGAGGTCCTGCATGTCCACCAACTGGGCGACGAACGCATGCCGTTGCTCAGGCGACATGCCCGCGAATACTTCCGGGTAGCTGAAGTACAGATCCCCTGTGCCCAGGGCGATGAGGTCCTGGCGCAGCGCCTGCTCAATCTCCTGTTTCGGCGTGAGTTGACCGAGCAACCGGGTGTAATGCTGCTCGCCTTCGGCCAACTGCTGAGGGCTCATCTTGCGTTTCACCGCTTCGAGCGTTTGGGTGTCATCCAGGGTTCGGGCCCAGGCGTAGGCCAGCGGCAAATTGTCCTGTTCGTTGCGGCGCACCATCTCCTGTTGCGAGTCCTGGTCGCCGTGCCGAGCGGCGCGTTCCAGCCAGGCCATGGCCAATTCCTTGTTCGGGGGCTGGTCCAGCTTGCCGACGTTATAGATGTCGTACAGGCCCGCTTCCGCGCAGGATTCATTGTGCTGGGCGGCGTAGGCGATGTAGTTGAAGGCTTCGCTTTTGTCATAGTCCTTTTGCCTGGAGCCGACAATCCCGCCCAGGATGCACAGGCTGCCGGTGGAGCGGGGGGCGGCCATGATCAGGCAACTGCGGGCCATTTGGATTGCCTTGCTCGCCAGCAGGGTACGGCTTGAGCCATGCAGCACCTCGTCCTCATTGAACAGTCGGATGCCCAGGCCGACCAGCCGTTCGCTGTCCATCTCCGGCGTGCAGTAGGGGTTGGCCTCGACCTTGGGCAGGATCTGTTCGAGGCTCAAGTCCGGCAGGGAGGCATTGAGTTTTTCGTCCGGTGACGAGGCATTGCAGCCCAGTAGCAAAGCGAACAGGGTCAACGGCAGCGCATGACGACATTTCAATGGGGCAGATCCCTAATCGGCGAATGAACAAAGGTGTGCCGCGCCACCGCTGTAGGCGCTGGCCTGCCAGCGAAGGTGGCCGCAAGGTTTGCACCCGACTTGTGGGCCTCTTCGCCGGCTAGGCGGCTCCTACGGGAGGCACGCAGCACACCCGAAAAACGTGGTAGCTGGCTTGCATGCGTGGGGATCAGAGCTTGGCGCTCAATCCAAAACGCTTCATCAAGCCCTTCTCCAGCAGACCCTTGGGCAGCAGATTGGCCAGCAACGGCAAGGCGCGGCTGCCATTGCCCAGGCGCACCAGGCGCGGCGGATTGTCCTGCTGCACCGCCTTGAGCAAGCCCGCGGCAAATTCGCTGGCCGGGGTCGGCTTGTCCTGGGAGGCCTTGGCCCGGGAGCGGATGCCTTCGCGCAGCGGCCACCAGGGCGACTGTTCGTTGAGCAACTGTTCGGCTTCATGCCCGGCGTTCTTGGCAAAACTTGAAGCAATGGCCCCGGGCTGCACTTCCATGACCCGGATACCGAACGGTGACAACTCCATGCGCAGGGCATCGCTCAAGGCGTGCACCGCGGCTTTCGACGCGCAATAGGCGCCGGCAAAGGGCGTCACCAGCACCCCAGAGACGCTGCCGATATTCACCACCAGGCCACGGCTGCGGCGCAGTACCTGGAACATCGCCCGGGTCACCCCGACCACCGAGAACACATTGGTTTCGAACTGGCGCTGCATGGCTTCCACGCCGCCATCCAGCAGCGGGCCCATGGCGCCGTAGCCGGCGTTGTTGATCAGCACATCGAGGCCGCCGTACTGCTGGTTGATCTCTTCGCTCAGGGCGCCCAGGGCCGGGCCGTCATTCACGTCCAGTTGCACGGCCTTGAAACCGGCGGCCTGCAGGTTGGCGACGTCCTCGGCCTTGCGAGCGGTGGCCAGCACGGTGAAACCGGCACCCTTGAAGGTGTCTGCCAGGGCGCGGCCGATGCCGCTGGAACAACCGGTGATCAACGCTACGGGCATGGCGCGGTCCTTGTGCTGGGGTGAGGGGCGGGGCGAATCAGTCGGAGAAACTACCCTGTAAACGCTCGGCGCGAAACTCCAGGGTTTGCGGGCGATAGCCCGGGCGCAGCGGTGGCAGCGGCAGGCAGTCTTCCCAGCTGGCTCCGGCCTGCAACTCGCCGGGGCCACGGTAGCGCGGGGCGCTGTACTGGTTGTCGGCGAGGTTGACCGTATCCCCCGGGGCGTAGGCAGCGACCCGCCAGCGCAGTTCGACCAGGGGCACCTTGTTACCGTTGTTGAGCTTGACCTGCAGTGGGCGGTCGGCGGGGCAGTGTTCCGGCGCGTAGGTCAGGCGCAGCTCCAGGCGCGCCAGTTGCTGGGCTTCGCGGTTGTCCAGCCAGACCACCCAGCAGGCCACCAGGGCCAGGCCGAAAGCGGCAGCGAGGGACACGGGAAGGGCTTTGGCGGGGTAGCGCAGAAGCAGGATCAGCCAGGTAATGACCAGCAGAACGCCGATGAACATGACGCGAGCCTCGGGGAAAAGGAGGGGACATCCTACCTAAGCGTAGGTGGGGTTGGCGATGGAGGAGGGCTAGGACAAATTATTACTCAAGACGATGAAGGTTGATTTTTTGTGGATAACATAAGGTCTCTTATTGGCTTTTTTTACCTATAATGGATCTTATATTGTCCATAGTTTGAATAATTGATCAGCCGGTCGGAGGCAGACGTATTCTTATGTCGCTTACCCGTTTTATGTACACACCGTCCGAGATTACGGCCGAGATCGGAAAAAACGCGCAGGCCCTCAGGTTGTCAAAAAACCTGTCGCGCAAAACCCTGGCTGAGAAATCCGGGGTGCCGGCCTCGACCATCAAGCGTTTCGAGCTGCAGGGAGCTATTTCCCTCGAGTCGATGGTGCTGATTGCGGCGGCGTTGGATGAACTCGATCCGCTGCTCAAGTTGTTCAAGCCACCTTCGCCAAACACGCTGTTTGAGCTGCAAAACTCCAAACGCCAGAGGGGCACCCGATGACCGAGCCAGGCGTCAAGAAGTACAAGCCGATCGAAGAACTGGGTGTCTTCATGCACGGCCGGCAGGTGGGAGTACTGAGCTGGAAACGCCAGGGCTGCTACTTCACTTATGCCAAGGACTGGTTGAGCCGGGGCTTCAATCTGTCGCCGCAACTGGCCTTCGATGAGAGGCCGCAGCAACCCGATAGCCAATTGTTCCTGGGCATTCATGGGGCCTTCGCCGACTCCCTTCCCGATGGCTGGGGCTTGCTGCTGATGAAGCGTTTTTTCACCGCGGAGTATGGATCGCGGGTCGCCAATGGTCTGACTCAACTCGATCGGCTGGCCTACATCGGCAACCGTGGGATGGGCGCCTTGGAGTACTACCCCATGGCGGAAAAAGTGGAGCGCGAGCCCATCAGCCTTTCACTGCTGTACGAGGCTTCGGTCCAGGTCCAGGTGGGGGAGACGGTTGACGTTCTGAAGGCACTGCGGATTGCCGGTGGCTCGCCAGGTGGCGCAAGGCCCAAGGCCGCCGTTGCCCTTTCGGAAGATCTGGCGCATGTCGTTTCGGCTTTCGACCCCTTACCGGAGGGCTACGGGCACTGGATCGTAAAATTCAGGGCCCTGCAGGAGCCCTGGTCCATGGGCGCGATTGAGTATGCCTACGCCCGCATGGCTCGCGCGGCGGGGGTCGAAATGGCCCATTGCGAGCTGATAACGGTGCCCTCTGAAAAGGGATGGAACGAGCGCTTCTTTGCCAGCCGGCGCTTTGATCGCAGGCACAACGAGAAAGTCCACATGATGACCGCTGCCGGAATTCTGCATGCGGACTTCAGAGTTCCGTGCCTGGACTACAAGGACTTGTTGAGGCTGACATTCGCGCTGACCAGGAGCGCCAAGGAAGTGGAGAAAATGGCCCGGCTCATGGTGTTCAACGGCCTGGCCCATAACTACGACGATCATGCGAAGAACTTCGCCTTCCTCTACGAAGAGGGGCAGGGCGGCCAGGACGGGCAGTGGCTTCTCGCGCCCGCGTATGACCTGACCTTCTCCACCGGCATGGGCGAGCACACTACCGCGTTCGACGGCCAGGGGCGCCCGTCCAGGAAGGCGATCAGGCGCTTGTGCGCGGACTACAAGTTCCTCAAGCCGGATGACTACATTGATCAGACGCTGGAGGCGCTGGGCAACTGGGAAGTGGTGTTTGGCGAAGTGGATGTTCCGGCCGTCGATGGAAAGGAGATATTCGAGACGCTAGAGGATGTTCGCCAACATCTTTAAGAATAAAACCTGGTGAAAAAAGCCCCCCTGGCTAGGAACTCCCCTGTACCCAGTGTGTTGAGGGTTTACTCACCCGGGCCTCTGTGTTCCGCGCAACTCGCCCATCTCCATCAGCTGTTTTCGAGCCATCCTTAGGTTTGAGCTCACGCATGGGGGCGGATCGGCTAGTCAGGTGTATTTCAGCAAACCTGCGAACTTGATTGGCTAATTCCTGGTCGCGGGATATTCAAAACTAATGTTCGCGAAATGTTTTGTAATATTTTATAGGGGCATGCCCTATAAGTTTTTACCCTCCTCGTTTGTCCTGTATTTGATCAAGGCGAAAAACCACGATCGCTTGGAATGCGTTAGTGAAAGTAATAGCGCGCTAGAGCCATATACGGAAATTTGATCAGAGGGTTGCACGATGCCAGACCACTTTATTAGTGTGAGAAACGAAGAGACGCTATCTACAACTTCAAATCCTACACCCGGAATGAATTTTTCAAATCGATCGTCATTTACCATACATGCAGCGAAGGCGGGGTCGAGCATGGGTAATAACACGACCAAGACCGGGCATGTTTTTTTAGAGATTGATACGCCTGGCTATCGAGGTTCTATAGGTTTTAGTCCAGGTGAGAAATACGACACCTCACGTGACAATATTTCGCTCAATGATCGAGAGATTTACAAGGAAACAAGTTCCCATCGATTTGAACTTCCTGGTAGTCCGAAGTTTGAGAATATGATGAATATTCTTACGACGCAGGTTAGAGGCTATGCAAGCGGTGCAATAGACCCTGGGGACTACAATCTCTTGTTCAATAACTGCATCCATTTTGTAGAGAAACTGCTTTCAAAAGCGGGTATAGAAATTGATCTGGCCACAACGCCGGATGGGGTGGCCAAGGAAATAAGCAAAGTTCCGGAAAAACTTAAAACCCCACTCCTTATCGATTTGGATGGGAGCGGTATAGCTACCTTGCCAATTGAGCACGGTGTCAAATTCGACTTTGATGGAGAGTCGCATCCTATTAATACCGGGTGGGCAGGTACAAACAGTGGGTTTCTTGTCATGGATAGAAATAATGACGGCATCATAAATGATGGGACAGAGCTTTTCGGAGACCGTACGCCTTTGCCAACCGGTGGAACGGCTGCAGATGGTTTCATTGCACTCGCTGCTCTAGACAGCAATCTTGATGGGTTTATCGACAAGAATGATAGCGCGTGGGCGGATCTGAAGATCTGGCAAGACATCAATAGCAACGGGGTTTCGGAGGCAAGTGAGCTTTACTCATTGATCGACATTGGCTTGAAAAATATTGATCTGTCCTTTACCAGGGATTCAATTTTAGATAAGCACGGAAACATCCACGAATTAAATTCG
Source organism: Pseudomonas sp. E1BtOHC1 (assembly GCF_058744285.1). Taxonomy (NCBI): domain Bacteria; kingdom Pseudomonadati; phylum Pseudomonadota; class Gammaproteobacteria; order Pseudomonadales; family Pseudomonadaceae; genus Pseudomonas; species Pseudomonas sp. E1BtOHC1. Next base: position 1,946,849 of record NZ_CP196023.1, read on the forward strand.
TCGGTAACCTGGAATGATGGTCGGGTCACGGATATAACAGATGTTTTGTTCAAGGTTTTTGATCCTGAGGAAAGTAATGATCTTTTGAGTTTCATTTCGCAGGACTTTTCGATTGATGTGGTCGGGTCAAGATTCGCTGCTGAAGAGGTTTATTCATGATGAGCCGAACGCCCGTCAGCTGCGCTAGCATTGTCTCTTTATCGTTGCTACTTCTATCCATGCCGGCAGCCTCGGATAATCATATGAAAAATACAGCTTTTACCTTGCCCCCGGCAATTGTTAAGAAATTGGACTATCCGCCGGGTCTGCAAATAAACAATTACCCTAAGGACAGCGAAGAGTTTTCCAATGTGCTCAAGCTCTCCAGCATGGGTAACGCGCACTTCAACTATATTCTTGGCAGGATTTATAGCGACGATAGGCTGGATGAGTCGGAAAAAGACTATAAAACCAGTCTGCTCTATTATGAAAAAGCGATTGGTTTGTATCCGCGCCACCCAGACGCGCTTACAAATCTAGGCGTTCTCTATCAGCGTGGTTTAGGAACAAAAAAAGATATTAATAAAGCAATCGCCTTGTATGAAAGAGCTGGCGAGGTTGGGTCGATTATAGCCTACAATAACTTGAGCGTTATCTACGCTATGGGTAATGAAGTTCCGCAAGATTTCAAAAAAGCAAAAATATATAATCAAAATGCTGCTCATTTGGGTGATGCGCAAAGTATAGAGCTGTTAAAGCATTGGGATTACTATGTTGAGGTGTCTTCAACACAAGATGAGAAAAAAATAGAGCAGATTGCAGAGAAGTATAAAAAGATCGAATCGCAAAAAGTACCGAGTCAATAGGCCGTATTTTATAGTCAATAGTTGAACTGCCCCCTACCTGGAAAGGCAGGGGGCATCGAGATAAATCTGCCCCCTTTTTTGTAATGCATGCTGCAAAATCAACAGGTTTCTTACGTTGTCGGTTCCGTCATTCTATTGCGAGCAACAAGCGCGGAAGACTTGCAGCGACGGCAAGAACCGCAGCTCACGCACATGGCTATTTTCAGCAACTTTCCTGGCGGAGATGGGCAAGGCGCTGATCGATGATGTGGGATTGGGGATGAAGGATGAGGTATTGCAGGCCTGATCGTTGCTTCTTGATCAGGACGTCGAAAGGGCGCTACGTCTTTGTGGGAGGGGGGGTAGTGCTTTTTCTTGCCGCTTGAAGCTCGCCCCTTGCCCCTGCTTCCAAAAAAATCCCCCTGTCCAAGCGCCTGCGGATAGGGGACGCAGGCGCCTGGAAAGGGGGAGCACAAAGGTCTTGCTGCCAACGACTCCCTGCTTTTACTTGCAGCTTGCCGCTTGAAGCTTACGGCTGCATCTACTCGCAGCTTGCCGCTTGAAACTCGCCGCTGTTACTGAGCGATGGTTTTCACCGAGACGCCACGTTCCACCGGCGTCGAGCGCCCGTAGATATCTTCAAAGCGCTCGATGTCGTCTTCGCCCAAATAGCTACCCGATTGCACTTCGATGATCTCCAGCGGAATCTTCCCGGGGTTGCGCAGGCGGTGCACCGAGGCAATCGGGATGTAGGTGGACTGGTTCTCGGTGAGCAGGAACACGTTCTCGTCACAGGTGACTTCGGCGGTGCCGCTGACCACGATCCAGTGTTCGGCGCGGTGGTGGTGCATCTGCAACGACAGGCAGGCCCCCGGCTTGACCGAGATGTGCTTGACCTGGAAGCGGCCGCCCATGTCCACGGAGTCGTAGGAGCCCCACGGGCGATAGACTTCGCAGTGGTTCTGGGTTTCGCTGCGGCCCTGTTCGTTGAGGGTGTTGACCATCTGTTTCACCCCTTGGACCTTGTCCTTGTGGGCGATCATCATGGCGTCCTTGGTTTCCACCACGACGATGTTGTCCAGGCCGATCACCGACACCAGTTTGCCGTTCCCGTGGATCATGCAGTTGTGGCTGTCCTGGATCACTACATCGCCTTTGCTGACGTTGCCGTTGGCGTCCTTTTCATGCACGTCCCACAGCGACGACCAGCAACCCACATCGCTCCAACCGGCGCTCAGGGGCACCACGCAGGCGCGCTGGGTTTTTTCCATCACCGCGTAGTCGATGGAGTTGTCCGGGCAGCAGGCGAAGGTGGCTTCGTCGATGGTCACGGTGTCCGCGTCCTGCTGGCTGCGTTCCAGGGTCAGCAGGCAGGTGTCGTAGATGTCCGGGTCGTGTTTCTTCAGCTCTTCGAGGAAGCGGCTGGCGCGGAACAGGAACATGCCGCTGTTCCAGAAGTAGCCGCCGGCCTCGACGAATTCGGTGGCGCGCTTGACGTCGGGTTTCTCGACGAAGTGCGAGACCCGGCTCACGCCTTCCGGCAGCAGCGCGTCGTTGCTGGACTTGATGTAGCCGTAGCCGGTTTCCGGTTTGGTTGCCGGGACGCCGAACAGCACCATCTCGCCACGCTCGGCGGCCACGGTGGCCAGGGCCAGGGCCCGTTGCAGGGCTTTCTGGTCGTCCAGGACGTGGTCGGCGGGCAGCACCAGCATCAGTTCATCGCGGCCTTCGTTGACCAGCATCATCGCGGTCAGGGCCACGGCGGGCGCGGTGTTGCGGCCGAAGGGCTCCATGAGGATGCGCTGGGATTCGAGTTTGCGCGTTGCCAACTGCTCGTTGACGATGAAGCGGTGGTCCTTGTTGCAGACCACGATGGGGGTGTCCATGCCTTCGAACACCAGGCGCTCCAGGGTTTGCTGGAACAGCGTGTGTTCGCCGGTCAGGGCGAGGAATTGCTTGGGGAATTGCTTGCGCGAAAGCGGCCAAAGACGTGAGCCGCTACCACCTGACAAGATCACCGGAATCATGTTGTTACTCCTTCAAACATCGTATGGGTTAGAGCTACTGCGTTCTGTCGTTTCACTCTTGTTTTTGTTTGGTGCCCGGATGCCTTGCCTGTCCCTTGTAGGAGCCGGCTTGCCGGCGAAGGGGCCTTTGAGCCTTGTGCTGGGCTTGAGGACGCCTTCGCTGGCAAGCCAGCTCCTACACAGGGGGCGCGGCGTGCATCCGGAAATTCGTTAGCGGGTCGACACTGGGCGCTTGACCCAGACTGGCGACAGGCTGCTGCCGTTGCCGGTGACGTAGAGCACCGCCGCTTCGCCGCGCTCCAGGGCCACGGGCTTAAGGTCGCTGACTTTTTTCTCACCGTCGTACAGGGCGAAGCTGACCTTCACCGGGTTGATTTCGCGCTCGCCGCGGCCTTTGGCGGCCACGGCCTTGACCACGTCGGTCTTGCCGTCGGCGGTCTTCAGGGTCAGGGCCTTGTCGCTGAGGTTCTGCACCCGCACCAGGGACTTCTGCTTGTTCTTGAACGGCGGCTCTTCGATCAGTTGTGGCTGGCCGCTGGCGTTGTTGACCAGGGTGTAATAGTGGTCGGCGGCGAGTTTCACCGGCACGGTCTGGCTGCCCACTTTGGCGCTGTAGTCGCCACCGGGCATGAAGCTGAAGTCACTGCTGGCCAGGGGCGCAACGTCGCTGACGTTGGTGCTGCCAACCGTGGCGCTGACTTCGCTGTTGCTGGCGTTGTACAGGCGCACGAAGGTCGAGCCCTTGGGCGCGGTGGGGCCGTACAGGGCGGCATCGCCACCGGCGAATACCGGAGCTGATAGCAGGCCCAGGCCCGCGGCCAATACGGCAGCTTTCAGGGATTTGGCAGCGAGACGACGAGGAGTAGTAGTGAAAGTCATGAGTGTTACCTCTTTTCAGTTTTGCGCCCGGTCGGGCGTCTCGGATTTGTTGAGTACAGCTACGTTCTGTTGGCGAGCACCGGCTTGCTTGAGCTCTGCGACCCACTGCGGGTCGGCGTCGCCGATTTCGTTGTTCACAGGCAGATAGCGTTCAGGGAATTCCCAGATCAGCACCTGGGGCGGGTTGTTCTTGAAGTCGTCGCTTTTCAGGTAGCTGAGCATCGGCAGGATCGGGCCGTGGCCGTCTTCGGCGTAGCTCAGCACGTCGCTGTGCAGGGCCTGTTTCAGGGCGCCGACGAAGTTCCAGCTGGGGTTGGCGCTGTAGCTGGTGCCCACCAGGGTCACCGGTACTTCGCGGTCGGCAAACAGCGCGTCGTCGGCGGCCGGCTGCTCTTCGCTGGCCCGGGTCACGCGCTTTTGCAGGGGCTCTTCGGCCGGCATCAGGTTTTCGAACAGCGGGTCCAGGGGCAGGAAGCGGCGCAGGTCGCCCTTGTGTTCCACGGTCTCTTGGGTCTCGGTGACGAAGCGCTGTGGCTGACCGCTGAGCGGGGTCTTGGCGGCGATGGTCAGGGCCAGTTGGCGGGCGACGATCTCGGCGCCGGCGGGGGTCCAGTGGGTGTCGGTGCGCAGGAACACTTGCTGGCCCTGTTGCTTGGCCTGTTGCAGGGGCCCCAGCAGGTCGGGGGCGAGGATCTTGTCGGCGGCGACCCGGGCGTGGAAGTCCTGGTAGAGGTTGGCGTGGATCCGCGCCGGGCGCACCTCGTCCAGGTGTTCCGGGTACAGGCGCACCTTGGCCGGGACGATCGCCATCACCAGTTTCACCCCGTGCGCCTTCAAGGTCTGGCGCACGCCTTCCACCAGGGCGTAGTTGCCCTGCAGGTTGAGCTCCTCGTTGACCACCGGGTTGAACTCTTCATCGCTGTACAGCCACTGATCGCGGCCCAGCACCACACCAGGGCGGCCTTCGTTGAACAGCTTGAAGTCCAGGGCGGCCCAGAGGTTGGTGCCCAGGCGCTTGATCGGAAACTCTTCGTCGTAGTGAGTTTCCACAGCCTTGGTCCAGCGCCCGTTGAGCACCGTGGCCTCGGCGTTGGTGCTGAAGCCGAAGAAGCTGCGCACCGACCACAGGCCCAGGACCGTCAGGGTCAGCAGGAACAGGGCGATGTAGAACAGACGTAATGAGCGGGTCATGTCAGATCCCTCAGAACTGGAAGTAAAGGAACGGCGAGAAGCTTTGCGCCGAAAGTTTGAGAATCGAGGCGATGAACAGCAGCAGCACCAGGCCCCGCATCACGTAGCGCGACCAGTCGGTGGTCCAGTAGGCCGGTTGCACCTGGGCCTCGGTGCCCACGGTGTAGCCCGGTTGATGGATGCTGCCGGGGTTGTCGCCGGGTACGGCCTTGATCAGCCCCGGTTGTGCGCCGGCCGGGCCGTCCGCTTCGCTGTCTGGTTCAGGCTTGGCCTTGTTCGCTGGCGGGTTGCGGTAGAGGTCGCGCAGGCCGAAGAACGCCAGAGTGGCGTAGGCCAGGACCAGGGTCGCCACTTGCAGGCCGGTGAGGCTGGCGCGGTTGAGTTCGGACAGCGACCAGTCGCCAAAGCTGAACATGGCGCCGTACATGCGCCCGGCCACGTGCAGGTTTTCGGCACGGAAGATCACCCAGCCCATGACCACCAGGAGGAAGGTCAGGGCCCAGCGGATCGGGTTCAGGCTGCGTGGGGTGGTGTTGATGCCCAGGGCTTTTTCGATGGCCAGCCACATGCCGTGCCAGGCGCCCCAGACGATGTAGGTGATGTTCGCACCGTGCCACAGGCCACCGAGCAGCATGGTCAGGAACAGGTTGCGGTAAGTCATCAACGTGCCTTTGCGGTTGCCGCCCAGGGTGATGTACAGGTAGTCGCGCAGCCAGGTGGACAGGCTGATGTGCCAGCGCCGCCAGAACTCGGTGATCGACTGGCTGATGTAGGGCTGCTTGAAGTTTTCCATGAAGCGAAAACCCATCATCAACCCCAAGCCGATGGCCATGTCGCTGTAGCCGGAGAAGTCGAAGTACAGCTGCGCGGTGTAGGCCAGGGCGCCCAGCCAGGCATCGCCCGTGGTGGGGTTTTGCAGGGCGAAGCAATGGTCGGCGACCACCGCCAGGGTGTCGGCGATAAACACCTTCTTGATGAAGCCCTGCATGAAGCGGGTGCAGCCTTCGGAGAACTTGTCCAGGGTGTGGGTGCGGTTGTTGAACTGCTCCGCCAGGTCGCGAAAGCGCAGGACCGGGCCGGCGATCAGGTGCGGGAAGATCGCCACGAACGCCGCGAAGTCGATGAGGTTGCGCGTGGCCGGGGTGTCGCCGCGGTAGACGTCGATGATGTAGCTGATGGACTCGAAGATGTAGAACGAGATCCCGATCGGCAACAGGATGTGGGTCAGGATGAACGGTTCCAGACCGTAGGAGGTCATGATCGCGTTGATGCTGTCCACGCCGAAGTTGGCGTATTTGAAGTAGCCGAGGATGCACAGGTCGACGCCGACTCCGAGCAGCAGCCAGCGTTGGGCGGGTTTGGTCCGGACCCCAGCCGCACCGACTTTCAGGCCGATCCAGTAGTTCCACAGGGTGACGCCGGCGAACAGCGCCAGGAAGTCCACCCGCCACCAGGCATAGAACACATAACTGGCGATCAGCAGCAGCAAGTTGCGATAGCGTTGCCCGCTCAAGTAGTACAAGCCGAGAAAGATCGGCAAGAACAGAAACAGGAACACATTGGATGAAAAAACCATCCCGATCTCTCCGTGTTTAACCAATAGTCAGAGGCCGGAGCCCCCCCAAACCCCCCCGTGAAAAACCGGGGAAGCGGTACTGCGTGTAGCGCGACCTCTGTAGGAGCCGGCTTGCCGGCGATGGCGGTCTTGAGAGCGAAGACGTCCTTGAGGGCCCCTTCGCTGGCAAGCCAGCTCCTACGGTGGGTTGTTCCCATGTGCAGCGTGGGAACGATTCGAATCAGGAGCCTTTTTCGTGGGCCGGGTCGTAGACCTTGGTCAGGTCGCCCCCCAGGCGGAAGGTCTTGAACGGCTGCATCTTGTGTTTGCGCTCCAATACATCCGGGGCGCAGGTGTAGAGGCTGCAGAAGGGTTCGAGCCAGGCGAATTTCGAGTCGACCTTGAGGTCGGTCATGTCCTGCTGCTTACCGTTCTTCTTCTCGAAGTCGTCCGGGTCTTTCACCCCAGCCAGCACTCGGTCACCCAAGCGCTTGAGGGCGCCGTTGTTTTCCTGGCGCAGATCCACGCCATTGACCTGGGCGAAGCTGGCGATCATCGCCAACGGCGGCAGGGCGTAGTTGTGGTAGGCCAGGGCGCGCTGCTGACGCTTGAGTTCGTTGGGCAGAAAGCCGTCGGCGTCGATCTGGTTGGCGCCGACCTTGTATTCCTTTACGGCCCAGTCGAACAGGTCGCGGCGGTTGGTGGCGATGGAGGTCGCCATCACTGACCAGGCGGCCCAGTAGGAGTGGTTGTTGGTCTTGTCCAGGGGCAGGTTGTCCCAGTCGCTGACCACCTGATCGGCCATCTTGCTGAACCAGGCCTCAATCTTCTGTGCCTGTTCCTGATGGGTGGCCAGGGGATGGGAGTCGGAGAATTTCAGCCGCAGGTAGGCCGAAGCCATGCTGCCCAGGGCCCATTTGCGCATGGACTTGCCGGTGTGGTTGAAGTCCTTGGACATCAGCGCGTCGGCCTGGGCCCAGGCACTGAGCCAGCTCAGGGTGCAGTCCAGCTGTTGCGGGCGGCCGTCACGCATGAACTGCATGACCCTTTTGCTGGTGCCGCGCTCGATCTTGGTGATGTCCGCGGTGGTGTCGCGAAAGGCCTGTTCGGACTGGGTATTCAGGGTTGCCCGGGCCTTGTCCGAGCCTTCGTACTTGCTGCGAAATTGCAGGGCGCCGGTGTAGGGCGCCGGCATGGCGTCGCAGCCTTCGCTGTCGTCACCGCTCTTGAACTTGTCCACCGGGGCGTAATAGCCCTGGGGTGGACGCAGCGGCGCGGCGGCCTGGGCGCTGCCGGCGAGGATGGCCAGGCCCAGCAGGCTGGGCATCAGCAAGTGTTTCAAGGATGTGCTTTGCATAGGAAACCTCATTGCCCGATCTGCGCGGTGCGTTGCTCGGCGCCCGGGAATACGTTGCGTTTGCAAATTTTCGCTTCGACCTTCTGCCCGGCAGTGCCCGCTTCCGGGCCCTGGATTTCCACCGCCAGCAGGTTCTGCATGGCCCAGTCTTCGTCAGTGCGCAGTTCGAAGGCGAAGCGTCCGTCGGTGTCGGATGTTTCCGGCTTTTCGATCTTGATGTCCTCGTGGCGCCCGTTCATGTACCAGAGGGTGGCTTGCAGGGTTTTCACCGAAGGGTCGGCGAAGCGGATGTCGACCTGATGGCCGCTGTTGCGCAGGTCCAGGTTCTTGCTGTTGACCAGCAGTTCGTTCTTGCCCGGCTTGAGGGTGGTGCTGCCGGTCATCTGCGCATCCTTGCCCTCGCAGCCGTTGTCCAGCAGGGCCATCATCTGTCGGTAGATGGTTTCCTGATCCAGGCGGTACAGCGGCGAGAACTCCCAGATCAGGATCTTCGGCGGGCTCTTCTGGAATTCCTCGCTGCCCAGGTACTGCAACATCGAGCCTTCCAGGCCGCCGCCGGGGAAGGCCACGTTGAGGATATCGGCGCCGATGGACTCTTCCAGGAAGCCGGCGAAGTTGTAGTTCTTGCCACTGTGGCTGGTGCCCACCAGGGTGATTTGCGGGTTGCCGGAATCGCCGAACAGGTCGCCGTCCGCCGCTTCGCCCTTGGGCTCGGTGGTGAACTGGTCCATGTACTGGATGGCGTAGCTGGTGCCGCACAGTTGCCCGGCCATGTTGTGCAGGGTGCCGGTCTTGCCCATGCGCCCGGACTTGTGGGTCTCGAATTCACGCCGTGGAATGTCGGCGAAGGCCGGCAGTTGCTTGACCTTGTCGGCAACGATCTTGGCGGTGCGTTGGGCGCCGTAGGGCGTCCAGTGCTGGTCGCCACGGAAGTAGAAGTCGTGGGCCGGCAGGGTGTCTGGCAGTTGTTCGTTGGTCAGCGGCGACAGGTCCGGCACCACGTAGCCCATTTGGGCGAAGCGCCCGAGCATGGCTTTGTAGTTGGTCAGGGCCTTGTCGTAGTCGAAGCGGGCCTTTTGCGCCGGGTTGAGCTTGTTGCGGTTCACCAGGCCACGGGTCGGCTGATAGACCACCACCAGTTCCACGCCCTTGCTCTTGAAAGCTTCGTGCAACTGCTTGAGGCGACGGTAGCCTTCCGGGGTGGTGTTGAATTCGGTGCGCAGGTCTTCCTGGGTGCGGAACAGCCAGTCGCCCTGGGCTTGCACCAGGGTGGTGAAGTTCTGCTGGTAGCGGGTGGTGTAGTTCTTCGCATCATGGGCGGCCGGGCACAGGTTGCAGCACGGCTCGGCGGTGAAGTTCGGCGCCTGGGGCTCATCGGCGCGGGCGCCGGCGCTGGCGGCGAGAATGCCGGCGGTCAGCGCCGACAGGCTCAACAGTTTGATCAGGTGTGGGGGCATGACAGTCATCCTCAATCGCGCATTTCGGTCTGGCGTTCGACGGGGTCGATCAGCACGGCTTTTTGCTGGCGAACCATCAGGTCGAGGATTTCATCCTGGCGCTCGCCAAGGATCCCCGAGAAGCTGATGCCGCTGCTTTTGGTGGGCGCGAGCATGGACACGCGATACAGCTCCACGCTCAACGGCGAGTCGATGGACAGCGGGCCGCTGCCATTGGCCGCCAGTTCGCCGCCGACCACGATCAGCGAAACCTGAGCGTCGAACGGGTCGAGCTTGATGTCGCGGTCGGTGTCGGAAAGGTCCTTGATGTGGCCGTAGACGCCGGTCAGGCCGTTGGCCATGGCGACGTTTTCGTACAGGCGGATATTCACGCTGTTGCGAATGCGGATGCCGTGGCGTTTGTTGCTGATCACCTTGTTGCCCCACAGCAGGTTGTCGGCGCTCTCGTAGAGGGTGATGCCGTCGGTGTGGTTGCGGTAGATCTCGTTGTAGGCAATCAGGTTGTTGACGCTGTTACGGTCGATCACCAGGCCCGAGAGTTTGTTGTCGTAGCTACGGTTGTTGAAGATGAAGCTGTCGTTCACTTCCCGGGAAATGATGATGCCGTGCTTCTTCTTCGTCCCGTGGACGGTGTTGTCGGCGATGATCAGCCGATGCGAACGGTCGTGGGGGTCGATGCCGTAGACGATGTTGTCTTTGTAGGTGTTGCCCTTGACCACGAAGTCGCGGGTTTCGTAGCAGTAGAAGCCGTACCACATGTCCGAGAACGCAGAGCCTATGATCCAGCCGGTGGGTTCATCGCGCTTGAGTACCTTGGCCATGTTCGGCGTGTACTGGGAAATACTCACGCCGTAGGACTTGGAGTTGGCGTAGCCGAAGCTGGCCATCTGGCTGTTGACTATGTAGGTCTCGGTGCCGCCCCAGGCCAGTAGGAAGGGGCGGAATTCCTTGGGCGAGCGGAAGGTCGCCGGGCCGTTGTCTTTCTCGCGCCAGCCCGTGACCTTGGTGTCGCGCACAAACAGCTGGCCATCGTTGACCAGGAACGAGCCGCCCTCCTGGGACAGGCGCAGCTCCTGGGTCTGTTTGTCGATTTCCAGGATGCCCTTGCGTCCGACCACGATCGGCAAGCGCGCGAGGAATACACCCGGCGCGGTTTCGCTGATGTACTGCTTGGGCAGTTTCTTGGCCAGGTCCTTGAGGTTGATGTAACCGTCGTCGATAAAGATCGCCTGGGGAATGCCGTGTTGGCGCACCACCCATTCGGCCATCTTGTTGTCACCGCCGATAAAGTCCTTCAGGGCGTCTTCCTGCATCATTCGGCGCACGCTGATCTTGCCCGGCTTGCTGCGCACGATCTTCGCCGCAGCGGCCTCGGCGGTGTAGCCGGAGAGGTCGGGCAGGGTCGGCGTGGCCAGATTCAGCGGCTCGGTGGGCGCACTGCTGACGGTGTAGGTCTTGGCCTGTTGCAGCTCCTTGGCGACGATCGGCGCCTTGGCCGGCTCGACAGTGGCGAACGCCGAGCTGCTGGCCAGCAACAGGGCGCCGGCCAACAGGCTGATGGCGCCTTTCGCAGCGGGGCTGTTCATGGGGTAGCAGTTCATTTCGGGCACTCCCTTCGCGGCTCGCATCAGAAGCGCCAGATCACGTCGATAAAGGCGCGGTGCATGTACGAGTCGACGTCTTTGCCATAGGCATCGCCGGGCTTGAACACACCGCCACGAAAACGCACCAGGGCCGACGGCTCATCGATGGACTGGCTCAGGGCCGCCGGCAACAGGCCCTGCTTGAAGTACTTGGTGACCACCAAGTCCATTTCCTGCCCCAGGTCTTTCTTGCCGTCTTGCAGCGGCAGCGAGGTGCTGGAGAGCAGGTTGCCGTCGCCGTCATAGTCGTTGTCCACGGCGTTGATGCCGTTGCTGCCGACGGCCTTCTTGCCGTCCACGCGCCAGAACTTGTGGTAGATCAGGCTGGCGTCGTATTCGTCGTTGAGCATCCAGGAACCGAACAGGGTGGCGGTCTGCATGTTGTTCATTTCGCCGCGATAGGCTTCGCCGAAACGGTGCACGCGGGAGCGAGTGCCGGTGTAGTTGGAGCGGTTGCTTTCCAGGCCGTTCTGCTCGTAGTCGCCGCTGGCGCGAGCATAGGCGGCGCCGACTTGCCAGTTCGGGTCCAGGCGCAGGCGTACGCCCAGGTCCGTGGCCCAGCCGTCGAGGTTCTCGCTGCGCTTGGCCTGGGCCGGGCGGTTGCCATTGGCGTCCAGTGCGTTGACCGTGTCGCGGTCGCCGTGCATGCCGGTCAGGCTGGCCCAGTAGTTGACGGTGTTGGTGTTGCGCCAGTTATAGGCGTCGCTGTCGGCGGTAAGGCCGAGCCAAGTGAGGTCGCCGTTGTCTTTCTTGTCCAGGGAGTCGGCTGCTTCGCCGGGCACCGGATAGTCGAGCTTGCCGTCATCGTGGGTGTGATGACCGCGAATCCCCACCCAGTTGCCTGGGGTCCACTGGTAAGCCGCGTCGCCGTAGACGTGCAGGCGGTCTTTATCCTTGGGCGCCAGTTCCTTGAGGTCGGTGCGGTACTCGCTGAAGCGCTCGGCGGCGCCAACGTTGGCCCGCAGCAAGGTGGTGTCGAAGGTCCAGTTCAGGGCTTCGATGTTGGTGTCGCGCCACTGGCCGTCGTCGTTGCGCAGGCGTTGGCGGCCCAGTTTCAACTGCTCGCCGGGGTAGGGCGTGAAGCCGCTGTAGCCGATCCAGAACTCACGCAGGGCCAGGTAGTTTTTCTTGGTCTTGCGGTCGTCGTTGCTCGACTGCTGGGTACCGTCGGCGTCCGACTGCTGCAGGGTATCGGTTTCGATGATGTCGGTGGAGGTCACCGCCTGGCCCATGGCGTAGGCGCTCCAGGCACCGCGTTCACCGTAGACCCAAGGCCGTAGGTCCAGGCCCAGGCCGTTGACGTCGCCGCCGCGCTGGGTGCCGAGGTCGCGATCATCTTCGGATTGGCCGGTGATCTTCACTTCCAGGCCGAAGTTCTTGGTGTCGGTGATGGCTGCCAGCGACGGGGTCGCCCAGATCAGCGCGAAGCCCAGGCTCAGGCCCAGCTTTGACAGGCTGAAGCGGCCAGGGGCGGCAGTGGTGAGTGGAAACTTGAGCGTCATAGGGATTCCTCGCCGTCTTCTTCCTGCAGCGCGTGCAGTTGCAGCGTGTTCTGGGTCAGGGCGCCACGCACCGCCTGTTCCTGTTGCAGCAGGCGCTGGGCTTCGGCGCGCTGGCCGGGGGGCAGTTGTTCATCCAGCTGTTGCGCCAGTTCGTTGGCCTGGGGCGTGTCCTGGACCTTGGCCAGCTGGCTGAAGACGTAGGCGTTGATCGGGTTGGGCGCGGTGCCGCGGCCCTGGGAAAACAACTGGGCAATGGCGAAGTCGGCGCTGTTCTGGCCATTGCGGGCAGCGGTCAGCAGGTGGTCCAGGGCCTTTTGCGGGTACACCTGGCCCAGGTAGCCACGGCGGTAGATCTGCCCCAGGTAGTAGTCGGCGGCGACTTCGCGGCCCACGGCTTTCTGGAAATGCGCCTCGGCCACCTTGGCGTCGGCGGGCACCCATTTGCCTTCGTAGTAGAGCTTGCCCAGCAGCAGTTCGGCGCGGGGCTGGTCGGCGGCGCGGCCGTTGTCCAGGTATTCCATCATCTTGTCGACGTCACCCAGTTCGGGGAAGTCGTAGAGCAGTTGGGCCAGGCTGACCCAGGACGCCGGGTAGCCTGGGGCCACTTGCTCCAGCAGGGCCTGGGCGGTTTTTTCATCCGGCTTGCCGAGGCTGGCATCGCCCAGCACGCGGGCCACGCTGTCGACTCGCTGGGCGCTGACCGTGCCACGGCTGTAGCCAGCCTGCAGCTGCTTGAGCAGCTCGGCCTGTTGCTCCGGCTGGCCGCGTTTTTGATAAACGGTGGCCAGTTCCACGTAGCAGATGTCGGTGCTGTTGAGTGCGGCCTTGCAGATGGTTTCCACCTCCGCCAGGTGCTGGTCGTAGCTGCCTTGGGTGCGGTACAGCAGCACCTGGGCCAGGCCGGCTTCCGGGTAACCGGCGCTGCGCCATTGGCTGATCTGCTGCTGGGCGTTGATGTTGGGGAAGCTGTGGGGGTATTGCAGGTACAGCATCGCCAGGGGAATCAGGGTGTTGCCTTCACCGTTGGCAAAGGCTTTTTTCAACAGGCCTTCGGCTTCGTGCTGCTCGGCCTCGGTGGAGCCGGGCTTGGCCACCAACAGGCGGCCAAGGCGCGCCTGGGCCCGGGGCGACACATCGGCCGCAGCGCGATAGGTGGCCTCGGCCTGCTTGATCTGCGCCGGGTCGCGGCTGTCCACCTGGATGTCGGCCAGACCCACCTGGGCTTCGCTGTAGCCCAGGTCTGCCAGCTGGCGGTAGTTCTGTTCGGCCAGGGCGGTGTCGCCGCGCTTCAGGGCTTCGTTGGCCAGGCGCTGGTCCGGCAGGCCGGCGCAACCGGCCAGGCTCACGGCCAGGGCCAGGGAGCACAGGGCCAGGGCGCGGCGCCCTTGAGGCTTATCGAGTGCGCAGCACTCGCCAATGAAAAGACTAGTCACAGGCATGTCCTCCGCTCAGAGACCGGCGGCCATGGCTTTGTCGATCAGCCAGTTCATCGAGGGACCGCGGTCGCTGCTGACTTCCACCGGGCGACCGGCGAAGGCGCTGCTCAGGGGCGCGTCGGGTTTGATCTGCACGCGGATGTCGGAGGACAGGTCGTTGCTGTTGAGGCTGGTGCTGCTGACGATGGTGCCGCGGCGCACGGTGTCTTCATCGGCAATCTGGAAGTTGACCTTGGTGCCTGGGCGGACATCAGCGAATTGACGGTAAGAGAAGCGCGCCTCGACGTTGGCCTGGCTGCCCCGCGGGACCAGCTGGAAGATCACGTCGCCTTTGCTGGCGTACTGGCCGTCGGCGACCATTTGCTGGGCCACGGTGCAGTCGCAAGGGGAGGTCAGGGTGCCGGTCATTTGCTTGCCGAACAGCTCCTCGACCTTGGCCGGTTGCAGTTGGTCTTCATCCAGGTGGCCTTTGAGCACGTCGAGCATGCTGGTGCTGAAGGTGGCCAGTGGCGCGCCCTTGGCGGCGATACCGTCGCTCTGCACCAGGCTTTGTACGGTGCCGTCGCGCGGCATGGTGACGTTCATCCCCGGGACGCTGACCAGGCCGGCCTGGGCGTGGCTGACGAAGTACATGCCGTACACCGACTTGAGGATGAAACCGAACGCCGCCAGGCCCACCACGAAGATCCCGGCGCTGAAGGTCACGGCCCGCAGACGGCCCATGGCGGTCATGCCGCTGCCGCTGTCCTTGGTCTTGCGCGCCTTGGTGAAGTTGTCGCGCTGCAGGGTGGCGAGCACGTCGCCCATGCTGACGATGTCGCCGGCCAGGTGCGAGGTGATCAGGTGGCGCAGGGTGGAAATGTCCTGGGGCTCGAGGTTCTGGAACTGGCAACCGACGCGCCCGTTCTGACGATCGAAGGAGCGGATCTGCAGTTCAACGTCCATGGCCAGGCCGAGGTTGTCGATGACGAACTGCAGACGGCCCTTGTGTACTTCGCCGACCTTGAGCATCTGCTGCCCGGCGTTGAAGCTCAGGCCACCGGCAGAGAGGTCGTGGACCCGCACTTCAAGGGGTTTGGCCTCGTTCCCGAAGAAGCGCAGCTTGGCCGGGATCTTGACCCGGGCGTGCTGGCGTTGGGCTTCGGATTCATGCACTACGTTGACGTTCACGGCGGTGTTCATAGAGTCGATTTCCTAGTTAATTCAGGCAAGTCGGGTCAGACCATCAGCAGCAGCACGGCGACGAATACGCTGCCGGCCGAGAAGGTCATGGTTCGAGACGACCAGGTGTTGAACCAACGTTGAAAGCTGGCGAGATCACGGGTCAGTTTGGTGTCCTGGCGGGTCCAGGATTGCTGGTCGAGGCGGAAGAACACGTAGATCTTCACCAGGGCGCCGACGATCTGGTTGTAATAGAGAATCAGCGGATAGGCCGGGCCGATCCGGTGCCCCGAGCAGGACAGCAACAGGGTCAGGATCAAGCGGGTGATACCGATCCACAGCAGGTACGCGAGGATGAAGGCGGTGCCGTACTTGAAGCTGGCGATGATGGCCACGGTCAGGCCCAGCAGTGAGGTCCACATGGACACGCGCTGGTCGAACAGCACCACGCTGGTGAACAGCCCCAGGCGTTTCATGCCCAGGCCCAGAGCCCGGGCGTTCTGCCGCAGGTTGTTGCCGTACCAGCGGAACATCAGCTTGCGGCTGGCCTTGATGAAGCTCTTTTCCGGCGGGTGCTCCACGGTGTTGATCGCAGCGTCGGGCACGTAGAAGGTGTCGTAGCCCAGGCGCATCAGGCTGAACCAGCTGGACTTGTCGTCGCCGGTGAGGAACTTGAAGCGGCCCAGGCGCCAGTGTTGCAGGGAGTCGCTTTCCACGTCGGCGATGAAGTCCGGGTCGGTGACCACGGTGGCGCGGAACACCGACATGCGTCCGGTCATGGTCAGCACGCGCTTGGACAGGGCCATGGAGCACATGTTGATGTGGCGCTGGGCGAAGCGCAGCTTGTGCCACTCGCTCATGATGTAGCCGCCGCGCACTTCGCAGAATTCGTTGGTGGTCAGGCCGCCGACGTTGTCGAACAGCTGGAACCAGGGCACGGTCTTGCGCACGACGCCTTCGCCGAGCACGGTGTCGCCGTCGATCACCGCCACTACGGCGCGGTTGTCCGGCAGGTGGCGGGAGATGGCGCGAAAACCGAAGGCCAGGCCGTCGCGCTTGCCGGTGCCGGGGATGCGCACGAAGTCCAGCTTGACCCGCTCCGGCGGGTTCATCCGCGCCCACAGGCTTTTCACCAGCAGCTCGTCGGACATCTCCACGATCGAGCAGACCACGGTGGTGGGGAAGCCGCAGTCGATGGCTTCGCGGATCACCGAACCGTAGACCTGGGCGGTGGTCAGCGCATCGATGCGAAAGCTGGTGACCATCAGGAACACGTGGGACGGGTCCGCCGCGCTGCCGAGCTTGCGCACCTTGCGCCGCAGGTGCGGGTAGACCACGTAGAGAAACAGCATGCCGCGCACGAAGTGCGTGGCACCCATGGAGTAGCGCCAGATGCCCACGGCGCCAATCAGGAAAATGAAGTCCTTGGACTGCGAGTCGAAGGTCGATGTGGGCAGCAACAAGGCCATGCCCATCAGCAAACTCAAGTAAAACAGCCAACCGGCGGCCTGAAGCAGGCCGTGCTTTAGCCTGTGCATAATCTGCGTCCATCAAGGTCTCGGGCGAGCCTGTGGGGTGGCCCGAGGGGGGTTAAGGCAGGCATGGAGATTTGGGAGGGCCAGATCGCTGGCAAGCCAGCTCCTACGGGGATGGGGTAGGAGCCGGCTGGCCGGCGAAGCCTTACCAGCAGATCCCTTCGGTACGGCCTTTGACGCAGGTGGCCTTGGACATGAAGCCCACCAGGTCGATGACCTGCTTGCCGTGGGGCACGTCTTCGGCCAGGGCGCGGAACTTCTCGTCGCGGTTGCCGAGGATGATCACGTCGGAGTTGCCGATCACCGCGTCGAAGTCCGAGTTGAGCAGGGACGAGACGTGGGGGATCTTCGACTCGATGTAATCCTTGTTGGCACCATGGACCCGGGCGTATTCGACGTTGCTGTCGTAGATGCTCAGGTCGAAGCCCTTGCCGATGAGCATTTCCGCCAGCTCCACCAGCGGACTCTCGCGCAGGTCGTCGGTGCCGGCCTTGAAGCTCAGGCCGAGCAGGGCGACCTTGCGCTTGTCGTGGCTGGAAACGATGTCGAAGGCGTTCTGCACCTGGGACTCGTTACTGCGCATCAGCGAGTTGAGCAGCGGCGCCTCGATGTCCAGGGAGCTGGCGCGGTAGGTCAGGGCGCGCACGTCCTTGGGCAGGCACGAGCCGCCGAAGGCGAAGCCGGGGCGCATGTAGTACTGGGACAGGTTGAGGGTCTTGTCCTGGCAGACCACGTCCATCACTTCACGGCCGTCGACACCCACCGCCTTGGCAATGTTGCCGATCTCGTTGGCGAAGGTGACCTTGGTGGCGTGCCAGACGTTGCAGGTGTACTTGATCATCTCGGCGACTTCGATGTCCTTGCGGATGATCGGCGCGTCGAGTTCTTCGTACAGCGCTTGCAGCACGTCACCGGAGGCCTGGTCGAACTGGCCGATCACGGTCATGGGCGGGAAGTCGTAGTCTTTGATCGCGGTGCTTTCGCGCAGGAACTCGGGGTTCACCGCCACGCCGAAATCCACCCCGGCCTTCTTGCCCGAGCAGTCTTCGAGAATCGGGATCACCACGTTCTTCACTGTGCCCGGCAGCACCGTGCTGCGTACCACGATGGTGTGGCGGGTGGCCTTGTCGCGCAGGACGAAACCGATCTCGCGGCACACCGATTCGATGTAGTCCAGTTCCAGGTCGCCGTTCTTCTTGCTCGGGGTGCCGACGCAGATCATCGACAAGTCGGTATCGCGAATGGCTTCGGCGAAGTTGGTGGTGCCGCGCAGACGAGCGGTCTGGATTCCTTGCGCCAGAAGTTCACCCAGACCCGGTTCGACGATGGGCGATTTGCCGGCGTTGATCAGGTCGATCTTGTCTTTGGAGATATCTACGCCAACCACTTCATGGCCCCGTGCGGACAGGCAACCGGCACAGACTGCACCGACGTAACCCAAACCAAATATGCTGATGCGCATCGCATTTACCTCTGTGTTATTCACGCCATTAAATGGCCGGAGTTAATGTTTGCCAGCTGTTGTTGCGCACTCGGAAGTACAACGAAGTACGTTGTAGTGCCGTGTGCAGGCAGACTAAGTTCCGAGTGACTAAATAAATGCACTCAAGTTGTGCGCAACCGATCCTTGTTGTTTTGACTTGCCCTTGAATGTTGCCGGCGGCTCCTGCTACAGGTTTCCCGAGAAAAACCACTCGATGTCCTTCGAATGGCTGGAGGCCATGTATTCAGGGCTTTCCAGTTGATTTCTGCGGTCCTTGAAGGCCAGCTGTTCCTTGGCTCGTTAGGGGATAGTTGAGGTGCCTTATCTCCTGTTGTTTACCCGTTAGTTCAAGTTTGTGACTCATTGGTCAAACCAGTGTCGGAACTTGATTGGTTTTACTGAGCCCGTGTAAGTCATCTCTTACAACCTCGTTGAGAATCGTTACCGGTGGTATGAGCGGTGTCTGAAGGCATAGTTCCTGCCCACTCATCCTGTTTTTAGAAATTTCTTGAAATATTGAGAAAGATGGCACTGCTCTCAAACTGATAGCACTTAAGGTTTGAGCCTTTAGTTATGGGGAGTTGAAGCGAGGGGGTACTTTTGTGCCACTACTGAATAAAAAAAGTGGTGCCACTACTGAAAAAAATCAGCGCTGTCGAGTGAAAGAAAAGTTATAGAAATAGATGAAAGTTTCATGGCGCCAAAAAAATGGCTTTATAAAGGCGGGGAATGTGCGGGTGATCACATTCTGGCGCGCTCGCCGGGTGGAAACGAGCGCGGCAGGGGAACGCTTTATTCCGGTGCGTGGTCGCGCAGGAACACCAAGTTGTCGGCTTTGGATTGTTCCGCACTGAAGCGGTAGCCCTGGACGTCGAATTGCTTGAGTTGCGCTGGATCGTTGATGCGTTCCTGGATGACGAAACGGCTCATCAAGCCCCGGGCCTTCTTGGCATAGAAGCTGATGATCTTGTACTGGCCGTTCTTCAGGTCCTTGAACTCGGTATTGATGATCCGCGCGTTCAGGGCTGTGCGTTTGACTGCCGAGAAGTACTCGTTGGAGGCCAGGTTGAGCAACAGGTCGTCGCCCTGATCGGCCAGGGCTTCGTTCAGCCATTCACTGATGCGGGTGCCCCAGAAGGCATACAGGTCCTTGCCCCGGGCGTTGGCCAGCTTGGTGCCCATTTCCAGGCGATAGGGCTGCATCAGGTCCAGGGGGCGCAGCAGGCCGTAGAGGCCGGAGAGCATGCGCAGGTGTTGCTGGGCGTAATCGAAGTCCGCTTCGCTCAAGGATTCGGCGTTGAGCCCGGTATAGACGTCGCCCTTGAAGGCCAGCAGCGCCTGCTTGGCGTTGTCCGGAGTGAAGGCCGGGGTCCAGCTGCCGAAACGCGCGGCGTTGAGCCCGCCGATCTTGTCGGATACGTGCATCAGCTCGCTGATCTGTGCCGGGGTCAGTTCCCGCAGTTGCTGAATCAGTTCCTGGGAGTGGTCGAGGTATTGCGGCTGGGTGAAGCGCTGGGTAACCGGCGGTGTTTCGTAATCGAGGGTCTTGGCGGGTGAAATCACCATCAGCATGGGGTCGTCTCCTTTTGGCGTCGGGGGATTCTAGGGGCTCGGGCGTTCGGACTCCACCTATGATGGCGATAGCCATGACCGCTGATCGCGGTTCGCCGGCAAACCGGCTGCTACACGGCCCTGCAGGAGCTGGCTTGCCAGCGAAGGGGCCCTGATTCCTGGCGCAGATCGGCTATAGTGCCGCGCGGGTTTTGTTCTGGAGGCATCCCTTTGCGTATCGCGTCTTTCTTCTCGGCCTGGCTTCTGAGTTTCAGTGTGCTGGCGGCGCCCAATGATGTGGCGACCCTGGATCGCAGCACCTGGCCGGAAAAGCTCGACAATCCGACCCTGTTCGACGTCGCCTCGCGGGCCGAGATCCTGACCTTTGCCCGCACCTTGCTGATCAGCGAGGCCTGGGACGAGGCTTCCCTGAAGCAGCGCCTGGGCTTGCGCATGATCAACATGGAGGCGATCTTTGAGCTGCGCGAGCATCTCTGGAAGCGCCTGCTGGACAACTACAACTTCGCCCAGCAGAGCTGCGACCAGGACGCTTCGTTCTGCTATCTGGTGGAAAACATGCAGCAACTGCGCAAGCAGGCCGGCAAGTTCCACCTGGCGGAGGATTCCTACTACGCCCGTTGGGGCGAGCCGAGCCGGACTTTCCATGAGCAGTACCTGGACGAATTGCTGCGCAAGGCGGCGCTGGCCCCTCAGACCAGCAGCGAGGTGCTGCGCTACGGCGACTACGAACGCAACGGCGACGAACTCAACGACCGGCTGTTTCTGCTGACCTTCGACAGCGCCGCCAACCTGGCGCCGGACAACACGCCCTGGCTGACCAGTTACCTGCGCAAGGCCAATCTCAGCGGTACGTTCTTTGTCCTGGGCAACGACATCCAGAACCGCCTCGACAAGGCGTCGGTGGCCAGCCTGCAATCCCTGTACTCCAGGCAGTGCGTTGGCGTGCAAGGCTGGGAGTTCCGCTCCCACAGTCACTGGCAGGACTGGCAGTACTCGATCCAGCGCAGCGCCGATCTGGTGAAGAGCAAGCTGCCGGAGAACTACGTGCCCTTGTTCCGCCCGCCCTTTGGCCAGCGTCGTGCCGATGCCCAGGACTTCTTCAATGCCCAGGGCATGCAGGTGGCGTTGTGGGACATCGACGCCCAGGATGGCGCCGGCAAGCTCAAGGCCGAGGACAGTGGTCAACGGGTACTGACCTTGATGTTGCTATGGCGACGCGGGGTGATTGCCTTCAATGCCAAACAGGATGGGGTCAAGAGCAGCTTGCCCTGGTTGCTGGCGCAGACTGCGCAAAGCGGCATCGGTTGGGAGGATTGTCAGGACGCGTTTCGCTGAAACGGCCAAGTGCCCGGAAACACGGGGTATGGGCGCTAAAGGGGGCGGATTTCAGCGGGATTTCGAGGCAGGCGGACTTTCGACTTTAACGGTGCTCGGGCAACGCGCCAAGGGCTTTTCGTCACCCTGAAAAATAAACATCAAAAAAGCGTCAAAGTGCGTTTTCCTGTCACGGTTTTTGGAGTATTACGAACTTAGACCGCCGAAACCTGCGACACAGGTGGCGTCTCCCAAGACTCCTTGTGTGTGCAGCTCACCTGAACCCCTGCGGGTGAATTCGGTGGTCATTCGAGGCGCGATACCCCATGGTATTGCGTCGACTGGCTCCCACATAAGGTGACCGAGTATGGATGACCACGGACGTAGCTCTTCTTCCAACCAGCCAATCCTTTATGTACTCGATACCAATGTATTGATTCACGATCCCAACGCCTTACTGAATTTCGAAGAACACCACGTCGCCATCCCCATGACCGTCCTCGAAGAGCTGGACAAGCTCAAGAGCGGGCACCACAGCGTTGCCGCCGAATGCCGTCAGGCGATCCGCCTGATCGACAAGACCCTGGGCGAGGCTTCCCCCGAGGACGTCGAACTGGGGGTTCCGATCCAGCGCGGCAAGAGCGGGCCCAAGGGCTTGCTGTCGATTCTGATGAGCAAGCGCAACGAGCCCAACAGCCTGTTGCCGGAAAACCTCAACGACAACATCATCATCAACCAGTTGATCGACCTGCACGCGCGCAACAAGGACTTGCCCGTGGTGCTGGTGACCAAAGACATCAATATGCGCCTCAAGGCGCGGGCCTGCGGGATCGCCGCCGAGGACTACAGCACCGACCAGCTGGTGGACGACGTGTCCCTGCTGCCCAATGGTTTCCACAACATGAGCGGCTCGTTCTGGGACCGCGTGAGCAAGGTGGAAACCCGTCAGGACCACGGCCGCACCTGGCACCAGGTGCAGTTGATCGACAACCTGCCGGCGGTGCATATCAATGAATTCATCATCGACGAACAGGGCTTTGTCGGCTGGATCAAGGAGATCCGCGCCGATGTGCTGCTGATCCTCGACCTGCATCAGGAACCCCTGCTGCACCAGGAAGCCTGGGGCCTGAAACCGCGCGACATCTATCAGGGCCTGGCGCTGTACGCGTTGCTCGACCCGGACATCCACCTGGTCAACCTGTCCGGCGCCGCCGGTTCCGGCAAGACCATCCTGGCCCTGGCCGCTGCCATCGAGCAGACCATGGTCAGCAAGCGCTACCGGCGCATCATCGCCACCCGCAGCGTGCAGGGGCTGGACCAGGAGATCGGCTTCCTGCCGGGCACCGAGGCGGAGAAAATGGAACCCTGGCTGGGTGCCATTACCGACAACCTCGAAGCCTTGCATATGGATGACGAGAACACCCATGGCAGCGTCGATTACATCCTCAGCAAGGTGCCGTTGCAGTTCAAATCCCTGAACTACATCCGCGGTCGCAGCTTCCAGCAGAGCCTGATCCTGATCGACGAATGCCAGAACCTGACCCCGCACCAGATGAAAACCATCATCACCCGTGCCGGCGCCGGTTCCAAAGTGGTGTGCCTGGGCAACCTGGCACAGATCGACACCCCTTACCTGTCGGCCACCAGCTCGGGGCTGACCTACCTCACCGAACGCTTCAAGGACTTCCCCAATGGCGTGCACATCACCCTGCAAGGGGTGCCGCGCTCGATCCTGGCGGAGTACGCGGAAAGCCACCTGTAACTTCAATCCCTTCCAGCACGGGCGACCTTCGGGTCGCCCGTTTTGCATTCGGCCTGGGGCACTGGGTTATTCTGCGGCTCCCCGCCGCCGAGCGCTTCCCAGTTGGAAAACACCGGATGACCCGCGTTTCCCTGCGCAATATCGATCTGAATCTGTTGGTGGTGCTCGATGCCTTGCTGACGGAAAAGCACGTGACCCGCACCGGCGAGCGCCTGCACCTGAGCCAGCCGGCGATCAGTCATTCCCTGGGCAAGCTGCGGGTGCTACTGGATGACCCGTTGCTGATCCGCCAGGGCAACGATGTGCTGCTCAGCCCGCTGGCCCGCAGCCTGCAAGCGCCCCTCAAGGACATCCTCAGTCAGATCGAAACCCTGTTCGGCAAGTCCCTCGACTTTGATCCGGCCAGTTCCCAGCGGATCTTTCACCTGGCGATGTCGGATTACGGTGCGGCGATCGTGCTCCCCAGGTTGCTGGTGCGCCTGCGTGGCGAGGCGCCCTTGATGCGCCTGGTGGTGACCCAGGGCAGCCGCCACGAGATGTTCGAGCAGATCGCCCTGGGCAAGATCGACCTGGCCCTGGGGGTGTTTCCCAGCCCTTCGGATGAGATCGTCAAGGAGGTGTTGTTCGAGGAAACCTTTTCCTGCCTGGTGGACCGCGCCACCCTCGATGGTGACGGCGGCCTGGACCTGACGGCTTATCTGCAGCGTCCCCATCTGCAGGTGTCGATGGACGGCTGTTTCAATGGCGAAGTCGATCACCGCCTGGGGGATGAGGGACTGCAGCGGCAGATCGCGGTCAGCGTGCCCCACTGGGGCATCGCGCCGGGGATGATCCGTGGCACCGACCTGATTCTGACCGTGGCCAGCCGCACCCTGGACGAGATCCCGCTGCAGGAAGGGCTGCTGCGGCTGCCCCCGCCCTTGAACATTGCGCCCTTCAAATTCGTGCAGATCTGGCATTCGCGTTTCAGCGATGACCCGGCCCATCGCTGGTTGCGTGAACAGGTCAAGCTGGCCAGCCAGGCCAAGGCCTGAAATGACGCCTCAGCCGCGGGTGGTGATGACGAAACCGCCGATCACCACCAGCACGCCAATGAGTTTCTGCAGGCTGATGTCTTTGCGTGGCAGGCCCACCAGCCCGAAGTAGTCGATGATCAGCGAGATCAGCAACTGGCCGATGATCACCGCCATGATGAAGTTCAGCGCCCCCAGGCGTGGCGCCATCAGCAGTGCCACGGTGATGTAGAGCACTCCGGCCATGCCGCCCATCCAGATCCACCAGGGGCCTTGCAGCGCGGCCATGATATTGGGCTTGGGCACTTTGATGAACAGCAGCAGCCCCCCCAGCACCAGCAGGCTGACCAGCAAGGAAACGCCGGTGGCCCACAATGGATGCCCCAGCAGGGTGCCCAGGCGGGCGTTGGTCCCGGCCTGGAGGGGCACGGCGAAACCAGCGAGCAGGCTGAGCAGGATCGAAACGAACAAGGCCATGAGGCGACTTCCTTTTGCGGTTTTTTGCGCTGTTGTACGTTGATCCGCAGTCGGGCTCCAATTCGTTGTTTTGATGCGGGTTATTCGCCAGGCTGATTGCCGGTTGGCGCTGCCGGGCGCCGGGCAGATGCCCCGTGCGAAAAACTGACCTGCAGGTTTACAATCGGCCCACCTGATCAGGAGTAACACCGTGCTGACTCATCTCGATTCCCAAGGTCGCGCCAATATGGTCGACGTCACCGATAAGGCCGTGACCTTCCGCGAGGCAGTGGCCGAAGCCCGGGTGCGCATGCTCCCGCAAACCCTGCAAATGATCGTCAGTGGCGGTCACCCCAAGGGCGATGTGTTCGCCGTGGCGCGCATCGCCGGAATCCAGGCGGCGAAGAAAACCAGCGACCTGATTCCCCTCTGCCATCCGTTGATGCTCACCAGCGTCAAGGTCGAGCTCAGTGCCGAAGGCGAGGACAGCGTGCGCATCGTGGCGCGTTGCAAACTGTCGGGGCAGACCGGGGTGGAGATGGAGGCGTTGACCGCCGCCAGCGTCGCCGCGCTGACGATCTATGACATGTGCAAGGCCGTGGACCGCGGCATGACCATCGAAGGCGTGCGGGTGCTGGAGAAAACCGGCGGCAAGAGCGGTCAATACCGGGCGGCTGACGCATGAAGATCCAGGTCAGGTTTTTTGCCCGTTACCGTGAGGCACTGGGGCTCGACGCCCTGGAGATTGAAGGGTCGTTCGCCTGTGTCGACGATGTGCGCCAGGCGCTGTTGTCCCGTGACGGGGCCGCCGTGCTCGCCGAACAGAATCTGATGTGCGCCCGCAATGAGGACCTGTGCTCGCTGGACGAGCCCTTGGCGGACGGTGATGAAGTGGCGTTCTTTCCCACTGTGACCGGAGGCTGAGATGGCGATCCGAGTGCAATCCGCGGCCTTCGATCCGGGAGCTGAAGTCAACGCCATGCACGCCGCCGATACCGGGGTTGGCGCAGTGGTGAGCTTTGTCGGTTACGTGCGCGACTTCAATGACGGCCAGGATGTCCACGGCATGTTCCTCGAGCATTATCCGGGCATGACCGAAAAGGCCCTGGTCAAGATCGCCGCCGAAGCTCAGCAGCGCTGGCCGCTGTTGCAGCTGGAGGTGCTGCACCGCATCGGTGCCCTGGAGCCGGGCGAGCCCATCGTCTTCGTCGGCGCGGCCAGTGCCCATCGCCAGGCGGCTTTTGATGCCTGTGCCTTTGTCATGGACTACCTCAAGACCCGTGCACCGTTCTGGAAAAAGGAAAACACCGCCGACGGCCCCCGTTGGGTGGAAGGCCGCGACAGTGATCACGCTGCGGCCGATCGCTGGAAAGAATGACTCCCTGATCCTCGCTGGTGGGGCCTGAGCCGGCCGCCATTCAACCTTCAATCGACTGCGACTGTTCCCGCTAACCGCTGGGGATAAGTCGCTGCGCGCGTCGTTGACGATATGTACGTAAAAGTCCAGTATGGATTAACAAGTACAAATAGAGTCTTTACCGTTTTACCTCTTCCTTCTGTCTTGCCAAACCAACAACAACCCGCGAGAGAACGAACATGAAAAAACTCCCCCTCATCAGTGGCCTGGTCTTGAGCCTGTTGGCGTGCAGCAGCCTGATGGCCGCCGAGAAAACCCTGCGCCTGGGCATCGAGGCGGCGTATCCGCCGTTCGCCTTCAAGACTGCCGACGGCAAGATCGGTGGTTTCGACTACGACATCGGCAACGCCCTGTGCGCGCAGATGCAGGTCAAGTGCGAGTGGATCGAGGGTGAGTTCGACGGCCTGATTCCCTCGCTGAAGGTGAAGAAGATCGATGCCGCGCTGTCCTCCATGACCATTACCGCGGAACGGCGTAAATCGGTGGATTTCACCCACAAGTACTATTTCACTTCATCGCGCCTGGTGATGAAGAAGGGCGCGGTGGTGGACGACCAGTACGCCAGTCTCAAGGGCAAGACCGTGGGTGTGCAGCGTTCCACCACCACCGATCGCTTCGCTACCGAAGTCTTCGAGCCCAAGGGCATCAAGGTGGTGCGCTACAGCAACAACGAAGAGATCTACATGGACCTGGCGGCCGGGCGCCTGGACGCGATCTTCGCCGACACCATTCCTCTGGCTGATTTCCTGTCGATGCCACGGGGCGCCGACTACGCCTTTGTCGGTCCTGAGTTGAAAGATCCGAAATACGTCGGCGAGGGCGCCGGAATTGCTGTGCGCAAGGGCAACGGTGAACTGGTGGGCGAGTTGAACAAGGCCATCGATGATATTCGCGCCAATGGTGAATACCAGAAGATCCAGGCCAAGTACTTCAAGTCGGATATTTATGGGGATTGAGAGATTGCGGCGTTCTTGAGGACGCCTTCGCGAGCAAGCTCGCTCCTACAGGTGTTGTGCAATTGCGTGTAGGAGCGAGCTCGCTCGCGAACCTTTATTGTCCCTTCAATTCCTTCAGGTGCTTGTACACCGTCGCCCGGCCCATGTTCAGCACGTTGGCCACATAGTTGGAGGCGCTCTTGCCCTTGAAGGCGCCTTCGGCGTGCAGGGCCAGTACCAGTTCGCGCTTGTGATCGCGGGTCAGCAGGTTCAGCCCCAGCTGGCGCTCGCGCAGCCAGTTGTGCAGGAAGGTGTTGATGCGCTCTTGCCAGTCATCACGAAACAGCGAGTCGGGCTGGGGAATCAGTTTGCTGGGTGAGAGAAACAGGTCCAGAGCGGCCTTGGCATTTTCGAACAGCGAGATATTCAGGTTGATGCACAGCACGGCCATTGGCTGACCGTGGCTGTCGCGCAGCACGCTGCTGAGGCTGCGGATCTTCTGGCCGTCCCAGTTGAGCTTTTCATAGGGGCCGATGTTGCGTTCGCTGCTGTCGCCACTGAGCAGGTCTTCCAGGGCCGCATCGTCGCCCACTTCACGCTTGGACAGGTTATTGGCGATGTAGTCGATTTTCTGCGTGCGCAGGTCGTGGAGCACCACCTCGGCATGGGGGAAGAACAGCGTGGCAATGGCGTCGGCAATCGCCCGGAAATTGTCCAGGGCAGGGTCCTTTGCGGGTGAGGTCATGGGTCGTACTCCAGGCGGCTTCAGCGCCCGCCGCTAGCGGGCGCTGGGAGTGTGCCGCAATCGTTCGGGCGCGTCACCCCGAGGGCGGGTTCAACCGAGGCGGGCAGGGGAGAGCATGGCGGACTCCAGGCCGAAGCGGGTCAACTGTTCCGGCAGGGGTTGGCCACGTACCAGGGCGGCGCTGGCCTGGCCCATGGCCGGAGACGTCTGGATGCCATAGCCGCCTTGTCCGGCGACCCAGAACAGCCCGGGTACCTGTGGATCGAAGCCGGCCAGCAAGTCACCGTCGCTGACGAAACTGCGCAGGCCGGCCCAGGTCCGGGTCGGACGACGAATGCTCAGGGTGGTGGCTTCTTCGATCTGGTAGATGCCCAGGGCAATGTCCAGCTCTTCGGGCTGCACATCATGGGGCTCCACCGGGTCGGCGTTGGCCGGCGAGCCGAGGAACATGCCGGCGTCGGGCTTCATGTAGAAGGATTCGTCCAGGCTCACCAGCATCGGCCAGCGGTGGCTATCGAGCCCTTCCGGGCCGGCGAAGATAAAGGCCGCCCGGCGCTTGGGTTGCAGGCCCAGGGGGCGGGCACCGGCCATGACGCCGATCTGATCGGCCCAGGCCCCGGCAGCGTTGATCAGCACCGGAGCGCTGAAATCCTGGCCGCTGGTTTGGACCTGCCACAGCCCTTGTTCATCACGACGCAGTCCCAGCACTTCATGGTCGGTATAAACCTGGCCCTGATGACGGCGGATGCCCCGCAGGTAGCCCTGATGCAGGGCGTCGGTGTCGATGTCGCTGGCACTGGGGTCGTAGAGGGCGCCATGGACCTTTTCGCGACGCAGGATCGGCAGACGAGCGCAGGCTTCGTCTGCACTGAGCAGTTGCATCTCCGGCACCGTGGCCTTGGCGCTCAGGTACTGGTTGTTCAGTTCGGCCGGATCGCCGGTGAAGTCCACGGTCATTTCCCCTCGTGGCGTCAGCAGCGGGTGGTCGCAGAAACCCTCCGGCGGGTGGTCGAAAAAGTCCCGGCTGGCCAGGGTCAGGGCCCGCACCTGGGCGGTGCCATAGGCGGCGGTGTAGAGCGCGGCAGAGCGGCCGGTGGAGTGATAGGCCGGGTGAGACTCGCGCTCCAGCACGATGACGCGGCCGTGGCGCGACAGCCAGAAACCGGTGGAGGCCCCGGCGATACCGCCGCCGATGATGATGAAGTCTGCCTGGATCATTCAAAGCTCCTGGAAAAGTGCAAGTGACGGGCCCTTAGTGCGGCTGCCGCAGGTGGTACAGGGCATTGGCCAGGGCGATGTCTTCCAGGCCCAGGCCGATGGAGCGGAAGAACACATGGCGTTCGGCACTGGGGCGTTGAGCCTGGTTGCTCAGTAGCTCCGGCAGGTCGCCGAGAATTGCCGCGCTGTCCCAGCCGTGCTGTTCGCCGGCAATCAGCATCTCGCCGGCCGAGCCCGGGGTGGTACGGCGATAGTCACAATAGACCTGCATCTGCTGCAGTGCGGCGGGCGGCACTTCATGGGCCCGTGGTGCATTGGTGCTGATGGAGGTGATCAGCGCCGGCTTGCTGAGGGTGCGTGGGTCGATGACCGGTCCGGCGGACGAGGTGCAGAGCATGATCACGTCCGCATCTTCGACAGCCTCTTCAAGCTGCTGGACGATTTGCAGGCGCGGATCGAGGGCCTTGAGGTGCGCATGCTCTTCGGCGGATTTACTGGCCAGGCTTGGGGAATAGAGACGGATGCTCTGCCATGGGCGCAGGTCTTTCACGTAGTGCAGATGAGCCTGGGCCACGGCGCCGCTGCCGATGATTGCCAGGTGCCGGGACTCGGGCGTAGCCAGTGCCTCGACGGCGACCGCCGTAGTGGCGGCGGTGCGTGCGGTGGTCAGTTCGGTGGCGTCGCACAGCAGCAGGGGCTGGCCGCTGTCCATTGACATCAGCAGGGTCCAGGCGGTGACCAGCGGGCCTTCGGCGCGAACGATGTAGGGCGAGGTCTTGACCCCGTAGACCCGATCTTCAGCCAGCACGCCCAGGTAGTTGATGAAGTCGCCGGCGCCCTGGGGAAATTCCACCAGTTGTTGTGCCGGTTGTACGGCGAGTCCGGCGGCCAGGTCGCGAAACAGTTTGCGCAGGGTCTGCGGGACGTCGATTTGCGCGAGCAATTGGCGGGCTTCGGTTTGGGCAATCAGGTAGGGCGTGCTGGGCATGTAGGCGTTCCCAAAGAATTAAACTTATTTGTCCATTATGGACTTTTAGTTTCTGTGGGCAATATCCAGGCAAAAAAAAACGCAGCCTGTGGTCGGGCTGCGTTTTTCAGATGGGCTAGGCGCTCTGGGAGCGCCGGTTATCAGGCTTGCGGGCGTTTGCGCTCCACCGGGCGCAGCAGTTCTGCGGGCGGCATCTCGCAGCTGATCTTGCGCCCCAGCAGGGCTTCGATCGATGGCAGCTGGTAGGAGTCGTCCTCACCGGCGAAGCTGATGGACACGCCGTCGGCCCCGGCACGACCGGTACGGCCGATGCGGTGCACGTAGTCGTCCGGCACTTCCGGCAGGGTGAAGTTGATCACGTGGCTGATGCCGTCGATGTGAATGCCGCGACCGGCCACGTCGGTGGCTACCAGGACCCGGATCTTGCCTTCGCGGAAGCCTTCCAGGGTCTTGATCCGCTTGTGCTGCGGTACGTCGCCGGACAGTTGGGCGGCGTTCACGCCGTCGCGAACCAGGCGTTCTTCGATGCGCCGCACTTCATCCTTGCGGTTGGCGAAGACCATGACCCGTTCCCAGCCGTTGTCGGTGACCAGGTTGTACAGCAGCTTGTACTTGTCGGCCCCGGCGACCGCATAAATGTGCTGTTCGACGTTTTCGCTGGCGACGTTTTCGGACTCGATCTCGACGATGGACGGGTCGGTGGTCCACTGCTTGGCCAGGTTCATCACGTCTTCGGTGAAGGTGGCGGAGAACAGCAGGGTCTGACGTTCGCTCTTGGGCGGGGTCTGACGAATGATCTGACGCACTTGCGGGATGAAGCCCATGTCGAGCATGCGGTCGGCTTCGTCCAGCACCATCACTTCGACCATGTCCAGGTGCACGTCACCGCGCTGGTTGAAGTCCAGCAGGCGGCCCGGGGTGGCCACCAGGATGTCGCAGTGGCGAGCTTCCAGGTGCTTGAGCTGCTTGTCGAAATCCATGCCGCCGACGAAGGTCATGACGTTGAGGCCGGTGTATTTGGTCAGGGCCGCGGCGTCCTTGGCGATCTGCACCACCAGTTCCCGGGTCGGGGCAATGATCAGCGCCCGTGGTTCGCCCATGTAGCGTTCTTTCGGCGGCGGGGTCTGCAGCAACTGGGTGATGATCGAGATCAGGAACGCAGCGGTCTTGCCGGTGCCGGTCTGGGCCCGGCCGATGGCGTCTTTGCCCGCCAGGGTAAAGCCCAGTACCTGGGCCTGGATCGGTGTGCAGTAGGGAAAGCCCAGGTCCTGGATGGCGTGCATCAGTTCCGGAGCGAGCTTGAAGTCGTGGAAACGGGTCTTGCCTTCCTGGGGTTCCACCACGAAGTCTTCGAGTTTCCAGGTGCTGACCGCTGGTTTTGGCGGCCGCGGGCGGCGCGGTTGCTCAGGTTTGGGTTGCTCGGCCTTGGGCTTCTCTTGGCGCGGCGCTGTGGGAGCGGAAGGGGCGGCCGGTGTGTTCACCGGTTCTTTTTTAGCTGCGGTAGCAGGTGCGCTCCGTTCCGGCTGACGGCCGTCATTACGGCTGCTGGAACTGGGGGAAGGGGCACTGGGGCTTGGCGCGAGCGGCTCAGCCTCGCTTTTACCGAAGATTTTCTTGAGTGCTTTGAGCACGGTCATCTCATCAATTGGTTAAGGAATGTACGCCGGCCAGTGTAATGCAAGAAACGGGCGCGGCGTAGTCTGTTGCTCGTGGTCCAGGTGCGAGGCGTTTGTTCTAGCGCAAACGCTCGCTCAGCCAGGTGCCGATATCGCGGATTTCCTCCGGTAACACCTCGTGTCCCATTGGGTATTCCTGCCATGTCACGGTGACACCATGCTGTTTCAGGTACTCATAGGCGGTGCGGCCCATGGCGTTCTGCACCACTTCGTCGTACTGGCCGTGCAGTGACAGCACCGGAATCCGCTGTTGGCTGGCGCAAAGTTGCAGTTCATCGCCAAAGGTCGGTGCGTAGGTGGAGAGGGCAAGTACGCCACCCAAGGGACCCTGCCATTTGAGGAAGGCGGTGTGCAGTACTACGGCGCCACCCTGAGAGAAACCCGCTAGGAAAATGCGCGATGCGTCTATTCCGCTGGTGCGTTGTTCTTCGATCAGTCTGATGACTTCGTCAGATGATTCGTCGAGCTGTTCGCGACTGATCGCACGAGCCGGGTTCATGGCCAAAATGTCGTACCAGCTGGGCATGGCGTATCCGCCATTGATGGTCACGGCACGGGTCGGTGCCTGGGGCAGGACGAAGCGGGTGCTCAAGAGTTTTTCCTGCAGCATCTCGGCCACCGGCAGGAAGTCGTAACGGTCCGCTCCCAGGCCATGAAGCCAGATCACACAGGCGTCTGCGGGCTTGCTGGGCTGAAGAATCAAGGGCTCGGTCATGGCTGCTCCATTTGTGTGCGTGCGCGCTGATTGAGTGCGAGGTTAAGGGGCGCGCCCGGTTGATCGGTGAAGAAGATGTCGCACGGTTGAACGTTTTGCTATTGACCACTGGCTGAAACGCTTTAGCCGAAACTGTGGTACGGGCTTTGCTATGGCTCGGAAAGAGGAGCGGATGTGATAGCACGCTCTGCCGGCGGTAACACTAACAGGCTACCGCGGGCGATGGCATACCCAGCTCCTCTGATACAGGTTCGCCTACGGCCGCTACGGGCTCTGTGAACTGCAAAGGGCTACAGCCCGTTCGGCCGATTGGTGAGATGTAGGTCCCCCATTACGTGGATTTCTCCTACTAGACTCATAGCGAAGGTCTTACGCCGCTTGACCCTATAAAAAAGCCGACACGGGTCAACAGCGCCTCATGAGGGTGCGGCAGGACTCAAGCTCCGACACAACAAGAGCAAAACTGGAGGTTTGAATGAAGATGTTGAAATCCACCCTGGCCGTCGTGACGGCGGCCACGGTACTGGCTACAAGCGGTTTCGCACAGGCGGGTGCGACCCTCGATGCAGTACAGAAGAAAGGTTTCGTACAGTGCGGCGTCAGTGATGGTTTGCCGGGATTCTCGGTACCGGACGCTACCGGCAAGATTCTCGGCATCGACGCCGATGTCTGCCGTGCCGTGGCCGCAGCCGTATTCGGCGATGCGACCAAGGTCAAGTTCAGCCAGTTGAACGCCAAGGAGCGCTTCACTGCGCTGCAATCCGGTGAGATCGACGTGCTGTCGCGCAATACCACCTGGACCAGCTCCCGCGATGCGGGCATGGGCCTGATGTTTGCCGGCGTCACTTATTACGACGGCATCGGCTTTCTGGTGAACAACAAGCTGGGTGTGAAAAGTGCCAAGGAGCTGGACGGTGCGACCATCTGTATTCAAGCCGGTACTACCACTGAGCTGAACGTGTCGGACTACTTCCGCGGCAATGGTCTGAAATACACCCCGATCACCTTCGACACTTCCGATGAGAGTGCCAAGTCCCTGGAGTCCGGTCGTTGCGACGTACTGACCTCCGACAAGTCCCAGCTTTACGCACAGCGCAGCAAGCTGGCGACTCCGACCGATTATGTCGTACTGCCGGAAACCATCTCCAAGGAGCCTTTGGGCCCGGTGGTGCGTAAAGGCGACGAAGAGTGGTTCAGCATCGTCAAGTGGACCCTGTTCGCCATGCTTAACGCCGAAGAGGCGGGCGTCACTTCGAAAAACGTCGAAGCTGAAGCCAAGTCCACCAAGAACCCTGATGTAGCACGTCTGCTGGGCGCGGACGGTGAATACGGCAAAGACCTGAAACTGCCGAAGGACTGGGTAGTACAGATCGTCAAGCAAGTAGGTAACTACGGTGAAGTGTTCGAGAAAAACCTCGGCAAGAGCACGCCACTGGCCATCGACCGCGGCCTGAACGCGCTGTGGAACAACGGCGGCATCCAATACGCACCACCTGTGCGCTGATGGTTCTATCACCCGGCGGGCCAACCGCCGGGTGATGTTCTGTTCCATTATTCCTGGGGCACTTCATGCAAAATACAATCGGCGCACCCAAGCAGAGGCTTAGCCTCAGCGACCCGCGTGTGCGCGCCTGGTTATTCCAGATCATCACCATAGTGGCGGTGGTTTCGCTGGGCTGGTTTCTGTTCGACAACACGCAAACCAACCTCCAGCACCGGGGTATTACCTCGGGTTTTGACTTTCTTGAGCGCAGCGCCGGTTTCGGCATCGCTCAACACTTGATTGCCTACACCGAAGCGGACAGCTATGCCCGGGTCTTCGTCATCGGTCTGCTCAATACGCTGCTGGTGACTTTTATCGGGGTGATCCTGGCCACCTTGCTGGGGTTCATCATCGGGGTGGCGCGGCTGTCGCAGAACTGGATCATCAGCAAGCTGGCGACGGTGTATGTGGAAGTGTTCCGCAACATTCCGCCGCTGCTGCAGATCCTGTTCTGGTACTTCGCGGTGTTCCTGACCATGCCGGGGCCGCGCAACAGCCATAACTTCGGCGACACCTTCTTCGTCAGCAGTCGTGGCTTGAACATGCCGGCGGCGCAGATGGCTCCGGGGTTCTGGGCGTTCGTTGCGAGTGTGGCGCTTGCCGTGATCGCCATCGTGCTGATGTGCCGCTGGGCCAACAAGCGCTTTGAGGCCACCGGGGTGCCGTTCCACAAGTTCTGGACCGGCCTGGCGTTGCTGCTGCTGATTCCGGCGTTGTGCACGCTGGTCTTTGGCTCGCCCGTGCATTGGGAGTTGCCGAAGCTGCAGGGCTTCAACTTCGTCGGCGGCTGGGTACTGATCCCCGAACTCTTGGCCCTGACTCTGGCCCTGACCGTCTACACCGCGGCGTTTATCGCCGAGATCGTGCGTTCCGGGATCAAGTCGGTCAGCCATGGCCAGACCGAAGCGGCGCGCTCCCTGGGGCTGCGCAACGGTCCGACCCTGCGCAAGGTGATCATTCCCCAAGCCTTGCGGGTGATCATTCCGCCGTTGACCAGCCAATACCTGAACCTGGCGAAGAACTCGTCCCTGGCGGCGGGTATCGGTTACCCGGAAATGGTTTCGCTGTTCGCCGGTACGGTGCTCAACCAGACCGGTCAGGCCATCGAGGTCATTGCCATCACCATGAGCGTGTACCTGGCAATCAGCATCAGCATTTCCCTGCTGATGAACTGGTACAACAAGCGCATTGCGCTGATCGAGCGGTGAGGAAGCGCCCATGACGACTCATACTTTCAAGCCCGATATGCCGCCGCCCAGCAGCAGTATCGGTGTGCTGGCGTGGATGCGCGCCAACATGTTTTCCAGCTGGCTCAACACCCTGTTGACCCTGTTTGCCTTCTACCTGATCTACCTGGTGGTGCCGCCGATCCTGCATTGGGCGATCCTCGACGCCAACTGGGTCGGCACCAGCCGTGCCGACTGCACCAAGGACGGCGCCTGCTGGGTGTTCATCCAGCAGCGATTCGGCCAGTTCATGTACGGCTACTACCCGGTGGAGCTGCGCTGGCGGGTGGACCTGACCGTGTGGCTGGCAGTGATCGGCGTGGCCCCCTTGTTCATCTCGCGCTTTGCCCGCAAGGCGATCTACGGCCTGTGTTTCCTGGTGTGGTACCCGGTGGTGGCCTACACCCTGTTGCACGGCGGCTACCTGGGTCTGAGCAATGTCGCCACCAGCCAATGGGGCGGCCTGATGCTGACCCTGGTGATCGCCACCGTGGGGATTGCTGGAGCCTTGCCTCTGGGAATCTTGCTGGCGCTGGGACGGCGTTCCAACCTGCCGGCGATCCGCGTGGTCTGCGTGACCTTCATCGAGTTCTGGCGCGGCGTGCCGCTGATCACGGTGCTGTTCATGTCCTCGGTGATGCTGCCGCTGTTCCTGCCCGAGGGCATGAACTTCGACAAGCTGCTGCGAGCGCTGATCGGGGTGATCCTGTTCCAGTCGGCCTATGTGGCCGAGGTGGTGCGTGGTGGTTTGCAGGCCATTCCCAAGGGCCAGTACGAAGCGGCCGCCGCCATGGGCCTGGGTTACTGGCGCGCCATGGGCCTGGTGATTCTGCCTCAGGCCCTGAAGCTGGTGATCCCCGGCATCGTCAACACCTTCATCGCCCTGTTCAAGGACACCAGCCTGGTGATCATCATCGGCCTGTTCGACCTGCTCAACAGCGTCAAGCAAGCCGCCGCCGACCCCAAATGGCTGGGCATGGCCACCGAAGGCTATGTCTTCGCGGCCCTGGTGTTCTGGATTTTCTGTTTTGGTATGTCCCGCTACTCCATGCATCTGGAGCGTAAGTTGGACACAGGCCACAAGCGTTAGGAGTATCTCCATGAGTGAAGCGAGCAAAAAGCCTGTGGGCCCTGAAGGCATTATTCAGATGCAGGGTGTGAACAAGTGGTACGGCCAGTTCCACGTGTTGAAGGACATCAACCTCAACGTCAGGCAGGGCGAGCGCATCGTCCTGTGCGGGCCCTCGGGTTCGGGCAAATCCACCACCATCCGTTGCCTCAATCGCCTGGAAGAACACCAGCAGGGGCGCATTGTGGTGGACGGTGTGGAACTGACCAACGACCTCAAGCAGATCGAGGCCATTCGCCGGGAAGTGGGCATGGTGTTCCAGCACTTCAACCTGTTCCCGCACCTGACCATTCTGCAGAACTGCACCCTGGCGCCGATGTGGGTGCGCAAGATGCCCAAGCGCAAGGCCGAGGAAATTGCCATGCACTACCTTGAGCGGGTGCGCATTCCGGAGCAGGCCAACAAGTACCCGGGCCAGCTTTCCGGTGGTCAGCAGCAACGGGTGGCGATTGCTCGGGCGCTGTGCATGAAGCCCAAGATCATGCTGTTTGACGAACCCACCTCGGCCCTGGACCCGGAAATGGTCAAGGAGGTGCTGGACACCATGATCGGCCTCGCCGAAGACGGCATGACCATGCTCTGCGTGACCCACGAAATGGGCTTTGCCCGCACCGTGGCCAACCGGGTGATCTTCATGGACAAGGGCGAGATCGTCGAGCAGGCGGCACCGAACGACTTCTTCGACAACCCGCAGAATGATCGCACCAAGCTGTTCCTGAGTCAGATCCTGCATTGATCCTGCTGCAGGACCCGCGCTGAAGATAAACCCGGACTGGCTCCGGGTTTATTTTTGCCCGGCGTTCAACTGCCGGCAGCGCCGAGCTGTTGTTCGGATGAGTCGCGGGAGGCAGAGGGCGCCAGTTGCGGTTCGCTGAGATCCAGTACGTCCTTCATCAACTGCGGGTGGCGATCCAGCAGGCGCATCAGCATGTACAAGGGCTGAGGTGCGCTGACTTCGCCGCGCTCGTAGCGGGAAAAGGCATTGTGCCCGCCGCCCGAAAGTAGCCTGACGGCTTCTTTCTGGGAAAGGTGCAGCTTGCGGCGGATGCGCTTCATGTCTGCAGCGACGATCTGCCGATACTCCTCCAGCAATTGGTCGCCCGCGGCCGCGTAACGTTCTGCGCTCGCTGCGTCGAATTCGATTTCATTGCATTCCTGGCATTCCCAGCCGGCCAGGCCATGGAGGTGACGCAACAGGTGCCGGTAGTCGATGAGCTCGCTGCGTTGCTCGAACGCCAGCATGCCGCTCGGGGCGCCGCAGCTGTAGCACTGTTGTCGTTTCATGTTTCTGCCTCCTTGAAGGAGATCACTGGAGGCCCTATGCCGGGGCGCTGGGTGATCTTGATGTAGAGCGTCTGGTTATCGATGCCGGTGTAATACACGTCCTGCCACATCCGGTGATCTTGATAGGTGGTCATCGATTTGTAGAGCATGCTGCCCTGGAGTCCGGCTATCACTCGTTGCATGGCGGCCAGGGACAATCCGAGTTCCTTGCCGCAGAGCAACGCACTTCGAGTGAAGGCTTGTGCCCCTTGCCGAACGACCTGTGCCTTGATCAACGACAGGTCGTAATGATGTGTTTTCTTTTCCATGAGACACTCTTGAGGCTTGACTGAAACTACCCTTATAGGGTTTTTTGTCAAGGCCTGTTTGAGATGGCGAAAGTGCCTCCTCCAGCCTAAAACGTTGAACTCTCGGAAAAGCCTGAATACCATGTCGGGCAATTCGTCCGATGATTGGATGAAAGAGTGAGTTCAATGAGCGAAATTTCCCCTCTGATCAAACGTTCCCTGGTCGATCAGGCCCTGGAACAGCTGCGCCTGCGCATCACCAATGGCGCCTGGGCTGTCGGCCAGCGCTTGCCCACCGAACCGGAACTGGCCAGCGAACTGGGCATCAGCCGCAACACCGTGCGCGAAGCCATGCGCGTGCTGGCGTTCTCCGGGCTGATCGAGATCCGCCAGGGCGACGGCAGCTACCTGCGGGCGGTGGCCGATCCCCTGGACATGCTCCAGGCCCTGTCCCAATGCTCCCTGGAACAGGCCCGGGAAACCCGGCAGATCCTAGAAGTGGAGGCGGTTGGCCTCGCGGCCCTGCGTCGCACCGACGACGACCTGCGCGCCTTGAACGAAGCCTTGCAGGCCAGCGGCGGGCATTTTCATGGCGATCTGGAAAGCTACATCGCCTGCGACCTGGTGTTTCATCAGGGCCTGGTGGATGCCGCACACAATCCGACCCTCAGCCAGCTGTACCGCTATTTCTCCAGTGTGGTGGGTGCCCAGTTGCGCCAGGCCTTGACGGTCACTCCGCGTCGCCAGGACGTCTTCGATCTCCACCAGCACCTGCTGGATGCCATCGAGCAGGGCGACCCCGAGCGGGCCAAGCACCTTTCCCGCCAGTTGATCAACGAATCCTGAATCCGAGACCTATATGTCCAACCACCAGGCCCCCCCGAACACCCCGTCGCCTCCAGAGTTGTTGATTGACGCTGAGGCCGATGACGAAGAAGTCCAGCAGGCTCCGCCACCTTTGCGGCGGCCCTGGCTGTTGCTGCTGGGGCTGATCCTGGTGGCGTTGAACCTGCGTCCGGCGCTGTCGAGCATGGCGCCGTTGCTCAGTGACGTATCCCAGAACCTGGGCCTGTCGGCCGCCAAGGCGGGGTTGCTGACCACCTTGCCGGTGTTGTGTCTGGGGCTGTTTGCTCCTTTGGCGCCGCTGCTGGCCCGGCGTTTCGGCGCCGAACGGGTGGTGCTGGGGATTCTCCTGACCCTGGCCCTGGGCATTGTCCTGCGCAGTTCCCTCGGTGAGTTCGGCGTCTTTGCCGGGAGCATCCTGGCAGGGGCCAGCATCGGCGTGATCGGGGTGCTGCTGCCGGGCATCGTCAAGCGCGACTTCGCCCGGCATGCGGGAACCATGACCGGTGTCTACACCATGGCCCTGTGCCTGGGGGCGGCCATGGCGGCAGGGGCGACAGTGCCCTTGAGCCATCACTTTGATGACAGCTGGGCAATGGGCCTTGGCTTCTGGGTGGTGCCGGCGTTGGTGGCGGCGCTGTTCTGGTTGCCTCAAGTGGGGCAGAAACACGGCGCTCACCATGTCGCCTTCCGTGTCCGCGGGTTGCTGCGTGATCGCCTGGCCTGGCAGGTGACCTTGTACATGGGACTGCAATCGTCCCTGGCCTACATCGTGTTTGGCTGGTTGCCGTCGATCCTGATCGGTCGTGGTCTGACTCCAACCCAGGCCGGACTGGTGCTGTCGGGTTCGGTGATCGTGCAACTGGCCAGCTCCCTGGCGGCGCCCTGGCTGGCGACTCGCGGCAAGGATCAGCGTCTGGCCATTGTGATTGTCATGTTGATGACCTTGGGCGGCCTGTTCGGCTGTCTCTATGCGCCGCTTGACGGCTTGTGGGGCTGGGCCATTCTGCTGGGCCTGGGGCAGGGCGGCACTTTCAGCCTGGCCCTGACCTTGATCGTCCTGCGTTCACGGGATACCCATGTGGCAGCCAACCTGTCGAGCATGGCCCAGGGCATCGGCTACACCCTGGCGTCCATGGGGCCGTTTGCCGTGGGGCTGGTGCATGACTGGACCGGCGGCTGGAACGCCGTGGGCTGGATCTTCGCTGTGCTGGGCAGTGGGGCGATCATTGCCGGGCTGGGCGCCGGCCGTTCGCTGTATGTGCAGGTGCAAAGCGAGAGAATCTGATGGGCGTCACTGTCGGTATTTGCACGGCAAATGCCGATAGTTTTCTCAAGGTGTGCGGATTATTGTGCAGGCATCCCTTTGCCCTTTCGGAGTCCGCCCATGAGTGATGCCCACCGCGCCCTGATCACTGAGTTCTATCAGGCCTTCCAGCGGCTCGATGCCGAGGCCATGAGCGCTTGCTATACCGAGGACGTCGTATTCAGTGATCCGGCCTTCGGCGAATTGCGCGGGCGTGACGCTGGCGACATGTGGCGCATGCTCACTTCCCGGGCCAAGGACTTTTCCCTGACGTTCGATCAGGTGCATGCCGACGAGCGCTCGGGTGGTGCGCACTGGGTCGCCACTTACCTGTTCAGCCAGACCGGCAACACGGTGGTCAACGATATTCAGGCGCGCTTCGTGTTTCGCGATGGCAAGATCTGTGAGCACCACGACCATTTCGACATGTGGCGTTGGGCGCGTCAGGCCCTGGGAGCCAAGGGGCTGCTGCTGGGCTGGACGCCGTTCTTGAAAAATGCCGTTCGCGCCCAGGCCCGCAAAGGCTTGAAGGCTTTCCAGGGCGGCCGTTGAAAACCATCCTCTGCTAAGATCGCGGCTTGTTATCCACAAGCCTCGATGCCCTTTGTGACCAGCCCCGATCCCTCTCCCGTCGTTGAAGCCGCTTCGCCAGTGGCGGACAGCAAACCCTGGTTCGTCTACCTGGTGCGTGCCGCCAATGGGGCCTTGTATTGCGGCATCAGCGATGATCCGCAGCGGCGTTTCGCCAAGCACCAGAGTGGCAAGGGCGCGCGGTTTTTTCTCTCCAGCCCCGCCGTGGCGCTGGTCTATACCGAAGCCTGCCGGGACAAGAGCGAGGCTCTGCGCCAGGAGCGGTTGATCAAGAAACTCAGGAAAAGCGCCAAGGAATGCCTGGTGGCTTCTGCCGGTGCAACCGCATCAATCTGACTGATAGGTTCTCATCAGTTGGATCTGTAGGCCGTCCACGGATTGCGCGCTAAGCTCAGCGTTCTCCCTCTTCCGGCGGAACCCAGCATGTCAGAGTTGATCCTGCACCATTACCCGACTTCTCCATTTGCGGAAAAAGCCCGCCTGCTCCTGGGCTTCAAGGGCCTGTCCTGGCGCTCCGTGAAGATTTCCCCGGTGATGCCCAAGCCTGATCTGACTGCCCTGACCGGTGGCTATCGCAAGACGCCGGTACTGCAGGTCGGTGCTGATATCTATTGCGACACGGCTTTGATCGCCCGGCGTCTGGAGCAGGAAAAGGCCTCGCCGGCGCTGTTCCCTGAAGGCCAGGAAATGATCAGCGCGACCTTCGCCGCCTGGGTCGACTCGGTGGTGTTCCAGCATGCAGTGACTCTGGTGTTCCAGCCCGAATCGGCAGCTGCACGCTTTGGCAAGTTGCCGCCGGAAGCAGTCAAGGCCTTCATGGCCGACCGCGCCGCGTTGTTCAGTGGCGGCAGCGCCAGCCGTCTGCCCCTGGAAGTGGCCAAGCATCAATGGCCAACCATCATGACGCGTCTGGAGCAGCAACTGCAGCGCGAGCCGGGGGACTTCCTGTTTGGCGAACCCTCGATTGCCGATATCGCCCTGGCTCACCCGCTGTGGTTTCTCAAGGGCACGCCGGTGACGGCGCCGCTGGTGGACGCGTATCCGGCGGTGGCCGCCTGGTTGGCGCGGGTGCTGGGCTTTGGTCACGGCTCTTTCACCGAAATGAGCGCCGAAGAGGCGCTTGAGGTGTCACGTAGCGCTACCCCGGCAGCCCTGCCTGATGAGCCGTTTGTCGATCCCAACGGCTTCGCGGCGGGGCAGCAGGTGGTGATTGCCGCCACCGATTATGGTGTTGATCCTGTAGCGGGAGAGTTGCTGTTCGCCGGCACTGAAGAGTTGATCCTGCGTCGCGAAGACTCCCGAGCCGGTGTGGTGCATGTGCACTTCCCGCGGTTGGGTTTCCGTATCCAGGCGCAGTGATCGAGGAGAAGCAGGCTGGTGTAGGAGCTGGCTTGCCAGCGAAGGCGCCCTCAAGATCGGTGCACGATCTGCTGGCCGCGCCGCCCAGCTCCTACTGACGTTGCAGCGCAGCCATGATGGCCTCGGGGTCGTAGGTGCGCAGCAGGGTTCCATTCACATCCAGGATCGGAATCCCGGCACCGCCCAGTTCGGTATAGGCCTTGCGCGCCTCGGCATCTTTCTCGATGTCGAACTCCTGATAGGGAATGCCCTTCTGATCGAGAAAGCGCCGGGTGGCCTTGCAGTAGCCGCACCAGTCGGTGGCGTAGAGCACGACCCGGGCCTGGCTACGGATCTCTTCGCTGACCACCGCCGAAGGGTTGAACAGTCGTTCGATCTTGCCCCAGTTCTGATAGACCACCACCACCAGCAGGATCAGCAGGAACTTCTTCAGTACTCCCTGGAGCATCAGTTGCGGCGCTTGAGCTGGTCAGTCAGTTGGGTCGGCAGGCCCTTGATGATCAGGGTTCCGGCTTCTTCGTCGTACTCGATCTTCGAGCCCAGCAGGTGGGCCTCGAAGCTGATGGACAGGCCTTCGGCGCGACCGGTGAAGCGGCGGAACTGGTTGAGGGTGCGCTTGTCTGCGGGAATCTCCGGCGACAGGCCGTAATCCTTGTTGCGGATGTGATCGTAGAACGCCTTGGGACGGTCTTCGTCGATCAATTCAGAGAGTTCTTCCAGGCCCATGGGTTCGCCGAGTTTGGCCTGGCTGCTGGCGTAGTCCACCAGGGTCTTGGTCTTTTCCCGGGCCGAATCTTCCGGCAGGTCTTCGCTTTCGACGAAGTCGCTGAAGGCCTTGAGCAGGGTACGGGTCTCGCCCGGGCCGTCGACGCCTTCCTGGCAGCCGATGAAGTCGCGGAAGTACTCCGAGACCTTCTTGCCGTTCTTGCCCTTGATAAAGGAGATGTACTGCTTGGACTGCTTGTTGTTCTGCCACTCGGAGATGTTGATCCGCGCGGCGAGGTGCAGTTGGCCCAGATCCAGGTGGCGGGACGGGGTCACGTCCAGCTGGTCGGTCACGGCCACACCTTCGCTGTGGTGCAGCAGGGCGATGGCCAGGTAATCGGTCATGCCTTGTTGGTAATGGGCAAACAGCACGTGCCCACCCACCGACAGGTTGGACTCTTCCATCAGCTTCTGCAGATGCTCCACCGCCACCCGACTGAAAGCGGTGAAGTCCTGGCCGCCGTCCAGGTACTCCTTCAGCCAGCCGCTGAAGGGGAAAGCGCCGGACTCGGGATGGAACAGGCCCCAGGCTTTGCCCTGTTTGGCGTTATAGCTTTCATTGAGATCGGCGAGCATGTTTTCGATGGCCGCGGACTCTGCCAGTTCGGAGTCTCGGGCATGAAGAACTGCGGGGCTGCCGTCGGGTTTTT
The DNA here is from genome assembly GCF_058744285.1 of Pseudomonas sp. E1BtOHC1. Taxonomy (NCBI): domain Bacteria; kingdom Pseudomonadati; phylum Pseudomonadota; class Gammaproteobacteria; order Pseudomonadales; family Pseudomonadaceae; genus Pseudomonas; species Pseudomonas sp. E1BtOHC1. Next base: position 1,989,693 of record NZ_CP196023.1, read on the forward strand.
TGTCGATCAGGTGGACGATGCAATGACGGATCGGCATGGGCTTCTCGGCTGATTGAAGGGGGAGGGCGGGCTCCCCGAAAAAGTGCCCAGTGTACCGCACCCGCTGGTTTTGGCGTGGTTTGCCAGGCGATGAACGGCCTGTGGGTAAGGCTTATGCATTTTTTTACCGATTTAGAGCAATAAAGCTGACCAAATGGCTAGGTAGAGGCGGATATTTCCCCGTCTGTGTGCTAGTTTTGCCCCGTCTTACGCGATGTCTCAGCGTTAAGCGTGCATTCAGCATTTGTCGGGTCGAACCAAACCCTGATTTCGGTATCTATAACCCCGATCTGTCGTGGTTGTAACCGGGGTGCCAGATTCACAAGATCTGGCTCGATGGCTGACACTGCACTCTGCAATCCAAATGAATTTGATAGGGAAGGAACACCACAATGGCTATTACTAAAGACCAACTGATCGCTGATATCGCTGAAGCTATCGACGCGCCGAAAACCACCGCGCGTAACGCCCTGGACCAACTGGCCCAGATCGTTGCTGATCAATTGGAAAATGGCGGCGAAATCACTCTGCCAGGTATCGGCAAACTGAAAGTGACCGAGCGTCCTGCCCGTACTGGCCGTAACCCATCGACTGGCGCTGCCATCGAAATCGCTGCCAAGAAAGTTATCAAGCTGGTTGTGGCTAAAGGCCTGACCGACGCTGTTAACAAGTAATACTTGCAGTGAAACCGTGCTCAGAAGTCTTCCGGGCACGGTTTGTGTGACACCGATTCACGCAAGGTGAATCGTCTTTGAATCCCCCGCCTCTTTAGCTCTTCCTAACCCAGCGTTCCTGACCCCAGGCCTGTTGCTGTGCCTTGTCCTTGAAGGTCCAGGCGACGAAGCGGCTCTGTTTCTGTCCCTGGGACATTTCCACCACTTGGCTTTCCAGTACTCCGGCTTTTTTCAGTGCGCTTTCAATGGCTGGCAGGTTTGAAGCCTTTGACACCAGGGTGCTGAACCACAGCACTTGCTGGCCGACGCCTGCGCTCTCGCTGATCAACTGACTGACGAAACGGATCTCACCGCCCTCGCACCAGAGTTCCCGTGCCTGGCCGCCGAAGTTCAGCACTGGCAGCTTGCGCTTGGGATCGGCCTTGCCCAGGGCTCGCCACTTGCGCTGGCTGCCGCGTGTCGCTTCGTCCAGGGAGGCATGGAAGGGCGGGTTGCACATCGTCAGGTCGAAGCGCTCGGTACTTTCCAGCAGGCCGGTGAGGATCAGCCTGGGATTGCCTTGCTGGCGCAGGCTGATGGCCTTGTTCAAGCCGTTGGCCTGGACGATGGCCTTGGCCGCAGCCAGGGCGGTGCTGTCGATGTCCGAACCGAGGAATTGCCAGCGGTAGTCGCTGTAGCCGATCAGGGGGTAGATGCAGTTGGCGCCGACGCCGACATCCAGCACCCGCACGGCCGCGCCACGAGGGATTTCACCCTGGTTGTGGCTGGCCAGCAGATCGGCGAGGAAATGCACATAGTCGGCGCGGCCGGGCACTGGGGGGCAGAGAAAGTCCGCCGGAATGTCCCAGTGGGCAATGCCGTAGAAGGCCTTGAGCAGGGCCCGGTTGAACACCCGCACGGCGGCCGGGTCGGCGAAGTCGATGCTTTCCTTGCCATAGGGGTTGAGGATCACGAATTGCCCCAGCTCCGGGGTGCTCTTGATCAGTTGTGGGAAGTCGTAGCGCCCCTGGTGGCGATTGCGCGGGTGCAGGCTGGCTTTTTCCCGGGGGGCGGCGGCTTTGGCTGGGGAGGCAGGCTTGGGTTTTTTGCGCGCAGGCTTGGGAGTGTTGGGGGCGGTCATGGGGGGATCGATTCGGGGCTGGTTCAAAGTGGCGGGCATTGTCCCATATCTTGCGGCGTTGGGGCGGGAGGCTTCGCCGCCGGCAAGCCGGCCCCTGCCAAAGCACCGTCTACCGGTAGGAGCTGGCTGGCCAGCGAAAGCGATCTGCCGCCAATAAAAAAGGGAGGCCTTTGCGGGCCTCCCTCTTTCACGCTGCGCGAATCGCCGTTACAGGCTGGAGATCCGTGCGTGCTGCTCTGCCAGCTTGCCCAGAGCCTGTTCGGCTTCGGCCAGTTTGGCGCGTTCCTTCTCGATCACTTCGGCCGGAGCCTTGTCGACGAAGGAGGCGTTGGACAGCTTGCCGCCCACTCGCTGCACTTCGCCTTGCAGGCGCTGGATTTCCTTGTCCAGGCGCGCCAGTTCGGCGCCCTTGTCGATCAGGCCGGCCATGGGCACCAGCACTTCCATCTCGCCTACCAGAGCCGTGGCGGACAGCGGCGCTTCGTCGCCGGCACCCAGCACCGTGATGGATTCGAGTCGGGCCAGCTTCTTCAGCAAGGCTTCGTTCTCGGTCAGACGACGCTGGTCTTCAGCGCTGACGTTCTTCAGGAACAGGGCCAGGGGCTTGCCCGGGCCGATGTTCATTTCCGCGCGAATGTTGCGAGTGCCGAGCATCAGGCCTTTGAGCCATTCGATGTCGTCTTCGGCGGCCTGGTCGATGCGGGCTTCGTTAGCCACCGGCCAAGGTTGCAGCATGATGGTCTTGCCTGTGCTACCTGCCAGCGGCGCCAGGCGCTGCCAGATTTCCTCGGTGATGAACGGCATGAACGGATGCGCCAGGCGCAGGGCCACTTCCAGCACGCGTACCAGGGTGCGACGGGTGCCGCGCTGGCGTTCAACCGGCGAGTTCTCGTCCCACAGCACGGGCTTGGACAGCTCCAGGTACCAGTCGCAGTACTGGTTCCAGATGAACTCGTACAGGGCCTGGGCGGCCAGGTCGAAACGGAACTGGTCGAGCTGACGGGTGACTTCGGCTTCAGTGCGCTGCAGTTGCGAGATGATCCAGCGGTCCGCCAGGGACAGCTCGTAAGCCTCGCCGTTCTGGCCGCAGTCTTCGCCCTTGTCCAGCACGTAGCGCGCGGCGTTCCAGATCTTGTTGCAGAAGTTGCGGTAACCCTCGACGCGGCCCATGTCGAACTTGATGTCGCGACCGGTGGTGGCCAGGGAGCAGAAAGTGAAGCGCAGGGCGTCGGTGCCGTAGCTAGCGATGCCGTCGGCGAATTCGGCGCGGGTCTGCTTCTCGATGGCTTTCTGCAGTTTTGGCTGCATCAGGCCGGTGGTGCGTTTCTGTACCAGGGTTTCGAGGTCGATGCCGTCGATGATGTCCAGCGGGTCGAGGACGTTGCCCTTGGACTTGGACATCTTCTGGCCCTGGCCATCGCGGACCAGGCCATGGACGTACACCGTCTTGAACGGAACCTGCGGCGTGCCATCCTCGTTCTTCACCAGATGCATGGTGAGCATGATCATCCGGGCGACCCAGAAGAAAATGATGTCGAAGCCGGTGACCAGCACGTCGGTCGGGTGGAAGGTCTTGAGGAAGTCGGTCTGTTCCGGCCAGCCCAGGGTGGAGAAGGTCCACAGGCCCGAGCTGAACCAGGTGTCGAGCACGTCGTTGTCTTGTTGCAGGGCAACGTCCGGACCGAGGTTGTGCTTGGCGCGGACTTCGGCTTCATCGCGGCCGACATAGACCTTGCCCGACTCGTCGTACCAGGCCGGAATCCGGTGGCCCCACCACAGCTGGCGGCTGATGCACCAGTCCTGGATGTCGCGCATCCAGGAGAAGTACATGTTTTCGTACTGCTTTGGCACGAAGGCGATGCGACCGTCTTCCACGGCAGCAATGGCAGGTTCTGCCAGCGGCTTGGTGGAGACGTACCACTGGTCGGTAAGCCATGGCTCGATGATGGTGCCGGAGCGGTCGCCCTTCGGCACTTTCAGGGCGTGGTCGTCGACGCTGACCAGCAGGCCGGCGGCGTCGAAGGCGGCAACGATCTGCTTGCGCGCCTCGAAGCGATCCAGGCCCACGTACTCGGCCGGGATCTTGCCGTCGATGGTTTCGTTGAGGCTGCCGTCCAGGTTGAACACCTGGCAGGCCGGCAGTACGGCGGCGTTCTTGTCGAAGATGTTGAGCAGCGGCAGGTTGTGGCGCTTGCCGACTTCGTAGTCGTTGAAATCGTGGGCCGGGGTGATTTTCACGCAGCCGGTGCCGAACTCAGGGTCGCAGTAGTCATCGGCGATGATCGGGATGCGACGGCCGACCAGGGGCAGTTCGACGAACTTGCCGATCAGCGCCTTGTAGCGCTCGTCTTCAGGGTTCACCGCGACGGCGGAGTCGCCGAGCATGGTTTCCGGACGGGTGGTGGCGACGATCAGGTAGTCGTTGCCTTCAGCGGTCTTGGCGCCGTCGGCCAGCGGGTAGCGCAGGTTCCAAAGGAAGCCTTTCTCGTCGTGGTTTTCCACTTCCAGATCGGAAATCGCTGTGTGCAGTTTGGTATCCCAGTTCACCAGGCGTTTGCCGCGGTAGATCAGGCCGTCTTCGTGCAGGCGGACGAAGGCTTCCTTCACCGCTTCCGACAGGCCGTCGTCCATGGTGAAGCGCTCGCGGCTCCAGTCCACGGAGGAGCCCAGGCGACGGATCTGGCGGCTGATGTTGCCCCCGGACTGATCCTTCCATTCCCAGACTTTTTCGAGGAATTTTTCCCGACCCAGATCGTGGCGATTCTGGCCCTGGGCTTCGATCTGACGCTCCACCAACATCTGTGTGGCGATACCGGCGTGGTCGGTACCCGGCTGCCACAGGGTGTTGCGACCCTGCATGCGGCGGAAGCGGATCAGGGCGTCCATGATCGCGTTGTTGAAGCCATGGCCCATGTGCAGGCTGCCGGTGACGTTCGGCGGCGGGATCATGATGGTGTAGGAGTCGCCCGCGCCTTGCGGGGCGAAGTAGTTCTCGGACTCCCAGGTCTGGTACCAGGAAGTTTCAATGGCGTGCGGCTGGTAGGTCTTATCCATGCGCGGCGGGACCCTATTGGCATTTATTCAGGAAAAGCCGGGAAGTATAGCGGAGGGGGGCAGTTGCAAGCCACTGGACAGCAGTCCAAGTGGCAAGCTTTAAGTCGCAAGGAACGCGTGGTCGTATTTTTCCGGCAGCTTGGGGGGGGGAGGCGCAGCTTGTCGCTGCGGCTACGGCTTGCCGTTGGTGGCTGCTGCGAGCAGGCGTTCCAGGCGGGCGTCGAGGCGGCGCTTGATTTCGGTTTCGATGTGCGGAGCGAAATCGTCGATCACGTCTTGCATGATCAGCTGTGCGGCGGCGCGCAGTTCGGTATCCAGATGCAGCAGGGCATCGGCACTGTTGCTGGCAGGGGCGGATTTGGCTACGGGAGCCGGTGCTGGAGCAGGGGCTGGTGCCGCCACTTGAACTGGGGCAGGGGCCGGTGCAGCTTGCGGTTTGGCTTGCGCTGCGGGAGCGGCTTCGGTTTCGGCAGGTTGCTGGCTGCCCACCATGTCGAACAGCAGGGGGATTTGCACTTCGCCGCTCACAGTCTCGGTAAGCAGCGGCGGTTGCAGATTGTCATCGCCGAGCAGTTGGCGGATCGACTCGAGATCGTCCAGCAGATGCGCGGGCTTTTGCAGCGGGTTGGGAGTGTCCATCGGGTGCTCAGAGTCGCTGTAAACGGTGATCTTGCAGAGGATAGCCCTGTTCGCGATAGAAACGGAAACTCTCGCGGGCCGCCTGACGAATAGTCGGATCTTCCACCACCACTTCGGCAATTCGGGCAAAGCGCGGTGCGAAGGTCGGTACTTTCAGGTCCAGGTTCACCAGCAGGTCGTTGTGGTCGCCGGGGTCCTGGCCCAGGCCGAGCACGATCAGGCCGTCGGCTTCGCTTTCCGCCGGGCCGTGGGGAACAAAGGCTTCGCCCTTGAAGCGCCACAGGCGGGCATCGAGTTCGTCCCGTTGTTGTGTGTCGCTGCAATGCAGGTAGATGCGATGGCCCATGCGCCAGGCCTTGTCGGTGAGTTTGCAGGCAAAATCCAGGCGCGCAGCAGGGTCCGCGCTGGGAAGAATATAGAAGTCGACTTTGGTCATTGGGATTCCTGAGCCGGGGAGGGCGCTGCCTTCAAGCGACGCCCTCCGCAGTCATGGTTTTCAGGCTTTGGCGCGGTCCAGCAGGTATTGGGTCAGCAGGGGCACGGGACGGCCGGTGGCGCCCTTGTCCTTGCCGCCGCTGGTCCAGGCGGTGCCGGCGATATCCAGGTGCGCCCAGTTCAGGTTCTTGGTGAAGCGCGAGAGGAAGCACGCGGCAGTGATGGTCCCGGCTTTCGGCCCGCCAATGTTGGCGATGTCGGCGAACGGGCTGTCCAGTTGCTCCTGGTACTCATCGAACAGCGGCAATTGCCAGGCGCGGTCGTCGGCTTGCTGGCCGGCGCTGAGCAGTTGGCCGATCAACTCGTCGTTGTTGCCCAGCAGGCCGGACGTATGGGCGCCCAGGGCGACCACGCAGGCACCGGTCAGGGTGGCGATGTCGATCACGGCCTGGGGTTTGAAGCGTTCGGCGTAGGTCAGGGCGTCGCACAGCACCAGGCGGCCTTCGGCGTCGGTGTTGAGGATTTCCACGGTCTGGCCGCTCATGGTGGTGACGATATCGCCAGGCCGTGCAGCGCCGCCGCTGGGCATGTTCTCGGCGCAGGCCAGGATGCAGACCAGGTTGATCGGCAGTTGCAGTTCGAGCACGGCACGCAGGGTGCCGAACACGCTGGCGGCGCCGCCCATGTCGTATTTCATTTCGTCCATGCCGGCGCCCGGCTTGAGGCTGATGCCGCCGGTGTCGAAAGTGATGCCCTTGCCCACCAGGGCAAACGGCTTCTCGGACTTCTTGCCGCCGTTGTACTGCATGACGATCAGGCGTGGCGGCTGGTCGCTGCCCTGGCCTACGGCATAGAACGAGCCCATGCCCAGTTCCTTGATCTTCTTCTCGTCGAGGACTTCGACTTTCAGACCCTTGAACTCCTTGCCCAGGGCCTTGGCCTGTTCACCCAGGAACGTCGGGTGGCAGACGTTTGGCGGCTGGTTGCCTAGGTCGCGGGTAAAAGCCATGCCGTTGGCGATGGCCTGGGCGTGGGTCACGCCGCGCTCGACTTCAGCCTGGGCGGCCTTGATCGTCAGCAGGGTGATTTTCTTCAGGGCGCGGGGTTCGGCTTTCTGGCTCTTGTAGCGGTCGAATACGTAGCCGCCGTCCACCAGGGTTTCCGCCAGCAGACGGGTCTTGCCGTAGCTGTCGCGACCTTTGACCACGACTTCATCCAGAGCCAGCACGGCATCGCTGCCACCCAGCCCCTTGAGGGTGGCGAGTACACCACTGATGATCTTGCGGAACGGGCGGTCGCCCAGCTCCTCATCCTTGCCGACGCCCACCAGCAGCAGGCGTTCCGCCTTGAGCTTGGCCACACCGTGCAACAGCAGGCTCTGACCGACCTTGCCGGCCAGGTCGCCGCGCTTGAGCACGGCGCTGATGGCGCCGCCGCTGAGTTCGTCGAGTTGCTTGGCCACGTTGCCGAGTTTGCGGCCTTCGCCGACGGCGACCACCAGGGTGGCGGTCTTCAACGTTTCCGGGCTAGCGCTTTTTACAACCAGTTCCATGTCTGGGTCCCTGAATGAATGGTCAAAGAGCGCAGGAAAGACTCCGGCGCGGGGCTTATCTATATAGAAGAAGACGTCGCGTGCTGCCGACGACAAAGCCGCCAGTTTGAACCTCGCCGCTTGCGGCTGACAACCCTCGTCTTGGCCAAGTTCGCCGCTTTAGAGCGCCGGGTGAGCATCCTCCGTGACAGGCGCGCGCAATCACAGGATAATGCGCCATCTTTTTTCGGCGGCCCTGCATTTGGGGTCGGCTCGATACGTTTGCTTGTTCGGCCGCCTTAGCCTGACAACCCTGGAGTGTCTGGTTTGATCGTCTTTCGTTATCTATCCCGCGAAATCCTGCTGACCCTGAGTGCCGTGAGTGCGGTGCTGCTGGTCATCATCATGAGCGGGCGCTTCGTCAAGTTCCTCGCACAAGCCGCCTCGGGCGCCCTGGACCCGGGCTCGCTGTTCCTGATCATGGGCTTTCGCCTGCCGGGTTTTTTGCAGCTGATCCTGCCATTGGGGCTGTTCCTGGGCATTCTCCTGGCTTACGGCCGGCTCTATCTCGAAAGCGAGATGACCGTGTTGTCGGCTACCGGCATGAGCCAGCAGCGTCTGCTAGGCATGACCATGATCCCGGCGGCCCTGGTGGCCTTGCTGGTGGCCTGGTTGAGCCTGAGCCTGGCGCCGCAGGGGGCCAACCAGTTCCAGTTGCTGCTGAACAAGCAGGACGCCCTGACCGAGTTCGACACCCTGGTGGCCGGGCGCTTCCAGGCGCTCAATGATGGCACTCGGGTGACCTATACCGAGCAGCTGTCCGAGGATCGCACCAATCTTTCCGGGGTGTTCATCTCCGAAAAGCGTCTGAGCCGGGAGAAAAAGGACCAGGGCATTTCGGTGCTGGTGGCCGAGAAGGGGCACCAGGACATTCGTCCCGACGGTAATCGCTACCTGATCCTGGAAAACGGCTATCGCTATGACGGCAATCCAGGTGAGGCCAACTATCGGGTGATCAAGTACGACACCTACGGCGTGCTGCTGGAGCGACCGGATGTCAGCGACGAAGTCACCGATCGCGATGCCATGCCCACTGCTGACCTGATCGGCAAGAATGACCTGCGGGCCCGTGCCGAGCTGCAATGGCGTCTGTCCCTGCCGTTGCTGGTGTTTATCGTGACCTTGATGGCGGTGCCGTTGTCCCGGGTCAACCCGCGCCAGGGCCGCTTCCTCAAGCTGATCCCGGCCATCCTGCTGTATATGGCGTACCTGACCATCCTGATCGCGGTACGTGGCGCCATGGAGAAAGGCAAGATCTCGCCAACCCTGGGGCTGTGGTGGGTTCACCTGCTGTTCCTGGGCATTGGCCTGGGCTTGATGTACTGGGAACCGTTGCGTTTGAAAATGGCGAGTCGTCGCAGTATGAAGGAGATGGCTCGTGGTTAAGCTCGATCGCTACATCGGTAGCAGTGTGTTCATGGCTATTCTTGCGGTCCTGGGGATCATCCTCGGGCTGGCTTCGCTGTTTGCCTTCATCGATGAGATGGGCAGTGTCAGCGATACCTACACCGTGATGGACGTGATGAGCTACGTGGTCCTCACCGCCCCGCGCCGGGTTTATGAAATGTTGCCGATGGCCGGCCTCATCGGCTGCCTGATCGGTCTTGGCTCCCTGGCCAGCAACAGCGAACTGACCATCATGCGTGCTGCCGGCGTCTCTGTCGGTCGTATCGTCTGGGCGGTGATGAAACCGATGCTGGTGCTGATGCTGGTGGGCGTGCTGGTGGGTGAATACGTAGCGCCGGCCACCGAGACCCAAGCTCAGGCCAGTCGCGCCCTGGCCCAGGGTTCCGGTGATGCCCAGAGTTCCAAGCACGGCCTGTGGCACCGTCAGGGCGAGGAGTTCATCCATATCAACGCAGTGCAGCCCAATGGCCTGCTGTATGGCGTGACTCGCTACCACTTCGATGACAATCACCATATGTTGTCGTCGAGTTTTGCTCGTCAGGCACGTTTCCACGAAAACTACTGGCAGCTGACGGATGTCACCACCACCTATTTCCGTGAAGGTCACACCGAGGTCATCAGCGTTCCCGACGAGCGTTGGGACGTGGCTCTGAGCCCGCAACTGCTGAGCACCGTGGTCATGGCGCCGGAGTCTCTGTCTATCAGTGGTCTGTGGGGCTATATCCATTATCTAGCCGACCAGGGCTTGAACAATGGTCGTTACTGGCTGGCGTTCTGGGTCAAGGTGCTGCAGCCGCTGGTGACGGCGGCCCTGGTGCTGATGGCGATTTCCTTCATTTTCGGACCGCTGCGTTCGGTGACCCTGGGTCAGCGAGTGTTCACGGGCGTATTGGTGGGTTTCACCTTCCGCATCGCTCAGGACCTGCTGGGGCCTTCGAGCCTGGTGTTCGGTTTCTCGCCGCTGTTCGCGGTGCTGGTGCCGGCGGGTATCTGTGCCATCGCAGGCTTCTGGCTATTGCGCCGGGCCGGCTGATTCAGCGGCTCTGTCAGGTTTTTAGCGCAACGCCCCGGTCCCTGGATCGGGGCGTTTTTGCATTTGACAAACGCTGACAGGCGAGCGTGACGCTCGTGCCGAGTATCAGGTACAATTCCCGGCTATTTTTCGGCGGGCCCTGCCTGCAGCCTTTTTGAGTGTTCATCCGTGAGTGATTTGAGTCATATCCGCAATTTCTCCATCATCGCCCACATTGACCATGGCAAGTCGACTCTGGCCGATCGCTTCATCCAGATGTGCGGCGGCCTGGCCGAGCGCGAAATGGAAGCCCAGGTTCTGGACTCCATGGACCTTGAGCGTGAGCGCGGGATCACCATCAAGGCCCACAGCGTCACCCTCTATTACAAAGCCAAAGATGGCATTACCTACCAGCTGAACTTCATCGATACCCCGGGCCACGTGGACTTCACCTATGAAGTCAGTCGCTCCCTGGCGGCCTGTGAAGGTGCACTGCTGGTGGTGGACGCTGGCCAGGGCGTTGAAGCCCAGTCGGTTGCCAACTGCTACACCGCCATCGAGCAAGGTCTCGAAGTGATGCCGGTGCTGAACAAGATCGACCTGCCCCAGGCCGATCCTGAACGGGTCAAGGAAGAGATCGAGAAAATCATCGGTATCGATGCCACTGACGCCGTGACTTGCAGCGCCAAGACCGGCCTGGGCGTGGACGAGGTGCTCGAGCGCCTGGTGACCACCATTCCGGCACCGACCGGCAATATCGAAGACCCGCTGCAAGCGCTGATCATCGACTCCTGGTTCGACAACTACCTGGGCGTTGTGTCCCTGGTGCGTGTGCGTCACGGCCGGGTGAAGAAGGGTGACAAGATCCTGGTGAAATCCACCGGCAAGATCCACCTGGTGGACAGCGTCGGCGTCTTCAACCCCAAACACACCGCCACCACTGACCTCAAGGCCGGTGAAGTGGGCTTCATCATCGCCGGCATCAAGGACATTCACGGTGCGCCGGTGGGTGACACCCTGACCCTGAGCTCGACCCCGGACGTGGAAGTGCTGCCAGGCTTCAAGCGCATCCAGCCGCAGGTCTACGCCGGCCTGTTCCCGGTCAGCTCCGACGACTTCGAGGATTTCCGCGAAGCGTTGCAGAAGCTCACCCTCAACGACTCGTCGCTGCAGTACACCCCGGAAAGCTCCGACGCCTTGGGCTTCGGTTTCCGTTGTGGCTTCCTCGGCATGCTGCACATGGAGATCATCCAGGAGCGCCTGGAGCGCGAATACGACCTGGACCTGATCACCACAGCGCCGACGGTGATCTTCGAGCTGCTGTTGAAGAACGGTGAAACGATTTATGTCGACAACCCGTCCAAACTTCCGGATCTGTCGGCGATTGAGGACATGCGCGAGCCGATCGTGCGGGCCAACATTCTTGTGCCGCAAGAGCACCTGGGCAACGTCATAACCCTGTGCATCGAGAAGCGCGGCGTGCAGCACGACATGCTGTTCCTCGGTAGCCAGGTCCAGGTGACCTACGATCTGCCGATGAACGAAGTGGTACTGGACTTCTTTGACCGCCTGAAATCCACCAGCCGCGGCTATGCTTCGCTGGACTATCATTTCGACCGTTATCAATCGGCTAATCTGGTCAAGCTGGATGTGCTGATCAACGGTGAGAAAGTCGACGCCCTGGCGTTGATCGTCCACCGTGACAACGCCCATTACAAAGGGCGTGCGTTGACCGAGAAGATGAAGGAACTGATTCCTCGGCAGATGTTTGACGTGGCAATTCAGGCCGCCATTGGCGGGCAGATTGTGGCGCGGACAACCGTCAAGGCTCTCAGAAAGAACGTACTGGCCAAATGCTACGGCGGCGACGTCAGCCGTAAGCGCAAGCTGTTGGAAAAGCAGAAGGCCGGTAAGAAACGCATGAAGCAAGTGGGCAACGTGGAAATTCCACAAGAAGCCTTCCTTGCTGTGCTCAGGTTGGATAGTTAGGTCCTATGTCACTAAATTTCCCGCTGTTGCTGGTCATCGCTGTCTTTGTCTGCGGTCTCTTGGCGTTGCTCGACCTGGTGTTTCTGGCACCGCGTCGGCGCTCGGCCATCGCCAACTATCAGGGCAGCGTCAGCCAGCCGGATGGGCTGGTGGTCGAAAAGCTGAGCAAGGAACCGCTGCTGGTTGAATACGGCAAGTCGTTCTTTCCGGTGCTGTTCATTGTCCTGGTGCTGCGTTCGTTCCTGGTGGAACCGTTCCAGATTCCATCGGGCTCGATGAAGCCGACCCTGGATGTGGGCGACTTTATCCTGGTGAACAAGTTTTCTTACGGGATCCGCCTGCCGGTGATCGACAAGAAAGTCATCGAAGTCGGTGATCCGCAGCGCGGCGATGTCATGGTGTTCCGCTACCCAAGCGACCCCAACGTCAACTACATCAAGCGTGTAGTCGGCCTGCCGGGTGATGAAGTGCGCTACACCAGCGACAAGCACCTGTTCGTCAACGGCCAGTCGGTGGCAGAGCAGTTGGTTGGGGCTGAACCCGGCACCTTGGGCAGCGCCGAGCTGTACAAGGAAAAGCTCGGTGCCGTCGAGCACTTGATCCGCAAGGAAATGAGTCGCTACCGGCCCGCGCCGGACGGGCGTTGGGTGGTGCCTGCCGGGCATTACTTCATGATGGGCGACAACCGCGACAACTCCAACGACAGTCGCTACTGGGACGATCCGAGTATTCCCAAAGACCTGCTGGGCATGGTTCCCGACAAGAATATCGTCGGCAAGGCCTTCGCAGTCTGGATGAGCTGGCCCGAACCGAAACTCAGCCACCTGCCGAATTTCTCGCGGGTTGGCCTGATCAAGTAATCACACACGGCGCTGTTGAACACAGCGCCGAATGCTTTTCTGGCTCTTGTATAAAACGCCCTTGCCCTCGGGCATCGCGTAACAGCCTTATGGCCAGAAGCATGCAGTCAACGATATTCAGGATGTGGATTTGAACACAGCGTTAATTGCCACCCGCACCTCGTGCGCGGCCCCTAGGATGGCGAGTTTCGGCAACGAAATCAGCGTGGGTAAACCGTGAGCGTTTCTTTGAGCCGTCTCGAGCGTCAGCTCGGTTATACCTTCAAGGATCAGGAGCTGATGCTCCTGGCACTCACCCATCGCAGCTTTGCCGGGCGTAACAACGAACGCCTGGAGTTCCTCGGTGATGCCATTCTCAACTTCGTGGCCGGCGAGGCGTTGTTCGAGCGCTTCCCCCAGGCCCGCGAAGGCCAGCTGTCGCGTTTGCGCGCACGCCTGGTGAAAGGTGAAACACTGGCGGTACTGGCCCGTGGTTTCGACCTGGGCGAATACCTGCGCCTGGGCTCCGGCGAGTTGAAGAGCGGCGGTTTCCGTCGTGAATCGATCCTCGCCGATGCCCTGGAAGCCCTGATCGGTGCGATCTACCTGGACGCCGGCATGGAAACGGCCCGTGACCGCGTGTTGTCCTGGCTGGCCTCGGAGTTCGAGAGCCTGACCCTGGTAGACACCAACAAGGACCCCAAGACCCGGCTGCAGGAGTTCCTCCAGTCTCGTGCCTGTGAACTGCCGCGCTATGAAGTGGTGGATATCCAGGGCGAACCGCACTGCCGGACATTCTTCGTTGAATGTGAAGTCACCTTATTGAATGAAAAAAGCCGAGGTCAGGGTGTGAGCCGTCGTATTGCCGAACAGGTAGCGGCCGCCGCAGCACTGATTGCCCTGGGCGTGGAGAATGGCCATGACTGATTCAACCGCAACACGCTGTGGCTATGTCGCCATCGTCGGCCGCCCCAACGTGGGCAAGTCGACGCTGCTCAACCACATCCTCGGCCAGAAGCTGGCGATCACTTCGCGCAAGCCTCAGACCACACGCCACAACATGCTCGGGATCAAGACCGAAGGCGCCATCCAGGCGATCTACGTCGACACCCCCGGCATGCACAAGAGCAACGAAAAAGCCCTCAACCGCTACATGAACAAGACCGCTTCGGCGGCCTTGAAAGATGTGGACGTGGTGATCTTCGTGGTTGACCGCACCAAGTGGACCGACGAGGACCAGTTGGTCCTGGAGCGTGTCCAGTACGTGCAGGGTCCGGTGATCCTGGCGATCAACAAGACCGACCGCATCGAGGACAAGGCCGAGCTGATGCCGCACCTGACCTGGCTGCAGGAGCAACTGCCGAACGCCGAGATCGTGCCGGTTTCCGCGCAGCAGGGGCATAACCTCGAAGCCCTGGAAGGCCTGATCGCCAAGCACCTGCCGGAGAACGAGCACTTCTTCCCGGAAGATCAGATCACCGACCGCAGCTCGCGTTTCCTGGCTGCCGAACTGGTGCGCGAGAAGATCATGCGCCAGTTGGGTGCCGAGCTGCCGTACCAGATCACCGTGGAAATCGAAGAGTTCAAGCAGCAGGGCAAGACCCTGCATATTCACGCCTTGATCCTCGTCGAGCGCGACGGTCAGAAGAAAATCATCATTGGCGACAAGGGTGAGCGGATCAAGCGCATCGGCATGGAGGCGCGCAAGGACATGGAGCTGCTGTTCGACTCCAAGGTCATGCTCAACCTCTGGGTCAAGGTCAAGGGCGGCTGGTCCGACGACGAGCGCGCCTTGCGCTCCCTGGGCTACGGCGACCTCTGATGCACTTCGCCGGCAAGCCGGCTCCTACACCTTCCTGTAGGAGCCGGCTTGCCGGCGAACAGCTGCAACCCCTTCTCCGGACCCGGTTCCCTCTCTTCCCCTGAGATCCCCCGCAACCATGTCCAGCAACGCCCCAGTCGGCCAGCTCGCCTACGTCCTGCACAGCCGCGCCTACCGCGAAAGCAGTGCCCTGGTGGATTTCCTTACCCCCCAAGGTCGCCTGCGTGCTGTCCTGCGTAATGCACGGGGCAAGGCCGGTACCCTGGCGCGACCCTTCGTCCCTCTGGAAGTCGAGTTTCGCGGCCGTGGCGAGCTGAAGAACGTCGGACGTATGGAAAGTGCCGGCATTGCATCCTGGCTCAATGGCGAAGCGCTGTTCAGTGGTCTGTACCTGAATGAACTGCTGATCCGCCTGCTGCCGGCGGAAGATCCCCATCCGGCCGTATTCGACCACTACGCGGCAACCTTGCTGGCCCTGGCTGAAGGGCGGCCCCTGGAGCCGCTGCTGCGGGCCTTCGAGTGGCGTTTGCTGGATGATCTGGGTTACGGCTTCGCCCTGGACAGTGACATCCACGGCGCACCCATTGCTGCCGATGGCCTGTATCGCCTGCAGGTGGATGCCGGCCTGGAGCAGGTGTTCCTGCTGCAACCGGGTCTGTTCAACGGCACCGAGCTGTTGGCCATGGCCGAGGCCGACTGGAGTGCTCCTGGCGCGTTGTCGGCAGCCAAGCGCCTGATGCGCCAGGCCCTGGCAGTGCATCTGGGCGGGCGTCCTCTGGTCAGTCGCGAGCTGTTTCGCAAGCCCTAGGCGTGGCTGCCGTTTTGGCCGCTCGCCGCGATAGCCCAGCTGGCGCCGTCATTCTGCGTTCGAGCAAATGGCAACAGACCCTGTTCTCCCCGTATGCTGTGCGCCGAATCTTCATTCATTCAGGAGCGCTTTCGTGACCACCAGCAATCGCATTCTTCTTGGCGTGAACATTGATCACGTTGCCACCCTGCGCCAGGCCCGCGGCACTCGTTACCCTGATCCGGTCAAGGCCGCGCTGGACGCGGAAGAGGCGGGCGCCGACGGCATCACCGTGCACCTGCGCGAAGACCGTCGGCATATCCAGGAGCGCGACGTGTTGCTGCTTAAGGACGTGCTGCAGACCCGCATGAATTTCGAGATGGGCGTCACCGAAGAAATGATGGCTTTTGCCGAGCGCATCCGCCCGGCGCATATCTGCCTGGTGCCGGAAACCCGTCAGGAGCTGACCACCGAAGGCGGTCTGGATGTGGCGGGTCAGGAGGCGCGGATCAAGGCGGCGGTGGAGCGGCTGTCGAAAATCGGGTCCGAAGTGTCCCTGTTCATCGACGCCGACGAGCGTCAGATCGAGGCCTCCAAGCGCGTCGGAGCGCCGGCCATCGAGTTGCACACGGGCCGCTATGCCGACGCCCAGACGCCGAGTGAAGTGGCCGATGAGTTGCAGCGTATCGTCGACGGGGTTGCCGTGGGTCTGGCACAGGGGCTGATCGTCAATGCCGGTCATGGCCTGCATTACCACAACGTTGAAGCGGTGGCAGCGATCAAGGGCATCAATGAACTGAACATCGGCCATGCCCTGGTGGCTCATGCCCTGTTCGTCGGTTTCAAGGGCGCGGTGGCCGAGATGAAAGCGCTGATCCTGGCGGCTGCGGCCAAGGCCTGAATGGACTTCGCCGGCAGGCCGACGCCTACACAACCTCTGTAGGCGCCGGCCTGCCGGCGAATGCTTTTAGAGCGGCGGATTCTCTTCCGTCGGCTTGGTCTTGTTGACCCCCGGCACATGCAGGTTGCCCTCGGCAACCTGATCGCCTTCCAGCTGCGGCTGGGTCACCCAGGTCAGGATGTCGTAGTAGCGGCGGATGTTGGCCACGAAATGCACCGGCTCGCCGCCTCGGGCATAGCCGTAGCGGGTCTTGCTGTACCACTGCTTCTGTGACAGCCGCGGCAGCATCTTCTTCACATCCAGCCACTTGTTCGGGTTCAGGCCTTCCTTCTCCGCCAGCTTGCGGGCGTCGTCCAGGTGGCCGGTGCCGACGTTGTAGGCCGCGAGGGCGAACCAGGTGCGATCCGGCTCCTCGATCTTGTCGTCCAGTTGTTCCTTGATATAGGCCAGGTACTTGGCGCCGCCGCTGATGCTCTGCTTGGGGTCCAGTCGGTTGGACACACCCATGGCCTGGGCGGTGTTCTGGGTCAGCATCATCAAACCGCGTACGCCGGTCTTGGAGGTCACCTCGGCCTGCCACATGGATTCCTGGTAACCCACGGCCGCCAGTAGTCGCCAGTCGACCTTTTCCTGCTTGGCCGAGGCCTTGAAGTGCTTTTCGTACTTGGGCAGGCGCTGCTGCAGGTGCTGGGCGAAGGTGTAGGCGCCGACATAACCGAGCACGTCCACGTGACCGTAATAGCGGTCCTTGAGGCGTTGCAGGGTGCCGTTCTTCTCGACCTTGTCGAGGAAGCTGTTGATCTCGTTGAGCAGGCTGTTGTCGTCACCGGCGGCCACCGCCCAGCTCTGGCTGCGGGCGTCCCCCAGATCGAAGGCCACCCGCACATTGGGGAAGTACACCTGGTTCATCGCCAATTCATTGGAGTCCACCAGGGTCAGGTCGATCTGTCCCTCGTCCACCATGCGCAGCAGGTCCACGACTTCCACGGCGTCGGACTCTTCGTATTCGATACCGGGGTACTTGAGCTTGAGCTCCGCCAGTTGCTCGGCGTGGCTGCTGCCCTTGAGCACCATGATGCGCTTGCCCACCAGATTTTGTGCGCTGGTGGGGCGGGACTGGCCATTGCGATAGATGACTTGCGGGGTGACTTGCAGATACGGATGGGAAAACCGGACTTGCTGCTTGCGCTGTTCGCTGCTCACCAGGCCGGCGGCGGCCAGCACCGGACCCTTGGGTTGGCCCAGCTGGTTGAACAGATCGTCGAGGTTGTCGGCGGTCTCGATCTTCAGCTCCACCCCCAGATCGTCGGCGAAGCGCTTCACCAGCTCGTACTCGAAGCCGGTTTCGCCGTTGCGGTCCTGAAAGTAGGTGGCGGGGCTGTTACGGGTGATCACCCGCAGCACACCATCCTCCTTTACGCGCTCAAGGGTGCTGGGTTTCTCAACACAGGCGCCGAGCATCAGGAAGAGTCCGGTTACGATGAGCCACTTGGCGCAGCGCGGACGTAAAGCCATAGGGGAAAACATTGGCGCAGTATACGCAAAGGATAACGGCCGCCATATCTCGACAGCGAAGGGCTTGTCTGCTAGCGCTGGGCTGCCTGGGCTGGAGGCCTCAAGAATGGGGCTTCGGCCGTCAATGTGACGATTAAAATAACCCACGGTAATGACCTTGATGAGCCTTTGTTATAGGCCGTCGGGGCCGGACCGACGTCCGGGGGCGCCCCGGTTTGCGTTTCGAGTGCCGATGCCAACGGTTTACGTTAGAATGCACGGCCTCAAAGCACACCCCCTTCCCGAGGCTGTCCCGAAGATGTTGATCCTGCGCGGCGCTCCTGCCCTTTCTGCCTTTCGCCACAGCAAACTCCTTGAGCAACTGAGCCAGAAGGTTCCGGCTGTCAGTGGCTTGTATGCTGAATTCGCTCACTTCGCCGAAGTCACCGGCGTCCTGACCGGCGACGAACAGCAGGTGCTTGCGCGCCTTCTGAAGTACGGCCCCAGCGTTCCGGTACAAGAGCCGACTGGTCGTCTGTTCCTGGTCCTGCCACGTTTCGGCACCATTTCTCCGTGGTCGAGCAAGGCCAGTGATATCGCCCGCAACTGTGGCCTGGCGAAGATCCAGCGCCTGGAGCGCGGCATTGCTTTCTACGTCGCCGGTGAATTCAGCGACGCTGACGCACAGTTGATCGCCGAAGCGCTGCACGATCGCATGACCCAGATCGTCCTGGGTAACCTGGAGCAGGCTGCCGGCCTGTTCAGCCACGCCGAACCCAAGCCGCTGACGGCCATCGACATTCTCGGCGGCGGTCGCGCAGCGTTGGAAAAAGCCAACAGTGAGCTGGGCCTGGCCCTGGCCGAAGACGAAATCGATTACCTGATGAGCGCCTTTCAGGGCCTCAAGCGCAATCCCCACGACATCGAACTGATGATGTTCGCCCAGGCCAACTCCGAGCATTGCCGCCACAAGATCTTCAACGCCAGTTGGGATATCGACGGCCAGAGCCAGGAAAAAAGCCTGTTCGGCATGATCAAGAACACCTACCAGATGCACAGCGAAGGTGTGCTGTCTGCTTATAAGGACAACGCGGCGGTCATCGTCGGTTCCGTTGCCGGGCGTTTCTACCCGAACCCTGATACCCGCCAATACGGTGCGGTGCAGGAGCCGGTGCACATCCTGATGAAGGTCGAGACCCACAACCACCCGACCGCCATTGCTCCATTCCCCGGCGCTTCCACCGGTT
Organism: Pseudomonas sp. E1BtOHC1; assembly: GCF_058744285.1. Taxonomy (NCBI): domain Bacteria; kingdom Pseudomonadati; phylum Pseudomonadota; class Gammaproteobacteria; order Pseudomonadales; family Pseudomonadaceae; genus Pseudomonas; species Pseudomonas sp. E1BtOHC1. The sequence goes on from NZ_CP196023.1 coordinate 2,008,743, forward strand.
CCGGCGGCGAAATCCGTGACGAAGGCGCCACCGGTCGCGGCGCCAAGCCGAAAGCCGGCCTCACCGGCTTTACCGTGTCCAACCTGCAGATCCCGGGCTTCGAACAGCCTTGGGAAGTGCCGTATGGCAAGCCAGAGCGCATCGTCACCGCCCTCGACATCATGATCGAAGGCCCACTGGGTGGCGCGGCGTTCAACAACGAATTCGGCCGTCCGGCCCTGACCGGTTATTTCCGTACCTTCGAGCAATCCATTACCACGCCTCGTGGCGATGAAGTTCGTGGTTACCACAAGCCGATCATGCTGGCGGGCGGCATGGGCAACATCCGTGACGAGCACGTACAGAAAGGCGAGATCACCGTCGGCTCCAAGCTGATCGTCCTCGGCGGCCCGGCCATGCTCATCGGCCTGGGCGGCGGCGCCGCATCTTCCATGGCCACCGGCACCAGCTCGGCGGACCTGGATTTTGCTTCGGTACAACGTGAAAACCCGGAAATGGAACGCCGTTGCCAGGAAGTCATCGACCGTTGCTGGCAGCTGGGGGACAACAACCCCATCAGCTTCATCCACGACGTGGGCGCCGGAGGCCTGTCCAACGCCTTCCCGGAACTGGTCAACGACGGTGGCCGCGGCGGTCGCTTCGAACTGCGCAACATCCCCAACGACGAGCCGGGCATGGCCCCGCACGAAATCTGGTCCAACGAATCCCAGGAACGTTATGTTCTGGCGGTGGGCGCGGCAGACTTCGAACGCTTCAAGGCCATCTGCGAGCGCGAGCGCTGCCCATTTGCGGTGGTCGGCGAAGCCACTGCCGAGCCACAGCTGACCGTGACCGACAGCCACTTCGGCAACAGCCCGGTGGACATGCCTCTGGAAGTGCTGCTGGGCAAGGCCCCGCGCATGCACCGTTCGGCGGTTCGGGAAACCGAGTTGGGTGACGATTTCGATCCGAGCACCCTGGACATCGCCGAGAGCATCGAGCGCGTCCTGCATCACCCGGCCGTGGCCAGCAAGAGCTTCCTGATCACCATCGGTGACCGCACCATCACCGGCCTTGTGGCTCGCGACCAGATGGTCGGCCCGTGGCAGGTGCCGGTGGCTGACGTGGCCGTGACCGCCACCAGCTTCGACGTCTACACCGGTGAAGCCATGGCCATGGGCGAGCGCACTCCGCTGGCCCTGCTGGATGCCCCGGCGTCCGGCCGCATGGCCATCGGCGAGACCCTGACCAACATCGCGGCGTCGCGCATCAACAAGATCAGCGACATCAAGCTCTCGGCCAACTGGATGTCCGCTGCCGGCCACCCGGGTGAAGACGCGCGTCTGTACGACACCGTCAAGGCGGTGGGTATGGAGTTGTGCCCAGAGCTGGGCATCACCATCCCGGTGGGCAAGGACTCCATGTCCATGGCCACCCGCTGGAACGAAGAGGGCGTGGACAAGAGCGTCACCTCGCCGCTGTCGCTGATCGTCACTGGCTTCGCACCGGTCGCGGACATTCGTCAGACCCTGACCCCGCAACTGCGCATGGACAAGGGCACCACCGATCTGATCCTGATCGACCTCGGTCGCGGTCAGAACCGCATGGGCGCCTCGATCCTTGCCCAGACCCACGGCAAGCTCGGCAGCCAGGCGCCGGACGTTGATGACGCCGAGGACCTGAAAGCTTTCTTCGCAGTGATCCAGGGCCTCAATGCCGACGGTCACCTGCTGGCTTACCACGACCGTTCCGACGGTGGTCTGCTGGTCAGCGCCGTGGAAATGGCCTTCGCCGGTCACTGTGGCCTGAACCTGAGCCTCGACGCTGTAGCGGAAAACGCTGCGGAAATCGCCGCCATCCTGTTCAACGAAGAGCTGGGTGCGGTGATCCAGGTGCGCCAGGATGCCACTCCTGATGTGCTGGCCCAGTTCAGCGCCGCCGGTCTGGGCGACTGCGTGGCCGTGATCGGCCAGCCGATCAACAACGGTGAAGTGAGCATCTCCTACAACGGCGAAAGCGTATTCACCGGCCAGCGTCGCCTACTGCAGCGTCAGTGGGCAGAAACCAGCTACCAGATTCAGCGCCTGCGGGACAACGCCGAGTGCGCCGAGCAGGAATTCGACGTCCTGCTGGAAGAAGACAACCCGGGCCTGAGCGTCAAGCTGGGCTTCGACGTCAACCAGGACATCGCCGCGCCTTACATCAAGAAAGGCGTGCGTCCACAGGTGGCGGTACTGCGTGAGCAGGGCGTCAACGGCCAGGTGGAAATGGCAGCGGCCTTTGACCGCGCCGGCTTCAACGCCATCGACGTGCACATGAGCGATATCCTCGCTGGTCGTGTCGACCTCAACGACTTCAAGGGCATGGTTGCCTGCGGCGGCTTCTCCTACGGCGACGTACTGGGCGCCGGTGAAGGCTGGGCCAAGTCGGCGCTGTTCAACAGCCGCGCACGGGATGCCTTCCAGGGCTTCTTCGAACGTACCGACAGCTTCACCCTGGGTGTGTGCAACGGTTGCCAGATGATGTCCAACCTGCACGAGCTGATCCCGGGTAGCGAGTTCTGGCCGCACTTCGTGCGCAACCGCTCCGAGCAGTTCGAAGCCCGGGTGGCCATGGTCCAGGTCCAGGAGTCGAACTCGATCTTCCTGCAGGGCATGGCGGGTTCGCGGATGCCGATCGCCATCGCCCACGGTGAAGGCCATGCGGAGTTCGAAAGCGAAGAAGCGCTGCTGGAAGCCGATCTGTCCGGTTGCGTGGCCCTGCGCTTCGTCGACAACCACGGCAAGGTCACCGAGCGTTACCCGGCCAACCCGAACGGTTCGCCGCGCGGGATCACCGGCCTTACCAGCCGCGACGGTCGCGTCACCATCATGATGCCGCACCCTGAGCGGGTATTCCGTGCCGTGCAGAACTCCTGGCGTCCGGATGACTGGAACGAAGATGCGGCGTGGATGCGCATGTTCCGCAACGCTCGCGCCTGGGTGAACTGAGGCTGATGTACAAGCTCAGCTTCTTCGTGCCTCCCAGCCATGTGGAGCCGGTCAAGAGCGCCGTATTTGCCGCCGGTGGCGGACGTATCGGCGCCTATGACCAGTGCGCCTGGCAGGTGCTCGGCCAAGGCCAGTTTCGCCCGTTGGATGGCAGCCAGCCGTTTCTCGGGCAGACCGGTCAGGTGGAGCGAGTGGAGGAATGGAAAGTCGAGCTGGTGGTGGCCGATGAACTGATTGCTGATGCAGTGGCGGCCCTCAAGCAGAGCCATCCCTACGAGACGCCGGCTTATGAAGTCTGGCGCCTGGAAGCGTTCTGAGGTTGTCCACCGATAAAAAGCCCGCTGAACCGGAGACGGTCAGCGGGCTTTTTTGTGGGTCTTTGCCTGTAGGAGCCGGCTTGCCGGCGAAGGCGTCTTCAGGCTCCCGCCTCCACCTTCCTGTGCAGCAGCGTTTGCAGAGCCGCTTGCAATCCCCCGGCCTTCTCGCCAATCACCACGTGCCAGATATCTCCCTCCATGCGCCGCATACCCTGGCAGCCCAGGCTCTTGAGCGCCGACTCCGACAGGCTGCGGCTGTCACTCAGTTGCACCCGCAACCGGGTCAGGGCCACGCAATCCATCTGTAGCAGGTTGTCCCGGCCTCCCAGAGCGCTGAGCCACTGCTGGGCTTCCTGGGTGGAAATGTCGATCTGCTGTGGTGCTTCTACGGACGACGGCGTCACCGTGACGTTGGCCGAGGCTGGCAACGCCAGGCGGATCTGGTCGGCAATGCTGTCGGCCATCGGTCCCACCACCACCTGCAAACTGCCACCCTTGCCGGGGCGTACCACGGCCATGGCGCCCAAGGTTTTCAGTTCGGCGTCCGCGGCCAGGTTGCGATCCGCCAGCTCCAGGCGCAGGCGAGTGGTGCAGGCGCCAACGGTGATCAGGTTGCGCGCACCGCCCAGGGCCTTGATGTAGGCCGCGGCGCGCTGATCGGCGTTGAGTTCGGACTTCTCGCCGGAGGGGCTGTCCTCGCGTCCCGGCGTTTTCAGGTTGAAGCGGCGGATACAGAAGTCGAACACCAGGTAGTACACCACCGCATACAGCAGCCCCACCGGAAACACCTTCCAGCCATTGGTGGAACGGCCCCAGCCCAGGGCCATGTCAATGGCGCCTCCGGAGAAGGTAAATCCCAGGTGGATGTTCAGCAGATTGGTCAGGGCCATGGCCAGCCCCGTCAGCAGTGCATGCACCAGGTACAACAGTGGTGCGAGGAACATGAAGGCGAATTCGATGGGCTCGGTGACCCCGGTGAGGAAGGAGGTCAGGGCCATGGACAGGAAGATCCCGCCCATCACCTTGCGCCGCTCCGGCACGGTGTTGCGGTACATCGCCAGGCAAGCGGCTGGCAGGCCGAACAGCATCATGGGGAACATCCCGGTCATGAACTGGCCGCCCTTGGGATCGCCGGCGAAATAGCGGGTCAGGTCGCCAGTGACCACCGCGCCGGTGCTCGGGTCGGTGAAGCTGCCGAAGATGAACCAGGCCATGTTGTTGAGGATGTGGTGCAGGCCGGTGACGATCAGCAGGCGATTGAACACACCGAAGACAAAGGCACCGAAGCTGCCGCTTTCCAGCAGCAATTGGCCGAAGCTGTTGATGCCGTGTTGGATCGGCGGCCAGATCAGACCGAACGCCACCCCCAGGCCCACGGCGGTAAAGCCGGTGGCGATGGGCACGAAGCGGCGGCCGCCGAAGAACGCCAGGTACTCCGGCAGTTTGATGTCCTTGAAGCGGTTGTACAGCGCGCCGGCCATCAGCCCGCTGATGATCCCGGCGAGCATGCCCATGTTGATGCTGGCATCCAGCACCTTGAGGGTCGAGATCATCACCAGGTAGCCAATGGCCCCGGCGAGTCCGGCGGTGCCGTTGTTGTCCTTGGCAAAGCCCACGGCGATGCCGATGGCGAAGATCAGCGCCAGATTGCCGAAGATCGATTGCCCGGCATCGTGAATGATGGCGATGTTCAGCAGGTCGGTATCACCCAGGCGTAGCAACAGGCCGGCAATGGGCAGGATGGCAATGGGTAGCATCAGCGCCCGGCCGAGGCGTTGCAGGCCCTCGATGAAATACTGGTACATGGCGTCTCTCCTGGAATTCTTGTTATGAGTGCAGAGGCCAAAGCCGTTCGCAGGCCTGACGGACTGCGGCGGCGCCGGGCAGGTTGAGCAGCGGTTGGCTGAGGTGGCGGCATTGGCCGGCGTCCAGTTGGCGCACCCGGTCCTTGATCTCGCCGACCTGAGGCGGGCTGACCGACAGCTCGCTGACCCCCAGGCCAATCAGGACGGGGGTGGCCAGCGGATCGGAAGCCAGTGCACCGCAAACCCCGACCCAGCGACCATGGCGCTTGGCGCCGGCACAGGTCTGGGCGATCAGCCGCAGCAGGGCGGGGTGCAGGGCGTCGACCCGCGCCGCCAACCCGGCATGATCACGGTCCATGGCCAGGGTGTACTGGGACAGGTCGTTGGTGCCTATGGACAGGAAGTCGGCATGCTCCGCCAGTTGCTCGGCCATCAGCGCGGCAGCCGGTACTTCGATCATGACTCCCAGCTCCGGGCGCTGGCTCAGGCCCAGTTCCACCGCGAGCTGATCCAGGCGCTGACGGATATGCAGCAGTTCGGCCACTTCGGTGACCATCGGCAGCATGATACGGCAGCGCTGCACGGGGCTGACCTGGAGCAGCGCCCGCAGTTGCTGGTCCAGCAGTTCTGGGCGGGCCTGGGCCAGGCGGATGCCCCGCAGGCCCAGCACCGGGTTGGCCTCCACTGGCAGTGGCAGGTAGTCCAGTTGCTTGTCGCCGCCGACATCGATGGTGCGGATGATCACTGGCTTGTCGCCCATGGCATCCAGTACCGCCTGATAGGCCTGTAGCTGTTCGGCTTCATCCGGAGCGGTCAGGCGATCGACGAACAGGAACTCGGTGCGCAGCAGGCCGACGCCATCGGCACCACCCTGGTGGGCGTCCCGGGCTTCACCGCTGGAAGCCACATTGGCCGCCACCTCGATCTGCTGGCCGTCCTGGGTCAGGGCGGACTCATGGGCATGTTGCTGTTGCAGTGCACGGCGCTGGCGCTGGGTTTCACCAGCCTGTTGCACCTGTGCGATGCGCTGCGGGCCGGGCGCCAGTTCCAGGCGCCCGCCGTTGGCATCCAGCACCACCTGGCGGCCAGCGTCGATGCACAGCACCTCCGGACCCAGGGCCACCAGGCAGGGCAGGCCTTTGCCCCGGGCGAGGATCGCCACATGGGAGGTGGCGCCGCCGGCGGCCATGCACAGTCCGGCCACGCCCTGGGCGCTAAGTTGCAGAAGATCGGAAGGGGTCAACTCCTCGGCGGCGACGATCGCCCCGGGCGGCAGATCGTAGTGCCAGGCCTCCCCCAGCAGAGCGCGCAGTACACGTTGCTGCAGATCCCGCAGGTCGTTGGCGCGTTCGGCCAGCAGTGCGCTGCCCAGTTGCTGGAGGATTTGGCATTGCTCGGCAATCGCCGCGCTCCAGGCATGGGTGGCTGCGCGCCCCCGGGCAATGGCGGCTTCGGCGGCGTCCAGCAGGGTCGGGTCTTCGAGCAGGGCCAGGTGGGCGCTGAAGATGTCCTGTTCCTGCTGGTCGCGGCGTTGCCGGGCCTGCTCCAGGGTGTGGCGGATTTCCTCGCGCACCTGGTGCAGGGCTGCGCTCAATGCTTGCCGTTGGGGCTCGGGCGGATGCTGACCGTGATCGTCAGCCAGGACCATGGCGTTGAGTCGCACCAATGGCCCGCACACCAGGCCTGGCGCGGCGCAGACGCCCGGCAGCACGCCATCTTCCACGGGGCGTTGGACGACCGGGGCCGGTGCCGGGATTTCGCCATGGGCATCTGCGGCCATCGCGGTACCGAGGGTCTGCAGCATTGCCTGCAAGGCATCCTGGCAATCGGCGCCCTGGCAATTGACCAGCACTTCATCCTGCTCACCGATGCCCAGGCTCATCAGGGCGATCAGGCTGGTGCAGGGGGCGCTCTTGTCCTTGAAGGTCAACTGCGAATGGCTGTTGAAACTCAGGGCGGTCTGGCGCACCAGGGCGGCTGGGCGGGCATGCAGGCCGCCGCGATGGGCAACCTTGATTCGGGCGCTGGCCTGCTGCTCGGATTGCTCTGGCGCCAGCGGTTGCGGGTCAGCGTTGGCACGGCGGCTGATGTGCAGCAACGGCTCGCCCACCTTGACCGCGGACAGGGTCAGCGGGCGCAGGTCGAAGCCCTCGCCGTTGGTCAGGATCAACAGGCTGATCAGGCTTCGGCAATGCTGCGCCACATGGTCCAGGTCAACCCGCAGCAGGGGCTGGCCGGCGCTGACCTGCTGGCCTTGCTCCACCAGCAGGGCAAACCCTTCACCTTGCAGTTCGACGGTGTCCAGGCCCAGGTGCAGCAGCAGTTCAGCGCCGTTGGCCGCCCGCAGGGTCACGGCGTGCCCGGTGCGAGCCACTTGGATCACTTCACCGGCGCAAGGCGCGTGCAGGGTGTCGTTGAGCGGGTCGATGGCAATCCCGTCGCCCATGGCGCCGCTGGCGAACACCGGGTCGGGGACGTTGCGCAAGGGCACTACAGGCCCGCTTAACGGGGCACTGAGCGTCAGGTCGTTATTGTTGTTGTGCATGGCGCAGTACTCATCGATCAAAGGGGCTTAGTGCGTGCGGGTCACTTTGCTCAGGTGCCGCGGCTGGTCCGGGTCCATGCTGCGGGCCTCCGCCAGACCGGCGGCCATCACATAGAAACTCTGGATCGCCAGGATCGGGTCCAGCGCCGGGTGTTCGGTGCGGCTCAGGGTCAGGTCGCGTTCGCCGATGTCATCCGGTGCCGCCAGCAGCACCTTGGCGCCACGCTGGCGCATGTCGGCAGCGAGGCTCAGCAAGCCGCCCTGTTCCGCGCCACGTGGGGCAAACACCAGCAACGGATAGTCGTGGTCGATCAAGGCCATCGGGCCGTGACGGACTTCGGCGCTGCTGAAGGCTTCGGCCTGGATCGCCGAGGTCTCCTTGAGCTTGAGCGCGGCCTCCTGGGCGATGGCGAAGCCGGCGCCGCGGCCGATGACCATCAGCCGCTGGCAATCGCGCAGGGCGTTGATCGCCAGGTCCCAGTCCTGGGTCGCGGCTTGCTGCAAACCTTCGGGCAATGCCAGGCCGGCTTCCAGCAACTGGTTGTCCTCGTTCCAGTGACCGATCAGGCGGGCGCTGGCGCTCAGGGTGGCGATGAAGCTCTTGGTGGCGGCCACGCTCTGCTCGGCACCGGCGTACAGCGGCAGGGAGAATTCGCTGGCGGCTTCCAGAGGGCTGTTTTGCGCATTGACCATGGCCACGCTCAGGGCGCCGCGTTTGCGCAGCAGGCGCACGCTGTTCACCAGGTCCGGGCTTTGTCCCGATTGCGAGAATGCAAACACCGCCTGGCCGCTGACCCGCAGGGGCGCCTGTTGCATGGTCACCACCGACATCGGCAGCGAGGCCACCGGGATGCCTACCTGTTGCATGGTCAGGTAGGCAAAGTAGCTGGCGGCATGGTCGGAACTGCCCCGGGCCACGGTCATTGCCACTTGTGGTGGCTGGCGGCGTAGGCGGCCGGCGACTTCGATTAGCGACGGGTCCAGGTGCTTCAATTGGCTGCTCACGGCAGCGTACGAGGACAGCGCCTCTTCAAGCATTTTTGAAGTCAATGTCTTCTCCTTCGACCATGACGGCGGTCAGTGTGAGTGCGCGGTCCAGGCGCACGCTGTCGGCCCAGCTGCCAGGTTGCAGGCGGCCGCGTTCAGGGATGCCGAGGTAATCGGCGGGAAATTGCGACAGGCGCTGGGAGGCTTCGGCCAGGGGCAAACCGATTTTCACCAGATTGCGCAGGGCCTGGTCCATGGTCAGGGTGCTGCCGGCCAGGGTGCCGTCGGCCAGGCGTACACCGCCCAGGCACTTGGTCACGGTGTGGCTGCCCAGCTTGTACTCACCGTCGGGCATGCCGGCGGCCGCGGTGGAGTCGGTGACGCAGTACAGGCAGGGGATCGAGCGCAGGGCCACGCGCATGGCGCCGGGATGCACGTGCAGCAGGTCGGGGATCAGTTCGGCGTACTGGGCATGAGCCAGGGCCGCACCGACGATGCCCGGTTCGCGGTGATGCAGTGGGCTCATGGCGTTGTACAGGTGGGTGAAGCTGGTGGCACCGGCGGCAAGGGCGGCCACGCCTTCTTCGTAGCTGCCCAGGGTGTGGCCGATCTGCATGCGCACGCCGCGGGCGCTGAGGGCGCGGATCAGTGCGTCATGGCCGGCGATTTCCGGGGCGATGGTGATCACCCGGATGGGCGCCAGTTGCAGGTACTTCTCCACTTCCGCCATGAGCGCGGTGTGGGCGAAGTTGGGTTGTGCACCGAGCTTGCCGGGGTTGATGTAGGGGCCTTCCAGGTGCACCCCGAGGACCCGGGCACAGCCATGGGGGCGCTGCTCGGCGTAGGTTCCAAGCTCAGCCAGAACCTGGCTGATTTCTTCGCTGGGGGCGGTCATGGTGGTGGCCAGCAGCGAGGTGGTGCCGAAACGCACATGGGTACGGGTGATGGTCTCGAAGGCTGTGCGGCCTTGCATGACGTCCTTGCCGCCGCCGCCGTGTACGTGCAGGTCGATGAAGCCCGGCAGCAGGTAGGGCAGGTCGTTGTCCGCCGGGTCGCAGGGGCTGCCTTCGATGGCGCTGACCTTGCCGTCCCGATGAATCAGGCGGCCACGGACCCAGCCTTGGGGCGTGAGGATATTGTCTTCGGACATGGGCGTTTCTCTGGCTCCAGGGGGCGGATTCAGCGTCGCAGTTCAGCGACGAAGTCGTAGTAGTCGTTGCGGCAGTAGGTGTCGGTGACTTCGATCGGTGTGTTGTCTTCCAGGTAGCCGACCCGGGTCATCAGCAGCATCGCGGTGCCGGGGGCGATGCCCACCAGGGCGGCGAATTCGTCCGAGGCATTGATCGCCTGGATGTGCTGCAGGGCTCGGACCACGGGACGGCCGATGCTGTCGAGGTACTCGTAGAGCGAATCGCCGACGGCCTCGGGCTGGGCAATGATGCTGGCTGGCAAGGTACTCATCTCGATCGCCATGACCGCATCGTCGGCTTTGCGCAGGCGCTTGAGGCGCGCCACCTTGTCGTTGGGCGACAGGCCGAGGCGGATCAGCTCTTCGTGGGTCGGCGGGGTCAGTGTGCGTTCCAGCCATTGCGAGCCGGGGACGAAACCTTTCAGGCGCAGCATTTCGCTGAACCCGGAAAGGCGCGACAGCGGTTGCTCAAGGCGCGGGGTGATGAAAGTGCCGGAGCCCTGGCTGCGCCGAATCAGGCCCCGTTCGAAGAGGACTTCCAGGGCCTTGCGCGCAGTCACCCGGGAGATGCCCAGCAGTTCGCTGAGGTTGCGTTCCGAAGGCAGTGCCTGCTCGGCTTTCCATTGGCCGGAGTGAATCGCGGCTTCCAGGTTGCGCGCCAGTTGCAGGTACAGCGGGGTCGGCTGAGTGTCGTCGGGACGCAGGGTCAGGAGGTGGTTCATCTGTAGGTTTTCCGATGCGGTTATTAGGTTGTTGTCGCCCGGTAATGCCGAAAAACTAATACCACTTAAATACCATGTCAACGCCGCTGATCGGGTGTGGACGCCGTAAATCGGGCACTTTCGGGGTGCTTTAGAGGATAAAGGATTGAAGTGGTATTAGGCAGGTCTGGCAGCGATGGCCAAAACCTCAGGCGGCGACCCGCAGCGGATCGCCAAGTGGTATGCGCGCTCTCGGGGCGCGGCAGGGAGGAAAATATTTTTTGCGCAGGAGGGATTAAGGGCGGATTTCGATCATGGTGCCGTCTTTGACCAGGCCCCAGACTTCGCGCATGTCGACATTGCGCATGGCGATGCAGCCGTCGGTCCAGTCGAGAGTGTGAAAGTACTGCTCGGGAAACTCTTCGGTGTCCGGGGTGCCATGGATCATGATCATGCCACCGGGGTTGACCCCTTCACGGCGCGAGCGCGCGGAGTCGGTGATGTTCGGGTAGGAGATGTGCATGGCCAGGTTGTAGCGATCACTGGTCTTGCGCCAGTCGAGCCAGTAAAGGCCTTCCGGGGTGCGTTTATCGCCTTCCATGAGCTTGGGGCCCTTGGGTTTCTTGCCCAGGGAAATCCGGTAGGTTTTCAGTGGTTTGCCGCCATTGATCAATTGCAGTTGATGGGCGGATTTGAGCACCAGGACTTTTTCGATGACCTTGCCGTCCAGGGTTTCCACCGTGGAGGCTTGAGACAGAGCGACGAAGGAACAGCACAGCAGGGCAAGCAACCAGCGCATTGACACGATATCCCCAGGCGCGCACAGGTTCCGTGCACGTTTTTATTGTTTAACTGATGGCAGGCTGAGAGAGCGGCGGAATGGATTCGGAGCGCACGGCAAATGCCTGTGTCCGCCGGTCAGCGAAGAAGCATTCTAAGGTACGGCCGACGGTGCGGAAAGCCAGCTCGGACCAAGGGATATCGGCTTCGTCGAACAGCTGCACTTCCAGGCTCTCGGGGCCGGCGGCGAAGTCCAGGTCGGCCAGTTCCGCGCGAAAGAACACGTGCACCTGGCTGATGTGCGGTACGTCGATCAGGGTGTAGATGTTCAGGTTGCGTACCCGGGCGCAGGCCTCCTCGTAGGTTTCGCGGATGGCCGCCTGTTCCACGGTCTCGCCGTTCTCCATGAAGCCTGCCGGCAGGGTCCAGTAGCCCAGACGCGGCTCGATGGCGCGCCGGCAGAGCAATACCTTGCCCTCCCAGGTGGCCAGGCACCCGGCGACGATGTTGGGGTTCTGGTAGTGAATGGTCTGGCAGTGATCGCAGACGAAACGCAGGCGCGAGTCGCCTTCGGGAATGCGCTGGGTCACCGGGTTGCCGCACTGGCTGCAAAATTTCATGTGGGGTATCCGAAAAGGCTGGGGCTATCTTGGCGCGCCGCCCGGTTGTCGGCAAGTTGTCGTTACAGGTGCGGGGGTTGGGCCTCTGATTGGATTGGTGCATGATGCACGGTAGCCAACAGATCGAGATGCCTCATGCTGGACGAGCTACTTCATCGGGTAAGCCATTACACGCCAAGAACGCTGGAGACCGACCGTCGTTTTCCCGAGGCTGCGGTGCTGGTGCCCATCACCCGCAGCGATGAACCGGAGCTGGTGCTGACCCTTCGCGCCAGCGGGCTTTCGACCCATGGTGGTGAAGTGGCCTTTCCCGGTGGCCGGCGCGATCCGGAAGACCCGGACCTGATCTTCACCGCGCTACGGGAGGCCGAGGAAGAGATCGGCCTGCCGCCGGGATTGGTGGAAGTCATCGGGCCCTTGAGTCCGCTGATTTCCCTGCACGGGATCAAGGTCACGCCTTACGTGGGGGTGATTCCCGACTATGTCGAATACCAGGCCAATGATGCCGAGATCGCCGCCGTTTTCAGCGTCCCCCTGGAGTTCTTTCGCCAGGACCCCCGTGAACACACCCATCGCATCGACTATCAGGGTCGCAGTTGGTACGTCCCCAGCTACCGCTTCGGCGAGTACAAGATCTGGGGCCTGACCGCGATCATGGTCGTCGAACTGGTCAACCTGCTGTACGACGCCAAGATCAGCCTGCATCACCCGCCGAAAACCTTTATCGATACCTGAAGCCATCGCCTCGCATGGCATAAACCCGCGGCTGCCTGAGCCATGAGGACAATAAGATGAAATACCGCCTGGGCGATGCCCGAGTCGAGACCCATCCACAGAGCTGGGTGGCCCCGAATGCCACGCTGGTGGGCAAGGTCAAGCTGGAGGAGGGGGCCAGCGTGTGGTTCAACGCTGTGCTGCGTGGCGACAACGAGTTGATCCTGATCGGCAAGCACAGCAACGTCCAGGACGGCGCCGTGATGCATACCGACATGGGGTTTCCGCTGACTCTGGGCACCGGCGTGACCATTGGTCATAACGCCATGCTGCATGGCTGCACCGTGGGCGACTACAGCCTGATTGGCATCAACGCGGTGATTCTCAATGGCGCGAAGATCGGCAAGAACTGCATCATCGGCGCCAACTCGCTGATCGGCGAAGGCAAGGAAATACCTGACGGTTCGTTGGTCATGGGCTCGCCGGGCAAGGTGGTACGCGAACTGACCGAACCCCAGAAGAAAATGCTCGAAGCCAGCGCTGCCCACTACGTTCATAATGCTCAACGTTATGCCCGAGACCTGGTTGAGCAAGAACAATGACAACCCCTGAAAGACCCGTTGCCTCGCCTTGCGTGAGTATCTGCGCCCTGGACGAGCAGGACATCTGTACCGGTTGCCAGCGCACCGTGGATGAAATCACCCGCTGGAGCCGCATGGACAACACCGAGCGCCGTGCGGTCCTGGCCCTGTGCCATGAACGGGCCAAGTCCAGTGGGCTGCTGTGGATGATCGGCTCCAGTTCGGCGAGCTGATCCGCCCTTGTCGCCGGCAAGCCTGGTGTGGGTGGCTTGCCGGCGAAAGGGTTTCTTGGCCCAAACCCGCGCCTGCAGTAACCTGTGCACCTTCCTGACAGGTACTTTTCGCCCTCATGCTCTTCCTGATCACCTATATCAGCAGTGTCGTGCTGATCAACTATGCCTTTTCCGTTGCCCCGCACCTGGACATCATCTGGTCGGCCTGGGGCGGGCTGGTCTTCGTCCTGCGCGACATGGTGCAGACCCGCTTTGGCCACGGCGCCATCATCGCCATGCTGGCGGCCCTGGTGCTGTCCTACGTGACCTCCGACCCCACCATCGCCCTGGCCAGTGCCACCGCCTTTGCCGTTTCGGAATGCATCGACTGGCTGGTGTTCAGCATCACCAAGCGACCCCTGCACGATCGTCTGTGGATAAGCTCGGCCCTGAGCATTCCCCTGGATACTTTCATCTTCTTCGGCATGATCGATGCCCTGACCCCGGGGGTGATCTTCACCGCCCTGGGTTCGAAATTCGCCGGGGTCACCGTGGTCTGGTTGGCCATGGCTTGGCGTTTGCGCAAAGCGGCGTGCGCCGGCTGAGCCAAAGGCTGCGGTTCATGTAAAATGCCGCGCTCTTTCCCCATGGGTCGCCCGCCTGGCGCTCGGCCCTCGATGATCCGCTCCTTTGAGGACCTTCAGATGACTCGTATCGGAACTCCATTGTCGCCAACCGCGACCCGCGTCTTGCTTTGTGGCTGTGGTGAGTTGGGCAAGGAAGTGGTGATCGAGCTGCAACGCCTGGGTGTCGAGGTGATTGCCGTGGACCGCTACGCCAATGCGCCGGCGATGCAGGTGGCCCATCGCAGCCACGTGATCAACATGCTCGACGGTGCGGCCCTGCGGGCGGTGATCGAGGCCGAGAAGCCGCACTTTATCGTTCCGGAAATCGAAGCCATCGCCACCGCGACCCTGGTGGAACTGGAAGCCGAAGGCTTCACCGTAATCCCCACCGCCCGGGCAACTTCGCTGACCATGAACCGTGAAGGCATTCGTCGTCTGGCGGCTGAAGAGCTGGACCTGCCGACCTCGCCTTACCACTTCGCCGATACCTTCGAAGACTATCGCCAGGCTGTGCAAGACCTGGGTTTCCCTTGCGTGGTCAAGCCGGTCATGAGCTCCTCGGGCAAGGGCCAGAGCCTGCTGCGCAGTGTCGATGACGTACAGAAAGCCTGGGACTACGCCCAGGAAGGCGGGCGTGCCGGCAAGGGGCGGGTGATCATCGAGGGCTTTATCGACTTCGACTACGAAATCACTCTGCTGACCGTGCGCCACGTTGGCGGCACCACCTTCTGTGCCCCGGTCGGCCATCGTCAGGAAAAGGGCGACTACCAGGAATCCTGGCAGCCCCAGGCCATGAGCCCGAAAGCTCTGGCCGAGTCCGAGCGCGTGGCCAAGGCGGTGACCGAAGCCTTGGGCGGCCGTGGTCTCTTCGGCGTGGAGCTGTTCATCAAAGGTGATCAGGTGTGGTTCAGCGAAGTGTCGCCGCGTCCCCATGACACCGGCCTGGTGACCCTGATTTCCCAGGATCTGTCGCAGTTCGCCCTGCATGCGCGGGCGATCCTCGGCTTGCCGATTCCGCTGATCCGCCAGTTCGGGCCATCGGCTTCGGCGGTGATTCTGGTGGAAGGCAAATCCACTCAGACCGCCTTCGCCAATCTGGGGGCTGCCCTGAGCGAGCCGGACACTGCGTTGCGTCTGTTCGGCAAGCCGGAAGTCAACGGTCAGCGGCGCATGGGCGTGGCCCTGGCCCGTGATGAGTCCATCGAAGCCGCCCGGGCCAAGGCGACCCGCGCTGCGCAAGCGGTAGTGGTCGAGCTCTGAGAAGCATCGCGAGCGAGGTCGCTCCCACAAGGTTTGCATTGAACCTGTAGGAGCGAGCTCGCTCGCGAAGCGGCCGCTCAGGCAATCCGATTCAGATCGTTATTGCGCGTTTCCTTCAAGCACAGCACCGCGATCAAGCTCAGGATCGCCGCCCCCGAAACATAGCCACCCACCCAGCTCAACCCGCCCATCGCCACCAGTTTCTGGGCGAAGAAGGGTGCCGCCGAAGCACCGACAATGCCCCCCAGGTTATAAGCCGCCGAAGCGCCGGTATAACGCACGTGGGTCGGAAACAGTTCCGGCAGCAGCGCGCCCATCGGGGCGAAGGTCACCCCCATCAGGAACAGCTCGATGCACAGGAACAGCGCCACGCCGGCGGTGGAGCCCTGAGTCAGCAAGGGTTCCATGGTGAAGCCGGAGAGAATGGCCAGCACGGCACCGACAATCAGCACCGGTTTGCGCCCGAAGCGGTCACTGGCCCAGGCCGACAGTGGAGTGGCCGCAGCCATGAACAGCACTGCGAAACACAGTAGGCCGAGGAAGGTTTCCCGGCTGTAGCCCAGGGTCGAGACGCCGTAGCTCAGGGAAAATACCGTGGAGATGTAGAACAGCGCGTAGCACACCACCATCGACGCGGCGCCCAGCAGTACTGGCAGCCAGTACTGGCTGAAGAGCTCCACCAGCGGCATCTTTACCCGTTCCTGGCGTGCCACGGCGTTGGCGAATACCGGGGTTTCGTGCAGCTTCAGGCGCACATACAGGCCCACCATTACCAGCGCGGCACTGAGCAGAAACGGAATACGCCAGCCCCAGGAGCGGAACTGCTCGTCATCCAGGCCCATGGCCAGGGCCAGGAACAGGCCGTTGGCGGCGAGAAAGCCGATGGAGGGGCCCAGTTGCGGGAACATGCCGAACCAGGCGCGCTTGCCTTGCGGAGCGTTCTCGGTGGCCAGCAGGGCAGCCCCACCCCATTCGCCTCCCAGCCCCAGTCCCTGGCCGAAGCGCAGTACGCAGAGCAGGATCGGCGCCCAGGCGCCGATGCTGGCATAACCCGGTAGCACGCCGATCAGGGTGGTGCACACCCCCATCAACAGAAGGGAGGCGACCAGGGTCGATTTGCGTCCGATCCGGTCGCCAAAGTGGCCGAACAACGCCGAACCCAGGGGGCGGGCGAGGAAGGCGATGCCAAAGGTCAGAAAGGCCGAGAGCATCTGCGCGGTGCCGGAAGTCTGGGGGAAGAATACCGGGCCGATCACCAGTGCGGCGGCGGTGGCGTAGACATAGAAGTCGTAGAACTCGATGGCGGTGCCAATAAAGCTGGCGGTGGCCACTCGCGTCGCGGAGTTGGCGGGTTGAGCAGGCGCGGAGGCGCTGTAGGCGGTGCTGGTCGTCATGCGGATATCCCTGACAGTCTGTGCTCCAGTGGAGCGAATTATTATGGTCGAGCACCCAGGGATGTGGGTTTGGCGCGGTCGCTGCTCGGGATGGGAGCCGCGTCGAACAGTGGCGGATGATGGCTGCAGGATCCCGCTGAGTGCGGGTAGCACGCGGGGCTGCGGAGCTTGGGTAAGCCGCCCGATTATAGAAAGGCCCCTAACGATTCAACAAGGGCTTCAGGGACGGGGGAACGTCAGGCGATGACGGGGGTGCTGCTGGTGTGCCAGATCAGCACGCGGCTGACACGATTTTCCTCGGTTTCGAGGATCTCCAGGCGGTAGCGGCCGATCTTCAGGCACACGGCGCTGTCGGGGATGGTCTCCAGTGCTTCGGTGACCAGGCCGTTGAGGGTCTTGGGGCCGTCGCTGGGCAGGTGCCAGCCCAGGCTCTTGTTGAGTTCACGGATCGAGGCGGCGCCTTCCACCACATAGCGGCCGTCGGCCTGGGGGTGGATGTGGGGGTTGTCCAGGCTGTGCTCGCTTTCGAACTCGCCAACGATTTCTTCGAGGATGTCTTCCAGGGTGACGATGCCCAATACCTCACCGTATTCATCCACCACCATGCCCAGGCGCCGTTGCTGCTTGTGGAAGTTGAGCAGTTGCAACTGCAAAGGGGTGCTTTCGGGGACGAAGTAGGGTTCGTGGCAGGCCGCCAGCAGGGCTTCTTTGGTCAGGCTGGCGTCGGGCAGCAGGTGGCGGATCTGCCGGGTATTGAGTACCGCCTCCACCTGGTTGATATCGCTGTGGAACACTGGCAGGCGCGTACGTTTGTTCAGGCGCAACTGGGCGATGATCTCGTCGATGGAGTCGTCCAGGTTGATGCCGTCGACTTCGCTGCGAGGCACCAGGATGTCATTGACGGTGATGTTGTCCAGGGCATGGATGCCGGACAGCGGGTGATGTTCCTGGGGGGCGGGTTCTTCATCCTGCAGGGCCGGGTCGTCGTCGCTGTGTTTGACCGCGCCGGTCTTGGTGGCGAAAGGGCGCAATAGCAGTTGGCCGATGGCCTGGAGCAGCCAGGCCAGGGGATAGACGATCTTCATGGGGATGGCGAGCAGGCTGTTGCCAAAGCTCAGGGTGCTTTCCGGGTAGCGCAGTGCCAGGGTGCGGGGCAGGTATTCGGCCAGCACCAGCAAACCACAGGTGCTGATCAGGCAGGCCAGCCAGGGGCCGTTTTCCGCCCAGTAGAACAGTGCAACCAAGGTGCTGATGATCACTGCCAGGACTCGGCACAGGGTGTTGCACAGGATCAGGCTTTCCTTGGGAAAGGCCAGTCGCGCCGTCGGCTTGTCGCCCGGGCGCGAGCCGTTGCGTTGGGTCAGCAGGTGCTGCTGGGCGGCATCGATAGCGGTGAACAGGCCCGACCAGACGATGAGCAGGGCGATTACCGCAAGCATGGGCCCGGAGGGCAGGGAGTCGGTCATGGCCGGTCGTCAGATGTGCAGGATGTATTCACGAACCAGCTTGCTGCCGAAGTACGCCAGCATCAGCAGGCAGAAACCTGCCAGGGTCCAGCGAATCGCCTTGTGTCCGCGCCAGCCCAGACGGTTGCGGCCCCACAGCAGTACGCTGAACACCACCCAGGCCAGGCAGGCCAGCAGGGTCTTGTGCACCAGGTGCTGGGCGAACAGGTTCTCGACGAACAGCCAGCCGGAGATCAGCGACAGCGAGAGCAGGGTCCAGCCGGCCCAGAGAAAGCCGAACAGCAGGCTTTCCATGGTTTGCAGGGGTGGGAAGTTCCTGATCAGTCCGGAGGGGTGCTTGTTTTTCAGCTGATGGTCCTGCACCAGCAGTAACAGGGACTGGAACACCGCGATGGTGAACATGCCGTAGGCCAGGATCGACAGCAGGATATGGGCGAGAATCCCCGGTTCCTCATCGATCACAGGCACGGTGCCGGTAGGCACGAACTGCGCCAGTAGCGCAGTCAGGGCGCCGAGGGGGAACAGCAGTACCAGCAGGTTTTCCACGGGAATCCGCCAGCAGGCCAGCAGGGTCAGGGCGATGACCGCTGCGGCGATCAGGCTGGCGGCGCTGAAGAAGTCCAGGCCCAGGCCGACCGGGGTCAGCAAATGGGTCAGCAGGCTGATGCCGTGGGCGAGCAGGGCCAGGATGCCCAGCATAACCAGCAGGCGCTTGTTCGCCTTGGCGCCTGTGGCCAGGCGAGAGCCTTGATAGAAGGTCGCAGCGGCATAAAGGACGGCGGCGGCGAGAGTGGGTAGCAAACTGGGTGACAAGGGGAGCATAAATCCTGTTAGGCAGGCCCGAAAGTCGCTGAGTTTGGCATAGAACCCACAGCCCTGAAAGACCACGCAAGCAGACGGCGAGGTGTCCGCCACGCACAGTCTTCGCTATAATCCGCGACCTGCCCACGCCGCAGGCTCATCGAGCTCTTGTTTATTAAGCTCTGGGCCGCCATTACCCCGGTCTACCTTGGGCCTGAAAGGATCGAGCATGTTTGAAAACCTAACCGACCGTCTCTCGCAGACGCTGCGCCATGTCACTGGCAAGGCCAAGCTGACCGAGGACAACATCAAAGACACCTTGCGTGAAGTGCGCATGGCGTTGCTCGAGGCTGACGTCGCATTGCCGGTGGTCAAAGACTTCGTCAACTCGGTGAAGGAGCGTGCGGTCGGCACCGAAGTGTCCCGTAGCCTGACCCCGGGCCAGGCCTTTGTGAAGATTGTCCAGGCCGAGCTGGAAAGCCTGATGGGCGCGGCCAACGAAGACCTGAACCTCAGCGCCGTGCCTCCGGCAGTGGTGCTGATGGCCGGTCTGCAAGGTGCGGGTAAGACCACCACTGCCGGCAAGCTCGCGCGCTTCCTTAAAGAGCGCAAGAAAAAGAGCGTGATGGTGGTGTCTGCTGACGTATACCGTCCGGCAGCGATCAAACAGCTGGAAACCCTGGCCAATGATATTGGCGTGACCTTCTTTCCTTCTGATCTTAGCCAGAAGCCGGTGGCCATTGCCGAGGCGGCTATAAAGGAGGCGAAGCTCAAGTTCATCGACGTGGTGATTGTCGATACCGCCGGTCGCCTGCACGTCGACAGCGAGATGATGGACGAGATCCAGGCGTTGCACGCGGCCATCAAGCCGGTGGAAACCCTGTTCGTGGTCGACGCCATGACTGGCCAGGACGCCGCCAACACCGCCAAGGCCTTTGGCGACGCGCTGCCGCTGACCGGTGTGATCCTGACCAAGGTCGACGGTGACGCCCGCGGTGGTGCCGCGCTGTCGGTACGGGCCATCACCGGCAAACCGATCAAGTTCATCGGTATGGGTGAGAAGACCGAGGCCCTGGAGCCGTTCCACCCTGAGCGTATTGCTTCGCGAATTCTCGGCATGGGCGACGTGCTCAGCCTGATCGAGCAGGCCGAGCAGACTCTCGACAAGGAAAAGGCCGACAAACTGGCCAAGAAGCTGAAGAAGGGCAAGGGCTTCGACCTCGAAGACTTCCGCGATCAGTTGCAGCAGATGAAGAACATGGGCGGCCTTGGTGGTCTGATGGACAAGCTGCCGAATATCGGTGGGGTTAACCTATCGCAGATGGGCAACGCACAGAACGCCGCTGAAAAGCAGTTCAAGCAGATGGAAGCCATCATCAACTCCATGACCCCGGCCGAGCGCCGCGACCCTGAGCTGATCAGCGGTTCGCGCAAGCGTCGGATCGCTATGGGCTCTGGCACCCAGGTGCAGGACATCGGTCGCTTGATCAAGCAGCACAAGCAGATGCAGAAGATGATGAAGAAGTTCTCCGCCAAGGGCGGGATGGCCAAAATGATGCGCGGCATGGGCGGAATGTTGCCCGGCGGCGGCATGCCGAAAATGTGAAGAATCCGCGCCGGCAGTCATGTCGGCGCTTTTCCACGGGGACGTGGAATCTCGAGCAAACCCTCGATTGGGGCGCGCTCACTCGCTGCCGCTTGCGGCGGCTCCATAGCAAATCTGAGTGGCAGCCGATAGGCGCCGGAAAAAGTCATTTGCAAAAGTCCGGATATTCCTTAGAATATGCGGCCTTTCGGGCACCCATGCCCGCTGTGCATTTAGATTTGCAGCACCGACTACAGGAACGATGTTCACATGCTAACAATCCGTCTTGCCCTTGGCGGCTCCAAAAAGCGCCCGTTTTACCACTTGACCGTGACCGACAGCCGTAACCCACGCGACGGTTCGCACAAAGAACAAGTTGGCTTCTTCAACCCGATCGCTCGTGGTCAAGAAGTCCGCCTGTCCGTGAACCAAGAGCGCGTAGCCTACTGGCTGAGCGTTGGTGCACAGCCTTCTGAGCGCGTTGCTCAGTTGCTGAAGGAATCGGCTAAGGCTGCAGCCTGAACCCTATGAACGCGACGCCAGCTCCTGCTGATGATTTGATCGTTATCGGCAAAATCTACTCTGTTCATGGCGTTCGCGGCGAAGTGAAGGTCTTTTCCTTTACTGATCCGATTAAAAACCTGTTGGACTACAAAACCTGGACGCTCAAGCGCGAAGGTAGCGTGAAACAGGTTGAGCTGGTCAGCGGACGCGGGAACGACAAGTTCCTGGTCGCAAAGCTCAAGGGTCTTGATGATCGCGAAGAAGCTCGTCTTCTGGCCGGTTACGAGATCTGTGTGCCGCGCAACCTGTTCCCTGAACTGACCGACGGCGAGTACTACTGGTACCAGCTACAAGGTCTCAAGGTTATCGACACCCTCGGGCAACTGCTCGGGCAGATCGATCACCTGCTGGAGACCGGCTCGAACGATGTAATGGTGGTCAAGCCTTGCGTTGGCAGCCTGGATGATCGTGAACGCTTGTTGCCCTATACCGAGCAATGTGTGTTGAGCGTCGACCTGGCGGCAGGCGAGATGAAGGTGGAATGGGATGCGGACTTCTAAGCGTGGCTAACTTGCGCGTAGAAGTGATCAGTTTGTTTCCCGAGATGTTTTCCGCCATCAGCGAATACGGCATAACCAGCCGCGCGGTGAAACAGGGGCTCTTGCAGCTCACCTGTTGGAATCCGCGGGACTACACCACGGATCGACATCACACTGTGGACGATCGCCCGTTTGGCGGTGGCCCTGGCATGGTGATGAAGATCAAGCCCCTGGAGGATGCACTGGTTCAGGCCAGAAACGCAGCCGGGGAGGGTGCGAAGGTGATTTACCTGTCGCCCCAAGGCCGTCAACTGAATCAGTCGGCGGTACGCGAGTTGGCGAATGAGGATGCATTGATCCTGATTGCTGGTCGTTATGAAGGCATTGACGAGCGTTTTATTGAAGCTCATGTCGATGAAGAGTGGTCGATTGGCGACTATGTACTCTCCGGTGGCGAGCTGCCGGCGATGGTCCTGATTGATGCGGTTACGCGACTGCTGCCCGGAGCTTTAGGGCATGTGGATTCCGCGGAGGAAGATTCCTTCACGGACGGTCTGCTGGATTGCCCGCACTACACCCGACCGGAGGTGTATGCGGATCAGCGTGTTCCCGACGTGTTGCTAAGTGGCAACCACGCACACATCCGGCGTTGGCGTTTACAGCAGTCCCTTGGTCGGACCTATGAACGACGCGCCGATCTTCTGGAAAGCCGCTCGCTTTCTGGAGAAGAGAAGAAGCTGCTCGAGGAATATCTCCGCGAGCGGGACGATAGTTAACAACGTATCGATGGTAGATCCGACGATTTACCTTAGGAGCACAGCATGACCAACAAAATCATCCTTGCACTCGAAGCAGAGCAGATGACCAAAGAGATCCCAGCCTTTGCCCCGGGCGACACCATTGTCGTTCAGGTGAAAGTGAAGGAAGGCGATCGTTCCCGTCTGCAGGCGTTCGAAGGCGTAGTTATCGCCAAGCGCAACCGCGGTGTGAACAGCGCGTTCACCGTACGTAAAATCTCCAACGGTGTTGGCGTAGAGCGTACTTTCCAGACCTACAGCCCGCAGATCGACAGCATGGCTGTTAAGCGTCGCGGTGACGTGCGTAAAGCCAAGCTGTACTACCTGCGCGACCTGTCGGGTAAAGCAGCTCGCATCAAGGAAAAACTGGTTTAAGTCCAGCTTCCGATGCAGAAAAAAGCAGCCTACGGGCTGCTTTTTTGTTGCCTGTCATTTAGTGCCCGGAGCGGTTCAGCAGGGCGCAGACGGTGTTGGCGATCCGTTCCAGCAGTACCTCGTCATAAGGCAGCCAGGGCAGGGCGGTCAATTTGCCACTTTGTGCCGCCAGGGCCACCTCCACGGGTTCTCCATTGCGCGTCACGCGCCCGGTGACCAGATGCACCGCATGCTCGCCGACGCGGACATGGCGCCCCTCCATCGACAACACCCCCTCCTCGATAAGCGTGGCGAAAGCCGTGCTCAGTACGTGTTGGCGCATCAGCGTCATCTGGGTGAGATTGTGCTCGGCCAACAGATTCAGGCGTTGCTCGCGCTTGGCCGCTGGCATTTGCGGCAAGGATTGGCCGGTGGCAGTCTGTGCCAGTTCTTCGATGGCGAAACTGCTGACGCTGACCAGTAGGTCGATGGCCCGGCAGGCCTCTGAAAACACCTGCGGCGGCACATCCAGCAGCAGTATCGGCTGCCAGTATTTATCGACGCGTCGAGCGAAGCTTGCGCTACCGGACAGGCAGTGCCCCTGCAGCCCCGGATAGAGTGCTGCGTCCACCGCAAAACTCACCCGGATATCACCCAGGTTGCGGCTCAGGCCGCTGTCCCTGTCGATCTTCCAGCCTTCGCGGCGGGCCAGGCCGATCAGTGGGCGGATGGACAGGCTGTAGCCGGCGAATGCCTGGCAGGTATGGCTTTCCCGCTCTTGCTGGGACGGCAGGTAGTACTCGCGAAACACCTGGCGCAGCGGCTGTTTGATCCGGCGTTCGCTGATCAGGTTTTGCCAGGCGTGGCGCTCTGCGGCGTTGGCTGACAGCGGGTGCCACAGTGAAATCCTGCACCCGGCATCCAGGCTTAGCGGCTGGCCCCAGGGGTCTACCGCTTGCGCATCCGCGTTCAGCAGGAAGCTGCGGCGTTGGGCATGCCCGCAATGGGCAACCCAGACCAATGAGCGGGCAAAGGGCGAGCCCACGGCGGAGTCCGCCAATTGCTTTCGCCAGTCGCTGAAAGACAGCTCAAAGGCTTGCCACAGTCCGGACTCCAGGCAACTGGCCAGAAGCCCGTGCTGGGCCTTGCTCGGCGTGCTGGTGGGGGCCAGACGCAGGGCGATTTCGGGGCGTTGGGCCAGGCCGCGTTCGGCAGGTTTGAGGTTGCGTGTGAGTTTTTTCTGGATACTGGCATGCCGCACCAGGCTCAGGGCGTTGCGCAGGGCCTGCACGCTTTCCGGGGTTGGCACCTGCTCGATGCAGTGCCCCAGCGCAATGGCCAGGGACTGTGACGGGGCGGTCTTGGCCTGGGTCGGGGCGACGCAGGCCTTGGGCAGCAAAATGTCCATTAGCGGTGGCAGCCAGGAGGCATCGCGCAGCAGGGCGACCCGGGCGGCGCGGGCGATCACCGGGGTGTCATGGGTGGTGAAGGCGCCATCGGCCACATAGGGTGTGGCGCCGCTGTGGATAGCGTCCAGGCGCAGGGCTGCGGTGCTGAGGATCTGCTGTGAGAATTCGACGTAGGCCGCGTCATCCACCAGCACCCTGGCCGGGTCAGCACTCAGGTGATGATGGCCGGTCCAGTACTCGCTGCCGGCCAGGACCTGCTGTGAGCGGGGTTCCAGTTGCCCAAGCCGTTCGAACTCCTGCCGGGCGTAGGGGGCATCGGCGTAGTGCTGTTCCACGCAACGCCGCAGCGCCGCCTGAGCCTCTTCATCCACCCATTGCGCCAGCACGTACGCCTGGTGGTAATTCGCCGCCCACTGTGTGCAGGGTTCATCGAGGATCCTGCGCAGTTCCTCGGCCAGGGCGGCGTTCGGTGTACCGCTGAAACAGGCGAGTTGCTCCACCGCCTCCTGCCAATTCAGGCAGGTGCGCAGCGCCTCTAGCAGGGTGGTTTGATCGAGGGCTGGGCTCAGTTCCAGTTGTGTGGCCTGCTGCACAATCGAGGTCGCCAGTTGCTGCGCAGCCGGGTTGGCAGGGTCGCGCAGGGCTCGGCGGATAGCCGGCCACAGGCTGCCCAGTTGAGCGGGTGTCAGTGGGCTGATGTCGAGCGGCGGGCCCAAGAAATTCGGATGATCCACTCTGTCGGCGTTCAGGCGTTGCTGCAGGTGTGCGACGAGCGAAGGCGTGGGCAGGGCATCCATGGCGGCGGGTCTCCGTTTTCAGTGCGCGGATGATCGCATTTTTTATCGCCGATCGTGGCCTCTGACCCCAGCCGGGTTCTTTCGGCCCCTGCCGGGCGGCGATATACTCGCCGACCCAATAAAGTGTGATCGCCCGCGCCGTGCAGCCAGCACGGGACACCTAGGGTGAGTCACGCACTCCCGGCGCTCCTGGTCTGTTGTTATCCACAGGCAGGCGGCCCCCGATTGTTCCCATCAAGCCTTTGGTCGCTGCCTTGCAGCGCTCATCGGTGTTCCATGCCCGCAGCGTGCCCCTGCGCGGATCTATCCATTCAGGCAGTAGTCCGATGACCCTTCGTGAGCAAGAAATCCAGCGCCGCACCGAGCTCTCGGTGACCCGCGTGACCAAGGCGGTATTCCCGTCCACCACCAATCACCACAACACCCTGTTCGGTGGCACTGCCCTGGCATGGATGGACGAAGTTTCGTTCATTGCTGCCACGCGTTTCTGTCGCTTGCCGCTGGTGACGGTGTCCACTGATCGGATCGACTTCAATCATCCGATTGCTGCTGGTTCGATCGTTGAGCTGGTAGGTCGGGTAGTAAAGGTGGGCAACACCAGCCTCAAGGTCGAGGTGGAGGTGTTTGTCGAGAGCATGAGCTGCGACGGAAGGGAGAAGGCCATTCATGGCCTGTTCAGTTTCGTCGCCATCGATGACGACAAGCGTCCGGTGCCGGTGCTTCCAGGATTCGCAGCGTAGTAGCCGGCTTGCCGACGAATGGGGCTTGGGCCTCTTCGCTGGCAAGCCAGATCCTACAGGGGGGGGCTCGGTTACAGGGACTCGGGCAGGATCAGGGCCAGCAGGGTCCAGCCAGCCGTCGGCTTGAGGTCGCTTTCTGGGGTGACTACATGCACCCAGCCGTTGCTGTCGCGGGCGAACAGCAGGGTCGCGCGTTCGCCGTGCAAAGTCTGGTAGTCGCCCCAGCCAAAGGCTTCGGTCAGGTGCGTGCTGTATAGCTCGGCGCCCTGGCCCAGCAGGCTCGCCAGTTTGGTGTAGGTCAAGGCTTCGCTGCCCAGAAGCTGGCCGCGATGTTCGTGGCTGGCGCGGTGCTTGTCGGTGCGTCGGCTTTCCTGGCTGTTGGCCAGGGCGTAAAGGCGCTGATGGCCAAAGTCGTGACGAAAGCGCATGGCCGCCAGGGTGTTGAGTTCGCCTGAAGGTGAGAGCGCCAGCAAATGCCCCAATCCCACCAGATCCAGATGCGCGTCGGCGTGCTGCGAGGCCGGATTGCCGAAATAGGTGGGCAGGCCTTCCATGCGTGCTGCACGGATATTCTCCCAACTGGAGTCGGTCAGCAGCACTCGGCTGCCCAACTGCTGCAAGGCCTTGCCAATGGTGCGTGCCGGGCCGTTGGCGCCGACAATCAGGAAACCGCTGGGGGCCGGTTCGGCCACTTTCAACAGGCGCGCCAAGGGCCGGGCAGTAGCGCTTTGCAGGACCACGGTACCGATGATCACGGCAAAGGTCAGTGGCACCAGCAGCAACGCCCCCTCGTGACCGGCTTCATCCAGGCGGATGGCGAAGATGGCCGACACCGCTGCTGCGACAATCCCCCTTGGTGCAATCCAGGCCAGCAAGGCGCGTTCACGCCAGTTGAGGCTGGAACCGGCAGTGGACAGCAACACGTTCAGCGGGCGAGCGATGAACTGGATCACCAGCAGCAGTATCAGCACCAGCGGCCCCAGGGCGATCAATGCCTTCAGATCCAGGCGCGCTGCCAGCAGGATGAATAGCCCGGAGATCAGCAGCACGCTGAGGTTTTCCTTGAAGTGCAGGATGTGTCGCACGTCCACGCCCTTCATATTGGCCATCCACATGCCCATCAGGGTCACCGCCAGCAGCCCGGATTCGTGCATCACCTGGTTGGAGGCGATGAAGATTCCCAGGACTGCGGCCAGGGTCGCCAGGTTGTGCAGGTACTCCGGTAGCCACTGGCGACGCATGATGGTGCCCAGGACCCAGCCGCCGGCGATGCCGAACAGGCTGCCGCACAGAATCACTCCGCCAAAGGTCAGCAGGCTGTGGCTCAGGCCCTCACCGGCGGCACTGGCGATGATGAAGCTGTAGACCACCACTGCCAGCAGGGCGCCGATAGGGTCGATGACGATGCCCTCCCAGCGCAGGATATTGGCGATCGAGGCCTTGGGCCGCACCACTCGCAACATGGGCACGATCACCGTTGGTCCGGTGACCAGCGTCAGGGTGCCGAACAGCAGCGCCAGCATCCAGTCGAAGCCCAGCAGCCAGTGAGTGGCGAGGGTGATCACCGCCCAGGTGGACAGCGCGCCGATGGTCACTAGCCGGTGCACCACGCTGCCGATTTCACGCCATTCCGAGAGGTGCAGGGTCAGGCTGCCTTCGAACAGGATCAGCGCCACCGCCAGGGATACCAGAGGCATCAACAGCGGGCCGAACATCTCCTGGGGGTCGAGCCAGCCCAGCACGGGGCCTGCGAGAATGCCGCTCAGCAGCAGGAACAGAATGGCCGGCAGTTTCAGTCTCCAGGCCAGCCATTGGCAACCCAGTGCCGCCGCGCCGATGCCGCCGAAGGCCAGCAGAATCTGTTGTTCACTCATCAATGCACCCTGTTCCTTGAAATGGCTGGCTATGAAAGACTAGCGACCCTCTGCGCAGTTCACTATTTTTTTACGCGTGGCCCCTGGGCCGTGCCTTTCGAGTCTTTATGCCCGCCATCGACCACCCCCTGATCGACCGTTTTCTCGATGCCCTGTGGCTGGAGAAAGGCCTGTCCGACAACACCCGCCATGCCTATCGCAGTGACCTGGCGCTGTTCAACGGCTGGTTGCAGGAGCAGGGGCTGGAGTTGCCGCGGGCCGGACGCGAACTGATCCTCGATCATCTGGCCTGGCGCGTGGAGCAGGCCTACAAGCCCCGGTCCACGGCCAGATTCCTCTCGGGGGTGCGTGGCTTCTATCGCTATTTGCTGCGAGAAAAGCTGATCGAGATCGACCCGACTTTGCAGATCGACATGCCGCAACTGGGGCGTCCGCTGCCCAAGTCCCTGTCGGAGGCCGATGTCGAGGCGTTGCTGGCGGCGCCGGACTTGAGCGAGGCCATCGGCCAGCGCGACCGCGCCATGTTGGAGGTGCTCTACGCCTGCGGCCTGCGGGTGACCGAGCTGATCAGCCTGACCCTGGAGCAGGTCAACCTGCGCCAGGGTGTGTTGCGGGTCATGGGCAAGGGCAGCAAGGAGCGCCTGGTGCCCATGGGCGAGGAAGCGATTGTCTGGGTCGAGCGATACATGCGTGATGCCCGGGCCGAGCTGCTGGGCGGGCGGCCCAGCGATGTGCTGTTTCCCAGCTCGCGTGGCGAGCAGATGACCCGGCAGACCTTCTGGCACCGGATCAAGCACCAGGCCAAGGTGGCCGGGATCGGCAAGGCGCTGTCGCCTCACACCCTGCGCCACGCCTTCGCCACGCACTTGCTCAATCACGGTGCCGATCTGCGAGTGGTGCAGATGTTGCTGGGCCACAGTGATCTGTCCACCACCCAGATCTATACCCATGTGGCCCGTGCCCGTCTCCAGGATCTGCACGCCAAGCATCATCCGCGGGGTTGATTTGGCTCCCGGGCGGCGCTTTGCGTCGCCCGTAGTCGGTGCCGGCAAACAGATGTGGTAGGCTTTGCCGGTTTGCAAAACGGGTGTTTGCGGGCCGTTGCCATTGCGACCGCTCCAAGTTGCCCATTTGCCCGCCTTCAGGAGTTCCCATGCGTTTGACCCAGATTTTTGCCGCCGCCTCCCTGGCGTTGCTCAGCACCTTCGCCATGGCCGATGACAGTGCCGAGAAAGCCATTCGCAAAAGCCTCGAGACCCTGCAGCTCGAAGTGCCGGTGGAGAGCATTACCGCCAGTCCCCTGGCCGGTCTGTACGAGGTCAAGCTCAAGGGCAGTCGCGTACTCTATGCCAGTGCCGACGGCCAGTTCGTGGTCCAGGGCTATCTGTTCCAGCTCAAGGACGGCAAGCCGGTGAACCTGACGGAAAAAACCGAACGCCTGGGTATTTCCAAGTTGATCAACGGTATTCCGGTCGCTGAAACTGTGGTCTATCCGGCTATCGGCGAGACCAAGACCCACATCACCGTGTTCACCGACACCACCTGCCCGTATTGCCACAAGCTGCACGCTGAAATACCGGCGCTGAACAAGCTGGGTGTCGAAGTGCGCTACGTCGCCTTCCCGCGTCAGGGCCTGGGTTCGCCGGGTGATGAACAACTGCAAGCGGTCTGGTGCTCGGCGGACAAGAAAGCCGCCCTGGACAAAATGGTCGACGGCAAGGAAATCAAGGCCGCCAAGTGCGAGAACCCGGTTTCCAAGCAATTCGCCCTGGGCCAGTCGATCGGCGTCAATGGCACGCCGGCCATCGTCCTGGCTGATGGCCAAGTCATTCCCGGCTACCAGCCGGCACCACAGATCGCCAAACTGGCCCTGGGTGCGAAATAATCCTGCATCGTCACGCTAGCCTTTGACGATCATGGCCCGCCGGTGAATGCCGACGGGCCATTAATAGAGAGCCGCGCTGTTTGCGGCTGTTTTCCACGGCCGGCCTAGAGTCGGCCGTTTTATGGGGAGTTCAGAGTGAATCCGGTCAAAGTAGGCATCTGTGGGCTGGGTACTGTCGGTGGCGGTACCCTAAACGTACTTCAGCGCAACGCCGAGGAGATTGCCCGCCGTGCCGGGCGTGGAATCGAAGTAGCGCAGATTGCTACCCGTACGCCAAAGCCGCAGTTCCAGACGACCGGTATTGCGATTACCCACGATGTCTTCGCCGTCGCCACCAACCCTGAAATCGATATCGTCATCGAGCTGGTGGGCGGCTACACCGTGGCCCGTGAGCTGGTGCTCAAGGCCATCGAGAACGGCAAGCACGTGGTCACCGCAAACAAGGCGCTGATCGCCGTCCACGGTAACGAGATTTTCGCCAAGGCCCAGGAGAAGGGCGTGATCGTGGCCTTCGAAGCCGCTGTGGCCGGTGGCATTCCGGTGATCAAGGCGATCCGTGAAGGGCTGTCGGCCAACCGCATCAACTGGCTGGCGGGGATCATCAACGGCACCGGTAACTTCATCCTCTCGGAAATGCGCGAGAAGGGCCGCACCTTCGAAGACGTGCTGGCTGAAGCCCAGGCCCTGGGTTACGCCGAAGCCGATCCGACCTTCGACGTTGAAGGCATCGACGCTGCCCACAAGCTGACTATCCTGGCGTCCATCGCCTTTGGTATCCCGCTGCAGTTCGACAAGGCCTACACCGAAGGCATCACCAAGCTGACCACGGCCGACGTGAACTACGCCGAAGCCCTGGGCTACCGCATCAAGCACCTGGGTGTGGCGCGCCGCACCGAGGCCGGCATCGAGCTGCGGGTACACCCGACCCTGATCCCGGCCGACCGCCTGATCGCCAACGTCAACGGCGTGATGAACGCGGTGATGGTCAATGGCGATGCTGCCGGTTCGACCCTGTTCTACGGCGCCGGCGCGGGCATGGAGCCGACCGCTTCGTCGGTGGTGGCCGATCTGGTGGACGTGGTTCGCGCCATGACCAGCGACCCGGAAAACCGCGTGCCGCACCTGGCCTTCCAGCCTGATTCCCTGTCCGATCACCCGATCCTGCCGATCGAGTCCTGCGAGAGCGCCTACTACCTGCGCATCCAGGCCAAGGATCACCCGGGCGTACTGGCTCAGGTGGCGAGCATTCTTTCCGAGCGCGGCATCAACATCGAATCGATCATGCAGAAGGAAGTGGAAGAGCAGGATGGCCTGGTGCCGATGATCCTGCTGACCCACCGTGTTCTGGAGCAGCACATCAACGATGCGATTACCGCGCTGGAGGCCCTGCAGGGCGTCGTCGGCCCAGTGGTTCGTATCCGCGTCGAACATTTGAATTAATGAAGCAGCCGCAAGTGGCGAGCGGCAAGCGCCAAGTCAGAAGCTGATCGGCTTTGACTTGAGGCTTGAAGCTTGCGGCTTGCGGCTCAAACCGAAGGTTTGTCCCCATGCGCTATATCAGTACTCGTGGCCAGGCACCGGCCCTGAATTTCGAAGATGTGCTGCTGGCAGGTCTGGCCAGTGATGGCGGTCTCTATGTGCCAGAGAACCTGCCGCGCTTTACCCAGGAAGAAATCGCTTCCTGGGCCGGCCTGCCGTATCACGAGCTGGCGTTCCGGGTCATGCGCCCGTTCGTCACCG
Organism: Pseudomonas sp. E1BtOHC1; assembly: GCF_058744285.1. NCBI lineage: Bacteria > Pseudomonadati > Pseudomonadota > Gammaproteobacteria > Pseudomonadales > Pseudomonadaceae > Pseudomonas > Pseudomonas sp. E1BtOHC1. Next base: position 2,039,934 of record NZ_CP196023.1, read on the forward strand.
GCAGCATTCCGGATGCCGTATTCAAGAAAATCCTGGAAGAAACCTATGCGTCGTCAGAGCAGGGCGCCTTTTCCCACGGCGCCATTGCCCCGCTGCGTCAGCTCAACGGCAATGAGTGGGTGCTGGAGCTGTTCCACGGCCCGACCCTGGCGTTCAAGGACTTCGCCCTGCAACTGCTGGGTCGCCTGCTGGACTACGTGCTGGAGAAGCGCGGCGAGCGCGTGGTGATCATTGGTGCCACTTCCGGTGACACCGGTTCGGCGGCCATCGAAGGTTGCAAGCGTTGCGACAACGTCGACATCTTCATCCTGCATCCGCACAACCGCGTCTCGGAAGTGCAGCGCCGGCAGATGACCACCATCCTCGGCGAGAACATCCACAACATCGCCATCGACGGTAACTTCGACGACTGCCAGGAAATGGTCAAGGCCAGCTTCGCCGACCAGGGCTTCCTCAAGGGCACCCGCCTGGTGGCAGTGAACTCGATCAACTGGGCGCGGATCATGGCCCAGATCGTCTACTACTTCCACGCGGCCCTGCAGCTGGGTGGTCCGGCGCGCTCCATCGCGTTCTCGGTGCCCACCGGCAACTTCGGCGACATCTTCGCCGGTTACCTGGCACGCAACATGGGCCTGCCCATCAGCCAGCTGATCGTCGCCACCAACCGCAACGACATCCTGCACCGCTTCATGAGCGGTAATCAGTACGTCAAGGAAACCCTGCACGCGACCTTGTCGCCGTCCATGGACATCATGGTTTCGTCGAACTTCGAGCGCCTGCTGTTCGACCTCCACGGTCGCAATGGCGCGGCACTGGCCGGTCTGATGGACAGCTTCAAGCAGGGCGGCGGTTTCAGCGTCGAAGAAGATCGCTGGACCGAGGCGCGCAAGCTGTTCGACTCCCTGGCGGTGAACGACGAGCAGACCTGCGAGACCATCGCCGAAGTCTTCGAGCAGACCGGCGAGGTGCTCGACCCGCATACCGCGATTGGCGTCAAGGCCGCCCGTGAGTGCCGACGCAGCCTGGATACGCCGATGGTGATCCTGGGCACCGCGCACCCGGTCAAGTTCCCGGAAGCGGTGGAGAAGGCCGGTGTCGGCAAGGCTCTGGAGCTGCCGGCGCACCTGTCCGACCTGTTCCAGCGCGAAGAACGCTGCACGGTCCTGGCCAATGACCTGAAAGCGGTGCAGGCTTTTGTCAGCCAGCACGGCAATCGTGGCAAGCCACTCTGATCCCTTGGTCTTGTCGTCCACGAAGCCCGTCTCCTGACGGGCTTTGTTTTTTCATCTACAAGCTTGGCCCGTCAGGGGCAGGGAGGCCCGGATGATGCTTCGTCTAACTTACAGGGTACGGCGTGTCCTGGGCCTGCTCGTGGCGGGCCTGCTGAGCTGGGCCGTACTCTGGGGTGTCGCGCTGGCCGGCACGGCGAAGAACCTGCCTTTCAAACTGGTGCCGGCGTTCGTCGAGCTGGAACCCCTGACCCTGGCGCCCAACGAGCGCCAATGGCTGGCGACGCATTCACGCCTGAGGGTGGGGATTGCCATCGACGACTACCAGCCCATCGACATCACCCGGGACCGCAATCGCTATCAGGGCATCAGCGCCGATTACCTCAGCCTGGTGGGCGAGCGATTGGACGTGACAATGGAAGTCCTGGGGTTTTCCGAGCGTGAGCAGGCGGTTGAAGCGCTGCGCAACGGCACCATCGATGTGCTGACCAGTGCCAATGGCTATGAGCGCGGCCTCTCGGGGCTGCGCTTCACCAGCGACTACATGCCCGACAGGGCCGTGGTGGTGGTGCGCCGCGACGGGTCGAGCCCCAGTGATGATCTGGCCGGCAAGAAACTGGTGCTATTGGACGGCTATGCCAACGCCGAACAGGTGCATGCGGCGTATCCGAACAGTCAGATCATGCTCTCGCCTAACCTCTACAGTGGCCTGGAAGCATTGAACCAGGGGGACGCCGACGCCTTCATCGGCAATGAGATCATCGTCCGAGCCTACAAGGCCTTGCGCCCTTATCTGGCGGTGCATATTCAGGATGAAAGCCGCTTGCCGCCGACCGGCTTCGCCTTTGCCACCCGTGACGACAACGCCCTGTTGGCAGGCATGCTGGAGCAGGCGCTACAGAGCATCGACGAATCCTTGCAGCGGGAAATACAGGCCCGCTGGACCACCGGCCTGGGGGCGAACATCTCCGGCGAGCGTATCGAGCTCAGCGCCGAGGAGCAGGCCTGGATTCTCCAGCATCCCCATGTGATGGTGGCGTCCCAGCAGTACCCGCCCCATGTGTTCAAGGACAAGGAGGGGCGCTGGGCCGGCCTGAACATCGATCTGCTCAACCGCATTTCGCGCATGACCGGCCTGCATTTTGTGCACAAGGAGAGCCTGTCCACAGCGCAGACCCTGGAGTGGCTGGAGAGTGGACAGGCGCAGATGAACTCTACCCTCACGGCCAGTGAGGACCGGCGGTTGTTCCTGAATTTCTCCCATGCCTTTGGTGGTGCTGCCTGGGTCTTTGTCGTGCGCCCCGAGGATCGCCGCCTCAGCAGCCTGGAGCAGATGGCCGGTGAGGTACTGGCGTTGCCGGCGCGGCACACCCTTGAGAGCTACATCCGGCGCTACTATCCCGATATTCGGCTGCGCAGCGTTGCCAGCTATGAGGAGGCTCGGGCTCTGGTCAGCAGTGGTGAAGCCATGGCCACCATTCAGAACGAGGTCCAGGTCCAGGCGCTGGGGTTGGGGCCCGCTGACGATGGGTTGCGGGTGGGGCGCAGCGTTGAAGGTACCTGGTCCGCCGACGAGTTTTCTGTGCGCAAGGATCAGCCCGAGCTGCTGAGTATCCTCAACAAGTCGCTGGAGGCGCTGCCGGTGGCGGAGCTCAGTGCTATCCGTCTCAAATGGCTGGGGGCCACGCCGGTGCCGATGCCGGTCTGGCAGCGGGTGCCGACCTGGGTGTACTGGGCCATTTCCACCGCATTGCTGTTCGGTCTGATTTCCCTGGCCTGGAGCAGTCGGCTCAAGCTGCAGATTCAGCAGCGATTGCAAGCCGAGCAGCGGCTCAACGATCAGTTGGTGTTCATGCGGGCCCTGCTTGACGGCATTCCCAACCCGATCTTTGTCCGTGATCTGCAGGGGCGCCTGATCACCTGCAACAAGAGTTATGAACAGCAGTTGGGGACGAGCCTGGAGCTGATTCAGGGGCGCCAACTGACGGAGCTGGATCTGTTGCCCGCGGCCACCGCTCGCCAGCTGCATGGCGAGATCATGCAGTTGCTGGCGTCCGAGGAGTCGGTGTTTGCCGACCGTCAGGTGGAGACGCGCAACGGATCGATCCACGCCTATCAATGGACGGTCCCGTTCTACAGCGCCGAAGGCCGTCTGCAGGGCTTGCTGGGTGGCTGGATCGATATCACCGAGCGCAAGCGCCTGGAGAACCAGTTGGTGGAGGCGCGTCAGTCCGCCGACCAGGCCAATGCCGCGAAAAGCGCTTTTCTCTCCACCATGAGTCATGAGATCCGCACGCCGATGACCGCCATTATTGGCTTGCTGGAGCTGGAGAAAGAGCAGGCCAGGATGCGTGGCGCGCCATTCTCCGAGGCCCTGCGGGTGGCCTATCAGTCTGCCCAGGAGTTGATCAGCCTGATGGGTGACAGCCTTGATCTGGCCAAGATCGAGGCCGGCCATATGCAGTTGGTGCCGCAGGTCACCGCCCTCAAGCCCTTTTTCGACAGTGTCCGGCAGCTCTTCGAGGTGGCCGCGCGCAACCAGGGAGTGCACCTGCAACTGGTCTTCAACGAGGAAGCCCGGGGGCGTTACCTCTTTGATCCGTTGCGCCTGCGCCAGGTCCTGCACAACCTGTTGAGCAACGCCTTGAAGTTCACCGCTGAAGGTGAGGTACGGGTGACGGTGGAGCGCCAGCCCGATGAGTCCGGTGTCCCGTGTCTGCGTATCAGCGTCGCGGATACCGGCCCGGGGATCAGCGCCGAGCAGCAGGCGAAGATATTCACGCCCTTTGTCCAGGCGGATGCCATGACCTCTTCGACCTATGGCGGCACCGGGCTGGGGCTGAGCATCTGCCGGCAGTTGATCGAGTTGATGGGCGGGCGCATTCACCTGCTGAGTGAGCCTGGGGCCGGGACCGTTGTTGTCATCGAGCTGTATCTGGAGCGGGTCAGCGAGGATCTCGATCCGCAAGTTTCGCCGCCTGCCGAGCGTCCGCCGAGCCGCAGCATCGAAGTGCTGGTGGTGGATGACTTGAGCGCCAATCGCATGGTCCTGAGCCAGCAACTGATGTTTCTCGGGCATCGGGTCGTGGCCTGTGGCGATGCCCGTGAGGCGCTGCAGCGGTGGCGCTCCGGGACCTTTGATGTGCTGATGACCGACTGCAACATGCCGGGCATGAGTGGCTACGCCCTGACCGAGGCCATCCGCCAGATCGAGGCGCAGGAAGGGCGCTCGCCCTGTCCGGTGATCGGTTGCACGGCCAACGCGTTCGAAGACGAGCGAGAGCGTTGCGAGCGTGCGGGGATGGACCAGTTGCTGGTCAAGCCGGTGACCCTGGATCAGTTGGCCCAATCTCTGGCCCGATTCCTGCCGTCGCCGTCCTTCAACATCCAGACCTTGCGCGGCATGACCCAGGCCGACGAACACGTGTTGCAGCGCATGTTGCAGGAGTTGTTGCGCAACCTTGGCGAAGAGCAGCAGGCGCTGGAAGAGGCCTTGGCGGTGCGGGATTGGGGGCGCCTGGGAGGCACCCTGCACCGGCTCAAGGGTGTGTGTTGCCTGATCGACGCCTTGCCCCTGGCCAAGGCCTGTATCGAGCTGGAGGTACTGGTCAAGGAGCGGCGAGAGCAGGCGCTGGGCAGCCAATGGCCGCTGTTGCTTGAGGTCATTGGTATTTTGCGCAGCGATATTCAGACGGCTCTGGACGAATAAGACTTGTCCTATGTGTGATTGGGACTTGTCTGATTACCGTGTCGGCCCGTAGTGGACTGTTCCCACCTGCGCCGTATCGGAGGTTGCCCCCATGCATTCGCTTAAAGTGCTGATTCTCGAAGACAACTCGTTCCAGTTGATGGCCTTGCACCAGATGCTCAACGCCAATGGCGTTTTCAACGTGCTGACCGCCGAGAACCAGGAGTCCGCACGGCGTTCGCTGGACAGCAAGGGACCGGTGGATATCGCCATCTGCGATCTGTACCTGGAGCAGACCGATGGCCTGGAGCTGATCCGCGAACTGGCCCTGCAGCAGCAGGCCAAGGCCTTGATCATTCTCAGCGACGCAGAGCCGGATGTGCTCGAAGGCACGGCCGGCATGGCCCGTGAGCTGGGGTTGAAAGTGCTCGCGTGCCTGCCCAAGCCGGCTTCGGCGGCGGTGATCGGCGACTTGCTCTGTGCCTATCAGCAGCACTCCAGGTCAGACGGCCTCGAATTGAACCAGACATTGCTCCGGGACTTGCTGGGCCTTGAGCCTTTTGTCTTCGAGGCTGTGACTCAGGAAGAGGGGCTGGCAGCGGTGCTGGGTTGTGGTGTTGCACATTTTCAGCCGGTCATTCACCAACACGGCGGTCTTCAAGGCGTCGAGGCGCTGGCTCGCTGGCAGCACCCCGAGCGGGGCTTGCTGATGCCTGGCGAATTTCTTCCGCTGATCGAGTTCGCCGGCCTGCAAGAGGTTTTCACCTGGCACATGCTGGAGCAGTCACTCGAGCTGGTGGCCGGAGTGAAACTGGTGCTGGGCTACTGGCTGCCGATTGCCGTGAACATTCCCATCGGCATCCTCGAGCGGCCGTTGTTCCCTCGTCAGTTGGAGGCATTGCTGAGGCGCTTCGAAGTGCCGGCGCGGATGCTGACCCTGGAAGTCATCGATACCACGCAACTGCAGACCGATACCGCCCATGTCGAGGCGCTGCTGCGCCTGCGGATGATCGGCTGCAAGTTGTCCATCGGCGATTTCGGTACCGGTGGAACCAGCCTGCAGCGCTTGCTGGAGCTGCCTTTCACCGAGCTGAAGATCCCTCCGGTGTTTGTCGCAGGCATGGCCGCCGATGAGCGCAAGCGGGCGCTGGTCGGCGGTGCGATGAGCATGGCGCGACGCATGTCCCTGGGGGTGGTGGTGACCGGTATCGAGACCGAGTCCGACTGTGTGGCGGCCAGGGGCTTGGGGGCGGCTCATCTGCAGGGGTGTTTTATCGCCCCGCCGATGGGCGCCGCCGAGATGCGCCAATGGCTGGCCGAGACCCCGGGGCTGGGCTGCAACGGCCTTGATGAGCAGACCACCGGTTTGTGTGCCTAGGACAGTCCGTGTTCCTGGACGTAGATATACAGCGCGGCTTCGCTGGCCAGGCCCAGTTTGCGCATGGCGCTGACTTTCTGCGCGCTGACAGTCTGTTTGCTGCGGTTGAGCTGAGCGGCGATGGTTCCCACCGCATGGCCGGCGGCCAACAGGCGGATCACTTCCAGCTCCCGGGGCGACAACTGATCCTTGGAGACCAGTCGATCCGGCCCCACTTCGCCGGCAAGGCTCAATGCCCGCTTGATGGCCTGGGCCACATAGCGTTTGTGCTGTCGCGCATGGGCAATGGCTGACGGCAGTTCATCGGCCAGGCTGGCCTTGCTCAGCAACCCCGTCACCCCCAGGTCGAGGATCGAACGAAACAGCCCGGCGTGGTTGAGCATGGTCACCACCACGATGGGCAGATCGGGATGATGCCGGCGCAGTTGTTCGATCAGGCGCAGGCCGTCGTTCTGCTGCTCCTCGGGCATCATGAAGTCCGTGACCAGCACATCGCATTCGGTCTCCTGCATCAGCTGGCTCAGGGCGGAAGGCGAACTGGCCTCGCCGACAATGGCCAGGCTGTCGTCCTGCTCCAGCACGGCGCGCAAGCCGATCAGGAAGATCGGGTGGTCGTCGGCAAGGATGATGCGCAATTTGTTGTTCGACATTGCTTTCAAAGCTTGGGCTCCAATGCAACGGCGGCGTGGTTTGCGCCTGGTCGGCCGTTTTATATCTGTCATGTTACCCGTGCATGCTCGAATGACTCAGGTCGGCAGCAGTAGGCGTGGCGAACTTTCTTCTCTGAGCGATGGTCACTTGAATGTCAGAAAGCTACCGGCATTTTTGTTTTCGAACCTCTAATTCGAGCTATTGAGTGGTGATCTAGATGGAAAGTATCAGTCTTTTGTTGAGTGAGTCGCTGAGTCCCTACCAGGTCACACTGACGCCTTGCGGCGCTTATGGCGAATGTCTGGTGAGCCTGAAGAACGCTGCAGGCGCAATCGTCGTGGAGCGTGAGGTCAATCAGGCCCAGCTCACCGACAAGCGTTTGCTCACCGATGTAGTCGATGGCTTGCACCGTGATGTGCTGATCGCCGAAGGCCGGCTGGAGCCTTGTGTGATCGCCGCGTTGCGCCATGTCGCTGAAGGCAAGGTGTTCGATCAGCGCAGTTGATGCAAATTTTTACGGAACCTTCCCTTCACCCGGTCAGTCAGACTCAGTATCAGCAGGATCAGGCATTGTGCTCCGGTGCTTGTAACCTGCTGGTACGGGTCGTAAAAGACCACGTTTAACCCCGAGTCGTCTCCCCACTTCTCGGGGTTTCTTTTTGCCCGGGATTTGTCAGTGGTCGTGCAGATCGTGGAAATAGGCCTGGGCGTCGGCACGGTACTGGTCACGCATCTCGGGCTCCAGCCAGGTGGCGTACAGCTCAACCAGTCGATCCTCACGCAGCTTGAGCAGGGCCTGGTTGATCCGGGCGATGGCTTGTCGCCCTTGGGCGGTCTTGCTGCAGCCGATATGGATCTCCTGATACTTCTGGGTGCCCTGGATCGGATAGAACTCAAGCTCCTGCGGGTCTATGCCTTGCTGCATCGCCTGGTAGCGAATCTCTGGCCAGTAGCCCAGCAACAAGCGCAGGCGACCCAGGCGTTGCATCTGCAACAGGCTGCCCAGGGCGTCGTTGCCGTGGTGGGCATTGACCGATTCCGCGGGTGCTTCTTGCAGCAGGTTGTCGACTTGCTGGCCATAGCTGCGCTCGGCGACCACTCCGACTTTTTCCTGGCCGCTGGCGAGCAGGGCGCGCAGATCGACCTTGCCCTGCTGGAGGAAGTGGGCCAGGTGTTCATGGTCGGCGCGGCGGATCACCAAGCCATTGCTCAGGACCCGGAAGCTGGTGATGGAGAAGATCACCCACTGTTCGCGTTCCTTGTTCATGATCAGCGACGGGTCGCAGACGAAGGTCGGCTCGCGCAGCATCTGCATGCCCCGGGCGCGATTGACCCGGACTATCTGTTGTTGGTACTCCGGCAGGCTGGCGATCAGTTGCGGCATCAGCAGGTCGATGACCCCGTGTCCTTTCTGTTCACCCTCGAAAATGCTCAGGGGCGGCAGGTCTCGCAGCAGCCAGAGCAGTGTCTCCTTGGGTTCGCTGGAGGCGTTCGGCAGCCACAGCAGGGCGAGCAGAAACATCACGCAGCGCCGAAAGCGACCGCGTAGCAAGGGGTGTTTTGCGCCGGACAGGGCGCTGATGGAGAACCGGTTTTTCAGCTTAGATCGCCCCAGAGTTGCGCAAGTGTTGAATCTGTTCGCTGCTGTAGCCCAGGCTCGCCAGGACTTCTGTCGAATGCTCACCGAGCTCGGGTCCGACCCAGTCCGCGGAGCCGGGCGTCTCAGAGAGTTTCGGCACGATGCCCGGCATCTTGAAGGCCTTGCCGTCGGGCAGCTTGGCCTGGAGGAGCATTTCCCGAGCGAGGAACTGCGGGTCGTGGAACATGTCTTCGGCACTGAAGATCCGGCTCGCCGGGACGTCAGCCTGATTCAGCCGCTGCAGTACCTGGTCCAGGGGCAGGGATGCCACCCAGCGGTCGATCACGCCATAGAGTTCATCGCGGCGGGTATCCCGTCCATCGTTGCTGGCCAGGGCCGGATCGTTGGCCAGATCGTCGCGGCCAATGAGCAGCATGAAGCGCTTGAAGATCGCATCGCCGTTGGCGCCAATCTGCACATGCTTGCCGTCCAGGCTGGTATGGATCGAGGAGGGGGTGATGCCGGGCATGATATTGCCGCTGCGCTCGCGGATAAAACCGAACACATCGAACTCCGGGACCATGCTTTCCATCATGGCGAAGATCGCCTCGTACAGCGCCACGTCCACCACTTGTCCCTGGCCGCCGTTGACCTCGCGATGACGCAGGGCCATCAGCGCGCCGATCACGCCCCAGAGGGCAGCGATGGAGTCGCCAATGGAAATCCCGGTGCGTACCGGCGGACGATCCTCGAAGCCGGTGATGTAGCGCAGGCCGCCCATGGATTCGCCTACCGCACCGAAACCGGGCTGGTCCTTCATCGGTCCGGTCTGGCCGAATCCGGATAGGCGCACCATCACCAGTTTCGGGTTGAGGGCGTGCAACACGTCCCAGCCCAGGCCGAGCTTTTCCAGGACCCCGGGGCGGAAGTTTTCGATCAGGATGTCGGCCTCGGCCAGCAGCTGCTTGAGCACCGCCAGGCCGTCCGGGTGCTTGAGGTTCAGGGTCAGGGATTTTTTGTTGCGGGCCTGGACGAACCACCACAGCGAGGTGCCTTCATAGAGCTTGCGCCACTTGCGCAGCGGATCACCGCCGTCCGGAGACTCGACCTTGATCACCTCGGCACCGAACTCGGCGCAGATGCGCGAGGCGAAGGGGCCGGCGATCAGGGTGCCGAGTTCGATCACTTTCAATCCGGCGAGGGGCTTGCTGAGGCTATTCATGGGGCATCCGCTGGGCAGGAAAATCCGCCTAGCCTAGACCATTGGTTGCCATTAAGGCAGCGCTGGGCGGTGGCCTTCCTTCATTATTTCCAGGTCGATGCCGGGATAATTGTGCTTCTCATTCTCTTGGGTGGCGGGTTTAATGGCGCGGTTCATGAGAAAGGCGGTTGCAAATCGCTCAATGTGGTCTATGTCCCGTCACGGGGCCGGCGGTTTGTTTCGAGCTAATCGATAGAAAACTCTTGTTACAAATACCCCTTTAAAAAATTACATGTGATGAATTGAAAACCTTACATGTGATGCTCTAGTCTGTGCGCCATGGAAAACAAATCCTCAGCCCATTACCAACGTTTATTCCGCCAGCGCCTGCGTGATCAGGGTCTGGTGAAAAAGGAAGTCTGGATACTGCCCGAGAACGCCCAGGCGTTGCTGGCGGTTGAACGCAAACTGCGTCAGCCCTTCGAAGGGCTGGCTCCTGTGGAAAAGGATGGAGAAATGAGCATGCCGCAGATCTGGAATGCCCGATCGTTGTGCCAGGCCCTGGCAGCCACCGAGCTGTTCAATAGCGGCGAAGCCAGCGTTGAGCTGCTCGAGGGTGCCGAACCGAGCTTGCACGTGACCATGCGCGAATACGGTGATCTGCCGTTGTTCGTCGCCTTGTCCGGCGAGCAGATCCTGGTAGAGGGGCTGCTCTGGCCGCAAAGCGAAGTCACCGATGTGCAGGCCTTCAACGAAGAAGTGCTGCTCAGCCGACAGTTGTTCCCGCTGTCGAGCATCGGCCTGGAAACCCGTCTTGGCGGCGAGCGCTTCTACATGATGTTCGGTGCGCTCAGCGCCACCTCGATCCTCTCCAACGTGCTCTACGAGATCGAAACCCTGGCCAGCAACGTGATCAGGGCTACCGAGGCCTATGAAGGCTACTTGAAGGCTCAGGCCTGACCTGGAGGAATGCACATGAACGTATGGAGCAAGTTGCTTACCGCCCTGCGCGGTGGCGCCAATGAAGCGGGCGAAGCCCTGGTGGACAGCCAGGCCCTGAGGATTCTCGATCAGGAAATCCGCGACGCCGACCAGGAACTGCGCAAGTCCAAGGAAGCCCTGGCCGAGATCATGGCCCGGCAGAAACTCGCTGCCGAGCGTGCCAATGGCAGCGCGGCGAAGATCGCCGAGTATGAAAGCTATGCCCTCAAGGCCCTGGAAGCGGGTAATGAACATCTTGCCCAGGAAGTAGCGCAGAAGATCGCCAACCTGGAAAATGACCTGGCGGTCGAGCGTGAGCAGGCCGATGGTTTTGCCGCCAGCGTGGCCCAATTGCGCAAGGCCGTGACCCAGGCCGAAGGCAATATCAAACATTTGAAACAGCAGGTGGATACCGTCAAGGCCACCGAGAGCGTGCAGAAAGCCCAGCAGGCCGTGGCTCAGCGCTACGGTGGTTCCCAGAGCAAGCTGCACACCGCGGTGGAATCTCTGGAGCGGATCAAGCAGAAGCAGGCCGAGCGTGCGGCGAAGATGGAAGCCGCAGCCGAATTGGCCAGCACCAGCAACCCGGACGATGCCCTGGATGCCAAGTTGCGTGAAGCCGGGATCGTTGCCGGCAACACCAGCGCCGACAGCGTGCTGGCGCGCCTCAAGGACCGTAGCAAGTCCTGATTCACCGTTGTTGTAGGGGCGGGGCCGATTGGCCTTGCCCGGCTTTTTCAGGGATAGGAAAGCAATGGAAATCTTCCTGCAGACAGTGTTGTCGTTCCCCACAGTGCTGTTCAGCTTCATGCTCTGCCTGGCAGTGATCTACTGGGCCGTGGTGGCCATGGGCATGCTTGAGGTCGACCTGCTGGACTTCGAGGCCGACTCGCTGCTCGAAGGCGCTCACGCCACTGAAGGTCTGGCCGGGCTGCTGATCAAGTTCAAGCTCAACGGGGTGCCGGTCACCCTGGTGCTGACCCTGCTGATGTTCTTCAGCTGGTTCCTGACCTATTTCGCCGAACTCTATGTTCTCAGCCACCTGCCCCTGGGTTGGCTGCGTTATCCCCTGGGCCTGTTGCTGGCAGTGGTTGCACTGTTCCTGGCGGCGCCCATCAGCGCGGCAATCTGCAGCCCGCTGCGTCCGCTGTTTCACAAGATGGAAGCCACCAGCAGCCAGTCGGTGCTGGGGCAGACGGCTGTGGTGCGTAGCGGCAGAGTCACCCTGGAACACGGCGAAGCCGTGCTCGAGAACGGCGGCGCGGGCCTGATCCTGCGTGTGCGTGCCGATGAGGCGCGAGCTTTCAAACGCGGCGATCGCGTCGTGTTACTGGAGTATCTGGAGGCGCAACACGCCTATCGGGTCATTACCGAGGACGAGTTTCGCGGCCTCTGAGCCCGGACTTCCTCAGAATCAAAGGAGATTGATTGCATGAATTTACCGTCGCTGCTGCCCATCCTGCTCGGGATCGGCCTCGTCGTTCTGGTGGTCTTCGGCCTGCTGGCCCTGTTCAAGGCCTTCTACATCAAGGTCCCCCAAGGCACGGCGCTGATCGTCAACGACATGTCCTCGACCCCCAAGGTGCACTTCACTGGCGCCCTGGTGTACCCGGTCATCCACCTCAAGGAGTTCATGCGCATCTCGCTGATCACCCTGGAAGTCGACCGTCGGGCCAAGGATGGTCTGATCTGCCGCGACAACATGCGCGCCGACATCACCGTGGCCTTCTACCTGCGGGTCAATGAAACCCAGGAAGACGTGCTCAAGGTGGCCAAGGCCATCGGTGTCGACCGTGCCTCCGACCGCGCTGCGGTCAACGAGCTGTTCAACGCCAAGTTCTCCGAAGCGCTGAAGACCGTGGGCAAGCAGTTCGACTTCGTCCAGCTGTTCGAGAACCGCCAGGACTTCCGCGACCGCATCATCGAGATCATCGGCAACGACCTCAACGGCTATGTGCTGGAAGACGTAGCCATCGACTACCTGGAGCAGACCGCCAAGCACTCCCTGGACCCGAGCAACATTCTCGACGCTGAGGGTATCCGCAAGATCACCGAGTTGACTGCGGCGCAGAACGTCATCACCAACGAACTGGAGCGCAACCAGGAACTGGCGATCCAGAAGAAGAACGTCGAGACCCGCGAAGCCTCGCTGTCCCTCGAACGCCAGCAGGCCGACGCCGAAGCCCGGCAGAAGCGCGAGATCGAAACCATCCGCGCCCGCGAGGAAGCCGAGACCGCCAAGGTCAAGGAAGAGGAACGCCTGAAGGCCGAGCAAGCACGTATTCAGTCCCAGCAGGAAATCGACGTTCGCACCGAGAACCATCATCGCGAAGTCGAAGTGGCCCAGCAGAACCGTCAGCGTGCGGTGGTCATCGAAGTTGAGAAAGTCACCCGCGCCAAGGACCTGGAAGTGGTGGCCCGCGAGCGTGAAGTGGAACTGCAACGCATCGAGAAAGAAAAGGCTCTGGAAGAGCAGCGCAAGAACATCGCCACAGTGATCCGTGAGCGGGTAGCGGTCGAGAAGACCGTGGCCCAGGAAGAAGAGCGGATCAAGGAAGTGCGCGAAGTGTCCGAAGCCGAGCGCGCCAAGCAAGTGGTGGTGATCCAGGCTCAGGCCGAAGCCGAGCAGGATCTGGTGCGCCAGGTCAAGCAGGCTGAAGCCGACGAGACCCGCTCCAAGCACAAGGCTGTGGAAATCAACAACCTGGCCCAAGCCGAACTGGAAGCGGCGGCCAAACAGGCCGAAGCCAAAAAGCGCCTGGCCGAAGGCCTGGAAGCCGAGCGCGCTGCGCCTGGCCTGGCGGATGCCCGCGTGCTGGAAATCACCGCAGCAGCCCAGGAAAAAGAAGGCCTGGCTCAAGCCCGAGTACGCACCGAGCAGTTGATTGCCGAAGCCCGTGGCGAGCAGGAAAAAGGCCTGGCCGACGCCCGCATCATGGAAGCCCAGGCGGCTGCCAAAGAGAAGGACGGCCTGGCAGAAGCCAAGGTCATGGAAGAGAAGCTCGGGGCTCAGGCCCGTGGCGAAGAGCAACTGGGCGCGGCCAAGGCCAAAGCCACCAAGGACCTGGGTTCGGCTGAAGCCGAAGTGCTGCTGCAGCGTCTGAACGCCGAAGCCGAAGGCCTGGGCAAGAAGTTCGGTGCCCTGGACTCCCTCAGCGACAGCGCACGTCAGCACGAAGAGTTCCGCATGCAATTGGAGAAGAACTTCGAGGAAGCGATGGCCGCCATCGCCGCCAACAAGGAAATCGCCAAGGACCAGGCCGAAGTGCTGTCCGCCGCCCTCAGCAAGGCCAAGATCGAGATCGTTGGTGGCGAAGGCGACTTCTTCAACTCCTTCGCCAAGTCGCTGTCGGTGGGCAAGGCCATCGAGGGCGTGGTGGGCAAGAGCCCGGTGGTCCAGGACGTCCTGGCACGCCTGCTCAATGGCAAGGGCGCTCCGGCGGTAGCCGCTGAGCTGGCCGCCGCTGCCGTTACGCGCAAGGCCGACGCTCCGTCTGCCGAAGCCTGAAATGCCTGACCACAGCTGATTCGCCAGCCCTCACCTGATCCTGTAGCTACCGTTTTTATCGACGGCTGCAGGGCGGGTGTCAGGCTGCGGGTTTCAGCTGGCTGGTTTCAGGTGCTGGGCTCCAGGTTTGAGGAGCCCGCTTTTTTGCACACCGCCGTAGATCCAGGAAGGCCACGATGTCGGACGCTCAAGTCGCAACTCCCCCACAGGACGTATTGGACAAGGCAGTCGCCGAAGGCGGCGCCTATGAGGTGCTGCAAAAGCGCCTGCTGGACCAGGGCCAGCGCCTGCGGGCCACCACTGACGACCTCAACCAGAGGCGTCTCGACGAGTTCGGCAACAGCCGCATGGAAGTGGTCGGGCGGGTGCGCATCCGTACCGAGAACAACTGCATCGCCCGGGACATCGTCCAGGTCGGCGACTGCCTGTTGTTTGGCTACAACGTCTTTATCGGCCTGAAGAAGGAAACCAGCGTCGCCGACGTGTTTTCCCTCTACCGCCTGGTGGAAGAGGGCGAAGGCTACGAAGCCGAGCCCGTGCCCCTGGAAGGCAGTTTCCTGGCGGCCCAGGGCTTCCTCAACGATTTCAACGAGCTCTACACCTATTACAAGAACACCCGCCTGCTGCAACTGGCGATCCGTGACGGCAAGCTGCTGGCGAGTTTCCAGATCGGCGAGCGCGTCACCGATGTGCGGGTGTTCCGTTGGTCGATCTCGGTGGACGGACGGGACGTCCGTTACATCGACAATCGCGGCGAGCGAGATATCGCCCTGCCGGCGCCCTTCGACTTCGAATGGAAGAAGGCCACCCGCGAGATGGTGGTCGAAGGCCGCTTCCCGCACCTGAACATCCTCGACACGGTGTTCGTCGAAACCATCGGCGGCGACCTGACCATCAAGGTCGAGAACAACACCGAGTCGGGTCTGGGCATCTACCGTGAAGAGGTGCTGGACAAGACCCAGTCCCTGGACGACTCGCAGATCGAATTCGCCCGCCTGGGCAGCCTGATCCTGCTCAAGGTTTTGCCGTACCGCGAAGAGCAGTGGCGCTATCTGGTGTTCAACAGCCTGACTCGCCAGGTGGAGCGCATCGACGCCATCGGCCTGGCCTGCGTGCAGCTGCCGGAAGACCACGGGATCATCTTCCCCGGCGGCTATTACCTGCAGAGCGGCGAGTACAAGACCTTCGAACAGTCCATGGAAGGCATGCGCTTCAAGCGCTCGGTGCGCTCGCCCAACGGTGAAGATGTGCAGTACATCTTCTACCACCCGGAGCAGGGCCGCTCGGTGCTGCTGACCTACAACATGATCAACCGCCAGTTGCAGAACCCGCTGTTCGGCCACGGCTACGCGCGCCTGGAAGACGGGCGCATGGTGATCTTCGCTGCCGAAGGCGACGAGCCGACCCGGGTGCATCCGATGCAGGTCTGGCAGACGCCGTTCTTCACCGAGGAATACGCCGCGCGGCAACCGACCCGCAGCGGTTTTCTCGGACGCATCGGCAATGCCGAACTGGTGCGCAGCGTGTCCGATCTCTACGACCTGTGCCGCGAGATCGATACCCCGGCGGTGTCGGTGCAGCGCTATTCGCTGTTGTGTCAGAACACCCGGCGCCTGTTCGACGTGTACCACTGGCTGGGCAGCGCCGAGCTCGACGGCCTGGCGCCGCTGCTGCGGGAAGTGGCCTCCACCTCGGAGCTGGTGCTCGACGAATACGAGAAAGTCGAAAGCATCCGTCGCCAGTCGGACCAGGCCATGGTGGCCGCCGAGGCCAAGCAGAAAGCCCTGCTGGACAGCCTGCTGGTGGACAGCTGGGATCAGGTGCAAAGCTTCGTCGATGCTCTGAACGGCATCACCGCCCAGCGCGGGCTGCTGCTGACCATTCGCGACTACCGCTACATCGACGTGGCGCGCATCGATGCCATGGAAGCCGACCTGCTCAAGGCCCAGGAGCGCACCGCCGCCGGCACTGCGACCTTCCTCGCCAGCGATCAGGCCTTGCAGCCTTTTGTGACCCAGCTCGAAGCCCTGGACGCCCAGGCGCAGAAAGCCGAAACCGTGGCCCAGCTCAGCGAGCCCTTGGGCGCCCTGCAAGCCATGGCCGGCGACCTGGACATGTTGTCGAGCCTGATGGCCTCGCTACAGATCGACGACGCCACCCAGCGCACCCGGATCATTGAATCCATCTCGCAGATCTACGCCCGCCTCAACCAGGCCAAGGCCCGTGCCGAACAGCGGCGCAAGGGGCTGGGTTCGACCGAGACCGTGGCGCAGTTCGGGGCCCAGTTCAAACTCTTCAGCCAGGGCATCACCAATGCCTTGGCCCAGGCCCAGGACCCCGAACGTTGCGACGAGCAGCTGTCGCGGTTGCTGGTGCAGCTGGAGGAGCTGGAAAGCCGCTTCGGCGATCACGAACAGTTCCTCGGCGACATCCTCGGCAAGCGCGAGGAGTTGCTGGAAACCTTCGAGGCCCACAAGCAATCCCTGCTCGACGAGCGTCAGCGCAAGGCCCAGGGCCTGCTGGACGCGGCGCGGCGGATTCTCGACAGCCTCGGCCGGCGCACCGCCAAGTTCACCCAGGCCGAGGAGCTCAATGCGTTCTTCGCCGCCGACCCGCTGATCCTCAAGCTGCGGGAACTGGCCGAGCGTCTGCGCGAGCTCAAGGACAGCGTCAAGGCCGACGATGTCGAGTCGCGCCTCAAGGGCGCCCGGGATCAGGCCGTGCGTGCCTTGCGCGACAAGACCGAGCTGTTCGAAGAGGGCGGCAACGTCATCAAGCTGGGGCCGCGCCACCGTTTCAGCGTCAACACCCAGGAGCTGGACCTGACCCTGATGCCCCGGGGCGACGAACTGCACCTGCACCTCACCGGCACGGACTTCCTCGAACCTCTGCGCGACCCCGAGCTGGAGGCCCTGCGCGACTTCTGGCAGGTGGCCCTGGAGTCGGAATCGGCCCAGTTGTACCGTGCCGAATACCTCGCCGGGCAAGTGCTGGACGCTGCCGATCGAGGCGTGGAAGGCCTGAGCCTGGAAAGCCTGAAACCCTTGCTGGCGCACCCTGAAGAACTGGCGCGGGTGATCCGCGACTTTGCTGCGCCGCGCTACAAGGAAGGCTACGAGAAGGGCATCCACGACCACGACGCCGCAGCGATCCTCCTGCAACTGCTGCCCCTGCGCGACAGTGCCGGCCTGTTGCGTTTCGGCGCCACGGCCCGTGCCTTTGCCAGCCTCTACTGGGATCGCCAGCAGGAACAGCCGCAACCCCGGCAATGGGTGGAACGTGCCCGTACCAGCCGGCATATCCAGCAACTGTTCGGGCGTCGCGAAGGCTTGCAGCAGTTGCAGGAGGAAATCCTCGTGGCACTGGGTGACTGGCATCAGCAGCACGCCTTCACCCTGGCCGTCGAGCTGTTGCCCGAGGCTGCCGAGTACCTGGTCCAGGAGCTGGCCGCCGAACGCATTGAATTCACCTTCAGCAAATACGCCAAGCAGCTGCAGGAAGCCCTGACCCTGCGCCTGCAGGGCGCGCGGATGTGGGACGACTACCAGCAGGCCCTGGCGCGGTTGGTGGAGCGCCCCGCTGCGCAGTGGGCACTGACCGAGAACTGGCTCTCGGCCCTGTGCGCCGAGGGCGAGTTCGCCGAGTGGGCCGACTACGTGCCTGAGGCGGTGGCCCTGTCGCTGCTGCGGGAAGACTTTGCCAAGCGCATCACCGAAGTCGATCTGCGGTTCAAGGTCGACAACCTGATGGGCGAACACCCGCGCATCCAGGAGCGCAGCCTGTCCCTCACCGTGGACGGCTTCTTCGCTCGCCTACGGGCCCACCGCGAACAATTCCTGCCTGGCCTGCAGCGTTACCAGAGCTTGCGCCAGGGCATCATCGGCCGTGAACGCTCGGCCCTGCGCCTGAGCGAATTCAAGCCGCGGCCGCTGAGCTCCTTCGTGCGCAACAAGCTGATCAACGATGTGTACCTGGGCTTTATCGGCGACAACCTGGCCAAGCAGATGGGCACTGTGGGCGAGAACAAGCGCACCGACCTGATGGGCCTGTTGATGCTGATTTCGCCACCGGGCTACGGCAAGACCACCTTGATGGAATACGTGGCGCACCGCCTGGGGCTGATCTTCATGAAGATCAACGGCCCGGCCCTGGGGCACCAGGTACGTTCCCTGGACCCGGCCCAGGCACCGGACGCCACTTCGCGCCAGGAACTGGAGAAACTCAACCTGGCCCTGGAGATGGGCAACAACGTGATGCTCTATGTCGACGACATCCAGCACACTCACCCGGAATTCCTGCAGAAATTCATCTCGCTGTGCGACGGCACCCGGCGCATCGAAGGCGTGTGGAAAGGCCGCACCAAGACCTACGACATGCGCGGCAAAAAGTTCTGCGTGGTGATGTCGGGCAACCCGTACACCGAGTCCGGCGAGGTGTTCAAGATCCCCGACATGCTGGCCAACCGGGCCGACATCTATAACCTCGGCGACACCCTGGGTGGCATGCAAGAGGCCTTCTCCCTGAGCTACATCGAGAACGGCCTGACCTCCAACCCGGTCCTGGCGCCATTGGCCACCCGCGACATGGCGGACGTCTACCGCTTCGTCGCCAAGGCCGAGGGCAAGGCCTTCTCCAGCAACGAACTGAGCCATAGCTACAGCGGTGCCGAGATCAACGAGATCACCACCACCCTGCAACGCCTGATGCAGGTGCGCGACGTGGTGCTGCGGGTCAACCAGCAATACATCGCCAGCGCCGCCCAGGCCGACCAGTACCGCAGCGAGCCGCCGTTCAAGCTGCAAGGCAGCTACCGCAACATGAACAAGATGGCGGAGAAGATCTCGGCGGTGATGAACGACGCCGAGCTCCTGCAACTGCTGGCCGACCACTACCAGGGCGAATCCCAGTTGCTGACCACCGGCGCCGAGGAAAACCTGCTCAAGCTCGCCGAGCTGCGCGGTAACCAGACCCCGGAGCAGAGCGAGCGCTGGACCCAGATCAAGCGCGACTTCGTGCGCAACCGCTCCATGGGCGGCAGCGACAGCGATGTCGGTACCCGCGTGGTGGCCCAGCTCAACGATCTGGTGGAAGGCGTACGCGGCCTGGCCCGACCCGCGCAGCAGCACGAACTGCGCGACGTGCTGGAAAACCTCTCCGAGCACCTGGAGAACAGCTTCCTGCCGCTGATCAAGGTCATGCACAAGAAGATCGACGTCGACCTGCACAGCCACCAGCGCATCGGCGACATCGCCACGCGCCTCGACGAACTGAGCCAGATGCTCAGTAACGGCGAGGTTCCGACCCTCAAGGACTCTCAATAGTAGGAGCCGGCTTGCCGGCGAATACTTAAGGATCACGACATGGATTTTGCCCACCTGGACCAGCAGCTGCGCGACAGCCTGCTGGACCTGAAACTGAGCAACGAAGAGCGCGACGAGCTGCGTCAACTGGGCAGCGAACTGGGCCAGGACCAGGTGCGCTACATGCGTAACCGCGCCTTTGATCTGGTGCGCGAACTGGCGCTGACAGACAGCGCCAATGTGCTGCCGGCGTTGAAATGGCTGGAGCAGGTGGTCAAGACCCTGGACGCCAACAGCGCCCCGGTGCGGGACATGGCCAGTGCCCACTTCAGCCCTGGCGAAGACTGCCGGCGCAAGATCCGCGACCTGTGTCGCCAGGCCCGAATCTCGGTGGATATCTGCGTGTTCACCATTTCCGACGATCAACTGAGCGACGAAATCCGCGCCTGCCACCAGCGCGGCGTGGCCGTGCGGGTGATCAGCGACAGTGAAAAGCAATTCGATGTCGGCAGCGATATCGCCGCGTTACGCGAGGCCGGCGTGCCGGTGCGGATCGACGACACGCCGTTCCACATGCACCACAAGTTCGCTGTGTTCGATGGCCGGACCCTGCTCAACGGCAGCTTCAACTGGACCCGCAGCGCCACCACCGGCAATGAGGAAAACCTGCTGGTGATCGACCACCCGCAACTGGTGGCCAGTTATCTCAAGGAGTTCAACGAGCTGTGGAGCCGCTACGCGCCGCGTTAAGGCGTGCAGCGGCGGGCCTCAACACGGCCTCAGGCGGCGTTCGGGTAACCCCAGGCGCTCTCGGCGGCCAGGCTGTCGATCAGCTTCTGGCGCAGCTCATGGGCTTTTTCCGGGGCACTCTGGCGCAGGGTTTCCAGGGCCAGGTGCAACTGCTGCACCGGGTTTTCGCCAATAAACAGGTTGCGCAGTTCCAGGCCGGCAATCGCCTCCTCGAAGCGTTGCTGGCGGATATGGTTCAGCACCATGGCCTGGCTCAATTGGCTGGCATAGGCCGCCCGCTGTTCCAGGCGACTCTTTAGCTCGGCGGCTTTTGCCTGATCGTCGATGTAGACGTAGCTCAGCGCCAGCTGTTCCAGGAAGAAGGTTTTTTCCGCAGGGTCCAGCGTCGCATTTTGACTGTCGTCGTCGAGCGCTTGCACAGCCTGATCCAGCAGTTCGCCGGCTTGCCGGGTTTGTTCCAGGTCGTGGAGCAGCTTGGCCTGCAACGCCAGTTTCATCGGACGATCGGCGTATTCGAGCTGGGTGTTGAGATGCGCCATTTCCTCCAGGTTATTGCGGATCAGCCAGCTGTCGCGGCGCAGGCGCGGCAGGGCGGCCTGCACCCGCAGTTGGGTTTCCAGGATCAGCAGGCGCAACCACGGCCATTGCTCATCGCCACGCAAGGTCTCCAGTGCCAGCAAGGCTTGCTCCAGCAGATGGGCGCACCATTGCGAGTGTTCCTCGACGTAGTTGCCCCACAGACAGATCAGGCACCAGATACGCTGCGGGGTCGAGACGGCGCCGGCCTGCAAGGCCGCCTCGGCCTCGGCCATCTCGTTGCGCGCGACATGCCAGTTCAACAGGCTCAACAGCAGCTCGCTGGCGTCCGACTCCGGCACCTGGGCGATCAGCTGTGTAGCCAGATCCGGGCGCTTGGCGTCCAGAATCAGCTTGAGTAACGGTGGGTAGCCGAAGTAGTCGTCGGGCTCGGGGTTTTGCGCCAGCAGTTCGAATCCGGCGTCGAATTCCCCGGCTTGCATCAGCAGGGTCACGACGATGATTTGGGCCGACTCGGGCAATTGCGCGGCCATGGCCGGGAACTGCGCGTCCTGCCCCTGGGCACGGTACTCGAGCAGGGTCTGTTCCAGTTCATGCAGGTCCAGTTTGTTGGCCGGCTGTTTGAGTAGCAGTTGCCAGGCCAGGCCGATGCTGATGGCGGCTTTGTCGGCCAGGCCCAAGCTGCGTTGCAGGGTAGCCAACTGCCGATGCTCGCTGGCGGAGTCCTGGCTCAACTGCTCGACACCGAAGGTCACCAGCAAGGCGCGGGCCTGCTCGTGTTCACCGCTGGCCACCAGCAGTGGGATGCGCAGCATGGGCGCTGAGGGCAGGGGTTGATGCAGGCGCTCCAACAGGCTTAGCACCGCCTGTGGGCCGTCCTTGTCGAGCAAGGTTTCGAGCAGTTGGTCCAGGGCCATGGGCTGGTAGGTTTCATCGAGTTCGGCCAGTACTTCCAGGGCCTGTTCCTGGTCGCCTTGTCGGTACAGCGCCGCAGGCATCTGCATCAGCCCCAGTTGCCGGGCTTTGCCCGTCAGGCGCTGGGCCAGTTGCAAGCCCACTTGCGGTTCGATGGCGCTCAGGTGCGCCGCGCGATTGATCTGCGCTGCCTCGTCCAGGGTGATACCCAGGTCATTGCCGCTGCTGCTCTTGTTGGCATACACCACCAGCAGCGAGATCACGCCGGTAATGACCAGCAGGATGATAAGCACTTCCATGATTCGGTTTTCCTTTGGTGCGGGTCGGGGCCTGGCGCGTTGCATGGGGGCGCCCTGGACAACGGGTTGCAGCCAGGCGGGTGTCGGTCCGGGAGGCGGTCAGTTCGCCTGAGAGGTGCGCCAGGCCATGCCGCTGCTAAAGCTCTCCATCAGTTGCTGCTGAAGTTCGCTGGCCCGCTCGGGGGCCCGTGTGTGCAGCTCCTCCAGGGCCTGATACAGACGCGACAGAGGCTTCTTGTCGCTGAGCAAGACGCTCAGGTTCAGGGCTTCGATGGCCTGGGCGAAGCGCTGGTGCTCGATGTGATTGAGCAGCAGGTCCTCTTCCAGGTCGCGACTGCCGGCCTCCAGGCTGTGCAATCGATCCTGCAGGACCTGGGCCTGCTGCGCCTCGTCGATGCTCAGGTAGGCGCTGGCGATGTCCTCCAGGTAGAAGGTTTTGTCCATCTCATCGACCTCCGGCAGGGTGTCGCTGTCCAGCAACGCCAGGGCCTGCTCCAGCAGGGTCCTGGCCTGGGCCGTCTGCCCCAGGTCGTGCAGTAGCTTGGTCTGCTCGCGAATGCACAGCAATTGCTGTTCGCCGTCCTCCTGCTGGTGCAGGCTGTGCAATTCCTCAAGGCCGCTGCGTACCAGCCAGCTGTCCCGACGATGGGCCGGCAGCCGGCTTTGCAGCTGTAGCTGGGTTCGCAGGGCCTGCATGCGCATGCCGCTCCAGAACTCATGGTCATTCTTGTACCCGTCGATCTGTTGCAGCGCCTTGGCCAGCAGTGCCTCGGCCCATTGCGGGTGAGTGGCGTGGTGCTGTTCACAGAGGCTGAGCATCAGGCCCGGATGCTGGCTCGGTTCAGTTTCCAGGGTCAGTAACAGAGCCTCGGCTTCTGCGGTCTGCCCTTGTGTCGCCATGTGGCTCAGCAGGCTCAGCAGCAGGCTGTAGCGATGCATGTCGGGGGCCTTGTCCAGCAGGCGCAGGGCGTTATCGATCGGCGGCAGGGCCAGGGCCAGGTCCAGCAGTTCGCTGTGCGTTGTGTAGTAGAGGTCTTCGCTGATGGGGGCCAGCAGACTGAGGGCAGAGTCCAGTTGACCGGCCTTGATCAGGGCGGCGACTGCCTGGGCCTGTTCTTCTGCCGGCAGTGGCGCGGCCCGGGTGAGGATCGAGTCGAACTGACCCAGGGTCGCGCAGGCCTCGAACAGCCTGCGCAGAATCGACTGGCGATGGCTTTCCTCGGATGCCTCAAACGTCGACCAGGCGTGCTCGACGCTGGCCAGTGCCGCGTCCTGCATCCCGGCCTGATGTTGCAGGTGCGCCAGGATCAGCAGGTTGCCGATGCTCTGGCGTTCCTGGGCGGCCTGCTGTTGCGGGTCACTCAGTTCGCCCAGCACAGCCAGGGCCCGGTCCTGTTCGCCACGGGCCTGGAGGATACGCACTTGCAGCAGCGGCCAGCTGGGCAGGGATTGCCCCCAGTTCTCCAGGAGTTCCAGGCAGGCTTGGGTATCGTCGGTGTCGAGCAGTGTTTCGATCAGGGTATTGAGCACGTACTCCCGGGCGTGGGGCGGCAGTTGCTGGTAGATCGCCTGGGCCTGGGCCTTGTGTCCGGCCAGGTAGAGCTCGCTGGCCACCAGCTGCAAGGCCAGTTCCCGGGCCTCGCCGGGTAGCGTCTCTGCCAGTTTCAGCGCCAGCAGCGGCTCGGCCTTGCTCAGCAGCAGGGTCTGATTGATCTGGGCGGTGAGGTTGCTGGTCAGCTCCAGACCCTCGTTCCGATCGGCGGTTTTCTGGCGGGAGTACAAAATCAGTGCGATGAACACCAGCACGATGACAAGCAGGGTGACAAAGAGGGTCATGGACGTCCTTTTCTATTGCACAGCGGCTCTGGTGCGGTGCGCGCCAGCCGGTTTGCGCGGGGTTATAAAGCCATGGCTACAGGCTGGCAACCGACTTTACCCAGCCAATGCGTTTCAGCGGATGTCATCCAGGGCAGGGGTGGCCCGGTCAGTGGTCGGGCAGGGCGGCAGGTTTCGGGTTAGACTTGCCGCCTTTTCGCACACTCAAGAAGCCCGCACATGGCCCAGCCGTCCACCACCTACAAATTCGAACTGAACCTGACCGACCTCGACCGCGGGGTCTACGAAAGCGTCAAGCAGACCATCGCCCGTCACCCTTCGGAAACCGAAGAGCGCATGACAGTGCGACTGCTGGCCTACGCCTTCTGGTACAACGAGCACCTGTCGTTCGGTCGGGGTCTGTCGGATGTGGATGAACCGGCCCTGTGGGAAAAGAGCCTGGACGATCGCGTACTGCACTGGATCGAAGTCGGCCAGCCGGACGCCGATCGCCTGACCTGGTGCTCGCGACGCACCGAGCGCACCAGCCTGCTGGCCTACGGCAGCCTGCGGGTCTGGCAGACCCGGGTGGTGGACGCGGTGAAGAACCTGAAGAACCTCAACATCGCCGGCGTGCCCCAGGACGTCCTCGAGACCCTGGCCAAGGACATGCCGCGCGTCATCAAGTGGGACGTGATGATCAGCGAAGGCACGATCTTCGTCACCGACGATCGCGGTCAGCACGAAGTCCAGTTGGAATGGCTGCTGGGCGAGCGCGGCTGATCGCCCGCTCCGCACCTGAACGATCCACCGTCCCCCAAGAGAAGTTGCTGTTAGCCCATGCGTATCGAACCCCGTGAGTTGCCCGCCGTCCTGCCCTTTCTCGGCGATCTGCCGCCACTGCTGACCCGCCTTTATGCCGCCCGTGGCGTGCAGTCGGTGGAGGAGCTGGACAAGAGCCTGGCGCGGCTGATCCCGTATCAGCAGCTCAAGGGCATCGACGCCGCGGTGGACCTGCTGGTGACCGCTCTGGACCAGCGCCAGCGCATCCTCATCGTCGGCGACTTCGACGCCGACGGCGCCACCGCCAGCACCGTGGGCTTGCTGGGCCTGCGCCTGCTGGGCGCGGCCCATGTCGATTATCTGGTGCCCAACCGTTTCGAATACGGCTACGGCCTGACCCCGGAAATCGTTGCCGTGGCCCTGCAGCGCGAGCCGCAGCTTTTGATCACCGTAGACAACGGCATCTCCAGCGTCGAAGGCGTGGCGGCGGCCAAGGCAGCAGGCTTGCAGGTATTGGTCACCGACCACCACTTGCCCGGCCATGAACTGCCGGCGGCGGACGCCATCGTCAACCCCAACCAGCCGGGTTGCGAGTTTCCCAGCAAGGCCCTGGCCGGGGTCGGGGTGATCTTCTATGTGCTGATGGCCCTGCGCGCACGCCTGCGCAGCCTGGGTCGCTATGAAACCCGGCCGCAGCCGAACATTGGCGAGCTGCTGGATCTGGTGGCCCTGGGCAGCGTGGCGGACGTGGTGCCCCTGGACGCCAACAACCGCATCCTGGTGCATCAGGGCCTGGAGCGGATTCGTGCCGGTCGCGCGCGGCCGGGGCTCAAGGCGATTCTCGAAGTGGCCAAGCGCGATCACTCGCGTATTACCTCCACCGACCTGGGTTTTATCCTTGGTCCACGGCTCAACGCCGCCGGACGCCTGGACGACATGAGCCTGGGTATCGAGTGCCTGCTCAGCGACGACGTTTCCGCCGCTCGGGCCATGGCCGCTCAGCTGGACGAACTGAACCAGGACCGCAAATCCATCGAGCAGGGCATGCAGCGCGAAGCCCTGGCCCAGCTCAAGGAATTGCCGGTGGAGTCGATGCCGTTCGGCCTGTGCCTGTTCGATGCCGACTGGCACCAGGGCGTGATCGGGATTCTCGCCTCGCGCCTGAAAGAGCGTTACCACCGCCCGACCATCGCCTTTGCCGATGCTGGCGACGGCATGCTCAAGGGCTCGGCCCGTTCGGTGCCGGGCTTCCATATCCGTGACGCCCTGGACGCGGTGGCCGCGCGCCATCCGCAACTGATCAGCAAGTTCGGTGGCCACGCCATGGCCGCCGGTCTGTCCCTGCCGGAGCAGAACTTCCCGGCCTTCGCCGAGGCTTTCGACGAAGAAGTGCGGCGCCAGCTGCGCGAAGAAGACCTCACCGGGCGCCTGCTGTCGGACGGCAGCCTGGCCGTGGAAGAGTTCCACCTGGAACTGGCCCGCGCCCTGCGCCATGCCGGGCCCTGGGGCCAGCACTTCCCCGAGCCGATGTTCCATGGCGTGTTTGAACTGGTGGAGCAGCGCATCGTTGGCGAACGCCACCTGAAAGTGGTGCTGCGCAGCGAATGCGGCTCGCTGAAACTGGACGGCATCGCCTTCGGCATCGACCGCGAAGTCTGGCCCAACCCCACCATCCGCTGGGTGGAACTGGCCTACAAGCTCGACCTCAACGAGTTCCGGGGCCAGGAAACCGTGCAGTTGATGATTGCCCATATTGAACCGCGTTAAGGGACGCTGTGGCTGGTTTCGCCAGACTTTGGGGAAGCGGGATGGCGGTATGTCTCTTTCTTTTGTAAGGGGTTTCCGAGACACTCCCGGGCGCTTGTGGCGATCTACTCAGCTGACTAGTCTCGGTTCATCACTGCCTATCAGTGATCGGGAATAGCAGCCCGGGTCGAACGCAAGCGATGCCATCAGCACTGCAATTCATATTTGCAGTGTGCTGTTATGGCGGCTGTGCGTGGGGGCGCTTTCGGGCGCACCGGTTCCTCGACCCGGTCTGCTAGCCCGCGTACAGCCGCCACCTTTTTAAACGTCTAGCAGCGTTAGGTGTGGAGGCTTCATCGTCGAGGAACTGCACCATGAAAAAGATCGTCCCGATCCGCCTGTTTCCCCTCCTTCTTCCCGTCGTAATCCTGCCCACGATCTGGCCAATGAAAGGGTTCGCCATGCCCTGGCCATTATCGGCGTAGAGGGTTCGCTGATCGCGACGCTGCAACCCACCGCCGCTGGTCCTGCGGGCCCCGATAACCCCTTCACTGTGCGCCCCGGTATCAGTGCCGAAGAAGCACTGCTCCACGTTGTCATGCTGCTCAAGTCCGCCGAGGAGGTGTCCGACGAGATCACCGAGCAGGCCAGTGGCGTAGAGCGCGGGTTGATCTGGTCGCTGGTGCATTCGGTGGAGATGGCCCGTGGCGTGGTGGAGGCCTTGCTCGATGGCAATCGCCGGGGCCCTGCGATTTGACGCTCCGCCAGCCGCTGTCCCGCCGCAGCGGCTGGCGTTTGTGCCGCCCGGGCGCAAGGTTTTTGCCCGGGCAATCATCAGGAACCCTGCTGGCGGCAGTGTTGTCGACTAGTCTCTAAGCACTGTCTGATTGGCCTTGTGACCTTTTGTCATTCTTCTACCCGCGGGGGCGGGCGCTTCACTTCGCAGTCACTCGTCGACCGTTCAAACAGAACCCTGGAGCCTGACCATTGACCGAGAGGTGCCCCATGAGTCTGCTGCTTGAACCCTATACCCTGCGTCAACTGACCCTTCTCAACCGCATCGCGGTGTCGCCCATGTGCCAGTACTCGTCGGTGGACGGGCTGGCCAACGACTGGCATCTGGTGCACCTGGGCAGCCGCGCCGTCGGCGGCGCCGGGTTGATCTTCACCGAGGCCACGGCGGTCACCGCCGAGGGCCGGATCACCGCCCAGGACCTGGGCTTGTGGAACGACGCGCAGATCGAACCCTTGCAACGCATCACCCGTTTCATCACCGCCCAGGGCGCCGTGGCTGGCATCCAGCTGGCCCATGCCGGGCGCAAGGCCAGTACTCATCGGCCCTGGCTGGGCAAGTCCGGCAGCGTCAAACCCGAGGACGGCGGCTGGGTGCCGGTGGGGCCGTCACGGATTGCCTTCGACCCGCAGCACACGCCGCCCACCCAGTTGGATGAGGGGCAGATTGGCGAGATCATCCAGGCCTTCGTTGCGGCCGCCAAACGTGCGCTGGAGGCCGGTTTCAAAGTGGTGGAAGTGCATGCCGCCCATGGCTATCTGCTGCATCAGTTCCTCTCGCCCTTGAGTAATCAGCGCCAGGATCAATACGGCGGTTCGTTCGAAAACCGCATTCGCCTGGTGTTGCAGGTGACCGAGGCGGTGCGCGCGGTGTGGCCCGAGGAACTGCCGCTGTTTGTGCGGGTGTCGGCCACCGACTGGGTGGAAGACGGCTGGAACCCGGACGAGACCGTGGAGCTGGCGCGGCGGCTCAAGGACCTGGGGGTGGATTTGATCGATGTGTCGTCCGGAGGCACCGCGGCCAATGCCGAGATTCCCACCGGGCCGGGTTATCAGACGCGCTTTGCCGAGCGAGTGCGCAAGGAGTCGGGGATTGCCACCGGTACCGTCGGGCTGATCACCGAACCGGCCCAGGCGGAGCATATTTTGCGTACCTGTCAGGCGGACATCATCTTTCTCGCCCGGGAGCTGTTGCGTGATCCTTACTGGCCGCTGCATGCCGATGATGATCTGGGCGGGCGCAAGGCGATCTGGCCGGCGCAGTATCAGCGGGCAACCCACAGGGATCAGCCGATTCATGAGTCGGACTTGCGTGATTAAGGTCCTGCCGATGTAAAAAAAACCGGCCCGTGTGGGCCGGTTTTTTTTGTGCCTGGCTTCAGGACGCCTGCGCTGGCCAGCCAGCTCCTACGGAGGCGGTGTGGTCTGTAGGAACCGGCTTGCCGGCGAAGGGGCCCGTAGGGCGGGCCAGGGGCCGTCAGCCGATCACGGGTATTTGCGTTTGTCCGGTGCCGGCGGGAAGTACTGGTACAGCCAGGTCTCGCTCAGGGTGCGGTCGTGGGTGCGGATGAACAGCCGCAGTTCCACCGGTTCGACGCTGTCGTTGGTTGGGTACCAGTCGAAGAGAATGCGGTAGCCCTTGATCTCGTCCAGTACCAGGATGCTGAAATCCTTAACCTCACCGTTGGAGGCGCTGATTACCGGTTCGATGCCGGTGCCGGCTGGCAGGCGATCCAGGCCGCCACCGGTGAAGTCCACGGCAAAGCGCCGCGCCCAGACTTCCGGGTAGTGCTCGCCCGGGGCCCAGCCTTCGACGAAGCCGCCCATGCCGGAACGGGTGGCGTGTACTCGTGCCAGGGGCGTGCCTACCGGCGGCAGGGCGCTCCAGTAGAGCTTGTAGCCGTAGTTCAGGGAGTCGCCGGCGGCCACCGGTTTTTTCGGGGTCCAGAAGGCCACGATGTTGTCCATGGTTTCGCCGGTGGTGGGGATTTCCAGCAGGTCGACGCTGCCTTCGCCCCAGGCTGTGGTGGGTTCGACCCACAGGCTCGGGCGGCGGCTGTACCAGTCCACGGTGTCCTGGTAGCTGGCGAACTCGTGGTCGGTCTGCACCAGGCCGAAGCCTTTCGGGTCCTTGTCGGCGAAGGCGTTGAACTGCAGGTTCGCCGGGTTGTTCAACGGCCGGCAGATCCATTCGCCGTTGCCGCGCCACATGGCCAGGCGGTCGGAGTCGTGGATCTGCGGGTGGATGGTGTCGCACATGCGCCGTTCATGGGTGCCGCAGCTGAACATGCTGGTCATCGGTGCGATGCCCAGTTGTTCGATGGCGGTACGGGCATTGATGTGGGCGTCGACGTCCATCACCACGCGCTCGGCCTGACAGTCGATGTCGAAGCGGTAGGCACCGGTGGCGCTCGGTGAATCCAGCAGGGCGTAGACCACGAAGCGAGTGCTGTCCTTGTCCGGGGTCTCGAACCAGAACTGGGTGAAATCGGGGAACTCCTCGCGGCGTTTGGCGTAGGTGTCGATGGCCAGGCCCCGGGCCGACAGGCCGTACTGGCCGGTGGCGTCCACCGCACGGAAGTAGCTGGCGCCGAGGAAGGACACCACGTCATGCCTGTCCAGTTCCGGTGCCTTGAACAGCTTGAAGCCGGCAAAGCCCAGGTCGCCCTTGAGCTGGGCGGTGTCGACGCTGGTGTTCTGGTAGTTGAACAGCGCGGGACGGAAGTGCACTTCCCGCGCCTGGCGAGTCTTGGGATCGACGCTGTGCATACGCACCGGCTGCTTGAAGCCCATGCCCACATGGAAGAACTGCACATCCAGCTGGCCGTTCAGGTCATTCCACAGCGAGTGCTGGCTGTCGTACTGGATGGCGTTGAAGTTCTGCGGCGTCATCTTCGCCAGGGTCGGTGGCAGCACCTGCTTGGTGTCTACGTACTTGCTGGCGGCCAGTTGCTTGGCCTGGGCCTTGAGCTGATCGAAGTCGAATGCCTGGGCTTGGCCGTCAGCGGCGCCGGCCCAGGCCCTGGCTGCCAGCAGACCGCTGGCCGAGAGGCCGGTGTAGGCCGCTAGGGCCATGGAGGCTTTGAGGAGATTCCTGCGGTGCATAGGTGAACCTTGTACGGGGAAAGATCCCCAGCCGTTCCTGGCTGCATGAGGGGATCGCGAGGTGAGGTTCGGTCATGCCATCGGCCAAACGCAACGGACTGTAAACAGACGCCGGATAGAATAAACGGTTCGCCAGGGGCAGAAAAATGATTAGCTTGTGTCCATTGGTAACCACCGATCAGCTCCAGGAACCCCGCCCATGCTGCACCCGCGCTTGCTCATCGAAGACGATATCCAACGGCTCAAATTGATCGACCGCTCAGAGGTCATCGATGAGTTCTACCGTCTTCAGGATGGCGTTCTGCTGCGCTATGCCCAGCATGAAGTGGTGGAGGGTTGGCCGCAGGGCGAGGCTGAGCATGACGCGCTGATCTTGCAGCAGTGTTACCAGCGCGGCGGCTGGTTGCATGGGGTGTTCGATGGCTCGGCGCTGGTGGCGGCAGCGGTGGTCGATTGCCTGCCCATCGAGGGCGCCGGGCTGGACTTGCGGCAGTTGAAGTTCCTGCATGTGAGCCGGGCATATCGCGGCCTTGGCCTGGGTCGGCAACTCTTCGCCCTGGCCCGGGAGCAGGCCCTGATCATGGGCGCCCAGGGCTTGTACGTGTCGGCCACGCCGTCGCGGCACACCGTGGATTTTTACACCAGCCTGGGCTGTGAGCCATTGGCCGTCCCGGACCCGGAGCTGCTGCGCCTCGAGCCCGAGGACATCCACCTCTATCTGCGTCTGGTTTAAGCCTGGAGGGGCTTGCGCCAGTTTGGCCAGGCACCGATGGTCACCGCCCGCAGCAGCCACTCGCAAGGACCGTACTGATGAGTGCGCAGCCACAGGGTGCTGAGCTGCATCTGCAGCAGGTAGATGGCGATCACCAGGACGGGCATCCACAGCGGCGACAGATGGTTGATCAGCCCCAGTCCGTAGCCGGTGAACAGCAGGCAGAGGATCAGCGATTGCAGCAGGTAGTTGCTCAGTGACATCCGTCCCAGAGGGGCCAGGCGTTGGCACAGGCGCTGGCCCAGAGGGGCGTGAAAGGCCCTGAGCAGTAGCATGGCGTAACTGGCCGAGAGCAGCGGCGCGGTCAGTTGGCTGATGCCGTAGCCGATGACTTCCAGACCGCCACCAGGGGCGTAGGCTGCCCAGTATCCGTAGAGCAGGGCGCTACCCAGGCCGAGGGGCAGGGTCACGGCCAGCAGCCCTGGCAGTTTGCGCTCAAAGCGGTAAGGCGCCACCAGCAGGCCTTTGCGCCCGGCTACATAGCCCAGCAGGAACATCGCCAGGGTGCTGGGGCCCTGCAGCAGCCACAGGGCAGAAGCGGTCTCCAGCAGATGAGAGGCGTTGTAGGCCAGGGTGTCCAGGGCATCGCCGCCCAGGGCCATGTCCTTGAGCACCGGTTCGCCGTCGGCGACGCCGGTGTAGAGGCCAGCGTTCAGCAGTTGGACACCGAACAGCAGGATCAGCACGGCGGTTCCCGTGATCAGCACTATCGCCAGGGTCGCCGCCCATCTTGCCGACAATCCGCGCAGCGCCAGCAGCACCAGGCCCAGCAGGGCGTACAGCGAGAGGATCTCGCCGTAGAACAACAGCGCCCCATGCGCCAGGCCGATGGCCAGCAAGGCCAGTTGCCGACGCAACATGCGCGGCACGAAGCGTTCCCCCGAGCGTTCGGCGGAGGCCATCTGCAGGGTGAAGCTGTAGCCGAACAGAAAGGAGAACAGCAGGTAGAACTTGGCCTCGAAGAGGACCGACACCAGCCAGCGGATCAGGTGATCGAGGCTGCCGGCATAGGCTGGATTGCTCACCGGCGAGGTGTAGTACGGGTCGGCGAAGGACCAGATGTTCACCGCCAGGATGCCCAGCAGAGCAAAGCCGCGCAGGGCGTCCACGTGCTGCAGGCGTGCTGCCTGGACGGGCACCAGCGCACTCATCTCCAGGGCCTTGGCAGCAGGGTGGGTTCTTGGGGGGCGGGAAGCATGGGACGGCCTTTGGGTACTTGAGTGAACGCTCAATTAACGCGATCAGGCCGTGTGCGGGCAATCAAACTCTTGTGAAAAAGAGTCAAAAAGCGTGATGCCCATCTTCCACGCCTTGGGGGCAGACCACAGGGGCCTTAGCTCCCCACTGGAGCCTGGGCATCCAGGCACTGGGCTTCGCCGGCGGGCGTTTCGCCTTTTTTTGTCCACCAGGTCAGGTGCCGGAGGCTGTTCAGGTCGCCACGCTTGATCGCTTCCCGGTAGCAGGCCAGGGCCCGCGGGCCATCGGTGGTGCCCCACTTGCCCTCGGCGTAGCCGCTGCCCAGGTAGTAGTAGGCGTTGGCCGAGTCCAGTTCCCGGGCAGTGCGCAGCACCAACTCTTCGGACTTGCGCGGTTGCTGGCATTGCGTGACGGAGCCATCGCCGAGCGGATCGCAGTAGTACATGGATAGCATCAACGCCGCCTCGGCATCGGTCTGGGCGTAAGGCAGCAGCAGTTCTTCCGGCTCCCCGGGCTTGAGCTCCGGCGCCATGCCCGAGTAACCCAGGCTCACCGCCTGCACCGCTGCCTTGGCCGAGCCATGCCGGGCGGCGTCCAGCAGAATCTGCTGACCCAGCTCGAAGAAGTACTTGGTCAACAGGTACTGCTCCCGACCGCCGTAGCCCAGGAACAGATCGGCCTTGCGCATCTGCCGCTGTAGTGCAGTTTCATTGGCCGGAGCGTCCTGATTGAGCAGGCCGTCCATGGACCACTGTTCCACCCGTACCAGCTGCCAGCAGGCGCCCTGTTGAAAGACGAAGGCCTGGACCACGTCGCCCAGTGGGTCATGCACCACCAGGGTCTGGCTCTCCCAGAAGGTTTGCAGCCCGGCCCGAGCCTGGGTCTCTGGATCGAGCAGGGTCAGCAGGTGGCGGGTATCGCCCGT
This sequence comes from Pseudomonas sp. E1BtOHC1, assembly GCF_058744285.1. Classification (NCBI taxonomy): domain Bacteria; kingdom Pseudomonadati; phylum Pseudomonadota; class Gammaproteobacteria; order Pseudomonadales; family Pseudomonadaceae; genus Pseudomonas; species Pseudomonas sp. E1BtOHC1. The sequence continues at coordinate 2,073,085 of NZ_CP196023.1, forward strand.
CAGCTTGTGCCGGGTGGTGATCTCGCGTCCGTACTCGTCATGGGTCGGTCGCTGTTCGATCAACGGCGAGTCGCTGAACGCCTGCTGCAGCTCCGGGCTGCTGGCAAAGGCCTTGGCGAAAGTCGGCAGGTCGCTGGACGGGCAGGCGGGCGCAGCGGCCTGGGCCGCCTGGGTGGCGGCGCCGAGCAGCAGGACGGTGAACAGCGGGCGCAAGAGATGACGAAGGGCGGGCATCGGCGAACTCATTGAGGTTGGAGGCGGAGCGTCGGTCATGGTCTGCCCGGCGGAGGTGTCGGTACGAAGCAGCGGCACAGCCACTGCGCCAGCCAGATCGCCAGCAGCGGCGGTACGCTCATCAGGAAGCAATAGACGTAGCCGCGTATCGGATGGTCGGGAAACATCGCCCAGGCGGTGAACAGCACCAGGGCGCCGACCAGGCCCAGCTTGACCTTCAGGTTGGGCACCAGGGCCACCAGCACGCTGACGATGATCAGCAGATGGAGCAGGAGTTCGACCATCACTCCCATGCCGAAGCCCTTGGCGATGGAACCGAAGTGGCTGCGATACACCGATATGCCCCAGAAATGGGCCAGATAGAACAGCGGCGCCGGCAGCGAAAGGGGCACCAGGCCGGTGATGATGCGTATCAGGTGATAACGGCCTACGGCGTCCAGGCTCATCGGCGGCACTCGTGGGCGGTGGCGGGGTTCTGTCGGGGCACGGGCGCATCCTTGCTGCCGGAAGGTCTTCAGCGATTCCGGGCGATGGCGCCGGGGCTTTTTCTGGCGGCGGATAGTGCCGTAACTCGGGGCGCTAATCCAGTCTGGCGGCCTGGGTGGGGGCTGATGGAGGGCCTTTGATGCAGGCATTTCCGGCGCGGGGCCCCTTCGCTGGCAAGCCAGCTCCTACAAGGGGGGGCTGCTCGTGGGAAAGCAACATTCAGAAGCACTATCGTCCCCCTGAACCTGGGCACTTCTCTCTAGGCTTACGGCCTTATGTGTCGATGTGACACCTAATTTTCCGGAGGCGGCAGATGAACACCCGTGGATTGCTCGATCAATTACTCAGGTCCGGCCAGGAGTTGCTGCAGAACAAGACCGGCGCGGCGCCAACGGACAAGCCCCGAACCGATTCCGCTGGCCTCGGCGGCTTGCTCGGCGGCAAGGCCGGCGGGCTGGGCGGACTGCTGTCCGGAGCGGGCGGCGGGGCCCTGGCGGCCGGCGCCATGGGCTTGCTGCTGGGTAACAAGAAGGCCCGCAAGTTTGGCGGCAAGGCCCTGACCTATGGCGGCCTGGCAGCCCTCGGAGTGCTGGCCTACAAGGCCTATGGCAACTGGCAGGCACAACAGGGCAGCGCCCCAGGCAACGAGCCGCAGACCCTCGACCGGCTCCCGGCGCAGCAGGTGGAGCAGCACAGCCAGGCGATCCTCAAGGCCCTGGTGGCGGCGGCCAAGGCCGATGGTCATGTGGACGAGCGTGAGCGGGCGCTGATCGAGGGCGAGTTCCGCAAGCTGGACAACGACCCGCAATTGCAAAACTGGCTGCACAGCGAGTTGAACAAACCCCTGGACCCGGCGGATGTGGCCCGTGCCGCCAGCACCCCGGAGATGGCGGCCGAGATGTACCTGGCCAGCGTGATGCTGGTGGATGAAGAACACTTCATGGAAAAGGCCTATCTGGACGAGCTGGCGCGTCAGTTGCAGCTGGCGCCGGGGCTCAAGGCCGAATTGGAAAACCAGGTGCGCCAGAGCGGTCTCTGAAGCACCTGGGAGTTGCCCTTTGCCAAGGATGGCGGTTCTGCCGGAAGGAATTGCCGAAATGCCCTTCAGTGGCCTGGAAATGCCCGCTGAACCGCCATCCAGAGCGGGTGCACAAAGATGCCGAAAGTGCCATTCGGTTTGCTAAACCACCCATAAAACCTGCATCGTCCTCGGCTATACTCCTCCCATTTTTGAATGGCCTCGAGGACTGACTGTGAAGAACTGGACGTTGCGCCAACGCATTTTGGCGAGCTTTGCGGTGATTATCGCCATCATGTTGTTGATGGTCGTCGTCTCGTACTCGCGCCTGTTGAAGATCGAGGCCGGTGAAGAGCGCATGCGCAATGACGCGGTGCCCGGGGTCTATTTCAGCTCGATGATCCGCAGCGCCTGGGTCGACACCTACCTGCAGACCCAGGAAATCATCGGCCTCAAGCAGAATCAGGACATCAGCTCCGAAGACAAGGCGGACTTCAAGGCCTTCGAAGAGCGCCTGCAGACCCAGATGGGCAATTACAAACAGACCATCAACAGCCGCGAAGACCAGAGCGAGTTCGACGCGTTCGAGAAAGACCATCAGGAATTCAATCGCGTCCAGGCGGCGGTGCTCGACCTGCATCAACGTCGCCAGGAAGCCGAGGCGATCCGCCTGTTCAACGAACAGCTGACCCCGGCCTGGATTGCCGGCCGCATGAAACTCAATGACATCATCAGCGAGAACAAGGCCGTGGCCGATTCCGCCACCGCCGCCATCGATGATGCGGTGGCCGCGGCCAAGGTCAGCATGGGCGTGTCGCTGCTGCTGGCGGTGCTCGCCGCCGGCCTGTGTGGCCTGCTGCTGATGCGAGCGATCATGGCGCCGATGAACCGCATCGTGAGCATTCTCGAGATCATGCGCACCGGTGACCTCAGTGGCCGCTTGAACCTGGAGCGCAAGGACGAGTTCGGCGCGGTGGAAACCGGCTTCAACGACATGATGACCGAGCTCACCGCACTGGTATCGCAGGCCCAGCGTTCGTCGGTGCAGGTCACCACATCGGTGACCGAGATTGCCGCCACCTCCAAGCAGCAACAGGCCACCGCTACCGAGACCGCTGCCACCACCACGGAAATTGGCGCCACCTCGCGGGAAATCGCTGCCACCTCCCGGGATCTGGTGCGCACCATGACTGAAGTATCCAGCGCGGCCGATCAGGCCTCGGTGCTGGCCGGTTCCGGCCAGCAGGGCCTGGCGCGCATGGAAGACACCATGCACTCGGTGATGGGCGCCGCAGATCTGGTGAACGCCAAGCTGGCGATCCTCAACGAGAAGGCCGGCAACATCAATCAGGTGGTGGTGACCATCGTCAAGGTTGCCGACCAGACCAACCTGCTGTCGCTGAACGCCGCCATCGAGGCGGAGAAAGCCGGTGAGTACGGTCGCGGCTTTGCCGTGGTGGCCACTGAAGTGCGACGTCTGGCGGACCAGACTGCCGTCGCCACCTACGACATCGAACAGATGGTCCGCGAGATCCAGTCGGCGGTGTCGGCAGGAGTCATGGGCATGGACAAGTTTTCCGAAGAGGTGCGTCGCGGCATGGCCGAGGTGCAGCAGGTGGGCGAGCAGCTGTCGCAGATCATTCATCAGGTCCAGGCCCTGGCGCCGCGGGTGCTGATGGTCAATGAGGGGATGCAGGCCCAGGCCACCGGCGCCGAGCAGATCAACCACGCCCTGGTGCAACTGGGGGACGCCAGCAGCCAGACCGTCGAGTCCCTGCGTCAGGCCAGCTTTGCTATCGATGAGCTGAGCCAGGTGGCCGTGGGCCTGCGCAGCGGCGTCTCGCGTTTCAAAGTCTGATGGATGAGCTCGCGCACAAGCGCGGCGCCGCAGCCGGGGCGCGCAGTGCTCTGTTCCTGGTGTTTCGCATCGGTCAGGAGCGCTATGCGCTACAGGCCACCGACGTGGTGGAAGTGTTGCCGCGCCTGCAGCTCAAGCCCATTGCCCAGGCACCGTCCTGGGTCGCTGGGGTCTTTGCCTATCGCGGGGTGGTAGTGCCGGTCATCGACCTGTGCGAGCTGACGTTTGGGCGCGCGGCGCAGCTGCGTACCAGTACCCGACTGGTGCTGGTGCACTACCGGGGCGACGTCGCCCAGCCGCCGCGGGTGCTTGGACTGCTGCTGGAGCAGGCCAACGACACGCTGCGCTGCGACCCCGAGGAGTTCCAGCCTTATGGCCTGGACAACCGCCAGGCGCCGTATCTGGGGCCGGTGCGTGAAGACGCCCAGGGGCTTTTGCAATGGGTGCGGGTCGATGACTTGCTGGGTGCTCAGGTGCGTGAGTTGCTGTTTCCTGCCGAGCCTCTGGACCCAGCGTCGCTTGAGGAGCCTCGATGAGCGACGAACAACGGTTTTTCGACTTTCTCAAGGAGCGAATCGGCCTGGATGTCGCCTCGGTGGGTCCGGCGATCATCGAGCGTGCGGTGCGCCAGCGTTGCAACGCCCTGGATGCCCTCAGCAGCGACGAATACTGGCAAAAGCTGCAAGGTTCCCGGGATGAGCAGCAGGCACTGATCGAGGCCGTGATCGTTCCGGAAACCTGGTTTTTCCGTTATCCGGAATCCTTCGCCACCCTGGTCAAGCTGGCCAAGGAACGTCTGTCACAGATCAAGGGCATGCGCGCCTTGCGCCTGTTGAGCCTGCCGTGCTCCACCGGCGAGGAGCCCTACTCGATTGCCATGGCCCTGCTGGATGGCGGCCTGGCTCCCCACCAGTTCAAGGTCGACGGCCTGGACGTCAGTCCGTTGTCGGTGGAGCGGGCCCGGGGGGCGGTCTATGGCAAGAATTCCTTTCGTGGCCAGAACACCGAGTTCCGTGAGCGGCACTTTTGTGCCGAGGGCGACCGTTATCGCTTGAGCGAGCGGGTTCGCGAGCAGGTCCGGCTGCAAGTGGGCAATGTCCTGGAACCGGGGTTGCTGGCCAGCGAGCCGCCTTTCGATTTCGTCTTCTGTCGCAACCTGCTGATCTATTTCGACCAGCCGACCCAGCACCAGGTGTTCGAGGTGCTCAAGCGCCTGACCCATGAAGAAGGGGTGCTGTTCATCGGGCCTGCCGAGGGCAGCCTGCTGGGGCGTCTGGGCATGCGTTCCATCGGTATTCCCCAGTCCTTTGCCTTCAGCCGGCACACTGAGCCCGAGCCTGCACCGGTTCCGGTGGCCTTGCCCCAGCCCTTGTCCTTGCCGCTGCCGCCGCGCAATCCGCTGCCTGCGGCACCGCGCCAGCGCCCCTTTGCCGCCCGCGCGGCCCAGGCCCCGGTGGCCGGGAACACGCCGGCGGTCAGCGATGCCGCGAGCCTGCTGGCCAACATTGCCGCCTTGGCCAACGAGGGCAAGAGCGCGCAGGCCCGTGCCGCCTGCGAGCGTTATCTGCAACAGCACGAGCCTGTGGCCCAGGTGTTCTACTGGCTGGGGCTGCTCAGTGATGTGGCCGGCAACGCCATGGAAGCCCAGGGCTTCTATCGCAAGGCCCTGTACCTGGCTCCCCAGCACCCTGAAGCCCTGGCGCACCTGGCGGCGCTGTTGGCATCCCAGGGCGATGTCGCCGGAGCCCAACGATTGCAGGAGCGCGCTGCCCGCAGCACTCGCACTGCCGACAGTGAGTTGAAACGATGAGCCATTCCTACTCATTGGACGTGACCCGTGAAGATGCGCAGGCCATCGACGATTGCTGGAACCGTATCGGCATCCACGGCGACAAGTCCTGCCCATTGCTTGCCGAGCATATCCATTGCCGCAACTGCGCGGTCTACTCCGCCGCCGCCACGCGCCTGCTGGATCGCTATTCGTTGCGCCAGGAGGACCGGGAGCACGCGGTGGTCCTGGAGGCCGACAGCGATGTGGTCACCCGTTCGCTGCTGATGTTCCGTCTCGGCGAAGAGTGGCTGGGGCTGGCGACCCGCTGCCTGCTGGAAGTGGCACCGTTGCAAGAGATCCACTCCTTGCCTCACCAGCGTTCACGGGCATTGCTGGGGGTGGCCAACGTGCGCGGGGCCCTGGTGGCCTGCCTGTCATTGACTGAGCTGCTGGGCCTGGATGGCACACCGGTGGTCGCTGCTACGGGGCGGGTCATGCCGCGGATGCTGATCATTGGGGCCGAGGGCGGCCCGGTGGTGGTGCCGGTGGATGAGGTGCACGGTATCCATGCCATCGATGAACGCATTCTCAACGGTGCCTCGCTCTCCGGAGAACAGGCCAATGCCAAGTACACCCGTGGCGTGTTGCAATGGCAGGGACGCAGCCTGCGTTTGCTGGACGAAGAGCAACTGCTCTCGGCCGTGACCCGGAGCCTGACATGACCCCCGATCAAATGCGCGATGCCTCGTTGCTGGAGCTGTTCAGCCTGGAAGCCGAGGCCCAGACCCAGGTACTCAGTACCGGGCTGCTGGCCCTGGAGCGCAATCCAACCCAGGCCGATCAGTTGGAAGCCTGCATGCGCGCCGCCCACTCGCTCAAGGGCGCGGCGCGGATTGTCGGGGTCGATGCCGGGGTCAGCGTTGCCCACGTGATGGAGGATTGCCTGGTCAGTGCCCAGGAAGGGCGACTGTATCTGCAACCCGAGCATATCGACGCCCTGTTGCAGGGCACTGACCTGTTGATGCGTATTGCCAGTCCCGGGGGCGTCGAGACAGTGGCGCCGGATATTCCGGGCTATGTGGCGTTGATGGAGCAGTTGCTGGCGCATGGACCGGGAGCGCCAAGCGTGCCGGCCCAGGCAAGCGCCCCGCCAGAGCCGGAGTTCGAAGCATCAGTGGCGCCCATGGCGCAGTTGCCGAGGGAGCTGGAGCCCTTGTCGCCGCCGAGCGAACCGGCCCTGGAACCGGCAGTGAGCAACGGACGCCCGGGCAAACGCATGACCGAAGGTGGCGAGCGGGTGCTGCGGGTGACCGCCGAGCGCCTCAACAGCTTGCTGGACCTTTCGAGCAAATCCCTGGTGGAAACCCAGCGGCTCAAGCCTTACCTGGCGACGATGCAGCGCCTCAAGCGGATCCAGAGCAACAGCCTGACCGCCCTGGAAAACCTCAACCTGCACCTCAAGGAACACGCGCTGAGCCTGGAGGCTCAGGAGGCCCTGGAGGATGCGCGGCGCTTGCTGGCCGAGTCCCAGCAATTGTTGGCGGAGAAGACCGCCGAGCTTGATGAGTTTGGCTGGCAGGCCAGCCAGCGGGCCCAGGTGCTTTATGACACGGCCCTGGCCTGTCGCATGCGGCCCTTTGCCGATGTCCTCACCGGTCAGGTCCGCATGGTCCGCGATCTGGGGCGCAGCCTGGGCAAACAGGTACGCCTGGAGATCGAGGGTGAGAAAACCCAGGTCGATCGCGATGTGTTGGAGAAACTCGAAGCACCGCTGACTCACCTGCTGCGCAATGCCGTCGACCACGGCATCGAGCTGCCCGAGCAGCGCCTGCTGGCGGGCAAGTCGGCGGAGGGGGTGATTCGTCTGCGGGCCTCGCACCAGGCCGGTCTTCTGGTGCTGGAGCTCAGTGATGACGGCAATGGCGTGGATCTTGAGCGCTTGCGCCAGAGCATTGTCGAGCGTCAGCTGTCGCCGGCCCAGACCGCCGCTCAGCTCAGCGAGGAAGAACTGCTGACTTTCCTGTTCCTGCCGGGCTTCAGCCTGCGGGACAAGGTCACCGAGGTTTCCGGACGCGGTGTCGGCCTGGATGCGGTGCAGCATATGGTGCGGCAACTGCGTGGTGCGGTAGTGCTGGAGCAGACCAGCGGCCAGGGCAGCCGTTTTCACCTGGAAGTGCCCTTGACCCTGTCGGTGGTGCGCAGCCTGGTGGTGGAGGTCGGCGACGAGGCCTACGCCTTCCCGTTGGCCCATATCGAACGTATGTGCGACTTGGAACCCGAGGCCATAGTCCAGGTGGAAGGGCGTCAGCATTTCTGGCACGAAGGGCGGCATGTGGGCCTGGTGGCGGCCAGTCAGCTGTTGCAGCGGCCGGCGACCGAGACCGACGCGCCAACCCTGAAGGTGGTGGTGATTCGCGAGCGCGACGCGGTGTACGGGATCGCCGTGGAGCGCTTTATCGGCGAGCGTACCCTGGTGGTGCTGCCGCTGGACGACCGCCTGGGCAAGATCCAGGATATTTCCGCCGGGGCCTTGCTCGATGACGGCCGGGTGGCACTGATCGTGGATGTCGAGGACATGCTGCGTTCGGTGGACAAGCTGCTCAATACCGGCCGCCTGGAGCGCATCGCACGCCATCACCAGCAGCACGCACAGGCCGCGCGCAAGCGTATTCTGGTGGTGGATGACTCACTCACGGTGCGTGAACTGCAGCGCAAGCTATTGATCAATCGCGGCTACGATGTGGCCGTTGCCGTGGACGGCATGGATGGCTGGAATGCCTTGCGTTCGGAAAGCTTCGACCTGCTGATCACCGATATCGACATGCCGCGAATGGATGGAATTGAATTGGTCACACTCTTGCGTCGCGACAATCGCCTGCAGTCCCTGCCGGTGATGGTGGTGTCCTACAAGGATCGTGAGGAAGACCGGCGCCGTGGACTGGATGCCGGTGCCGACTATTATCTAGCCAAAGCCAGTTTCCATGACGACGCCCTGCTCGATGCGGTGGTGGAGCTGATTGGAGGAGCGCGGGCATGAAGATAGCGATAGTCAACGACATGCCCATGGCTGTGGAGGCCTTGCGTCGGGCCCTGGCCTTCGATCCCAGCCATGAGGTGGTGTGGGTCGCCACCAATGGCGCCGAGGCGGTGAAATATTGCGCCGAACTGACGCCGGACCTGATTCTCATGGACCTGATCATGCCGGTCATGGATGGCGTCGAGGCCACGCGGCGGATCATGGCCGAGTCGCCTTGCGCCATTGTGATCGTCACCGTCGACCGCCAGCAGAATGTGCACAGAGTGTTCGAGGCCATGGGCCACGGCGCGCTGGACGTGGTGGACACCCCGGCGCTGGGCGCGGGCAATGCCCAGGAGGCGGCGGCGCCGCTGCTGCGCAAGATCCTCAATATCGGCTGGCTGATCGGCCAGCGTGGCAGTCGGGTGCGTTCGGCGCCGGTGCCGCTGCGCAGCGGGGCGCCACGCCAGAGCCTGGTGGCCATTGGCTCCTCCGCCGGTGGCCCAGCGGCCCTGGAAGTGCTGCTCAAGGGCTTGCCAAAGGACTTTCCCGCCGCCATCGTGCTGGTCCAGCATGTTGACCAGGTGTTCGCCGCGGGTATGGCCGAGTGGCTCAGCAGCGCCTCCGGCCTGCAGGTACGGCTGGCTCGGGAAGGTGAGCCGCCGCAAAGCGGCACGGTACTGCTGGCAGGCACCAACCACCATATCCGCTTGTTGAAGAACGGCACCCTGGCCTATACCGCCGAACCGGTGAATGAAATCTACCGGCCCTCCATCGACGTGTTTTTCGAGAGTGTCGCCAGCTATTGGAATGGCGATGCGGTGGGGGTGCTGCTGACCGGCATGGGCCGCGATGGTGCCCAGGGCTTGAAGTTGATGCGCGATCAGGGTTATTTGACCATCGCTCAAGACCAGAACAGTAGCGCGGTGTATGGCATGCCCAAGGCGGCCGCTGCCATCGGTGCCGCCGCAGAGATTCGCCCACTGGACAAGATCGCTCCACGTTTGCTGGAGATATTTGCCAAATGACTGATAAACGCAGCTGTCCTGGCCAGGTAGTAACTCAGGTGACAACCCATGAATGATTTACAGCTCGACGAATTCAAGACCGACGAAAACGCTGCGATGGTGTTGCTGGTGGATGACCAGGCCATGATCGGCGAGGCCGTGCGGCGTGGGTTGGCGAATGAGGAAAACATCGACTTCCACTTCTGCGCCGATCCTCACCAGGCCATCGCCCAGGCCATCCGCATCAAGCCCACGGTGATCCTCCAGGATCTGGTGATGCCGGGGCTGGACGGCCTGACCCTGGTGCGCGAATACCGTAACCATCCGGCGACCCAGAACATCCCGATCATTGTCCTCTCCACCAAGGAAGACCCGCTGATCAAGAGCGCGGCCTTTGCCGCCGGGGCCAACGACTACCTGGTCAAGCTGCCGGACAACATCGAGCTGGTGGCGCGCATCCGCTATCACTCCCGCTCCTACATGACCCTGTTGCAGCGCGATGCCGCCTACCGTGCGTTGCGGGTCAGTCAGCAGCAGTTGCTGGACACCAACCTGGTGCTGCAGCGGCTGATGAACTCCGACGGCCTGACCGGGCTGTCCAACCGCCGGCACTTCGACGAATACCTGGAGCTGGAATGGCGTCGGGCAATGCGTGAGCAGAGCCAGCTGTCGTTGCTGATGATCGACGTCGACTACTTCAAGACCTACAACGATACCTTCGGCCACCTGGAGGGGGATGAAGCCCTGCGCAAGGTGGCCACGGCGATTCGCGAGGCCAGCAGCCGGCCTTCCGACCTGCCGGCGCGTTACGGTGGCGAAGAGTTCGTGCTGGTGCTGCCCAACACTTCGCCGGGCGGGGCGCGACTGGTGGCGGAGAAGCTGCGCCAGACCGTGGAAGCCCTGAAAATCCCCCATATCGCGCCGGTGGAGGGCGCCAGCCTGACCATCAGCATCGGGCTCTCCACCATAACGCCGCAGCCCAACAGCCATTGCCGGCAGTTGATTTCGGCCGCGGACAAGGGGTTGTACCTGGCGAAAAACAATGGCCGCAATCAGGTCGGGATCGAGTAGGCGGGTTCGGCGTGCGCTCTAGGCGTCAGCTATTTGCGTGGCCGGCGCCTGATCCTGTGGGACCTCCACCAGGGTGTCTCTGAACAGGTAGTAGCTGTGGCTCGCGGTGTGCCGACAAGTGAGCTTTACCGCTTCGATGCGATAGGTGGTGTAGGTGTTGAGTGTCTTGTCGATGAACCAGTTGTTCAGCAGGTTGCCAGGGGCGATCGGGTAGTCGCCAAAGCGGTAGTCCATGTAGCCGCCCCTATGGACGTGGACCCAGCGACAGCTGAACCTGGCCTGCAGCCATTGGGTTCGCTCACCGACCTCATCCACCAGCATTCTCGTGCGGTAGTAGATCCACCACCACAAAAAGATCAGCCAGGGCACTACCAGGGCGCAGGCCAGCGCCGGTGAGACCATCAGCCAGATTCCCATCAATGGCATAAAGGCCAGTGCGCTGAAGAGCGCGGCGAAAAACGCCTGGACGCCTCTCCCGTTTCGGCGCTCCCTGCGCTGGATCTTTTCTATTTCTGCGCTGTTGAGTGTGCGTCCCATGAGCCTACTGCTTGCGTGTCATTTCAGGTGGGATTGTATAGCGTCGGCCGGTCTCAAGGGCGCCATGGTTGTATATCGCGGCCTGTGAGTATCGAAGGCGGTGTGCCTTGCCGAACCGGGCTTGCAGGTAAGGGAGGGCAATGAAATTCAGTGTGCACTTGGATTTCAGTGGGGCTGTCGCTGAAATTAGATGGCTGATTGGCCTCTAAAGCCGCTAAGCGGGCTGCCGTGATTCGGTGATTCCGTTATAATCTCCGGCTTTCAAAAGTTCGCCAACGAGTGCCGCCCCCCATGGAAATCAACCCGATCCTGAACACCATCAAGGACCTGTCCGAGCGCTCCGAAACTATTCGGGGGTATCTTTGACTACGATCAAAAGCATGAGCGTCTGACCGAGGTCAATCGCGAGCTTGAAGATCCGAGTGTCTGGAACAAACCCGAATACGCCCAGGAACTGGGCCGCGAGCGCGCAGCGCTGGCACAGATCGTCGAGACCCTGGACGAACTGAACGGCGGCCTGGCCGATTGCCGCGATCTGCTGGACATGGCGGTCGAGGAAGAGGACGAAGGCGCGGTGGGCGATGTTGTCGCCGAGCTGGCCCGTCTCGAGGAAAACCTCGCCAAGCTCGAATTCCGCCGCATGTTCAGCCACGAAATGGACCCGAACAACGCCTACCTGGACATTCAGGCCGGCTCCGGCGGTACCGAGGCCCAGGACTGGGCCAACATCCTGCTGCGCATGTACCTGCGCTGGGCCGACAAACGCGGTTTCGACGCGACCATCATGGAGCTGTCGGCCGGTGAAGTGGCCGGGATCAAGGGCGCGACCGTGCACATCAAGGGCGAATACGCCTTCGGCTGGCTGCGCACCGAGATCGGCGTACACCGCCTGGTGCGCAAGAGCCCGTTCGACTCCGGTAACCGTCGCCACACCTCGTTCTCCGCGGTGTTCGTCTCGCCAGAAATCGACGACAAGGTGGAAATCGAAATCAACCCGGCAGACCTGCGGATCGATACCTATCGTTCTTCCGGTGCCGGTGGTCAGCACGTAAACACCACTGACTCGGCCGTGCGTATTACCCACGTACCGACCAACACCGTGGTCAGTTGCCAGAACGAACGTTCCCAGCACGCCAACAAGGACACCGCCATGAAAATGCTGCGGGCCAAGTTGTACGAGCAGGAAATGCAGAAGCGCAACGCGGCTTCCCAGGCCTTGGAAGACACCAAGTCGGACATCGGCTGGGGTCATCAGATTCGTTCGTACGTGCTCGACGCGTCGCGGATCAAGGACCTGCGCACCAACATCGAACGCAGCGACTGCGACAAGGTGCTCGACGGCGACATCGACGAGTACCTGGAAGCCAGCCTGAAATCCGGACTGTAAAAAGACGCGATACAGGATCGGCTGATTCAACGCGATCCCTGTAGGAGCCAGCTCTGCTGGCGATCCCCGGGCCGCAAGGCCCGGGGGCAACGAACCTGATGGAATATCTAAAGACATGAGCGACCAACAACTCGACCCGCAAGCCCTGCAACAGGAAGAAAACTCCCTGATCGCCCTGCGCAAGGAAAAGCTTGCTGCCGAGCGCGCCAAGGGCAATGCCTTCCCGAACGACTTCCGCCGCGAAAACTACTGCGAAGATCTGCAGAAGAAGTACGCCGACAAGACCAAGGAAGAGCTGGCAGAGGCGGCGATCCCGGTCAAGGTTGCTGGTCGCATCATGCTCAACCGTGGCTCGTTCATGGTCATCCAGGACATGACTGGGCGGATTCAGGTCTACGTCAACCGCAAGACCCTGTCCGAAGAAACCCTGGCCGCGGTGAAAACCTGGGACATGGGCGACATCATTGCCGCCGAAGGCACCCTGGCCCGTTCCGGCAAGGGTGACCTGTACGTTGAAATGACCCACGTGCGCCTGCTGACCAAATCCCTGCGCCCGCTGCCGGACAAGCACCACGGCCTGACCGACACCGAGCAGCGCTACCGCCAGCGCTACGTTGACCTGATCGTCAACGAAGACGTGCGTCAGACCTTCCGCGTACGTTCGCAAGTCATTGCCCACATCCGCAGCTTCCTGATGAAGCGCGACTTCCTCGAAGTCGAAACGCCGATGCTGCAGACCATTCCTGGCGGCGCCGCGGCCAAGCCGTTTGAAACCCACCACAACGCGCTGGACATGGAAATGTTCCTGCGTATCGCGCCTGAGCTGTACCTCAAGCGTCTGGTGGTTGGTGGTTTCGAGAAAGTGTTCGAGATCAACCGCAACTTCCGTAACGAAGGCGTTTCGACTCGTCACAACCCTGAATTCACCATGTTGGAGTTCTACCAGGCCTACGCCGACTACGAAGACAACATGGACCTGACCGAAGAACTGTTCCGTGAACTGGCGCAGCTGGTGCTGGGCAGCACCGACGTGCCGTACGGCGACAAGGTGTTCCACTTCGGTGAGCCGTTCGCCCGTCTGTCGGTGTTCGACTCGATCCTCAAGTACAACCCTGAGCTGACTGCCGATGACCTGAACGACATCGACAAGGCGCGTGCCATCGCCAAGAAGGCCGGCGCCAAGGTGCTGGGCTTCGAAGGTCTGGGCAAGCTGCAGGTGATGATTTTCGAAGAGCTGGTCGAGCACAAGCTGGAGCAGCCGCACTTCATTACCCAGTACCCGTTCGAAGTGTCGCCGCTGGCCCGTCGCAACGACGAGAACCCCAACGTCACCGACCGTTTCGAGCTGTTCATCGGCGGCCGCGAGATCGCCAACGCCTATTCCGAGCTCAATGACGCGGAAGACCAGGCCGAGCGCTTCATGGCCCAGGTGGCGGACAAGGACGCCGGCGACGACGAAGCCATGCACTACGACGCCGACTTCGTCCGTGCCCTGGAATACGGCATGCCGCCAACGGCCGGTGAAGGTATCGGCATCGACCGTCTGGTGATGCTGCTGACCAACTCGCCGTCGATTCGCGACGTGATCCTGTTCCCGCACATGCGGCCACAAGCTTAAGCGTTGTGAATAAGAAGCCGCCTTCAACAGGCGGCTTTTTATTGTCTGGCTGTAACTGACGTACCGCTTCTAATTCTGTGTGATTTTTAAGAGGGAATACCTGTCGTGAACCGCGCAATTGCTCAAGAAGGTGCAGCCGGCATCGCCACTGCGGTGGCTGAAAGTGTCCAGTACCAGGGTCGCAAGGCCAGCCGGCAGGGCAGTGAGCAGCGTAGACAGGAGATTCTTGATGCCGCCATGCGCATTGTGGTGCGTGACGGTGTGCGGGCCGTGCGCCATCGTGCGGTGGCCGCCGAAGCCGGTGTGCCCTTGTCGGCCACCACCTATTACTTCAAGGATATCGATGACCTGCTCACCGATACCTTCGCCCAGTACGTGGAACGCAGCGCGGCGTTCATGGCCAAGCTGTGGGCCAGCAATGAAGGCCTGCTGCGGGAAATGGTGGCCTACGGCGACGGCAGCGCCGCGTCCCGTTCGCAGTTGGCCGATGATATCGCCCGACTGACCGCCGATTATGTGCAGCGCCAGTTGCACAATCGTCGCGAGCACCTGATGGCCGAACAGGCCTTCCGCCAAGAGGCGCTGCTCAACCCGCGCCTGGCGCAGCTGGTGCGCTCGCACCAGCAGATCCTGCTCCAGGGCACCTGCCAGTTCTTCCAGGTCCTGGGCTCCCGGGAGCCGCAGCAGGATGCCAAAGTGTTGACGTCTATAATCGGCCGGATGGAATATCAGGGCCTGCTCAACGGCACCGAGCCGCTGGCCGAGGAAGAGATGCTCGGCATCCTCACGCGCTACATGCATCTGGTTCTGGCTTCGGTCTGACGCGCCTGGCACGGCTGACCGGCTGCGGCCTGTCGGTCGTAGCCCGCGCCAGCGGCTAGAGTCATTCTGGAGTTCATAGGAGAGTTGCATGCAAGCCTGGCGCATTCTGATTGCCCTGTCGTTCCTGCTGCTCAGTGGTTGCCTGGTTGCCTTCAAGGACCCGCTGCCGGCTGAACAGGCGGCGCCTGCCCAATTGCTGGGCAAGTGGGCCAGCAAGAATGCCTGGGGCGAGCCGCTGAATATCCAGCTCAGCCAGATCGGCGCCAACCGCTACCGCGCTTCGAGTTACCCCGGTGGCACGGCGCGCCCGCGCGACGCCTATGACTTCACCGTGTCCCGGCACGGTAACCGCTGGTACCTGTCGGCCGCAGTGCCCCAGGCTTTTGGCGGGCACTACAGCATTGCCGGGTTCGAGCTGACGGCAAAACACGAACTGGTGCTCTATACCCTGGATCTGGAACAGATTCGCCAGGCCCTGGGTCAAAAGGCCTTGAGCGGCGAAGCCATGACCACGGCCGAGGGGGATGGGGTGCTGATCAGCAGCCCGTTGCCCGAGGTCTTCGCCTACCTTGATAACCCCGCCAATTCCGACCTGTTCGTCGAGGCGGCGCGCTTCAAGCGCGTGGGCAAGTGACCCTGCGCTACAGACCCATTCAATAGGAGTTTCGGGTGGACGATTACCAGCAGACGATACGCACTTTGTCCGATCGCATAGTGCTGGCACAGACACCGATCCGTGTGCTGGATGCGGTGAAGTGGGACGAGAACATCCGCAAGGGCTTTCTCAAGGCCAAGGGCAAGGAAATGCCGGCGGTGGATCGCGCCTATTACGAAGGGCGGCCGCTGTCCTTCGATTCGGGCGCGGTGAAGCTGGAGTTCCAGAACATTGAGCGCGACATCACCCGCCAGTTGGGCCAGTTCAATCCGGTGGGCCAGATCATGCGCCGCATGTGCAAGGAATACCGCATGGTGGTGCGCATGCTCGAAGCTCGGGGGACCGCTGATTTCGGGCTGATTTCCCAAGAACTTTACGGCGCCGCGTCCGATGCCTTCCACGCTGGTGATCCGACCCTGGCGGACCTCGGGCTGATGATGTCCGACTACCTGAACAACATCGACGGCCGCGGCGATCTCAAGGACGAACCCAAGGTTCTCAGTGCCAAGGAGGCGGTGAGCCTGCTGCAAAGCCGGTTGAACAAAGTGTTCGGCGAGGCCGAGGAAACCATCCGCGTATTCGAGTCCGACGGCATTGTCGCCGACGCGGCGGCGGGTGCCGACTACATCAAGATCCGCAGCGATGCGATGTTCAACGAACGTGATGTGCGGGCTTTGGAAGTCCATGAGGGGCTGGTGCATGTGGGCACCACCTTGAACGGTCTCAACCAGCCCATCTGCACCTTCCTGGCCAAGGGCCCGCCGTCGTCCACGGTGACCCAGGAAGGCCTGGCGATCCTGATGGAGATCATCACCTTCGCCTCCTACCCGAGCCGCCTGCGCAAGCTGACCAACCGCACCCGAGCCATTCACATGGTGGAGGAGGGCGCTGACTTTCTGCAGGTGTTCGAGTTATTCCGCGAACAGGGTTTCGAGATGGCCGAGAGCTACGGCAACGCCAGCCGGGTGTTCCGCGGTTCGGTGCCCAACGGGCTGCCGTTTACCAAAGACTTGTCCTATCTCAAGGGCTTCATCATGGTTTACAACTACATTCAGCTGGCTGTGCGCAAGGGCAAGCTGGAGCAGATCCCCTTGCTGTTCTGCGGCAAGACCACCCTGGAAGACATGCGAACCTTGCGCCAACTGGTGGATGAAGGCCTGGTGGTGCCACCCAAGTACCTGCCCGACCAGTTCCGCGACATGAATGCGCTGTCGGCGTGGATGTGTTTCTCCAACTTCCTCAACCACCTGAGCCTGGACCGGATCGAGGCGGACTACTCCAATATCCTTTGAATTTTTCCGGGGGCGCACATGGACGTATTCATAGATACACGGAGTGGCCGATGATGCGTTTGTTGGCCGCACTGACGTTGCTGCTGTGCCTCACTGGCTGCAGCTCGCTGCTGTTCTATCCCGAGCCAGGACTGCCCTTCACCCCCGAACGGGCCAAGCTTGAATACCGTGACATTACCCTGACCACCGCCGACGGCCTCAAGCTGCATGGTTGGTGGCTGCCGGCCAAGCCGGGCGTGGCAGTCAAGGGCACGGTGCTGCACTTGCACGGCAACGGCGGCAACCTGGCCTGGCATCTGGGGGGCAGTTGGTGGCTGCCGGAGCAGGGCTATCAGGTATTGCTGCTGGACTACCGCGGATATGGCTTGTCCGAAGGTGCGCCGAGCCTGCCGGCGATCTACCAGGATGTCGACGCCGCGTTCAAATGGCTGGACCAGGCGCCGGAGGTTCAAGGCAAACCCTTGATCGTCCTCGGACAAAGCCTTGGGGGCGCCCTGGCCATTCACTATCTGGTGGAGCACCCCGAGCGTCAGGCCCAGCTCAAGGCCATCGTCCTTGACGGTGTGCCGGCCAGCTACCGTGATGTCGGGCGTTATGCCCTGAGCACGTCCTGGCTGACCTGGCCGTTGCAGGTGCCTTTGTCGTGGCTGGTGCCGGACGCCGACAGCGCGGTTCACCTCCTGCCGCGCCTGACTGGCGTGCCGAAACTGATCTATCACAGCATCGACGATCCGATCGTGCCCCTTTCCAATGGCATCCGGGTGTATCAAGCTGCGCCGCCACCGCGGGTCCTGCAGCTGACCCGCGGTGGCCACGTGCAAACCTTTGCCGATCCGACCTGGCGCCGCGTGATGCTGCGCTACCTCGACGATCCGCAGCATTTCGACGGGTTGCGCCGCCTGGGGGAAATCCCCAACTACCCGGCGACCCCGAATTCAGCAGTTGAACCTCCAGAGAGTCCGCAATGAGTGAAGAACGCAACGCCATTCCAATGATCATCACCGGTATCTGCAGCATCATCGTTACCGTGGGTAGCCTGTGGTACTACGGCTACCTGCACTTCGCCAAGCCGGAGGACGCGTTGTTGCTCAGCGACTTCACCATGCTCAAGACCGTGCCCGGCGAAGACTACAAGATCTCCCTGCAACCGGCCGATGAAGTGGCCCAGTGCATCGATGGCGTGCTGGTGCTGTTCGACACCCAGCAGAAGGGGCTGACCGGGGTGCTGGTGAACAAGAAGAAGCAAGCCGTGCGCTGCATGGGCCAGGAAACCCCGCAGTTGGAGCAGTGATCGGTTCGCCGGCAAGCCGGCTCCTACAGGGGTAATCGCATAAAAAAACGCCGCCGACCTGAAGAGGTCGGCGGCGTTTTGTTTGACCTGCCTATAAAGGCAGGGTGCCCCGTCAGTTGCGGCTGATGGCCGAACGTGGCGCTACCGGCTGGTTGTCGTTGGAAATGGTCACTTCCACGCGACGGTTCATGGCGCGGCCGGAAACACTGCCGTTATCGGCTACCGGATACTCCTTGCCATAACCCTGGCTGACGATACGCGCCGGGTCGACGCCCATGCGGATCAGGGCCATCTGCACCGAGCCGGCACGGCGCTCGGACAGAGACTGGTTGTAGGAATCGCTACCGGTGCTGTCGGTGTAGCCTTCGACGATCACCTTGCGGTCCGGGTTCTCCTGGAGGAATTGCGACAACTTGTTGATGTTCACCAGGCCGTTGGATTTCAAGTCGGACTTGTTGGTGGCGAACAGCACGTCACCGAAGGTCACCAGGGTGCCGCGATCGGTCTGCTTGGCGTTGAGGCTGTCCTGCAGTTGCTTGATCTGCGCGTTACGGGCATCGAGGATGGCGCGGGCGCGCTGGTCGCCGGCGTCCTTGAGCTTGGCTTCGGCGGTCCGCAGAGCGATGGTTTCCTTGGCCACTTCAACCCGCTGGTTGGTCAGGTAGGCCAGTTGGTCGACCTTCTTCTCGTCATCCTTGTTCAGGTACGCCTTGTCGGCCTTGTCCATCCAGTCGGCGGCGTCCTTGGTTTCCAGGGCCGCGACTTTGCTGGCCTGCGGGTTGGCCTGCAGGGCGGAGAAGTTGGTCCGGGCGTTTTCCAGGTTGGCGTTAGGCGGGGTGGAGCAGGCCGCCAGGGCTACGCTCATGGCCAACAGGGCAGGGATCATCAGTTGTTTGCGCATAATGGTTCGTCCTTTCAATCAAATACGAGTACGTGGGAATCGGCGGCGGCTTACTGCACGCTGCGCATACCTTCCTGACGCAGTTCCTGAACGCCTTTCTGCGAGTCTTTCAGCGCTTGCTCAGCCTTGGCTGCCTGGGCCTTGCGCTCTGCTACGCGGGCATCCCACTCGGCTTGTTCAGCCAGGCGACGGGCTTCGTCGTACTTCTTGTCGTGCATGGCAATCTCGGCTTGCTTGAGCTTGTCCTGGGCCGACTTCATTTCCACGGCGGCGAACTCGGTACCACCGGCGCTCACTGCGCTGTTGACCGCAGATTGCGTGACCGCGTACTGCTCGGAAGGCGGGTTACCGGCACAACCGGCCAGTACCATGCTGCTACCGAGGGCCAGCGCGGCCAGCTTCAGCCCGCGCAGAGAGGTGAACGAGGATTTGGCAGTGCTGATCTTCATGGTCTTCAACTCCATTGGGTAACTCCTGAAAACATCAATATCCATCCCGGTCCTGGCGCCGTGACGCTGAGTGACGACGAGCGCTGATGGCAAAATTTGAAACGGCTGTTCCAGTGATGGCTAATGGGTGTGACCCGAGGCTTTTTTGAATAGTTCAGAGAAAGATGGCGATTGGCCGGAAAAAAATCTGACGCCTTGGTCAAGGCTCTAAATCCGGAACTTTTGCCGTGCGCAGGGGTATCCCCGGCCCTTTTCAGGACCGGGAACGATGGTTTTCAACAGGGAAACGAGCGACGGCGGACTCAGTGTTTCGGCTTGTCGGTCTGGCTCGACATCAGTTGCAGATGCTGGCGTGACAAGGCCAGGAAGCGAGGGGTGGGGCCGATATCTTCGTACAGCGGATCGCCTTCCTCGTCGGTGGCCACCACGTGCTGACCCTGGATGTAGGGGAAGCTTGCCTCGAGCTCTTCCAGGGCGGCGCCGATCAGCTCGCCAAGGAGCTCTTCGGTGTGGCGTTTGGGGTACATCTCGGAGAGGGCGGCCAGGCGTGCGGCGGCTTCCACATCCAGGTGAATCCGGTAGCCGGTCTTGGTCAGGCGACCCTTGGCGTTTTCTTCCCAATGTTGCGCGAGTTCACGGATTTTCATGATGACCTCAATGAACACCTGCTCGTGGCAGGTTGGGTTGAGTGACCGGCCCGGGCCGGTGCGTGGCCCTTGTGCGGCCTACTGTTGAGACTAGCTCCATCGCCGAAGGTTGGGCGCCGGTTTGCCACGTGCTTGCTAAGGGACGCGTGCAAGCGGCACTCTTGAGCCTTCCGTGCCGCCTTGAGTCTGCTGGAGAACACCTCGATGACCGATATTGATGCGCGCTTGCGCGAAGACGTTCACCTCTTGGGAGAACTGTTGGGCAATACCATCCGTGACCAGTACGGGGAGGCTTTCCTCGACAAGATCGAGCAGATTCGCAAGGGCGCCAAGGCCGATCGCCGGGGTTCACCGGGGGCCGAATTGAGCGCCAGCCTTGACCAGTTGAGCGAGGACGAACTGCTGCCGGTGGCCAGGGCCTTCAACCAGTTCCTCAACCTGGCGAACATCGCCGAGCAGTATCAGTTGATCCACCGTCGCGACGAGTCGCAGCCGGCGCCGTTCGAAGCCCGGGTGCTACCGGAGCTGCTGGCGCGTCTGCGGGCCGCAGGGCATTCCGCCGACGCCCTGGCCCGGCAGTTGGGGCGCCTGGAGATCGAGCTGGTGCTGACCGCTCACCCCACCGAAGTGGCGCGCCGTACCCTGATCCAGAAATACGATGCCATTGCCGGGCAACTGGCAGCCCAGGACCATCGCGATCTCACCAGCGCCGAGCGCGGGCAGATCCAGGAACGCCTGCAGCGCTTGATTGCCGAAGCCTGGCACACCGAGGAAATCCGCCGTACTCGGCCGACGCCCGTGGATGAGGCCAAATGGGGGTTCGCGGTGATCGAGCACTCCCTGTGGCAGGCCATTCCCAACTACCTGCGCAAGGCCGACAAGGCGCTGTTCGAGGCTACCGGGCTGCACCTGCCGCTGGAGTCGGCGCCGATCCGTTTCGCTTCGTGGATGGGCGGCGACCGTGACGGCAACCCCAATGTCACCGCCAGCGTGACCCGGGAGGTATTGTTGCTGGCGCGCTGGATGGCTGCCGACCTGTATCTGCGGGACGTCGATCACCTGGCCGCCGAACTGTCCATGCAGCAGGCCAGCGCGGCCTTGCTGGCCAGGGCCGGGGACAGTGCCGAGCCGTATCGGGCACTGCTCAAGCAATTGCGCGAGCGTCTGCGGGCTACCCGTAACTGGGCGCATGCGGCGCTTGGCGCTCCGGTACCGGCGGGGTCCGAGGTCTTGCAGAACAACCGTGATCTGCTGGAGCCGCTGCAGCTGTGCTACCAGTCGCTGCATGAATGCGGAATGGGGGTGATCGCCGATGGTCCGTTGCTCGATTGCCTGCGGCGGGCAGTGACGTTCGGCCTATTCCTGGTGCGTCTCGATGTGCGTCAGGACTCCAGTCGGCACACCTCGGCCATGACCGAGATCACCGACTATCTGGGCCTGGGCCGCTATGAAGACTGGAGCGAGGAAGACCGCATCACCTTCCTGATGCGTGAACTGAGCAGTCGCCGCCCCTTGCTGCCAGGTTATTTCAAACCCTCGGCAGACACGGCGGAGGTGCTCGCTACCTGTCGCGAGATCGCCGTCGCCCCAGCGGCTTCCCTGGGTTCCTACGTGATTTCCATGGCAGGCGCGGCCTCCGATGTGCTGGCGGTGCAGTTGCTGCTCAAGGAGTCCGGAGTGTTGCGGCCGATGCGTGTAGTGCCGCTGTTCGAGACCCTGGCGGACCTGGACAACGCCGGTCCCGTGATGGAGAAACTGTTGCACATGCCGGGCTATCGCTCACGCCTGCAAGGGCCCCAGGAAGTGATGATCGGCTATTCCGACTCGGCCAAGGATGCCGGGACCACCGCCGCGGCCTGGGCGCAGTACCGGGCTCAGGAACGGTTGGTGGATATCTGCCGTGAACAGCAGGTGGAACTGCTGTTGTTCCATGGTCGCGGCGGTACTGTCGGGCGCGGCGGCGGTCCGGCCCACGCGGCGATCCTGTCGCAGCCTCCGGGTTCGGTGGCCGGGCGCTTCCGCACCACCGAGCAGGGGGAAATGATCCGTTTCAAATTCGGCCTGCCGGACATCGCCGAGCAGAACCTCAACCTCTATCTGGCGGCGGTACTGGAAGCCACCTTGCTGCCGCCGCCCCCTCCGGAGCCGGCCTGGCGCCACCTGATGGACGAACTGGCCAGCGACGGGGTCCAGGCCTATCGCGCGGTGGTGCGGGACAACCCGCAGTTTGTCGAGTACTTCCGTCAGTCCACCCCGGAGCAGGAGCTGGGACGCCTGCCCCTGGGCAGTCGGCCGGCCAAGCGCCGCGCCGGTGGCATTGAAAGCCTGCGGGCCATTCCATGGATCTTCGGCTGGACCCAGACGCGCCTGATGCTGCCGGCGTGGCTTGGCTGGGAGGCGGCCTTGAGCAAGGCGCTGGCCCGGGGCGAGGGTGAGTTGCTGGGGCAGATGCGTGAGCAATGGCCGTTTTTCCGCACCCGTATCGACATGCTGGAGATGGTCCTGGCCAAGGCCGATGCTGACATTGCGCGCTCTTATGACGAGCGCTTGGTGGAGGCGGAACTGCTGCCATTGGGTGCGCATTTACGCGACCTATTGTCGCAGGCCTGCGCGGTGGTCCTGGGCCTGACCGGGCAGTCGCAACTGCTGGCCCACAGCCCCGACACCCTGGAGTTCATCCGCCTGCGCAATACCTACCTCGACCCGCTGCATCTGTTGCAGGCGGAGTTGCTGGCGCGCTCGCGCAAACAGGAGGCGCCGCAAGGAAGCCCCGTGGAACAGGCGCTGCTGGTCTCCGTGGCGGGTATTGCCGCCGGTTTGCGCAATACCGGCTGAGGCTGCAGAGGGCGGCGGGGCTGCTTTGGCACAGCCCTGGTCGGGACAATCCCAAGGTGTCGTGCAGATTCATCTGGCGACACTTTGTTATGGGGTTGCGACTTGTTCTACCGTGCCGATGGGGCACAAAAGGGCCGGGTTCCTCCGACTTTCGACTGCTTGTGTGCGCTGTGTCGGCTGTGTATCTTGATCAGCCTTTGGCCGTTTGGGCGGTCACTATCCTATTTTTGAGATTGGCCCCACGAGGCGAATCCGAGCGTTTCTAAATAAAAAATTGAGGAGCACATCGATGCGCGTAATTCTGCTGGGAGCTCCCGGGGCCGGTAAAGGTACTCAGGCAAAGTTCATCACCGAAAAGTTCGGCATTCCACAGATATCCACCGGCGACATGCTGCGTGCTGCGGTCAAGGCCGGCACCGAGCTGGGCCTCAAGGCCAAGAGCGTGATGGACAGCGGTGGCCTGGTGTCTGATGACCTGATCATCAATCTGGTCAAGGAACGCATCAGCCAGGCCGACTGCGCCAATGGGTTCCTGTTCGACGGCTTCCCGCGCACCATTCCTCAGGCTGAAGCACTGGTCAAAGCCGGTGTGGAGCTGGACAACGTAGTGGAAATCGCTGTTGACGACGAAGAGATCGTCCAGCGTATCGCCGGTCGTCGTGTGCATGAGGCTTCGGGCCGGGTGTACCACACCGTCTATAACCCACCGAAGATCGCCGGCAAGGACGACATCACCGGTGAAGACCTGGTGCAGCGCAAGGACGACACCGAAGAAACCGTGCGTCATCGCCTGTCGGTCTACCATTCCCAGACCAAGCCACTGGTGGAGTTCTACCAGCAGCTGGCCGCCGCTCAGGGCAAGCCGAAGTACAGCCATATCCCTGGCGTAGGTTCGGTGGAAGTGATCACCGCCAAGGTGCTCGAAGCCCTGAGCTGAGTTGCCTGATCGTTTGATCGTTCAACGGCCCGCTTGCGGGCCGTTGCTGTTTATAATGGGTCACTTTTTTCAATGCCGATGGAACCCCCGATGAGCACCTTGCTGGCCCTGGACACCGCGACTGAAGCTTGCTCCGTTGCTTTGCTGCATGACGGCAAGGTTACGAGCCATTACGAGGTGATCCCCCGCCTGCATGCGCAGAAGCTGTTACCGATGATCCAGGAGCTGCTGGCCAATGCCGGTACCACCTTGCAGGCGGTGGATGCCATTGCCTTTGGCCGTGGACCTGGCGCCTTCACCGGCGTGCGGATTGCCATTGGCGTGGTGCAGGGGCTGGCCTTCGCCCTGGAACGTCCGGTGCTGCCGGTGTCCAACCTGGCGGTGCTGGCCCAGCGCGCCTTGCGTGAGCACGGTGCGACCCAGGTTGCCTCGGCCATCGATGCGCGCATGGATGAGGTCTACTGGGGTTGCTATCGGGAAACGGCCGGCGAAATGCGTCTGGTGGGGGCCGAGGCGGTGTTGCCGCCAGAAGTCGCCGCCTTGCCGGAAGACGCCGCTGGAGACTGGTTTGGTGCGGGCACCGGCTGGGGTTATGGCGAGCGCATCGCGGTCACGCTCAGTGGTCAGGATGCGGGCATGCTGCCCCACGCTGAAGACCTGTTGACCCTGGCTAAATTCGCCTGGGAGCGGGGCGAGGCGATAGTCGCTGACGACGCGCAACCGGTCTATCTGCGCGACAAGGTGGCCACGCCCAAAGCCCGTTGAGGGTTGTCCAAGTGTCTGCGGGGGTTCAGATTTCTTCGGTGTAAAACGGCCAATCGTCTGGTTTTCAGAGTCGATCCTGCGCGGTTTTAAACCTTTTGGCTTTTCTGTGTTCTAGTTATCACTTGGGCATTTGCTAAGTCGAAGCAGTGCCGCTAAATTGCCATCATTGACCCCGGGCTTTTCAGTATGCGCATAGACGGCATCTCCTCTCAGTCCTACCCCATCAAGCGCAAGCCTCGTAAAGGCTTGGCGTTGGTAGATGAGTCTCTGGACGATGCCGAGGCCATTGAAGTCCAGTCCGAACCTTCGGCCCAAAGCCGTTCCCAGGCTTCTGCTCCCCGCACCGGTAATCTCCCCGCCCGTCCACAGGACATGGTCTTTCAGCGCGCGATGAAAAGGAGCGTGGCCAATGCCCTGGCCAGCTACCTGACCACCGCCGGTTTTGTCGATTGGGATCTGGAAGTGGTGGGGCTCGATCTGCATATCTGATGCTGCCTTATTTCCTGGGTTGTCCTTCCTGGAGCGAAAACGCCTGGCGTGAGTACCTGTACCCGGAGGACGCGCGACCCAATGATTTCCTCGGCCTGTATTCCCAGGTCTTCAATGCCGTGGAAGGCAACACCACCTTCTATGCACGGCCCGCGCCCGGCACCGTGCAGCGCTGGGCCCAGATCATGCCCGAGCACTTTCGTTTCACCGCCAAGTTTCCCGGTGATATCAGCCACGGCGGTGACCTGCGGGAACAACTGAGCGCTGCCGAGACCTTTATCCAGTTGCTCAGTCCCCTTGGGGAACGCGTGTCGCCCTTGTGGCTGCAGTTGCCGGCCACCTTCTCCCCGCAGCGCCTGGCGGAACTGGCGGGCTTTATCGAGGGTCTGGAGCGGCCGCTGGCGGTGGAGGTCCGGCATCCGGAGTTCTTTGCCAAGGGCGATGCGGAGCGCATGCTCAACCGACTGTTGCGTGAGCGTGGCGTCGAGCGGATCTGCCTCGATCCGCGGGCCCTGTTCAGTTGCACATCCACCACTCCCGCAGTGCTGCACGCCCAATCGAAAAAGCCCAAGGTGCCACCGCGTCCTGCGGCGTTCACCCAATTTCCCCAGGTGCGCTTCATTGGCCATCCGGAGCTTGAGGCCAACGATCCGTTTCTCGTGCCCTGGATCGACAAGGTCGCCGGCTGGATCGAAGAGGGGCGTACCCCTTATGTCTTCCTGCACACCTCGGACAATCGACTGGCTGCTGAACTGGCCCGCCGTTTTCATGGCCAGCTGATGCAACGTTTGCCTGGCTTGCCCGCCTTGCCTGAGTTATACAGAGAGCCCGCCGCGGAGCAGCTCGGCTTGCTCTGAGGCGGTTTCATTGCCTTCTTCTGGAGCGAGCAAATGGACGCGCAAACCCTTCGAGCCAATGCCTTCAAGGCCCTGCATGAACGTGCCGGCGCCTTTGTCATTCCCAACCCCTGGGATGCCGGTTCCGCGAAGATGCTGGCCGGTCTCGGGTTCGAGGCTCTGGCCACCACCAGCGCCGGTTATGCCTTCTCCCTGGGGCGTCCGGATGCCGAGGGCGCCGTCAGCCTGGAAGACACCCTGGACAATGTGCGCGCAATAGTCGGTGCCAGCAGCCTGCCGGTGGCGGTGGACTTGGAAAACGGCTTTTCCGACAGCCCTGAAGGTTGCGCCCAGGCGCTGCTGTTGGCGGCAGCCAGTGGTGTGGTCGGAGGTTCGATCGAGGACGCCAGCGGTCGCGCCGACGACCCTATCTATGACTTCAACCTGGCCGTGGAGCGTATCGAGGCCTGTGCTGCCGCCGTGCGCAGCTTGCCATTTCCCTTCATCCTGACTGCCCGGGCGGAGAACCTGCTCCATGGCCGTGATGATCTGCCTGACACCATTCGCCGCTTGCAGGCCTTTGCCGAAGCCGGTGCCGATGTACTCTATGCGCCAGCCCTGCGCAGCGCCGAGGAGATTTTGCAGGTGGTGCGGGCTGTAGCGCCCAAGCCGGTAAACGTGCTGATGTCCGGTGGCCTCAACCTGAGCGTGGCGCAATTGGCGGAACTGGGGGTCAAGCGCATCAGTGTCGGTTCGGCCCTGGCCCGGGCCGCCTACGGGGCTTTCTACCGGGCTGCGGAGGATATCCGTGAGCACGGTCGCTTCGATTTTGCCGACCGCGCGATGCCGTTCCGGCAGATCAATCAATTATTCAAGCAGCCATAAAACGGGACATTCTGTGCGGGTGGTGAAAATTCTGGGCGTCCTGTTGTTGCTGGGCGCCTTGTTGTTGATCGGCATACGCCTGGGCTGGGTGCCGCTGGCGGATGCCTGGAACCCTTGGGCGCCGCTGGATCTAAGGGCCAAGCCGAATCTGTTGACCCGCTTCAAGCTGGCGCGACTGCGGGACGATCCGCAGTTGTGCGACGAGGTGCTTGGCCGCTCCGGCCTGCGCATCAGCCGCCAGCCTGACAGTCGGGGCGATGTGGCCTGCCCATTGAGCAACACCTTGCGCGTGCAAGGTGGCGATGTTGCCTTGAGCAGCAGCTTTCTCGCCAGTTGCCCGCTGGCGGTGGCCTTTGCCCTGTATGAGCGCCATGGGCTGCAGCCCGCGGCACAGGCGGTGTATGGACAGCGCGTGGCGCGGGTCGATCATCTGGGCAGTTTTGCCTGCCGCAATATGTACAGCCGTGAGAATGGTGCTCGCAGTCAGCACGCCAGTGCCAATGCCCTGGACATTGCCGGTTTTCGACTGGCGGACGGGCGCAGCATCAGCGTGCTCAGGGATTGGCCGAAGGACAGTGATGCGGGACGCTTTTTGCGGCTGGCCCGGGACGGTGCCTGTGGTGCATTCAATGTGGTGCTGGGGCCGGACTACAACAGTGCCCATCACAACCATTTTCATCTGGATGTAGGGCCTTGGTGGATATATCGCTGAGGAGGGGGCTCAGGCGGCGATGCGCAGGTTCTGCAGAATCAGCGGACGCGCCCAGCCGATGTCGAAGTCCATCTGCCGTTGTTGTTCGATAAGCTCCTGCGCTGGGAATGGCTCGGCCGGTTTATCCAGCAGGTCCAGTTCGAATTCGGCGATGGGCAGGTGCAATGGACGCGGTTCCGGCGCCGGGCCGGGAGTCGGTAGCGGTTGGCCGGCATTGAGCACGATCGGGCGAACCCAGCCACTCTCAAAGTCCTGCTGACGTTGCTGGGCAACGATTTCTTCTGGAGGGAAGGGCGGAGCCGGCTTGTCCAGCAGCTCCATTTCGAATTCGGCGATCGGCAGGAACAGCGGCTCAGGGGGGCGAACCTCGGTGTCCTGAACATCGCAATGGCGCTGGTTGACGATCTGCGTCAGTACATCGGTGCCGCCAACCGGCTCCACGGGACCATCGATGGCCACCGCAGGCAGCCCTTCAACGTTCGCGCCTTCCCCCTGTTGCTCGGCCAGGGCCTGGGCAAAGAAATCCTGCCACAGATGGCTGACGCCGCTCAGTGCCTGGGAATTGCGCAGGCCATAGTCGCCGTGGGGCGAAATATAACCTATCGATGTGCGTTGAATGTCTGACATTGCTCTCGGTCGACGCTGAGCTCTGGCAAAATGGCCGATAGTTCTGTTATCGGCAGTTTTTGCCGATCATTAATTTTTTGAGTGTGTTTTCAGATGAATGAGCAACCCGCGGCCTGCCGCATCAAAGTCGAGGCCTTGGACGCTGGATTCGCGCCGCAGGCTCAGCAATGGGCACAACGCCTGGGACTGCCGTTGCAGATCGAGGAGGCCGAGTTTGCCCTGCAGGTGGGTGAGCTGGGGCTGCAATTGCAGCAGCTGGGCGCCGATGCGCCAGGGCCGGTGCGGGTGGACTTCGTTGAAGGCGGCGCGGCCCATCGGCGGCTTTACGGTGGCGGCAGCGGGCAGATGATTGCCAAGGCGGTGGGCGTTGCTCAGGGCGTGCGGCCACGGGTGCTGGATGCCACGGCAGGCTTGGGCAAGGATGGGTTTGTCCTGGCGACCCTGGGCTGCGAGATGAGCCTGATCGAGCGCCAGCCGTTGATTGGTGCGCTGCTGGAGGACGGGCTGGCCCGTGGTGCGCTGGACGCCGAGGTGGCGCCTATCGTGGCCCGCATGCACTTGCTCAAGGGCAACTCCATCGAACTGATGCGCAACTGGGAGGGCGAGCCGCCCCAGGTGATCTACCTCGATCCGATGTTTCCCCATCGGGAGAAAAGCGCCTTGGTGAAAAAGGAAATGCGTCTGTTCCGGCCGCTGGTGGGGGACGACAATGACGCTCCGGCACTGCTGGCCGCCGCCTTGGCCCTGGCCAGCCATCGGGTGGTGGTCAAGCGCCCGCGCAAGGCACCGTGCATTGAAGGGCCGAAGCCAAGCCATGGACTGGAAGGGAAATCCAGTCGCTACGACATCTACCCGAAGAAGGCCCTCAAGGCCTGAATCCGATGCAGGCGCCGGCTTGCTGGCAAAAGCGGTTTCAGGGGAGGGTTCCTGGTTGTAGGAGCCGGCTTGCCGGCGAAGGCGATCTCAGGGCCTCTTCGCTGGCAAACCAGCTCCTACACCAGCCTGCTCCCGCACCTGCCGGTTTCTACGGCCGATAGGCGCGCATGAACAGATCCACCACTTCCTGCACGTGCTCTTCTGCAGCCGCGCCTCTCAAGGGCTCGCCGCAACCATAGAGCAGGCGGAAGTTCGCCCCGCCCTTGAGCATGCAGAAGAAATGCTCGGCGGCATTGCGCGGCTTGTCGATGTGCAAGGTGCCCAGCTGATTGATTCGCCCCAGCAGCCGTTCCATACCCTGCAGAACGCGCTCGGGGCCGGCCTCAATGAACATTTGCGAGAGCTTGGGGTCCTGGTTGCCCAGGGCCATGATCAAGCGATGCAGGTTCACCGACTCATCGCTGTTGATCAACTGATGAAAGCCTCGTGCGATGTTCAACAGGACGCCTCGCACCGGTGTGTCGGGCGTCAGTTCGTAGATCAGCGTGGGCAGCTGCTCTTCGCACTTGGCCACCACGGCGGCAGTGAACAGGGTCTCTTTGTCGTTGAAATGGCTATAGACCGTGAGCTTTGAAACGCCGGCTTCGGCGGCGACCGCATCCATGCTGGTACTGGCGTAGCCATTACTCAGAAACAGGGCTTTCGCTGCTTCGAGAATGGCCTGACGTTTGGCCAGATCCTTGGGCCTGCCTGGCCCAACGTTTGCGGAGTGATTGTCGGACATTTTTTTCGCTGTTAATACTGGACTGGTGAGTTTGCTATTAATAACATACCGGCCAGTATAATTATTCCAAGCACCATTAGCGAAAGGTCGCCGCCATGTTCCGCTATGCCTTGCCAGTCAGCCTGGCTTTTTTTCTGTCTGCTTGTGGGCACGAAGAGCCCGTTCAAATTGGCGTCCGACCGGCCATGGTGGTCCAGCCAGAGCCTTCGGCACGGGCCTCGGACAGTTATCCGGGCGAGGTGCGAGCCCGCTACGAACCCGACCTGGCGTTCCGTATCGGCGGCAAGGTCAGTCGACGACTGGTGGAGGAAGGCGAGCGGGTCAAGGCCAATCAGCCCCTGGCCGAACTCGATCCCCAGGATGTACGCCTGCAACTGGAGGCCACTCGGGCCCAGGTTACGGCGGCCACCGCCAACCTCAATCTGGTGCGTGCCGAGCGTGATCGCTACAAGACCCTGCTGGAGCGGCAGATGGTCAGCCATTCCCAGTACGACAACGCCGAAAACCTCTACCGTGCCGGTGAAGCCCGCCTGAAGCAGATCAAGGCCGAGTTCGACGTGGCCAACAACCAGGCCGGTTATGCCGTGCTGCGTGCCCCGCAGGATGGCGTGGTGGCCAAGCGCGCAGTGGAAGTGGGTCAAGTGGTGGCGGCCGGGCAGACAGTCTTTACGCTCGCCACTGACGGTGAGCGCGAGGTGCTGATCAGCTTCCCCGAGCAGAACTACGGTCGCTTCAAGGTCGGCCAGCCTGTCTCGGTTGAGCTCTGGACCCAGCCGGGCCAACGCTTCGATGGGCGCATCCGTGAGTTGTCCCCGGCTGCCGATCCCAAGTCCCGGACCTTTGCTGCACGCATTGCCTTCAGTGCCGGCAAGGTTCCGGCGGAATTGGGCCAGAGCGCCCGGGTGTTCATCCAGAGCGCTGATGCGCTGTCGCTGTCGGTGCCGTTGTCGGCGCTGACTGCCGAAGGTGGCGCGACCTACGTTTGGCGAGTCGATGCCAACAACACCTTGCACAAGACGCCGGTACGGGTCGGTGCTTTCGGTGAGAAGACAGTGCCGGTGCTCGAAGGCTTGAGCGCCAGCGATTGGGTGGTGGCAGCCGGGGTGCATGTGCTCCATGAGGGCTTGCAGGTGCGCCCGGTGGATCGCTCCAACCGTGTGGTCAATCTGGCGGTCAAGGAGTAGTCCCCGATGGGTTTCAACCTTTCCGCATGGGCGTTGCGCAATCGTCAGATCGTCCTGTTCCTGATGCTGTTGCTGGCGATTGTCGGTGCGCTGTCCTACACCAAGCTGGGCCAGAGCGAAGACCCGCCTTTCACCTTCAAGGCCATGGTGATCCGCACCAACTGGCCGGGGGCCACGGCCCAGGAAGTCTCGCGCCAGGTCACCGAGCGCATTGAAAAGAAACTCATGGAAACCGGCGAGTACGATCGCATCGTTTCCTTCTCCCGCCCCGGGGAATCCCAGGTGACCTTCATTGCCCGGGATTCGATGCACTCCAACGAGATTCCCGAACTCTGGTATCAGGTTCGCAAGAAGATCAGCGACATCCGCCAGACCCTGCCGCCGGGTATCCAGGGGCCGTTCTTCAACGATGAGTTCGGCACTACCTTCGGCAATATCTATGCGCTGACCGGACAGGGCTTCGACTACGCCGTGCTCAAGGACTACGCCGACCGTATCCAGATCCAGCTGCAGCGGGTCAAGGACGTGGGCAAGGTCGATCTGCTGGGCCTGCAGGACGAAAAGATCTGGATCGAGCTGTCCAACGTCAAGCTGGCAACCCTGGGCCTGCCCCTGGCAGCGGTGCAAAAGGCGCTGGAGGAACAGAACGCGGTGTCCACTGCGGGGTTCTTCGAGACCCCCAGCGAGCGGGTGCAATTGCGGGTATCCGGCAATTTCCAGACGGTGGAGCAGATCCGCAATTTCCCGATTCGGGTCGCCGACCGCACCTTTCGCATCGGTGATGTGGCGGATGTGCGCCGGGGCTTCAATGATCCACCGGCACCGCGCATGCGCTTCATGGGTGATGACGCCATTGGCCTGGCCGTGGCGATGAAGGACGGCGGCGACATCCTGGTGTTGGGCAAGGCCCTGGAGGGCGAGTTCTCCCGCCTGCAGAAAAGCCTGCCGGCGGGGATGGAACTGCGCAAGGTGTCCGACCAGCCGGCGGCGGTGAAGACCGGGGTCGGCGAGTTTGTCCGGGTGCTGGCCGAGGCCCTGATTATCGTCCTGCTGGTGAGTTTCTTCTCCCTGGGCGTGCGCACCGGCATGGTGGTGGCCCTGGCGATTCCCCTGGTGCTGGCGATTACGTTCGCCACCATGTACTACCTGGGGATAGGCCTGCACAAGATTTCCCTGGGCGCCCTGGTGCTGGCGCTGGGCCTGTTGGTGGACGACGCGATCATTGCGGTGGAAATGATGGCGATCAAGATGGAGCAGGGTTTCGACCGGATCAAGGCCGCCA
The DNA here is from genome assembly GCF_058744285.1 of Pseudomonas sp. E1BtOHC1. Lineage (NCBI taxonomy): Bacteria > Pseudomonadati > Pseudomonadota > Gammaproteobacteria > Pseudomonadales > Pseudomonadaceae > Pseudomonas > Pseudomonas sp. E1BtOHC1. The sequence continues at coordinate 2,105,357 of NZ_CP196023.1, forward strand.
GCTTTGCCTGGACCAGCACCGCCTTTCCCATGCTCACCGGTACCCTGATTACCGCAGCGGGCTTTTTGCCGATTGCCACGGCCCAGTCCGGCACCGGCGAGTACACCCGCTCGATCTTCCAGGTGGTGACCATTGCCCTGGTGGCGTCGTGGATTGCTGCCGTGGTGTTTGTTCCCTATCTGGGGGAAAAGCTTCTGCCGGACCTGGCCAAGATCCACGCCGCCAAGCACGGCGCCGAGTCCAATCCCCATGGCACGCCTTTCTACCAGCGCGTGCGCCGGGTGGTGGGTTGGTGCGTGGAGCGGCGCAAGACCGTGATCGTCCTGACCATCCTGGCGTTCGTCGGCTCGGTGATGCTGTTCCGTTTTGTTCCGCAGCAGTTTTTCCCGGCCTCCGGCCGCCTGGAGTTGATGGTCGACCTGAAACTGGCGGAAGGCGCTTCCCTGAGCAACACCGCCGATGAGGTCAAGCGCCTGGAGGCGATGCTCAAGGATCACCCGGGCATCGATAACTATGTGGCCTACGTGGGTATCGGCTCGCCGCGTTTCTATCTGCCGCTGGACCAGCAACTGCCGGCCACCAGCTTTGCCCAGTTCGTGGTGCTGGCCAAGACCATCGAAGAGCGGGAGAGCCTGCGGGGTTGGCTGATCGCCACCCTCAATGAACAGTTCCCGGCCCTGCGCTCCCGGGTCACGCGCCTGGAGAACGGTCCGCCAGTGGGTTACCCGGTGCAGTTCCGGGTCACGGGTGAGCACATCGAAGAGGTTCGCGCCCTGGCGCGCAAGGTGGCGGCCAAGGTGCGGGAGAACCCCCACGTGGTCAACGTTCACCTGGACTGGGAGGAGCCGAGCAAGGTGGTCTACCTGAATATCGATCAGGACCGGGCCCGGGCGCTGGGTGTCAGCACCGCCAACCTGTCGAAGTTCCTGCAGAGCTCGCTGATCGGTTCCACCGTCAGTCAGTACCGTGAGGACAACGAACTGATCGAGATTCTCCTGCGTGGAACCCAGCAGGAGCGCACAGAGCTGGCACTGCTGCCAAGCCTGGCAGTGCCTACCGATAACGGTCAGAGCGTGTCGCTGTCCCAGGTCGCGACCCTGGAGTACGGCTTCGAGGAAGGGGTGATCTGGCACCGTAATCGCCTGCCCAACGTTACCGTGCGTGCCGATATCTACGGCAAGGAACAGCCCGCGACGTTGGTGCAGCAGATTCTGCCCACCCTGGAGCCGATCCGTGCCGAACTGCCGGACGGCTTCTTGCTGGAGGTGGGCGGCACTGTCGAGGACTCGACCCGTGGCCAGAACTCGGTGAAGGCTGGCGTACCCCTGTTCATCGTGGTGGTGCTGACCTTGCTGATGATTCAGCTGCGCAGCTTTTCGCGCACGGCCATGGTGTTCCTCACCGCGCCCCTGGGGCTGATCGGGGTCACCCTGTTCCTCCTGGTGTTCCGCCAGCCATTCGGCTTTGTGGCCATGCTCGGCACCATTGCCCTGTCCGGGATGATCATGCGCAACTCGGTGATCCTGGTGGACCAGATCGAACAGGACATCAAGGCCGGCCTGCGTCCCTGGGATGCGATCATCGAAGCCACTGTGCGGCGTTTCCGTCCTATCGTGCTCACCGCCCTGGCGGCGGTACTGGCGATGATTCCGCTGTCGCGCAGTGTGTTCTTCGGGCCGATGGCGGTGGCCATCATGGGCGGCCTGATTGTTGCCACGGTCTTGACCCTGCTGTTCCTGCCGGCGCTGTATGCGGCCTGGTTCCGGGTCAGGAAGGACTGAGCCGGGCAACGCGCAAGGCATCAACCAGGGCCGGGTAGAGATTGCCCGGCCTGGTTTTTGCGGGGCACAGGCTTCCCAGCCATTGGGCAACGCGCTTCTCGAACATCCGCTGCCAGGGCTCCAGGACCAGCAGGCTTGGGCCGCGGAGTCGTCAATGGACTGCAGGCCGTTGAGGGCACCATGATCGGAGCGCCAGCTCCGGCATTTCATCCAGGGCCCCTGGCCCCTTTCCAGGGAACCTGATCTCAGCAGGAGGCGCCCATGCAGCACGCGACCCAGGTACAGCTACTCAAGAAAGCCCTGGCGCTGGCCGAGCAGGGCATTTCCGATGGCGCCGAAGCGGCGAGTGCCTTGCCCGCCAGGGTCTACCTCGATGAACAGCGTTATCAGCGCGAACGCCAGATGCTGTTCCGGGAACCCTTGCTGGTGGCGCGTTCGACGGAAATTGCCGCCGGGCATTTTCTCACCCGCGACCTGCTGGCTCCCTTGTTGCTGAGCCGCGATCCTTCGGGGCGGCTGCGGGCCTTCCTGAATGTCTGCAAGCACCGTGGTACGCAACTGGTGAGCGACGTTGCCGGTGCCAATCGGGTGTTTGTCTGTCCTTATCATGGCTGGTCCTATAACCCCGACGGACAACTGCGAGGCATTCCCCATGCCTATGGTTTTGCCGATATCCAGAGGGCTTGCCTGAACCTGACCGAGGTGCCGGTAGCCGAGCGCTTCGGCGCGGTCTGGGTGCGTCATTCAGCAGGACCGGCCCTGGACCTTGCGGCCTTCTTCGGTGAACAGATCCTGGCGGATTTCGACAGTTTCGCCATAGACCGCCATGTCCTGTTCGACCCCCAGGACATTCGCCGCCCGGTGAACTGGAAGCTGACCATCGACACCTTCCTGGAGAACTACCACGTCGCCAAGGCCCATCAGGCGACCATCGATCATCTGTTCTGGCCCAACCTGGGACTGTTCGAGCGCCATGGCCGGCATATCCGCAACTTCTATGTGAAGCGCAATCTGCAGGAACTGCGGGACTTGCCCGAGAGCCAGTGGGACCTGCGCCGCCACGGCAACCTGCTGTATTTTCTCTGGCCCAATACCCTGGTGCTGGTGGAGCCCGATCACCTGGATTTCTCCACGGTCTTTCCTGACGGGCCGCTGGCCACACGAGTCCTCGGGCATACCTTGTTGCAGCAGGAGCCGGCCAGTGACCAGGCTCTGCGCTATTTCCAGAAGAACAATCAGATTCTCTACAGCGCCCTGGAGGAAGACTTCGCCATGGCGGCACAGGTACAGGCAGGGATTCGCGCCGGAGCCAGCGAGCAGCTGTGGCACGGACGATTTGAAGTGGCGTTGAAGTGGTTTCACCAGGCGCTGGATGTTGCGCTGGACGATCCACAGGTGCGGGAAGGGGCGAGTCTGCAAGTACACGGCGAGCGCTGAGCGCTCGCCGGCAACTTGTGGCCTTGCCCGCTAGGCAGTGGGCAAGGCCGCAGGACGGATCAGAGGGTGCCGAAGACCTTCTTGGCCAGGCTGGTAGCTGCAGCCGCCGGGTTCTGGCGAATGGTCTCTTCCTGCTTGCCGATCATTTCGAACAGGCCATTGAGGGCCTGCTCGGTCACGTAACCCTCGATATTGGCGCTCTTGGCATCCAGCACACCCAGGGTCGCGGCCTGGCCGGCGAAGGAGTTGTATTGCTTGGCCAGGCCAACCTGATCGGTGGCTTGCTTGACGATAGGCAGGAACTTGGCGCGGATCTGCTCGCGGCTGCTCTTGTCCAGATACTGGGTGGCGGAGTCCTTGCCACCGGCGAGAATGCCCTTGGCGTCAGCCACGGTCATCTTCTTCACCGCATCCACCAGCAGTGCTTGCGCTTGCGGCACGGCAGCCTCTGCGGCCTTGTTCATGCTGGTTTCCAGTTGATCGACCTGATCACCCATGCCGAACTGTTTCATTTTCTTCGCGACTTTACCGAGGTTGCCCGGCAGTTCGATGCGCACATCGGGGTTGTTGCTGAACCCACCGGGCGTCCCCAGCTGTTTGACGGCGATCTGTGCGCCTTGGGTCAGGGCATCCTTGAGGCCACCGCTGGCGTCACCCTGGGACAGGTCGCTCAGGGACAGGGCCAGGGCACTGGCGGAGATCAGCAGGCCAGCGCATAGGCTGGTGAAACGGAGCGAGGTACGGAGCATGGCGGCTTCCTTGGGCAATGAAAATTAACGTACAGCGTCGACACGGAGTTTCAACGGCTGGGGATCCTTGCCGTCGAGGTTGACCCCGTTGTGTTCGGTGGTGATGAACATCAGCTTGCCGTCCAGTTCGATCCGCGCGCTGACCGCATAGCGGTGGCCGGGCTTGACCTGGGCCGGGTCGTAGCTGAGGTGGAAGGGCAGCGGCACCTGGCCTTTGACCGGACCATTCTGCTCGGCCAGGACCACCGCCGGAGCGTCCGCCAGGGATACGTCCTGCAGGCTCACGCTCAAGGTGGCGGCAGGTGGCAGGGCGATGCGTTGCAGATAGAAGACTTCGCCGTCGAGGCTGGCTCTGGCTGCGGGGTGCATGGCTTGGCAGGCTCCAAGCAGCGCAGTGGCTGCCAGCAGGGTGAGTTTTTTCATGACGGATCTCCGTATCGAGGGCGCCGCAGGTTCTGCGGCGCCGATAAGAATCTAGTCGTTTTGCGCCGGTGCCGCGAGCTGGTCGGCGGCATCTTCGCTGCGGTGCAGGGCGACCTGGCGGATCGACAGGCGAATCTCCGCCGGCAGCACCCGTTTGGCTGCGCCTTCGGCCAGTTCCCCCAGCAGTGGGTGGTAGCTCAGCTTGCCGGCTTCGTCGCGGCGCAGCACGCCTTGATCCAGCAGGGTCTGGATGAAGTGGCGGAACAGGCTCTTGTCGAAGAACTCCGGGGCATTGAGGCCATGGAGGATCGACAGGCGCTGGGCCATGACGGTGCACAGGTCTTCCAGTTCTTCGGCGCTGATACTGTTCTGGCCGCTGTTGAGCAACAGGGAAATGGCCATGTAGAAGCGCTGCAGGGTCTGGGCGATGCTCTTGGAGAGCAGGGTCAGCAAAACAAAATGCCGCGAGCTGGGCGCCGGGCGCAGGTACAGGTCTTTCTCGAAGCGCAGCAGGCCCTGTTCGACGAAGGCCTCCAGCCATTGATCCACCACCGCATCCAGTTCTTCCAGGGGCCAGCGGATGAACAGCTCCGCCTGCAGGTAGGGATACAGCGCACGGGTGTAGCGCAGGATCTGTTCGCGGCTCATGCGCGATGAACTCTGGAAGAAGCTCGCCAGCAGCGCCGGCAGGGCGAAGATGTGCAGCACGTTGTTGCGGTAGTAGGTCATCAGGACGGCGTTCTGCTCGTCCAGGTAGAGGATCTTGCCCAGGGCGTCGCTCTGCTCGGCCAGCAGATTCATGTCCTTGACGTGCTGGATCAGCGCCTGGCCGTCGCCTTCCGGCAAGGTGGTGTGGGGCGAGTAGGGCACGCGCCGCAACAGTGCCAGGTACAGGTCCAGGACCCGGGCCATGGCCCGGTCGTCCAGGGCCAAGCGGCTGGTGGACAGCAGGGCCAGGGCTACCAGGTTCACCGGGTTGATCGCCGCAGCTTCATTGAGGTGCTGGGCCACCCGCTCGCCCAGACGGTTGGTGGTTTCGTTGAGCCAGGCCGGGCGGTATTGCGGGCCCAGTTCCTGGGTGCGCCAGTCCGGTTGTTCCTGGTCGAGGAATTCCGCCAGTTTGATCGGTTCGCCGAAGTTCACCGCCACCTGGCCAAAGCGCTGTTTGAGGGCACCGATGACTTTGAAGATGTCGAAGATCGACTCCTTCTTCTTGCTTGCGCCGCGCAGTTCGCCCAGGTAGGTGCGGCCTTCCAGAACCCGCTCGTAGCCGATGTACACCGGCACGAAAACGATGGGCATGCGTGAGGAACGCAGGAAGCTGCGCAGGGTGATGGCGAGCATCCCGGTCTTGGGCTGCAGCATGCGTCCGGTGCGCGAGCGGCCGCCCTCGACGAAGTACTCCACCGGGAAGCCCTTGGTGAACAGGGTGTGCAGGTACTCGTTGAACACCGAGGTGTACAACGGATTGCCCTTGAAGGTGCGGCGCATGAAGAAGGCCCCGCCGCGGCGCAGCAGGCTGCCGATCACCGGCATGTTGAGGTTGATCCCGGCGGCGATGTGCGGCGGGGTCAGGCCGTTGCGGAACAGCAGGTAGGACAGCAGCAGGTAGTCGATATGGCTGCGGTGGCAGGGCACGTAGATCACTTCGTGGCCCTGGGCGATTTTCTGCACGCCTTCGAGGTGGTTGACCTTGATCCCGTCGTAGATCTTGTTCCAGAACCAGCTCAGCACCACTTCCAGGAAGCGGATCGCGGTGTAGGTGTAGTCCGAGGCGATCTCGTTGCCGTAGCGCAGGGCCTGGGCCTTGGCCTTTTCCGGGGAGATCTTCTCGCGCTCGGCTTCGTCGAGGATCGCCTGTTTCACCAGAGGCTGGTTGAGCAGACCCTTGACCAGGTTGCGCCTGTGGGAGATGTCCGGGCCGATGACCGCGGCCTTGAGGTTGCGAAAGTGCACCCGCAGGATGCGCTGGGCCATGCGCACGGTGCGCTCGTGACCCTTGTTGTGCTCGATCAGCTCCCGCAGGTTGATCGGGGCCGAGAACTGCACCCGGGTCTTGCGCCCCAGGATCATGATGCTCAGCAGCCGACGCAGGCGTCCGGTGACCGCCCAACTGTCGGCAAACAGCAGCTTCCAGGGGCTGGACTCGCTGTCCGGGGACTGGCCCCAGAACACGCTGACCGGAATGATCTGCGCATCTTCGGCTGCGTTCTGGGTCAGGGCGCTGACCAGCCGGGTCAGGGTCGGTGGTGCGCCGCGCTTGTCCTGGCGGCCGAGCCAGTCGGGTTCCGGGGTCAGGTAGAAGAACGCCGCGGGCTCCAGCAGGTTGCCCACCGACACCGGCAGCACCGGGCGTGGCAGCCCGGCCTTGGTGCATTCGGTATCGACCACGGCGAGGTCGGTCAGGGATGGGTTTTGCAGGACGTAGAACACCGGCCGGCTGCGGTCGAGGTCGAGGGTGAAGGACGACTGGTTGATGGTTTCCGAGCGGACCCAGAGGTACAGCAGTCGGCGCAAGGTGCCAAACACAAGACGGCGGATCGGGGAGCGGGTCATACGGCTTCTGCGTGAGTGAGTAGAAAACCGAGCAACTGCTCGGGAGCGGTAGTGTGCCGGATTCGTCGAAAATCGGCAAAAAAGCGCCGAAACAAGATTGAGTTGAGAGTTTTTACGCCTGTCATATACTCGGCCGACTCTCCCGCGGCCGTATTGCCTCCAGTCATAGAGAGGCAGGTCGAGGGAAAGTTCTCAAGGTTTGGTAGCAGTGCACCAATCCAATAATAAAAAAATGAGGTATGGATTCATGACTACTCGTGAGACCGGCAACGTGAAGTGGTTCAACGACGCCAAGGGCTACGGTTTTATCCAGCGTGAAGGTGGGGCGGACGTGTTTGTCCACTATCGGGCGATCCGTGGCGAAGGCCACCGCTCGCTGACCGAAGGCCAGCAGGTGGAATACGCCGTGGTCGAAGGCCAGAAAGGTCTGCAAGCCGAAGACGTCGTCGGCTTGTAACCAACCTTGTAGGAGCTGGCTTGCCAGCGAAGGCGCCCGTCTATCGAACGCAAGTCTTGAAGGCCTCTTCGCCGGCAAGCCGGCTCCTACGGGTATGCGGTGTTCAGGCGGTGCGCCAGGTAATCTCTTCTTCGCCGTCGGTGCTGATGCGAATCCAGCGATCGGCGGTCTCTTCACCTTCTTCCTCGACCCAACTGCCCGGTGCGCAGCGCACTTCCACATTCAGCGCGGCAAAGGCGGCGCGGGCACAGGCAATGTCGTCGTCCCACGGGGTCTGGTCGCTTTCCAGGTACAGGCTGTTCCACTTGCCAACGGCCTTGGGCAGCCAGGTCACGGGTACTGTGCCTGCTGTGCATTTGTAGGTCTGACCTTTCTGTACCCACTCGCTGCAAGGGCCGAGCACGGCGCCGAGCCAGGTGGCGATGGCCTTGTAGTCGACGTCGGCGTCTTTCAGGTAAATCTCGATATCGGGCTGGCGCATGGATGTCCTCATTGCCGGTCTGAAAAATCCATTCGCGGATTTCTTCGACCCCGGGCCCATGCCCGCGGTCGTTGGGTTAAGTGGGGTTATTGCAGCACGAAGTAATCGTAGCGCATCGACACGCTGACCTCGAAAGGCTCGGCCTGCTCGATCACTGCGGCCCGTCGTTCGGCGCTGGCGCGCCAGCCGTGGGGCGTCATGGCCAGTAGATTGGCGCGATCTTCCGGGCGTTCCAGGCGCAGCTTGAACTCCAGGGTTTCGCTGTGAGCCAGGGCCATGCCAGGCGGCACCAGGGCCAGGTGCTTGTCGTCGGTGTATTCGCGCACTTCGTCGTACAGGCGTTCACGCAGTTCCATCAGGTGGCCGCTGGTAGGACCGACTTTCATCAGGCCGCCGCCGGGGCTCAACAGGCGCTTGGCCTCCAGCCAGTCGAGGGGGCTGAAGACGCTGGCGAGAAACTGGCAGCTGGCATCGGCCAGGGGAATGCGCGCCATGCTGGCGACCATCCAGGTCAGTTGCGGGGCGCGACGGCAAGCGCGTTTCACTGCCTCCCGGGAAATATCCAGAGCGTAACCATCGGCACCGGGCAGGGACTCGGCCAGTTGCGCGGTGTAGTAACCCTCGCCACAGCCGATGTCGACCCAGCGCTGGGGCGCGCGTTCTGCCGCCAGTTCTGCCAGGCGTCTGGCCACCGGGGCGTAATGCCCGGCGTTGAGGAAATCGCGGCGGGCCTCGACCATGGCCTGGTTGTCGCCCGGGTCACGGCTGTTCTTGTGCTGCACCGGCAGCAGGTTCAGGTAACCCTGGCGAGCACGGTCGAAGCGATGCCCGGCCGGGCAGACCACGCCATTGTCCACGGCGTTCAGCGGGGCGCTGCAAAGAGGACAGGCAAGCATCAGGCAAGCAACTTGATCAGGGTCTGGTAGTAGATCTCGGTCAGCACATCCAGGTCACTGGCCAGGATGCGCTCATTGACCTGATGGATGGTGGCGTTGACCGGGCCCAACTCCACCACCTGGGTGCCCAGGGTGGCGATGAAACGCCCGTCGGAAGTGCCGCCGCTGGTGGACGCCTTAGTCTCGCGACCGGTGATCTGCTTGATGCTGGCCGAGACCGCGTCCAGCAGGGCGCCGGGTTCGGTGAGGAACGGCAGGCCGGACAGGGCCCAGTCCACGTGCCAGTCCAGGCCGTGCTTGTCGAGGATCGCAGCAACCCGTTGTTGCAGGCCTTCAACGGTGGATTCGGTGGAGAAGCGGAAGTTGAACACCGCCACCAGATCACCTGGGATCACGTTGGTGGCGCCGGTGCCGGAGTTGAGGTTGGAGATCTGGAAGCTGGTGGGCGGGAAGAACGCATTGCCGTCGTCCCAGTGCTCGGCCGCCAATTCCGCCAGGGCCGGTGCCGCCAGGTGGATCGGGTTCTTGGCCAGGTGCGGGTAGGCCACATGGCCCTGTACCCCACGCACCGTGAGCTTGGCGCCAAGGGAGCCGCGGCGGCCGTTCTTGACCACGTCGCCCACCAGGCTGGTGCTCGAAGGCTCACCGACGATGCACCAGTCCAGGCGCTCCTTGCGTGCTGCCAGACGCTCCACCACCGCCTTGGTGCCGTGGTGCGCCGGGCCTTCTTCGTCGCTGGTGATCAGGAAGGCCACCGAGCCCTTGTGGTCTGGGTAGTCGGCGACGAAACGCTCGGCGGCCACCAGCATGGCGGCCAGGCTGCCTTTCATGTCCGCCGCGCCGCGACCGCAAAGCATGCCGTGTTCGTCGATCAGGGCTTCGAACGGGTCGTTCTGCCAGGCCTGGACCGGGCCGGTGGGCACCACGTCGGTGTGGCCGGCAAAACACAGCACTGGGCCTTCATGTTGGCCATGAGTGGCCCAGAAGTTGTCCACGTCCTCGATGCGCATCGGTTCCAGCTTGAAGCCGGCGTCGCCCAGGCGCTGCATCATCAGTTTCTGGCAGTCGGCGTCGATCGGCGTCACGGAAGGGCGGCGGATCAGATCACAGGCAAGTTGCAGGGTCGGCGAAAGCTCGGCATGGGCCGTCATGGGTCACTCCGGTGCAAGGCATTGTGTAGGAGCCGGCTGTGCGGCGATGGCGGTTGGGCAGAAATACCGTGGCGCTCTGTTCGCTGGCAAGCCAGCTCCTACAAGGGGTGGGCGGGGCGCGCAAAATGGCGGGTATCTTAAAGCAAAACGGCGGCCTGAGGCCGCCGTTTAGTGCTTTGGATCGATTTAGGCTGCAGGAGCCGGCTCGGGTTGTTCCGAAGGTTTTGGCAGTGACGACAGGAACGCCATGACCAGTGCCGCCACATAGGGCAGCGACTGCACCAGGAGCATGGTCACCCAGAAGCGCATGTCGTTGCTTGGTAGGCCCTTTTGTACCAGGAAGATCCCCAGTGCCGCGCCCCACAACAGCAGCATGATGAACAACTCTTCCCGTGCTTCCGAGATTGCCACCCAGAAACCGTGGTTGTCGGCGTTCTTCGGTGTGCGGAAGAACGGGATGCTGCTGGTGAAGAAGCCGTAAAGCACTGCCTTGGCAATGGTGTGGGACAAGGCCAGGCCCGCCAGGGCCGCGCAGAACGCGTCCTTGAGGTTGACCCCTACTGCTCGGCGGTAGAGGAAGATGATCTTGCCGACTTTGAACACGAACAGCGCCAGGGGCGGGATGGCGAAAATCAGCAGCGGCGGGTCGACCCGTTGCGGCACGATGATCATCGCCGCCGACCACAGCAGGGCGCCGAGGGTGAAGAAGATGTTCATGCCGTCCGCGACCCACGGCAGCCAGCCCGCGAGGAAGTGGTAACGCTGGCCACGGGTCAGCTCGGTGTCCTTGCCGCGCAGCAGGCTGGCGGTATGGCGCTTGATGATCTGGATCGCGCCGTAGGCCCAGCGGAAACGCTGTTTCTTGAAGTCGATGAAGGTATCGGGCATCAGGCCCTTGCCGTAGCTTTCGTGGTGGTACGCCGCCGACAGGCCTTTCTCGAACACCCGCAGACCCAGCTCGGCATCTTCGCAGATGCACCAGTCGGCCCAGCCCAGTTCTTCGAGCACCGAGCGCCGGGTCATGGTCATGGTGCCGTGCTGGATGATCGCGTCGCGGTCATTGCGAGTGACCATGCCGATATGGAAGAAGCCCTTGTATTCCGCATAGCAGAGCTTCTTGAAGGTGCTTTCGTTCTGGTCGCGATAGTCCTGGGGCGATTGCACGATGGCGATCTTCGGATCGGCGAAGTGCGGCACCATGTGCTTGAGCCAGTTGCGGTCGACGCAGTAGTCGGAGTCGATCACCGCGATCACTTCGGCATCCTTGGCGGTGTGCGGCAGCAGGTAGTTCAGCGCCCCGCCCTTGAAACCGGCCAATGGCGCGACGTGGAAGAACTTGAAGCGCGGGCCCAGGGTTTCGCAATAGGCCTGCACCGGCTCCCAGACCGCCGGGTCCTTGGTGTTGTTGTCGATGATCAGGACTTCGAAGTCCGGGTAATCGAGGTTGGCCAGGGCGTTGAGGGTCTGTTTGACCATCTCCGGCGGCTCGTTGTAGCAGGGCACGTGAATCGAGACTTTCGGCCGATAGTTGGAGTCGCCTTCCACCGGCAGGAACTCGCGCCGGCGCTTGTGGATCCACACCGCCTCGGCCAGTTCATGGGCTTCGGTGAGCAGTACGATAAATACCCCCAGCGCGCCGAGGGCCAGCAGGAAGCCCACCGTCAGGCTGAACCAGGTGCTGTATTGCTGGCTGTAGTCGTAGCCGATCCATACCAGCACCGAGCCGCAAAGGAAGGCGATGAAGGTCAGGAAGGTCCGGCCACGCTGGCGCAGGGCCGAGCCGTCGATCATCAGCAGGGTCAGAGACAGCAGCGCCAGCACCACCGAACCGATAGCCAGCACCCGCCATTGCGGGATCGCCACCACTGGGCCTTCGAAGTTGAACTTCTGCTGGCGCGCGGCGTTGAACACGCCCCAATAGGCGCCTACCGAACCTTCGTCACTGGCCTTCCACGGTTGGTCGAAGGCTTCGATGACGAAGTAGTTGTAGCCCTGGCGGTTGAGCTTGTTGACCAGGGTGCGCAGGTAGATCGCCTGGTCTGCCGGGCTGGCGTCAGCCCCACCGCGCATGCGGCCGTTGCTCGGCCAGCCCACTTCGGACAGCAGCAGCGGTTTTTTTGGAAACATCTTCTTCAGGTCACGGGCGCGGTCGAGGACGAACTGTCCGGCCTTGTCCACCGGGATGAACTCCCAGTAGGGCAGGATGTGCGCGGCGATCAGGTCGACGTGCTTGGCCAGTTCCGGGTGTTCTTCCCAGACGTGCCACTGCTCAGAAGTGGTGACCGGGACTTTCACCGCGGCGCGGACCCGGTCGAGAAGCACCGACAACTGGTCGGCGGTGATTTCCTTGCGGAAGATCGCTTCGTTGCCCACCACGACGCGGACTACGCTGCGGGAGCTGTTGGCCAGCTCGATGGCGCGCATGATTTCCCGCTCGTTGCGCTCCAGGTCCGGGCTGATCCAGATCCCCAGGGTTACCCGCAGGCCGAACTCTTCCGCCAGCTTGGGAATGTCTTGCAGGCTGCCGTCCACCGAATAGGTACGGATGTTGTCGGTCAGCTTGCTCATGATCTCCAGGTCGCGACGCATTTCATCGTCGGACGGGAACTGGTCCTTCTGTGGGAACTGGCCCTGCTGGAAAGGCGAGTAGGAAAAACCGGAGATCTGTTCCGGCCAGTCGGGGGCCGAGACCGGGCGATTGATCAGCGCCCAGAAACCGGTGAACAGGGCGGCAATGGCCAGCACTATCACCAGATTGAGTCCAAATTTACGCGATGACATAGCTATTTCGGGTTCCAAAAGGTGTGGAACGAGGGAAGGGTTGGCAGGCGCCAAACGGCGGGCATCCTACACCGGCCCTCAACTGAGCGTACAGCGCACAGAGGAAAGCCAGACCTTGGGCACTGTATTCGGGTTTAAGTTCTTTACTTGTAGCTTCAAGGTTAAAACTTGTCGCCTTGAGGCCCTATAATGCGCGCCGGTTTTTTAGGTGATGGTCATGAGTACAGAAGATCCACGGTTTGCCGGCGTCGCCCGTTTGTATGGCATTGAAGGCCTGGAGCGGCTGCGGGCGGCCCATGTGGCGATCGTCGGGGTCGGCGGGGTCGGTTCTTGGGCGGCGGAAGCCATCGCTCGTTGCGGGGTGGGCGAAATTTCGCTGTTCGACCTCGACGATGTCTGCGTCAGCAACAGCAACCGGCAACTGCATGCCCTGGACAGCACCGTGGGCAAGCCCAAGGTCGAAGTCATGGCCGAGCGCCTGCGGGGCATCAACCCGGACTGCACCGTGCACGCGGTGACGGATTTCGTCACCCGGGACACCATGGCCGAGTACATCACCCCGGACATTGATTGCGTGATCGACTGCATCGACAGCGTGAATGCCAAGGCGGCGCTGATCGCCTGGTGCAAGCGGCGCAAGATCCAGATCATCACCACCGGCGGCGCCGGCGGGCAGATCGACCCGACCCTGATTCAGGTCTGCGACCTGAACCGCACCTTCAACGACCCATTGGCCTCCAAAGTGCGTTCCACCCTGCGTCGTGACTACGGTTTCTCGCGTACCGTGACCCGGCATTACAGCGTGCCCTGCGTGTTTTCCACCGAGCAGCTGCGTTATCCGAAGCCGGACGGCAGCATCTGCCTGCAAAAGAGTTTTGTCGGCGATGGGGTCAAGCTCGACTGCGCCGGTGGCTTTGGCGCGGTGATGATGGTCACCGCGACCTTCGGCATGGTGGCGGCGACCAAGGCGGTAGACAAGATCGTTGCCGGCGTGCGCCGCCCATCTGAACGCAGCAAGCCCGGCGCATAAGGCCGGATTGCACAGACGCTGGTTGTTGTAGGAGCTGGCTTGCCAGCGAAAGGGAACCAGAGGGCGATGCTCGGCTTGAGGCCCTGTTCGCCGGCAAGCCGGCTCCTGCGGTGCAGAGGGTGGGCGGCTCCTATAGAGCCAGTTCGCCCATGCGCTGCAGTACGGCATTCAAGCCGTTGCTGCGCGATGGCGAGAGTTGACGTGACAGGCCCAACTGGTTGAACCAGTCGGCCAGGTCCACTTCCTGCAACTGCTGCGCCGTCAGGCCATTGACCCGGGCCAGCAGCAAGGCCACCAAACCGCGAATCAGCCGCGCGTCGCTGGCGGCGGCGAACTGCCAGCGCCCCTCATGCAGGCTTGCCACCAGCCAGACCTGGCTCTCACAACCCAGCACCCGATTGGCTTCGATCTTGTCCGCTTCGTCCAGGGCCGGCAGGCGCTCGCCCCATTGCATCAGCAAGCGCGCACGCTGCTCCCAGCCTGGGGCTTGCTGAAAGACCTCCAGGGCGGCAACGGCATCGTCCGGCAGGCTCATCGCAGCAGCTCCAAGGCCTGATCCAGAGCCTCGAAGAAGCGCTCCAGGTCCTCGGAATCGTTGTACAGCGCCAGGGATACGCGAATCGCCCCGGCGAGGCCGAAGCTCTTCATCAGCGGCATGGCGCAATGGTGACCGGCACGTACGGCAATGCCCTGTTCGGTCAGCAGGTGCGCCAGGTCGGCGTTGTGTACGCCGTCCACGACGAAGCTGACCAGAGCCAGTTGCGGCGTGCCCAGCAGGCGGATGCCGTTGCGTGCCTGCAAGCCCTGCAACAGATAGGCGTGCAGCGCGGCTTCATGTGCGGTGACTGCTTGCTGATCCAGGGCGCCAAGATAGTCCAAGGTAGCCCCCAAGCCGATAACCCCGGCAATTGGTGGTGTACCGGCCTCGAACCCCAGGGGCGCCGGGCGAAAGCTGGCGTGCTGGTAGTCGGCGTCCTGGACCATTTCTCCGCCGAACTGCCAATGACGCAGGCGCTTGAGCGCGGCATGGCGGCCGAACAGCACGCCGACGCCGTCCGGACCATAGAGTTTATGGCTGGAGAACACATAGAAGTCGCAGCCCAGGGCCTGCACATCGTGACGGCCATGAACCACGCCCTGGGCGCCGTCGATCACCGTCAGTGCGCCTTGGGCCTTGGCCATGGCCAGCAGTGGCGTCAAGGGTTGCCAGGCGCCAAGCACATTGGACAACTGGCTCACCGCCAGCAGGCGAGTGCGCGGGCCAATCAGGCGGCTTGCCGCATCGATGTCGATCAGACCGTCGGCATCCAGGGGCAGGATCAGCAGCTTGAGATCGCGACGTTGGGCCAACTGTTGCCAGGGCAGCAGGTTGGCATGGTGTTCAAGGGCGCTGATGACGATCTCATCGCCGCTTTCAAATTGATGCTCCAGGCCATAAGCCAGGAGGTTCAGCGCGCAAGTGGCGCCGTGGGTGAAGACGATCTGCCCGCTGTCACCGGCATTCAGCCATTGGCCGACCTTGCGGCGACTGTCCTCGAAAGCCTGGGTAGCGTGGGCACCGGGCAGGTGCTGCGCGCGATGCACGTTGGCCGCGCCATTGGCGTAGTAGTGGGCCAGGGCGTCCAGCAGGGCTTGGGGTTTTTGCGTGGTGGCGGCGTTGTCCAGGTACGTCTGGTCCTGGCGATGCAGGGCGGCGATGGCCGGGAAGTCGGCGCGCCAGGGGGAGGGTACAAGCATGGTGGCAGAACTCGTTTGAACAGGCCGGGCGCCGATGATAAGCGCCCGGCCGGTTCCAGTGAAACCGAATCGCTGCTTAGTTGTGAGCGTGCAGCGCTTCGTTCAGCTCGATGGCCGACTTGTGGGTCTTGCACTCCACGGCGCCGGTTTCCGAGTTGCGACGGAACAGCAGGTCCGGCTGGCCGGCCAATTCACGGGCCTTGAGCACTTTGACCAACTGGTTGTTCTCGTCCAGCAGCGCCACCTTGGTGCCGGCGGTCACGTACAGGCCCGACTCCACGGTGTTGCGGTCGCCCAACGGAATGCCGATACCGGCGTTGGCGCCGATCAGGCAGCCTTCGCCGACCTTGATCACGATGTTGCCGCCACCCGACAGGGTGCCCATGGTGGAGCAACCGCCGCCCAGGTCCGAACCTTTGCCGACGAACACCCCAGCCGATACGCGGCCTTCGATCATGCCCGGGCCTTCGGTGCCAGCGTTGAAGTTGACGAAGCCTTCGTGCATGACGGTGGTGCCTTCGCCGATGTAGGCGCCCAGGCGGATCCGCGCGCTGTCAGCGATACGCACGCCGCTCGGCACCACGTAGTCGGTCATTTTCGGGAACTTGTCCACGGAGAATACTTCCAGCAGCTCGCCGCGCAGGCGGGCTTCCAGTTGGCGCTCGGCCAACTCGCCCAGGTCGATCGCGCCCTGGCTGGTCCAGGCCACGTTCGGCAGCAGCGGGAACACCCCGGCCAGGCTCAGGCCGTGCGGCTTGACCAGACGGTGGGACAGCAGATGCAGCTTCAGGTAGGCCTCTGGAGTGGAGGTCAGCTGGGCGTCTTCGGCCAGCAGGGTGGCGACCAGCGGCTTGTGGCTTTCGGCCAGGCGGGTCAGCAGGGCGGCCTGGGTGGCGTCGATGCTCTTCAGCGCGTCGGCCATTTGCGCGGCCTGGGCAGTGGTGAAGGTGATGGCCTGGTTGCCTTCGCTGTAACCGAGGATCGGTGCGACAGCGGCAACGATTTCGGCGGCAGGGTTGAGCAGTGGCGATGCGTAGAACACTTCCAGCCAGGCGCCTTGACGATTTTGGGTGCCGACACCGAATGCCAGGCTGAACAGAGTAGTGGACATGCAGTTACCTCTTGCGAAATAGAGTGAGCAGGCTTACTTGAGCGCCGCTGCGTAAAGGTCTGGCTTGAAGCCAACCAGGGTCTTGTCTCCGAGGTCGAGCACCGGGCGCTTGATCATCGAAGGTTGCGCGAGCATCAGTTCAACGGCTTTCGCCTGGTCGAGATCGGCTTTGCTTTCGTCATCGAGTTTGCGAAAGGTCGTGCCCGCGCGGTTCAACACCACCTGCCAGCCGTGCTCGTCGCACCACTGATTCAGGTGCTCACGGTCAATGCCGGAGGTTTTGTAATCATGGAAGTCATAGCTGACAGCGTGTTCATCGAGCCAGGTGCGCGCCTTTTTCATGGTGTCACAGGCTTTGATGCCGAAAAGGTGCAACGTTTTGCTTGAAGCGGTCAAGGAATTGCCCCCTTTGGAGATGCTGGAGATGAAAGGTCACGGATTATGCCACGACCGCAGCGCTTCGGCGTCGGCCTGAAATCGGCTTTGTCGCAGGTTGTTGCACAGCAGATCATGGGGGTTGCGACTTTTGTGCAGCGGTCAGTACCGAGTTTAAGCGGCTAATATGGCACTTCGTCGGCGATTCTCAGCTGAGATGAGTACGATTTTTCTTGTTGAGCCTTGGATTTTCGCTTTATGCAAACTGCCTATACCGTCCTCATCCTGCTGATGCTGGTGAGCCTCTCGCGATTGGTCGGACGGGTGATTCCGCTGCCCTTGCCTCTGGTACAGATTGCCGCCGGCGCCTTGCTGGCTTGGCCGACCCTGGGTTTGCACGTGGCTCTGGACCCGGAACTGTTCCTTTTCCTGTTCCTGCCACCCCTGTTGTTTTCCGACGGTTGGCGCATGCCCAAGCGCGAGTTCTGGCGCTTGCGAGGCCCGATCCTGACCCTGGCGGTGGGCCTGGTGCTGTTCACCGTGGTCGGTGCCGGGTATTTCATTCACTGGCTGCTGCCGACCATCCCGTTGCCGGTGGCTTTCGCCCTGGCCGCGGTGCTGTCGCCCACCGACGCTGTAGCGGTGTCGGCCATCTCCCAGAACCGCCTGCCAACCCCGCTGATGCACATGCTCCAGGGCGAGGCCCTGATGAACGATGCCTCGGGCCTGGTGACTTTCAAGTTCGCCCTGGTGGCCGCCGTTACCGGAGTGTTTTCTCTGGCCAATGCCAGTCTGACCTTTGTGCTGGTGGCGGTGGGTGGCTTGGCGGTCGGTGTGGCCCTGAGCTGGCTGGTCGGGCGCCTGCGGGCCTGGATGATCGCCCGAGGCTGGGACGATCCGGCGACCCATGTGGTGTTCATGTTGCTATTGCCGTTTGCGGCTTATGTGCTGGCCGAGCGCCTGGGGGCCTCGGGCATTCTCTCGGCGGTGGCGGCGGGAATGATGCAGAGCTGGCTCGACCTGCTGCCGCGCCAGACCAGCACCCGACTGCTCAATCGCAGCGTCTGGTCGCTGCTGGAGTTCGCCTTCAATGGCCTGATCTTTCTACTGTTGGGGCTGCAGTTGCCTGACATCATCAAGGCTGTGGTCAGCCATGAGACTTCGCTCTGGCCGACCCTGTTCTATCGCTGCCTGGATGTGATGGCGATCTTCCTGGTGCTGTTGGTGTTGCGCTTTATCTGGGTGCAGAGCATCTGGCGTCTGTCCGGGCTGCTGCGGCGCTGGCGTGGCAAGGGCGAGCTGACCCTGGTGCCCACGGCGCGCTCCTGCTGGTTGCTGACTGTGGGTGGGGTACGTGGGGCGGTGACCTTGGCCGGTGTGATGTCGGTGCCCTTGTTCCTGGGCGTCGGGGAGGCATTTCCCGAGCGTGACCTGCTGATCTTTATCGCCGCCGGAGTGATTCTGCTGTCCCTGGTGGCGGCCTGCATTGCCCTGCCGCTGCTGTTGCGCGGTATCGTCAAAAGCCCGGACGACAAACGCCGTGGGGAAGTCCGCGATGCTTGGCGCAAGACCGCCGAGGCGGCGATCCATGCCCTGGAAGCCGAGGAAGTGGCTGAAACCAATGAGGCCCCCGATGCGGCCCAGGCGGCACTGGCCACCGAGCTCAAGGGCCGTTTGATGGCTGAGTACCGGCATCAGTTGGAGGTCTACAACGATTCCGCGGAGGCTCAGGCCCTGGCATTGCAGATGGACTTGCTGGAACGGCGCCTGCGGCTCAAGGCCCTGCGGGCGCAACGGCTGGAGTTGTACCGCCTGAGCCGACATCACCAGATCGGTGACGATGTACTGCGCGAGGTGTTGGCGGACCTGGATTTGAGCGAGGCGAATCTGGGGCAGGTGAAGTGAGCGAATAACGCTTTCGCCGGCCAGCCGGCTCCTACCAGGAGGGGGTAGGAGCCGGCTGGCCGGCGAAGGGTCTCAAGCGCGACGCAGAACGAAATCGCGAATCCGTTCCGCTGCTTCCACGCACTCCGCCAGCGGCGCGACCAGCGCCATGCGCACACGCCCAGCGCCTGGGTTAGTACCGTCCACATCCCGCGACAGGTAGGAACCCGGGACCACGGTCACGTGCTCTTGCTCGAACAGGTCGCGGCAGAAGGCAGCGTCATCCCCGGCCACGTTCGGCCACAGATAGAAGCTGCCATCCGGGCGCTGTACGTCCATCACGGGCGAGAGAATCGCCAGCACTGCATCGAACTTTTCGCGGTACAGGGCGCGGTTGGCGCGTACGTGTACTTCATCGTTCCAGGCAGCGACGCTGGCCAACTGGGTCTGCACCGGCATGGCGCAGCCGTGGTAGGTGCGGTACAGCAGGAAACCCTTGAGGATGTCCGCGTCGCCGGCGACGAAACCGGAGCGCAGGCCCGGCAGGTTGGAGCGCTTGGACAGGCTGTGGAACACCACGCAGCGCTTGAAGTCCTTGCGGCCCAGCTCGACGCAGGCGCTGAGCAGGCCCGGCGGCGGGGTCTGTTCGTCGAAGTACAGCTCGCTGTAGCACTCGTCGGCGGCAATCACGAAGTCGTGCTCATCGGCCAGGGCGATCAGTTTCTTCAGGGTGTCCAGCGGGATCAGCGCGCCGGTGGGGTTGCCCGGGGAGCACAGGAAGAGGATCTGGCAGCGCTGCCAGATTTCGGCCGGCACGGCGTCGAAGTCCGGGTTGAAGCCGTTTTCGTCGAGGCACGGCAGGTAGTGCGGCTTGGCCCCGGCGAGGAAGGCTGCGCCTTCGTAGATCTGATAGAAGGGGTTGGGGCTGACCACCAGCGCGTCGTCGCCGCGGTTGACCACGGTCTGGGTGAAGGCGAACAGCGCTTCGCGGGTGCCGTTGACCGGCAGGACGTTACGCGCCGGGTCGATCCAGCCGGTCGGCACGCCGAAGCGTCGCTCGCACCAGCCGCCGATGGCTTCACGCAGGACGGGGATGCCCAGGGTGGTGGGGTAGACCGCCATCTGGTCGAGATTGCTGGCCAGGGCTTCGGCGACAAAGCTGGGCGAGCGATGTTTGGGTTCGCCGATGGACAGGGCGATGGGGCGCTTGTCCGGATTGGGGGTAACCGTGCCGAGCAAGGCGCGCAGCTTTTCGAACGGGTAGGGTTGCAGCTGGTTCAGAGCGTTGTTCATTGGTGCGTTTTCTCACTCAAAGCGGCGGTTCAGACCTGTCAGATGCTCAGGCGGGTCATTTCGATAGTCGGTTCGTGGCTGACACTCAACTGTTCGACGATCGCATCCTGCAAGCGGCTGCACAGCTGTGGGTCGGAAAGAGGCTGGTTGTGTGCGTCGGTAATGAAGAACACGTCTTCCACGCGCTCGCCCAAGGTGGCGATCTTGGCGTTTTGCAGCGACAGGTCGAACTCCAGGAAGATCTTGCCGATCCGTGCCAGCAGGCCCGGACGATCCGGGGCGCTGAGCTCCAGCACGGTGACCGGGCGCTGGGCGTCGTTGTGGATGGTCACCTCAGGGGCGAAGGCAAAATGCTTGAGCTGGCGCGGCACCCGGCGCTGGATGATGGTCGGGTAGTCGTCGGGGTTGCGCAGGGCGTCGGTCAGGCCCTTGCGGATCTGCTCGACCCGCTGCGGGTTGTTGCCGATGGACTCGCCGTCGTTGTCCAGGACGATGTAGGTGTCGAGGGTGAACTGGCTGCTGGAGGTAATGATGCGCGCGTCATGGATGTTCAGGTTGAGCTGGTCCATGGCGGCCACGGTCACGGCGAAGAAGTCGTGCTGGTCCGGGGCGTAGATGAAGATCTGGGTGCCACCCTCGAACTCGCGCTGGGTGATTTCCTTGATTAGCACCAGTGGCCCGCCATCGGCCGGTTGCTGGAGGATCGCGTCGCTATGCCAGGCCACATCGCCGGCGGTGTGACGCAGGAAGTAGTCGTCTCCCAGTTGCGACCAGAGCTGCTCGACTTCGTCCGGATCGGTGCCGTTGCGCACCAGGATGTCCAGGGCGGCGCTTTGGGTCTGGCGGATCTGCTCTTCGCGGTCCACCGGGTTTTCCAGGCCGCGCCGCAGGGCGCGCTTGGTTTCGGTGTAGAGCTGGCGCAACAGGCTGGCGCGCCAGGAGTTCCACAGGGTCGGGTTGGTGGCGTAGATGTCGGCGACCGTGAGTACGTATAGGTAGTCGAGACGGGTCTGGTCGACCACGCTCTGGGCGAAGTCGTGGATCACCTGCGGGTCGGACAGGTCCTTGCGCTGGGCGGTGGTGGACATCACCAGGTGGTTCTGCACCAGCCAGACGATCAACCGGGTGTCCCAGAGAGGCAGCTGGTGGCGCACGCAGAAGGCTTCGGCATCCACTGCACCGATTTCCGAGTGGTCACCGTGGCGGCCCTTGCCGATGTCGTGGTACAGGCCGGCCAGATAGATCAGCTCGGGCTTGGGCAGCTTGCCCATGAGCTTGCTGGCCAGCGGGAATTTCTCGGAGATCGGCGTGTACTGCATCTTGCGCAGGTGCTTGATCAGATTCAGCGTGTGGGCGTCCACCGTATAGATGTGGAACAGATCGTGCTGCATCTGCCCGACGATGAAGCCGAATTCCGGCAGGTAACGCCCGAGGATGCCGTAGCGGTTCATCCGTCGCAGGTTCCTGTGAATCCCGATCTCGCATTTGAACAGTTCGATGAACAGGCTGGTGTTGCGGATATCGTGACGAAAATCGTCGTCGATCAGGTGCCGGTGTTCCCGCAGCAGGCGGATGGTGTCGGCCCGTACGCCCTTGATTTCCGGGTGCTGGGCCATCAGCACAAAGATTTCCAGCATGGCGAACGGCGTGCGCTTGAACACGTTGTCGTTGATCGCCTCGATGTAGCCGTCGTGCAGTTGGAAGCGGGCGTTGATCGGCTGCGGTGCAGCTTCGTCCTCGGGGGCGAGGATCACTTCTTCGAAGTGCTGGATGATCAGGTCGCTCAGCTGGGCGATGCTCATCACCACCCGGTAGTACTGCTGCATGAAGCTTTCGATGGATTGCTTGGCGTCTTCACCGCTGAAGCCCAGCAGTTCGGCGATGGAGCGCTGGTGGTCCAGCAGCAGGCGGTCTTCGGCGCGGCCGGCGAGCATGTGCAGGGCGTAGCGGACCTTCCACAGGAACTCTTGGGAGGAGGCCAGCAAGGCGTTCTCGCTTTCCACCAGGAAGCCTTCGCCGGCCAGGGCTCGCAGGTTCAGGGTCCCGTACTGACGGCGGGCGACCCAGAGAATGGTCTGGATATCCCGCAGGCCGCCGGGGGAGCCTTTGACGTTGGGCTCCAGGTTGTATTCGGTGTCGTTGTACTTGTGGTGGCGGGCTTTCTGCTCGGTGTGCTTGGCCAGGAAGAAGTCCTTGCTCGGCCACATATGTGCGGTGCTGGTGACGTCCAGCATGCGCTGGCGCAGTTGCTCGGGGCCGGCAATGGTGCGGCTTTCCATCAGGTTGGTGATTACCGTCAGGTCGGCCCGGGCCTCTTCGGCGCATTCGTCCACCGAACGCACGCTTTGCCCGACTTCCAGGCCAATGTCCCAGAGGAGGGTAAGAAAGCGTTCGATGGAGTCGCGAAAGATCTCGTGATCGGCACTGTCCAGAAGGATCAGCAGGTCGATATCGGAATAGGGGTGAAGCTCGCCGCGGCCGTAGCCGCCGACCGCCACCAGGGCAATGTCGGCGTCTTCGCTCCAGCTGAACTGGTCCCAGGCCTTTTGCAGGATGTTATCGATGAACCAGGCGCGGTCTTCGATCAGCCGACGGATTTCCCGTCCGCTGCGAAAGCGGTTGTCGAGCACTTCTCGTGCCTGACGGATGGCTTTCTTGAAAGCGGCGATGGGGCTGGCCTTCAGTGCCAGTTCCGCCTGGAACTGGCCACGGTCGAAGAGTTCGGGGTCCACCTGCGGCATCGATTGGCTTTCCTGTCTATCTATAAGGTCGGGATGCGGCGTTGTGGATCAGGCAGACACCCGGGCGATGGTGTCATCGCTGCGCAGGGTGAAGATCTCATAGCCGGTTTCGGTGACCAGCAGGGTGTGCTCCCACTGTGCCGAGAGCTTGCGGTCCTTGGTGATGGCGGTCCAGCCGTCGCCCAGTACCTTGGTGTCGGCCTTGCCCTGGTTGATCATCGGCTCGATGGTGAAGGTCATGCCGGCCTTGAGTTCCATGCCGGTGCCCGCGCGACCGTAGTGCAGGATCTGCGGCTCTTCGTGGAACACCTTGCCGATGCCGTGGCCGCAGAACTCGCGAACCACCGAGAAGCCGTTCTTTTCCGCGTGTTTCTGGATCACTTCGCCGATGTCGCCCAGGCGGCAGCCCGGTTTCACCAGTTCGATGGCTTTGTACATGCATTCCTGGGTGATCTGCGACAGCCGCTCGGCCCAGACCGGGACGGTGCCGACGTGGAACATGCGGCTGGTGTCACCGTGGTAGCCGTCCTTGATGACGGTGACGTCGATGTTCAGGGTGTCGCCATCCTTCAGCGGCTTCTCGTTGGGAATGCCGTGGCACACCACATGATTGATCGAGGTGCAGATGGACTTGGGGAAGCCCTTGTAGTTCAGCGGTGCCGGGATCGCACCCTGCACATTGACGATGTAGTCATGGCAGATGCGGTCCAGTTCTTCGGTGGTGACACCGGGTTTGACATGCTCGGCAATCATTTCCAGGACTTCGGCGGCCAGTTTGCCGGCGACACGCATTTTGGCGATGTCCTCGGGAGTTTTGAGGGTGACGGTCATACAGGCTCTCTTGACGCTCAATGGCGCGGTAAACACGGAATGGCTTGAAAACCTGCCCCTGCAAGGCTGGAACCGGGATGGAACCGGTGAGGTTTTCAGAAGCCGCAAAGGTGCGATTCTAACAGAGGCTCAGCGCAAATCTGAGGTTCTGCTGGCGCTTGTCTCTATACAATGGTGCATTCTGGGCTGAATCCAAGAGCAGGGCAAAAACTGCACGGAGCGGAGGATGTGAATCCGGGTTCCGTTTTGGCCCACGCTGTGGTATAAAATGCGCCGCTTTCCGGGGATGCCCCGAAAAGCTCAAACCCACACACGTGTCGACACGATGACCTGGGTGCCCTCAGCACATGCTGTTGGTTGGTCATTGGGATACGTGGAGGCCTAACCCGACTTATTAAGGAACTATCATGTCCCAAGTCAACATGCGCGATATGCTGAAGGCCGGTGTGCACTTCGGTCACCAAACTCGTTACTGGAACCCGAAAATGGGTAAGTACATTTTCGGTGCGCGCAACAAGATTCACATCATCAACCTTGAAAAAACCCTGCCAATGTTCAACGAAGCTCTGACTTTCGTAGAGCGTCTGGCCCAGGGCAAAAACAAGATTCTGTTCGTCGGCACCAAGCGTTCCGCTGGCAAGATCGTTGCTGAAGAAGCAGCACGTTGCGGTTCGCCGTACGTCGATCACCGCTGGTTGGGCGGCATGCTGACCAACTACAAAACCATCCGTGCTTCCATCAAGCGTCTGCGTGACCTTGAAGTGCAAGCAGAAGACGGCACCTTCGCCAAGCTGACCAAGAAAGAGGCGCTGATGCGCACTCGCGATCTGGAAAAGCTGGATCGTTCCCTGGGTGGTATCAAGGACATGGGCGGCCTGCCTGACGCACTGTTCGTGATCGACGTTGACCACGAGCGCATCGCGATCACCGAAGCCAACAAGCTGGGCATCCCGGTCATCGGCGTTGTCGATACCAACAGCAGCCCGGAAGGCGTTGACTACATCATCCCAGGCAACGATGACGCCATTCGCGCCATCCAGCTGTACATGGGTTCGATGGCTGACGCTGTGATCCGTGGTCGCAACAACGTTGCTGGCGGCACCGAAGTGTTCGAAGAAGCTGCAGCACCGGCGGCTGAAGCCTGAGTAACTGACGCTTAGCGTTTACTCAGTACGCAAAAAGGGGGCTTGGCCCCCTTTTTGCCAACTCGAAAATCATTTCGTCTTTGCGCCCTGACAGTTTCTGTAATGCGGGGCTGTTATGAAATGAGTTCGAGGTAGCGCCCAAGAATTGAACGCCCGTTCGATCGGGTGGAATGGTTGAAAACCTATCCAAGAGGATTTTGAAAATGGCAGAGATTACTGCAGCGTTGGTCAAAGAACTGCGCGAGCGTACCGGCGAAGGCATGATGGATTGCAAAAAGGCCTTGACCAAGGCTGGCGGCGACATCGAGAAAGCCATTGATGACATGCGTGCTTCCGGCGCCATCAAGGCTGCCAAGAAAGCAGGCAACGTAGCTGCTGAAGGCGCTATTGCCATCAAGGACGACGGTAAAGTCGCTGTCCTGCTGGAAGTGAACTCGCAGACCGACTTCCTGGCTCTGCAGGACGACTTCAAGGCATTCGTTGCTGCCAGCGTGGAAAAAGCTTTCGCTGACAAGCTGACCGACGCAGCTCCGCTGATCGAAGCTCAAGAAGCTGACCGTCTGATCCTGGTGGGCAAGACTGGCGAGAACGTCAACATCCGTCGTCTGGCTCGCGTTGAAGGTGACGTGGTCGGTACTTACCTGCACGGTAACAAGATCGGTGTTGCGGTTGTCCTGAAGGGCGGTTCCGTTGACCTGGCCAAAGACATCGCCATGCACGTAGCGGCAAGCAACCCTGAGTTCCTGCTGCCGTCGCAAGTTTCCGCCGAAGCCATCGAGCGCGAAAAAGCTGTGTTCCTGCAGCTGAACGAAGACAAGATGAAAGGCAAGCCAGCCGAAATCGTTGAAAAAATGATCGCTGGCCGTATCAGCAAGTTCCTGGCTGAAGCCAGTCTGGTTGAGCAGGCTTTCGTCAAGGATCCAGAAATCACCGTAGGTGCTCTGGCCAAGAAAGGCGGCGCTGAAATCGTTTCCTTCACCCGTTTCGCAGTAGGTGAAGGCATCGAGAAGAAAGAAGACAACTTCGCTGAAGAAGTTGCTGCACAACTGGCTGCTGCCAAGCAACAGTAAGACGGTTTTTCAACTGTCGCCCAGAAGAGGCTGCCCGCTCACGCGCGCAGCCTCTTTTCAAATGGGCAGGGTAATTTTGTTGTTTATCCTCGGAACCGGTTTACAAAGTCGTGTTCTGATGGCGCTGTGACAGCGTCAAGCTAGAGTGAACGCAGGCTGCAAACAGCCCGCAAAGAATTTTTAAAATACGCCGCAGGAGAGATTCGCAATGGCTCAGCAGGGCAGTGGTTATCAAGCTCGCTATAAACGCATTCTACTCAAGCTTAGCGGCGAGGCCCTGATGGGCTCGGAAGAGTTCGGGATCGACCCCAAGGTGCTGGACCGCATGGCGCTGGAAGTTGGCCAACTGGTCGGCATCGGTGTTCAGGTCGGTCTGGTGATTGGTGGCGGTAACCTGTTCCGCGGCGCGGCACTGAGTGCTGCCGGGATGGATCGGGTCACAGGCGACCACATGGGCATGCTGGCCACTGTGATGAACGCCCTGGCCATGCGCGACGCGCTGGAACGTGCGAATATCTCGGCCATCGTGATGTCGGCTATTTCCATGGTGGGTGTGACCGATCACTATGACCGTCGCAAGGCAATGCGCCACCTGAACTCCAAAGAGGTGGTGATCTTCGCGGCCGGTACCGGTAATCCATTCTTCACTACCGACTCCGCAGCCTGCCTGCGAGCCATCGAGATCGATGCCGATGTCGTGCTCAAGGCAACCAAGGTCGACGGTGTTTACACTGCAGACCCGTTCAAAGACCCGCATGCCGAGAAGTTCGATCATCTGACTTACGATGAAGTGCTGGATCGCAAGCTGGGAGTGATGGACCTGACGGCCATCTGCCTG
Source organism: Pseudomonas sp. E1BtOHC1 (assembly GCF_058744285.1). NCBI lineage: Bacteria > Pseudomonadati > Pseudomonadota > Gammaproteobacteria > Pseudomonadales > Pseudomonadaceae > Pseudomonas > Pseudomonas sp. E1BtOHC1. The sequence continues at coordinate 2,132,124 of NZ_CP196023.1, forward strand.
TGCCGCGACCATAAGATGCCGCTGCGGGTATTCAACATGAACAAGCCCGGCGCCCTGCTGAACATCGTGCATGGTGGCGCTGAAGGAACCCTGATCGAGGAAGGCGAGCAATGATCAACGAAATCAAGAAAGACGCTCAAGAGCGCATGAAGAAATCCCTGGAGTCCCTGGCGCATGCATTCAGCCGCATTCGTACTGGCCAGGCTCACCCAAGCATCCTGGCGGGTGTGATGGTGCCTTACTACGGCGCTGATACGCCGATCAATCAGGTGGCAAACGTTACCGTGAAAGATGCCCGCACCCTGCAGGTCGTGGCTTTCGAACGCAACATGCTGGCGGCCGTGGACAAAGCGATCCAGAGCTCCGGCCTGGGCTTCAACCCGACCAACCTGGGCGAACTGCTGCTGATCACCATGCCGGCCCTGACTGAAGAGACCCGTAAGGGCTTCACCAAGCAGGCTCGTGAAGCGGCTGAAGACGCTCGCATTGCGGTGCGTAACGTGCGTCGTGACGCGTTGAGCCAGTTCAAGGATCTGGTCAAGGAAAAAGAGATCAGTGAAGACGACGAGCGTCGTGCTGCTGACGATATCCAGAAGCTGACCGACAAGTTCGTGGCGGAAATCGAAGTGGCCGTTAAGCAGAAAGAAGCGGACTTGATGGCCGTATAAGGGTCAGGCGTTTTCATGGAAAAGACCAAGCAGCCAGTATCGTCCTCGGTACCGCGACATGTCGCGATCATCATGGACGGTAACAACCGCTGGGCAAAAAAACGCTTTATGCCGGGTGTTGCCGGGCATAAAGCGGGTGTTGACGCGGTACGTGCAGTGATTGAAGTGTGTGCCGAGGCCAAGGTCGAAGTGCTGACCCTGTTTGCCTTTTCCAGTGAAAACTGGCAACGCCCGGCCGATGAAGTCAGTGCCTTGATGGATCTGTTCTTCAAGGCGCTGCGGCGTGAGGCCAAGCGTCTTAACGAGAACAACATCAGTCTGCGGATTATTGGCGACCGATCGCGCTTCCATCCCGAGCTACAGGCGGCGATGCGTGAGGCGGAGGCCATTACTGCGGGCAGTGATCGTTTCATTCTGCAGATTGCTGCCAACTACGGCGGCCAGTGGGATATCGCCCAGGCTGCCCAGCGCCTGGCGCGTGAGGTCCAGGCCGGGCATCTGCGTCCCGAGGACATTACTCCGGGCCTGTTGCAGACCTGTCTGGCAACCGGCGACTTGCCGTTGCCTGACCTGTGCATCCGTACCGGTGGCGAGCATCGCATCAGTAATTTCCTGCTGTGGCAGCTGGCTTATGCCGAGCTGTATTTCTCCGACCTGTTCTGGCCGGACTTCAAACACGAAGCCATGCGCAATGCGCTGGCCGATTACGCATCTCGACAGCGACGCTTCGGTAAAACGAGCGAGCAGGTCGAGGCTGGAGCCCGGGTTTAATGCTTAAACAACGAATCATTACTGCGCTGATCCTGCTGCCGATCGCCTTGTGTGGGTTTTTCCTGCTCGAGGGATCGGGTTTTGCCCTGTTCATCGGTTTAGTGGTGAGCCTGGGTGCCTGGGAGTGGGCGCGTCTGGCAGGTTTCGAGGCGCAGCCGGCTCGGGTGGCTTACGCGGTGGCGGTCGCGGCGCTGCTGTTCTTGATGCATCTGGTGCCGGGTGTTGCGCCTTGGGTGCTGGGTGCCGCGGTGCTGTGGTGGGGGCTGGCGACTTTCCTGGTGCTTACCTATCCGCGCACCAGTGAGCAATGGTCCGGGGCGGCCCCCAAGCTGCTGATCGGCCTGTTGATCCTGTTGCCGGCCTGGCAGGGCCTGGTGTTCATCAAGCAGTTGCCGCTGGGCAATTGGTTGATCATGGCGGTAATGGTGCTGGTTTGGGGGGCAGATATCGGTGCCTACTTCTCCGGCAAGGCCTTCGGCAAGCGCAAGCTGGCTCCTCAGGTGAGTCCTGGCAAGAGCTGGGAGGGCGTCTATGGCGGCCTTGCATTGAGCCTGGTGATCACCGCAGTGGTCGGGCTGGTGCGTGACTGGACCTTTGGGCAGATTCTGCTGGGGCTGTTGGGGGCTGCCATTGTGGTCTTTATTTCGGTGGTCGGTGACCTGACCGAGAGCATGTTCAAGCGTCAGTCCGGCATCAAGGACAGCAGCAATCTGTTGCCTGGGCACGGTGGTGTGCTTGATCGGATCGACAGTCTGACAGCGGCCATTCCGGTGTTTGCGGTGCTGCTGTGGATGGCTGCACTGTGAGTCGTGTGCAACAGATCACGGTTCTGGGGGCTACAGGCTCCATTGGTCTGAGTACGCTGGATGTGATAGCTCGTCATCCGGACCGCTATCAGGTGTTTGCCCTTACCGGGTTCAGCCGCCTGGCTGAGCTGCTGGCATTGTGCGTGCGCCATGTGCCGCGTTTTGCGGTGGTGCCCGAGTTGGCGGCGGCGAGGACTTTGCAGGACGATCTGCGAGCTGCTGGCCTGTCGACTCGAGTGCTGGTGGGGGAGCAGGGTTTATGTGAAGTCGCTTCGGCGCCTGAAGTCGATGCGGTAATGGCAGCAATTGTCGGGGCTGCGGGCCTGCGCCCGACCCTGGCGGCGGTGGAGGCCGGCAAAAAGATCCTCCTGGCCAATAAAGAAGCGCTGGTGATGTCCGGCGCACTATTCATGCAGGCGGTAGGCAAGAGCGGCTCGGTGCTGCTGCCTATCGACAGCGAGCACAACGCGATTTTCCAATGCATGCCCGGGGATTTTTCCCGGGGCTTGAGTCAGGTCGGGGTGCGACGGATTCTGTTGACCGCCTCGGGCGGTCCATTCCGTCAGACGCCTCTGGCCGAGCTCGAGCATGTTTCGCCGGAACAGGCGTGTGCCCATCCTAATTGGTCCATGGGGCGCAAGATCTCCGTGGATTCGGCGAGCATGATGAACAAGGGGCTGGAGCTGATCGAGGCCTGCTGGTTGTTCGATGCCAAGCCTTCCCAGGTTGAGGTGGTGGTGCATCCGCAGAGCGTGATTCATTCCCTGGTGGATTATGTCGACGGCTCAGTGCTTGCACAGTTGGGTAATCCGGATATGCGCACGCCTATCGCCAACGCCCTGGCCTGGCCGGAACGTATCGACTCCGGTGTGGCCCCGTTGGATCTGTTCGCGATTGCCCGTCTGGACTTCCAGGCACCCGACGAGCAGCGGTTCCCTTGCCTGCGTCTGGCGCGTCAAGCTGCCGAGGCGGGTGACAGTGCTCCGGCGATGCTCAATGCGGCCAATGAAGTGGCTGTTTCGGCCTTTCTTGATCGGCGCATCCGTTACCCGGAGATCGCGAGTATCATCGACGAAGTTTTAGCCCTTGAGCCTGTAGTTGCAGTCAATGAGCTCGATGCAGTGTTTGCGGCAGATGCCAAGGCCCGAAGCCTGGCAGAACAATGGTTGCAGCGTAACGGGCGATAGGATTCGCGACCGGGCGAGTGGCGGCGAATAGGATTGCGGAGAAAGTAGATGAGCGCGCTCTATATGATTGTCGGCACCCTGGTAGCCCTGGGTGTGCTGGTCACCTTCCACGAATTCGGGCACTTCTGGGTCGCGCGTCGCTGTGGCGTCAAGGTGCTGCGTTTCTCCGTGGGCTTTGGCATGCCTTTGCTGCGCTGGCACGATCGCCGCGGTACCGAATTTGTGATCGCCGCCATCCCTCTGGGTGGCTATGTGAAAATGCTCGACGAGCGTGAAGGCGAAGTGGCCCTCGATGAGCTCGACCAGTCCTTCAATCGCAAGTCCGTACGCCAGCGTATCGCTATTGTTGCCGCTGGCCCGATCGCCAACTTCCTCCTCGCTCTGGTGTTCTTCTGGGCCCTGGCGATGCTGGGCAGCCAGCAGGTACGACCAGTCATCGGCGATGTCGAGGCGGGCAGTATCGCCGCCAAGGCTGGGCTCAGTGCCGGCGAGGAAATCGTTGCCATCGATGGTGAGCCGACTTCCGGCTGGGCGGCGGTGAATCTGCAGTTGGTGCGCCGTCTTGGTGAAAGTGGAACGCTGCAGGTGCAGGTGCGCGAGCGGGGTGCGACGGTTGATTCTCCTCGTCAATTGATGCTGGACAAGTGGCTCAAGGGCGCCGACGAGCCGGACCCGATCCGCTCTCTGGGGATTCGCCCATGGCGCCCGGCGCTGCCACCGGTGCTGGCTGAGCTCGATCCGAAAGGCCCGGCCCAGGCTGCCGGCCTGAAAACCGGCGATCGTCTGCTGGCGCTGGATGGGCAATCGCTCAATGACTGGCAGCAAGTGGTTGATTGGGTCCGTGTGCACCCTGATACGAAAATTGTGCTGCATGTCGAGCGCGATGGTGCTCAAATCGACGTCCCCGTGACCTTGGCCAGCCGCGGCGAAAGCAAAGCACCCAATGGCTACCTGGGGGCAGGGGTGAAAGCTGTCGACTGGCCAGCGGAGATGCTTCGCGAGGTCAGTTACGGCCCGCTGGAGGCGATTGGCGAAGGGGCCCGACGGACCTGGACCATGAGCGTCCTGACCCTCGAATCACTGAAGAAAATGTTGTTCGGCGAGCTCTCGGTAAAAAACTTGAGTGGACCGATAACCATTGCTAAAGTGGCGGGCGCTTCTGCCCAGTCGGGCATTGCTGATTTCTTGAATTTCCTTGCTTATCTGAGTATTAGCCTGGGTGTTCTGAATTTGTTGCCCATCCCGGTATTGGATGGGGGGCATTTGTTGTTTTATCTGATCGAGTGGGCGCGTGGTCGTCCCTTGTCGGATCGGGTGCAAGGTTGGGGGATACAGATCGGTATCAGCTTGGTGGTCGGAGTCATGCTGCTTGCTCTGGTCAACGATCTGGGTCGTCTGTAACGCTTCGCTGAATTGCGAATCTGCCGCATTTTGCGGCAGTTTGTTTATTGCCAGTTGGAATAAGAAAGGACTTCATGAAACGTCTGCTGCTAACTGCGGTTCTCACCGTATTGATGATCGCCGAAGTTCACGCCGAGTCCTTCACTATCTCCGATATCCGCGTCAACGGCCTTCAGCGCGTTTCCGCGGGTAGCGTCTTTGGTGCCTTGCCGTTGAACGTCGGCGAGCAGGCGGACGACCGTCGCCTGGTGGAATCCACTCGTGCGCTGTTCAAAACCGGCTTCTTTCAAGACATCCAGCTGGGCCGCGATGGCAACGTCCTGGTCATCACGGTAGTCGAACGGCCGTCGGTTGCCAGTATCGAGATCGAAGGCAACAAGGCGATCTCTACTGACGACCTGATGAAAGGACTCAAGCAGTCCGGCCTGGCGGAAGGTGAAATCTTCCAGCGTGCGACCCTTGAAGGCGTGCGTAACGAGCTGCAGCGTCAATATGTCGCTCAGGGCCGTTACTCGGCCACCGTTGAAACCGAAGTCGTGCCGCAGCCACGTAACCGGGTTGGCCTGAAGGTCAAGATCAACGAAGGCACAGTCGCAGCCATCCAGCACATCAACGTGGTAGGCAACACCGTCTTCCCCGATGAGGACCTGATCGGCCTGTTCGAACTCAAGACCACCAACTGGCTGTCGTTCTTCAAGAACGACGACAAGTACGCCCGTGAAAAACTCTCCGGTGACCTGGAGCGTCTGCGTTCCTACTATCTGGATCGTGGCTATATCAACATGGATATCGCTTCGACCCAGGTGTCCATCACTCCGGACAAGAAGCACGTCTACATCACCGTCAACGTCAACGAAGGCGAAAAATACAGCGTTCGTGACGTGAAGCTCAGCGGTGACCTGAAAGTCCCTGAAGATCAAGTCAAGGCGCTGTTGCTGGTGGAGAAGGGCCAGGTGTTCTCGCGCAAGCTGATGACCACCACTTCCGAACTGATCACTCGTCGTCTGGGTAACGAGGGCTACACCTTCGCCAACGTCAACGGCGTGCCTCAGCCTCATGATGAAGACCACACCGTGGACATCACCTTTGTGGTGGACCCGGGCAAGCGTGCCTACGTCAATCGCATCAACTTCCGCGGCAATACCAAGTCCGAAGACGAAGTGCTGCGTCGTGAGATGCGCCAGATGGAAGGCGGCTGGGCTTCGACCTACCTGATTGACCAGTCCAAGACCCGTCTTGAGCGTCTGGGCTTCTTCAAGGAAGTCAACGTCGAGACCCCGGCTGTACCGGGTGTTGATGACCAGGTTGATGTGAACTACGCGGTTGAAGAGCAGGCTTCCGGTTCGATCACCGCCAGCGTTGGTTTTGCCCAGAGCGCCGGTCTGATCCTCGGTGGTTCGATCACCCAGAACAACTTCCTGGGTACCGGTAACAAGGTCAGCATTGGCCTGACCCGCAGTGAATACCAGAGCCGCTACAACTTCGGCTACGTTGACCCCTACTGGACCGCCGATGGCGTGAGCCTGGGTTACAACGCTTTCTATCGCACCACTGACTACAAAGACCTCGATGTCGACGTGGCCAGCTATGCGGTGGACAGCCTCGGTGCTGGCGTCAGCGTGGGCTATCCGATCAGTGAGACTTCGCGTCTGACCTTCGGCCTGACTGCGCAGCAGGACAAGATCAAGACCGGCCTGTACACCGTCGACGAAATTTTCGACTTCGTGAACAAGCAGGGCGACAGCTACCTCAACTTCAAGGCGTCGGCCGGCTGGTCCGAGTCGACTCTGAACAAAGGTGTACTGGCCACTCGTGGTCACTCGCAAAGCCTGGTTCTGGAAACCACTACTCCAGGTAGCGATCTGTCGTTCTTCAAGCTCGACTACCGTGGCCAGTTGTTCACTCCGCTGAGTGAGAACTACACCATGCGCTTCCATACCGAACTGGGTTATGGCGACGGCTTTGGTGATACCAAGGGCTTGCCGTTCTACGAGAACTACTATGCTGGTGGTTTCAACTCGGTACGTGGCTTCAAGGACAGTACGCTGGGGCCGCGCAGTACTCCTAGTCGTGGTGCTGGTGTAACCGGTAACGTCGGTACGGCTGCCGACCCAGACCAGGATCCACTGCCATTCGGCGGTAACGTATTGATCCAGGGTGGTGCCGAGTTGCTGTTCCCACTGCCTTTCGTCAAGGATCAACGCTCGCTGCGTACCTCCTTGTTCTGGGATGTGGGTAACGTCTTCAACTCTCGCTGTGAAAGCACGTCCAACACCATTGCGGCGTCGAATGTGAAAACGCAGTGCAACGATATCAGCCTGAGCAATCTGGCCAGTTCGGTGGGTGTTGGTGTGACTTGGGTCACTGCTCTGGGGCCATTGAGCTTTGCCCTGGCGATGCCGATCAAGAAACCGGATGACGCTGAAACTCAGGTGTTCCAATTCTCTCTCGGTCAGACTTTCTAAGAGCTTGACCCAAGATAACGACAATGGATTTTGTAGGGGTGCATCGTGCGTAAGTTGACTCAATTGGTTCTCCTGGCCTCCGTACTGGTCGCGAGCCCGGCATTCGCCGAAATGAAAATCGCTGTTCTGAACTATCAGATGGCGCTGCTGGAATCCGATGCGGCCAAGAAGTACGCAGTGGATGCCGAGAAGAAATTCGGTCCGCAACTGACCAAGCTGAAAACCCTGGAAAGCAGTGCCAAGGGGATTCAGGACCGCCTGGTTGCCGGTGGCGACAAAATGCAGCAAGGCGAGCGTGAGCGTCTGGAGCTCGAGTTCAAGCAAAAGGCTCGGGATTTCCAGTTCCAGTCCAAGGAGCTGAACGAAGCCAAGGCTGTTGCTGACCGTGAAATGCTCAAGCAACTGAAGCCGAAGCTGGACAGCGCCGTTGAAGAAGTCATCAAGAAAGGTGCTTTCGACCTGGTTTTCGAGCGTGGCGCAGTGATCGATGTCAAGCCTCAGTACGACATCACCCGCCAGGTTATCGAGCGCATGAATCAGCTGAAGTAAGCCATGACCGCGACCATAAAACTCGGCCAGTTGGCCGAGTTCCTCGGCGCCACCCTGAGTGGTGACCCGGAGAAGGAAATCACTGGGCTAGCCACCTTGCAGGAGGCTGGCCCAGCTCAGTTGAGCTTTTTGGCAAATCCGCAATATCGCAAGTACCTGGTGGACTGCCAGGCCGGCGCGGTATTGCTGAAGGCCGCTGATGCAGAGGCTTATGCCGGCGATGCATTGGTGGTGGCCGATCCTTATCTGTCCTACGCCCGTATTTCCCATCTGTTCGATCCCAAGCCCAAGGCGCCAGTGGGTATTCATCCGTCTGCGGTGATTGCCGCCGATGCACTGGTGGACCCGGCGGCCAGCGTTGGCCCGTTTGCAGTGATCGAGAGCGGTGTGCGGATTGCGGCCGGAGTGACCATCGGTGCCCACTGCTTTATCGGTGCCCGCTGCGAAATCGGCGAAGGCGGCTGGCTGGCCCCGCGGGTGACCCTGTACCACGACGTGCGTATCGGCAAGCGGGTAGTCATCCAGTCGGGTGCGGTGCTCGGCGGTGAAGGCTTCGGCTTCGCCAATGAGAAAGGCATCTGGCAGAAGATCGCGCAGATTGGCGGTGTGACCATCGGTGACGATGTGGAAATCGGCGTCAATACGGCGATTGACCGCGGCGCCCTGGCCGATACCGTCATCGGTAACGGCGTGAAGCTGGATAACCAGATTCAGATTGCCCACAACGTCCAGGTCGGTGATCACACTGCCATGGCTGCTTGTGTGGGAATTTCCGGCAGCACCAAGATCGGCAAGCACTGTATGCTCGCCGGCGGTGTGGGCCTGGTAGGGCACATCGAGATTTGTGACAACGTATTCCTCACTGGAATGACCATGGTGACCCACTCGATTACCGAGCCGGGCGCTTACTCTTCCGGTACGGCCATGCAACCTGCTGCCGAGTGGCGCAAAAGCGCGGCACGCATCCGTCAGCTCGATGACCTTGCGCGGCGTTTGCGCCAGTTGGAAAAGCGCGTTGGGGACGTGACCCCTGACGGCAATGCTTCATCAGATGGCTGATACCATTTCCATATCAAGTGTGCACAGCCGCTAGACTGCCTCCTTGATTTGCTAGAGGGGCGTGCGTTAGTCGCGCGCTCCCACTCTTTACTACAGGCTTCCCCCCGAAATGATGGACATCAACGAGATTCGCGAATACTTGCCTCACCGTTACCCTTTCCTGTTGGTGGATCGGGTAGTGGATCTGGATGTCGAGGGCAAGTGCATTCGTGCCTACAAGAATGTCAGCATCAACGAACCATTCTTCAATGGTCACTTCCCAGCGCATCCGATCATGCCGGGCGTGCTGATTATCGAGGCCATGGCGCAGGCTGCGGGCATTCTCGGTTTCAAGATGCTCGACGTGAAGCCAGCCGACGGCACCCTTTATTACTTCGTCGGCTCCGACAAGCTGCGTTTCCGTCAGCCTGTGCTGCCGGGTGACCAGCTGATTCTTGAAGCCAAGTTCATCAGCTGCAAGCGCCAGATCTGGAAGTTCGAGTGCCAGGCGTCGGTAGACGGCAAGCCTGTCTGCTCCGCTGAAATCATCTGTGCGGAACGCAAACTATGAGTTTGATTGACCCTCGCGCAATCATCGATCCGACGGCCGTCCTGGCCGACGACGTTGAGGTTGGCCCGTGGTCGATCGTCGGCGCTGGTGTGGAAATCGGCGAGGGTACAGTGATCGGGCCCCATGTGATTCTCAAGGGCCCTACCCGGATCGGTAAGCACAACCGCATCTACCAGTTTTCCTCGGTAGGTGAGGACACGCCTGATCTCAAGTACAAGGGCGAGGAAACCCGCCTGGTTATCGGTGACCACAATGTGATCCGCGAAGGCGTGACCATTCACCGTGGCACTGTCCAGGACCGTGCCGAAACCACCCTGGGCGATCACAACCTGATCATGGCCTATGCCCACATTGGCCATGACAGTGTCATTGGCAACCACTGCATCCTGGTCAACAACACTGCGTTGGCCGGGCATGTGCACGTGGATGACTGGGCGATTCTCTCCGGCTTCACCCTGGTGCATCAGTACTGCCATATCGGCGCCCACAGCTTCTCCGGCATGGGCACGGCCATAGGCAAGGATGTGCCGGCATTCGTCACGGTGTTCGGCAACCCTGCCGAAGCCCGCAGCATGAACTTCGAAGGCATGCGCCGTCGTGGCTTCAGCGAAGATGCAATCCATGCACTGCGTCGCGCCTACAAGACGGTCTATCGTCAAGGGCTGACGGTGGAGCAGGCCTTGGCCGAGCTGGCCGAGCCAGCTGTACAGTTCCCCGAAGTCGCGGTCTTTCGTGACTCGATCCAGTCTTCGACTCGCGGCATCACCCGTTAATCATGAACACTCTGCGTATTGCGCTGGTGGCTGGCGAAGCCTCCGGCGACATTCTCGGCGCCGGTTTGATGCGGGCCCTCAAGGCTCAGCACCCGGCTGTCGAATTCATGGGCGTCGGCGGTCCGCTGATGGAGGCCGAAGGCCTCACTTCCTACTTTCCCATGGAGCGCCTGGCGGTCATGGGGCTGGTGGAGGTTCTCGGGCGCCTGCGTGAACTGTTGGCTCGGCGCAAGAAGCTGATCCAGACCCTGATCGCTGAAAAGCCGGATGTGTTCATCGGTATCGATGCCCCGGATTTCACCCTGAATATCGAACTCAAGCTGCGTCAGGCCGGGATCAAGACGGTGCACTACGTCAGCCCGTCGGTCTGGGCCTGGCGGCAGAAACGGGTACTGAAGATTCGCGAAGGCTGCGATCTGATGCTGACCCTGTTTCCCTTCGAGGCCCGCTTCTATGAAGAGAAGGGCGTACCGGTGAAGTTTGTCGGCCACTCGCTGGCCGATGCCATTCCGCTGCAAGCCGATCGCGCTGCAGCGCGTGTGGAGCTGGGCTTGCCTGACGGTCCGCTGGTGGCCTTGATGCCCGGCAGCCGTGGCGGCGAAGTAGGGCGCCTGGGTGCCTTGTTCCTCGATGCCGCCCAGCGGTTGCGAGCCATGCGCCCCGGCGTGCGCTTCATCATGCCGTGTGCCAGCGCGGAACGTCGGGTCCAGCTGGAAGAGTTGCTGGCCAGTCGTGACCTGCCGCTGACCTTGCTCGATGGTCAGTCCCACAAGGCCCTGGCCGCTTGTGATGCGGTGTTGATCGCCTCCGGTACCGCGACTCTGGAAGCCTTGCTCTACAAACGTCCTATGGTAGTGGCCTATCGCCTGGCGCCGCTGACCTTCTGGATTCTCAAGCGCATGGTCAAGAGTCCGTATATTTCCTTGCCGAACTTGCTGGCTCAGCGTTTGCTGGTGCCTGAGTTGCTGCAGGACGACGCCACTGCCGAGGCCCTGGCTCAGACGCTGTCGCCGCTGATCGATGGCGGTGAAGAGCAGACCCGCGGCTTTGACGAGATCCACCGAACCTTGCGCCGTGATGCGTCCAACCAGGCCGCACAAGCGGTGCTTGGGCTGATCGGCAAAACCCTGTGAGTAATTCAAAGATGCAGATGGGCCTGGATTTCACCCTGGTGGCGGATGCCGAGGACCTGGTGGCCGGTGTCGACGAAGTCGGCCGTGGCCCCTTGTGCGGGGCGGTTGTCACTGCTGCGGTGATTCTTGATCCACAACGGCCGATTCTCGGCCTCAACGACTCGAAGAAGCTCACTGAGGCCCGCCGCGAGAAGCTGTTCGACGAAATCTGCGAAAAGGCCCTGAGCTGGTGTATTGCTCGGGCTGAAGTCGAAGAGATCGACGAACTGAACATCCTGCATGCCACCATGCTGGCGATGCAGCGAGCGGTGGAGGGCCTGAGCGTGACGCCGAAGCTGGCGATGATCGATGGCAACCGTTGCCCGAAGCTGGCGATGCCGGCCGAAGCGGTGGTCAAGGGCGATAGCAAGGTTCCGGCGATCGCTGCAGCGTCGATTCTGGCCAAGGTCAGCCGCGACCGGGAAATGGCCGCTTTCGAGCTGATCTACCCGGGTTACGGTATTGGTGGCCACAAGGGTTATCCGACGCCGGTGCATCTGGAAGCCCTGGCCCGCCTGGGGCCGACGCCGATTCACCGGCGTTCCTTCGCCCCTGTGCGGCAAGCTTATGAAGCCCGTGAGGCGCAGGGCGAGATTCAGTCCTGAGGCTGATGTTTTAGTCGGGGCCCGGTACAATCCGGGCCTTGTTGTTTTCGCGCTTATTACAGGATCACTATGCCGGCTTCATTCGTTCACCTGCGCCTGCACACTGAATACTCCCTGGTCGACGGTCTGGTGCGGATCAAGCCGCTGGTCAAGGCCCTCACCGGCATGGGCATGCCTGCGGTGGCGGTCACCGACCAGAACAACATGTGCTCTCTGGTCAAGTTCTACAAAAACAGCATGGGCGCCGGGATCAAGCCGATCTGCGGTGCCGACCTGTGGTTGTCGAACAAGGACCCGGATAACCCCCTGAGTCGCATCAGTCTGCTGGTGATGAACGCCATGGGTTATCGCAACCTCACCGAACTGATTTCCCGCGGCTTTATCGATGGTCAGCGCAACGGCCAGATCATCATCGAGCGTGAGTGGGTGGCGGAGGCCGCAGAAGGCCTGATCATGCTCTCGGCGGCCAAGGAGGGCGAGATCGGCATGGCCCTCATCGCCGGTGACCTTGAGGTCGCTGAAACCCTGGCTCGGGAGTGGATGGCAGTCTTCCCGGACCGTTTCTACCTCGAAGTGCAACGTACCAATCGGCCCAATGACGAAGAGCAACTGCACGCCGCGGTGGCCCTGGCAGACAAGATCGGTGCGCCGCTGGTGGCCACCAACGATGTGCGCTTTATCAAGCAGGAAGACTTCGAAGCCCACGAAACCCGAGTCTGCATCGGTGAAGGTCGGGCCCTGGACGATCCGCGTCGCTCGAAGAATTACAGCGACCAGCAGTACCTCAAGAGCGCCGAGGAAATGGCCGAGCTGTTCAGCGACCTGCCCGAGGCGCTGGAAAACACGGTTGAGATCGCCAAGCGCTGCAATATCGAGGTCAAGCTGGGCAAGCACTTCCTGCCCGACTATCCCATTCCCGATGGCATGACCATCGATGAGTACTTCCGTAAGGTTTCCTTCGACGGCCTGGACGAGCGCCTTAGCGTGCTGCTGCCCAAGGACACCACCGAAGACTACGAAGCCAAGCGCCAGGTCTACGTCGACCGGTTGAATTTCGAGCTGGATATCATCATCCAGATGGGGTTCCCCGGTTACTTCCTGATCGTTATGGACTTTATCCAGTGGGCCAAGAGCAACGGCGTTCCGGTAGGCCCTGGCCGGGGGTCGGGTGCCGGCTCCCTGGTGGCCTACGTGCAGAAGATCACCGACCTGGACCCGTTGGAATACGACCTGCTGTTCGAACGTTTCCTTAACCCGGAACGGGTTTCCATGCCCGACTTCGACGTCGACTTCTGCATGGACGGTCGCGACCGGGTGATCGACTACGTGGCCGAAAAGTACGGTCGCAATGCGGTAAGCCAGATCATCACCTTCGGTTCCATGGCGGCCAAGGCGGTGGTGCGCGACGTGGCGCGGGTTCAGGGCAAGTCCTACGGCCTGGCCGACCGTCTGTCGAAGATGATTCCCTTCGAAGTCGGCATGACCCTGGAAAAAGCCTACGAGCAGGAAGAGATCCTGCGGGACTTCATCAAGGTCGATGAAGAAGCGGCGGAAATCTGGGAGATGGCGCGCAAGCTTGAGGGCGTGGTGCGTAACGTCGGTAAACACGCCGGTGGTGTGGTAATTGCTCCGACCAAACTCACTGACTTCTCGCCGATCTATTGCGATGAAGAGGGCGGCGGCCTGGTTACCCAGTTCGACAAGGATGACGTCGAGGCTGCTGGCCTGGTGAAGTTCGACTTCCTCGGTCTGCGAACCCTGACCATCATCGACTGGGCACTGAAAACCATTAACCGCGACCGCGCCAAGGTTGGCGAGGAACCGCTGGATATCGCCTTTATCCCGCTGGACGACAAGCCGACCTATAGCCTGTTGCAGAAAGCTGAAACCACCGCGGTGTTCCAGCTTGAATCCCGGGGCATGAAGGAGCTGATCAAGAAGCTCAAGCCCGACTGTCTGGAAGACTTGATCGCACTGGTGGCCCTGTTCCGTCCGGGGCCGCTGCAATCGGGCATGGTGGATGACTTCATCAACCGTAAACACGGGCGCGCCGAGCTGGCCTATCCGCACCCGGACTATCAGTACGACGGCCTGCAGCCGGTATTGGCGCCGACCTACGGCATTATCCTGTACCAGGAACAGGTGATGCAGATCGCCCAGGTCATGGCCGGTTATACCCTCGGCGGTGCGGACATGCTGCGTCGAGCCATGGGTAAGAAAAAACCCGAGGAAATGGCCAAGCAGCGTGGCGGTTTCATTGAGGGTTGCGCCAGCAACAACATCGATGCCGACCTCGCGGGCAACATCTTCGACCTGGTGGAAAAGTTCGCCGGTTACGGTTTCAACAAATCTCACTCCGCCGCCTACGGCCTGGTGTCCTACCAGACCGCCTGGCTCAAGGCTCACTACCCGGCGCCATTCATGGCGGCGGTACTGTCTGCGGATATGCACAACACCGACAAGGTCGTGACCTTGATCGAGGAAGTGCGGACCATGAAGCTGCGCCTCGATGCGCCAGACGTGAACACTTCCGAGTTCAAGTTCACGGTGAACGATGAAGGTCGCATCGTGTATGGCCTGGGCGCGATCAAGGGCGTGGGCGAGGGACCGGTGGAAGCTATCACCGAAGCCCGTGAGGGAGGTCCCTTCAAGGATCTGTTTGATTTCTGCGCCCGAGTCGACCTCAAGCGCATTAATAAACGTACCCTGGATGGTCTGATTCGCAGTGGTGCTCTGGACCGTCTTGGCCCGCATTTCTTCGATGAGCCCAAGGCGTATCAGGCCAACATCGACCAGAACCGCGCGGTGTTGCTGGCAGCCATGGAAGAGGCGATCAAGGCGGCGGAGCAAACTGCCCGTACCCACGACAGTGGCCACTCCGACCTGTTCGGTGGTGTGTTTGTCGAGGAAGACGCCGATGTTTATGCCAATCATCGCAAGGCCAAGGAACTGACCCTCAAGGAGCGCCTGAAGGGTGAGAAAGATACCCTCGGCCTGTACCTGACCGGGCACCCGATCGATGAATATGAAGGCGAGATCCGCCGCTTCGCCCGTCAGCGCATCATTGACCTGAAACCGGCCCGGGATACCCAGACGGTGGCGGGCATGATCATTGCCCTGCGGGTGATGAAGAACAAAAAGGGCGACAAGATGGGTTTCATCACCCTCGACGACCGTTCGGGACGGATCGAGGCCTCCTTGTTTGCCGACGCTTTCCACTCGGCGCAGTCGCTGTTGCAGACCGACGCCATGGTGGTAGTGGAGGGCGAGGTCAGCAACGATGACTTCTCCGGCGGCCTGCGCCTGCGGGTCAAGCGGGTAATGAGCATGGAGGATGCGCGGACCAACCTGGCGGAAAGTCTGCGCCTGAAAGTTCATACTGATGCCCTCAAGGGCGATCAGCTACGCTGGCTGGGGGACTTGTTCAAGCGCCACCGCGGTGCGTGCCCGATTACCATGGAGTACACCCGTAACGATGCCAAGGCCTTGCTGCAGTTTGGCGAGAACTGGCGGATCGACCCGGCAGACAGCTTGATTCAAGCCCTGCGTGACCAGTTCGGGCGAGACAACGTCTTCCTCCAATACCGTTGACGGTGAGGTGCCATCATTGCGCCTCATCGCCACTTGAATTTTTAATCTCGACCTCAACGCGTCCGTCCCTTAAGGTAGGGCGCGAATAGACAACCGGCCGGCCCAAGCCCCCTTGGACGTCGAGCCCAGACGGACGCCTATGAACCCGAATTTTCTTGATTTCGAACAGCCGATCGCCGACCTGCAAGCCAAGATCGAAGAGTTGCGCTTGGTCGGTAATGACAATTCGCTGAATATCGGCGATGAGATTTCCCGCCTGCAGGACAAGAGCAATACCCTGACCGAAGACATCTTCGGCAAGCTCACCAGCTGGCAGATCGCACGTCTGGCGCGGCACCCGCGTCGTCCGTACACCCTGGATTACATCCAGCACATCTTCACCGAGTTCGACGAGCTGCATGGCGATCGCCACTTCTCTGACGACGCCGCGATCGTCGGCGGCGTTGCTCGCCTGGACGAGCAGCCGGTGATGATCATCGGTCACCAAAAGGGCCGCGAAGTGCGCGAGAAGGTCCGCCGCAACTTCGGCATGCCGCGTCCGGAAGGCTACCGCAAGGCCTGCCGCCTGATGGAAATGGCCGAGCGCTTCAAGATGCCGATCCTGACCTTCATCGACACCCCGGGCGCTTATCCGGGTATCGACGCTGAAGAGCGCAACCAGAGCGAAGCCATTGCCTGGAACCTGCGAGTCATGGCGCGCCTGAAGACTCCGATCATCGCCACCGTGATCGGTGAAGGTGGTTCTGGCGGTGCCTTGGCCATTGGCGTTTGCGACCAACTGAACATGCTGCAGTACTCCACTTACGCGGTGATCTCGCCGGAAGGCTGTGCCTCGATCCTGTGGAAAACCTCGGAAAAGGCCGCTGATGCCGCCGAAGCAATGGGTATCACCGCCGAGCGCCTGAAAGGCCTGGGGATTGTCGACAAGGTCATCGGCGAGCCATTGGGCGGCGCCCATCGTGATCCAGCCGCCGCGGCTGCCTCGATCCGTGCCGAACTCAGCTCGCAGCTGGCAATGCTCAAGGAAATGGACAACGACACCCTGTTGGCTCGTCGTTATGACCGCCTGATGAGCTACGGTCTCTGATCGAGCGCTGCTCCCCCTTGTAGGGGTACGCTTGCTCGCGACCCAGGCGCCGCAGTCTTTAAGATTGCGGCGTCGTCCTTTCTCGCGCACATGCTCCTACAGGGCTTGAAGCTCAATGAATTCTCTCTCCGCCAAACTTCTAAAAAGCCTGGCGCCCTGGCGTGAAGCCGCCCATTGGCGTATCGCCTTCTCCGGTGGACTTGATTCCACCGTCCTGCTGCATCTTCTTGTCGATCTGGCGCAACAACATCGCCTTCCACGGCTCACGGCTGTGCACGTTCATCACGGGCTGCAAACGGCGGCGGATGCTTGGCCGGCCCACTGTCGGGCGGTCTGCGATGCTCTGGGTGTGCCGTTGCAGGTGATTCATGTCCAGGTAAAGGCCGGTGCCAGTCTCGAAGGGGCTGCCCGGGAGGCACGTTATGGGGCGTTCGAGCGCTTGAACGCTGCCAACGAGTTGCTGCTGATGGCGCAGCATCGTGACGATCAGGCCGAAACCCTGTTGTTTCGACTGTTGCGCGGTGCCGGCGTCAGGGGGCTGTCGGCAATGCCGGAAAGCCGACCTTTGGGCGCAGGGCACCTGCTGCGGCCTTTGCTTGGCGTATCCCGTGCCGAACTTGAACGTTATGCCGCTGAGCATTGCCTGAGCTGGGTCCAGGACCCTTCAAATGCCGATCATCAATATTCGCGCAATTATCTGCGGCATCAGGTGATGCCGTCGCTGCTTGCTCGCTGGCCTCAGGCCGCGACCAGCATGAGCCGCAGCGCCGCCCACCTGAGAGAAGCGCAGGGCCTGCTCGATGAGTTGGCGATGATGGATCTGGCGACAGCCGAGGTGGAAAGCGACTTTCCCTGGCTGGACTTGCCGTCACTGGCTCTTGCTCCTCTGCAGCAGTTGTCCCCGGCCCGGCAGCGCAATGCCTTGAGCCATTGGTTGAGCAAACTTGGCCGTTTGCCGGATACCGATCATTGGACCGGCTGGGAGAACCTGCGGGATGCCAGCGCCGAGGCGCGCCCGCAATGGCGTCTGGCCGATGGCGAAGTGCATCGCGCGGGAGGGCGGATCTGGTGGCTTTCCGGCGCCTGGTTGCGGCCGGTGAAGAGTGGGATCGAATGGCCGGACCCGGGGAGTCCGTTGCAGTTGCCGGACAATGGCCGGGTGTTTTTCGTCGGACCGGCGCCACGGGGTCCGTTGCACATCCGTTACCGGCAGGGTGGGGAAGTCATGCAGGTGGCAGGACGTGGTCATCGTGACCTGAAGCGTCTGCTCAATGAAGCCGGACTACCAAGCTTCGTCCGTGGCAGATTGCCGCTGCTGTATCAGGATGAGCGGCTGCTGACGTTGGCAAACTTGCCGGAGCCCGGCGCAAAGCCCCAGGCAGGCTGGCAATTGTATTGGCGACCACTGACTAGCGATCAAGGTTTGAGCTGAAAGGGGCTTTCCGGTAGACTACGCTCCCTTCTTGATACAACTTCTGTGGATTCGCCTGAATTGCAGGAGTTGCCGATTACCAAGCAGTCTTTGCTGGGCGATTCCAAAAAATGTGTAGCGAGCAACCTACCGGTGTTTTTGCATCCGGTCTGTCACCACGCGGCGGTTTTTTTGAAAGGTGCACTGTGATTAATGCAGGTGATCGGGGGCTTCGGCCTTCCTTCGCTTTCCCCGGCGGCACTGACCGCTTTAACGCAGACTTCTAGGGTTTTTCATGACGCGCTACATATTCGTCACGGGCGGTGTTGTTTCTTCATTGGGGAAAGGCATTGCCTCGGCTTCATTGGCGGCCATCCTGGAGGCGCGGGGGCTTAAGGTCACCATGCTCAAGCTGGACCCGTACATCAACGTCGACCCGGGCACCATGAGCCCGTTCCAGCACGGTGAAGTGTTCGTCACCCACGACGGCGCCGAGACCGACCTGGACCTGGGCCACTACGAGCGGTTCATCCGCACGACCATGACCCAGAACAACAACTTCACCACCGGCCGCGTGTACGAGCACGTGCTGCGCAAGGAACGCCGTGGTGATTACCTGGGCGCCACCATCCAGGTGATTCCGCACATCACCGACGAGATCAAGCGTCGCATCATCAAGGGCGCTGGCGATGCCGACGTGGCCCTGGTGGAAATCGGCGGTACCGTGGGCGACATCGAGTCGCAACCGTTCCTCGAAGCTATCCGCCAACTGCGGGTCGAAGTCGGCTCCAAGCGCGCGATGCTGATGCACCTGACCCTGGTTCCGTACATCGCCACCGCTGGCGAGACCAAGACCAAGCCGACCCAGCACTCGGTGAAGGAACTGCGCTCCATCGGTCTGCAGCCTGACGTGCTGATCTGCCGCTCCGACCATCCGGTGGATGTGTCCTCGCGTCGCAAGATTGCCTTGTTCACCAACGTTGAAGAGCGTGCGGTGATCTCCCTGGAAGACGTCGACACCATCTACAAGATCCCAGCCGTGCTGCACGCTCAGGGTCTGGACGATTTCGTCGTCGAGCGTTTCGGCCTGCAATGCAACGGCGCCGATCTGTCCGAGTGGGAAAAGGTGGTGGACGCCAAGCTCAACCCTGAACACGAAGTCACCATCGCCATGGTCGGCAAGTACATGGAGCTGCTGGACGCCTATAAGTCGCTGATCGAAGCGATGAGTCACGCCGGCATCACCAACCGCACCAAGGTCAACCTGCGCTACATCGATTCCGAAGACATCGAGAACCAGGGCACCGCGCTGCTGGAAGGCGTCGACGCGATCCTGGTTCCTGGCGGCTTCGGTCTGCGTGGCGTGGAAGGCAAGATCACCGCCGTGCAATACGCTCGCGAGAACAAGGTGCCGTACCTGGGGATCTGCCTGGGCATGCAAGTGGCGGTTATCGAGTTCGCCCGTAACGTCATGGGTTGGAAAGATGCCAACTCCACCGAGTTCGATCGCACCAGCGGTCATCCAGTGGTCGGCCTGATCACCGAGTGGGAAGACGCCACCGGCGCCGTCGAAGTGCGTACTGAAGCTTCCGACCTGGGCGGCACCATGCGCCTGGGCGCTCAGGACTGCCTTCTGGAGCCGGGCTCCAAGGTCCACGACTGCTACGCCAAGGACGTGATCATCGAACGTCACCGTCACCGTTATGAAGTGAACAACAAGCTGTTGCCGCAACTGATCGAGGCGGGCCTGAAGATTTCCGGTCGCTCCGGCGACGGCGCGCTGGTTGAAGTGGTCGAGGCTGCGGATCATCCATGGTTCGTCGCTTGCCAGTTCCACCCTGAGTTCACCTCGACGCCACGTGACGGTCACCCATTGTTCAGCGGTTTCGTCAAAGCTGCATTGGCTCAACACCAGAAGAAGGCTTGAACCTGATGGCGCAGAAGATCATCCGCGTAGGCAACATCGAGATCGCCAACGACAAGCCGATGGTGCTGTTCGGCGGTATGAACGTGCTGGAAAGCCGCGACATGGCGATGCAGGTCTGTGAAGAGTACGTACGGGTTACCGAGAAGCTCGGTATTCCCTACGTGTTCAAGGCCAGTTTCGACAAGGCCAACCGTTCGTCGGTGACCTCTTACCGTGGCCCCGGCCTGGAAGAGGGCATGCGGATTTTCGAAGATGTGAAGCAGGCCTTTGGCGTGCCGATCATCACCGACGTCCACGAGCCGGCCCAGGCCGCGGTGGTCGCCGAAGTCTGCGACATCATCCAACTGCCGGCGTTTCTCTCGCGGCAGACCGACCTGGTGGTGGCCATGGCCAAGACCGGCGCGGTGATCAACATCAAGAAGGCCCAGTTCCTCGCGCCTCAGGAAATGAAACACATCCTGAGCAAGTGCGAAGAGGCGGGTAATGATCAGTTGATTCTCTGCGAGCGCGGTTCCAGCTTCGGTTACAACAACCTGGTGGTGGACATGCTCGGCTTCGGCATCATGAAGCAGTTCGAATACCCGGTATTCTTCGACGTGACCCATGCCCTGCAAATGCCGGGCGGTCGCGCCGATTCTGCTGGCGGTCGCCGGGCCCAGGTCACCGACCTGGCCAAGGCCGGCATGAGCCAGTCCCTGGCTGGCCTGTTCCTGGAAGCCCACCCGGATCCGGACAACGCCAAGTGCGACGGCCCTTGCGCTCTGCGTCTGGACAAGCTCGAGCCGTTCCTGGCTCAGCTCAAGGCTCTGGACGAACTGGTCAAGAGTTTCCCCACGGTAGAAACCGCGTAAAACCGGCGACTTCCTCTGTAGGAGCCGGCTTGCCGGCGAAGGTGTCCTCGCGGACCCGTTCGCCGGCAAGCCGGCTCCTACAAGAATGCAATTTGACCCACAAGTTATAAATCGAGCGGTACTCAGCGTTTTCGTCAACTTTGGAGTGTTTACAACAATGGCAAAAATCGTCGACATCAAAGGTCGTGAAGTTCTCGACTCCCGTGGCAATCCCACCGTCGAAGCGGACGTGCTTCTCGATAACGGCATCATCGGCAGTGCTTGCGCGCCGTCCGGTGCTTCCACCGGCTCGCGCGAAGCGCTGGAGCTGCGTGATGGCGACAAGAGCCGTTACCTGGGCAAGGGTGTGCTCAAGGCGGTAGCCAACATCAACGGTCCGATCCGCGACCTGTTGCTGGGTAAAGACCCGATCGACCAGAAGGCGCTGGATCAGGCGATGATCAAGCTCGACGGTACTGAGAACAAGGCCACCCTGGGCGCCAACGCGATCCTCGCCGTGTCCCTGGCCGCTGCCAAGGCTGCCGCTCAGGACCAGGACCTGCCGCTGTATGCTCACATCGCCAACCTCAATGGCACCCCAGGCGTCTACTCGATGCCGGTTCCGATGATGAACATCATCAACGGTGGCGAGCACGCTGATAACAACGTCGACATCCAGGAGTTCATGGTGCAGCCGGTCGGCGCCAAGTCCTTCTCGGAAGGTCTGCGCATGGGCACCGAGATTTTCCATCACCTCAAAGCCGTGCTGAAGGCCCGTGGCCTGAACACCGCTGTGGGCGATGAAGGTGGTTTCGCACCCAACCTGGCTTCCAACGAAGACGCGCTGAAAGTCATCTCCGAAGCCGTGGCCAACGCCGGTTACACTCTGGGCACTGACGTGACCCTGGCCCTGGACTGCGCCGCCAGCGAGTTCTACGAAGACGGTAAATACAACCTGTCCGGCGAAGGCCAGGTGTTCACCGCCGAAGGTTTCGCCGAGTACCTGAAAGGTCTGACTCAGCGCTACCCGATCATCTCCATCGAAGATGGCCTGGACGAGTCCGACTGGGCTGGCTGGAAAATCCTTACCGACAAGATCGGCGAGAAAGTGCAACTGGTGGGTGACGACCTGTTCGTGACCAACACCAAGATCCTGAAAGAAGGCATCGACAAGAAGATCGCCAACTCGATCCTGATCAAGTTCAACCAGATCGGCACCCTGACCGAAACCCTGGAAGCCATCCAGATGGCCAAGGCTGCCGGTTACACTGCCGTGATCTCCCACCGCTCCGGTGAAACCGAAGATTCGACCATCGCCGACCTGGCTGTGGGCACCTCGGCTGGCCAGATCAAGACCGGCTCCCTGTGCCGTTCCGACCGCGTATCCAAGTACAACCAATTGCTGCGTATCGAAGAGCAATTGAATGGCAAGGCCAAGTACAACGGTCGCAGCGAGTTTCGCGGCTAAGCCGTAGATGGTAAAAAGACACCGGATTGTGTCGGGAAAATCGCTACAGCGAGTTTTTTGCCACTAATCTGATGCCTTAAGAGTACAAGCCTGGGTCTTCCAGGCTTCGTGCTATCAGTAGGTTCGAAGTTGTTGGCATGGCTGTCTTTTTTCACTGGATACCCGATATTCGATGCGCAGTCCCAATTGGTTGTTCCTGGTCTTGCTCTTGCTGCTGGCTGGCTTGCAGTACCGCCTGTGGGTGGGGAATGGCAGCTTGGCCCAGGTAGCTGACCTGACTCAGCAGATTGCCGACCAGCACGCTGAAAACGAGCGTTTGCTGGAGCGAAATCGCGTACTCGATGCGGAAGTCATGGAGTTGAAGAAGGGCATGGAGACCGTTGAAGAACGGGCTCGCCATGAGTTGGGCATGGTCAAGGAGGGTGAAACCCTCTACCAGTTGGCCCAATGAGCGATAGATTGCCGGCCTTCTGGGCCGTGATTCCTGCCGCGGGCGTCGGTGCCCGTATGGCCGCGGACCGTCCCAAGCAATACTTGCAATTGGGCGGACGCACTATTCTCGAACACAGCCTCGGCTGTTTCCTCGACCATCCTGGCCTCAAGGGGCTGGTGGTCAGCCTGGCGCTTGACGATCCTTACTGGCCAGCCCTGGCCTGTGCCCATGACTCGCGGATTCAGCGGGTCGAAGGTGGCGCCGAGCGTTCCGGGTCGGTACTCAATGCCTTGCTTCATCTGCATGCTCAGGGCGCGGCCGATGAGGATTGGGTTCTGGTCCACGATGCCGCACGACCGAACCTGTCTCGCGATGACTTGGACAAGCTGCTGGGCGAGCTGGCGGACGATCCTGTAGGCGGCCTGCTGGCGGTGCCGGCCCGTGACACCCTGAAGCGGATCGACAAGCACGGACGGGTGCTGGAAACCGTGGACCGCAGTCTGATCTGGCAGGCCTACACACCGCAGATGTTCCGCCTTGGCGCCTTGCATCGCGCCCTGGCCGACAGCCTGGTAGCGGATGTAGCCATCACCGATGAAGCATCGGCAATGGAATGGGCCGGCCAGGCACCACGCCTGATCGAAGGGCGCTCCGACAACCTCAAGGTCACTCGTCCCGAAGACCTGGAGTGGCTGCGTCAGCGCTGGTCCAATCGGCGCTGATCCGTACTGTGGCTACAGGCCCCGGTATTCCGGGCGTTCGGCCAGGCCTTGCTTTAGATAATCCACCAACTTGCGCACTTTTGGCGACAGGTGCCGTTGCTGCGGATACAGGGCCCAGACGGCGGTATTGGGCGGCTGATGGGCTTCCAGCAGGGAGATCAAGGTGCCGTTCTGCAGGTGCTCCAGAACGTAGTAGTCCGGCAGTTGGCACAGTCCGACGCCTTGCAAGGCCGCATCCAGTACGGCCTGACCGCTGTTGCAGCGCCAGTTGCCCTGTACCCGCTGTGAGAACTCGCGCCCATCCAGCTCCAATTGCCAGATATCCGAACTGCCGATCAGGCAATTATGACGGCTCAGTTCCGACAGGCTATGGGGGCGCCCGTAGCGCTCCAGATAGGAGGGCGAGGCGCACAGGTACATGCGTCGCGGTGCCAAGCGAGTGGCCACCAGGCGTGAGTCCTGCAGCCGCCCGAGCCGAATGGCCAGGTCGAGTCCTTCGTGCACCAGATCCAGAGGGCGGTTGCTCAACTCGATGTCCACCCGTAATTGCGGGTAAAGCCCCATGAAACGGGTCACCAGCGGCACGATAAAACGCTCGCCATAGGCCACGGCGCAGGTCATGCGCAGCATGCCCTTGGGCTCGCTGGCCAGGTCCCCTACGGCCCGCAGCGCTTCTTCGCGGCCGTCCTGCAGGCGTTGGCAATGCTGGAGAAAGGTCTGTCCGGCCTCGGTCAGGGTGACTCGGCGGGTACTGCGATACAGCAGACGCGTCTGCAGGCGCTCTTCGAGGCGCACCACCTGACGGCTGATATGGGAGGAGGACACTCCCAGGCGCTCGGCAGCGGCGGTGAACTGGCTGCATTCGGCTACTGCAACAAACTCGTCGATGCCTTCCCAACGGTTTTCACTCATTGATTATCCCTGTACGGCAATAATGTTTTGCTTTTACCTGGATTATTCATCGCATTGCGCTGTTTTACACTCACCTCCTCGTTTTTATTCGCTGGAGAGTCAGGATGATCAAGTCACGTGCTGCCGTAGCCTTCGAGGCCAAGAAGCCCCTGGAAATCGTCGAAGTGGATGTCGCCATGCCCAAGGCTGGCGAGGTACTGCTGCGGGTGGTTGCTTCCGGCGTCTGCCATACCGATGCCTACACCTTGTCCGGTGCTGACCCGGAAGGCATCTTTCCGGCGATTCTCGGCCATGAAGGTGGTGCAGTGGTGGAGGCGGTGGGCGAGGGTGTGACCTCGGTCGCCGTCGGTGATCATGTGATCCCGCTGTACACCCCGGAATGTGGCAAGTGCAAATTCTGTCTTTCTGGCAAGACCAACCTCTGTCAGGCAATTCGCGCTACCCAGGGCAAAGGCCTGATGCCTGATGGCACTAGCCGTTTTTCCTACAAGGGCCAGCCTATTTTCCACTACATGGGTACTTCGACGTTCTCCGAGTACACCGTGCTGCCGGAAATTTCCGTGGCCAAGATCCCCAAGGAAGCGCCTCTGGAGAAGGTCTGCCTGCTGGGTTGCGGCGTAACCACCGGTATCGGTGCGGTGATCAACACCGCCAAGGTCAAGGCTGGTGACACCGTGGCTATCTTTGGCCTGGGCGGTATCGGCCTGTCGGCGGTGATTGGTGCGGTCAAAGCCAAGGCTGGGCGCATCATTGCCATCGATATCAACCCGGCCAAGTTCGAGATCGCCAAGCAATTGGGCGCCACCGACTGCGTCAATCCGAAGGATTTCGACCGTCCGATCCAGGAGGTCATCGTCGACATGACTGACGGCGGCGTGGATTTTTCCTTCGAATGCATCGGCAACGTACAACTCATGCGCGCCGCGCTTGAGTGCTGCCACAAAGGCTGGGGCGAATCGGTGATCATCGGTGTGGCCGGTGCCGGCCAGGAAATTTCGACCCGTCCCTTCCAACTGGTGACCGGCCGCGTCTGGCGCGGTTCGGCATTCGGTGGCGTGCGTGGCCGCAGCGAGCTGCCAAGCTACGTGGAAATGTCCCAGACCGGCGAGATCCCTCTAGATACCTTCATTACCCACACCATGGGTCTGGAAGACATCAACAAGGCATTCGACTTGATGCACGAAGGCAAGAGCATTCGTTCCGTCATTCATTTCTAAAAGCAGCGGCAAGCCGTGAGTGACAAGCGGCAAACGGGAAGCACCTGTTTGTGGCTCGAAGCGTGCGGCTTGTGGCTGGGGAGATTGCCATGAGTCTGGAAAACCTTTCCTGCCAGAAGAGCTTCGGCGGCTGGCACAAACGGTACAAACATCATTCTCAGGTGTTGGGCTGCGACATGGTGTTCGCTGTGTACCTACCGCCGCAGGCCGAACAGGGCGGCAAGCTGCCAGTGCTGTATTGGCTGTCCGGCCTGACCTGCACCGACGAGAACTTCATGCACAAGGCCGGTGCCCAGCGCATGGCTGCGGAACTCGGGCTGATTATCGTCGCTCCCGACACCAGCCCTCGTGGGGCCGGCGTCCCTGGCGATCCGGAGGGCGCCTGGGACTTCGGCCTGGGAGCGGGCTTCTACCTGAATGCCACCCAGGAGCCCTGGGCTCAGCACTACCGCATGCATGACTATGTGGTGGACGAGTTGCCAGCGTTGGTGGAAGCACACTTTCCTGCGTCGCAAAAACGCGGTATCAGCGGGCACTCCATGGGCGGGCACGGGGCATTGGTCTGTGCACTGCGTAATCCTGGTCGTTATCAGTCGGTGTCGGCTTTCGCTCCCATCAGTAATCCCATGGATTGTCCTTGGGGGCAGAAAGCCTTTTCCCGATATCTGGGAGAGGAGCGCTCTCGATGGCGCGAATGGGACGCGAGCGTGCTGCTTGCAGATGCCGGGGAGAAGCTTGCGTTGCTGGTGGACCAAGGGGATCGTGATGACTTCCTTGCGACCCAACTCAAGCCCGAAGTGTTACAGCAGGCGGCAAAGAATGCCGGTCATGAACTGACGTTGCGTTTGCAACCGGGTTACGACCATAGCTACTTTTTCATCGCCAGCTTCATAGACGACCACTTGCAGCACCATGCACGTGCTCTTAACGCCTAATGCCTGCCAAAGCAGGTAGAATCACGCCCTGACTTTTTCGGGGCGTTTTTTTATGCGTATTGGCCACGGCTACGATGTGCACCGTTTCGCTGAAGGCGACTTCATCACTTTGGGTGGTGTGCGTATCGCCCATCATTCTGGGTTGCTCGCCCATTCTGACGGTGACGTGTTGTTGCATGCACTCAGTGATGCCCTGCTGGGCGCCGCGGCGCTAGGGGATATCGGCAAGCATTTTCCGGACACCGATCCGCAATTCAAAGGTGCCGACAGCCGTGTTCTGCTGCGTCACGTTGTCGCGTTGATCCATGCCAAGGGCTGGAGGATCGGCAACGTCGACAATACCATCGTCGCCCAGGCACCGAAGATGGCGCCTCATATCGAAACCATGCGGGCCTTGATCGCCGAGGACCTGCAAGTCGAACTGGATCAAGTGAACGTGAAGGCAACCACCACCGAAAAACTCGGTTTCGTTGGCCGCGAGGAAGGTATTGCGGTGCATTCCGTGGCCTTGTTGCTGCGCCCATGAATGAACTGCAACTGTTAGGCCCGCGGGCCTATGGCGAGGCCTTGGGCAGCGCCGTACTCAAAGCTACTGCCGAAGACTTTCAAGTCGATGAGGTGCTGGATATCCCGCTGAGCGGTGAGGGCGAGCACCTGTGGCTGTGGGTGGAAAAGCGTGGCTTGAACACCGAGGAGGCGGCACGCCGGATCGCCAAGGCGGCCGGTGTGCCATTGCGCACCGTCAGTTACGCCGGGCTCAAGGATCGACAGGCGCTGACTCGTCAGTGGTTTAGTGTGCAGTTGCCCGGTAAGGCCGATCCCGATCTTGGCGCCGCGGAAAACCACACCCTGAAAATCCTCAAGGCCACCCGCCACAAGCGCAAATTGCAGCGTGGTGCCCATGCGGCCAATGGTTTTACCCTGCGTTTGACAGAGCTCAAGGCGGATCAGGCGGCTATCGATGAGCGTTTGAAACGGATCGCCCAGCAGGGGATCCCCAACTACTTCGGGGCTCAGCGTTTCGGTCATGGCGGTGGCAATCTGGTGGATGCCCGTGACTGGGCGTCCCGTCAGGCCCTGCCGGAGCAGCGCAATGTGCGTTCGCGGTTGTTGTCCACGGCCCGTAGCTACCTGTTCAATCAGGTGCTGGCGGCGCGAGTGGCGGACGGCAGCTGGCAGCAGGCGCAAGTGGGTGATCTGCTGGCGTTTACCGACAGTCGCAGCTTTTTCATGGCCGGGCAGGCCGAATGCTCGGACCCGCGCCTGGCGATTCTCGACTTGCATCCCACTGGCCCTTTGTGGGGCGAGGGCGAGTCTCCTGCGGCTGGTGCAACCCATGATCGCGAGCAAGAGCTTGCAGGCGCTGAGTCGGCACTGTGCGATTGGTTGATAAAAGCCGGCATGAGCCATGAACGACGCATTCTGCGGCTGCCCATTGGCGGTTTGACGTGGCATTATCCCGAGCCTGACATTCTGCAACTGGAATTCGTCCTCCCGGCCGGGTGTTTCGCCACCGCATTGGTGCGTGAACTCGTCGATCTGGTGCCGGTGGGGCAGACGGACAGCTCATGCGTATTCTGATTTCTAACGATGATGGGGTAACTGCACCCGGTATCGCTGCGCTGCATGCTGCGCTGGCGGATTACGCCGAGTGTGTGGTTATCGCACCGGATCAAGACAAAAGCGGCGCCAGCAGTTCGCTGACGCTCGACCGTCCGTTGCATCCGCATACCCTCGGCAATGGCTTCATCAGCATCAACGGCACACCGACCGACTGTGTTCACCTGGGGCTTAATGGCCTGTTGGAGCATGAGCCGGACATGGTGGTGTCGGGGATCAATCTGGGGGCCAACCTGGGTGATGACGTGCTGTATTCCGGAACGGTCGCCGCTGCGCTTGAAGGCCGTTTCCTGCAGCGCCCGGCGATTGCCTTTTCGCTGGTGTCGCGGCAGGTAGAAAACCTCGCCACCGCAGCCCATTTCGCGCGCAAGCTGGTGCAGGCTCAGGGCTTGCTGGATTTGCCACCACGGACGGTGTTGAACGTGAATATTCCCAACCTGCCGCTTGATCATATCCGTGGCATACAACTGACCCGCCTGGGCCATCGCGCGCGCGCGGCGGCACCCATGAAGGTCGTCGATCCCCGTGGCAAGTCGGGTTACTGGATTGCCGCCGCAGGGGACGCCGAAGATGGTGGTCCGGGTACTGACTTTCACGCGGTCATGCAAGGTTATGTGTCGATCACGCCGTTGCAGTTGGATCGCACCTTCAATGAAGCGTTCAGGAGTCTGGACGGCTGGTTGGAGGGGCTGCGCTGATGGCTCGTGAGCAAGACGATTTGCTGCGACGGGGAATCGGCATGACTTCCCAGCGTACCCGCGAGCGCCTGATCCAACGGCTTTACGATGAGGGCCTGTCCAATCCCCAGGTATTGGAGGTCATTCGTCGCACGCCACGGCATCTCTTCGTTGATGAAGCTCTGGCTCACCGTGCCTATGAAGACACGGCACTGCCCATCGGCCATAACCAGACTATCTCCCAGCCTTATATGGTGGCTCGCATGAGCGAGCTGCTGCTGGCGGCAGGTCCGCTGGACAAAGTGCTGGAGATCGGTACCGGCTCCGGCTACCAGACGGCGGTGCTGTCGCAGCTGGTGGAGAGGGTGTTTTCGGTAGAGCGGATCAAGGTCCTGCAGGATCGGGCCAAGGAGCGCCTGCAGGAACTGAACCTGCGTAATGTGGTGTTCCGCTGGGGCGATGGCTGGGAGGGCTGGCCAGCGTTGGCGCCTTACAACGGCATCATCGTCACCGCCGTTGCCACCGATATTCCTCAGGCACTGCTGGATCAACTGGCGCCTGGTGGGCGCCTGGTGATTCCTGTGGGTGCCGGAGAAGTGCAGCAGTTGATGCTGATCATTCGTGAAGAACATGGCTTTGCCCGACATGTCCTGGGCGCGGTACGGTTTGTGCCTTTGCTCAATGGGCCATTGGCCTGAGCATTTATCGACCCTGGGTGAATTCTGTCTGCTTGGCTGTGTCTTAGTGCCGTATTGATCGTCAATGAGTGGGACGGCGATCAATGGCAATCTCTTGCGACTGTGTGTTGCGCTTTGCCAGCAATAAAACGCCGGCCTCCAGTTATACTTGCGTCATTTCATGCCTGAGCCAGGTAATTAATATCGTCAACCACCATAAAGGGAGCGGCGGGTGAGTCTCACAGTCATTGCGCAGCGTATGGGTATAACAAGCTTTCAGCGACTGATGATTGGCCTTGTCTTGAGTTCCTTGTTGGTCGGCTGCTCCAGCACCAAGTCCAGCAGTGTGGGTGTGGTTGAACGCAGTAATAACGCGGCGCCTCAGCGCCCTACCGTGACCACGGGACAATATGTAGTACGTCGTGGGGATACACTGTTCTCCATCGCGTTTCGCTACGGCTGGGATTACAAGGCGCTGGCAGCGCGTAACAATATTGCCGAGCCCTATACCATCCATCCGGGGCAAACCATTCGCTTTGATGGTCGCACGGGTACTGCGCCGACAACTGTGGTTACCAGCACCCAGTCCGGTGCCTCGTCCTCCAGCAAAACCACGGTTATTCGTCGTCCGGCGGGGGCTGTCATTGCCCCGGCAACAAGTGCTGCAACGCCTCCTGCAAGCAAGCCGGCGCCCGCTCCGGTTGCGCCTGCGGGGCCTGCTCCGACGGGCTGGGGCTGGCCTTCCAACGGTGTTTTGATTGGAAAATTTTCTTCAAACGGTAGTTTGAATAAAGGCATTGATATCGCCGGAGATTTGGGACAGCCTGTTTTAGCTGCGTCTGATGGGACGGTGGTTTACGCCGGGAGTGGCTTAAGGGGCTACGGCGAATTAGTCATCATCAAACACAACGAAACCTACGTCAGTGCTTACGGCCACAACCGCAAGCTATTGGTTCGGGAGGGACAGCAGGTCAAAGTCGGACAGACAATTGCCGAGATGGGATCAACTGGTACAGACCGGGTGAAACTGCACTTTGAGATTCGCCGACAAGGTAAACCTGTAGATCCGCTGCAATTCCTGCCACGTCGTTGATCCGTTACCAGCCTGTTCCGCTCACGTAGAGGGAACAGGCTCCAGCGTTGCCAGGGATATAGGCGCCGCTTGAGCCTGAGGTCGAACTCACCAAAGGACTATAACAATGGCTCTCAGTAAAGAAGTGCCGGAGTTTGACATCGACGATGAGGTTCTCCTTATGGAGAGCAGTATCGATATGGATTCGATGTCGAATAATGAGGGGGCAACTCCACCTTCCGTTCGCGCCAAATCCAAAAGCTCCGCTTCACTTAAGCAACACAAGTACATTGATTACACGCGTGCGCTCGATGCGACGCAGTTGTACCTCAATGAAATCGGCTTTTCTCCATTGCTCTCTCCCGAAGAGGAAGTGCACTTTGCGCGTTTGTCGCAGAGTGGCGACCCAGCCGGGCGCAAGCGCATGATTGAAAGCAACTTGCGACTGGTGGTGAAAATCGCCCGGCGCTATGTCAATCGTGGGTTGTCGCTGCTGGACCTGATCGAAGAGGGCAACCTCGGCCTGATCCGGGCAGTGGAGAAGTTCGACCCGGAACGCGGCTTCCGCTTTTCGACCTACGCCACCTGGTGGATTCGCCAGACCATCGAACGGGCGATAATGAATCAGACCCGGACCATCCGGTTGCCGATTCATGTGGTCAAAGAGCTCAACGTCTACTTGCGCGCCGCCCGTGAGTTGACGCAAAAACTCGATCATGAACCCTCTCCCGAAGAAATCGCCAACCTGCTGGAGAAGCCGGTGGCTGAAGTCAAACGCATGCTCGGTCTGAATGAGCGGGTTTCTTCGGTTGATGTCTCGCTGGGACCGGATTCGGATAAAACCCTGCTGGATACCCTGACTGACGATCGTCCGACGGATCCTTGTGAACTGCTGCAGGACGATGATCTGTCGCAAAGCATCGATCAATGGCTTTCCGAACTGACCGAAAAGCAGCGTGAAGTGGTGGTTCGCCGCTTTGGCCTGCGAGGTCATGAGAGCAGCACTCTTGAGGATGTCGGCCTGGAGATTGGTCTGACCCGTGAGCGGGTTCGACAAATCCAGGTTGAAGGCCTCAAGCGCCTGCGGGAGATCCTTGAAAAGAATGGATTGTCCAGTGAGTCGTTATTTCAGTAACGTCTGGAACTGATCCGTAAGAGCCCCGATTTATTCGGGGCTTTTTATTGGGTGATTGTTTTGACTCTGAGTTCTCGGATTCTGCTCAGGGTTGGGATTACTCTTAACTTGCGTGTAAGCAATAGATTACGTTTTCGTAAGTGTTCGGTTCTCGGTTGCTTCAGACT
This sequence comes from Pseudomonas sp. E1BtOHC1, assembly GCF_058744285.1. Taxonomy (NCBI): domain Bacteria; kingdom Pseudomonadati; phylum Pseudomonadota; class Gammaproteobacteria; order Pseudomonadales; family Pseudomonadaceae; genus Pseudomonas; species Pseudomonas sp. E1BtOHC1. The sequence continues at coordinate 2,164,011 of NZ_CP196023.1, forward strand.
TGTCTAAAATACTCTAGGCTGTTTTTTATATTGTTGATTTATAAGGTGTTTTTTAATTTAGTTATTCGTGTCCGACAAGTTTTTACGGGAATAGTGCGATTGCTCTTACCTGGGAACTCTCTAATATCAGCCCTGTGTCGACGGATAGACACAGCCATCAAGGACGATGGTCAGGACATCGCAGGAAGCGATTCATCAGGACGATGAAAAGGAACACAGGGACTAGGGAAAAATGTGGGCGGGTCATACCGCCCCTTTTTTTTGCCTGTCGAAAAGTCCCGAGTGCAAGAACCCCGTTCCCAGAAATACAAAAAGGCCCGCAAGGGGCCTTTTCAGGAACGCGGGGGCAATCAGCGTTCGAGGTCTTTGATCTTGCCTTTGACGCCATCCCACTCTTCGGCATCCGGCAACGATTCTTTCTTTTCAGTGATGTTCGGCCAGATCTCTGCCAGCTCGACGTTCAGCTGAATGAACTCCTGCATCTCTTCCGGGACTTCATCCTCGGAGAAAATGGCTACAGCCGGGCATTCAGGCTCGCACAGCGCGCAGTCGATGCACTCATCCGGGTGAATCACCAGGAAGTTCGGCCCTTCGTAAAAGCAGTCCACCGGACAGACTTCTACGCAGTCGGTGTACTTGCACTTGATGCAGTTGTCGGTGACGACGAAGGTCATTTCTAATTCTCTCCTCAGGCGGCGGCAGCGGAGCCCCTACATGACGGGGTCGCCAGGTTTGGGAGCGATAGTCTGCGAACCAGGCTAATAGTCCGCAGCATCCCAAACCGCGCGAGATTCTAACAGCTTGAAGGCGTTCGCGTTAGATGCGTGTCTTCAATGTATAGAGCATTTCCAGTGCCCGGCGTGGCGTCAGGTCATCCAGATCCAGTTTGGCCAGTTCATCGAGGACTGGGTGCGGCAGGCTGGCAAACATGTCGCTTTGCTGGGGAACCGAGGTTTTACCCGGCGCTGGAGGCGCCACTTCATGGGGCAAACTGGTGGTTTCCAGACGGCTCAAGTGCTCCCTTGCGCGAGTGATGACAGCGCTGGGAACCCCCGCCAGCTGGGCTACCGCCAGGCCATAGCTCTGGCTGGCAGGGCCGGGCAACACATGGTGCAGGAAGACGATACGCTCGTTGTGTTCAGTGGCATTGAGGTGCACGTTCGCCACCAGCGGCTCGCTTTCCGGCAGTACGGTCAGTTCAAAATAGTGGGTGGCGAACAGGGTGTAGGCCCGCAGGTGGGCGAGACGTTCTGCCGCAGCCCAGGCCAGGGACAGTCCGTCAAAAGTACTGGTGCCACGACCCACTTCGTCCATCAGCACCAGGCTGCGTTCAGTGGCGTTGTGCAGGATGTTCGCGGTTTCACTCATTTCCACCATGAAGGTCGAGCGACCTCCGGCCAGGTCGTCGCTGGAGCCGATCCGGGTAAAGATCCGATCCACCAGGGACAGCTCACAGCTCGCCGCCGGGACAAAACTGCCGATATGGGCCAGCAGTACGATCAACGCAGTCTGGCGCATATAGGTGGATTTACCGCCCATGTTCGGACCGGTGATCACCAGCATCCGGGTGTTGTCGTCCAGGTTCAGGTCGTTGGCCACAAAAGGCGTGGTCAGTACTTGCTCCACCACCGGGTGACGGCCCTGGGTGATGCGCATGCAAGGTTCGCTGACAAAACGCGGGCAATTGAGGTCCAGATTCAGCGCGCGCTCGGCCAGGTTGCTGAGCACGTCCAGCTCGGCCAGGGCGCCGGCAGTGTCCTGCAGCGGCGGCAGGTGGCTGATCAGGGTTTCCAGCAACGCGTCGTAGAGCATCTTTTCCCGGGCCAGGGCACGGCTCTTGGCCGATAGCGCCTTGTCTTCAAACTCCTTGAGTTCTGGAGTGATGAAGCGTTCGGCGCCCTTCAGGGTCTGACGACGAATGTAATCCGCCGGTGCCTGTTCGGCTTGCTTGCTTGGCAGCTCGATGAAGTAGCCATGAATACGGTTGTAGCCGACCTTGAGGTTGGCCAGACCGGTACGGGCTTTTTCCCGGGCTTCCAGGTCGATCAGGAACTGCCCGGCGTTCTCGCTCAAGGATTGCAGTTCGTCGAGCTCTGCGTCGTAGCCGGTCTTGAGCACGCCGCCGTCGCGGATCACCGCCGGCGGGTTGTCGATGATCGCCTTGGCCAGCAGCGCTGCCAGCTCCGGGTAGGTGCTGGTGGTGGCTGCCAGTTGCTTGAGGTGGTCCGCCTCCAGTTCAGTCATGGCTTCTTGCAGCTCCGGCAGCGCGGCCAGGGCATCACGCAAGCGAGCCAGGTCCCGCGGACGGGCATTGCGCAAGCCGATTCGCGCGAGAATCCGTTCGATATCGCCGATTTCCTTCAACTGCGGCTGCAGCCGTTCGAAACGGTAGCCATCCAGCAGGCAGGTGATCGAGGACTGACGCGCCTGCAAGACCTTGAGATCCCGCAGCGGGCGGTTCAGCCAGCGAGTCAGCAGGCGGCTGCCCATGGCGGTCTGGCAGCGATCGACCACCGATTGCAGGGTGTTGTCGCGTCCGCCGGCCAGGTTGGTGTCCAGCTCCAGGTTGCGGCGACTGGCACCGTCCAGCACCACCGTGTCGTCCAGGCGTTCGTGCCGCAGGCTGCGCAAGTGGGGCAGGGCGGTGCGCTGGGTTTCCTTGGCGTAGCTCAACAGGCATCCGGCAGCGCCGATGGCCAGGGTCAGGGTCTCGCAACCAAAGCCCTTGAGGTCCTGGGTGGAGAATTGCTGGCAGAGGCTCTTGTGGGCCGAGTCGCGCTCAAAGTCCCAGGGAGCGCGACGTCGGACACCCCGGCGTTTTTCCGCCGGCAGGCCTTGTGGCCAGTCGTCGGGGATCAGCAGCTCCACTGGATTGATGCGTTCCAGCTCCGCCAGCAAATTCTCCCAGCCCTTGATTTCCAGGACGCTGAAATTGCCGCTGGTGATATCCAGCACCGCCAGGCCGAACAGGCGCTCATCGCCCAGCACGGCCGCGATCAGGTTGTCGCGGCGCTCGTCCAGCAAGGCTTCGTCACTGACAGTGCCCGGGGTGATGATGCGCACCACCTGACGTTCCACTGGGCCTTTGCTGGTGGCCGGGTCACCCACTTGCTCGCAGATGACCACCGACTCGCCGAGCTTGACCAGCTTGGCCAGGTAACCTTCGGCGGCGTGGTAGGGAATGCCACACATGGGAATCGCCTGCCCCGCCGACTGTCCGCGCGCCGTCAGGGTGATATCCAGCAGCTTGGCGGCCTTCTTCGCGTCTTCGTAGAAGATCTCGTAGAAGTCGCCCATGCGGTAGAACATCAACTGATCAGGGTGCTGGTTCTTGAGGCGCCAGTACTGCTGCATCATCGGCGTGTGGGAGGACAGATCGGAGGTATTTTTACTCATTGGTATTTAGGCGGATTCATTGAATGGGTGAAGCAAAGGAGCGCTGGGCTCGGCTTTTTGCAGATGGCGGCAAGGTTACCATGGGTGCCCTGGCCTCGCAGACACCAAGGCACTACTGTGTTTGTCCGGTAAATGCAGCACAAATATGCAAAACAGCATTTGTCATTGACTAAAAGTTCGAGCAATATGCGTTCTATGCAAATACGCAATGTTTCTACCGTCTTAAGAGAGCTGCTGGATCGCGACGGAATCTCCCCTACGGAGCTTCACCGTCGGACCGGTGTGCCTCAATCCACCCTCTCGCGGATTCTCAGCGGGAAGATCGTCGATCCTTCGGATAAACACATCTCGCGGATTGCCGAATACTTCCAGGTGAGCACCGACCAATTGCGCGGACGCGTGAATATCGCGCCAGCTCGGGCTGCTGCGCCCCGTGACGAGATTCATTCGGAACTCAAGGACATAAGCCTGTGGGACGACGATACCCCTGTCGATGACGACGAGGTGTCGGTTCCTTTTCTGCGTGAGGTTGAATTGGCTGCTGGATCAGGAAGATTCGTCATTGAGGAGAGCGAGCGCGCCAGCCTGCGGTTCGGCAAGCGCAGCCTGCGGCACAACGGCGTGCAGTTCGACCAGGCCAAGTGCGTCACGGTGCGGGGCAACAGTATGTTGCCGGTACTGCGCGATGGCGCCACGGTCGGGGTCAATGCCGGCAAGTGTGCCATCGGCGATATCGTCGATGGCGACCTGTACGCGATCAACCACAATGGCCAACTGCGAGTGAAGCAGCTGTATCGCCTGCCCACCGGGATTCGCCTGCGCAGCTTCAACCGCGACGAGCATCCGGATGAGGACTACAGCTTCCAGGAAATCCAGGAGGAGCAGATCAGCATCCTCGGTCACGTCTTCTGGTGGGGCATGTACGCCCGCTAAGCCATCACCGTCAGACAAAGCCCGCCACTGAGCGGGCTTTTTTTCGCCCTCGAAAAATCCCCCGCCCTGCATTTATGCGGGCTCCATGCGTTCGCGCAATTATTGCGCATAAATAAATGCATCAATGCATTGACTGCATATGCATGAATGCATATTATCCGTCTCAAGCCGTTCAACAACGGCTGCAAAGACGCTCTTTAGTGGCAAAGCAAAGGCAGCGATGAACCGGCCTCGACGGTTCAGAGGGTTGGCAACTGACCCGGGTGTGCAGCGTAAAGCACCAGAAGCAGTTATCCGGCGGACAGGGTCGCGGTCGGAGGAACAATTTGAATGGGTCCGTACCGCACCAGTAGTGCCGAAAGACCAAGGTTTGCATTACTGAAAAGCCCGGGCGACCGGGCTTTTTGGAATGCCTGCCTAACGTGGGCCACCAACAGACAGGGACCCCTTGAAACATCGTTATCAGCCTTCTATCACCTGGCCATTTCGCTGGCCTCAATCCGCACGGGAGACGTGAATGACAAACGAGCAACAAGCGTTGCTGGACATGCCGATCTGGCTGGTCATCGTCCTGGCGCTGGTCGGTGGCGTTTCCGGCGAAATGTGGCGCGCCGACAAGGAGGGCGCCCGTGGCTGGTCGCTGCTGCGGCGCCTGGCGCTGCGCTCCGGAGCCTGCGTGGTCTGCGGGGTCTCGGCGATCATGCTGCTGTATGCCGCCGGCGTCTCGATCTGGACCGCCTGCGCCTTTGGCTGTCTGACCGCCATGGCCGGCGCCGACGTCGCCATCGGCCTCTATGAGCGTTGGGCGGCCAAGCGCATCGGGATTTGCGAACCGCCTTCCCGGGATTCGCATTCGGATCAGCCTTGAACCCTGATCGGCTCCGGCTCTCAACAAGGTCCACCGGCCCAGCCCTCAATGGCCGGGCCGCTTCGACCTTATTCTGGAACTAGACAATGAACGAACTGACCCAGCTAAAAGACGCCATCACGTCCACGATCAAGCTGGCGATGCCCCATCTGCATACGGTTGAGGCATTCCCCAAGGCGCTTCAGGACGCCACTGAGCCGGCGCTCTACTTTGCCGTCACGGCGCTGGACCAGGCCGCCGACCCGGGTGACGGCCGCTGCTGCATGCGTGCCACCTTGGAGGCCCGGTTGCGGGTTGATCCCGAACTTGCCCAGGCGCCGTTGCAGGCGGCCATTCTGGCGGCTCAGTTAATCGAGCTGCTGCGTTGCCAGCAGTGGGATCTGGAGTTTGTCGAAGGCGCAACGGCGGTGTGGGCCAAGCCTGCCGGCACGGTTGCGGAATCGGCTTACCGGGCCGAGTGGATCGTGCAGTGGCAGCAGCTTATCTACCTTGGCCAAGAGCAATGGTCCTGGCCGAATCAACCACCTGGCACGCTGGTGTTGGGGTTCAGCCCCGATACCGGCCCCGGTCACGAGGGCGGCTACCAGTCGCCGGAGCACATGGCGTGAGTTACGTGTCTGCAACCCACGACCGCATGATTGCCGGCCTGATCCTGCCTTGCAGCGTGGTCGGCGTGGATCTGGCTGCCGGACTGGTTCGGGTTTCCGATGGCGCCGGTTGGACCAGCGCCTGGGTGCGCTGGCACAGCCAGGCCGCGGGCAAGGCCCGACACTGGCGAGCACCGAGCCTGGGTGAGCAGGGCGTGCTGATCAGCCCCAGCGGCGAGCCGGCCCAGGGCACTTTTGTCCCCGGTCTGTATGGCAATGCCGGTCCCCAGCCGGACAACCGTGATCACGTTGAGGTCTGGCGTTTCGAGGATGGTGGTTCGCTGATCTATGACTGGCAGGCCAAGAGTTACAGCATCAGCCTGCCCAGCGGCACGGTGACCATTCAGGTCGGCGGCAGCTCGGCGGTGGTGACTGACAGCGCCCTGACCGGCAAGGCCGACAGCATCACCCTGACGGGTGCAATCACCTTGAATGGCGATGTGCAAATCAACGGTGGGAGCTTGAAGCACAACGGGGTCAATGTCGGTTCGACCCATACCCACCCGGGTGTGATGCCGGGTCCCGGTTCAACTGCAACACCGCAGTGATCCTCGCGGGTCGTCGCCCTCACGACTCCTCTCTCACCGAACACCCCATCCACCCGCCCAGAGCGGTTTTTTGTACCCGGAGAAGCCTATGGCCACCCCTAAGAAAACTCCCGGTCGCCCTGCGGGCACCGGCACTGTGGTGTTTCGCGACACCTTGTACACCTCACGTCTGTTGATCCTGCCGGATGGTCGCCAGTTGCTGGTAGCCCAGGGGCAGTTGTCGGTAAAGGCCGGCGACCTTGCCGCCCTGGACTACCTGAACACCCACCCGGATCTGCAAGTGCAGGAGTGACGTGATGATCGGAATGGATCGCCGTACCGGCCTGTCGCTGTCCGGCATCGAGCATGTGCGGCAGTCCATCGAAGACATCCTGACCACGCCGCTGGGCAGTCGGCGGATGCGCCCGGAGTACGGCAGCAACCTGCGCCGTTACGTCGACTTGCCGGTAACTGGCGGCTGGAAAAGTGCGGTGCAGGCCGAAGTGGCCCGAGCGCTGTTGCGCTGGGAGCCCCGGCTGAAGCTGGAGCGGGTCAGGGTGGTAGCGGTAGTGGGAGGTCAGATCAGCTTTCAACTGACCGGCCAGTACCTGGGCGATAGCGCGGTTTTGGAGGTGACGGCATGAGTACGTTGGACTTGTCGGCGCTGCCGGCGCCGCAGGTGCTTGAGGCCCTGGATTTTGAGGCCTTGTACCAAGGCAAGCTGGCCACCTTTCGCCGGCACATGGGCGACAACTGGACGGCCAGTCTTGAAAGCGATCCGGTCAGCAAGCTGCTGGAACTGTCGGCTTATGGCGATATGCAGCTGCGGGCCCGGGTCAACGATGCGGCCAAGGCGCTGCTGCTGGCCCATGCCAAGGGCACGGACCTGGATCACCTGGCGGCCAACGTCAAACTGCAGCGCTTGGTGATCCAGCTCGCAGACCCGCAGGCGGTACCGCCGTTGGCAGAGGTCAAGGAGGCGGATGATGCGCTGCGCGAGCGGGTGCAGTTGGCCTACGAAGGCCTGACCACCGCCGGGCCGCGCAACAGCTACATTCTGCATGCCCGCAACGCTTCCGCGCTGGTAGCAGACGCCGAGGCCGAAAGCCCGTCGCCGGCGCGGGTGACGGTCACGGTGTTGAGCCTGGAAGGCAATGGCGCGGCCAGTCCTGACTTGCTGGCGACGGTTACCGCAGCCCTCAACGATGAGGACGTGCGACCGCTGGGGGACCGGGTCACGGTACAGAGTGCCCAGGTGTTGCCGTATCGCATCGATGCGGTGCTGCACATGAAGGGCCCCGGCCCGGAAGGTGACGCCGCCCTGGCTGAAGCCGAGCGCAAGCTGGCCGCCTGGGTCAACCCACGCCGGCGCCTGGGCATCGAGGTGGCCCGTTCGGCCATTGATGCGCAGTTGCATGTGGCCGGCGTGGCTCGGGTCGATCTGGCGGGTTGGCAAGACCTCACCCCGACCAAGGCTCAAGCGGCGTATTGCACCGGATACAGCGTCACGCTGGGGAGCTGAGATGAGCAGCCTACTGCCGATTAATAGCACGCCGCTGGAGCGCGCCCTTGAGGCGGCCAACGCCGGCGATACCGCCATCATGCTGCGCACCCTGTACAACCCGTCCACCTGCCCGGTGCATCTGTTACCGCAGCTGGCCTGGGCCTGGTCGGTGGATCGCTGGGACCCGCGCTGGTCCGAGACGGTCAAGCGCAACGCCATTCGTGCCTCGTACTTCATCCACGCTCGCAAAGGCACCATCGGTGCACTGCGCCGGGTGGTGGAACCGCTGGGCTACCTGATCGAAGTGGTCGAATGGTGGCAGACGGTCCCTGAAGGCGAACCGGCCACCTTTGCCCTGAAAGTCGGCGTTCTGGACACCGGTATCACTGAGGAAATGTACCAGGAGCTGACCCGGCTGATCGACGACGCCAGGCCTGTCAGCCGGCACATGACTGGCCTGGCCATCAGCCTGGAAAGCTCCGGAGTGATTGGTCTTGGCGCCTATGAATATCAGGGCGAAGACATCGACGTTTACCCCCCGACACCCCGCGATATCGAAGTGACCGGCCGTTATGGCCAGGTCATGTGTATTGATGAAACAGACACCCTGGATGTGTACTCATGATTGATTCCAACAGTCAGTTCTTTGCCATTCTCACGGCGGTGGGCGAGGCGAAACAGGCCAACGCCACGGCCCTGGGCACGCCCTGGACCTTCAAGGAAATGGCGGTCGGCGATGCCAACAGCACCGACCCCATCCCGAACAAGGCGCAGACCAAGCTGATCAACGAATGGCGCCGCGCCCCGGTCAACCAGGTGCGCACCGACCCGGCCAACCCCAACATCATCATCACCGAACAAGTGATCCCGCCTGATGTTGGCGGGCGCTGGATTCGTGAGATCGGCCTGTTCGATGCCGACGGCGATCTGGTGGCGGTGGCCAACTGCGCCCCGAGCTTCAAGCCCCTGCTGGTTCAGGGCACCGGCAAGACTCAAGTCATCCGCATGAATTTCATCGTCGCCAACACCGCGCAGATCGTGTTGAAGATTGATCCGGCGGTGGTGCTTGCGACTCGTCGGTATGTCGATGACTCCCTGGTGGCGGCACTACCAAGTGACAAGGTATCGGGTAGCTACCGGCAGGTCACGATTGATAAGCGGGGGATCGTTGTCAGCGGTGACAACCCGACAACGCTAGCAGCTTATGGCATCGTAAACGCCTACACCAAACTGGAAACCAACTCAGCAATTCAGGCATCGGTCGAGGGAAAGGCTAACAAAGCAACCACTCTTGACGGCTACGGTATTAAAGATGCTGTGACTAGGACTTATGTAGATGATCTCTCGCGCCAGTTGTTGCCCAAGGCCGGCGGTGTGGTTTCAGGTCCAATATACTTGAACAATGGAACTGATGATTCACCTGAATTATCTTGGAAAACCCCAAGCTGTAATGCCTACCTTGATCTGGTAGATGGTGTTCTGCGCATTTTTGCTGAGCGTAGTGGGGAAATAGTGTTTCCGCTCCAATTAGATACAGCTACTAAGGTCCCCTATTTTTTCGGGAACCTTGCCTGGCATGCCGGTAACTTCAACCCCGCGAACAAGGCCGACGCTTCCGCTGTTGTTCAGGCTACCGAAGCCGCACGCGGTACTGTGATGCTTGCGGGCTTTGCTGATGTCAATGCCGGTGATGGTTTTAAGGCTATGACGGCCAATATGTTCATGAACTTCAGCCTCGGTTTCAGACAAGTATGGAGGGACATGCTTGGGTCTCGGGCTGCAGGTGTCGGGTACTTGAACAGCACTAGTAAACCGATCATGGTAAGTGTGACCTCTAGTACAGCTGATCGCGGTTTATACATTCATGTAGACGGTGTTGTGGTCTCAAAGCAGGGTCAGGAAGGTGGAACGGGGAGCGATCTAAATTGTGTTCAAGCCATTATTCCACCTGGATCAACGTATGCCGTCGGTCTTTTAGGCGGCGCAACAATCTCGCACTGGGCAGAGCTGAGGGCTTAAAAGTTGGAATACTATCTTGACGAAAAAAACGGGGCACTTTTCGCGTATGACGATACGGATGCTGCAGAAAAATTTGCCCCCAAACACCTGAAGCCAATTTCTGGGCAAAGGGCCAAAGCCATAATCGAAGAGCTTAACAAGCCCTTGCCTATATCGATGACAGTTAAGGAGCGCAAATGGCGCGACGATGAGCTGTCATTGGTGATGTGGTTGCGTGAGCGTCATCGTGATCAACTTGAAATCGAAGCCCCGACGAGCATTGATGCGGAGCAATTCAAGGAGCTGCTTGTGTACATGCAATCGCTTCGCGACTGGCCCCAATCCCCGGATTTTCCACAAGTTAAGCACCGCCCAGTAGTCCCATCCTGGATCGCCGAACAAACCCCATAAACGCCCCGCACCGCCGGGGCGTTTTCCTTTCCGCTCCCCATTAATCAAACATCCCTTACAGCCCCCTTCACCCGGGGCTTTTTCATGTCTGGAGTTTATCCATGAGTGGTTTTTTCCACGGCGTTACCGTGACTAACGTCGACACCGGCACGCGCACGATTTCGCTGCCGTCGTCTTCGATCATTGGCCTGGTGGACACCTTCACCGAAGGCCCGACCGCCGCTGCCAAGGTCAATGACCTGCTGCTGATCACCAACGAGCGCGAGGCCATTGCCGCCTGGGGGCCGGATGCGGCCATCACCAAGGCCTGCCAAGCCATCTACCAGCGGGCCAAGGCGGTGATCGTCGCTTGTGGCGTGGCCAAGATGACCGACGCGGCCGAGCAGACTTCGGCGATCATCGGCGGGGTGCTGGCCGACGGTAAGCGCACCGGCCTGCAGGCGCTGCTGGACGGCAAGAGCCGTTTCAACGCCCAGCCACGTTTGCTGGTCTCCCCCAAGCACAGCGCAACCCAGGCAGTCGGTACTGCCCTGGTGGCCCTGGCTGACAAGCTGCGTGGCCTGGCCATTCTCGATGGCCCCAACACCACCGACGAAGCGGCCATGGCCTATGCCAAGAATTTCGGCGCCAAGCGCGCCTATATGGTCGACCCAGGCGTTCAGCACTGGGACAACGGCGCCAATGCCACCGTCGATGCGCCGGCCTCGGCCTGGGTCGCCGGTCTGTTCGCCTGGACCGACAACGAGTACGGCTTCTGGGCCTCGCCGTCGAACAAGGAGTTCGTCGGCATCACCGGCACCAAGCGGCCGATCGAGTTCCTCGACGGCGATGAAACCTGCCGCGCCAACCTGCTGAACAACGCCAATATCACCACCGTCATTCGTGACGCGGGCTTCCGCCTGTGGGGCAACCGCACGCTGTCCAGCGATCCGAAGTGGGCCTTCGTCACCCGAGTACGGACCATGGACATCGTCATGGACGCCATCCTCTTCGGTCACAAGTGGGCAGTGGACCGCTCGATCACCGCGACTTACGTCAAGGACGTCACCGAGGGCCTGCAGGCCTTCATGCGTGATCTGAAGAACCAGGGCGCGATCATCAATTTCGAGGTCTACGCCGACACCGAACTCAACACTGCCAGCCAGCTGGAGCAGGGCAAGGTGTACTGGAACATTCGCTTTACCGACGTCCCACCTGCCGAAAACCCCAACTTCCGGGTCGAAGTCACCAACCAGTGGTTGACCGAAGTCCTCGACCAAGCCGCTTAAGGAGCCGCAGCAATGGCAATGATTCCCGAAACCCTGGCGAACATGAACCTGTTCGTCGATGGCATCAGCTTTCAAGGCGACGTGCCGAGCCTGACCCTGCCCAAGTTGACCCTCAAGACCGAGGAGCATCGAGTCGGCGGCATGGATGTGCCGGTGGAACTGGACATGGGCATGGAGAAACAGGAAGCCGGCTTCACCACCACCGGCGTGCGCCGTGAGTCGCTGAAGCTCTTCGGCCTGGCCGATAGCAGCGGTTTCAACGGTGTGTTCCGTGGGGCGTTCAAAGGTCTCAAGGGCAAGGTCACTCCGGTGATCGTCACCCTGCGCGGCATGCTCAAGGAGGTCGACATGGGCGACTGGAAATCTGGCGACAAGGCCGAGATCAAGCACAACGTGGCCCTGACTTACTACAAGCTCGAAGTCGACGGTCGACTGATCTACGAGATCGATGCCCTGGGCATGAAGCGCGTGATCAACGGCGTCGACCAGCTCGCCGCCCAACGTTCGGCCCTGGGCCTGTAAGGAAGACACCCCATGTCTCAAGCAATCGACAAGACCCCGAGCTGGATGACCCTGTGCAGCGACAGCGTGATGGTGGCGCTGAGCAAACCGGTGGAGATGAACGGCGTGGTCTGCGACAAGCTCACCCTGCGTGCGCCGACGGTTCGTGATGTGCGCGCCGCCAGTGCCGCCGGCGTGGGTGACGATGAACAGCGCGAGCTGATGCTGTTTGCCAGCCTCGCGCAAATCAGCACCAAGGACCTGGAGAGCATGGCGCTCAAGGACTATCAGCGCCTACAGGCCGGCTATTTTCGCCTGGTGCAAGACGACGAGCTTTGATCCTGCGGTGATGAAAATGGCGGCAAAGCGGCTCGCCAGCGAGCTGCATTTTTCCGCCGAGGAAATCATGACCATGGGCTTTTCCGACATGGTCTGGTGGCTCACGGATTGAGCCCGTCACCCAAGGAGCAGGAGAAACAGATGGCGAGCAAGCGGGTATCGGGGGCGGTGGTGATTGGTACAGCCCTCAGTTCGACGTGGGACGCCGCCTTCAAGACGGTGGAAGGCCGGATCAAGCAGCTGGAGCAGCAGGGCAGCAAGGCCAGGGTGCTGGAACAGACCATCGGCCAGACCCTGCGCCTACAGAAGGAATGGAAAAAGGCCCATGACACGGGCGATTCCTCGGCAGCCGGGCTGTTGCGTCGGTTGGAGAAGAGCCGGGAGGGGCTGCGCCAGCAAGGTGTTCAGGTGCACAAGCTGCGTCAGGAATATGAGGCGCTGGGTAATGTGGCCCGGGGCTCTGCTCTGCAGGCCCGGGGGCACCAGCAGATCGGCCAGGGCAAAGCCGACTTCAAGGCGGCTTATGGCTTGGCCAAGGACGGGATCGGCAAGCTGGCCATCCCGGTCAAGATCAGTGCCGATTATCAGGCACTGATCCGTGATATCGCGATCAAGGCCGGTGTGGCCAACCAGCCTCAGGAAGCGCAACTGAGCCGCACGGTCATTCAGACCTCGCGTGACACGGGAATGGCCCGCAACGAGGTGGCCGCTCTGGTGAGCCAGATGACTGCCAGCGGCATGTCACTGGCCAAGGCGCAAGGCTACGCAGGGCTGGCCGCCAAGTTCGCGGTGGGGCAGGGCGCGAGTGTCGATGACACGGCGAACCTGATGCGGGCCCTTGAGCGGCAGGCCGGTATCAGCGACCCCAAGGTCATGGAGCAGGCCCTGGAGGCCATCGCCCTGCAGGGACAGGCGGGCAACTTCGAGGCCGCCGACATGGCGCGCCTGCTCCCGGCACTGCTCAAGAGCGCGAGCCGGGAAGGACTCACCGGTATGGATGCGGTGAGTCAGTTGGGGTCGATGCTGCAAGTGCAGATGAACACCGCTGGCAGTGCTGATGAGGCCGCCGGCCAATTGCAGAACTGGATAGACAAAATTGGTTCCAGTGAGGCGGTCAAGGCTTATGAAGACGCCGGCATTGATTATCAGGCTTCGCTGAACACCGGTATCCAGAAGGGCATGTCGAGCCTGGAGGCGAGCTTTGCCCTGGCCATGCGTTACGTCAGGGCCATCGACCCGGCCAAGGCGGCGAAGATGGCCGAGGCTCAGGCGCAGATCAGCAAGGAAACCGACCCGGCGAAGGCCAAGGCCATGCTCGAGGCTTTGGAAGAGTCCCTGCGTACCGGTGATCTGTTCACCGATATGCAGATCAAGGCGGCCTTGTTGGCCCAGACCCAGGGCCGGCAGCAGTATGAGCAAGTGAAGAAGGATTCGTTGAGCGCTTCGGGGGTTCTCGCCAAGAACCTCGCCGAGCGTCGACAAGCCTCCGCGCAATTGTGGAGGGAGACCGAGCAGGCGGTCGACGATGGCATGCGTGCGGTGGGAGAGGCCCTGCGCCCGGCCACGGATCTGGTGGCCCAAAGCATCACGGTGGTGGTCGGCAAGCTGACCGAACTGGCGGAGAAGGCCCCGTCATTGGTGCTGGGGGTGACCGCCCTGGGCGCCGCTTATGTCGCGGTGAAAAAGCTGATGGCCGTCTACACCATGGGCAAGGGCCTGCTGAATGTCTTGCGGGGTGGGTTGCAGATCGATCCCAAGGTGGCGAAGCGAGTGCCTGGCCGCAACGCCGGGGGCATCGACTGTTTTGAGCCCATGGTTGACTGCGGCTTGGACAAAAAACGCCGCCAGGGCCGTGGCGGGCGCAGATCGCCCAGGCGTGAGCCTCGTTCCAGAAGCTCAGGTGGCAAAAGGTTCAAGAGCCCTCTGACGCCCAGTGGTCTGGAGAGACTGGCCAGAGGAGCGGCCGCGCCAGGCATGTCCAGCGCTGCGATGAAAGGTGCCGGCTCCTTGGCCAAGGGTTTTGCACCATTGCTCAAGGGCGGCGCGGTTCTCTCGGTGCTCGGTGCCGGTTTCCAGGTTGCGGACACCTATCTGAATGCCAAGACCCAGGATGAAAAAGCCGAAGGCTATGGCGAGGCGGCAGGCAATCTTGCAGGCGCCGCTGCCGGAGCAGCAGCAGGGGCCGCCATTGGTTCCGTGGTGCCGGTCATCGGTACTGTTATTGGTGGGCTGGTGGGCGGTGCACTGGGCGCCTGGGGCGGTTCGGCCGCTGGTGGAGCCTTGGGTAAAAAAATGTTCGGCTCCGACGACTCGCTCAAGCAAATGCCTGCAGCCGGTCCGCTGATGATGCGCAACGCCGGGCAGAACATCCCGCCGGTCATGGGCGATATCGCCAAATCCTTCCAGCCGGGGCAGACACCTCCGCTGATGGGGCAGGCCGTGCGTTCGATGGCCAGCCCGTCGCCGTCGGCATCGACCTCTTCGCTGCTCAAACCGGCGGAGCCGTTTACATCGGCGGCGCCCCCGGCGATCGAGCAGCAGTTCAGCTTCGCGCCTTACCTGTCGATCTCGGTCCAGGGCGATGTCAGAGATCCGGCGCAACTGGCCCGGGAGCTGGAACCCTATCTGCGCTTTCAGTTCGACGAATACAGCCGTCAGGCGGCGGGTCGTCAGTTGTTCGACGCGGCACACGTTTAAGGAGGTGGCATGGCCTATATGGAACAGCTGCAATCGGGGCTCACGTCCTTGGTGGCGGCAGCGGAGGCGGGGCGGCGCAGTGCCGATGAGATGCTGGGCCCCATGAATGGCGCTATCAGCGACATCACCGGCGCTGCTTCTGAGCTAGAGAACCTGCCCTGGGTCGGGCCGGTGCTGGGCGCCAAGCTGCAACGGACCCTGCGTGGCATCAGCGCTGCGCAATCGGTTGTCGGTGAAGTTGCCGCCAAGTACAGCCAGGCCGTGACCGTGGCGGGGCAGGTCCAGCAGCGTCTTGGTGCGCTGCAGGAACAAGTCACCAAGGCCGGCGCGGCGATCAACCGCATCGGCGGGCAAATCAGCCCATCCCTGGGCAATATCTTCCCCAGCGCGGCATTTGCGGATCAGGACACACCGGCGGCCGAGGCAGTGAAACCCTTCCCGCACTTGCTGATCCTGCAGCCCCTGGGGGCCGCGGCCGAGCCTTTCTACTTCAACCTCGACACCGCGGCCTTCGATGAGCTGCGCCGCCAGACCGGCTTTCGCTGGGCGGCCCAGGAGCGCTTGAGCCGCGGCATCGCGCAGCAGGCGGTGGGGCAGGGCGACGACAAGATCTCCCTCAAAGGCACGATCTACCCCGGGTTCAAGGGCGGGCTGGGCCAGTTGCAGACGTTGCGCAGCATTGGTCGGCGCTTGCAGCCCCTGAGCCTGACCACGGGCTACGGCGAAGTGCTGGGCACCTGGTGCCTCATCAGCATCGACGAGGACCAGAGCCACCTGCTGGCAGGCGGCATTCCCCGCAAACAAGGCTTTTCACTGGAGTTTGTGAGCTATGGCAACGACCTGCAGAACCTCTGACGGTGATCTGCTCGATACCCTGTGTCATCAGTATTACGGACACCTCAATGGCAGCGTCGAGGCGGTGCTGGACGCCAACCAGGGCCTGGCCGATGAGCCACAACCCTTTCGGGCCGGGGTACTGATCCTGTTGCCGGATCTGCCGATTCGGGCCGAGGCGATGGTTCAGCTATGGGACTGACCTTGCATCCAATCAACAGACCCCGTCGTGTACGGGGTCTTCATTTTCTGGAGCACGGAGCATGACCCCAGTCTTTCGCATCCTGGCCGATGGCCGGGATATTACGGCGCAGATCAACGACCGGCTGCTGACGCTGCGCACCTCGGATAAACCGGGAATGGAGTCGGACGAGTTTGAACTGCGTATTGATGACCGCGACTCGGCGGTTGCACTGCCCAGTCGTGGCGCCAGCATTGAAATCTTCCTCGGCTACGCCGGCCAGACACTCACCCGGCTGGGGCGCTACACGGTGGATGAAGTGGTGGTGAGCGGGCCGCCGGATTCCATCGAGATCCGCGGCAAGGCCAGCGACATGCGCGGCAGCGGCAAGACCACCCGCAGCGGCAGTTGGGAGAACGTGGCCTTGGCGCAGATTGTCCGCGACCTGGCGGCCCGCAACGGCTGGACGCCCATCTGCCCCGTCACCACCAAGGTGCTGCGGATCGATCAACTCAATGAGTCCGACTTCAACTTCATCACCCGTCTGGCCCGGCAGTACGACTGCACCGCCAAAGTGGCCGAAGGCAAGTTGCTGGTGCTGCCTCGTCAGGCCGGATTGAGTGCCAGCGGCAAGGCCCTGGGCGTGGTCACCCTCAGCCGCAGCGACGTCAGCCGCTATCAGTTCCGCCTGAGTGACAGCAGCACCCACAAGGCGGTGCAGACCCGGCATCAGGACAAGAAGAGCGGCACGCTCAGGGTGATCGACCTGGGCAACAGCGACTCACCGGACAGCGTGCCGGCAGTGCACACCGATCGGCACCTGTACCCGAACAAGTCCGCCGCCGAGCAGGCGGCCAGTGCCCGTTTGGCTGCTTTCAATCGCAGCAATGCCAACGTCCGCCTGGAGATGCCGGGGCGCACCGACCTGTTCGCCGAGCGCCTGATCAATGCCCAGGGCTTCAAGCCCGGCCTGGATGGCCACTACCTGGTGGACTCGGTGGAGCAGATGTTCAACCCGTCCGGGTGGAGCACCACGGTGGAATGCAACGGCGGCAAGCAAGGCAAAGCCAAGGCCAAGGCCAAGAAAAACAGCGCCAAAAAACCACTCAGAGTGGTGCAGCTTTAACTCTTCAACGGCGCCGCGAGCATCCTCGCGGGCGGCTCATTCGGATCGTCCCCGATCCAGCATTCACTTCCTTTCAAAGCACGCGGAAAATCCGCAGGAGTATTCATGAATCCAGGCATCAGCAGCCCGGCCTCGAAGCGAGGCATCCGGCATTTTTTTCAGGCATTGATCGCGGGCTGCACCCTGTTGCTGGCAACCGCAGCCCATGCCGAGCCCTTTGTTCTGGCCTACACCGACGGCCAGGTCGAAGCGTCCTACAGCAATCTGCAAACGTTCTACCGCAACCTTTCTGCCGTCGGTCTGGGCAGTACTTACGGGCTGACGGTCACCGGCCAGTTGCATCAGGAGGGGATGAACCAAACCACCGAAAACATCATCCGCTTCGCCCAGTCCAAGTCCCTGCCGCTGTATCCGACCGTCTCCGACTACAACGAAGGCATTGGTGATTTCGACCCGGCCATTTCCCACTCCATCGTCAACGACAAGACCTTGAGTGCCGGCAGCATCAAGCAACTGGTGACGCTGGCCAAGGACGGCGGTTTTGCCGGTATCAACCTGGATTTCGAAAAGGTCGAGCCGCGGAATGCCAAGGCGTTTTCCGCCTATGTCAAAGCCCTGGGCAACGCCCTGCATGCCAGCAACAAGAAGCTGATCATCAGCATCCCGCCCAAATCCAGCGACCGCGAGCCCGAATACCTCCAAGGCTACGACTACAAGGCCCTGGGCGCGGCGGTGGATTACTTCCAGGTCATGACCTATGACCAGGTCGGGCCTGGGTGGAGCAGCGGCGGTTTCCACGATGAAGTCTGGCCCGGCCCCGAGTCGGGCGCCGACTGGCAGCAGGCGCTGCTCAGCTACGCCGTTTCGCGAGTCGCGCCGAGCAAGGTCCTGGCGGGGCTCCCGGCTTATGGTCAGGACTACAGCATTGGCAATCGGGTGCACTGGTCGGCTTACCAGGAAGTGATTACCGAGCATCGCGCCGCTACCCATCTGGACGCCGCTTCGGCAACGCCTTACGCCACCTGGGGCCCGGTCAAGCGCTTCGCCGATGGCGTGGAATGGACCCCGGAGCGGGCGCAACCGGTGCTCTGGTACGACGATGCCAAGAGCATCAAGACCAAGACTGCATTGGTCGCCAAGCTGGGGCTGGGCGGTACCAGTGTCTGGGCCATGGGCTATGAAAATGCCGAGTTCTGGACGGCGGTTCAGGCGGGTCTCAAAGGTGGTCAGGCGTTGTTGCCGGCGGGGCTGGAGTGATCCTGGCCGGTGTCCTTCGAGCTTGCATGCACCGAAAACCAGGAGCCTCTCTATGAAACTCACCGCTGTTCTCACTCAGTTGCAAACCCGGTGTCCCAGCCTTGCTGAGCGCATCATTGTCGGCATCAACCTCGACACCCTGAGCAGCACTTCGCCTGCTGTTCCCGCCGCCTACGTCGCTCCGCTGAACGATCTGGCCACCGCCAATACGGCCCAGAACGCCCACCGCCAGATCATCCGCGACCGCTTCGAAGTCGCCTTGCTCCTCGACGCCGGCAACCCACAACAAGCCCTGGACCAGTTCCACGACCTGCGCGCTGAAGTCTGGCGCGCCCTGGTCGGCTTCAAGCCCGGCGCCGAGTACAACCCGATCCAATACGACGGTGGCGAACTGGTGTCGCTCAACGCCACCCGACTGCTCTACCGCCTGCGCTTTTTCGCCGAGTTCCAGCTGGGCCGCAATCTGCCCAGTCAGCCGGCGGAGACCTGGCATGAACGTGAACTCGACGGCTTGCCGTCCTTTACCGGGGTCACGGTGCGGGTCGATGCCATCGATCCGGCGGACCCCAATCTGCAACACCCAGGGCCCGACGGGCGCCTGGAGCTGACTTTTTCAGGAGAGCTGAAGCAATGAGCAAACGCATCACCGTGCTGCCGGTCGCCGGCCGCGCCGTACCGGACCCGGAAGCAGGCGATCTGCTGCCGATAGAAGGCCGTGAAGTGCCGGACAACGCCTGGTGGCGCCGACGTCTGGCCGATGGCGATATCACTAGCAAGGCCGTGAAAGCGGCGAAATCTCAAGGAGCCAAATAATGGCGATCGGTTTCAGCAATATCCCGGCGGACATCCGTGTTCCGCTGTTCTACGCCGAGATGGACAACTCGGCGGCCAATAGCGCGTCTTCGGCCATGCGCCGTCTGATCGTCGCCCAAGTCAATGACAATCAGACTGGCGATGACATCGGCAAGCTGGTGCTGGTGTCCAGCGTGGCCCTGGCCAAGAGTATCGGTGGGCAAGGTTCGATGCTCGCTTCGATGTATGAAACCTGGCGCAAGACCGACCCGGTGGGCGAGATCTGGTGCTTGGCGCTGCACAGCACTGAAGGCAGTGTGGCCAAGGCCGAGGTGAAGATCACCGGCGCCGCCAGCGAAAGCGGCCTGCTCAACCTTTACGTTGGTGGCGTGCGGGTGCAGGCATCCATTGTCAGCGGCGCCACTGCCGCTCAGGCGGCCAGCGCCCTGGCGTTGAAGGTCAATGCGGTGGTGGATCTGCCGGTGACCGCGGCAGCCGTCGACGGCACTGTGACCCTGAGCGCCAAGTGGACCGGCGACAGCGGCAACGACATCAGTCTGCAACTCAACCGTCTGGGCAAGAGCAATGGCGAACAGACCCCGGCGGGCCTGACCCTGGTGCTGGGCAAGATGGCCGGTGGCACCGGTGTGCCGGATCAGGTGGCTGCGCTGGCGGCCCTGGGCGACGAGCCTTTCGAGTTCATCTGCATGCCCTGGACCGATACGGCCAGCCTCAACACCTGGCAAGCGGTGATGGACGACAGCACTGGTCGCTGGTCCTGGGCCAAGCAGTTGTTCGGTCACGTCTACAGCGCCAAGCGCGGCACCGTCGGTACCCTGGTGGCGGCCGGTCAGGCGCGTAACGATCAGCACA
Source organism: Pseudomonas sp. E1BtOHC1 (assembly GCF_058744285.1). Lineage (NCBI taxonomy): Bacteria > Pseudomonadati > Pseudomonadota > Gammaproteobacteria > Pseudomonadales > Pseudomonadaceae > Pseudomonas > Pseudomonas sp. E1BtOHC1. The sequence continues at coordinate 2,184,163 of NZ_CP196023.1, forward strand.
TCACCATCCAGGCCCTGGAAACCGGCGTGCCACAACCGGTCTGGGTTCAGGCCGCGGCCCTGGCGGCACGGACGTCGGTGTTCATCTCTGCCGATGCCAGTCGCCCGACCCAGAGCGGTAGCCTGCCGGGTATCGATCCGGCGCCGGCCAGCGAGCGTTTTACCCTGACCGAGCGTCAATCGCTGCTGAGCTACGGCATCGCCACCGCCTACTACGAAGGCGGCTACATGCGCATTCAGCGGGCGATCACCACCTACCAGAAGAACGCCTACGGCCAGGCCGACAACTCCTACCTGGACAGCGAAACCATGCACCAGTCGGCGTTCATCGTGCGTCGCCTGCAAAGCGTGATCACCAGCAAGTACGGGCGCCACAAGCTGGCCGCCGACGGCACCCGCTTCGGCGCCGGCCAGCCGATCGTCACCCCGAGCACCATTCGCGGTGAGCTGATTGCCCAGTACGCCAAGCTGGAGCTGGAAGGCCATGTGGAGAACGCCGAACTGTTTGCCGAGCACCTGATCGTCGAACGCGACGTGCAGGACCCGAGCCGGGTCAACGTGCTGTTCCCGCCGGACTACATCAACGGCCTGCGAGTGTTCGCGCTGCTCAATCAATTCCGTCTGCAGTACGACGCCGCGGCCTGAGCCGGACCTGCATCACTGCGCTTTTTCAGCCCGCCTTGAGCGGGCTTATTTTTTGGGAGAAACATCATGGGTCAACTGATTGCGGGCACCTGCTACGTCAAAGTGGACGGCGCTCAACTGACCATCAGCGGCGGCTGCGAAGCACCGCTGATGGCCGTCAAGCGGGAAACCGTGGTTCCGGGTTTCTACAAGGAAACCGACCTCACCCCGTCGTTCAAAGTCACCGCGCTGCACACCCCGGACTTTCCACTCAAGCAGCTGATTGCCGGTTCCGACATGACCGTCACCTGCGAGTTCGCCAACGGCAAGGTCTACGTGCTGGCCGGTGCCTACCTGGTGGACGAGCCTATTGCCAAGGGCGACGACGCCAGCATCGAACTGAACTTCGAAGGGCAGAAGGGGACCTGGCAATGAGCAATGCGGTGAAGCTGCAGGTGCCCATCGAGGCCCACGGCGAGCCTCTGGCCGAACTCACCCTGCGCCGTCCGACGGTGCAGGAAGTGCGAGCGATCAAGGCACTGCCGTACAAGATCGACAAGAGCGAAGAAGTCAGCCTCGACATGGATGTCGCGGCCAAGTACATCGCGGTCTGCGCCGGTATTCCACCGTCTTCGGTGAACCAGCTGGACCTGGTGGACCTCAACGCCCTGAGCTGGGCGGTGGCGAGTTTTTTCATGAGTGCGGCATCGCAGCCATCGCCGACCTGATCGCTTTCGTCTATGACCTGGCCTGGTTCTGGAAGGTCGACCCCGAACAGATGATGGCCAGGCCACTGGATGTGCTCCGGGAATCCCTGGAGCACGCGCAACGGATCAATGCGATGCAGCAGGTGCAGTGATGGCAGACACACAAACCGTAGAGAGGAAGTCGGTGCTGTTGACCGGCATCGACGAACTGTCACCCAAACTCGTCGCCCTTCAAGGCAAGGTCGACTCTTTCAAGAAAAACCTTGAACAGGCCGGGCTGGGCAAGCTGAACATCAGCGGCCTGTTCAAGGGCGGCAGCCTGATCACCCCGTTTCTGGATGGGATCAAGGCCTGCGACGCGTTCCAGGGCAAACTGGCCGAGGTCGGCGACTCCAGTGCGTCCGCCGATGCAGCCAAAGGCATGAATGTATTCAGTCAGTCCATGGCCAAGGTGTCCTCGGCCATTGATGCGGCGCTGGCGCCGGCGGTGGGGGCGCTGGTGGTCGGTCTGGAACCCATGCTCAACAGCGTTGGAACACTGCTCGATGACAACCCCAAGTTGGTTGAGGGGCTGGCGATGGGTGCCATTGCCTTCTCGGCGATGCAAACCGCCGTGACCGGGGCGACCCAGGTGCTTGACCTGATGGGCACGGTGGCCAAGGCCAACCCGGTGATGTTGATAGCCCTGGGCATCGCTCTGGCAGCCGGGGTAATCATTGCCAACTGGACGCCGATCTCGGCATTTTTCGTCAGCCTCTGGGAGGGCGCAAAGAGTCTTGCGGCGCAGGCGCTGGAGGGGCTGAAAACTCTGTTCAGCTGGACGCCTCTGGGCATGCTGATTGGCAATTGGGGGGCTGTCACGGCGTTCTTTGCCGGGCTCTGGGAAAGTATCAAGGCGATGACGGCCTCGGTGGTCGGCTTCCTCAAGGAGGTGTTCTCCTGGTCGCCTCTGGGACTGATCATCGATAACTGGGCTGGGCTGACGGGCCTGTTCGCGTCGATCTGGGAATCGCTCAAGGCGTTGACGGTGCCGGCGATGGCCTTTCTAAAAGGCCTGTTCGACTGGGTGCCGATGGACATGATCACCAAGAGTTGGGGCGCGGTCACCGGCTTCTTCGCGTCTATATGGGGAGCGTTGCAAACGGGTATTCAGGGGATCAAGACGGTGCTTCAGACGCTGTTCGACTTTTCTCCGTCCGTGTTGCTTTACAACAACTGGGGGGCTGTCAGCAGCTTCTTCAGCTCAATCTGGGCGGCGCTGCAACCGGGCATCGACGGGGTCAAGAAAGTCCTGCAAACCCTGTTCGACTTTTCTCCGTTGGTGATCCTCTACAACAACTGGGGCGCGGTCACGGGCTTTTTCGGCTCGATCTGGGCCGAGTTGCAACCGGGTATCGACTCGATCAGGAAGGCCATTGAGGCCCTGTTCGACTGGTCGCCGATGGAGCTGATCATGACGAATTGGGCCCCCATCGCCGATTGGTTTTCCGGGCTGTGGAGCCAGCTTCAAGCGCTGATGGTGCCGATCAAGGAGCTGTTCGAGGGCGGTTTCGGAGGGCTGATTGCCACGGTCACCGGCAAGGTCGAAGGCTTTACCGAGGCGCAAAGGCAAATCAACGCCGAGGGTAAAGGCGGGCTGGCATCACCCTTTGCCGCAACCCAGGGCAGCTCGCTGACCCACAACTCCCGTGCCCTGATCCAGCAGAACGCCGCCAACAACCGCACGCAACTCGAAGGCGGTTTGACCGTGCGTTTCGAAAACGCCCCGGCGGGCCTGCGTGCCGAACAGGCCAAGACCAATCAACCGGGGTTGAACGTGGCTTCGACCCTGGGCTATCGCTCACTTTCCCTAGGAGGTTCTGATGCCTGATTCCTGGCGTGATCGTTTGTTGCCCGCCTCGTTTCGCGGCGTGCCCTTCTGGGTCGACCAGGCGAAAACCCCGGTGGGGCAGAAAGGTCAGTTGCATGAGTACCCGCAGCGTGACCAGCCCTTCTTCGAGGGGCTGGGACAGCAGGCGAAAATCCACGATCTGACGGCCTTTATCGTCGGTGCCGATTGCCTGGAGCAGCGCGACAAACTGCTCAAGGCTCTGGAGGAGGGCAGCGGCGAGCTGGTGCACCCCTGGCTCGGGCGGATGCAGGTCAAGGTCGGTGAGTGCGAGATGACCCAGAGCCGCCAGGACGGCGGTCTGGTGACCTTCAGCCTGAAGTTCTACCCGGACCAGCCGCTGCGCTTTCCCTCGGCGGTGGTCAATACCCAGCAGCAGGTGTTGGTGGCCAGCGATACCTTGCTGGGAGCGGCGGTGCTGCGGTTCGAGTTTGCCACCAACCTCATCAAGCAGGCGCGGATTGGCGTGGCGTCTTTGCGCCAGGGGTTGGCGGACGTGTATCAGGTCATCGAGCACGAGTTCAAACCGCTGATCGAGTTCTATGGCGACCTCAACACCCTGGTCAAGGCGGTCAAGGAAATACCCAAGGAGCTGAGCACGGAGTTCAAGGGGTTGCTGGAGGATGTGCGCGGGCTCAAGGACTTTGCCCGTACCGGCTATCGGCAGATGCTCGCCGATATTTCCCAGCAGGTGGAGGCGGCCAGGCGCATCGATGCGCCGAAGCTGACCACCGGCAAGGACACCACGGCGGCGGCCGAAGCCGTGGCGAACCTGGTCCAGGATGCGCTGCTGGTGCAGATCGCCCGGCTGGTGTCGGCGTTGCCGGTGGCCACACCAGTGGTGAAGCTCAAGAACACACCGCCCCTGGCGCAGCAGGCCAGCCGTCCGGTGCAGCGCCTGGAGGTGCCGGTGGCCGACGATGTGCTGGCGCTGCGCGATCAGTTCAATGAGCTGATCTGGCAAGCCGCGCTCAAGGCCGACGCGGTGCATTACCAGGCGCTTAACACCCTGCGCCAGCAGGTGCAGGGGCACCTCAATGCGGTGGCGTCCTCGGGGGTGCGGCTAGTCAGCCTCAGCCCCAAGAGCAGCCTGCCGGCGCTGGTGCTGGCCTATCAGCGGTTTGCCGATGCGACGCGGGTCGGCGAAGTGGTGCAGCGCAATCGGGTGGCCCATCCGGGCTTCCTGCCGCCGGCCAACCTGCAAATCGCTCGGGAGTGACCCATGGACGAACTGGCAAACATTGTCACTCTGACGGTGGACGGACTGGATTACAGCGGCTGGAAAAACGTCGAGATCAGTGCGGACCTGGAGCGTCAGTTCCGCACCTTCAGCCTCAACATCACCTGGCAATGGCCGGGGCAGGATGCGCAGGTGCGCATCCGCCCGGGCGCTCGCTGCCAGGTACGCATCGGCTGCGACCTGGTGCTCACCGGGCATGTCTACAAGGCGCCGATCAGTTACGACGGCAAGCAGATCAGCCTGAGCGTCCAGGGCAGCTCGCTGACCCAGGACCTGGTGGATTGCGCGGCCATCAACCGGCCGAGCCAGTGGCGCCAGCAGGATGTGCTGAGCATCGTCCGCGCCCTGGCCGGGTCCTACGGGGTTGGAGTCCGCAGCGAGATTGCCCCGACCAGCAAGCTGCACACCCACAGCATCGTGCCGGGGGAGACGGTGTTCGCCTCCATCGACCGTTTGCTGACCCTGTACCGGGTGTTCTCCACCGATGACGCCGACGGTTACCTGTTGTTGGCGGCGCCTGGAAGCGGCGGGCGCGCCAGCGATGCCCTGGAGCTGGGCAAGAACATCCTCTCGGCCAATGCCGCAATGGATTTTTCCGCAGTGTTTTCCGAGTACCGGGTGATCGGCCAGCACAAGGGCAGCGACCAAAGCAGTGGTGCTGCGGTCAGCGAGGTGTCGGGTCAGGCCAACGACGCCAGGGTGTCCCGCAAGCGCGTGACCGTGATCAACGAAGCCGCGCAACTGAGTGCCGAACTGGCTCAGCAGCGGGCCGACTGGGAGTGCGGTACCCGCACCGGCAAGGCCCTGACCACCACCTACCAGGTGCAGGGCTGGCGCCAGAGCAACGGCGACTTGTGGAGGCACAACACGTTGGTGCGGGTGATCGATCCGGTGCTGGATGTTGACCGGGACATGCTGATCTCCAAGGTCACCTGGTCGCTGTCCGAGCAGGGATCGATCACGACTTTGCAGGTGGCGCCGCCCCACACCTTCGATGCCAACCCGGCACCCGCGAAAACCTGATACCCGCGTCCATCCGTAGGAGCCGGCTTGCCGGCGAAAGCGCCCTCACAGACAACGCCGAAGACCTGTTCACCGGCAAGCCGGCTCCTACCTCCCAAGGAACTCAGCATGAGCCTACTGACACGCCTGTTGGCGCGGGGCACCGTGGTGCTCGCCAACTCGGCCAACAAACTGCAATCGCTGCAAATGCGCCTCACCGCCGGCGAGGTCAACGACGACATGGAGCATTTCGAGCCTTACGGGTTCACCAGCAATCCCCTGGCCGGCGCCGAAGGCATTGCCACCTTCCTCGGTGGCGACCGTTCCCACGCGGTGGTGCTGGTGGTGGCGGACCGGCGCTATCGCCTGCAGGCCCTGGCCGCCGGCGAAGTGGCGATCTACACCGACGAGGGCGACAAGATCCACTTCAAGCGCGGCCGCATCATCGACATCGACACCGCGACCCTGAATATCCGCGCCAGCAGCGGCGTCAACATCGATACACCGACCCTGACCCAGAGCGGCAAGATCGTCTCCCAAGGGGATCAGATTGCCGCCGGCATCAGCCAGATCAACCACGTCCACAGCGGCGTGCAACCCGGCCCGGGGCAGACCGGCGTACCGGTGGGAGGTTAAGCATGTTTGCCACCTATGACCTGAAGAACGCCCTGACCCGGGCCGTGGAAATCAGCCTGTTCACCTGGCGCCGTGCCGCCGATGACGACGCCCTGGACGACGACCAGCGCTATGGCTGGTGGGGCGACAGCTTTCCCACGGTGGCCGACGACCGCATCGGCTCGCGTCTGTGGCTGCTGCGGCGGGTCAAGCTCAGCCGGCAGACCCAGCTCGACGCCGAGTTCTATGCCCGCGAGGCCCTGCAATGGCTGATCGACGATGGCCACTGCAACGCCGTGGAGATCATTACCGAGCGCCTCGACGCCCAGCGCCTGAACCTGCGCACGGTGCTGATCCTGGCCGACGGTGAGCGCCTGGACATCAACCCCATTCACAGTTGGCAGGTGACCTATGCCGTTTGAAACCCCTTCGCTGCCGGTGCTGATTCAGCGCACCCAAAGCGACCTGGCCAGCGATTCGCTGCGCCAGTCCGATGCCCAAGTCCTGGCCCGGACCTTGAGCGGTGCCGCCTTTGGCCTGTATGGCTACCTGGACTGGATCGCTGAGCAGATCCTCCCGGACAAGGCCGATGAGTCGACCCTGGAGCGCATCGCTGCGCTGCGTCTGAACCAGCCACGCAAGGCGGCTCAGGCCGCCCGTGGCAGCGTCAGCTTCAACGCCGCGGCCGGTGCCGTGCTGGATGTCGACACCCTGCTGCAGAGCAGCGACGGTCGCAGCTACCAGGTGACCGCCGCCCGCACCACCAGCGCCGGGCTCAACAGCATCACGATCCAGGCCGTGGATGCTGGCACCCTGGGCAATGCCGATGCTGGTCTGAGCCTGATCGCGGTGCAGCCGGTGCAAGGCATCAGCAATCCCTTCACCGTTCTGGCCCCGGGTCTGAGCGGTGGTGTGGCCGAAGAAAGCCTCGAGTCGCTGCGGGCTCGAGTGATCCGTTCATACCGGATCATTCCCCACGGCGGCTCAGCGGACGACTACGAAACCTGGGCCCTGGAGTGCCCGGGGATCACCCGCGCCTGGTCCCGACGCAATTACCTGGGGCCGGGCACTGTGGGGCTGTTTGTCATGCGTGACGACGACCCGCAGCCGATCCCCAATGCCGAGCAACTGGCGCTGGTTCAGGCCTATATCGAGCCGCTGCGCCCGGTCACCGCCGAGGTACATGTACTGGCCCCGGTGATGCTGCCGGTGACCTACAAACTGCGCTTGACCCCCGACACCAGCGCGGTGCGCGCCGCCGTCGAGGACCAACTGCGCGACCTGCACAGCCGCGAGGCCGGCCTGGGCCAGACGCTGTTGCTGAGCCATATCCGCGAAGCCATCAGCAGCGCCACCGGCGAACAGGATCACCGCCTGCTGGCGCCTTCGGCCGATGTCCCGGCGGCGAACAACCAACTGCTGGTCTTTGGAGGTTGTGAATGGCTGCCATAAGAAGTGCCGCCCAGTACCAGGGCCAACTGCGCAGCTTGCTGCCCAGCGGCCCGGCCTGGGACCCGGAGCGGGTGCCGGAGCTCGAACGGGTACTGCAGGGCGTGTCCCAGGAGCTGGCGCGCATCGACGCCCGGGCCGTGGACCTGCAAAACGAAATGGACCCGGCCAGCGTCAGCGAACTGGTGACCGATTGGGAAAAGGTCATGAACCTGCCCGATCCCTGCCTGGGCCTGACCCCGCTGTTCGAAGACCGACGCCTGGCCGTGCGCCGCCGTCTGCTGGCAGTAGGCAGCCAGCGCGCCGCCTACTTCGTCGAAATCGCCCGTAGCCAGGGCTATCCCAATGCCAGCGTCACCGAACTGAGCACCCCACGCATGGGGCGCTCACGTTTTGGTCACGCCCATTTCGGCACCTGGCGGGCGAATTTCATGTGGACCCTCAATACCGGCGGCCGCCTGCAACTGGGCCGGCGCTTCGGCGCGAGCTATTGGGGCGAACGTTTTGGCATGAACCCGGGCAGCGCCCTGGAATGCCTGATCCATCGCAGTACACCGGCGCATACCCAGGTGTACATCAACTATGACTAGAGAAGACAAGAACAAGTGGATTATCCGAAAAGTGTTCCCAGCGTAGGGCTGGTGAACGGCAAGTTTGTCGACGAGAACCCGGTAACCGGGCAAGTCGGCTCACTGATTTCCTCGGAATGGGGAAACGCGGTTACCGACGAATTGCTCAATGTGATTCGTGCGAGTGGGAAGGTGCCGGCCGAGGCCGAGCATGATCAGTTGCTGGCGGCGATCAAGGCGATCGTCCGGGATTCGATTCCGCCAGAAAAGATTCGCAGCACTTTGGCCGAGTACGGCATCACCGACGCCTACACCAAATCGGTGACCTACACCAAGGCGGAGATCGAGGCGCTGCTGAAGAACATGTCGGCCTTGCCGGTGGGGGCCATGGTGCCGTTTCCCAAGGGCACGGTGCCGGTGGGGTTCCTGGAAGTGGATGGCAGTGTGCAGAGCGCTGCGACTTATCCGGATCTGGCGGCTTACCTGGGGACGACCTTCAACACCGGGGGCGAGGGCGCGGGCAATTTCCGTTTGCCGGAATCGCGGGGGGAGTTTCTGCGGGGTTGGGATCATGGGCGTGGCGTCGATGCGGGGCGGGCACTCGGTAGCGAACAGCAGGATGCGTTGCAGAACATCACGGGTGAATCGTCAACGTTTCCCACAGGAAACACCGCGCCGCTAAACAGTTCGGGGGTGTTCAAAACGAATGCTCGATCTGGTGTGCCTACTGGTATTGCAGGAGGCGGGGCTTGGAGTTCTGCATCCTTGGACTTTGATGCAAGCCGAGTGGCTAGAACTGCTGCAGAAACCCGTCCTCGCAACCTGGCGGTCATGTGGTGCCTCAAGGCTTGGAACGCACCGGTCAACCAGGGAAACATTGATGTCGCTGCTCTAGCTGCCGAAGTTCAGAAGCTCAAGGCGCTATCGGGTAGCAGCTATCAGGGACTCTACGTTTCTGCGTCAGGCACCAATGCATTGATTTCCGTGAAGGCACGCAGCCTGATTGTCGGCAAAGGGAGTGCGGCACAGGCATTGAGTGCAGTGGACCTGAGCATCAACCTGCAAACCACAGGTCTGAACGGCCTTGATAGCGGGGTGGTTGCGGCTTCCAGTTGGTATAGCGCTTGGGTTGTCTCCAATGGCACTCAGGTCGCCGGTATTGCTGCGTTGATGCCGACAGTCCAGTGTTCGACCATCGTCGGTTCGGCAGTCGTGACCGGTATTACCAGCACTACGTCAATGCGTGTTGGAATGCCGTTTGGTGGGGCAAGCTTTCCGCCAGGAACCTTCATCAAGTCTGTCGACTCGTCGAGTCAGGTCACGGCGAGCGTGCCAGCGACCGTGACCGCCGTAGATACAACGCTGAGGTTTGTGTTTGAACCGATTATCCCCGCAGGTTTCATTGCGACGCGCGTGAGCGCATTTTTTACAGACGCTACGGCAAACAGATACCCACTGTCTTATGTACAGTTCGGCCGGAGCAGTCGTTACAAAGTTGCGTCAGGTTCGAATCTGGCATCCCTTCCAATGATGGCGTCGGGGGCGATGGGGGCAGCCACAGCTCTTGTTGGTGTTAGCATTTTTCAGTTTGTGCCACCAACGGCCACAGGTATCTGTCTTCAACTACTGGGGGCGACCAACAGCAACTCTTCAGCTGCACCAAACGCAAGTTACATCGGTGGTTATATTGGGCCCAATAGTCCACCGCTCAATAGTACCGGCTCTACTAATACGCAGCACAATACTCAGGGACGATTTCTGCTGGAAGAGCCAAGAGTTTACTACTGGGGAGCAGGCGCCGCAGGGCTGATGTGTTATGGCTGGGAGGACGATGTATGAGTTGGGCTGTACGAAATGATGGTGTTCAGGGATGGCGAGCGATAGGGACTGTTGATGAGCTATTTTCGAATGAAATTTATTCAGAGTTTGAGCCTGCACAGGTGATGCCTTCCCCACGCAGTATTGAAGAACTTTCTGTTCTAGCGAAGGTTCGACGAAGTGAATTGCTAATGTTTGCAACGCACAGAATGGGCCCATTACAGGATGCAATGGATATCGGTTGCATTACAGACGTAGAAGCCAAACAACTTTTATTGTGGAAAAACTATCGAATCAGCCTTAATCGAATTGAGGAGCAGGATTTCGTTTCGAGTGATTTTCAGTGGCCTCTGTCTCCAGATGAAATTTTGACTCAATAAACGCCCCGCCTCGCCGGGGCGTTTTCTTTTCCAGTTTTCTAACTATGTCCACACCGAACTCCGTCGGTGTGGATGAATGACAACGAGAGGACAGACGAGTGGATTATCCAAAGAGTGTGCCAAGTGTTGGGTTGGTTAATGGGAAGTTTGTCGACGAAAACCCGGTCACGGGGCAAGTGGGCTCACTGATTTCTTCCGATTGGGGAAATGCAGTGACCGACGAATTGCTCAACGTGATTCGTGCGGGTGGGAAGGAGCCGGCTGAGGCCGAGCATGATCAGTTGCTGGCGGCGATCAAGGCGATCGTTCGGGATTCGATTCCACCGGAGAGGATTCGCAGCACCTTGGCCGAGTATGGGATCACCGATGCGTATACCAAATCGGTGACCTACACCAAGGCCGAGATCGAGGCGCTGCTGAAGAACATGTCGGCCTTGCCGGTGGGGGCCATGGTGCCGTTTCCCAAGGGGGCGGTGCCGGCGGGGTTTCTGGAGGTGGATGGCAGTGTGCAGAGCGTTGCGACTTATCCGGATCTGGCGGCTTATTTGGGGACGACCTTCAACACTGGGGGCGAGGGCACGGGTAACTTCCGTTTGCCGGAGTCGCGGGGGGAGTTTTTGCGGGGGTGGGATCATGGGCGAGGGGTGGATGGCGGTCGGATAATTGGTAGTTATCAACTTAGTGAAAACAAGAGCCATACACACTCTTATAAAACCAAGCAAACGGCGATGCCTCAAAGCGGTTCTACGAGTGTGTGTTGGGTTGGGGAGCTGGATGCAACAACTAGCGCATCTGGGGGGGACGAGTCACGGCCTCGAAATCTGGCTGTAATGTGGTGCATCAAAGCTTGGAATGCTCCTGTCAATGAGGGGACAGTGGATATCTCGATTTTGCTTTTGGAACTTCAGCGAGTCAAAGCGATGGCTGCTGTTGGCGACCCACAAACTCTCTTTGTTTCTGCTTCTGGTCAGAATTCAATCGTCGGTATCAGAGCCAGGAGGCTGATTGTCGGATCTGCTGGAGCGGCGTCTGCATTAAGCGATGTCAATGTCGGCATCAACCTCTTGACCAATGGGCTCAATGGGCTTGATCAGGGGGCTGTTACAGCCTCAAGTTGGTACAGCGGGTGGGTAGCAACCAATGGTGAGGTAGTAGCCGGAATTGCGGCTTTGATGCCCACCATTACGGTGAGCACTACGGCTGGTTCGAATGTGGTTACAGGCATTCCCAGCACTGTCCTTATGCGTAAGGGAATGGCTTTTGCGGGTGGGGCTTTCCCTCCTGGAACCGTGGTCCAGTCGGTCGATTCGGCCAATCAGATTACTGCCAGTCATCCGGCGACGCAGACGCTTGGTACGACACCTGTGTTGTTTGTTTATGAACCAGTGCTTCCTGCTGGTTTTACCGCAGTGCGGGTGACCTCGTTCTTCACTGATGCTACCAACAAGTACCCGCTTCGATACCGGCAACGCGGGTCCAAGGTGAAGTGGCTATTGGCGGCAGGCACCAATGTTGTGTCTAACCGATTTGTGGCGGCTGGGGTTGTTGGCAGTTGGAATTCCACTGCACCAACTTGGGGGGAAGTGTCTTTGGTCAACTTTGTACCGCCCACTGCGGTATCTGTTTCTCTTACAGCGATTGCCAGTTACAACGGCGGTGCTCAGTCGAATGTCTGTATCGCTTCCAACTCAAGCTACCTGGGGACTCGCAGCTCCTCGGTTCCGCAGATATCGACGACTATTGCCGGTGGTACGGGTAGTGCTTCGGATGTCATGTCGGCAGAAATCGTACTTGAGGGCATGAGCATTTATGTCGCGTCTCAAACCGCGGCAGGGGCCGTAGCAATTCATGGGTATGAGGAGGTTTTATGAGTTTTGCAGTACGTAATGATGGTCAAGGCTGGCGTGCAGTCAACGTTGAAGAGGATCTTCTTCCAGGAGAGTATTTCTCGGAACAGGCACCGTTGGAAACTATGTTTCCTCCCTCTTCGATTGATGAAGTGCTGGGGCAGCGAGACCAGCTCCTGGCGATCGCGGCAAACCGCATGGGGCCTTTGCAGGATGCGATTGATACCGATATCGCCAATGCAGGCGAAGTTGAACAACTGAATCTCTGGCGGCGGTATCGGGTAGCGTTGAGTCGACTTCAGCAGCAACCAGGATTTCCCACCGATGTCGATTGGCCGCAACCGCCCGATCAGATCCCCGCTCAATAAACGCCCCGCACCGCCGGGGCGTTTTCTTATCCGACTTACAAACACCGACCATGCCAATCACTGAACAACAACTGCAAAAAATCATGCCTAACGCCCGCCGCCAAGCGGGCGTTTTTGTTTCTCCACTCAACACCGCCATGGCCCATCGGCAGATCGATACACCGAAGCGCCAGGCGGCCTTTCTCGCCCAGATCGGTCACGAATCCGGGCAACTGCTATATGTGCGCGAGCTGGGCAGTGATCAATACCTGAGCAAGTACGACACCGGCACGCTCGCGGCACGCTTGGGCAACACACCGGAGGCTGACGGCGACGGCCAGCGTTATCGCGGGCGTGGTCTGATCCAGATCACCGGGCGCAGCAACTATCGCCAGTGCAGCCTCGGGCTGTTTGGCGATGAGCGCCTGCTGGAGTTGCCGGAACTGCTGGAGCAGCCGCAATGGGCCGCCGAGTCGGCGGCCTGGTTCTGGGAGCGCGGCGGACTCAATGCCCTGGCTGATCGCGATGAGTTCAACAGCATTACCCGCCGCATCAATGGTGGTTTGAACGGCTTGCAGGATCGCCTGCAACTCTGGGCCAGGGCGCGGGCGGTGCTTTGCCTGCCCGTGGTCTGAATCCCCTGCCTGATTGGGGGCTGATGGCCGCGGATCGGCAGGCCCATTTCTTTCACGGATAGCAGGAGTGGTTTGATGAACTTCAGCGGTTGGCTGGCCGTAGCCCTGGCGGCTGCGTTGCTTTATGCCCTTGGTTTTGTCAGCGGCGCCGGCAGTGAACGCAGTAAACACCAGCGCCTCGACGAGGCTCGGCTGCAGCAATCCTTCGAACAAGGCCAGGCCCTGGGCACGGTCAAGGAGAAGGTGGTGGTCGAGTACGTCGATCGCGTAGTCAAGGTCTATCAGGCGGGCGCCACTCTCACCAAGGAGGTTCCTATCTATGTCTCGAAAGCGGCTGATAACGCCTGCGTTGTGCCTGATGGTTTTGTCCGGGTGCACGACGCCGGCGCCGCCAACCTGCCCGTGGCCGCAGGCCCCAGCGTCGCTGATGGCGCCGCCTCGGGCCTTGCACTCTCTACCGTCGCCGCCAGCGTCGTCGACAACTACAGCCAATGCCACGCCAACGCCGAGCAACTGAAGGCGTTGCAGCAGTGGGTGCGTGAGTCTCAGGCGTTGTTGCAAGGCGCCTCGGCGATGCACTGATGGCCTTGAGGCTGGTATGAAAAATGGATCGCTGCCGCGGTTTGTGTCGGCACGTGGTGTGACTGAAATCAAATGGACTTGTCGATGTTAAAAGAATGCAGATGCGGTCATTGCAAACGACTTCTCGCCCGCGTGGGTGAGTTTACCGAGCTCCAGATCAAATGTTCCCGCTGCGGAACCTTGAACCATGTGAAGGCCTCGAGCCTCGAGCAATCGCCTATGAGCGACATGAGAGCGGACTTTTCCGCGACTGATCATTCGACTCAATAGGTATCAACATGGCTTGGATTCGATACGACTTTACCGATAACGGTTCTTCTATACTGCCTGCGCGCTATTACATGGCGCCGAACCAGTATCTGCAGTCCCCCAACAAGCGCTTCAAGTTGCTCTTTCAGCCTGATGGCAACCTCGCGCTTTATGACGGTGCTCAGTTGGCGTGGGTCGCCGATCAGAACACGCCCTTCACTAATGTGAGCAAGGGCAACAAAAAAGACCCCATGATGGTCTTCATGAACTATGGCTTCGTACTGGATGACCCACTGCGTGGCCGTATCTGGTCGACGACACCCAGCGATCCCACCATGGGCTCTCGCGAAGATGCGTCCTTGCGAGCGTTCACTCAGGTTCAGGATGACGGGAACATCGTCACCGTCGACACCATCCCTCACTGGTATGCGCCCAACGGTCGCGTGTTCACTCCGGCTGTCGGGGCGGCCATGATCATTGGTGGTACTACGGAGTTGGTACCGGGGCAGTTCTACAGTGCGGGCGATCACTCCCTGGTTTTCCAGGGTGACGGCAATCTGGTGGTTTACGGCCCGAACTCCAGCGTCGTCTGGGCGACCTACACCCAGAACAAAGGCGGCGTGAGATGCGTGATGCAGGATGACGGTAACCTGGTGATCTACGCAGCGAACAATGCCGTCGTGTGGCAAAGCGGCACCGCCGGCCGTCCCGGCGCCACTATCCGCTTGCAGGCCAACGGCAGCTTCACGATCGTGACCGAGCGGCCGATCTGGGCTCGCTTCGGGTACACCCCGACCATCAAGCCGCCCCGTGTCTTCTACCCGGACCACAAGTGGAAAACCGGTAGCTACACCTGGGACAACGTGTTCTAAAAAACAGCAATGAGCCCCGTGATAAGGCGGGGCTTTTGCATCTCTTCTTCGAGACTTCAGTGGGTTTGCTTATGTAGCTCGCCCATTGAGAAAGCCATGAGCTTCGACCCCATCGCCTTTGAGCGACATGAAAGCGGCACTCTCCGTGACCGACCATTCCATTCAAAGGTGAAAAATATGAACGCAGTAACCATGGGCAAGCACTTCATTACCGTATTCCCAAAAGGGATTGTGGAGATCGTTTCGGCTGCTCAAAACACGGGTGGCCTGATCATCCAGACGGGTTTGATCAAGACCTCGACAGGTGTCGTCGATCTGT
The DNA here is from genome assembly GCF_058744285.1 of Pseudomonas sp. E1BtOHC1. Taxonomy (NCBI): domain Bacteria; kingdom Pseudomonadati; phylum Pseudomonadota; class Gammaproteobacteria; order Pseudomonadales; family Pseudomonadaceae; genus Pseudomonas; species Pseudomonas sp. E1BtOHC1. The sequence goes on from NZ_CP196023.1 coordinate 2,199,305, forward strand.
ATGTGGGACCGACCGGTTCTTCCATCTCCAATGCGGCGATCATCTTCTCTGGCAATGGCTCTACCATTTCCGGCAGCGACTCCGAGATTGTCATGCCGTACCCGATCCGTATTCCCGCGGGCCAGGCATTGTGGGCATATGCATCCACTCCAGGCGGTGCAATCGCATTGACCTGGGACTTGCTGGCCTGACCTTTCTGCGCAGGGAAGGCTGGTGAATAGTCATCGGTGCTTTTGTTCATTCCGGCAGGCTTGGGTAGCGGGGTGCCAGCGCCAGCTTCGTGGCTGGCGCTGTTCCTGGCGCGGGGCGGGACTGTTCGAGACCACCTCATCTGAAGCAGTGTTCCAGAGCCGTCCGGTTTCCTGACAGCTTGTCACTTGCAAGCCATCTTGCCTGGTGTACGGTAGGTGCACGCCAGCCCCATCAGGAGAGGATCGTGAAAGAAATTACCCAGCTTGCCGCTGAACTCGGCCGGCGTTTGCAGGTTCTGAATACCCACGTCACCACCGCGGAGTCCTGCACCGGCGGTGGGATTGCCGAGGCGATCACGCGGATCCCGGGCAGCTCGGCCTGGTTTGAGGCCGGTTATGTCACCTACTCCAACCGCCAGAAGACCCTGCAATTGAATGTGCCGGCCGATTTGTTCAATTCGGTCGGTGCGGTCAGTCGAGAAGTAGTGGAGGCCATGGTCCGGGGCGCGCAGGCCAAGAGTCATGCGCATTTTGCGGTGGCGGTCAGTGGTATCGCCGGGCCGGATGGCGGTTCTGCGCAGAAGCCGGTAGGTACGGTGTGGCTGGCCTGGGGCGCGGGAGAGACGTTGACCACCGAGTGCCGACACTTCCCCGGGAATCGCGATGAGGTTCGCCGACAAACGGTGAAGGCCGCGCTAGAGGGGTTGCTGCAACACGCTGCAGCAGAAATCGCAAATCAGGGGTAGGCGATCCTCGAGCGCTGTGGAATAATACTGGCTACTTATACAGGTGTTGGCCGTCAGGCCTTATTGATTACGTGAGGACTTTAATGGACGACAACAAGAAGAAAGCCTTGGCTGCGGCCCTGGGTCAGATCGAACGTCAATTCGGCAAGGGTGCCGTAATGCGTATGGGCGATCACGACCGTCAGGCGATCCCGGCCATTTCCACTGGCTCTCTGGGTCTGGACATTGCTCTGGGCATTGGCGGTCTGCCAAAAGGCCGTATCGTTGAAATCTACGGCCCTGAGTCGTCCGGTAAGACCACTCTGACCCTGTCGGTCATTGCCCAGGCGCAGAAAGCCGGTGCCACTTGTGCCTTCGTCGACGCCGAGCACGCGCTGGATCCGGAATACGCCGGCAAGCTGGGTGTCAACGTCGATGACCTGCTGGTTTCTCAGCCGGATACCGGCGAGCAGGCCCTGGAAATCACCGACATGCTGGTGCGTTCCAACGCGGTTGACGTGATCATCGTCGACTCCGTGGCGGCCCTGGTGCCCAAGGCTGAAATCGAAGGCGAGATGGGCGACATGCACGTGGGCCTGCAAGCCCGCCTGATGTCCCAGGCGCTGCGTAAAATCACCGGTAACATCAAGAATGCCAACTGCCTGGTGATCTTCATCAACCAGATCCGTATGAAGATCGGTGTGATGTTCGGCAGCCCGGAAACCACCACCGGTGGTAACGCGCTGAAGTTCTACGCTTCGGTTCGTCTGGACATTCGTCGTACCGGCGCGGTGAAGGAAGGCGACGAAGTGGTCGGTAGCGAAACCCGAGTCAAGATCGTCAAGAACAAGGTGGCTCCGCCGTTCCGTCAGGCCGAGTTCCAGATTCTTTACGGCAAGGGTATCTACCTCAACGGCGAGATCATCGACCTGGGCGTGCTGCACGGCTTCCTGGAAAAATCCGGTGCCTGGTACAGCTATCAGGGCAACAAGATCGGTCAGGGCAAGGCCAACTCGGCCAAGTTCCTGCAGGACAACCCGGAAATCGGCAACGCGCTGGAGAAGCAGATCCGCGAGAAGCTGCTGACCGCTTCGCCAGACGTCAAAGCCAATCCGGTCAAAGAGACCGAAGACGATATGGCCGACGCTGATATCTGATTGATCCAATGACCGCCGTACTCGATACCCTCGTCGCGGTGCGGCGAACTGCAATGGACCTGCTCGCGCGACGCGAGCACGGTCGAGTCGAGCTGACGCGTAAACTGCGTCAGCGCGGCGCCTCTCCTGAAATGATCGAAGCCGCCCTGGACCGTTTGACGGAAGAGGGTCTGCTTTCCGAATCCCGTTATCTCGAAAGTTTTGTTTCCTATCGTGCCCGCTCAGGTTACGGGCCGATGCGTATTCGCGAAGAGCTCAGCCAGCGTGGCTTGCAGCGAGGTGATATCGATCTTGCTCTGCGTGAGTGCGGTATCGACTGGCAGGAGCAGTTGCGAGACGTCTGGCAGCGCAAGTTTGCCGGGCAGCTTCCTGTGGATGCCCGAGAACGGGCCAAGCAAGGGCGCTTTCTGAGTTACCGCGGGTATTCCATGGACATGATCGGCCGCCTGTTGAGCGGCCGAGGGGTGGATGACTGAGGTTATACCCGCTGCATGATGCAGCGGGCGACGGTGCTTATCAGCTGACTTTGCTGGTTTCTCGCACGCGTTGGCGGGTCTCGGTTTGTTGCTTGGTCCAGTTCTCGGGCAGGTTGATAAAGTCGATCAGTTCCCGCAGACGGCCGTTGTCACGAGCGTTGAAAACGAACGATAGCCGCGCCAGATGGCTGAACTGAACTTCGTCGTGCTCCTCTCCTCTGTAGGCATGTTGCTGAAACTGGCCGCTCAAGCACAGGTCGGCGAATGCTGTCTGCATGTGTTCCAGCGCCTGTTCATTGAGGCTGTGGTTCATGCGGATGACAAACTCCTGCTTCAGCCAACGGCTGGAGTGGAAGTTGGCGTAGAACTGCTGGATTTCCTTAACTGCCTCTTCTGTACTGTGTACCAGGCGCACCAGCTTCATGTCGCTGGGCAGGATGTAGCGATTGGCCTCCAACTGGTTATGGATGAAGTCCAGGGCGCCTTGCCAGAACTGTCCGCCAGGTGCGTCCAGTAACACCACCGGTACCAGAGGGCTTTTGCCGGTCTGGATCAGGGTCAGTACTTCCAGGGCTTCATCCAGGGTGCCGAAACCGCCTGGGCAGAGCACCAGGGCATCGGCTTCCTTGACGAAGAACAGCTTGCGGGTGAAGAAGAAGTGGAACGACAGCAGGTTCTCCGTACCGCCGACGGTGGGGTTGGCATGTTGCTCGAAGGGCAGGGTGATGTTGAAGCCCAGGCTGTGTTCCAGGCCCGCGCCGTCATGGGCCGCGGCCATGATGCCGCCACCGGCGCCGGTGATAACCATCAGGTCCGAACGGGCCAGAGCGGCTCCCAGTTCCTTGGCCATGGCATAAAGCGGATGCTCGCTGGGCGTTCGCGCCGAGCCGAATACCGTCACTTTGCGCCGGCCCTTGAACTGTTCCAGTACCCGGAAGGCATGTTCCAGCTCGCGTAGCGCTTGCAGGGTAATCTTGGCGTTCCAGCGGTTGAGGTCGTCCTCGGCCATGCGCAGGACGGTGAGAACCATGTCGCGATAGAGGGGGATATTCGGGCTGTTGGGGGCAATCTGGTTGAGTTGCGCTTCGACCTGGCTTGTGAGGTCGACGCCCTTGCTTTGGAAATGACGAGTTAACAGGTCATTCGATTGGTAAGGCATTCAGCTTCTCCTTCTGCGCAGAACCTTGTGCACGACCGAAGTATTCGAACGTGCCACGACACAGCCTGTGTCGCTGCCTGCTCAGCCCAGCGTGTGAGCAATTATCCTGTCCCGATCACCGCTGACCGTCGCTGGGCCGCAATCGAGGTATCCACAGAGGTTCTGCTTTCCTTTATTAAGAAAAAATTGCACTGCAAGACGTACAAGAACGGCCTCCTGAACCGTCCTGGAACAATCGATGGGAACCTTCGGACATGACTTGATCATGTGCCCATAAAGTCTTGGCTGGCAACCGCTTCTTGGTGAATTTACCAGCCTTGGCACCATTGGTCAGGCGCCAAGGCAAGGGCTCGTGGCTCTGATTTACTAAAGTGCAGCGCTGGGTTCAGGAGCCGGGCCCAGGAAGGGGTCGCGGCCATTCGTCCGTGCAAGCCGAGGGCAGGGAGGCAAGGGATGACCACTGTCGTGCTGGAAGTCGATCCGCAGTTGTACCAGCTGTTGCAAGCTGCTGCGGCGGCCCATCATTTGAGCCTTGAGGAAGAATGCCGACGCCGGTTGGCGGGGGAGGAGCGGCCTTCGCGATATCTGCAGGCCCTGGTGGCGGAGTTGCGCGCCGATGATCAGCAGCGGCGCGCGTCCCGTTCTTGATTCACTTCTTCTTTGGCGCTTTCTGAGAAGGGCAATCCGATTCCTGGAAGCGCGCCGAGGCTACAGGGCGATTGGTGCGGTTTTCGGTGAACTCGTAGCGCATGACTGCGCCTTTGGCCATCAGCTTGCGGTAGTTGGGGTTGCGGCAGACGCTGGCGCCCAGTTGCAAGTAGACGGCCTTGGGGTTGGCACGCATCTGTTCGGCGTGGCCGGCCTGGACGCTGAGGTGGTTGATCAGTTCCTTGCCTTCAACGGTATAACCCTGATCGAGAATGTTCTCGTTGACTTCCCGGGGAGTGCCGACGTTGCTTTCCGCAGCGACCTTCTCCAGCATTTTGCTCAGTTCGAACTCTTGCAAGGACGCAGCCTGGACACCCAGGGGCAAGGCCAGCAGAAGGGCGACGGTAGGGATGGTAAAGCGCAACATGAAACTCTCCTGGTGCAGTGACTGATGCTTCGACCAGCCACTCGACTGTGCGTTCAGTGGCGACGAATTATAGGGGGAGAGCTAGGAAGGCGGTACAGGTTTGAACAGATAGCTCTGATAAACTTGTCCCACTTTTTACCCCTTCGAGTTATTTTCGTGTCGATTCCTGTCCTTTGCCGGTGTGCTCAGCGATGAGCCATGCGGTATCCCGTTTACGTGATCTGCGCATGGCTCGTGCGGTCAAACCCTTTTTTGCACGGGGCTCACGGGCTGAGCGCTGCCCGCGTTGCCGAGTGATTCCCAGTCATTGCCTGTGTGCCTGGCGGCCCAAGGTCAGCGCCGAGTCGGCCATGTGCCTGGTGATGCACGATGTGGAGCCGCTCAAACCGAGTAATACCGGCTGGTTGATCGCCGATGTGATTGCCGATACCTGGGCGTTTCACTGGTCTCGTACCGAGGTCGATCCGCAATTGCTGGCTTTGCTTGCCGATCCGCAGTGGCAACCCTATATCGTCTTTCCCGGAGAGTTCGTGGCCCCCGAGCGAGTGGTCAGCGAGGTCCGGCAGCAGGAAGGCAAGCGCCCGCTGTTCATTCTGCTGGATGCCACCTGGAGCGAAGCCCGCAAGATGTTTCGCAAGAGCCCCTATCTTGAGCACTTGCCGGTGCTGAGCCTGTCTTCCGAGAAGCTCTCGCGCTACAAGTTGCGGCGCTCCAAGCGTGATGATCATTTCTGTACCGCCGAGGTAGCCGCTCTATGCCTGGAGTTGGCGGGGGACGAGCAGGTCAGCCAGGTAATGGATGCCTATCTTGACGTATTCAGCACTCATTACCTGTCGGCGAAGTTCCAGAAGGCCATCGATCCGCAGGATGAAGTGCATTCCCGGCTCAAGCCCTTTGTGTAGTGGTAGCCGTTGCCTGGGATTTTTGCGGCCATAGTTGGGCCACTAGCATGCCGCTGAGCATGAGTGCACAGCCGAAGTAACCGCGCAGTTGCAGTGATTCATTCAGCAGCCAGGCACCGGCAATCGCGGCAAACACGGCTTCGAGGGACAGAATGATCGCCGCATGGGAGGCGATCGCGTCTTTCTGGGCAATCACTTGCAGGGTGTAGCCGACGCCGACAGCAATCACGCCCCCGTAAAGAATGGCCGGGCCGGCGGCGACAATCGCGTTCCAGTGAATCGGCTCCAGGCACAGCGCCAGGGCCAGGCTCACCACCGAACAGGTGGCAAATTGCAGGAAGGCCAGGCGAATCGGGTCGTGTCGGCTGGCGAATACTCCCACCAGGATTACGTGTGCGCCCCAGACAAAGGCGCCGATCAGTTGCAGCCAGTCGCCAGATGCAACGTGAAAGCTGTCGCTGACGCTCAACAGGAACATGCCCACCACGGCCAGCATCGCGCCGAGCCAAGTACCCAGGCCTGTCTTGTGGCCAATCAGCAGTCCCAGCAGCGGCACTACAATGACGTAGAGTCCGGTGATGAACCCGGCATTGGTTACGCTGGTAAACATCAGGCCGACCTGCTGCAGGTTGATCCCTAGGGCAAGGGCCAGGCCCATGAGCACGCCGCCCAACAACAGGCCACGATTGAGCAGGGGTTCGGCTTGGCGGTCAGCGGGCGTTTTGCGCAGTACCAGCGGTAGTAGGCAGAGTGAGCCCAGGGCGAAACGCAGGCCGGAATAGAGGAAGGGGCCGATATGATCCATGCCGGAGGTTTGTGCGACAAACGCTGAGCCCCAGATGACGGCGGTGATCAGCATCAGGACATCGGCACGCAATGCTTGGCTTCGCATGAGGGCTCTCTTATTAGTTAGCTGGCTAAGATGCCGCAAAGCTTCAAGCTTGACCACCCTGGCTTCGCTGGGCATGCTTGGCGCCGATTAGGGCGCCAGCGCTGTTTGAACCATCGTTTTGCTCAGGCTTTTCGCGGCGTTCGTGCTCTTTGGGTGTCGCACTCTGGCGAGCCCCCGTGTTGCTTGGGTGAGGGCTGAATGCATCAGTCCTGCCATGAAAAACAGGATCATTTGAAAAATGGCCACATACGAAATCCTGATTGCCGATGACCACCCGCTTTTTCGCAGTGCACTGCATCAAGCCGTCACTCTGGGCTTGGGCCCTGATGTGCGTCTGGTGGAAGTGGCGAGCATCGCCGAGCTGGAAACCCGCCTCACCGAAAAAGCTGACTGGGATCTGGTGCTGCTGGACCTGAACATGCCCGGTGCCTACGGTTTCTCAGGCCTGGTGTTGTTGCGCGGGCAGTATCCGCAGATTCCAGTGGTGATGGTTTCGGCGCAGGAAGAAGCGTCCGTCATGGTTCGTTCCCGCGAGTTCGGGGCCAGCGGTTTCATTCCCAAGTCCAGTTCTCTGGAAGTCATTCAGCAGGCGGTGCGCAGCGTCCTTGATGGCGACGTCTGGTGGCCGCCGCAAGCCTTTGAAGAAGTCAGTGTCTCGGCGGAAGCCAAGGCTGCCAGCGAAGGCCTGGCAAGCCTGACGCCTCAGCAGTTTCGGGTTCTGACCATGGTCTGCGAGGGGTTGCTGAACAAACAGATCGCTTATGAGCTGAGTGTTTCCGAGGCGACGATCAAGGCTCACGTGACGGCAATTTTCCGCAAACTCGGGGTTCGCACCCGCACCCAGGCGGCCTTGCTCTTGCAACAACTTGAGTCAATTTCCAGCCATTAACCGGCTGCTTGTTCACGCTTTTTTGACTTTGGTTGAACTAGCTTCCCCACTCCTTTTTCTTCAGTTGCTCAGCTTATGTCGCCTTTCAAAGGTCAAACCGGTCTTAAACGCATCCTCAACGCCGCGGGCTATTCGTTCGATGGCTTGCGCGCCGCCTTCACCGGCGAGGCAGCATTTCGTCAGTTGGTGTTGCTCAACGTGATCCTGATTCCCTTGAGCTTCCTGCTCAACGTCAGCCGGGTCGAGCGCGCGCTGCTGATTGCCGTGTGTCTGCTGGCGTTGATCGTCGAGTTGCTCAATTCGGCGGTGGAGGCAGCGATCGATCGCATTTCCCTGGATCGTCACCCGTTGTCGAAGAACGCCAAGGACATGGGCAGCGCAGCGCAGTTTATTGCCTTGAGCATGATCACTATCGTCTGGGCAGTGATCCTGATCTAAGGAATGCTCGGCAGGACGATTTCGTCGCTGCGCTGTACCCCGGCGGTAAAGGAACGGCACAGTTCGAGGAACTCGCGCATGGCTGAAGTCTGATACTTCTGTTTATGCCAGATGAAGTAGAACTGCCGGGCCAGATCCAGGCCCGGTGTTTCCACTGGCACCAGGCTGCCACGACGAAAGGCATCCCTCAGCGCCAGTCTGGAGATGCAACCAATCCCCAATCCCGACTCCACGGCACGCTTGATGGCTTCGGTGTGCTCCAGCTCCAGGCGGATATTCAGCGCGCTGCGGTGGTGACGCATGGCCTGGTCGAAGGTCAGTCGGGTTCCGGAACCCTGCTCGCGGAGGATCCAGGCTTCGTGGGTCAGCTCTTCCATGCTGGCGTGGCCGCGTTTGGCCAAAGGGTGCTGGGGCGCGCAAAACACCACCAGCTCATCCTCGACCCAGGTTTGCACCTCGATATCCGGATGACTGCAGTCGCCTTCGATTAGACCCAGATCAATTTCGTAGTGGGCCACCTGTTGCACGATATGCGCAGTGTTTTGCACATGGAGCTTCACCTGGCTTTCCGGATGCACCTGCATGAAGCTGCCGATCAGCAGGGTCGCCAGGTAATTGCCAATGGTCAGGGTGGCGCCCACCGAGAGCGAGCCGAATCCGGACTTGCCATTGAGCAGGTCCTCGATCTCCTTGGCCTGGTCCAGCAGTGCCACCGCTTGTGGCAAAAGCTGTTTGCCCAGGGCGTTGAGGCTCAGGCGCTTGCCGGCGCGATCAAACAGCTGGCAACTGGATTGGCGCTCGAGTTCGGTGATCGAGGTGCTGGCCGCCGATTGCGACAGGGCCAGAAGCCCGGCAGCACGAGAAACGCTCTCTTGCTGGGCGACGGCGACGAAGACTTGCAGTTGACGGAGAGTAAATCGCATATCGATATAACCGATAACCCTTATCTTAATAATCCAGTTAACAGATATTGTCGCCGCCATTAGAATGCTGTGCAATTGCGCTCATGGTCAGCGCAGGCAATTTCTAGGAGCCCCCGTACATGAGCAACATGAACCACGAGCGTGTCCTCAGTGTTCATCACTGGAATGACACTCTGTTCAGCTTCAAGTGCACCCGCGATCCGGGTTTGCGCTTCGAGAACGGTCAGTTCGTGATGATCGGCCTGCAACAGCCCAATGGCCGTCCGCTTATGCGTGCCTACTCCATTGCCAGCCCGAACTGGGAAGAGCATCTCGAATTTTTCAGCATCAAGGTTCCAGACGGTCCGTTGACTTCCCAATTGCAGCATTTGAAGGAAGGCGACGAGATCATCATCAGCAAGAAGCCAACCGGTACCCTGGTACTGGATGACTTGAAACCGGGCAAACATCTGTACCTGCTCAGCACTGGTACCGGCCTGGCGCCATTCATGAGCGTGATCCAGGATCCGGAAACCTACGAGCGTTTCGAAAAAGTGATCCTGTGCCACGGCGTACGCTACGTCAACGAAGTCGCCTACCGTGAATTCATTACCGAGCATCTGCCGCAGAACGAGTTCTTCGGCGAAGCACTGCGTGAGAAGTTGATCTACTACCCCACCGTGACCCGTGAGCCGTTCGAGAACGAAGGCCGCCTGACCGACCTGATGCGCAGCGGCAAACTGTTCCGCGACATCGGCCTGCCGCCGATCAACCCCCAGGACGACCGCGCCATGCTGTGCGGTAGCCCGAGCATGCTGGATGAAACCAGTGAAGTGCTCAACAGCTTCGGCCTGACCGTTTCACCGCGCATGCGCGAGCCGGGTGACTACCTGATCGAGCGCGCTTTCGTCGAAAAGTAGGAACGAGCTTGCTCGCGAAGACCGCCCAGGCAGCGCATCCGTGCTGACTGGGCGGGTGCTCCCAGACACAAAAAAGCCCGCGTTGCCTGAAAAGGCAACGCGGGCTTTTTCGTTTCCAGGGTTCAGCCGGCGAGGACCACTTCCAACACCCGGATCAGCCCAGGCTCGGGGTAATGCCAGCGCACATCCAAGTCCCAGAACTGCGCACCGTATTCCCGCTCGGCAGTGGGCACCTGATAGGCCGGGCGCGGGTCCTGGGCCAGACACTGCTCGATGAGTTCTACCAAGGGCTCCTGCAGACGCTGAGCTTGGGTCTTGGCCTGTTGCAGGGCATTGTCCTGCCACTGCACTGGAATCAACTGTGGTGCAGCACTAGCGATCTCATTGCTCGCCGTGGCAATGATGTCGGCGTAGGGCACGTAGGGTTTGATGTCGAGGATTGGTGTGCCGTCCAGCAGGTCGATGCCAGAGATCCACAGGCGATTGGCCTCGACCTTGTCCAGCTTGACCACCGACTGGCCAATACCGTTGGGCCTGTGGGTAGCGCGTGTGGCGAAGACCCCCATGGACTTGTTGCCCCCCAGGCGCGGTGGGCGCACCTTGAGCCGGGGTTTCTCCTCCAGGGCCTGGTGAAACAGGAACAGCAGCCAGACATGACTGACTTGCTCCAGCCCCTGCACCGCATCGCCCTGATCGAAGGGCGCCACCAATTCCACTACCCCACGGGCGGCGGGTGCCAGTTGCGGCTGGCGCGGGATGGCGAACTTCTCCTTGAAACAGGAACGCACGAAACCGATGGGAGAAACGCTGTAGGTCATGTTCTGGGGTCGAGGCTGGGAGAGGGGGAGCCATGATAACCCGTTCGCTGGCAAGCCAGCTCCTACAACGCCCAGCGCCATCCGTAGGAGCCGGCTTGCCGGCGAAGCACACGACACCGATCAGAGACTGAACCCACCATCCAGAGGAATGACATTCCCGGTCATGTAAGCCCCCGCGGTGCTCGCCAGGCTGATAGCCAGGGCCGCCATTTCTTCTTCCCGGCCCCAGCGCTTCATCGGGATCAACGCCGTATCCTCGGCCAGGGCCTGTTCATCATTGCCGATGTGCTGGGTCATCTTGCTGGGGAAACGTCCCGGAGCGATGACATTGACGTTGATGTGCTGGCTCACTAGCTCCCGGGCCAGAATGCGCGACATCTGGTGCAGGGCCGCCTTGCTCGGACCATAGGCGTAGGCCTGTTCGCCAAAGGAGCTGATCCCGGCCACCGAGCCAATGTTGATGATGCGCGCCGGATTGGCCGCCGAGCCGGCCCCGCGCAGCAGCGGCAGCAGTTGCTGGATACAACTGAACACCGAGGTCACGTTCAACTGCATGACCTTCTCCCAGCCCTTGGCCGGGTAGCTTTCCAGGGGCGCGCCCCAAGTGGTGCCAGCGTTGTTCACCAGAATGTCCAGAGCGTCCAGTTGCTGGCCCAGTGCGGCGGCGAGTTGCTGCACGCCTTCTTCGCTGGCCAGGTTGGCGGCCAGTCCCCGGCAGTCGCCAAACGCTGCCAGTTCCTCGGCGGTTTGCCGGCAGGCCTCGGGATCACGGGCACAGATATAGACCCGGGCGCCGGCCTCGACGAAGGCCTTGGCGATCATCTTGCCGATGCCACGAGTGCCACCGGTCACCAGGGCGGTGCGGCCTTGCAGGGAAAAGTAGGGATGCATGACGAGTCCTGAGGGGATGTGGGTGTGTGCCTACCCTAGTCTTCAGGCGTTCGTCGCGGAGCCACTATTGTCTTGCGCAATAGCGGCTCATCAGAGGCGCTGACGGTGTGCGTCGACGCTCAGCCGCGTACTCGCAGGGTCAGGCCCTTGAGAAAGTTGCGCAGCAACTGGTCGCCGCAGGGACGGTAGTTGGTGTGGCCGAATTTGCGAAACAGCGCGCTGAGTTCGGGCTTGGACACTGGGAAGTCGGCGGCCTTGAGCACGGCGTGCATGTCGTCTTCCTTGAGTTCGAAGGCTACGCGCAGCTTCTTCAGGATGATGTTGTTGGTCACCGGCAGTTCGATCGGCAGCGGCGGACGGCTTTCATCCTTGCCGCGCTTGAAGATCACCAGGCCGTCGAGGAAATGCGCCATGACTTCGTCCGGGCAGTGCACGAAGCCTTCTTCCTCGTCCTTCTTCAGGTAGCTGACGATGTCGTCCAGGCTGACCTTGAAACCGGTGAGTTTGATGATTTCCACGACCTTCTTGTCGCTGATATCGAGCATGTAGCGCACGCTGCGCAGTACATCGTTATGAATCATGGTTACAGTCCTGATCAATGCGCGTGGAGCGCCGCGCCAGGGCACGGCGTCTGAATGGGGGAGGTTTTAGAACTTCTCTTTGGTCGACAGGTAGCGCCACTGGCCCAGTGGCACTTTGCCGATGGACACGCCGCCGATCCGGATGCGGCGAATGGCGACGACCTTGAGGCCGACGGCTTGGCAAAACAGCGCGATCACGCCTGGCTGCGGATTCTTCATGGCGAAGCGCAGGCGGTTTTCGTTCTGCCAGCTGGCCTTGACCGGTGGCAGCTCGCGGCCTTTGTAGGTCAGGCCGTGGTTCAGGCGGTTGAGGCCGTGATCGATCATCTCGCCTGCGACCTCGACCACGTATTCCTGCTCGATCTTGGCCGCATCGGCCGTCAGTTTGCGCAGCACTTTCCAGTCCTGGGTGAACACCAGCAGGCCACTGGCGTTGGGCTGCAGGTCTTCACTGGCGGTCAGGCGCAGGAAGTGCCCGCGTAGCGGACGTTTGCCGTAGCGGTGCTCATCCGACAGGCTGTCGGCGCCGATGGATGCCAGGGCGCTGTCCAGGTCCTGGCCGGCGGGCATATTGAGCAGAATGGTCACCGGCTCCGGGGCAGTGGCCTTGGCCTCGGGGTCGAGGACGACCTTTTGCGCGCCGACCTTGAACTGCGGTTCGTCGATGACTTCGCCGTCTACGGTGACCCAGCCGCCCTCGATGAACAGCTCAGCCTCCCGGCGGGAGCAGCCGACCAGTTCGATGAGGCGTTTGGAGAGACGAATCGGGTCAGTCATGACAGGGGCCGTAACAAAAGAGGGCAGCTATTGTACCTGCCTGGCGCCGGTTAATCGCGGGTCCATTTGCCCGCTGTGGCTTTTAGCCGCGTCGGGCCTGCAGTTGTGGTTGTTTCAGGCGCATGTGCAACAACGGGTAAGGCTGGCCCATACCGTCCTGCTCAGAGCGGCCGACCACTTCGAAGCCTTGCTTGAAGTAGAAGCCCAGGGCCTGGGGGTTCTGTTCATTGACGTCCAGTTGCTGAGCATTCAGGTGTTCCACTGCGTAGTGCAGCAGGTGCCGGCCCAGGCCCTGGCCGCGATGGGCCGGGTCGATGAACAGCATCTCGATCTTGCCTGCCGCCACGCCTGCGAAACCGGTGATGCGTTGCCGCTGATCCCGGGTACAGATCAGCATTACCGCATCCAGGTAGCGGGTCAGCACCAGCTTTCTCAGCAGCTCTATATAGCTGTCCGGGAGAAAGTCGTGGGTGGCGCGCACCGAGTCTTCCCAGACGCGGACCAGTTCCGGGTAGTCGCTGAGTTTCGGTGTGTGGATGACCGAGTGGTGGCGCATGCCGCTGCCCCTGATGTGATTGGCAAGGGCTAACGATAGACCGAAAAAAGCCCCGCATCTCGTCGCGAGAGCGGGGCTTGGCAGTTTTTTTACGCCTTACAGGGTTTCGGCCCAGAGGTCGTATTCGTCGGCGTCGGTGACCCGGCACCAGACCTTGTCACCCGGCTTCAGGTCGCCTGCACCGTCGATGAACACGTTGCCGTCGATTTCCGGCGCATCGAAGAAGCAGCGGCCCACGGCGCCATTCTCGTCGACTTCATCGATCAGCACTTCGATTTCCTTGCCGATGCGCTGTTGCAGGCGTGCCGAGCTGATTTCCTGCTGGTGCGCCATGAAGCGCTCCCAGCGGTCCTGCTTGACCTCGTCCGGGACCACTTCCAGGTCCAGGTCGTTGGCCGGTGCGCCTTCCACCGGCGAGTACTGGAAGCAGCCGACGCGGTCCAGCTGGGCTTCGGTCAGCCAGTTCAGCAGGTACTGGAAGTCTTCCTCGGTTTCGCCAGGGAAGCCGACGATAAAGGTCGAACGGATGATCAGCTCGGGGCAGATCTCGCGCCAGTTCTTGATTCGCGCCAGGGTCTTGTCTTCGAAGGCCGGACGTTTCATGGCCTTGAGCACTTTCGGGCTGGCGTGCTGGAACGGGATATCCAGGTACGGCAGGATCTTGCCGGCGGCCATCAGCGGGATCAGCTCGTCAACGTGCGGGTACGGGTACACGTAGTGCAGGCGCACCCAGACGCCCAGGGTGCTCAGGGCCTCGCACAGTTCGGTCATGCGGGTCTTCACCGGCGCGCCGTTCCAGAACCCGGTGCGGTATTTGACGTCGACGCCGTAGGCGCTGGTGTCTTGGGAGATCACCAGCAGTTCCTTGACCCCGGATTTAACCAGACGCTGAGCCTCGTCGAGCACATCGCCCACTGGGCGGCTGACCAGCTTGCCGCGCATCGACGGGATGATGCAGAAGCTGCAGCTGTGGTTGCAGCCTTCGGAAATCTTCAGGTAGGCGTAGTGTCGCGGGGTCAGCTTGATGCCTTGTGGCGGCACCAGATCGATCAGCGGGTTGTGGTCCTGTTTCGGTGGCACCACTTCGTGCACGGCGTTGACCACCTGCTCGTACTGTTGCGGACCGGTGACCGCCAGCACGCTAGGGTGCACGTCACGGATATTGCCTTCTTCCACGCCCATGCAGCCGGTGACGATGACCTTGCCGTTTTCCTTGATGGCTTCGCCGATCACTTCCAGGGATTCGGCCTTGGCCGAGTCGATGAAACCGCAGGTGTTGACCACCACGACATCGGCGTCCTGGTAGGTGGACACAACGTCATAGCCTTCCATGCGCAGTTGAGTAAGGATGCGCTCGGAGTCGACCAGAGCTTTTGGGCAACCCAGGGATACGAAGCCGACTTTCGGGTTGGCCGGCGCGGAGGGGGTGGACATGTCTAACCTCGGTATTGGGTGTCGAGCCACTTGGGGGGCAAGTGCGACGGTTGGGCGCTGGCTGCGCCTCTGATCAAAAAGTGCGCAATTCTAGCGATGGTCGACGCGCTTGACCAGCTTTATGCAGGGGAAATACGACCAGCGCTGGACTATGCTTCGTCCCGTTATGCCCGGTTGCTTTCATACGGCGTTAGTTGGCGCCTTAGTGGTAATAAGAATCTGCAAATTACATGGCAAACTGCGCAACTTAAGAGAATAGCGCTTGTATAACCTTGCGCTTTCTATATAAGAAGCCCCGGTCTTGAGTAGTAGGAGTCATTGATGGGTCAGGCAAGTAGTCAGGCGGCGAGTGGCGAGCACTCCGGGGGCAAGCCTCTGGGAATGCTGGTGGCGGCGGTCGGGGTGGTGTATGGCGATATCGGCACCAGTCCGCTCTACACCCTCAAGGAGGTGTTTGCCGGCCATTATGGGGTTCAGGTCAATCATGACGGGGTGTTTGGCATCCTGGCCCTGATTTTCTGGTCGTTGGTCTGGGTCGTCTCGATCAAGTACGTACTGTTCGTCCTGCGGGCCGACAACCAGGGCGAGGGCGGCATCATGGCCCTGACCGCGCTGGCCAGGCGGGCTTCCGGTTCCTATCCACGCTTGCGTTCGATGCTGGTGATTCTGGGCCTGATCGGGGCGGCGCTGTTCTATGGCGACAGCATGATCACCCCGGCGATTTCCGTGCTGTCGGCGGTCGAGGGCCTGGAGCTGGCATTCAGCGGCCTGGAACACTGGGTGGTGCCAATGGCGCTGGTGGTACTGGTGGCCTTGTTCCTGATCCAGAAACACGGCACTGATCGCATCGGCAAGCTGTTTGGCCCGGTGATGGTGGCCTGGTTCGTGGTCCTGGGCGGGCTGGGGGTCAATGGCATTCTCCAGCACCCGGAAGTGTTGCAGGCGTTGAACCCGATGTGGGGCGTGCGCTTCTTCATTGTCCATCCGGGCATGGGGGTCGCCATCCTCGGGGCGGTGGTTCTGGCATTGACCGGTGCCGAAGCCTTGTATGCCGACATGGGGCACTTCGGGCGCAAGCCCATTGCTCGGGCCTGGTTTGCCCTGGTACTGCCGGCGCTGGTGCTGAACTACTTTGGCCAGGGCGCGCTGCTGCTGGAGAACCCTGAAGCCGCCCGCAACCCCTTCTACCTGCTGGCGCCGAGCTGGGCCCTGATTCCGCTGGTGGTGCTGGCCACTCTGGCCACAGTGATCGCGTCTCAGGCGGTGATTTCCGGGGCCTTCTCCCTGACTCGCCAAGCAATCCAGCTGGGTTACATCCCGCGGATGCACATTCAGCACACTTCCAGCGCCGAGCAGGGGCAGATCTACATCGGCGCGGTGAACTGGGCGCTGATGGTGGGTGTGATCCTGCTGGTGCTCGGTTTCGAGTCCTCCGGTGCCCTGGCTTCGGCCTACGGCGTGGCGGTGACCGGGACCATGCTGATTACCAGCATCCTGGTGTCGGCAGTGATCCTGCTGCTGTGGAAGTGGCCGCCGATGCTGGTGGTGCCGCTTCTGGTGGGATTCCTCCTGGTGGACGGTCTGTTTTTCGCTGCCAACGTGCCGAAGATCTTCCAGGGCGGTGCCTTCCCGGTACTGGCGGGGATCGTGCTGTTCATCCTCATGACCACCTGGAAGCGCGGCAAGGAATTGCTGGTGGATCGCTTGGACGAAGGTGGGCTGCCGCTGCCAATCTTTATCGGCAGCATCCGCGTACAGCCGCCACATCGGGTACAAGGCACCGCCGTGTTCCTTACCGCCCGTCCGGACGCCGTGCCCCACGCCTTGCTGCACAACCTGCTGCATAACCAGGTGCTGCACGAACAAGTGGTGCTGTTGACGGTGGTTTACGAGGATATTCCGCGTGTACCTGCACAGCGGCGCTTCGAGGTGGATTCCTACGGCGAAGGCTTCTTCCGGGTGATCCTGCACTTTGGTTTCACCGATGAACCGGACGTCCCGGAAGCCCTGAAACTGTGCCACCTGGACGAGCTGGACTTCAGTCCCATGCGCACCACCTACTTCCTCAGTCGTGAGACCGTGATCGCCTCCAAACTGGTGGGCATGGCCCGCTGGCGCGAAGCGTTGTTCGCCTTCATGTTGAAGAACGCCAACGGCAACCTGCGCTTCTTCAAACTGCCGGTGAACCGGGTGATCGAACTGGGTACTCAGGTCGAGATGTAATCCTGACCAGACAAAAGCCCCCGTTGCCTTGCGGCAGCGGGGGCTTTTTCGTTTCACGGCCCTGTAGGAGCGAGCTTGCTCGCGATGACGGACTGGGCATCGACATCGATACTGATGCCTGAACGGTTTCTTCCAGAGCCTACTGACCGCGCGACCGCCCCGGCCTTTACGCGGCTAGCGCCTGCACCACATCGTCCACGACCGCCTTGCCGATGGTGGTCAGGTAGTGCGCCGCCCAGGCGTGGCGGTCGCTGTCCTTGCTGTAGGCAGCGTCCTCGGCAAAGGCCTTGGCCAGGGACAGCAGGTCGGAGGCTTGGGCCAGGGCTTCGCCGATGGGGAGGCCGGGGCTGACCTGAAACAGCGGCAGGTCGGAGCGATAGATGAAAGGTGTGAGGCCGACGGTTTTCAGTTCACGAGGTGCAGGTGGACTTGTTTGGCTCATGGTCATACTCCTTAACTCAAAGAAGTTGCCACGTTCGTTTCCAAGCGAATGGGTGGCAGCTGTGCGCGGGTTGGAAAACCGGGAGTTAAGAACCGGCACGCCTAAAGGCGTCCCACGCACAGCTGCCATAACACAGAACTGCAGCGGTAAACCGCTGCAGTCGTGACGGGGTGCTGTTGCGCTTAACTCTTCGGGTTTCCAAGCCCGGCCGCTGAAGGATCAGCGACACCCGGAGCCTAGCCCGTCGAACCGCAGGCCAACAAGGCAGCAAAGTGCCCAAAACGCACCCCCTACACAACTCTCGGAGTTTGCCTACAAGCTGCGCGGGAGTCATCCGCCATTACGCGCGCTTCAACGAGGCAACTAGACAGCTGATGTAAAAAAGCCCCTGCAACCTGAGGCTGCGGGGGCTTTGTCGGGCTAGGCTCAGCTCACTCTTGAGCGGTGGCCTGATCCTTGGTCTGGCGCTTTTCGATGGCGTCCACCAGGCGCTTGGCCAGCGCCGGGTAGTTCTCATCGAAGTGATGGCCGCCCGGCAGCTTCATGGCTTCACCGACCGCAGTCTTGTCGGTGCAACCGCTTTCGTCGACTTCTTCCTCACCGTAGATGCACACCACCTTGGCGGCGGGGAGCTTGGCCATTTCCGGGCCGGTGGCGGCTTCCTTGCCGGCATTGCCCAGCCAGCCTTCGACTTCGATCTCGAAGCTGCCGGTACGGGCGAAGGCCAGCAGGATAATGGCGTCGATGCGCTGCTGTTCGGCTTCCGGCAGGCGGTTGTAGATCGCTGGCAGCACGTCGGCGCCGAAGGAGTAGCCGGTCAGCACGAAGCGCTTGGTGCCCCACTTCTGCCGGTAGTGTTGCATCAGCTCGGTGAGGTCGACGGCGCTTTGCTCAGGCGTCTTGTGCTGCCAGTAGTAGCGCAGGGTGTCGATGCCCACCACCGGGTAGCCGATCTTGGCCATTTCACCCGCCACGTCACGGTCCAGGTCGCGCCAGCCGCCGTCGCCGGAGAGGAATAGGGTCACGGTGTCCTTGGTCTGGCCGGCCGGGACTTCCACCACGGGAATGTTCAGGCCGCCGTTTTCCGAACCCACCAGCAGCTTGCGCAGCTCATTGTTCAGCACTTGCGGCAGGTGAATGTCGTAGTCGCTGATGCTGGTGGTGGCGTTGGGGGTGTCGCGGACGAAACCGGCGCTTTCATCGTCGGGGTTGTCGTTCCAGGCCACCAGCCAATGGCCGTGGGCCAGGGTCTTGGGCAACGGATCGGTGCAGCCCGGGGCCGGGTTGATGGTGAAGCCAACTGACACTGCCTGGGCCTTGTCGTCGTTCTGGGAGGCGATCCAGCGCCAGGCCAGGGCGGCGCCCGGGCCAATGCCGCTGACCAGGGTGGCTGGGCCGTTGAGCTGGGGCAGGGCACTTTGCAGGGCTTGTTCCTGCAGTTTGCAATCGTCCTTGGGCAGGATCACCTGGACGATCTGCGCCGCGCCGCTGCGGCTCAGGGCCAGCAGTTGTTTGTCGGTCAGGGTCGAATCAGGCAGCACCGCCACCACTACCCGGGCCTTGGCCTTGGTGCCTGGGGTCACTCGGGTCAGGGTCGAACCGTCGGCCTGGGTCAGTTGTTCCAGGGTGGGTTCAGGGGCGGGACGGTTCCACCACCAGTAGCCGCCACCCGCAATCAAAGCCAGCACCACCAGTGTGGCCAGCAGATACCGCCAAGAGCGTTGAATCATCAGCGTTTCACCAATCCAGTCAGGCCGCCTGCGATCAGGGCGGCGGTGTCGGCCAGTGCCACCAGCGGGTCGAGCCCGGCCGGCACGGCCATGTAACGGGGTTCCCAGTCGGGCTGGAACTTGTCTTTGAAGCGGCGCAAGCCTTGGAAGTTATACAGTTGCTCGCCGCGACGGAAGACCATCGAGCCGAGGCGTTGGGTCAGCGGTGCGCCACGGCGGGGTTGCAGGCCGGACAGCGGCACCATGCCCAGGCTGAAGCGGGCGTATCCATGATTTTTATAATGCTGGATCAGGCCGACCATCATGAACTCCATGGTCAGCTTCGGCGCGTCCGGGTGCGCGCGCATCAAGTCGAGGCTGGCCAGGTCATGGCCGTAGGTCTCGAGCAGGTTGGCGAAGGCCACCGGGCGTCCTTCAAAACGAATGATGGCGATGCGGAAGTGCTTCAGGTAGTCGTCGCTGAAACGGCCCAGGGAGAAGCCTTTCTCGCGGACATTCTTGCCGGTCAGCCAGGCGTCGGAGATCACCTTCAGCTCGTCCATCGGCGCTTGGCCGGGTTCGTGGATCTCCAGCGACAGGCCGTCGCGGGTGCCACGGTTCCAGGTGTAGCGCAGGTCCTTCATCTCTTTGCCCTTGGCTTCGAGATCAAAGCGCTTGAGGTCAACCCGGGCCTCTTCACCGAGCTTGATCGCGGTCAGGCCGATGTCCATGTAGTAGGGCAGGTTCTCCGCCCGTACCTGGTAGAACACCGGGCGCGCGTGGTGCAGGTCGCACAGGTCGCGGAACTGCCAGATCATTTCCGCGCGCTGCTGGGTCGGGCCGATGGGGTCGTACAGCGCTACCAGGCTGCGGCCGCGGCGAGCGTACATCAGGAAGGCGTCGTCGTTGGGGTGGAACAGCAGCGCCTTGTCCCCGGTCAGGGCCAGGCCACCATCGGGTTGAGAGGAGGCCATGAGGATCTTCGCGGCCTTGTCCAGCTCGTCGCTGGTGGGCAGGTGGATGACCGGGCGTGCGGTGCGCAGCAGCCAGGTCAGGGACACCACCAGCAACAGCACCGCAGCTCCCAACAGCGAGCGCAGGCCCCGGGGGGCGTCGGCGTCGAGGGTGAACTGCCACCACAGTTGGTGGCTGTAGGGCACGTCCTGATAGGCGAACAGCAGCAGCCAGATGGAGGCACCGAGCACGCAGACGCTGGCCACCAGGTACAGCGGCGAGAAGGGCAGTTCGGTGAGCCGGCTGGGGCGATAGAACGAGCGCCGGAATACGGCCAGCAGGCTGGCAGTGAGGGTCATCAGGCAGGCTTCTTCCCAGTCAAAGCCTTTAAGCAGCGAGAGCAGGGCGCCCACCAGCAACAGAATGGTGGTGAGCATCCAGGCGGCGGACAGGCGCCGGCGCAGGCCTTGGGCCAGCAGCAGGCAGAGCACGCCGATCAGGCTGGCGCCGAAGTGCGAAGCGTCCACCAGGCGGTGGGGAATCAGGAAACCGATGTGCTGCAGACGGGTATCGATTTCCGGGGTGGCGCCGGAGAACAGCAGCACCACGCCCGAGAGGAACACCAGCACCGCCAGGATCGGCGCCGCCAAGCCGGAAGCTACCCGCAGGGATTGCCGGGTCTGGAACAGGCGCTGGGCTTCGTTGATCAGCAGCAGGACGCAGGCCGCCAGCATCGGCAGCACCACGTAGATCAGGCGATACAGCAGCAATGCTGCCGCCAGGGGCGCGGCACCGAGCTTGTCGGCGAACGCCGCCAGCAGGATGGCTTCGAACACCCCGACGCCGCCGGGCACATGGCTGAGCACACCAGCGGCCAGGGCCAGCAGGTACACCAGCAGGAAGGCGCCGAACGGCGGTGCCTCCGGCAGCAGCAGGTAGAGCACGGTGGCGGCTGCGGCGACGTCCAGGGCGGTGATGATCAGTTGCAGGAAGGTCAGGCGGCGTCCAGGCAGGCGCAGGGTGCGGCGCCCGACCCGGACCAGCAGGTTGTCGCGCAGGGGCTGCTCCGGCAGGCGTCGGCGATAGATACCGACCGCCAGTACCGCGCCCAGCAGCAGGACGGCAATGGCAATGCCGGCCAGCAGGCTTTCAGGCAGGCGCAGGGCCGCCGAGGCTGCCGGCAAGTTGCTCAGGGTGGCCAGGGCCGCCAGCGGTGGCAAGGCACAACCCAGAGAGAGGCTGGCAAACAGGGTCATGTGTGCAACGTCGGAGGCCCCCAGCCCGTGACGTGCATACAGGCGATAACGTACCGAACCGCCGGATAGCAGCGACAGACCGATGGCGTTGCCGATGGCGAAAGCGGTGAAGCCGCCCAGGGCCAGGGTGCGGCCGGGCAGGTTGACCCCGGCGTAACGGCTGGCGGACCACTCGTACCCCAGCAGAATGATGAAGCCGACGATGGTCGCGCCCAAGGCGCCGAGCAGGGCCGGCTTGGGCACCTCGAGGATCGAGTCGTGCAGGGCGTAGAAGTCCAGCTCGCTGAGCAGGTGACGGCAAGCGATCAGGGCAATGGCGAACAGCAGCAGGGTTATGGCCAGGCCCAGGGGTTGGCGGTACTTGCTCAACAGGTCCAGCCAGCGCAAGCGAGTGGCTGTCACAGGTTGAGTGGCGGTAGTGGTATCGCTGTCTTGTGAATCAGACGTGTTGGCGCGCATCAATCACCTCGTGGATTGTGCGCGACAGGATGGGGGTATCCAGCCAAGTTACCAATCCCTGTAGAAAAAATAGTTTCAAATATTAACGCGTCTCACCGTGGCCCGGCGACCCTGGGCAATGGCCACCGGGTGGTCGCTCGAGACAGAGCATAGCTCGCATCTTGAAGGGTCGAAGCATCGCTAACGGCTCGCAACACTTTGCCAGGTCATTGTTGCGAAAGGACTTTTTCAACAGATACAAAAAAGGCCACTCTTTCGAGCAGCCTTTTTTGATGTTTGGTTGCGGGAGCCGGATTTGAACCGACGACCTTCGGGTTATGAGCCCGACGAGCTACCAGACTGCTCCATCCCGCGTCTGTGTGGCGGCATTCTACAGGCGAACGACTGAGTGTCAACCGTTAATGGTCCAATAGGTCAAATAAACGTCGAATGGCCAGTTCTGTCTCTTAAGTCATCGACAGCTAAAGAGTTTTGCTTGTGCCATGTTTGAGAGGGCGCAGTACAAAACAGCCACGCACAAAAAAGGCCACTCTTTCGAGTAGCCTTTTTTGATGTTTGGTTGCGGGAGCCGGATTTGAACCGACGACCTTCGGGTTATGAGCCCGACGAGCTACCAGACTGCTCCATCCCGCGTCTGTGTGGGCGAATTCTACAGCGTCGCGAGATGCTGTCAATCAATAAATTTTAAAAAAGGCTTCCGGTTCAATCGCTTAGCGTCCGGCCTGAGGTGTTTTAGGAGGCTTCGACCTAGGTAAAACGTGGCTTGTAGCTCTATTGATGAGTTTGTGGTCATTGAGAAAATAAATTCACTCCGCCGCTGTGCTCGTTGATCTGAGATGCAAGGTACTGGTGCTATATACAGGTGTCGGTAGATACTGGCTGCCCGCTTTGATTCCAACGTCGGCCTTTAATGATCTCTGCCTTTATATGATGCAGCGCAAAATCATCCACATTGACTGTGATTGCTTCTACGCCGCCATCGAAATGCGCGACGACCCGCAACTGGCCGGCAAGCCGCTGGCAGTGGGTGGTTCCGCAGATCGACGCGGGGTGATCGCCACCTGCAACTACGAGGCGCGGGCCTATGGCGTGCGCTCGGCCATGTCGTCGCGGCATGCGCTGACGCTGTGCCCGGACCTGGAGATCGTCAAGCCGCGCATGGATGCCTATCGCGAGGCATCGAAAGAGATTCATACGATCTTTCGTGACTACACCGACCTGATCGAACCCTTGTCCCTGGATGAGGCCTATCTGGATGTCTCCGATAGCCCGAACTTCGCCGGTAGCGCCACGCGCATTGCCCAGGACATTCGTCGGCGGGTCTCCAATCAGCTGCATATCACGGTGTCGGCCGGCGTCGCGCCCAACAAGTTCCTGGCCAAGATCGCCAGTGACTGGAAAAAGCCCAACGGATTGTTCGTGATTACCCCGGATCAGGTGGAGGATTTTGTCTCCGAACTTCCGGTGAGCAAATTGCATGGGGTGGGCAAGGTCACGGCGGACAAACTGGGGCGCCTGGGTATCGTCGACTGCCTGCAGTTGCGTGATTGGAACAAGCTGGCCCTGGTGCGCGAGTTTGGCAGTTTCGGCGAGCGGCTGTGGAACCTGGCACGAGGGATCGATGATCGGCCGGTGCAGAATGACAGCCGGCGGCAGTCCATCAGCGTGGAAAACACTTACGACGTGGACCTGCCTGATCTGGATAGCTGCCTGCAGAAACTACCGGAGCTGATGGAGACTCTGGCAGGGCGCATTGCACGTATCGACAGCAGTTATCGGCCGGGCAAACCCTTCGTCAAAGTGAAGTTCCACGACTTTACCCAGACCACTCTTGAGCAGGCGGGGGCCGGACGGGATCTGGAGAGTTATCGGCAGCTGCTGACCCAGGCCTTCAAGCGTGGCGGCAAGCCAGTGCGGCTGTTGGGGATTGGAGTGCGACTGCAGGATCTACGTGGTGGTCACGAACAGCTGGAGCTGTTTCGGGGCGTGTTGTAGGCGCTGGCTGGCTGGCGAATTGGGCGTCGCGATTGATCCGCGGCGTGGTATTCGCCGGCAAGCCGGCTCCTAGTGAATCAGTGACCGGGATCGGCGACCAGACGGCCGGCGTTCTTGGTCAGGGACTTGAGAAACTCGCTCTGCAGTTCCGGATCGTTGCGGGTCAGCTCGATCAGGCTCTGCTCCAGCTCGCTGGCTTCTTCTTCCAGCCCCAGCTCCGACAGGCGCTTGACCCGGTGCACCCACTGGCTCACTTCGTCATCTTCCAGGTCGTCGTAAATCAGTGCGTGGGCTTCCAGTAGCTTGCCGCGAAGGCTGCTGCTGAGACTCAGGGATGAGTCGGAATGCACTTCGTCCTGAGCATCCTCGACGCTGATCTGCAACTTGCCGATGTGGTTCAGGTCCTGTTCGGAGAACGGGTTGTCCAGCAGGTTCAACCGCAGCACACCATTGCGATCGGTACTCAAATCGTAGGTTTGCTTGCCGGCTTTGACCTGCACTGGACGCTCGCTCCAGGGCAGGCTCGAATACTCCAGGCGCTTGTCACGCTGGACTTCATCGATGGCCGCCAGGTTCTGCTGGGCGCGACCGTGGGACGGCATGTTCATGAACGGGTTGAGCCCGGACACGCCATAGCTGACCCAGTCCTTGGTGACGCTGTCCGGCAGGTTGCCCAGAGCAAACACGTTGACCACATTGGCGCCGACGCCGGCCACCAGGGCCACCGCGCCCAGCGGGATCTCGTAGATTTCCCGCCAGGGTTGGTAGGGCGTATAGCGATCGTAGCGGCGAGTGACCTCGAACTCAGTCACTTCGAAGGTCTTCTGCTCGTGGATGCGTACCCGGCGTTGCGGCAGCTCAAGCACCTTAGGCTCACCGACATCGATCTGCAGGCTATGGTCGAGCAATTTGCGCTCGACCCGCTCCTCGTGCTCGCTGCGTTGTGACATCTGGTTGGCACAGCCGCTGACCAGCAGGGCGCCGCACAAGGCGGCGCCACCGAGGCTTAAGGTGTTTCGCTTGAACATGACTTCTCTATCTGGTTTCAGCGACGGATACGGGCTTGGAGGAAGGACAGGACATCAGCCACTGGCAGCGCTTGCGCCTGGGCTTCGGTACGGCTCTTGTATTCCAGGTTGCCTTCGGCGAGGCCGCGGTCGCTGACCACGATCCGGTGAGGAATGCCGATCAGCTCCATGTCCGCGAACTTGATGCCCGGGCTGGTCTTTTTGTCGCGATCGTCCAGCAGCACTTCGAAACCGGCGGCAGTCAGTTCTGCGTAGAGTTTGTCGGTGGCTTCGCGAACCTGCTCGGTTTCGTAGCGCAGTGGCACCAGGGCGATCTGGAACGGCGCCAGGGTGTCGCTCCAGATGATGCCGTTTTCATCGTTGTTCTGCTCGATGGCAGCGGCCACCACGCGGGACACGCCAATGCCGTAGCAGCCCATTTCCAGGGTGACCGGCTTACCGTTCTCGCCCAGCACTTCGCACTTCATCGCCTTGCTGTACTTGTTGCCCAGCTGGAAGATGTGCCCGACTTCGATGCCGCGCTTGATTTCCAGGGTGCCTTTGCCGTCCGGGCTCGGGTCGCCGGCCACCACGTTGCGCAGGTCGGCAACAGTTGGTACGGGCAGGTCACGTTCCCAGTTGACGCCGAAGTAGTGCTTGTCGTCGATGTTGGCACCGATACCGAAGTCGCTCATCAGCTCCACCGAACGGTCGATGATGATCGGCAATGGCAGGTTCAGCGGACCCAGGGAACCAGCGCCGGCACCAATGGCGTCGCGCAGTTCGGAGTCCGTGGCCATGACCAGCGGGCTGGCTACGCCAGGTTGCTGGGCGGCTTTGATTTCATTGAGCTCGTGGTCGCCACGGATCACCAGGGCGATCAGCTTGCCTTCTTCCTCGGCGCGCACGATCAGGGTCTTGATGGTCTTTTCAATCGGCAGATTGAATTTTTCCACCAGGGCCGAGATGGTCTTGGTTTCTGGGGTGTCCACCAGGCGCAGATCTTCAGTCGGCGCCGGACGGGAGGTTTCCCGTGGCACGGCTTCGGCTTTCTCGATGTTCGCCGCGTAGTCGGAACCGTTGCTGAAGACGATATCGTCTTCGCCGGACTCGGCCAGCACATGGAACTCGTGGGAGCCGGCACCGCCAATCGAGCCGTTATCGGCTTCCACCGGGCGGAAGTTCAGGCCCAGGCGGCTGAACACGTTGCAGTAGGCCTGGTGCATGCGGTCGTAGGTGACCTGCAGCGATGCCTGGTCGGCGTGGAAGGAGTAGGCGTCCTTCATGATGAACTCGCGACCGCGCATCAGACCGAAGCGTGGGCGGATCTCATCACGGAATTTGGTCTGGATCTGGTACAGGTTGAGCGGCAGTTGCTTGTAGCTGCTCAGCTCGTTGCGGGCCAGGTCGGTGATCACTTCTTCGTGGGTCGGGCCGGCGCAGAAATCGCGACCGTGACGGTCTTTGAAGCGCAGCAGCTCAGGGCCGTATTCTTCCCAGCGACCGGATTCCTGCCACAGCTCAGCCGGTTGAGTGCTCGGCATCAACACTTCAAGCGCGCCCGCGGCGTTCATTTCTTCGCGAACGATGGCTTCAACCTTGCGCATTACCCGCAAGCCCATCGGCAGCCAGGTGTACAGGCCGGAAGCCAGTTTACGGATCATGCCGGCGCGCAGCATCAGCTGATGGCTGATCACGACCGCGTCGGAAGGCGTTTCTTTCTGTGTGGCGAGCAAATATTGACTGGTGCGCATGGTAGGCCGTTGTCGGTTGCTGAAGACTGGAAGTGACGGAGCATTGTACGGGCGAGTTCCGCTGGCGTACAGGATTGCGCTTTGAGGGGGCGGGAGCCGCGGAGAAAAGCCTGCAACTCCCGGGATTTTCTAGGATTCTTCGCCCGCGACAGCGCCCTTGGCGGGCTGCTCCGACGGGTCTTTCGGTCCGGCGCGACGGCTCTCCTGGAACCAGTGAATGGCGATCAGAATCAGCGTCGGCACCCCGAGTATCGAAGTGATGAGGAAGAAGTCGTGATAGCCGAATTTTTCCACCATGACCCCGGAATAGCCGCCGATCAGGCGTGGAAGCAGCAGCATGATGGAGCTGAGCAGGGCGTATTGAGTGGCGGAGAACTTGAGGTTGGTCAGGCTCGACAGGTACGCGACGAAGGCTGAAGTGGCCATTCCTGAACTGAAGTTGTCCAGGGAAATGGTGACAATCAGCATTTTCAGGTTCGGGCCCATGTCGGCGAGCATGAGGAACAGCAGGTTGGTGCCGGCGGACGCGGCACCACCGATGAACAGGATCGGCAGGATGCCGAAGCGCACGATCAGCAGGCCGCCCATGCCGGCACCGAGCAGGGTCATGATCAGGCCGAAGATCTTGCTGACTCCGGCAATCTGGTCCTTGGTGAAACCCTGGTCGATATAGAACACATTGGCCATCACGCCCATGACGGTATCCGACATGCGATAGGTGGCGATCAGACCGAGCAACAGAAAGGCTTGCCAGCGGTAGCGCAGGATGAAGTCGTTTACCGGGGTCAGCACCGGCGCCAGGCCCCGACGGCCCATGGCTGACAGGCACAGGGTGCTGAGCGTGATGTAGAGGATCGCCCGCAGGAAGGCCCGGTCTTCCAGCAGCAGGTCCAGCAGGCTCACGCCGTCGAAGATCACACTGGCGAAGTCGGTGTTGTAGAGCTGGGTAAAGGTGGCTGGCACCGAAACCAGGAGCACGATCAGGACGAATACCGAGATCAACTGGTGGGCGAAGCTGTAGCGCCCTGCCGACAGTTGGGTGCGCAATGGCACCGCAGGTTCACGCATCAGCAGGGTAGTGATCAGTGCTGGAATCATCAGTACGCCGAACAGCACATAGGTACCGGTCCAGGCTGAGTGCTTGTAGCTGAAGCCGGTTGAGCCAAAGCCTTCGGCGAAAAACAGGGCGCCGGCGGTGGCCAGCAGTACCGCGACCCGGTAGCCGGACATATAGCTGGCGGCCAGGGCGGCCTGTCGACTGTCGTCGGCGATTTCCAGGCGGTAGGCGTCGATGGCGATGTCCTGGGTCGCCGAAGCAAAGGCAACGACCACCGCAATGGCAATCAGCCAGGACAGGTGTTTTTGCGGGTCGCAAAAGCCCATGCCGATCAGGCCGAGAATCACCAGGACCTGGGCCAGTACCAGCCAGGAGCGACGTCGGCCGAGCTTGCCCAATAGAGGCAGGCGCCATTGGTCGAGCAGCGGCGACCACACCCATTTAAAGGCATAGGCCAAACCGATCAGGCTGGCGTAACCGATGGTTTCACGGGCCACACCGGCCTCGCGCAACCACACCGAAAGAGTCGAGAACACCAGCATGTAAGGCATGCCGGCAGCGAAACCAAGCAGCAACAGCACGAGCGTCGAGGGGCTGGCATAGGCGGCAAGTGCGGCTCGCCAGGTTTTACGGGGCATGGGCTGAAGTCTGCCTCAGATTACGGAAACAAAGCGCGCACTCTAACCGCTGTGCTCTACCGGGCGCCAGCCATGGCACTGAATATCCACGCGATTGTTCAGGATAGAGACACCTTCGTCGCGCAGTCTGGCGCGTTGCTCGTCGCCTGATGGGCTGCCGACGGGCAGGCTGATGCGGCCCCCGGCGCCGAGTACCCGGTGCCAGGGCAGGCTGGTATCGGCGGGTAACTGACTGAGGGTGCGTCCAACCCAGCGTGCGGCCCGGCCCAGACCGGCCATTTCCGCCAGTTGGCCATAGCTGACGACCTTGCCTTCGGGGACTTGGGCCAGGGTCAGGTACAGCGCCGTGCGTCGGATTTGCGCGGGGTTTTGCGAGTCTTCGCCGTGTTCGGTCACTTTCGCGGTTCCAGATAGAGGAAGGGGCGCTGGTCGGTTGTGAGGGTGAAATCCGGATGAGTATTGAACTCACTCTCGATACTCGGGTCACTCCTGACTAAGGCTTGTTCAGCAGGAATAATGCCGTTTTTTTTCGCAAGATCGAGTCCTGTATTGCTTATGTTGCCTAGAACGTTGCTGTGTTTCGCGGTGCTCAGCGCCTCCATGCCTACCCTGGCCGATACCGTCTGGTTGAAGAATGGTGACCGGTTGAGCGGCAAGATCAAGGTTTTCGACGGCGGTAAGCTGTTGATCCAGACCGATTACGGTGGTGCTATTTCCATCGACTGGAAGCAGGTCAAGACCCTGGAAAGCGATCAGGAGTTGCTGGTCAAGCAAGATGCTTACATCGGGGAAAAGGCCAAGTCGTTGCAGGCGGCGGAGGAGGGCAAGGTCGTCCTGGCCAACGGCGAGGCGCCCAAGACCGTGGAGCTGGCCAGCATTCAGCAGATCATGAAGCCCAAGCCGCTGGTAGAGGACATGGTGTGGAAGGGTAATGTCGACGTGGCCATGGACTACAAGCGTGCAGAGAAAGACACCGATGACTATGACATTGACTTCAAGACCTCGGCGCGCCATGGCGCTTGGCGCCACAACGCCCAGGGCGAGTACAACCGCGAGTTCCAGAATCATGTGGTGACCACCGACAACTGGAGTGCCGAGTACGCTCTGGACCGCTTCATCACTGAGAAGTGGTTCTGGGAAGGACGCCTGACCTATAAGCGCGACAAGGTCGAGGATCTGGCACGGCAACGGGTGGTGGGTACGGGTCCCGGTTACCAGTTCTGGGACGATGAGCTGGGGGCATTTTCCTTGGGCTCGCTGCTCAACCGCACGGATTACGAGTACGCCGATGGCGGCAAGGACAGCTTCTATTCACTCGCGATGAAGTGGGATTACAACCGCTACCTGATCGGCAAGCGGGTGGAGTTCTTCACCAATGGTGAAGTGGGCAGGCCGCTTTCCGGGGTCGCCGACTACGCGCTGGATGCGGAGATGGGGCTGCGCTACAAGGTTACGGACTGGGCATCGCTAAACCTCAAGGCGGAAAAGGATCTGATCCGCGGTACCGAGGACAGCGACCTGGACAAGACCCGCTATACCGTGGGCTTCGGCGTGACTTGGTAACTTGGTGTCGGCCAGGTGCATTCGTCAGGATGCGCCTTGGCTGCTGGTAGCAAAAAAATCTGCGAGCACAAAAAAGCCCCGCTGTTGAGGGCGGGGCTTTTTACTGGATCAGTACAAGTTAGATAACTTGAACTTCTTCAGCTTGCATGCCTTTCTGACCGCGGGTAGCGATGAAAGAAACCTGTTGGCCTTCTTTCAGGCTTTTGAAGCCGTCGGATTGGATAGCTTTGAAGTGTACGAACAGGTCGTCACCGGATTGTGGAGTGATGAAGCCGAAGCCTTTTTCATCGTTGAACCACTTAACGGTACCGGTTTGGCGATTAGACATGGTGTATCTCCTTGGACAAAGTTAACTGCGACTCAGGAAAAGCCCTGGCCGAGACTGAGTGCAAAGAGCAGGAAAAATTCTTGGAGATGGTTGGATCGAAATTCAACATCGTGTAGAGATTCTCAGTGACACAAGCAACACAGTGGCGCCACCTTAACCCTTTTTCCTGAACGTGCCAATGGTCAGTGCGAAGGTTTCTCGGTTTTCGTGACTGACGGCGGGTCGCTCGTCGCCGAGCCCTTGAAAAATGCGGGGTGAGGCGAGAAAAACGCCCCAGACTTTGAACCCGACCCCGCGCCCCGGTAAGATGCCGGACAGATTTTTTTCACCTCGTTATTTCAGGACACCCGCCATGAGCATCAAATCGGACAAGTGGATTCGCCGCATGGCGCAAGAGCACGGCATGATCGAGCCCTTCGTAGAGCGCCAGATGCGTGGCGAAGGCCCGGATCGGCTGATCTCCTTCGGGGTGTCGAGTTACGGCTACGACGTGCGTTGCGCCGATGAATTCAAGGTGTTCACCAACATCAATTCGGCCACTGTCGACCCCAAGAACTTCGATGAAAAGAGCTTTGTCGACATCAAGAGCGACGTCTGCATCATTCCGCCAAACTCCTTCGCCCTGGCCCGCACCGTCGAGTACTTCCGCATTCCGCGCAACGTGCTGACCATCTGCCTGGGCAAAAGCACCTATGCCCGTTGCGGCATCATCGTTAACGTGACTCCGCTGGAACCCGAGTGGGAAGGTCACGTGACTCTGGAATTTTCCAACACCACCACCTTGCCGGCCAAGATCTACGCCAATGAAGGCGTGGCGCAGATGCTGTTCCTGGAGTCGGATGAAGAGTGCGAAGTGTCCTACAAGGACCGTGGCGGCAAATACCAGGGCCAGCGTGGTGTGACTCTGCCGCGTACCTGAGTACGTCCGTCTGACAAATAGCGGGAATTCCTGAGCGCACCCACACTCTATTGGGTGTACTTCCGGTATGCGCAAGGCGTACCGGGCATTGCTCAGGAGTGCCCCATGAAGATAGATCCGCGAATCAGCGCCACCTTGGCCAGGCTGGAACCCAATCAGGTTGGGGTATTGGCTTGGACCCTGCTGGCACATCCGCCTGTCAACATGGCAGGCGGCATTCCCGGTCAGCCCGACCCGGACTCTCCGCAACCCCCTGAACCCACCGAACCTGGCGAGCCCACTTTGCCGGACGAGCCGCCGCCCGCGCCTGTGGCGTGATCTCACTGGATGCCGACAGTCGCCCCGTCCGCGGCAATCCTGCGCGGACGGTGGCGTACCACGCGGGCGCTACTTCAGATTGCCACTGAGAAACTGCTGCAGGCGCTCGCTTTTCGGGTTGCCCAGCACCTCCTCAGGAGCACCTTCCTCCTCCACCAGGCCCTTGTGCAGAAACAGCACTTGGCTCGATACCTTGCGGGCGAAGCTCATCTCGTGGGTGACCATGATCATGGTCCGGCCTTCCTCGGCCAGGCCCTGAATCACCTTGAGCACCTCGCCCACCAGCTCCGGGTCCAGGGCTGAAGTGGGTTCGTCGAACAACATGACTTCCGGCTCCATGGCCAATGCCCGGGCGATGGCCACCCGCTGCTGCTGACCGCCGGAGAGGAACGCCGGGTACTGACCGGCGACCCGGGCCGGCAGGCCGACCTTGTCCAGATAGCGCCGAGCGCGCTCCTCGGCGTCCTTGGTACTGACCCCCAGCACTCGGCGCGGGGCCATGGTGATGTTTTCCAGCACAGTCATGTGGCTCCACAGGTTGAAATGCTGGAACACCATCGCCAGGCGCGTACGAATCCGCTGCAGCTCGGCAGGATCGGCCACGTGCATGCCGTGGCGATCGCTGACCATGCGGATCGGCTGGCCATCCAGGCTCATGGCGCCGTTGTCCGGGGTTTCGAGAAAGTTGATGCACCGCAGGAAGGTGCTTTTGCCCGAACCGCTGGCGCCGATCAGGCTGATCACGTCACCGGTCTTGGCCTTGAGAGACACACCTTTGAGCACTTCATTGTCGCCATAGCATTTATGCAGGCCTTCAACGGTCAGTTTGTACATGGGGCTTGCATCCTCAAGGCGAAAGTAGATAGCCGCTGCGATAGGCCTCGCGGCCGGCGACATGGGCGATCACCATGCCGGCGGTGGCCATGCGCCGCAGCGAGCGGGCATACAGGAGCCCGGCATTGTTGCAATGGATAGGGGTAACCCGGTCATTGATCGGATCGATGATTTCAGCCACCAACTGCCCGGCCTCCAGGTATTCCCCCGGTAGCGCAGCGAACACCAGCAGACCGCCCACCGCTGTCGTCACCGGTTCGACCGCCGCCAGCGGCGTGGCTGGGAAGGGCAGCTCCGGCAGCGGTGGAATCTGGCCGGCGATGGCACCGAAGCGGGTCAGGTAGTCCAGCATGGCCTGGCAGTCGAGGCTGGCCAGGCCGTGGTTGACGTCACCCTGGCCACGCAGCTCGACGGTGACCGCAAAACTGCCCGCGGGAATGGCGAAGTGTTCGCCGAAGCGCTGTTGCAGTTGCCACCACAGCAGGCTGAAGCACTCGTCGAACGACCAGGCCGCGGAATCGGTGGCCAGGAGGCAGGCCTCGGCACCGAGGTAGCGGGCCAAGGGCTCTACCTGCGGCCAGGCTTCGGGGGTGGTGTACAGGTGCGCCACAGCTTCGAAATCGCAATGCAGGTCCAGCACCATGTCGGCATCGCAGGCCAGCCGTTGCAGGGTCAGTTGCAGCGACTGCAATTGCGTCTGTGGTGAGTGACGGGCCAGGGCATCGGCCAGGTGTCGACGGATCAGGTCGAGGTTGTGCTGCGGATCGTGATTGAGCAGCCCTTCGATGGCGTTGCCGACCTCTTCACTGAGGTCGACGAAGCCGCGATTGAAGTTCTGCCCGCTTTCCAGCTGGTAGCGGCCCAGGGGCACGTCCATCAGTACCTGTTCCAGGCCCACCGGGTTGGCCACCGGCACCAGGACTATTTCATGCAACAGGCGACCGGCGGCCTCCAGTTCCGTCAGGCGCTGCTTGAGGTGCCAGGCCACCAGCATGCCGGGCATTTCATCGGCATGCAGGGCGGACTGGATGTAGACCTTGCCTTGGGCCTGGGCGGGGCCGAAATGAAAACTGTGGACCTGACGCGCGGTGCCCGGCAGCGGAGCGAGCAGGTCGTGGATCTCGTGGCGCATTGATGATTTCCCGGCAGCAAGTCCTAGTGGGTCGGTCCGAGGAAGGCCAGCCAGCGGCGTTCGGCAAGACGGAACAAGCCCACCAGGGTGAAGGTCACGCACAGGTAGATGATGGCGGCGATACCGAACGACTGAAAAGTCAGGAAGGTCGCCGAGTTGGCGTCCCGGGCGATTTTCAGGATGTCGGGAATGGTCGCGGTGAAGGCTACCGTGGTGGAGTGCAGCATCAGGATCACTTCGTTGCTGTAGTAGGGCAGCGAGCGGCGCAGGGCCGAGGGCATGATCACGTAGGCATACAGCTTCCAGCCGCTCAAACCATAGGCCTTGGCTGCCTCCACTTCGCCGTGGGCCATGCTGCGGATCGCCCCGGCGAAAATCTCCGTGGTGTAGGCGCAGGTATTCAGGGCGAAGGCGAGGATGGTGCAGTTCATCGCATCACGGAAGAACGAGTCCAGCAGCGGTTGTGCGCGGATCGCGGCGATGCTGTAGATCCCGGTGTAGCAGATCAGCAACTGGATATAGAGCGGCGTACCCCGGAACAGGTAGGTGTAGAACTGCACCGGCCAGCGGACGTAGCGCTTGGGCGAGACCCGGGCGATGGACAGTGGGATCGACACCAGGAAACCGATGCAGATTGAGGCGCTGAGCAGCCACATGGTCATGGCCAGCCCGGTCATGTGGTACCCATCGCTGTAAAGGAAGGGACGCCAGTATTCCTGCAGGAGTTCGATCATCGCACGGCCTCCCGGGCGCCAGCGGCGTAGCGCCGTTCAAGCTTGCGCAGTACGAAGTTGGAGGCGCTGGTGATCAACAGGTAGATCAATGCTGCCAGGACCAGGAAGTAGAACAGCTGATAGGTACTCTTGCCGGCATCCTGGGCCGCCTTGACCAGATCGGCCAGGCCGATGATCGACACCAGGGCCGTGGCCTTGAGCATCACCATCCAGTTGTTGCCGATACCCGGCAGGGCGAAGCGCATCATCTGCGGGAAGACCACGAAGCGAAAGCGCTGGCCGCGCTTGAGGCCGTAGGCGGTGGCCGCTTCCACCTGGCCCCGGGGCACGGCGAGGATCGCCCCGCGAAAGGTTTCGGTGAAATAGGCGCCATAGATGAAACCCAGGGTGATCACCCCGGCGCTGAAAGGGTTGATCTCGATGTATTCCCACTCCATGAAATCGGTGAAGGAGGTCAGCCAGGTTTGCAGGCTGTAGAAAATCAGCAGCATCAGTACCAGGTCCGGCACTCCGCGGATCAGGGTGGTGTAGAGCTGGGCCGGGACCCGCAGCAGGGCGAGGCTGGACAGTTTGGCGCTGGCGCCGAGCAGGCCGAGCAAGACGCTGACCAGAAGCGACAACACCGACAACTTGATGGTCATCCAGGTACCTTCCAGCAGCAGAGGGCCGAAACCCTTCAGGCTGAAGGCGGAAAGCCCCAGGTTTTTTAGAAGTTCTTCGAGCATTGATCAATGACCCGTGGCGATAAAAAAGGCGCCCATCGAGGATGGGCGCCGGCAGGTTATTTACCGCTGTAGAGGTTCAGGTCACCGAAGTGTTTTTTCTGGATGGTGGCGTAGGTGCCATCATCGTGTAACGCTTTGATACCTTTATCCAGGAGCGCTTTCAGCTCTTTGTTACCTTTCGAGATACCGACTGCGGTCTTCGCTGGCAGCAGTGGGTCTTCCACCGGCTTGCTGACTTCGTAGTCCGCGCCCTGCGGCGATTTGAGGAAGCCCAATTCGGCTTGGAGCATGTCCTGGATCGAGGCGTCCAGGCGCCCGGAAGTCAGGTCGGCATAGACCTGATCCTGGTTCTGATAGGCCTGGGTCTTGACCCCGGCCTTGTCCAGCACGGCCTTGGCATAGGCTTCCTGAATGGTGCCTTGCTCATAGCCCACGGTCTTGCCCTTGAGCGAGGCGGTGTCTTCGCTCAGGCCCGAGCCTTTCTTGAATACGAACGAGGTGGGGCCGGAGAACAGCTCGTTGGAGAAGTCGATGACTTTTTCACGGGCCGGGGTAACGGTCATGGAAGAGATCACACCGTCGAATTTATTGGCCTTGAGGCCGGGAATCATGCCGTCGAAGTCACTTTCGACCCATTTGCACTTGACCTTCAGCTCGGCGCAGATGGCGTTGCCCAGATCAATATCGAAGCCCACCAGGCTGCCGTCGGCGGCCTTGGACTCGAAGGGGGCGTAGGACGGATCGACGCCAAAGCGCAGTTCCTTGTATTCCTTGGCCAGCGCGGAGCCGGCGGCCATGCAGAGAGCCAGTGCAGAAAGGGTCAGCAATGCTTTTTTCATTATTCAATCCCTAAGAACCAATATGAGCGCTTGTGGCGCATGAGTACTGTTACTGGAACGCATAAGACTTATTGAAAGTAGCAATTTCCGAACCAGAGTCCCGAACAGGTGTTTTAAAAGCTGCTGATCGCGCTTGCACAATGCCTGTCGTGCACTGAAAGGGGGCGTGTTGGTGGTGTGGCGCCAAGAGGGGGCGCGATGGCCGCAAGTGGGCCGCAGGCCGGAGCAGAGCGGATGTCTGCCGACTTGATCGCAACTGGAGGGATTGAACAGTGATCGTTATGGGGCAAACCCGCTGACGCAGGATGCGCCGGCGGGTTCGGTCGTGAAGGCTACTTGCCCGGGACCAGGGTCAGGCGGGTCTTGCCGTAGCTGCGCTCGAAGTTCTGCGGCTGCATCGGGAAACTCAGGTACTGGGCCTTGAGCCAGCCGTCGATGCCGTTGGCGTAGTTCGGGCTCACCGGGTTGCTGGATTGGCCACTGCTGTTGAGGCCCATCAGCGGCTCGCTCAGCGCGAAGTCGACGACGAAACGCAGGGCCGGGGTCGTGGTAATGGCAAAGTCCTGTCCCCAGCGATAGCCGGCGCTGTTGACGGTGTTCTGGTCGCCACCGGCCTGCAACGGGCCGCGCATTGTCTGGCCGTTGTTGTGGGTCCAGTGGTAGCTGTGCAACTTGCCCCACTGCCAGGCCTTGCGGTCCGTGCCCAGCAGTTGCTCGCCCGAACTGACGGCCGCCGCCAGGCTGCGGGCGAGAATGGCCGGCTTGTCCTCTTTTTGCCCGTTACGCGAGTCGCCCCAGAACGGGCTGTCTTCCCGGCTCAGAAGATGGTCGGCCTGGGCCGAATAGGACAGGCCCGCGTTGGCAACGAAGGCCTGCCAGGCGACGCCGGGCTCTGGGCCGAGCTGTTTGAGGAAGGTCTGCTTGGCGCTTTCCTGGAGGAACAGTTCGTAGAGTGCGGCGTCGGCGGAGCCGGCACTGAGCTTGCCGTCGAATGCCATCAGCCGGCTGTAGGCTTCCCGGGCCTTGGCGCGGTCTGCATCGGGCAGGGTGTCGATGGCGTTTTTCAGCGGCTGGGCCATGCCCGGCGCCTCGAACATCTTTTTCAACTTGGCCGCGAACAGGGTGGTCTGGTCGTACTGCAGGGCAATCAGGCTGCGGTTGTCCTGCTTGCCGCCCGACAGCCATTGGCCGATGCGCTCGGCCCGCTCCGGAGCCTCCCAGGAGTTGGAGAGCTGCATGCCATAACCGCGGGAGATCACCCGCTGGTTGGCGGTGGCGATCCAGCCTTGCGCCGGGTCCTGGTCATAAGGGTGGAGCATCGGGTCGGCGTAGCCATCCCAGTCATAGCGTCCGTCCCAGCCGGGAGAGGGCAGCAGGCCTTCGCCCTCGCGGCGGTTGGGGAAGCGCCCGGTGACCTGCCAGCCGATGTTGCTGGCATCGGCATAGACCATATTCAGGGCAATGGCGCGGATCTCGCGGCTGGCGTCGGAGGCCTTCTCCACATTCTGTGCCCGTGACAGATCGAAGAAAGCATCCAGGCTCTTGTCATCCTTGAGCTCCGGCATTTGCAGCGCCAGGCCGTAGCCACTGGCCAGGGCATTGTTGGCGTTGATCCCCAGGGTGCTGTTGAGCAATGGACCGTGGCGGGTTTCGTACACGGCTTCGCGAATCGGCCGCTGGCCTTTGACGAAGTAGGTCTCGTTGCGAACGATGACCGGCTGCCATTTTCCGTTGTTCTGGTAGTACAGGGCATTGCCCTGGCGCTTGAGTTTTTCCAGGAACAGGTCCTGGTTGTCGCCCATCGCCGAGCTCATGCTCCAGGCCAGCTTGCCGTTGAATCCTTGCACAATGGTCGGTAAACCGGCGATCGAGGCCCCAGCTGCCTGATACTTCGGCGCGCGGATCTGTACGTAGTACCAGGCGCTGATCTGGCTGTCGCTGGCCAGCAGGCTGCGACCGCTGCGAGTGCGCTGCGGGGCGACAGCCAGGTTGCTGCCGGCGGTGACGCCTAGTGAATTGAGGGCCGACATCTGCTTGGCAGCCAGGCTCAGTTCGCTCAAACCCGGCACATGCAATGCCAGCCCCTTGAGCTTGTCGGCCTCGGCCATGGGCAGCGGCTCATCGGGGTAGCTCGGGGTCAGCCAGGGCAGTTTGTCGCTGCCGACCTTTTGCGCCAGTACCAGGCTGTTGATCTCTTCCAGCAGATTGGCGGACTGGCCGAAATTCAGCAGGCAGAAGATCAGTGCCGAGTCCTCGGCTTTCCAGTATTCAGGAATGTAGCCACGAGCGGCGAGGTCTGGCGGCAGCTTGTCGCGGTAGCGGAACAGATAGGCGTTGACGCCCCGTGCGTAGACCTCGAAGAAACGTTTGATCCGTGGCGACGAGGCCTTGTACAGCTCGTCGGCGCTTT
Source organism: Pseudomonas sp. E1BtOHC1 (assembly GCF_058744285.1). Taxonomy (NCBI): domain Bacteria; kingdom Pseudomonadati; phylum Pseudomonadota; class Gammaproteobacteria; order Pseudomonadales; family Pseudomonadaceae; genus Pseudomonas; species Pseudomonas sp. E1BtOHC1. The sequence goes on from NZ_CP196023.1 coordinate 2,237,384, forward strand.
TCTTCAGGTTCACCGCACGCATCAGGCGGTCGACTTCCAGCACCTCGGCGCCGGACATCTCCGCCAGGCGGCCCTGGGCCAGCAGGCGCAGGGTGACCATCTGCTCGATACGATCACTGGCGTGTACATAGCCCAGGGTGAAGAGCGCGTCGTGGAAGCTGTTGCTTTCGATCAGCGGTACACCGACGGCGCTACGTCTGACCGAAACGTTCTGCGCCAGGCCCTTGAGGGGCTGTACGCCCGAGGTGGGTGGCAGGCTGTTTTGGGTGTTCCAGGACTGGCAACCGGCCAGGCTGAGAGCACCGGCCACTGCCGCGGCAACGCCGAACCGGGGAAGAAAATGTGAGAGGGCTGGCGAGGCCATGGCAAAGCTCCTGCGGGGGGGTAGCGTCGATAAAGGCGCTACGTTAGTGAGCAGGCGAGTGCCGCGCAAGCGGGGGCAGGAGGTATTTCTCGAGCGCGCCACAAATAGTTATCGCCGGCGCGTCGGTAGCTGGCCAAACCCGTAGGAGCCGGCTCGCCGGCGAAGAGGCCTTGGAGCCCGGCCTGGCCTTTGCAGGCCATTCGCTGGCAAGCCAGCACCTACAGGAGCTGGCCGGTGCAAGGCTCAAGAGGCGGGATTGACCTGCTCGACCAGGGCGTAGGCGCGCTCGGTAGCCGGCCGCCCCTGGATGCTGTTGAACCAGCGCTGCAGATGAGGGAAGTCCTCGAGTTTCTGGCTCTGTTTCTTGTACGACGCGATCCACGGATAGATCGCCATATCGGCAATGCTGTAGTCACTGCCGGCGACGAACGCCCGGTCTGCCAGGCGCCGGTCCAGCACGCCATACAGCCGCGCCGTTTCGTCCACATAGCGTTTGATGGCGTAGGGGATCTTTTCCGGGGCGGACTGGCTGAAGTGATGGTTCTGTCCGGCCATCGGCCCCAGCCCACCCATTTGCCAGAACAGCCATTGCAGGGCTTCCTGACGCCCCCGCAGGTCCTGGGGCAGGAACTGTCCGGTTTTTTCCGCCAGGTACAAAAGGATCGCCCCGGACTCGAACAGCGACAGCGGTGCGCCGCCATCTGCCGGTTCATGGTCGACGATGGCCGGAATGCGGTTGTTGGGAGCGATCTTCAGGAATTGCGGCTTGAACTGTTCGCCCAGGCCAATGTTGACCGGGTACAGGGTGTAGGGCAGGCCGGCTTCTTCCAGGAACAGGGAGATCTTGTGGCCGTTGGGGGTGGTCCAGTAGTACAGATCGATCATGCAGCGCTCCAAAAGGAATGGGTCCTTGTTAAACGACAGCAAACTCCGGCATTAGGTCGTCCTGTGTGCAATGGGTGGCTTGCCTGAAACAGAAGGTGATGTTGAAGTCGGCAAAATTCAATGATGCTCCAACGGAGAATGCTCCATGCCCATTCCGGCCGACACGGCGCTGATACTCATCGATCAACAGCAAGGCATCCTGCACCCCCGGCTCGGTCCACGAAACAATCCTGAGGCAGAAGAGCGGATGCTCGAGTTGCTGGCCCATTGGCGCACCCGGGGTTGGCCGGTGATCCATGTGCAGCATCTGTCGCGCTCGATGGATTCGGTGTTCTGGCCCGGGCAGTCCGGTGTGGAGTTTCAGCCGCGCTTTCGCCCGCAAACGGGGGAGGGGCTGATTCAGAAACAGGTGCCGGATGCTTTTTGTGGCACCTCGCTGGAGGCGGATCTGCGCCGACAGGGGATCGGACAGTTGGTGATAGTCGGTGTTGCCACCAACAACTCGGTGGAGTCGACGGCGAGAACCGCCGGTAACCTGGGCTTTGCGGTATGGGTAGTGGCCGACGCCTGCTTTACCTTCGACAAGCTCGACTTCGCCGGTCGCGCCCGTTCTGCCGAGGAAGTGCATGACATGTCGCTGGCCAACCTGCACGGCGAGTACGCCACGGTGTTGAACCTGGCGCAGCTTTTTTAGGAGAGGTCGGACGGCGAAGTCGCGCGGACAAGCCTCTCCCGCGATCAGATCAAGCGCCGTGGCACTTCTTGAACTTCTTGCTGCTGCCGCATGGGCAAGGATCGTTGCGGCCAACGTCTTTCAGCGCGTTGCGTACCGGCTCCTGGTGGGCGTGGTTGCAGTGCGGACCGTGAACATGGCCATGGTCATGATCATGGTCGTGGTGGTCATGATCGTGGTTGCAGTCAGGGCCATGGACATGAGGTTGCTGGGTCATTGCAGGTTACTCCGGGATAAAATCACCGGGAATTATCACGCCATTGCGCTTCAGGTGCACGTCCTGGCCGATGAATAATCCGATTTCCAGCTCGCCTTCGAGGCGATAGGGGATCGGCCGTTCGGGCTTGCGCAACAGTTTCACCACATCGCGAATCTGCGGCCACAGGTTGGTCCGCACCGGGACTTTGAAGAAGCGGCTGCTGTGGGGCGAGACGGTGAACCAGTGTTCGTGCTCGCCCTCGCTGAGCAGAAAGCGCTCCAGGTAGACCCGGTAGGTCAGGCGGCGCACCGTCAGGTCGCTGTCATTGGGGTTGTCGACCCGCAGGTGCAGGGTGAAGCGCTGCTCCAGCAGGTTGGCCTTGACCACCTCGACCTCGACCAGGTGTACCGCAGGGTCCAGGTTCTCATCGGTGAACCAGGACACGCACCCCGACAGGCTCAGCAGTCCGAGCAGGCAGACGGCCCGTAATGCGCGCAGCTCACCGATCATTGCAAGACTCCCTTTGAACCCCCTGTACCCGTCCTGGGCTTGGGGTGCCTGGCCTGCAAAGGCTCAGCGTGTGAAATAGCCGGCGCAGCACTTCTTGAATTTTTGCCCGCTGCCACAGGGGCAGGCGTCATTGCGCCCGGCATTCAGGGGCACCGTGGGGTCGATGAAGTACCAGCGTCCCTGATTCTGCACGAAGGACGAGCGTTCGCGATGGCTGTGTTCGCCCTGGCTGTCATGCCAGCGAGCAGTGAAGGTGACGAAGGCATGTTCCGGCTGACCGCCGAAGACCTCCGAGCTTTCCACCTCCAGCCCCAGCCAGGTGCTTTGTGCGCTCCAGTCACTGATGGATTGGCGATCCAGGCCTGCCTGTTGTATCGGCAGTGTGGTGGCCAGCAGGTAATCCACCTGCCCCAGTACATAGGCGCTGTAGCGCGAGCGCATCAGGGCTTCGGCGCAAGGGGCGGGATGGCCGGCATGGTAGTGGCCGCAGCAGGCATCCAGGAGGTTGCCGCTGCCACAAGGACAAATCGAGGCGCTCATTGTGTTACCACCAATACTTTCCAAAGTTTTCCGGGTTCGCCCAGAAGCGAGAGTTGAGCCAGTCGGGCACTTGTTTGTATTCAAGCAGATCGTAGGTAAACAGGGTCAGTACCTGTTCGTCCCGCTGGAAGCGTTCACTGGCCTGCAGGGCCAGGGAGAAAAAGTCGGTCTCCTGCCAGCCGCAGGCACACAGGTCGGCCAGCACGGCAATCCGGCTGGCATTGAGGTTGCGAATGCCCCCAAGCAGGTTCAGACCATCGCGCTTGGGCAGATGCTCCAGGCAGTCCACTGCCAGAGCCAGGTCGAAACGCCGAGCAGCCAGCTCCGCAGGCAAGGGGCCGGGGGCCGCCTGCGCCACCTCGGTACCGGGGTGAGCCTCCTTGAATGCGGCCAGGGCGGGGAAGTCGCTGGCGCCGATCAGCAGCAATTGTTGGGGGGCGTAACGGTCCAGTAAGGCCGCCAGAGCCTGCTGGGGAGTACGGGTAGAAATTCCGGCGCTCATTTTAGCTCCTCGATCAGAACGCCCAAGACTAGCGTGCCGGCACCCTTGGGCCTAGAGCGGTTCGCCACTAAATCGGCGAACCTCCCGTATTTACGGGGCGAAATCAGTGATAGCCCGGTGCTGGCGCAGTTGAAATGCGCAGTCTTTACTCCGTGAATCGGCCTCGAGCCGATCCCTCAGGAGAAATCAGATGAGCATCATTCGGACGGCAGTACCCTTGGTTCTGTTAACCAGTGTGTTGACTGGTTGTGCAGGTTTGCAGAAAACCGACTGGCCAATCTGCGCCGCAGTCGGCGGCGTCACGGGCGCGGCGTTGGGCGCCACCGAAAGCGCCTCGTGGGCGGGCGGTGGCGCATTGGTGGTCGGTGGTCTGGCAGGTGCCTACTGCTGGGTAAAAGGTGATGGCGATGAAGACGGCGATGGCGTGCCGGACAGCCGTGACAAGTGTCCACATACCCCCAAAGGCGTGCAGGTCGATGCCAATGGTTGCCCACCGCCGCCACCAGTGGTGGAAGAAGTCGTGGTGGTCAAGGAAGAAACCATCGTCATTCGCGATGTGTACTTCCATTTCGACTCAGCCAAGTTGACCGACGCCGACAAGACCAAGCTCAACACCGTAGTGAGCCGCCTGAAACAGGAAGCGCCGACTGCACAATTGCGCGTGACCGGCCACACCGACAGCGTCGGCAGCGATGCCTACAACCAGAAACTCTCGGACAAGCGTGCCCACTCGGTCGTGGACTACCTGATCAGCAACGGTATTCCTCGCAACAGTTTCGTGTCAGTGACCGGAGCCGGTGAAAGCAAGCCGGTGGCGGACAACAAGACTGCCGAAGGCCGGGCGATGAACCGTCGTACGGAGATCCAGATCAACCGTTGAAAGCCTATGCCTGCGCGGCTTGTGTCGCCGTCGATGGCAGTCTTTACTCCTGTGTGACCGGTCTTGCCGGTGACACAGGAGTATTCATGATGAACCTTCTCCCTCGGACCGTGTTCCCGGTCCTGTTGCTCGGCGGCCTGCTGACAGGTTGCGCAACCCACAGTGATGGTACTGCCCCCCTCAACCAACGCACCTGGCCCATCTGCAGCCTGCTCGGTGGCCTGGCCGGCGGTGGCTTGGGAGCGATCGAGAGTGGTAGCTGGGCGGCTGGAGGTGCGGCCCTGGGGCTGATCGGTGGTGGCTTGATCTGTTACGCCCAGGATGGTGATGAGGATGGCGATGGGGTATTCGATCGTCGTGATCATTGCCCGGACACCCCGTCCAACACCGCGGTGGACGATCGCGGGTGCCCGCTGCCCCAGTATCCGGCGGTGGTCAAGGCGCCGGAGCCCGAGGCTGCAGCCCCTGCGGAAGTGATCACCCTCAGTGATCAGGGCAATGTGCTGTTCGCCTTCGACTCCGCGGAGTTGACTGCCGAGGCCCGCAACCAGTTGCAGGGGCTGATGGCCAAGCTGGCCAATGCCGATGTGGTGAGCATCAAGGTGCTCGGGCATACCGACAGCCAGGGTTCCGATGCCTACAACCAGAAACTTTCGGAACGTCGAGCCAGCAGTGTCGTGGCCTTTCTTGTTGGACAGGGCTTGGCGTCGGACAAGATCAGCAGCCAGGGCCTGGGAGAAAGTCAGCCGGTAGCGGATAACGACAGTGAGCAGGGGCGAGCAAAGAATCGCCGCGTGGAACTGCATATCCAACGTTGAAACCAGGCGGCTCGGGTCGGCGATCCTCGCCGATCGGGCCGCTAAACAGACGCTTCGGGAAGAATTTTCATCGCCCTCTGGCGTATCCCCGGGGTAAGTCGTTACTGTGCGCGCAAAGAATAATTCACAAGGGGAGCGTATGAAGGTCTTATGGGGGATGGGAAAATTTCTGACCTTGGTCTTTTGGCTGGTGGTGCTGATCAATATGGTCAAGCCATTGGTCAATCCGTTGCACCTGCTGGTCAACCTGGCGGGTAGCCTGTTGCTTTTGACCCATTTGCTGGAACTGTTGCTGTTCAACGGCAGCCTCAAGGATCGTCCATATCCCTGGCGTGATCGTTTACAAATCCTGTTGGTGGGGATCTTCCACCTGCAAACCCTTCCCGCTGTTGCTCCTGTTGTCGAGACCGACCATGCGTAAGTTTTGCCTGCTGGCCCTGTTCTGCAGTCCTCTAGCCGTGGCCCAGGTGGTCCAGGTCGAAACCAACTCCTTCATGCGCCTGCCCAATACCGCCAGCACCCTGCAGCTGGAGCGTCTGGACGTGGCGGATTACGGCACCCTGCTGATCCCGGCCAATGTCACCGAGCTCAAGGTCGACGAACTGCGCCTGGGGCGTGACGCGCGGATTGCCATCGTGCCTACCGGGCAAAGCCTGCAACTGATTATCCGGCATGCGCAGTTGGAGAACGGCAGTCAGATCAGTTCCCGTGGTGCGCCGGGCACCTATGAGAAAGTGGCCAAGCCGGGGCGCAATCTGAACTTGCGAATCGAGTCCTTGAAGGCCGAGCAACTGTCCGTGGACGCCCGTGGTGGCACGGGTGCTCCCGGTTATGTCGGCCTCGACGGAGCCAATGGCCAGGAGCCGGGTTGCACCTGGGGGCAGGCCGGGCGCGGCGCCGACGGTGACAACGGCGGTGACGGCCGGCCGGGGGCTTCGGGCGCCCAGGTCCGGGTGGAGTTGCCCCGTGATTACCCCAGCGAGCAAATCAAGGTCCTGGTCGATGGCGGCGCGGGCGGCCTGGCCGGTGCCGGCGGCAAGCCGGGGGCCGGGGGCAAGTCCAAGGGCTGCCTGGTCTACCGAACCGACGGCGGCAAAAGCGGGCGTCCCGGTGCTCAGGGGCAGCCAGGACCCGCAGGCGAGGCGGGGTCGCTGACGGTCCAGCGTTTGTAGTCAGCCTCGAAAGATGGATGCTTCCAGCCGCCCGCTCCTGTAGCGGGCGGTTGCTTTCAGAAGGTTGGCCGTGCCGCAGCCAGGGCGACCAGCAGCAGACCAATGATCAGATTGATGCCCACCAGGCGACGGATCTTCCCCAACGCCGCCGCAGCGATCGGCCAGTCCTGGGCCGCTACCGCCTTGTGCAACTCCGGCAGTTGCAGGGATTGGATACGGATGAACAGGGCGGTCATCACCAGGTAAACCCCCATCATCACTTGCACATAACGCGGTGCGGTTTCAAAACCGCTGAAGCGCAGGTGCAGCAGGCCGATACCGCTGATCGGCAACAGCACCACCGCTGCCCAGACCCAGACGAAAAAACGCGGAAACACTTGCGCCCAGAGCTGTAGTCGCGCCGGTCCCTCTAGGGCCGCCACGGCTGCCGGGCGCAGGACCATCCAGGCGAAAAACATGCCGCCCACCCAGACCAGGGCGGCCAGTACATGCAGGGTGTAGGCAAGGGCGAAAGCGGTCATTCGGGTACTCCGTTCTGCGCGACATGAATTAGCGGGGTATGATAGCGGCCGATTCGAACCACTGAAAATTTATCCAGCGTTTTGTGCGCCCGAAAAACCATGATCAGCAACGAACTCAAAACCACGATCCAGGGCGCCTACTCGCGTTTTCTCGAAGCCAAGAGCCTCAAGCCGCGTTACGGCCAGCGCCTGATGATCGCCGAAGTGGCCAAGGTCCTGGGTGATATCGACACCGACGACGAGGGCCGGCGCAGTGGCGACCCGGCGGTGGTCGCGGTGGAGGCCGGGACCGGTACCGGCAAGACCGTGGCCTACAGTCTGGCGGCCATTCCCACGGCCAAGGCCGCCGGCAAGCGCCTGGTAATCGCCACCGCCACCGTCGCCCTGCAGGAACAGATCGTCTACAAGGACCTGCCGGACCTGATGCGCAACAGCGGGCTGAACTTCAGCTTCTCCCTGGCCAAGGGCCGCGGGCGCTATATGTGCCTGTCCAAGCTCGACATGTTGCTTCAGGAAGGTCACGCCCAGACCGCCACCGCCCAGCTGTTCGAGGAAGAAGGCTTCAAGATCGAGGTCGATGAAGCCAGCCAGAAGCTGTTCACCAGCATGATCGAGAAGCTCGCCGGGAATAAATGGGACGGTGACCGCGACAGCTGGCCCACCGCCCTGGAAGACGCCGATTGGGCACGTCTGACCACCGACCACAGCCAGTGCACCAATCGACATTGCCCGAACTTCGGCCAGTGCGCCTTCTACAAGGCCCGGGAAGGCATGGGCAAGGTGGACGTGATCGTCACCAACCACGACATGGTCCTGGCCGACCTGGCCCTGGGCGGCGGCGCGGTACTGCCGGACCCGCGCGACACTCTCTATGTGTTCGACGAAGGCCACCACCTGCCGGACAAGGCCATCGGCCACTTCGCCCATTACACCCGGTTGCGCTCCACCGCCGACTGGCTGGAGCAGACCGCCAAGAACCTCACCAAGTTGCTGGCCCAGCACCCGCTGCCGGGGGACCTGGGGCGCTTGATCGAGCAAGTGCCGGAGCTGGCGCGGGAGATCAAGACCCAGCAGCAGTTCATGTTCAGCGCCTGCGAGCAGATCGCCGACTTCAAGACCGGCGAAGACATGGAAGGCCGTGAGCGGCCACGCCATCGCTTCGTCGGCGGGCTGATCCCCGACCACATGCGCGAGATGGGCATCGAGTTGAAGAAGGGGTTCTCCCGTCTCACCGATCTGTTCACCCGCCTCACCGAGCTGCTCAAGGAAGGCATGGATGGCGAGGTCAATATCGGCATCGCCAGCAACCAGGCCGAAGAGTGGTATCCGCTGTTCGGTAGCCTGCTGGCGCGGGCTTCGGGCAACTGGGAACTGTGGACCGCGTTCACCATCGAAGACCCGGAAGACAACCCGCCCATGGCCCGTTGGCTGACCCTGGCCGAGAGCGGTTCGCTGTTCGACATCGAGGTCAATGCCAGCCCGATCCTTGCGGCGGAGATGCTCCGGCGCAATTTGTGGAACGTGGCCTACGGCGCCCTGGTGACTTCGGCGACCCTGACCGCCCTGGGCACCTTCGACCGCTTCCGCATGCGTGCCGGACTGCCGAAGAAAGCCGTGACGGCGGTGGTCCCCAGCCCGTTCCATCACGCCGATGCCGGGGTGTTGCGCGTTCCCGACCTGCGCGCCGACCCGCGGGATGCACCGGCGCATACCGCAGCAATCATCCGCGACCTGCCGGAACTGGTGGAGGGCTCCCGGGGCACCCTGGTGCTGTTCTCCTCGCGCAAGCAGATGCAGGACGTGTTCGACGGCCTGGACCGTGACTGGCGCAAGCAAGTGTTCATCCAGGGCAACCTGTCCAAGCAGGAAACCCTCAACAAGCACAAGGCCCGGGTCGACGGTGGCGATTCCAGCGTGCTGTTTGGCTTGGCGAGCTTTGCCGAAGGGGTGGACTTGCCCGGTGCCTATTGTGAACACGTGGTGATCGCCAAGATTCCGTTCTCGGTACCGGATGATCCGGTGGAAGCGGCGCTGGCGGAGTGGATCGAGGCCCGGGGCGGCAATCCATTCATGGAGATCTCGGTGCCGGATGCTTCTCTCAAGCTGGTTCAGGCCTGCGGCCGCCTGCTGCGTACCGAGCAGGACCGCGGCACCATCACCCTGCTGGACCGCCGACTGGTCACCCAGCGCTACGGCAAGGCTATCCTCAATGCCTTGCCGCCATTTCGCCGAGAAATATCTTAAGCAAGGCGCGCACCTTTGCGCGCCGTGCTGTCTATTTCATGTCACCGCTTCAGCACCGGCCGTTTATCGGTCTTTAGGGAGAGCCAGGTTCATATGATTCGCCGTTCGTTGCCCGCTGTACTTGCCCTGTTGTTTGCCGCCCCCGTCCTGGCGGCCCCTGCCGGCCAACAGACGCTGTTCAACTTTGTCCGGCCTGCCGCTGTGGTGCAGGTGGCGACACAAGATGCCAGCCTGCCACAGTCCAATGCGGAGCAAACGGCCGAAGGTGAAGTGCTGCGGCGAATCACCTTCAACCCGACCAGTCGGCCCAGCCTGAGTCTGAGCCCACAAAGCGGCGCCTGGGACTGGTCGCAGTCGGGGATGATGAGCCTACGCATCCAGAGCGCGATGAACTGGGCCTTGACCCTCTATGTGACCATTCAAAGCAACGACGGCAAGACCCTGGTCAGCCGCGTCGATCTGCCGGCGGGTCCGGCGCAGACCCTGCTGGTGCCGCTGGTGGCCAGTACTCCTCTGAGCCAGGGCATGAAGGCCGCACCGCCGATGCCGATGACCGTGGACGGCCAGCGCATCCTGCTGGCCAGCAGCGAAGGGCAATTGGACCGCAGCCAGGTGGTGTCGGTGACCTTGTCTCTGGATAGCCCCAAAGCCGCCCAGAGTATCCTCCTCGAACGTTTTGGCGTGCAGGATGGCGAGGGCGTGGTCAGGGCGGTCTACAGTTCTCTGGTGGATGGCTACGGCCAGTCGACCCGGGCCCGCTGGCCGGAAAAGATCGCCAGCGACGATCAGCTCAAGGCGGCCGATGCCAAGGAGCAGCAGCAACTCAAGGCGTGGCTTGGCGAGCGCGAGAAGACTTCCCTGGACAAGTTCGGCGGCTGGGACAAGGGCCCGAGCTTCAAGGCCAGCGGCTTCTTCCGCACGGAAAAACGTGATGGCCGCTGGTTCCTGGTGACTCCGCAAGGTCACCCGTTCTACTCCCTGGGCGTCAACACCGTAGCCCCGGACAACAGCCAGACCTATGTCGCCGGGCGTGAGTGGATGTTCAGCGCCTTGCCCAAGAACGGCGAGCCTCTGGCGAGCTACTACGGTGAGGGCGACAACCGTGGCGGCAACGGCGCCGACCAGGGACGTGGTTATAACGCCGGCCGCTGGTACGACTTCTATCGGGCCAACCTGCAACGCACCTACAGCGCCCCCTGTGCGATGGGCAGCGAAGCCCCGGCCGAAGCCTCCAGTAACGAGCCCAAGCCAGCGGCGCCTGAAGCCGCCGCAGTCCCATGTGCGACACCGGCCTTCGATGAGCGACGCTGGGTCAGCCACACCCTGGACCGCTTGCAGGCCTGGGGATTCAACACCATCGGCAACTGGAGCGCGCCGGCGCTGGGGTTGGCTGACCGGGTGGCCTACACCTTGCCGTTGTCCATCGTTGGTGACTACGCCAGCATCAGCACGGGCAGTGATTGGTGGGGCGGCATGCCGGACCCTTTCGATCCGCGCTTTGCCATGGCCACTGAGCGCGCCGTGGCCATCGCCGCCCGCGACCATCGGGACGATCCCTGGCTGATCGGCTACTTTGCCGACAACGAGCTGGCCTGGGCCGGCCCCGGTGACGATCCGAAAGCCCGCTATGCCCTGGCTTACGGCACCCTGCGCCTGACCACCGATGTGCCGGCCAAACGGGCCTTCCTCAAGCAATTGCGGGACAAATACCGCAATCAGGCGGGCCTGTCGAAAGCCTGGGGCATCGATCTGCCGGCCTGGGAGTTGATGGAAGACCCGGGGTTCGTACCGCCGCAGCCAAGTCCCGAGCACCCGGAGATCGAGGCTGACTTCAAGTATTTCCAGAAAGTCTTTGCCGAGACCTATTTCAAGACCATCGCCGACTCGCTGAAGTGGCATGCCCCCAACCATCTGCTGCTGGGCGGGCGCTTTGCCGTCAGCAACCCCGAAGCGGTGGCGGCCTGTGCCCAGTACTGCGATGTGCTGAGCTTCAACATGTACACCCTCAAGCCTCAGGACGGTCAGGACTTTGCGTACCTGCGCAGCCTGGACAAGCCGGTGCTGGTGACCGAGTTCAATTTCGGCTCCCGGGACCGTGGCCCGTTCTGGGGCGGCGTGACCGAACTGGCCCGGGAGGAAGATCGTGGACCGGCCTACGCCAATTTCCTCAAGCAGGCTGTGAGCGAGCCATCGATTGTCGGTGTGCACTGGTTCCAGTATCTCGACCAGCCTGTAACCGGGCGTCTGCTGGATGGTGAAAACGGCCATTTTGGTCTGGTGGGGATTACCGATGTGCCCTTCCAGGGGTTTGTCGACAGCGTGCGCAAGAGCAACCTGCAGGCTGTGGATCAATTGGGCAAGGAGGCGCAAAAGGCCCGAGTCCAGGCACAACAGGCAGCGGCTGCCGAACACGGCTCCGGGGATGAGGGCAAGGGCCGCGGAGCCAAGGAAGCGGGCGCGCGCGCCGGTGGCCACTCCGGCAACGGCCACTGATCTGTCCAGGGCTCTGGATCAATGAGCGGAGCCCTGTCGGTTGTTCCCAAATCGGTTCAGGGCTGGAACAATGCGCGCCACGTTGTCGAGCATTGTCGTGGGGAGAGTCAGGGTGCAGATTCAAGGTCATTACGAACTTAAATTCGAGGCGGTACGCGAAGCCTTCGCGGCGCTTTTCGAAGATCCCCAGGAGCGCGGCGCGGCGCTGTGCATCCAGATCGGCGGGGAAACGGTCATTGATCTGTGGGCCGGCACCGCCGACAAGGACGGTGCCGAGGCGTGGCACAGCGATACCATCGCCAACCTGTTCTCCTGCACCAAGACGTTCACTGCGGTCACCGCCCTGCAATTGGTGGCCGAAGGCAAGCTCAAGCTGGATGCGCCGGTAGCCAATTACTGGCCGGAGTTCGCCGCGGCAGGCAAAGCCGCCATTACCCTGCGCCAATTGCTCTGTCATCAGGCGGGCTTGCCGGCCCTGCGCGAGTTGCTGCCTGCCGAGGCCCTCTACGACTGGCAGACCATGGTCGATGCCCTGGCCGCCGAGCAGCCCTGGTGGACGCCGGGAGAGGGCCACGGCTACGCGGCCATCACTTATGGCTGGCTGGTCGGCGAGTTGATCCGGCGTGCCGATGGGCGCGGGGCGGGAGACTCCATCGTGGCCCGGGTCGCCACGCCTCTGGGGCTGGACTTCCATGTCGGCCTGGCTGACGAGGAATTCCATCGGGTGGCACATATCGCCCGTGGCAAAGGCAATGTCGGTGACGCCGCGGCGCAGCGCCTGCTGCAAGTGACCATGCGCGAGCCGGATGCGATGACTACCCGGGCGTTTACCAATCCACCGTCTATCCTGACCAGCACCAATAAACCCGAGTGGCGGCGCATGCAGCAACCGGCGGCCAATGGTCACGGCAATGCCCGCAGCCTCGCCGGGTTCTACAGCGGCCTGCTCGATGGCAGCTTGCTGGAAGCCGATATGCTCGAAGAGCTGACCCGAGAGCACAGCCTGGGCATGGACAAGACGTTGTTGACCCAGACCCGCTTCGGCCTGGGTTGCATGCTCGACCAGCCTCAGGTGGCCAATGCCACTTTTGGCTTGGGCGCGCGGGCATTTGGGCATCCGGGGGCCGGGGGCTCCATCGGTTTTGCTGACCCTGAGCATGATGTGGCATTCGGTTTTGTGACAAATACCCTGGGGCCTTATGTATTGATGGACCCCCGGGCACAGAAGCTGGTGCGGGTTTTGTCGGATTGTCTGTAAAAAGGTTGCTGTTAAGAACTTTTTTGCTTAAACATGCTTGGAAAGCTGCAGGACGGAACCCTGTGGCTTTTATAATTTCCAAGCGTCTGTTTGTACCGGTCATGTAGACCGAATTTTTTATCTCATTTTGTGGATATCCCATGTCGTCGAACAAGTCTCTAGCCTTGGCCATCTGCCTGACCGTCACTGGTTGTGCACAAACCCCACAAAATGAAGCGGATGGCGGCCATTGGTGGTCGTTCGGGTCCGATAAGGCCAGCAGCAAGGAAGCCCCGCAGGCCGCTGAAAAACCCGTCACAGCCGAAGCGCCAGCTCCTGCCGCTCCTGCGGGCAAGCCGGCAGTGGCGGCCAAGCCCGCAGCTCCTGCGGCCGCTGCCGGTAAAACCACCGCTTCCGCGAAGCAGGCGGCGCCAGCTGGCAAAGCTCCGGTTGCCGCCAAGCCGGCAGCAGCCGAGCCAGCTCCTGCTCCTGCCCCTGTAGCCGCAGCACCTGCCGCTCCTGCCGCCAAGGCCGAGAGCAGCAACTGGTGGTGGCCGTTCTCTTCCAAGGATTCCGCCGACAAGCCTGTGGCTGAGGCCAAAAAGGCCGAGCCGGCTCCGGCTCCAGAAGTTGCCAAGGCCGCAGACTCCGAGACCCACTGGTGGTGGCCGTTTGCCAAGAGCCAACCCAAGCCACTGAGCAAGGTCAACGTGGCGGACATCCCGATGCCCGACCCGAAAATCACCCAGGCCTGGCTGGACGACTACGAGCCACGCCTGCGTGAAGCCGTTAAGGACAGCAAGCTGCAAATAGAGCGTCGTGAAAATGTGCTGGTAGTGACTGCGCTGGTCGACGCGTCCTTCAACCCGGACCGTCCAGCCATGCTGCTGCCGGTGACCCTGGGCCCATTCACTCGCGTGGCCAAGGCCGTTGAAGGCGATCCCAAGACTGCCGTACTGATTCTCGGCCACGCCGATGCGACTGGCCCGACCCTGGCCAACCAGAAGCTGAGCCGTGATCGCGCCCAGTCTGTTGCTGCCATCTTCAGCCTCAGTGGCTTGAAACAGGACCGCTTGATGCTGCGTGGCATGGGTTCGGTCATGCCACGTGCAGCCAATGACAGTCCTCAAGGCCGTTCGCTGAACCGTCGAGTGGAAATCATGCTGACCCAGCGCAGCACCATGTTGGGCCTGCTGAGCAAATACAACCAGCCGACGCCGTCCGAGACCGAAATGGTCGCCGTGCAGGACGCCAAGCCGCCCGTTCCTGCCGCCACCGGCAAAAAGGCCGCAGCGTCAGCGAAGAAGTCCACCGTTGCCAAGAAGCCGGCAGCCAAGAAGGCTCCAGCGAAGAAAGCCGCAGCTCCAGCAAAGAAAACTACGGCTACCGCTCAGGCTAAAAACTGATTCTCAAGGATAAGGAAGCAGGCATGACTCAGTCTCTGGCTGATATGCGCCGGGATTACACCCGCGATGGTTTGTCCGAGGCCCAGGCCCCGGGCGAACCTTTTGCGCTGTTTCACCAGTGGTTTGCCGATGCGGTGAAAACCGAGCAACCACCGGTAGAGGCCAATGCCATGACGCTGGCGACTGTCGATACCGACGGTCGTCCCCATTGCCGCATCTTGTTGCTCAAGGGGTTGGATGAACAGGGTTTCACCTTCTTCACCAACTACGAAAGCGCCAAGGGCGAGCAACTGGCCGCGCGCCCTTTTGCCGCCATGACCTTCTTCTGGCCGACCCTGGAGCGTCAGGTTCGGATCGAAGGAAGGGTGGTCAAGGTCACTCCTCAGGAGTCTGATGCCTACTATCAGGTGCGCCCTCTGGGGAGTCGGTTGGGGGCCTGGGCTTCACCGCAAAGCCGGGTGATCGCCGATCGCGACCAGTTGCAGGAGTTGCTCAAGGCCACTGAGGCGCGCTTCAGCGATAGCCAGCCCGATTGCCCGGAACATTGGGGTGGTTATCGCCTGCTGCCCGAGCGCATCGAGTTCTGGCAGGGGCGTCCCAGCCGTCTGCATGACCGTTTGAACTATCGCCTGCAGGCGGGGCAGTGGAGCCGGGAACGTTTGGCCCCCTGAAACGCGCAGATCACTCGCCGGGATAACCGGCCGCGGCGGCTTCCAGCCATTGCGGCAGGTCCCGGCGTTTTACTTTCTGGCGTTGGGCCTCGGCCAGCTGTTGCAGCATGAATTGCTTCTTCTGTTCATCGGTTCCGGCCAGGGACAAGGCCAGGTCCCGGTCCACCCAGCGCTTGATGCGCACGTAGAGCCACCAGTGAAAATACAGGCCGGCGATGGTGGTCACGATGATGATGAAGTAATCCATGAAAAATCCTTTGCTCGGTGGCGCTATGCTGGAAACCGGCGTTACCGTATTGAGAAGGTTCAGCGTTCATACAGTCTGTACTTTGGCTGAATGAAACCAATTTTATCCGGGCTGCGCCGTGACAGGCGTCAAGCTGCGGAGTCTAATGTCCATCTGTCCTTTGGAGTTGATCCTATGCGTAAGTCTGTTTTGCTGGTTGCGTCTTTCACCACGATGGCAATGTTGCTCGGCGGCTGTGCCTCAAACCTGACCGGTGACTCTTACTCCCGTGATGAAGCGCGTCGTGTGCAAACCGTACGCATGGGCACCATCGAGTCCCTGCGTCCAGTGAAAATCGAAGGTACCAAGACCCCGATCGGCGGTGCTGCCGGTGCTGTTATCGGCGGTGTGGGCGGCAGCGCCATCGGCGGCGGCCGTGGCAGCATCGTCACTGCGGTGATCGGTGCGGTAGCTGGCGGCCTGCTGGGTTCGGCCACTGAAGAAGGTCTGACCCGTACCCAGGGCGTGGAGATCACTGTCCGTGAAGACGACGGCAGCATGCGTGCCTATGTTCAGCAGGTACAGGAAAACGAAGTGTTCCGTGTTGGTGATCGCGTGCGCATCATGAGTGTCAACGGCACCAGCCGCGTTACCCGCTGATATTTCTGCTACAAAACAAAACCCCGACCAGGCAACTGATCGGGGTTTTGTGTTTTCAGGCTGGCTGATCCTGCTTGATCAGGAGGTCAGCGCCGTGTTCTTGCGGCTGGCGGCGGCGGTAACCGCATAACCGATCAGTGCGGCCAGCAACGAGCCGGTGAGAATCCCCATACGGTCCATGCCGGCGTATTCGCTGCTACCGGGCACGAAGGCCAGGGAGCCGACGAACAGGCTCATGGTGAAGCCGATCCCGCACAGAATCGCCACACCGAGCACCTGTCCCCAGTTGGCGCCGGCGGGCAGGGAGGTGAGCCCGGTCTTGATCGCCAGCCAGCTCAGGCCGAACACGCCGATGGTCTTGCCCAGCAACAGGCCGATGGCGATCCCCATAGGTACATGGTGGGTGAAGCTCTCAAGCGTTACGCCGCTCAGGGACAAGCCGGCGTTGGCGAAGGCGAACAGCGGCAAGATGCCAAACGCCACCCAAGGATGCAGTGCATGTTCCAGTGCCTGGGCCGGCGAGGGTTCGGCATTGCGGGTACGCAGGGGAATACAGAAGGCCAGGGTCACGCCGGCCAGCGTCGCGTGGACCCCGCTCTTGAGCACGCAGACCCAGAGGATCAGGCCGATGATCATGTAGGGGCCAAGTTTCACCACCCCCATTCGGTTCATCGCCACCAACGCAGCGATACAGGCGGCCGCCAGCATCAGCGACAGGGTCGACAGGGCGCCGGAGTAGAAGATCGCGATGATCACGATGGCTCCCAGGTCATCGATGATCGCCAGGGTCATCAGAAACAGCTTCAGCGACGTGGGGACACGCTTGCCCAGCAGAGCCAGGACCCCCAGGGCGAAGGCAATGTCAGTGGCCGTCGGAATCGCCCAGCCATTGAGTGCCGCCGGATTGTCACGGTTGAGAAACCAGTAGATCAGGGCCGGTACCAGCATGCCGCCAATGGCTGCCAGGCCTGGCAGGACGATCTGCGAAGGCTTGGACAACTGGCCTTCCAGGACTTCGCGCTTGACCTCAAGGCCGATCAGCAGGAAGAACAGGGCCATCAGGCCGTCGTTGATCCACAGCAACAACGGCTTGGCAATCTTCAAGGCACC
This sequence comes from Pseudomonas sp. E1BtOHC1, assembly GCF_058744285.1. Taxonomy (NCBI): domain Bacteria; kingdom Pseudomonadati; phylum Pseudomonadota; class Gammaproteobacteria; order Pseudomonadales; family Pseudomonadaceae; genus Pseudomonas; species Pseudomonas sp. E1BtOHC1. The sequence goes on from NZ_CP196023.1 coordinate 2,254,555, forward strand.
GATCTGGGCCACTACCGGGGTTTCCAGCAAGCCGTTGTACAGCCAGGACAGTGGTGAGTTGTTGATGATGAGAGCCAGGATGGCAGCGGCGATCAATAACAGACCGCTGGCAGCTTCCATGGCAAAGAAACGAGTGAAAGTGCTACGCAGAGGCAAGGTCGCTCTCCATCTAAATCTAAAAAAGGTGGCACACCCTAACCCGTACAGTTAGTTGTTAAAACAAAAGTTATATTCTTTTTTGTTATATGTAGCAGGCAAGCGGCCTGCTGAAAAAGCTCCCTTGCAGTTGTGTTTCCAATTGCTTCCCAGCTGTACCTGTCAGGGGCTGGAGATATTTCCTAACATGTCCGTCGCCAGGGGCTTACAGATGGTTTTCCTCCAGGGAACAATCACCTGATTGCGCCGAACCCGGATCACCTAAGCTGGGTGCATTTCATTTTCTTGCGCCGGTACGGCGTTCGATCCGACGAGAATAGAACATGAGCGACAATCGCCAGTGGGCCCGTGAGGCCATCCGCATCATCGAAGCCGACTTCCAGCGCAGTGCCGACACCCATCTGATTCCGCTGGCGCTTCCAGGCCAGCCGGGTATCGAACTGTATTTCAAGGATGAATCCAGCCATCCCACCGGCAGCCTCAAGCACCGCCTGGCCCGCTCGTTATTTCTCTATGCCCTGTGCAATGGCTGGCTCAAGCCCGGCGCGCCAGTGATCGAGGCCTCCAGTGGGTCCACGGCGATTTCCGAAGCCTATTTCGCCCGTCTCCTGGGGCTGCCTTTCATTGCCGTGATGCCAGCCACTACCTCCCAGGAAAAGATCGCGCAGATCGCCTTCTATGGCGGCAAGAGCCATCTGGTGCAGGACCCGACGCAGATCTATGCCGAATCCGAGCGCCTGGCTCGGGAGAGCGGCGGCCACTTCATGGACCAGTTCACCTACGCCGAGCGGGCCACCGACTGGCGGGCCAACAACAACATCGCCGAGTCGATCTTCCAGCAGTTGCGTTTCGAGCGTTACCCGGAGCCTAGCTGGCTGATCTCCAGTCCGGGCACCGGCGGCACTACTGCGACCCTGGGCCGCTACGTGCGCTATCGCCAGCACAGCACCCGGGTGCTGTGTGCCGACGCCGAGCGTTCGGTGTTCTTTGATTTCTACCAGAGCGGCGATGCCAGTCTGCGTCTGGATTGCGGTTCGCGGATTGAAGGCATTGGCCGGCCACGGGTCGAGGCTTCCTTCCTGCCCAAGGTGATCGACGCCATGGTCAAGGTGCCGGATGCCTTGTCCCTGGCGGCCATGCACTACCTGGCCCAGCGCCTGGGTCGCCGGGTCGGCGGCTCCAGCGGCACCAACCTGATCGGCGCATTGATGGCCGCGCAGCAGATGGCCGCCGCGGGCGAGACGGGTTCGATCGTGGCGATTCTCTGTGACGGTGGCGAGCGCTATGCGACCACTTACTACGATAAGCAGTGGCTGGCGGAGCAGGGGTATGAGTTGGATGCCTTGATCGATTCGGTAGCGGCCAGTGTCGAACGTGGCGAGGCACTACCCGCCAGCGTATTGCGCGCCGGCATCTGAACCTGTCGTAGGAGCCGGCTTGCCGGCGAAGGGGCCCTTGAGCCGTGCGTTGTTCTGGATGACGCCTTCGCTGGCAAGCCAGCTCCTACGGTAGACGGTAGGAGCCGGCTTGCTGGCGAAAGGGCCCGTCCGTCAGGCCTGAATCCCGAGGATGTCCCGGGCCACGGCTTCGGCAATGCGAATCCCGTCCACACCGGCGGAAAGAATCCCCCCGGCATAACCGGCGCCTTCACCGGCTGGATACAACCCCTTCACATTCAGGCTCTGCATCGATGCGTCACGAGTGATACGCAGCGGCGATGAGGTGCGGGTCTCGATCCCGGTCAACACCGCGTCGTGCAGGGAGTAGCCCTTGATCTGCCGCTCGAAGGCCGGCAAGGCTTCGCGAATGGCTTCGATGGCAAAGTCCGGCAGGGCCAGGGCCAGATCGCCCAGGCTCACCCCCGGCTTGTAGGACGGCTCGACGCTGCCCAGAGCGGTAGTGGGTTTGCCGGCGATGAAGTCGCCCACCAGCTGCGCCGGAGCCTGATAGTTGCTGCCACCCAGGACAAAGGCGTGGGACTCCAGGCGTTCCTGGAGTTCGATGCCCGCCAATGGGCCGCCCGGGTAGTCCACTTCAGGAGTGATGCCTACCACGATGCCCGAGTTGGCATTGCGCTCGTTGCGCGAGTACTGGCTCATGCCGTTGGTCACCACCCGGTTCGGCTCGGAGGTGGCCGCGACCACGGTGCCGCCCGGGCACATGCAGAAGCTGTAGACCGAGCGACCGTTCTTGGCGTGGTGCACCAGCTTGTAGTCGGCGGCGCCGAGTTTCGGGTGGCCGGCGTACTTGCCCAGGCGCGCGCTGTCGATCAGCGATTGCGGGTGTTCGATACGGAAGCCCACCGAGAACGGCTTGGCTTCCATGTACACGCCACGACTGTGGAGCATGCGGAAGGTGTCGCGGGCGCTGTGGCCCAGGGCCAGGATCACGTGCCGGGAGTGCAGTTGTTCGCCGCTGGCCAGTTCCACGCCCCGCAGTTGGCCGTCTTCGATCAGCACGTCGGTGACCCGCTGCTCGAAGCGCACCTCACCGCCCAGGGCGATGATCTGCTGGCGCATGTTTTCCACCACGCCGGTGAGGCGGAAGGTGCCGATGTGCGGCTTGCTGACGTAGAGGATTTCGTCCGGCGCACCGGCCTTGACGAACTCGTGGAGCACCTTGCGGCCGTGGTGTTGCGGGTCCTTGATCTGGCTGTAGAGCTTGCCGTCGGAGAAGGTCCCGGCGCCGCCTTCGCCGAACTGCACGTTGGACTCGGGGTTGAGCACGCTTTTACGCCACAGGCCCCAGGTGTCCTTGGTGCGCTGGCGCACTTCCTTGCCGCGCTCGAGGACGATCGGCTTGAAGCCCATCTGGGCCAGCAACAGGCCGGCAAAGATGCCGCAAGGGCCGAAACCCACCACGATCGGTCGTTCGTTCAGGTCTGCCGGAGCCTGGCCCACCACCTTGTAGCTGACATCCGGCGCCGGGTTGACGTTACGGTCGTCGGCGAACTTGAGCAGCAGCGCCGCTTCGTCGCGCACGTTGAGGTCGATGGTGTAGATGAAGCACAGCTCGGAAGACTTCTTGCGCGCATCGTAGCTGCGTTTGAACAAGGTGAAATCGAGCAGGTCATCGCTGGCGATCCCCAAGCGCTGCACGATAGCGGCGCGCAGGTCTTCATCGGGATGGTCGATCGGCAACTTGAGTTCGGTGATTCGTAACATGACAGGATCCGGGTAGGCGGTGCGCAACAGTGCGCCGGCTTGCTTTGCACAAACCGGCGATTATAAGCCGCAATCCACCGTCGCCGTGAGGCTAAAACCGCTGCTCGTCGAATCAGTCGTTGCGCGAGCCGCCGAAATAGCCGCAACCGCGCTGGACCTGACCATCCACCCGCAGCTCGGCGCTCAGGTGCTGGACGCTGCCGGTAACGGGGTCGACGCAGCGTTGCGGTGCGACCCAAAGCTCCACGCGCTGGTGATTGGCCTCGCTGGTGAGGTTGAAACGACCGTCGCCCAGTTGCTCTTCCAGATAGGGCAGGGCCAGGGTTGGTTGGCCGGCGCGCTCGATCATCATGCCCTTGGCACTGACATCGACATTCCAGGCCGGGTTCTTGCTGCCGGCCCGCAGGATCAGACGCTGGAAATTCGGGTCGTTGCAGGCACTGCCGGAACGTTCGATGCGATACAGCTGGCGCAGGTTCAACTGCCCGTCGCTACTGCCGCTGGCGGAAAACTTGCCTCGCAGGTCGGCGAACAGCTTGCCCTGTTTCTCAGCCAGGGTAGCGGCCTCTTGCAGCACACTGGTATCGCCGCCGTCGCGGACCACATAACGGCGATCTTCGGTGCAGGGCTTGAACAGCAACTTGCCGTCTGCCGCACTGAGTTCCCCCTGCATCCGGGTCAGCCCGGCCATGGATGGCGCCTCGGGTTGTGAGTTGAACATCGGCAACATCTGGCAGCCGGCAAACAGCGGCAACAGGGCGAAACAAAGCAGTGAACGGGCGGTGCGCATCATTGGGCCTCCAAGCGGAAGCCGACACGTTACGCAGCCCGCCCGGTCACCACAACCCCGGATTGAACGCGGCAGCGCCATCAACCGTAGGAGTCGGCTTGCCGGCGAAGAGGCCCTGAAGCCTTGTGTGGTTCGGGAGGACGCCTTCGCTGGCGAGCCCTACACAAGCCGGATCAACCGACGTGGTAGGTCTGGCCGGTCTGCAGGCCTTCCACGCTCTTGGCGTAGGCCAGGGCCACGTCGGCCGCCGGCACCGGCTTGAAGCCGCGGAAGTAGGGGGCGTAGCTGCCCATGGCTTCCTGCAGCACGTTGGGGCTGATGGAGTTGACTCGCAGGCCCCGGGGCAGCTCGATGGCGGCGGCCCGCACGAAGCTGTCGATGGCGCCGTTGACCAGGGCGGCCGAGGCGCCGCTGCGGATCGGGTCGTGGCTCAGCACGCCGGTGGTGAAGGTGAAGGAGGCGCCGTCGTTGGCGTATTCGCGGCCGATCAGCAGCAGGTTGACCTGGCCCATCAGTTTGTCCTTGAGGCCCAGGCTGAAGTGCTCGGCGGTCATTTCCCCCAGCGGTGCGAAGGTGACGTTACCGGCGGCGCACACCAGCGCATCGAAGCGCCCGGTCTTTTCGAACAGCGCGCGGATCGACTGGCTGTCGCTGATATCCACCTGGAAGTCACCGCTGGTGCGGCCGATACGGATCACTTCGTGACGCTGGGACAGTTCCCGGTCTACCGCCGAGCCAATGGTGCCGTTGGCACCGATCAAGAGAATTTTCATGGGCTGTTCCTCAAAGGGGGGGGACGAGGTTGCAGTCTAGAGTGGTTTTTTTTGTGGATTAACGCGCTAATAGGCAACCTTTGGTTTTCAAATGGAAACAATCCGTGAGCGAGATGGATGACCTGGCGGCATTTGCAGTATTGGTGGAGGCGGGCAGCTTTACCCTGGCTGCCCAGCAACTGGGGTGCAGCAAGGGTCAGTTGTCCAAGCGCATCAGCGCCCTGGAAGCCCGCTACGCCGTGGTACTGCTGCAACGTACTACCCGTCGCCTGGACCTGACCGCCGCCGGCGCGGCGCTTCTGCCTCAGGCCCAGGCGCTGGTGGTCCAAGTGGAGCGGGCCCATCAGGCCCTGGCCCGGCTCAAGGACGATATGGCCGGCCCGGTGCGCCTGACGGTTCCGGTGTCCCTGGGAGAGACCTTTTTCGATGGCCTGCTGCTGGAGTTCTCCCGGCACTACCCCCAGGTGCAGATCGAGCTGGACCTGAGCAACAGTTACCGCGACCTGGCCCGGGAGGGGTTTGACCTGGCGGTGCGTTCGGAGGTGGCCAATGATCAGCGCCTGGTCGCCCGGCCGCTGCTGGCCTGGCATGAGATGACCTGTGCCAGCCCGGCTTACCTTGAGCAATACGGCGAGCCGCAGACTCCCCGGGAGCTGGCCGAACATCGCTGTCTGCTCAACAGTCATTACAGCGGACGGGAGGAATGGTTGTATCACCAGCGCCACGAGCTGTTGCGAGTGCGCGTCAGCGGGCCCTTCGCCAGCAACCACTACAACCTGCTGAAGAAAGCCGCCCTGGCGGGAGCAGGCATCGCCCGGCTGCCTTCCTATGTGCTGCACAGCGATCTGGCCGACGGTCGCCTGCGCTGGCTGCTGCGGGATTACCAGACCCGCAGCATGCCGATGTATCTGGTGCATCCCTATCAGGGCGGCCTGCCCAAGCGTACCCAGGTGTTGGCCGATTACCTGATGGACTGGTTCCGCCGCAGCGGCGAGGCCCTGGATCGCCTCTAGGGCCGCTCGTCGTTACAGCGCGCGGCGATAGCGACGGGCGAGCAGTTGATCGAGAGAGAACACGCCCGGGCCTTTGGCCATCAGCAGTAGAAGGATGGCCGCCCAGGTGCCGTGGGTCGGGTAGGCATCCGGGTAGACGAACAACTGGATGGTCAGGGTCATCCCCAGCAGCGCCAGGGCGGAAAAGCGCGTGGCCAGGCCCAGCAGGATCAGCACCGGGAAACAATGCTCGGCAAAGGCCGCCAGGTGCGCCGCTACTTCCGGCGTCAGTAGCGGCACGTGGTATTCGCTCTGGAACAGGGGAATGGTCGAATCCGCCAGACGCGGCCAGCCCAGCTGGAAGGTGCCGTCGATCAGGTCGATGGCCAGCCCCTCGACCTTGGTCTGGCCGGATTTCCAGAACACCGCGGCGATGGAGAACCGCGCGATAAAGGCAATCAGGCTGTAGGGAATACGCTCGAACCCTTGAATGATTCGGTTCAGCAGTCCACTAACGGGGGCAGGATTCTGGGTGTTCATGGTCAAGCCTTTTGGTGAGGTTGCAGGTCGATAACGGCGCCGTGGCCCAGCAGCAGGCCCAGGCACTGGCCCAGGTCGAAATCGGCTTGGGCATCCAGGGCATAGGCGGCAGCGATTTCCAGCGGCCAGTGGTTGTGCAGACTGTCGATGAAGGTGGCGCTGCCGGCGTCCAGCGCGATGACCTCCACCTCCAGGGCATTGCGCAGCACCAGGGCGTACTGGCCCTGATACAGGTCGAACGCAGGCCACGCCGCCTCGCTCTGGTGAGCGGCCCACAAGCTGACGACGGCGAAGTGTGAGTGCAGGGTGCGCAGCGACGGATGCAACAGCAGGCGCACCTGCCCGAGGCTGTCTGGCCGGCTCATCGCCGCCGCCAGGTGCGCCGGGTCCAGGGGGCGTGCGTCGGCGGCGTGATAGGCCTCGACCCGCAGCCGTTCCAGGCGCGCCACATCGGCCAGATAGGGCAGGGCGGCGGCGGGAGCAAAGCCCTGGATAAAGTCGCCCAGGTCCTGGCCGTAGTCGCTGAGCAAGGGGCTGTGGGGCGCGAAGTCCTGCACATAGTGACGGGCCATGGCGTCGAAGAAGGCCTGGCCCACCAGTTGCGCCACCACCGGGTAGGTCGCCGAAAGGGCGTTGATCAACGAGCTCTGCACATTGTTGCGATAGACCGCGAAGCGGCTGGCCGGATCGGCGCCGTTGCTGCTGCACAGCCCCGCAGGACAGATCGCCTCGCTGCTCAGCAGGGCGTTGGCAAAGGCGGCTTGGCTGCTCATGGCTGCACCCGGGCACGCTGCAGCAACGCCTGGGCCTGATCGGCCTCGACCACCAGGGTCGCCAGGCTCGGCACCTGATTGTCCCGCTCGATCAGGGTGGCCATGGGGCCGATCCTCTTCAGCGTTTGCCGATACAGGGCCCAGACTTCCTGGTCCACCGGAGCGCCGTGATCGTCGATCAACAGACGGTCACCGAGGTTGTCTCGGTCTTCGGCGAACCCGGCCAGATGAATCTCGCCCACGGCGTGCAGCGGCAGTGCCTGCAGATAGGCCAGGGGATCGCGTTGGTGATTGATACAGGAAACGTAGAGGTTGTTGACGTCCAGCAGCAGGCCGCAGCCGCTGCGCTGGATCACCTCCTGGATGAAGTCCGTTTCGTCCAGGGTCGAGCGCTGGAATTGCAGGTAGGTGGCCGGATTCTCCAGCAGCATGGTTCGCCCCAGATGGTTCTGCAGCTGATCGATGTGTTCGCAGACCCGCCGCAGGGTCGGCACGTCGTAGGCCAGGGGCAGCAGGTCATTGAGAAACACCGGGCCGTGGCTGGACCAGGCCAGGTGTTCGGAAAAGGACTGGGGTTGATAGCGCTCGATCAAGACCGCCAGGCGCTGCAGATGCTCGGTGTCCAGGGGCCCTTCGCCGCCAATGGACAGGCCGACACCGTGCAACGACAGCGAATAGTCTTCGCGGATCAACCCCAGGTAATGATGGAAGGGCCCGCCCGCCACCATGTAGTTCTCGGCGTGCACCTCGAAAAAACCGACATCGGGTCGCTGTTCGAGGACATCCTTGAAGTGTTCGCTCTTGAGCCCCAGGCCTGCACGGGGCGGCAGGCACGAGGCGGACGCCTGAATGTCGTGGCGGGGACGCTGGATCAGGGCTGTGTTCATCATCGACACTCAGGCAGGCGCGGGATCAGGACTTGGCTTTGAAGGCTTCGAGCTGGCCGAAACCGGTGGGCGAGGTGCTGCTGGCGGTTTTTTCGCAAGTGCCTTTTGGCACCAGTTTCCAGGCGTTGGCCTGGTCATTGAGCTTGGAGGTCCCGGCGCAGGTGGTGCCGGCGCCCGCGGCACAGTCGTTCTTGCCCTTCATGGCCACGCCGAAGCATTTCTCCATGTCGCCGGCCGCCTGGGCGGTGGTGGAGACGGCAGCGATGCTCAGGGCGGAGCCCAGAGCCAGGACCAGGGCGGTAGCGGACAGGGTGCGAGTGTTGCTCATGGTGTTTCTCCAGATCGGGGTGGGTTAAGGAAGCATTCGTGCTTGCTTACCCCTCTAGAGAAGGCTCATCGGCATTCGTTACAGGTGGGGACAGTTTTTTATTCCGGGATAAAAAAAACGGCCCCGAAGGGCCGTTTTCATTGACGCAGGTGCTTAGCCGCCCAGGTAGGCTTCACGCACCTTCGGATCGGTCAGCAGCGACTCGCCGGTACCTTGCATCACCACCCGGCCATTCTCCAGCACATAGGCGCGGTCGGCGATCTTCAATGCCTGGTTGGCGTTCTGCTCCACCAGGAACACCGTCACGCCGTCGCGGCGCAGCTGTTCGATGATGTCGAAGATCTGCTGGATGATGATCGGCGCCAGGCCCAGGGACGGTTCGTCCAGCAGCAGCAGCTTGGGCTTGCTCATCAGCGCACGGCCGATGGCGAGCATCTGCTGCTCGCCGCCGGACATGGTGCCGCCGCGCTGAGTGAAGCGCTCCTTGAGCCGTGGGAACAGCTCCAGGACCTTGTCCATCTGCTCCTGGTAGTCGCCCTTGTCGGTGAAGAAGCCGCCCATGGCGAGGTTCTCTTCCACGGTCAGGCGGGCGAACACCCGGCGGCCTTCCGGCACCACGGCAATGCTCTTGCGCATGATCTGCGCCGAGCTTTGTCCCACCAGCTCTTCACCCAGGTAACGGATGCTGCCGCTGTGAGCCTGAGGCGAGCCGCAGAGGGTCATCAAGAGGGTGGATTTGCCGGCACCGTTGGCGCCGATCAGGGTGACGATTTCGCCCTGGCGGATCTCGACGTTGACGCTGTGCAACGCCTGGATCTTGCCGTAGTAGGTGGAAACGTTTTCGAACTGCAGCATTTACGCTTCCCCCAGGTAGGCTTTGATCACTTCGGGATTGTCGCGGATCTGTTCCGGCGTACCGTCGGCCAAGGGGGTGCCCTGGTTGATCACGACGATATGGTCGGAAATGCTCATGACCAGCTTCATGTCGTGCTCGATCAGCAGCACGGTGACGTTGTGCTCCTCGCGCAACACGCTGATCAGCGCTTTGAGGTCCTCGGTTTCCTTGGGGTTGAGGCCGGCGGCCGGCTCGTCGAGCATGAGAATTCGCGGGCGGGTCATCATGCAGCGGGCGATTTCCAGACGCCGTTGCTGACCGTAGGCCAGGGTGCCGGCGGGACGGTTGGCAAACTCCCGCAGGTTGACCTTGTCCAGCCAGTAGCCGGCGTACTCCATGGCTTCGCGCTCGCTCTTGCGGAACGCCGGGGTCTTGAACAGACCGGCCAGGAAGTTGGTGTTCAGGTGACGGTGCTGGGCGATCAACAGGTTCTCGACCGCGGTCATGTCCTTGAACAGCCGTACGTTCTGGAAGGTTCGCACCACGCCCTTGCGGGCGATCTTGTGGCCCGGCAGGCCTTCGATCGGCTCACCGTCCAGGAGGATGCTGCCGGCGCTTGGCTGGTAGAAACCGGTCAGGCAGTTGAACACCGTGGTCTTGCCGGCCCCGTTCGGGCCGATCAATGCCACCACTTGTTTTTCCTTGACGGTCAGGGCCACACCGTTGACCGCCAGCAGGCCGCCGAAGCGCATCGACAGGCCCGTTACTTTGAGGATCTCACGGCTCATTTGCGCAGCTCCATGTGAGGACGTTGCATGGGCAGCAGACCTTGAGGACGCCAGATCATCATCAGCACCATCATGGCGCCGAACATCAACATCCGGTATTCGCTGAATTCACGCATCATTTCAGGCAAGAGGATCATCACGATTGCCGCCAGGATCACACCCAGCTGCGAGCCCATGCCACCCAGCACGACGATGGCGAGGATGATCGCCGACTCGATGAAGGTGAAGGACTCCGGGGTTACCAGGCCTTGGCGCGCGGCGAAGAAGCTGCCGGCGAAACCGGCGAACGCGGCGCCCAGGGTAAAGGCCGAGAGCTTGATCACGGTGGGGTTCAGGCCCAGGGCGCGGCAGGCAATCTCGTCTTCACGCAGAGCTTCCCAGGCACGACCGATAGGCATGCGCAGCAGGCGGTTGATGACGAACAGCGCCGCCAGCGCCAGCAACAGGGCCACCAGGTAGAGGAAGATCACCTTGTTGATCGAGTTGTACTGCAGGCCGAAGAACTCGTGGAAGGTCTGCAGGCCTTCCGCTGCCTTGCGCTCGAAGGTCAGGCCGAAGAAGGTCGGCTTCTCGATGTTGCTGATGCCGTTCGGACCACCAGTGAGATCGGTCATGTTGCGCAGCAGCAGACGGATGATTTCACCAAAGCCCAGGGTCACGATTGCCAGGTAGTCACCTCGCAGGCGCAGCACCGGGAAGCCCAGCAGGAAGCCGAAGGTGGCCGCCATCAGGCCGGCGATCGGCAGGCAGATCCAGAAGCTCAGGCCGAAGTAGTGCGACAGCAGCGCGTAGCTGTAGGCGCCGACGGCGTAGAAGCCCACGTAACCCAGGTCCAGCAGGCCGGCCAGACCGACGACGATGTTCAGGCCCAGGCCCAGCATCACGTAGATCAGGATCAGCGTGGCAATGTCCACCGCGCCGCGAGAGCCGAAGAACGGCCAGACCAGAGCGCCGAGGATCAACGCCAGGATGATCCAGCGCTGGGTGCTGGGCAGGGTCAGGAAGTTGCTGGCCTTGGCCGGGATCAGCGGCATGCTGGGAGAAGACTTCCAGGCGGCGCTGATCTGGCTATGGAACAGCACCCGCAGGAACATCAGCACCGAGCACAGCGCGATGGTGGCGAGGATGGTCGGGCTGGTGTTGTGGACTTCCAGGTTGATGCCGACGATGGTCAGTTTCAGGCCCAGCACCGGGTAGGCGACGGCCCAGACCAACAGGGCGCTGAACAGCGCCGATTTAAGATTCCTAGTCATACTTTCTCAACCTCCGGACGGCCCAGAATGCCGGTCGGACGGAACAACAGCACCAGAACCAACAGGCCGAATGCCACAACGTCCTTGTACTGGTCGCCGAACACGTCGGCACCAAAGGCTTCAGCCACCCCCAGCACCAGCCCGCCGAGCATCGCGCCCGGAATGCTGCCGATGCCGCCCAAGACCGCTGCGGTGAAGGCCTTCAAGCCCACCAGGAAACCGGCGTTGGGGTTGATCACACCGTATTGCATGCTCAGCAGCACGGCGGCGATGGCCGCCAGTGCGGCGCCGATCACGAAGGTCAGGGCGATGATGTTGTTGGTATTGATCCCCAGGAGGTTGGCCATCTTGATGTCCTCGGCGCAGGCACGGCAGGCGCGACCCAGGCGAGAACGGGAGATGAACAGCGTCAGGCCGAGCATGGCGACCAGAGTCACCACGAATACCACGATCTGCATGTAGGAAATCAGCACTTCATGTGCGCCACCTGGCCCGATGGAGATGTTGCCCGGGATCAGGTTAGGGATGGATTTGTCCTTGGAGTCTTGCGCCAGCAGAACGGTGTTCTGCAGGAAGATCGACATGCCGATGGCGGAGATCAGCGGGATCAGGCGGTTACTGCCACGCAAGGGGCGGTAGGCGATCCGTTCGATGCTGTAGCCGTAGGCACTGGTGACGACGATGCTCGCGATAAAGGCTGCGGTCATCAACAGCGGGACGCTGTCGAGTCCCATCATGGCCAGCCCGGCGATGGCGATGAACGCCACATAGGAGCCGATCATGTACACCTCGCCGTGGGCGAAGTTGATCATTCCAATGATGCCGTAAACCATCGTATAGCCGATGGCGATCAGGGCATACGTACTGCCAACGGTGAGACCGTTAACCAGCTGTTGGAAAAAGTGATAGATGTCAGGCATTACAACGCTCCTAAAAACCTGATACGCATTTCACTGGTGGAGTCATTTTCCCGCCCAGGCCCCGTGGATCTGCACCCACTTCGGGCTGGGTTTTGCCAGCGAACCGCTGATGACGGTTTTGAGATTTTCAGGTGGGCGGGATTCCGGATCACGGAACACAGGCCCATACATTCGTAAAACAAAGCCCACGGCGAGCCGTGGGCTTTATTGGCAGTCAGTCAGGGCACGCCTTACTGAGGAGAGACTTCGGTTTTAGGTTTGCCGAAGTGCCACTCGTAGACCACGAATTTGAAGTCTTTCAAGTCGCCCTTGGCGTCGAAGCTCAGGTCGCCAGTGGGGGTCTTGAAGGTGCCGGCGTGGATGGCTTCAGCCACCTTGGCCGCGTCTTCGCTCTTGGCGTTGGTGATGGCACCCGCGATAACTTCAACGGCGGAGTAGGAAGGGAATACGAAAGGACCGCTCGGGTCTTCTTTCTTGGCCTTGAATGCGTCAGCCAGGGCGACGTTGGCCGGGTCCTGATCGAAGGATTTGGGCAGGGTGACCAGCAGGCCTTCGGACGCGTCCTTGGCGATCTGCGAGATGGAGTCGTTACCCACGCCTTCCGGACCCATGAACTTGGCCTTCAGGCCTTTTTCCTGGGATTGGCGCAGGATCAGGCCCAGCTCCGGGTGGTAGCCGCCGTAGTAGACAAAGTCGACGTTGGCTTGCTTGAGCTTGGCGATCAGCGAAGAGAAGTCCTTGTCGCCGGCGTTGATGCCTTCGAACACGGCAACCTTGGTGTTTTTCTTCTCCAGGGTCTGCTTCACGGCAGTGGCGATGCCTTCACCGTACTGCTGTTTGTCGTGGAGTACGGCCACGACTTTTGGCTTCACGTGGTCGGCGATGTAGTTACCGGCGGCGGGGCCTTGGGCGCTGTCCAGGCCGATGGTGCGGAACACCATTTTGTAACCACGGGCGGTGATGTCCGGGCTGGTGGCAGCCGGGGTGATCATGATCACGCCTTCGTCTTCGTAGATGTCGGAAGCGGGTTGAGTGGAGCTGGAGCACAGGTGGCCGACCACGAACTTGACGCCATCGTTGACCACTTTGTTGGCCACCGCCACGGCTTGTTTTGGATCACAGGCGTCATCGTATTCAACGGCTTCGAGCTTCTTGCCGTTGACGCCGCCCTTGGCGTTGATCTGTTCGATGGCCATTTTGGCGCCACTGAACTGCATGTCGCCGTATTGGGCTACAGGGCCGGTCTTGGGGCCGGCGATACCGATCTTGATGGTGTCAGCTGCGAACGAATGGCTGGCAACCCCGGCCAGGACCATAGCGGCAAACAGTTTGGAAATCTGCTTAGTAGCCTTATTCATAGTGCTCCACTCTTACTGTTGTAATTTTTATAGTTCCGGCGGCCTTGGTCGCAGAACCGAATCAGATATATCGCGATATCCGTCGGAAATGCCCCTGGCAACTGTACCGGTACAGTGTAGAGCGCCGGTTGTTCGCTTGAAAAGCTGGCGGCTGGGGGCAAAAACGCGGAGTGTCGCTTAATTGAAAGAAAAAGACAGATTTGCGGCGTGGCTTGCGCCCGGTTCGGCGTCAGTCCCTGGCGCTTCTGAGCTTCTCGATCGGTGACGCGTTTGCTTCTGGGTTTTTCTGCCAGAGCACCGACGTTATGATTGCGCCGATTTCATTTCTGGACAGTCCCATGACTCAAGAACCTAGCACCCTCTATGCCAAGCTGCTTGGTGAGACCGCATCTATCAGCTGGAAGGAACTGGAGCCGTTCTTTGCCAAGGGCGCCCTATTGTGGGTCGATGCCGACCTGGATCTGATCGAGGCGGCCCAGGCGGTGGCGGAGAATCAGGCGCAAAAAGTCGCGGCCTGGCTGGCCGAAGGGAAGGTTGAAAAGCTGTCTGCGACGCGGGCGTCCGATCTGTTGGAGCGTGATCCGCAGTTGTGGGCAGTGGTGGTCTCACCCTGGATTCTGACCCAGGAGAGGGCGTCGCGCTGAAGGTGTGCGCCGATTTGGTGCGCTGTTTTGTCGGACAAAAGTGTGTAGCCGAGTAACCGTGAATCCAGTGATGGCATCTTGCCGTGGAGAAAGGCCCCACAAGGGTTTCAGCCAAGGTGACGTTCACGGAAGGGGCACAGTTTCAAGCCCGTCCGACGAGCTGCTTAATTGTTTCGTGGTGTAAGCAAATTGACCCTTCGCCGGCGAGCCGGCTCCTGCACCTTGCAGGAGCCGGCTCGCCGGCGAAGCTCTTCTTAATAGGCCGTCTTGCCCGTGTGGCTATTGAGGGAGATGACCCGAGTCTTGCCGATGCGGTGACGGTAGATCTCGCGCAGGTACTTGATGGCCTTCTTCACGCAATCGCGCGACAGACGGATGTCGTTGATCGAGACGAACTTGTCCTTGTCGTTGATCAGCTCGCGGTATTTCTTCTCGTACATCGGCTTGATCGCGTACCAGTTGGTGTCGAGGATCTTCGCCGGGTTCTCGAATTCGTTGAGCAGATCGTCGATGCGGTCTTCGTCGAACTGGTCGCTGACGATGAAATCCAGCACCGAGTTGTCCAGGGTGTCGTCGAAGCGGTACGGATTGCGCGCAAAGCAACGCTTGATAAAGGCCACGATCAGGGTCAGGAAGTCATCCGACAGGCACGGGCTCTTGGCGATCAGGGTGGTCAGCGACAGGTTGGCCGAGGCGCCGATCACCAACGCGTAGCGCTTGAGGGTGGTGTTGGGGAACAGGCTGTTGAGGTGGGTCTTGAGCCGGTTCAGGTCCATGTAGGACAGCTTGTAATCCTTGGGCAAGGACACGATCGAGACCACCGACGAGCAGTTCTTGAAGAAGTGCAGGTCGTGCAGCGCCGCAGCGTCATAACCCGAGGCCTTGTACTGCTCCAGGGCTGCGCGATAGCGCTTGGACTCGATAGGCAGCAGGCTGATGCCTTCGATGGCCTGGGTCACCTTGTTGAAGTGCGGCAGGTCGATGGAGCGGAAGAACAGGTCGTCGATGTTCAGGCGCTGCGGCTCTTTCTCGAACACCTTGAACTTGTCGCCGGTGGGCACCGGTTGCTCCGGCACCACGGATTCGGCGTAGGCGATCGCCACCGGGCCCGCCAGGCTCATGAACAGGTCGTTGGCGTCCAGGCGGATGGTCTCGCCGATGTCGATGCCGGCCCGACGGAAGTAGTTCTGGTCGTAGTCGGTGGTCACTGCCTGAGCGGTGAGGATGTTGAAGATCTGTTGGGAGATGTACTGGTTGGCGTGCTTCTCCATGGCGTTGACGTCAATGTTCTGGATGTTGCCGTCATCGCTTTCTTCGGCGTAGCGCATGATGTCGTTGGAGATCAGCATCATCGCGTTCCATGGGCGGATACGCCCCATGACGCTGGCTTCACTGCTGTCTTCATTGTCGAAGTTGTAGGAGAAGTCCCACTCTTCCGAAAGGTATTTGCACAGCAGGCGGCCGGCGTTGATGTGCAGTGCCTCGGACATTTCGCTGCGATGGTCCGAAATGTTCGGCAGCACGCAGATGCCGCTGGTGAAGATCGGCTCGAAGACGAAGGAGTGCCCGCTCTTGCTGTCGTGCTCGTCCATCGGCTTGGTGTCGAAGGTCTTGTTCATGTACGAGTACTGCTGGGCCAGGCCGAACTCCGAGGCCATGCCCGAACCGGTACCGCCGCCGGCGCTGAAGATCGAGAAGTACAGGCGCGACTGGTTGGCCTTGATCCCGCAGGAATCGATCAGGTACGAGTGGATCATTTTCCAGTCGGGGCTGGAGAAGCGCTGGGTGTCCTTGTTGAGGATGATCTTGGCCAGGTACTGGCCAAGGATCGGCGCGTTACCGGCGCCACCGGCGTGGACTTCCGAGAGGTCCATGATCTTCATTTTGCTGTAGTCGCGGATGAAGCCGCTCTTTTCGCCCTTGCGCGAGAAGCGGATGCGTCCGGCGATGTCCTTGTCCAGGTCGCCGAGCATCACCAAAGGCTCCACCAGGAATACCGGTTTGCTGGCTTTGTTCTGGCCCAGGCGCAGGTTCTGGCGGATCCACTGGCCGGGGCTGTAGCCACCGCCTTCGTAGGACTTGTCTTCGTTGTTGAATTCGTTGAGGTAGAACTTGCGGGCGTTGTACACCAGCTCCGCCACGTCCAGGGCAATGTTGGAGCCGCAGCGACCCAGGCCGATCAGGCACACCGACGGGAATTCCTGGTCGCGGCGATTTTCCTGCTCGTCTTCCAGGTGCGGCGGGCGCGGGAACACGGAGTCGCGCAGGCCATCGAGGTTGTCGAGGATGCGGTCGGTGTTGGTTTCGGTGAAATACAGGTACTGCTGGGTCGACAGGGGGCGTGAACTGGACAATGGCTTCGTATCTGAGTGGCTTGATGTGGGGGAGGTCAGCGTCATCTCGGAGACTGCGTTGGCAGGATTGTTTTTAGAAGTCATTGTGCGCCATATGCCTGGTCTGGTTGGCTCGAGGACGAGGTGTCAGCGAACCATCACGGAATGGGACCTCGCCGCTGCGTGGAGCGCGAATTTTGCCCAAGGCGTCAGGGTATTTTCTGAGCGTCGCTCGGGGGAATCCTTTCCTGAATCATGATGAATCGGCCAGTATTCGATGATCTTTAATCAAATGAGGGCAATATGATGTCAGCGTTACCTTCACTCGGGTTTGCCGGGATCGGCCTGATGGGGCTGCCCATGTGCCGGCGCCTGCTGGCTGCGGGCTATGGGCTGACGGTGTGGAACCGCAACCCGGAGAAATGCGCGCCCCTGGTGGCTGCCGGGGCGCGACAAGTGGCCACACCGGCGCAGCTCTGCGAGCACGCGGATCTGCTGCTGCTGTGCCTGGCCAACACCGAGGTGGTGCGCGAGGTGGTGTTTGCTGCCGATGGCATCGCCCAGGGCGCCCGGGACGGGCAACTGCTGCTGGACCTGTCCAGCCTGGAACCCACCGCCACCCGGGAGATGGCTGCGGCGCTGGCCCGCGACACCGGCATGGCCTGGGTCGATGCCCCGGTTTCCGGTGGAACCCCCGGCGCCGAGTCCGGCAGCCTGGCGATCATGGTGGGTGGCGAGGCGGCGGATATCGAACGGGTTCGCCCGGTGTTGCTGGCCCTGGGGCAGCGGGTGACGCACATGGGCGCTGTGGGTGCTGGTCAGGTCACCAAGGCCTGCAACCAGATGATTGTCGCCTGCAATGCCCTGGTGATTGCCGAAGTGGTGGCCCTGGCGGAGCGTTCCGGCGTGGATGCACGATTGATTGCCGAGGCCCTGGCCGGCGGTTTCGCCGACTCCAAACCGTTGCAGATCCTGGCCCCGCAGATGGCCGAGAGTCGTTTCGAACCGGTGAAATGGCATGTGCGGACCCTGCTCAAGGATCTGGACGGGGCGGTGAAGTTTTCCCGGGAACAGGGTTCGGCTACGCCGATCAGCGGATTAGCTGCGCAGTTGATGCGTCTGCATGGTGGCCAGGGCTATCTGGAGCAGGACCCGGCGACCCTGGTTCGCCTCTATCGAGACCCGGTATCCGCGGATTGAGCCCATCGTGGCGCTGGTTCAGTTCATCCAGTACCCGGCTCAGGTCCTGCAGCGGCACTGGGCGACTGAGCAGGTAGCCCTGCAGGTAGTCGCAGCCGTAGTGTTCGAGGAACTGCTGCTGCTCCAGGGT
This sequence comes from Pseudomonas sp. E1BtOHC1, assembly GCF_058744285.1. NCBI lineage: Bacteria > Pseudomonadati > Pseudomonadota > Gammaproteobacteria > Pseudomonadales > Pseudomonadaceae > Pseudomonas > Pseudomonas sp. E1BtOHC1. The sequence goes on from NZ_CP196023.1 coordinate 2,272,419, forward strand.
CTCGACCCCTTCGGTGACCACTTGCAGGTGCAGGGTGTGGGCCATGACGATGATTGCCTGGACTATCTCCCTGTCCTGGGTCGACTTGGGGATGTCCTGGATGAACGAGCGATCGATCTTCAGGGTATTGAGCGGCAGGCGCTTGAGGTAGGCCAGGGATGAGTAACCGGTGCCGAAGTCGTCGATCGACAGCGATACGCCCAGGCCGCGGATCTGGTTGAGCAGCGCCAGGGTGCTGGCGATGTTGCCCATCAGGGCGTTTTCCGTGACCTCCAGTTCCAGGCGTTGCGGGGCTACCTGGGCTTCTCGCAGGGCGGTTTCGATTTCCCCGGCCAAGGTTTCACGGGTCAGGTTCAGGGCCGAGCAGTTGACCGCGATCTTCAGCTCGCCACCGCCGTTTTGGGACAGGTAGGCCAGGTCCTCGCAAGCCTTGCGCAATACCCAATTGTCCAGCTCGGCGATCATGCCGTTGGTTTCGGCAATTTCGATGAAGCGATCCGGGGGCAGCAGTCCGTGCTGGGGATGTTGCCAGCGGATCAGGGCTTCGAGCTTGGTGACCTTGCGCAGCTTGAGGTCGTAGATCGGCTGGTAATACAGCAGCAGCCCTTGATCGTCGCGCAGGGCATTACGCAACTCTTCTTCCAGTTGCAGCTCCAGGGTGGCGCGAGTCTTCAGCTTGGAACTGAAGAAGTGCAGGCTGTTGCGCCCGGCATCCTTGGACTGATAGAGCGCCAGGTCGGCGTTCTTCAGCAACTCCTCGCACGTCTTGCCGTCGTCGGGGAAGACACTGATGCCGATGCTGGTGGTCATCACCATGCGCCGGCCCCCCAGTTCGATCGGTTCCTTCATCTTCTGCATGATGCGCTGGGCCATGTGCCGTGCCTCATCGCGCTCATAGAGGTTGATGAGAATGCAGAATTCATCGCCACCCAGGCGTGCTACCACGTCTTCATGGCTGCGGGTGGAGCTCTTGATGTGTCCGGCGATGACCTTGAGCAACTCGTCGCCGGCATCGTGGCCCAGGCTGTCGTTGATTCGCTTGAAGTGGTCGATGTCGAGGAACATCACCGCCAGCATGCCGCCGAAGGTGTTTTTCTCCATGAGTTTTTCTGCGAACAGCTGGTTGAAGCCACGGCGATTGATCAGGTTGGTCAGGGCGTCGTAATGAGCCACCTGCTGCAGAGAGACCCGGGCCTGGTCCAGTTGCGAGAGCAGGGCGTTGACCCGGCGCAGGTCGCGTTCCTTGTGCTGCAATTTCTTGTCCGCCAGGGCTGCACTGATACCGCTGGCGATGATCAGGAGGGTGATCACGCTGAGGGTCAGACCCAGTTGCATGTGGCCGTTGGGTGCCACGGAGGTGGGCAGGCTGCCCGCAGGCAGCACCAGGGTCATGGACCAGATGCCGGTGAAATGCATCAGCACGATGGCGCCCCCCAGCACCAGGCTGCTGGTGTACTTGAGCAGTTGATGGAACATCCCGCTGCCATCGCGCAGGTGCCGGGACAGCAGCAGCGCGGCCAGGCTGCAGCCGATCGCCACCAGCAGCGACAGCCCCATGAGCAGCGGCTGGTAGTACAGGCTGGCGCTTGAACGCATGGCGGCCATGCCCACGTAGTGCATGCAGCAGATGCCCAGGCCGATCCACACCGAGGCCACGCCGTAGCGCCATAGCGGCAACTGGACGTGGCTCAGGATGTTCATCGCCAGCCAGGCGGCGACCAGGGCGATAAACAGCGAGACCAGGGTCAGTGGCAGGTCGTAGTGGATCTCCAGGGGCACTTCGAACGCCAGCATGGCGATGAAGTGCATGGCCCAGATGCCGCCCGCCAGGCAGCAGGCACCGACCCAGCGCCACAGGCGTTGGCTGGTTGCTTGCTCGACGTGGCTGACACGTTCTGCCATATCCAGGGTAGCGAAGCTGGCGGCACAGGCCACCAGGTAAGCCAGCAGCACCAGGACCGGGTTGTGGCTGCATTGCAGAACCACTTGCCCGTTATCTGGAAGCTCGGTGATGAAATGCAGACCCAGCCAATCCATAGCATGCCCATCTCTGAGTCATCTGGTGTCGGCGGACCCGCACGCCAACAAGTGCTTGCAGTATAGAGGGCACCCGTTGGCTGCAATGGGAGGTGGCAATCTGGCTCTAATGATTTGCTTATGAGCCCTATCGCCAATGGTGCTAAGCGCTTTTCTCGAACCAGGGTTCGTGGTCCACGGGTTCCAGGGGCGCCAGGCCGAAGGCGGCCCGGGCGGCGTCGCAGTCGCTGTTGTGCTGGCCGTCGGCCCAGGAGGCTTCGAACTCCCGGCAGGGGCTGGAGCGCTGCTCGTAAATGGAGCAGCTCACGCCCTGGCCGACCTCGCCTTCAAGGGAGATGCAGCGCGGCGACTTGCAGTCGGTGCCCAGCATGGCTACCCGAGTGGGACTGATGCTCTGCACCAGATCGTCGGGGACCGTGCCGCCGGATGAGGCGCATTCGCCCCAGAAAAAAGACACACGAAAGTATGAACAGCAGGCACCGCAATTCAGACACGGACTGGCTTCGGACATAGGCGTATTCAAAGGGAGAGGGAAGGGTAAGGGGGGCAGGCAAGGCGGCTATTCTAGGCTTCCCATCGGCCTTGGGAAGGGGGGGCGCAAGGTATTTTTTCAGCCTTGGCCAAGCCCTTGAAAAGACTGGGAAAGCCCCGGGTACCGCGGGCTGTGGCGGATTCGCCGCGCCGCGCCGCAAGGACTTCGAAGGCCGCAGCCGGGGCCAGCATGCGATGGTTTGATATCAGGCTGACGAATGATCACAGACAGCTACGCCCAGCCTGACTAGATTGCAGCTTCCAGGCTCGCTCGCGTCTGGCCGAATAACAATAAAGAGATCGACCCATGGATAATTCGACTCAAGCGGCAAATGCCTGGCGCATTCTGTTCCTGTTGTTTTTGGCAAACCTGTTCAACTTCTTCGATCGCACCATTCCCGCCATCATCATCGAGCCGATCCGCATGGAATGGCACTTGAGTGACTTTCAGCTGGGGATCATCGGCACCGCCTTTACCCTCGTCTATGCCATCGCCGGCCTGCCCCTCGGGCGCCTGGCCGATACTGGCTCGCGGAGCAAGCTGATGGGCTGGGGCCTGGCGGTGTGGAGCGGGCTGACTGCGGTCAACGGCATGGTCGGCAGTTTCTGGAGTTTCCTGCTGGTGCGCATGGGGGTGGGCATTGGCGAGGCGAGCTACGCACCGGCGGCCAACTCGCTGATCGGCGACCTGTTCCCTGCGCACCGCAGGGCCCGGGCCATGGGCATCTTCATGCTCGGGCTGCCCCTGGGGCTGGTGCTGGCCTTCTTCACCATAGGGGCGATGGTCAAGGCGTTCGACAGCTGGCGGGCGCCGTTCTTTATCGCCGCGGTGCCAGGCTTGGTGTTGGCGGTGTTCATGTTCTTCATCAAGGAGCCCAAGCGCGGAGCGGCGGAAGCGGTGAAGGTGGCGCAGGTGCCTATCGACCGACCGATTCGCCGGGTGCTGGCGATTCCGACCTTTCTCTGGCTGACCCTGGCCGGGCTGACCTTCAACTTCGCCACTTACGCCTGCAACTCGTTCCTGGTGCCGATGCTGCAGCGTTACTTCCTCATGCCCTTGCAGGAGGCGGCAATGGCGACGGGGCTGATTGTCGGTGTGACCGGGTTGGTGGGTTTGACCCTGGGCGGCTGGTTCGCTGACAAGATTCATCAGCGGATTGCCAACGGCCGCCTGCTGTTCGCGGCCTGCAGCCTGATCATTTCGACCTTGGCCACCGGCTGGGCGTTGCATGCCGGGCGCGTCGAGATCGGGGTATTTGTCGCGGTGTTCAGTGTCGGCTGGTTGTTTGCCTACAACTTCTACACCTGCGTCTATACCGCCTTGCAGGACGTGGTCGAACCCCGTTTGCGGGCCACTGCCATGGCCTTGTTTTTCGCCGGTCTGTATCTATTGGGCGGCGGATTGGGGCCGGTGGTGGTCGGCGCGTTGTCGGATCACTTCGCCCACTCGGCGATGTATGCCGCCGGTGCCGAGCTGATGACCGAGGAATTCAAGGCCATCGGCCTGCACGACGCCATGTACCTGATTCCGGTGGCGTTATTCCTGACCCTGCTGTTTCTGTTCCAGGCTGCGCGTTGCTTTGTGCGCGATGCCCAGCGCATGAAGGAGGGATTGGCACTGGCCGAGCCTGCGGCGACGGCGTTGGCGGTTTGATCTGGCAGATGAAAAAAGGCCCGCATGATGCGGGCCTTTTGTTTAGCGCTTGGAGCCGGGCAATCAGCCTGCCACCAGCACCCGGATCGCTTCCAGGCGCAGGGCGGCTTTTTCCAGCATCGCCAGACCCTGTTCCCGTTGCTTGCGCAGGGCTACCAGCTCGCTGTCACGGACGGTCGGGTTGACCGCCTGCAACGCGGTCAGGCGCGCCAGCTCTTCTTCGGTATCGGCCGCCAGCCGGCGTTGCGCCTCGGCCACGCGCTCGGCGTGACGCGGTGCGACCTTGGCTTCACCGGCGTTGATCTTCGGCGCCAGTTGGTCGCGCTGGGCCTGGATGAACTTGTTGGCGCTGGCCTTGGGCACGCTTTCCAACTGGTCGTTGAGGGTCTCGAAGGCCACCCGTGCCGACAGGTCGTTGCCATTGGCATCCAGCAGGCAGCGCAGGGCGGCCGGTGGCAGGTAGCGACCCAGTTGCAACGAACGTGGAGCGACCACCTCACTGACGTAGAGCAGCTCAAGCAGCACGGTGCCGGGTTTCAGCGCCTTGTTCTTGATCAGTGCCACGGCGGTGTTGCCCATGGAGCCGGACAGCACCAGGTCCATGCCGCCCTGCACCATCGGGTGCTCCCAAGTGATGAACTGCATGTCTTCGCGGGACAGCGCCTGGTTGCGGTCGTAGGTGATGGTCACGCCTTCGTCGTCACCCAGAGGGAAGCTGGCATCGAGCATCTTCTCGCTGGGCTTGAGGATCAGGGCGTTTTCCGAGTGGTCTTCGCTGTCGATGCCGAAGGCGTCGAACAGGGTTTCCATGTAGATCGGCAGGGCGAACTGGTCGTCCTGTTCGAGGATCGCTTCCACCAGCGCATCGCCTTCACCGGCGCCGCCGGAGTTGAGTTCCAGCAGACGGTCGCGGCCGGTATGCAGCTCGGCTTCCAGGCGTTCACGCTCGCCGCGGGCTTCGTCGATCAGCGTTTGCCACTCGCCGTCGTCGGCGTTTTCCAGCAGTGGCAGCAGGCGTGGGCCGAACTGGTGCTGCAGGGCGTTGCCGGTCGGGCAGGTGTTGAGGAAAGCGTTCAGCGCTTCGTGATACCACTGGAACAGACGCTCTTGCGGGCTGGTTTCCAGGTACGGCACGTGCAGTTCGATTACGTGTTTCTGGCCGATCCGGTCGAGACGGCCGATGCGCTGCTCCAGCAGGTCCGGGTGCGACGGCAGATCGAACAGCACCAGATGGTGGGCGAACTGGAAGTTGCGGCCTTCACTGCCGATTTCCGAGCAGATCAGCACCTGGGCGCCGAACTCTTCATCGGCGAAGTAGGCGGCAGCCCGGTCGCGTTCGAGGATGTTCATGCCTTCGTGGAACACCGTGGCCGGGATGCCGGAGCGCACGCGCAGAGCGTCTTCCAGGTCCATGGCGGTTTCCGCGTGGGCGCAGATCACCAGGACCTTGGTGCGCTTGAGCATCTTCAACTGGTCGATCAGCCATTCGACCCGCGGGTCGAATTTCCACCAGCGCTGTTCTTCATCGGCGGCATCGGGCTGGGCCTGGAAGCTGACTTCCGGATACAGCTCGGCGTGTTCACCCAGGGGCAGTTCCAGGTATTCGTCCGGGCACGGCAGCGGGTAGGCGTGCAGCTTGCGCTCCGGGAAACCCTGCACGGCGGCGCGGGTGTTGCGGAACAGCACGCGGCCGGTGCCATGGCGGTCCAGCAACTCGCGCACCAGGCGTGCGCTGGCTTCGCTGTCGCCATCGTTGACCGCGGCCAGCAGGGCTTCGCCTTCGTTGCCGAGGAAACCGTGGATGGTCTTGTGCGCCTCGGGAGACAGGCGGCCTTTATCCATCAGTTCCTGCACCGCTTCGGCCACCGGGCGGTAGTTCTCGCTCTCGGCGCGGAAGGCCGCGAGGTCGTGGAAGCGATTCGGGTCCAGCAGGCGCAGGCGGGCAAAGTGGCTGTCCTGGCCCAGTTGTTCCGGGGTCGCGGTCAGCAGCAGCACGCCAGGGATGGTCTCGGCCAGCTGTTCCACCAGGGCGTATTCCGGGCTGACCTGATCTTCGTGCCACACCAGGTGGTGGGCTTCGTCCACCACCATCAGGTCCCAACCGGCGGCGAACAGCGCGTCCTGGGCCTTCTCGTCATCCACCAGCCATTCCAGGGCCACCAGGGCCAGCTGGGTGTCTTCGAATGGGTTGCTGGCATCGCTTTCGATAAAGCGTTCTTCGTCGAACAGCGCCACTTGCAGGTTGAAGCGACGACGCATTTCCACCAGCCACTGGTGCTGGAGGTTTTCCGGAACCAGGATCAGCACCCGGCTGGCGCGACCCGAGAGCAGTTGGCGATGGATCACCAGGCCGGCCTCGATGGTCTTGCCCAGGCCCACTTCGTCCGCCAGCAGGACCCGTGGCGCGATGCGGTCGGCGACTTCACGGGCAATGTGCAACTGGTGGGCGATAGGTTGGGCGCGCACGCCACCCAGGCCCCAGAGCGAGGACTGCAGTTGGCGGCTGGTGTGTTCCAGGGTGTGGTAGCGCAGGGAGAACCAGGCCAGCGGGTCGATCTGCCCGGCGAACAGACGGTCGCTGGCCAGACGGAACTGGATGAAGTTCGAGAGTTGGGTTTCCGGCAGGGTAACGGCTTCGTTCTGCCCGTTGAGGCCGTGATAGACCAGCAGGCCGTCGACGTCGTCGACTTCCTGAACAGTCATTTTCCAGCCTTCGAAGTGGGTGATGTTGTCCCCTGGAGAGAACCTCACGCGAGTGAGGGGCGCATTCCGTAGCGCATACTGGCGGGTGTCGCCAGTGGCCGGATAGAGCACGGTCAGCAAGCGACCGTCCTGTGCCAGAACGGTGCCTAGGCCTAGCTCGGCTTCGCTGTCACTAATCCAGCGTTGCCCCGGTTGATACTGCTGCGCCATGCTGCCTGACTCCCGCTTTGAAAAAGCCGACTATCTTAACGGAACGACGCTTCCAGTCCAAAGAACTCTGATAAAAACCCCTGGAATAAAAGGTAGCGTACAGCGGCGTTCGTCGGCCCCGAGGGCACTATCGGCTGACGACTGGGTCACAGTTTTGCGACCGATGGCTCAAGTCGCCCATGCCGCAGCCGACAGACTGCCGACAGGAGACCAATAACATGCTGCCACCGATGCTCCCCTTGAGTGCCGTGCCCATCACCGCCCAGCAGGACCCGATCCGGCAGCGTCCGGATATCCCGCCAGTGGTGCCGGTGCAGGAAAGCTCCAATGAAAGCACCATCGACTTGCAAAAGCGCGATGCCGAGCAGTCGGCCCTGCTCTTGCGCGAGGAGCAGCAGCGCCAACAGGAAAAGCAGCGGCGCAAGCGTGAGGCCGATGAGGATCCGGAGCAGCATCTGGCCGTACCCGGCGACGAGTTGAATGCCGACAACACCGTACCGGTGGCTCCGTTGATCGAGGATGCCCCGCGCCAGGGGCTGTGGGTGGACGTGCAGGTCTAGCTTGTGGGGCCGCGTTCGGCCAGTTCCGTCAGCGCCTCCAGCAGGCACTGGATTTCCGCTTCGGTATTCAAATAGCTCAAGGCGATCCGGGCAATCTGGGTCAGGCCCCGGGCCTGCATGTCCAGCGGGGTGTAGGCCACGCCGTTGGCACCGATATTGATGCCCCGGCGAGCCAACTCTTCCTTTAGTTCAAAACCGTCCCAGCCCTTGAGCGTGAAGGCAATCAAGCCTGACTGCTGGCCGGCGGCGCCCAGGTCCTGGCGCTGCAGGCCGGGCAGGCGGTCGAGGTCCTGGCGAAGCGTGTCGGCGAGGGTCCTGATCCGCTGGTGAATGGCTTCGATGCCGATGCTGTTCAGTTCCTGCAACGCATTGGCCAGCCCCGCCAGCAGCACCAGCGAAACTTCGCTGGTTTCGAAGCGTCGCGCATCCTCTCGCAAGCTGAAGCCCTGGCCGTTCCAGGGGGCTGACAAGACATCCCGCGGCAGCGGTTGCAACTGTTCCAGGAAGCCCGGCCTGACATAGAGCAGGGCCGTGCCCCGTGGCCCGCGCAGGTATTTGCGTCCTGCGCCTTTGAGCACATCGCACCCCAGCGCCTGTACATTACAGGGCAGTTGCCCCAAGGCCTGGCCGGCGTCGATGAAATAGGGGATGCGCCAATCCCGCGCCAGTTGGCCGACGGCGGCGGCCGGATTGATCAAGCCGCCGTTGGCCGGCAGCCAGGTCAGGGCGATCAGACGCACGCGCGAGTCGAGCATGGATTCCAGTGCCTCCACCGAAACCGCACCATTGTGATCGCAGGGGATGACTTCCAACTGGGCCCCGGCGCCCACGGCTTGGGCCAGGCACGCCAGATTGCCACCCCATTCGTGGCGCCCCACCAGAATCCGGTCGCCCGCTTGCCATGGCGGCAGGGCACTGAAGGCCATGCCCCAGGCTGCCGAGCCGCTGCTGGCAAAGGCGATTGCGGCGGGGCTGGTATTGAGCAGCCGGGCCGCGGCCTCACGGGCCTGTTCCTGCAGCTGTGCGCCGGTGATGGCGGCTTCCATCGGCCCTTCACGGGCTTCCCGTTGCAGTTGCCCGAGCATGGCGTCCAGGGTGCCCTGGCTGGGCAATGAAGCACCCGCGTGGTTGAAGTGGCAGACCTGGGCGCAGCCGGGTGTGGCCAGGCGCAGACGGGCGAGGTGCTGTGGGTCCAGGGGGGTCATGGCTTGAGTTCGAAGATCGCGTCGACCTCCACGGCGACCCCGGCGGGCAGGCTGGCCACGCCCACCGCCGTGCGTGCGTGCCGGCCTTTCTCGCCCAGGGCGTTGACCAGCAGGTTGGAAGCGCCATTGGCCACGCTGCCATGGCTCTGGAAATCGGCACTGGCGGCAATGAATACAGCGAGCCGGCTGATGCGCTGCAGCCGCGACAGGTCGTCGTCCAGCGCCGCGCTCAACTGGGCCAGCAAGGCCAGGGCCGCGAGCTCCGCGGCCTGGGTGCCTTGCTCCACCGTCAGACTCTCGCCGAGACGGCCCAGCAGGGTCGGTTGGCCCTGTAACAAGGGAATCTGTCCGGAGATGAACAGCAGGTTCTGGCTGCGTACATGGTTGACGTAGTTGGCGATCGGCTGGCTGGGGGCGGGCAGTTCAAGCCCCAGTTGCTGAACGCGGTGTTTCAGGGAATCGCTCATGGGCAGTCCTCGGATGCAAGGCCTGCAGCATCGGCGTTCAGTCCAGGAGCGACAAACGGATAGATCTAATTCGATGTATCTGAATTTCTCATGGGTCGAGCCCTTGCTCCAGCAGCCATTGTGCAAAGCAGTCCAGTGCCGGGTTCGACGGTCCTTCAGCGGTCACCAGCCAGTAGCCGATCTGACTGCACAAGGGCGGCAGGTCGAAGGCATCCACCAGGCTGCCCTGGGCCAGGTGGCGTTGGATCAACTGGCGACGCCCCATGGCGATGCCCTGGCCGGCCACGGCGGCCTCTACCACGATGTTGTAGTCGTGCAGCATCACGCTGGGGAGGGAGGCAAGGTCCATAGCCTGTTGCCTGCTCCAATCATCCCATTCGAAGGGTTGATGGGAGCGAGCCATCAGCAAGGGGCCGCTGGCCAGGGAGGTGGCTTTGAAGCCAGGGCTGCAGACCGGTGACAGCTGCTCGGCGAGAAAGCGCGTGGCCCGCACCTTCGGCCAGTTGCCCTTGCCGTAGCGAATGGCCAGGTCGACTTCGGCGCCGGCGACATCCGCCAGGTCGATGGCCGGTTGCAACTCCAACTGGATCTCCGGATGGCGGCGGGTGAAGTCCGCCAGGCGAGGCGCCAGCCACAAGGTGGCGAAGGACGCCAGCAGACCGATGCGCAGTACTGGCTGGCGAGGTGGGGCAAGCAGCGCTTGGGTGGCTTGGGCGATCTGTTCCAGGGCCGGGCGAATCTGTCGGTAATAGGTGTCACCGGTGGCGGTCAGGTCGATGGCGCGGGTCCGGCGTATGAACAAGCGTTGGCCCAGGTGCTGTTCGAGTTTCTGCACTTGATGGCTGACCGCGCTCTGGCTCACGCACAGTTCCCGAGCCGCCTTGATAAAGCTCAGGTGGCGGGCCACGGCCTCGAATGCGCGCAGGGCCAGTAGCGGCGGCAGGTGCTTGGGCATTTCCACATCAGGCTCCGGGGGGCGTTTCGCAAAGGGCCATTGTGCGGATAAAAACTCTTCGCGGCAGCGACTTTATTACCGGAGTGTCGGTCTGATCACTGGTCAGGTGCGGCGGCACGTCGCATTATTGGCACATCCGCCAGGGCCGCTCTGCATCCTGTAGCAGTGCGGTTGATATTGACTTCCCAGTGATGCCAGCCAAGCCATGAATCAAGACGACAAGCTGATCGACCTGAATGCCGAACGCGCCAAGCGCGTACATGACCTGAACGAGAAGCGCCTGAATGAAGTGCGCCAGGCATTCGAGCAGGCCATGCCTTTGGGCAAAGCCAAGAAAAAGTCGAAAAACAAACCGAAAAAGCGCTGAACTGGGCGCTTTCTGTTGATACAGGTCAGTTATTCCCCCTTCCTCGCGCCCAGTCTTGGGCGACATTGACCCCGGTCAATTTTCCCCGCCGCCTCTTTGGTTAACTTAGCCCCATCGCAACAGGGCAAGAGCAGGAGGCCAGTCATGTTTTTCGACAATGTGGTGATCGCCGGAGTGCTGACTGTCGGCCTCATGGTTCTGTTTTTCGCAGGGTTTGGATTCTTCATCTGGAAAGACGCGAATAAGCGTAAAAAACCTTAAGTCTCTCCAGAGCAACGAGCACGCAAGGCATTTTGGGCAACTTCGGTTGCCCTTTTTTTTGCCTGTCGAAAAGCTCAAGGCATAAAAAAAGGTGCGTCCTGAAGGTCGCACCTTTTTTGTTGGCGCTGGGGTATCAGGTCCCGAGGACTTTCGAGGCCGCCCAGAACAGACCGGCGGACAGGGCCACGGTCGCCGGCAGGGTCAGGACCCACGCCAGGAGGATGGTCTTCACCGTACCGCCTTGCAGGCCGCTCTTGTTGGCGACCATGGTCCCGGCCACGCCGGAGGAGAGTACGTGGGTGGTGGAGACCGGCAGGCTGAAGATGTTCGCCAGGCCGATCAGGCCCGCCGCGGTGATCTGTGCCGACATGCCCTGGGCGTAGGTCATGCCTTGCTTGCCGATCTTCTCGCCAATGGTCAGCACTACACGCTTCCAGCCGATCATGGTGCCCAGGCCTAGTGCCAGGGCGACAGCCAGGATCACCCAGAACGGCGCGTACTCGGTGGTGGCGGTCAGGTCCTTGCGCAGCTTGTCCAGGTCAGCCTTTTCACGGGCCGACAGGTTCGGCAGTTTGCCCACTTTCTTCGCCGTGTCGTCCAGGCACAGCAGGTAGCGGCGCACTTCGATGCGGCTTTCCGGCGACAGCGAGTGGTAGTCGGCGACCCCCTTGAGGCTGCTCAGCAGGGCGCTGATGGTGGGCTCGGTCTGTTGCGGGTTGCAGCGGAACTTGCCCGGCAGGTCGTCTTTCACGCTCTTGCCCAAAGCCAGGAATTCGCCCAGTGAGTCGTGGTTGCGCTCATAGAACTGACTCAGGTGCAGGGTCGCGTCGCGGGTACGCTCGATCTGGTAGGTGGTGCTGTTGAGGTCCAGCACGAACTGCGCGGGCACGATGCCGATCAGCACCAGCATGATCAGGCCAATGCCCTTCTGACCATCGTTGGAGCCGTGGACGAAGCTCACGGCCATGGCCGAGATCACCAGTACCAGTCGGTTCCAGAACGGTGGGTGCTTCTTGTCATCGACTTTGCGGCGTTGTTCCGGGGTCTTGTGCATCTTCGAGATCGGACGCCACCATTTCAGGCCGATCAGTACCAGCGCAGCAATAAGGAAGCCGGCCATCGGCGAGAACACCAGGGAGGCCCCGATATCGATCGCTTTCTGCCAGTTCACGCCGTCCCCCAGGGGAATGTCGTTGAGCAGGGCGTTGGCCAGGCCGACACCGAGGATCGAGCCGATCAGGGTGTGGGAGCTGGAGGCCGGGATGCCGAAGTACCAGGTGCCCAGGTTCCAGGCGATGGCCGCGGCCAGCAACGAGAAGACCATGGCCAGACCGTGACCGGTGTTGACATTGATCAGCAGCTCGACCGGCAGCAGGTGAACAATGGCATAGGCTACGCCGACGCCGCCCAGCAGCACACCGAGGAAATTGAAGACACCGGAAAAGAACACGGCCAGGTGTGGCGGCATGGCTTTGGTGTAGATGACAGTGGCAACCGCGTTTGCGGTGTCATGAAAGCCGTTGATGAACTCGTAGGCGAGGACAAAAGCCAGGGCGAGCAAGAGGCTCACAAGCACCCAAGCATCCAGTCCGCTGAATAAATCGATCATGAAGGTTTTCTGACCCGGTCATAAGGGGGCGCGATTATGCCAGAAAACCCTGCTAATCAATGCACAAGGTGCTCACCGGTAACATTCTTCAACGAAAAAACTGACCGGGAGCAGAGTTTTCGCCGATTCCCGCCCAGCGCGGCAAGTCATTGAGTTTATTGGCCCAAAGCACGACGCCGGGGCTTCTAGCCCGGGGATGAAAGGGTTCAAACGCTTGTATGAAATTTCAACGAAAGGGCCTGCCGGGTACCGTTTCTCGCTGTGGGTGGGGCGAGGCGGTGAAGGGCCCGGGGTAGCGAGCATCAATGGTCTGCCTGGCCGCTGGGGTGATCGAGCGGACAAGAGAGCAAGCCCTGAAAAACTCAGGCCGTCAGCATTATGGCTGTTCGGCCTTGAGCTCTTTTTCCATCTTTTGCAGTTCTTGGGTGAACGCCTGATCGCGAATACTTGCGCGTTTGCGCCAAGGTTTGCGTTCAGGTTCCGGTTGGGCGGCATAACGGGTGATCTCGCCGCCGTAAACTTCCTTGTAACGTTGTTCCTGGCGCTCAAGTTCCGCGCGCAGTTCGTCTTTCGTCACAGTGTTACCTAATTGAGTAAGGGTCCATTCCGGTGCAACGCATTGCCTGGGGGGCGACTATCAAGAAAGCGGACTGTTTGCCTGCTCAGGCCTTGGGTCCTGTTCTTTCCAGCCAGCCTTTTGTTGCATGCGGCCACGTCACCGGATGAAAACGACTGTCGTAGCAACAGTGTTGTTTGTTGCAAGCGGATTGGCCGAATCTGGTTTGGGGTCAAGCGCTTGCGGCAGGTGACCGATTGCAGCCTGAATCACCTGAGCGAGGTACGAGCGGGACTGATTCCGCGCTACTCACTCCGGCAGTATAGCTTCGGCGAAGAATAACTCTATGGTTAGAAAGTTTAAAACAGCCAACTTTATTGTGAGCGTTTTGTGACACGAAAGTTCTAATGAATTCCTACACGGCGCTTCCCGTCTTCGCACTCCGCTGGCTGAATTCTATATGGGGCGAGTCCGCTCTTGATACAAGTGGCAGGCCTGAAGATAGCCACTGAGTCCGCCTCCTGCTGGCGATTATTACTATGAGTTTTTGCAATAAAAGAGTGGGTGGGTGGTCGGCAACGGCCAGCATCGTTGATTGCGATTATCGGTCGACGGTTCGATAATCGCCCAATCTTGCAGGGGCCGGCTTGTGCTGCCTCTCCAATACGGCTTGTAATACGGAAGAATTTCATCGCAGAGACCCTGAAATGAACGATCAGATGCGTAATTCCTTTACCTCAGTGGCGCCGCCCATCGTGGCTTCGGCGGCGAAGAGGATTCAGGCGTTGACCGGTGACCCGGATTTCATGACGTCTCTGGCCCGAGGCCTGGCGGTGGTGCAGGCGTTTCAGGAGCGCAAGCGCCACCTGACCATTGCCCAGATCAGCCACCGCACGGAGATTCCTCGGGCGGCAGTGCGCCGCTGCCTGCATACCCTGATCAAGCTGGGATACGCCACCACCGATGGGCGTACCTATTCGCTGCTGCCCAAGGTGCTGACCCTGGGTCATGCCTACCTGTCGTCGACGCCCCTGGCGGTTTCCGCGCAGCCTTATCTGGACCGCATGAGCGAGCAACTCCACGAAGCCTGCAACATGGCCACCCTTGAAGGTGACGACATCCTGTATATCGCCCGTTCGGCCACTACCCAGCGGTTGATTTCCGTCGATCTTTCGGTGGGCGGCCGGCTACCGGCCTATTGCACCTCCATGGGGCGGATTCTGTTGGCCGCGCTGGATGATTCTTCGCTGCATGAATATCTGGAACATGCCGATCTACAGGCCAAGACCAGTCGCACCCTGCACACCCCGGAGGCGTTGCTGGAGTGCCTGCAGCAAGTGCGTCAGCAGGGCTGGTGCATCGTCGATCAGGAACTGGAGCAAGGGCTGCGTTCGATTGCCGTGCCGGTCTACGATGCTTCGGGCCAGGTACTGGCGGCGTTGAACGTCAGCACCCACGCGGGCCGGGTCAGCCGCGCCGAATTGGAACAGCGTTTTCTACCCGGCCTGCTGAGCGCCAGCCGTGATCTGAGCGCCCAGCTGTTTGCTTAAGCTGTTCGATAAACGCACAGATCCGCCTTTGACGAATTGACGCTCTTTCCCCTGGCTCATTAATGTCGCGGCAGCGTCATCGGCGGCCAGCCGGCATTGCCAGGCTGCCGCCGCCGACCCGTCCAATAATAATGAAGAGGCCAACTCATGAGCATGCTCTCCCTGCGTCGTTGCCGTGACCGTTCCTGCCGTCCCGCTCGAATCGCCTGATTTTCGCCACCCTTTCTACGTGACCTGATCAGCCCTTGGCGGCCTGTGCTCGCCTGCGTTTTAGTGTGGAAATAAAAACAATGAATCAACCCCAATCCGCTGTAGGGAACTGCCTCGATGTGCAGTCCTTCATCAATTCCCAGCCGCTGTCCCGTTACCAGTGGCGAGTAGTAATCCTGTGTTTCCTGATTGTCTTTCTCGATGGCCTGGACACTGCGGCCATGGGCTTCATCGCCCCGGCGCTGTCCCAGGACTGGGGTATCGACCGTGCCAGCCTCGGCCCGGTGATGAGTGCAGCGCTGATCGGCATGGTCTTCGGTGCCCTGGGTTCCGGGCCCCTGGCTGACCGTTTTGGCCGCAAGGTGGTGCTGGTAGGGGCGGTGCTGCTGTTTGGCGCCTTCAGCCTGGCTTCGGCCTACAGCACCAACGTCGACCAGTTGCTGGTGCTGCGCTTTCTTACCGGCCTGGGCCTGGGGGCGGGGATGCCCAATGCCACCACGCTGCTCTCGGAGTACACCCCCGAGCGCCACAAGTCGCTGCTGGTGACCAGCATGTTCTGCGGGTTCAACCTGGGCATGGCGGGCGGTGGTTTCATTTCCGCCAAGCTGATCCCGGCCTTTGGTTGGCACAGCCTGCTGCTGATCGGCGGTGTCCTGCCGCTGATCCTGGCCCTGGTGCTGGTGGTCTGGCTGCCGGAGTCGGCGCGTTATCTGGTGGTGCGCAATCGCGGCACCGACAAGGTGCGCAAGACCCTGGCTCCCATCGCTCCGGCCATCGTCGGCGAGGCCGGCAGTTTCAGCGTGCCGGAACAGAAGACGGTGAAGGCGCGCAACGTTTTTGCTGTGATCTTCTCCGGCACTTACAGCGTCGGCACTCTGCTGCTGTGGCTCACCTATTTCATGGGCCTGGTGATTGTCTACCTGCTGACCAGCTGGCTGCCGACCCTGATGCGCGACAGTGGCGCCAGTATGGAGCAGGCGGCCTTTATCGGCGCCTTGTTCCAGTTCGGTGGGGTGCTCAGCGCGGTCGCCGTGGGATGGGCCATGGACCGTTTCAATCCGCACAAAGTGATTGGCTGCTTCTACCTGTTGGCCGGGGTCTTCGCCTATGCCGTGGGACAAAGCCTGGGCAACATCACCGTGCTCGCCACCCTGGTGCTGATCGCCGGCATGTGCGTCAACGGTGCGCAATCGGCGATGCCTTCCCTGGCGGCGCGTTTCTATCCGACCCAGGGACGGGCCACCGGGGTGTCCTGGATGCTCGGCATCGGTCGATTCGGCGCCATTCTCGGTGCCTGGATGGGCGCCACCCTGTTGGGCCTGGGCTGGAACTTCGAACAGGTGCTGACCGCGCTGGTGATCCCGGCGGCGCTGGCCACCACAGCGGTAGTGATCAAGGGCATGGTCAGCCATGCGGACGCCACCTGACAGGCAATAAAGGCCAGGATTGAGTGCGGGGCCGAGGATCGATAGCCCTGCAACAATCCGTTCGATAATCGAACGCTCAGTCGATTATCGGATTGTTTGGGGTAGTGCTCCGGCTTAATCTTCAGTCACTGCGGCGCGCCCAGAGCGCCTTTTTCTCCAGTCGCTGAATAACAATCGGGAGACCCCATCCATGGCTGAAATCCTTTCGCTGCACGACGCGGTGAAGCAATTCGTCAACGACGGTGACACCGTCGCACTCGAAGGCTTCACCCACCTGATCCCTACGGCCGCAGGTCATGAAATCATCCGCCAGGGCAAGAAAGACCTGACCCTGGTGCGGATGACGCCTGACCTGATCTACGACCAGTTGATCGGTGCCGGTTGCGCTCGCAAGCTGATTTTCTCCTGGGGCGGCAACCCGGGTGTTGGCTCCCTGCATCGTCTGCGGGACGCCGTGGAAAAGCAGTGGCCACAGCCCCTGGAAATTGAAGAGCACAGCCACGCCGACCTGGCCAACGCCTATGTGGCCGGAGCCTCCGGACTGCCATTCGCGGTACTGCGCGCCTATGCCGGCTCCGATCTGCCCAAGGTCAACCCATTGATCAAGACCGTGACCTGTCCCTTCACCGGTGAAGTGCTGGCGGCGGTGCCTTCGGTGCGTCCCGACGTTACGGTGATTCACGCGCAGAAAGCCGATCGCAAGGGCAACGTCCTGCTGTGGGGCATCCTTGGGGTGCAGAAAGAGGCCGCCCTGGCCGCCAAGCGCTGCATTGTCACCGTCGAGGAAATCGTCGACGACCTGAATGCGCCGATGAACGCCTGTGTACTGCCGACCTGGGCCCTGAGCGCGGTCTGCCACGTGCCCGGCGGTGCCCATCCGTCCTATGCGCACGGCTACTCCGAGCGTGACAACCGCTTCTACCAGGCCTGGGACCCGATCGCCCGCGACCGTGAGACCTTCACCGCGTGGATCAACGAATACATCCACGGCAGTGCCGACTTCAGCGAATTCCAGGCCAAGCTGGCCGCAGCTTCGGAGGCCCAGTAATGACCTACTCCACCAATGAAATGATGACCGTGGCCGCGGCCCGTCGCCTGCAGAACGGCTCGGTGTGCTTCGTCGGCATCGGCCTGCCATCCAAGGCCGCCAACCTGGCGCGCCTGACCTCGTCGCCGGACGTGGTGCTGATCTACGAGTCCGGCCCCATCGGTGCCAAGCCCAGCGTATTGCCGCTGTCCATCGGTGACGGCGAACTGGCGGAAACCGCCGATACCGTGGTGCCCACCGGCGAAATCTTCCGCTACTGGCTGCAGGGTGGGCGCATCGACGTGGGTTTCCTCGGCGCCGCCCAGGTCGACCGCTTCGGCAATATCAACACCACCGTGGTCGGTGATTACCACCGGCCCAAGGTGCGCCTGCCGGGTGCCGGCGGTGCCCCGGAGATCGCCGGTTCGGCGAAAAGCGTGCTGATCATCCTCAAGCAATCCTCGCGCTCCTTCGTCGACAAGCTGGACTTCATCACCTCCGTCGGCCATGGCGAAGGCGGCGACTCGCGCAAGCGCCTGGGCCTGCCCGGGGCTGGTCCGGTGGGGATCATCACCGACCTGTGCATCATGGAGCCGGAAGCCGGTACCCACGAATTCGTCGTCACCTCCCTGCACCCGGGCGTGACCCGCGAGCAGGTCGTGGCCGCCACCGGCTGGGCGATCCGTTTTGCCGAGCAGGTGGCCGAGACGGCCGCGCCTACCGAAGTCGAACTGACCGCCCTGCGTGACCTGGAAGCACGCACGGCCGCGGCCCATGGCCAAGCCCCCGGAGAAGCCTGATGCGCGATGTATTCATCTGTGATGCCATTCGTACCCCCATCGGCCGCTTTGGCGGCGGCCTGTCGGCGGTGCGCGCCGATGACCTGGCGGCGGTACCGATCAAGGCGCTGATGGAGCGCAACCCGACGGTGGACTGGAATGCCGTGGACGAGGTGTTCCTCGGCTGCGCCAACCAGGCCGGTGAAGACAACCGCAACGTGGCGCGCATGGCACTACTGTTGGCGGGCCTGCCGGACAGCGTGCCGGGCGTCACCCTCAACCGCCTCTGCGCCTCGGGCATGGATGCCATCGGCACCGCCTTCCGCGCCATTGCCAGTGGCGAGATGGAACTGGCCATCGCCGGCGGCGTCGAGTCCATGTCCCGTGCGCCCTTTGTCATGGGCAAGGCCGATGCCGCCTTCTCGCGCAACATGAAGCTGGAAGACACCACCATCGGCTGGCGCTTCATCAACCCGCTGATGAAAGCCCAGTATGGTGTGGATGCCATGCCCCAGACCGCCGACAACGTGGCGGACGACTATAAAGTGTCCCGCGCCGACCAGGACGCCTTCGCCCTGCGCAGCCAACAGCGCACCGCCGCGGCCCAGGCCGAGGGTTTCTTCGCCGAGGAAATCGTCCCGGTACGCATTGCCCACAAGAAGGGCGAGAGCGTGGTGGAGCAGGACGAACATCCACGGGCCGACACTACCCTGGAAGCCCTGGGCAAACTCAAGCCGGTCAACGGCCCGGACAAGACCGTCACCGCCGGCAATGCGTCCGGGGTCAACGACGGCGCTGCCGCACTGATCCTGGCTTCGGCCGAGGCGGTCAAGAAACACGGCCTGACTCCACGTGCGCGAGTGCTGGGCATGGCCAGTGCCGGTGTGGCGCCGCGGGTCATGGGCATTGGCCCGGTGCCGGCGGTGCGCAAATTGATCGAGCGCTTGGGTGTGGCCGTCAGCGACTTCGATGTGATCGAACTCAACGAAGCCTTCGCCAGCCAGGGCTTGGCGGTCCTGCGGGAACTGGGGCTGGCGGACGATGCGCCGCAGGTCAATCCCAATGGCGGCGCCATTGCCTTGGGTCACCCGTTGGGCATGAGCGGCGCACGCCTGGTACTGACGGCCTTGCACCAGTTGGAAAAGAGCGGCGGCAAGAAAGGCCTGGCCACCATGTGCGTGGGTGTCGGCCAAGGGCTGGCACTGGCCATCGAGCGGGTTTGAATGCCTGCCCTATATAAGAAGAGAACGAGGAACCACCATGAGTGACAAGCCCGGTTACCGGCGCCCGCAAGCGGGTACTCAGCCTGATTATCTGCACCCGGCCTACCAGTCGACCAACACCCGTTCGCCGTCCAAGCCGCTGGTGTTCCTGCCGCATTCGCTTTCGGAAATCACCGGCCCGAGCATCGGTGCCGAGTCGATCCAGGAGCGGGACAACGACCTGACGGCCCAGCACGAAGGCCAGCCTCAGGGCGAGCGCATCATCATCCACGGTCGGGTTCTGGACGAGAACGGCCTGCCGGTGCCGGGCATCCTGGTGGAGGTCTGGCAGGCCAACGCCGCCGGTCGCTACAACCACGACCGCGACTTGCACGACGCGCCCCTGGACCCGAACTTCACCGGCACCGGGCGTACCGTGACCGACGCCGACGGCTGGTACCAGTTCCAGACCATCAAGCCCGGCGCCTACCCCTGGGGCAACCACCACAATGCCTGGCGTCCGGCGCATATCCATTTCTCGCTGTTCGGCCCGAGCATTCTTACCCGCCTGGTGACCCAGATGTATTTCCCCGGCGACCCGCTGCTGGAATATGACCCGATCTACAACTGCGTGCCGGACACCCGTGCCAAGGAACGCCTGATCGCCAGCTTCGACCTGGAGAAAACCATTCCTTCCTACGCCCTCGGTTACCGTTGGGACATCGTCCTGCGCGGCCGCGATGCCACGCCGATGGAGAAATAACATGAGCCTGACCGCGACCACGTCCCACACCGTCGGCCCCTACTATCACATCGGCCTGACCTGGCTGAACCGCGAAGACCTGACCGAGGAAGGCACCCTGGGCGAGCGGGTGGCAATCACCGGCCAGGTGGTGGACGGCAACGGCAACTTCGTCAACGACGCCATGCTGGAAGTCTGGCAAGCCAACGCTGCCGGCAAGTACCGCCACTGCGAGGATGAGCAGGACAAACCCCTGGACCCGAACTTCCAGGGGTTTGGCCGAGTCCCGGTGGACGCTGAAGGGCGCTTTCGTTTCACCACCATCAAGCCGGGCACGGTGCCAGGTCTCAAGGGCGCGACCCAGGCCCCGCACCTGGTGGTGCTGGTGTTCGCCCGTGGCCTGGTCAAGCACCTGCTGACCCGGATCTATTTCGAGGGTGAACCGGCCAACGCCGCCGACCCCTTGTTGGCCTGCGTACCCGAGGAGCGTCGCACCACCTTGCTGGCCAAGGCCGATGCCGAGGGCCGCTACCAGTGGAACGTGATCCTCCAGGGCACCGACGCCGAAACCGTGTTCTTCGACTACTGACCTGGGGCACCGCTGCCTGCATGGCAGCGGTGACAGGGAACGGGAATGTTGCCAAGTGTGTCTAGACTCACACTGTCCCCCACGAGTGAAAAACCATGACTACAACGACAAGTCACTACACCGCAGAGGAGCGCAGCAAAAGGATCTTTGCCATTGTCGGTGCCTCCTCCGGCAACCTGGTGGAATGGTTCGACTTCTACGTCTATGCCTTTTGCGCCATCTACTTCGCTCCGGCCTTCTTCCCCTCTGACGACCCCACCGTGCAACTGCTCAACACCGCTGGGGTATTCGCCGCAGGGTTCCTGATGCGCCCCATCGGCGGCTGGCTGTTCGGCCGGGTCGCCGATCGTCATGGGCGCAAGAACTCGATGATGATCTCGGTGCTGATGATGTGCGCCGGCTCCCTGGTCATCGCTTTCCTGCCGACCTATGCCAGCATCGGTGCCTGGGCGCCGTTCCTGCTGTTGGTGGCGCGCCTGTTCCAGGGCTTGTCGGTGGGCGGCGAGTACGGCACCACCGCCACCTACATGAGCGAAGTGGCGCTCAAGGGCCAGCGTGGTTTCTTCGCTTCCTTCCAGTACGTGACCCTGATCGGCGGACAACTGCTGGCGGTGTCGGTGGTGGTGATCCTCCAGCAGTTCCTCGATGAGGCCGAGCTCAAGGCCTGGGGCTGGCGCATTCCCTTCGTGATCGGCGCCATTGCGGCGGTGATCTCCTTGCTGCTGCGTCGCTCGCTGAAAGAAACCACCAGCAAGGAAATGCGCGAGAACAAGGATGCCGGCAGCATCGCCGCGTTGTTCAAGAATCACTCGGCGGCCTTTATCACGGTGCTGGGCTACACCGCCGGCGGCTCGCTGATTTTCTACACCTTCACCACCTACATGCAGAAGTACCTGGTGAACACTGCGGGCATGCACGCCAAGACGGCCAGCTACATCATGACCGGCGCGCTGTTCCTTTATATGTGCATGCAGCCGCTGTTCGGCATGCTCGCTGACAGGATCGGCCGGCGTAACTCGATGCTCTGGTTCGGCGCCCTGGGCACCCTGTTCACGGTGCCGATCCTGATGACCCTGAAGACCGTCACCAGTCCGTTCCTGGCCTTCGTGCTGATCACCCTGGCCCTGTCCATCGTCAGTTTCTACACCTCCATCAGCGGCCTGGTGAAGGCCGAGATGTTTCCGCCCCAAGTGCGGGCGCTGGGGGTGGGCTTGGCTTATGCGGTGGCCAATGCGATCTTCGGTGGCTCGGCGGAATGGGTAGCCCTGAACTTCAAGAACATGGGCATGGAAAACACCTTCTACTGGTACGTCACGGCGATGATGGCGATTGCTTTCCTGTTCAGCCTGCGTCTGCCGAAACAGGCGGCGTACCTGCACCACGACCTTTGACCCATGCACCTGCGCCCGCCCAGGACGCAGGTGCAGCAAGGACTGTTTATGACCCTACCTGCGAGCAATCAGCTGTTCGATGCCTACTTTACTGCCCGGGAAATGCGCGGAGTGTTCTGCGACCAGGGGCGGGTCCAGGCCATGCTCGACTTCGAGGCCGCCCTGGCCCGGGCCGAGGCGCGGACCGGGTTGATTCCCAGCGCAGCGGTTGCCCCCATCGAGGCAGCCTGCCGCGCCCAACTCTATGACTTCCAGGCCCTGGGCGAAGCGATCGCCACGGCCGGCAATTCGGCGATTCCACTGGTCAAGGCCCTGGGCAAGCAGATCGCCCGGAGCGATGCCGAGGCCGAGCGCTATGTGCACCTGGGCGCCACCAGCCAGGACGTGATGGACAGCGGGCTGGTGCTGCAATTGCGGCGCGCCGTGCACTTGCTGGAGCAGGACCTGAACCGTCTGGGCGGCATACTCGCGGCCCAGGCCAAGCGCTATGCGGACACGCCTCTGGCCGGCCGAACCTGGCTGCAACATGCTACGCCGGTGACCCTGGGCATGAAGATTGCCGGTTGGCTGGGGGCCGTGACCCGCAGCCGCGAACGGCTGCAGCAACTCAAGCCGCGCCTGCTGGTGCTGCAGTTCGGTGGTGCTTCCGGAACCCTGGCGGCCCTGGGCGAACAGGCCCTGCCGATTGCCCAGGCCCTGGCGCAAGAGCTGCAGTTGAGCCTGCCGGAACAGCCCTGGCACACCCAGCGCGACCGTCTGGTGGAGTTCGCCTCGGTGCTGGGCCTGCTGGCCGGTAGCCTGGGCAAGCTGGGGCGGGACATCAGCCTGTTGATGCAGACCGAAGCGGCGGAAGTCTTCGAGCCTTCGGCGCCGGGCAAGGGCGGTTCGTCCACCATGCCCCACAAGCGCAATCCGGTGGGCGCGGCGGTACTGATCAGCGCCGCGACCCGGGTTCCGGGGCTCTTGGCCACGATGTTCGCCGCCATGCCCCAGGAGCACGAGCGCAGCCTCGGCTTGTGGCACGCCGAATGGGAAACCCTGCCGGAGATTTGCTGCCTGGTGTCGGGGGCCCTGCAACAAGCCTTGCTGGTAGCCGAGGGCCTGGAGGTCGACAGCGCACGCATGGCGCGCAACCTTGACCTGACCCAGGGCCTGGTCCTGGCGGAAGCGGTGAGCATTGAACTGGCCCAGCGCCTGGGGCGGGAGACTGCCCATCACCTGTTGGAACAATGCTGCAAGCGTGCGGTGGCCGAACGACGCCATCTGCGCGAGGTATTGGCGGACGATGCCCAGGTCAGCGCCGAGCTTTCGGCGCCAGAGCTGGATCGTCTGATGGACCCGGCGCAGTACCTCGGTCAGGCCCAGGCCTGGGTCGAGCGCGCCGCGGCTGAACATTTTGCCTTGAAGGCCTGAAGGAGACTGCTGTGGGATTCGTGAAACTCGCCGAGGGCGATCTGCACTATCAACTCGAAGGGCCAGAAGGCGCGCCGGTACTGGTGCTGTCCAACTCCCTGGGCACCGATCTGCACATGTGGGACAAGCAGATCGCGGCGTTCACCCGGCACTTTCGGGTGTTGCGCATGGACACTCGCGGCCATGGCCTTTCGCTGGTGACCGAGGGGCCCTACAGCATCCAGCAACTGGGCCAGGATGTGCTGGCGCTGCTGGACGCCCTGGATATCCAGCGTGCGCATTTCTGCGGTCTGTCCATGGGTGGCCTGATCGGCCAGTGGCTGGGGATCAATGCCGGCGAGCGCCTGCACAAGCTGGTGGTATGCAACACCGCCGCCAGGATTGGTGACCCGTCCATCTGGAACCCACGGATCGAGACGGTTCTGCGTGACGGTCAGGCGGCCATGGTGGCGCTGCGCGATGCCTCCATTGCCCGCTGGTTCACCGAAGATTTTGCCGCCGCTCGTCCTGACCAGGCCAAGCTGATTACCGACATGCTCGCTGCCACTTCGCCCCAAGGCTATGCCGCCAACTGCGCAGCGGTGCGGGATGCGGATTTCCGTGAGCAACTGGCAGCGATCAAGGTGCCGACCCTGGTGATCGCCGGCAGCGAAGACGCGGTGACGCCGCCTTCCGGCGGGCACTTTATCCAGCAGCACGTGGCCGGCGCCGAGTACGCCGAGTTTTATGCCGCGCACCTGTCCAACGTCCAGGCCGGTGACGCGTTCAGCGACCGTGTCGTGGAATTCCTGCTGGCCTGACCCCGGATTCAAGGAGCCCTTTGTGGACGAGAAACAACGTTATGACGAAGGCATGCAGGTACGCCGCGCCGTACTGGGCGATGCCCATGTGGACCGCAGCCTGAATGCCCTGAACGAGTTCAACTCGGAATTCCAGGAAATGATCACCCGCCATGCCTGGGGTGATATCTGGACCCGTCCGGGCCTGCCGCGGCACACCCGCAGCCTGATCACCATCGCCATGCTGATCGGCATGAACCGCAACGAAGAACTCAAGCTGCACTTGCGGGCCGCGGCCAACAACGGCGTGAGCCGCGCCGAGATCAAGGAAGTGATCATGCAGAGCGCGATCTACTGCGGCATCCCGGCGGCCAATGCCACCTTCCACCTGGCCGAATCGGTGTGGGACGAACTGGGCATCGAATCCCGCAGTTGAGGCGCCGGAGCTGCACCGCATGGTTTCAGACGGTGGCCAGAATGAACACCCGCTTGAACGGGAACAGCGTCCGGCCATCGCCTTCGGGCGGATAGTAGCGATGTACCCGTGCCAGGTAATGGTTGAGGAAGCATTGTCGTTGCCGGTCGTCCAGGCTCAGGAGTACGGGGCGCAAGGCCGAGACCTTGACCCAGTCGAAGATCGGCGACTGGCCTTCCACGACCTGCAGGTGTTCGGTTTCCCAGATGTCCAGTTCCCGAGTCAGGGGCGCCAGCAAACGGTAGTAGCCATCCAGCGACAGTACCCGGCGCTCGGCCATGAACGCCCGCAGCTCCGGGGTGCCCAGCGGCTTGCCGTCCGGTCCTGCCTGCTCCAGGCTTTCGAGTATCAACTGATACCACAGGGCATCGCGCCAATTGGGCATATGCGCCGCCAGGCAGCCGCCGGGGGTGAGCTGGTT
Organism: Pseudomonas sp. E1BtOHC1; assembly: GCF_058744285.1. Taxonomy (NCBI): domain Bacteria; kingdom Pseudomonadati; phylum Pseudomonadota; class Gammaproteobacteria; order Pseudomonadales; family Pseudomonadaceae; genus Pseudomonas; species Pseudomonas sp. E1BtOHC1. The sequence goes on from NZ_CP196023.1 coordinate 2,297,539, forward strand.
CAACAGGCGCGGCAGCAGGTGTTCGTGGTCACTCATGAAGTGCAGCACTGCGGCAGCGAACAACAGGTCTGCAGGCTGTTTGGCTTTCCATTGCAGCAGATCGCACCTGCGCCACAGCGCCTTGATCGGCAGGCAGCTGGCTTCGGCAAGCATTTCCGAGGAACTGTCCACGCCTGTCAGCTCCGCGTAGGGCCAGCGCTGCGCCAGCAGTTGAGTGGCGATACCTGTTCCGCAACCCAGGTCGTAGATGTGATGGGGGTGCTGCAGGGCGACATGATCCAGTAGTTCGACCGCAGGTCGTTCTCGCAGGCGCACGAACTGCTGATAGGCCTGGGGATCCCATTGGGTACTGAGGTTCCTGGCCGTGGTCGGCTGAGGCTTGGTACTCATGTAAACATCCTTTTTAAAGTTGTCGTCCAATGACATTCAGAGTTCTGAGGAGCAGGGCTGCGCCACGTCGTGTGTCCTCTTCACGCAGCAGCGAGAGCAGCCCGTACAGGCTGGGAGCGGTACCGTGCGCTGAGGTTTCGGCCTTGGCCATGCGCAGTGCATTGCCCAGTATCCAGCTGGCAGCGGTGGCTTCTTCGAACTGTTGCGCAAGTTTTTCGATCATTGCCTGATCGAGCATGTCGATCAGGTCGCAAAGCAGTGACAACAGGTCGACCAGGTTGTCCAGGCGAGCGCTGTCCAGCAGCGGCTGGAGCTTTTTCATCAGGGCTTCCAGGCCTGGCGTGCCGGCAAGTTCAGGCTTGGTCGCCCTTGGACCAGGCATGCTTGGATCAAAGCTATCCATGGCGTTGTCTCCTCCCTGTGCAGGGTCATAGCATTCCGCGGGCTACGGCCCAGTACAGGCCGCGATTGAATCCAGTGCGCAGCAGGCCACCCAACTTGCTCGACGGGGTGGGCAGAACGTCGTGGGCGTAGTCGTACCAAAGGGGCATGCCGGCATTGAGGCCCATTTGCGCGACCGCCTGGACCCTGCCGTCATAAACCGCCTCGGGAGAGCCCAGGCGGATTTCTCCGGCAATGTTGTTGGCAATCACCGGGGCCTGGTTGTGGCAGGCGCCGCCGGCCTTGCTGATCGGCAGGTCGACGGTATCGCCAATTACATAGACCCGCTCCAGGCCATAGACTTGCAGGGTTTCGTGATGGGTCGGCAGCCAGCCCTCGTGGTCCTGTGCCTGAGACGCGCCGGATTCGAGCACGGCGTCTACGGCCCGAATCGGTGGGGTGGCCATGAGAATGTCGAAAGGCTGTTCAGCGCCTTCCTCCGAGTAGGCGATACGCCGATCCGGGTCGACCCTGGCCAGGGTGAAGCCGCGCTGGAAGCGGATGTTCCTCTGTTCGAAGAGATCCGGCAGCACCTCGCCGACCGGGCGTTGCAGGAACAGGCAATTGCGCAGTAGCTGGGCCGTGCTGGGGTAGGTGTAGATGATCTCGACCCGATCCCGTACTCCACGCCGCCGCAGGAAGTCATCGAGCATCAGGGTCGTTTCTACCGGCGCGATGCCGCATTGATGAGGAACATTGGGTGTTTGCGGAAACGACACGGTGATGAACACCCGACCCTTTTCGATCCGGCTCAGGCGCTGTGCCAGTTGCCGGGCAGGCTGGTATTGGTAGAAGTGGTCGCCGGCTTCCTTGAGCCCCTCGATCCGTTCCGGTGCCGGCACGCAGCCGGTGGCGACCACCAGGAAATCGTAGCCAAGGCGCTTGCCGCTGCGAGTGTGCAGGCTCTGGCCGGCAAAATCGAAGCGGGTGACGGGGTCGACCTCGAAGGTTATTTCGGGGCGTAGCAGGGAGCGTTCGGGCCGCTTGAGTTCTTCGTGGAAGAACAGGTTGAACGCCACATACATGAAGGCGGGCTTGTAGAAATGATCCGGCGATTCGGACAGCAGGGTGATTTTGACCTCGTTCCTGAGTATCTCCGGGTAGAGCTTGCTGACCAGTTGATTGGCCAGGATGGTACCGCCTACACCACCTCCGACAATGACGATGTGCTTGCTCACAACGCAGACCCTCCAGGGCTACGTCAGCTTCACGTATGACATCCGATGGATAACGGAACTGAATCGATAGATTTCGTTCATGGAAGCGAGCGTTGCCCGCCGAGAGTAAATACCCCTTCACTTTATCTGTGTATCGGAGTGCTTTTTACTAAGCCCGACCAGCGGACCTTTTCTCGGACGCCGCGGTTCAATGCCGGCAACTGCGGGGGGCCGGCCCATTGGTTCGGCCGGCCCCTTGGTAGAAGGGGCTTACAGCAGGCTGATGGGATAGCTGACAATCAGGCGGTTCTCGTCGAACTCGTTGTTGCTGAAGTCCCGACGCATGGTGGAGTTGCGCCATTTCAGGTTGAGGTTCTTCAAGGTGCCGCTCTGTACGGTGTAGGCCAACTCACTTTCTCTACCCCATTCCTTGCCGTCGCTGACCGTGGCGGTGTGCACGTTGCTGCCGCTGATATAGCGGTTCATCAGGGTCAGGCCGGGAACACCCAGCGCGGCGAAGTTGTAGTCATGGCGCACTTGCCAGGACTTTTCCTTGGCGTTGTCGTAGCTGGCGTTGTAGCTGTCGTTGGCCAGGGTGCCGCCGCTGGTGCCGTTGACCCGCATCCAGGCACTGTCGCCGGTGAGTTTCTGCAGGCCGACGTAGAAGGTGTTGCCGCCGTACTTGGCCGAGAACAGGCCGGACCAGGTGCGGTTTTCCATGTCGCCGGCCCGGGCGCTGCCGTCTTCCTTGCCGTAGAAGAAGCCCAGGTTGGCCCCCAGGGTCCAGTCACCCAGGGGTTGGGTATGGGTCAGGTTGACGAACTGCTGACTGTAGATGTCCTTGAGCTCGGCATTCCACAGGCCGATCTGGGTGCGCTTGTCGTTGAAGGCGTATTCCGCCCCTTGGAAGTTGAAGCGATCCGAGGTGAAGGCCGCTTTGCCGAACATCGTCATGTCGCTCATGCTGCTGTCATCGCGGGGGCTGTTGCCGCGGAACTGGCCGCCGTAGAGCGTCAGGCCGGCGATTTCCTTCGAGGTGATCTGGCCGCCGCGGAAGGTTTGCGGCAGCGAGCGACCGTCATCCGAACGCAGGATCGGCAGCACCGGCATCCATTCGCCAACCTTGACCTCGGTCTGCGACAGCCGGGCCTTGAAGGCCACTCCCAGGCGCCCGAAGTTGTTCGCCGGGCGCCCGTCGTGGTCCAGAGGCAGCAGCTGGGTGCCGCCGGTGCCCCTGCCGCCGTCGAGCTTCAGCGAGTACAGGCCCAATACGTCCATGCCGAAACCGACAGTGCCCTGGGTAAACCCGGACTTGGCGTCGAGGATTAAGCTCTGGGTCCACTCTTCAGCTTTGCCCTGGGCCTTGGTCGGGTTGGTGAAGTTGCGGTTGATGTAGAAGTTGCGCAGGTTCAGGTTGGCCTGGGCGTCTTCGAGAAAGCCCGACTCTTCGGCCATGACCGGCAGGGCGGTGCTGGTCAGCGCCAGGGCCAGAAGGCTGGGCAGCAGGTGTTGCGGCGGGGTGATTGGCTTCATTCGTCGGTCTCTCTAATTGTTAGGGGTGCAACGATCCACTGCCGCAAAAAGCCCATGCGGACAGCTTTCAAGGTTTGGGAGGTGGTGCTTGCAGGATCAGCCGGAGCGGGCAGGACGTGAGGGCATAGCATCGAACCTGTTGTTATTGGTGTGTTCGGGTGCCGGGAATGGTGCGTCGCGGATCAGGGCCGATCAATTGGCGAACGCGGGTTCTGGGCGATTAACGAACACTTATCAAGTCGGGTGTGGCGGGGCGTCCAAGGGACATATCCCTGATTAATCCTGAGGTTGTCCACGCCGATCGATCAATGTTGGAAGTTACGCTGTTTCCATGACGTTGCGGGCAGCATCGGATTTTTCAATACAAGGGCTTATTGCTTTGGTTGTAAGTCATTGTCCTTGAGTGTTGCTCTTGTATAAAAGATATATGGGTAATCGCCAGTAATACTTGATATTCGGTGTTATCGATTATCGTAAAAAGGTTTAAGTGAAAGGTTTGTGCTCGCTGGAAAAGCAGGGTTGCCTTGCTATATTGAAGTTCCTCAGGGCGGATAGGGATAAGTTTTAAGTTTCGTCAGGAGAAGGATTGTTATTGTGATTTGAATATATAAGGAGAAATACCATGGGTACTAAAGTCAATCAGGAACGCTTGGCATCGGTAGTAGGTCGCGCACTTCTGGATAAGGAGTTCGCGGCGCAGTTGCATCAGGATCCTGAAGCGGCAGCCAAAGGCATCGGTGTGCACCTGAGTGCTACCGAAGTGGGCGCAGTGAAAAGTATCGATACGGCAAAACTGACCAGCGCCGGTTCGGCGATTCGCGACAAGATTGGCGTTGCAGCAATCTTTGACACTCAACAGCAACAGGCACGCATGGACTGAGCGAGGCGTGTGCAGTCCGGTGTGTCGCACTCAAGCTTTCATGAATGCGGCACACCGGAACCGGGATTCAAGGTCATAGTGGAGTGCCTGTCCGTGTCCATCACCTTGGTGTCGATGCAGGAAGCCGACTTCAGTCGTTTCGCCCAGCGAGCCCTGGATGAGTATGCCGCCGGCATGGTGGCTGCCGGTGAGTGGCTACCGGAGCAGGCATCGTTCCAGGCTGCAGAGGTGTTCCGCCAGTTGCTTCCGCAGGGTCGTCTGAGCACGCACAACCACTTGTGGCGGGCGCTTTATGCGGGGCGGGCGGTGGGCGAGTTGTGGATCGCCGAGCGCCAGGTGGGCCCTCGACGGATTGCCTTCATCCTCGATCTCTATATCGAACCGATCGAACGTCGCCGGGGTTACGCCAGGCAGACGCTGCTGGCCGGTGAGTCGGCGGCGCGTGAGTGGGGGTGTGACGAGATGCGTTTGCATGTCTTCGGCCACAACCAAGGGGCGCGTCGTCTTTATGAACTGCTGGGCTATGAAGTCGCCAGCCTGACGATGAACAAGCCCTTGCCGTGACCTTAAGGGAAGGTTGAACCATGGACAGTGCTAACAGTAAGCAAGCAGAACTTTCCATCGATGAACTATTTCAGGGCACTACTTTTCTCCCGGACAGTGAGCCGGAGCGATTTCTGCAGTTACAGGAACAAGTTGCAAAAAATCGATATACGATGTTTGTCGCGTTATATGCCGAGCTGTCAAAGTTGTTTTCCGCTGATTCTGCATTGAGTCCGTTTTTTAAACAGGCGCTGGATATTATTCTGTCTGCGCCAAGTGCCCGCTCCAAACTTGTCGCGCATCCAGTGTTTCAGATCTGGAGTATTCTGACGTTTCGCGATGTCAACTATCTGTTGACTGGAAAGACGCAGGATGAGGGTGAAGTTAAAGCCAGGCTCCTGGAGTTTGCGCCAGTACTGCAACGGATCGAAGCTTCGCAGGATGCACAGGTCGATGAGCAATACCCACCGGTTTATCGATTCGATGTCGACCCGTTGATCACCCAGGTCACGCCGCCCAGTTATGACTATCCGCCAGATGAACTGACCCAGCGTCAGCTGGAGAAGGCGGGTTATTCCAAAGCCTTTTTCAAGGACGTCATGCAGCTTGCCCTGCAGCGGATCAAGCACACCTGGCCGGCCTGTCATGAACAGTGGCAGGTGCTGGTCAAGGCCGTGTGCTATTTACCCGACGGCAGTTTTCGCAGTTGCTCGGCGTCCCGTTATACCGGGGTGATCCTGCTGTCGAGCCGGGACAACTCGATACTCGACATGGAAGAGTCGCTGGTGCATGAAGCGACCCACCAGTTGCTGTACAACATCGTCGAAGTCGCCGCGGTGGTTGAGCCCCACGCCTCCAAGGAGGCCCTGTACACCTTGCCCTGGTCGGGGCAGCAGCGTGACTTGTATGGCTACTTCCATGCCTTTTACGTCTACATCGCCCTGGTCAAGTACCTGGAGCGGGTCCAGGCCCGTCCGGCGGAGGAAATGCGCCGGGCCGAGCAGCGCATGCTGTTTATCCTGCGGGGGTTGAGCAAGGCGCTGGCGGATTTCGAAACCGCGCCGGGTTTCACCGCGCAAGGGCGAGAACTGCTGGGCAACCTGATGCAAGAGGTGCATCGGCTGGAGCGGCGTCATGCCGGATTGCTGAGTCGGGGCGCGGGGGCCAGCACCGTTGCGGCGTCCCTGCACATGACGGCCTGAGCCGGGGAGGCGGACATGCAAAACTTCGATTCTTCGCGTTTCCCGGAAGCCGGGGTAGGGCTGGAATACCATTTGCCGCAGGCTGCCGGGGCTGAACCAGGCGGGCTCGATCCCACCATCGAGCGGATCCTGGGTGAAGGGCTGCCGTACTTCGATTACCTGGAATTCCAGCCCACCCACTGCATTCTGCAGCCGCGGCTGAACGAGCTGGGCGGACGGGTGCCGGTGCTGCTGCACTCCTCCAGCCTATCCCTGGGCAGCGTCGGCATCGAGATGGACCGGGAGTTTTTGCACATGACTCGCCGTCTGTGCGACCGGACCTCATCCCCCTGGCTGGCGGAGCATATTTCCTGGTCACGGTTTCAGGGGGGCGATACCCAGCATTTCATTTTGCCGAGCCTGGCCCGTGAAGTGGCCGATACGGTGGTGGCCAACGCCATCGAGCTACAGGCCTTCACCCGGACCCCCCTGGTGCTTGAGAACGCCCCTCGGCTGTTTTCCATGGACATTGGCCAGGAACTTTCCGAAGGCGGGTTCATTTGCAGTGTGGTCGAGCGCAGTGACAGTGGCTTTCTCCTGGACCTGGACAGTGCCATCAGCACCGCCAGGGCCCTGGGCTACGACTTGCGCGATTACCTGCGGTCGTTGCCGCTGCAGCGTTTGATCGAGGTGCATATCGGCGATCCGCGGCGCGACTGGGACATCCTGCGCCAACTCTTGCAGTGTGCGCCGCTCAAGGCCGTCACCATCGAGTGGGACATTGCCGATCGAGCCGAGGACCCGCAGTTGTCGGCGCTGATCAAGGAGATCAAGGCCCTGCGGCCCGAGCCTCTGTTCTGGCAGGCCGCGTCTGTATCCAGTGCGCCGGCTCCGGCAGCCGCTGCGGTGGATGGCCGGACCTTGTTCCAACTGCGGCCGGGGACCTGGCTCGGTTTTGCCCATCAGTCCTTTTCCCTGCGCGATCGCCGGCGCGACCTGGACCTGGAGTTGTCGACGGAGTTTCTGCCATTGGTGCGGCACTTTCTCTGCCCACGGTCCCTGGACAGCGCACTCTTGCTACCCGGCGCGTTGCAGGACGAGAGCCTGGCGGTGCTCCAGGAACTGATTGATTTGGGGCTGTTGCAGCCCGGGCAGTCCCAGGGCCTCGCCGAGCCCGAGGAGGCCGGCGATATCTGGGCCCACTGGCAGGACGCCCTGGATTTCTACCTGGGGACTCGCACCCAAACCGCTACGCCCTACATCAGCGTGGCGCAGATGGAAGAGCAACTGGTGGGCAAGGCTTTGCAGCAGCGTCAGCCGTCGGCCTTCAAGGACTACTTTTCACACCCGTTCCTTGCCCTGGACAATCCTCTGCTGGCACCTGCACAGGTGCTTGGCCAGCGGAACCTGCTGGATGCCCTGAACGATCGCGAGACTTGCCGGACCTTCGACGGTTCGCCCTTGAGCGCCCGGCAGTTGTCCCAGCTGCTGTATTACACCTGGGGTGCCAGCCAGATGCGTCGCAACCCCATGGGCGACTTCTTCCTGAAGAAAACCTCGGCTTCCGGCGGCTCCCTGCATGCCATCGAGGTCTATCCGATCCTGCTCAATGTGCAGGGCTTCGAGGCGGGCTTGTATCACTATTCGGTGCGCCGGCACGGGCTCGAACTGCTGTCGCGAGAGGACCCGAGGGCGTGGATTGGCGCGGCTTGTGGTGAGCAGGACTGGATCAGCAAGGCCGCCGTGGTGTTTCTGTCCACCGCGCGGCTCGAGCGCCTGGCCTGGAAGTACCCGGGCAGCCGGGCCTTGCGCGTGGCGTTGATGGACTGTGGCCACCTGAGCCAGAGCTTCGCCCTGGTGGCCACGGCACTGGGGCTCAAGAGCTGCACCACGGCGGCCTTGCGCGACGAGACCTTCGAAAACCGACTGGGCCTGAATTACCTGCGCGAGCCAGTGTTCCTGCTCAATGGTGCCGGCGGTTGAGGGGAGGGCGCGGCGAGGCATAAAAAAACCCACCGTCAGGTGGGTTTTTCATACAGACAGGCTGTGCTTCAGAACAGGTGCAGCGCCGGGGCCTTTTCAGCCAGTGGCTCGTTCTTCGCGGTCTGTTCGCTCCAGCCGCCGCCGAGGGCCTTGTACAGGTTGACCTCGCTGGTCAACTGCGACAGGCGATCGGTGATCAAGGCCTGCTGGGCACTGAACAGCGAGCGCTGGGCGTCGAGGAAGGTCAGGTTGCTGTCGACCCCGATGCGATAGCGACGCTCGGCCAGGCGGTAGTAGTCCTGGTTGGCGTTGACGAAGTCACGCTGGGCCTGCAACTGCTGGTTGTAGGTCTGGCGTGCGGCCAAGCCATCGGAGACTTCCTGGAAGGCCGTCTGGATGGACTTCTCGTACTGCGCGACGGTGATGTCTTTCTGGATCTTCGAGTAGTCCAGGCTGGCTCGCAGGCTGCCGGCGTTGAAGATCGGCAGATTGATCTGCGGCTGGAACAGCCAGGTCCCCGAACCGCCCTTGAACAGGCCGGACAGATCCGGGCTCAAGGTGCCGGCGTTGGCCGTCAGGCTGATGCTCGGGAAGAACGCCGCCCGCGCCGCGCCGATATTGGCGTTGGCCGCTTTCAGCTTGTACTCGGCTTCGAGGATGTCCGGACGCCGTTGCAGCAGCTCCGACGGCAAGCCCGCCGGCAGATCGCTCAGCAGGTCGGCCGCCAGCGGCTGGGCCTTCGGCAGATTGGCCGGAATCGCCGCACCCAGCAGCAGGGTCAGGCTGTTTTCGTCCTGGGCCACCTGGCGGGTGTAACGGGCCAGTTGCACCCGGGCGTTTTCCACCGAGGTCCGCGACTGGCTCAGGTCCAGGGCCGACGCCACGCCCACTTCGTTGCTGCGCGAGGTCAGCCGGTAGCTTTCCTCGTAGGCACCGAGGGTGTCCTGGGTCAGTTTCAGCAGCTCCTTGTCGGCCTGCCAGGTCATGTAGGCATTGGCCACGCTGGCCACCAGGCTGATCTGCGTGCTGCGCCGGGCCTCTTCGCTGGAGAAGTAGGTCTGCAGGGCTTGCTCGCTCAGGCTGCGAACCCGGCCGAACAGGTCCAGCTCGTAGGCGCTGACGCCCACGGTGGCCGAGTACTGGCTGGTGATCCCGGCTTCGCCGGTCTGCGACATGCGTGCCGGAGTACGCTGGCGGCTGCCGCTGGCGTTGGCCGACACCGCAGGGAATAGGTCAGCCCGCTGGATCTGGTACTGCGCAGCGTAGGCGTCGATGTTCAGCGCCGCGACCCTGAGGTCGCGGTTGTTTTCCAGAGCGGTCTGGATCAGCTGCTGCAGCGCCGGGTCATGGAAGAACTGCCGCCAGCCCTGTTCGGCGGCCGCCACGTTGGCGGCCTCCTTGGGCGAGTAGGCAGGGCCTTGGGGGAATTGCGCCGCCACCGGCGCTTGCGGTCGCTGATAATCCGGTATCAGCGAGCAACCACTTAGCGCAATGGCGGTGATTGCCAGGGAGAGTAGCGACTTGCTCATTGGCCAGCCTCATTAGGAGTTGCAGTAGTTTCTGATTGGTCCGCTTTCCTGCGGCCCATGGACGACACGGTGACGAAGAACAATGGCACCCAGAAGATCGCCAGGATCGTCGCGGTGAGCATACCGCCGATGACCCCGGTACCGATCGCATGCTGGCTGCCCGAGCCGGCGCCGGTGGAGATGGCCAGTGGCACAACCCCGAGGACGAAGGCCAGGGAGGTCATGATGATCGGCCGCAGACGCATGCGGCAGGCTTCCACCGCGGCGTCCACCAGGGAGCGGCCCTGCTCGTGCAGTTCCTTGGCGAACTCGACGATCAGAATGGCGTTTTTCGCCGCCAGGCCGATGGTCACCAACAGTCCCACCTGGAAGTACACGTCGTTGGACAGACCCCGCAGGCTGGTGGCCATCAGTGCACCGATGATCCCCAGAGGTACCACCAGCATGACCGCGATCGGAATCGACCAGCTTTCATACAGGGCGGCCAGACACAGGAACACCATCAGCAGGGACAAGGCATACAGCGCAGGTGCCTGGGAGCCCGACAGACGTTCCTCGTAGGACAGGCCGGTCCAGGAAATGCCCACGCCCGGCGGCAGCTTGGCGGCAATGGCTTCGACTTCGGCCATGGCCTCACCGGTACTGTAGCCAGGGGCTGGAGCACCGAGGACTTCCATGGCTTCCACGCCGTTGTAACGGGCCAGTTTCGGCGAACCGTAGATCCACTCGCCCTTGGCGAAGGAGGAGAACGGCACCATGGTCCCGGCACTGTTGCGTACGTACCACTTCTTCAGGTCTTCAGGGCTCATGCGAGCACCGGCCTGACCCTGGATGTAGACCTTCTTCACTCGACCGCGGTCGATGAAGTCGTTGACGTAGCTACTGCCCAGGGCAATCGACAGGGTGTTGTTGATATCGGTGAGGGTCACGCCCAGGGCACTGGCGCGCTCGTCATCGATGGTCAACTGATACTGCGGTTCATCGTTCAGGCCGTTCGGACGCACCTGGGACAGCACTTTGCTCTGGGCGGCCATGCCGAGGAACTGGTTGCGTGCAGCCATGAGTTTCTCGTGGCCGATACCGGCGCGGTCCTGGAGGAACACGTCGAAACCGGTGGCGTTACCCAACTCCAGTACGGCCGGAGGGGCGAAGGCGAACACCATCGCGTCACGGAAGCTGAAGAAGTGCTGCTGGGCGCGGTTTGCCAGGTTGAACACGCTGTTTTCCGCGGAACGCTCGCCCCAGGGCTTGAGCATGATGAAGGCCATGCCCGAGCTCTGGCCGCGACCGGCAAAGTTGAAGCCGTTTACGGTGAACACCGAGGCAACGGTGTCCTTTTCCTTGTCCAGCAGGTAGGCGCGCATTTCATCGACTACCACCTGGGTCCGTTCGGCACTGGAACCGGCAGGGGTCTGCACTTGGGCGAACAGAACGCCCTGGTCTTCTTCCGGCAGGAACGCGGTCGGGATGCGGGTGAACAGCCAGATCATGCCCAGGACGATCAATACGTAGGCCAGCAGGTACGGGACCTTGTGGCGCAGCATGTTGCCGACGCCGCGCTCGTAGCTTTTCACGCTGCGATCGAAGGTACGGTTGAACCAGCCGAAGAAGCCCCGCTTCTCGTGATTCTGCCCCGCAACCACGGGCTTGAGCATGGTGGCGCACAGGGCCGGGGTGAAGATCAGGGCCACCAGCACCGACAGGGCCATGGCCGAAACCACGGTGATCGAGAACTGCTTGTAGATCACGCCCGTGGAGCCGCTGAAGAAGGCCATCGGCAGCAGTACCGCGGACAGCACCAGGGCGATACCCACCAGGGCTCCCTGGATCTGGCCCATGGATTTCTTCGTTGCTTCCTTGGGTGACAGGCCTTCCTCGTGCATCACCCGTTCGACGTTTTCCACCACGACGATGGCGTCGTCCACCAGCAAGCCGATGGCCAGCACCATGCCGAACATGGTCAGGGTATTGATGCTGAAACCGGCCGCCGCGAGGATGCCGAAGGTCCCCAGCAACACCACCGGTACCGTCATGGTGGTGATCACCGTGGCGCGGAAGTTCTGCAGGAACAGGAACATCACCAGGAACACCAGGACGATCGCTTCCACTAGGGTTTCAACCACACCCTTGATGGATTCGGTCACCACTGGCGTGGTGTCGTACGGGAACACCACCTTCATGCCTTGCGGGAAGAAGGGTTCCAGGTCGCTGATGGTCTTGCGCAGCGCCTTGGCGGTGTCCAGGGCGTTGGCGCCGTTGGCCAGTTTCACCGCCAGACCGGAAGCCGGCTTGCCGTTGAACTGGGCGCTGATGGCGTAGTTCTCGCCGCCAAGCGCGACGTCGGCGACGTCACCCAGACGTACTTGCGAACCGTCCTTGTTGACCTTCAGCAGGATTGCCTTGAACTGCTCGGCAGTCTGCAGGCGGGTCTTGCCGATGATGGTGGCGTTCAACTGCTGGCCGGGCAGGGCGGGCAGGCCGCCGAGCTGGCCGGAGGAAACCTGAACGTTCTGCGCGGCAACCGCGGTCTTCACGTCCACCGGGGTCATGTTGAAGTTGTTCAGCTTGGCCGGGTCGAGCCAGATCCGCATGGCGTACTGGGCACCGAACACCTGGAAGTCACCCACACCCGCGGTCCGCGAGATCGGGTCCTGCATGTTCGACACGATGTAGTTCGACAGGTCGTCCTTGGACATGCTGCCGTCCTCGGAAACCACGCCGATCACCAGCAGGAAGTTCTTCACCGCCTTGGTCACGCGGATACCCTGTTGCTGCACTTCTTGAGGCAGCAGCGGGGTGGCCAGGTTGAGCTTGTTCTGCACCTGTACCTGCGCGGTGTCCGAGTTGGTGCCCTGCTCGAAGGTCGCGGTGATGGTCATGCTGCCGTCGGAGTTACTCTCCGAGGACACGTAACGCAGGTTGTCGATACCGTTGAGCTGCTGTTCGATCACCTGGACCACGGTGTCCTGCACGGTCTGTGCAGAAGCGCCTGGGTAGGTCACGGAGATCGCAATCGCCGGAGGGGCGATGCTCGGGTACTGGTTGATCGGCAATTTGAGGATCGATAGAGCCCCGACCAACATGATCACCAGGGCAATTACCCAGGCGAAAATCGGACGGTCGATAAAAAATTTCGACATGGTTTACTCCCCTTTGCCGCCTGCAGCTTTGTCAGTTGCCTGTGCAGGGGCCGGGTTCTTCGCTGCTACGTTGGTTGCTTCGCTGGCCTTGACTTCAATGCCTGGCTTGACGAATTGCAGGCCTTCGGTGATCAGACGGTCACCGGCTTTCAGGCCATCTTCCACCAGCCACTGGCTACCGACGGTGCGGCTGGCCTTGAGCTGGCGCAGCTCGACCTTGTTGTCCGGGCCAACCACCAGAGCGGTCGGGGTGCCTTTCAGGTCGCGGGTCACGCCTTGTTGTGGCGCCAGGATCGCTGCACTGTTCACCCCGGCTTGCAGCTGGGCGTGGACGAACATGCCCGGCAGCAGAGTGTGCTGAGGGTTGGGGAACACGGCGCGCAGGGTCACCGAGCCGGTGCTTTCATCCACCGAGACTTCGGAGAACTCCAGCTTGCCTTCGAGCTTGTACTGGCTGCCGTCTTCCAGGGTCAGTTTGACCTTGGCGGCGTTGTCGCCAACTTTTTGCAGGCGACCGCTTTCCAGCTCGCGGCGCAGCTCCAGCAACTCAACCGAGGACTGGGTGACGTCGACATAGATCGGGTCCAACTGCTGGATCACCGCCATGGCATCGGCCTGGCCGTTGCTGACCAGAGCGCCTTCGGTCACCGAGGAGCGGCCAATGCGGCCGGTCAAAGGCGACAGCACCTTGGTGTAGCGCAGGTTGATCTGGGCGCTTTGCAGGGAGGCTTCCGATTGCAGACGGTTGGCCACGGCGGTGTCGTATTCCTGACGGCTTACGGCTTGCTCGTTGACCAATTGCTTGTAGCGATCGGAAATCGACTGTGTGGACTGCAGATTAGCCTGAGCACTCTTCAGCGTTGCCTCGTAGATCGACGGATCGATCTGATAAAGCTGCTGACCTTCCTTAACATCTCCGCCTTCTTTGAACAGACGCTTGAGAATGATCCCGTTTACCTGTGGGCGAACTTCGGCGATGCGGAACGCGGTGGTCCGGCCCGGGAGTTCGGAAGTCAAGGTAAAGGCTTGTGGTTGCAGGGTGACGACGCCGACCTGAGGGGCTTGAGGGGCAGGCGCCGCCTCTTCCTTTTTACATCCGCTGAGCAGCGATGCCAGGGCGACGGCAGTGACCAGAGCGGTAACAGCTGGCTTGAGTTGCATGAAGATCCTCGGGTCAGGCACGCAAGATGCGCACAAGAAAAGTGGAAGGGTAAAAAGAGTTGGCTGAGTGGATTAGTAGCTTGCTAAGGAATATACTTACGTTCATGGTTGTTTGTAAATACCCTGGCGGCGTACCCATCCGGTTACAAAAGCCCCTGTAGGTGTTGAATTGTAGGCTGGGCAAACGGCACTCGAGATGCCGTTCCATATTTATTCAGAAGGTCTTCACGCATCGCTGAAAGATCCTGATCGAGGTTTTACTGCCATGGTCCGTCGTACCAAAGAGGAAGCTCAAGAAACCCGCAGCCAGATACTCGAGGCCGCCGAAAAGGCCTTTTACGAGCGTGGCGTGGCGCGTACCACCCTGGCCGATATCGCGGCACTGGCGGGGGTGACGCGGGGTGCCATTTATTGGCACTTCAGCAATAAGGCCGATCTGGTGCAGGCCATGCTCGACAGCCTGCGTGAACCCTTGGATGAGATGGCTGCCGCCAGTGAAAATGTAGATGAAATGGATCCGTTGGGCTGGATGCGCAAGCTGCTCATTCATTTGTTTCATCAAGTTGCCCTGGACCCGAAAACCCGACGCATTAATGAAATTCTGTTTCATAAGTGCGAATTCACCGATGAAATGTGCGATCTGCGTCGCCAACGTCGCGCCGCCAGCCTGGACTGCAACCTGCGTATCGAGCTGGCGCTGACCAATGCAGTGAATCGTGGGCAATTGCCCGAAAACCTCGACACGATGCGGGCGGCTATCAGCATGCGCGCCTTTATCGATGGCATCCTTTATCAATGGCTGCTGGCCCCTGACAGCTTCGCTCTGCACACCGAGGCAGAGCGCTGGATCGACATCGGGCTGGATATGCTGCGCTTGAGCCCGAGCCTCCGTCATTAAGACAAAATGCGTAATTGAGTCCAGTTGTGTCAAGATTTACGGCGAGGGAGATTCATTCCAGCGCTCGCCAGATCGCGATGGGGTGCTTTTATATACGGGCTGGCTGCATCTTGATAGATAGCGAGCTACGTATTTTGTAGGGATTTTGTTGCGGGTGTGTGAATGAGTGTGAACCCTTCACCGTTCAAAGGCGCAGAACAGCCAATCAAGGGTATCGCCCTGATTTGTCTGGCGGTTCTGCTCTTCGCCAGTCACGACACGCTGTCCAAATACCTCTCGGCCTTTTACCCCATCGTCATGGTGGTCTGGGCGCGTTATGTGGTTCATACGCTGCTGATGCTGGTGGTGTTCGTCCCCCGCAGCGGCTTTTCCGCGGTGGTGCGAACCAAGCGTCCCGGCCTGCAACTGCTCCGGGCCTTGTGTCTGATCGGCACCAGCCTGCTGTTCACCACCGGCCTGCGCTATATCCCCCTGGCGGAAGCCACCGCGGTCAACTTCCTTGCGCCCTTGCTGGTCACGGCCTTGTCCGTGCCGTTCCTGGGCGAGCGGGTCAGCCGCGGGCAATGGCTGGCGGTGCTCGCGGGCTTCGTCGGGGTGCTGATCGTGGTGCGTCCCGGTGGCGTACTCTTCACTCCGGCGATCCTGCTGCCCCTGGGCTCGGCGCTGTGCTTCGGCTTTTATCAGTTGCTCACCCGCAAGCTCAGCGGCATCGACAGCCCCACCACCAGCAACTTCCTGACCGGGATCTTCAACAGCCTGATCATGAGTGCGTTGTTGCCGTTCTTCTGGAGCACGCCGAGCTTTGTCCACGGCTTGTTCATGATCGGCCTCGGCACCTGCGGCATGCTTGGCCATATGCTGCTGACCCAGGCCTTCCGCCATGCCGCGCCGGCAATGCTGGCGCCGTTCAGCTACGGGCAGATTCTGTTCGCCGGCCTGTATGGCTACCTGATCTTCGGTCATACCCCAGACAGCTATGGCCTGATCGGCATCGCGGTGATCTGCCTGAGCGGCCTGGCGGTGGCCTGGACGCAACGCAAGCGCTGATCCCGGCGCTCACAAAAAAGCCCCGGCTCGCGAGAGTCGGGGCTTTTTATTTACCGATCCAGGCTTACAGCGTCGGATAGTCGATGTAACCGACCGGGCCCTTGCCGTAGAAAGTTTCCGGATGCGCCTCGTTCAACGGGGCGTCGGCCTTCAGGCGGGCCGGCAGGTCCGGGTTGGCAATGAAGGGCACGCCGAACGCCACGGCGTCAGCCTTGCCGGCGGCCAGCCAGGCATTGGCACTGTCCTTGGTGAAACGCTCGTTGGCGATGTAGGGGCCGCCGAAGGCCGCTTTCAGCTGCGGACCCAGGCTGTCAGCGCCTTCTTTCTCGCGGGAGCAGATAAAGGCGATGCCGCGTTTGCCCAGCTCGTGGGCTACATAAGTGAAGGTCTCCGCCAGGTTGTCGTCGCCCATATCATGGGAGTCGGCACGGGGTGCCAGGTGCACGCCCACTCGGCCGGCGCCCCAGATGTCGATGGCGGCGTCGGTGACTTCCAGCAGCAGGCGGGCACGGTTCTCCAGGGAGCCACCGTACTGGTCGGTGCGCTGGTTGGTGCTGCTTTGCAGGAACTGGTCCAGCAGGTAGCCGTTGGCGCCGTGGATTTCCACACCGTCAAAACCGGCGGCCTTGGCGTTTTCCGCACCGACCCGGTAAGCGTCGACGATGTCGGCGATCTCAGCGGTTTCCAGGGCGCGCGGGGTTGGGTAGTCGGCCAGTGGACGCACCAGGCTGACATGGCCCTTGGGCTGGATGGCGCTTGGCGCCACTGGCGTTTCACCGTCCAGGTAGGACGGGTGGGAAATCCGGCCCACGTGCCACAGCTGCAGGAAGATCTTGCCGCCGGCGCCGTGCACCGCCTTGGTCACGTTGGACCAGCCACGCACCTGGTCGTTGGACCAGATGCCGGGAGTGTCCGGGTAGCCCACGCCCATTGGGGTCACCGAGGTGGCCTCGCTGAGGATCAGGCCAGCGGAAGCCCGCTGCACGTAGTACTCGGCCATCAGTGCATTGGGTACGCGGCCAGCGTCGGCGCGGCAGCGGGTCAGCGGCGCCATGATGATGCGGTTGGACAGCTCGAGGTCGCCGATCTTGATCGGATCAAAGATAGTGGTCATGGAATGCAGCCTTCTATATAGGAAAGAAACGGGTCAGTGGGTCGCAGGGGCCAGTTCGGCGTTGCCGCCCTGGCGAAAGGTAATCAACGTCACCAGCAGGGCCAGGATCGCCAGGACCGCCGCCGCCAGTGGCACGCTGGTCAGGCCGAAACCGTGGGCGATGACGCTGCCGCCGACCCAGGCGCCCAGGGCGTTGCCGATGTTGAAGGCGCCGATGTTCAGGGTCGAAACCAGGTTGGGGGCAGCCTTGCCGAAGGTCACCACATTGACCTGCAGCGCCGGTACCGCGGCAAACGAAGCGGTGGCCCAGAGGAACAGGGTGATCTCGGTGGGAATCAGCGCCACGCTGGTCCAGGTCAGCACGGTGGAGACCACGGCCATGGCCGCGAACACGCCGATCAAGGTGGCCCCCAGGCGCTTGTCCGCCAGCTTGCCGCCGATGATGTTGCCCAGGGTCAGGCCCAGGCCGATCAGCAGCAGGGTCCAGGTCACGCCCTGGGGCGAGACGCCGGTGACGTCGCCGAGCAGCGGCGCAACGTAGGTGAAGAGGGTGAACATCGACGCGGCAAACAGTGCGGTCATGCTCAGGGACAGCCAGATCCCCGCGCCCTTGAGGGCTGCCAGTTCCGCACGCATGTCGAGTTTTTCCTCATCGCGCTTGGCCGGCAGGAAGCGCAGCAGGCCGATCAGCGCCACTACACCGATTACCGTCACCGCCCAGAAGGTCGAACGCCAGCCGGCTGCCTGACCCAGGGCGGTACCCAGGGGCACGCCGAGTACATTGGCCAGGGTCAGGCCGGTGAACATCAGGGCCACGGCCGAGGCGCGCTTGTTGGCGGGCACCAGGCCGGCAGCCACCACTGAACCAATACCGAAGAAGGCACCGTGGCACAGCGCAGTGATCACCCGGGCGAACATCAGCACGTTGTAATCACTGGCCAGTGCACACAGCAGGTTGCCGACAATGAAGATCCCCATCAGCGCCACCAGGGCTGCCTTGCGCGGCAGGCGTGCGGTGGCCAGGGCCATGAACGGCGCGCCGATGGCCACGCCCAGGGCGTAGCCGGTAACCAGCCAGCCGGCGCCGGGAATCGACACCCCGAGGTCCGCCGCCACATCGGGCAAAAGCCCCATGATGACGAACTCGGTGGTGCCGATGGCGAAGGCACTCAAGGCCAGGATGATGAGTGAAAGGGGCATTGTCGGGTCCTTGTCAGATCAGAGCTGTTGGCTCATTTGCGTGAGGAACTGCTGGATGACTTCCTCATTGCGTTTGAAAAAATGCCATTGGCCGACTTTCCGGCTGCTGATCAGGCCTGCACGTTGCAAGGTGGCGAGGTGGGCGGAGACGGTCGACTGCGACAGGCCGCAGCGTTGATCGATCTGTCCGGCACAGACGCCGTGCTCATTGCTGTGAGCCTGATCGGGAAATTCGACTGTCGGGTCTTTCAGCCAGTGCAGGATTTCCCTGCGAACCGGATGTGCCAGGGCTTTTATTATTTCGTCGAGGTCGAGGGACATGGCGGTGCTCGTTTTCCATAAAACGTTGTATCGCGATGAGGCGAAATTTAAATCGTTATTTCGCGATATACCAATATGATTTTGATCTTAAATCATTACTTATCGGTATATCGGGTTATAACGATATGCGAGGCGCAGTGCTAAGCTGCGCAAATGAATTATCTCGCACATCTGCACCTTGGCGGCCAGCGCCCGGGTCAATTACTCGGCAGCCTGTATGGCGATTTCGTCAAAGGGCGCCTGCAAGGGCAGTTTGCCCCCGAGGTCGAGGCGGCGATCCAGCTGCATCGGCGCATCGATACCTACACCGACAGCCATCCTCTGGTGGCGGCGGCACTGTCGCGTTTCTCCCTGACCCGACGGCGTTACGCCGGCATCGTCATCGACGTGTTTTTCGACCACTGCCTGGCCCGGGATTGGCAGCATTACGCCGATCGCCCCTTGCCGCTGTTCACTGCCGAGGTGTATCGGGTGCTGGCGGCCGAACCGCAGTTGCCAGCGCGCCTGGCGCAGATTGCGCCCTATATGGCGGCGGATGACTGGCTGGGTTCCTATCGCGAATTTGCGGTGCTGGAGCAGGTGTTGCGAGGGATTGCCCGGCGCCTGTCACGGCCAGAGGAACTGACCGCGGCGATGGGCGAGTTGGAGCGGCTGTATCAGCCGTTGAGCGAAGATTTTCGTGCCTTCTACCCGCAGTTGCAGAGTTTCGCCGCCGAACACACCCAACCAGGGCAATGAATGGCGTTTTGTAGGCGCTGGCTTGCCAGCGAAAACGTCCTCGTGGGCGGTGCCTGTCTCAAGGACCTCTTCGCCGGCAAGCCGGCTCCTACAGGGCGTTTCAGGCGGCAACCAGTTCGCCGTTGCGGCGTGGTTCGGCGGGTTGTACGACATCACCGAACAGGGCTTTGTGCACCGCTTGCTGGGCCTGGAAGGCCAGCGCCGCACGTTCCTGGCCCTGGCAGGCAATGGGCTTGAGCACATGGATTTCCACTCGGCCCTGATCGTTGGCAAATAGCCGCATCAGGTGCGAGAGCAGGTCGTCGTCGCCAATGAAGGGGGCCAGGGTGTCGATCTGGCCATCGCGCAAATAACGGATCGCCACGGGTTGCAGGGATACTTCGGCATCGATGGCGCTGGCCAGCAGGCGTCCGTGGAAGGTGCGCAGGCCACGGCCGTCGGTGGTGGTGCCTTCGGGAAACAGCAGCAGCGGGTGCTGCTCCTGCAAGTGGCGGGTCATTTGCTTGCGGATCAACTGGCTGTCACCGGCCCCACGACGGATGAACAGGCTACCGGCCTTGGCCGCCAGCCAGCCCGCCACCGGCCAGGTGCGCACTTCGGCCTTGGACAGAAAGGACAGCGGCGTGAGCATGCCCAGCAGCGGAATATCGGTCCAGGACACGTGATTGCTGACCCAGAGCATCGGCTGGCGAGGCAACTCGCCGTGCACCGTGACCCGGAACGGCAGGGCATTGCTCAGGCGTGCCATGAAGAACCGCGACCAGCGCTGGCGCCGGACCATGGAATTGGCAACACCCAGGCGCTCCAGCAGGCCAAAGATGCTGGCCATGCTCAGGCCCAGCGCCACCACCAGCAGTACCCGGGCGATGCGCCCGTAGACCCGCAACCGGCGCATCAAACCGCCGCCTTGAAGTGCCGGGCATACCGCGGGCACAGCTCGTCGCGCTTGAGCAGGATGAACACGTCGGCCACCTGGAAGTCCTGGTCCCAGCAGGGTTCGCCGCAGATCTTCGCCCCCAGGCGCATGTAGGCCTTGAGCAATGGCGGCATCTCGGCGATGACATTGGAAGGGATGTCCAGGCTGGGCAGCGGGTTCTTCGGCTCGGCCCGCAGGTGTTCGGTACTCAGGTAACGCTCCCGCAGTCGCTGCATGATGGCCTGGGCCTGGATGCCGCCGTCCTGCATCGGAATGCTGGCGCACCCCATCAGGTAGCTGTAGCCGCCCTGGTTGAGCACTTCCGCCAGTTCGCCCCAGAGCACGGCGATGGTGCCGCCGTTGCGATAGGCCGGGTCGACACAGGTGCGGCCGATTTCCAGGATGGGGCCCTTGAGGTGCGTCAGGCCGTGCAGGCTGAACTCTTCCTCGCTGTAGAAACGTCCCAGGCTGCTGGCGGCCTGATGGTCCAGCAGGCGGGTGGTGGCTACCAGGCGCCCGGTGTTCAGGTCGCGGACACCGATATGGCTGCAGTGAACGTCATAGTCATCCATGTCCAGACCCAGTTCCGCGCCCTTGAGCTTGGCGTTGAACTCGCCGCTGAAGACGTTGAAACGCAGGGCCTGGGCTTCCTGCAGGGCCTGGGCGCCGATCAGGCGTTCGGCTTGCAGGCGGCGTTCAGTGCCGGTGTCGCTGATGCGGGCGATCTGAGTCATTGTGAATCTCCGTGCGGGCTACCGACCCGCCTTGGGTTGCAGCCAATCGACTTTGTTGTGCAAAGTCAGGCTATGTAGCCCCGGTGTCATCGCCATGAAGCTTTGGTGATGCTTATATGACAGCCCCTGAGGATCTTCGAATGCCCTGGCAAGCCCTGCTCGAGAGCCGTGAACGACTGCCCGTCAACCCCGATCTGGCCGAGGGCTACGGGGCTTTGCTGGCCCATTTGGGCAGCGTTACGCCCTTCGAACTGGCGGTGCTCGGGGGCCGCCTGATGGAGACTCCGGGGCTGGCGTTCCTGGTGGGCTACCAGGCGGCATTGCGCATGTTGTGGCCCAGTGCGCCGCAAAGCCTGGGGGCTTTGTGCGCGACCGAACGCCGCAGCCTGCGCCCGGCGGACATGCAGACCCGGCTGGAGGATCTGCGCCTGCAAGGGCGCAAGGATTTCGTGACCGCCGGCGATGCCGCCGACTGGCTGTTGGTGGCGGCGCGCAGCGAGGCCCCGGGTGAGCGGGCAGCATTGCGCCTGACCGTGGTCTATGCCGGAGAGCCTGGGGTCAAGGTCCAGACCCTGCCGGCCATCGCCCTGATGCCGGAGATCAGCCACGGCTGCCTGTTGCTGGAAAACGCTGCCTGCGAACTGCTGGCCGGCGATGGCTGGGACGCCTATGTCAAACCCTTCCGCACCCTGGAGGACATCTATGTCCTGAGCGCCATGCTCGCCTGGCTGTATGGCGTGGGGCAGGACAGTGGCTGGCCGCAGCCCTTGCAACTGCAGTTGCTGGGATTGCTTGCGGGCTGTGCCGAAGTCAGTCGGCAGAATCCTTCCTTGAGTGGCGGGCACATTCTATTGGGTGGTTTGTTCACGCAGTTCCAGGTATTGCGGCCTGAAATCGACGCCGCCTTCGCCAATGGCCCTGAGCGTTGGCGCAGCCAATGGTCCCGGGACCAGGCCCTGCTGGACCTGGCTGCCAGCGCCCGGGAGCAACGCCTGGCCAAAGCCCTGGCCTCGTTTTAGCAACGGCGCCCCCTTGCGTAGGAGCCGGCTTGCCGGCGAAGGGGCCGGATGGTTTTGCACAAGGCTTGATGCTCCCTACGCCAGCCAGTGCCAACAAACGAGGGCGCTTGCAGTGAAACTGTCATCCGCCTCAACTAGGCTCGGCCACTGACGTCATTCGAGGCTCATCCATGGTCAAAGGTCCGATCCTGCTGGCGTTGCTTGTATGCCTCAGCCTGCCGGCCTGGGCCGAGGAGTGGCCGGCGCAGCAATGGAGTCGAGGCCCGGTCGTCGATAGCCCGGCGCTCAAGGCTCTGGAGGACTACGCCTTCGTGCCCAGGGACGACCAGTCCCACAAAGGCATTCGTACTGATGCCTTGCTAGTGATCCGCGATGGCCAGGTGCTTTACGAGCGCTACGCCGGCGCCACCGGACCCCAGACGCCCCATCTCATCTGGTCGGCCAGCAAAAGTCTGTTGGCGGTAGTGTTGGGCGTTGCCTACGGTGAAGGCCGCTTCCAGCTCCAGGACCCCGCGGCACAATATTACCCGGCGTTACAGGCGCATCCGGCCATCACCCTGGGTGACTTGTTGCACTGGGCCTCGGGTCTGGACTGGCAGGAAGACTACGAATACGCCCCCCTCAACTCCTCAGTGGTGGCCATGCTCTACACCCGCGGGCATCGGGACATGGCGGCATTTGCTGCACAGCAGGCGCGCTCCACTCCACCGGGGCAGGCCTTCCGTTACTCCAGCGGCGATAGCAACCTGCTGGCGGCCAGCCTGCGGGGGATGGTGGGGGCGGACCAGTATGCGGACTATCCCTGGCGTGCCCTGTTCGAACCGCTGGGCATCACCCAGGCGGTGTGGGAACGCGACGCCGCCGGCACCTTCGTGGCGTCTTCCTACCTCTACCTGACGGCCCGCGATCTGGCCCGTGTCGGCCTGTTGATGCAGCGCGACGGTCGCTGGCGTGATCGGCAGTTGCTGCCCAGGGCCTGGGTCGAGTTCTGCCGTACGCCTTTCGCTGGCTATCGGGCCAACCAGGATGAGGCGGTGGCGGGCGGGCACTGGTGGCTCAACCGCTCGGTGGATGGCGCCCCCCAGCCCTGGCCCGATGCGCCGGCGGATGCCTACGCGGCCCTGGGGCACTGGGGGCAGGCACTGTATGTCCTGCCTGCACAGCGCCTGGTGATCGTGCGTTACGGCGACGACCGCGATGGCAGCTATCGGCACAATGAGCTGCTCAAGCGAGTCCTGGCGGCTTTCTCCAGCAAGGGGCAGCCATGAGACGCCGGGCCTTTTTCCGCCGTCATCCGCTGTTCGGCCTGGTGCTGGTGGCGCTGCTCCTGTTGCTGGGCTGGAGCTGGCAGCAACGGGAGGCCCTGCAAGCCTTCCCGGATATCCTCGGTGCCTATACCGCCAAGGAGTACTGCTCCTGCCGCTACGTGATGCAACACCCCGCCGACTACTGCCGGGCCTATGTGCGCCAGTACCTGCCCATCAGCGGTTTTAGCGATGAACCGCTGAGCCGACGTGTCACCGCCAGCGCCCTGGGGCGTACCCATAGCGCGCTCTGGCTGGGCCCCCGGGAAGGCTGCCGCCTCGATCCCTGATCCTGGATCAGGCATCGCTGCAGATTATGTGTTCCATCCAGTGGAACCACATTTGATTGTCCTGTGCTCCGGCTCGCGGTTATCTGACGCAGAGCTTCGAGCACGCTCCTGCGCCTCGTGCAACGCTCCGAAAAAAAGAACGGGAAGCCACCCGGCCCAGAGGAGATACGCCATGACCCGACACCAGCACATCCTTGCCTGGCTCAACGACATTGCCAGCGATCTGCGGGCCATCCGCCAGGATATTCATGCCCACCCGGAACTGGGGTTCGAAGAGCAACGCACTTCGGCGCTGGTGGCTCGTTGTCTGGAGGAATGGGGTTATGAAGTGCACACCGGCGTCGGTCGAACCGGGGTCGTGGGCGTTCTGCGCAACGGCACGGGCACGCGCACCCTGGGCCTGCGGGCG
This sequence comes from Pseudomonas sp. E1BtOHC1, assembly GCF_058744285.1. Classification (NCBI taxonomy): domain Bacteria; kingdom Pseudomonadati; phylum Pseudomonadota; class Gammaproteobacteria; order Pseudomonadales; family Pseudomonadaceae; genus Pseudomonas; species Pseudomonas sp. E1BtOHC1. The sequence goes on from NZ_CP196023.1 coordinate 2,321,467, forward strand.
GACATGGACGCCTTGCCGATCATCGAGAACACCGGGGCTTCCTACAGCAGCCGCCATGGCGGTTGCATGCACGCCTGCGGGCATGACGGCCACACCACGATCCTGCTGGGAGCGGCGCGCTACCTGGCGGCGACCCGAGCGTTCGACGGCACCCTGAACCTGATCTTCCAGCCCGCGGAAGAGGGGCAGGGCGGTGCCGAGGCGATGCTTGCCGATGGCCTGCTGGAGCGCTTCCCCTGTGATGCGCTGTTCGGCCTGCACAACATGCCCGGGCTGCCGGCCGGTCACCTGGGCTTTCGCGAGGGGCCGATGATGGCGTCCCAGGACTTGCTCGAGGTGATTGTCGAAGGCGTCGGCGGCCACGGCTCCATGCCGCACCTGGCGGTGGACCCCTTGGTAGCCGCGGCCAGCATGGTCCTGGCGTTGCAGACGGTGGTGGCGCGCAATATCGATGCCCAGGAAGCGGCAGTGGTGACGGTCGGCGCCCTGCAGGCCGGCGAGGCGGCCAACGTGATTCCCCAGCAGGCGTTGTTGCGCCTGAGCCTGAGGGCCCTCAATGCACCGGTGCGCGAGCAGATGCTGGAGCGGGTCAAGGCGATCATCCAGACCCAGGCCGAGAGCTTTGGCTGCAGCGTCAGCATCGACCATCGCCCGGCTTATCCGGTGCTGATCAACAGCCCGGAAGAAACCGAGTTTGCCCGGCGGGTCGGTGTCGAGCTAGTGGGGGCCGAAGCGGTCAATGGCAACACGCCGAAGCTGATGGGCAGCGAAGACTTCGGCTGGATGCTGCAGCGCTGCCCCGGCAGCTACCTGTTCATCGGCAATGGCGTAGCGCAACCGATGGTGCATAACCCGGGTTACGACTTCAACGACGACATCCTGCTCACCGGTGCGGCCTATTGGGGTGCCCTGGCGGAGAGCTGGCTCAAGCCCGTCTGAGCCTTCCTGTTCCTGTAGCGCTGTTCGGTCCGGGCGTTCCATGCGCCCGGAACTTTTCCGAGCCCGCAAGAAGGCTCAAAAGTTTCAAGGAACCTCCCATGAGCGTCTCGATACCCTCTGTTTCCAAGACCCGGCAGGTGGTTGCCGCCGTGGTTGGCAACGCCCTGGAATGGTATGACTTCATCGTCTATGGCTTTCTCGCCAGCTTTATCGCTCGCCAGTTTTTTCCGGCTGAAGATGAGTACACCTCGCTGCTGATGGCCCTGGCCACCTTCGGCGTGGGCTTTTTCATGCGCCCGGTGGGCGGCGTGCTGCTGGGCATGTATTCCGACCGCAAAGGCCGCAAGGCGGCCATGTTGGTGATCATCCAGCTGATGACCCTGGCCATTGCGATGATCGTCTTTGCCCCCAACTACGCGGCCATCGGCCTGGGCGCGCCGTTGCTGATCGTGGTGGCGCGGATGCTTCAGGGCTTTGCCACTGGGGGGGAGTACGCCAGCGCCACGGCCTACCTGGTGGAAAGTGCCCCGGCGGACAAGAAAGGCCTGTATGGCTCCTGGCAACTGGTAGGACAGTGCCTGGCGGTGTTCAGCGGAGCCGCGATGGTGGCGGCGGTGACCCACTTCTTTTCACCGCAGACCCTGGATCTCTGGGGCTGGCGCCTGCCGTTCGTGATCGGTCTGCTGATCGGTCCGGTGGGGCTGTGGATTCGCAAGTACATGGAGGAGCCGGGGGCCTTCATCGAGGCGCGCAAGCAGGTGCGTGGCAAGGGGCCGGGGCTGTGGCAGGTGGTGTCGGCCTACCGCCGGGCAATCCTGGTGTCCATGGGCCTGTGCTGCGGCGGCACCGTGTCTTTCTATGTGGTGCTGGTGAACATGCCGACCTTCGCCCACACCAACCTCGGCCTGCCTCTGGATCAGGTACTGCTGGTGCAGATGTTGGCCGTGGCCCTGATGACCGTGGTGATTCCCTTTGCCGGAGCACTGTCGGACCGCATCGGCCGGCGCCCGGTGCTGATGGCCTTCACCCTGGCGTTTTTCGTCATGGTCTATCCCTTGTATGTGTGGGTCGCCGCGGCGCCGTCCATTGAGCGTCTGCTGGTGATGCAGATGTTGCTGTGCGGTGCCATTGGCGGTTTTTTCGGTCCCGGTCCTACGGCCCTGGCCGAGCAGTTTCCCATCGAGGTGCGCTCCACTGGGGTATCGGTGGCGTATAACGTTACGGTGATGCTGTTCGGTGGCTTTGCGCCCTTGATCGTGACCTGGCTGAGCAAGGTCATGGCCACGCCGGTGGCGCCATCCTTCTATGTCTTGCTGACCTCGATCCTCAGTCTGCTGGGTATCTACTGCATGTACGACGCGGTCAGAGACGACAAACCCGATGCCGTGACCCTGGGAGGCGAGTCTTGATCAAGCACCGCGAACCAATGGCCAACGAATCCATCGTCGAGCTGGACGCCCTGGCGCTTTCCCGGGCGATCCATGCCCGCGAGCTGTCCTGTCGCGAGGTGATGCAGGCTTATCTGCAGCAGATCGAGCGTTACAACCCCGGCGTCAATGCCCTGGTCTCCCTGTGCGATCCGCAGGACCTGCTGGCCCAGGCCGATGAGCGTGACCGGCAACTGGATCGGGGACAGTCCATGGGCTGGATGCATGGCATGCCCCAGGCGATCAAGGATCTGGCAGCCACTGCGGGGCTGACCACCAGCATGGGGTCGCCACTGTTCGCCGATCAGGTACCCCAGGTGGATGCCATCAGCGTGGCCCGGGTCCGGGCCAGCGGCGCGATCATTGTCGGCAAGAGCAACGTGCCGGAGTTTGGCCTGGGCTCTCATACCTACAACCAGTTGTTCGGCACCACCGGCAATGCTTACGACAGCAGCCTGAGCGCCGGCGGCAGCAGCGGCGGTGCGGCGGTGGCCCTGGCCTTGCGCATGCTTCCAGTGGCCGATGGCAGCGACATGATGGGCTCGCTGCGCAATCCGGCGGCCTTCAACAACGTGTTCGGCATGCGCCCCTCCCAGGGGCGGGTGCCATTCGGCCCGACCCCTGAGCTGTTCGTGCAACAACTGGCTACCGAAGGACCGATGGGCCGCACGGTGGCTGATGTGGCACGGCTGTTGAGCACCCAGGCCGGTTACGACCCGCGGGCGCCCTTGTCCCTCAAGGAAGATCCGGCGTTGCTGCAGGCGCCTCTGCAACGGGATGTACGCGGACTGCGCCTGGGCTGGCTGGGGGACTACAACGGGTACCTGGCCATGGAGCAGGGAGTCCTGAGCCTGTGCGAAAAGGCCCTGGCCGACTTCACCCGTCTGGGCTGTGAAGTGGAAAGCTGCCAGCCGGAGTTTTCCATGGCACAACTGTGGGACTGCTGGCTGGTGCACCGGCACTGGCTGGTCCAGGGTTCCCTGGGGCTGTTGCACAACGACCCGGACCAGCGCCGCTGGCTCAAGCCCGAGGCACGGTGGGAAGTAGAGGGCGCGGCCAACCTCAGTGCCGCGGACGTGTATCGCGCTTCCCAGAGTCGCAGCGATTGGTATCGCGCCTTGCTGCGACTGTTCGAGCGTTACGATTTTCTGCTGCTGCCTACGGCCCAGGTGTTCCCTTTCGATGCACGGCAGGCCTGGCCAAGGCAGATCGATGGGCAGGAAATGGACACTTATCACCGCTGGATGGAAGTGGTGATCGGTCCGACCCTGGCCGGTCTGCCCAGTATCAGCATTCCGGTGGGGTTCAATCTGTCGGGCCTGCCCATGGGCTTGCAGATCATCGGGCCGGCCCAGGCCGACCACGCTGTGCTGCAACTGGCCTATGCCCACGAACAACTGACGCAATGGGTGCGGCAACACCCTCCGGGTAATCTGCTGTAACCAGGCAAATGCCGTTGATAGGGTTCTGAGGCCCGCATCTTGCTGGGTAAAACCTTACCCATCCTCAGTCAGGGAGTTCGGACTATGGCCAGCAAGGTAGAAACCGGTAGCGTGCGTTCCGTGGAACGGGCCCTGGCCATCGTCGAGTTGCTGGGCCAGCACCAGGCCCTGGGGCTCGAGGAGTTGCACTACCTGACGGGGCTGCCCAAGGCCACGGTGTCGCGCATGTTGCTGACCCTGCAGGAGCAGGGCTGGATCTACCGTGGCCTCAGCGATCGGCGTTATCGCCTGAGCGCTCGCAGCCTGTTCGGTGACAGCCGGCAACGTTTCAAGCGCCATCTGGTGGAGCAGGCAGCGCCCTGGATGCTGGAGTTGAGTGCACGCACCGGACTGGTCAGTGACCTGTCGAGTTTTGACGGCGAGCACCTTGAGGTCCTGGAAAGTGCGGTGCCTGCGGTGTTGCGCAAGCGTTACCCGACCAACAGCCGGATTGTCGGCCAGCACGCCAGCCTGTTTCATTCGGCCATGGGCAAGGCTTGCCTGGGGGCCCTGGCCAGTGATGAAGTCGCGCGTCTGGCCGAGCGTGAGCGAGTGCCGGCCGAAGACCGGCAACAGGCTTGCGCTCAGTCCCAGCATCTGGGGTTCGGCCAGCGTACCGAGGGGCACTGGGAGTATCCGGTGCGCCTGCCCTTTCTGATTCGCGCGGTGGCCTTGCCGTTGCAGGCCGAAGGTCGGGTGATCGGCAGCATCGCCCTGCATTGGCCGATGGACCTGAGCTGTGTCGAACTGGTGCGCAATCGCCACTTGGGATTGCTGGCCGACACCATCGAGCAATTGCAGAAGTCCATTGCCTGAGCCATTCCCCGTCTGCAACGGCTGAGCCCCACTTGAGCGCGGTGTTTGCCAGCCCCCTGGCAGCCGGTTAAGGTGGCGCCTTCTGTTCACGGGAGCTTGCATGCGTACGCCGATCCGCCTTCTTCTCAGCCTGCTCGGGGTACTGGCCCTGCCGGCCCAGGCCAACTGGTACCTGGACAACGAGTCTTCCCGGGTGTCCTTCGTGACCACCAAGAACGCCAGCATTTCCGAGGTCCAGCGCTTTCTGGTGTTGCACGGCAAGGTCGACGCCAAGGGCCAGGCCCAGTTGCAGATCGAGCTGGACTCGGTCAGCAGCGGCATTCCTCTGCGGGATGAACGCATGCGCCAGGAGCTGTTCCAGGTCCAGCAGTTTCCCGAGGCGCAGATCACGGCGCAGATCAACCTGCGGCCGATCAACGACCTGGCCCCCGGGGCGCAGATCGAGTTGCTGCTGCCGGTCACCGTGGCCCTGCACGGCCAGGAACACACCTACAACGCCGAACTGCTGGCCACTCGCCTGGATGAGCGGCGTTTCCAGGTGGTGACCTTGGAACCCCTGGTCCTCAATGCCGAAGACTTCAACCTGGCGCCGGGCCTCGACAGCCTGCGCAAGGTGGCTGGCTTGTCGGCCATCAGTTTCTCGGTACCGGTGGGTGCGGTACTGATCTTCACGGCGCGCTGAAATGCGCGGAGCGGTGTTCCCCTGGCGTGAAGGCAACCGCTTCGAGCTGCTGATCGACGGTCCCCAGTTCTTTCCGCGCATGCTGGTGGCCATTGCTCGCGCCCAGCAACAGGTGGAGCTGGAGCTGTATCTGGTGGAAGCCGGTTCATGTGCCGAGGCTTTGGTCCGGGCCCTGGTCCAGGCTGCCGAGCGCGGGGTACGGGTGCGCTGTCTGTTCGATGACTATGGCAGCCTGGCCTTTACCCAGGCCTTGCGCCTGCGCTTGACCAAGGTTGGTGTCGAGTTGCGTTTCTACAACCGCCTGAAGTGGCGCCAGGGCTTTCTCAACCTTTACCGCGACCATCGAAAACTGCTGTTGGTGGACCAGTCCCTGGCCGTGGTGGGCGGTACTGGGGTTACCGATGAGTTCTGGCAGCCCGAGGACAACAGCTGCGATTGGCATGAAGTGATGGTGGAGATCGCCGGGCCCACGGTGCAGGACTGGCAGAGGCTGTTCGATCGCCAGTGGAGCGCCAACCTGCGCAGGGGCGCCTGGCGGCCCAACGTCGATTTTGGCCTGCCCCATCTGCCCCGTGTACCTGACTCGGGGGAGGGCATGGGCCGTGTGGCTTATGCCGACTCGCGTCAGCATCGCGACATCCTGCATTCACTGATTCGTGCCCTGCACAGCGGCCAGCAACGCATCTGGCTGGCCACGCCTTATTTCTTGCCCACCTGGTCGGTGCGGCGCTCATTGCGCAAGGCGGCCGCCCGGGGCGTCGACGTACGCCTGTTGCTGACCGGGCCGCACACCGATCATCCGGCCGTGCGCTATGCCGGGCACCGTTACTACCCGCGCCTGCTCAAGGCCGGCGTGCGGATTTTCGAGTATCAGCCGCGTTTCCTGCATTTGAAGATGGCGCTGGTGGACGACTGGGTCAGTGTGGGCTCGTGCAATTTCGACCACTGGAACCTGCGCTTCAACCTGGAAGCCAACCTGGAAGCCCTGGACCCGCCACTGACGCGCTCCGTGGCGGCGAGCTTCGAGGCGGACTTTGCCCAGAGTGAAGAGATCAGCCTGGCGCAGTGGCGCAACCGGCCGTTGTGGCGGCGGATCAAGCAGCGGATCTGGGGCTGGGTCGACCGCCTGGTGGTCAACCTGCTGGATCGTCGCGGCTAGGCGCCAAGGGCAGAGGCGTAACCGGCCGGCGCTGTTTCAGCGCCGACCCGTCACAGGGGATCAGAGCAGTTCGAAGCTCTGTTGCTTGACGTCCTGGGAATCCAGGCCGATCTGTACATTGAAGTCGCCCGGTTCCGCGGCGTACTTGAGCTGCGCGTTGTAGAACTTCAGGTCGTCCTCGGTGATGGTGAAGTGGATGGATTTCTCTTCACCGGCCTTGAGCATGACTTTCTGGAAGTTCTTCAATTCCTTGATCGGGCGGATCATCGAGCCGGCCACGTCCTGGATATACAGCTGCACCACGGTTTCGCCGTCACGCTTGCCGGTGTTCTTCACGGTCACGCTGGCATCGAGCTTGCCGCTCTTGTTCAGGGTGGTGGAGGACAGCGCCATGTCTGAAAGGCTGAAGCTGGTGTAGCTCAAGCCATAGCCGAACGGAAACAGGGGGCCGGTGGTGTCGTCGAAGTACTGCGAGGTGTAGTTGCCTGGCTTGCCCGGCGTGAACGGCCGGCCAATGGTCAGGTGGTTGTAGTAGGTGGGAATCTGGCCCACGGAACGGGGGAAGGTGATCGGCAGCTTGCCCGACGGGTTGTAGTCGCCGAACAGTACGTCGGCAATGGCGTTGCCGCCTTCGGTGCCGCTGAACCAGGTTTCCAGGATGGCGTCGGCTTGCTGGTTTTCTTCCAGCAGTGACAGCGGACGGCCATTCATCAGCACCAGCACCAGAGGCTTGCCGGTGGCCTTGAGGGCCTTGATCAGCTCCCGCTGGCTGGCGGGAATATGCAGATCGGTGCGGCTCGAAGACTCGTGGGACATGCCACGGGACTCGCCCACCGCGGCCACGATCACATCCGACTGCTTGGCCGCCTTGACCGCTTCGTCGATCATCTGCTGCGCGGAGCGTGGGTCGTCCACCACTTCCGGGGCATCGAAGTTGAGGAAGTTCAGGTAATCCACCACCTTTTTGTCGGCAGTGATGTTGGAACCCCGGGCGTAGACCAATTGGGCCTTGTCGCCCAGAACGTTGCGCATGCCGTCATACAGCGTCACCGACTGTGCCGGAACGCCGGCGGCGGCCCAACTGCCCATCATGTCGATCGGCGCCTTGGCCAGGGGGCCTACCAGGGCGATCTTCGCGGTTTTCTTCAGCGGCAGGGTGTCGTTCTGGTTCTTCAGCAGCACCAGGCTGCGGCGGGCAATGTCCCGGGCGTCGCTGCGGTGCAGGCGGCTTTCGGCGTTGGTGTCGGCCGGGTCGTCCTCGGCTTTGCCGATACGCACATAAGGGTCCTTGAACAGGCCCATGTCGTACTTGGCCGCCAGCACTTCACGCACGGCGTTGTCGATGTCCTTCTGCTCGATCTCCCCGGACTTGAGCAGCCCCGGCAGTTCCTTGCCGTACAGCGAGTCGTTCATGCTCATGTCGATGCCGGCCTTGATCGCCAGCTTGGCCGCTTCGCGACCGTCCTTGGCGACGCCGTGGCGGATCAGCTCGATGATCGCCCCGTGGTCGCTCACCGCCAGGCCCTTGAAGCCCCACTCCTTGCGCAGCAGGTCGTTCATCAGCCAGGTGTTGGAGGTGGCCGGCACGCCGTTGATGGAGTTCAGGGCCACCATCACTCCGCCGGCACCGGCGTCGATGGCCGCGCGGTAGGGCGGCAGGTAGTCCTGGTACATCTTCACCGGGCTCATGTCGACGATGTTGTAGTCGCGACCGCCTTCCACGGCGCCGTACAGGGCGAAATGCTTGACGCTGGCCATGATGCTGTCCGGCAAGGCCGGGCTCTGGCCCTGGTAGGCCTTGACCATCACCTTGGCAATCCGCGAGACCAGATAGGTGTCTTCGCCGAAGCCTTCGGAGGTACGGCCCCAGCGTGGATCGCGGGAGATGTCGACCATGGGTGCGAAGGTGATGTCCAGGCTGTCGGCGCTGGCTTCCTTGGCGGCGATGCGCCCGGAGCGGCCGATGGCGTCCATGTCCCAGCTGGACGCCAGGGCCAGGCTGATGGGGAAGATGGTCCGGTGGCCGTGGATCACGTCATAGGCGAAGAACATCGGGATCTTCAGCCGGCTGCGCATGGCCGCGTCCTGCATCGGCCGGTTTTCCGGGCGGGTGATGGAGTTGAAGGTGCCGCCGATGTTGCCTGCGGCGATTTCCTTGCGGATCAGCTCGCGAGGCATTTCCGGGCCGATGCTGATCAGGCGCAACTGGCCGATCTTCTCTTCCAGGGTCATGCGCTGGAGCAGATCGCTGATAAAGGCTTCTTTGTTTTCCAGGGGGACCGGGGCAGATTCGGCCAACACAGGGTGACTGGCCAGGCTGACCAGCAGGCCCAGCAAACACAGCTTATTCATGAATAGTGTTCTCAGGGGCTCAAGACCGACGCATGAGTGACGCGTCGAACAGCCAAAATTTAGGGAGCGACTATTGTTGTTCAGATAATTCCCGCACACTTCTGAACTCTTTTTCGCGCTGGGCATCTTTTAGCCCATCAGCCCGATGCATTCCAGTGGCGCAGGCAGATTTTGCCCCACAGGATGTGTGAAACCGGGCAAAAGATTCTTTTCCATCAGGTTGTGCAAGGAGCCCCACCCATGAACATCACCCAAAGCCTGCGCTCGAGCTGGCCCGTTGCCGCCCTGTTGCTGCTCACCAGCCTGCTCAGCGGTTGTGGCATCAACAACATTCCGACCCTCGATGAGCAGGTCAAGGCCGACTGGGGCCAGGTGCAGAACCAGTACCAGCGTCGTGCCGATTTGATTCCCAACCTGGTGGAGACCGTCAAGGGCTACGCCAAGCATGAAGAAGAAACCCTCACTGCGGTGATCGAGGCCCGGGCCAAGGCCACTTCGATCCAGGTGGACGCCAGTACCCTGGACAACCCGGAAAAACTCAAGCAGTTCCAGCAGGCCCAGGATCAGTTGAGCGGTGCCCTGAGCCGCCTGATGGTGGTCTCCGAGCGCTACCCGGATTTGAAGGCCAACCAGAACTTCCTGGCCCTGCAATCCCAGCTTGAAGGCACCGAGAACCGCATCGCCGTGGCCCGCCGCGACTTCATCCTCGCGGTGCAGAAGTACAACACCGAGATCCGCACTTTCCCCGGTCGCCTGTGGCACAGCCTGATGTACAGCGACTTGCCGGTGCGTGCGTCCTTCGAGGCCACCAGCCCTGACGCCGACAAAGCGCCGCAAGTGAAATTCTGATGAGCCTCGGGCAGCGCGTGCTGCAAAGCGCGCTGCTGTCGCTATGCCTGGTGAGTGGCGCCGTATCGGCGCAACAGCCGTTCCAGTTCCAGTTCCGACTCCGACAGCAGCCGGAGCGGTGGTGGCAGTTTTGGCGGAGGCGGGGCGTCCGGCACTGGGTAGCGCAAGCGGACAATCATTGAGGATGAGGTGCTGATGCGACTCTATAAAATCGGCCTGGTGCTGTTGCTCTGGGTCTTTGCGGTCACGGCCCAGGCCGAGCTGAAGTTCCCGGCTCTGAGTGGGCGGGTGGTGGACAACGCCCAGTTGATCGAACCAACCATCAGCGCCCAGCTGACTCGGCAGTTGCAAGCCCACGAACAGGCCACCGGCGAGCAGTTGGTGGTGGTGACCCTACCTGACTTGCAAGGTGCCAGCATTGAGGACTACGGCTATCAGCTGGGGCGTTACTGGGGCATTGGCCAGAAGGACAAGAACAACGGCGCGCTGCTGATCGTCGCCCGGGACGAGCGCAAGCTGCGCATTGAAGTGGGTTATGGTCTGGAGGATCGCCTGACCGATGCCCAGGCCTCGGTGATCATCAATCAGGTGATTACCCCGGCGTTCAAGACTGGACAATTCAGCAAGGGCATCAGCGACGGCGTCTCGGCCATGCTGCTGGTGCTCGGTGGCACGCCGCTGGACCAACCGGACCCGGTGTATGACAGCGTCGAGAGCAGCGACCAGGACGATTTTGTCCAGCGTCATCCGTTGCTGTTCATCTTCCTGGTGCTGCTGTTCATCCTGGTGGTGATAGTGGCGCAGGCGCTCGGGTTCATCACCACCACCAGCGGGCGCGGCGGTGACGGAGGCGGTGGCTTCGGCGGTTTCGGCGGTGGCGGTTTTGGTGGCGGGTCCGGCGGTGGTGGCGGCTTCAGCGGGGGCGGTGGCAGTTTTGGCGGCGGCGGTTCCTCCGGCGGCTGGTAACTGAAAATAAAAAGAGGGTATCCAACGACATGGCATTACTGAGTGAGTACGAACAACGGCAGGTGGCCGAAGCCATCGCCCGAGTCGAACGCCAGACCGACGCCGAGCTGGTGACGGTGCTGGCCGCCCGGGCCGACGACTATGCCTACATCCCGTTGCTCTGGGCCAGTCTGCTGGCGCTGGTGGTGCCGGGGCTGGTGCACTACGCCACCGGCTGGCTGAACATGCACCTGTTGCTGCTGGCGCAATGGGCGACCTTCATCGTGCTGTGCCTGGTGTTCCGCCTGCCCAAGATCACCACCCGGCTGATCCCGCGGTCGGTGCGCCATTGGCGGGCTTCCAACCTGGCCCGACGGCAGTTTCTCGAACAGAACCTGCATCACACTGTGGGCGGCACCGGGGTGCTGATCTTTGTCAGCGAAGCCGAGCGTTACGTGGAAATCCTCGTGGACGAGGGCATTTCCAAGCGTCTGGATAACAAGCAGTGGAACGACATCGTGCGCAACTTTACCCAGCAAGTGCGACAGGGCCAGACCCTGCAGGGCTTCCTCGACTGTATTGAAGCCAGCGGCGAGTTGCTCAAGACCCATGTGCCCCTGACCCAGGAGCGCAACGAATTGCCCAACCGCCTGGTGGTGCTCAACTGAGCCCGCCGCCGTAGGAGCCGGCTTGCCGGCGAACAGGCCCCTGAGTCTTGCACCGCCCTTGAGGACGCCTTCGCTGGCAAGCCAGCTCCTACGGCGGTGCGATATCGGTGTTGTTCATGCAGGAGCCGGCTTGCCGGCGAATGGCCCCTGAGCCTTGCACCGCCCTCGGGCGAGGATTTTTTACCGTCGGGTGAATAACTTCGTGCCCCGACGGGGCTAGCTCCCTAAAATACCTGCCACTCCCTGATTCACACCCCGCATTGCCCGAGGCACCTGCCCCCATGTCTGTCACCGCACCTTCCGCCCGTCCCGCGCCGGATCATCACGCCCAGTTCCTGCAATTGCTCGACACCAGCCTTGCGCAAAACGCCTTTATCAAGCTGGTACTGGCCAAGCACGTGGGCCCGGAGGCGGACCTGCAACGGCTGATCATCAAGCAACTGACGGTCAAGGAGCAGCCGTGCCTGTCCTTCGTCTATCGCTACAAGACCCGTGACATCACCAAGAACTTCCCCCTGGACGAGGGCGTGGCCACCATCGCCGGGCTGCTGCCGGTCTCGTTCAAGAATGCCCATCTGCTGACCCTGACCGACGAAGTGCAGCTGGAATACAGCAAGAAGGGCAAGAGCTCGCTGTTCAAGGGCAAGCCGCAAACCCAGCGCGATGTGCCGTCCGCCGAGCACAACCGCGAGAAGAACCGCTTTCTCGACCTGAGCCGACCTTTCCTGGCCGATCTTGGAGTGACCAACAAGCAGCACGAACTGATCCCGGCCATGTCGCGCAAGTGGAAGCAGATCAACAAGTTCATCGAGGTCTTCAGCCACGCCCTGGGCAGCTCGCCGATCAAGCTCGACCAGCCGGTGCGGGTCGCGGACTTCGGCTCCGGCAAGGGCTATCTGACGTTCGCCATCCACGATTACCTGCGCAACACCTTGCAGGCCCAGGGTGAAGTCACCGGTGTCGAATTGCGTGAGGACATGGTGACCCTGTGCAACACCGCCGCCGCGCGTCTGGAGCATCCGGGCCTGGTGTTCAAGTGTGGCGATGTGCGCAGTGTGGCCCCCAGCGAACTGGACGTGATGATTGCTCTGCATGCCTGTGATATCGCCACCGACTACGCGATCCACACCGGCATCCGCTCCGGCGCGGCGATCATCATGTGCTCGCCGTGCTGTCACAAGCAGATCCGCCTGCAGATCCAGAGCCCGGCGCTGCTCAAGCCGATGCTGCAATACGGCCTGCACCTGGGGCAGCAGGCGGAGATGGTCACCGACAGCCTGCGGGCCCTGTTCCTCGAAGCCTGCGGTTATGAAACCAAGGTCTTTGAATTCATCTCCCTGGAACACACCAACAAGAACAAGATGATCCTTGCGGTCAAGCGTGCCGAGCCGGTTGACCCGACCCAACTGCTGGCCAGGATCGAAGAGCTCAAGGCCTTCTACCAGATCAGCGAACACTGCCTGGAAACCCTGCTCAAGGCCGACGGCTATCTACAGAGCAGCAGCGCCAAGCAGTAAGCTGCAAGCCACCAGTCTGGAGTTTCACGCCAGCAGCTTGAGGCTTACAGCTTGCCGCTGTAGTAAGTGGCTATTACCCGGGCTGGCGGATTGGGACTACCTTGAGTACTCATTCCGCCCACGTCTTTCCCTGAAAGGAGTCCACTCCATGGCCGCTAAAAAGATCCTCATGCTGGTTGGCGATTACGTCGAAGACTACGAAGTGATGGTGCCGTTCCAGGCACTGCTGATGGTCGGTCATACGGTGCACGCCGTGTGCCCGGACAAGAGCGCCGGGCAGACCGTGCGTACGGCGATCCACGACTTCGAGGGCGACCAGACCTACAGCGAGAAACCGGGTCACCTGTTTGCCCTCAACTTCGATTTTGCCCAGGTCAGCTCCGCTGATTACGACGCCCTGCTGATCCCCGGCGGACGTGCACCGGAATACCTGCGCCTGAACGAAAAAGTCCTGCAACTGGTCAAGGAATTCGACCAGGCCGGCAAGCCGATTGCTGCGGTGTGCCATGGCGCGCAACTGCTGGCGGCAGCGGGCATCCTCGAAGGTCGTGAATGCAGTGCCTATCCGGCCTGTGCCCCGGAAGTGCGTCTGGCCGGTGGCACTTACATCGATATCCCGGTGACTGAAGGTCACGTCCAGGGCAATCTGGTCACCGCCCCAGCGTGGCCGGCGCACCCCAGCTGGCTGGCGGGTTTCCTGGGCCTGCTGGGCACCCGCATCACCCTTTAAGCGAGGACCACGTCATGTGCGAGCTGTACGTCAAGGCCGACCCGATTCTTTATGAATCCCGTTCCCGCTCGTTGCGTATCTGTGGCGTGGTCACCACCTTGCGCCTGGAAAACCAGTTCTGGGATATCCTCAGCGAAATTGCCGAAGTGGACGGCATGACCACCAACCAGCTGATTGCCAAGCTGTATGAAGAGGTCATGGACTATCGCGGCGAAGTGGTGAATTTCGCCTCCTTCCTGCGGGTCAGTTGCACCCGCTACCTGAGCCAGCGCCGCAGCGCCCCCGATCTCAGCCTGGTACGCCGCAACGCTTTGTAAGTCCTCGTGTCGTGCATCGCACCTGGCGGCGCTTTCGCTGGCAAGCCAGCTCCTACGAGGCTTACGGCGTTACATCTTGTAGGCGCCGGCTTGCCGGTGAAGAGGCATGCCATCGTGGCATGCCTCTTCACCGGCGCCGGGGGGATTGGCTGCAGGCGGGCAGGGCGCCCGGACGAGGCGCGGGCTGAGCGGTTACAGGCCCAGGCGCGCCAGTTGGCGCAGGTCGGCGATCACCGCCGGGTTGCCGCCCTCCAGCACATCCAGGCGAATCTGTGCGATCAGCGATTTCAGCAGTTCGGTCTGGGTCATCCGGGTTGCCTCCAGCAGACGCGCGAGATCCTCAGCCACATAGTGGTTGACCTTCAGCGACAGGCGCTTCATTGCCGGCACGGCAGGCAACTGGCGGGCCTTGGCCTGTTCCGCCAGGTACGTGGCGAAACCCTCGTGTACCTGCTCCAGGCCAGGCTCGGCGGGGGCGCTGAAGTAGTAGCTGAAGAACAATTTGCGCATCTGTACCCCGGCGTCCTCGGCCACCGAGTGCATCGCGGCATCCAGCACGTCGAGGTAGACCGCTGGCAGCCGCGCCTCGATGGAGGTCAGTTGCTGGCGGCGCGCTTCCTTGATCGCCGGCGTCGACTGGGGCGGGATGGCTACCACCGTGGCGCACAGGTCGCAGACCCCCACCAGGATCTCCCGGGCCTGGCCGTTGCCGTCGCTGAACGGTACGTCGCGGCGGGTGTAGGTGATGCCCACGACCTGCTGGCAATGCTCACAAAGCGCCTTGCCCCGGTCGCCCTGCAGATAGAGTTTCATGGGTTGCCCTCATCGGTGAACGCTGATGAACCACACATCTGGCTCGATAAAGTAGAACTTGATGTACCAGTCCGCCTTATTCAGCACATGGACGGCAAGGTCCGGGGCGCTGTGGTGGGCACTGCACTGGTGGTCGGTGCCCTTGCAGGCGCCGATGACCTCGATCAGTTGGCCGGCCGAAACCTCACCGGTGGCCAGCAGGTTCTTGACCTCGATCGAGCCGCGGCATGCACATAGTTGCCGCTCTGTAGTGCATCGATCAGGTCCCGCCTGACCTTCCTGAAGCCTCTGTCCATGATGCTTTCTCGTTTGTACGACGAATGTCGTACATAATCAATGGGAAGTAGGCTGAAAGCGCCCAAAGGCATTTCAGCGGTTTTCAGGGGGGAGTCGATCTTAGCCCGGCAGGCGCGGGCGGCAGGGCTTGGCTAAAGGCTTGCAATACATCCGTGATGGCCAACGGCTGGCCTGCTGCGGTGCATCCGATGCACCGCAGCCAGTTGCCGTCAGAAGAAGCGGGTCACGCTGATCTTGGCGTTGCGTCCGACGCTGTAGGCGTTGTCGCCGCTGAGGGCCGGACGGTAGTCGCGGTTGAACATGTTATCCAGGGTGAAGTTGACTTCAGTGCCCTTGAGATAGGCTTGTTGGGGCTTCCAGTTGGCAAACAGGCCCTGCACGTTGTAGCGATCATTGCCGTACTGGTCCCAGTAGGAATCACCCAGGCTACTGGCCGGGCCGCTGGGGTATTTGTCGCTGGGCAGGCGGTCGGTCTGGCGTACCCACTGGCCCTGCCAGCCAACCTGGGCATCCCATTGGGGAATCTTCAGCCCCAGGGTCGCCACCCACTTGCGTGGCGGAATGTCCCGGGCCCAGACGTTCGGTCCCCAAGGGTTGGTATAGGCGCCTTGGTGCTTGCCGGTGATCCATGAGTAAGACAGGGCGCCGAACAGGTAGGTGGAGTCGTAGTAGCTCTCGACTTCAAAGCCTTTGATGGTCAGGTCGCCGATGTTGCGATACACCGACATCGGCGATTCCTTGCACACCTGAGAGATGCTCTTGCCAGTGCTCAACTGCTCCGCACAGCCGATGCCGGTGGCCTTGAGGATCTCGTTGGTGATCTTGTTCTGGAACACCGTGGTGCGGATCTGCGCGTTGTCGTTGTCGGTCAGCACCTTGGAGAAATTATGGATGGTCCCTGCTCGCAGTGCGGTGATGCGCTCCGGGTCCAGGTTACGGCTGGTGGCCGAGCGCGTGCTGCCGGGGGCCTGAACTTCGTACTGCTCGTCGATTACCGGTGCGCGCCAGGTCTTGCTGTAGTCGGCGAACAGCGCCAGGTTCGGATTGACGTTCCAGAACGCCGAGAGGCGCGGCGACCAGCCGGTGTAGGTCTTGTCACCATAGTCATGGCCGTCCTTGGGGCTGGTGCTGTTGTACAGCGGCGCATCGTTTTGCTCGCCACGGTTGCGTACATGGTCGTAGCGCAGCGATGGGGTCAGGGTGAAGTCCCCCAGAGTTACCGCGTCCTGGATGTAGAAGGCGTTGTTGTCGACCTTGCCATGGGGCATGAAGCCCGGCTGGTAGTGGCCGTAGTTGTACTTGGGCACTTCATAGGTCTTGCCCGGCATCCACATGTCCACCTCGCGAGTGTGCTTGCGGATCTGCGCACCTGTGGTGAAGGCGTGTTCCAGAGGGCCGGTGCTGAAGCGGCTGGTATTGGTCACTTCGAGGATCTTGTCCTCGTAGCCCACGGTGATCTTGCGACCGCCAGTGACCGGTTGATAGAAAGCGGTCGGGCCGCGCTCGTCGGTCTGGTCGGTCTTGGAGTTGGAGTATTGGACCTTGAGGTCGACCCAGGGGTTGTCTACCGGCTGATACTCGTACTTGGTCAGCCAGGTGGTGTCGACGGTATTGCGCTGAGCCAGGTAGCGCTTGGTGGCGCCGTCATAACCGTACTTGTCGATGTTGGCCTTGCTGGGCGGCGCCGGGTAGGTCTTGGCCGAGAAGGGCGCCCAGATGTCACTGTTGGAGCGCATGTAGCTCAAGCCCAGGCGATGCTCGTCGGTCAGTTGCATGTTGAACTTATAGAGCTCGCCGTCCAGGTCCTGAGCTGTGTTGGGCTGGCGCTTGGGGTTGATCAGGTATTCATTGCGCGGGTCGGGAATGGAACTGGCCAGCTTCATGTCGTCGCCGTCGCGCTTGGTCCAGTAAGCCAGGGCATCGAAGCGATGGTCATCGGAACGGCCATAGACGGCAGAGGTGTAGGCCTGTTGATGGTCGTTGCTGCTGTAGCCGTACTTGACCATGGCGCCGACATTGCGTCCGTCCTGCAGCAGGTCCGGGGCATCCTTGGTCTCGGTGTGCACGGTGCCGCCGAAGCCGCCGTTCCCGGTCTTCGGCGAGTGCGGGCCTTTCTCCACTTCCACCCGACGGATCAGTTCCGGCTCGATGAAGATCACTCCCTGCTGGTAGCGCTCGAAGCCGCTCTTGGTGGCGCCGTCGACGGTGATCGGTACGTCTTCGGCGTCTCCCAGGCCCCAGATGTTGATGGTCTGGCCGCCGGGTTTGAGCGAGCCGCCCAGGCTCACGCCGGGCAGGGTGTCGATCAGGCTGACCACGTTGTTGGACTGGTGGCGATCGATTTCCGTCTGGTTCAGGGTCGAGCGACCAACACTGGCGGCGTCCACCTCGGTGCCATTGCCGATCACGCTCATGGCCCCCAGTTGCAAGGCCGAACCACTGCTGAGGCTGGTCTCGGCAGGGCGCACGATGTAGGTGTTGTCGACCTTCATCAGGTTGAACTGGCCGCTCTGCAGCAGGGCGCGGATCGCCTCTTCCGGGCTGTAGTCGCCTTGCAGGGCCGGGGCCTTGGCATTGCGCAGCAGTTGCTCATCGAACAGCAGCTGGATCTTTGCCTGCTGGGCGATCTGGCTCAGGGAGGCGGCCAGAGGCTGCGCCGGCAGCTGGAAATGCAGCGGCCCGGCATGGGCCTGCAGGCTGAATGCCAGGCAGGCGGCGAGCAGGGTCGGGCGGGTACGGACTAACGGAACAGGCAAGAACGCGCGAAACATGACTTCCCCCAGAGCGGCTTAAAGGCCAAAAAGGCGCTGCGGACAGATCGCAGACAGGAGGAAGACGCGGCAGTGAAAAAAAACCTCATATGCGAATGCAAAATATTCTCATATAAAATTCAGCGGGCTTCGATCTTCAGCTGACCGTTGGCCTGTACCCGGGTTTTTACCGGGATCAGGGCCGGTAGAGCCTTGACCAAGGCATCCGGATCGTTGACGTCGAGGTTGCCGGAAACCTTGTAGGCGCTCAGCGGGCCCTCGGCCAGTTGTACCGGCTGGTGGCGGTACAGGTTCAGCTCGTCCACCAGGCTCGCCAGGTCGCGGTTGCGAAAGGCCAGGCGCCCGCTGCGCCAGTCGGCCACCTCGTCGCGGTCCAGGGTCTGCTGGCGCAGGGTGCCTTTTTGCAGGTCATAGGTGGCCTGTTGTCGAGCGCTCAGCAGGGTCAACTCCCCGGGCTTGCCGTCCGGGCTGAAGGCCACCTGGCCGTGGGCCACGCTGACCACCAGTTGGCGCTGGCCGCGACGCACGTCGAAGGCGGTGCCCACCACCCGCACCTTGGCCTCGCCGCTGTGCACCCACAGCGGACGTTCCTTGTCGGCGGCGACTTCCAGGTACAGCTGGCCCAACTGCAGGTAGATGTTGCGCTGATGGGCGCTGAAATCGATGGTCACCTGGGTATTGGCGTTGACGTACAAGGTGCTGCCGTCCGGCAGCTTGAAGGCCCGTGCCCCCTGTTCCTGGGCCGCGATCTGCTGCCGGTAGGGGGCCTGGGGCGTGCCCAGGTTGACCGCCAGCACCGCGCACAGCAAGGCGGCGGCCACTGCCAGGGCCGGCCGCCAGAGTGGCGTCTTGCGCCGGGGGAGCGGCACCGGGCGGCTCAGTTGCTGCAACTGCGCCAGGTCGTCCCACAGCGCCTCGAATTCGGCGTAGGCCCGGGCATGGGCCGGTTCACTGATCCAGCTATCGAAGGCCTTGCGCGTGGCGCGATCCGGATCATTGCGGTTACGGGCGAACCAGCTGGCGGCCTGAGCATCGATCTGTTCGCTGTCGAGGTCGTCGTGGGTGCCGGGAAAGCGGGTCATTCAGGCTGCTCCTTGCCATTTTCTCGTTGTAGGTGCTGCTTGCAGTGCAGCAGGGCAAAGGCGATGTGTTTCTCCACCATGCTCACGGAAATCCCCATGCGTTCGGCGATCTGCGCCTGGCTCAGCCCTTCGAAGCGGTGCAGCATAAGGGCTTCGCGGCGGCGCGGCGAGAGTTGGGCGAGGACTTCTTTCAATTGCTCCAGGCGTTGCAGGCGCTGGATGGCGGGCAGCGGCTCATGCTGTTCGTCGGCCAGGGGTTCGCTGTCGAAGTTTTCTTCGAGGTGGGGCTCGTGGTGCACCTTGGAACGTACTTGCTGGCGTCGCCAATGATCGCGCAGCAGATTGCGCGCCATCTGGAACAGAAAGGCCCGGGGCTGCTCGACCTGGGCCCGATCACGGTAATCGAGCCATTGGGTGAACACGTCCTGGGTCATGTCCGCCGCGTCGCTGGCGTTGTCCGTGCGTTTACGCAGGAAATGCAGGATGTCCGCATAGAACCCGCGAACAGAGTCCGCCGACGCAGAGTCGGTCTTGGAGAGAGACATGGATATCCTTCTTGACGACGCGGTGAGCACAAGGTCGCGAATGATATCGAGAATTATTGCTATTTGTCACTTGCGCAAATTGACGATCAGCCAGCACCGCCTTCGCGCTCTAAATACCCTTCTTCGCGGGAACGGGCTTGCCAGCGAAGGCGCCCTTGCAGGCGATGCCAGGCTGCGCCCTCTTCGCCGGCAAGCCGGCTCCTACAAGGGGGAAGCACGGCATGTCGGCGCTGGCTTGCCAGCGAAAGCCCCCATAAAGGCTCAGATCACGAAAAAGCCGTGGGTGCCGTCGCGCCGTAGTTGTTCCACCAGGCCAAACTCCCAGTCCAGGTAACCCTGCATGGCTTCCCTGGGGTTGTCGGTGCCTTCATAGGGGCGGCGGTAGCGGTCGATCCGTGGCGCGGCCAGTTGCTGGCGGCTTTCCTCCAGGGGCAGCCCGGCTTCGATCCAGGCTGCGGTGCCACCGCTCAGGAGAAACACCGGACGCTGGGTCAGGGCCTGCAATTGCGGCACTACAAAGCGTGCCAGCAGGCTGCTGCCGCAGGTCAGGACAAACCGCTCGGGCTGGGGCAGTTGGGCCAGGGATTCCTCCAGTTGGCTGGGCAGGGCCCACCAGGCACCGGGGATATGGCGTTGCACGTAGTTGGCGCTGGCGGTGAAATCCAGAACCAGGGTGCCGGGTTCCTGCAGCCAGTCGGCCAGGGTGCGCGGGCTGATCTCCTCGGCCGGGGCCGCATCCGGCAAGGGCGCCTGCCAGGGACCGCGCACGCTGAAGTCGCTGTCGCGCAGACCGTCGAGCACCGCCACCTGCCAGCCCATCTGGGCCAGCCAGGACGCGCTCATGTTGGCGCGCACGCCGTCGTTGTCCACCAGCACCAGGCGCGCACCGCGAACGCTGGCGAAGTGATCGGTTTCCTGCACCAGTTGCCCCCCGGGCGTGGAGCGGGCTGCGGGCAGGTGGCCGGCGGCGAATTCCTCCGGAGTACGTACATCGAACAGATAGCTGGTGCGCTTGGGATCGGCTTGCCAGCGCCGCCACTGGGCGAGATCGATGCGCGCCACGTCAGCCTGATCCGCTACCGCCCGTGCCGCCGTTTGCGCCTGCGCCCGCTGGGCCTCATTCACTGCCTTGAACCGGCGGTTCTGGCCGTGCTCCAGTTTCTGCCCGGCCAGGGTCCAGCCGATGGTGCCGTTGCGCAGGGCCGCCACCGGATTGGGAATGCCGGCGTTTACCAGGGACTGGGTGCCGATGATGCTGCGGGTACGTCCGGCACAGTTGACCACCACCTGTGTCCGCGGATCGGGGGCCAGTTCACGCACCCGCAGCACCAGTTCGGCGCCGGGCACGCTGGTGCTGCCGGGGATGCTCATGGTCTGGTATTCGTCGAAGCGTCTTGCATCCAGCACCACCAGATCGGCCTGCTGGTCGAGCAGCGCCTGGAGTTCTTCGGCGGCCAGGGATGGGGTATGACGCTCCGCCTCCACCAGTTCGCCAAAGGATTTGCTGGGGACGTTGACGTCCTTGAACAACTCGCCACCGGCGGTGCGCCAGCCATCCAGGCCGCCCTCAAGCAGGGCGACATCGCTGTAGCCCAGTTGCCGCAGGCGGGTCGCCGCACGTTGGGCCAGCCCTTCGCCCTGGTCATAGAGGGTAATCGGGGTGTCGCGCCGGGGGATGCGCGCATAGACCTCCAGCTCCAGTTTCGACAGCGGGATATTGGCGGCGAACAGCGGGTGGGCTTCGGCGAAGGGCGCCTCTTCACGGACATCGATCAGCGCCAGTTCCTGGCGGTCGAGCAGGGCCTGACGGATGTGCGCCGGGCTGCGGGTAGGGAAATCGGTCATTGCAGGGGCTCCTTCGACAAGTCCCAGAGGTTAGGCAGCAAGCGGTTGGAATAACCGGAGACAAAGGGCTTCTCGTGACCGTCCGGATCGTATACGGCACGGCGTACCGCACCGATATTGGCGCCATACACATGGATGCTGATGGACACCCGGTCGGCGTAGGCGTTGCTCACCTGATGGATGTCGCCAATGCGCGGCGACACTGCCTCCACTTGCCCCGGCACCAGGCGTATCGGAGCCCCCGCAGGTTGCAGGCGGCCGTCCGCCAGGCGTTCGAAACCCTGGGAGTCTTCGGCGCCGCGGAGCATGCCGATCAGCCCCCAGACCCGGTGATCGTGGATTGGCGTGCGCTGCCCCGGCCCCCAGACAAAGCTGACGATGGAGAAGCGCTGGCGCGAGTCGGCATGCAGCAGGAATTGCTGGTAGCGCTGTGGGTCCGGCTCGGCGAACTCATCGGGCAGCCAATCGTCCCGGCTCACCAGGCGCTGCAGCAGCGTGGCCCCTTGATCCAGCACCCGGGCCTCATCGGGGGCGCTGTCCAGCAGCTCGGCCAGGGCGGCGATGAAGTCCCGCAGGCGGGCGAAGTTGGGTGAAGCAATGGCGATTGTTTCGGCGTTGTGGGGCATGGGCTCCCTCCGTGGACACAAGGCAAATGACGCGAACTACACGGGCGAGCTAAAAGGTATTATTCTTATCGAACATTTTTCCAGTCATTTATTATGCGAAAAAAGAATGAAGATAGATGATCTGAATGCGTTCGTTGCGGTGATCCGTTGCCAGACCATCAGCCAGGCGGCCGATGCCCTGCAATTGACCCAGCCGGCCATCACCCGCCGGGTGCAGAATTTCGAGGAAGCCCTGGGGGTGGAGTTGCTGGATCGCAACACCAAGCCACTCAAGCCCACCAGCATGGGCCTGCGGGTTTATGGCCAGTGCCTGGAAGTGCTGCGCAGCATCGATGCCCTGAACGAGTTGGTGGCCAATGACGGCGCCCCCAGCGGCGCCTTGCGCATCGGTGTGCCGCAGACCATTGGCGATGTGGTGCTGCTGGATGCCCTGAGCCAGCTGAAGACGCTCTATCCGCAATTGCAGACGTCGGTGGCCACGGGGTGGGGCAGCCACCTGCTGAGCAAGGTCGAGAACGGTGAGCTGGACGTGGTGGCTGCGCTGTTTCCCGCTGGCAAGGTATTCCCCGAAGGCGTAGTGGGGCGCTCCCTGGGCAGCATGAATCTGGTGGTGGTAGCGGCCAAGGGCGAGGTGCGCAAGCGTTCCTGCAAGCTGGCCGACTGTTACCAGCGCGGCTGGGTGTTGAATCCCGATGGCTGCGGTTTCCGTGCGGGCCTGCAACGAGCGTTGAGTGCCCAGGGCCTGACTTTACAGATCAACCTGGAAACCTTCGGCACCGAGCTGCAACTGGGGCTGATCGCCAATGGCCTGGGGTACGGCCTGGTGCCGCTGCCGTTGCTGGAGAACAGCAGCCACCGCGACAAACTGGAGATAGTGCCGGTGAGCGACTTCAAGCCGGTGATCGACCTGTGGCTGGTACACCCGCGCTTCCTCGGCAACCTGCAAGAACCGGTGAGCCTGTTTGGCGAGATGGTCGCCGCCCGCGTCGGCTAGTCACGGGTGCGGCGCAACGGGTGCTTGCAGGTGCTGGCTTGTTGCAAGAGCGGGCTAGACGGCGAAGGCTTCGGCAGGGGCAGCGCAACCCGCAACGGCCCCTTCGCCGGCAAGCCGGCTCCTACAGGGGGGGGGGGGTGGTTTATCCTTTGTTTGCATATATATCTATTTGCTGAATGCATTTTTTGTATATTAAGTTAGAACCAAAACGAATTTCACGGACGTTTTTTATGTAGTTAGCATGGGGCTCGAACGCGCTGAAATAGGGATGTTGAAATGCCTGCGCAAGCCCCGCTGACCTTGTCCTCCCGCTGGACCGAGCGCCCCGGATTGAAGCTCCTGGGCAACCTGCTGTTACGCCTGATCAGCCCGCTGTTACTCCTGCTGCTCTGGGAACTGGCCTCCCGCACCGGGCTCTTGCCGACACGGATCATCGCCGCCCCCAGCACCATCGGCGACACCCTGTGGCAGATGCTCGGCAGTGGCGAGTTGGGCGGACATCTGTGGGTGTCCCTCAAGCGCGCCCTCAGCGGACTGGCCATCGGTGTCAGCCTGGGCACTGTCCTGGCCCTGCTGGCGGGCCTGTCCCGGCGTGGCGAGATCGCCATCGACTCGCCGATGCAGATGCTGCGCACCCTGCCATTCCTGGCCATAGTGCCGCTGTTCATTCTCTGGTTCGGGGTTGGCGAGACGCCAAAGATCGCCCTCATTGCCCTGGGCACCACCTTTCCCATCTACCTCACCCTGTTCTCCGGTATCCGCAGCCTCGACCCCAAGCTGGTGGAGGCAGCGACGCTGCTGGGCCTCAAGCGCTGGGAGCTGATCGTCCACGTGATCCTGCCCGGTGCGTTGCCGGCCTTTTTCGTCGGCCTGCGCTACGCCTTCGGCATCAGTTGGCTGGGGCTGGTGGTGGTGGAGCAGATCAACGCCAGCGCCGGTATCGGCTATCTGGTCAATGACGCCCGGGATTTCATGCGCACCGACGTGATCGTCATCTGCCTCTTGGTCTACAGCGTATTGGGCCTGGGCATCGACAGCCTGGTGCGCGGCCTTGAACGTTTTGCCCTGGCCTGGCGGCCGACCTTCATCAGGAACTGACCATGACTGTATTACTGCCCCAGCCGGGCCGCGTGCGCGCCGCCGTCGAATGCCGCGGCGTCAGCCGACGCTTTGCCGGGCAAGCGGTCCTGGATGGCCTGGACCTGGAGATCGCCCCGGGGGAGTTCGTCGCCCTGTTGGGCAGCAGCGGTTCGGGCAAGACCACCTTGCTCCGGGCCCTGGCCGGGCTGGAACCGGTAGATGAGGGGCAGTTGCAGGTGCCCACTGCCATGGCCGCAGTCTTCCAGGAACCACGGCTGATGCCCTGGAAGCGCGTATGGCGCAATGTCGCCCTCGGTGTGCGCGGGGCCCAGGTGCGTGAGCGGGCGCTGGCGGCATTGGCCGAAGTAGGGCTGGGTCATCGCCTCGGTGCCTGGCCCGGCACCCTGTCCGGCGGCGAAGCCCAGCGCGTGGCCCTGGCCCGGGCCCTGGTGCGCGAGCCGCAGTTATTGCTGCTGGACGAGCCCTTTGCCGCCCTCGACGCCCTGACCCGAATTCGCATGCATCAGCTGATCATCCGCCTGTGGCGGGTGCATACCCCGGCCGTGTTGCTGGTGACCCACGATGTCGATGAGGCATTGCTGCTGGCCGACCGAGTGCTGGTACTGGCCAACGGGCAGATAGCCGAACAGCTACCGATTCGCCTGCCGCGTCCGCGTCAGGCGTCCACCCCGGGGTTCCAGCAACTGCGTGCGCGGCTGCTGCAACTGCTGGGGGTCGAAACTGAGGCCGAGCCGGCCGTCAGCGTCTCCCACCCCTTGAGCAGGACTGCCAGCCGATGAGCCTTTCCACTGTGCAACCGTCCCCGTCCGTAGCCCGTTCCTCGCTGGATGCGGACTCTGCCGAGTTCGCCGATCTGCTGCAGCAGTTGAGCGAGGAGTTCGCCGCCACTGCGGCCTATTACGATCGTCATAGCGAGTTTCCCCACGCCAACCTGCAACGCCTGCACGAGCATGGCCTGCTGGCCTTGACGGTGCCCCGGGCCCTGGGGGGCAGTGAGGCGACCCTGGCCCAGGCGCGCCGAGTGATCGGCGCCGTGGCCCAGGGTGAGCCCTCCACTGCGCTGGTGCTGGTGATGCAGTATCTGCAGCACACGCGGCTGCAACAGAACAACGCCTGGCCCCTGCATCTGCGTCAGCAAGTGGCCCGTGAAGCGGTACAGGACGGCGCCTTGATCAACGCCCTGCGGGTCGAACCGGACCTGGGCACCCCGGCCCGTGGCGGGTTGCCCTCGACCTTGGCGCGGCGGGTCGAAGGCGGTTGGCGGCTGAGCGGGCGCAAGATCTACTCCACCGGCATTCCCGGGCTGACCTGGCTGGCGGTCTGGGCCCGCAGCGATGATGCCGAGCCGCAGGTGGGCACCTGGCTGGTGCACCGCGACAGCCCCGGCATCAGCGTCGAGGAAACCTGGGACCACCTGGGCATGCGCGCCACCGGCAGTCACGACGTGATCTTCGACGAAGTGTTCGTGCCCCTGGAACAAGCGGTGGACATCCAGCCGGCCAACGTTCCGCGCCCCTCGGAGTTGGACAGCAAGGGTGTGCTCTGGCTGGCGGTGCTGCTGTCGGCGATCTATGACGGCGTGGCCCGGGCCGCCCGCGACTGGCTGCTGAGCTGGCTGGCCCAGCGCACCCCGGCCAACCTTGGCGCGCCACTGTCGAGCCTGCCGCGTTTCCAGGAACTGATCGGGCGCATCGATGCCTTGCTGTTCAACAATCGGGTGCTGCTGGATGCGGCCGCCGAAGGGCGGATCGCCCCGGGGGAGGCGACCCAGATCAAGTACCTGGTGACCAGCAACGCCATCAGCGCCGTGGAGCTGGGCATCGAAGCCATCGGCAACCCCGGGCTGGCCCGGGGCAATCCCATCGAACGGCATTACCGCGACGTGCTCTGCAGCCGGATTCACACGCCGCAGAACGACGCGATCCTTGGCGCTGTCGGGCGTGCCGCCTTTGCCTTGCCCAGCCGGGGAGCCCAGGTGTGACGCGGATCGCCAGCCAGCTCGACGAGGGCTTCAACCAGCAATTGCGCCAGTGGCTGCCAGGCGTCGAGGTACTGAGCCTGCCCCGCGGGCTGCCCAGCGATCTGCCCGGGGATATCCAGGTGCTGCTGGCGGCGCCCCATGCCGATTTTCGTGATGCTCCAGAGCCGCCTGCGGGTTGGCCCTTCGGCCTGCAGTTTGTGCAACTGGTGACCTCGGGCCTGGACTATTTTCCGCGCTGGCTGTTCGCCCGGTTGCCGGTGGCCAGCGCCCGTGGCAGCACCGCCGAGAGCATCGCCGAGTTTGCCCTGGCGGCGATTTTCGCGGCCGCCAAAGACCTGCCCCAGGTGTGGATCGATGATGCCGAGCACTGGCGGCAACGGCCGCTGGCCTCGGTGGCCGGCAGCACCTTGGGCCTGTTCGGTTTTGGCAGCATCGCCCGGGAGCTGGCGCCCAAGGCCCAGGCCCTGGGCATGCAGGTGCTGGCCCTGCGGCGTTCGCAACGGCCCTTTGATGTGCCCGGAGTCGAGCCTGTGGCCAACCTGCATGAGTTGTTTGCCCGGGCCGACCACCTGCTGCTGGCGGTGCCGCTGACCGAACAGACCCGGCAGGTCATCGACGCCGAGGTACTGGCGGCGGCCAAGCCCGGTCTGCACCTGATCAATATTGCCCGGGGTGCCCTGGTGGATCAGACCGCCCTGTTACGGGCTCTGGACGTGGGGCAGATCGCTCGCGCCAGCCTGGACGTGGCCGATCCCGAGCCGCTGCCCGCAGGCCATCCGTTCTACCGTCATCAACGCATTCGCCTGTCGCCTCACACCTCGGCCAACTCGCCTCGGGTCTACCTGAATATCGCTCGTTTGCTGGAGCGCAACCTCCAGCGCTGGCGTGCGGGGCTGGCCCTGGAAAACCCGGTGGAGATCGAACGTGGCTACTAGCCTCGCCAGCCATTGGCCCCCACAACCCCTCTGAAGGAGAGCCGCCATGACGGCGCATTTTCGTCCCGCGGTGTATGACCTGCCCCGCGACGGCCACACGGTTTTGCGCTGGGAGCATCCGCCCCAGCAAGCCACCGTCGAGCTTGAGCGCCAGCAGCGCAAACAGAGCCTTGCCGCCGCCTTCCGGGTGTTCGCCCGGCTGGGTTTCGACATGGGCGGCGCCGGGCATATCACCGTGCGTGATCCGCAGCGCCCGGACCATTTCTGGGTGAATCCGGTGGGGGTGTATTTCGGCCATATCCGGGTCAGTGACCTGTTGCTGGTCGATCCCCAGGGCGCCATTGTCGAAGGCGAGGGCGCCTTGAACCTGGCGGCGTTCGCCATCCATGCAGCACTCCACGAAGCCCACCCGCAAGTGGTGGCCGCCGCCCATGCCCATTCCCTGTACGGCAAGGCCTGGTCGAGCCTGGGCCGCCTGTTGGACCCGCTGACCCAGGACGCTTGCGCCTTCTATGAACAGCACGGGCTGTTCGACAACTTTTCCGGGGTGGTGCTGGAGGCCAGCGAGGGCGCGCGGATCGCCGCCGCGTTGCAGGGACGCAAGGCGTTGATCCTGCAGAACCACGGGCTGCTCACCGTTGGCGAAACCGTCGAGGCGGCCGTCTGGCGCTTCATTGCCATGGACAACGCCGCCCAGACTCAGCTGTTGGCGGAAGCCGCCGGCACACCCAGGCCCATTCCCCATGATGTGGCGCGCCACACCGCGCGCCAGGTCGGCACCGAGTTTGGTGGCTGGTTCAGCTTCCAGCCTTACCGCGAGCGGATCGTGCGCGAAGAACCGGATTTTCTCGATTAAGGACAAGCTCATGCAGCGTCGTCGATTTCTGCAACTCTCGGCCCTTGCCGGCCTGGCCGGTGCTTTGCCGCGTCTGGGCCTGGGGGCCCCGGCGGACCTGTCCGGGGTCACCCTGAATGTCGCCACCTACAAGGGCGCAGCGCCGAGCTTCTTCCCCGAGGCGGGCATCGAATCGCCGCCCTACAAGGTCAAGTACGCCGAGTTCACCGGCGGTAACCTGAGCTTCGAAGCCCTGGTCAGCGGCACCCTGGATATCTCGCCGATGAGTGAGATCCCGCCGATTTTCGGGATCAAGAACCACGCCCCGGTGAAACTGATCGCGGTGCTGACCGGCGACGTCAACAACCAGGCGTTTATCGTGCCCAAGGGCTCCAGGGTGCAGTCGGTGGCCGAACTCAAGGGCAAGCGCGTTGGCTATATCCGCTCCACCAGTTCCCACTACTTCCTGCTCAAGGCGTTGAAGGAGCAGGGGCTGGGCTTTGCCGACATCGTGCCCATGGCGCTGACTCCGCAAGATGGTTTCGCCGCCTTTCAGAATGGCGCGCTGGATGCCTGGGTCAGCTTCGGCTACTTCATCCAGCTGGCGGAACTGCGGGCCGGGGCCCGGGTACTGAAGACCGGCCAGGGCTACCTGTCCGGCAACTACGTGATTGCCGCCAACCAACAGAGCATTGCCGATCCGCTCAAGCACGCGGCGATCACCGACTACATCCTGCGCGAATACCGTGCCTGGCAATGGATCGCCAGCCATCCCGAGGAATGGGCCACCAAGAGCGCGAAGATCCTCGGCATGCCCCGGGAAGTGTTCCTGGCCCAATACCGTGCCCAGAGCGGCCCACGGCTGTTGCAACCGGTGGACGACGCGGCGGTGAAATCCCAGCAGGACGTGGCCGATCTGTTCTTTGAAGCCGGTGTTCTGCCCCAGCAGCTGGATGTTTCCGGCCTGTGGGACCGCAGCTTCCACTGGAGCTGAGCCTTCACCCCGTAGGAGCCGGCTTGCCGGCGAACAGGCCCTTGAGCCTTGCATCGATCTTGTGGCCGCCTTCGCTGGCAAGCCAGCTCCTACAGCAGTCAGATACACCGTGCAGTTCCCTGTAGGAGCCGGCTTGCCGGCGAACAGGTCCTTGAGTCTTGCATCGATCTTGTGGCCGCCTTCGCTGGCAAGCCAGCTCCTGCAGGGCAGCGTTTCTATTGGCCACGGAGGCCTTATGTTCACCCGATCCTTGCTGTTGCTGGCGCTGGTCAGTCCCTGGGCGCTTGCCGCCAGCCCTGCCGCTTCACTGCACCAGCGCCTTACGGTGCTCGACAGCCATCTCGATACCCCCATGCAACTGGCTCGCCCCGGCTGGGACATCACCCAGCGCCATCGTTATCAGGACGACCTGTCCCAGGTGGATCTGCCGCGCATGAAGGAGGGCGGCCTGGATGGCGGTTTCTGGGCCATCTTCACCCCCCAGGGCCCGCTCAATGCCGAAGGCCGGACCCTGGCCAGTGAGCATGGCCTGGCAGTGCTCACGCGGATTCGCGACCTGATCGCCGCCCACCGCGAGGACTTTGCCCTGGCCCTGAGCGCCGCCGATGTGCCGGCGATCATCGCCCGTGGCCAGCGAGTGGTGTTTATCAGCATGGAGAATGCCGAGCCTCTGGCAGCCGATCCCGGGCGTTTGCTCACCTACCATCGCCAGGGCTTGCGCATGCTCGGCCTGGTGCACTCGGCCAATAACGACTTCGCCGACTCGGCCACTGCCCTGCCGCAGTGGCAGGGCCTGAGTCCTGCGGGCCGCGATCTGGTGGCCGCGGCCAATCGCCTGGGCATCCTGCTGGATGTGTCCCACGCCTCGGATCAGGTGTTCGACCAAGTGCTGGCGCTGTCCACGGCGCCGATCATTGCCTCCCACTCCAGCAGCCGGGCCATCACCCACCATCCCCGCAATCTGGATGATCGGCGCCTGCGGCAACTGGCGGCCAAGGGGGGGGTGGTGCAGGTCAACAGCTTTGCCAGTGACCTGATCAACCTCGTGCCCAATCCCGAGCGTGACAAGGCCTTGGGGCCGCTGTACCGCGAGTTCCGCCTGGCCGCCAGCCTGAGCCCCGGGCAGGTGGCGGACCTGGCCGAGCGGATTCGTCAGGTGGAGATGCGCTACCCACAGCCCAGGGCAACCCTGGACGACTACCTGCAGCACCTGTTGCACATCCTTGAGGTGGTGGGGCCGGACCATGTGGGCATCGGCGCCGACTGGGATGGCGGTGGAGGGGTGCAGGGACTGGAGGATGTGGCGCAGCTGCCGCGAATCACCGAGCGCTTGCTGGCGGCGGGGTACGGCGAAGCGGACCTGGCGAAGATCTGGGGCGGCAATCTGCTGCGAGTCCTCGACGCCGCCCAACGGGTAGGAGCCGGCTTGCCGGCGAATGGACCCTGAGGCTTGGGGCGCTGGAGACGGCCTTCGCTGGCAAGCCAGCTCCTACCGGGAGAGGAGGCCTGTTTGGTTTTTTGGGCTATGCGCGGGGCGCAGAATCTTCTGGCTTGAATATGAAACAAAGTAATATTTGCATATGCTTAAAATGTATTTCTCTTATTAAATGAGCGCCCCTAGGATGGCTTCCCATAGACCCAAGTGACTGCATAAGTCCACGGGCTATAACCGAACGCACTATCCATCCGCAGCAGGGAGCGCTGGCATGCCACTGACCAGAAGACAATTGATCGCCCGTATCGCCGCTGTCGGCGGGGTCCAGGCGGCGAGTGCGGTCATGGGCCTGTTCGGCGGTCCGGGCAACGCCGAGGCCTACGAGGAGAACTATGCGTCGCTGCCCACCGCTGCCCTGGGCAAGGGGGCTTCGGTGGTGGTAATCGGCGCCGGAATCGGCGGTCTGGTCAGTGCCTATGAACTGAACAAGGCCGGGTTCAAGGTCACGCTGCTGGAAGCCCGGGACCGGGTCGGCGGGCGCAACTGGACCGTGCGCCGCGGTGATCGGGTGGAATACAGCGACGGCAGTGCGCAAGTCGCCGAGTTCGATGACGGTTTCTATCTCAATGCCGGGGCCGGTCGCTTGCCCAGTCACCATCAACTGATGCTCGGCTACTGCCGCGAGCTGGGGGTCGAACTGGAGGTACTGGTCAACACCAGTCGCAATGCCCTGGTGCGTCCGGACCTGAACCAGCCGGCCCTGCAGATCCGCCAGGCGGTCAATGACAGCCGCGGGCATTTTTCCGAGCTGCTGGCCAAGGCGGTCAATCGGCATGCCCTGGACCAGGAGTTGACGGCGGCCGATCGCAGCAACCTGCTGAGCTTCCTGAAAACCTGGGGCGATCTCTCGGACAAGCTGGAATACCTGGGATCGGCCCGCTCCGGCTACAAGGTCTGGCCCGGTGCCGGTGACCAGCTGGCGCAGAAGAATGATCCGCTGCCATTGCAGACCCTGCTCAACCCGGCGCTGACCACGGCGCTGATGATCGATGAATACCCGGAATTCTCGCCCACCATGTTCCAGCCCGTGGGCGGCATGGACCGCATTCCCCAGGCCTTTGCCCGACGCTTGCAGGGGCGGTTGCGGCTGCACAGTGAGGTGCGTTCCATCACCAATCACAGTGACAGCGTCGAGGTGCTCTACCTGGACCGGCGCAGCGGTCGCACCCAGAGCCTGAAGGCCGACTACGTGATCAGTTCCTTGCCCTTGCCGCTGCTGGCCAAGGTGCAGAACAACTTCAGTGCCCCGGTACGCCAGGCCATCGCTGCGGTGCAGTTCGGCTACGCCAACAAGGTGGCCTGGCAGTCCCGGCGCTTCTGGGAAAGCCAGTACCAGATCTATGGCGGGCTGTCGTTCATCAATCAGGAAGCGTCCGGGCTGTGGTACCCCAGCGGTGGGTTCAACCAGGCCGAAGGGGTGTTGGTGGCGGCGTACAACAACGGTGAAACCGCGCGCAAGTTCGGTGAGAAAACCCTGGCCCAGCAGATCGAGATCTCCCGTCAGGCGGTGGAACTGCTGCACCCCGGTCACAGCCATGAACTGCGCAATCCTCTGGTGATTGCCTGGAGCAAGATCCCCTACAACTTCGGGCCCTGGATCAGCCATGAAGTGGCCGAACCGGACTACAGCCTGCTCAACCAGCCCCAAGGCCGGGTCTACCTGACCAGCGACGGCCTGGCCCACAGCGGCGTGGGCATCTGGCAGGAAGCCGCCGCCGGTGCAGCGCGGCGCGTGGTGCGCCACCTTTTTGAACGGGCGCAAGGCTCGTCGCTACAGCAAACGGCCTGAAAAAGCCGAGCATTTACCTTGTTCTGCACAAAAAATTACCTGATCGAAATGCAGGCAGTTTTCGTACAGAACAGCAGTAACCCATGCCGGGTAGCGGACCTCCGAGGCTGGCACACACAACCTTGGAGCGTCTTTGCATGTCTGTAAAACATACCGTCGTAGGGCTGGGGCTGTTGCTTGCCGCCAGCAGCAGCTGGGCCGCGGGTATCCAGCGCGTGCCGTCCACCTATCCCAATTCACCGATCCTGCAGTCGGTGACTTTGCCCGCCAACAGCGAGGTGACCTACCTCTCCGGCCTGTTGCCGGACCCGGTGGACCCCAAGGCGCCCAAGGAGCAGATCCATGCCGCCGGCAACACTGAGGCCCAGGCCCGGGTGGTGCTGCGCAAGGTGCAAACCCTACTCGCCAGCCAGGGCTTGACCCTGGGGGATGTGGTGCAACTGCGGATCTACCTGGTGGGCGACCCGGCCCTGGGTGGCAAGCTGGATTTCGATGGCCTGCAAGTGGCTTTTCGCGAGTTCTTCGGCACCGAGAAACAACCGCTGAAACCGGCCCGGACCACGGTGCAAGTGGCAGGGCTGGTGTTGCCCGGGGCCCTGATCGAAGTCGAAACCGTCGCCGCCCGGTCGCGCTGAGCGCCATTCAAAAGGATCTGAAGTCATGGGTATTTCCTTGCATAAAATCGTTCGCGGCGCCGCGCCCCTGAGCCTTGGCCTGTTGAGCCTGACAACCCCTGTGGAGTTGCTGGCCGCTGACGAAACCCTGGGCACGGTGGTGGTCACCGGGGTCCGTGGCAGCCAGCAGCGCACCGTCACCAACAGCCCGGCGCCTATCGATGTGATCGACAGCGAGCAGTTGCGCAGCATCGGTCAGAACGGTCTGAAAGAAATGCTCGGGCGCCTGCTGCCGTCGTTCAACGTGCCCACCATCAACGGCGGCGGTACGGCGTTCCTGGTGCGTGGGGTGAGCATGCGCGGCCTGGGCGGTGATCAGGTGCTGGTGCTGATCAACGGCAAGCGCCGGCACAACTCGGCGCTGATCAACAACGGTGCCCGGGTCGGCAACGCCTCGGTTCCGGTGGACCTGGACCTGATTCCCACGGCCGCCATCGAGCGTATCGAAGTGCTGCGCGACGGCGCCGCAGCGCAATACGGCTCCGACGCCATCGCCGGGGTGATCAATATCATCCTCAAGCGCAATGCCGAAGGCCTGACCTCGGACACCACCCTGGGCCAGTACTACGACGGTGACGGCACCACCGGCCACGAAGCCTTCAACTGGGGCAGCAAGCTGGGGGAGGACGGCGGCTTCGTCAACCTGTCCTGGGACGCCAAGCTCCAGGAGCCTTACGAGCGCTCCAGTGCGGCCAGCGGCCAGCTGTACTTCAATCAGCCCAATGGCTCGCCGGACCCTCGGGAAAGCAATCGTCAGGGCTGGGGCACCGAGTACGGCCTGGGCCGCGACCGCACCACCAGCCTGGCCTACAACGCCGAGCTGCCCCTGGCCGACGACCTCAAGCTGTACTCGTTTTCCACCTTGAGCTACCGCAACAGCAACAAGAACCTGGGGCACCGCAAGCCCACCGACATCACCAGTCTGGCGGGGGTACCCAACGCACCGTATCCCAATGGCGGCCAGGCGCGGCGGGAGATCCGCGAGACCGACTTCCAGGTCGCCGGTGGTGCCAAGGGTTTGGCGGGCGGTTGGGACTGGGACCTGTCCAGCACCTACGGCAAGGACCGCGGGGTACTGGATACCGCCAACAACCTGAACATTTCCAACGGCCCTTACGGCCAGCACGACTTCCACCTGGGCAATCTGGTATTTGACCAGTGGACCAACAACCTGGACTTCTCCCGGGCCCTGGACATCGGCTGGAGCAGCCCGCTGGAAACCTCCTTTGGCGTGGAATACCGCTGGGAGAAATACGCGCTGGAAGAGGGCGAGCCCAACTCCTACAACCAGGGCAGCTACGTCCCGGCCACCGGTCCCTTTGCCGGCGTGGTACCGGACCCGGGGCTGTTTTCGGTCAACGGCACCACGCCGGAAGACGCCTACAGCCTCAAGCGCCACAGCGAAGCCGCCTATGTGGATTTCGGCCTGAACATCACCCCCAACTGGTACGTCGGCGCAGCGGCGCGTTATGAGAAATACAACCTCGGCGTGGGCGATACCACCAGCGGCAAGCTCACCACCCGTTATGAGTTCATACCCGGCTATGCGGTACGGGCGGCGGTGAGCAACGGCTTCCGCGCACCGTCCCTGGCCCAGAGCGTGTTCTCCACCACCAGCACCGTGACCCAGTTCGGCGCCGGCGGCACCACCAGCTCGGTGCGGACCAAACAGATGCGCCCCAACTCGCCGGAAGCCATTGCCCTGGGGGCCAAGGACCTGGAGCCGGAAACCTCGCGCAACTACAGCCTGGGCTTCACCGCCGAACCCACCGAGCGCCTGCGCCTGACCGCCGACTTCTACCTGATCGACATCGACAAGCGCATCCTCCAGACCGGCATCCTCAAGGGCCCGGCGGTGTCGCAGATCCTGGTGGAGAACGGCCTGTCGCCGAACCTCGCCGGGCAGTACTACACCAACGCCGCCGACACCCGGACCAAGGGCGTGGACCTGGTGGCGGACTACAGCCAGTCGTTCGGCGAGTACGGCACGGCCAAGTGGAGCGTCGCCTACAACCACAACAAGACCACCATCCGCGATCTGGCGCAGACCCCGGCGGCCCTGTCGCGCCTGGGGGCCGGCTATGTGCTGTTCGACCGCCAGCAGCAGATCGACCTGACCAAGTCGACGCCCAAGGACAAGTGGATTCTGTCCAGCAACTACAAGGTGGGCGACTGGACCACCAACCTGCAGTTGACCCGCTTTGGCGAGTACACCGAAGGCTCGAACCTTGCGGCCAACGACCGTACCTACAGTGCCAAGTGGATCACCGACCTGGACGTGGCCTACGACGTGACCCAGAACCTCACCGTCGCGGTGGGGGCCAATAACCTGTTTGACGTGTACCCGGACAAGATCGGCCTCAAGGCCTGGGCGGGGACTTATGAATACGGGATGTTCTCGCCTTATGGCCTGGGCGGTGGTTATTACTACAGCCGCGTCAGCCTGGCGTTCTAGGCATGGTCAGCATCGATCTTGTAGGAGCTGGCTTGCCAGCGAAGGCGGCCGCATGACGGGTGCAAGGTTCAGGGGCCAGTCGCGGCTCCTACAAGGGGTGGTGTTGTGTTTGTGGGTGGGCACTGCGCTGGCGCAGCCGGCGTTGCGGGTTTCCAGCCAGAAGCAGTCGCTGAAGATTCTGCTGCAGGCCGCCGGCGAGCTGGAGCAGGTGCCGTATCCCATCGAGTTCGCGTCCTTTGCCGCCGCCGCGCCCACCGCCGAGGCGCTGGCGGCCGGGGCGGTGGACATTGGCAGCCTGGGGGATGCGCCGTTCGTGTTCGCTGCCGCCGCCGGGGCGCCGATCAAGACCGTGGGGGTGATCAAACTCAAGGTCACGCCCACGGCAGTGGCGATTGTGGTCAAGAACGACTCGCCGCTGCAGGATGCCGCCAGCCTCAAGGGCCAGCGCATCACCACCACTCGCGGCTCCATCGGCCATTTCCTGGCCCTCGCCGCCCTGCGTTCGGCGGGGCTGCACGGCGCGGATGCGCAGTTCATCTTCCTGCAGCCCGCCGAGTCCCGCAGCCTGCTGAGTAATGGTCAGGCCGATGCCTGGTCGACCTGGGACCCCTACACCAGCATGGTGCAGATGGAAGGTGGAACCCGGGTGCTGGTCAGTGGCGAGGGCCTGTTCGCCGGGCACATGTTACTGGTGGCCAATGATCAGGCGATCCATGACAAGCCGGCACAGATTGCCGATTTCCTCCGGCGCCTGGATCGCGCCTATGCCTGGGCCAATCAACATCAGGCCGAGTTTTCCCGCATCCAGGCCGGCTACAGCGGCCTGCCGGTAGAGGTCCATGAACGCTCCAACCGCTACTCCGTGCCCCGACGCATTGCCGTGGGGCCGTCGGTGGTGGCGGACGTGCAGCACACCGCCGATCTGTATCGCGAGGAAGGCA
Organism: Pseudomonas sp. E1BtOHC1; assembly: GCF_058744285.1. NCBI lineage: Bacteria > Pseudomonadati > Pseudomonadota > Gammaproteobacteria > Pseudomonadales > Pseudomonadaceae > Pseudomonas > Pseudomonas sp. E1BtOHC1. The sequence goes on from NZ_CP196023.1 coordinate 2,357,522, forward strand.
TCATCCGCCAGTCTTTCGATGCCTCGGCTTACATGGACGAACAGTTCAATGAAGTTGAATGAATAGATGGCATTTTTATTAATTAAGCTCGGGAGGAATGAATAAATATCCCTTCAATAATGTCCGCTGTTTAACTTAACTATCAGCAAATTTCATAGTGTCCGCGCAGGCCGTTAAAGTTGTCGGTGATGGCCGCTATTTGCCTGATTTTCTATACATTTTTAAGTTTGGATATTAGAGATAAAGGGTATTTCACAAGGCATTGGCAACTGCCTAAGGTGGCCTTGAAATAAATTATTACGTTCTGCCAAAGATGTACTTCGTCGCTACTTCCAGGGAATAAGGGAGCTTGCATGTTCACAGTCACTACTGCCGACAAACTTGAAGCGCGGCATATCCTCGATGTCGTTGAAAAACGTTCTTATGGCGTCCAGCTCAAAGGTTTCTGTCCGCCGGACACCTTGCAGGTGGCGCGGGATCATCTGTACCAGCAGGAGCTGCGCAGCGCCTTCAGCCAGCAGCAGGAATTCGTCCGCGTCGGCAAGGCCTATATCGAGATCCAGGATGAGCAGAGCCGCGCCGAATACCATGCCCTGGCACTGCCCAATATCCGCAAGATCCGCAACCTGTTCCGGCCCTTGGCCTCGCCCATCGACGAGCTGCGCCTGCTGCTGGATGAGGTCTGGCCTCAGGGCGCCCACCTGCTGCAGGTAGGCGGGCAGAAGTGCTTTGTCGGTATCGCCCGCTTCCAGGGCTCGGGGGTCGATCTCACGCCCCATACCGACAAGCTCGAACGCAACGCGCCGCAGGGCCACAGCCCGCCACTGCTGACCCAGCTGTCCACCAACATCTACCTGGAAATCCCCGAGGACGGCGGAGAGTTGGAGATCTGGGGCATCGAGCCGGACGAGGAGGAGTACAACCGCCTGCGCGGCGAACGAGCCTACGGCATCGAGCGCCATCTGCTGCCGCCGCCGGATTTCGTGATCAAGCCCGAGCCGGGCGACCTGATCCTGCTCAACCCGCGGCTGATCCACGCGGTACGCCCCTCGGCCAGCAGCACCCGGGTCACCCTCGGGGTCTTTATCGGTTACTACGGCGAACAACAGCCTTTGGCCTACTGGAGCTGAACTCATGAGCAAGGTGCAGGAAATCAATCTCAAGGCCTACTTCAACAAGGGCGGCGAAGAGCACGAATTCGATGGCAAGCGCGTGGTCCTGGCGGTCAGCGTTGGCCAGGAATATCACGAAGACCAGAAGCTGCGCTCCACCATTCACCTGATCAACCAGTCCGGCTTCAGTCACGTCAAGGTGGTGGTGGCCGACACCCTGCAACGCCACAACAAGCACGGCAAATCTCCGGGGGAGGCGTTGTCGGCGTCGATCCGCGACGGCGATGCCTGGCTGGCGCGCAACCAGGACATCCTCGATGGCCTGCGGGTGCCCTATCACATCACCCGCTGGAACCAGGAACTGGCCAGCGACCGCTATGCCGAGTTGCGCCAGCAGTTGGACCGCATCTATCAGCAGCGCGAGGAATTGCGCGACGCCATCGACAGCACCATCGGCGTGTTCACCGAGCGTTTGCGCCTGCGTGACGAGCACGCGGACATCGAACGCGCGGCGGCCCAGTGCCGCGAATACATCCTGGAAGAGATCCCCATCATCCTGCCGCTGTGGGCCGATGAGGGTTATCACTACGTGCTCTACCCGCAGCAGATGACCACGGCCATGGCCACCAGTCGCGAGCTGTTGATCGAACCCCACAGTCCGGATCGGGTGCGCTGGCTGCCCCTGAAGTTCAAGAAGCGCGGGATTCCGATTCCGTTCACCTTGCCTGGGGCCATTCACCCGAACTGGACCAGTGGCGCGATCGCCATCTGATCCGCCGCGATCAATGTAGGAGCTGGCTTGCCAGCGAAGACGTCCTTGCGGGCGGTGCAGGGCTCAAGGGCCTGTTCGCCGGCAAGCGGGCTCCTGCAGAGCGGTTTTTTTATGACTGACAAGGAGTTTCCATGGGCGTTTTTGCGCAACAGCAACGCAAATGGTGGGCATTGCTCGGAGTGAGCATTGCCAGTTTTCTCGGCTGTGTGGATTTCACCATCGTCAACACGGCGCTGCCGGCATTGCAGACCGATCTGGGGACCTCGGTGGACAGTCTGCAGTGGGTCATTAACGGCTTCATCCTGGCGCTGTCGAGTTTCATGGTGCTGGTGGGGCGCCTGGCCGACTTGCATGGACGCAAGCGGGTGCTGTTCATCGGCTTGACGGTGTTCGGTCTGGCGTCGCTGGCGGCTGGGCTGGCGACGCAGATCGACACCCTGATCGCTGCCCGGGTGATCCAGGGGCTGGCCTGCGCCGTGCTCTACACCGCGTCGGGGGCCATTGTCTCCAGCACCTTCGACAGCGCCGAACAGGGCAAGGCCTTCGGCGTGCTGTTCGGCGTCAATGGCGTGGGGCTGGCAATCGGGCCGGTACTGGGGGGGCTGATCACCAGTGGCTTTGGCTGGCAGTGGATCTTCCTGATCAACGTGCCCTTCGTGCTGCTGAGCCTGGGCATCTGCAGTTTCAGCGTGAAGGAGTCCCGCTCGGCAGAGGCCGGTGCACGACTGGATGTATGGGGCGCGTTGCTGTTGCTGATCGGCTTGCCGAGCCTGGTGCTGGTGATCGTTCAGGGTGGAACCTGGGGCTGGGGCTCGCACCTGACTCTGGGTCTGATCGCCCTGGCGACCCTGGCCCTGGTGGCCTTCCTGGCGGTGGAGAAACGGGTTGCGGCGCCGATCATCGATCTCAAGCTGTTCGCCAACCGACGCTTTGTCGCCGGGGTCGCGGCAAGCTTCGGTCTGGCGCTGTTCTACTGCGTGGCGTTTTTCGTCATGCCGTTGTATCTGGCGCAGATCCGTGGTGAGTCGGTGCAGGCCAGCGGCTTGCTGTTATTGCCCACCACCTTGGGGGTGGCACTGCTGTCGCCGCTGGTGGGACGGCTGGTGGACCGCAAGGGCCCGGCGCTGCTGATCAAGACCGGGCTGCTGCTGTTCGTGCTGTCGGCGCTGTTGCAGGCCGGGTTCGACCGCCAGACGTCGCTGGCGTATCTGCTCGGCGCCTTCGTCATCATGGGCCTGGGTTGGGCCAGTATTCTCGGGCCGTCGACGGTGCTGGGGATTTCCTCGGTGCCTCAGGAAGTGGGCTCGGTGGCCATGGGTTCGCTGATGACCCTGCACAACGTCGGCGGTGGCGTGGGGCTGGCGGTGGGGGTGGGCTTGTTCCACTACTTTTCCGCGACGCCGCTGGACGATGCCCAGGGCGCCTTTCTCAACGGTTATCGCGGGGTGATGGGGTTTCTGGCCGTGGCGACGCTGTTGGTCTGGGCCACGGTGAGCCTGTTGCTGCGTACCGCCCCGGCTACCCTGGCGGCGGCCGAGGAGGGCGCCGGTCATGGCTGAGCGCAGCGGGCAGATGGGGCTGGGGGCCTTTCTCTCCGGCTCCGGCGCCCACGGCGGCAGTTGGCGCCATCCCCGGGCGGATGCCGATGCCTCGTTGAATTTCCAGCGCTACCGACACTACGCCCAGACCCTGGAGCGCGGCTGTTTCGACGCGCTGTTTCTCAACGACAACGTGGCCGTGGGGGATCTCGATCCCCGGGTGCTGGCCCGCAGTTCCTACAGCTTGCGCTGGGACCCCTTGACCCTGCTGCCGGCGCTGGCCGTGGTGACCCGGCATATCGGCCTGATCGCTACCGCCAGCACCACCTACAACGAGCCCTACAACCTGGCGCGCAAGTTCGCGTCCCTGGACCACCTGAGTGAGGGGCGTGCCGGTTGGAACCTGGTGACGGGGTTGATCGGCGCAGAGAACTTCAATCACCCCGAGCCCCCCAGCCATGCCGAACGTTACGCCCGGGCCGAGGAGTTTTTCACGGTGGTCAGCGGCCTGTGGGACAGCTGGGCCGATGACGCCTTTCCCCGGGACAAGGCCAGCGGCCAGTGGTTGCAGCCGCACAGGATGCACCTGCTGGAGCATCGTGGCCGGCACTTCCAGGTACAGGGCCCGTTGAATGCGCCGCGTCCGCTGCAGGGCTGGCCGGTGATCGCCCAGGCCGGGTCTTCGGGCCCGGGCTGCGAGCTGGCGGCCCGCTGTGCCGAGCTGGTGTTCACCGCCCAGAGCGACCTGCAACAGGCCAAGGATTTCTACGTCGGGCTCAAGGAACGACTTCCCCATTACGGTCGCCATGCCCGGCAGTTGAAGATCTTCCCGGGGATTGCGCCGACCGTCGGCCGGACCCTCAACGAGGCCGAGGAGAAGTATCAGCAATTGCAGGAGCTGCAGGACCCGCAGGCCCAGCTCAGGGCGCTGTCCTACTTGCTGGACCTGGGCATCGACCTGTCGACACTGCCCCTGGATGCCCCAGTGCCGCTGTTGGCAGACGCGGCGCCCACCGAGCGGCACAAGAGCCGTCGGCAACTGGTGGTGGAACTGGTCCGCCGGGAGCGGCCAACGCTGGCGCAGCTGCTGCGCAGCCTGTCCGCCAGCGGGCACAAGGTACTGGTGGGGACGCCAGGGCAGATCGTTGATGAACTGGCGACCTGGTACGAGGAGTACGCCGCCGATGGCTTCAATGTGCTGTTTACCCATTTGCCGGGAGCCATCGAGGATTTCGTGCAATTGATCACCCCGGAGCTGCAACGCCGGGGCCTGTTTCGCCAGCGCTACACGGCGCACACCCTGCGCGAACACCTGGGGCTTGCGCGAGTGGAAAACCGATTTTTCAGTCATCGGGGCAATGGCTGAATCGCTTAAAGAGTCTTTACTCTCAAGGCGCAACGCCCATCGATCAACGCAAGGAGCCACAGCATGTCCGGATGGTATGAGTTGAAGAAAAGCAGCAACGGTCAGTTTCGTTTCGTGCTCAAGGCGGCCAACGCCGAGACCATTCTCACCAGCGAGCAATACACCACTCGCGCCGCCGCGGAGAACGGCATTGCCTCGGTGCAGACCAACAGTCCCCTGGATGAGCGCTACGAGCGCAAGAGCGCCAAGGACGGCAAACCCTATTTCACGCTGAAGGCGGCCAATCACCAGATCATCGGCAACAGTGAAACCTATTCATCGGAGGCGGCCCGGGACAAGGGCATCGCCAGCGTCAAGGCCAACGGTCCGAGCCACAACATCAAGGACCTGACTGGCGTTTAAACCCGGTTCGGCAAAGCCCCGGCCGCTTGGCCTGATCAGGGGCAAGGCCGCATGGCTGCGCCGCCATCTGCCCGGCTGAAACTCGTCGCCCGCGATGGCGGCGAGCTTTGGTTCGAGCTCCTGGCGGACGCCAGCCGCTTGGCGACTGAATTCTGGCGAAATGCCATCACTTGCATTATCCTCCGCGCCCGTCACCGGGCGGTCGGCATGCCTGGCGCACTGGTTGACGTTATCGATCATTGTCCAAGGGATTTGCGACCTCATGATTCGCCCTCTCGTATTACTCGCCGCGCTGCTGGCGCTGAGCGGTTGCTACAGCTTGTCTTCCACGAAAATCGCCGAGAGCATGCGCCCCGATTCGCAGTCGGGGGTGGCCTATGTGGTGGGCGTGGTCGGCATCTGGCCGAAGGCGGTGCACACCGCCAACGAACAGATGCTGCTGATTCGCCCACGGGGCGGTGAGGGGTTCGCCTCGGCGCGCTTGTACAACCAGGTCTACGGTCGCACCCCGCGCGATGTGCGCGAGACCTGGCACGGTATCGGCAGCCTGTTCGTGATGCCGCTCAAACCCGGGCGCTACGAGATCTACAACCTGCACTTCGACCGCGGCAACGCCACTTCCTGGAGCCGCGAAGACTTCTCCATCCCCTTGGAACTGGAAGCCGGCAAGGCCTATTACGTCGGTGATTTCCGCGCCGGCTGCCTGTCGGCGGCGGGGGCCAAGTGCGTGTTTCTGCACAGTGACCACCTGGAGCGCGACGCCGCTCTGGTGCGCGCCAAGTACCCGCAGGTGCCGAGCCTGCAACGGGTCGATCTGCAGAAGATGGAAGACGTCACGTCGCTGATCGTCAAGGAGCAGGGGCCCAAGGCGTCAATGCTCAAGGCCATGCTGTCGGGGGATCTGTAATGCGCAGTGGTTGGTGGTTGTTGATGGTGTTGATGCTGGGGCTTGGCGGTTGCCAGACCAGCCATAGTCTCAAGCCGGCCGAGGTGGATTATCAGCAGAGGTTGCCGGCCATCAGCGTCAGTGTGATCGGGCCCATTCCCGGCGGCCTGATCCGTGACGAACTGCGTCGTCGCGGCACCTTCGAGCAGGTGCAGTCGGGGTTCAGTGCCGATGGCTACAACGTGATCGTGATGGCGAACAGTGATTACTTTGGCTGGCAGAACATTCCCATGGGGCTGCTCAGCGCGATGACCTTTTTTATCGTGCCGGCCCGGGCCACCTGGGACAGTCAGGTGATGTTCCATGTCAGCCGTGGTGACCAGCCGCTGGCCAAGTATCGGGTCAGTAATCAGACCCGGTCCTGGCGCGGCTGGGCCAATCTCGATGGCGGCCAATACCAGCATGTGCAGCGCATCACCGACGACTTCATCGCGCAGATGCTGCAGGACCCGCTGTTCAAGGCCAAGGCCCCGGTGGCGCTGAACAGCCACTGAGCGACCGTTGAACGTGGCCCATGCCAAAGCCCGGACGGTGTCAGCCGTCCGGGCTTTTTTGTCAGGGATTCAACCCAGGGTATGCAGCAGCGTCTGCAACTGTTGGCGACCGCCCGCGTTCAGGGCAAACACCGGCCGGCGTGGCTCGCCGGCGTTCAGTCCGGCCAGTTCCAGTCCGGCCTTGACCGTGGCCGGCAAGCCGCCCTTGAGGATGAAGTCCAGCAGCGGCAACTGACGGTAGAACAGTTCCCGGGCCCGTTGCAGGTCATGGTTCAGCACGGCCTGGTACAGATCGAGATTGAGCTGGGGGATCAGGTTCGCCGCCGCCGTGCACCAGCCGCGGGCACCGGCAGCGAAGGCTTCCAGGGCCAGGGGGTTGCAGCCGTTGTAGAACGGCACCTGGCCTTCGCCCAGCAGTTGCAGCTTGTGCATGCGCTGGATGTCGCCGGTGCTTTCCTTGACCAGGGTGACGTTCTCCACGGCGTGGAAAATCTTCAGGATCAGCTCCACCGACATGTCGGTGCCGCTGGTGGCCGGGTTGTTGTAGAGCATGATCGGCACGCCGATGCTGGCGCCTATGGCCTGGTAGTGGGCGAGGATCTCGGCTTCGCTGAGCTTCCAGTAGGAGGCCGGCAGTACCATCACCACGTCGGCGCCCTGGGCTTCGGCAAAACGCGCGCGGCGGATGGCCTTGGCGGTGGTCAGGTCGGAAACGCTGACGATGGTCGGCACGCGTTTGGCCACGTGGCGGATGCTGAACTCGGCGACCTGATCCCATTCCGCATCGCTGAGGTAGGCACCTTCGCCGGTGCTGCCCAGGGGGGCGATGGCGTGGACGCCGGCGTCGATCATGCGGTCGATGGAGTGCCCGAGGGCGTCCAGGTCCAGGCCCTCGCCGTGGGGGCCGAAGGGGGTGACGGTGTAGCCGATGATGCCGTGGATATCGGGTGTAGACATGGTGCAACTCCTAGCAAGGCATAAGGGTGTGGATCAGTTCAGGCAGTCGGCGTGTTTTTTCAGGTTTTGCCGAGCGTAGTAGTTGAAGGCGGCGCCATGGCGCTTGGGCTTGGAGATCCAGTCGTGGGCTTCACGACCCAGCTCAGGAAGGATCGGCTTGATGGTGCCGGCGGCCATGGCCAGCAGTTGCAGCTTGGCTGCGCGCTCGATCAGTTGGGCGATGACACAGGCTTCCTCGATGCTGGCCCCGGTGGACAGCTGACCGTGGTGGGAAAGCAGGATCGCGCGCTTGTCTCCCAGGGCTGCGGAGATGATTTCGCCTTCTTCGTTGCCCACTGGCACCCCGGGCCAGGGTTCGAGAAAGGCACAGTCCTCATACAGCGGGCAGAGGTCCATGTGCGATACCTCGAGGGGCACTTCCAGCATCGACAGCGCGGCAACGTGGGTCGGATGGGTGTGGATGATGCAGTTCACGTCCGGGCGGGCGCGGTACACCCAGCTGTGGAAGCGGTTGGCCGGGTTGGGCATGCCGTGGCCTTCCAGGACTTCCAGGTCTTCGTTGACCAGCAGCAGGTTGCTGGCGCTGATTTCATCGAAACCCAGGCCCAATTGCTGGGTGTAGTAGGTGCCTGGCTGCGGACCGCGGGCGGTGATCTGCCCGGCGAGGCCCGAGTCGTGACCGTTCTCGAACAGAATGCGGCAGGTCAGGGCCAGCTTTTGCCGGTCGGTCCACGTATTATCCGCCAGTGTATTTTGCATCTGGGTCAGGGCTTGCTTGATCAGTTGGTCCTTGGGCAATGCTAATGTCTTGGCCATATCGGGGTCCTTGGTGAGGGTGCAATGGACGTCGGGTCTGCACTTCACCTGCTACTTGCAAGGTCGTTGGGTGAATGCTGATGACACTAAAGAGGCTATATGACACTTTGTGTCATTGGCAAGCGCCAATCGTTGTTTTCTAGATGGATTAATCGCTTTACATGTCTATCCGTTTGAAATTATTGAGAAAAAAACTTGGCGTGACCCTGGAGGCCCTGGCTGAAAAATCCGGGATGACCAAGAGCTACCTGTCGAAAGTCGAGCGCGGGTTGAACACGCCGTCGATTGCAGCCGCCTTGAAGCTGGCCAAGGCGCTGAACGTCAAGGTCGAGGAGCTGTTCGCCGAGGACAGCATCAGCCTGGACAGCTACAGCCTGGTGCGCAGCGACGAGCGCCAGTCATTGGCAGCCAACGGGCAGACGCCGGGATATGCGGTGCTGGCCCATCAGGTCAGTGAACGCAATCTGCTGCCGTTCATCATCTACCCGGCCAAAGAGTTCAGTGACAAGACCTTCAAGGAACACCTGGGGGAGGAGTTCCTGTTTGTTCATGAAGGCCAGGTGGAAGTGGACTTCATGAACGAGCGGGTGATTCTCAACCGTGGCGACGCGCTGCACTTCAATGCCCAAAAGCCCCATCGCATCCGCTCCCTGGGGGACGAGCAGGCGCAGTTGCTGGTGGTGGTGCACAGCAGCGAGGACTGAGGGCGCTCATCCGCCAGGAGCTGGCCGGGCGGTGGAGCCTTGTGTTGCTTCTGCGGCCGCCTTCGCTGGCAAGCCAGTTCCTTGCGCCAGTCGTGAGATCTGCGGGGCTGATCAGCGTTCTACGGGGACTGACAGCGCCGGGTTGCCCAGGGCGTGGGTCTTGGAATCGAAGAAGCGCAGGCTCAGCTCCAGGCCCTCGAACAGCTTGGCGTAGTGGCGCTTCTGGTGCTGGATGAAGGCTGCGCTGCGTGGGTAGATGGAGATGGCCAGGGTCTTGGTGGCCGACTGGCGGATCGCCTGCACCAGATGCTGGTCCTGGGGGCCGAGGTTGTGGCCGAAGATGCACAGGGCGCCGCTGTGGTCCAGCAACTGCTGGTAGCAGAACGACAGGTAGTCCGAGCTGCGGATGGTCTTGAGCTTGTCCGCCAGGGGCCCTTCGCTGACAAACAGCGGCACGTCGTCCAGGGTCTTGAGGGTGTTGTTGATGGCGAAGCTGCCCAGCAGGGTGCCTTCGGTGGAGCTCAGCTTGCGTGCGCTGCCGTCCAGGTTGCGCACCAGGTGCAGGCCGCCGTGGAGGTAGAGCAAGCGGGTAGCGGTGCTGGAGGTGGTGCCCAGTGCGAAGGCCGGATCGGCGCCGTGGAACAGGTCGTCGATGCCTTGGCTGTCATGCTGTACCGCCCAGTAGTTGAGCAGGTCGTAGTTGCTGGTGAACACCGTGGGATAGCGTCGCAACTCCTGGTTGATCGCCGCCAGGCTTTGCGGCTGCACCAGGCGCCAGGGGATGTGCACCGCATGCACGGTGTTGATCAGGGCTTCCTTGATGGCGTAGTAGCGGTTGCGCGGCGCCGCCGAGCTGACCGCCAGGGCCTTGTTGACCCGGCTGGTGGTTTTCAGGGCGCCCAATACCTGTTCGAAGCTGCGGGTCTGCAGGGCTTCGAAGACGCTGAGCTCGGACTGGCTCAGGGGCTTTTCTTCCACTGTGCGAGCGTTTTCGAACAGCGAGTCGTAGGCAAAATCCTCCCACACGGCACGGCTGGCACCGTTGCCGATCAGCAGGCCACTGAACGGCGTGCTGGTGACCAGGGCGTTCCAGTCTTCAAGTTTGGCGTCAAATTCCTGGAAATCCGTCATCGCGGTCATTGGTCTCAAGGCAGAAGGTAATCAGGGCGCCGACTTTATCACGACCGACCCTTGAGCCAGATCAAGATCGCCCGTGACCGATGAGTCGATCCTGTCGGGCAGACATGAATCGACACCCGCATTGGGCATTCGCCTGGAGACCTCCTCATGAGCAGCACCTTCTTTATCCCAGCCGTCAACATCATGGGCATCGATTGCCTGGACGAGGCCATGAGCGCCATTCGCAATTATGGGTTTCGCAAGGCGCTGATCGTCACCGACGTCGGGCTGGCCAAGGCCGGGGTGGCGGGCATGATCGCCGAGAAGCTGGCCATGCAGGACATCGACTCGGTGATCTTCGATGGCGCCAAGCCCAATCCGAGCATCGCCAACGTCGAGCAGGGGCTGGCGCAGTTGCAGCAGTCCCAGTGCGATTTCGTGATTTCCCTGGGGGGCGGCTCGCCCCATGACTGCGCCAAGGGCATTGCCCTGTGCGCCACCAACGGCGGGCATATTCGCGATTACGAAGGCGTCGATCAGTCGAGCAAGCCGCAACTGCCGCTGATTGCCATCAACACCACCGCCGGCACCGCCAGCGAGATGACCCGTTTCTGCATCATCACCGACGAGTCGCGCCACGTGAAAATGGCCATTGTCGACCGCAACGTTACGCCCCTGCTGTCGGTCAACGATCCGGCGCTGATGGTGGCGATGCCCAAGGGCCTGACCGCCGCCACCGGCATGGACGCCTTGACCCACGCAGTGGAGGCTTATGTGTCCACCGCCGCCAACCCGATCACCGACGCCTGTGCGTTGAAAGCCATCAGCATGATCAGCGCGAACTTGCGCCAGGCGGTGCACGACGGCAGCGATTTGCTGGCCCGGGAGAACATGGCCTATGCGCAGTTCCTCGCCGGCATGGCCTTCAACAACGCTTCCCTGGGCTTCGTGCATGCCATGGCCCACCAACTGGGCGGTTTCTATGATCTGCCCCATGGAGTGTGCAACGCGGTACTGCTGCCCCATGTGCAGAGCTTCAACGCCAGTGTCTGTGCCGAGCGCCTGACCGATGTGGCCCACGCCCTGGGCGCGGACATTCGTGGCTTCAGCCCGGAGGAGGGTGCCCAGGCTGCAATTGCGGCGATTCGTGTTTTGGCTCGGGATGTGGAAATTCCTGCCGGGCTGCGCGAGCTGGGTGCCAAGTTGCAGGACATTCCGGTGCTGGCGGCCAATGCCCTGAAAGACGCCTGTGGCCTGACCAACCCGCGTCCGGCGGAGCAGCGGCAGATCGAAGAGATTTTCCGTAGCGCGTTTTGAGGAACGAGTAAGTCCGTTTCGCTGGCAAGCCAGCTCCTACAAGTGAAGCGTTCACCAACGTGCCAGGGGCTGCCGGTGGGTATGGAAAATTCGCAGAATCTGGAGCCGGTCCCCGCGCACCCGGTAGGGAATCAGGTAAGGCCAGCCGGATATCACCCACCCCCGGGTGCCGGGTAGCCGGCCTGAGGATCGGCCTGAGCAATATGGCGGCCTTATTCCCGGACCCGTGCTCCCAGCGTTGAAAGCGTCGGCGGGGCAGAGGATAGTGCGACCTGAAACCGCGCTGTATCCGCCTGTCACAAGGAGTCGTGAATGTTCCGTCGCTCTTCTCTGATCCCGCTTCTGGGCAGCCTCGCGCTGCTGGCCGGCACCACATCCGTCGCGGCCCAGTGCCTGCCGCCGCCACGCAACGCCGAGGTTCCGGGCTTTTCCTTGTGCAAGGACTGGCCGGCCTTTGACGACCAGAGCATCAGCCTGCTGTCAGAACAAGTCCCGGACCCCAGCGACACCGGCGACGGGGACGGCACTTACAATCTGCAACTGGCAGTGCTGGAGCGCAACAGCGGCAAGCCCCTGGCCAGTTACAGACAGCCTGTGGCTTTCGTCTCCGACGCCTTCCGCCTGGAAAGCGTGACGCTCGACACCGGGCGCTTCCAACTGGCGCCAGAAGTGCGGGCCTTTGGGGTTCGGGCGGCGTTCGAGGGCTCCTCCCGGGTCAACCCCTTCAATCAGATCTGGCTCAGTCTCTACGTGCGCGAAGGCAGCACCCTGCGCCCGGTGCTGGAGAAGTTCCTGGCCCGCTCCTACAACGGCGAGTGGGATGGCCAGTGCACCGGCGAGGGCACTGAAACCACTCGCACCCTGGATATCGCCAAGACCCGCAGCCATGGCTATGCCGACCTGATCGTGCGTTCGGTCAGCGTCAGTACCCGGAGCGAAAAAGTGGGGGAGGAGTGCCAGTCCAAGTCCGTGACCGCCAAGCCGGTGCTCATCACGCTGCATTACGATGGCCAGCGTTACGTCCTGCCCAATGGTTACAGCGGTATCTGAAGGAGTTTTGATGAAGTGGCTTGAACCATGGGGTCTGGGCCTGGTGCTCTGTGCCTGGTTGGGGGGTGTCACGGCGGCGCAGGCGCACTGTGACAACACGACGGATATCCCCGGAGAGCTCTATGTCTGCAAGCCCTGGCCCGCGGAGCCGGAACTGAGCATCAGTGCCCGGGCGACGCCCATGCCCGGGAGCCAGGCTGGCGACGTCAGCAGCTACAGCCTGGACGTATCGCTGCAGGACATCGACTCCGGTTGGACCCTGGCCAGCAACTACAAGGATTCCGCTCTGTTCTCCGATGCCGTGGCCCTGCAAGGGCTGCAGATCGACACCGGGCGCTACCGCTTGAACGAAGAGCAGCGGGCCTTTGGCCTGCGGGTTCTCTATCACCACAGCTCCAGTGCCATGCCCTACGAGAAAAGCGTGCTGACCCTGTATCGACGTGAAGACAAGGAGGTCCTGCCGCTGCTGGAAGGATTGGTGGTGGATGAAAGCACCGGCGAGTTTGGTTGGGGCAGCGAATGCGTGGGCCGCTCCCGGACCCTGCACCGGACCCTGGAAGTCGGCAGCGGCCAGCGCAACGGTTACGCCGATCTGATCGTGCGTACCCGTGAAGTCAGTACCGAGCATTTCAAGGGCCGCGACGGCTGTGAAAGCCGTGACCTGGCGCCCAGGAACACGCTGGCGACCCTGCACTATGACGGCCGGCGCTACGTGTTGAGCAAAGCCCTGAAAGGACAGTAATCGATGCTCACCGGCCTCAATCACCTGACCCTGGCGGTCAGCGACTTGCCCCGCAGCCTGGCCTTCTATCACTCGCAGTTGCAACTGCGTCTGGAGACTCATGTCGGTGATTTGGCTTCGCGATTACGGGCCTGTCGCGAACATCCTTACGCTGGGATGCGCTTTTACCCCGCCGACTGAGGCGCCGCTAGCGGAAGCAGCTGACGAAAGCCGCTGGTGGCAAGGTGCCTTGATCGTGCAGAATCCGGCAGATTCATTCTGTGCCTGGCGTTTCCGTGAGGTGCATCCGTTCTGGAGTCTTGTTGATGACCTCATCGCTGTTACTGGCCGTTATCGCCTCGGGTTTCATTTACGCGATCACCCCCGGACCAGGAGTCCTGGCGGTCTTCGGTATTGGCGCCTCCCGTGGTCGGCAGGCCGGCGCCGGGTTTCTCTGCGGGCACCTGCTGGGCGATGTGGTCTGGTGCAGTACGGCGCTGATCGCCATTGTCGGCGCCCGGGAAATCGGCAGCGACGCCTTCAATATCCTCGGGGTGCTCAGCGGTCTGTACCTGTTCTGGCTGGGGCTGCGGGCTATTCGCAGTCGTGGTAGCAATGGCGATGAACCTCAGGGCGCTGCGCGCAATCCGTTCTGGCACGGGATCATCTTCGGCCTGACCAATCCCAAGGCCTATCCGGTGGCGGTGGCGACGTTCACCGCGCTGCTGTCCAGCCGTGCGGAGCTGCTCAGCTGGTCCATGCTTCCCGGCCTGATTGCCCTGAGCTTCCTTGGCGGCCTCGGCGCTTACGCTATTCTCATCGGCGTGGTCGGTGCGCGTCAGGTACGCAGTTGGTATCAGCGTCACGAGCTGGCGATCACCCGGGTCTGCGGGGTGATGTTCATCGGTTTTGCGATCAATGCCCTGTTGCATGCGGTGCCGGGGTTGATCGGTAACAAGGCATAACGTACCGCGCGGGTTGCGACGGTGCGCAGTCGGTGGCGATCCCACCTGACCGGGCTCAAGGGATGGGTACTCAGTGCATTTTTCATGGGTAGTAGCTTTCTCTGATGGCAACCAACAATTCCGCGCCTCTGGCGAGCTTTATCGATCTGCTTCTGGACGCTGTGTGCGCAGTGGATATCGATGGGCGCTTCGTGTTTGTCAGTGCCGCCTGCGAGCGGGTCTTCGGCTACACCGCCGATGAACTGATCGGCCGGCCGATGATCGAGCTGGTGCACCCGGCCGATCGTGAGCGCACCTTGCAGGCCGCCCGGGAAATCATGGGGGGCGTGCCCAAACCGAATTTCGAGAACCGTTACCTGCGCAAGGACGGGCGGGTGGCACACATCCTCTGGTCGGCGCGCTGGTCGGAAGTGGACCAGTTGCGCATCGCCGTGGCTCGGGACATTACCGAGCGTAAACAGGCCGAATCGAAACAGGCGGCGTTGTATGCCATTTCCGAAGCGGCCCATGCCACCGAGGACCTGCTGGTGCTGTTCAAGCATGTGCATCGGATCATCGGCGAGTGGCTGCCGGCGCTCAATTTCGTTCTGGCGCTGTACGACGAGCGCAGCGATAGCCTGAACTTTCCCTACCACGTCGATGACTGCGAAAGCAGCCCGGAGCAGCCCGGGACCTTGATCGGGCGTTTCTGCACGCAAGTGCTGCGGCACGGCCAGTCCTTGCTGCTGGCACCGGAGTGTCCGTTGAGCCGGGATTTGTGGAACGAGTTCGCCGTCGCTCAAGGTCCTCGCTGCTGGCTGGGCGTACCACTGAATTCGCAGAAGGGCACCATCGGTGTGCTCATGGTCAAAAGTGCACCCGGCGCACAAGGCTACGGTGATGCAGAGCTGGAATTGCTGCAGTACGTCAGTGCCCAGCTCGCCGCTGCCATCGAACGCGCGCAATTGCATGCGCGCCTGCATTACATGGCCGAGTACGATCAACTGACCCATCTGCCTAACCGCGAGCTGCTGCGCGAGCGCTTGCGTTCAGCCCTGGCTCGGGCCCGGCGCGAGTCGGGACGCATGGCCTTGCTGTATGTCGACCTGGACAAGTTCAAGGAGGTCAACGACACCTGCGGGCATGCTGTGGGCGACATGCTGCTGCAAGCAGTGGCCAATCGCCTCAAGGGCTGCGTGCGGGAAACCGACACCGTGGCGCGCATGGGCGGCGATGAGTTCGTGGTGCTGCTCGAGAGCGTGCAGCACAGTGACGATGCCCAGCATGTAGCCGAGAAGATTCGCCGCGCGCTAAACGAGCCCCTGCGCCTGGATGGCCATTCCCTGCGTATCCTGCCGAGTATCGGCATTGGCCTGTACCCCGAACATGGCCTGGAAGAAAAGCAGCTGTTCAAGCACGCCGATGAGGCGATGTACGCGGTCAAGCGCGAGCGCAAAAGCCGCTCCAGCGCCTGAAGTCATGGCCAGGGGCAGGGCTCTGGTCCAGGCCTGAAAGAGTCGCCGTTCGTCGTACCGGCGGCGATTGTTGTAAACCTTTGTGGCTCCGGGTTTTCCCAATGCAGGCGGGTGCTGTGGCTCCCGCCGTATTGATTTGCAAGAGGAGACTCCCCGCATGAACCCCATGGCCACAATCCTCGGTCGTGCCGGCCTGGCCTTGTTGCTCGGCCTTGGCGCCAGCAACGCCCTGGCCCAGTCCCCCGCGGCCTTTATCGACGACGCTTCGGCCAAGGGCATGGCCGATATCGAAGCCAGTCGCCTGGCGCATCAGCAAACCTCGTCCCGGGCGGTCAAGGAATACACCATTCAGGTGATCAACGATCGCACCACCGCCAATCAGCACCTGGCAAAAATCGCCAGGCAACTGGACCTGCCGGTGGCCCCCCGAGAGCAGGTAGTGGACCAGGCCAAGCGCCTGATGCCACAGGTGCCCGAGGGTGCGGATTTCGACCGCGCCTATGCCGCGAGCCAGATCAAGGCCACTGAAGCGGCGATCCGGCAGATCCAGCAACAGGCGCAAACCAGTGAAGTGCCGGAGCTCAAGGCCTTCGCCGAGGAAACCTTGCCCAAGCTGGAGAACCACCTGCAAATGGCCAAGGCCATCCAGGCCGGACGCCCCGGCGATCGCCTGGATGGTTGAGTGGTGATCAACCAACGCTGTCTGCTTACACCTCAGAACATTCCTTCGCACAATAAAACAGGATTGTGCTGGAGCCGCCGGGCCTGTGGGCTTAACGTGGCTCGGATCAGGCGACGCATGGCGCGCCGCGAGGCTCAAGGAGGTAGCAGATGGCGCAGGTACCCAGCGCGTCGATCATCGATCTGTATCATCAGGCGGAAGACTATTTCTTCGTTTCCATCTCCCAGTTCTATCGGCGCTTCGGCTCCGATCTCAGTGCCTATTGCACTGGGGTCGAAGCCAGCAGCCTGAATCTGTTGATGATGACGGACCAGGCTGGCGACAACAGCGAGCAACTGGCCGAGGGCGTGGCGTTCCTGCAGCGCACCGGCATGCCGTTCTGTGTGGTGATCCCTCAGGCGCAGGTGTCACGGGTCAGTCTGCAGTTGCAACAGCAGAACCTGATGCCCGCGGACAAGACCACTTGCATGGTGCTGGATCTGGCGACCTATGAAGCGCAGGAGGTACTGGTGCCACTGGCGGATGTGCGTTGCACCGATGAGCATCTGGACGATTGGGGGCTACCGGTGGAGAGTGCGTTCGAGCCCAATGGTGGGGGCATCGAGCAGTACCTGGAACGGCATCGGGCGGCGTTGCAGGCCGGCAGGGCGCTGCGCCATTTCACTCTGTATGTCGACCAGCGTCCGGTGAGCGCCCTGACGCTGTCCCTGGGGCCGGGGGTGGCGCGGCTGGATGATATCGGCACTTTGCAGGAGTGCCAGGGGCGGGGCTATGCCACGGCGCTGATTCACTCGGTGCTGCGCCTGATCCAGGCCCAGGGCGCGAAAATCTGTGTGCTCGAAGCCTCCCTCGACGGCCTGTCGATCTACCGCAAGGTCGGCTTCACGGGCTTGTTCGACTACTGCACCTTCTGCCAGGAGTAAGTCCTGGCTAAGTCGTGGCGTTGAGCCGGAACTGCCGTGGACTGAGTCCGGTCAGGGACTTGAATTGCCGGCTGAAGGCGCTGTGGTCGGTGTAGCCGCATTGCAATGCCACCTCGGTGATGGGCTCCTGGGTCAGCAGCAGCCGTGAGGCGTGTTCCAGGCGTGCCTTGTGGATCATCTGCCGGGGCGTGAGGTGGAAGATGCGCTTGCAGTAGCGCTCCAGCTGCGCCGTGGACAGGTTGGCGATGCGGGTCAGGTCCTGCAGGCGGATGGCTTCGCTGTAGTGCTCGCGGATATGCCGGTCCACGGCCGCCAAACGCTCGTAGGCCGGATGGGTGTCACGGGCTGCCTGCAGGTCCAGGGAGATGCCGGCCATGCCGATGATCTGTCCGTCGCGTCCATACAGCGGCAGTTTGTGAGTCAGGCACCAGCCGGGTTCGCGGCTGCCGTACAGGTGCAACTCCAGTTGGCCCTTGATGGTGATGCCCTGGCGCAGCACGCGCTGGTCCTGCTCGGTGTAGACCGGGCCGAGCACCGCCGGAAAGACTTCTGCGGAGGTCTTGCCGAGCAATGGCCGGATGTTCTTGAAGCCGCAGCGCTGGGCCAGGGTCAGGTTGGCGATCAGGTACCGGGCCTGCAGGTCCTTGATGAAGAACACCGCGCTGGGAATGCAGTCCAGCAGGGGCGTGATCGGAGCCATGCTGGCCAGCAGGCTGTTGATGTCCCCGAGGGATTGGGCGGCGATGGCCCTGGGCAAGTGGTGGAGCTGTGCGCTATCGATCATCGTCGGCCTCTCTCTAGGGGGCTTGGGGGATGGATCTGTGTCGATAAAGCCAGGGGGTACAAAAGGGCTGTGCAAGCTGGCCGGGTATTCCCGGCCAGGGTGGGTTCAGGGGCTCAGTCTGCGGCGTCGTGGCAGGTCTCGTCGAGCATCAGGGTGGCGACCCGGGCCGGGACCAGCGGCGTTCGCGGGGCCACTATGGGCCAGTTGAACAGGCGCTGGGCAGCGCTGGCGCAGACCCGGCCCTGGCAGGCCCCCATGCCGCATCGGCTGTGCAACTTGGCGCTGGGCCAATCGGCTGCCGCCGCCACCGCAGCGTAGGGCACATCTTCGCAACGGCACAGCAGCGTCTCGGGGCGGGCCAGTTCGAGGATCTGCGGTTGCAGCTCGAAGTGACGCTGCAACTGCCTGGCAAAGGCCTGCCAGTGTTGGCGCTGGCGGATCAAGCTGGCCGCTCGGACGCTCTGGCCGCTGGCGACGCAGCCGGCAATCTCGCCTTCGATCAGGGCCAGTTCGCTGCCACCGATGCCGGTGCATTCACCGGCGGCAAGGACCTGGGGCAGGCTGCTGCGCTGCTGGTGGTCGACCACGATGGCGCCGTGTTCCAGGTGACAGCCCAGATGGCTGGCCAGACGGGTATTGGGCACCAGGCCGAAGCCGCAGGCCAGGTAGTCGCAGGGGATTTCTTCGCTGCGTCGACCCTGGCGGATGCGCACCCCTTGCAGGTGCCGGTCCCCCAGGGCTTCCACCACATGGGCGTTGCAACGGTAGGCCGGGGTAGCCAGCTTCAGGGCCTGGGCCAGCTTGCTTGGCCAGCGCCACAGCTGGCCGGCGAAACCCAGCACGGAGGCTGCTGGGGTCTGTTCCAGCACCCGCACCACGCGGGCGCCGGCCTGGCGCGCGGTGGCGGCGCTGGCCAGCAGCAAGGGGCCGCTGCCGGCGATCACCAGGTTTTTTCCATTCACTTGCAGGCCATTCTTCAGCAGCGCCTGCAGGCCTCCGGCGCCGGTGACCCCGGGCAGGGTCCAGCCGGGAAAGGGCAGCAGCAATTCCTGGGCGCCGCAGCACAGGATCAGGTGTTCAAAGTCCACCTGCCAGGCCTGCTGTGCATCCTCCAGCAACAGGCGTTGCGGGCCCAGGGCGGCGATGATGCGGGTGGCGCTGAGGTAGCGCAGCGCCGGGTGCTGCAGGACCTTGAAACGCTCGGCCTGGAGGGCTGTGGGCGGGTGCCCGGGGCCATTGCGCCAGATCTGTCCGCCGGGCCGCGGGTTGTCATCGATCATCAGGATCGAGGTCGCGCTGTGGCTGGCGGCCTGGGCGGCGGCGAGCCCCGCCGGGCCGCTGCCGACTATGACTATCTGGCAGTGCAGGCGTTGGGCGCTCATTGGCTGCGCTCCACTTGCATGCCATCCCGGCACAGGGTCTGGCAGGCCAGTTGACGGCGACCGTCGATGGTCATTCGACATTCCTGGCACATGCCCATGCCACAGAACGGCGCTCGTGGAGCACCGCTGCAGGCGGTGCGGGTATAGGGCATGCCGCTGGTGGCCACGGCGGCGGCCACCGTGAGGCCGGAGCGGATCTCCAGCGCTTGCTGATCCAGGTAGATGATCACGGGCGTTCTCCTGTCAGGGTGGCGAAGCGTCCGGGCCGATAGGGGCGGGGGTCGATCGCCGGGCATTCGCAGAGCATCAGGTCCACCAGCAGCCGCGCGCTGCCGGGGGCGGTGGTCACGCCCAGGCCTTCATGGCCGACGGCCAGCCACAGGCCCGGCTGTTGCGGGTGTTCACCCAGGATCGGCAGGCCGTCCGGAGTGGCGGCGCGAAAGCCGGTCCAGGCGCGGATACCGTTGAGCGTTGCCAGCTCCGGCAGGTATTCCACTGCCCGTTGCAGCATGGGCGCCAGTACGGCCGGTTCGACTTGAGGATCGAGGGTGTCGAACTGCCGGGACGAGCCGATCAGCAACTGGCCGGTTGGACGCGGCTGGACGTTGAAGGCCACCGAGGTACCGTCACTGGCATGGGCGCTGGCGGCGTAGCCCAGTTCTACCAGTTGATGCTGGACCTGTTGCGGGTAGCGGTCGGTGATCAGCAGGTGGCCCTTCTTTGGCCGCAGGGGCAGGGCCGGCAGCAGTTCCCGGGCGGCGAGACCGTTGGCCAGCAGCACCCGGGGCGCGCGCAGGACCCGGCCGTCGTCCAGCTCCAGCTGATCGCCGGCAACCCGGCGCACATGGCCGTACTGGCGCTGGATCAGTGGATGGCTGCTGAGCATCCAGTGGGCGGTGGCCGGGGCATAGAGAATGCTGTCCCCGGGGATCTTCAGGGCGCCTCCCAGGCCCTGGCGCAGCATCGGCTCCAGCGCCGCCAGTTGCCGGCCGTCGAGCAGTTGGCCGGTGACGCCGTGGTCTGCCAGGGTCTGCTGCTTGGCGCGCGCCAGGTCCATTTCCTCGCGGTCGGCGGCCAGCCACAGGGTGCCGCAGTTGCGATAGGCACAGGCCTCGGGCAGACGTTCCCGCAGTTGCCGCCACAGGACGATGGAGTAATGACTCAGGGCCAGCTCCGCCGGGTTGTCGTCCATGGCCACCAGATGCCCCATACCGGCCCCGGTGGCGCCGCCACGGGCGTCGTCCAGCACCTGCACCCGCAGGCCGCGGCCGGCCAGTTCATGGGCGCAGGTGGCACCGATGATGCCGGCGCCGACCACGATCACGTCGGCCTCGCCCTGGGAATTCACGAGCCGATGCCCCAGGCGAACGGGTCGCTGTCATCGAGCAGCAGGGTCGCTTCGGCGCTGATGTGGGCGCTACCACGCAGGGTGGGAATGATCCGCTCGCCGGCCTGCTCGTAGTGGGCGCTGAACTGGCTGCCGATGACGCTGGCCTGGCGCCAGGTCTGGCCCGGAGCGAGCTTGCCGTCCGCGGCCAGACAGGCCAGCTTGGCGCTGGTGCCGGTGCCGCAGGGGGAGCGGTCGTAGGCCTTGCCGGGACAGAGCACGAAGTTGCGGCTGTCGGCCTGTGGGTCGTCGGCGAACAGTTCGATGTGGTCGATGACCCCGCCCTCGGCCCCGGTCACCCCGGCGGCTTCCAGGGCCTCGCGCACGCGCCAGGTGTATTGGGTCAGGGCTTCGACATTGTCCAGGGCAATGTCCTGGCCGTGATCGCTGATCAGGAAGAACCAGTTGCCGCCCCAGGCGATGTCGCCATGCACCGTGCCGTGCCCCGGCACTTGCAGCGCCACCTGGGTGCGGTAGCGATAGGCGGGGACATTGCGCACGCTCACTGACAGGTCGTCATGCAAGGTGGCCTCCACCGTGCCCACCGGGGTTTCGATGCGGTGCACGCCGTAGTCGATGCGGCCCAGGTGGTACAGCGAGCGCACCAGGCCGATGGTGCCGTGGCCGCACATGCCCAGGTAGCCGCTGTTGTTGAAAAAGATCACGCCGGCACAGGCATCCCCGGCCTGCGGTTCGCAGAGCAGGGCCCCCACCAGCACGTCGCTGCCCCGGGGTTCGAGGACGCAGGCGCGGCGCCAGTGATCGTGCTGACTGCGCAGGGTCTGGAGGCGCTGGGCCATGGAGCCACGGCCCAGCTCGGGAAAGCCGTCGATCACCAGGCGAGTGGGTTCACCCCCGGTGTGTGAGTCGATCACGGTTATTTTTTTCATGGCGGCACCTGACGGGAAAGAGCTACAGAGTGGCCTTGGCGGGGGCGGCGTTGCTTGTGGGTTTTCGCTGTTGCAGATGACGAAATCGGCACAGTCACGCCATGGCTCCTGTGGCGCTGAAGCCACAGTGGGGCGAGGGGCGAGTGTGCCGATTTCGTCTCTTGCAGGGACGAAAAGCCTCAAGCTGCGAGGGGGATAAAAGGCGACTCTGGTCTGGGTTTTCAACGTCAGTCGGCCCCGCCGACCTCACACAAGGACAAGACCATGAGCCGTAAAGCCATCCAATGGAGCGGTGTGTTCCCCGCTGTGACCACTCAATTCAAAGCCGATTTCTCCCTCGACCTGCAGGCCACCCACAAGGTCATGCGCAACCTGGTGGACGATGGCGTATCCGGCCTGGTGGTGTGCGGCACCGTGGGGGAGAACACCTCCTTGAGTACCACGGAAAAGCTATCAGTGATCGAAGTCGCCAAGGACGCCGCCGGCGGCCGGGTGCCGGTGATCGCCGGGGTGGCCGAATTCACCACCGAGTTCGCCCGCCATACGGTGCGCGAAGCGGCCAGGGTCGGAGTCGACGGGGTGATGGTGATGCCGGCCCTGGTGTACTCGGCCAAGCCCCATGAAACCGCGGCGCATTTTCGTGCGGTGGCCACCGGTACCGACCTGCCGGTGATGGTCTACAACAACCCGCCGATCTACAAGAATGACGTCACCCCCGAAGTGCTGATCGCCCTGCAGGACTGCGAGAACATCGTCTGCTTCAAGGATTCTTCCGGCGATACCCGGCGTTTCATCGATCTGCGCAACGCGGTCGGCGATCGCTTCGTGCTGTTCGCCGGCCTTGATGATGTGGTGGTCGAGAGCGTGGCGGTGGGGGCCGAGGGCTGGGTCTCGGGCATGTCCGTGGCCTTCCCCA
Organism: Pseudomonas sp. E1BtOHC1; assembly: GCF_058744285.1. Lineage (NCBI taxonomy): Bacteria > Pseudomonadati > Pseudomonadota > Gammaproteobacteria > Pseudomonadales > Pseudomonadaceae > Pseudomonas > Pseudomonas sp. E1BtOHC1. The sequence goes on from NZ_CP196023.1 coordinate 2,380,219, forward strand.
AGGAAGGCGAGACCCTGTTCCGCCTGGCCAAGGAACAGCGTTTCGAGGAGGCCCTGGCCCTGTACCGCTGGTTCATGCCGCTGCTGCACCTGGACGCTCGTCCGGACCTGGTGCAGTGCATCAAGCTCTGCGAAGAACTGGTGGGCCGTGGCTCGTCCATCACCCGGCCGCCGCGTCTGGCACTGCAGGGTGAAACCCTGGCCGAAGTCAAAGCCATAGTCGCCAAGGCCCTGGCCACGCGCCCGAGCCTGCCGGACGTCGGCCTGTAGAAACTGGCCTGTAGGAGTGGGTCGGGCGCCCTGGGTGGGGGCGCCCGCTTTTGGAACATCACACGTGCTGCAAGCGTCGAGCGGTTCCGTCGACGTGACATTCGACCTGCCTATTCCAATAACCTCAAAAAGGCGCAGCCCCATGTCAGGCAAAGGTAAATTCAAGAAACAACTCTCTCTGGTGGACCTGACCTTTATCGGTCTGGGTGCGATCTTCGGTTCCGGCTGGCTGTTCGCTGCCAGCCACGTTTCGGCGATTGCCGGGCCGGCGGGGATCTTTTCCTGGCTGCTGGGCGGGTTCGCCGTGCTGCTGTTGGGCATCGTCTATTGCGAGCTGGGAGCCGCCCTGCCGCGGGCCGGTGGCGTGGTGCGTTACCCGGTGTTCTCCCATGGCCCGCTGCTGGGCTACTTGATGGGGTTCATCACCCTGATCGCCTTTTCCAGCCTGGTGGCGATTGAAGTGGTGGCGGCCCGGCAATACGCCGCGGCCTGGTTCCCGGCATTGACCCACGAAGGCTCCAGCAACCCGACCATCATCGGCTGGCTGGTGCAGTTTGCCCTGTTGTGCCTGTTCTTCTGGCTCAACTACTACAGCGTCAAGACCTTCGCCAAATCCAACAATTTCATCAGCCTGTTCAAGTTCATCGTGCCGCTGCTGGTGATCGCGGTGCTGTTCACCTTCTTCAAGCCCGACAACTTCCACGTCCAGGGTTTTGCCCCGTTCGGCCTGTCGGGAATCGAGATGGCGGTCTCGGCGGGGGGCATCATCTTCGCCTACCTGGGGCTGACGCCGATCATCTCCGTGGCCAGTGAAGTGCGTAATCCCCAGCGCACCATTCCCATCGCGCTGATTCTCTCGGTGCTGCTTTCGACCTTGATCTACGGCCTGTTGCAACTGGCCTTTCTGGGGAGCATTCCCACGGAAATGCTGGCCAACGGCTGGAGCGGCATCAGCAAGGAATTCTCCCTGCCGTACCGCGACATTGCCCTGACCCTCGGGGTCGGCTGGCTGGCCTATCTGGTGGTGGCCGATGCGGTGATCTCCCCCAGCGGCTGCGGCAACATCTACATGAACGCCACGCCACGGGTGGTGTACGGCTGGGCCCGGACCGGGACCTTTTTCAAGATCTTCACCCGCATCGATGAACAGTCCGGCATCCCGCGTCCGGCGTTATGGCTGACCTTCGGCCTATCGGTGTTCTGGACCCTGCCGTTCCCCTCGTGGGAGGCACTGATCAACGTGGTTTCGGCGGCCCTGGTGCTCAGTTATGCGGTGGCCCCCATCAGCGTCGCGGCGTTGCGCAAGAGTGCACCGCAGATGCCGCGGCCGTTCCGGGTCAGGGCGTTTGCCTTGCTCGGCCCGGTGTCCTTCGTGATCGCGGCGTTGATTGTCTACTGGTCCGGCTGGGGCACGGTGTCCTGGCTGCTGGGGCTGCAGATCCTGATGTTTGTGATCTACCTGCTGTGCAAGCGCCTGGTACCCACCGATCACCTGAGCCTGGGGGAACAGGTCCGCTCGTCCCTGTGGCTGATCGCCTTCTACGCGTTGACCATCCTCATTTCCTACCTGGGCAGCTTCGGCGGTATCGGCGCCCTGAGTCACCCCTACGACACCCTCACCGTCACTCTCATGGCCCTGTGCATCTATTACTGGGGGGCCAATACCGGGGTGCCCAGCGCCAAGCTGGTGCTCGATGGCGATGAGGTGGAATGACCACGATCACGATCACGATCACTTTCACGCAGACGAGGTAATCCATGACTGTTACGGGACAGATGCTGATAGGTCACACCGCCGTGCTTGGCGGCAATGGCTCGGTTCATGGGCTGGCCGCCGCCAGTGGCGAGGTGTTGCAACCGGCTTTCGGTGGCGCCTCGGCAGCTGAGCTCGAGCGCGCCTGTGCCTTGGCCCAGGCGGCCTTCGATCCTTATCGCCAGCTGCCGCTTGCACAGCGGGCGGCATTTCTGGAGAGCATTGCCAGCCATATTCTGGCGTTGGGCGAGGAGCTGATTGAGCGCTGTCAGTTGGAAACCGGCTTGTCCCGGGCCCGCCTGGAAGGTGAGCGGGGGCGCACCGTCGGCCAGTTGCGCCTGTTTGCCCAGGTGGTCCGTGACGGCGGTTTTCTCGGGGTCAGGATCGACCCGGCGCAACCTGAGCGTCAGCCTCTGCCCCGGGTCGAGCTGCGCCTGCGGCATATCGGCCTGGGCCCGGTGGCGGTGTTTGGCGCGTCGAACTTTCCCCTGGCGTTTTCCGTGGCCGGCGGCGACACCGCCTCGGCCTTGGCGGCGGGTTGCCCGGTGATCGTCAAGGCCCACTCGGCGCACCCCGGTACATCAGAGCTGGTGGGGCAGGCCATTGTCCGGGCCGCGCAGAGCCTGGGGTTGCCCGAGGGGGTGTTTTCGCTGCTGTTCGACAGTGGCCGGGCCATCGGCCAGGGGCTGGTGGCGGACCCGCGGATCAAGGCGGTGGGGTTCACCGGCTCGCGCACGGGCGGGGTCGCGCTGATGCAGATCGCCGCCTTGCGCCCTGAGCCGATTCCCGTGTACGCCGAGATGAGCTCCATCAACCCGGTGCTGTTGTTGCCCCAAGCCCTGGAGGCACGGGCGGAGCAGATTGCCCCGGCGTTCGTTGCCTCGCTGACCCAGGGCGCCGGGCAGTTCTGTACCAACCCGGGCTTGATCCTGGCCCTGGAAGGCTCGGCATTGCAGCGCTTTGAACACGCTGCCGCAGCAGCCCTAGATACACAGGCGGCGCAGACCATGCTCACTCCAGGCATTCACCGCAGTTACTGCCAGGGCGTTGCCGCCCTGGCGGCCCATCCCCAGGTGCAGGTCTTGGCCCAGGGCCTGGCGGGGCAGGGCAGCCAGGCCCGAGGCGCGTTGCTCGCCACCTCGGCCGAGGCCTTCATGGGCTGCGCAGCATTGCGCGAGGAGGTCTTTGGCCCGGCCTCGTTGATCGTGCGTTGCCCGGACTTTGCTGCCTTGCAACAGGTGCTGCAAAGCCTGGAGGGCCAGTTGACCATTGCGCTGCACCTGAGCGATGGCGACCACCCCCAGGTCCGGACGCTGCTGCCGCTATTGGAGCGCAAGGCCGGACGCCTGTTGGTCAACGGCTTCGGCACCGGGGTCGAAGTGGGCCACGCCATGGTTCATGGCGGTCCGTTCCCGGCCACCTCCGACAGTCGCAGCACCTCGGTGGGCAGCCTGGCGATCCAGCGTTTTCTGCGTCCAGTGTCTTACCAGGATCTGCCGGAGGTGTTGCTGCCTGTCGAACTGTCCAGCGGCAATCGGTTGCAGGTGCCGCAACTGATCGATGGCCAGGGGCCGATCAGCCCCACAACAAACTCTCCCACAGGAGCTTTCACTCACTGCTCATAGAGGTTCCACCATGTCTGAATACATCACCCTGTCACTGGACGAAGTCCGCCGCCTGTCTTTCCAGGTGCTCAGCCGACATGGCCTGTCCGACGCTCACAGTCGGGCGATCGCCGAGGTCATCACCCAGGGCCAGCGTGACGAATGCCATTCCCACGGGGTGTATCGCCTGCTGGGCTGCGTGCGCTCGGTGCGCGAAGGCAAGATCGACCCCCGGGCCGAGCCCAGCTTACGGCATGTCTCGCCCGGGGTGCTGGAAGTGGATGCCCATTACGGCTATTCCTTGCTGGGTTTCCACACTGGCTTGCCGGTCCTGGCGGAAAAGGCCCGCAGCCAGGGGATCGCCGCCATGGTGATCAAGCGCTGTTTCCACTTTTCCGCCCTGTGGCCCGAGGTCGAGGCGATTGCCGCCACCGGGCTGGTGGGCCTGGCGATGAACCCCAGTCACAGCTGGGTGGCTCCGGCCGGTGGCCGGCACCCGGTATTCGGCACCAACCCCCTGGCCTTTGCCTGGCCGCGACCGGGGGGCGATCCTTTTGTTTTCGACTTCGCCACCAGCGCCATCGCCCGCGGCGACATCGAGTTGCATGCACGCCAGGGCAAGCCGATTCCCGGGCACTGGGCCATCGATGCCGACGGCGAGCCCACCACGGATGCCAAGGCTGCATTGCGCGGTGCCATGCAGACCTTTGGCGGACACAAGGGCTCGGCCTTGGCAGCGATGATCGAATTGTTGGCCGGGGCCCTGATTGGCGACCTCACCAGTGTGGAATCCATGGCCTTCGATGAGGGCGTCGGGGCTACGCCTTGTCATGGTGAGCTGGTGCTGGCGTTCGATCCCCAGGTGTTTCTGGGGCAGGGGTATCAAGCGGGACTGGAGCGGGCGGAGGGCTTGTTCGCAGGGATTGCCCGGGATGGTGCGCGGTTGCCGTCCCAGCGCAGGTTCGAGGCGCGGGCGCGCAGCCTGGAGCACGGGGTGCAGATTCCTCGGGAGTTGCTGGAGGAGATCCGGCGTTTGCTTTAGGGGGTGTTTGCCGGCGGGCAGGGACTGGGTTCATGTGACGCCTTCGCTGGCAAGCCGGCTCCTACAACCTCCGTAGGAGCCGGATTGCCGGCGAAGAGGGCAAGCCCTTAGAAACGCAGGTTGGCCGCCAGCTCGGCAGAACGGCCCGGAGCGACGATGGCGAACATGCCGACGTGGGAGGCGTCGTAGTAGGTCGCGTCGGTGAGGTTGAGGACGTTGAACTGCAGGTCCAGGTTCTTGTTCACCCGATAGGCCAGCATGGCGTCGTAGCGCCAGTAGGCATCGAGGCTGCGGGTGTTTTCGTCGTTGGTGTAGCGCTCGCCCACATAGTTGGCGCCGGCACCGACTTTCAGGCGGTCGGTGAGCATGTAGGTGCTCCAGACCGAGGCGCTATTGGGGGCGATGAACTTCATCTGGTTGCCGTTGAAGTCGGTGTTCCTGCCTGACGCGTACTTGACGGTCTTGGCATCCAGGTAGGTGTAGCCCGCCATCAGCTCCCATTGATCGGTGAGGTGACCAGTGGCACCGACTTCAAAACCTTTCACTTCGACATCGCCATCCAGGGTCACTTCGTTGCTGATCGGGTCGTAGGTCCGGGCGTTGGTCTTCTCGGTCTTGAACACGGCTGCGGTCAGGGCCAGGCGCTCGTTGAGCAGGTCCCATTTGGTGCCCAGTTCGAGGCTGCGGCTCTTTTCCGGGTCCAGGTTGCTGAGCCGTCCGCCCGCTGCACCATCGGCGCCGCCCGACTGCCCGGCGGTTTCGCCCGAAGGGTTGAACGAGGTGCCGTAGGACAGGTAGATGCTGCCGTAGGGCAGGGGCTTGAAGACGATGCCGCTTTGGTAGGTCCACATATTGCTGCGGTTGCTTTGGCTGGGGTCCCTGACGTGATAGGCGTCATAGCGCACACCCAGGTTCAGGTCCCATTGTTCGTGCAGGGCCAGGGTGTCCATCACGTAGACGGCACGGTTGTTGTGTTTGGTGGCGGTGTGCTGGCCGTTGCCCCGTGGTATCGGGGTGAACGGGTCCTTGGGATTGGGCTGGTTCAGGTCGCCGAGATCGGCACTGCGGGAGTTGCCGTAGCGATTCTTGACGTCGATCCGTTCCCGGGAAAACTCCAGGCCGGCGCTGTAGCTGTGGCCGATGGTCCCTGTGTCGAACTTGCCGAAGATATCGGTCTGGTTGATCAGCGAGGTGTTGCTCACGTTGCGCCCGCGAGCGGTACGTTGCACGGTGTTCGCCCGCTCCTGCGCCGCCGAGGCGATCGGCCGGCTCATGATGTAGTCCTGCATGCTGCGGCCCTGGCGGGTGGTGTTGCGCAGGGTCAGGTGCTCATTGAAATCATGTTCCAGCTGCAAGGTCGCGAGGTCTGCCGAGGTCTTGCGGAAGTCGCGCTTGGTGAGACCGTAGAAATTGTCCCGATCGACCTTGACCGGCTTGCCGCTGATTTCCGACACCGGAATGCCCTGGTCGGGCATGTCGTCGGTCTGCATGTGGTAGTAGCTCAAGGTGCCGCGGGTCTCGGTGCCCAGGCCGAAGGAGAAGCTCGGTGCCAGGCCCCAGCGGCTGACTTCGACGTTGTCCCGCCCCGGGGTGTCGGCTTCGTGCTTCATGGCGTTCAGACGCAGGGCCATGTTCTGTTCGGGCAGGTACTGGTTGAGGTCGAGGGTGCTGCGGCGCTGATGATCGGTGCCCAGGGTCAGGTTGCCGGCGACGAAGTTCTCCTGTTGCGGCACCTTGCTGATCAGGTTGATGGTGCCACCGGTGGAACCGCGTCCCGAGTAGGCCGAACCCGGGCCTTTGACGATCTCGATCTGCTCGTAGTTGAAGACTTCATGGTTCATCCGGCCGACATCGCGGATGCCGTCGATCATGATGTCGGTGCTGGCCTCGAAGCCGCGGATGAAGGGGCGATCCCCCAGCGGCGTTCCGCCTTCCCCGGCGCCGAAGGTGATGCCCGGGGTGGTGCGCAAGGCGTCGGTCAGGGTCGACACCGCACGTTCCTGCATCAGGGTGTCGGTGATGATGGTCACCGACTTCGGCGTTTCCCGCAGTGGCGCGGTGAACTTCACCGAGTCCGAGGCATCGCGCTTGTAGCCAGGCTGATGCACCCCCTGCACATGGGTCGGGGCCAGGGTGACAGGAGTCGCCTCGGTGGGACGTTTGGTGTCTTCAGGAGTGGCTCCCAGGCTGGCTTCGCTGAGGGCCATCAGACCGAGAGAGGTGGACCACAACTTCCAGGGTTGTGGGCGGGCGGGACTGGACATTGAGATAGAGCCTCCGTTTTATTTGGAAGCGATTCTCATTAGATAATCATTATCATTCAATCAGATAGTTCTGAACAATGGTGTCGAAAAGTGTATGCGTGGCTGTATACGAGGTGAGGGGGCTTGATCGGGTCTGCTGTGCGGAGCGACGTGTTTCTTGCGGCGGGCTGTTTTCTTTTTCCGCCCACCGCTGTTTCATGGTCGACCATCAACCCAGGAGATCACGGATGAATCTGCACTTCGAAACCCCCAACCTGATATTGCGTCCACGCACGCTCGAACACTTCGAGGCCTGCTTGCGCATGGACCTGGACCCTGAAGTCACGCGCTTCACTCCGGGGATCTGGGACGGTGGGCAATGGCATCGGGATTTCCTGCAGTCGCGCATGACCCAGGACTTTGGTGAGCGATGCGGTTATTGGGCGATCTTCGCCAAGGAGGCCCCGAACGATTTTCTGGGCTGGGTCTCGTTCATTCCGTTCGACGCCGTGGGCCCCGAGCTGGAGATGGGCTGGCGTCTGGTGCGGCGTGCCTGGGGCCGGGGGGTTGCCTCTGAGGCCGCCAGGCGCATTGTCGAGCACGCCTTTGCCGACCCGGAGGTCGAGCGGATTGTCGCTGATGCTCACATCGATAATGGCGCCTCGTTGGCGGTGGCTCGCAAGATAGGTTTTCGTTTCACTCACGACGGCGAATTTGAAGGGCTGCCAAGCCGTTTTTTCGAAATGACCCGTGAGGATTTTCTTCAGCTGTCTGCCACCGGTTGAAGGGCTGCTAGCGATGGGGAGACGGGGCGCCGTCCTGTGGCACCCCGCAATGAAGGCCGTTGCCGGTCAGTTGCCGGTCAAAGGTGACGGCTGACCCACCACAGCACCAGGAAGGCGATGACTGCGGCCAGGGCTGACAGCTGGAACAGATTGATCAGCCATTTCAGGCCCAGGGGGAAGTTCTTGTAGTCCCGTACATCCATGCCGCCATTGCGCAGAAAGAGGTGGGGCATGGCGAACATCCCGCCAATGCACACCAGCATGCACAGACGGCTGAGGGGGTCCTTGCCCAGCAGCGGCATGCGAATGGCGATGACCCGGCAGCGGGCCAGGTACTTGACCATGTCATCGATCTTGAAATAACCCAGGTAAACCTGGATCACCAGGGACACCAGTCCGGACATGACCACCAGAATCCAACCCGCGGTATAAATATCTTTGGCGTTGCACATATCTATTCAGTGACCTCCTCAAGCTTCACGACCAGGCGTTCAGCGTCGCACTCCTCCAGTGAGCCCTGGCACGCAGGGCAGCCGACCACCATAGCACCCCTGGACCAAGGGCGGGCGCAGGGCTCCCCGGGGCCTTGGGCAGGGGTGTTGTCGCGACCATAGCCAGGGGCTGGCCCGGTCGACATGAGACGAGTACCAAAGAACGGGGGGCGTGCAGAAGGGGAGGGGTCAGAGCTTTGCGCAACGCTCCACGTCGGCCTGGGTAGTGACTTGGGTATCGATGCCCAAACGGTACTTGCAGTAGTCGATGATCATCTGCCGGTACTCGGGGGTGAGTTTTTCCACGCGCCGGTAATCGCCGTCATTGGCGTGGATATTGAAGAACTCCAGGCGCAGAGTCGGGGACTGTTTGATAAACCAGCGGGTGTGGGTCTCAGCTTCTTCCAGCTCGGTGTAGTAGCCGACGTTGAGTACCACCAGCAGGCCGACGAACAGCAGGAAGACGAGTTTTTTCATGGTACGGCTCCATCCGTGGGCAGGGCGGCGCATGGTTCCGGCTTTGCTTCTGCTTGGCAAGGGCCTAGTCATGAATTTTCACGCTTGTCGCCGGCAGGTTCAGCCAGCAGACAGTCGCAGACTGTTAAAAGGTTCGGACGCCCGGCAGGAGCAGGGTAGTGACAAGGGGGCAAGGAGGTCGGGACGCTGGAACCGGCCTTGTGATGCAGTAACAAAGAAAGCGATCTGCGGATCGCTTTTTTTGTCCTCGCAAGGTGCGCACCTGCCGATCTGCCAGGGGTTGCAGAGGGCGGCTGGAACAGGGTGCAATAGCCGGCAAGGTCTCTTTGTCATTGGGCGCAAGCGCTCTGGACCGGTCCTTTCAAGGTCGCGATAAATTTTCCAGGGAAATACCGTTCGTCCGACGGATGGAATTGGCAAGCACTAGTCACTGCGTCATGCTGTCGATGGATGTCGTAATGCCACTACTTTGGGCGCGGCCCGTTTCCAGGTGGCGTTTTCCCCCTGCGATGCTGAGATAGGTTTTCTGATGAGTGTGTTGATCCTGCCTGAGGCGCGGTATGCCCGATAAGGCGTTGGCCGAGGAGCAGCGCCTGGCTGCCCTGTATGCCCTGGAGCTGCTGGACACGGCTCGTTGCGAGCGTTTCGATCGTATTTGTCGTCTGGCGGCGGAATACTTCAAGGTACCCACGGCCCTGATCACCCTGGTGGATCGGGACCGCCAGTGGTTCATGTCGCGAGTGGGTTTTGTCGCCGAGCAGACCCCTATCGATCAATCGTTCTGCGCCTACACCATCAAGTCCGGTGATGTGTTTGAAGTGGAAAACGCCCGCCGGGATGTGCGCTTTCATGCCAATCCGCTGGTTACCGAAGATCCGTGCATCGGCTTTTATGCCGGCGCGCCGCTGATCACGTCCACTGGCCACGCCATCGGCAGTTTGTGCGTCATCGATAAACAGCCCCAGCGCTTGAATGCCATTGAACGCCAGCAACTGCGGGATCTGGCGTCCCTGGTGATGGAGCAGATCGAACAGCGTCAGCGCCAGACCCGTCGCGATCCAGTCAGCAGTCTGCCCAATCGGGAACAATTCCAGAGCGACCTGTACGACCTGGCGGAACAGCATCCTGGCGAAAAGCGCGTGCTGGTGCTGGTGGATGCGGTGGACATGACCGTGGCTCACGAGCTGACCCTGGCCATGGGCATGGCTCCGTTCGAAATCATCGTGCGCTTTCTGGCCCAGCAACTGCTCGCCTACCTGGGACGGCATGTGCGGGTGTATCACGTCTCGGTCAAGCGTTTTGGCTTCCTGCTACCGGCAGCGCCGGGCATCGAACGTTTTCTCGAAGGGCTGGTGCGGCGTTTGCGGCGCCAGCCGCCGGGCCTTGAGCTGCCGATGATTCCGGGGGTATGTGCGGGCACCGTGGAGTTCTCCACGGACCGCGATGCGGTGCCGGACGTGCTGCGCAAAGCCATGTTCGCCCTGGAGCTGGCGGCCTTGAAGCGCAGCACCTGGGCGCCCTATGACGTGGTGCGGGATCAGGCCTATCGACGTGCCTTCAACTTGGCCTCGGACATCAGCGAAGCCCTCGACAGCGGACAGATCTACCTGATGTTCCAACCGCGCTTTGCCCTGCCCGACGGTGCCCAGGTCAGCGCCGAGGCACTGATCCGCTGGGATCATCCCTGGCTGGGACCGGTTTCCCCGGCGGAATTCATTCCGGTCATGGAGCGTAACGCCTTGATCCACCGGGTGACCCATTGGGTGATCAACGCGGTGCTTGAGAGGCTGCACAGCTGGGGCTCCAGCGATGTACAGCGCCTGTCGATCAACCTGTCCCCCCAGGATTTCGAGGACCAGGACATTGCCGATGTGCTCAGGGATGCCTGCCTGCGTCACCGTATCGATCCTCGGCGCCTGGAGGTGGAGATCACTGAGGGTGCCTGGCTGCGTTCCAACCCAAGGGTGCTGGATCAGTTGAGCAAGATACGTGGCCTGGGCATGGACGTGGCCATCGATGATTTCGGTACCGGCTACAGTAACTTCGCCTACCTGCATCAGATTCCCGCCAATGTGGTGAAACTCGACAAGTCCATGGTCACGGACCTTGAGAGCAGCGCCCAGCACCAGAAGATCACCCGTTCGGTCATCGCCCTGGCCAGGGAGCTGGGCTATCGCACCGTGGCCGAGGGTATCGAGAGTTTCAAATGCCTGCAGATGCTGCGGGCCTTTGGCTGCGACGAAGCCCAGGGCTATTTCCTGGCCCGGCCCATGGCTCAGGAAAAATTCCTCGCTCGCAGCGGGGCCCGGCGTTTTCCGTTGCAGGGTGGCATCTAGACGCCTGCTAAGGGCGATGGCTGCCTCAACGCTGGGCAGCCACCAGCAGCATCATTGGCCGTTCCCGCTCTTCTTCCAGCGCCGGTTGCTGAAGCACCTGCTGCGCCGTGGGGCCCCACTCTTCGACATGACGAATGCTGAACCCTGTGTCGATCAGAGTGTTGAGCAGGGTGCCCAGGGTCCGGTGCTGCTTGATCACGCCTTCCGCCAGCCAATGGGTTACCCGCTCGCCTTCCTGCTGGTAGCTGTCCAGCGGCCAGGACTTGCGGCCCTGGTCATCCACCCGCCAACCCGGGTTGCGCGGAGCCATGAAGATCGGGTGCTCGATGGAGAACACCAGACGCGCCCCGGGTACCAGGGCGGCATGGACCTGGGTGAACAACCCGCGCAAGTCCTTGATGTAGTGCAGGGCCAGGGAGCTGTAGGCCAGGTCGAAGCGGCAGGTGGGCAGGCTCAGGTGTTCCAGGTCGGCCCGCTGATAATCGATGTTGGGTGCCGAGGTGCTGGCGCGAGCGGTCGCCAGCATCTTTTGCGAAACGTCCAGGCCCAGTACCTGCTGGGCTCCCTGTTCGCTGGCCCAGCGGCTGAACCAGCCATAACCGCAGCCCAGGTCCACCACCTTGAGCCCGTTCATGGCAGGCAGTAGTGCCTGCAGGGCCGGCCATTCCGGTGCCGCATCCAGGCCGCCGAGGGAGCGGCCCATCTGGCTGTAGCCCTGAAAAAAGGTCGGATCGTCGTAAATGTTCTGGGTCATGTAGCGTTTCCTTCAGGTTCGTGTGCAGCCGTGGTGTCGGGCGGACCATACAAAAGATGCGGCTGAGGGTTTTCCTCTGACCCTGTGACGGCGGATTTTCACTCAGTGTGGGTTATGCATTATCGTGCGCCACGCCTCAAACGATCAGCGTCGTCATCGACACCAACCCAACCGATACCGGTGGGTGATCGTCTGTAAGGGCCAATCGAATCCCCCGAACCCGGGTCTGTACCCTAAGCGAGGAATCTTGGGCAAAGCGAGAGTGATAGGCACGACAGTAGAGGCTATTCATGCTGCCGAGATGGCATTGGGGCGAACCTTGCCCAGGTCGTTCGTGGACTGGCTTCTGGAGCACAACGGCAAGGCGCTGGGGGGGCTGGAAGTATTTCCTGTCTTTGATGCGCGTGATCCCCGCAAGACCTGGGAGTCGATAGTCCGGCATTTCGAGCAGGGCTGGCAGGCCTGGCAAGACACCTTCTCCGACATCGCGCTCGACTTCTCCAGCCTGCTGCCGTTCGCTCAATTTGGCACGGGCGACTATTACTGCTTCGATTACGCCGTACTGGGTGATACCGGTGAGCCGGTCGTGGTGCTCTGGTCCCATGAGACGGGCCGAACCTGCGTCGTTGCGGATGGCTATGCGGCCTTCTTGGCCAATCCTGATCGGCAGTGCCAGGCATCAGGCTGATGCGCTCTTGGCAAAGGTCGGTGCTTAAACAGCGGCGCCCCAATCATCTGCACGAGGCTTGGGCTTGATTCGCCAGGTTTGCTGCTGGGGGGGAGGAGATCGTTTGAGTTAACGACTTGAGAAGCTACTACAGATATCTGCGCGAGCCCGCAGATTGGGGAAGTGGAGCGGGTGAAGGGAATCGAACCCTCGTTATCAGCTTGGGAAGCTGGAGTAATGCCATTATACGACACCCGCTCGAACGGCTGACTTTGTACCAGATGTGGCCGGGGATTTGAAGTTTTTCTTTATCTGACTTGTGCTTGCGTGTCGGTTGAGGTCGCCACAGGTGCGTCACGCGCCAGGAAAAACAGGGTTTTTCAAGACGGGGTGACGGCCTGTGGCGACGGGGTTTCAGATGGCTCGTGCATGCTGATCCTGAACATAGTGTGGACGCGAGCGGTTGTCGTACTGAGTTGGCTTGAGGAAACCCATGAGTGCCTGGCGACTGTCGCGGCAGGCTGCCTTGTGTTCCATATCGAGAAAATGCCCGGTGGCCTGGATGGTGCTGAAGCTTGAATGCTGCACGTGGTTGGCGAACAGACGGGCGTCGTGGGCCGAGGTGTATTCGTCCCATTCACCGTTGATGAACAGCACCGGTACTTGGATGTTCTTCGCCGCCCGCAAGTAGCACTGGCGATCGCCGTTGAGCACATGGCTGATGTGGAAGTGCATCTGCCCGTACTCGTGCTCCGCCAGGCTGCTGACGTGGCGATAGTTGAAACGCTTGAACAGCGATGGCAGGTGCTTGCCGATGGTGTCGTTGACCAGGTGACCGACGCGATGGCGGTCGAGGCTGCCAAGGTAGTCGACGCCGCGCTCCAGGTAGTCGCGCATGGGTTCGTTGATCACCGGCGAGAACGAGCTGATCACCGCCTTTTCGATGCGTCGTGGACACTGGGACAGGGCCTGCAAGGCCGCGGCGCCGCCCCACGAGAACGACAGCACATGCTCGGCGGCGAAGTGCTCGATCAACTCCAGCAGGATCTGCCCCTCCACTTCCTTGGTGAGCATCCGTTCGTGCCTGTTGTGGGCCTTGGACCGTCCCGCGTAGGGCTGGTCGTAGAGCACCACGTTGAATTGCGGGTGCAGGTTCTTCACGGTCTGGGCAAATGACGCAGTGGTGGCCATCGAGCCGTTGACCAGAATGATGGTCTTGTCTGCGGCATCTGCGCGATAGAACTCCGTGTAAACCCGATACTGACCCTGTATATCCAGCACAGCGATTTCTGGCCTCATGTCATAAGACTCCTGGCAAGCGGGTATGCGCGCAACATTGAGTGTGCACGGGCAATGTGACAGGTAGGCATACGCCTGGAATGGGAGCCCATGTCGATCCGGTAATGCAGGTCGACGGGTGTTGTTATAGGCGGGCGATTTACCGGGTTGAATGCAGAGCAGGCAGGGCTCAGGCCGGCAAAAGGTTTCTTAGATATGTGTTGGTGACTCGTCGGTCACATTTCGGCCGACGGACTGATTCAAGCAGGGCAACCGGGAACCTGCAAGTGCATTGGACAAATTGTTCGACAGCTTCTGCCCAGCGGTCATTCAGAGGGCAGGGGGCATCAGATCAGGCGGATTTCGTCTGCGCTGAGGGGGCGGTATTCGCCGGGGGCAAGGCATTTATCCAGCACCAGTGGTCCCATGCGTTCGCGGTGCAGGCGCACAACCTTGTTGTTGAAGTGACCGAACATCCGTTTGACCTGGTGATAGCGCCCCTCGACGATGCTCAGTCTGGCGCTGCGGGGGCCGAGGATCTGCAACTGCGCGGGCAGGGTGGTGAGGTCCTCGAAGGCGAAATACAGGCCCTGGGCGAAGGTCTCGATGTACTCGGGGCCAATCTGCGCTTCGGTCTCCACGTAGTACAGCTTGGGCAACTTGGTCTGCGGCTGGGTCAAGCGTCGCGACCAACTGCCGTCGTTGGTGATCAGCATCAGTCCGGTGGTGTTGTAGTCCAGGCGCCCGGCGATGTGCAGTTCCTGAGGGTCCGGCTCGTGGATCAGCTCCAGCACGGTTTTGTGCTCGGGGTCTCGGGTGGCGCTGACGCAGCCCATGGGTTTGTGCAGCATGAAATAGCGCGCCGGCTTGCCGCTCTGGAGCACTTCCTCATCCAGCTCGACACGACTGAACTCCCGAACCTCGGCCTTGGGGTCGCTCACTGGCTGGCCGTCGATGCGGATGCGTCGTTGCACCAGCAACAGGCGCACCTGCTGACGGTTGAAGCGGGGCAGGTTGCTGAGGAAACGGTCAATGCGCATGGTGATCGGCGGCTGGGGGCAAGGTGAGGAGGTTCAGGAGCGCGGTAAGGTGCCGGCGCGCAACTGCGCCTCGACCCCGGCACAGCGGGGGCACAGGCAGGAGCGGTCGCGCAGTTGTGGCGGCAAGGCTTCGATGATTGCCGGGTCGATGCTCACGCTGTAGCACCAGCAGGCTTGGTCCGCCGTCCGCGGGTCGGCCAGGGTGCAGTCGTTGCGGGCGCCGCAGGCCGGGCAAAGGTCAGGTTCATTCATGGCTGGAGTGAGGCATTTCCACACAGGTTCGATTGCGTCCGCTCTGCTTGGCGCGGTACATCGCATGGTCGGCACGGGACAGCAGACTGTGCAGGGTGTCTTCCGATTGCAGAGCGGTCAAGCCGATACTGACGGTTAGTTGCAGAGGCTGCCCTTCATAGTAGTAGCGCTGTTGTTCGGTCTGCAGGCGGATCTTCTCGGCGATTACCAGGGCGGCGCTGTTCTCGGTGTCCTTGAGCAGGACGATGAACTCCTCGCCGCCCCAGCGGCAGACGATGTCGGACTGGCGCAGGCAATCCTGCAGGTCCCGGGCAAAACCGCTGAGCACCAGATCCCCGGCCAGGTGGCCGTAGGTATCGTTCAGGCGCTTGAAGTGATCCAGGTCCAGCAGCAGGGCGCACAGTGGGGTCAGGTCCCGTCGCGCCTCTTGCAGGGCCTGGGCTGCCAACAGGTCGAAGCCGCGGCGGTTGGGCAGGCGGGTGAGGCTGTCGAGGGTGGCCTGGGCCTCGATCTTGCGCTGGTAGCGGCGCACCACGCCGCTGAGCAGGATCAGCACGATGCTGGTAATCACCAGACAGATCAGCAGGTTCAGGTACAGCGACTGGCGGATGCTGTTGAGGGCGCCGTCTTCGCGCTTGTCGACGAACAGGTACCAGTTCAACTCGGGAATGAAGCGAACATTGAGAAAGTGCCCCTGGCCCTGGGTCGAGTACTCATAGCTGCCGCTGTGAGGCTTGGGCTGCTGGTTCATCAGTTCCTTGAGGCTGTCCAGGTCATGCAGGGACTGGCCGCTGCGGGCGCCCTGGGGCCCGCCGTCGGCGCCGGTGAGGACGATGCGGCCGAAGGTGTCGACGAAGTACACACTGCGCTGGTAGCGCTGCTGGTACTTGTCGATCAGCTTGATCACCGCGTCCACCGTCAAGCCCACTCCGGCCGCCCCGATGAAGCGGTCCTGGTAGTCGTAGACCTTGTAGTTGATGAAGAAGGTCAGTTTGTCCTGGTTGGCCAGGTCCGGATCGACGTTGATTTCGTAGGGCGTGGCCATGTCGCGTACGCGAAAGTACCAGGCGTCTCGGGGCTCATCGACCTTGACCTTCTTCAGCACGCCCTTGGCCTGGTAATAGGTGAGGCTGGTGTTGGAGACGAAGAACGCGGTGTAGGCCTCATAGTGGGTCATGACCTCGTTGAGGTAACGGGTCATCTGGGTGGGGTTGTGTTCACCGGCCACCACCCAGTCACGCATGAAGGTATCGCGGGCCATCATCGAGGAGATCAGGACCGGACGTACCAGGTCTTTCTGGATTTCCGAGTACACGGTGTCGGAGGTCAGGGGCAGTTCGGTGTTGACGATGCTGTCGCGGATCGAGTCTCGGGAAGCGTAGTAGCTGAGCAGGGAGGTGGCGAGGAAGCCACTGCCCAGCAAGGTGATCAGTGCCAGTACCAGCGAACGTTGCGAATACAAGGGAGAACGAAGCGGCATGGCGATTCCGTGATAGTGGCCCGATGACTCATTCTAGTGGCACGGCTTGGAAATAACTCGTTCATCAGCGCACTGAATTGTCTCGGAATCGATACACGGCATGGGGCTTTTCCGGTGCCGGAAGCGCAGGTCCCGAGTCGTCCTGATTAGGCGGTTACCGGCGGTCGAGGACTTGTATCAATGTGTTGCCAAAATCGCACCAGAAGGGGTTTTCGCGGTCAGATATTTCGTCAGTCGGCCTGTTGTCGGCTGCCGCCTGCCAGCGTCGCTGGCGTGGCTTCTTCGCGGTCCAGGAGGCCGCCATGTATCGTCGACTTCTGCTTGTTGCATTACTGGGTCTGAGTCTTAGCGCGTGTGTCCCTTATTACGGTGGAGGTTCAAGCTATTACAGCTCCGAAGTCTACAGTTCCCCCGCGCCTGCCTATTACTACGGTGGCGGGTCTTCCTATTACTCCACTGGCCGCAGTTACTACGCACCACGCTACTACCAGCCGGCGCCCCGTTATTACCAACCGGCTCCGCGCTACTACCAGCCACCTCGGGCGGTGTACCGACCTTATCCGAACCAGGGCTGGGGCGGGCATGATCGCCACAGCAACTGGGGCAACAACAATTGGGGCAACAACGGTGGCAACCGGGATTGGGGCGGTCACGGCGGACGTGGCGATCGTGACCGTGGCGACCATGGGCGAGGCGGTCGCGGTCATTGATTCCCAGTGGGCCACAAGCCTGTAGCCGCTGCCGGCGGCTCCAGGCTTTTTAGTAATCCGTCAGGTCCGCCAGAGGATGGCGGCCTTCCCAGGCCTTGTGAAAATGCGCTTCCACCACCGCTTCGGGCACGCTGTTGATATCCGACCAATGCCAATGGGGCTGATGATCCTTGTCGATCAGGCGGGCACGCACCCCTTCGGCGAATTCCGGGTGCCGGCAGCAGTTCAGGCTCAGGGTGTATTCCATCTGGAATACCTCGGCCAGGGACAGGTAGCGGGCACGGCGGATCTGCTCCCATATCAGGTGCGCGGTCAGCGGGCAGCCCTCGACCAGCGTCTTGGCCGCTCGGCTGTAGAGAGCATCGCTGTGGTTCTGCAACTGGCTGATGGCACGCCAGGCACAGGCCACGTCACTGACGTCCAGCCAGGCATCGATCTGCTGCCGACGCGGCAGCCATTGGGCGTCGGGCAGTTGAGCCAATGCTTCCTGCTGCAAGGCCTTGAGCAAGCTGTTGAGTTGCCTTGGTGTCTGTTCCTGCCAGTTCAACTGCAACAGCCCCTCGATCAGTGCTTCCTGTTGTTCGTCCAGCAGGAAGCGGTCGGCGAGGTTCAGGTCCAGGGCATCGCGGCCATTCATGTGGGCGCCGGTCAGCCCCAGGAACAAGCCGAGCTTGCCGGGCATCCGCGAGAGGAACCAACTGGCGCCGACGTCGGGATACAGGCCGATGCTGATTTCCGGCATTGCCAGGCGACTGCTGGGGGTGACGATACGAATCCCGGCGCCTTGCAGCAGGCCCATGCCGCCGCCGAGCACATAGCCGTGGCCCCAGCAGATCACGGGTTTGGGGTAGGTGTGCAGGCGATAGTCGAGACGGTATTCCGCTGCGAAAAAATGCCCGGCCAAGGCCGGCACTTCGCCGGGGTGATCGAGGCAAGCCTGGGCCAGGCTGCGTACCTCGCCGCCGGCACAGAAGGCCTTGGTGCCGTTACCCCGCAGCAGCACACAGACCACTTGCGGATCCTTGGCCCAAGCGTCGAGGCGCTCGCTCAACTGCTGGATCATGGGCAGCGACAGGGCATTCAGGGATTTTTCCGCGTCCAGGGTGGCAATGGCGATGCGTGCGCCATCGGTGCCGGTGAGTTCTTCGACGTGCAGGTTCATCGTGACCTCGAGGGGAAATAGGAGCGATCAGTATGATCGCTGGTAGGGAAAGTGCCGGTTCTGTGTCAGATCAATTGACAAGCGAAGTCGGCTTTCCTAGGGTGCGGCCATTGTTTTTTTCACGGGCCAGGCCATGACTGCTGACGATCGTATCAAACTCGAACCGAGCTGGAAGGAGGCGCTGCGTGCCGAATTCGAGCAGCCCTACATGGGCGAACTGCGCGAATTCCTGCGCCAGGAACATGCCGCCGGCAAGGAAATCTATCCACCGGGTCCGATGATCTTCAATGCCTTGAACTCGACGCCGCTGGACAAGGTCAAGGTGGTGATCCTCGGCCAGGACCCGTACCACGGACCGGGTCAGGCCCACGGTTTGTGCTTCTCGGTACAGCCCGGGGTGCCAGCGCCACCCTCGCTGGTGAACATCTATAAAGAGCTCAAGCGTGACCTCAACATCGACATTCCTAACCACGGCTACCTGCAAAGCTGGGCCGACCAGGGCGTGCTGATGCTCAACACCACCATGACCGTGGAGCGGGCCAACGCGGCGTCCCATGCGGGCAAGGGTTGGCAGTTCTTCACCGATCGGATCATCGAAGTGGTCAGCGAGCACCAGCCGCACCTGGTGTTCCTGTTGTGGGGGGCTCACGCCCAGAGCAAGCAGAAGCTGATCGACGCCACCAAGCATCTGGTGCTGACCTCGGTGCATCCTTCGCCGCTGTCGGCCTACCGCGGCTTTCTCGGTTGCGGGCATTTCAGCCGCACCAACAAATACCTTGAGCAGAACGGCGAGACGCCCATCGAGTGGCGCCTGCCGCCGGTATGATCAAGGCCCTTTCGCCGGCAAGCCGGCTCCTGCATTCCCTGTAGGAGCCGGCTTGCCGGCGAACAAGGTTCTCAGTCCCTGTTCCAATGCCGAAACAACGGCTCCGCGAGAAACAGCACGAACAACAACCTCATCACCTGCATGGCGGTCACCAGTGGCACCGACAGTTGCAGGGTCTCGGCCGTGAGGCTCATTTCCGCGATACCGCCGGGCATCATGCCCAATGTCAACGAGCGTAGATCCAGGTGGGTCAACACACTCAGGCCCAGTGCCGCGAGGCCGGCGATCAGCATGGTCAGGGCGGTGCCGATCAAGGTCCGTCCCATGAACGACGGCGCACGGCGAAAGAACTGTCGATTGAAGTGACAGCCCAGGCCGCTGCCAATCAGCCATTGGCCCACCTGACTGCTGCCCTCGGGCAGGCCAATGTGCAGGTCCCAGGCGATGCTCACCGTAGCGCTGAGCAGCAAGGGGCCGAACAACCAGGGGTTGGGTTGACGCAGACGCTGCCAGATCCAGGCCAGTAGCGCGCCCGCCGGAAACAACAGGGCCAGCCACTGCCAGTCCACAGTGGTGGCATGCAGGGCGGGGGTGCCTTCTCCTAGCAGATATTTGAAGGCCGCTGGCACGCAGAGCACCACGGTCAGTACTCGCAGGCTCTGTCCAGCCGCCACGCGGCTGAGCACCGCGCCATTGCGCGCGCCCAGATTGACCATCTCCCCGGAGCCACCGGGCATGCTGGAGAAAAATGCAGTGGCCCGGTCCTCTCCGGTACGCCGCAGCAACCAGACTCCGACCATGCTGGACAGGCTGGTCACCAGGGCACCGAAGAAGATCAGGCCAAAGTGGCTCATGACCTGCGCCATCACCAGTGGGGTGAAGTGCAGGCCAATGCCGATGCCGACGACCCATTGCCCACATTTGCGGCCGCCGGGAATTTCCGCCAATTGCCAGGGCGTCAGGCAGCGCACCAGGATGATCGCCAGCAGCGAGCCGACCATCCAGGGCAGCGGCCAGCCGATCTGGCTGGCGAGATAACCGCCAGCCAGGCCCACCAGGGGCGTGCCCCACCATTGTCTGAAGCGGGCTTCAGACATCGGCCACGGCACGTTGCTGGGCCGAACGCTTGCGCCAGATACGCAGCAGCGGCATGAACAGCATGAGGAGGGTCAACACCCAGACCCCGACCGTGATCGGGCTCGACCAGAGGATCTCCAGCGCGCCATTGGAGATCGACAGCGCCCGGCGCAGGTTCTGTTCCATCAAACCGCCGAGGATGAAACCCAGCAATACCGGGGACAACGGGAAGTCGAGCTTGCGCAGGATGTAGCCGAAGATGCCGATGCCCACCATCAGGAACAGGTCGAAGGTGGTGGCGTGCACTGCGTAGACACCAATCCCGGTAATGATCGCGATCACCGGCACCAGGGCCCAGTTCGGTACGGCGAGGATGCGGGTGAAGATGCGGATCATCGGGATGTTGAGGATCACCAGCATGATGTTGGCGATGAACAGGGAGGCGATCAGGCCCCAGACGATATCCGGCTGCTGCTGGAACAACAGCGGGCCGGGGGTGATGTTGTACAGCGACAGGGCGCCGATCATCACCGCCGTGGTGCCGGAGCCGGGAACGCCGAGGGTCAGCATCGGCACCAGGGCACCGCAGGCCGAGGCGCCGATGGCGGTTTCAGGGGCCGCCAGGCCGCGCTTGTCACCTTCACCAAAGGTGCCGCTGGCGCCGGCGATGCGCTTCTCGGTCATGTAGGCCACGGCGCTGGCCAGGGTTGCGCCGGCACCGGGCAGTACGCCCATGATGAAGCCCAGCAGGCCGCAGCGGATGTTCACCACGAACACCGAGGCCGCTTCCTTGAAGTTGAACATCATGCGGCCGGTGGCTTTCACCGCTTCCTGGCCGCGATGGGTCTTCTCCAGCAGCAACAGGATCTCGCTGATGGAGAACAGGCCCAGCACCAGCACCACGAACTGGATGCCGTCGGTGAGGTGGATGTTGTCTCCGGTGAAGCGGTACACGCCGCTGTTGGCGTCGATGCCCACCGCCGACAGGAACAGGCCGATCAACGCGGCAATGAAGGTTTTCAGCGGTCGATCGCCGGCCATGCCGCCGAGGCAGACGATGGCGAACACCATCAGTACGAAGTATTCCGCCGGACCGAAGGCGATCGCCCACTTGGCCAGCAGCGGGGCGAACAGCACCATGCCGCAGGTGGCGATGAAGGCGCCGATGAACGAACTCCAGGCCGAGAGTGACAAGGCCACGCCCGCCAGGCCTTTGCGTGCCATGGGGTAGCCGTCCAGGGTGGTCATCACGGTGGAGGCTTCGCCAGGAATGTTCAGCAGGATCGAGCTGATGCGGCCGCCGTATTCGCAACCCAGGTACACCGCCGCCAGGAGGATCAGCGCCGACTCCGGCGGCAGGCCCAGGGCAAAGGCAATGGGGATCAACAGGGCCACGCCGTTGATCGGGCCCAGGCCCGGGAGCAGGCCGACCACGGTGCCGATCAGGGTGCCGGACAGGGCGGTGACCAGGTTGTAGGGGGTCAGCGCAACGCCGAAGCCCTGGCCCAGATAACTGAGGGTATCCATATCAATTCTCCAGAACGTCGAGCAGGCCGAGGGGCAGTGGTACGTCCATGACCCGGTCGAACAACCAGTAGAGGCCGACACTGAGCAGGCTGATGATCACCAGGCTCGGTAGCCAGCGGCCGCCGTAGAGCCGTGCCATTGGTACACCGATGAGGATGCTGGCGACGATGAAGCCCAGGGGTTCGAAGGTTCCGGCGAACACCAGCAGCAAGGCGACGCAGACTGCGATCTTGCTCAGGGTTGCCCGGTCCAGGGGCGGTTCTTCTTCACTGTGCTTGATGGGCGCCGGACGCAGCAGCATGTACAGCAGGGCCAGGCCCATCAGGCCGAGCATCAGCAAGGGGAAGGCCCGCGGGCCCACGGGTTCGTAGGAAAAGGCCGCCTGATACGGCCAGGCCATCAGTGCCAGGCCGGCACAGGCCAGCAGCAACACCGCAGCGAAGAGACGTTGAACGAGCATGGCTAACTCCCGGGCGCGGCCCTCGATGCGCGAGGACCGGGCCGTCAGAAAGGGTCGGTCACTGGATCAGGCCGAACTCTTTGGCCAGGGTCTTGTAGTCGGCCACCTGTTTTTTCACATAGGTGTCCAACTCGGGGCCGGTGAGGGCGAAGGGGAAGAGTTCGCGCTGATCACGCAGCTTGGCGAACTCTTCGGAGGCCAGCAGCTTGTCGAAGGCATTTTTCCACCAGGCGTATTCCTCGTCGGTGACTTTCGGCCCGAGGTAGAAACCGCGTACCACCGGCCAGACGATGTCGTAGCCCTGCTCCTTGGCAGTGGGGATGTCTTTCATTTCCGGCTCGTCCAGACGCTGTTCGGAGAACACCGCCAGCAGGCG
The DNA here is from genome assembly GCF_058744285.1 of Pseudomonas sp. E1BtOHC1. NCBI lineage: Bacteria > Pseudomonadati > Pseudomonadota > Gammaproteobacteria > Pseudomonadales > Pseudomonadaceae > Pseudomonas > Pseudomonas sp. E1BtOHC1. The sequence continues at coordinate 2,402,828 of NZ_CP196023.1, forward strand.
CATGTCGCCAGCCTGGATATGGGGCATGGAGTCGGAGATGTCGGTGCTGCCGACCTGAATGTGTCCACCCAGCAGGGCGGTGGCGATTTCACCGCCGCCTTCCAGGGCGACGTAGCGCAGGTCCCGGGGGTTGATCCCGGCGGCCTTGGCGATCAGTGCGGTCTGCATCCAGTCCTGGCTGCCCACGGTGCCGCCGGAACCTATCACTACCTTGCTTGGATCTTTCTTAAGAGCCTGGACCAGATCGTCGAGGGTCTTGTAGGGCGAGTCGCTTTTCACGGCGATGGCCCCATAGCTGGTGCCGACCGCTGCCAGCCAGCGCACTGCGCTTTCATCGAAACGGCCGAACTTGCCCTGGGCCAGGTTCAGCAGCGAGCCGCTGGACCAGGCCACCAGGGTTCCGGCGTCGGCGGGACGCTGGGCCACCACGGCGTTGTAGGCCACGGCACCGACACCGCCAGGCATGTAGGTCACGCGCATCGGCTTGGTGAGGAGTTTTTCGTTGACCAGGGCGCTTTGCGCCAGCTTGCAGGTCAGGTCGAAACCGCCGCCGGGGGAGGCCGGTGCGATGCATTCCGGGCGCTTGGGCTCGGCGGTCGCAGCCAGCAGTTGGCCGGCGAACAGCAGGCAGCCGGCGGCGAGGGCTAGTTTGCGCAGTGAAAGGTCCATGAACGTCTCCACAGGAGTTGTTGTTATCGGTATGTCCGGGTCATCCCCGACCCTTTTTCCGCAGGAGTCGGCTTGCCGGCGAAGGAGGCCTTGGTTTTGTACAGGGCTTGCGGGCCTCTTCGCTGGCAAGCCAGCTCCTACGACGCAGCGTGATACGGGTGGCTTACCACAGGGCCACGCTGTAGCTCACCAGCAGGCGCACTTCATCCGCGTCGCGAGCCGAGTAGTTGGAGCGGTAGGTGGCGTTGCGCAGGCGCACGGCGACGTCCTTGAAGGTGCCGCTTTGCACTACGTATTTGACCTCGGTGTTGCGTTCCCACTCTTTGCCGGTGTCGCCGTTTTTCAGGGCGATGTTGTCGCCGCTGAGGTAGCGGGTCATGAAGCTCAGACCGGGAATTCCCAGCTTGGCGAAGTCGTAGTCGTAGCGGGCCTGCCAGGAGCGTTCCTCGGCCCCGGCGAAGTCGTTGATCTGCACGAAGTTCACCAGGTACGGATCGCTGCCATCCACGTAGGGGAAGGCGCTGTCGCCGGACATGTGCTGGTAGCCGGCGCTGAGTTTATGCCCGTTCAGGGCATAGCTCACCAGGCCGTTGAGGGATTTGTTGTCGATCTTGCCGCCCCGGGCCTGGCCCTGGTCGTCGCTGATGGCCAGGCGCAGGTCGGTGCCGAAGGTGCCCGGCCCCATGGGCTGGGAGGCTACCAGGCCGAGGAAGTGCTGGTTGTAGACATCGTCCAGCTGAGCGAAGTGGTAGCTGCCGGTGATCTTGTCGGTGAACTTGTAATCCAGGCCGCCGAAATTGAAGTGCTTGCCGGCCACGGTGCCGGCGAAGCGGCTGTTCTTGTTGTTGAGGCGGATGTCCTCGTAGTTGCTGTCGTCGCGGTCCTTGGCCTTGTCCAGGCGGCCGCCGGTGAAGGTCAGGTTCTTGATTTCCTTGGAAGTCAGCAGGCCGCCTTCGAAGGTCTGCGGCAGGATGCGCCCGTCGTTGGGCTTGAGGATCGGTAGCTCGGGGATCAGGCTGCCGATTTTCAGTTCGGTGGCGGAGATCTTCACTTTGCCGGTCAGGCCGAGCTTGGAGTACTGGTTGGCCGCGCGTCCGTCGTCGTGGGTCGGCAGCAGGCCGGTACCGGTGCGGTCGGGGCTGGAGTCGAGCTTGACCCCGAGCATGCCCAGGGCGTCCAGGCCGAAACCCACGGTGCCTTCGGTGTAGCCCGACTGCAGGTTGAGCATGAAACCCTGAGCCCATTCATCGCGCTTGGATTGCTGGGCGCTGGTGCCGTCGCGAAAGTCGCGATTGAAGTACATGTTGCGGGTTTCGAAGGTGGCGCTGCTGTCTTCGAAGAAGGCGGCCTGGCTGAGTGGGGCGAAACCGGCGAGGGCGGCGGCGCTGGCCAGGGCGGTCGGGGTCAAACGGGAAAAACGCGCGGGCTGGACAGCCTGAGGGTGCGAGGATGGCATCCTGGAGTACTCCGTTATTGTTCTTATTTTGACGAAAACGCTTCAAGGCGTTTTGCGTATCAGCGGCCGTCAAGGCCAGGGCAGTCGAGACTGTCCGTAGCCGGACTCTAAAGGGCCAACCTTTCGCTAACCTTTCAGCGTACTTTCACGGTTTTCGGGCTTCACAGCGGCGGTTGCGGCGGTACACTCCGCGCCAAAGAGTGGCGTCGATCCCCCCGGAACGAGGTAAGAAAACATGCGAGTCCTGCTCGTCGAAGACCATCTGCAACTGGCCGAAAGTGTCGCCCAGGCGCTCAAGAGCACCGGCCTGACCGTGGATGTGCTGCACGATGGCGTGGCCGCCGACCTGGCCCTGGGCAGTGAGGAATACGCCATGGCGATCCTCGACGTCGGCCTGCCGCGCATGGACGGTTTCGAGGTGCTGGCGCGCCTGCGGGCCCGGGGCAAGAACCTACCGGTGCTGATGCTCACTGCCCGCAGCGACGTCAAGGATCGGGTCCATGGTCTGAATCTGGGGGCCGACGATTACCTGGCCAAACCGTTCGAACTGACCGAGCTCGAAGCTCGGGTCAAGGCGCTGTTGCGCCGTAGCGTGCTGGGGGGCGAGCGCCAGCAGCGTTGCGGCGTGCTGGCTTATGACCTGGATACCCGGCGCTTCACCCTGGGTGAGGAATTGCTGACCCTGACGTCCCGCGAGCAGGCCGTGCTCGAGGCATTGATTGCCCGTCCTGGCCGGGTGATGAGCAAGGAGCAATTGGCCTCTCAGGTGTTTGGCCTGGATGAGGAGGCCAGCCCGGATGCCATCGAGATTTATGTCCACCGTCTGCGCAAGAAGCTCGATGGCCATGCGGTGGCCATCGTGACGTTCCGTGGCTTGGGTTATCTGTTGGAAAGCCGCGATGCATAGGCCCAGCAGCCTGCGCTGGCGGTTGTTGTGGAACCTGGCTCTGCTGCTGGTGGTGCTGATGCTGGCCAGCGGCTTGAGTGCCTACTGGAACGGCCGTGAGGCCGCTGACACCGCCTATGACCGCACCTTGCTGGCCTCGGCACGGACCATTGCCGCCGGGTTGTCCCAGCGTGACGGCAGCCTGAGCGCCAATGTGCCCTATGTGGCCCTGGATACCTTTGCCTACGACAGCGCCGGGCGCATCTATTACCAGGTCAACGATATTCACCAGCAACTGATCTCCGGTTACGAAAACTTGCCCGGTCCGCCACCGGGTACTCCGCGTACCGATGACTATCCGGCTCTGGCGCGTTTCTACGACGCCACCTACCAGGGCCAGAACGTGCGGGTGGTGAGCCTGCTCAAGGCGGTCAGCGAGCCGAACATGAACGGCATGGCGGAAATCCGCGTGGCGGAGACCGACGAGGCGCGGGTCGCCATGGCTCGCAGTTTGATGGCCGACACCTTGCTGCGCCTGGGCATGCTGGCCATTGGGGCGTTGCTGCTGGTGTGGTTTGCGGTGAGTGCCGCCTTACGTCCGCTGGAACGTTTGCGCGGTGCGGTGGAGGAGCGCCAGCCCGATGACTTGCGGCCACTGCCGCTGGTTTCGGTACAGCGTGAGTTGTGGCCTCTGGTGCGGGCCTTGAACCATTTTACCGAACGCCTGCGGGGGCAGTTCGAGCGCCAGGCACAGTTCATTGCCGAGGCCGCCCATGAATTGCGTACACCGCTGGCGGCACTCAAGGCCCGCCTGGAGCTGGGACTGCGCTCCAGTGAGCCGGACACCTGGCGCACGACCCTGGAAAGCGCGGCCCAGGGCACCGATCGCCTGACCCACCTGGCCAATCAGTTGCTGTCCCTGGCCCGGGTGGAAAATGGCGCCCGGGCCATCGCCGAGGGGGGCGCACAGTTGCTCGATCTCAGCCAGCTGGCCCGGGAGCTTGGCATGGCCATGGCGCCCCTGGCCCATGCCAGAGGGGTGGCCCTGGCCTTGGAAGCCGACGAGCCGGTGTGGCTCAAGGGCGAGCCCACCCTGCTCAATGAACTGCTGAGCAACCTGGTGGACAACGCCCTGGCCCACACGCCGTCGGGCGGCAATGTGGTGCTGCGGGTATCGGCGCCGGGGGTGCTGGAGGTGGAGGACGACGGGCCGGGAATTCCCCTGGAGGATCGCGACCGGGTCTTCGAGCGTTTTTACCGGCGTAATCAGCAGGTGGCCGGTTCGGGGTTGGGGCTGGCGATCGTGGGGGAAATCTGTCGCGCCCATCTGGCACAGATCAGTCTGCACGATGGCGAGCCTTCGGGGCTGAAGGTGCGGGTGAGTTTTATCGCCGGATGAGGATCAGTAGAGCATTGAGCGGGATTCTTGCAGATCGTTGCACATGGCCTTGTTGTCCGGGTCGATCCCCAGCTTCTTGAACGCCGGCACGCTGAAGGCGTCGATACGCGAGAGAGGGTGGTCAGTGTCTTTGTGGCAGTACAGGGTCGCCACCTGGACCAGGTCGACGTAGTCGATCCCGGTGGTCTGGCGGTTGAATTCCAGGTAGTGCCCGGGGATTTCCACCAGTTGCTCGGGGAACTCCCAGACCCGTAGCAGCTTGTCCCCCAGCAGCGGGTGAATGCGTTCGATCACGTGATTGAGGCTGACCGGGTCGGAAAGCAGTTCGTAGTGGTCTTCGGCGTAGGTCAGGATCGGCAGCACGCCGATCTGGTGTACCAGGCCGCCGAGGGCCGCCTGGTCGGGCTTGAGCTGGGTGTAGCTGCGGCACAGGGCATAGCTGACCCCGGCCACTTCCAGGCTGCGGCGCCAGACATCGTGCATTTTCTGTGCAACCACCTCGGAGCGGGCATTGAAGATCTGCTCCATCACCAGGCCGATGGCCAGGTTGCTGCTGTAGTTGACTCCCAGACGAGTGATTGCGGTGTGCAGGTCGGTGACTTCCTGGGCCGCCCGCAACAGTGGGCTGTTGACCACCTTGATCAGTCGCGCCGACAACGCGGTGTCGCGGCCTATCACTTTGCTCAGGGTGCTGACGCTGATTTCCGGGTCTTCGGCGGCCTGGCGAATCTGCATGGCCACCTCCGGTAGGGTTGGCAGAACCAGGTCATCATTGTCGATGGCCTCCACCAAATCCTGTTGGACCTTTTCCGCCAGCTCAGTCATTTCAGTTCTCTAGGGTGTTGCAGGAAAGGGGGAGTCGGTCAGCGCTGGATTTCGCGATCGCGGTCCAGTTGGTACGGCAGGTCAAGCAATTGCAGACCGGGCCCTTCGAGTGCGCCCAGGTGCAGGTTGCCATCTTCTACCGCTTCGGCCTGCAACACGGCCAGCAGTTCCACTTGATCGGGTGCCTGGGCAGCCAGGACCACTTCGCCGATGGAGCTGTTGTGGGTCGGGGAGAACAGCGGGGTGCCTGGGACGGGGAGCTCGCCGGCGGGCAATGCGAGTCGGTAGAGGCGGCGCTTGAGCTTGCCCAGGTATTGCATGCGGGCGACGATTTCCTGACCGGTATAGCAGCCTTTCTTGAAGCTGACGCCGCCTACGGCCTGGAGGTTGAGCATCTGTGGAATGAACAGTTCACGGGTCTGTGCCATGACCTGGCCGAGGCCCGCGCGGATCTGGCCTAGCAGCCACTGATTGAGCTCGCCCTGGGGTAGTTGCGCAGCCAGTTGCTGGCCCAGGCTCTCGGCGCGTTCCGCCGGGACCCAGAGTTCGACGCGCTTGCTTGAGGCGCGCACGGCAATCAGGCCATCGGCGCGGACTACGGCGCCGTCTTCCTGGGGCAGTTCAAGGCCCAGGCCGCTCAGGCTGGAGTCGGCATTGCTGAGGCCGAAGCGCGCCCAATTGGCGCTTTCATCGGTGAGCTTGGCCTTGGAGAAGACTGCGTATTTCTTCAGGTCTGCCAGTTGCGGCTCAAGCAGTTCGCTGGCCATGGCCAGCAGGCAGCCGTCACCCTCCAGGAGGATACGAAAACTCGACTGCATGCGGCCTTTCTGGTTGCAACGGGCGCCCAGGCTGGACTGGCTGTCGCTGAGGTAACTGAGGTTGCAGGTCAACTGACCCTGAAGGAATTTGCTGGCATCAGGGCCGCGGACGGCGAGGACGCCTTCGTGGGACAGGGGGCAGAAAAAAGCGGAGTCAGCCATGGTTCATCGCAGGGTAAAAAGTCTGGGGCACATCATAAGGGGGCGCCCCTGAAATGGATAGTTCACAAAGGACGGGTGGTGACCGACCAAAGCCGACTGTTCTCGTGTTCCCCGGGCTGTATACTTGCGCTCTATTTGAGGAGCGCTCCATGGTTGAAGATGTTGAACTGAATCGCCTCTACTGGCACAGCCGTCGCGGCATGCTTGAGCTGGACGTATTGCTGGTGCCGTTCGTCAGGGAGGTGTACCCGCATCTCAATGAGACTGATCGCGAGTGCTACCGCAAGTTGCTGGAGTGTGAGGATCAGGACATGTTCGGCTGGTTCATGGAGCGCAGCGAATCCGAGGATCCTGAGCTGCAGCGCATGGTTCGCATGATTTTGGACCGTGTCCAGCCCAAGTAGGCTGTTCGAGTGCCGCTGGCGTGCTTCACGGCAACTGCTGGCGGCCTACCTGCTGGCCCAGGCATTCGCCCTGGTCGCCATTTTTCTGCTGGATATCCCGTCTGTGGCCAAGGGGCTGGGCATCCTGCTGTGCCTGGTGCATGGCGGTTGGGTGCTGCCTCGACAGATTTTGTTGACCCATTCCCGCGCATTCAGCCGCTTGCGGCACTCGCCTGAGGGCTGGCAGTTGTGGAGTCCGGCCACGGGGTGGCAGGTGGTGCAGTTGCGGCCGGACAGCCTGGCGTTACCGCTGATCGTGGTGTTGCGCTTTCGTCTGCAGGGCGAGCGCTGGGTGCGCTCCCTTTGTGTTCCCAGGGACGCGCAGACAGCCGATGAGCACCGGCGTCTGCGGGTGCGGCTCAAGTTCGGCCGGCGTAGGTGGGTGGCAGCAGAATAGTGTCGCGTGCCTCGGGCAGCAGCTGCGGGTAGTCGAGGGTGTAGTGCAGACCTCGGCTTTCCTTGCGCTCCATGGCCGAGAGAATCATCAGCTCGGCCACCTGGGCAAGGTTGCGCAACTCGATCAGGTCACGGCTGACCTTGTAGTTGCTGTAGAACTCGTCGATCTCGTCCAGTAGCAGGCGTACCCGGTGTTGAGCCCGTTGCAGGCGTTTGTTGGTCCGCACGATACCGACGTAGTCCCACATGAATCGCCGCAGTTCGTCCCAATTGTGCGCAATGATCACGTCTTCGTCGGAGTCGGTGACCTGGCTGGCATCCCAGGCCGGCAGGGCGATGGGAATCGAGATCTGGGGCAACTGCTGGAGAATGTCGGCTGCTGCCGAACGGGCGTAGACGAAACACTCCAGCAACGAATTGCTGGCCATGCGGTTGGCTCCGTGGAGGCCGGTAAAACTGGTTTCGCCGATGGCATACAGGCCTGGCACATCAGTGCGCCCCTGTTGATCGACCATCACGCCGCCGCATGTGTAGTGAGCGGCCGGCACCACCGGGATCGGCTGTTGGGTGATGTCGATGGAAAATTCCAGGCAGCGTTCATACACGGTGGGGAAGTGGGTCTTGATGAAGGCTTCTGGTTTGTGGCTGATATCCAGGTAGACGCAGTCGATCCCCAGGCGCTTCATTTCATGGTCAATGGCCCGGGCGACGATATCCCGGGGAGCCAGCTCGGCCCGGGGGTCGAACCGCTGCATGAAGCGTTCACCGTTGGGCAGCTTGAGGTGGGCGCCTTCACCGCGCAGGGCCTCGGTGATCAGGAAGCTCTTGGCCAGGGGGTGATACAGGCAGGTGGGGTGGAACTGGTTGAACTCCAGGTTGGCCACCCGGCAGCCCGAGCGCCATGCCATGGCGATGCCGTCGCCACAGGCACTGTCGGGGTTGCTGGTATAGAGGTAGACCTTGGCCGCACCGCCGGAGGCGAGGATTACGAAGCGGGCGCCAAAGGTATCCACTTCACCGGTGCCGCGGTTGAGCACGTAGGCGCCCAGGCAGCGATCACCTTCCAGGCCCAGGCGTTTCTCGGTGATCAGGTCGACGGCAACCCGTTGCTCCAGCAGTTCGATATTGGGGTGTTGTCGGGCCTGTGCCAGTAGTGTCTTGAAGATGGCCGCGCCGGTGGCGTCTGCGGCATGAATGATCCGTCGGTGACTGTGACCGCCTTCTCGAGTCAGGTGGAACTCGAAGCCATTGTCGTCGCTGCTGGCGTCTTCATCACGGGTAAAGGGAACCCCCTGGTCGATCAACCATTGGATGGCCTCACGGCTGTGTTCCACGGTAAATCGCACTGCATCCTCGTGGCACAGGCCGCCACCGGCGTTGAGGGTGTCATCGACATGGGATTCGACAGTATCGGTATCGTCCAGCACGGCAGCGACGCCGCCTTGGGCCCTGTAGGTCGAGCCATTGGCCAGATCGCCCTTGCTCAGGACGGCAATACGCAGGTGGCGGGGCAGTGTCAGGGCCAGGCTCAAGCCGGCGGCGCCGCTGCCAATCACCAGAACATCGTGTTGAAACTGTTGGCTCATTTGAAGGATTCCGCTCAAAGCGACCCAGGACGGGGTTGGCGCAAGACGCCTGAATCGGCGAGTCATGGCAGCCACACAGCCCACTAGTATATAGAGGGGGGGATCGGCACAATAGTCGCGCCTTCAGGGCATTGTGCGACTTCGCTGAGCAGAAGCGTTGCTCTCGATCACCCAGGTATTCGAAGCATTCCAGGTTGCGAAACCGAGTGTTCGAAGAAGTAGGGCGGTTTTTCTCTTCACCGTTACACAATCTTCGTTCAGCACAGCTATAAAGATTGGGAACTTTTGCCAAGGCCCCAAACTCAATAGAAGGTTGCCTGAAAGAAGGGACAGCGTCGGTTCTGGCCAAGGTTTGCAATCTGGCCCTTGTGACAGAAATCGACGACAGGATTATTCGCGCAGCCGGCCTTGCCCGCGCTGCGTTTTTCGTGCGTGCCGGATCAGAGCCCGCAGGAAACTTGCTTGGAGGGGGAGAACTTTTGCGAAAAGCCCGAGTCTATGTTTGCAAGCCTGATCAATTAGTGATGCAAGCCTCCTCCGAGCTTATCGAGGAGTGTTCATGCTAACCCAGGAAGAGGATCAGCAGCTGGTCGAACGCGTTCAACGCGGCGACAAGCGAGCGTTCGATCTGCTCGTGCTGAAATACCAGCACAAAATTCTCGGGTTGATCGTGCGTTTCGTGCACGACACCCATGAAGCCCAGGATGTCGCACAAGAAGCCTTTATCAAGGCTTACCGTGCACTAGGTAATTTTCGAGGGGACAGCGCGTTTTACACGTGGCTGTACCGTATCGCCATCAACACGGCGAAAAACTATCTGGTTTCACGCGGCCGTCGGCCGCCGGATAGCGATGTGAGTTCTGAGGATGCTGAGTTCTATGACGGCGATCATGGCCTTAAGGATCTCGAGTCGCCGGAACGTGCATTGCTGCGGGATGAGATCGAGGGCACCGTCCATCGAACCATCCAGCAACTGCCTGAAGATTTGCGTACAGCCTTAACTTTACGTGAATTCGATGGTCTGAGTTACGAGGACATTGCCAGCGTCATGCAGTGTCCGGTGGGTACCGTGCGCTCCCGGATTTTCCGCGCTCGGGAAGCCATCGATAAAGCCCTGCAGCCGTTGTTGCAGGAAACCTGAGACAGCGGCGACAGCCAAGAGAGGAACCGCCATGAGTCGTGAAGCCCTGCAGGAATCGCTGTCCGCGGTGATGGATAACGAAGCGGACGAACTGGAATTGCGTCGGGTATTGAATGCCGTCGACGAAGTAGAAACCCGTGAGACTTGGGCCCGTTATCAAATCGCCCGGGCAGCTATGCACAAGGAGTTGCTGCTTCCACGTCTGGACATTGCCGCTGCCGTTTCTGCAGCTCTGGCTGATGAGGCCGTACCGGCCAAAGTGTCCCGCGGACCTTGGCGCAGCCTGGGCCGCCTGGCGGTAGCTGCGTCGGTGACTGTGGCGGTCTTGGCCGGTGTGCGTCTGTACAACCAAGACGAGATCGCGGGCGTTGAACTGGCTCAGCAAGCCGGTCAGCCAACCCTGGCGACTCCACAAGTAAAAGGCCCTGCTGTATTGGCCGGCTACAATGAAAGCTCGGAAGCCACTGGCCCTATGGCTAATGGTGTATTGCAAGGGCAGCCAGGCTGGCACGATCAGCGTCTGCCGAGCTACCTGCGTCAGCATGCTCAGCAAGCTGCACTAAAAGGTACTGAAAGCGCACTGCCTTATGCCCGTGCGGCAAGCTTGGAAAACCGCTAAGGAGGATCATGCGCGCCATACCTCTACTCTCGCTTCTGCTTAGTGGCTGGTTTGTGGTTCCAGCCCACGCCGATGAAGCCCAGGACTGGTTGCAACGTCTTGGGCAAGCGGAACAACAGCAAAGCTTTCAGGGCACTTTCGTTTACGAGCGTAACGGTAGTTTTTCTACCCATAACATCTGGCATCGCGTCCAGGATGGAAAGGTCCGTGAGCGTCTGATTCAGCTCGATGGATCCGCTCAAGAGGTGGTGCGTGTCGATGGTCGCACCCAGTGCGTCAGCGGTACGTTGGTGGCAGGGTTGGGGGATGCTCCGGACTCTGCGGCCCGTGCGCTGGACCCGCAAAAGCTCAAGAATTGGTACGACCTTGCCGTTATCGGCAAGTCTCGTGTGGCTGGGCGTCAGGCAGTGATCGTTTCTGTTACGCCCAAAGATCAGCATCGCTACGGCTTTGAGTTGCATCTGGATCGGGAAACCGGCCTGCCGCTCAAATCCCTGTTGTTGAATGACAAGGGACAGCTGCTGGAGCGCTTCCAGTTCACTCGTCTGGATACTACAGATGTCCCCGAAGACGCCGAGTTGCAAGCTGGTGCTGACTGCAAGCCGGTGAGCCTGGACAGCAACAAGGCTTCGGCCATCAAAACTGCGCAAACCTGGCATTCCGACTGGCTGCCTCCAGGTTTCGAGCTGACCAGTAGCTCCGCCCGCAAGGATCCGGAAACCAAGACCCTGGTCAACAGCTTGCTGTATGACGACGGCTTGGCGCGGTTCTCGGTATTCCTCGAGCCGCTCAACGGTGCGACGGTTACCGATACCCGGACTCAGCTCGGTCCGACTGTCGCCGTATCGCGTCGCTTGACCACGCCCGATGGCGAAATGATGGTCACCGTGGTCGGGGAAATCCCTATCGGTACCGCTGAACGAATCGCACTGTCGATGCGTTCCGATGCCACCGCCAAGCAATGAGCCTTTATTGGTTGTGTAAGAGGTCGGTAATGCCTACTCCACAATTGAGAAGATGAAATGTTTGGTGAGCAATTTCATTTGCAAAATCCCCAGAGTTTTTTTATAGGTCAGAACCCCTCGGTTCTGACCTTATTTGTCGTTCCTGGAACAAAAGTACCGCCCCTGTCTGTTCGGTACTGCTTGCTCCATATCGCTTAACCACGCTCGTCGTAACGGGAGCCGTATGTCGATACCACGCTTGAAGTCTTACTTCACCATTCTTGCCACCGTGCTGGTGCTGGGACAGGCCGTGTCTGCCCAGGCAGCCGAGTTGCCTGATTTCACCCAACTGGTCGAACAGGCCTCGCCTGCAGTGGTGAACATCAGTACCACACAGAAACTGCCTGATCGCCGGGTCTCCAACTCGGCGCAGATGCCCGATCTGGAAGGCCTGCCGCCAATGTTGCGGGAGTTCTTCGAGCGCGGCATGCCGCAGCAGCGCTCTCCGCGAGGGGATCGCCAGCGTGAAGCCCAGTCCCTGGGCTCGGGTTTCATCATTTCCCCGGATGGCTACATCCTCACCAACAATCACGTGATCGCCGATGCGGACGAGATTCTCGTGCGCCTGGCCGACCGCAGCGAATTGAAAGCCAAGCTGATCGGCACCGACCCACGCTCCGACGTGGCACTGTTGAAGATCGATGGCAAGGATCTGCCTGTGCTGAAGCTGGGTAAATCCCAGGACCTGAAAGCCGGGCAATGGGTCGTGGCTATTGGGTCGCCATTTGGCTTCGACCACACAGTGACCCAAGGCATCGTCAGCGCTATTGGTCGCAGTCTGCCAAACGAAAACTACGTACCTTTCATCCAGACCGACGTGCCGATCAACCCGGGTAACTCGGGGGGGCCGCTGTTCAACCTGGCGGGGGAAGTGGTGGGGATCAACTCGCAGATCTATACCCGTTCCGGCGGCTTCATGGGGGTGTCCTTCGCGATCCCTATCGACGTTGCCATGGACGTTTCCAATCAGCTCAAAACCGGGGGCAAGGTCAGTCGTGGCTGGCTGGGCGTAGTGATTCAGGAGGTCAATAAAGACCTGGCTGAATCCTTTGGCCTGGAAAAACCTGCCGGTGCACTGGTTGCGCAGGTTCAGGACGGCGGACCAGCGGCCAAGGGCGGCCTGCAAGTGGGTGACGTGATTCTCAGTCTTAATGGCCAGCCAATCGTGATGTCGGCGGACCTGCCGCATCTGGTAGGGGCGCTGAAGGCCGGAGCCAAGGCCAACCTGGAAGTGATCCGTGAAGGCAAGCGCAAGAATGTCGAACTCACCGTGGGCGCCATTCCTGAAGAAGACAAGGATCTGAGCATGTTGCCCAAGTCCGGTGTCGAGCGCAGCAGCAACCGTCTCGGCGTAGCCGTGGTCGAGCTCAATGATGAGCAGAAGAAGACTTTTGACCTCAAGGGCGGCGTAGTCATCAAGGAAGTCCAGGACGGCCCAGCGGCGCTGATCGGTCTGCAGCCGGGTGACGTGATCACCCATCTGAACAACCAGGCGATTACCACCGCCAAGGAGTTCACCGAAATTGCCAAGGCGCTGCCGAAGAACCGTTCGGTGTCCATGCGCGTACTGCGTCAGGGGCGAGCCAGTTTCATTACCTTTAAACTGGCCGAGTAATCCGTCTGACGGAATGCTCGCGCAATAAAAAGCCCGCCTCGTAAGAGGCGGGCTTTTTTATGCTGCCTGGAAACATCAGCGCATCATGTCCTTGACCATCTGCTCCTGATCCATCATCTCCCGCTGGCGAGCGTCGATTCTCGATGACAGTGGGAAGTTGCTGCCGGCCCGCCGTTTGGCGAAGTCCAGCTGCTGGATGGCCTGGCGGTAGTCGCCGACCAGGGCGAAGTACTCGGCCCGGGCCTGGTGCAGGCCAATGATGTTGCCCGACAGGCCGCGAGTTTCCGCCACCAGATACCAGACATCCGGATCGTCCGGACGACTTTTCAGCAAGCCCTCCAGGGCCTTTTCCGCATCCGCCGGGCGGTTCTGCTTGAGCAGCAGGTCCACCCGGATCTGGTTCAGCGGGTAATTGCCCGGGTACAGATTGAGCATTCGCTCCACCCGGGCCTGAGCATCCGGCAGGCGGTTGTTGGCCATGTCCAGTTCGATCTGGGCCAGGTTGTAGGTGACGTCATTGGGGGATTTGGCCAGCAGCGGCTTGAGGTTTTCCCGGGCTTCGTTCCACTGGCTGCCCTTGATCTGGGCGATGGCCAGACCGTAGCGGGCAATGTCGTTCTTCGGGTTTTCATCGAGCTGTGCGCGAAAGCGCTTCGCAGCCAGCCCTGGAGATTCTTCGTAGTTCAACTGCACCCGGGCACGGATCAGTTGATAGCGCAGGCTGTCCTCGGTGCCTCCAAGCTTGGCCTGTTCCGCGCGGTTGCGGGTGTCGGCGATCCGCGATTCGGTGACCGGGTGCGTCAGGAGAAATTCCGGTGGCTTGGCGTCGAAGCGGTATTGACGCATCAGACGCTCGAACATGGTGGGCATCGAGCGCGGATCGTAGCCAGCCTTCTCCAGGTTGAGAATGCCGATGCGGTCGGCTTCCTGTTCGTTTTGCCGGGAAAAGCGTCGCTGTTCCTGGATGGCCGCGGCCTGGGTGCCGGCGATGGTGGCGATCCCTGCATCCCCGGCGCCGGCGGCGGCGATCACGATCCCAGCCAGCAAGGCGGCCATCATTGGTACCTGCATGCGCTGCTGGGCTTCGACACCGCGGGCAAAGTGGCGTTGGGAAAGGTGCGCCAGTTCGTGAGCCAGCACCGAGGCGTATTCACCCTCGGTCTGGGCATTGAGAAACAGGCCGCCGTTGACCCCGACAATCCCACCTGGGGCGGCGAAGGCGTTGAGCTGCGGGCTGTTGATCAGGATGAACTCCAGGCGCCGGTCGTTGACCTGGCTGGTCTCCACCAGTTTGTAGACGCTGGTTTCGACATAGTCCTTGAGTTGCGGGTCGTTGAGCTGCGAGACCTGGCTGCGTAGCAACGCCAGCCAGGCACGGCCCAGCTGGTATTCCTGTTGTGGAGAGACGATGGATGAACTGGCATCACCGAGTGACGGCAGGTCGTCGGCGAAGCCCGGTGAGGCGAGCAGGCAAGCGAGCGTCAGCAGGGTAGGGCGCAATAAATTCATGCACAAAGCCTTAATCGACAAAGGCTCTACTGTAGCTGGACACCTGGCCGGGGACCAGACAAAGCCAGTGAAAACTCTGAGGATAAAAAAGTGCTTTCAGGCAAATTCCGACGTCTACCTTATCGAGCCTTTACCTCGGCGCAACAGCGCTCTGGTTTCAGGCTTGTTTATTGCCGACGGCTTTGCCTTGCAGGGTATTCTAGGCGCCTTGAATTGATGATCGGAGTAAGCCCATGACCGATGTTGTCGCCCATGACGCCGAGCTGGATGCCAGTGGGCTCAACTGCCCGCTGCCACTGCTCAAGGCCAAGATGGAACTCAATCGCCTGGCCAGTGGCGCGGTGCTCAAGGTCATTGCCACCGATGCCGGGTCCCAGCGTGACTTCCGCACCTTCGCTCGCCTGGCCGGTCATACCCTGTTGCGCGAAGAGGACGAGGCCGGAGTCTATCGTTACTGGCTGAAAAAGGCCTGACGGCCCATCACCGCTTTCATCTAAGGATCATTGATGTTCAAAGTGCTACGTGACTGGATACAGCGCTACTTCTCGGATGAAGAAGCGGTGGTGCTGGCTGTGCTGCTGTTCCTGGCCTTTACCGCTGTCCTGACCTTGGGCGGGATGCTGGCGCCTGTACTGGCGGGCATGGTCCTGGCTTACCTGATGCAGGGGCTGGTGGTGAGCTTGGAGCGCCTGCACCTGCCCGGTGGGGCGGCGGTGGGGCTGGTGTTCGCCCTGTTCATGGGACTGCTGCTGGTGTTCATCCTGGTGGTGGTGCCGTTGCTTTGGCACCAGTTCGTCACCCTGTTCAACGAGTTGCCGGGCATGCTCGCCAAGTGGCAGTCGCTGTTGCTGCTGTTGCCAGAGCGCTATCCGCATCTGGTATCGGACGAGCAGGTACTGCAGGCCATCGAAGTGGCTCGGGGCGAGATCGGCAAGTTCGGGCAATGGGCGCTGACCTTCTCCCTGTCCAGCCTGCCCTTGCTGGTGAACATCATGATCTACCTGGTGCTGGTGCCGATCCTGGTGTTCTTCTTCCTCAAGGACCGGGCGATGATCAGCCGTTGGGTCATTGGCTATCTGCCCCAGGAACGGACCCTGATCACCCGGGTCGCCCATGAAATGAACCGACAGATCGCCAACTATATCCGCGGCAAGGTGATCGAGATCGTCATTTGCGGTGGTGTGACTTACATCGCCTTCGTCGCCCTGGGCCTGAACTACGCGGCCCTGCTGGCCCTGCTGGTGGGGATTTCGGTGGTGGTGCCCTATGTCGGCGCAGTAGTGGTAACCGTGCCGGTGGCGCTGATCGCGCTGTTCCAGTGGGGCTGGAGCGACCAGTTCATTTATCTGATGGCGGTCTACGGGATTATCCAGACCCTGGATGGCAACGTGCTGGTACCGCTGCTGTTCTCCGGCGCGGTGAATCTGCATCCGGTGGCGATCATCTGTGCGGTGCTGCTGTTTGGCGGGTTGTGGGGTTTCTGGGGGATTTTCTTTGCCATTCCCCTGGCCACCTTGTTCAAGGCTGTGCTGGATGCCTGGCCGAGGAAGGACCCGGTGGTGGCGCCTTTACTCTAGATAACGCGGGGCGGCTGATTCAGCCGCCCCGTTGGTTTCAGGCCTTGTTCAGTGCCTGGGCTGCAGCCAGTACAGCGTCGACGTGGCCCGGAACCTTGACCCCGCGCCATTCCTGGCGCAATACGCCGTCCTTGTCGATCAGGAAGGTGCTGCGGTCCACCCCCAGGTATTCCTTGCCATAGAGCTTCTTCAACTTGATCACGTCGAACAGCTGGCAGACGGCTTCGTCCTTGTCGCTGATCAGCTCGAAGGGGAACTCCTGTTTGCACTTGAAGTTCTCGTGGGACTTCAGGCTGTCGCGGGAGATGCCGAAGATCTCGGTGTTGGCGGCCTGGAAGGCGGCGTACTGATCACGAAAGCCCTGGCCCTCGGTGGTGCAGCCTGGGGTGCTGTCCTTGGGGTAGAAGTAGATCACCACTTGCTTGCCCTTGAGGCCGGACAGGCTGACGGTCTGGCCGCTGGTGGCAGGGGCCTGGAAATCGGCAATAGGTTGATCGATAGCAACGGCCATGGGGCTTCCTTACATAGGGTTCTGTGGGCGCCAGGGTTCGATCAGCGCATCGAGGTTCATGGCATCGGCAAAATCCAGGAACTGGTCGCGCAACCAGCTGATCTGGGTGCCGGCGGGCAGGGTCACGGTAAAGGTGGCGTTGAGCATGGTGCCGCCTGTTTGCGGAGCCTGGTAGGTATCGCAGGTGAGGTTTTCCAGCTCGACATGGTGGTCGATGAAGAACTGGCACAGCTCATTGACGATGTCAGAGCGGTACGCCGCGCTGACGTAGGCGACATAAGGCAAGGCCTGGGGGCGGCTTTCCAGGGCGGCGCTGCGCACCACGTTGACCGTGAAGGCGTGCTTCTTGGCCAGGGATGACAGGCTGCTTTCCAGGCGCGCCAGGGCGTCCCAGCTGCCGGAAATCTCCAGCACCAGGGCGCTGCACTCGCCATGCCGGGTCAGGCGCGAGGTCACTACGGCGCAGCGGTTTTCATGGCTGGCGCGGCACAGGACGTTGGTCAGCTCCATGGGGTTGGCGCCAAGGGCACTGATGACAAGGAATTGTTCGCGAACTGTGGGGGTGGACATGCAGCATTCCTAAAGCGATGAGCGGTCGATACTTTTGACAAGCCAGTGCCGGGCAAGTGTTGCAAGCGGATCTTCTGGGCCTTGAACCACAAGCCGGCGACAGGTCCCGATACGTCCGGAACACAGGCTGGCAATGCAGGAATGGGGCTTTGGAGAAGCGACAGGCAGGCGATAACCCGGTTTACACGCTTATCGGTAGCGATCAAAGCCTGAAGGGTAGCGAAAACCATCGCTCAGGGGAATGCTCACGGCGCGGGACTTCGCTTGTGCAAGGAACTTGGCGCCAGTACCATTACCGCTCTCTTTTTCCGGCAGGAGCGGTTGCATGATTGCGGGCAGTATGGTGGCACTGGTCACACCCATGGATGCACAGGGAAATCTCGACTGGGACAGCCTGAGCAAACTGGTGGACTTCCACCTGCAAGAGGGCACCAACGCCATCGTGGCGGTCGGCACCACAGGTGAATCGGCCACACTGGATGTCAACGAGCACATCGAAGTGATTCGTCGGGTGGTGGCCCAGGTTGCAGGGCGCATCCCGGTGATTGCCGGTACCGGCGCCAACTCGACGCGTGAAGCGATCGAACTGACCACCAACGCGAAGATTGCCGGCGCCGATGCATGCCTGCTGGTGACCCCGTATTACAACAAGCCGACTCAAGAAGGCCTGTACCAGCATTTCCGCGCCATTGCCGAGGCCGTGGACATCCCGCAGATCCTCTACAACGTTCCAGGCCGCACCGCATGCGACATGCAGGCCGAGACCGTGATCCGCCTGTCCTCCGTGAAAAACATCATCGGGATCAAGGAAGCCACCGGCGACCTGCAGCGCGCCAAGGCCATCCTGGCCGGTGTGCCCGACGATTTCCTGGTGTACTCCGGCGATGACGCCACTGCCGTCGAGCTGATCCTGCTGGGCGGCAAGGGCAATATCTCGGTGACTGCCAACGTCGCGCCTCGGGCCATGAGCCAGATGTGCGCCGCGGCCATGGCCGGCGATGCCGCCAAGGCCCGCGAGATCCACGAAACCCTGATGCCGCTGAACAAGACTCTGTTCATCGAATCCAACCCTATTCCCGTGAAATGGGCCCTGCACGAAATGGGTTTGATGCCGGACGGTATCCGTCTGCCGCTCACCTGGCTCAGTGCCGCCTGTCACGAACCGCTGCGGCAGGCCATGCGCCAGTCCGGCGTCTTGGTTTAATTGAGGAAGTACAACGCATGAAGCGAATGGCCGGACTTTCCGCACTTGCCTTGATTATCTCCAGCACCAGTGGCTGCGGTTGGATCTGGGGCCCGGAAGGCTACTTCCGTGACCGGGGTAGCGATTACCTGCAAGCGCAACAAACAGCACCGATGCAACTGCCGCCGGATGTCCAGACCTCCAAGCGTCTGGATCCGCTGCTGCCGATCCCGCGCAACGTGGCCGACGACAACGTCAAGGGCGAGTACCAAGTACCTCGTCCGCAGCCGCTGTCGGCCATTGCCGACGCCAGCGACTACACCCTGCAGAAGAGCGGCGATTCGCGCTGGGTCATGGCCCAGCATCCACCGGCCGAAGTCTGGCCAGTGGCGGTGCAGTTCTTCCAGGACAACGGGTTCCGTCTGGATCAGCAACGTCCGCAAACCGGCGAGTTCAGCACCCGCTGGCAGCGTTCCGACGAGCTTTCCGCTGCCGTGGCCAAGCGCCTGAGCAGCGCCGGCGTCGCCGCCGACAGCGAAACCCGCGTACGGGTCCGTATCGAACCGGGCGTGCAGCGCAATACCAGTGAAGTCTACGTGGTCAGTGCCGAGCGTCCCGCCGGCAGCACCGCTGACGTGGAGTTCACCAATCGCTCGGTCAACACCGGCCTGGACGCCGCGCTGGTGGACGACATGCTTGCCAGCATGAGCCGTACCTCCGAGAAGGGCGGTTCAGTGTCCCTGCTGGCGGCCCGTGATTTCGATACCCCAAGCCGGGTCAGCCTCAGCGAAGACGGCAGCGGCAACCCGGTGCTGAACCTGGGTGCCGACCTCGATCGCGCCTGGTCCAGCGTAGGCCGCGCCCTGGAGCAGGGCGAGTGGCGGGTTGAGGACATCAACCGCAGCCTGGGCCTGTACTACATCAACCTGGCGGAAAAAGCCGAGAAGAAGAACGACGAGCCGGGCTTCTTCGGCAAGTTGTTCGGCAGCAAGCCGGCCAAGGAAGAGATCGAAGCCCGTGCCGAGCGCTATCAGGTTCGCCTGAGCAAGGTGGGCGACAACGTCCAGGTGACCGTCGAGAAGAACATCAACACCGTGGCGCCGGCCGATGTGGCGCGCAAAGTGTTGGGCGTGATTCAGGACAACCTGGGCTGATCAGATGCGTTTTGCCGTTCTCGGCAGTGGTAGCCAAGGGAATGGCACGCTGATCGCCAGTGCTGACACTTACATCCTGGTGGATTGTGGTTTCTCCCTGCGGGAAACCGAGCGGCGCCTGCTGCGCCTGGGCGTTCATCCCTCGCAGTTGAGCGCCATCCTGGTGACCCACGAACATGCCGACCACGTGCATGGCGTGGGTTTGCTGTCTCGGCGCTACAATTTACCGGTCTACCTCAGCCAGGGCACGTTGCGCGGGATGCGCAAGCCGGTGGAGGCTGCGGGTTTTGTCCGCGGTGGCGAGCAACTGCAGATCGGCGCCTTGTGCATTGACGTGATTGCCGTCGCTCATGACGCCCAGGAACCTACGCAGTTTGTCTTCAGCGACGGTCAGCGGCGTTTTGGCCTGCTGACCGACCTGGGTTCCTACTGTGCCGGCGTACTGGAAGGCTACCGTGGCCTGGATGCCTTGATGATCGAGGCCAACCATTGCCGGGACCTGTTGGCGCGCGGCTATTACCCGTACTTTCTCAAGCAGCGGGTTGGCGGCGACGAAGGGCATTTGAACAACCATCAGGCCGCAAGCCTGGTGGCCGAATTGGGATGGCAGGACCTGCAGCATCTGGTCCTTGCTCATCTGAGCAGCAAGAACAACCTGCCGCAGCTGGCCCGGCAATGTTTTGTCGACACCCTCGGGTGCGACCCGGACTGGCTGCAACTGGCCGATCAAGATTCAGGGCTCGACTGGCGCCACATCGCCTAGCCCACCTACTTAGCAAGCGGAGCCCATCATGGAAAAACGTGAAGAACTCTACCGCGGCAAAGCCAAATCGGTTTACAAGACCGACGACGCTGACCGCTTGATCCTGCTGTTTCGCAACGACACTTCGGCGTTCGACGGCAAGCGCATCGAGCAGTTGGACCGCAAGGGGATGGTGAACAACAAGTTCAACGCCTTCATCATGCAGAAACTTGAAGCCGCCGGCGTGCCGACCCAGTTCGACAAGCTGCTGGGCGACAACGAATGCCTGGTGAAGAAGCTCGACATGATCCCGGTGGAGTGCGTGGTGCGTAACTACGCGGCCGGCAGCCTGGTCAAGCGCCTGGGTGTGGAAGAGGGCATGAAGCTCAATCCTTACACGTTCGAGCTGTTCCTGAAGGACGACGCCAAGGGCGACCCGTTCATCAACGAATCCCACGTTGTGGCGTTCGGCTGGGGCACCGTCGAGCAACTGGCGCGCATGAAAGAACTGTCGCTCAAGGTCAACGAAGTCCTGAGCAAGCTGTTCGATGACGCTGGCCTGCTGCTGGTGGACTTCAAGCTGGAATTCGGTGTGTTCAGCGACGGCTCCATCGTCCTGGGCGACGAGTTCAGCCCGGACGGCTGCCGCCTGTGGGACAAGGACACCAAGAAGAAGATGGACAAGGACCGCTTCCGCCAGGGCCTCGGTGACGTGATCGAAGCCTACGAAGAAGTCGCTCAGCGCCTGGGCGTACCGCTGTAATCGACGCAAGCATCTGATAGCACGGAAAAAATTTGCTCGGGGGCTTCGCATCCGGCAAAGGTGCTGTTATGATGCGCGCCGTTGGAGAGATGCCAGAGTGGCCGAATGGGACGGATTCGAAATCCGTTGTACCTTCACCGGTACCTAGGGTTCGAATCCCTATCTCTCCGCCATACAAATGAAAGCCCCGGAAATTGTCGATTTCCGGGGCTTTTTTGTTGCCCGCTGTTTTTTCCGAAACCGCTTTCCCGCCGCGCTCCAAGCCATCACCCAGTCCTCTCGGACGTTCCTTGTTCGGCCTGACTTTATTCTGCCGTTGTGGCTTCCTTCTCGCCCAACTCCTGTTGTCGATCTCAATAGCTCCAGTGGCCAAGTTTATTCGTGGTCGTTGGAGTTGTATTCATCTACGGCCTTATTAATAAACTATTAAATTCAAATGCTGTTGTCCGGTATCCAATGGGTTTATCTGGATGTTGACTCGTGGGTGTTGTTTTTAAGGCTGTAGGAAATTTCTTATAGAGCTCTGGGACTGTTCCTGTAATTCGAGTCGGCGTGGTCTTGATCTAAAACAATCGGCTATTCGATATGGTGGCTTCCTGCTGGCAAGCCTGGCCCGCTTGTGTGACTGAAGTGGGTCATCGAACTGGAAGTCAGCAGTATTCATAAACGTTTGAAGGCAGAGCAGGTCTTTTCTTCTATTGCGGTGGCAAGAGTGTTTGTCGACCTCTTTCAGATAGGGAAGATCTTTGTGCTTACTCTATTGAGCTATTGGGAAAAGGAAATCAGATGAAACGCAACTCTCTCTTGTCCATGGCAACTTCCGGTTTGATGCTGGCTGCATTGATCCCGACATTTGCCCAGGCTACCGACGGTGTAGTGAACTTTAGTGGCAGCATCACTGACGTGACCTGCGAGATCAACGGCAAGGCGCCCGGCGAAAACAACGTGACCAACGTTGAGTTGGGCACTTTCTTGCCTACGCACTTTGCAAAAATCGGTACCACGTCCGACTTGAAACCCTTCGAGCTGAAACTCTCGGGTACTAACTGCAAGAACGACTCCAAGGTGTCCATCGAGTTCGATCAGGTCAATAACATTGACCCTGCTACAGGCAACCTGAAGCTGATCGGCAGTGCACCGGCAACCGGTGTACAGATCCAGATCTACAACGACAACGCCGCTCAACCGCAGAAGATTGTCCTGGGCCAGGCCGAGACCACGCCGCAAGTGGCAACGGTTTCCGGCAACGCCGCGACCCTCAAGTACAAGGCCGCTTACGTCTCTACGGCAGCTTCGGTCGGTGCCGGTTCGGGTGTTTCCTTCATTCGCTACACCCTGGCTTATCAGTAACAGTCGTTAGTTATTAAGGGGCAGGTCATGACGCCGACAGCGCGTTTTGTACATTCTCTCGTTATCGGTGTCATGTTCCTGGGGCTGTTTTCGGGAGCTGCGCATGCAGGGATAGTTCTACAAGGGACTCGGTTGATTTATCCGGCCGAAGCCCGAGAGGTTACATTGAAAATAAGTAACTCCGGTCCTGTTCCTCTTTTGGCGCAAAGTTGGATCGATAGAGGGGAAGCCAATAAGGCCCCTGAAGAAATACAAGTACCTTTCCTGCTGGCGCCGGCTGTCAGTCGTTTGGAGTCTGGAGACTCGGCAGTGCTGCGCCTGTCTTATTCGAAAGAGCCGTTGGCGACCGATCGCGAATCATTGTTCTGGCTGAATGTATTGGAAACTCCGCCCCGCAAGGAGAAGGATGAAAACGTACTGCAGTTTGCATTTAGAACGCGTATCAAGATTTTCTTTCGGCCGCCCAATCTTGACGGTGTTGTTGACTCGGCCGCTGAAAAACTCAAGTGGGAGTTCAATCGGGCCGGTCACTTGAGTTCCGCCCCGACAGGTCCGCAAGTGCCTGTTGTCAAGGTATCCAACCCAACGCCTTACTACGTGTCTTTCGGTCGTATAGAGGTTGAACTGGGAGGTCGTCAGTTTGCCCTTAAACCGGGAATGGTCGCGCCGTTTGCCAATGAGTCGTTCGCTTGGCCGGCGACAGCTCCGAAAGACCCGGCCAAGGCCTCCATCAACTATGAAGTGATCAACGATTTCGGTGGCCGCCGATCGCTGAAGAGTTCGCTGCTCTAGTTGGTTTCTTAATTCAACTTCGCTCGTTTGTCCGCTTGCTCAGTCTTGAGCGCGTTGGGATCTCGTTATGTTGAGTGTTCAGTGCCATAGGCGCGATGTATCTGCGCGCCCCGGTGTTCGGTGTGGTCGGGGTTCTGCTCCGGTTGTGCAGAGGCTGTGTCTGGCGGCGCTGATGGGGCACTCGACGGTCCTGGTCGCGAGCGAGGAGGGGCCCCAGCAGAACAGTGGCGAACGCGTGCTGTTCGACAGCCAGATGTTGTTTCAAGGCAAGGAGACACCCATCGATACTTCGCGCTTTGAGCAATTGGGCTATATCGCGCCCGGCAAATACCTGCTTGATCTGCTGGTGAGTGGCCAATGGCGGGCGTTGCTGGAGGTCGAGTTCCGTGCCAGCGACGAGCCTCAGGGTAGCCGGCCGTGCTTCGATCGCGCGTCACTGCAGCAGTTGGGGATCGACCTGCACAAGGCCGATGCCGCGCTGGGGGCCGGGGCGTCCCACCCGCTCATGAGCGAGGGGTTGTTCTGTGGCGACCTGGGCAGCTACATCCCCGGTGTAACCAGCCGCATCAATATCGCCGAGCAGAAGATCGACCTGTCCGTGCCGCAGTTCTTCCTCCAGCCGAACCAGTCGAAGACCTACGTCGATCCGGCGAGCTGGGATTCCGGCGTGTCCGCGGCGGTGCTCAATTACAACACCAGCCTGTTCAGCTCCCAGAGTCGTGGACAAAGCCAGACCCATGGCTACGCCGGACTCAACATGGGGCTCAATATCGGCGCTTTGCGCTTGCGCCACAGTGGTACCGCGACCTGGTCGCCGGAATTGGGCAGCCGCTATCAGCGTGGCTACATCTATGCCCAGACCGACCTGCCGGACTGGAGCTCACAGTTGCTGGTGGGGGAAAGCGTGACCGATGCCGATCTGTTCGATTCGGTGTCGTTTCGCGGCGTCCAGTTGGCCAGCGACTCGCGCATGTTGCCCGACACCCAGCGTTACTACGCACCGCAAGTGCGAGGCACCGCCAGCACCAACGCCAAGGTCTCGGTGTATCAGCGCGGCTATCTGATCTACGAGACGGCGGTCGCCCCGGGCCCCTTCGAAATCTCCGATTTGCAGGCGGCCAGCTTTGGCGGTGACCTGGAGGTAACAGTCACCGAGGCCAATGGACAAACCAGCCGTTTTACCGTGCCTTTTGCCACCACCGTGCAATTGCTGCGTCCGGGCACCTCACGCTACAGCCTGACCGCCGGCCAGGTCACCGACCCGGGGCTTGGTGGCGAGCAGTATGTGGCCCAGGGCACCCTGCATTACGGGCTGGATAACCAACTGACCGGTTACGCCGGTACGGCAGTGACCGGCAGCTACATGTCGGCCCTGATCGGCAGTGCGCTGAATACCTCCGTGGGCGCATTCGCTCTGGACCTGACTCAGGCCAAGACCGAACTGCCCCGCGAAGGCAGTCTGCAGGGGTCGAGCCTGCGCCTTTCCTACAGCAAGAACCTGCCCATCAGCGGTACGCAGTTTTCCCTGTTGGCGTATCGCTATTCCACCCGTGGCTATCTGGGGCTGCATGACGCCATTGCCTTGCAGGACTACGTGGAGCGTGGCGCCGGGGCCGAGTCGTTTTCCCGCGTGCGGGACCGCCTGGATGTGAACATCAACCAGCAACTGGGCGAGGGTGGCGGTCAGCTTTATGTCACCGGCTCCAGCCTCAAGTACTGGAATCGCCAGGGCCAGACCCTGAACTTCTCCCTGGGCTACAGCAATCAGTGGCGGGGCAACAGCTACTCCTTCATGGCCCAGCGCATGCGCGCGTCCAGCAATGGCTCTGGACGTGGAGTCGGGGCGGACAACACCTATTTCAGCTTCAGTCTGTCGATCCCCCTGGGACGCGAGGGTCGCCGAGCAACCACGGTCAACGCCTACGCCAGTCATGACAAGAACTCCGGTGCGCACTACACCAGCGGTGTTTCCGGAGCCCTGGGCGAGCGCGGCGATGCCACCTATGCCGTGTCCGCGTCCCATGATCAGCGCCAGCGCGAGACCTCGACCAACGCCAGCTTCAACTACTTCATGCCCGAGGTCTCCCTGAGTTCGAGTTTTTCCCAGGGCAGCGACTATCGCCAGGAGTCCCTGGGGGCTTCCGGAGGCATGGTCCTGCACTCGGGCGGCCTGACGTTCTCCCAGACCCTGAGTGAAACCTCAGGCCTGGTGTATGCCCCCCATGCCAAGGGTGCCAGGGTTGGCTATGCCCAGACGCGGGTGGATGGACGCGGCTACGCCGTGGTGCCGAGCCTGAGTCCCTATCAATTGAACACCGTGGACATCGACCCCAGCGGCATGGCCGACGATGTCGAACTGCAGGTCAGTTCACGCAACGTCGCGCCGGTAGCGGGCGCGGTGGTGATGCTCTCTTATCCCACCCGCAGGGCCAGGGCGTTCCTGATCGATAGCCGGCAGCCCAATGGCCAGCAATTGCCGTTTGCCGCGGTCGCCGTCGATGACCAGAGCGGTGCCGAACTGGGCGCCGTCGGCCAAGGCAGTCGTCTGGTACTGCGTTCCGAGCAGGACCAGGGAACCCTCCGTGTGGAATGGGGCCACGAACCGGATCAGCGCTGCCTGATCGACTACCAGTTGCCGCCTCGTGATCCGGCGTCCGCCACCGGTTATGACCTGCTCCAGCTTCCTTGTCGGGCAGTGCCCGCTGGCGACGCGAGCCCAAGCCAGGGGGGGCAGTCTTGATGCGCTTTCTGGAGGGACGTGAGATCCCATGCCGAGCCGGTCTTGGCCGCTGGCTGCTGGCGGCGCTACTGCTCTGGTTCAGTGCCTGGGCCCAGGCCGATCTGTCGATCGCCGGCACCCGGTTCATCTTCCCCGCAGATACGTCCGTCATGAGCATCCGGGTCGGCAACATCGGCCAGGCGCCGATCCTGTTACAGGCCTGGCTGGACAAGGGCGATGCCAAGGCCAGTCCCAGTGGGTTGGCAGTGCCGTTCGTGCTGTCGCCGCCGATCTCCAGGCTGGAACCGCAACAGCGGGCGGCCCTGATGCTGCGTTACAGCGGCGAGCCTTTGCCCTCTGATCGCGAGTCAGTGTTCTGGATCAATTTTCTGGAAGTGCCATCTCGGCTGCCGGTGACCGAGAACGTCTTGCGCCTGGCCTATCGCATGCGCATGAAGCTGCTGTATCGCCCCCAGGGCCTGGCCGGTAGTGCCGACCAAGCCGTGCGCCAACTGCGCTGGAGCTTCGCCGCTGCGGGCAAATCCGATGCGGCGCTGCTGGTCGGCAACCCGACGCCGTATTACGTGTCCTTCGCCGAATTGACGCTGGGCAGCAGCGCTCGAGCCAACACCTTGCAGGGCATCACCGTGGAGCCTTTTGGTTCGGCGCGGATCGCCCTGCCTGAAGTACCAGGAATTACCCCGGATCAGGCGGTGGTTCATTACCAAGTGGCAACAGACAGCGGGGAGACGCTGAGTGGAAGTGCGCGGATACAAGACTGAAGTTGCCTTGGGCAAGTCTTTGAGTGGGTCGGTTTTCGGGGGCCTTGAAGGCGCTCGACAACATTTTTCCAGAGGCTGTTTGAGCCTGCTCCTGCTGCTGCCGGGGCTGGCGACTGCCGCTGGGTATGTGCCCAACGCGGGACAGGCGATGCGTGATATCGAGTCCACCCAACCGGCTTTGCCGGAACCGGCGGAGCCGGAGTTGGACCTGCCTGCGGTCAAGCCGCCGAGCGCTCCTGCCCCGGATACCTCGGGTATCCGCCTAGAGGTCAACGACTTTGTGCTTGTGGGCAACCAGGCGTTCTCCAATCAGACCCTGCTGCCGTTGCTGGCGGACCTCAAGGGCCAGGAGCTGGACCTGAATCAGTTGCGTGCGGCTGCCGAACGCCTGACCACCTATTACCAGGGCCAGGGCTACATGTTGGCCCGGGCCTTCCTGCCGGCCCAGGACATCGAGGACGGCGTGGTGCGCATCGAGGTCATCGAGGGCCGTTACGGCCGTATCGAACTGCACAACCAATCCCGGGCCCTGGACTCGGTGATTCGTGGCCCTTTGTCGTCACTCAAGAGCGAAGCCCCCGTGTTCAGCGATGACCTCGAGCGCAGTCTGCTGTTGTTGAGCGACCTGCCTGGAGTACGGGTCAAGGGCACCTTGCGCGCCGGTGAGCAGCGCGGCACCACCGACCTGCTGATCAATGCGCAGCCCGGTCCCTGGGCCAGCGGCAGCCTGGAGGCCGACAACTATGGCGGCTACTACACCGGCGAATATCGACTGGGGGGCAGCCTCAACCTCAACAACCCCTTGCGCCTGGGCGACCAGCTCAACCTGCGGGTATTGGGCAGCGATGAGGATCAGCGTTATTACCGCGCCGCCTACAAGCTTCCGGTAGGCCCCTGGTCCACCAGCCTGGGCGTGGCTTATTCGCAGATGAACTACGAGTTGGGCAAGGTCTTCGAACTGCTGGAGGCCCACGGCCAAGCCAGCATCGGCAGCGTCTTTGTCACCCAGCCGCTGATCCGCAGCCGCACCTTCGATCTCAGCGCCCAGCTGCAATACGAGGACAAGCGTCTGCGCGATGACATCGACCTGTTCGAAGTCAGCAGCAAGAAACACGTGGAACTCTGGAGCCTGGGTCTCAACGGCAATTTTCAGGACAGCCTGCTCGGCGGCGGCCAGACCTTCTTCTACCTCACTTATGGCAGCGGGCGGCTGAGCCTCGACGATCCAGGGGATCAATGGCGTGATCACTTCACGGCCGGTACGGCCGGCGGTTTTCAGAAGTTCAACCTCAATGCCGCGCGCCTGCAGTACCTGAGCCCGCGCTTTCAGCTCTACACCCAGTTCAACGCGCAATGGGCTTCAGCCAACCTGGACAGCTCGGAAAAGTTCGGCGTGGGCGGTCCTTTTGATGTGCGTGCCTATCCCCAGGGCACCGGCAGTGGCGACCAGGGTTGGCAGGCCAGCCTGGAGTTGCGCTACGCCCTGGCCCCTCGCTGGCAGCTCAAGACGTTTGTCGACCACGGAGCGGTGGAGGTCAACAAACGTCCCTGGACCCGCGAAGAGAACCGCCGCCAGCTCTCGGGCGCCGGTGTGGGCGCCAGTTGGAGTGGGCCATCGCAACAGATCAGCGTGACCAGCGCCTGGCCCCTGGACAACAGCAAGGAAGGCAGCGGGCCCGAGCGCACACCGCGGGTCTGGGCCAGCGCCACACAGTATTTCTGAAGGCCTGCGTGCACTTCGGATGCAGTGCCGTCCTGCAAATGTTGCAGGGCGTTAATTGATAGATGAGGAGTCAACGTGAACAAGGTTTATGCATTGGTATGGAATCAGGCCCAGGGCTGCTGGAGTGTGACCGACGAAGGCGCCCGTCGTCGCCGTCGTTCCGGAACCCGCAAAGGCCTGGTGGTAATGGTCGCCGGTTTGTTGGGCCTGGGCGGTTTGCCCGCGGCTTTCGCCTTGCCGACTGGGGGAACAGTGGTCTCCGGGACGGCGGATATTCTGACGTTCGATAACGGCAAGCAGATGTCGATCAACCAGCACACCGACAAGTTGATCACCAACTGGAACGACTTCAGTGTGCGAAACGGTCAGACCGTGACCTTCAGCCAGCCGACCAAGACCTCTATCGCCCTGAACCGGGTGATCGGCGTCAACGGCAGTGACATCCAGGGGCAAATCAAGGCTAACGGCCAGGTGTTCCTGATCAACCCCAACGGGGTGGTCTTCGGCCAGGGCGCGCAAGTGAATGTCGGCGGCCTGGTGGCCTCGACCCAGAACATCACCGATGCCAACTTCACTGCCGGCAACTACAAGTTTGCCGGCACCTCATCGGCGCGGATCGTCAACAACGGCACCATCACCGCTGCTGACGGCGGCAACGTGGCGCTGCTCGGCAAGACCGTGATCAACGACGGCACCATCAAGGCCCAGAAGGGCCGGGTAGCCCTGGGCGGTGGCAATGAATTCACCGTCAGTTTCGACGGCAGCAACTTGCTGGATCTGCAAGTGGACGCCGCGGCGATCAATGCGCTGGTGAGCAACGGCGGCCTGCTCAAGGCCGACGGTGGACAGGTGCTGATGACCGCCAAGAGCGCCGGCTCCATGCTGCAGACCGTGGTCAACAACCAGGGCGCCATCGAAGCCAACACCCTGTCACGCAAGGCCGGCAAGATCACCCTGGACGGTGGCGACATAGGTGTAGTCAACGTCGGCGGCTCGATGAGCGCCAGTGCGCTGACCTCGGTGGGTGATGGTGGTGTGGTCGAGACCAAGGGCGCGAATACCAAGGTGCAACTGGCCGCGCGGGTCAACACCCTGGCCAACAATGGCAAGGCCGGCACCTGGAAGATCAGCTCCGACGAGGTCAAGGTCAGCCCTACCGCCACGGCCGGTAGCAACACCGTGTATGCCGATACCCTGGCGCACAACCTGGCCACTACCAATGTCGAGCTCAACAGCAAGAGCGGTGACGTTTCGGTGGATGGAGCCATTGCCTGGACCAGCGGCAATCAACTGAGCGTCAACTCGGCCCAGGACATCCATATCAATAGCGGCCTGAAAGGCAGCGGCGGCGGTACTCGCATCGAGCTCAATGCCGAGCGGGACATCAAGCTCAATGGCGCGGTGGAGCTCACCGGGATCAACAGCAGTCTGGGTCTGGACTATGGCAACGCCTATGCCCTGGGCACGGATGGCCGGGTCACGCTGTCCGGCAGCGGCGCCTGGTTCGACGCCAATGGCGATCTGTACAACGTGATCCAGAACGCCGCGCAGTTGCAGGCGATCGGTACCAGCCTCGATGGCCTGTACGTACTGGGCAATAACATCGCCGGCAGCGGGATCATCAAGTCCATTGGTGGCAGCAACACGTTCACCGGGACCTTCGATGGCCTGGGCAACACGATCAGCGGTTTCACCGTCAACACCGACGGCCCTTACGGTGGTCTGTTCGGCAAGTCGTCGGGTGACATCAGCAACCTCAAGCTGGCCTCCATGACCATCAACGGTACGACCTCCAACGCCGGCTTCGGCAATATCGGTGGGCTGGTGGGCTTGAACAGTGGCCGGATCAACAACGTCAGTGCCACCAATCTGCGGGTAGTTGCCAACAGCAATCAGAACAACTACCTCGGTGGCCTGGTGGGGATCAACTCCGGTGGCACCATCGATCGTGGAACCATGGCCGGCACTGTTACCGGTAATGGCTACACCCTCGCTGTCGGCGGGCTGGTAGGGGAAAACCGCAACAGTTTCGCCGGTGCGGGCTCCATCACCAACAGCAGCACCAACGTGCAGGTCCTGGGCACCATGCAGATCAGTCCCGTTGGCGGTATGGGCGGCCTGGTGGGGGTCAACAAGGGCGGGTCGATTGCCGACTCTTCCAGTGCCGGCACCGTCGGCACCGGTTTCAACCGTTACGTCCAGGACCCGAACCTGGGTGGGTTGGTGGGCTACAACCAGGGCGGCACCATCGAGCGCGCAAGCTCCTCGGTCAACGTCTGGGGTTATGCCGCCAGCAACATCGGTGGCCTGGTGGGCTTCAACAACAACGGCACCGTCACTGACTCCAGCGCCAGCGGTGCGATCACCGGCACGGGGTCAGCGGCAGCAGGCGGCCTGGTTGGCTTGAACCAGAACAGCGTGCTGAACAACGTCAGCGCTTCCGGCAGGGTTGCCGACTCGACCGGTGCCAATGTTGGCGGTCTGGTGGGCAAGAACGACCGGAGTGAAATCCACACGGCTGAAGCCACCGGTGAGGTTCTGGGTGGTGGCAGCGGCAACATCGGCGGCCTCATCGGGCACAACTTTGCCGGCACTACCGAATATGCAGTGGCTCGCGGCAAGGTCACCGGCGGCACCCTGAGCCATATCGGCGGGTTGGTGGGGTTCAACGATGGCGACCTGAGTTCAGTCGAGGCCAGCGGTAATGTCAGCGGCGGCGCCAGCAGCTTTATCGGCGGCCTGGTGGGGACCAACGGCGATTATGTGGATCACCGCATTGATACCGCGTCGGCCAAAGGCAACGTCGTGGGCGGTGCCCAGAGTACCGTTGGTGGCCTGGTCGGGCAGAACAATTCGCGGATCGCCAACTCCTTGGCCAATGGTGAGGTGAGTGGTGGCAGCTATGCCCGCCTGGGTGGATTGGCCGGCTTGAACATGGGGGATATTCGTCAGTCCGTGGCCTACGGCAACGTCAAGGTCCTCGCGAACGGCAAGCAGACCTACGGTGGTCTGGCCGGTGTCAACTACGGAATCCTGGCCTACAACACCGCGTTGGGGCAGGCGACCCAGGTACCGCTGGTTGGCCTCAATCAGGGCGATATCCGCAACTGATGAGGTAGTACAGGGGAAACGCAGTCTCTCGATACGCCGTGCGGGTGCAGGGCGTATCGAGGCTGCTGGCGGGTACCTGCTTGTCCCGTCCCTTGTCTGTTCTTTGCCGATGGCCGGAAGCAGCCGGCCATCGCTGTGCAATCCATCTCGCTTGTGCATCACGCAGCCGTTTTCAGGGGCCGTGGCACACAGGCGCAGACTGGGAGAATGACAGATGATTCGCCAATGGCTCAGGCTTGTAGCTGATCGGAAACGACGTTCCCTGTGGGTGAACGCAATACTGCTGACAGGGCTGTTTTCAGGCGTGTCCAGCGGTGCTGCGCAGGCGGCCACGGTGAATGGCTTTGCGCTGAACTGTGAGTTCAGCAACGGTGATGGCACGCCGTGGGTGGCGGTTACGCCGTTGGACGGCAGGGCCAAGGAGGGCGACGTGTTGTGGCAGCGCGCGGTCAGCCTCTATACCAACTTCCGCTACTCACCCTCGGGGAACCGGGTACGAGAGTTGGTGACGGTTGGCAACTGGAGTGGCGGTACGCCACAGCGCTTTCAATCCGCACCGACCAACGTCGAAGGCATAGGCTTTCGCGTAGCAGTGAACCCTCAGGATGGCGGGCCTCTTACCCTGACACAAACCCCCAAGCTGATCGCCCTGGAAAAGAGCGATTTGAGCTATGACACCGGCGGACGTCCCTTTGGGACCATGATTACTCGCTTCACTCAATCACTGATCCTGACAGTACCTCCGGATCAGTTGCCCAGCGGCAAACTGACCGTCGACAGTGTGGTCGGCAGTTCCAACCTGATGCTCTATGCATTCGACTTGCCTGCCAACCTGGCGAGTCTGGGTGCCGAGGTGGCCTGGCCCACCGACAGCAATCCCCCAGGCATCTGCCGGCACAATTATCCATTGATGGGTCCCGAGCTGATCAGCATGGGCGGCGGCGGACCGATCGTGATTCCCAATACCTGTGTGGTTGAGGGCTACAAGACCATCCCTGTTCCTTTGGGGCGCTTTGCCCTGACGGACTTTCCCAAGGTCAACGACACCTCGCCACAGGTGCCTTTTCGCATTGAGCTGAGTCGTTGTGCAGCCAATGCCAAACCGCGCATCAGTTTCACCGACAAGTCCGCTGCCTCAATGGCCCCGGGAATTCTCGGTCTGAGTTCCTCGACCCAGTCCCGGCCCGCCAAGGGCTTCGGCATTGTGGTGATCAACGACCTGACCCGGCTCCCGATCCAATACAGCGGCGAGAGCTACGAGATGCAGCGCGTGGGTGATGGCGCAAGCATTCCCTTGCGGGCCAGCTACATCCGCACCGGCAATGACAGTGAAATCGAAGCCGGCCAGGCCAATGGCGCTGCGGAGTTCACCTTTACCTTCCCCTGACCACGACAGGCACCGAGCAAGCCCTGTTGCGCCATGGATTGCCTTGGCGCAGGCGCGCCTGTGCCCTGCGTGCCCCCTAAACAACGCTTCAACGGTCCCACTGGATCTTTGGATGTTGTGCCGCCCTGCAAAGGTTTGCAGGGCGTTGTTCAACCGATAAGGAGTATTTGCATGAACAAGATTTACGCGTTGGTCTGGAACCAGGCCCAGGGTTGCTGGAACGTGACCCATGAAGGGGCGCGCCGTCGGCGCCGCTCGGGCCCGAGCAAGGGCCTGGTGGTGGCGGCCGCCAGTCTCCTGGCATTGGTCGGCTTGCCCTCGGCCTTCGCCTTGCCGACAGGCGCTGAAGTGGTGTCCGGGAGCGCTGATATGCAGACCCAGGGTCAGCACCTGTCCATCAATCAGCACAGCGACAAACTCATCACCCACTGGAAGGATTTCAACGTGGGGGCCGAGCAGTCGGTGACCTTCAACCAGCCCAGCAGCACCTCGATCGCCTTGAACCGGGTGATTGGCGTCAATGGCAGTCAGATCCAGGGACAGATCAATGCCAACGGCCGGGTGTTCCTGATCAACCCCAACGGGGTGGTCTTCGGTCAGGGCGCGCAAGTGAATGTCGGCGGCCTGGTGGCTTCGACCCAGAATCTCAGCGATGCCGATTTCAAGGCGGGCAACTACAAGTTCGCCGGGACTTCAGAGGCGCAAATCGTCAACCGCGGCTCCATCACCGCCGCTGACGGTGGCGCTATCGCGCTATTGGGGGCGAATGTGCGCAACGAGGGCACGATCAAGGCCCAGGGCGGGAGCGTGGCATTGGGGGCGGGCAATGGCTTCACCGTCAGTTTCGACAACAACCAACTGCTGGACCTGCAAGTGGATGCCGCAGCGGTCAATGCGCTAGTGAGCAATGGTGGCCTGCTCAAGGCTGACGGCGGACAGGTGTTGATGACCGCCAAGAGCGCCGGCTCCATGCTGCAGACCGTGGTCAATAATCAGGGCACCATCGAAGCCAATACCCTGTCGCAAAAAGCCGGGCGGATCACCCTGGATGGCGGCGATGTGGGGGTGGTCAGTGTTGACGGTACGCTGCAGGCCAGTGCGCTGGGTGGCGAGGGCGATGGCGGGGTGATCGAGACCCGGGGCGCGACCACTCGGGTACAGTTGCCGACCAAGGTCAACACCCAGTCCAGGGATGGCCAGACCGGAACCTGGAAGATCGCCAGTAACACCGTCAAGGTCGGCTCGTTCATCAGCGCCAAAAGCAATACCGTCCATGCCGATACCTTGTCGCGCAACCTGGCCACGACCCATATCGAACTGGCCAGTGGCAAGGGCGATGTGGCGGTGGACAACGGGGTCTTCTGGTTCAGCGGCAACCGCTTGACCCTCTCTTCGGCCAAGGACATCCGCCTGGATGACAGCCTGTTTGCCGGCGGCGCCAATGCCCGGGTCGAGCTCAATGCCCAGGGTGATATCAAGCTCAACCGTCAGCTTGTGCTGAGCGGCAGCAACAGCAGTCTGGGGATGAACCACGGTGGTGATGTTGCCCTGGGCCAGAACGGACGCGTCACGCTGTCCGGCAACGGTGCCCGCTTTGACGCCAATGGCGCCGCCTACAGCGTCATTCAAAATGCCACGCAGTTGCAGGCGATCGACAAAGACCTGGCGGGCCGCTACGTCCTCGGCAACTCCATCAACAGTAGCAACCACCTCACCTCAATAGGTGGACAGCAGGGCTTTAGCGGCATCTTCGATGGCCTGGGCAACACCCTCAGCGGTTTGACAATCAACAGCAACGGCACCGATGGCGGGCTGTTCGCCCGTTCATCCGGCAGCCTCAGCAACCTCAATCTGGCCTCGATGACCATCAACGGAGCCGCCTCCGGTTCCGGTGCGGTCGGTGGTCTGGTCGGGCGCAACAGCGGGAGCATTGCCAACGTCAGCGCCAGCGATCTGCGGGTGAATGCCAAGAGCCGGCAGGACAACGTGGTCGGCGGGCTGGTGGGGAGCAACTCCGGCGGTTCCATCGATGCGTCGTCCATGAGCGGCGTGGTGCTTGGCAATGCCTACACCTCGGCGGCCGGTGGCCTGGTGGGCGAGAACCGTCAGGGAGCGGCCGGTGGTGGCACCGTGACCAACAGCCGTGCCGATGCCCGGCTTACCGCCAGCATCGTCAGCAATCCCCAGGGCGGAGTGGGTGGATTGGTGGGCATCAACGATCAAGGACTGATTGCCAATTCCGCAAGCTCGGGAGTGGTCTCCAGTGGTGCCAGCTACAGCTACAAGGGTACGAACCTGGGCGGTCTGGTGGGTTACAACCAGGGCGGCCGTATCGAGGGTTCCCACTCCTCGGTTGCGGTATCCGGCAACGGCGCGAGCAACGTTGGAGGCCTGGTCGGTCGCAACGAATCGGGCCGGATCAGTGACTCCGCCGCCAGCGGCGCGCTGAAGGGTACAGGCTTTGCCACGGCCGGCGGCCTGGTGGGACTCAACCACGACGGTGTGCTGCGCAACGTCAATGCCAGCGGCTCGGTCAATGCGGTCAATGGCCTGCATGTCGGTGGCCTGGTCGGGCAGAACATTGATAGCGACATCCGCCTTGCCGAAGCGTCCGGCAAGGTTCAGGGCGCCAGCAACAGTCATGTGGGCGGACTGATCGGCTACAACGCTGGCGGGCTTGTCGCCAATGCGCTGGCCTTGGGCGATGTCGAGGCCAAGGATCAAAGCCATGTAGGCGGGCTCATCGGTTACAACGCAGGGAACCTGAAAGCGGTCGAGGCCCGCGGTGAAGTCAGTGCCGGCGCCAAGAGCATGGTCGGCGGTCTGGTGGGGACCCATGGCGTTGACAAGGGTGACAGCCTGATCGACACGGCCTCGGCCAAGGGCAAGGTCACAGGGGGCAGCTACAGCAGGGTCGGCGGTCTGGTGGGGCAGAACAACGCCCGGATCGTCAATACGCTCGCCAGCGGCGAGGTCACGGGCAACCGGGATGCTCAGCTGGGTGGCCTGGTGGGCCTGGACCTGGGTGACATTCGTCAGTCCGCAGCCTTCGGCAATATCCAGGTGGTTACTGGCTACGATAGGTGGGGTGACCAGTAACTGATGGGACGTCCCCGCTAATACCGGGGCCGGTTTCGGGTACGTCATGGCAAACCATGGCGTACCCGATGGACCCCTGCTGATTGCAATAACTGAAAATCTGCCCTGGCGTCTGCTTCAGACGCCGAGGCTTTCCAGATCCCGGGCCAGCATCACCAACTGGTGGGCCAGGGAGCTTTCGAGTTTTTCGCTGGATAGCTGGAAGCTCGGGGCGCCGCAGGTCAGGGCCATGATGCTGCCGTCGGCCAGGCGCAGCGGTACTCCGGCACCATTGACGTTGCGGTCCCATTCTCCCAGTGACAGGCAGAAGCCAAAGGCTTCGTATTCACGGAAGGAGTCCTCCAGGGACTTTTCCAGGGCCGGCCATTCATCGCCGACTTTTTTCGCCACTTCCCGCAGCAGATGGTCACGCTCGATTTTCGGCGTGGCCGCCAGATAGGCGCGTCCCGCGGCGCTGGTGGCAAGGGGCAGGCGCAGTCCGGGTTCCATGCGCAGACTGGCCACTTCCGGCGGGCGGCTGCTGTCCACGTGAATCATCGACAGGCGATCGCGGCAGGTCAGGCTGACCGTGGTGTTGGTGCGCCGGGAGAACTCGTCCATGAAGGGTTTGCCCAACTGGCGAACCCGCAGGCTGGCGGAGTAGGCGTAACCCAGGGCCAGTACCGCCGAATCCAGCTGGTACTTCTCCAGGTCCTGGTTGTACTTGAGATAGCCCAGCTGCGTCAGGGTGTAGGTCAGGCGCGATACGGTGGGTTTGGGCAGGCCGGTGATGCGGGCGATGTCCTGGTTGCCGCGCACCGCGTGACCGTGGGTAAAGGCCCGCAGGACTTCCAGGCCACGGGCCAGGGCTTCGACGAACTTGCGGTCTTTGGGCGCTTGTTCCGGGGAGTCGTTCGGGTCGTGCATGGGGTCTTCCGGTAGGGGCTGGTGCCGGGCGCAATGCCAGTTGACCACACAGCGGGTTCTTGGAAACAAGGGAAAAATGTTATCCCGGAACCGCTTGAATTGAAATCGACGATTCCTTCTCGGAACCCTGTTGCGCCAGGCAGGCACTTGTCTCGTCAGGCGGTCGTACCCTGGTCGATCCGCAGTCGGCAGCGTGCCGCCTCAGCGACTATCGAGGCGCAGGCGGCCACGCTTGAATACGCCCTCGGCGCTGGCCAGCAGCCGATCCTCGGCATCCAGCAGGTCGCAACTGGCCATGAAGATCTTCACGCCGCCGCCCCGGGTGCGGGCCACGGCGCGGACCTTGGTCCCCGGTGGCGTGCTCGCCATGTAGTTGATGTTCAGCGACAGGGTCAGCGCCAGCCGCCATTGCTCGGGGTCGGCGTGCCAGGTTCCGCTCATGCCCATGGCGGTGTCGGCCAGGGACGCGATGACGCCGCCGTGCAGATTGCCGGCCTGGTTGAGGTGATGGGGCTGGACGGTGACTGCGATGACGGTCTGCGCCTGCTGGTATTCCTGCAGGTCCAGGCCGAGGTGGGCGGCGAAGCCGCTGAACAGACCTTGCAGTATCGGCGCGTCAGGTACGGCACTCATAGGCGATGGCCCTTGGGGTCAGGTCCTGGTCCGTGTCGTGGGAGGCGGGTGTTGCCCATGACCGGCAGACAGTGATTTTTCTGATTGTGTTTCGCACAGGCATTTGCACGTTGAAATGCAGAATGTCAGCGAATAATCTACCGGTCAATACGGAATGATATTCCGCACAGCGAAATATAAGTGATTGAAATGAACCGGGCGCATGGGGCAGGATCGACCCGGTCCGGTGGCGACACCCCGATCAATCCAGGGCTTTGAAGGAGGCTCCATGTCCACTCCCCGTACTCAGCGTCCCCATCACCGTGTCTGGCCCAAACGCTTGCCCCTGGCGCTGACGGTGCCGGCCACGTCGCTGTGGTTCAACCTGGAAGTGGCCGCCCAACGTTACCCGGACAAAGTGGCGTATCGCTTCTTCGGTCGGGAACTGAGTTTTTCGGCCTTGCGCGCCCAGGCCCAGGCCCTGGCCGGCTGGTTGCAGAGCGTGGGTGTCGAGTCCGGGGATCGGGTGGCGCTGTACCTGCAGAACTGCCCGCAATTCATCGTCGCCTACTACGCCATCCTGCGAGCGAACGCGGTGGTGGTACCGGTCAACCCGATGAACAAGGTGGAGGAGTTGAGCTATCAGCTCGGTGATTCTCAGGCGCGGGTGCTGATCTGCGCGGCGGACCTGGCGCCGATTGCCCAGGCGGCCAATGCCACCCTGGCTCCCGAGCAGCAGTTGCGCGAACTGCTGGTGACCCGCTACAGCGATGCCATGCCGGCGCCTGCGGACCTGCATCCGACGGAAGCCCCAAGCCCCGAGATCGATGCCTGGTTGCGCAGCGAGCCGCCCTTGACCACGGGCTACCGGCACTGGTGTGAAGTGCTCGACCTTTCCTTGAGCCCCGGGGCCCATAGTGCCCAGGCCGACGACCTGGCCATGCTGCAATACACCTCGGGCACCACCGGCCATCCCAAGGGGTGCATGCACAGCCATCGCAGCCTGATGAGTAATGCTGTCAGCGGCAGTTGGACCCAGTCCACCGTCGAGTCGGTGGGCCTGGGGGTGGTGCCGTTCTTCCACATCACCGGCCTGGTGTGTTTTGTTCTGCGGGCGGTGTTCGACGCCACCAGCACGGTGATCATGCCGCGCTGGGACCGGGAGCTGGCCGGGCGCCTGATTTCCCGTTATCGGGTGACTCACTGGACCTGCATCCCGACCATGATCATCGACCTGTTCGCCAGCCCCAACTACCAGGGGTTCGAGCTGTCCAGCCTGGTGCATATCAACGGCGGCGGAGCCGCGATGCCGGAGGCGGTGGCGCAGCGCCTGAGGGAGGAGTTCGGCCTGACCTTTCTCGAAGGCTACGGGCTTACGGAAACCGCCGCCGCCAGCCATGGCAACCCGCCTGAGCGGGCCAAGCTGCAATGCCTGGGCATGCCGTTCTTCGGTGTGGACTCGCGGGTGGTCGATCCACTGACCCTCAAGGAACTGGAGCCGGGCCAGGTGGGGGAAATCATCACCTTTGGTCCGATGCTGTTCAAAGGCTACTGGCGCAACCCCGAAGCGACCGCGGCGGCTTTCGTCGAGTTCGAGGGCAAGCGCTTCCTGCGCACCGGCGACCTTGGCCACATGGACGAGGAGGGGTACTTCTTTCTCACCGATCGCCTCAAGCGAATGATCAACAGCAGCGGTTTCAAGGTCTGGCCGGCGGAGGTGGAAGCCCTGCTGTTCAAGCACCCGGCGGTGCATGAAGCCTGTGTCATCGCGGCCCAGGATGCCTACCGCGGAGAAACCGTCAAAGCCCTGGTGGTCCTGCGCAGCGAGGCCGTTGGCCGCACCAGCCCAGAGCAGATCATCGACTGGGCGCGCGAGCACATGGCCGCCTACAAAGTGCCGCGGTTGCTGGAGTTCGTCGACAGCCTGCCCAAGTCCGGCTCCGGCAAAGTCATGTGGCGCGTGCTCCAGGAGCGCGAGGCCATCAACCCCTGAACAGCGATTCCCTTGATGCAGTAACCAACGACTGCGCCGGAGACGACAATGACTACAAAAATAATAACTGTCCAAGATCCGCACGCTTCACCCGACCCAGCCCGGCAGCTCGACTCGCTGTACGCGAAGATTCGCTGGCGCCTGCTGCCGCTGCTGATGCTCTGCTACATGATCGCCTTCCTCGATCGGGTCAATATCGGCTATGCCCAACTGCAGATGAAACAGACACTGCCGTTTGGCGACGCGGTCTATGGCCTGGGTGCCGGGATCTTCTTCATCGGCTACTTCCTCTTCGAAGTCCCCAGCAACCTCATGCTCAAGCGCAGTGGTGTGCGCAGGACCCTGTTGCGCATCATGTTCTGCTGGGGGCTGGTGGCCGCGGCGATGATGTTTGTCTCCACACCGTTGCAGTTCTACATCCTGCGCTTTCTTCTGGGGGCCTTCGAGGCAGGGTTCTTTCCGGGGGTGATCCTGTATTTCACCTACTGGTTTCCGGCGCCGCGCCGCGGGCAGGTGATCGCCATCTTCATGACGGCCGCCGCCGTCGCCGGACTGATCGCCGGCCCCGTCTCGGGGAGCATCCTCAAGTACCTCAATGGCGTGGCCGGCTTCAATGGCTGGCAATGGATGTTCGTGATCCAGGGCCTGCCGGCCAGTGTGCTGGGGGTGGTGGCTTTTCTGTACCTGCAGGACAGCCCGGAACAGGCCAGGTGGCTCAGTTCAAGGGAGCAGCGATTGCTCAAGGAGGACATGGCCCAGGACCTGAAAAATGCCCGGCACAAGTCCCAGGACAGCCTGGCGCAGATGTTTCGCGACCCCAAGATCTATCTGTTGTCCATGGCCTATTTCATGTTCCTCGGCGCGACTTACATGCTGGTGTTCTGGATGCCGAGCCTGATCCAGAGCTGGGGCTCCCAGGACCTGTTGCAGGTCGGGCTGATTACCGCGATCCCCAATATCGTGGGCATCGTCGGTACGGTGCTGATCGGCTGGCACTCCGACAAACACCGGGAACGCCGCTGGCATTTCGTCGGCTGCATGGCCATTGCCGTCTTCGGCCTGGCCATCACCACCTTGCTCAACGGCCATCTGCTGCTGTCGGTGGCGGCCTTGTGCGTGGCCTACATAGGGATCAAGGCCGGTACTCCGATCTTCTTCGCTCTGGTCAGCGAGTACCTGTCGGTGGCGGCCACCGCCGGGGGCATCGCCTTTATCAGCAGCCTGGGCAACCTCGGGCCGGCTGTTACGCCCTGGCTCAACGGAGTGATCAACAGCCATACCGGCGGGCATGTCTCCAGCATGTACCTGGGGATCGTGATGTACCTGCTGGCCGGCGCGCTGGTACTGATCACCGCGCGTACCGCCAGAGCCCCTCGAACTGCAGCGGCCCTGGCCGAATCATGAACCCCCTCGCCATTGGCACAGGAGCCAGAGCATGAGCTTGCCCAACATCCTTTCCCAGCGTTTGCGCTTGCCGGTGGTGGCGGCGCCGCTGTTCATCATTTCCACCCCTGAACTGGTGATCGCCCAGTGCAAGGCCGGCATTGTCGGCTCGTTTCCGGCCTTGAATGCCCGGCCCGCCGAGCGCCTCTCGGAGTGGATCGAACAGATCACCCAGGCCCTGGCCGAGCACGATCGGCTGCACCCGGACCGGCCCGCGGCGCCTTTCGCGGTGAACCAGATCGTGCATCGTTCCAACGACCGGCTGGAGCAGGACATGGCGGTCTGCGTGGAGCACAAGGTGCCGATCATCATCACCTCCCTGGGGGCTCGTCCCGAGATCAACCAGGCGGTGCACAGCTACGGTGGCATCGTGCTGCACGACGTGATCAACAACCGCTTTGCCCGCAAGGCCATCGACAAGGGAGCCGATGGCCTGATTGCGGTGGCGGCCGGTGCCGGAGGCCATGCCGGCACCCAGTCGCCCTTTGCCCTGGTACAGGAAATCCGCCAGTGGTTCGACGGCCCGCTGCTGCTCTCGGGGGCCATTGCCTCGGGCCGTTCGATCCTCGCGGCCCAGGCCCTGGGAGCCGATCTGGCCTATATCGGCTCGGCCTTTATCGCCACCCAGGAAGCCAACGCCGTAGCGGCCTACAAAGAGATGATCCGCCAGTCGGGGGCGGAGGACATTGTCTACACCAACCTCATCACCGGGGTGCATGGCAACTACCTGAAAGCCTCGCTGACCGCGGCCGGCCTGGACCCCGAGGCGCTGCCCAGCAGTGATCCCTCACAGATGAACTTCGGTGCGGATCGGCAGCGCCCCAAGGCCTGGAAGGAGATCTGGGGCTGCGGCCAGGGCATCGGCGTGCTGGACGCGGTGCCGGCCGCCGAAGCGCTGGTGGAGCGTCTGGCCGCGGAGTATCGAGAGGCTTGCCAACGGCTTGGCCGCCAGGTGTTCTGAGTCGCTGCGGCTTGATAGCGCTGCCGGCACTTGCCGGCAGCGTCGTTTCCGGGGCCGCTGTTCCCGGCTACCAGAGCTTGAGGCTGTATTCGAGGATCAGCCGGTTCTCATCCACATTGGCGGCATGCTTGGCGCGATACACCACGTTGCGCCAGCGCAGCCCCAGGTCCTTGAGCGGGCCGTTCTGGATCACATAGGCCAGGTCGGTATCCAGCTCCCGCTCCCGGGCCTGCTGCTGGTCGAGGGTGAATTCATTGCTGCGCACATAGCGGCTCATCAGGCTCAGGCCGGGCAGGCCCAGGGCGGCGAAATCATAGCGGTAGCGCACTTGCCAGGAGTCCTCCCCGGCATGGACGAAGGACTTGTAGGTCGAGGTGTTGAAGCCGTAGGGGTCGGTGCCGCTGATAAAGGGCATGCCGCTGCGGCCGCTCTGGTCCTGATAGATCAGGCTCAGGGCGTGGCCGCGATAGGACAGGGTTTGCATCAGCCCCAGGTTGCGGTTGTCGACCTCGGTCCGACCCAGGCCGGCGCTCTGGAAGTAGCGCAGCTCGGATTTCAGCGAGAGGCTTTTACCCAGGGCTGCCGTGTGGGTCAGATTGCCGTAGTGCTGCCGGTAGTTGTCCTTGAGTTGGGCATGAAAATAACCGGCCTTGAGCTCGGGGCGGATGCTGTAGCTGGCTCCGCTGTAGGTGAACCTGTCACTGGCGACCCCACCGGCGACCTGCCGGCCGTTGCGGGCCAGGGCGACCATCTGCAGGTCTTCATGGTCCGTGGAGTTGCGCTGGCGCACGCTGTCGAAGCGCCCCAGGGTCAGGGTCAGATCCTGGATATCGTTGGACACCAGTTGCGTGCCCTTGAAGGTTTGCGGCAGCAGGCGGGTGTCATTGCGAAAGGCGACCGGCAGCAGCGGTTCGTGGATGCCGGTGCTCAAGACGCTGCTGGCGACCCTGGCCTTGGCGGTCAGGCCGAAGGAGCCGTACTGGTCGGCCACATCGCCATTGCGGTCCGCCAGCAGTGCCCCGGTATGGGCGGTGCCGCCGCCGGAGTCCAGCTTGATGCCCAGCAGGCCTAGCCCATCCACCCCCAGGCCGACGCTGCCTTGGGTAAAGCCGGACTGGTAGCGCAGGACAAATCCCTGGGCCCATTCTTGCGCCTTGTTCTGGGGCGGACGGTCGCCATGGAAATCGCGATTCATGTAGAAGTTGCGAGCCCCCAGGGTCAACTGGCTGTCGTCGATGAATTGCGCCTGGCACATCAGCGGCAGCACACAGCCGCCCACCAGGGTGGACAAGGGCAAGCAGGGATTGGAAGTGGAGTGCATGGTGTTCACCGGTCTTGTTGTTTTTATAGTGAGAAATGCGGCGCTGGGTCGCTGCCGGAGCGGCCGTGGAAAAGCCCCGGACGCGACCGCTCCTGACCCTGCCGTGAGGCGGGGCCATTGAGGAGGCAAGTAGCGGGAGCAGGGACTCAGTGCAGCAGGGCCATCAGCGCAGCGTGATGGGGCACGCTGCGCTCCGGGCAAGGAAGGCGGCGACACCTGCCGCCCTTTTGGCCAGGGCCTGTGGTTGCCTGCCCGAGAGACTCATGGGGTCGGTGCTTGACCGAGGGCGATGTAGCGTTGCAGGTGATGATCCTCGTCCCCCAACTGGTGGTCGATCATCACCAGCCGCTTGGCGTAATGGGCCAGTGGCAGCTCCCAGGTCATGCCGATACCGCCATGCAGCTGGATGCATTCCTCGGCCACCAGGGCGCCGATGCGACCGATGCTGACCTTGGCCGCCGACAGGCTGCGTTCGCGGGTCAGGCGGTCGGCGTCCAGGGCGGCAGCGGCGTTGATCACCGCCGAACGAGCCTGCTCGATCTCCAGCAACAACACCGCCATGCGATGCTGCAGCGCCTGGAAACTACCGATAGGACGGCCAAATTGTTGCCGGGTGCGCAGGTAGTCCAGGGTCGCCAGCTTGGCCACTTCCATGGCGCCAAGGGCTTCCGCGCAGAGCGCCAACAGGCCCCGGCCGATGGCCCGCTCGAGGATCGCGTGGCCCTG
Organism: Pseudomonas sp. E1BtOHC1; assembly: GCF_058744285.1. Classification (NCBI taxonomy): domain Bacteria; kingdom Pseudomonadati; phylum Pseudomonadota; class Gammaproteobacteria; order Pseudomonadales; family Pseudomonadaceae; genus Pseudomonas; species Pseudomonas sp. E1BtOHC1. The sequence goes on from NZ_CP196023.1 coordinate 2,446,781, forward strand.
ATGCAAGGGCCCCAGCAAGGCCTGTGCCGGCACTTTTGCATGGTGCAGGCGCACTTGCGCGACGGGGCCGCTGTCGAGGGTCGGGCAGGCCTGGATTTCCAGGCCCGGGGTGTCCGCCGGCACCAGGAACAGCGAGATGCCCTGGCTATCGTCCAGGGCTCCGGCCGTGCGTGCCGCGACCACCAGCAACCCGGCCTGGCGGCCGTTGAGAACCATGCTCTTGATACCGTCCAGACACCAGCCGGCAGAGTCCGCCTCGGCGCGGCAGGCGACCCGGTTGGTTGCATAGTGGTTGCCGGGCTCTTCATGGGCCAGGGCGGCGATCAGGCTGCCGTCGATGATTGGCCCCAGGTGTATTTTCTGCGCCTCGGTGCCGGCGCTGGCGATGGCCTCGCCGGCCAGCACCGCACTGCCCAGCAGAGGCTCCACCAGCAGTCCGCGGCCTATTGCCTCGAAGACCAGGGCCAGGTCGAAGCCGCCGCCACCGAAGCCGCCGTCGGCTTCACTGAATAGGGCGCCGATGACTCCCAGGTCCGCCAGTTGGCGCCAGATATCGGGGTTGAAACCCAGGTCGGACTGCAGGCTCTGCTGACGTTTTTCCAGGTTGTATTGCTGGGTGATGAAGCGGTTCAAACTGTCGGCGAGCATGCGCCGTTCTGCGCTGTGTTCGAAGTTCATGTGCGCGCCCTCAGAGCCCGAGAATCATTTTCGAGATGATGTTTTTCTGGATTTCATTGGAGCCGCCGAAGATCGACAGCTTGCGATTGTTGAAGTACTGCGCCGCGGCGCTGGCCGCGAACCCGGGGCCGGTGTCCAGCGCTTGGGCGTTGGCGTCATCCGGCATGAGCCGGGCTTCGGGGCCCATGGCCCGACGCAGCAGCGCGCTCAGTTCCTGGCGGATCTCCGTGCCGCAGATTTTCAGCATCGAACTTTCCGCACCGGGAGCACCGCCGCCGGCCACGGCGGCGATCACCCGCAGGTTGGTGGTCTGCATATTGGCCAGGTCGATCTCGACCCGCGCCAGGCGGGCGGCGAACTGCGGGTCCTGCAGCAGCGGCTGGCCATTGCGGGTGCGTTGCGCGGCCAACTGCTTGACCCGTTGCAGCGCCGCCATGGACAAGCCGACCCCGGCGATATTGGTCCGTTCGTAGGTCAAGAGGTACTTGGCGCAGGTCCAGCCCTTGTGTTCTTCGCCCACCCGATTGGCCACCGGTACTCGCACGTCGGTGAAGAAGACTTCGTTGATTTCGTGATCGCCCTCCAGGGTGATGATCGGCCGTACCTCGACCCCGGGGCTGGCCATGTCGATCAGCAGGAAGCTGATGCCTTCCTGGGGCTTGGCTTCACGGTCGGTGCGTACCAGGCAGAAAATCATGTTGGCGTGCTGGCCGAGGGTGGTCCAGGTCTTCTGGCCGTTGACCACATAGTGATCGCCGTCGCGCACTGCGGTGGTTTTCACTGCGGCCAGGTCCGAGCCGGCACCGGGTTCCGAATAGCCCTGGCACCACCAGTGGCGGCCGTCGAGAATCCGTGGCAGCCAATAGTCCTGCTGCTGTGGGGTGCCGTACTTGATCAGCACCGGCCCTAGCATATTGACGCCGAAGGGCACGATGCGCGGCGCATTGGCCAGCCCGCACTCGAGCTCGAAGATAAACTTTTCCACGGGGCTCCAGCCCGGTCCGCCAAAGGCTTCGGGCCAGTGGTTGGCCAGCCAGCCCCGGGCATTGAGCAGCGCGTGCCATTGCTCCATGTCGGCCTTGGACAGACGCTCGCCTGCGGCCACCTTGTCACTCAGGTCGGTGGGCAGGCGTTCGGCGAGAAAGCTTCGCACCTGGTCGCGGAAGGCTTCTTCTTGTGGGGTGAAACTCAGGTCCATAGCGACGTCCTCAATAGATTTCGAACAGCGCAGCGGCGCCCATGCCGCCGGCGATGCACATGCTGACCACGGCGTACTTCACGCCCCGGCGGCGACCCTCGAGCAGCACATGCCCGGCCAGGCGCGCGCCGGTCATGCCGAACGGGTGACCCAGGGCGATGGCACCGCCGTTGACGTTCAGGCATTCGTCGGCGATGCCCAGCCGCTGCTGGCAGTAGATCGCCTGGGAGGCGAAGGCTTCGTTGAGTTCCCAGAGGCCAATGTCCTCGACCTTGAGGCCGTGCCGGGCCAATAGCCTGGGCACCGCGAACACCGGGCCGATGCCCATCTCGTCGGGCTCGCAGCCGGCCACCGCCATGCCGCGGAACACCCCCAACGGGGTCAGGTTGGCGCGGGACGCTTCCCGGGCCTCCATCAATACGCAGGCCGAGGCGCCGTCGGACAGTTGCGAGGCGTTGCCGGCACTGATGAAACGCTCCGGGCCCTGCACCGGCTCCAGCTTGGCCAGGGCCTCGTAGGTGGTGCCGCGACGGTTGCAGGTGTCGGCCTCCACCGTGACCTGAAGCTGGCTGACCACGCCGCTCTGTTTGTCGGTCAGCGCCATGGTGGTGCTGCAGGGGGTGATTTCCTCGCGATAGCGGCCGGCCAGTTGTGCGGCTTCGGTCTTGCGCTGGCTCTCTACCGAAAAACGGTCCTGGGCCTCGCGACTGATGCCATAGCGCGCGGCGACTATGTCGGCGGTTTCGATCATCGGCAGGAACAGTTCCGGCTTGTGCTGCAGGAGCCAGGGGTCGAGGTCCGGGTCGTCGCTGGCGCCGCGGCCACGGATCTGGGAAATGCTTTCCACGCCGCCGGCGATGATCGCCGGGACACCGTCCACCACGATGCGTCCCGCCGCCATGGCAATGGCCTGCAGCCCGGAGGCGCAGAAGCGGTTGACCGTGGTGCCAGCGATGCTGATGGGCAAGCCGGCGCGGACTACCGCCAGGCGCGCAACGTTGCGCCCGGTGGTGCCTTCGCCGTAGCCGCAACCGAGGATGGCATCTTCGATCAACCCCGGATCGATGGCGGCCCGCTCGACCGCGGCGCGCACCGCGAAGGCGGCGAGTGTGGGGCCGGGGGTGATGTTGAATTCGCCGCGATGGGCCTTGGTCAGGGGCGTGCGTGCAGTGGAGACAATAACGGCTTCGCGCATGGGACGTGCTCTTTGGTCAGTGGCTGTGGTTGAGGCTGTCGAAGTTCTCGCCGCGCTCTACCAGCTGCACCAGCAAGGGCGAGGCTTTCCAGAACAGCGGATCTTCTTCGGCGAATTCGCGGATATCCGCCAGGACCTGAGGCAGGCCGTACTGGTCGGCATACTTGAGCGGGCCGCCGCGATGCCGGGGGAAGCCGTAGCCATGGATAAAGGTGATGTCCACGTCCAGAGGGCGCAGGGCGATGCCTTCATGCACCACGTTGGCGCCTTCGTTGATCATCGCCGCCATGTAGCGCCGCAGGATCTCCGGGTTGCTGAAGGTGCGGGGCGTGATGCCGGCCCGGGTGCGCTCGGTATCGATGATCGCCAGCACGTCCGGGTCCTGGCTGGCGCTGCGCGGGCCCTGGGCATAGAGGTAGTAGCCGCGACCGGTTTTCTGCCCGAACCAGCCGCGCTCGCACAGGCGGTCGGCAATCTGTACATAGCGGGCCCGGGGATCGCGGGTGGCGGCCTTGCGCTGGCGGGTCGCCCAGCCGATGTCGCCACCGGCCAGGTCAGCCACCTGGAAGGGCCCCATGGGGAAGCCGAAATCACGCAGGGCCTGGTCGATCTGATAGGGCGAGGCGCCGTCTTCCATCATGTAGTCAGCGGCCTGGCGATAGACCGCGAGGATCCGATTGCCGATAAAGCCATCGCAGACCCCGGCACGCACCGGCACCTTGCGCAGTTTCTTCGCCAGTTCGAAGGCGGTGGCGACGACATCCGCGGCGACCTTGGCCGGGACCACGATCTCCAGCAACTTCATGATGTTGGCCGGGGAGAAGAAGTGCAGGCCGATCACGTCCGCCGGTCGCGAGATGCTCTGGGCAATCGCATTGATGTCCAGGTAGGAGGTGTTGCTGGCGAGCACGGCGCCGGCCTTGCACACACGATCCAGTTCGGCGAATACCGCAAGCTTGGCCGCCATGTCCTCGAACACTGCCTCGATCACCAGATCGGCCTGGGCCAGGTCCTGGTAGTCGGTGCTGGCGCTGAAGCGGGCCAGGGTCGCGGCTTTGTCGGCCTGGGTCAGGCGGCCTTTGTCGATCAGGGTGTCGTAGACCTTCTCGACATTGCCGCGTCCGCGATTCAGGGCGTCCTGGTCGCGTTCGATCATGGTCACTTCCAGGCCCGCGTCGAGGGCCGTCACGGCGATGCCGGCGCCCATGGTGCCACCGCCCACCACGCCCACCCGGGCAATGGCACGAGGCACTGCCGCGCGGGTCTCGGGGGCCTTGAGCACTTCCCGTTCAGCGAAAAAGGCATGCACCAGTCCGGCACGCTGCGGGCTGTCGAGGCACTCCAGAAACAGTCGGCGTTCTTCCCGCAGGCCGTCTTCGAACGATTGATCGAGGGCCGCTTCCACGGCCTGGATGATGTGCAACGGCGACAGCAGGCCCCGGGATTTCTGCGTGGCCTGCTGGCGGGCGGCATCTATCGCTTCGCGCTGGGCGGCGGGCTCGCTCAGGGCCTGGGCATCCCGGGTGCGTCGAACAGTGGCGCCCTGTGCCAGCAACTGACGCAGATAGGCCAGGCCTTCGGCCAGGGCGTCATCGCTGTCCCCCAGACGGTCCACCAAACCCAGGTCCAGGGCCTCCTTGGCGCTCAGATGGCGCCCGCTGAGCATCAGTTCCAGAGCCGCTTTGGCACCGATCAGGCGTGGCAGCCGCTGGGTGCCGCCGGCCCCGGGGAGCAAGCCCAGCAACACCTCTGGCAGGCCGAGTCGGGCGCTGCCGGTGGCCAGGCGGTAATGGGCGGCGAGGGCAACTTCCAGGCCTCCTCCCAGGGCCACTCCCTGGATTGCCGCCAGCACCGGTTTGCTGCTGTCCTCGATCCGCTTGACCACCTCCGGCAGCGCCGGCGCCTGGGGCGTCTTGCCGAATTCGCGAATGTCGGCGCCGCCACAGAAGTGCCGTCCTGCGCCGACCAGCAAGAGGGCGTCGACCGCCGGGTTCTCGCTGGCGCTGTCGATGGCCGCCAGCAGTCCGCGGCGGATCTCCACCCCCAGGGCGTTGACCGGCGGGTTGTTGAGGGTCAGTACCAGGATGTTTCCGTGTAATGCGGTTTCGACGATGGGCAGGGCTGTTTCGCAACTCATTGCAGCAGTCTCCGGGGTGAAGGGCAGCGAGAGGTCGATGGGCGCGGCATGGCGTTGAGGGTGACCAGCAGAACAACACCCACAGTCACCGGCAGCTCGATTCCGCTATTTGAATCACTTGGCGAAAATAATCCTGGCATCAATGAATAATTGGGTCAATACGGAATAGTGTTTCGCAGTGCGGAATTAATAAATTGTTTTAGCTGTAAATCTACCCTCCATGACAGGTTTTGCATCGAAGTCTGGTGTTTGACATATTTGATTTGTGATCACATATTGTCGGACACAAGAATCACAACACAGGTAGATTCCATGTCTGAAGCTCCTATATCTCAAGGTCCAATCCCTCTTCCCACGTTGCGTCAGGTTTCTCGCGATACCTTGCAGGAGCAGGTGTACCGGCAGATTCGCGAAGCCTTGATGAGTGGGCGTTTTCAGCCCGGTCAGAAGTTGACCATTCGTGGCCTGGCCGAAGCCCTGGGTTCCAGCCCCATGCCGGTACGCGAGGCCCTGCAGCGCCTGAGTGCGGAAAATGCCTTTGAGGTCACGGAAACTTCCCGCCTGCGGGTGCGGATGATGACGCTGGAGCGTCTGCGGGAGATCCGTGATGCGCGGGTGGCCCTGGAAGGGCTGCTGGCGGAAAAGGCCCTGCAACATCTGCAAAAGACCGATCTGCAGGAGATCACCGATCTTTGCCGGCAGATGCAAAAGGCTGCCGATGAGGTGGATGTGTCCCGTTACCTGTGGACCAACTTTGCCTTTCACCGGCGTATCTATGCCGTGGCCCGAGCCGAGCTGACCATGGCCGCGGTGGAGAATTTCTGGCTGCACATGGGGCCCTGTTTCGCCCTGGTGGCGCCGGACCAGGCCCACTTGCAACGTTCCATGGAAGCCCACAATCGCATCGTCGAAGCCCTGGCCGCCGGCGATGGTCCGGGAGTGCGAGCGGCTGTCACCGACGACATCATGCAAGCGGCGGATTCCCTGGGCCGGCTGTTGGCCAAGAAGCCTGGGGCGGCGGTCAAAGGAGGTCGGGCATGAGCATCTTGCAGCGGTTGCAGCCTTATCCGGGCTTGCGGGTGATGATTTCCGGCGGCGCAGCGGGCATCGGTGAAGTGCTGGCCAGGGCCTATCTCGAAGCCGGGGCCCAGGTGCACGTCTGCGATGTCAGTGAGGCGGCCCTGGCGGCGTTCCGCGATCGCTACCCCCAGGCGCTGGCGACTCGCACCGATGTCGGTGATCCGGCACAGATCCAAGCGCTGTTCCAGCTTCAGGTGGAGCATTTCGGCGGTCTTGATGTACTGGTCAATAACGCCGGCATCGCCGGGCCGACGGCAGGCATCGATGCGGTCAGCGACGCCGACTGGCAGCGCACCATCGATATCAACCTGACCGCGCAGTACCGTTTTGCCCACCACGCAGTGCCCTTGCTCAAGGCTTCGGACAACGGCCATCTGCTGCACATCGCCTCGGTGGCCGGGCGCCTGGGATATGCCTGGCGTACGCCTTATGCGGCCACCAAGTGGGCCATCGTCGGGCTGATGAAGTCCCTGGCTGCCGAGCTTGGGGCCAGCGATATCCGGGTCAATGCGCTGTTGCCGGGGATCGTCGAGGGGCCGCGCATGGACGCGGTGATTCAGGCCCGGGCCGAACAGACCGGGGTACCGGTGGCCGAAATGCGCCAGGAGTACCTGAACAAGATCTCCCTCAAGCGCATGGTCAGTGCCGAGGACGTGGCCGCCATGGCGCTGTTTCTCTGCTCGCCGGCGGCTCGCAACATCACCGGTCAGGCGATCAGCGTCGACGGCAACGTCGAGTACCTCTAGCCGCGCCGGCTGGCCGCGCTGGCGAGGACCGCCGGCGCTGAAATCTGCACGCGACACCCTGGGATTTTTTTCATCAAGAATAAAAGTCGGAGTACCGTCATGCCTGGAAAAACACCCGTCATCATCACCTGCGCCGTTACTGGTGCCATTCATACCCCGTCCATGTCGCCCCACCTGCCGATCACGGCCGGGGAGATTGCCGCCGAGGCCATCGCCGCCGCCGAGGCCGGGGCGGCCATCGTCCACCTGCATGCCCGGGACCCGGAGGACGGGCGGCCGAGCCAGGACCCCGAGCTGTTCCGGCGTTTTCTGCCGCAGATCAAGGGCGCCTGCGACGTGGTCATCAACCTCACCACCGGTGGCGCCCCCACCATGGGCGTCGAGGAGCGCCTGCAGCCGGTGCTGGAATTCAAGCCGGAGCTGGCCTCGCTGAACATGGGCTCGATGAACTTCGGCCTGTACGAAATGCTCAACCGCTTTACCGAGTTCAAGCACGACTGGGAGCGGCCGTACCTGGAAGAGAGCGACGACCGGATCTTCCGCAACACCTTCCGCGACATCGCTCATATCCTCAGCGCCTGTGCCGAGAATCGCACCCGCTTCGAGATCGAGTGCTACGACATCGGTCACCTGTATACCGCGGCGCATTTCCTCGAGCGCGGCCTGCTCAAGGCGCCGCTGTTCATCCAGTCGGTGTTCGGCCTGCGGGGCGGCATCGGTGGCCATCCCGAGGACCTGGCGCACATGCGCCGCACCGCCGATCGCCTGTTTGGCGATGCCTATCACTGGTCGATCCTCGGCGCCGGACGCAATCAGATTCCCCTGGCCACCATGGGCCTGGCCATGGGCAGCCATGCCCGGGTCGGCCTGGAGGACTCGCTGTGGGATGGGCCCGGCAAACTGGCGGCCAGCAACGCTGATCAGGTGCGGCGCATTCGCACGGTCATCGAAGCCCTGGGCGGCCGTGTGGCGACCCCGGACGAAGCCCGGGCCCTGCTCGGGCTCAAGGGGCGTGACCACGTCGCGTTCTGACCCTTGAAGGCCCGTGTCAGCGGCCCTGGCTCCAGGCCCGCTGACGATCCCGCATAACAACTACAAAGGGATATGCCCCATGAACACTGCAACCACTGCAGCGCCCCGGGACCCGCAACAGCTGACCCGCCTGATGTTTCTCAAGCTCATGCCACTGTTGATCGCGGCCTATGTCCTGAGCTTTCTCGACCGCACCAACATCGCCCTGGCCAAGCACCAACTGGATGTGGACCTGGGTATTTCCGCCGCTGCCTATGGCCTGGGTGCCGGGTTGTTCTTCCTCACCTATGCGCTATCCGAAGTGCCCAGCAACCTGATCATGCACAAGGTCGGGGCGCGCTTCTGGATTGCCCGAATCATGGTCACGTGGGGGTTGATCTCCGCCGCCATGGCCTTCGTCCAGGGCGAGACCTCTTTCTATGTGCTGCGCCTGCTGCTGGGGATCGCCGAAGCCGGCCTGTTTCCCGGGGTCATGCTGTACCTGACCTACTGGTTCGACCGCCGGCAGCGGGCCCGGGCCACCGGCTACTTTCTGCTGGGGGTGTGCCTGGCCAATATCATCGGCGGTCCGCTGGGCGCCGCGCTGATGAAGATGGACGGCCTGTTGGGCTGGCATGGCTGGCAGTGGATGTTCCTGATCGAAGGGCTGCCGGCGGTCTTGTTCGCCTGGGTGGTCTGGCGGCGCCTGCCGGACCGTCCGAGCCGCGCGCCCTGGTTGAGCGCCGAGGAGGCCCGGGGCATCGAGCAGCGTCTGGCTGACGAAGCCGATGAGGGCGCGGGGCAGGGCGGGCATTCGTTCCGGCAGTGCTTTACGCCGCAGATCCTGTTGGCGATCTTTGTTTACTTCTGTCACCAGATCACCATTTACACCGTGATCTTTTTCCTCCCCAGCATCATTGGCAAGTACGCCAGCCTGAGCCTGATGAGCGTCGGCCTGCTGACCTCCTTGCCGTGGATCGTCGCGGCAGTGGGGGCGATCAGCCTGCCGCGGCTGGCCACCAGCGTGCAGCGGGCACGGCGCTTGCTGGTCTGCGGCTTGCTGACGATGGCGGCAGGGCTGCTGATCGCGGCCTTTTCCGGGCCGGTGTTGAGCTTGCTGGGATTCTGCGTGGCAGCGCTGATGTTCTTTGTGGTGCAGTCGATCATCTTCCTCTACCCGGCGTCACGGCTTAAAGGCGCGGCCCTGGCGGGAGGCCTGGGCTTTGTGAACTCCTGCGGACTGCTGGGCGGTTTTGTTGGCCCCTCGGTCATGGGGGCGATCGAGATGAGCACCGGCGATGCCATGAACGGCCTCAAGGTGATCGCCCTGGTGCTGGTAATGGCTGCCCTGGCTGCATTGCGTTTGCGTCAGGGGCAGGAGGATGAACACCGGGTAAGCGCAGGGGCCACGGGGAAGCCGCTGCGACACTCTGTTTAGCGCAGCGCCGTTCAGCGAATGAGCAGGCGGTGAGCGATCTCTCATCGATGTAGCCAACGCCCGATGCAGTGCATCGGGCGTTTTGCGTTCAGGCAACTGTCGTCAGCAGAGCGCTTATATAGGGACGCTGTAAGCAAGTGGTCAGCGGCATTGATGTCGAGTGCTTACATAAGTATGCCAATACCTTTGTGTGAGGTTTCGATAGTTGTAAGTGTTGTGGGGCTTCTTTCTGGATATATCAGGAATGTCTGATTTATTTGGTGCTTGAGTGTGTTGTTAGGGATTTATATCGGGCTGTGCGGGCTGTTTTCATGTCATTAAGCACCAAGAAAGATCTTGTTTGTTTGAAGAGTGCTCTTCATGAGAAGAAGAGTAGTCGTCATTCAAAAAACACCAGCCTCTCGGTATGGTAGGCGCTCTCTATGCGGGGGCGGAACATTTGAAAATGAGATGTTTCCCGTTGCGAGTGAAGAGTGCTGTAAGAATTTTCGTGTGGGTATCCCGCTCATGTCCTGTTTGCGCGATGTTGGCGTCTTGCCTGAACTCGTAAATAGGGTGAACGTTTTGATTGCTCACTTATTGATGGATGTTGAATAAAGGGAATCAGATGAAACTTAAATCTCTCACATCGCTGGCTGCTTCTGGCGTTATGCTTGCCGCATTGACTCCTGCACTGTCTCAAGCCAACTCCGGTAATGTGGAATTTACAGGCAATATCACCAGCGTGAGTTGCCATGTAACAGTCGACGCCAATGGTTTGGATCAGCCGGTACGCCTTGGCGATATCTCGCCGGCAGATCTGGCTGACATTGGCGCTACCTCTCCGGCCAAGGGGTTTGAGATCTACTTGAGCGGTACGGGTTGTGCGGACGGCTCCAAGGCTGTCGTCACGTTCAACAAGACAGGCCATATCGATCCAGGTACCGGCAACCTGCGGCTGATTGGTGAGGGCAGTGCCACAGGTGTTCAGATCCAGATCTCGAACAACGTAGAAGGCAATACTGCAAAAATCGACCTGTCAAAAAATGACAATCAGCAGGTTGCCGAAGTCAAAGGGAACAAGGCCGTTCTCAAGTTCAATGCCTCTTACGTAGCAACTGATAATGTCACGGAAGGTTTTGGTAACTCCAATATCGACTTCCTGGTCAGCTACTGATTATTGTTCGTTAAGTAAGGGTTGACCCATGGCGCCGACAGCGCGGTTTGTTCAATTTCTCGTTATCGGCGCCTTTTTTCTGGGTGGGTCATTCTCGACAGTCAATGCAGAGATCCTCATTCACGGTACGCGTCTGATCTATCAGGCCGACTCCCGTGACGCGACATTGAAAGTCACTAATACCGGTGCAGCTCCGGTACTGATACAGAGCTGGATTGATGATGGCGATATCAATAAGAGGCCGGAAGAAATCAGGGTGCCTTTTCAGTTGACTCCCACACTCAGTCGTTTGGACCCGGGCAATGCTGCAGTTCTGCGAGTTGTTTATTCAAAAGAGCCACTGCCCGATGATCGCGAGACAGTGTTTTGGCTCAATATGCTGGAAGTTCCCGCGCAGCGGGAAGGTGATAACAATCGATTGGCATTTACCTTTCGACATCGGCTCAAGATGTTCTTTCGTCCGCCTGGGCTGAAGGTCGAAGTGCACTCGGCGGCTGAGCGGCTGAGTTGGAAGTTTGAGCCGCCCGGGCGCCTGCAAGTGTCCAATCCCACTCCTTATTATTTGTCGTTCAGTAAAGTTGAAGTGCATGGAAGTGGCCGTACGGTCGCATTGGGTGCCGGTATGGTGGCGCCCTTTTCCCAGGAGTCCTTTGCCTGGCCAGGCAGTGCTGGGAATACACCGCAAAACGCATCGGTTCGGTTTGAAGTAGTTAACGATTTCGGTGGGCGTACAGCACTGGAGAAAGTGCTGCGTTAATTGAACTCATCAACTCCGTCTTTTTATTTTCAGCGTTGTTCTGAGTGTGTCGGTACTGATTATGTTGAGCATTCAGCCCCATTGGCTGGGATTTCCTGCGCGCGCGAAAATGGGTTGTTTCGACAGTTCTGCGTCGCTCTTCAGAGCTCTGTCTTTTGGGGCTGGGGTATTGGGGTGGGCAGTGCCTGTCGTTGCACAGCCGGTTGTCGATAGGGAAGCCGCGGTCGCTGAAAAAGTCAGCGACAGCGCGCCGAGTCATCCAGTGTTTTTCGATACGCAGATGCTGTTCAAGGGTGAAAACACCGCCATTGATACTCAACGCTTCGAGCGACCGGGGTATGTAGCCCCGGGCAATTACTTGCTGGATGTACGGGTCAGCCAACAGTGGCGTGGCCTGCTTGAGATCGAGTTGCGTGAAAGCGACGATCCCCAGGGTAGCCAGCCCTGTTATGACCGGGGCTTGTTGCAGCAGTTGGGCATTGATCTGCAAAAAACCGACGCAGCGGTACCCGGCACATTGCACCCGTTACGTGGCGAGGGCGTTTTCTGTGGCGATCTGGCGACCTACATTCCCGGCGTCACCAGCAAAGTCGATATTGCGCAGCAACGGCTCGAACTGGCTGTGCCGCAATACTTTCTGTTGCCCGATGCTTCGACCAGCTATGTCGATCCGGCCAGTTGGGACCCCGGTGTCACCGCTGCACGGCTCAACTACAGCACCAACCTGTTCAGTTCGCAGAGTCATGGGCAACGCCAGACCAACGGTTACGCGGGGCTCAACATGGGCCTTAACCTCGGAGCCCTGCGCCTGCGTCACTCGGGCACCCTGACGTGGTCGCCCGACACCGGCAGCGATTATCAGCGCGGCTACATCTATGGCCAGACTGACCTGACCGCATGGCGTTCGCAGTTGCTGGTGGGGGAGAGTGTGACCGACTCTGACCTGTTCGACTCGGTGTCCTTTCGTGGGCTCAAACTGTTCAGTGACGAGCGGATGCTGCCCATATCCCAGCGTAATTTCACGCCGTTGGTGCGAGGCACGGCCAAGACCAATGCCAAGGTTTCGGTATACCAGCGCGACTATCTGGTTTACGAAACCACGGTTGCTCCCGGCCCGTTCGAAATTGCCGATCTGCAGGCCGCCAGCTTTGGCGGTGACCTGCAAGTGACGGTCACCGAAGCGGATGGCCAGAGCACAAGCTTCACCGTTCCTTACGCCACTATGGTTCGCCAACTGCGCCCGGGTTCTTCCCGCTACAGCTTGACTGCCGGGCAGGTGACCCGAGCCGGTGGCCGCGGGCTTCACCAATATGTGGCCCAGGGCACGCTGCAACACGGGCTGGATAACCGCTTCACCGGTTACGTCGGTACGGCATTCACCGGCAGCTACATGTCCGGGTTGATCGGGGCTGCACTCAATACCGCAATAGGCGGGTTCGGACTCGACCTGACCCAGGCCAGGACCAACGTCCCGGCCAATGGCAGTTTGCACGGGTCGAGCCTGCGCCTGACCTACAGCAAAAACCTGCATGACAGCGGCACTCAGTTCTCGTTGCTGGCGTATCGATACTCCACCAGTGGTTACCTGGGCTTGAGTGACGCCATCGCCTTGGAGGACTTCGTCAACCGTGGTCAGCGATTCGAGTCATTCGCTCGGGTCCGCAACCGGCTGGATGCCAACATCAACCAGCAACTGGGTGCGGGGGCCGGCAGTTTTTACCTCAGCGGCTCCTCGCTCAACTATTGGAACCGGAGCGGACGGGCCCAGAGCTACTCCCTGGGGTACAGCAACCAGTGGCGAGGGAGCAGCTATTCCCTCAGCGTCCAGCGGTTACGCGGGTCAAGCGGGTTCTCGGGGATAGGCAGCAACAGCGAGAACACGCTGTTCAGCTTCAGTCTGTCGGTGCCCTTGAGCGAGGGGCGACGACGCTCGTCACAGCTCAACAGCTATATCACCCATGACCAGAACTCCGGCGCGCACTATTCCAGTGGCGTTTCCGGTTCCCTGGGCGAGCGTGACGATGCGTCCTATGGTCTTTCGGTCGCCCATGACGCGCAAGAGCGCAATACCTCGGGCAACGCCAACCTGAGTTATTACCTGCCCCAGGTTTCCCTGAGTTCGAGTTTTTCCCAGGGCCGCGACTACCGCGCACAATCCTTGGGGGCTTCGGGAGGCATGATCCTGCATTCGGGCGGCCTGACATTTTCCCAGACCCTGAGTGAAACTGCGGCCCTGGTCCACGCCCCCCATGCCCAGGGCGCCAGCGTCGGCTACTCAGGCGGCCGGGTGGACGGGCAGGGTTATGCGGTGCTGCCAAGCCTGACGCCCTATCAGCTCAATACCGTCGATCTGGACCCCAGCGGCATTGCCGACGACGTAGAGCTGCAGGTCAGTTCGCGCAGTGTCGCGCCCAAGGCCGGCGCGGTGGTCAGGCTGGCGTACCTGACCCGCAAGGCCCGAGCTTTTCTCATCGACAGCCGCCAGGACGATGGCAAGCCGCTGCCCTTTGCCGCCATTGCTGTCGACGCTGAAAGCGCAGAGGAGTTGGGGGCGGTCGGCCAGGGCAGTCGCCTGGTGCTGCGCAGCGAGAAAGATCAAGGCCGTATCCGTATCCAGTGGGGCGCCCAGCCGAGTGAGCAGTGCCTGATCGACTATGAGCTGCCAGAGCGCGACGCGCAGGCCGCTCATGCCTATGTCCTGCTGGATCTGCCTTGCCGCGGTTTGCCTGCGCCCGGCGACGACGCCGGCAGCCATCAGGAGACCCCCCTTTGAACGGCGTTTGCCTGGTCGCGCCAGGTCGTGGCCTGTTCGGCCTGCGCCTGTCGTGCGCAGTGCTGTTGGCTTGCATCAGCCTGGCCGTCCAAGCCGACCTTTCGATCATTGGCACGCGCTTTATCTATCCCGCGGGACTTTCAGACTTGACGATCCGGGTCGGCAACGTCGGACAGTCGCCTCTGCTGCTGCAAACCTGGCTGGACAAGGGGGATGCCGCTGCTGATCCGAGCCGGCTGGCGGTGCCGTTCGTGCTTTCGCCGCCGCTTGCGCGGCTCGATCCGCAACAGCGATCCACGTTGTCGGTGCGCTACACCGGCGAGCCGTTGCCCACTGATCGCGAGTCGGTGTTCTGGCTCAACTTTCTCGAAGTGCCGTCCCTGCTGCCAATGAGCAGCAACCAGTTGCGCATGAGCTATCGCCTGCGGATGAAGCTGCTGTATCGCCCCAAGGGGTTGCCCGGCATTGCCGATGAAGCGGTGCAGCAGATGAGCTGGACTCTGGAACCGGGGCCACAGGCGATAGGGGGGCTAAGGCTCAAGGCGAGCAACCCCACGCCGTTCTACGTATCCCTGGTCCAGGTGGATGTTGGCGGTGGCGGTCAAGGGGCCTCCTGGCAGGGAGTCACCGTCGAGCCTTACGGCTCGACGCACCTGGCCCTGCCCGCCGTTCAGGCAATCGCCGCCGACGCGGCGCAGGTTCGATATCACGTGGTTTTGGACAGCGGGGAGACGCTGAGTGCAGATGCGCGAGTACAGCAGTAGTGATGCAGCGGCCGGGCTCATGGCCTTTGAACGCAAGGGGCGGTGCCTGATGCGAGTGTCTTCGGGCATGAGGCTGGGGGTGCTGCTGGCGTTGCTCTGGCCAGTGGCGACACAGGCTCAGGCGCGGGGCGTGGTGCCCAATGCCGGGCAGGCGATACGGGACATTGAAGCCACCCAACCGGCTTTGCCAGCGCCCACCGATGAGGTGGAGCTGGAGCTGCCCAAGGCCGATCGGCCGAGTGCGGCCGCGACCCCGGACACCTTGGACCTGCGCTTGCTGGTCAAGGCATTCGTCATCGAGGGCAATCAGGTTTTCAGCGCTCAAGCGTTGCTGCAATTACTGGAGGATCTGCCTGGACGTGAACTCGACCTGTCAGGCTTGCGTGGTGCAACAGAGCGCATTACCGCCCATTACCAGAAGCACGGCTACCTCCTGGCCCGAGCCTTTTTGCCGGCTCAGGAGATCGATGCTGGGGTGGTACGCATCGAGGTCATCGAAGGTCGTTACGGACGCATTGAGGTGCACAACCAGTCGCGCACCCTTGACTCGGTGATCCGTGCGCCGCTGTCCTCCCTGGACCGCGGCACAGCGGTGCAGAGCGGTGATCTTGAGCGCAGTCTGTTGCTGCTCAATGACCTGCCCGGGGTCAAGGTCAAGGGCACCTTGCGCGCCGGCCGGGAGCCCGGCACCACCGATCTGCTGGTGGATGCACAACCCGGCCCCTGGGCCAGCGGCAGCCTGGAGGCCGACAACTTCGGTGGTTACCACACCGGCGAGTTTCGCCTGGGGGGCAGTTTCAACCTCAACAACCCGTTGCGCCTGGGGGACCAGCTCAACCTGCGCGTACTGGGCACTGACCGGGACCAGCGTTACTACCGTACGGCTTATCAACTGCCTCTGGGACCCTGGTCGACGCGGCTCGGCGCGGCCTATTCCCACATGAGCTACGCGTTGAACCGAAAGCGCCTGAAGAAGTTGGAGATGAATGGCCAGGCCAATGTCCAGAGTGTCTTCGTCGTCCAGCCGATTCTGCGCGGCCGGACCTTCGATCTGAGTGCGCAATTGCAATATGAGAACAAGCAGCTGCGCGACGACATCGACCTGATTGAACTGAGCAGGCGCAAGCACATCGAGTTGTGGACCCTGAGCCTGGGAGGCAATCGCCAGGATCGATTCCTGGGAGGCGGCTACAACCAGTTCAACCTTTCCTATGGCAGTGGGCAGCTGACGTTCGACGATGCCTTCGAGCAGCGTTCAGATCGTGACACCGCCGCAACCGGCGGCGGCTTCGCCAAGACCAACCTGCAGCTCGCGCGCCTGCAGCGCTTGGGCAATCGCTTTCAGCTCTACGCCCAATTGAACGCCCAGTGGGCCTCTTCCAACCTCGACAGTTCGGAAAAAATGGGGCTCGGCGGTCCCTATGGCGTGCGCGCCTATCCCCAGAGTGCCGGCATCGGCGACCAGGGCTGGCAGGCCGGTCTTGAGCTGAGCTACGCCCTGGCTCCCCGCTGGCAACTCAGCCTGTTTTCCGACAAGGGTTATGTACAGGTCAACCGCCTGCCCTGGACGAAAGAGATCAACACCCAGCGCCTGCAATCGGCGGGGCTGGGAGCGCGTTGGAGCGGCGCTCAGCGGCAACTCAACCTCAGCAGCGCCTGGCCTCTGGATAACCGCAAAGCCGGGGACGGTCCTGAGCACACCCCAAGGATCTGGGTGAGCGCGACACAGTTTTTCTGAAGGCTTGCGTGTGCTTTGCAAGGGTGCGGTTCGGCAATGCACTGCTGAATCATGGAATGTAAATAAGGAGTCACTGTGAACAGGATTTATGCATTGGTATGGAACCAGGCCCAAGGCTGCTGGAAAGTCACTCAGGAAGGTGCACGGCGCCGGCGTCGTGCCGGCTCACGCCAGGGACTGGTGATGGCCGCCGGGCTTCTGGCCTTGGGTGGTCTGACGCCGGCGATGGCGTTGCCCGAGGGCGGCACGCTGATCTCCGGCAGCGCCGGTTACGAAGCCTCCGGAAATAACCTGGTGATCAACCAGCACAGTGAGAAGCTGGTTACCCACTGGACCGAGTTCAGCATCGGCGCCGATCAGTCGGTGACCTTCAACCAGCCGGGGCGTGATGCCATTGCCTTGAACCGGGTGACCGGTTTCAAGAGCAGCGATATCCAGGGCGCGCTCAATGCCAATGGCCAGGTGTTTCTGATCAACCCCAATGGGGTGCTGATTGGCAAGGGCGCACAGGTCAACGTGGGTGGCCTGGTGGCATCGACCCGGGACCTCAGCGATAACGACTTCAATGACGGTCGCTACCGGTTCTCCGGCAACTCGTCCATGGACGTCATCAACGACGGCAAAATCACCACGGCTGAAGGCGGCTATGTGGCGTTGCTGGGGGCCAGGGTTCGCAACGCTGGGGAGATTGTTGCCGAACAGGGAGCGATTGCCCTGGGTGCCGGCAATGACTTCACCCTGAGTCTGGGCGATGACAACCTGATCAACCTGCAAGTGGAGGCGGCAGCCGTCGACGCTCTGGTGCAGAACACCGCATTGCTCAAGGCTGACGGCGGTCAGGTATTGATGATGGCCAAGAGTGCCAATGCGATCACTCAAGCGGTGGTCAACAACCAGGGCGTGGTCGAAGCCAATACCCTGTCCAGCAAGGGGGGGCGCATAGTCCTTGAGGGTGGCGACCGCGGCGCGGTCAACGTAGGCGGTCAATTGTCGGCCAAGGCGCTGGGCGTTGAGGGGGATGGCGGAACCGTCGAAACCCTTGGCGCGACCACCAGGGTCGAACTCAATGCTCAGGTCGATACGCATTCCAGGAACGGCAAGACGGGTACCTGGGTCATCGAATCCAATGATGTCAAGGTCGCCTCAACGGGCGTGGCCGGCAGTAGCACCCTTATCGACAGCACCCTTGTACAGAGCCTGAACCGCACCAGCGTCCACCTGCGCAGTCGCACCGGTGATGTTGCCGTGGACGCGCCAATCACCTGGAACAATGGCAATCAACTGGCCCTGTCCGCCGCCAGGGATCTCAAACTCAACCAGCGAATCAATGCCACGGCGGCCAACGCGCGCCTGGAGTTGAAGGCCGGGAATTCGATCCGGCTCGATAGTCAGGTGACCCTCAGTGGCGCCAACAGCAGTCTGGGAGTGAATTACGGCAATCAGTTTGCCCTGGGGAATAAAGGCCTGGTGACCTTGTCTGGACGTGAGGCCGGGTTTGATGCCAACGGCACGCAGCACAAAGTGATCCAGAACAGCCAGCAGTTGCAGGCCATCGGCAACAAGCTCGATGGCGACTATGTCCTGGGCAATCAGATCAAGGGCTCGTGGGGCGTCAAGCCCATTGGCGGTGACCAGATGTTCACCGGCTTATTGAATGGCCTGGGCAATACCCTCAGCGGTTTCACGGTGAACGGTTCAGGCCGATACACCGGGCTGTTCGGCCAGTCCTCCGGCAGCATCAGCAACCTGAAGCTGGCCAATGTGACCGTCAACGGAGTCAGCACCAAGAGCGGTTTCAGTGAAATAGGTGGCCTGGTGGGACGCAACAGCGGCAGCATTTCCAATGTCAGTGCCACAGCCATGCGGGTCAATGCCAAGAGCGATCAGCGCAACAAGGTGGGTGGTCTGGTGGGCGTCAACATGGGCGGATCGATCAGCGACTCGTCGGTATCGGGCGCGCTGCAGGGTGGTCTGTTGACCTCGGCCATTGGCGGACTTGTGGGGGAGAACAGTTTTGGCGGTAAGTCCGGTGCCGTGATCCGCAGCTCGAGCGATGTCGATGTCACCACCCATATGCACAAACAGATCATGGGGGGCGCCGGGGGGCTGGTGGGTGTCAACCATGGCGGGGTGATCTCCGACTCTTCGAGTAAGGGCTCTATCGGGACTTACAACCCGATCTACAAGGACCTGAACCTGGGGGGACTGGTGGGTAACAACCAGAGTGGCACCATCACCGGCTCCAGTTCTTCGGTCGCCGTGCATGGCTCCCTTGGCAGCCATATTGGCGGTCTGGTCGGCCTCAATCAGGCAGGTCTGATCAGTGCTTCTAGCGCCAGCGGTAATGTCTACGGCGTTACGACGAGTTCGGCAGGTGGCCTGATCGGTTTGAACCAGAACCAGAGCTCCCTGAGCAACGTCAAGGCCACGGGTAAGGTCATCGACAGGCTTGGCAGTCACCTGGGCGGTCTGGTGGGGAAAAACGACGACAGTACGATCAGCGGTTTTGTCGAGGCCAGGGGGGCTGTCAAAGGCGGCATTGGCAGTAACGTCGGCGGCTTGGTCGGCACCAACGTCGGTGGCTTTATCTTCGATGCCAAGGCTTATGGTGCCGTTGAGGGTTACGCCAACAGTCGCATCGGCGGGTTGATCGGCTACAACGACGGCAATCTGCTGTCGGTCGAGGCCCATGGCAAGGTGTTTGGTGATACCTACAGTGCCGTGGGTGGACTGGTGGGCTTCAACGCCGGCTATGTGAAACATGTCATCGAACGAGCCCTGGCCACCGGCAATGTCCATGGAACCTGGCATAGCAAGGTGGGTGGGCTGGTCGGCGAGAACCAGTCGCTGATCATCAACTCCGCCTCCCGCGGCCGCGTCAGTGGTGGCTGGCGTGCAACCCTGGGTGGCTTGGTGGGTGTGAACGAAGGGGACATCCGTGGCTCCAGTGCCACTGGCAAGGTCGATACCACTTGGGGCTACTTCCAGACTTACGGTAATCAGGTGGGGGTCAACTACGGCACCTATTCCTCGGTCCGTGCACCCAGCAGCTTGAATTCGCTGATCAGTCTGACGGAGTAATGACTGCTCGCTAAGTCGCAACTCGGTACGCCAGGATCAGCCCTTGGCGTATCGACTGATCCAAACCGAGCGATGTCTGCATGCCTCGCAGTGGCCCTGAACCGGCGACACCGAGGCTGCGCATTCAATGTCAATTGGCCGGCTTCAGGAGCATTGAACAATGCGCCGTCGTGCCAGTGCACAAAGAAGGAAATCACCGATGAATTGCCAGTGGCTCAGCCCCCTCGCCAATGGGCGAAAGCGTCGCACCTTAGTCCAGATGGCAATCCTCATGCTGTGGTGGTTGCAGCCAGGCGCATCCGCCCATGCTGCCATCGAGGGCATAGCCAAGGGCTGCCTATTCAGTAACGTTGGAAGCAACGGCAAACCGTGGAAGGAGGTTACGCCATTGAACAGCAGCGCCCGGGTAGGCGACGTGTTGAAAGAGCGCAACGTGAACCCGATCATCGAGTACACCACCCGCCAATCCAATACGCTGGAACGCCATGAATTTGTGTCTGCCGCACATTTGATCGGGTACTTCGCGGACGGCATTGTGGCCACCAATATCAAAGGCATCGGCTTCAAAGTCACGGCCCATCCCTCCAGTGGGAATGCCAGTGGAGTGGTGAGTAACACTACGTTCCCCTCTGTGCTGGAAAAGTTCGATGTGGAGTACGAGGCAAACATCTACAAAAAAATCCCCACGGCCTACGTCTACTCACTCATCCTGACACTGCCCCCCAATGAGTTGCCCAAGGGGCCGCTGGTGATCAGAAGTCTCAATGGCGTACAAATGAAGCTGTACGCGCTGGATCTGAAAAAGGGCGCGGCAACGGTTGGGCAACCTTTGCTGGAGCTCCCGTCACAGAACAACAAAGATCGTTGTAACGTTTGGCAGTCGTACACCGAGAGCGACTT
Organism: Pseudomonas sp. E1BtOHC1; assembly: GCF_058744285.1. NCBI lineage: Bacteria > Pseudomonadati > Pseudomonadota > Gammaproteobacteria > Pseudomonadales > Pseudomonadaceae > Pseudomonas > Pseudomonas sp. E1BtOHC1. The sequence continues at coordinate 2,467,433 of NZ_CP196023.1, forward strand.
GCTCGGCGCCGACGAGGTCAAGTTTTCTGCCAAATGCCAGGTGATCACCCGCAAGGTCGAGCTGCCATTGGGCAGCCCCTCGGCCCATGATTTCCCCACACTGGGTTCCACTTCGTCGCCTTCGACAGTCGCCAGGCTCGAAGTCAGTGACTGCACGGCCAATACCCTGCCGCGGGTCTCTTTCACGACCGAGCCACCCTCGCGCTGCGATTCAACAGGGATACTGGGGCTTACCCAGACGGCTCAGAACAGAAATAGCCCTGTCGCCCAGGGCGTGGGCATCGTCATGTTCAATGAGCAGATTCCGCGCATTCACTGCAACGGCACGCAATATGCCATGGAGCGCCTGTTGGGCAGCGATAGCGCCAGCTTCAGCTTTCGCGCCCAGTACATTCGCACCGGTCCGATCACCGAGGGATCGGCCAACAGCAACGCCCAGTTCAACTTCACCTTCGACTGAAGCCCCGGCGGCTGGCTTCGGGTGTTTACCTGGACGCCAGGCCCCAGGCCTTTCTACACTGACCTCCGTCTGGGGACCGGGGGCAACACCGATGAATCGCAATGAACTGCGCAAGGCCGACATCAACCTGATGGTGGTGTTCGAGGCGTTGATGCTGGAACGCAATGTCACCCGGGTGGCGGAGAAACTGTTTCTCGGCCAGCCCACCATCAGTTCCGCACTCAACCGTTTGCGGGCGATGTTCAACGATCCGCTGTTCATCCGCGTCGGCCATCGGATGGAGCCCACGGCGCGTGCCGAGCAGCTTATCCAGCACTTGTCGCCGGCCCTGGATGCGCTGTCCTCGGCCCTGAGCCTGACCCACGATTTCGATCCCGCCAGCAGCACCATGACTTTCCGTATCGGCCTGTCCGATGACGTCGAGTTCGGCCTGCTGCCGCCCTTGCTGCGAGCCCTGCGCCAGGAAGCACCACAGGTAGTGGTCGTGGTGCAGCACGTGGACTACTGGCGGATTCCCGACCTGCTGGCCTCCGGCGACATCACCGTCGGCATCAGCCAGACCCGGGGCCTGCCGGCCAATGCCAAGCGCAAGTTGCTGCGGCATATCCAGCCCAGCGTGCTGCGGGCCGATGCCAGCGATACGCCGCTGAGCCTCGACGAATACTGCGCGCGGCCCCATGTGCTGGTGTCCCACACCGCCAATGTCGCCGGCTTCGCCGATGAGTGGCTGGCGGAAATCGGCCGCACTCGCCAGGTGGTGCTGTCGGTGCCGCAGTACAGCTCATTGCCGGCCCTGCTGGCCGGAACCACGCTGATCGCCAGCCTGCCCGACTACGCGGCTGCGGCCATGGCGGCCTCGGGGCAGTTGTACGCCGAGCCGTTTCCGTTCAAGACGCCGACCCTGGACCTGTCCATGGTCTGGCTCAGCCATGTCGACACCGATCCCGCCGAGCGCTGGCTGCGCTCGCGCCTGGAAGCCTTCATGAGCGAGCGGGCTCCCCTGGCGGCGCCCTTGTAGCCGTCGCTTGGCAAGCGTCCCGACGCCTGCTTTGCTCTGTAAGTCCCTGTTCAAACGTCAAACCAGCGGAGTGTGCCCATGAGTCGTTCCCGTTCCCTGTTGCGTGGGCGAGGCAGCCACGACAGCGGCAAGGTTGGCATGGTCGAGCTGTTCTTCGACCTGGTGTTCGTGTTTGCCGTGACCCAGTTGTCCCATTCCCTGCTGGCCCATCTGTCCCTGGGCGGGGCGCTGCAGGTGGCGTTGCTGATGGTGGCGGTGTGGTGGGTGTGGATCTTCACGTCGTGGATCACCAACTGGCTGGACCCGGAAACCCTGCCGATCCGCCTCGGGTTGTTCGTGCTGATGGTGGCGGGGTTGCTGCTGTCGTCGTCGATTCCCCAGGCCTTTGGTGAGCGCGGCCTGCTGTTTGCCGGTGCCTATGTATTCATGCAGGTGGGGCGCACCGCCTATTCCCTGTGGGCGGTGCGCGGCGAGCCGTTGAACATGACCCGCAACTTCCAGCGAATCCTGTTGTGGCTGATGTTCTCGGGGCTTTTCTGGATCGCCGGCGGCCTGCTGGAGGGCCCGCAGCGGCTGGCCTTGTGGGGGCTGGCCCTGGCCATCGAAGTGCTGTCGCCATCGTTGTATTTCTGGGTGCCGGGGCTGGGGCGTTCGACCCTGGCCGACTGGAATGTGGAAGGCAATCACATGGCCGAGCGCTGTGGCCTGTTCGTGATCATTGCCCTGGGGGAATCGCTGCTGGTGACCGGCGCCACCTTCGCCGAGTTGACCACCAGCGCCCAGGGCCTGCTGGGGTTCGTGGTGGCGGTGCTGGGCAGTATCGCCATGTGGTGGGTGTACTTCGACAGTGGCGCCGAGCGGGCCCACCACCGTATCGCCCATTCCGACGACCCGGGACGTCAGGCGCGCATTGCCTACACCTATCTGCACCTGCTGATCGTGGCCGGGATCATTGTCAGTGCCGTGGCCGATGAGCTGGTGCTGATGCATCCGGAGCACGCCAGCCCGGCCGGGGTGCTGGTGATAGTCGGCGGTCCCTGGCTGTTTCTCTTGGGCTGCGCTCTGTTCAAGTGGGTGATGAACGACCGGCCGTTACCGCCGCTGTCGCACCTGGCCGGGCTCGCGGTGCTGTTGCTGTTGTTGCCGGCTGCCTGGAATCAGCTGTTTTCCGCCCTGGCCCTGGGCAGCCTGACCACCCTGGTGATGGTGCTCGTGGCCGTCTGGGAAACCCTGGCCCTGCGCGAGCGGGCAGCGACAGCGGGGCAATAAGGCCTGGGGATAATGCAAGCGCGAGCTCGGGCCTTGTGTAGTATGGAGCGCCTTTTCCCCCTGACAGACCAGGAGTTCTGCCATGCCGCACCTGCATATGGAATACACCGCCAACCTGCCCCAGCTGGACGTCGATAAGGCGCTGCTGCGGCTCAATCACGGGCTGGTGGCCTCCGGGCAGTTTGCCGATGAGTTCGATATCAAGAGCCGGGCAGTGAAGGTCGAGTCGTTCCGGGTCGGCACTGGCCTGGGTGAGCGGGCCTTTGTCCACGTCAAGCTGGCCCTGCTCAGCGGCCGCTCGCCGGAGATCAAGAAGCAATTGTCCGAGAGTCTGCTGGCTTTGCTGCAGGACCTGGCGCCTTGGCCGGCTGAGCTGGCGGTGCAGTTGTGCGTGGAGATTATCGACATCGACCGCGCCTCCTACAGCAAGGCCGCCGTCGGTCTCTGATGGGGGCCGGGCCTAAAGCAGGCCCTGTTCGGCGCAGGCCTTGACCACCTGTTCACGGAACCAGGTCTGCGCGCTGTCCTGATCGGTGTTCTGGTTCCATTGCATGTCCAGGGTGAACCCCGGCAGGCCGCTGGGGGCCTCGCAATGGTTGAACACCGCTTCGTTGGCCAGCAAGGCCTGGATGCGGCGGGGCAGGGTCAGGATAAAGTCGGTGCCAGTGATCATTTTCAGCGCCGCGCTGTAGCTGTTGGAGCGGGCGACGATCTGCCGCTTGTGCGCCTGGCGGGCCAGCCAGCCATCCACCATGTTGCTGTCCGACGTCCAGGGCGTAGGAAAAACGTGGCGCCGTTCGATGAACGATTGCAGGCTGAAACGCGGCTCCTTGGGCGGCGTGGCGCGCTTGTCGAAGACGCACACCAGATCGTCCTCCAGCAGCATCTGCGACTTGAAGTCGGCATGGCTGCGATGGAAGTTCGGACCAAAGCAGATCACCAGATCAACACTGCCGTCACGCAGTTCCTCGGCAGGAATATCGCTCTCAAGCTTCTGCACATTGACCGTCACTGGCAGGTCGGCGTAGTCGAACCCCTTGAGCAGGCGCGGCAGGATCAGCAGCTCGAAGTATTCCGGGGCGCAGAGGTTGAAGGTTACGGCCTGGCGGGTCGGATCGAAGGCCTGCACGCCGCTGTGGCACAGGTTGATGCTCTCCAGGATCTTCAGCACGTGGCTGTACATGCTGGTGGCCTTGTAGGTCGGGCGCATGCCGGTGCGGGTGTTGATGAACAGCTCGTCTTCAAAGCCGTTGCGCAGTTTCTTCAGGCAGTAGCTGACGGTCGACTGACTGACGCACAGGGTTTCCGAGACCCCGGTGACACTGCTTTGCTCGTACACCGCGATAAAGACCATCAGGTCCTGCATGTCGAGTTTTCTGAGCACGTTGCTGATGAGCATCTGTTCCATCCCGCTGGGCACCTGGCGCCGGTGGCGCACAAACCGGGTCGATGCTAGCGGAACGATCGTCCTAATCAAATGCCCGGGGTGGGAATTGGCGGACAGCATCCGGACATTAAATTCCGATAACACGACCTGTGCAGTTTCTCGCAGAATAATGTCCCCTGTCTCAGGGCCATTTCAGGTCATGGCAGATGCGGGACGGCTGCCGCGCACCAGGCCGAACATGCCCAGGGCCACCAGCAGAGCACCGAGCCCTTCTCCCGGGTGCGGACGCTGGCCCAGCCACAGCCAGTGGAACAGGGTGAGAAACAGGGTGCTCAGATAGATGTAGGAAATCACCGTGGACGGGGCGATGACGCCAATGGCCCGGTGCAACAGCCAGAAGGTCGCCAGGGTCGCGAACAGGGCCAGGTACAGCAGCCACAGCAGGTCGTTGCCGCCGAGCAGGGCGGCGCTGCGCCAGCCGTCGCTGACCAGGCTGGCGGCAAACAGGAACAGCGCACCGAAGAGCATGTTCCAGAACGTCATGGCGGCCGGGCTGCGACCTTGCAGGCTGCCGGCCTTGAAGCGCTGGCTGAGGGGCGAATAGGCCGCCATGGCCAGGCAGCCTACGGCATAGACAGCCATGGCATACAGGGAGGGCAACTGCCCCGGCGCGCCCCCCTTGAGCACCAGCAGTAATGCCCCGGCTCCGGCCACCAGCATCGGCAGCAGGCGGCGTTGCTGGCTGCCGCTGGGCAACAGCCAGCCTTCGAACGCCAGGGTCAGCAGCGGCACCAGGGTGAACAGGGTCCCGGTGTTGACCGCCGAGGTGTAGCGCAGGGCTTCGAACAGCGAACCGAAGTACAGCGCCAGCAGCAGCCCCAGTACCGCGTGGGCGCCCAATCCGGCCCGGGTCGGCGCCGAAGCGCCGTTGAACCACAGCAGGGGCATGAACATCAGTGCCGAGAACAACAGGCGCAGGGCGGTCAGCAGTACCGGGTCGATGGCCTGGCTGACCTGGGCGGCCGCGAAGAACGAGGCAGCGATCAGCGCCGCCCAGAGCAGCATGCCGAGGTTGGCTTGGGTGAAACTCACAGGACTCATGCAGGCCTCCCGGGCCGAGGCTCAGCGGATGTGCCGGGCGTAATGCCGAGGGTCGAAGCGCAGCACCATGAGGATCATCACCGCCATCACTGCTGTCAGTGACCACCAGGCCCATTCGAAGCTGCCCAACTGGTCGCGGATCATCCCTGCCAGCAGCGGCGACAGCCCGGCGATCAGGTAGCCGATGCCCTGCACGAAGGCGGTCAGGCCGCCGGCCCGGCGCGGGTCGGGCAAGTGGTCCAGGGACACGATCAGGCTCATGGGAAACAGTCCGCCAATGCCCAGGCCCAGCAGGCACGGCCACAGCAGGCTCAGGTGTTGCGGGCTGAGGATCAGGCCGCAGAAGCCGACGATGATCAGTACCAGCAGGGCCACCAGCACCAGGCGACGATCCTGGCTGCGGTTGGCGATGGCGGGGGTGACCAGTCCGGAAATCACTTCCATGGCGGTGAGAAAGCCCAGCAGCAGGCCGGCGTTCTGCTCGCTCCAGCCGTTCTCCACGTAGTAGGGCGCCAGCCACGCCAGCACGCAGGTGTAGGACGCGGTGCCAAGACCGAAGAACACCGCCAGCAGCCAGGCCCGACGATTGCCGCTAAAGGATTCACGTCCGCCGCCGGAGGCCGGCAGGCTGGGCAGCGAGCCGCGCTGGGCGTACCAGAACACCAGGGCCAGCAGGGCCAGGGCGGCCCAGATCGCCAGGGCCAGGCGCCAGCTGCCGCTGTGGTTCATCACCAGTGGGGCGAAGGACGCCGCGATGGCCGCGCCGCCCATGATCGAGGTGACATACAGGCCCATGAACAGCGAGACGTTATCGGCAAAGCGCGACTTGATCAGGGCCGGCATCAGCGCCTGGATCAGGGCAATGCCGACACCGGCCAGCACGGCGCTGAGAATCAACTCCGCCGCCGAGTCCATGAACAACCGCGAGACCGTGGCCAGCCCGATGATCAGCAAGGACAGGACCACAGTGCGGTGTTCGCCCAGGCGCTGACTGATGGCCATGCCGAAGAACATCGCCAGGCCCATGGCCATGACCGGCAACATGGTCAACAGGGACGCCAGGCTGAAACTCAGGGGGATATCGCCACGGATGCCCGACAGCAGAGGGCCGACGGCGGCCATCGACGGCCGCAGATTGAGGGCCACCAGGACCACACTGACCATCAGCCAGAGTGCGGGGCGGGTGCTTGCACGAACGTTTTCCATAACCAGACCTTCAAGGAACAGGGGGCTGATTAGGCGGCGTGGCTCAGGGAAGGGGCAAATCAGAAAGTCTGCGGTGTTATTTAAAAATTAAATAAGCTGCAAGCTGCAAGCGTGAAGGCCTGAACTTGCAGCTTGGCGCTTGAAGCTTGCCGCTGCCTTTAGAAGGGCTTGGTTGGCAGGTACTTGCCGTCCAGGGTGATGACCGCGCGGGAGCCGCCTTCCGGGTCCTCGACCTTCTTGATGTCCAGCTTGAAGTTGATGGCGCTGATGATGCCGTCGCCGAACTGCTCATGCACCAGGGCCTTGAGGGTCGAGCCGTAGACCTGGAGCATTTCATAGAAGCGGTAGACGGTCGGGTCGGTGGGGATGCCACCGGCGATGCTGCCCCGCAGGGGAATGCTCTGCAGCAGGCGGCTGGCGTCCTGGTCCAGGCCGAGCTTGTCGCATACCCGATCGGCGGCAGCGGCGGGCAGGGCATGCTGGCCCAGCAGGGCGGCGGTGACGAAGGCCAGGCTCAGCCCGGTACCGTCGGCAAGGTCCTGCCACGACAGGTTCTTACGGGCCTTGGCGTCGATGATGGTGTCGGCCAGGGCCAGGCGTGGAGCTTGGGCAAATTGGGATTGCAGCATGGGAATGTTCCTCTTGGATGATGAAGGGGGCTGCTCAGGCAGCGGTTGTAGCGTGGCTGGCCAGGGCGCAGGTCTGCGGGTGCTCGGCCAGGGAGACAAAGCGCTGGCTGCTGCCGTCGAGGGCGGCGATGGCGCCGCTTTCGATGTCATACACCCAGCCATGCAGGTTCAGCCGGCCCTGTTCCAGGGCCAGGGCCACCGAGGGATGAGTCTTCAGGTTAGCCAACTGGGCGATGACGTTGTCCCGCACCAGGGCGTCCAGGTGGTCGGCGGGCGAGGCATGCTGGCGGGCGGCGTTGATCACCTTGGCCGACTCGGCGTGGCGCAGCCAGTTGGCCACGGCGGGCAGGTGGTCGAGGCATTTGCAGGTGGAGATGGCGGTCATTGCGCCGCAGTCGGAATGGCCGCAGATGACGATGTCGCTCACCCCCAGCACCGCTACTGCGTATTCCACGGTGGCCGACACGCCACCGGGTTCCGGGCCGTAGCTGGGGACGATGTTGCCGGCATTGCGAATCACGAACAGGTCGCCGGGTTCCTGCTGGGTCAGTAACTCGGGAACGACCCGACTGTCGGAGCAGGTGACGAACAGAGTGCCGGGGCTTTGGGTGCTGGCCAGTTGCTTGAACAGCTCGCTGCGTTGTGGAAAGGCTTCGCGCTGGAACTTGAGGAAGCCGTCAATGATGTTCTGCATGGGATGGTCCTTGCGTCGCTGATGGGGCAAGGATGGAAGTTTTCAGCTATAGCGTCCAAGACCGGCTTATTATGCTTTCCATAAGTCCTGCCTATAGTTGGAGCCTTCATGCTCTTGCGTCATATCCGTTACCTGCTGGCCGTGGCCGAGCACTGCAATTTCACCCGTGCCGCCGAGGCGCTGCATGTCTCCCAGCCGACCTTGTCGCAACAGATCAAACAGTTGGAGGAGTCCCTGGGCACGCCGCTGTTCGACCGCTCCGGGCGCAGCGTGCGACTGACCGATGCCGGCCAGGCCTATGTCGTCTATGCGCGCCGCGCCCTGCAAGACCTGCAGGCAGCCAAGCGGGCGATCCATGATGTGCAGGACCTGAGCCGCGGCTCATTGCGGTTGGCGCTGACCCCGACTTTCACTGCCTACCTCACCGGCCCCTTGCTCAGCCGCTTCAACCAGCAGTACCCGGGGATCGATCTGAGCCTTGAGGAAATGACCCAGGATCGCCTGGAAGCGGCCTTGGCCGAGGACCGCCTGGACCTGGGGATCGCCTTTGCCGGCGAGCACCTGGGGGAAATCCAGAGCCAGCCGCTGTTCACCGAAACCCTGAGCCTGATGGTCGGCCTGCACTCTGCGCAGCAGGACTGCCAACCCCTGAGTGCAGCGGCCCTGGGCCAACAGTCCCTAGTGCTGCTCAGCACGGACTTCGCCACCCGCCGGCATATCGACCTGTATTGCCGGCAACAGGGCATTGCGCCGCGTATCGCCATCGAGGCCAATTCGGTGAGTGGGATTGTCGAGATCGTGCGCCGCGGGCAGTTGGCGACCCTGCTCCCGAGTGCTATCGCCCGCGAGCAGCCGGGTTTACGGGCATTGGCCCTGCAATCACCCCCGGCGCCCCGCAGCGTGGTGCTGCTGGAGCGCCGGGGCGCCTATCGCAGCGCCGCCTGCCAGGCCTTTGGGCAGATGCTGCTGGACCAAGACTACGGCGCCGCCAGCCACTGATTCACCACCTGGTCATAGGCGCCGGTGGCCTTGCTCAGGTGCAGCCACTGGTCGACGTAGTTTTTCCAGGCCATGTCGTCCCGGGGCAGGAGAAAGGCCTTCTCGCTGTATTGCAGGTAGCGCTCGGGGTTGACCGCGCACAGCCCCGGCTTGTGCTTCTGCTGGAAGCGCGCTTCCGAAGCGTCGGTGATCATCACGTCGGCCTGCCTGGCGAGCAATTGATCGAAGATTTTCACGTTGTCGGCGAACAGGATCAGCTCGGCCTTGGGTACATGGGCCCGGGCAAAGACTTCGTTGGTGCCGCCCGGCGGTTCGATCAGGCGCACCGAGGGCTGGTTGATCTGCTCCAGGGTTTCATAGCGCTTGAGGTCCTGGCAGCGCACCAGGGGAATCTTGCCGTCGATCCCCAGGGGCTGGCTGAAGAAGGCTTTTTTCTGCCGTTCCAGAGAGACGGAAATACCCCCCACGGCGATATCGCATTGCTGGCTCTGGAAGTCCGCCATCAGGGTCTTCCAGGTGGTATTGATCCACTTCACCCGGACCCCGAGGCTTTGCGCCAGGGATTCGGCCATGGCGATGTCGATGCCCTCGTAGTGGCCGTCGTCGCGCAGGTAGCTGTAGGGCTTGTAGTCGCCGGTGGTGCAGACCGTGAGGTGGCCACGTTCGAGCACCTGGTCCAGATGGGAGGTCGGCTCCTGGGCGAAACTGAGGGCGGGGGCACTGAGGCCGAGCAGAGTGCAAAGCAAGAGGCGGGGCAGCATGGGGTCGTTCCTTGAAGTGACGGGCGGGACGCGGTGCCGAAGCATTATTGGCATCGGCCCCTGCTCGGGCAAGGGTGGTCTGGCACCCTGCCCGGATAAAACCGCCCGAGGGGCTTTCGACCTTTTTTTCACGAACGACTGGTTAACCTGTGGCTTCTGGATACCTACAAGAGTTCGCCAGTCATGTCGTCTCACCCCCCACCGTCCATCGAGCTGGAGTTCGCTCGACGCTATGACCAGGAGCACGCCCGTGTCTGCGGTGAGCCCCGGCCTGCCGGGCTCGCCGCACGTCTGGCGCTCTGGCGCACGGCGCGCCTGGTACGTCATGCCCTGAAAGTGGCCGGGGAGCCGGGACTGATCCTGGATGTGGCCTGTGGTGCCGGGCGCTACTGGCCGGTGCTGGCCGAGCATGGCAACCGGGTGATCCTGGCGGCGGACCCTTCCCAGGACATGCTCAATCATGCCCAGACCCATCACCCGGCCAGCCTGCTGCAACGGGTCAAGACCTTTCACAGCTCGGCTTTCGACATCGGTCTGTCGGCCAATGCGGTGGACAGCATCATCTGCATGCAACTGTTTGCCCATGTGACCCGCAGCGAGGATCGCCTGGCGCTGCTGCGGGAGTTTCATCGGGTCAGCCGTGATTCGGTGATCGTCGCGGCCCGGGTCGAGCCGTTGTTCAATATCCTTGCGGCCACGCCGGGTGAGTCCGCGGCGTCACTGGCGATCGGCAGGGTGCAGTTGGAAGGCGAGTTCAAGCAGGCCGGTTTCGAGGTCGTGAGCCAGCAGGATTTCCTGCCCGGTTGTGCGGCGGCGCGGGTCTATGTCCTTAGAAAACCCAGCTAGGTTCTGCACGAAAACTGCCTGCGTTTCGACCATGCCGCGTTAAAAACAGGCTCGCAATGCTCATGTAGGCCCCTACACTCCGCTTGCTCGCCTATTTTTGCCTTGCCTGATCTTCACTCGGCGAGCTTTCGTACAGAACCCGATTCCGACTCTCGGACTATTCTTGCCGTCCGGCAGAAGGTTTCGCACCTGCTCTTGTCGGGTGAATGCTCAGAAATCGCCGGAGGCGATATATACTGCGCGCCATTCTTCAAGGGAGAGCCGTGTGGCCATCGATATACATTGGATTCGCGACAACGATAGCCTCGGTCAGCTTTGCGCCGAGTGGCAGCAGCTGCCATTCGTCGCCCTCGACACCGAATTCATGCGGGTCGACACTTTCTATCCCATCGCCGCCCTGTTGCAGATCGGCGATGGGCAGCGCGCTTACCTGATTGATCCTTTGACCATCGACAACTGGAAGCCCCTGGCGGCCCTGCTGGAGAACCCGGCGGTGGTCAAGGTGGTGCATGCCTGCAGCGAGGACCTCGAAGTCCTGCTGCGCCTGACCGGCAGCCTGCCGGCGCCGCTGTTCGACACGCAACTGGCGGCCGCCTACCTGAACCTGGGTTTTTCCATGGGCTATTCGCGCCTGGTGCAGGAAGTCCTGGGCATCGAACTGCCCAAGGGCGAGACCCGCTCCGACTGGCTGCAGCGCCCGCTCTCGGAAACCCAGGTCAGCTACGCCGCCGAAGACGCCGTACACCTGGCCCAGGTCTTTACCGAACTGCAGCCCAAACTGTCCGAGGACAAATACCGCTGGGTGCTGGAAGACGGTGCCGAGCTGGTGGCCAACCTGCGCCGCGAAGTGGACCCCAACGAGGTCTACCGTGAGGCCAAGCTGGCCTGGAAACTCTCCCGTGCGCAGCTGGCCGTGCTGCGTGAGCTCTGTGCCTGGCGTGAGCGTGAAGCCCGTGCCCGCGACTTGCCGCGCAACCGCATCGTGCGTGAACACGCCCTCTGGCCCCTGGCCAAGACCCAGCCCGATACGCTGGCGGCGCTGGCCAAGATCGAAGACATGCACCCGCGCACCGTGCGTCAGGACGGCGAATTTCTCCTCGACCTGATCAAGCGCACCGCAGCCCTTGGCCCGGACCAATGGCCGCCGGCCGTACCCGAGCCGTTGCCGATCGAAGCCGCGGCCCTGCTCAAGCGCCTCAAGGCCGTGGGGCAGGCCGAGGCCGAGCGTCTGGGCATCGCGCCGGAAGTCATGCTGCGCAAGAAAACCCTGGAAAGCCTGCTCAAGAGCGGCTACCCCAAAGGGCCTTACCAATTGCCTGATTCGCTGCGTGGCTGGCGCCGCGAATTGATGGGCCAGGCGCTGCTGGACAGCCTGGCCACCGCCGGAGAACAGCCTTGAAACGTATCTGCTCCATCTATAAAAGCCCGCGCAAGAACGAGATGTACCTCTACGTACTGAAAAGCGAGGCCCTGGAACGCGTGCCGGAAAACCTGCTGCTGGCTTTCGGCAAGCCGCAACATGCCTTCGACCTGGTGCTGAGTCCGGAGCGCAAGCTGTCCCGGGAGGACATCCACCAGGTGCTGGAAAACCTCGAGAAGCAGGGCTATCACTTGCAGATGCCGCCGGCAGAAGACGAGTACATCGAGCACCTGCCCGAAGAGTTGCTGCGCCGCAATGATCCGGTCTGACCTGTAGGGGCTCGGTCCCGAGCCTCTGTTAAATGCAACTGACTGACCTGGCCACCGCCTTGATCGATGGAGCAATACTCCGTCGGCGGCGGCCTGCACCGTTTTTTAAGGTTTGAACCATGCGCGTTCTGATTGCCGAACACGATCACGCTGTTTATGCCCGCCTGTTGCGTCAGGTGGCACCGGAGCTGGACGTACTGACCAGTGGCGACTCTGCCGAGCTGTCGCGCCTGGCGGCGGATTGCCCGGTTTGGCTGGGCCAGCCGGACCTGCTGGCGACCCTGTTGCGTCAGGGACATCAGCCCCAGTGGCTGCAATCCACCTGGGCCGGCATCACCCCGTTGCTGGCCGACGGCCTGCCCCGGCATTACCGCCTGACCCGGGCGGTAGGCATCTTTGGCCAGGTGATGGCCGAGTACGTGCTTACCTACATCCTTGGCCATGAGCGCGAAGTGCTGGCGCGGCTGGTCAGTCAGGTGGAGCGCAAGTGGGACAACCGCCTGGGCCAGAGCCTGGTGGGGCGCAAGGTGCTGATCGTCGGCACCGGCGACATCGGCCAGAGCGTGGCGCAATTTCTGCTGCCCTTTGGCGTGAAGCTGTACGGCATCGCCAGCCAGGCGCGGGAGCAGGCCCCCTTTGTCGAAGTGGCGGGCCTGGAAGACCTGGGACGCTTGGTGGGGGAGGTGGATTATGTGGTCAATCTGCTGCCCAACACTCCGAGCACTCATGACCTGTACGACGCGGCGCTGTTCAAGCAATTCAAGTCCACGGGGCTGTTCATCAACGTGGGCCGGGGTGTTTCCGTGGTCGATGGGGACTTGGTGCAGGCCCTCAAGGATGGGCATCTGGCGGGGGCGGTGATCGATGTCTGCCGCCAGGAACCCTTGCCGCAACGACACCCGTTCTGGACGGCCTGGGGCTTGCTGCTGACGGGGCACAGCTCGGCGCCGACCTCGCCGGAACTGATGGTGCAGTTGTTCGTCGACAACCTGCGGGCCTATGAGGCCAAGCAGGCCTTGCGCGGCGAAGTGGATTTCGCCCGCGGCTATTGAGAGAGGCCTGATCGTAGGAGCGAGCTTGCTGGCGAAAGCCGCGCTTGCCAGGCCAGCGCGGCGCCCTTTAGGGCTTCGCGAGCAAGCTCGCTCCTACAGGGCCGATTCTTTGTTACAGGCTGAAATCGCCTTCGGCCACCGTCTCGCTCAGTGGACGACGCGGGCTCGGCTCTTCCCGGGCCTGCAGGTAGTCGGCCAGGCTCGACTTGTCTCCCAGCTTGCCCACCGCTACCGCAGCGTGCAGCGCATAGCCTTCGGGAATCTTCAGCTCCTTGCGGGTCAGCTCCTGATCGAAGCCGGCCATGCCGTGGGTGTGCCAGCCGCTGAGGCTGGCCTGCAGTGCCAGGTGGCCCCAGGCCGAGCCGGTGTCGAAGGTGTGCCACAAGGCCGGAGTCTCTTCCGTGGCGCCAGGGGCGGTGAAGGTGGTCTTGGAAATCACGATCACCAGGGCCGAGGCATGTTGCGCCCAGCCACGGTTGAACTCGTTGAGCAGGCCGAGGAAGCGCTCCCAGTTCGGCGTATCGCGCCGGGCATAGAGAAAGCGCCAGGGTTGCGAGTTGTAGGCCGAAGGCGCCCAGCGTGCTGCTTCGAAGAAGCTCAGCAGGGTTTCTTCAGGGATGTTTTCGCCGGTGAAGGCCCGTGGCGACCAGCGTTGGGTGAACTGCGGGTGGATGGCGTAATCGGCAACGCGAGGATTGGCGCTCATGCAAAGACTCCAGGCAACGTTTGAGAATGATGGGGTAAACCGGCAGGCGCAGTTGAGCTGGGCGAAGGGGTTTTCCTGACCTTGTGGGGTTCGTCGGGTGCGACGCGGTCGAGCGTTAATGGCACACGGACGCGGGGTGGTCCGAGGGGCAAAGCTACTGTGCGGGCCTGCCGCTGACAAGCCCCGGCCTACCGACAGTCGTAAGCGCTTGGCCCGCCGGGCCTTCGGCACTAGACTGGCGGCCTTTTCACCCTCGGATACTGATGCTTGAGCCATGGCCGCCAAAGTCGAACCTTTCTGGATACGCAAAACCCTCGAACAGCTCGACCAGGACGAATGGGAGTCGCTGTGCGATGGCTGCGGTCTGTGCTGCCTGCAAAAGCTTGAGGACGAGGACGACAACAGCGTCTATTACACGCGCATCGCCTGCAAACTGCTGGACCTGAAAACCTGCCAGTGCAGCGACTACCCCAACCGTCGGGCGTCGGTGCCCGACTGCATCCAGCTGACCCCGGGCAAGGCCGACGAATTCAAGTGGCTGCCGCCCACCTGCGGCTACCGCCTGGTGAGCGAAGGCAAGGACCTGCCGCTCTGGCACCATCTGGTGTGTGGCGATCGCGATGCGGTGCACCACGAACGTATTTCCCAGTCCGGGCGCATGCTGGCCGAAGGCAGCGTGGCGGAAGAGGACTGGGAGGATCATCTGATTTTCCGCGCCGGCTGAGGATTCGCCGCGTTGGCTGCAGAACCAGGTTACCCAGGAAAGGAGTGTGTATGAGGGTGGGGGCGAAACTGGCGCTGGCCGCTGCGATGCTGGCATTGAGCGCATCGGCCTTTGCGGCGAAGAAAGTCGATCTGGATTATCACGTGCGTTTCCTGCCCCAGAGCGATCAGGCCGAGGTGCGCCTGACCCTGGCCGATGGTTCGGCCTTGCGCAGCCTGGACTTCGACCTGGGCCGGGACGGCGACTACAGTGACTTCAAAGCCGACGGCCAATGGCAGGCTGGGGCGGCGGATGCCGCCGGCCAGCGTGGTGTCTGGCGTCCGGCCAGCGGCAAGGCCAGCCTCAGCTACAGGGTGCGCCTGAGTCACAGCATCAAGAAGGGCAGCTACGACAGCCGCAGCACCGCCAACTGGGCCTTGCTGCGGGGCGAGACGCTGGTGCCGCCGGCCAGGCTCGACCAACAGGACGGCATCGAACTGGTGGCGCGTCTGGATTTCGACTTGCCGGCCGGTTGGAAAAGCATCGAGACCGCCTGGCCACGTATCGGCAAGAATCGCTTCCGCATCGACAATCCTTCGCGGCTGTTCGACCGTCCCGCCGGCTGGATGCTGGCCGGCAACCTGGGCAGTCGCCGCACGCGTCTGGGAGCAACCGAAGTCAGCGTGGTGTCGCCCCTGGGCCAGGGCATGCGCCGTATGGACGTGCTGACCCTGCTGACCTTTGTCTGGCCGCAAGTACAGGCGGTGTTCCCGCGTCAGCCCGGCAAGCTGTTGATCGTTGGTGCGGCCGATCCGATGTGGCGCGGCAGTCTGGCGGGGCGTGACTCGCTGTTTCTCCATAGCCGTCTGCCCCTGGTCAGCGAGAGCGGCAGCAGCCCGCTGTTGCGGGAGCTGGTGCAGTCATTGTCGCGAATCAACGACAGCCAGGGCAGCGATTGGATCAGTGAAGGGCTGGCGGAGTACTACGGCATCGAACTGTTGCGCCGGGCCGGAGGCATCAGTGACGAGCGCTATCAGGTGCTGCACAAGCGTCTGGTCCGGGACAGTCACAAGGTCGACAGTCTGCGGGGCGAGCAGGTGGACAGCGCCACCTTGGCCAAGGCCGTGCTGCTGTTGCAGGAGCTGGATCGGGAAATCCGCCTCAAGACCCGCAACAAGCGCTCACTCGACGATGTGCTGCAAGGGGCGATGCGCCTGGAAAGCGTCAGCACCGCCGAGTTCATCCAGCTCAGTGAAAACGTGCTGGGCGAATCGTCCAAGGTCCTCGACACCCCCTTGCTGCACTGATTCGCCCCGGTATCAGGCCTTGGGCACTTTCACTTCATCATTGCTGGCCGTCTTGGCATGGCGCCCGGCGGCTTCGGCATTGGCCTTCAGATTGCGCAGCTCTTCCCCGGCGCGTTCGATCTTCGTGCGCACGTTGTGCATGTCCTGGCGGCTCTTCTCCAGCAGGCTTTTCGCCGAGCTGTGTCCGGTAATCCCCCGGGCCAGGGCGACGCCACCGATGGCGACTTGAATCAGGCCGAACACGCCGCCGCGGCGCAGGCCCTTGCCCATCATCACCACGCCACCGGCCAGGGAGCCGATGCGCTCCCAGCCCTGGACGTTCTGGGTCGGTTGGCTCGGCAAGGGTGTGGCTTCGATCGTTTGCAGCTGTTTGCGCTCGCTCATGCTCTGTCTCCAAGGGCGGTGTGGGATACAAAGCTGACTGCACCAGGGCGTCGCTGGTTCCCGGGGATTGATCGGCGGGTTTTCAGTACTTTGGACCGGAGCGGGTGTTGTTGCCTTTGGCCAGGCGATCGTAGAGCACCACGTTGACCGTGGCCGCCAGGTTCATGCAGCCGGTGGTGGGGATGTAGACCACGTCTTCGCACCAGTCGCGGATCTCCTTGTCGAGGGAGCCGTCTTCCGGACCGAAGATGTACAGCGCGCGATCCGGGTGGGTGTATTCCGGCAGCGCACGGGCGCCTTCCACCAGTTCCACGGCCACCGGGATGCAGCCCAGGGGGAGGATTTTCTTCAGGTCGTCGATGCCGATCAGGGGAATGTCCTGGTGGACTTTCTTGGTGTCGGTGACGAAGTCGCGGGCACGTTCATAGCGCTTGCCGGTGTAGAACACCGAGGCGACGCCATAGCAGCCGGCGGCGCGCATCACCGAACCGACGTTCTCCGGCGACTTGGGGTTATACAAACCGATGCAGCTGTACCTTTTGTTTGCCACGAGCGAGGAGCCTTGGGGAAAAGAGCGCGATTATACGGGGATTGGGCGGGGTGTGGCGGGGTGTTCGGCGGTTCACGGGCAATCCGCTCCTGCAGGAGCGGATTGCCCGTGAAGCCGTTATTCGCCGTCTTTCTTCATCAACCCGGCCAGGGCGGCGAACGGGTTGTGGGTTGCCTTGGCGACTTTCGGGGTGCTCAGGGAGCCTTCACCGAAGTACTGCTGGTCGGTGTAGCGCGAGTGCTCGTTGTCGTGGCAGTACAGGCACAGCAGTTCCCAGTTGGAACCGTCCTGGGGGTTGTTGTCGTGGTTGTGATCGCGGTGGTGCACGGTCAGCTCGCTCAGGCGCTTGCCGGAGAATTCCCGGGCGCAGCGGCCGCAGACATGGGGGTACATCTTCAGCGCCTTGTCGCGGTAGCCCATTTCCCGGTCGCGCTGGGCGTCGGCGAGGATACGGTCCAGCTTGGCGGTGTTGGACGGAGGAGTGGACGAACTCATGGGTTCACCTTTGTAGGAGGACTAATGACGGTAATGGACAAAGTTTAGCTCAGGCCTTGAGCTTCTCGGCAATCCAGATGGTGTGCCGGGTGCCGCGATTGCCATGGGCGTACACCTGCACTTCCTCGGCCTTGAAACCGGCCTTGCGCAGGCGCTCGGAGAATTTCTGGTCGGCGCTGGCGGACCACACCGCGAGGATGCCCTTGGGCCGCAGGGCCCGGGCACAGGCACCCAGGCCGGCGCTGGAGTAGAGCCAGCTGTTGGCTTTCTGGGTCAGGCCTTCAGGGCCGTTGTCGACGTCGAGCATGATCGCGTCGAAGCCCTGGGGTTCGGCCTGCAGGACCTTGGCCACGTCTTCCAGGCGGATCACCGTGCGCGGGTCCAGCAGCGGCCGGCCGGACTTTTCCCCGAGCGGGCCACGGTTCCATTCCACCACCCCGGGCACCAGTTCGGCCACCACCACCTCGGCGCTCTGGCCCAGGTGCTTGAGGGCCGCGGCCAGGGTGAAGCCCATGCCCAGGCCGCCGATCAGCACCCGCGAGTTCGGGCGCCCGGCGACCTTGCTGCAGGGAATCTGCGCCAGGGCATCCTCGGAGCCGTGCATACGGGTGTTCATCAATTGGCCGCCGTCGCCGCCCTGGATCTTGATGACGAAATCCTCACCGTATTCGAACAGGCACAAGGCACCGCCGTTTTCAGGAATCGGAGTAGTGTCCAGCAGTACGAAACGTTTCATGGAGATCTCATTGAGGAAGGCAAAAGCTCCCGGTTGGGAGTAGCCTGACGCCAGACAATAGCAATGGAGCCATTGATGAAGCGCACTATTCTAACGGTGATTGCCCAAGCGGCGCTCGCCCTGACCGCCGCCCTGGCGCTGAGTGCTGGCCCGGCCCTGGCCGACGAGCCGCAAAGCGCCCCGGTGGTGACCCCGACGCCGACCCTCGGCACCCCGGGCACGGCCACCCCCACGCCTTATCCGCAAGTGACCCCGCCCAGTACGCCGAAAGCCGGGAGCAGTGGCAGCGCGCCCTTGCTACCGCCGATCGATATGCCCAAGCCGCCCAAGGACCAGACTCTGCCGGGGCTGGAGCAGAACGACAACAAGGCCAAGGTGCAAGGAGCCTAGATCTGCTGTGCGAGCAACTGGCCGTCGGCCATGCGCAGGCGCTTGGACAGGGAAATAGCCAGGGCGCGGATGATCTTGGCGGCGATCTTCGGCGCATCGTTGAGCATCTTTTCCAGGGAGTCCTTGCCCAGGTTGAGCAACTGGCAATCACTGGCCGCCACGCAGGTGGCCGAGCGTCGCTCGCCATCGAGCACTGCCATTTCGCCAAAGGCCCGGCCGCTGCGCAGGGTGGCGATGGTCAGCGGCTGGCCGTCCAGGGTGCTCTTTTGCACGGCCACCTGGCCGCTGTGGATGATGCACATGAAACTGCCGGCATCGCCCTCATGAAAGATCGCTTCGCCCTTGGCGATACTGCTGATGCTGAAATAGCCGGCTGCTGCGTTGAAGTCGGCGGGCAGCAGTTGATCGAACAGGCCGCAGTCCATCAGCCAGTCGCGGATCTCGTTGTTCAGTAAGGTGGGTTCGGACATGGGATCAGGGTCTTTTTCTTGTGTCTGTTGCACGGGCGCAGGCCCGGTCCGGCGGTTGCCGGCGGCGGTCCAGTGTTAAGACAGGAGCGCCGCGGGTAGTTCCTCAGTCCAGGCCCAGAATGTTCAGGATAAAGGCATATTCGAGGGCTACGTCACGTAATCCCTGGTAACGGCCGCTCATGCCGCCATGACCGGCACCCAGTTCGGTCTTGAGCAGCAGCGGGTTGTCGTCGGTCTTGGTGGCGCGCAGTTTGGCCACCCATTTGGCGGCTTCCCAGTACTGCACGCGACTGTCGTTGTAACCGGCGATCACCAGGGTCGCCGGGTAGGCCTGGGCCCGGACGTTCTCATAGGGGGCGTAAGCCTTGATCCGCTCATAGACCTCAGGCTCCTCGGGATTGCCCCATTCGTCGTACTCGGTGACGGTCAGTGGCAGGTCCGGGTCGAGCATGGTGTTGAGCACGTCGACGAAAGGCACTTCGGCGATAGCCGCCCGGAACAGCTCGGGACGCTGGTTGAGCACGGCGCCGATCAACAGGCCGCCGGCACTGCCGCCGCTGATGGCCAGTTGTTGGGCGCTGGTCAGGCCCTGGGCGATCAGGTGTTCGGCGCAGGCGATGAAGTCGCTGAAGGTATTCTGTTTGTGCTCCTGCTTGCCGGCGCGATACCAGGCTTCCCCCAGCTCGCCACCGCCACGCACATGGGCGATGGCAAAGGCCACGCCGCGATCCAGCAGGCTCAGGCGGGCATGGGAGAACCAGGGATCGAGGCTCTCGCCATAGGCGCCGTAGCCATACAGGTACAGCGGTGTCGGTTGGCCCAGGCACTCGCGCTTGACCACCAGGCTGATGGGCACCTGGGTGCCGTCGGCAGCGGTGGCCCAGAGGCGCTGGCTGACATAGGCGTCGGCATCGAAGGGGCCCAGCACCGGGGTTTCCTTGAGCACCTGCTGTTGACCGTCGGCCAGTTGCAGCTGGCGCACCTGGGCCGGGCGATTCAGCGCCTCGTAGCGCAGACGGATGCGATCGCTGGAAAACTCCAGGCTGTTCTGCACGTGCAGGCTGTAGGCCGCGTCCGGCAGTTGCACGCGATACACGGGCAGGTCCTGGGGATGCACTTCGATGATCGGCAGGCCGCCTTCGCGCAGGCTCAGGGTCATGGCGCCGGCGTTGAGGGTCACGCCGTCGAGCATCACCTCGGGATTGTGCGGGACCAGCAGCTGCCAGTCGCTTTCCTCGGGGATGGCACCCTGGTCGGCTGCCTGATACAGGGCGAAGTTGATGCCCTCGCGGTTACTGCGGATGAACCAGGTCCACTGGCCGTCGAGTTGACCGTGATCGACATCGTATTCGTGGCCCTCGACCCGTGGCGCCAGGCAGGTGAACGGCAGCTGCGGCTGCGCGGCGTCCAGGGCCCAGGTTTCGCCGGTGGTCTTGCTGCCCAGGGACAGCAGCAATTGGCGCTCGGAGCTTGAGCGGTAGCAGTGCAGGAAGAAGCGTCCGTCCGGCTCGTGGAACACCTCCTCGGCGGCAGTGCCGTCCAGACGGTAGCGGAACAGTTTGTGCGGGCGATGGGTGTCGTCCAGCTCGCCGAAGAACAGGGTCAGGCTGTCGTTGGCCCAGGTCATGCTGCCGTCGCAGTTGTCGAAGGACAGCTCGCTGACCTTGCCGTTGGACAGCTCCTTGATGAACAGGGTGTAGATTTCCTCGCCGGTGGTGTCGAGGCTGTAGGCCAGGCGCTGGTGGTCGGGGCTGATGCTGAAGGCACCGAGGGAGAAGAAACCGCCGTTGGCCAGGGCGTTGGGGTCCAGCAGCAGCTGTTCGCGGCTTTCGTCCACCGTCAGGCTGTCGTCTGCCGGGCGCGGGCAGCGATAGTGCCGGGCGTATTCGTCACCGGCGGTGGTGCGGGTGTAATACAGGTACGGGCCCCAGGGGGAGGGCAGGGACAGGTCGGTCTCGAGGATCCGTCCCTTGATCTCCTGGAACAGTGTCTCGCGCAGGGGCGCCTGGTGGGCCAGCCGGGCTTCCTGGTAGCTGTTTTCAGCGTTCAGGTAGTCGAGCACCGCGTCGGTGTCGCGTTCCTGCAGCCAGGCATACGGGTCAGCGCCTTCGGCCTTGTGGGCAATCGGGGCGCTGCTGTCGTTGGCGGGTAGGGGCATGGGTGGCTCTCGAACGAAGACAAATGAGGGCTTGGCAGACGGCGGTGCAGCCTGACACGGGAAAAGTCGTTATCATAAGCGCCTCTTTGCCTGCCTTGCCATGGACACCATGACCGAGAACGACTATCTGATCGCCTGGGGCCTTTACGCCTTTGCCGCTTTGGGCTGCCTGCTGGTGTGGATGCGCCTGACCCGCTGGATGTGGCGCTGGCTGCGCGAGCCGCTGCGTGTACTGATGGCAGTGCTGCTGTTGAGCCCCACCATCATCGACCCTGTCAAAGAAAAATATGCTCCGGCCGTGGCCATCACTGCCCTGGATATGGCCTTCAAGGTCGGCAACAACGCCTGGCGCGCAGTGTCCGATCTGTTCATGTACGGCATGATCGCCTTTGGCGTCTACCTGCTGTTCGTGCTGATCCGCTGGCCCATCGAGCGTGCTGCCGAGGAGCGCCGCCAGCGCAACGAAGCGGCGCAAGCCGCGGCCAAGGCTGCCGAAGTGGAGGATGACCAGCCCTTTGGCGGCGCCGGCAATGACCGTTATGGTCGTCCGTCTGCTGCGGGCACCCCCCTGAACACGCGGGTCGAGCCGCGTCTGTAACCTGGCCCCGGCATTGCAGCGAGAGTCCGAGCATGTGTGAGTTATTGGGCATGAGCGCCAATGTACCGACCGATATCGTCTTCAGCTTTACCGGGCTGATGCAGCGCGGCGGCCGTACCGGCCCCCATCGCGACGGTTGGGGCATCGCTTTCTATGAAGGCCGTGGTCTGCGCCTGTTCCAGGACCCGGCGGCCAGCAGCGAGTCGGAAGTGGCCAACCTGGTGCAGCGCTACCCGATCAAGAGCGAAGTGGTGATCGGCCACATCCGCCAGGCCAACGTCGGCAAGGTCTGCCTGGCCAACACCCATCCCTTTGTCCGTGAACTCTGGGGCCGTAACTGGTGCTTCGCCCATAACGGCCAGTTGGCGGACTTCCAGCCCCAGGCCAGTTTCTATCGCCCGGTGGGGGATACCGACAGCGAGGCGGCGTTCTGTGACCTGCTCAACCGGGTGCGCGAAGCCTTTCCCGAGCCGGTGGAGGTCGAGCAGTTGCTGCCGACCCTGATCCAGGCCTGCAGCGAATACCGCAGCAAAGGCGTGTTCAATGGCTTGCTCAGTGACGGTGACTGGCTGTTCTGCTTCTGCTCCACCAAGCTGGCGCAGATCACCCGACGTGCCCCATTCGGTCCGGCCCGGCTCAAGGACGTCGATGTGATTGTCGATTTCCAGGCGGAAACCACCCCCAACGACGTGGTCACGGTGATCGCCACCGAACCCTTGACTGAAAACGAAACCTGGACCCGCTACCAGCCGGGCCAATGGAGCCTGTGGCGACGCGGTGAATGCGTCAGCCACGGCCAGACCGAATAAGGACATCCCTATGTTGCTCAGTTATCTGCGGCTGGTGTTGTTCGCCGCCGGCCTGTTGATCGGTGTGCAAGTGCCGGGTTTCATCAGCGATTACGCCAAGCGCGTGGAAGCCCACCTGATTGAATCGCAGAACAGCCTGCGGGGCTTCCAGGGCACCGCCGCGCAGTTTTTCAAGGGCGACCTGAACGCCCTGGTGGCCCATTACCGGGCCAGCGAGGACCCGGTGTTTCGCAGCGATGCCGAGAGCCTGAGCGGCTTGCTTCATCGTCAGTTGGCCCTGGACAAGCAATACCAGGCGATGCAGGGCCCCTGGTACATCCGCCTGCTGCAAGTGGCCCTGGCAGCCGACCCGGATATCCGCAAGGAAACCTGGGATGGCTACAGCTACCAGATCCTGCTGACCCCGGAAGCGATGATCTGGGGCATGAGCGGCGCCTTGCTGCTGTCCTTCGGACTTGAGTGCCTGTACCGCCTGATCGATTGGGTGGTGCTGGGAGGCCGGCGTTTGCGCCAGAGCCGTCCGATCGAAGAGCGCGACCTCAAGGGCCTCTGAGCGCCCCGCACTGCAGGTGCCGGCAACACCTGCACAAGGCTGGCGCATTCGCTGGCAAGCCAGCTCCTACGGATGTCGACTCGCCAGCGGGGTTTGTGTAGGAGCCGGCTTGCCGGCGAAGAGGCCTGCAAGACCTGCACAAGGCTGAAGAGTGCATTCGCTGGCAAGCCAGCTCCTACGGATGTCGACTCGCCAGCGGGGCCTGTGTAGGAGCCGGCTTGCCGGCGAAGAGGCCCGCAAGACAGGCACAAGGCTGAAGAGTGCATTCGCTGGCAAGCCGACGCCTATGCGGGCTCAATCAGGATGATGTGCTCCTGGCCCACTTTCTGCCCATAGCGCTGCACCACGCGCTGGCACAGCTCCACGATATCCTCCACCAGCTCCACGCCTACGCGCCACGACACCACCACCTGCAGGTTGGGCGGGCGCTGGTCGATGGCCAGCAAGGTCAGTTCGCCACGGGCCAGTTCCTCGCGTACCAGCACCGGCGGCAGGGCGCCAATCCCGAAGCCGTCCCTGAGCAGGCGGGTGATGGCTGACACCGAGTTGACGCAATTGAGCCGTGGCGCCAGCACCCCGTTGGCCTGCATCAGGCTCAGCACCTGCTGGTGGGGCAGGGAGTTCTTCGAATAGGTGATGATCCGCTCTCGGGCCAGCTCGGCGAGATTGGCGTAGTCGCGGTTGTAGATCGAATTGCTGGCGGCAATCCAGCCCACCGGGTGGCTGGCCAGCTCCAGGCTGCGGATGCTTTCCTGGCGCAGCAGGTCGGTCTGCAGCACCAGGTCGAGAAAGCCTTTTTGCAGCTGGTCGCACAGGTTCAGCGAGGTGTCGGCCACCAGTTCGATGTCCACTTGCGGGTAGTGGTCCATCATTTCCGCCACCAGGGGGCTGAGCCAGGTGTGGATCACCGTGTCCATGACCCCGATGCGAATCCGTCCGACCTTGCTCGACGGCGCCTCGATGGACTGTTTCAACACGTGCAGGGTGTCGAGCATCTGCTCGGCGTGCTCCAGCACCTTGAGGCCTTCCGGGGTCAGGCTGACGCCCCGCGAGTCGCGCAGGAACAGCTTCACCCCCAGTTCGCCTTCCAGCACCGCAATACGGCTGGAGATCGCCGCCTGGGTGGTGAAGAGTTTTTCCGCGGTGAGGCTGAAGCTCTTGAGCCGCGCCACCCAGACGAAGGTTTCGAGAAACTTGAGATTCATGGGATCAACTTTTCTTATGCCTTGGGGCGGTTTTTATTAGTTGGACGCCGGTTGTGCCTGAACCGAAGAATGGCCCAACCCACGATATGCGTCGTCGGGGCCCAGAACAATACCAACAACACTACCCTGGAGATCGCCATGAGTGCGCCCGAAACACTGGCCGCCGAGGCTCCGCGCCGCGCCGGCCCGTTTGACTGGTACCGGGACATCAACCAGCAGGAACGCCGGACATTCTGGAGCTGCAAGATTGGTTATGGCCTGGATGGCATGGACACCCAGATGCTCAGCTTCGTGATCCCGACCCTGATCGCGCTGTGGGGCATCACTTCCGCCGAAGCCGGCCTGATCCATACCAGCACCTTGCTGGCCTCCGCCCTGGGCGGCTGGATCGCCGGAATTCTTTCCGACCGCATCGGCCGGGTACGCACCCTGCAACTCACGGTGCTGTGGTTCGCCGTCTTCACCTTTCTTTGCGGTCTTGCGCAGAACTACGAACAGTTGCTGATCGCCCGCACCTTGATGGGGTTCGGCTTCGGCGGCGAGTGGACTGCCGGAGCGGTGCTAATCGGCGAAGTGATCCGCGCCAAGAACCGTGGCAAGGCGGTGGGCATGGTGCAATCCGGCTGGGCCCTGGGCTGGGGGCTGACGGCGCTGCTGTATGCGCTGCTGTTCTCCCTCTTGCCGCCGGAAGATGCCTGGCGCGGGCTGTTTCTGCTGGGCATCCTGCCGGCGATTTTCGTGATCTTTGTCCGTCGCCTGGTCAAGGACCCCGAGGTCTACCGGGAAACCAAGGCGCGTGAAGTGCCAAGCAACCCGGCGCGGTTCTACGAGATCTTCGCCCCGGGGATTCTCAGCACCACCTTGCGCGCCTCCTTGCTGGCGGCAGGGGCCCAGGGCGGCTACTACGCCATCACATTCTGGCTGCCGACCTTCCTCAAGACCGAGCGCGGCTTGAGCGTGCTCAGTACCGGCGGCTACCTGGCCATGGTGATCGCCGGCTCCTACGTGGGGTATGTGATCAGCGCCTACCTGACGGATATTCTCGGCCGCAAGAAGAACTTCGTGCTGTTCGCCGCCGGTTCTTTCACCATTGTCCTGCTCTACACCCAGTTGCCGGTGAGCAACGCAGTGATGCTCTGGCTGGGCTTTCCCCTGGGCTTTTTCGCTTCGGGCATTTTCAGCGGCATGGGGGCGTTCCTGACGGAACTGTTCCCCACGCGCATCCGCGGTTCCGGCCAGGGTTTCTGCTACAACAGCGGCCGGGCGCTGGCGGCGCTGTTCCCACTGCTGATCGGCCTGTTGAGCCAGCATGTGCCGCTGAGCGTGGCCATTGGCACCTTTGCCGCGGTGTCCTACGGCGTAGTGGTGCTGGCGGCCCTGAGCCTGCCGGAAACTCGTGGCAAGGAACTCGAGGCCCGCTAACTGATAATCTGCGGGAGCATTGCGCGACCGCCCCGCAACCGAACCTTATAAGAACCACAGGAGCACTGACCGTGAGCCGCCTGTTATTGAATTGCGACATCGGCGAAAGCTTTGGCAACTGGACCCTGGGGCTGGATGCCGAGGTGATGCCTTTTATCGACTGCGCCAACATTGCCTGCGGCTTCCATGCCGGCGACCCAGGCATCATGCGCAAGACCGTGGCCCTGGCCCTGGCCAACGGCGTGCGCATTGGCGCCCACCCGGCGTATCAGGACCTGGCAGGCTTTGGCCGCCGCTCCATGAGCTACTCGCCCCAGGAAATCCAGGACCTGCTGCACTATCAGATCGGTGCGCTGGATGGCATCTGCCGGGCCCAGGGCGGCCGGGTCGAGTACGTCAAACCCCACGGCGCGATGTACAACGACATGATGGCCAAGCCCGCCCAGTTGCGGGCGGTGATCCAGGCGGTGGCGGCCTACGACCCGCAGCTGCCATTGATGCTCATGGCCACTCGCGACAATAGCGCGGCCCAGGCCTTGGGCGATGAATACGGTGTGACCCTGTGGTTCGAGGCTTTTGCCGACCGTGCCTACGACAACGCCGGGCATCTACTGTCGCGGCAGTTGCCGGGGGCGGTGCACCATGAAGCGCAAACGATTCTCCAGCAGGCCCTGACCATTGCCCGGGGCGAAACCTTGACCGCCAGTGACGGCAGCGCCTTGCTGCTGCACGCCAACACCCTGTGCGTGCATGGCGACAACGCCAGTTCGGTGGCGGCGGTGCAGCGCATTCGCGAAGCCCTGAACCAGCAGTCCGGCCTATGAAGCCACAGGTTGAAGTAGTCGCCATCGACTGCCTGATGGTGCGGCTGTTCGAGGTGATCGCCGAGGACAACATGCCCTGGATGCTGGCCGCCGCCGAGGGCCTGCGCCAGGCTTTCGGTGAACAACTGATCGATCTGGTGCCGTCCTACACCACGCTGATGGTGCATTACGACCTACAGGCCTTGAGCCCGTCCGAGGCCCGCGCGCGGATCGAGCTGGCCTTGACCGATCTGGCGCCCGGTAGCGCTCAGGCTGGGCGCGAGCATGTATTGCCGGTGTGGTACGACCCCAGTGTAGGGCCTGAACTGGCGCTGCTGTCCCGGCGCAGCGGGCTGTCGGTGGCCGAAGTGATCCAGCGTCACAGCCAGCGTGAGTACCAGGTGTTTGCCCTGGGCTTCGCTCCCGGGTTCGCTTTTATGGGGCTGGTGGAGGAGCGGTTGGCGGCGCCCAGGCTGAACACCCCGCGCAAGCGTGTGGCAGCGGGTAGCGTCGGCATTGCCGAGCGCCAGACGGCGGCTTATCCGGTGGTGTCGCCGGGGGGCTGGAACCTGATTGGTCGCACCCCGAGTCGACTGTTCGATCGCGAGCTTGATGGCTACAGCCTGATGCAACCTGGGGATCGGGTGCGTTTTACCCCGGTGGAGCATGCCGAGTTCATCCGCCTGGGGGGCGATGACACGCCGCTGGAGGTGCCGGCATGAGTCGCCTGTCGATCGAGGCCAGCACGCCTTTGTGCCTGCTGCAGGATGGCGGACGCTTTGGCGTGCGCCACCTGGGGGTGACCCAGGGCGGGGCGCTGGACTGGGTGTCCATGTCCTGGGCCAACTGGCTGCTGGGCAACGCCCTGGATGCACCCGTGGTGGAAATCACCCTGGGCGGTTTCACCCTGCTGGCCGAGGATTATTGCCTGCTGGCCCTGGCCGGGGCCGATCTTGGGGCCTATGTCGATGAGCGGCCTTTGACCCCGGGGCGCAGTTTCATCCTGCAAAAAGGCCAGCGCCTGCGATTCACCCAGCCGTTCTTTGGGGCTCGGGCCTATCTGGCGGCCCCTGGCGGTTTCGATGCGCCCAAGGTGTTGGGCAGTTGCGCCAGTGTGCTGCGCGAGGCTCTCGGTGGGCTTGATGGTTACGGTCGGGCGCTGAGTGAGGGGGGAGTACTGAGCTATTCGGGAACCGGTGGTGCGCTCAGGAGTCTGTCGGCTGCGCAGTTGCCGGATTTGCAATCCGCTGCACCGCTGGAGGTGATCCTGGGTGCGCAGATCGGCCAGTTCAGCGGGTTGAGCCTGTTCGACGCCTTCAACAGCACCTGGACCCTGGACAGCCGGGCGGATCGCATGGGAGCTCGCTTGCTGGGGCCGACCTTGCAGTATCAGGGCCGGCCAATGATTTCCGAGGGCATTCCCCTGGGGGCGATCCAGGTGCCGCCGGACGGCCAGCCAATCGTCCTGCTCAATGATCGGCAGACCATTGGCGGCTATCCGCGATTAGGGGCGTTGACGCCGCTGTCACTGGCGCGCCTGGCGCAGTGTTTGCCGGGCAGTGAGCTGCGTTTGACGCCGGTGGTGCAAGAGACGGCGCATCGGCAGCAGGTGGCGTTCCTGCGCCGGTTCGGGTGAGGGGCTGAAGAGCTTCGCCGGCAAGCCGGCTCCTACAGGGTTGTGTAGGAGCCAGCTGGCTGGCGAACGGGTTTATTTGGACAGGAAGCGCATGCCTTCTTCCAGGCCGCGCAAGGTCAGCGGGTACATCTGGTCCTCGATCAGATCGCGGACGATGTTGGTCGAAGCGGTGTAGCCCCAGGTGTCTTTCGGGTAGGGATTGATCCAGATGAGCTTCTTGTACTTTTCCATGAAGCGCTGCATCCACACGTAGCCGGCTTCTTCGTTCCAGTGCTCGACGCTGCCGCCGGCCTGGGTGATTTCGTAGGGCGCCATGGCGGCGTCACCGACGAAGATCACTTTGTAGTCGGCGCCGTACTTGTGCAGCAGGTCCTGGGTCGAGGTGCGCTCGGAGCCGCGGCGCATGTTGTTCTTCCACACCGATTCATAGATGAAGTTGTGGAAGTAGTAGTACTCCAGGTGCTTGAACTCGGTCTTGCAGGCCGAGAACAATTCCTCGCAGATCTTCACGTGGGCATCCATGGAACCGCCGATGTCGAACAGCAACAGCAGCTTGATGCTATTGCGTCGCTCCGGGCGCATCTGGATGTTCAGCAGCCCGGCATCGCGGGCGGTGTGGTCGATGGTGCCGTCGATGTCCAGCTCCTCCGCCGCCCCCTGGCGCGCGAACTTGCGCAGCCGGCGCAGGGCCACCTTGATGTTGCGGGTGCCCAGCTCCACCGAGTCGTCGAGGTTCTTGTATTCGCGCTGGTCCCAGACTTTCACCGCCTTGCCCTGGCGCTTGCCGGCGTCGCCGACGCGGATGCCTTCCGGGTTGAAACCGCCGGAGCCGAAGGGGCTGGTGCCGCCGGTGCCGATCCACTTGTTGCCGCCGGCGTGGCGTTCCTTCTGTTCTTCCAGGCGTTTCTTGAACTCTTCGATGAGCTTGTCCAGCCCGCCCAGGGACTGGATCTGCGCCCGTTCTTCATCGCTCAGGGAGCGCTCGAATTCCTTGCGCAGCCAATCCTCGGGGATCAGCGCCTGCAGGTGGTCATCGAGTTTTTCCAGGCCGTTGAAGTAGGCACCGAAGGCCCGGTCGAACTTGTCGAAATGGCGTTCATCCTTCACCAGGATCGCCCGGGCGAGGTAGTAGAACTCGTCCATGTCGGCGAAGGTCACGCGCTGCTTGAGCGCGTTGATCAGGTCCAGCAGCTCGCGCACCGACACCGGCACCTTGGCCGCGCGCATTTCATTGAACAGGTTGAGCAGCATGTCTATCGCTCTCTAATAATCTTTGGGTCTGTTCAGAAGCTCGCCGAGCGGCGATCAGGCAAGGCAAAAACAGGAGAGGAAGCGGAGTTTAGCCTGCTAAATGAGCATTCCGAACCTGTTTTTAACGCAGCATGATCGACGCGCAGGCCGCTTCTGGGCAGAGCCTAGCGATTTCCGCGACGGCTCATGAATGCCAGGCGCTCCAGCAGTTGTACATCCTGCTCGTTTTTCACCAGGGCGCCGGCCAGGGGCGGGATGGCCTTGGTCGGATCACGCTCGCGCAGCACCGCTTCGCCGATGTTGTCGGCCATCAACAGCTTGAGCCAGTCCACCAGTTCCGAGGTCGAGGGCTTCTTCTTCAGGCCCGGCACTTTGCGCACGTCGAAGAACACGTCCAGGGCTTCGCTGACCAGGTCTTTCTTGATGTCGGGGTAGTGCACGTCGACGATTTTCTGCAGGGTGGTGCGGTCGGGGAAGGCGATGTAGTGGAAGAAGCAGCGACGCAGGAAGGCGTCCGGCAGCTCTTTCTCGTTGTTGGAGGTAATGATGATGATCGGCCGCTGCTTGGCCTTGATGGTCTCGTCGATTTCGTAGACGTAGAACTCCATCTTGTCGAGTTCCTGCAGCAGGTCGTTGGGGAATTCGATGTCCGCCTTGTCGATTTCGTCGATCAGCAGGATCACCCGCTCCTCGGACTCGAAGGCTTCCCAGAGCTTGCCTTTTTTCAGGTAGTTGCGGATGTCGTGGACCTTGTCCACCCCCAGCTGGGAGTCGCGCAGGCGGCTGACCGCGTCGTACTCGTAGAGGCCCTGGTGGGCCTTGGTGGTGGACTTGATGTGCCAGGTGATCAGCTTGGCGCCAAAGGATTCGGCCAGTTGCTCGGCGAGCATGGTCTTGCCGGTGCCGGGTTCGCCCTTGACCAGCAACGGCCGCTCCAGGGTGATGGCGGCATTGACTGCCAGCTTCAGGTCATCGGTGGCGACGTATGCACGGGTGCCTTCGAACTTCATCTGCAATTCCTCGAACGGTGACGGCGAGCTGCCCGGGGCAGGTCGATTGAATGGGGAGTGATGGCGCGACTATAACGCGCTGCCCGGTCGACTGTGAACGTGGACGCCCCATTCAGTCTCTGAATGGAGCGTCACGGGGTGACTCAGTCAGTCGAGGGCTTGGGTTGTTCGTAACGGGCATTGAAGGCCTGGATGAACCCGTTGCGCAAAATCTGCAAAAACGCCTGGAATGCGCTGATATCTTGCTGGTGCACGCTGCCGCTGAGTTCGACCCGGGTGGCGAACTGGTTCTTGCGCTGGTTCTTCAGCAGGTTTTCCCCGGCTCCCACCAGGGCTTCCCATACCGAGCGCAATATCCCCTTGTTGCGGTTCTGCACATCCTGCTGCCAATTGAAGATTTCCACGTCCCGCAGCAACGGCTTGATATAGCCGTGCAGTTGGCCCTTCTCGGCCTGGGCTTCGATCACCACGTCGCCGTGGCCGGCATTGAAGTCGAACTTGCCGTAGGCCGAGGCGAAGTCGTTGAAGCGCTTGAGTTCGATATCCCGGGCCCGCAGACGGAATTCGAAGTCCTCGAAATTGCTCAGGGGATCGAAGGTGGCGGTGCTTTCCATGGGGGCCTGGCCTTGCAGCAGGGCCTTGCCGTCGAAGCGCGCATCGCGCTTGCCCTGGGTATCCACCACGTTGGTCAGGTTGTAGAAACTGGCATTGACCTGGGTGGCGCCGATGTTCACCGGGGGGGTGGAACTGAAGTTGCGAAAGTGGATCTTGCCGTCGCTGATCCGCACCTCGTCGAGGGTGATGGGCAACAGCTTGCCCAACTGGGCCCGCCAGTCGGTGCCTTCACCGGTCTGCGAGGCTTGCTTGTCCGCGCCACCATCGACGAAGTTCAGCTCCGGCTGGACGAACTGTACCTTGGCCACCACGGCGTGGTCGTACCACAGGGAATGCCAGCTCACCGCCAAGTCGATCAGCGGCGCCTTGACGAAGGGCACCGGCACCTTGCCGCTGACCTTGACGATCTCCAGCCCGTTGATGCGGTAGGCGCCGCGCCACAGGGCCAGGTCGATATCGCTGATCTGGCCACGGTAGTCGCCCATGTCCGCCAGTTTGTCATTCAGGTAGTCGCGCACCAGATAGGGCAGGGTGAAGTGCAGGGCCAGCAGCAGGACCAGCAGGCCGGCCAGGGTCCATAGGGGCCAACGGTAACGACGTTTCATGATCAGCAGTCTCCAGCCGTATAAAGGCATTGACTGCCTGGGGCCGCAGTCGTTCGGCGCGACTGGACGCTCAAGGGCACCAGGCATACCCTTGAGGACTTCTTCACTGCTGCATAAGGACCCAGCCATGAGCCGAATTTTTGCTGACAACGCCCATTCCATCGGCAACACGCCCTTGGTGCAGATCAACCGCATCGCCCCTCGTGGCGTGACCATCCTGGCCAAGATCGAAGGGCGTAACCCGGGCTACTCGGTGAAATGCCGGATCGGCGCCAACATGATCTGGGACGCGGAAAGCAGCGGCAAGCTCAAGCCGGGCATGACCATCGTCGAGCCCACCTCGGGCAATACCGGGATTGGCCTGGCCTTCGTCGCGGCCGCCCGTGGCTACAAACTGATGCTGACCATGCCGGCGTCCATGAGCATCGAGCGGCGCAAGGTGCTCAAGGCCCTGGGCGCCGAACTGGTGCTCACCGAGCCGGCCAAGGGCATGAAAGGGGCGATTGAAAAGGCCGCGGAAATTCTCGCCAGCGATCCGTCCAAGTACTTCATGCCACAGCAGTTCGATAACCCGGCCAACCCGGCGATCCACGAGAAAACCACCGGTCCGGAAATCTGGAACGACACCGACGGCGCCGTGGACGTGCTGGTGGCCGGGGTCGGTACAGGTGGCACCATCAGCGGCGTGTCGCGCTACATCAAGAAGACTCAGGGCAAGCCGATTCTCTCGGTGGCGGTGGAGCCGGCCACTTCGCCGGTGATCAGCCAGAAACTGGCCGGTGAAGAAATCAAGCCCAGCCCCCACAAGATCCAGGGTATCGGCGCCGGTTTCGTGCCGAAGAACCTGGACCTGGAAATGGTCGACCGGGTCGAGTTGGTGACCGATGAGGAATCCAAGGCCATGGCCCTGCGGTTGATGCAGGAAGAGGGCATCCTCTGCGGCATCTCCTGCGGAGCGGCAATGGCGGTGGCGGTGCGCCTGGCGGAAACCCCGGAAATGCAGGGCAAGACCATCGTGGTGATCCTGCCCGATTCCGGGGAACGCTACCTGTCGAGCATGCTCTTCAGCGATCTGTTCACCGAGCAGGAAAACCAACAGTAAGCGCGGGTCAGGCATTCGCCCGTAGGAGCCGGCTTGCCGGCGAATGCTGACCCATATCAGGCCAGGGCCTGGCTGCTTATGCTACTTAACGCCTTTGTTGCATAACCGTTAACGCTGAATGTTGGGTTGTGCGGGTTTTTCCAGGGCCCAGGAGTGTTTATCATTGCCGGCTGCCAGGTCGGGTGAACATTCCCCTACAGGTACCTATTTCCTAGGAGTCGTTGCATGAGCTTTTCCTTTACCGCCAAGGTCGCGGTGTTGTCGTTGTTCGTCGGCAGCATTCTCTACGTGCACCTGCGCGGCAAGGCGCGTCTGCCGGTACTGCGCCAGTTCGTCAACCATTCGGCGCTGTTCGCCCCTTATAACGCATTGATGTACCTGTTCTCCGGGGTGCCCTCCAAGCCCTACCTGGACCGCAGCAAGTTCCCCGAGCTGGATATCCTGCGGGACAACTGGGAAGTGATCCGCGAAGAGGCCATGCACCTGTTCGACGAGGGTTACATCCGCGCTGCCGAGAAGAACAACGACGCCGGCTTCGGCTCGTTCTTCAAGAAGGGCTGGAAGCGTTTCTACCTCAAGTGGTACGACAAGCCACTGCCCTCGGCCGAGGCCCTGTGCCCGAAGACCGTGGAGCTGGTGAGCGCCATTCCCAACGTCAAGGGCGCGATGTTCGCCCTGCTGCCCGGTGGCAGCCACCTGAACCCGCACCGCGACCCCTTTGCCGGCTCCCTGCGTTATCACCTGGGGCTGTCGACCCCCAACTCCGACGCTTGCCGGATCTTTGTCGATGGCGAGGAATACGCCTGGCGTGACGGTGAAGACGTGATGTTCGACGAGACCTACGTGCACTGGGTAAAGAACGAAACCGACGTCACCCGGGTCATCCTGTTCTGCGACATCGAGCGTCCGCTGAGCAGCCGCCTGATGACCCGTATCAATCGCTGGGTCAGCGCCCAGTTGGGTCGTGCTACTGCGCCGCAGAACCTCGACGACGAGCGCGTCGGTGGGATCAACCAGGCCTATGCCTGGAGCAAGCGTTTCAGCGACAGCTTCAGTGGTGTGGTCAAGCAGTGGAAGCGTCGCAATCCCAAGCTCTACCGCATCCTGCGCCCGGTGCTGGCGGTGGTGGTGCTGGTGGTCTTGTGGAAGTGGCTGTTCGGATAAATCTTGCAATGAATATCGGGCGCTGGTTATATTCGGCGCTCGATGAGTCAGCCGACTCATGGTTTTTCCCTTCAAGAAAGATCAGCACATGGCCTTTTCCCCCCTCAACGCGGTAGTGCTTTCAGCGGTCAACGCTGGCGTCGTGCCGTGTGGGAATCAGCAGCCTGTGCAGATCGGTCAGTACCCCCCACCTGTCAGTAGCACGCCGGTGTACGCAGTCGTATCACCGCCGGGCGTTGGCTTTTCGGGCTGATCAGCAATCGCTGCTGTTCCCTGTGCCCGCCTGAACCAAACACTACTGAACTTCAGCCTTGGCTGAATTGGCTTCTTGCCTGATTACAGGTGGTTTTCATGTTGCTCATTTCCAAAAAGTCCGCGCTTGCGGCGGCTTCCACGAGCCTGTTCGTCCTGCTCTGGAGCAGTGGCGCCATCTTCTCCAAATGGGGCCTCACCCAGGCTTCGCCCTTTGCCTTCCTGCTGCTGCGCTTCATCATCGCCCTGATGGGCCTGGTGCTGCTGATGCCCCTGCTCAAGCTCCACCTGCCCCGGGGGCGTCGGGCCATGGGATTTGCCGTGGCTACAGGCCTGGTGCTGCTGGGTGCTTATCAGATCTTCTACATCCTGGCCCTGGACCTGAAGGTCACACCCGGCGTCATGGCCACCATCATGGGGGTGCAGCCGATCCTCACCGTGGTGCTGATGGAGCGCCAGCGTTCCTGGCGTCGCCTGTTCGGCCTGAGCCTGGGGCTGGCGGGGTTGATCATGGTGGTCTACCAGGGCATCGGTCTGGCGGGGATCTCCATCTCCGGGATGCTCTGCGGCCTGCTGGCGCTGGTGAGCATGACCGCTGGCTCGATCATGCAGAAACGCATCACCGACAACCCTCTGGGCACACTGCCAGTGCAGTACTTGGCGGGGCTGTTGCTGTGTTCCTTGTTCGTGCCGTTCCAGCCGTTTCACTTCGAGTACAGCGCCGGACTGCTGGTTTCCGTGCTGTGGATGGGGCTGGTGGTGTCGGTGCTGGCCACGCTGCTGCTGTATCGGCTGATCGCCCAGGGCAATCTGGTGAATGTCACCAGTCTGTTCTATCTGGTGCCGGCGGTGACGGCGCTGATGGACTATGTCTTTTTCGGCAACCGTCTGGCATTGCTGAGTCTGATCGGCATGGGACTGATCATTGTCGGGCTGGTATTTGTGTTCCGTAAGAGCGCTTGATCCACCCAGGCAGTTGTCTCCCCGACGACTGCCGACTACGCCGGCCGGGTGCAATGCCCGGTCGGTGACTGGATTCATCGGCAGCATGAGCAAACAACCATAGCGCCAACTGCTGGCCATGTGCCATTATGTTGATGAAGGTCTCTGACCGGTGAAAAAAAGCTCGTTTTCAATCCCTTGAAGGTGATTCGAAGTGTGCTGAACGAGCTTTCAAGGTTCTTTTGATAACCAGATGTTTGGACTTTCTTTGGTGTATTCCAAATTAGTCCATCAGATAAACCTTAAAAATTAAAGCCGGTACCTAGACTGACGACATATTCCTTATACAAAGGAGAGTCAGTATGAACGCAGCGTTCGCTTCCACCGCTTTCGGCTTGCTTTTGGGACTATCGAGCAGCTGCTTTGCTGCTGCTCCAATCGCACAGGGGATCATCCGTTTTACCGGCAGTATCGTTGAGAGCAATTGCACCTCCAGCGCCGCCAGTACCGGGCTTAGCCTGCGCCAGTGTCCTCAAGGCTCCCGCGGCGCCGCGATCGACGTAGCACGTGTGGGAGCAGTGGCCAGCGTCAGCGCTCTGGATCATTCCGCCGTCAAGCTCAAGCTCCTGACCGACAGCGGTTCCCAGGGACGCTATTACGACCAGCACTATGCCTTTGTCGACCAGGCCGGGAAGGCCGTAACCTCCGGCACTTACCTGATTACCCTGAACGTTCCATAAGACCTCTGGCGGTGTTCATGCCGGGTTCATCCAGGTCGAGACACCGGCTTCAAACCGGCGTTTTCACCGCCGGCCGCAGCACCAGCCACAGGGCGGCGGCAATCAGCGCGCCGCCATACAGATGAGCCATGGACAATGGCTCATCCAGCAGCATGGCCCCCCATAACACGCCGAACGGCGGAATCATGAAGGTCACGGTCATTGACCGCACCGGTCCGATGGCGCTGAGCAGACGGAAATACAGCACATAGGCAAACGCCGTGCAGCCCAGGCCCAAGCCCAGCAGCGACAGCCACACGCTCCAGCCACCCCAACTGGCCGGCGGCTGGCTGATGGCGTTGTAGACGAACAGGGGCAACAGCAGCAGGGTGGCACCGAGCATGCTGCCCAGTGCCGAGAGGCGACTGTCCAGGCCGCCGGCCTGATCCAGCCAGCGCCGCGCAAGGAAGCCGGCGAAGCCGTAGCAGGTGGTGGCCATCAGGCAGGACAGGGCGCCCAGCAGCAGTTCATGGTCGAAGGCCACGGGGCCGGCGCGGGTGAGAACGCCCACGCCGAACAAGCCCAGGCAGACCCCGGCCATCTTGCTCAAGCTCAGGCGCTCGTGAAAAAACAAGCCGCCGATCAACACCCCCATCAACGGCGTGGTGGCATTGAAGATCGCCGAATAGCCCGCCGGCAGCACCAGGGCCGCCACTGAGTACATCGTTGCCGGAATCCCCGAGTTGATCACCCCGAGCAGCAGTACGGTCTTGAACTTGCCGCGAAAATCCCAATCGATCCGCATCAGTGCCAGCATCACCAGCAAGCCGGCAGCGGCAATCGACACCCGGAAGAACGCCGTGGGTACGCTGCCCAGCACCGGGGCGATGATGCGCATGAATAAAAAGCTCGCGCCCCAGATGGCGGCCAGCGACAACAGACGCAGGAGATCGACAAGTCTCACGGAAGGATCCTTCGGTTTGAAGGCGGGGATCTTGCCCAGCACTGGCGGGCATGGCAAACCTTATTGGCGCACAGGGCGACGAAGCCCGACACTCCGTTTGTTGCGATCAATGATCCGCCACCCAAGCTTGGGGAGCAGGGCGACTGCCGGGTCATTTTCCGGCGTACGCTTGATCACAAAAATACGCTTCTCCTCAAGCCGTTTCACTGGCTAAGCTCTGGCATCGTAAATTCCCGCAGAGGTCTACTTATGCCGCAGCCATGGCCAGCCGCCGATATCGCTCGAATGATCCTCGATGGCTTCGACGACTACCGCGAGCACTTTCGCCAGATTACCGATGGTGCCCGGCAACGCTTCGAGCAGGCGCAGTGGCAGGAAGCGCAAAAGGCCTCGGCGGCGCGGATCAACCTCTATGAGGAAAAGGTCGGGGAGACCGTAGCCCGGCTGCACCAGGCCTTCAGTGACGATTCGCTGATGGATGTCAGCCAGTGGCCACTGGTGAAAAGCGCCTACATCAGCCTGATCGACCTGCGCTTCGACGATGAGCTGTCCGAGACCTGGTACAACTCGATCTTTTGCGGGCTGTTCAGCCATGACCTGATCAGCGACGGCTGCATGTTCATTCACACCACCCGGCCCAGCCTGCGCCGGGCCCGGGCCGCGCAGACACGCAGCTACAAGCCAGCGGGCGAACTGGCCAACATGCTCGAACAGGTATTCGCCGACTACCGCTTCAGCGAGGGCTATGCCGACCTGCCGGGCGACCTGCGGCGCCTGGAGGCGCAACTGCGGGAGAACCTGCCGGACTGGGTGTGCAAGGACCCGGAGTTGACCCTGGAGCTGTTTTCCTCGGTGCTTTATCGCAACAAGGGCGCCTACCTGGTGGGGCGCATCTTCACCCACGAAGAACAGTGGCCGCTGGTGATCCCGCTGCTGCATCGTGAAGGCCGGGGCATCCAGATCGATGCACTGATCACCGACGAAGCCGATGTCTCGATCATCTTCTCCTTCACCCGCTCGTATTTCATGGTGGATGTGCCGGTGCCGGCGGAGTTCATCGGCTTCCTCAAGCGCATCCTGCCGGGCAAGCACATCGCCGAGCTGTACACCTCCATCGGGTTCTACAAGCACGGCAAGTCGGAGTTCTACCGGGCGCTGATCAACCACCTGGCCAACACCGACGACCGCTTCATCATGGCCCCCGGTGTGCGCGGGATGGTCATGAGCGTGTTCACCCTGCCGGGCTTCAACACCGTGTTCAAGATCATCAAGGACCGTTTCTCGCCGTCGAAGAACGTCGACCGGGCCACGGTGATCGAAAAATATCGCCTGGTGAAAAGCGTCGACCGGGTCGGGCGCATGGCCGATACCCAGGAGTTTGCCGACTTCCGTTTTCCCCTGAGCAAGTTCGACCCGGCCTGCCTTGAGGAACTGCTGGAAGTGGCGCCGTCCACTGTGGCCGTGGAAGAGCAGACGGTGCTGATCCGCCACTGCTGGACCGAGCGCCGCATGACCCCGCTCAACCTCTACCTGGAGCACGCCAACCCGGATCAGGTACGCGAGGCCCTGGAGGATTACGGCCTGGCGATCAAGCAACTGGCGGCCGCCAACATCTTCCCCGGCGACATGCTGCTGAAAAACTTCGGCGTGACCCGTCACGGTCGGGTGGTGTTCTACGACTACGACGAGATCTGCTACCTCACCGAAGCCAACTTCCGTCACATTCCGGCGCCACGTACGCCGGAAGACGAGATGGCTTCCGAGCCCTGGTATTCTATCGGCCCCCACGACGTGTTCCCCGAGGAGTTCCCGCCGTTCCTGTTCGCCGATGCCAGCCAGCGCAAGCTGTTCGACCAACTGCACGGCGAGCTGTACAACGCCGACTACTGGAAGGGCCTGCAGGACGCCATCCGCGCCGGCAAGATCATCGATGTCTTCCCTTACCGGCGCAAAGGCCTGGAAGACGAATAGACGTGTAGGAGCCGGCTCACCGGCGAAGGCGTCCTCACCGGCCCTTTCGTCGGCAAGCCGGCTCCTACGTATTGCCTGGACTTTTCTGCGACAATCGCGGCCTGCCTAAATAGACGACATTTTGCGTACCTGATGACTTCCGAATCGCCTGCAATCGACCAACTGTTGAAAAACCTCGATCAAGCCATGCTCGCCGACCGCCACCGGTTGCGCCGGCAGCTGCTCGAACTGCGCAAGAAGCCCGACGAGGCCAAGCTCGCCCAATGGCTGGAGCGGATGCAGGCGTCCTGCAACCTGGTGACGGCGCGGCGCGACAGCGTGCCGCCGATTCGCTATGACGACAGCCTGCCGATTGCCGCCAAGCGCGACGAGATCAAGGAGGCGCTGCTCAAGCATCAGGTGCTGATCATTGCCGGTGAGACCGGCTCGGGCAAAACCACTCAGTTGCCGAAGATCTGCCTGGAAATCGGCCGTGGCCAGCAGGGGCTGATCGGCCATACCCAGCCCCGGCGGATTGCCGCCCGCAGCGTCGCCAGCCGGGTCGCCGAAGAACTGGCCACGCCCCTGGGTTCGCTGGTGGGCTATCAGGTGCGCTTCGAGGACCAGAGCGATTCCAGCACCCTGATCAAGCTGATGACCGACGGCATCCTGCTGGCGGAAACCCAGAACGACCGCTACCTGGAACGCTACGACACCATCATCGTCGACGAGGCCCACGAGCGCAGTCTGAACATCGACTTCCTCCTCGGCTACCTCAAGACCCTGTTGCCACGGCGCCCGGATCTCAAGGTCATCATCACCTCGGCCACCATCGACCTGGAGCGCTTCTCCAAGCATTTCGATGATGCCCCCATCGTCGAAGTCTCCGGCCGCACCTTCCCGGTGGACACCTGGTATCGCCCCCTGACCCTGGAGCAGGACGAGGAGGGCAACCGGGTCGAGGACGACCTGACCGTGGATCAGGCGATCCTTGCCACCCTGGATGAGATCGCTGCCTATGAGCGCAGCGAACGTCGCAGCCCTGGAGACGTGCTGGTGTTCCTGCCGGGGGAGCGGGAAATTCGCGATGCCGCGGAAATGCTGCGCAAGGCCCAGCTCAAGCACACCGAGATCCTGCCGCTGTACGCGCGCCTGTCGCCGGCGGAGCAGCAGCGGATCTTCCAGTCTCACCCCGGTCGCCGGGTGGTGCTGGCGACCAACGTTGCCGAAACCTCGCTGACCGTGCCGGGCATTCGTTATGTGATCGACAGCGGTACTGCACGCATCAGTCGCTACAGCTACCGGGCCAAGGTCCAGCGCCTGCCCATCGAGGCGGTGTCCCAGGCCAGTGCCAACCAGCGTAAAGGCCGTTGCGGCCGGGTCGAGCCGGGGATCTGCGTGCGCCTGTACAGCGAGGAGGATTTCCTCGGTCGGCCGGAGTTCACCGATCCGGAGATCCTGCGCACCAACCTGGCGGCGGTGATCCTGCAGATGCTGCATCTGCGCTTGGGTGAAATCACCGCGTTTCCGTTTATCGAACCGCCGGATGGCAAGGCCATCAGCGACGGTTTCAACCTGTTGCAAGAGCTCTCGGCAGTGGACCGCAACAGCCAGTTGACGCCGCTGGGCCGGCAGCTGGCGCGCCTGCCGGTGGACCCGCGCATGGGCCGCATGCTGCTGGAAGCGGCCAAGCTCGGCAGCCTCCAGGAAGTGCTGATCGTTGCCAGTGCGATGTCGATCCAGGACCCCCGCGAGCGTCCGCCGGAGCGCCAGCAAGCCGCCGACCAGGCTCACGCACAGTGGAAGGACGTGGACTCGGACTTCGCCGGGCTGGTCAATCTGTGGCGCGGCTTTGAAGAGCAACGCCAGGCCCTGACCGCCAGCCCGCTGCGCAACTGGTGCCGCAAGAACTTCCTGAATTACCTGCGCCTGCGGGAGTGGCGCGACTCGCACCGGCAACTGAGCCTGATCTGTCGTGACCTGCAACTGAGCCTGAACAAGGAACCGGCGGACTACCCGAAACTGCACAAGGCGGTGCTGGTGGGTTTGCTGAGCCAGATCGGCCAGAAGACCGAAGACGGCGACTACCTCGGCGCCCGTCAGCGGCGCTTCTGGATTCACCCGTCCTCGGGCCTGGGCAAGAAACGCCCGCAATGGCTGATGACCGCCGAGCTGGTGGAAACCACCAAGCTCTATGCGCGCATGGTGGCCAAGATCGAGCCGGACTGGATCGAGCCCCTGGCCGGCCA
This sequence comes from Pseudomonas sp. E1BtOHC1, assembly GCF_058744285.1. NCBI lineage: Bacteria > Pseudomonadati > Pseudomonadota > Gammaproteobacteria > Pseudomonadales > Pseudomonadaceae > Pseudomonas > Pseudomonas sp. E1BtOHC1. Next base: position 2,508,292 of record NZ_CP196023.1, read on the forward strand.
TCTGGTGAAGAAGAACCACTTCGAGCCCCATTGGGAGAAGAAGCGTGGCCAGGTGGTGGCCTACGAGCAGATCACCCTGTTCGGGCTGATCGTGGTCGGTCGCCGGCCGGTGCATTACGGTCCGGTGGACCCGGTGGTGTCCCGCGAGTTGTTTATCCGCGAAGCCCTGGTGCGCGGCGAGATCCAGTCCAAGGCCAAGTGCCTGAGCGCCAACACCCAGTTGCTGGAACAGCTCGACGCTCTCGAAGCCAAGGCCCGGCGCCGGGACATCCTCGCGGACGAGGAAACCCTGTTCGCCTTCTACGACGAGCGCTTGCCGGCGGAGATTCACCAGACCGCGACCTTCGACAGCTGGTACCGGGTCCACAGCCAGAAGAACCCGCAACTGCTGATCATGCGCGAGGAAGACGTGCTGGCCCGCGAGGCCAGTGAAGTCACCGCCAAGCAGTATCCGGACACCCTGCATATCGGCGACCTGGAGCTGGCCCTGAGTTATCACTTCGAGCCCAACCACCCCCGGGACGGCGTGACCCTGCGGGTGCCGGCGCCCTTGCTGCCGGCGCTGCCCGCCGAACGCCTGGAGTGGCTGGTGCCGGGGCTGATCGAGGCCAAGTGCATCGCCCTGGTGCGCAACCTGCCCAAGGCCCTGCGCAAGAACTTCGTGCCGGTGCCGGACTTCGTCAAGGCGGCCCTGCAGCGCATGGTCTTCGCCGAGGGCTCGCTGCCCCAGGCCCTGGGCCGCGAACTGCTGTGCATGACTGGTGCCCGAGTCAGCGACGAGGCTTGGAGCGAAGCTGAGCAACAGGTGGAAAGCCACCTGCGGATGAACCTGGAAATCGTTGATGCCCAGGGCAAGTTCCTCGGCGAAGGCCGGGACCTGGCCGAGCTGACGGCGCGGTTCGCCGAAGCCAGCCAGGCTGCCCTGGCGGTGCCGCAGACCGCCAAGGGCCAGCAGCCGGTGGAAGCCAAGGTGTTCGCCGCGGTCGCAGAAAAGACCCAGCAGAAGATCGCCGGGCTGTCGATGACGGTGTATCCGGCGCTGGTCGAGGAGGCCGGGACCGTCAAGGAAGGGCGCTTCTCCACCGCCGCCGAGGCTGAGTTCCAGCACCGCCGGGCCTTGCAGCGCCTGCTCTTGCAACAACTGGCGGAGCCGGCCAAGTTCCTGCGCGGCAAGCTGCCGGGGCTCACCGAGCTGGGCCTGCTGTACCGCGAGCTGGGCCGGATCGATGCGCTGGTGGAAGACATCCTCCTGGCCAGCCTCGACAGCTGCATCCTCGACGGCGAAGCCACGCTGCCTCGGGATGGCGCGGGCCTGGCGTCCCTGGCCGAGCGCAAGCGCGGCGCCTGGACCGAGCATGCCGAGCGCCTGGCGCGCCTGACCCTGGAGATCCTCAAGCTCTGGCACGGTCTGCAAAAACGCTTCAAGGGCAAGATCGACCTGGCCCAGGCCGTGGCCCTCAACGACATCAAGTCCCAGCTGGCGCATCTGGTGTACCCCGGCTTCGTACGGGAAACCCCGGCCTTGTGGCTCAAGGAAGTGCCGCGCTACCTCAAGGCGGTGGAGCTGCGCTTCGAGAAGCTCGGCAGTCAGGTGCAGAAGGATCGAGTCTGGAGCAGCGAACTGGCCGGCCTCTGGAGCCAGTACCAGACCCGGGCCCAGAAGCATGCCCAGGAAGGCAAGCGCGACCCGCAACTGGAACTGTATCGCTGGTGGCTGGAGGAATACCGGGTGTCCCTGTTTGCCCAGCAACTGGGGACCAAGGTGCCGATTTCCGACAAGCGCCTGAGCAAGCAATGGAGCCAGGTAGACGTCTGACCCAATGCCCCCTCGTAGTAGCTGCCGCAGGACGCCCCGGTAGGGAGGGCGGTCCCGCCGATCTTGCAGTTGCGGCGAAATATCGGAGGTTATGGCAAACTCCGCCGTCATAAATGCCGGCCCCGGTTATCTGCACCACAGGCAGCCCGGGCGGATCGGAATAAAGCGATGCCAGGGACTGCTCCCCGCCGGGGGCCGTCCCTTTACGGTTTGGCACGACGGTGCCAAGACCTTTTGCCTCATCACACTAGAGGAACGACCGTGCATAACGTCGTCATCAGCGGCACCGGCCTGTTTACCCCGGCCAACAGCATTTCCAACGAAGAGCTGGTGGAGTCTTTCAATGCCTACGTCCACCAGTTCAATAGCGACAACGCTGCCGCCATCGAGCGCGGTGAAGTGCAGGCCCTGACGGAATCCAACGCCGCTTTCATCGAAAAAGCCTCGGGGATCAAAAGCCGCTTCGTCATGGACAAGGACGGCATTCTCGACCCGCAACGCATGGCCCCGCGCCTGCCGGAACGCTCCAACGACGAGTGGTCGGTGCTCTGCCAGATGGCGGTCGCCGCCGCCGAACAGGCCCTGCAACGAGCCGGCAAGACCGCCGCCGACATCGACGGGGTAATCGTTGCCTGTTCCAACCTGCAGCGTGCCTATCCGGCCATCGCCATTGAAGTCCAGGCTGCCCTGGGCATCCAGGGCTTCGGTTTTGACATGAACGTGGCCTGTTCTTCGGCGACCTTCGGCATTCAGGCCGCCTGCAACAGTGTGCAACTGGGTCAGGCCCGGGCGATCCTGATGGTCAACCCGGAAGTCTGCACCGGGCACCTGAACTTCCGTGACCGCGACAGCCACTTCATCTTCGGCGACGCCGCCACCGCGGTGATCGTCGAGCGGGCTGACCTGGCTACCTCCGAGCACCAGTTCGAGATCGTCAGCACCAAGCTGCTGACCCAGTTCTCCAACAACATCCGCAACAACTTCGGTTTCCTCAACCGCGCGGCGGAAGAGGGCGTGGGTGCCCGGGACAAGCTGTTCGTCCAGGAAGGCCGCAAGGTATTCCGTGACGTATGCCCGATGGTCGCCGAACTGATCGCGGCCCACCTGGAAGAAAACCAGCTCAATGTTGGCGACGTGAAGCGCTTCTGGCTGCACCAGGCCAACCTCAGCATGAACCACCTGATCGTCAAGAAACTCCTGGGCCGCGAAGCCACGGTGGAAGAGGCGCCGGTGATTCTCGACACTTACGCCAACACCAGTTCGGCGGGCTCGGTGATTGCCTTCCACAAGTACCAGGATGATCTGGCCAGCGGCTCCCTGGCCGTGCTCAGTTCCTTCGGCGCGGGTTATTCCATCGGTAGCGTACTGCTGCGCAAGCGTTGATCTAGGCTGAGTCGAGGTGTGGCGCGAGGTCTGGTTGGCGCGTCACACCCCATTCAAACCCGCATGATGAACGAGGCATGAATGGCCGCTGCTGATGACACGCAACTGCTAGAACGCCTTTTGGCGGGCGAACAAAAGGCTTACAAGGAACTGGTGAGCACTTACCAGAGCGCCATGCGCGCCGTGGCATATGCCATTGTCGGCAACCGCCACGCCGATGAAGTGGTGCAGGACGCCTGGCTGTCGGTGGTGCGCAACTTGTCAGGGTTCCAGGGGCGTTCCAGCCTCAAGACCTGGCTGCTGACCATCACCGCCAACGCCGCCAAGGGCCGTTACAAACAGAATCGTCGGGAAGTGCTGATGGATGACTTGCCTGCCCCTCACGGCACCGTGGGCGACGAGCGCTTCTCCTCTTCCGACGGTCACTGGCTGGTGGCGCCTTTTGCCTGGCACGAAGACACCCCCGAAGCCCTGCTGACCGAATCCGAGTTGCGCGAGTGCCTGGAGCACACGCTGCTCAGCCTGTCGGAACTGCAAAGCAGTGTCCTGCTGCTGCGCGAGCGCCAGGGCCTGGAGCTGGAAGAGATCTGTAATCTTCTCGGGCTTACGCTCTCCAATGTCCGGGTGCTGTTGCACCGGGCGCGCTTGAAAGTCTTCGCCACCGTGGAGCATTTTGAGGAAACCGGCCAATGCTGACCTGTAAGGAACAAGTGGCACGTTCCAGCGACTACCTGGATGGCCAGCTGAGTTTTCGCGAGCGCCTGATGGTTCGCCATCATCTGCTGTTCTGCCCCAATTGCCGGCGTTTCATTCGTCAGATGCGCCTGCTCCAGGCCACGTTGCGGGTGCTTCCCGAGCCGCCTCTGGAAGGCCTGGACGAACTGGCCGAACGCCTGGCTGCCGAGAACAAGCGCGACCTCTGACCTTCCCTCCATGCGGATGCCGCTGTGCATCCGCATCTGCCATCAATCTGTCATCCGATCGAAGGTGACAGTGCTGCAATGTCCCCCCATCCCCCCGCAAATCCTCACGAAAGCGCTCTAGCACGGGCTTCTCGTCTTATTTCATTTCGAAGTAAAAAAGTTCCCCTGTAATTAAATCTTTATCTATCAGCAACCCGGCTGAAATAACCCATCGCCAAGATTCCCACCCAACACCAGCGGGCCAACCCCGCGTGTTTTCCAACGCTACAGACCACCAATTAGGGGAACTCTTCGATGATCCGTAAGCACTTCGCCGGTTTTGCCGCCAGCGCCCTGGCCCTGGCAGTAACCGCCCAGGCTTTCGCTGGCACCGTCACCACCGACGGCGCCGATATCGTAGTCAAAACCAAGGGCGGCCTTGAGGTTGCTACCACCGACTCCGCATTCAGCTTCAAGCTGGGCGGTCGTCTGCAAGCCGACTATGGCCGTTTCGACGGGTTCTACACCAAGAATGGTGACACCGGCGACGGCGCCTACTTCCGCCGCGCCTATCTGGAATTGGGCGGCACCGCCTACAAGGATTGGAAATACCAGATCAACTACGACTTCTCCCACAACTCGGGCACCGCCGATGACGGTTACTTCGACGAGGCGTCCATCTCCTATGTGGGCTTCAAGCCGGTGACCATTCGTGCCGGTCGTTTCGATGCCGACTTCGGTCTGGAGAAGGCCACCAGCTCCAAGTGGGTCACCTCCATGGAGCGTAACGCCGCCTACGAGCTGGCCGACTGGATCAACTCCCACGAGAACGGCATGGGGCTGCAGGTCAGCTCGGTGGTGGCCGACATGGCTTACCTGTCCGGCAGCGTCTCGGCCAAGGACATCAACGACAGCGATGGCGACAGCGTCAAGCAGTTCAACGCCCGTGCCGTGTTTGCCCCGCTGCATGAAACCGGCAACGTCCTGCACTTCGGCCTGGACTTCGCCAGCCGCGACCTCAGTGACACCGCCTTCGACTCGCGGATTCGTCCTCGCCTGGGCGTGCGTGGCATCGCCACCAACGGCGGCAACGATGCCGGCACCAACGGCAACCGTGCCACCTTTGGCGGCGGCGCCGGCCTGAACGCCTCGAACCTGACGGCAGCAGGTGCTTATGACAATGACCGAGTGTTCGGCGGTGAGTTCGCCTTCGCCAGCGGCCCGTTCTCGGCCCAGGCGGAATACCTGACTCGCAAGCTCAAAGCCGACAGCAACGCTTACAAGGACGTCAAGGCCAGCGGTTTCTACGGCCAACTGGCCTACACCCTGACCGGCGAATCCCGGGTCTACAAACTCGACGGCGCCAAGTTCGACACCATCAAGCCCGAGAACAAGCAGTACGGTGCCTGGGAAGTGTTCTACCGCTACGACAACATCAAGGTCGATGACAAGAACATCGTCGCCGCCACCGCTACCCGTGAAGTCGGTGATGCCAAGGCCAACATGAACACCATCGGGGTCAACTGGTACGCCAACGAGGCGATCAAGATTTCCGCCAACTACATCAAGGTCAGCACCGACAAGATCACCAACAACGTTGGCGATGACAGCGGTGATGCCCTGGTGGCTCGAGTGCAGTACGTGTTCTAAGGCTGTTGCAACATCCAGGTAGAGCTCTTTCTCATCCGTTATAGCTCCTCTCGTTTTGACCCCGCTACGGCGGGGTTTTTTTATGCCTGAGCACGGCAATACGCTGTTTTTGCAGTGAAGGTGACAGCGACCGAAGGACGCTAGTTACCCCCTTGGCAGGCGTCAAATTTAAAAAACAAATAATGTCTGGATAGTTCCCGTCGAGATTTTTTTCGCTGTTGAAATTCGCCGTAAATTGCCCTCGCCGCAGCTGTTGGCAAAGGTGCTCATGGGCCAGTCGATGCGGGGGAATGGTGGATAAAGCGAGGGCGTCGAGACGGTTTTTTTTCTTGAGTGATTTTCTTTCTTAAAAAATATTACGGTTTCTTAGAGCGAAACTAGTGCGGTTGACAGCCTCTGAAAGGCTATGGAAGTATCAAAAAAGATCGCAGGTAAAATGTTGAAAAAGTTGCCGGGCAGATAGTGTTCTACACGGAGTTTTGTAGAACTGGTCAGGCTGCTTGTTGCCAGGGAAGTTAGAGTTTTAACCGGATTGTTAATACGCTGGTGGCCGGGGCTGATTTGTTTGCTCATGCCCGGGCCCGATAAACCCTTCAAGGAAGTGAAGGGCAGGGCAGAGTAATTAAGTACCCCTGTACCGGGGGTCGCAAGGGATTGCTGACATGACGAAAGTTGAACTTTACGACCCGACACTGCGGGACGGTAATCACGCGCTCGGGCACCGCCTTGGTCTGGAGGACATCAGTGCCTATTGCCGCGCCGTGGATGCCTGCGGGCTCTATTGCGTGGAGGTCGGCCATGGCAACGGCCTGGGGGCTTCCTCCCTGCAGTTGGGGCTGGCTCCCCACAGTGATGAGGCGATGTTGAGCACCGCCCGGGAAGCCTTGCAGCAGACCCGCCTGGGGATTCATGCGATTCCCGGGTTCGCCAAGCTCGATCATCTGCACATGGCCATCGAGCAGGGTGTGGATGTGCTGCGCATCGCCTGTCATTGCACCGAAGCCGATACCACCGCGCGCTACATCGAATTCGTCAAGTCACGGGGCGCCGAGGCCCAGGGCGTGCTGATGATGACCCACATGGCCAGTGCCCGGACCCTGCTGGAACAGGCTCGACTGCAGGTCGGCTATGGTGCCGACGCCATTGTGCTGATGGATTCCGCCGGGGCCTACATGGAGCAGGACGCCTTTGAAAAGGTCTCGCTGCTGGCCCAGGAGTTGCCGGTGCCCATCGGTTTTCACGGGCATAACAACCTGGGGCTGGCGGTGGCCAACAGCCTGAGCGCTGCCAGGGCCGGTGCGCGGTTGCTCGACGGCACCATCAATGGCCTCGGCGCCGGTGCCGGCAATACCCCCCTGGAAGTATTGGGCGCGGCGCTGATGAAGCTCGGTCTGCTGGACGAGGCCCGGGCCTTTGCCATGATCGCTGCCTCGGAGCAGACCACCGACCGGATCAAGAACGCTCAGCCCCATATCAGCGCCATGAACATTGTCAGCGGTTTGTACGGGGTGTTCTCGGGCTTTGAAAAACCGGTGTTGAAGGCGGCACAACAACATGGTGTCGAAGCGGTGGATATATATCGCGTGCTGGGGAAAAGAAGAGTAGTGGCAGGTCAGGAAGACCTGATTATTGAAGTTGCGATGAATCTGGCCAAGGCGCTGTGAATTCAACTGACTTCCCATAAGCAAGGAGAGCGCTTTATGGTACTTAGAGTCGCGATATTAGGCAGCGGTAATATTGGCTGTGATCTTTTATTGAAGGTCATGCGCAGCCCTTATTTGCAATGTGATTATTTTATAGGGCGCAATGAACACTCGGCGGGGCTGGAGTATGCGGCGAAACTGGGAGTGCGTTGCGATCATCGCGGTATTGATAAGTTAGTTGAACATCTGGATGAAGTTGATGTGGTGTTCGATGCCAGCAGTGCCCAGGCCCATCTGCAACATGCCCAAGTGTTGGAGGGGCAAGGCAAGTTGCTGATCAACCTGACCCCGGCGGATACCGGCGTCTGGTGTGTGCCGACGATCAATTCGAACACACTGCGGGATGTGGAGAACCTCAACATGGTCACCTGCGGTGGCCAGGCCTCCCTGCCGATCGTGCACGCGCTGCGGCGCACCGGGCAGCACCTGAACTACGTGGAGGCGGTGTCGTCGATTTCCGCCCGCAGTGCCGGCGCCGCAACCCGGCTGAATGTGAACGAGTACCTGTGCACCACGGAGAAGGCCCTCAAGCATTTTTCCGGCGCCCCGAGCGTCAAGTCGATCCTCAACATCAACCCGGCCGATCCGCCGGTGGACATGCAGACCACGATCTTCGCCCTGATAGACAAGCCGGACATGTCCGAGCTGCGGCACAGTGCCCGCGTGATGCTCGATCAGGTGCGCCAGTACATGCCCGGCTACTCGCTGATCATGGAGCCCAGCCTGATCGACGGCAAAGTGGTGACCATGGTCCGGGCCAGGGGGGCAGGGGATTACTTGCCGGCCTATGCGGGCAATCTGGACATCATCACCAGTGCGGCAGTCCGGGCCGCCGAAGATCGTTACCGGAACTGAACCCAGGACGGGTTCGAGGTTTATCTCAGGAGAGTGTCGACATGACCACGGTATATGGAACCTACGGGCCGAAGCTCAAGCGACTGCCCGAGTGGGTCAAGCGCGTGACCGACTTCGTCTACGAGAAGTTGGGCCGACGTCAGCATTTCTACAGCGGTGAAAGCGCCTTCGCCCAGGAGCGCGGAGCGGAGTTCGCCCGGCGTCTGGCCCAGGGCGAGAGCCTGTACCTGCTGGGGGTCGGCCCCTTTGGGCACAACACCGGCGTGGCCCTGATCAAGGTCAGTGCCAAGGATGGCATCAACATCATCGCCAACAACGAGGAGGAGCGCTTCAGCGCGGAAAAGCACTCCAACAAGTTTCCCGAACACAGCCTGGCGGAGATCCGCCTGATCATGGCCAACCGCAAGATCAGCGCGCAGGACATCTTCTGCATTCTTGGCAGTTGGGACTACATCCGCGCCCTGGGCTTTGACCTGAAAATCATCTTCGAGCATGCCCCCAGCAGCCTGACCCTGCTCAACCCGCGGCACGACCCGAACTTCAACCTCAGCCACTTGGTCAAGGGCCTGGGAGCGCCCAAGCGGATCTCCCACAGCCTGGGCCTGGAGACCACCCAGCCGCTGATCGGCATGCATCACCACAACAACCACGCCTACCTGGCCTACGCCTTGTCGCCGTTCGCCCGGGAGCCTGAGCCGGTGATTCTCACGGTGCTCGACGGCACCGGCGACAACGGCGCCATTTCGCTGTACGAAGTCCGCGACGGCCAGGTCATCTGCCACCGGCAGAATCAGAGCACCATCGACTCCCTGGGCTACCTGTATGGCTATATCAGCTCGACCCAGGGCGGCTGGAGTTTCCTCAGCTCCGAAGGGCGCTACATGGGGGCCGCCGCCTGGGGCAATGCCAGCCGCCTGACCAATCCCTATTACAAGCGCCTGCGGCAGATCCTGTATTTCGCCGAGGAAGGCAACATCCACGTCAACCGGACCATGGTCAACTGGCACATCAAGAGCCACACCGAACCCTATGGCCAGCCGTTGATCGACATCCTCGGCGCGCCCATCGCTCCGGGGGACATGTGGAACCCGGACAGCGTGCTCAGCGTCGATGACATCGAGCATTCGGACATCACCCAGGATCGGGTCGACAAGGCCCAGGCCCTGCAACTGGTGTTCGAGGACGCGCTGTTCCATATCGTCGACCACCTGATCCGCAAGACCGGCGCCCACAAGCTGGTGCTCACCGGCGGCACGGCGCTCAATTGCATTGCCAACATGCACCTGGTCCAGCACTTCGATCGGGACTACTTCAAGCGCTACCTGGGTCAGGACCAGTGCCTGAAGATCTGGGTGCCACCGATCCCCAGCGACTGCGGTGTGGCCCTGGGCGCGGCGCTACAGTTCGCCATGCGCAATGGCGCCGCGGCGCGCAACGATTTCGCCAGCCCGTACCTGTGTGGCCTGGCACCGTCCACTGCGCAGATCCAGCGCGCGGTGGTCGAGGAGCAGGGGGTCGAGGCCCGCAAGATCGGCTCCCTGAACCAGGCGGATTCCCTGGCCGAGGTGGCGCGCTTCATGGCCAGCCTGGTGTGCAATAACGCGGTGATCGGGGTGTTCCAGGGGCCGGCGGAAACCGGTCCGCGGGCCTTGGGCAATCGCAGCATCCTGGCCAACCCGTGCAATCCCAACACCCTGGAACTGCTCAACTCGAAAGTGAAGTTCCGGGAGAAGATCCGGCCGTTGGCGCCCATGGTCACCCTGGAAGAAGCCCACCGGCTGTTCGAGCTCGATGAAGGGGCCAAGACCGACGATTACTCGGCCTACAACTACATGGTGCTCACCGCCCGGGCGCGCCCCGAGGCCCGCAGCCGGGTTCCGGCGGTGGTCCATGTGGACGGCACCAGTCGCCTGCAGATCGTGCGCCAGTCCCTCAACCCGCTGATCCACGCCTACCTCAAGCAGATGGGGAAACAGTGCGGAGTCGAGGCCTCGGTGAACACTTCGCTGAACGTCGGCAGCCCGATCGCCCAGACCCCGGCTCATGCCCTGCAGACCCTCAAACGGGCCAAGGGCATGGACGCACTGATCATGGTCGGCGCCAGTGGCGACATCTTCGCAGTGTGGAAAACCGACAGCGATTTCAAGCGGCGGCTGGCGGTGTTCGAAGCCCAGGCCCTCGACGTCATGCCTACCTGACAGGCCCCTACTTACTCGAATTCCGGAGAGCATCATGACCGACAACACTCAACCTCAGGCCACCAACAAGTACCGTAACAACCTCAAGGCTTTCGATTACGGCAACCAGTTCTGGGACGAATCCGAACGCAACGGCCTGGCGGGCATCGTCGCCAATCTGGTGGGGGACGGCAGCCTGGAAACGGCCGATGGCCATCGATTCATCAACGTCAGTTGCTGTTCCTATCTGGACCTGGATTCCCATCCGAGCATTGTCCAGGGTGCGATTGACGCCTTGCATCGCTACGGTGTGCTGGACCACTGCATTTCCCGGATCCGCATCCAGATTCCGGCGCTGCTGGAGCTGGAGGCGTCGCTCTCGCAGCTGTTCGAGGCCAAGGTCATCACCGCCATTTCCGCAGGCGCGGCCACGGCGGGCATTCTCCCATTGCTGGCGTCCGGGCACCTGACCCAGGGCGTGCGCCCGGTGATGGCTTTTGACAAGTTCGCGCACTTTTCCATGAGCCTGTACAAGCCGGTGTGCGGCGACGAGACCGAAGTGTTCACCATCGGCCACAACGACATGAATGCCCTGGAAGACCTGTGCCGCAAATACCGCAAGGTCGCCTACGTCGCCGACGGCACCTACAGCATGGGCGGCCACGCAGCCCTTGGGGACCTGCTGACCCTGCAGGAAAAGTACGGCCTGTTCCTCTACCTCGACGACTCTCACTCGCTGTCCATCGTCGGTCGGCACGGCGAGGGCTATGTCCGTTCACACATCGATCAGGTCAATGAGAACACCATCATTGTCGCCACCCTGAACAAGGCGTTCGGCACCAGTGGCGCGGCCATCATGTTCGGTCCCAAGGGCAAGCAGGTGGAGGACATCCTGACCCGTTTCGGCGGGCCGATGGCCTGGTCGCAGCCGATGAACACCGCGGCCATCGGCGCTTCCCTGGCATCCGCCGAGCTGCATCGCGGCCCCGAGCTGGCGCTGCGGCAGAACGCCCTGTCGCGCAACATCCAGCTGTTCGACGAGTTCATCCGTACCGAGCAGGCCGGCAATGCCTTTCCGATCCGCCTGGTGCAGTTGCCCAACGACAAGGTGATCCGTAGCGGCCGATTGCTGTTCGAAAACGGCTTCTATGTGTCGCCGGTGTTCTTCCCCATCGTGGCCAAGGACAACGCCGGGCTGCGGGTCATGTTGCGCTCCACCATCAGTGAGGAGCAGGTGCTGTCCATGTGCGGCCTGCTGCGTGATTGCATCGAGTCCTGAACCCCCATCCATTGCTGCGAGTGTCCGGTTATGCAAACCCGTGGTTATTCGGTTGCCCCCATTCCCCGGTTGCCCCGTTCAATCCTTTACACCCCGGCCTTCAACCTCGAGCGGCTGCAGGGTGCTCGGGAGGCGGGGGCCGATGTCTGCCTGATCGACCTGGAAGATTCGGTGCCCCCGGCCAGGAAAGCCCAGGCCCGGGAGCATTGCCTGCAACTGCTCAAGGCCCCGGCGTCTGCTTCCCGGGTGGCGGTGCGGATCAACGAACTGCGCTCGCCCCAAGGCCTGCTGGACCTTGAGGCCTTCATCCGCCATGGCGTGGCGCCGGACATCGTGATGCTGACCATGGTCCGCGATGCCTGCGAACTGGAGATCGTTCGTGCCCAGCTCAGCGGCCTGGAGCACCCGGTGCAGCTGTACGTCACCGTGGAGACCCTGGAGGCCATCGACGCCATCGACAGGATTGCCAGCCAGTGCTCGGGGCTGGTGTTCGGCTCGGCGGACTTTGCGGCCGAGCTGGGGGTGGAAATCGGCTGGGAAAACATGCTCTACGCCCGTCAGCGCATCGCCAACGCGGCGGCGCGCTACGACATCGCCGCCATCGACACCGCCTGCTATCACCTGGACGACCCGCAGCTGTTGCTGCAGGAAAGCCGGGCGGTCAAGGCCTTGGGATTCCATGGCAAGGCCATCGTCCATCCACGCCAGCTGGCCACGGTCATGGAGGTGTTCAGCCCCAGCCCCGGCGAGCTGGAACGGGCCCGGGAGATCCTGCGTCGGGCGGAGCACAGCCAGGGCGAAATCTTCACCCTGGATGGCGACATGATCGGTCCTCCATTCATCAAGAAGGCCCGCAAGCTGCTGAACAATTTCACCCAGGAGCCACATCCATGATCTCGACCCTGCAACGGCTGGACAACGGTGAGTACCTGGAGTCGCCGGGGATGTTCTTCGAGGACTTCAAGCCCGGCGACGTGATTCGTCACTGGCCCGGGCGCACCGTGCTGGAAACCGACAACACCTGGCTGACCCTGCTGTCGATGAACCATCACCCTCTGCACTTCGATCAGGAGTACGCCAAGGACACGGAGTTCGGCAAGGTCCTGGTCAACAGCGTGGTGACCTTCGCCATCATCAATGGCATGTCGGTGCAGACCATGAGCTTTCGCACCCTGGCCAATCTGGGCTGGGATCAGGTGCGGCTGTCGGCCCCGGTGTTCATCGGCGACACCCTCTACGCCAAGTCGAAGGTCCTGGCCATCCGTCCCAGCCGTTCACGGCCGGGGCAGGGGATCGCCACCATCGAGACCGAAGGCTTCAAGGCCGATGGCAGCGTGGTGCTCAGTTACCAGCGTTCATTCCTGGTGCCGCGGCGCGAGCCTCTGGCGCTGCCTGCGGTGGAACAGGAGGCCCCATGAATTTTCTCAGTCTCGATCGCCAGGCCATGGCCCGGGCACTGTCCATGCACGAGGCCATCGAGGCCCTGCGCCAGGCCCTGGCACCGGCCATGGCGGATGGCGTGCAAGTGCCGGCGCGAACCATCATGACCCTGGGCGCCAGTGCCGACAGCAACCAAGTGCTGGTGATGCCGGCAGCCCTGCCACTGGCCCAGGCCGTGGCGGTCAAGGTCTCGACCATCACCCCGGACAACCCTGGTAGCGGCCGGCCGCTGATCCATGCCCTGGTGATCCTGCTCAGCAGCCAGACCGGGGAAATCCTCGCGCTGATGGAAGGCGCCCAGCTGACGGCCCTGCGTACCGGGGCCATGGCCGGGCTGGCCACCGACCTGCTGGCGCGGCCCGAATCCCGGGTACTGGCGGTGATCGGCGCCGGGGTCCAGGCCCGCAGCCAGATCGAGGCGGTCTGTGCGGTGCGGCCCATCGAACAGCTGTTGCTGCATTCCAGGTCCCTCGACAAGGCCCGGGCCCTGGCGGCCTGGGTCAGCGATCGCGGGCTGTGCACGCAGGTCATGGTGACCGACAGCGTGGCCCAGGCGGTGCGCACGGCGGACGTGATCTGCACCGCCACCTCCACGGCCAGCGCAGAGCCTTTGGTGCGGGCCGCGGATGTGCGCCCCGGGACCCATATCAATGCCATCGGCGGGGTCGATGAAATTGCCTGCGAGATCGATCCGCTGTTGCTGGGACAGGCAGCGGTGTATGTCGAGGAGCGCGATGCTGCCCTGCGTGAGGCCGGCGAGCTGATTCAAAGCCTGCGCCTGGGGGTGCTGATGCCTGGCGATGTGCAGGAAATCGCCAGCCTGCTGGGCGGGGCCGCCGACCCTCGGCGCATCGGCAGCAGCCTGTTCAAGTCAGTGGGCACGGCGATCCAGGATGTGGCGGTGGCGGCAGCCTTGCTGCGCGCGGCACGGACCAAGGGGCTGGGCACACGCATCAGCCTCTGAAACCACAGTGCCTGGAGTCCAGGCACGACAAGGATGAATACATGGCAGAACAACGATTGTCCGGCAAGAACGTGCTGATCACCGGCGCCAGTCATGGCATTGGCCAGGCCATTGCCCTGGCCATGGCGCGAGAAGGGGCCAATGTGGCGTTCACCTATCAGCGCGATGAAGCCGCCGCGGCCCAGGTGCTGGGTCAACTGCAGGAGTTGGGAGTGAAGTGCCAGGCCTTCCAGGTGGATGCGGGGGAGGCCAGTGCCGCGTCGCAACTGGCCGGGCAGGTCCTCGCTGTGTTCGATGAGCTGCATGTGCTGGTCAACAATGTCGGCATCACCACGCGCACGGGATTTCTCGAAACCAGTGTCGAGGACTACCACAAGGTGATGAATGCCAACCTGCGGTTTCCGTTCTTTCTGACCCAGGCGGTGATCGCCCATATGCTCGAACGGCGGATCGCCGGCAGCGTGATCAACGTGTCTTCCATCAGCGCCTTCAAGGCCATCAGCCAGATGGCTCACTACCAGTCGTCCAAGGCAGGGCTGTCGATGCTGTCCAAGAGCCTGGCCTATGAGTTCGCCGCCCAGGGCATTCGGGTCAATACCCTGTCGCCCGGGCTGACCGCCACCCAGGGCAACCGCAACCAGTGGCAGAACGATCCGCAGTTGTGGCGCGAACGGGGCAAGGACATTCCCATGGGCCGGGCCGGCACTCCCCAGGATCACGCCGGCGCGGCGGTGTTTCTGGCCAGTGACGAAGCCGCCTGGGTGACCGGCGCCGACATCGTGATCGATGGCGGCGAAGCGACCCTCTGATTCACCCCCACCGAGGGCTTGTCCCTCATTCCCATCAGGAAGCGCGATCCATGAATTTTGAAGAGCTCAATCGCCCGTTGTTCGATGTGTTTGGCCAGCGCAATCCGCAGTTGATCAAGCCTCAGGGGTTCAAGGCGACCCCCTTTCCCCTGGCGCTGTTTCCCGCTGCGGCCTTCAAGGCGGTGGCCGCTGACTTGCGTCTGATTCTGGCGGCGCAGTCGCGGATACTCGCCCATTTGCTGACCCTGCACAGTCGCGAGGACATCCTCGAACTGTTCAATGTGCCGGTCCAGGTCCGTGACCTGGTGGATTGGTCGCTGCTGGAAAAGGGCGGACGGTTGATCGGCCGGGCGGACGTGCTGCTGAGCCAGGACGGCCAGTACCAGCTGTGCGAGCTGAACATCGGCCCGGCCATCGAAGGCCCGCAGTTGCACGAATTCTGCTCGCGCTTTCTGGAGTCGCGAGGGGTGCAGCTCAGTGGGTTCGAACACGGGCAATCGCCTTATGTCGATCTGGCGCGGTTGATCCAGCGCTTGTGCAAGGAGCAGCGGCGCAGCCGGGTGGTGCTCCTGGATCTTGAAGCCTATGACCATTGGGGAGGCGCCTCGGCCTACCAGCCGTTGTTGCGCCATGTGCGTCAGGCCTGTCCGGACCTGGAGGTGGTGCTGATCAAGGAGCATCAGTACCAGGCGCAGTGGCTGAGCGCCGAAGAGGGCGCGCGAACCCTGGTCTATCGCCTGTTCCTGGAGGAGGAAATCGTCGATGGCGGCGATCTGGTGCGGCGTATCTGCGGCTCGGGTGCCTTGCTGCTCAACACCTTTGAAAACTACGTGAGCGGCTGCAAGTCATGGTTTTCGCTGTTTCATGAGCCGGCGCTGCGGGCGGTGCTGGACGAAGAGCAGCGCGCCGCCATCGATCGCCGGATACCGCTGACGGTGCGGGTCAGTGCGCAAAACCTTGAGGGCCTGCTGCAGCGGCGCCAAGAGCTGGTGTTCAAACCGTGCAACTCCACCGGTGGCAAGGGGGTGATCCTCGGTGAGGAAGCCACTGACGAACTGATCCGCGCCAGCATCGGTCCAAGACACGGTGAATGGATTGCCCAGGCCACTATCCGCCAGCGCTCCTATGGCTTGCCCCAGGCCTTCTGGAACCGGCCGGTGGAGCAGTTCGTGGTGTTTGGCCTGTACTACATCAATCAGCAGATGTCGGGTCTGTATTTTCGCTGCAACGGTCGCTCCAGGGCGGTCAATGTACTGTCCGGCGGTATGCCGGGCTGGGCGCTGCCGATCACCGACCAGGAGCACCGGTTGCTGCTGGCGGAACTCAAGATACAGGAGCATGAGTCGTGCCCCTTAGCGCAATGAACCAGGGTCTGGGGGGGCAGGCTCCCCCGGGCGGGAGACGTGGGCCGGCCCATGGTTGAAAGAACCTTCAGTTGGACGCGCTACGCAACCCTGCCCAGGGAGGTCCATGTGGTGCTGTTCGGCACCCTGTTGACCCGCGGCGCGTTCTTCATGATCTGGCCGTTCCTGGCGATTTTCCTGTACCAGGACTATCACCTGAGCGCGACGCTGATCGGCACCCTGCTGGCGGTGGCCATGGTGGGCGGCGCGCTGAGCAGTATCTACACCGGCTGGCTGTCGGACCGCTTCGGGCGACGGCGCTTGATTCTGGCGGGCGCCTTGTTGAGCGCGCTGTCGTTCCTGCTGTTCATCAAGGCCGGCTCGGTGTTCTGGTTCGGCGTGGCCGTGGCCGGAGTGAGCGTGGGCTGTTCGCTGCTGGAGTCGACCTGCAAAGTGCTGATCGGCGATTACGTGGAGGATCTGCAGTCCCGGGAACTGGCGCTGTATGCCAACTATTTCCTGGTGAACGTCGGTGGCTCCATCGGGCCGTTGATCGGCATGTTGCTGCTGTCCAGCGTGCGCTCCCTGGTGTTCGCCGCCTGCGCCCTGGTGTACACGATTTTCGGCCTGCTGCTGTGGCGTCTGCTGCGGGACAAGGAGGCCCGGGCGCAGCGGCATACCAGCGCTCCGACCCCCAACTTCCTGGTGGCCTTCGGTGCGGTGCTCAAGCATCGGCGATTTACCCTGCTGATGCTGTGCAACACCGTGGCGGCCTTTGTCTATGCCTCGTTCGATTCGACCCTGCCGCAGTACCTGGCGCGCAGCGAAGTGCAGGACCCAGTGACCCTGCTGGTGATCCTGATCACCCTCAACTCGCTGATTGTGGTCTTTACTCAGTTTCCTCTGTTGCGCTTGTTGGAGGCCTATTCCACTCGCTGTCGGCTGTTCTGGGGCATGGCCCTGATGCTAGCCTCGCAGCTGGTGTTCGCCGGCTCGCCGGTGACACTGTTCTGGGGGCTGGCGCTGGCCACGCTGCTGTTGAGCGTGGGCGAGCTGATCGTGTTCCCGATCTTCAGCATCGAAGTCGACCGGCTGGCTCAGGAGAGCCTGCGCGGCACCTATTTCGGGGTCTCCAGCCTTTATCGGGTGGGCATCGCCCTGTCGCCGATCTACGGTGGCGGCATGCTCGATCTGGTGGGGGGGCAATGGATGTTCATAGGGCTGGCCGCGTTGTGCGGGCTGGTCATGGTGGTACAAAATTACGCCGTCAGGTAAAGGGCAGGGTTGCCGCCTGAGGTTCGAAATCTTCAAGGATGAGGTGTATCCGACATGTCTGTAATGCGCATTCTGGACCAACGTTTCGCGGCCGCCCTCAACGGCCTGGGCGCCACTGACAGTCCGCCGGTGATCCAGCTGGCCAGCCGTCCCGAGTTCGGCGATTTCCAGATGAGTGGAGTGATGGCCGCGGCCAAGAAGCTGGGCCTGGCGCCGCGCGAACTGGCCCTGCAACTGGTGGAGCGGGTGGACCTGCGGGGCATCGCCGAGCACCTGCAGATCGCCGGGCCGGGCTTCATCAATATTTCCCTCGACAAGGACTTCCTGCGCGAGCGCCTGGAGCATGCGCTGCTGACCCGCAACCTGGGAGTCGAGCCGCAGCCGGCCAAGCGGGTGATGGTGGAGTACGCCTCGGTCAACCTGGCCAAGGAAATGCACGTCGGGCACCTGCGCGGCAGCATCATTGGCGACGCCCTGGCGCGGATCAATCTGTTCATGGGCCAGGACGTGATCCTGCAGAGTCATGTCGGCGACTGGGGCACCCAGTTCGGCATGCTCCTGGCTTATATGAAGGAGGCCACCGACACCTGCCGGCAGGACTACGAACTGCGGGACCTGAACCGCTTCTACCAACAGGCCAAGCTGCGCTTCGACGAATCGGAGGATTTTGCCCGCCGTGCCCGGGATTATGTGGTCCGGCTGCAACAGGGAGATGCCGAGGTGCTGCGCATGTGGCACACCTTCGTCGAGGTGTCGCTGTCCCACTCCCTGGATATCTTCCAGCGCCTGGGCCTGTTGCTCAAACAGTCGGACATCCGTGGCGAGAGTTTCTACAACGATGACCTGCAGCCCCTGGTCCAGGCCCTGCAGGACAAGGGCCTGCTGACCGAAAGCCAGGGCGCCAGGGTGGTCATGCTGGCGGAGTACGCCAACAAGGAGGGCCAGGAGGCGGCCTTTATCGTGCAGAAGCAGGGCGGTGGCTTTCTCTATGCCACCACGGACCTGGCGGCGATCCGTTTTCGCATTCGTCAGCTCAAGCTCGACCGCTGCCTGTATGTGGTGGATGTGCGCCAGTCCCTGCATTTCCAGCAGTTGTTCCTGGTGGCGCGCAAGGCCGGCTTCCTGCCGCCCCAGGCAGATTTCGAGCATGTCAGCCATGGCACGATCAAGGGCGCCGATGGCAAGCCGTTGAAGACCAAGTCCGGCGAGTCGGTCAAGCTCGACGCGTTGCTGACCGAGGCGGTGGAGCGGGCCGAGGTGCTGATCGCCGCGAAGAACAATGGGCTGGACCCCCAGGCCCGTCAGCACGTGGCCCGGGTGGTGGGCATCGGCGCGCTGAAGTACGCCGACCTGTCCCGTCATCGCAACACCGACTATGTGTTCGACTGGGACGCGATGCTGTCCTTCGAGGGCAATACCGCGCCTTACCTGCAATACGCCTACACTCGGGCCAACCGCGTGCTGACCCGGGCCGGGAGCGTCAAGGAACAAGGCCTGCAGATCATCGAGCCCCATGAGCACAGCCTGGCCATCGAGCTGCTGCGTTTCGAGGATGTGATGTTGCAAGTGCTGCGTGAAAGCCTGCCCCATGTGCTTTGTGCCTACCTGTATGGGCTGGCCACGGTGTTTTCGCGTTTCTACGAGTCCTGCCCGGTGATTGCTGACGAGCGCGTCGATGGTTCGCGGCTGAAACTCTGTGAGTTGACCGCCCGCACCCTGAAGGAGGGCCTGGGGCTGTTGGGGATCGAGGTGGTCGACACCATGTGATGCCCTGAGCGTGGCCAAGGCGGGGCGGGTGCCTCGCCTCGGGCAAAGGGCTCAGGGACAGGCGGTTTCGTGCAGGTACAGCCACTGCACCGAATCGTCCCGGACCCGGATGATCGCCAGTGACAGGCGCGAGGTCTGGCTCTGGTTCAGGCAATGGGTTTCCTTGTAGCGGATCGCCGCGCTGTGGCCTTCGTGCCACAGGCAGTGCAGATCGCTGATGATGATTTCCAGCCCCGTTCGGGTGCCCAGGGCGCCGCGAAACAGCTGCTCCACCTGTTCCCGGCCGACTATCGCGCCGCTGGTGGTCACCATCTGGAAATCTTCGGCGAACAACGGCAGCAGTTGTTCGATGCAGGCTGCGCCATCCCCCCGTTGATCGGTGAAGACACTGTGAATCAGTTGATGAATCCAGTGCACGCTGTACTGCGCCTGTTTAATGATCGAGTTGGGCATGGGAGGCCTTTTGTGGGTTGAGTCTGCCGAGGGCCGGCAAGGGAAGCAGGCCGGCCAGGGCGGCCAGCAGCAGGCTCAGGTGATAGGCCGCGAGAGCGTCCAGGTACCTGAGCAGGAGGTTGTAGAGCATCAGCAGCAAGGCCGCGCCAAGGCTGAAGGCCATCTGCCGGTTGATGTTCCAGATCACACTGGCCTTGTGCGTGTCGCTGCCGCTGAAGTCCAGCAGGGCGGTGGTCTGGGCGGTATTGGCGCCGGCGCCGCCGCCAAGGCCCATCAGCAGGTAGGCCAGCATGATCAGCGGCAGGTCGGACGTCGCATTGACCCAGCACAGCGTGACGATGCCGGCGCTGTGCAGCACCAGGGCGATGGCGAACAGTCGCGGGGCGCCGATGCGGTGGTAGTAACGCCCGCAGGCCAGCATCGCCAGCAGCGCGCCGGCGGCATACAGCAACATGAACATGCCGCTGTGTTGCGCGCTCAGGTGCAGGCTGTCCTGCAGGAAGAACAGGCTCAGCAGGTTGACGCCGGTGAAGATCCCGGGAATTGCGTGGTAGATGCCCACCGACAGGCCGAGGCGGGGATTGTTCAGCAGGTGCAGATCGACGATGGGCTGTGGGCAAGTCTGGCAGTGCCTGCGGTACAGCGCGGCGAACAGCAGGCCGGCCGCGAGGCAGAGCAGGGCCTGATAGGCCGGGTAGCCGCTGCCGTACAGCGACATGCCCAGCAGCAGGCTGCCCAGGCTGGCGCTCACCAGCAGCAGGCCGCGCAGGTCCGGTGGGGCCGGATGCGCCGTGCGTTCGCTGCGGACCCAGCGCCAGGACAGCAGCGCCGCCAGCAATGACAACGGCAGGCTGGCGAAGAACACCCAGCGCCAGGAACTGTGGTCGACGATCGCGCCGCCCAGGGTCGGCGAGAGTGCCGGGGCCAGCAATGCCACGGCCATGATCAGGGTCGAGATGCGTGCCCGTTGCGGGCCCTGGAACAGGTTGAAGGTCAAGGCCTGCCCCAGGGGAATCAGCAGGCCGCCGGCCATGCCCTGCACCAGTCGCCAGAACACCAGCCACCTGAAGTCGTCGGCCAGCCCGCAGAGCAGGGCCGCGCCACTGAACAGCAGCATCGAGGCGCTGAGGATCTCCCGGCTGCCGAAGCGTCCTGCCAGCCAGGTGCTGATGGGAATCACCAGGGTCAGGCCGAGCATGTAGGCGTTGGCGACCCAGGCCACGCTGGCGCTGGATACCTGCCAGTGCGCGGCGATGCTCGGCAGGGCCACCGCTGACATGAAGATGTTCACGCAGTCGATAAAGAATCCGAGAAGAAATACCACCGCCACTTTGTATCTGTAGGTCATGCCGCCTCCGTTTTGCCCGCAGCATAGGGAGCCTGGGCTGAGACTGTCGAGAAGCCTATACTTGACGCATTGTTTAATAGGATTTGACAGTGAGCGAGACCTTTCACGGCCAATTGCATCGGGTGCAGACCTTTCTCGCGGTGGTGGACTTTGGCTCCTACACCCGCGCCGCGCAGTATCTGGGCATCAGCAAGGCCATGGCGAGCCTGCATATCAAGGCGCTGGAGCAGGCCCTGGCCAGTACCTTGCTGATCCGCACCACACGGCATATCGCCCTGACGGAAAGCGGCCAGGACCTGTATGACGAATTCAAAGGGATTGTCGCCAATATCGATACGGCCTTTGACAACGTACTGCATGGGCGTAACCGGGTTTCGGGCAAATTGCGCATCAGCTCCACGGCGGAGTACGCAGAGACTTTCGTGCTGCCGATCCTGCCGTTGTTCACGGCGCGCTACCCCGAAGTGCGCCTGAGTTACCACTTCAATTCGTCGTTGAATGACTTGGTGGCGGAAAAGCTCGATCTGGTGATTCGCCTCGGCCACCTGGCGGACTCGGGGTTCAAGGGCCGCAAGCTGGCGGACTATGGCATCGCCCTGGTGGCCAGCCCGGACCTGCTCCATGGCCAGGAACTGCTGCAGGCCGAGGATCTGAGCCGCTTGCCGTGGATCGGCAACAGCAATCTGGCGGGGCCGCCCAGCTGGACCTTCAATCATCCGCGTCGGGGCGAGGTGGAGGTGCGGGTCAACCCTGGGCACGAGTCCAATTCGGCAACGGCGATTCGCGCCCTGGCCCTGGCCGGCCTGGGGCTGGCGGTGCTGCCGGAATGGCTGGTGCTCGACGACCTGGCCAATGGGCGCCTGGTGCGGGTGCTGGCGCAGTACAGCCTGGCGCCGCAGCCGGTGCATGTGCTGTTTCCCAACAGCGCCCACTTGCCGCGCAAGTCCCGGGTGTTCATCGATTTTCTTGCGGAGCATCTGGGGCGTTGAGCTCGCGCCAGGGCCGTGGCTGTTTCGGTGAGTCCGGGGATGGGGGATACTCGCCGGGTTGTCCGATCTGAATCCCGGGGACCCCAATGCCGCTGCAATCCTTGAACAGTCTGTCTGCCGTCGATCCTGTGCAATGGGATGGCCTGCTCAAGGACGGGCAACCCTTTGTCCGTCACGCCTTTCTCAGTGCCCTGGAAGACAGTGGCAGCCTGGGCCCGCGCTCCGGCTGGCAGGCCGAGCACCTGCTGCATGTGGAAGACGGCCGGCTGCTGGCGGCCCTGCCCAGTTATCGCAAATGGCACTCCTACGGTGAATATGTGTTCGATCACGGCTGGGCCGATGCCTGCGCGCGGGCCGGGATCGACTACTACCCCAAGCTGCTGACGGCGGTGCCGTTCAGCCCGGTCAGCGGCGCCCGGGTGCTGGCGGCGACCCAGGCGGATGCCTTCGAGCTGCTGAAAAGCCTGCCCGGCTACCTGGAGATCGAAGGGCTTTCCAGCGCCCATATCAACTTCACCGATAACTTCAGCGATCAGGCCCTGGAACAGCAACCGGGCTGGTTGCAGCGCCTGGGCTGTCAGTTCCATTGGCAGAATCGCGGCTACCGGGACTTTCAGGATTTTCTCGACGCCTTGAGCTCGCGCAAGCGCAAGCAGATGCGCAAGGAGCGCGAACAGGTGGCGGGGCAGGGCTTTGATTTCCAGTGGTTCGAAGGCCATGAACTGGACGAAGCCCAGTGGGATTTCGTCTATGCCTGCTACGCCAATACCTATGCGGTGCGGCGCCAGGCGCCGTACCTGACCCGGGCCTTCTTCAGCCTGCTGGCCGAGCGCATGCCCGAGGCGATTCGCGTGGTCCTGGCCAAGCAGGGCGGCCGCCCGGTGGCCATGGCGTTCAGCCTAGTGGGGGGCGACAGCTTCTACGGCCGCTATTGGGGCTGCCTGGCGGAGTTTGACCGCCTGCATTTCGAGACCTGTTTCTATCAGGGCATGGAGTACGCCATCGCCCAGGGGCTGCAGCGCTTCGACGCCGGGGCCCAAGGCGAGCACAAACTGATTCGGGGCTTCGAGCCCGTGATCACCCGCTCCTGGCATTACCTGCGTCACCCCGGGCTGAATGCCGCGGTGAAGGATTTCCTGCAACAGGAGCGGGCCGGGATTCGCGCTTATGCCGAGGAGGCGAGGGACGCCTTGCCCTATCGGCAGGCGTGATCCTCGCCGCCTTTGCTCAGCTGTCTTCCTTGCCCAGCCAGCGGTAGAGCACGGCGCCGATCACCGCGCCGAGGATCGGCGCCAGCCAGAACAGCCACAGCTGATGCAGGGCCCAGCCGCCGACGATCAGCGCCGGTCCGGTGCTGCGGGCCGGGTTGACCGAGGTGTTGGTCACCGGGATCGAGATCAGGTGGATCAGCGTCAAGGCCAGGCCGATGGCGATGGGCGCCAGCCCCGCCGGGGCGCGTTTGTCGGTGGCGCCCAGAATGATCACCACGAACATTCCGGTCATCACCAGCTCACAGACAAACCCCGCGGCCATCGAGTAGCCGCCGGGTGAGTGTTCGCCATAGCCGTTGGAGGCCAGCCCCGAGGCCAGCTCGAAGCCGGGCTTGCCGCTGGCAATGAAATACAGCAGCGCTGCGGCGATGACTCCACCGATCACTTGCGCCACGACATAGGCCGGCAGTTCCCTGGCCGGAAAGCGTCCGCCCACCACCAGGCCCACGGACACGGCGGGGTTCAGGTGGCAGCCGGAAATATGGCCGATGGCGAACGCCATGGTCAGTACCGTCAGGCCGAATGCCAGGGCCACCCCCAGCAGACCGATGCCGACATTGGGAAACGCCGCCGCCAGCACAGCGCTGCCGCACCCGCCGAGAACCAGCCAGAAGGTCCCGAGCAATTCAGTCATGGAACGTTTGAACAAAGACATGAGTGAGTCCTTGATAGGTCAACCTATCAACGCGATACAACTGTTATGCATCCCGCGGGTTAACTACAGGTTCTGTCCCGGAACCTAGGCTCAGTACAGCAGGCTTTTGGCGCAATTCCAGCCCGTCTATAAAAACGCCAGGGCCCCTGGAAACAGGGCCCTGGCGTTTATTGGTGGGCGTGGGACGAAGGTTTTTGCGCTATCAGTCGATACCGACAAAACCTCCGGTCTGGTGCTGCCACAGGCGCGCGTACAAACCGCCATGGGCCAGCAGTTCGGCGTGGGTGCCGGCCTCGGCAATGCGCCCCTGTTCCAGGACGATCAGGCGGTCCATGCGGGCGATGGTGGAGAGGCGGTGAGCGATGGCGATTACGGTCTTGCCCTGCATCAGGGTTTCCAGGCTTTCCTGGATCGCCGCCTCCACTTCCGAGTCCAGGGCCGAGGTGGCTTCGTCCATGATCAGGATCGGCGCGTCCTTGAGCAGCACCCGGGCAATGGCGATGCGCTGGCGCTGGCCGCCGGACAGCTTGACCCCGCGCTCGCCGACGTGGGCATCGAAGCCGGTGCGGCCCTGGGCGTCGGAAAGCTGCGGGATGAACTCGTCGGCGCGAGCCTTGCGCACCGCTTCCCAGAGTTCCTCGTCGGTGGCATCGGGGCGGCCGTAGAGCAGGTTGTCACGGATCGAACGGTGCAGCAGCGAGGTGTCCTGAGTGATCATGCCGATGCGCTCGCGCAGGCTTTCCTGGGTCACCTCGGCGATGTTCTGGCCGTCGATGAGGATCTGTCCGCCCTGCAGGTCGTAGAGGCGCAGCAGCAGGTTGACCAGGGTTGATTTGCCGGCCCCGGACGGGCCGATCAGGCCGATCTTCTCCCCGGGACGAATGTCCAGGTTGAGGTCGCTGATGACCTTGTTGGCCTTGCCGTAATGGAACTCCACATGCTCGAAGCGCACGCCGCCCTTGGCCACCGCCAGCTTCGGCGCCTGCTCGCGGTCGGTGAGTTGCAGCGGTTGGGCGATGGTCTTGAGGCCGTCCTCGACCATGCCGATGTTCTCGAAGATGCCGTTGATCACCCACATGATCCAGCCGGACATGTTGACGATACGGATCACCAGGCCGGTGGCCAGGGCAATGGCCCCGGCGCTGATCAGTGATTGGCTCCACAGCCACAGGGCCAGGCCCGTGGTGCCGACGATCAGCAGGCCGTTGAGGCTGGTGATGGTCACGTCCATGGCGGTGACCACACGACCCGCCAGCTGGCTTTTCTCGGTTTGCTCGGCGATGGCTTCGCGGGCGTAGCTCTGCTCGAAATGGGTGTGGGCAAAGAGCTTGAGGGTGGTGATGTTGGTGTAGCCGTCGACGATCCGCCCCATGAGTTTGGAGCGGGCGTCGGAGGCGTCCACCGAGCGCTTCTGGATGCGTGGCACGAAGTAGCGCATGGCGCCGATGAAACCGGCGATCCACAGCAGCAGGGGGATCATCAGGCGCCAGTCGGCGTCAGCGAACAGCACCAAAGAACCGATGGCATAGATGGTCACGTGCCACAGGGCGTCGATCACCTGCACCGAGGAGTCCTGCAGCGAATAGCCGGTCTGCATGATGCGCTGGGCGATGCGCCCGGCGAAGTCGTTCTGGAAGAAGTTCAGGCTCTGGCGCAGCACGTAGCTGTGGTTCTGCCAGCGGATCAGGCTGGTCATGCCGGGGTTGATAGTCTGGTGCATCAGCAGGTCGTGCAGGCCGACCATCAGCGGCCGGAACAGCAAGGCCACCACCGCCATCCAGGCCAGTTCCAGGCCGTGGTCGGTGAACACCTGGACGCTGGGCGTGCCCTGGGCCAGGTCGATGATGGTGCTCAGGTAGCTGAACAGCGACACCTCGATCAGGGCCACGAACAGGCCCACCACCAGCAGGGCGACGAAGCTGGGCCAGACTTGCTTGATGTAGTGGAAGTAGAAGGGCAGGACCCGATTGGGTGGGGTGGCGCTGGGAGCGTCGCGAAAGATATCGATCAGTTGTTCAAAACGACGATAGAGCATGGGGTCTGAAGCCCGTTATGCGGGCTCTCCTGTTCTGAAAGCGGACGGGGCGCCGGGTAGGGCGCCGCCGTCGGGACAGGCTGCTGGGTTCAGTCGATACGCTTGGCCGACTTGATCAGCACCGGGTCGATCGGCACGTTCTGCATGCCTTGCTTGGTGGTGGTCTGGGAGTTGACGATCTGGTCCACCACGTCCATGCCGCTCACCACCTTGGCGAATACGGCGTAGCCGGCGTCGCGGCCCGGGTCGAGGAAGGCGTTGTCGGCGACGTTGATGAAGAACTGGCTGGTGGCCGAGTTGGGGTTCGAGGTGCGGGCCATGGACAGGGTGCCGCGTACGTTATGCAGGCCGTTGGAGGCTTCGTTCCTGATCGGGTCGCGGGTGTCTTTCTGCACCATCTGTGCGGTGAAGCCACCGCCCTGGACCATGAACCCCGGGATCACCCGGTGGAAGATGGTGTTGGTGTAGAAACCGCTGTCGACGTAGTCGAGGAAGTTCTTGCTGGAGATCGGTGCCTTGACCGGGTCCAGTTCGACTTCGATCTTGCCGAAGCTGGTATCCAGCAGGACGTGAGGCGCCTTGGCCGGTTGGGCGGCCATCAGGTTGGCAGCGAACAGCACGGAGCCGGCGACGAGGGCGATTTTTTTCAGCATGGTTCAGTGATCCTGGGTGGTGGTGTCGACTGTGGTTATGAAGTCCAGCAGGGTGTGGTTGAAGCGCTGCGGCTGGTCCAGCGGCGTGGCGTGTCGGGAGTCCTCGATCACCACCAGCCGTGCATCCGGCAGCAGTTTGACATAAGCCTCTTTGACCGCCACCGGGGTGTAGTCGCGGTCGGCGCTGACGACCAGGGTTGGACAGGTGATCCGGCCCAGACGTTCCTGCACTCCCCAGCCGACGATGGCGTCGAAGCTGGCGAGATAAGCACGTTTGTCGTTTTTTGCCCAGCGCTCGGCCATCTTTTGCCGCAGCTCGCCCTGCTCCGGCTTGGGAAACAGGCGCGGCCCCAGGGCCTTGCCGATGGCGCCCGGGCTCAGCACTCGGGCCAGGCTCCAGCGCTTGAACCACTGCCAGTAGTCATTGGCGCTGCGTAGCTTGACCTCGGGGGCGCTGTTGACGATGCACAGGCTCTTGAGCAGTTGCGGCTGATCCACCGCCAGCTGGAAGCCGATCATGCCGCCCATGGACAGCCCGACGTAGTGCGCGGGGCCCAGGTTCAGGTGCTCGATCAGCGCCACGATGTCGGCGGTAAAGCCCGGGATGCTGTAACGCTCCCGGGGTTTGTCGGAACGTCCGTGACCGCGAATGTCCGGGATGATCAGCCGGTAGCGGGCCGAGAGTTCGGGGATCTGTTTTTCCCAGTCCAGGGCGCTGGAGCCCAGGCCGTGAACCAGCAGCAGGGGGTCGCCCCGGCCGTATTCCTCGTAGTGCAGGGTGCAACCTTCATGCTCGAAATACGCCATGGCAGAACTCCTGTTCTGATGAGTGGGACGTCAGGCTTGCTCGGGTGCGGCAAAGGGCGCATCCAGGGGCGCGGTGTCGAAGGTGCGCAGCAGTTCCACGAGGATCTGCGTCGCCGGGCCCAGGGGTTTGTCCTTGTTGGAATAGAGGAAGAAGGTCGGATGGCGGCTGCCGCCCTGGTCCAGGGGCAGGACCTTGAGCAGGCCTTCGCGCAGCTCCCGTTCGATCAGGTGCCGGGGCAGCCAGGCAAAACCCAGGCCGCTGCTGACGAAGGTCGAGGCGGTGGCCAGGCTGCCCACGGTCCAGCGTTGTTCGGCGCCGAGCCAGCCCACGTCCCGCGGTTGCTGGCGGCCGGAGTCGCGGATCACCACTTGCAGTTGGCTTTCCAGGTCCTGGAAATGCAGTTCACGTTGCAGGCGGTGCAGGGCGTGTTCCGGGTGGGCCACGGCGACGAACTCCACTGAACTCATCTCGGTGCCCAGGTAACCGGGAATGTTGAAGCCGCTGATGGCCAGGTCGGCGACCCCCTCGAGCAGCACTTCCTCGACCCCGGACAGCACTTCTTCGCGCAAGCGCACGCGGCAGCCACGGCTTTGCGGCATGAAGGCGGTCAGGGCGCGGACCAGGCGCGCATTGGGGTAGGCGGCGTCCACCACCAGCCGTACTTCGGCCTCCCAGCCTTGTTCCATATGGTGGGCCAGGTCTTCCAGCTGGCTGGCCTGCTTGACCAACTGCCGGGAGCGGCGCAGCAACACGCCGCCGGCTTCGGTGAGTACCGCCTTGCGGCCATCGATGCGCAGCAGCGGCACGCCGAGCTGGTCTTGCATGCGCGCCACGGTGTAGCTGACCGAGGATTGCGAACGGTGCAGGGCTTCGGCGGCCTGGGCGAAGCCACCGTGATCGACCACCGCCTGCAGGGTTCGCCATTGATCCAGGGTCACGCGGGGCGCTTTCATGAGGGACTCCTCTTGTCCTAAGCTGGCGCTCCTTATTGGAGACTGCCGAATGAGAAAATTCTGTTGTGTGTTGCTGGCTCTACTGCCCCTGAGCGCCTGGGCCTATCCCATCGATGTCGAGAAGCAGTTGAACGGCCAGAGCATCGACTACACCACCTTCGATACCGATGAAGACATCGGCTCCATCCAGTTGAACAACTACGGCAAGAACGACGCCGTGTGTTCGGTGGTGTTTCGCAATGGCCCCGAGGCGCCCCGCACCCGCAAGGTGGAAGTGGCGGCCGGCAAGAGCAAGAACGTCACCGCCAAGTTCAATCGCAAGATCATCAAGCTGCGCCTGGACCTGAACTGTCAGGCCAAGTGATAGACCCTGGGCCGGCCCGGCATACTGCGCTGGGGCTGGCTCCGCTTATAAACGAATTTGTTGATTGGTTATAGCAGTTATTTGCGCTTTTTCATCGATATCACTCTGTTTAATCTGCGCTCCATCGACTTACGCATACCCCGATGGAGGCTTCAGCCATGTCCCGCGTCCTGATCATTGAAAGCAGCGCTCGCCAGCAGGATTCCGTATCCCGGCAACTGACCCAGACCTTTATCCAGCAATGGCAGGCCGCCCACCCTGGCGACTCGATCAGCGTCCGTGACCTGGCCCGCAACCCGGTGCCGCACCTGGACGCCAATCTGCTGGGTGGCTGGATGAAACCTGCCGAGCAGCGCAGCGCCGCCGAGCAGGATTCCCTGCAGCGCTCCAATGAGCTGACCGAGGAACTGCTGGCCGCCGACGTGTTGGTGATGGCCGCGCCGATGTACAACTTTGCCATTCCCAGCACCCTGAAGGCCTGGCTCGACCATGTGTTGCGCGCCGGGGTGACCTTCAAGTACACCGACACCGGGCCACAAGGCCTGCTGACTGGCAAGCGTGCCTATGTGCTCACTGCTCGGGGCGGTATCTACGCCGGCAGCAGCGCGGACCACCAGGAACCCTACCTGCGTCAGGTCATGGGCTTTATCGGCATCCACGACGTCGAGTTCATCCACGCCGAAGGCTTGAACCTGGGCGGCGACTTCCATGAGAAGGGCCTGAACCAGGCCAACGCCAAGCTGGCCCAGGTGGCCTGAATCGCCGCTGGCGAATTGATGCCGTCGCTCTGGCGCAGGCTCGCGACGCGGTAATCAGCGGCGTTAATCCGCAGATAATCCCCCGGTGTTCAAGTAGCGCCTGCGGATCCCCTTCAAGCCGGTTCGCGCATCGAACCTCCCTTTGCACTGGTTGCTCCTTCAGTGCCGACGCCCGATTGCACGCCTAGCGAGATCGGGCTTTTTTTTGCCCGGGATTTCATCTGTACCGGCAAAACCGCTATCGTCGCCGCCATTCAAGATGAGGCGAACATGGGCTATCTACTTTTTGTCACCCTGATCCAGGCGTTTTCCTTCAGCCTGATCGGCGAATACCTGGCCGGTCATGTCGACAGTTACTTCGCGGTGCTGGTGCGGGTGCTGCTGGCGGGACTGGTATTTCTCCCGCTGACTCGCTGGCGCCGGGTGGAACCGGCCTTCATGCGCGGCATGCTGCTGATCGGTGCCCTGCAGTTCGGCATCACCTACGTGTGCCTGTACCTGAGCTTTCGGGTGCTGACGGTGCCGGAGGTGCTGTTGTTCACCATCCTCACGCCTTTGCACGTGACCCTGATCGAAGACGCCCTGAACCGACGCTTCAATCCCTGGGGGCTGCTGGCGGCGCTGGTGGCGGTGGCGGGCGCGGTGGTGATTCGCTACGACAGCGTCAACCCGGACTTCTTCATCGGCTTCTTGTTGCTGCAACTGGCCAACTTCACCTATGCCGCCGGACAAGTGCTGTACAAGCACCTGGTGGCGCGCTACCCCAGCGACCTGCCGCATTACCGGCGTTTCGGCTACTTCTACCTGGGGGCGTTGCTGGTGGTGCTGCCGGCGTTCCTGCTATTCGGCAAGGCCCACTTCCTTCCAGATGCACCGCTGCAATGGGCCGTGCTGCTGTTTCTCGGGCTGGTGTCCACGGCACTGGGGATGTACTGGTGGAACAAGGGCGCGTGCCTGGTGACCGGTGCCACCCTGGCGGTGATGAACAACCTGCATGTGCCGATAGGCCTACTGATCAACCTGCTGATCTGGAACCAGCATGAAGACCTGGGTCGGCTGATGCTGGGTGGGCTGGTGATCCTCGCCGCGGTATGGATCAGCCGCCGCGGCGTCCCGTCCCGCCTGACAACCTGACCCGTAGGAGCCGGCTTGCCGGCGAAGAGGCCCGCAAGTCCTGCGCCTGAGCGGCCGACGCCTTCGCTGATCTGTAGGAGCCGGCTTGCCGGCGAAAGGGTCCGCAAGCCTTGCACCTGACGGGCCGACGCCTTCGCTGGCAAGCCAGCTCCTACGAGGTTACAGCGCCTGTTTTTCGATCTGCGGCACGTGGCTGGCCCCCAGTACCGCCGGCAACAACCCGGCCCGCAGGTCGGTGCCGCTGGGTTGCTGGTACAGGCTCAGGCCAAATTCCGGCATCACCGCCAGCAGGTAATCGAAGATGTCCCCCTGGATGCGCTCGTAATCCACCCAGGCCGTGGTGCGGGTGAAGCAGTAGATCTCCAGCGGAATGCCCTGGGCCGTGGTCTGCATCTGACGCACCATGCAGGTCATGTTCGGCTGGATCTCGGGATGGCTCTTCAGGTACGCCAGGGCGTAGGCGCGAAAGGTGCCGATATTGGTCATGCGCCGACGGTTGGCCGACAGTGCGGCGACGTTGCCCTGGGCTTCGTTCCAACTCTTGAGCTCGGCCTGCTTGCGCCCGATGTAGTCGGTGAGCAGGCGCACCTTGCTCAGCCGCTGCTCTTCGTCGTCATGCAGAAAGCGCACGCCGCTGGCATCGATGTACAGGCTGCGCTTGATCCGCCGGCCGCCGGATTGCTGCATGCCGCGCCAGTTCTTGAACGACTCGCTCATCAAGCGCCAGGTCGGGATGGAAACGATGGTCTTGTCGAAGTTCTGCACCTTGACCGTGTGCAGGGTGATGTCCACCACGTCGCCGTCGGCGCCCACCTGGGGCATCTCGATCCAGTCGCCGACCCGCAGCATGTCGTTGCTGGTCAACTGCACGCTGGCGACGAAGGACAGCAGGGTGTCCTTGTAGACCAACAGGATCACCGCCGACATCGCGCCCAGACCGGACAGCAGCAACAGCGGCGAGCGGTCGATCAGGGTGGCGACAATGATGATCGCGCCAAACACGTACAGCACCATCTTCGCCAGTTGCACATAGCCCTTGATCGAGCGGGTGCGGGCGTGTTCGGTGCGGGCGTAGATGTCCAGCAGGGCGTTGAGCAGGGCGCTCAGGGCCAGGAGCTGGAACAGGATGGTGAAGGCCATGGCCAGGTTGCCGAGGAACAGCAGGCTGGTCTTGCTCAGCTCCGGCACCAGGTGCAGGCCGAACTGGATCACCAGGGACGGGGTCATCTGCGCCAGGCGGTGGAATACCTTGTTGTGGCGCAGGTCATTGAGCCAGTGCAAGGCCGGCTGGCGCCCCAGCAGCCTGACGGCGTGCAGGACCAGGTAGCGGGCCACTCGTCCGAGTACCAGGGCGACCACCAGTAACAGGGCCAGGCCGATGCCGGCGTGCAGGAGAGGGTGTTGATCGAGGGCTCCCCAGAGATCCTGGGTATCGAGCCAGAGCTGTTTGAAATCCATGGGCTAAAACGATTCTTCTATATGGAACAAGGGGGGGATTAGAGCATTTAACCCTGGCAAAGTTACGGTTAAGGACAAATCGGTTAACAAAAAACCAACTCTTTGCGACCGTTTGCACAAAGAAACTCGGCCTTCGCGCTCGAAACCGTTACCCTATGCAGCTGTTTTTTTGCATATCTTCGAGGTAGCACCCGTGTTTTCCCAATTCGCCCTGCACGAACGCCTGCTCAAAGCCGTGGCCGAGCTTAAATTTGTCGAGCCGACGCCGGTGCAAGCAGCGGCTATTCCGCTCGCGCTGCAAGGGCGTGACCTGCGGGTGACGGCACAGACCGGCAGCGGCAAGACTGCCGCCTTCGTCCTGCCGATCCTCCATCGCCTGATCGGCCCGGCGAAGATCCGCGTCAGCATCAAGACCCTGATCCTGTTGCCGACCCGGGAACTGGCCCAGCAGACCCTCAAGGAAGTCGAGCGTTTCTCCCAGTTCACCTTCATCAAGTCCGGCCTGATCACCGGCGGTGAAGACTTCAAGGTCCAGGCTGCCATGCTGCGCAAAGTGCCGGACATCCTCATCGGCACCCCGGGGCGCATGCTGGAACAACTCAATGCCGGCAACCTCGACCTCAAAGAAGTCGAAGTTCTGGTGCTCGACGAAGCCGACCGCATGCTCGACATGGGCTTTGCCGAAGACGTGCAGCGCCTGGTGGACGAATGCCCGAACCGCCAGCAGACCATGCTGTTCTCCGCCACCACCGGCGGCTCCGGCCTGCGGGAAATGGTTGCCAAGGTCCTCAACAACCCTGAGCACCTGCAACTCAACAGCGTCAGCCAGCTGAACGAAACCACCCGTCAGCAGATCATCACCGCCGACCACAACCAGCACAAAGAACAGATCGTCAACTGGCTGCTGGCCAACGAGACCTATCAGAAGGCCATCGTCTTCACCAACACCCGGGCCATGGCCGACCGCATCTACGGCCGCCTGGTGGCCCAGGATTACAAGGCTTTCGTCCTGCACGGCGAGAAGGACCAGAAGGACCGCAAGCTGGCCATCGACCGCCTGAAGCAGGGCGGGGTCAAGATTCTGGTGGCCACCGACGTCGCCGCCCGTGGCCTGGACGTTGATGGCCTGGATCTGGTGATCAACTTCGACATGCCGCGCAGCGGCGACGAATACGTGCACCGCATCGGCCGTACCGGCCGCGCCGGCAACGATGGCCTGGCCATCTCGCTGATCTGCCACGGCGATTGGAACCTGATGTCGAGCATCGAGCGCTACCTCAAGCAGAGCTTCGAGCGCCGCACCATCAAGGAAGTCAAAGGCACCTACAGCGGCCCGAAAAAGGTCAAGGCGTCCGGCAAGGCCGTTGGGGTGAAGAAGAAAAAGACCGACGCCAAGGGCGACAAGAAAAAGTCCGTGGCCAAGTCGCCGACCAAGCGCAAGACCGCCAATCGGCCGAAAAGCGACAGCCTGGTCAGCCAGGACGGTCTGGCGCCGCTCAAGCGCCGCAAGCCACAGGCGCCGGCAGCCGAATAAGCCTGCCGCCAGCGGTAAACGAAAAACCCGGACCTGGTCCGGGTTTTTTTTGGGCTGGCTTTCAGAGCTACTCCGGGCCTCGATGGCTCAACTGGCCTTGGGTTTCCCGGCCCATTCCGGCATCCCGGGCAATCTGGGTCATGCCCTGAGTTTTGGCTAAGTAGTCCAAGTTCGAAGAGACGCTTCTGGCGGATCAACAGTCCGCTACCAAGAAACCTTTCCTGAAGATTCAGAAGTGTCTGATGTGTCGGTTATTGGGGTTAATCCAGTATCGGCACCCACTGCAAGGCCCGGATTCCGGGGGTGTACGCAGTTTGTCGGGGCGTTCAGCGCTTATTTGACGCCAACATGGTGGCACATTAACATCGCCCGCCCTGTCTTGACCCTTGCTGCCCTTTCGAAGGACCGAATATGTCTATCCCCACCCTCGGGATGAGGTTGTGCTGTGCCTTGTCTTGCCTGCTGCTAGTCGGCACCGTGCACATGGCTGTTGCCTCTCCCTTGCCCGCACCGACCTTCAACCCCGGCGACCAGGACCTGATCCGCGATCGGCAGAATCGCCTGCTGGAAGAACAGCTGCGGCGTCTCGAAGAACTCAAGGACCTGCCCGGCAAGAGCACCGCGCCTGTGGCGCCCAGCGCGCCCAGCGATAGCCGCTGCTTCCCGATTCAGGACATCCAGCTCAAAGGCGCCGATTCGCTGTCCGCCAGCGAACGCGAGAGCCTGCTCAAGCCCTACATCGGCCAGTGCCTGGGGGTGGCCCAGCTCAACGAGCTGCTCAAGGTCATCACCAACCGCTATATCGAAAAGGGCCTGGTCACCAGCCGTGCCTACCTGCCGCAACAGGACTTGTCCAGCGGCCACCTGCAAGTGCTGGTGGTGGAGGGCAAGCTCGAAGGGCTCAAGGCCGCGGAAGACAGCAAGCTCAGCGCCCGCGAGTTGAACATGGCCTTTCCCGGCAGCAGCGGTGAGCTGCTCAACCTGCGGCAGATCGAGCAGATGGTCGACCAGCTCAACCGCCTGCCGTCGAACCAGGCGCAGATGGAACTGGCCCCGGGGCAGGCCGTGGGCGGCAGTCAGGTGCTGGTCAAGAACAATGCGCAAAAGCCCTGGCGCGTCGGCCTGTCGCGCAGCAACGAGGGCCAGAAGAGCACCGGCGAGCAGCAGTGGGGCAGCTCTTTGGAATGGGACAGCCCCCTGGGATTGGCCGACCAACTGGTGCTGCGCGGCGGCCACGACGCCGTCAGCGACCACCAGAAAACCTCGCGCAACGCCATGCTCTACTACAACCTGCCGTTTGGCTGGTGGAACCTCAGCTACAGCTACAGCCAGAGTGAATACCGCTCCCTGGCCCAGGCCGTTGGCTTCAACTTCAAGCAGACCGGCGACAGCCAGAACCATCAACTGCGGGTGGAGCGGGTGATTCATCGCGACGCCGTGAGCAAGACCTCGCTGAACAGCGGCCTGAGCTACCTGCGCACCAACAACTACATCGAAGACAGCAAGCTGAGTAACAGCAGCAACCGCCTCAGCGAAGCGCAGTTCGGCATCAACCACGGCCGGCGCATCGGCAGTGCCTTCCTCAACCTCGACCTGGGGCTGCAGGACGGTATTGGCGCCTTCGATGCCCAGCGCGAAAACCAGCGCGACAAATACGGCAATCGCCAGGCCAACGCCCGCTACCGCAAGTACACCGCCACCGCCAGCTACCTGCAGCCGTTCAAGCTGTGGGAAGAGTCCCTGGTGTTCAGCAGCCTGGTCACCGGCCAGCGCAGCGAGGATGTGCTGTTCAGCTCGCAACGCATGAGCCTGGGCAGCCAGTCCTCGATCCGTGGCTACAAGGACCAGAGCCTCAATGGCGACAGCGGCTACTACTGGCGCAACGACCTGCGCTGGAGTCGCCCGGTGGGCTGGGACTGGCTGCGCCCGGTATTCGCCGAGTACGGCACGGGGCTGGGCTATGACCTCGGCGCGATCCGCAACGACCGCTACAACGCTGAGCAGCATGGCCGGGTCTCCAGCGACTCCATCGAGTTCTTTGCCCGGGGCAAGAACCTCGCCGCCAGCGTGACCTTTGCCCATTCCCTCGAACGGCCCGAAGCCCTGAGTGAACGCGAAGCACCGATCTATTTCCGTCTGGACCTGTTCCTTTAATTGCGCTCATTACCCGAGATACATGACATGGACGCTCGTCAGTTTGCCTTTCTGGCCCGCCAGCCTTCCGCCACCCTGCAAGCGCGGGATACGTTCTGGGGGCTGTCCAAACGCGGACTGGCGTTCATCCTGGCCAACATGATGTTCTGGCAGCCCGTGGTGGCGATGGCCGACGGCATCGTGGTCAACGGCAGCGGCACCAGTCTCGGTCAGGCCGGCAATGGCGTGCCCATCGTCAACATCGCCGCCCCCAATGGCGGTGGCTTGTCCCATAACCAGTTCAGCGACTACAACGTCGGCCAGCAGGGCGTGATCCTCAACAACGCCATCAACCGCACCCAGGAAACCCAACTCGGCGGGATCATCCTCGGCAACCCCAATTTGGGTGGCCGCGCGGCCAATGTCATCCTCAACGAGGTCAACGGCGGCAGCCCCAGCCAGCTCAAGGGCTACACCGAAGTGGCCGGGCAATCGGCCCATGTCATCGTTGCCAACCCCTACGGCGTGAGCTGCAACGGCTGCGGCTTTATCAACACCCCGAAAGCCACCCTGACCACCGGCAAACCGGTGATCGAGAACGGCCAGCTCCAGCGTTACCAGGTGGATCAAGGCAGCGTCGCCATTGAAGGCGCGGGGCTCAATGCGAGCAATATCGACCAGTTCGAAATCATCACCCGTAGCGCGAAAATCAACGCCGAGATCCAGGCCAAGCACCTGGCGGTGATCGCCGGGGCCAACGATGTCGATGCCAAGACCCTCAATGCCACAGCCCGCTCCGCCAACCCAGCGGATGCGCCGCAACTGGCGATCGACTCATCTGCCCTGGGCGGCATGTACGCCGGGGCCATTAAGCTGGTGGGCACTGAAGCCGGGGTCGGGGTGAAACTCGACGGCAAGCTGATCGCCAGTGGCGGTGATATCCAACTGGATGCCAATGGCCAGTTACGCATGGCCGAAGCCACTGCCGAGAAGGGCGCGGTGGCGATCAAGGCGCAAAGCCTCGATGCTCAGGGCGCGGTCTACGCCGGCACCGATCTCAAGGTGCAAACTCAAGACGACCTGAACAACCACAGCACCCTGGCGGCGGCCAACAGCATCAATCTGGGCAGCGGCGGGCAACTGAACAACCACGGCATCATCGAAGCCGGGGTCAATGCCGACAACAGCCGTAACGTAAACGGCGATGTCACGCTGACGGCGAAAAACCTGAACAACACTGGCAAGAGCGTGGTGGCCAGCCGTGATCTGACGGTCACGACCACCCAGACCCTGGACAACCAGGGCGGCACCCTGAGTGGGCAGCGCCAGGTAACGGTCAGCGCTGGGACTCTGGATAACAGCCATCAGGGCAAGCTGCTGAGCGCCGAGCGCCTGCAACTCAATGCCGATCAGGTGCGCAACGGCCAGGGCGGTCTGATCAAGAGCCAGCAGTCCCTCAATGCCACCCTGGGCCACTTGGGCAACAGCGGCGGCGAGCTGTCGAGCCAGGGCAGCAGCACCCTGGTGCTGGCCGGCATGGACAACCTCACCGGCGTGGTACTGGCGCAACAGACCCTGACCATCACCGGCAGCGCTGAGCTGGACAACCAGGGCGGGCTGCTGTCGGGCTGGCAGGGCCTGACCCTCAAGGGCATCGGCCTGAACAACAGCAACAAAGGCACCGTCTCCAGCCTCAAGGGCGGTGTCGACATCACCCTCAGCAACGCCTTGAACAACAGCCAGGGCGGTGGCCTGGTCAGCCAGCAGGCCCTGGACGTCAAGGCCGCCAGCCTCGACAACAGCCTCAAGGGCATGATCTCCAGCGCGGGTGCACAGAGCCTCAAACTCAGCGAGCGGCTGGACAACAGCCAGGACGGTTCCCTCGACAGCGCCACCACCCTGACCCTGCAGGCCATGGCCCTGGGCAACCAGGGCGGCACAGTCAACGCCAGCGGCGACCTGGAATTCATTGGTGGTGACCTGGACAACAGCCACGGCACCTTCACCGGCAAGCAGGGCGTCACCCTCGACCTGCTGGGACACTTGATCAACAACCAGGGCACGCTGTCTGCCGCCGGCCCCTTGCTGCTCAAGCGCAGCACTAAGGTTGAGAACCAGGGCGGCGAACTCTCCAGCCAGCAGTGGCTGCGGCTGTTCACCGAACACTTGGACAACCGCCAGAAGGGCCGGGTCGCGGCCAATGATTCAGTGTTGATCAGCGCCAGTGGCGAAGTACAGAACAGCGACGGCGGCGAGATTCTCAGTCGCGAAGCCGACCTGCAACTCAATGCCGAGCGTCTGGACAACGCCAAGGGCCTCCTGCAGGCCAAGACCAACCTGGGCCTCGATGTGGCGGCCGCCGCCGGCAACCAAGGCGGGCAAGTGATTGCCCAGCAGGGCGACCTGACGCTCAAGGCGGCCCACCTCGACAACCGCGCGGGCAAGGTCTCGGCCCTCAACGGCGGCGCCACTCTGGAAACCGCCGCCGATGGCCGCCTCGACAACCGCGACGGCGCACTCTTCGCCCAGCAGGCGCTGCACATCAGCGCCAAGGACCTGGACAACAGCGCCGGCCAGATCAGCGCCCGGCAGATCGAGCTGGAACTGGCTGGCGCCCTGGACAACCGCCAGGGCCTGATCGAAAGCCGCAGCACCCTGGCCACCGCCGCCGCCAGCCTGGACAACCAGCGCGGGCAACTGCGGGCCCTGGGTCTGGCGAGCAAAACCCGCTTCGATATCGGCGGCACTTTCGACAACCGCGACGGCTTCCTGGAAACCGCCAACCACGACCTGGCCTTCGACGCCGGCGGCTTCAACAACCGCGGCGGCAGCCTGCTGCACAGCGGCAGCGGCATGTTCGGCATCTCCATGGCCAACCTCGAAGACGTCGGCGGCCGCCTGAAGACCGCCGGCCAACTGACCCTGGAAGCCGAGCGCTGGACCAACAGCAGTGCAATCCAGGCCGACCAGTTGCTGGTCAAGGTCGACCACCTGACCCAGACCGCCGATGGCCAGCTCCTGGCGGGCAACGGCCTGACCGGCAGCGGCAGCCACTGGAGCAACGACGGCCTGATCGGCAGTGACGCCGCGCTCAACCTCGACCTGAGCGGCAACTACAGCGGCAAGGGCCGCCTGAGCAGCATTGGTCAACTGGACCTGCATGCCGCCCAACTGGATCTGGCGGACAGCGCCAGCATCGCCGGCGGCGCCAACAGCACCCTGAAGGTCGACGGCGCGCTGAACAGCGCCGGGCGCATCACCGCCAGCCAGAAACTGCAACTGAACGCCGCCAGCATCCACAACCTTGGCACCCTGGGCAGCGGCGAAGACCTGAACCTCAACGCCGCCACCCTGGTCAACGACCACGGCCTGATCTCCAGCGGCGGCAATATGCAGCTGCTAACCACCAGCTTCACCAACCGCTACGCCCAGGTGTACAGCCTGGGCACCGCGCTGATCGCCAAGGACGACCAGCAAACCCGCGCCGACCTGCTGGACAACCGTTCCGGGGATATCGAAAGCCTCGGCAAGCTGAGCATCGCCGCCACTACTGTCAACAACGTCATGGACGTGCTGCAGTACACCGAGCACGAAAAGAGTGCGGCCAGTATCACCCGCTTGTCCTGCACCCTGATTCCCGGCGCCGGCTGCGACGATCGCGGGGGCGGTCGCATCAATGGCCTGTGGGAAGTGGCCGAGACCGACCGCTTGCGTGTGACCAACAGCAGCGCCGCCGCCAGCCTCAACAGCGGCGCCGACTTGCAGATCGACACCCAGACCC
The DNA here is from genome assembly GCF_058744285.1 of Pseudomonas sp. E1BtOHC1. Classification (NCBI taxonomy): domain Bacteria; kingdom Pseudomonadati; phylum Pseudomonadota; class Gammaproteobacteria; order Pseudomonadales; family Pseudomonadaceae; genus Pseudomonas; species Pseudomonas sp. E1BtOHC1. The sequence continues at coordinate 2,547,982 of NZ_CP196023.1, forward strand.
TGACCAACACCAGCAGCCTGATCACCGCGGCCGGCGACCTCAACATCCAGGCCGAGACCGTCCACAACCAGGGCCTGCAACCCCAGGAAATCACCACCCTGCGGCGCTACTGGAGCTTCGTCAACGAAACCGGCAACGCCGCCGCCCATGCCGCCGCGTTCAACGCCCGCAACAACCCGACGCCCTCGGCCAGCTTTGCCTCCGACCTCAGCGGCTTTATCGGCTGGACCGGGGTGATGCTGGGCTCCAGCAGCAAAGTGGTGGACGGCGACCAATCCTTCGCCGCCACCCTCCAGGCCGGTGGCAAGGTCAACCTCAAGGCTGACAAAACCCTCGACAACAGCGTGATCCGCTCCTTCTACGAGTACGTCGGCGCCGGCAAGACCCTGACCGACACCGGCGTTGGCAACGGCTACTCGACGCCGATCCGGATCAACCCGCAACTGCCCCCGGAACTGGCCCAGCAACAGGTCAACCCCCTGATACTGCCGGGCTTCACCCTGCCCACCAGCGGCAACGGCCTGTTCCGCCTCAGCGGCCAGGGCAGCACCTTGGCCCAGGCCCCAACCCCTGCGCAGATCGCCGGCCTACCGGACGCCGCAAGCCTGTCCCGGCCGCACAAGTACCTGATCGAAACCAACCCGGCGCTGACCAACCTCAAGCAGTTCATGAGCTCGGACTACCTGCTGTCCCACCTCGGCTACAACCCGGACCAAAGCGCCAAGCGCCTGGGGGACGGTTTCTACGAACAGAAACTCATCCAGCAAGCCATGGTGGCCCGCACCGGCCAGCGCTTTATCGACGGCCAGGACAGCAACGAAAAGCTCTTCAAGCACCTGATGGACAACGCCCTCCAGAGCAAGCAACAGCTTGACCTGTCGGTGGGCGTGACCCTGACCTCCGAACAAGTCGCCGCCCTGACCCACGACATCGTCTGGCTGGAAAGCCATGAAGTGAACGGCGAACAGGTGCTGGTGCCAGTGCTGTACCTGGCCCAGGCCAACAACCGCCTGGCGCCCAACGGCGCGCTGATCGCGGGCAAGGACGTGAGCCTGATTGCCGGCAAGGACTTGAACAACGTCGGCACCCTGCGCGCGGCCAATGACCTGTCGGCGGTGGCGGGGCAGAACCTGGTCAATAGTGGGTTGGCGGAGGCGGGCAATCGCCAGGATCTGCTGGCGGGCAACCATCTGGTCAACCGCGCCGGCGGCATCATCGCTGGGCGTGATGTGACCCTGACCACCACCCAGGGCGACGTGATCAACGACCGCACCCTGACCACCCACCAGAGCAGCAGCGAAGACTACGTCCGCGAGCAGCGCCGCGACTTCCTCGACAGCGCCGCCCGTATCGAAGCCGGCAACAGCCTGAGCATCGATGCCGAACGGGACTTCGACAGCAACGGCAGCGTCCTGCACAGCGGTGGCGACACCCGCATCAAGGCCGGTCGCAACGTCAGCCTCAACGCCGTCGAACAAGTGGTCAGCAACGACCGCGGCATCGGCAACCTCGACCAGAGCAAAACCCAGCACGGCGCCATCCTGGAGAGCGGTGGGAACCTGAGTATTGAGGCCGGAGGCAACGTCACCGCCGTCGCCAGCCAGATCGACGCCAAGGGCGACGTCTCGATGACGGCCAAGGACAACCTAACCCTGGCCTCGGCCGCCAATGAACAACACTGGGCCAGCAAGACCGGTACCACCAAGAGCGAAGAGGATCGCGTCCACCAACAAGCCACCACGGTGACGGCGGGCGGGGATGTGATGCTCAAGTCTGGCCAGGACATGACCCTGATTTCCAGCCGGGTCAAAGCCGGGGATGAAGCCTATCTGGTGGCTGGTGGTCAGTTGAACCTGCTGGCGGAGCAGGACAGTGAGTACTCGCTGTATGACATGAAGAAGAAGGGGGGCTGGGGCAGCAAGGAAACCAAGCGCGATGAAGTCACCCGGGTTACCCATGTTGGCAGTGAGATCAGCGCTGGTGGCAACCTGACGCTCAAGAGCGATGGTGACCAGAGGTATCAGGTCGCCAAGCTGGAGAGTGGCAAGGACCTGACCTTGGAGAGTGGTGGCGCTATCACCTTTGAAGGGGTGAAGGACCTGCATCAGGAGAGTCATGAGAAGAGCAGTAACAGCCTCGCCTGGACCAGTGCCAAGGGTAAGGGCAACACCGATGAGACTTTGCGTCAGAGTCAGTTGGTGGCTAAGGGCGAATTGATCATCAAAGCCACCGATGGTTTGAAGATCGACCTCAAGCAAATCGACCAAAAGTCCATCAGTCAGACCATCGACGCCATGGTGCAAGCCGATCCGCAACTGGCCTGGCTCAAGGAGGCCGAGAAGCGCGGCGATGTGGACTGGCGCAGGGTGAAAGAGGTCCATGACAGTTACAAATACAGCCATTCCGGGCTTGGCCAAGGGGCGATGCTGGCCATCATTATCATCGTGACCGTTTTGACCGCAGGCGCGGCGAGTGGCGCGGTGGGTACGGCATTTGCGGGTGCCGGTTCTGCAGGTAGTGGCACCGTTATGGCGGCTGGCGGGGTTTCCACCGTTGGGGCTTCTGCAGGCACCTTTGTTGCTGCCGGTTGGGGCAACGCCATGGTTACGGCCGGCCTGACTTCAATGGCCAGCACCGGGGCTGTCAGTGTCATCAACAACAAGGGCAATCTTGGCGCAGCGTTCAAGGAAACTTTCAGCAGTGACAGCTTGAAAGGCGCTGCAATATCGAGCCTGACCGCTGGATTCACCACGGGAGTTATAGATCCTCAGCTAGGGGGACAAACCAAACCCTTTAATGGTCTCACCAAAGGATTTGATCTCAGAACACTGGAGGGTATTGGTGGTTTCGCAGCACATGCGGGAGCTCAGGGGGTGGCAGCAGGGGCGATTAAAACCGCCATTGATGGAGGTAGTTTTACTCAGAACCTGAATGCAAGCCTGGTTTCTCAAGCTGGAAACGTAGTCGCCGCTACTGCGTTTAACTTCGTTGGGGGGTATGCGCAAGAGCATTGGCAAGCTGCAAAGAATGCTGGTGATACAACGGGGATGGCTATGTGGGCTGAGGGGGGCGCAGCCAGAGTCGCGATGCATGCCTTGTTTGGTGGCGCGGTGTCTAGTGCTACAGGAGGTGACTTCAAGACAGGAGCTATCGCCGCTGGCGCCAGTCAGGCCATGGCGCAAGTGTTGAATGACATCTTTGATCAGCAGCCTGCTTTGAGGCAGGGATTCTCACAAATTGTTGGATTGGCGGTAGCGGGTGCTGCTGGAGGTGATGTCAACAAGGCTTCATGGGTTGCGCAGATGGCCGATGAATACAATCGCCAACTGCACCAGAAAGAAACCCTTGCCCTTGAGGAACTACAGCGCGAAGACCCAGAGAATGCCTACCAGCTTCGGGCCGCTGCCTGTGCCTTGGTAAACTGCTTGTCTTCGGTTCCTCCTGATGATCCCTTGTATAACGCCGTTGCACAGCTTGAGGCGGATGGGCGTAACTTCAAGGATGCGCAAGCCAAGCTCATGGGCACCGGAGCTTTTGATGAGTATGGAGCATGGGACAAGGCGAATGATGAACTTCTAAGAAACGACAAAGAGCTTAGTCGCTCAGGTAATGCTAGCCGAGCAGTCTTGGGAGCGGTTGGTGCAGCTGCCGGATTCGGCGGTGCGATATTGACTACTCCGGCCTGCGTCACGGGTTTAGGTTGCGCACTGCCTACTTTCTCTGCATTGGGGGGTACGCTCTCGTTCCATGATGGATGGCAGGCGACGGGCCAGTTGTTTGCTCCGTACGAATACACTCAAGGCAGTAAAGTCCTCAATTCGTTTAGCTCAGAGAACTATCCTGGCGATGTCAGCCCGATGCGCGACTATGGGACTGCTGCGGCTAGGGCGGCGCTTGAGATTGTCCTCTTCAAGGGCGCGGCTAAGCTCGCGAATGGGACGGGAGCTTCTGTTTTACTTAAGGAGCAAGCTGGTGCCAACGCTGCAAAAGAGATAGGTGTCTCAACAGGTAAGGTGACTCCCGGACCAATTAATTTTATGGGTGACGCTGATCAGTTCTTCAAAAATGCTTCTAAGAGATCTGATATTGATGCTGACGGCTTTTTTGATGTGGTAGCTCATGGAAGTAAACAGAAAATAGAAATTGTTACACCTAATGGCACGGTTATGGCTGATCAAAGAGTAGTTTCAAAGCTTATCGAAAATAATCCTAATTATAATGGTCAACCAATTCGATTGTTGTCGTGTGATACGGGAGCTTGTGACGCTGGATTCGCTCAGAATTTGGCAAACAAAATGGGGGTGGCGGTGAAGGCACCGACTAATTTGGTTTGGGCTTATGGTGACGGTAAAATGGTAGTTGCTCCGAGGTCTTCGTTGAATCAGAATTTGCCTGATCTATCGAATCTAGGAACGTTTAAAATATTTACTCCTGTTAAGCCAGAATGAAGAGGTTCGATTCTATGTTATGTGAGCGATGTGGAGGGGGGCTGGAAATCTTCAACGAGAATAGCACTAAAGGGCTAAGATGCCCTGAGTGCGGCTGGTCTGTAGTGACGACAAATATTTCAGGTATTAAAATTGATGAAGCAAAATATGAGGTTCGGTGTGGTGGTGACTATAAGAATAAAGATCACATAAAAGCAGTATCTGAGGTGGTGGGCTGTAATTTTATAATGTCTAGGGAAATTCTAAAGAAAGATTCTTCTTTAGTATTTGTCGGGCAGGCTGTGGATGTATTGCGAGTTAAAAATATTCTTCTTTCTGCTGGGCTTTGTTGTGTTGTTAGTCCTGAGTTTAAATGGGGTTAATTAAGTGTTGTTTGGGTTTCGTTTTTTGGTTTGGAGTTGGTGCAGGTTTTTGGTGGTGAAGTAGGTTATTCAGTTTGTAAGGTGATGGGTGAGTATGTTTTTGATGAAATAGGCTGTGATATTGATATTGAGTGGATGTTGAAAGCTTTTTCAACTCTCTGAATCTATCAGGATGCTTGTTGGATGGTGTAGAGGAAATAATTAATAAGTGTGGGTTTGTGATTAATGAGGCGTATTGTTATTTTCCTGATAAGGCAGGCAAGTTTATCTACATCAAGTAAGAAGTGAAAGTTGGCGTGATGATGGCTCGCAACAGCTTGAAGGTGTTAAGTGATGTGGAGGGGCGTTATCTAGTCAAGGATGCAGGTCAGGGCACTATTGCCAAAGAAAGCAAGTAAGCCTTTGTGTGACCCTGACCACCACCCAGGGCGACGTGATCAACGACCGCACCCTGACCACCCACCAAAGCAGCAGCGAAGACTACGTCCGCGAGCAGCGTCGCGATTTCCTCGACAGCGCCGCCCGTATCGAAGCCGGCAACAGCCTGAGCATCGATGCCGAACGGGACTTCGACAGCAACGGCAGCGTCCTGCACAGCGGTGGCGACACCCGCCTCAAGGCCGGTCGCAACGTCAGCCTCAACGCCGTCGAGCAAGTGGTCAGCAACGACCGCGGCATCGGCAACCTCGACCAGAGCAAAACCCAGCACGGCGCCACCCTGGAGAGCGGAGGCGACCTGAGCATTGAGGCCGGAGGCAACGTCACCGCTGTTGCCAGCCAGATCGGCGCCAAGGGCGACGTCTCGATGACGGCCAAGGACCACCTGACCCTGGCCTCGGCCGCCAATGAACAACACTGGGCCAGCAAGACCGGTACCACCAAGAGCGAAGAGGATCGCGTCCACCAACAAGCCACCACGGTGACGGCGGGCGGGGATGTGATGCTCAAGTCCGGCCAGGACATGACCCTGATTTCCAGCAAGGTCAAAGCCGGGGATGAAGCCTATCTGGTGGCTGGTGGCGAACTGAACCTGCTGGCGGAGCAGGACAGTGAGCATTCGCTGTATGACATGAAGAAGGGAGGCTAGGGCAACCTGCAGACCCAGCGTGACGAAGTCACCCGCACCACACATATCGGCAGCGAAATCAGTGCTGGTGGCAACTTGACGCTCAAGAGCGACGGTGACCAGAGGTATCAGGTTGCCAAGCTGGAGAGCGGCAAGGACATCACTCTGGATAATAGCTGTAATAATGGTAGTTGCTCGCTCCATGGAGTGGGTGCAAACCCGCCGCACTCAGAGTTGTCTCAACCAGGAGGGCTGGCATCTACTGAGGGGAGTCAAGTGGTTAAGCCAAACGGAAAGTTGTCTAACCCCACTCACCCATTAGAAAAGCACGGGCCTGATGCTAGCGATGCATACCTTAAAGATAGAGTTAAAAATGAGTTGATTAATAGCAATCGCATAGGTTCGCGAACAGCATTCAATGATCGGGCGCAAATGGAGGATGCCATAGCCAAAACATTATTAATCAAGGGTCAGGAAGTGAGGTTGTGGTTGGCTTCCTCACCTCCTGCGGGTGTAACTAGGCCTTTCCTTGCTGATCCAGGGTTAGGGAACTTGGGGCGCGGATTTGAAGTCCTTAATAAGGGTGGTCCGGTTTCTAAAATAGTTAAACCTATGCCTAATGTTAATTTGGTACTTAAGTCTGATGGTAAAGGTGGTTATGTGATTCATACGGCGCATCCTGAGTTTTGATGGAGGTCAATATGGCTGAGTTTGAGTGGAAAGAGCGATTTCTTGATATGTTTGCGGCTACCGTGAATCAGCAGACGCTTGAAGAGGCTGCGGAAGATATGGCGTCGTTGAGTTTTTGTTATCCTGGGTTTCATGATGATTATTTGAGGACTTTTGATTTTGCTATAAGTGCCTTGCGTTCTGGTGATGCTTATCCATTTGAATGTATAAATAGAAGTGGATATAAGGCTTATGATGTTGAAAGTGCTCTTGAGTTGGTTGAGGGCTTGAGGGATATCTATATGAAAAATTATGCGGGGGGGGAGGGGGAGTAATTAGATATTGATCATTTTAATGAGCGATAAATATATGGATTTAATGGTGCCGTCTATGGAGGTTGAGTTTCTTCGACGTCTCAGAGGCAAACAGGTCGTCAAGCTTGTTAGATATAGCTGGTGGCCAGCTTCGGAAGTTGCCGCTCAATGTGGTATTGAGGATAGTTTGGCATTTTCATTGACGGCAGGACCTTTAGCTATCTATTTTGAGGGAGGCATAATCCTTGGTCTTTCGAGTGACCCCTCTCTGAATAGCGTCATTGTTTGGGATGAGGGTGCGAGGGCCGCTAGTCAAGATCCGAATTCATTGGGTCGAGACGAGGAACTGTTCGCTATTTCTGAGTCTGGATTGTTTTCCACTGTTTTTTGGAAGCAGCTTATTGGTTGTTGTGTAATTGATGTGACAATACTTAAGCGCGGGCAGATGAATGCGAAGGAGCTCCAGCGCTCCAGTGAAGTTGGCTTGCGTTTTAATTTGTCAGGAGGCAGGAGTTTTATCGTGTCTCACGGATTGCATGCCAATTCTGATGATTTTTCAGTGCTAGAGAAATCTCAGTTTAATTCGGTGGAGCTGGGGGAGGTTTCGATAATTTAACGCGGATTTTGATATCTAGGGGGCTTCGGGAAAGTCCGTAGATGTGCGAAGGAGGTGGAAAGGTGCGACGCTTAATAAACAAAGAGATGGCAGTTGGATGGCTATATGAAAATGGCGGATCAAACTATATCTGCAGGATTAAAGTGGCTTCATGATTTGGATGTTTACGATATGCGAAATTATAAGCCGGAATCGGCAGCGAGCTTTTGTTCTCTCCTTTAAGCGATTATTGGTCCATTGGGTGACGATGGGGAGGAGTCATTTGATATAGAGGTTTGTACTCTGGCGCGGATTGAGGGAGGTTGCGCGAAAAATGTGGTTGTTGTTAGAGGTGATTTTATATGATGAGACGGATTTCTCAGATGTGACTCTTGAAGATTTTGCAGGCGCCTTGCTGGAGTGGAAGGAAGTAATTATCTCGCAATATATGTTGGTAGGTGCATGCATCGATTTCTAAATTTCAATAGGTGAAGGAAATATGTCTGTTCTAGATCTCAATTGGCAACCTAGATTTGGTTCAATGCTCACTTGGTTTGCAATGGATAAATGTGGGCGGATTGCCGTGATGGTGAACAACTGCTTCGGTGATTTGCCCAAGGCTTTGCTCAAGGTTGCTGCGGTTGAGTCACTGCTCGATCGGATGAATGAATATATGTGGGAGGAGTCAAAAGAGTTTTGTGATTATCCAATACCGAAAAATGGCGGTTTTGACTTGGACCTGTATTCCGCTTGTCGTCACCGAAGTTGTTTGTGCAAAAAGTCTATTGTAGGTGGTCTTGAAAGTAGTCTGGCGAAAATGGGTCATTACAGTGAAGCGAATTTGCCCGTCAATAAGGGGGTTTTTGTCTATCACGCTATTGAAGGTAGCTACGAGGGTGAGGATTATCCAGTAGGGTACGATGGCAACACGGTGATGGGTGACTACTTTAGATATCTGCTCCCGACAGTTTTCGCGTCGATCGAGGATTTTCCTCAACCATTGCGCAGAGGCATCGCTGTTTCGGATCAGTTGGACTTTACAGTTGATCGGCTGCTGCACAACGAACGTATCAATGAATATCTCCCCACTCTGTACTCAGGCTAAAGGGGCGGCGTTGTACCGCCCCCTGTCTGCCTATGCCGATAGCTGCCCCTGCATCCGGCGCCCCGCCACATCCATCAAATCACAGCCATCGCGCAGCAAAATGCTACACACCAGCGCCAGTTCCTGTAGCACCACTGCGCCTTTGGGCGCGTCATCAGAAACCGCGAAGTTCTCCAGCAGTTGAGTCACGGCGCGAATGCGATACGCCGCTGCATCGTGCAGGACGTCTATGGGGGCTTGGGTATCGATCAGCAGTGAGGGAATGTTGCAGTCGTGGCCGGTTATAGCTTGATAACGCGTCATTTATTGAGCCTCTTTAGTTTGACTGAGGACTCTGTAAATCAGGTCGCCAAACCCGGTCGTCCTTTCAACGACCCCTCGACTATATCCAGCGCTCCCCCTGTCCTTAAAGCCCCATTCCTGTTGGATCGTCTGCTTCTGCCGTAAGGCAATTCCTAATTTGCCGAGAGTATCTTTTCGAGCCGGTCTGCCGCGATTTTCCTGGCTTACAATGCCGCCGCTTATCACCATGCCGCCGGTGGTTTTCAGGTGGCGGTGCGTTGTTGAAAACCTTCTCAAGGAAGATCCGTCATGCGTCTGTTGTCTCTGCTGTTCACCCTCGTTCTGCTCGCCGGTTGTGCCTCCACCCCGGACTATTACATCTCGCCCAAGCCGGTGCAGATTCCCGCTACCGCCACTTACTGGATCGATACCTTCAACCTGCAGTTGGTCGGCGAGAGCGAGCGTTTTCTGCCCGAGGACAAGCTGCGTCAGCAACTGGGCATGGAGTTGATCCGGCAATTGGGCAATGCCAATCGCTACGCCGCCACCAAGGACAGCGCCGACTACCTGCTGGATGTGAATGCGGTGTACAAGCGCCGCCTCAGTGACTCCAAGGGTGGGCTGGTGTCGATGGTCGTCGATGACAATACGATCCTTGCCAGTGTCGATTTCGGTTACAAGGTTCAGGTCAAGCGCGACGGCGCCGAGGTGTTGCATTTCGCCCAGGAACGCAATGGTTTGCAGCCTGCCGGGGCCATGGGCCAGTTGCGCAATATGAAGAGCATGCTGGGGGTGATCACCAACAGCGGTAATTCGGATGTGGAGAACTTCTACATTCGCGCTCTGCCGAAGTTCATCGTTCGTGATATCACGGCCATTCCTTCTCGTTGAGGAGGGGCGGGCGGCGATGAATTCTCTCTGTCCAACTCGGGTGTTATGCTCGCGCACGCCAGGTTGCTGGCTATCTGCCACGGATGTATTGGGCCCCGTTCGATGAGGGGCTCCGGGTCATCCCGGCCGTTGCGTAGAAGCTGCCGGCAACGCTGCAACCGATTTTAAAGTGGGGGGTGGAAGCCCCCTTCGCCTATTCACCTGTCAATGGATGATGGAGCCTCGGCGTCGTGGCTCCACCCCGGGAATATGCCCATGCTCATGAATTACCTCGAACGCTCCATGTCGGCCTTGCGCTCCATCGGTATCACCTTTCCCAAGCAGGAGATGCCGGTCCTGGCGCTGCTGGACAAGGTGGCGGTGTACGACGTTGAGCGGGTGACTCAGATCGCTGCCACCCTGCAGCAGGCCACGGTGTTCAACGCCGCGGTGCGTGACAAGTTGCAGGGCATGGATATCAGCACCCGCTATGCGGATATCGCCACCAGCTTCGATTCGATCCGCAACGATGCCCAGCAGATGATGGAGTGGATGGCCGACGGCAAGTTGCAGTTCTCCGAGCGCATACAGCTGGCGTGGTTGAACATGCGCCGCGGCTCGATTCCGGATCGCTTCGAGAGCATCCGCGAGAATTACCTGGCGGTGGCCAAGTCGGCCAATGAGCAGATCCAGCTGGAAACCCTGATCCTCGAGGCGTACCAGGATTACCGCCTGGCCATGAAGTCGGCCGAGGTGGATGCCTGTGAGGTGCAGAAAATCGCCCAGGCGCAGATGGACGCCGGGCGCAAGGCCCTGGCTGATGCCAGTGCCGCCCTGGAAGTGGCAGGGCTGGCGGCGGCGGATCAGCCCAAGCTGGAGCTTGAGCGGGACGTGGCCCTGCGCAATCTGCAGGACGAGGACAAGCGCTTTCAGATCATCACTGACATCGCCGATCAGTTGAAGGCCGCCTATGGCGCGGCGGAGCTGGTGTTCGCCCGGCTCAATCAGTACCACGCGGTGAAGGAGCGCCTGTATCAGCGGGCGGTGAGTTTCTTCGCTACCAACGAGATTGTGCTCACCGGGCTGGCGGCGGGTTTCACTTCTTCCGGCGGTCTGGCGGAAACCACCCAGACCCTGAACGCCATGACCGATGGCATCAACACCAGCCTTGAAGTGCAGGCGCGGGTGGGTGGCGATCAGCTCAATGCGGCGCTCAAGGCCGGTTACGGTTCCAGCCTCAAGGCCAGTTCGGTGAAGGCCTTGGCCGATGCGGTGGTGGAGTTCCAGGCCAGCAGCCTGAGCCTGATTCAGGAGCTGCGCAAGGAGTCGGCATCGGCCGCCGCCGAGATTGAGTCGGTGACCGAGGACAGCAAGCGCCGCTTCACCGCGCTCCTGCAGAAGGGGGTGTGAGGTGAGCGGGGTTTCTATCAGCGAACAGATGGGCGCCATGGCGCTGATCGATGAGCTGCGCCACAACCAGACCGAGATCCAGAAGCACCTGGACCTGCCCAAGCACCGCAAGGCGGTGGCCGAGCGTATTCGCGAGTTCTACAAGGCCCAGGGCGTCGAGGTCGAGGACGCCCTGGTGGAGCAGGGGGTGCGCAAGTACTTTGCCACTCGCCTGACTTACGAAGCGCCGACGCTGCGCTGGTGGGAGCAACGTCTGGCAGACGGTTACCTGCGTCGTAACCACTGGCTGAAATGGGTGGCGATCTGGACGCCTATCGTCCTCTATTCGCTGTATGCCTGGACCCACGTGATCATCGATTTCAAGGAGCAGCGCCGTTACACCTATGCCGATCTGGTGAGCTTGCAGAACGAGGCGCACTCGCGCACCCAGCAGGTGTTTTTGTTGCAGGAGCAGATCGCTCAGCTGGAGCCTGCGGTCGCCAATTCCCAGGTGGCGTCAGCGGGGCGTTTGCTGGACAAGGCCAAGGCTCGGTTGGCAACGGCTCGCCAGCAGACCACGATCAAGTTGCCGCAGTTTGCCGTGCCTGAGGAGCAGCGTAGTTTCAACGACGGTGTGATGGTCTCCAATGCCAAGACCGACTTGAGAAGAAGCATCACCTCGCTCAAGGATGTGCGGGCGCAACTGGATGACATCGACACCCTTCTGACGGCAGCGCAGAAACTCAAGAGCCTGACCGCCAGTCGCGAGTTTCTCGTGGCCAGCAAGGTCGTGCCCGAGGTTGCGGCGGCGGCCAAAGAGGCTCAAGGGGCCTTGGATGATGCTGACACCAGGGGCGTGGCGGTAGCCATGGCCAAGGTCGAGCAGGCCATCAGGCTGACTGACCAGCAAAGCCTGAACCCCAACTACCTCGCCACCCTTGAGGCGGCTCGGGCCAGCGTGCGCCAGATGAACTTGAGCCAGGCGGATGCGGCGCAGTTCCAGCCGCTGTTGAGCAAGGTGGAGCAGGCGATCCAGGCCCTGGATGTGGCGACTACCACCGGTGGGCTCAAGGAGATCGAGCAGTTGCTGGCGTTTGCCAAGACGCCCTTGACCCTGGACATCGTCAGCCGTGCCGGTGAGAAATCCATGGTCGAGCGCAACTTCGACGCCACCGGGGGCAAGAGCTGGTACCTGCTGACCGAGGCCACCGATGCGGCCGGCAATGTGCTGCCGGTGCCGATCACCAGTATCGAGACCGGTGAGAAGCGCTACGCCAGTGTCTTCGGCGTGCGGGTCAATCAGGCCACCTATCAGGAGGTCAAGAACGACAAGCTGGCCGACGGCCATGTGGATAACCGGCGCCTGGGCAGCAAGGATGCCAATTCCTTGAGCTTCAAGTTCCTCAAAGGGCGGACCACCGCCAAGCCTGACTACATCCTGGAGTGGTGATGAGCGCGAACAGCATGATGGCGACCCTGAGTGAAAACTCCCGGCGCTACGAGTATGAACTGCGCAAGTTGCAGCAGGAGTTGTCCAACGCCCATGAGCGGGAATTGCGTCTGGAGCAGGACATCAGCGACGCCCTGGCGCGGATTGCCGGTCACCAGCTCAAGGGCGGCGGCCAGCAGTCGGCCGAGGTCAAGCGCTTGCTTGACCAGCGCAACCAGGGCGAAGCGCAATTGCGCGAGCGCCTGGCCACGGCCGAGGCCGCGGTAGCGCAGCAGTTGCAGGCGGCGATGGGCGTGTCCGGAGAGTTGCAGACCCGGGTGGCGGGCATCGATCGGCAACTGGCCGATGACCCGGCCTATCAGCGCCAGGTGCAGGCACTGCGCGAAGCCGAGGCGGCGCGGGTGGCGGCATCCGAATCCTATGAGGAGCTGCGTGATGAATGCCGGACCAAGCTGCAGGGTTTCCAGGTGGACCGGTTGTACACGTACCTCAAAGGTCGCAAGTTCGGCACCGAGGGTTATCCGCGCTGGACGCCATGGCGGCAATTGGACCGCTGGGCCGCCAGGCTGTGCAACTTCACGGAAAACTGGCGCACCGAGCAGACCCTGTTGGCCATTCAGCAGGCCAACGAAAGCGCCGCCAGTCGCCTGGAGAAAGAAGAAACCGCGCAGCAGGCCAAGCTGTCGAAGCTCTATCAGGAGGCTTCCACCGGCGGTGACTTCATTGTGCTTCAGCAGCGTTTGCAAGCGGCCTTGCAGGCGGTGGAGGTGGCCAAGGCCCAGGCCAACGAGGTACATGCGAGCCTGGATGCCTACAGCTCAAAACGTGACGAGTACCTGGCCCAGGCGTCGACGTTGCTGGCTGAACAATTGGCCGAGATGAGCGACCACAAACTGGAGCGCCTGGCGGCACAAACCGCCGGCAAGGAGGACGATGCGCTGGTACGCAAGGTGCGTGAGCTGCGTGCGGAGCTGGATGAGTTGCGGGTGCGTGTGCCGTTTCTGCAAGGCCAGTGCGAGGAGGCGCAGAACGAGTACGAGCGCGCCAAGCAGTTGGAGCGCAGCCTGTTGGCCAGCGAGGCCGGTCGGGCCAGCCAGAACGCTTCGAGCCGCAGCAATGTCGACTCGCTGATGGTCGGGTTCATGAAGGGTGCGCTGTCGGCTGCCCAGGCAAGCAGTAGCCGCAGCTCCGGATCATCAGGCTCCAGCAGTCTGTGGGGCAGTTCCAGCAGCTCGTCTAGTAGCTCGCCCAGCAGTTCCTCCAGCAGCACCCGCTCCCGTGACAGTGGCGGCTTCTCCACCAGCGACAGTCTCTAGCACAGGGCAGGGTTCAAGGCGCAAGGCACGGGGGAGCATGGGCTCCCCCGTGTCGTTTCTGGCTGGCGACGGTGCTGCGTTACAGCTTCTTCACCGGAATGCAGATCTCACACTCCAGCTCTCCCGTCTTGACGTCGTAATACGCATCCGCCGGATAGCGCTCGAACGCCGGGCGCGGGTCGAACTGCATGCCGCTCTTGGGCAGCCAGTCGCGGCACAGTTCGATCCAGGCGTCGGCGATAGCCGGGCCCAGGCCGCGGTAGTGGGCCACGGCGTAGAGGCCGCCGGGCAGGGTGGTGACGACGGCGGGGGCGCTGGCCTTGAAGTCTTCGGGCACTTCGACGCAGGCGTCGTAGCGGCATTTCTCGGCGGGGGTGAGGTCCGGGTCGTCGTGGCCGATGCCGTAGCGCACGTGGTTGAACAGCTGGTGTTCGAGCATCCACGGCGCGGCGGTTTCGCGCCAGAAAACGCCAATGCCCGGGCCGTAGGCGCCGATGTAGCGCAGGTAGGCCACGCGGGTCGCGGGCAGTTGCTGCAGGGTGACGTTCATGCTGGTTTCCTTCAGATGAATGAAGGCGTCAGGATCGTCGAAGGCCGGGATGTGGGTCTGATCAGGATTGCTCAATTCACGCAGGCGGCGTTCGCGGATGTCGTCGAGGCGACGGTGCCAGCGTTTCGGTTCGGTGTCGCGCCAGGTGCTGGGGGACACCGAGAAGTGTTGCTTGAAGGCCCGGGAGAAGGCTTCGCCGGAGCCGAAGCCCACATCCAGGGCGATTTCCAGGATCGAGGCTTCGGGTCGGCTGGCCATCAGATAGGCACCGCAGGCCAGGCGCCGACGCCGCAGGTAGGCCCCCAGGGGCTCGCCGACCCAGGCACTGAACAGGCGGTGGAAGTGGTAGGGCGAGAAATGCGCCACCCGCGCCAGATCCGCCAGCTCCAGGGGCTGGTCCAGGTGTTGGTCGATGTGCTCCAGCACCCGGTTCATGCGCAGGGTGTATTCATGGAGGCTGTGGTAGGCGGCGCTCATGTTTGCAGATTAGTTGGCTGTAGAGGGGGGGCACGCAGTTTGCCGCAGATTTGTACTGTCGGTCGCTACGATTCGCCGGCAAGCCGGCTCCTACACATGTCCTGTGGGAGACGGCTTACCGGCGAACAGGATATCAAGCGCCACCACAGCAATGCTGGCTTCCCTTGCCTTCGGGCGTCTGTTCGTAGCGGTCATGGAGGCGAACCCAGTCCATGATCTGCTCTTCATTGCGCCCCTTGGGCGTCAGGTCGAGGAAGTTATAGGCCCCCACCAGCAGGTCCAGCCCACGGGCATAGGTGGAGTAGGTGTGAAAAATCTCACCCTGGTCATTGCGATAGAACAGGCTCAAGCCGGGCAACTCGGCCTCATCGCCACTGGCCTGTTCATAGTTGTAGGTCGCCGTGCCTGCGGCCAGTTGCTGGGCGCTGAGGCTGACACCGAAGTCCTGGTTGAAGTCGTCACCGGCACTGGAGTACCAGTCGAAGCGCCAGCCCATGCGTCGACGGAAGTTCTGGAATTGGGCATAGGGCGCGTGGGAGACAGCCACCAGGCTCACGTCGTGATGGGCCAGGTGCTGGTTGGCGCCGTCGAAGTGGTCCGCAAGGAAGGAGCAGCCCTTGCAGCCTTCTTCCCAGCCGGCGCCGAACATGAAGTGGTAGACCAGCAACTGGCTACGCTCGCCGAACAGTTGCGCCAGGCTCAGTGGCCCGTCGGGGCCTTGAAAGTGGTAGGGCTTGTCGATCTTGACCCAGGGCAGCGCCCGTCGCTCGGCACTGAGCTGGTCGCGCTGGCGGGTAAAGGCCTTTTCATGGATCAGGTGCTGTTTGCGTGCGCGCAGCCATTGTTCCCGGGAGACCACGGGGTGATCGGTAGTGCTCATGGCGTTTCTCCTCAAGGCAGGGGGCATGGGTCTTACACACGCTAGTCGTTTGGCGCAGGGCGGGATCGACAAGCTGCCCAGCGGTTTTCCGATCAGGGGTCTGGCTGGCGCGGCGTATTTCCTGAACGGCTGAAAACCCGGTCGGTCACAACCTATGAAAGGCCTTTCATTCTCATGTCTCGAGGTTGAACCGCAATGACCACTTATAACTGGGATCTGATTGAACGACTGCTGCACGAAGTGCAGAACGGCGCCGGCCACAGTTTCACGCCTCGCCCCTACGCCGAGCAGCATGCGGCGGCCAAGGAGGCGGAAGGTGAGCCCACCGGCAATCTGGATGAGCTGAAAGTCACCGCCACCCAGTACGAAAAGTTGTTGCTGGACCGGGGTTTTATAGAAACCAGGCCCGAGGAAGAGGGCGGCAACGGCGAGAACTTTGTACTGACGCCCCGCGGCTCAAGCCTGCTGTGTCTGATCGACAGCAGTATTCCGGGCAACGATCACCCGCGTCAGGTGCTGGATGAACAGGCTGATGCCCTGGATCCGGATACCTTTGACGAGGTGGCCTCCAGGGCGCAGATCGCCTAGTTTCGCGCCGCTAGCCCTGGCGGGCGTTCTGCAGGCATTTCAGGGCGGTGAAGTCCTTGCGTACGCCGTCGATTTTCTTCAGCAGGCGTTGGCGTTGGTCCTGGCTGCTGGCGGCCATCAAGTCCACCAACAGGCTGCGTGCGGCCTGTTCGGTGTGGGCGTAGGCCTGGCGGTAGTCGTCTGTCCATAAACTCTCGCGGTTGACCAGCAACTGCTCGATGCGCTGTGGGAAATCGCTGTCTTGGCGTTGCGCCACCGCGGCGCTGAATTGCGCCTGCCAGTGAACGCGGTTGGCGATCCACTGCTGGTTCTGCTCTCCCAGGGAGGCGGACCATTGCTCTATTCGTTGTTGTTGGCTGGGGTTCAGGGGGCCGAGCCAGGCATTCAGGCGCTTGCTCATGCGCTGACTGCGCTGTTGGATCTGCTGCGCCAGTGATGGCGTGAGGTATTGCTCCCGGTGTTCCTGCTGGTCCTTGGCGAAGGCATTGTTCATCTCTTTGACTTGCCCGTCGTCCAGGCCCTGGAGCAGTTCCACAGCGGAAGGGGTGATCTGCCGTGCAGTCTCGGCGATGGCCTGCTTGGCTTCCCGGGTTCGTGCCAGCAGGTCCTGATCACTGACCTGATTGTTCTGCACCATCAGTTGCAGGCGATCGAGCCAGTCCAGATAACCGGGTAACTGGGTGCTGCAATGCCAACTCAGGTGCTGCTGCAGACGCTGGTTGAACCAGCTTTTCTGCTCGCTGTTCATGTCCAGGTAGTCGTTGAGGGTCCAGGGGATGATCACATCCAGGTTGCGATAGGCCAGGCCGACTCGGCTGCAGGCGCCTAGCAGCAGGCTGAGGATCAGTAACAGGATAAGCAGGGGCCACCGGCGCGCCATATTCGAGTCCTTGCGAGTGCGGGTTCCTGCATCTGAACCCGGAAGGCCCCCGGCAGTTCAGCCGCTGGGTGGAAGGTCGGCAGTGATGAACAGGGAGTTGGCTGAAACCATTGATCCAGAGAGCGGCAAGGATAGCGGCCAGGGACAGCGGATAAGGGCCGTTGGTCGACTTTTAGTACTAGGGGGAGGGAAGAAGGGTGCCAGTCCTAGCGCTTTGAGGGCAAAGCGCTAAGGGACCAGGATAATGCGGGGGAATTACTTCTTGCCGAGGCTGATCTGCTTGGATGGGCCGAAAGTCTGGCCGCTGACGCCTTTGGCAATTTGCTGGATTTCGCCGCCCGATTTCAGGAAGGCCGCGATTTGTTCGTTGATCGATTCGCTGGTTTCAACGGCGGGAGCTGGTTTTGCTTTGCTGTTGGAGGCTTTTACTCGCATGGCGGCCATTTAACCTTTTGGAAAATTAATTTGGCCAGGCATCTTATCAGAAATACTTGACAATTGCTTGGTAAATATCCTCTGAAACAGAAGGTCGCTTTTTTGGCTTTTTTCCTAAGTTGATCTCGCTGACATCTTCCTAAGTGGCTGTTTTAAATAAAGACCAGCTTCTGAAAATGCCGGCTGGTGGCTGTTTGCCCCTACCCGGTAGGTCGCTGTTTGCCTGACGAATGGCCGCTTGATCGCCAGTGAAGCTAGAAAAACCAAGGCTCTTCACGGATTTTTCTGGTCCGGGACTCAGGAGCGCCAACCTGTGCCTGGAAAACAGGTAGAATGCCGCCCACGCAATGAGGGTATTGGAAATGGCTTTAGTCGGGCGCTACAACAGTTTGCAAGTGGTTAAACACACTAACTTTGGTTTGTATCTGGACGGAGGGGCGGACGGCGAGATATTGCTGCCCAATCGTTATATTCCCAAGGACATTCCCAGTGAAGATGAAGACTGGTTGAATGTTTTTGTTTATCTGGACAGTGCCGACAAGTTAATCGCAACTACCGAAAAGCCGAAAGTTCAAGTTGGTGAGTTTGCCAGCCTTAAAGTCGTCGAAGTTAACAGTATCGGGGTATTCCTGGATTGGGGATTGCCCAAGGACCTGTTGCTGCCCTACTCCGAAGAAAAGCGCCAGATGAATGCTGGCGAATACTGCGTGGTGCATGTCTACCTGGACAAGCACACCCGTCGTATCACCGCCACGGCCCGCCTGGACCGCTACCTGGACAAGACTCCGGCCAACTACAAGGTTGGCCAGGAAGTCGACCTGCTGGTGGCCGAGTCCACCGACATGGGCTTCAAGGCGATCATCAACAACAAGCACTGGGGCCTGATTCACAAGAACGAAGTGTTCAAGTTCCTGCGCTCCGGCATGCAAGAGAAAGGCTTCATCAAGGAAGTACGGGCCGATGGCAAGATCAGCCTGAGCCTGCAACCGGTGGGTGAAGAAGCAGCCACCAGCCTGAACTCGAAGATCCTCGCCAAGTTGCGGGAAAACAATGGCTCTCTGGCGGTCAGCGACAAGAGCGATCCGGCATTGATCAGCAGTTTGTTCGGGGTCAGCAAAGGCAACTTCAAGAAGGCCATCGGCGCGCTCTATAAACAGGGCCAGATTGTCATTCACGCGGATCGTATCGAGCTAAGCTGATACTCATTTCGCCCTGGGGTGGACGGGTGTAAACCTCCACCTTCTCTATGTCTCGGGTTACTTGTCTTTCCCGGTGCGGCCCGTCTTGCAGCACGATGGCTGGCCGCGTCCCTGGGGGCGTTGTCCTTTCCACAGCGGGTAGCTGTCATGTCGATGAATCAATCTGAGGGACTGCGGTGAGCATCGAGCGGCGCAACGCCGATGGCTTTGCCCTGCAGGTGATGCTGGGGTTGTGCCTGATCTGGGGCGTGCAGCAGGTGATGATCAAATGGGCGGCGGCGGATATTGCCCCGGTGATGCAGGCGGCTGCGCGTTCCGGGATTTCGGCGCTGCTGGTGGCCCTGCTGATGTGCTGGAAAGGGGGCTGGTCCCAGGTCTCCAGTACCTGGCGCGGCGGTTTACTGGCCGGTGCCCTGTTCGGTCTGGAGTTCCTGTTCATTGCCGAGGGGCTGAAGCTGACGAGCGCCGCGCATATGTCGGTGTTTCTCTATACCGCGCCGATCTTCACCGCCCTTGGGGTCAATTGGTTGCTGCCCAGTGAGCGGCTGCGGCCGTTGCAATGGTTGGGGATCATCCTCGCTTTCATTGGCATCAGCATCGCCTTTGCCGGAGGGATCTCCCTGGACAATCTGGATCGGCGCATGCTCCTGGGCGATGTGTTGGGACTGCTGGCGGGGCTGGCCTGGGGCGCGACCACGGTGGTGGTACGTGCCTCGCGACTGTCGGAAGCGCCAGCCACACTGACGCTGTTCTATCAGTTGATCGTCGGTTTCGTCGGCTTGCTGCTGATTGCGGTGCTCAGCGGCCAGGTGACCCAGGTCAGCCTGACCCCGGTGGCCGTGGCCAGTGTGTTGTTTCAGGGGCTGGTGGTGTCGTTCTTCAGCTACCTGACCTGGTTCTGGCTGCTGCGTCGCTATCTGGCGGCGAACCTGGCGGTGTTTTCCTTCATGACGCCGATGTTTGGCGTGACCTTCGGCGTGTTGTTGCTGGGTGAACCCTTGAGCCTCAACTTCGTGCTGGGGGCGCTGCTGGTGTTGTTGGGCATCACCTTTGTCAGCGCCGAGCAATGGTTGCGCCGGCGCATCAAGCGCTTTCTATAACGCCGCTGCCTAGGAGACCGCCGGGCAGCGCTGTGTCGCGGGTCGCGGTTGCCAGAGCAGGCCACCGCTGATCAGCAAGCCGGAACCGGCGGTCACCAGCGCCAACTGCAGGCTGGCGCTGAAGTGACTGCTCAGGGCCGCCAGCAACGGGCCGCTCAATTGCCCCGCGGCAAAGCAGGCGGTGAGCAGACCGGCGTTGCGCTGGGCCGCCTGCGGCGCCAGTTCCCGGGAACGCTGCATCACCAGCTGCATGCAAGCCAGGAACGGTGTGCCGCACAGCAACACGCCCAAGACCAACCCCAGGCCGCTGTCCAGCAGGCAGGCAAAGACCCCGGCGGCTTGCAGCCACAGGGTCGCCATCAACCATTGGCGAGTACTGTGCGGGGTGTGCCGGCGCAGGCTGACCAGGGCCACTCCCAGGGCGGCAGCCAGGCCGAAACCGGGCCAGAACAGATCGGCTTGCCACTGACCTTGAAAGCGCGCGCTGGCCATTTGCGAAAGAAAGGTCGCCGGGATGATGTAGCCCACCCCGTACAAGCCATAGACCAGCCCCAGGCGGCCCACGCTCTGCTCATTGCCTCTCGAGTCCTGGGCGGCCGGACTGAGGTTTTTCGAGGCCTGTGGCAGGATCGGCAGGATCACCAGCAGCATCAGCAGGGCCACCAGCCCATACAACAGCCACAGGTTGGCGGAGCCTTGGCCCAGCAGGTTGGAGCCCAGGGCCAGCAGGCCGGTGAGCATGATGCCCAGCCCGGGACCGGCGAACACCAGGGCTCCCAGGCGTGGCCGGCCCGCCGCCAGCGCCAGGGGCTGGCTCAGGGCGGTGATCATCACCAGCACCCAGGCACTGGCCACGCCCGTGCCGAAGCGCAACAGCAGGTGCGGCCAGAAGCCCTGGGCCCAGAATGAGGCCAGGGTCAGCAACACGCACAGCCACAGTCCACCCAGCAGCCGTGCCCGTACCTGTTTCGGCTGGCGGGCGAACATGGCGTCCAGTGCACCGCAGAAGTAGCCCAGGTAGTTGGCGGCGGCAATCAGGCCGGCGGCGGTCAGGTCGACCTGGCCTTCGCCGATCAGGTGCGGCAGCTGAGGAGTCAAGGCAAAGCGGCCAATGCCCATGGCCATCATCAGGGCAATGAAACTGGCGAGCAGGCGCAGCAGCGGGGACATGGTGGGGGTTCCATCGGCAAGGACAATGACCGTCAGGCTAGGACTGATTGACTTTCTGTAAAAATGAATAATAGTGAGTAACTTGTTCAGTTTTGGAGAATGTCATGGAGTTCAGCCAACTGCGCATCTTTCAGGCCGTGGCCGAGGAAGGTTCCATCACCCGGGCCGCCGAGCGCCTGCACCGGGTGCCGTCGAACCTCTCGACTCGGCTCAAGCAGTTGGAGGAGCAACTGGGCGTCGAGCTGTTCCTGCGCGAGCGTCAGCGCTTGCAACTGTCGCCGGCGGGCAAGGTGCTGCTCGATTACGCCGCGCGGCTGTTCGCTCTGCACGATGAAGCCCATGCCGCGGTACAAGGCGGTCAGCCGGCCGGGGATTTCGTCCTGGGCACCATGTACAGCACGGCGGCGATTCATCTGCCGGCGCTGCTGGCGCGTTACCACCGGACCTATCCGGCGGTGAACCTGCAGGTGCAGTCCGGGCCCAGTGGCGAGCTGCTGGAAGGCCTGCTCAGCGGGCGCCTGGACGCGGCCCTGGTGGATGGCCCCCTTGAATTGGCAGGGCTGGATGGGGTGCCCTTGTGCGATGAGACCCTGGTGCTGATCAGCGAGGCCGATCACCCGCCGGTGCGCACCGCCCGGGATGTGGAGGGGCGTGCGGTGTTCACGTTTCGCCAGGGTTGCGCCTATCGCATGCGCCTGGAGTCCTGGTTCGCCCACTATCACGCGGCGATGGGCCGGGCCATGGAGATCGAGTCCTACCAGGGCATGCTGGCCTGTGTGATCGCCGGTTCCGGGGTGGCGCTCATGGCCCAGTCGATGCTCGACAGTCTGCCGGGGCGCGAAAGCGTGGCAGTGCATGCCCTGGCCGAGCCGTTCGCCCAGACCACCACCTGGCTGATGTGGCGTAAGGGCATGCTCGGGGCCAACCTCAATGCCTGGATCGAACTGCAGCAGGGGGCCGCCGGGCAGGCGCCACAGGCGCTGCGGGCCAATGGCTGAATAGCCTTGGCCGATTCGCTTCAATCCAGTAACAGTTCATTGCTATTGCGAGGCAGCGCGCGGGAAAAGTTAGGACTATTATCTGCTTGAGGCGGCGCAGTATCGCCGCTCGGCACGACCCTGAGGGGGCACTATGAAAGACAAACTGCAAAGCTGGCTTCACGACCTTGGCGTCGCACTGGGCCTGATCGAGCCACCGCTGCAACCGGTGCCGATTCCTACCGACGAAGAACTGCGGCGGCGTCAGCAACGTCGTCGTTGAGCTCGAGGCGAGAGCGGAGTGCAGACTCCGGCTCTCGTCAGTGTTTTCTGGCCGGCAGTCGCTCGGCCACCCACCCGGGACAATCGGGTCAATCCTGATTTTGCCGGGACTTTTCCAGTAACCATTGCACCAGGTCGCCGACCTTTCCCAGGCGCCAGAGCGCTCGCTGCTCTTCCCGGGGGGAGATGCAGAGGTCGAACCTGTCCTCCAGGCGCCAGAGCAGCGCTTCGATATCCTCCCTGTCCAGCCCGAGTGCCTGCAGAGTGCTGTGGTCATCGAAGTCGATGAGTTCACCCAGTCCCCGGCGGATAAGCAGGTGCACGGCCACGCGCGCTTCGGCCCGATTCATCGCGTTGCTCCCGAGGGATTAGCGGGTCAGGCGGGGCGGGCAGCGTCGGCGCGGGTCTTTTCCAGAATCACCTGACTGAGCTCGCTGATGGAGTTGATCCGGTACAGATCAAGCTCCGGATCAAGGCGAATGTTGAACTCGCATTCCAGGCTGTAGAGCAGGGCCTTGAGGTCCAGGGAGT
Source organism: Pseudomonas sp. E1BtOHC1 (assembly GCF_058744285.1). Lineage (NCBI taxonomy): Bacteria > Pseudomonadati > Pseudomonadota > Gammaproteobacteria > Pseudomonadales > Pseudomonadaceae > Pseudomonas > Pseudomonas sp. E1BtOHC1. The sequence goes on from NZ_CP196023.1 coordinate 2,570,917, forward strand.
AGGTGTTCCGGGCGCGGGCCTGGCAGGGGGGGATTGGCCACTTCTGGGCCATCTGGGTCTCGATGGCGTGGCGGATGCTTTGCTGGATGTCGAAACGGTCCATAAACACCTCGGGGCAGGGGAGAGGTTCTTATTGTTTTATGACCCCGTCCAAGGGTGAAGCGATAGCGTGCCCTGAGGCTGCCAGCGATCCTTGTACTGTTCAGGAACAGTCGTCGCTGAGTCAGATTACAGCACAGGTTTTTTCCGGCGGTGGTGACCACTCGTCCAGTGGCTGGCTTCCGGGATCGAGCTGCAGGCCACGCCATCCGGCGTTGTGGCACTTTTTCGTGGACGAAAAAAAACGGATGCGGCCACCGACGCCGCACCCGTCGAAGAAAAGCTTCAGGCGTCCGACTTCAGGTCAGATCGCGTTGGCCAGAGGCGCCGAGCGCCGGGAAACCAGGCTCACCACCACGAAACTCACCAGGCCCACGGCCAGGCTGTAGTAAATCGGCGTGTTGGCATCCAGGCCGTCCTTGAACATGAACACCAGGGCGGTGACGAAGCCTAGACCCATGCTGGCGATGGCGCCGGCGGTGGTGGCGCGTTTCCAGAAGATGGCGCCGATCAGCGGGATCAGCATGCCGCCCACCAGCAGGTTGTAGGCCAGGGTCAGGGCGCTGATCACGTCGTTGACCACCAGGGCGATGCCCAGCACCACGATGCCGGTGAGGAAGGTGAACAGGCGGTTGATCCCCAGGCTCGATTGTTTGCCGCCCCGCAGTCGTGGCAGCAGGTCTTCGGTCAGGGTGGTGGAGGCGGCCAGCAGGCCGGCGCTGGCGGTGGACATCATCGCGGCCAGGGCGGCGGCGATCACCAGGCCGCGGATACCGTCCGGCAGCGAGGCTTTGACGATGGCGGCGAAGGCGTTGTTGACGTTGTCCAGGTCCGGCAGCAGGACGTGGGCAGCCATGCCGATCAGGGCACAGGCCAGTCCGTAGAGGATGCAGTAGAAGCCCGCCAGGGTACCGGCGTATTGCGCGACTTTCTCGGTCTTGGCGGTGAACACCCGTTGCCAGATGTCCTGGCCGATCAGGATGCCGAAGAAGTAGATCATGAAGTAGGTGATGATGGTGTCCCAGCCAATGGTGGTGAAGCTGAAACTGGACGCCGGCAGCTTGGCCACCAGCTCATCCCAGCCACCCACGCGGTACAGGCAGATCGGCAGCAGGATGAACATCAGCCCCACGGTCTTGATCACGAACTGGACGATGTCGGTCAGGGTCAGGGACCACATGCCGCCGATCGCCGAATAGACCACCACCACGCCGCCGCCCAGCAGGACCGAGATCCAGAACGGCAGGCCGAACAGCACTTGCAGCACGGTGCCGATGGCGAGGATTGAGGTCACCCCGATCATCAGCGCATAAGCCAGCATGATCACCGCACTGGCCTGGCGGGCCATGGGGTTGTAGCGCTTTTCCAGGACCTGGGTGACGGTGAAGATGCGCAGCTTGAGCAGCGGCTTGGCCAGCAGCAGGTTCAGGGCAATGATCCCCGCGCCCAGGGCGGCGCACAGCCAGAAACCGGAAATGCCGTGGACGTAGCCCAGGCGCACGGTGCCGACGGTGGAGGCGCCGCCCAGGACCGTGGCAGCCATGGTGCCCATATACAGGGTCGGCCCCAGGTTGCGTCCGGCCACCAGGTAGTCCTCGTGGGTCTTGGCCTTGCGCATGCCGTAATAGCCGAGCACGAGCATGCCGGCGGCATAGATGAGTACGACAAATAGATCTAAAGCCATGGTGGCGTGTCTCCGATTATCTTTTTTATGTGAAACAAACAGGTCAAGCGGGCTTGGGTGGGAGCCGGCTGTTCAGCGAAGGAGTCTTCAAACCTTGTGCAAGGTTCAAGGCCCGTTCGCCGGCAAGCCGGCTCCTGCGGTAATCAGGCGGTTTGGCGCTGGGAACGGCGCTGGGCTGTCTCGGTTGTTTGACTGCGTGGGTCGTTGGGGCCGTACACCGTTGCCGGTTCCGGGAACAGGCTCAGCAGGATCAGGTACACCAGGGACGCAAGCCCCAGAGTCACTGGCAGGCTGATGTCGATGCCGTCGGCGAGGTTGCCCAGGGGGCCGACGAACTGCCCCGGCAGGTTGACGAAGCACAGGCCCACCAGTGCACTGGGAATCCACGCCCCCAGCCCGCGCCAGTTCCAGCCGTGCTGGAACCAGTAGCGGCCGCCGCGCTCGCCGCGGGTGAAGACTTGCAGGTCGTCCGGGCAGTAGTAGCCGCGACGTACCCACAGGCCGATGAGCATGATCACCATCCAGGGAGTGGTGCAGGTGATGATCAGCACGGCGAAGGTCGACACGCTCTGCACCAGGTTCGCCGCAAAGCGCCCGATGAAGATGAAGGCAATCGACAGCACCCCGATCAGCAGGGTCGCCTTGACCCGCGACAGCACCCTCGGGAACACGCTGGACATGTCCAGCCCGGTGCCATACAGCGAAGTGGTGCCGGTGGACATGCCGCCGATCACCGCAATCAGGCACACCGGCAGGAAGAACCAGCTCGGCGACACCGCCAGCAGGCCGCCGACGTAGTTGTTGGCGGCGATGTAGTCCGGCGCCTTGATCGCAACGATGGTGGCTGTGGCCAGGCCGAACAGGAACGGGATCAGGGTGGCGAACTGTGCGGCGATCACCGCCAGCATGATTCGACCCTTGGGGGTCTCCCGGGGGATATAGCGCGACCAGTCGCCGAGGAAGGCACCGAAGGAGATCGGGTTGCTCATCGCCACCAGCGCGGCCCCGATAAAGGCGGCCCAGAATCCGGCCTGGCCCAGGGCCACGGTGCCGGCAAAGTGGCTATCGAAAGCCGGCGCGAAGGCGAAGACTCCCAGCAGGAACAGCAGGCTGGCGGCCCACACGGCGATGCGGTTGACCCACAGCATGAAGCGGAAGCCGTAGATGCACACCGTCAGCACCAGGATCGCGAACAGGCCGTAGGCCAGGCCCAGGCTCAGATCGGTTTCCGGCAGGTCGATCAGGCGTTTGGCGCCGCCGATCAGCGCGTCCCCCGAGCTCCAGACCGAGAGTGAGAAGAAGGCGATGGCGGTCAGCAACGACAGGAACGAACCGACAATCCGTCCGTGCACACCGAAGTGGGCACCGGACGACACGGCGTTGTTGGTGCCGTTGATCGGCCCGAACAGTCCCATGGGGGCCAGGATCAGCGAGCCCAGGGTCACCCCCAGGACAATGGCCCAGACCCCGGCCTGGAACGACAGGCCGAAGAGTACCGGGAAGCTGCCCAGCACCGCAGTGGCGAAGGTGTTGGCGCCGCCGAAGATCAAGCGAAACAGGTCGCCGGGGCCGGCGTCACGCTCGTGGTCCGGGATCTGTTCAACCCCGTTGGTTTCAATGCTGCTAAGGCTTTTTTCTTTGTTGTTGTTATTCATGATCTGCTCCGATCACATTGGCTAAGGGGGTGGCAGCCCTTCCGGCATAGCGGACAAATGTTCGTGACAGGCCAGCCATAGGCCTTGTTGTTGTTTGCGAAACACAATGGTTTCGCGTTCCTGGCTGAAGTGTTGCTCCCCTTGCATGCGCAGCTGTGTGGCCACGTCATGAATAAACACGGCGACGTCACCCTGCAGGCTGACGACGGCGTTGCTCGAGGTGCACGAAAGCACCTCGAAACCCTGCTCGGCGCGCCATTGATCCCACAACGCCTGGTAGGCATCGCGCGACAGCAGTGGCTGAGCAAGGGTGTAGAAGACGAAGCTGGCATCGCTGCTGAACGCCGCGAAGTAGGCTTCGCGGTCGTTGCGGGCAAAGGCCGATACCAGTTCGGCTGCGGCGTTGAGGACGTTCTCGTGCTCGCTCATGGCCGGGACTCAGCGATGGGCTACGCCAGGCAGTACGCAGAGCATTTCGTACAGCAGGTTGGCGCCCAACAGCGAGGTGTTGCCGGTGGTGTCATAAGGTGGCGAGACCTCCACCAGGTCGCAGCCCACCAGGTCCAGGCCCTGGCAGCCACGGACGATCTCGATGGCCTGGATGGTGGTCAGGCCGCCGATTTCCGGGGTGCCGGTGCCCGGAGCCCAGGCCGGGTCGATGCCGTCGATGTCGAAGCTCAGGTACACCGGACCATTGCCGACTTTCTCGCGGACTTCGGCCATCAAAGGTTCCAGGGACTTGTGCCAGCACTCTTCGGCCTGGACCACACGGAAGCCCTGTTTGCGGCTCCAGTTGAAGTCTTCGGCGGTATAGCCCTGGGCACGCAGGCCGATCTGCACCACGCGGTCGCAGTCCAGCAGGCCTTCTTCCACCGCACGGCGGAAGGTGGTGCCGTGGGCGATCTTCTCGCCGAACATGTGGTCGTTGACGTCCGCATGGGCATCGATGTGCACCAGCCCGACCTTGCCGTGTTTCTTGTGGATGGCCCGCAGGATCGGCAGGGTGATGGTGTGGTCGCCGCCCAGAGTCAGGGGGATCACGTTGTGTTCGAGGATGCCGTCGTAGGCCTCTTCGATGATGCGCACCGCATCCAGCAGGTTGAAGGTGTTGATCGCCACGTCACCGATATCGGCCACCGTCAGTGAGTCGAACGGGGCGGCACCGGTGGCCATGTTGTATGGGCGGATCATCACCGATTCGGCGCGGATCTCCCGTGGGCCGAAACGGGTGCCGGCGCGCAGCGAGGTACCGATGTCCAGGGGCACGCCGACGAACGCAGCGTCCAGGCCGGCAGCGGATTGCAGATGGGGAAGACGCATCATGGTGGCGATGCCGCCGAAGCGCGGCATTTCGTTGCCGCCCAGTGGTTGGTGGAGAATCTTGTCCACGGGATAGGCCTCATCGTTGTTTTATATTTATGGGGTCGGCGGCACAGCCCAAGCTGCCCGTACAACCGAGTGGAGCCGATTCTGCGAAATGTAGTGAGGGGAAAGAATCGCTACGAACAAATACTTAGTTCAGATTTTTCTAAACTAATGGTCGGGCTCGCGCTAGACTTCCGCGCTGCTTCCAGGGCCCTGCCTGGCGAGGGAGCGAGCACCCGCTCGGTGGCGTAGCCTCCGTTATCCGGGTTGCAGGGTCAGACTGAAAGTGCGCATGGAGGTCATCGAGGTTGCTTGGCCGCCCGGCGGGAGCAAGCTCTCTTGGCACAGGGAAGTGGTCGTTTTGCCTGTTATCGGAGCCTGTCATGGCCAACGCTTTACCTGATCTGAAACTATTGCGCATCTTCGTCAGCGTGGTGCGACATCAGGGGTTCGCCAATGCCCAGCACGAACTCAATCTCTCGACGTCGGCCATCAGCACCTACATGAGCCAGCTTGAAGGCGCCCTCGGGCTGGTGCTCTGTCACCGTGGCCGTGGCGGGTTCAGCCTGACCAGCAAGGGTGAGCTGTTCCACCAGGAAACCTTGCGTCTTCTTGGGGAGCTGGAGGGCTTTGAACAGTACGCCGCGGCCCTCAAGGGCGAGTTGCGCGGCACCCTGAACCTGGGGGTGATCGACTCCACCGTCAGCGACAAGGCCCTGCCGTTCGCCGAGGCCATCGGTGCCTATAGCCAGGAGCATCCCGCAGTGCATCTGCACCTGTCGGTGATGAGCCCCCATGAACTGCAACTGGGGGTCCAGGACAACCGCCTGGACCTGGCCATCGGTGCCTTTTCCACGCGCATGAGCGGTCTGGTGTACATGCCGCTGTACCGCGAGCAGCACTGGCTGTATTGCAGCAACCGGCATCCGCTGTACAGCGAGCGGCGCATCCCGGAGCAGGTCATCACCCAACAGCGCATGGTCGGCCGAGGCTACTGGAGCCAGGCAGAACTGGCCCGGCATGGTTTCAAGCACAGCGCGGCGACCGTGGAGAGCATGGAGGCGCAGTTGATCCTGGTGCTATCCGGCGCCTACATCGGCTACCTGCCGGAACACTACGCCCAGGCCTGGGCCGACAAGGGCGACCTGCGAGTGTTGCTGCCGGCGACCTTCGGCTACCAGGCGCCTTTCTCGATGATCATGCGTCGTGGCCGTGGTCGTGAACCCCTGATCCAGACCTTTCGCGATCTGCTCAAGGCCCAGCTCAACCAGTCATAAGGAATTTCCATGTCCAGAGCACGCTGCGAGCGTTGCCTGCGTCCCACAGGCCATTGTTTGTGCCCGCTGATCCCGGATTTGCCCAGCCGCACCCGGGTGCTGTTGTTGCAGCATCCCAGCGAGGTCAACCACGCCTTGAACACGGCGCGGCTGGCGGCCTTGGGGCTGAACAATGCGCAGTTGCGGGTGGGCGAGGTGTTCGAGGATCTGCCGGCGCTGCTCAACCGCCCCGGCTACCAGGCCCGCCTGTTGTTTCCGGCGGACGATGCCCAGCCGTTGCAGGCCTATGCCGAAACGGATGAACCGCTGCTGCTGGTGGTGCCCGACGGCACCTGGCGCAAGGCCCGCAAGCTGTTGCACCTCAATCCGCTGCTGGCGGCCCTGCCGCGGGTGACCCTGGCCGCTGCGACGCCCTCGCGCTATCGCTTGCGCAAGGCCCCGGGGCCGGGTGCGCTGTCGACCCTGGAAGCCATTGTCCAGGCGTTGCAGGTACTGGAGGCGCCGGCCTCCTTCGAGCCCTTGCTGCGCCCCTTCGAGGCTCTGATCGAAGGGCAGATCGCGGCGATGGGCGAAGACACCTACCAACGCAACCACGGCGCCAAACCCTGACCTCTTGTCTGTGGGAGCGAGCTTGCCCGCGCAAGCACTCTCAAGCCTGCTGCAAAGTCAGAGGGCCTTGCGCCGGCAAGCCGCTTCCGACCTACGCTGCAGTCAGCGTTCGCGCATGGCTTCGGTGCGGGCCTTGAGCACGGGCTTGAGCAGGTAGTCCAGTACGCTTTTCTCGCCGGTGATGATGTCCACCGTGGCCACCATGCCGGGGATGATCAGCAGTGGGTTGACGTCGCCTCCCAGGTGGTTCTTGTCGGTGCGCACCTGGATCAGATAGAAGCTGTTGCCCTTGTCGTCGGTGATGGTGTCGGCACCGATCAGTTCCAGCTTGGCACTCAGGCCGCCGTAGATGGTGTAGTCATAGGCGCTGAACTTGACCATGGCTTTCTGACCGGGGTGGAGGAAGGCCACGTCCTGGGGCCGGACCTTGGCTTCGATCAGCAGGTTGTCTTCCATGGGCACGATTTCCACCATGTCGCTGCCGGGCTGGACCACGCCGCCGATGGTGTTGACCTTGAGCTGCTTGATCACGCCATGCACGGGCGATACCACCGTGGTGCGGTTGACCCGGTCGTCGATGGCGATCCCCGACGCGGTGATCTTCGACAGGTCGGTGCGTTTCGCGTTGAGTTCCTTGGCGGCATCGGAGCGGAAGGTCTGCACCGATTCGTCGATCTTGCTCTTGATCTCGTTGATGGCCGACTCGGCCCGTGGAATGGCCAGGGTGGTGGCGTCCAGGGAGCCGCGAATCTCCACCGCGCTGCGCTTGAGTCGCAGGATCTCCACCGGTGACACGGCGCCAGTGCCCACCAGCGGCGTCGACATATTCATCTCTTGATTGAGCAGGGCCAGGCTGGAGCTGTATTGCCCCTGCTTGGAGCGAAATTCCGCCAGTTCCTGGGTCTTCTGCCGTAGTTGTTCGCTGAGGGTGCGCTGTTCGCTGGCCAGGCGCCGCTGGCGCTGGTCGTACAGCGAGCGTTCGTCTTCCGCGACTTGCGGCGCCTTGCTCACCACCTCGGCGGACGGGCTGAACGGTTTGCCCTCGGCTTCGGCGGACAGCCGCTCGACCTGGGCCATCAAGGCAAAGCGATCGGCCTCGCTCTCGCCCTTGTTCGAGCGAAAGCGTGTGTCATCCAGGCGCAGCAGGGTCTGGCCCTTGTCCACCATCTGCCCCTCACGGACGAAGATCTCGGTGACAATGCCGCCTTCCAGATTCTGGATCACCTGGACCTTGCTCGAAGGAATGGCCTTGCCTTCGCCCATGGTGACTTCCTGGAGCACCGCGAACCTGGCCCATACCAGGGCACAGAGGATCAGCGCGGCGGCGATCCAGACCGTCAGCCGTGAGCCGCGGGGTGAGTCCTGCAAGGAGGCTCCGGCGGTTTCCGGCATGAATTCGCTTTCCGCGCTGCGGCGAAAACTGCCCAGGTAACCCCGGGGCGACGATGGTGTAGACATGCTCGGCACTCCTAGACGGCTGCAGAGCCGACACGGCCCTTGCGCAGTGCATCGATAACCGCGTCTTTCGGTCCGTCGGCGACAATCCGTCCTTCGTCCAGAACCACCAGGCGGTCCACCAGACTGAGCATCGAGGTGCGGTGGGTCACCAGCAGCAGGGTCTTGCCCTGGACCTTGGCGTGCAGGCGCTGACGCAGAGCGTCTTCGCTGCTGTTGTCCATGGCGCTGGTGGGTTCGTCCAACAGCAGGATCGGCGGGTCCAGCAGCAGGGCCCGGGCCAGCAGCACCGCCTGACGCTGGCCGCCGGACAGCAGTTGCCCGCGTTCACCCACCGGTCGGTCGAAGCCTTGGGGGTGCTGGCGGGCCAGCTCGGTGACCCCGGTCAGCTCGGCGACTTCGAGCATTCGGGCGTCGCTGACGTAGCGCGCACCCAGGGTCAGGTTGTCCCGCAGGCTGCCGGCCAGCAGTGGCAGGTCATGGGCGACGTAGCCGATCTGCTGACGCAGGTCGGCCACATCCAGTTGCCGCAGGTCCAGGCCGTCCAGCAGCAGTTGGCCTTCCTCCGGGGCGAGAAAGCCCATCAACAGCCGGGCCAGGGTACTTTTCCCCGAGCCGCTGCGGCCGATGATGCCGACTCGCTCTCCGGGCTTGAGGCTGAAACTGATGTTGTTCAGCGCCGGGGTGCTTTGCCCCGGGTAGCGAAAACTCACTCGACTGATTTCCAGGGCGCCTTGCAACTGAGTGCGTTCCAGAGGCCGCTGGCGGGCATCGCGTTCCTGGGGCAGGGCCATCAATGCATCGGTGCTGCGCATGGTCAGTTGTGCCTGTTGGTAGCGGGTGATCAGCCCGGCGATCTGTCCCAATGGCGCCAGGACTCGGCTGCCGAGCATATAGCTGGCCACCAGGGCGCCGACGCTGAGGTTGCCGGCGATGATGCTGTAGACCCCGGCGACAATGGTGGCCATGCCGGACAACTGCTGAATGAACAGGGTGCCGTTGGTGGCCAGGGCCGAGAGATTGCGGGCGTGGCTGTCGAGGCGGGTCAGGGCGCCGTGGGTGCTTTCCCACTTGTGCTGGCGTTCGCTTTCGGCGCTGCAGGCCTTGAGGGTTTCCAGGCCGCCGAGGGTCTCGATCAACAGCGCCTGGCGTTCGGCGCCCAGGGCCAGGCTTTTTTGCACGGTGTCCCGCAGGCGCACCTGGATCAGCATGGCGAAGACGATGGTGATGGGGAACGCCAGTACCGGGATCACCACCAGCCAGCCCCCGAGCAGGCCGATCACCACCAGCATCAGCAGGGCAAAGGGCAGGTCGATCAGGCTGGTCAGGGTCACGGCCGTCAGAAATTCGCGCAGGCCCTGGAAGTCGTGGATGCTTTGGGCGAAGCCGCCAATGGTGGCCGGCCGGGCCTTCATGTTCATGCCGGTGATGCGTTCGAACAGGGTGGCGGAGAGGATCACGTCGGTCTTTTTCCCGGCCTGGTCCAGCAGGTGGGCCCGCACCACCCGCAACACCAGTTCGAAGCCGGTGCCCAGCAGCAGGCCCAGGGTCAGGACCCAGAGGGTCGAGGTGGCCTGGTTGGGCACCACGCGGTCGTAGGTCTGCATCACGAACAGCGGCACCATCAGGCCCAGCAGGTTGATCAGGAAGCTGGCGAGAATGGCGTCGCTGTAAAGCCAGCGGGAGAGTTTCAGGGTGTCGCGAAACCAGGCATCGACCCTGGGCACCAGGGGGCTACGCAGGTCTTCGAGCTCGTGACGGGGGCGGGCGAACAGGGCCTGGCCGCTGTACTCCCGGGCCAGTTCCTCGCGGCTGACCCACTGCTCGCCACCTTCGGCCTCGCTGGGCAGGAGCAGGGCCTGGCCATCCTCGCCCCAGCGCCTGAGCACCGCACAACGACCGTCGTGGAGGATCAGCAGCACCGGCAGGTTGAGGGCGGAAATCGCCCCCAGTTCCCGGCGCAGCAGGCGTGCCTGAAGGCTGGCCCGGGCCGCGGCCCGGGGTAGCAGGTCCAGGCTCAGGCGTTGCTTGTCCAGGGGCAGGCCTGCGCTGAGGCTGCCGCGGCTGACATTGCAGCCGTGGAGTCGGCACAGGATCAGTAATCCGTCCAACAGCGGGTCATCGAAGCTGGCACGCGGATCGGCGTGCGGGCTCCCGGGTTCGAGGCTGGTCAAATCGAGTCCTCCACGGGACTACTTCATTTCCGGCAGGCGCGCCTCGCTTTTCACTTCGCTCTGGGCGATGGCTTCGGCCGGCACCACGACTTTTTCCTTGCTCAGCAGTTCGCCCATGTTGGCCAGGACCCGGTACATGGAGAACTCTTCGGTGTAGCGCACTTCGGTGTAGCGGCGGTTGGCGTTGTACAGCTCGTTTTCACTGTCCAGAACGTCGAGCAGGGTGCGTTGGCCGAGGCCGAACTGGTCCTGGTAGGCGGCCCGCACCCGGGTGGTGGTTTCCGCATATTCCCGGGCGGTGGGGGTCTGTTTCTTGGCGTTGAGCATGGCGTTCCAGGCCAGGGTGATGTTTTCGTTGAGCATGCGCAGCGCGTTGTTGCGGATGTCCATGGCCTGGTTGATCTTGTGCGCGTCGGACTGCAGGCGGGCCTTGTCACTGCCACCGCGGAACAGGTTGTAGTTCATGATCACCCCGACCCGCCATTCATTGTCGTGGCCCAAGTCGCCCTGCACATTGTCGTTGGCGTTGACTGCGGCCTCGGCGTCGAAGCGCGGATAGAAGGGCGACTTGGCCACCTCGTACTGACTCTCCGCCGCCTGGATGTCAGCCTGGGCGGACTTCAGGTAGGGGTTGTTCAGCAGCATGCTCTGTTTGGCATCGTTGAGGTTCTGCGGGACTTCGCCGCGGATCGACGGCAGGCTTTCCAGCTCGTCGGGCAGGCGTCCTACCGCGCTGTAGAAGTTGGCCTCGGCATCGGCCAGGTCGACCTGAGCGGTGTCGTAGTTGTTTTCCGCCAGGGCACGCCGGGCCTTGGATTGGTCGAGGTCGGCGGTACTGCCCACGCCCTGCTGGCTGCGCAGGCCGATCTGGTCGTTGACCCGCAGGTGGGCCTGCAGGTTGTTCTTGGCCAGGGTCACCAGTTCACGGCGCTTGAGCACCTCCAGGTACACCTCGATGGTGCGCAGGGCCAGGCTTTCGGCGGTGCCGCGCGTGTAATAGGCCCGGGAGTTGACCACCGACTGGGTGCGGCCCACTTCATTGGCCGTGTTGAAACCATCGAAGAGCATCTGCCGCAGGCGCAGTTCCGACTGGGTGTAGTTCAGGGTCTCAGTGTTGTGGTTGCCAGTGCCGCGTGCCACACCGTAGCCGCGGGTGGTGGTGTTGTCGCTGTAGCCTCGGCCGTAGCCGGCATTGAGGTCCAGGCTGGGGTAGAAGCCGCCCTTGGCTACCTTCACATCCTCGTCGGCAGACAGCCGGTTGTTCTGGCTGGCGCGAAGTTCAGGGTGGTTGTCCAGAGTGCTCTGGATCGCTTCAGTCAATGACATGGCCTGGGCCGGGTTGGCACAGAGTGAGGCCAAAAGAATTGCACCGCTGAGGGGGGTGAAAACGCGCATGGGTGTCTCTCCCTGATCCAGTGAAACTGTGTTTTCGTCAAAAATATGACTAAAAAATTGAGACTTAACCGTCTCATCTTGTTTACAACAGAGCTAAGAACATCCAGAAGGATAGCTAAGAAAAAAATCTCATAAGTTTTATGCCAAAAAAAACTTATGCATGTTTGTCAAAGCAAGACATTGTTCCAAGCGAAGGCCCAGATTTTTCAGGTGTTGAGGCATTTCCTGCAGTTTCTGGGGACGTTCAAATTTCAGGTAGTTCAGGGCGGGGAAGTGGTTACAAGGACGGAGGTGCGAAGCAGGTCTTGGCGGCATTTTTTTGGCGAATCCGCTTTTTGACCTGTTCCACACAACGTAGTTGGTGAGCGATCCGAGGCGCGGACGAGGCCGTTTTGTCCGGCGCGCTGCGGTATCAGCCGTCCGACTGGTAGCAAGGGAAGGCGGGACATCAAGACTGGCACGCTTCGCCATGGGAGCGACGCTGCCAGGCACAGGGTCTGTTCAACCACGGGTCAACGCCGTCTGCACTGCCGCTAGCAAGCGGATGCCGATTGTTCTCGGCATCGGAGGAGTGCACATGGCAACGTTAATCGGCATTGTGACCCAGGTGATCGGGCAGGTTTATGCGGTAGCGGCGGATGGCGCCCGCCGGGCCCTGGTGGAAGGGGACCGGCTGTTTGTCGGTGAGCAGTTGGTCACTGGAGCCGAAGGCGCGGTGGCGGTGCATCTGCAAAATGGCCAGGACCTGACCCTGGGCCGCGACAGCAGTCAGCAACTGACGGCGCAACTGCTCGACCATCAGGCCACCCATGTCGATACCCCCGAAGTGCCGGCGCCCACTGATGCGCAACTGAGCGATGTGGAACAACTGCAAAAGGCCATTGCCGCCGGTGATGACCCGACCCAAAACGCCGAAGCCACGGCGGCGGGGCCCACCGGTACCGGTGGCGCTCCAGGTGCTCAGGGCGGCGGTCACAGCTTCGTCCTGCTGGAAGAGGTCGGGGGCCGGGTCGAGCCGGTGATCGGCTTTCCGACAGCCGGCTTCAACGGCATTCCCGAGTTTGTCCCTGAACGCCTCGATGGCCTGGTGCAGCTCAATGGCGCGACACCCAATAACCCGGTGAGCCTGAGCGGGCTCTCGGTGGAGGGCGGCGAGCTGACGGTCAATGAAGCCAACCTGGAGCAGGGCTCGGCAAGCAACCCGGCGGCCTTGACCCAGAGTGGCACCTTCAGTGTCTCGGCCCCGGATGGGCTGTTCAGCCTTAATGTCGGTGGCATCAATGTGGTCAGCGGCGGCGTGGCGGCGGCCTTTCCGCAATCCATTGCCACCGGCCTGGGCAATACCCTGACCATCACCGGCTTCAACGCGGCCACCGGGGTGGTCAGCTACAGCTACACCCTCAATGGCAATGACCTGCATTCCGCGGGCGATGGCACCAACAGCCTGAGCGAGCACTTCAGTGTGGTCGCCAGCGATAGCAACGGTGACTCGGCCAGCAACTCCCTTGACGTCAATATCACCGACGATGTGCCGACAGCGGTCAATGACAGCAACGCGGGCACTGCCTCGGAAAGCCAACTGACCCTGAGCGGCAATGTACTGATCAATGATGTGCAGGGCGCCGATCGGGTGGCTTCCGGCCCCATAACCGCCGGCACCTTCACTGGCACCTACGGCACCCTGGTGCTGGCGGCCGATGGTAGTTACACCTACACCGTTCACCCCACTGATCCGGCCTTCCTGGCGCTCAAGGGCGGCGGCAACGGCACTGAAACCTTTGCCTACACCCTGACCGACGCCGATGGCGACGCCAGCACCGCCAACCTGGTGCTGCAGGTGCACAACAATGATGATCCGGTGCTGCTGCGAGGCCTGGAAGTCCAGGGGGGCGAGCTCAGCGTCTACGAGAAGAACCTGACCACCGGCAGCAGTCCGGATACCCCGGCCCTGACCCAGAGTGGCACCTTCACGGTGACCGCCCTGGACGGTCTGCAAACCCTGACCGTGGGCGGCATCACCCTGGTCAGCGGCGGCAGTGCCAGCGCCGTGCCGCAGTCGATCACCACCGGCCTGGGCAATACCCTGACGATTACCGGCTTCAACCTGGCCACCGGAGAGGTCAGTTACAGCTACACCCTCAATGGCAACGATGCCCATCCGAGCGCCAACGGCGCCAACAGCCTCAGCGAGCATTTCAATGTAGTGGCCACTGATGTGGATGGCAGCAGTGCCAGCGGCTCACTGGATGTGAACGTGGTGGACGACCTGCCCACGGCGGTCAGCGACAGCAACTCCAGCACGGCCTCGGAAAGCCTGTTGACCCTGAGTGGCAACGTCTTGACCAATGATGTGCAAGGCGCGGATCGGGTGGCTTCCGGCCCCATTACCGCAGGCACCTTCACTGGCACCTACGGCACCCTGGTGCTGGCGGCGGATGGTTCCTACACCTATACCCTGCACCCCACCGATCCGGCGTTCCTGGCGCTGGGCGGTGGCGGCAATGGCACTGAAACTTTCGCCTACACCCTGACCGACGCCGATGGCGACCCCAGCACGGCGAACCTGGTGCTGCAGGTGCATAACAACGACGATCCGGTGACCTTGAACGGCCTCGAAGTCAACGGCGGCGAGCTCACTGTCTATGAGAAGAACCTGACCACCGGCAGCAGTCCGGATACCCCGGCCTTGACTCAGAGCGGCAGTTTCACGGTGACCGCCCTTGATGGTCTGCAGAGCTTGAACGTGGGGGGCATCAGCGTGATCAGCGGCGGGGTGATTGCGGGGTTCCCGCAATCCATCGCCACTGGGCTGGGCAACACCTTGACCGTCACCGGTTATGACGCCGGCACCGGGGTGGTCAGCTACAGCTACACCCTCAACGGCAACGACGCCCATCCGACGGCCAATGGCGCCAATAGCCTCAGCGAGCATTTCAGTGTGCTGGCCACTGATGTGGACGGCAGCAACGCCAGCGGCTCCCTGGACGTCAACGTGGTGGACGATGTGCCGACAGCGGTCAATGACAGCAACGCGGGCACCGCCTCGGAAAGCCAATTGACCCTGAGCGGCAATGTGCTGGCCAATGATGTGCAGGGCGCCGATCGGGTGGCTTCCGGCCCCATCACTGCCGGCACCTTCACTGGCACCTACGGCACCCTGGTGCTGGCGGCGGACGGTAGTTACACCTACAGCGTGCACACCAGTGATCCGGCTTTCCTGGCGCTCAAGGGCGGGGGCAGCGGCAGCGAAACCTTCACCTACACCCTGACCGACGCCGATGGCGACCCCAGCACCGCGAACCTGGTGCTGCAGGTGCACAACAACGACGACCCGGTGACCTTGAATGGCCTGGACGTCAACGGTGGCGAGCTCACCGTCTATGAGAAGAACCTGACCACTGGCAGCAGCCCGGATACTCCGGCCCTGACCCAGAGCGGGAGCTTCACCGTGACGGCTTTGGACGGTGTGCAGAGTTTGAGCGTCGGCGGTATCAGCGTGGTTGCCGGCGGAGTGGCGGCGGGCTTCCCGCAAAGCATCACCACCGCCCTGGGCAACACCCTGACGATTACCGGCTACAACGCCGGCACCGGGGTCGTCAGTTACAGCTACACCCTCAATGGCAACGATGCCCATCCAAGTGCCAATGGCGCCAACAGCCTCAGCGAGCACTTCAATGTAGTGGTCAGCGATGTGGATGGCAGCAGCGCCAGCGGCTCCCTGGATGTCAACGTGGTGGATGATTTGCCCTCGGCGGTCAACGACAGCAACTCCAGCACGGCCTCGGAAAGCCTGTTGACCCTGACCGGCAACGTCTTGACCAATGATGTGCAAGGCGCGGACCGGGTGGTTTCCGGCCCAGTCACCGCGGGTACGTTTACCGGCACCTACGGCACCCTGGTGCTCAACGCCAACGGGTCCTATACCTATACGCTGAACACCTCGGATACCGACTTCAAAGCCCTGCATGGCAATGGCAATGGCACAGAAACCTTCGCCTACACGCTCACCGATTCCGATGGCGACCCCAGCACAGCGAATCTGGTGCTGCAGGTCCACAACAATGACGACCCAGTGACCTTGAACGGCTTGGACGTCAACGGTGGCGAACTTACCGTCTACGAGAAAAACCTGACCACCGGCAGCGGCCCGGATACTCCGGCGTTGACCCAGAGCGGCACGTTTACCGTGACCGCGCTGGACGGTTTGCAAACCCTGACTGTGGGCGGCATCAATGTGGTCAGTGGTGGTGTGGCCGCGGGCTTCCCGCAATCGGCAACGACGGCGCTGGGCAATACCCTGACTATCACTGGCTACAACGCCGGCACCGGGGTCATCAGCTACAGCTACACCCTCAACGGCAATGACGCCCATCCGACTGCCAACGGCGCCAACAGCCTCAGCGAACACTTCAACGTAGTGGCCACCGATACCGATGGCAGTAGCGCCACCGGCTCATTGGATGTGAACGTGGTGGATGACCTGCCCACCGCAGTCAATGACAGCAATCCGGGCACGGCTTCGGAGAGCCAACTGACCCTGACTGGCAACGTCTTGACCAATGATGTGCAAGGCGCGGACCGGGTGGTTTCCGGCCCAGTCACCGCGGGTACGTTCACTGGCACCTACGGCACCTTGGTGCTCAACGCCAACGGTTCCTATACCTATACGCTGAACACCTCGGATGCCGACTTCAAAGCCCTGCATGGCAATGGCAACGGCACAGAAACCTTTGCCTATACCCTGACCGATTCCGATGGTGACCCGAGCACGGCCAATCTGGTGCTGCAGATCCACAACAACGACGATCCGGTGACCTTGAACGGCTTGGACGTCAACGGTGGCGAACTCACCGTCTATGAGAAAAACCTGACCACCGGCAGCAGCCCGGATACCCCGGCCCTGACCCAGAGCGGCACGTTTACCGTAACGGCTGTGGATGGCGTGCAAACCCTGACCGTGGGCGGCATCAATGTGGTCACTGGCGGTGTGGCCGCGGGCTTCCCGCAATCGGCGACGACGGCGCTGGGCAATACCCTGACCATCACCGGCTACAACGCCGGCACCGGGGTCGTCAGCTACAGCTACACCCTCAACGGTAACGATGCCCATCCGAGCGCCAACGGCGCCAACAGCCTCAGCGAACACTTCAACGTAGTGGCCACTGATACCGATGGCAGTAGCGCCACCGGGACTCTGGATGTGAATGTGGTGGATGACCTACCCACCGCAGTCAACGACAGTAACCCCGGCACGGCCTCGGAGAGCCAGCTGACCCTGACCGGCAATGTGCTGACCAACGATACTCAAGGGGCTGACCGAGTGCCCAGCGGGCCAGTGACTGCCGGAACCTTTACCGGCACCTACGGCACCCTGGTGCTCAATGCCAACGGTTCCTACACCTATACGCTGAACACCTCGGATGCCGACTTCAAAGCCTTGCACGGCAATGGCAATGGCACAGAAACCTTTGCCTACACGCTCACCGATTCCGATGGCGACCCCAGCACAGCGAATCTGGTGCTGCAGATCCACAACAATGATGACCCGGTGACCTTGAACGGCTTGGACGTCAACGGTGGCGAACTTACCGTCTACGAGAAGAACCTGACCACCGGCAGCAGCCCGGATACTCCGGCTCTGACCCAAAGCGGCACGTTTACCGTGACCGCGCTGGACGGTTTGCAAACCCTGACTGTGGGCGGCATCAATGTGGTCAGCGGCGGCGTCGCGGCGGGCTTCCCGCAAAGCGTCACCACCGCCCTGGGCAACACCTTGACCATCACCGGCTACAACGCCGGCACCGGGGTTATCAGCTACAGCTACACCCTCAACGGCAATGACGCCCATCCGAGCGCCAACGGCGCCAACAGCCTCAGCGAACACTTCAATGTGGTGGCTACCGATACCGATGGCAGCAGTGCCACCGGGACTCTGGATGTGAATGTGGTGGATGACCTGCCCACGGCGGTCAACGACAGCAATCCGGGTACGGCCTCTGAGAGCCAACTCACCCTGACGGGCAACGTGCTGACCAACGATACTCAAGGGGCTGACCGAGTACCCAGCGGGCCAGTGACTGCGGGTACGTTTACCGGCACCTACGGCACCCTGGTGCTCAACGCCAACGGTTCCTACACCTACACGCTGAACACCTCGGATGCCGACTTCAAAGCCTTGCACGGCAATGGCAACGGCACAGAAACCTTTGCCTACACGCTCACCGACTCCGATGGCGACCCCAGCACGGCCAATCTGGTGCTGCAGATCCATAACAATGACGACCCGGTGACCTTGAACGGCTTGGACGTCAACGGTGGCGAACTCACCGTCTACGAGAAAGACCTGACCACCGGCAGCAGCCCGAATACCCCGGCCCTGACCCAGAGCGGCACGTTTACCGTGACGGCTGTGGATGGCGTGCAAAGCTTGACCGTGGGCGGCATCAATGTGGTCAGCGGTGGTGTGGCCGCGGGCTTCCCGCAATCGGCAACGACGGCGCTGGGCAACACTCTGACCATCACCGGTTACAACGCCGGCACCGGAGTCATCAGCTACAGCTACACCCTCAACGGCAATGACGCCCACCCGACCGCCAACGGCGCCAACAGCCTCAGCGAGCACTTCAATGTGGTGGCTACCGATACCGATGGCAGCAGCGCCACGGGGTCATTGGATGTGAACGTGGTGGATGACCTGCCCACCGCAGTCAACGACAGTAACCCCGGCACGGCCTCGGAGAGCCAACTGACCCTGACTGGCAACGTCTTGACCAACGATGTACAAGGCGCGGATCGGGTGGTTTCCGGCCCAGTCACCGCGGGTACGTTCACTGGCACCTACGGTACCCTGGTGCTCAATGCCAACGGTTCCTACACCTACACGCTGAACACCTCGGATGCCGACTTCAAAGCCTTGCACGGCAATGGCAACGGCACAGAAACCTTTGCCTATACCCTGACCGATTCCGATGGTGACCCGAGCACGGCCAATCTGGTGTTGCAGATCCATAACAATGACGACCCGGTGGTCCTGAACGGCCTTAACGTCAACGGTGGCGAGTTGACGGTCTATGAGAAGAACCTCAGCGATGGCAGCAGCCCCAATACCCCGGCCCTGACTCAGAGTGGCACCTTCACGGTGACCGCCCTGGACGGCCTGCAAACCTTGACCGTGGGCGGCATCAATGTGGTCAGTGGCGGTGTGGCCGCGGGCTTCCCGCAATCGGCAACGACGGCGCTGGGCAATACCCTGACCATCACCGGTTACAACGCCGTTACCGGCGTGGTCAGTTACAGCTACACCCTGCTGGACAACGAGGCCCATCCAACGGCGCTGGGCGCCAACAGCATTGCCGAACACTTCAATGTGGTGGCCACCGACGGCGACGGCAGTACGGCGTCCGGGGTGATCGACGTCAACATCGTCGACGACCTGCCCGGCGCGGTGGCGGACACTGCCAGCGGGATGGAAGGCGCCACCATCAATGTCAGTGTGCTGGGCAATGATGTGCTGGGCGCCGATGGCGCAGCTGTGGGGGGCGCGGTGGTCGGCGTACGTGCCGGCAGCAATACCGCCACTTCGGCCATCGGTGGGCTGGGCAGCAGCATCGCCGGTACCTACGGCACCCTGACCCTGGATGCCGCCGGCAACGCGGTGTACCACAGCAATCCGAACTCGGTGAGCCCGCCCGGAGCCAGTGATGTTTTCACCTACACCATCCGCGACAGCGATGGTGATGAGAGCACCACCACCCTGACCATCAATGTCACCGACAGCGGCCTCAAGGCGGTGACCGATCAGGACGTCACTGTCTATGAGAAAGCCCTGGACCTGAATAAGGATGGCCAGGACCTGGCCGCCGGCACCGTGACCGGCAGCGATCCGGGTTCCACCGCGGAAACCGCCAACGGCACCCTGGTGGGATCGGTCACCGGCGGCTCCGGAGGCATCACCTTCAGCCTGGTGGGCAGTGCAACGGGCAGTTACGGGCAGATTCTGCTCAACCCCAATGGCACCTATACCTACACCCTGACGTCGGCGCCGAAAACCACCCCCAACGCCAACGATGGCGCCAATACCCTGAGCGAGAGCTTCACCTACAAGGCCACCGATGCCCTGGGCAACAGCACCACCGGCAGCATCCTGGTGAGCATTGTCGATGATGTGCCCAAGGCGGTGGCCAGCGAGCGCTCGGTGACAGCGGTAGAGGTAGATTCCAACCTGCTGCTGGTGATCGATGTGTCCGGCAGCATGGCTGATCCTTCCGGTGTCTCCGGGCTGACGCGGCTGGACCTGGCCAAGCAGGCCATCAGCGCCTTGCTCGACAAGTACGACAACATGGGGGATGTCAAAGTCCAGCTCGTCACCTTCAGCAGCACCGCTACCGACCGGACTCCGGTATGGGTAGACGTGGCCACGGCCAAGGCGATTGTCGCCACATTAGTGGCAGGCGGCGGGACCAACTACGACGCGGCGGTGGCGGCGGCGAAGCTGGCCTTTGTCACCAGTGGCCAGCTCAGTGGCGCGCAGAATGTCGGTTACTTCTTCTCCGATGGCGCACCGACCTCGGGCCAGGAAATCGGCACCGCGGACGAGACGGCCTGGAAAGCCTTCCTCGATGCCAATGGCATCAAGAACTATGCGATCGGCCTGGGCACTGGAGTCAGCAATGCCAACCTCGATCCGCTGGCCTATGACGGCAGTACCCACGTCAACACCAATGCGGTGGTGGTCACCGACCTGAACCAGCTCAATTCGGTGCTGGCCGGCACGGTGCAGGGCTATCCGGTCACCGGCAGCCTGTTGGGGGATGGCGGCAGCTTTGGCGCCGACGGTGGGTTCATCAAGTCGATCGTGGTGGATGGCGGTACCTACACCTACGACCCCAAAGGCAACAGCAACCAGGGTTCGCTGACCTTCAGCGGCACTACCAACAACGGCACCTTCAATACCGTCAACAACAGCGTGAGCATTGCCACCAGCAATGGCGGCACCCTGGTGGTGAACCTCGATACCGGGGACTTCAGCTACAGCTCGCAGAAGGTCACAGGCTCGGTGATCACCGAGACCTTCGGCTATTCGGTGAGCGACAACGACGGTGATCTGGCGAGCTCGACTCTGGTGGTCAAGGTCAATCCCAATGCGCCTCCGGTCGCCGGGGATGACCACGTCATCACCAACGTGCTGTCCAGCAGTGTGGCGATTCCCGGGGATGTGCTGCTGGCCAACGACAGCGACGCCAATGGCGATCCTCTGAACGCGGCGCCCACCACCTTCAACACCGGCTGGGCTGCCAGGGGTGCGGAGTTCACGGCGGCCAGCCAGCAGACCATCGGTTTTGCCGGGAATGGCAACAATGGCGCCAACCAGGCCATCACCATCGATCGCGCCTCGTTCAATGCCAACGCCGCCACCATGACCGCGGTGGTGCTGGTCAGCGGTTACCTGGGAGCCGTCACCAACACCAATGCCAACGATGAGGATGTGATCACCGTCAATCTCAAGCAGGGGGAAACCCTGAATCTGGATCACAACCTGGTAGCCGGCCACGTCACCATGGAGTACGCCTTCAACGGCGGTGCCTATACGGCGATCGCCGATGGCGGCACTTTCACGGCGGCGGCGGACGGGCCTTACCAGATCCATATCGTCAACATCACCAACACCAGCGGCAGCAACACCACGGCCGCGGAAGGCTACCAGCTGACCATGACCGTGAATTACTCCGGGGCGCAGAATGTCACCCCGGATTACCACGGTACCTACACCGCCAGTGACAGCCATGGTGGCAGCGATGTGGCGGCGGTGAGCATCTCCTACCAGGATGGACACACCCTGACCGGTACTTCCGGTGACGATGTGCTGGTGGCGGGCAGTGGCGACAACATCCTCAATGGCGGCGATGGCAACGATGTGCTGACCGCGGGCGCGGGCAACAACTCCCTGTATGGCGGCAACGGCAATGATCTGCTGTTCAGCGGGCCGGGCAATGACCTGCTGGATGGCGGCGCGGGTATCGATACCGCCAGTTACGCCCATGCCACAGCGGCGGTGACGGTCAGCCTCGGCCTGGTAGGGGCGCAGAACACCCTGGGCGCGGGCACCGACACCCTGACCGGCATCGAGAACCTGGTGGGTTCCAACTACAACGACACCTTGACCGGTGATGGCAACGCCAACGTCATTACCGGCGGCCTTGGGAACGATGTGCTCAATGGCGGTGGTGGCGATGACCTGCTGATCGGCGGAATGGGCAACAACACCCTGACCGGAGGCAGTGGCAGCGATACCTTCCAGTGGCTGCAGGGCAACAATGGGCACGATGTGGTGACCGACTTTACGCCGGGCACCGACAAGCTGGACCTGTCCCAGCTGTTGCAGGGGGAGAATGCGACTTCCGCTTCCCTGGATGACTACCTGCACTTCAAGGTCACCGGCAGTGGCGCAACCCTGGTCACCAGCATTGATGTCAGCGCGGTGGCGGGGGCGACGCCGACCCAGACCATTGACCTGGCGGGAGTCGACCTGGCC
Source organism: Pseudomonas sp. E1BtOHC1 (assembly GCF_058744285.1). Lineage (NCBI taxonomy): Bacteria > Pseudomonadati > Pseudomonadota > Gammaproteobacteria > Pseudomonadales > Pseudomonadaceae > Pseudomonas > Pseudomonas sp. E1BtOHC1. Next base: position 2,593,161 of record NZ_CP196023.1, read on the forward strand.
AGCCATTACGGAGTCACGCCGGGGGCGGGCGGGGTGATTGCCGGAGGGGCGGACACGGCCACCATCATCAACGGCATGCTCAACGATCACTCGCTGAAGGTGGATACCGTCTGATGGTCGTCATGGTCCTTGAGGCCGCTGCCCAGGCAGCGGCTGCAGGGGTAGCTCAGGGGCGCTGCAAGGTTTTCTGGCGCAGGATGTAAATGCTGACCAGCACGGCGCTGGTCAGCATGAAGCCTCGGGCCCAGGGCAGTGGCACCAGGTAGCACGAGAGCCCAATGCTCAGCCACATCAGGCCGATCGCATACACCTTGCCCTTGAGCGGAATGCCATTGCCATCCAGGTAGTCGCGGATCCACGGGCCCAGGCGCGGGTGTTGTACCAGCCATTGGTAGAAGCGCGGAGAGCTACGGGCGAAACAGGCGGCCGCCAGCAGCAGGAAAGGGGTGGTGGGCAATACCGGAAGGAAGATGCCGAGTACCCCCAGCGCTACGCTCAGCCAGCCGATGGCCAGCAGAACGTAACGCAATACCAGGGGGCGTTGGCCTATGGGCTTGGCCATAGGCGCCGACTCAGTGGTGGCGAGGCTTGAGCAGCGCCGGCTTTTCGTCGGGGGCGTTGCACAGCAGGTACAACGCGGTCAGGGCTTCGGGGATCTGCACGATCATGTCGTCCATCAGGTTGGCATCGCTGGCGATGTCGGAGAACTCCGGCTGCTCGTCGAACAGGCCGGAACCCACCATGATCGGCAGCAGCATCTCGCTGACTTCTTCCTCTGCGGTTTCGAACCAGGCCGCTTCCCGCAGGAACACGCCTTCCATGAAGCCGATGCACCAGCCGCGCAGGTCGGAGTCGTCCGGGTCGTCGCCCAGGTCGAGTTCGCAAGGCAGTTCGAACTCTTCGTCGGAGGCCAGTTGGCGCGCGATGTGCGCCTTGAGGGCCAGCAGGGTGGACTCGATGGCTTCGCGCTCGGCGTCGTCGCGGTAATGCGGCTCTTCGGCGAACAGGGCGTCGATCCATTCACGATCAGGAACGCTTTCCGAGCAGATTGACAGCGCGGTCAGGTAGCCGTGAGCGGCCACGTAGTCCAGCGCCTCGTCGTGCAGATCATCTGCGTCGAGGAAGACTTGCAGGCGGGTTAGTTGCTCAGCGAAGGACATTGACGGGCTACCTTGGGGAATAAACGATGCTGAATTCTAGGCTTTCTTGAGCGCTCAAGCCAGCCACGGGGCAGATTTGAGCGGTTCTAAAGGTTACCAGCGGTCCATTGTCGGCGCCCTCTGCCGGGAAGGGCTCGGGTATACTCGCGCGTTTTGTGATGCCCTGCAGGCCCGGCAGCAAGTGCGGACAAGTCCGCTAACGCATTTGTCGGTGAACCGCGCCGGCTTTTCGGCCAGTCTGCACCCAGGGAAATCGGCGATTTTTGGAGTTTTTCATGCTCGAACAGGCTCAACGCGTCCTCAAGGACATCTTCGGCTACGACAGTTTCCGTGGTCGCCAAGGTGCGATCATTGAGCGCGTGGCCAGCGGCGGTGATGCCTTGGTACTGATGCCCACCGGCGGTGGCAAGTCGCTGTGTTTCCAGGTTCCGGCCCTGCTTCGCGAAGGCCTGGCGGTGGTGGTCTCGCCGTTGATCGCGCTGATGGACGATCAGGTGGCCACCCTTGAGGAACTCGGTGTTGCGGCTGCAGCCTTGAACTCGACCCTGAGCGCCGAGCAGCAGCGTGACCTGGCGGCGCGCATTCGTCGCGGCGAGGTGAAAATGCTCTACCTGGCCCCGGAGCGCCTGGTCCAGCCGCGTATGCTGGCGTTCCTGCAGAACCTTGATATTGCTCTGTTCGCCATCGACGAAGCTCACTGCGTGTCCCAGTGGGGGCATGACTTCCGTCCCGAATACCTGCAGCTGGGTCAGTTGGCGGAAATGTTCCCGAACGTGCCGCGCATTGCCCTGACTGCCACCGCCGACAAGCGTACCCGGGAAGAGATCGTCAATCGCCTGCACTTGCAGGACGCCGAGCGTTTTCTTTCCAGCTTCGACCGACCCAACATCTTCTATCGCATCGTGCCCAAGGAACAGCCGCGCAAGCAGTTGCAGGCCTTCCTCAACGAGCGGCGCAGCGATGCCGGGATCGTCTATTGCCTGTCGCGCAAGAAGGTCGACGAAGTGGCGGCCTTCCTCTGTGAGCAGGGCTTCACCGCGCTGCCGTATCACGCCGGCCTGCCCAACGAATTGCGCGCCTATCACCAGAAACGCTTCCTCAATGAGGAAGGCCTGATCATGGTGGCGACCATCGCCTTCGGCATGGGCATCGACAAACCCAACGTGCGGTTTGTGGCCCACATGGACCTGCCCAAGTCTCTGGAGGCGTACTACCAGGAAACCGGTCGTGCCGGCCGTGATGGCCTGCCCGCGGACGCCTGGATGGCCTATGGACTGCAAGACGTGCTGATGCTCAAGCAGATGCTGCAGAACTCCGAAGGCGACGAACGCCACAAGCGTCTTGAACAGCACAAACTCGATGCGATGCTGGCCCTGTGCGAGGAAACCCGTTGCCGGCGCCAAACGTTGCTGGCCTATTTCGATGAGGACATGCCCCAGCCTTGCGGTCATTGCGACAACTGCGTCGATGGCGTGCAAACCTGGGACGCCACTGAGCCGGCGCGCCAGGCACTGTCGGCCATCTATCGCACCGGTCAGCGTTATGGCGTCGGTCATCTGGTGGACGTGTTGCTGGGCAAGGATACGGAAAAGGTCCGCAGCTTCGGTCATCAGCACTTGTCGGTATTCGGGGTCGGCAAGGCCCGCAGCGAAGGCGAGTGGCGCTCTCTGTTCCGCCAACTGGTGGCTCGCGGGCTGGCGGACATCGACCTGGAAGGTTACGGCGGTCTGCGCCTGAGCGACACGTGCCGGCCCTTGCTCAAGGGTGAGGTAACCCTGGAGCTGCGACGCGATCTCAAGCCGCAAAGCACTCCGAAGAGCAGCACCAGCCAGGCCAGCCAACTGGTACGCGGTGAGGAGCGCGAGCAATGGGAGGCGCTGCGAGCCCTGCGGCGCAAGCTGGCGGAAGAGCATGGGGTGCCGCCCTACGTCATTTTCCCCGACTCGACCTTGCTGGAGATGCTCCGTAGCCAACCCGGCTCCATGGCGGAAATGGCCGAGGTCAGCGGTGTCGGCGCGCGCAAGCTGGAGCGTTATGGCGCGGCGTTCCTCGAAGTGCTGGGGGGCGGTGTCGAGGCGCCGAAAGTGGTCGCCGATATCCGCCACGAGCTGATTACCCTGGCCCGTGCCGGGATGACCCCGGTGCAGATCGCCGGGCAACTGCAGTGCACGGAAAAGAACGTCTATACCTTGCTGGCCGAGGCCATTGGCAAGCAGCAACTGTCCCTGGACCAGGCGCTGGATCTTCCGGAGGACCTGCTGGGGGAAATCCAGGACGCGTTCCTCGACGGCGAGGGCGAACTGCCGCCCGTGGCCGAGATCAGCGAAGTGTTCGCCGGACGAGTGCCCGAAGGCGTTTTGTATTGCGTGCGTGCCGCGCTGCAGTCGGAGTTTGAAATGTGAAGGGGTGCGTCAATGTTGTAACGATTCAGTCCCTTACAGGCCTTGCCTCCGGGCAAGGGTCATGCTTAGCTGACTAATAATTAGTTTTTCTTCATTTTCAGTCTGATCATGAGTGTTTTATGCCGTTAACCGATGAACACCGTTTTGGTATGCAGCTGGCGCATATGTCTCGCGGCTGGCGTGCCGAACTGGACCGCCGCCTGGCCGGGCTTGGCCTGTCCCAGGCCCGTTGGCTGGTGCTGCTGCACCTGGCCCGTTTCGAAGACGCGCCAACCCAGCGGGAGCTGGCGCAAAGCGTTGGCGTAGAAGGGCCAACCCTGGCTCGGCTGCTGGATAGCCTGGAAACCCAGGGCCTGGTTCAGCGCCAATCGGTGGTGGAAGATCGCCGGGCGAAGAAGATCGTCCTCTGTCCTTCCGCGCGGCCCTTGATCGAGCAGATCGAGACCATCGCCACTGCCTTGCGCCATGAGTTGTTCATTGGCGTCGACGATGAAGACCTGCGGGTCTGCATGCGCGTTCATGGGCGCATCCTGGCTAATCTGGAAAAGTCTTGATGCCTTCAGCCGGGGTTGCCTGACCCCGGTTCGTTCTGTCTTCGCGTCCCCCTGAATTCTGCTGATTGCGCCGTCCGGTGCGGCATTTTTGCGCCTGTCAGAAGGTCTGGCCAAGGTTCAGCGACAAGGCCTTCTGGTTGTCGTCGTTGAAGCCGTAGCTGAAGTTCAATGGCCCCAGCGGCGTGTCGAAGCCCAGGAAGATGCTCGCGGCATTGATATAACCGCTGTCGAAGGCGTTGTCGTTGTTCCACACCCGACCGCGCTCCAGTGAGCCGCCCAGGTAAAGCGGGAAATCCAGTGGCAGGTAGGAGCGCGGTGTGAGTCGGCGAAAGTACACGGCGCGGGCCAGGGTGATGTTCTGCCCGGACAAGGCGTCCTGACGGAAACCGGACAACTGCCGTGCACCCCCCAGGAGGAAACTGGAGGTCACGACATCGGCGTTGTCCAGGGTCCGGCCATAGCGCCCCCCCAGGACGAAGGTATTGGGGCCGCTGCTCAAGGCCTTGTCGAGCTTGAACTCCCACTGTCGGTAGCGATTGTCCGAACCCAGGCTCGGTTCGAACTGGCGCAGGGTCAGGCCGATGTCTTCACCGGAGTGGGGGAAGTAGACGTTGTCCAGGGAGTCGAAGGAGTACTGCAACTGGTAGTAACCCTCATTGAAGTTCTCGCTGGGCAGGTTGTGGTCGCCGATCCGTACATCGGCCTTGCCCCAGGCCTCTCCTACACCGAAACGTACTTCGCCGCTGTTGCCGATCTGCCGCCCCAGATTGAGGCCCAGGCCGTAGCGCTCCAGGCGGTATTCGGCGATCGGGTCGTTATCCAGCACCGCCTCGACATTCTGCGCTTCGGCCGCGATAAACGGCGCAATGAAGTAGCGTGAACCGGCATCCAAGGGTTGATAGAACTCGCTGTAGATTTCCTGCTGGTCGCCGATCTGCACCCGGGTCAGCCATTCCGCGCCGAGGCTGTTGATACCGTTCATGCGATAGCTGGCGCCGATGTTGAAGGCGCTGTCGCCGCGCATGTCATCGGAGAGGTTCAGGCCCAGGCGCAAGTAGTCAGTGCCGCTGCGCTTGCCCCGAGCGCTGATCACCAGGGTGTTGTCCTGGCCTTTGTGCACCACGCGGTATTGCACCTGTTCGAAGAAGTCCAGGCCGTACAGGGTGCCCATGTCGGTTTCCAGGCGGCCCAGGTCCAGCGGTTCACCGATGTGCTGGCGGATGTAGTAGCGGATCACGTCATCGCTGACCTTGGAGTCGTTCTCCACCTTGATCGCGCTGATGATCGGCGTGCGCTGGCTGGGCTGGCGCGCGGCGGTCAGCTCTGCATCCAGCGGATGGGCCGGGCGCAGGCGTGCCAGGCGGGCATCGAGGATGCGGGTGGCGCGATAACCGGCGTCGATCACCTCCTGGGCACGGCCGAAGTCGGTGACGCCGAAGCTCGACAGCGCTGGCTGGATCAGTACGTCGTCCTTGTGCAGCGCCGCCAGTTGCACCTCGGAGTTGCGCCGGGTCATCAGGGTGATGGACTGGTTGAGCACATCCACCACGGTGTTGAGTTGCTTGCGTGAGCGCAGCGGCGTGCCGATGTCCACCACGATGGCGATGTCGACCCCCATGTCCCGGGCCACATCCAGAGGAATGTTGTCGGTCATGCCGCCGTCCACCAGCAGCCGGCCATCGAGTTCCACCGGCGCGAAGACCGCCGGGATCGACATACTGGCGCGGATCACCTGGGGCAGATGGCCCTTGCGGAACACCACTTTCTCGCCACTGGCGATGTCCGTGGCCACGGCCCGGAAGGGGATCGGCAGCTTGTCGAAATCCCGGGTATCGCTGGCGTGCGCCAGCTTGCTTTCCAGGAGCAACGCCAGGTTCTGGCCCTGGATCACCCCCAAGGGCAGGCCCAGGCTGCCGTCGTCACGGAAGCTGAGTTTCTGTTTGACCAGGAAATCCCGATCGTCCTGCTTGCGCCGGAAGGGCACGTCTTCCCGGGGCGGGGCGTCGGACAGCGCCTGCCTCCAGTCGATGTTCAGGGCCAGTTTTTCCAGCTCGTCGATCTTGTAGCCCGAGGCATAGAGTCCGCCGATCACTGCGCCCATGCTGGTACCGGCAATGGCGTCAATGCGGATGCCTTGCTCCTCCAGGGCCTTGAGTACGCCGACATGCGCCAGGCCGCGGGCGGCGCCTCCCGACAACACCAGACCGATTTTCGGTCGCGGCGCTTCACTGGATTGAGCAAGCAGGGGCAGCAGGCAGAGGAACAGGCAGGACAGCAGGCGGCGCATCGTGGTTCTCGGGGACGGGCGATAAAGCCGGCTATTATAGCGACGCCCTTGAACTCAGGAGTCGGCCGTACCATGACTGAACGTAAACCCGAAGTGATCATCACCTATTGCACCCAATGCCAGTGGCTGTTGCGAGCTGCCTGGCTGGCCCAGGAGTTGTTGAGCACGTTCAGCGATGACCTGGGCAAAGTGTCCCTGGAGCCTGCTACCGGTGGCACGTTCCGCATCACCTGTGATGGCGTGCAGATCTGGGAGCGCAAGGCCGATGGCGGTTTTCCCGAGGCCAAGGTACTGAAGCAACGGGTCCGCGATCAGATCGATCCGGAGCGCGACCTGGGGCACAACGATCGTCGTCAGTGAGAGCCGGCCGGCGCCTGCGCGGTCTTGTTGCCTGAGCCGGCGGACAGTCGGCTCGACACCACGATCGCCACAATGATCAAGGCCCCGCCCATCAGCATGCGCAGCGTCGGATTCTCGCCGAACAGCAGCCAGGCCACGGTAATCCCATAGACAGGCTCCAGGGCGAAGACCACCGCCGCGGTGCGTGCCTTGATCACTGCCAGGCTGGCGACAAACAGGCTGTGGGCCAGACCGGTGCAGAAGATCCCCAGCAGACTGATCCACAGCCAGTCCATGGCCCGGACCTGGCCAAGCTCCGGTGCCGCCACCGGTAACAGGCACAGGGCTACCACCACGTTCTGGCAGAGGGCTGCCTGCACCGCTGGAATACGTCCGGAGCTGGCGCGGTTGTTCAGTGACAGCAGGGCGAACAGCAGGCCCGACCCCACGGCCCAGAGCAAGCCGGTGGTGGCCTGGCTGGCCAGATCGAAGTCCGGGGTCACCAGCACCAGGCCGATGCTCACCAGGATCACCAGCAGAATCTCGTTGAAGCGGATTCTCTCGCGGAAGATCAGGCCCTCGAGAATCACCGTGAAGGCCGGGAAGCTGGCGAAGCCCAGGGTGGCAATGGCCACCCCGGCAACTTTTACCGCGACGAAGAAGCTCACCCAGTGGCCGGCCAGCAGCAGGCCGCTGAGCAGCAGGCGCCGCCAATCGGTAGCGACGAGTTTCTGCCAGGGGGTGTTGCTGGCCAGACGGGCGAAGACGCCCAGGGCGAGTACGGCAAAGGCGGCGCGACCGAACACGATAACGGCAGGCGAAGCGGCGGCCAGCTTACCGAACACGCCGGTGAGGCCGAACATCAGGGCGCCGATATGCAGGGCGCCAAGGGCGGTACGCGGAGTCATCTCTATCCTTAGCCACAAGACGGGCAGTAATGGCCTTAGGCTTTGTACGAAAAGCCTTGATACTCGGTGATGCTGCGTTGAAAACGGTCTCGTGCGCGAGTCCGATCGGAATGCTCATTTACAACCCGTAAAGTCGAACGCGACCCCGGCCGTTCCTCGACCGTTTTCGCCTTGCCTGAGCTTCGTCTCAAAACTTTTCGTACAGAGCCTTAGGCGGCAACGGGCTCAGTCTACGGGCGGACGACCTGTTGGTCTGTCGCGATCCTGGCGTTTTTTGTCGAGGGATTAGCGTCTGCCCCTTGACGCAGTTGGCGCGGCGAGTGGCCGTACTGGCGCAGTATCGCCGCGGCAAAGGCACTCTGGGAGCTGTAACCCACGCGACTGGCTATTTCGCCCATGGGCAAGGCTGATCCGCGCAACAGTTCCAGGGCCATGTGCAGGCGCCGGCGCCGCACATACTCCATGGGGCTGGCCCCGCACTCGGCGATGAACCGTGCATGCAGACGGGCAGCGGACAGCCCGGCGATACGGGCCAGGTCGGCCACCTGCAAGGGGTGGGCGGCGTGACGATCGATGTGGGCATTCAGGGCGGCATAGGGCAGGCGGCGCTCGCCAGGCTGGCTGTCGGCGCTATGGTTGAGGCTGGCCAGCAGCAGGACTGCGCCTTGCTGGGCAATCAAGGGGTCGTCCACCGGGCTGTCCGCCAGCCAGTTGACCAGGCGGCTCTGGCTCGGCCCCAGGACCCGATGTCGGGGGGCATCGAGCAAACGCCGGCTGGCCTCGGCATGTTCGCCCAAAGATTGTTGCACCCAGTGTTCACCGGGTATGTCCAACACCAGGCAATGGCTTCCGCTGGGGCTGCCGCAGACATGCCGGGCACCGGCCGGTACCACCACGAAGCTCTGTTGCTGGACCTGGCTGCCCTGGCCCTCGACTTCGAAATCGAGCTGGCCGCAAAGGCCGAACACCAGTTGCGCATGCTCGTGGCTGTGGGCGATCAGGTCGTGGCTGTAGTGGCGCAGGGTGAGGATAGATCCCATCACGGTCTCCTTGGCAGACCCGCAGTCTACACCGGCGGTCGGAGGGTTCGCGCTGTCATCGCACTGCCGCATTTTTGTCATGGGCTATTAATCGCTGAGGCGCAAGCTCGCAAAAAATCCCGGAGAGCGTCCATGACCCATGTCGAACTCGCCAAACCCAGCCGCAAGCAACGGGTACGGACCTTATGGATTTCCGATGTGCATCTGGGCACCCGGGATTGCCAGGCGGAACACCTGGCGCAGTTTCTCAAGGGGTATCAGGCCGACCGTATCTACCTGGTTGGCGACATCATCGATGGTTGGAAGCTGCGGGGCGGCATGTACTGGCCCCAGGCCCATACCAATGTGATCCGCCGCTTGCTGACCATGAGCAAGCGCGGCACCGAGGTGATCTACGTCACCGGCAATCACGATGAATTCCTGCGTCGTTACTCCAAGCTGATTTTGGGCAATATCCAACTGGTGGACGAAGCCGTGCACGTCACCGCTGACGGCCGCCATCTGCTGGTGATCCACGGTGACCAGTTCGACGTCATCACGCGATATCACCGCTGGCTGGCCTTTCTTGGCGACTCGGCCTACGAGTTCACCCTGACCCTCAATCGTTGGCTCAATCATTGGCGAGCGCGCTATGGCTACGGTTACTGGTCGCTGTCGGCCTACCTCAAGCACAAGGTCAAGACTGCGGTGAGCTTTATCAGCGACTTCGAGGAGGCCATTGCCCACGAGTGCGTCAAGCGCGAGTTGCACGGGGTGGTTTGTGGCCACATTCACCATGCCGAAATCCGCAAGGTGGGGGAGGTGGATTACCTCAACTGCGGTGACTGGGTGGAGTCCTGCACGGCTTTGATCGAGCACTGGGACGGCAGTATCGAGCTCTATCGCCTGGCCGAGGCCCAGGCCCGGGAAGCCCAGCTCAAGGCTGAGCGCATGAAGTTGGCGGAGCCGGCCTGAGCGATAGCTTGTCGATAAGGCTTCAGGTGGGGCTGGACTGCTCCATCGCGGCCTTGTACAGCGACGTTCGGGGCTGGGCGAACAGCCGTTGCAACATGGGTTCGAAGAAGCTCAGGGGCAGGCTTTCATAGTTGGGATCAAAGGCTGCCGCATCGTACTTGGCGCAGAATTCGGCGGTGCGCTGGTACAGCGGATGTTCGCGGAATTGGTCCCGCAGATGGCGGTCCATGCCCAGGTGATGAAAGAAGTAGTAACCCTGGAAGATTCCATGCTTCTCCACCATCCACAGGTTTTCCGGGCTGACAAAGGGCTTGAGTATGGCCGCGGCGATATCCGGGTGGTTGTAGGAACCCAGGGTGTCGCCGATGTCATGGAGCAGGGCACAGATCACGTACTCCTCATCGCGTCCGTCATGCCAGGCACGGCTGGCGGTCTGCAGCGAATGGGTCAGGCGGTCCACCGGAAAACCGCCGAAGTCGCCCTCCAGCAATTGCAGGTGAGTGATGATCCGCGCTGGCAGTTGTTTGGCGTAGGCAGTGAAATCCGCAGCGATGATCGACCAGTCTTCCTGGGTGCCGTCCTGCATGTGGGTGAAGCGCGCGTGAACATTCATCGGCCGGACTCTTGTTGTTATGGGCTGGACTGGAGCGTATGCCTGCGTCCCGCCACCGCAGTGGCTGTGCGGGACGGCTTGTTGTCCGGCCGGGCCTAGAAGGGGACCTTGCCGAGAATCATGTCGCGGTACATGACGAAGTCCCCCAGCAGGCTGTACAGCGGATGCTGGAAGGTGGCCGGACGATTTTTCTCGAAGAAGAAATGCCCGACCCAGGCAAAGCCATAACCGGCAACCGGCAAGGCCAGCAGTAGCAGCCAGGCGCCTTTGCCGATGGCCAAGGCCAGGAGAAAGATCACCAGACTGGTGCCGATGAAGTGCAGGCGACGGCAGGTGCTGTCGCTGTGTTCACTCAGGTAATAGGGGTAGAACTCGGCGAAGCTATTGAACTGTCGGATGTTTTCCATGGCCGCGATCTCTGTGCTTGTTGTTCTGTGAGCGGATGTTCTGCGGGGAGCTTATTTGAGTCTAGAGTCCTTGGCGGCGCTGGCCAGTGACAATAGGCGCCACTTTAGTATCCTTGGAAAATTGGCCGTAGCATGCGGCTCATCATGTAAGAAATCCTCATGAGCGAACGAACGACTTCTGCAAGCTGGGCCTTGGGAATAGTCAAGGCCCTGGAGATGGACGGCCTGGATTGCCGCGCTTTGTTCAAGCAGTTGGGGCTCGACTATGGCGCCCTCGACGACCCCGACGCGCGTTTCACCCAGGATTCGATGACGCGGCTCTGGCAGCGGGCTGTCGAGTTGTCCGGCAACCCGGCGATTGGCCTGAACATGGGCAAGGTGGTTCGCCCGGCGTCCTTCCATGTGGCCGGTTATGCACTGATGTCGAGTCGCACCCTGGCCGAGGGTTTTCAGCGCCTGGTGCGTTATCAACGGATCATTGCCGAAAGTGCTGACCTGAGTTTCCGTCTTTTACCTGAGGGGTATGCGCTGATCCTGACGGTGCATGGCGATCATCTGCCCCCCACCCGGCAAAGCTCCGAGGCCTCGCTGGCCTGCGCCCTGGCCTTGTGTGGCTGGTTGACAGGGCGCGCCCTGCAGCCGCGCAAAGTGCTGTTGCAAGGGCCGCAACCGCAGGATGTGCAGCCATACAAAGACATGTTCCATGCGCCGCTGGTGTTCGCTGCGCCCTTTGATGCGCTGATTTTCGAGCGAGCCGACATGGAAGCGCCCCTGCCTACTGCCAACGAGGCCATGGCTTTGTTGCACGATCGCTTTGCCGGCGAATACCTGGCGCGTTTCTCCGAGAGCCGGGTGACCCACAAGGCACGGCAAGTGCTGTGCCGTCTGCTGCCGCAGGGCGAGCCCAAGCGCGAGATGGTGGCGCAGACCCTGCACTTGTCCCAGCGTACATTGCAACGCCGCTTGCAGGAGGAGGGCACCAGCTTCCAGACCCTGCTCGATGACACCCGCCGCGAGCTGGCCGAGCAGTACCTGGCGCAGCCACGCATGACCTTGCTGGAGATTGCCTACCTGCTGGGGTTTGCCGATCCGAGCAATTTTTTCCGTGCGTTCCGCCGCTGGTTCGATGTCACGCCCGGTGAGTACCGGGCGCGGTTGCTGGCGTTGCCGGGTTCGATCAATGACGCCAGAACGCCGGAATGCACAGCACGAACACCGTGATGATTTCCAGCCGGCCCAGGAGCATGCCCAGGGACAGGATCCACTTGGCGGCGTCGGGCAGGGTGGAGAAGTTGCCCGCCGGGCCAATGGTTTCTCCCAGGCCCGGACCCACCCCGGATACGGTGCTGGCAGCGCCGGTCAGGGCGGTCATCCAGTCCAGGCCCAGCAGCGACAGGGCGAGGGCGATCATGCAGATGGTGATGGCGAAGAAGAACGAGAAGGTCAGGATCGAACGGACGATTTCTTCGTCCAGGCGATGGCCGTTGTACTTCTGCTTGATCACCGCCCGGGGATGGATCAACTGATTGAGGTTGGCCTTGAGCAGGATATAGGCGACCTGGAAGCGGAAAATCTTGATCCCGCCGGCAGTCGATCCCGAACAGCCGCCTACGAACCCCAGGTAGAAGAACAGCATCAGCGAGAAGTTGCCCCACAGGCTGTAGTCACCCAGGGCGAATCCGGTGGTGGTGACCACCGAGGTCACGTTCAGCGCGACGTGGCGCAGGGCATCCAGCCAGTGCAGGTCGGTGGTCCACCAGTACCAGGTGCCGAGCACCAGCCAGGTCACCAGCAGCATGCCCAGCAATCCCTGGACCTGCTGATCCTTGATCAGCGCCCGACGGTTGCCCCGCAGGGTCGCCACATAGAGGGCGAAGGGCAGGCTGCCGAGGATCATCACCACCACCGCCACCCAGTGCACCGCCGGTTGTTTCCAGTGAGCCAGGGACTCGTCGGAGGTGGAGAAACCACCGGTGGAGATCGCCGACATGGCGTGGTTGATGGCGTCGAAGATGCTCATCCCGGCCCACCAGAAGGCCAGGCTGCCGCAGATGGTGATGCCGACGTAGCTGGCGACAATCAGGCGCGCCACCATGTGCGAGCGCGGCATGACCTTTTCCGAGCGGTCCGAAGACTCGGTCTGAAACAGGCGCATGCCACCGATGCGCAGCAACGGCAGGATCGCCACCGCCATGCCGATAAAGCCGATGCCCCCCAGCCAGTGCAGCATCGAACGCCAGATCAGGATGCCCGGGGACATGCTGTCCAGGCCGCTGAGCACGGTGGCTCCGGTGGCGGTGATGCCTGACATGCTTTCGAAGAAAGAGTCGGTGTAGCTGATGTGCTGGGTCAGCAGGAACGGCAGGGCGGCAAAGATACACACCACCACCCAGCTGGAGACCGTCAGCAGGTACATGTCCCGCGGGCGCAGGTGAATATGTTCGGGACGGCCGGGAATCACCAGGGCCAGGCCGGCGATGAAGGTGATCATGCTGGCCCAGAGGAAAGACGGCAGGTCGCCGGTGCGTTCGAAGATCACCAGTGTCGCCATCGGCACCACCATGGCGATGGCCAGGGTGATGAGGAAGATGCCGATGATGAAACCAATGATCCTTAAGGTCGGCAACGCCATGTGTTCCGCTCGGGCTGGTATGAGAAGGGCGCCCATTCTACCTAGGGTGCAGGGCATGTAAACCGGCACCCGGCTGGCAGATACCGCTAGAATAGCCGGACATTTTTTTCAGGAGGTGGCCGATGGAGGCTCTCGACGCTTTGCTCAACCGTGTTTCCGTGCCGCGCCTGGTGGAGCCAGCCCCCACTGCGCAGCAACGCGAAGCACTGTTCGCTGCCGCCTTGCGGGCGCCGGATCACGGGCAACTGCGCCCTTGGCGCTTTCTCACTGTCGAGGGGCAAGCCCGTGACCAGTTGGGCGAGTTGCTGGTGGAGGCGGTGCAACTGCAAGGCGGCGACGTGACCCAGGCAGCCTTGGACAAGGCTCGCGCCATGCCTCTGCGTGCGCCACTGGTGGTTGTGGTGGTCGCTTGCTTGCAGGAGCACTTCAAGGTGCCCAAGAGCGAGCAGCTGCTGGCGGCGGGTTGTGCTGCCCACGGTATTCTGCTGGCGGCCTATGCCCAGGGTATCGGCGCGGTATGGCGCACTGGCGAGTTGTCCTATTCGCCCCACGTGGCCAAGGGGCTGGGCCTGGCGGACGGCGAAGAGATCATCGCCTTCCTTTACCTGGGCACGCCGCTGAACGAACCGCGGGTCGCACCGAAAGTCGACATCGCCGAGTTCGTCAGTGCCTGGACGGCCAGGGCCTGATTTTCCCCTTCGAACGCTAAGTCCCTCGCGGGCAAGCCCGCTGCTGTCGAACCTCGCAGCAGCGGCTTGCCCGCGTTGCATTCAAGCCTGCACCACGGCCCCCGGGACCTGGGGCAGCTCCAGCGTGGCGATGAATCCGCCCTGAGGATGGTTGTCCAGTAGCAGGCTGCCGCCGTGGCGTTCCGCTGCGCGGCGGGCGATGGCCAGCCCCAGGCCATGGCCCGGAGCGCTCTGTCCTGGTGCGCGGAAGAACGGCTCTCCCAGTTGTCGCAGGTGTTCGGCTTCCACGCCGGGGCCATGGTCGCGCACGCTGATCTGGAGCTTTTCGCCATGGCGCAGGGCCGTGACTTCGATCGGTTGCCCGGCAGGATTGAAGCGCTGGGCGTTGCGCAGCAGGTTATCCATCGCCCGTTCGAGCATGGTCGGCCAGCCCCGCAGGCTCAGTTGCGGTTGGGCATCGATCTGCACCTGCTGCTCGGGGCAGGCCAGTTGCGCGTCTTTTTGCAGGGCCAGCAGCAAGGCGTTGAGGTCGACTTCTTCGGCGCTGGCGTTGTCCGCATCGACCCGGGCCAGCACCAGGATCTCGCTGATCAGTGCCTCCAGGCGATCGCATTCCCGGGTCAACCGCGGCCAGAGTCTCTCCCGCTCTTGCGGGGCGGCGCGCTCCGCCAATGCCAGGGCGATACGCAGGCGCGCCAGGGGCGAGCGCAGTTCGTGGGAGACATCCCTGAGCAGTTGCCGCTGGCTGCCGATCAGGCTCTGCAGGCGTGAACCCATGCGGTTGAAGTCTCGGGCCAGCACGCCAAATTCGTCACGGCGATTGGCCAGACGCGCCAGGCTGTTCTGCTGATAAGTGGCCTGGCCCAGGTCGTGTACCGCGCCGCGCAGGCGACTCAAGGGACGGGTGATGGACAGGGTCACCAGCAGGCTGAACAGGGTCAGTACCACCAAGGCAATGGCCAAGGCGCTGAGGGGCCAGGTCAGGCTGTCGCGATGCCAGGCGTCCAGTTCCGGATGGGGGATGCGGTAGATGAACAGGTAGGTGTCGCTGGTTTTCGGGCTGGTGTATTCCGCTGTCAGGCGGCGCCAGGGCAGGTGGCGGTCATCGTTGTTCTGCCGGGCTTCGAAGGCGGCGGCGCGGCGCGGGAAGGTCCCGCGGACCACCGGGTCGCCACTCTCGTTGAGTACCTGGACGTCAATATGGTATTGGCGCTTGCGCTGCTGGAGGATGTCCTGGGCAGCATCTTCGCCCTGGGTCTCGTAGGTTTGCGTCCACTCCTCGGCGAGGCTGTTGAGGCCTGGGTGGCGACTGAGAATCCAGGCGTCCTGGTTGAGCATGTGCCCAAGCAGGATCGACAGGCCTGCAACCAGGGTGATGGCCAGCCAGAAACTGGCCAGGATGCGCCAGAACAATGAACGCACAGGAACTCCTCGAACGCGAAAGCCCAGTGGGGGGAGGCCACTGGGCTATAGGGTGAACGCTAACGCATTATTGCGCTTTTTGCGGTTGTTGCGCTTTCCAGGCCTTGAACTGAGCCCATTCGGCGCGACGTTCCTCTTGTTTCTTGATAATGGCGTCGAATTCCTTCTGCTGCTCGGGTTTGAGCAAGGCGCGGATATCGGCCTGGGTCTTCTGGTGTTTGGCGTCCAGTTCATCCTTCATGGCTTTCTGGTCGGCCGGCGAGAGTTTCTCCAGATACTTTTCCACCACTGCCTTGCGGTCGTGCATTTGCTCGCCCATCAGCTTGCCGATCTGCTGGCGTTGTTCACGGCTCAGATCCATTTGGCTGAAGGGGCCTTTGCCGCGCATGTGTTCGCTGTGCCGAGGGCCGTCCATCGGGCCCATCGGGCCGTTGCCTTCAGGCATGGCCATGGCCACGGTTGGCAGGGCGGCGGCAAACATCAGGGCGATCAGGGTCTTGCGCATGGTGTGTCTCCTTGTCTCATTCCCGGTAAGTTCCGGATGAGTTCAGGTTACCCAGATCAAGGTCAGCGGCAGTCAGCGGAGGGTAAAGCTTGGGTAAAGAAGGTATTTCCGTGCCCTGACAAATGCGTCAGGGCACGTTGCAATCACAGGCTGTAGTAATAGCCGCGGCTGCGCAGGGCGACGATCCGCGGGCGGCCGTCGGAGTGGGGGCCGATCTTCTTGCGCAGGTTGCTGACGTGCATGTCCAGGCTGCGGTCGTACAGGGTCAGTTTGCGACCCAGGGCGATCTGCGCCAGTTCCTGTTTGTCCAGGGGCTCGCCCGGCTGCTTGAGCAGGGCTTCCAGCAGGCGGCTTTCGGATACGGTCAGGGTGATGTCCTGATCGTCGATGTTGACCACGCCGCGAATCGGACTGAAGCACAGGTCTCCCAGCTCCAGCTGGCTGGACGCTGCCACCGGGTGGCTGCGGCGCAGCACGGCGCGCAAGCGGGCGGTGAGTTCGCGAGGGTCGCAAGGCTTGGCCAGGTAGTCGTCGGCGCCCAGCTCCAGGCCGAGGATACGGTCCAGGGGCTCGCCACGGGCCGACAGCATCAGTACCGGCAGGTCGGGGTGGTCGTTGCGCAGTTGCTTGAGCAGCTCCAGGCCACTGCCGTCGGGCAGCATCACGTCCAGGACCACCGCAGCCGGGGCGGTTTCCGACAAGGCCCGGCGTGCGCTCAGGCCATCGTGGCAGGCCCGTACTTGAAAACCTTCCTGGCCGAGCCAGCTGCTCAGGAGCTCGCACAGCTCCTGGTCGTCATCAATCAGTAACAGGTCGCTCATGAATCACTCAATTTAGCCATTGTCGACGCTTGCGATGTCCGCCACTGGCAAAGATACCGCAGAGCAGGGCGATGAGGGCCACGCCGCCGCCGGTGACAAACCATTGCTGCTGGTCGGTCAGCAGGCGCGGCACCGGGTTGGCCTGGGCCTCCTTGAGTTGCAGCTTGAGGCGCTGGTTCTCCTGGCGCAAGCGGGTCAGCTGCGGGCTTTCCCGTTCGGCATCGGCACTCTGCAGTTGTTTGCTCAGCTCTTCACGCAGGCGTTCGCTTTCTTTCAAGCGTTGCTGCAACTCGGTGATCTGACTGCCGGCGCTCAGGGACAGCGGCGTCGAATGACCGGATTCCTGGGCTTCCTCGGCAAGGGCCGGAGCCCCGATCGACAACATGACCAACAGCAGGCACAGCGGACCTTGGCGCATCGAAACTCCTGATTCCAATCGAGTGTTGGGCAGGTTGTCGGCCGTCAAACGAGAATAATGAGCGATTGAGAACGCGATGAGCCGTGAAGGTTCATCGCGTCAGGGAGGATTTACGGCATCGATTGCCTGAACGGCTTGACCTGCACATGGGCATAGACGCCGGCGGTCACAAAGGGGTCGGCGTCGGCCCAGGCTTGGGCGGCACTCAGGGAGTCGAACTCGGCGACGATCAGGCTGCCGGTGAAGCCGGCGGCGCCAGGGTCATTGCTGTCGATCGCCGGGTGCGGGCCGGCCAGCACCACACGCCCTTGGTCCTTGAGCACTTGCAGCCGTTCCAGGTGCGCCGGCCGGTTGGCCAGGCGCTTTTCCAGGGAGTTGGCGACGTCTGTGGCAATGATTGCGTAAAGCATGTCAGTCCTCGGTTTTCGGGGTGGTGGGATCGGCGTCATGCAGGTGGCGCGACAGGTAGACACCCTGGCCCACCAGGAACAATACAGTCATGCCCAGGCTGCCGAAGACCTTGAAGTCGACCCAGATGCTCTGGAAGGTGAAGGCGACGAACAGGTTGGCGGCGCCGCAGAACAGGAAGAAGGCGATCCAGGCGATGTTCAGGCGGGTCCACACTGGGTCCGGCAGGGTCAGGGCGTGACCCATGATGCGCTTGATCAGCAGGCGATCACCGATGAAGTGGCTGCCGATAAAGGCCAGGGCGAACAGCCAGTTGACCACCGGCGCCTTCCATTTAAGGAAGGTTTCGCTATGGAAGGCCAGGGTCAGGCTGCCGAAGACCAGGCAGGCGATCAGGGTCAGCCATTGGCTTTTTTCCAGTTTGCGTTGGGAAATGAACAGTGCGCCGTAGACCACCAGGGAACTGATGATCAACACCGCGGTGGCGCTGTAAATACCGCCCACGGTGACTTCGTGACCGGCAAGGTCGACGACCCGGGGATCGATTTTGTAGACGATGAAAAACAGGAACAGCGGGATGAAGTCGATGAATTGTTTCACAGTGGCAGCCAGAAGCAGGATGTGGCGGCATAATAACAAACATCCTTGGTAGCGAAAGCGCCAGCTGACTTGAGGTTTTATCGTCCTGTGAATGTTGATTTGCACTGCCATAGCACGGCCTCCGATGGTGCCCTGGCGCCCGCGGTTCTGGTTGCGCGTGCGTACGAGAGAGGCGTGCGAATCCTGTCCTTGACCGACCACGACACCCTCGAAGGCCTGGCGGAGGCTCGCCAGGCTGCACAGCAATTGGGCATGCAACTGGTCAATGGCGTCGAGCTGTCTTGCACCTGGGGCGGCGCCACCATTCATGTGCTGGGTTATGGATTCGATACCCAGGCTCCGGCCCTGGTGGCGGCCATCGACAAACTGCACGAGGGGCGCTGGCTGCGCTCCGAGGAGATCAGCCGCAAGCTGGCCCTCAAGGGCATGCCCGGGGCGCTGGAAGGCGCCAGGGCAATCCAGCAGGAGTTGGGGGACAGTGGCAATGCCCCGGCGCGGCCGCACTTTGCCGACTATCTGGTACGTGCCGGTTTTGTGAAGGATCGTGCCGAAGCCTTTCGCAAATGGCTGGGGGCGGGAAAACTGGGGGACGTCAAGCAGCACTGGCCGACTCTGGAAGACACCGTCGGCACCCTTCGCGAGGCGGGGGCCTGGGTCAGCCTGGCGCATCCCTGGCATTACGATTTCACCCGCAGCAAGCGTCGCCGCTTGATTGCCGACTATATTCAAGCCGGTGGCCATGCAATCGAGGTGGTCAATGGCCACCAACCTGCAGAGCAAGTGGGCAGTTTGGCTATCCTTGCTCGTGAATTCGGACTGCTGGTCAGCGCCGGCAGTGACTTTCATGGCCCAGGAGGCTGGTCCGAGATCGGCGAGTATCGTCCGGTTCCGGAGGACCTGCCGCCACTTTGGTGTCGGTTCAAACATGAGCCAATTATTGCCGCCTGAACAGGTAGAGACAGTGAGTCAATTTTTCCAGATCCACCCGGAAAACCCACAGCCACGCCTGATCAAACAGGCCGTCGAGATCATTCGCGGCGGTGGCGTGGTGATTTATCCCACGGATTCGTCATACGCCGTTGCCTGCCAGATGGGCGACAAGGGCGCGATCGAACGAGTGCGGCGCTTGCGTCAACTGGACGACAAGCACAACTTCGCCCTGATCTGCAGCGACCTGTCGCAGTTGGGGCTGTTCGCCAAGATCGACACCGGCACTTTCCGCCTGCTCAAGGCCCATGTGCCGGGGCCTTACACCTTCATTCTCAACGCCACCCGGGAAGTCCCGCGCCTGCTGCTGCACCCCAAGCGCCGTACCATCGGCCTGCGGGTGCCGAGCAATCCCATTGCCCTGGCGCTGCTGGCCGAACTGGGTGAGCCGCTGATGAGTGTCAGCCTGATCATGCCCGGCGATACCGAGGCACTGAGCGACCCTTATGAAATGCGCCAGTTGCTGGAGCATCAGGTGGACCTGATCATCGACGGCGGCTTCGGCAGTACCGAGTCCTCCACGGTGATCAGCCTCGCCGATGGCGAACCGGAAGTGATTCGCGTCGGTTGCGGCGACCCTGCGCCGTTCATGGCCGAGGCCTAGATGTCCGTATTGGAAACCGTCGACGAGCAGGCCGGCGCCCAACAGGAACTGCCATTCGCCATGGTCTACGGCCAGGCGGTCATGGAAATGCCCCTGGACCTGTACATTCCCCCGGATGCCCTGGAGGTCTTCCTCGAAGCCTTTGAAGGCCCGCTGGACCTGCTGCTGTACCTGATCCGCAAACAGAACATCAACATCCTCGACATCCCGGTGGCGGAAATCACCCGCCAGTACATGGGCTATGTGGAACTGATGCAGTCGGTGCGTCTGGAACTGGCCGCCGAGTACCTGGTGATGGCGGCGATGCTGGCCGAGATCAAGTCACGGATGCTCCTGCCGCGCTCCGCCGAGATCGAAGAAGAAGAGGACGATCCCCGGGCCGAGCTGATTCGCCGCCTGCAGGAGTACGAGCGTTTCAAGGCCGCCGCCGAAGGCATCGACGGCCTGAGCCGGGTCGGTCGCGACGTCGTGGTGCCCAAGCTCGACGCCCCGCAGGCCCGGGCGCGCAAATTGCTGCCGGATGTGGCCCTGGAAGAGTTGCTGATGTCCATGGCCGAGGTGCTGCGCCGTGGCGACATGTTCGAAAGCCATCAGGTCAGCCGCGAGGCCTTGTCCACCCGCGAGCGCATGAGTGATGTGCTGGAGCGCCTCAAGGGCGGCGGTTTCGTGCCCTTTGTCGAGTTGTTTACGGCAGAAGAGGGGCGCCTGGGAGTGGTGGTGACCTTTATGGCGATTCTCGAACTGGTCAAGGAATCCCTGGTCGAGCTGGTGCAGAATGAGCCCTTTGCGGCCATCCACGTACGGGCGCGAGCCGAATAACGAGCTTAAATCATGAACCTGAATGAACCCCGCGAGCTGGCGCCCCTGCTCGAAGCCTTTCTGTTGGCCTCGGGAAAACCCCAGTCCCTGGAGCGCCTGTTCGAGCTCTTTGAAGAAGCCGAGCGGCCGGACCCGGCCGTCTTCAAGAAGGCCCTGACCCTGCTGGGCAAATCCTGCGAAGGACGGGCTTTCGAGCTCAAGGAAGTGGCTTCCGGCTATCGCCTGCAGATCCGTGAAAAGTTCGCCCCCTGGGTTGGCCGCCTGTGGGAAGAGCGGCCTCAGCGTTATTCCCGGGCCATGCTGGAAACCATGGCTCTGATTGCCTACCGCCAGCCCATCACCCGGGGCGAGATCGAGGATGTGCGCGGCGTGGCGGTCAATAGCCACATCGTCAAGACCCTGCTCGAACGCGAGTGGATTCGGGTGGTGGGTTACCGCGATGTGCCGGGCAAACCGGCGATGTTCGCCACCACCAAGGCTTTTCTCGACCATTTCAACCTGAAGAACCTCGATGACCTGCCGCCCCTGGCCGAACTGCGGGAGATCGAGGCCGAGCCGGTGCTGGAGTTCGACGATGTGCCGGTGCCCGAGCACCTGCAGCAACTGGCCGATGCCAGCGCCGAGCCGGAAGAGCCCAAGGAAGAGACCAGCTTCCATACCCTGCTGCTGGAGCTGGACTCTATGGAGGAGGGGATCAAGACCGACTTCGACGACTTGCATCGTGATGGCGCGGTTGAGCCTGGGAACTCTGAGCCGGTGTTCGATCACCCAGAAGTGCAAGCCGAGCCTGGCATCCCTGGTGACGACTCCGATGAGTTTGCGGTCGAGCCCGAAGAGGAGCCGCAGTTTGAAGCCGAGGACGATGTGCTGGGTGTTGCCGAGGCTCGGGCCAAGTTGCTGGCTGCCGTTGCAGCCCTGGAGCCTTCGGAGCCTGAGCCTGAGCTGAGCGAAGAAGAGGCCGAAGCCCTGGCCCTGGCTGAAGCCATCGAAAACGAACGCCGCCTGCTGGACGACTGACCGTGTAGGCGCTGGCTTGCCAGCGAAGGCGTCAGCCGGTTTTGTGCAAGGCTTGTGGGCCTTTTCGCCGGCAAGCCGGCTCCTGCAGGTGGCGGGCACCGGTGGGCGGAAAAAAGCCAGGGCGGCGACTTATCAACTAGTCTGTGATGCGCAACCGCCGCCATGAGCGTATGATTCGCGACCCTTTGGCGATCCCTTCGCCAGAGAACCTGTTTTCACGTCTTCAGGCCGCTCAAGCCTGAAGCGACACACCGGGAGGTGCCCAGATGAGCGATACCGATCAGAACGACCAGGAAATCCGTCCAGCCGGCGAGAAGCTGCAGAAAGTCCTTGCCCGCATCGGCGTCGGCTCGCGCCGCGACGTCGAGTCCTGGATCAGCCAGGGCCGGATCAAGGTCAACGGCAAAGAGGCCACCCTCGGCCTGCGTGTCGACCTGCATGACGCCATTTCCATCGATGGCAAGGTGATCAAGCGCGAAGAGGCCGCCGAATCGGTGCGCCGCGTGATCATGTACAACAAGCCCGACGGCGAGATCTGCACCCGTGACGACCCGGAAGGTCGCCCCACCGTGTTCGACAAGCTGCCGCGTCCGAAAGAGGGCCGCTGGATCAACATCGGCCGGCTGGACATCAACACCACCGGCTTGCTGATGTTCACCACCGACGGTGAACTGGCCAACCGCCTGATGCACCCGTCCTACGAGATGGACCGTGAGTACGCGGTACGGGTCCGTGGTGAAGTTGACGACGAGATGATCGAACGCCTCAAGGCAGGCGTCATGCTCGAAGACGGCCCGGCCAAGTTCACTGACATCAAGCAGGCTCCCGGTGGCGAAGGTTTCAACCACTGGTACCACTGCGTGGTGATGGAAGGTCGCAACCGTGAAGTGCGTCGTCTGTGGGAGTCCCAGGGCCTGGTGGTCAGCCGTCTGAAGCGCGTGCGTTTCGGTCCGGTGTTCCTCAATTCCGACCTGCCCATGGGGCGCTGGCGCGAAATGAGCCAGTACGAAGTCGACGTGCTCAGCGCCGAAGTCGGCCTGACGCCGGTGGCGCTGCCACAGCTCAATGCCAAGTCCAAGGACAAGCTGGAGCGCATGCAGCGCAAATCCTCGCGTCCGGTGGGCAAGAGCGAGCGTGTACGCACCCTGCGCCCGGCCAATGGTGCACCGGCCAACCCGCGTGCGTCCCGCGAGCCGCAGATCGAAGGCGAGCGTCCAGGGCGCAAGCCGGCAGCCCGTCAGGATGGCGAGCGCGGACCACGCGCACCGCGTCCGGCAAGCGGTCGTGGTACTCCGGTAGCCGAGCGTCCGGCGGACACCAAGCGTCCGGCCAAGCCTGCACCGAAGTCCAAGCGTCCAAGCCTGGTGCTGGACAAGGACGCACCGTCCGGCAAGCGCCGTGGCGCCCCGGCCGGTAGCGGCCAGCGTCCTGGCTTCGGTCGTCGCAAGCCGGAATAAGCCTCGGCCCGCCGACAAAAAACGCCAACCTCCGGGTTGGCGTTTTTTTTTGCCCGGTGCTTCGTAGGAGCCGGCTTGTCGGCGAATAGGCTCTCGAGCCTTGCTCAAGGCTCATGATCGCTTTCGCTGGCAAGCCAGCTCCTACACAAGCCAGCTCCTACACAAGGTGAAGTTAAAAGGCGAACTGGCCGTCAAACACCGGTTTGTGGTCCACCGTCAGCACGCCGGCGCTGAAGATCAGGTCCAGGTGGTGGCTGCCCTTGGCTCCGCCTCCCAGCCCCAGATGCAGGCCGCAATGACGCTCTTCAAAGCCGGAGTTGCGTCCGTACAAGGACTTGATCCCTTCGTTGGTGCCGATCCCCAGCTCCTCGATACGTCGGTTCGACGGGTTGGCGTCCAGGTACTTGTTGAAGTCATTGGCCAGCCCGGGCACCTGGGTGGCGACCTGGCGGATGCTGGAGTTCTCGATCCACAGCTCCAGCGGAATCTGCAGCACCCCGTATTTGCGCGCAAAGGGGATGGTGCTGAGGAAGGTGCCGAGGAATTTCACATGACCATTGATCGCGTCGCTGTGGGTGGCGATCTCACCCGGCGCCAGGTCGTAATTGCCTACGCCGTTGATGTCGGTCCACTTCTTCACGCTGTCCAGGGGGGCCTCGAAATAAGAGCCCTGGGGGTCGCTGAAGCTCAGGGTGCTGGCGTGGGACAGGCGTCGGATCAAGGTGGCATTGAGGTCGGCGATGCGTTGTGGTTCGACGCTGAAGGTGTCGTAGAAATAGTCGCCGTAATCCTTGAACAGCAGGGACTTCTTCCAGTGTTCGGCCATCAGGCCATGTAGGGGGCGGAGGAATTCCGGGCCATCGGGGCGTGGCTGGGGCAGGGTCGAGGAGTCGTAGAAGAAGATGTACAGGTCACAGTCGATGATCGCCTGGGCGAGGCGTTCGGCCGGCTCCAGGTCCAGGCGCAGAGCGCTGACAGCCAGGGGCGTGGCCTGGCGCGACTGTTCGATGATGGCGTTGGCCATGGCCTGGTATTCGGCGGTATGGCCGATCACCACTTTCCAGGCCTGTGCGCCGCTCAGGGCCGGATGGCGTTCGAGGTAGTACAGGAAATGGCGGATGGCGCGGGTCTGGTCCATAAAACCTCCCTGGAGGACAAAGGTGACCGGGGCAGGCCCGAGGCCTGCTCCGGTCCGGGCGCCTTACATCGGCCACATCGCCGTGCCGAACGGCACCACCGCATCGGCCTGCATCATTTCCACTGCCGCATCATGGGTTGCCGCTTCGAACCAATCGTCCAGTTGCAGTTCGGTTTCCAGGTCTTGTTCCAGTGTTTGCATGGTGACTCTCCTAGATGACATAGGGCATAGCAGTCCATTGGCGGAGCGGATCAACAGCGGCGAACGGGATGGTTGCGAGGGCTGTTCATCCACTCCTCGTACTTGTCGGACGAGGCATCCGGCAAGTGGCTGGAAACCTAGTTCAGGGCATTTTGAAGTGCAAAAAAATAATTAGATTATTTTCTACTGAACTTTATTTTCTATTTTTAGGGCGAAATTTTATTGCCTGAAAACAAAAAGCTAAGGCTTTTTCCGGTGCCGGAGGGTGTGCGCGTCAATTTGCAGTCGCTGCGCTGGTCGATCTGGTTTGGCAAATTTGCGTTACGCGATGTAAAGAAAATATTACGAAATCTTCCGTGTTTTGCCCTGAATCGGCCAAGGTCCGGATGCTGTAAGGAAAAGCTGCCGCCGGGCGCCGGGCACTCTGGCCGTGGAGGCTCTGGCCCGCTTGTTCCGGGGCGCCAAGGCAGGTGAGATGCACACCTGCCTGCGTACAGGTGCATAACAAGAAGGAGGCGCAATGAACGCCGTAACCGACTTTCACCGACACCCTTCGAAGGGCGATGGTCATCGCACCTTCATCGACGACCCCACTCGGTCCGTCCAAATTTCCGCCGCCGATGCCGAGCATCGAGCAGGCCCCGCAGGATCCCGGTTACCGGCACGCTGATACAGCGGTGTCTGGCGGCAGGGGGTCAGGGGTGTACAATGCGCGGCGTTTTAACTGTGACCCAACTGCGTACCCGCGCACTTTGCGTCTGCGCCGCGTGTTTCAGCCTGCTCCCAGGGCGCTGAAGACACTGCTGCCGGGCCAATAAACTCAAGGTTATCCACCTTGTTCACTCCGCCGCGTCACGAGCGTGGTGGGTTCGATTTCGTCACAGATAAAAACAAACAGGTGACGCATGACCGTTAGAAAAACGCTGAACTTCGGGTGCCTGCGCTGGGGTTTGCTCCGCGCCGCTTAAGCCTTCACCGGGCGGCAACGTCTTGCAAACATCATCAAACCTTGCGTGAGAACCTTTTCATGAGTGGACAAAACTCGCATTCGGGCGAGCTGAAACGCGGCCTGAAAAATCGCCATATTCAACTGATTGCCCTGGGCGGCGCGATCGGTACCGGTTTGTTCCTGGGGTCGGCCGGGGTGCTCAAATCCGCCGGTCCATCGATGATCCTCGGTTACGCCATCTGCGGTTTCATCGCCTTCATGATCATGCGCCAGCTGGGCGAGATGATCGTCGAAGAGCCGGTGGCCGGTTCCTTCAGTCATTTCGCCCATAAATACTGGGGCGGCTTCGCCGGTTTCCTTTCCGGCTGGAACTGCTGGATTCTCTACATCCTGGTGGGTATGTCGGAGCTGACCGCGGTCGGCAAGTACGTGCACTACTGGTGGCCGGATGTGCCGACCTGGGCCTCGGCAGCGGTGTTCTTCGTGATGATCAACGTCATCAACCTGGCCAACGTCAAGGTGTTCGGCGAGGCCGAGTTCTGGTTCGCCATCATCAAGGTGGTGGCCATCGTCGGCATGATTGCCCTGGGCAGCTACCTGCTGGTCAGCGGTAACGGCGGCCCGCAGGCATCGGTGAGCAACCTCTGGTCCCATGGCGGCTTCTTTCCCAACGGCGTCAGCGGCCTGGTGATGGCCATGGCGATCATCATGTTCTCCTTCGGCGGCCTGGAAATGCTCGGCTTCACTGCAGCCGAGGCCGACAAGCCGAAAACCGTGATCCCCAAGGCGATCAATCAGGTGATCTACCGCATCCTGATTTTCTACATCGGCGCCCTGGTGGTGCTGCTGTCGCTGACCCCGTGGGACACCCTGCTGGTGACCCTGAATGCCTCCGGCGACGCCTATAGCGGCAGCCCGTTCGTCCAGGTGTTCTCGATGCTGGGCAGCAACACCGCCGCGCACATTCTCAATTTCGTGGTCCTGACCGCGGCGCTGTCGGTGTACAACAGCGGCACCTACTGCAACAGCCGCATGCTGCTGGGCATGGCTGAGCAGGGCGATGCGCCGAAAGTCCTGGCCAAGATCGACAAGCGCGGCGTGCCAGTGATGTCGATCCTCGCTTCGGCGGTGGTGACCTTCGTTGCCGTGGTGCTCAACTACCTGATTCCCCAGCACGCTCTCGAGCTGTTGATGTCCCTGGTGGTGGCGACCCTGGTGATCAACTGGGCAATGATCAGCTACTCGCACTTCAAGTTCCGCCAGCACATGGACCGCACTGGCCAGACCTCGTTGTTCAAGGCCTTGTGGTACCCCTACGGCAACTACGTCTGCCTGGCGTTCGTGGTGTTCATCCTCGGCATCATGCTGATGATCCCGGGCATCCAGATCTCGGTGTACGCGATCCCGGTGTGGGTGGTGTTCATGTGGGTCTGCTACCTGATCAAGAACAAGCGCAGTGCCCAGCATGCGCTGCAGGCGGCCAGCCCTTCGCTGAAGTAAGCGCGGCCCCGGCAATGACTAACCCGGCTCCGGCCGGGTTTTTCATGCCTGTGATTTTTGTTGGGCATGCAGATCGCCTTCGACGGCAAGCCGGCTCCTGCGAGGGCTGTCTCTTGCAGGCGCTGCCTTGCCAGCGAAGAGGCCCGCAAGAGCGTGGAGAATGGGGGTATCCTGTGCGCCCTGAAGACGGATTCCTGTTCCATGCTGGTGATTTCCAACAACGTGCATCTGCCGGATGCCGAGATCGAGCTGACCGCCATCCGCGCCCAGGGCGCCGGCGGGCAGAACGTCAATAAAGTGTCCAGCGCAGTGCATTTGCGCTTCGACATTCCGGCCTCGTCCCTGCCGCCGTTCTACAAGGAGCGGCTGCTGGCGCTGCGCGACAGTCGCATCACCAGTGAAGGCGTGATCATTCTCAAGGCCCAGCAGTACCGCACCCAGGAGCAGAATCGCGCCGATGCCCTGGAGCGTCTCACCGAGCTGATTCTCAGTGCCATCAAGGTGGAAAAGAAACGTCGTCCGACCAAGCCGACCCTGGGCTCGAAGAAGCGCCGGCTGGAGACCAAGGCCAAGCGCGGCAGCATCAAGGCCGGCCGCGGTAAGGTGGACTTTTAGCGGTTCTCGCGTTCCTTGCGCAGCTTGGGCGCCTGGTAATACAGGTACAGGCTCAGCAGCAGGCCGCAACACGCGGCGATGGCGGCAAACAGGAAGATCGAGGCAAAGCCGAAGCCGGCGGCAATCGCCCCGGCCAGCGGCCCGGTGATGCCCAATGACAGGTCGATGAACAACGAGTAGGCGCCCACCGCCGCGCCGCGGCTGGAGGCCGGCACCAGATTGACCGCTTCCACGCCCAGTGCCGGGAACACCAGAGAGAAGCCAAAGCCACTCAAGGCCGCGCCGGCCAGGGCCCAGTTGGCATCGGGGGCCAGCCACAGCAACAACAGACCGAGGGTTTCCACCGACAGGCAGGCAATGGCCACGCGAAAGCCGCCGAGGCGGTTGATCAGGTTGCCGAACAGCAGGCGCGCGCCAATGAAACTGGCACCGAACAGGCTCAGGCACAGCACCGCGTTGGACCAGTGCTGGGTCGTGTAGTACAGGGTGATGAAGGTGGCGATGGTGCCAAAGCCGATGGAGCCCAGGGCCAGGCCGCAACCATGGGGGAAGACTTTGCCCAGTACATGGATGAACGGCAGGCGCTCTCCGGCGACTATCGGCGCGGCGAGTTTTGGCCAGGCCAGTAGCAGGCCGAGCACCGCCAGCAGAATGATGCTTACCCCCATGCTCCACAGGCCCAGGCGATTGACCAGCCATACCCCCAGGGGCGCGCCGATGGCCAGGGCGCCATAACTGGCGATGCCGTTCCAGGAAATCACCTTGGCGGTGTTCTGTGCGCCGACCCGGCCGATGCCCCAGCCAATTGAACCCGATCCCACCAGGCTTTCCGCGCTGCCCAGTACCAGGCGGCCGATCAGCAGGCTGACCAGGCTCAGGGTCGGCAGGCTCTGCAGCCAGGCGGAAAGCAGCATGAACACCCCGCTCAGGCCGCAGCCGGCCAGGCCGTACATGACAGCACGCTTGCTGCCCAGGTTGTCGATGATGCGTCCGGCGTAGGGGCGGCTGAGGAGGGTGGCCAGGTATTGCACGCTGATCACCAGGCCGGCGATCACCGCACCGAATCCCAGGTCGCTATGGACGTAGCCCGGCAGTACCGCCAGGGGAATGCCGATGTTCAGGTAGCCGATAAAGGTGAACAGGACGATGGAGACGACTTGCAGCGTGACCGCCAAGGGGCGCTGGGTATCTGGCATGGGCATGGGTCCACTGCGACAGCTAAATAGATAGGCTGCTTATGATACCGATGTAGACGGGAATGCAGGGGGAGAAATCGACGCGTTGTTCAGAACTTTCCTGATTGATGGATTGAATCAGGCGTCTTTGGCGTTCAGCAGATGGGTGGTGACCAGGGCGGCCAGGGCGTTTTCCTGGGTGCCAAAACGGGCCAGCAGGGCGGCCTGTTTTTCCGGACTGAGGCGATTCCAGACCTCGATCATTTTTTCCGCAGTACCCATCAGTACGCTGGCCTGGGTTTCGCTGAAGGAGTCGGTCATGGTTCGGCAGAGGCTCGGGGGGTGAGGATTCAGGCGGTGTGGAAAGCGCTTGAGTAGCGCTTTCCACACGGTCTGGTTACAGCTCTTTTTCAGTCTTCGCTGTCGGCCTTGCGGCTGTCGGCGGCTTCTTGCACTACAGGCTTTTCAGCACTGGCTTGTGGCGTGGTTGTCTGCTCAGTTTCGTGCAGGCTTGGGAAGGGGAGATTCGGAATCTCATGCATGTCGTTGCTCCTCGCAAAGTCTGTTTTTTAAATCGCTGGGTAGGTCCGCGCTTTTAAAAAGCCTGGGCAGGATACAGCACTGGAAATGACAAAAAGATTTTTATCGCGATTTTGGGATGAAAGGGCAACGCCGCAGCAGGAACCGGCTTGTCGGCGAAGGCACCCTCAAGGCCACCCGCGCCGGCAAGCACGCGCTCTGCTTTTAGACGACCCGAGCGATCGCCTCGGCCAACAGGCTCAGGCGCGAAGCGTCGATTCCGGCGACGTTGGCCCGGCCGGAACTGACCATGTACACGCTGTGGTGTTCACGCAGTTCCTTGACCTGAGACGGGCTCAGGCCGGTGTAGGAGAACATGCCGCGTTGCACGCCGATGTGGGCGAAGCGCTCGGCCAGGCCGTAGGGCTGCAAGGCTTCCAGCAAGCCGGCGCGCAGTTGGGCGATGCGCTGGCGCATGGCTTCCACTTCGTCGGCCCAGAGGCTTTTCAGCTCCGGGTCGCCGAGGATGGTGGCGACCACTGCGGCCCCGTGATCCGGTGGCGTGGACCACAGGTTACGGGCGATATGGGCCAGTTGACTGCGCACGTCCAGGAGCTTTTCCGCATCCCGGGTACAGACAATCAGGGCCCCGGTACGATCGCGGTACAGGCCGAAGTTCTTCGAGCAGGAGCTGGTGATCAGCACTTCCGGCAGTTCGGCGGCGAACAACCGCACTGACCAGGCATCCTGTTCCAGGCCGTCGCCAAAGCCCTGGTAGGCGAAGTCGATCAGCGGCAGCAGGTTGCGCTTGCGAACCACCTCCAGCACCCGTTGCCAGTCGGCCTGGCTGAGGTCGAAACCGGTGGGGTTGTGGCAGCAGGCGTGCAGCAGCACCACGTCGCCCTCGGGCACCCGGTTCAGGGTGTCCAGCATGGCCTCGACGTCCAGGCGGTTGTCGCTGCCCACGTAGGGGTAGTGACTGACCTTGACCCCGGCTGCGGCGAAGATGGTTTCGTGGATCGGCCAGGTCGGGTTGCTCAACCAAACGCCGCGGCCCGGCAGGCACTGGGCGATGAAGTCGGCGCTCAGGCGCAGGGCTCCGGTGCCGCCCGGCGTCTGGGTAGCGCCGGCGCGCTGTTCGGCGATGAGTGTCGAATCGCTGCCCAGTACCAGTTCATTGATCACCTTGCCGAAGGCCGCGTCGCCGTGGCCGCCGATGTAGGTCTTGGTGGTCTGGCGGTCTACCAGGCGCTGCTCCGCCAGCTTCACCGATTGCGGGATCGGCGTCAGGCCCTGGGCGTCCTTGTAGACCCCCACGCCGAGGTCGAACTTGCGCGGGTTGGGATCGTTGGCGTAGGCCTCCATCAGGCCGAGAATCGGATCGCCGGGTACGCGGCCGATGGCATCGAAATGCATTACTTGCGTCCTTCTGCGGTCTTGGCCACTTCGTCGGTGCGGGCCGCCATGATGAAGTCGTTACGGTGCAGGCCCTTGATCGAGTGGCTCCACCAGGTCACGGTGACCTTGCCCCATTCGGTGAGCAGGCCTGGGTGATGGCCTTCGGCTTCGGAGATCTCGCCCATGGCATTGGTGAAGGCCAGGGCGAATTTGAAATTCTTGAACAGGAAGACTTTTTCCAGTTGCATCACGCCGTCGCGAACTTCGATGTTCCAGTCGGGGATCTGCTTGATCAGTACCGGCAGTTCTTCGTCGCTGACCTGAGGGGCATCGGCGCGGCAGGCTTCGCAATGGGCTTGGTTCAGAGCGGTCATGGTGTGTTCCTGAGTTCGATTCTTGTTGGAAGTTACTATCTTTCGCAGCCGCCCGCGAGGGCGGGCTGCTCAGGCCGCCTTGGGTTTTGGCGGGAACTTGGGTGCGTGCAGACCCAACTGCATGCCTTGATGAACCAGGGCCATGATGTCTTCATGGGCCAGGTCGAACAGGCGCTTGAGGTTGGGCAGGGCGAAGTAGATGGGTTGCAGGATGTCGATGCGATAAGGCGTGCGCATGGCTTCCAGCGGGTCGAAGGCTTGGTGCTCCGGCTCTTCGGACAGGCTGTACACGGTTTCCTTGGGCGAGGAGAGGATGCCACCGCCGTAGATGCGCCGTCCGGTCGGTGTGTCCACCAGGCCGAACTCAATGGTCATCCAGTACAGGCGCGCCAGATAGACACGCTCCTCCTTGGTGGCTTGCAGGCCGAGCTTGCCGTAGGTGTGGGTGAATTCGGCGAACCAGGGATTGGTCAGCAGCGGGCAGTGGCCGAAGATCTCGTGGAAGATGTCCGGTTCCTGCAGGTAGTCCAGTTCTTCGCGGGTACGAATGAAGGTCGCCACTGGAAAGCGCTTGCTGGCCAGCAGTTCGAAAAAGGTCTGGAAAGGAATCAGTGCCGGCACCCGGGCCACTTGCCAGCCCGTGGTTTCGCCGAGGACCTTGTTGATTTCGCTCAGCTGCGGAATGCGGTCGTGGGGCAGGCCGAGCTTGTCGATGCCGTCCAGGTACTCCTGGCACGCGCGGCCCTCGATCACTTTCAACTGGCGCGTGATCAGGGTGTTCCACACCGCGTGTTCTTCGGGTGGATAGTCGATAAAACCTTGCGCGTCGGGCTCGCGGGCCACGTACTGCGTCTGCTTCATGCTGCTCTCCTGCCAGGGGATGCGTTCTTGTTATGTGTGACCCCAGTGATACCCCAGGGTGCGACGCTTTGCAGCAGTTGGCCGCCGGTGGCGGAGGGGCGTAGAGCGTCATTTTGTAAACTAATCGTTACGATTTTGCCTGGGGCTCCCAAGTATTGTGGGTTTTCCGGTTTGAAAAAGCCCTTTGCTGTCACATAATCTTGACGATTATCTGCGCCATCCCGCAGAAAGTTTGCAAATGCCGGCGTCAAAAGCGTCGGCTTTCGGCGTTTATGCCCTCCATTATCCGCTTTGGGGCTTTCTTCATGCGTATCAAAGTTCACTGCCAGAACCGCATCGGCATCCTGCGGGACATCCTCAATCTGCTGGTGGAATACGGGATCAACGTGGCTCGGGGCGAGGTAGGTGGCGAGCATGGCAATGCCATCTATCTGCACTGCCCGAACCTGATCAACCTGCAGTTCCAGGCGTTGCGCCCCAAGTTTGAATCCATCGCCGGGGTGTTTGGCGTCAAAAGGGTCGGGCTGATGCCCAGCGAGCGTCGGCACATGGAGCTCAATGCGCTGCTGGGGGCCCTGGAGTTCCCGGTGCTGTCCATCGATATGGGCGGCTCCATTGTGGCCGCGAACCGGGCGGCGGCGCAGTTGCTGGGCGTGCGGGTGGATGAGGTGCCGGGGATTCCACTGTCACGCTACGCCGAGGATTTCGATTTGCCGGAGCTGGTACGGGCCAACCAGTCGCGGATCAACGGGCTGCGGGTCAAGGTCAAGGGCGACGTGTTCCTGGCGGATATCGCCCCGCTGCAATCGGAACACGATGACAGCGAAGCCATGGCCGGCGCGGTATTGACCCTGCACCGGGCGGATCGGGTAGGGGAGCGTATCTACAATGTGCGCAAGCAGGAACTGCGGGGCTTTGACAGTATTTTCCAGAGCTCGAAAGTCATGGCGGCGGTGGTGCGGGAAGCCCGACGCATGGCGCCACTGGATGCGCCGCTGCTGATCGAAGGCGAGACCGGCACCGGCAAGGAGTTGCTGGCCCGCGCCTGCCACCTGGCCAGCCCTCGGGGCCAGTCGCCGCTGATGGCCCTCAACTGCGCCGGGCTGCCGGAGTCCATGGCCGAGACCGAGCTGTTCGGCTATGGCCCCGGGGCCTTTGAAGGGGCTCGGGCCGAGGGCAAGCTCGGGCTGCTGGAGCTGACGGCCGGTGGCACCCTGTTTCTCGATGGTGTGGGCGAGATGAGCCCGCGCCTACAGGTCAAGTTGCTGCGCTTCCTCCAGGATGGCTGCTTCCGCCGTGTCGGCAGTGACGAGGAGGTATACCTGGATGTGCGGGTGATCTGCGCGACTCAGGTGGATCTGTCCGAGTTGTGCGCACGGGGCGAGTTTCGCCAGGACCTGTACCACCGACTCAACGTGCTGTCCCTGCATATTCCGCCACTGCGCGAATGCCTCGACGGTTTGACGCCCCTGGTGGAGCACTTTCTCGATCAGGCCAGTCGCCAGATCGGTTGTCCGCTACCGCGGCTGGCTCCGGCGGCCATGGAGCGCCTCAGCCACTACCACTGGCCGGGCAATGTCCGGCAGTTGGAGAACGTGCTGTTTCAGGCGGTCTCGCTGTGTGATGGCGGCACGGTCAAGGCCGAGCATATCCGTCTGCCGGACTATGGCGCCCGCCAGCCGCTGGGGGATTTTTCCCTGGAGGGCGGCCTGGAGCAGATTGTCGGGCGCTTCGAAAAGGCCGTGTTGGAAAGCCTTTATGCCGAGCATCCCAGCAGTCGGCAGTTGGGCAAGCGCCTGGGGGTTTCCCATACCACCATCGCCAACAAGCTGCGGCAGTACGAGGTCGGAAAGGAATCGCCGGAATGAAAAAAGCCCCGCTTATGAAGCGGGGCTTTTCGTTTGGCTCGGGACTGGCGGTCTTCAGATATGGAAGTAGCCGACACAGGAGTCAAAAGGCAGGCGCTTGAGTTCGATCTTGTTCATGTCGAACACTTCGCGCAGGGCCTTGGTTTCGCCCGGGAAGTTGCGGTAGGCGACTTCGTCGAGGACCACGATGGCGCCCTTGGGCATGTATGGCAGGAAGGTTTCCAGGGCGACCTTGGTCGGTTCGTACAGGTCGGTGTCGAGGATCAGCATGGCCACCACCAGGTCCGGGCGCGACTTGACGAATTCCGGCACGGTCTTGCAGATGTCGCCCTTGACCAGCTCGCAGCGCGGGATGCGGTTCACCGGACGCAGCAGGTCGTTGGCATCGATCATGTCCTGGATCAGCGACTGGTCGGTGTCGGAGAACATGCTTTCGTTGATGTCGGCCGGGTCCTCGTCCTTGTTGATGCTGGTGAAGCCTTCGAAGGTGTCGAAGCCGACGATGGAGCGGTTGATGGCATAGGGCTCGAGGATCATCGACAGGTGCATGTAGAGCATCAGCGAGTTGCCCTTGTACACGCCGCACTCGATGATCGCCCCTGGTACATCCATGACCTTCTTGAACAGCTCCATGCGCGACAGCGCGGCGGTGACGTTGATGCGGTTGGCGAAGACGAAGGGCGCGTCGGCAACGTACTCGGCGTCGACCCGCTTGAGTACGCCGGCGCGGGTTTCGTTGTATTCGGCTTCGGCGGGGGTAAGGCGACGTTTGGTCATGGCTTGAATCCTTGGAAATTCGAGAAGTCGTGGGCGTGGAAGTAGTCTTTGAAGCCGGAGCCGACGTCAGGGCAGGCGCTGTCGACGTTGGGGGCTCCGCGGTTGTGTTTCAGGTCTTCGAGGTGCATCAGGCGGAAGTCCACGCTGAAGCGGGTGCGGTCAGTGCGGTTGGGGACGGTGCCGTGCAGGTGCGAGCCGGAGAACACCAGCATCTCACCTGAGTTGCCGGCGATGCGCAGCTCGGAGCTGTCGTCGATCGCCTCCACGGGCACCGGGTGGACCCGCACTTCTTCGGTCAGGTTGTCCTTGGCCTTGTGCCGCTGGTTGCTGATCCAGTCCTTCAGGCTCCAGTCTTTCGAGGTGTTGGCCACCGGCTTCTCGAAGTAGCTGGGGTTGATCATCATGGTCTGGTCCGGGGTGATGGTGTAGACCGGCATCCAGGTGTTGATCTGGCAGTCCACGCTGCCGTACCAGCTGTCGCGATGGGGTTTGTAGGCGTAGCTGACGCCGGCGTGCAGGTAGTCGTAGTTGGGCACGACCCGCAGGCGCGGTACGTCGAAAATGTAGTCCCGAGGATCGATGCCGATCTCGTGAATGAAGCCAAGGATCAGATCCTTGACGCGCTGGCTGTTGGTGAACTGGCCCTTGAGTCGGGTAACCCGGCTGACGAACTCTTCCACCGGCATCATCGTGTGCAAAGCCTGGTGGTTGGTTTCACCATCAAACGCCGCGGTGATGCTTTCCTTGGCGAACCCGCAGAGGTCTTTTGCGGTGGCCAGGTCGGTGTCCAGGAAGATATCCCCGGAATAGATGGCGTCCTTGAAGTCAGCTGTCTTGCGCAGCTGATTGAGGTACAGGTTCAAAGTGGTTCTCCTTGGCAGTCACTGGCTTAGGTGTCGGCCACCCCCCCGCAAACTGAAGTCGCGATAGCCAGTCACTGCGCCTTGCAAGATCTGTTCACAAAGTCTCCGGCCCGGAGGGCGGGTCTGATCCGCGTCATGCGACCGATGCTTGCCGTTAGCGGCATAAGTCCGCCGTTTTTTCGTCTCTCGTTCCGCCCTGAAAATCCCGTTGCTCGCGGCAAAGCCCCGGCCCGCATGGGGAGCGTTGCTGTCAGTGAAAGTTGGTGTAGAAATTGCTTGCGCCATGCTCAGTACAGTGTGGGGCGGCAAACGTCCGGCAGATGAGGAACGATTGTGGACAAGTACCTTTATGTGGCAATGACCGGCGCCAGCCAGAATGCTCTGGCGCAAAAGGCTCATGCCAACAATCTGGCGAACATCTCCACCAACGGTTTTCAGCGCGACCTGGAGCAGGCGCGCGCGATGCCGGTGTTTGGTGACAGTTTTCCGGCGCGGGCCTTTGCCATGGGCGAACGGCCAGCAACGGATTTTACTCCCGGCTCCATGGTGGAGACCGGTCGTGACCTGGACGTGGCCGTCAGCGGCAAAGGCTGGATCGCCGTACAGAGCCCGGATGGCAGCGAAAGCTATGTGCGCACCGGCAGCTTGAATGTCGATGCAGTGGGCGTGCTGCGTGCCGGCAACGGCATGCCGGTCATGGGCAATGGCGGTCCTATCGCCGTGCCGCCCGAGCAGAAGATCGAAGTCGGCCAGGACGGCACCATCAGCATTCGTGCCATGGGTGAAGGTCCGCGGGTCATGGCTGAGGTCGATCGCATCAAGCTGGTCAATCCGGATATCAAGAACCTGACCAAGGGGCTGGACGGGTCGATCAAGACCAAGGACGGCCAGCCGGCGCCTGCCGATGCCAATGTGCAGCTGGTGTCGGGCTTCCTGGAGTCGAGCAACGTCAATGCCGTGGAAGAAATGACCGCGGTGCTGGCCTTGTCCCGCCAGTTCGAATTGCACGTCAAGATGATGAACAGCGCCAAAGAAGACGACCAGGCCATGGCTCGGGTCTTGCAGATCAGCTAATTACCAGTATCTAGCGCCGTAAAACAGGCGCGAGAGGAGAATCGAATGCTTCCGGCTCTATGGGTTGCCAAAACCGGTCTGTCCGCCCAGGACACCAACCTGAGTGTTATTTCCAACAACCTGGCGAACGTCTCGACCACGGGTTTCAAACGTGATCGCGCCGAGTTCCAGGACCTGCTGTACCAGATCAAGCGTCAGCCCGGTGCTCAGTCGACTCAGGACAGCGAACTGCCAACCGGCCTGCAGGTCGGTACCGGTGTGCGCATCGTCGGTACGCAGAAGAACTTCACTGCCGGCAGCCTGCAGACCACCGAACAGCCTCTGGACCTGGCCATCAATGGCCGTGGCTTCTTCCAGATCCTGCAGCCCGATGGCACCACGGCCTATACCCGTGACGGTACTTTCCACCTCAACTCCGACGGCCAGATCGTCACCGCCAGCGGTTTCGCCCTGGAGCCTGCGGTGGTCGTGCCCAACGACGCGCAGACCTTCACCGTGGGTCAGGACGGCACCGTATCCATCACCATCGCCGGCAACCCGGCTTCCCAGGTGATCGGCAACCTGCAAACCGCCGACTTCATCAACCCGGCGGGCCTGCAGTCCCAGGGCAACAACCTGTTCCTGGAAACCGCCGCCAGCGGCGCGCCGCAAATCGGTACCCCGGGCCTCAACGGCTTCGGCACCACACTGCAGAACACCCTGGAAGCGTCCAACGTCAGCACCGTTGAGGAGATGGTCAACATGATCACCACCCAGCGTGCCTACGAGATGAACTCCAAGGTGATCTCCACCGCGGACCAGATGCTCTCGTTCATAACGCAGAAGCTGTAATCAAGTCTTGAGGTCGCCACGGGTCTGAAGTGGCGCACCGGCAACATCGTGAGGAAGGGTCATGAATCGGTTTATTTGTGTTCTAGCGCTGAGTGGGAGTGCCGTGCTCGCGGGCTGTGTTGCCCCGCCGCCCAAGCCCAATGACCCTTACTACGCACCGGTGTTGCCGCGCACGCCGCTGCCTTCCGCGTCCAACAACGGTTCGATCTATCAGGCCGGCTTCGAGCAGAACCTCTACAGCGACCGCAAGGCGTTCCGGGTCGGTGACATCATCACCATCACCCTGAACGAGCGGACCAACGCCAGTAAGGGGGCCAACTCGGCCCTGACCAAGACCAGCTCCAACAGCATCGGCCTGACCTCGCTGTTTGGTGCCGTACCCAACACCAACAACCCGTTGGGCGATGGCGACCTGACCCTGAATGCCGGCTACAGCGGCAATCGCGCCACCAAGGGCGACAGCAAGGCCGCGCAGAGCAACAGCCTGACCGGTTCGATCACGGTTACCGTGGCCGATGTACTGCCCAACGGCATCATCGCGGTGCGCGGCGAGAAGTGGATGACCCTCAACACTGGCGATGAGCTGGTGCGGATTGCAGGTCTGGTGCGGGCGGACGATATCGCCACGGATAACACCGTGTCTTCGACCCGAGTGGCAGATGCACGCATTACCTATTCGGGCACCGGCTCGTTTGCCGATGCCAACCAGCCTGGCTGGTTCGATCGTTTCTTCCTCAGTCCGCTGTTCCCTTTCTAGGTGATGAGAAGCCTCATGTTCAACTTCAAGCACCTGATGGCGGCGGCCTTGTTGCTGTCCACTTCCCTCGGCGTTCAGGCCGAGCGGTTGAAGGACATCGCCAGTATTTCCGGCGTGCGTTCCAACCAGTTGATCGGTTACGGCCTGGTGGTCGGGCTTAACGGCACCGGCGACCAGACGACCCAGACCCCGTTCACTCTGCAGACCTTCAACAACATGCTGTCGCAGTTCGGCATCAAGGTGCCGGCGGGTTCCGGCAACGTGCAGTTGAAGAACGTCGCTGCAGTGTCCATCAGTGCCGATCTGCCAGCTTTCGCCAAGCCGGGTCAGCAGGTGGATATCACCGTTTCGTCCATCGGTAACTCCAAGAGCCTGCGTGGCGGCACCCTGCTACTGACCCCGCTCAAGGGTATCGACGGCAACGTCTACGCCATTGCCCAGGGCAACCTGGTGGTGGGCGGTTTCGATGCCGAGGGGCGTGACGGCTCGAAGATTACTGTCAACGTACCGTCTGCCGGGCGCATTCCCGGTGGTGCTTCGGTGGAGCGCGCCGTACCCAGCGGTTTCAACCAGGGCAACAGCCTGACCCTGAACCTTAACCGTTCGGACTTCACCACTGCCAAGCGCATTGTCGACAAGATCAACGACATGCTCGGTCCGGGTGTGGCCCAGGCCATCGATGGCGGTTCGATCCGGGTCACCGCGCCTCTGGACCCAAGCCAGCGCGTGGACTACCTGTCGATCCTGGAGAACCTGGAAATCGATCCGGGGCAGGCGGTGGCCAAGGTCATCATCAACTCCCGTACCGGCACCATCGTCATTGGCCAGAACGTCAAGGTGTCGCCGGCAGCGGTGACCCACGGCAGCCTGACCGTGACCATCACCGAAGACCCGATCGTCAGCCAGCCCGGTCCGCTCTCCAACGGCCAGACTGCAGTAGTTCCCCGTTCGCGGGTCAATGCCCAGCAGGAAGCCAAGCCGATGTTCAAATTCGGCCCGGGCACCACCCTGGACGAGATCGTCCGTGCGGTGAACCAGGTGGGAGCCGCTCCAGGCGACCTGATGGCGATTCTCGAAGCCTTGAAACAGGCCGGCGCCTTGCAAGCCGACCTGATCGTGATTTGAGGTGACGGCCATGGATATACGTAAGAGTGGATTGATCGGCAGTGGCGATTCCGGGTCCTATTCCGACCTCAATCGCCTGCAGCAACTCAAGGTTGGTGACAAGAACGGCGAAGCCAACGTGCGCAAGGTGGCGCAGGAGTTCGAGTCGCTGTTCCTCAATGAAATGCTCAAGTCCATGCGCAAGGCCACCGATGTCATTGGTCAGGACAACCCGCTCAATACCCCGGCCGCCAAGCAGTATCAGGACATGTACGATCAGCAGCTGGCAGTGTCCCTGTCTCGCGAGGGGGGTGGTATCGGCCTGGCCAATGTGCTGATGCGCCAGATGATGAAGAACAAGCCAGCTCAACCGGGTGCGACCCACACGGCCTTGACGGCCGCGGCGCCGGTGGCCACTCCGACCCCGATTGCCGCCGGTACCACCGCCCAGGATGGGCCGCTGAGTCGGGTCAATGGCCAGCGCCCAATGTGGGCCTCGCGTGCCCAGGACCCATTGCGCAGCACGGTGTCGCATAACGATATGGCGTTGCTCAATCAGCGGCGCCTGTCGTTGCCGAGCAAGCTTACCGATCGCCTGTTGACCGGTATCGTGCCATCGGCGGGTGCGACTGCTGACGCCTCTACCCAGAACCTGGCGCCTGCCCGCAATAGTGCAGCCGCCGATGCGGTGCTGCGTGGCGAGTGGCGGGTCAATCAGGGCTACGCCGCGTCCCAGGGCAAGATGCGCGTGTATGGCCGGGCCATGGCTCAGCCGCCGTTGGCGCCGGCCAAGCGCGCCTTCAGTTCCGCAGATGATTTTGTCGCCACCATGTTGCCGATGGCGCAGCAGGCGGCCCAGCGCATCGGTATCGATCCGCGTTACCTGGTGGCCCAGGCCGCGCTGGAAACGGGCTGGGGTAAATCGGTGATGCGTCAGCAGGATGGCAGCAGCAGTCACAACCTGTTCGGTATCAAGGCCAACAAAAGTTGGCAGGGTGCACAGGCGCGAGCGATCACCAGCGAGTTCCGCGATGGGCAGATGGTCAAGGAGACGGCGGCGTTCCGTTCCTATGACTCCTACCAGGACAGCTTCCACGATCTGGTGACCTTGCTGCAGAGCAATAATCGCTATCAAGAAGTGCTGAAGGTTGCCGATAAACCAGAACAGTTTGTTCGCGAGTTGCAAAAAGCCGGGTATGCAACGGACCCGGATTACGCTAGCAAGATTTCGCAGATAGCCAAGCAGATGAAGAACTACCAGAACTACGCTGCGGCGGGCGTTTCCACGAATTTATAAGGTCTGAATCATGAGTTTGCTCAATATTGGGATGTCGGGGCTGGCCGCCAGCCAAACGTCGTTGGTGACTACGGGTAACAACATTGCCAACGCCGACACCGCCGGGTACTCGCGCCAGCAGACCGTGCAGGGCACCAAGGCCTCTGCTCAATTCGGCAATGTCTTCATCGGCACCGGTACCACCCTGGCGGACGTACGCCGGGTGTACAACAGCTTCCTCGATGCCCAGTTGCGCACTGCCACGTCCCTCAACAGTGACGTTGCGGCCTACCAGGGCCAGATCAGCCCGATCGACCAGTTGCTGTCGGACAATGGCACCGGCATGAACGGCGCCCTGACCAAGTTCTTCGCTTCTCTGCAGAACCTCAACGCCAAGCCTACCGATGAGGCCTCCCGGCAGTTGCTGCTCAGCGACACCCAGGCCTTGAGCAACCGTTTCAACTCGGTGTCCAGCCAGCTCAACGAACAGAACAGCAACATCAACGGCAACATGGCGAGCATGGCCGATCAGGTCAACAAGCTGGCCAATACCGTTGCCCAGCTCAACCAGAAGATTTCCGAACTGTCGACCAACGGCAACGGCATGCCCAACGACCTGTTGGACGCCCGTAACGAAACCGTACGCCAGCTGTCGACCTTTATCGGTGTTCAGGTGTCGGAGCGTGGCTCCAGCCTCGACCTGTACCTGGGCAGTGGCCAACCGCTGGTGATGGGTAACTCCGCCAACACCCTGGAAGTGGTGCAGGGTAAGAACGACCCGACGCGCTCCATGCTGCAGCTCAATCGCGGCACCAGCACCGTGGACATCACCAACGTCACCACCGGTGGCGAGATTGGTGGTCTGTTGCGCTATCGCAGTGAAGTGCTGGACCCGGCCATGAACGAGCTGGGGCGCGTGGCCCTGGTGGTTGCCGACCAGATGAACAGCCAGATGGCCCAGGGCATCGACAAGAACGGTGAGTTCGGCGGCAACCTGTTCAACGACATCAACAGCCTGCGGATGATCAGTCAGCGCAGTATGGCCAGCGCCGCCAACAGCGCAGGCTCGGGCAACTTCGATGTGACCATCAAGGACACCGGCAAGCTGAGCACCGGTGACTACACCGTGACCTTCAGCAGTGCCACGGATTACACCGTCAAGCGTTCCGACGGCAAGGACATGGGCACCTTCAGCACCACGACCAGCCCGGCGCCAGTGATCGACGGTTTCTCGCTGAACCTCAATGGCACGGTGGCCGCTGGTGACAGCTTCAAGATCACCCCGACCCGCAATGCGGCGGCCACTATCCAGACGGAAATGACTGACGCCAAGCGCCTGGCTTTGGCTGCGCCGTTGAAGGCCGAGATTGGTGCCGGGGTCAAGAGCTCCCTGAGCATCTCTGCGCAGCCGTCCCTGGCGGTGCCGATCGACAGCTACAACACTGCCAGCAAGCTGGAGATGCAGACGGCGCTGAAGAACTCCGGCCCGGTCAAGGTGGTGTTCAACGCGGCGTCCGGCGGCAGCCAGACCTACGATTACTTTGACGCCAAGGGCGTCAAGATGGGCAGCGGCTCTATCGTGCCGGGGCAGAGCAATGTCCTGAACCTGCAGGTCAAGATGCTCGATGCCAGCGGCAACCCGATCACCGACGGTGGCACGCCACCCGTGACCAAGACCTTCACGGTGCAGATGACCGTTGCCGGTTCGCCCAATGCCGGCGACAACATGAACATTTCGGTGAATGGCGCCGGTTCTTCCGATAACCGCAACGGCCTGACGCTGTCGGGTCTGCAGACCAAGCAGACCGTTGACACCGGTTCGGCGAGCAAGGGCATCACCCTGGTGGATGCCTACGGCAAGCTGATCGAGAACGTCGGCGCCAAGGCCAGCCAGGCCAAGCTCGACAGCGCTGCCAACGGTTCCATCCTGGCCAACGCCAAGGGCGCCCGCGACTCGCTGTCCGGGGTCAACCTGGATGATGAGACCGGCAACCTGGTCAAGTTCCAGCAGTACTACACAGCGTCTTCGCAGAT
This sequence comes from Pseudomonas sp. E1BtOHC1, assembly GCF_058744285.1. Classification (NCBI taxonomy): domain Bacteria; kingdom Pseudomonadati; phylum Pseudomonadota; class Gammaproteobacteria; order Pseudomonadales; family Pseudomonadaceae; genus Pseudomonas; species Pseudomonas sp. E1BtOHC1. Next base: position 2,635,518 of record NZ_CP196023.1, read on the forward strand.
CATCAAGGCTGCGCAGGAAACCTTCAGCACGCTGATCAACAGCCTTTAAGGAGTCGTAGCCCATGCGCATTTCCACCGCCCAGTTTTACGAGACTTCGGCTGCCAACTATCAGAAGAACTTTTCCAACGCAATCAAGAGCGGCGAAGAGTCCAGCAGCCTGGTCCGGGTCAAGACCGCCGCCGACGATCCGGTGGGCGCTGCCCGCCTGCTGCAGTTGGGTCAGCAGGCCTCCCTGCTTGATCAGTACAAGGCCAACAGCAACTCGATCAAGGCTTCTCTGGGCCAGGCCGAGTCGGTGATGACCAGCATCAACAACGTCCTGGACCGGGCCAAGCAACTGGCCACTGGCGCCGGCAGTGCCGGTTACACCGATGCTGACCGGCAGGCCAATGCTTCCGAGCTGGGGCAGATCGAAGAGCAACTGCTGAGCCTGATGAACTCTCAGGACGAAAACGGCAAGTACCTCTTCGGTGGTTCCAAGGACGACGTTCCGCCGTTCAGCCGCAACTCCGATGGCACCTACAGCTACAACGGTGACCAGAGCAGCCTGAAGCTGCCGGTGGGCGACACCATGATGATGGCTGCCAACAGCACTGGCTGGGATGTGTTCCAGCAGGCACTCAACACCAGTCGTAGCCAGGTCACCATGACCTCGCCGGCGGTGGATGATGGACGGGTTTCCCTGTCCAATGGCCAGATGACCAACAGCGGCACCTACAACAGCCAGTTCCGCGCTGGCGAGCCTTATACCGTGTCGTTCGTCAGCGGTACTCAGTTGAAGATCCTCGATGGCAGTGGCAACGATGTGACTGCCGAGGCCAGCAAGGGCGGCGTGGTCGGCACTTCGCCGAACCAGACCGTGAGTTTCCGTGGTGTCGATCTGAACCTGAACATCAATCTCAAGTCCGGCGATGTCGCCAACACGGTGCTGCCGGGGCATAGTTTTACCTTGGCCTCGAAGCCGGACACCTTCAACGTTGCGCGTTCTCCGGGCAACCCGAGCATGACTCAGGTCTCAGCCACCAGCGTGACTGATCCGGTGGCTTACAACTCGACGTTCCCGAGTGGCTCTGCAGTGCTCAAGTTCACCAGCGCCACCAACTTCGATCTGTATGCCGCGCCGCTGACGGCAGACAGCAAACCGGTGTCTTCGGGTGTGGTAGGCCCGGGCAATATCGCCACCGCGGCAGGTGTGAGCTTCACCCTGACGGGCGCTCCTTCGCCGGCCGCCAACGATCAGTTCAGCGTGGCGGTCAACACCCACGAAACCCAGAACGTCCTGGACACCGTGAGTCAGTTGAAAAACGCGTTGAACGTACCCACCGACGGTAACGTCCTGGCGACCCAGAAGCAGCTGGCCGACCTCGCGTCGGGGATGGCCAACCTGGCCAGCGGTGTTGATCAGCTGTCCATCGGCATCAGCTCCATCGGTGGTCGTGGTTCGGCTCTGGCTACCCAGAACGAAATCAACGAAAGTCTGTCGGCAGCCAACGTCACCACCCGTTCTGCCATCAGTGATTCCGATCCGGCCGAAGTCATGACTCGCCTGACTCTGCAACAGACCATGTTGCAGGCCTCGCAGTTGGCCTTCAGCAAAATCACCCAGCTCGGCCTGTTCAACAAGGTCTGAGAACATGGCGTTCGGGCTGCGGCTCGAGCGCCATGACCGTCGAGCCGTCAGCCGTCTTTTTAAGCGGTCCTGCAGCCCTGGTCCTTCTGGCCGGGGCTCGCCGCTCGAGAGTTTCCAGCCGTGAACCCAGCCCCTCTAGTCAGCATCGTCATCCCCGCCTTCAACCCGCGTTTCTTCAGCCAGGCCCTCGACAGTGCCTTGGCCCAGACTTACCAGCCCCTGGAAATCGTCATTTGCGACGACAGCGCCGACGATCAGATCCAGCGTATCGTCGAAGCCGTGGCCGAGCCTGCGCACCCTGTGCGTTACCTGCGCAACCCGCAACGCCTGGGGCTGCAGAAGAACGTTCTGCGTTGCGTTGAAGAGGCGCGCGGCGAACTGATCAAGGTGTTGTGCGACGACGATCGGCTGTTTGCCCCCAGCATCGCCCTGCAGGCGCCGGTACTGATCGACAACCCGGATATCAATCTGGTGTGTGCACTGCGGGTGTTCAGTGATGCCGGGAATTTCATCCTGCCGCCGCGGGTCGACAACTGCCGTTTCACCTACAACGATGCCGTGCTCAAGGGCGAGGACATGCTGGCGATCTTCGAGAGCACGCCACGCAATTTCCTTGGCAACTTCAGTTCGGCCCTGATGCGTCGTGCCGATGTGCTGGAGCTGCTGCCGGCATTGATCCAGGAGGGCGCAGGTTTTGTCGCGCTGCTGGATTTCGCTCTGTTCATCTGCCTGATGCGCCGTGGCAATCTCGCGGCGCTGGTGACGGTGCTCAGTTGCGAGCGCCTGTACTCGGGGCGCCTGAGCGCGACCCCGGAAATGCTCAAGCTGGCCAAGAATGAGTGGGAGTGGCTGGTGCAGATGCTGGCCGCCCGCAGTGGCGAGTCGGCGCCGGCGGCAGGCTGGGTACGGTATGTCGATATGGCTCGGGAGGCCGGGCAGCCGCGCAACTGGCAGGAGCTGTGCGTGACCCGTGTGCTGGGCAATCGCAGTACCGTGGTCGATGGCCGGGTCGGTGGCGAGAGCATCAGTTACGAGGATTTCTATCGCGAGTGGCTGTCGGTACGCAAGTTCTCGGCGGTGGAGCAGCGGCTGATGCCTCAGCGCATTGACAGCTGGCCGCGGCGGGTACAGCTGGTGCCGGTGGTTCTCGACTTCGAGGGCGATGGCCAGGCGCTTGCCCGGACTCTGGACAGCATTGATGGCCAGCTGTTCGCGCCTGCCGCAGTGCTGCTGTTGTCGGCGGGCGAGGAGCCGATGCGTGAGCGGGTCCTGCACCAGCCTCTGCGCGACGACTGGGTACAGCAGCTCAATGAGCTGGCCCCGCAGTTGGAAGGTTGCGACTGGTTCTATCTGTTGCAGGCCGGTGACCGTCTGCAGGAGTCGGCACTGCTGATCCTGGCCGAGCGCATCGCCAATACCCCGGCCATGCTCTGTGCCTACAGCGATGAAGGTGCGCTGGTGGAGGGGGAGTCGTCGGAACCGGTGTTCAAGCCTGACTTCAACCTTGACCTGATGCGCTCCTACCCCTATGTCGGCCGTGCCCTGGCTTTTTCCCGCGAGCGCTTCATGACCGAGGGCGGCTTCGATCCGCTCCATGGCGAATTGGCGCCCCATGATCTGCTGTGGCGGATGGTGGAAGCGGCGGGGCCCCAGGCGATCGAGCACATTGCCGATATCCAGCTGGAGTCCGAGTTCAGCTTCGCCCAGTGGCTGTCCCGGCCCCAGGTGATCGAGGCCAGCGAGGGGCTGGTGGCGGCGCATCTGCAGCGGATCGGTGTGGAGCACCGGATTGTTCACGATGATTTGCCTCTGCTCAACCGCATCGACTACCTGCATGGCAGCCGGCCGCTGGTGTCGATCATCCTGCCGTGCGGCGACTCCCTGGCGACCCTGCAGCGCTGTGTTGAAAGCCTGATCGAGCAGACGGCCTACAACCACTACGAAATTGTGCTGGTGGATGCCGGCAGTCGCGACCCGGCCATGGCCGACTGGCTGACGGCCATGGCTCAGTTGGGTGGTGCAATGCTGCGGGTCCTGCCTTATGTCGGTCCGCACAGCCATGCTGCGCTGATCAACAGTGCGGCGAGCCAGGCGCGTGGCGACTACCTGTTGCTGCTCAATCCGGGGGCGCTGATCTGTAGCGGCGACTGGCTGGATGAGTTGCTCAATCAGGCTCAGCGTCCGGAGGTGGGCGTGGTGGGCGCGCGGATTCTGGCTACCGATGGCTCCATTCTCCATGCCGGCCAGGTGTTGGGCATGGCCGGGCCTGCGAGCTCACCCTTTGTCGGCGAAGCCATGGATGCCCGGGGCTACATGCAGCGGCTGCAGGTGGTGCAGAACTGGAGTGCGGTCAGTGGTGATTGCCTGATGGTGCGCAAGGAGGTCTTCGACAGCCTGGGCGGCCTGGATGAGCAAGCCTTCGCCGGCGAGCTGGGTGCCACCGACCTGTGTCTGCGGGTCGACCGCAACGGTTATCTGGTGGTCTGGACGCCTCACGCCACCCTGATGCTGCGGCCGGCGTCGCCTGCCAGTGACGACAGCGAGCAACTGCTGGCCCGTGAAGCCGAGCAAGAGCGTTTCTATCAGCAGTGGATGGCCAAGGTCGCTCGCGATCCGGCCTACAACCCGGCCCTGAGCCTGGGCTACTCCAGCTTCAGTCTGGAGCCCTCCTTGCGCAACAATTGGAATCCGTTCTGCAGTCGGGCCTTGCCCTTGATCCTCGGCTTGCCGGTCAACAGCTCTGCGGTCGGACATTACCGGGTGACAGGTCCCCTGACGGCGCTGGAAGAGGCGGGGCGGGCGATTGCCCGGGTGGCCTACGAGTCGCCGTCCACGGCGGACATCGAGCGCCTGTCGCCGGATAGCATCATCCTGCAGTGCCGCTACAGCGAAGGGGCGGCCAGCGACATTCTGCGGATGAAAAAATACTCCAGCGCCCTGCGGGTCTTCGAGCTCGACGACTACATCGTCAGCGCGCCGAAGAAAAACACCCACGCTCGAAACAAGCCGGTGAACACCGAGCAGATGCTGCGCGAAGGTATCGCCTTGTGCGATCGCGTGGTGGTGACCACCCAGCCCCTGGCCGATGCTCTGTCGAGCATGCACAGCGACATTCGCGTGGTGCCCAACATGCTGGCGCTGGACCCCTGGGCCAGTTTGACCAGTCGCCGTGGTACCTCCAGCAAGCCGCGGGTGGGCTGGGGTGGTGGCACCAGTCATACCGGCGACCTGGAAATCATTGCCGAGGTGGTACGCGAGCTGGCCAACGAGGTCGAGTGGGTATTCTTCGGCATGTGCCCTGATGACTTGCGTCCTTATGTGCACGAGTTTCACTCCCTCACCAGCCTGCAGAGCTATCCGTTCAAGTTGGCCAGCCTGAATCTGGATCTGGCGCTGGCGCCGCTGGAGTTTCATATCTTCAACGACTGCAAGAGCAACCTGCGGCTCTTGGAATACGGTGCCTGCGGTTACCCGGTGATCTGCACCGACACCGAGGCCTATCGCGGTTTCCTGCCCTGCACCAAGGTCCGCAGCAACAGCACCGAGGAATGGTTGCAGGCGATCCGCATGCACCTGTCCGACCCGGCAGCCAGCTACCGCATGGGGGATGAGCTGCGAGAAGCGGTGCATCGCGACTTCATGCTGCGCGACGACAACCTGCGGCACTGGCTGTGGGGATGGTTGGCGGACTGATCGATCCCCGGGCCGGCGACTGCCACCGTCGCTGGCCGGTGTTTTGGGCAATCTTCTGTTCGGGGGGTTGCTCTCGCTGCCTTCTGCGGCGCCTGCGGGCACCGCGCACGCAATTGGCGCACTTCCTGCAAGTCTTCAGCAAATCGCCATAAATCCTTCACTGCGGCGCGGTGCAAGGGACCCTTTGGTTGCGATGAATGATCTGCATCTGGCGCCGCGCCAGTCCTGAAAGGGCTGGCCTGGCCCACGAAGAGCAAGAGGACAGCGATGAAGGCAGTAATTCTGGCAGGTGGACTGGGTACGCGAATCAGCGAGGAGTCCCACCTCAAGCCCAAGCCCATGATCGAGATCGGTGGCAAGCCAATTCTTTGGCACATCATGAAGCAGTATTCCGCCCACGGGATTCATGACTTCGTGATTTGCCTGGGCTACAAGGGCTACGCAATCAAGGACTTCTTCGCCAACTACTTCCTGCACACTTCGGATGTGACCTTCGACATGCGCAACAACCGCATGGACGTGCATCAGAATTACAGCGAGCCATGGAGCGTGACGCTGATCGACACCGGCGAGGAAACCATGACCGGCGGACGGTTGCGCCGGGCCGGGCGCTACCTGCAGGAAGACGAGGCCTTCTGCTTCACCTATGGCGATGGCGTCTCCGATCTGGATATCAGTGCCCTGGTGGACTTCCACAAGTCCCACGGCAAGCTGGCCACCGTCACTGCCGTACAGCCCCCGGGCCGCTATGGCGCCCTGGATCGCGATGGCGATCAGGTCTTGGGTTTCACCGAGAAACCCCGTGGCGACGGTGGCTGGATCAACGGCGGGTTCTTCGTGTTGTCGCCCAAAGTGCTGTCCTACATTGATGGCGATAGCACCACCTGGGAGGCCGAGCCCCTGATCCAGCTGGCCAAGGATCAGCAACTGAGCGCCTACGAGCATTCGGGGTTCTGGCAGTCCATGGATACCCTGCGGGACAAGAATCATCTGGAACAGCTCTGGCAAAGCGGGGAGGCCCCGTGGAAGCAATGGGACTGAGCCAGGAGTTCTGGCGTGGCAAGCGTGTCCTGCTGACCGGGCATACCGGTTTCAAGGGCAGTTGGCTGAGCCTGTGGCTGCAAAGCCTGGGGGCCCAGGTCAGCGGATTCGCCCTGGACCCGGGGACCGAGCCGAGCCTGTTCGAACTGGCCCGGGTGGCCGAAGGCGTCGACGATCATCGTGGCGACCTGCGGGACCTGGGCAGTCTGCTGGAGCTGATCGCCCAGGTGCAGCCGGAAATCGTCCTGCACCTGGCGGCCCAGCCCCTGGTGCGCGAGGCCTACCGCGATCCGCTGGGGACCTACTCAAGCAACGTCATGGGCACCCTCAACCTGTTGGAAGCGATCCGTCAGGTCGGTGGGGTACGTGCCTGTGTCCTGGTGACCACCGACAAGGTCTACGCCAATCAGGAATGGCTGTGGCCCTATCGGGAAAACGAAGCCCTGGGCGGCCACGATCCCTACAGCAGCAGCAAGGCCTGTTGCGAGTTGCTGGCCCAGTCCTATGCCTCATCCTTCTTTGCTGCCGAGCGTTATGCCGAGCATGGCCTGGCCCTGGCCACGGCCCGGGCCGGCAACGTGCTGGGCGGTGGCGATTTTGCACCCGAGCGGTTGATTCCCGATGTGCTCAAGGCCTGGTCGGCCGACGAGCCGGTGACCTTGCGTTATCCCCAGGCGGTACGCCCCTGGCAACACGCCCTGGAGCCCCTGGCCGGTTACCTGCAACTGGCGGCCGGCCTGTACCTGGACGGCCCGCAATACGCCGGTGCCTGGAACTTCGGGCCCGGTGAGCAGGACATGTGCAGCGTCGGTGAAGTGGTGGAGCTGCTGGCCCGGCATTGGCCCAAGGCCCCGGGCCTGCGGATCGAGCCCAGTGAGCTGCACGAAGCCGGCCTGCTGCGCCTGGACAGCAGTCGTGCGCGCCAGCTGCTGGGCTGGAAACCCCGTTGGACGCTGCAACAGTGTCTGGTGCAAACCCTGGACTGGCACTTGGCCTGGAAGGGCGGCGCGGACATGCGTGCCGTGACCCTTGGGCAGTTGAACCTGTACCGGGGGGCGCTGTGAGCGAGTTTCAGGTCCTGGCTCTGCCAATGGCCGGGTTGTTCGAGGTGCGCCACAAACGCTTCGAGGATCAGCGCGGGCATTTCTCCCGGTTGTTCTGCGAGGGCAGCCTGAGCGCTTTTGGCCAGCCCTTCCATATTCGCCAGATCAACCACTCCTGCACCCGCGAACGGGGCAGTGTGCGTGGCCTGCATTATCAGACCGCTGCCCGGCCCGAAGCCAAACTCATCAGTTGCTTGCGGGGTGAAGTCTGGGACGTGGCGGTGGACCTGCGCCCCGAGTCGCCGACCTTTCTGCATTGGCATGCCGAGCACCTGCGCGGCGGCGATGGGCGCAGCCTGTTGCTGCCGGCGGGTTTCGCCCATGGCTTCCAGGCCCTGAGCGACGATGCCGAGCTGCTCTACCTGCACAGCGCCGACTACGCCCCCGAGCACGAGGCCGGGTTGTCGGTGCTGGACCCGCGACTGGCGATCCACTGGCCGTTGTCTGTCAATAATCTGTCGAACCGGGATGCCAGCCACCCCTTGCTCGATGCTGCCTTCGCTGGAGTGAGACTATGAATTGCCGCGGTTGTGGCGCATGCCTGAGCCTGCCTCTGATCGACCTGGGCACCTCACCGCCATCCAACGCTTACCTGCGTGCCGAGCAACTGGATCAGGCCGAGCAGTGGGTGCCGCTCAAGGTCCAGGTGTGCCAGCAATGCTGGCTGGTGCAGACCGAGGACTACACCCGCGCCGACCACCTGTTCGACGCCGACTATGCCTATTTCAGTTCGTTCTCCAGCACTTGGCTGCAGCACGCCCGGGACTATGTGGCGCAAATGGTCGAGCGTTTCGGCTTGGACGCCCGCAGCCGAGTAGTGGAAGTAGCGGCGAACGACGGCTACCTGCTGCAGTACGTGGCCCAGCGTGACATTCCCTGCCTCGGGGTCGAGCCGACTCGCAGCACCGCCCAGGCGGCGCGGGCCAAGGGCTTGCAGATCCGCGAGCTGTTCTTCGGCCGTGGCACTGCCGCGCAGTTGCTGGAGGAGGGCTGGGCCGCGGACCTGATGGCGGCCAACAACGTGCTGGCCCATGTGCCGGACATCAACGATTTTCTCTGCGGTTTCGCGACGTTGCTCAAACCGACGGGGGTGGCGACTTTCGAATTTCCCCAATTGCTGACCCTGATGGCCGGCCAGCAGTTCGACACCCTGTACCACGAACACTATTCCTATCTGTCGCTGACCGCCGTCCTGAGCTTGTGCCAGCGCAACGGCCTGGAAGTCTTCGATGTCCAGACCCTGCCAACCCATGGCGGTTCGCTGCGGGTCTTCGTGCAGCGTATCGACGGTTCGCGTCGGCCAGTGCAGGACAGCGTGGCGCAGCAGTTACTGTTGGAGCAGCGCGCCGGGGTGAACACGCCCGAGTATTACCAGACCCTGGCGCCGGCGGCAGAGCGGATCAAGCACGAGCTGTTGCGCTTCCTGCTCCAGGCCAAGGCCGAAGGCAAGCGCGTGGTGGGCTACGGCGCGGCAGCCAAGGGCAATACCTTGCTCAATTACGCGGGGATCAAGGCCGACTTGCTGGCCTGGGTCGCCGACGCCAGCCCGCACAAGCAGGGCAAGTTCCTGCCGGGGAGTCGTATCCCGGTGGTGGCGCCCGAGCGCATCGACCAGGAGCGACCGGAGTATGTGCTGGTGTTGCCGTGGAACCTGTTGGGCGAAGTCAGCGAGCAACTGGCCCAGGTGCGGCAATGGGGCGGGCGTTTCGTGATTGCCGTGCCTGAGTTGAAGCTGCTGTGAACGGCATGAAGGTGCTGGTCACCGGCGCCACCGGCTTTGTCGGCCGGCATCTGGTTGCAGCCTTGCTGGCCCGGGGTTGCCGGGTCCGTGCGCTGGCCCGTGATCTGGACAAGGCGCGGCAGATGCCCTGGTTCGACGCTGTGGAGTTCCGCGCGCTGGATGTGCATGACCCGCACCTGGATGTCGCCGCCCTGGTGGACGGGGTCGACGCCTTGGCCCATCTGGCCTGGCCCGGATTGCCGAACTACCAGGCGCTGTTTCACCTGGAGCACAACCTGATGGCCGACTATCGCTTTATCAAGGCGGTGGTCGAGGCGGGGGTGGGCCAGGTGCTGGTCACCGGTACCTGCTTCGAGTACGGCATGCAGAGCGGACCTTTGACAGAGCAGACCGAGGCTTGCCCAGGCAATCCCTACGGCCTGGCCAAGCACAGCCTGCACCTGTTCCTCCAGGCCCTGCAGCAGCAGGTGCCCTTCAGCTTGCAGTGGGCGCGGCTGTTCTACCTGCATGGCCCGGGACAGAATCCCAAGAGCCTGCTGGCGGCTCTGGATCGGGCCATCGATGCCGGTGATGAGGTGTTCGACATGTCCGGCGGCGAGCAGTTGCGGGACTACCTGGCCATCGAGGAAGCGGCCGGCTACCTTGCGGCGCTGCTGCGCCAGCGGGCGTTTTCCGGTGTGGTCAATTGCTCCAGTGGCCGGCCGATCGCCGTGCGTTCCCTGGTGGAACAGCGCATCGCCCAGCGCGGTTCATCGATTCGCCTGAACCTGGGGCACTACCCGTACCCGGACTACGAACCCATGGCGTTCTGGGGCTTGAACCAACGCTTGCAGCAAATAACAGGAGCCGAACATGGCGCATGAGTTGTATCGGGTCGCCGACTTGCCGGTGTTGCAGAACCGTACCTTCGCCGATGCCCAGAGTGCCCGCGCCTCGGCTGCTGCGGACATCGTGCTGGTGCAGGACCTGCAAAGCGGGCTGATCTTCAATCAGGCCTTCGATGCCGACAAGCTCAGTTACGACAGCGACTACCAGAACGAACAGGCCCATTCAGCGCAGTTCCAGCAGCACCTGATGGATGTGGAGGGCATCATCGCCCGGCACTTCAAGGGGCGCGAGCTGATCGAAGTCGGTTGCGGCAAGGGCTATTTCCTCGAACTGCTGCGCAGCGAGGGCTACGCCATCACCGGCATCGACCCGGCCTACGAAGGGGCCAACCCCGAGGTGATCAAGGCGCCTTTCACCCGTGGCCTGGGGCTGGCTGCCGAGGCCATCGTGCTGCGTCATGTGCTGGAGCATATTGCCGATCCGCTGGCCTTTCTGGCAGAGATTGCCGATGCCAACCAGGGCGGGCAGATCTATATCGAGGTGCCATGTTTCGACTGGATTCTCGAGCATCGCGCCTGGTTCGACGTGTTCTATGAGCACGTCAATTACTTCCGCCTCGAAGACCTGCAGCGCATGTTCGGCACCGTGCATGAGGCCGGGCATCTGTTCGGCGGCCAGTACCTGTACGTGGTGGCGGACCTGGGCAGCTTGAAGTCGTCGTTGCCGGCGCCTAGCCGGCCGTTGCAGATGCCGGCGGATTTCACCGCCAGCATCGAGTGCGCCAAGCGCATCATCGAGTCGGCGCCGCACACCGCTGCCGGGATTTGGGGCGCCTCGTCCAAGGGCGTGATCTATTCGCTGTTCCTGCAACGGGCCGGCGTGGCGGTGGATCAAGTCGTCGATATCAACCCGGCCAAACAGGGCCGGTACCTGCCGCTCAGTGGCATGCGTGTGTCATCGCCACAAGAAGCCATGGAGGCACTGCCGGCAGGCGCCAACCTGTTCGTGATGAATTCCAACTACCTCGAAGAAATCAAGCGCATGACCGACGGCCGTTATGTCTATCACGCCGTCGACAGCGCTTCGTTCAGCTAATTTGCCATTGAGATCCGAACATGACCGAGCACAACGTCATTCAAGCCTTTGAACAAGAATGCCAGGCGCAGATCAGCGCCCAGGGCCAGGATGAGAAGCTCAAGGGCCTGGCCCGTGACTTTTTCAACGAGTCGGCGACCCACAAGTACAGCTATCACTTTTCCTGGATGGGGCGGCCGATCATTCAGCTGCCCCAGGACATGATGGCGATGCAGGAGATCATCTGGCAGGTCAAGCCGGACCTGGTGATCGAATGCGGTATCGCTCACGGCGGCTCGATCATCTACTACGCCTCGCTGCTGGAGTTGCAGGGCCATGGCGAAGTGCTGGGCATCGACCTGGATATCCGTCCGCATAACCGCGAAGCCATCGAGCAGCATCCGATGAGCAAGCGTATCCGCATGATCGAGGGTTCGAGCATCGATCCGACCATCGCCGAGCAGGTACGGGCCGCCGCAGCCGGCAAGAAGGTGATCCTGGTCCTGGACTCCAACCACACCCACGAGCACGTGCTCGAAGAGCTGCGTCTGTATGCGCCGCTGGTGTCGGTGGACAGCTACTGCGTGGTCATGGACACCGTGGTTGAGGACATGCCGGAAAGCTTCTTCCCGGATCGTCCCTGGGGGCCGGGTGACAACCCGAAAACTGCGGTCTGGGCCTATCTGGAGGAGAACCGCGATTTTGAAATCGACTATCAGATGCAGAACAAGCTGCTGATCACCGTGGCGCCGGACGGTTACCTGCGTCGGGTTCGTTAACTATCAATGGTTGCAGGTTCAAGGCGTTTGGCCGGTTGTGGGGAAGTACCTATGTGGGTTGGAGACAAAGCAATGAATGACAAAGCACCCCTGAGTGAGCGTTTCACCCTTGTGCTGTTGTCCCACAACCGCAAAGCGTTCATGCAGCGCACCTTGCAGTATTACAGCACCTATCCGTGCTCGATCCTGGTACTGGATTCGTCGCTGGAGGCGGATGAGTCCCTGGCGCAGCTCTATCCCCAGGTCGACTACCGGCATCTGCCGCAGTTCGGCTACAAGGGCCTGCAGGACAAGCTGACCTATGGTATGAGCCTGGTGACCACGCCTTACATGGCGTTCGCTGCCGATGACGATTTTCTCCTCCACGATGCGCTGACTAGCTCCCTGGAGTTTCTCGAGGCCCATCCCGACTACGGGCTGTGCCACGGCTACGGGATGATGTATCTGGCCCGGGCTTCGGAAACCAATTACTACCGCCGTGATCGCCGGGTCATGGAGGACTATGACTCCCATGATGCCCAGGATCGGGTAATGAACTTCATGGGGCATTTCCTGCCGCCGTTCTATGCGGTGACCCGCACCGACCTGCTGCGCCAGTGGTATGAGCTGCTGCCGCCGGGGGTGAGTTTCGAATGGCAGGAAATCGGTCATTCCTTCTTCCTGCTGGCCTGTGCCAAGGCGCGGATCCTGCCGATTCCATTTGCCGTGCGTGAGGCCAACTACGGGGCTTCGGAGCACAACACCAATGTGCTGACGGTGCTGACCTACAAGGACGCGCAATCGGTGGCCCAGCGTGAGGCCTTCGCCGAATTCCTCGCTTCGTTGCCCACCGGTTTCAGTGGCCAGGACCCCGAGCAGGTGAAGCAGATCGCCCTGGACAGTTTCACCGCCATGGCCGATTGCCTGCTCAGCGGACGTTCCCTCAAGGGCACGGCGATCTTCCGTTCGGCCTGGGTCGAGGTCGGGGCCGAGCCGGTACGCTCCTTCGGTCCCGAGCAGTTCGTCGAGATGCCCTTCTACAACCAGCCGATGTTCGATCTGCTGACCCAGTTGGAATTCCTCATGCACGCCATGCCCACCGGGCGCCTGCAGCTCAAAGAGCTGGAGGGCGTGTGGCTGCGTCAGGAAGAGTTGATGCGGGTTCATCCCAACGATACGCCGGAGAGTCTGCGCGCCCGGTTGTGGGAAGCGCTGACCCTGAACCTGTTCAACCGCGAGGTGGTCAAGCGCCTGGCCGAGTCGATGCAGGACAGCGACGAGCCCGAGGAGGCGCGCAAGCTGCAGGCCTGGGCCGAGCGCCTGGCATCGGTGCCAGGCTCTGACAGTCGTGCCCTGTTCAACGCGACCGAGTCGGGACGCTTGCTCAAATGGCTTGAGGCCCGTGCTCCGGAGCCGGCACAGCTGAATGCCATCGCCGCGCACCTGGCCCGTCATGCCGGTGGCCCGCAGGTGCAGATCCTGTTGCTGGACCTGGACGCTGACCTAGTCAAGTTGCAGGCCACGCTCGACAGTCTGCTGGCCGGTCATTACAAGGCGTTCAAACTGGTGGTATTCACCACCGGCGAGCTGCCGGCCACCACCACGGCCCAGGACACCTTGCACTTCGTCAAGGTCACGGAAAGCAACTACGTCGAGCGCATCAACCAGGCCATGGCCCAGTCCCGTGCCGACTGGGTAGTGTTGGCCGAGGCCGGTGACCAGTTCACCGCCAGCGGCCTGCTGCGGGCGAGCCTGGAGTTGCTCGGCGCCGAAGGCATTCGGGCCGTGGCCATGGACGAGATCCAGCGCCGTGCCGATGCCACCTTGAGTTCGGTGTTCCGCCCCGGGGTCAACCTGGATCAACTGCAAGGCACGCCGGCGCTAATGGCCCGGCATTGGCTGCTGGACCGCGAGACGGTGCTGCAGATCGGTGGTTTCTCCCGTGAGCTCAAGCAGGCCCTGGAACTGGACCTTGTATTACGCCTGATCCAGGACGGTGGCCTGGGCGGTCTGGCCCACCTGGCCGAGCCCTTGCTGATTTGTCAGGCCCCAGGGGACAAGGCGGAAGCCGAAGAACGGCAGGTGCTGACCCGGCACCTGGCCGCACGAGGCTATCGCGCTCAGGTTGGTTCGGCGCAGCCGGGCACCTATCAGATCGAGTATCAGCACGCCGAGCGGCCGCTGGTGTCGATCATTCTGCCCAGCCAGGACAATTTCGCCGAGTTGCAACGCTGCCTGGTCAGCGTGCTGCAGCGCACCCGCTACCAGCGCTATGAAGTGCTGATCGCCGAAAACCACAACCAGAGCGCCGAGCTCGACAGCTGGCTGACCAGCCTGGAAGGCCGCGGCGAGCGCATTCGCGTGTTGCGCAGCGGCCAGCGCCTGAGCGCTTCGGCCCTGTACAACATGGCGTGCCGGGAAGCTCGGGGCGAGTACCTGGTGCTGCTCTCGGCCGATGCTGAGGTGGTCAACGCCAACTGGATCGAGAGCCTGCTCAACCAGGCTCAACGCCCGGAAGTCGGGATTGTCGGCGCCAAGCTGGTGAACGAAAACGGCGTGACCACCCAGGCCGGGTTGATTCTGGGTTTTGACGGCCACCTGGGTGCCGCCTTCGCCGGTGAGGCCAGGGAGGCAGCGGGCTACATGAATAGCCTGTGGGTGGAGAAAAACTATTCAGCGGTGTCCGGTGCCTGCCTGATGATCGCCAAGGTGCTGTTCGAGGCGGTGGGCGGGTTGGACGAAGAGCATTTCGACCAGGCCTTCGCCGATGTCGACCTGTGCCTGAAAGTGGCTGATGCCGGTTACCTCACGGTACTGACGCCCCAGGCCCAGGTGCAGCATCCGGGGACTTTGCCGCAACACCCACAGGCGGCCGCGGCCCTGCAGGACAAGTGGGCGGCGCGCTTTGCCCAGGATATTGCCTATAACCAGAACCTGGCGTTGAGCGGCAAGGGCTTTACGCTCGGTACCGCCAGTGGTGTGGATTGGCTACAGATGATTGCCAATTGATTGCTGTCTCGAGGGAACCCAGCATGCTCAATAGTCTTTTGAATGTCCGCTTTGCGCATCGTGACTTGACGCTTGCTTGCAGAGGGAGACTGTCATGACTCCCTACAGGATTCCCTATGGCTGCCAGAGCATCAATCAGGCGGACATCGATGCGGTGGTGCAGGTGCTCCAGTCTCCCTGGCTGACCCAAGGGCCGACGATCGAGCGTTTCGAGCAGGCCCTGGCCGACTACTGTCAGGCCGGGCATGCCGTTGCCGTGTGCAATGCCACGGCGGCGCTGCATATCGCCTGCGTGGCGGCGGGCCTGGGGCCGGGCGACTTTCTGTGGACCAGCCCCAATACCTTTGTCGCTTCGGCCAACTGTGGGCGTTACTGCGGTGCCCAGGTGGACTTTGTCGATATCGATCCCCATACCTGGAATATGGATGCGGCTCTGCTGGCGCAGAAGCTCGAGTTAGCCGAACGCAACGGCACCCTGCCGAAGGTGGTGGTGGTTGTCGCATTTGCTGGACAGAGTGCCGACATGCAGGCCATCGCCGGGCTTGCCGAGCGCTACGGATTTGTCTTGATCGAAGACGCGGCGCACGCCGTGGGTGCCTCCTACCTGGGGCGTCCAGTGGGTTGCGGAACCTATGCGGCAATGACCATCTTCAGCTTTCACCCGGTGAAAATCATCACCAGTGCCGAAGGCGGGATGGTGCTGACCAACCGGCCGGAGTTCGCCGAGCGCCTGCGCCGTTTGCGCAGTCATGGCATTACCAGCGACCCGGCACTGATGCAGGTCCCGGATACTGGCCTGTGGTACTACCAGCAACTGGAGCTGGGCTTCAACTATCGGATGACCGACTTGCATGCTGCACTGGGACTTTCTCAAATGTCCCGGCTCGACGAGTTCGTGGCTCGACGTCGGGAGCTGGCGGCACGCTACCAGATGTTGCTGGCCGACCTGCCGCTGACCTTGCCGGTGGCGCAGAGCGGGGCCGACTCGGCTTGGCATCTGTATGTGGTGCGCCTGGATCTGACCCGTATCCGGCTGACCCAGAAGCAAGTCTTTGACGAATTGCGTGCGGCGGGACTGGGGGTGAACCTGCATTACATTCCCGTGCACCTGCAGCCTTATTACCAAGAACAGGGCTTCGCCGAGGGTGATTACCCCGAGGCAGAACGTTACTTCCTGGAAGCCCTCAGTCTGCCCCTTTTTCCAGAGCTGACCGATGAGTTGCAAGACGAAGTGGTGGCGCACCTGCAGCGGATTCTGGATTGAGAGGTAGTGATGACGGTTTTTTCCTGGCCTGGGATGTGCTGCGTCCAAGCGGCTGCGAACGCTCCAGGCTGTCTGCCTGAGTCAGGGGCGTGCAAGTTGGAGCCAGGCCTTTGAGTTGTGTGGCGTTGATTCCTGCCCGAGGCGGCAGCAAGCGTATTGCACGCAAGAACCTCAGGGCCTTCGATGGTGTGCCGATGCTCGCTCGCTCCATCGACAAGGCATTGAGTTCCGGGCTGTTCCAGCGAGTGGTGGTCAGCACCGACGATCCGCAGATCGCCGAACTGGCGCTTGCCTGTGGCGCCGAGGTGCCGTTTGTTCGGCCACAGTCCCTGGCAGATGACTTCACCGGCACGGCAGCGGTGATTGTCCATGCCTTGCAGGTGTTGCAGGAGCAGGGACAAGCGTTCGAGTACGCCTGTTGTATCTACGCCACCGCGCCCTTGCTGCAGGTGCGTTATCTGCGCCAGGGGCTGGAGACGCTGGTGCAGCACCCGGACAAGGCGTTCGCCTTCTCGGTGTGCAGCTTCGGCTTTCCCGTGCAGCGGGCGCTGACTCTCGATGAGCAAGGGGCGCTCAATGCCCTGTACCCGGAATTTCGTCAGAGCCGTTCCCAGGATCTGCCACTGGCCTATCAGGATGCAGGGCAGTTCTACTGGGGCAGGAGCCAGGCCTGGCTGGAGGGGGAGGTGCTGTTCTCACCCCGCAGCCTGCCGGTGATCCTGCCCCGTCATCTGGTGCAGGACATCGATACCGAAGAAGACTGGCGGCGAGCGGAATACCTGTACGCCGCACTGAAGGCCGCAGGAGAGCTGGAGTGAGGGTACTGATCCGCGCCGATGCGTCGCCGGTCATCGGCAGCGGCCACGTGGCCCGCTGCCTGACCCTGGCCCAGGAACTGCGCCGCCAGGGCGCTGATGTAGCGTTCGCCTGTCGGCGTCTGCCCGGTCATCGCCTGGAGGCGCTGTGGGCCGAGGGCTTCCAGGCCTTTGAGTTACCGGAGTGCTACGTCGACGAGCATCCAGAGTTGGGGATCGAGGCGCCCTTGCCCTGGCAGGCGGACATCGCCGCGCTGCAGCTGGTATTGGTCGCTCAGCCGGCCTTCGACTGGGTGCTGGTGGATCATTACGGTCTCGATCATCTATGGCAGAGCGCCGCTCGCCAATGGGCGCCGAGGATCGCCGCGATCGACGATCTGGCCAACCGCAAGCATGCCGTGGACCTGTTGCTGGATCAGAATTTCAGCGGCAGCGCCGAGGCCTATTCCGGGTTGTACGACGCGTCGTGCCGGACCCTGTTCGGTCCGCATTACGCCTTGTTGCGCGAAGAGTTTCACCGCCCCCCCATATCGATCCGGCCACAGCCGCGGCGCTTGTTGGTGAACTTCGGCGGTTTCGATGCCGCCGGCCAGACCCACAAGGCCATGTTGGCACTGCTGGATTTCCACGATCTGCAGGTGGACTTCGTCGCCGGCAGCGGCAACCCGGACTGGCAGGCCATGCAGGCCCTGGCCGCCGAACGGCCGCACTGGCGACTGCACAGCTATGTGAAGGATTTTGCCGGGCTGTTGGCCGAGGCAGACCTGTGCCTGGGCGCGGGAGGCGGTACCAGCTGGGAGCGAGCGGTGCTGGGGGTGCCTACGCTGTGCATCACCGTGGCCGCTAACCAGGAGGCCAATGCCCGGTTGCTGGCCGAGGCGGGTGCCCACTTGTACCTGGGGGCCTGTGAACAGGTCAGCGTGGAGCAGGTGCGCCAGGCCCTGAGCCTGTTGCTGGACAATCCGGGGCTGCGTCATAGCCTGTCCCGCCGGGCCCGCGAGCTGGTGGATGGTCGGGGTGTGCAGCGAATGGCAGCGGCGTTGTTCACTGTGGCACTGCGTTTGCGTCCGGCGTCTGTGGATGATGCCCGGTTGCTGTTCGAGGGGCGCAATGCCGAACTCGTCAGGCGTTGGTCCCAGCAGCCCGAGGCGCTTGAGTGGCCGGACCATGTGCGCTGGCTGGAGGCCGCTGTGAATGATCCGCAGCGGCTGTTGCTGATAGCGGAAATAGCCGCGGGGGCGGTGGGGGTGCTGCGCTATGACCGCCAAGGCATTCAGGCGGATGTGTCGATCTACCTGTTTGCCGAGCACCTGGGGCTAGGTTGGGGGCGGGCGTTGCTGGAGCAGGGCGAGGCTTGGCTGATGCGCCATTGGCCCGATGTGCAGCGCCTGGGGGCTCGGGTGCTGGCAGAGAATCAGGTTTCGCTGACATTGTTTCGCCGGGCCGGCTATTGCCAGGCGCCTTGTGAATTCACCCGTGTGTTGAAGGAACATCTGGATGACTAGTTTCAAGATCGGCTCGCGCTCTGTGGGCGCCGGTGCTGCGCCGTTGATCATCGCCGAGATGAGCGGCAACCATAATCAGTCGCTGGATGTGGCTCTGCAGATTGTCGAGGCCGCGGCCAAGGCTGGTGCCCATGCCCTGAAGTTGCAGACCTACACCGCCGACACCATGACCCTGGACCTGGATCAGGGGGAGTTTTTCATCAAGGACCCGGATAGCCTCTGGGCTGGCTCATCGCTGTACGACCTGTACCAGCGTGCCCATACGCCCTGGGAGTGGCACGAGCCGATCTTCGCCCGGGCGCGGGAGCTGGGCTTGCTGGCGTTTTCCACGCCGTTCGACGAGAGCGCGGTGGACTTTCTCGAAAGCCTCGACGTCCCGGCCTACAAGATCGCCAGTTTTGAAAACACCGACCTGCCGCTGATTCGCCGGGTCGCCGCCACCGGCAAGCCGCTGATCATTTCCACCGGCATGGCCAGCATCGCCGAGCTGGACGAAAGCGTGCGGGCCGCCAGGCAGGCCGGCTGCCGGGATCTGGTATTGCTCAAGTGCACCAGCACCTATCCGGCTTCGCCGGCCAACAGCAACCTGTTGACCATCCCTCATCTGCGGGAGCTGTTCGGCTGTGAAGTGGGCCTGTCCGATCACAGCATGGGGGTTGGGGTCTCGGTGGCTGCTGTGGCCCTGGGCGCCACGGTGATCGAAAAACATTTCACCCTGGACCGTTCGGCCGGAGGGGTCGACGCCAGTTTTTCCCTGGAACCGGGGGAACTGGCCAGCCTGGTGCTTGAAACCGAGCGGGCCTGGCAGGCCATGGGGCAGGTGCGCTATGGCGCCACCCAGGCCGAGAGCAAGTCGCTGACGTACCGTCGGTCGCTGTATGTCACCCGGGACATGCAGGCTGGGGAACTGTTCAGCGCCGACAATGTGCGGGCAATCCGTCCCGGACTGGGGCTGGCTCCCAAGCACTACGATGCGCTGCTCGGGCGTCGTGCGCGTCAGGCCCTCAAGCGCGGCACGGCGCTGGACTGGGCGCTCATCGATTAAGCCTTTGTGTGGCTGATTCGGCAAAATAGCGTGACCTGTGAGTCATAACGTGCATCTTCACTGTATTGTATTGCCCGGGAAGATGGCGCCAGCCCTGCGTGACAGGACCCGTGATAGCCCTTGGTTCTTCCCGATGCCGTTGTGTTCGGCGCAAGTATCTGTGTTTCTTTCGGCAGCCCCTGCTCAGTGACTGAGCGGGGGTATTGAGCTGTTTATTATTGGGAAGCCGTAATGATTGGCATAAAAAGCATTGCGAGCTACGTGCCTGTAGCCGGCGTGGACAATTACGCACAAGGTGCAAAGTTCGCCAAGGATGAAGACTTCATCCTGGGCAAGATCGGTTCCGCTTTCCTGCCGCGCAAAGACGCCGGGCAAGAGACTTCCGATCTGTGTGTCGAAGCGGTCAATGCCCTGTTCGCCAGCAACCCGGAACTCAAGCGCGAAGCCATCGACGTATTGATTGTGGTCACCCAGAACGGTGACGAGGAAGGGCTGCCCCATACCGCCGCGATCGTTCAGGACAAACTGGGCCTGCCGACCACGGTGGCGGCCTTCGATATTTCCCTGGGCTGTTCCGGGTATGTCTACGGTATCTATGCCATCAAGGGTTTCATGGAAGCTGCAGGCCTGAAGAACGGCCTGTTGGTCACCGCCGATCCTTATTCGAAGATCGTCGATCCCGAAGACCGCAACACCACCATGCTGTTCGGCGATGCCGCCACCGCCACCTGGCTGGGCGAGGGGGCGACCTGGCAGTTGGGCAAGGCCAAGTTCGGCACCGATGGCTCCGGTGCTCCGCACTTGAAAGTCAGCGATGGCGTGTTCTTCATGAACGGCCGCCAGGTGTTCAACTTCGCACTGCTCAAGGTGCCTGCCCACCTGCACGAGTTGCTGGCCGAGTCGGGCTTGCAGCCTGACGATATCGATGCCTTCTGCATTCACCAGGGCAGTGCTGCGATTGTCGACGCCGTGGCCCGGCGTTTCGAGGGCGATCCGAACAAGTTCATCAAGGACATGGTGGAAACCGGCAACACAGTTTCCTCGAGCATTCCGCTGCTACTGGAAAAGCATATGTTCGATTCCAGCTGGAAGCGCGTGGCCTTGAGTGGCTTCGGTGTTGGTTTGTCCTGGGGGTCGGCGATCATCTATCGCTCCTGACGCTCAGCTTCCGGCGGCACACGTAGCGCTCAAGGTGTAATCTTGAGCGCTATTTTTTTGCGCGAGTGATAAGCGAGGCAGCATGAGCGACAGCTTGGAACACAATGCCCGGGTCCTGGGCGAGCGCTGGCCGGTGCTGCTGGAGCGGCTGCTGGCTGAAGACAGTGATGCGCTGCAGGCGGACCTGGTGGAGGGGCTGGGTTCGACCCTGAGCATCGCCGGTATCCAGCTCACCAGCCGCCATGATCGCACCCGTGAGGCGCATACCCAGGCCGCCAGCCTGCCTGAGGCGCCGGTCCTGCATCTGTACGGCTGCGGCCTGGGGGACCTGCAACGGGCGTTACTCCAGCGGCCGGAGTTGACGCGTCTGTACGTGCACATCCTCAATGGCGCGGTGTTCAGGTTGGTGCTGCAACTGCTTGATCAGCAGGACTGGCTGGCCGATCCACGGGTCGAGTTGCTGTATGCCGGCGATCTGCCGGAGATTCAACTGCCGTTCTTCGCCCTGCCGGCCGAGTTGGTGCTGGCCGATGATTACAACGCGAAGATTCGTGACCGGCTGATCAGCGAGACCCATCTGTCTTTCAACAATCGTCTGTTCTCGGCCGATGCGCCGGACATCGCTGCGCGTCTGGCCGCCATCGAGCCCTGGGTTCGGGCGGATCGCGATGTTGCCGAACTGTTCGATCTTCATGCTGGGCGCGAGGTGTTCGTGATCGCTACGGGGCCGAGCCTGGAGCAGCATTACCAGGCATTGCGGGCGGTAGCCGAACAACCTGAGCGGCCGTTGTTGATCTGTGTGGATACGGCCTATCTGCCTCTGCTCAAGCAAGGCATCCGGGTGGATCTGGTGGTCAGTATCGATCAGCGAATCTCCACGGTGCATCTGCCGGGCCAGGGTAGTGACGGCGTCGTCCTGGTCTATATGCCCCTGGCGGACCCGTTGGTTCTTGAAGGTTGGCGGGGGCCGCGGTATGTGGGCTATTCCTCCAGTCCGGTATTCCAGGCGTTGCGCCAGCGGATACCGCGGGCGCAGTTGCATGCTGGAGGCAGTGTGATTCATCCGGCCGTGGATCTGGCGGTGAAGATGGGAGGCAGGCGGATCACTCTGTTTGGTGCGGATTTCGCATTTCCTCAGAATCGAACTCATGCCGGGTGGCAGGACGGTGATCTCGGGCCTCAGGCCGGCGTGGCCCGGCATTGGGTGCTTGACGGCCATGGGCAGCGGGTCAAGACCCAGCTCAACTTTCGTAGTTATCTGTGCGAGCTGGAGCGTTACATCGCGAGTCGGCCCGAAGTGGTGTTCTTCAATACCAGCCGCAGTGGCGCGATGATCCTGGGCACCATCTTCCATGGGGATTTTGTTCAATGAAGCGACTTGAGCCTGTGTTTGATCGTGCCCGGGAAGTTGCCGATCTGTTCCGCCTGGGCCGAGATGTGGAGGCTGTAGGAGGCATGGTCGAGTTGTTCGAGCCCATACAGTTGCGGGTGGATAGTGCGTCGGTGTCGGTTCAGCAGGACTGGGCCCAGTTGCTGGGCCTGATGCTGGCTTGCCAGGAGATGCAGAACTGGCTGAGCCTGGCTGATTATCTCGAATATGAACTGGTGGATTGGCTGCAGGGTGAACTGGGTAGCTGAAAGGTTTTTTCTTGTTGCCTGCCAGGGCGGTTTTGGCGAGGGTTTTCTGACGTCATTTTTTTCGCTTGTCGATGGGCTTAACCCCTTGTTTTCCAAGGGGTGGCAGGGTGATGGCAAATATTTTTGAAAAAGCCCTAAAGCAACTTGCATTGGCGACGATAACTATTACGAAGGTTCTCTAGGCCATTACCCGGCGGTTGCCAGGGCCGGAAGCCGCAGTACCCAACCAACGAGGAATTCGTCATGGCTTTAACAGTAAACACTAACGTCACGTCGTTGAACGTTCAGAAAAACCTGAACCGCGCTTCCGACGCTCTGTCGACTTCGATGACTCGCCTGTCTTCCGGCCTGAAAATCAACAGTGCAAAAGACGACGCCGCCGGCCTGCAGATCGCTACCCGTATGACTTCGCAGATCCGTGGTCAGACCATGGCTATCAAGAACGCCAACGACGGTATCTCCATCGCCCAGACCGCTGAAGGCGCGATGCAAGAATCCACCAACATTCTGCAGCGTATGCGTGAACTGGCTGTACAGGCACGAAACGACTCCAACGGTACTCAAGACCGTGTTGCTCTGAAC
Source organism: Pseudomonas sp. E1BtOHC1 (assembly GCF_058744285.1). Lineage (NCBI taxonomy): Bacteria > Pseudomonadati > Pseudomonadota > Gammaproteobacteria > Pseudomonadales > Pseudomonadaceae > Pseudomonas > Pseudomonas sp. E1BtOHC1. Next base: position 2,658,403 of record NZ_CP196023.1, read on the forward strand.
AAAGAATTTGGTCAGATGTCGGACGAACTGACCCGTATCGCCAAGTCGACCAACCTGAACGGCAAGAACCTGATCGACGGTACTGCTGGCACCATGACCTTCCAGGTCGGTTCCAACACTGGCGCTACCAACCAGATCACCATCACTCTGGCCAGCGGCTTCGACGCTGCAACCCTGAGCGTGGGTTCCGCGACCATCGCCATCACCGGTACTGACAGCACCACTGCTGAAGCCAGCACCAAAGCCGCTATGGACGCCATCGACAAGGCGCTGCAGACCATCAACTCCAGCCGTGCCGACCTCGGTGCTGCCCAGAACCGTCTGACCAGCACCATCTCCAACCTGCAGAACATCAACGAAAACGCCAGTGCTGCACTGGGTCGCGTACAAGATACCGACTTCGCTGCTGAAACTGCCCAGCTGACCAAGCAGCAGACTCTGCAACAAGCTTCGACCGCAGTTCTGGCCCAGGCCAACCAACTGCCATCCGCTGTACTGAAACTGCTTCAGTAATAGCTGGCTAAGCTTTGGCGGGGGAGTGCGCTGGTCGTGCTCTCTCGCTTTTTTACTTTAAGAGGTGATGGACATGGATATGAGCGTGAAGCTGAACTTGTCTTATCCAGCGGCCAAGCCGGTGACGCCTGTTGCTGACAAGCCCGTGGAGAAGCCTCGAGAGGTGGTGCCTGCTGTGGCTGAGACCGCCAGTCAGGACAGTAAGAAAGGTGCTCAGACCGAGCAGGAAAAGTTGAAGATGGCCGTCCAGGAAATCGAGAAATTTGTCCAGTCGGTCAAGCGTAACCTGGAGTTCTCGATCGACGAGCCCTCCGGCCAGGTTGTGGTCAAGGTGATTGCCAGCGATTCGGGTGAGGTGGTTCGTCAGATCCCCAACGAAGAAGTGCTGAGATTGGCCAATAGCTTGAATGACGCCAGCAGCCTGCTGTTCAGCGCGAAAGTCTGATAGCTGGCATGAAATTTGTTGCTGTGTTCTTTTGGACGTTGTAGTGGTCAAAAGACCGGCGGCACACTGAAGGGAGATACACATGGCAAGTCCAATTCTACCGGGTACCGGTCTAGGTTCCGGCCTCGACACCGGTGCTATCGTCAAGGCGTTGGTTGCGGCTGACAAAGCGGCCAAGCAGGGTCAGATCGACCGTGCAACTGCCAGCAACAGTGCGAGTATTTCCGGTATCGGCACCTTGCAATCGCTGTTGTCGACTTTCCAGAGCACTCTGTCGGTCACAGGGCTTGGAAGCTCGGTCAATCCTTCCTTTGCCGGTTTTGCGGCTACCTCCAGCGACAATAAAATCGTGGATGCCACAGCCGACAACTATGCGGTGGCTGGCAAGTACACTGTTGAAGTGACTAATATTGCAACTTCGTCAAAAGTGGCCAGTAAGGCTTTTGCCGGAGGAAATACCAGTGCCATTCCGAGTGGTACGTTGAACATCACTCAAAATGGCATTAACTATCCGCTGACAATCGGCGCGAATGCGACATTGCAGTCGGTGCGTGACTCGATCAACGCCGATTCCAAAATGGCCATGTCCGGAATCAGTGCCAACATCGTGACCGACTCGTTCGGTTCGCGTCTGGTGATTGGTTCTGAGAAGACTGGTGCTGGCTCTGATATTTCTGTCAGTGGTATTGCTGGGTTGGAAGTTGACGGCACCCAGCCCATGGGGGTCGGCGCTGCGGCATCGGGCAACATTGGTGGGCTCGCCAAGGATGCGGTTTTCAAGATCGATGGCATGCAGCTGACCAGCAAGACCAATACCGTTACTCAGGCTGTTTCCGGTCTCAAGCTCAACTTGGTGGCTCCCACCGCGACCGATAAGCCGATCACTATCACTGTTGCGACCAACACTGAAGGTCTGAAGACTTCGATTCAGAAGTTTGTCGATGCTTACAACGCGGTGGCCAATGGCATTTCGACCCTGACCAAGCCCTCGCTGGACGACAACGGCAAGCTGACGGTCCCTGCTCAGTTGACCGGTGACGCTCTGCCTCGTTCGATTCTGGCGGCGATTCGTGCGCCGTTGTCGGAGGTGGGGGCGGGTGACAAGTTGACGGTGCTGGCGCAGTTGGGGATTACCACCAACCAGAAGACTGGTGCCCTGGACTTCGACGATAAGAAGTTCACCGCCGCCATGACCGACAAAAAACTCGGTGGCGAAGTGCAGAAGCTGTTTTCCGGCGATGGCACCAATCCAGGCCTGCTTGATCGCATGACTTCCGCTATCAAGCCGTTCACTCAGGGCGTAGGCACCATGACCGAGGGGATTCTCACCACTCGGACCAAGACCCTGGATATCACCAAGAAAAAGCTCAGCGATCAGCAGGATGCCCTGGATCGTCGAGTGGCGACGCTGACAGCGGTACTGACCAAGAAGTACAACGACATGGATACCCTGGTGGGCAAGCTGAAGGCCACTGCCAGTAACATCACGTCGATGTTCGAAGCGTTGAACGCACAGAAAAAAGGCTAATATCCAGCCTGCGCCAAAAGCCCGGCAGCGTTTTTTCAGCGCTCCGGGCTTTTGCATTTGATCTAAAGTTTTTTGACGTTGCGTCGATACATTGCTTATACGAACCCTTGAGTTTTGAAGAGGTATCACATGAATCCGATGTTAGCCCTTCGGCAGTACCAGAAGGTGGGTGCACAGGCACAGACCTCAGAAGCCAGTCCGCATCGTCTGGTGCAGATGCTGATGGAAGGCGGTCTGGATCGTATTGCGCAGGCCAAGGGCGCAATGGAGCGCAAGGATATCGCCAACAAGGGCGTGTTCATCGGCAAGGCAATTGGCATCATCGGTGGCTTGCGTGAGGGGCTGGACCTGGAAAACTCCATGGATGCCCTGGGGGATCTGGATGGTCTCTACACCTACATGATGAAGCGTCTGACTGAAGCCAATATCAAGACCGATCCGAAGATTCTCGATGAGGTCGCTGATCTGCTGCGCACGGTCAAGGAAGGCTGGGATGCCATCGCTGCACCGGGTCCGCAGTTCTAAGGAGGAACACCATGAGTGCTGTCCTGCAACGCATCGAAGAAACCCGCGAGGCTCTGGTTGGCGCCTTGGCCGAGCGCAACTGGCAAGCCATTGGCGAGTTGGACCTGGCCTGCCGTTCGTGCATGGAGGATGTGCTCGGCGAGGCTCAGGTTGACGAGGTCGCCTTGCGGGACAATCTGGAGGAGTTGTTGGGGGTTTACCGGCAGCTGCTTGAGGTGGCAACCGGAGAGCGTCAGGCGATAGTCGACGAGATGTCGCAGATCACCCAAGCACAGAACGCGGCAAAGGTTTACCATTTGTTCGGTTAATGTTGAGTTAATCCGAACGTTGCGCGCCATAAATTTGACTGTGCACGCATTTTTGACTTAACTAGTGGCTGTTTTCAGATTTCAGGCGTCTATAAGGCAGAAAATGCCTAAAGCGCGTCTAGCTTGCCCCTCATTCTGGGCATTGAGTTGACTAGGGAAGTTGCTATTGCATGTGGCGTGAAACCAAAATTCTGCTGATCGATGACGATAGCGTGCGCCGCCGCGACCTGGCGGTGATTTTAAATTTTCTTGGTGAAGAAAATTTACCCTGCGGTAGCCATGACTGGCAGCAGGCTGTCGGCTCTTTGTCGTCAAGTCGTGAAGTAATTTGCGTCCTCATCGGGACTGTAAATGCTCCTGGCGCGCTTTTGGGCCTGTTAAAGACACTCTCAACCTGGGATGAGTTCCTTCCGGTTTTGTTAATGGGCGAAAATTCTTCCATCGACTTGCCCGAAGACCAGCGTCGTCGAGTGCTTTCCACCCTGGAAATGCCTCCTAGCTACAGCAAGTTGCTCGACTCCCTGCACCGTGCCCAGGTCTATCGTGAAATGTACGATCAGGCCCGCGAGCGCGGTCGTCACCGAGAGCCCAACCTGTTCCGCAGCCTGGTAGGCACCAGTCGTGCGATCCAGCACGTGCGGCAGATGATGCAGCAAGTGGCGGATACCGATGCCAGCGTGCTGATCCTTGGTGAGTCCGGGACCGGCAAGGAAGTGGTAGCTCGTAACCTGCACTACCACTCCAAGCGGCGTGACGCGCCATTCGTTCCGGTCAATTGCGGAGCCATTCCTGCAGAGTTGCTGGAAAGCGAGTTGTTCGGCCATGAGAAGGGTGCATTCACCGGGGCCATTACCAGTCGCGCCGGGCGCTTTGAGCTAGCCAACGGCGGCACCTTGTTCCTCGACGAAATCGGCGATATGCCGCTGCCGATGCAGGTCAAGCTGTTGCGGGTGTTGCAGGAGCGTACCTTCGAGCGCGTAGGTAGCAACAAGACCCAGGGTGTCGATGTGCGAATCATCGCAGCCACCCATAAAAACCTTGAAAGCATGATTGAAGTGGGCAGTTTCCGTGAGGACCTGTACTACCGCCTCAACGTGTTCCCCATCGAGATGGCGCCATTGCGTGAGCGAGTGGAAGACATTCCGCTGCTGATGAACGAGTTGATCTCGCGCATGGAGCATGAGAAGCGCGGTTCGATCCGCTTCAACTCTGCTGCCATCATGTCCCTGTGCCGGCATGGCTGGCCGGGTAACGTCCGCGAGCTGGCCAACTTGGTTGAGCGCATGGCGATCATGCACCCGTATGGGGTGATCGGTGTGGTCGAGTTGCCCAAGAAATTCCGCTACGTCGATGATGAAGACGAGCAGTTGGTAGACAGTCTGCGCAGCGACCTGGAAGAGCGGGTGGCGATCAATGGCCATGCGCCGGACTTCGCCGCCACCGCCATGCTGCCGCCGGAAGGCCTGGATCTGAAGGATTACCTCGGTAGCCTGGAGCAGGGTCTGATCCAGCAAGCGTTGGACGATGCCAATGGCATTGTGGCTCGGGCTGCAGAGCGCCTGCGCATTCGTCGCACCACTCTGGTGGAGAAGATGCGCAAGTACGGCATGAGTCGTCGTGAGGGCGATGAACAGGCGGATGATTGACGCCTGTTTTTCAAGTCGTTGAAAGCCGTGTGGTTTTTTTTTAGGCACGGGTATTGCTAAGTCTCTTGCAACGTTCCGTTTAACTGACGGTCAGCCACGCGAGAGAGCACGATGCCCCAAGCCGCCCAGATGTCTCCTGCCCCCGATGCTCCGGGGCAATCGTCGTCCGTAGAGCAGGCAAGTCGGCTAGGTCTTGAGCAGGCCTTCGCTTTGTTCAACCAGATGTCGAGCCAACTTACTGACTCCTACAGCATGCTTGAGGCTCGGGTGACTGAGCTCAAGGGTGAGTTGGCTGTGGTCAGTGCCCAGCGGATGCAGGAACTGGCGGAAAAAGAGCGTCTGGCCAACCGTCTGCAAAATCTTCTCGACCTGTTGCCCGGTGGCGTCATCGTCATTGATGGCCACGGTATTGTCAGCGAGGCGAACCCGGCGGCATGCGATCTGTTGGGGTTGCCGCTGGAAGGGCAATTGTGGCGCAACATCATTGCCCGCAGCTTTGCGCCCCGTGAGGATGACGGTCATGAGATTTCCCTGCGCGACGGCCGGCGTCTATCGATAGCTACCCGCTCGCTGGATGCCGAGCCCGGGCAGTTGGTGTTGCTTAACGACCTGACGGAAACCCGTCATCTGCAGGATCAGTTGGCTCGCCACGAGCGTCTGTCCTCGCTGGGCAAGATGGTCGCTTCCCTGGCACATCAGATTCGCACGCCGCTCTCGGCGGCCCTGTTGTATGCCAGTCACCTCACCGAACAGGAACTGCCGGTGGCCACTCATCAGCGTTTCGCCGGGCGCCTCAAGGAGCGCCTGCACGAACTGGAGCACCAGGTGCGCGACATGCTGGTGTTCGCTCGTGGTGAGTTGCCCCTGACCGATCGTCTGACCCCCAAGTCTCTGCTGCAATCACTGCAAGCCGCGGCCCTGACCCATGTTCAGGATGTTGCCGTGCGCTGGCAGTGCGACAGTCATCAGGGTGAATTGCTGTGCAATCGCGACACCCTGGTGGGGGCCTTGCTCAACCTGATCGAAAATGCCGTGCAAGCCAGTGCCGGCGCGGCGCGGCTCAAGGTGCACCTGTACAGTCGTGGTGACACCCTGCGGCTGTGCATCAGTGACAGCGGCAGTGGTATCGATGCGGCGGTCCTGGAGCGTCTGGGTGAGCCGTTTTTCACCACCAAGGCCAATGGAACCGGGCTTGGCCTGACGGTGGTCAAGGCGGTGGCCCGTGCGCATCAGGGAGAATTGTCGCTGCGTTCCCGTCCTGGGCGCGGTACTTGTGCGCTGGTGACATTGCCTCTGTTCTCCAGTGCTCATGGAGTGGAGTGAAGGTAATGGCAATCAAGGTTCTACTGGTTGAAGACGATCGTGCATTGCGCGAGGCCCTGGCAGACACACTGCTGCTGGCCGGCCATGACTACAAGGCGGTCGGCAGTGCGGAAGAGGCGCTGGAAGCGGTCGCCTTGGAGTCCTTCAGCCTGGTGGTCAGCGATGTAAACATGCCTGGCATGGACGGCCATCAGTTGTTGGGTCTGTTACGTGCCCGCCAACCGCAGTTGCCGGTATTGCTGATGACCGCCCATGGCGCCGTCGAGCGAGCAGTGGAGGCCATGCGTCAAGGCGCTGCCGATTACCTGGTCAAGCCGTTTGAGCCTCGGGCCCTGCTCGAATTGGTGGCGCGCCATGCACTGGGTTGTCTGGGTGCGAGCGAGGATGAGGGGCCGGTAGCCTTCGAACCGGCCAGTGCGCAATTGCTGGAATTGGCCGCGCGCGTGGCTCGCAGTGATTCCACTGTGCTGATTTCCGGCGAGTCCGGCACGGGCAAGGAAGTGCTGGCGCGTTACATCCACCAGCATTCCCATCGGAGCACCCAGCCCTTTATCGCCATCAACTGTGCGGCGATTCCCGACAACATGCTCGAAGCCACCCTGTTCGGTCACGAGAAGGGTTCTTTCACCGGGGCCATCGCCGCGCAGCCCGGCAAGTTCGAGCAGGCCGACGGTGGCACTATTCTCCTGGACGAAATTTCCGAAATGCCCCTGGGACTGCAAGCCAAGTTGCTGCGGGTGTTGCAGGAGCGTGAAGTGGAGCGGGTGGGGGCGCGCAAGCCTATCGTTCTGGATATCCGGGTAGTGGCCACCACGAACCGCGACTTGGCAGGAGAGGTGGCGGCCGGACGTTTCCGCGAAGATCTGTATTACCGTCTTTCGGTGTTTCCTCTAGCCTGGCGGCCATTGCGCGAGCGTACCGCCGATATCCTGCCGCTGGCTGAGCGTCTGCTGGCCAAACACGTCAATAAAATGAAACACGCCGCCGCCAGGCTCTCGGTTGAGGCGCAAGCGTGCCTGCTGGCTTATCCGTGGCCGGGCAACGTCCGGGAGTTGGACAACGCTTTGCAGCGGGCATTGATCCTGCAGCAGGGCGGTCTGATCCAGCCGGAAGATTTCTGTCTGGCCGGGCCCGTGGCCTGTGCGCCCCTGCCGGCACTGGCTCCTGCCGTTCAGTCGGCGTTGCGCGGCGTGGCCGGCGAGGATGAGGGCCCACCCCAGGAGTCGGGCGGCCTGGGGGATGATCTGCGGCGCCGGGAATTCCAGATGATCATCGATACCCTGCGTTCCGAACGTGGGCGGCGCAAGGAGGCGGCGGAGCGTCTGGGCATCAGTCCGCGCACCCTGCGTTACAAATTGGCGCAGATGCGTGACGCCGGAATGGACGTCGAGGCTTATCTGTTTGCGACCTGATTACTGATATGCAAAGCCCTGGATGGGCTTTTGTCGAGTTGGGCCATGGAGCTGGCACCCTTGTTGCTAACACCTCACTAACCGCACAGTGAGCGTCAAAAAATTGCGGGTCGTCAGAGAGAGTAGACCATGAGCCAAGGTGTTGAATTTAATCGGTTGATGCTGGATATGCGGGCCATGCAGATGGACGCGATGTCGCAGCCCAAATCCGCCGCAGTGGCAGAGGTCAGCGGCAGCAGTTTCGCTGACATGCTTGGCCAGGCCGTGAACAAGGTCAATGACACCCAGCAGGCGTCCAATCAGTTGGCCGGCGCCTTCGAGATTGGCAAAAGCGGTGTGGACCTGACGGATGTGATGATTTCCTCGCAAAAGGCCAGTGTGTCCTTTCAAGCCTTGACCCAGGTGCGCAACAAACTGGTTCAAGCGTATCAAGACATCATGCAGATGCCGGTTTAAGGACGAGATTGAGTCATGGCAGAAGCAGTCGCCGATAACGTACCGGCCAAGGCCACCCCGATAGACGGTAAACCGCCGCTGTTCGGTTTGTCCTTCCTGGAAAACCTGTCCCAGATGACCATGCTGCGTCAGGTTGGCCTGTTGGTAGGCCTGGCCGCCAGCGTGGCGATCGGCTTTGCCGTGGTGCTGTGGTCCCAGCAGCCCGATTACCGGCCGCTGTACGGCAGCCTGGCCGGGATGGACGCCAAACAGGTCATGGATACCCTGGCTTCTGCCGACATTCCCTACACCGTCGAGCCCAATTCCGGTGCCTTGCTGGTCAAGGCCGATGACCTGCCACGTGCCCGCCTGAAACTGGCTGCTGCCGGGGTAGCGCCGGGTGACGGCAACGTCGGCTTCGAGATCCTGGATAAAGATCAAGGCCTGGGCACCAGCCAGTTCATGGAGGCGACCCGTTATCGTCGCGGCCTGGAAGGCGAGCTGGCCCGCACCATCTCCAGCCTGAACAATGTCAAGGGTGCCCGGGTGCACCTGGCGATTCCGAAAAGCTCGGTGTTCGTCCGTGACGAGCGCAAGCCCAGTGCTTCGGTACTGGTAGAGCTGTATTCCGGCCGCTCCCTGGAGCCGGGCCAGGTCATGGCCATCGTTAATCTGGTGGCTACCAGCGTCCCCGAATTGAGCAAGTCCCAAGTTACAGTGGTCGACCAGAAGGGCAACCTGCTCTCCGATCAAGCGGAAAACTCCGCGCTGACCATGGCCGGCAAGCAATTCGACTACAGCCGTCGTCTGGAAGGCATGCTGACCCAGCGGGTGCACAACATCCTGCAGCCGGTGCTGGGCAACGATCGCTACAAGGCTGAAGTTTCCGCGGATGTCGACTTCAGTGCCGTTGAATCCACCTCCGAGCAGTTCAACCCCGACCAGCCGGCCTTGCGCAGCGAGCAGTCGGTCAACGAACAGCGCTCCAGCAGCAATGGCCCGCAAGGCGTTCCGGGTGCCCTGAGCAACCAGCCGCCATCCCCGGCTTCGGCGCCGCAAACCACCGGTGGGGCTACCGCTGCCGCCGGCATGGTGCAGCCAGGTCAGCCGCTGTTGGACGCCAACGGTCAGCAGATCATGGATCCGGCTACCGGCCAGCCGATGCTGGCACCGTATCCGTCGGACAAGCGTCAACAATCCACCAAGAACTTCGAGCTCGATCGCTCCATCAGCCACACCAAGCAGCAGCAGGGGCGTCTCAATCGCCTGTCGGTAGCGGTAGTGGTGGACGATCAGGTCAAGGTCAATCCGGCCAACGGCGAAACCAGCCGTGCTCCCTGGAGCGCCGACGAATTGGCGCGCTTCACTCGCCTGGTGCAGGACGCAGTGGGCTTCGATGCCAGCCGTGGCGACAGTGTCAGCGTGATCAACGTGCCGTTCTCCGCCGAGCGTGGGGAAGTGGTCGCCGATATTCCGTTCTACTCGCAGCCGTGGTTCTGGGACATCGTCAAACAAGTGTTGGGTGTGTTGTTCATCCTGGTGCTGGTGTTCGGTGTCCTGCGTCCGGTGCTCAACAACATCACTGGCGGCGGCAAGAACAAGCAATTGGCAGGACTGGGCAGCGACGTCGAGCTGGGCGGCATGGGTGGCCTGGACGGCGAGCTGGCCAACGACCGCGTCAGTCTCGGCGGCCCGCAAAGCATTCTGCTGCCGAGCCCGAGCGAGGGTTATGACGCTCAGTTGAACGCAATCAAGAGTCTGGTGGCTGAAGACCCGGGGCGTGTGGCTCAGGTCGTGAAAGAGTGGATTAACGCAGATGAGTGATAACCGAGCCGCTACCGCCAAACTGACCCGGGTCGACAAAGCCGCGATTCTGCTGCTGTCCCTGGGTTCTACCGATGCTGCGCAAGTGCTGCGCCACATGGGGCCCAAAGAGGTTCAGCGTGTGGGTGTGGCCATGGCGCAGATGGGTAACGTGCACCGCGAGCAGGTCGAGCAGGTGATGAGCGAGTTCGTCGACATCGTCGGCGATCAGACCAGCCTCGGCGTCGGTTCCGACGACTACGTGCGCAAAATGCTCACCCAGGCCCTGGGCGAAGACAAGGCCAACGGCCTGATCGACCGCATCCTCCTGGGTGGCAACACCAGTGGCCTCGACAGCCTGAAGTGGATGGAACCGCGGGCCGTGGCCGACGTGATCCGTTACGAGCACCCGCAGATCCAGGCCATCGTGGTGGCTTACCTCGATCCGGATCAGGCCGGTGAAGTGCTGGGCAACTTCGACCACAAGGCGCGCCTGGACATCATTTTGCGGGTTTCCTCGCTCAATACTGTGCAGCCGGCGGCCCTGAAAGAGCTGAACCAGATTCTCGAGAAGCAGTTCTCCGGCAACTCCAACGCGTCCCGTACCACCTTGGGCGGTATCAAGCGCGCAGCCGACATCATGAACTTCCTCGACAGCTCGATCGAAGGCCAGCTCATGGATTCGATCCGCGAAGTCGACGAAGACCTGTCCGGTCAGATCGAAGACCTGATGTTCGTGTTCAACAACCTGGCCGATGTCGATGACCGCGGTATCCAGGCCCTGTTGCGCGAAGTGTCCTCCGACGTCCTGGTTCTGGCCCTCAAGGGTTCGGACGAAGGGGTCAAGGAAAAGATCTTCAAGAACATGTCCAAGCGTGCGGCGGAGCTGCTGCGCGACGACCTGGAAGCCAAGGGCCCGGTTCGCGTCAGCGACGTGGAAACTGCGCAGAAGGAAATCCTCACTATTGCCCGCCGTATGGCCGAAGCCGGAGAGATCGTTCTCGGCGGGAAGGGCGGCGAAGAAATGATCTAAGGTCGCTTTATGTCGTCCAGCAGTGATGAGTCCCAAAGCGAACTGATTCGTGCCCGGGACGTCGAGGGTTTTGACGTCTGGGCACTGCCCAGTTTCGATCCCGAGCCGCCCGAGCCTGAGCCCGAGCCTGAAGAGGTGCCGGAAGAAATCGAGGAAGTGCCCCTGGAAGAAGTCCAGCCACTGACCCTCGAAGAGCTCGAGAGCATTCGCCAGGAAGCCTATAACGAAGGTTTCGCCACCGGCGAGAAGGAAGGCTTCCACAGCACCACACTCAAGGTTCGCCAGGAGGCTGAAGTCGCCCTGGTCGCCAAGTTGCAAGCGCTCGAACAGCTGATGGTCAATTTGTTCGAGCCCATCGCCGAGCAAGATACGCAGATCGAAAAATCCCTGGTGGATCTGGTCAAGCATGTCACCCGTCAGGTGATCCAGCGTGAGCTGGCGATGGATTCCAGCCAGATCGAACACGTCATGCGCGAGGCTCTCAAGCTGCTGCCCCTGGGGGTTGGCAATGTGCGCCTGTACGTCAATCCGCAGGATTTCGAGCAGGTCAAGAGCCTGCGCGAGCGGCATGAGGAAAGCTGGCGCATCGTCGAGGACGAGGCGCTGTTGCCCGGCGGTTGCCGGGTCGAGACCGAGCACAGCCGCATCGATGCCAGCATCGAAACCCGGATCACCCAGGCCATGGACCAACTGTTCGATCAGTTGCACGAGCAGTCGCTGCACCCGGCAGCTGCGGACCTGAGCCTGGACCTCGGCCCACGGACTCCGGCTGCGCCGGATGTCGACGCCGCAGAGTCCACCGTCACAGAGCAAGCCGAGCCTGCGGAACACCCCGATGCGCCTTGATCGCACCAGTTTCGGCAAGCGCCTGGGAGGTTACGCCGAGGCCATCAAGCTGCCGGGCCAGCCGATTCTTGAAGGCCGCCTGCTGCGCATGGTCGGTCTTACTCTTGAGGCCGAGGGCCTGCGCGCCGCCATGGGCACCCGCTGCCTGGTGATCAACGATGACAGCTATCACCCGGTCCAGGTCGAGGCGGAAGTCATGGGCTTTTCCGGGAGCAAGGTGTTCCTGATGCCCGTAGGCAGCGTGGCCGGGATCGCTCCTGGCGCCCGGGTTGTCCCTTTGGCCGACACCGGGCGCCTGCCTATGGGCATGGGCATGCTCGGGCGTGTACTGGATGGCGCCGGGCGGGCTCTGGATGGCAAGGGCGGCATGCGTGCCGAAGACTGGGTGCCGATGGATGGCCCCACCATCAACCCCCTCAAGCGCGACCCCATCAGCCAGCCGCTGGATGTGGGCATTCGCAGCATCAACGGTTTATTGACGGTGGGCCGCGGTCAGCGCCTCGGTCTGTTCGCCGGTACCGGTGTGGGCAAGAGTGTGCTGCTGGGCATGATGACTCGCTTCACCGAGGCCGACATCATCGTGGTCGGGCTGATCGGCGAGCGGGGTCGTGAGGTCAAGGAGTTCATTGAGCACATTCTCGGTGAGGAAGGCCTCAAGCGTTCGGTGGTGGTGGCTTCGCCAGCGGACGATGCGCCGTTGATGCGTTTGCGGGCGGCGATGTACTGCACGCGGATTGCCGAATATTTTCGCGACAAGGGCAAGAACGTCCTGTTGCTGATGGACTCCCTGACTCGTTTCGCCCAGGCCCAGCGGGAAATCGCTCTGGCCATCGGCGAGCCGCCGGCCACCAAGGGTTATCCGCCATCGGTGTTCGCCAAGCTGCCCAAGCTGGTGGAGCGGGCCGGTAACGCCGAGGCCGGTGGGGGCTCGATTACCGCGTTCTATACCGTGCTGTCCGAGGGGGACGACCAGCAGGACCCGATCGCCGACTCGGCCCGGGGCGTGCTCGACGGGCATATCGTGCTGTCCCGGCGCCTGGCCGAAGAAGGGCACTATCCGGCCATCGATATCGAGGCCTCCATCAGTCGGGTCATGCCGGCGGTGATCAGCCCCGACAATATGGCCAGGGCGCAATACTTCAAGCAGCTGTGGTCGCGTTATCAACAGGCTCGGGACTTGATCAGCGTTGGCGCCTACGTCGCCGGTGGCGATCGCGATACCGACACCGCAATTTCCCTGCAGCCGGCGATGGTCGCTTACCTGCGCCAGGGGCTTAACGACAACGTCAGCCTGGGTCATAGCCAGACCCACCTGGAAATGCTGTTCGCTCCAGCGACGGGAGGCTAACCGGCCATGGCCGACAGCCGTGCGGCGCGTCTGGCGCCGGTGGTGGACATGGCGGAAAACGCCGAGCGTACCGCTGCCCAGCGTCTGGAGTACTTTCACGGCCAGGTACGTGTGGCCCAGAGCAAGCTGGGGGACCTGGAGCGTTTTCGTGGCGACTACCAGGAGCAGTGGGTCGAGCGCGGCAAGCTCGGCGTCAGTGGTCACTGGTTGATGAACTATCAGTATTTTCTCAGTCAGTTGGATACCGCCGTGGCCCAGCAGCGGCAAAGCCTTGCCTGGCATCAGAGCAACCTCGATCGCGCTCGCGAGGCTTGGCAGCAGGCTTATGCGCGGGTGGAAGGGCTGCGCAAGCTGGTGCAGCGTTACATCGATGAGGCTCGGGCGCTTGAGGACAAGCGCGAACAGAAGCTGCTGGATGAACTTTCCCAGCGCCTGCCCCGTCAGAATCCTTATTGAGAGCGCTCATTTTTCGTCCGCAGGTTGTTCGCCGGGTCAGTGGGTGCTAAACCTTTTAAACGTCGTCAATGACAAGGAAGCAGTCACATGTCGGTCGTTACAGAAATATCCCCGGACGGGCAGAAACTCACGATTTCCATCAGGGGGCGCTTCGATTTCGGGCGCCACCAGGAGTTTCGTGAATCCTACGAGCGCCTAAACCGGACGCCGGAGTCCATCGTGGTGGACCTCAAGGAAGCCACTTACCTCGACAGCTCGGCTCTGGGCATGCTGTTGCTGTTGCGTGATCATGCCGGTGGCGACAATGCCGATGTCCGGGTGATCAACAGCAACTCGGATGTGCGCAAGATCCTCGCCATCTCCAATTTCGACAAGCTTTTCGACATCAGTTGAGCGATATGCGCTCGATGGCCGAGCCCCTGTGTGTGCTGATCGCCGAGGATGGCGCGGCGGACCGCTTGCTGCTGTCCAGTATCATTCGGCGCCAGGGGCATCAGGTGCTGGCGGCCAGCAATGGGGTCGAGGCACTGGCGTTGTTCGAGCAGCAGCGTCCGCACATCGTGCTGATGGACGCGATGATGCCGGTGATGGATGGCTTTGAGGCGGCGCGACGGATCAAGGCCCTGGCGGGAGAGACGCTGGTGCCGATCATCTTCCTCACTTCCCTGAGTGAAGGCGAGGCGCTGGCTCGCTGTCTGGAGGCGGGCGGCGACGACTTTCTGGCCAAACCCTACAATCCGGTGATCCTGGGCGCCAAGATCAACGCTATGGACCGCTTGCGGCGCCTTCAGGAAACCGTGCTGGCGCAGCGCGACCAGATCACTCGTCACCACGATTACTTGCTCAATGAGCAGCGGGTGGCCAAGGCGGTGTTCGACAAGGTTGCCCACTCCGGTTGTCTGGATGCGTCGAACATCCGCTACCTGCAATCGCCTTATGCGCTGTTCAACGGCGACTTGCTGCTGGCGGCCTACACCCCGGCGGGTGACATGCATGTATTGCTGGGGGACTTCACCGGTCATGGTTTGCCTGCGGCGGTGGGGGCCATGCCCCTGGCCGAGGTGTTTTATGGCATGACCGCCAAGGGTTACGGGCTGCCGGAAACCCTGCGGGAGATGAATGCCAAGCTCAAGCGCATCCTGCCGGTGGATATGTTCTGTTGCGCAACCCTGCTGTGCCTGAGTAACCAGCGACGGGCGGTGGAGGTGTGGAACGGCGGCATGCCCGAGGGGTATTTGTATCGTGAAGCCAGCAGCGCGCGTACGCCTTTGGTGGCGCGCCATCTACCTCTCGGGGTGCTGAGTGCCGAGGCCTTCGAGGATCACACTGAGGTGTTCCCCATGGCGCCGGGTGATCGGGTATTCCTGCTGTCCGACGGAGTGATCGACACTTGTAATGCCGAGGATGAGTTGTTTGGTGTGGAGCGGTTGCACCGGGTGTTTGCCGCCAACCGTGAGCAGGAGCGGCTGTTCGAGGAGATTCAACAGGCCCTGGAGGACTTTGGCGGCAGTGCCCGGGACGACGTGAGCATGGTCGAAGTCGGCTTGCCGGAATTTCCCAGGCTGGCGCCGCCGGCCCCGGTGTACTCCGACAGCGGCCAGTCCTGCCCGCTGGACTGGTCGGTGAGCTTCGAGTTCCGCGCCGCTACCCTCAAGCGCTTCAACCCCTTGCCGTATCTACTGCAGTTGTTGCTTGAAGTGCATGGCCTGCGCTCCCAGAGCGGGGCTTTATATAGCGTACTGGCCGAGCTCTATTCCAATGCGCTGGAGCACGGTGTGCTCAAGCTCGATTCCCGGCTCAAGCGCGATGCTGAGGGCTTTAGTCGCTACTACCGCGAGCGATCGGTGAGGCTGGCGGAGCTGGAGGACGGCTTTGTCCGGGTGCATTTGCAGGTGCAGCCCCTGGACACGGGAGGGCGCCTGATCGTGCGGGTCGAAGACAGTGGCGAGGGCTTCGATGTCGCGGCGATCCTGGCCCGGCCCAACGATACCGGGCGCTTGTCGGGGCGCGGCGTCAGCCTGATCCGACAGATGAGCCGCCAGGCGGTGTGGGCGGACGACGGGCGCAGTGTCTGCGTGGAGTTTTCCTGGGAGGCTCTGGCATAATCCTGGGGTTCTTGATCAAGGAGTGAACAAGTGGCTGAGATACATCTGGACCACACGGTGCTCAACGCATTGCAGGAAGTCATGGAGGATGAATACCCCGTCCTGCTGGACACTTTTGTCTGCGATTCCGAGGAGCGGATGCGACTGTTGCGCAAGTCCGAGGATGCTCTGCAGCTAGTGGCAACCGCCCACAGTCTCAAGGGCAGTAGCAGCAATATGGGGGCTATCCGCCTGGCGGAGCTCTGTCATGAGCTCGAGGTGCGGGCCGGACAGTCGGCCATTGATGGCATTCGTCAGCTGGTGGGGGAGATCGATGGCGAGTTCGCCATTGTCCGGCGCCTGTGCGAGCAAGAACTGCAGCGTTTTCACTGCTGAGAAACGACCTTTTATCAGCTGGTTGATAAAACTGGCTCGACCTTTGCAGTCAAGTCTCTCAACTGTACCTATGATCCCCGTGCAGCGGAGACTGTCCCATGGCTGTTACCCCTAATTCGCTTCTTCAGGCCACTGCTCAGGCCAACGCTAAGTCCAAGACTCAAGCGGCCCCTGCCAGCCCGTTGGCAAGCGTTGCCGAGCCTGGGGACAAGGCGTCCAGCTTTGCGCAGCTCTATGCCAAAGAGTCCCAGAGCAAGCCGCAGAACAAGCCGCCGGCCCTCGCCG
This sequence comes from Pseudomonas sp. E1BtOHC1, assembly GCF_058744285.1. Taxonomy (NCBI): domain Bacteria; kingdom Pseudomonadati; phylum Pseudomonadota; class Gammaproteobacteria; order Pseudomonadales; family Pseudomonadaceae; genus Pseudomonas; species Pseudomonas sp. E1BtOHC1. Next base: position 2,674,789 of record NZ_CP196023.1, read on the forward strand.
ACAACTCGCCCAAGCCCGTGCGTGACAAGAGCGTCGACAACAGTCCGAAGAAGGATGTTGCCAGCGATCAGTCTGCCGCGCCGCAGCCAGCGGTTGCCGATAGCGGCAAAACCTTGCCTGCCGATAAGTCGGCGAACAGCGACAGCAAGCCTGCCGCTGCCGCCAGTGATGACAGCAAGCCGGCCGACACCACGCAGGCCGATGCCTCGGTGAATCCGGCGCCGGTGGACCCGAGTCTGTTGCCGGCGATCCAGCCGCAACCTCAGGTTGCTGAAGTGCCGCCGCCGGTAGTGGTTGCGCAACCTCAGGTGGAAGTGCCCGTGGCGCCGCCAGCCGTGGTGGCGGCAGCGGTAGTGCCGACGGTGGCGCCTGTGGCGGAGCCGCCCAAGGAGGCGTTCGATCCCGAGGCCGATCCACTGGATGCCTTGCCGGCGGTGCGTCTGGCCATGGAGCAGGGCGGACACGTCTCGGCCTCCAGTCAGTCTCAGCCCAAGGCTGCGCCAGCGAACGCCAATGCCGACGGTCAGTTGACGTCGGTGCAGAACTTCGCCAATGGCATGGCCGGCATGCTTGAACAGCAAGCCAGCAAGAACAGCACCGAGCAGGGCGGCGAAAAGGCCTTCACTGGTCTGATTGCCGACGGCCTGAAAGACCTCAAGGGAGCGTCCAGCGATACCCGGGTGGATGACTTCGCCAATCGTCTGGCGGCCCTGACCCAGGCGGCGACGCCGAAGACCGCCAATGCGGTGCCGGTCAACCAGCCGCTGGCCATGCACCAGAGTGGCTGGACCGATGAAGTGGTCAATCGGGTGATGTACCTGTCCAGCGCCAACCTCAAATCGGCGGATATCCAATTGCAGCCTGCGGAGCTTGGTCGCCTGGATATTCGTGTGCACATGATTCCTGATCAGCAGACCCAGGTGACCTTCATGAGTGCCCACGCCGGCGTTCGTGAAGCCCTGGAAGGGCAGATGCACCGTATGCGCGACATGTTCAACCAGCAGGGGTTGGGGCAGGTGGACGTCAATGTTTCCGACCAGTCCCGCGGCTGGCAGGGTCAGGAGCAGGCGCAACAGGAGCAGAACCGCAGGAGTGGTTCCAGTACCAGTGGCACGCGCCTGGACGGTGGCGACGAAGAGTTGCCCCATGGCGTGGCTGAAGTGGCTGCCCCGGTACAGACCGTGATCGGCACCAGTGCTGTGGACTATTACGCCTGATTGAGTGACAGAAGGGGCGTGGCGAGACAGCTCGTCATGCCCCTTGCTTCTCCCTCCCCGCTGTTTATCCCCCTATTTCAGACAAATCTGGCATAACACTTGCTCTTGCCTTGCCGTGCGACTGTGAACCCCCGAATAGTGACGGATTATTGGCATGGCGAAGAGCGAAGCAGCAGAAAAACCCACCGCAGGGAAAAGCAAACTCAAGCTTATCCTCTTGATTGTCCTGGCGTTGTTGCTGGCCATCGGCTTGTCGGTCGGCGCCACCTGGTACTTCATGCACAGTGCTCAGAGCAAGCCTGCGCCGGCTGCAGAAACCGCCAGCAACGTCAAGCCGGCAGCGATCTACGAGCCCATGGCCCCGGCCTTCGTCGCCAATTACACGCAGAACGGCCGTCAGCGCTACATGCAGGTGAGCATTACCCTGCTGGCGCGCAACCAGGCAGACCTGGACGCGCTGAAAGTGCACATGCCGGTGATCCGCAACAACCTGGTGATGCTGTTCTCCGGACAGAATTTCGACACCCTGGCGACTCCGGTCGGCCAGGAAATGCTCCGCCAGAAGGCCACTGCCAGCGTCCAGGAAGTGGCGCAGAAAGAGGTGGGCAAAGTGGTGGTCGAGCAGTTGCTCTTTACTAACTTCGTACTGCAGTAGGAACACGACATGGCCGTGCAGGACCTGCTGTCCCAGGATGAGATCGATGCGCTGCTCCATGGCGTCGACGACGGTCTGGTACAGACCGAACACGCTGCCGAACCCGGCAGCGTCAAAAGCTACGACCTGACCAGCCAGGATCGCATCGTCCGCGGACGCATGCCGACCCTGGAAATGATCAACGAGCGTTTCGCCCGCTATACCCGGATCAGTATGTTCAACATGCTGCGTCGTTCCGCCGATGTGGCGGTAGGTGGCGTGCAGGTCATGAAGTTTGGTGAATACGTGCACTCGCTGTATGTGCCCACCAGTCTCAACCTGGTGAAGATCAAGCCGCTGCGTGGTACGGCGCTGTTCATTCTCGACGCCAAGCTGGTGTTCAAGCTGGTGGACAACTTCTTCGGCGGCGATGGCCGTCACGCGAAGATCGAAGGGCGTGAGTTCACGCCTACCGAACTGCGGGTGGTGCGCATGGTGCTGGAGCAGGCCTTCGTCGATCTGAAGGAAGCCTGGCAGGCGATCATGCCGGTCAATTTCGAGTACATAAACTCTGAAGTGAACCCGGCCATGGCCAACATTGTCGGCCCCAGCGAAGCCATCGTGGTGTCGACCTTCCACATCGAGCTCGATGGCGGCGGCGGCGATCTGCACGTGACCATGCCGTACTCGATGATCGAGCCGATCCGCGAAATGCTCGACGCCGGCTTCCAGTCCGATCTGGACGACCAGGACGAGCGCTGGAGCAAGGCCCTGCGCGAAGACGTGCTGGACGTGGCCGTACCGCTGAGTGCCACGGTGGCCCGTCGTCAGTTGCGCCTGCGGGACATCCTGCACATGCAGCCTGGCGATGTGATCCCGGTGGAACTGCCGGAAGACATGATCATGCGCGCCAACGGCGTGCCGTCGTTCAAGGTCAAGCTGGGTTCCCACAAGGGCAACCTGGCGCTGCAAGTGATCGAGCCGATCGAGCGCCGTTGAGCGGCGCTCCAACCTGTTTGCTGTTCAATGAATTTTTGCCCGTCGAGGACCCAAGATGGCTGACGAAATTAACTCCCAGGACGACCAGGCGCTGGCCGATGAATGGGCTGCTGCACTGGAAGAAACCGGTGATGCCGGCCAGGCCGATATCGACGCCTTGCTGGCCGCTGACGCAGGCGCCGCATCCGGTTCCGGGCGTTTGCAGATGGAAGAGTTCGGCAGCATGCCCAAGAACCATGAGCCGGTCACGCTCGACGGTCCCAACCTGGACGTGATTCTCGATATCCCGGTATCGATCTCCATGGAAGTGGGTAGCACCGATATCAACATCCGCAACCTGCTGCAGCTCAACCAGGGTTCGGTGATCGAGCTTGACCGCCTGGCCGGCGAGCCGCTGGATGTGTTGGTCAACGGCACCCTGATCGCTCATGGCGAGGTGGTGGTGGTCAACGAGAAGTTCGGTATTCGCCTGACTGACGTGATCAGCCCCAGCGAACGCATCAAGAAGCTGCGCTAAGTGAACAAGCTGCTTGGCGTGGTTGTGCTCGGCTTGCCCCTGGGCGCCCTGGCTGCAGAGTCGGCTGCGACCGCTGCGGTTGCAGCCCCGGCAGTGGGCAGCGTCAGCGGGCAGTTGACCCAGCTGGTACTGGGCCTGCTGCTGGTGATCGGGCTGATCTTCTTCCTCGCCTGGCTGCTGCGCCGAGTGCAGCAGGCCGGTCCCGCCGGCAAAGGGCAGGTGATCGAGCTGATCGGCTCTCGGGCCCTGGGGCCGCGGGATCGTCTGGTGCTGGTGCAAGTGGGCAGCGAGCAGATTTTGCTGGGCCTGACCCCGGGCACTATCACCCCGTTGCATGTACTCAAAGAGCCGGTGCAGGTGCCCAGTGCCGAGCAGGCGACGCCCGAGTTCGCCCAGCGCCTGATGGAGCTGTTGGGCAAGGATCAGAAGGATAAGAAGTAATGCCGTTGCGCATCATCTTGACGTTGGCACTGATGTTGGCGGCGCCGCTGGCGCTGGCGGCCGACCCGTTGTCGATCCCGGCGATCACCCTGGGCACCAACGCCAGCGGTCAGCAGGAATACTCGGTCAGCCTGCAAATCCTGCTGATCATGACTGCGCTGAGTTTCATTCCGGCGTTCGTCATGCTGATGACCAGCTTTACCCGGATCATCATCGTCTTCTCGATCCTGCGTCAGGCCCTGGGCTTGCAGCAGACACCGTCGAACCAGATCCTCACCGGCATGGCGCTGTTCCTGACCATGTTCATCATGGCTCCGGTGTTCGACCGGGTGAACCAGGATGCCTTGCAGCCTTACCTGGCGGAAAAGCTCACGGCTCAGGATGCAGTGGCCAAGGCCCAGGTGCCGATCAAGGACTTCATGCTGGCGCAGACTCGCAGCAGTGACCTGGAGTTGTTCATGCGCCTGTCCAAGCGCACCGACATCGCCAGCCCTGACCAGGCGCCCCTGACCATTCTGGTGCCGGCCTTCGTCACGTCCGAGCTCAAGACGGCCTTCCAGATCGGCTTCATGATCTTTATCCCGTTCCTGATCATCGACCTGGTGGTGGCCAGTGTGCTGATGGCCATGGGCATGATGATGCTTTCGCCGCTGATCATTTCCTTGCCGTTCAAGATCATGCTGTTTGTCCTGGTGGATGGCTGGGCCCTGATCATCGGTACCTTGGCGGGCAGTTTCGGTGGTGTTTAAAACCTTGTTAGCGGGTGCTCGACAATGACTCCAGAAGTCGCGGTAGACCTGTTTCGCGAAGCCCTCTGGCTGACCACCATGATGGTGGCGGTGCTGGTGGTGCCCAGCCTGCTGGTGGGGTTGATGGTGGCCATGTTCCAGGCGGCCACCCAGATCAACGAACAGACCCTGAGCTTCCTGCCGCGCCTGCTGGTGATGCTGGTGACCCTGATTGTTGCCGGTCCCTGGCTGGTGCAAACCTTTATGGAATACATCCGTCAGTTGTACGGCAGTATTCCTCAGCTGATCGGCTGAGCCGATGTCCCTGTTGGCGCTGACCGACACTCAGATCAGTACCTGGGTGGCGAGCTTCATGTTGCCGCTGTTCCGGGTCACCTCGCTGCTGATGGTGATGCCGATTTTTGGTACCACTCTGGTGCCGCGTCGCGTGCGCCTGTATTTCGCCCTGGCGATTACCGTGGTCATAGTCCCGGGCCTGCCACCCATGCCTGAAGTGCATGCCCTGGATCTCAGTGGCCTGCTGCTGATTGCCGAGCAGATTCTGATCGGTGCGGTGCTGGGGTTTTCCCTGCAGTTGTTCTTCCAGTCCTTTGTGGTCGCCGGGCAGATCGTGGCGATCCAGATGGGCATGGGCTTCGCTTCCATGGTCGACCCCACCAACGGTGTCTCGGTGGCGGTGATCGGGCAGTTTTTCACCATGCTGGTGACCCTGCTGTTCCTGGCCATGAATGGCCATCTGGTGGTTTTTGAGGTCCTTACCGAAAGCTTCACCACCCTGCCGGTGGGCGGCGGCCTGATGGTCAACCACTACTGGGAGTTGGCGGGCAAGCTGGGTTGGGTCCTGGGGGCGGCGTTGCTCCTGGTGCTGCCGGCGATCACCGCCTTGCTGGTGGTCAACATCGCCTTTGGCGTGATGACCCGAGCCGCCCCGCAGTTGAACATCTTCTCCATCGGCTTTCCCCTGACCCTGGTGCTCGGCATGGGCATTGTCTGGATCAGCCTGGCCGACATTCTCAACCAGTATCAACCGCTGGCCTCCGAGGCCTTGCAGTTCTTACGCGAACTGGCAAAGGCGCGCTGAGCCATGGCAGAAAGCGAGAGCGGTCAGGACAAGACAGAAGACCCCACGGAGAAGCGCAAGAAGGACTCCCGGGAGAAGGGTGAAATCGCCCGTTCCAAGGAGCTCAATACCCTGGCCATCATGCTGGCGGGGGCGGGCGGTCTGCTGGTTTATGGGGGCGGTCTGGCTCAGGATCTGCTGGAAATCATGCGCCTGAACTTCTCTTTGCCCCGGGAAGTGCTGCTCAGCCCGGGCGCCATGGGACTGTACCTGCTGCACTCGGGCAAGATCGCCATCCTGGCGGTGCAGCCGGTGCTGTTGACCTTGCTGCTGGCGGCCGTCATCGGGCCGATATCCCTGGGGGGGTGGCTGTTTGCGGGCAAGAGCCTGGCGCCCAAGTTCAGTCGGATGAATCCGGCCAACGGCCTCAAGCGGATGTTTTCGTTCACTGCGTTGATCGAGTTGCTCAAGGCTCTGGCCAAGTTCGGCCTGGTGCTGTTCGTGGCGCTTTCGGTGTTGTCGTCGGACATTGACGACCTGCTGCGGATCGCCCACGAACCGCTTGAGCTGGCGATCATCCACAGTGTCCAGGTGGTGGGTTGGAGCACTTTGTGGATGGCTTGCGGGTTGATTTTGATCGCCGCGGTGGATGTGCCGGTGCAGCTGTACCAGGCCCATAAGAAGCTGTTGATGACCAAGCAGGAGGTGCGTGACGAGCACAAGGACCAGGAAGGTCGGCCTGAGGTCAAGCAGCGGATTCGCCAGACCCAGCGCGAGATGTCCCAGCGGCGGATGATGGCAGCGATCCCCGAGGCCGACGTGGTCATCACCAACCCGACCCACTACGCCGTGGCTCTCAAGTACGACGCCGAGAAGGGTGGGGCGCCGGTGTTGCTGGCCAAGGGCAGTGATTTCTTGGCCCTGAAAATCCGCGAGATTGCCGTGGCCCATGAAGTGATGTTGTTGGAGTCCCCGGCCCTGGCGCGTTCCATCTATTACTCCACTGAGCTTGAGGAAGAGATCCCGGCGGGGCTTTACTTGGCGGTGGCCCAGGTCCTGGCCTATGTCTACCAGATTCGCCAGCACCGTGCAGGCAAGGGCAAGCGCCCGGACCCGCTCAAGGACTTGCCGATTCCTACGGATCTGCAGCGCGACACTGGCGGCAAGCAGTCCTCGGGCGGCCCCATCGATCCTGTCTAGTTCCAGGCATGCAGGCGCTGGCTTGCCAGCGAATGCGCCTTGCTTATGTCAGAAAAATGGCTAATTGCCATTATCTCGCCTTGTAACTCTGTTCCTTGCAGCCGGCCCTGCGACGCTTCGTTTGCCGACGAGGGCGGCCCCGCGATCCTGTTCGCCGGCACGCCGGTTCCTCCTGGTTCAGGGCGCGATTGCGCCGCTGCGGCAAAGTTGGAAGGCTTCTTGCAGTAGCAGCCCCGAGCCGCTTCAGGCGTCAAAAGTTTGCTTTACGGAACGGGGTAAATCGGTGGATCGCTCTCAGTTAATCAACACGGCTCGCAGTAACCTGGTTGACCTCGGTCGAGGCAACCTGGGTGTACCTGTGCTGCTGTTGGTCATGCTGGCCATGATGATGCTGCCAGTGCCGGCGTTCCTGTTGGATGTGTTCTTCACCTTCAACATCGCCCTGTCGATTGTGGTCCTGCTGGTCTGCGTGTACGCCCTGCGACCGCTGGATTTCGCGGTGTTCCCGACCATTCTGCTGGTGGCCACCTTGCTGCGGTTGGCACTCAACGTGGCCTCGACCCGAGTGGTGATGCTCCACGGCCAGGAAGGCCATGCCGCGGCCGGTAAGGTGATCCAGGCCTTCGGTGAGGTGGTGATCGGCGGTAACTATGTCGTGGGTATCGTGGTCTTCGCGATCCTCATGATCATCAACTTCGTGGTGGTGACCAAGGGTGCCGGACGCATCTCCGAGGTGAGCGCGCGCTTCACCCTGGATGCCATGCCCGGCAAACAGATGGCCATCGACGCCGACCTCAACGCCGGCCTGATCGATCAGAATCAGGCCAAGCTGCGTCGTCTGGAGGTGGCCCAGGAAGCCGAGTTCTACGGCTCCATGGACGGTGCCAGCAAGTTCGTTCGCGGCGACGCCATCGCCGGCCTGCTGATCCTCTTCATCAACCTGATCGGCGGTATGGCGGTCGGTATCTTCCAGCACAACATGACCTTTGCCGACGCCGGCAAGGTCTATGCCTTGCTGACCATCGGTGACGGTTTGGTGGCGCAACTGCCATCGCTGCTGCTGTCCACTGCGGCCGCCATCATGGTGACGCGTGCTTCGGGTTCCGAAGAAATGGGCAAGCAGATCAACCGGCAGATGTTCGCCTCGCCCAAGGCGCTGGCGGTGGCCGCGGGCCTGATGGCGGTGATGGGGTTGGTGCCGGGCATGCCGCACTTCTCCTTCCTCAGCCTGGCAGCGGTGGCTGGCGGTGCGGCTTATCTGGTCTGGAGAAAGCAGAATCTGGTCAAGGTCCAGGCTCTGGAAGAGGTCCAGCGTCAGCAGGACCTGCTGCCTTCTCCGGCTCGGGCCATGGAAACCAAGGAGCTGGGTTGGGACGATGTGACCCCGATCGACATGATCGGCCTGGAAGTTGGCTACCGCCTGATTCCCCTGGTGGATCGCAACCAGGGCGGACAGCTGCTGGCGCGGATCAAGGGGGTGCGCAAGAAGCTCTCCCAGGACCTGGGCTTCCTCATGCCCACTGTGCATATCCGTGACAACCTGGACCTGGCCCCCAGTGCCTATCGCCTGACTCTGATGGGTGTGATCCTGGCGGAGGCCGAGATCTATCCGGATCGCGAATTGGCGATCAACCCGGGGCAGGTCTACGGCACCCTCAACGGTATCTCTGCCCGTGACCCGGCCTTCGGCCTGGAGGCGGTGTGGATCGAAATCAGCCAGCGGCCTCAGGCGCAGTCCCTCGGCTACACCGTGGTGGATGCCAGTACCGTGGTCGCCACCCACTTGAACCAGATTCTGTACAAGCACTCCAGCGAGCTGATCGGTCACGAGGAAGTGCAGCAGCTGATGCAGTTGCTGGCCAAGAGTTCGCCGAAGCTGGCGGAGGAGTTGGTGCCGGGTGTGCTGTCGTTGTCGCAGTTGCTCAAGGTTTTGCAGGCGCTGCTGGCCGAACAGGTGCCGGTACGGGATATCCGCAGCATTGCCGAGGCTATCGCCAACAATGCCGCCAAGAGTCAAGATACTGCCGCTTTGGTTGCCGCGGTTCGGGTCGGATTGTCTCGCGCCATCGTCCAAAGCATTGTAGGTACTGAGTCTGAGCTGCCAGTGATCACCTTGGAGCCAAGGTTGGAACAAATTTTGCTCAGCAGTTTGCAGAAGGCAGGACAAGGCCAGGAAGAAGGCGTTCTGCTGGAGCCAAGCATGGCTGAAAAGCTGCAACGTTCGCTGATCGATGCGGCGCAGCGTCAAGAGATGCAAGGTCAACCGGTGATTCTGTTGGTAGCGGGTCCGGTCCGCGCCATGCTCTCGCGGTTCGGGCGTCTCGCCGTTCCCGGGTTGCATGTGCTGGCGTACCAGGAAATTCCCGACAACAAGCAAGTGACCATCGTTGCGACAGTAGGGCCCAACGGCTGAGGTAGTGGGTTATGCAAGTTAAGCGTTTTTTCGCCGCCGATATGCGTCAGGCCATGAAACTGGTTCGTGATGAATTGGGCGCTGAAGCTGCCATTATCGGCAACCGGCGGATTGCCGGGGGTGTCGAGCTGACGGCTGCGCTGGATTACAAGTTGTCGGCGTTGTCGCCACGGGTTCCGAACATGGAACTCGAGGACGAGTTGCGCAAGACCCAGTCGCGGATCGTCACCGCCCAGGCCGAACTGAGCCTGCGGGGCGAGGGCGACAGCGCCTCGATCACCAATCGCCAGTTGTTCGCCGGTCTGCCATTGACTGCCGCCGAGCCGCTGATCGAGCCGACCCTGACCGAGCGTCCGCGCCCGGCGCCGGCTCCTGCTGCTCCGGCGCCCGATAATCGGGCTCTGGACTCCATGCGTTTCGAACTCAACGGTCTGCGCGAGCTGCTGGAAGTGCAACTGGGCTCTCTTGCCTGGAGCCAGTTGCAGGGCAGTCGCCCCGAGCAGGCCAACCTCTGGCGTCGCCTGCAGCGCATCGGCCTCTCCGGCCCGCTGTCTCGCGATCTGCTGGCACTGATCAGCGAAATCGACGAGCCTCGCCAGGCCTGGCGCATGTTGCTGGCACACCTGGCGCGGATGATCCAGACCCCGGAAGTCGAGCCGCTTGAAGAGGGTGGCGTGATCGCCATGGTCGGCCCTGCCGGCATGGGCAAGACCACCACCCTGGCCAAACTGGCAGCGCGCTATGTCCTCAAGTACGGCGCGCAGAACATCGCTCTGGTGAGCATGGACAGCTTCCGTATTGGCGCCCAGGAGCAGCTCAAGACCCTGGGGCGTATCCTCAATGTGTCGGTGACCCATGTCGATCCAGGCCAGTCCCTGGCTCAGGCCCTGGACCCGCTGCTGCGCAAGCGCGTGGTATTGATCGACACCGCCGGCCTGCAAGCCAGCGACCCGGCGTTGCGCATGCAACTGGAAAGCCTGGCCGGTCGTGGGATTCGGGCGAAGAATTACCTGGTACTGGCCACCACCAGCCAGAAGCAGGTGCTGACCGCTGCCTACCACAGCTACAAGCGCTGCGGTCTGGCCGGTTGCATCCTGACTAAACTGGATGAAACAGCCAGTCTTGGCGAGGTCTTGAGCCTGGCCATCAGTCACGAATTGCCGGTGGCCTATCTCACCGATGGTCCACGGATTCCCGACGATTTGCACCTGCCTCGCCGGCACCAGTTGGTGAGTCGCGCTGTCAGCGTGCAGATGCAGGAAGAACCCAGCGAAGAAGCCATGGCCGACATGTTCGCTGACCTCTATCACAGCCCGACCAAGCGGGTCGGCTGAGGTAGACATGAATAGATTGCAGTGTATCTACATCGATGGTCTGCCATGCATTGTTCCAATGGTGAACGCGCAGCCAGTTATGTGGCCCCGTCTAAGTAAGACAAGGTAAAGAAAGAACATGGGCAGCATGCATCCCGTACAGGTGATTGCGGTGACCGGCGGCAAAGGTGGCGTCGGCAAGACTAATGTGTCAGTGAACTTGTCCCTGGCTCTGGCTGAGCTCGGCCGGCGAGTCTTGCTGCTGGACGCCGATCTGGGACTGGCCAACGTCGATGTCCTGTTGGGTCTGACCCCCAAGCGCACCCTGGCGGATGTCATCGAAGGGCGCTGTGAGCTGCGCGACGTGCTGCTCCAGGGGCCTGGCGGCATTCGCATCGTTCCGGCCGCTTCGGGTACCCAAAGCATGGTGCACCTGAGCCCCGCCCAGCACGCCGGTCTGATCCAGGCCTTCAGCGACATCGGCGACAATCTCGATGTACTGGTGATCGACACCGCTGCAGGTATTGGTGACTCGGTAGTCAGTTTCGTCCGCGCGGCCCAGGAAGTGTTGCTGGTGGTCTGTGACGAACCGACCTCCATCACCGACGCCTACGCGCTGATCAAACTGCTCAACCGCGACTATGGCATGAACCGTTTCCGGGTCTTGGCCAACATGGCCCAGAGCCCTCAGGAAGGGCGCAACCTGTTTGCAAAATTGACCAAGGTCACGGATCGCTTCCTGGACGTGGCCTTACAATACGTCGGCGCAGTTCCCTACGACGAAAGCGTACGCAAGGCCGTGCAAAAGCAGCGTGCGGTCTATGAAGCCTTTCCTCGTTCGAAGTGTGCATTGGCGTTCAAGGCCATCGCGCAAAAAGTCGATACCTGGCCGTTGCCAGCGAACCCACGCGGGCATCTGGAGTTTTTTGTCGAGCGGCTAGTGCATCAAACAGCGGGACCGGTGCTATGACTGCCAGCGGCTACAACCTCTACAAGAAGTCGGCACGTGACAGCCAATACGAACTGATCGAGCGCTACGCGCCCCTGGTCAAGCGTATTGCCTATCACCTGCTGGCGCGGTTGCCGGCCAGTGTTCAGGTGGAAGACCTGATTCAGGCCGGGATGATCGGTTTGCTCGAAGTGTCGACCAAATACGACGCGAGCAAGGGGGCGAGTTTCGAAACCTATGCGGGTATTCGTATCCGTGGGGCGATGCTCGACGAGGTTCGCAAAGGCGATTGGGCACCGCGTTCGGTGCACCGTAATACGCGCATGGTCAGTGATGCCATTCGCGCAATTGAAGCTAAAACCGGTCGTGACGCTAAAGATCACGAAGTTGCGGCCGAACTTCAATTGAGTCTCGACGATTATTACGGGATTTTGAACGACACCTTGGGCAGCCGCCTGTTCAGTTTCGACGACCTGTTGCAGGACGGCGAACATGAAGGGCTGCATGAGGATGGCGCCAGTGCTCATCTCGAGCCGTCACGGGACCTGGAGGATGAACGCTTCCAGGCTGCGTTGGCGGATGCGATTGCCAATTTGCCGGAGCGCGAGCGACTGGTGTTGGCGCTGTACTACGACGAAGAGCTGAACCTCAAGGAAATCGGTGAGGTCCTGGGGGTCAGCGAGTCGCGGGTCAGCCAGTTACACAGCCAGTGCGCAGCCCGCTTGCGGGGGCGTTTGGGGGAGTGGCGAGCGCGCTGACAGGCAGTGTGGGGACACTGCGATCAGGACCGGTGAAGCAAGCGCTGCACCGGTCTTGCGGTATGTGCTCCATGCAGTCGTTGTGTGTTATGCCGAATTGATTGAATGGCGCGTTCAGGTGCTGGATGCGTTTAAGACTGCTTGGAGGTCGAATTGGACAAGAACATGAAAATCCTCATCGTTGATGACTTTTCAACGATGCGGCGGATCATAAAAAACCTGTTGCGTGATCTGGGTTTCACCAACACGGTCGAGGCCGACGATGGCACCACTGCCATTCCGGTACTCAACAGCGGGAGCATCGACTTTCTGGTAACAGACTGGAACATGCCGGGCATGACCGGTATCGACCTGCTGCGCCACGTGCGTGCCGATGAAAAACTCAAGCACCTGCCGGTATTGATGGTTACTGCTGAAGCCAAGCGCGAGCAGATCATCGAAGCTGCCCAGGCCGGCGTAAACGGCTATGTCGTCAAACCATTCACGGCTCAGGCGTTGAAAGAGAAGATCGAAAAAATCTTCGAACGCATCGGTTGAGACGCGTAGCCATTCCGCCACGGGGGAGCTATGGAGCATAACGAATCTTCACTGGGCGACTTTGAGTCGACCCTGAAAAAACATGCGCTGGAACTGGTCGAAAGCCTTGAAAAGGGCAGGTTCGGCGAAGCGGTGCAATTGATCCATGAGCTCAATCAGACCCGTGACCGCGGCCTGTATCAGGAAGTGGGCAAGCTCACCCGCGAGCTGCATAGCGCAATCGTCAATTTCCAGATTGACCCGCACATGCCGCAAGCCGAGGAAGTTTCACAGATCACGGATGCCACTGAGCGCCTGTCCTATGTGGTCCGGCTCACGGAAGCCGCAGCCAACCGCACCATGGACCTGGTAGAGAGCAGCACCCCGTTGGTCAACGGCCTGAGCACTGAAGCCCAGGCCTTGAGCGCAGACTGGGGGCGCTTTATGCGGCGTGAGGTCGGCGCTGAAGAGTTTCGCGAACTGGCACGCCGGGTCGACAGTTTCCTGACGCGCAGCGAGCAGGAAACCCGCACCGTATCGGGCCACCTCAACGACATTCTGCTGGCGCAGGATTACCAGGACCTGACCGGTCAGGTGATCAAGCGTGTGACCCAGTTGGTCACGGAAGTCGAAAGCAATCTGCTCAAACTCGTCTTGATGGCCAGCCAGGTCGATCGTTTCGCCGGCATCGAACATGACCGTGAATCGATCCTCGCTGAAAAAGATCCGCAAAAACATCTCGCCAAGGGTGAAGGTCCGCAGATTCATGCCGATAAACGGGAAGACGTTATGTCCGGTCAGGACGATGTAGACGATTTGCTTTCCAGCCTTGGATTCTAGGAGCACCCATTAATGAGCTTCGGCGCCGATGAAGAGATCCTTCAGGATTTCCTGGTTGAGGCCGGCGAGATTCTAGAGCAACTGTCCGAACAACTGGTCGAGCTGGAAAGCCGGCCAGATGATGCGGACTTGCTCAATGCAATTTTTCGCGGTTTTCACACTGTTAAAGGGGGCGCCGGCTTCCTCCAGCTCAATGAGCTGGTGGAGTGCTGCCACATCGCCGAGAACGTCTTCGACATCCTGCGCAAGGGTGAGCGGCGAGTCGACTCGGAACTGATGGACGTGGTGCTTGAGGCTCTGGACGCGGTGAACGGCATGTTCAGCCAGGTCCGTGAGCGCACCGAAATTACTGCCGCGACACCGGAACTGCTGGCCGCCTTGGCGCGCCTGGCCGAACCCGCCGGTGCCGAGGCTCCAGCGCCTGTTGTGGAAGAGATGGCTGAACCCGTTGCCGAGCCTGAGGCCCAGGGCGGGGATATCACCGATAACGAATTCGAATTGCTGCTCGATTCGCTGAATGCCGCCAAGGCCGACGCCGAGGCTGCGCCTGCCGCTGCTCCAGTGGCTGCGGGCGAGCCGGCCAGCGATGAAATCACTGACGCCGAGTTCGAGTCGCTGCTGGACCAACTGCACGGTAAAGGCCAGTTCGCCGCCGATGCGGTGGCCCCGGCTGCGGCCAACGCCACGCCTGGCGCAGCCGCCGGTGGCGACGAAATCACCGACGACGAATTCGAGGCCTTGCTGGACCAATTGCATGGCAAGGGCACCTTTGCCGTGGATGCGCTGGATTCGGCCGTGGCTGCGGCGCCTGCTCCGGCAGTGGCTGCGCCAAGCGCGGCAGCCGCTGGCAGCGACCTGATCACCGATCACGAATTCGAATCGCTGCTGGACGAGTTGCACGGCAAGGGCAAATTCTCCGAAGCCCCGGGTGCGTCGAAGCCGGCCGTGGCGGCGGCAGCTGCACCTGCGACAGCCAGCGCTGCAGTCGCCAAGCCAGTGGCGAAGAAGCCCGAGGCCAAGGCTGAAGCACCGAAGCCGGCCCCGGCTCCTGCTCGCGCGGCGGCTGCGCCGCCAGCGGAAAAGCCTGCCAGCGAAGCAGAAACCACGGTGCGGGTCGATACCGCGCGCCTGGACGAAATCATGAACATGGTGGGCGAGCTGGTTCTGGTGCGTAACCGTCTGGTGCGCCTGGGTCTCAACAGCGGCGACGAAGCCATGTCCAAGGCCGTGTCGAACCTCGACGTGGTGACGGCCGATCTGCAGACCGCGGTGATGAAAACCCGCATGCAGCCGATCAAGAAGGTTTTCGGGCGCTTCCCGCGTCTGGTTCGCGACCTGGCCCGGCAGCTCAAGAAAGAAATCAACCTGGAACTGGTGGGGGAAGAAACCGACCTCGACAAGAACCTGGTAGAGGCCCTGGCCGACCCGCTGGTGCACTTGGTGCGCAACGCGGTGGACCACGGCATCGAATCGCCGGAAGAGCGCGAAGCCTCGGGCAAGTCCCGCGGTGGCAAGGTGGTGCTGGCGGCGGAACAGGAAGGCGATCACATCCTGCTGTCGATTTCCGATGACGGCAAGGGCATGGACCCGAACGTACTGCGGGCCATCGCCGTCAAGCGCGGCGTGATGGACAAGGACGCGGCCGACCGCCTGAGCGACACCGAGTGCTACAACCTGATCTTTGCCCCGGGCTTCTCCACCAAGACCGAGATTTCCGACGTCTCCGGTCGTGGCGTGGGCATGGACGTGGTGAAGACCAAGATTTCCCAGCTCAACGGTTCGATCAATATCTACTCGACCAAGGGCCAGGGCTCGAAGATCGTCATCAAGGTGCCGTTGACCCTGGCGATCATGCCGACCCTGATGGTGATGCTGGGTAACCAGGCGTTCGCTTTCCCGTTGGTCAACGTCAACGAGATTTTCCACCTCGACCTGTCCCGCACCAACGTGGTGGACGGTCAGGAAGTGGTGATCGTGCGTGACAAGGCGTTGCCCCTGTTCTACCTCAAGCGCTGGCTGGTCAGTTCCGCCGCTCATGAAGAGCAGCGTGAAGGCCACGTAGTGATCCTTTCGGTGGGCACCCAGCGGATCGGCTTTGTCGTCGACCAGCTGGTAGGCCAGGAAGAAGTGGTCATCAAGCCCTTGGGCAAAATGCTTCAGGGAACCCCGGGCATGTCCGGCGCCACCATTACCGGTGACGGCCGCATCGCTCTGATTCTCGATGTTCCGAGCATGCTCAAGCGTTACGCCGCACGGCGTATTTGATTCGGCGGGGAGGGGCGGTTGGCCTCGCCCCACCTAACGGAGTGTTTATGGCAGTCAAAGTCCTGGTGGTGGACGATTCGGGTTTTTTCCGCCGCCGCGTCTCGGAAATTCTTTCAGCGGATTCGAATATCCAGGTCGTCGGTACGGCGACCAATGGTAAAGAGGCGATCGATCAGGCCCTGGCGCTCAAGCCGGACGTGATCACCATGGACTACGAGATGCCGATGATGGATGGCATCACCGCAGTGCGGCATATCATGCAGCGCTGCCCGACGCCGGTCCTGATGTTCTCTTCCCTGACCCACGAAGGCGCTCGAGTGACCCTCGACGCGCTGGATGCCGGGGCTGTGGATTTCCTGCCGAAGAATTTCGAAGACATCTCGCGCAATCCCGAGAAGGTCAAGCAACTGCTGTGCGAGAAAGTCCACAGCATTTCGCGCAGTAATCGCCGTTTCAGCAGCTACAGCGCCCCGGCGCCGCAACCGGCTGCTCCAGCTCCGGCGCCGTCGAGCTTTGGCGGCAGTCGTCCAGCGCCTGCACCTGCTCCAGTCCGTGCTCCGGCACCGGCTGCCGGCCCGGCATCACCGGCGCCCAAGCGCAAGGCCTACAAGCTGGTGGCGATCGGTACTTCCACCGGTGGCCCGGTGGCGCTGCAGCGGGTCCTGACCCAACTGCCGGCCAACTTTCCGGCACCTATCGTGCTGATTCAGCATATGCCGGCGGCCTTCACCAAGGCCTTTGCCGAGCGTCTGGACAAGCTCTGCCGTATTAGCGTCAAGGAAGCGGAGGATGGCGACATCCTGCGTCCGGGCCTGGCGCTGCTGGCTCCTGGCGGCAAGCAGATGATGATCGACGGTCGTGGTGCGGTGAAGATTCTTCCTGGCGACGAGCGCCTGAACTACAAGCCGTGCGTGGACATCACCTTCGGTTCTGCAGCCAAATCTTACAGCGACAAAGTTCTGGCGGTGGTACTGACCGGTATGGGCGCTGACGGCCGTGAAGGTGCGCGTCTGCTCAAGCAGGGTGGCAGTGCGGTCTGGGCCCAGGATGAAGCCAGCTGCGTGATCTACGGCATGCCCATGGCCATCGTCAAAGCCAACCTGGCGGATGCGGTGTACAGCCTGGACGACATCGGCCGGCATCTGGTCGAGGCCTGTCTCTGATGGATGTGCTCAGCCTTATCGGGATCATCATGGCGTTTGTCGCCATCATCGGCGGCAACTACCTGGAAGGTGGTCACCTGTCGGCCCTGGCCAATGGCCCGGCGGCACTGATCGTGCTTGGCGGGACCATTGGCGCTGCCTTGCTGCAGTCGCCGTTGAGTGCCTTCAAACGGGCCATGCAGATCCTGGTGTGGATTCTGTTTCCACCTCGGGTGGATCTGCCCGGAGGTATCGATCGGGTGGTCAACTGGAGCCTGACGGCGCGCAAGGAGGGCCTGCTGGGCCTGGAAGGCGTGGCGGATGCCGAGCCGGACACCTATTCGCGCAAAGGCTTGCAGCTGTTGGTCGACGGTGCCGAGCCGGAAGCCATCCGCAGCATCCTTGAAGTGGACTTCTACACCCAGGAGAGCCGCGATATCGAGGCTGCCAAGGTCTTCGAAAGCATGGGCGGCTATGCGCCGACCATCGGCATCATCGGTGCGGTGATGGGCCTGATTCACGTGATGGGTAACCTGGCGGACCCGTCGCAGTTGGGCAGTGGTATCGCCGTGGCCTTCGTCGCCACTATCTACGGGGTGGCCAGCGCCAACCTGGTGCTGTTGCCGATCGCGGCCAAGCTCAAGGCCATTGCCTTGCGCCAGTCCCGTTACCGGGAAATGTTGCTTGAAGGCATTCTGTCGATTGCCGAAGGCGAAAACCCCCGCTCCATCGAGTTGAAGCTGCAAGGCTTCATGGACTGATTATGGCTCGTCGTCGCCAGCAAGAAGAACACGTCAACCACGAACGCTGGTTGGTTTCCTACGCCGACTTCATCACCTTGCTGTTCGCGTTTTTCGTGGTCATGTACTCCATTTCCTCGATCAACGAGGGCAAGTACAAGGTGATTTCCGAAGCCTTGATCGGGGTCTTTACCGACTCCGATCGCAGTCTCAAGCCGATTCCCATCGGTGACGAGCGGCCCAAGACCGTGACCCCGGCCAAGCCGCTGGTCAAGGACAGCGATCAGACCGACGCTGGCATCTCCGGTGGCAGTGATCCGCTGAAAAGCATCGCCGATGACATCAGCGCCGCCTTTGGCGACTTGATCAGCTCCAACCAGATGACCGTGCGTGGCAACGAGTTGTGGGTGGAGATCGAACTCAATTCCAGCCTGTTGTTCGGCAGCGGCGATGCCATGCCCAGCGATCAGGCGTTCACCATCATCGACAAGGTGGCGAAGATCCTCAAACCCTTCGACAACCCGATTCATGTCGAAGGCTTCACCGACAACCAGCCGATTCAGACCGCGCAGTACCCGACCAACTGGGAGTTGTCTTCGGCCCGGTCGGCGAGCATCGTGCGGATGCTGGCAATGCAGGGGGTGAACCCGGCGCGCATGGCTTCTGTGGGGTATGGCGAGTTCCAGCCGGTGGGCAACAACGCCACCGCCGAAGGCCGGGCGCGCAATCGCCGAGTGGTCCTGGTGGTGTCGCGCAATCTCGATGTGCGCCGCAGCCTGACCGGCACCGGAACCGCCAATGCGACACCGGATGCGGCACTCAAGCGTGCTGGCACACAAACTGCACCAACCCCAGTGAAAACGCCGGTACAGGGAAGCGCCGTCAATTCTCCGTCACCTGCTTTATAACTTAGCGCTATGTCTCGCCCCGCTGTGGCCGGGCGGGAGGAACAAACCGAATGAGAGTCTGGGCAGTTGCCAATCAAAAGGGTGGTGTCGGTAAAACCACCAGTTCCATCGCTTTAGCCGGTTTGCTGGCCGAGGCGGGCAAGCGCGTGGTCGTGGTCGATCTCGACCCCCACGGTTCCATGACCAGCTACTTCGGCTATGACCCGGACAGCCTGGAGCACAGCAGCTACGACCTGTTCCTGCACAAGGGCAATGTGCCCCAGGACCTGCCGGGCCAGTTGTTGCTGGGCACCAGCCATGAGCGCATTTCATTGTTGCCGTCGAGCACCGCTCTGGCCACCCTCGAGCGCCAGTCGCCGGGGCAGAGTGGCCTTGGCCTCGTGATCGCCAAGAGCCTGGCGCAGCTGTGGCAGGATTTCGATTACGCGGTGATCGACAGCCCGCCGTTGCTCGGTGTGTTGATGGTCAACGCCCTGGCGGCCAGTCAGCAACTGGTGATTCCGGTGCAGACCGAGCACTTGGCGGTCAAGGGGCTGGAGCGCATGGTCAACACCCTGGCGATGGTCAATCGCTCGCGCAAGCAGCCGCTGCCGTTCACCATTGTGCCGACCCTGTTCGATCGCCGGACCCAGGCTTCCCTGGGCACTCTGCGGATTTTGCGGGACAAGTTTCCCGAAGAAATCTGGCAGGGCTATATCCCGGTGGATACCCGCTTGCGGGATGCCAGCCGGGCAGGGGTCACCCCTTCTCAGTTCGATGCCAAGAGCCGCGGTGTACTGGCCTACAAGGCCTTGCTCAAGCATCTGCTGGCTCAACAACTCGTGGCGCAGGTGGCTTGACGTGAAGCGCTATTCAAGTCACTCGACAGCCCGGCCGATAACCCCTACAGATCACTGTATCGGGGTTTTTGCGTGGGCATCCTCATGAACCGTCCTCTGGATATCAAGAGCCGGCCCCAGCTGGCGCTGCAGTCGTACCTGGACGCTTTGCTGCAGGATGCTACCGAAGAGGAACAGCTACCGGAGCCGCCGGTCCAGGTTGCTCCGCCGGCCCCGCCGGTAACACTTGCGGCTTCCAGCGAAGTACTGGATGAGTTCCAGGCTGCAGTACTGGAAGAGCAGGCGCGGGATGCACAGGCCCAGCACCAGGCGGCACCCGCCGCCCGGGATGCTGCACCTGCGCCTGCGCCGCTGACACCGGCAGTAATGGAAGCCCCGGAACCCTTGCCGAGTTCGATCTCGCCGGTGGTGCCGCTGCTCCAGGCCCTGGTGCCGCCATTGGTGGAAGTTCACCTGCCGCCGAGCAATACACCGCCTCCGGTCACCGGTAGCGACCGTCCCAGCTGGGCGGCCGAGCCTTTCGAATGCCTGTTGTTCGATGTCGCCGGTCTGACTCTGGCAGTGCCGCTGGTATGCCTGGGGTCGATCTATTCCCTGGCAGGGCAGGAACTGACACCGCTGTTCGGACAGCCGGAATGGTTCCTCGGCATCCTGCCGAGCCAGGCCGGCAACCTGAAGGTGCTGGATACCGCGCGCTGGGTCATGCCCGATCGCTACCGCGATGATTTCCGCCAGGGCCTGCAGTATGTGATCTCGGTCCAGGGCTACGAGTGGGGGCTGGCAGTGCATCAGGTCAGTCGCTCCCTGCGCCTGGACCCCAACGAAATCAAGTG
Organism: Pseudomonas sp. E1BtOHC1; assembly: GCF_058744285.1. Classification (NCBI taxonomy): domain Bacteria; kingdom Pseudomonadati; phylum Pseudomonadota; class Gammaproteobacteria; order Pseudomonadales; family Pseudomonadaceae; genus Pseudomonas; species Pseudomonas sp. E1BtOHC1. The sequence goes on from NZ_CP196023.1 coordinate 2,695,122, forward strand.
GCGCAGTCATCGTGGTCAGCGCCCGTGGCTGGCCGGCACGGTGATTGAACATATGTGTGCCTTGCTCGACGTTGCTGAACTGGCCGAGTTGATTGCCACCGGCGGCGCCAAGCAGATGGCTATCAGTCAAGCGGCCCACAAGCCGAAGTAAACCAACAACAGGCCGCGTCCGTCGGATGTGGCCACACAGAACACACGCCGTTTTCAACGGTTTTTTGAGGGGTCAGGGTATGAATAAGTCGTCGTCTGCACAGGGTTCCGAAGATCCGATCCTGCAATGGGTCACCTTCAAGCTGGATAACGAGTCCTACGGCATCAACGTGATGCGCGTCCAGGAAGTCCTGCGCTACACCGAGATCGCTCCGGTACCGGGTGCCCCAAGCTATGTGCTGGGGATCATCAACCTGCGCGGCAATGTGGTCACCGTGATCGACACCCGTCAGCGTTTCGGCCTGGTGCCTACCGAAGTCAACGACAACACCCGGATCGTCATCATCGAAGCCGACAAGCAAGTGGTCGGGATCATGGTCGACAGCGTGGCGGAAGTGGTTTACCTGCGTCAGTCGGAAGTCGAAACCGCGCCAAACGTCGGTAACGAAGAGTCGGCCAAGTTCATTCAGGGCGTCTGCAACAAGAACGGCGAACTGCTGATTCTGGTTGAGCTGGACAAGATGATGAGCGAAGAGGAATGGTCGGAACTGGAGAGTATCTGATTGATCCTCGAGGTAGCGGTGATTGTCCTGGCGATCCTTTGGGTCGCCACTGTGGCGCTATTCCTGTCGTACACCCGCAATCAGCGGCAGATCGCCGCGCAACAGGCCGAAGGCGATGCCGTGCGCGACCAGCGGATCAAGGAACTGGCCAAGCGCGTTGACCATTACCAGAGCGGTACGGTGCGCATGGGCGAGGATCTGCACGAACTGCGAGCGGTAGTGGGCCCCTTGCCGGACAAACTGGCCCAGCTGGAGCAGCGTGACCCTTCCAGCCTGTCCTTCGCCCAGGCCGCGCGCCTGGTGGGCATGGGCGCCAGTGTCGACGAGCTGACCCAGTCCTGCGGCTTGACCCAGGCCGAGGCGGAGCTGGTCAGCAAGCTGCACAAAGGCTAGCCACCAGTCGCAAGCTTCCTCCGGGGAGCTTGCGCTTTAGCGCCTGCTGCGGCCTCTCTTCAATAATCGTCACCGCGCTCGGTGATGTCCTTCTCCAGCTCCACCTGATGCGGATCATGCCCGGCCGGAAACTTGCCCTTGAGGTTCCAGGCGAAGGCGATGATTTCGGCGATGGTCCGGTACAGCTCCGGTGGAATGCTCTCGCCCAATTCCAGACGCGCCAACAGCTTCACCAGCTCGGCATTTTCATAGATCGGCACTTCATAGTCCCGGGCGATCTTCAGGATGGCTTCCGCCAGTTCATCGTCGCCCTTGGCGGTCAGGGTCGGGGCTTGCTGGCCGTCGTACTTGAGGGCAATGGCCTGGCGTGGAGGAGGTGTGTGCTTCATGCGGTTTCGTCGACCCAGCGTTGTTCCAATCGGGTTTGCGGGCCCTGGGGCGGGATGCCCAGGTGGCAGTCCAAGTCGCCGACATCCAGCCCGGAAGCCAGCAGGCGTTCCCGCAGGCTGCCCAGGTGGCTTTCGATCAGGCTCGCGGTGTAGGGGCGTTCGGCCCACAGCTGGCTGGACAGCCGGCCTTGAATCAGTTGTGCCTGGACCTGTAAGGGGCCCAGGGGCTCCAGGTCGAAGGCCAGATCGAGCCGCCACAAGGGCTGCTTGGGTTCTCGCTCTTCACGTTTTTGTTGCGGCTCCGGCTCCGGCGCTTCTTCGCGCTGCATTTTGACCTGCAAGGGCACGATGTCCTGCAGGTTGCGCATGGGGATTTCCAGCTGCCAGGTGGTCAATTGCCGGCCATCGTCGGTCTGGCCGCTCTGCTCCAGACTCGCCAGTTGATGGCTCTGCAGGCGTGATACCGCGGCGGCGGCCAGGCGCAGCAAGTGCTCCAGATCACCTTCACCCTCCAGGCTTTGCAGCAGCCGTGCCGGCAGCGGGAAGCCGCTGGGCGGCGTCTTGGCGCTGACCTGGCCGAGGGTGCCCAGGGCACTGCGCACGAAGCTCGGTAATGACTGCGCCAGGGTGTTGGCGGCGATGATCGCGTTGAAACTGCTGGAGGCGGGCAGGGCCGGCGTCAACTGCGCGATCAGGCGCAGCAGGTCGCCCTTCATGTCCGGAGCCTGCCCCGGGTTGGCTCCGGCCAGCAGCTTGGCTTCCAGGAACAGGCCGCTGCCCAGCAGGGCCTGGGCCACTCCCCGGGGGCTGCTCAATTGCTGTGGGTCCGGTAGGCCGGCCAGTAGTCGCTCCACGGCGGCCCGCAGGTCGGCTGAAACAGTGGGCAGTGGGCTGTCGGCTGGCAGGTTCTGCAGAACGTTGATCAGTCCGCTCAGGGAGCCTTGGCGGCTTTGCTGGCTAGACAGCTGAGCAGCGATGGCCAGCTGTTCCTGGCGGTTGCTCAGGGGGACGAAATTCAGGGTTTGCGAGTCTGAGACCAAGGCGCTGAGCAGGCTGCCGATACGCAGCGGCTGCGGGCTGTCGATGCTCAGGGTAGCGCCACTTTGCGCGGTGTTGAGCAGGCTTACCAGGGAGCGGTAGATCGCCGGCTGATTGTTGCCCTGAGGCAGGGCTTGCGTGGTCAGCACCTTGCCCTGGAGCAGGGTGCCGGCCGGCAGTTGGGTGGTATCCAGGCGAGTCAGGGCGGCAACGTTGGACGCGATGGCCTGCTGCACGGTGATCGCCAGATTACCCGCAGACGGCTGGGTGACCGCCAGGCTGGTGCCCTGGGGCAGCGGTTGGCTGCTGGTGGCCTGCACGGTGGTCTGCCGGCCGTTGTCCAGGGTGACCTTGAGCAGCAACTGGAAGGTCTGGTCGGCCTGCTTGAGGGACAGCACTTCGGCCTTGGCACTCTGGCCTGCGGCAATCAGGCCTTCAATGGGTTGCACCAACTTGAGCAGTTCGCCGCTGATCACCTGCGGGCGCGAGGTGCCGGGAGCGGGCGCCTGGGGCAGCGGGAGGATGTTCATTTCGCCTGTCATTCGGACACAACCTGTGGAAATTAGCCCTCATTAGCGTAGGGCTTCGCATGTATAATGCCGCTCGTCTTTGGGGGAGTGGTGAAAACATTGCAAATGTTTGACGCAGCTCTCTAGAACAGGCCGCCAATGCATTTATCCTGCATCCCTTTAACGGCCGCTCCATCGCCGACTTGAACCCGTAAAGGCCCGCTATCCCTTGACCAGCCCTCTTCTCGAAGCCGTAGCACTCGCCTGTGAGCGCGACTGGCGGATGCTGTTTGAACACCTCGAGTTGCGTCTGACGGGCGGAGACATGGTGCAGATCAGTGGCCCCAACGGCAGTGGCAAGACCAGCCTGCTACGTCTGCTGGCCGGCCTGATGCAACCCACCAGCGGCCAGGTACTGCTCAATGGCCAGCCCTTGCATGCCCAGCGTGCCGAACTGGCGCGCAATCTGTTGTGGATCGGCCACGCCGCCGGAATCAAGGATGTCCTGACCCCCGAAGAAAATCTCAACTGGCTCTGTGCTCTGCACCAGTCGGCAACGCGCGACGCCATCTGGCAGGCCCTGGCTGCCGTCGGCCTGCGCGGCTTCGAAGACGTCGCTTGCCACACTCTGTCCGCTGGCCAGCAGCGCCGTGTGGCCCTGGCCCGGCTGTATCTGGACGGGCCGCCGCTGTGGATTCTCGACGAGCCCTTCACCGCCCTGGACAAACAGGGTGTGGCCCAGCTCGAGGAGCACCTGGCCAATCATTGTGAGCGTGGCGGCATGGTGGTCCTGACCACTCACCACACTTTGACCCGCATGCCGGCGGGCTACCGCGATCTGGATCTGGGGCGGTGGGCGGCATGAGCGTCTTTGCCCAATTGCTGGCCCGTGAAGCGCGTTTGCTGTTTCGACGCCCGGCGGAGCTGGCCAACCCTCTGGTGTTCTTCGCCATCGTCGTTGCACTGTTCCCGTTGGCCGTGGGACCTGAGACAAATCTGTTGCAAACCTTGTCTCCAGGGCTGGTCTGGGTAGCGGCCTTATTGTCCGTCCTGCTCTCGCTGGACGGGCTTTTTCGCAGTGATTTCGAGGACGGATCCCTTGAACAGTGGGTCCTTTCGTCGCACCCCCTGCCTCTTCTGGTTTTGGCCAAGGTACTGGCACACTGGGCCTTTTCCGGCCTGGCACTGGTATTGCTTGCACCCTTGCTGGCCTTGATGCTCGGCTTGCCTACCGCCTGCCTGCCGGTGTTGTTGCTGTCATTGCTGCTGGGCACTCCGGTGCTGAGCCTGCTCGGCGCAGTGGGTGCAGCCCTGACGGTGGGGTTGAAGCGTGGTGGCTTGCTGCTGGCGTTGCTGATCCTGCCTTTGTACATCCCGGTACTGATTCTCGGCAGTGGCGCCCTGCAGGCGGCACTGCAGGGCATGCCGGCGACAGGTTATCTGCTGTGGCTTGGGAGCCTGACCGCCCTGGCAGTGACCCTTACACCCTTTGCAATAGCTGCTGGCCTGAAGATCAGCGTCGGCGAATAATGAGGTCTGGTTGTTTTTTAACCAGTAAAGACCCTGGCTGTTCGTGAAAGCGAAGAGCAACCGTGATGGAAACAACGAATGAACTGGACTTGGTTTCATAAGCTCGGCTCGCCTAAATGGTTTTACGGCATCAGCGGCAAGCTGCTGCCCTGGCTGAGCGTCGCCGCCGTGTTGCTGATCGGCATCGGCGTGGTCTGGGGCCTGGCCTTTGCGCCACCGGACTACCAGCAAGGCAACAGCTTTCGCATCATCTACATCCATGTGCCGATGGCGATGCTGGCCCAGTCCTGCTACGTAATGCTGGCGGTGTGCGGTGTGGTCGGGCTGGTGTGGAAAATGAAACTGGCCGATGTCGCCCTGCAATGCGCGGCGCCCATCGGGCATTCGATCACCTTCCTGGCCCTGGTAACCGGGGCAATCTGGGGCAAGCCGACCTGGGGCTCCTGGTGGGTCTGGGATGCGCGACTAACGTCGATGCTGATCCTGCTGTTTCTGTACGCAGGTCTGATTGCGCTCAATGCCGCCATCAGCAATCGTGACAGCGCCGCCAAGGCCTGCGCGGTGCTGGCGATTGTCGGCGTGGTGAATATCCCGATCATCAAATACTCGGTGGAGTGGTGGAATACCCTGCACCAGGGGGCGACTTTCACCCTCACCGAAAAGCCCGCCATGCCGGTGGAAATGTGGTTGCCGCTGCTGCTGACGTCCTTGGGTTTCTATTGTTTCTTTGGCGTGCTGCTGTTGCTGCGCATGCGCCTTGAGGTGCTCAAGCGCGAAGCCCGGACCAGCTGGGTCAAGGCCGAAGTCCAACGCAGCCTGGAGGCCGCATAATGAGTTTTGCATCCTTCAGCGATTTTCTTGCCATGGGCCATCACGGCCTCTACGTCTGGTCGGCCTATGGCATTTGCCTGGTCGTCCTGGCTCGTGAGCTGGTGGCGCCGATCCTGGCCCGCAAGCGTTATCTGCAACAAGAGGCGCGTCGTCTGCGCCGGGAGAACGGTAAGTGAATCCGCTGCGTAAAAAGCGTCTTTTGATCATCCTGGCGATTCTGGTCGGCGTCGGCATCGCCGTCGGCCTGGCCCTGAGTGCGCTGAAGGAAAACATCAACCTGTTCTACACCCCGACCCAGATCGCCAACGGCGAAGCACCGCTGGACACGCGGATTCGCGCTGGCGGCATGGTCCAGGCCGGCTCCCTGCAGCGTTCCGCCGACTCCCTGGACGTGAAATTCGTGGTCACCGACTTCAACAAGTCGGTGACCATCACTTACCGCGGCATCCTTCCGGACCTGTTCCGTGAAGGGCAGGGCATCGTGGCCCTGGGCAAGCTCAACGCCGATGGCGTGGTGGTGGCCGATGAAGTGCTGGCCAAGCACGATGAGAAATACATGCCGCCGGAAGTCACCAAGGCCCTGAAAGACAGCGGTCAGTCGGCACCGACACCAGCGAAAGAGGGTTAAGCCATGAGTTCCGCACTGTTCGTTCCCGAACTCGGCCACCTGGCGATGATCCTCGCCCTGTGCTTTGCCCTGGTCCAGGCCGTGGTGCCATTGCTGGGCGCCTGGCGCGGCGATCGCCTGTGGATGAGCCTGGCCCAGCCGGCCGCCTGGGGCCAGTTCGCCTTCCTGGTGTTCGCCTTCGGCTGCCTGACCTACGCTTTCATGAGCGACGACTTCTCGGTGGCCTATGTCGCCAGCAACTCCAACACCGCCTTGCCCTGGTACTACAAGTTCAGCGCGGTGTGGGGCGCCCACGAAGGCTCGCTGCTGCTCTGGGCGCTGATCCTCGGAGGCTGGACCTTCGCCGTGTCGGTGTTCTCGCGCCAGTTGCCGCAAGTGATGCTGGCCCGGGTGCTGGCGGTGATGGGCATGATCAGCACCGGCTTCCTGCTGTTCCTGATCATGACCTCCAACCCGTTTTCGCGGATTCTGCCCCAGGTGCCGGCGGACGGTCGCGACCTCAACCCGCTGTTGCAGGACATCGGCCTGATCGTCCACCCGCCCATGCTGTACATGGGCTACGTCGGTTTCTCGGTGGCCTTCGCCTTTGCCATCGCCGCGCTGCTCGGCGGTCGCCTGGACGCTGCCTGGGCACGCTGGTCGCGGCCCTGGACCATCGTCGCCTGGGCCTTCCTCGGCATTGGTATCACCCTGGGCTCCTGGTGGGCCTACTACGAACTGGGCTGGGGCGGCTGGTGGTTCTGGGACCCGGTGGAGAACGCGTCCTTCATGCCCTGGCTGGTGGGCACGGCCCTGATCCACTCCCTGGCGGTTACCGAAAAGCGCGGTGTGTTCAAGAGCTGGACCGTGCTGTTGGCCATTGCCGCCTTTTCCCTGAGCCTGCTGGGGACCTTCCTGGTGCGCTCCGGGGTCCTGACGTCGGTGCACGCCTTTGCCTCGGACCCTGAGCGCGGCGTGTTCATCCTGATCTTCCTGCTGTTCGTGGTGGGAGGCTCGCTGACCCTGTTCGCCCTGCGGGCGCCGGTGGTCAAGAGCCATGTAGGCTTCAACCTGTGGTCCCGGGAAACCCTGCTATTGGGTAACAATCTGGTGCTGGTGGTAGCGGCGTCGATGATCCTGCTGGGCACCCTGTATCCGCTGGTGCTGGACGCCCTGACCGGGGCCAAGCTGTCGGTAGGCCCGCCGTACTTCAATGCACTGTTCATTCCGTTGATGGCGTTGCTGATGGTGGTGATGGCGGTGGGCGTGCTGGTGCGCTGGAAAGACACTCCGGTGAAATGGCTGGCGGGCATGCTCGGTCCGGTGCTGCTGGGCAGCGTGGCCTTGGCCGTGGTGGCCGGCATTGCCTACGGTGACTTCAACTGGGCGGTGCTGGCGACCTTCCTGCTGGCGGCCTGGGTGCTGCTGGCCGGGGTCCGCGACATCTTCGACAAGACCCGCCACAAGGGCCTGATCAAGGGCCTGCCGAGCCTGACTCGCAGCTATTGGGGCATGCAGCTGGCGCACCTGGGCATTGCGGTCTGCGCCCTGGGCGTGGTGCTGTCGAGCCAGAACAGCGCCGAGCGCGACCTGCGCCTGGAGCCGGGCGAGTCCATGGAACTGGCCGGTTATCACTTCATTTTCGAAGGCGCCAAGCATTTCGAAGGGCCGAACTTCACCTCCGACAAGGGCACCGTCCGCGTGGTCCGCAACGGCAAGGAAGTGGCGGTGCTGCATCCGGAAAAACGCCTGTACACCGTGCAGAGTTCGATGATGACCGAAGCCGGCATCGATGCCGGTTTCACTCGTGACCTGTACGTCGCCCTGGGCGAATCCCTGGGTGATGGCGCCTGGGCAGTGCGGGTGCACGTCAAGCCGTTCGTGCGCTGGATCTGGTTCGGCGGCCTGCTCACCGGGTTCGGTGGCTTGCTGGCGGCGATGGATCGGCGTTATCGGGTCAAGGTTAAAAGCCGGGTGCGCGAAGCGCTGGGCATGACAGGAGCCACCGCATGAGACGCTGGATGATGATGTTGCCCCTGGCGGTGTTCCTGGTGGTGGCGGTGTTTCTCTATCGCGGGTTGTATCTGGACCCGGCCGAGCTGCCGTCGGCGATGATCGGCAAGCCGTTCCCCGAGTTCTCCCTGCCCTCGGTGCAGGGCGACAAGACCCTGACCCGCGCCGACCTGCTGGGCAAGCCGGCCTTGGTCAACGTCTGGGGCACCTGGTGCATTTCCTGCCGGGTCGAGCATCCGGTGCTGAACAAGCTCGCCGAGAAGGGCGTGGTGATCTACGGCATCAACTACAAGGACGTCAACGCCGACGCCCTGAAGTGGCTGGCCGAATTCCACAACCCCTACCTGCTGGACGTGCGTGACGAGGAGGGTTCCCTGGGGCTCAACCTGGGTGTCTACGGTGCCCCGGAAACCTTCTTCATAGATGCCAAGGGCATCATCCGTGACAAGTTCGTCGGGGTGATCGACGAAGTGGTGTGGCGCGAACAGCTCGCCGCCAAGTACCAGGCCCTGGTAGATGAGGCCAAGCCATGAAGCGCTGGTTAGCCGCCGCTATCCTCGGCCTGAGCATCGCTGGTGTGGCCCACGCTGCCATTGATACCTACCAGTTCGCCAATGACACTGACCGCGAAAGGTTTCACGAACTGACCAAGGAACTGCGCTGCCCCAAGTGCCAGAACCAGGACATCGCCGATTCCAATGCACCGATTGCCGCCGACCTGCGCAAGGAGATTTTCCGCATGCTCGGCGAGGGCAAGGACAATCAGCAGATCATCGACTTCATGGTGGATCGCTACGGTGACTTCGTGCGTTACAAGCCGGCCCTGACCGGCAAGACCGCCTTGCTCTGGTTCGGCCCTGCCGGCCTGCTGCTGGGCGGCCTGGTGATCATTGCCGTGATTGTCCGGCGTCGTCGCGTCGAGCGCAGCGACAGCCCGAACACGCTTTCCGTCGAAGAGCGTCAGCGCCTCGACCAACTGCTGGATAAAAACCACCCATGATTGATTTCTGGCTTGCAGCAGGTCTGCTGCTCCTGATCGCCCTGAGTTTCCTGTTGATCCCGGTATTGCGTGAGCGTCGTGCCCAACGTGAAGAGGATCGTACCGCGCTGAACGTGGCGCTTTATGAAGAGCGCGTGGCTGAGCTGCACGGCCAGCAAGCGGAAGGCGTGCTCAGTGCCGAGCAGATGGACGCGGGGCGTGCGGAAGCGGCCCGGGAACTGTTGGCGGACACCGAAGGCAGCGGCCCGGCGCGGACCTCGCGCCTGGGCAAGCCGCTGCCGTTGCTGGCGGCGTTGCTGGTACCGGTGCTGGGCCTGGGTCTTTACCTGCACTTTGGTGCCAGCGACAAGGTCGAGCTGACCCGGGAATTCGCCCAGGCGCCGCAGTCCATGGAAGAAATGACCCGGCGCCTGGAGCGCGCGGTGGCGGCTCAGCCGGATTCTGCCGAGGGCCTGTATTTCCTTGGGCGTACCTACATGGCCCAGGACCGTCCAGCGGACGCGGCGAAGATCTTCGAGCGCACCGTGGCCCTGGCCGGACGCCAGCCCGAGCTGTTGGGGCAATGGGCCCAGGCGCAGTACTTTGCCGATAACAAGCAATGGTCGGACAAGGTCCAGGGCTTGACCGATGAAGCGCTGAAGGCCGATCCCAATGAAGTCACCAGTCTCGGGTTGCTGGGTATCGCCGCCTTCGAAGGCGGGCGTTTCCAGGAGGCCATCGATTACTGGAAGCGCCTGCAGGCTCAATTGCCGCCGGAGGACAACTCCCGTGCCGCGTTGCAGGGGGGCATCGATCGCGCCAGCGAGAAACTGCTGGCGGCCGGCGGCAAGGTCGCGGCCGAGCCTGCGGTCAAGGCCAAGGGTGCCTTGCTCAAGGTCCGGGTCGATCTGGCCGCGGAGCTCAAGGCCAAGGTCCAGCCGGGTGACAGTGTGTTCATCTTCGCCCGCGCCACCCAGGGCCCACCCGCGCCGTTGGCAGCCAAGCGCCTGACCGTCGCCGATCTGCCGGCCACTGTGGAGCTGGGTGATAGCGACGCGATGATGCCGCAGTTGAAACTGTCGAACTTCCCTGAAGTCCAACTGGTTGCGCGCATTTCCCGTGCCGGCCAGCCAACGGCCGGCGAGTGGGTCGGGCAGAGCCAGCCCCTGTCCAGCAGCACCACTGCCGCGCAACAGCTGACCATCGACAGTCCGGATCAATAATCAGAGAAGCCGCCATGACCGCCATCGCTCGTATCACCCTGTTGTCACTGGTCCTGGGGTTGAGCGCTTGTACGGTCCATCGGCCGGCGCCGACCTCCTCTGAACCCATCCCGCCCGCGGGACCGAGTACGCGCCCGGTCCCGTCCACGGCTCCCGCTCCCGGCAAGCCCGGCGCGCCGGTTCCCGCCGCCAAGCCTCTGCCACGCACCTCCGCCAGCTTCGCTCCGCCACCCGGCGGGCACAGCCACTGGGATGCACGGCTGGGGGTCTATGTGCTGGATAACCAGAACAACACCTTCTATCGCCAGCGCACCTATTACCGTTGGAACAACGGCTGGAGCCGTTCCATCAGCCCCGACGGTCCCTGGGAAGACACCGACATCCATGGTGTACCCGCAGGGCTGGGGCGCCAGTTCCAGTAATCTGCAACGCTATTGCCTGACTGCATAGGCGCGGGCCAGAGCCCGCGCCGGCCTTGCCGCGGTCAGCGGATTATTTAAGCCCCGCCCAGGCTGGCCGATACAGCGGGGTGTTCCTGAGTATCAGCCGTTGAGCGCCCGATGAAGAAAGACCTGAACAAACCCTATGTCGCGCCGATGGTGTTTTGGCTGGCTGTGGTCTGCGTCCTGCTGCTGTTGTACGGCCTGGGGCCGGCGGACGTGCCGGAGCTGATCTATTTGTCCGTGGCACCGGTGTACCTGCTGGTGGCCTTCGCTTTCATGTACTACGTCTTCTGCTGGAGCCTGATCTCGGTTTTCCGCTTGGGGGAGGTCGGCTGGAAGAAAGTCGACTACGGCTGGCTGCTGCTGGCTGCCCTGGCCCTGATCAGCGCCACCCAGGCGGTGCGGGTGGACTGGTTCCAGAGTGACTACCAGTTGGCACAAAGTGCCCGGGACGCAGCGCAGCGCAGAGTGCTGGCCGAGATCGACGACATGCTCGGCAGCGCTCACTGCAAGGCGGCGCTGGAGCTGCATGAGCCTCAGGATGCCGCCCAGGTCAGCAACCTGTGCGAACGCTTTGGCACATTGGAGCGTTCTGCCGATGGGCGTCTGTCGGCTTTGGCCGTGATCAAGGTGCAGCAGGCCCTGGGCGACCTTCGTGGTGAGTATTCAGCGCCGCTGGTGCAGCAATGGCTGCAGCGCCTGGGGGAAAGCTTCAGTGAGCTGGAGCACCAGCGGGCCGAGGTGCAGCGCTTGCATGGCCTGACTGAGGTCAGTCAGACCGAGAGGCTCTATGGCTACTGCGCACCTTTGCTGCTGGTGATCGCCTTGGCGCTGCGGGCGTCCAAGGTTACCGGCGAGGTACTGCTCAAGGCGCCACGCCGGCGCAAGCTGTGGCTGATCGTCAACCGGCGGGTGGTGATCGACGGCCTGGGCTTTGTCCGCGGTGCCCGTGCGCGTCTGGACGAAGCCCTGAGGAACTGGCGTGTGGCCCATTGGGGCGTGGTGCACCTGTCCTGCCCGTTCATTGCCGGGGCCAGTCCCCAGGACACCCCGGTCCCGGTGATCCCAGGTTTCTACGAGAACGAGTTCCAGCTCGCCAGTCTTGGCGAGTTCGACAGCAGTGAGTTCGTCCAGTGGGCCGCGATCCAGACCATCGACGTCCTGTATCTGGTGGGTGAAACCGACCTGAGCCTGATCGACCGGCTGCGGCGCTGGGGTGAGGCGACGAATATCGAAGTGCTGGTGCGCGAGCGTATCTGAGGCCAGGGTTTCAGAGACGTTCCAGCAACTGCTCCACATAGTCCACAAACGCCCGGGCCTTGGCACTCACCAGGCGCCCGCCGGGAAACACGGCCCACAGCTGTTGCCGGGGCAGTTGCCAATCCGTGAGCACGGCCTTGACCGCACCCTTGGCCAGCTCCGGGGCAAACATCCATTGCGAGGCCATTGCCAGCCCCTGGTGGGCCAGTACCGATTCACGCAAGCCTTCCGCGGCATTCACTCGAACCCTGCCGCTGACACTCACCCGTTGCTCGTCGTCGCCTTGGGCAAAGTGCCAGAGATTGCCAGGCCCCCGGCTGTAGATCACCGCCTGATGCCCGGTCAGTTCACCGGGATGCTGCGGTTCGCCGTGCTCGGCGAAGTACTCGGGAGTGGCCAGCAGCAGGCGCGGGCACTCGGCGATCTTGCGGGCGATGAGGGTCGAGTCGGCAAGGCTGCCCATGCGCAGGGCCACATCCACTCCCGCCTCCACCAGATTGATGGTGTGATCATCCATCACCACGTCGATCTGCAACTCGGGGTGGCGCTCGAGAAAGGGCCCCAGGTGAGGAACGATATGCAGGCGGGCGAAGGTCACCGCAGCGCAGATACGCAAGGTGCCGCGCAACTGGGAGGCCGAGCCCCGGGCGGCACTTTCCGCTTCGCTGGCTTCCTCCAGGGTGCGTTTGGCCCGTTCGAAGAAGGCCAGGCCGGCTTCGGTGGGGCTCAGGCCGCGGGTGGAGCGCAGCAACAGCCGCACCTGCAGATAGGCCTCCAGCTGGGCGATGCTTTTCGACACGGCGGGCTGACCCAGGTTCAGGCGCCGGGCGGCAGCGGAGAAGGAGCCGCTTTCCACCACATGTACAAAGGTTTCCATCGCGGCCAGGCGGTCCATCGGTTGTCCTTGCTGGGTTGAGAAGGGGTCACTTGGGGAGTGTGCGCCCAAACGTTTATCGGGTCCTGGGCGCACGGCCTAGGTGCGGGCCGCGCGGCGGTTGTCCGCCACCAGCAGGAAGCGCAGCAGGGCCAGCAGTGGAAACCCACTGCCCACCAGCACCACTCCGAGCCAGCCGCCGTGTTCGTACACCGCACTGGCAATCGATGAGCCGAAGGCGCCGCCGATGAAGATGCTGGTCATGTACAGCGCGTTGAGGCGACTGCGACTGTGGGCGTCCAGGGCATACACCGCCCGTTGGCCGAGCACCATGTTCATCTGCACGCAGAAATCCAGGACCACCCCGGTCACTGCCAGGCCGATGACGCTGTAGGCGGGATGGATCAGTGTCGGGATAAAGCTCAGGGCCGCCAGGAGCATGGCCAGCAGCGAGGCGATGCGGGTATGGCCGGCATCCGCGAGGCGTCCGCTGATGGGGGCGGCGATGGCGCCGATGGCACCCACCAGGGCGAAGATCGCGATCTGGCTTTGTGACAGACCGTGATGCCGTGCCAGTTCCAGGGGCGCGGCGGTCCAGAACAGGCTGAAGGTGGCGAACATGCAGCCCTGATAGAAGGCTCGTTGGCGCAGGACCGGTTGCTGGCGCAGCAGGCCGCCCAGGGAGCGCAGCAGTTGGCCGTAGGTGGCGCTGTGGGCCGGCTGGCGCTTGGGTATGGTCAGCATCAATACCAGGCTGATGCCGGCCATCAGCACTGCGGCGGCGATGAACATCGCGCGCCAGCCGAAGAGGTCGGCCACCACGCTGGACACCGGTCGGGCCAGGAGAATCCCCAGCAGCAGGCCGCCCATGATGCCGCCCACCACTCGTCCCCGGGACTCCTCGGGGGCCAGGTGCGCAGCCAGGGGAATGAGGATCTGCACCGAGACCGAACTGAAGCCGATCAGCAGCGATACCAGCAGGAAAGCGTTGGGCTGCTGGGTATACGCAGCCCCCAGCAGGCTGGCGATGGCCACCACAGTGGTGATGATCATCAACCGGCGGTTTTCCAGCAGGTCGCCCAGAGGCACCAGGAAGAACAGGCCCAGGGCATAGCCGATCTGGGTCAGGGACACGATCAGGCTGGCCAGGGAGCTGGACAGGCCCAGGTCCGGGGCGATCAGCTCGATGATCGGTTGTGCGTAGTAGATGTTGGCGACGATGGCGCCGCAGCAGAAGGCGAACAGCAGCACCATGCCTCGGGTCATTGTCACGTTGCTGGCGGGCAGCACCTGGGTCGTGGAAGTCATCAGGTTTCTCTTGGCGGCGAAAGGATGGAGCGAGGTTAAGAGACCGCGGGGTAACGCAGTAGAGAGGGCGGGGCGATAGCATTCATTCCTGCTGGGAATAAATGCCTGATTCATGGCGCTCTGGAGATTGCCGGGGCGTGCCGCTGCCGAGGGCTGATGATACATTTACTTACATCTTGTTCGATAGCATGCTCATGTTCTTTACGGCCCCGGGGGCAGCATGCTGCTGCCTTGCACTTTTTCAGTTGAGGAAATCCGTTCCATGAATCGGTCTTTGCTTGGTCTGTTGTGCAGGGTTCAATGCCTGGCCCTGATGCTCATGTTGGGCAGTGTTGCGGCCCAGGCCCAGGATGCTCCGGGCATGCGCATGGGGGTGCGCGGGGAAATCACCGGGATCAGCGGCGATGTCGTGCGGGTGCATGTCAACAGCGGCGAGAACGTCAGTGTCGAGCTGACGCCGCAGACCCAGGTGCGTGGAGTGACCCTGGCCAATATCGAGGACATCAAGCCCGGCAGCTATATCGGCTCGGCCGCGATGCCCATGGCCGACGGCACCCTCAAGGCCCTGGAAGTGCATGTGTTTCCACCGCAACTGGCCGGTACCGGCGATGGTCATCGCCCCTTCGACCTGGTCAAGGGCAGCAGCATGACCAACGGCCGCGTCGGTGATCTGGTGGTGAGCAATGGCCGCACCCTCACCGTCAATTACAAGGACGGGCAGCAGAAGATCCTGGTGCCGGACGATGTGCCCATCGTCAATCTGGCGCCGGGGGATCGCAGCCTGCTCAAGGCCGGGGTCAAGGTGGTGATGTTCGTCACCCAGAGCGCCGATGGCAAACTCACTGCACAGTCGATTTCCGCAGGCAAGGACGGAGTCGCACCGCCGATGTAAGGGCACGCTGCACTGGGCGGTGATGTTGCATTGGCAACCGCGCGCTGAAGCTTGCATTGCCAAATGTTGCTGCGCCGCGCTTGCAGTGGAAGTCGCAGAGGCCTTGGTTTAGGGTTTCCGGTCGTTCAGTGCGGTGGGAGTCCCTTATGGAAAAGTCAACGTTCAACCCAGCCAGTGTGTTCAATTCCCTGCAATACGGTTTCAGCCAGGCGGTGGAAGTGCGGGGTGGCCGGCGCCTGCTGCTGTCCGGTCAGGTGGGGGTGGATGAGCAGGAGCGCACCGTGGGACCTGGCCTGCGGCAGCAGACCGAGCAGGCCTTCGACAATATCGAGAGGGTCCTGGCCGAGGCTGGAGGTCAGTTGGCGGATGTGGTGATGTTGCGGATCTACATCGCCGAAGCGGCGCGGGATCAGCAGGAGCACATCAGTGCGGTATTGCTGGAGCGTTTTGCCAGCCAGCCACCGGCGTCCTCATGGATCATCGTCAGCGGATTGTCGCTGCCGGAGTGGTTGATCGAAGTCGAGGCCGAGGCGGTGCTGGATGAGCGTCATCAGGCGGCCGAAGCTGCGCAGTTCAGTTCGGCGCGGGCTCTCTGAGTCCCGGATTGGCGGCATAAAAAAAGCGACCTTTACGGTCGCTTTTTTATTGGCCTATCCGTGTCACTTGGCGTTGGTGTAGATCTGGTCGAAGATCCCGCCGTCGTTGAAGTGGGTCTTCTGCACGCTGCGCCAGTCACCGAAGGTTTTTTCCACCGACAGGAAGTCGACTTTCGGGAAGCGGTCGGTGTACTTGGCCAGGACTTTCGGGTCCCGTGGGCGCAGGTAGTTGTTGGCAGCGATTTCCTGGCCTTCCGGCGACCACAGGTACTTCAGGTATTCCTCGGCCGCAGCGCGGGTGCCTTTCTTCTCCACCACCTTGTCCACCACCGACACCGGTGGCTCGGCTTCAGCGGAAACGCTTGGGTAGATCACTTCGAACTGATCGCGACCGAATTCGCGGGCGATCATTTCCGCCTCGTTCTCGAAGGTCACCAGCACGTCGCCAATCTGGTTGGTCATGAAGGTAGTGGTGGCGGCGCGGCCACCGGTGTCCAGTACCGGTGCCTGCTTGAAGAGCTTGCCGACGAAGTCCTTGGCCTTGTTCTCGTCGCCGCCGTTCTTCAGTACGTAGCCCCAGGCCGAGAGGTAGGTGTAGCGACCGTTACCCGAGGTCTTGGGGTTGGGCACAATCACTTGCACGCCGTCCTTGAGCAGGTCCGGCCAGTCTTTCAGGGCCTTGGGGTTGCCCTTGCGGACGATGAACACCGTGGCCGAGGTGAAGGGGGCGCTGTTGTTCGGCAGGCGCGTCACCCAGTTGTCCGGCACCAGTTTGCCGTTGTCCGCCAGGGCGTTGATGTCGGTGGCCATGTTCATGGTGATGACATCCGCCGGCAGGCCGTCGATCACCGAGCGTGCCTGTTTGCTGGAGCCGCCGAAGGACATCTGCAGGGTGATGTTTTCGTTGTGCTCGGCTTTCCAGTGTTTCTGGAAGGCCGCGTTGTAGTCCTTGTAGAAGTCGCGCATCACGTCGTAGGACACGTTGAGCAGGGTCGGTGCGGCCTGGGCGACGCTGCCCAGGGCCAGGCCGGCGGCCAGAAGCGAGGCGCTGAAGAGTTTTTTCACTGCACATTCCTTTTGTTCGAGAGTGAAGGCAATTTGCCGCCGACTATAGCCGGGGCGCTATATCTCTTTAAAGATTAAAAAGTACTTTGCTTATTCCAGTTTCTTGAACAGCGCATTGCCACAGCGAGAGCAAAAGGCGGCGGCCGGTTCGTGGCTGTTCTTGCGGCACACCGGGCAGTCGTGCTTGAGCTGTTCGCCGCGCATGGCGCTGGCCAACTCCGCGGTGAAAATCCCGGTAGGCACGGCAATGATCGAGTAACCGGTGATCATCACCATGGACGAAATCATCTGGCCGATCACGGTCTTGGGCACGATATCGCCATAGCCTACGGTGGTCAGGGTCACGATGGCCCAGTAGATGCCCTTGGGGATACTGGTAAAACCATGCTCCGGGCCTTCCACCACGTACATCAGGGTGCCGAACACCGTGACCAGGGTGCAGACGCTGAGCAGGAACACCAGGATCTTCTGCTTGCTGCCGCGCAGGGCATCGAGCAGGTAATGGGCCTGTTTCAGGTAGGGCGACAGCTTGAGCACGCGGAAGATCCGCAGCATGCGGATGATGCGAATGATCAACAGGTACTGGGCGTCGCTGTAGTACAGGGCAAGGATGCCGGGGACGATCGCCAGCAGGTCCACCAGGCCATAGAAACTGAAGGCATAGCGCAAGGGTTTGGGGGAGCAATACAGGCGCAGTCCGTACTCGATGGCGAAGATCAGGGTGAAGCCCCATTCGATGTAGGCCAGGACGTCGGCGTAGTTGCTGTGCACCTCGTCGATGCTGTCGAGGATCACGATCACCAGGCTGGCGAGGATGATCAGCAGCAAGGTCGTATCGAAGCGTCTTCCCGCCACCGTATCGGTCTGGAAGATCATCACGTAGAGGCGCTGGCGCCAGTTGTCGCGGTTAACCATGGGAGTCGCCTGAATCAAAGATCAGCGAAGCCTAGGGGGAGTTGCCGGGGGAGCGCAAGGTGCGTTGTCCCCAGGGGTACGGCCCAGGACCCGAGTGGCGGCATGCACCAGCCAGCAGGCCAGGACGAAGGGGGCGGTGAGGGGTGTCAGCCCCAGGGCGACGATGCCCGGGGTGATCAGCAGCGCCAGGCACATCCCTGCCAGTGGTCGCCACGGACGTCGCGACCCTTGGCCCAGGGCCAGGGCCGCCAGTGCACAGTTGTAGCCGCCCAGGCCCAGCAGGGCCCGGTCGGGCTCATGCAGCCATAGCGCCATGGCCAGGCCGCTGGCGGAACCGAGCAGGACCCAGGTCGCGGCGCGGCGGTTGGCCAGCAGCAGGCCGAGGAGAATCAGCAGCCCGGCCAGTGGCTGGCCGAGGAACATGATCTGGCCCAAGCCCTGGAACACGCCGCTCAGCAGGCTCCACATGGACAGGTCGGGCACCGCCTGGGGCATGAGTTGCAAGGGTTCCATCAGGCCCAGCAACAGCCAGCCCAGGACCACGAAGGGCGCGGTGTAGGCTGGCAGGCTTGCGGGGCTGCGGGCCCGTTTCAGCCATTGCTGGGTGATGATCGCACTGAGGCCGCCGGCGGCGATGATCAGCGGCGGCAGCAGCACCGACCAGGGCAGGTACTGGCTCAGCAGCAGGCCCAGGAGCACGCCGTTGTAGCTGAAGAGTCCGGCTTGCCGGTCGGCCTTGGCGTAGCCCCGTTGCTGGGCGGTGAGCAGGCCGGCCAGGGCACCGAGCAGGGCTCCGCCGAGCAGGGCGGGGGCGCTGATCAGGATCGCCAGCAGGCACAGCAGGCCGCACAGCGGGTGGCGCTGGAGGAAAATCTGACTGAAACCGTTGAGCAAGGCAGTGGCCCAGTCGGGGCAGAAGGCATTGAAAGACTGTGAAGGCATGACGAAAGTCGGCGGAGGCGGCGGCCGTCGCACGCAGCGTTCGACCCCAGCGGCATCCTCTTCGGGAGGCGCGCTGCAGGTCGGGGGCGCTGCGGCGGCAGTGGCGGCGGGTCAGAGAAGGGTTTCGACGCGCAGGGAGTTGGTGGTTCCCGGCTGGCCGAACGGCACGCCGGTGGTGATCACCACGGTATCCCCGCGTTTGGCCAAACCCTGGGCCTGGGCGATTTCCAGGGCCGTGGCACAGACCTCGTCCACTTGGCGCAAGCGGTCATTGACCACCGAGTGCACCCCCCAGGCCAGGCTCAAGCGGCGTGCTGTCTGCAGGTTCGGCGTCAGGTTGAGGATAGGTACCGAAGGACGTTCCCGGGCGGCACGCAGGGTGGAACTGCCGGACTCGCTGTAGTTCACCAGCACCGCCACGGGCAGGATGCTGCACACCCGGCGGATCGCGCAGCTGATGGCGTCGGAAACCGTGGCATCGGCCTGGGGGCGGCTGACGTCCAGCTGAGTCTGGTAATCCGGTCCGGTTTCCACCTGGCGAATGATCTTGCTCATCATCTGCACCGCTTCCAGCGGGTACTCCCCGGAGGCGGTTTCCGCCGAGAGCATTACCGCATCGCTGCCTTCGGCCACGGCATTGGCGACGTCGGTCACTTCGGCGCGGGTGGGCGCCGGGGAGAAACGCATGGACTCCAGCATCTGTGTGGCGACCACTACGGGTTTGCCCAGCTGACGGCAGGTAGTGATGATGTTCTTCTGGATCTGCGGCACGCTTTCCGCCGGTACTTCCACCCCCAGGTCGCCTCTGGCCACCATGATCGCGTCGCTCAGTTCGGCGATTTCCCGCAGTTGGGCCACCGCGGAAGGCTTTTCGATCTTGGCCATCAGGTAGGCCTTGTCGCCAATCAGGGTGCGGGCTTCACGGATGTCTTCCGGACGTTGCACGAAGGACAGCGCCACCCAATCCACGCCCAGTTCCAGGCCGAAGCTCAGGTCGCGGCGGTCCTTGGCGGTGAGCGGGCTGAGGTCGAGCACTGCCTGGGGCACATTGACGCCCTTGCGGTCCGACAGCTCGCCGCCATTGAGCACGGTGGTCTCGATGGCGTCCGCCTGCTTGACGATGACCCGCAGGCGCAGCTTGCCATCGTCCAGCAGCAGGTCCATTCCGGGCTCCAGGGCCGCGATGATTTCCGGGTGCGGCAGGTTGACCCGCTGGGCGGTCCCCGGCGTCGGGTCCAGATCCAGGCGCAGAGCCTGGCCCCGCACCAGCTGGACCTTGCCCTCGGCGAAGGTGCCGACCCGCAGTTTCGGTCCTTGCAGGTCCATGAGGATGCCCAGGGGATGGTTCAACTCGCGTTCGATCTGGCGAATCCACTCATAACGCTGGGCATGGTCGGCGTGGCTGCCGTGGCTGAAGTTGAGCCGGAAGATGTTCACGCCGGCCTGCACCAGTTCGCGGATGTCCTCGATGCTGTCGGTGGCTGGCCCCAGTGTGGCGAGGATTTTGACTTTCTTGTCAGGCGTCATGTTTGGGGTTCTCGAGGATCAGGATGGCGCGGAAGTCGTTGACGTTGGTACGGGTCGGCTCGGTGACGATCAGGTCGCCCAGGGCTGCGAAGTAGCCATAGCCATTGTTGTTGTCCAGCTCGTCGCTGGCGCTCAGGCCCAGGGCCGCAGCACGAGCGTAGCTGTCCGGGGTCATGATCGCCCCGGCATTGTCTTCGGAGCCGTCGATGCCGTCGGTATCACCGGCCAGGGCGTAGATCCCGGGATGACCCTTGAGGCTGTCGGTGAGGCTCAGGAGGAACTCGGCATTGCGGCCGCCACGCCCCTTGCCGCGCACGGTAACCGTGGTTTCACCGCCGGAAAGGATCACACAGGGCGCCGCCAGTGGCTGGCCGTGCAAGGCCACCTGACGGGCGATGCCGGCGTGGACCTTGGCCACTTCCCGGGATTCGCCTTCCAGGTCGCCGAGGATCAGCGGGCTGTAGCCGGCCTGGCGAGCTTTCACCGCGGCGGCTTCCAGGGATTGCTGGGGGCGGGCGATCAACTGGAAGTGGCTGCGTTCCAGGCACGGGTCGCCGGGCTTGACGGTTTCCGAGTCGGGGCTCTGCAACCAGTTGCGCACTGCTGTCGGCACTTCAATGGCGTAGCGCTTGAGAATCGCCAGGGCTTCGGCCGAGGTGCTCGGATCGGCCACTGTGGGGCCGGAAGCGATGACGGTGGCCAGGTCGCCGGGGACGTCGGAAATGGCATAGGTGTAGACCGTCGCCGGCCAGCAGGCCTTGGCCAGGCGTCCGCCCTTGATCGCTGAGAGGTGCTTGCGCACGCAGTTCATCTCGCCGATGGTGGCGCCGGACTTCAGCAGGGCCTTGTTGATAGCCTGCTTGTCGGCCAGGGTGATGCCGGCGGCGGGCAGGGCCAGCAGCGCCGAACCGCCACCGGACAGCAGGAAAATCACCCGATCCTGTTCCGACAGGTTGCTGACCAGTTCCAGTACTCGCTTGGCCACGGCCAGGCCGGCCGCGTCGGGCACCGGGTGAGCGGCCTCGACCACTTCGATCTTGTTGCAGGGGGCGCCGTGGCCGTAGCGGGTGACCACCAGCCCGGAGACTTCGCCCTGCCAGCTGCGTTCCACGACCTGAGCCATGGCCGCCGCTGCCTTGCCGGCACCGATGACGATGACGCGGCCGCTACGGTCGCTGGGGAGATGGGCTTCGAGAACCTGTTGCGGATGGGCGGCGTCGATGGCTGTGGCGAACAGCTCTCGGAGGAATTGTTGCGGATCGACCGACATGGCGGGCTCCCGGATTTCTTGTTATGGGGGGCTTGAAACGGGTGTAGCCGCCACCTCAGGCGGCGACAAGGTCAGCAGGGCCTTTCCCTGGCCCGCCGTGAGGCGTTTCCTGCGAACCTTGGCGCAGCCTGTGGCAGCGGCTACGGATGCTGCTTATTTCTTTTCGCGGATGGAGAAGTTGGCCATGTGTTCCAGGCCCTTGATCAGGGCCGAGTGGTCCCAGTTGCCGCCACCAATAGCGGTGCAGGTGCTGAACACTTGCTGGGTATTGGCGGTGTTGGGCAGGTTGATCCCCAGCTCGCGCGCGCCACTGAGGGCCAGGTTCAGGTCCTTCTGGTGCAGGTTGATGCGGAAGCCCGGATCGAAAGTGCCCTTGATCATGCGTTCACCGTGCACTTCGAGGATCTTCGACGAGGCGAAGCCGCCCATCAGCGCTTCACGCACCTTGGCCGGGTCGGCACCGTTTTTCGAGGCGAACAGCAGGGCTTCGGCCACGGCCTGGATGTTCAGGGCGACGATGATCTGGTTGGCGACCTTGGCGGTCTGGCCGTCACCGTTGCCACCCACCAGGGTGATGTTCTTGCCCATGCTCTGGAACAGCGGCAGGGCGCGCTCGAACGCCTGGCTGTCACCGCCGACCATGATGCTCAGGGTCGCGGCCTTGGCCCCGACTTCACCGCCGGACACTGGCGCGTCCAGATACTGCGCGCCTTTCTCGTTGATCTTGGCGGCGAAGGCCTTGGTCGCGGTGGGGGAGATGGAGCTCATGTCGATGACGATCTTGCCCTTGCCGATCCCGGCGGCAACGCCGTCGGCACGCAGCAGTACGTCTTCGACCTGGGGAGTATCGGGCACCATGATGATGACGAATTCGGCTTCCTGGGCCACTTCCCTGGGCGAGGCCAGAGCCACCGCGCCGGCGGCAATCAGGTCGGCAGGGGCCTTGCCATGGTGTTCCGAGAGCAGCAGGGAGTGACCGGCCTTCTGCAGGTTCGCGGCCATAGGGTGGCCCATGATGCCGGTGCCGATAAATCCGATTTTAGCCATGATAAAAATCCTCTATTCAACGGGACCTTGTAGGAGCTGGCTTACCAGCGAAAGCGGCCACGAGGGCGGCGCAAGGCTTGCGGGCCTGTTCGCCGGCAAGCCGGCTCCTACGCAGGTACAGGGTCAGATTGCGTTGTGGGTTTTCAGCCAGCCGAGGCCCGCTTCGGTGGTGGTCAGTGGCTTGTATTCGCAGCCGACCCAGCCCTGGTAGCCGATGCTGTCCAGGTGCTCGAAGAGGAAGCGATAGTTGATTTCGCCGGTGCCTGGTTCGTTGCGCCCGGGGTTGTCCGCCAGCTGGATGTGGTTGATCTGGCTGAGGTGGTTGGCCATGGTCCGCGCCAGGTCACCTTCCATGATTTGCATGTGATAGATGTCGTACTGCAGGAACAGGTTGGCACTGCCCACCTGCTCGCGGATCGACAGCGCCTGGGCGGTGTTGTTGAGGTAGAAGCCGGGAATGTCACGGGTGTTGATGGCTTCCATCACCAGCTTGATGCCGACGGCCTGCAGTTTGTCGGCAGCGTACTTGAGGTTGGCGACGAAGGTCTTTTCCAGCAACGCGGCGTCAGCCCCCTGGGGGCGGATACCGGCCAGGCAGTTGATCTGGGTGTTGCCCAGGACCTGGGCGTAGGCGATGGCCAGGTCGACTCCGGCACGGAACTCCTCGACCCGGTCGGGCAGGCAGGCGATACCGCGTTCCCCCTTGCCCCAGTCGCCGGCCGGCAGGTTGAACAGCACCTGGGTCAGGCCGTGGGCATCGAGTTGAGCCTTGATTTCGGCAGAGCTGAATTCGTAGGGGAACAGGTATTCGACGCCACTGAAGCCGGCATCGGCGGCGGCCTTGAAGCGGGCGAGGAAGTCCTGTTCGGTGAACAGCATGGACAGGTTGGCGGCAAAGCGCGGCATGGTGATCTCCTGTGAATCGGTGAAGCCTGTAGAGCGGGCGAAGGCTGCGGTCGGGCTGCCCCGGCAGTGCCTCTTGAAGAGGGTGCGGGGCAGATCTCGGCCAGGCTCTGCGAACCTGATGGCAGCCTGGGGTTGCGGCTACAGGGTTTAGTCGAGCAGGGAAATTGCGGTAGGGGCGTCGTTGCCCACCAGCGCCAGGTCTTCGAACTCGTTGACCGCGTTGATTTCGGTGCCCATGGAAATGTTGGTTACGCGCTCCAGGATGATCTCCACGACCACCGGTACCTTGAAGGTCTGGAGCATTTCCTGGGCCTGGCGCAGGGCCGGCTGGATGTCCTTGGGTTCGAACACCCGCAGGGCCTTGCAGCCCAGGCCTTCGGCGACCGCAACGTGGTCCACGCCGTAGCCGTTGAGCTCCGGTGCGTTGAGGTTGTCGAAGGACAGCTGTACGCAGTAGTCCATCTCGAAGCCGCGCTGGGCCTGGCGGATCAGGCCCAGGTAGGAGTTGTTCACCACGACATGGATGTACGGCAGGTTGAACTGCGCCCCTACTGCCAGCTCTTCGATCATGAACTGGAAGTCGTAGTCGCCGGACAAGGCCACCACCTGGCGGTTCGGATCGGCCTTGACCACACCGAGGGCGGCGGGGATGGTCCAGCCCAATGGGCCGGCCTGACCGCAGTTGATCCAGTGGCGTGGCTTGTAGACGTGGAGGAACTGCGCACCGGCAATCTGCGACAGGCCGATGGTGCTGACGTAGCAGGTGTCCTTGCCGAATACCTGGTTCATCTCTTCATAGACCCGTTGCGGCTTGACCGGCACGTTGTCGAAGTGGGTCTTGCGGTGCAGGCTGGCCTTGCGCTGCTGGCAGTCATGCAGCCAGGCGCTGCGATCTTTCAACTTGCCGGCGGTCTGCCATTCGCGAGCCACTTCCAGCAGCACGGTCAGGGCGCTGCCGGCGTCGGAGACGATGCCCAGGTCCGGCGTGAATACCCGGCCGATCTGGGTTGGCTCGATGTCCACGTGAATGAACTTGCGGCCTTCGGTGTAGACGTCCACCGAGCCGGTGTGACGGTTGGCCCAGCGGTTGCCGATGCCCAGCACCGCGTCGGATTTGAGCAGGGTGGCGTTGCCGTAGCGATGGGACGTCTGCAGGCCGACCATGCCCACCATCTGCGGGTGATCGTCAGGGATGGTGCCCCAGCCCATCAGGGTCGGGATCACTGGAATGCCGGTCAGCTCGGCGAACTCCACCAGCAGGTCGCTGGCATCGGCGTTGATCACACCGCCACCGGCCACCAGCAGCGGGCGCTCGGCCTGATCCAGCAGGGCCAGGGCTTTCTCGGCCTGGATCCGGGTCGCGGTTGGCTTGGCCAGGGGCAGGGGCTGGTAGGCATCGATATCGAATTCGATTTCCGCCATCTGCACGTCGAATGGCAGGTCGATCAGCACCGGACCAGGACGGCCGGAGCGCATTTCATAGAAGGCTTTCTGGAAGGCATAGGGCACCTGGCCCGGTTCCAGCACGGTGGTGGCCCACTTGGTCACCGGCTTGACGATGCTGGTGATGTCCACGGCCTGGAAGTCTTCCTTGTGCAGGCGGGCCCGGGGCGCCTGGCCGGTGATGCAGAGAATCGGGATCGAGTCGGCCGAGGCGCTGTACAGGCCCGTGACCATGTCGGTGCCGGCCGGCCCGGAAGTGCCGATGCACACGCCGATATTGCCGGCCTTGGTGCGGGTGTAGCCCTCGGCCATGTGCGAGGCGCCTTCAACGTGGCGAGCGAGGACGTGATCGATGCCTCCGACTTTCTGCAGCGCGGAATACAGCGGGTTGATGGCGGCACCCGGGATGCCAAAAGCGGTATCGACCCCTTCGCGGCGCATCACCAGAACGGCGGCTTCGATTGCTCTCATTTTGCTCATGGTTTTGTGCCTCTTACGTTTTGTAATTGTATACAAGTGGCTTTTCGCAAAGTGTATTCACGGCGGACGGCGCAGGTCAATGGATTTTCTTGAGGGGTAACGGCTTTTGACCAGGCCTCGATAAACCGGCGTCCTTTTGTCGCATGAGTTGGTTTTCGAGAATTATTGTATACAAAAATTAATTTCATTGTGTTCTATTTGCGGTATCGGACTTCTCCTACAAGAAGCTTCCACCAGACTTTCTCAATAACAAGATAAGGACGGCACCCATGAGCGCTTTAACCTTGAAAGTCGCAATCAACCTGGCCAATCAGGCCATCAGTGCGGGACGCCAGATCAGCGCAGCGCCGCTGACCATTGCGGTGCTGGATGCCGGTGGGCATCTGGTGACCTTGCAAAGAGAGGATGGCGCCAGCCTGCTGCGTCCGCAGATCGCCATCGGCAAGGCCTGGGGCGCGATTGCCTTGGGCAAGGGCTCGCGCCTGCTGGCCCTGGACGCACAGCAGCGTCCGGCGTTCATCGGTGCCTTGAATGGTCTGGGGCAGGGCAGTGTGGTGCCGGCCCCGGGTGGGGTGCTGATTCGGGATCAGACGGGGGCGGTGATTGGTGCCATCGGCATCAGTGGCGACACTTCGGACATCGATGAGCAATGCGCAATCAGCGCTATCGAGGCCCAGGGCCTGGCGGCGGATGCTGGCGTTACCGCCTGACCAGGGCGCGCTGTCGCGGGCCCTGGCCTGCGACAGCGACTACAGGGATATGGAAACGTGGTCGGAGTGCTGTCAGCGGTCCGGTTCGCAGCCTTTGAGCACCAGGCGGATGATGGTCTGCGCCGCCGCCTCGTAGTCTTCTTCGGTGAGCTTGGCCTTGCCGGTCACCACCGATATCTGCCAGTCGAAGTCGGCGTAGGTCTGGGTCGCAGCCCAGATGCTGAACATCAGATGGTTGGGATCGAGGGGGGCGATCTGGCCGCGGTCGATCCAGCTCTGGATGCATTCGATATTGTGCTTGGCCTGGGCGTTGAGCTGTTCCACCTGCTCCGGGCTCAGGTGCGGCGCACCGTGCATGATTTCACTGGCGAACACCTTGGAGGCAAAGGGCAGGTCGCGGGAGATGCGGATCTTCGAGCGGATGTAGCCGCTGAGCACTTCACTGGGTACGCCGTCGGCATTGAACGGAGTGGAAGCCTGGAGGATCGGTTCGATGATGCTTTCCAGCACCTCGCGGTAGAGGTTTTCCTTGGACTTGAAGTAGTAGTAAACGTTGGGCTTGGGTAACCCGGCCTTGGCGGCGATGTCGCTGGTCTTGGTCGCTGCAAAGCCCTTGTCGGCAAACTCTTCACTGGCGGCCCGCAGGATCAGTTCTTTATTGCGCTCGCGGATGGTGCTCATAAACCAGGGGATTCCTTGCCTGTTCGGGCGGTTGCGCATGGTAGCACCGGCGTCGCGAGGGGCTCAAGAATGCCCGCTGGCCGTAGTTTCCCGCTTCCGGCATCTCGCCTGTCCAGCCTCTGGCGCGGTATGCTGCGCGCCTTATTTCACGCAGGGAAGCCTGGCCCATGGCAGGAAGCAGTTTGCTGGTTTTGATCGACGACATCGCCGCCGTTCTCGATGACGTGGCCTTGATGACCAAGATGGCGGCGAAGAAGACCGCCGGGGTATTGGGCGACGATCTGGCGCTTAATGCCCAGCAGGTTTCCGGGGTTCGCGCCGAGCGGGAAATTCCCGTGGTCTGGGCCGTGGCCAAGGGCTCGTTTCGCAACAAGTTGATCCTGGTGCCGGCGGCGCTGGCCATCAGTGCCCTGGCGCCCTGGCTGGTGACGCCGCTGCTGATGATCGGCGGCGCCTACCTGTGTTTCGAAGGCTTCGAGAAGCTGGCGCACAAGTACCTGCCCCACGGCGACGATGCCGCCGAACATGCGCAGACTCTGCAGGCGCTGGCGGACCCTCAGGTGGATCTGGTGGCCTTTGAGAAGGACAAGATCAAGGGCGCGATTCGTACCGACTTCATCCTTTCCGCGGAAATCATCGCCATTACCCTGGGCACGGTGGCAGGCGCTTCCCTGAGCCAGCAGGTGGTGGTGCTCTCGGGGATTGCGATTGTCATGACCGTCGGCGTCTATGGCCTGGTGGGCGGCATCGTCAAGCTCGATGACCTGGGGTTGTGGTTGGCGCAGAAGCCGGGTGCCCTGGCCAAACGCATCGGTGGCGCCATCCTGCGAGCGGCGCCGTGGATGATGAAGAGTCTGTCGGTGATCGGCACGGCGGCGATGTTCATGGTGGGCGGCGGCATCCTCACCCACGGTGTTCCAGCCGTGCATCAAATGATCGAGGGCCTGGCCGAGCGTAGTGCCGGAGTCATAGGCGCGGCGTCGGCGATCATGCCGACCCTGCTCAATGCCGTGGCCGGGATCATTGCCGGTGGGCTGGTACTGCTGGCCGTGACGCTGCTGGGCAAAGGCTGGCGCGCCCTGCGCGGCTGAATCCAGGCTCAGCCTGGGGCCACTATCCGAGCCGGCGACGCAGCAGTTGGCTGTTGGCGGCACCAGCGTCGCCAGGTGAACTGCAATTGCAGGATCGCTGCACGGGCCATTTCCTGGGCTTGCACCGGCAGCGTCCGATCCTTGTCCAGGGCCTTGAGCAGGGCGATCGAAGCGGCGTCCAGTCGTTCGCTGCGAGCCGGCATCGGGCCGCCGTGCTGGAGTAGCGCCGCCAGGTGCGCCAGGTAATGGTCACGTTCAGCTCCCAAGGCGCCTGCGGCGCTGTCCAGGCAACTGCGCAGTTGCAGCAGTTCGTCACCCAGGTCCAACCCCAGCAGGCCGTTGTCCCAATGCACGCGACGATTCTCGGGCTGCATCTGCCAATACCTCGACACGCGGATCAGGCGATCGGCCATGCGTCCGCCAAACCAGCTTTCGGCCTGTTCCGGTGGTCGTGAAGTGAGTTGTGCCAAGTCAAACAGCGAGGCCTTGAACATCCGTCGGTAGTGATGTTCTCCCGGGTTGAGGCTGACCAGGCGCAACACCACCACGGCGATGCCGACCCCGATCAGGGTGGCCATGGCCTTGTTCAGAAAGGCGCCGAGGTCGTAGGTCATCAGATTGCCGGGGCCGACATTGTTGATAAAGAAAATGCAGAACGCCGAGGCGATCGGCGCGATCTTCGGCCGGCTCATGCACAGAGAGGCGAAGAACAAAGGCGGGGCCAGAGCCAGACACAGCAGGGGAAACCCATTCCAGCCGGGCAGCAGGCCAAGGCCGACGAACCCGGCCACGGGGATCGACAGGGCGATCCCCTTGAAGAAGTTCAAGCAAGAGGCCGCTGGGTTCTCGCGACCGGCGAACAGGCTCAATACCACCCCGCAAATCGACACCGCGCCCAACCCCGAAGGCCAGGCGGACAGCAACCAGAAGCTGGCCACGGCGAGAAAGGCCAGGGCACTGCGCATGCCCCCCAACACCCCTTGCTGGATATCCCGGTGCCAGGACAGGGCACCGGGCGCACCCGGTGGCACCCGGCCCTGTTCCACGGCCTCGATGCTCTGGACGCTTTGTTCGACCCGCTCCAGTACCTGGGCCAGTTGCACCAGGCACAGATGGCCTTCGGCCGATAGCCACGGATCCTGCAGGGCTTGTCCCAGTCGTTGGGTCAAGGGGGCCAGGGTTGCGTCGGGCGCGGTTTCGAGGGCGTGGATGGTCTCGCGGATCAATGGCTCCAGGCGTTGCGCGGTAGTGGTGTCGAGCATCTGCCGTTGCCTGGCCACGCCTCGGGCGCAGCGGAGCAGACCCAGCAGGTCGCGGCTCAGTACCCGCAGCGCCTGTGAGCGACGGCGCCCTTGAGGGCCCTCGAACCAGGCGTGATCACGCTGTGCGTCCACAGTGACGATGCGTCCCAGGGCTTCCAGCAAGCCCTTGCGCTGGTCCTCTCCCTGCAGCTCCGAGGCGGCGGCGTGGCGCCCGGCGAGCCAGGCAGCTCGTCCCTGGAGCGCCAGCGTCTGTTCGACCCGGCGTGGCCAGAGGACGATGCTCGCCACCGAGGCGCAGAGGATCCCCAGGCCGATTTCCGAGCAGCGCGCCATGGCCTGATCGAATACCTGCAACGGTGCGGCAGTGGCGGGCAGGGCGATGATCGCGGCGGTGTATCCCGCCAGTACGAAGCCATAGGCGGCATGATTGCGCAGCAGCGAGGCGCCGGTGGTGCAGAAGGCCAGCCACAGGGCCGTGGCCAGCAGGAACAGCAGCGGCGCCTGGCCCAGCGTGGCGATCAGCAGGATCGAGGCGACTGCCCCGACCAAGGTTCCCAGCAGGCGGTAGGCGCCCTTGGCCAGGACCATCCCGCTGCTGGGCTGGCTGACAATGAATACGGTGGTCAGGGCCCACTGCGGTTGTTCAAAATTCAGACGCAGTGCGAGGTACAGGGCTAGTCCGCCGGCGATCAGGTTCCTGAGGGCGAACAGCAGATCAGAGAGGGTCGGGGCGAACAGTGCGGGCCAGACATCGGCGACGTGAAGGGTAAGGATTTTCATGCTTCAGGCACATTGATAGCTAGCTAATGATTAGCATCGTATCTATGTTGCCAGGGGATGCCAATCGGCTTTTTCAGCCCTTGCTGGGGGTGGCTTGAGGCGGGAGGGGCAGCAGTGCCCCGCCAGATGGGCGGGGCGGGCGGGGCGCAGACTACTCGGCGATCTGCAGTTTGCGCGATTCGGTGTACACGTAGCGCACCTTCTCGTATTCAAACGGCGAGTTCAGCTGACCATAGCGAAAGCTGGTCTGGTAGCGCTTGTCGACACCACGCAGCGCCCAGATCTCGGGGTGATTGCTGCTGACTTCCGAGACGTTGAGGAAGTTGATCGCTGATTCGGCGGTGTAGTCCACCGCCAGCCCGGCCGTATCCCTCAGGTTCGACGGGCCGAGGATCGGCAGCACCAGATAGGCGCCGCCAGGCACGCCATAGAAGCCCAGGGTCTGGCCGAAATCTTCGCTCTGGCGTGGCAGGCCCATCTTGGTGGCCGGGTCCCACAGGCCGGCAACGCCGATGGTGGTGTTGAGCAGCAGGCGCGCGGTGGTTTCCATCGACCGCTGGCCCTTGAACTGCAACAGGCTGTTCATCAGGTTCGGGACGTCGCCGAGGTTATTGAAGAAGTTGCTGACCCCGGTGCGCAGGAAGCTCGGGGTCACATAGCGATAACCGTCCACCACCGGCAGGAATACCCACTGATCGAAGCGGTAGTTGAAGTGGTAGACCCGGCGGTTCCATGACTCCAGCGGGTCATAGATATTCAGGGCATTGAGGGTCGAACGCTCGAACTCGCGCTGGTCCAGCCCCGGGTTGAACTTGAGTTTCTTCAACGGCTCGGTGAAGCCGTCGGGGTCGTGAACCGTGGGGGTATGGGCCTTGCTGTTGTCGGCTTGGGCATAGCCTGCGCAGAGCAACGCAGCGATAAGCAGGAGATGTTTAGCCACGGAAGAACTCCAGCATGGCGTCGCTGTTGACGCGGTAGTTGAGGTTGCCGCAATGGCCGCCATGGGGGTAGACGGTCAGGCGGTCGCCAAAGGTCTTGCGCAAGAAGCCCAGGTCGCCGGGGCCGAGGATCACGTCGTCGGCGTTGTGCATCACGGCGATCTTCGGGCTGGCCTTGAGGTAGTCCTGCAGGGCATAGAGGCTGACCTGGTCGATCAGTTGCAGCAGGCTGCCGCCGTCGGTGCGGGCGCGCCACATCGGGATCACCTGTTCGGTCAGGTAGCAGTCGAAGTCGCACTGCAGGGCGCGCTTGAGGAACGGGGTAAGGCTGGTGCCTTCGCGGATCGGGTACTTGGGCGGAATGATCAGGCCGCGGCGGTTGATCAGGTCCGAGGTGAAGGCGATGTCCGCTGCCGAGAAGCGGAAGGAGGTACCGATCAGCATGGCCATCTGCTCGTTGGTCAGATGTTGCTTGGACTGCTGGAAGTCATAGAGCAGGGCGTCGTTGAGGTCGATGTAGCCCTTCTGCTGGAAGTAGCGGGTCAGCTTGCCCAGCACCAGTTCATAGAAGGTGGTGCTGTTGTTGATGCCCTTGACCTCGGTCTGTACCAGCTTGTCGAGGTTGGTGATCGAGGTATAGAGGTTGACCGGCGGGTTGAGCAGCAGCACCTTCTTGAAGTTGAAACTGCGTCGGGTCTCATCCAGCTTGCTGATGAATGCTGCGTCCAGGGCGCCGAGGCTGTAGCCGGTGAGGTAGAACTCGGTGATCGGCAGCTTGGGGTGCTGGGCCCGTACGGCCTGCATGACCCGGTACATGTCTTCGGCGTCTTCCTGGCTCACCCCGGGGGTGGCGAAGCGCGAGGCGGCACTGATGAAGTCGAAGCTGGTGGGCGAGGACAGCTGCACCACATGGTAGCCGGCCTTGTAGTAGAGCTTCTTCAGGTACTCGTTGAGGCTGCTGTCGTAGCGCGCACCGGTACCGGCGATCAGGAAGATCAGTGGCGCGGCGTGGTCCTGGGTGGCGATGCGGTAGGTAAGCTTCTTCACCGCCCAGAAATTGTCCGGGAGGATGAACTCGCGCTCCGGCCGCAGGTTCAGGCTGTAGTCGGACTGATGGATGTCATCGTTGGCGGGCAGTTCCGGGCGCAGTTCCGGGGGGGTGGTGGCGATGGTGGCTTCAAAGGGGTTGGTCAACGGGTAGCCATAGCTGGCCGGGTCGACATCCACCGCCAGTGCGGACGCACTCAGGATAAGGCCGCCGAACAGGGCAGCGAAGCGCAAGGAACGAAGCATGACTGTATCCCTAGAAGGAAGGTACCGAATGAGGTTCGCAGGCTATGACCACCGCGCTGCTGCCGAAGTGCCATGGGTGGGCACAAATAACCCCGGCCACAGGCCTGCTGGGAGGTGATAGTAGCCGGACGATACACTTTGCCGCTATTTGCTGAACAGTTATCTGTGCGTCGCGCTTGCCAAGCGTCCGTGGACGATTATGCTGGGCGCCGTTTTGATTGTTCGGAGTGTTTCATGTCCCGCCGCCTTCCCGTGATTCTGCTGCTCGTTGTCCTGCCGCTGTGGCTGGCTGCCAGTTATGGCCTGCGCTATGGCTTTATGGAGGATGCTCGGTGGGTGGGCGTCTGTGTCGATGAGGCCGGTCGCTGGGAGTGTTCGCTACGTTCCAGCCTGGGCTGGATGATCCACTTCAAGGTGCTGGGCTGGAGTGCCTTGGGCGCGGCGCTGCTGGGGTTTGTCGTGCCCGGTCGTGCTGGCTGGGGGCTGGCGGTGTTGGCCTTGCTGGTGGGTATTCCGGCCCTGGCCTTGTACAACACCACGCTGGCGGTGTTCGCGGTGGTGATTGCAGCCTTGCGCCTGGTGCGCGCCGCCAGGCCCTAGCCGCAGGTTTCGCCTGCGGCCGGGATGAGGGTCAGGCGATGCGAGCCCTTAGACTGCGCCATAGCGCGGCCACCATCAGCAGGCTGACCAAGGCCCAGCCCCAGGCCTGCTGGTTGGCCAGGCCTTCCTGATACAGCTGCGGAGCGATACCGGCACCCAGGATAAAGGTCAGCAGGGCGATTTCGCGGCGTGGCACTCGCACCGGGCGGCACAGGTAGACCACTGCCGGCAGCAGCAGGGCGGCACTCGGGAAGCTGCGGTAGCGCGGGTCGAACACCAGCTCCAGCATCATCACTGCAGCGGCGAACCCTGCCGTTGCCAGCAACCAGCCTGCACGCTTTTCCAGGGCATTGAAGGCCCGCAGGCGCCAGCCTTCGCGAGGGCTCAAGGCCAGGGCGGCATGGGCCAGAATCAGCAGGTTCAGGCCCAGCAGCAGTCCGGCCCAGCACCATTCGCCAGTGAAGCGGCTGGTGACCCGCGCCAGTTCGCCCCAGGTACCGATGGTGCAGGCCGCCAGCGCGCCCAGCAGCGGCAGTAGCAGCGCAGCACGTCGACCGCGAACCCGGCCACCCAGGATCAGGGTGCCGAGGAATATCACTGCGCCCGCGCCCAGCCATTGTGGCCAGTAAGGCAGATTGGACACCGGGCCTGCGAGGATGCCCTTGTCCTGGCGATCGGCATCGAACAATCCCCAGTAACCGCCGACAGCGCCTTCGCTGGCACGTTTCCAGGGCTGATCGAAGGCTTCGATCAGGTTGTAATGCCAGCCGTTCTGTTCTGCCAGGGCTACGAAGCCGCGAATGAACTTGGCCTCGTTGACCCGGCTCGGCAGTGCGGTTTCCCGCTGGCGGCCTTCGCTGGGCCAGCCGGTTTCACCGATCAGCACGTCCTTGGGGGCAAAACGGTTGCCGAAGACCTGGCGTACCTCGGCCACGTGGTTCAGGGCCGCATCGATGTTCGAGGGGTCGTCTTCCCAGTACGGCAGCAGGTGAATGGTGAGGAAGTCCACCGTTGGTGCGATTTCCGGGTGCTTGAGCCAGAACTCCCAGACATCGGCATAGGTGACCGGCTGCTTGACCCCGGCCTTGACCTTGAGGATCAACCGTGCCAATTGCGGGCCGGTGACTTCCTTGCGCAGTAATGCCTCGTTGCCGACGATCACCGCGCTGACGACATCCGGGTTGGCATTGGCCGAGGCGATCAGCAGGTCGATTTCCTTCTCGGTGTCCACCGGGTTGCTATTGACCCAGGCGCCGATCATCAGCTTCAGGCCGTGCTTGCGCGCCAGCTCAGGCAGGGCTTCGAGGCCGGTCATGGAATAGGTGCGGATGCATTCGAAGCGCGTGGCCAGCAGTGCCAGGTCGGCGTCCATGCGTTCGGGGCGCAGTTTGAACGGCTGGTCGAAGGGCGATTGGTCCTTGTCGAATGGCGTGTAGGAGGCGCATTGCAGTTTGTGGCTGGCGCTGGCGACGTCCGGCAGCGACACCGGCCGGCCAAGGCCGTACCAGTAGCCACAAAGGGCCAGCAGGCCGAGCAGGCAGGCGAACAGATAAGCGAGGGTGGGGAAGCGGGCTGTGGCGGGCATGGTCAGGCCGTAGTGGAACAAAGCGGGGCATCTTACCCGCATTTGTCCACAGCTTGGTGGCTCGCATGATTTTGACATGCAAAGTTTGGGCGGGCCCTTTGTTGGAGTGGTCGCAGCGCCTGGTTACTGGCTATCTGATGTCGTTGCTGGTTGCCTTGAGGTCGCAGGCAGAGCAGGTCGCGGGCGGTGGCGGGTTGATGATCGAAGCATCAGTACTCCGCTGATGATCGAACGCGTTCGCGGTGAGGCGTGATGGGGGCGCTGAGCACCATAACCATACGTTGACGTGCCCGGCAGCCGCCTGGCACTGCACTTTTCGGGGAAGTAACGATGAAGATGCGACGACTCTTAGGCGCAGGTGCCGCACTGGTACTTGCCATCAGCTCCACTCTGGCCAGTGCCGACAGCAAAACCCTGAGCATCGGCTACGTCGACGGCTGGTCCGACAGCGTGGCGACGACCTATGTGGCGGCGGAGGTGATCAAGCAGAAGCTCGGTTATGACGTCAAACTGCAAGCGGTGGCGACCGGGATCATGTGGCAGGGCGTGGCCACCGGCAAGCTCGACGCCATGCTCTCGGCCTGGTTGCCAGTGACCCACGGCGAGTACTGGACCAAGAACAAGGACAAGGTGGTGGACTACGGTCCCAACTTCAAGGACGCCAAGATCGGCTTGATCGTGCCGGAGTATGTCAAGGCCAAGACCATCGAGGACCTCAAGACCGATACCAGCTTCAAGAACAAGATTGTCGGCATCGACGCCGGGTCCGGCGTGATGCTCAAGACTGACCAGGCGATCAAGGATTACGGCCTGGACTACAAGCTGCAGGCCAGTTCCGGTGCGGCGATGATCGCCGAATTGACCCGTGCCGAAGAGAAGCAGGAATCCATCGCCGTGACCGGCTGGGTGCCGCACTGGATGTTCGCCAAGTGGAAACTGCGCTTCCTCGAAGACCCGAAAGGCGTGTATGGCGCCGCTGAAACCGTCAACAGCATCGGCAGCAAGGGCCTGGAGAAGAAGGCGCCGGAAGTGGCAGCGTTCCTGAAGAAGTTCCAGTGGGCGTCGAAGGATGAAATCGGCGAAGTCATGCTGGCCATCCAAGACGGCGCAAAACCGGATGTGGCGGCCAAGGACTGGGTGAGCAAGCACCCGGATCGGGTTGCCGAGTGGACGGCTAAATAGTCGCCAGGCGTCTAGAACAAGGGTTGCGAGGCCGCCCGCTGAAATCAGCGGGCGGCCTTGTGTTTTTTGGGGTGGAAAGCTGGCGAGGTGGCTAATGTCGTTCTAATACTAAGGTCGTCTGGAACCTGCCTCACAGCCGCATAGAGTGGATTAGGTTCTACCTAAAATCTGTGCTGCGAGGATAAAAACAATGAACGACAGCATTTACCTCTCGATTCAAAACAGTCCGCGTTTCAAGGAGCTGGTCAGTAAGCGAGAGCGGTTCGCCTGGATTCTCTCGGCGATCATGCTTGGGCTTTACTCGGGCTTCATTCTGTTGATCGCTTACGGTCCGCAGATCCTGGGCGCCAAACTCAGTCCAACTTCATCCATCACCTGGGGCATTCCCATTGGTGTCGGCTTGATTGTCTCGGCCTTCATCCTGACGGCCATCTATGTGCGACGCGCCAACGGCGAGTTCGATGACCTGAACAATGCGATCCTGAAGGAGGCTCAGCAATGATCCGACGTCTATTCGCAGCACTCGGTCTTGCCGCTTTCGCTCCCGCCCTCTGGGCCGCAGACGCTTTGACCGGTGAAGTCCACAAGCAACCCCTCAACGTCTCGGCGATTGCGATGTTCGTGGTCTTCGTCGGCGCCACTTTGTGCATCACCTACTGGGCCTCCAAGCGCAACAAGTCGGCTGCCGACTATTACGCCGCCGGTGGCAAGATCACCGGTTTCCAGAACGGCCTGGCGATTGCCGGTGACTACATGTCGGCGGCGTCCTTCCTGGGGATCTCCGCGCTGGTGTTCACCTCCGGCTATGACGGACTGATTTACTCCATCGGTTTCCTGGTGGGCTGGCCGATCATTCTGTTCCTGATCGCCGAGCGCCTGCGTAACCTGGGCAAGTACACCTTTGCTGACGTGGCGTCCTATCGCCTCGGGCAGACTCAGATCCGCACCCTATCGGCCTGTGGTTCGCTGGTGGTGGTGGCGTTCTACCTGATCGCGCAGATGGTAGGGGCCGGCAAGCTGATCCAGTTGCTGTTCGGTCTCGACTACCATGTGGCGGTGATCCTGGTGGGGATCCTGATGTGCCTGTATGTGCTGTTCGGCGGCATGCTGGCCACCACGTGGGTACAGATCATCAAGGCGGTGCTGCTGCTGTCCGGTGCGTCCTTCATGGCGCTGATGGTGATGAAACACGTCAACTTCGATTTCAACACCCTGTTCTCCGAGGCGATCAAGGTTCACCCCAAAGGTGAGGCGATCATGAGCCCTGGCGGTCTGGTGAAGGACCCGATATCGGCGTTCTCCCTGGGGCTTGCGCTGATGTTCGGTACTGCCGGCCTGCCGCACATCCTGATGCGCTTCTTCACTGTGAGCGATGCCAAGGAAGCCCGTAAGAGCGTGCTCTACGCCACTGGCTTCATCGGGTACTTCTACATCCTGACCTTCATCATCGGCTTTGGCGCAATCCTGCTGGTGAGCACCAATCCGGCCTTCAAGGATGCCGCAGGCGCCTTGCTGGGTGGCAACAACATGGCGGCGGTGCACCTGGCCAATGCGGTGGGTGGCAGCGTGTTCCTCGGCTTCATCTCGGCGGTGGCCTTCGCCACCATTCTGGCGGTAGTGGCAGGCCTGACCCTGGCAGGTGCTTCGGCGGTGTCTCATGACCTCTATGCCAGTGTGATCAAGAAGGGCAAGGCCAACGACAAGGATGAGATTCGCGTTTCCAAGATCACGACCGTGGCCTTGGGCGTGCTGGCCATCGGCCTGGGGATTCTCTTCGAAAGCCAGAACATTGCGTTCATGGTGGGCCTGGCGTTCTCCATCGCAGCCAGTTGCAACTTCCCGGTGCTGCTGCTCTCCATGTACTGGAAGAAGCTCACCACCCGTGGCGCCATGATTGGCGGCTGGCTGGGTCTGGTCAGCGCCGTGGCATTGATGGTTCTCGGCCCGACCATCTGGGTGCAGATCCTGCATCATGAGAAGGCGATCTTCCCGTACGAGTACCCAGCGCTGTTCTCGATGATCATTGCCTTTGTCGGTATCTGGTTCTTCTCCATCACTGACAAGTCGGCTTCGGCGGCCAATGAGCGGGCCTTGTTCTTCCCGCAGTTCGTGCGTTCGCAGACCGGCCTGGGCGCCAGTGGGGCGGTGTCGCACTGAGTGGGTCCTGTGTAGCGGCTTCTATATAGAGGCGGTGTAGTAGCGAAATGCCCTGGTCGAGAGACCGGGGCATTTTTTTTGCCTGTCGGTGGTGGTGGTGGTGGTGGTGGTGTGTGTGGGGCTGGAGGGCCTCTCCTACGGGTGTATTGGCGCCGTGTCGTGTCGTGAGGAGGAGGAGGAGGAGGAGGAGGAGGAGGAGGAGGAGGAGGAGGAGGAGGAGGAGGAGGAGGAGGAGGAGGAGGAGGAGGAGGAGGAGGAGGGCAGAAACAAATACGACCTCTGTTAGAGGCCGTATCCGGTGCAGCTAAGACGTGTGCGCAAGGCAGGTCTTACTTGCGGTCTTCCAGCTTGGTGATGTCGCGCGATTCGTAGCCGGTGTACAGCTGACGAGGACGGCCGATCTTGTAAGGGCTGGAGAGCATTTCTTTCCAGTGGGAGATCCAGCCGACGGTACGCGCCAGGGCGAAGATCACGGTGAACATGCTGGTCGGAATGCCGATCGCCTTGAGGATGATCCCCGAGTAGAAGTCGACGTTCGGGTACAGGGAGCGTTCGATGAAGTACGGATCGGTCAGGGCGATTTCTTCCAGGCGCATGGCCAGTTCGAGCTGAGGATCGTTGTTGATGCCCAGTTCTTTCAGTACTTCGTCGCAGGTCTGCTTCATCACGGTGGCGCGCGGGTCGCGGTTTTTATACACGCGGTGGCCGAAGCCCATGAGTTTGAACGGATCGTTCTTGTCCTTGGCCTTGGCGATGAACTTGTCGATGTTCGATACATCGCCAATTTCGTCGAGCATGGTCAGCACGGCTTCGTTGGCACCGCCGTGGGCAGGGCCCCAGAGCGCGGCGATACCGGCAGCGATACAGGCGAACGGGTTGGCACCCGAAGAGCCGGCAAGGCGTACGGTGGAAGTCGAGGCGTTCTGTTCGTGGTCGGCGTGGAGGATGAAGATCCGGTCCATTGCCTTGGCCAGCACCGGGCTGATCGGTTTGATCTCGCACGGGGTGTTGAACATCATGTGCAGGAAGTTTTCCGCGTACGACAGGTCGTTGCGCGGATACATCATCGGCTGACCCATGGAGTACTTGTAAACCATCGCTGCCAGGGTCGGCATCTTGGCTACCAGGCGCACAGCGGAGATTTCGCGATGCTGCGGGTTATTGATGTCCAGGGAGTCGTGGTAGAACGCCGAGAGTGCACCCACTACGCCGCACATCACCGCCATTGGGTGGGCGTCGCGGCGGAAACCGTTGAAGAAGCTCTTCAACTGCTCGTGAACCATGGTGTGGTTCTTCACGGTGCTGACGAACTGGGCTTTCTGTTCGGCGGTGGGCAATTCACCGTTGAGCAGCAGGTAGCAGGTTTCCAGATAGTCCGACTTTTCAGCCAGTTGTTCGATCGGGTAGCCGCGGTGCAACAGAATGCCGTTGTCGCCGTCGATATAGGTGATTTTCGACTCGCAGGAGGCGGTCGACATGAAACCCGGGTCAAAAGTGAAGCGGCCCGTGGCCGTCAGGCCCCGAACATCAATTACATCGGGACCAACGGTGCCGGTTAAAATGGGCAGCTCGACGGGGGCTGCGCCCTCGATGATCAACTGCGCTTTTTTGTCAGCCATGTGGCCTCCTATTTATGCTTGAAATCATCAGACAGACCCCCCACGCAGGGCCCGCACCACTATAGTGAGATAAATCTGAATGTCAATTTGCCTAAAGTCTTGTCCCAGAAGGCTTTGGGAGGGATTTTTTAGCGAAATTCACTGCCATTTACGCCTTTTATAAGGCTAACGCAATCAGCTATTAGGGGAAGGTGTTTGCGTTGTCATTAGTAGCCTAACTGTCTATACTCGGCCACCGACCTCCGTAGGCTTCTGGGCCCGCTTTATTGGGGGTCGCACTCCCTGGGTAGTGGTTACCTGACCAGTGCACTCCCCAACAACTTTGCCCTGATTGTTAGGGGCTCTTCAGTGTGAAAAAAGCCGTGAATAGCCAACGACCTGTAAACCTAGACCTAAGGACCATCAAACTCCCCATCACCGGCGTTACGTCGTTTCTTCACCGTGTTTCCGGCATCATCCTCTTCCTGGGCATCGGCATCATGCTTTACGCATTGAGCAAATCCCTGGGCTCCGAGGAAGGCTATGCCGAGGTGAAGGCGTGCTTGACCAGTCCGCTGGCCAAATTCGTTGCGTGGGGCCTCCTGTCCGCCTTGCTGTATCACTTGGTGGCCGGTGTACGCCATCTGATTATGGACATGGGCATCGGTGAGACGCTGGAAGGCGGCAAGCTGGGCTCGAAAATCGTTATCGCCGTATCCGTGGTGGTAATCGTTCTGGCGGGAGTTTGGATATGGTAACCAGCGTTACGAACCTGTCGCGTTCGGGCCTTTATGACTGGATGGCACAGCGTGTGTCTGCGGTCGTTCTCGCGGCTTATTTCATTTTCCTGATTGGATACCTCGTAGCGAATCCGGGCATTGACTACACCCAGTGGCATGGCCTGTTCGCAAACAACTGGATGCGTATCTTCAGTCTGCTGGCCATGGTGGCCCTGGGCGCTCACGCCTGGGTCGGCATGTGGACCATCTCGACTGACTACCTGACGCCGATGGCGCTGGGCAAGTCGGCGACAGCAGTACGTTTCCTTTTCCAGGCAGTATGCGGCGTTGCGATGTTCGCTTACTTCGTCTGGGGTGTGCAGATTCTCTGGGGTATCTGATTCATGGCTAACATTCCAACCATTTCTTTCGACGCCATCATCATTGGCGGCGGCGGCGCCGGCATGCGTGCCGCACTGCAGCTGGCCCAGGGCGGCCACAAGACTGCAGTGATCACCAAGGTGTTCCCGACCCGTTCGCACACTGTGTCTGCCCAGGGCGGCATCACTTGCGCGATCGCCTCGGCGGACCCGAACGATGACTGGCGCTGGCACATGTACGATACCGTCAAGGGCTCCGACTACATCGGTGACCAGGACGCTATCGAATACATGTGTCAGGAAGGCCCGGCTGCGGTCTTCGAGCTGGACCACATGGGTCTGCCGTTCTCCCGTACCGAAACCGGTCGTATCTATCAGCGTCCTTTCGGTGGTCAATCCAAGGATTACGGTAAGGGCGGCCAGGCTGCTCGTACCTGCGCAGCTTCCGACCGTACCGGTCACGCGCTGCTGCACACCCTTTATCAGGGCAACCTGAAAGCCGGTACCACGTTCCTCAACGAGTGGTACGCGGTTGATCTGGTCAAGAACCAGGACGGCGCCTTTGTCGGCGTGATCGCTATCTGCATCGAAACCGGCGAAACCACCTACATCCGCTCCAAGGCCACCGTTCTGGCTACCGGCGGTGCTGGTCGTATCTACGCTTCCACCACCAACGCGCTGATCAACACCGGTGACGGTGTAGGCATGGCGCTGCGTGCCGGCGTTCCTGTGCAAGACATCGAAATGTGGCAGTTCCACCCGACCGGCATCGCCGGCGCCGGTGTACTGGTGACTGAAGGCTGCCGCGGTGAAGGCGGTTACCTGATCAACAAGCACGGCGAGCGTTTCATGGAGCGTTATGCCCCGAACGCCAAAGACCTGGCTGGTCGCGACGTTGTAGCGCGCTCCATGGTCAAGGAAATCATCGCCGGCAACGGCTGTGGTCCGAATGGCGATCACGTGATGCTCAAGCTCGATCACCTGGGTGAGGAAGTGCTGCACAGCCGCCTGCCTGGTATCTGCGAACTGTCCAAGACCTTTGCACACGTTGATCCGGTCGTTGCTCCGGTTCCGGTCGTTCCAACCTGCCACTACATGATGGGCGGCGTCGCCACCAACATTCATGGTCAGGCGATCACTCAGAACGCTGCTGGCGAAGACACCATCATCCCTGGCCTGTTCGCAGTGGGTGAAGTGGCTTGCGTATCGGTTCACGGCGCCAACCGTCTGGGCGGCAACTCGCTGCTGGACCTGGTGGTGTTCGGTCGTGCAGCTGGCCTGCACCTGGAAAAAGCGCTGACCGACGGTATCGAATACCGCGATGCCAGCGACACCGACGTCGACGTTGCTCTGAACCGCCTGGCCAAGCTCAATGAGCGCACCACCGGTGAAGACGTCGCAACCCTGCGCCGCGAGCTGCAGAACTGCATGCAGAACTACTTCGGTGTATTCCGTACCGGCGAATACATGCAGAAGGGTATTGCTCAGCTGGCTGAGCTGCGCGAGCGTATCGCCAACGTCAAGATCAACGACAAGTCTCAAGCTTTCAACACTGCGCGTATCGAAGCACTTGAGCTGCAGAACCTGCTGGAAGTGGCTGAAGCCACTGCCATCGCTGCCGAAGTGCGTAAAGAGTCTCGCGGCGCTCACGCCCGTGAAGACTTTGAAGACCGTGACGACGAAAACTGGCTGTGCCACACCCTGTACTTCCCGGGTGAGAAGCGCGTTGCCAAGCGTGCGGTCAACTTCTCGCCGAAGACTGTTCCGACTTTCGAACCAAAAGTCCGGACTTACTAAAGGGTGATCGATATGTTGCAAGTTGAAGTTTATCGTTACAACCCTGACACCGACTCGGCTCCGAAAACCCAGGTTTTCCAGGTCGACACCGGTGGCAAGGACTTGATGGTGCTGGACGTGCTGGCGCTGATCAAAGAGCAGGACGAGGGTTTCTCCTATCGTCGTTCCTGCCGTGAAGGCGTTTGCGGTTCCGATGGCATGAACATCAACGGCAAGAACGGCCTGGCGTGCATCACGCCGCTGTCCGCCGTGGTCAAGAAGAACAAGCTGGTTGTTCGTCCGCTGCCAGGTCTGCCGGTTATCCGTGACCTGGTCGTCGATATGAGCATCTTCTACAAGCAATACGAGAAGGTGAAGCCATTCCTGCAGAACGATACGCCGGCTCCGGCCATCGAGCGTCTGCAGTCTCCGGAAGAGCGCGAGAAGCTTGACGGTCTGTACGAGTGCATCCTGTGCGCTTGCTGCTCGACCTCTTGCCCGTCCTTCTGGTGGAACCCGGACAAGTTCCTGGGTCCAGCTGCTCTGCTGCAAGCCTATCGCTTCCTGGCAGACAGCCGTGATACCAAGACGTCCGAGCGTCTGGCTTCCCTGGATGACCCGTTCAGCGTATTCCGCTGCCGGGGGATCATGAACTGCGTCAACGTTTGTCCGAAGGGTCTGAACCCGACTAAGGCCATCGGTCACATTCGTAACATGTTGCTGCAGAGTGGCGTGTGATTCAGCTGTTGTACCCGTAGGACCGCTGTACCCGTAAAAGCCAAGGCGCGGGCTTCAACCCGCGTCATGGCTCTAACCTGAGCAGCAGCTCACAAAGTGGCTGCTCTTATTTTTGAAGAAATGAGACAAGCAGGGGCATCCGGGCTGGTACCCGGACTATCAGCGTGATCCTAAGTGGCTTGTTTTGGTCGCTGCATTCGGACTTCTGCAAGCTTGCTCGGTGTCTTCGCCGGTGGTGTTCCCCTAACCGAGGGTGACCAAGCATGCAAGAAAGCGTGATGCAGCGCATGTGGAACAGCGCCTACCTATCCGGTAGTAACGCTGCCTATGTGGAAGAGCTCTACGAGCTCTACCTGCACGACCCTAACGCTGTGCCAGAAGAGTGGCGCACTTACTTTCAGAAGTTGCCTACCGACGGCAGCACTGCCATCGATGTTTCGCACTCGACAATTCGCGATCATTTCGTCTTGCTGGCAAAGAACCAGCGCCGCGCCCAACCGGTATCCGCCGGGAGCGTGAGCAGTGAGCACGAGAAGAAGCAAGTTGAAGTGCTGCGATTGATCCAGGCCTATCGGATGCGTGGCCACCAGGCAGCCCAGCTGGACCCGCTGGGGCTGTGGCAGCGTCCTGCACCTGCAGACCTGTCGATCAATCATTACGGCTTGACCAATGCCGATCTTGATACGACCTTCCGTGCCGGCGACCTGTTCATCGGCAAAGAGGAAGCGAGCCTACGCGAAATTCACGAAGCGTTGCAGCAGACATATTGCCGCACCATCGGCGCTGAATTCACGCACATCACCGATTCCGAGCAGCGTCAGTGGTTCCAGCAGCGTCTGGAAAGCGTACGCGGCCGTCCGACCTATTCCGCCGACATCAAGAGCCACCTGCTCGAGCGCGTCACCGCCGGCGAAGGCCTGGAAAAATACCTGGGTACCAAATACCCGGGCACCAAGCGTTTCGGTCTGGAAGGCGGCGAGAGCCTGATTCCGATGCTCGACGAACTGATCCAGCGTTCAGGTTCCTACGGCACCAAGGAAGTCGTGATCGGCATGGCCCACCGTGGCCGTCTCAACGTGCTGGTCAACACTTTCGGCAAGAACCCGCGCGAGTTGTTCGACGAGTTCGAAGGCAAGAAGAAGGTCGAGCTGGGTTCCGGTGACGTTAAGTATCACCAGGGCTTCTCGTCCAACGTGATGACTGCCGGCGGTGAAGTTCACCTGGCCATGGCGTTCAACCCGTCCCACCTGGAAATCGTTTCGCCAGTGGTCGAAGGTTCGGTGCGCGCCCGTCAGGATCGTCGCAACGACCAGACCGGCGACAAGGTTCTGCCGATCTCGATCCACGGTGACGCGGCATTTGCCGGTCAGGGCGTGGTGATGGAAACCTTCCAGATGTCCCAGACCCGCGGTTTCCGTACCGGCGGCACTGTGCACATCGTGATCAACAATCAGGTTGGTTTCACCATCAGCAACCCGCTGGACTCGCGTTCCACCGAGTACGCTACCGACGTTGCGAAGATGATCCAGGCGCCGATCCTCCATGTGAATGGTGATGATCCGGAAGCCGTGTTGTTCGTGACCCAGCTGGCCATCGACTACCGCATGCAGTACAAGCGCGACGTGGTAATCGACCTGGTCTGCTACCGTCGTCGCGGCCACAACGAGGCCGACGAGCCGAGCGGCACCCAGCCTCTGATGTATCAGCAGATCACCAAGCAGCGCACCACCCGTGAGCTGTATGCCGATCGTCTGACCCAGAGCGGTGTGCTCGACGCAGAGCGTGTTCAGGCGAAAGTCGACGAATACCGCAATGCGCTGGACAACGGTCTGCACGTAGTGAAGAGCCTGGTCAAGGAACCGAACAAAGAGTTGTTCGTGGACTGGCGCCCGTAC
Organism: Pseudomonas sp. E1BtOHC1; assembly: GCF_058744285.1. Taxonomy (NCBI): domain Bacteria; kingdom Pseudomonadati; phylum Pseudomonadota; class Gammaproteobacteria; order Pseudomonadales; family Pseudomonadaceae; genus Pseudomonas; species Pseudomonas sp. E1BtOHC1. The sequence goes on from NZ_CP196023.1 coordinate 2,739,700, forward strand.
CTGGGCCACACCTGGACCGCACGTCACGACACCACCTTCGATCTCAAGACCCTGCAGGAACTGTCCGCCAAGCTGCTGGAGCTGCCAGAAGGCTTCGTGGTTCAGCGTCAGGTCGCGAAGATCTACGAAGACCGTCAGAAAATGCAAGCCGGCGGCCTGCCGATCAACTGGGGTTACGCCGAAACCATGGCGTACGCGACCCTGGCGTTCGAAGGTCACCCGATCCGCATGACCGGCCAGGACATCGGCCGCGGTACTTTCTCGCACCGCCACGCGGTTTTGCACAACCAGAAAGATGCCAGCACCTACATCCCGCTGCAGCACCTGTTCGACGGTCAGCCGCGCTTCGACCTGTACGACTCCTTCCTGTCGGAAGAAGCGGTACTGGCATTCGAATACGGCTACTCGACCACCACGCCTAACGCGCTGGTGATCTGGGAAGCCCAGTTCGGCGACTTCGCCAACGGTGCCCAAGTGGTGATCGACCAGTTCATCACCAGCGGCGAGCACAAGTGGGGCCGTCTCTGCGGTCTGACCATGCTGCTGCCACACGGTTATGAAGGTCAGGGCCCTGAGCACTCCTCGGCTCGTCTGGAGCGTTACCTGCAGCTGTGCGCCGAGCACAACATCCAGGTGTGCGTACCGACCACGCCGGCTCAGATCTACCACTTGCTGCGCCGTCAGGTGATTCGTCCGCTGCGCAAGCCTCTGGTCGTGCTGACACCGAAGTCGCTGCTGCGTCATAAACTGGCCATCTCGACCCTGGAAGATCTGGCGGAAGGTTCGTTCCAGACCGTTATTCCGGAAATCGATGCCCAGGATCCGAAAGACGTGGGTCGCATCGTTCTGTGTAGCGGCAAGGTCTACTACGACCTGTTGGAAAAACGCCGTGCCGAAGGTCGTGACGACATCGCCATCGTGCGTATCGAGCAGCTGTACCCATTCCCTGAGGACGACCTGATCGAAGTCCTGGCTCCGTACAAAAACCTCAAACACATCGTTTGGTGTCAGGAAGAGCCGATGAACCAGGGTGCCTGGTACTGCAGCCAGCATCACATGCGTCGCATCATCAGCGGTCACAACAAGTCGCTCGTACTCGAGTACGCGGGCCGTGACGCTTCTGCTGCCCCAGCTTGTGGTTACGCATCGATGCACGCTGAGCAGCAGGAAAAACTGCTGCAAGATGCCTTCACTGTTTAACGCCTTCGCGCACCTGAAACCGAATTTAAGGAACCACAGATAATGGCTATCGAGATCAAAGCCCCCACTTTCCCGGAATCGGTTGCCGATGGCACCGTTGCCACCTGGCACAAACAACCGGGCGAGGCCGTCAAGCGCGACGAACTGATCGTCGACATCGAGACTGACAAGGTTGTGCTGGAAGTTCTGGCCACCGCTGACGGCGTACTGGGCGCTATCGTCAAGAACGAAGGCGACACCGTTCTGTCCGACGAAGTTCTGGGCTCCATCGTTGAAGGCGCAGCTGCTGCCGCTGCTCCTGCTGCTGCCGCTCCGGCCGCTGCTGCTGCTGCCCCCGCTGCCGCTGAAGGCGAAGACGATCCAATCGCTGCTCCAGCCGCGCGCAAGCTGGCTGAAGAGAACGGCATCAACATCGCTTCCGTTGCCGGCACCGGCAAAGGCGGTCGTGTGACCAAGGAAGACGTGGTGGCTGCTGTTGCCGCCAAGAAAGCCGCTCCGGCTGCCGCGCCTGCCAAGGCTCCGGCTCCAGCCGCTGCTGCTCCAGTCTTCGCTGCCGGCGATCGCGTCGAGAAGCGCGTACCTATGACACGCCTGCGTGCCAAGGTTGCCGAGCGTCTGGTTGAAGCTCAATCGAACATGGCAATGCTGACCACCTTCAACGAAGTCGACATGACCGAAGTCATGGCCCTGCGTTCGAAGTACAAGGACCTGTTCGAGAAGTCCCACAACGGCGTACGCCTGGGCTTCATGTCGTTCTTCGTCAAGGCTGCCACCGAAGCGCTGAAGCGTTTCCCTGCGGTCAACGCTTCGATCGACGGTTCCGATATCGTCTACCACGGCTACGCCGACATCGGTGTTGCGGTGTCCAGCGACCGTGGCCTGGTGGTTCCGGTTCTGCGCAACGCCGAACTGATGAGCCTGGCTGAAATCGAAGGCGGCATCGCCACCTTCGGCAAGAAGGCCCGCGACGGCAAGCTGTCGATGGAAGAGATGACAGGTGGTACTTTCACCATCACCAACGGTGGTACCTTCGGTTCGATGATGTCGACCCCGATCGTTAACCCGCCGCAAGCAGCGATCCTGGGCATGCACAACATCCTGCAACGTCCTATGGCAATCAACGGTCAGGTGGTAATCCGTCCGATGATGTACCTGGCGCTGTCCTACGATCACCGTCTGATCGACGGTAAAGAGGCCGTGACGTTCCTGGTGACCATCAAGAACCTGCTGGAAGACCCAGCGCGTCTGCTCCTGGACATCTAAAAAGCAGCTGCAAGCTGTAAGCGATTCGCCTCGGGCCCTCAGGGCCGGAGGCTCCAGCTTGCGGCTTGCGGCTTCTAGCTTGCCGTTAAAAGGAACCTTTTTATGACTCAGAAATTCGACGTGGTAGTGATTGGCGCGGGCCCAGGCGGTTATGTCGCCGCAATCAAGGCCGCACAACTCGGTTTCACCACCGCTTGCATCGAGAAGTACACCGATAAAGAGGGCAAGCTGGCCCTCGGTGGTACTTGTCTGAACGTCGGTTGCATTCCTTCCAAGGCGCTGCTGGACAGCTCCTGGAAATTCCACGAAGCCCAGGACGGTTTTGCCATCCACGGCATCAACCATGCTGGCGTGACCATGGACGTACCGGCCATGGTGGGTCGCAAGGCCAACATCGTCAAAGGCCTGACCAGCGGTGTTGCCACCCTGTTCAAAGCCAACGGCGTCACCTCGATTCAGGGCCACGGCAAACTGCTGGCTGGCAAGAAAGTCGAAGTCACCAAGGCTGACGGTTCGGTTGAAGTCATCGAAGCCGAAAACGTCATCCTGGCTCCAGGCTCACGTCCAATCGACATTCCACCGGCTCCGGTCGATCAGAATGTCATCGTCGACTCCACCGGCGCTCTGGAATTCCAATCCGTACCAAAACGTCTGGGCGTGATCGGCGCTGGCGTGATCGGTCTGGAGCTGGGTTCGGTCTGGTCGCGCCTGGGCGCGCAAGTGACCGTCCTGGAAGCCCTCGACACCTTCCTGATGGCCGCTGATGCCGCTGTCTCCAAGGAAGCGCTGAAAACCCTGACCAAACAGGGTCTGGACATCAAGCTGGGCGCTCGCGTGACCGGCTCCAAGGTCAACGGCGAAGAAGTCGTAGTGACCTACACCGATGCCAACGGCGAACAGACCATCACTTTCGACAAGCTGATCGTAGCCGTTGGTCGCCGTCCGGTGACCACCGATCTGCTGGCCGCCGACTGCGGCGTGACCCTCGACGAGCGCGGTTTTGTGCACGTTGACGATCACTGCGCTACTACCGTACCGGGCGTCTACGCCATCGGTGACGTGGTGCGCGGCATGATGCTGGCTCACAAGGCCTCGGAAGAGGGCATCATGGTTGCCGAGCGCATCAAGGGCCACAAAGCCCAGATGAACTATGACCTGATCCCTTCGGTTATCTATACTCACCCGGAAATTGCATGGGTCGGTAAAACCGAGCAGGCCTTGAAAGCTGAAGGCGTTGAAGTTAACGTCGGCACCTTCCCGTTTGCCGCCAGCGGCCGTGCCATGGCAGCCAACGACACCGGCGGTTTCGTCAAAGTCATCGCCGATGCCAAGACTGACCGCGTATTGGGCGTCCACGTGATTGGCCCAAGCGCTGCGGAACTGGTTCAGCAAGGTGCGATCGGCATGGAATTCGGCACCAGCGCCGAAGACCTGGGCATGATGGTTTTCTCCCATCCGACCCTGTCCGAAGCCCTGCACGAAGCAGCTCTGGCTGTGAATGGCACTGCCATCCACATTGCCAACCGCAAGAAACGCTAAGCAATAATAAGAAACCACGGCGGTTGGCCCGTCGTGAGCCTTGTGCGCAAGACTCACCGCGGAATATCCGCTGGACTCGACCTCTCAGGGTAGCGCCACACACTGGACCGGGGCCCAGGCTCCGGGTTCAGGTGTGGCGCTGGTTTGAGAGTAGCGGTCACAGGTGGTGCGGCACTCAATCTTGAGCGCAGCGCCGAATGCGCAGTACCTAACGAAGACGGTAAAAAGCATGAATCTTCACGAGTATCAGGGTAAGCAGCTGTTCGCTGAATACGGCCTGCCAGTATCCAAAGGCTACGCGGTAGACACCCCGGAAGAAGCAGCAGAAGCTTGCGACAAAATCGGCGGCTCCGAGTGGGTTGTCAAAGCCCAGGTTCACGCCGGTGGTCGCGGTAAAGCGGGCGGCGTTAAGCTGGTTCGCAGCAAAGAAGACGCTAAGGCATTCGCTCAGCAGTGGTTGGGCAAGCGTCTGGTGACCTATCAGACTGATGCCAATGGCCAGCCTGTCACCAAGATCCTGGTTGAATCGTGCACTGATATCGCTAAAGAGCTGTACCTGGGCGCTGTCGTTGACCGTTCGAGCCGTCGCATCGTGTTCATGGCTTCCACCGAAGGTGGCGTGGACATCGAGAAAATCGCTCACGACACTCCAGAAAAAATTCTGAAAGCCACTATCGATCCACTGGTTGGCGCTCAGCCATTCCAGGGTCGCGAGCTGGCTTTCCAGCTGGGTCTGGAAGGCAAGCAAGTTGCCCAGTTCGCCAAGATCTTCGTTGGTCTGGCCAAACTGTTCCAGGATCACGATCTGGCCCTGCTGGAAGTGAACCCGCTGGTGATCAAGGCTGACGGCGATCTGCACTGCCTGGACGCCAAGATCAACATCGACGCCAACGCCATGTACCGTCAGCCTAAGCTGAAGACTTTCCACGATCCGTCGCAAGACGATCCGCGCGAAGCGCACGCTGCCAAGTTCGAACTGAACTACGTAGCCCTGGAAGGCAACATCGGCTGCATGGTCAACGGTGCCGGCCTGGCCATGGGTACCATGGACATCGTCAACCTGCACGGCGGTAAGCCAGCCAACTTCCTCGACGTGGGCGGTGGTGCTACCAAAGAGCGTGTGACCGAAGCCTTCAAGATCATCCTGTCCGACACCAACGTCGCTGCAGTACTGGTCAACATCTTCGGCGGCATCGTTCGCTGCGACATGATTGCCGAAGGCATCATCGGCGCCGTGAAAGAAGTCGGCGTGAAAATCCCGGTTGTTGTTCGCCTTGAAGGCAACAACGCTGAACTGGGCGCTAAAGTACTGGCAGAAAGCGGCTTGAACATCATCGCTGCTACCAGCCTGACCGACGCTGCTCAACAAGTTGTCAAAGCTGCGGAGGGCAAATAATGAGCGTCCTGATCAATAAAGACACCAAAGTTATCTGCCAGGGCATTACCGGTTCGCAAGGTAGTTTCCACACCCAGCAAGCCATCGAATACGGCACCAAGATGGTTGGTGGCGTAACTCCTGGCAAAGGCGGCACCGAGCACCTGGGTCTGCCAGTGTTCAACACCGTGAAAGACGCTGTAGCTGCCACTGGCGCCACCGCCAGCGTGATCTACGTTCCGGCTCCTTTCTGCAAGGACTCGATCCTGGAAGCTGCTTTCGGCGGCATCAAGCTGATCGTCTGCATCACCGAAGGCATTCCTACCCTGGACATGCTGGACGCTAAAGTTAAGTGCGACGAGCTGGGTGTTACCCTGATCGGCCCTAACTGCCCAGGCGTGATCACTCCAGGCGAATGCAAGATCGGCATCATGCCAGGTCACATTCACTTGCCAGGCAAGGTCGGTATCGTTTCCCGTTCCGGCACCCTGACTTACGAAGCTGTGAAGCAGACCACTGACGCCGGTTTCGGTCAGTCCACCTGCGTCGGCATCGGTGGTGACCCGATCCCAGGTTCCAACTTCATCGACATCCTGAAGCTGTTCCAGGAAGACCCGAAGACCGAAGCGATCGTGATGATCGGTGAGATCGGCGGTTCGGCTGAAGAAGAAGCGGCTGCCTACATCAAGGCTCACGTGACCAAGCCGGTTGTTTCCTACATCGCTGGTGTGACTGCTCCTCCGGGCAAACGCATGGGCCATGCTGGCGCAATCATCTCTGGCGGCAAAGGCACTGCAGACGAGAAATTCGCTGCTCTGCAAGACGCAGGTGTAAAAACCGTGCGTTCGCTGGCAGACATCGGCAAGGCCCTGGCCGAGCTGACCGGTTGGGCTGTCAAGTAAGCCTCGCGCTTAGCTGACGCAAAACCAGCAAAGGCCACCTTCGGGTGGCCTTTGTGCTTTCTGGCGTAGGGGACGGCTTGCCGGCGAAAAGCCTTCAGGTCCGATGCAGCCTTGGGGGAGGGCTGCGCTGGAAAGCCAGCTCCTACACAAGCCGCGCTTAGCCAATTCGGTTTCTATACGGTTCGGCTCCCAGCATGCCGGCCGGTGTGCGGGGATGGGATTAAGCCCGATGGAAATATAATTTCGAAAATGCGACATCCCAATGTCGCATATCAGAAAATTCGCACTGCGCCGGTGCGTTCGTCTTGGAGATTCGGTAGGCTACCCGCCTCTTTTTGCGTCTGCTGCCCACAAGGTAACTGCGCGCTAAACGGGTCAGTCTTATACGGATTGACAGCATTTCCCTCACCCATAAGGGAAATCCCTCTCTAAATTCCGATTCAGTAGTGTGGTATTTCCTTAATGAAAGTGTTGAAAGGCCAGGACATTCTGGCACTCGGCTTCATGACTTTTGCCCTGTTCGTCGGGGCTGGCAACATCATTTTCCCTCCTATCGTCGGTTTGCAGTCCGGACCCCATGTCTGGATGGCGGCGCTGGGTTTTCTGATCACGGCAGTCGGTCTGCCAGTGATCACCGTGGTCGCCCTGGCCAAGGTCGGGGGCGCGATGGATGCCCTGAGCAGTCCTATCGGTAAAGTCGCCGGTGGTGTGCTGGCCGCCGTCTGCTACCTGGCAGTGGGGCCTTTGTTCGCCACCCCGCGCACTGCCACCGTGTCCTTCGAAGTGGGCCTGGCGCCACTGACCGGCGAGAGCCCGCTGGCACTGTTCCTCTACAGCTCGGCCTACTTCCTGTTGGTGTTCTTCATCTCCCTGTATCCGGGCCGTCTGCTGGATACCGTTGGCCGTTTCCTGGCACCGCTGAAAATCATTGCCCTGGCAGTGCTGGGCATCGCTGCGTTTGCCTTGCCGGCCGGCACCATCGGCGAGGCCACGCCCGAGTACGTTGCTGCACCATTCTCCCAGGGCTTCATCAATGGCTACCTGACCATGGATACCCTGGGCGCCCTGGTGTTCGGCATCGTCATCGTTAACGCCATTCGTTCGCGCGGGGTCGAATCGCCTCGACTGATCACTCGCTATGCGGTGATCGCCGGCCTGATCGCCGGGGTCGGCCTGGCGCTGGTTTATGTCAGTCTGTTCCGTCTCGGTTCGGGCAGCCATGAAGTGGCTGCTGGTGCCACCAATGGCGCGGCGGTGTTGCATGCCTATGTACAACACACCTTTGGCTCCCTGGGCAGCGGTTTCCTCGCGGTACTGATCTCCCTGGCTTGCCTGGTGACCGCCGTGGGCCTGACCTGTGCCTGCGCCGAGTATTTCAGCCGGGTAACACCATTGTCCTATAAGACTCTGGTAGTGATCCTCGCGGTCTTCTCGCTGTTGGTGTCGAACCTTGGCCTCACCAAGCTGATCGCCTTCTCGATCCCGGTGCTGACCGCCATCTATCCGCCGTGCATTGCCCTGGTGGCCCTGAGCTTCTGCAAAGACTTCTGGCGGGACCAGCGGCGCATCGTTGGTCCGGTGATGCTGGTGTCTTTCGTGTTCGGTCTGATCGATGCGCTCAAGGGGGCCGGCCTGGCCGATGGCTTGCCTAGCCAGCTGTCCCACCTGCCGTTGAGCGAGCAAGGTCTGGCCTGGCTGGTGCCTTCGGTGATCATCCTGGCGGTTGCGGTGATCTTCGACCGTATTCTGGGCAAGCCGGCCGAAGCCCTGGCTTGATCCGCCGCTGATGGATCGGGACCGCCACAAGCGGTCCCTGAGTGCCAAGAACAATGCCCCGTATCCATCGATACGGGGCATTTTTTATGGGGCTTGGGCGGTGTCTTTTTCCTCGGCGTGGCGTCGAAGCAGTGTCCTTGTCTTTTGCCAACGCCTTACAGGAATTTGCATGTCGTTCGTCCAAGCCAACCTGATTCACCTACTGGCCGCTCTATGGTTCGTCGTCTGCTGGGGCGGCTATACCCGTTACGCCTCCTGGAAGGGCCGGGACACGGCCTGTCTGGCCAGTGTCCTGCACCTGTACCGCGAGGACTGGATGCGCCGCATGCTGCTGCGGGACAACCGTATCGCCGACGCCAGTGTGATCGGCAACCTGGAACGCAACGCTTCGTTCTTCGCCTCCAGTACCTTGATCATCCTGGCAGGCATCCTCACTGTGCTCGGTGCATCGGAGCGTGCGGTGTCGCTGCTGGCGGACATTCCGATGGTCCAGCAGGCCTCTCAGGGCATGTCGGAGATCAAGTTGCTGTGCCTGGCGCTGGTGTTCGTGTATGCCTTTTTCACGTTCAGTTGGTGCATGCGCCAATACAACTTCGCCGCAGTCTTGGTGGGGTCGGCGCCGATGATCGGTGAGCGACATGTCTCCGAGCAGGAGCGCAAGGCGTTTGCTTCGCGGGCAGCCCGGGTGATTTCCATGGCGGCCAACCAGTTCAACTTCGGTCTGCGTTCCTACTATTTCGGCATGACCATGCTGGCCTGGTTCGTCAGCCCCTGGTTGTTCATGCTGATGAGTGCAGGCGTGGTATTTGTCCTGTACCAGCGGGAGTTTCATTCCGATGTACTTGACGTCATGGTCTATACCCCGACAGAACCGCCTTTGGCCGATAGCCCCAAAGACGCAGTTTGAGTGGGGAGAACTTATCGATTGATCTGTTGCCCGGTTAAAAGGAGTTGGCCAATGAACAATCCGCGCGCCCTGATGTGGCTGTGCTTGTCATTCATGTTGTTGTCGGGCTGCCGGGTGCAAACCCTGTATCTGAATGGCGAAGCGCGGGGCCAGGTGGTGGATGCATTGAGCGGCAGACCAGTCGCCGGGGCCAAGGGCGCCTTGTGTGGGGCGCAGTTCCTGACTGGCGACGACGGACGCTTCCAGGTCGAGCAGGCAACCGACTGGGAGCTGGTGATGGTGCTGGCCGGCCGTGGGCCCCAGGACACTCCGCACCCTTGCTACATGAGTATCACCGCAGTCGATTACCAGACTCGCCAGTGGTTGGCACCCTTTACCGCCCACTACGACTTTCCCATCAGGCTGTTGCCCGCATCCAGTTCCTTGCACTATGCGTTGGAGTCTTCAGACAATGGAGAGGCAGGACAGCCGTTGCAGGCAGAGCCGCGTCAGGACGAGTTGTTCCTGGAGTCAGGATATTGAGCTTCATTGTGCTTAGTTAGATATTCGACAACTAAGCACAGTTGTATCGAGCCGCTGTTTTGCGGACAAGAAAAAGCCCGCACTTGGCGGGCTTTTTTGTGTTGCGCTAAAACCGACTTAGTTGGTTTTAGGTGCTGCTTCCTTGGCGCTTTCTTCAGCAGCGGCCTTGTTGGATTCAGCCTGATCTTTGGCGGCTTCGGCGTTTTCTTTCGCTGCCTCGTTCACTTTATCCTGAGCTTCGTTCATTTTTTGTTGAGCTTGCTCAGCATGTTGATTGGCATCTTGAGCTTTGTCCTCGGATTTTTTGTCGCAGGCAGCCAGACCGAGGGAAGCGGTCAGCATCAGGGCAATAGCTAAAGTCTTACGCATGGGGTGTTTCTCCTTAGTGAAGATATCTACTGGCCTTTCGATCATGGCCTTGTGATTTAAGTTCCTTGAGGCTCACAGATATATTAAGTATTCGTTTCACGGAACTTTTGTCTGCTTCATTCAATGCACATTCCTGACAATAACAAGAGGCATTAGCCATGGTGCACAACCCAATTTTCGAGCGTGCGACACGCTTTCTTTCCGCCCTGCGCCACTGTCAGGTGCTGGATATCAGGGTGCACAGCGCCTCTGTAGAAGGCATGACCCTGACCTTGCCTTATAGCCCGCAGATTGTCGGTGACCCGCAAACCGGGATCATTCATGGCGGTGCCCTGACCACGCTGATGGACAGCGCCTGTGGCATGGCTACCTTGTGCGTGCTGCCGGAGTTCGAGGTGTGTCCGACCCTGGACCTGCGCATAGACTATATGCATCCGGCAGTGCCTCATCACGATGTGCACGGTTTTGCCCAGTGTTACCGGGTCACCACCGATGTGATCTTCACCCGTGGCTTTGCCTACCAGGACGATCCCGAACGCCCGGTGGCGCACGTGGTCGGTACCTTCATGCGCATGGGCAAAGGTCTCAAGGGCAGCCGCGGGTTCGTCAACTCCCTCAAGGGGGAGCGGGCATGAGCGTGGACCTTCAAGCGCTGTTGAATCAGGTTCGCCAGCAGGGCGATTACAGCGCGTTGCTGGAGCAGATTCCCTACGCCAAATTGATCGGCATCGAGTGCACGCCACTGGGCGATGAGCTGCTGTTTCGCCTGCCGGCCAATAAGGACAATATCGGCAACCCCCTGCTGCCGGCCCTGCACGGCGGGGTGATCGCCGGTTTCATGGAGTTGGCGGCGGCCTTGCATTTGCTGATTCTCACCGGCTCGCCCGGGGTGCCGAAGATCATCGATTTTTCCCTGGACTACCTGCGTGCCGGGCAGTTTCGCGACACCTTCGCTCGCTGTCAGGTGTGCCGGCAGGGGAGGAGGGTGGCCAATGTCGCGATCACGGCCTGGCAGAGCACCGCCGATGAGCCAATTGCTACCGCCAGGGCACATTTCAAGATCGAAGAGAGTCTTGCCCCTTGAAATCCTGCGAGCGACCCCCACTTTCATGTCATCCCGCCGCCCTCCGCTTCCGGAACGCGGCCACAGCCATCTGATTGGAGTTTGATGACCATGAGTGTGGAAACTCAAAAGGAAACCCTGGGCTTCCAGACCGAGGTGAAGCAACTGCTGCACCTCATGATCCATTCGCTGTATTCCAACAAGGAAATCTTCCTTCGCGAATTGATCTCGAACGCCTCTGACGCCGTCGACAAATTGCGCTTCGAAGCCCTGTCCAAGCCTGAGTTGCTGGAAGGTGGCGCCGAACTGAAAATCCGTGTGAGCTTCGACAAGGACGCGAAAACCGTCACCCTCGAAGACAACGGTATCGGCATGAGCCGTGAAGATGTGATCACCCACCTGGGGACCATCGCCAAGTCCGGCACCGCCGATTTCATGAAGAACCTCACCGGTGACCAGAAGAAGGACTCGCACCTGATCGGTCAGTTCGGCGTGGGTTTCTACTCCGCGTTCATTGTTGCCGACCAGGTTGAAGTGTTCAGCCGTCGTGCCGGTCTGCCCGCCAGCGAAGGCGTGCACTGGTCGTCCAAGGGCGAAGGCGAGTTCGAAGTTGCGACCATCGACAAGGCCGAGCGCGGTACCCGCATCGTTCTGCACCTGAAGTCCGGTGAGGACGAGTTCGCCGATGGCTGGCGCCTGCGCAATATCATCAAGAAGTATTCCGACCACATCGCGCTGCCGATCGAGCTGCCCAAAGAAGCCGCTGCCGCTGAAGGCGAAGAGAAACCTGCGCTGGAGTGGGAAACCGTCAACCGCGCCAGTGCCCTGTGGACCCGTCCGCGTACCGAGATCAAGGACGAGGAATACCAGGAGTTCTACAAGCACATCGCCCATGACTTCGAGAACCCGCTGAGCTGGAGCCACAACAAGGTTGAAGGCAAGCTTGAATACAGCTCGCTGCTTTATGTTCCGGCGCGCGCACCATTCGACTTGTACCAGCGCGAAGCGCCGAAGGGCCTCAAGCTCTACGTGCAGCGCGTATTCGTCATGGATCAGGCTGAGTCGTTCCTGCCGCTGTACCTGCGTTTCATCAAAGGCGTGGTGGACTCCAACGACCTGTCGCTGAACGTCTCGCGGGAAATTCTGCAGAAAGATCCGATCATCGATTCGATGAAATCGGCACTGACCAAGCGCGTCCTCGACATGTTGGAAAAACTGGCGAAGAACGAGCCTGAGCAATACAAGGGCTTCTGGAAGAACTTCGGCCAGGTGATGAAGGAAGGCCCGGCCGAAGACTTCGCCAACAAGGAGAAGATCGCCGGTCTGTTGCGCTTTGCCTCCACCCAGGGCGACGACGGCGAGCAGAATGTGTCCCTGGCCGACTACCTGGCTCGTGCCAAGGAAGGTCAGGACAAGATCTACTTCCTCACCGGCGAATCCTACGCCCAGGTGAAGAACAGTCCGCATCTGGAGGTCTTCCGCAAGAAAGGCATCGAAGTGCTGCTGCTCACCGACCGTATCGACGAGTGGCTGATGAGCTACCTCAACGAATTCGACGGCAAGAGCTTTGTCGACGTGGCGCGTGGTGATCTGGACCTGGGCAATCTGGACTCGGAAGAGGACAAGAAGGCTGCCGAGGAAGTTGCCAAGACCAAGGAAGGCCTGGTTGAGCGGATCAAGACCGCCCTGGGCGAGAGCGTCAGTGAAGTACGGGTTTCCCACCGCCTGACCGATTCGCCGGCGATCCTGGCCATCGGCGAGCAGGACCTGGGGCTGCAAATGCGCCAGATCCTTGAAGCCAGCGGGCAGAAGGTTCCGGACTCCAAGCCGATCTTCGAATTCAACCCGAGCCATCCGCTGATCGAGAAACTCGACGGCGAGCAGAGCGAGGAGCGGTTTGGCGACCTGTCGCACATCCTCTTCGATCAGGCGGCCCTGGCGGCCGGTGACAGCTTGAAAGACCCGGCGGCCTATGTGCGCCGACTGAACAAGCTGCTGGTTGAACTGTCGGTTTAACCACGTTGCAAGAAAAACCCGCTTCGGCGGGTTTTTTCATTCTGGTGTCCCCCTACTGGAGAAGATGAGTCATGAGTCAAATCACAGTGCGTTCCGTGGTCTATCAGATCGATGGCCAGCCCTATGAAGGTCGACTGGCCTTCGATGCCGCCCACCAGGGCGCTCGTCCGGGGTTGCTGATGGCGCCTAACTGGATGGGTGTCAGCGCCGGTGCGCAGAAGATCGCCGAGGCGGTGGCGGCCAAGGGCTACGTGGTACTGATTGCTGATCTGTATGGGCAGGCGGTACGTCCCAGCGACGCCAACCAGGCCGGTGCAGCGATGATGCCTCTCAAGGATGACCGGGCGTTGTTGCGCAAGCGCATGCAAGCGGCGTTCAGCGCCTTGCAGAGCCAGACCGAGGCTGCCGTGGACAGCTCGAAGCTGGCCACCTTCGGTTTCTGCTTTGGCGGCTGCTGCGCCCTGGAGCTGGCCCGCAGCGGTGCGCCGGTGAAAGCTGCGGCCTCCTTCCACGGCACTCTGGACACCCCCAACCCTGCTGACGCGAAGAACATCAAGGGCTCGGTGCTGGTGTTGCATGGCGCGGCTGATCCTTTGGTCGCCAAGGAGCAACTGCCGGCCTTCGAGGCGGAAATGGATGCGGCGGGTGTGGACTGGCAACTGGTCAGCTATGGCGGTGCGGTGCACTCCTTCACCGATACCCACGCCAATGTACCGGGCAAGATGATGTACGACGCCAAGACCTCGGCGCGGGCCTTCGCCACCATGCATTACCTGCTGGACGAAGTCTTTAGCGGCTGACCCACCGACCCTGATCCCGTAGGAGCTGGCTTGCCAGCGAAGGCGTCAGTGAGAGCAACGCCAGACTCACAGGCCTGTTCGTCGGCAAGCCGGCCCCTACCGATCAGTGGCGAGCGGGTGGCAATTCGATGCGCTCGCTTTCTCCCGGCACCTGGGGCCAATCCCCGGCGGCCCAGCGTTGGCGAGCTTCATCGATACGTGCCGGATCGCTGGCGACGAAGTTCCAGTTGATCCGCCGTGGTCCGTCCAGGGGCGCGCCACCGATCAGTACCGCGTGACAGTCGCTCTCGGCGAACAGGGTCACGCTTTCTCCCTCCGGCAACACCACCAGCGAGTGCGCGCTGATCGCTTCTCCATCCAGGTGTGCCTCGCCGTCCAGTACATACAGGGCGCGTTGTTGATGCTCGGTAGGGATCAGCAGGCTGGTAGCGGTCTGCAAATGCAGTTCGGCGTACAGGGTGGGAGAGAGCACCGGCACCTGGGACTCCAGGCAGAAACCCGTTCCGGCAATCATGCGGATTGTCACCCCGAGGTTGGCGCTCACCGGCAGCGTAGCGGCCGGGTGGTGGCTGTAATGCCCCGGGCCTTGCTCGTGCTCTTTGGGCGAGGCCAGCCAGACCTGCAATCCATGCATCTCGAAATCCTCGGCCAGCAAGGCCTCGGGGGTGCGCTCGACATGGGCGATGGCGCTGCCGGCCGTCATCCAGCTGACGTCTCCGGCCTGGACAATCTGATCCGAGCCCAGGCTGTCCTTGTGCTGGATCTGTCCGCTGAACAGGTAGGTCAGGGTCGAGAGGCCGATATGCGGATGCTGGCGGATGTTCATGCCTTTGCCGGCGGGGTAGGGCGTGGCCAGCATATGGTCGAAGAACACGAAGGGCCCGACGCTGCGGCACTGCGCCGAAGGCAGGGGGCGGAGGATGGGCTGGCCTTCAACGTCCTCGATACGGGGACGGATCACGAGGGGAGAATTCATGGCGGATACCAGGCTGATCGGGTTATGCCCGGGAGCATAACCCGCTTGTGCCAGTCTTGCCGCTACTGGCTGAAGGCGCCTTCGGAGAGGTGAGTCTCGATGCTGACTTCACTGGTGGTCATCAGTTTGTGGATCGGGCAACGGTCGGCCACCCGGTGCAGCTCATCGCGCTGGGCGTCAGTGAGCACGCCCTTGAGGGTCAGTTTTACATGCAGGGCGTATTTGCCTTGCTGCTCCTGGCTGTTGTCGTGCTTGAGCTCCACCGTGACTCCGGTGAGCGGGATGTTTTTTTTCTGCGCGTAAAGCTTCAGGGTCAGGGCCTTGCAGGCACCCAGAGCGGCATCGAAGTAGTCGTGGGGCTCTGGTGCAGTGCCTTCGCCCCCGGCGTACTGGGGCAGGTCGGTGAACAACTGATGGTCATCCACTTGGATGCTGTGGCGGAAACCTTCGCTGGACTCGGTATTGACGGTAATGGTCATGGCAAACCTCAGGCAGTGATGAATATCGGATCAGGCTGTAAAGGTGCTGAAGTTATAGAGCATGGGAAGGCACAGGCGTTCCCCTTTTTCTGAACCTGCTGCCTGGGCGCAGGGTCTACCCGGCTTCAACCCTTCGGAGACGCTGTGGTGCACTGGAATCATTTATACGGAACGTGCCTTGGGGTGTTGCTGATGCAACTGCCCTGTGGGGCGGCCCAGGCACGGGATTACCGCTACAGCGATGCTCACATGCATTACGTGGACTTCTTCCAGGAAACCGCGGGCATGGATGCGTTGCTCAAGGCCATGGCTGACAACCGTATCGAACAGGTCATGATTTCCGGCATTCCGGTGGCCAAGAAATGGCACGAGGATGAACCCAAGCGTCCACGTTATTACGCCGGTGACGATGCTGATGCCTATTGGTACAGCGCCACCGATGTGCTGGTGGCGGCTGCGGTGAAGCAACTGTCCCCTGAGCAGCGTCAGCGTTTTCATCCCTTCCTGTCCGGTTTCAATCCCAATGACAAGAACTCTGCGGCGCATATCCAACGCATGCTCGACCTTGATCCGGGCCTGTGGCAGGGCATCGGTGAAGTCTTCACCCGCCATGACGACCTCACGGCTTTGACTGCCGGTGACACGCCACGGGCCAACAACGAGGCGATGACCAAGATCTATCATCTGGCGGCGGAGAACGATCTACCGGTCATGCTGCATTCCAACATCACCTCCAAGCGCGAACGCAACCCGCTGTACCTGGCAGAAATCGAAGAGCCGTTGCGCAACCATCCTCATACGCGCTTCATCTGGGCCCATGCCGGCACTAGCGCCGAGATCCATCGTCATCAGGTGCGCCTGGAGTTTCTGTTGCCCACCCTGGCGCGGCTGCTGGACAGCTACCCGAATCTCTACATAGACCTGTCCTGGAGCTTGCTCACGCCCTATCTGCTGGATGAGCAGGGCGAGCCCCGCCAGGAGTGGCTGCAGCTGGTGGAGCGCTTCCCGGAGCGCTTCATGCTGGGGTCGGATGTGGTGGGACGGTTCAACAAGCTGGGGCGGGAGCTGCACAGCTTCGATGTCTTCCTCGATGCCTTGCCCGAGGATGTGGCGCGTCAGGTGGCCCATGACAACTTCCTCGCGATCCTCCCCGCCCGCCACCGCAGGTAGGCGCCTCGCCCTGGTCGCAGACTGTCATCAGCCTGTCACGCCTGCTTCATAAGCTCGCGCCATCTCAATCAAGGAGCGCGATATGCACTTCACTCGTACCAGCGCCCTGGCGGCGCTGATGATTTTCAGTGGCCTGGCCAGTGCCGAAGTTCGTCTGGAAGGCCCTGTGGAATATGGCCTGTTCGAAGGGCCCAAGGCCGAGCTGCAGTCGGGGGAGCGGGTGCTGCGCCGCAGCAACGAGAAGATCCAGCCAACCTCGGTGGTGCCCGCCAAGCTGGGGACCAAATTCGGCATGCGCTACCAACTGCTGGGCAAGGTGGCCGAGGATCAGCCCCTGACTCTGCTCTACCTGACTCCGGGTATCCGTACCCCGGACGGTGCGCGCCATGACAAGTTCGAGATCACCCAGAAGCTGGTGCCCAATGCGCCTCAGGATGTGATGGCCTACGAATTCACGGAGAGCCACGAAGTGGTGCCCGGCGAATGGCACTTCATGGTCTTCCAGGGTGACCGTTTGTTGGCAGAACAGCGATTTTCTGTGCGCTGAATCGTTTTACGCCCAGGTATTGGAGTGCTAGGGCGTTTTGATATCACGTTTTTGTCTTACGCAATTTTCCAACGGCCCGATACCGTCTAAGAGCACCCTGCTGCAAGTTCTTGCAGCGCTCTAGGAAGGAGCCAGAGGAATGAGCCTCAGAAGTCTCAATATCGCGCCGCGCGCAAGCCTGGGTTTCGGCTTGCTGGCGCTAATGGTGTTTGCTCTCGGGGCATTCGCCCTGATGCAGATGGCCAATATGCGTCAGCAGTCCGATGAGGTGGAAAGCAATTGGCTGCCCAGCGTCATGTCGGTCGGTGACATGAGTCAGGACCTGCTGCGCATCCGCGCCCTGACCCTGCGTCTGCTGATCAATCGCGACCCGCAGGCGATTGCCCAGAACGAAAACAAGATCAACGACATCAAGACTGGCCTGGGGGCTGCCCAGGGCCGCTATGAGTCATTGATCGTGCTGCCCCAGGAGCGGATCCTGTTCGATCGTTTCAAGGTCATTGAGAAGCAGTACCTGCAGCGCCAGGCCCAGGTCATGGCCTTTTCCAGCCAGAACCAGCTGGAAGAGGCGGTCAAGGTGGTCAATGGCGAAATGAACCAATTGGCCGACGAAATGGCGGCGACCCTGCATGACCTGATCGAGTTGAACAAGCAGAGCGCGACCCAAGCCACGGACCTGGCCCAGGCCGTGTTCAGCAAGTCACGGGTCTGGGTGGTGGGCATGATCGTGTTGGCGGCGCTGGTCACCATTGGCCTGGCATTGTTGCTGACCCGCAGTATCGTCCTGCCCCTGGCCCAGTCCCTGAGTGTCGCCGAGGTGGTGGCCGGCGGTGACCTGACGGGGGATATCACGGTGGTTGGCAAGGATGAGCCGGCACGCCTGCTGCAAGCGCTCAAGGCCATGCAGCACAGTCTGCGGGAAACCATCCGGCGCATTTCCGATTCTTCCAGCCAGTTGGCCTCCGCCTCGGAAGAGCTCAGTTGCGTGACCGAGGATGCGACCCGGGGCCTGCATCAGCAGAGCCTGGAAATCGAGCAGGCGGCCACCGCGGTGAATCAGATGACCGCCGCGGTGGAGGAGGTGGCCAGCAATGCTGTGGCCACGTCCGAAGCCTCTCGGGAGTCGGACCGGATCGCCCAGCATGGGCGTGAGCAGGTGCATCAGACGGTGCTGTCCATCGAGTTGCTGGCCGAGGATGTGACGACCAATGCCAGTCAGGTGGAAGACCTGGCACAGAAGGTCTATGGCATCAGCAAGGTGCTGGATGTGATTCGCTCCATCGCCGAGCAGACCAATCTGCTGGCACTGAACGCGGCCATCGAGGCTGCGCGAGCCGGGGATGCCGGGCGCGGGTTTGCCGTGGTGGCGGATGAAGTGCGGGCCCTGGCCCATCGGACCCAGCAGTCGACCCAGGAAATCGAGCAGATGATCGGTGGTATTCAGCAAGGCACCGACCAGGCGGTCAGTTCCATGCAGCACAGCAACAGCCGTGCCCGCTCGACCCTGGAAGTGGCCAAGGCGGCGGGGCAGGCGCTGGAGGAAATCGCTTCGGCCTTCACCCTGATCAACGAGCGCAATATCGTGATTGCCAGTGCCTCGGAGCAGCAGGCAGCGGTGGCGCGGGAGGTGGATCGCAATCTGATGAACATCCGTGATCTGGCGCTGCAGACCTCGGCGGGGGCCAACCAGACCAGCGCCGCCAGTCAGGAGCTGTCGCGGCTGGCGGTGGATCTGAACACCATGGTGGCGCGCTTTTCGGTGTGAGGTTGTTTGGCCGGCGATCCGCTTCATACAGGTGGCGTAGGAGGCGGCTTGCCAGTGAGCTCCAGGCGAAAAAAAGCCCCGAACCAGTCGGGGCCTTTTTCATTCGGCGAAGCCGCGGGGCTTACTTGCCCTGCCAGCGTTTCAGCACCAGGGTGGCGTTGGTGCCACCGAAGCCGAAGCTGTTGCTCATCACGGTGTTGATGGTGGCATCTTCGCGAGTCTTGGTCAGGATCGGCATGTCGGCCACTTCCGGATCCAGCTCGTCGATGTTGGCCGAACCGGCCATGAAGTTGCCTTCCATCATCAGCATGCAGTAGATCGCTTCGTGAACGCCGGCGGCGCCCAGGGAGTGACCCGACAGGCTCTTGGTGGAACTGATGGCCGGGGCCTTGTCGCCGAACACTTCACGCACGCCCTTCATCTCGGCAACGTCGCCGACCGGAGTCGAAGTGCCGTGGGTGTTCAGGTAGTCGATCGGTGCGTCGACGGTGGACATGGCCATTTCCATGCAGCGGATTGCGCCTTCGCCGCTTGGAGCCACCATGTCGTAGCCATCGGAAGTGGCGCCGTAGCCGACGATTTCCGCGTAGATCTTGGCGCCACGGGCCAGAGCGTGTTCCAGCTCCTCGACCACCACCATGCCGCCACCGCCGGCAATGACGAAACCGTCACGCTTGGCGTCGTAGGCGCGGGAGGCCTTTTCCGGGGTTTCGTTGTACTGGGTGGACAGGGCGCCCATGGCATCGAACAGGAACGACTGGGTCCAATGCTCTTCTTCACCGCCACCGGCGAAGACGATGTCCTGCTTGCCCATCTGGATCTGTTCCATGGCGGTACCGATGCAGTGAGCACTGGTGGCGCAGGCAGAGGCGATGGAGTAGTTCAGGCCCTTGATCTTGAACGGTGTGGCCAGGCAGGCGGAAACGGTGCTGCTCATGGTCCGCGTTACACGGTATGGGCCAACGCGCTTGACGCCTTTCTCGCGCAGGATGTCCAGCGCTTCCATCTGGTTCAGGGTCGAAGCGCCGCCGGAGCCGGCGATCAGGCCGGTGCGGGGGTTGGACACTTGCTCTTCGCTCAGACCGGAGTCGGCGATGGCGTCTTTCATGGCCAGGTAGGCGTAAGCCGCCGCATGGCCGACGAAGCGATAGATCTTGCGATCGATCAGCTCTTCAAGGTTCAGGTCAATGGAGCCGGAAACCTGGCTACGCAGACCCATTTCGGCATATTCCGGGTTGAAGCGGATGCCAGGGCGACTTGCACGCAGGTTAGCGGAGACGGTCTCTTTGTCATTGCCCAGGCACGAAACAATGCCCAGACCAGTGATAACGACGCGGCGCATGCGGATAACCCTTAGAAGTTGTCAGTTGAGGTAAACACGCCGACCCGAAGGCCTTCGGCGGTATAGATTTCGCGGCCGTCAACGCTGACCGAACCATCGGCGATGGCCATGTTCAGCTTGCCCTTGAGCACGCGCTTGATGTGAATGTTATAGGTGACTTTTTTCGCGGTCGGCAGTACCTGGCCGAAGAATTTCACTTCCCCCGAACCCAGGGCGCGGCCGCGGCCCGGCAGGCCTTGCCAGCCGAGGAAGAAACCGACCAGCTGCCACATGGCATCCAGGCCCAGGCAGCCCGGCATCACCGGATCGCCTTCGAAGTGGCAAGCGAAGAACCACAGGTCTGGAGTGATATCCAGCTCAGCGACCAATTCACCTTTACCGTACTTGCCACCCTCTTCGCTGATATGGGTGATGCGATCCACCATCAGCATGTTGGGGGCGGGCAGTTGCGCGTTACCTGGGCCGAACAGCTCACCGCGACTGCAGCGCAGCAGGTCTTCCCGAGTAAAGGCGTTTTGTTTGGTCATGCGAGCTCCTCAATAGTCCCGTGCGGCAGGGTTGGGCAATCTTCCCGGCCGATCGAAGCGTTCATGCCTCGAGCCGGCAGCCTACTCATAGACTATTGCGTTGTAGTGAAAGTCACAGCGCAAAGGGCATGAATGTACACTTGTGCACTGAAATTTTTTTTGAGGGCCTTTTCGGGGCCCCGTCGGGTGCCTAAGACTGCCGCACTTTCGCCCATCACGCCAGTCGCACCTGTTCGAAAATAGCCTGTTACTGCACCCAACGTTGGAGAATTTGCTGCAGATCCGCCCGCTTGAACGGCTTGGCCAGGTAGTCGTTCATGCCCGCCGCCAGGCAGGCTTCGCGGTCGCCCTGCAAGGCGTTGGCGGTCAGGGCGATGATCGGCAAATCAGCGCAGCCGGGCAGTTGGCGGATCTGCCGGGTGGCTTCGTAGCCGTCGACCAGTGGCAGTCGGCAGTCCATCAGAATGGCCTCGAAAATCAGGCTTTCGGCGCTGCGTACCGCCTGGGCACCGTCAGTGACGATGCTCACGGTGAAGCCCAGGCTGCGCAACATGGCCTGGATCACGGTCTGGTTCACCGGGTTGTCCTCCACCAGCAGCACGTTGCGGCCTTCGCCCTGGTGAGCGGCCGTATTCACTCGCGGCGCCAGCACCGGCAGGCTTTGCTGAAACAGCGCCAAGGGGATTTCCAGAGTGAACACCGAGCCCTGGCCTTCTTCGCTTTGGGCGCGCAGGGTGCCGCCCATGCGTTCGGCCAGCGTGCGGGCGATCGGCAAGCCGAGGCCCGTGCCGCCGTAGCGCCGGGAAATCGAACTGTCGGCTTGCTGGAATGCATCGAACATCAGTTCCAGGCTGGCCGGGCTGATGCCGATCCCGCTGTCGCGCACCGAGCAGGTGAACCACAGGAGTTCGTGATCCAGGGCCTGCCACTGTGGCTCGATGGTGACGTTGCCTTGTTCGGTGAATTTCAGCGCGTTGCCGATCAGGTTGACCAGAATCTGGCGGATTCGCGTGGGGTCGCCCTTGACCTGCAGCGATTCCATGCCCGGCGGTAGCCGCAGTTGCAGGTCCAGGCCTCGTTGCAATGCGCTGTGCTGGAAGGCCTGGGCCGAGCTGCTGATCAACTCGGCAAGGTTGAACGGAATGTGCTCCAGCTCCAGGGCCGAGCGCTCGATGCGCGAGAAGTCGAGGATGTCATTGATCACCTTCAGCAGGTGCTCGGTGGATTCCGAGGCCAATGCCGCGTACTCGCTCTGCTCCTGGGTCATCTCGGTGGTTTCCAGCAATTGCAGCATCCCCAGCACGCCGTTCATCGGGGTACGCAGCTCATGGCTCATCATCGCCAGGAAGTCGGATTTGGCCTTGTTCGCTCGCTCTGCATCTTCCCGGGTCTGAATCAGTTGTGACATTGCCTGTTGCTGCTCACGGCTGGCCAGTTCCAGGCCGGCGGCGAGGTTGTTGATATGTCGCGCCAGATTGCCCAGCTCGCCGTCGTCGACAATCGGCAGCGGTGTCTTGAAGTCGCCTTCCTGAATCGCCTTCACCGCGTGGCCCATGGCGCTGATGGGTTGCGCCAGGCCGGCCGCCAGGCGTCGAGCCAGGAAGAAGGTGAACAGCAAGGCGAACAGAGCGAGAATCCCGGCCTTGAGGAGGATTTCCTGCTGACGCTGGCTGAAGGCGTCATTGGACATGCCAACAATGACCCGCCCCAGGTAACCGTCACCCTGGGGGCTCAGGCTGGCGGGATCATTCTGCAGAAAATCGTTGTGCACCTGGATGCGCTGCAAGCGTATCGGCGCCTGGAATACCTTGATCTGTTGGGCGTGGTTGTGACTGGCGGACGGCTGCTCGACATACACCAGGATGTTGTTGGCGCTGTCCTGGACCTCCAGAAAGTGCACATGGGGCGTGGCCAGGGTGGCTTGCAACAGGCTTTCCAGGCCTTCGTTGTTGCCGGAGATCACCCCGTACTCGGTGGCCGGGGCCAACTGGTTGGCTATCAGTTGGCCGGTATGGTTCAGCTCTTGGCGCAGATCCTGGAGACGCACGAAGGTGAAGAAGCTGATCAGCAACAGGGTCAGGAGCAGGGCCGGGCCCAGGCTGATGAGCTGAGTGCGGGTCTGGATATCCCACCGGCGACGCAATGTCATGGGTGTTTCTCTCCTTCACTCAACTGGTGCGCGACGGCTTGCGGGTCGATTTCTTCGATGCCCAGGGAGCGTGCCACCTGTGGATTGCTCAGTACTTTG
The DNA here is from genome assembly GCF_058744285.1 of Pseudomonas sp. E1BtOHC1. Lineage (NCBI taxonomy): Bacteria > Pseudomonadati > Pseudomonadota > Gammaproteobacteria > Pseudomonadales > Pseudomonadaceae > Pseudomonas > Pseudomonas sp. E1BtOHC1. The sequence goes on from NZ_CP196023.1 coordinate 2,762,486, forward strand.
AAGGCAGCCGGGTACAGCTCCCTGGGCCAGCGGGCCGGTGCTTGATCCAGCAGGCTGTCCAGGGTCTGCAGCCAGTCCTGCTGATCGCTGTAGGTGCTGGCCAGGCTGCCGGCCCTGACGAAACCGGCATTGGGCCCGATCAGTGCCTGCTGCCGGGCGTAGCTGCTCAGCAGCAGGTTCTTCACGGTTTTCGGGTTGTACAGCTTGGGGTCGTCCAGGCCCAGCAGCACCTCGCTGTTGCGCAGCAGGTTCTGCAGCGGGCGGCTGTCATTAATGCTGTCCCAGGGTTCGGCGACGATTTCCATTGCCATGGATTGCGCTGCGCTGCGCAGTTCCTTGAGCAGAAACTGGCTGTCCTCGCTGTACAGCACGCCGACCCGGCGCACCTGGGGCAAGACCTTGTGGATCAACCGCAGTTGGCGGCTCAGGGGCGGGTCGCTCCAGAGCAGGCTGAGTTTGGGGTGAGGCGCGCCTTGCAGGCGCTGCTGGGCTTGCAGGCGGCTGATCCGCAGGACCAGGGTGGCCGGCCCTTGCGGGTCTTGCAGGCGCCAATCGAGGCTTTGCGGATCCAGCAGGATCAGGCGCGTGGCTGCGGGCAGTTGGCTCGGTGCCGGCAGTTGTGCCAAGGGCACGAAGCGCACCTGGTCCTGAGGACGCTGAGTGGCCAGTTCTTCGGTGAAGGTACGCACACTGTCGCTGTCTTCACTGGCGGTCAGCAACACGTCGGCTGCCCGCAGCGGAGTCGCCAGCAGCAGGCCCAGCACGATCAGGCAGAGACCGAGGCAGCGATGAACGCCCAGGGCCTTCCAGGGCCCACGCCGACCCATGCTAGAACTCCAGCTCGGCACTGAGGTAGGCCACGTGCCGTGAGTCGTAGAGATTGTCGGCGAAGGTGGTGGGCTCATGGTCAAGCCGCTGTTGCAGCGTGCCTGCCAGTTCCAGGCTGGCCTTGCCCAGGACCAGGCGTTTGGCGATGCGGGCGTCGATGCGCTGGAAGCGGTAGCCGTTGAGGGCGTTGTCACCATAGTAGAAGAGGGCGCTGGACCAGCCCTGGCCCCAATTGCGCAGCCAGCCGGCAGAACCGCTTTTGCTGGCGGTCAGGTGCTGGTCCAGGCGATTGCTGGCTTGCGCATGGACATAGGCGTAGGTCAGGCGCAGGCGGTCGGCGCGGCTCAGTTGCCAGTCCAGCTGGCTCTCGGTGCCGGAGAAGCGCGACGAGTTGTTGTTGCTGGCGATGTACTGGTTGTTGCGCAGCGGTTCGCTGATCATTCCGGTGATTTCGTCGTAGAACAGCTTGAGGTCCAGATTCAGTGCCTGGTCGATGAAATAGCCGTTGTAGCCCAGCTCTCGAGAGCGCATGTGCTCCTGGTCAAGATTGCCGGGACCACGGGTCCTGACGAAGTACTGGGCGCTGTTCTGGCCGTAGACCGGAGCGCTCAGACCGGTGACCCGGTAACTCCAGTTGACGTTGTTCTCGAACATGTCCGCAGAGCGGATGGCTTCCGAATACACCGCGCGCAGCCCGTGGCGCGGATTGATCAGGTAGTTGACGGCGATCCGTGGCGTCAGCGAGTTGCCGGTCAGTTGGGTGTCTTCGTACATAGCCCCGCCCTGGATCAGCCAGTGTTCGCTGGCCCGCCACTCCAACTGGCCGAACAGGCGCCAGGTGGTGTCGTCGAGGGTGCCGTTGAAGTAGGTTTCGGAGTCGGCCCGGTCGTAACGATAGTTCATGCCGCTGACCAGCCGCAGGTTATCGCTGAGGCTCAGGGTGTCCTGCAACTCCAGGTCGTAGCGAGTTTCCCGGGCGCTCTGGTCGATATTGCCGCAGACGGTATTCTTGCCGCCGGCGTTCCACTGGGTGAGGACCTGCTGGGCTATGGCCTGCTCGGCTGGAGATCCCGGGGGCGGGGCACCGGCATCGCTGAAACCTTTGATGCCGCGCGCCAGGCGCTCTGCGTAATTGGGGTTGAGTTGCCACAGGCGCGTCAGTTCGGGGCTGAAGGAAATGGCCGCATCACAGGCCCGCCAGGTCTGCTGGCGATCCCAGTGCTGTGCCGAGCCCTGGACATAAAGGCTGTGCTGCGCATTGAACTCCAGGTTCCAGCGCAGTGACCCGGCGTAGTCCTTGGCCACCACGTCGGAGTTGTTGCCCTGTTGGGACACGCCATAGAACACCGGCTTGTAGGTATAGGGCCGCTGGTTGGTACCTTCCTTGGCATTCAATTGCCAATCGATGCTTTGTTGTTCATTGAGCATCTGACTCACCGACAGGCTGACGCGATTCAAGCGCCTGCTGTCGCGGTAGTCCGAACCATCGAGGCGGCTGTCGAAGCCATCATCTTCCTGCCCCGACAACGACAGCCGCAGGTCGCCGCTTTCCCAGCCGGTGCCCTGGCTGGCGTACCAGTCGTTGATGCCGCGCTGGCCCCGAGTCACCTTGAAGCGCGTGCCGTGGCTGTTGGCGGGTGAGCGGGTAATGATGTTGACCACCGCCATCAGCGCGTTGGCGCCGTAGCTGACGGTGTTGGGGCCACGAAACACTTCGATGCGCTCGATGTCCTCCATGGCCACCGGGATATCGCTCCAGTCCACCGTGGCCAGGCCCGCGCGATACACCGAGCGTCCGTCGATCAGCACCTGCATGCGTCGGGCTTCGCTGGCATTGGTACCGTGGTAGTTGATGGTGGCCTGGTTGCCGCTGATGGCGCCGACCATCATGCCCGGCACCAGGCGCAGCAGTTCGCTGATATCCCGGGCGCCGCTGGCCTTGATCAGTTCATTGTCGAGCACGGTCATGCTGCCGGGGACCGCAGCAGGGGATTGTTTCAGGCGGGTGGCGGTCAAGACTTGCGGCAGGGCGGAACCGTCGAGAAACAGATCGTCGGCCAGCACCGAGTGGCCGAACAGCATGCCCAGCAGCAGTGACAGACGAAGAGGTGAGGGGCCAACGGACACGGCACAGCCTTGAATCTTGAAAGATGGCGCGCATGTTAACCGAGACAGTCGAGTTTTCCAGTCGATAAGCCCGACATTCCCCGAATGACTCCACCCGTTCCCGACAGATCGCCTGAATGGCTGCTGGGGCTGGTGGTGGGAAAACCGCCCCGTATAATGCGCCATCGCCACTGCTATGGATAAACGGATTGCATATGACACAACAGCGCCCTATTGCGGTCCTGGGAGGCGGAAGTTTTGGTACCGCCGTGGCCAATCTGCTGGCCGAGAACGGTCATCCGGTGCGGCAGTGGATGCGTGATCCCGAACAGGCTGAGGCCATTCGGGTCAATCGCGAGAATCCGCGCTATCTCAAGGGCATCAAGATTCATCCGGCGGTGGAGCCGGTCACCGACCTGCTGGCCACCCTGAATGACAGTGACCTGTGCTTTGTCGCCTTGCCTTCCAGCGCCCTGCGCTCGGTACTGGCGCCCCACGCGCAACTGTTGAGCGGCAAGATGCTGGTCAGCCTGACCAAGGGCATCGAGGCCCAGACCTTCAAGCTGATGAGCGAGATTCTCGAGGATATCGCCCCGCAAGCGCGGATCGGCGTGCTCTCCGGGCCCAATCTGGCCCGTGAAGTGGCCGAACACGCCCTGACCGCTACCGTGGTTGCCAGCGAAGACGAAGAACTGTGCCAGCGGGTCCAGGCCGCACTGCATGGCCGGACTTTTCGCGTCTATGCCAGTGCCGACCGCTTTGGCGTGGAGCTGGGCGGGGCACTGAAGAACGTCTATGCAATCATCGCCGGCATGGCGGTGGCCCTGGGCATGGGGGAAAACACCAAGAGCATGCTGATTACCCGCGCGCTGGCGGAAATGACCCGCTTTGCCGTGAGTCAGGGCGCCAATCCCATGACCTTTCTCGGTCTGGCCGGTGTCGGTGACCTGATCGTCACCTGTTCCTCGCCCAAGAGCCGCAACTATCAGGTGGGCTTTGCCCTGGGCCAGGGCCTGAGCCTGGAAGAGGCGGTGACCCGCCTGGGCGAAGTGGCGGAGGGCGTCAACACCCTCAAGGTGCTCAAGGCCAAGGCCCAGGAGCTGGGGGTCTACATGCCGCTGGTAGCCGGGCTGCACGCGATTCTGTTCGAAGGGCGTACGCTGAATCAGGTGATCGAGCTCTTGATGCGCGGCGAGCCGAAAACCGACGTCGATTTTATCTCCACCAGCGGATTCAACTGAGTAGCACAGGAGCCAGACATGAACGATACGAATTCCGAAGCCAAATATGAATCCATCCTCCTGCGCGTGCTGTGGATGCTGGTGTTCGTGATGGTGTGGCAGGTGGCGCAGTTTCTCCTGGGTGCCCTGGTCCTGGTGCAGCTTGTTTATCGGTTGATCTATGGCGCACCCAATGCCGGCCTGATGAATTTCGGTGACAGCCTGAGCCAGTTCCTGGCTCAGATCGGCCGTTTCGGCAGTTTCCATACCGAGCAGAAGCCCTGGCCGTTCTCGGATTGGCCAACCCCACGGGCACCTGAAGGGGAGGCTCCCCATAGCGTGCCGCCAGCACCCCATCCGGTGCGCGATGAGGAGCCCAAGCTGTGAAACTGTGGGTCCTGCGCCATGGTCAGGCCGAATCCCACGCGCCCACCGATGCTCAGCGCAATCTCACCGCCCACGGCCGTGAGGAAGTGCTGGGCAGCGCCGCGCACCTGATTGGCCAGCCCATCAGCGCAATCATCGCCAGCCCTTATGTACGAGCCCAGCAAACTGCCCAGCTGGTACGCGAGGCGCTGGGGTTCGAAGGAGAGGTCCGCACCGTGTCCTGGCTGACGCCGGAGGCCAATCCGCTGCAGGTGCTGCAGCAACTGGACAGTGCGGACAATTTGCTGCTGGTCAGCCATCAGCCCCTGGTGGGTAGCCTGATCGGCCTGTTGCAGCATGGCCATCTGCGTGATCCCCAGCCCATGAACACCGCCAGCCTGGCGGAGCTGGAGGGCGACTGGCCTCTGGCGGGACTGATGACCCTCAACGGCGTCAAGCACCCTTGATGCGGGCGGCGGCCGGGAATCCTTCGGCCGCCATTACCTTTTGCACCCGGTCGGTATCGGGTCGTGATCCGCTACATTTCTTAACTTGCAGCGCTCCTTTGTGCGTGGAATAGTCAGCCAAGCAAGTGCTTGGTTGGTATCACGAACAGAATAAAAACAAAGGAGCGAGTCATGTCTGCTGCTTTCAGTTTGCCGCTGCAAGTGTTCTACGAGCGCGAAGCTCGTCATCCCCACCAACGTTTCCTGGTTCAGCCCAGCGCCGGAGGACAGGTGCAGGCGTTGAGCTGGTTCGACGTCGGCCAACAGGCCCGTCGTGCCGCCCAGTGGCTGCGGGAGCGGCAGCTGGCTCCTGGCAGCAACATTGCAATCATCGGCAAGAACTCCGCCCACTGGATCATCAGCGACCTGGCGATCTGGATGGCCGGGCATGTGTCGGTGCCGCTGTATCCCAACCTCACAGCCGATTCGGTGGCCCAGGTACTGGAGCATTCCGAGTCGGCCCTGGCATTAATCGGCAAGCTTGATGACTGGCCGGGCATGGCCCCGGGGGTCAAGCCCGGGTTGCCCACCATCCGTCTGCCGCTGGGCCCCGAGGGGCATTTCGATTTCGACTGGGATCAGGTGCAGCGTTGCCAACCACAGGCGGACAGCCCTTGCCCGTCTGCGGATCAACTGGCCACCATCATCTACACCTCCGGTACCACCGGCATGCCCAAGGGCGTGATGCACAGTTTCGGCAACCTGGGATTTGCCGCCAGCCACGGCGTCGGGCTTTTCGGCCTGGGCCCCGAGGATCGGTTGCTGTCCTACCTGCCGTTGTGTCATGTGGCCGAACGCATGTTCGTCGAGATGGCGGCGATCTACACCGGGCAGACCGTGTTCTTTGCCGAAAGTCTCGATACTTTCCTGGTTGACCTGCAACGGGCCCGGCCCACTGCGCTATTTGGCGTGCCGCGGATCTGGACCAAGTTCCAAATGGGGGTCTACAGCAAGGTGCCGGCCAAACGCCTGGATTTTCTTCTGGGCCTGCCTTTCATCGGCAGGCGCGTCGGTCACAAGGTGCTGGCCGGACTGGGACTCGATGCATTGCGTCTGGCCTTGTCGGGGGCCGCGCCGGTCCCCCAGACCCTGTTGCACTGGTATCGCCGTCTGGGCCTGGATGTGCTGGAGGTCTACGGCATGACCGAAAGCTGCGGTTATTCCCATATCGGGCGATCCGGGGAGCATGTTCCGGGCTGGATCGGCCGGCCTTGTCCTGAGGTCGAAGTCCGTATCGATGAGGCGGGGGAGGTCCAGGTGCGCAGCGGGGCCACCATGCTGGGGTATTACAAGGACCCGCAGAAAACGGCGGAAACCATCACCGAGGATGGTTTTTTGCGCACGGGTGACAAGGGCGAGCAGGATGCCACCGGCAATTTGCGCCTGACTGGCCGGCTCAAGGAAATATTCAAGACCAGCAAGGGCAAGTATGTGGCCCCGGCCCCCATCGAGAATCGCCTGGCGGTGCATGCCCATATCGAGCAGGTGTGCGTGGTGGGTGATGGCTTGAGCGCGCCGCTGGGGCTGTGCGTGCTTTCAGCGGCCGGCTTGCAGGCTGCTGGCGGCAGCTCCCGGGAAGGGTTGCACAACAGCCTGGAAAGCCTCCTGGCCCAGGTCAACGGCAGCTTGGACAAGCACGAGCGTTTGCATCGGCTGGTGGTGGTCAAGGACAACTGGGCCGTGGAGAACGGCTTTCTGACTCCGACCCTGAAGATCAAGCGCAATGTGATCGAAGCCACCTATGGCGGGAGTTTTCAAACCTGGAGCGAGCGTAGCGAAGCCGTGCTGTGGCAGGATTGATCGACAAGAACAACCCGAAAGAAGGAAGCGGCGATGAGTCTGTGGCGTACCACTCCGAACATTGAACAACTGAACGCAATCCAGAAGAACACCATCGGCGAAGTGCTGGATATTCGCTTTGAGTCCTACGACGAGGAGTCGTTGACGGCGAGCATGGTCATCGACCATCGCACCCACCAGCCCTATGGCCTGTTGCATGGCGGCGCGTCGGTGGTGCTGGCGGAAAGCGTCGGCTCCATGGCCAGTTATTTGTGCATCGATGCCAGCCAGTTCTATTGCGTGGGCCTGGAGATCAACGCCAACCATTTGCGGGGCTTGCGCAGCGGCCGGGTGACAGCGGTGGCCAGGGCCATTCATATCGGGCGCACTACCCACGTCTGGGACATCCGCTTGAGCAGTGATGAAGGCAAGGCCAGTTGCGTCTCGCGCCTGACCATGGCGGTGGTGCCGCTGGGGCAGAAGCCGCCGGCGCCTTGAGACGACGGGCCATAGGCTGAGCCCGGGTGTCAGCATTCCTGTCCGTTACGGTCATTGCCCTGGCGCAGGGCCTTGCGGACAATCGTTGTTGGTTTGGTGGATGGATGAGTCGGTATGTCGCAACAGGTGTTTTTCGCTCACGCCAATGGGTTTCCCTCTGGGACTTACGGCAAGTTGTTCGCTGCCTTGGCGCCTGAATTCCAGGTCAGCCACTTGCAGCAGCATGCCCATGACCCGCGTTTTCCAGTGGACGACAACTGGCGCAGCCTGGTGGACGAATTGATTCACCACCTGCAACAGCAGGCCCAGCCGGTATGGGGCGTCGGACATTCGTTGGGCGGGGTGTTGCACTTGCATGCGGCCTTGCGTTGTCCGGAGCTGTATCGGGGCGTGGTCATGCTCGACTCCCCGGTGCTGACCCGGGCCGATCAATGGGTGATCCGCGCCGCCAAGCGTTTTGGTTTCATCGACCGCTTGACTCCCGCCGGGCGCACCCTGGGACGTCGCGAGGAGTTTGCCGATATCGAAGCGGCCCGCAGCTACTTCTCGCGCAAGACCCTGTTTCGCGCTTTCGACCCGGACTGTCTGGACGCGTACTTGCAGCATGGCCTGCAGCAAGTGGGCGACCGGCTGCGGTTGCGCTTCGATCCGGCTACCGAGATCAGCATCTATCGCGGTGTGCCCCACACCAGCCCCGGCAGTGCCCGCCAGCTAAAGGTGCCTCTGGCGGTGGTGCGGGGGCAGCAGAGCCGGGTGGTGATGCGTCATCACACCAGTGCGGTGGGGCGCATGCCCCATGGTGAGTCGCTGACCATGCCCGGCGGCCACATGTTTCCCCTTGAACGGCCCGATGCCACGGCGGCCTTGCTCAAGGAACTGTTCAGCCGCTGGGACGATCGCCAGCAACGGAGTTGTGCATGAGCCATATCGTCGAGGAAGTGCGCCTGAGTCTGCCCCACATCGAGCTGGCGGCTCATCTGTTCGGCCCCGAAGACGGTTTGCCGGTCATCGCCCTGCACGGCTGGCTGGACAACGCCAACAGCTTTGCCCGGCTGGCGCCCAAGCTCAAGGGGCTGCGTATCGTTGCCCTGGACCTGGCCGGCCATGGTCATTCAGGGCATCGCCCCCTGGGGGCCGGCTACGCCTTGTGGGACTACGTGTACGACGTGCTGCAAGTCGCCGAACAGTTGGGTTGGAAGCGTTTCGCCCTGATGGGCCATTCCCTGGGGGCGATCGTATCCCTGGTGCTGACGGCCGCGCTGCCGGAACGGGTCAGCCACCTGGCTTTGATCGACGGGGTCATTCCACCAACCGCCAAGGGTGAGGACGCCGCCGAACGCCTGGGCATGGCCCTGCAGGCGCAAATCCACCTGCAGGACAAGCGCAAGCCGGTCTACAGCACCCTGGAGCGGGCCATCGAGGCGCGGATGAAGGGGCTGGTGGCGGTCAGCCGCGAGGCTGCCGAATTGCTGGCCCAGCGTGGCCTGATGCCGGTGCCTGGCGGCTACACCTGGCGCAGTGACAGTCGCCTGACCCTGGCCTCGCCGCTGCGCCTGACCGAAGAGCAGGCCATGTCCTTCGTCCAGCGTGTCAGTTGTCCAACCCAGCTGGTGGTAGCGGCCGATGGCATGCTGGCCAGGCACGAAGCGCTGTTGCAGCGTCTACCCTTTAGCCGTGAACAGCTGCCAGGCGGGCACCATCTGCATCTCAATGATGAGACCGGTGCCCGCTTTGTCGCAGACTGTTTCAATCGGTTTTTCGCCGTTCCTTGACTTGACGGGGGCAACTGTCGAGGCTGGGCGGGTTGAAATGGGAGACAACCATGATAGATCTGTACACCGCTGCGACCCCCAATGGTCACAAGGTTTCCATCCTGCTTGAAGAACTCGGGCTGCCCTATGAAGTGCATGCCTTGAGTTTCGACAAGAGGGAGCAAAAAGCCCCAGCGTTCCTGAAGATCAATCCCAATGGGCGTATTCCGGCCATCGTCGACCGCGACAATGGTGATTTTCCGGTATTTGAATCCGGCGCGATCCTGGTGTACCTGGCCGAACGCAGTGGCCAGTTGCTGCCCACCGACCCCAAGGGCCGCTCCATCGTCATGCAGTGGCTGATGTTCCAGATGGGCGGGGTGGGTCCCATGCAGGGCCAGGCCAACGTGTTCTTCCGCTACTTCCCGGAAAAGCTCCAGGGCGCCATCGACCGCTATCAGCATGAAACCCGACGCCTGTACGAGGTGCTCGATACTCGCCTGCAACAGGTCGACTATCTGGCCGGGGACTACAGCATTGCCGATATCGCCACCTTCCCCTGGGTGCGCGGTCATGAATGGTCCGGAGTCTCGGTGCAGGGATTGCCGGCCCTGCAACGCTGGATGGCGGCCCTGGAGGCCCGGCCTGCGGTCCAGCGCGGCTTGCAGGTTCCGCAACGCAGTGACGACGCCAGCGTCGTCAAAGGTGCCCAGGCCATGCTTATCCGATGAGAGTGTTCATGCGTTCAATCAGTGTTCCGGGCTTGGCCTTGTTAAGCTCGCTGGCGTTTGCCGCCGATCTGCCGGGCAGTCATGACCTGCCTTTGGTTCCCCGTCTGACCGACGCACAAATCGTCGACTACCGCCCCGAAGTGGAGCAGGAGCGCGTCTACCCTTTGGGGTCAGTCCGCAGGATCAGCGGCCAGCTGCGTTTTGACGGACAGGTCAATGCCCGGGGCAAGCTCACCGCCATTACCTACCAATTGCCTGCCGAGCGCAGCTCCAACGAGGCCTTCACCCTGGCCCGGGAGGCGCTGCAGAAGCAGGGGGCCGAGCTGTTGTTCTGGTGCCAGGCCCGGGATTGCGGCGAGAGCAGCCTGTGGGCCAATGACGTGTTCGGCAACGCCAAGCTGTATGGCGCCGATGAGCAGCAGGCCTATCTGCTGTTGCGGCTGGCGGCGCCCCAGGACAACACCCTGGTGGCCTTGTACAGCATCACCCGGGGTAATCGCCGGGCCTACCTCCATGTGGAGCAGTTCGATGCTGGAGCGCCTCTGGGCGACTTGCTGCCCACCTCGGCGACCCTGTTACGGCAGTTGAAGGACACGGGAAAACTGGATCTGCCAAAACTGACGGACCCCCAGCCCGTCTGGCTCAACCTGCTCTCCCGTGGCTTGAATCTGGACACCACGATGCGGGTCAGCCTGTCCGGCAAACAGGCTGAAGCCTGGCGCCAGGCCCTGATCGGCCAGGGCGTGCTGGCCGCGCGCATGGAGACCGGCGACACCGAAGTGGCCGGCCTGCACTTCGAACGGCTGCGTTAAGCTGTTTCAGGCGGCCCGCACTCGCGGGTTCGCCTACTCTTCTCTGATTCTTCTTGCGCGAGACATTTCATGCCCAATAACGATCGACTGCTGGTGCAGATCCTGCTCCTGGTGTTGTTCGGTGCCAGCTTCTGGGTGATGGCGCCTTTCTGGTCGGCGCTGTTCTGGGGCGCGGTACTGGCCTTTGCCAGCTGGCCTCTGATGCGATTGCTGACCCGTTGGCTCAATGGCCGCGAATCCCTGGCCGCAGCGTTGCTGACCCTGGGCTGGATGGTCCTGGTGGCGGCGCCCCTGGTCTGGCTGGGTCTCAATCTGGCGGACCATGTGCGCGATGCCACGGCCTTTATCAAGGACGTGCAGGTGGATGGGCTGCCCGAGGCTCCCGCCTGGCTCGGCGGCTTGCCACTGATAGGGGAGCGGCTGGTAGGGCTGTGGGACAGCATCGACCAGCAGGGCGCGGCCCTGATGCTGGCGGTCAAGCCGTACCTGGGGCAGGTGGGCAACTGGTTGCTGGCCCGCAGTGCGCAGATTGGCGGGGGCATTCTTGAGCTGACCCTGAGTATTGTCTTCGTGTTTTTCTTCTACCGCGACGGTCCGCGCCTGGCGCTGTTCGTGCACAAGCTGCTGGAGCGCCTGATCGGTGACCGGGCCGGGTATTACATCGAACTGGTGGCCGGCACCGTGCAACGGGTGGTCAACGGAGTCATAGGTACCGCAGCAGCCCAGGGCGTGCTGGCGCTGATCGGTTTTCTGATTGCCGGCGTTCCCGGGGCGCTGGTGCTGGGGATCGTCACCTTCCTGCTCAGCCTGATTCCCATGGGACCGCCCCTGGTGTGGATTCCGGCTACGGCCTGGCTGGCCTGGAAGGGCGAATACGGCATGGCGGTGTTCCTGGGAATCTGGGGCACCTTCATCATCAGTGGCGTGGACAACGTGCTCAAGCCTTACCTGATCAGTCGCGGCGGCAACCTGCCGCTGGTGATTGTGCTGCTCGGCGTGTTCGGCGGCCTGATTGCCTTCGGCTTTATCGGTCTGTTCATCGGCCCGACCCTGCTGGCGGTGGCCTACAGCCTGTTGCTGGACTGGAGCGCTAGCCAGGCCCGGACCCAGGAACCGCGCTGATCTTCCGATTGCCGCTCCCGTGGGAGCGGCAGTTGCTTCAAGGGGCGACGTTGACGCTGTTGCCGACGCTGCTGGTGTTCAACTGATACTGCTTGCTCCAGTTGGCGATCATCTTGCCCAGGGCTTCGGCGATATTCGCCTGCTGCTCCTGGGAGCCGCTGTGCTGATTGCGTCCGGCTTGCAGCGCCGCCTTGAGCTCATCGCTGCTGATACCGCCACTGCTACTGGGAGACACCGGCTCTTGCAGCCTCAGAGGGGGAGTTGTCCTGGGTATTTGAATTTTCTACCCGTCGCTACATAAGGCGCTCAGGGGCGAGGCAGGTGCAACACTGCAGTCAGGCCGCCGCCCGGGGTTTCGTCCAACAGCAATTGTCCACCCATGCGCTCCGCAGCCTCGCGGGCGATGGTCATGCCCAGGCCTACACCGCCGGAGTTACGGTTGCGCGAGCCTTCGAGGCGGAAGAAGGGCTCGAACACGGCCTCACGCTTGTCGGCGGCAATCCCCGGTCCATGGTCGATGACCCGGATCAGCAACTGCTCACGGTTGTCTTCCAGGGCCAGGGTGGCCTGCCCGGCATAGCGCAAGGCGTTGTCCAGCAGGTTGTTGAGGCAGGACTGCAGGGCCATCGGCTGCACCAGCAGGGGCGCGCAATGGCCCTGGGCCTGGACGTCGGCGCCCTGGTCCTGGGCGTTCTCGCAGAGCGACTCCACCAGCGCCTGCACATCCATCCATTGCTGCGCCTCGCTGGTGCGCTGTTCATGCAGATAGCTGAGGGTGGCATCGAGCATCTTGATCATGTCGTCCAGGTCCTGGCGCATCTGCCCTTGCAACTTGCTGTCCTCGATCTGTTCCAGGCGCAGCTTGAGTCGCGACAGCGGAGTGCGCAGGTCGTGGGACACGGCGCCGAGCATGCGCCCCCGTTGCTGAACCTGTTCCTGTATGCGCTTCTGCATCTGGTTGAAGGCGCTGGCTGCTTGTCGCGCTTCCCGGGGGCCGACCTCTTCCAGCGGCGGGCTGTCGAGATTTTCGCTCAGGCGTTCGGCGGCATCGCTGAGGCGCTGGATGGGGCGCGATAGCAGCTTGGCGCCGTACCAGGCGGCGATGATCAAGGAGATGAACTGGAAGGTCAGGGGCACCAATGGGCCACCGAACCAGGGACGTGGCGGGCGTCTCGGGAAATGTGGTGGCGGAGCCGAAGGCTGGCCATTGCTGAGCGTCGCCGAATGGGTGGGGGGAGGTGGTGGCCGTGGTGGCCCGTAATGGTGAAACCAGAAGAATGCCAACAGGTGGGCGAGTACGATCGCGATCAGCAGGACGCCGAACAGGCGGCCGAACAGCGTATCGAAGCGCCCACGCATCAGCCGATATCTCGGGCGTCGAACAGGTAGCCCTCACCGCGCACGGTCTTGATCAACTGCGGTGATTTCGGATCATCCCCGAGCTTCTGCCGCAGGCGCGAGACCAGCAGGTCGATGCTGCGATCAAAGGCCTCGATGGAGCGTCCCCGGGCGGCGTCCAGCAGTTGTTCGCGGCTCAATACCCGGCGCGGGCGCTCGATGAATACCCAGAGCAGGCGGAACTCGGCATTGGACAGCGGCACCACCAGGCCATCGGCTGAGATCAGCTGGCGCAGGACGCTGTTCAGGCGCCAGTTGTCGAAGCGGATATTGGCTCGCTGTTCGCTGCGATCATCACGGACCCGGCGCAGGATGGTCTGGATTCGCGCCACCAGCTCTCGGGGTTCAAAGGGCTTGGCCATGTAGTCGTCGGCCCCCAGTTCCAGGCCGATGATGCGGTCGGTGGGTTCGCAGCGGGCAGTGAGCATGAGGATCGGAATATCCGATTCGGTGCGCAGCCAGCGGCACAGGGACAGGCCGTCCTCTCCGGGCAGCATCAGATCCAGTACCACCACGTCGAAGTGTTCGGCCTGCAGGGCCTGACGCATCGCAGCTCCGTCGGTGACGCCGCTGGCGTGGATGTTGAAACGCGCCAGATAGTCGATCAGCAGTTCGCGGATCGGTACGTCGTCGTCGACGATCAGGGCCCGGGTGTTCCAGCGCTTGTCGTCGCCATTGACTGCAGCTTTGGAGTCGTCGTTGAGAGGGGCTGGAGTGTTATGCATGGGGCGTTCATCTGCCAGGTAGGCTACCGGCCACCAGACGGTGACGGCGAGGTTGTGGCTTCAGCATAGGCGTCCGGCCCGGGGGCTGGAAGTGCTGTTCGAGGGTATTGCGGCTGGGGAGGGTAGCGTCGGGGGTTGTTGCTGACGTGTCGTCAGTGTATCCGGTTTGATACAAAGACCGCGTCCCCCGGGGGATTTGTTGGCCGGATCGGCATTCTCGACCACCGTTGAGGATGATTTACCTTTCATCGGGTCCCGGATCGCCACGGCTTGCGCTACAATCCGCGCCGATTTCGACTTGCCTGAGAGCCCCTTCATGTCCGCCTGCCAGACTCCTATCATCGTCGCCCTGGATTTCCCCACCCGTGACGCCGCACTGAAACTGGCCGATCAACTGGACCCGAAACTGTGCCGGGTCAAAGTCGGCAAGGAGCTGTTCACCAGCTGTGCCGCCGAGATTGTCGGGACCCTGCGCGACAAGGGTTTCGAAGTGTTCCTGGACCTGAAGTTCCACGACATTCCCAACACCACCGCCATGGCGGTCAAGGCTGCTGCGGAAATGGGCGTGTGGATGGTCAACGTGCATTGCTCTGGCGGCCTGCGCATGATGGCAGCCTGCCGCGAGGTGCTGGATCAGCGTACAGGTCCCAAACCGCTGTTGATCGGCGTCACCGTGCTTACCAGCATGGAACGTGAGGACCTGGCCGGTATCGGCCTGGACATCGAGCCCCAGGAGCAGGTACTGCGCCTGGCCGCCCTGGCACAAAAGGCCGGCATGGACGGTCTGGTGTGCTCGGCCCTAGAGGCCCAAGCTCTGAAGAGCGCCCATCCTTCCCTGCAACTGGTGACCCCGGGAATTCGTCCGGCGGGCAGCGCCCAGGACGACCAGCGGCGGATTCTCACCCCGCGTCAGGCTCTGGACGCCGGCTCCGATTACCTGGTGATTGGTCGTCCCATCAGCCAGGCGGCCGATCCGGCCAAGGCCCTGGCCGACGTAGTGGCCGAACTGGCCCTCTAAGCCTGCTGCAGGAGCTGGCTTGCTGGCGAAACGCATGCTGCGGTTCACCGGCAAGTCGGCTCCAGCAGGTTAGACCTTCAGTACCAGCTTGCCGAAGTTCTCACCGCTGAACAGCTTGGTCAGCGTTTCCGGAAAGGTCTCCAGGCCTTCGACAATATCCTCCTTGCTCTTGAGTTGCCCCTTGGCCATCCAGCCGGCCATTTCCTGTCCGGCGGCGGCGAACTGCGAGGCATAGTCCATCACCACGAACCCCTCCATGCGCGCACGGTTGACCAGTAGCGACAGGTAGTTGGCCGGGCCTTTGACCGCCTCTTTGTTGTTGTACTGGCTGATGGCGCCACAGATCACCACCCGGGCCTTGAGGTTCAGGCGGCTGAGCACCGCATCGAGAATGTCGCCTCCGACGTTGTCGAAATACACATCGACGCCTTTGGGGCACTCACGCTTGAGCCCGGCGTGCACGTCTTCGCTCTTGTAGTCGATGGCGCCGTCGAAGCCCAGTTCGTCGATGAGGAACTTGCACTTGTCCTGGCCGCCGGCAATGCCCACCACCCGGCAGCCTTTGATCTTGGCGATCTGCCCGGCGATGCTGCCCACCGCGCCTGCCGCACCGGACAGCACCACGGTTTCACCGGCCTTGGGCGCGCCGACATCCAGCAGTGCGAAATAGGCGGTCATGCCGGTCATGCCCAGGGCGGACAGGTAGCGCGGCAGAGGGGCCAGCTTGGGGTCGACCTTATAGAAGCCGCGGGGCTCGCCCAGGAAATAGTCCTGCACACCCAGGGCCCCATTGACGTAATCGCCGACTGCGAATCCCGGATTGTTCGAGGCAATCACCTGGCCCACCCCAAGGGCGCGCATGACCTCGCCAATTCCCACCGGCGGGATATAGGACTTGCCTTCATTCATCCAGCCGCGCATCGCCGGGTCCAGGGACAGGTATTCGTTCTTCACCAGAATCTGCCCCGGTGCCGGTTCGCCGACGGCAACCTGCTGGTAGGTAAAGGTCTCGCGGGTGGCCGCCCCGACGGGACGTTTGGCGAGCAGGAACTGGCGATTGGTCAGGGTGGTCATGGCAGGCACTCAAGGGGTGAATGAAGCTCTAGTTGATAGACCCTCAAGGACGTTGCCGCAAGGTTTGCCAGTCCAGCGAATGGGGGGCAATCCAGTGTGGTGATGTAGAAGGGGGTGCTTTCATCACCGGGATGCATAAGACCTCAACCGGCCTTTTGATAGTGCTGACGTGACCATGGCCGGCTGTGGCTAGATTGGATTGGGTAGCTGACCCGTACTTGATCGAGGATCTGAGCAATGAGCATGACGTTTTCCGGCCAGGTGGCCCTGGTGACCGGCGCGGCCAACGGTATCGGCCGGGCGACTGCCCAGGCGTTCGCCGCAGAAGGTTTGAAGGTGGTGGTGGCGGATCTGGATGTGCTCGGAGGCGAAGAGACGGTGGCGCTTATCCAGGCGGCTGGAGGCGAGGCGCTGTTCGTGTCTTGCAACGTCACCCAGGAGGCGGATGTGCAGAACCTCATGGCCCGGACAGTCGAGGCTTATGGCCGTCTGGACTATGCCTTCAACAATGCCGGGATCGAGATCGAGAAGGGGCGCTTGGCGGAAGGCTCCCTGGATGAGTTCGACGCCATCATGGGGGTCAACGTCAAAGGGGTCTGGTTGTGCATGAAATACCAGTTGCCACTGCTGCTTGCCCAGGGCGGCGGCGCGATCGTCAATACCGCTTCGGTGGCCGGTCTGGGTGCAGCTCCGAAGATGAGCATCTACGCGGCGTCCAAGCATGCAGTGATCGGCCTGACCAAGTCAGCGGCCATTGAGTACGCCAAAAAGAAGATTCGGGTGAATGCCGTCTGCCCGGCGGTGATCGACACCGACATGTTCCGCCGTGCCTATGAGTCTGACCCGAAGAAGGCCGAATTTGCCGCGGCGATGCACCCGGTGGGGCGTATTGGCAAGGTCGAGGAGATCGCCAGTGCGGTGCTCTATCTGTGCAGTGATGGCGCCGCCTTCACCACCGGACACGCCTTGACCGTCGACGGCGGCGCCACGGCCATCTGAGTGCAGGCTCGGGCCTTGGCGCAACAGCCCGCCGGGCCCCGATGGAATCGACCTTCAGTGTCCTGAAAACGACCTCGGCGTAGCTTTTTGCCATTATTCCGACGTCAGAGACTTGTGCGCCGGTACACGCCGTTGCGACCCTTCGCAAAGACAAAATGGCCCTATTGCCATTGGGGATTGGAAGGGGACTGCGCACCATGACTTCGGCCGCGAGTGGACGTTTTGCCAACCTGGGCATGGCAAAGAAACTGGGAATCGGTTTTGCCCTGGTGTTGCTATTGACGGCCCTGGTGGCCGGTATCGGCGTTTGGTCCCTGCAAACCATCAGCCAGCGTTTCGATGGCCTCAAGCAGATGTCCCAGCTCAACAGTGGCGTGCTCAAGGTGCGACTGCTGGAGCAGGACTATGCCTTGCACGGCGATAGCAAGACGGTGGACAGCCTGCATGAAAGCCTGGATGCACTGTTGCTCCTGGCCCAGCAGCTCAAGGGGCAGTCGTCCGCCAATCAGGCGGTGATGGGGGAGGTCGAGCTGGCGCTGGCGGACTATCGCAAGGCCTTCGATGAATTCGTCGAGCTCACCCAGGCCAAGGACCTAGCCCTGGAAATGGCCAGCTGGTCGGTGTCCAGTGTGGCCAACAACCTCGATGTGCTACAGGCCGGGCTGGCAGATGACGGCGCCTATACGCTCAAGGATTCCCAGGGCAAGGAGGGCGCGGAGTTCATCGAGCAGGCCAACCAGATCAGCCAGGTCTCGCGCCTGATGCTGCAAGCCATGAACGAAGCCCGGGTGCGCCTGGACCAGAATCGCAAGGGTGATGAGCAGGGCGGTGCCGAGCAGGGCAAGATCGAACAGGCCGAACAGGCCCAGGCCCAAGCCGAACAGTTGAAGGCCGCGGTCAAGGACGCGGGCTACCAGACGGTGCTCAACGAGGTCGCTGGGCACATCGGCAACTTCAGCGAAAAGCTCAACGAATACACCGGCCTGTTGGCCCAGGAGAAACAGGTCTATCAGACGTTGCATGAGCGCGCCGCCCAGGTGATGGCGCGGGTCGATCAGGCCTATGCCGCTGAAGATCTGTCGATGCAGGGGGAACTGGAGAAAAACACCCTGCTGATCATCGGCTCTTCGGCCCTGGCGCTGCTGGTGGGGCTGCTGGCGGCCTTGAGCATCACTCGCCTGATCGTTCGTCCGCTACGCAGTGTGATGCATGTGGCCCAGCAGATCGCTGCGGGGGACCTGAGCACCACGGTGGCGGTGACCCGGCGTGACGAGATCGGCCAGCTGATGCAGGCGATGCAGCAGATGGGCAGTGGCCTGAGCGGTATCGTCAGTGGGCTGCAGGCCGGGATCGAGCAACTGGCCAGTTCGGCCCAGTCACTGTCCTCGGTGACCGAGCAGACCAACCTTGAAGTCAGTACCCAGAAGGAAGAAACCGAACAGGTGGCCACCGCCATGAACCAGATGACCGCCACGGTGCATGATGTGGCGCGTAATGCCGAGCAAGCGGCCCAGGCCGCCCAGGCGGCGGATGACAAGGTGGAGAGTGGCCAGCAGGTCGTGCGCCAGAGCATGCAGCGGATCGAGCAGTTGGCGGATTCCGCGACCCGTGCCAGCAGCGGCATCGAGAGCCTGAGCGCAGAGATCGACAACATCGGCAGCGTGCTGGATGTCATCAAGAGCGTTGCCGAGCAGACCAACCTGCTGGCCCTCAATGCTGCCATCGAGGCGGCAAGGGCGGGGGAGCAGGGCAGGGGCTTTGCGGTGGTAGCCGATGAAGTGCGAGCCCTGGCCAAACGTACCCAACAGTCCACCGAGGAGATTGCGCGCCTGGTGACTGCACTGCATGCAGCTGCCGACTCTTCAGTGCAGCAGATCCAGAGCAGCGGTGAGCTGGTGAAGCTGGCGGTCAGCGATGCCCTGCAGACTGAAAGTGCCTTGGGCAGTATTGCTGCGGCGGTGTCGTTGATTCAGCAGATGAACCAGCAGATTGCCGCCGCCGCTGAGCAACAGAGTTCGGTGGCTGAAGAGATCAATCGCAGCGTCACCAGCATTCGTGCCAGTGCCGACCAATCTTCCCTGGCCATGCAAGGCAATGCAGCATCGAGCATTGAGCTGGCGCAGTTGGGCGTCGAGTTGAAGGGGATGGTGGGGCATTTCCGCTTGTAGCGGCGAGGAGGGCGCTGTTGCAGCGAACCCCTGCCTGGCGCCGAATGTGCCAGGCAGGGGTTTTTCATATCAGTCGTAGATGGCTTTCTTCTTCCAGTCGGCGTCGGCTTCCACGGTCTTCAGGCCTTGGGTCAGCTCGTTGTCCTCGTCTGGCGCCGGCTCCAGGGTCGACAGCACCATGGAGTTGGCGCGGGCCAGGAGCTTATCCAGGTATTCCAACTGCTCCTTGTAGACCGCCGGGTCCGGTTGCTTGCGCAGGTATTGCACGCCGCGCTCAAAGGCCAGGCGGGCCTGGCCTGGCTGGTTCTGTTGCAGGGCGTATTGCCCCAGGTTGTTGAAGAACTCGATATGCAGCAGCACCAGGATGTGGCGGATCTCCTTGATCCAGCGCTTGGCTTCATTGGGTTGCAGGAAGCCGTCGTGGGCGGCACGGGTTACCTGGCCGTGCATGGCCTCCAGCAGGAAGCGTACATCCTTGGCTTTGGCCTCGGTCTGGATGGGCGATGGCGGATTGTTCACCGGAATCGATTCGCCCTGACCCACCAAGGTATTGAGTTCGGCCTGGCGCGCCTTGAGAGCGGTGTCCGTCTTGTCGAGGTTGAGCATGCGCTGCACAACATTGAGTTCCAGGCGTGTCAGCAGCAGCTTGAGGGCCGGTGACATGAACTGGCCAGGGAAGGTTTCGGTGATCTCGCCGCAGCGCCGCAGGCGATCATTGAGTTCGACTTTGGTGCGGGCCTTTTCCAGTTTGTTGTTTTCCACCACATGGTTCATGTAGCCAATGGCGATCAATAGTGCGATCCCGGCTATTACCAGCAGGGTGATCATGAGTGGTGTCACCGTTAAAACCTCGTTATAGGATTCGCGTGCGAGTGTAGTGGCTTGGCATTTAGACGCATAGCGCCGCTCGACGAGCCGGGCATGAGTTGTGCTGCTTATATAGGTATAGAACCGCCAGGGTCATCCCTAGGTTCAAATTGCCATCACCGGCTGCGGAGGACTATAACGTCTTGTCGAGTGCCAGAATATAGGCGTCAAAGCGCGGACGGCAGAAAAGCCCCAAGTGGGCCTAAAACTACTCCGAAGTCATTGATTTAAATAAAATTATATCTGGGGGTTGACGGCCTCCCAAAGCATCCATAGAATGCGCGCCACTTTCAACGGAAAGCAAATAGCAAAACGTTGAAGGAAGTGAATGCTGTAGCGTGTCCCCTTCGTCTAGTGGCCTAGGACACCGCCCTTTCACGGCGGTAACAGGGGTTCGAGTCCCCTAGGGGACGCCAATGCGGGAATAGCTCAGTTGGTAGAGCACGACCTTGCCAAGGTCGGGGTCGCGAGTTCGAGTCTCGTTTCCCGCTCCAATTTTAAACGGCACTGCTTTCGGGCGGGGTCGAGTGAAACCAGAACCAAGTCTTCGGATACGGATCTGGACACCGAAACACACACCATGTGTTCCGGGTAGCGTGTCCCCTTCGTCTAGTGGCCTAGGACACCGCCCTTTCACGGCGGTAACAGGGGTTCGAGTCCCCTAGGGGACGCCATTTGCGGGAATAGCTCAGTTGGTAGAGCACGACCTTGCCAAGGTCGGGGTCGCGAGTTCGAGTCTCGTTTCCCGCTCCAATTTTAAACGGCACTGCTTTCGGGCAGGGTCGAGTGAAACCAGAACCAAGTCTTCGGATACGGATCTGGACACCGAAACACACACCATGTGTTCCGGGTAGCGTGTCCCCTTCGTCTAGTGGCCTAGGACACCGCCCTTTCACGGCGGTAACAGGGGTTCGAGTCCCCTAGGGGACGCCATTTGCGGGAATAGCTCAGTTGGTAGAGCACGACCTTGCCAAGGTCGGGGTCGCGAGTTCGAGTCTCGTTTCCCGCTCCAATCTCACAAAAACGCCGCTCACTGAGCGGCGTTTTTGTTTGTCTGCGATTCAACGCTTCGTCCTGCCATGGACAAAAAAAGGCCCGCCAGTCAGATGACTGTGCGGGCCTTTGTCGTGGGTCGCTTACAGCGACAGCAGCAGGCGTCCGGCGAACAGCAGCAGGATCAGCCCCATGCAGCGCTCGAACCAGTGGCCCAGACGCATGAACAGCAGGCGGACCCGAGCGCTGGAAAAGAACAGCGCGACGATGACGAACCACAGGGCGTTCACCAGGCACATCCAGGCGCCATACAGCGCCTGAATGCTCAATGGCGTGGTGGCGCTGACCAGGGTGGTGAAGATCGCCAGGAAGAACAGGGTCGCCTTGGGGTTGGTGGCGTTGGTCAGGAAGCCGGTGATAAAGGCCCGCAGCAACGTCTGCTGCGGTTCATCCGGCGCCGTGTCGCCTGGGATGCTGGTCTTGGCCTTGCTGCGCAACAGACTGACGCCCAGGTACAGAATGTAGGCAGCGCCCAGCAGCTTGGCGGCACTCAGCAGCCAGGGTGTCGCGTGCATCAGTGCGCCGACCCCGAGCAGGGTGTAGAGCACATGCACCGAAATGCCGGCACCGATCCCCAGGGCGGTACAGACACCAGTCATTCGGCCAAAGCGCACGCTCTGGCGGATGGTGACGGCAAAGTCCGGGCCTGGGGCGACCACGGCAAGAAAGTGAACGACGGCCAGGGCAAGAAATTCCCCAAGATAATTGGACAGCATGCGGACTCCGCAAGGCAGGAAGGTGGGTAAAGACGTGGGGGCTCAGTCGAGGCTGTAGCTGACCGAAAGGGTGCCTTTTTTCTCTGCGACCGAGTCGATGATCACCCGTCCCAGCTCTTTCAGGCGCTGGACATGAGTGCCGCCGCAACCGTAGGCGGGCAACTGGCCGAAGCTGATCTGGCGCGATCCGGCGGCCAGGGAGATGTGCCGGGGGAAATCCTCGCTGATCCATTGTGCGAGGGCGTTCTGCACCCTGGCGCAGTCGATTTCTCCTGGCTGTTCGCCGGGCTTGAACGACACCCGCCCCTCGTCCGGCCAGTGATGAGCCTTGACCGGTATCCAGCCCTGGCTTTGCACGAAGTGGCCAATCAAGTGCCCGGCGGAATGCATGCGGCTGTTGAACAGGCGCTGCTCTTCATCGACGCGAGCTTCATGGCTTCCCGGCATCAGCGGCTGGGTCAGGTAATGCACGATCTGCTCGCCTTCCTGGGTGACCCGCAGCACGCGGGCCTCGCCAATAAAACCGGTATCGCTGGGTTGGCCGCCACCCTGGGGATGAAAGGGCGTGGCGTGAAGGGTCGCAGCGAACAGGTCATCTCGGGGCACGCAGGTCAGCAGTTCTACCGGGGCAGTCAGCAGGTCATGTTCGTAGTACAGGCGAAGCGTCATTTCTCAAACCCTGGAACCAAGTGTTTTTTTATTATGAGGCTTGAGCAATTGCGTGATAATCCGTTCAAAACTCAATGGACTATTGCGTCATGAGCATAAATCTCCCCCTGCCTTTACTGGCAGAAATGGCCATCTTCGTCAGGGTCGTTGAAACCGGCAGCTTTTCCGAAGCGGCGCGTCAGCTGGGCTCCTCGCCGTCGGCGGTGAGCCGCAGCATCTCGCGGCTGGAGAAGGCCCTGGCCACGCGTCTGCTGCAACGCACCACCCGCAAGTTGCGCTTGAGCGATGGCGGCGAAGAGGTTTTCAAGCGCTGCAGCGAGATGGTCAGTGCGGCCCGTTCGGTCATGGAGATCAGCGGTCAGTTCACCCACGAGGCCGAGGGCGTGGTGCGGGTCAGTGTGCCCAAGGCGGTGGGGCGGTTCGTGGTGCATCCCCATATGCCGGAGTTTCTTCGGCGCTACCCGAAGGTGGATGTCGAACTGCTGCATGAAGACAGGGATATCGACCTGATTGAAGACAATGTCGACCTGGCGATCCGCATCACCGACCGCCCGCCGCCAGGATTGATTGGCCGTCAGTTGTTGCGCATTGATCACCTGCTGTGTGCCACCCCGCAGTATCTGGCAGAACAGGGCACGCCGTTGCACCCCCAGGACCTGCGCCAGCACAGTTGCATCTATCTTGGCGAAACCCCCAGCGATGCGCGGTGGAAATTTACCCAGGGCGGCAAGGCGGTGACTGTCGGCGTGCGCGGGCGTTATGCCGCTAACCATACAGGGGTGCGTCTGGATGCAGTGCTCCAGCACCTGGGCATTGGCAGCCTGCCGTATTTCACCGCGCGTCACGCTCTGGAACAGGGACTGATTGTCCAGGTGCTGCCGGAGTGGACCTTTCTTGCGTCCTACCACGGCGGTGCCTGGCTCCTGCATTCGCCGACCCGTTACCTGCCGCCCAAGCTGCGGGTCTTTATCGATTATCTGGTGGAGTGCTTGGCCAGGGAGCCGACCCTGAACCGCCCCGGCAAAGGAGAACGCATCTTGTAGGCGCTGGCTTGCCAGCGAAGGTGTCTCTGAGGGCGATGCAAGACCCAAGGGCCTCTTCGCCAGCAAGCCGGCTCCTACGAGGACGACGCGCTAAGGCGGGAACAAAAAAGGCCCGCCGGAAAAACCGGGCGGGCCTTGGCTGCGCGAGGCGCGGCGATCAGTGCTTGCTGTCCTGGGCGGAGAGCGCCAGCAGCTGTTTTTCCTGGTTCCAGTCGAAGGGCTCGTCGTTCTGCTCGGCTTCGAAGCGACGCTCTTCCAGGGTCTGGTACAGGTCGATTTCTTCATCGGGCATGTAGTGCAGGCAGTCACCGGCGAAGAACCACAGCAGGTCGCGAGGCACCAGATGAGCGATCTGCGGATAGCGCTGCATGATCTGGCACAGCAGGTCCTGGCCCAGGTACTGGCTTTCGATCGGGTCGATCGGCAGCGAGGCGCGCAGTTCATCGAAGCGCTCCAGGAACAGCGCGTGGCTTTCTTCGGGAACCTGTTCGGCTTCTCCCACCGCCACCAGAATGCTGCGCAGGTGGTCCAGGAGGACGAGATGATCGGCGACGACGTTGGACATGACAGGGTCCTCAAGAGCAAAACGGGCGCGGGAGTATATAGCCCCCGCGCCCGGTTTCATAATCGACCTGTCCCGAGGGACCCGCTTAGCGGGTCTTGCCCTCGCTCAAGGTCAGTTCTTCCTTGGCGAAATCATCCACGTCGATGACTTTGCGTCGCGCCGCTTCGGCGTCCCGCAGGCTCTGGGCTTCGGCCGCTTGCAGCACGCCCGCCTCCAGGGCTGCATCGATGGGCGACTCGCCCGCAGCCGGTTTGACCTGGCCGCTTTTCAGTGCTTCGTGGAGTTTTTTCTGCAGTGGATGAGCTGCACTCAGCAGGTTGCAGGCGTGTTGCAGGGCGCCTACCGGATCGTCCGTGGATTGCGGGCGATAGCAGCCGGCGAGCACCGCTTCCAGGGCCGGGTCGCCCTGGGCGCGGCCAATGATCGCCGCCACTTCGGCATCCAGGCGGTCCGACGGCCCGGTATGGCGACGGCCGAAGGGGAACACCAATATCCGTAGCAGGCAGCCGAACACTCGGCTGGGGAAGTTGCTGAGCAACTCGTCCAGGGCGCGTTCGGAGTGGCCAAGGCTTTCTTCCAGGGCCCAGGCCAGCAGGGGCCGCAGGTACTCCGGTGAATCCAGATCGTGATAGCGCTTGAGGGCTGCCGAGGCCAGGTACAGGTGGCTGAGCACGTCGCCCAGGCGCGCCGACAGACGCTCGCGGCGCTTGAGCTCGCCCCCCAGGAGCATCATGGACACGTCGGCCAGCAGGGCGAAGGCCGCAGCCTGGCGGTTCAGGGCGCGGAAGTAGCCTTGGCTGAGCTTGTCTCCCGGGGCCTGTTCGAAGTGGCCCAGGCCCAGGTTCAGCACCAGGGTGCTGGCGGCGTTGCTTACGGCAAAACCAATGTGCTGGAGCAGCAGGGCATCGAATTCCTTCAGTGCCTGGTCATGGTCCTCGCGCCCGGCCAGGGCCATTTCCTTGAGCACGAAGGGGTGGCAGCGGATTGCCCCCTGGCCAAAGATCATCAGGTTGCGCGAGAGGATATTGGCGCCTTCCACGGTGATGAAGATCGGCGCGCCCTGCCAACTGCGGCCCAGGTAGTTGTTGGGGCCCATGATGATGCCCTTGCCACCGTGCACGTCCATGGCGTGGCTGATGCACTCGCGTCCGCGCTCGGTGAGGTGGTACTTGAGGATCGCCGACAGCACCGAGGGTTTCTCTCCCAGGTCCACGGCGTTGGCGGTCAGCATGCGCGCGCTGTCCATCAGCCAGGCATTGCCGCCGAGGCGGGCCAGGGCTTCCTGAATCCCCTCGAAGGCGCTGAGGGGCACATTGAACTGCTCCCGTACCTGGGCGTACTGGCCGGTCACCAGGCTGGTGAACTTGGCGGCGCCGGTGCCCACCGCTGGCAGTGAGATGGAACGGCCCACCGACAGGCAGTTCATCAGCATCATCCAGCCCTTGCCGAGCATTTCCTGACCGCCAATGAGGAAGTCCAGGGGGATGAACACGTCCTTTCCGGAATTGGGGCCGTTCATGAAGGCGGCGCCCAGAGGCAAGTGACGACGGCCGATGTCGACCCCCGGGGTGTCGGTGGGAATCAGCGCCAGGCTGATGCCCAGATCTTCCTCGTCCCCCAGCAGGTGATCCGGGTCGTGGGCCTTGAAAGCCAGCCCCAGCAGGGTGGCTACCGGGCCCAGGGTGATGTAGCGCTTTTCCCAGTTCAGGCGCAGGCCGAGGGTTTCCTCGCCTTGCCATTGGCCTTTGCAGATGATGCCGGTATCCGGCATGGCCCCGGCGTCGGAGCCCGCCAGCGGGCCGGTGAGGGCGAAGCAGGGGATGTCGTCGCCACGAGCCAGGCGTGGCAGGTAGTGGTTGCGTTGCTCGTCGGTGCCGTAATGCAGCAGCAGTTCCGCAGGGCCCAGGGAGTTGGGGACCATGACCGTGGAGGCCAGGTCGCCGCTGCGGGTCGCCAGCTTCATCGCCACCTGAGAGTGGGCGTAGGCGGAAAAGCCCTTGCCGCCGTACTCCTTGGGAATGATCAGGGCAAAGAAGCCATGTTCCTTGATATGGGTCCAGGCCGCGGGCGGCAGGTCCATATGCTGGCCAATCTGCCAGTCACTGACCATGGCGCAGAGTTCTTCGGTGGGGCCGTCGATAAAGGCTTGTTCTTCATCGGTCAGCTGGGCCTTGGGATAGGCCAGCAAGGTGTTCCAATCCGGGCGGCCGCTGAAAAGTTCGCCGTCCCACCACACGGTACCGGCGTCGATGGCGTCGCGTTCGGTTTGCGACATCGGTGGCAGTACTTTCTGGAACCAGCTGAACAGCGGTGCGCTGAAGTACTTGCGTCGCAGGTCCGGCAGCAGCAAAGGCGCGGCAACGGCCGCCAGCACTACCCAGAAAACCAGCAACAGCCAGCCGGGTGCTCGGCTGAAGGCGCCCATGGCCAGCAGGAAAACGGCCACTGCGCCCAGGGCGGGCAGAGGGGCGGTTCGGCGGTGCGCCAGATAGGCCACCCCAACCAGCAGAACCAGTATCCACAACAACAGCATATTCAATCCTCCATGAAACCAGGGGCCAAATCACCTTCAGAGCTTAGTCGGCCTCCGACAAAGCGGGTGATCGGGGCGGTGCGGGTACAGCAGTGGACTTTGCCGTCGAGCCAGGGTTTGCAAACCCGGCCCGATTGGATCGAGCCGACCCTGACCTTTGGCCGAAACGTCGTTATCGCTGGGGCGGACGCCTCGATAGACTCCAGGCTTCGCTCGGAGGTTTTGCCCATGCACGAGTACCTGCGTCCCAGCCGCTTCATCGATAGTGACCACCCTGCCGTGGTGGAGTTCGCCGAATCTCATCGCGGTGCCAGTGGTGATCCGCGACAGCAGGCGGTGAGCCTGTACTACGCAGTGCGTGAGGCCGTGCGCTACAACTTCTACGCCTTCAGTCGCGATCCCGAGACCTTGCGGGGCAGCCATGCCCTGGCCAGCGGCGAAAGCTATTGCGTACCCAAGGCCACTTTGCTGGCCGGCTGCGCCCGTCATTGCGGGATTCCTGCACGTATCGGTCTGGCGGATGTGCGCAATCATCTGTCGACGCCCCGTCTGCTTGAGTTGCTGCGCAGCGATGTGTTCGCCATGCACGGCTACACCGAGCTGTATCTGCACGGACGCTGGGTCAAGGCGACGCCAGCGTTCAATCAGAGCCTGTGCGAGCTGTTCGATGTGGCGCCGCTGGATTTTGACGGTGTGCAGGACAGCGTTTTCCACCCCTTCAACCGCCAGGGCGACCAGTCCATGGAATACCTGGTGGACCACGGGCGCTTCGCCGATGTACCGCAGAGCCTGTTCTTTGCTCACCTGGAAAAGTGCTATCCCCATCTGTTCAATGAGCAGAGCCCTGTGGCGCTGGGGGACATGCACGGCGATTTGAGTCGCGGCTGATCAGGCGTAGACTGCCCCGGCATTCATTACTGAGGGATGGTCATGCTGAAGATCTGGGGTCGCAAGAACTCGTCGAATGTCAGAAAGGCGCTGTGGTGTGCTGAAGAGCTGGGGCTGGCTTATGAGTCCCTGGATGCCGGCGGTGCCTTTGGCGTAGTGGACA
Organism: Pseudomonas sp. E1BtOHC1; assembly: GCF_058744285.1. Taxonomy (NCBI): domain Bacteria; kingdom Pseudomonadati; phylum Pseudomonadota; class Gammaproteobacteria; order Pseudomonadales; family Pseudomonadaceae; genus Pseudomonas; species Pseudomonas sp. E1BtOHC1. Next base: position 2,790,084 of record NZ_CP196023.1, read on the forward strand.
CCCCGGAGTATCGGGCACTGAACCCCAATGGACGCATCCCACTGATTGAAGACGATGGCTTTGTGCTCTGGGAGTCCAACACCATCGTGCGTTACCTGGCAGCCCGGCATGCCGCCAATAGCCACTGGTACCCGGCCGATGTGCAGGCCCGGGCCAGCGCCGAGAAGTGGATGGACTGGACCACCTCGACCTTCGCTGAACCGTTCCGGCATTTGTTCTGGGGCGTATTGCGCACCCCCGCAGCGCAGCAGGACTGGCAACAGATCAATGCCGCCAAGGCCACTTGCGCCGAGCTGCTGACCCGGGTCGATCAGGCGCTGGCTTTGCAGCCCTATCTGTCGGGAGAAGAAATCGGTGTGGGCGATATCCCGCTTGGCAGCTTTATCTATGCCTGGTTCGAGATGCCCATCGAACGGCCGTCGATGCACCATCTTGAGGCCTGGTACCAGCGTTTGAAGCAGCGTCCGGCCTATCGTCAGGCGGTGATGACCGCGTTGACTTAATACCCACTATCGATACGGGTGACTGTACTTGCGTGGCCTCGACCCGCAACATGGCGAGCGCCTGGCGTCGTTGCAATCCAGCCAGGCCGCCCTTACTTATAAAATTCCCCCATCTTGGTGCATGAATCCGATATGAGTTCCGCTCTGTCCATCCGGCAGCTAACCAAAACCTACGGCAACGGTTTCCAGGCCCTGAGTGGTATCGATCTGGATGTCGCCGAAGGTGACTTTTTCGCCCTGCTTGGCCCTAACGGGGCCGGTAAATCCACCACCATCGGCATTCTTTCGACCCTGGTGAACAAGACCAGCGGCACCGTGAATGTCTTCGGTCACGATCTGGATCGTGAACCGGCGGCGCTCAAGCGCTGCATCGGTGTGGTGCCGCAGGAGTTCAACTTCAACCAGTTCGAAAAGACCTTCGACATCGTCGTCACCCAGGCCGGCTATTACGGCATTCCGGCGAAGATCGCCAAGGAGCGGGCCGAGCAGTACCTGACCCAGCTCGGCCTCTGGGACAAGCGCGATGTGCCGTCACGCTCCCTGTCCGGCGGCATGAAGCGCCGCTTGATGATTGCCCGGGCCCTGGTCCACGAGCCGCGCCTGCTGATCCTCGACGAACCCACTGCCGGGGTCGATATCGAGCTGCGCCGTTCGATGTGGAGCTTCCTCACCGAGCTCAATCAGAAAGGCATCACCATCATCCTCACCACCCATTACCTGGAAGAGGCTGAGCAGCTGTGCCGCAACATCGGCATCATCGATCACGGCACCATCGTCGAGAACACCAGCATGCGTCAGTTGCTGGGCCAGTTGCATGTGGAAACCTTCCTGCTCGACCTCAAGCACGATCTCAATGTGGCGCCGCAACTGGTGGGCTACCCGACTCGGCTGGTGGACAGCCACACCCTGGAAGTCCAGGTGGACAAGGCTGTGGGTATCACGGCGCTGTTCGGCCAACTGGCTCTGCAGAACATCGAGGTCTTGAGCCTGCGTAACAAAACCAACCGACTTGAGGAGTTGTTCGTGTCCTTGGTGGAGAAGAATTTGTCGAAGGTGGCGGTATGAGTTCGGAGTTGAAACCCAATCTGGTGGCGCTCAACACCATTGTCTATCGCGAGGTCCGACGCTTTACCCGGATCTGGCCGCAGACCCTGCTGCCGCCGGCCATTACCATGGTTCTGTACTTCGTCATCTTCGGTAACCTGATCGGTCGGCAGATCGGCGATATGGGTGGTTTCACCTATATGGAGTACATCGTGCCCGGGCTGATCATGATGTCGGTGATCACCAACTCCTACGGCAACGTGGTGTCGAGCTTCTTCGGCAGCAAGTTCCAGCGCTCCATCGAGGAATTGATGGTGTCGCCGGTATCGCCCCACACCATTCTCATCGGCTACACCCTGGGTGGGGTCCTGCGGGGCTTGATGGTGGGGATCATCGTGACCCTGTTGTCGCTGTTCTTCACCAAGCTGCAGGTGCATCACCTGGGCGTGACCGTGCTGGTGGTGGTGCTGACGGCGACTATCTTCTCGCTGCTGGGCTTTATCAACGCGGTGTTCGCGCGCAACTTCGACGATATCTCGATTATTCCGACCTTCGTGCTGACGCCCCTGACCTACCTGGGCGGAGTGTTCTACTCGATCAATCTGTTGCCGCCGTTCTGGCAGACCGTGTCCCTGGCCAACCCGGTGCTGCACATGGTCAACGCCTTCCGTTTCGGCATTCTCGGGGTTTCGGACATCAAGATCAGCGTGGCCATCACCTTCATGCTGGTAGCCACCGTGGTGCTCTATATCGGTTGTGCCCGACTGCTGGTCAGCGGGCGCGGCATGCGTCAGTAAACGCCGTGATGGTGTACTGAAAACGGCCTCCTTTGGGAGGCCGTTTTCGTTTGTCATCGCCGCTGTTGCTTGCGCCTGTGCCATTGGCGGCCGACCCACCAGCGCCAGTAGAGCATGGTCAGGCAATAGGCCAGCGCCCCCAGCACCAGTCCGGCCACCACCGAGCCGAGAAGGAAGGGTTGCCACAGGGTACTGAGCTGGCTGCTGATCCATTCCCAGGTCAGTTCGTCGGGCAGGGTGCGCGGCGGCACATTCATCAGCCAGGCGCCCAGTTGATAGGTACAGAAGAACACCGGCGGCATGGTGATGGGGTTGGTCAGCCAGACCAGGCTGACGCTGATGGGCATGTTGCCCCGCAACCAGATGGCCAGCACTGCAGCCAGCAGCATCTGCATCGGGATCGGGATAAAGGCCGCGAACAGGCCTACAGCCATGGCTCGGGCTACCGAGTGACGATTGAGGTGCCAGAGGTTGGCGTCATGCAGCAGTGTGCCGAGAAAGCGTAAGGACTTGTGTTCCCGGATGCTGACCGGATCTGGCATGTAACGTTTGAATAAGTGCCGGGGCATAAGGCTTCTCGGTCAGGTCAGGCGACGATTATGACCGGATTCTAGTCGGCGAAAATTCAGACATTGTGACAAATGATAAAGCCGCACCTGCGATCCTCGGCTAAGCCAAGAGTAGGGACTGCCAAGGATGGGCTGACTGATGGCTATGGCGATGCTGGCGTTGGCCGCAGGGCTGCTGGCGCTGGGTTTCATGCCGGTGCTGCCGCCCGGCTGGTTGTTGCTGCTGATGGCGATAGGGGGGCTGATGTTGCTGCCTTTTCGTACACATCCGGTGGCATTTTTTTTGTTCGGTCTGGCCTGGGCCTGTGCATCCGGGCAATGGGCGCTAGATGATCGCCTGCCTCAGTCTCTGGATGGGCAAACCCGTTGGCTGGAAGGGCGGGTGCTCGGCTTGCCGGAACCGGGAGCGGGCGTGGTGCGCTTTGAGCTCAAGGATGCTCAGTCCCGGCGAGAGCGCCTGCCACGGCGAATTCGCCTGGCCTGGCACGGTGGGCCGCCCGTCAATAGCGGCGAGCGCTGGCGCTTGGCGGTCAAGCTGCGGCGGCCTGCGGGTCTGCTCAATCTTCACGGTTTCGATTACGAGGCCTGGCTGTTGGCCCGGCGCATTGGGGCCACCGGCACGGTCAAGGACGGACAACTACTGGCGCCGGCTCGTCAGGCCTGGCGTGACGGTCTGCGCCAGCGTGTACTTGAGGTCGAGGCCCACGGCCGCGCCGCAGGCCTGGCGGCGTTGGTGATGGGCGACGGTTCGGGGCTGACGCGGGAAGATTGGCAACTGTTGCAGGACACCGGCACGGTGCACCTGATGGTGATATCCGGGCAGCACATCAGCCTGTTGGCTGGAGTGATCTACCTTGCAGTGGCAGGGCTGGCCCGTTACGGACTCTGGCCCGCGCGCTGGCCCTGGCTGCCCTGGGCTTGTGCCCTGGCCTTTGGCGGGGCACTGGGCTACGGCCTGCTGGCAGGGTTCGATGTGCCGGTGCAGAGGGCCTGCGTGATGGTGGCGCTGGTGCTGCTCTGGCGCTTGCGCTTTCGTCATCTGCGGGCTTGGTGGCCCTTGTTGCTGGCGTTGAATGCAGTGCTGTTGTTCGAGCCCCTGGCCAGCTTGCAGCCTGGGTTCTGGCTGTCCTTTGCGGCAGTGGCGGTACTCATCTTCACCTTTGCCGGGCGCCTGGGCACCTGGCGCTGGTGGCAGAGCTGGACCCGTGCCCAGTGGCTGATGGGTATCGGCCTGTTGCCGCCATTGCTGGCCCTTGGCTTGCCCATCAGTCTCAGTGGTCCGTTGGCCAATCTGCTGGCCGTGCCCTGGATCAGTCTGCTGGTCCTGCCCCCGGCGTTGCTGGGCTGTCTGTTGCTGCCTGTGCCTTATGTGGGCGAAGGCCTGTTATGGCTGGCGGGGGGCTTGCTGGATGGGTTGTTCCGGTTATTGGGGGCGATGGCCGGATTATGGCCAGCCTGGGTGGCGCCGTTGATACCCCTTTGGTTTTGGGGCATCAGCAGCTTGGGGGCGCTGTTGTTGCTGTTGCCCAAGGGCGTGCCAATGCGGGTGCTGGGTTGGCCGCTGTTGCTGCTGGCGGTCTGGCCTCCCCAGGACCCCGTGCCCGAGGGAGAGGTGGAGGTCTGGCAGTTGGATGTGGGGCAGGGGTTGTCGTTTATCCTGCGTACCCGTGATCACGCGATGTTGTATGACGCCGGTGCGCGAGTCGCGGATTTCGACCTGGGGGAGCGAGTGGTGCTGCCGACGCTGCGTAAGCTTGGCATTCAACGGCTGGACTTGATGCTGCTCAGCCATGCCGATAACGATCATGCCGGTGGCGCCCTGGCAGTCCAGCGCGGGATACCGGTGAGCCAGGTGCGCAGTGGTGAGCCCGGGGCCTTGCCCGCCGCCCTGCAATCAGCCCCCTGTGATAGCGGACTGAGCTGGGGCTGGAATGGTGCACGCTTCACTCTTTGGCAGTGGGCGGCGGCTGCAGACGGCAACCAGGCTTCCTGTGTGCTGCTGGTCGAGGCCGGCGGCGAACGCCTGCTACTCACCGGCGATATCGACGTCCATGCTGAGCGGGCCTTGCTCGACAGTCCGCTGGCGGTTCGCACTCATTGGTTGCAGGCGCCCCATCATGGCAGCCGTACCTCATCGTCCATGGCCTTGCTCCGGCGGCTGGCACCGAAGGCGGTGCTGATTTCCCGGGGGCGGGGCAATGCCTTTGGCCATCCTCACCCCCAGGTGGTGGCGCGCTACCGGCAACTGGGCGTGGCGATCCATGACAGTGCCGAGCAAGGCGCACTGAAGCTGCGACTGGGGGCTTTCGGGCAGCCTGAAAGCCTGCGGCAACAGCGGCGTTTCTGGCGCGACTCGCCAGCAATGCCTTAAATAACCGTGGGTTATTAAAGCCCCTGAGCATGCGACATCACGGTCTTCGGTGCGTCCAGCCCCTATGTTAGAGTGGCGCACTTTTTCGAGGGGACTGTCACTGTGTGGGAATTGGTCAAATCCGGCGGCTGGATGATGTTGCCGATCATTCTGAGTTCCATCGCGGCTGTGGGCATCATCGCCGAGCGTTTGTGGACCCTGCGGGCCAGCCGAGTCACCCCGCCCCATTTGTTGGGTCAGGTCTGGCGCTGGATCAAGGACAAGCAACTCAATAAGGAAAAACTCAAGGAGCTGCGTGCCGATTCGCCCCTGGGAGAGATTCTGGCGGCGGGCCTGGCCAATTCCAAGCATGGTCGCGAGATCATGAAGGAATGCATCGAGGAGGCCGCGGCCCGGGTCATTCACGAACTGGAACGCTACCTCAACGCCCTCGGCACCATCGCCGCGATGGCGCCCCTGCTGGGCCTGCTGGGCACGGTGCTGGGCATGATCGATATCTTCAGTTCGTTCATGGGGTCGGGGATGACCACCAACGCCGCAGTCCTTGCCGGTGGTATTTCCAAGGCACTGATCACCACGGCTGCAGGCTTGATGGTGGGTATTCCTTCGGTGTTCTTCCACCGTTTCCTGCAGCGCCGGGTCGATGAACTGGTGGTGGGCATGGAGCAGGAAGCGATCAAGCTGGTGGAAGTGATCCAGGGCGACCGCGATGTCGACCTGGCTGAGGGCAAAGCGTGAAATTCCGTCGCAAACCCCGGGAAACCGTGGACATCAACCTCGCGTCGTTGATCGATGTGGTGTTCATCCTGCTGCTGTTTTTCGTCGTCACCACCACCTTTACCCGGGAGACCCAACTGCGGGTCGATCTGCCGGAAGCGGTCAGCGGCTCGCCCGCCGAAGACCAGCAGGTCAAGCAGCTGGATATCGCCATCAGCGCCGATGGCGTGTTCTCGGTCAACAATCAGTTGCTGCCCAAGAATGACCTGGCGACCCTGATGGACGCCTTGCAGAAGGAGTCGGCGGGAGACACCAACCTGCCGCTGTCCATCAGTGCCGACGGCAAGACACAACATCAAGCGGTGATCACTGCCATGGACGCGGCCGGCAAGCTCGGTTTCAGCCATTTGCGCATGACCACCGTCGAGGCGGCGCCGGCACCCTGATGGCACTTTCTGATCGTCTGCTCGCCGCCTGGTACAACGGCCATCCCGCGCTGAAACTGCTGCAGCCCCTGGAATGGCTGTACCGCCGCGTGGTGGTGGGCAAGCGCCAGCGTTTCCTGGCAGGTGAGGGGGCTATCTATCAACCGCCGGTGCCCTTGATCGTGGTGGGCAACATCACCGTCGGTGGCACCGGCAAGACGCCGTTGATCCTGTGGTTGGTGGAGCACTGCCAGCGCCTGGGCCTGCGGGTCGGGGTGGTCAGTCGCGGCTATGGCGCCAAGCCGCCGCAATTGCCCTGGCGGGTGACTGCCGCTGACAGTGCCGGGGTGGCCGGCGACGAACCGCTGTTGATCGTGCAGCGCTGTGGCGTGCCCCTGATGATCGACCCGGATCGCAGCCGCGCGGTGCAGGCCTTGCTGGCTGCCGAACCGCTGGACCTGATTCTTTCCGACGATGGCCTGCAGCATTACCGCCTGGCCCGTGATCTGGAGCTGGTGCTGATCGACGCGGCCCGCGGCCTGGGCAATCGCCGCTGTTTGCCGGCCGGCCCCCTGCGCGAGCCGGTGGAGCGCCTGGAGAGTGTCGATGCACTGCTCTACAACGGCGCCTTTGATGATCGCGCCGACGGTTTTGCCTTCCACCTCAAGCCTTCGGCGCTGGTCAATCTGCAGAGCGGCGAGCGCCGCCCGGTGGAGCACTTCGCGCCAGGGCAGGCGGTGCACGCGGTGGCCGGTATCGGCAACCCCCAGCGTTTCTTCAATACCCTTGAAACGCTACACTGGCGGCCTGTCCCCCATGCATTTGCCGATCACGCCCAATACAGTGCGCAGGCCTTGGCCTTCACCCCGTCATTGCCGCTGGTCATGACCGAAAAAGATGCGGTCAAGTGCCGTGACTTTGCGGCTGCCGACTGGTGGTACCTGGCGGTGGACGCCGTGCCGTCCGCGGCCTTCATCGCCTGGTTCGATACCCAACTGATGCGTCTGCTGCCTGATCGTCTGTTGCCTTAATAGCTTTTATCCAGGGAATCCTCATGGACACCAAACTGCTCGACATCCTGGCCTGCCCGATCTGCAAAGGCCCTCTTAAACTCAGCGCCGACAAGACCGAGCTGATCAGCAAGGGCGCCGGCCTGGCCTATCCGATTCGCGATGGCATTCCGGTGATGCTGGAAAGCGAGGCCCGTACCCTGACCACCGAAGAGCGTCTGGACAAATGAGCAGCGCCTTCACCGTGGTCATCCCGGCGCGTTTCGCCTCCACCCGCCTGCCAGGCAAACCCCTGCAACTGATCGCCGGTAAGCCGATGATCCAGTGGGTCTGGGAGCAGGCCTGCAAGAGCAGCGCCGAGCGGGTGGTGGTGGCCACCGATGATCAGCGTATCGTCGAGGTCTGCCAGGGCTTTGGCGCGCAAGCGCTGCTGACTCGGGAAGATCACAACTCGGGTACCGATCGTTTGGCGGAAGTCGCGGGCAAGCTCGGCTTGGCGGCAGATGCCATTGTGGTCAACGTCCAGGGCGATGAGCCGCTGATTCCACCTTCGGTGATCGATCAGGTGGCGGCCAACCTGGCGGCCCATACCGAAGCGCGCATGGCCACCCTGGCCGAGCCGATCGAGGACGCAGAGACCCTGTTCAATCCGAACGTGGTCAAGGTGGTCACTGACCTCAACGGCCTGGCCCTGACCTTCAGTCGCGCCACCTTGCCGTGGGCCCGGGATGCCTTTGCCAAGTGTCGTGATCAGCTGCCGGAAGGCGTGCCTTATCGCCGGCACATCGGTATCTACGCCTACCGTGCGGGTTTTCTCCATGACTTCGTCAGCTGGGGTCCGTGCTGGCTGGAAAACACCGAGTCCCTGGAGCAGTTGCGTGCCCTGTGGCACGGCGTGCGCATCCACGTCGCCGATGCTCTGGAAGCGCCTCCCACCGGCGTCGATACCGCCGAAGACCTTGAGCGCGTTCGGCGCCTGCTGGAGGCTTGATGCGGGTTCTGTTTGTCTGCCTGGGCAATATCTGCCGCTCGCCCACCGCCGAAGGCGTGCTGCGCCGCAAATTGGATGAAGCCGGCCTGGGTCATCAGGTTCAGGTCGCGTCCGCCGGTACCAGCGACTGGCACGTCGGCAAGGCGCCGGACAAGCGCAGCCAGCAGGCGGCCTTGCGGCGCGGCTACGACCTTTCTGCGCAACGGGCGCAGCAGGTCGGCAGCGCCGATTTCGCCGTGTATGACCTGATTTTCGCCATGGACCAGAGCAACCTGCGCAACCTCAAGGCCTTGCAGCCGGCCCGGGGCAAAGCCGAGCTGGACCTATTCCTGCGCCGCTACGAGGCGCCGCTGGATGAAGTGCCGGACCCGTATTACGACGGTGAGCAGGGCTTCGAGCAGGTACTGGACCTGATCGAGGATGCCTGTGACCGGTTGGTGATCGAATTGAAGGGGCGGTTATGAGCCTGGACATTCAATCCGATGTGTCCCTCAAGCCGTTCAACAGTTTCGGGGTCGAGGTCAGGGCGCAATGGTTCGCCCAGGCCCACAGTGATGACGACGTGCGCGAGGCCCTGGCCTATTGCGCCGATCAGCAGTTGCCACTGCTGGTGATTGGCGGTGGCAGCAACCTGCTGCTGACTGCGGATATCCGGGCACTGGTGCTGCGCATGGCCACCCGTGGCATTCGCTTGCTCAGCGATGATGGGCAGCGGGTGGTGGTGGAAGCCGAGGCCGGCGAAACCTGGCATCCCTTTGTGCAGTGGACTTTGGAGCAGGGCTTGTCCGGGCTGGAGAACCTCAGCCTGATCCCCGGCACCGTCGGCGCCGCGCCAATGCAGAACATCGGTGCCTATGGTGTCGAGATCAAGGACGTGTTCGTCGGTCTCACCGCCCTGGACCGGCAGACCGGCGAGCTGCGGGACTTCGATCTGGCCCAGTGCCAGTTCGCCTACCGCGACAGCCTGTTCAAGCATCAGGCCGGTCGCTGGCTGATTCTGCGGGTGCGTTTTGCCCTCAATCGTGTCGATCACCTGCATCTGGAATACGGTCCGGTGCGTCAGCGCCTGAGTGAACAGGGCATCGAACAGCCGACCGCCAGGGATGTCAGCCGGGCGATTTGCAGTATCCGCAGCGAGAAACTTCCCGACCCGGCGGTGCTTGGCAATGCCGGCAGCTTCTTCAAGAACCCGGTGGTATCGGCGATGTTGGCGGCGCAGATCAAGCAGTCGCATCCGGGGCTGGTGGGTTATCCCCAGGCCGATGGGCAAGTGAAGCTGGCGGCCGGCTGGCTGATCGAGCAGGCGGGCTGGAAAGGCTTTCGCGATGCCGATGCCGGCGTTCATCGCCTGCAATCCCTGGTGCTGGTGAACTACGGTACGGCCACAGGCTTGCAGCTGTTGGAGTTGTCCCGGCGCATCCAGCGCGATATTGCCGAGCGCTTCGGTGTCGAGCTGGAGATGGAGCCGAATCTGTATTGAGGCCGCTCTTGAACTAAGCTCAGCGCTTGAGTCCAAAGCCTTGCACGGTTGACACCCTGCAAGGCTTTTTTATGCATGACGACTTAACTTAGCTTGCTAACAATGTGAGTATTTGTCGTCCCCAAAGGCCTGGTGAAGCCCCGTCTTCACAAGAGAGCCCGATTAGCCTGAGCCGATCTGCGCGTATTGCAGCCGCGCTGCTGCGTGGCAGATGGCTCGACCCCATCACCTCATAGAATGCGGGCGTGCCCATGATTACCCTGAAGCTCAACGGTCAAGATCATCCACTGGACGTCACCGAGGACATGCCGCTGTTGTGGGCCATCCGCGATGTGGCGGGTTACAGCGGTACCAAATTCGGCTGCGGCATGGGCCTGTGCGGCGCCTGCACCGTTCATATCGACGGTGATCCGGCGCGCAGTTGCATTACTCCGGCCGGCTCGGTGCTGGGCAAGAACATCAGCACCATCGATAACCTGCACAACGATCCGATCGGGCAGGTGGTACAGCAGGCCTGGCTGGATACAGCGGTGGCCCAGTGCGGTTACTGCCAGGGCGGACAGATCATGTCCGCCACTGCATTGCTCAAGACCCATCCCAATCCCAGCGACGAGCAGATCGAGGAGGCGATGCTCGGCAATATCTGTCGCTGCGGTACCTATAACCGGATCAAGACCGCAATTCGCCAGGCCGCCAACCATCTGCAGGAGGCCAAGGCATGAACCACCTACCCAGTGATTTTGCCCTGAGCAACCTCAGCCGCCGGAGCTTTCTCAAGGGCGTGAGCGCCACCGGGGCCCTGGTGCTGGCTGCCAGCTGGGGTTGGCAGGAGGCGTTTGCCGAAGACAATAAGTTCGGTGCCGATGGCATGCCTCATGGCTGGGTCGATGATCCCAAGGTCTATGTGAGTATCGCCAGCGATGGCAGTGTGACGGTGATCTGCAACCGTTCGGAGATGGGCCAGGGTGTGCGTACCAGCCTGAGCATGGTGGTGGCTGACGAGCTGGATGCCGATTGGGCTCAGGTCAAGGTCAAGCAGGCGCCAGGGGACGAGGCACGCTTTGGCAACCAGGACACCGACGGTTCGCGCAGCATGCGCCATTGGTACGAGCCCATGCGTCGTTGCGGCGCCGCCGCGCGGACCATGCTGGAACAGGCCGCCGCCGAGCAATGGCAAGTACCGTTGACCGAGTGCCGGGCGCAGTTGCACAAAGTGGTTCACCAACCCAGCGGGCGCGAGCTGGGCTATGGCACTCTGGCCGCAGCGGCGGGGGCCTTGGCTGTGCCGGCCCGGGACAGCCTGCGGCTGAAGCAGGCGTCGGAGTTTCGCTATATCGGTAAAGAGGCGACCCGCGCCATCGACGGCCAGGACATCGTCAATGGCCGCGCGGTGTACGGCGCCGACGTGCACTTCGAAGGCATGCTGTTCGCGGCGGTGGCGCGGCCCCCGGTCTATGGCGGCAAGGTCAAGTCCGTGGATGACAGTGCTGCCCTGAAGGTGCCTGGGGTGATCAAGGTCATGCCTATCGATGGCCGTCCGTTGCCCTCCGAGTTCCAGCCCCTGGGCGGTGTGGCGGTGGTGGCGAGCAACACCTGGGCGGCGATCAAGGGCCGCGATGCCTTGAAGATCGAGTGGGACGACGGAGTCAATGCCGGGTACAACTCCATCGAATATCGCAAGGAGTTGGAGGCGGCGGCGCAAAAGCCGGGCAAGGTGGTGCGCAGCACCGGCAACCTCGATGAAGCCCTGAGTGGTGCGCAGAGCAGCCTGGAAGCCACCTATTACCTGCCGCACTTGGCCCAGGCACCCATGGAGCCGATGGTGGCCGTGGCGCGCTTCATGGATGGCCGGTGCGAAGCCTGGGCGCCGAGTCAGGCACCACAGGTCACCCGCGAGCGGATTGCCGAGCGATTGGGAATCGGCTTTGACCAAGTCACGGTCAACGTCACCCTGCTGGGCGGCGGCTTCGGACGCAAATCCAAGCCGGACTTCATTCTTGAAGCGGCCATTCTGGCCAAGGCGTTTCCCGGCAAGGCGGTGCGGGTGCAATGGACCCGGGAAGACGATATTCACCACTCCTACTTCCATACGGTGTCGGCGGAGTACCTCAAGGCCGGGCTGAACGAGGACGGCATGCCCGCCGCCTGGCTGCATCGCACCGTGGCACCGAGCATTACCGCGTTGTTCGCCCCGGGGATGAACCATGAAGGCGCCTTCGAGCTGGGCATGGGTTTCACCAACATGGCCTATGCAATCCCCAATGTACGTCTGGAGAACCCCGAGGCCGCAGCCCATACCCGGGTCGGCTGGTACCGTTCGGTGTCGAATATTCCCCACGGCTTTGCCATTCAGAGTTTTATCGACGAACTGGCCCATAAGGCCGGCCAGGACCCGCTGAAGTACCAGCTGAAACTCTTGGGGCCGGATCGTCAGATCGATCCGCGAACCTTGAGCGAAGAGTGGAATTACGGCGAGTCCCCCGAGCGTTATCCCATCGATACCGGGCGCCTGCGTGGCGTGTTGGAAGCGGCGGCCAAGGCCGCCGGTTGGGGGCGTTCGTTGCCCAAGGGGCGCGGTCTGGGGTTGGCAGTGCACTACAGCTTCGTGACCTATGTGGCAGCGGTGATCGAAGTGGAGGTGAAGGAGGATGGCACGCTGATCGTGCACAAGGCCGACATCGCCGTGGATTGCGGTCCGCAGATCAACCCTGAGCGCATTCGTTCACAGTTCGAAGGGGCATGTGTCATGGGCCTGGGCAATGCGGTGTTGGGGGAGATCAGCTTCAAGGACGGCAAGGTGCAGCAGGACAACTTCCATATGTATGAGGTAGCACGCATGTCCCTGGCGCCGAAAGAGGTGCAGGTGCATTTGCTGACTCCGCCGGGTGAGGTGCCGCTGGGGGGCGTTGGTGAGCCGGGTGTACCGCCCATTGCGCCGGCCCTGTGCAATGCCATCTTCGCCGCTACCGGCAAGCGCATCCGCAATTTGCCCGTGCGCTACCAGCTGCAGGGTTGGCAGCAGGCGGGTGCCTGATGGACAGCGTCGACCTGAACGTTCTGCGCAGTGTTCTGGAGTGGCGCCGCGCCGGGCGCACGGTGGTGCTCTATAGCGTGGTCCAGACCTGGGGCAGTGCGCCCCGGCTACCGGGGGCCATGTTGGCCTTGCGCGACGATGGGGTGGTGATTGGCTCGGTGTCCGGCGGTTGTATCGAGGATGACTTGATCACGCGCCTGGCGGATGGACGCTTGTCCCTGTCCGGGCCGCCGGTGCAGTTGCTGACCTATGGCGTAACCCTGGAGGAGGCGGCGCGCTTTGGCCTGCCTTGTGGCGGTACCTTGCGCCTGACCGAGGAGCGGGTCGGCGATCCGTCCTGGGTCGCCGAGTTGCTGGCGCGCTGCGAAGCGCACCAGATCGTGGCTCGGGAGTTGAACCTGAGCAGTGGGCAGGTGCTGCTCAAGGCCGCGAGCAAGACGGATGAACTGGCGTTCGACGGGCTCACTTTGCGGGCGATCTATGGGCCGCGCTGGCGTCTGTTGTTGATCGGTGCCGGGCAGCTTTCCCGCTATGTGGCACAAATGGCTCGTCTGCTGGACTTCGAGGTGCTGGTCTGTGATCCGCGCCAGGAGTTCGTGCAGGGCTGGGAGGATCAGGATGGACGCTTTGTCGCGGGCATGCCTGACGATGCGGTGCTGAGTATCGAGCCTGATGAGCGCACGGCGGTGGTGGCCCTGACCCACGATCCGCGTCTGGATGATATGGCCCTGCTGACGGCGCTCGACTCCCCGGCGTTTTATGTCGGAGCGCTGGGTTCCCGGGTCAACAGCCAGAAACGGCGGGACAATCTGGCGCTCTTGGGGCTGTCGGCGCGGGCCATCGAGCGTTTGCATGGCCCGGTGGGGCTGCACATTGGCAGTCATACGCCGTCAGAGATTGCCTTGTCGCTGATGGCGGAGATCGTGGCGATCAAGAATGGTGTCGAGCCCCTGCAGAAGAAGCCGTTGGCCCGCGCAACCGAGGCGACCACATGACTCCTCTGCCTTGCGCCATCATCCTGGCGGCGGGGCAGGGCAGTCGTTATCGACAGGCGGCAGGGCGCGATCAGGATAAGTTGCTGGCACCTTGTAGAGGTCGCGATGGCGTATTGCGGCCGGTGCTGGAGCAGGTGTTGGTCAACCTGCCGGTGGAAATGCCTCGGCGGGTGTTGGTCACGACGCCGGGACGGCCGCAGGTGGCGGCGCTGGCGCGGGCTTATGGCTGCCAGGTGCTGTTGCTGGACTCCCTTGGCATGGGCCAGAGTCTGGCGGCGGCGGTGGCTGCCAGTGCCGATGCCGGTGGTTGGCTGATTTTGCTGGGAGATATGCCCTTTATCTTGCCTTCCAGCGTAACGCGGGTGATCGAGGGGTTGACCGAGGAGGGCATCAGCGTGCCTCGGCGGGGTGACGATCTGGGGCATCCGGTGGGGTTTGGTCGGGCTTATGGCGCCGCATTGCAAGGCTTGTCCGGCGATCGTGGCGCCAGGTGCCTGTTCGCCCCGGGCAAGGTGGTCGAAGTGTCAGTGAACGACCCGGGAGTGGTATGGGATGTGGATCGACCCGAGGCGCTGGTCTATCGGGATCGCTGAATGGCAGGCATGAAAAAGCCCCGCTCGGTTAACCGGGCGGGGCTTTTTCATTGCCGATGGAATCAGACGAGAGGTTTAGGCTCGTGCTGTTTTTCCTCGACGTGGGCTACGTGCTCAACGGCGTGTTCGACGTTGTGCTGAGCCTCTTCCACGGCTGGGGCAGCGTGCTCGATCGCAGGTTCGGCGACTGGTGCAGGTGCTGCTTCGGTTGCTTCGACAGGCGCTGGAGCGGCCTCGACGACCACTGGCGCTTCTACCGGAGCAGGCTCGGCAGCGACCACGGCTTCAACCGGGGCAGCAGCGGCGGCCAGTTCGGCTTCCTTCTGCAGGCGCTCGGCTTCACGCTTGCGACGACGCACTTCACGCGGATCGTTTGGTGCACGACCGTTGCTGGTCAGGGCGCTGGCAGGAGCAGCCTCGATCACTGGAGCAGGTGTTTCGGCAACCACGGGGGCGGCAACCGGAGCAGGCTCTTCAGTCTGGGCTGGCTGCTGGGCAACCACTGGCTGCTCGACAGCTACAGGCTCGGTTGCAGGCGCTGGAGCTTCCTGAACCGGCTCGATGGCTTTCTCTTCAGCCGCTGGCGCTTGGGCTACAGGTTCTGCAACAGGTTGCTCGGCAACCACTGGCTGTGCTTCCACAACCACGGCAGGTTCTGCAGCGACTTCAACCTGGGCTGGTTCTGCAACAACCGGGGCCACTTCGGCTACAGGAGCAACTTCAACCGCTGGAGCTGCTGGAGCTTCCACTGCAGTGGTCGCCTCAACCGAAGGTGCTTCTGGAGTCTTTTCTTCAACCGCGGCCGTAGCGCGTTCAGCCTGCTGATGAGCTTCGGCTTCAGCGTTGGCGCTGATGGCGGTGCTGGCAACAGCGGCGGTAACCGCGAGGCCGGCAGCCAGATCGGCGCTGCTTGGCTCTTCGCCATTCTCTTCCGAGCCTTCGATCACATTGCCGTTGGCATCGCGCTGACGTTCACGACGGTTGCTGCGACGACGCTGGCCGCGGGAGCGACGACGTGGACGTTCGCCTTCGGCGTTGTCCTGGCCTTCTTCCTGCAGTTGCTCTTCGTTCGGCAGCACTTCTTCTTCGCTGGCGGCAGCGGCCTGAGCCTGCTCGGCACGTGGTTGACGCTCTTCACGCGGTTGACGTGGCTGGCGCTCTTCACGTGGCTGGCGAGCTGGACGCTCCTCAGTCACTACAGCGGCGGTAGCGGCGGCTGCAGCCGGAGCGGCATCCAGAGGCTCACGCAGTTCGCGAACACGTTCTTCACGTTCGCCACGTGGCTTGCGGTCCTCGCGAGGGGCGCGTGGTTGACGTTCTTCACGAGGGGCGCGTGGAGCGCGTTCTTCGCGGGCTACGCCTTGTACTTCTTCACGGGCTTCACGAACTTCTCGCGGCTGACGCTCTTCCCGCGGTGCGCGTTCTTCACGTGGAGCACGTTCTTCACGTGGAGCACGTTCTTCGCGCGGCTTGCGTTCTTCATCGCGGCGACCGTTGCGGTTGCGGCTCTGTTGGCGGCCATTGCGACGTTGCTCTTCGTTGCTGCGTGCAGGACGTTCGGTCACTGGCTTCTCGACCACAACCGGAGCCGCTGGCTCTTCCTTGGTGGCGAACAGGCTGACCAGGGACTTCACCAGGCCTTTGAACAGGCTTGGCTCGGCAACAACCGGGGCTGGAGCGGCAACCGGGGCAGGGGCTTCGGTTGGCACTGGTGCGTTGGCGCGGGCCGGAGCGGTCTTCACCGCGGCTTCCTGGCGAACCAGGGTGCGGGTGGCGGCGGTTGGCTGAACTTCTTCGGCTTCGGCAGCAGCAGCAGCGATTTCGTAGCTGGACTGGTTGGTGTTGGCTTCCGGGCTGTCATCGCGCAGACGCTGTACTTCGAAGTGCGGCGTTTCGAGGTGATCGTTCGGCAGAATGACGATGCGGGCACGGGTACGCAGTTCGATCTTGGTGATCGAGTTGCGTTTTTCGTTGAGCAGGAAGGCTGCGACCGGAATCGGCACTTGGGCGCGAACTTCGGCGGTACGGTCTTTCAGGGCTTCTTCTTCGATCAGGCGCAGGATCGCCAGGGACAACGACTCGACGTCACGGATGATGCCGGTGCCGTTGCAACGCGGGCAGACGATGCCACTGCTTTCACCCAGGGATGGGCGCAGGCGCTGACGGGACATTTCCAGCAGGCCGAAGCGCGAGATGCGACCGATCTGCACGCGGGCGCGGTCGGCTTCCAGGCATTCGCGGACTTTCTCTTCCACGGCGCGCTGGTTCTTGGCCGGGGTCATGTCGATGAAGTCGATGACGATCAGGCCGCCGATGTCACGCAGGCGCAACTGGCGAGCGATTTCTTCCGCTGCTTCCAGGTTGGTCTGCAGGGCGGTTTCTTCGATGTCGCTGCCTTTGGTGGCGCGGGCCGAGTTGATGTCGATGGACACCAGGGCTTCGGTTGGGTCAATGACGATGGAGCCGCCGGAAGGCAGCTCAACGACGCGCTGGAAGGCGGTCTCGATCTGGCTTTCGATCTGGAAACGGTTGAACAGCGGAACGCTGTCTTCGTACAGCTTGATCTTGCTGGCGTACTGCGGCATCACCTGGCGGATGAAGGTCAGGGCTTCGTCCTGGGCTTCAACGCTGTCGATCAGCACTTCGCCGATGTCCTGGCGCAGGTAGTCGCGGATCGCGCGGATGATCACGTTGCTTTCCTGGTAGATCAGGAATGGCGCGGAGCGATCCAGCGACGCTTCTTTGATGGCGGTCCAGAGTTGCAGCAGGTAGTCGAGGTCCCACTGCATTTCTTCGCTGCTGCGGCCCAGGCCGGCAGTGCGCACGATCAGACCCATGTCGGCAGGAGCTACCAGGCCGTTCAGCGCTTCACGCAGTTCGTTGCGCTCTTCGCCTTCGATGCGACGGGAGATGCCACCGGCACGCGGGTTGTTCGGCATCAGCACCAAGTAGCGACCGGCCAGGCTGATGAAGGTGGTCAGGGCAGCGCCCTTGTTGCCACGCTCTTCTTTTTCGACCTGGACGATGACTTCCTGGCCTTCGCTCAGGACGTCTTTGATGTTGACGCGGCCTTCAGGGGCTTTCTTGAAGTATTCGCGGGAGATTTCTTTGAGGGGCAGGAAGCCGTGGCGCTCAGAGCCGAAATCGACAAAGGCAGCCTCAAGGCTTGGTTCGATACGAGTGATGCGGCCTTTATAGATGTTGGCCTTTTTCTGCTCGCGTGCACCGGACTCGATGTCCAGGTCGTAGAGGCGCTGGCCGTCTACCAGGGCAACACGCAACTCTTCGGGTTGAGTTGCGTTAATCAGCATTCTTTTCATGTAGTACCGTCGGTTTCCGGGCTGCCGGAAACGGCGTTCGGCACACACGACTTCTCACGGTCGGTGTCAGGTGCGTCAGGAGTGGTTGACCACTCGAGTGTCTAGCGAGGTTCGTCCGAATAACTAAGAACGAAGTCGCGACTCACGCGTCCTGCTTGCTGTGGTGACTAAGGCACCGCTTAAGCAAAAGTCTGTCAGGAGGAGGAATCAACCGGCGACTGTGGACGAGATGAAGCGTCTTGAATAAAGCCTAATGCTACACAGTTCGACGGTTGTGCATCTCCACCCTACACGTATCCCTGATAATTCGGGTGCTGCCGCGCGCAGAATCCGCAGCGGGTTGGCATTTACCGTGAACTCCGAAAGGGGAGGTCACGCATCATGGCTAAAGGCGTTGTTTCCGTAACCTTCGCTCGGGGTCGTCTGTCGCCGACTGCACTTTGTGAACTGGCCGTTAATCGCTGCGTATAAAGGCGAGTGATAACTCTGCTTTCTACGGGTTTCAGGCCTCATGTCACCTGCGCTTGTTACAACGTCAAACTCTTCCGGTATGTAGCGAGAGCTGCGTAGGACGGCCTTGCGTCCTTATGAATTGCGTTGGTCAGGGCCGGCTAGTTGCCGCTGTTCCGCTGTCCAGCCGCTTTTGGCGGCGTTCGCGACTATAGCAGCAATCATTAAGTGCTTCAAATCCATAAAAAATTGTTATCATTCGCGCCATGACGACTACTGCCCCCTCGACTCCAGGCGTTCAATTGCTTGAGGTCTCGCCGGAATATGCCGGCCAACGAATTGATAACTTCCTTCTTGCTCGGCTCAAAGGCGTGCCCAAGACCTTGATTTATCGCATTTTGCGCAAAGGCGAAGTGCGAGTGAACAAGGGGCGGATCAAGCCCGAATACAAGCTGCAGGCGGGCGATGTGGTGCGCGTGCCGCCGGTGCGCGTGCCTGAGCGCGACGAGCCGGTGCCGCTGGCGCAAGGTCTGCTGCAGCGTCTTGAGGCCTCAATCGTTTTCGAAGACAAGGCCCTGATTGTGATCAACAAGCCCGCAGGCATTGCTGTGCATGGCGGTAGTGGCCTGAACTTCGGGGTGATCGAAGCCTTTCGTCAGTTGCGTCCGGACGCCAAGGAGTTGGAGCTGGTGCATCGCCTCGACCGTGATACCTCTGGCCTGTTGATGATCGCGAAAAAGCGCAGCATGTTGCGCCACCTGCATGCCGCCTTGCGGGGGGATGGTGTGGATAAGCGCTATATGGCGCTGGTTCGTGGGCACTGGGCTACCGCTCTGAAACAGGTACGAGCGCCGTTGCTCAAGAGCAATCTGCGCTCAGGCGAGCGCATGGTGGAAGTGAACGAAGAGGGCAAGGAGGCCTTGACGGTGTTCAAGGTGCTGCGCCGCTTCGGTGAGTTCGCCACCATGGTTGAGGCCAAGCCGGTCACCGGGCGTACGCATCAGATTCGCGTGCACACCCTGCACGCCGGGCACTGCATCGCCGGCGACAGCAAGTACGGCGACGATGATTTCACGCGTGAGATTCGCGAGTTGGGCGGCAAACGCCTGTTTCTCCATGCCTATATGTTGACGGTGCCGCTGCCGGACGGTGGTGAGCTGAAGTTGCAGGCCCCGGTGGACGAAATGTGGGCCAAAACCGTGGAGCGCTTGAGTGCACCCTGATTACCAGCTGCTGATCTTCGATTGGGACGGCACTCTGGCTGATTCCATTGGTCGGATTGTTGAGTCGATGCACGTGTCTGCCGATCGATCCGGTTTTCCTCGGCGTGATGACTTTGCCGTCAAGGGCATCATCGGGCTTGGTTTGCCGGAGGCGATTCGTACCTTGTATCCGGATATCGACGACGGCCAGTTGGTAGCCTTTCGTCAGCATTATGCGGATCACTACATAGCGCTTGAGGCTGAGCCTTCACCGTTGTTTGCCGGAGTGGTGTCGTCTCTCGAGGCCTTTCGGGCTGAGGGGTATCGGTTGGCGGTCGCTACGGGCAAGGCGCGTCGGGGCTTGGACCGGGTGTTGAGAGCTCATGGTTGGGAAGAGTATTTCGATATCACCCGGGCTGCCGATGAGACTGCCAGCAAGCCCCATCCCTTGATGCTGGAGGAAATTCTTGCTCATTGCGGTGTCGGGCCTCGGCAAGCGTTGATGGTTGGGGATTCGTCCTTTGATCTGTTGATGGCGCGTAATGCGGGCATGGATTCGGTGGCTGTGAGCTACGGTGCTCAGTCCATTGAGGCTTTGCAGGCATTTGAACCGCGCCTGTCCATCGACCGTTTTCCTGAGTTGCACGCCTGGCTCAGCCAGGGTGCCGATTAAGTTTTCGCTGGGGTAGCAAGCATGACTGATGAATGGAAGGCGCCAAGCAAGGCCGGCGCTGAAGGTGGTGACGATAAGAGTTGGAAGTTGTTGGAAAAGACCCTCTTGGCCGGCGTTCAGGAGCAGCGTCGTTCGCGGCGTTGGGGGATTTTCTTCAAGTTGCTGACCTTTGTGTACCTGTTTGTTGCGCTGGCGCTGTTTACTCCGTTGATGACCATGGAAAAGAACGCCACTCGTGGCGGCAGCTACACCGCTGTGATCGATGTCACGGGGGTGATTGCCGACAAGGAGTCTGCAAGTGCGGACAATATTGTCGGTAGCTTGCGCACGGCCTTTGATGATCCCAAGGTCAAGGGCATTGTTTTGCGTATCAACAGTCCTGGCGGCAGTCCGGTGCAGTCTGGCTATGTTTATGACGAGATTCGCCGTTTGCGGGCTCTGCACAAGGACACCAAGGTTTATGCGGTGATTTCCGATCTTGGTGCTTCCGGTGCTTATTACATTGCCAGTGCTGCTGATCAGATCTATGCCGACAAGGCGAGTCTGGTGGGCTCCATTGGGGTGACGGCTGCCGGTTACGGTTTTGTCGGCACCATGGAGAAGCTGGGGGTCGAGCGCCGTACCTACACCTCGGGTGAGCACAAGTCGTTCCTTGATCCGTTCCAGCCGCAAAAGCCAGAAGAGACCCAGTTCTGGCAAGGCGTGCTGGACACAACTCATCGTCAGTTCATCGCCAGCGTCAAGCAGGGGCGTGGCGAGCGTCTCAAGGATAAGGAGCATCCTGAGCTGTTCTCAGGGTTGGTCTGGTCTGGCGAGCAGGCATTGCAGCTGGGTTTGATCGACGGTCTGGGCAACACCAGTTCGGTCGCGCGGGATGTGATCGGTGAGAAGGAGGTGGTGGATTTTACTGTTCAGGAATCGCCTTTTGATCGTTTCTCGAAGAAACTTGGTGCCAGCGTTGCTGAACAGATCGCCATGTGGATGGGCTTTCAGGGGCCAACCCTGCGTTGACTCCGGGGTAAGTAAAAAAGCCGGCCGCAGTGCCGGCTTTTTAGTGCCTGCTCAGGGTACTTCCACGCCTTCGACCAGTAGCATGTCCACCAGGCGGATCAGGGGCAGGCCTATGAGGCTGGTGGCGTCGCTGCCGGCAGTGCTCTGGAACAGGCTGACTCCCAAGCCTTCGGCCTTGAAGCTGCCGGCGCAGTCGAAGGGTTGCTCTGTGTGCAGGTAGCGTTCTATGCGGGCGCTGTCGAGGGTGCGCATGTTGACGGTAAAGGGGACGTAGTCCACCTGGCATTGGCCGGTCTGGCTGTTGAGCAGGGCCAGGCCGGTCAGGAAGGTCACGCTCGCGCCGCTGGCGTCCAGCAGTTGCTGGCGGGCCTTGTCGAAGGTGTGAGGCTTGCCGATGATGCGCTCCCCTAGTACCGCTACCTGGTCCGAGCCGATGATTAGGTGTGCCGGGTGAGTGGTTGCGAGGGCGCGAGCCTTTTCCTCCGCCAGGCGTTTCACCAGCTCTATGGCGGGCTCGCCGGGGCGGTGGCTTTCGTCAATATCAGGAGAGCTGCAGGTGAAGGGGAGTTGCAGGCGAGACAGCAATTCCCGGCGGTACACCGAGCTCGAAGCGAGTAATAAAGGCAGCATGCGCATCTCCTGGGGTGGGGCTGGAATTCTAGCGGGGCTCGCAAGTGACGGACAGGGCTGAATTTCCTTTGACATGGCCGGGGGCATCCCTATAATGCTGCGCCTATGTTGAATGACCCGATTCCACCTCACGTTGACCCGCGCAAATTGGCTGACCGTGGCACCACCCTTCAAGGTGAACTGCTGCTGGCCGATTTGGAGAGACTCTGCGACCCGCTTTCCGACAATGTCGGTACGGTGCAGGCTAAATTCGTTTTCGAGCGTGACGAGCGTAAAGCTGTGGTTATTCACAGCTCCATCGACGTCGAAGTCAAAATGGTTTGCCAGCGTTGTCTTGAGCTGGTCACCCTGCCGATCCACAGCGAGTGCAGTTATGCCGTGGTGAAGGAGGGTGCGAATACCCAGTCGTTGCCGAAAGGTTATGACGTGCTGGAACTGGGCGAAGATCCTTTGGATCTGCAGGCGTTGGTCGAGGAAGAGCTTTTGCTTGCCTTGCCCATCGTGCCTGCTCATCATCCGGAAGAATGCCAGCAGCCGGCGGGGCTCGATGAGCCCGAACCGAGCGAGGACGAGGTAACGCGGTCCAACCCGTTCAGTGTATTGGCGCAGTTAAAGCGTGACCCAAACGTTTAGGAGTTAATCAATTATGGCTGTTCAGCAGAACAAAAAATCCCGCTCTGCCCGTGACATGCGTCGTTCCCACGATGCTCTCGAGGCTAGCACCCTGTCCGTAGAAAAGACCACCGGTGAAGTTCACCTGCGTCACCACGTATCGCCAGAAGGCGTATACCGTGGTCGTAAAGTGATCGACAAGGGCGCTGACGAGTAATCCTTGTCCGCTCAAGTCATCGCGATTGACGCAATGGGCGGGGACTTCGGTCCCCGCAGCATTGTTCAGGCCAGTATTGCTTGCCTGTCTGCTACCCCCTCGCTGCACCTGACCCTGGTCGGTCAACCCTCCCTTCTTGAAGAGCTGCTCTCCGGTCATTCGGCTGTGGATCGCGCGCGCCTGACGATTACTCCGGCAAGCGAAGTGATCACCATGGATGAGAAGCCTGCTCAGGCATTGCGTGGCAAGCCTGATTCGTCGATGCGGGTGGCTCTTGAGCTATTGCGGGATGAAAAGGTCCAGGCCTGTGTCAGTGCTGGTAATACCGGGGCGCTGATGGCTCTGTCGCGTTACGTACTCAAGACCCTGCCCGGCATCGATCGTCCGGCGATGGTGGCTGCCATCCCCACTCAGCGCGGCTATTGCCAGTTGCTGGATCTGGGGGCCAATGTCGATTGCAGTGCCGAGCACCTGTTGCAGTTCGCCATCATGGGGTCGGTTGCGGCGCAAAGCCTGGGCATCGTCCGGCCACGGGTTGCCTTGCTGAACATCGGTACCGAAGACATCAAGGGCAACCAGCAGGTCAAGCTGGCGGCGAGCCTGCTGCAGCAGGCTCGTGGCTTGAACTATATAGGTTTTGTCGAAGGTGACGGGTTGTATCGGGGTGAGGCGGATGTAGTGGTGTGCGACGGGTTCGTCGGCAATATCTTGCTCAAGTCCAGCGAGGGCCTGGCCACCATGATTGCCTCCCGTATCGAGGCGCTGTTCAAGCGGAATCTGTTGTCTCGGGCTGTAGGGGTGCTGGCCTTGCCTTTGATGCGGCGGCTGCAGGCGGACCTGGCGCCTGCTCGGCACAACGGCGCTAGTTTCCTCGGGCTGCAGGGGATTGTGGTGAAAAGCCACGGTTCGGCAGGGGTTCAGGGTTTTCAGAGTGCGATTCAGCGTGCGCTGATTGAAATCCAGGAAGACTTGCCGCGACGCCTGCATGGGCGTCTTGAAGACTTGTTGCTTTAGGCGTTTTACCTGTGGAGTGCTTAAATGTGACCGCTCAGTTCAATTGGCCATCCAACTGTCAGTTTCTTGCGTCCACTGCGGTGTGACGTCAATTCTCCGACGACAAGATCATTAGGGGCTTGTTACATGTCTGCATCCCTCGCATTCGTCTTTCCAGGACAGGGCTCGCAGTCCCTCGGCATGTTGGCCGAGCTGGGCGCGCAGTACCCGCTGATCCTCGACACGTTCAAAGAAGCCTCCGATGCTCTGGGCTACGACCTCTGGGCTCTGACCCAGCAAGGTCCCGAAGAGCTGCTCAATCAGACCGACAAGACTCAACCGGCCATCCTCACTGCCTCCATCGCCCTGTGGCGCGTATGGCTGGCTGAGGGCGGTGCGCGTCCGGCCTTCGTCGCGGGTCACAGCCTCGGTGAATACAGTGCCCTGGTAGCCGCCGGTAGCCTGACCCTGGCCGAAGCGGTCAAGCTGGTGGAGCGCCGTGGTCAGTTGATGCAGGAAGCCGTGCCTGCGGGGCAGGGCGGCATGGCTGCGATTCTTGGCCTGGACGACGCCGACGTAGTTGCCGCTTGTGCTGAAGCGGCACAAGGCGAAGTCGTCAGCGCGGTGAACTATAACTCCCCGGGCCAGGTGGTCATCGCCGGTGCCAAGGCTGCGGTGGATCGTGCCATTGAGGGCTGCAAGGCTCGTGGTGCCAAGCGTGCCATGCCATTGCCGGTCAGCGTGCCATCCCATTGCGAACTGATGCGCCCTGCGGCTGAGCGTTTCGCTGAATCGATTGCTGCGATCAACTGGCAGGCTCCGCAGATTCCGCTGGTGCAGAATGTCAGCGCCGCTGTAGCGGCCGATCTGGACACCCTCAAGCGCGACCTGCTGGAGCAGTTGTACAAGCCAGTGCGCTGGGTCGAGTCGGTGCAGACCCTCGCGGCCCAAGGCGCTACCCAATTGGTCGAGTGCGGTCCGGGCAAGGTCCTTGCCGGTCTCAACAAGCGCTGCGCTGAAGGCGTATCGACCTCTAACCTGAATACCCCAGATGCTTTCGCTGCCGCTCGTGCAGCGTTGGCCTGAACTAGGAGAAGCTTGCATGAGTCTGCAAGGTAAAG
Organism: Pseudomonas sp. E1BtOHC1; assembly: GCF_058744285.1. NCBI lineage: Bacteria > Pseudomonadati > Pseudomonadota > Gammaproteobacteria > Pseudomonadales > Pseudomonadaceae > Pseudomonas > Pseudomonas sp. E1BtOHC1. Next base: position 2,814,842 of record NZ_CP196023.1, read on the forward strand.
TTGCACTGGTGACCGGCGCCAGCCGTGGGATCGGCCAGGCCATCGCGCTTGAGCTGGGGCGTATGGGCGCCACTGTAGTGGGTACTGCCACTTCCGCTTCGGGGGCCGAGCGCATCGCCGCCACCCTCAAGGAAAACGGCATTCAAGGCACTGGTCTTGAGCTCAATGTCACCAGCGACGAGTCCGTGGCTGCGGTCCTGGCCAGCATCACCGAGCAGTTCGGTGCGCCAGCGATTCTGGTGAACAATGCCGGTATCACTCGCGACAACCTGATGATGCGCATGAAAGATGACGAGTGGTATGACGTGGTCGATACCAACTTGAACAGTCTGTATCGCCTGTCCAAGGGCGTTCTGCGTGGCATGACCAAGGCTCGTTGGGGTCGAATTATCAGTATTGGCTCGGTTGTGGGTGCCATGGGCAACGCAGGCCAAGTAAACTACGCCGCCGCCAAAGCCGGTCTGGAAGGTTTCAGCCGTGCCCTGGCGCGTGAAGTGGGTTCGCGGTCGATCACTGTAAACTCGGTTGCTCCAGGTTTTATCGATACCGATATGACCCGCGAGCTACCGGAAGCACAGCGTGAAGCCCTGCTGACGCAAATTCCGCTGGGTCGTCTGGGTCAGGCTCAAGAGATCGCGCAAGTGGTCGCTTTTCTGGCATCCGACGGTGCGGCATACGTTACTGGGGCTACAATCCCGGTCAACGGCGGGATGTATATGTGAGTCAAATGTGACGGATTGCTTCAAAAAAATGTCATACGAGCTGTCTAAAATCCGTTATAAAGCTGCAATCAATTTATAGGCAGATGGCCAAAGGGTTTGAGGGATGAAGCTTTCAGTTGAAAAGCTGAAAAGCCTTTCTATACACTTACCCACTGGCCAGCTGCCTGAATTTGTCCATTAGGAGTGAAAACAAGGTATGAGCACCATCGAAGAGCGCGTCAAGAAAATCGTTGCTGAGCAACTGGGCGTTAAAGAAGAAGAAGTTGTGAACACCGCTTCCTTCGTTGAAGACCTGGGTGCCGACTCCCTTGACACCGTTGAGCTGGTGATGGCTCTGGAAGAGGAATTCGAGACCGAAATCCCTGACGAAGAAGCTGAAAAGATCACTACCGTTCAAGCAGCTATCGACTACGTTACCAGCCACCAGGCTTAATCGTTTGTAGTCGTCTTTTGCTGTCATGGAAAAACCGCACTGCCGTTACGGCGTGCGGTTTTTTCTTTAGGCCTGATACAAAGTGTCGTCATTAGAAAAAGGAGAGTGCTGTGTCGCGTAGACGCGTCGTAGTCACCGGTATGGGTATGTTGTCGCCACTGGGTACGGATGTACCGAGTAGCTGGCAGGGCATTCTGGCTGGCCAAAGTGGCATTGGTCTGATCGAACACACCGACCTTTCTGCCTATTCCACCCGTTTTGGCGGCTCGGTAAAGGGCTTCAATGTCGAGGAATACCTGTCGGTCAAAGAGGCCCGCAAACTCGACCTGTTCATTCAATACGGTCTGGCGGCCGGGTTTCAGGCGGTGCGTAACGCCGGCCTGGAAGTGACCGATGCCAACCGTGAGCGCATTGGCGTGGCCATGGGGTCAGGTATTGGCGGTTTGACCAATATCGAAGAAACCAGCCGCATCCTGCACGATTCCGGACCACGACGGATTTCTCCGTTCTTCGTGCCTGGCTCGATCATCAATATGATTTCCGGCTTCCTGTCCATCCACCTGGGTGCCCAGGGGCCGAACTACGCCATTTCAACGGCGTGTACCACCGGTACCCATTGCATCGGCATGGCTGCGCGCAACATCGCCTACGGCGAAGCCGACGTGATGATTGCCGGCGGCGCCGAAATGGCCGCCTGTGGCCTGGGCATGGGGGGCTTCGGTGCGTCCCGTGCGCTGTCGACTCGCAATGACGAGCCGACCCGCGCCAGCCGGCCGTGGGACAAGGGTCGTGACGGTTTCGTGCTGTCCGACGGCGCCGGCGCGCTGGTTCTGGAAGAGCTGGAGCACGCCAAGGCCCGTGGCGCCACGATCTACGCTGAGCTGATCGGCTTCGGCATGAGCGGCGATGCCTATCACATGACGTCGCCGCCCGCCGATGGTGCCGGTGCCGCTCGCTGCATCGCCAACGCCTTGCGCGACGCCAAGCTCAATGTCGATCAAGTGCAGTACATCAACGCCCATGGCACTTCGACTCCGGCCGGTGACCTGGCAGAGGCCGAAGCGATCAAGAGCGTGTTTGGCGACCATGCCTACAAGCTCGCAGTCAGCTCCACCAAGTCCATGACCGGTCACCTGCTGGGTGCTGCCGGGGCGATCGAGGCGATCTTCAGCGTACTGGCAATCAACAGTCAGGCCGCGCCGCCCACCATCAACCTGGATGAACCGGATGAGGGCTGTGACCTCGATTTTGTGCCGCACACTGCGCGCAGCATGGACATCGATGTGGTGCTCTCCAACTCCTTCGGCTTTGGTGGCACCAACGGCTCTCTGGTGTTCCGCCGGTTCTCCGAGTGATGCATAGCTGGGTCGACGGTCGGCCGGCTGACGCACTGTCGCTCAAGGACCGCGGCCTGGCCTATGGCGATGGTCTGTTCGAGACCATCGCTGTCCGATCCGGGCAGCCGCAACTGCTGGAGCGGCATCTGCAGCGTCTGGCCGAAGGCTGTCGACGTCTTGCTCTGAATGCGGATCAGTCGCTGATCCGCAGTGAAGTGTTGGCCTATGCGGCCGCTCTGGGTGAGGGCGTGCTCAAGCTGATCCTGACCCGGGGCGACAGTCTGCGAGGATATGCCGCCGATCCTGCAGGCGCTGCGCGGCGGATTCTCCAGGGCGGCGCTTTGCCGGCCTATCCTGCGGTTCATGCCGATCAGGGGGTTGTGCTATTTCCTTGTGTCACGCGTTTATCCGAGCAACCGCTGTTGGCGGGCCTCAAGCATCTCAATCGCCTTGAACAGGTTCTGGCTCGCGCTGAATGGCGCGATCCCGAGCACGCCGAAGGCTTGATGCTTGATGGTGCCGGACGGGTGATCGAAGGCGTATTCAGCAATCTGTTTCTGGTCAGCCAAGGAAGTCTCCTGACGGCTGATCTGAGCCGCTGCGGTGTGGCAGGAGTGATGCGCGCTGAAATTTTGTTTCAGGCCAAGTCACAAGGCATCCCCGTTGAAGTGGCGGATATCAGTCTCGATCAACTGCAACAGGCGGACGAGGTCTTTGTCTGCAACAGTGTCTATGGCATCTGGCCGGTGCGTGCCTGCGCCGGGATGCGCTGGTCGACAGGACCGCTCACCCGTAAACTGCAGGGCATTACCCGCGCACTACTGGATGCTTGATTCGTGAGACGTAAACTTCTGCTCCTGCTGGAAACCGGACTGGTCCTGGCAGGGCTGCTGCTGGGCGCGAGTGCCTGGAAACTGCACTCGGCCCTGGAACAACCGCTGAACCTGGGTCAGGAGCAGTTGCTTGATGTTCCCGCCGGTTCTACGCCCACCGGAACCTTCAATCGTCTGCAGGCTGATGGCGTGATCCAGGATGCGTTCTGGCTGCGCCTGTACTGGCGTTTCAACTTGCCGGGCCAGCCTTTGCACAGCGGCGAGTACCGTATGACTCCGGGCATGACTGCCGAAGGCCTGATCGGTCTCTGGCAGCGAGGCGAGGTGGTGCAGTACAGCCTGACCCTGGTGGAGGGCTGGAACTTCCGTCAGGTGCGCAGTGCCCTGGCCAAGAGCGACAAATTGCAACAGACCCTGGCTGGTCTCAGCGACAGCCAGGTGATGGAGAAACTCGGTCACGGCGGCGTGTTTCCCGAGGGGCGTTTCTTCCCCGATACCTATCGTTTTGTGCGGGGCATGACTGATGCCGAACTCTTGGAGAAGGCCTACGATCGTCTGGACGAAGTGTTGGCCAAGGAGTGGGGCAAGCGTGCGGACGATGCGCCCTACAGCGACCCCTATCAGGCGCTGATCATGGCGTCGCTGGTGGAAAAGGAAACCGGCGTGCCCCAGGAGCGTGGACAGATCGCCGGGGTTTTTGTGCGGCGCATGCAGATCGGCATGCTGCTGCAGACCGATCCTACAGTGATCTATGGCCTGGGCGAGCGCTACACCGGCAAGCTGACCCGGGCGCACCTCAAGGAAGCCACACCCTATAACACCTATGTGATCGCCGGTTTGCCACCCACGCCGATTGCCATGGTCGGGCGCGAGGCGATTCATGCCGCTCTCAATCCGGTACCGGGCAAGAGCCTGTATTTTGTGGCCCGCGGCGACGGTAGCCATGTGTTCTCCGATGATCTGGATGCCCATAACAGCGCCGTGCGCGAATTTCAGCTCAAGCGTCGCGCCGACTATCGTTCCAGCCCGGCGCCTGTAACTGCTCCGGCTGCTTCCGAAGCCGAGAGTCCGGCGCCGGCAGTCGCGCCTCAGGCGGCTCCGGAGAGCTCGCCGCCAGCGTCGCCTGAGCCGGCTGTAGCTCCCACTCCGGTGGAGCCCGAACCCGCGCTGAAAAGCCCGCAATGACTCTGATTAAGGACTGCCTGTGACTGGCTTGTTTATTACCCTGGAAGGCCCGGAAGGTGCCGGCAAAAGCACCAACCGCGAGTACCTCGCCGAGCGTTTGCGCGCCGCAGGTATCGAAGTGGTGTTGACTCGCGAGCCTGGTGGCACGCCCTTGGCTGAACGGATTCGCGAAGTGTTGCTGACTCCGGGTGAGGAGGTCATGAATGCCGATACCGAGCTGCTGTTGGTGTTTGCTGCCCGCGCCCAGCACTTGGCCACCGTGATTCGCCCGGCATTGGTCCGGGGCGCGGTGGTGCTGTGCGACCGCTTCACTGATTCGACCTACGCCTATCAGGGTGCTGGTCGTGGCCTGAGCCTTGCGCGCATCGCTGCCCTGGAGGATTTCGTCCAAGGCGAGCTGCGCCCGGATCTGACCCTGGTTTTTGACCTGCCGGTGGACGTCGGTCTGGCCCGCGCCAGTGCCCGTGGCCGGCTGGATCGTTTCGAACAGGAAGGCCAGGCGTTTTTCCAGAAGGTCCGTGAGGCTTACCTGAAGCGCGCCGAAGCTGCTCCACAGCGTTATTTCCTGGTGGATGCGGCGCAGCCACTGGCGCAGGTCCAGCAGTCCCTGGATGCCTTGCTGCCACAATTGCTGGAGCGCGCCCGTGGCTGAAGTCTTCCCCTGGCAGGACGGCCTCTGGCAGCAGTTGGCGGGGCGCGCGCAGCATGCTCACGCGTACCTGCTGCACGGCCCGGCGGGAATTGGCAAGCGGGCCCTGGCCGAGCGCCTGATGGCGCGGTTGTTGTGCCAGCGCCCCGATGGGCTGGATGCCTGCGGTCAGTGCAAGTCGTGCCTGTTGTTGCAGGCGGGCAGTCATCCGGACAATTACGTGCTGGAGCCCGAAGAGGCGGATAAGGCGATCAAGGTCGACCAGGTTCGTGATCTGGTGAGCTTCGTGGTCCAGACTGCGCAACTGGGCGGGCGCAAGGTGGTGCTGATCGAGCCGGTGGAGTCGATGAACATCAATGCGTCCAACGCCTTGTTGAAAAGCCTTGAGGAGCCTTCAGGCGACACTGTGTTGTTGCTGGTGAGCCATCAGCCCAGCCGGCTGTTGCCCACCATTAAGAGCCGTTGTGTACAGCAGGCGTGCCCATTGCCCAGCTCGGCAATGAGTCGGCAGTGGCTGTCCCAGGCCTTGCCCGAATGCACCGAGGAGGAGCGGTTGGAGCTGCTGACCCTGGCAGCGGGATCGCCGCTGGCTGCCGTCGGCCTGCAGGCACAAGGCGTGCGTGAGCAGCGGGCGTTGGTGGTTGAGGGGGTGAAGAAGTTGCTCAAGCAGCAACAGTCGCCAACCCAGTTGGCCGAGGCCTGGAATGCCATTCCCTTGTTGCTGCTGTTCGATTGGTTCTGTGACTGGTCGAACCTGATCCTGCGGTACCAACTGACCCAGGACGAAGACGGCCTGGGTTTGCAGGACATGCGCAAGGTGCTGCAGTACCTGGCGCAAAAGTCCAGCCAGGACAAGGTGCTGGCGATCCAGGACTGGATCCTGGCCCAGCGGCAAAAGGTGCTGAGCAAGGCCAACCTTAACCGCGTGTTGCTGTTGGAAGCGCTGTTGGTGCAGTGGTCGGCGCTGCCTACCCAGCGCTGACGGGCAACACCTAGAATCAAGCCTGTATCCGGCCGGACTGTGCAGTCCGGCCCTTTCATTTATCGGATGTAGTTGCAGCCTCTTATGCTCGTAGATTCCCATTGCCACCTTGATCGTCTCGACCTTGCCGCCCACGACGGCTCACTGGATGCCGCGCTTGAGGCGGCCCGTCAGCGCGGTGTCGGGCATTTTCTGTGCATTGGCGTCAGTGCCGACAACGCGGCGGACGTCAAAGCCCTGGCCGAGCGTTATGACGACGTCGATTGTTCGGTGGGGGTGCATCCGTTGGATGTGCAACCGGGGGCGGCACCGGCGCTGGACTGGTTGCTGGACGAATTGAACCACCCGCGGGTGGTGGCCATCGGCGAGACCGGCCTGGATTATCACTACGAGCCGGAAGCTGCCGAGTTGCAGCAGGAGTCCTTCCGCTTGCACCTGCAGGCTGCGCAGCAGACTGGCAAGCCGGTGGTAGTGCATACCCGCGGTGCCCGGGCCGATACGCTAGCGCTGTTGCGTGAAGCGGCATTGCCCAATGCCGGCGTACTGCATTGCTTCACCGAGGACTGGGGCATGGCCAAGGCGGCTCTGGACCTGGGGTTCTATATTTCTCTGTCGGGCATTGTCACCTTCCGCAATGCCGACGCGTTGCGCGATGTGGCGCGGCAGGTGCCTGCCGATCGCTTGCTGGTGGAAACCGATTCGCCTTATCTGGCGCCTATTCCCTATCGCGGCAAGCCCAACTTGCCGCAGTACGTACGTGAAGTGGCGGAGTTCCTGGCGATGCTGCGGGGCGAAGCCTATGACGCCTTTGCCGAACAGACCACGACCAACTTCAAGCGTCTGTTTCCCCTGGCGCGAGTCAAGGGCGAGGCCTGAGCCGCCAGTGCGTGGGAGGGCAAATTCCAGGCAAAAAAAACCCGGGTTCTGGGGGGTGAATCCGGGTTAAGACCATTAGGAGTAAAACTAAGGCACGCGGTCCTTCGGTACCTTGATCGGCGTTTCACTTGGGGGAGATGTCCCGCCGACAGTTCAAGTATTGATCACTATTGCATTCAGTCCAGTTGGCCCTGCTCGTTTTTTAAACAAATTTGGAATACGGGCGCTTCGGTTGAGTTCTCATTTGCCCTGTTTTAGGGCTTACTTCGCTGAAAATCATCAAATATCAGCCTTTTTTTGCAAAATTTGCGCGATTTAGACGATTTTCCCCGCCCTGTTAAACACACAAGCTGTTGCAGTTTAATTTCCCGGAAGCCTGATCCCCATCAATGGCATCGATACTTTCAGACCTGTCGCCTGTCCTGGATGGCTCTTTCGAGGCACATCGGTGATATTTCCTGGTGCTGATAATGGCAACACTCCTGCGAAGCAGTGAAGCCATTGCGACTCATTGCAGAGTTTTCGTCGAGTGTGGGGCAGAGGCTGGTATCGAGACCTGATTACAGAAAAAGCGAGACTTTATGGTCTGATCCGAGGCTTTGTAGCTATCGATGTTTTCTATTTGAACCACTTGCCGGCCCCGTATTCACTGGATTTTCCGGATGTTTGCGACGCATCTGCGTCCTTTCGTCTAGTGGGCTTTTACGTCAGAAACAGTGGCAACGACGGATGATCCGTGCATTTTGGTGCAAGTTAGGCATAATACGCGGCTTCGATTTTGACCCCGAACAGACCTTTTCTTATGCAGAAAGAACCTCGTAAGGTCCGTGAGTTTCGTCGCCGTGAGCAAGAAATTCTCGATACCGCGCTCAAGCTGTTCCTCGAACAAGGTGAAGACAGCGTCACCGTCGAGATGATTGCGGATGCCGTGGGTATCGGCAAAGGGACCATCTACAAGCATTTCAAGTCCAAGGCGGAGATCTACCTGCGCCTGATGCTCGATTATGAGCGCGACCTGAACGAGCTGCTGCACTCTGCCGATGTCGACAAGGACAAGGAGGCACTGTCCCGGGCCTACTTCGAGTTCCGCATGCGCGATCCGCAGCGTTACCGGTTGTTCGACCGCCTGGAAGAGAAGGTGGTCAAGGGCAATCAGGTGCCGGAGATGGTCGAGGAACTGCACAAGATCCGTGCTTCCAACTTCGAGCGCCTGACCCTGCTGATCAAGGGCCGCATCAGCGAAGGCAAGCTGGAAGACGTGCCGCCTTACTTCCACTACTGCGCTTCCTGGGCGCTGGTGCACGGTGCTGTGGCGCTGTACCACTCGCCGTTCTGGAGCAATGTGCTTGAGGATCAGGAAGGTTTCTTCCAGTTCCTGATGGACATTGGCGTGCGCATGGGTAACAAGCGCAAGCGCGACCCCGACACTTCCAACGGCTGAGGCATTTGCCCGTTGTATTGCGCCATCGGGTAACTGTATGGCGCTGTGTCCGAGGAATATACTCAGGCATGGGACTTGCTAAAACCTGATTTTTGAGTCAGGTTTTGCCGGTTCTCCCTTCTTACGCCGGAGTCATCCATGATCGTTGATCGTCAAGGCAGGCGCTTTCGCAACTTGCGGATCAGTCTGACGTCTGCCTGCAACTACGCCTGTACCTACTGCGTGCCCAACGGCAAGCGGCTGGTGGCTGCCCAGGATGAGTTGTCGGCCCAGGCGATGGCTCGGGGCGTGGCGTATCTGATCGAAGCGGCTGGCATCGAACGCTTGCGCATCACCGGCGGTGAACCCCTGGTCAGCCCCAAGCTGGAAGCCTTCATGGGGGCGGTGGGGCGGATGGGCCTGGATGACATCAGTCTGACCACCAACGGCCAGTTGCTGGCGCGCAAGCTGCCATTGTTGCTGGACGCAGGGATCCGTCGAATCAACGTTTCTCTCGACACTCTGGATGCCAAGGCGTTTCGCAGTATCGCCCGCGGCGGGGATCTGGCCACTGTGCTGGATGGCATGCAGCAAGCTCGTGCGGCGGGGTTGAAGATCAAGGTCAACATGGTGCCGTTGCGCGGACAGAACCTGGATCAGGTCATGCCGTTGCTCGACTACTGCCTGCAGCAGGGCTATGAATTGCGCTTCATCGAATTGATGCGCATGGGCCACCTGGCCAGTGATGGCAATGCTTTCCTGCAGCAGTTTGTCAGCCTGCAACAGTTGCTGGACTTGATCGGCCAGCGTTACGACTACCTCCAGGCCGACGCGCCATTGGATGCCACGGCCGTGCGCTACGAGATTCCCGGCCTTGGCCATTTCGGAGTGATTGCCAACGAGAGTGTGCCGTTCTGCCGGACCTGCTCGCGCCTGCGGTTGTCTTCCACTGGCTGGTTGCACGGCTGCCTGTCTTCGAGCAATCGTCACTATGTTGGCGATCTGCTGGACAAGCCGCGCCATCAAGCCTTGCCGGCCCTACAGCGCTTGTTGGTCAAGGCCTTGGGAGACAAGCAGGATGTGGCCTTTTCCGGTGGTGCCACGGTGATGAAGATCATCGGTGGGTGAGGCTGATCTTCAGTGAATTTCCTTCAATCGCGTAGCTGGCGCGGAAGCTGCATCCCGTGGCCATTCGCCGGTTTTCCGTCACCGGATTTTGGAGGGTAGGATGCGTAGCCTGGTTTTGCTGCTGGCCTTTTTGGCGCTCGGCGGCTGCATGAATGTCAGTGATATGGGCGAAGGGGTGCGTTATCACTTGAGTGACGCTGGGGTGCTCGACCACAGTGACACCCGCCGTACCAGCTCATTTCGCATTCAGCCGGATTCGTTCATTTTCATCGCCCAGGGGCCTTTTGCTCCCCCAGGCAGCGCTTACCCGCGACCCAACGTGGTAGCGGAGGAAGCCTTCAACGGCTTTATCGAATATTTCCCCATGGTGCGTCGCGCCCGTGCAGCCGAAGGCCTCAACGAAGCCATGGCCGAAGCCCGGGAACTGGGGGCGCATTATCTGCTCTATGCCCGTTTTGCCAAGGCGGATGACCGTATCGGCAACTCCGATGAGTGGCTGGATCAGGAAGCCGTCGACCGCCTGGGGGTCGATACCAGTACCATCCAGATCATGCTGATCGAAACCAGTACCCAGTATCTGATCGATTCGGCACGTATTCGCAGTCGTGGCGGTTTACTGACGTTCCACGACAACAAGCCCCAGGATCTGCTCGGCCCGCCGTTGCAGCAATACGCCCGCGGTTTGCTGGGCTTGAGCGACTGATTGATTGAGGAGAGCGGTATGAGTGGACCAGGCAAGGCCAACGACCTGTTGGCGCAGATTCCCAAGGCCGAGAAGGGCCTGCCGCCGGTCCACTTGTGGAACCCCGATTTCTGCGGCGATATCGACATGCGCATCGCTCGCGACGGGACCTGGTATTACCTGGGCACACCCATCGGCCGCAAGCCGATGGTCAAGCTGTTCTCCACGATCATCCGTCGCGATGGCGACCAGTACTTTCTCATCACTCCGGTGGAGAAAGTGGGGATCAAGGTTGATGACGCACCCTTCGTTGCCGTGACCCTGGAGGTCGAAGGGCAGGGCGAAAGCCAGGTGCTGCGCTTCACCACTCATGTCGATGAACAGGTGGTTGCCAGCGCTGAACATCCCTTGCGCGTGGTGATCGATCCTCAGACCCAGGAGCCCGCGCCCTATATTCTGGTGCGACACAATCTTGAGGCGCTGATCCATCGCAACGTCTTCTACCAATTGGTGGAGCTGGCGCAGACGCGCACCCTTGATGGACAGAGCTGGTTGGGCGTGTGGAGCAGCGGAACGTTTTTCCCCATAGGTCTTGAGCCTCAGGCAGACGTTTCAAGCTGATGTAAGAAGATATTTCTTGCTCTTGATCCGACCTTTCATGTATCAAACCGGACATGATCAAACATGTCCGATTCGATAAGAAAACAAGAGTGGTCGACGAGCTGATCCGGCGCATTGAAAGCGGTCTGATGGAAGACGGCTTCCAGCTTCCGGGGGAGCACCAGTTGGCCGAGGAGTTCGGTGTCAGTCGCGGCACCTTGCGCGAGGCCCTGGCCGAGCTCAAGCGTCGCAACTACATCGCCACACAGAGCGGCGTCGGCTCCATCGTCACCTTCGACGGTGTGGCCCTGGACCAGCATCATGGGTGGGCCCAGGCCCTGGCCGACAGCGGAGCGCTGGTCAATACCGAGGTGTTGCGCCTGGAAGCGATCTGCCGTCCCGACCTCAAGCACCGCCTGGGCACAGACCAATTCATTGCCCTGGACCGTCGCCGTCGCAGCACCGAGGGCCGGGTGCTATCCCTTGAACGTTCCCTGATCCCGGCATCCGGCGAGCTTGAAGGCCTGCCCCGGGTTGGCCTGATCGATGATTCTCTGACCATTACCCTGGCCGCCTACGGCTATATCGGCGAGCGTGGCGATCAGTGGATCGGCGCTGAACCCTTGAGTGCCGAAGACGCCGAGCTACTGGGCCGTGCTCCCGGGGAGGTGTTCCTCAAGGCCCTGCGCACCACCTATGACCGTCAGGGACGCTTCATGGAGCAGGTGGAGAGCCTGTTGGACCCGCAGCATTTTCGCATGCACCTGCAATTTGGAGAGTCGCGGTGAGCCTGCTCCGGCGGGCGCTTGGAGCTTTTTATGGATTGGCCCTGGGCGATGCCCTGGGCATGCCGACCCAGTCCCTGAGTCGTGAACAGATCCAGCAGCGCTTCGGCGCTATCCGTAGCCTGGAAGATGCCGGCCCGGACCAGCCGATCGCGGCGAACATGCCAGCCGGTTCCATTACCGATGATACCGAGCAGGCGATCCTGGTGGGCCGCCTACTGGTCCAGGGCCAAGGCCGGATCGCTCCCACTGCGCTGGCCAGGAGCCTCATCGAATGGGAAGCCGCGATGCAGGCCAAAGGCTCCCAGGACCTGCTCGGCCCTTCCACCAAACACGCGATTGAACTGATCCTCGCTGGCCATTCGGTGGAAGAGGCCGGCCGCTACGGCACCACCAATGGCGCCGCGATGCGTATCACACCAGTGGGCATCGCCAGCGATGTCGGCCACTCCGACGGTTTCATCCAGGCAGTGGTCCAGGCGTGCCAGGTCACCCACAACACCAGCCTGGGTATCGCCAGTGCAGCGGCGGTGGCGGCGGTGGTGTCGGCCGGGATCAATGGCACATGCCTGGCCGACGCGTTGCCCCTTGGGGTGCAGATTGCCCGGCAGGCGCAGGCTCAAGGGTACTGGGTCGCCGGTGCCAATATTGCCGCGCGCCTGGAGTGGGCCGCCACGCTGAGCGTGGATGGCGACAAGCAGGGGTTTGCCCGGATGCTCTATGAGCTGGTGGGTACCTCGGTGGCTTCCCAGGAGTCGGTGGTGACCAGCTTTGCCCTGGCCGGGCAAGTGGCGCTGGGGCATCTGGAAGCCTTCGAGGCCTTGTGCATGGCTGCCAGCCTGGGGGGCGATACCGACACGATTGCCGCGATTCTTGGGGCCATGCTCGGCGCCTGCCTCGGACTGGAGGCGTGGCCCAGCGATTTGATCGACCGGGTGCAGCAGGTCAATGAACTGGATCTGCAGCCTCTGGTACAAGAGCTGCTGGCTCTGCGCTGAGCCATCTTGCTCTGACAACACCCATGGCTATGGAAAGCTAAAAAACGCGGCCAGGAATGCCGGGATGTTCAGTGACTTCCGAAATTGCCAAAAACCACAACAATGGCAACAGGAGCCTTATTCATGAGTTCATCGACCGTCGGGCCTGGTGCCGGGCAACTGGAAACCCGTGGCATCGAGCCGGTTCCGGAAGCGGAGTGCAACGGCCATCCTTTGCAGCTGTTCTGGGTCTGGTTCGCGGCCAATATCAGTATTCTCGGCTTGCCCCTGGGGGCGACCCTGGTAGCGTTTCGCGGCCTGTCGATCTGGCAGGTGCTGCTGGTGGCGATTCTGGGCTCGGTGGGGTCGTTCGCGGTGGTCGGGCTGATATCAGTGGCCGGTCGTCGTGGTCGGGCGCCGAGCCTGACCCTGTCCCGGGCCATTTTCGGTGTGCGCGGCAATATCGGTCCGACCCTGGTGTCCATGCTGTCGCGAGTCGGTTGGGAGACGGTCAATACCACCACCGCAGCTTTTGTTCTGCTGTCCCTGAGTTCGATCCTGTTCCACACCCCGGCCTCGGCCAAGGACGCGCCGCTGTTGACCCTGCTGTTCATCGGCCTCTTTGTGCTCATGACGCTGAGTGTGTCCGGTCTGGGCCATGCCACGTTGCTGGTGATCCAGAAGTGGGCCACCTATGGATTCGGCGCGCTGAACATACTGGTGGGCGGTTTTCTCTGTGCCACCATCGACTGGAACGCCGTGTTCAATGCCTCCCCCGCGCCCATGAGCGCGATGATCATCGGCATCGGCACCATGGCCGCAGGCACCGGGATCGGCTGGGCCAGCTCTGGGGCAGACATGTCTCGTTATCAGCAACGTTCGGTCACCGCCGGACGGCTGGTGGCCTCGGCGGCCTTCGGTGCCGGTATCCCGCTGGTGCTGTTGATCACCTTGGGAGGCTTGCTGTCGGTCGGCAATGATCATCTGGCTTCAGCGGTGGACCCGATCATCGCGATCCGCGACATGCTGCCAACCTGGATGGCCGTGCCTTACCTGATCGCCGCCTTTGGTGGCCTGCTGCTGTCCAACAACCTGTCGGTGTATTCCGCCGGTCTCACCGTGCTGACCCTGGGCCTCAAGGTCAAGCGGGTCTACGCGGTACTGGTGGAGATCGTGGCGATCTTCCTGGGTTCGATCTACTTCATGCTGATCGCCGACAGTTTCTACGGCCCCTTCATCAGCTTCATTTCCTTGCTGGCGGTGCCGATCACGGCCTGGGTGGGGATCTTCGTGGTGGACCTGATCCATCGCCACTACTACAGCGCCGATGATTTACTGAATATGGGCCCGAGCGGTGCTTACTGGTATCAGGGCGGCATCGAATGGCGGGCCTTTGGTGCCTGGGTGCTGGCCATCGTCCTGGGCTTCTGTTTCACCAGCATTGGCACCACGGCCGAGGATGTCTGGTTCACCGGGCCATTGGCCGATTCCTGGTTGGGGCAAAACGGTCTGGGCTGGATCGTCACCTTTCTCGTGGCCGGCGGTGGTTATGGCTTGCTGGGCGGCGCCCGCGACCGGCGTGGGGCTTTCGTCGAGAATGCCAATGCCTAGATTGCTCCACAGTGGCCAGGTGATCGTCGACCTGGTGATGGCGGTGGATCGCCTGCCGGATTCTGGCGGTGATGTGCTGGCACAGTCGGCCAGTTTCGAGGCTGGTGGCGGTTTCAATGTCATGGCCGCGGCCGCGCGTAATGGCCTGCCAGTGGTCTATCTCGGCCGTCACGGCCAGGGGCGCTTTGGTGAGCTGGCGCGGCAGGCGATGCAGGCCGAAGGCATCCAGATGAGCCTGGAACCCAGTCTGGGGGCCGACACCGGTCTATGCGTGGCCCTGACTGAAGCCTCTACCGAGCGCACCTTCATTTCCCATATCGGTGCCGAGGGCGAGCTAACGGTCGAAGACTTGGCGCAGGTCGAGGTGAGGGCGGGGGACTACCTCTACGTCAGTGGCTACAGCCTGCTTCAGGCGAGCAAGGCAAAGGCCCTGGTCGACTGGCTGCTGGCATTGCCACCCTCGGTGCCTCTGATGTTCGACCCGGGGCCGCTGGTGGAATCGGCGGATTCTCCGTTGATGGCGGCTTTGCTGCCACGTATCGATATCTGGAGCAGTAACCGAGTCGAGGCGCTGCGCTTGAGTGCCAGCTCGGAGATTGTCGAAGCCTTGCAGCAGCTCGGCTCACTGTTGTCGCCCAAAGCCTTGCTGGTACTGCGGGACGGCCCCCGGGGTTGCTGGATCGGCCAGCAGGGGCGGTCTGTTCTGGTGCCGGGGTTCAAGGTCGAAGCAGTGGACAGCAATGGTGCCGGCGATGCTCATGCCGGTGTCTTCGTTGCGGCGCTTGCTGCGGGTCATGAACCGCTGGCAGCGGCCCGTCGGGCCAATGCGGCGGCGGCTATCGCGGTGACCCGCCGTGGCCCGGCCACCGCGCCGTGCAGCGCTGAAGTGGACGCAATGTTGCGGGCCTGATGGGCCTTCAGCCAGCCTTGCGCAGGGCCAGTTGGATTGCACCGGCGGCAGATGTTACTGGCTGCTGCCTTCAGAGCCTGCGCCGCCGGTGGTGGTTTTCGATCCGCTACCGGTCTTGCCGTTATCCGGAGTCGTGGCATCCAGGGTGCCGGCGCCGCCCTGGCGGCCGTTGTCGTTGCCCTGGATTCGTGGGTCGGTGCCGGTGGCCGGCGGCAGCGAGCCTTCGTCCATGGCCGGCGGGTTGATGTTGATCTTCGGTGTGCTCTGGGGGGCTGGGGATTGTGGGCCTTCTACCGGATTGGTGGGGCCTGTGGTGCCCGCCAGGGCGGCGCTGGACAACAGTCCGGCCAGGGCCAGGGCTGAGAGTTGGACCTTGATCATGGTGTTGCCTCCATTGTTAGAGTCGCTACCTGATATTGGTCTGCCCTGGCGTGGGGTTGGTGCCGGATTATCGACGAACGGCGCTATGGATTGTGGGCCATACGCAGTTGCAACGCTCGGCGCCAGCCCAGGCGGCCGAGGCTGATCAACCAGTTCAGCAGGGCAACGGCCAGTACGGTGAACAGCAGCGCCTGCATGCCGGCCTCGACAATGATCCGTCCAGCCAGCCAGGGAAAGCCGAACACCCCGACAAAGTAGGACAGGCTGAACAACAGCAGTGCCTGCGAGGTGCTGCCCTCAGGTGCTTCGTTGGCGGCCATGCCGTTGATCACCGAGTACGTCAGGCCATAGCCAACCCCCAGTATCACTGCGGCCAGCAGGTAGCTGGTGCTGCTGTCGACGACAAACAGGAACAGCAGGATCGACACCACCATCAACCCCGACAGCAAGCAGCAAGCGCGATAGGGGTCACGCTTGACCACAATGCCGGCGATCAGCATCCGGCTGGCGATGGCGGCGCTCATGAACCCGAGGAAGAACAGCGAATAGTCCACGCCCCGGGACGGTCCGTAGCTGGTCTGGAAACTCGACAGCCCGCCGAACACGCAGCCGCCCAGGCCGACCATCAGGATTGGCCACAGGGCCTTGGAAGACAGCACGCGTGCTGCACCGCTCCAGGTGATCCGGGCTGCCGCAGTGCCCAGGTGATTGGGTTCGCGACTCAAGCGGGCGCCCAGTCGCCAAAAGATCAGCACCCCCAGCAGGCTGGCCGCCGCTGCAATGAAAAAAGCGCTGGTCACGGGATAGCCCAGGGCGCTGCCCAGACGTCCCAGCAGCGGCCCGGAACCTATGCCGGTCATCATGCTGCCCGACAGCAGGGCGAAGTAACGGGCCCGTTGCGCGGGCTCCACCAGCATCGCCACGATGATCGGCCCCAGGGTGTAGAACACTCCCCAGCCCAGGCCCAGGGTCAGGCCGAAAAGCAGCAGGGTGTCGCCGAACCCGGGGGTCAGGGCAAAGCCCAGGCTGGCCAGGGCCAGCAGGCAGCCGAACAGCGCCACCGAACGTGCGGCGCCGAGCCAGTCCGATAGGTGCCCGGAACCGATCACCGCGACGAAGGTGCTGAGCATCGCTGCCGAAATCACGCTGCCGGCGTTGTGCTCATTGCCGCCGCGGCTGCTGATCAGCAAGGACAGGAGAAAGGTCGAACCGTAAGACAGCGACAACAGATAGCTGCCCAGACAAAACAACCCGAACAAGGGGCCCGGGGCCCTGGATTCCTGCATAGTCCGCACGGACATGAAAGCGCCTCTCTCTTATGCTTGTAGTCGTGGGAGGCTTTCTAACATGGCCCTCTGCGCTGTTTGTTGTGATCCTGCAGGCCTCATGGTTAGTCGATAGCGGAGTAAGCCTCGGGTCGAGGAATCAGCAGCGCGTAAATGCCCGTGCATGTATTTCGGCTGTCGTTCTAATATGGCCGCCTGATTCCGCCAAGAGAACCGTCGATGACCGTCGTAATCCGTCCAGCACTGCCCAGCGATGCCCCACAGATTCTTGCTTTCATCACTGAACTCGCCGACTACGAGCGGGCTCGTCACGAAGTGATTGCCAGCGTCGCCGATATCGAGCGCAGCCTGTTCAGTGAAGGTGCCACGGCCCACGGCCTGATCTGCTTGCGTGACGGCGTGCCGATCGGCTTTGCGGTGTTTTTCTTCAGTTATTCCACCTGGCTGGGCAGCAACTGCCTCTACCTGGAGGATCTCTACATCACCCCGGAACAGCGCGGTGGCGGGGCGGGCAAGCAACTGCTGCGGCACTTGGCGCAGATCGCCTGTGACAACGATTGCGGACGCTTCGAATGGAGTGTCCTGGAGTGGAATGAACCGGCGATCCAGTTCTACAAGTCCCTGGGCGCGCAGCCTCAGGAGGAGTGGGTCAAGTACCGCATGGACGGCGAAGTGCTGCGGGCTTTCGCTCGGGGCTGACGTCTGCTGGCCGCTGTAGGAGCCGGCTTGCCGACGAAGGCGTACTCCGTGGAGCGCCTCCCAGCGACAAGCCGGAGCGTCATGGCATCGAGATTCAGACCTTCAAGGTCGCCATGTCGATCACGAAGCGGTACTTCACACCCCCTTTGATCATGCGCTCGTAGGCCTCATTGATCTGGCGAATATCCAGCATTTCGATATCGCAGGTAATGCCGTGCTCGGCGCAGAAGTCCAGCACTTCCTGGGTCTCGGCAATGCCGCCGATCAGCGATCCGGCCAGTACTCGACGGCTCATCACCAGCTTGCCGGCGTGCAGTGCCGGGTCCACCGGCTCGATCAGGCCCACCAGGATGTGTACGCCGTCAAAGCGCAGGGTGTCGAGGTAGGGATTGAGGTCGTGGGGCACCGGGATGGTGTCCAGGAGGAAGTCGAAATGCCCGGCTACCGACTGCATCTGGGCCGCATCGGTAGACACGATCACGTGGTCCGCACCCTGGCGGCGGGCTTCTTCAGCCTTGCTCGCCGAGCGGGTGAACAGGGTCACTTCGGCGCCCAGGGCCTTGGCGAACTTGATGCCCATGTGGCCCAGGCCGCCCATGCCGAGAATCCCTACCTTGTCACCGGCCTTGACGCCATAGTGCTTGAGGGGCGAGTAGGTGGTGATGCCGGCGCAGAGAATCGGTGCTGCGCTGGCCAGGTCGAGTTTCTCCGGGATGCGCACGACAAAGTGCTCGCTGACCACGATGCTGTCGGAGTAGCCGCCCATGGTGTTGCTGCCATCGACCCGATCCGGGGTGGCGTAGGTCATGGTCGGACCTTCCAGGCAGTACTGTTCCAGGTTCGCAGCGCAGGCTTCGCAGTGGCGGCAAGAGTCGACCATGCAGCCGACGCCCACCAGGTCGCCGACCTTGTGCTTGCTGACATTGGCGCCGACGGCGGTGACCTTGCCGACGATCTCGTGGCCTGGCATCAACGGGTAGACGGCGATACCCCATTCGTTGCGAGCCTGATGGATGTCGGAGTGACAGACGCCGCAGTAGAGGATCTCGATGGCGACGTCATCCGCACGGGGGCTGCGGCGCTGGAAGCTCATGGGGGCGAGGGGAGTGGTGGCCGATTGGGCGGCATAACCGATGGCGGTGTACATGATGAACCTCGCAAAAACGCTGACAAGTGAGGCGGTGCATTCTCGGCGTCGAGCCTGAGGGCAACCATGGCGATTCCTCGGCATGTCATGCCTATTCCTCCGGCATTGGCGGTTTTTGCACGGCATTGGCCAGCAGACCTGCGATGATGTTTTCATCCCTTTTTTCGTGAAGATTTCTGCATGCTGCTGACTCGTCATCTGGACGCCAACGCCACCCTGGTTTCGCTGATTCAGCCCCTTGCCAGTCGCGAGGGTTTCGTCGCTACCGCCTTGCCGGGCGTGCAGATCCTGCGGGCCAGCCGGGATGTGGCCCGGGGACCGCAGATCTACGAGCCGAGCCTGATGGTCATCGTTCAGGGCAGCAAGCTGGCGTACCTGGGGACGCGGACCCTGGAGTATGGCGCCGGGCACTACCTGATCCAGGCCCTGTCGGTGCCCTTCGAATGTGAAACCTTCGCCCTGCCCAATGCACCGCTGTTGGGGGTTTCCATCGCCATCGACCGGGCGGTCCTGGGAGAACTGGTGCTGGCCATGGGCATCACCGAGGGCCGTGCGGCGTCGGCGCAGACTCTGGAGTCCATGACTTCGGCGGTACTCGACGATCATATGCGCGGCTGCGTGGAGCGGCTTCTGCGCTGCCTGCAGGATCCCCTGGAGTGCAAGATCATGGGGGCGTCGCGGGTACGCGAATTGCTCTTCGCCGCCTTGCGCGGGCCCCAGGCCGATGCGTTGCGGGCGCTGGTGGAACAGCAGGGGCAGTTCGCCCGGGTCGCCGCTTCGCTCAATCATCTGCACGAGCATTACACCGAGCCGTTGAACGTCGAGACTCTGGCCCGCTGCGCCAACATGAGCACCTCGACCTTCCACGAGCATTTCAAGCGCAGCACCCTGCTTTCGCCGGTGCAGTACCTCAAGCGTTTGCGGCTGCTCAAGGCTCAGCAACTGTTGCTGGGGGAGGGGCTGGGGGTGGCTCAGGTGGCGCATCGTGTGGGGTATCAGAGCACCTCGCAGTTCAGTCGCGAGTACAAGCGCTACTTCGAGCGTAATCCCGGGGATGAGCGCGCCGCCTGAAAACTCCGCGCACCTTGTAGGAGTTGCCTTGCCAACGAATGCGCCCTTGGGCCGGATCAAGGCTTGGGGGGGCTTCGCCGGCAGCCGGCTCCTACAGGGGGCTGTGCCAGCGAATCCCGAGCATGAAAAAGGCCCCCATAAAGGGGGCCTTTTTTGTACCGCGGTGACTTACATGTTCGGATAAGTCGGGCCGCCAGCACCTTCCGGGGTGACCCAGGTGATGTTCTGGGCCGGGTCCTTGATGTCGCAGGTCTTGCAGTGCACGCAGTTCTGGGCGTTGATCTGGAAGCGCTTCTCGCCGTCTTCCTGAGTGATCACTTCATACACGCCGGCCGGGCAGTAACGCTGAGCAGGCTCGTCGTACAGCGGCAGGTTGCGGCCCAGAGGGATGCTCGGGTCGGTCAGCTTGAGGTGGCAAGGCTGCTCTTCTTCATGGTTGGTACCGGAGATGAACACCGAGCTCAGTTTGTCGAAGCTGAGTTTGCCGTCGGGTTTCGGGTAGTCGATCTTCGCGCAGTCCTTGGCCAGCTTCAGGCAGGCGTAGTCCGGCTTGGTATCACGCAGGGTGAAGGGCAGTTTGCCGCCGAAGATGTTCTGGTCCACCCAGTTGAAGCCGCCGCCGACGATAGCGCCGAACTTGTGGATCGCCGGGCCGAAGTTGCGGCTGGCGAACAGTTCTTCGTACAACCAGCTGGATTTGAACGAGTCGACATAGCCCTTCAGCTCATCAGCACCTTCGGAACCGGTGAACAGCGAGTCGGCCACCGCATCGGCGGCCAGCATGCCGGACTTCATGGCAGTGTGGCTGCCCTTGATCTTGGCGAAGTTCAGGGTGCCCAGGTCGCAGCCGATCAGGGCGCCGCCCTTGAATACCATCTTCGGCAACGAGTTCAGGCCACCTTTGCAGATGGCGCGGGCGCCGTAGCTGATGCGCTTGCCGCCTTCCAGGTACTGCTTGAGCACCGGGTGATGCTTGAGGCGCTGGAACTCGTCGAACGGCGACAGATAGGTGTTGGCGTAAGACAGGTCGACGATCAGGCCCACCACGACCTGGTTGTTTTCCAGGTGATAGAGGAAGGAACCGCCAGTGTTCTCGTTACCCATGATCTCCAGCGGCCAGCCGGCGGTGTGGACCACCAGGCCCGGCTGGTGCTTGGCCGGATCGATTTCCCAGATTTCCTTGAGGCCGATGCCGTAGTGCTGGGCATCGGAGTCGCTGTCCAGGTTGAACTGCTTGATCAGCTGCTTGCCGATATGGCCACGGCAGCCTTCGGCGAACAGGGTGTACTTACCGCGCAGTTCCATGCCTGGGGTATAGAGACCGTCTTTCGGATGGCCTTCACGGTCGACACCCAGGTCGCCGGTGATGATTCCGCGGACCACGCCATTTTCATCGATCAGGGCTTCCTGGGCGGCAAAGCCCGGGTAGATTTCCACGCCCAGGTTCTCGGCCTGCTGGGCCAGCCAGCGGCACAGATTGCCCAGGGAAATGATGTAGTTACCTTCGTTGTGCATGGTCTTGGGCACAAAGAAGTCTGGAACCTTGGTGGAGGTTTCGCCGCTGCGCAGGACATAGATGTCGTCGCGGGTGACCGGGGTGTTGAGCGGGGCGCCCAGTTCCTTCCAGTCCGGGAACAGTTCATTCAGGGCCCGAGGCTCGAACACGGCACCGGAAAGGATGTGAGCACCGACTTCGGAGCCTTTTTCAACCACGCAGACGCTGATTTCCTTACCGGCTTCAGCGGCCTTCTGCTTAAGGCGGCAAGCGGCGGACAAGCCTGCGGGGCCGGCACCGACGATGACCACGTCGAATTCCATGTATTCGCGTTCCACTAGGCTATCTCCTACTCAAGGCTCAACGGTTTTTTCTAATTGGAGGTTTGGCGTTGCATCCCCGCTTTCTCCCATCGCGCATGGGGGGAGAAGGGGAGGACGGCCGACCTTTCTCTCTGGGCGGCGCATTATATCTACACCACTCTCAGCGTCCAATACAAACGTTTGTTTGAATTTGCCGCAGCCCAGATAAATCAAAGAAGCGCGGCTTATAAACGGCTATTTTGCCGTATTGACCGGAAAAGGCGTTCCGGTCAAGATACGGTCGGTTTTGCGCTCGCCGTAGGCTGACTGTTGGTTTCAAGAGCACCTCTAAAGACAGGGCAAAGGCAATAAAGGTGACGCACCGCGCAGCTTGAAAGTGCGCAGTTTACACGCCGCGATAATGAATGACTCGTCGGTCACCACTGACGAACGGTCATCACCCCGTGAGCAAGGTCAACCTGATATGCGCCAGCGTTTTTGGAGGTGCCCTTGTGCCGATGAGCATCAACCGCCAGGTTCTCGCCTAGGCGACTTTCTTTTCACCGGAGAGTAACGAGGAATCCATGAAGGTTCTTGTAGCTGTCAAACGAGTGGTCGACTATAACGTCAAGGTTCGCGTCAAAGCGGACAACTCCGGCGTCGACCTCGCCAACGTCAAGATGTCGATGAACCCTTTCTGCGAAATCGCAGTGGAAGAAGCCGTACGCCTGAAAGAGAAAGGCGTAGCGACTGAAATCGTCGTCGTCTCCATCGGTCCTGCTACTGCTCAAGAGCAACTGCGTACCGCCCTGGCACTGGGTGCCGATCGCGCAATCCTCGTCGAGTCCGCTGAAGAGTTGAACTCCCTGGCTGTGGCCAAGCTGCTCAAGGCTGTGGTCGACAAGGAGCAGCCACAACTGGTGATCCTGGGCAAACAGGCCATCGATAGCGACAACAACCAGACCGGCCAGATGCTGGCGGCCCTGAGCGGTTACGCTCAAGGCACCTTCGCCTCCAAGGTCGAAGTGTCCGGCGACAAGGTCAACGTCACTCGCGAAATCGACGGCGGCCTGCAGACCGTTGCGCTGAACCTGCCAGCCATCGTCACCACCGACTTGCGTTTGAACGAGCCGCGCTATGCGTCTCTGCCAAATATTATGAAAGCCAAGAAGAAGCCGCTTGAAACGCTGACTCCTGATGCTTTGGGCGTTTCCACCGCCTCCACCAACAAGACCCTGAAAGTCGAAGCGCCGGCTGCACGCAGCGCGGGTATCAAGGTCAAGTCGGTGGCTGAACTGGTCGAGAAACTGAAAAACGAAGCGAAGGTAATCTGATCATGACTATCTTGGTAATCGCCGAACACGATAACAAGGCGCTGGCTCCGGCCACCCTGAACACCGTTGCCGCCGCCGCCAAAATCGGTGGTGACGTGCATGTACTGGTAGCCGGCCAGGGCGTTGGCGCCGTGGCTGAAGCCGCTGCAAAAATTGCTGGCGTGGCCAAAGTGCTGGTGGCCGACAACGCCGCCTACGCTCACCAACTGCCGGAAAACGTTGCGCCGCTGGTGGCCGAGCTGGGTGCTGGCTACAGCCACATTCTGGCTGCCGCTACCTCCAACGGTAAAAACATCCTGCCGCGGGTTGCCGCTCAGCTGGACGTTGACCAGATCTCCGAGATCATCTCGGTAGAAAGCGCTGATACCTTCAAGCGTCCGATCTATGCCGGTAACGCCATTGCTACCGTGCAGTCCTCGGCTGCAGTGAAAGTCATCACCGTGCGGGCTACCGGCTTCGACGCCGTGGCTGCCGAAGGTGGTTCGGCGGCCGTTGAAACCGTTGGCGCCGCTCATGATGCCGGCAAGTCGAGCTTCGTTGGCGAAGAGCTGGCCAAGTCCGATCGTCCTGAACTGACCGCTGCCAAGATCGTCGTTTCCGGCGGCCGTGGCATGCAGAACGGTGACAACTTCAAGCACCTGTACGCCCTGGCCGACAAGCTTGGCGCAGCGGTCGGCGCTTCTCGCGCAGCCGTGGACGCAGGCTTCGTGCCCAACGACATGCAGGTCGGCCAGACCGGCAAGATCGTTGCGCCACAGCTGTACATTGCCGTCGGTATCTCCGGCGCGATCCAGCACCTGGCAGGCATGAAAGATTCCAAGGTGATCGTTGCGATCAACAAGGACGAAGAAGCTCCGATCTTCCAGGTGGCCGATTACGGCCTGGTGGCGGACTTGTTCGAAGCCGTACCTGAGCTGGAGAAGCTGGTCTAATCCGGCGGCTTCACTTATAAAGAGCCCGGCCCCTTGGCCGGGCTTTTTTTATGTGTTTTTTTTGCTGGGGAGAATTTCGCCATGGATCTGCGCCGCATGAGTGGCTGGTCAGCGCTGTTGGGCCTGACGTTGTTGCCATCGCTGTCGATGGCTGCAGGCAAGTGCGAACGCCTGGTGGTTACCGGTAGCCCGGATGCACCGCCGTACCTGTGGCGCGACCCGCAAAATCCCAAGCACCTGATCGGGGCCAGCGCCGACCTGTTGCAGCAGGTGGCGGGAGAGCTGGGGCTCAAGGTCGATTTGCTGTATGCCGGCAAACGTTCCGAGGCCCTGGATGAAGTGCGCAGCGGGCGCATGGATCTGCTGGCCGACGCGCCCCTGACCTTGAACGAGCTGGAGTCCCTGGACTACATCCATCCGGCCCTGGTGCAGAATGACTACCTTGTATGGACCCGCAAGGACTCGACCCTGAGCTATACCCAGCCGGCGGATCTTGCCGGCCATCCCGGCGCGGTATCGGAAAAGGCCAGGCTGACCCAGCCCTTTCAGGCGATGGCCAAGGAGCATCTGCAACTCAAGCGTCTGCCGAACCTGACCCAGGTCTTCCAGACCTTGCTCCTGGGGGAAGTGGACTACGTTCTGGCGCCGCGTTACGCGGGCATGGCCATGGCCCAGTCCTTGGGGATGGCGGCGGATCTGGCGTCCTTTGCTCAGCCGGTCGACAAACCGGGGCTGTTCCTTGCCCTGTCCCACAACTCCGCCTGCAATGATCCATGGTTGCGCGGACAGCTGGCAAAAAAGATGACAGAATTGCCCGCGTCCGGTCTGACGGAGGCCTTGCTGCAGCGCAATCTGGAGCGCTGGAAGGCCCAGTTGCAGCAACCCGTCAGCAGCCCAAAACCGTAGGAATCACGTGTGACTATTCGACCTCTTTTCGCTGCCCTGGCCCTGCTGGCCATGGCGGGTTGTGCAACCGATCCGGCGCCCAACGAGCAGATGCGCCTCACTGCCCAGGCCCTGGAACAAGCCAAGGCCGTGGGGGCTTCGGCCGAGGACATGCCTGAGTTGAAACTGGCCGAAGACAAGTTCTCCCGGGCCCAGGGCAATATGCAGGATGAGTCGTACAAGAAGGCGCGGATGCGCGCCGAGCAGGCCGAGTTGGATGCGCGTCTGGCAGAGGCCAAGGTCCTGACCCAGAAAAGCCAGGAGCAGGTGAATGTGCTCAATACCCGCATCACGCGTCTGCGCAAGCAACTGGGAGACGCCCAATGAGCCTCTCTATCCGTATTTTCGGCGGCGCTGTGCTGTTGGCCTGTGCCGGTCTCTATGGTTGTGCCGGCCAGCACAGCGAGGAAGCCTTGCAGCAAGCCGGCAACGACTTCCAGAAGGTCAAGGAAGACTCCAATGTGCTGCGTATCGCGCCCAAGGACGTGATACGCGCCGGTGAGTCCCTGGCCCGCGCCGATCGCCTGTCGACCTACTGGGGCAGCGGTGGCGACGTAGAGCACTATGCCTACCTGAGCCGTCGTTACAGCGAAATCGCCCGTGAGCACACTGAACAGGCGCTGAATCAGGAGCGTGCGGCCAAGCTCGAGCTGGAGCGTCAACGCCTGCAACTGGCCCTGCGTGAGGCCAAGCTGCTGAGCGTGCAGCAGCAGGGCAAATGGCTCGAAGAGCAGATCATCAGCCTCGCCACCACCCAGACCGATCGCGGCCTGGTGATGACTTTGGGAGACGTGCTGTTCGACACCGGTGAAGCTGAGTTGAAGAACTCGGCGAACCGCACCGTGCTCAAGGTGGTGCAGTTCCTCCAGCTGAACCCCAAGCGGGTAGTGCGCATCGAGGGCTACACCGATAACACCGGGGAGCGCCAGAGCAACCTGCAGCTGTCTCGCGATCGTGCCCAGGCGGTGGCCGATGTGCTGGTGGACCTGGGGCTCGACGAGAAGCGTATCCATGTCGAGGGCTATGGCGACGACTACCCAGTGGAAGCCAATGCCTCCGAGCGGGGTCGGGCGCAGAACCGTCGGGTGGAAATTGTCTTTTCCGACGACAAGGGCCAGCTCGGCGCTGCTCGCTGAAACACTGACCCCTTTGCCCCCGAAAAGCCCGACGCCTCGCAAGCGTCGGGTTTTTTTATGTCTGAGGGTGTCGCAAAAACCCTAGAGTTCTACTTTTCACTGCCCCGTGTCCTCGACTATTGTAGAAACTGTCCCAGTACACTTCTAAACTGTGCCGGTATTGTTTCACACAAGAATAAAACGCCGTGAAATCGAGTGCTGCGCCATGACCAATCTCTTGCTCTATCAACGTATCGCTCAGCAACTGGCTGAGGATATTCGCCGTGGTGTCTACCAGCCGGGGGAGCGCGTACCGTCGGTGCGCAAGATGAGCTCGCAGCTCAATGTCAGCCACGCCACGGTGCTCCAGGCCTACGCCAATCTGGAAGACCAGGGGCTGATCCGCGCGCGTCCCCAATCGGGTTATTACGTGCACCAGACTCCAGCGCTGACCGCGCCGACCCCGGACATTGCCCGGGTCGAACGTCCGGGACTGGTCACTCGCAGCAGCATCATCCAGCAGGTGCTGGTGGAGTCCCGTCGTGAAGGGGTGTTTCCCCTGGGGGCCGCGGTGCCCAGCGTTGACTATCTGCCGGTACGGGCGCTGCATCAGCAATTGGCCAAGGTCACGCGCTTTCACAGTCCGCGGGCGTTCAGCTACATGTTCAGTCCGGGATTCGAGCCCTTGCGGCGCCAGGTGGCGATTCGCATGCGCGATGCCGGGGTGGTGGTCGACCCTTCGGAAGTGGTGATTACCCATGGTTGCGTCGATGCCCTGCAGATGTCCCTGCGGGTCTTGACCCGGCCGGGTGATCTGATCGCCGCGGAATCGCCGACCTATTACGGGTTGCTGCAACTGGCGGACCTACTGGGGCTCAAGGTCATCGAGATTCCCAGCGATCCCTCAACGGGCATGAGTCTTGAGGCTCTGCAACTGGCAGCCAACCAGTGGTCGATCAAGGCCCTGGTACTGACAACGCGCCTGAGCAATCCCCTGGGCGGTACCATGCCGGAGGAGCGGCAGAAGCAACTGCTGCGCCTGGCTTCGGACTTTGATATCCAGGTGGTCGAGGACGATATCTACGGCGAATTGATGTTCGAAGTGGGGCGCACCAAGGCCCTCAAGGCCTATGACCGCCTGGACCGGGTGATCTACTGTTCAAGCTTCTCCAAGACCCTATCGCCGGGAGTGCGTATCGGCTGGATGATCGCTGGCAAGTATCAGCAGGAGATCCAGCGTCTGCAGACCTTCAGTACCCATTCTGCATGCAGTGTGACGCAGATGGGGGTTGCGGCGTATCTGGAGAATGGTGGTTACGACCGGCATCTGCGCTACATCCGCCAGGAGTACCGCAAGAACCTCAGCGCCTTTCAACTGGCGGTGCAGCAGTATTTTCCGGAGGGCACGCAGATTACCCGGCCCAACGGAGGGTTCATCCTCTGGGTCAGCCTGCCGGGTCGGGTCAATACCCAGGAACTGCACGTGCGGGCCTTGCAGCAGGGCATCAGCATCGCTCCGGGGCTGATCTTCAGTAACACCGAGCAGTTCAACCACTGCGTGCGCCTGAATTGCGGGACTCCCTGGAATCGTGAGGCCGAGCGAGCCTTGATGACCCTGGGCATGCTCGCCAGTCAGTTGTGCCAAGAAGCGGCCGGCGGATTCTAAACACTGCGGTCCCGTGCTTGTCATGGGGCTTGCAACAAGCGAGCATAGGGCACCTTTTGTCGATCTACCTGCCTTTATGAAAGCCTTTTTTCCTGCCATCTGGTTGAGTGCCTGCCTCTTGGGAGTCGTTGCGGCGCCTGTCCAGGCGGCCTCGACCCCGGACAAACCGGCTGCCAGCGTTACTCATTCAAGCAAGGCCTCCAGCGCCAAGCAGGCTCCGGCGAGCAAGACCAAACCCTCCGCCAATGCCAGCAAAGCCCAGCCCAAGAAAAAGGCCAAGCCTGCGCCCAAGAAGGCCCAGACCAAGTCCAAGTGGGCCTATCAAGATATCAAGACACCTCTGTCCACTCCCAAACTCGACTTGAGCCTGCCTCCGGAAATGGTCAAGCACTTGCAGCCTGTGGGGGCGGTGCCGCTGCCCAAGCGCGAGCCTCTGCTGCCGCAGATGTTTGGCGAGAAGCCCAAGGAAAGCACTCCGTTCCAACTCAACGGCCGGTTGCTCAGCAACGAAATGCAGTTGCAGTTACGCAACGAGGAGCGTCGGGATATCGAGGGTGCGGCCCTGGATTTCGAGTTCAAGCAATAAATTCTTCAACCTCTCTGTGACCGAGTTGACCGACACTTTGTCGGAGACTGATCAGTCACGCACGGTTGTGCGTCAAATCCGTTCTTTGAGTAATTTTAAACGGCTGTTTTAGCGGTTACTCTTGTCCGGCCTCATTCAACACTATGCTTGTCGCGAGGAGCTTTTCGTCATGAACTGCCGTGAAGGTTGTGGCGCTTGCTGCATTGCCCCTTCCATCAGTACGCCGATTCCCGGAATGCCCAATGGCAAACCGGCGGGAGAACGTTGCCTGCACCTTTCTGTCGAACACCTGTGTGGTCTTTTCGGCATGCCGGAGCGGCCAGCGGTCTGTGGGGCATTTCAGGCGGATCCTGAGGTGTGTGGCGAAAGCCGAGAAGATGCCATCCGTTTGCTCGGTTGGTGGGAACAAGTGACGGCTGCTTAGTTTTAATGAACGGAACTTCAACAATAAGGAATAAGACAATGGGTTCGCTGCATCGAATTGCTGTGCTCTGTGGTTTAACCGTGCTGCTGTCGGCAACGGCCCACGCCGAAGACTGGCAAACGGCCAAGGATGAAGACGGCATCAAGATCTCCCTGAGTGAAGTGGCCGGTTCCAAGTACAAGGCTTATCGCGGCGTCACCACCATGAAGACCTCCATCGCCAAGCTTCGCGCGCTGCAGGAAGACGTGGCCGGTGCCTGCTCCTGGATTCACGAGTGCAAGACCCAGAAGCTGCTCAAGCATGAGGGCGATCAAAGCTGGACCTACACCCAGTTCAATACCCCCTGGCCGGTCACTGCCCGTGACTCGGTACTGCACATCACCAGCAGCGAAGCCGCCGATGGCAGCCTGATCCGTAAGCTGGAAGGCGTGCCGACCTACATTCCCGAGGAGAAAGGCTTCGTGCGTGTGTCTCAGGTCGAGGGTTATTGGAAGTTTGTGCCCAAAGGTGCCGATCAGGTGGAAGTGACCTATCAGGTGCACACCGAGCCGGGTGGTAGCGTGCCGTCCTGGCTGGCCAACAAGTTCGTGGTGGATGCGCCCTTCAACACCTTGAAAGCACTCAAGGCCCGTGCCGAAAAGCCGTAATCGGCTGATTGTCCAAGGGATTCATCAAGGCCGCCTCCGGGCGGTCTTTTTATTGGTTTGGCCCGCCGGCACTGTGGAACGTTTGCCCGTCACTCAAGGTCGAGATGCTGTAGGCCCACTCATGGGGCTATCGAGGAGGCGTTGATGCAAAAGTGGCAAGTCACTTTCGTGGATGATCATGGCGTCCAGTCCGTCGAGCAGTTCGATTGCGAGCAGCAACCGACGTTGGAGCGCGCCGCACAATTGGTGCGGGCCAGGTTGCTGCCGGTGAGTGCCGAACTGGATCTCAATGATCTGGACGGGCGCACCGATGCCCCCACCCTCAAGAGCCTGAAAGAGCAGAACAGCATTCAGATTCTCAGCATTACGCCGATGCAATGAGAGCAGAGAGGGCTCCGACAGCAATTTCTGGCGTCGTCCAGGTGTTGGCGCTAATCTGCAAACGAGATCAGCGAATTCTTCGCTAAGCTCTGATCTTGTCAGCTCCATGCTTGTTTCCTGACGACCCACCCCGGGTCGTGATGCCGGTCACTTTTGGCTGGCGGGTCGGGAAGCACGGAAAGTCTATCCATCGGTTTGAGGAGGACGTTTCATGAGCACAGCCGTTCAAGAAGACCTCAGCAGCAGTGTGTTGCGCCGCATGAAAGAAGGCGGTTTTGACTTTTCACGATTCCATCCCATCGAGTTCTACGCCATTTTTCCGGATGAGGAGCGGGCGCGCAGGGCGGCAGGACAGTTTCGCGGTGAATCCTTGAATGCCCAGGTCAGCGTGCGTGACGACGGCGCCTGGTATCTGGAGTTGAGCAAGGTGATGTACGCCACTCATGGCGGCATCGGGGATTTTGAACAGGACTTCGAGGCAGTGGTCGAACCCCTGGGCGGCATCATTGAAGGCTGGGGGGTGAAACAGGAAATCCGTGGGCGACTGGTATAACCCAGGTTGTGTGCATCGAGACTGGCAATTGGCTGACCTTCGGGTCGGCCAATTGTGTTTTCAGGGGCTGAAAAGGCAAAAAAAAGCCACCCGAGAGGGTGGCTAAAAGGGAAGACCGGTCAGGAGAGGGAACCGGTCGGGAGAGCCCGGACCCGGTTGTCATCGGCGTCATCAAGGTTGCAGCAGCGACTTCATCAGGCTTGGCGAAGTGTTTGCTCGATGGGGCGATTATCCCCGTGTGCCACCCGGCAGTGAAATCAACTCTGACTATGCTGGTGATAGCCAAAACCCGTGCCTGGCCATTATGCGCAAGGGAGGGCAGCGGCTCCGCGCAACGGAGGGCACCAGATTGCTGCAATTTTTGGATTTCAAGGCGCTTATGCCGATGACACGGGGCTTGCCAGGCCCTGATGTCCGGGTGACAGGGAGTGCGGCATGAACTGCAGCGGATTTGATGAGATGCATGGGGCCGATGGTCAGGTTCGTCCGCACTATCGAGAGTTTGCCAGCTGGTTGGAGCGCACCCCCGACGAGCTTCTGGCCCGCCGTCGTCGTGAGGCCGATCTGCTGTTCCACCGCGCCGGTATCACCTTCACCCTTTACGGCGACGAGCTGGGCACCGAGCGCCTGATTCCCTTCGACACCATTGCGCGCATTATTCCGGCCAGTGAATGGCAGATCATCGAGCGCGGCTGCATTCAACGAGTGCGGGCGCTGAACCTGTTTCTTGCTGACCTCTATCATCAGCAGCGAATTATCCGCGCCGGAATCATTCCCGCCGAGCAGGTCCTGGCCAATGATCAGTACCAATTGGCCATGCAGGATCTGGATCTGCACGGGGACATTTACTCCCATATCAGCGGCATCGACCTGGTGCGTGACGGCGACGGCAGCTATTACGTGCTGGAGGACAATCTGCGTACCCCCAGCGGTGTCAGCTACATGCTCGAAGACCGCAAGATGATGATGCGGCTGTTCCCCGAACTGTTCGCCGCCCAGCGCGTCGCTCCCATCGATCATTACCCCAATCTGCTGCTCGATACCCTGAAGAGCTCCAGCCAGATGGACGATCCGAGTGTCGTGGTGCTGACCCCGGGCCGCTTCAATAGCGCTTTCTTCGAACATGCATTCCTGGCCCGGGAAATGGGTGTGGAACTGGTGGAGGGCGCCGACCTGTTCGTTCGCGACGATCGGGTCTTCATGCGCACCACCGATGGCCCCCAGGCGGTGGACGTGATCTACCGGCGCCTGGATGACGCCTTCCTGGATCCCTTGGCATTCAACCCCGACTCCATGCTGGGTGTTCCGGGGCTGTTGGCGGCCTATCGTTCGGGCAATGTGGTGCTGGCCAACGCCATCGGCACCGGAGTGGCCGACGATAAGTCGGTGTACCCCTTTGTCACCCAGATGATCCGTTTTTATCTGGACGAGGAGCCGATCCTCAAGAACGTGCCCACCTGGCAGTGTCGCAAGCCCGAGGAGCTGTCCCACGTGCTGGCGCATTTGCCGGAGTTGGTGGTCAAGGAAACCCAAGGCTCCGGTGGCTACGGCATGCTGGTGGGGCCGACCGCCAGCGCTGCGGAAATCGAGGCCTTCCGTGCCCGGATCAAGGCCCGACCGCAGGCCTATATCGCTCAGCCGACCCTGTCCCTGTCCACCTGCCCGACTTTTGTCGAGAACGGTATCGCTCCACGGCATATCGATCTGCGCCCCTTTGTCCTCGCCGGTCGTGAAACCCGTGTGGTGCCTGGTGGTCTTACCCGTGTGGCCCTGCGGGAAGGCTCCCTGGTGGTGAACTCCTCCCAGGGTGGCGGCACCAAGGACACCTGGGTAGTGGAGGATTAAGGAAGCCTGCCATGTTGAGTCGAACCGCTTCGGACCTGTACTGGATGTCCCGCTATCTGGAGCGCGCGGAAAACCTCGCGCGGATGCTCGACGTCAGCTATTCGTTGTCGTTGATGCCCCAGGATGGGCACGGTGACGGTCTGCACGAACTGGCCATGCCGCTGTTGATCACCGACACCCTGGAAGATTACCGGGCCCGCCATGAGACGCTGCATGCCGAGCGGCTATTGCAGTTCTTTGCACTGGATGCCGCCAATCCCGCCAGTATCTACAGTTGCCTGGGATCGGCCCGGGCCTGTGCCCATGCGGTACGCGGGCGGATCACCGCCGATATGTGGGAAAACGTCAATGCCACCTGGCTGGATATTCACCAGATTGCTCGCCAAGGCCTCAGTACCTACGGCATGAACCGCTTCTGTGAATGGATCAAGGAGCGCTCCCACCTGTTTCGCGGAGCGTCCTACGGCACCATCATGCGTAATGATGCCTTTCGGTTTATCCGCTTGGGCACCTTTATCGAGCGGGCCGACAACACCCTGCGCCTGCTGGACGCCCGCTACGAGATGGCTGGCGATCAGGTTGATGCGGCCAGTGACGGTACCGCCCACGCGTATTATCAATGGAGCGCCTTGCTTCGTGCCCTGTCGTCTTTCGAGGCCTATACCGAGATCTACCGCGAAGCTCCCGGTGCCCGGCATGTAGCCCAGTTGCTGCTGTTGCGTGCCGACGTGCCGCGCTCGTTGCGCGCCTGCACCGAAGAAATCGACCAGATACTCGCCAGCCTGCCAGGGGATAACGGGCGTCCGGCCCAGCGTCTGGCGGCGGAGATGGATGCGCGTCTGCGCTACATCGGCATCGATGAAATTCTCGACGAGGGCCTGCATGCCTGGCTGACCGACTTCATTCCCCTGGTGCGCCAGTTGGGCGATGCCATTCACCGCGCCTACCTGGAGGCTGCATGAGACTCTCCATCAGTCATGAAACCGCCTATCACTACCAGGATCCGGTGCGGGCCAGCATCCAGTACCTGCGCCTGACACCCCACGACAGCGAGCGCCAGCAGGTGCTCTGCTGGCAGCTCGACCTGCCTCGACCCGTGCGGGCGCAACTGGACCCCTTCGGCAACATCCTTCATGTACTGACTCTGGATGAGCCCCATGAGGCCGTGATCATCGGCGCCCGTGGCCAGGTGGAGATCGATGAGCGGCGTGAAGCCGAGCATGAACCTCAGTCGGCCCTGCCGTTCCTGCGTTTCACTCGCCTGACCGAACCCGACGAGGCGCTGCGCGAATTTGCCAGCCAGCAATGCGCACGGCGCCGCGATCGCATCGGGCTGATCGACCTGATGCACGGGCTCCACCAGCACATGGCCTACACATTGGGGACAACGGATGTGGCTACCAGCGCGGCCCAGGCTTTCGCCGGGCGCTCCGGCGTCTGTCAGGATCACACCCACGCCTTTCTGGCTTGCGCTCGCAGCCTGGGAATCCCGGCGCGCTTTGTCTCCGGCTACCTGTATCGCCAGGACAGCGTGGAACTGGTCAGCCACGCCTGGGCCGAAGCCTGGCTGGACGGCGCCTGGTACAGCTTCGATGTGACCCATCAACTGGTTCGTCCCGAGCGCCACCTGAAGCTGGCGGTGGGCCTGGACTACCTGGATGCCTGCCCGGTGCGGGGCATGCGCCGGGGCGGTGCTGGCGAACAGATGCATGCCAGGATTCTGCAGCAATAGTCACTCCTGCAGGAGCTGGCTCGCCGATGACAGGGGCTCAAGGAGTCTGCTTGCGCCCCGCCATATGCCGAAGATACTCCAGCAACAATTCCAACTCCCCATCCGGCAGGACACTGCTGCTGAATCCCGGCATCTTCGCCTGGGGCCAGCGCCTCAGGCTTTGCGGATCGCGGATATAGCGCTTGAGAAAATCGCCGCCGAAATACTCGGTGGGGTTATAGGGGATATTCAGATCCGGTCCGAACTGGGAGTCGCCGGCACCATTGAGTCGGTGGCAGGCCAGGCAGTTCTTCTGGAACAGGGCGAACCCCTGGTTGACTGGATCATCGACCGCCAGCTTCGGGTCCGGGCCCAGGGCCGGGAAGCGCTCCGCCACCGGCGCCAGGCGCTGAATGCGCGCAACCTGGAACGGCCATTGCTCTGGGCTGATGTGCCCGGCCGCAGGATTGCTCCAGACCAGGTAGAAAGGTCCGGCGCTGGGCTTGTCTGCTGCCAGTGCCGGCCAGGGCTTGTCAGGGTCCTCAATGGCCAACCAGGCCTGGGCGCCCTTGCGGTTGAGCAGGGGCGCGGCGTTCAACTCTGCGGCAAAGCCGTCCAGGGCCACGGCCTGCAGATGGTCATCGGCCTTGAGGCCCTTGAGCAGGGTCGCCATGGGAACGGCTCGGTACTGCATCTCGCGCTTGTAGGACACATCGTCCTTGATGCGGATGTCCCGGGCTTCGGGGTGCTTGAGCAGTTCTTCGGTTTGCCAGGTGCGGCTGCCTGAGCCCAGGTCGATCAACAGTTGCGCAGCGTATAGCGGACTGCTCGACAACAGAGCAGCGCAAAGGATGAGAGCTTTCAATTGATGGCCGTCGGATCGTCGTCAGTGGGTTCGTCGCCGGGGAGTACATCGTCTGGTCGCGACACATGGTCGAACAGGGCGTCCCGGAGTTCTTCGTAGTTACCGCCGTTGACGATACCGAAATAGCCACGTTTGACCAGGGTATCTTCGGCTTCCAGGGCATGCTGGTTGGTGTCGCTGTAGATCACCACCGTAGCGTTGGGGTCCAGCACCACCTTGCGCAACTGGAAGGCCAGGCCCTCGGCGCTGATGCCGGTGCCGTCCTCCAGTTCGAGATTGACCTGCAGCGAGTTGTGGACGTTGCCGGCGGCAAAGTCGCTTTCGTTGCGCAGATCGAGGATTAGCGCACCGTCATTGATTTCGTCTACCGCACGGTTGACGTCGATGATTCCGGCGTGAGCGCCGCAAGCGTTCAAGAGTGTGGCAAGTGCAATCCAATGGCGCATGAATCTTCCTCGTCCAGTTCCTCAGGAAGATTGGCACACAAGTCTGAACCCCGGTAGGAACCGGGGTACGATTTTCTGTCTCGTTGATCGAGCAGCCACAGATCAGCCGATCACTTTGGTGAGGTTCGGCAAGATCAACAGCAGTGTGGTTGCGAAGAGAATGAGCCCCGCCTGACGTACTTTCGAATGTTTGAACATGGCTGAATGCCTTTTGTTGTTATTCCTGAGCATCAATGCATGCCGGTCGCTGATTTTTACGATGAGCCGGCTATGTGTCCTTTCTCTGATCTGTCCCGGCGCAGAATCCGTCTGGGACTTCCTACAGTTTCTACCTTAGGGGCCTTGAATCCTCTGGCTTAGATCCAATTCGTATGAAGTTATAGCTGCATTCCCTTAAAAAGCTATAAATCCGCCCGGATACCGGGTGGCCGCCCTTTGGCTAGACAGCTCGCGACCCTTGATCGCGGGGTCGCTTAGCTGCCTACCGTTCGTCTGAGCGTCACCGTCAAGGCGGCTGAGCGCATCGGTCATTGAATCCGCCGCTGCCGCGCCTAAGGTGGGAGCTCGACATTTTCCCCTGGATAGCGGTTCGAGGACGTCATGACCCAAGCTTTGATATTCGATGCGTTACGCACGCCCCGTGGCAAAGGCAAGGCTGATGGCGCCTTGCACAGTGTGAAACCGGTGAATCTGGTAGCCGGCCTGTTGAGGGCCCTGCAACAACGTTGCGAGCTGGACACCAGCCAGGTGGATGATGTGGTTCTGGGCTGCGTGACCCCCATCGGCGATCAAGGGGCCGACATCGCCAAGACCGCCGTCCAGGCAGCGGACTGGGATGTGAGCGTGGCGGGGGTACAGATCAATCGCTTCTGCGCCTCGGGGCTGGAAGCGGTCAACCTGGGCGCGATGAAGGTGCTCTCGGGCTTCGAGGAACTGGTGGTGGTCGGTGGCGTTGAGTCCATGTCGCGGGTCCCCATGGGCAGCGACGGCGGCGCCTGGGTACTGGACCCCGAGACCAATATGCACAGTCATTTCACGCCCCAGGGGATAGGTGCCGACCTGATTGCGACCCTGGAAGGTTTCTCCCGCGAGGACGTCGACCGGTTCGCCCTGCAATCCCAGCAGAAGGCCGCTCGTGCGCGCTCCAGCGGTGCCTTCAGCAAGTCCCTGGTGCCAGTTCAGGACCAGAACGGCATCGTGCTGCTGGAGCATGACGAGTTCATTCGTGCCGATTCGACCCTGGAAGGCCTGGGTAGTCTCAAGCCGAGTTTCGAGATGATGGGGCAGATGGGTTTCGACGCCACTGCGCTGCGGGTCTACAGCCATGTGGAACGTATCAACCATGTGCACACCCCGGGCAACAGTTCAGGGATCGTCGACGGTTCGGCGCTGATGCTCATCGGCTCGCAAGCCAAAGGGCGTGAGCTGGGTCTCAAGCCCCGGGCGCGGATCGTTGCCACTGCGGTGACCAGCACCGATCCCACCATCATGCTGACCGGTCCGGCGCCGGCCACTCGCAAGGCCCTGGCCAAGGCTGGGCTACGAGTCGAGGACATCGACCTGTTCGAGGTCAACGAAGCTTTTGCCTCGGTCGTACTCAAGTTCATCAAGGACATGGCCATCGATCCGGCCAAGGTCAACGTCAACGGCGGCTCCATCGCCATGGGTCATCCACTGGGCGCCACCGGTTGCGCAATTCTCGGCACCTTGCTCGACGAACTGGAAGTCCGGCGCCTGCGCTATGGCCTGGCCACCCTGTGTGTCGGCGGCGGTATGGGTATCGCCACCATCATCGAACGCCTCTGAGCCCCGACTTCAAGGAATTTCCTTCATGACCGATGCCATCCGTTACGAAAAGGGCCAGGACCAGATCGTTGTCCTGACCATCGATATGCCGGGCCAGAGCGCCAACACCATGAACGCGGTGTACCGCGATGCCATGGCCGCTGCCGTGGCCCGCCTGCAGGCCGAGCAGGATGCCATTGCCGGGGTGATCATTACCTCGGC
Source organism: Pseudomonas sp. E1BtOHC1 (assembly GCF_058744285.1). NCBI lineage: Bacteria > Pseudomonadati > Pseudomonadota > Gammaproteobacteria > Pseudomonadales > Pseudomonadaceae > Pseudomonas > Pseudomonas sp. E1BtOHC1. The sequence goes on from NZ_CP196023.1 coordinate 2,851,810, forward strand.
GAAAAAGACCTTCTTTGCCGGTGGTGACCTCAATGAGCTGATCAAGGTCGGCAAGGCGCAGGCCAAGGACTTTTACGACATGGTGCTGACCCTCAAAGGCCAGTTGCGTGCCCTGGAAACCCTGGGCAAGCCTGTGGTCGCCGCGATCAACGGTGCCGCCCTGGGCGGTGGCTGGGAGATCTGTCTGGCCTGCCATCGCCGAATTGCACTGGACGACAACTCGGTGCAGATCGGTCTGCCGGAAGTGACCCTGGGCCTGCTGCCCGGTGGCGGTGGTGTGGTGCGCATGGTGCGCATGCTGGGGCTGGAGAAGGCCTTGCCTTATCTGCTGGAGGGCAAGAAAGTGCGTCCGCAGCAGGCGCTGCAGGCCGGCCTGATCGACGAACTGGCGACAGACCGCGACGACCTGCTGGCCAAGGCCCGGGCCTGGATTCAGGCCAATCCGGCGGCCAGGCAATCTTGGGATGTGCGCGGCCATCAGATTCCCGGAGGCACGCCGGCGAACCCAAAAGTGGCGCAAATGCTGGCCATTGCCCCGTCGATCCTGCGGAACAAGACCCAGGGCTGCTTCCCGGCACCGGAGAAGATCCTCTGCGCCGCCGTCGAAGGCGCCCAGGTGGACTTCGACACCGCACAACTGATCGAGACACGCTACTTCACCGAGCTGACCACCGGCCAGGTGGCGAAGAACATGATCGGTACCTTCTGGTTCCAGCTCAACGAGATCAATGCCGGCGGTTCACGTCCTCAAGGCATAGCGCCGCAGACCACGAAAAAACTCGGGGTGCTCGGTGCCGGGATGATGGGCGCGGGGATTGCCTACGTCAGTGCCGTGGCGGGCATCGAGGTGGTGCTCAAGGACATCAGTCGCGAAGCGGCGGAGAAGGGCAAGGCCCACTCGGCAGCGCTACTGGAGAAAAAAGTCGCTCGCGGACAACTGAGCAACGAGCAGCGGGAGGCGACCTTGGCCCGGATTCTCACCACGGCCGAAGAGGCCGACCTGGCCGGCTGCGACCTGATCATCGAAGCCGTGTTCGAGGATCGAGAACTCAAGGCCAAGGTGTCCAGGGCTGCCCAGCAGGTGGTCGGCGCGGACGCCGTGATTGCTTCCAATACCTCCACCTTGCCCATTACCGGACTGGCCACCGCAGTACCCAATCCGGACAAGTTCATCGGCCTGCATTTCTTCAGCCCGGTGGAGAAAATGCCCCTGGTGGAAATCATCAAAGGGGCGAAGACCAGTGACGAAACCCTGGCTCGAGGTTTCGACTTCGTCCTGCAGATCAAGAAGACCCCGATCGTGGTCAATGACAGTCGTGGCTTCTTCACCTCCCGGGTGTTCGGCACGTTCACCAACGAAGGTATCGCCATGCTGGGCGAAGGCATTGCGGCGCCGATGATCGAAGCCGAGGCGCGCAAGGCCGGGATGCCCATCGGGCCGCTGGCAATTTCCGATGAGGTTTCCCTTAGCCTGATGAGCCACATTCGCCTGCAGACCGCCAAGGATTTGCAGGCCGAAGGCCGGCCTGCCATCGAGCATCCGGCATTTGCCGTGATCGATTTGCTGCTCAACGAATACAAGCGAGCGGGCAAGGCTGCCGGTGGCGGTTTCTACGACTACCCGGCCGGCGGTCAGAAGCACCTGTGGCCGCAATTGCGCACGCGCTTCTACAAGGCCGACGGGCAGATCTCGCCCCAGGATGTGCGCGACCGCCTGCTGTTCATCCAGGCCATCGAAACCGTGCGCTGTGTGGAGGAGGGCGTCTTGCAGTCCACCGCTGACGCCAATATCGGCTCGATCTTCGGTATCGGTTTTGCGGCCTGGAGCGGTGGCGCCCTGCAGTTCATCAATCAGTACGGGGTGCAGGATTTTGTCGCTCGCGCGCAATACCTGGCGGAGCAGTACGGCGAGCGTTTCACCCCGCCGACGCTGCTCCTGGAAAAGGCGCGCCAGGGCCAGTTGTTCTGACATAAGCGGGCAGTAAATGACATCCCCGGGACTTGCCTTGCCGTGGTATTTCAAGGCAGGCTCTGGGGTGTTCATTATTGCCATCGCCTTGTCAGGAATTTTTTATGTCGCTACGCATCTGCATTCTTGAAACCGATATCCTGCGTCCCGAACTGGTCGATCAATATCAGGGTTACGGGCAGATGTTCCAGCGTCTGTTTTCCCAGCAGCCCATCGCCGCCCAATTCAGTGTCTACAACGTGGTCCAGGGCGAGTATCCCGGCGATGAGCTGGAGTTCGATGCCTATCTGGTGACGGGCAGCAAGGCCGATTCCTTCGGTACCGATCCCTGGATTGAAACCCTCAGGACCTACCTGCTGGGTCGCTACGAGCGCGGCGACAAGCTGTTGGGCATCTGCTTTGGTCATCAGTTGCTGGCGTTGCTCCTGGGGGGCAAGAGCGAGCGGGCGAGTCAGGGCTGGGGTGTGGGAACCCACAACTACAAGCTGGCGGCCAAGGCGCCGTGGATGAGCCCGGTGGTGGAGGAACTGACCCTGTTGATCAGCCACCAGGACCAGGTCACCGCGTTACCGGAAAATGCCACGGTGATCGCCTCCAGCGATTTCTGCCCGTTCGCGGCCTACCACATCAACGACCAGGTGCTGTGCTTCCAGGGGCATCCTGAGTTCATTCACGATTATTCCCGGGCCCTGCTGGATCTGCGCCAGGAGTTTCTCGGTGAGCAGGTCTACCAGAAAGGTCTGGCCAGCCTTGAGCATGATCATCACGGCACCACCGTTGCGGAGTGGATGATGCGCTTTGTCGCTCACAAGCCGGAAGCCGCCTGAGTGCGACTGTGGCCCTGCCGCGAGGGCAGGGCCATTGTCTCTTCAGAGCCAGCCTGAACGCTTGAAGCTGGCCCAGAGACCGACACAGCCCACACTGATGAAGCCCAATACCCCGAAGTAGCCGTAGTGCCAGCTCAGCTCCGGCATGTTCTGGAAGTTCATCCCGTAGATCCCTGCTACCGCTGTTGGAAACGCCAGGATCGCTGCCCAGGCGGCGAACTTGCGTTGCACGATGCTTTGCCGAGAAGCCTCCAGCAGTACGCCGATCTCGATGGTCTGGCTGGCGATGTCGCGCAGGGTCGACAGGTCTTCCATTTGCCGAGTGACATGAATCTGCACATCACGGAAGTACGGGCGCATGTTCTTGTCGATGAACGGAAAGCTGAGTTTCTGCAGCTCCTCGCTGATCTCCACCATGGGCGCCACATACCGGCGCAGGCGCAGCACGTCGCGGCGCAGGCCGTGAAGGTTCTGGATATCCCGCTCGTTCAGTGAATTGCACAGCACGTTGCGTTCCAGCTCGTCGATTTCCCCGTGGATGGCCTCGCTGACTGGCTGGTAGTTCTCGGTGACGAAATCCAGCAAGGCATAGAGGACGAAGTCTTCGCCGTGCTCCAGCAGCAGCGGGCGCGCCTCACAGCGCTGGCGGACATAGCCGTAGGACGCCGAGTGGCCGTTGCGGGCGGTGATGATGTAGCCGTTGCCGGCAAAGATGTGGGTCTCGATGAACTCCAGCTTGCCGTCGGTTCGTACCGGTGAGTAGGTGACGATGAACAGCGCGTCGCCGAAGGTTTCCAGCTTGGGCCGACTGTGTTTCTCCAGGGCGTCCTCAATGGCCAGTTCGTGCAGGTTGAACTGGCGTTGCAGATTGGCCAGCTCGTGGGCATTGGGTTCTTCCAGGCCGATCCAGACGAAGTGGCCGGGTTTCGCGGCCCAGGCAGCCCCTTCGTCGAGGCTGATATCAGCGACTTTCTTCCCGCCGCTATATACGGCGGCAGCAACAACTCTACCCATGGTTGCGGTTCACTTCTTCTTATCAATGGTGGCGATGACAGATCAGCAGCTTAGCCTGCAATGCAGCATCAGAGTCACTGGCGGAGCTTGAGTTCGGCGACAAATAAAAGCCCGCGCGAGGCGGGCTTGGCGGCGTCACTGATGGGGCGGCAGCTTCAGGCCGCTTGCAGTTGGCGATCCATATTGGCGATGCACTCGCGCATCTGCTCGCGGCACTGGGCAATCAGCATTGGCATGTCCTCCATGGTCAACCCTGCCGTAGGGATAGCCGGCAGCGAACGGATAAGGATCTTGCCACTGTTCCAGCGGTTCAGGCGCATGTGCTTGATGTAACTGCTGACGCACACCGGCACGATCGGCACGCCGGCGGCGATGGCCATCTGGAAGGCGCCTTTCTTGAAGGGCAGCAGTTCTTCGCCGAAGTTGCGTGTGCCCTCCGGGAAGACCCAGATCGAGGTGTCCTTGTGCTGCAGGGTGTGGGTGGTGGTGAGCATCGAGCGTCGGGCCTTGTGCGGGTTGCCGCGATCGATTAGTACGTTGCCCGCCAACCAGAACAGCTGACCGAACAGAGGCACCCATTTCAGGCTTTTCTTACCGATGCACACGGTGCGCCGTGGTACCACGTTGCCGAACACGAACAGGTCGTAGTTGGATTGGTGGTTGGCGATGATCACGCAGCTCTCGGGTTTGTCCATCAGTGGCCCGACTTCGGCTTTGACCCGCAGGCGCAGAATGCACATTGCCGGCCAGGCGTAGAAGCGGGCGCACAGGCGGCTGTTGTCCGGGTTGAACGGGCGGCACAGCCCCAACAGCAGGCCCAGGCTGCCGGCCAGGATAAAGTGCAGGCCCATCAACGACATACGAAACAGATACAGCATCTAAACGGCCCACCGGGGACAAAAGGTGGCGCAGTGTACGGATGTGCACTGTTTTCGGCAATTACCGTTCTCAGCCGGGAGATGGGCGATGTTTAAGGGCATGTTTCCGATTGTGATGGCCAGCAGCGGTCTAGAGCGGTTGGTGCTGGTTGTTCAGCCGAATGCAAAAAGCCCGACACGAAGGTCGGGCTGGTTCAGAGGCAGCGGGTGTTTTAGCTCAGGTGTTCCTGATCCTGGATGATGGCGTTGTCCAACGTCTCCAGCAAAGCCTTGCGCACTTTCAGCTTGGTGTTCTTGTGGGCCAGCATGTTGATCTTCTTCAGTTGCCGGGCGGCAGCCAGGGCCGCGCCTTGCAGTTCCTCGGCGCTCACCACTTTGTCGAGGAAGCCGGCATCCACAGCGCTCTGAGGATCGAACATCTCGCCATTGATCACCGAGCGATGGAAGGCCGAGCGCCGCAGACGGTCACGGGCCAGTTCGATGCCTGCGTGGTGCATGGTCATGCCGATCTGTACTTCATTGAGGCCGATACTGAACGGCCCGTCGACCCCGATACGGTAGTCCGCCGACAGCAACAGGAAGGCGCCCTTGGCCACAGCGTGACCGGGGCAGGCCACGATCACCGGGAAGGGGTGGGACAGCAGGCGGCGAGCCAGGGTCGAACCCAGGGTCACCAGCGCCACCGCTTCTTTAGGGCCGGCGGTCATCACCTTGAGGTCGTAACCGCCGGAAAGAATCCCCGGCTGACCGGTGATGATCACCACTGCGCGATCGGCCGTTGCTTGATCAAGCGCGGCATTGAAAGCGGCAATCACGTCCGGGGAGATGGCATTGACCTTGCCATTGCTCAAGGTCAGGGTCGCGATACCGTCTTCGAGATGGTAGGAAATCAACTCACTCATGACGCAATTCCTTGTATTGAAGTGCAGCAGAAGTTACCCACCACGACAGATCTGGTAAAGCGCCATGACTGACTGGTGAGTCAGGCTTGTGGCCCGACATCGGCCTGCATGGCGCTGCGGGTAACGGGTGGTTTCTTCTATATAGCTGTGGGCGAGGCTGGAGAATGGCCGGTTTGCCTTGTCGTCGATGGGGGGCGAACCCCTTCAAGGAGGGATCGGCCTTAAGCGCATGAAAATTCTGAAAAAAAAGTTTGCCATCTGAAAAGCTATCGACTACATTAGCGCGCCTCGACAGACTGAATCGGTTTGAAGAGATACGGTGAAGTGTCCGAGTGGCTTAAGGAGCACGCCTGGAAAGTGTGTATACAGGAAACTGTATCGAGAGTTCGAATCTCTCCTTCACCGCCAAATTTGAAACGACTAAACCCCTGAAAACGTTAAAGTTTTCAGGGGTTTTGTGTTTTAAAGGGGGCAAAAAAGGCCCATATGGGAACATCCATGGGAACACAGGCTGCTGGATTGCCCGCGTCCTAGCCCCGGTTTACGGGATCTCGTCACCACCTGATGGCTGCAAGCCCAGGGCGTGTTGAAGCATGCCGATGACGTCCGGGCCGTCCTCGTTGATCCACATGCCGTAGTGCTGCCGGATCATGTTTGCGCTGGTGTGGCCCATCTGCTCCGCGATCCAGTCGACCGATGCCACACCGGTGGTCAGCAACTGACTGGCGTACGTGTGGCGGCACTGGCCTGGACCGCGATAGCGGACGCCAGCCGCTTTCAAGTGGGCTTTGAAGAACCTGTCCCTTACGACAAAGTCGCTGACGTGCGGCAGGCCGCTCTTGGTGTTCAGGAACACGAAGTGCAGCTTGTGCTTGCGGACTGTCTTGTTGTCCCGCTCCACAACATCGATGGTGTCCACGGTCTTGAGCTGGTTGATGGCGTCAAGCTTGCGCAGGGCATCCCACGCCGGCTCCAGCAAGCGCACCTTGCGCGTCGAGCGCCGGGTTTTCGTCACGCGGTAGGCTCCGCGCACCTTGGACCGGCGGAAAGTCACTGTCCCCTGTTTCAGATCGACGTCCTCCCAGGCCAGCGCAATGGTCTCTGACACACGCGGGCCTGCCCAAATCATGAATTGCACCATCAGCAGTTCCTGGGTGCGGTTGGTGGGTGTCTCCAGGATCTGCTTGATTTCCGCTCTGGTGAACGGATCGGGCGCTTCTGGATCGGGAAGGCGCACGAATAGCCCCTCTGTGGGGTCATGCGCGACTTTCTTCCGGGTGCGGTAGAGCCGGAACACCTGGCGCACGTTGCTGATGATGTCGCGAATGGTCTTGTTCTTCAGTCGCTTTGACAGTGGCCCTTGAATCCACTCCTGCAGGTCCAGGTGGTCAATCTGATCGATCTGAATGTCACCCCAGCGTGGTCGCACATGGACCTCTGCCTTGTTCTTGTACCCTCGGAAAGAGGTCGCTGCCACGCTGTTGCTCTTGATCGTCAGCCACAAGTTCAGGTAATGCCCGAAGCTGTTCTCAGCGAGCTTGGTCGACTCGGGAAAATGCCGGCGGTAATCGAAGGTACCGGCCTGGATCTCGTACTCGATCACCGTGACCAGGCGCTTTGCATGCTCGCGGTTGGCCGGTGTGTTGCCGCCGGGCACCAGCTCCCGGCAAAGCTCGCCATTGAAACGGAAATAGACCCGTACCGAATTGCCACGGGCCTCTATGCCATCTGCCATATGCGTCCCCACGCGATGTATTGAAAGATCCAGCATGCTGAAAGAAAAAAGGCCCGTTGCCGGGCCTTTGCGTTCTGGGTTTAGTGTTGCCGATCACTGTTGGCGAAGTAACCAGAACAGGCCGGCACTTTTTCTAGGTGCGGGAGCAACCCCGGAACGAGCTTCCTCGGCCCGTCGTCGTGCATTGAGGATCTGACGTGCTTTGCTGCACTTCTGGTGGTTGCCGTGGGCGCGGGATTTTCCGCACTGGTCGCAGATGCCGGTCAGGTCTAGGTTCCAAGGGAAGGATTTGTTGTTGCTCATGGAGTCCCCCCATCACATCCGAAACGATTGATGGTTCAGTTGCGGTTGTAACTGCTGGGCAGCATCGATGTCGCCGGCTGGCTGGATATCGCAAACGAAATAGAGTCTTTTGCGGTTCCTATCGGTGAGGTCCGCCGTGAGTTGTCGGGCGGTGGTGCTGCACTGCTGATATGAGTCAGGCCCAATCCAGCGTTGAACCGGGGTCACCTGACAATCCGTGCGGGCGGCACTGGTGCACAGGTACAGCAAAAGGAATACGTTCATGGAGCCTCCTGCTGCGCAACGCTCAGCGCGATCGCTACGGGCTGAACCCAGACCGGCATGCTGTTGAGCATGAACGTTTCACCGGCCTCGGCCAGGAGGAGCGTGGTGCCCATTACCTGGGCGATCGCTTCGGCTGCTGCTGGTGGAACTGCGTTGCCGATCCGTTCCCGCCAGGCCTGGTCGCTCAGGCCGTCCAGCTCAAGCCATTCCTCGGGCTCGACCAGACTCTGCAGGGCGGCCAGCTCCAGGGTGGTGAAGGGGCGGTGCCAGGTGCCGTCGAGGCTTTCGATGACACAGGCGAGCTTTTCATTGGGCTCCGGCATGCGTGGGTCGGCGACGGACCAACGGCCGTTGTCCTGGCGGGCACTCGCCGAAACAGCTCCGGCCTGGCCGCTCCAGTCGACAACCCCGTAATGGCCACCGGCGAAGTAGGCGTCGCCTTTGTCGCGCTTCATTCCCGGGCGAGGGTCAGCGATCGACAGTGCCCCGCTGGCCACCTGTTGCGAACCAGTAACAGTTCCAGCCGTCTTGTCCCAAGGGCAAACCCCAAGCTTTCTGGTGCTTGCGTCGGCGTGCCAGTTGACGTAGCGAGGATCTTGCACGGCGAAAGCGCTCTGGCCGGTGGTGCTGCCAGCGATTACTGTGGTGCTGGGGCGCTCCCACGGTGTTACCAGGTACTTGCCAAAGCTACCTTCCGGCTGACGCGGGTCAGCAACGCTGAACGTCCCTTGCCCGGGTGACTTGACGCCAATCACCGCACCGCTGGTTTCATCCCAGCGCCGCACGCCGTACTGCTGGTATTGCAGCGCGCCGTTCCTTGCCCGTGGATCTGCCATGGAGAACGCGCCGTTGGTTGGCCGGCTCCGGCCGGCGACAACGCCCATTGAGTCGTCCCACCGGTTGACCCCCAGATAGCCGCCGTAAGCCTCGGGCACTATCACGAAGTCGCGCAGATACCCGTCCTCGATGGCCAGGTCATTCAGGCTGCGCCAATCCTTGCCGGCCTGGACCAGTGCCAGGCGCACCCAGGTTTTCCAGTGCAGTGACGGCACGCGGTGCATGGGGCCCGCGGCCTCGATATCGCCGGCCATCGGCATGCGGCCGAGGATCGATCCCACTGACTTGAGCGTCTTTTTCTCAGGCTCATACAGGAAGGGCGGCACCTTCTCGATGTGGCGGGCCACCAGCAGGAACCGCTTGCGACTCTGGGCCAGGCCTCCGATGACGCCGCAGTCGTGGGTGGTTTCAGCCGAGGCATAGCCGTAGTGGCTCAGCAGCTTGTTGATCTGGTCCAGCAGGTGCCGGCCGCGGGTAGCGAGCCGTGGCACGTTTTCGAAGACGATCAGCGGCACCGGATCATCTGGCCAGGCCTCGCCCATGAGCCAGATGCAACGCAACGTCAACTCGTTCAGGGCCTGGTATTTCGGGGTGAGGCTCATTTTCTCGGACAGCAGGCCCGAGGCACCTTTGCAGGGGCTGGAAATGAATATCGCATCTGGTCGCTGATACCCGGCCGCCCGTCGAATGTCCTCTGCCGTTGCCTCACGCCACCCTGGTGGTGGCTCCTTGCCGTGGAAGCGAACGTATTGATCGCGGGTGAACAGGTCCAGCTGGGTGCCCGGGACGCCGGCGAGGCGTTCGAAGTCGCGCAGGCCCACCGGGTCAACGTCGACGCCCCCGATGCATTGCCAGGTGCCCAGCATGTTGCCGACTACCGACCTGGCTTGGTTGAAACCCTTGGCGCCGCCGCCGAGGCCGCAGCAGAAGTGAAAGTGCTTGAAGATGCGATTAAGCATGCTGCACCTCCTTCAACTCGACGCTGTAGAAGTTGATGGACGCAACTTCTGCCGCTACGCAGCGGATGCCACACCAGCCAAAAGGACTGTCGTCAGTACCGCCCCAGCCGTCTGCCTCATGAACATCAGCCGACCAGATCAGCCCAGGATGCGGGTCACCATCTGGGGACTCGTAATCAGCGCTGAAGTCGGTTCCACCTTCTTGGCTCATGTCGCTGATGATCCAACTGCCGAAAAGGCGCACGGCTGCGCGGACTGGGTTCCCGTTTTCGGATTCGACGTAACCCCCTGAACAGCTCCAGAAGTTACAGAGCTCGGTAGCCCGCTCAGGTGTCAGCTTATTGAGGTCAACTTCGAGCAGGACGTTGTTGCCCCCGAACGTTTCCTCCACACGGTAAAGCGCTGTGTTGCTGGCTTGGGGCACGGTGGCCGCAGGTTGGATGGTTTGCATGGTGCTTCTCCTTTGGGGCGATGGGGAGTTGCAGCTCCCCGTTGAACGCCCGTTTTCAAGTTCAGCGCGCGAAGCGCCGAGGCTTGTTCTGCTTGGCTGCGGCCTGTTCGGCCATGAATGCTGCCCACTCCGCTGTTTTGCGCTGTTGGCGGGCCTTGCTGCAGCGTTGGTGAGTGCGGGTGGATCTGGCTTTGCCGCAGATGTCACAGCGGCTCGGCAGGTCCAGGCGATGGCTTGCCATCGCCGGGCGGGAGCGTTCGGCCATGTTCAGCGCTCTCCGCACAACATGCGGGTGAGCGCGTTCGGTTGACCGTCTGGTGTCAGCTTGTCGAGCGGGTGGGTAATGCGACGGCCGTTGGCTGCGCGCAAGGTCGCGACGTTGCCGTTGATCTCGACGATAACGCCTTTGCGCGCGCTGAAACGGTAGCTGCGGCCGCCGCCGCTGATTGCGACGTAGCTGACCTTGTCGCCGACAGCGAGTGGGGTTGTGGTAGCCTTTGCGGTGCCGCCTTGGGGTTGATTCACTTGCATGGTGCTTCTCCTTTGGGGTGGTCGGTGTCGAGGGATTGCAGTCCCTCGGCACCACTCTTTCGGAACAATTCAGCCGGCGATGCGAACCAGGAAAATTTCCAGGTCCTTCAAACCATCGTTCTCGTCGTGAGCTGTCTGCCACTTCAATACTTCGTCGATTTGCTGGCGGGTGCAGTCATCCACGAGCAATGTGCGTTCTCCGCGCTCAATCCTTACTTCCATGATCGAAAGCAGGCCCTCTTGGGCGTATGCATCCGCGTGGATGATGCTGGTGGGCTTTCCTTGCGCGTTTCGCTGCTCCTCGATCTGCCTTAGTTGGCGGGTCTTTCCCGTTTCCCTGGCGCCTTTGATGACCTTGATATGCATGGTGCTTCTCCTTTGGGGTTGCCCAGGCGTTGCAGCACCTGGGCGGTTGGGTTAGCGGACGATGGCCAGAAGTACGTCCGGTGCGAGGTTACCCAGGACAATCAGGACAGCCAGCGTCGCGGCGCTGCAGGTCAACGTGATCGCGCTGTCACTCAAGGTCGGTTCGTTTTCGTTTTGCATGGTGCTTCTCCTTTGGGGGGGGGGGCCGAAGCTTTGCAGCGCTTCGGTGGTGGGGTTCAGGGCTGGAATACCCAGCAGCGAATGGTTTTCGGTTTGTCGAACGCGTCCAGCAACCGGGCTGAGTTGACGCCCTTGTTCGACTCCAGAAACTTGGGTGACTTGCTCGTCTTCAGCAGGCGCTTCAGATCGCTGAGCGCAGGCACCTGCTGGCGTTTGTTGGCAGCCATCTCGACGAATTCGTTGAGGTTCACGGCGATTAACCCGTCCTTGCGCGCATGGTTGAGCGCGCCTTTCTCATCCATGCCGTTCAGGAATTCGTACAGGTCCCAAAATTCGCGCACGGTCGGGTGATCGGCGTTGATGGCCTGCTGGCGCTCCAGGGCCATGCGGTTGATCTCGGCGTGTGCGAGGGCCTTCCGGTGTTCGCCGAGGGGCACCACGTCTGCCAATGCATCCACCAGGCTGCGCAGTTGTGCATGGTTCTTGGCGATACGTACGGTACGAACGCCGGGCTGGGCCAGCAGCTCCTGCTCGTAGCCGGAGGTGTTTTCCTCCATCAGGCGCATGGTGTTGGCTTCGCATTGCAGTGCCTTGATCAGGAAGCCGCTGATGCTCTCCATCGGCATGCGTTCCAGTTGCTCGGCGAACTGCTTGGTTTCCGGGGTGTGGTGCTCCCGGGTCAGGTGGACGTGGCAGAGTCGCTGCAGGATCGGCTCCGAGGCGTTCACCGGGTTGTTCTGAGCGATCAGCAGGGCGGCGCGAAAGGGCGGTTCGTGTGTGTCGTTGCCGTTGTTCTTGACGCCGGTAGAGCGAACGCTGCGGCCGTTGTAGGCGGTTTTCAGTTCGTCCCAGTCGAAGTGCTTCACCGGCTGGCCTTCCTTTTGCTCACGCTCCGACTCAATCAGCACTACCGGCAGGTTGCTGACCTGCGAGAAGTTGCGCGCACGGCTGGCGGCAGTCGCTTTGGATGGGTCGAAACCTTCGTAGTCGGTACGGCCGACCAGTTTCCACAACAGCTCCACCAGGGTGGTTTTACCCGAGCCGGCTTCCCCTACCAGCTCCAGGAACATCAGTGATTTATGGATCTGGCGGATCTGCTCGGCGTGCAAGGCGCCCAGCCACCAGGCCAGCACTACCAAGCCCTGCACGCCAAAGCAGCGCCAGTAGATATCGAACCAGCCTTCGTTGTAGGTGTTGAGGTCGGTATTGATGTGCAGCACCGGCGACTGGCTCTGCGACTTGATGCTCAGTTTTCCAAGGTCGAAAAAGTCTTCCTTGTTGCGCATCTGGATTTTCCCGCCGAAGAAGGCGAGGTCGTTGAAAACGTAGGCTCCGTGCTCGCGGCTGTAGCCGATCCATTCGATGGTGTTCACGGTTTTCAGGCAATCGAGCTGGGGCGCGAGAATCCGTTTCAGCTGTTGGGCGCTGCCCTCGAACATTGCACCGTTGGAGACGTTGAGCAGGCGATTGGCGAACTCAGGCGCCGAGGTGAGCTGCTTGGCCGTGAAGGTGCTTTTGATGACGGCCCCTTGCGGGCGCTCTATGCGGAAGTAGTACCAGGCCTCATCGGTCAGGTCGTTGCGCATGTAGTACAGCGCTTGGAAGTTGCAGTTGGCGATGCTGGTCACTGAGCCTGACTGGCGCAGGGCCTTGTAGCGGCGCTGTTCATCACTGAGCAACTGGTCTTCATGACGCTCTGAGCTCTCCAGGTCGTTCATGGCGCGGTCGTAGCGCTCAAGGTCCAGCCGAAACCAATACAGGCGCTTGCGGAACGAAAAGTGGAATTCCTTACGCTCGTCGCGCAGGTAGATCAGAAAGCCCTTTTCTTCAGCTGAATCGGCAAGCAGCAGGTCGCCCTGGTGACGGGCCTCTTCCAGGTCTTGCTGGATGCGTTCGGCTCGTTCGTCCTCACCCTCGATAGATTTCCAGCGTAGGTGCAGGTCGTTCCAATCGACTTTTTTGCCATTGGGCTGGGGGATAACTGCTGCCTTGCAGGTGAAGCCCAGGTCGCGCGCATCCTTAGCCCAGCGGCGCATATTGGCCTTGGCGACTGGCTCGTTATCGAGCGCCCACACCAGGCGTGGCAGGGGTTTGTCAGCGTCGCGGCGCAGTTTGACCAATGCCTTGAGGGAATCGATAGGGCAGGGGGCGCTGGACATCATGGACACGGCCGAGACGTCGTTGTGGCCCAGGGCAATGGCGTCAAAGATCCCTTCGTTGACCCAGAGCTCGTCGACTTCCAGCAGATCCAGGCTTGGTGGGCACCACCAGACGCCTTTGTAACCTGGCTGGCCCTCGCCGGTGGGGCGGAAGCGCGCCTTCATCTTGCCGAATCGCTCGGGCCGATCGATCAGGCGCTCCCAGTAGCCGCCTTTTTCCAGGGGAAAACGCACCGTGGCACTGCCGATGTTGAGGCGACTGTCCCAGTAGTGTTCCTGGGTGAACCAACCGGCGATCAGCTCAAACTTAAAGCCCCGCGCAAACTCAAGATAGGCGCGCGCCGTGGCGAGCGGGTTGTCTGGCGTCGACGGAGCGGTCTTGCTCCAGTCGTTGAACAGATCGTCGTAGATGTCCTTTACGTGGACGCGGTGGTCGCACTTTTCTGGTCGTCCGCAAATCAACGTCCAGGGCGAGTCGTAGAAGGTGTACAGGGTCTTCTGGCCGCAACTTGGCGCAGGGCAAACACCCTTGCGCATGTAGTTGGTGCCGGGCATGTGTTTGAGCTGGTAATCCCGCTCAATGCGTTGGATGACTTCGGCTCGCAGCCTATGTTCCATTTCCATCGTGGCTTACTTCGCTTCGTCGAGACTATGTTTCAGGGCGCCAATCAGGCGTTTTTGCGCAGCCATGACCGGAAAGGCCACGAGCAGCGAACCGTGCCGGAGGCCTTCGGGGATCATGCGAAAGCGGTCGTCATACCAGTGCTCGTTGAACTGGGCGCTGTAGTCAGCCCGGAGTGCTTGAAGCAGGGCTTCGGCCTGTTCGCGGGGCAGTTTTGCGGTAATGGCGATGTCGACTTCCATGGTCCACCTCAAATTTCGGGCAAAGCTCACCCAAACCCACAGGAAGCGGGGCAGGGCAGGGTGTTTTAAAAGGGTGTTATCGAGGGTGCGGCTTGTGCGCAGAGGCGCGCTGGGTGAGCAGAGTCTGTGGCAGAAGCCTTGCTGGGACTGGGTAGCGCAGATCTGCTCGGGTATCGATCAAATGCACGACCTTGCAGCCAGGACTGGATCCCCAATCGATACCAATCCATTTGCGCTGCTTGACCACCTGCAGCTCGGTCCAGGCGTTGTGCACCAGCTGTTCAGCCATGAACACCGGCACTTCCAGGGCAGTCGTCAGGTGTCGGACGCAGTTGTCGTAGAGCCTGTCGGAGCCCACCAAGTACTGCGCTTCATGTCGTTGCAGATAAGCAAATGCCGCACGTTGCATGCTGCTGCGGTAGTCATGGGGCAGGTGTTCGTGATTCATGGCGCACACTCCATTTCCATTTGGTCGAGCAGATCGGGTTGATCGTTGGTGGTCTTCATCGCCGCACGGCGTAGAGCGATGTCGGCGACTGGAAGGCGCACAGATGGGTTAGCCATGCCGCTGGGGCTCATCTCGTGGGTCATCTCGAATTCAGCGCGTACTGACCAACCACAGGCCTCGTTTGTGCACTGCAGGTAGGCCACCCGCAGGAAAATATGAGTGCCTTCGCTGGTGCGAATGCGCATGCGGCTGAGGCAGTGAGGGCAGACAAGCTTGTAGGTGCTCATGCTCAGATGGGCTCGGCAATATCGAAGGCGATATTCAACGGTGTGATTGCGTCGCCAATTGCGATACGGATATCCATACCCGCAAGGCCTCCATTGGCCGTCTTTACGGTTTCCTTTAGGGTGTCTAGCCGCTGCTGGGCTTTTGCCAGAAGCTGGAGCAGATTTTCACGTTCATTTTCAAGGAGATCATTCATGGCAATTCATCCAAACAGGACAGTTGAAGAGCTGGAGCGACGATTGAACGAGCGGTGTGAGGCTCTGTTGAAAGTCATGAAAGGCTTCCGAGAGGCAACGCACACCACTTTGACTGGCTCCGAACCCGGAAGGGCCATTAAGGGCCAAGACATACGTTTCGCTGTCGACGATGTGTCTACCGCTTTGAAGGAAATCAAATCCCAGTTGGGGAAGGGCTGATGCCTTAACGTCTTCAATGTGCACCTGCCTTGCTGTGTAGTTGAATTGTGGCCAGCACCTCGGCATGTCGCGCCGACATGTAGCGTTGATGTGCGCCAAGGATGGCCTCGGCTTCTCCAGGTTCGATAACGCCGTCTTCCAGGGCCTTGACGATGATCTGGTCGACATAGCCGCGCTTGGCGGCGGCATTCACGGAGCGGCTATAGAGATCGACGTTGTCCAGGGTTTCGGGCTTGGCCAGTGGCACAAACATGCCGCCGTAGAGGCTGGCGATGTACTCGGGTAAATGAGTCGTGCGGGAGTCCTGTTCCAGCAGGTGTATCTGTTCATCGCTGAGTGGCCGGCTGCCGGCGTTCTCGTAAACGTGGTTGTCGAACTTCTTGAGTTCGTAGCCGAGACGTGCGGCTGCACATTCACGACCACCCGGGTAATCGCAGATCACCGCGCTCATCACCTGCCGTTTGGTTACTAGAACCGGGCGTTTCATCTTCTGGTTTCTCCTTGGAGTCATCGCCCCTACTGTGCGTTTACAGCGCCGGTACGGATGGTTGTTCGTCGTTGTCAGCGAGGATTCCGGGTAAAACCTCTTTGCCGATCACTTGGGACAGGTCCCGCAGAATCTGAAAGGTCAGTCGTCCACGAGGCAACGTTTTGTGGCCCGCCCAGCGTTGAACTGCTTGCGTAACCGTTCGCACCTCGTAGCCATGGCTGAGGGCGAACTGGCGGAAGTTGCTGCCTCGCTCGATCAGTCGTGCCTGGATCTGGCGCTTTTCCATGGCTTCGCTCATGGTTGGAGTGTTCCTAGTTGGTTAAGATGTACTCATTGCGTGTAACCGTAATTCAACATATTGGGTAAGTCAATGGTTGGTTCTCCAAATTGAGTAATAAAAGTGCAGCTTCGGTCTTAGATCGCCTTCATATCGTCTTTGGCGTGGCGAATGACTCACAGCTGTGTGAGGCGACGGGGACCAATCGTCAAACCATGGGTAATTGGCGGTCTAGGAATTCTGTCCCTTACACATTATGTGTAAGTGTTGCTGAGGAGCGAGGGGTGTCCTTGGACTGGCTGCTTACTGGAGAGGGGGCGATGTTGCGCGGGGAAGCTGGCGCAGTACCTGAGGTGTTGGCTAGTAATCCACAAGAGGAAGCTATCCTGACACTCTTTCGCTCATTGGAAGAGGCTGACAGGCGAGAGATACAAAGCGCTGCTGAGGAAAAGAAACGCATAAGGGATATCGAGCAGCGCCTCAAGGAATTGACTGAAGCCCTTGCCGTAGCGCAGCGCCCGGCCTAATCTGTTCCTCTTTAGAACATTCCCTGAAAAGGGAGCAATGTTGATTTATATATTTAGAGATGGGTTGGCGATTGTAGATAAATGGCCAGCATTTAGTTTCGATTTTCTGAGAATAGAAAGTCCTTTTGAGTAATAGATGAGATCTTTCATGGCGAAGTCATCCCCTGACAAGATTCAGACGATCCCCACAGATAAGCTCAAGTTTGACCCTGAGAATCCCCGGTTTTATAGGATGAGCTCTCATGCATCTGATGCAGAAGTCGTGGACGAAATGCTCGAGGATGAGCGCGTTCAGGATATTATGTTGTCAATTGGGCAGAAGGGGTATTTTCCTGGCGAGCCACTTCTTGTTACCGGGCCTGATGTTGATGGTTTCTATTTGGTTATCGAAGGGAATCGACGTCTTACTGCGACTAAGCTTTTAAATGGGCAATTAGCTCCTTCTTCTCGTAGAGAGAAGAGTATTGAAACGATAAAGGCAGAGGTAGTAGTCTCTCCTCCATTTGATTTGCCTTGTTTGGTTTATACAGATCGTAAAGATATTCTTCGTTATCTGGGATATCGTCATATTACCGGAATCAAAGAGTGGGACTCTTTGTCGAAGGCGAAGTACTTAGCGCAACTGCGTGATGAGTTTTATAATGGCTTGGGGGCCGTTGAGCAATTTAAATCCTTGGCTAAGGATATTGGTAGTCGGTCTGACTACGTCTCTCAGTTACTTACTGCTCTGAATCTTTATGCTGTTGCCGAAAGAGAAAAATTCTTTGGTTTGCCGATAGATGCTAATAGTATCGAGTTTTCTTATATTACTACCGCTCTAAATTACAAAAGCATCTGTGTTTGGCTAGGTTTGGAAAGTAAAGCTGACACGGAAATGTCCAATCTCAATGTGGATCGTTTGAGAAAGCTCTTTGCTTGGATGTTTTCTAAAGACTCCAACGGATATACTGTCCTTGGAGAAACTCGAAACCTATCTGAAATGGCAGATATTGTTGCGAGTGAGGATGCGGAAAAAGTCCTTGATGAAACAGGCAGGAGAGATGAGGCTTATCTTTATACAGATGGTCCGTTGGCAGCGTTAACTCGAGCTATTGATGATGCTCAAGCCAAGCTTAATGTTGTATGGAAAATGTTTTCTAAACCTACGCTTGTACTAAGTGCGGAACATCTTGATAAGGCAGATACACTTTTCAACTTGTCTAAAGATATTAGAAATCATGTTCGGAATAAGGTTGAGGAATAGAGATGTTTCAAGAGTTGGACTCTCCGCCTGGTAATTCAGACTCTTTTTTTTGGACTGATTTCGTAGAAATTAATGCGATGGGGAGTGCGGATAAATGCTTTTCCCGAGGTGACTTAGTAGGTGTTGCGCAAAGAGGGAAAGATAGGGGGATTAATTTCAATCCTGAAATTAAGTGGAGGGAGGTCTTGGATTTTTCACAGAACAGAGCTGCTTGCTTTGGTGAAAGCTATCCGTTTGTAATAGCTGAAGATAATGACACTATTCATTATGCTCATTCGGGTAGTGATGAGCATACATGCTATTCGAACTTATTAATCGCCTCTGGTATGCGGCATCTTACACCGGCTCAAAGAGTTGTTGTCGCTCGTTTTTTTGAGGAAGTATGTTTTTTTGCATTCTCGGAATTGATGCCGGCAGGTAGTGAAATTCGTGCTACTTGGGCGGGGGGCGGTTCGAGTGTAGTCTATACAGGTACACTTTTTGAAAAATTAAAATTATTAGCCAATGACATCCGCTGTGCTGCAAATTTTTCTGCTGATGACTTTAAAGAGAAGGATCGTGGGGATGGAGGTATAGATTTAATTGCCTGGCACCCGATGTATGATAATAGGGAAGGGTTGCCTATAGCATTCGCCCAGTGTGGATGTTCCAAAGAAGACTGGAAGTTTAAACAATTAGAGGCGTCTCCGAGTAAGCATCTGAGAAATTTGCCTGTAATGCACCCTTGGTCGACTTTTTACTTTATGCCACTTGATCTGAGACGAGATGATGGGGATTGGGCCTATAAAAGTGATATAGGCATTGCAATCATCGTTGATAGATTGAGGCTTTTGAAAATATCCATGGATAAGAGATTATTCAAAAGCTTCCCCGTTTTAGCTATTTAGTCCCATATGTCCGGAAGGGCGCGTGCCACCGCTTCAAATAAAGGTGGTGGGACAGCGTTACCGACAACGGTATACCGCTGCATTTGAGACGCGTTTTTTGTTTCAGGAAAAATTAGATCTCCGAACCCTTGTAGACGGGCAGCTTCCCGATAGCTAAATCGTCTAGCTGGGCCATCGTGTTCAAATCTCCATACGTTATGCTCTACTTTAACCATCTGAGGGCTCAGGGGGTGAAGTGGCATGTGGCGAGGGTTCGCGACAATTGTTCTGGAAGTGTCGTCCCATCCGTTCCTTCTATCACGGGAAAGGTAATACCAGTGAAATGGTCTGTCGTAAAACTCCCCTTCAGGCCATTCGACCATTCCTTGAAGGGCTTGTCGAATAGTGACCTTTTCTAAGGCTTCACCGACGCCATGTGTTGGTTGGGGAAACTTATACTCAATGTTGAAGTCGTTCCTAATGCCGACTATAAAGATTCTTCTACGCTCTTGCGCAACTCCAAATTCCGCCGCATTTAGTATTTCAGCATTTACTTTGTATCCAGCATCGGTGAAGACTTTTAACTGGTCTTCAAGCAAATGCCTAAAGTTTTTGCGAAACATACCGGATACATTTTCAACAATGAAAGCTTTTGGCTTGATTTGATTCAGTGCGCGTGCAAACTCAAGATAAAGAGTATTAATTTTCCTGTCGGGGTTTCTCAGTCCTCCTTGGCTGAAGCCTTGGCATGGATAGCAACCGACAAGTAATTCCGCAGCAGGGAAGTGTTCAACTGTTGATATGCTGGCGCGGACATAGTCTGTCTCAGGATGGTTCGCGAGGTATACCTCGCGCGCGTAATGCAGGATGTCGTTAGCCATGAGCACGTCAAATCCCGCCCTTAAAATTCCGGCGTCTGACCCACCACACCCTGAAAATAATGATACAGCTGTTGGCATTCGTATTCCCCTTAAGCGCCGGCGATTATACGGATTCGTCAGGTTTAATACAGGCTATGCGTGAGATTATGATGTGTACCTATGGATGGCTATATGCCTTCAGTCTCTTCAGCTCCCTTTCAGCCGCCCGCTTAGCCGTCTTTTCACTGGCATACAACCACCGTAACCGTCTCGGCTTCGTCTGATCCCCCGAGGTAATCGCCTTTTCCTTCCCCGTTTTCTTGTCACGGTAGTAGGCGATGATCCCTGTGTAATCGCCTTTGTTCTCCTCTGCCAACCCTTCGACGGTGTCTTCGGGCAACTTGCTTTCCAGCTCCAGGCTGACGGTGTAGCCACTATCAGCACTGAGGCTGTGCTGCACGTTGCCGCCGTACCAGATAATCGCATCGATCTCTGGCTTCACGCCTTCCAGGGTATAGGTCAGTTCGGGGATCAGGTCCGGCCGGCCCACGGCCAGGGTGTAGCTCAGGGTGGCACTGCCACGCTGCAGGCGGTTGAATTCGGCCCGGGCGGCTCGCAGTGCTGACTGGCGGTCGCTGAAGGTGTGACGCAGGTCCTTGAGGTTGTCGCCGCCGCCGGCAATGGCCTCTTGTTTCTTGGCACTGTTCACGTCGTAGAAGTAGGCACGCACGCCGTCGTAGCTGTCGCGGTCGGCCTGCAGATAGCGGTGCTGGTCACCGTCGCTACGGGTGAGGGTGATGTGAGGGAGCTCCATGCCACTGGCGGTCTTCCCGCCTCCGGCCGGGATGCACAGCAGGCATCCAGCCTTGACGGAGACCACGGCGTCGAACTCTTCACCGACTCGGCTGATCAGGTTGGCGTCTGATTCGTTGGCCTGGTCCAGCTGCAGGATGGGCAGGCCGTCCAGGGCGCCGGCGATGCTAGCAGTCAGGCCGTTGTCGATGGCGATATCGCCCAGGACATCGCCGAGGGTGGTGTTGCTCCAGCTCCGCTCGCGCTTTGTTTTCAGCCCTTTGCGCAGATCGGCCGAGCGCGCCCGGATGCTGAGCACGTCCGGAGCGCCGCTGTGCTCGGTCTCGTCGACGGTGTAGGTGCCTTTGTCCACCAGGCCAGTATCACTCCAGCCCAGCCATAGCCTGACCACGGCACCCTTCGGCGGAATGGCCAGCAGCCCGTCGTGATCGCTCAGGGTGATGCTGAGCTGATCGGCTTCAATGCCGCGGTTGTCGGTCAGTTGCAGGCTCATCAGGCGTGGGCTGATGAGTTGGGCGATATCGTTGCCGTCTACGGTGATGCGGAAGGCCGGGACAGCATAGGCGGCGTCGTGGCGGTACCGGTCGGCAGCGTCTTCGATAAAGCCCGTAACACGGGCGAGGGCGGCATCAATCACAGCAGCATCCTCAAGATACTTACGCCAGTGCTGCCGGCGGCGCCGATCAGGTCTATCCGGTCGTCATCGATGCGCTTGAGGTTGAGGGTGAACTCCAGACGCCGGGGTGTGCCATCACGGAAAAACACCGTCTTGGTCTCGCTCAGGCTCTCGATCACCCACAAACCATAGATCCGGCCGCTGCCTTCGACCATGGGCCAGGCCTTGCCGGTGTTCGCCATCAGCCGCAGGGTGTCGAGGCTCAGTACAGATCCGGCCAACTCGGGGAGGATGATGCCAGGTAAGGTGATCGAGTCATCGCCTCGGCCCACAAACTGCCTGGCTGGAGCGGCGCCGATGCGGGTATTGCTGACGTGCCGCCACTCGGTCTGTCGTTGCAGCTCCTGGTAGGCGGCTGTGGAAAGGCTGAAGACGAACATGCCCAAGGCCATCATCATGGCGATTTACTCCAGGTCGGACAGTTGGCTGCGCTTGCGTGCGCCTTTTTCGCTTTCAATGCGCGCAAGTTCTGCCCGCACGGCGCGGCCGATTGCCAAGGCATCCATGCCTGGCGTGGGGTGGATGTTGATTTCGTAGTTGTCGTGGCTGTCGTAGGTGGTCGCAGCGGCTGGACTGATGGGCGCGCGCGTATCGACCGAGAGGCCGGGCATGGCAGCAACGCCCAGGCCCAGGCTGCCCGCCGTGGTGAGCTGCTGGCCGAGGTTGTTCACCGCGTTCAGCGGGCCTTTCTGGCCGGCCTGCAATCCTTGTGTCAGCCCCTCCATGGTGAAACCGCCGAGTTCGGCAAACACCCGCGATGGGCTGTGGATGTCGAGCTTTTCCTTGAACCAACCAATGGTTGAGTCGCCGATCGCGGTGATGGTTTCTTTCACCTTGCCCATGCCGGCGAGGAGGCCATTCACCAGGCCATTGACGATCATGTTGCCGAACTCGGTGAACTTGGTCGGGAGATCGAGGCCCAGGTAGTTCAGCACTTCGGCGAATGCCCGATAGATGATCCCGATAGGGCTGAAGTTGGCCAGGACGGTCAAGATGCCGCCAATGCCACCGTCGAACCCGGCTTTGATCTCGTTCCAGAGGTTGATGACATAGGCCTTCACTGCGTCCCAGTTCTGATAGATGAGATAAGCGGCTCCCGCGAGAGCGACAATGACCGCAGCAATGGCCAATGCAATAGGGTTGGCAGCCAGGCCCCATAGTGCGATACCGACCATGCGTAAACCCGCCATTAAGGGGCCTATCAAGATCCCGGAGAGCAGACGAATCCCTGTACCGAAGAGTTTCAGTAGGCCGATGATGCCGGGCAGACGAATGCCTACCGATGCCAGCATAAAGCGCATGGCGATCATGGGGCCGAGCACTCCGGCGAAACCGATGGTGAGACTGCCTAAAGTGGCCATCAGGAGAGCGAAGCCACCCACAGCGATTACGATAGCCTTGCTGACGGCTGGGTTTGCCTTAAGGAACTCGCCGACTCTGTGCAGTAGGCCGCTAAGGTCTGCGGCGAGCTCACGCAACCAGGGACTATTTTTGTCAAACAACTCGACGGAGATGTTCTCAAGGGCGGCGTGCAGCATGGTCATGTCGCCCTTGAGGTTATCGAGCTGAGTTGCTGCAACTTGGGCAGCCTCTCCTTTGGAGTTGTTCAGGCTACCGCGCATGCTCTGAAACTGACCGGTTTCAACTGAACGCATCAGCGTGCCAAAGCTGGTGACTGCGTATTGGCCAGCAATATCTTTGTAGACCGCACCACGTTGAACGTTGCCCATACCCTTGGTCTTTTCATTGATGTCTTTGAGAATATCGAGCATGTCCCGCATGTTGCCGGATTTGTCCTGGGTGTTGACTCCCAGTTTGGCGACAGCCTTGGAGGTGCCTATGCGGGTCAGAACTGACCGCATGGCAGTGCCTGCCATGCTGCCCTGGACTCCGGCGTTGCCGAGCAGTGCAGTAGCCGCGGTTACGGTCTCAAGGCTTTGGCCGTATTCGCGGCCTACTCCGGCGCTATATTTCAACGACTCCCCGAGCATTTGGATATCAACGTTGTTACGGGTGAACGCAGCAGTTAGCACATCGGCGACCTTGCCCATTTGCTCGGCAGGAATACCCATCGCTGTCTGAATGTTCGAGGCGATATCAGCGGTTTGTCCCAGATCCATATCACCGGCTGCGGCCAGGTTGAGCATGCCGGGCATGGCACCGAGGATTTGCTTGGGGTTGTAGCCGGTTCGCCCTAAAAAGTACTGACCCTGGGCCACTTCACTGTCGGTGAATTTGCTGCTGAGCGGCAGTGTTCTGGCCTGGTTTCGCAGGGCTTGCATGGCCTCGCTGTTTTTATCGGCCACACGGGTGACAGCCTGGGTGGATGACATGATGGCGTCAAAGTCGTAGCCGACCCCGAGCATGGTCCGCAGCTTCTCCCCGGCATACATGCCTGTGCCGCGTGCAGCCATGCCGGTGCCTGCCATGGATGCAGTCGTTTGTACGCCTTTGCCATAAGCAGTCTTTGCGCGTTTTAAGCGCTCTTGCTGGGCCGCGAGGCGTTTGAGTCTGTTTGTCTGGTCGCTGATGCTGGTATTTGCAGTGGCGATTTGGCTGCGTAAGGTGCGTTCATGACTGGACAGGTTTTTGGTACTGATACCGGCAGCACTCAGGCAGGTGCGTAGCGTCTGAAGTTGTGCGTTCTGTTGCTGGTGCTGTTGCTTCAGGTTGCTGGCATCACGTACCGCGCGCTTGAAGTCATTGCTCAGGGCTTTTGTCGGAGCGCCGGCGGCACTGATTTGCTGGCTCAGTGCCTTGATCTTTGCGCGTGCTGCGCCAAGGGCTTTTTCCGTCTGCTCGGCGGCGGTGCGTTGTGTACGCCAGGCACTCACGTCCTTTTGTTGGTTGTTGAGTTCCTTCAAGCGATCACGGGTGGCTTTCAAGGCCCTGGCGGTCTCGTTGCTGTCACCCATGATGCGCTTGAGCGGTCCGGTGGCTTTGTCGATGGCGTTGAGCAGCACGCGCAGTTTCAAATCATTTGCCATCGACGCTACTCCGAATCCGCGCGCGCTCGCGCCAGTCCATCAGTTCCTGCAGGCCCAGCTGGTCCATGTCAGCCGGCGCCCAGTGAAAAACCACGGCCAAATCGGCCATGGCGTCCTCTACGCAACGAGGGATACTTCCGTCTTCATCGACTTCTGCAACAAAAAACCGGAGATCTTGCTGCCACAGGCCAGCAGGTCGGCAGGGTCCATGGCTGCGGCTTCCGGGGCGGTGATGCCTGGGCTGCTGATACGCGGCAGAATCTTGATCAGGGTGGTAACGTCCATGTTCAGCAGTTCGACCAGGTGCACGCCGCGCAACTCGCCAGCTTGGGGTTTGCGCAGGGTGATCTTGTCGATGGTGGTCTTGCCCCGGGTGATCGGGGTGTCGAGGACCACGGTGTTGTCTTCGACTTCGGCAGGGGCTTGGGTGTTGTCGTCGGTGTTCATTGAGTGCTCCAGGTTGCAGTGCTATCCGCTCTCGGGCTGAGAGCGGCAGGGGATCAGATGCCGATGGCGTTGCGCTGTTTCTCCAGCATGTCGATGCCGTTGACCTTCTCGATGAAGTTGAGCAGGTCGATTTCGATGATGTCTTCGTTGTCCACGGTCAGCTTGTAGTAGCTGCAGGTGGTGGTGATGCTGTGCTCGGTGTCTTCGCCGGGGGAGGCGTCGCCCATCTCGATGGTTTCGTGCCGGCCACGTACCACCACCTCGACGGTGCTGACGTCGCCGGTGTCGTCCTGCTGAAAGGCACCGGAGAAGCGCAGCATGATCCCGGAGGCATTCACCGAGCCGAACTGGCGCAGGGCGATCAGGTCCAGGCCGCCGGTCTTCCATTCGAACTGGATGCCATCATCGGAGAAGCCCAGGTCTGCCTTGACCGAGCCGTTCATGCCGCCGCCCCGGTAGGCTTCCATCTTGCGGCCGAGGGGCGGCAGGGTGACCGACTTGACCACGCCCAGGTAGCTGTTGCCGTCGTTGAACAGGTTGAGGTTTTTCAGTTTGCGAGGCATGGCCATGGCGGTGTTCTCCGGTGTCCTGGCACGGGGTGACTCCCTTCGCGGGGGAGCCCCTGGTTAGCTGTTGATCTTGCTGGCGAAGTCCATCAGGTAGCGGTCGGTGATCCGCTGCCGCAGGGTGAGGTCTTCCAGCGGTGGAACCGGCGTGTAGTCGTAGTCGATGAACAACTTGCCGGCCTTGAGGGTGTCCTTGTCGTTGGCGTCTTCCTGGTACCAGCAGTTGCCACCGATCAGGTACCCGGCTGAGATCAGCTCGCGGAACTTGGCGTTGATGCCGTTGATGATGTCTTTCACCAGGGTTGGGGTCATGGGCCTGTCCACGGCCCACATGTGCGCCTCGGCCATTGTGTCGGCGAGGATCTGCGCGGTGCGGGTGTAGTTCTCGAAGGCGAACAGCGGGTCTTCGCTGCAGGTCCGGCTGCCCCAGAAGCGGAAGCCGCCCTCGTTGATCAGAGTGGTCACCTCGTTGGAGTTGAGGTAGTTGGCATCAGTAGCCGGGTTCTGCAGGTCCCAGAACACGTCGGCGCTGATGCCGGTGACCCCGTTGACCGCGACGTTGGACAGGGTCTTGTGCCAGCCCGTTTCCTGATCGATCTTTGCCCGCAGGCCCAGGGCGCGAGCGACGGCGGATGCTTTCGCTGTTGCGTTGGTGGCGGTGTCCCAATTTTGGAAGTCTGGCCAGATCACCATTGCCTCCCGAGCGCCGAAGTTCTCGCGGTAGGCGACGGCCTCTTCCTTGGTCTTGCTGTCCCAGGCGCTGACATAGCAGAACGCCCGCAGTTGCTGGCCGATCGAGACCAGGGCGGTGGCCACCGGCAGGCTGTCGAGGCCTGGAACGCCAAGGATGCGCGGCACCATGCCGACGCGGGCCTTGGCCGCGAGCAGGGCTTTCATGCCGGTGTATTTGCCATCGGCGGTGGTGGTGCCGATCAGGGCGCTGGTGGTCGCGGCTTCGGTTTCGCCGCTCTTGACACGTACAACGATAACGTAGGGCTTGGTCTGGTCGGCGATGGCCTGGAGGCTGGCGCCCAGGGTGCCCTTGGTGCCGGCTTTACCGACCGCGGTCTGAACGTTGGTCAGCAGGACCGGGGTGTCGAGCGGGAATGCCAGCGGATCAGCGTCGTCGGCAGTGCAAACCAGGCCGATAACAGCGGTGGGGATGGTGCGAATGGGGCGGGTGCCGTCGTTGAGCTCGAGGACCCGCACGCCGTGAAGATAATCGGCCATGGGTTTTGCCTGCGCAGTAATGGGGTGACAGTGCACAGGCTGCCGCGCGCGCGTCGGATCGGCGAGCGCGGCGGGTTGTAGGGGAGGGGGATACAGGCAGAAGGTGCGGAGCCGGGTTACTCGGCTTGCTCCGCAATCCACTCTGGCGCAGTGGGGCGGTGTTGGAGGTCGGGAAAGTCCGGTGATTGCGGCCAGTTGCGCAAAGCCTGCATGTACACCAGCAGCTCCTTGAATTGTTCGGCTGTAAGTGTGGTTTGTGTTTCTATCTCAAGCTGATCACGATGACGTTCACGTAACCAAACCACTGACGACAACTCAACATCCCGCCAGGCCCGCTCAAGTCTGGCAAGTGTTGCTGGAGACGAATCAACTGGTAGTGGATCTGCGATTGTCGGAGCTCCATCGGCATTCGGTATCAGGGTCTTGCCTTCAGCCAGTGCTGAAAAGAGCTCGCTATGGCGTTCAGCTGTGATAGCGACACCACCATTTTCGTCAACGGAAAAAGAAAAGCGCTGGTCAACTGGAACCCAGTTTGCGTAGAACATTTGGTCACTTCCCGAACGCGAAAAAGTCAATAACACCGGCAAGACTCGAACCGGAACCCATCCACTGATTATCAATCGTGAACCCGTTTAAGGACTTGTCGCGCACTTGCGCAACGTTTCCGTTATCTACCCTGCCGCCTGAATAGACGAATGTCGCATTTAGCGCATAAGAGCTTGTGTAGGCGATAGGAAGGGTTACCGAAATCGATGCACCGCCGCTCCCTTCAGCTGTGACAGTCACACTGCCTTTTTGAAGAGTCCAGCCGCCGAGCCAGCTTGGTAGCTTCAGCGCCGCATAGTTGCCTGTAATGATCACCGCACCGTTGAACAGTTTCTTAGGGGTTACTGCCACAGTGTCTAGCGCACCCGCATTGACTTCTCCTTGGTTGCCGATTCGAAGAACTCCACGCAGGGCTTCAGTCGCGTTTGCAGCAGCCGAACGGAAGTAGTCGAGATGGAGCAATGAACGCCAGGGGGATTTCTCGTCGCCTCCGAACAGCCGAAACTTGATGGTCGCGAGCGCTGTGTCCGCTGACGACACATAAGGGAACGCTACCTGAATCAGGTTGCTTGCGTACTTCGCAACCATCCCCCAGTAGTAGTTTGCAATGCCACTCTCGGCTGACACTGGTAGCTGACCATCTGGATGATTTGGATTGCGCTCGCCTGCGGCGCCGCCATACAAGGCCGCCTGCCATCCCGCATCGACCAGGGAGTCAAAGTCGGTAGTGCTATCTAGCTGTGAAACAGAGGGAATA
Organism: Pseudomonas sp. E1BtOHC1; assembly: GCF_058744285.1. NCBI lineage: Bacteria > Pseudomonadati > Pseudomonadota > Gammaproteobacteria > Pseudomonadales > Pseudomonadaceae > Pseudomonas > Pseudomonas sp. E1BtOHC1. The sequence goes on from NZ_CP196023.1 coordinate 2,879,483, forward strand.
GCAGCAGCAACCGGAGCACCGCCCAAGGCCGCTAGAGCAGCGGCGGCGGTTGTTGCTCCTGTGCCACCTTCAGCAATCGCTACCACCGGGTTTGTACCGGCTATCACTCGGCCATACTTGTCGACCGTGACACTACGATACGAACCGGCGTTGACGCCCGTTCGGCCGGCAACCATCTCAAAGGCCAGGTCCGTGGTACCGAGCACAATCGGCCCATCGGTCACCAACTGCCAGACGCTATCGCCATTGGCTTCGCCTTTCTCGACGTGGACAAACAGCCCGGGGGTAACTTCAAGGCTGGTATCGGCGTCCTGGGTTCGCGACCAGGCGCCCGCAGCCGCAACGTACAGCCCGTTATCCTTGGCCTGGGTCTGGTTCTTGACCAGGACACGATTGCCGGCGGTCAGGGCCACCGAGTCAATTGTCTGCAGGCCGCTGAGGGTGATGGCTCCAGAGGTTGCCACCAGCACCGAATGCTTGAAGTCCTGCTTGCTCAGCTCCTCAAGAATGCGCTGATCGACGTAGGAGCGCGTAGCAAGGACCACGCTCGGGTCAATCTTCAACTGAATGTTGGTCGTGCTGTTGGTGATGATGTGCATCCGCACGACCTGATTCCGCCCGGAGCCCTGGGCGAGGAGTGGCTTGTAGCTGGGGGCCACGTTGGCGACCGCACAAAACACGCCGTCCTTGTCCTCGATCGCCAGCTCCCGAATCCACCAGCCGCCGACTTCCGGCGGCAGCACGAGTTCGGCGATCAGCACCTTGTCATCGGTCGGCGATACGTACAGCGCATTGAGTGGCGCGCGGTAGACCTGGCGGACCAGTTGCGTTTGCCCAGGGCTTGGCACCGGGTCGGTGTCATTGGCGTCACCGATGAGCATGTAGCTGGGCTCCCACGGGATGCCCAGGGCGTCGCAGTTGGTTTTCTTGGCGGCGCCGAGGCTGGTGAGCATGCCGCCGAAAATGGAGTTCTGATTAACCATGGGGGTACACGTCCAGTTCGTCGAGGGTGTATTCGCTGACGCCGCTATAGCCCTGGATCACGACGTCCAGGTCCGGGTTGGTCCAGGGGTAGGCGTCGATCTCATCACCGTCGAAAACGGTGACGCCTGTGTAGGCCTTCAGGCGGGTTTCAAGGGTGATATCGAGGCCGATCAGGTGGCGGGTGAGGGGCTTGGCATCGTCGATCAGCCAGGTCAGTTCCTGGTACATCTCTTCGGTGATGCCGGTATCGAGCACGCCGACCTTGAGCGCAAAGGTCGCCCTCGGCCCGTTGGGCACCTTCTGCCACCACTCGACGACCTCGATCAGATAACCCAGCGGCTCCACCACCCGGCGCAGGGCGCCGATGGTGCCCTTGTGTGAGTGGATGTAGTACGCCGCACGGATCGCGGCACGCTTGGTTGCCTCCGTCCACTGGCTGGACCAGCGATCGACAGAGAAGGCCCAGGCCAGGTACGGCAGCAGGTGAGCCGGGCACAGATCCGGGTTGTACAACTCACGCAGTGGAATCGGCACGCGCTGGATCTGGGCCAGGGCCTGGGCGGCCTGGCGTTCCAGCGGCGTGGAATTGCGCGGCAATAGGGGCTGTTCGGCCATCACTCAGCTCCCAGCGCCAGGGTAATAGCGGTACAGAAAGGCGCCTGATAGGGCGTGGCAACAATATCCACCCAGTCCTGCAGCACGACTTTGCGCACGCCTTCGACGTGCAGCCGGGCATGCACCACCGATTCGGACACTTCCAGGCCCAGCCGCCGGCGCTGGTGCACAAATGCCTGCAGGCTGGACTGGGCGGCGGCGAGGGCTAGCTCGTTTTCGGGGCCGTTGCTCAGCATGTAGAGCGTGGCCTTGACCTGGTAATTGATGATCTCGGCGCCCTGGACGGTCAGCCGGTCGGCGACGGGCCGGCGGTCGTCGTCGCTGAGGTAGGTCTTGACCGCCGCGAGTAGGGCAGACGAGGCCGTACCGTCGCCGAGCAGGGATTGCACAGTGATCACTGCCTCGGCCGGCGCCGGGCTTTCTGCCGTGGCGTCGGCAACCTGGCCATCTGCGGAGCGCGCGTGAAAGATGTAGCTGTTGCGCGGCCCCGCGGTGCTCAGGCCTTCCCAGGCCATCTGGGCACGCTCGCGGAGGCTGTCGTCGGTCTCCATGATGCGGGCAATCGGTGGCACGGCCGCGGGGTTGGCTTCCTGCACCACCAGGCGGGCGACGTTGTAGTTTGCCGCGAGGTTGTCCAGGTCGGAGTTCTTGGCCAGGGCCAGCATGTTGGCGACAGAGGCCTCATTGACCCGCTGGCGCCAGATGGTTTCCCGGTAGGCGTTCTCCTGCAGCAGCTTGGTCAGTGGCTCAGATTCCAGCGCCAGTCGGGCGGCAATCTCGGCTTGCTCCTCCACGGGCCAGAGGCTGATGGCGTAGGCCTTGCGTTCGGCGAGGATCTGCTCGTAGTCGATCTGCTCGACGATCTGCGGCGCCGGCAGCTGGCCCAGGTCGATAGCGACAAAGGTGCTCATACGCTGGCCCCCAGTTGCAGCGGTACGCTCAGGTTCAGCGGCTCATTGGTGTCGACACGGCTGCATTCAATGTCCATTACCGACTGGCCCTGGAGCGTCGCGCCGACGAATTGCACGCGGCTCAGGGTAATCCGTGGCTCCCAGCGCATCAGGGCCATCACGGTGGCCGCGTAAGCGCGCAGACGGGTTGCGTCGTTGAACGGGTGGTCCACTAACTCGGCCAGGACGCTGCCGTATTCACGGCGCATCACCCGGGTACCGAGGCGCGTGGTCAGGATATCGGTGCAGGACTGGACGATATGTTCTTCGGTGCTGAGCGCGGCGCCGGTTTCTCTGTTCATTCCGGTACTCCCGTCTTGGCGCCACCAGGCAGCACGCCGCCATGCAGGTGTTTGACCAGGCTGATGCCGGCCGCGACAACGTCCTCTGAAACAGTGACCTTGCCGGTGACGGTCTGATTGCCGGTCTGCGTGTAGTCGCCCTGGTGGGTGATTGGGCCGACGATGGTGATGCCGCCGTCGCTGACCAGATTGGTGGTACCGCCCAAGGCTAGGGTGGCATTCAGGTGATGGGCGACGCTGTCGTACTCGATCACCGTGCCGTCGCTGTAAGTGCGGCGGTGCAGGCCGGCGCGATCACCGTTGGCCGGCGCGTTGTCGCTGAACAGGCCGGTCAAGGCCACCCCGTTGCCGAGCTGGCCCGAAGGACTGATCAGTAGGGCCTGCTCGCCGGCGGTGGGCGGGTCCCACTCCTTGTCGGCTCCGGCACGCAGTGTCAGCCACGGTAGCCAGGTGGTGGTCAGTTCACCGGTTTTCACTCGCACGCGGGGAGGTGTCATCTGGACTTCGGCGACAACGCCGAGGCGGACGAGGTTTTCAATCAGACGGGCGAGGGTGGCTAGATCGTTCATAGGGAAGATTATGTGGTTGGAATTGTGGTAGAACTTTTCTGGCGGCTTGTATTTTTTTGGTATACAAGTCGGCTCTGATTTTTATGTTGTGTTGAGTTTGTAATGGATTTTGCACCTGCTTTATAGCTACTGCGTGTAAGCTTAAATAGGAGTGAGGCTGATGGATAAGCGGTATCAAGTTTTTGTGAGTTCTACATATGTTGATTTGAAGGAAGAGCGTCAAAAAGTAAATCAGACGCTTATGGAAATGGATTGTATTCCTGCGGGAATGGAGTTGTTTCCAGCTACGGATGAAGAGCAATGGGAGTTTATAAAGAAGATAATAGATGATTGCGATTACTATCTTCTTATCATCGGTGGACGTTATGGCTCGTTGAGCTCTGAGGGGATAAGCTATACAGAGCAAGAATTTGATTATGCAGTGGAGAGAGGGATTAGAGTTGTAGCTTTAGTTCACGGTAGCCCGGGAGAGTTACCATCAAATAAGACAGATGTGAGTGATGAAGCTAGAAAGAAGCTTGACGCGTTCCGTGTAAAAGTGTCGACAGGTAGGCTTGTTAAATATTGGGAAAGTGGAAATGAATTACCTGGATTAGTTTCGCTAAGTTTGTCGAAAACAATTAAGGCTTTTCCTGCTATAGGTTGGGTTCGTGCGTCAGAAGGTTCCAGTGAGGAACTGTTGAGAGAGATAAATGAACTCCGTAAAGAGAACAATATATTGAAGCAGTATCAGGAGAGTTCTGATTCGTTAAAAGGTACTGTGCTTGATGTTTCCGATCTGGCTGATCTTGATGATGAATTTGTTTTTAGGGGGTTTACATTTACTGGTCATGATAACGAGCCATGGGAGGTGGCTCTGACTTGGAATAGAGTGTTTTATTGTCTTTCTCCTTTTCTTGAAGGGGGGTTTGATCAGACCTATGTAAGTGGGGCGCTTTGCGGTATGTTGTCTGCGGAGGGTAAAATCCCCGATGGAATAAATTCCTCAGTGTCCTCTGATGATATTTATACTATAGCGATTCAGTTGAGGGCGTTGGGGTTGATAACGACTGAAGTTGGTGCTGTTGGGAATAAGATATGGCGTCTGACTTCTAAGGGGGAGAGTTTTATGATTGAGTCGCGAGTGGTTCGGAAGAAGCGATAAAGTATGTGGTTTGTAAGTTTTTATTTAATTTATGTATTGGGTGGGCGAAGGATTATTAAGTTTGGTGGGGGTGAATAGTTGTTTTACTTAGCCAGAATTTCTAATAGTCTGTTGCGGATAAGATCTAAATCCGCCTGGGTGAAACCGAGCACTTCCCGCTGCTCGTACTTCACATCTGGAGCCCCGCGCTCGGCCCGATCCCTCAGCCCGTATTGATGCACGCGCGCAATACGGGCTACCCGCCCAGTAAACCCAACGCTGATCGCATTACCGTCCCCCTGAACCTTCAAGAAGCTCGCCGTGCGAAGCTTCTTGAACATCTTCACCTGGCGCTTGATGCGTCCCTGTTTGCCCCGCAGGTTCCGCTGTTTGCGCGGTGCGTACTTGCTCCCGTCCGGGTTGCGCTGGGCAATGATTCGCTGTTGCTGGCTGCGGCGCAGGGCCTGGCCGATGCTTCGGGCGAGCTGATTGCGTGCAGCGGGCTGCAACTGCCCCAGCAGGCCCGCGGCCCAGTCCTCCAGTGCTTCAAGATCAGCCATTGGGCACTATCCATTCCGGGCCGCTCTCGGGCCATGTGGGGTTGCGCTGGGGTTCACCTGGGTGGCTGATAGTGGTGTTGCCTGCATCATCAGTACGAACGACCACGCGCTCGGTGAGGGGAAGGGTCAAGCTCATGTCGACCTTGCTCTTGTCGATGAGGTCGGCCTCGAACTTGATGCCGTCGGCGGACTTGTCGAGGTTCTCCAGTAGTTCGGACTGATTTACGCGGAGCCAGGCCAACAGCGGCAGCATGACGCTGTCCGGATGGCCGGCGAAGTCGGTCAGGATCACCTGCAGGTCATAGCTGTATTCGAACGAGAGGGTGGGGGCCGCGGTGCAGCGGACTTTGCCGTTGTCGATGAAGATCAGCAGCCGGTCGGGGCTGTGGCGCAGTTCCGGGATCTGTTCCAGCAGGAAGGCCCGCAGGCTGTCGGGTTTGTTCATGGTTTGGCCTGCTGGTAGCGATAGATCATGTCGATCTGGCCCGCGCATTCGGCCCAGGCGGCCTCGCTACGGTCCTGGTCGGTGATCAGGTCGCCGTTATTGCTGGGGCTGGTCGCCGGCAGGCTGCAGGGCACCACGGCCGGACAGCCACTGACGATAAGCGTCGGCGCCGGTGAGGGCTGGGCGCTCGCGCAGCCGGCGAGCAACATCAGGCAAAGGCTGGTCAGCCCAAGCGCGCAGATCAGCGTTTTCACGTTTCAGCCCCTCGATGGTGAGTTGTCGTTTGGCGAGCCCTTGGCGTAGCAGGTCCTGTTCCGTGCGCAGACGGGCCTGGGCCTCGCGTTCGCGGGAAAGAGCAGCCTCCAGGGCGTTGGCTTTGCCCTCGCTGCGCCCGGCCGCGGCCAACGCATCCCGGGTGTCTTTCTCGGCCAGCTCCCGGTTCTTGTCGGCGACCTCGATGCGTTGTTCCTGATTCCAAGCCAGTAGGCCCAGCACGCCGACCAGGGCCAGGCCCAGCAGGATCTGGCGAATGGTGCTCATTTGAGGAACTCCCCCAGGATCAACTGGCGGTACTGCTCATCGGTGTAGGCCGCGCGGGCCTCATTGAAGTAGGCCTCATCGATTACCCCCGGTGTCAGAAGATGGCGCTGATAGCTGCCGCCGTTGAGCTCGATCAGTTGCAACAGCAGATCCGTTTCCGGGGTATCAATCCCCAAGTCGCGGACTCGGCTCGCCGTTGTTGCGTAGTACCCGCCGTTGCGGACCTTGGCCGACTTGAGCCAATCGAACTCGTCGTAGATCCAGTTAGCTTGTTCCAGGTCGAGGTCATCAGGAGGGGCTTGACGGTCCGAAAGTACGACGACCCCTGGCAGGCGCCCGTGTAAATCCTCCGCTTGTGGGGTGACGAAAATCACCGTCTCGCCCTGGGCGGTGAGGTCGTTTGCGATTCTCACCAGGCGGGTGGTCTTCCCTGTCTGGCGACCGGAGATTTCGAGGTAGGCGATCTTGCCGGTCATGCCCGGTACCAACCCAGTTTGTTCATGGCGCCGACGTCCAGGTGTTCGAGCGGGCCGCGAATCACAATTGCCCGGCAGCCTGGATCGACAAATTGCAGCGCCTCGGCCAGCAGCTCCATGGCTTCTGGCTCGGTGTTTTCCGGCACGACCAGGACATCACCGTCTTGAACCTTCAGCTTGTGCACCGCTTCGAGATCGATCATGCCGGTACCTCCTGACCGCAGCTGCAGGCGCTGTGCCGCTCGAAGGCGCGCTGGAGCTTGGTGTCGTACAGGTTGCGTTGGTAGTTCGGCCCGTTGTACTGCCTGGCGAAGTCGGCCCACTTGCGGGCCTTCAGCGCCTTGTGGAGGGCCGGATCGGTCTCGATGAAGCGGACGAAGGCGTCGAACTGGCGGGACTCGCTCGCGCTCATGGCCGTCACGAAGTCCTGCACGCTGGCATAGCCCAGGCGCTTCCAGTGAAAGCCCATGATCTGGAAGGCGCCCCAGGAAGCGGATTCGAGGGCTGCGGTGTCATCGATGAGGCGGGCGGTGGCCAGGCGCTGATGCTCAGCGGGGCCGCCGGCATAGCCCCCGGGGTTCGGGTTGATGATGGCCGGGTACTGCGCCGCGAGCTCGTCGGCGTGACGCTTCAGTTCTGCCGGGTCGTCACCTGGATGGCGTGGCGTCTTCAACTGGCGGTACATGATGTGCCGCTCGAACAGGATCGCCGGCTTGCCGTTGGCGAAGAAGCCTTTGCCGCTCGATTCGACCTCATTGACTGCGTAGACACTGGCGAGGGGTAGATCCAGACGCTGGGCAGCGCTGATCAGGTCGGCGTTCTTCAGCAACTGAGCGCAATCGCCACCGGCCAGGCTGGTTTGGGTTTTCTCGCCGGCGATACCGTCCACCACCAGGCCGGCCTTGAGCTGGTAGGCGCGCACGGCCTTTTCGGTGGCGTTGCCGTAGTCGCCGTCCACCACCAGGATGGCCCCGTGGCTGTTGAGGTTCTTCTGCAGGCTGCGTACCGCCTGCGAGCGATCGCCGTGCCGGAGTGTGTTCATAGCTGCTCTACCTTGCGGTTGAAAAACTTGCGGGCTGCGGCGCGGGTGCCCTCGACGCCAAGCAGGCCGATCACGCCACCGAAAAACGGGGCGGTTGATGCCGGGATGCCGAGCAACGCCAAGCCGTGGCTGGCAGCCAGGGCCAGCGCCCCGCAGAGCGGCGCCTCGATCAGCACCCGGCGTAGGGTGCCCCCGCCGTACATGATCCGTAGGGCCGCGATGATCAGCGCCAGGACGCCGGCGTACAGGGTCGGCCAGTTCTGTTCGAGCCAGGCGGCGAGCCAGGCCCAGGTGTCGGGACGGTCAGGCATTCGCTTCATTCCAGGGTCCAGGGTGGTAGGTCTCAAGGAGGCGGCTCAAATGGATCAGTCCCATAGGTTCACCATCTGCCGCTGTGGGGCTGTGGTCTGGGCTTCGGGCATTTGAACGGCGAGGCCTTGCGGCAGGGTGGGGCCGTGATCAGCCAGCCCGGGGTTGGCTTCGAGCACCGCCTCGGTGACGCCGGCGGTGCGGCCGTAGTGACGCCAGCAGAGGGCGTCGACGGTGTCGTTTTGCAGGGCGCGAAGGGTGACAGCCATCAGATCAGCTCCACGGTGGTGCGCTTGGTTCTTAGGAAATCGCGGATGGCCCAGCGTTGGTCGCGGTGGTAGTCATCGATGTTCGGGGCCAGTTCTTCGGCCTTGCGGTTGCCCGTGTTGGTGCTGTCATAGGAGCGGTAGCGTTCACAGACCTCAGCGCCAACGCCGGCCTCGATCGCTCGGCGGTACAGGTGGACCTGGGCGGATTCATCCTTGACCAGGGGGCTGGGGACGTCTTTCAGTTCGGCATAGCCTGCAGCTTGCTGGGCTATGCGCCAGTCATCGAGCTCCCGGTTGACGCTGATGGCGGCGTTGATCACCGCTGTTTCCAGACGGGCCGGGGTGACGCTGCTGTCGATGCGCAAGGTGGCGCGCAGTTGGTCCAGGTCGATCGAGGGCCAGAATGGGTCGGTGTTGATGTGGCCGCTTGGCGTGGTGCCGCCGGCTACGAATCCGCTCATGGTGCTGCGCTCAATAAGTCGCCGGTGGTCGGGGCTTCACGTTCAGGCGGAGCGGTCTGGCCGATCCGCCCCGAGCCGGCGGGGTGCGTGGGGACGCTCGGTTAACTGCGCGCCCTTAAGGGGCGGGCGCAGTGTGTTTCTTGAGGAGGCGCTCGACGCGCTCCAGATCCTTTTTGCCGCCGCAGTTGCTGTGCAGTTCGATGGCGCGGGCCAGGTGTGTCTTGGCCTGTTCCAGGGGCTGCAGGGCAGTGTCTGCGGGGGCGTCATCAGCGACCTGAGCAGAAAGCGCCTTGCCGATGGCCAGGTGCAGCTTGGCCCGGGCCTGGTCCGGCATGTCTTCCTTGGTGGTGATCTGCTCGGTGCGCAGCAGCAATTCCAGGTCAAAGCTGCTGCCGGCTTTCTGGGCCTTCAACGCGGCTTCGGCGATCTCCTCGGCGACGATGGTGCCGGTGGTGCGCTCGAAGCGATCCGGCATCAGCAGCTGGTGCTCGATCACGTAGGCGGCGATGTCCAGGGCACCCTTGAAGTCGCCGGCGTCCATGCGCCAGACCATCAGGGTGGTCAGCACCTGGTCTTGGGCGCCTTTGCCCTCGGCGAGCATGCCTTCGACGTAGGGCTCGTACTCCGGCAGTAATTGCCGCTTGAGCTCTGCCTTGCCCTCGGTGGACTGCACCTGTTTCAGCCGCAGGTAGTCCTGTTGGAGCTTGGCGAGGTGCAGCTCGTAAATGGTGGCGCCTTCCATGGTCAGGGCTGGCCCGGCGACAGCAGCCGCTGCAACGGCTGCTGTTACGCGTTGGAAGTGACGACGGCAGGGGTTGGTCATGATTGCCGGCCTCAGCTCAGGGTGATGTTTTCGGCCATGGCAGCGCAGCCCAGGTCTTCGATCACGTAGCTTTCATTGACCGATTCGAAGTTTTCGATGCGGTCGCGTTTGGCGCTGTCGACGACGGTGCGGCGGCGGGTGCCTTCCTGCCAGTACAGCGACAGGTTGTCGAGGCGGGTCACCAACAGGCCGTTGGCCGGGAAGTGCGGCACCCGAACGGCTGGCAGGTTGCCAATGCGCTTTTGGCTGGTGACGATGTCGGCCGCGAGCATCTCGGTTGGCGCCTGGGTTTTGTTGATGATCGGGAAGTACTTGTCGGCCAGTAGCTGGCGACCGCAGACCACCACCAGTTCGGTGTCTTCTTGGTACCATGGCTCAATGAACTCATTGACCATGCTGACGACCAGGGCGTCGATGTTTTCGAAGTCCTTGCCCGCACCGATCTGGATCTTGCCGCTGCCGTCGACCACTTCGTGCAACACGCGAGCGGCGTTTTCCAGGCGCATTTTCTGCAGCCAGCCAATGTTCACGTCCTGCAACAGCGGGTTGGTGGATGGGTTGGAGGTCGCGGCGCGGCTGGTGCCGTTCCACCCGATCATGATCCGGTTGAGGGCCTGGGCCTTGATGATGGCGTCACGAATGCGCGCCTGAAAGTCCTTGAACTTGGCCCACTGATCGAGCTTCTGGTAGCGAATCCCGGTGTCAAAGTTGGTCTGGGTACAGGTGTACCCGCGATTGTCCAGGCCGCTCGGGTCGCGGGGCTCACGGTCCTTGACGGTGGTGTCGGTGGTGCTGGCAATGGTCCCGTCGATGCCGATGCCGATCTTCTCGCCCGATTGTTCGGAGACGCCGTAAACGTTGATGGCGCTGAGGAACGCGCTGGACTCCTGAATGCGGGTTTCCAGGGTCTGGGCAACGCTGGGGGCGGCCGTGAATTTGGTGGTGACGTCGCTCACGCCGTGCAGTTGCGCGAGTTGTTGCAGGTAGGCGTTGAAGAGGACGCGGGTATCGTTACGCATGGTGTTCTCCGATGTTCCTTGGCTTGGTGGTGTCCGTGTTGGGATCAGCAGTCGGTGACGAGAGCCCCGTCACCACCCGTAGCCGCGGGGCGAGCGGTGAACTGCGGTTGCTGGCTGCTACCGGCCGGCGTCTTTTCGAGTTTTTCCACCAGTGCCGAAAAGTCGGCAGCCAGTTTCTCGTGCTTGGCCAGCAGGCTTTCGCGGGCGGCCTTTTCGGCGGCGAAGGCCTGGCCCTGGCCGGCGACGTGCTCAGCCATGGCCTCGACGGCCTCGCCGAGCTCGGTGAATAGAGCGGCGTCCTTGCCTTCCTTGTCCTTGCTCTTACCGAGCAGGTCGAGCACGCGGCTGAACAGGCCAGCGACCTTGCCGCTTTCGTCCTCGACTTCCTCGAATTCAAGGGCCACCTCGATGGCCTCGGAAAACAGGTTGCTAGCGTCGCGCTTGCGGGCTGCCAGCGGGTTTTTGTCCGGATTCTGGGCGCTGAACGTGAGCATTTCGGTACCCAGGCTGGCCGGGGTATCGGTCACCGCGATGCCGTCCAGGTAGGCGCGGCCGGTGTCGGCGAACTTCGGGCGGATCTCGATACTGGTGTAGAGCTTCTGCCGGGCCTTGTTCATGTTCACCAGGTCGGCAGTGGGTTCGATCTGGGCGAACAGTGCGAGCTTCTTGACGCCGGCAATCTCGACCTCTTCGGTCTTCAACGCGACCACGTCGCCGTAGGCACGGAATGGGCTGTCCGGCAGCATGCTACGCATGTGTTCGATCCAGACCCGGGCGCCGTAGGTGTTCAGGCTGTAGGTCTCGGCAGCGTCGACCAACCATTGCCGTTCGATCTGGCGGCCATCGGTGGTGGCGCCTTCAACGGCGACGCGGAAGAACTTGGAACGGTGTTTCTTGGTTGGGGTGTCGGTTTTGCCGGCCATGCGTGAATCCTCAGTGCGGTGGCTGTGTGCCTTGGCGATGAGGGCATGTTGTTGAGCACGGGCGAGACGGGCAACGAGGCGCTGTTGTAGATCCGCGGCGTACAAGGGGCGGCGCGGGAAGTGTTCGCGCGCGGGCGGCAGCATCTGCGCCATGAATGCCATCGTCGATTTGCCCACCGATCATCGCCGCCACGCCAAACACCTGTATTGGCAGGGCTATCGCGTGTGCGAGATCGCCGAGCTGATCGGGGAGAAGGAAAAGACCCTGCACAGCTGGAAGGCCCGGGACGAATGGGACCGGGCCACGCCGCTGGAGCGCATCGAAGCGGCCACCGAAGCGCGCCTGGTGCAACTGATCCTCAAGGACCCCAAGTCAGGGGCGGACTACAAGGAAATCGACCTGCTGCACCGCCAGCTGGAGCGCCAGGCGCGGATCCGGCGCTTTACCGAGGGCGGTACCGAAACCGAACTGAACCCGAACCTGGCCAAGCGCAACGAGGGGCCGAAGAAGGCGCCCAAGCGCAACGAGTTCGATGAAGAACACATCGAAAAGCTGACCGAGGCGTTCATCGATGGCTGCTTCGGCTATCAGCTGGATTGGTACAAGGCGGGCAACCAGCGTACCCGCGCCATCCTAAAGTCCCGGCAGATCGGCGCGACGTTCTACTTCGCCCGGGAGGCGCTGATCGATGCGCTGACCACCGGGCGCAATCAGATCTTCCTGTCGGCCTCGAAGAATCAGGCGCACATCTTCAAGGCCTACATCCAGGCATTCGCCCGTGAGACTGTCGGTATCGAGCTGACAGGTGATCCGATCATCTTGGGCAACGGCGCCGAGCTGCACTTCCTGGGGACCAACGCCCGTACCGCCCAGGGCTATCACGGCAACTTCTACTTCGACGAATTCTTCTGGACCTTCAAGTTCAAGGAACTCAACAAGGTCGCCAGCGGCATGGCGATGCAGAAGCAATACCGCCGGACCTACTTCTCGACGCCGTCGAGCATGGCGCATGAGGCCTACACCTTCTGGACCGGTGAGCGCTTCAACAAGGGCAAGCCGGCGGCTCAGCGGATCAAGCTCGACGTGTCCCACAACGCCCTGCAGCAGGGGCGGCTCTGCGAGGACCGGATCTGGCGCCAGATCGTCACCATCCTGGACGCGGAAGGGCGGGGCTGTGATCTGTTCGATCTGGACGAGCTGCGGCTTGAGTACGACGCCGAGGCCTTCCAGAACCTGCTGATGTGCCAGTTCATTGATGACGGGGCCAGTATCTTCCCGCTGGCGATGCTACAGCCCTGCATGGTGGACAGTTGGGACCTCTGGGCAGAGGACTACAAGCCCTTCGCCGCACGGCCGTTCGGCGATCGCCAGGTCTGGGTGGGCTATGACCCGGCAGAAAACGGCGATAGTGCAGGCATGGTGGTGATCGCGCCCCCCATGGTGCCCGGCGGCAAGTTCCGAATCCTTGAGCGGCACCAGTTCCGGGGCATGGACTTCGCGGCCCAGGCCGAGGCCATCCGCCAGGTCACCCAGCGCTACTGGGTGACCTACATCGGGATCGACATAACCGGCATGGGCTCAGGCGTGGCGCAGCTGGTGAAGTCGTTTTTCCCGAACATCACCACCTTCAGCTACTCGCCCGAAGTCAAAACCCGCTTGGTGCTGAAGGCCTACGACGTGATCAAGAACGGCCGCCTGGAGTTCGATGCCGGCTGGACGGATATGGCCCAGTCGCTGATGGCTATTCGAAAGACCGTCACCGCCTCCGGGCGCCAGTTCACCTACACGGCCGGTCGCACCGACGAAACCGGCCATGCCGACTTGGCGTGGGCGACCTTCCACGCCCTGCACAACGAACCCCTCGAAGGGCAGACCACGGCGAACACCGGATTTATGGAGTCCTATTGATGAGCAGACGTAACCGCGAAAAACAGCTGGTAACCGCCAATGCCCCGAAAGAAGGGGAGCTGCTGCAGGCCGAGGCCGGCCCGGTGGAGGCCTTCACCTTCGGGGACCCGACGCCGGTCCTGGATGGCCGCGAGATCCTCGACTACCTGCAGTGCTGGCTCAACGGCCGCTGGTACGAAACGCCGATGTCTATGGATGGCCTAGCCAAGACCACCCGGGCCAGCGTGTATCTGCAATCGGGGCTGAACTTCAAGCGCAACATGCTGGCCCGCACCTTCATCCCCCACAAGCTGCTCAGCCGTCAGGCCTTCGAGCAGTTCGCCCTGGATTGGCTCTGGTGTGGCAACTGCTACCTGGAGAAGCGCAACAACATGCTGCGCAACACCCTGGGCCTGGTTCCGCCGCTGGCGAAGTACATGCGCCGCGGTGCCGATCTGGTGACCTACTACCAGGTGCGGGGCTGGAAGGACGAGCACGAGTTCGCCCCGGGTTCCATCTGCCACCTGCGCGAGGCTGATATCAACCAGGAGATTTACGGGCTGCCGGAGTGGCTGGCGGCGCTGCAAAGCGCGCTGCTGAACGAGAGCGCCACCCTGTTTCGCCGCAAGTACTACAACAACGGCAGTCACGCCGGCTTCATCCTCTACATGACCGACGCGGCGCAGAAGGAAGAGGACATTGATTCGCTGCGCACCGCGCTGAAGAACTCGAAAGGCCCGGGCAACTTCCGCAACCTGTTCGTCTACGCACCCGCCGGGAAGAAGGACGGCATCCAGCTGATCCCGGTCAGTGAGGTGGCGGCAAAGGACGAGTTCAGCTCAATCAAGAACATCAGCCGCGACGACCTGCTCGCAGCCTTGCGCATTCCGCCGCAGTTGATGGGCATCGTGCCGCAGAACGCGGGTGGTTTCGGATCGTTGCGGGAGGCTGCCCAGGTCTGGACGGAGAACGAGCTAGAGCCGCTGCAATCGCGGCTTGCCCAGGTCAATGAGTGGTTGGGCGAGGAGGTTGTCAGCTTTAAGCCGTTTGAACTAGTAACGGGCTCGTAGGGCGATATCCTCTTAAGAACCGCGGAGCGCGGTCCCGGGTACAGTAAGCGTGGGGATTTGAACTGCATAGGAGGCAGAATCGACCCAAAGTTGTCACTTGAGAAGCTACAAGCATCTTATATTAATGGGGAAGAAATGCTTCACTCCAGCTCTGTGCTCGGAGCTGGCCAGTCTCGGTGTATATTCTATTGTCCGATGTCTGCGAAGCCCCTCCAATGTGGTGATGGATTTTCGGCCGAAGTCCATCCATAAGCATCTTGCCGTGAGAGTGCTGAAACGAGACTGGAATCAGTCCGTTTGCGGGAATGAAAGCATTTTCATGCGGAGGATTGTTGGGCATTCCTGATTCTGCCCATTCTGGCTTCCCGCGCTTGCGCGGAACATCATAAAGAGATGAGAGAATCTGTCCTCGGGCGACGCGGGCAGCGTTCACTAGACTGTCACGCTTGAACACGGTCACGTCTGTAATCGCAGCGTCGATTAGTTCAGGGGCAAGCTCGTTAAAGACCTCTTTCAGATGTGCCGCCTGAGCAAACGAATGTTCGACGTCGTTCAACGGTGTGAAAACCTCCGTGACACGGGTCACGCCGTTGCGCTGGCGTTCCGAGGCAGCAGTTAATAACTCGAAATGCATTTCTTGTTCGGTTCGGAAGTCTCGATCCCGGTGCAAGATGATTCGGGCGTCTGGGCGCATGTCAGTGATCATGTTTGCAAGTAACCTTGCTGCCGGAAGGTTTCCGCACCCGTTGTAGGAGAGTACAACGAGGTTATCAGGTGCGCCGTTCGCCTTCGCTAGTACTGTAACTGGTCGTGTCAGTTTGTCCTCCGTCATCAAGATAACGGGCCTTGCAGGATCGAATGCTTCGGCGCCGGCTGATAGCGCTCCAAGGGTCATCAGAATGGGAATCGCGGGACGTTGAGAATCGTCGACAGGAACTTGTGCGCCTTCGCTCATCCATGCAACACCAGCGTCTGGATCGTACATAAGGCGTTGGATTAGTTGGGGCGAATGGCTGGCGAACAAAATACGTGTTTGAGTCTCGGTGGCGACGCTTTTGAGCGCATCATAGAGTCGCGCCTGGCTATCGGCATGCAAGTGCGCATCCGGCTCGTCGAGCAGGATCAGAGGCGGTGCATAGAAGCAGGCGTAAGCGATGATCTGAATAACTTGCAACATCCCTGTCGAGGCCATGTCAAGTGTGACAGTAGCGTTAGGTGTTTCGATTTCAACATTGACGTAGCGATCTTTTTGCTGATCATGACTTACTATGACGCGTGTACCGGTGTAGCAGCGCTCAAGAAGTTTGGAAAAGGTCTTCCAACCGCAGTCCGGTAATAGGGCAATGTTGCGATCCTGGCACCAGGCAGTCCTCGCCATTCCATCCAGGTCGCGAGTGAAGAGATGATCAAGTACGGTGCGTAAATAAAGATTAGCGTCACCATGCATGACTGCGGCATCCATTGCTCCCTTTGATCGCCATTCTTCTCGGATCGGTATTCCAGATAAACCAGGTGTAAATATTGAGAAGGGGCGAGCGCTACTAGCAAGGACGGCAGCCAGGTCGTCATCCCCCCGGCGGGTGATTGCAATATTCGCGTTCTTCCCGCGGCGGATCTCAATCGTTACCGCCTTATCCGCATTTGTCTCGAGATCTACGCCGCAGTAGGTGATCGAATAGCCGAGATTCTGCGTCGCACTATCCCCACGCCTTAAGTCTAGCAATCGTTCGGTGGGTCGGAAGAGCACCGCATCGTTGGCGACCGTCCCAGCGAAATCAGGGACGCCACTACCGCGAATACCGCGAAAGGCCGCCTGCAAGATTGAGACGCCGAGCTGCGCTGCCTGCAATGCGCTGCTTTTACCGCTCGTGTTACCGCCTACAAGAGCAGTAAGTGGCCGTAAGTCTATTTCGAGTGACTCTATCCGCTTGAAGTCATTGATGACTATTTTATCGAGCCGAACTTGCATGTTTCTTCCCTAGAACCTACCGACTAACCGCGCTTGTTGGTGAGCGTCTGTTTTTACACAGACAGGCGCAGAAGATCAAACATTGATGGCGATTCAATGGCGTCTCGTGGCTGGAAACTGTCGATTATGAATGGCAGCTATTGGCCGACGGCTGTCTGTCACGAAGCGCAGCCGTTGACTCTAAAGTGCCTGCCACAAAGGGCATCATCTACTTCTCAGAGAGTTTCTCTCAAAACGAGTGCTCAGCAGCCACCGCGGGCAGTGATGTGCCACAAGCTGGGGCAGTGACGTGCTTCATAACCTGGCGCGCGCCGTCGTCCCCCCACCTCGCCTGCGGGCTAAATGGGTCTCTTTTTCTGCGCCCCTGCAGATCATTCTCGACGGTCCCGGCCGGGCGTCTTCTGGGCTTTTCTGGGGGCTGAAAAGCCTGCGGAACCCTGCACCGAGGCCGAATTTATGAGGAGGCTTAGAGGCTTCCAGATTGTTGGGGGCAGGTGGGGATGTCTGAGAAAGAGTAATTTCAGTAACCAGGGACTGGTTCTGCTCTGGAGGCCCCATAAATCAAGGCCTCAGAGATTACAAAGACGAGTAACACAGGAGTAATGTGAAGAGTAATTAATTCTTAAGTTATTGAAATGTAAGGATTTTTATAAAGACAAATATCACCTTGTAAATAGGTAATCTGATTACTCTTAGGTTACTTGAAAATTACCTTTTGATACTCGACAAGAAGCCTTGTAAATCAATGGCTTGCGTGGCTTTTTCGGTCAGGATTACTGATGTTACTCTTTTTTTGATACCCCCCTACACCTTGGATTTCAGCCCCTTATGCGTGTGATGCGCGCACGTACTGAGCTGTACGTTGAGGGCCATGGGAATGGCGTGGGAACGTTTTCTCGCTGCTGGCACCGCTGGAGCCCTTGTAAACCGGGGCGCTGCCTGGGCGATCGAGGGTGAGGGTACTTTCGAATCTCTCCTTCACCGCCACATTCTGAAAACGCAAACCCCTGATTTTCCTAGAGAAAGTCGGGGGTTTGTGGTTTTTGGCGTCTGAAAAATGGCCCCATGGGACCATCGTGGGACCGATGCACTATTGTGGTGCGTAAATAGAGGCAGTGAATGAGTGCGTATGTAGCATTAAATCTGGCTGCAACGACTTGACCTACGTTTAGCTGACCTCTACAGGCGATGACGCTTGCAGAAGCCTTCTCAAAAACGTAATGAGACCCTCAGTTGAATCACTGCGGGGACGCGATTTTATAGATAGTTATAGATTTGAAATTAATAATTTAAACGTTATAAGTCTGCAGCGCGTGTGGATCGCGTCCGGCCATGCCGGGACAGATAGCGATGGTATCTGGTTAACTAAAAGTGCGGATTGGACGGTCAGATATTTTTGTGGATTTTTCGATGTCAATTAATTAAATTGATACAGGTCTTCCGTGCTCTAAGGAAGATTTATATTTAGGTATTATTTATGGAGGTTGGTTTTGAAGGATATATTTAGTAGTTTCATAAATCCAAGTGAAGATATTGTAAAAAGCGCTTGGCGAAGCAAAGGTACATTGTTTGTATTTGATACAAATGTTTTTTTGAATTTATACGGATATGCCGAGCAAACAAGAAAAGACTTCTTTAACGTTGCCAATGGTATAAGGGATAAAATCTGGATTCCTTATCAAGTTGGTCTGGAGTATCATCGTCGGCGACTAAGTGTTATTAAGAACGAGAAGAAGGTTTTTAGAGATATTGAAAATATTCTCGAGAAAATTCCGAGTGAAATCAGTTCTGAGCTTCAAAATTATGCAATGTGGAAAAAAGATCCTGAACTTGATGCTCACCTTCAGGAGTTAGTAAGAAACATAGGCAAAGAAATTGAGACGTGCAAGGATAAAGTTTCAGATTGGAATAAGCGACAGCCGGATGTGAGGTCTGTGGATTTGATTCTCGATCAAATTCATGAAGTAACAAATGGGAAAATCGGTCCTCAACCTGAAAGTCAACAATGGCTAGATGATCTCTATAAAGATGGCGAGTTGCGTTACGAAAAAAAAATCCCGCCTGGATTCGAAGATAGAAATAAAGGTAAGGGAGATCTGGAGGATGCAATATTCCAGCATGGTGGCTTGAGCTATCAAAGAAAGTTCGGCGATTTGATAATGTGGAAGCAGTTGTTAATAAAGGCAGCGGAGCCCGATATTTCAAGTGTGATATTTGTTACAGACGATTCGAAAAAAGACTGGTGGAACATAATAGACTCTGGAGGGAAAAAAATAATTGGACCTCATGAGGGCTTGAAGTCTGAAATATATAAAGTAAAGGGGGTTGAGTTTTTTCATATGTATACGACCTCTGAGTTTTTAGAGGAAAGTAAAGGGTTTTTGAATAGTAAGATACATCAGAGTTCAATCGAAGACGCGTACGAAAAGAATATGCTCGGGATTCAGGAACGTGCCGCGTCCACCATCACCAGCCCTCTTGGCACTGTACCGCATGTGTTTGTTGGTGAAGACGGAAACCCTGTATATTTTAACTTTGATGACTACGAGTCATATAAGTATGACAAGGTTCGCAAGTCCCTATTAAATAGATTAGCGCACGGCACCAAACGATCGGTGGCGAGCGAGTTATATGCATACTACAAAAATGCAAAAACTCCTGAAGATAAAATGGACCTCCTTGAAAAATATTCAAAACTGCTCGACGTTCGAAAACTTTCCGAGATGGAGGAAGAATTGAATGTTTATAGGGGGCGCTTGGATCAAGTCAAGATGGCTATAGCAAGGGAACAGTTGGATGAACTTGATAAGGATATTTGGGGTGGCATGGGTGATGTATACCCAAAAGATAGGGATAGGGATGAGTAGCAGGTCTTTAAAAATGCAGAATGCTCTATGCATGTGGGTAGCGAAAGATAGTGCTCGGTACCGATAACACCATTTATGTATAAAAGGCCCCGCACGTTGACTAAGTGCGGAGCCTTTTTATTGTTCTCTGGATATCGGACGTCCCAATACTAGTACACCGATCTAAGGAAGTCTGGTTTGCTACAGCTTTAACGCAAGCTGCAGCATTCCAACAATATCTGGCCCATCTTCATTGATCCACGTCCCGTAATGTTGGCGGATCATGTTCCCATTGGTGTGCCCCATCTGCTCGGCTATCCAGTCGATCGAGGCCACGCCGGTTGTCAGCAACTGACTGGCGTAGGTGTGCCGGCACTGGCCGGGGCCGCGATAGCGAACCCCGGCCGCTAGCAAATGTGCCTTGAAGAACCTGTCTCGCACCACAAAGTCATTGACGTGGGGCAGACCGCTTTTGGTGTTCAGGAATACAAAGTGCAGTTTGTGTTTCCTGACCGTCTTGTTGTCCCGTTCAACGACTTCGACTGTTTCTGCCTTCTTCTTTCTATTGAGTGCATCGATCTTGCGCAGTGCATCCCATGCGGGAGCGAGCAGGCGCACCTTGCGTGTCGATCGGCGGGTTTTCGTCACTCGGTAGGCTCCGCGTACCTTTGACCTGCGGAATGTCACGGTGCCTTGCTCCAGGTCTACGTCCTCCCAGGCCAGGGCGATGGTTTCGGATACTCGAGGACCAGCCCAAATCATGAACTGAACCATCAACAGCTCTTGCGTGCGGCTGGTCGGAGTTTCGAGGATCTGTCTGATCTCCGCCCTGGTGAATGGGTCTGGTGCCTCGGGATCTGGCAGGCGGACCATCAGGCCCTCGGTGGGGTCGTGCGCAACTTTCATCCTGGTGCGGTACAGCCTAAACACCTGTCGCACGTTGCTAATGATGTCGCGGATGGTCTTGTTCTTGAGCGTCTTCGACAGGGTGCCCTGGATCCACTCCTGCAGGTCCAGGTGATCAATTGCGTTGATCTGCACCCTCCCCCAGCGTGGCCGTACGTGCACCTCCGCCTTGTTTGCGTAGCCTCGATAGCTTGATGCTGCCACGCTGTTGGCTTTGATCTTCAACCACAGATCCAGGTAGTGGCCGAAAGTGTTTTCGACCAGCTTGGACGAATTAGGGAAGTGCCTTGCGTAATCAAAGGTGCCGGTCTGGATCTCGTATTCGATGATGTCGATCAGGCGCTTTGCCTGGGCAATGGTTGCTGGTTTGTTGCCTCCTGGGATTGATTCCCTGCACTTTTCCCCGTTGTACTGAAAATAGATTCTCACGGAATTTCCGCGAGCTTCGACCCCGCTTATGTAAACCCCTAACGCTGTACTGGTGTATCGACAGTCTGATGATCGAAAACAAAAAAGGCCCGTTTCCGGGCCAAGTATCTAAGTGCGCATCTTCTGGTGGACGCGGCCTATGGCTTGGGCTTGTGTTGGCGTAGATGGGCATTCAGCAACTGGCATCGCCGACTGCATTTTTTATGATTGCCCTGGGCACGCCACTTGCCGCACTGGTCGCAAACGCTGGTGTAGTCAATGTTCCAGGGAAAGCGCCGTGCGGGCGTTGTTGCGGTGTTGTTAGGCATGGCCTGACTTGCCCCCATCGGTAGGGTCGGCGAGCAGTTGGGCGAAGACAGCAGCGTCTGCGTCGCTCAGATCTCCCAAGGTGCTGGCCATCTGGCTCAAGCTTTTGAGTCGGGTTCGTGATTCAGGGGTTTTATGCACTTGGTAGCCAATGACCGCCGCGCCGATGATCGCGGTGGCCACTACCAGGGCAATCAGAGCGCCATGATCGCGGTTCTTCCAGGACTGCGCCCGGGCGCCACTTTCAACCAGGGCGAGCGGGTCACCAGCGTGACGCTTACCGGCAACCAGATGGCCATCAAATGGAAGACGCAATCCGCCGCAGCGTAGAGCGGCAATTCCCCGAACTCACCGGCGGCTATCACCTGCCACGCTTCGGCCGTGTGGTCGCGGTACCGGATGCGCCGGCGGCGCCCGGGCTGTGCGATGACTTCCGGCCGCGCTACGGCGTGGACGTCCAGGTACTGCTGCCCGACGGCGAGCCGGACCCGGATCTGCCGATCCTGGCCGGCCTGCCGCTGCCGGCGCCCATGGGCGGCCAAGAGGCCGGCATGTTCGGCTTCCCCGAGGAAAACACCACGGTGGTGGTGTGCTTCGCCTATGGACTGCCCCACAAGCCCTTTATCCAGCAGATCCTGCCCCACGGCCTGAGCCTGCCCCGGGTGCCGAAAGGTGATCAGGTATGGCAGCACAGCGAGGCCTGCCAGCAGCGGGTCGATGCCGACGGCAACTGGCTGCGCCAGACTGATGGAAAGATCCAGGACAAGGCGATCGAACGCGAGGTGGAAGCCCTGGACAATGCCGAGCGCTTCCAGAATCACACCAGAACGGTAGACGACCATTCGACCGAGTCAGTGGGAGGGGTCAAGAAGATCGAGGCCATGGGGGCGCTCAAGCTGCTTTCCGGCGGGTCCGTCAGCCTGGCGGCCGTGGACGACCTGCACCAGGCCACCGGCCGCGACCTGAACCTGGTGGTGAGCCAGAAGCACAACGCCACAGTGGGCGGCGACATGCAGGAGCAGATCCAGGGGCTGCGCAAGAGCGTGAGCGGGATCAGTCAGCGCCTCCAGGCGCCCAAAACCTGGATCGGGTCGGAGTCGGTCAACGTGTTGCAGGTGGTGTGCGAGCTACTCGACCTGGTGGAGCAGATGAACACCCAGCTTGCTGGCCATACTCATGGAGTGACGCCGCCGCCGAACAATGCGTTGGCGTTCTCTCAAGCTGCCGCATCTGCACTACTGATGGCCACAAGAACGAAATTAGTGACCCTATCGCTAGCGGGCAGTTGACGAATATTTTGCCTGAATTGAAAAGTACTCATTTTCGTCGAGTAATTCTATTCGGTGTTCGTTGAAATAAATAAGTGCGTATTTCGATTCTATTCCCCACGCTGGAGTTGGGACACTTTCTGCTATGACAATTTCATGTATAGGTCCGCCATAAAGCTTCAGGTGGAAAAAAATTGAAGATCGCCCTTCACCTATGGCGAAGCTGTGCAGTGCCATGCAGTGAGCTTCGGCAGGGTAAATACCCAAGGCATGATAAAATGGATCGGTTTCATCTATTGCCCTTACCTGTATTTCCGAACCTTGCTTCCGGATTTTTGATTTTATACTGGCGAAGCCGGATTCACGTGCGTACTCATGCCCCCCAAGATGAATGATGAAGTTCATTCCAATTTTTGCATAAGCCTGGAACACACTTAGAATATCAAACCCCATTTCAACCGACACCAGCGGACTATCGATTGTACTGTCTGTATAAGAGGTTTCTACATTGGGAGCAGCTAGGAATTGCCTGACTTTAGCTATGTCTTCTAAGATGTTCGATGGGTCAGGAGATTTATAGGTAATCGTTCGCCCTTCGTGGTGATAAAATCGGGGGGTCAGATTGGCCACGTTGCCGTCGCTGTTGTGCTTGCTCTTCTGCAAAGGTTCTTTGATCCACACTGATTTAACTGGTGCTTTATTCGTAACTATATAGTCACCAATTGTTGGCTTCTCCCCGTCATAACTGACTACACGCACTAAATAATGCGTTCCCGAAGCTTCGGTCTTTTTCTCAATAAGTCTTATCTCGGGAGCGAGTAAGACTTCTCTGCACGCCTCAAGAAAAGCTTCAAGTGTATGATGCTCGTTAGCAGTAAATAGTATTCTCATCCCGTCCACATGTATTTGTGGAACTAGGCTGGCAGTCATCTTTGCAGAAATTTTTGCCTCGAGAAGCCGACCGTCATCGATGATGTAGCTGCTTTCGGTTTGAATAACAGGCTCGCTTGATTTCCTACCGCGGTTGCGCCCTTGTGACTGTTTAATAAGTCTGGCCAATGCACTTGGGGTTCTTCTGGATAGCTCACCCTCAAGTTTAGAAAAATAGGTATTACAAACCTCGCAGACACAGTCCTTTATCATGAATCGTTTGTCGTCGCCGCCTAAACCAGCTGGAAACATGTGTTCCCCATTGAACTCATTAGCTTGACCGCAATACACACATTCAGCGTTCATTGCATGCTTCCTTGCTTGGTTGAACTCAGTCTAAGCGATAAACATCAGGGTTGTGCATAGGCGCATCCATCAATCACCTCAAACCCTCTCAGTACGAATTCCAATATAGTCGTTTCCGACTAGGTGCAGCCATGACGCTGGAAAATCGCAGGCGGCGAAAAAAATCTGGATAGAAAATCACTTATCCCCCTCCCGCCGACGGGCTCTGCGTTCCTTTTTTGTGCAAAACCCGGTGGTAGTGCAAACCATGCCCCCGCCCAGGCCCGCTGCGGGGTCTGTCGGGTATTTGGTGATTTCACGGTGTGCAAGGTTTTGTGAAGAAGTGCAGCGGCCTTGCACGGTGGTATGCGGTTCTGACGAATTGGTCTGGGAGAGGAGACGCCCGGTTTACAAGGTCGGCAGTTGCGAAAAGCTGCGGAAGGTTAGGTTTTCGTTTTTGATGTCGTTGGCACCAGGTGCGCGCAAGTCACCGACCAGTTTGATATCAAAACAGCGGGAGGCCCAGCCAGCGTGGCTATCTCATGTTCTGCAGCATTGCACAGCATCGCCATGGCTGGCTAAAAGAGAACCGCAGAATAGGTACCCACTATGACAAGCTGGCGAGGAACTGTGCAGCTATAGCCACATTGCTCTGCAAGCTGCGTTGTATGTGGCAGTAACTTTCGAAAAAAAACAAGGTAACAACATTAAAGCAATCGCTTCGATTAAGTCTTCAAATTAAAAAAAATCACTTATTTGTAAGTCCGAATGTCTCGCCCATGTCAAAAGTACCGGTTACATCGGAAAAGCCCTCTGTGTTAATTAGTGTTTTATACTTCAAGGGAAATATGTCGGAAACCTTTTCTATTTCAAGAAGTGGCTGCTCTGCTAAAAAAAACTTAATTTGTTCAGTGGAGATATCTGGCATGTTTTTATTTATGAAGAATATATTATTTCCGCTAAATAAGCCCATTGAAAATACACGTTCAACCCCAACAGTATAACCTTCTACATTTTTGCCATTAGGTAGCGTAAATCTTGTATGTATCGACAAATCTGACTCTGACTCTGGCAAGTCTTTCGGAGAAGTAACTGGGTAGTAAAGTTCGCTCTCATCGTCATACTTCCACATGGAGTACTCTTGATAATCGGCCTCGCCAGGGGACTCTTTTGCATTGCTACTCATGCCTTCCTCCTTTTATCAGTCCAGCATCTAATAGTAAATGTTTAGTTCATTCTTGTTCTAAGGTCTTAGCTAATACAATATTTTTTCCTCACCTCCGATAGGCTCGAAACGACCCAGAAATACTTTACTAACAACTGGACCTTTAAGGTTCACTAAATTAATTTGTAAATTTCAACCCATGCAGGATTAAAGGCAGCCAAGTGTCTATTTTCTATTGAAAAATGGCAACTATTATACATTGCACCCTCTATAGAGGACGTGAAAAAGTACCTGGACTGATGATTCAGGACCGTTTTTCAGATGAGGGCTGGGAAAAAGGTAATTTTGGTAATCGATGGGTCAAAACGGGCTGGAGCCCTTGTAGAGCGTGGCTTTCAGACATTACCTTGGAGGGTAATTTTAGGTAATAAGAAAGGTAATATTCTGTTCAAACCCTTATTTTGCTGGGGTTTGGGGCTGTTAGGTATTACTCGGACTGAAGGTAATTTTCTAACCTTTCACTTACCTTTTTATTACCTATTGATAGGTTCGCCAAATTACTGATTTCATTGGGTTTTCTTTGGGTTCTGACAACGCATTACCAAAATTACCTTTTTCCCAGGGCTCAACATAAATCGGGGTGGATGGCATTTTTGGCCTCTCGCAGCATCCTGGCTTACAAACCCATGGGACTGCCATGGGACTGGCGAGCCTCGATTTTCACGAAAGCAATCGGCCTGCAGCCCTTGTAAACCGGGTACTTGCATAATGGGAGTAACTTTGCGGGTAGTTTCGAATCTCTCCTTCACCGCCACATTCTGAAAACACAAACCCCTGATTTTCCTAGTGAAAGTCGGGGGTTTGTGGTTTTTGGCGTTTGAAAAATGGCCTATGGGGCCAATAGGGGGCTGGCAGGTGTTTTTCGGTAGCGTTGAATGGATAACATCTGCTTAAAAAGTTCGCCCTTTGCGTAGTAGATGGCTGCAGCGATCTCGGCGAAATGACCGAGGCCGAATTCGACGAGCGTTGAGCGTTAAGCGTCGGCAGCATGCGCATGAAAAGGTATTTTGTTGCTGAAGTCCCAGCTCGAATACGCAACAAGGCTCGCCTCTAAACCCCCAGCAATTGTCTGCCGGCGAAGGCTATTGTTGCGTAAGCAGTATGAGGGAATCTGTATCTTCGAAGTCGCATGTGGCTGGACTAGCAGGCTCTGGTGCGTACTGATTAAGTAAGTCACGCACCAGGCCTGGCTGAATAGTTACCACTGGCCGCTTATGAGGCAGCCAACGATTTCCCAGCCGCTGTATTCCCACCAGGAATATCGATCATCGGAGCAACTTCTGGCCAGGCTGGCCATCTGGATTTCACCAGCTGCCCGATGGGTTCCGAAAGGAGTGTCAACAGAGGCTGTCACCTGATTAACGGTCTGAGGAGCCTTGATGGGGGTCGGATGCACGGAGGCGTTCGTGACAGTTGCGGTGAAAGCGAGCGTTGCGGATACGGCCAGAGCAGCTATGGACTTTTTCATGTTCGAATCCTTTCAGGTATCTGACATGCGGCTTGTGCATTAGCCTGACCTGCCTTTATCAGTAATCCGAACAGATCGGGCACTCGCGCAGTGTGGCGCCATGAAAGCCTACTACTGTGCTGCCTTCCGCACAGTCGCTCAACAGCACTATTGACAAAATGGTAAAAGCCTGGATTTTCATTGGAGGGCCGGCCCGAGAGTTCGAGTTTGACGAGCCTGTTGTTAATGTTTTCCCTGAAATGTCTCCATTTCTAGGCGGGTACACCGCCACCCCATAAAGCAATTGGACGCAAAGCCCCCGCTAATTTCTAAATGGACGTGCTGCCATATCAAGCGGCCGTCGGGTTCATGAGTCCGGAAATTTGCTCTGGATCATTTTTTTCTCTGGTCTCTTGCCGCTCGTCGGTGCTTGCCTGGTTTGGACGGCAGGTCTACAAATGACTGGCTAGTCTGAGACGCCGTGACGGTTAGTATTTTCCAGGCAATCAGGAGCTTGCCGGTACTGATCGGTTGTTGGAGGGAGCTGGGATATGAGGAGTCTTGCCTATATCGAAGACGACGGGGATGAGTTCCCAATCAACAACTTGGTGCGTTGCGGTCAGGCCGCATTCGATGTTGAAGAACAATCCCGGGTCAGTAGCAGGAAAAAAACTGCAACGCTGCCGGTAGCCAGTAATACGATGTTCTTTCCCAAGGCCATGCCAAAGAGAAAGTAATATTTAGTTCTGAGTGCCCCGTTTGATGCGGGGCTTTTTATTGTCCGCAAAAAGTTAAATCCGGACGTCTATCAGGATTGAAGTTGCAATCCGAGGGTATGGGTAATTTGAGGAAAATCCTGATATGGCCAACAGCCCTGTTGGCGATAGAGCTTCCTGTTTGCGCCGGACGATGCTCTGTGAAGGGGCTTGGGTGGTTCTGCTGGAGGTGAGGGCCGGTCACAAAGTTGTCAGGTTCATTTGCGGTGGTTGATTGAGGTCATAACTTTCTTGGTCATTGTTTGTGTATTAATTTTTTTTCCAATTTTGGGTAGTCGTATTAATTGTTTGTCGCCAGTGAGATGGGTTAAGTAAAGAGGCATCCTTTGTGCTTTTAGGAATTTTCTTATCTCAATTGGCTATAACTGGCGATATGTTCTTTATCCCGATTCAAACGGGGCTGCGCATCCAGCGATGATGCCTTTATATGAAAAGCGATAAGGAAATAAACGTGAAAGCTATTTTCAAACTCCTCGCACTGTCCACTCTCGTAGCCGCAGCCTCTGGTTGCACCAGCTACAACATCAGCCAGCCATCGTCGCCCATCGATAGCCAGGTCAAGGCTGACCTGAAGGCAGATGTAGCAGTGGGCGAGGCAATTTCGGGCCAGTCGTCGGTGAATATCCTCTTTGGTTTCCTGCAGTTTGGTGGCGATAACCAGTTTGCTGATGGTGTGACCTACGGCGGCGATACCGGCGGCGGTCTGGGTGGTCTGGGCCTGGATCCAGTGAGTGCAGTCAAGTCGGCTGCTGCCTTCAAGGCGGTCAAGTCTTCCGGCGCCGACCTGATCGTGGCTCCACGCTATGAAGTCAGCGAAGAAAACTACTTCGTCTTCAAGAAAGTCTCGGTCACTGTCAAAGGCAACAAGGGCAACATTCGCAGCATTCGCTGAGAACACTGTTGCCAGTGAGCGTTCAGGCCGCTATCGAAGCGGTGGCGGGGCAGCCAACCAAGGGGCTGACCTGCATTGATCGGCTTCGAGCATCTTCAGAAGGTGAACTGAAGATGTTGGCAGGATGAGAAATGGTGTGATCCGCGTCTGTTGCTCCCAGTCGCGGGTACTTTTCACAGAATCTTCACATCTGCCTGAGTACGCTCAAACCATCCGTTAAAAGCAATACCCCTAGCCCGTTCCCCAGCGGGCTTTTTTTTGCGCGGCGATAAAACTCTTTTAGAATCCGCTGTCCAAGCCACCGGAGAGCAACCGGGTGTTGCCGTGACGCTCCGTAGCAGGGCGCGCGGCGCTGGGTTTTTGTGTCAGTTCGACAGTCTTTTTTTGAGGTTCAAGTCATGCGTTCAACTCTACCTGCCCTGGTTGTGGGACTTCTGCTGGCTCAAGGCGCGATGGCCGGCGATGGCACTGCCGCCATTGGCGGCGGTCTCGGCGGTGCGCTGGGCAACGTGGTCGGGCAACAGCTCGGCGGCAGTACCGGCGCGGCCATTGGTGCGGGAGTTGCCGGGGCTGCCGGTAGTGCGGCGGGCGCGCGCAAGGGCAGCCGGGCCAAGGCCGCGATAGGCGGTGGTCTGGGTTCGGCCGGTGGCTCGCTGATCGGCAATCGCCTGGGCGGCAGCACCGGTTCCACCGTGGGTGCCGGCATTGGTGGTGCGGCGGGCGGTGCCCTGGGCAGCAGCATGGGGCACAAGAAGCGTCATTGATTTAGGCGCAACGTTCAAAAAACCCGGCCCTGCGCCGGGTTTTTTGTGCGCGTTACCCAGGGCTTCGCCATACTTGATGCAGCCAGTCCCGCTGTTTAAGGAGAGGATCATGCCCCGCGAAATGCCAGGTAATGTCGAGCCAGCCCCAGCGCAACCGTTGGTGATCAATGACCCGGGGAATGAAGATCCCGGCTCCTTGATGGATGATGCGCTGGTGCCGCTGCAGGAAGGACCTGAAGAAGGTGACGACGAGCTCGATCCTGGCGACTGAAACTATCCAGCTCCCTGTGCCATGCCCCTCGGTTGCTCCTGACCCAGCCCCGCCGCTA
The DNA here is from genome assembly GCF_058744285.1 of Pseudomonas sp. E1BtOHC1. Taxonomy (NCBI): domain Bacteria; kingdom Pseudomonadati; phylum Pseudomonadota; class Gammaproteobacteria; order Pseudomonadales; family Pseudomonadaceae; genus Pseudomonas; species Pseudomonas sp. E1BtOHC1. Next base: position 2,908,223 of record NZ_CP196023.1, read on the forward strand.
TGCTGCTGAACCCTTTAATTGACGTGTTGCCGAACATAACGGGCCGTACCTGAGCCGCTCCCTGGAATGTACTTTTGCTAACGGATCAGATGCGATGAATGCACAGTTGAATGATTTGGGGCCGATCAAGGCGGTCATTTTCGATATGGACGGTCTGCTCCTGGATACCGAAGGTATCTACACCGAGATCACGCAGTTGATCGCCGAGCGTTATGGCCGCACCTACGATTGGACCATCAAGCAAAACATCATCGGACGTGGCGCCGCCGATCTGGCGCGTTACGTGGTCGAGGCACTGGACCTGCCCATCAGCGCCGAAGAGTTCCTGGTCATGCGTGAGCCATTGATGCGTGAGCGCTTTCCTCGAGCCGAGGCCATGCCGGGGGCTCAGCAACTGGTGCGTCATTTGAAGCAACACCAGGTGCCTATCGCAGTGGGCACCAGCTCGTCGCAGATGTCCTTCGGCGAGAAAATCACTCGTCATGGCGATTGGTTCGCGTTGTTCGACACCATTGTCACCGCCGATGATCCGGAAGTGACGGCGGCCAAGCCGGCGCCGGATATCTTTCTCACGGCAGCCCGGCGCCTGGGTGTGGCTCCAGAGGAATGCCTGGTGTTCGAGGACTCGCCCTTCGGCGTGACGGCTGCCAAGGCCGCGGGGATGCGGGTGCTTGCGGTGCCCGATCCGGCCATGGCGGATGCCAAGTTCGCCCACGCTGACGGGATTCTGCGCTCGCTCAAGGGGTTTCAGCCCGCCGCCTGTGGTTTGCCGCATCTGGTCTGGGCCTGAGGTCAGCAGATCGCTGTTAGAGAGAAGCAGGGCGTTGCGCGCCGGTTCGCCCTCTGCGGCAGCGGCTGGCGGATGCTGCGTAAGCAACCGGGCCACCTGATACAGGTGGCCCGGTTATTTTTTGTGTTGACCGATCAGGCGCTGAAACCGCCGTCGATGCTCAAGCTGGCGCCGGTGATGTAGGCCGCTTCGGGCCCGGCCAGATAGGCCACGAAGCCAGCGATTTCCTCGGCCCGGCCATAGCGACGCACGGCCATGAAGTCCATCAGACTGTCGGCAAAATCGCTGTCGGCCGGGTTCATGTCGGTGTCCACCGGTCCGGGCTGGACGTTGTTGATGGTGATGCCCCGCGGGCCCAGGTCCCGTGCCAGGCCTTTGGTCAGGCCCACCAGTGCAGCCTTGCTCATGGCGTAGGGGCCGCCACCGGCAAAGGGCATGCGCTCGGCGTTGGTGCTGCCAATGTTGATGATGCGTCCGCCTTCGCCCATGTGGCGTGCGGCCTCCTGGGTGGCGATGAACACACTGCGCACGTTGATGGCCAGGGTCTGATCGAAGTCTTCCAGTTTGAATTCGTCCAGCGGCGCCACCGCTAGTACGCCAGCGTTGTTCACCAGGATATCGAGGCGTCCGAAGGCCTGGACGGTGCTGTTCACGGCATCGCGAATGGCGCCGGCGTCGGCACTGTCGGCCTGTATCGCCAGGGCCTTGCCGCCCTTGGCGATGATGCTGTCCTGCAGGGTTTGCGCCTTGTTCGCGGAACTGATGTAGGTGAAGGCGACGCTGGCGCCTTCGGCCGCCAGGCGCTCGACGATGGCGGCGCCGATGCCGCGGGAACCGCCTTGGATCAAGGCCACTTTGCCGCTGAGGTTGTGCTTGCTCATGTGCTTCTCCAGAGATTGAAGGCCGGGTTGCCTTGTGCTTGGCGTCGAGTATCGACCGTCGATTGGCCTCTGTGTAGCGGGTAATCCCTATACTCTGTGTAAACCAAAAGTTTGGAATCCCTGGTAATGGAAGCTTTCAGCAGTATCGAATGTTTTGTCCGCAGCGCTGAAGTCGGCAGCTTTGCCGAGGCCGCGCGACGCTTGGGATTGACCCCGGCCGCGGTAGGAAAAAGCGTGGCCAAGCTGGAGGCCCGGGTCGGTGTGCGGCTGTTTCAGCGCAGTACTCGACGTTTGACCCTGACCGAAGCCGGACGCTTGTTCCTGGCAGAAGTCAGTGACAGTCTGCTGACCATCCAGAATGCCGTGAGCAGCCTGTCCAACGTCCAGGGGCGTCCGGCGGGCACGCTCAAGGTCAGCATGGGAACGGTGTTTGGCTGTCTGTACATAGTGCCGATGCTGGGGGCCTTCCTGCAGCGTTACCCGGACATCCAGCCGGACTGGCATTTCGACAATCGCCAAGTGGACCTGATCGGCCAGGGCTTCGACGCCGCCATCGGTGGCGGTTTCGAACTGCCGCAAGGGGTGGTCGCCCGTCGCCTGTCACCGGCCCATCGGGTGCTGGTGGCCAGCCCGGCCTATCTCGCAGGGCGGGCGTCGATTGGCGAGCCGGAGGATCTACGGCATTGCCGGGGGATTCTGATTCGCTCACCGCAGACCGGGCGCATCCGCACCTGGCAACTGACTGGCCGCGCCGGCGGTGTGCGCCCACTGGAGCTCAAGGCCAGCATGACCATGAGCGATTCCGAAGCGGCTTGCGTCGCTGCGGCCCAGGGACTGGGGCTGGCCCTGGTGAGCATGCCGTTTGCCGTCAACTACCTGCGCAGCGGCGCTCTGCAGCGGGTCTTGCCGGATTGGTACGTCGATGACGGCTACACCTCGATCTACTACGCCGAACACAAGATGCTCCCGGGCAAGACCCGGGCCTTCGTCGACTTCGTCATCGAGCAGTTCGCCGAACAGGGCCTGGCGCAAACCTTCAGCGCCCTGTAGGCGCCGGCTTGCCGGCGAATCCGCTCGTGGCCTGGCTCAGCGCCCCAAGCGCATCGGCCAACCCAGCACTTTCTTCGGCCGCGGCGTCGCATAGGTCCGCACCTTCGATGTGGACAACCCCAGGCGTACCAACGACTCGGCGATGGTCACCGCCGCCGTGACCCCGTCCACCACCGGCACCCCGGTGCGCTGGCGGATCTGCTCATCCAGCCCCGCCATGCCGCCACAACCCAGGCAGATGACCTCGGCCTTGTCCTGGGTCACCGCCAGCTCGGCCTGGCGCACAATGGATTCCACCGCCCGTAGTGGGTCTTCTTCCAGTTCCAGTACCGCCAGGCCGCTGGCCCGCACCGAGGCGCAGCGCTCATACAGGCCGGACAGCTTCAGCCGGTCCTCGATCAGTGGCACGGTACGATCCAGGGTGGTCACCACCGAGTAGGCGTGGCCAAGGAACATCGCCGTGCTGGCGGCGGCGTCGGTGATGTCCACCACCGGAACATCGAGCAACTCCTGCAGACCTTCGCGGCCGTGTTCGCCATAACCGGCCTGGATCACCGCGTCATAGGGCTGGTCGTAGGCCAGTACGCGATCCATCACCGCGATGGCCGCCAGGTAGCTTTCGAAGTTGCCTTCCACCGATTCGGCGCCGAAGTAGGGGGTCAGTCCGACGATTTCCGTGCCCGGCGCTGCCACGCTTTGTGCCTGGCGGGCGATGGCCTGGGTGATGCTGTCGGTGGTGTTGACGTTGACCACGAGAATGCGCATGGGGGTTCCTTACAGGTTGGGCAGTTCAAGGCCCGGCGCGCCGGGCCGTTCAGGTTCAATGACTGACGTTGTCCACGGCGATGGATTCGCCGCTGACATCGGCGTACCCGGGTTGGCGCTTGGCGATGATCAGGTACAGCAGGCCGGCGATACCGGCGCCGATCAGCCAGGAAAAGGGCGAGACGCTGGCAAAGCCCGGCACCAGGGCCAGCACGATGGCAATCAGCGCGGCGGGCACGAAGGCCGCCACCGCCCGCAGATTGACCCCGCGGCTGTAGAAGTACGCGCCTTGCGGGTCTTCGCTGTACAGCTGCGGCACGTGGATCTGGGCTTTGCGCAGGATCCAGTAGTCCACCATGATCACCCCGTACAACGGGCCCAGCAGGGCGCCCAGGCCGGAGAGGAAATACACGATCACCAGCGGGCTGTTGTACAGGTTCCACGGCAGGATCAGCACCGCCAGCGCGGCACTGATCAGCCCGGCGCGGCGGAAGGTCAGGTACTTGGGCGCCAGGTTGCTGAGGACGAAGGCCGGGGCTACGAAGTTGGCCATGATGTTCACAGCGACGGTGACGATCAGGAACGCCAGGCAGCCCAGGACCAGAAACAGGGTGTTGGGGATCGAGGCGATGATCTGGGTCGGACTTTCGATGACCTGGCCGTTGATCTGGAACTGTGCGCCGCACAGCAGCACGGTGATCGTGGCGAACACCAGGATGTTCACCGGGAGGCCCCAGAAGTTGCCGACCTTGATGGTCTTGCGGCACGGCGAGGAGCGGGCGAAGTCGCAGAAGTTGAGAATCAGGGTGCCATAGATCGCCAGCCACAATGCGCCGCCGGCGAAGATCTGCCGCCACATTTCGCCACCGGTCAAAGGTTCGCGGATCGACCAGGCAATCTGCCCATCGGCCTGGGAGTACATCCACCCGGCGAGGCAGGCCACGGTCAGCAGAATGATCGGCCCGGCGAAGGCTTCGTAGCGGCGGATCATCTCCATGCCGTAGGCGAGGATTACCAATTGCACCAGCCAGATCAGCACGAAGCAGACCCAACCCAGGGTGGACAGGCCGAGGATCGAATTGTGGTCGTAATCGGCGAAGCCCGGATGGATCGCAGTCAGCAACACGCGAAATACCACCGAGGCCAGGTAGGTCTGGATGCCGAACCAGGCAATGGCGATCACCGCGCGGATCAGTGCCGGAATCTGTGCGCCATGGATGCCGAAGCTGATGCGGCTGATCACCGGGAACGGCACCCCGGTCTTCTGGCCCATGTAGCCGGACAGGTTCATGAAGCAGTACACCAGCGCCGCGCCTATTCCCAGGGACAGGAGGATCTGCCAGCCGCCCAGGCCCAGGGTGTAGAGGCCGATGGCAAAGGAGTAGTTGGCGATGTTGTGCACATCGTTGGTCCATAGGGCGAAGATGCTGTAGCCGCCCCAGCGGCGGCCTTCGACCTTGGTCGGCGCCAGGTCGCGGTTGTGCAGGCGCGGGCTGAGGATGACGCTGTCCGGATCGGTTGCAGTGATGGGCTGTTGCAGGTTGTGCGAGTGCGGCGAGGAGGGCAGATCCAGTGCGATGTTGTTGGAAGGGCTGGTGTGCATTCCGGCGGCTCCTGATTCCGGCCCTGGATGACTGTGCTTGAGCCCAAGGCTCGACAATCTTCGTCGCAGGGGAGGAATCACTGGGTTCGGGGCATCTGCAGCTTGAGTCGTGGATCAGGCGTGCGGACGGTTAGTGTATGTATGTTTTGATTTTTTTGTATACAAAACATAGATCGACTAAAGCCACTTCTGTGCCAATTGCGCAGCTATGAAATGGGCTGCTGATTTCGTTTTGTTATGAGTTGTCCCTAACTGTATGAAACAGTGAGATTAAAAATTGACCGTTTGAACAGGTATTTATTTTTCGTCAGGCACGACAGCGCATGTCATGAAATCTGACGGAAGAAAGGTCTGTAACCTTTTGGGGCGGTAGCTGCTGAAAGTGCACACAAAAATGGCACTGATAGTGACATTTATGTGTACATGTTGGTTGTGGGGGGACGGGCGCCTTGCGTTTGCCAGCGAAGGCGTCCTCAGGGGGGAGGGCTCATTCGCCGGCAAGCCGGCTGCTACAGAAGAAGGGAGGGGTCAGGCTTTGCTGATGAGGTTGCCGGCGTGCAGGCCGCATTCCTTCTGGGTGGCTTCTTCCCACCACCAACGGCCTTCGCGCTCGTGCTGGTTCGGCAGCACCGGACGGGTACAGGGCTCGCAGCCAATGCTGATGAAACCGCGTTCATGCAAGCTGTTGTAAGGCAGCTCGAGCATGCGGATGTAGCCCCAGATCTCTTCGCTGCTCATCTGCGCCAGCGGGTTGAACTTGTACAGCGGGCGTTCCGGCGTGGAGAAGGCGCTGTCGATCTCGAGTGCCGCCACCTGGCTGCGGGTGCCCGGGCTCTGGTCGCGGCGCTGGCCGGTGGCCCAGGCGCTGACGGTGGACAGTTTGCGTCGCAGCGGTTCGATCTTGCGGATGCCGCAGCATTCGCCATGGCCATCCTTGTAGAAGCTGAACAGGCCCTTTTCCTTGACGAAGGGTTCGAGCTTGCTGTGGTCCGGCGAGATCAGCTCGATGTCGATCTTGTAGTGCTCGCGCACCTGATCGATGAAGCGATAGGTTTCCGGGTGCAGGCGGCCGGTGTCGAGGCTGAATACCTTGACGTTCTTGTTCAGCTTCCAGGCCATGTCTACCAGCACCACGTCCTCGGCGCCGCTGAAGGAAATCCACAGGTCATCGCCGAACTGGGCGAAGGCCAGCTTGAGAATGTCCTGGGCGGATTTGTTGGCATAGGTCGCAGCGAGTTCAGCGACGTCGAACGATGGGTTCATCAGGGCGGTTTCCTACAGGTCGGTGGCGCTGTGCGCTCTATAGGGGGGCGATCTTAACAAAATCCACCCGGCCCTGGCGCGCTCCTCTGCGTTGCGCCTGCGCAGGCGAATCGCTAGAGTTCGGCAGTCCTTTTGCTCGCTCAATTTAAATAATCAGAACCAATGGGAGTGTCTTGTGGAAATTGCCTGTCTCGATCTGGAAGGTGTACTGGTCCCGGAAATCTGGATCGCCTTTGCCGAAAAAACCGGGATTGAATCCCTCAAGGCAACCACCCGGGATATTCCCGACTACGACGTATTGATGAAGCAGCGCCTGCGGATTCTTGACGAGCACGGCCTGAAACTCTCCGATATCCAGGAAGTGATCGCCACCCTCAAGCCTCTGGATGGTGCGGTGGAGTTCGTCAACTGGTTGCGCGAGCGCTTCCAGGTGGTGATCCTCTCCGACACCTTCTATGAGTTTTCCCAGCCCTTGATGCGCCAGCTGGGTTTCCCCACCCTGCTGTGTCACCGCCTGATCACCGATGACGGTGGCCGGGTGACCGGCTATCAACTGCGTCAGAAAGACCCCAAGCGCCAGTCGGTGCTGGCCTTCAAGAGCCTGTACTACCGGGTCATCGCTGCCGGGGATTCCTACAACGACACGACGATGCTGGGGGAGGCCGACGCCGGCATCCTGTTCCATGCGCCGGACAACGTGATTCGCGAGTTCCCGCAGTTCCCCGCGGTGCACAGCTTTGCCGAGTTGAAGCAGGAGTTCATCAAGGCTTCCAATCGCACCCTGAGCCTGTAACCCGGTTCGCCGGCGAAGAGGCCCTTGGATTTTTCACAAATCCTGTCGACGCCTTCGCTGGCAAGCCAGCTCCTACGGGGGGGAGAACGACGGGCTCTTGTAGGAGCCGGCTTGCCGGCGAACAGGCCTTTGGATTGTGCGCAAATCCTGCCGACGCCTTCGCTGGCAAGCCAGCTCCTACGGGTGGGAGAACGACGGGCTCTTGTAGGAGCCGGCTTGCCGGCGAATAGGCCCTAAAGCCCCTGCAATGTCTCCAGCAACACCCGTACCTTGGTGATGGATTCCTGGTACTCCGCCTGCCAGTCCGAATCCGCGACGATCCCGCCGCCGCCCCAGCAACAGATCTGCCCGTCCTTGGCCAACAGGCTGCGAATGGCGATGGAGCTGTCCATCTCCCCGCGTACGTCCAGGTACAGCAGCGAGCCGCAGTACAACGCGCGCCGGGTGGGCTCCAGTTCGTCGATGATCTGCATCGAACGGATCTTCGGCGCCCCGGTGATCGAGCCGCCGGGGAAGCTGCCGGCGATCAGGTCCAGAGCATCCTTGTCGTCCGCCAGCTCGCCGGTCACGGCGCTCACCAGGTGGTGCACATTGGGGTAGCTTTCCAGGCTGAACAGCTCCGGCACGCGCACCGAGCCGGTGCGGCAAGTGCGCCCCAGGTCGTTGCGCAGCAGGTCGACGATCATCAGGTTTTCCGCCCGGTCCTTGGGGCTGGCCAGCAGCTCGGCGGCGTTGGCGGCGTCTTCTGCGGCATCCCGACCCCGGGGACGAGTGCCCTTGATCGGCCGGGTTTCCACCCGGCCCTGGCTGACATGAACGAAACGCTCCGGCGACAGGCTGAGCACCGCGCCGTCATCCGGCAGGCGCTGGAAGCCCGAGAACGGGGTCGGACAGGCGGCGCGCAAGGCGCAGTAGGCGACCCAGGGATCGCCCTGGTACTGGCCGCGAAAGCGCTGGGCGAAGTTCACCTGATAGCAGTCGCCGGCCTGGATGTAGTGCTGGATGCGTTGGAAGGCCTGGCGGTAATCCTCGGCGCTCAGGTCGGCCCGCATGGCGCTGGTCAGCTTGAACGAGGCTGCTGCCGTCATGGGCGGCTGGTTGAACAGCTGGATCAGGCGCTGGCGCTCGGAGGCTTCCAGGCTGGGGTGGAACAGCAGTTGGCTGGTGCCCGTCTGGTGGTCATTGATCAGCGCCCAGGCATACAGGCCAAAGCGTGCCTCGGGCAATTGCAGGTCATCCCGGGCCTGGCTCGGCAGGCGCTCCAGGTGTCGGCCGAAATCGTAGCTGAGGTAGCCGATCAGGCCGCCGGCGAAGGGCAATTCATAAGGCGCGGGCACTTGGGCCTGGCCCAGGTGCTGGAGGTTATCGCGCAGGCGTTGCAGGAAGTCGCCGCCAGGCTCGTCAGCGGCCAGGGTCAGTTCTGCCAGGGGCCAGGCGCTGAGCAGGTCATAACGGCCGCGCTCGGCGCTGGGGCGGCCGCTGTCCAGTAGCACGGCACCGGGGGCGTGTTCGATTGCCGCGAAATACTCGGCGGGGTTGGCGCGATAGGGAAGCGGGTGTACGGAGCAGGTCAACATGCGGTGCAGATCAGCCATCGGAGCGCGGCTGGCGATTGTATGCCTCTGCAGGAGTTGCTCCTAGAGGGGATGTCGGCGATTGCCCCTTGAACGGCGCATTTACCGACCTGTAGCCGTTGCCTGGGGCAGCGGCTACAGCCGGGGCTGTCAGCCTTCGACGGGAGGAATGTGGCCGAACAGGTCCTGGGCGAAGCGCACACGCTCTGCGACGGTTTCCTCGATGCCACGAGCCTTGAGTTCCTCAAGGTGGGCTTCAATGGCGTGGGTGCGCTGGGTCAGGCCGCAGTCGTTGGCGATCTGGATATTCAGCCCGGGCCGGGCATTGAGTTCGAGAATCAGCGGGCCCTTGTCCTGGTCCAGCACCATGTCCACGCCGATGTAGCCCAGGCCGCACAGCTCGTAGCAGCCGGCCGCCAGCTTCATGAAACCGTCCCAGTAGGGCAGTTGCACACCGTCCACGGCATTGGTGGTGTCCGGATGCTTGGTGATGATGTTGTTCAGCCAGGTGCCGCGCAGGGTCAGGCCGGTGGCCAGGTCGACGCCGACGCCGATGGCGCCCTGGTGCAGGTTGGCCTTGCCTCCGGACTGGCGGGTCGGCAGGCGCAGCATGGCCATCACCGGGTAGCCCATGAGCACGATGATGCGGATGTCCGGCACGCCTTCGTAGCTGATGCTCTTGAAGATCTGGTCCGGGGTCACCCGGTATTCGATCAGTGCCCGGTCGCGGTGACCGCCCAGGGAATACAGGCCGGTGAGGATGCTGGAGATATGATGCTCGATCTCCTCATGGCTGATGATCTTGCCGGATACCGTGCGATAGCGGCCCTCGAAGCGGTCGGCAATCACGATGATGCCGTCACCGCCGGCGCCCTGGGCCGGCTTGATCACGAAGTCGTTGCGCCCTTTGATGATCTCGTCGAGCTTGTCGATTTCCTTCTCGGTGGAGATCACCCCGTACAGTTCCGGTACATGGATGCCGGCCTTGATCGCCCGTTCCTTGGTGATGATCTTGTCATCGACGATGGGGTACAGGCTGCGCTTGTTGTACTTGAGCACGTAGTCGGCGTTACGCCGGTTGATGCCCATGATTCCCCGCGCTTCCAGGGCTTTCCAGGTCTTCCACAGGCCGAACATCAGGAGTCGGCCTTGACGAAGGCTTTGAAGCGCACCAGCTCCGTCAGGCGGTAGCCGCGGTAGCGACCCATCGCCAGCATGAAGCCCACCAGGATCAGCAGCATCGCCGGGAAGGTGAAGACGAAGTACGTAAGCTCCGGCACGCTCATGATCAGGTGTGCCAGGGACGCGGCGAACAGGGTGCCGATGGCGACTTTCATCGCATGGCCGCCGCCGCGTTCTTCCCAGGTAATGGACAGGCGTTCGATGGTCATGGTCAGGATCACCATCGGGAACAGCGCCACCGACAGGCCGCGTTCCAGGCCCAGCTTGTGGCTGAACAGGCTAATGGCGGCGATCAGCACCACCACGAAGGTCAGCACTACCGAAAGCCGCGGCAGCATCTGTAGCTTGAGGTGTTCCAGGTAGGAGCGCAGTGACAGCCCGAGCGCGGTAATCACGGTGAACAGCACGATGCCGAAGCCCAGTTGAGTCTCGCGGAAGGCCAGGGCGATCAGCACCGGGGTGAAGGTGCCCAGGGTCTGCAGGCCGATCAGGTTGCGCAGGATCAGGATCACCAGCACGCCGATGGGAATCATCACCATGATCATGAAGGTCTGCTGGGTCTGCAGCGGCAGGCCGTACAGCGAGTATTCGAGGAAGTTGGCGTCGGTGTTCTCGTCGGTCAGCTTGGCCAGGCGAATGGCGTTCATTTCGCTGTTGTTGAGGCTGAAGGTGACGTTGGCCTTCTTGCCGCCATCGACGGTGATCAGGTTGTCATCGCCGGTCCACCACAGCAGGCGATCGCTGGGCATGCCCTGTTCGCCGGTTTCCGGGTTGAAGTACAGCCAGTCGGTGCCGTTGAAGCTGCGCAGCCAGAGTTCCGGAGTCTGCGGCTGATCGGCCACCAGGCGAATGGTATGGACCTTCTCCATCGGCACGTGGGCGATGGACAGCAGCAGTTCGACGATCTTGGCCTTGTTGGCGCTGGACGGGTCGCCGGCCAGCAGCAGCTTGGCGTTGTCGTCATTGGCGTTGTTGACGCGCTTGATGGCCTCGCTGATGAAGGTCTCGACGTCCGCCGAGTGCTGGCGGATCGGCGCCAGCAGGGCTTCTGCGGCGATCTTTTCCGGGCCTTCCACGGCCATGCTGTCGCGGAAGGTCGGGCCCTTGATCTTGGACTTCTCGGCGCTGTAGCGCTTGGTCAGTACCAGGCGGTAGTACAGGGTCTGGTTGCCCTTGGCCCGGCGTGCCGACCAGGTGACCTTGCGGTTGCCGTCGACGCGGTTGACCGCCACCCCGTAGTTGTTGGAAATGAAGCTCTCGTTGAGGCTCACATAGTCGCGGCTCAGGGGCGGCACGAACATCTGGATCTTGATCGGGTCCTTGCCGTTGGCGACGAACTCGACCTTGGCATCGATGTTCCACAGATCGTCGGTGGCGTCTTCGGTCACCGGAATGCCGAGCACGAAGATCTGATAGGCCGTGATCGAAATGCCCAGCACCACCAGGATGGCGATCAGGACTTTCAGATGAAGGGTAAGAGAGCGCATTGGAATTACTCTGCGGTATGAGCGTCGGTGGCGCAGGCGGGTTTGCCAGCAGCGTATTTAAGACTGGGGTCGACCAGCGCATCGAAGCGTTTCAAGGCTTCGGAGCCAATCAAGAGCGGGTATTGGAAGGCGCTGCGGTCGGTCAAGTTCACTTCGATGCTGCGCAAGGCACTGCCCATGCAGACATCCAGGGCGATCACCGGACGCGCGGTGTAGTTCTTGTCCTCATCGGGGTCATAGTCGCCGGCGCGGCGCTTGATCTTGCTGACTCGGGCCAGCGGCCGTTCGATGGGGTGGGAATGGGCGGCGTCGATGGCCAGGTAGAAACGCACCCAGGATTCGCCGTTGCGCTTGAAGCGCTTGATGTCGCGGGCACTTAAGGAAGCAGTCTTGGCACCGGTGTCGAGTTTGGCTGCAACTTCCAGGTCGATACCTGACAGTTGCGCGTACTCGTTCAAACCGTAGACCGTCTTGCCGGCGGCGGCGCTGATGCCGGGCAGGGCAAGCAGACAGAGGAGTAGGGGAAGGGCCTTGAGTCTCATAGATCCTGATGGGCTTGGGTTCTTCAGTTCAAGGCGACCGGCATTGCTGCGCAAGCTCCCTCGTATGCGTGCCATAAAAAGATGACAGGCCAATGCGGGCGGCATTCTAGCATGCTGGTTTTATGGCGCCAGCGTCGGGGGCGGGCCTTTTGTCTCGTTTTGGTGCAAAGGGTTATTAGACGATTGTCGACAATCTCAATTTTTCCTTTGACTGTTTAGGGTGTATTGGCTAATTTTTGCCTAATTGATTTTCAAGGTGTCGACAATATGCTGGATCAACTGGAACATCCGCTGCCGACGCAGGACGATTCTGAAACCCTGTCCGAAAACGTCTTCCGGCGGATCCAGGCCGCCATCGTCAAGGGCGAGATCGCCCCGGGCAGCAAGATCTCCGAGCCTGAACTGGCCCGTACTTACGGCATCAGTCGTGGTCCGCTGCGCGAGGCCATCCATCGCCTGGAAGGTCAGCGCCTGTTGGTACGAGTGCCGCATGTCGGCGCCCGGGTGGTGTCCCTCAGCCACGCCGAGCTGATCGAGCTTTACGAAATCCGCGAATCCCTGGAAGGCATGGCCTGTCGCCTGGCGGCGGAGCGCATGACCACCGAGGAAATCGACGAGCTGCGCCGGGTGCTCGATACCCACGAGCGCGATGCGGCGTTCCAGGCTGGCGTCGGCTACTACCAGCAGGAAGGGGATTTCGACTTCCATTACCGGATCATCCAGGGCGCCGGCAACCGCACCCTCACGCAAATGCTCTGTGGCGAGCTGTATCAACTGGTGCGCATGTACCGCATCCAGTTCTCCGCGACCCCCAACCGTCCGCACCAGGCCTTTGCCGAACACCACCGGATTCTCGACGCCATTGCCGATCGCGACGGCGAACTGGCCGAGCTACTGATGCGCCGCCACATCGGCGCCTCGAAACGCAACATCGCGCGTCACTACCAGGACAGCGCCCATCAGACAGCCACTCCACGAGGTGAGTCATGAGTTCCAACAAGAGCACTCCAGGCCAGCGTTTCCGCGATGCGGTCGCCAGCGAACAGCCGTTACAAGTGGTGGGTGCGATCAACGCCAACCATGCGTTGCTGGCCAAACGCGCCGGTTTCAAGGCGATCTACCTGTCCGGTGGCGGGGTCGCCGCCGGTTCCCTCGGCGTGCCTGACCTGGGCATTACCGGCCTCGACGACGTCCTCACCGACGTGCGCCGCATCACCGACGTCTGCGACCTGCCATTGCTGGTGGACGTGGACACCGGTTTCGGTTCTTCGGCGTTCAACGTGGCCCGCACCGTCAAGTCGATGATCAAGTTCGGCGCCGCGGCGATCCATATCGAAGACCAGGTGGGCGCCAAGCGCTGCGGTCACCGTCCCAATAAAGAGATCGTGTCCCAGCAGGAAATGGTCGACCGCATCAAGGCCGCGGTGGATGCCCGCACCGACGACAGCTTCGTGATCATGGCGCGCACCGACGCCCTGGCGGTGGAAGGTCTGGAGTCGGCCCTGGAGCGTGCCGCGGCGTGCATCGAGGCCGGCGCCGACATGGTGTTCCCGGAAGCCATCACCGAGCTTGAGATGTACAAGATCTTCGCCGATCGGGTGAAAGCGCCGATCCTGGCCAATATCACCGAATTCGGCGCAACCCCGCTGTACACCACCGAACAGTTGAAATCCGTGGATGTTTCCCTGGTGCTGTACCCGCTGTCGGCGTTCCGTGCCATGAACAAGGCGGCGGAAAACGTCTACACCGCGATCCGTCGTGACGGCACCCAGCAGAACGTGATCGACACCATGCAGACCCGCATGGAGCTCTACGAGCGCATCGACTACCACAGCTTCGAGCAGAAGCTCGATGCGCTGTTCGCCCAGAAGAAAGGTTGAATCAATCCCTGTGGGAGCGAGCGTGCTCGTGATGGCCACCAACAATGACGCGCAATCCCTGACACGCTGGGGCGCGCGGGCCCAGATCGCCAGCAAGCTCGCTCCTCCATGGTCGGGGTGAGTCCCGACCAACGAAGTTGCCAAGTCCCTAACAAATTCAAGATTGGAGAGAGCAATGGCCGAAGCAAAAGTATTGAGTGGCGCAGGTCTGCGCGGCCAGGTGGCCGGGCAAACCGCGCTGTCCACCGTGGGCCAGGCCGGTGCCGGGTTGACCTATCGCGGCTATGACGTGCGCGAACTGGCGGCCGATGCGCAGTTCGAGGAAGTCGCCTACCTGCTGTTGTACGGCGATCTGCCGACCCAGGAACAACTGGCGGCCTACACCAGCAAGCTGGGCAAGCTGCGCGACCTGCCTCAGGCGCTGAAGGAAGTGCTGGAGCGGATTCCGGCCCAGGCCCATCCGATGGACGTGATGCGTACGGGCTGCTCGTTCCTGGGCAACATCGAGCCGGAGAAAGACTTCTCCCAGCAGCATGACGTCACCGACCGCCTGCTGGCGGCCTTCCCGGCGATCATGTGCTACTGGTACCGCTTCAGCCACGAAGGCGTGCGCATCAGCTGTGTCAGCGACGAGCCTTCCATTGGCGGTCATTTCCTGCACCTGCTGCACGGCAAGAAGCCCAGCGACCTGCACGTCAAGGTGATGAACGTATCGCTGATCCTCTACGCCGAGCATGAGTTCAACGCCTCGACCTTTACTGCCCGGGTCTGTGCTTCGACCCTGTCCGACCTGTACTCCTGCATCACCGCGGCCATCGGTTCGCTGCGTGGCCCGCTGCACGGCGGCGCCAACGAAGCGGCCATGGAAATGATCGAGCGCTTCAGTTCGCCGCAAGAGGCGATCAAGGGCACCCTCGGCATGCTGGAGCGCAAGGACAAGATCATGGGGTTTGGCCACGCGATCTACAAAGACAACGATCCGCGCAACGAGGTGATCAAGGGCTGGTCGAAAAAACTCGCCGACGAAGTGGGCGACAAGGTGCTGTTTCCGGTTTCCGAGGCCATCGACCAGACCATGTGGGAGCAGAAGAAACTCTTCCCCAACGCCGACTTCTACCACGCCTCGGCGTACCACTTCATGGGCATCCCCACCAAGCTGTTCACGCCGATCTTCGTTTGTTCGCGCCTGACCGGCTGGGCGGCCCATGTGTTCGAGCAGCGTGGCAACAACCGCATCATCCGTCCAAGCGCCGAGTACATCGGCGTCGAGCAGCGCAAGTTCGTGCCAATCGAACGTCGCTGACCGGGAGGGTGCCGACACTGTTCATTGAATGAACCACACACCTGTAGGCGCGAGCTTGCTCGCGATAGCGATGGATCAGCCGACAGCCATGTCGGATCTGCTTCGGTCATCGCGAGCAAGCTCGCTCCTACAAGGGATAGATGTCCATTCAACACGGTGCCAGGCGCTCCCTTTGAAACTACCGTGATCGAGTCCCCTGACCATGAACACTGAATTTCGCAAGACGCTGCCCGGCAGCCAGCTGGACTATTTCGACGCCCGTGCGGCGGTCGATGCGCTCCAGCCAGGCGCCTACGACAGCCTGCCCTACACCTCCCGCGTGCTGGCGGAAAACCTGGTGCGTCGCTGTGATCCGGCGACCCTCAACGCGTCCCTGGGCCAACTGATCGAACGCCGCGATGACCTCGACTTCCCGTGGTTCCCGGCCCGCGTGGTGTGCCACGACATCCTTGGCCAGACCGCGCTGGTGGACCTGGCCGGCCTGCGCGACGCCATCGCCGACCAGGGTGGTGACCCGGCGCTGGTCAATCCGGTGGTGCCGACCCAGTTGATCGTCGACCACTCCCTGGCTGTGGAATGCGGCGGTTTCGACCCGGACGCCTTCGACAAGAACCGCGCCATCGAAGACCGGCGCAACGAAGACCGTTTCCACTTCATCAACTGGACCAAGAAGGCCTTCAAGAACGTCGACGTGATCCCGCCGGGCAACGGCATCATGCACCAGATCAACCTGGAGAAAATGTCCCCGGTGATCCAGGTGCGCGACGGGGTGGCCTTCCCTGATACCTGCGTCGGCACCGACAGTCACACCCCCCACGTCGATGCCCTGGGGGTCATCGCCATTGGTGTGGGCGGCCTGGAAGCCGAGAACGTCATGCTCGGTCGCGCGTCGTGGATGCGCCTGCCGGAAATCATCGGCGTCGAGCTCACCGGCAAGCTGCAACCGGGCATCACTGCCACCGACATGGTGCTGGCGCTGACCGAGTTCCTGCGCAAGCAGAAAGTGGTGGGTGCCTGGCTGGAGTTCTTCGGCGCAGGCGCCGCGGCGCTGACCCTGGGCGATCGCGCCACCATCTCCAACATGGCTCCGGAATACGGCGCCACTGCGGCGATGTTCTACATCGACCAGCAGACCATCGACTACCTCAAGCTCACCGGCCGTGAAGACGAACAAGTGCGCCTGGTGGAGAGCTATGCCAAGCACACTGGCCTGTGGGCCGACAGCCTGAAGAGCGCACGCTACGAGCGCGGCCTGCAGTTCGATCTATCGTCGGTGGTGCGCAACATGGCCGGGCCGAGCAACCCTCACGCCCGGGTCGCCACCAGCGATCTGGCGGCCAAGGGCATCGCTGGGCAGTGGTCCGAAACCCCGGGGCAGATGCCGGACGGCGCGGTGATCATCGCCGCCATCACCAGTTGCACCAACACCAGCAACCCGCGCAACGTGATCGCGGCCGGCCTGCTGGCGCGCAATGCCAACAAGCTGGGGCTGACCCGCAAGCCGTGGGTCAAGTCGTCCCTGGCCCCGGGTTCGAAAACCGTGGCCATGTACCTGGAAGAGGCCGGCCTGGACCATGAGCTGGAGCAACTGGGCTTTGGCGTGGTGGCCTTTGCCTGCACCACGTGCAACGGCATGTCCGGCGCCCTGGACCCGGTGATCCAGAAAGAGATCATCGACCGCGACCTGTACGCCACCGCGGTGCTCTCGGGCAACCGCAATTTTGATGGGCGTATCCACCCTTACGCCAAGCAGGCGTTCCTGGCTTCGCCGCCGCTGGTGGTGGCCTACGCCATTGCCGGCACTATCCGTTTCGATATCGAGAAGGACGTGCTGGGCCTGGACGCCGACGGCCGCGAAATCCGCCTCAAGGACATCTGGCCGAGCGATGAAGAGATCGACGCGGTGGTCAAAGCGGCGGTCAAGCCGGAGCAGTTCCGCAAGGTCTACATTCCGATGTTCGCCATTCACGAAGACACCGGCCCGAAAGTCGAACCGCTTTACGACTGGCGTCCACAGAGCACCTACATCCGCCGCCCGCCTTACTGGGAAGGAGCCCTGGCCGGGGAGCGCAGCCTCAAGGGCATGCGCCCGTTGGCGGTGCTGCCGGACAACATCACCACCGACCACCTGTCGCCGTCCAACGCCATCATGCTCGACAGCGCGGCCGGCGAGTACCTGGCGAAAATGGGCCTGCCGGAAGAGGACTTCAACTCCTACGCGACCCACCGTGGTGACCACCTGACCGCCCAGCGTGCGACCTTCGCCAACCCGAAACTGTTCAACGAAATGGTCGAGGAAAACGGCAAGGTCAAGCAGGGTTCCCTGGCGCGGATCGAGCCGGAAGGCCAGGTCACGCGGATGTGGGAAGCCATCGAAACCTACATGGAGCGCAAGCAGCCGCTGATCATCATTGCCGGTGCCGACTACGGTCAGGGCTCGTCCCGGGACTGGGCGGCCAAGGGCGTACGGTTGGCCGGGGTGGAGGCGATCGTTGCCGAAGGCTTCGAGCGTATCCACCGCACCAACCTGGTGGGCATGGGCGTGCTGCCCCTGGAGTTCCTGGCGGGCACCGACCGCAAGACCCTGGGTATCGACGGCACCGAAACCTATGACGTGATCGGCGAGCGCACACCACGGGCGCAGTTGACCCTGGTGATCAATCGCCGCAACGGTGAGCGGTTGGAGGTGCCAGTGACTTGCCGCCTCGACACCGCCGAAGAGGTGTCGATCTACGACGCGGGCGGGGTGTTGCAGCGCTTCGCCCAGGACTTCCTGGAATCGGCAGTAGCCAGCTAAGTGACGTACCGGGGGCGGGCCGCAAGGTGCCGCCCCCGGTCTTTATCAGGACCAGAAATCCATGGCATTTGTAGCGCAAATCAAGATTCCTGCCACTTACATGCGTGGCGGCACCAGCAAGGGTGTGTTCTTCAATCTGCAGGACCTGCCCGAGGTGGCCCAGCTGCCGGGCGCGGCGCGTGATGCCCTGCTGCTGCGGGTGATCGGCAGCCCCGATCCCTATGACAAGCAGATCGACGGCATGGGCGCTGCCACCTCCAGCACCAGCAAGACGGTGATCCTGTCCAAGAGCATCAAGGCCGATCACGACGTCGACTACCTGTTCGGTCAGGTGGCCATCGACAAGGCCTTCGTCGACTGGAGCGGCAACTGTGGCAACCTCTCGGCGGCGGTGGGCTCTTTCGCCATCAGCAGCGGCCTGGTGGACGCCAGTCGCATTCCGCAGAACGGCGTGGCGGTGGTGCGCATCTGGCAGGCCAATATCGGCAAGAGCATCATTGCCCACGTGCCGATCACCAACGGCGAGGTTCAGGAAACCGGTGACTTCGAGCTGGATGGAGTGACCTTCCCGGCGGCCGAAGTGCAGTTGGAGTTTCTCGATCCGGCGGCCGAGGAAGAGGGCGCCGGCGGTTCGATGTTCCCCACCGGCAACCTGGTGGACGACCTGGAAGTGCCCGGTGTCGGCACCTTCAAGGCGACCCTGATCAATGCCGGGATCCCCACCATCTTCATCAACGCGGCGGACCTTGGTTATCGCGGCACCGAGCTGCAGGGCGATATCAATGGCGACCCCAAGGCCCTGGCCATGTTCGAGACCATCCGCGCCCACGGTGCCCTGCGCATGGGGCTGATCAAGCACCTGGACGAAGCCGCCCAGCGTCAGCACACGCCGAAAGTGGCCTTTGTCGCCGCGCCGGCGGATTACCAGGCTTCCAGCGGCAAGGCGATCAAGGCCGGGGACGTCGACCTGCTGGTGCGCGCCCTGTCCATGGGCAAGTTGCACCACGCGATGATGGGCACCGCAGCGGTGGCCATCGGCACCGCGGCGGCGATTCCCGGGACCCTGGTCAATCTGGCGGCCGGGGGCGGTGCGCGCAGCGCGGTACGTTTTGGTCACCCTTCGGGCACCTTGCGCGTCGGCGCCGAAGCCACTCAAAGCGGCGGTGACTGGACCGTGGTCAAGGCCATCATGAGTCGCAGCGCCCGCGTGCTGATGGAAGGCTGGGTGCGAGTGCCCGGCGACAGTTTCTAGGCAGAGTAATGCTGGCGGTGGTGGCGGGGCTCCCTCGCCACAACCGCCAGTCGTGACATTGTTATTGAATCGCTGAGCAGGCGCAGACCTGCGATGCCGTTATTGACCTGTACCTGAGGAATGACCCCACCTACAACCTTGCAACTGGAGTGACACACTCATGAGCGCCAACGTTGACCTGAACAACCGTCCCGATTACGACCCGGTCCTGCAGGACATTGCCGACTATGTCCTGAACTATGCCATCGACTCCCGAGAAGCCCTCGATTCCGCGCGCAATTGCCTGATGGATACTCTGGGCTGCGGCCTGCTGGCCCTGCGTTTCCCCGAATGCACCAAGCACCTGGGACCGATTGTCGAAGGCACCGTGGTGCCTTTCGGTGCCCGGGTTCCAGGCACCAGCTATCGTCTGGACCCGGTGAAGGCGGCCTGGGATATCGGCTGCATCGTGCGTTGGCTGGATTACAACGACACCTGGCTGGCGGCCGAATGGGGGCATCCCTCGGACAACCTCGGCGGCATTCTCGCGGTGGCCGACCATCTTTCGCAAAAGCGTGTGGCCAATGGTGAAGCGCCGTTGACCATGGGCGATGTGTTGCGAGCGATGGTCATGGCTCATGAGATCCAGGGGGTGATTGCCCTGGAAAACTCCTTCAACCGGGTCGGTCTCGATCATGTGCTGTTGGTAAAGGTTGCCTCCACAGCGGTCTGCGCCAAGCTGATGGGCGCTAACCGCGAGCAGTTGCTGGCGGCGCTGTCCCATGCCTTTGTCGACGGCCAGGCGCTGCGCACCTATCGTCATGCCCCCAATGCCGGTTCGCGCAAATCCTGGGCGGCGGGGGATGCTTCAAGCCGTGGGGTGCGTCTGGCGGACATCGCCCTGCGTGGTGAAATGGGCATTCCCGGTGTCCTGACGGCGCCGCAGTGGGGCTTCTATGACGTGCTGTTCAGTCACACCAACAAGGACCTGGCGTTGAAGCCCGAGGCGCAGCGCTGTTTCAGCCTGCCGCAGAAGTACGCCAGTTACGTGATGGAAAACGTACTGTTCAAGATCAGCTTCCCGGCGGAGTTCCACGCGCAGACCGCCTGTGAAGCGGCGGTGACTCTGCACCCCCTGGTGCGCAATCGCTTGCCCGAGATCGAGCGGATCGTCATCACCACCCATGAATCGGCGATCCGCATCATTTCCAAGGTCGGGCCGCTGGCCAATGCCGCCGACCGCGACCATTGTCTGCAATACATGACCGCAGTGCCCCTGGCCTTCGGCACCTTGGTGGCCGAGCATTACGAAGATGATTTCCATGCTGCGCATCCGATCATCGATCAGTTGCGGGGCAAGATGGAGATCGTCGAAGACCCGCGTTACACCCGTGAATACCTGGAGGCCGACAAACGCTCCATTGCCAATGCGATCCAGGTGTTCTTCAAGGACGGCTCCAGCACCGAACAGGTGGCGGTGGAATATCCCATCGGTCACCGTCGTCGCCGCGCCGAAGGCATTCCATTGCTGGAGGACAAGTTCAGGGCCAACCTGGCCACGCGCTTCACCGCCCAGCGTTCGACGCAGATTTTCCAACTGTGCAAGGACCCGGCTCGGCTTGAGGCAACGCCGGTGCACCGGTTCGTCGACCTGCTGGTGATCTGATCCCCCCTTGTAGGAGCGAGCTTGCTCGCGATGAACGTCAACGATGACATGGGTTTGCCGGGCGAACCTGGCGTTCCGAGAAGCTTCGCGAGCATGCTCGCTCCTACAGTGTCTCTTTAGCGTTGGGTGGGCTTTGTGGACAGCCATTTATCCAATGGCAATTTGGTGATGGCGAAGCCGCCGAGCAGGGTGGCGCAGTACAGCAGCAAGTCCCGGGACAGGCTCTGGCCTTCATACCAGGCGCCGATGATCACCGCGAACACCGGAAAGATGATGAAGACAAAGGACAGGATGACCGGGCTCAGGCGTTTGAGCAGGAAGAAATAGACGATGAACCCACCCACCGAAGCCGCCAGCCCCAGGTACAGCAGGGCGCCCCAGGAGCGTGGCGTGATGGCGGCAAAATCCGGGTGCTCGATCCAGAGTCCTGCCAGGCACAGCAGCAGGCCGGCGATGCCGATGGGCAGGGTGTTGTAGGTGATGACGCTGATGGCGCTGCCATGTTTCTTGGTGACCACGTAACACAAGGCATGCAGCAGCGCCGCGCCGAGTATGGCCAGTACGCCGCTGAGTCCTTGGTGATCGAGGTGCAGGCCCTGGCCGCGGATGATCTGGTACAGGCTGGCAAAGCCGATGGCGATGCCGAGCATTTGCGCCAGATGGATCTTTTCCCGCAGTAGAAGGGCGGAAAAAATCAGGATGAATACCGGCATGCAACTGAACAGCAATGCAGTGAGGCCGGAAGACACGTGCAACTCGCCGTAGTTGAGCAGGGTGTAGGGCAGGCTGAAGTAGCACAGGGTCACAAACAGCAGAAAGCCGCGGCTGCCCTTGGGAAACATCAAGGGTTCGCGCCGCAGCCAGGCAAAACAGGCGAACAGCGGGAAGGCGATCAGAAAGCGCAGTCCGGCAGCGGTCAAGGGGGGAGTGCTTTCTACGGCCATCTTGATCCCCAGCCAGGTGGTACCCCAGCTCAGGCAGACAATCAGGAACAGGCTGCAGGTCACCAGAACGGCGAGCCAGCGGCGCGAAGGCGCCTGAGTAATGGGTGCTGCCGTGGTCGTGCTCACACTGACATTCCTTTCGTGATCGGCAATTGACCCCTATATTTAGCGAGTCATTTCCGGTGATTGAACCTGTAAAGCACGTTATTGGGGTAAGTGATGGCTGTCAAAGTAAGTATTGACATGGTGTCAATGTTGCGTTCCGCGTTGCGAGATGGCTCGGGGCCCAAGTACAAGCGTCTGGCAGAGGCGCTGGAGCAAGGCATTGATCAAGGGCTGTTGGCGCCCGGCAGCAAACTGTCCCCCCATCGGCTGCTGGCCGACCAACTGGGCGTGACCATCGGCACCATCAGCCGTGCCTATGCTGAACTGGAGCGCCTGGGGCAGGTGGTGGCGCGGGTCGGCGATGGCACTTATGTGCGCCAGGACGGCTTACAGCGTCAGCGCGACTCGGGATTCCGCACTGCCGGTGACGAATCGCCCACGCTGTTCGACATGAGTCGCAATACCCATATTCCCGGACCGGAGAGTCGTTTTATCGCCCAGAGCCTGCGGGCACTGGCGGAAGATCCCCACGGGCTGCTGGAGGTGGCTCGCTACAGTCCCGAGGCCGGGTTGCCCCGCTATCGTGAGGCCGGGGCGCGCTGGCTGACCCAGGAGGGGTTGCAGGTCGATCCCCGTCAGGTCATTTGTGTCAACGGGGCCCAGCACGGCCTGCATATCGCCTTGCTGGCGCTGCTCAAGGCCGGGGATACCCTGGCCACCGAGCACCTGACCTATCCTGGCCTGATCAGTACCGCGCGGATGTTGGGGATCAAGTTGCTGGGTTTGCCCATGGATGAGCAGGGGCTGCTGCCCGAGGCGTTGGAGGAAGCTTGCCGACATCACCGACTGGCAGCTCTGTATTGCACGCCGACCTTGCAGAACCCCAGCACTGCGGTGCAATCCCCGGCGCGACGGGGGGCCATTGCCGAGGTCTGTCGGCGGCATAATCTGTTGATTCTTGAGGACGAAACCCATGCCGTGCTGATGGATCGGCGCCCGGCGCCGTTGGCGCATTTTGCCCCGGAGCGCACGGTGCTGATCAGCAGCCTGAGCAAGGCCGTGGCGGCTGGGTTGCGGGTCGGCTTCGTGCATGGGCCGCAGCCTTTGGTGGGACGATTGGCCGCAGCATTGCGCGCGACCTGCTGGATGGCCACTCCGTTAGCCCTGGAGCTTGCTGCCGGGTGGATCGACGACGGCATTGCCGAGCGCCTGCGTCAGCAGCAAATGGCCGAGATCACTCGTCGCAAGGAGCTGGTGGCGGGTTTGCTGCAAGGGTTGGAGTGGCGCAGTCCGCAGGCGTGTCCGCATTTCTGGGTCCGGGTCCCCGAGCCTTGGCGGGCCTCGGAGATCGAAGTGCATCTGAAGCAGCAGCACTATCTGGTGGCCACGGCCGAGGCCTTTGCCGTAGGCCAGGCGGCGGTGCCGCAGTTCATTCGTGCCAGTGTCTGCAATACCACTGCCGATGATCGGAAACTGACCGAGGGCTTTGCTGCGCTGGCGACGGCGCTGAGTCAGGAACCCGGATTGCCGGGGTGGTGAGGCGCTGAAGGAGCAAGGGGAGGTGGCAAGGACGGGTCCTTGCCACCTCGGATCGGCTGAAGTGGCGTCGATGCTTACTTGAAGCGCCGTTCCACACCTTTTTCCACGAGGATCTTGGCCGAAATCTCTTCCACCGAGAAATGCGTGGAGTTGATGTGGGGGATGTTTTCGCGGCGGAACAGGTTTTCCACTTCTCGCACTTCGAACTCGCACTGGGCATAGCTGGAGTAGCGACTGTTGGGTTTGCGCTCGTTGCGGATCGCGGTGAGGCGGTCCGGGTCGATGGTCAGGCCAAACAGCTTGTGTTTATGGGCGCGCAGGGCGTTGGGCAGTTGCAGGCGCTCCATGTCTTCTTCGGTCAGCGGGTAGTTGGCCGCACGGATGCCGAATTGCATGGCCATGTACAGGCAGGTCGGGGTCTTGCCACAGCGGGACACGCCCACCAGGATCAGGTCGGCCTTGTCGTAGTAGTGGGTGCGGGCGCCGTCGTCGTTGTCCAGGGCGAAGTTCACCGCCTCGATCCGTTCCATGTAGTTGGAGTTGTGCCCAATGGAATGGGACTTGCCGACGGAGTAGGAAGAATGCTCGCTGAGCTCCTGTTCCAGGGGCGCGAGGAAGGTCGAGAAGATGTCGATCATGAAACCATTGGAGGTCGCGAGAATCTCACGAATGTCCTGATTGACGATGGTGTCGAAGATAATCGGTCGATAGCCGTCTTTTTCGGCGGCTATATTGATTTGTTGTACCATGGCCCGCGCTTTTTCCATGCTGTCGATATACGGCCGCGTGAATTTGCTGAAGGTAACGTTTTCGAACTGCGCCAACAGGCTCTGGCCGAGGGTTTCCGCTGTGATGCCGGTACCGTCGGAGATAAAGAAAGCAGATCGTTTCATTTGCGGCTTGGGCCTTAAGCTAGTGACGATTCTTGGATATGATAGGCGCGATTTGTCGGCCGGGAATGGCCCGCATTCTCACTTATTTTCCAGGTCCAGGCCATATAGCGGGCAAACGCTCCAAAGAGCAGCCGGCTTCTGAGCTTTTCCAACACAGTTAGTGGAGAGATCACCTTGGTAGAGTACGTAGTTTCCCTCGATAAGCTCGGCAAACACGATGTTGAGCATGTGGGGGGCAAGAACGCATCCCTGGGCGAGATGATCAGCAACCTCGCAGGTGCGGGCGTATCGGTCCCTGGTGGCTTCGCCACGACAGCTCAGGCTTACCGTGATTTTCTTGAGTTGAGTGGTCTGAACGACCAGATCCATGCGGCGCTCGATGCGCTGGATGTCGATGACGTGAATGCCCTGGCCAAGACCGGTGCGCAGATCCGTCAATGGATCATGGACGCCGAATTCCCCGAGCGCCTCAACACCGAGATCCGTACTGCCTTTGCTGCACTGTCGGCGGGCAATCCCGAAGTGGCCGTGGCTGTGCGCTCTTCGGCCACTGCCGAAGACTTGCCGGATGCGTCCTTCGCCGGCCAGCAGGAAACCTTCCTCAACATCCGTGGCGTGGAGAACGTGATTCGCGCTGCCAAGGAAGTGTTTGCCTCCCTGTTCAACGATCGCGCCATTTCCTACCGTGTACACCAGGGTTTCGACCACAAGCTGGTGGCCTTGTCTGCCGGTGTGCAGCGCATGGTCCGTTCGGAAACCGGCACTGCCGGCGTGATGTTCACCCTCGACACCGAGTCGGGCTTCCGTGATGTGGTGTTCATCACCGGCGCCTACGGCCTGGGTGAAACCGTGGTTCAGGGTGCGGTCAACCCGGACGAGTTCTACGTCCACAAGAACACCCTTGAAGCCGGTCGTCCGGCCATTCTGCGCCGCAACCTGGGCAGCAAGGCGATCAAGATGATCTACGGCGATGAAGCCAAGGCCGGCCGTTCGGTGAAAACCGTGGACGTGGACGCGGTCGATCGCGCACGTTTCTGCCTGACCGACGCGGAAGTCAGCGAGCTGGCCAAGCAGGCGATGATCATCGAGAAGCACTATCAGTGCCCGATGGACATCGAATGGGCCAAGGACGGCGATGACGGCAAGCTGTACATCGTCCAGGCACGTCCGGAAACCGTGAAGAGCCGCACCCAGGCCAATGTCATGGAGCGCTACCTGCTCAAGGAAACCGGCACCGTACTGGTGGAAGGCCGTGCCATCGGTCAGCGCATCGGCGCCGGCAAGGTGCGGATCATCAAGGACGTTTCCGAGATGGACAAGGTTCAGCCGGGTGACGTGCTGGTCTCCGACATGACCGACCCGGACTGGGAACCGGTGATGAAGCGCGCCAGCGCCATTGTCACCAACCGTGGCGGCCGTACCTGTCACGCCGCGATCATCGCTCGCGAGCTGGGTATTCCTGCAGTGGTCGGTTGCGGCAACGCCACCGAGCTGCTGAAGGATGGTCAGGGTGTGACCGTTTCCTGCGCCGAGGGTGACACCGGTTTCATCTTCGAAGGCGAACTGGGCTTCGACATCAAGAAGAACTCCGTGGATGCCATGCCGGAGCTGCCGTTCAAGATCATGATGAACGTCGGTAACCCGGATCGTGCCTTCGACTTCGCCCAGCTGCCCAATGCCGGCGTGGGCCTGGCCCGCCTGGAGTTCATCATCAATCGCATGATCGGCGTGCACCCCAAGGCGCTGCTGAACTACGCCGGGCTGCCGCAAGAGATCAAGGACAGCGTCGACAAGCGCATCGCCGGTTACCACGATCCGGTGGACTTCTATGTCGACAAGCTGGTCGAGGGCATCAGCACCCTGGCGGCAGCGTTCACGCCGAAGAAGGTCATCGTGCGTCTGTCGGACTTCAAGTCCAACGAATACGCGAACCTGATCGGCGGCAAGCTCTACGAGCCGGAAGAAGAAAACCCGATGCTGGGCTTCCGCGGTGCTTCGCGTTACATCAGCGAATCCTTCCGTGACTGCTTCGAGCTCGAATGCCGCGCGCTGAAACGCGTGCGCAACGAGATGGGCCTGACCAACGTCGAAATCATGGTGCCGTTCGTGCGCACCCTGGGCGAAGCCAGCCAAGTGGTGGATCTGCTGGCTGAAAACGGCCTCAAGCGCGGCGAAAACGGTCTGCGCGTGATCATGATGTGCGAACTGCCATCCAACGCCATCCTGGCGGATGAGTTCCTCGAGTACTTCGATGGTTTCTCCATCGGTTCCAACGACCTGACTCAGCTGACCCTGGGCCTGGACCGTGACTCGGGGATCATTGCTCACCTGTTCGACGAGCGTAATCCTGCGGTCAAGAAGCTGCTGGCCAATGCCATTGCCGCCTGTAACAAGGCCGGCAAGTACATCGGCATCTGCGGCCAGGGGCCTTCGGATCACCCGGACCTGGCCAAGTGGCTGATGGAGCAGGGCATTGAAAGCGTTTCGTTGAACCCGGATTCGGTGCTGGAAACCTGGTTCTTCCTGGCTGAAGGCCAGGGCGCGGCGTAATCGGTGAACGAAGAGCCGGTCGCTCGTGAGACTGGCCGGCTCTTGAAGATTCAAGCAGGGCGTGCTTCTTCTGGATGCCGCCCTTTTTTGTGCAAGAAGAATATGCAAAGCAGCAGCAACCTATTTCCCGTCGCCTTGATCAGTGCCGAGCGTCGAGGCGACCTCAGCGAAGATGTCTATCGCTTGAAACCCGGCAACAGTCCGGACAGCTCCGTGGAGCTGGCGGTGACCCGTCTGGGGCTGGCCGATGAGCCCGAAGCCCGGGGTGTGCCTGTGGTCCTGCTTCACGGCAGTTTTTCCAACCGGCGTTTCTGGTATTCGCCCAAGGGCATTGGCCTCGGGGCCTATCTGGCCCGAGCGGGCTTTGATGTGTGGATTCCCGAGATGCGCGGCCACGGTCTGTCGCGACGCAACGCCGATTACCGCAAGAATCGGGTGGCCGACTACGCCCGTTACGACCTGCCGGCGATTGCTGCCTTCGTTCGTGAGCAAAGTGCGCAAATACCCCACTGGATTGGCCATTCCCTGGGCGGTACCACCCTGGCGGCGGCTTTGGGCGGGCAGTATCTGGGGGATGCGGGGGTGGCTTCGGCGGCGTTTTTCGGCACACAGGTCAGTCGCACCTACTGGCCGCTGAAGATTCCTATGGTGGAGTGGGGTGGGCGCCTGGTGATCAAGCGCTTTGCTCAACTCTCCGGTTCCCGGCTCAAGCGCGGTCCGGAAGACGAGCCTATTGGCCTGGCGTTGGAAAGCATGCGCTGGCATGGCCTGTTCGGTCGTTTTGGTGATGCCGAGAAGGATTGGTGGGCGGGGCTCGCGGAGGTTTCAGTGCCGGCGCTGGCGGTCAGTGCAACTGGGGATCATCAGGACCCGACCTGGGCCTGTCGCAAGTTGTTCGATCAGTTGGCCAGCGAGCAGAAACAATTTGTCTGCCTGGGCCGTGAGCTAGGGTTCAGTAGCAATTTCGGTCATGTCGAGATGTTGGTGAGCAAACCGGCGCAGACTGAGGTCTGGCCGTTAGTGGAGCGCTGGCTCAGGGATCAGCAGACGCCGTTGCTGGTTTCCGCGTCCGAGCAGGTGGCTGTGGTCTGACGCGAAGGCTCTGACAAGGGCATTTCGCTCGATAGCGCTTGCGGCTAAGATATGACGAATTGTGCTGTTTTGGTCACATTCAGTTATTGAGTCGACTTTCCGTTCCAGTGGTGCGGCTGCAAAATACGCGACAGGCCGGTCAGCGCCTCAGGCACTGCGGGTTAAACATCTGCCGCCTGAGCTCGTATTTTCAAGGCAGCCCCTGGAATTTGCCGATACCTTCGATCGTGTTCTTTCTGCTACAGGAGTTTCTCGATGAACCATTACCTCACTCCCGACCTATGCGACGCTTACCCGGACCTGGTCCAGGTGGTTGAGCCCATGTTCAGCAACTTTGGTGGTCGCGATTCCTTTGGCGGGGAAATCGTCACCATCAAGTGCTTCGAAGACAACTCGCTGGTCAAGGAGCAAGTGGAACTCAAAGGTCACGGCAAGGTGCTGGTGGTCGATGGCGGTGGTTCCCTGCGTCGCGCGCTGCTGGGCGACCTGCTGGCCGAGAAGGCGGCGAAGAATGGCTGGGAAGGTCTGGTGATCTACGGTTGTATCCGCGATGTGGATGTCATTGCACAGACTGACCTCGGTGTTCAGGCCCTGGCCAGTCACCCGATGAAGACCGACAAGCGTGGCATTGGTGATCTCAATGTAGCGGTGACCTTCGCCGGTGTGACTTTCCGTCCGGGCCAGTATGTCTACGCCGATAACAACGGCGTGATCGTATCGCCGAGCCCGCTGAAAATGCCTGAATAAGCAATTGGCCTGACAAGGGATGAGGATGTTCGAGGAAGAAAACGCGCAATGGGGGCTGGTGCATGCCCTGGTACTGGATGGTGAAGGCGGTGCGCGTTCGATTGCCCGGACTGAGCTTGACGCTCTGCAGCTGCAGGCCCATGAAAGCCTGTGGCTGCATTGGGATCGCAGTCATCCGCAAACCCAGACCTGGTTGCGCCGCTCCAGTGGCTTGAGCGAATTCAGCTGTGATCTGCTGCTGGAGGAAAATACCCGGCCGCGCTTGCTGGCCTTGCCGGAGTCGGAACTGCTGCTGTTTCTGCGGGGCATCAATCTCAATCCGGGTGCCGAGCCTGAAGACATGGTCTCGGTGCGCATCTTTGCGTCTGCACAGCGGGTCATTTCCCTGCGTTTGCGGCCTTTGCGGGCCACCGATGAGCTGTTGTTGCAGCTGGCCGAGGGCAAGGGGCCGAAAACCGCCGCCGAACTCCTCCTCTATATGGCCGAGTACCTGACCCATAAAGTGCAGGATCTGGTCAGCGACCTGTCTGAAGTGGTCGATGCTGAAGAGGAAAAGCTAGATGCCGACGAACGGTATACCCCTGAGCATGGAAGCATTTTGCAGATCCGTCGCCGGGCTGCCGGGTTGAAGCGTTTTCTGGCGCCGCAGCGGGATATTTTCTCTCAACTGAGTCGAATAAAACTGCCCTGGTTCGCCGTCGATGATGGTGACTATTGGAACGAACTGCACAACAGCCTGACCCGTTACCTGGAAGAGCTGGAATTGACTCGAGAGCGCGTGGGGCTTGCGCTGGAGGCCGAAGACCGACGCTTGAGCGTACGCATGAATCGCACCATGTATCGCTTCGGAATCATCACCGGGATCTTCCTGCCCATGAGTTTTCTCACCGGTCTTCTGGGGATCAACGTTGGCGGCATTCCGTTCTCCGCCAGCCCTTACGGATTCATCATCGCCTGCCTGCTGCTGGTGTCGGTGGCCCTGGGACAATGGTGGTTGTTTCGCCGTTTGCGCTGGGTGTGATGATGCGTCATGTGACCCGAATAAATCTGATCGCGTCTTTTCCAGACATCACCAGAGGTGCGTATGCACGATCCGTTTGAACAGTCTTTGCGTGACATGCTCAAAGCTTCGCCATCGAGCCGCGATGACGATGCCTGCCTGGGCCGCGTACTGAAAACCGCCAACCGTCAGGTTGGGGCGGGGGATCTGTTCAGCCTGCTGGGCCGTTGGCTGCCGGCGCTGATGATCGCCTTGAATAACGGATCGGCCCATATCGCGCCGGTTTCCCGTCGTAAATCTTCTGCTCGCACTGCTGATAAGGCTGATTGAATATGGAACTTGATCTCTGGACGCAGAGCCTCGTCACGGCGATGACTGCCTTGTGGACCAAGGTGGCGAACTTCATTCCGAACCTGTTCGGCGCGCTGGTGGTGCTGTTGCTGGGCTTCGTGGTGGCCAAGCTGCTGGATACCCTGCTGTCGAAATTGCTGGCCAAGCTGGGCCTGGATCGCCTGATGGGCGGTACCGGTTTGACCAAATTGCTGTCCCGCGCTGGCTTGCAAGTACCGATCTCAACCTTGATCGGCAAGATCGTCTATTGGTTTGTTCTGCTTATTTTTCTGGTTTCTGCTGCTGAATCCCTTGGACTTGAGCGAGTTTCGGCTACGCTCGACATGCTTGCGCTGTATTTGCCGAAGGTTTTCGGTGCTGCGCTGGTGCTGTTGGTGGGGGTTCTGCTGGCGCAATTGGCCAACGGCCTGGTGCGCGGAGCCGCGGAAGGTGTAGGCCTCGATTATGCCAGTGGCCTGGGACGGATTGCCCAGGGGCTGGTCATCATCATCAGTATTTCCGTTGCGATCAGTCAGTTGGAGGTCAAAACCGACCTGCTCAACCATGTGATCGTGATCGTGTTGATTACCGTTGGTCTGGCCGTTGCGCTGGCCATGGGTTTGGGAAGCCGGGAAATTGCCGGACAGATTCTTGCGGGAATCTATGTGCGTGAGTTGTATCAGGTTGGGCAACAAGTACGTGTTGGTGAGGTCGAAGGCCAGATCGAAGAGATCGGCACGGTTAAAACTACATTGCTGACCGAGGAGGGTGAGCTAGTCTCTCTGTCCAATCGGATCCTGCTGGAGCAGCATGTAAGTAGCCGCTAACCCGGCAAACCCTGCTAATGTATGCCGCCGCAAAATGCCCCACCGGGCAGCGGCGGACATTGACCTGACTGTCGGCACGACTCGTTTTGAATAAAACCCAAT
Organism: Pseudomonas sp. E1BtOHC1; assembly: GCF_058744285.1. Taxonomy (NCBI): domain Bacteria; kingdom Pseudomonadati; phylum Pseudomonadota; class Gammaproteobacteria; order Pseudomonadales; family Pseudomonadaceae; genus Pseudomonas; species Pseudomonas sp. E1BtOHC1. The sequence continues at coordinate 2,939,159 of NZ_CP196023.1, forward strand.
CGCTATCCACGCGCTATGACCCCCGTGAGCTCTCTGATGAGGAGTTGGTTGCGCGCTCACATACGGAGCTGTTTCACGTAACACGCGCCTATGAAGAGTTGATGCGGCGCTATCAGAGGACCCTATTTAATGTTTGTGCACGTTATCTAGGGAACGATCGGGATGCGGATGATGTCTGTCAGGAAGTGATGTTGAAGGTGCTGTATGGCCTTAAGAACTTTGAGGGTAAATCGAAGTTCAAGACATGGCTATATAGCATCACGTACAACGAATGCATCACGCAGTATCGCAAGGAGCGGCGCAAGCGTCGGTTGATGGACGCTTTAAGTCTTGACCCCCTCGAGGAGGCCTCTGAAGAGAAGGCGCCGAAACCTGAGGAGAAGGGCGGACTTGACCGCTGGTTGGTGCATGTGAACCCGATTGATCGGGAGATTCTGGTGCTACGATTTGTCGCAGAGCTGGAGTTTCAGGAGATCGCGGACATCATGCATATGGGGTTGAGTGCTACAAAGATGCGTTACAAACGTGCTCTTGATAAATTGCGTGAGAAATTTGCAGGCATTGCTGAAACTTAGTTCGGCGCAAATATCTCTTACGTCTAGGTGAGTTCTGATAGACTTACCGCCGAGTTGTCCCCCGGTATGTGGGACTGCTTTACAATCACCAGATGGGGATTTAACGGATGAAACTGAAAAACACCTTGGGCATTGCCATTGGTTCTATTGTTGCCGTGACTTCGTTCGGCGTTCTGGCGCAAGGCCAAGGCGCGGTCGAGGGTGAACTGTTTTACAAAAAACAGTACAACGACAGCGTTAATCACGTTGAAGACGGCTTCAACCCAGGCGCATCGATCGGTTACTTCCTGACCGACGATCTGTCGTTGAACGCCACCTACGACAAGACCAACCACACCCGTTCTAACGACGGTACTGGTAACCAGAAAATCAAAGGCGACAACTTCGGCCTGAACGCTCAGTACCACTTTGGTACCGTGGGTGACGCTCTGCGTCCATACGTTTCCGGCGGTGTTGCTCACAAGAGCATGACCAACGTGATCGCTGACGGTCACAGCGGCCGCGACCAGTCGACTTTCCTGACTGCAGGCGCTGGTGTTAAGTACTACTTCACCGACAACCTGTTCGCCCGTGCCGGCGTTGAAGCTGACTACAAGCTGGACAACGGCAAGTGGGACTACGCTCCTACTATCGGTCTGGGTGTGAACTTCGGTGGCAGCGGCGGCAAAGTTGCTCCAGCTCCAGTAGCTCCAGCTCCGGCTCCTGAGCCAGCTCCAGAAGCTCCAGTTGCTGAAGTTGTTCGTGTTGAGCTGGACGTGAAGTTCGACTTCGACAAGTCGGTCGTTAAGCCTAACAGCTACGCTGACATCAAAAACCTGGCTGATTTCATGAATCAGTACCCACAGACCACCACCGTTGTTGAAGGTCACACTGACTCCGTCGGTCCTGACGCTTACAACCAGAAGCTGTCTGAGCGTCGTGCAAACGCCGTTAAACAAGTTCTGGTCAACCAGTACGGCGTTGGCGCTAACCGCGTTCAATCCGTTGGTTACGGTGAGTCCCGCCCAGTTGCCGACAACGCAACTGAAGCTGGTCGCGCAGTTAACCGTCGCGTAGAAGCCTCGGTTGAAGCTCAAGCTAAGTAATTAGCCTTGTAGCTTGGAAAAACCCGGCCTAGGCCGGGTTTTTCTTTGTCTGCGATTTACCTGGCCCAGAGGTGCGACTCAGGCTTGTCGCGCGCAGGCTTGGATGGCGGACTCAGTGGCCGCCACTGCACCGATCACCAGGATCGCCGGGCTCTTCAACTCGAAGCGCAGGGCATCGCGCTCCATTCCCGTCAGATCGCTGCGGCATTCCCGCTGTTCAGGCAGCGAGGCATTTTCAATCATCGCCACCGGCGTATCGGCTGCCAGACCACCGTCACGCAGGTGTTTGGCAATCTCCGCCAGCTTCGCCACCCCCATGTAGATCACCAGGGTCGTACCGCTTTGAGCCAGAGCCTGCCAGTTCAGGCTGCTGTCATCCTGAGTGTGGGCGGTCACCAGGGTCACGCCCCGAGCCACACCACGCAGGGTCAGGGGAATATCACAACGGGTTGCACCCGCCAGTCCGGCAGTGATGCCGTTGACCAACTCCACCTCGATTCCACGTTCCTTCAGCCACTGGGCTTCCTCGCCACCACGCCCGAAAATGCATGGATCGCCACCCTTGAGGCGCACCACGCAGCGCCCTTGACGGGCATAGCGCAGCATCAGGCGATGAATGAAGGCCTGGGGCGTGGAGCGACAGCCACCGCGCTTGCCCACCGGGATGACCCGCGCCGTGGGGCAATGCTCCAGCACCGCGCTGTTCACCAGATCGTCGATCAACACCACATCGGCTTCGCCGAGGGCGCGTACGGCCTTGAGGGTCAACAGCTCGGGGTCTCCAGGCCCTGCTCCTACCAGCCAGACTTTTGCGCTCATACGTTTTCCTCACACAGGGACGGCGACAGGTTGCACCGGAGCCGCCAGCAGGCGCTTGATCTCCGGCACGCAGGAGCCACATTGGCTACCGCAACCCAGTTGTTGTTTCAGTTGGTCGAGGTTCAGGCCTTCAGCGATACCGGCACGGACCGCCTGGTAGCTGACGTTCTTGCAGTTGCACAGGGTGCGCTCCCGTTCCCCGCCCAGGCCACTGGCCCCCGGCGGACTGCTCATCGGCGCCAGCAGCCAGCGTCGTAGTTGCTCATCGGCGCGCCCTTCGAGCCACAGTTTTTGCAGCCAGTGCTGGGCCAGGGTTTCCCCGGCCAGGCGAATCGCGGTGATCCGCCCTTGTTCGATGCGCACCCGTTTGCCGATGGCCCGACGCGGATCGTCATAGGCCAGCACCGGCCCGGTTTCCAGCCCCAACTGCTGATCGATGAGCTTGAGCAACGCCGGCTGCGGCGCCGCCTGGTGAGCGGCCCGAATCACCAGGGCCGGACGTTCGCGACCGGTCAGGCTGAGGCTGACATAGGCAAAGGCTTCGCACAGGGGGCGCAGCGCCCTGAAGTGCGCCTGCACGTCGCCCTCGATCAGGGCAAACAATTGCCAAGGCAACTGCACCGGCTCCAGGCGCACACCGCTGTGTTTGAGTTCCGGCTGTTTGGACAGAGGATCGAAGGCCGGCTGGGTGACGGCATTGACCCCGCCCTTGAGGAAGCGATCGCCCCAGTGCATCGGCAGAAAGGCCTGGCCGGGGCGCACGCTGTCATCACTGCTGACGGCGACGATCACGCTGCCACGGCGGCTTTTCAGGTTGACCAGATCACCCTCCCGTAGCCGCTGGCGCCGCAGTTCGTCCGGATGCAGGCTCAGCAGCGCTTCGCTGACATGGCCGAACAGCTGCGCCGCGGTACCGGTGCGGCTCATGCCGTGCCATTGGTCCCGCAGCCGACCGGTGATCAGGGTCAGGGGAAAGCGTGCATCCCGTTGTTCCTTGGCGGCCAGGTAAGGATCACTGACAAAGTGCGCACGGCCAGTGGCGGTGGGAAAACGCCCATTCCCATACAAGCGCGGCGTGCCCTGTGTCGCGCCGCTGGGGAAGGGCCATTGCTGCGGGCCGAGACGGTCGATCAACTCGTGACTGAGGCCGGACAGGTCCAGATCGCGGCCCCGGGTCAGGCCTTTGTACTCATCGAATAGCTGGGCGGGGGAATCGAAGCCAAACAGGCTCGGCTGCCCGGGACGCAGGCGTTGCTCCAGGCGTTGAGCGAAATCCACGGTAATGGCCCAATCAGGTCGTGCCTCGCCGGGCGCGATCACGGCCTGGCGCACATGAGAAACCCGCCGTTCCGAGTTGGTCACCGTGCCTTCCTTTTCGCCCCAACTGGCGGCAGGTAACAGCAGGTCGGCGAAGGCCGCGGTTTCCGTGGTGGCGAAGGCTTCTTGCAGGACCACGAAAGGGCAGTGCTGCAGTGCTGCGCGCACAGCGTTCTGGTCCGGCAGGGACTGCGCCGGGTTGGTACAGGCGATCCACAAGGCCTTGATGCGACCGTTTTGCAGCTGTTCAAACAACTCGATAGCGGTCAGTCCGGGGCTGGCGGGCAACTGTTCCACCCCCCAATAAGCGGCGACCTCAGCACGATGTTGAGGGTCGGCGGCTTCCCGGTGCCCGGGGAGCAGGTTGCTCAGGCTGCCGGTTTCGCGCCCGCCCATGGCATTGGGCTGACCGGTGAGGGAGAAGGGGCCCGCACCCACTCGGCCGATTTGCCCGGTGGCCAGGTGCAGATTGATCAGCGCACTGTTTTTTGCGCTGCCGGCGCTGGACTGATTCAAGCCCATGCACCACAGCGACAGGAAACTGGGCGCCGTGCCTATCCATTGGGCGCACTGCTGCAGTTGCTCGAGGCTGATACCACAGAGTTGCGCCACCATCGCCGGGGTGTAGTCGCGGACCAGGGTTTTCAGCTCGGCCAGGCCCTCGGTGTGTTCACGGATGAAATCCCGATCGACCCAGTCCTCCCACAGCAACAGGTGGAGAATCCCGTGGAACAGTGCGACATCGGTGCCGGGGAGTATCGCCAGGTGCAGGTCGGCCAGATCGCAGGTATCGGTACGGCGCGGGTCGATGACGATGACTTTCATGTCCGGACGCTGGCTTTTCGCCTGTTCCAGGCGCCGAAACAGCACCGGATGGGCATAGGCCATGTTGCTGCCGACGATCACCACGCAATCGCTGTGCTCCAGGTCCTCATAACTGCAAGGTGGCGCATCGGCCCCCAGGCTGCGTTTGTAGCCCACCACCGCCGAGGACATGCACAGTCGGGAGTTGCTATCGATATTGTTGGTGCCTACCAGGGCCCGGGCCAGTTTGTTGAAGGCGTAGTAGTCCTCGGTCAGCAATTGCCCGGAGACATAGAAGGCCACGCTGTCCGGGCCGTGTTCGGTGATGGTCTGGGCGAACACCCCGGCGGCATGCTCCAGGGCGCTGTCCCAGTCGCAGCGGCTGCGAGCCAGATCCTTGCCCAGGCGCAGTTCCGGGTGCAGGGCGCGGGCGTCGCGATCGCCGGTCAAATGCAGGCTGGCACCCTTGCTGCACAGCTTGCCGAAGTTGGCCGGGTGCGCCGGATCGCCGCTAACCCCGAGGATCTGCCGGCCGTCATGTTCGATCAGCACACCGCAGCCGACCCCGCAGTAGCAACAGGTCGAGGCCGTGCTCTGGGGCTTCATCAGCCAGCATCCCGCAGGGCCAACTGCACCCGGCCACTTTCCACCCGCGCCGGATGGTGATGGGCGCAGCCGGTGTCCGGGGCCTGGGCTTCGCCGGATTCCAGGTCGATCTGCCAGTTGTGCAGTGGGCAGGCCACGCGCTTGCCGTAGATCAATCCCTGGGACAGGGGGCCGCCCTTGTGCGGGCAGCGATCGTCGAGAGCGAAGACTTGATCATCGCTGGTACGAAAAATCGCGATATCGCCTTTGGGGCCCTTGATGATGCGCGAGCCCAGGGCATTGATCTCTTCCAGGGCGCAGATATCCAGCCAGTTCATGCCGGCACCTCCAGTTGTTTTACGGGGATCGACTCGTACTCTTTTTTCAGCTGCGGCTCGGCCAGACGCTGTTGCCATGGGTCCTGCTCGAAGGACAGGGAGAACTGCAAGCGTTCGTTCAGCGCCTTGCGCCGTTCGGGGTCTTCCAGCACGGCCTTTTTCACGTGCTCCATGCCGACCCGTTGCAGGTAGTGCACGGTGCGTTCGAGGTAGAAGGCTTCTTCGCGGTACAGCTGGAGGAAGGCGCCGTTGTACTCGCGCACCTCTTCGGCGGTCTTGAGCTTGACGAAAAACTCCGCCACCTCGGTCTTGATCCCGCCGTTGCCGCCTATGTACATCTCCCAGCCGGAATCGACGCCGATGATGCCCACGTCCTTGATCCCGGCTTCCGAGCAGTTGCGCGGGCAACCGGAGACCGCCAGCTTGACCTTGTGCGGTGACCACATGTTGAACAGGTCGTGTTCCAGCTCGATCCCCAGCTGGGTGGAGTTCTGCGTCCCGAAGCGGCAGAACTCGCTGCCGACGCAGGTCTTCACGGTGCGGATGGATTTGCCGTAGGCGTGGCCAGATGGCATGTCCAGGTCTTTCCAGACTCCGGGCAAGTCTTCCTTGCGGATGCCCAGCAGGTCGATGCGCTGGCCGCCGGTGACCTTGACCATGGGCACCTGGTACTTGTCGGCGACATCGGCGATGCGTCGCAGCTCGGACGGATTGGTCACGCCGCCCCACATCCTGGGGACCACCGAATAGGTGCCGTCTTTCTGGATGTTGGCGTGGGCCCGCTCGTTGATCAGCCGCGATTGCGGATCGTCCCGGGCTTCCCCCGGCCAGGTGGAGATCAGGTAGTAGTTCAGCGCCGGACGGCAAGTGGCACAACCGTTGGGGGTGCGCCAGTTGAGGTAGCTCATGGTGCCGGCGATGGTCAGCAGATGCTGGTCGCGAATTGCCTGGCGGATCTGCCCGTGGTTCAGGTCGCTGCAGGCGCAGATGGCTTTTTCGCTTTTCGGCTTGACGTCCGCCGCGCCGCCCACGGTGTTGATCAGTATCTGCTCCACCAGCCCGGCACAGGAGCCGCAGGAACTGGCGGCCTTGGTGTGCTTCTTGACCTCGTCGACGCTGAACAGCCCCTGTTCCTGAATGGCCTTGACGATGGTGCCCTTGCACACCCCATTGCAACCGCAGACCTCGGCGGTGTCGGCCATGCTCATGGCCTTGTCCTGGCCCTGATGGCCGACGTCGCCCAACGCGTTCTCACCGAACATCAGGTGGTCGCGGATCTCGCCGATGGCCTGCTGCTCGCGGATTTGCCGGAAGTACCAGCCGCCATCCGCGGTGTCGCCATACAGGCAGGCGCCGACCAGCACGTCGTCCTTGATCACCAGCTTTTTGTAGACCCCGCCAATGGGGTCGGCGAGGGTGATGGTTTCGGTGCCGTCGCCACCCATGAAATCCCCGGCGGAAAACAGATCGATGCCAGTGACCTTCAACTTGGTGGAAGTCACCGAGCCCTGGTAGCGGGCGAAACCCAGTTGGGCCAGGTGGTTGGCGCAGACCTTGGCCTGTTCGAACAACGGCGCCACCAGCCCGTAGGCGATACCGCGGTGGCTGGCGCACTCGCCGATGGCGTAGATGCGCGGGTCAAAGGTTTGCAGGGTGTCGTTGACCAGTATTCCGCGGTTGCAGGGCAGGCCGGCCCGTTCCGCCAGCTCGGTGTTGGGGCGGATGCCGGCGGCCATCACCACCAGATCGGCGGGGATGATCTCGCCATTCTTGAACTGCACCGACCCGACCCGACCATTGCCGGCATCGATCAGGGCCTGGGTCTGTTCGCACAGGCGGAACTTCAGGCCGCGGTTTTCCAGGGCGCTTTGCAGCAACTGGCCGCTGGTCTGGTCCAGTTGTCGTTCCAGCAGCCATTCGCCGATATGCACCACGGTCACGTCCATGCCGCGCAGCTTGAGGCCGTTGGCGGCTTCCAGGCCCAGCAGGCCGCCGCCGATCACCACCGCATGCTTGTGAGTCCTGGCCGTGTCGATCATCGCCTGGGTGTCGGCAATGTCGCGATAGCCGATCACCCCCTGCAGGTCCTTACCGGGAATCGGCAGGATAAAGGGCGTGGAGCCGGTGGCGATCAGCAGACGGTCATACTCGGCTTCGCTGCCGTCCTCGGCGATTACCCGGCGCTTGATCCGGTCGATCTCTACCACCTTGCGGTTGAGCAGCAGCTTGATGTTGTGGTCCAGGTACCAGTCCAGGTCGTTGAGGACGATGTCCTCGAAAGTCTGTTCACCGGCCAGCACTGGCGATAGCAAGATGCGGTTGTAGTTGGTGTGGGGTTCGGCGCCGAAGACCGTGATGTCGTACAGCTCATCGCTCAGCTTGAGCAGCTCTTCCAGGGTACGTACCCCGGCCATGCCGTTGCCGATCATCACCAGTTTGAGTCTTTTCATGGGCTTCTCCGGAGCTCAGGCAGGGTCAGTGAGGCCTGGCTCGACAAAATGCGCGCAAACAAAAAAGGCGTCCCGTCAGTGGCCTGACGAGGACGCCTTTGTCCGATCCCGTTCTCTCGGGAAGCCTGCCTTCGTCGTTGAAGGCCGGGCTTTATGTCTGTTGCCTGATCTAATGCAGCGCTTGTGCCAAGTTGCCGAGGGCGCGGTTTTACCGGGCTCAGGCACAGATTTCGTCCTGGCCGATGTTGAGCGCTGCACCGAATCGAGGCGCCACGCCCCCTTTCGGTACTGCTAGGCGCTGCCGCAGTGGCAGTCAGCGATGCAGCAACAGCAATACCAGCAGCAGATTGAGCAGCAGGGCGGCCAGGGCGATGCCGCGCCAGACCTTCAGCGGTTCGCGTTCCAGCAAGGGCCGGGGTCGGCTGTTCAGGCTGCGGCGTTCGCCCTGTTCCAGTGCCAGCAGCCATTCTTCGGCGGTTTCATAGCGCTGTGCCGGGGTGCTGGCCACTGCGCGTTCCAGGCTCTGCTCCAGCCATTCCGGCAGGTCCGGGCGATAGCGGCTGGGGCTGGTCGGCACGCCGAAGCGCGGACGCTGGAAGGCTTCGATCTCACCATGGGGGTAGTGCCCGGTCAGCAGGAAGTACAGGCTCACGCCCACTGCGTAGAGGTCTTGCTGTGGGCTGGGCGGTTCGCCATTGAACGCTTCCGGGGCGATGAAACTCGGGGTGCCGGGCAGCAAATGCGCCGGGTCGGCCGACAGGCCCGGGCAGTAGGCCAGGCCGAAATCCAGCACCCGCAGTTCGCCATCGTCCCCCAACAGCAGGTTTTCCGGCTTGATGTCCCGGTGCAGAATCTGCCGCCGATGGAGCAGGCCCACGGCCCGCAACAGGCGCTCGGCCAGGGACTGCCACTGAGCCAGGGGCAGGGGGCCGTGTTGTTGGAACAGTTGTGCCAGGGTCTGGCCGGGGTACTCGCGCATCAGAAAATACAGATGCTGGCGCGAAGGGCTGCCATGTACCTGGGGAAAGTGGCGGCCGGCGATCCGCCGCAGCAGCCATTCTTCGGACAGCAGCGCCTGGCAGGCGCCGGGATCGTCATGCAGGGCTTCGGGCAGGGTTTTCAGCAGCCAGGCCTGGTGCTGCTCGTCACGTACTCGGTACAGCAGAGATTGCTGGCTCTGGTTGATCAGCGCCTCGACCTGCCAGCCCTCAAAGCGCTGCCCGGGTTTCAGCGCCGGCGGCAAGGGCCATTGCCGCAGGTGCAGCAGGGCATCGCCAAGGCTGCTTTCGCCGAGCTCGTCGACCCGCACCAGCAGCGCGCTGGCGTTGTCCTGGCTACCGGCCAGGTGCGCGGCGTTGACCAGGGTCTGTGTCGCACTGTCCAGGTCGGGCTGGTCCCGCAGAATGGCGGCGATGGCGCTGTCGCCCAGGGTGGCCCAGACCCCGTCGCTGAGCATCAGAAAGCTTTCCCCATGGCGCAGTTCGCCATCGAGGAAGTCCAGCACCAGATGCTGGTCCAGGCCCAGGGCACGCTTGAGCACATGCTGCATACCCGGCTGATCCCAGACGTGGTCCTCGCTGATGCGTTGCAACTGCTGCTGGTGCCAGCGGTAGACCCGGCAGTCGCCAACATGGGCCAGGGTAAAGCGTCGGCCCCGCAGCACCAGGGCGCTGAGGGTGGTGAGCAGGGGCTGACCGCCGCCGTTGGCCTGGAGCCAGCGGTTCTGAGCGGTCAGCAGGCGTTCCAGGGCCTCGGCCACGGCCCAGGTTTCCGGGGTGGCGTAGTAATCCAGGGCCAGGGCCTGCAGGCTCGAACGCGCTGCCAGGCCGCCGTCGGCGCACTGACTGACGCCATCGGCGATGGCGAACAGCTGGCCTTTGCTCGCCGCCAGATCCGGCGCCGGGGTGACCCGGCGCAAGGCGTCCTGATTCTCCGCCCGCGGTCCGGTGGCGCTGGCCTCGGCGTGGCTCAGTTGCAGGCCCATGGCGCGCTCAGACTCGCGCCGCAGTCACGGCGGCGGAGCCCCAGGTGGTTCTCCAGCGGCGCTTGACCCCGTGCAGGCCAAACCAGGCCAGGACCCCGAGACTGGCGAACAGCCACAGCGCCAGTTGATAGCTGCCGGTGCTTTGCTTGATCGCGCCCATGCCGGCGGCCAAGGCAAAGCCGCCGATGCCGCCGGCCATGCCGATCAGCCCGGTCATGACCCCGATTTCCCGGCGAAAACGTTGCGGTACCAGTTGGAACACCGCGCCGTTGCCAGCGCCGAGGCCCAGCATGGTGCAGACGAACAGGGCCAGGGCAGCGTAGGAACTGGGCAGGTTGAAACCCACGGCGGCGATGCAGATCACCGCCACGCTGTACATCGCCAGCAAGGTACGGATACCGCCGAAACGGTCGGCCAGGGCGCCGCCCAGAGGGCGCATCAGGCTACCGCCGAAGACACAGGCGGCGGTGTAGTAGCCGGCGGTGACGGGGCTCAAGCCATACTGGTCATTGAAGTAACCGGGCAGGGCGCTGGCCAGGCCGATGAAACCGCCGAAGGTCACGCTGTAGAAGAACATGAACCACCAGCTGTCGCGGTCCCCCAGGGCCTTGAAGTAGTCGCCCATGGATTTGGCTCGCGGCCGCTCGGGGGCGTTCTTCGCCAGCCAGGCGAACAGCACCAGTGTCAGGATCAGCGGGATCAGGGCGAAGCCGAAGACATTGCTCCAACCGAAAGCCGCCGCCAGCACCGGAGCGATCAGTGCGGCGAACACGGTGCCGGAGTTGCCGGCACCGGCGATGCCCATGGCCTTGCCCTGGTGTTGTGGCGGATACCACTGCGACGCCAGGGGCAGGGCTACGGCGAAGGAGGCGCCGGCCATGCCGAGGAATACCCCCAGTAGCAGCGCTTGCTCATAGCTGTGGATGCCCAGCTTCCAGGCGCCGAACAAGGCGCCGATGACGATGACCTGGCCGATCAGGCCAGCGGTCTTGGGCGACAGACGATCGGCCAGCAGGCCCATGATGAAGCGCAGTACCGCGCCGGCAAGGATCGGCGTGGCCACCATCAGCCCGCGTTGCTGGGTGCTCAGGTGCAGGTCGGCGGCGATCTGCACCGCCAGGGGGCCCAGCAGGTACCAGACCATGAAGCTCAGGTCGAAATACAGAAAGGCCGCGAACAGTGTCGGGGTGTGGCCGGATTTCCAGAAGCTTGAATTCATCGCGCACCTCAGCTGATAAGAGTCGTTGGAGTCGTCATGAGCTTGCAGGTGGAGCGCCGCCACGGCCGCGCCACCGACCCCGGTCAATGGGGCCAAAACGAAAAAACGTCGGCACCCGGCTCGTTGAGGGCGAGCAGGGTGCGCGACGTCTTTGTCGTAGGTGGGGCAACCGCCGTTGGTTACCGTTGTGGATCTGATAGCAAGAGCCGCGCCAACCCCGGTCGACACCGGCGGCAGGAACTGGCTCAGGAGCCGGCTGTGGAGCTGGCTGTAGGAGCTGGCTTGCCAGCGAAGACGTCCTCAAGACTGGCCCAAGGTTCAGACGCCTGTTCGCCGGCAAGCCGGCTCCTACGGGGCGGGGGTCAGCCCAGCAGTTCCTGCATGGCGATGATCTGTTCCGCGACCTGGATCAGCTTCTGTTGTTTGCTCATGGCCTGGCGGCGCATCAGGGTGTAGGCCTGTTCTTCGTCGCAGTCTTTCATCTTCATCAACAGGCCCTTGGCCAGCTCGATGCGCTTGCGTTCGGCCAGTTGCTGGTCCCGGGCCTGGAGTTGCGCGCGCAGGGCCTGGTCGCTTTCAAAACGTGCCATGGCCACGTCGAGAATCGGTTGCAGGCGCTGGACCTGGATGCCCTCGACGATGTAGGCGCTGACCCCGGACTTGATCGCCTGGCGCATCACCCCCGGATCGTGTTCATCGGTGAACATCACGATGGGTCGTGGTTGATCGCGGCTGACCAGCACCACTTGCTCCATGACATCGCGGCTGGGTGACTCGGTATCGATCAGGATCACGTCCGGACGCACCGTTTCGACGCGGCCCGGCAGGTCGATGGTCAGGCCGGATTCGTCAATCACCTCGAAACCGGCTTCGCTGAGGGCGGCCTTGAGCCTTCCGACTTTTTTCGCGGTGTCGTTGATCAGCAGGATACGCAGCATGTTCGCGGGCTCCGGTCAGCGCTGGGCAACAAGGGGAGGGGTGTCGTTCAGCGCATGCAGGCGGAAGCTGCGGGCATAGGCGGCAGGCTTAGAACCGTCCCACACCTTGCCATCGATCAACTGGCTGCTGCGCATGTCCTGGCCCCAGGCGGCGATGCCCAGCGCGGTGGCGGCCTCGCGGTACAGCTCAAGCTGCTGCACCTGGCGAGCGACGCCCAGGTAATCCGGGTCCTCACGCAGCAGGCCCCAGCGCCGGAACTGGGTCATGAACCACATGCCGTCGGACAGGTAGGGCAGGTTGACGGCGCCATGGTGGTGAAAGCGCAGGGCGTGGGGGTCCTGCCAGCGATTGCCCAGGCCGTCGGCGTAATCCCCCAGCAGCCGCGGCTCGATGCAGTCCAGCGGTGCATTCAGGTAATCGGCGGCGCTCAGCAACTGGGCAGTGCTGCGGCGGTTTTCCGGGCTTTGCTCGATAAAGCGGCTGGCTTCGAGAATCGCCATCACCAGGGCCCGGGCGGTGTTGGGGTATTGCTCGACGAAGGCACGGGTGCAGCCAAGGACTTTTTCCGGGTGATCCGGCCAAATCGCCTGGCTGGTGGCCAGGGTGAAGCCCTGATCCTGCTGCACTGCACTGGCGCTCCAGGGTTCGCCGACGCAGAACCCGTCGATGCGCCCGGCCTGCAGATGAGCCACCATCTGCGGCGGCGGCACCACCACGCTGTCGACATCCTGCAGCGGGTGGATACCCTGGCTGGCCAGCCAGTAGTACAGCCACATGGCGTGGGTACCGGTGGGGAAGGTCTGGGCGAAGGTCAGTCGTGCCCGGCTTTGGTGCACATGGCGGTCCAATGCATCAGGGCTGGTCACCTTGAGGGCCTGCAGTTCCCGGGACAGGTTGATGCTCTGGCCGTTCTGGTTCAGGCCCATGAGCACGGCCATGTCGCAGGCATGGGTCCCGCCGATGCCCAGGTGCACGGCGTAGATCAGGCCGTACAGACTGTGGGCTGCGTCCAGTTCGCCGCTCACCAGCTTGTCCCGCAGCCCGGCCCAGGAGCTCTGGCGCTTGAGGTTCAGGGTCAGCCCGTAGGGCTGGGCAAAGCCCTGGGTGGCGGCGACCACCACTGAGGCGCAATCGGTCAGGGCCATGAAGCCCAGGTTGATGGCGGACTTTTCCGGGGCGTCGCTGCCGTTGACCCAGGCCAGCGCGGAGTTGGGGTGTTCAGTCATGGCTTGGCACCTTGCATAAAAAAGCGTCGTACCCACTGGCCAGGCAAAGCCCGTGCGGGTGACGACGCCGTTGTCCTTGAACCTGGACCGCCATTGGCGCAGGTCTGATGAAGCAAGTGGGTGCAAGGCATATGCCATTGCCGGGGATTTCATTCTGCGCCTCGCCTGCAAGCCCCGGGCGCGGCTATAATCGGCGCCTTATTCGCCGCCAACCGAGTTCATCCCGCCCATGTATACCCTGGCCCGCCAGCTGTTGTTCAAACTCTCCCCGGAAACCTCCCACGATCTGTCCCTGGACCTGATCGGTGCGGGCGGGCGTTTGGGCCTTAACGGTCTGTTGTGCAAGGCGCCGGCGCAGTTGCCGGTGCAGGTCATGGGCCTGGAGTTTCCGAATCCGGTGGGTCTGGCTGCCGGTCTGGACAAGAACGGCGCCGCCATCGACGGCTTCGCTCAACTGGGCTTTGGCTTCGTCGAAATCGGCACCGTCACCCCGCGTCCGCAGCCGGGCAACCCCAAGCCGCGGATCTTCCGTCTGCCTCAGGCCGAAGCCATCATCAACCGCATGGGCTTCAACAATCTTGGGGTCGATAATCTGCTGGCGCGGGTCGCTGCCTCCCAATACAAGGGCGTGCTGGGGATCAATATCGGCAAGAACTTCGACACGCCGGTAGAGCGAGCGGTGGATGACTACCTGATCTGCCTGGACAAGGTCTATGCCCATGCCAGCTATGTCACGGTCAATGTCAGCTCGCCCAACACCCCGGGCTTGCGCAGCCTGCAGTTCGGCGAGTCCCTCAAGCAGCTGCTTGCGGCTTTGAGCCAGCGCCAGCAGGAATTGGCCGCAATCCACGGCAAGCGTGTGCCGCTGGCCATCAAGATTGCCCCGGACATGAGCGACGAGGAAACCGTGGAAGTGGCCCGCGCCCTGCTGGAAACCGGCATGGACGCAGTGATCGCCACCAACACTACCCTGAGCCGTGAAGGCGTCGAAGGCATGGAGTATGGCGACGAGGCGGGCGGTCTATCCGGCGCGCCGGTGCGAGACAAGAGCACCCATACGGTCAAGGTACTGGCGACTGAGCTGGCCGGCCGTTTACCGATCATTGCCGTGGGCGGCATCACTGAAGGCAAGCACGCGGCTGAGAAGATCGCCGCGGGCGCCAGCCTGGTGCAGCTGTATTCGGGCTTCATCTATAAGGGGCCGGCGTTGATTCGCGAGTCGGTGGATGCTATCGCGGCCATGGGCCGATAAGAACGGGCGCAAGCGCGGGCATAAAAAAGGGCTCCTCGAAGGAGCCCCTGGGCCGAAGCCCGCCGCCCGGATGGGGCGTGCGTGGTTAAGTCGTTATCTATTCAAGTTTTAGGTGTCGGAATGTGCCCTGATCAGCCGACAGCGCGAAGTTCGTTGAGTCTGTGGATGCCCGCAGTGCCTGTCATACCGTCCCAGTTGTCGCCGCGTCCTTCTCGCCAGCCGTTAATCCAGGCTTGGCGTACCGACGGTAGAGTAAATGGGCAAAGCTCACGGGACTTGCCATTAACGCCATACTGATATCCGCGTAAAAATGCTCTTTCCAACGGATCACGCTTTAGTCTTCTCATAGGGTGTTTCCCTCACTTGTTGACTGTCTTATGTCCCGTCGACCTTCTTCTGAGGTCGGGCAGATTGTCTCTGCCGTTGGTGCTCGCTGCCGGCGTCGCGAGCCTTGATGTTGACGCCATTGCGGCGCCAACCTGTGTTGAGTTCTAACCAATAGGTCACAGCAAGTGAATGATCGTTTTGTCATAAGGACGTAACGAAAATGCTGTCCAGGCCATAAGCCGGGGCGGGTTTTTTAGCCTGTTTGTCAGGCAAAGCCCGCTGTGATCAGCCTCTCACTAGATGATGAGGTTAATGCTTTAGTGAGAATGTCGAACGGTTGCACTCAACTACTATTCGACGAAGGGTCGACTTATGTCATTTTGTTGCCCTGACTTTTTATCTGTCCCGGCCTCTAAGCTCTTTTGCCCTGCAAGAAAGCCTGCCTGCCGGGGTGGGACGGCACAGTTTCGTGCCACACGAGCGCTCTTGAAGAAAAGCGCTTGATTGAAAACCGAACGGGCGATGCGTTGTCCGTTCACTTATTGCTAAAGGCCCTGGTACTCCCATGTCGGATCGTTACGAACTCTTCCTCACCTGTCCCAAAGGCCTTGAAGGCCTGCTGATCGAGGAAGCCGTCGGGCTTGGCCTTGAGCAAGCGCGTGAGCACACTTCTGCCGTGCGCGGCATGGCTGACATGGAGACGGCCTATCGGTTGTGTCTGTGGTCGCGCCTGGCCAACCGGGTGCTGCTGGTCCTCAAGCGCTTTCCAATGAAGGACGCTGAGGACCTCTACCACGGTGTGCTGGATGTCGACTGGCAAGACCATATGCTGGCCGATGGCACCCTGGCGGTGGAGTTCAGCGGTCACGGTTCAGGCATCGACAACACCCACTTCGGCGCCCTTAAGGTCAAGGACGCCATTGTCGACAAGCTGCGCACACCTACTGGTGAGCGTCCTTCGGTGGACAAGCTCAATCCGGACTTGCGCATCCACCTGCGCCTGGATCGCGGTGAAGCCATCCTGTCCCTGGATCTTTCCGGCCACAGCCTGCACCAGCGCGGCTACCGCCTGCAGCAAGGCGCCGCGCCGCTAAAGGAAAACCTGGCGGCGGCGATCCTGATCCGCTCCGGCTGGCCACGTATCGCCGCGCAAGGCGGAGCACTGGCTGACCCGATGTGCGGTGTCGGCACCTTCCTGGTGGAAGCGGCGATGATTGCCGCGGACATTGCCCCCAACCTCAAGCGCGAGCAGTGGGGCTTTACCGCCTGGCTCGGCCATGTGCCGGCGCTGTGGCGCAAACTGCACGATGAAGCACTGGCTCGGGCCCAGGCCGGCTTGGCCAAGCCACCGCTGTGGATTCGCGGCTACGAGGCCGATCCACGATTGATCCAGCCGGGTCGCAACAACGTCGAGCGCGCCGGTCTCAGCGACTGGATCAAGATCTACCAGGGCGAAGTGGGCACGTTCGAGCCGCGCCCGGACCAGAACCAGAAAGGCCTGGTGATCTGCAACCCGCCCTACGGCGAGCGCCTGGGTGATGAAGCCAGCCTGCTTTACCTCTACCAGAACCTCGGCGAGCGCCTGCGTCAGGCCTGCCTGAACTGGGAAGCGGCGGTGTTCACCGGCGCCCCGGACCTGGGCAAGCGCATGGGCATTCGCAGCCACAAGCAGTACTCGTTCTGGAACGGCGCCTTGCCGTGCAAGCTGCTGCTGATCAAGGTGCTGCCGGATCAGTTCGTCACCGGCGAGCGTCGCACTGCCGAGCAGCGTCAGGTGGAACGCGAGCAGGCCCAGGCCGCTGCTGACGAAGCGCCAGTGCGCCAGTACAACAAGAACGGCAATCCGATCAAGCCGGCTCCGACCCCGGCTCCGGTGGTCGAGCAGGCCCGCCTGAGCGAGGGCGGGCAGATGTTTGCCAACCGTCTGCAAAAGAACCTCAAGCTGCTGGGCAAGTGGGCCAAGCGCGAAGGTGTCGAGTGCTACCGGGTCTATGACGCCGACATGCCGGAATACTCCCTGGCCATCGACCTGTATCAGGACTGGGTGCACGTTCAGGAGTACGCGGCGCCCAAGTCGGTGGACCCGGAGAAGGCCCAGGCGCGTCTGTTCGATGCCCTGGCGGCGATTCCCCAGGCATTGAACGTGGACAAGAGCCGGGTGGTGATCAAGCGTCGCGAGCGTCAGAGCGGCACCAAGCAATACGAGCGCCAGAGCGCCCAGGGCCAGTTCACCGAAGTCCGCGAAGGCGGAGTCAAGCTGCTGGTGAACCTGACCGACTACCTGGATACCGGGCTGTTTCTCGATCATCGGCCGATGCGCATGCGCATTCAGAAAGAGGCTGCCGGCAAGCGTTTCCTCAACCTGTTCTGCTACACCGCCACCGCCAGTGTGCACGCGGCCAAGGGCGGAGCCCGCAGCACCACCAGTGTCGACCTGTCGAAAACCTACCTGGACTGGGCGCGACGCAACTTCTCCCTCAACGGTTTCTCCGACAAGAACCGTCTGGAGCAGGGCGATGTGATGGCCTGGCTGGACAGCTGCCGTGACGAGTTCGACCTGATCTTCATCGATCCGCCGACCTTCTCCAACTCCAAGCGCATGGAAGGGGTGTTCGACGTCCAGCGTGACCAGGTGCAGTTGCTGGACCTGGCCATGGCCCGCCTGGCCCCGGGTGGCGTGCTGTACTTCTCCAACAACTTCCGCAAGTTCCAGTTGGATGAGAACCTCGCCGCGCGCTATCAGGTCGAGGAGATCACGGCGAAAACCATCGACCCGGATTTTGCCCGTAACAGCAAAATTCACCGCGCCTGGAAAATCAGCGCCCGCTGATGGCCGGATAAGTCCCCAAAGCCCGTTTTTTCGGGCTTTGGGGGCTGTTTAACGCTGGTCAAATTAATGGCTAATAGCTATAACTCACACCAAGTCCGGATGACACCCAAACTCGCTGGCGTGATGAGTTCTACTTATGCCGTTGCATGTGGTACGCCCGAAAATCCTGGGTTTCATTAGTGAAGAAGTATCTGCCTGGCTAGTGGCCGTGCTGGTGTTGCTTGCGGGCAGCATTCTCACCGGGCTGCTGGCCTGGTCCACTTACAACCTGAACAAACAGCAGCTGCGCCAACGCTTTCAATTGCTGGCCAGCGAACGCTACAGCCGTATCGAAGAGCGCTTTCAAGACCAGGAGCAACGCCTGGACGGTTTGCGGCGTTTCTTTGTTAATTCCGATCTGGTAACCCGCCAGGACTTCGATGGTTACGCCAAGCCCTTGCTGCGGCGCACCCAGGCCTATGCCTGGGCGCCTCTGGTGAGTCGTGCCCAGCGGCCGGCGTTCGAACAGGCGGTGCGGGATCAGGGCGTTCCGGGGTTTACCATTCTGCAATTGAACGCCAGCGGCCAGATGGAGCCGGCGGGTGAGCAGGAAGACTTTGCCCCGGTTCTGTATAGCCAGACCCAAAGCCCTCTGGGCTCGCCTCTGGGGTATGACTTGCTGGCCCAGCCTCAGCGCCGGGCTACTCTGGAGCGGGCCAGGGAGCTCAACGGCCTGGCGGTTTCACCGCCTTTGCATCTGGTTGCCGTGGACCCTGCCTATGCCCGGGGTGTGCTGCTGGCGGCGCCGGTCAGGCGACCCCAGGACAGCCCCTTGCCCCAGGCCAGGCCCTACGGTTATGTGCTGGCGGTGATCAGCCTGCGGCAACTGGTGGCGGACGGCTTGCCGGTGCCGGCCAGCGACAACCTGTCGGTGCGGATTCTCGATCTGTCCACCGAGGGTCAGCACGAGGTGCTCTATGAATCGAACAATCCACCGATCACCAGTCACCTGACGGCCAGCCGCCTGCTACGCCTGGCGGACCGGGATTATCAGGTAGATATTCGCCCCAGCGCGGCGTTCCTGCATGCCAACCACTCTTCCCTGAGCAGTCTGGTGATTCTCGGTGGCATGCTCAGTCTGCTGCTCAGCGCCTTGCTCTATGTGCTGGTGAGCCAGCGGCAACGGGCTTTGGCCCTGGTGGAGCAACGCACTGGGGAGCTGCGCAGTCGCGAACAGGAATTGCGCGGCACTCACAGTCAGTTGCGTTGCGTCCTCAATGCCGCTACCCAGGTGGCGATCATCGCCACGGACCTGCGTGGGGTCATCAGTACCTTCAATGCCGGGGCCGAGCAGATGCTCGGCTACAGCAGCAGTGAAGCGGTGGGCCACCTGACCCTGGAAAGCCTGCACCTGCCCCAGGAGCTGGAAAGCTGGGCCCAGAGTCTTACCCAGCGCTATGGCAAGGCGATTCCGGTGTCTCAGGCCATGCTGGTGGAAGAAGGCCTGGCCGGTGGCCATGAGGCGCGGGAGTGGACGCTGGTCAGGCGTGACGGCAGCCACCTGCAAGTGAATATGCTGGCGACTCCGGTGCTGGATGACCAGGGGCTGTGGATCGGTCACCTGGCCATCTGCATTGACATCACCGAGCGCAAGCGGGTGCACGAAGCCCTGGCGGCAAGGGATCGCCTGTTGAAAAGGCTCAGTGCCCATGTTCCCGGAGGGATCTACCAGTTCAAGCTGGATGCCGCCGGACACGCGAGCTTCACCTATGCCAGCGATGGCATTCGCGAAATCTACGAGATCGAGCCGCAGTTGCTGCAGGAGAATGCCGAGGCGGTGTTCGAGCGTATCCATCCCGAGGATGTGCAGCGGGTACGCAAGTCGATCCAGGTTTCCGCTCAGCAGCTCAGTCCGTGGCGCGAGGAGTACCGGGTCTGCCTGCCGCAACGGAGGCTGCGCTGGATGCGTGGCGCGGCGACCCCGGAAAGCCTGAAGGGCGGCGGGGTGCTCTGGCACGGCTATATCTCGGACATTTCAGACCTCAAGCGGGTCGAGGAAGAGTTGCGCGCATTGTCGGTGACCGACTCCCTGACGGGCATTCACAACCGGCGCTATTTCCAGGAACAGTTGCAGAATGAAATGCAGCGTCTGGAACGTGTCGGAGGCGATATGGCGGTGATCATGCTGGACATCGATCATTTCAAGCGGATCAACGACCAGTACGGGCACGGAGTGGGGGATCAAGTGTTGCGGGGGTTGTGTGCTCGCATTGGCGGGCGTCTGCGGCGTACCGATGTGTTCTGCCGCCTCGGCGGTGAGGAGTTCATGGTGCTGTGTCCGGGCACCAGTGCCCAGCAGGCGCTGATCCTGGCTCAGGAACTGTGGCAGGGACTGCGCAGCTCGCCGATCGAGCCCGTGGGCAGTGTCACCGCCAGCTTTGGCATTGCCAGCTGGCGCGAAGGCGAGGGGGCGGATGGCTTGCTGTTGCGGGCCGACTCCGGGGTCTATGCCGCCAAGCAGGCCGGACGCGATCGAGTCCAGCCAGAGCTGCCCTGATCGCTGACAGTGGCGGAGCGGGGCCGCCACTGTCGGAACAGCGAGTTACAGAACTGATGCGCTGGTGGCCAGTTTTGGCTGGCGATACAGATCCAGCAGCACCTGATCCAGCACCGAAGAGGCGCCGAAGGGGCGTGGATCGTTGAGGATCGCCACCACCGCCCAGGTGTTGCCGTTGTCGTCGCGGCTATAGCCGGCGATGGCGCGCACGGTGTTCAGGGTGCCGGTCTTGATGTGGGCCTCACCGGACATGGCGGTACGCTTCAGGCGCTTGCGCATGGTGCCGTCCATGCCGGCAATGGGCATGGAGCTGATGAACTCGGCGGCGTAGGGGCTCTTCCATGCCGCTTGCAGCAGGCCGGCCATTTCTCGGGCGCTGACCCGTTCGGCACGAGACAGGCCGGAGCCGTTCTCCATCACCAGATGCGGCGCGGTGATGCCTTTTTTCGCCAGCCACTGGCGCACCACGCGCTGGGCCGCCTTGGCGTCATCGCCGTCGGCTTCGTTGCGGTACTTGGCCCCCAGGCTCAGGAACAGCTGCTGGGCCATGGTGTTGTTACTGTATTTGTTGATGTCGCGGATGATCTCCGCGAGGTCCGGAGAGAAGGCACGGGCCAGGACCTTGGCATCCTTGGGGACTACCGCGAGGCGGTCCTTGCCCTGGATGCTGCCGCCCAGCTCGCTCCAGATCGCCCGCACCGCGCCGGCGGTGTAGGTGGCATGGTCCAGCAGCGACAGGTAGGTCTGGGAGCTGCAGCCATCACCGAGCTGGCCGCCAACGGTGACGATCACGCTGCCATCGGCCTGGGTCACCGGGTTGTAGCGAACATCGCCAGTGCACTGCTTGGTGTTGACGGCCTTGACCTGGTTGTCGATGCGGATCTTGGCGATCGGCGGCTCCACCGACACCAGTACTCGGCCGGAATCATTGCGGGCGACGAAGCGCAGGGCCTTGAGGTTGACCATCAGCGCGTCGGGCTTGACCAGGAACGGCTTGTTCTCGTCGTTGCCGTCGTCATTGAACTCCGGCAATTGCGGTTGCACGAAGTAGTTGCGGTCCAGCACCAGGTCGCCGGTGACTTGCTGCACGCCATTGGCCCGCAGGTCACGCATCAGCAGCCAGAGCTTCTCCATGTTCAGCTTGGGATCGCCGCCGCCCTTGAGATAGAGATTACCGTTGAGAATCCCACCGCTGAGGGTGCCGTCGGTGTAGAACTCGGTCTTCCATTGATGGGTCGGGCCGAGCATTTCCAGGGCCGCGTAGGTGGTCACCAGCTTCATGGTGGAGGCCGGGTTGACCGAGACATCGGCGTTGAAAATCGTCGGCGTGCCAGGGCCGTTAAGGGGAATCATCACCAGCGACAGGGCGTTGTCCGGGAGTTTGCTGGCTTTGAGGGCTTGTTGAACCTTGGGGGTCAGGGTGGTGTTGACCGGAGCCGCGGAGACAGGGAATGCCAGGGGAAGAAAAACACTGGCAAGCAACAGAGGACGCAACGATTTGATCATATGAAGTGGAACCCTGCAGTCGAGGGGAAAAAAGGCGAGGGCATGCAGATAAAATCCCTCAGTGGTCATGAAAGTGTCGGCATTATGCCCCAAGGTATAGCGGCTTGTGCCGTGCCACGGGCCGCCAGGGCGGTATTTTTTTTACCAATGGCGGTCCTGCATCCTCATAGAGTCAGGCAATCGCCCGCCTAAACTGGTAAAGTGCCGCCCGTTATTACTTATGAGGATTGTTCCATGGCCACTAACCGTTCCCGCCGTCTGCGCAAAAAACTCTGCGTAGATGAATTTCAGGAGCTGGGTTTTGAGCTGAACCTGGATTTCAAAGAAGATCTGGCTGAAGAAGCTATTGACGCTTTCCTCGACGCGTTCCTCAAAGAAGCGATGGAAGCCAACGGTCTGGGCTATGTCGGCGGCGATGACTTCGGTCTGGTTTGCCTGAGCAAGCGCGGTTCCGTCAGCGAAGCACAGCGTGCAGCTGTTGAAGCCTGGCTCAAAGGCCGTACCGAGCTGACCAGCGTTGAAGTCAGCCCGCTGCTGGACGTCTGGTACCCGGACAACGCGATCAACCCAGTCGCGTGATGTCATACATGAGCGGCCCGTCCGGGTCGCTCATGCGTTGTTGCCCCAGGGCAACCTGTCGATTTTCCCCTTTGTATCCTTGCCTCTGCCACGGGCCAGCCCCGGGTTTTGTCGTGGGCGCTATTCGCCGGCAGGCCGGCTCCTGCAGCGGGCGCCGGTCTGTGTAGGAGCTGGCTTGCCAGCGAAGCCCATCAGGCGCTGCGCCAATTCAGAATCATCAAGGTCACCACCCCCGCGACAATTCCCCAGAATGCCGAGCCAATGGAAAACAGCGTCAACCCCGAGGCCGTCACCATAAAGGTGATCAGCGCCGCTTCTCGCTCCTTCACTTCACTCATGGCGATGCTCAAGCCGTTGATGATCGAGCCGAACAGCGCCAGGGCGGCGATGGACAGCACCAGTTCCTTGGGCAAGGCCGCGAACAGTGCGGCCAGGGTGGCGCCGAAGACCCCGGCGATGCCATAGAAAATTCCGCACCACACTGCGGCGGTGTAACGCTTGCTGTGATCTTCATGGGCGTGGGGGCCGGTGCAGATCGCAGCGCTGATGGCCGCCAGGTTGATGCCGTGGGAACCGAACGGCGCCAGCAGCAACGAAGCCAGGCCGGTGGCGGTGATCAGTGGCGAGGCCGGGACGTTGTAGCCGTCGGCGCGCAGCACCGCGATCCCGGGCATGTTTTGCGAGGTCATGGCTACCACGAACAGCGGAATACCGATGCTGATGGTGGCCGCCAGGGAGAAGTGCGGCGTGGTCCAGACCGGGGTCGCCACTTCCAGGTGGAAGCCACTGAAGTCCAGCAAGCCCATCAGCCCGGAAAGTGCAGTGCCGATCAGCAGGGCCGCGAGAACGGCATAACGTGGCGACAGGCGCTTGACCACCAGGTAGGTGAAGAACATGCCCAGTACCAGACCAGTGCGGTGCTGGGCCGCCACAAAGATTTCACTGCCGATCTTGAACAGGATTCCGGCCAGCAGGGCGGCAGCCAGGGACGCGGGGATCTTTTTCACCAGGCGCTCGAAGCTGCCGGTGAGTCCGCAAATGGTCACCAGGACCGCGCAAGTGATGTAGGCGCCAATGGCTTCGCCGTAAGTCACCCCCGACAGGCTGGTGATCAGCAGGGCGGCGCCGGGTGTGGACCAGGCGATGGTGATGGGGGTGCGATAGCGCAGGGACAGGCCGATGCTGCACACCGCCATGCCAATGGAGATGGCCCAGATCCAGGAGGAGATCTGACCGCTGGTCAGGCCGGCGGCTTGCCCAGCCTGGAACATCAGCACCAGGGAGCTGGTGTAGCCGGTCATCATGGCGATGAAACCGGCGACTATGGCGGAGGGCGAAGTGTCCGCTAGGGGGCGTAATTGCGCGTGGGTGGCATCGGACATTACTGCTATTCCTTGTTCTTGAAAGACGCAAACCCCACACCCAGCTAACGCTGCTTGCAGCCTGCGCAAGCAACGAGCCGGTAATAGGGTTCAAGGTTCAAGCCTAAACTTAAAAGCAACTTTGCATTGCAATACAGCCGTGACTACAAATAGCCGTACAGTCGTTGAATAAGTGGTGGGGCCGGTAACACTTTTTGCTAATGATCCCCAGCGGTTGTGTACAATGTGCCCCTGTTTTAACGCGATACTTGCCAGCGACCCACCGTGGCGTATTAAAGTCACGCCGAAATCGCCGCAGTCCTCCCGACCCGAGTGCCCATGAACGAACAGTTGCAACCTCTCAAGAAACAACCGCGAGCAGGCAAAGCCGGTCGCAGCGGAACCCAGGACGATATTGTCTACGCGCACATCTTTGAGGCCATCCTCGAGCAGCGCCTGGCGCCCGGCACCAAGTTGAGTGAAGAGGCGCTTGGGGAAATATTCGGAGTCAGTCGGACTATCATCCGCCGTGCATTGTCGCGGCTGGCCCATGAAGGCGTGGTCCTGTTGCGGCCCAATCGGGGGGCGGTGGTTGCCAGCCCGAGCGTCGAGGAAGCCCGTCAGGTATTTCTCGCCCGGCGTCTGGTGGAGCGAGCCATTACCGAGCTGGCGGTCCAGCACGCCACCGCCGAGCAGTTGCTGGAGTTGCGGCAGATGGTCAACGAGGAGCGCGACAGCTTTTCCCGAGGTGATCGTGGTGCCGGTATCCGCCTGTCCGGGGAATTCCACCTGAAGCTGGCGGAAGCGGCGAAGAATGCACCGCTGATCAGCTTCCAGCGCAGCCTGGTGTCCCAGACGTCGCTGATCATCGCTCAGTACGAAAGCGGCAACCGCTCCCACTGCTCCTACGATGAGCACACTCAGCTGATCGACGCCATCGAGGCCCGAGACGGCGAGCTGGCGGTGAACCTGATGATGCATCACATGGATCACATCGACAGCAAGCTCAACCTGGACGAGGAAAGCGCCTCGGACGACCTGCATGCCGTGTTCTCGCACCTGCTGCAAACCAAGAAGCCGGGACGGCCGACCGCCAAGCTGTAAGCCTCGATCAGACTGAAAATCCCTCGCTGCGTAACCCTATGCAGCGGGGGATTTTTGTTTGGCGGCGGGTCTGCCTGCTGAGTAGGAAGATTGTTTTATATTCTTGCTAGGATTGTATACAGTGCCTGCTTCGAGGCTCACGGCCGGCAATCGGTGCGCCTCTGGTCCTGCGAAAGGAGCCGCGGCATGATCGGTAGAACGCTACGCATTCATTCTTCCGCCATCCATTACTTCGATATGGTTCGCCGCTGTCACTCGATCCGCGAGGCCGCTCGGCGCCTGAATGTCGCGTCTTCGGCGGTAAACCGGCAGATCCTGAAGATCGAGGATGAAATTGGCGCGCCACTGTTCGAACGCCTGCCGGGCGGCTTGCGCCTGACACTGGCGGGAGAGGTCATGAGCCGTCATGTCAATCTGGTGCTGCAGGACCTGGAGCGGGTGCGCCTGGAGTTCGATGCCTTGCGTGGCCTCAAGAGCGGGCATGTGGAGATCGCCGCTGTGGAAGGCGCGACGGTGGACCTGCTGCCCTCGGTGCTCAAGCGCATGCGCGATCTCTATCCACAGGTGACCATCGGCGTCACGGTACAGGGCTCGCAATCCATTCCCCAGGCGTTGATCAACAGTCGTGCGGACCTGGGCCTGGCGTTCGCCCTGCCCAGGGCGCCGGAGATCCGCCCGTTGAGCGTCGGTCATTTTCGCCTGGGGGCCCTGGTCAGCCCCGATCATCCCCTGGCCGAGCGGGGCAGCGTCAATTTCGCCACTTGCGCCGAGCACGGGCTGATCCTGGCCAAGAGCGAGCTGTCGATCCATCACTTGCTGGCGCCGTTGCACAAGCGCCTGGGCCTGTTGGACAAGCCGCCCTTGCAGAGCAACTCCATGGAGCTGGCGCGGCAGATGGCCCGGCACAACATGGGGGTGGCCTTCCAGACCCGGGTCGGGGTCGAGGGCGACTTGAGCAAGGGAGAACTGGTGCATATCCCGCTGAGCGACCAGGGTGGTATCTACAGCGACCTGGGGCTCTATGCCCGCAGCGGTCGAGATCTGCCCAGCGCGGTGGAGGCGCTGGCGCATCTGCTCGGCGAGGAGATCGCCATTCGCGAGCGGGCCGAGCGCGCCTTCGGCCAGCCAGTGCTCTGAGTCCATGGCTGTGGGCGGCTGTTGCCGTTTTGGCAGCGCGCTGATCGATATTCTGTTCTTTGGGCCCTGTGGTGCTTGTGCCGATACTGCGTGCGGACGGCAGCCAGCGAAGCTGCCTTACGCCACACCGCCACAGGACATAATAAAAATGAAAAAGGCATTACAAGGCGCAACCCTGCTGATGACATTGATCGGAGCAGGGGAAGCAGCCGCCCTGGAGTGGATGAACAACAGCGTCGGCTTTCGGTACGGCAAGGAGTTCACCAACCCGAACAATCCGCACTACATCAGCAAGCGTATCTACAGTTTCACCCACGCCAGTGGCTACCAGTACGGCAGCAACTACCTGCACCTGGACGTACTGCTCTCCGACAACGACGATCCGCGCAAGGGCACCAACAAGGGCAGCAGCGAAGTCTACGGCGTCTATCGTCACCAGCTCTTCGCGTCCCGGGTGTTCGATACGCCCCTGGGCACTGGCCTCGTCAAGGACTACGCGCTGACCCTGGGCTTCGATGCCAGCCGCAACAACAACCTGGGCTCGGCCAAGAAACGCGCCCTGGTCTTCGGTCCGACCCTGAAGTTCAATACCGTCGGCGTGCTGGACCTGAGCTTGCTGTACTACAAGGAAAACAACCATTCCGGCATCCCCGGGGCCAAGGACCCGGATCACACCTTCGACGATACCTACCTGCTCAACCTGGCCTGGATGCGCCCCTTCGAAGTTGGCAGTCACGCCGCCAAGTTCCAGGGCTTCGTCAACTACATCGGGGAAAAGGGCCACGACTACAACTACCGAGACACTGCGCCGGAAACCCTGGTGCGGACGTCGCTGATGTTTGCGGTGCTGCCGGGCAAGAACGTCAAGCCCAACCTGTACCTGGGCGTCGGCTACGAGTACTGGCACAACAAGTTCGGGGTGGACGGTGGACGGGGTACGCGGACCACGGCGCCGACCTTGAACATGGAAGTGACGTTCTAGTCTTCACCTGATCGCCTGGGACTCAGGCATGAAAAATCCCCCGTTCGATGTTCGGCGAGCGGGGGATTTTTCGTTTGCGGGGTTAGCGCTGGTGGACTGGCCGGCCGGCGGCGTAGGTTTGCAGCACGGTGCGATCATCTCCCAGGGTCATCAGCACAAACAGGGTTTCAGCGATGCTGTTGGCCTGCTTCAGGCGATAGCTGAGCAAGGGCGTGGCGTGGTAGTCGAGGACCACGAAGTCGGCGTCGGTACCAGGGTGCAGGGTGCCGATCCGCTCTTCCAGGCGCAGGGCGCGGGCGCCGCCCAGGGTTGCCAGGTACAGGGACTTGAACGGGCTCAGGCGTGCGCCTTGCAACTGCATGACTTTGTAGGCTTCGTTCAGGGTCTGCAGCAGCGAGAAGCTGGTGCCGCCACCGACGTCGGTGCCCAGGCCGACATTGAGTTTGTGTTTTTCCGCCATGGGCAGGTTGAACAGGCCGCTGCCGAGGAAGAAGTTCGAGGTTGGGCAGAAGGCCACGGCCGAACCGGTTTCTGCCAGACGCACGCATTCGTCGTCGCACAGGTGCACGCCGTGGGCGAATACCGAGCGCTCCCCCAGCAGTTGGTAGTGGTCGTATACGTCCAGGTAACCCTTGCGCTCCGGGAACAGTTCCTTGACCCATTCGATCTCCTGCAGGTTTTCACTGATGTGAGTCTGCATGTAGAGATCGGGGTACTCGGTCAGCAGTTTGCCGGCCAGGGTCAGTTGTTCCGGGGTGCTGGTCGGGGCGAAACGCGGGGTCACCGCGTAGTGCAGGCGGCCCTTGCCGTGCCAGCGCTCGATCAGTGCCTTGCTTTCCAGGTAGCCGGACTCTGCGGTGTCGGTCAGGTAGTCCGGGGCGTTGCGGTCCATCATCACCTTGCCGGCGATCATCCGCAGGTCGAGTTTCTCGGCGGCGGCGAAGAAGGCATTGACCGACTGTGGGTGCACGCTGCCGAACACCAGCGCGGTGGTGGTGCCGTTGCGCAGCAGTTCCTTGATGAAGATGTCCGCCACTTCATCGGCGTGGGCCTGATCGGCGAACTGGCTCTCACAGGGGAAGGTGTAGGTGTTCAGCCAGTCCAGCAACTGTTCACCATAGGCACCGACCATGCCGGTCTGGGGCAGATGGATGTGGGTGTCGATGAAGCCCGGGGTGATCAGGGCGTCGGGGTAATGATTGATCTGCACATCGGCGGGCAGGCCGGCAAGCAGTTCACTGGCGTGGCCGAGGGCGCTGATCCGGCCGTCCTCGACCACCAGCAGGCCGTCTTCGAAATACTCATAGGAGGCTTCGATTCCGACTTCGGCCGGGTCGGCGATGCTGTGCAGGATGGCGGCACGGTAGGCTTTGCGAGTCAAAGGCATGGTCGTTCTCAGTGTGTGGCTTGTCAGTTCGAAGTCTGGCTGCGGCGCGAGGCCGGCAGCAGTTTGGCAATGGGTTCGGCGCTGGCGCTGGACTGGCCGAAATGGGCGTTGTAGGTAGCAATGATCTCACCGGCAATGGAGATGGCGATTTCCACGGGCAACTTGCCTTTGACTTCAGCGAGCCCCATCGGGCAACGCATGCGCTGCAAGGTGGCCGCGTCGAAGCCGCGATCGCGCAAGCGGTGCTCGAACTTCACCCGCTTGGTCTTCGAGCCGATCAGGCCGAAATAGGCGAAATCGTTGCGCTTGAGCAGGGCGGCGGTCAGCTCCAGGTCCAGTTGGTGATTATGGGTCATGACGATGCAATAGCTGCCAGGCGGCAGGTTATCGATTTCCTCCACCGGCTCGTCGCTGACGATCTTGCGCACGCCCTGGGGAATCTGTTCGGGGAATTCCTGTTCCCGGGAATCGATCCAGCGTACCCGGCACGGCAGGCTGGCCAGGAGCGGCACCAGGGCGCGGCCGACATGGCCGGCACCGAATACGGCGATCTGCGCTTGCACCTGGCCCATGGGTTCGAACAGCAGCACCGTGGCGCCGCCGCAGCACTGGCCAAGGCTGGCGCCGAGGCTGAAGCGCTCCAGATGGGTGGCCTGCTGGCCGCTGGCGAGCATGTCTCGGGCGATCTGCATGGCCTTGTATTCCAGGTGCCCGCCGCCGATGGTGTCGAAGGCCTGGGTGGCGCTGACGACCATTTTCGAACCGGCGTTACGCGGCGTCGAGCCGAGCTCCTCGATGATGGTCACCAGCACACAGGGTTCACCCTGGGTCTGCAGGTCGGCGAGGGCGCTGATCCAGTTGTACATGTTTACCTCGACATCTTGGTGGTCTGTTCAGGCTTCTGCGCCGGCAAGCCGGCTCCTACGGGCGTGAGGCAGGAGCGGGTTTGCCGGCGAAGGCCGTTACAGCGGCGCCAGCTCGACTTGCTGATCCGCGGCCCTGGTCACCTGCAAGCGACGCATCTGCTCGCAGCCCCACAACACTCGCTCCGGTGTCGCCGGGGCATCGATCTGCGGTTGATGGCGGTAGTCGCCAAGGCTGGCCACTGCGTCCTTGATCGCGCACCAGGCGGCGATGCCAAGCATGAACGGCGGCTCGCCCACGGCCTTGGAGTGGAACACTGTGTCTTCCGGGTTCTTGCGGTTCTCCACCAGCTTGACCCGCAGGTCCAGGGGCATGTCGGCCACCGCCGGGATCTTGTAGCTGGCGGGACCATTGGTCACCAGTTTGCCCTTGGCGTTCCACACCAGTTCTTCGGTGGTCAGCCAGCCCATGCCCTGGATGTAACCGCCTTCTACCTGGCCGATGTCGATGGCCGGGTTCAACGAGGCACCGACGTCGTGCAGGATGTCGGTACGCAGCATCTTGTACTCGCCGGTCAGGGTATCGACTATCACCTCGGCGCAGGCTGCGCCAAAGGCGAAGTAGTAGAACGGCCGACCCCGAGCCTGGGCGCGGTCGTAGTAGATCTTCGGGGTCTTGTAGAAACCGGTGCTGGACAGCGACACCTGGGCGAAATACGCCTG
Organism: Pseudomonas sp. E1BtOHC1; assembly: GCF_058744285.1. NCBI lineage: Bacteria > Pseudomonadati > Pseudomonadota > Gammaproteobacteria > Pseudomonadales > Pseudomonadaceae > Pseudomonas > Pseudomonas sp. E1BtOHC1. The sequence goes on from NZ_CP196023.1 coordinate 2,969,087, forward strand.
CTGGATCAGTTCCTCGAAGGTCAGGATATGCTCGCGGACACGCACGTGGCCGTTGTGGAATTCCACATCTTCTTCGCTGACCTGGAACTTGCGCGCGGCAAACTCCACCAGGCGCGACTTGATGGTCTGCGCTGCGTTCTGCGCGGCCTTGCCGTTGAGGTCGGCGCCACTGGATGCAGCGGTCGGTGAGGTGTTGGGTACTTTGTCGGTGTTGGTGGCAGTGATCTGTACCCGCTCGATATCCACCTGGAACACTTCGGCCACTACCTGGGCCACCTTGACGTTCAGGCCCTGGCCCATTTCGGTGCCGCCGTGGTTCAGGTGGATGCTGCCGTCGGTGTAGATGTGGATCAGCGCGCCGGCCTGGTTGAGGAAACTGGCGGTGAAGGAGATGCCGAACTTCACCGGGGTCAGTGCCAGGCCCTTTTTCAGGATCGGGCTGTTGGCGTTGTACAGCCGTATGGCTTCGCGGCGCTCGGCATACTGGCTGCTGGCTTCCAATTCGGCAGTCATCTCTTCGAGCATGTTGTGCTCGACGGTCTGGTAGTAGTGGGTGACGTTGCGCTCGGTCTTGCCGTAGTAGTTGGCCTTGCGTACCGCCAGCGGGTCCAGGTGCAGGTGGCGGGCAATGGCGTCCATCACCTCCTCGATGGCAACCATGCCTTGCGGGCCGCCGAAGCCGCGATAGGCAGTGTTCGACGCGGTGTTGGTCTTGCAGCGATGGCCGTTGATGGTGGCATCGCCCAGGTAGTACGAGTTGTCGGAGTGAAACATGGCGCGGTCGACGATGGACGCCGAGAGGTCCGGTGAGCAGCCGCAGTTGCCTGCCAGTTCCAGCTGGATGCCGTGCAGGCGTCCGGTACTGTCGAAGCCCACGTCGTATTCGACGTAGAAGGGGTGGCGCTTGCCGGTCATCAGCATGTCTTCGACCCGTGGCAGGCGCATCTTGGTCGGCTGGCCGGTGAGGCGGGCGATCACGGCGCATAGGCAGGCGGGACTGGCAGCCTGGGTTTCCTTGCCGCCGAAACCGCCGCCCATGCGCCGCATGTCGACCACTATCTTGTTCATCGACACGTCGAGCACTTCCGCCACCAGTTTCTGCACTTCGGTGGGGTTCTGGGTCGAGCAGTAGACAATCATGCCGCCGTCCTCGGTGGGCATTACCGAGGAAATCTGGGTTTCCAGGTAGAAGTGTTCCTGGCCGCCGATGTGCAGCGTGCCCTGAATGCGGTGTTCGGCACTGGCCAGCGCGCCGGCCGAGTCGCCGCGCTGGTGGGTGTGGCTGTCCAGCACAAAGTGACGCTTGCGCAGGGCTTCCACTACGTCCAGCACCGGCTCCAGGTCTTCATACTCGATGATCGCGGCCATGGCCGCCTTGCGCGCTGTTTCCAGATCGTGGGCCGCCACCGCCAGCACCGGTTGGCCGACGAACTGTACGGTGTCGATGGCCAGCAGCGGATCGCCGGGCATCAGCGGGCCAATGTCCTTCAGGCCGGGAATGTCCTCGTGGGTGATGGCGATGCGCACACCCTCGAAGGCATAGCAGGGCGCGGTATCGATGCTGATGACCTTGGCGTGGGCTCGGTCCGACAGTCGCGCGTAGACGTGCAACTGGTTGGGGAATTCCAGGCGGTCGTCGATGTACTGCGCCTCACCGGACACGTGTTTGTCGGCGCTGTCGTGCTTGACGCTGCGGCCGACGCCCGTGGTCAGGTCCTGGTGAAACAGGGCCGTCAGTTCGGCTTGAGTCTTCTCGACTTTGTGATGATTAGACATAAGCGGTCACCCGGGTCTCGATGTGCGGTGTTTGCAGTTCGATGAAGTACTTGCGCAGCAGGTTCTGTGCACTCAGCAGGCGGTATTCCTTGCTCGCACGAAAATCCGAAAGCGGGGTGAAATCCTCTGCCAGGGCGGCGCAGGCGCGCTCCACCGTGGACAGGTTCCAGGACGCGCCAATCAGTGCGGTTTCACAACTCTTGGCTCGTTTCGGGATCGCCGCCATGCCGCCGAAGGCAATGCGGGCGTCGCTGACCACGCCGTTTTCAATCTGCAGGTTGAAGGCCGCGCAGACCGCGGAGATATCGTCGTCCAGGCGCTTGGAGACCTTGTACGCACGGAACAGCCGTTCGGCGCTGGCCCGGGGCACGATGATCTTCTCGATGAACTCGCTGTCCTGACGGGCCGTGACCCGGTAATCGATGAAATAGTCTTCCAGGGCCAGGGTGCGGCGTACCTCGCCCTTGCACAGTACGATTTGTGCGCCCAGGGCGATCAGCAGGGGCGGTGAGTCGCCGATGGGTGAGGCATTGCCGATATTGCCCCCCAGAGTGCCCTGGTTGCGGATCTGCAACGAGGCGAAGCGCTGGAGCAATTCGCCGAAATCCGGGTACTCGGCGTGCAGTGCGTCGTAGCAGTCGGTGAGGGCTGTGGCCGCGCCAATCTCCAGGCGATCGTCAAAGCGCTCGATGCGCTTCATTTCGGCAATGTTACCGACGTAGATCATCACCGGCAGGGTGCGGTGGAACTGGGTGACTTCCAGGGCCAGGTCCGTGCCGCCGGCCAGCAGCCGTGCCTGGGGGTAGGCGTCGTAGAGGTCGGCCAGGTCGGCCACGGTCAGCGGCACCAGGCAGCGCTTGTCGCCGCTGTTGAGTTCACCGGTGTCCTTGGGTGCGATGGCCTTGAGGCGACTGATGGTCTCGGTCTGGCGGGCGTCGAACTGATCGCTCTGCTGGCCGCAGCAGGCCTGCTCGGCGGCAGCGAGGATCGGCCGGTAGCCGGTGCAACGGCACAGGTTGCCGGCCAGGGCTTCATGGGCTTTGTGGGCGTTCGGCTCGCTGCTGTTCTTTTGCAGGGCGAACAGCGACATGACGAACCCGGGGGTGCAGAAGCCGCATTGTGAACCGTGGCACTCGACCATGGCCTGCTGCACGCTGTGCAGTTGGCCCTGGTGTTTGAGGCCTTCGACGCTGATCAGCTGTTTGCCGTGCAAGGAGGAGACGAAGGTCAGGCACGAGTTGAGGCTGCGATAGCGAATGGATTCGCCGCCCTGGGCATCCATCTGCAACTCGCCCACCACCACGGTGCAGGCGCCGCAGTCACCGCTGGCGCAGCCCTCCTTGGTACCGGGTTTTCCCAGATGCTCGCGCAGATAGTTGAGCACGGTCAGGTTTGGGTCCAGGGCGTGCTCGCTACGGAGTTCCTGGTTGAGTAAAAACTGGATCACGGAAGGCCTCGCAGACTCTTTATTGTTGTTAAGCGAACTGAGCCGAATTTAGTCATGTCTGACTTTTCGGTCAATGATTTTCTGACTTTGAGGTCAGGAATTTTCCATGCTCAACATTTCAAGTATGAACGGCATTTGAGAAACCCTTGAATCAACATCAATCTGCTTGTTTCATGCCAAATTCCCCTGTCGGGGCACTCCGCGATGATGTAGCAATTGCGCTACACTGCGCCGCTTGTGCCGATTAAAGATTTTGAAGGAAAACCATGACGTTCAAGGCGCCGGACAGCCTCGCCGAGCAGATTGCTCACCACCTCGCCGAACGTATCATTCGCGGGGATCTCAAGCCTGGAGAGCGCATCCAGGAACAGAAGGTCACCTTGGCCCTCAATGTCAGCCGTGGTTCGGTCCGCGAGGCCTTGCTGATTCTTGAGCGCCGCCATCTGATTGCCATCCTGCCGCGCCGTGGTGCTCATGTGACCGAGCTCACCGAGCACAAGGTCCGCAGTCTCTGCACCCTGATGAGCGAGCTGTACATCCTACTGGGCAATTCGGTGGCCAGCGGCTGGGCGCAGCAGAGCGACATGACGCCGTTCCTGCAGATTCAGCAGCGCCTGGAGGGCGCCTACGAGCGCCAGGACATCCGCGCCTTCGTCGAGGACAGCTTCAGCGTGATGCGCGCGGCCTATCCTTTCGCCAACAACCCTTATCTGCAGGAAACCGTCGAGAACCTGCAGCCGGCCATGAGCCGTGCCTATTACCTGGCACTGGATCAGCGCAAGGCGTCGATGAGCGAGTACCTGGCGTTGTTCGAGCAGTTGCTGGCCGCGGTGCTGGCCCGTGATCTGGAGCAGATCCGCCAGGTGTTGACGGCCTACGCCCAGCGCAGCAGCGATCTGGTGGTGTCTGCGTTGGCGGATGCTTAAGCGTGCGACTCAAGTGCATCAAGCTGGCGGGGTTCAAGTCCTTCGTCGATCCGACCACGGTGAACTTCCCCAGTAACATGGCGGCAGTGGTGGGCCCCAATGGCTGCGGCAAGTCGAATATCATCGACGCCGTGCGCTGGGTGATGGGCGAAAGCTCGGCGAAAAACCTGCGCGGCGAGTCGATGACCGACGTCATCTTCAATGGCTCCACCAGTCGCAAACCGGTGAGCCAGGCCAGTATCGAACTGGTGTTCGACAACTCCGACGGCACCTTGGTGGGCGAGTACGCCGCCTATGCGGAAATCTCCATCCGCCGCAAGGTGACCCGCGACAGCCAGAACAGCTATTTCCTCAACGGCGCCAAGTGCCGCCGTCGGGATATCACCGACATTTTCCTTGGCACCGGCCTGGGGCCACGCAGCTACTCGATCATCGAGCAGGGCATGATCTCCAAGCTGATCGAGGCCAAGCCGGAGGATCTGCGCAATTTCATCGAAGAAGCCGCGGGCATCTCCAAGTACAAGGAGCGCCGGCGCGAGACGGAAAACCGCATCCGCCGCACCCACGAGAACCTCGCCCGCCTGACCGACCTGCGCGAAGAGCTGGAGCGTCAGCTGGAGCGTCTGCATCGCCAGGCCCAGGCCGCCGAGAAGTATCAGGAATACAAGGCCGAGGAGCGCCAGCTCAAGGCGCAACTGTCGGCTCTGCGCTGGCAGGCATTGAATGAGCAGGTTGGCCAGCGCGAGTCGGTGATCGGTAGCCAGGAAGTCAGTTTCGAGGCCCTGGTGGCCGAGCAGCGTAATGCCGATGCTGCTATCGAACGCTTTCGTGACGGTCACCATGAATTGTCCGAGCGCTTCAATCTGGTGCAGGGGCGCTTCTACTCGGTGGGTGGCGACATTGCTCGGGTCGAGCAAAGCATCCAGCACGGCCAGCAGCGCCTGCGGCAGTTGCAGGACGATCTCAAGGAAGCCGAGCGTGCGCGCCTGGAGACCGAGTCGCACCTGGGGCACGACCGCACCTTGCTGGCAACCCTGGGGGAAGAGCTGGCCATGCTCGAGCCCGAGCAGGAGGTCACGGCGGCCGCCGCGGAGGAAGCTGCCGCGACCCTGGAAGAAGCCGAAACCACCATGCATGGCTGGCAGGAGCAGTGGGACGCCTTCAACCTGAGCTCCGCCGAGCCGCGGCGCCAGGCGGAAGTGCAGCAGTCGCGGATCCAGCAGCTCGAAGGCAGCATGGAGCGTTTGTCCGAGCGCCAGCGGCGCCTGGGGGAGGAGCGCGAGTTGCTCTCGGCCGACCCGGAAGACGCGGCGATCCTCGAGCTCAACGAGCAACTGGCTGCCAGCGAAGCAACTCTGGAAGACCTGCAAGCCAGCGAGGAATCCCAGGTCGAGCGCCTGGAACAACTGCGCCAGCAATTACAGCAGGCGACCCAGGCACAGCAGCAGGCCCAGGGTGAATTGCAGCGCCTCAATGGCCGGCTGGCGTCCCTGGAAGCCTTGCAGCAGGCTGCGCTGGACCCTGGCACCGGCACTGCAGAATGGTTGCGTGAGCAGCAGTTGGCCGAGCGTCCGCGCCTGGCCGATGGCATGCACGTGGAGGCGGGTTGGGAGCTGGCAGTGGAAACCGTGCTGGGTGCCGACCTGCAAGCGGTGTTGGTGGACGATTTTTCCGGCATCGATCTGGCCGGTTTCCAACAAGGCGATCTGCGTCTGCTGAGCCTGCAGGGCGATGCCTTGCGCATCCCCGGCAGCCTGCTGGACAAGGTGGAATCCACAGTGGATCTGTCGCCCTGGCTGGGTCAGGTCAAACCGGTGGAAAATCTCGAACAGGCCCTGGCCCTGCGTGGGCAACTGGCAGCCGGGCAGAGTCTGATCAGCCGCGACGGCTATTGGGTCGGTCGGCATTTCCTGCGGGTGCGACGGGCCAGTGAAGCGGAGAGTGGCGTGCTGGCACGGGGCCAGGAAATCCAGCAATTGACGCTGGAGCGCGATGAACGCGAAGCCAGTGTTGAAGCCCTGGAGAGCCAATTGCTCAACTTGCGGGCCCAGCAACGTCAGCAGGAGAACGGTCGCGAACACTTGCGTCGCCTGTTGCAGGACGAGGCTCGCCAGCAGGGTGAATTGAAAGCCAAGCTGTCCGCCGGCAAGGCGAAGGCCGAGCAGTTGAATCTGCGTCGTACTCGCCTCGATGAAGAATTGGTAGAGCTTGGCGAACAGCGTGAGCTGGAGCATGAACAGGTGGGCGAGGCGCGCCTGCAGTTGCAGGAAGCCCTCGACAGCATGGCCCTGGATACCGAGCAGCGTGAGTTGCTGTTGGCTCAGCGCGACAGCTTGCGCGAGCGCCTTGATCGGGTGCGCCAGGAGGCACGCCAGCACAAGGATCATGCTCATCAATTGGCGGTGCGCATGGGCTCCCTCAAGGCCCAGCATGATTCCACGCGTCAGGCCCTGGAGCGCCTGGAGCTGCAGTCCGAGCGTCTGACCGAGAAGCGCGAACAGCTCAGCCTCAACCTGGAGGAGGGCGAGGCGCCACTGGAAGAACTGCGCCTCAAGCTCGAAGAGCTGCTGGAAAAGCGCATGACCGTGGATGTCGAGCTCAAGACCGCGCAGATCGCCCTGGAAGATGCCGATCGCGAACTGCGCGATGCCGAGAAGCGCCGTAACCAGGCCGAGCAGCAATCCCAGCTGATCCGCGGCCAGCTCGAACAGCAGCGCATGGAATGGCAAGCCCTGACCGTGCGTCGCAAGACCTTGCAGGAGCAGTTGCTGGCCGATGGCTACGACCTGGACGGCGTGCTGGCGACCCTGACCGGGGAGGCCAGCGAGCAGGCCGCCGAAGAAGAGCTGGAACGCATTGCGGCAAGAATTCAACGTTTGGGCGCGATCAACCTGGCGGCCATCGACGAGTATCAGCAGCAGTCCGAGCGCAAGCGCTATCTGGATGCCCAGGACGCCGATCTGGTGGAAGCCCTGGAAACCCTGGAAAACGTGATTCGCAAGATCGACAAGGAAACCCGCAATCGATTCAAGGATACCTTTGATCAGATCAACGGCGGTTTGCAGGCACTCTTTCCAAAAGTTTTCGGTGGCGGCAGCGCTTATTTGGAACTGACGGGCGAAGATCTACTCGATACAGGGGTAACGATCATGGCGCGTCCTCCCGGGAAGAAGAACAGCACCATTCATTTGCTCTCGGGTGGCGAAAAGGCATTGACTGCATTGGCTCTGGTATTCGCTATCTTCAAGTTGAATCCGGCGCCGTTCTGCATGCTCGATGAAGTTGACGCGCCGCTGGATGACGCTAACGTTGGACGCTATGCAAGATTGGTTAAAGAGATGTCGCAGACTGTGCAGTTCATCTATATCACCCACAACAAGATCGCCATGGAAATGGCCGATCAGTTGATGGGGGTGACGATGCACGAACCCGGTTGTTCGCGGTTGGTAGCCGTGGATGTCGAGGAGGCGATGGCGATGGTGGACGCTTGAGTCCGTGCGACTAAGGCGACTGTTGGAGGGCAATTCAGGGGATTTTTCCCATTACCAAGCTGGCCAATCGACATATTGGCCGTAACCGTTGCGACAGACGGTGTAAAGTTGCCTTTGGTCGTGCTAGTTTAATGTCAATTTTTCCTATGCGTGGGCAAAACGCCATTCAGAACATAGAGTTGGCGCCACGTTTTAAAGCGGTTTACAGATTGTAAACCCCTTATTTTTCAGCATTTTTTATAGAGGCACGGGATTACATGGAAATCGGTCTGCGCGAGTGGCTGATCGTCATCGGCATTATTGTTATCGCCGGTATTCTTTTTGATGGCTGGCGGCGTATGCGCGGCGGCAAGGGGAAGTTGAAGTTCCGTCTTGATCGAAGTCTTTCCAATCTGCCGGATGATGAAGGCAGTGCCGAACTTCTGGGTCCGCCTCGGGTGCTGGATACTCATAAAGAACCGCAACTGGACGAGCACGATCTGCCGTCAGTCAGCATGCCTGCCCGCGAGCCCCGGGAAAGTTCTTCATCCAAGCGCGGCAAGCGCGGTGGCGAGCCTCATCAGGGCGACCTCAATCTGGACCTGGATCTGGATAGCGGCCCAAGCTTCAGTAGCCGCGACGATGACTTCCCGGCGGATGAAGGCAAGGCCGCCGGTCACAGTGACAAGGAACAGCCGCAAGCCGAAGAAGTCCTGGTGATCAGTGTGATCTGCCGCGACAGCGCCGGTTTCAAAGGCCCGGCACTGTTGCAGAACATCCTTGAAAGCGGCCTGCGTTTTGGCGAGATGGATATCTTCCACCGCCACGAAAGCATGGCAGGCAATGGCGAAGTGCTTTTCTCCATGGCCAATGCGGTCAAACCCGGTGTGTTCGATCTGGATGATATCGATCACTTCAGCACTCCGGCGGTGAGCTTCTTCCTCGGCTTGCCTGGCCCGCGTCACCCGAAGCAAGCCTTCGACGTGATGGTGGCGGCGGCGCGCAAGCTGTCCCAGGAGCTCAACGGCGAACTCAAGGACGACCAGCGCAGCGTGCTGACTGCCCAGACCATCGAGCACTACCGTCAGCGTATCGTCGAATTCGAACGCCGTGCTCTGACCCAAAAGCGCTAAGCTTCCACAGTCAGCTCCTCTCGCAGGAGCTGGCTTGCCAGCGAAGCCCTTGCCCCCATCTTCAGATCGAGCAGCCTAGGCTGCTCTTTTGCTTTATGAGAGAACCCCATGACCGCCGCTGAAACCCGCATTCTTGAGCTGCGCGCTGAGCTGGACCAACACAACTACCGTTACCACGTACTGGACGAGCCGAGCATTCCGGACGTCGAGTACGACCGCTTGTACCACGAGCTCAAGGCCCTGGAGGCCGAGCACCCGGAGTTGGTCACCAGCGATTCGCCTACCCAGCGTGTGGGCAGCGCGGCGCTCTCGGCCTTCACTCAGGTGCGCCATGAAATCCCCATGCTCAGCCTGGGCAACGCCTTCGAAGAAGTCGACATGCGCGAGTTTGATCGTCGAGTCAACGAAGGCCTGGACCTGCCGGCGGGCGATCTGTTCGGTGGTGGCGCGGCGGTGGAGTACAGCTGCGAGCCCAAGCTCGACGGCCTGGCGGTCAGCCTGCTGTATCAGGACGGCGTATTGGTCCGGGGCGCCACCCGTGGCGATGGCACCACCGGCGAAGACATCAGTGTCAACGTGCGTACCGTGCGCAATATTCCGCTCAAGCTGCAAGGCAGCGGCTGGCCGGCGACCCTGGAAGTGCGCGGCGAAGTCTTCATGTCCAAGGCTGGTTTCGAGCGCCTGAACGCGGCGCAACTCGAGGCGGGTGGCAAGACCTTTGCCAACCCGCGCAACGCCGCGGCGGGTAGCCTGCGCCAGCTGGACTCGAAGATCACTGCCAGCCGGCCGCTGGAGTTCTGCTGCTACGGCCTGGGCCAGGTCACTGCCGACATTGCCGACACCCATATCGGCAACCTGGAGCAACTCAAGCAGTGGGGCATGCCCATCAGTCGAGAGCTACGCCTGGCCAAAGGGGTTGACGAATGCCTGGACTATTACCGTGAGATCGGCGAGCGACGCAACGCGCTGCCCTATGAGATCGACGGTGTGGTGTTCAAGGTCAACAGCATCGCCTCTCAGCGTGAACTGGGCTTCCGTGCCCGGGAGCCGCGTTGGGCCATTGCCCATAAATTCCCGGCCATGGAAGAACTCACCGAGTTGCTGGATGTGGAATTCCAGGTTGGCCGCACCGGCGCCGTGACGCCTGTGGCACGCCTGAAGCCAGTCAAGGTGGCGGGAGTCACTGTGTCCAACGCCACCTTGCATAACATGGATGAGGTGGCGCGCCTGGGGCTGATGATCGGCGACACCGTGATCATCCGCCGCGCCGGTGACGTGATTCCGCAAGTGGTGCAAGTGGTGGTTGAGCGCCGCCCCGAAAACGCTCGGCCGGTGCAGATTCCGCAAAGCTGCCCGGTCTGTGGCTCTCATGTCGAGCGCACGCAACTGGTCAAGCGCAGCAAGGGCCGGGAAACCGTCAGCGAAGGCGCGGTGTATCGCTGCGTCGGTCGTCTGGCCTGCGGTGCCCAGCTCAAGCAGGCGATCATCCACTTCGTTTCCCGTCGCGCCATGGACATCGAAGGCCTGGGGGACAAGACCATCGAGCAACTGGTGGACGAAAAGCTCATCGCTTCGCCCGCGGATCTCTATCAGCTCAAGTACGAGCAGATCATCGACCTGGAAGGTTTTGCCGAGGTTTCCAGCAACAAGCTGCTCAAGGCTATCGAAGACAGCAAGCGTCCAGCTTTGGCTCGCTTCATCTATGCCTTGGGTATTCCTGACGTAGGCGAGGAAACCGCCAAGGTCCTGGCCCGTTCCCTGGGAACCCTGGAGCGGGTCCAGCAGGCTTTGCCCCAGGTGCTGACCTACCTGCCGGATGTGGGGTTGGAAGTGGCTCATGAGATTCACAGTTTCTTCGAAGACAGCCATAACCAGGATGTGATTGGTGCCTTGCTGGCCGCGGATCAATGCGGCCTGGTGTTGCAGGATCAGGGCGAGCTGGGGGCGGAGTTCGCCGCCAGTACCACGCTGGGCGGCATGCTCGACAAGCTCAATATCCCCTCGGTGGGGCCGGGTGCGGCGCAGAAACTGGCGGACAAGTTCGGCTCCCTGCAGGGCGTGATTGCGGCAGACTGGCTGGATATGCGCCAGGCCCTGCCGGAGAAGCAGGCCAAGTCGGTGCGGGAGTTCTTCGACATCCCGGCCAATGCTCGGTTGGCCCAGGCCATCGAGGAGCAGCTCAAGGCCTTTGGCATGCATTGGCAGAGCGAGAAGAAGGTGGTCGAAGGCCTACCCCTGGCTGGCAAGACCTGGGTGCTCACCGGCTCCCTGGAGTTGATGAGTCGCGATGTGGCCAAGGAAAAGCTGGAGAGCCTGGGCGCCAAGGTAGCGGGGTCCGTTTCGGCGAAAACCCACTGCGTCGTCGCGGGCCCCGGAGCCGGTTCCAAGCTGGCCAAGGCCAATGAGTTGGGGCTCAAGGTCCTGGATGAAGCGGCCTTTGTTGCCTTCCTCGGCGACCACGGCATCCCCGTCCCCGCGTGATCCTTGGAGCCGGCTGGGCAGTGATGGTTTCGCCAGCAAGCCGGCTCCTGACTGGCCGAGGGAACGATGAGGCAGCCAGGATGATCTAGTCTTGGCAAGCCCCAGGGAGGATGCGCCATGTACCGTTTCTTCGAGCAGCTCAGTTCCCGGATCGCCGCGCCCTTCGTCGGTGACCGCTCACGCAACAGCAAACTCTGGTCATGCCGCTGTGGGCAGTCGCTGTTCTTTCGCAACAGCCAGTGCCTGGCGTGCTCGGCCTTGCTCGGTTACGCGCCGCAACTGGGCTGTCTGTCGTCCCTGCAGCCGGGACCCGCTGTTGGGACCTGGGTGTTGGATGCCGAGCCTGAGGCGGGTGCCTTCAAGCGCTGCGCCAACCTCGATACTCCCGCGGCTTGTAACTGGCTGCTGCCGGCCCACCTGACCGACACCCTGTGCGTAGCCTGCAACCTTAACCGCACCATCCCCGACTTGTCCGTCCCGGAGAATCCGGAGCGCTGGCGCAAAGTGGAAATTGCCAAGCGCCGCCTGGTAGCACAGCTGATTGCCCTCGGCCTGCAAGTGATCCCCAAGAGCGACGACGAAGAACGGGGCCTGGCTTTCGACTTCATTGGTGTCGATCTTGAGGGCAGGGCGCCGATTACCGGACACGCCAATGGCCTGGTCACCCTGGACATCAAGGAAGCCGATGACGCCCATCGCGAGCGGGTACGGGCACAGATGCATGAGCCTTACCGCACCCTGCTTGGGCACTTCCGTCATGAGGTAGGGCATTACTACTGGGATCGGCTGATTGCCAATAGCCCCTGGCTGGAGTCGTTTCGCAGCCTGTTCGGCGACGAGCGCTATAGCTACGCTGAGGCTCTGGAGCGGCACTATCAGAAGGGCGCACCAAACGGCTGGCAACACAGCCACGTCAGCGCCTACGCCACCATGCACCCCTGGGAGGATTGGGCGGAAACCTGGGCTCACTACCTGCACATGATGGACGCGGTGGACACCGCCCTGGGCTTTGGCATGAGTGCCCGCGACGTCGATCTCGACTACCAGCCGTTTCCCCTGAGCAGCCTGTACGACCCGCAGCACCCTGGCGGCCCGGCGTTCCTGGCCTTCGTCAACGCCTGGATCGAACTGGCGGGGATGCTCAACGAACTGTCCCGCAGCATGGGCCAGCCGGATTTCTATCCCTTCATCCTGCCGCCGGCGGTGATTGCCAAGCTGCATTTCATCCACTTGGTGATCCAGCAAGAAGGTGGCCGCGCCGACGAAGTGCTGTCCCTGGACTGAGCCTCTCCGTACGGTCGGCGGACCACATCCAAGTGCTTGAAGCTCATCGGATTTTTTAATCTGCAACGAGCGGTTGTAAGTTCAACTCAGATAGGTACAATGGCGCGGCTCGCCGTCAGGTGAGCGTCGTTATGGTGACCCCATCGGTCCCCCCGCAACGATTACCCGTGAACCTGGTCAGAGCCGGAAGGCAGCAGCCACAGCGGGAACATTGTGTGCCGGGGTGTGGCTGGTGGGGTTGCCTCCATAACGCCTCTCGTTGGTCCTCAACGAGATTGATCAAAACTCTTAAAGCACTTGAAAATCTTCGAACTCGCGCAGTATTTCTGTTGGCGTGTTTTTTGTCGTGCGCCCGGTTTCTGGCTCGCGAATCCCTTGTCCAGTCAGCCCGTGCGGTTCGTTCCTGGAATATCCAACGCCTTTGCATCAAGGAGTGGTCATGGCGCTTACCAGTAAGATTTCCCTCTATGACGATCAGTGGCCTGCGGCATTCAGAGCTGAGAAGGAGCGCATAGCCAAAGGTTTCAGTTGCGAACTGATGGATGTACATCACGTGGGCAGCACTGCTGTTCCCGGGTTGGCGGCCAAGCCGGAAATCGATCTGCTGGTCGTGGTTGCAGAACACCGAGATGAACTGGCGCGCAATGCCTTCATGGTCACTTTGGGTTATGTCCGAGGCAGTAACCTTAGCCAGGGACATCATTTTTATCGTCGTGATGTCGATGGCGTGCGCACCCACAAAGTGCATGTCTGTCTCTCGGGTCATGAGCAGATCGAGCGCATGCTGCATTTTCGCGACCTGCTGCGCCAGGACGGCGATCTGCGCCAGCAATACCAAAACCTGAAGCTTGAGCTTGAAGTTCGCAATCGCGAGGGCATTGGCGAGTATCTCGCGCAAAAGGCTCCCTTCATCGATGCGGTGATGGATGGCCTGTCGCGGTGAGGCGCGCTGGCTAGATCGCTGCCCGCAGTGCTCGGGGCGAAAGCCCGTAATGCTTGCGAAAGCGCACCGCAAAGCGTGAAGCCGAGGCGTAGCCGCTGGCTGCGGCGATTTCACCGATGGGACGTGGCGTGGTTTGCAGCCACTGCAGGGCCAGGCCCAGCCTGACGTTCTCGAGGATGTTGCTGAAGCTGTTGTCCTCGTGCGCCAGCTGGCGGCGCAATGTGGAAGCCCCGAGGTTCAAGCGCTCGGCAACGCAGGCTACCGTCCAGTCCCGCGCCGGGTTGCTCATGAGTATCTGTTGCACCCGTTCGCACAGTGGGTCGTGACGATCCAGCAACAACGGACCAATCCAGCCGCCAAGGGCCAGGGCTAGCAGCACCGCCTCGCCGTAGTGGCTGCGCAGGGCATCCGGTGCATTGCTGGCAATGCATTCCAGCAGGTTGTCCCAGGCCAGGGCGGTGTGCCGCTCCAGGGGGACGCAGAGGTCCGCGCCGCTGCGCCCGGGACGGGTAATGATCTGCTGGTGGTAGCGCAGGCTGAACGCCCGCAAGGCCGGGGCAGGAAAGGTCACGACATCGGCGATGTAGTGACCTTGCGCGCCCGGATAGTTGCTGATGCCCACTTCGCGTCCCGCCGGTAGCAGGATCAGGTGCTGGCCGCCCACGCGCATTTCGCGGTCGTCCCAGTCCATGCGTTTCTCGCCCTGGCGCACTCGGCACAGAGCGCTGACGAAAATCGGTACCCGTTGCAGGGCATGGGCTTGCCGGGCGCGGATGATGCAGGTGTCGATACGGCTTTCATGATGCTGCAGGCCGGCAGGGGCGTTCATCGTTACTAGCGTCCGTAAGTAGCGGTCAGTGTGGTCTTGGCCAGGGCGTTGGCGTTGAGCATGTAGCCCACCAATGCGCCGCTGGCCTGGGCATCGACGGGCAGTTTATCCACCTTCAATGCCCAGACGGTGAACTGATAACGATGCGGTTTATCGCCCGTTGGCGGGCAGGCGCCGCCAAAGCCGGGTTGGCCGTAATCGGTACGACCCTGGATGGCGCCGGGTGGCAGTTGCTCGCCTTTGGCACTGCCGGCGCCCCTGGGCAATTGCTGAGTGGAAGCCGGGAGGTTGACCAGGGTCCAGTGCCACCAGCCGCTGCCGGTGGGGGCGTCCGGATCATAAACAGTGATGGCAAAGCTTTTGGTGCCCGGTGGGGCATTTTTCCAGGACAGTTCGGGAGAGGTGTTGCCGCCTTCGCAGCCAAAGCCCTGGAACACTTCACCAGGGCTCAAGGGTTGGCCGTCGCTGATGTCTTGACTGCTGATGCTGAACTCGGCGGCGTGAGCGCCAAGGCTCAGACCCAAGGAAAGCGCGCTGAGTAAAAGTCGGTTTTTCATGAGGGGCTCGTCTGGGTGTTGGTGATGAAAGACGAGTTTATGGGCAGGCAGAATCCGCTGTTGTGCCGGGGCGCTCGTGCATTGTGCCGAAACGCTCGCTGGCTTGCCGAGGAGGGGCGTCGTCATGCCCCCAACTGTTCCCGTAATAGCTGGGCAAACGCATCCCGCGCACTGTGTCGCTGCACGTCCTGGTGCCAGACAAAGCGGTTGTCCACTGGCAGCAGGTCGCTGAAACGCTGCACGTTCAGGGTCGCCGACTGTGAATAGCGCTCCAGCACGCCTTCCGGTATCAGCGAGACGCCGGCACCCACACTGACGCAGCCGATAATGGTGCCCCAACTGGCATACCCGGTAATGGGCAGGTTCAGGCCGTGCCTGGCCAGCCAGTTTTCCAGGGCGCGGCGATAAGGGCAGCCCGGTGGCCACATGAACAGATTTTGCCCCTGCAAATCGCTTGCGTTGCGGATGGGGGCGGTGCCTGCACTGGAAATCAGTACCAGCGGCTCGTGGTAGAGCACGGTTTGCTGCAGCTTTGCCGGCAAGGTGTCGATGGCCACCAGGGCGCCGTCGATACGCTGGTGTTGCAGTTCTTCAAAGAGTTGCGACCAGGTGCCGGTCACCAGTTCCACATTCACTTGGGGATAGCGTCGGTGGTATTGCGCCAGCAGCGGTGGCAAACGGCCGCCGGCGCAGGATTCGATCGAGCCCAGGCGCAGCAACCCGCTGGGCTCCGCCTGGCTGTCCACGGCGCGTTTGGCTTCGTCGACCAGGGCCAGGATGCGCTCGCTGTAGCCGAGGAATATGTCCCCGGCCGGGCTGATCTTCAGGCCGCGTCCGACCCGGGTGAACAGCGGGGTACCGAGCTCGTTCTCCAGCTGCTTGAGGCGGTTGGTGATGTTGGAGGGTACGCAATGCAATTGCTCGGCCGCGCGGGCAATGCTGCCGGTGCGAGCCACGGCTTTCACCATCTTCAGTTGGGTCAGTTCCATTGCTCATTTCCAGTGAGGAATGGCCTTAGTATCGGTTAGTTGTGGTGAGTTGTGGAGGGCGAGAGACTGGGTTTCTTCTCTCTGTCTGGATGCCTGTGTCGTGAAGCGCTTACCTGGGTTCAAGCTATTGCTGGCTACCGCTGCGGTCATTCTGTGCTGGGCCTATTCGCCGGTGGGCATCCATATTGGCCTTGAGGGCTACAGTCCTGGGCATCTGGCGCTGTTGCGTTTCCTGATCGCTTCGCTGTTCATGGCGGCAATGGCAGTGGTGTTGAAAATATCCCTGCCGCGTAGGCGTGATCTGCCCTGGCTGCTGGTGCTGGGGTTCTTTGCCATCGCCCTGCATCACGTCAGCCTCAACTATGGTCAGCAGGGCTTGAGTGCCGGAGCGTCCAGCGTGCTGGCGCAGTCGGCGCCGATCTTCAGCACGCTGATCGCCTTCTTCTGGCTCAAGGAGCCGGTCAGTGGTTGGCGCTGGGGCTGCGTGCTGGCGGGTTTGCTTGGGGCGGTGCTGGTGGTTGCCGCCGACAAGGGGCTGGGATCGATCGAGCCGCGTGGATTGCTGGTGTTGTTGGCGGCGTTTTCCTGGGGCTTGTACTTCGTTTTGCAGCGGCGCTTTTCCGGGCGCTACGGAGTGTTGACCACGGTGTGCTACATGGTTTGGGGCGGCACGTTGCTGTTGTCGGTGTATGCGCCCGGGTTACCCGAGGCGGTGGCACAGGCGTCGTGGCGGGTGAATCTGGCGGTGTTGTTGCTGGGGCTGTTTCCCAGTGCTCTGGCGTATCTGGCCTGGGCTTACGTGTTGGCGCGGGTGGAGGTCAGCCGGGCATCGATCGCGATGTATCTGATTCCGCCGGTGGCGATGCTGCTGGCTGCGATGGTCCTTGCAGAGAGGGTGCAATCTTCTGTGGTGCTGGGGGCGGCCGTGGTGCTGGGCAGTGTGATGGCCATGCAATTGGAAGGACGTTGGCGGCTGCGGACATCGCCTGAGAAAGAGTGTGATGTGCAGGTGAAACAGGATGGTTGATGAGCTGCAACGCCCCGTCATGCAGGGGCGTTGCAGCTTGCAGTCAGCCTTTCTTCTTGAACAGCCGGCCGGCGAACGCGGCAAGGGCGAGCACGCCTATGACAATGAACTTCTTGCCGGCCAGGAGCAGTACCCCCAGCTTGGCGAACAAGCCAGCCTTGCTGGCCAGGCCTCCGGCCACCAGAGCGGCCAGGCCATAGGACGCCAGTTTGTCGGTGCTGGGGTTGTAGTCGGCGTAGCGGTTGCCGTCGGTGAAGTTGGTGAAGGCCAGGACCTTGGGAATCTCGCGTTTGATAGTTGCCAGGTCGTCCATGGAAGCGACTGCGTTGAGTTCCAGCACGCCTTCGCGTCCCAGCACGCGGATGCTGTAGTTCAAGGTGTTGCTCTGGGCGCCTTCGGCCTTGAGTTCGCGGGCCCAGTACATCTTGTGGGATTGCGCGTCATAGCTTGGCTGTTCGGCCCAGCCCAGCAGGTGGATGGCGCCGTAGCCCTGTTCCTTGCGTTGCTTATTGTCTTCCTCGTCCGCTTCCTGCATTTGCTTGAGCAGGTCCTGGTAATCGATTTTCGCCGCGTCGTCGTCGGAAATGTGGCCGTCATTCTTGTAGCTGATGATTACGCCCCAGCCTTCGGCGGACAGCGGGCTGACTGCGCTGGGCGCGATCATGCCCAAGGTGGTGAAGCCGGGCGGGTTGCCCCAGCCTTCGGTCAGCAGCTTCTCGGTGTCCTTGGGATTGAGGTAGTAGAACTCCTGGCTCAGGTCGAGGCTGGCAATATCCCCGGGTAGCTTGACGTTACCGTGGCGTGGGGAGAGCGAGGCGAGAAACTGTTCGGCGGTCTGGGATTCGGCGTCTTTGCTCTCGTTCGGCGTGGCAGCAAAGGCAAGGAGTGGCGTGGCGCAGAGGACGGCCATCGCCATGAGGAGGCGCAGGTACTTCATCGTATTCCCTTACAAATTGTGACAAGTCGGCGGGGAGGATAACGATGAGTGTCGGGGCGCTCAATGAGACGTTTCTATTAATTTTCCGTCTGGGGCGAGGAAGGCGCCGGTATCGGCGCCTCTGCTGGGTCATGGGCTCAGTCGACAGTGAGATAGAGCGCGCGCAAGCGATGCCCGTCCGGATCAAGGGCGAGCAGGGTGTAGCCGAAATCCATCTGGGTGGGGGGCTGGGCGATGGTCATGTCCAGGGCCTGCCAGTGGTGATGCAGTTCGTCCACGGCTTCTCGACTGTCCACGGCCCAGCCCAGTTCGCCGCCACCACCGGTTGCCTGGGCGCTCGGTTCAACCGTGTGGCGGGACCAGAGGCCGAGCTTGATCCCCGAATCGAGGATGAACAGGGCAAAGGTCGGCGATGACTCCACCGGTGGCTTGTCCAGCAGGCGACTGTAGAACTCCGCGCTGGCGGTCGGGCTGTCCACATAAAGCAGGAAGTAGGTGTTAGTGATCATGACGACTCCTGGGTCCTTTGGGCTGTGTTGTGGGCACAAGCTTATGGGCTGGGTCTGTCAGTTCCTGTCAGGAGTCGTGGATTAAAAAAGAGGCCAACTTATCAGGGTTGATAAGCGTGCCTCTTCTCGTTGATTTGTTGCGGGGCTCAAGGCTTGGACAAGGCCTGGTCTACCGCTGCTATCAGCTTTCCCAGATCCTTCGGGGTGGCTTTGTGAATGACACCGAACAAATAAGCCCGCTGTTCCTCTTCGTCGCCCAGATCGGCGAAGAAGGCTTTCAGCTTCACTCCCAGTACTTCGGCTAGCAGAAATAGAGCTTCAACGCTGGGGGTGTAGGTGCCGGTTTCGAAGCGGCTGATGGTTTTTGGGTCAAAACCGGTTTTTTCACCTAGTTCAGCCTGAGTAAGCCCCGCTACCTTTCGATAACGCTTGATGGCTGCACCCAAACTTGAAATTTGCATCGCTCAATTCCCATTTAGAATCAAGAACTTAACGATAAATATTGGCATTAGACAACACCATGGTTCATCACCTTGCTTTGCAAAATGTGATGCATTTCGTAGAATCGGCGCTTCGGACAGGTATTTGGTGATCTAGTTTCAGAAGGCAGGTTTATGAAACAAGAAATCATTGCATTTCCCTTGTTCACCTAAACCGAGGACTTGGCAGAGGCCCGACCGTCTCGTAAATCCCGCCAACGTTCCGTCCGCCGTCCCCACCTGACGCCTTATCTGATCCTAGTTGATCTTCGTCGAATCGATGGTCAACTGCCGCGCAAACCGCTGTACGGCTGCAATCAGGGCGAACCTTTCGATTGAGTCGTGCCGCCAGGAAAGTACGTCGCGAATCAAGCTGTTGCCGGCCTCCCGGTACTGTTGATCGCAGGCTGTCTATGGAGTTCTAAAGTGCGTCTCAATTTGCCGGTCACCTCTGTTGAGCAGACCTTTCCCGACCAGCAGCGGCTCATATCCGCCACCGATACCAACAGCCACATCACCTACTGCAATGCCGAGTTTGCCGCGATGAGTGGTTTCAGCCAGGCCGAGCTGATCGGCAGCACCCATAATCTGGTGCGCCACCCGGACATGCCGGCAGCGGTGTTCGAGTCGATGTGGGGGTATCTCAAGGCGGGACAGAGCTGGATGGGTGTGGTGAAGAACCGCTGCAAAAACGGCAATTTCTACTGGGTCAGCGCCTATGTCACGCCCATCCTCGAAGAGGGGCGACTGGTGGGTTATGAGTCGGTGCGGGTGAAGCCGACCCGGGAGCAAGTGAACCGCGCTGAAATCCTCTACGCGCGATTGCGCGCCGACAAGGCACCGGTCTCGGCCTGGCGGCGCCTGGAGGCTGCAGCCAGGCCATTGCTATTGCCGGTGGCGGTGGCGGTGGGTTGCCTGGCGGCATTCACCTGGCTGCCGACGTTGGTGGCCCAGGGACTGACGGTCACGGGATTCGTGGCTGTCGGGCTGCTGGCCCAGCGCCGCTTGGGGCAGCAGCTCAAGCAGATTGTGCGTAGCACTGCGAACACCTTTGCCGATCCGATCTGTGCCCTGGCTTACAGCGACGCACTGGGGCCAGCGGCGCAGTTGCAACTGATTCTGCTCAGTGAAGAGGCGCGGCTGAAAACCGCCTTGACCCGCCTCAGCGACCTGGCCCGACAGATGGCAACGGCGGCCGCCGACTCCAGCCAGCTGTCCAGCCGTACTGAGTCGGCGCTACTGGAGCAGCGAGCGGAGACCGATATGACGGCCGCCGCCATGACCCAGATGGCCGCTTCGATCACCGAGGTTGCCGAACACGTACAGCACACCGCCAGCGAGGCCCACACAGCCAACCTGCTGGCCCAGCAGGGCAGTCAGGTGGCGGGCACTTCCCGTGACGCCATCCAGTTGCTGGCACGCACTGTTACCCAGATCAACCAGGCGGTGGGCGATCTGGCCGGGCAGACCCAGGACATCATGGTGGCGGCGAGTATGATCCAGGCGATTGCCGACCAGACCAACCTGCTGGCCTTGAACGCAGCCATCGAAGCCGCTCGCGCCGGTGAGCAGGGGCGCGGGTTTGCCGTGGTGGCCGACGAGGTGCGCGCCTTGGCCGGCAAGACCCGTGAGTCCACCCAGCAGATCCAGGGCATCATCCAAAGCCTGCGGGCCGGTGCCGACGAGGCGGTGCAGATCGCCAGCCTCGGCATCGAGGAGGCCGAGCAAGGGGTGCAACAGGTCTTGCAGGCGCAGCAGGCGTTGCAGGGCATAGGCGCGGCGGTGGAGCGCATCACCGACATGAGCCAGCAGATGGCTGCGGCGTCCCAGGAGCAGTCCCATGTAGCGGAATCGGTTTCCGAACAGATCAACAGTGTCGCCGCCACGGTGCAGCGCACTGCCGAGAATGCCAGCGCTGGCGTGGTTCGCGGCGCGGAGCTGGAAAACATCTCTTCCGGGCTACGTGCCTTGGTCGAGCGGTTCAACCGCTAGCGACAGTGAGTTCGACTCATGGATGAGAAATACCGCAGGGCCGTCGATGCTGCCGCCATCTTCTCCGAGACAGATCTCGGCGGTTGCATCACCTATGTCAACGACCTGTTCTGCCAGGTATCGGGCTACAGCCGTGAAGAGTTGATCGGAGCCAACCACCGGATGCTCAGTTCGGGACTACACCCTCCGGAGTTCTTTACCGAGCTGTGGCAGACCATTGTCCAGGGCAGGGTGTGGAAGGGGGAGATCTGCAACCGTGCCAAGGATGGCAGCCTGTACTGGGTCGACAGCACCATGGTGCCCCTGGTGGACCAGCGTTCCGGCAAGGTGATGCGCTACGTGTCGATCCGCTTCGATGTCAGTGAGAAGCGCCAGTTGCTGCACTCGCTGCAATGGCGCGTTGGGCATGACGTGCTCACTGGTCTGCCCAATCGAGCCTTCCTTTCCGATTTGCTGCATCAGGCCCTGGATTTCTCCCGCCAGGAGAATATCCCCCTGGCGGTATGCATGCTCGATCTGGACGGCTTCAAGGCGGTCAATGATGGCTACGGTCACGCCTGTGGCGACCTGCTGCTGGTGGAAGTGGCTGCGCGCCTGCGTTCGATCATCAGGGGCGAGGATGTAGTGGCGCGCCTGGCCGGGGACGAGTTCGTGCTGATCCTGCGTTACGTACGGGACATGCTGGAGCTGCGGGCTGCGCTGCAGCGGGTGTTGGCGAGCATTTCCCAGCCGTATTCGATCCAGGGCAAGGACATCAATGTCTTTGCCAGCATTGGAGTGACTCTGTTTCCCACCGATAACCATGATGCCGATACCTTGTTGCGCCACGCCGACCAGGCGATGTACGTGGCCAAGCAAAGCGGGCGCAACCGCTTCCACCTGTTCGATGTTCTGCGTGATCGCGAAGTGATGGTCACCTACCAGACGGTAGAGCACGTGCGCCAGGCGCTGAACAGCGGCGAGCTGCATCTGTATTTCCAGCCCAAGGTCAACATGCGCAGCGGCGCGGTGGTGGGGTTCGAGGCGATGTTGCGCTGGCAGCACCCGCAGCGCGGGATGTTGGGTTCCCAGGAATTCCTGCCTCAGGTGGAGGAGACCGACCTGATCGTCGACATCGGCGAGTGGGTCATGGATCAGGTGATGAGCCAACTGCAACGCTGGCAGGCGGCGGGCCATGTCTGG
The DNA here is from genome assembly GCF_058744285.1 of Pseudomonas sp. E1BtOHC1. Taxonomy (NCBI): domain Bacteria; kingdom Pseudomonadati; phylum Pseudomonadota; class Gammaproteobacteria; order Pseudomonadales; family Pseudomonadaceae; genus Pseudomonas; species Pseudomonas sp. E1BtOHC1. The sequence continues at coordinate 2,991,048 of NZ_CP196023.1, forward strand.
CCGGTGAGCCTGAACGTCGCGGCCCGGCATTTCCAGCGCACGGATTTTGTCGAGCGGCTCAAGGGGATGCTCGATCGCTACCCGGATGTGTCACCGGTCTTGCTGGATCTGGAGATCGTCGAGTCGGTGGCCATCGACAATATCCAGCGTGTCAGCGATTGCCTCGATGCCTGTCAGGGCTTTGGTGTGCAGTTCTCCCTGGGGGATTTCGGCACTGGGCATTCGTCCCTCAGCTACCTCAAGCGTCTGCGTACCCAGACCATCAAGATCGATCGATTGTTTGTCCGCGACATGCTTCACGACCAGGATGATCAGGCCCTGATCCAGGCTCTGGTCGGGCTGGCCCGGGCGTTTGGCCGCCAAGTAGTGGCGGAAGGCCTGGAAAGCCTGGCCCATGGGGAGCGATTGATGGCCCTCGGGTGTGAGGTGGCTCAGGGGGATTTCATTGCTGCGCCCATGCCCGCCGACGCCGTGCTGGAGTGGGTCAGCAGTTTCGAGCCGCCGCTGCCGTGGCGGTGCGGCACGCTTCAGGGCGAGGCGGTGTCGGAGGCCTGAGCGCCGGTCTGCGGGTCGACGTAGCGCTGGACGATGGCATCGATCTCGCCGGACATCTTCATCTTCAGCAGGGTCCGCAGAATCCGCTGGGCCGGTACTGCAGGGTCATTGCGCACATAGCAGCCCACGGCTTGTTCCTGCAGCAGCGCGACGCGGTGCAAGGGTTTGCTGGAGGCCTGGGTCTTGTTGAACCAGTCCAGGGTCCACTGGCTGGCGACTGCGTACTGGTAGCGTCCTATCTGAAGCTTTTGCAGGACTTGCTCCTCGTTGCGGGCATCGTCACGAATCAACCGGGCGCTCTCGAACAGGGGTTGCAGCGACGTGTAGGTGTAGCTCAGTACGGTGCCGATGTGCTGAGTGGGCAACTCCTGCGGATTGATCGGCTCATGATGGTAGCGATCGCTGACCAGCAGGTTGCGTTGCACGAACAGCGGCACGCTCCACAGGTAATCCCCGGACAGGTTCGGTAGCCAGGCCTGGGCGGCGAAGCAGCGCACATCGACTTCGCCCTGGGCCATGGCGTTCTGCACCCGGGCGCGGGCCAGGACGTGGAACTCGGCGCGGGTGCCCATATGTCGGGCGAGGCTGTTCATGGTGTCGTAAAGGATGCCGGCGGTGGGCTGCTCGCCATCGACCTCGATGGTCGGCATGGCCCAGCTGTCGGCGATGACAAAGCGTAAAGGCGCTTCGGCGGCTTCCAGGCTGGTGCTCAGGAGTAGCAGGGCGCCCCAGGTCAAACGCATACGGTCTCCCACGGTTCAAACGGCCGAGCAATCCTTTGCAAAATGCAGCTTAGACAGATTAGACGAGCGCGCCGGATGCAATTTCGCCCTTGCTCCGCTAGCATTACCGGTTTCCGCTTTCCAGTTGCGACGGTTTTCGATGAGTTATCAGGTTCTTGCACGTAAATGGCGTCCGCGCTCGTTCCGCGAAATGGTCGGCCAGACCCATGTGCTCAAGGCTCTGATCAATGCCTTGGACAGCCAGCGGCTGCACCACGCCTATCTGTTTACCGGCACCCGCGGGGTGGGCAAGACCACCATCGCGCGGATCATTGCCAAATGTCTGAATTGTGAAACAGGCATCACTTCCACACCGTGCGGCACCTGCTCGGTGTGCTGCGAGATCGATGAAGGGCGCTTCGTCGACCTGATCGAGATCGACGCCGCGAGCCGGACCAAGGTCGAGGACACCCGTGAATTGCTGGATAACGTGCAATACGCACCAAGCCGCGGACGCTTCAAGGTCTACCTGATCGACGAAGTGCACATGCTCTCCAGTCACTCGTTCAACGCCTTGCTCAAGACCCTCGAAGAGCCGCCACCCTACGTCAAGTTCATCCTCGCAACCACCGACCCGCAGAAGCTGCCGGCGACCATTTTGTCCCGTTGCCTGCAGTTCTCCCTGAAGAACATGACGCCCGAACGGGTGGTCGAGCACCTGAGTCATGTGCTGGGTGTGGAGAACGTGCCGTTCGAAGACGACGCATTGTGGCTGCTGGGCCGTGCCGCCGACGGATCGATGCGTGACGCCATGAGTCTGACTGACCAGGCCATTGCTTTCGGTGAAGGCAAGGTCATGGCCGCCGATGTGCGAGCGATGCTCGGCACCCTTGATCACGGCCAGGTCTATGACGTTCTCCATGCGTTGATCAATGGTGACGCCAAGGCGTTGCTGGAGGCTGTGCGCCATCTGGCGGAGCAGGGCCCGGACTGGAACGGCGTGCTCTCGGAAATTCTCAACGTGCTGCACCGGGTGGCGATTGCCCAGGCATTGCCCGAAGGGGTCGACAACGGTCATGGCGATCGTGACCGGGTACTGGCCCTGGCCCAGGCGCTGCCGGCCGAAGACGTACAGTTTTATTACCAGATGGGCCTGATCGGCCGTCGCGATCTGCCATTGGCTCCGGACCCGCGGGGGGGCTTCGAAATGGTCTTGCTGCGGATGCTGGCCTTCCGTCCGGCGGACACCGCGGATGCGCCGAGACAGCCGCTAAAGCCAGTGGGGATCAGCCAGGCCACAGTTGATTCCGCCCAAGCCGTGGCGGTACCAGCACCTGCTGTGCCTGTGGCTCCCGTTACTCCGATTGCCAGCGCGCCGGTCGCACCGGCAGCCGCTCCGGCTCCGGCTCCGATTCCCGCTCCGCCGGTTGCGCCTGTACCTGTCGCCCCGCCGGTTGCCGAAGCGGTTGCCGTCGAAGCGGTTGACGTCGAGCCTGGGCCGGTGGCCGCCGAGGAGGTGGTCGACCTGCCTTGGAACGATCCGGTAGCGCCGCAGATCGAGCAGCAACCAGCTGTTGAACCGGTGCTGGAAGTGGTGGCCGAACAGCCCGAGCTGACGCCAATGCCAACTCCAACGCCCGACAGTGTGGTGCCGGATGCGCCGGAGTGGGTCAGTGCGCCGGTGCCTGAGCCGAGTGTCGCCGAGGTCGAGGCTGCCACCCCGGGCATCGATCTGGATGACGAGCCGCCCCTGGACGAGGACTACATCGAGCCGGACATGGACTCGGCCTACAGCTATCTTGACGAGCTGGCCAGTGAGCACGCCGCCGATCCGGCCCCGGAACCCGAGCCGGAACCCGCGGCCAAGCCGGCCACCGGCCTGGCCCTGGAATGGCTGCAGCTGTTCCCGAAACTACCGATCTCCGGCATGACTGGCAGCATCGCCGCCAACTGCACCCTGATGGCCGTAGAGGGCGACAACTGGCTGTTGCACCTGGACCCGGCCCACAGCGCGCTGTTCAACGCCACTCAGCAGCGCCGCCTCAATGACGCGCTGAACCAGTACCACGGACGTACCCTGACCCTGGCCATCGAGCTGATCAAGCCCGAGCAGGAAACCCCGGCCCAGGCGGCTTCACGGCGCCGGGCCGACCGTCAGCGCGAGGCGGAGGAGTCGATTCACGGCGATCCGTTCATCCAGCAGATGGTCCAGGAGTTCGGTGCCGTGGTGCGCCAGGATACTATTGAACCTGTCGAGGCCCTGGTCGCTCAGGGTTGATCACTTAAAGGGCGTCGGGCCATGGGCCGGGCGCTGTTTCAATCCCCGTACTTTGAGGTAATTCCCATGATGAAAGGTGGCATGGCCGGCCTGATGAAGCAGGCACAGCAGATGCAGGAAAAAATGGCCAAGATGCAGGAAGAACTGGCCAACGCCGAAGTCACCGGCAAGGCCGGCGGCGACATGGTCACTGTGGTCATGACCGGTCGTCACGACATCAAGCGTGTGAGCATCGACCCGAGCCTGCTGGAAGGCGTCAGCGAAGATGACCGTGAAGTGCTGGAAGATCTGTTTGCGGCGGCGGTCAATGATGCCGTGCGCAAGATCGAGTCCAACAGCCAGGAAAAAATGTCCGGCATGACTGCCGGCATGCAACTGCCTCCAGGCATGAAACTGCCGTTCTGATTCGCCCGGGCGTTTCGGATGGACGTAAAAAAGCCAGGCCTTGAGCCTGGCTTTTTTTATCCTGTCGATAAGCACTGCGCTGTTCGCATGAGCCGGCTTGCCGGCGAAGGCCGCCCCCCGATCTCTCTGCAGAAACATCGAACGCCACGGCCCTCTCAGGGTCTGCACCCTATACAGTCCTATCCAACCCTCGATACAGGAGTGTCTGTGATGCCGCAAACATTGACCCTCAACCAGCGTGTGGTGCTGGTCTCTCGTCCCCAGGGTGCACCGGTCCCTGAGAACTTCCGCCTGGAGCGGGTCGCCTTGCCGGAACTGGCGGACGGCCAGGTCCTGCTGAAGACCCTCTACCTGTCCCTGGACCCCTACATGCGTGGCCGCATGAGCGACGCACCGTCCTACGCCGCACCGGTGGAAATCAATGAAGTCATGACCGGTGGCGCAGTGAGTCGGGTCGAACGTTCGCTGAATCCGAAGTTCCAGGAAGGCGATCTGGTGGTGGGGGCCACTGGCTGGCAGAGCCACTGCATCAGTGATGGCCGTAACCTGATTCCCGTGCCTTCCGGCCTGCCCAGCCCCTCCATGGCCTTGGGCGTGCTGGGCATGCCCGGGATGACCGCCTACATGGGGCTGATGGACATCGGTCAGCCCAAGGCCGGGGAAACCCTGGTGGTGGCTGCGGCGTCCGGAGCTGTGGGCTCTGTTGTGGGGCAAGTGGCCAAGCTCAAGGGGCTGCGGGTGGTGGGTGTGGCCGGCGGTGCGAACAAGTGCCGTTACGTGGTCGAGGAATTGGGTTTCGACGCCTGCATCGATCACAAGAGCGCCAGTTTTGCCGATGAACTGGCCCAGGCCTGCTTCAAGGGTGTGGATATCTACTTCGAGAACGTCGGTGGCAAGGTGTTCGATGCCGTTCTGCCGTTGCTCAATCCCAAGGCGCGCATTCCTCTGTGCGGGCTGATCGCCCAGTACAACGCCCAAGAGCTGCCGCCGGGTCCGGACCGCCTGCCGCTGTTGCAGCGCACCATGCTGACCAAGCGGGTGCGGATTCAGGGCTTTATCGTTTTTGACGACTATGGCGACCGGCATCCAGAGTTCATCAAGGCCATGGCGCCCTGGGTGCGCGAAGGCAAGGTCAAGTTCAAGGAGGATGTGGTCGAAGGCCTGGAGCAGGCGCCTGAAGCCTTCATCGGCCTGCTGGAAGGGCGCAACTTCGGCAAGCTGGTGGTCAAGGTTGCCGCGCACGCGAGTATTTGACGCTACCCTGAGGCGCGGGTATAAACCGCGTCTCGTTGTTTTGTCGGACCTTTGCTCATGAGCTTCAGCCCCCTGATTCGCCAACTGATCGATGCCCTGCGCACCTTGCCGGGCGTGGGTCAGAAAACCGCCCAGCGCATGGCCTTGCAGCTGCTTGAACGTGATCGCAGTGGCGGTTTGCGCCTGGCCCAGGCCCTGAGCCAGGCCATGGAAGGGGTGGGCCATTGCCGTCAATGCCGGACCCTGACTGAAGACGAGTTGTGCCCGCAGTGCGCCGATCCTCGCCGTGACGACAGCTTGTTGTGTGTGGTGGAGGGGCCGATGGATGTCTACGCGGTGGAGCAGACCGGTTACCGCGGTCGCTACTTCGTGCTCAAGGGGCATCTTTCACCTTTGGACGGCCTGGGCCCGGAAGCCATCGGCATCCCTCAGTTACTGACGCGGATTGAAGAGCAGGGCAGCTTTACCGAGGTCATCCTGGCCACCAACCCCACGGTGGAAGGTGAGGCCACGGCCCATTACATTGCCCAGTTGCTGACCAACAAAGGCCTTATCACCTCGCGTATCGCCCACGGCGTGCCCCTGGGTGGCGAGCTGGAGCTGGTGGATGGCGGCACCCTGGCCCATTCTTTCGCCGGCCGCAAACCCATAGCGCTATAACGCGGTAGGAGCCGGCTTGCCGGCGAAAGAGGCGTCACACATCTTCTTGAAAACCAAGCAAGCGCTTGGTAAGTTTCCTCGACCCTTCAGAGGAGCTTGCCGATGTCTGCCTGCCAGGAATACTTCGACCCCAGCCACCAGTTGGTCCGTGACAGCGTGCGACGTTTCGTCGAACGGGAAATTCTCCCCGAGATCGATCAGTGGGAGGAGGCTGAAAGCTTCCCCCGCGGGCTGTATCTCAAGGCCGGTGCTGCAGGGATTCTGGGTATCGGTTATCCCGAAGCGCTGGGGGGCAGTCACGAAGGTGACCTGTTCGCCAAGATCGCCGCCAGTGAAGAGCTGATGCGCAGCGGTTCCGGTGGCCTGGTAGCGGGGCTGGGCTCCCTGGATATCGGCCTGCCGCCCATCGTCAAATGGGCCCGTCCCGAGGTGCGGGACCGAGTGGCGCCCCAAGTGCTGTCCGGAGAGAAAATCTGCGCTCTGGCGGTGACCGAGCCCGGGGGCGGCTCGGACGTGGCCAATCTGCAGACACGCGCTGTGCGCGACGGCGATCATTATCGGGTCAGCGGCAGCAAGATCTTTATCACCAGCGGCGTACGCGCCGATTTCTATACCGTTGCGGTGCGTACCGGTGAGTCCGGTTACGGCGGTATCAGCTTGCTGCTGATCGAAAAGGGCGCGCCGGGCTTCACTATCGGTCGACAGCTGAAAAAGATGGGTTGGTGGGCCTCGGACACTGCCGAGTTGTTCTTCGACGATTGCCGGGTGCCGGTGGGCAACCTGATCGGCGCCGAGAACATGGGCTTTGCCTGCATCATGGGCAATTTCCAGAGCGAGCGCCTGGCCCTGGCGCTGATGGCCAACATGACCGCACAGATGGCCCTGGAGGAAAGCCTGAAGTGGGCTCGCGAGCGGGAGGCGTTCGGCAAGCCCATCGCCAAGTTCCAGGTGCTCAAGCATCGTCTGGCAGAGATGGCTACGGCTCTGGAGGTCTCACGGGAGTTCACCTATCGCCAGGCGGCGAAGATGGCCGCCGGCAAGAGCGTGATCAAGGAGATTTCCATGGCCAAGAACTTTGCCACCGACACCGCTGACCGTATTACCCATGATGCGGTGCAGATACTCGGTGGCATGGGCTACATGCGCGAGAGCCTGGTGGAGCGCCTGTATCGCGACAACCGCATTCTCTCGATCGGTGGCGGCACCCGCGAGGTGATGAACGAAATCATCAGCAAGCAGATGGGCCTGTAGGAACCTGCTTGCCGATGAACACGCGGGTGGACTCTAGCGCTCAGTCAGCGAAAACTGCGTCAGGCAGAAGGTGGGTATGCCCATGTCTTGCAGCTTCTGCGAGCCGCCCAGTTCCGGCAGGTCGATGATGGCAGCGGCCTCGTAGATCTTCGCCCCCATGCGCCGTACCAGATTGGCCGCGGCAATCAGGGTGCCGCCGGTGGCAATCAGGTCATCGAACATCAGTACTGAATCGCCTTCGCACAGACTGTCGGCGTGGACTTCGAGGAAGGCTTCGCCGTATTCGGTCTGATAGCCCTCGGCGAGTACGTCCGCAGGCAGCTTGCCCTGTTTGCGAAACAGGATCAGCGGTTTATTCAGTTGGTAGGCGATGATTGAGCCGATCAGGAAACCCCGGGCGTCCATGGCACCGATGTGGCTGAAGTCTTCTTCGACATAACGCTGGGCGAAACTGTCGGCCACCAGGCGCAGGGCCCGGGGAGACTGGAACAGAGGGGTAATGTCGCGGAAGATCACGCCCGGTTTCGGGAAGTCGATGACGGGGCGGATCAGGGATTTGATGTCGAAGGAATCGAAGGCCATCTTCAGGTGTCCTGGCGGGCAAATAGGCCGCGCCAGTATACCCGCGACCGAGCGGCTTGGCTCAGTCGCAAGCGCTGTGGTTCAGCCTTCTACCGAGCCGCCGGCCAGGGCGCAGAGCTGGATCGGATCGAGGATGTGCACTTCCTTGCCTTCGGCGGCAATCAGTTCGTTCTGCTGGAAACGGGTGAATACCCGGGACACGGTTTCCACTGCCAGGCCCAGGTAGTTGCCAATTTCGTTGCGCGACATGCTCAAGCGGAACTGGTTGGCCGAAAAGCCCCGTGCGCGGAAACGCGCGGAGAGGTTGACCAGGAAGGTGGCGATGCGCTCGTCTGCGGTCTTTTTCGACAGCAGCAGCATCATCTGCTGATCGTCACGGATTTCACGGCTCATGACTCGCATCAATTGGCGGCGCAGTTGCGGCAGTTGCAGAGCCAGTTCGTCGAGGCGTTCGAAGGGGATCTCGCACACCGAGGTGGTTTCCAGGGCTTGTGCCGAAACCGGATGGCTTTCGGTATCCATGCCGGACAGCCCCACCAGCTCGCTGGGGAGGTGGAAGCCGGTGATCTGTTCTTCGCCGCTGTCACTGAGGCTGAAGGTTTTCAGGGCACCTGAACGCACGGCATACACCGAGTCGAAGCCGTCACCCTGACGGAACAGGAATTCGCCTTTTTTCAATGGGCGGCCACGTTTGACGATTTCGTCCAGCGCGTCCATGTCTTCCAAATTCAAGGAAAGTGGCAGGCACAGAGGGGCCAGGCTGCAATCCTTGCAATGGGCCTGGTTATGAGCGCGCAGTTTAACTGGCTCGGACATTCTAGAATCCTTGTGGGAAAACACACATAAGCCGTAAGGGTAACTCACGGGAGGAGGTTCCGGCCAGTCCGTGCCGTATTGACTGTTAGTCGTAAAGCATTCCTTTTATGAGTCGATAACCTGTTAACGAAAGTAACTTGGAGAGCTGCAACTATGTCCTCTGTTGGCGGTATTACTAATGGCAGCAACAACTTGCAGCTACTTTCCGAGACCTCGAAAGGCATTGATGACGATGAACTAAAGGGCTCTCCACTAGTTGCTGAATCTGTGGTCGGAGAGGGCGTCAAAGTGTCGCTGTCGGGTGTTGGACTACAGAAATCCTCCAGTGCTGCGGGCGATGACCGTGACATCGAGGAAAGCGGCCTGCCCGAAAATATTCAACAACTCCTCAAGATGATCAGAAAATTGCAACAACGGATTACTGAGAAGCTTGCCCGGCTTCAGGCGGTCATGGCCGACAAACGCCTGAGCCCGGAAGAGGCCAAGGCCCGGATCGGCAGCCTGCAGTCTGCCCTGGCGGCCCTGAACAGCGGTTTGCTGACGGCCAACGCCTCCCTGGCCAAGGCGATGAAAGAGGCAGGCCTGAGCCCCGAGCAGGTGATGAAAGCCGCTTCCCTGATCATGAAGTCCTAGATGACCCGGGAAAAACGCTGGCGATTCTGTTGGCCCAGATACGCATCGAAGATCATGCACACCGAACGCACCAACAGGCGTCCTGCCGGAAGTACGGTAATGGCCTCGGCGCTGAGTTGAATCAGGCCATCGTCGGCCATCTCCTGCAGGTCCGGCCATAGTTCGTTGAAGTAGCCGCGAAAGTCGATATTGAATGCCTTCTCTATATCTTCGAACTTAAGACTAAAGTTGCAGATCAGTTGTTGAATAACTTCACGGCGCAGACGGTCGTCGGCGTTGCATACCAGACCACGACTAGTGGCCAGTTGTGCGCCCGCCAAGGCATTTTGATACTGGGTCAAGTCACTGCTGTTCTGGCAGTAGAGATCGCCGATCTGGCTGATGGCCGATACTCCCAGCCCAATCAAGTCGCAATGGCCATGAGTGGTGTAACCCTGGAAGTTGCGTTGCAGGGTCGACTCTTCCTGAGCGATCGCCAGCTCGTCGTCGGGCAGGGCAAAGTGGTCCATGCCGATGTAGCGATAACCGGCTGCCGTCAACTGCTCGATGGTGCGTTGCAGCATCTCCAGTTTCTCTGCCGGAGCCGGCAGCTCATTGCCATTGATCCGCCGTTGCGGCATGAAGCGCTCGGGCAGATGGGCATAGTTGAAGACTGAGAGGCGATCCGGTTGCAGGCTGATCACTTCTTCCACGGTGCGGGCGAAGTGCTCTGGGGTCTGCTTGGGCAAGCCGTAGATCAGGTCGATGTTGATGGAGCGGAACTGCAGGGTGCGGGCCGCTTCGATCACGGCCCGGGTTTCCTCCAGGCTCTGCAGGCGATTGACCGCCCGTTGTACCGCCGGGTCCAGATCCTGCAGGCCAATGCTGACCCGATTGAAGCCCAGCTCCCGGAGCAGTCCCATGGTGGACCAGTCGGCTTCCCGGGGGTCGATCTCGATGCCGTAGTCCCCGGAGTCATCGTCCAGCAGGTTGAAGTGCTTGCGCAGCAGCGCCATCAGTTGGCGCAGCTCATCGTGATTGAGAAAGGTCGGGGTGCCGCCGCCGAAGTGCAGTTGCTCGACCCGCTGGTTGGGCGCCAGGTGGCAGGCAATCAGTTGCATCTCCTGTTCCAGGCGTTGCAGGTAGGGCAGGGCGCGGCTGCGATCCTTGGTGATGACCTTGTTGCAGGCGCAGTAGTAGCAGATGTTGGCGCAGAACGGGATGTGGACGTAAAGCGACAACGGACGCTGGGCCTTGCGGCTGTCGCGCAGGGCGTGCAGCAGATCGAAGGCGCCGACCTGGCTGTTGAATTGCACCGCGGTCGGATATGAGGTGTAGCGTGGTCCCGCCAGGTCATAGCGGCGGATCAGATCTGTGTCCCAACGAATGGCGTCGAGCATGCGGGAATTCCCCCGGATAGGCTGGCAGTGTTCGCGAGTCTAGGGGGTTAGGGCTGCGGCCATCTTGATTTGTATCAAGGGTGTTCGGGAGCCGCTGAGGTAGCGCCGACGGGGCGTACAAGCCCTGTAGCCGGGCCCTTTCCAGGGATCAGTGGCCCATCAGCCAGTGCTGATGAGGCCCCGGCAGGGTCCAGATGCCGAACAGCATGACCAACAGTCCTCCGGCCATGCGCACGCTGCGACGGCGCAGCAGGGCGGTAACCCGTTCCGCCGCAAGACCAGTGGCCAACAGCACAGGCCAGGTGCCGAGGCCGAACGCCAGCATCAGCAGAGCGCTATCCAGGGCGTTGCCCTGGCTCGCCGACCACAGCAGGGTGCTGTACACCAAACCGCAAGGCAGCCAGCCCCAGAGCGCACCCAGGAGCAGTGCGCGAGGCAGGCTGGAAACCGGCAGCAGGCGGTTGGCGACTGGCTGGATATGCCGCCACAGGCCCCGTCCAAGGCCTTCGATACGGGTCAGGCCGCTCCACCAGCCGGCCAGGTACAGGCCCATGGCGATCAACAACAAGCCAGCCAGTACCCGCATGAACAGCGCCACCGGACTGCTGGCCACGGCCCAGCCAGCCAGACCCAGCAGCAGGCCGGCCAGGGCATAACTGAGGATGCGCCCGAGGTTGTAGGCCAGTAACAGTCGGAAACGCCGGCTGCGTTGGTCCTGGGGAATGGCCAGGGTCAGAGCGCCCATCAGCCCGCCGCACATGCCCAGGCAATGCCCTCCACCCAGCAAGCCAAGGATCACCGCCGAAACCAGTAGGGGAGCCAGCTCAAGCATGGGGTGGTTCCGCTTTCTTGACCGGCTCGGCGTCGTTGTCTGTCTGGCCCTTGGCTTCGTCCACCGCTGCGGTGTGGCTAGGGTCCTGATCGTCGAATAGGATGCTGTGGGCCGGGCCGTCGAGGTCGTCGTACTGACCGCTGTCGACGGCCCAGAAGAAGATGTAGATGGCGATGGCCACGATCAGCAGGGCGGCCGGAATCATCACATAAAGAGCTGGCATCTGGACTCCAGGCCCGGCGGCTCAGGCCGGCAACAGGCGGGTTTCGGGGGCGCCGGCGCTGTCGGCTGACCGCGGCATGCGGGTCAGGCGCAGGGCATTGAGCACCACGGTCAGGGAACTGATGGACATGCCGACCGCAGCCCAGACCGGAGTGATCCAGCCCAGGGCGGCGAACGGCAGCATCAGGCCATTGTACAGCCCGGCCCAGAGCAGGTTCTCGATGATTACCCGGCGGGTCCGACGGGCCAGGCTGAAGGCCTGCACCAGTGCGTCCAGGCGGTTGGACAGGAGCACTGCATCGGCGCTGGTCTTGGCCAGGTCAGTGGCCGAACCCATGGCCACGCTGATGTCGGCGGCGGCTAGTACCGGCACATCGTTGACCCCGTCGCCGAGCATCAGCACTTTGCGGCCCTGTTGATGCAGCTGTTGCAGTACCTGCAGCTTGTCATCCGGGCGTAGGCCGCCACGGGCTTCGTCGATCTGCAGTTCGGCGGCGACGCTGGCCACCATCGGTGAGCTGTCCCCGGAAAGCAGCAAGGTATGCCAGCCGCGAGCCTTGCAGGTGGCCAGGAGGGCTGGGGCGTCGCTGCGCAGCCGGTCATCGAGCACCAGCCAGGCGAGGGCGCCCAGGCTGTCACCCAACAACAACCACTGGCCGGCTTCATCAGGCATCGAGGGCACCGGGCAGCCGCTGAGTTCGCAGACGAATGCCGGCTGGCCGATGCGCAAGCGCTGTGTGCCCACCAGACCTTCCAGGCCCAGTCCCGGGCTGCTGGTGACCTCTTCGGCCGCCACTGGGGCGCGGCCAAAAGCCCGAGCGATAGGGTGCTCGGAGCGGTTCTCCAGGGCCGCCGCCAGGCTCAGGCAGTCATCGCTGGTCACGCAACCCAGGGGGCGAATGGCGCGCAGTGCCAAGCGTCCTTCGGTGAGGGTGCCGGTCTTGTCGAAAATCACCGTGTCGATCTGGTTCAGGCCTTCGAGCACATGGCCGCGGGTCAGCAGCAGGCCGAGCTTGTGCAGGGTGCCGGTGGCGGCGGTCAAGGCCGTTGGAGTGGCCAGGGACAGCGCGCAAGGGCAGGTGGCAACCAGCATGGCCAGGACGATCCAGAAGGCGCGCGAGGCGTCCAGTTGCCACCACAGCAGGCCGATGGCCGCAGCGGCGATCAACGAGAACAGCAGGAACCACTGGGCCGCGCGGTCGGCGACCTCCGCGAGTCGAGGTTTCTCTGCCTGAGCCCGGTCCAGCAGGCGCACGATGGCTGACAGCCGGGTGTCCTGGCCCAGGGCCTGGACTTCCACCGTCAATGCACCTTCGACGTTCAGCGTGCCTGCGGTGACCATGTCGCCCTGACTGCGGGGCTGGGGTAGGTACTCGCCAGTGAGCAGGGACTCGTCGATGCTCGATTGGCCGTCAAGGATCTTGCCATCCGCCGGCAGTACCGCGCCGGGATGCACCAGCACCCGGTCCCCCAGGCGCAGCTCAGTGAGCAGGATGCGTTCGCTCTGGCCGTCTTCGCTCAGGCGCAGGCAGGAGGCTGGCAGCAGGTTGACCAGTTGTGCGGTGGCTGCTGCAGTGCGTTCCCGGGCCCGGCGTTCCAGGTAGCGTCCGGCCAGCAGAAACAGGGCGAACATGCCCACGGCGTCAAAATACAGCTCGCCGACGCCGCTGATGGCAGTCCAGATCCCGGCCAGATAGGCTCCGCCGATGGCCAGGGACACCGAAACATCCATGGTCAAGTGACGGGTGCGCAAGTCGCGCATGGCGCCCTTGAAGAAAGGTGCACAGCTGTAGAACACGATGGGGGTGGTGAGGAAAAGCGCAACCCAGCGCAGGATGGTGTGCAGCTCCGGGCTCAGGTCGATATTGAATTCCGGCCAGGTGGCCATGGTTGCCATCATCGCTTGGAACCACAGTAACCCGGCGACCCCCAGCTGGCGCAGCGCCAGGCGGTTCTCGCTGGCCAGTTGTTCAGAGGCGCGGTCCGGTTGATAGGGGTGGGCAGCGTAGCCGATGTGTCGTAGCTCGCTAAGGACTTGGCTCAGCGGGAGCTGGCTATCGGCCCAGCGCACATGCAGGCGGTGGTTGGAAAGGTTGAGGCGGGCCTCGACCACTGCCGGCAGGCTGCGCAGATGCTTTTCGATCAGCCAGCCACAGGCGGCGCAACTGATGCCTTCCATCAGCAGAGTGGTTTCCGCCAGCTCGCCTTCGTGGCGGACAAAGGGTTGTTGCACGTCGGCACGATCGTATAGCGCCAACTCATCCAGCAACTGCACAGGCAAGGCTTCGGGGTTGGCCGAGGCTTCACTGCGGTGGCTGTAGTAATGCTCCAGGCCGCCAGCGACAATGGCCTCGGCGACCGCCTGGCAACCCGGGCAGCAGAACTCCCGGGATTCGCCGAGCACGACGGCGGTGAACCGGCTGCCGGTGGGAACCGGCAGGGCGCAGTGGTAGCAAGGCAGTGGCGTGGTCATCGGCGGTCTTTGTGGTCGGGGAAAAACTCATCGCCGGCAAGTCGCCTGCAACCCGGGTGAGGGCAAAGGCGGCGCGCCGGCGATGGACGACAGGTGTTGATCAGTTCAGGTCTTCCGCCCCTTGCAGCGGCTCATCGCCCAGCAGCAGGTCCTTGTCGTGACTGACTTGTTCCTCTTCGAACATGCGCCAGGTCTTGTCGCCTTCGACTCCCAGCAGTTCGACGAAGCGCCGGCCTTCGACCTGATCGGTCAACTGGCCAATGTAGCGACCTTGTTCGGTTTCGCTGCGGGTGAGGTTGATCTTGCGATCTTTCTCCGGCTGGGTCGGCGAGATCAGGTTCAGCTCCAGGGTCTTGGGCTGGCTGTTACCGCTCAGGCGCAGCTCCACTTCGCCGGTCAGTTCGTCGAGGTGCACGTTGGCGCGCATCTTCAGCGTCTGGGCCAGCAACTCGCGGTCCAGGGAGCGGTTGATGCCCTTGCCGGCCTCGTAGTAGTTGTCGTTCACCAGGTTGTCCGGGTTGTTCACGGCAATGGTCACCATGGACAGGGTCAGGGTCACCGAGCAGGCGAGGATGCCGATGATGATCCAGGGCCAGAGGTGTTTGTACCAGGGGCTGGTGGTGGTAGCTGCGGGCATGATCACTTCTCTTGGCTCTTAACGAATTTGTGGGCCGATGAACCGGCTCTTGGCTTCAACGTGGACGCTGTCATCGTCGGCATCCTTGAGGATGAATTTCACCTCGTTGGTGGTCGATGGCAGTTGCTCTGGAGCGATGGACAGTTCCACTGGCATGCTGACGATATCGCCGGCCACCACATGGATCTCGCGCTTGCCCTGCAGCTTCAGGTCCGGCAGGCCAGCGGCATCGAGCACGTAGGTGTGGTCGCGCTGGTCCTTGTTCATGATCTTCAGGCTATAGACGTTTTCGATCCGGCCTTCTGAGTTTTCGCGGTACAGCACCCGGTCCTTGCTGACATCGAAGCCCACCAGTGAACGCATGAAGAACGCGGTGACCAGCAGGCTGATCATGGCCAGCAACACCAGGGCGTAACCGATCAGGCGCGGACGCAGTTTATGGGTTTTCTGTCCGGAGAGGTTGTGTTCGGTGGTGTAGCTGATGAGCCCGCGGGGGTACTCCATCTTGTCCATGATGCTGTCACAGGCGTCGATACAGGCGGCGCAGCCGATACATTCGATCTGCAGGCCATCACGGATGTCGATGCCGGTGGGGCAGACCTGGACACACATGGTGCAATCGATGCAGTCGCCCAGGCCCTGGGCCTTGTAGTCGGCGCCTTTCTTGCGTGGGCCACGGCTTTCGCCACGGCGTGGGTCATAGGAAACGATCAGGGTGTCCTTGTCGAACATCACGCTCTGGAAGCGCGCATAGGGGCACATGTAGATGCACACTTGCTCGCGCAACCAGCCGGCGTTGCCGTAGGTGGCCAGGGTGAAGAAGCCCACCCAGAAGTACGACCAGCCATCGGCCTGGCCAGTGAAGAAGTCGATGACCAGTTCGCGGATGGGCGAGAAGTAGCCGACGAAGGTCATGCCAGTGACGAAACCGATCAGTAGCCAGAGGCTGTGCTTGCTGAGCTTGCGCAGGAACTTGTTGGCGCTCATGGGCGCCTTGTCCAGCTTGATGCGCTGGTTGCGATCGCCTTCGGTGACTTTTTCGCACCACATGAAGATCCAGGTCCAGACGCTCTGCGGGCAGGTGTAGCCGCACCAGACACGTCCGGCATAGACGGTGATGAAGAACAGGCCGAAAGCGGCAATGATCAACAGGCCCGAGAGCAGGATGAAGTCCTGGGGCCAGAACGTGGCGCCAAAGATGAAGAATTTACGTTCCGGCAGGTTCCACCAGACAGCCTGGTGGCCACCCCAGTTGAGCCACACGGTGCCGAAGTACAGCAGGAATAATCCGGCGCCGCCCAGTATGCGCAGGTTACGGAACAGGCCAGTGAAGGCGCGGGTGTAGATTTTTTCCCTGGAGGCGTAGAGGTCGACGCTGTTGGTCGCGTTTTTGGCAGGCGGGGTAACGTCTTGTACGGGAATCTGGTTGCTCATCATTGCATCCCACGGCAGTGGAAAAATGCCTCGGCCAGTACATGCCGGCCGGGGTCAAAAGGGGTGTTGCAGTGGCGCAATGATACGCCTGTAGCTCTAGCGCAAGGGTGCGACCTTTGGTCGCGTTGGGGGAAATCAACTGATGGTGTAATGACTTGAATCAATTGACTTGTGGATTATGGACCGTTTTGCACGGCGCGCCGTTCAATTCTTCCATGGGTTGATCAGGCCTACGCAGCAGGCCTCGAAGTCCTCCATATTGTAGAAACGTTACTGCCGGGTTGCCGCGAAGGGTGATCCACCGTCGAGCTCAGCCGATGTAAGGCGCAAACAAAACGGCCCCGCCAATGCTGATTGGCGGGGCCGTTGAGTGTTGCTTTCAGTCGTCGCTCTTACTCGGCGTCGGCCTTCTTGTCACCGTGGGACAGGCTGTAGACATAAGCCGCCAGCAGGTGAACCTTGTCATTGCCTTGCAGTTGTTCCTGAGCAGGCATCACGCCCTGACGGCCGTGACGAATGGTCTGCTGCAGTTGGGCGAAGCTCGAGCCGTAGATGAACGCTGCCGGGTGAGTCAGGTTCGGGGCGCCCATGGCTGGGGTGCCTTTGCCTTCCGGACCGTGGCAGACCGCGCAGTTGGCGGCGAACAGCTTCTGGCCATTGACCGGGTCGGCCTTGATGCCTTCCGGCAGTTTGCGGCCGTCGAGGTTGGTCAGGACATAAGCGGCAACGTCACTGACGCCCTGTTCCTTGATCACGTCCACCCAGGCGGGCATCACCGCGTGGCGACCGCCCATGATGGTGGCCTTGATGGTTTCCGGCTCGCCGCCCCAGCGCCAGTCGGCGTCGGTCAGGTTGGGGAAGCCATAGGCGCCCTTGGCGTCGGAACCGTGGCAGACCGAGCAGTTGGAAGCGAACAGGCGACCGCCCATTTTCAGGGCTTGCGGGTCCTTGGCCACTTCTTCGATAGGCATGGCGGCGTATTTGGCGAAGATCGGACCGAACTTGGCGTCCGACTTGGCCATTTCCTTTTCCCACTCATGCACGCCGGTCCAGCCGGACTGGCCGTTGGCGAACGGGGTCTGCTTCTCGTTATCGAGGTAGTTGTAGCCAGGCAGGACGCCTTTCCAGTTGCCCAGGCCCGGGTACAGCACCAGGTAACCCAGGGCGAAGACGATGGTGCCGACGAACAGCATGAACCACCACTTCGGCAGGGGGTTGTCGTACTCCTCGATCCCGTCGAAGGAGTGGCCGACCGTCTCGTCGGTCTGCTCGGTGCGCTGGCCCTTGCGGGTCGACAGCAGCAGCCAGGTCAGGGCGAAGATGGTACCCAGACTGAGGACTGTGACGTACAGACTCCAGAACGTAGTCATTCTTTGTTACTCCTAGAAGCTTGCTCGACGTGCTTGATGGCGTCGGGATCATCCGCGAACGGCAGCAAGGTCGCGTCTTCAAACTCGGACTTGCGCTTGGGGCTGAACACCCAGAGCGCCAAGCCGATGAAGGCCACCATCACAACAAGGGTGCCCAGGCCACGAATCATCCCGATATCCATCTAGATCACCGTTTGCTTTTGATGATGGTGCCCAGGCCTTGCAGATAGGCCACCAGCGCGTCCATTTCGGTTTTGCCCTTCACGGCATCCTTGGCACCGGCGATGTCTTCGTCGGTGTAAGGGACGCCGAGCGTGCGCAAGACTTCCATTTTCTTCGCGGTGTCTTTGCCGTCGAGCTTGTTTTCTACGAGGAACGGATAAGCCGGCATCTTCGACTCGGGAACAACGTTGCGCGGGTTGTACAGGTGCGCACGCTGCCAGTCATCGGAGTAGCGGCCGCCGACACGGGCCAGGTCCGGGCCGGTACGCTTGGAACCCCACAGGAACGGGTGGTCCCAGACGCTTTCGCCGGCCACCGAGTAGTGACCGTAGCGTTCGGTTTCAGCACGGAACGGACGGATCATCTGCGAGTGGCAGCCGACACAGCCGTTGGCGATGTACACGTCGCGGCCTTCCAGTTCCAGTGCGGTGCGCGGCTTCATGCCTTCCACCGGCTTGTTGGTGACGTCCTGGAAGAACAGCGGGACGATCTGGGTCAGGCCGCCGATGCTGACGGCGATGACCATGAAGAAGGCCAGTAGGCCAATATTCTTCTCGACTACTTCGTGCTTCATCAGTGAGCTCCAACTACAGCGATCTGAGCGGCGGCTTCAGCTTCAGCCGGGTTCGAGGCGCGAACGGTACGGAACACGTTGTACGCCATGATCAGCATGCCGGTGGCGAAGAACGCACCGCCCAGAGCACGGACGATAAAGCCCGGGTGGCTGGCTTGCAGTGCTTCGACGAAGGAGTAGGTGAGGGTGCCGTCATCGTTGATTGCACGCCACATCAGACCCTGGGTAATACCGTTGACCCACATCGAGGCGATGTAGAGCACGGTACCGATGGTAGCCAGCCAGAAGTGGGTGTTGATCAGGCCGGTGCTGTGCATCTGCTGACGACCGAAGACTTTCGGAATCAGGTGATACAGAGCGCCGATGGAGATCATCGCTACCCAGCCCAGAGCGCCGGCGTGTACGTGGCCGATGGTCCAGTCGGTGTAGTGCGAGAGCGAGTTGACGGTCTTGATCGCCATCATCGGACCTTCGAAGGTCGACATGCCGTAGAACGCCAGGGATACCACCAAAAAGCGCAGGATCGGGTCGGTGCGCAGCTTATGCCAGGCGCCCGACAGGGTCATCATGCCGTTGATCATGCCGCCCCAGCTGGGTGCCAGCAGGATGATCGACATGGCCATGCCCAGGGACTGGGCCCAGTCCGGCAGAGCGGTGTAATGCAGGTGGTGCGGACCGGCCCAGATGTACAGGGTGATCAGCGCCCAGAAGTGCACGATGGACAGGCGATAGGAGTAGATCGGACGCTCGGCCTGCTTGGGTACGAAGTAGTACATCATCCCCAGGAAGCCGGTGGTCAGGAAGAAGCCCACGGCGTTGTGGCCATACCACCACTGGATCATGGCGTCAGTCGCACCGGCATAGGCCGAGTAGGACTTGAAGAAGCTGACCGGCAGGGAGGCGTGGTTGACGATGTGCAGCATCGCGGTCACCACGATGAAGGCACCGTAGAACCAGTTACCGACGTAGATGTGCTTGGTCTTGCGCTTGGTGATGGTGCCAAAGAACACCAGGCCGTAGGTGACCCAGACGATCGCCAGCAGGATAGCCAGAGGCCATTCCAGTTCGGCGTATTCCTTGGTGGTGGTGTAACCCAGTGGCAGGGTCACGATCGCACCGACGATCACCGCTTGCCAACCCCAGAAGGTGAAGGCCGCAAGGCTGTCGGAAATCAGTCGCGTCTGGCAGGTTCGCTGCACGACATAGTAAGAGGTGGCAAACAATGCACATCCACCGAAGGCGAAGATCACCAGGTTGGTGTGCAGCGGGCGCAGGCGTCCAAAGGTCGTCCATGGCAGACCGAAGTTCAACTCCGGCCAGACCAGTTGCGAGGCGATGAAGACACCGAGCCCCATGCCAAGGATCCCCCAGACCACCGTCATGATGGCGAACTGGCGGACTACCTTATAGTTATAAGCAGTCGGACTGATTGCTGTGCTCATTCTAAGGTTCCACGGTTTGGGTGTTTTATTAGGGATAAAAATCGGCCGCAAGTATGGAGAAAGCAGGGGGTCATTGCAACGCGCCATGACCTGGGTCAATGCGTTCCATGCCTGATTCTGCGGCCTTTCCCTATGCCGAGTAGGGACAAAAAATGCCCTCGGACAAAATGTCGCAGTGGACAAAAAACTCGGGGTGTCAGGTCAGATGTAACCGGGTGTGTGGAAGCCCGCGGATCAGCTGACAGGCGGTAAGCCAGTCGACAGCCGGTATAAACCAGCCTTTGCGGCCTGTCATCGAGCGAAAGCTTCGAACGTCTAGGATACCGATGGCCTGTGACCGGTCATTGCCAGTGCGCTTCGGGGCAAGCTTAGACCTGATTCGGATCAGTGCAAACGCGGCGGGGGAGAGGGGTGCGACACTTGGTCGCAAAGAGGCAGGGGGAACTTCAAGTGACAGGCTGCAAGTTGAAAACCTGCAGCCTGCGGATGTTGCCTTACTGGTCGTTTGCGGCTTGTTGCTTGTTGCCGTGGGAGAGGCTGTACACGTAGGCGGCCAGCAGTTGCACCTTGTCATTGCCGAGCAGTTCGCTCTGCGCCGGCATATGGCCCTGGCGACCGTGGCGGATGGTCTGTTGCAGTTGCGCCAGGCTGGTGCCGTAGATGAAGCCGGCAGGCTGGGTCAGATCGGGCGCGCCCATGATCTCGGTGCCCTTGCCGTTGGCGCCGTGGCAGGCTACGCAGGTGGTGCTGAATGCTTGCTGTCCGGCCAGCAGGTCAGCATCGCTGTCTGCAGGCAGAGGCAGGCCGGCCAGTTCATGACGAACATAGGCCGCAACGTTCTTCACCCCGTTTTCCTTGAGCACTTCACCCCAGGCCGGCATGGCCGCCATGCGGCCGCCCATGATGGTGGCCTTGATGGTGTCAGCGCTGCCGCCCCACCGCCAGTTGTCGTCCGCCAGGTTGGGGAAGCCGAAAGCACCCTTGGCGTCAGAGCCGTGGCACACCGAGCAGTTGGAAGCGAACAGGCGTCCACCCATCTTCAGTGCTTGTGGGTCCTTGGCCACTTCTTCCACGGGCATGGCAGCGAATTTGGCGAAGATCGGCCCAAATTTCACGTCCGCCTTGGCCATTTCCTTTTCCCATTCCTTGGTCTGGGTCCAGCCGTCTTCATAGCCCGGCAGGATGCCTTTCCAGTTGCCCAGACCCGGGTAGAGGATCAGGTAGCCCACGGAAAACACCAGGGTCCCGGCGAACAATAGGAACCACCATTGCGGCAGGGGGTTGTCGTACTCCTCGATGCCATCGAAAGCGTGGCCCATGGTCTGGTCCACGCTGCCCTTGGTTTCACCCTTGCGGGTGCCGACCAGCAGCCAGGTCAGGCCGATCAGGCTGCCGATGGTCAGTACGCAGATCCACGTACTCCAGAAGGTGGTCATGGCCGAATGCTCCTTGTCGCAGGCTCTTGAGGTTGAGCGTCATCAGATGAATGGCCGGCGTGCGCCGCGCCCGGCGCCGGATCGTCGGCGAAGGGCAGCAGGCGTGCCTGGGCAAACTCGGGGTTGCGTTTGGCGTTGAATACCCAGATCGACAGGCCGATGAAGGCGATCATCACCACCAGGGTCCCGAGCCCGCGGATCATGCCGCTATCGAGTTCAAAACCCATGGCTCACCTCTTGCTCTTGATCGCAGTGCCAAGCACTTGCAGGTAGGACACCAGGGCGTCCATCTCGGTCTTGCCCTTGAGCGAGGCGGTGGCCCCGGCGATGTCGTCGTCGGTGTAGGGCACGCCGAGGGTGCGCATGACCTTGAGCTTGGTTTCGGTATGGCTGCTGTCCACCGGTGCTGTTACCAGCCACGGGTAGGCCGGCATCTTCGACTCGGGCACGACGTTGCGCGGGTTGTACAAGTGCGCACGGTGCCAGTCATCGGAGTAGCGGCCGCCGACACGGGCCAGGTCCGGACCGGTACGCTTGGAACCCCACAGGAACGGGTGGTCCCAGACGCTTTCACCGGCCACCGAGTAGTGACCATAGCGTTCGGTTTCAGCGCGGAACGGACGGATCATCTGCGAGTGGCACTGTACGCAGCCTTCGCGGATGTAGATGTCACGGCCTTCCAGTTGCAGGGCGGTGTAGGGCTTCATGCCTTCCACCGGCTTGTTGGTGACGTCCTGGAAGAACAGCGGGACGATCTGGGTCAGACCGCCGATGCTCACCGCGAAGACCATCAGCAGCATCAGCAGGCCGACGTTTTTTTCAATCGTTTCGTGTTTCATGGCGGACTCCTCAGGCCATCTGCGCAGCGGCGTTGACTTCGGCTGGCACGGCGGCACGTACGGTGCGCCAGGTGTTGTAGGCCATCAGGAACATGCCGCTGAGGAAGATCGCACCACCCACCAGTCGCACGATGAAGCCTGGGTGGCTGGCCACCAGGGTTTCGACGAACGAGTAGGTCAGGGTGCCGTCTTCGTTGACTGCACGCCACATCAGGCCCTGGGCGATGCCGTTGACCCACATCGAAGCGATGTAGAGCACGGTACCGATGGTGGCGAGCCAGAAGTGGGTGTTGATCAGGCCGACGCTGTACATCTGCTCGCGACCGAAGACTTTCGGGATCAGGTGGTACAGCGCGCCAATGGAGATCATCGCCACCCAGCCCAGAGCGCCGGCGTGTACGTGGCCGATGGTCCAGTCGGTGTAGTGGGAGAGGGCGTTGACGGTCTTGATCGCCATCATCGGACCTTCGAAGGTCGACATGCCGTAGAACGCCAGCGACACAACCAGGAAGCGCAGAATCGGGTCGCTGCGCAACTTATGCCAAGCGCCCGAGAGGGTCATCATCCCGTTGATCATGCCGCCCCAGCTTGGCGCCAGCAGTACCAGGGACATCACCATCCCCAGGGATTGTGCCCAGTCCGGCAGAGCGGTGTAGTGCAGGTGGTGCGGACCGGCCCAGATGTACAGGGTGATCAGTGCCCAGAAGTGCACGATGGACAAGCGATAGGAGTAAACCGGACGCTCGGCCTGCTTGGGTACGAAGTAGTACATCATCCCCAGGAAGCCCGCGGTCAGGAAGAAGCCCACGGCGTTGTGGCCGTACCACCATTGCACCATCGCATCGGTCGCACCGGCATACACCGAGTAGGACTTGGTGAAGCTGACCGGCAGTTCCAGGTTGTTGACGATGTGCAGGATGGCCACGGTGATGATGAAGGCGCCGAAGAACCAGTTACCCACATAAATGTGTTTGGTCTTGCGCTTCACCAGGGTGCCGAAGAACACGATGGCGTAGGCCACCCAGACAATTGTGATCAGGATATCGATCGGCCATTCCAGTTCAGCGTATTCCTTGGAGCTGGTGTAGCCCAGTGGCAGGCTGATAGCCGCCAAGAGGATGACCAGCTGCCAGCCCCAGAAGCAGAACGCGGCGATTTTCGGCGCGAACAACTGGGTCTGACAGGTGCGTTGCACCGAGTAGAACGAGCTGGCAAACAGTGCGCAGCCGCCAAAGGCGAAGATCACTGCGTTGGTGTGCAGCGGACGTAGACGGCCGAAGCTGGTCCACGGTAGATCGAAGTTGAGTTCGGGCCAGACCAACTGGGCAGCGAGAAAAACCCCGAGCCCCATGCCGACGATGCCCCACACCACCGTCATAATGGCGAATTGGCGGACCACCTTGTAGTTGTAGGCGGTACTGATAGAAGTGTTCATGGTTCCCCATCCACGGTTCAGCTGAAGTGAAAGCGACTGCGCACGGCAAGGCGCGCTCACTTCGTCTGGAGTTATAGGCAGACTAAAAGCGAGGCAAGCATGAGCAATGAGCACAAGGCCAGTATTGACGGGGATCAATGGGCGCAGTGCGTGCGCGAGCGGGGCTGGTTATGGGAGGTCGCCGCTGTTGCCGACCCGTTGCAGGCACCGACCCTGATCCTGGCCCACGGTGCCGGCGCGCCAATGGACAGCGGGTTCATGAGCGACATCGCTGCACGCCTTGCCGGGCATGGGGTGAACGTCTTGCGCTTCGAGTTTCCCTACATGGCCCAGCGGCGCCTGGACGGTGGCAAGCGACCGCCCAACCCGGCACCCAAGCTTCTGGAGTGCTGGCGCGAGGTGCATGCCTTGGTGCGACCTTATGTCACTGGGGTTTTGGCGGTGGGCGGCAAGTCCATGGGCGGGCGGATGGCCAGCTTGTTGGCCGATGAGCTGGCTGCCGATGCCCTGGTGTGCCTGGGCTATCCCTTCTATGCCGCCGGCAAGCCGGAGAAGCCGCGAGTGGCGCACCTGGCCGAACTGGTGACGCCGACCCTGATCGTGCAGGGCGAGCGTGACGCCCTGGGTAATCGCCAGGCGGTCGAAGCCTACTCACTGGCACCTGCTATCGAGTTGCACTGGCTGACGGCCGCTGATCACGATCTCAAGCCCCTGAAGGCTTCCGGTTTCACCCACGAGCAGCACCTGGAGTCCGCGGCGACCAAGGTCGCTGCGTTCCTGCAAGCGCCGACCTGATCCTGTAGGAGCGAGCTGGCTCGCGAAGCGTTCACTCGGTCCTCGAACTTGTATCGCGGTGAAGATTTATCGCGAGCAAGCTCGCTCCAACATTTGTTGGGCGGGTTTGCGGGCATAAAAAAACCGGAAGCCTTGGCTTCCGGTTTTTTGTCGCCAGTCCAGGGACTCAGCGGTTGAAGCGCTCCACCAGCGAGTACTGCGTGTGCGCCGTGCGGGTCAGGGCTTCGCTGAGTTCGGCCGAGTGCTGGGCCTGCTCCGAAGTCTGGTCCGCCAGTTGCGCGATGGTGCTGATGTTGCGGCTGATTTCTTCGGCCACCGAGCTTTGCTCTTCGGTGGCTGCAGCGATCTGGGTGGTCATGTCGGTGATGTTGGCCACCGCTTCACTGATGCCCACCAGCGCCTGGTCGGCTTCCAGCACCCGGGCCACGCCTTCTTCGGCCTGACGGTGACCGGCATCCATGGTTTGCACTGCGGTGGCGGCGGTTTGTTGCAGCTTGGCGATCAGGGTGTGGATCTGTCCGGTGGACTCGCTGGTGCGTTGCGCCAGCTGGCGCACTTCATCGGCGACCACGGCAAAGCCGCGGCCCATTTCCCCAGCGCGCGCCGCTTCGATGGCGGCGTTCAAGGCCAGCAGGTTGGTCTGGTCGGCGATGCCCTTGATCACATCCACTACGCCGCCGATCTCGTCGCTGTCCTTGGCCAGTTGGGTCACGGTCAGGCCGGTTTCGCCCACCACCACCGACAGGCGCTGGATGGCTTCGCGGGTTTCCCCGGCGATATCCCGGCCGCGACCGGTGAGACGATTGGCCTCCTGGGTAGCGTCAGCGGTGCGTTGTACGTGACTGGCCACTTCCTGGGTGGTGGCGGCCATCTGGTTGACCGCTGTGGCCACCTGCTCGGTCTCGACCCGCTGACGTTCCAGGCCGCTGGAGCTGTTGTGGGCCAGGGTGTCGGACTGTCGGGCCTGTTCGTTGAGGTGCTCCGCAGTGTCCTGCAAGCGGGTCAGGCAAGTCTTTAGGCGGGCTTCCTGGCTCAAGATCGACATTTCCAGGCGCGCCTGGGCGCCACGGCTGTCGGTGTACATCTGGGCGATCAGTGGGTCGGAAGTGGTTTGTTCGGCCAGGCGCAGCAGGCGCTTGAGGCCTCGTTGCTGCCAGCTCAGGCCCAACAGGCCCAGCGGCACCGAGAGGGCTGCGGCCAGGGCAAAGCCCCAGTGGGAGTTGAGCCAGGCGCCGATCATGAAGCTCAGTTGGCTGACCAGAATGAACGGCAGCCAGTCCTGAAGGATCGGCAACCACTTGTCACGCTTGGGAATGGCCGACTTGCCCTGGTTGATGCGCTGATAGAGGGCTTCGGCGCGGCGCACCTGTTCGGCGGTGGGCTTGACCCGTACCGATTCGTAGCCCACCACCTGGTTGCCTTCGAACACTGGTGTCACATAGGCGTTGACCCAGTAGTGGTCGCCGGTCTTGCAGCGGTTCTTGACGATGCCCATCCATGGCAAGCCTTGTTTCAAGGTGCCCCACATGTGCGCGAACACTGCCGCGGGTACATCAGGGTGACGGACCAGGTTGTGCGGCGCGCGAACCAGTTCTTCACGGGAGAACCCACTGATCTCGACAAAAGCATCGTTGCAGTAGGTGATCACGCCTTTGGCGTCGGTGGTGGAAATCAACCGTTGTTGAGCCGGGAAGGTACGTTCGCGCTGAGTGACAGGCTGGTTATTACGCATGGTTTTTCAATCCGCAAGGCTTTGATGGGTTGTCGGCCGCTTCAGCCGATTATTGAAATTATTTTTCAATAATCGGCGCTGGGTCTCATTGGCAGAAGCTGTCGCTTGCAAAATGCGCCACCGAGGTTCCGGTGGCTTTGGCGAGGCGCTAATCATTGACCTTCTTCCTTGATAGTCAATTGTCCTGAAGTACTGGTTTTGACAACTTTTCGCTGGGTTATCCGGCGAGCATCGGATAGGTGAACAAGCCGAAATGCAGCAGATTGAGAGCAAAGTGAGTGGCGATTGCCGCACCCAGGCCACCAAAGCGATAGGCCAGACCGTAGCCGACCCCGGCGATGGCCGCCAGTAGGGTCCATTGCCAGCCAGCACCCAGGTGTACCAGGCCGAATAGCAGGGCCGCACACAGCAGTGCCAGGTTCTCGCCATAGGGAAGGGCCTTGAACCTCCGGCCCAGGCCGCCCTGGATGTAACCACGGAACAGCGCTTCCTCCACCAGGGTCACCAGCAGCAGATTGTTCAATACCCACAACCAGGCCTGATCCGGCCATTTCGGCGCCCAACTGATGATTCCCAGCAGCAATGCGCCACCCAATGCGGCGACTGCGCACACCGCCAGGGCCAGCACCGTGGCGTAGAGCGACAGGCGCAGCGAGCGCCGACCGACGATCCAGGGGCAGACCAGCAGCAGCCA
Source organism: Pseudomonas sp. E1BtOHC1 (assembly GCF_058744285.1). Lineage (NCBI taxonomy): Bacteria > Pseudomonadati > Pseudomonadota > Gammaproteobacteria > Pseudomonadales > Pseudomonadaceae > Pseudomonas > Pseudomonas sp. E1BtOHC1. Next base: position 3,017,720 of record NZ_CP196023.1, read on the forward strand.
GAAGCCGATCAGCGGTTTGTCCTGATTCAGGTACATGGAGAAGGGCACGGCGTCGTCGGTAAAACGCTGCGGATCAATGGCCCGGCCGTTGTAAAAGCCTGGCAGCCAGTGCATGGCCAGGGCCAGGGCGATCACCACGAACAGGCCGTGGCCCAGGTATTGGCCGATGCGGCTGCGTTGCTGGCGTACGGCGAATCCGGCGCAGAGCAGCAGGAAGATCGAGAGGGCGGCCAGCAGTCCCAGTTGCCCGTAGCTCAGAGCCAGTGCGTAGCCAATAGAAAGGAGTGCCAGATACATCCATGGCAAAGCGGTCATGTGGAATCCTTGTTGCAAAAGAAAGGGGTGTTGCAGAAACGTTGTTCAGCGCCGGATCTGTAGTAGCCATTGCGACCGGTGAGTCAGCTTCGGCGGGCGGCAAGTATAACCAGCTGAGTTTTGTACGACAGCCCGACGAAAAACACCGCCCTAAGGCGGTGTCTGGTTTCGTAGCGGATCAGGATGCAATCAGCTGTCGCAACACGTAGTGCAGGATCCCTCCAGACTTGAAGTACTCGACTTCGTTCAAGGTATCGATGCGGCACAGCACCTCGATTTTCTCCTGGCTGCCATCCTCGCGGGTGATCACCAGGGGCAGGTTCATCCGTGGAGTCAGTTCCACATCGCTCAGGCCAAGGATGTCCAGGGTCTCCTTGCCGGTGAGTTTCAGACTCTTGCGGTTCTGGTCGAGCTTGAACTGCAAGGGCAAGACCCCCATGCCCACCAGATTGGAGCGGTGAATACGCTCGAAGCTTTCGGCAATCACCGCCTTGACCCCCAGCAGGTTGGTGCCCTTGGCGGCCCAGTCACGACTGGAGCCGGTGCCGTACTCCTGACCGGCGATGACCACCAGCGGCGTGCCCGAGGCCTGATATTTCATGGCTGCGTCGTAGATCGGCATTTTCTCGCCGCTGGGGATGTAGAACGTATTGCCGCCTTCTTCGCCGCCGAGCATTTCGTTGCGGATGCGGATGTTGGCGAAGGTGCCGCGCATCATCACTTGGTGATTGCCCCGACGCGAGCCGTAGGAATTGAAGTCCCGGGGTTCCACGCCCTTGTCCCGCAGGTAACGGCCGGCAGGGCTGTCGGCCTTGATATTGCCGGCGGGAGAGATGTGGTCGGTGGTCACTGAGTCCCCCAGTAGCGCCAGTACCCGGGCACCGCTGACGTCCTTGATTTCCGGCAGGGGGCCGGCAATGTCGTCGAAGAAAGGGGGATGCTGGATGTAGGTGGAGTCGTCCTGCCAGACATAGGTGGCGGCCTGGGGCACGTCAATGGCTTGCCATTGGGCATCACCGGCAAACACCTCGGCGTATTCCTTGTGGAACATCCGCGTGTTGACCTGGGCCACAGCCTCGGCGATCTCCTTGCTGCTGGGCCAGATGTCCCGCAGGTACACCGGCTGGCCGTTCTTGTCTTGACCCAGCGGTTCGCTGCTGATGTCGATACGCACTGTGCCGGCCAGGGCATAGGCCACCACCAGGGGCGGGGAGGCCAGCCAGTTGGTTTTGACCAGCGGGTGCACCCGGCCTTCGAAGTTGCGGTTGCCCGACAGCACTGAAGCCACGGTGAGGTCGGCTTGCTGGATGGCTTTCTCGATCGGCTCCTGTAGCGGACCGGAGTTGCCGATGCAGGTGGTGCAGCCATAACCCACCAGGTCGAAGCCCAACTGGTCCAGGTAAGGCGTGAGCCCGGCGGCCTTGTAGTAGTCGGTGACCACCTTGGAGCCAGGGGCCAGTGAGCTCTTGACCCAGGGCTTGCGTTGCAGGCCTTTCTCTACAGCTTTTTTCGCCACCAGCCCGGCCGCCATCATCACGCTGGGGTTGGAGGTGTTGGTGCAGGAGGTGATTGCGGCAATGACCACCGCACCGTTTTTCAGGCGGTAGGTCTGGCCTTCGTACTGGTAGTCGGTTTCTCCCACCAGATCGGCATTGCCCACGGCGACACCGCCGCCGCCCTCGCTTTCCAGGCGACCCTCTTCCTTGCTGGTGGGCTTGAACTGCAGGTCGAGGAAGTCACTGAAAGCCTGGGCCACATTGGGCAGTGCAACCCGGTCCTGCGGCCGTTTTGGTCCGGCGAGGCTGGCTTCCACGGTGCCCATGTCCAAGGCCAGGCTGTCGGTGAACACCGGCTCCTTGCCCGGCAGGCGCCACAGGCCCTGGGCCTTGCTGTAGGCCTCGACAAGTTTCACCAGTTCGCTCGGGCGCCCGGACAGGCGCAGGTAGTCGAGAGTGATCTCATCCACCGGGAAGAAGCCGCAGGTGGCGCCGTATTCCGGGGCCATGTTGGCAATGGTGGCGCGGTCTGCCAGGGGCAGGTCGGCCAGGCCATCGCCATAAAACTCGACGAACTTGCCCACTACGCCCTTCTTGCGCAGCATCTGGGTCACCGTCAGCACCAGATCGGTGGCGGTGATGCCCTCCTTGAGCTTGCCGGTGAGTTTGAAGCCGATGACTTCCGGGATCAGCATGGATACCGGCTGGCCCAGCATCGCCGCTTCTGCTTCGATCCCGCCCACGCCCCAGCCCAGCACGCCGAGGCCGTTGATCATGGTGGTGTGGGAATCGGTGCCCACCAGGGTGTCGGGGAAGGCGTAGGTGCGGCCGTCCTCGTCCTTGGTCCAGACCGTGCGCCCCAGGTACTCCAGGTTGACCTGATGACAGATGCCGGTGCCCGGCGGTACCACACTGAAGTTGTCGAAGGCGCTCTGGCCCCAGCGCAGGAAGGCATAGCGTTCGCCGTTGCGCTGCATCTCGATGTCGACGTTCTGTTCGAAGGCGCTGCTGCTGGCGAACTTGTCCACCATCACTGAGTGGTCGATCACCAGGTCCACGGGGGACAGCGGGTTGATCCGTTGTGGATCGCCACCGGCCTTGGCCATGGCGGCGCGCATGGCGGCCAGGTCGACCACGGCGGGCACGCCGGTAAAGTCCTGCATCAGGACACGAGCGGGGCGGTACTGGATTTCCCGGTCGGAGCGACGCTCCTTGAGCCAGGCGGCGAGGGCCTTGAGGTCGGCACCGGTGACGGTCTTGTCGTCTTCCCAGCGCAGTAGGTTTTCCAGCAGGACTTTCAGTGACATGGGCAGGGCGTCGATATCGCCCAGGCTCTTGGCGGCGTCCGGCAGGCTGAAATAGTGATAAGTCTTGTCGTCGACTTTTAGGGTTTTAAGGGTTTTCAGGCTATCGAGGGATGGCATTGAATGACTCCTTGTGGCCCGCACGGCTACGGGCCTGTGATACGGACAGAGAGTTAACCTAGCTCTGTTTGGGGCTTATAGCTAATCACTGGACTCCTGGGTTCAGTCCAAGGTTCCGAACTCGGTTATCATGCGCCGGTTTTCGTGACAGGCTTTGCTACAGGGCAGGTTTGCGCATCGATTCGTCGCCATTTGCCCAGGAGATTCAATGAACACCCTGTTTATCCATTGCCGGCCCGGTTTCGAGGGTGAAGTCTGCTCCGAGATCGCCGACCACGCGGCCCGGCTGAATGTTGCCGGCTACGCCAAGGCCAAACCCAGCACCGCCTGCGCCGAGTTCATCTGTACCGAGGACGACGGCACCCAGCGCCTGATGCAGGGGCTGCACTTTGCCGACCTGATCTTCCCCCGGCAGTGGGCCCGTGGCGGTTTCGTCGAGCTGCCGGAAACCGACCGCATCAGTGTGATCCTCGCCCATCTGGCCCACTTCCCCCAGTGCGGCAGCCTGTGGCTGGAAGTGGTGGACACCAACGACGGCAAGGAACTGTCGAACTTCTGCAAGAAGTTCGAAGGTCCGCTGCGCAAGGCCCTGACTGCTGCCGGCAAGCTGGTGGAGGATGCCGCCAAGCCGCGCTTGCTGTTGACCTTCAAGAGTGGGCGTGAAGTCTTTGTCGGACTGGCGGATGCCGGCAACTCGGCCATGTGGCCGATGGGCATTCCACGGTTGAAGTTCCCGCGGGAAGCGCCAAGCCGTTCGACCCTGAAACTGGAAGAGGCCTGGCATCACTTCATCCCCCGGGATCAGTGGGACGAGCGTCTGCACAGCGACATGACCGGAGTCGACCTGGGCGCGGCGCCGGGCGGCTGGACCTGGCAGTTGGTCAATCGCGGCATGCTGGTGACGGCCGTCGATAACGGCCCGATGGCCGAAAGCCTGATGGACACCGGCCTGGTGCAGCACCTGATGGCGGACGGCTTTACCTTCAAACCACGGCAGCCGGTGGACTGGATGGTCTGCGACATCGTCGAGAAGCCGGCGCGCAACGCCGCACTTCTGGAAACCTGGATCGGCGAGGGTCATTGTCGCGAGGCCGTGGTCAACCTGAAACTGCCGATGAAGCAGCGTTACGCCGAAGTGAAGCGTTTGCTGGAGCGGATTGAAGAGGGCTTTAAAGCGCGGGGGATTCGTGTGGCGATCGGCTGCAAGCAGCTGTATCACGACCGCGAGGAAGTCACTTGCCACCTGCGCCGTCTGGATGTGAAAAAGCCCAAATCGGCGTAGCCCCGCCATACCACGCAACGCCCCGTAGGAGCCGGCTTGCCGGCGAAAGGGCCCTGGAGCCTTGTGTTGCCCAGGAGGACGTTTTCGCTGGCAAGCCAGCGCCTACACCCGCCAGCTCTTGCGGGCGCGGGGTGTTGTGGTGACGCCCGCAGGATCACCGCAACAGATGACCGGATGGCGCCATTGCGCGACAATGGCCGCCTGTTTCAGGAGTGAACCATGAGTCAAATCATCGATACGCCGGTTGACGGCACCCTCGACGCCACCGGTCTCAATTGCCCCGAGCCGGTGATGATGCTGCACCAGCACATTCGTGACCTGCCCGCCGGCGGGTTGTTGAAAGTGATCGCTACCGACCCCTCCACCCGCCGCGACATTCCCAAGTTCTGTGTGTTCCTTGATCACGAACTGGTGGCGCAGCAGGAAGAGGCTGGCACCTATCTCTACTGGATTCGCAAGAAGCTCGATTAACCCGCCGAACGGCCGATGCGGATCTGCTTGCGCGCACTGCGTGTCAGGCGGATCAACAGCATCAGCGCTGCGCAGGTCAAACCGGCAATCAACCCCTCCCACAGACCGCTCGGGCCCCGCGCCGCTCCGAACCAATCGGTCAGGCCCAGGGCGTAGCCCACCGGCAAACCAATCCCCCAGTAGGCGAACAAGGTCAGGATCATGGTCACCCGGGTGTCCTGATAGCCCCGCAGTGCGCCGGCGGCGGTGACCTGAATGCCATCGGAAAACTGGAACAACGCCGAGTACACAATGAGCATCGAGGCCACCTGGATCACCATCGGGTCGTTGGTGTAGATCGAGGCGATGGGTTCGCGCAGCAGGTACATCAGGCTCGCCGACAAGCAGGCGTAGGCCAGTGCCGCGCCCATGCCGACTCCGGCGCTGAAGCGTGCGTCGCGCGGTTGCTGGCGCCCCAGAGACTGGCCGACCCGTACCGTTACGGCCATGGCCAGGGAGTAGGGGATCATGAACATCAGGGCGCTGACGTTGAGGGCGATCTGGTGTCCGGCCACTACTGTGGCTCCCAGGCTGCCGATCAACAGGGCAATCACCGCGAAGATGCTCGACTCGGCGAATACCGCGATGCCAATGGGCAGACCGATACTCACCAGACGCTTGATCACCGCCCATTGTGGCCAGTCGAACTGGTTGAACAGCTGGATCTTGCGATAGGCCGGCGCCCAGTGAACCCAGCCGGCCATGCCCAGCATCATGACCCACATCACGATCGCCGTGGCCCAGCCACAGCCGACGCCACCCATGGCCGGCACGCCGAAGTGACCATAGATGAAGATGTAGTTGATGGGGATGTTGAGGGCCAGGCCACAAAGCCCGATGACCATGCTCGGCACTGTGCGGCCCAGTCCGTCGCTCAAGCAGCGCAGCACGTAGTACAGCGCGACTGCCGGCAGGCCGCTGGCGATGCCGTGCAGATAGCCCATGCAGGGTTTGATCAGTTCCGGGTCGACCTTCATCAGGTGCAGTATCGGTTCGGCGCTGATCAGTATCAGCGTGGCCGAGATGCCGGTCACTACAGCCAGCCACAAGGCCTGGCGCACCAGCGGACCGATCTCATGCAGCGTGCCGGCACCAAAGCGCTGCGCCACCTTGGGTGTGGTGGCCAGCAGAGTGCCGGTCATCAGTAGGAACACCGGAATCCAGATCGAGTTGCCCAGGGCTACGGCCGCGAGATCCCGGGGACTGACCCGACCGGCCATGACGGCGTCGACAAAGCCCATGGCGGTGGTGGCCACCTGGGCAATCATGATGGGCAAGGCCAGGCGCAGCAGGTCGCGCAGTTCGCGCCCGACCCGGGCAGGGCGGCTGGTGGCAGGGGTGAGGGGGGTGTCGGTCACGGAATTCACGGGGCGTAGCGTCCATAGGTGTGTTGCGCGGGACGCGACAGTCTACGCGTTGACACTCTGGTCAGGAAAAAATCCAGTGTTGTGGATTTGTAATGGCCCGCCGCCGGGAAATGAGCGCTCGGCCTCAAGCCGTGCTGGCTCGCCCTGTCATCTGCGCCTACACTGCGGCTCCGCACGAGGAGCCTGCCATGTTGATTGTTGCCGACGAAAATATTCCCCTGATCGAAGAGTTCTTTGCCGGTTTCGGCGAGATCCGGCGTTTCCCCGGGCGCGCCATTGATCGGGCTACCGTGGAGCAGGCGGATGTGTTGCTAGTGCGCTCGGTGACGCAAGTCGACCGCCAATTGCTGGAAGGCAGTCCGGTGCGGTTTGTCGGCACTTGCACCATCGGCACCGATCATCTGGACCTGGACTACTTCCAGCAAGCGGGGATCAGCTGGTCCAGTGCGCCGGGCTGCAATGCCCGTGGTGTGGTGGATTATGTGCTGGGCAGTCTGTTGACCCTGGCCGAGATCGAAGGGGCGGATCTGGCTCAACGCTGTTACGGCGTGGTGGGGGCCGGTGAAGTCGGCGGGCGTTTGATCAAGGTCCTGCGTGGTCTGGGTTGGCAGGTCCTGGTCTGTGACCCGCAGCGACAGGCAGCGGAAGGCGGTGACTACGTCAGCCTGGAGCAATTGATTGAACGTTGCGACGTCATCAGCCTGCATACGCCTCTGGCTCGGCAGGGCGAGCATTCCACCTGGCACCTGCTGGATCGGCAGCGCTTGAATCAGCTCAAGCAAGGTACCTGGCTGATCAATGCGGCCCGTGGCCCGGTGGTGGATAACCAGGCGCTGCGTGAAGTGTTGCTGCAGCGTGAGGATTTGCAGGCGGTGCTGGATGTCTGGGAAGAGGAGCCGACAGTGGATCGCGAGCTGGCGGACCTCTGCGTGCTGGCTACGCCCCATATCGCCGGCTACAGCCTGGATGGCAAGCAGCGTGGCACGGCGCAGATCTACCAGGCCTATTGCCGCTTCCTCGGTCAGGCTGAACAGGTCGGCCTGGCCACCTTGCTGCCGGCGCCGTGGGTGTCGCAAGTCAGCCTGAATGCCAATGCCGACCCGGCCTGGGCCCTAGCGATGATCTGTCGGGCGGTGTACGACCCGCGCCGTGATGATGCGGATTTTCGCCGCAGCCTGGCGGATGATGTCGCCCAGCAACGCAGCGCCTTTGATGGCCTGCGCAAGCATTATCCGGAGCGTCGCGAGATCGACGGGCTGCAAGTGCGGATTCAGGGTGATTCGCCAGCTCTGAGCCAGATCGTCCGAGCCCTGGGCGCCAGCGAACTCTGAACCCGTGCAAGCAGATTGCGCGCGCATAAAAAACCCGGCCGTCTGGCCGGGTCAAGAGGACGTGAGGCTGAGTGTCAATCTTGCTGAGCAGGCTTGACCAGTCGCTTTTCCAGTTCGCGGCAGGCGTTCTGGATCATGTCTTCAGTAATAGGTACTTCGCGACCCTGGGCGTCGATGATGGCACACCCCAGAGACTGGTTCGGCTGGGTACGGATCACTTGAATCTTGTCATTGCTGCTGTGTTGCAAGGACATGGCCTGTCTCCTCATCAGGTTGTGTGCTTACTCTAGAATGGCCGGGTGACCAAGCTGTTACAGAACTCCGCAAGGGCTGGCCCGGCGACTTCACTCCAACAGAAATGCCCGGGGAGTGCCAGCCACAGATTAGACCGATAATCTCTAGGCTCTAGTGTCAGCGGTCATAATCAACCTGACTCATTGTGATTTAGCAAAGTTCCTGCGAACTCCTCTCGTTGCTGCCGCTACAACGGGTCGGTCGCCGGTGCGCCAATGGATGAACTGCATGCTCTCTTCTCGTCATCGCCGGGCGTTGCATCTGGCCAGCCGTTTTATCGCTCCCTACCGTTGGCAGGCGCTTGGTGCCTTGCTGGCATTGATTGTCACTGCGGGCATCACCCTGTCCATGGGGCAGGGGATTCGCCTTTTGGTGGATCAGGGTTTCATGACCCAGTCCCCGCATTTGCTGAATCAGTCCATTGCTCTGTTCCTGCTGCTGGTCCTGGCCCTGGCGGTAGGCACTTTCGTGCGTTTCTATCTGGTGTCCTGGATCGGTGAGCGCTGTGTAGCGGATATCCGGCGCCAGGTGTTCAATCACCTGATCTACCTGCATCCCGGATTCTACGAGAACAATCGCAGTTCGGAGATCCAGTCGCGACTCACGGCGGACACCACCTTGCTGCAGTCGGTGATCGGTTCTTCGTTGTCGTTGTTCCTGCGTAATGCGCTGATGGTGTTGGGGGGGATCGTCTTGCTGTTCGTCACCAATCCCAAGCTCACCAGCATAGTGGTGGTGGCCTTGCCTCTGGTGCTGGTGCCGATCCTGATTTTCGGCCGTCGGGTGCGTAGTCTGTCGCGGCTGAGCCAGGACCGGGTCGCCGATGTCGGCAGCTATGTGTCCGAGACGCTTGGTCAGATCAAGACGGTCCAGGCCTACAACCACCAGGCCCAGGACGAGCAGCGTTTTGCCGTGACGGTGGAGCAGGCCTTCGATACCGCGCGCAAGCGTATTGTCCAACGTGCCTGGTTGATCACCCTGGTGATCGTGCTGGTCTTGGGCGCGGTGGGGGTGATGCTCTGGGTCGGTGGCATGGATGTGATCGCCGGGCGCATTTCCGGTGGTGAGCTGGCGGCGTTCGTGTTCTACAGCCTGATCGTCGGTAGCGCCTTCGGCACCTTGAGTGAGGTCATAGGCGAACTGCAACGCGCTGCCGGGGCTGCGGAGCGGATCGCCGAACTGCTGCGGGCGGACAACATCATCCAGGCACCCAGTAGCGGCCTGGTGAGCTTACCGGCACGCGTGCGGGGTGATCTGGAACTGGACGGCCTGGGCTTTTCCTATCCGTCACGGCCGGACCGCTACGCCGTCGATGGCCTGAGCCTGAAGATCCATGCCGGAGAAACCCTGGCGTTGGTCGGGCCGTCGGGGGCGGGCAAATCCACCCTCTACGATCTACTGCTGCGTTTCTACGACCCGCAGCAGGGGCGGATACTGCTGGATGGCGTGCCCCTGACCCAGCTCGATCCGCTGGATCTGCGGCGCTGTTTTGCCCTGGTGTCGCAGAGTCCGGCGCTGTTCTACGGCAGCATCGAAGAGAACATTCGCTACGGCAATCCTGATGCGACCCTGAGCCAGGTCCAGGACGCGGCGAAGATCGCCTATGCCCACGAGTTTATCGAGCAGATGCCAGAGGGTTATCAGACTCATCTAGGGGATGGCGGGCTGGGGCTTTCCGGCGGACAGCGACAACGTCTGGCAATCGCTCGCGCGCTGTTGGTGGATGCGCCGATCCTGTTGCTGGACGAGGCCACCAGCGCCCTGGATGCGCAGAGTGAGCATCTGATTCAGCAAGCCTTGCCCAGCCTGATGAAGAACCGTACCACCCTGGTGATCGCTCATCGCTTGGCCACGGTGAAAAATGCCGACCGGATTGCGGTCATGGACCAGGGCAGGCTGGTGGCCGTGGGCACTCATCAGCAACTGATTGCCAGCAACCCGCTGTATGCGCGCCTGGCGGCCCTGCAATTCAACGACGGCCCTCAGGCACCTGTGTAGGAGCCGGCTGGCCGGCGAAAGCGGCCATCAGGTTGGCGCCGAGCTCGAAGGCCTCTTCGCTGGCAAGCCAGCTCCCGTGGGGGTGGCAGCCCAATAAAAAGCCCGCATCACTGCGGGCTTGTGGGGAGGCTGGTTTCACTGATCGTCGAAGTAGCGCTCATGCCAGTCGACCAGCGGCTGTGGCGAGTTGAGCTTCTGGCCGTAGATCACCGAGTAGGACAGCACGTTCTGCACATACTGGCGGGTTTCGTCGAAGGGAATGCTTTCCACCCACACGTCGAAACTCAAATGGTCGGCGCCCTTGAGCCATTGACGCACCCGTCCAGGCCCCGCGTTATAGGCGGCAGATGCCAGTACCCGGTTGCCGTTGAACTGGCTGTGGACCTGGCTCAGGTACGCCGCACCCAGTTGGATGTTCTTGTCCGGGTCCAGCACTTGCTGGGGAGAGGCCAGGGGAATGCTGAACTTGCGCGCGGTCTCCTTGGCAGTGCCGGGCATCAATTGCATCAGGCCGCTGGCGCCCACGTGGGAACGGGCATCGTCCATAAAGGCGCTTTCCTGGCGGGTGATGGCGAACACCCAGCTGGAATGCAGGCCGCGGACCTTGGCTTCGCGCACCAGGGTGTCGCGGTGAGCCATGGGGAAGCGGATGTCCAGGTCATCCCAGTACTGGGCCTGGCTGATGGTGCGAATGGCCGGGAAGTACCATTTCAGGTCGTAGGCCAGCCTGGCCTGGGCCACCATTTCGTCGCGGTTGAAGTGCCGGCTGACGTGGTACCACTCACGGCGACCGTCGACGATCTGGCCTCGGGCATGAAACTCCAGGGCGCGACGCACGCCTGGGGTATTGCGCACCTTGTTGATGACCGCCTGGCTCAACATCAGCGGCTGGTTATTCAGCTGATAAGGGGCCTTGGCGTGATCGGCGGCGAGGAAACCGTAGAAGTCACGCTCCCGGGCCAGGCCTTTGAACAACACCAGGGCCTGGGGGTTCTTTGGCTGGGCCAGTTCCAGGCTGCGCGCCTGCCAGTAGCGCCAGCGGTTGGTGCTGGCCAGGTCCTGAGGCAGCTTGCGGGTCAACTGGTAGGCATCTTCCCAGCGCGCCAGACGCAGCAGCAGGCGCAGGCGCCATTCGGAGACGGTGTTGTCCCGCAGCTCGGGGTCGTACTTGGTCATGACGTCCAGAGCGCGGCTATCGAAGCGCCGGGCCAGGGTCAGGCCGATTTCGCGGGCAATGGCCACTTTTTCGTCACGGGAGAAGTGCATGCTGCTGGCATAGCCGTCCAGCAGGGCCATGGCCTTGTCCGGGTCCTGGCGAGCCAGGCGGCGCAGGCCCAGGCCGACCACGTCGGACATCGCTTCATCGGCGGGCTGGAAGCGCGAAGGCTGGCTCAGTAGCTCCGGTTTTTGTGCCACGTCCACCAGCAGGCGGCCCTGGGGCGCGAGGGTGGTCATGCTCTTGACCAGGCTGTTGGCCAGGGGATAGTTGCGGGCTTCGGCCGCCAGCTTGGCCCGCTGCCAGCGCTTCTGTTCGGTCAGTTGGCCTTCGGCGGCCCATTGGGCGAACAGCGCGTCACAGGCGGCCGGTTGGGATTTGCCGGTCAGCCAGAGCTTTTCGGTGGCGGCGTAGCCCTCGGCCTTGAGGTTATGGCCCAGTTGGTACTGGCCGTTGAGGCAGTCCAGCTCGGTGAAGTTGAGTTTTGGGTCGTAATACCGGGTGAAGGTGGCCCAGTCGCCGCGTTCCGCCAGCCAGCGCAACCAGCGCAGTTTCATCCAGTTGGCTTGAGGCAGGTCGCCATGTTCGGCGAGGAATTTCTCGATCTCGGCGTTGCTGGCGCTCTTCAGGCGGGCGGTAAGTTCGTCATAGGCCAGGTAAGGCTCCAGCGGGTAGTCGCGCAGGGCATCGGCATAACGGAAGTAAGGGCCTGAATCGCCCTTGGCCAGGGCGCGCTTGGCTTCATCGTAATATTGGCGTTGCTGGGTCAGGTCCGCCGCCTGTGTGGATTGGACGGCAGTGGCGGAAAGAAGCAGACAGGATAAAAGGCTGAAAAGGCGACTGCGCATGAGACATCCGGGCAGAGAAATCATGACAAGTGCCGACAGGGCCAACACTGATTGTTCACTAGCTTAGCCTTTTGCCAGCAACCGGTGAAAGCTTTGCCGAGCCCTTGGCATCAGTTGGCAACAAAAGTGCCTTCGGGGTCGCCGGTGGCGAAATAGCGGGCCTTCTGAGGGCGCAAGTCAGGTAGAATGCGCGCCCGGTTTTTGGAGAAGAACATGACCCTGCTCAAATTCAGCGATGTGTCCCTTGCTTTCGGCGCCATGCCGTTGTTGGACAAGGTGTCCTGGCAGATCGCCCGTGGTGAGCGGGTGTGCATCATCGGCCGTAACGGTACTGGCAAATCCAGCATGATGAAGCTGGTCAAGGGCGATCAGAAGCCCGACGACGGCTCCGTATGGCGCGCACCCGGTCTGAAGATCGGCGAATTGCCCCAGGAACTGCCTGTGGCCGACGAGCGGACCGTGTTCGACGTGGTTGCCCAGGGCCTGGACGGTGTTGGCGAGCTGCTGGCCCAGTACCACCATCTGAGCCAGAACATCGTCACCGACGCCGATCTGGAAAAACTGATGCACGTCCAGCACGACCTCGAAGCCCGTGACGGCTGGCGCCTGCAGCAACTGGTGGACAGCACCCTGAGCCGCCTCCAGCTGCCCGCCGACAAGACCCTCGCCGAGTTGTCCGGTGGCTGGCGGCGTCGCGTGCTGTTGGCGCAGGCCCTGGTATCCGAGCCAGATCTGCTGCTCCTCGACGAGCCGACCAACCACCTGGACATCGGCGCCATTGCCTGGCTGGAAGAGGCGCTGAAGGATTTCCAGGGCGCCGTCCTCTTTATTACCCACGACCGTTCCTTCCTGCAGAACCTGGCCACCCGCATCCTCGAACTGGACCGTGGTGGCCTGATCGACTGGAACGGCGACTACGCCAGCTTCCTGGTACACAAGGAAGCCATGTTGGCGGCTGAAGAGACCGCCAACGCACTGTTCGACAAACGTCTGGCCCAGGAAGAAGTGTGGATTCGCCAGGGCATCAAGGCCCGGCGTACCCGTAACGAGGGGCGTGTGCGGGCCCTCAAGGCGCTGCGCGTGGAGCGTAGCGAACGTCGCGAGCGTACCGGCAAGGCCAATATCCTGCTGGAAACCGCCGACAAGTCCGGCAAACAGGTGATGGTGCTGGAGAATGTCAGCTTCGCTCACCCGGACGGCCCGTTCCTGGTCAAGGACTTCTCCATGGTCCTGCAGCGCGGCGACCGCATTGGCCTTCTGGGCGCCAACGGCACCGGCAAGACCACGTTGCTCAAGCTGATGCTCGGCGGCCTGGTGCCTAGCAGCGGCAAGGTGGAAGAGGGGACGCGGATCGACGTGGCCTACTTCGACCAGTTGCGCCATCAGTTGGACCTGGAAAAGACCGTGATCGACAACGTTGCCGAAGGTCGTGACTTCATCGAGATCGATGGGCAGAGCCGTCACGTCCTCAGCTACCTCGGTGACTTCCTGTTCAGCCCGCAACGTGCTCGTACGCCGGTCAAGGCATTGTCTGGCGGTGAGCGTGCCCGGTTGTTGTTGGCGAAGCTGTTCAGCAAGCCGGCCAACCTGCTGGTCCTCGACGAACCGACCAACGACCTTGATGTGGAAACCCTCGAGCTGCTGGAAGAGGTGTTGCTGACCTTCCAGGGCACGGTGCTGATGGTCAGCCACGACCGGGCCTTCCTCGACAACGTGGTGACCAGCACCCTGGTCTTTGAGGGTGAAGGCAAGGTTCGCGAGTACGTTGGCGGTTATCAGGACTGGCTGCGCCAGGGCGGCTCGCCGCGGTTGCTGGGGGTTACCGAGAACAAGTCCGGCAAGGCCGAACTGAATTCCGCCGTGGTTGCGCCGGTGCAAGCCGCAGCGCCAGCCCCTGTGCAGGAGGCTCCGGCGAAGAAGAAGCTCAGCTACAAATTGCAGCGTGAGCTTGAGGCGTTGCCGGGGCAGATCGATGCCATGGAGCAACAGATCGCCGGGGTCGAGGCGGAAATGGCCGATGCCGGCTTCTATCAGCGCCCGGCGGCTGAAACCGCTGCGGTCATTGCCCGGTTGGAGCAGTTGAATGCCGAGCTGGAGCAGATGGTCGAGCGCTGGGCCGAACTGGATGCCTGAGTGATTGGCGAGTGATAAAAAAGCCCGACTTCAGCGTCGGGCTTTTTTTCGCAGCAGTTACCGGTTTGGCAGCTGTCGGGCGAGGGCTTAGCGTTTGGCCAGGTGCACAGCCAGCACGTCACACGGTGCGCCGTGCAGGACGTCATTGGCGGTGGAGCCCAGCAGCAGGGCCAGGCCATGACGGCCGTGGCTGCCCACCACAATCAGGTCGCATTCCTGTTCCTTGGCCAGATGGTGTATTTCCTGGCGCGGCTGTCCATAAGTCAGGTGACTGTATTCCTTGGTCAGCTCTGGGTACTTGTGGATCAGTCGATCCAGGCGTTCCTTGGCTTGGTCGAACTGTTGCTGCTGCAGTTGCGAAAGATCCATGGGCACGTCACCGCCGAAGGCCATGGCCATCGGTTCGACGATGTGCACCAGGGACAGCTTGGCCCCATTGCTCACCGACAGCTCGCGAGCGCGGTGGATAACAGGATCGCACTCTTCGGTTAAATCTACGGCGACCAGAATATGGTGGTAGGACATGAGGCGCTCCTCCTGAGGATTGCAATAGCTTCAAGTATGGCTGGTTTCAAGCGGGTTGGTTTCACCCAGGCCCCGCTCATCAAAAAATCGAGAGTACTGATATGACGGTCTGGATAGTGGTGTCAATCCTTGCGGTGGTTCTGAGCCCGTTGGCGTGGCTGCGGCCCTCGCGCCGCCAGAGCGGCTTGATCGCCTTGCGCATGGAGGCGCGGCGCATGGGGTTGGCCATGCAACTGGCACCCCAGGAATGGCCGCATTGGCTGGGTCAGGAGCCGCCCAATCCTTGCCCGCAATACCACCGGCCGAGGCGCGGCGCACAATCGGCCTGCTGGAGTTACTGGCAGATAGCCCCCGGGAGCTGGGTCAATCAGTGGCGTGAGCCCTGTGTCGATGAGTCGCTGCTCCAGCATCTGCAGACCTTGCCGCCAGGGGTCTTCAAGGTTGAAGCGGACAAGCAGCTGATTGCCCTGTACTGGAGCGAGCGCGGCGAGGTCAGTGTTCTGCAGGATATCGCCTCGGTGCTCAAGGCCTTGGCCTGACGCCATAGAGGAGGGCACCCGCCGCAATCGTGGGTGTTTGGCAATAAAAAGCCCGACTCAGCATCGGGCGGGATGGCCAGGCAGGCCGGTAATCTTGTTTGAGCCACTCTCGGGTGGCTTCTTGCTGTCTGGGCTGTGCCCCTACTCGATAAAAACTTTCTGATCTTTTCTTCAGATATATCCCCAGCTTAGTCGTTATCGTTCCCTGTGGGCGGACGATTTAGGGCGATTTTTCTAAATATTGATCCTATGAATGGCGATGAATGCAGGGTCGTGTTGATCGTCCGGGGAGCAGTGAAGTGACCGCAAAGTCGCGTTTCAAACAGCGTTTTGTACGATTGACAATTGTCGGATTTTCCCTGAATGTGGCGTACCCAAATCAAACGGGCGTATGAAATGAGCGTTTGCATCGCAGGCGGCTCTATACAGAATCCCGACTATCGCGTTGGCGGGTGTGCCTGGCGGATTGGCGTTAGCATCGACGGTGACGTTAGTGCCAAGCCAGAAGTCAGCGTCCGACGTGTACTGTTCAGCTTCCATATCGTGGAGATCAGTTGATGATTTACGAAGGTAAAGCCATCACGGTTAAGGCTCTTGAAAGTGGCATCGTCGAATTGAATTTCGACCTCAAGGGTGAGTCCGTCAACAAGTTCAACCGTCTAACCCTGAATGAATTGCGTCAGGCTGTTGACACCATCAAGGCAGATGCTTCGATCAAGGGCGTGATCGTCAGCAGTGGCAAGGACGTGTTCATCGTCGGCGCCGACATCACCGAGTTTGTCGACAACTTCAAGCTGCCGGATGCCGAGCTGGTGGCTGGCAACCTCGAAGCCAACAAGATCTTCAGCGATTTCGAAGACCTCAACGTGCCGACCGTTGCCGCGATCAATGGCATCGCCCTGGGCGGTGGTCTGGAAATGTGCCTGGCCGCGGATTACCGCGTCATGGCTGCCAGTGCCAAGATCGGCCTGCCGGAAGTCAAGCTGGGCATCTACCCGGGCTTCGGCGGTACCGTGCGTCTGCCGCGCATCATCGGTGCCGACAACGCCATCGAGTGGATCGCTGCTGGCAAGGAAAACCGTGCTGAAGACGCGCTGAAAGTCGGTGCCGTCGATGCTGTGGTTGCTCCCGATAAACTCAAGGATGCCGCTCTGGCCCTGGTCAAGCGCGCCATTTCCGGCGAGTTCGACTACAAGGCAAAGCGTCAGCCTAAGCTGGAAAAGCTCAAGCTCAACGCCATTGAGCAGATGATGGCTTTCGAAACTGCCAAAGGTTTCGTTGCCGGCCAGGCGGGTCCGAACTACCCGGCGCCGGTGGAAGCGATCAAGACCATTCAGAAAGCCGCCAACTTTGGCCGCGACAAGGCTCTGGAAGTGGAAGCCGCCGGCTTCGTCAAACTGGCCAAGACCTCTGCCGCACAGAGCCTGATCGGTCTGTTCCTGAACGATCAGGAGCTGAAGAAAAAGGCCAAGGCCTACGACGAGATCGCCAAGGATGTGAAGCAGGCTGCCGTGCTGGGCGCCGGCATCATGGGCGGCGGTATCGCCTATCAGTCTGCCTCCAAGGGCACGCCGATCCTGATGAAGGACATCAACGAGCACGGTATCGAGCAGGGTCTGGCAGAAGCCGCGAAACTGCTGGTAGGCCGCGTTGATAAAGGCCGCATGACCGCAGCGAAGATGGCCGAAGTGCTCAATGGCATTCGTCCGACCCTGTCCTACGGTGATTTCGGCAACGTCGACCTGGTGGTCGAAGCCGTAGTCGAGAACCCCAAGGTCAAGCAGATCGTGCTGGCTGAAGTGGAAGGTCAGGTCAAGGAAGACACCATCCTGGCGTCCAACACCTCGACCATTTCCATCAGCCTGCTGGCCAAGGCCCTCAAGCGTCCGGAAAATTTCGTCGGCATGCACTTCTTCAACCCGGTGCACATGATGCCGCTGGTTGAAGTGATCCGTGGCGAGAAGTCCAGCGAACTGGCGGTAGCGACCACCGTTGCCTACGCCAAGAAAATGGGCAAGAACCCGATCGTGGTCAACGACTGCCCGGGCTTTTTGGTCAACCGCGTACTGTTCCCGTACTTCGGCGGTTTCGCCAAGCTGGTCAGTGCCGGTGTGGACTTTGTGCGCATCGACAAGATCATGGAAAAATTCGGCTGGCCAATGGGCCCGGCGTACCTGATGGACGTGGTCGGCATCGACACTGGTCACCACGGGCGTGACGTGATGGCTGAAGGCTTCCCGGATCGCATGAAGGATGATCGTCGTTCGGCCGTGGACGTGCTCTACGAAGCCAAGCGCCTGGGCCAGAAGAACGGCAAAGGTTTCTACGCCTACGAGACCGACAAGAAGGGCAAGCAGAAGAAGGTTGCCGATCCATCGGTGCTGGAAGTGCTCAAGCCAATCGTCTACGAACAGCGTGAAGTCAGCGACGAAGACATCATCAACTGGATGATGATCCCGCTGTGCCTGGAAACCGTTCGTTGCCTGGAAGACGGCATCGTTGAAACCGCTGCCGAAGCTGACATGGGCCTGGTCTACGGTATTGGTTTCCCTCCATTCCGTGGCGGTGCGCTGCGCTACATCGATTCCATCGGTGTTGCCGAGTTCGTTGCCCTGGCCGACCAGTACGCCGATCTGGGCGCGCTGTACCACCCGACCGCGAAGCTGCGTGAAATGGCCAAGAACGGCCAGAGCTTCTTCGGTTAAGCGCCCACACTAGAGCGAGAGTGAACATATGAGCTTGAATCCTAGAGACGTCGTGATTGTCGACTTCGGTCGTACTCCGATGGGCCGCTCCAAGGGCGGCATGCACCGCAACACCCGCGCCGAAGACATGTCGGCGCACCTGATCAGCAAACTGCTGGAACGCAACAGCAAGGTCGACCCGGCGGAAGTCGAGGACGTGATCTGGGGCTGCGTCAACCAGACCCTGGAGCAGGGCTGGAACATCGCGCGCATGGCGTCGCTGATGACCCAGATCCCGCACACCTCGGCTGGCCAGACCGTCAGCCGCCTGTGTGGCTCGTCCATGAGTGCCCTGCACACTGCTGCGCAAGCGATCATGACCGGCAACGGTGACGTGTTCGTGGTCGGCGGCGTCGAGCACATGGGGCACGTGAGCATGATGCACGGTGTCGATCCGAACCCGCACATGTCCCTGTACGCGGCCAAAGCCTCGGGCATGATGGGCCTGACCGCCGAGATGCTGGGCAAGATGCACGGCATCACCCGTGAGCAGCAGGACGCCTTCGGCGTGCGTTCCCACCAGCTCGCCCACAAGGCGACTGTGGAAGGCAAGTTCAAGGATGAGATCATCCCGATGCAGGGCTACGACGAGAACGGTTTCCTGAAACTGTTCGATTACGACGAAACCATCCGTCCCGAGACCACCCTAGAGAGCCTGGCGGCCCTGAAGCCGGCGTTCAACCCTAAAGGTGGTACCGTGACTGCCGGTACTTCGTCGCAGATCACCGACGGCGCCTCGTGCATGATCGTGATGTCGGCCCAGCGTGCCCAGGATCTGGGCATCCAGCCGCTGGCAGTGATCCGTTCCATGGCGGTGGCGGGTGTGGATCCGGCCATCATGGGCTATGGTCCAGTACCAGCCACGCAGAAAGCCCTGAAGCGCGCGGGCCTGGGCATCAACGATATCGACTTCTTCGAGCTCAACGAAGCTTTCGCCGCACAGGCCCTGCCAGTGCTGAAAGATTTGAAAGTGCTCGACAAGATGAACGAGAAGGTTAACCTGCACGGCGGCGCGATCGCCTTGGGTCACCCATTCGGTTGCTCCGGTGCGCGTATCTCCGGGACCCTGCTCAACGTCATGAAGCAGAATGGCGGCACCTTCGGTGTGTCCACCATGTGCATCGGCCTTGGCCAGGGCATCTCGACCGTCTTCGAACGCGTTTAAGCGTTGGGTTGATGGAAGCCGGGGCCCTGTGCCCCGGTTTTTGTTTTTCTGTAGATTTATTTGTTTTTATTTTGAAAAGAATTGCACGAGGGCCAGAGCATGCAGTTACAACCCGGGCTCTATCAGCATTACAAGGGGCCGCAGTACCGCGTTTTCAGCGTGGCGCGGCACTCGGAAACGGAAGAAGAAGTGGTGTTTTACCAAGCCCTGTATGGGGATTACGGCTTTTGGGTACGCCCCTTGAGCATGTTCCTGGAGTCGGTCGAAGTTGACGGCGAGCAGGTCCCACGCTTTGCTTTGGTGCAGGCTGAACTCAGTCTTTTTTCACCGGCTTGAGCGCAGGTCGCGCAGTACCCTGCGCTTGACCTCACCTTGTTGCCACTATATATAGCGGGGCCGCGTCAGGCGCCAACCGCCTTTCACTTCTCGAATTCAGGAATTTTCTGATCCATGGGCAAATCGCTGGTCATTGTGGAATCCCCGGCTAAGGCCAAGACCATCAACAAGTACTTGGGCAACCAATACGTGGTGAAGTCGAGTATCGGCCATATCCGAGACCTGCCCACCAGCGGTTCGGCGAGTGCCGCCAAAGAGCCAGCCGCCAAGCGTGGCAAGGCCGCTGCGGGCGAAGCCCCGGCCTTGTCGCCGAAGGAAAAAGCGCGCAAGCAGCTGGTGTCACGCATGGGCGTCGACCCCGAGCACGGCTGGAAGGCCAAGTACGAAATCCTTCCTGGCAAGGAAAAGGTCATTGAAGAGCTGCGCCGCCTTGCCAAGGATGCCGACACCATCTATCTCGCAACGGACTTGGACCGCGAAGGGGAAGCCATCGCCTGGCACCTGCGGGAAGCCATCGGCGGTGACGACAGCCGCTACAAGCGCGTGGTGTTCAACGAAATCACCAAGAAGGCAATCCAGGAAGCCTTCTCCCAGCCGGGCGAGCTGGATATTCATCGGGTCAACGCCCAACAGGCTCGTCGCTTCCTCGATCGTGTGGTGGGCTACATGGTCTCGCCGCTGCTGTGGGCGAAGATTGCCCGTGGCCTGTCTGCCGGCCGCGTGCAATCGGTTGCGGTGAAGCTGGTGGTGGAGCGCGAGCGTGAGATTCGTGCCTTCATCCCTGAAGAATACTGGGAAGTACACGCCGACCTGGGCACAGCCAAGGGCTCGAATGTGCGTTTTGAAGTAGCCCGTGAAAACGGCGAGGCCTTCAAACCGCTCAATGAAACACAGGCGATGGCTGCCCTGGAGAAGCTCAAGGCTTCGGCCTACAGTGTCGCCAAGCGTGAAGACAAGCCCACTAGCAGCAAGCCGTCGGCGCCGTTCATTACCTCCACTCTGCAGCAGGCCGCGAGCAATCGCCTGGGCTTCGGGGTGAAGAAGACCATGATGATGGCCCAGCGTCTGTATGAGGCTGGTTACATCACTTATATGCGTACCGACTCCACCAACCTCTCGGCTGATGCCGTGGCGATGGCGCGGACCTATATCGAAGATGAGTTCGGCAATAAGTACCTGCCGGCCTCGCCTAACGTCTACAGCAGCAAGGAAGGGGCTCAGGAGGCGCACGAAGCGATTCGTCCGTCCGACGTGAATACCCATCCAAGCAAGCTGTCGGGCATGGAACGTGACGCTGAGCGCCTCTACGAGCTGATCTGGCGCCAGTTCGTCGCCTGCCAGATGCTGCCGGCGCAATACTTGTCCACCACCGTCAGCGTCGCTGCTGGCGACTTCGAACTGCGCGCCAAGGGCCGCATCCTCAAGTTCGACGGTTACACCCGGGTCATGCCGCAGATCAGCAAGCCGGGAGACGACGACGTATTGCCGGACATGGCTCAGGGCGAAGTGCTGAAGTTGATCAAGCTCGACCCGAGCCAGCACTTCACCAAACCGCCGGCGCGTTACTCTGAAGCCAGCCTGGTGAAGGAAATGGAAAAACGCGGTATTGGCCGTCCTTCGACCTATGCGGCAATCATTTCCACTATCCAGGATCGCGGTTACGTGACCTTGCACAACCGTCGTTTCTATTCGGAAAAGATGGGCGATATCGTCACTGAGCGTCTCTCCGAGAGCTTCTCCAACCTGATGGACTACGGCTTCACTGCCGGTATGGAAGAGAACCTCGATGACGTGGCTCAAGGCGAGCGCGACTGGAAAAACGTCCTTGACGAGTTCTATGGCGACTTCAAGAAGAAGCTCGAAGTGGCCGAGGGCGCTGAAACCGGCATGCGTGCCAATCAGCCGGTGATGACCGATATTCCGTGCCAGACCTGTGGTCGGCCGATGCAGATTCGTACCGCCTCCACTGGCGTGTTCCTGGGGTGCTCGGGTTACAGCCTGCCACCCAAAGAGCGTTGCAAGGCCACCGTCAACCTGGTGCCGGGCGACGAGATCGCTGCGGACGACGAGGGTGAATCTGAATCCCTGGTACTGCGCGGCAAGCACCGTTGCCCGATCTGCAGTACGGCAATGGATGCTTACCTGCTGGATGAGAAGCGCAAGCTGCACATCTGCGGTAACAATCCGGATTGCGCCGGCTACGAGATCGAAGAGGGCAGCTACCGGATCAAGGGCTATGAAGGTCCGAGCCTGGAATGTGACAAGTGCGGCAGCGAGATGCAGCTCAAGACAGGTCGTTTCGGCAAGTTCTTCGGTTGCACCAACCCGACCTGCAAGAACACCCGCAAGCTGCTGAAAAGCGGTGATGCGGCGCCGCCGAAGATGGACCCGGTGAAGATGCCTGAGCTGAAATGCGAGAAGGTCAACGACACCTACATCCTGCGCGACGGTGCTTCGGGCCTGTTCCTGGCTGCCAGCCAGTTCCCGAAGAACCGCGAGACCCGTGCACCGCTGGTGCTGGAGCTGATCCCGCACAAGGATGAGATCGATCCGAAGTATCACTTCCTCTGCGAAGCGCCGAAGAAGGACCCGGATGGTCGTCCAGCCGTGGTGCGCTACAGCCGCAAGACCAAGGAGCAGTACGTGCAGACCGAGGTCGATGGCAAGCCTACCGGCTGGCGTGCCTTCTACGATGGTGGCACTTGGAAGGTCGAAGACAAGCGCTAAGCGACTGTCGTGCTGGGGGACTTGTTTTCTGGCACATCGATGAAAAAGGCCGCATGACATCTTCGGGTGTCATGCGGCCTTTCTTTTGTCTTGCGGCAAGTTGGAGTGATCCTTGAAACTGTGCCATCCGCATCCGGTTCTCTTCCTATAGTGGAGGCTGCCTATATGGCCCACGAGCTCTATACCCGTACCAATCAGAAGATCTACTTTGCCGGCTTGTCCCTGGAAGCCCTGGGTCGGGCTGAAGAGGGGCGGGCGATGAACGCCCAGGCGCTGGTCCAGGCCGGGCGCGAGTCGGTGTTGTTTCATCTCTATGGAGCCTTGCTGGGGCTTTGTCACGAGATTGCCGGCTTCTACCGCTTGCCCCAGGCCAATGCTCCCCGGGTCGAGCAGATCCTCAATCGTGAAGTGCTGCAGAGCATTGCCATTCCCGAACTGGCGGAATTGGTGGAACTGGCGCATAGCCCGCAAACCTGGCTGGCGCAATTGTTGTCCGCTTACGGGGAGCTGTTCCAGCCGCCGCGTGCGCCGCACAAGCCCAAGGGGGACGTGACTCAGCCGCTGATTGTGGCGGTCAACCTGAATGAAGAGGAGTCGGAAGAGGAGTTGAGTCGTGAAGAGCTGGAAAGCTGGCGACAAAACCTCAAGGCCCTGGCCATTCGCTTTCGTGACGGCTTGAACGAGTGTTGAACCTTAGCGTCGCTTGATGCGCGGCGCGTTTAATTGATCAAGGAAGATTCATGTTGTTCTTCTTGCGTGACCAGGCGCTGGTTCGCCTGCTGAGCGATTGCCAGATGCGAGTCATCAACGCTCAGTCCAAGGCGGATCTGCTGGAAGTGCTCGACCGGCTGGAGATATTCCCCGGCGGCCTGGAATTCGATCATGTGCAATCAATAACGCTCTTGGTGCTGGCGTTTGCCGCGCTCGCGGCTGGGTTGTTGATGGATGGCATGGGCGGGATGTTCTGGGTGTTTGTGGCTCTTTGTTTCTTCAGCTACCGGGTCAGCAAAGGCGTCTCTGGGACGTTGACGGATCTGGCGGCGAGCATTACCCGCAAGTGCATGATGTTGGGCAACGATTTGAGCGAACTCGACAGTAGCGCTGACTGGCGCCTGAAGAGACTGGACAACGAGTTCACCGATTACCAGCGGGGCAGCGAGAGTGAGCGGCGCCGTATCCTGGACTCGCTCCAGGGGGTGTATCGAGGAGAGTGGCATTCGCTGGCATTCGAGTATCACCATCTACGATATGTGATCTCCAGTCGCGAGCGCGGGGCCAGCGGAGACTTCAGGACGGTTTACACGAACTACCACCGCTACAGTCTGGTGGTGGATTTTCCTTGGGTGAGGGAGATTGCGGTTCGATCCAGTCCCTTGGAAATACAGCTGTCGGGACAGCCCTTCAAGACCGACCGCGACGATTTCAATCAGACCTTTGTGCTGCGCGGCATGGACTCGGCCCTTTGCGAGCACTTCGCCAGGCCTGCGACGCTGGATTTGTTGATGGAGCTTTCGCGTCAGCTCCATGGGGTCAATCTGGAGTTCTCCAGCCAGGGACGGCTCTGCCTGAGCTTCAACAATGAAGACACCATGGCTTATGTCGATCCGGGGTTGTTGAGTGATCTGGCGGTCTTTCGTGAGCGGATCGAGGCTGGCATCGAGTTGCCGAAGTTGTATCCGTTGTTGGGGCTGATAGAGCGGCTGGCCCAGCAGTACGACGGTCATGTTGTTCCTGCTAGCGTTCCACAGGCTGCTGAATCCGGCGAATTGATCAAGGAAAAGTGATGCGGTTTCTCAAGCATGATGCCGAGCTGGTCCGGTTGTTGGCCAACTGCGATTCGGAAGTTGCGCGCGCCAGGTCCAACGAGGATCTGCTGAAGGTCATCGACAAGCTCCGTACCTTCAAGGGGGGGTTGGCGTTCGATCATGCCCAGCCCCTGGTGCTGTTGATGCTGGCTATTGCTGCGGCCGTGCCTGCGATGGCCGGTGTGATCCCGATGGTGTTTGTTGCGGCTTGCCTGGGTTTTGCCAGTCTGTACATCTGGATGAGCCGTAAGGCAGCCTTTGACGAGCTGCCGAAGAAGATAGCTCGTAAGTGTTCGCTCCTCAGTAATGGACTGTGGGACCCGGGTGGATCAGCTGATGAGCGTTTCAGTCAGCTGAGTGATGAGTTTGACGACTATGACCGTGGCAATGACAGTCGTCGCATCGAGGCTTCGGCCAAGGGAACCTATCAGGGAGCTCGGCATGAGCTGTCTTTTGTCTTTCACCACCTGCGTTATGTGAACTCTCATATCAAGAACAAATCCGATGGCGAGTCCGAGCGGGTGTACGAGAGCTTCGATCGCTTCAGCCTGGTAGTGGACTTCCCCTGGGTGAAGGGCGTGGCAGTGCGCAGCAATCTCCCGGATAAGAAAATTGCCAAGCGCAAGGTTTTCGAGACCACCTTCGATGACTTCAACAGGACTTTCATGTTTTGTGGCGATAGCGAGCTGGCCTGCGCGAGGTTCGCAACGCCCACCACCCTGGTTTTCTTGCTGAGTCTTTGCCAGCGGCTGAAGAACGTGAATCTGGAGTTTTCCAGCCAGGGCCACTTGTGCCTGAGCTTCGATGATGCCGAAGTCATGGCCTATCAGGACCCGGGAACCCTAGAGGATCTGCCGGGCTTCTACGCAAAGATCGAGCAGGGGCTGAAATTGCCGAACCTGTTTCCGGTTCTGGCCCTTGTGCACGAGTTGGCGGAGTTGCAGGACAACAATTTCGAGCTTCCGCTGACAGTCACTGATGATATGGAGCAGTAGGTTATGGAGTTGTTGCTAGTCATTGCGATTGTCTTGGGTGTTCTTGCCTATGTGCATTATAACAAGATCGTCGGTGCATATAACCGTGTGCAGCGGGCCTGGTCGGATGTGCTGACCTACCAGAGGCAGAAGATCAAGGTGCTGGATGTGCTTGAGCCGCAAGTGGCCGGTTTTCAGGCTTACGAGAGCCAGTTGCTGGAGAAAATAGTCGGGCTCCGTGGCGCAATCGCCAGCTTGCCGTCTGTGGCGGATGGCGATGCGCTGAAGTCGGTGGATCAGGGTACCAAGGCGTTGCTGGGAGGGTTGAATCTGGCGTTTGAAGCCTATCCTGAGCTCAAGTCCGCTGGGCTGATGAACAACTTGATGCGTGAAGTTGCCGAGCAGGAAAGCAATGTCAGCGGCGCCATTACACTGTTCAATCTGAATGTGGAGCATTTCAATAACAGCATTCAGTTGTTTCCCGGCTCGCTGGTCAATCGGTTGACCCTGAGAAAGTCACGGGTCACGCCGTTTTCCGACAGCCAGGCGTCGGCGGGTTTTGAATACAAGCCGAATTTCTGAGGGGCTCTGCTGCGCCTCTGTGGCAGGTTCGGGTTAGCGTTCATCGGGTGGAGAAGGGAAGGGGAGCGTCGAGCAGTAGCCGCTGCCATGCAAGATCCTGAGCGAGGCTGGGGTTATGACTGATATAATCCCCGCCTTTCGTGGAGACCAGACCTTTATGCCAACGTCCTTTCTAGAAATTGTCGAATTGCCAGACGGCCGTATCGAGCTGCGCAGAGCTGAGGACGAGGGTTCTCTGGTTACTTTGGATTTCTCCGAGGATGCCAAAGCCTTTTTGCAAGGTCAGCATGTGGAAGTGGCCAAGGCCATGTTGAGCGTCGGCGTGCAGATGGCCGGACGCCTGGTTGAAGGTGAAATCGATAAAGAAGACGGTCCACGGGTTCTCCACTAAGCCCGTTTATCGGTTTTCTTCCGGTTATTCGTCATATTTATTTCGGCTTCTCAATCCTGGAGAAGCCTCGCGTCATTCAAGCGCATTTACAGCGACTTCCCGGTGTTTATCCCAGGCGAATATTCAGGCTTTGCGCATCACCCGTGCGTGCGGCGCTGATCAGTTGTTGCCGGGCGCTGCCGCTTAGCGGGTTCAGCCAACTGACCACGGTATGGCTGCGGCCCAGTCGTAAGGCTTCACAAGCCAGCTGCTGCGGGCTTTGATTGCCCCGTGGATGCAGCAGCAGGATGCGCTCGCGATTCAGTCCAGCCTCTCGCAACCAGCTCTGGGTCAGGCTGGATGGAGGGGCGATCAGGGTCAGCCAGCGAGCGTCCTGATCCTGGCTCAGCTCCCTGAGAATGGGGGCCAGAAGGTTCAGGCAGTTCCCGGTGGCGCCGCGTAACGACAGTTCACTGAAGGCTTCTGGATCTTTGTTCCAGGGCGATTCGACTGCTTCCTTGAGTACGGGCGCCAGTGGCTGGGCCAGGAACGCTTCGAACAGTGGCAGTTGTGCTTGCTGTGGTGTCTGGGGGAACTGCATGGAGCCTCCTTTAGCGGCGAATGACGCCGACACTCAAGCCTTCGATCACCAGGTCCTGATCTTTCAGGTTGACTTCGATGGGGGCAAATTCCGGATTCTCGGCGATCAGCCAGACTTTGCTGCCTTCGCGTTTGAAGCGTTTGACTGTTACCTCGTCGCCGATCCGTGCGACTACAACCTGGCCATTGCGGGCTTCGCGGGTGGTGTGCACCGCGAGCAGATCGCCGTCGAAGATGCCGATGTCCTTCATGCTCATGCCTTGGACCCGAAGCAGGTAGTCGGCGCGAGGGTGAAAGAAGGTCGGATTGATGTTGCAGGACTCTTCGATGTGCTGTTGGGCCAGAATGGGGGCGCCGGCGGCAACACGACCAATGATGGGCAGCGAGTCGTCGGTTTTGGCTTCGAAGCCGGGGATACGGATGCCGCGAGAGGCTCCCGGAGTCATCTCGATGGCGCCTTTGCGGGCCAGAGCTTTGAGGTGTTCTTCGGCGGCGTTGGGCGACTTGAAGCCCAGCTCCTGGGCAATCTCGGCGCGTGTGGGGGGATACCCGTTGTCTTCAAGGCAGCGTTTGATAAAAGCCAGAATCTCAGCTTGGCGTGGCGTCAGTTTTAGCATGTCGATCGCTCTGTCTTTTTATACAGTGACTGGGATTATATACAGTGAACGTCACTTGGCAATCCTCCTTTTTCCCGGGTCGGCCGGGCGGTCGTCATCCTGATGGTGGAATCCGTCGCCGATGCCTGGCTACAGAGGTCGGCAGGTATGATTAAATAGCGCGCCGAACGGCCTCTGCAGAGGCTGGCAGGCTTGACATTGCAGAGCCTGAAACGTATGTTTCAAACAAGTGTTTGTCAGGCGGAGTAGCCATGGCCCAGTCGGAAACCGTTGAACGCATTCTCGATGCTGCCGAGCAGTTGTTCGCGGAAAAAGGTTTTGCCGAAACCTCGTTGCGGCTGATCACCAGCAAGGCCGGGGTCAACCTGGCGGCAGTCAACTATCATTTCGGTTCCAAGAAGGCGTTGATCCAGGCAGTGTTCTCGCGCTTTCTTGGGCCTTTCTGCATCAGTCTTGATCGCGAGCTGGAGCGGCGTCAGTCAAAACCGGACAGCAAGCCGAGTCTTGAGGAACTGTTGGAAATCCTCGTCGAGCAGGCGCTGGTGGTGCAGCCTCGCAGCGGCAACGACCTGTCGATTTTCATGCGTCTGCTGGGACTGGCCTTTAGTCAGAGCCAGGGCCATTTGCGGCGTTATCTGGAAGACATGTACGGCAAAGTATTCCGCCGCTATATGTTGCTGGTTAACGAAGCAGCGCCGCGTATTCCTCCCATCGAATTGTTCTGGCGTGTGCACTTCATGCTGGGTGCTGCGGCCTTCAGCATGTCCGGGATCAAGGCGCTGCGCGCCATCGCCGAGACTGATTTCGGGGTCAATACCTCCATCGAGCAGGTGATGCGGCTGATGGTGCCGTTCCTCGCTGCCGGCATGCGTGCCGAAACCGGGGTCACGGACGAAGCCATGGCTAGCGCTCAGCTCAAGCCGCGTAGCAAGTCGGCCCCGGCAGTCGCCAAGGCTTGACCTCACGGGTGGGCGCGACAGCTTACATCCGCTAAGCTAGCCGCCCATGCCGATTCTCGTTTTTACCCCCTGTGCTTTCCTCTCGTCGATGTCGATCGGTTCGGTCGTGCCCATCGCGGATGCGGCCCTGCCTGCGTCTCCAGGAAGCCATCGTTGATGGCGCGCGCATTTGTGTTTAAGGAAATTTTATGACCGTTGGCCTGCAAGGCTCCTTGATGGTGGACGTCGCCGGTACCTGGCTGACGGCTGAAGATCGCCAACTCCTGCGTCAGCCGGAAGTGGGTGGATTGATCATCTTTGCTCGCAATATCGAGCATCCGCGCCAGGTGCGCGAGCTCAGTGCGGCGATCCGCGCCATCCGTCCAGACCTGCTGTTGGCGGTGGATCAGGAAGGCGGCCGGGTGCAGCGGCTACGCCAGGGCTTTGTTCGTCTGCCGGCCATGCGCGCACTCGCGGACAACCCGAATGCCGAGTACCTGGCTGAACAGTGTGGCTGGATCATGGCCACTGAAGTGCTGGCGGTGGGGCTGGATCTGAGCTTCGCTCCGGTCCTGGACCTTGATCATCAGCGTAGTGCGGTGGTGGGCAGTCGGGCTTTCGAGGGGAATCCGGAGCGCGCGGCGCTGTTGGCCGGGGCCTTTATCCGCGGTATGAACAGCGCCGGGATGGCGGCCACGGGCAAGCATTTCCCCGGACATGGCTGGGCCGAGGCCGATTCCCATGTAGCGATCCCCAACGACGAGCGCAGCCTGGATGAGATTCGCGCCAAGGACCTGCTGCCGTTCGCTCGTCTGAGCAAGCAGCTGGCGGCAGTGATGCCGGCTCATGTGATCTACCCGCAAGTCGACCCCCAGCCGGCCGGTTTCTCTCGGCGCTGGTTGCAGGACATCCTGCGCGGCGAACTGCAATTTGACGGGGTGATCTTCAGTGATGACTTGTCCATGGCCGGCGCTCATGTGGTGGGGGATGCCGCGAGCCGGATCGAAGCTGCTCTTGGCGCCGGTTGTGACATGGGCCTGGTGTGTAATGACCGTGCTGCGGCCGAGTTGGCATTGAGCGCGGCTCAACGCCTTAAAGTGCAGCCGTCGCCGCGCATTGCACGGATGCGTGGCCAGGCGTTTGCCAATGTCGAGTACAAGCAGGACCCTCGCTGGCTCAAGGCCCTGGAGGCGTTGAGGGCTGCCCAGTTGATTGACTGAGGACGCCTGACTAAATGGGCGCCAGGAGCAACTCCCGGGTGCCCACATTGGGTCAGCGGCCAGCTTTCTTGTCCGGCAGCGGGGCGAACAGGGCTTCGATGTCTTCGCTCTGCAGCTTCCAGTCGCCGGCCTTGCGCCCGTCCAGCACGCCTGCCGCCAGGTCCGACTTCTCTTGTTGCAGGAGCTGGATCTTCTCCTCCACGGTGCCCCGGGCAATCAGCTTGTAGACGAACACCGGTTTTTCCTGGCCGATGCGGTAGGCACGGTCGGTGGCCTGGCTCTCGGTCGCCGGGTTCCACCATGGATCGTAGTGGATCACGGTGTCGGCCTCGGTGAGGTTGAGACCTACGCCGCCGGCTTTGAGGCTGATCAAAAAGATCTGCAGCTTGCCGCTCTGGAAATCCCGCACTGGCGTGCGCCGGTCCCGGGTCTGGCCGGTGAGCAGGGCGTAGGCGATTTTGCGTCGTTTGAGCTCGGCTTCGATCAGGCTCAGCATCGAGGTGAACTGCGAAAATAGCAGAATGCGCCGGCCTTCTTCGAACAGCTCCTCAAGCATCTCCATCAGGCTGTCGAGTTTGCCCGACGAGCTGCCCCGTGCCGGGGGCGAGTCGTTGACCAGGCGCAGGTCGCAGCACACCTGGCGCAGCTTGAGCAGGGCTTCGAGGATAATGATCTGGCTGCGCGCCACGCCTTTGCGAGTGATCTCGTCGCGGACTTTCTTGTCCATGGCCAGGCGCATGGTTTCGTAGACATCACGTTGCGCCTCGTTGAGCTCGACCCAATGGATGATCTCGGTCTTGGGCGGCAACTCGGTGGCCACCTGCTCTTTGGTACGGCGTAGCAGGAAGGGTTTGATCCGGCCGTTGAGGTGCTGCAGGCGCACTTCGCTGGCGTGCTTTTCGATGGGCACTCGGTAGTCGCGGTTGAAGCTCTTGGCGTCGCCGAGCCAGCCCGGCAACAGGAAGTGGAATAGCGACCAGAGTTCACCCAGATGGTTTTCCAGGGGCGTGCCGGAGAGGCACAGACGCTGTCGGGCATTAAGCTCCCGCGCGGCTTGGGCAGCCTTGCTCGACGGATTCTTGATGTATTGAGCCTCATCCAGAATCAGCATGTGCAAGGGCTGGGCTGCCAGCAGCTCGACGTCCTTGGGCAGCAATGCGTAGGTGGTCAGCAACAGGTCGTATTCGGCCAACTGCTTGAAGTGTTTTTTGCGCCCGGCACCATACAGTGCCAGCACCTTGAGCTGGGGAGTGAAGTGCGCCGCTTCGTCCAGCCAATTGGGAATCAGGCTGGTGGGCATGACCACCATGCAAGGGCGGTCCAGGCGGCCGGCGTTTTTCTCGCTGAGGATATGCGCCAGGGTCTGCAGGGTTTTGCCCAGGCCCATGTCATCGGCGAGGATGCCGCCCACTTCCAGTTGGCGCAGGGACTGCATCCAGCTCAAGCCTTCCTGCTGATAGGGGCGCAGGGTGGCATTCAACCCCTCCGGTACCGGCGCCGAGTAGTCCTTGATGTCGCGCAGGCGCTGGGCAAATGTGCGGATATGTTCACCGCCTTCCCAGAGCAGCGGCAGGTCCTGCAGTGGGTTCAGGCGTGTGGCATCGGCGCTGCTCAGGCGCAGAGTGGTTTCTCCGGGCTCCTGCAGATAGAACTCCCCCAGGGTTGCCAGCACCGGTTTCAGGCGGCCGTAGGGCAGTGCCACTTGCAGCGGGCCGTGCAAGGAGTTGGGTCGGTTAGGAATGTTCACCAGGATCAACTCGTCGTCACGGCGCCTGGCCAGGCGCTCCGGGTTGAGGATCTCGGTGTGGGAGCGCATCAGGTTGAGCAGGATCGGCAGCAGGCTCAGACGCTCGCCATTGACGATGATCCCCAGCTCCAGGTCGAACCAGTCGCGCCCAGGGGCTTCGTCGACACTGGCGTACCAGTCGTCCACGGCGGTCAGGTCGAAGCCGAAGCCTTCGTCGATCTGCAGCTCCCAGTTCCGGTTGCGCAGCTTGGGCAGCTCATTGAGGGTGAAGGTCAGCCAGGCGCTGTCGTTGACCATCTCGAACAACTCGCCGGCGCTTTCCGGTAATGCCTTGCTCTGCCGAGTGGCGATCTTGAAGCCCAGGTTTCGCAGCTGTTCGCGCCAGCCTTGTTCCAGCTCGGGGTGGCGCTTTATGCGCAGGGTCTGATGTTCCTGGCGGATGATCACATCGGCATTCTTCTGGCCGCTGACGTACTCGCCCATGTAGTTGAATGACAGTGCGGCACGGTGCTGGATATAGCGTTGCATCTTGCCGTTGCGTGGTTCGAAGGCGCTGAATTCGATGCTTGCCAGCCACAGGCGCGGTACGGGTTGAACATCATCCAGCAAGTGCTGTGGCAGGGCGGCGGGGCGGCGACTGTCGAGGACGGCGGAGAGCTTTTCCAGCAGTTCGGCATCCTTGGCTGCGGCGGGGAAGGCCAGGGTTTCTTCCACTTGCAGCAGCACGGCGGCGATGTGTTTGCAGTTGCTGCGGACCGGGCAGGTGCAATGGGCGTCGATCAGCAGCAGGTTGCCCTTGCTCGATTCCCGCAGGCTGATGTTCTGCCGATAGACATTGCCTCCGGAGCCTTCGCAACTGGCGGTGATAGCGCTGTCTCCAGCGGTAACGATGCGTACACGTCTTTCCAGGGTGTAGCGCCGGCCGCGCTCCAAGGTTTGTTCCTTGAAGCGATTGACCCAGGATGGGGCCAGGGGTTTGGTCAGGGGCGGGGTCATAGGGACTTCGATCAGTCCGGTATTTCAGTTGGAGCAGGGCGAGGTGCCGGTGCGGTGAGCGAGGTGATCTTGATCAGCAGCGCCAGATGGCCGTTATCCAGGTAGTTGAGCTGACCGTTCTTGGTGTGACTTTGCTGCTTCAGGCGCTCGCTACGGGTCACCAGGCCATTGCTGTCGATCTGGTTGATCCAGAAATCCGCGTCCACATCAGTGAAGCGCCCGAGCTTGAGGTTCAGGGTGCCTTCGATGGGGAACTGGCCGAATTGTTCCGGCCCGTCGCTGAGGGCCACCTTGACCGGGGTTTCCCCCAGGGTCTGCTGCCAGGCCTTGTGCAGCAGCACGCTGTAGTTGCCGCTGGCATTGAGCTTCTCGACGATCCCGCCCAGGGATGGGGTGCGCTGGCTGTCCGGGCTCAGATGTTGAGCGCCGGTGGCCCAGTCTTCCGGGGCGGCACGGCTGAGGATCTGCGGCTCGGCGTTCTGCCGGACAAGGATCATTTCCACCTGATACAGGTCGTCGGCAAACGCCATCGGCGCGACCAGAGTCAGGAGCAGGGTCAGGGAGCGGAACAGGCGCATGGGGCGTCCTTCAAGCAGTTTTCGGGGTGAGGCGTTCAAACAGCGCCTCCAGTGTATTAAAGCGCTCTTCCGGGCGTTCCATTGGCACCATGAACTTGAACAGGGTTGCGCCTTCGAATTTGTAGCGTTTGGGTTGGCCCTGGATCAGTTTGATCAGCGCCAATGGGTCCACTGGAGTATCCGCGGCAAACTCGATGCGCCCGCCTTGAGGGCCGCCGTCGACCTTCTTGATTCCCAGGGTTTCGGCCTGGAGTTTCAGCAGGGTCAGGCGGATCAGGTTCTTGGTGGGCTCGGGCAGCAGGCCGAAGCGGTCGATCATCTCCACTTGCAGATCCTTCAGGCCGTCCTCGTCGGTCGCCGAGGCGATGCGCTTGTAGAGGATCAGGCGGGCGTGGACATCCGGCAGGTAGTCCTCGGGAATCAGTGCCGGCAGGCGCAGGTTGATTTCCGGGCCGCCCCCCAGAGGCTGGTCGAGGTTCGGCTGCTCGCCCTTGCGGATGGCTTTCACCGCGCGCTCGAGCATCTCCATATAAAGGGTGAAGCCCACAGCCTGGATCTGCCCGCTCTGGCCGTCGCCCAGCAGTTCGCCGGCGCCACGAATTTCCAGGTCGTTGGTGGCCAGCACGAAACCGGCCCCCAGGTCTTGGGTGTTGGCGATAGCTTCCAGGCGCTTTTCGGCGTCCGGGGTGATTTGCTGGCGCGGTGGTGTCAGCAGGTAGGCGTAGGCCTGGTGGTGACTACGGCCGACCCGGCCACGCAACTGGTGCAGTTGGGCCAGGCCGAACTTGTCGGCGCGCTCGATGATGATGGTGTTGGCGCTCGGCACGTCGATCCCGGTCTCGATGATGGTCGAGGCGATCAGCACGTTGAAGCGCTTGTGGTAGAAGTCGCTCATCACCTGTTCGAGTTCGCGTTCGCGCATCTGCCCATGGCCGATGCCGATCCGTGCTTCGGGCACCAGTTCCGCCAGGTCGGCGGCGCATTTCTCGATGGTTTTCACGTCGTTGTGCAGGTAGTACACCTGGCCGCCACGCAGCAGTTCTCGCAACAGAGCCTCTTTGACCGTGCTCTTGTTCTGCTCCATGACAAAGGTGCGCACCGACAGGCGTCGCGCCGGTGGCGTGGCGATGATCGACAGGTCTCGCATGCCCGAGACCGCCATGTTCAGGGTCCGAGGGATCGGCGTAGCGGTCAGGGTGAGGATGTCGACTTCGCTGCGCAGGGCCTTGAGCTGTTCCTTCTGGCGCACCCCGAAACGGTGTTCTTCGTCGATGATCACCAGCCCCAGGTTCTTGATCTTCACATCGTCCTGCAGCAGCTTGTGGGTGCCGATGACGATGTCGATCTTACCTTCGGCCAGGTCCGCCACTGCGGCATTCACTTCCTTGGTCGATTTGAAGCGGCTCATCACTTCCACGGTCACCGGCCAGTCGGCGAAACGGTCGCGGAAGCTGTTGTAATGCTGTTGGGCGAGCAGGGTGGTAGGCACCAGGATTGCCACTTGCTTGCCGCCGTGGACTGCAATGAAAGCGGCGCGCATGGCCACTTCGGTCTTGCCGAAGCCCACGTCGCCACAGACCAGTCGGTCCATCGGTTTGCCCGAGAGCATGTCTTCGCGCACGGCCTCGATGGTGCTTTGCTGGTCCGGGGTTTCCTCGAAGGGGAAGCCGGCGCTGAAGGTGGCGTAGTCGGCCTTAGGGTCGGCAAAGGCATAGCCTTCCCGGGCGGCGCGGCGGGCGTAGATGTCCAGCAGCTCGGCCGCCACGTCCCGCACCTGTTCGGCGGCTTTGCGCTTGGCTTTCTGCCAGGCTTCCGAGCCCAGGCGGTGCAGTGGGGCGAGTGCATCGTCGCTGCCGGTGTAGCGGGCGATCAGGTGCAGGTTGGCCACGGGCACATAGAGCTTGGCGCCCTCGGCGTATTCCAGAGTGAGGAATTCGGCGACCTGATTGTCGATTTCCAGTGTGGCCAGCCCCAGGTAGCGGCCGACACCATGATCGATGTGCACGACCGGCGCGCCTTCACGCAGCTCGGTGAGGTTCTTGATCACCGCGTCGTTGTTGGCATCGGCGCGTTTTTCCCGGCGCCGGCGCTGCATCACTCGCTGACCGAACAACGGGCTTTCCGCCACCAGGGCCAGGGCCGGATCGTCCAGCACCAAACCTTCGTCCAGTGGAGCGATGGTGATCGCAAGGCGCTCCTTGCTGGCGACGAAATCCGGCCAGCTGTCGACGGTCTTCGGCCGCAGCTTGAGGCGTTCCAGCAACTCCAGCAGCACTTCCCGGCGGCCGGCGGATTCGGCGGTGAACAGCACTCGGCCGGGGAATTCGTCAAGAAAGCCCGAGAGCGCCGCCAACGGTTGGTTGGCCTTGGCCTCGATGGCCAAGTTGGGCAATTCGTGGGCTGGGAAACGTTCGCGGCCGACGCCGGTCTCGATATCCTGTTGGCTGGCCACCACGCGCGGCCAGTTTTTCAGGCGGGCGAAGCAGTCTTCCACCGGCAGGAACAGTTCTGCTGGAGGTAGGAGGGGGCGCGATGGATCGACGCGGCGCTCTTCGTAGCGGTTGCGCACATCGTTCCAGAAGTTTTCGGCGGCCTGCTCGATGCCCGGCAGGGAGAACACCTGGGTGTCCTGGGGCAGGTAGTCGAACAGGGTCGAGGTGTCTTCGAAGAACAGTGGCAGGTAGTACTCGATACCGGCCGGGGTAATCCCGCTGCTCAGGTCCTGGAAGATCGGGCAGCGGCGGAAGTCCACGTCGAAGCGTTCGCGAAAGCGCGCCTTGAAACGGGTCACCGCTTCTTTCTGTAGAGGGAATTCCTTGGCCGGCAACAGGCGCACCGAGTCGACCTTGTCGATGGAGCGCTGGTTCTCCGGATCGAAGGTACGCAAGGTCTCGATTTCGTCGTCGAACAGGTCGATGCGGTAAGGCAACTTGCTGCCCATGGGGAACAGGTCGATCAGGGCGCCGCGCACGGTGAATTCGCCGTGTTCATAGACAGTGTCGACGTAGCGGTAGCCGCTGGCTTCCAGGCGGGTGCGCATCTGTTCCACATCGAGCTTCTGGCCAACGTCCAGCACCAGGCTGCTGCCCAGCAGGAACTGGGTCGGCGCCAGGCGGTGCAGGGCGGTGGTGATCGGCACCACCAGCACACCGTGCTCCAGTTCCGGAAGTCGATACAGGCTGGCGATGCGCTGGGAAATGATGTCCTGATGGGGCGAGAACAGATCGTAGGGCAGGGTTTCCCAATCGGGGAAATGCAGCACCGGCAGATCCGGGGCGAAGAAGCTCAGCTCCTGTTCCAGCCGGTCAGCGCTTTGGCTGTCGGCAGTCAGCAGGAGGGTAAAGCGCTTGGCAGCGCTGGCGGCTTCGGCGATGGCCAGGCTCAGGGCGGCACCGGGCAGATTGCCCCAATGCTGTTTACCGGCGGCGGCAGGGAGTAGCGGTAGACGCAGGACGGGCACGGACGGTCAAGCTCCAAGCGTTGCGACAAAGTCGGTAATTGTAACGGTCCCGGGCGGCCACTGTCAGTGGCTGATGCGTCTATTACGCCGGTTAGGGGAAATGTAGTGGCTATGACAACAAAATGCGCTTTTTACAGCGAAATGTAGTGCCGGATCGGGCTGGTGTTACGGAGGGTTACAGACAGGTTGCCGGCGTGTTCAAAAAATTGACGGTGCTGGAAGCCCCGGTTTTACTGGGCTGTAGCGCAGTGATATTTTTTTGCAAGGGCTTTTTGTTACCTTCTGCACGACAGGCGCGCATTGCTACGAGAGGGACTCGGCGTCATAATGTAGCCCCTTTTTTCTGCCCCTACATGTGGAAGGTTCCCGTGACTCAGAAGCCCGACCAGTGTCTTGGTGAATGGATCGACCGTGAAGCACTCGCAGAAGCGATGATTCCGCTTATCGGTCAGCTTTACCGCAATAACAATGTGGTGAGCTCGATCTATGGCCGCAGCCTGATCAACCAGTCTGTCATCGCGATTCTCAAAGCCCACCGCTTTGCTCGCCACCGTTCCTCCGACGATAGCGAACTCTCCGTCCACGAAACATTCCCTCTGCTTAAAGCCATGAGCGAGCTCAAGCTCGGCGCGGCTTCGGTAGACCTGGGCAAGTTGGCGTTCAAATTCCGTAACGAAGGCAATGGCCGCAGCGCCGAGCAGTTCGTTCGCGAAGAAATGGCTGATGTGGTTGGCCAGCAAAATGCTTCGGCTCGCAAAGGCACTGACGTGGTGCTGTACGGTTTCGGTCGTATCGGCCGTCTGCTGGCGCGCATCCTGATCGAGAAAACCGGTGGTGGCGACGGCCTGCGTCTGCGTGCCATCGTCGTGCGCAAAGGCGCCGAAAACGACCTGACCAAGCGCGCCAGCCTGCTGCGTCGCGATTCGGTGCACGGTTCTTTCAACGGCACCATCACCATCGACGAAGAAAACAACACCATCACCGCCAACGGCAACCTGATCCAGGTGATCTACGCGAAGAACCCGACCGAGGTGGATTACACCCAGTACGGCATCAAAGACGCGCTGCTGGTGGACAACACCGGTGTATGGCGTGACGCCGATGGTCTGGGTCAGCACTTGGCCTGCCCGGGTATCGACCGCGTTGTTCTGACCGCGCCTGGCAAAGGCAAGCTGAAGAACATCGTGCACGGTATCAACCATGCCGAGATTACCGCTGACGACAAGATCGTGTCCGCCGCTTCCTGCACCACCAACGCCATCGTGCCGGTGCTGAAGGCTGTGAATGACAAGTTCGGCATCATCAATGGTCACGTCGAAACCGTTCACTCGTACACCAACGACCAGAACCTGATCGACAACTTCCACAAGGGCGATCGCCGTGGCCGTAGCGCCGCGCTGAACATGGTCATCACCGAGACCGGTGCTGCTACCGCTGCTGCCAAGGCCCTGCCTGAGCTGGCCGGCAAGCTGACCGGTAACGCGATCCGCGTTCCGACGCCAAACGTGTCGATGGCTATTCTCAATCTGAACCTTGAGAAAGCCGCCACTCGTGAAGAGATGAACGAGTACTTGCGCTACATGGCGCTGCATTCTGATCTGCACAAGCAAATCGACTTCGTCAACTCGCAGGAAGTGGTATCCACCGACTTCGTGGGTTCGCGTCACGCCGGTGTGGTCGACGCTGAAGCGACCATCGTTCAGGACAACCGCGTTGTTCTGTATGTCTGGTACGACAACGAGTTCGGTTACAGCTGCCAGGTAGTACGCGTGATGGAAGACATGGCTGGGGTCAACCCGCCAGCGTTCCCACGCTAAGCGACAGCTGAAATGAAAACGCCCCGACTCGTCGGGGCGTTTTTGTTTGCGGCTATCGCCGGCAAGTCGATTCTTGCAACAACGTCGTTCCCGCAGGTTTCGCCGACAAGCCACGCCGGCATGATCCCTTAGGAGCCGGCTTGCCGGCGAAGCTGTGTATCAGGCGCCGCCAGCCGCTTGCGCGGTACGCAGTTCGTGGCGGTTGCCACGGAACAGTACCAGGGTAGCGATTAGCCCCAGCACCGCCGCGCCACTGAGCCAGATGCCCGGTGCTGCCTGGTTACCCAGTACATGGATCAGGTAGGTGCAGGCCGCTGGAGTAAAGCCGCCGAAGGTCGCAGTGGCCAGGCTGTAGGCCAGGGAGAAGCCGGTGGTGCGCACTTCCACTGGCATGATTTCAGTCAGCGCCACCACCATCGCGCCGTTATACGAGCCATAAAGGAAGGACAGCCACAGCTCGACGATCAGCAGGTGACTGAAGCTGGGGTTGGCTACCAGCCAGGACAGCGCTGGGTAAGCGGTGAAGATGGCCAGGATGGTCGCGCCCAGTAGCAGTGGCTTGCGGCCGATCTTGTCCGACAGCGAGCCCATGACCGGCAGCCAGAAGAAGTTCGACAGGCCGATGCACACGGTCACCAGCAGGGCGTCGAAGTCCGACAGGTGCAGCTCGGCCTTGCCGAAGGTCGGGGTGTAGGCGGTGATCAGGTAGAAGGACACGGTGGTCATTACCACCAGGGCCATGCCGGCGATGACGATGCCGAAGTTCTGGCCGATGGAGCGGATGATTTCCTGCAAGGTAGGGCGATGTTTGCGGGCCTGGAACTCGGGTGTTTCCTCGAGAGAGCGGCGGATCATGAAGATCGCTGGAACAATCATGCAGCCCACCAGGAACGGCACGCGCCAGCCCCATTCACCCATTTGTTCGGGGCTCAGCCAGTGGTTCAGACCCACCCCCAGCAAGCCGGCAAACACCACGGCCGCCTGTTGGCTTGCCGATTGCCAGCTGACGAAGAAGCCCTTGCGGCCCGGCGTCGAGATCTCGGCCAGGTACACCGACACGCCGCCCAACTCCACGCCCGCGGAGAAGCCCTGCAGCAAGCGACCCAGTAGCACCAGCAGCGGGGCGGCGACGCCGAGGGTGGCGTAGCCCGGCACACAGGCAATCAGCACGGTGCCCGCGGCCATTAGTGCCAGGGTGATGATCAGGCCCTGGCGGCGGCCGTGACGGTCGATGTAGGCACCGAGGAAGATCGCCCCCAGGGGGCGCATCAGGAAGCCGGCGCCAAAAGTGGCCAGAGACAGCATCAGTGAGGCGAAGGCGCTGTCGGCAGGAAAGAAGGTCTTGGCGATTGCCGTGGCGTAGAAGCCATAGACCATGAAGTCGAACATCTCGAGAAAGTTGCCGCTGACAACGCGAAAGATCGCCTTGCCTTTGCCCGTGGTCGTGGACATTTTTTCACTCACTTTGGCTGTCTTGTTAGCAATCCCTGGTCGTTATGCGTCCCTTACTGCAAAGTCGGGGCTCGAGGCTGCACGCTGAACAGTTTTGTAACCATATGTGTATGAGGGCCTTCAGGCAACAAAAACTCTTGGATGGGTTTGATGGCTCTAGGTCAAGGCTTATGCAGTAAACGAGGGGTGAGGGGAGGCGCGCGAGCAGGTTCCGTCTGTCGCATAATGGCGTCTTGTGTGGCGAATCGACCCTCCGGGGCGGTTGATCAGGAGGGATAGCCTTGTTGGGTAAGTGTCGGTATCTAGGGGGCGCATTGTGGGGGGCGGCAGTGCTTTTGCAGGGATGCGGTGGCGATCGCCTGGAAAGCATCTCTGGTTCGACCATGGGTAGCACCTACTCCGTACAGTACGTGCGTCATTCCAATGGCCCGGCAGTGTCTTTGGTCAAGCGCGAAATCGACGGGATCCTCGCTGAGGTCGACCGGCAGATGTCCACCTATCGCAGTGACTCGGATATCGAGCGTTT
Source organism: Pseudomonas sp. E1BtOHC1 (assembly GCF_058744285.1). NCBI lineage: Bacteria > Pseudomonadati > Pseudomonadota > Gammaproteobacteria > Pseudomonadales > Pseudomonadaceae > Pseudomonas > Pseudomonas sp. E1BtOHC1. The sequence goes on from NZ_CP196023.1 coordinate 3,057,652, forward strand.
CAATGAGCTGCCGGCCAACAGCTGCCAGTCGATGCCAGAGCCGGTGCTGCAATTGGTGCGTGTCGGCGAACAGTTGTCTCGTGACAGTGACGGGGCCTTCGACCTGACAGTGGAGCCCTTGCTGAATCTCTGGGGCTTTGGCCCCCAGGGGCGTGAGGAAAAGGTCCCCAGTGCCCCGGCGTTGGCGCAGGTACAGCAGCGGGTTGGGCATGGAAACTTGCGTATCGAGGGTGCGCAGCTGTGCAAGGACGCGGCCGTGGAGGTGGATTTCAACAGCATTGCCGCTGGTTACGCTGTGGATCGAATGGCTGCCCGGCTCACGGAATTGGGCGTCGACAACTTTCTGGTTGAGGCCACCGGCGAGCTCAAGGCGGTGGGCCACAAGGTGGACGGCTCGCCCTGGCGCATCGCCCTGGAGGAGCCGAGGGACGACCAGCAGGTGGCCCAGCGGGTGATCGCCCTGGACGGTTATGGCGTATCCACGTCCGGCGACTACCGTAATTATTTCGAGCAGGACGGTCAGCGTTTTTCCCATACGTTCGATGCCCGGGTCGGCAAGCCCATCACTCACAAGCTGGCCTCAGTGACAGTGATTCATCCTTCGGCACTCATGGCCGATGGCCTGTCGACGCTGTTACTGATTCTTGGGCCCGAAGCGGGCTGGGACTACGCGGAAAAACACCGCATTGGCGCATTTTTTGTGATGCGTGCCGATAAAGGTTTCGTCACACGCAGCAACCCGGCCTTCGATGCGTTTCTGGGCGGGCAAAAACAATAACTCTGCGCACGCTTGTGGGTCCTGTAGTGCAGGCAAAAGTAGCCTACGACGCGACCAAGGGTTAATGTGCGCGGCGTTGACGCTTCTATAGACTGTGCCCGGGTTCGTAACCGAGCCAAATTGATCCTTCATGTCGCTGGCCGCGGCATGATTTAGCCGGAGATGCCAGAAGGGCATCTCGGCCTGTTCTGAGGAGTACGCATGGCTGTCTACAACTACGACGTAGTGGTGCTGGGCTCAGGCCCCGCTGGAGAAGGTGCGGCAATGAACGCCGCGAAAGCAGGACGCAAAGTGGCGATGGTCGATAGCCGTCGCCAGGTCGGCGGTAACTGCACCCACTTGGGTACCATTCCGTCCAAGGCCCTGCGTCACTCGGTCCGGCAGATCATGCAGTTCAACACCAACCCGATGTTCCGGGCTATTGGCGAGCCGCGCTGGTTCTCTTTCCCGGACGTGCTCAAGAGCGCCGAGAAGGTCATCTCCAAACAAGTGGCTTCGCGCACCGGTTACTACGCCCGCAACCGGGTCGATGTGTTCTTCGGTACTGGCAGCTTTGCCGACGAGCAGACCGTGGAAGTGGTCTGTGCCAATGGCGTGGTGGAAAAGCTGGTAGCCAAGCACATCATCATCGCCACCGGCTCGCGCCCGTATCGCCCGGCGGACATCGATTTCAGCCACCCGCGTATCTACGATAGCGACACCATCCTCAGCCTCGGCCACACCCCGCGCAAACTTATCGTTTATGGCGCCGGGGTCATCGGCTGCGAATACGCCTCGATCTTCAGTGGTCTTGGCGTGCTGGTTGAGCTGGTGGACAACCGTGGCCAGTTGCTGAGTTTCCTGGACTCGGAGATTTCCCAGGCCCTGAGCTACCACTTCAGCAACAACAACATCACCGTGCGCCACAACGAGGAATACGACCGCGTTGAGGGTGTCGACAACGGAGTGATCCTGCATCTGAAGTCGGGCAAGAAGATCAAGGCCGATGCCTTGCTCTGGTGCAACGGCCGTACCGGCAACACCGACAAGCTGGGCATGGAGAACATCGGCGTCAAGGTCAACAGCCGCGGCCAGATCGAAGTTGACGAGAACTATCGCACCTGCGTGCCAAACATCTATGGCGCCGGTGACGTGATCGGCTGGCCGAGCCTGGCCAGTGCCGCCCATGACCAGGGTCGCTCCGCTGCCGGCAGCATTGTCGACAACGGTAGCTGGCGCTTCGTCAACGACGTACCGACCGGGATCTACACCATTCCCGAGATCAGCTCCATCGGCAAGAACGAGCAGGAGCTGACCCAAGCCAAGGTGCCATACGAAGTTGGGAAGGCGTTCTTCAAGGGCATGGCCCGTGCGCAGATCGCCGGCGAGCCGCAAGGCATGCTGAAGATCCTGTTCCACCGCGAAACCCTGGAAGTCCTTGGCGTGCACTGCTTCGGCTACCAGGCTTCGGAGATCGTGCATATCGGTCAGGCGATCATGAGCCAGCCGGGCGAGCTCAATACCCTGAAGTACTTCGTCAACACCACCTTCAACTACCCGACCATGGCCGAAGCCTATCGGGTAGCGGCGTACGACGGCCTCAACCGGCTTTTTTGAGCGGCTCCGGCCGGTGGCCTGAGCCGGCCGGGGAGACCGATTTCAGTAATTCTCGAGAGTGGCGCTGGCCAAACCGGGAAAGTCTGTAATCAGGCTATCTACGCCGAAGTCGGCGAGCCTGCGCATCAGCGCAGGCTCGTTGACTGTCCACACCGACACATGCAAGCCCTGACGCTGCGCTCGTTGCAGCCGCTCCGGGGTGCACAGGGTCCAGTTCAGCGCAAGAATCTCGCAGCCATAGCTCTGGGCGACCTTCAATGGGTCGAGCCAGGCGTATTCGGCTACCAGCCCGCGAGACAGGTCCGGGGTCAGCTCGACTGCGGCTTTCAGCACTTCCCGAGAACTTGAGGTCACCGTGACCTTGTCCAGCAGGCCGAAGCGTTGGGCCATTTCCCGAATTGCCAGCACGGTGGTGGCGGCGCGGGTGCGCGAGGCGCTCTTGACCTCCAGCTGCCAGTGTTCGAAATCGCATTTTTCGAACAGTTCTTCCAAGCGCGGAATGGGACAGGGGTTGACCCAGCCCGGGCCGCCTTTGCGCGCATCGTAGGTCACCAGTTCGGCGGCGGAATGCTCTACCACCTTGCCGCGCCGGTCGGTGGTGCGCTTGAGGGTCGGGTCGTGAATCACCATCAGCTCGCCGTCCATGGACAGGTGCAGGTCGAGCTCGCAACGGCGCACGCCGTGCTTGAGACATTCCTGAAAGCTGGTCAGGGTGTTTTCCGGTGCTTCGCCTTTAGCGCCGCGATGGCCATAGATCAGGGTCACAATTGCTCCTTCACGGATGTTGTTCCTTAAGAGGGGTCAGGCTTGCGGCTCAACCAGCGGCGGGATCACTCTGTTCCCGGGCCAGGCGGCGTTGCTGGGCCTGTTTTTGCAGGATATAGCGCGCCAGTAGCTGGCGCTGGGCATCGGTCAATGCTTCGAATTCGGTGCCGATCTCGAAGGTGCCGAAGCTGTGTGGCTCGCAATGGGTGACCCGAGCTCGCAGCAGCAGGCCCAGGGCTTGCGGCATCAAGAGCAGTTTCACTGCCAGTTGGCTGCCGCTGGGATAACTAAGATGGTGGTTGAACTCGATGCCGCCTTCGGAAAGGGTGACCCGCTGCGGCTCCCCGAACTTGCCGAACACCGTCTGCGCCACCACTTGGCTGAGCAGGTCGATGCGCTTGTTCATGGCCTTGAGGTAGCTGGCCAGGGTGCGATCGCGCTCGCTGACCTGGCGCAGCAGGTGCTGGGATTCGAATTCACTCAGGTGCAGTTCGCTGAGCAAATTGAACAGCGGAGACTCATCCTGCAACACTTCCTTGCTCGCCGCGTCGTGGGCGGACAAGGGGCTAATTTCCAGTGCGATCGTGTCCTCGATACGGTAGTATTCGCGGCGATCTTCTTCATCTAATGTCGACATGGCGAACCCATGGTAGAGGCAGTGGTCTGAGTGTAAAGCTGCTTACCAGGCCCCGCCACAAGGACGTCTTCTTTTCCTCTGCACAAGCCCCGACATGTTCAGACCTCTGTTTGCTTTTATCGGCACGCGTTACACCCGTGCAAAGCGTCGCAATCATTTTGTGTCATTCATTTCCCTGACCTCGATGATCGGACTCGCCCTCGGCGTGATCGTGATGATCGTGGTGCTGTCGGTGATGAACGGCTTCGATCATGAGATGCGCACCCGCGTGCTGGGCATGGTTCCCCACGCCACCATCGAATCCGGTGAACCCATCAGCGACTGGCAAAGCCTGGCCGACAAGGTCAAGCAGAACCCGAAAGTGCTGGCGGTGGCACCCTTCACCCAGATGCAGGGCCTGCTGACCAACAATGGCCAGGTGCAGAAGGTGCTGCTCAACGCCATAGATCCTGGCAAAGAGCGGCAGGTGTCGATCATCGACCACTTCATGCAGCAGGGGCAGTTGGATGCTCTGGCTCCTGGCAGTTTCGGTATCGTCATCGGCGACAAGGCGGCCGCCAAGCTGGGTGTTGGCCTGGGAGACAAGCTGACCTTCGTTGCCCCGGAGGTCACGGTAACCCCCGCCGGCATGTTCCCGCGGATGAAGCGTTTTACCGTGGTGGGCATCTTTCACGTTGGCGCTGGCGAGATCGACGGCTACCTGGGCTTGACCAACCTTGAAGACCTGGGGCGCCTGCATCGCTGGAAGCCGGATCAGGTCCAGGGCCTGCGGTTGAAGTTCGACGACCTGTTCCAGGCTCCACGCACTGCTTGGGAAATCGCCCAGCAACTGGGTGAGAATCATTTCTACGCCCGTGACTGGACCCGTACCCACGGCAACCTGTACCAGGCCATCCGCATGGAAAAAGCCATGATCGGCCTGCTGTTGCTGCTGATCGTCGCGGTGGCTGCGTTCAACATTATCTCGACCCTGGTGATGGTGGTGAACGACAAGAAGGGCGACATCGCCATTCTGCGCACCCTGGGCGCCACGCCGGGCACCATCATGGCGATCTTCATGGTCCAGGGCACGGTGATCGGTGTGGTCGGTACCCTGATCGGCGCTGTGCTGGGGATGCTTGCCGCGTTGAATGTCAGCGCCGCGATCTCCGCCCTCGAAGGCCTGATCGGACACAAATTCCTGAACGCCGACGTGTACTTCATCGACTACCTGCCGTCGCAACTGATGGCCGAGGACGTGTTGATGGTCTGCGGTGCGGCGCTGGTCCTGAGTTTCCTCGCCACCCTGTATCCAGCCTGGCGTGCAGCGCGCACCCAGCCTGCGGAGGCGCTACGTTATGAGTGAGTTGGGCATGAGTGAAAAAGCAATCCTGAGCTGCCGTGACCTGGGCAAGTCCTACGAGGAAGGCCCGGAGTCTGTGGTGGTCCTTTCCGGCCTGCAACTGGAGCTGCATCCGGGGGAGCGAGTGGCCATCGTGGGTACGTCCGGTTCTGGCAAAAGTACCTTGCTCAACCTGCTGGGCGGTCTGGATACACCGACCAAAGGCAGTGTCTGGCTGGCCGGCGAGGAGCTTTCGGCACTGGGTGAAAAGGCCCGGGGTCAATTGCGCAATCGTGCCCTGGGTTTTGTTTATCAGTTCCACCACTTGTTGCCAGAGTTCACCGCTCTGGAAAACGTCTGCATGCCGCTGCTGATTGGCCGCACGCCGATCCCTGAAGCCCGTCAGCGTGCAACCGCTCTGCTGGAGCGAGTCGGCCTGGGTCATCGCCTGGAGCACAAGCCGGCCGAGCTGTCCGGCGGTGAACGTCAGCGAGTAGCCATCGCTCGGGCCCTGGTGAACCAGCCGGGGTTGGTGATGCTCGACGAACCCACCGGTAACCTCGACTCCCATACTGCCCAGGGCATTCAGGACCTGATGCTGGAGCTCAGCACTTCGATGCGTACCGCCTTCCTGGTGGTGACGCACGACATGAACCTGGCCCGGCAGATGGATCGCGTACTGCACCTGCAAGAAGGTCACCTGGTCGCCATCTGATGCGGCCGCACGCGGTGTCGGCGGCTTGTCCGTCGACACCGGGTCATTAATTTTTCCAGGGTGCCTTGCCCATGTTCAGACCCTTATCGATCTTTATCGGCACGCGCTACACCCGCGCCAAGCGGCGCAATCGTTTTGTCTCGTTCATTTCCATGACCTCGATGATCGGCCTCGCCCTGGGCGTGCTGGCGATGATCGTGGTGCTGTCGGTGATGAACGGCTTCCAGCGGGAAATGAGCTCGCGCATCCTCGGTATGGTGCCTCACGCCACCATCGTGGGGGTCAAGCCCATCGATGACTGGCAGCCAGTGGCCGCTGCGGCGCTGAAGAATCCGGAAGTCACTGCGGCGGTGCCCTTTACCGAGATGGAGGGCATGCTCTCCTACAAGGGGGCGATGCAACCGATCCAGATCAGCGGTATCGATCCGGCCCAGGAGGGCAAGGTGTCCATCGTTGCCCAGCATATTGTCCAGGGCAGCCTGCAAGACCTGAAACCCGGCGAATTCGGCGTGGTGATCGGCGAGATCACGGCCCGGCGTTTCCGCTTGAATGTCGGCGACAAGCTGACCCTGATCGTGCCTGAAGTGAGCACGGCGCCAGGGGGCATCACCCCGCGTATGCAGCGCCTGAACGTGGTGGGGGTGTTCAAGGTGGGCGCCGAACTGGATGGCTCCATGGGCCTGATCCATATGGCCGATGCGGCGCAGATGCAGCACTGGCAGCCCAATCAGGTGCAGAGCGTGCGCCTGGCGGTCAAGGATCTGTATGCCGCACCACAGGTAGCGGTGGATATCGCCAAGGGCTTGGGTGCGGACTTCCGGGCCGATGACTGGACCCACACCCAAGGCAGCCTGTTCAGCGCGATGAAGATGGAAAAGACCATGATCGGTCTGTTGCTGCTGATGATTGTCGCAGTGGCAGCGTTCAACATCATTGCCACCCTGATCATGGTGGTGAACGACAAGGGCGCGGACATCGCGATCCTGCGCACTATTGGCGCCACGCCGCGGCAAGTGATGGCGATTTTCATGGTTCAGGGCACGGTAATCGGGATTGTCGGTACCTTGATTGGTGGCGTGCTGGGGGTCATTGCGGCGTTGAACGTGAGCGAGCTGGTGGGCTGGCTGGAGCGGATCAGCGGCCAGCAGATTTTCAGTTCCGACGTGTACTTCGTCAGCAATCTGCCTTCCGAACTGCAGGGTGGGGATGTGGCGCTGATCTGCGGTGCCGGCTTCGTTCTGAGTTTCCTGGCGACTGTGTATCCGGCCTGGCGCGCGTCCAAAGTCGAGCCGGCTCACGCTTTGCGGTATTCCTGAGATCCGCTTTCGCCGGCAAGCCGGCTCCTGCCTGATTGGTGTAGGAGCCGGCTCTTAACGCTTGCTCGGCAACTCGATCACAAAGCGGGTCCAGCCCGCCTCTGATTCGCAACGGATCTGCCCGCCATGGGCACGAATGATCGATTGCGTGATCGCCAGCCCCAATCCCGCATGTTCACTGCTGCCCTCGCGCCGCGCCGGGTCTGCCCGGTAAAAGCGGTCGAACAAGCGCGGCAGTACCTCCCTGGCAATACCCTCTCCACTGTTTTCGATGCTCAGGCTCAAGTTCTGTGGGCTGTCGCTGATCCGTACCTGGACCGATCCTCCAGGGGGAGTGAAGCGCAGGGCATTGTCCAGCAGGTTGGACAGCGCTCGGCGCAGCATGCTGCGATCGCCGACAAAGCCGGCATGGCCTTCACGACTCAGGCTGACGTTCGTGTCTTCCGCCAGAGGCCCATAGAACTCCAATAGCATGTCGGTTTCCTCGGCCAACTCCAGTGCTTCGCGTTTCGGGGCCAGCAGCCCGTGGTCGGCCTTGGCCAGGTACAGCATGTCGTTGACCAGTTGTGCCATCCACTGCAGTTCCTCGAGGTTGCTGTGCAAGGCTTCGCGGTAGTCTTCGATCGGTCTCGGACGGGTCAGGGTGACTTGGGTATGGGTCAGCAGGTTCGATAGGGGCGTGCGTAATTCGTGGGCAATATCGGCGGAAAAGGCCGAAAGGCGTTGGAAGGATTCCTCAAGGCGGCTGAGCATGGCGTTGAAGCTGCTGGCCAGGTCGGCCAGTTCGGCGGGCATCTGTGCCTGGGGCAGGCGCTGGGTCAGGGAGCTGGCGGATACTCCTGCGGCCACTGCGCTCATGCGGCGCAAGGGGCGCAGACCGCTGCGGGCGGACCAGGCGCCAAGCAGGGCAGTGGCCAGGGCCGAGAGGCCTACGGTGAGCCAGATCAGATGCTGCATGCGCTGCAGAAAGTGCTGGTGGTGGGTGATATCCAGCAGCAGGGCCAGCCGTGGCGAGTCGGCTTGATCTGGCTTGAGCGGCGCGGTGTAGATCCGGTAGGCGGCGCTGCTCAGATTCAGGCTGTGCAGGCCGGTGTCGCTGGGCAAGGAGGCGGGCAGGGCAGGAGCACTGTCGAACCAGAGCTGGCCGTCGCTGCCGATGATCCGCAGGGCCAGGTCCGGTTGATGGCTTAGCTCATCCTGCAGCCTTGCCTGATGCCGGGCAAAATCCCTGGCCTCGGTCACATCCCGCAAGACGCTGCGCAGGGCGATCAGCTTGCCGTCCAGCAGTTGCTGGTCCAGCTCGATGAAGTGGGCTTCGCTGGCGCGACTGAACAGCACCCCTGCCAACAACGAGACCACGGCAGTGCAGGCGGCGAACAGCAGCGCCAGGCGTGCGCTGAGTGACAGGCGGCGCATCAGGCCGGATGCTCTTCGAGCACATAACCCATGCCGCGTACGGTATGGATCAACTTGTTCGGGTAATCGTCATCGATTTTCAGGCGCAGGCGGCGGATCGCCACTTCGATGACGTTGGTGTCGCTGTCAAAGTTCATGTCCCAGACCTGGGAGGCGATCAGCGATTTGGGCAGGACTTCTCCCTGGCGTCGCAGGAGCATTTCCAGCAGGGCGAACTCCTTGGCGGTCAGATCGATGCGCTGGCCGCTGCGTTCTACGCGGCGGCGGATCAGGTCCAGGCGCAGGTCAGCCAGTTGCAGAGTGGTTTCCTGGGCAATCACACTGCCCCGGCGCAGCAGGCTGCGAACCCGGGCCAGCAGTTCGGAGAAGGCGAAGGGCTTGACCAGATAGTCGTCGGCTCCCAGCTCCAGGCCGTGGACTCGGTCCTCCACGGCGTCCCTGGCGGTGAGAAACAGCACTGGCATGTCCAGGCCGGCGCTGCGTACGGCCTGGAGGATCTGCCAGCCGTCGCGCCCCGGAAGCATCACGTCGAGAATCAACAGCGCGTAGTCACCGGTCAGCGCCAGGTGCTGGCCGGTATTGCCATCTGCCGCCAGCTCGGCATTGAAGCCGGCCTCGCTCAGGCCTTGGCGCAGGTACTGGCCGGTTTTCGGCTGGTCTTCGACGATCAACAGTTTCATGGTGGCACTCGTGGCTTGTGGAGCCCGGGCTTTATACCTTGCCGGGGCCCCTGGGCAGATCAAACTGACAAAGTTGTAATCTAGCCGTCAGCTGGCTGGCAGCGCTGGGCCGTTAGAGTTTGCCACATGCTCAATCCTGATCTTGTTGGAGCCTGATGATGAATCTGCAAAACCTGTTGTTGCGAAGCCGCTCGGCCGTGGGAGGCTGTCTGATGCTGTTGAGCGTTCCGCTATGGGCATCACCGGCAGCCTCTTATGACTTCGGTCAGCCGGCCGCAGCCGCCAAGGCCACTCGGGTTGTCGAGGTGGTGATGGGCGATATGTCGTTCAGTCCCAAGGCCCTGGAGATCAAGGCCGGCGAGACCGTACGTTTTGTGTTGATCAACAAGGGGCAGCTGCTCCATGAGTTCAACTTGGGCAATGCGGCGATGCATGCCGAGCACCAGCAGGAGATGCTCAAGATGCAGCAAAGCGGGATGCTTACGCCTACGGCAATGAAAACCATGGATCACGCAGCCATGGGGCACGGCTCCATGGCGGGCATGGATCACGGCATGCAGCATGATGATCCCAACAGTGTGCTGGTGGAGCCGGGCAAGCAGGCCGAGCTGACCTGGACCTTCAGCAAAAGCGGCAGCCTGGAGTTCGCCTGCAATATTCCCGGGCACTACCAGGCGGGCATGGTCGGCAAGCTGACGGTCAGTCCGTAAGCGCTCGGGGCTCAAAGGTGGAAGCAAAGGCTGGTAGAATCCGCTGATTCTTCAGTCAGGTTTCCGCCATGCATCCCGCAGCCGAACATTCGCCGCTGGGCAAGTCCAGTGAATACGTTTCCACTTACACGCCATCCCTGCTGTTCCCGATTCCTCGGGCGGCGAAATGGGCCGAGCTGGGCTTGAGTGCCGATACCCTGCCGTATAAGGGAGTGGATTTCTGGAACTGCTTCGAATTGTCCTGGCTGCTGCCTTCGGGCAAGCCGGTGGTGGCCATTGGCGAATTCAGCATTCCTGCTGATTCGCCGAATATCATCGAGTCCAAGTCTTTCAAGCTGTACCTCAATTCGCTGAACCAGACTCCATTCGCTGATCGAGCGACGCTTGAGGCGATTTTGCGTCAGGATCTCTCAGCCGCGGCAGGCAAGCCTGTGGGGGTGCGTATTCGCAGCCTTGGGGAGGTCGAGGCGCAAGGTGTAGTGGCACTGCCAGGCATCTGCATCGACGAGCTGGATATCAGCGTCGACAGCTATGAGCATCCGCGACCGGAACTGTTGCGTTGCGATGACTCGCAAGTGGTGGAGGAGAGCGTGCACAGCCACTTGCTCAAATCCAATTGCCCTGTGACCAGCCAGCCGGACTGGGGCAGTGTCGTGGTGGAGTACCGTGGTGCGGCGCTGGATCACGCCAGCCTGCTGGCCTATCTGGTGAGTTTCCGTCAGCACTCGGACTTCCATGAGCAATGCGTGGAGCGGATCTTCCTTGATCTGCAGCGGTTGCTCAAACCCGAGAAACTCACCGTCTACGCTCGCTATGTGCGTCGTGGCGGGCTGGATATCAATCCGTACCGCAGTACCGAAACGGCGGAGTTCGCCAATCAGCGATTGGTTCGCCAGTAAGCAGAAGCCCCGCAGATGATGCGGGGCTTTGTTTTTATGGGGTGGTGTTGTCGGGCGCCATCAGATACCGATGTTGCCCAGGGTCTGGACGATATTGCGCAGGGTTCCGGCGATGGCCGGATGTTCCAGTTCGAAGCGTTCCACTGCCAGGTTGACGCCGTCGGCGAGGCTGGCGTCGTGGGTGCTGGTCTCCAGCTTGAGTTGCAGCTCGATCTGCTGCATCAGTTCCTGCAGATTGGCGCGCTCGGCTTCCGAAAGCGGTGGGTTCTGCTCCAATTGCTCGCGCAGGGTATCGAGTTGTTCTTGCAGTTCGCGGGCAGGCATGGCGTTCTCCCTTTATTGATAGGCACAGGGATGGACCGCGCGGTTGAGGCAAAGGTCCATGCCCACGGCTTAGAGTAATCCACTCCCAGGCACTGTGCATGATCCTGATCAACAGGCTTATGTCAGGGTTTTTCGCCTTTGAGCCGGCGCAGTTCGATGTCCGCCAGGCAGGTGTTCAAGTCCCCCAGGTGGTCGATAACCGAGTGCACCCCCAGACCGAAAAGTTGCATGGTGGCCTTGCCGCGCTTGAGTTCGCGCTCTTGCTCGCTCAGCGCTTGCCATTCGCTGGGCGTCAGGCCGCACAGGGAGCCGCAGGAAGCCAGGCCAATGGTCCAGAGACCGGCGTTGAGCCCCGACTGCAGAAGTTGTGGTTCGCCGCTGACCAGTACGCAGCCATCGAGGTGGGACACCTTGAGGGTCATCAGTGCCTGCCAGCAGGCGTCGGGAGCGGGCCAGGGAGCGGGGACGGCGGGAGTGGGTTTGATCCAGTCGGGCAGGGCGGCTGCCAGGTGGCTGCTGCTGGCGCAGGGTAGTTGCTCGAGCCAGGCACAGGGAATGCCCAGTTGTTGCAGATCACGCAAGGTATCCAGCGCACCGGGAGTGGTGCGGGCCTGTTCCGGGCCAGGGCGCGTGGTGGTTTGCAGGCGCGAGCGCGCACCGAAATCCACCAGGCAGCCACTGAGGCCGAAGAGCACGGCGGTCAAAGGCGCTGCAGTCTGGGCTAAGGCATCGGCGTGGGGCATATCAACGTCCTTGAAATTCCTTTCGAGGCTAGCCGGGGAAGATGACATGCAGGTGACAGTGAGGTGAATGCGAACAGGATTGACTGACTGATGCGTGAAGGCTGCTTGCAGTGATGCTGCCTAAACAGGCCTATCCGTTTTATACTCCTGAGCCTAACCTCAGGGCATAGCCCCACGAGAGAACAATCCAAGGAGTTTCCTGCTATGCGCTGGAGCCGTTATCTAGTTCCGCTATGTATGAGTGCCGGTGTGACGCTGGCTCCCCTGGTCGCCCACGCGGCCGAAGAGGACCCATGGGAAAGCATCAACCGTCCCATCTTCACGTTCAACGACACCCTCGACACTTATGCCCTGAAGCCATTGGCTCAAGGCTATCAGGCTGTAACGCCGCAGTTTCTGGAAGACGGCATCCACAACATGTTCCGCAACCTCGGTGACGTCGGCAACCTGGCCAACGACGTCCTCCAGGCCAAGCCCCGTGCCGCCGGTGTGGATACTGCGCGCCTGCTGATGAACACCACTTTGGGTCTGGCGGGCTTCTTTGACGTCGGTACCAAGATGGGGCTGCAGCGCAACGACGAAGACTTCGGACAGACCCTCGGCTACTGGGGCGTGGGGAGCGGTCCCTACGTGATGTTGCCGTTGCTGGGCCCTAGTACCCTGCGTGATGCGCCGGCCAAGTATGTGGACAGCTACACCTTGCCTTATCGCTACATGAACGACATTCCCGCGCGCAACATCACCATGGGCGTGAACGTGGTTGATACTCGTGCCAGCCTGCTGGCTGCGGACAAGCTGATCCGCGGTGATCGCTATACCTTCATTCGCAATGCCTATCTGCAGAACCGCGAATTCAAGGTCAAGGATGGTCAGGTCGAAGACGACTTCTGATCAGGCGATTGTCCTGCAGAAACTGAAAAGGCGGCCTTCAGGCCGCCTTTTTCATGGGGGAGACGTTTACTTCATCTTAAGGATTGTAAGCCCAAGTTTCTGGCTTCCACCCTCCTGTGAGTTGACCCAGACCACTTCCGTCTCCGCTTCCAGGCCTCTGAGGGCTGCGTGCTCCGAGTCGATACGCACACTCAGTTGGTCGCCGACCTGGAATGAGCGGGGTGCCTGGACCTGCATACCGCTGCTGGAAAGATCAATGCAGACCGCTTCTATCACCTGTCCCTGGTGGATCAGCGTGACCTCGGCATCCACCCGCATACGGATGTAATCGCGCTTTTCACTGTAGTCACGCTGGTTTTGATTCATGGGTTCCATCCTGCGATTGAGTTGCGGTTTTAGCGGTTTTTATAACTCCCGGTGATTTGCGGTGTAAAGACGTCAGGCGACCATCGGCATGAGCTTGAAACGCCCCGCGGATGGGAGTACCGTCTGCGCCTTAGAAGGGCACCTCTGATAAGCGGGCGTGCAGGGCTGAAGGTCCTGGCTCCACTTCCAGAGTGGCTAGAAAGCGAATCCAGTAGCGTGCGCCTGCCTCCCGGGCCGAGCCACCTACGCCAACCTAATTCTGGCGCCGTTTGCCCACATGCAAAAAACCAGTGCCACGCTGCTGATAATCGATGACGACGAAGTAGTACGCGCGAGTCTCGCGGCCTATTTGGAAGACAGTGGCTTCAGCGTACTGCAGGCTGCTAACGGCCAGCAGGGTCTTCAGGTATTCCAGCGCGACAACCCCGATCTGGTGATCTGCGATCTGCGCATGCCGCAGATGGGCGGTCTCGAACTTATCCGTCAAGTGACCGAGTTGTCGCCGCAAACCCCGGTGATAGTAGTTTCGGGCGCGGGCGTGATGAACGACGCGGTTGAAGCGCTGCGCCTGGGTGCGGCGGACTACCTGATCAAGCCTCTGGAAGACTTGGCCGTGCTCGAGCACTCGGTGCGTCGAGCCCTGGATCGTGCGCGCCTGCTTCTGGAAAACCAGCGTTATCGAGAAAAGCTCGAAGCCGCCAACCGCGAACTCGAGGCCAGCCTCAATCTGCTTCAGGAAGATCAGAACGCCGGTCGCCAGGTGCAGATGAACATGCTGCCCACCAGTCCCTGGTCGATCGATGAGTTTAATTTCGCGCACCAGATCATCCCTTCGCTCTACCTGTCGGGGGATTTCGTCGACTACTTCCGTGTCGACGAGCGTCGGGTAGCCTTCTACCTGGCTGACGTTTCCGGCCATGGTGCGTCATCAGCCTTCGTCACCGTGCTGTTGAAGTTCATGACCACGCGCCTGCTGTTCGAATCCAAGCGCAACGGTACCTTGCCGGAATTCAAGCCTTCGGAAGTACTGGGCCATATCAACCGTGGCCTGATCAGTTGTAAGCTGGGCAAACACGTCACGATGGTCGGTGGAGTCATCGACGAGGAGACTGGTTTGTTGACCTATAGCATTGGTGGGCACTTGCCGTTGCCGGTGTTGTATACCCCAGACAGTGTGCGTTATCTGGAAGGGCGTGGTTTGCCGGTGGGCCTGTTCAACGAGGCTACCTATGAGGACCACATTCTGGAACTGCCCCCGGTGTTCAGCCTGACGCTGATGTCCGACGGCATTCTGGACCTTTTGCCCGAACCTACACTCAAAGAAAAAGAAGCGGCCTTGCCTGAACGGGTGAGAGCGGCGGGCGGCAGCCTGGATGGCCTGCGGCAAGTTTTTGGATTGGCCACGCTAGGGGAGATGCCGGATGATATCGCCCTGTTAGTGTTGAGCAGGAACCTTTAATGAGTACCGGTAGAATCCAGTTCGCCGAGCAGGACGGCACCTTCGTTCTGAAGTTCATCGGTGAAGTGCGCCTGACCCTGTGTTCGGCGTTGGATGCAACTATTGAGCGGATTTTCACTGCGCTGAACTTCTCGGCGATCGTGATCGACCTGACTGAAACCCGCAGCATCGACAGCACCACTCTGGGCCTGCTGGCCAAGTTGTCGATTCTGTCGCGGCAGAAGGTAGGTCTATTGCCCACCGTCGTCACCACCCACGAAGACATTACCCGGCTGTTGCAGTCCATGGGTTTCGATCAGGTGTTCAACATCGTCGATCGTCCGATTCCTTGCCCGGAATGCCTGGCTGACTTGCCTTCCCAGGACCAGTCGGAAGAAGTAGTGCGGATCAAGGTCCTGGAGGCTCACAAGATCCTGATGGGCCTCAACGACTCCAACCGCGAAGCCTTCCACGATCTGGTGAACGCCCTGGAGCGTCACTGATTCGCTGAAACGCACGACATAAAAAAGGGCGAACCCGTGAGGGTTCGCCCTTTTTGCGTTACCACTGAGCAATCAGAGCTTGGCAGCCAGCAGGGCTTCGAGCTTTTCCTGGTCACGGGCAAACTGGCGAATGCCTTCGGCCAGTTTCTCGGTGGCCATGGCGTCTTCATTGGAGGCCCAGCGGAACTGGGATTCGTTCAGGCTCTGACGGGCTTCGCCGGGCTTGCCCGGGCTCAGCTTGCGCTCTAGCTTGCCAGTGTCGGCTGCGAGCTTCTCGATCAGGTCCGGACTGATGGTCAGGCGGTCACAGCCGGCCAGTTGCTCGATCTGGTTCAGGTTGCGGAAGCTGGCACCCATGACCACGGTCTTGTAGTCGTTGGCCTTGTAGTAGTTGTAGATGCGGGTTACCGACTGTACGCCTGGATCATCGGCGCCGGTGTAGTCGCTGCCGTTGGCTTTCTTGTACCAATCGTAGATCCGACCCACGAATGGCGAGATCAGGAAAACTCCGGCTTCGGCGCAGGCCACGGCCTGGGCGAAGGAAAACAGCAGGGTCAGGTTGGTCTGGATGCCTTCGCGCTCCAGCTTCTCGGCGGCACGGATGCCTTCCCAGGTGGAAGCGATCTTGATCAGCACTCGATCGCGCCCTACGCCAGCTTTTTCATAGAGTTCGACCAAGCGATGGGCACGCTTGAGCATCGCGTCGGTGTCGAACGACAGCCGAGCGTCCACTTCGGTGGAAATGCGACCGGGAATGACCTTGAGAATCTCCTGGCCGACAGCTACGCCAAAGCGATCGCTGGCCAGGCCAACATCGCCCTTGCAGTCACTGACACAAGCGTTCAACAGGTCGGCATAGCCAGGAATGGCCGCGGCCTTGAGCAGTAGCGAAGGGTTGGTGGTGGCATCCACCGGCTTGACCCGGGCGATGGCGTCGAAGTCGCCGGTATCGGCTACCACGGTAGTGATTTTCTTCAGTTGTTCCAGCTTGGAAGTCATGAGCGTGCTCTGTCCTATGGGTCTGATGACATTACCCGAGCGCTGTCAGGCGCTCAAGGGCGCGGAAGGCTTACAGCGGCCCCGAGGGCTGTGACCTGAAAACAGGTGTTTGAATGCAGGGACGTGACTCAGGTAATTGAGATACCAAAAGCCGGATCAGGTTCAACCCGGCTGACGGTTAACGCCCTTCAAGCAGTTGCCCAGCCTGATCCAGCAGGCCCAACGGGTCCTTGGTCTTGTGAATATCCACCGACAACAACTGGCGAAACTTGCGAGCCCCGGGGAACCCGGTTCCGAGTCCCAGCACATGGCGAGTGATGTGGTGCATCGCGCCACCACAAGCCAGATGCTCGGCAATATAAGGTCGCAGTTGCGCCAGAGCTTCGGCCCGGGAAATTACCGGTGCGGTGCTGCCGAACAGCTGTTGGTCCACCTCGGCCAGCAGATAGGGATTGTGATAAGCCTCGCGACCCAGCATCACCCCGTCAAAGGTCTGCAGATGTTCATGGCAGGCCTCCAGGGTCTTGATTCCACCGTTCAGGATGACTTCCAACTGCGGGAAATCCGCTTTCAACTGTGCCGCCACGTCATAGCGCAGTGGTGGAATATCCCGGTTCTCCTTGGGCGAGAGCCCTTCGAGAATCGCGATTCGCGCATGCACGGTAAAACTGGTGCAGCCGGCATCCTGGACCTGGCCGACGAAATCACACAGTTCGGCATAACTGTCGCGACCGTTGATCCCGATTCGATGCTTGACCGTCACCGGAATCGACACCGCATCGCGCATGGCCTTCACGCAATCGGCCACCAGCGCCGGATGCCCCATCAGGCAGGCGCCGATCATATTGTTCTGCACCCGATCGCTGGGGCAACCGACATTCAGGTTGACCTCGTCATAACCGTGCTCCTGGGCCATGCGCGCACAGGCCGCCAGATCCGCTGGAGTACTGCCGCCCAGTTGCAGCGCCAGAGGATGTTCGGACTGGTGATAGCGCAGGAAGCGCTCATGATCGCCGTTGAGCAAGGCGCCGGTGGTGACCATCTCGGTGTAGAGCAGGGTGTGTTTGGACAGTAGACGGAGGAAGAATCGGCAGTGACGGTCGGTCCAATCCATCATCGGCGCCACGGAGAAACGACGGGAAAAGGTTTGCTGTAGGGAAGCTTCGGTGTTCAAGGGCATGAGGTTCTGCTTTGAGACGTTACGGCGGCAAATGAAGCAAGCTTCTTCGCATCGTGAACAAAAAAATCTGATAGCGCGGAGTTTATCAGGAAAGCGCAGGGGCAATTTGTTTGTCCCCGGGATCGACGGGGGGTGATTGGCAAGTTAACGAGTTACGCCAACTATCCGCCCCAATCGCACCGCGGAGTAATACCCGACCATGACGCCGAACCTCAGCCATACCCCCGCGCAAATGCACCAGGAAAGAACCTTCGTCCCAGCCGCCGACGCTGTCCAGGGCTATGCGCTTGACCAGCATGCAGGCGCCGGAAATGGCTTCGAAGTTGGTTGGCCGGGCCGGCAGGGCTCGCGGTGCTGGAGAAAGTCGGAAAACAAGCGGGGCGATAGCCAGGCCAGGCCCGACAGGTTGAGGGCGCGGACCACCACATCACAGGATTGCGGCATGGGCCACCTCGAAACGTTTCGCCCAGGAGTTGGCCTCGCGGAACTGCAGGGTATTCGCCAGCGGCTCGCTGAACGCCAGGGCTTGGCGCATCACTTGGGCGATGTCCGCGGCGGTGTCACTGAGAAAGACTCCTGGTGTGTGGCGGCGAACGTTCATTTCGCCAAAGACGGTGCTGACCACCGGCAGGCCCAGGGCTCGGTATTCGTAGTACTTGATCGGATCGACAAAGCGGGTGATGTCGTTTCTCTTGAACGGAATCAGCCCGACGTCGAATTCGCTCATCGCCACCAATGCGGCTGGGTGCGATAGCGCCGGTAAGCGCAGGACATTGGCGGGTAGTACGACGGGAGAGGCGCCGTGTTGCGGACCTATCAGGCGTACTTCGGCTTCGGGGAAGGCCTGGGCCAGGGCGAGGATGAAGTCCCAGTCGAACCACTTGGCGAGGGTGCCGATGTAGCCGAATACGGGGCGAGCCGCATGGGCCGTGGATCGGCACAGTGGCAGGGACGGCAGCCGTTCGCTGGCACAGCCATTGAGCAGCAGGCGTGCATTGACCTGTTGCTGCAACCAATAGTGCTGCAGGCTCGAGCAGGAGGTCAGGGCGGTGGTCACGGCTCTGGCCGTTTCGAGCTGGCGTTGCTGCATGGCGCGCCGGGACCAGCCGCTATAGAAAGCCGGCACGTTGTCCATCACGTCATAGAAACTGCCGACGAAGATCGGCTCACGCAGCAGTTGCAGGGCCAGTCGCGAGGGCTTGCCGATGCCTAGCTGGGTCGGTTCCTGAGCGAAGTGCCTGACCTGCTGCATCAGGCGTCCCCAGAACAGTCGATTCAACCACCCCGAACCGGGCAGGGGCTCTATCGGTAGGGCCCAAGGGCGGATCAAGGTCAGCCAGTCAGGCAGAGGTTCACTGGGAGGGGCGGGCGAGTGCTGCTGCAACAGGTCACGGGGAACCGGGAGGCGAGTGGGATAGGGTTCGATCCACAGCACCGGAGCCTGGGTGCTGGCATGGAACTGTCGAACCAGTTCATGGGGCCGCTGGTCGAAACTGTGCCAACTGACAGGCGACAGATAGACCAGTCTCATGGCTCCTCCCGGGAGGCGTGCGGGACCCATGGGCGGTCCCACTTGGCTTCATAGAAAGCCTTGTTGCGGTTGAACAGTTGCTGGCGCTGGTTCTCGGGCATCTGCTCGAAGGACGCGGACAGGTGGTGATGAACGAACACGTCCTCAGCGAAGGCACAGGACAAGCCGGCTTGCTCGACCCGGCGGCAATAATCGTCGTCCTCGAAAAAGCCCAGCCCGAAGGCTTCGTCCAGGGGGCCTATGCGCTGATAGGTCGACCTGGACATCATCACCGCGAAGAAACCGAGGGTGGCGCAAGGCACGCTCAGGCCGGCGTGGCGCCAGGTGTATTGGCGGGCACGGATGGCCATCTCCCGTGAGTCCTGATAGCGGATGTCGATCTTTGCTTCATTGCCGATGTTGTTGGTAACCGGTCCGATCAGACCGAGCCCAGGGTCGCGCTGCAAGTGGCGGCGCAGGGTCTGTGCCCAGCCGCAGGTGACCTGGGTGTCATTGTTGAGCAGTGCCAGGAACTCGCCCTTGGCCAGGGCCAGGCCCTGATTGTTGGCGGCGGCGAAACCCAGGTTGCTGCTGTTGAGAATCAGCGAGTGTCCGCTGCTCGCTGACCACTGCTGGAGGAACTCGACGCTGCCATCGGTGGAGGCGTTGTCCACGACGATGACTTCCAGCGGCTCGCCCAGGGGATCGGCGGCCAGGCTCGCCAGGCAGTCCCGAGTGAAGGCCAGGTTGTTGTAGGTCACCACTATCACGCTCACCAGCGGTTGCGGGTCAACGCTCTCAGTCAGGGCGAGTAGGGCCTGTATCCGGTGCTGCCAGGTCTGCTGCGCGGCAAAGGCCTGGCGTTGCCGAGAAGCAGCACTGCATCCAGGCTCCTGCAACGCTCGGGCGATGGCATTGATAAAAGCCGGTGTGTCTTCGGCGATGGCGACCTGTTGCTTGAACTCGTGCAGCTCAGGGAGATCCACCGTCACTACCGGTTTACCGGCGCTCAGGTACTCATAGACCTTGACCGGGTTGGTGGCCAGGGTCAGCGGTTCGATACGGAACGGCAGGATGCAGACGTCGAAAGCCTGCAGATACGCGGACAGCTGCGCATAAGGAATCTCGCCCGTGAGCTTGATATTGGTGTGACCCCGCAGCCGTGCGCCGATACGCGCGGTATCAGCGCCGATCAGCAGTACGCTGCAGTGGGCAAATGCTTCGGCTATGGCAGACACCAGGTCCACGTCGAACCAATGGGCCAATGCACCGTAGTAGCCGATTACAGGGCGTTTCTCCGGATCTTGATAGCAGTGCTCCGTGGGTGTTGAGAAGTAGTCGAAGTCGGCGGCGTTTCGCAGAACCGCTCGCTGCTGGGCAGGTGTGCTTGGAATCTGCGGGTGCCAATGCTGTTCAAGCCATGCCGAGGCAAACAGCACCACATCGGCTTCGCGGATCAGACTGCACTCCACTTGTTGCAACTGCGCGGCGTTGTTGCCAAACCCCTGATGGTGATCCATGCAGTCATAGACCACGCGACTGTTGGGCAGCACTCCAGCCACGGGAGCCCAGAAAGGGTGCTGGATCAGCGATACCACCTGGGGCGAGTTCGCCCAACTCAGGAGCTCACCGACGCTGCGCCGCAACTGCCAGATCAAGGTTTCATCCGGTACTGCGTGGTAAATGATCGGCGCGGTGTGGGCAAAGAGCCGCACTTCGAACAGGCGCCCCGTTTCATCAAGAGGGCGCAGCGTAAAACCGTCGCGTGGGTCATCCTCCAGAGCGGCCGCGATGTAGAACACGCGGCGTCCGCCAAGGCTCAACTGCTCGGCCAGGTGTTGCGGGCGCTGGTGTCGAAAATCCCAGTCGATGACGCCCCAGAATATGTAGTCGGGCGAATTCTCCAGCGGCTCCTGCAAGGGGCAAAGGGGAGGTTGAAACAGACGGTCGGTTATTGCCTGGCGGCGCAGTGCTCGCCGCATTGACGACATTTGGCGATAAATTCGGCTCAGCAAGGCACGCAGAGGATAGGGCAGTGGCAGTCTCCGATAGGTGTTGTGCAGGTGCCTGAACATCGCTTTGGGGTCAGGCCGTGACATTCCCGGTTTCCTTTAGGGCTATGACGTTGCCATTCAGGTTTGCGCAGGGTTTAGTCATGAGGCCCTTCATAGTCATGCAGAGGAGTCTGTTCATCGGCTGGCCACATCGAGCTGAGAGAGCCGGCACGGTAGAAGGTCACGGTCATGCTGCGGCGTGAGGTCCGGCAGTTGTCCACTACCTGCGATACGGCGTGCCATGAATGCTCGGCACGCACCAGGACGGCAGAGTTACCGACCAGAGGCGGGATCACTGCTACCACATCTGTCGGATCCGCAGAGCCGAGGATGTTCAGGCAGCCACCCTCTTTGATGTCCCAGGATTCGTTGAAATACAGGATATGGGTCACCAGCTTGTCGCTGAGGTCGGGATGGGGGCCCAGGCAGGCCTGCGGTCCATAGTGAAATACATTGATTTCCATGGGGGCTGTGCGCAGGTCCAGGTCAGTCAGTGTCGACATCGCCAGACGATAGGCCGCTGAGGTCAGTTCTGTAGCGAGCGCCAGCCATGCGGGGCTAAGCCCTTCGGGGTGGACGATGCGCCCAGTGCCCATTTCCACCAATTGCCGCGCCTGGTACTCATAGTCTTTTTCGCCACCATATCCATAGACCCGCTTGAAGGCGTCATGGGGGTAGGTCGCTGCCAACGCAGCAGCGTCTTGCGCTGTGTACAGACCATCGATCTGGCCCCAGCGAAAAGGTTGGCTGTGCAACGGCCGTTTGGTGAGCATCGTCAGATCTAGCATCCTGTTCATCTTCCCAGTAGATGGTTGAAACGGCGTCGAAGGGAACGCAGTGGCGCAGTGATGCGAAAGGAGCTGGAGCGATATACCCGATCGAGTTCGCCGCAGGCGTGTCCCATGAGTTCCTGTTGTTGCCACTGTTGTTGTTTCAACTGTTCCATTTGCTTGTGCATTGCCTCCAGCTCAGCCTGTTTTTCCAGGCATTCCTCACGCCAGTCCAGATGACTCTCTTCCAGTAGTCCAGGCAGTGTCTGCCAGAGTCGGTCCATTGACTGGCGGGTGGGGCGGCGGCCCTGGCTGATGAGTTCGGCCACTCGATCCCAATGGCGCTGCAATTGCTCTCGGGCATCGACCAGGCGCGGGCAGGGCGTACGCCGCACCAGGCGCTCCAGGAACCACTGGGGATCTATCTCTTGAACAGCGTGCAGGGGATGGATTCCCTCGTAGTCCCTGAGGGCGGTGTACTTGCCCAGGTCCAGGCGGGCCGAGCTGAAAAGGGGCACACCGAAGGCCAGGGCGGTGATCGCCAGGTGGTAACTGTGGCCGATCACGCCTTGGGCGTGGCCGAGGATTTCGGCCAGCAGCAGCGGTGCTGGCCAAGTGGGCAGGCATATGGCCCTTGGCAGGTCGTCGCCAAGAATCGATTCGTGATCTCCCAGTACCGGGCCGATGGGCAACAGCAGCAACTGCCACTGGGCAAACAGCGGGTTGTGGGTTTTCCACAGTTGCAGGAACCCCTCCAGGCCGGCAATCGCATGCAACACCAGATAGGGCCCGTGCAAGCCGGCCTGTTCACAGAGTTGGCGGTATTCCACGGAGGGCTGCTGCAGGTCGATCAGGTTGGGCAGGCCGAATGCGGTATCCGGCAGTACCTCGACCCGGGCCTGATCGCTCAGCGCCGACAGGGTGTCTTGAGACAAGGTATCCCGTACTTGTACGTGGGGGCTGAGTTCCAGGGCCCGTTTGACCAGAGGGGCCGCCCAGGTCGGCACGTTGTTGCAGTGCATGCCCGGGGCATTCCAGATCAGTGGTACATCGTGCTGCAGGGCAATCAGTGCGGGGGACAGCCAATAACCCGTGGGATGGTGGATCTGCGGGTCTGGCGGGTAATACCCCGGGGCCACCAGTTTGTCGAAGCGGATGATGAACCCCCCTCCGATCAGTACCCCGTCCAGGGTCTCGATCAACCGGGGCAGCTCGCTGACCGAGGTGACGGTGTAGGGCCACTGTGGTGTGGTGCGGGCGTTATAGGAGAAAGCATGCAGGTGCACAGTGCCCAAGCGCGCCTGCAACTCGGCTGCGGCGATGAGGGGAAACAACAGATCGCCGTAGTTGGCCACGTCAAAGGTACCGAAGATCGCTACCTGCCACTCCTTGTCCTTCATGAGTGTTCCTCGATCGTCCTGGTTGTTTGCCCTTCGCGGGTGACGGGCTTGATGTGCAAGTCGACCATGCCCAGAAAGTGCTTGTTGCCCGGCAGAGTGTCGAAGGCCAGGAGGGCGACCTGCTTTTCAATCAGGTGGGAGGTTTCTTCCGTTTCGCCATCCATCAGCTTGAGGGTGATGTGGTAACGCCCGGCAGCCAGGTTGGCTGCGAACTGCAGACGGATCGAAGCGCGGCGCCAGCCATCTTCCGAGGCGCTGCTCTGCAGAGGCGCATTGATTCCGCTGATCACCAGCAGCCTGGCCTCCTGGATGGTCAGGCTGATGTTGGGGCGGGTGACGGTGTCGCTGACGAGCGTGTCGATGGCGATCTCGATGGTGTCGCCATGGACAAAGCTCGAGTACAACGCCCCGGTGTTGCTGAAGACCGCCGAAGTGATGCGTCCTTCATTGGTGCCAAAAGCTATGCCGTGTTCCGGGTTGAGCGCTGTCTTGGCCGTGACCTGGACGGCGCCGGCGCTGGCCCAGCGTCGCTGTTCGTCGCGCATGTCCAGCAGGTAGAGCTCGGCCATCGTTTCCGGCGCGCCACTGGCGCGGATTTCGCCGTTGCGCAGATACACAGCGCGGTTGCAGAAGCGCTTGATCAGGCTCATGTCGTGAGACACGAACAGCAGGGTCATGCCTTGCCGCGTCAGGCGATCGAGGCGCTCCAGGCACTTGAACTGAAAGGACGCGTCGCCGACGGCCAGGGCTTCATCGACAATCAGGATGTCCGGCTCCACGCACACCGAGACGGCAAAGGCCAAGCGTACCTGCATGCCGCTGGAGTAGGTCCGGGTGGGCTGGTCGATGAACTCACCAATATTGGCGAAGGCGGCGATTTCCTCGAAACGTGCTTCGATTTCCGCGCGCTTGAGCCCCAGCACCGCACCGTTCAGGTAGACGTTCTCGCGGCCGGTGAACTCCGGATTGAATCCCGAGCCCAGCTCCAGCAAGGCAGCGATCCGGCCGTGGCGGGTCAGGCTGCCGCAAGAGGCACCGGTGGTGCCGCAAATCAGTTGCAGCAAGGTCGATTTGCCGCTGCCGTTGCGCCCGATGATGCCCAGGGCTTCGCCTTTGCGAATCTCCAGGGAGACCTCTTTCAAGGCCCAGAATTCGCGATAGCGCTGTTTGCCGCGGGGCAGCAGCAATTGCAGCAGACGATCCCGAGGCTGGTCGTAGATCTGATAGCACTTGCCCAGGCCCTGGGTCTTGATCACTGGATCAGAGCACATCGGCAAACCCCTGGTGGGCCTTCTTTCACGTAGTTGACGTTACTCGGGATCAGTCCCGGTGCACGGCTGATGCATTCTGAAAATAGGTTGAAGATCATCATGCCGGTGAGCACCAGCAGCATGAGCAGAGGGTTGAGGAAGGACCAGAGCAGGCCGGCGATCGATCCTCGATAGCGGCCTGTGACCTCACGCTCGATCAGTGCCAATAGCAGTTCCCGATGGTGCCAGGGCCTGAACGTGAAACGGTTAAGCGTGTTACCCCCAATCAACGTCCGCTCCTTGGTGATCAGCTTCCAACACCGCCATCCGTACGACCTGGAAATTCACAGGAACGGGACGGCGGTTTGAATCGAATATTTTATGAGTTGTGTATAGACCACAAATGCATGATTCGACGGTGTTTTTGTGAGCTTTTTGATGACCCACGTCGATGAGGGGATGCCTGTTGAGAAAAGACGAAGAAGCGGAAGGAGTTCCGTCTGGGTGAGGGGGCGCAGGCAGGTCGGGAACCGGCGGAAGCTGTCAACTGCTCCACCGGCCTTTTACGGGGATCAGGGGCGGCGTGCTGCCAGATACTCGGCCAGGTCTTGTGCCTGGCGCGCGGTCGCTTGCCGGGAGGCCTGGTCGATGTCAGGCCCGAGAATGGTTTTCTCCACCACCAGCGAGTGCTGGTCGGCAATGCCGATGAAGTTCAGCCAGGCCTCGATGTAGGGTTTCTGGAAATCGAACGCTTGGGCCGGAGTGTTCGACTGGGCTGAAAAATCCAGGCCGCGGGCGTAGCTCACCACCGCTGTCTTGTTGCGCAACAGGCCCTGCAGCCCGTGCTCGGGGTCGAAGCTGAAGAGGACTCCCTGGTGCGATACCAGGTCAATGAAATGCTTGAGCTTGTAGGGAATGCTGAAATTCCACAGCGGTACGGAGAGCACCAGCAGGTCGGCTTGATGCAGAGGGGCGGCGAGTTCCTGGAGTCGGTCCCAAGCGGCTTGCTCGCCAGCATTCAACGGCTGGCCGGCGAGTCGGGCGTACTTGGCGTCCATTGCCGTTTGATCGAGCTCCGGCAGTTCCAGGCTCCACAGGTCCAGGGTGCTGGCTTGGGTGTCGGGTACCTGTTGTTGATAGCGCTGGATAAAACTGCGGGCGATTTCCTGGGAGGCGGAGCGACGCAAGCGAGGGGAGCATTGGATGTGCAGAAGCCGGGTCATGAACGAGTCTCTTGGTGGGCAGGGATGACCGCTATTGCAACATAGTTGTTTTTTAAATATAAATTGTCGATTGCAGTCTTATTGATGGCGTATTGAAATATGTTTGATGCCTTGCTACTCCGCACCTTTGTCGCGGTTGTCGATGAGCAGGGGTTCAGTCGTGCGGCGCACAAACTGCATTTGACCCAGTCGGCGGTCAGCGGCCATCTGCGGCGCCTGGAACAGCAGGTCGGCAAGCCGCTGTTGCAACGCACCACCCGTTCACAGCAACTGACAGCCGATGGCGAGCGGCTGATGGCCTACGCCCGGGCCATTCTGGCGTTGAACCGCGACGCCTGGACCGAGTTGACCCGGGTGCCGTTCCACGGACGTGTAGGAATTGGATTGTCGGAGGATTTTGCCGAGCCCCGTCTGCTGCGTGCATTGCTGGATTTTGCCGGGCAGTTCCCGGGGATCCAGCTTGATGTGCAGGTGAGCATTCCTGGTACCCTCCTGGATCTTCTGGCCCAGGGCAGTTTGCAGCTGGTGGTGGGGTCCTTGTGCGAAACAGCAGCGCCGGGCCAGTTGCTCTGGTCCGAACCCCTGGTCTGGGCCGGTCTGCCGCCATCAGTGACGCCCTTGCCCGAGCCTTTGCCTCTGGCGCTGTTTCCTGAGCCTTGTCCTTATCGGGCGGTGGCCTTGGGGCGGTTGGCCAAAGCCGGCATTGCCCAGCGTACCGCCATGCTCTGCAGCAGCAATTCGGCCTTGCGTGCAGCGGTGCTGTCGGGCTTCGCCGTGGCGCCCATGGCGGTCAGTCAGTTGGGAGCCGGGCTCTGTGCACTGGGGGCGGAATACGGTTTGCCAGAGTTGCCTCAGGCTCAGTTTCGACTGTTTACTGCCCCCGACGCGGACCCGGCCGTTGTGGCGGCGCTGACTCAGGTCATCGTCGAATATTGTTCCAGCCGGCGATCCGCGCTTTAGGCATCGCCTTCTGCGGCCGATAACCCCTGGGTGGGGCAAGATCGAATGCGGTTGCGAGCGGCCCCAGCCTGCGTTCGAATGCCACGGAACCGATGCTTTACAGGGAGCTGGTCATTGAGCCAGTCTCGAAAACAACCAGGGATCTGCCCTGTAGCTCAGGCCTTTCCCGTCAGGACGATCCTTTTGCCTGTCCCCATTTACGATTCTCAACACGCCCCGGGCGGCACCCTGAAGCGTTTGCCGCTGCTCAAGGCCGCGGTGGCCTTCATCGCCACGGTGTTCCTGTGCCTGTGCGGTTTGCTCTACCTCCAGCTGGAGCAGTCCTGGCGCCATGACCTGATGCAGGCAGAGGTCAACTCCACCAACCTGACTCGGGCCATTGCCCAGCAGGCGGAGGACACCTTCATGGAAGCCGACCTAGTGTTGATGAGCCTTTCCGAGTGGATCCAGGCCATCGGTGAAGGGCCCCGTCAGCGCCAGCGCCTGCAACAGATCTTTGCCCGCCGGGTACAGGCCCTGGTGCAGCTCAGCGGGGTGTTTCTCTATGACAAGGAAGGCCAGTGGGTCGTCAGTTCCTTTAACGATTCGCCTCACGGCAAGGATGTGGCGGACCGCGACTACTTCAGGTTCCACCAGCAGAACGCTTCGCTGCAGGCGCATATCAGCCCGGCGATTCGCAGTCGCGCTAATGGCGAGTGGATCATCCCCATTTCGCGGCGGATCAATGACCAGGACGGGAATTTCCAGGGAGTGCTGATGGCCGGCATCAAGCTGGCGTACTTCGACCAATTCTTCAAAAGCTTCAATATCGACGAGCAGGGCGTGATGTTCCTGGCGTTGTCCGATGGCACCCTGATCGCACGGCGGCCGTTCGAGGAGCGGCAGGTGGGCGCCTCCCTGTCCCGGGGCGAGATCTTCAGCAAGTACCTGCCCGAGGCCACCTCCGGCAACGCCATGATCACCTCGATCGTGGATGGGGTGACGCGCTTGTATGGCTATCGCCAGTTGCAGGCGTATCCGCTGGTGGTGGCGGCGGCAAACTCCAAGGATTCTATTCTCAAGGGCTGGTACGCCTCGGCCTATCAATCCACAGCCATCGTCGCTCTGGTGCTGCTGGGAGTGGGGCTGTTCGGCTGGGTGTTCGTGAGCCAGGTGCGCAACAACGAGCGGATCGAAACCGACCTGCGCAAGGCCCAGGAGGCGTTGGAGGTGATTGCCACCCATGACAGCCTGACCGGTCTGGGCAATCGGCGTCTGTTCGAACGCTCCCTGGAGATCGAGTTCGGTCGTGGGGCACGGCAGGGCACTGCGCTGAGCCTGATCATGGCCGATATCGATTACTTCAAGCGTTACAACGACACCTACGGCCATGTGGCCGGCGACCATTGTCTGGCGCAAGTGGCTCAGGCGCTGAAGGGATGCTGTCAACGCAAGACCGATCTGGCCGTGCGTTATGGCGGGGAAGAGTTCGCGGTGCTGCTGCCCGATACCGATATACACGGTGCCCTGGCCATGGCCGAACAGATTCGCCAGAGCGTCATGGAGCACAACATCAGCCACTCCGGCTCTCCAGTGGGGCGCGTGACCATCAGCCTGGGCTGCTACTCCTTCGTGCCCTCGGGGCGTGACAGCATCGAGGTCTTCATTGAGCGGGCGGATGCTGCGCTGTATCAGGCCAAGGCCACGGGTCGCAACCGGGTGATGGCCCTGGCTGTGGAGAGCGCCGAGGACCTGCTACAGCGCTCCGACCGTTGAGTCATTGCCAGGCTTTGCAAAAGATCTGATTGGCGTAGGTATTGCCACCAAACTCATAGGTGGTGGTGCCTGTAGCGTCATATCCCTGGGCCCGGTAGAAGGCCAGCGCCGAATGATTTTCCGACCAGGCGGTGAGCCACAGGCAGGGTGCCCGTTGCGTCCGGGCGAAGTTTTCGGCTTGCCGCAACAGCGCTTGGCCGACGCCTTGTCGATGAGCGTGTCGCTGTACATACAACCGCACCAACTCCATTCCTTGAGCCAGATGTGCCTGGGGCGCCCGGGTGCTGTTGGCGATTTCCACGAAGCCCAGCACGTGTTCATTGCGTTCTGCCAGCAGCAGGATTCTGTGAGGGTCCGCCAGGCGCTGCTGGAACTGCTGAGGCGCGTAGACGCTCAAGGCTTCCTCGGCCAGATCGGCACGCATGCCGTCAGTGGCATAGGTGTCGAGGAAGACCTGGGTGGCGAGGCCGCTGATACACAGGGCGTCCTCAAGGCGGCCTTGACGAAAGGAGAGGGGGGTAGACATGACTGCATCCTTGTAGGTGATTGCCGAGATTCAGCGCGGCCAGGACTGGCCGAGCAGGTGTTGCAGATGCTGGCGTACGGCAGGCCACTCATCATCGATGATGCTGAACCGTACGGAGTTTCGCTTGCGGCCATCGGGCATGATGCGCTCGTGACGCACAATGCCTTCCTGGTGTGCGCCGAGACGCAGGATCGCCGCGCGGGATTTATGGTTGATTTCGTCGGTGGTGAACTGCACCCGTACGCAGGCCATGTCTTCGAATGCGTGGCGCAGCATCAGGTACTTGGCCTCGGTGTTGACGAAGCTGCGCTGCCAGCGGCTGGCGATCCAGGTGCTGCCGATTTCCAGCTTGCGGTTGTTCGGGTCGATCTTCCAGAAGCGGGTACAGCCTATGACTTCGCCTGTGGACTTGAGCAAGGTGACAAAGGGTTGCACGCTGCCGGCCTCGCGCCCCTTGAGCGCCACCTCCAGGTAATGATCGATGGTGCTGGGAGAGGGCACCACGGTGAAGGGCAGGTTCCACAGTTCACCGTCTTGTGCGGCATTGACCAGGGCGTCGGCATCGCTGGCTTGCAGGGGACGCAGAATGATCCGCGGGCCTTCCAGTGGTGGCATGGCGTGTGGCTCTCCAGGTGGCGCGAAGGGGCAGGGCGCTGGCTATTACAGAATCACCGCCAGGCCTTGGCAAGAGCCAATCCGGGGCCAATGCGATAAAAAATATCAGCCGAATCGATTGTTGGATTACCCCGTTTCTGGCTTATACATATCCTCGACCTGGCAGGGGCCGGTGCTGGACAAACGGATCGGCACAAGATTCTCCGCAGCCCTGCGCGACACTCATTTCAAGGATTTGTGCATGAGCCAGCCGCACCTGATGAACATTGACCTCTATTTACGCCGACTGGGTTACCCCAGCGCGCCGCCGCCGACCCTGGAAACCCTGCGGGAGCTGCAATGGCGGCATGTCTGCGAGTTTGCCTTCGAGAGCCTTTCCACCTTGTTGCGGCTGCCGGTGCCCATTGACCTGGGTACGGTGGAACGCAAGATTCTCCAAGAAGGGCGCGGTGGGTATTGCTATGAACTCAATCAGACCTTCCTGGTGTTGTTGCAGCATCTGGGCTACGAGGCCCGAGGCATCACCGGGCGGGTGGTCATGGGGGGGCCGGAAGATGCGCTCACCGCGCGCAGTCACAGGTTGACGCTGGTGCACTTGGACGGACAGCGCTACATCGCCGATGTCGGCTTCGGCGGCATGGTGCCCACGGCGCCCTTGCTGCTGGATACCGAAGCAGAGCAGGCGACGCCCCACGAGCCCTATCGCATTACCCAGCGAGACGGCAGTTACACCCTGCGCGCCAAGGTCATGGATGAGTGGCGGGCCCTGTACGTCTTCGATCTGCAGATACAGGGCGATGTGGACTACGAAATGGGCAACTGGTACGTCTCGACTCACCGTGATTCACCTTTCCTCGGCCAGTTGAAGGTGGCGCTGATCGGGCCGGGGGTGCGTCGAACCCTGAATAACGGCAACTACGCCTTGCATCGCATGGGGCTGCCCAGCGAGCGGCGGCAGATCACCGATGCGGGGGAACTGATGCAGTTGTTGCGAGACGAGTTTGCCTTGCGTCTGCCGGAGCATCCCGAGCTGTCGCGAGTGCTCGAAGGCTTGCTGGAGGACTGATCACGACCTGCCGCACCGGGGGTGGGAGCCGAATACGGAAGTGCTTCCCGATTAAATTCCCAGACTGGCGCTCCATAGAATCCACCGGCAAACCGGCAATTTTCTATGGAGAGAATCATGCAGAAAATATATCGATCCACGGTGTCCAGCAGTACCGCAACACCGCTGCGGCGTTTCAAGCAGGGGCTGTTCGCCGCGCTGCTGGCAGTGGTCAGCCTGTGTTCCACCAGCAGCTTCGCGGTCCCCAACCCCGACGGCAACTACAACTTGAGCATGGACGCCCGGGCCGGGTCGCCCTATCCACCGTCCGACAACTACAGCGCCGATCTCAAGACTTCCGGAGTCGGGCCAGCGTTCACGGTGCCGGTGAGCCGGCACCACATCATCGCCTATAACCAACTGCGGGATTTCTACATGTCCGTGGTGCAGCGTGGGCACTTGAAGGAGCTGAAGGGCTTCTGGGACGGTTTTGGCGGGCGTTTCCTCAGCTATGGCCAGGACAATCGGGTCAACGTCACCCCGCCGGTAGCGGCGGACTATGACCAGGCCAAGACTTTGCTCGAGGAGATCGGTCGGGGCGTGGTGCGGGCCAATGCGGGCGTGCCGCCACGGCCTCTGGGTTGGGACACCTTCCATGGCTTCTACACCTGGATGCCCTGGAACCTGTTTCTCGGTCCGAATGGTCGCAATGATGACCCGGGTGAGCAATTCGAAACCAATGCCCAGTACATCATCAACAACAAGGACACCTGGAACACCATCATCAATGTGCGCGACAACATGCTGAGCTATCAGCGTGACGGCAACGTGAAGACCCTGGCCGACATCAACTCGCAGCTGCTGCGCTTGTCGGCGCGGACCCGGGTCTATCCGCTGGTCAGCGATCAGTGGATTCGTATCGCACCTAATGTGTACAAGATCCGCGTGCCGGCCAACTGATTCGTCTTTTTGTGTGCAGTAAGGGTCGATCCAGCCAATGGATCGACCTTTTTTTTGCGTTGCGTTTCAGAAGGTGGGTCTGGGGTCGAGGGGGGGGAGGGGCGCTGCACAGCCCCTGTGAATCCGATGTTGAGTGGTGGCTCTGGGGCGGCCTTTCAGGCTGGAAAGAGGGTGATCCACGCAGTCCGAGCAGGGCTTTTTATCGGTGAATCAGCAGGGGGAAAGTGCCCGAAGGTTGACCGATAAACTGTATACAATCCTATGGACAGTTGTCTTTGTTGTTGCATACAGTGTGCGCATAACAAAAACAGGGAACCCCACACCATGAATACGCCCCAGGTTTCACAGCAACGTCCCGAAGATGAAAATTTGGGTATTGCCGCGAATATGGCTTATGGCCTGCAACACGTTCTGACCATGTATGGCGGTATCGTTGCGGTGCCACTGATCGTCGGCCAGGCAGCCGGTCTGTCGCCGGCGGAAATCGGCCTGCTGATCGCCGCTTCGTTGTTCGCAGGGGGGCTGGCAACCTTGCTGCAAACGCTTGGTGTGCCGTTTTTCGGCTGCAAGCTGCCGTTGGTTCAAGGGGTGTCCTTTGCGGGCGTTTCGACCATGGTGGCGATTGTCACCAGCAGCGGGGAGGGCGGCTTCCAGTCAATTCTGGGGGCGGTGATTGCGGCTTCGCTGATCGGCCTGCTGATTACGCCGGTGTTCTCTCGCATTACCAAGTTCTTTCCCCCGCTGGTCACCGGCATTGTCATCACCACCATCGGCTTGACGCTGATGCCCGTGGCGGCGCGCTGGGCCATGGGCGGCAATAGCCGCGCGGCGGATTTCGGCAGCATGTCGAACATCGGTCTGGCGGCTCTCACCCTGGTGCTGGTGCTGCTGTTGAGCAAGATCGGCAGCGCGGCGATTTCCCGGCTGTCGATTCTTCTGGCCATGGTCATTGGTACGGTGATCGCGGTGTTTCTGGGCATGGCGGACTTCTCCGGTGTTGCCCAGGGGCCGATGTTCGGCCTGCCCACGCCGTTCCACTTCGGTATGCCGACTTTCCATGTCGCGGCGATCCTGTCGATGTGCATCGTGGTCATGGTGACTCTGGTGGAAACCTCGGCGGACATCCTGGCGGTGGGTGAAATCATCCATACCAAGGTTGACTCCAAGCGCCTGGGAGATGGCTTGCGTGCCGATATGCTGTCGAGCATGATCGCGCCGATCTTCGGTTCCTTTACTCAGAGTGCTTTTGCCCAGAACGTCGGGCTGGTGGCGGTCACCGGAATCAAGAGTCGTTTTGTGGTGGCTACCGGGGGCGTGTTTCTGGTGATCCTCGGCCTGCTGCCCTTCATGGGGCGGGTGATCGCTGCGGTGCCCACCTCGGTGCTGGGCGGTGCCGGTATCGTACTGTTTGGCACCGTGGCGGCCAGTGGCATTCGTACCCTGTCTAAGGTCGACTACCGCAACAACATGAACCTGATCATCGTCGCAACTTCCATCGGCTTCGGCATGATCCCGATTGCTGCGCCGAGCTTCTACGATCACTTCCCTAGCTGGTTCGCGACGATCTTCCACTCGGGCATCAGCTCGTCGGCGATCATGGCGATCCTGCTGAACCTGGCGTTCAACCATTTCACCGCGGGCAACTCTGACCAGCAGTCGGTGTTCGTCGCCGGCACCGAGCGCAGCCTGCGCTTCCAGGACATCGCCGTGCTGCGTGAAGGGGACTACTTCAGCGGTGGCAAGCTGCACGATGCCGAAGGCAATGAAGTGCCGCTGGTGGCTGAGGTTTCGGGGCAGTCGTCGAATTCGCCAGGAGACGGTTCGGCACCGAGCCATGCTCGAGGCAGTGCGCAAACCACGCACTGAGTGCAATCGTTTCGCCATAAAAAACGGCGCCCTGAAAGGCGCCGTTTTTTATGGAAGAGTGATTATTCGAGGTTGTCCAGGGGCTCCAGGGCTTGCAAGACCTCGGGGTTGTCCTTGTACTGCCCGCGCAAGGTTGCGAGCTGGCGATCATGGCCGACGCAGACGTCATTGACGGCTTTCTCCAATTCGGCCCGGCGCTCCTCGTCATACGCTTCCTCGCCGGCAAAGTGCTGGCAATCTTCGTGACGCAGGATAAAGGCCGTGACCTCGGCCGGCAGCTGTGGGCCGCCGTAGTGACCGCCCAGTTGCAGGCGTTTTTCCTCGACCCAGCCACTGTAGTCCTCGCCGTTTTTGGCGATGTACATGACTTGGGCCCAGCCGCTGTCGGTGGAGGCGTACAGGGTCAGGCCGTCGCCCGGAATCACATAGAGTTTCTGGTTCACGCAGGCGGCGTTCGGCGCGCTGTGAAAGTGCAGCCGTCCTTCGCCTATGACCTTGGCTTTCAGGGGCGGTCTGTATTCGCCGGCTTCCAGGGAGGCGTTGTCGCTCAGAGTGGCGCAATCCACCGTGGAGGCGGCCAGGGCCGGCAGGGGTAACACAGACAACAGCCCGCACAGGGACAGCAGGCGCAGAGGTCGGTCCATCGCAGAGTTTCCATCAGGGGATTCGGATGGCGCGATGGTAATGACAAAGAGGCCGCCTGTGAATGTTTCCAGGCCGCCTCTTCGAAAAGCGTGACTTACTCCGTGACTTTGCTGAACTGCCCCTGGCGCACCAGGGACAGAGCAAATACCACCACCACTGCGGCAGCGGCCGACAGGGTCAGGGGCAAGCCATAGCTGCCGCCACTCATGGCGGCACCACTGAGCAGCGGTCCCAGCAGGCTGCCGATGCCCCAGAGCAGACCGGCGCTGGCATTGGCGGTCACCAGATCCGCTCCGCTGAAGGATTGCCCGATCAGCACGATCGCCAGGGTGTAGATGCCGCCCGCCGCCGCGCCGAGGATGACCAGGCTCGGCCAGAGCAGGCCGGGGGACGCCATCAACAGCGGCAGGCACAGGCCGATCAGCAGGGCGATGATGCCGCAGCCAAGGTAGATCCCCGGGCGCCCCAGCTTGTCCGAGAGCCAGCCCAGGGGGAACTGGAACGCTGTATCTCCCAGGAGAATGATGGTCACCATCAGTGCCGCCAGTTTGATGCTGTAGCCATGCGTAGCCGCGTACACCGGAAATAGTGACAGCACCACGCTGTCGAAGAAGGCGAAGAACAATATGCCCACGCACAGCGCCGGGGCGATGCGGATAAAGCCCAGCACCGAGAAGGTCCGGCTTTCCTCGTGAGGGCTTGGGGTGTCTTCCTGGGGCAGAGTCAGCCAGACCACGGCGATCGCCACGGCATAACCTAGGCTGACAATGGCGAGTACGAGCGGCCCCTCGGTGCCCAGCAGTGACACCAGGCCTGGGCCCAGCAGTTGGAAGAAGGTGAAACAGGTGGTGTAGACCGCCACCAAGCGGCCGCGGGTGGCGTCTTCGGCCATTTCATTGACCCAGGTTTCCCCGAGGATAATGATCAGCCCCGCCCCAAGTCCCATGGCGACTCGGGCCAATCCCAGGCTGAAGAGGCTGGCGCCCGGCAGTTCCAGGGCTGCCACGCTCAGGGCACAGAAACTGAAACACAGCAGGTAGATCTGGCGCCGGGTCAGGCGCTGGCACAGGGCATTGACCAGGAATGCCGAAAGCATCATGCCCGCCGCAGGCAGGGCTGACATGATGCCAATCTGGTTGTTCGACGCGCCGGCCTGATACAGGCGCAGGGCAAGGATCGGCACTGTGGAACCTATGCTCAGGCCGACAATGGAAATGCCCAGGATCAGGGCGGCTAGCAAGGCTTTGTTCATGATCAAGACTCGCGCCTGAAGGTTCAGGCGGCAAACAATAGAGGTGTTGCGCACGCTGCGTAACAACGCACGCCGAGATACGGGCGATGGCCGGGCATGTGCCATTGGCGTAGAAGCCGGCTTGCCGGCGAAGCAGTCATCGAGTGGTAGTTGCTCGTCAGGACGTCTTCGCTAGCGAGTCAGCTCCTGCAACCGGCGCAAAGGTGGCGGCGCGGTGCCAGGCTCAATCGCGGCTAGCGAGTGCCCGGGTGCGGAGAGAAGGTGAAGGCAAACAGGACGCTACGGCGCCGACGATTGATCGCGCAGTCATGCTGGGCAACAGCCAGGGTTGCCGAGGGGCTCATCGAGGGGGAGGGGCACGGTGACTGTGCTGGCAGAAACATCACATCGTCTGGCTGCTTGGATAGAGAGGCGCACAGCCTACGTCAGGCCTTTGCGGTAATGCAACAGGGGGGGGCGAGGGAGTTTCTGCCGTGCAACGCTGATGCATCCGCAGGTCTGACTGACAGGCGGATTATTTATTTGTTGGGGAGTTTTGCTTGAGCTGATTGGCCGAAAGAGCAGGGCGCTCTCATGATGAAAAAGGCAAATCAGTATAGGAATATGGCTCCACGACCTGGACTCGAACCAGGGACCCAGTGATTAACAGTCACTTGCTCTACCAACTGAGCTATCGCGGAATGCGCCGTATCTTACTGATTCAGAAAGGGAAGTCAACAAGCCGTGAATATTTTTTCAGTGCAGCGAGGATTTGAATGATCTGCTGACATTACTTCGAGGGTTTTATCGGCTAGCGGGCCTATACGTGATCCGATAGGGGCTACCATGGCTCCCCGGAAGTGGTTTCACGCGCTGCCGGCCTTAAGTCGCAGAGGTAAACCTTTATGATTCGCTTCGATTTGTCCCAGGTTCCTTCCCGGTTTTTCGCACCTCGCTGCGGGGTGCTGTCATGAGCATCGAGCAGATCAATCTGCCCAAAGGGGTGGGGCCTCAGGCCAGCAAGCTGTTGGACGCCATTGTTCAGGCCGGATCGGCGCCCGATCTGAATCGTGCCGGCGGTAAGGCCGAAGGTTTTGTCCTCGGGCTGGAAAGTGCCAAGGCCATCAAGAGCCAGGTGGCCGAGGCGCTGTACGTGGCCTTTGATGATGCCGCTAGCCAACGCTTGGCTGAACTGAAGGGTTGAGGCTGCTCAGCCACCAAAGGTCAGGGTGCCGAGCATCAGCTTGGCCATCAGCGAGCTGGCCGCCAGTTGCACCAGCCACAAGGCCAGCCCGCCGAGAAATACGCCGAGAGCAATTTGCAGTACCAGGCTTTTCTCGCGTTTTTGCGAGCGAGGCAGGTAATGCTCCAGTTCGTCGCGGTCGGCCCGCAGGTCATCGTTTTTCATCGGTTTCTCGATCAGCAGGGGAACACAGGGTCACAGTCTAGAGGCTGTGGGGCCAGGCAGGGGAATGGCGCGACGCCGACAAAAAAAGGGGAAGCCTGTTGGCTTCCCCTTTTGTTAGCGCTGCGGTGAATCAGATCACCTGCAGGATGGCCTTGGTCACCACGTCGATGTTGTTCTGGTTCAGCGCGGCCACGCAGATGCGGCCGGTGTCCAGGGCATAGATACCGAACTCGTTGCGCAGGCGGGTCACTTGCTCAACGGTCAGGCCCGAGTAGGAGAACATGCCGCATTGGCGACCGACAAAGCTGAAGTCGTGCTCAGGGGCGCCTTTGGCCAGCAAGTCGACCATCTGGGTGCGCATGCCGCGAATCCGCAGGCGCATTTCCGCCAGTTCCTGCTCCCACTGGGCGCGCAGTTCCGGGTTGTTCAGCACTGCGGCAACGATGGTTGCGCCATGGGTTGGCGGGTTGGAGTAGTTGGTGCGGATCACGCGCTTGACCTGGGACAGCACGCGAGCGCTTTCTTCCTTCGAGCTGCTGACGATGGACAGGGCACCGACACGCTCGCCGTACAGCGAGAACGACTTGGAGAACGAGCTGGAGACGAAGAAGGTCAGGCCCGACTCGGCGAACAGGCGCACTGCGGCGGCGTCTTCGTCGATGCCGTCGCCAAAGCCCTGATAGGCCATGTCGAGGAATGGCACGAGGTTTTTCGCCTTGACCACTTCCAGGACGTTTTTCCAGTCCTGAGGGCTCAGGTCGACACCGGTCGGGTTGTGGCAGCAGGCGTGCAGCACCACGATCGACTGGGCCGGCAGGGCGTTGAGGTCTTCCAGCAGACCGGTACGGTTCACATCGTGGGTGCTGGCGTCGTAATAACGGTAGTTCTGCACCGGGAAGCCGGCGGTTTCGAACAGCGCGCGGTGGTTTTCCCAGCTTGGATCACTGATAGCGACCACGGCGTTGGGCAGCAGTTGCTTGAGGAAGTCGGCACCGATCTTCAGTGCGCCAGTACCGCCGACGGCCTGGGTGGTCACTACGCGGCCAGCGGCCAGCAGGGGCGAGTCGTTGCCGAACAGCAGCTTCTGTACCGCCTGGTCGTAGGCAGCGATACCGTCGATCGGCAGGTAGCCGCGGGAAGCGTGTTGAGCGGCGCGAATCGTCTCGGCTTCGACAACGGCGCGCAGGAGTGGAATGCGTCCCTCCTCGTTGCAGTACACGCCCACCCCAAGGTTGACCTTGTTGGTACGGGTGTCGGCGTTGAATGCTTCGTTGAGGCCCAGGATTGGATCGCGTGGTGCCATTTCGACAGCGGAGAACAGGCTCATTTTTACGGCGGCTCTGAATGGAGTGTGGAGGGACGTGTCGCGCTCCAGCCGAATGCACTAGAGCGGTGCACAAACGGGGAGCTAGTATAGAGGCCATCATCGCGGCGGGCGACAGCCGATTGACCTTTTGCGGCAAGTTTTTCGCTTTATTTTTCGACCGTTAGTCTTATTGCAACATCCTGGGTGTTAGCGGGTGTCAGGCCTTTCCCTTGAAAGCCGTAGTATTTGGCTCCACATCTAGCACATTCCCGTTTTTTCCTCGGCGACATGGGTCGTACGCGGTCTTTCTCGTTCCTGTACGGTATCGCCGCGCACGAATGATCCCAGAGGTACGTTATGTCCGAATTCCAGCTAGTCACCCGCTTCCAGCCCGCCGGCGACCAGCCGGAAGCCATCCGTCTGATGGTCGAAGGCATCGAGGCCGGGCTGGCGCACCAGACCCTGCTCGGTGTGACCGGTTCGGGCAAGACGTTCAGCATCGCCAACGTGATCGCCCAGGTACAGCGCCCGACCCTGGTGCTGGCGCCGAACAAGACCTTGGCCGCGCAGTTGTACGGTGAGTTCAAGGCCTTCTTCCCGAACAATGCGGTTGAGTACTTCGTTTCCTACTACGACTACTACCAGCCCGAAGCTTACGTGCCGTCCTCGGACACCTTTATCGAGAAGGACGCCTCGATCAACGACCATATCGAGCAGATGCGCCTGTCTGCCACCAAGGCGTTGCTGGAGCGCAAGGACGCGATCATCGTGACCACGGTGTCCTGCATCTATGGTCTGGGCAGTCCGGAAACCTACCTGAAAATGGTCCTGCACGTGGACCGCGGCGACAAACTTGACCAGCGTGCTTTGCTGCGGCGTCTGGCGGACCTGCAATACACCCGCAACGACATGGACTTTGCCCGCGCCACCTTCCGTGTGCGCGGCGATGTGATCGACATCTACCCGGCGGAATCCGACCTGGAAGCGATCCGCATCGAGCTGTTCGACGACGAGGTGGAAAGCATCAGCGCCTTCGATCCCCTGACCGGCGAAGTGATTCGCAAGCTGCCGCGTTTCACCTTCTACCCCAAGAGCCATTACGTGACCCCGCGGGAAACCCTGCTGGACGCCATCGAGGGGATCAAGGTGGAACTGCAGGAACGCTTGGAATACCTGCGCTCCAACAACAAGCTGGTGGAAGCCCAGCGTCTGGAGCAACGCACCCGATTCGACCTGGAGATGATTCTCGAACTGGGCTACTGCAACGGCATCGAGAACTACTCGCGCTACCTCTCCGGCCGTCCCGCCGGTGCCGCGCCACCCACCTTGTACGACTACCTGCCGGCGGATGCGTTGCTGGTGATCGACGAATCCCACGTCAGCGTGCCGCAGGTCGGTGCCATGTATAAGGGCGACCGCTCGCGCAAGGAAACCCTGGTGGAATACGGCTTCCGCCTGCCTTCGGCGCTGGACAACCGGCCGATGCGTTTTGATGAGTGGGAAGGAGTCAGCCCGCAGACCATCTTTGTTTCCGCCACCCCGGGCAACTATGAGGCTGAACACGCCGGGCGCGTGGTGGAGCAGGTGGTACGCCCCACCGGTCTGGTGGACCCGCAAGTGGAGGTGCGCCCGGCCCTGACCCAGGTGGACGATCTGCTATCGGAAATCACCAAGCGCGTGGCGGTGGAAGAACGAGTGCTGGTGACCACCCTGACCAAGCGCATGGCCGAGGACCTCACCGATTACTTGGCCGACCACGGCGTGCGCGTACGTTACCTGCACTCGGACATCGACACCGTGGAGCGGGTGGAAATCATTCGCGATCTGCGCCTGGGCACTTTCGATGTGCTGGTGGGGATCAACCTGCTGCGTGAAGGCCTGGACATGCCGGAAGTGTCCCTGGTGGCGATTCTCGATGCCGACAAGGAAGGCTTCCTGCGTTCCGAGCGTTCGCTGATCCAGACCATCGGCCGGGCCGCGCGTAACCTCAATGGCCGGGCGATTCTCTATGCTGACCGCATCACCGGCTCTATGGAGCGGGCGATTGGCGAGACCGAACGCCGGCGCGACAAGCAGATTGCCTTCAACCTGGCCAACGGC
This sequence comes from Pseudomonas sp. E1BtOHC1, assembly GCF_058744285.1. NCBI lineage: Bacteria > Pseudomonadati > Pseudomonadota > Gammaproteobacteria > Pseudomonadales > Pseudomonadaceae > Pseudomonas > Pseudomonas sp. E1BtOHC1. The sequence goes on from NZ_CP196023.1 coordinate 3,097,553, forward strand.
ATCACCCCCAAAGGGGTGTTCAAGGATGTCGCCGACATCATGGAAGGCGCCACAGTGCCGGGGTCGCGCAGCAAGAAGCGCAAGGGCATGGCCAAGGCCGCCGAAGAAAGTGCCCGTTACGAAAACGAACTGCGTTCGCCCAGCGAGATCACCAAGCGCATTCGCCAGCTCGAAGAGAAAATGTACCAACTGGCCCGGGACCTGGAGTTCGAAGCGGCGGCGCAGATGCGCGACGAAATCACCAAGTTGCGCGAGCGCTTGCTCACCGTTTGACGCCGCTTAATCCCTCGTAGGAGCCGGCTTGCCGGCGAAGAGGCGCTCAAGTTCTGTGCATGGATCGAGAGTCTCTTCGCTGGCAAGCCAGCCCCAGCAGGCAATTCGTGGGTCAGTGGGCTTCTCCTGCCTTCAGACCCTTGGGTAGGGCTTTGGTCAACAGCACCGCCAGCATGCTGATGCCCAGGGCGATGCCGACAAAGTGGAAGGCGTCGTTGTAGGCCATGATCATCGCCTGCTGATGGGTGATCTCGCTGAGCTTGCCCAGTGCCGCGGTTTCATTGCCGAATTTGTCGGTGAGGTTCGCCAGGCGTTCCGCCACCTGGGGATTACTCGGTACCAACGCTTCACGCAGATAGTCGAAGTAGGTCTTGGTTCGGGCGTCCAGCAATGTTGCCAGCAGGGCGATGCCAATGGCACCGCCGAGATTGCGCAGGATGTTGAACAGGCTGGAAGCCGATCCCGCGTCCTGGGGTTGTATATAAGCCGTGGCAATCAGCGAGATGGTGACCATGATCAGCGGCTGGCCCAGGGCGCGGATGATCTGGATCTGATTGAACTGCGGCCCGGCGAAGTCCGGGTTGAGCACCCCGGAAGAAAAGCTCGCCAGCCCGAACAGGCCAAATCCCAGGGCGCATAGCCATTTTGGCGAAACGAATTGCATCAGCTTGGGCACCAGCGGAATCAGGAACAGCTGCGGCACGCCCATCCACATGATCACTTCGCCGATCTGCAGGGCGTTGTAGTTCTGGATTTGCGCCAGGTACAGCGGCAAGAGGTAGATCGAACCGTACAGACCAACGCCCATGCCCAGGCTGGAAATGCTCGACAGGCCGAAATTGCGATTGCGCAGGATGCCCAGGTTGATCAGAGGATTGGGCCGGGAGAGTTGCACGATGACGAAGGTGATGAGGCTGATCAGGGCAATGCTGCCCAGGGTCACGATCAGGCTCGATTCCAGCCAGTCCTTGCGATGCCCCTCTTCCAGGAACACCTGCAAGCAGCCCAGGCCCAGGCCGAGGGTGAAAATGCCGACGTAATCGGTGCTTTTCAGCAGCTCCCAGTGGGCTTCCTTCTTCTCCAGGCCATAGAGCAGACCGGCGATCATCAGCAAGCCTGGCGGTACATTGATATAGAAGATGTACTCCCAGCCCCAGTTTTCCGTGAGCCAGCCGCCCAGGGTCGGTCCGATAGACGGGGCGAAGGTGGCGGTCATGGCGAACATCGCCATGCCCTTGGCCCGATGGTGCTCGGGGAGCTTGATCAGGGTCAGGGTGAACGCCAGGGGAATCAGCGCGCCGCCGGTAAAACCCTGCAGGGCGCGGAACACGATCATGCTTTCCAGGCTCCAGGCCATAGAGCAGAGCAGGGAGGCGATCAGGAAACCCACCGAGACCCAGACCGCCAGCCGCCGTGCCGATAGCAACTGCACCAGCCAGGCAGTGAGGGGAATCATGATGATCTCCGCCACCAGGTAGGAGGTGGAGATCCACGAGCCTTCCTCCAGGGTGGCGGACAGTGCGCCCTGGATGTCCTTCAGCGAGGAGTTGGTGATCTGGATGTCGAGCACCGCCATGAAGGCGCCGAGCATGGCGCTCATCACCGCGATCCAGTCGCGCCGGCTGGGCTCGCCTTGCGGACGCAGCAGTTGATCACCGGCCATCGACAGGGTCTTTGATATTCACTTTGACAGTGACCGACATGCCCGGGCGGATCTTGCCCTGTAGGGGATTATCGGCAGCGAAGGTCAGCTTTACCGGAATGCGCTGTACCACCTTGGTGAAGTTGCCGGTGGCATTGTCCGGTGGCAGGAGGCTGAACTGTGCGCCGGAGGCGGCGAACAGGCTGTCGACCCGGGCCTGGATCGGTGTGTCGCCGTAGGCGTCGAAGGTCAGTTCGGCCTTTTGTCCGGGCAGCATGTGGCCGATCTGGGTCTCCTTGAAGTTGGCCTGGACCCAGATGTCCTGGTCCGGAACGATCGACAGCAGGTAGGCGCCTGCTTGCACCACCTGGCCGTTGCGTGCGGCGCGTTGGCCGATGATGCCGCCGATGGGGGCGTGGATTTCGCTGCGGGTCAGATTCAGTTGGGTTTGGGCCAAGTCTGCCTGGGCATTGGCGATCTGTGCATCGAGGCGCTTGATTTCGGCGCTCAGTGCGTTGACTTGCTGGCGCTGGGCTTGCAGGTCGGCCTCGGCCTTGGTCACCTGGGAGCGGGCGATATGGTTGTCGGCGGACAGGGTGGTCACCCGTTCTTCAGAGACATAACCGGGTTTGCGCAGAGCCTGGGCCCGGGAAAGGTCGATCTGCGAACGGCCGAGGCTGGCTTGGCTCGATGCAACCTGGGCCTGGCTCGCGGCAATCAGGCTGGCTTGTTGGGTCAGTTTGCTCTGGGCTTGCAGGCGTTCGGCTTCACGGGTGGCGAGGGCGGCCTGGGCGCGGTCCACCGCCAGTTGGAAATCCTTGCCCTCCAGGCGTACCAGCAATTGACCCTTGGCCACATGCTGGTTGTCTTGCACCAGGACTTCGTCGATCCGTGCACTGAGTTGGCTGGAGACCCGGGTGATTTCACCCTGCACATAGGCGTTGTCGGTGGTTTCATAAAAGCGCCCATGAAACCACCAGTGGGCGAGGAAGCCCAGGACGACCAGTAGCACCAGGGACAGGAAAACGAACAGGCGACGCTTGAGTTGGGCAGGCATGGGCAGGCTGTAGTCAAAAAGTGTAAGGAAATTTATCAGTGGGCGAATCTGTCAGATAGCTCGTGGGTGGTAAATGCCAGGTGCTGATATTTGGCCATTCATGGGCTCGGCAGCGGTCTGTAGTCGCAACCTTGGCTTAAATGCCCTCCTCACTGGAGCCGGGCCGGGGTCGCCTGTTACCATTCGCCCCCTGTTTTATTCCTCGTTTTTCTATCTTTTCGAGACATGCCATGACCACCGTCCGCACGCGCATCGCGCCATCGCCTACCGGGGACCCCCACGTAGGTACCGCTTACATCGCTTTGTTCAACTATTGCTTTGCCAAGCAGCACGGCGGTGAGTTCATCCTGCGGATCGAAGACACCGATCAGTTGCGTTCGACTCGCGAATCCGAGCAGCAGATTTTCGATGCCTTGCGCTGGTTGGGTATCAACTGGAGCGAAGGGCCGGATGTGGGCGGTCCCCATGGTCCGTATCGCCAGAGCGAGCGCGGCGACATCTACCAGAAGTACGCTCAGCAACTGGTGGACCTGGGCCACGCCTTCCCGTGCTTCTGCACTGCTGAAGAGCTGGATCAGATGCGCGCCGAGCAGATGGCTCGTGGCGAAACCCCGCGTTATGACGGCCGTGCCTTGCTGCTGTCCAAGGAAGAAGTGGCCCAGCGTCTGGCGGCCGGCGAGCCTCACGTGATCCGCATGAAGGTGCCGACTGAAGGTGTCTGCGTGGTGCCAGACCTGCTGCGTGGCGATGTCGAGATCCCGTGGGATCGCATGGACATGCAGGTGTTGATGAAGACCGATGGCCTGCCGACCTACTTTCTGGCCAACGTGGTCGATGACCACCTGATGGGCATCACCCACGTGCTGCGTGGCGAAGAGTGGCTGCCTTCGGCACCGAAGCTGATCCTGCTCTACGAGTACTTCGGCTGGGAGCAGCCGCAGCTGTGCTACATGCCATTGCTGCGCAATCCGGACAAGAGCAAGCTGTCCAAGCGCAAGAATCCGACCTCTGTGACCTTTTATGAGCGCATGGGCTTCATGCCGGAAGCCATGCTCAATTACCTGGGGCGCATGGGTTGGTCGATGCCGGACGAGCGCGAGAAGTTCTCGTTGCAGGAAATGGTCGATAACTTTGACCTTTCGCGGGTATCCCTGGGTGGGCCGATCTTCGATATCGAGAAACTGTCCTGGCTCAACGGCCAGTGGCTGCGTGACCTGCCGGTGGAAGAGTTCGCCAGCCGTGTGCAGACCTGGGCGCTGAATCCTGAGTACCTGATGAAGATAGCGCCTCATGTGCAAGGGCGGGTGGAGACCTTCAGTCAGATCGCACCGTTGGCCGGCTTCTTCTTCGCCGGTGGCGTGACCCCGGATGCCAAGCTGTTCGAATCCAAGAAGCTCTCTGGCGATCAGGTGCGGCAACTGATGCAGTTGATCTTGTGGAAGCTCGAAAGCCTGCGCCAGTGGGAGAAAGACAGCATCACCGCGACCATTCAGGCAGTGGTCGAATCCTTGGAGCTGAAGCTGCGTGACGCGATGCCGCTGATGTTCGCCGCGATCACTGGCCAGGCCAGCTCGGTGTCGGTGCTCGATGCCATGGAGATCCTTGGCCCGGACCTGACTCGTTTCCGTCTGCGCCAGGCTATCGACCTGCTCGGCGGCGTATCGAAGAAAGAAAATAAGGAATGGGAAAAACTGCTGAGCGCCATCGGCTGATAGCGCTTCGCGGCAGGGGAGCTGCCAGGGGCAGCGGGCTTTTCGACTACGCTTGAGTCTCAGGCGCGAGGCGGGTTGATCGCTGACCAAGTAGGCTACTGGCGGCTCGCGGCGCCCCTTTTACGGGAGTTGGCGCGGGCTGGTGAGACTGAAAAAGCCAGGGTTTTTAGGGCGGGGCGGTAAGTGGTTGTTATCCCGGCAAATTTTTTTTCAAAATGCGGAAAAAAAATTGACAGCCTTCCGATCGCCCCTTAAGATTCGCCCCGTCCTCACCGACGAGGGGCTATAGCTCAGCTGGGAGAGCGCTTGCATGGCATGCAAGAGGTCGACGGTTCGATCCCGTCTAGCTCCACCAAATTTGCAGTTCAAGGCCTGGCCACACCGGCCTTGAATCGATCAGTACTCAGCACTGATCAGCTGTTAGAAGGGTTTGCGTCCCCTTCGTCTAGTGGCCTAGGACACCGCCCTTTCACGGCGGTAACAGGGGTTCGAGTCCCCTAGGGGACGCCAGTTTTACACAAGCGATGTTGCAAGATGTCGCTGCGCCGCGAGGCGAAAATCCGGGGCTATAGCTCAGCTGGGAGAGCGCTTGCATGGCATGCAAGAGGTCGACGGTTCGATCCCGTCTAGCTCCACCAATTTACAGTTCAAGGCCTGGCCACACCGGCCTTGAATCGATCAGTACTCAGCACTGATCAGCTGTTAGAAGGGTATGTGTCCCCTTCGTCTAGTGGCCTAGGACACCGCCCTTTCACGGCGGTAACAGGGGTTCGAGTCCCCTAGGGGACGCCAGTTTTACACAAGCGATGTTGCAAGATGTCGCTGCGCCGCGAGGCGAAAATCCGGGGCTATAGCTCAGCTGGGAGAGCGCTTGCATGGCATGCAAGAGGTCGACGGTTCGATCCCGTCTAGCTCCACCAATTTACAGTTCAAGGCCTGGCCACACCGGCCTTGAATCGATCAGTACTCAGCACTGATCAGCTGTTAGAAGGGTATGTGTCCCCTTCGTCTAGTGGCCTAGGACACCGCCCTTTCACGGCGGTAACAGGGGTTCGAGTCCCCTAGGGGACGCCACGTTTACCCGCTATGCGGGATTTTTAAGGGTCATTCAATCATTGAATGGCCCTTTTGTTTTTCTGGCGTCCGGCCAACTCTTACTTTCTTCCTCAGCCTGCACTTCTGACCGGCGGTCACACTGGCGACTTGCGGAAAATTATTATGAGAATAATATTTTGTCCGTAATATTCGGAGGCAACGATGAACGATAAAAAAGCTCAAACCCGCGAACGTATTCTCCAGGCTGCCAGTTCGGCGTTGATCCAGCGCGGCCCGGCCGAACCGAGTGTGGGTGAGGTGATGGGGGCTGCCGGGCTGACGGTGGGTGGCTTCTATGCGCACTTCGAGAGCAAGGATGCGCTGATGCTTGAGGCGTTCACCCAATTACTCGCCCACCGACGTGGCTTGCTCGATGAGATGGATGCAGGTTTGAGTGGTGAAGAGCGCAGGGCGCTGACGGCAGCGTTCTATCTATCGCGCAAGCACCGCGACTCCACTGAGCAGGCCTGCCCGATTCCGGCATCGGTGGGTGAGCTGGGGCGGCTTCCAGAGAGTTTTCGCAAGGCTTTGAGCGAGCATATGGAGCTGATGGTTGCGCAGTTGGCCGCCAGTCCCGAAGACACGGACAAAGCCCTGGCGGATATGGCGCTGATGGTTGGCGGGCTGTCCCTGGCGCGTGCTCTGGGGCCAGGTGAGTTGTCCGATCGTCTGCTGCGTGCCGCCAAGTCGGCAGTTCTATGACCTGAAGTTCGGTTGCGAGGTAGTGGGTGATGAGCGGATTGAGCTGGATTCGTGGTGTCAATGGCACTCTGGGCTGGGTAGCTCCTCAGTGGGCGGCGAATCGGATGCGCCAGTTGTTCATGACTCCCCGTGAGCTGCCGCCCCGAGAGTGGGAGTTACCCCTGCTGGAGTGTGCTGAGCGTCTGACCTTGCGCTTTGGTCTTTCTGCCTTGCGTTGGGGGCAGGGGCCGACAGTGTTGCTGATGCATGGCTGGGAAGGGCGACCCACTCAATTTGCCAGCCTGATCGAGGCGCTGGTGGCGGCTGGTTATACCGCAGTAGCGCTGGATGGTCCTGCTCACGGCCGCTCTCCGGGAGATGAGGCCAATGTGGTGTTGTTTGCCCGAGCGATGTTGGAAGCTGCGGCGGAATTGCCGCCCTTGCGCGCAGTGATTGGCCACTCCATGGGCGGTGCCAGCGCCATGCTCGCTGTGCAGTTGGGGCTGCGCACCGAAACCCTGGTCAGTATCGCCGCGCCGGCTCGGATTCTTGGTGTGTTGCGAGGTTTCGCCCGCTACATGCGCTTGCCGCCCAGGGCGCGCTCGGCCTTTATCCGTCAAGTGGAGAAGGATGTGGGGATGCGCGCGGCGACCCTGGACGTGGCTCAATATCAGTTGGAGATGCCTGGCCTGATCATTCATGCCGAAGATGATCGGTTTGTATCGGTCAAGGAGTCGGAATTGATCCACCAGGCCTGGTTCGACAGTCGCTTGCTGCGCTTGAGTGAGGGTGGTCATCAGCGGGTATTGGCTGACCCCCGAGTGATCGATGCCGTGATTACCCTGGTCACCGGACGCCATCTCCAGGCGCGCCAATCGGCCTGAGCATCCGTTACACTGCCCCGGTCAAAAATCTGACCGGGAGTTGGGCATGAGTTGGGATCTGGCAACGCCATTCGTTATCGATCTGCAGGTAGTGGCCGAGGATATCGATGGCCTGGGGCACGCCAACAATGCGGTCTACGTGACTTGGCTGGAGCGTTGCGCCTGGCGTCATTCGCAACGACTCGGGCTGGATCTGGCCGAGTACCGTCGCCTGGATCGGGCGATGGCCGTGGTACGGCATGAGATCGACTACCTGGCCGCGGCTTACGAAGGGGATGAGTTGCAACTGGCCACCTGGATCGTCGATTGGGACCAGCGTCTGAAGATGACTCGACGTTTCCAGCTGGTCCGTCCGAGCGATGGCACTACCTTGTTGCGGGCCCAAACCACCTTTGTCTGCATCGAGCTGTCCAGCGGCAAGCCCAAGCGCATGCCCACCGAATTCCTTGAGGGCTACGGTCCGGCCCTGCAGGGCTCGTGATCACCTTTCCCTCTCCGTAGGAACTGGCTTGCCGGCGAAGACGTATTCATGGGGGGCGGCAGGGTCCATTCGCTGGCTAGCGCAACGTCCCCAGGCCGTTCCTACAAAACTCCTGTTGTCGGGTGAAACCCAGTAAACTGGCGGACGTTTTTTCGCCTGATTTTTCGTTGAGTGTGTTTCATGCAAATTGCCTTGGCGCCCATGGAGGGGTTGGTCGACAACATCCTGCGGGATGTATTGACTCGTGTTGGCGGGATCGACTGGTGTGTCACCGAGTTCATCCGCGTCAATGACCGTCTACTGACGCCTGCCTATTTCCACAAGCTCGCCCCCGAGTTACTGCAAGGCGCGCACACTGCTGCCGGCGTGCCTTTGCGCGTGCAGTTGCTGGGGTCCGATCCGGTGTGCCTGGCGGAAAATGCCGCGTTGGCCTGCGAGCTGGGCAGCGAGGTGATCGACCTGAACTTCGGTTGTCCGGCCAAGACCGTCAACAAGTCCCGGGGCGGGGCGGTGCTGCTTAAGGAGCCCGAACTGCTGAATCAGATTGTCGAGCATGTGCGGCGAGCAGTGCCCGCGCATATCCCGGTCACGGCAAAAATGCGCCTGGGTTTCGATAGTCCGGACGGTTCGCTGGTGTGCGCTACGGCGCTGGCCGAGGGCGGCGCGGAGCATATCGTGGTTCACGCACGGACCAAGGTCGATGGCTACAAGCCGCCGGCCCACTGGGAGTGGATTCCACGGGTGCAGGACGTGGTCAAGGTGCCGGTGTTCGCCAACGGCGATATCTGGAGCGTCGAGGATTGGCGGCGCTGTCGGGAGATCAGTGGCGTGGAGGACATCATGCTCGGTCGTGGGCTGGTCTCGCGTCCGGATCTGGCCCGGCAGATCGCTGCGGCTCGGGCGGGAGAGGAGGTGGTGGAAATGTCCTGGGCTGATCTGCAGCCCATGCTCCAGGACTTCTGGGCCCAGGTGGTGGTGCAACTGACACCCCGTTCGGCGCCGGGCCGTCTCAAGCAATGGCTGGCCATGCTGACCCGCAACTATCCGGAGGCAGTTGAGCTGTTTACCGCCCTGCGTCGGGAAACCGATCTGGATCAGGTGGGGCGGCTGTTGGGCATGCCCCACAGCGAGGCGGCGTAAAAAATTCAAAAAGCGCCTCTTGAAATGTCAGGGCCTATCCCTATCTCTTGGGTACGCGACGCCGAATTCGGGTCGCGGAGATAACCACTCGCTGACTATCAGGAGAAATACCCATGAGTACTGCATTTTCCTTGGCTCCACTGTTCCGTTCCTCTGTCGGCTTCGACCGTTTCAATGATCTGTTCGAGTCGGCACTGCGTAACGAACCGGGCAGCAGCTACCCACCCTACAACGTTGAGAAACACGCCGATGATGAGTACCGCATCGTCATCGCGGCCGCCGGCTTCCAGGAAGAAGACCTGGAGCTGCAAGTGGAAAAAGGCGTGTTGACCGTGAGCGGTGGCAAGCGTGACGCCAATGAAGGCGTTACCTACCTGCATCAGGGCATTGCCCAGCGGGCATTCAAGCTGTCCTTCCGTCTGGCCGACCATATCGAGGTCAAGGCGGCGGCCCTGAGCAACGGTCTGCTGAATATCGACCTGCTGCGGGTCGTGCCGGAAGAGGCCAAAGCCAAGCGCATCCCGATCAACGGTGCGCAGCAGCCGGCTCTGCAACACTAAGACCGCTGCAAAAAAAAGGGCGCCCTGGTGGCGCCCTTTTTTGTGGCCGTCACTTCAGCAGTTTCATGAACTCGCTCAAGGGCAGCGGCCGGCTGTGCAGGTAGCCCTGGTACAGGTGGCACTCCAGTCCCTGCAGAAACTCCAGTTGCTGCGGTGTTTCCACGCCTTCAGCGATCACCTTCAGGTTCAGGCTGCGAGCCATGGCAACGATAGCTCGGATGATTTCCGCATCGTTGGGGTCGTGGGTCGCATCGCGGACAAATGACTGATCTATCTTCAGGGTGTCTACCGGCAAGCGTTTGAGGTACGTCAGGGAGGAGTAGCCGGTGCCAAAGTCGTCCATGGCAAAACTGACACCGAGTTTTTTCAGTCGACGCATCTTGTTGATGGTGTCATCCAGATTCTGGATCACGATGCCTTCGGTGATCTCCAGCTTCAGCAATGATGAGGGCAGGGCATGGGCGCTCAGGCTGTGTTCGATTCTTTCGACAAAGTCGTTCTGGCGAAACTGTCGTGGGCTGATGTTGACGCACAGACTGAAGTGGTACGGGTCCACCAGGCCTTGTTCGATCAGTTGGCTGAAGGCCAGGCAGGCCTCATCGAGAATCCAGGTGCCCACTTCAAGGATCAGGCCGCTGTCCTCCAGTACCTTGATGAACTCCGTCGGTGATTGCGCCCCCAGCTCCGGGTGCTGCCAGCGCACCAGGGCCTCGGCGCCGACGATGCGGTTGTCGCGGGCATCCACCTGAGGCTGGAAGTGCACGCTGAATTCGCCGCGGGACAGGGCCAGACGCAGGTCGGTTTCCATGCGCAGGCGTTCGCTGGCGGCCTTTTGCATGGTGTTGTGGTACATCTGCGTGGTGTTGCGCCCGGAGTCCTTGGCACGGTAAAGGGCGATGTCGGCGCGCTTGAGCAGGTCGGTGGGGGTCGAACCGTGATCGGGAATCAGCGCCACACCGATGCTGGGGGTGACTTGCAGGCGCTGGCCGTCGAGGAACATCGGTTCCGAGAGCAGCTCGCGCAGGGTTCCCGCCAGTTGCCGAACTTGTTCGCTGACCTCGTTGCGCGAGCCTTCCAGGCCGCTGAGCAGTACCACGAACTCATCGCCGCCCAGGCGCGCGACGGTGTCTTCCATGCGCACGCTGGCTTCCAGTCTGGCGGTGATGATCTTCAGAACGGTATCGCCCACCGGGTGCCCCAGGGAGTCGTTGATGTGCTTGAAGTGGTCCAGGTCGAGGAACAGCAGGGCGCCCCGCAGGTTGTGGCGCTTGAGCAGAGCGATCTGCTGGCTCAGGCGGTCCATCAGCAGGGCGCGGTTGGGCAGGTTGGTCAAGGGATCGTGGTAGGCCAGGTGGCGGATCTGTGCCTGGGCATTCTTCAGCAGGCTGACGTCCCGGGCCGTGAGCAGCAGGCATGGGGTCTCATTGAGGATGATCGGCTCCACCGAGACCTCGAGGGTGAGGATTTCCCCGCGCTTGTTACGCCCGAGCATTTCCAGGTGATGCACCCGGCCCTTGAGCCTGAGCTCCGCCAGCAGCGTGGCGAGCTGGGCTTCTTCGGCCCAGATGCCGACCTGGTACATGGTGCGGCCGAGCACTTCATCGGTGCGGTAGCCGGTCAGGCGGCAGAAGCCGTCGTTGACCTCCAGGTAGCGGCCGGTGTCGCGCTCGGTGATGGTGATGGCGTCGGGGCTGGAGTGGAAGGCCTTGGCGAATTTCTCTTCGCTGGCCTTGAGAGCGGCCTCGGAACGCTGTTGCTGGGTGATGTCTCGCAGTGTGGTGACGATGCACGGCTGCTTGTCGACGGTAATCAGGCGGCTGGAAATGATGCAGGTCAGCGCCTGGCCGTTCTTGTGATTGACCACCACTGCCACGTTGTTCAGTGCCTGTTCGCGAATCACCTGTTCGATGCGCCGCAGGCGCGGGGCGGAGTCTTCCCAGAAGCCGATCTGCTCGGCGCTGCGGTTGATCACATCTTCCTGGGTCCAGCCGAAGGTCTGGGTGAAGCTTGAATTGATCTCGATGAACTGGCCGGTTTCCAGCAGGGTCAGGCAGATAGGGTCTGGGCTGACCTGGAACAGGCTGGCGAATTTCTCCTCGGAAGTGATCAGGCGCTGTTCGCGTTCCACCTGCTCGGTGATGTCCAGCAGCGTTCCGGCCATGCGCAGTGGACTGCCCTGCTCGTCGCGATAAAGGCGGGCGCGGCTCTCCAGGTAGCGCGAGCTGCCGTCCGCCAACTGCACCCGATAGGTCAGTTGGTAGTTGCCCGCAGGGCCTTCTCGCAGGCTGCGATAGGCATCGCGCATGCTGTCGCGTTCTTCAGTGGGTACACCCTCGAAAAAGGCTTCGAAGGATTCATGGAAGGGCGCGGGCTCCAGGCCGTGCAATTGCGCGGCACGGGCCGAGCCATAGAGCATGCCGCTGGGAATGTGCCAATCCCAGGTGCCCAGTTGCGCCGAGTCCAGGGCCAGGTCGAGGCGTTCCTGGCTGTCCTTGAGGGCTTGTTCGGCTCTTTTGCGTTCGCTGGTATCGAGAAAGGTGCTCAGCAGGTAGGGCTTGCCTTCCAGTTCGATTTTCTGCGCGCTGAGAATGCCGTCGTGGATCTGGCCATTGCTGGCGCGGAATTGGACTTCGAGGCTGGCGGCCTGGCCCTTTTTCTGTACGGCCTTGATCAGTTGGGCTCGCTGTTCGGGATTGACCCACAGACCGATCTCCAGGGTGGTGCGGCCTATCACGTGCTCGGCGGGCCAGCCGAACTGGCTTTCGAAGTATTGGTTGGCTTCGCTGATCAGGCCATCTTCCAGGCGGGTCAGCAGCACCATGTTGGGGCACAGGTGGAACAGGGTGGCGAAACGTTTTTCCGAACTGCTGAGGGCCTCCTCCCGCTGGCGTTGGTGGGTGATCTCGCGGATCACCCCGATCATTCGGGGCTTGCCGTGCTTGTCCGGCAGCACGCTGCCGTTGATCTCCAGCCAGTGCAGACTGCCATCGGGCCAGCGAATGCGGTGGTGCATGGCGTGTTCCAGGGGCGCCCCCGCCAGCACCGAGTGAAAAGCCCGCACGGTCCTGGCCCGGTCTTCGATGGGGAGCAGATCGAGGTATTCGAGGTTTTCCGGCAGGGGTTTGCGCGGATCGAAGCCGAACAGTGCCTGAGTGCCCCGGGACCAGCTGATCTGTCCGCTTTCAATATCCCAATACCAGGCTCCCAGTCGTGCGCCATTGAGGGCGGCGAGCAGCTGCGGCGCGCTTTCCCAGCTTTGTTCCGACTCCCGGGGGTCGACAGCATGGATGCGCGGCATGGGTGGAATACGGTCAGCGGGTTTTGGCATGGGTGTCAGGCCTTGAGCTGAGTCATTCGTTTGGCGCGGGATACTCATGACAGTGCGGCGTGGCACGGGCTATACCCGGAAAAGCTATGCCGGGTTCCCTGGCCAATCGACTTGTGCATCCAGTAAGGCCATGAAAGCCCGCGCAGCATTCGACAGCGTCCGTTCGGTATGCAGGATATAGCCTAGCTGGCGTCGCAGCTGTATGCCCGGTAAAGGAATGCGCGCCACTTGATCGTCGAGCATGGTGCGGGGCAGGACGCTCCAGGCCAGACCGATGGAAACCATCATCTTTATAGTTTCCAGGTAGTTAGTGCTCATGGCGATGTTCGGTGTCAGGCCCTGGGCTTCAAACAAGCGTTGGACAATATGGTGAGTAAAGGTATTGCCGCCGGGGAAAACCGCCGGGTGCAGGGCGATGTCCGCCAGGCTGACCTGGCCGTTGCTGACCAGCGGATGCTCCGGAGCTGCGACGAAGTCGAGGGGGTCGTCCCAGACCGCAGTCGCCTTGATCAGGCTGTGGGGCTCGGGCGCCAGGGTGATCACCGCCAGTTCGGCGCGGCCATGGAGAATTTCCTCATAAGCCACTTCGGAATCCAGAAACTGTATGTCCAGGGCCACCTGGGGGTAGCGTCGGGTAAAGGCCCGCAGCAGCGAGGGCAGGCGATGCAGACCAATGTGGTGGCTGGTGGCAAGGGTCAGGCGGCCGCTGACTTCTCCGGTGAGATTGGTCAGGGCGCGGCGGGTGTCGTCCAGCACGTTGATGATCTGGTAGGCCCGGGGCAGCAGCGCGCGTCCGGCTTCAGTCAGGCCGATCTCGCGGCCCAGGCGATCGAACAGCCGTACATTGAGTTGCTGCTCCAGCCCGGCGATACGCTTGCTGATGGCTGGCTGGGTCAGGTGCAGGCGTTCGCCGGCGCCGGAGAAGCTGCCGGTCTCGGCGATGGCGATAAAGGCGTTGAGATTGGCCAGGTCCATGATCGTATTCCAGTTGGTTATCCAAAGCATGAAAAATATGAATTTGAGTTATTTAATCTAACGCCATAGCATCAGCCTCACAAGCCAAGGGGTTATTGATCGGCCGACGATCAGGGCCCGGGGCATAGAAACAAGCTGATGAGGAATGGTCCGATGGCCGGCAAGACGCTCTACGACAAGCTCTGGGATTCGCATTTGGTCAAGCAGCGCGACGATGGTTCGGCGCTGATCTATATCGATCGTCACATCATCCATGAAGTGACCTCGCCGCAAGCGTTCGAAGGCCTGCGTCTGGCCGGGCGCAAGCCTTGGCGCATCGATGCCAACATCGCCACCCCGGACCACAACGTACCGACCACCCCTGAGCGCAAGGGTGGGATCGAAGCGATTGCCGATCAGGTCTCCCGTCTGCAGGTGCAGACCCTCGATGACAACTGTGACGAATACGGCATCGTCGAATTCAAGATGAACGACGTGCGCCAGGGCATCGTCCACGTGATCGGTCCGGAGCAGGGCGCGACCTTGCCGGGCATGACCGTGGTCTGCGGTGACTCCCACACCTCGACCCACGGCGCCTTTGGTGCCCTGGCCCATGGCATCGGCACTTCCGAGGTGGAGCACGTGCTCGCCACCCAGTGCCTGGTGGCCAAGAAGATGAAGAACATGCTGGTGCGCGTGGAAGGCACCTTGCCGTTTGGCGTGACCGCCAAGGACATCGTCCTTGCTGTGATCGGCAAGATCGGCACCGCCGGTGGCAACGGCCACGCCATCGAGTTCGCCGGCAGCGCGATTCGTGAACTGTCCGTTGAAGGCCGCATGACCATCTGCAACATGTCCATCGAAGCCGGTGCCCGTGTCGGGCTGGTGGCGGCGGATGAAAAGACCGTGGCCTACGTCAAGGGTCGTCCATTCGCCCCCAAGGGCGCTGAATGGGATCTGGCCGTCGAGGCCTGGAAAGACCTGGTGTCCGATGCCGATGCCCAGTTCGACACCGTGGTCGAGCTCGACGCCGCGCAGATCAAGCCGCAAGTCAGCTGGGGCACTTCGCCGGAAATGGTTTTGGCCGTGGATCAGAACGTGCCGGACCCAGCCAAGGAAATGGATCTGGTCAAGCGCGACTCCATCGTCCGTGCCTTGAAGTACATGGGTTTGAGCGCCAACCAGGCAATCACCGACATTCAATTGGATCGCGTGTTCATCGGTTCCTGCACCAACTCGCGGATCGAAGACTTGCGTGCCGCGGCGGTGATCGCCAAGGGCCGTAAAGTGGCCTCCACCATCAAGCAGGCGATCGTGGTCCCAGGTTCGGGGCTGGTGAAGGCCCAGGCCGAATCGGAAGGCCTGGACAAGATCTTCCTCGAAGCCGGTTTCGAATGGCGTGAGCCGGGCTGCTCGATGTGCCTGGCGATGAACCCGGATCGCCTGGAGTCCGGTGAGCATTGCGCGTCGACGTCGAACCGCAACTTCGAAGGGCGCCAGGGCGCTGGTGGGCGTACCCACCTGGTCAGCCCGGCCATGGCCGCCGCCGCCGCTGTCAGCGGTCGTTTCGTCGACGTCCGTGAATTGATCTAAGGAGCGCAGCATGAAAGCTTTCACCCAGCACAATGGTTTGGTCGCGCCTTTGGATCGTGCCAACGTAGACACCGACCAGATCATCCCCAAGCAGTTTCTCAAGTCGATCAAGCGCACCGGCTTCGGTCCGAACCTGTTCGATGAGTGGCGCTACCTCGACGTGGGCCAGCCTTACCAGGACAACTCCAAGCGTCCGTTGAACAAGGATTTCGTCCTCAACGCCGAGCGTTACCAAGGGGCCAGCGTGCTGCTGGCGCGGGAGAACTTCGGCTGCGGCTCGAGCCGTGAGCACGCGCCCTGGGCCCTGGAAGAGTACGGTTTCCGCAGCATCATCGCGCCGAGCTATGCCGACATCTTCTTCAACAACAGCTTCAAGAACGGTTTGTTGCCGATCATCTTGAGCGATGCTGAAGTCGACGAGCTGTTCCAGCAGGTCGAAACCACTCCGGGTTACCAGCTGCACATCGACCTCGAGGCACAGACCGTGACCCGTCCCGACGGCAAGGTACTGAAGTTCGAGATTGATGCATTCCGCAAACATTGCCTGCTCAATGGTCTCGACGACATCGGCCTGACCTTGCAGGACGGCGACGCCATTGCCGCCTTTGAAGCCAAGCATCGGGCCAGCCAGCCCTGGTTGTTCCGCGACGCCTGATCGCTTGATCGCCGGCAAGCCGGCTCCTACAGGTTTGTGTTGTAGGAGCAGGCTTGCCAGCGAACGCTGTTCCCCCAGATCAAAAGGACCACAGCATGACCAGCAACGCCCATAGCCAGGTGGTACAGAAGCAGTTCGGTGAGCAGGCCTCGGCCTACCTGAGCAGTGCCGTACACGCTCAAGGCGCCGAATTCGCGCTGCTACAAGCCGAAGTGGCGGGCCAGGGCCATGCCCGAGTCCTGGACCTGGGCTGCGGCGCCGGTCATGTCAGCTTCCACGTTGCGCCGCTGGTCAAGGAAGTGGTGGCCTACGACCTCTCCCAGCAGATGCTGGATGTAGTGTCGGCAGCCGCGCAGGAGCGTAATCTGCACAACGTCCGCACCGTTAAAGGTGCAGCCGAGCGCTTGCCGTTCGCCGACGGCGAGTTCGATTTCGTCTTCAGTCGTTACTCGGCTCACCATTGGAGCGATTTGGGCCTGGCCCTGAGAGAGGTGCGCCGGGTGCTGAAGCCCGGTGGCGTGGCGGCGTTCATTGATGTCTTGTCGCCGGGCAGTCCACTGCTGGACACTTACCTGCAAAGCGTCGAAGTGCTGCGTGATACCAGTCATGTCCGTGACTATTCGGCAGGGGAGTGGTTGCGCCAGGTCAGCGAGGCGGGGCTGCATACCCGCAGTACCGCTCGTCAGCGCCTGCGTCTGGAGTACAACTCCTGGGTCGAGCGCATGCGCACGCCAGAGGTGCTGCGGGTGGCGATTCGCGAGCTGCAGCAGGCGATGGGCAATGAAGTGCGCGAATATTTTGAGATTGAGGCCGATGGTTCGTTCAGTACAGATGTACTGGTGCTGTGGGCCGAGCGATAGAACTTTTCCGGGTGCGCCTGCGGGCGGGCCGACAGAGCAAATGAGGAACGCATGAGCAAGCAGATTCTGATTCTTCCAGGTGACGGTATTGGTCCGGAAATCATGGCCGAGGCGGTCAAGGTGCTGGAATTGGCCAATGACAAGTACAGCCTGGGCTTCGAGCTGAGTCACGACGTCATCGGTGGCGCTGCCATCGACAAGCACGGTGTGCCCCTGGCCGATGAGACCCTGGATCGTGCTCGTGCCGCCGATGCCGTGCTGCTGGGTGCGGTGGGTGGACCCAAGTGGGACAAGATCGAGCGTGACACCCGTCCTGAGCGCGGCTTGCTGAAGATTCGTGCGCAGCTGGGCCTGTTTGGCAACCTGCGCCCGGCGATCCTCTATCCGCAACTGGCCGATGCCTCGAGCCTGAAGCCGGAAATTGTCTCGGGCCTGGATATCCTCATCGTTCGCGAGTTGACCGGCGGCATCTACTTCGGCGCGCCTCGCGGCACCCGTGAGCTGGAAAATGGCGAGCGTCAGTCCTACGACACCTTGCCGTACAGCGAGAGTGAAATCCGCCGTATCGCCCGGGTCGGCTTTGACATGGCACGGGTACGTGGCAAGAAGCTCTGCTCGGTGGACAAGGCCAACGTCCTGGCTTCCAGCCAGCTGTGGCGCGAAGTGGTGGAGCAGGTGGCCCTGGACTACCCGGATGTCGAATTGAGCCACATGTATGTCGACAACGCTGCCATGCAGTTGGTGCGCGCCCCCAAACAGTTCGACGTGATCGTCACCGACAACATGTTCGGCGACATCCTCTCCGATGAGGCTTCGATGCTCACCGGTTCCATCGGCATGCTGCCGTCGGCTTCCCTGGATGCCAACAACAAGGGCATGTACGAGCCTTGCCACGGTTCGGCGCCGGACATCGCCGGCCAGGGTGTTGCCAACCCGCTGGCGACCATCCTCTCGGTGTCGATGATGCTGCGTTACAGCTTCAACCTGAACGACGCGGCGGATGCCATCGAGCAGGCGGTGAGCCGGGTGCTGGATCAAGGTTTGCGCACCGGTGACATCTGGTCGGCCGGTTGCACCAAAGTCGGTACGCAGGAAATGGGCGATGCAGTAGTCGCCGCGCTGCGGAATCTGTAATCTTTCGGGCCCACCGCACAGACGGTGGCCCACTTTTGTATAGGTGTAGTTGCGATGAAACGTGTAGGTCTGATCGGTTGGCGCGGTATGGTCGGTTCCGTGCTCATGCAGCGGATGCTTGAAGAGCAGGACTTCGATCTTATTGAACCGGTGTTTTTCACCACTTCCAATGTCGGTGGCCAGGGGCCGTCGGTGGGCAAGGACATTGCTCCGCTGAAGGACGCCTACAACATTGAAGAGTTGAAAACCCTCGACGTGATTCTGACCTGCCAGGGTGGCGACTACACCAGCGAAGTCTTCCCCAAGCTGCGTGAAGCTGGCTGGCAGGGTTACTGGATCGACGCCGCTTCCAGCCTGCGCATGCAGGATGATGCGGTGATCATCCTTGACCCGGTGAACCGCAAGGTCATCGACCAGCAACTGGATGCCGGGACCAAGAACTACATCGGTGGCAACTGCACCGTCAGCCTGATGCTGATGGGCCTGGGCGGCCTGTTCGAAGCCGGTCTGGTGGAGTGGATGAGCGCCATGACCTACCAGGCGGCCTCCGGCGCCGGCGCGCAGAACATGCGTGAGCTGATCAAGCAAATGGGCGCGACCCACGCGGCCGTCGCTGATGACCTGGCCAACCCGGCCAGCGCCATCCTCGACATCGACCGCAAAGTGGCCGAAGCCATGCGCAGCGATGCCTATCCGACCGAGAACTTCGGGGTGCCGCTGGCCGGCAGCCTGATCCCGTGGATCGACAAGGAACTGCCTAACGGCCAGAGCCGTGAAGAGTGGAAGGCTCAGGCCGAAACCAACAAGATACTCGGTCGCTTCAAGAGCCCGATCCCGGTGGATGGCATTTGCGTGCGTATCGGCGCCATGCGCTGCCACAGTCAGGCGCTGACCATCAAGCTCAACAAGGATGTGCCGATCGCCGATATCGAAGGGCTGATCAGCCAGCACAACCCCTGGGTCAAACTGGTGCCGAACCAGCGCGACATCAGCATGCAGGAGCTGAGTCCGACCAAGGTCACCGGCACCCTGAACATCCCGGTTGGCCGTCTGCGCAAGCTGAACATGGGCTCGCAGTTCCTTGGTGCCTTCACCGTGGGCGACCAGTTGTTGTGGGGTGCAGCCGAACCGCTGCGCCGCATGCTGCGGATCTTGCTGGAACGTTGATTCTCTGAACGTTTGAAAAGGCCCGTCCCTTGCACAAGGCGCGGGCTTTTTCATGCCCATGCAGGTGCCGGCTTGCCCGCGAAGAATGCTGCCGCCCAACCACGACTTCCCCCCTGCGAATTGCCTCGTCACCCCGTGCCGGGTAAAGTGCCGCTCCCCCCGTTCCGCCTGAGGTAGCACCATGACCCCGTCCTTTGATATTGCCGTGATCGGCGCCACCGGCACGGTTGGCGAAACCCTGGTGCAGATTCTCGAAGAACGTGATTTTCCCGTTGCTAACCTGCACCTGCTGGCCAGCAGCGAGTCGGCCGGTCACTCGGTGCCGTTTCGCGGCAAGAACGTCCGTGTGCGGGAAGTCGACGAGTTCGACTTCAGCAAGGTCCAGCTGGCGTTTTTCGCCGCGGGCCCGGCGGTGACCCTGAGCTTCGCTCCCCGTGCCACAGCGGCCAATTGTGCAGTGATCGATCTCTCCGGTGCCTTGCCGTCGGCCCAGGCGCCCAATGTGGTGCCTGAGGCCAATGCCCGGGTACTGGTCGGCCTGAAGAAGCCCGTGCAACTGAGCAGCCCCAGCGCGTCGGCCACGGCGCTGGCAGTGGCGCTGGCGCCGTTAAAGGACTTGCTGGATATCCAGCGGGTTAACCTGACTGCCAGCCTGGCGATTTCCAGCCAGGGACGTGAGGCCGTCAGCGAGCTGGCTCGGCAAACTGCCGAACTGCTCAATGTACGTCCGTTGGAGCCGCGTTTCTTCGACCGCCAAGTAGCCTTCAATCTGCTGGCTCAGGTCGGTACGCCGGATGCCCAGGGACACACCCTGTTGGAAAAGCGTCTGGTGAGAGAGTTGCGGGAAGTGCTGGGGCAGCCTTTATTAAAGATTTCTGTCACTTGCATTCAAGCGCCGGTGTTTTTTGGCGATAGCTATAGCGTGACTTTGCAGTCAGGTGCCGACGTCGACCTGGCCGCGGTGAATGCGGCATTGGAGTCGGCTCCCGGCCTGGAACTGGTAGACGCCGGTGATTATCCCACTGCCGTGGGTGACGCCGTGGGCCAGGACGTAGTCTATGTGGGGCGGGTTCGTGGTGGTGTCGATGATCCGGCGGAATTGAATCTGTGGCTGACCTCGGACAACGTCCGTAAAGGTGCGGCCTTGAACGCTGTGCAGCTGGCTGAATTGTTGATAAAAGACCTGCTGTAAAAGATACTTGGCAACAATTTGCAGAATGAATCTAGCTGGGCGCTATGCTTGGCAAGTTGCTGGAGGTGAGTGGCCGTCAGGTGCTCCCGGGGCATGCAGTAAATAATCCCGCGTGGCGGTCGTTCATGATCCCGCGCAGTGCCTTATGGCAGCCGCTACAAAACCTTCTCGCTGGCCGAGGAATGTTCAAACAAAGGATGAGGCTATGGTTCAAGTTCGCAAACTGGTGTTAGCAATAGCGGCCGCCTCGGCGCTGTCCTCCGGTATGGCGCAGGCGCTTGGGCTCGGGGAGCTGACCCTGAAGTCGAGTCTGAACCAGCCTCTGGTAGCAGAAATCGAATTGCTCGATATCAAGGACCTTACTGCTGCGGAAGTGGTGCCCAGCCTGGCCCCGGCAGAAGAGTTCGCCAAGGCCGGTGTTGATCGCCAGGCCTTCCTCAATGACCTGAGTTTTACTCCAGTTCTCAATCCTGGCGGCAAGAGTGTGCTGCGGGTGACCTCGAGCCAGCCGTTGTCTGAGCCGATGGTCAAGTTCCTGGTGCAGGTGATGTGGCCCAACGGTCGTCTGCTGCGTGATTACAGCGTGCTGCTGGACCCGTCGAAGTTTTCCCCGCAAGCCGCTGCTGCTGCCCAGGCTGCGCCGGTCAGTGGCCCGGCGGTGAATGCCCCGGTCACTCGCGCCAACAAGGCCAGTAAACCTGCGCAGTACACCACTTCGGCCCGTGACACGCTGTGGGAGATCGCTGCCAGGAATCGCAATGGCGCATCGATTCAGCAGACCATGCTGGCAATCCAGGCCTTGAACCCGGATGCCTTCATCGATGGCAACATCAACCGGTTGAAGACCGGCAGGGTTCTGCGCCTGCCTGACGTGGTGCAGAGCACCGCGTTGCCGCAGCCCAAGGCCATTGCCGAAGTTGCCGCGCAGAATGCCGCCTGGCGTCAGGGGCGTCGCGCCGGTGCCCGAGGCCAGCAACAGGTGGATGCGACTCGTCGTGCAGGGGCCGACAAGGCGCCCAAGCAGGTCAACACCAAGGACAACCTGAGCCTGGTTTCTGCGGAGAACGGCAAGGCTCGCGGCAAGGGCGCCGCGGGTGACAGCAAGGCCCTGAACAACAAGCTGGCGGTGACTCAGGAAAGCCTGGACGCAACCCGCCGCGACAATGCCGAACTCAAAGAGCGCATGGCGGATCTGCAGAGCCAACTGGACAAGTTGCAGCGCCTGATCGAATTGAAGAACAACCAGTTGGCCAAACTGCAGGCTGAAGGCGCGGCCCCTGTCGCTCCGTCAGCGCCGGCGATGCCTGCTGAGCTGGTGGCCAAGCCTGAGGTTCCTGCGGCGACGCCAGTGGTTCCGGCGGTCCCGGTCAGTGAGCCGGCTGCCAGTCCGGCTCCGGATGTGCCAGCGGCCCAGGCTGACGAAGATAAATATGGTGATCTGCTGACCAATCCAATCCTCCTCGGGCTGGTCGGCGGCGGTGCGATAGTGGCTGTGTTGCTGCTGTTGCTGTTGCTGGCACGTCGTCGCAAGGCTCAGCAAGAAGCGGAAAAGCATCTGCGCATGGCTCGGGCGTTGTCCGAGGAAAATAGCGATTTCGCCGAGGAGCTGGACCTTCCTGAAGGTAGCTTCGAAGGTCTTGAAGTCCCTCCGCCAAGCGTCAAGCTCGCTCCAGCTCCAGCTCCAGCTCCAGCTCCAGAACCGGCTCCGTTGGTGACGCCAGTTCCGGCGGCGCCGGTTGAGCGAGCCACCGATGTGCTGGGGCAGGCGCAGAACCATATCGACGGAGGCCGCCTGAACCAGGCAGCGGCCATTCTTGAAGAGGCAGTCAAGCTCGAGCCGCAGCGCAGTGATCTGCGCCTCAAGCTGATGGAGGTCTATGCGCATCAGGGTGATCGCAGCGCCTTTGTCGCTCAGGAGCGGCAGCTGGTAGCCAATGGCGATAACCACGCTCAGGTCGAACAGCTCAAGAGTCGTTTCCCGGCGATGGTGGCGGTGGCGGCGACAGCGGGTCTGGCTGCGGCGGCAGCGGCTGCGGAGCTGGATGCCCAGTACGTTAAAGAGCTGCTGCTGGATGAACCTCAGCCCGCTGAGCCTGCAGCGCCTGTGGAAGGCCTGGATGCGGATTTCGATCTGAGTCTGGATGACCTGGAGGCTGCCTCGCCAGCGGTGGTGGCGGCCGAACCTGAGGTTGAGCTGGAGGAGTTCCCTCTGGACGACGACCTGAGCTTCGGCTCGGTTCTTGAGCAGCAGACTGCGGCCCAGGAAAGCCTGGATGATCTGGGGGATTTCGACCTGGATCTCGGAGCGGACCTGCCGACGGCGACCCAGAGTGATGACGACTTCCTGTTGAGTCTGGAAGACGATCTCAAGGATCTGCCGGCCGGCGATGTGCCTACCGTCACCGAGTCGACCCTGGATGATCTGGATCTGTCGGCAGATTTCGATTTGTCCCTGGCTGATGAGATGGATGCGGCGGCGGAGCCCAAGGACGCCTTTGCCTCCGAGCTGGATGATGTCAACGCCGAGCTGGATCGTCTGGCCCAGAGCCTGGATCAGCCGGAGCCGGAAACGCCAAGCTTCACGGCTGAAGATGCTGCGGCGGCACCTGAGGAGGCGGATTTCGACTTCCTTTCCGGCAGCGATGAAGTGGCCACCAAGCTGGACCTGGCCCAGGCCTATATCGATATGGGTGACAACGACGGCGCGCGGGACATCCTGGGCGAAGTGCTCAGCGAGGGTAGCGAAGGGCAGAAGAGCGAAGCGCAGGAAATGCTCGCACGACTGGCCTGAAGCGGCCCGATGCTTGAGCAGAACGGCAGCCGATAAGGCTGCCGTTTTTGTTTGTGGCACTTTTGGCGGTCATTCAGACCAGCAGGTCTTCGTAAAAGGCGCCAAAGGGGCGGGTAGGGTGGGCGATCTGGATTTCCAGGATCCACAGGCCCACTTGTGGACAGTCGGAGAAGTCCCCCAAGTCTCCGGCGCGATAGATCGCGTGGGGGAAGTCGCTGACCCGATGTCCCTTGATCTCCAGATTGAGCACCCAGCCCACTGCGCGGGCCTGCTCTTCGGCGTAGCGGTACAGCTCGGGGCCGGCCACTCGATGGGTTTTCCAGTGATCGTGCACCTGATCGAACAGGCTCTTGGCGGCAGCGGCGCAGGCGTGCATTTCCTCGTCGCGACCTACGACGAAAGTCGCTCCGCAATCGCCTTCGTGGCGATCCCAGACGACTCCGAGGTCAATGAAGAACAGGTCGTTTTCCTCCAGTTGAGGATCGCCGTCGGAGCGTTGCTTGAAGGTCTTCAGGGTGTTGGCGCCAAAACGAATCAGCAGTGGGTGCCATATACGGTCCATGCCCAAGTCCTGCAGTACTTCGAGGCCCATCTCCCTGGCGGCGGATTCGTGCATGCCGGGCTTGATCCGTCGGGCTATTTGCGCAATGGCCTCCCAGGTCATGCGCTTGGCGTGGAGCATGCCTTCCAGGCTGTAGGCCAGGCCTACGGCTTCTTTGTTGATTGCGATCATTCATCGGCTCTCGGTCAGGGTGTTGGGTTCTCTATCGTTATGTAGATTGCTATATAGCGGCGACCTGAGGGTTGATGCAATCGTTGTCGATGGGAATCAATCTGCAACTAAACCGCGGCAGCGCATGGCGTCTGCCCCCAGCAGCCTTATAATGAGCGCCTTTGCGCATATCAGCAGGCTGTAAGTTCTTGGCAAATATAGATAACCCGGCTGCCGAAATGGCGGCCGCAGGCTTTTCCCGCATCGCTCTGGGTGTTGAATACAAAGGTTCGCGCTATCGCGGTTGGCAGCGTCAGGCTTCTGGTGTGCCCAGCGTCCAGGAAACCCTGGAGAAGGCCTTGTCCAGGGTCGCGGACTCTCCCGTGGTGGTGGCCTGTGCGGGGCGTACCGATGCCGGCGTGCATGCCTGTGGTCAGGTGGTGCATTTCGATACTCAGGCCGTGCGTTCGATGAAGGCTTGGGTCATGGGGGCCAATATCAACCTGCCTCACGACATCAGTGTCAGTTGGGCCCAGGAGATGCCGGCGCATTTTCATGCTCGGTTCAAGGCCATCGCCCGGCGCTATCGCTATGTGATCTACAACGATCAGATCCGTCCGGCCCATCTCAATGAGGAGGTCACTTGGAATCACCGGCCGCTGGATATCGAACGGATGGCTCAGGCTGCCGCGTTTCTGGTGGGCACCCATGATTTCAGTGCGTTCAGGGCCGGCCAGTGTCAGGCCAAGTCACCAATCAAGGAGATTCACCACCTGCGGGTCACCCGGCACGGCAAGATGATTGTCCTGGATATTCGCGCCAGTGCGTTCCTGCATCACATGGTGCGCAATATTGCCGGGGTCTTGATGACCATCGGTGCGGGCGAACGGCCGGTTGAGTGGGCGCGGGAAGTGCTGGAGAGCCGGATTCGCCGCACGGGTGGGGTCACCGCCCATCCTTTCGGCCTGTATCTGGTGCAGGTGGAATACAAGGATGAGTTCCAGTTGCCGGAGCGATACATCGGGCCACATTTCCTCACCGGTTGGTCTGAACTTGACGGCTGACGCCCGGAAAAGCATTTGCTACCATCCGGAACTTTCCGAATTTGCCCCCGAGGTTCAAACGACATGTCAGCTGTTCGCAGCAAGATTTGCGGGATTACCCGCATAGAAGATGCGTTGGCAGCGGTGGCGGCGGGGGCCGATGCCATCGGTCTGGTGTTCTATGCCAAGAGTCCGCGGGCGGTCAGTGTGCAGCAAGCGCGGGCGATCATCGCCGCCTTGCCGCCGTTCGTGACCACGGTCGGGCTGTTCGTCAACGCCAGTCGCTGCGAGTTGGGGGAAATCCTCGATGCTGTGCCGCTGGACCTGCTGCAGTTTCACGGCGATGAGTCGGCGGCGGATTGCGAGGGTTATCACCGTCCCTATATCAAGGCGCTGCGAGTCAAAGCCGGGGATGACATTGCCGCGGTCTGCCAGGCTTATCCGCGTGCCAGCGGGATTCTGCTGGATACCTATGTCGAGGGGGTGCCGGGGGGAACTGGCGAGGCTTTTGACTGGTCCCTGGTTCCTCAGGGGCTGAGCAAGCCGATCATTCTGGCCGGTGGGCTGTCAGCGCAGAACGTCGCCGAGGCCATCGCTCGGGTTCGTCCCTATGCGGTGGATGTCAGTGGCGGTGTGGAACAGAGCAAGGGCATCAAGGATTCGGCAAAGATTCAGGCATTTATGCAGGCAGTGCGTCGCAGCAACGAGTCGATGTGACGGCTGGCAGTCTGCCGCCGTCCATAACACCACTGTACAAAACAGGCAGGCGCCGCCTTCAGGCGGGGTCGGAATCGAGTGGCAACCGCTCTATCGCGGGTTGTCGAGATGGCTGAGGAGCATTTCGTTGCAGGCAGGTCGAGCCCGGTGCTGACCGCGGTAGCGAAGTGATCATCGCCGCACACATGAATTTAGCTCAAGGGCATACGCGGGGTTGCGAACCAGAGCGTTCGGGCCGCCGGTACTGGAGAAAGAAAGCATGAGCAACTGGTTAGTAGACAAACTGATCCCTTCGATCATGCGTTCCGAGGTGAAGAAAAGCTCGGTGCCTGAAGGTCTTTGGCATAAGTGCCCGTCCTGCGAGGCGGTGCTTTATCGGCCGGAGCTGGAAAAGACCCTGGATGTTTGCCCCAAGTGCAATCACCACATGCGCATCGGTGCTCGCGCCCGTATCGACATCTTCCTCGACGCCGAAGGCCGTGCCGAACTGGGCGCTGACCTGGAGCCGGTTGACCGTCTGAAGTTCCGTGACGGCAAGAAGTACAAGGACCGCCTGACAGCGGCGCAGAAGCAGACGGGCGAGAAGGACGCTCTGATTTCCATGAGTGGCACCCTGCTGGGCATGCCGGTCGTGGTTTCGGCCTTTGAGTTCTCCTTCATGGGCGGGTCCATGGGCGCCATCGTTGGCGAGCGTTTCGTCCGCGCGGCCAACTACGCCCTGGAAAATCGCTGCCCAATGATCTGCTTCTCCGCCTCCGGTGGTGCGCGGATGCAGGAGGCACTGATCTCCCTGATGCAGATGGCCAAGACCTCCGCCGTGCTGGCGCGTCTGCGTGAAGAAGGCATTCCATTCATCTCCGTGCTGACCGATCCGGTCTACGGTGGTGTTTCCGCCAGTCTGGCGATGTTGGGTGATGTGATCGTCGCTGAGCCTAAAGCTCTGGTGGGCTTCGCTGGTCCGCGAGTGATCGAGCAGACTGTGCGGGAAAAACTGCCGGAAGGTTTCCAGCGCAGTGAGTTCCTCCTGGAGCACGGTGCCATCGACATGATCATCTCCCGTCAGGAGTTGCGTCCACGTCTGGGTAACCTGCTGGCCCAGCTGATGGGGCTGCCGACGCCGGAGTTCGTGGCTGCTCCCGTTGAGCCGATCGTGGTTCCGCCGGCTCCAGCAAACCTATGACCCAGCGTACCCTGGGCGATTGGCTCGCCTACCTTGAGCAGTTGCATCCTTCGGCCATCGATATGGGATTGGAGCGCTCGCAGCAGGTAGTGGCCCGGATGGGGCTGGGCAAGCCGGCGCCTCGGGTGATCACGGTCACCGGTACCAACGGCAAGGGATCTACCTGTGCCTTTGTCGCTTCCCTGTTGCGGGCCCAGGGCCTGCAGGTAGGGGTCTACAGCTCGCCGCATCTGCTGCGTTACAACGAACGGGTGCAGATCAACGGTCTTGAGGCCACTGATCAGCAACTGTGCGAGGCCTTCGCTGCGGTGGAGGCGGGGCGTGGTGGTGTCTCCCTGACCTATTTCGAGATGGGCACCCTGGCGGCGTTCTGGCTGTTCCAGCGTGCGGCCCTGGATGCAGTCGTCCTGGAAGTGGGGCTGGGTGGGCGTCTGGATGCGGTCAATCTGGTGGATGCCGACCTGGCATTGGTCACCAGCATTGGTGTCGATCACATCGAGTACCTGGGAGATTCCCGGGAGTCCGTGGCTTTCGAGAAGGCTGGAATCTTCCGTGCCGGCGCGCCGGCGTTGTGTGGTGACCTGAATCCGCCGCAGCCATTGCTGGACAAGGCGCGGGAGCTGGGTTGTCCGCTTTTCCTTCGGGGGCGAGATTTCGACCTTGGGCTCACCGAAGAATATTGGCAATGGCGCGGTCTGGATGCCGGGGGCAATCAGGTCGAGCTGCGGGATCTGCCGCTGCTCGATCTGCCCATGGAAAACGCGGCATTGGCCTTGCAGGCCTACCTGCTTACCGGGTTGCCCTGGCAGCCTGAGCTGATCGGTGCCGCTCTGCAGATGACACGGGTGACCGGTCGTCTGGATCGTCGGCAGATCGAATGGCAGGGCAAGCGTCTGAACCTGCTGCTGGATGTGGGGCACAATCCCCATGCCGCGCAGTATCTGGCTGAGCGCCTGGCGCGTCGACCCGTAGCAGGCAAGCGCTTGGCGGTCTTTGGCCTGCTGGCGGACAAGGATCTGTCAGGGGTGGTCGGCAGTTTGCAGTCCTCGGTCCAGCACTGGGCGGTAGCCCCCCTGGATTCGCCTCGGGCGCGTCCAGTGGAAGATCTGCAGGCCGCCTTGGAGAACCTTGGTGCTTCGGTAGCGTCTTATGCCAGTGTCGCTGCGGCGTTGGATGCGCAATGTGCACAAGCGACCGCAGATGACGAAATTCTGCTGTTCGGATCTTTTTATTGTGTTGCCGAGGCGCTTGAGTGGCTCGCCCGGCGCTCCACGGAGGAAGCTGCACATGGCAATGCTGGATAAGGTCTACAAGCAGCGAATGGTTGGAGCGCTGGTGTTGGTGGCTTTGGCGGTGATCTTTCTGCCGATGCTGTTCTCGCGAGAGGATGAGCAGCGCCACGTAACGGTTGAGGCGCCGCCAGCGCCACAGGCCTCGGCCATGCCTCAGGTTCAGGTTGAACCGGTGGTTGTGCCTGAGCCCCAGGTGTTGCCTCAGGAGTCGGTTCCTGTCGAGGAGCCCGTGGTCCAGCAGGTTGCACCGTCGATGCCGATTGCTCCGAGTACGCCAGCGGTTGCACCGGCACCTGTAGTGGCTAGCAAGCCTGCGCCAAAGCCTGCTCCTGTGCCGGCCCCGGCCCCGGCCCAGCCGATTGTCGCTACCAAGCCTGATACCAGTCAGAGTCGGGTCGATGCCAATGGTCTGTCCATCAGTTGGTCGGTGCAGTTGGCCAGCCTGTCGAGCCGTGAAAGTGCGGAAAACCTGCAGAAAACCCTGCGCAGCCAAGGCTATAACGCTTATATCCGTTCCGCTGAAGGTAAGAATCGGGTATTTGTCGGGCCGTTGATCGAGCGTGCCGAGGCCGACCGTCTGCGTGACCTGTTGGGTCGTCAGCACAACCTCAAGGGGTTTGTGGTGCGCTTTCAGCCGGAGCGTGGCTGAGGCTATCTGGTTGATTTCAAAAGCACAGTGAATCGCAGCTTACCGACAGCCAAGCGCTCTGTTAAAATGCGCCGCCTTATCCGTCTGTAGGCTGCACTGTGCCATTTACCTGGGTTGACTGGGCGATCGTTGCAATAATCGCCATCTCCGCTTTGATCAGTTTGAGCCGCGGTTTCGTCAAAGAAGCCTTGTCGTTGCTTACCTGGATCATCGCAGGAGTCGTTGCCTGGATGTTTGGTGGCTCACTGTCCGAGTACCTCGGCGGTTATATCGAAACTCCTTCGGCTCGCGTGATCGCGGGCTGCGCAATCATGTTTGTCGCCACCTTGCTGGTGGGGGCAATGGTCAACTATCTCATCGGCGAATTGATTCGCGTCACCGGCCTCTCCGGGACCGATCGATTTCTCGGCATGGCCTTCGGCGCGGCGCGTGGCGCGTTGCTGGTGGTCGTGGCAGTCGGGCTCTTGAGCCTGGGGCCGGTTCAGCAGGATTCCTGGTGGCAACAGTCGCGACTGGTGCCACAATTTCTATTGGTTGCAGACTGGTCCAAGAACCTCATTCTGGGGTGGAGCAGTCAGTGGCTGGCCAGCGGTATCAGCGTACCCGCTGATATACCGTTCAAGGAGCACCTCTTACCGGCCAAAACGCCTCAGTAAGATGTGTTCAGTTCAGTTTCATTAAGTAGGGGTTGCGTCGCATGTGTGGCATCGTCGGTATCGTCGGTAAGTCGAACGTCAATCAGGCGCTGTATGACGCGCTAACCGTCCTCCAGCACCGCGGCCAGGACGCTGCCGGTATCGTGACCAGTCATGAAGGCCGGTTATTCCTGCGCAAGGACAATGGCCTGGTTCGTGATGTGTTCCAGCAGCGGCACATGCAGCGTCTGGTCGGTCACATGGGTATTGGCCATGTGCGTTACCCGACTGCGGGCAGCTCGACTTCGGCCGAGGCTCAGCCGTTCTACGTCAACTCGCCGTACGGCATCACCCTGGCGCACAACGGCAACCTGACCAACGTCGAGCAGTTGGCCAAGGAGATCTACGAGTCCGACCTGCGCCACGTCAACACCAACTCCGACTCCGAGGTGTTGCTCAACGTGTTCGCTCACGAGCTGGCCCAGCGCGGCAAGCTGCAGCCTACTGAAGAAGACGTGTTCGCCGCGGTGACTGACGTGCACAACCGCTGCGTCGGTGGCTACGCAGTGGTAGCGATGATCACCGGTTACGGCATTGTCGGTTTCCGTGATCCCCATGGTATCCGTCCGATCGTCTTCGGCCAGCGTCATACCGACGAAGGCGTGGAGTACATGATTGCCTCGGAAAGCGTTTCCCTGGATGTGCTGGGTTTCACCCTGATCCGCGACCTGGCGCCCGGCGAGGCGGTCTACATCACTGAAGAGGGCAAGCTCTACACCCGCCAGTGCGCGACCAATCCAAAGCTCACTCCGTGCATCTTCGAGCACGTTTATCTGGCTCGCCCCGACTCGATCATCGATGGTGTCTCGGTGTACAAGGCGCGCCTGCGTATGGGTGAGAAGCTGGCCGAGAAGATTCTGCGCGAGCGTCCAGAGCACGATATCGACGTGGTGATCCCTATTCCGGACACCAGCCGCACCGCGGCGCTGGAACTGGCCAACCACTTGGGGGTCAAGTTCCGCGAAGGCTTCGTGAAGAACCGCTACATCGGTCGTACCTTCATCATGCCGGGCCAGGCTGCGCGGAAGAAATCCGTGCGCCAGAAGCTCAATGCAATTGAGCTGGAGTTCCGTGGCAAGAACGTGATGCTGGTGGACGACTCCATCGTTCGTGGCACCACCTGCAAGCAGATCATCCAGATGGCCCGTGAAGCTGGTGCGAAAAACGTCTACTTCTGCTCGGCGGCCCCGGCTGTGCGCTACCCGAACGTGTATGGCATCGACATGCCAAGCGCTCACGAACTGATTGCCCATAATCGTTCGACCCAGGATGTGGCTGACCTGATTGGTGCCGACTGGCTCATCTATCAGGACCTGCCGGACCTGATCGAAGCGGTCGGTGGCGGCAAGATCAAGATCGAGAGCTTCGATTGCGCCGTGTTCGATGGCAAGTACGTCACTGGCGATGTGGATGAGGCCTATCTGAACAAGATCGAGAGCGCTCGTAATGATGCGTCCAAGGCCAAGACCCAGGCGGTCAGCGCCATCATCGATCTGTACAACAACTGATCCAGAGCATTTAAGAAGACATTAGGAGTAGGCGGCATGAGTCAGGATTGGGATGCCGGTCGGCTGGATAGCGACCTTGAAGGCGTAGCGTTCGATACCCTGGCGGTGCGCGCCGGCCAACACCGCTCGCCGGAAGGCGAGCACGGTGATCCGATGTTCTTCACCTCCAGTTATGTGTTCCGTACAGCCGCCGATGCGGCTGCGCGATTCGCTGGCGAGGTCCCCGGTAACGTCTACTCGCGCTACACCAACCCCACGGTGCGCTCGTTCGAAGAGCGAATCGCAGCGTTGGAGGGGGCGGAACAGGCAGTCGCCACGGCCACCGGCATGGCGGCCATTCTTTCGGTGGTCATGAGCCTTTGCAGTGCTGGGGATCATGTGCTGGTGTCGCGCAGTGTATTCGGCTCGACCATCAGCTTGTTCGAGAAGTACTTCAAGCGTTTTGGTGTTGAGGTTGATTACGTTCCCCTGGCGGACCTGTCCGGTTGGGATGCGGCAATCAAGAGCAACACCAAACTGCTGTTTGTCGAGTCGCCATCCAATCCCCTGGCCGAGTTGGTGGATATCGCTGCGCTGGCCGAGATAGCTCATGCAAAGGGCGCGATGCTGGTGGTCGACAACTGTTTCTGTACCCCTGCGTTGCAGCAGCCGCTGAAGCTTGGCGCGGACGTGGTGGTGCATTCGGCGACCAAGTTCATTGACGGTCAGGGCCGTTGCATGGGCGGTGTGGTGGCTGGCCGCAGCGAACAGATGAAAGAGGTGGTGGGTTTCCTGCGTACTGCAGGGCCGACCCTGAGTCCGTTCAATGCGTGGGTTTTCCTCAAGGGCCTGGAAACGCTGAGCCTGCGGATGCGTGCCCACTGCTCCAATGCCCTGGCCCTGGCGCAATGGCTGGAGCAGCAGGACGGTGTCGAGAAGGTGCACTACGCAGGTCTTGCCAGTCATCCGCAGCACGAACTGGCCAAGCGTCAGCAGCGTGGCTTCGGTGCGGTGGTGAGCTTTGAGGTCAAGGGTGGTAAAGAGGGCGCCTGGCGCTTTATCGATGCGACTCGGCTGATTTCGATCACTGCCAACCTGGGCGACAGCAAAACCACGATTACCCATCCGAGTACCACTTCCCATGGGCGTCTCGCGCCTCAGGAACGCGAGGCTGCCGGTATTCGTGACAGTCTGATCCGCATTGCGGTGGGGCTGGAGGATGTGGCTGACCTGCAGGCCGACCTGGCTCGCGGTCTGGCAGCCTTGTGATCGAGTTGTCCACGCCTCAAGGCGGCAATGGTCGTGTCGCGCTGGTCACCGGCGCGGCGCGGGGCATTGGCCTGGGGATCGCTGCTTGGCTGATCAGTGAAGGTTGGCAAGTGGTGCTGACCGACCTGGATCGGGAGCGGGGTTCCAAGGTGGCCAAGGTGCTGGGTGAAAGCGCCTGGTTCATCACTATGGACGTGGCTGATGAAACTCAGGTGGCTCAGGGAGTGGCTGAGGTGCTGGGGCAGTTCGGGCGCCTGGACGCCCTGGTCTGCAATGCTGCGGTGGCCGACCCCCACAACATTACCCTGGAAAGCCTGGATCTGGCCTATTGGAATCGGGTGCTGGCGGTGAATCTTGGCGGGCCCATGCTGCTGGCCAAGCATTGCGCGCCTTATCTGCGTGCCCATGGCGGTTCTATCGTCAATCTGGCTTCTACCCGTGCTCGGCAATCAGAGCCCGACAGCGAGGCCTATGCGGCGAGCAAGGGTGGTTTGCTGGCCTTGACTCACGCTCTGGCAATCAGCCTGGGGCCGGAAATCCGGGTCAACGCAGTGAGTCCTGGCTGGATCGATGCTCGTGATCCGGTAGCGCGACGTGCCGAACCATTGTCTGATGCGGATCATGCCCAGCACCCAGCGGGCAGGGTAGGGACGGTGGAAGACGTGGCGGCGATGGTGGCCTGGCTGCTGTCGCGCAACTCGGGATTCGTTACTGGCCAAGAGTTCGTGGTGGACGGTGGTATGACCAAGAAAATGATTTATCAAGGATGATGCGGTCTCGGCTTTTGCCTGAGCCTCGCAGCGTGTCGCTTGCTGCTGTTTTTTTAAAAAAACTTCAAGCCTGCTATTGACTTAGCTTCGTTACCTGCGTAAATTTCGCGGCCTCAGCGAAGCAAAGGGTGATTAGCTCAGCCGGGAGAGCGTCTGCCTTACAAGCAGAATGTCGGCGGTTCGATCCCGTCATCACCCACCATTTCCTGAGTGTCTTTCGCAAGAAAGACGGAAGCTTCCACGGAAGCCTCCAACCGACGCGCAGCGGTAGTTCAGTCGGTTAGAATACCGGCCTGTCACGCCGGGGGTCGCGGGTTCGAGTCCCGTCCGCTGCGCCATATTTTCCAGATCAGGCTTACCTGGTTTGAGACTGAAAAGTTTTAAGGCTTTTTAGTCAGACGATTTAAACGGTTCACATGGACGCAAGTCCAAGCGATACGCAGCGGTAGTTCAGTCGGTTAGAATACCGGCCTGTCACGCCGGGGGTCGCGGGTTCGAGTCCCGTCCGCTGCGCCATATCAGCCTCAAGGATCACTGAACACCTTGAGGCAACGGAACAAGCCTTTGGTTTGATTCGCATCGATAGCAAAGACCCTGGTCGAAAGACCGGGGTTTTTTGTTTTTGCGATCAGCGTGGGGTGGTTGTGCTGTTTGAGTGGCAATGTCCGAGCATAAAAAAACCGCCTGTTGGGCGGTTTTTTATTGGGGCGCAGAAAGGTCTTTTATCAGAAACCGAACTTGTCTCGCAGGCTGTAGTACCAGGCTCCTAGTGCCGTGAATGGGGTGCGCAGCAACTGGCCTCCAGGGAAAGGGTAGTGGGGTAGGTCGGCGAAGGCGTCAAAACGCTCTGCCTGGCCGCGTAGGGCCTCTGCCAGGACCTTTCCCGCCAGGTGGGTATAGGTCACGCCGTGTCCGCTGCAGCCTTGGGAGTAATAGATGTTGTCTCCCAGGCGGCCAACTTGTGGCAGGCGCGACAGGGTCAGCAGGAAGTTGCCGGTCCAGGCGTAGTCGATCTTCACGTTTTGCAGTTGCGGGAAGGCCTTGAGCATCTTCGGCCGGATGATCGCTTCGATATTGGCCGGATCACGGGCGCCATACACTACTCCGCCGCCGAAGATCAGGCGCTTGTCGCCGGAGAGGCGGTAGTAGTCCAGCAGGTAGTTGCAGTCCTCGACGCAGTAGTCCTGAGGCAGCAGGCTGGCTGCCAGCTCATCGCCTAAGGGCTCGGTAGTGATCACCTGGGTGCCGCAAGGCATGGATTTGGCTGCCAGCTCTGGAATCAAGTTGCCCAGGTAGGCGTTGCCGGCGACGATAATGAACTTGGCGCGGACTTTACCCAGCGGGGTATGCACTACAGGGCTGACGCCTCGTTCGATGTGTACTGCTGGGGATTGTTCGTAAATGGTCCCGCCCAGGGATTCCACGGCAGCCGCTTCACCCAGGGCCAGGTTCAGTGGGTGGATGTGGCCGCCACTCATATCGAGCATGCCGCCCTTGTACTGGTCGCAGGCTACGACTTCACGAATCCGCCGCTCGTCCAGTAACTCCAGCTGAGTGTGCCCATAGCGCTCCCAGAGACGCTTCTGCGACTCCAGGTGGCCCATCTGCTTGCCGGTCAGTGCGGCAAACACGCCCCCATCTTTCAAATCGCACTGGATCTGATACTTGGCGACGCGCTCGCGGATGATACGGCCGCCCTCGAACGCCATCTGGCCCAACAGTTGTGCTTGCTTGGGACCGACACTGCGTTCGATCACATCGATGTCGCGGCTGTAGCTGTTGACGATCTGTCCGCCATTGCGGCCGGATGCGCCGAAGCCGACCTTGGCGGCCTCGAGCACGGTCACCCGGAAACCGTTTTCCAGAAGAAACAGGGCGCTGGACAGGCCGGTGTAACCTGCGCCGATCACGCAGACGTCGGTTTCAACCTCGTCTTGCAATTGTGGGCGTTCCGGGGCCGCATTGGCGGAAGCAGCGTAATAGGACTGTGGGTAAGGAATGTTCGCCATCCTGCGACCTCATGTGTTTAATATATTTTACGAGTGCGTCGATGCTACCTGAGTTGAAAATCCGCTACCAGACAGGAAGAAAAACTTCTTCGCAGCCCCGGAATTAAAAAATTCGCATATTCATAGGCTTAGCTGCAAAAAAGGTGTTGACACCCCTTTGGAATTCCGTAGAATGCCGCCTCACAGCAGGCACGTAGCTCAGTTGGTTAGAGCACCACCTTGACATGGTGGGGGTCGTTGGTTCGAGTCCAATCGCGCCTACCAAACAAAATCCGCTCTGCTGGGCGGTCTAGAAGGGCTCACCGAAAGGTGGGCCCTTTTTTGTTGTCTGCGATTTTCAAGGCTTTGCAAAACGCCCACCTCAGAACGCCAATTCGGCGCCTACCTCCAGGTACTTGATCTTCTTTTCGCCGTGCCCCTCTTGATAGTGTTTTGTCATCTTCTCGTCCGAGTGCCCATAAGCGTCTGGATGTATTCCTGGGGGAATTGCTGCTGCTCATACAGCCAGGCGCCCAGTGCCCGGATCTGATGAAAAGTGGGGCGCTCACCGGCTGGAACTTGGTCATGTGCGTACGCTGCGTCCCTGGCTTTACTGCGCTTCTTGGTCGGGTAGTCAGGTGTGACCGACGTCTAGTGGTTCTTGGCGTCGATCTGTTCCCGCCGGCGGGCCTTGGGCTTGTAGTGGATGGGTATGGCGAGCCCAGTTGCGAGCGCAGGCATTCCCTGACCACGTCCCGAAGCTCAGCGTCCATGGTGATTTTGAGGTGCGCAGGGTTTTCATTGTCCTGGGGCTTTCCTGGCGAAACGGTTGGCGTGTTCTTCTCTATGTCGGCAGCCGACTTCAGTCAGGTCACGATGTCGTCCCGGCGCTGAAGGCTGGCTAGGGGAGGCGGATTGCGCGCTTCAGCCAGGGCGGCGAGGTCGCGGCGTCGATGATCAGCTTTCCCATGGCGCACAAGTAACGCGACACGCGCACGTATGTCCGAACCCGAACATTGAGTCGGGTTTTTATTACCTGAAATTCATCCACGGCAAAGTCGGCCTCACAGGCGATCTGGATACTTATAAGCCGATAGCGCAGTGCTAAGGCAGTTTGTCTGTCTTCGTCTTATATATTTGCTGGGCGGGGTGATGTTGGCGCCGTTGGTCGAGTTTTTGATATCGACAATCTAGGTGATGGCTTACTAATTTATTTGAGCAAAGCTCTGCTTTAGTGCTTAGGCACTATCTGATCCGCTTTTGGTACAGATTTGCACAATGATTGATGCGGTAAGTTAGGTTTTTTGATAGCTATCGATAAATTTGCTTTCAAGAAAAAGTGCTGCTCTCAAGTTTCCGTCAGGATTGTTTGAATGGAGTTAGGCGGATAACTTATACAAAAGGAGTGTTGTTATGGCGAATGTTGATACTGGAAACGCTGCTGGCTTCAAAGATATCAATGTCTTGGTTGTGGTGGATGTTGAGAATGCTTTGGCAACGAAAGACCTAGAGGATAATGCATATTTGGTGGACAATAATAAAAGCTCAGGGTCTGTTTCTGAAGGCCGGTCAGGGCTCATTACAGCCTGTCTGAATGGGCAGTTCGTCAACTGGCGTGTGGCCCCGGTTGTGCCTCAGAACCATGTAAAAATCATCAGCTTTTACGGGCCGATGATTGCCGAAGAAATCTGCGTGCCAATGGAAATAAAGAGCCCTGGCGATCATCACTTTCGCGGTCAGATCCAGTCGCGGAGTAAAACGGGTCGGTGGGAATACGAAGTTGCTCTTGAAATGAATGGTGCGGTTCTGAAGTGCAAGGCATTCATTCAGGTGAGCCAGAAATTGTGAGGAGCGTAGTCACGGCGTAGATAAACTACAGGTAAATTGCTTTTGCTTGTAGGCAGTTTGTTTGGTTGCCTCAGTATGAAGTTTAAAAAAGCCCTGTCATCGAACTGGGCTTTTTTGTGTTTTTTATCTGTCTGTATCCAGGATAGCCCTCGGGAAGATCTAGATGTCGAGAGCCGTATGGTGCAGTGAACTGAATCAACACTGACAGCCCGCGCACCCTTGCTTCACCTGCTTTCGGGGTAGCGCGAGACTGGAATGGCGAGATCGATGCAGTGGGGCGTCGACGTTGTGGTCCTCCTCGGCGGACAGAGGGAAATACGGCGTATCTAATTCGATTGCAAACCATAGAATCCGCTCGCTCTCCGGTCACGAATGTTTGATTGAACCTGGCAGTTTTCCGTTGCCTTTACTGTGAGTAGATGGTGGCTCAGGCAGATGTGATAACCATTAGGATTGCTCCTGAGCGTCAGCTAAATGTGTCTATTGGAGTGCGCATGATAAAGGACTGCTTCGGTTGCGCTCCTTGGTAATGTCTGCAGCGAGCTTTTAAAGATGCCCGCTCTTCAGTAATCCATTTGAACTCAGTTCGAGGGCGGGGAGCTTTAGTAAGCAGATCATCGTTTTGCTGCTGTTCGTCTTTGGGCTGGTTGTAGTGGCTTTTTAACAGTATGTGCCGCCATGCGCTTTATGGTGAGAGTGGACTTGGCGGCTGGATTCAGGAGGTATGAGTTATCAATTTTTCTTGTGTTGTTGGCCTGGTTCTTATTCTCGTCCAATTTTAAGGGGCTTGGATACAATATTTCTTGCGTTATTATCAAGGATGCTAATTATCCGGCGCTCAGTCTCAGTGGGCCTTCCATTGGAAGATGTAACGTGAAAGTATTCGTCACTATCCGGAGCGGTTTTAGAGAAGTAGTAATTTGAAACGCAGCAGCGTGGAAAATCGATATTTACTCCGCTGGCTGAGTGTCAGGAAGTTTTATTTGTTTCCATTGCGACTAGTCGATTGAGTTTTGAAGTAATAGTCTTTTGGGTTTTTACTTTGTCATCCCAGTGCTCAAGGGTTTCTCCACTTTCAAGTGTTCAGTCTGGAGGGGCGTAATAAAGCAAGTTTAAGCGTCGGTAAAGATTTCTCGAGCTGTCATGGCTGTTGTCAATGTGAGAGTTTAAGAAGTCGTCTTTAAACATCATTGAGAGCCCTCCGACATAGAGGGTCGGGTCTGGGACTATATTTCAAATCCCAGAAGTGAGGCGATTTTATTGACGACCGAAGGGTGTTGCATTGCATAAGTGATGGTTCCGAGGACTTCGGAGCGATTAT
The DNA here is from genome assembly GCF_058744285.1 of Pseudomonas sp. E1BtOHC1. Lineage (NCBI taxonomy): Bacteria > Pseudomonadati > Pseudomonadota > Gammaproteobacteria > Pseudomonadales > Pseudomonadaceae > Pseudomonas > Pseudomonas sp. E1BtOHC1. The sequence goes on from NZ_CP196023.1 coordinate 3,135,723, forward strand.
CCTATGGCACGTGGTCTTGAGGGGTGAATCCGTTGCCGTTGAAGCTGCGTACCGGGTTGCCGCGCTCCACTCGGTGGTGGGCGTCGCGGCGTTGCAGGCGCAGTGCTTCCTCGGATTGTTGTTGCCGATCTGCCAAGCGCTGCAGGATTAGCAGGCGTGCTACGCGCTTGTTGTCGTGCTGGCTGCGTTCGGACTGCACTTTGACGCTGATTCCGGTTGCCAGGTGCGTGGCGCGTACGGCGGAGTCGGTGGTGTTCACGTGTTGCCCGCCCGGACCTGAGGCGCGCATGGCTTCAAAGCGGATTTGGCCGTCCATGCTGTCCTGTGGAGTCTTGAACAGTTGTCCGGCGAAATACCAGTTCTTGCGTTTGTGTCCAGGCCGGAACGGGCTCTTGCAGGTCCAGAGCAGGGTGCCGGTCCAGCGTTCGGCCAGTCTTGCAGCCTGTTCGCCATCGAGGCTTATCAGGACCGACTTGTGGGTGTCCCGGGCGTGGCCAGCTACCTGCTCGACGAGGCTGGTAAGTACGCCTTGTGCCTCGGCTTCGCGATACAGGAGACGCAAAGCCTTGGTCACCGCCAGCTCGCACTCGGCAGGCCCCTGGGCAGAGGACAGTTGTAAGAGCAGCATCAGCAGCACCCCCGGCGTTTGTAAGTCAGTACCGGCTTGAGCCGGGCGATGATCTGTACCAGGCCGGCGTCCCGCAGGCTGCCGACTACGCTGTCGATGCTCTTGTAGGCTTCGGGTGCTTCCTCGTACATCAATCCGCGGTCCTCGCAGATCACTCGGCTGCCCAGTTGAGTGCGCTTGAGCTGGTCGAAGCTGAAGCGGGTCGCCAGCCGGCCCTTGCAGTCGCTGCGCAGCCATTTGCGTCCGGCGCCGTGGGCCAGGGAGAACAGGCTGACAGGCGTCGGATTGGGCTGTACCAGGTAGCTGTAGTCACCCCGGGAGCCCGGAATGACCACCGGACCCTGGTCCGATGGTGTGGCGCCCTTGCGATGCAGCCAGCCCGCGACGCCATCGATATTCGCCGGGGACACCAGGTTGTGGTTGATGTCCAGAGTGGCGTGCCCCTTGGCTCGCAGGTTGTGCAGCAGGCGTTCGGCAATCAGTCGTCGGTTGGCTTCGGCGAAGCGCAGGGCTTCGTCGTGCTCTTGCAAGTACCGGATGCCAGCGGCGCTGGTCATCTCCAGACCGTTGTGCCTGTGCTGATCCACATGGCGCCGCAGGATGGCCTCTCCCAGGCCTCGAGAGCCGCTATGCACTAGCAGCAACAAGGTTTTTGGATTCAGTTCCAGAGCCTGCAAGGCTGCGGCGTCATACACCTGATCGAGCTGCTGCAGTTCGGCGAAGTGATTGCCGCCGCCAATGGTGCCCAGTGAGTGCTCGTGGCCGGTGAGGGGCAGTCCCAGTTGCGCTCGTTCTTCATCCCACTGTTCATCCAGAGGGAGGTCGATATTGCCAATTTTCTTTTCCAGCTTGTCGAGGTTGAGGCGGCTGCTGGAGAGGTCGGTTTGCCACAGCGCCATGCCGCAGCCGATGTCATTGCCCACCAGGGCCGGGTAGGCCCGCTCGGTGGAAAAAAATGCCGCACCCACCGGGTAGCCCCGGCCTGGGTGCAGGTCCGGCATGCCGACAACCTGGCGCATGCCGGGTAGTTGGGCGGTGGTGTGCAGTTGTTGGAGCGCTTTGTCTTCGATCCAGGTGGTGTCGGAGGCGATAAGAGAGACGCCATTCGACAAATGACGGATGCAAGTGTCCATGTCCAATTCCTGATTGGAAAAAAATATTCAGGTAGTGGCAGGACGGAACGGGGTTAAGCGAAGACGCTAACGGGTAGCGGATACAGCGTTTAAACCAGGCACGTCCTGCAAGGGGTGATCAGCTGTTGCATGGTGGATCTCCTTGGCAAAAGTGTGGGAAGGGGCGCGAAGATTAATCCTTTGCCTGAGGCCTGGCAATGGGGTTTGTAAACAAAAGGCATCTGGCCTCGCGGCATTTTTTCTTCTGCCCAAACGGCTTTTTCCCGCCGTGTAAGCGATACTCTCGCGTTTTATGGACGAGGTGGCAGCATGCGGGTTTTGATGGCAGTGATGGTTGCAGTGTTATTGGCTGGCTGTGCGAGTTCCACCATGGACGATGCCCGGACAAGAACACCCAACAAGACCCTGACCTCGACCAAGGCCGATCAACTGGTGGCGCAATGCGTACAGTTCGCCTGGCAGGATGAAGCGGTCTTTGGTGTGGATGCGGCGGCCTACCTGCAACCTGGCAAGGTAGGCGGATATACGGTGTATACCCGTTCTGCGGAAGTCTTCGTGGATATCAAGGCCGAGCCCTCGGGCACCGCTGTCCACTATTTCGCGATCGAGGACAACTCTGTTTCGAAGCGTCGACTGGCGGCGTTGGCGACCTGTCTGTAAGCCCAGGCAGCGCTTCAGGCGCAGGCACTCAGCCTTTCTGGCAGCAAACCCGGCAATCGCCGGGTTTTGTTGTTTCTGGGTGTCGTGTTTTCAACGCAAGTTGTGCGGCTTGATATTTTATCTCGGTAGAAAGTATGAGTTTTAGTGTAGAAAAGCGTGTAATACATTGACTCTTTAAAGTGTCAGTTCAAATAACGAAGCCTAGGGTTTAATAGGGCTGGCGCTGAGTTGTGCAAATTGTTCTGAATGGTTAGTTTGTGGCGTGATGAAAAAAGTCGAGAAAAGTGCGCTAAGTTAAAGGTGCTCAACAAGGAGCAAGACTTAATTAATCAATGGAGTGAAATATATGAACAAGCCACAAGCTCAACTTAAACATGGTCGCGTCGTTTCGCCTTCCAGTCGTGGTGCGGTTGCTGTAGAGCTGGGATTGCTGGGAACCTGGCAGGTGAATGAAATGGAAGGCGGGAAAAACTTCCCGGCTCTGACCGCCGGGCCTTTCCCGAAACCTTACGACAGCGATGTAGGGAGCGCCGTACCACCCGCAGATGGCCACATTCTCAGTGGTGGCAAGGTGGATGAGCGCGACTGCATCAACTTCACCAATGAGGAAATGTCGAAGAAAATCAATCGTGCCTTCAGCTGGCCGCTGCTCAATGTGGACCCCGGCCAGGTATTCCAGGTGCAATGGGAGTACACCGCGCCTCACGTCACTCGTGGCTACAGCTGGTTCATCACTAAAGATGGTTGGGACCCTAAGCAGCGCATCAGTCGCGCGCAGCTGGAGCCTCAGGCTTTTTATCAGGATTTTTATACCGAAGTTCCATTCGACAAGTTCGGCTCGGTATTGAAGGCCAAAACTAATCATGAAGTTGTGCTGCCAAAAAACAAGAAAGGCCACCATGTTGTGGTGCTGGTGTGGGTTGTCGCCAATACTGGCAACGGGTTTTATCAGGCCTTCGATCTGGACTTCAAGTAAGTCTCGGTCGTACAGCACCCTTTAACAGTTCTGAAGGATTAGAGCGTGAATAAAATCGACTTTGCATTAATCAAGAGTCAAGCAGCAGATGCGGCATCCATGATGCCGAGCATTGCCGGCAAGAAGATCCTCATGGGTTTCTGGCATAACTGGGCCGCCGGTCCTGCCGATGGTTATCAGCAGGGGCAGTTTGCCAACCTGAACCTGTTGGATGTCCCCAAGGAATACAACGTGGTGGCGGTAGCCTTCATGAAGGGCAACGGCATTCCCACCTTCAAGCCCTACAACCTCTCGGACGCCGAGTTCCGGCGTCAGGTCGGTGTGCTTAACAGCCAGGGGCGGGCCGTGCTGATTTCCCTGGGCGGTGCTGATGCGCATATCGAGTTGCACAAGGGCAACGAGCAGCCTTTGGCCAACGAAATCATCCGCCTGGTGGAGACATACGGCTTCGATGGTCTGGATATCGATCTGGAGCAGAGTGCCATTGATTACGCCGACAACAAGAGCGTGCTGCCGGCAGCCTTGAAGCTGGTGAAGGATCACTATGCAGGCCAGGGCAAGCATTTCATCATCAGCATGGCGCCGGAGTTTCCGTACCTGACCAGCAACGGCAAGTACGTGGCTTACCTGCAAGCCCTGGAGGGCTATTACGACTTTGTCGCACCGCAATACTACAACCAGGGTGGCGATGGACTCTGGGTGCAGGAGGCCAACGGCGGGCAGGGTGCATGGATTGCCCAGAACAATGATCAGATGAAGGAGGACTTCCTGTTCTACCTGACTGATAGCCTGGCTTCGGGCTCTCGCGGTTACACCCGAATTGCGGCGGACAAGCTGGTAATCGGTTTGCCCAGCAACGTCGATGCTGCGGCCACTGGCTATGTCATCGATCCTGCGGCTGTGAGCAATGCGTTCAAGCGCCTGCAGGATGCTGGTCACGCCATCAAGGGCTTGATGACTTGGTCGGTGAACTGGGATGCCGGAGTCAGCCGGCAGGGTGTGCAGTACAACTGGGAGTTCCGTAACCGTTATGCGCCGCTGATCCATGGCGATGGCGCAGAGCCTGAGCGTCCCGGGGCGCCGGGCAATCTGCAGGTGGTGGGCACCAGTCGCAGTAGCGTCAGTTTGAGTTGGAGCGCTTCCAGTGGTGTGCGTCCGGTGGAGTTCTACACCCTGTACCGCGATGGCAATGCAGTGGGGCAGGCGACTTCCCTGGGCTTCGAAGACAAAGGGTTGAGTGCCGATACCCAGTACAGCTACTTCGTCACGGCCACTGATACTCAGGGTCGTGAATCGTTGCCCAGTCGTAGCCTGAGTGTCAGGACCGCGGGTGGCGTCGTCGATCCGAGTTTCCCTGAGTGGCGTACCAACCAGCGCTATCTCCGGGAGGACGGAGTGAGCTATGAGGGTAATCGCTATCTCTGCCTTCAAGAGCACACTTCAAACCCGGCATGGACGCCCTCGGTGGCTTTCACCCTGTGGAGCAAGGTGTTGCTGGAGCGTCATGGCTGAGCAGTGACGTCATTGTTCTGCTCAATGGCAAGGCGACCCGCACGGATGTTGTCGATCCGAATGCGGGTCGCCTTTATTTGTCTCCTGAAGGCTGTCCATGGCTGACCGGCGGCAGGTGTGTGGGCATGGCGCGGGGTGTGACTTTGGCCCAGTTGTAATCATTGGTAAGCGGGGGTGCACCTGGGGGCGGCTTGGGAGTAGTCTCGCGGCTCGATCAATGAGCAATGGAAGCTTGCGATGTTTCAAATGAATAACCTGGTTCCGGAAATGCTGGTCACGGACCTGGAGCGCAGCCTGTCTTTCTATCGCGATACCCTCGGCTTCAAGGTGGAGTATCAGCGTCCGGAACACTTCTTTGCTTTTCTCTCTTTCAATGGCGCTCAGTTGATGCTGGAACAGGATGATCAAGAGGAGTCCGCGTGGCGCGTCGGCCCCTTGCAGGCGCCTTTTGGCCGAGGCATGAACTTGTCCATCGAGTGCCCGGACATTCGCCAACTGGCTGCCGCTCTGGCGCATGCCGGTTTCGCCCTGCGCAGGGAGATCCAGGAGTGCTGGTACCGGCATGATGAGTTGCTGCACGGTGAATTGAACCTGCTAGTGCTCGATCCGGACGGCTACTTGCTGCGGTTCACTGAGGATCTGGGGTTCAAGCCAGTGGTCAGCGCCTGACCGCCGAACCCCGGTGCGACGCCTGCATTGCTGAGGCGCCGCGTACCGGGAGGCCGCGGTCGGTTATTTGCCAGAAAAGGGCGATAGTCAGTGCTTGACGATAATCCAGTGGGCGGGAATCTGTTGTAGCCGCAATCCGGTCAGAGCATGCAGGTGTTCTGTGGGAGAAGCTCAAGGCAAACAGGGCACGCGCCGCGCCAGCTGTTGGGCACAGGCAGGGAGCGGGTGCTCATTGGATTCATGGGGTTTCGCGTTTGTCCGGGGCGGTCAGTCCGGCTTGAATGCGTTGATAGATTTCCTCGCGGTGTACCGCGACGTCTTTTGGCGCGTTGATACCGATGCGGACCTGTTGGCCGCTGACGCCAAGAATGGTGATCGTAATGTCGTCACCGATGTTTATGCTTTCACCGACTTTGCGGGTGAGTATCAGCATGATCTTCTCCTTGATGGCTTTGTAGGGCACCAGATTCAAACAGTGCAGAGGTCGGTCTTAGGTATAGATTAGTGCGAAGTTCCACTGAGTGGGTGCCTCTTTCTGACGCGCATACGATCTATTAATTCCCAAGGCGCAACTATACAGAGCCAATAAATATCATTCTTCCTGTTTCGACCTGATTTTGTGACGAGGTCTCTCGTGCCTTGAGTGCTAAAATCGCCGCCTCAGACTTTCTAGGGGTAGGTTGTGCGCAAAGTAGCGATGATGATGGCGGCGTTGGCATTGGCCGGTTGCGGCGAAGGCAAGCAAGTCGAGGCGAACAAGAGTGCTTCAGCGGCGGCGCAGGTTCAGCCGGTTCAGGCCTCCACCACGCCGCAGTGGGATGTGTGGGTGGGCAGCGAACTGCCCCTGGCGATAAGTGATCTCACCGGTTGGCTGATCGAGCACGGGATCATGTCCAATGTGGTGACCGTGGAAGGCAAGAAGCGGGTGCTGCTCGGGCCTTTTGCTTCCCAGGCCGAGGCCGAGGCGAAAAAGACTGAAGTGGTCGAGAAACTCGTGAAGGCCAAGAAACGTGACATCGATGTCACGGTCATCGAGCACCAGGCTGCGCAGTAAATCCTCTTCCCGCCACATCGAGAGGCGCCCGTATCCAGGGGGCGCTTCTGGGTCAGCCGCAGCTCTTGAGGTTGACGGCTCCGACAAACTCGTTTCCGCGCCCCATCACGCAAGCCACGCTTTGATTGCGTTGGCGTTCCCAATCCTGCACCGGATAGGTTTTGTTCCAGGCCTCGAAGAGCTGTCGATCCTGTTTCGACAGGCGCAGACCGTATTGCTTGCTCATGTAGAAGTAGGTGCGGGCGATCATGCCGCGAATCGAAGGGCGGGGCATGACCTTCTTGGCCTTGAAGTCCACCTGGGTCAGGCATGAGCCATATTGCCCCGATTGCTCCGGCAGCCAACCGAAACTGAAGTTGCTGCGGTCGCCATTCACTTCGCCAATGCTTGGTACCAGGTTGTGCAAGTCGGCTTCGGCGCGCTGATAAACCGAGTCGGTACGGGTGCAGTTCTTGCGCCCGCCTTGCTGCCAGCATTGGCGCTGATGACCGATTTGCCAGGCCGGCACTATGTGTTCCCATTCGATGCGTTCTGCGCGCTTGGCGTTCTTGCGCGGTACATAGCCGCAAGCGGCGAGGTTTACCCGGTTGCCGTTGTATTTACAGCCGCAGTAGAACTCGGTTGATTGAGGGGCATAGAGTTTCCAGGCAACTTTCTTGGCTTCGCTGAAGGTGCGTGGGGCATCGGCTTGGGCGGTGAAGGTGACGAAAAACAGCAGTACGGCAAAACAGCGGACACTCATCAACTCAGTCTTCCTTCGGTACGACCCAGAAAATTTGCACGCCACCATCGTCGCGATAGGCGAGGGTGACGTTGTCGTTCTCGGCGATTTCCTCCAGGAGCCGTTCCCACTCGTCCTGAGGCTCATCGGCGAGACGGAAAATCAGGGCTGCCTTGGCTTTCTGTGCGGTAGGGGAGTTGATGATTTTCTGGATGCGTACTCCCAGGCGTTCGTAGGAGCTGAGGGGCGTTTGGGTCGTGGCCACGGAACAATCCTTAATAAGCTGTACGTGTATACAGTATTTAACTGTAGGACATTTCGCAACTGCTTAAGATTCAAGAAGTTCCTCTGACCACGCTTTACGCATTTGTCTCGCGGGTGGGGGAGATTTTTTACGGGGGGAGGGTGCGGCGAGGCTGTCAGGGGGGCGGAACCACTCGCCCGGAGGGGGCGAGTGGTTGACGCCTGCTCGACCGGAACCGGTCGAGCGGGGGGCTGTCAGTATTCCCAGAACATGCGTTGCAGTTCTTTACTGTCCTGAGTCTTGGTCAGGGCGACCATGGCCAGGATGCGGGCTTTTTGTGGGTTCAGGTCGTGAGCCACAACCCAGTCGTTCTTGTCGTCAGGCTGTTCGGCGTTGCGCAGTACGAAGCCGCCAGCATTGACGTGGGAAGAGCGAATGATCTGCACGCCATTCTTGCGCAGCTCTTGCAGGGCTGGCACTACGCGGGAGGACACAGAGCCGTTACCGGTACCGGCGTGAATGATGGCTTTGGCGCCGCTTTGCGCCAGGGCCTTGTAGGCAGTGTCGCTGACGTTGCCGTAGCCGTAGGCGATTTCTACGTCAGGCAGGCTCTTGATGTTCTTGATGTCGAACTCCGAATCCATGGTGTGACGCTTGGCAGGCAGGCGGAACCAGTAGGATTTGCCTTCCACTACCATGCCCAGTGGGCCCCATGGGCTCTTGAAGGCTTCGGTCTTGATGTTGATCATCTTGCTGACATCGCGACCGGATTGGATTTCGTCGTTCATGGTAACCAGCACGCCTTTGCCGCGGGCGTTCTTGCTGCCGGCTACGGCTACTGCGTTGTACAGGTTGAGCATGCCGTCAGCCGACATGGCGGTGCCTGGGCGCATGGAGCCGACGACCACGATCGGCTTGTCGGTCTTTTCCACCAGGTTGAGGAAGTAGGCGGTTTCTTCCAGGGTGTCGGTGCCGTGGGTGATGACGATGCCATCGACGTCTTTGCTGTCGGCCAGCTCGGCGACGCGGCGACCCAGTTGCAGCAGGTTCTCGTTGGTGATGCTTTCCGAGGCGATCTGCATGACTTGCTCGCCACGCACGTTAGCCAGTTGGCTCAGCTCGGGGATGCCGGCGATCAGTTGTTCGATGCCGACTTTGGCTGCTTGGTAGGTGGCGCTGTTGGCGGCGCTGGCGCCGGCGCCGGCGATGGTGCCACCGGTGGCGAGGACCACGACGTTGGCGAGTTTCTGTTGGGTTTCAGCCTCTTTGGCCTGCACGGCCGCAGGCAGAAGCAGGAGGAGGGCCAAAGCGCCCGGAACGAAGGTTTTGAAGGCAGATTTCATTATTTTCTCTCTAGTAGTGAGACGGTGCTGATGCAGGTTCATCTAGAAACACCTCGGCCGCAGATCTGTATGCGGCGAGGCAGTGAGGATTGAGCAGGATCTGTACCAGCGCTACCTTGGCCTGATAAGTATTTTAAGTTACTGATTTATATCAATTTTATTTCTATTTTTGATGACGGCGGAGTGGTGCGCGTCCGGGTTTCCGAACGTTTGCGCGGGTGGGCGTTCGGCAATCCGAAAATGCCCGTCAGTGGTTCGGCACAAGGGGGGAGGGGCCGTCATTAAAGAATGTCGCGGGGCGGTCGATGACCCGACAGGATCTTTTTTTCAGGAGTTCATATGTCTCTGTCAGTCGGATTTCCTGGCGCAGGAGCGATTTTGATCAATGGCAAATCGCCGGCGACCATTGATGCATTGAGTAAGGCCGCTGCCGAGGAGGCATCCACGGCGCTGGGTACCGATGAGTCGGGCACCCTCCGGGTTGGTTCCAGCAAGCAGGCCGAAAAGTCCGAAGCCGCAGACTCGGGTGGAGATAATCAGAGTATCGTCGTCAAGATGCTGCTCAAGCGCATGCAAGAGTTGCAGGAGCAGCTCAAACAGCAGCAACAGCAACTGGCTGCCGCCCAGGCCGCCGACTATCCGACCCCTGAAGCCAAGCAGACCGTGGTCATGGGGCTTCAAGGGCAGATCGCCCAAACCAACGGGGCCCTGGCAGAGGTATCGGGCAATCTGGTTCGTGAGCTGGCCAAGGACTCCTCCTCCTCCTCCTCCTCAGGCGGCCTGTTAAACACCACTGCATGACCCTCAGAGCCTGTTCGCCGCTACGGTGCGGACAGGCTTCTCCTCTCGTACAGCTGGGTTTTCCCCGCTGTCTGTGTCCTTTTTCCAGGCTCTGATCGGCGTTGACAAACTCTGGCGAGGTTCGCATAGTTCGTTTTACGCAAACGTTTGCGCGGCCTTTGGATAACGACAATCGTCTATCTTTCCAGGGTCGGCACCGGCCTCCCATCCATGCCGATGACGGCCTGCTCACCCTGCCGTGCGAACGCTGCTCACAATAATCATAAGATCGGAGTGAATTCATGAAGCTGCCCTTCGCTGGACGTTTACTCGCTGTTGCTGTTCTGGCTGCTGCATCCGCTGCCCTCCCTCTCTCATCGGCCTATGCCGAGACCTCGCAGAAACCCAAGGTCGCCCTGGTCATGAAGTCCCTGGCCAACGAGTTCTTCCTGACCATGGAAGACGGCGCCAAGGCTTATCAGAAAGAGCATTCCGCCGATTTCGACCTGGTGTCCAACGGCATCAAGGACGAAACCGACACCGCCAACCAGATCCGCATCGTCGAGCAGATGATCGTCTCCAAGGTCAATGCCCTGGTGATTGCACCCGCCGACTCCAAGGCCATGGTGCCAGTGATCAAGAAGGCGGTGGATGCCGGGATCACGGTGATCAATATCGACAACCAACTCGATCCCGGTGTGCTGAAAAGCAAGAACATCAGCGTACCTTTCGTAGGTCCGGACAACCGCAAGGGGGCTCGCCTGGTGGGTGAGTACCTGGCCAAGCAACTGAAGGCCGGCGACGAAGTGGGGATCATCGAAGGGGTCTCCACCACCACTAACGCACAGCAGCGCACTGCTGGCTTCAAGGACGCAATGGACGCCGCGCAGATCAAGGTGGTCTCGCTGCAATCCGGCGACTGGGAAATCGACGCAGGCAACCGTGTGGCTTCGGCAATGCTCAGTGAATACCCGAATCTCAAGGCATTGCTGGCCGGTAACGACAGCATGGCAGTGGGGGCGGTCTCCGCGGTGCGGGCTGCCGGTAAGGCAGGCAAGGTCCAGGTGGTGGGCTACGACAATATCAACGCCATCAAACCAATGCTCAAGGATGGCCGGGTCCTGGCCACTGCCGACCAGTTCGCTGCCAAGCAGGCGGTGTTCGGCATCGAGACCGCACTGAAGATCCTCAAGGGCGAGAAAGTCGACAGCGGTGCCAACGGCGTGATCGAAACTCCAGTCGAGCTGGTCACCAAGTAGTCCTTCCGGCGGCACAACGGCGCTCGCCCGTTCAGGCGAGCGCATGGAGAGTTTCTTATGTCAGTTTCCGCTGCGAACGCTGTCCTCTCGGTCAGCGGTATCGGCAAGACCTATGCACAACCGGTATTGACCGGCATCGACCTGACGCTGATGCGCGGGGAGGTGCTGGCCCTGACCGGTGAGAACGGCGCCGGCAAGAGCACCTTGTCGAAGATCATCGGTGGCCTGGTCAGCCCCACCACCGGCCACATGCAGTTCAACGGCCAGGACTATCGTCCCGGTAGCCGGACCCAAGCGGAAGAGGCGGGGGTTCGCATGGTCATGCAGGAGCTCAACCTGTTGCCAACCCTGTCGGTGGCCGAGAATCTGTTTCTCGACAACCTGCCCAGCAACGGTGGTTGGATCAGCCGCAAGCAATTGCGCAAGGCGGCAATCGAGGCCATGGCCCAGGTCGGCCTGGACGCTATCGATCCCGACACGCTGGTGGGTGAATTGGGCATCGGTCATCAGCAGATGGTGGAGATCGCCCGCAATCTGATCGGTGATTGTCATGTGCTGATTCTCGATGAGCCGACGGCCATGCTCACTTCCCGTGAGGTGGAGATGCTCTTCGAGCAGATCACCCGCCTGCAGGCCCGGGGCGTGTCCATCATCTATATCTCCCATCGCCTGGAAGAACTGGCCCGCGTAGCCCAGCGCATTGCTGTGTTGCGTGATGGTTGCCTGGTGTGTGTCGAGCCCATGGCCAACTACAACAGCGAACAGCTGGTGAACCTGATGGTGGGGCGCGAGCTGGGCGAACACATTGATCTGGGTGAGCGCAAGATTGGTGCGCCGGCGCTGACGGTGAACAACCTCAGTCGCTCGGACAAGGTTTGTGATGTGTCCTTCGAGGTACGCAGTGGCGAGATCTTCGGTATTTCCGGCCTGATCGGGGCAGGGCGTACCGAGTTGCTGCGGCTTATCTTTGGTGCCGACGTCGCCGACAGCGGCAGCATTGCCCTGGGCACGCCGGCCCGGCCAGTAAGCATTCGCTCCCCGGTGGATGCGGTGGCCAACGGCATTGCGTTGATCACTGAAGATCGCAAGGGCGAAGGGCTGCTGCTGACCCAGTCCATCAGCGCCAATATCGCCTTGGGCAACATGCCGGCGATTTCCAGCGGCGGCCTGGTCAATGCTCAGGACGAAGAGCAACTGGCCCAGCGGCAGATCGATGCCATGCGCATTCGCAGTTCCAGTCCGGCGCAATTGGTGTCCGAATTGTCCGGCGGCAACCAGCAGAAGGTGGTGATCGGCCGCTGGCTGGAGCGCGACTGTTCGGTGTTGCTGTTCGACGAGCCCACTCGCGGTATCGACGTCGGCGCCAAGTTCGATATCTATGGCTTGCTGGGGGAGTTGACCCGCCAGGGCAAGGCCCTGGTAGTGGTGTCCAGCGACTTGCGTGAGTTGATGCTGATCTGCGATCGCATTGGCGTGCTCTCGGCCGGGCGTCTGATCGACACCTTCGAGCGTGACAGCTGGACCCAGGATGAATTGCTTGCCGCCGCCTTTGCCGGCTATCAAAAACGAGATGCGTTGCTCAGCGAAGCGACGCCTAGGAATGCATCATGAAAACTGCACCTGCAAGCGGCAAGCGAGGCGGCCATTACTACGGCCTCGGCACCTACCTGGGCCTGGCGGGGGCGTTGTTGGGGATGATCGTTCTGTTCTCCCTGCTCAGCAGCCACTTCCTTTCCTATGACACCTTCAGCACCCTGGCCAACCAGATCCCCGACCTGATGGTGCTGGCGGTAGGCATGACCTTCGTCCTGATCATCGGTGGTATCGATCTGTCCGTGGGGTCGGTGCTGGCCCTGGCGGCCTCGACGGTCAGCGTGGCAATTCTCGGCTGGGGCTGGAGCGTGGTGCCTGCGGCGTTGCTGGGCATGGCCTGTGCGGCGTTGGCGGGAACCATCACGGGCTCGATCACTGTGGCCTGGCGCATCCCGTCGTTCATCGTTTCCCTGGGGGTGCTGGAAATGGCCAGGGGCGTTGCCTACCAGATGACCGGCTCGCGCACGGCCTATATCGGTGATGCTTTCGCCTGGTTGTCGAATCCAATTGCCTTTGGCATTTCGCCGTCGTTTATCATTGCCCTGCTGATTATCTTCCTGGCCCAGGCGGTGCTGACGCGCACCGTGTTCGGCCGCTACCTGATCGGTATCGGTACCAACGAAGAGGCGGTGCGTCTGGCGGGGATCAATCCCAAACCCTACAAGATCCTGGTGTTCAGCCTGATGGGGTTGTTGGCGGGCATTGCAGCGCTGTTTCAAATTTCTCGCCTGGAAGCGGCAGACCCGAATGCGGGCTCCGGTCTGGAGTTGCAGGTCATCGCCGCGGTGGTGATTGGCGGCACCAGCCTGATGGGCGGACGCGGTTCGGTGATCAGTACCTTCTTCGGCGTCTTGATTATTTCCGTGCTGGCTGCAGGCCTGGCGCAAATCGGCGCATCAGAACCGACCAAGCGCATCATCACCGGTGCGGTCATTGTGATTGCCGTGGTGCTGGATACCTATCGCAGCCAGCGCGCCAATCGGCGGGTTTGATTCATGGCAACAATCAAGGATGTGGCGGCGCTGGCGGGGATTTCCTACACCACGGTGTCCCATGTACTGAACAAGACGCGGCCGGTCAGTGAAGAGGTGCGGGTCAAGGTCGAGGCGGCGATCAAGCGCCTCGACTATGTACCCAGTGCAGTGGCTCGTTCACTCAAGGCCAAGACCACCGCGACCATCGGCCTGCTGGTGCCCAATAGTCTCAACCCTTACTTCGCCGAACTGGCACGAGGGATCGAGGACTACTGCGAGCGCAACGGTTACTGCGTGATCCTCTGCAACTCCGACGATAACCCGGACAAGCAGCGCAACTATCTGCGGGTGCTTCTGGAAAAGCGCATTGATGGACTGATCGTGACATCCGCTGGTGGCGACAGTGGCCTGGCTCAGGGCCTGGCCGGGGTGCGCACGCCGATGGTGATTGTCGACCGCGGGCTGGAAGGGGTGGACGCCGATCTGGTGCGTATCGACCACCATTACGGTGCCTACCTAGCGACCCGGCACCTTCTGGAGCTAGGTCACCGGGACATCGCCTGCATCGGTGGCCCGGCCAACACCAGTGTGGCGCAAATGCGCCTGGCGGGGTTTCGCCAGGCATTGCAGGAGGCCGGCGTCGAGGCGCCGGCAGGGCGCATCCTGGAAAGTGACTTCAGTAGCACCGGTGGTTATCGCGCTGCGGCGCAGTTGCTTGAGGGGCGCCGGCCAAGCGCAATTTTCGCCGCCAACGACATGATGGGCATCGGTGTGTTGCGGGCTGCGGCGGAGCGCAATATCCGTGTGCCCAGTGAACTCTCGGTGATTGGCTTCGACGACATCCTCATGAGCCGTTATGTCTACCCGGCGCTGACCACGGTGGGTCAGTCGATCCTGCAACTGGGTGAAACCGCGGCAGAGTTGCTGCTGCGCCGTATTGCCTCGCGGGATTTGCCGGTCGACCAGCGCATCGTTACGCCGAATATTGTCTTGCGGGAATCGACTGCGCCGCTCAGCAGCGCATTTGCCGAGTTCCGCTGAATCCAAACGATTGAGTATCGATGTATGCCAGCAAAAGTAGTGGTAGTGGGAAGCCTCAATATGGACCTGGTGACCCGGGCCGAGCGCCTGCCGCGAGGGGGCGAGACGCTGATTGGCAAATCCTTTGCCACGGTATCCGGTGGCAAGGGGGCCAATCAGGCAGTGGCGGCGGCCAGGCTGGGGGCGCAGGTGTCGATGGTCGGCTGTGTCGGCGATGACGCCTATGGCGAGCAATTGCGCAGTGCCTTGCTCGCCGAGCAGATCGATTGCCAGGCGGTGAGCGTGGTGGAGGGTTCCAGCGGCGTCGCTCTGATCGTGGTGGATGACAGTAGCCAGAATGCAATTGTCATCGTCGCCGGTGGCAACGGCCTGCTCAGCCCCGAGAAGGTTGCGGGGTTCGATCGGGTGTTGCAGGAGGCCGACGTGATCATCTGTCAGTTGGAGGTGCCCTTGGCAACGGTGGGGTACACCCTCAAGCGCGGGCGTGAACTGGGCAAGACGGTGATTCTCAATCCGGCGCCGGCCAGTGGCCCGCTGCCGGCGCAGTGGTACGGCTCGATCGACTACCTGATCCCCAATGAAAGCGAGGCGTCCGCGCTCAGTGGCGTGGCGGTGGACTCCCTGGCGAGTGCCGAGACTGCGGCAGGTCGCTTGATCGCCGCTGGAGCCGGTAAGGTCATCATCACCCTGGGGGCGCAAGGTTCGCTGTTTGCCAATGGCCGCAGTTTCGAGCATTTTCCGGCGCCTAAGGTCAAGGCCATCGACACCACGGCAGCGGGGGATACCTTCGTCGGTGGTTTTGCCGCCGCCCTGGCTGCCGGCAAGAGTGAGGCCGAGGCGATTCGCTTTGGTCAGGTCGCCGCAGCGCTGTCGGTGACTCGTGCCGGTGCACAACCTTCCATTCCCACGCTGTCCGACGTTCAGGCCTTTGTCCCTTCATGAAAAAGACACCTTTGCTCAATATTGCCCTGTCACGCTTGATTGCCTCTTTGGGCCACGGTGACATCGTGGTGATTGGTGATGCCGGCCTGCCTGTGCCTCCTGGCGTCGAGTTGATCGATCTGGCCCTGACTCACGGCGTTCCCGATTTTCTCGGCACCCTCAAGGTAGTGCTCAGCGAGATGCAGGTGGAGAGTCATGTGCTGGCCGAGGAGATTCTGCTCAAGCGGCCGCAGCCCTTGTTGGGGCTGGACGTGCTGAACCTCGGTGGCGAACTGGGGACCCGGAGATTGATGAGTCACGAAGATTTCAAGGTGCTCAGTCGTCAGGCTCGTGCGGTGATTCGCACGGGAGAGTGCCAGCCGTATTGCAACATCGCCCTGGTTGCCGGGGTGACCTTCTAGGCCGCTGTCCGGCTTTTCCTTATCTTGCACAAGGAGTGCGCCATGCACCGCTATGCTCTGCTGTTTCAACACTGGTTCCGGAGTCTGCTGCTCTTGTCTCTACTCACTGCTACCGGCGCTCAGGCGGCGGAAAAAATCGATCTGATCATCGACACCGATCCGGGGGCCGACGATGTGGTGGCTCTGTTGTTCGCCCTGGCCTCACCCGAGGAGTTGCATATTCGTGCCTTGACCACGGTGGCGGGCAACGTGCGCCTGGACAAGACCTCGCGGAATGCTCGTCTGGCCCGTGAGTGGGCTGGTCGCGATGAAGTCCCGGTCTACGCCGGGGCGCCAAAACCGCTGCTGCGTACGCCAATCTATGCCGAGAATATCCACGGCAAGGAAGGCATTTCCGGGGTAACTGTGCATGAGCCCAAGGCGCCACTGGCCAAAGGTAATGCGATCAACTATCTGATCGATACGTTGCGGGCGGCCAAGCCCCACAGCATCACCATCGCCATGTTGGGTCCGCAGACCAACCTGGCACTGGCATTGATCCAGGCGCCGGATATTACCCAGGGCATCAAGGAAGTGGTGGTCATGGGGGGGGCGCACTTCAATGGCGGCAATATCACCCCGGTGGCGGAGTTCAACCTGTTCGCCGATCCTCAAGCGGCCGAAGTGGTGCTCAAGAGTGGCGTCAAGCTGACCTACCTGCCACTGGACGTGACCCACAAGGTGCTGACCAGCGAGGCGCGACTGCAGAAGATCGCCGCCTTGAACAACAATGCCAGCAAGGTGGTAGGGGATATCCTCAATGAGTACGTCAAGGGCGACATGGAGCACTACGGTATTCCTGGTGGCCCGGTGCATGACGCGACGGTGATCGCTTATCTGCTAAAGCCTGAGCTGTTCAGCGGACGTCAGGCCAACATGGTTGTCGACAGTCGTGAAGGGCCGACGTTCGGCCAGACCATCGTTGACTGGTACGACGGTCTGAAGCAGGAAAAGAACGTGTTCTGGGTTGAGAGCGGTAATGCTCAGGGCTTCTTCGACTTGCTCACCGAGCGTCTGGCTCGCCTCAAGTAAGCAGAGCCCCCGCAGGCTCCTGCCTGCGGGGTTCTATTCTCGTTCCGGGTCCTGTGCGCCCGGGTGATCGGCCGGGTACTTCTCGAAAACCTGCTCGATGAACGCTCGGGCGGACTGGGTTCCCAGTTCCTTGACCAGCAGGTCTATGCCAATGATCGCCAACTCTTCCGGGCTCCCTGGGCTATAGGAGCACTGGCCCTGTGGCCATTTGGCTTTGATGTCGGCGTCGATACTCACGGTGGCCATGAAAGTCTCACGAATTCGGATAAGGCGGGCACCAGGGCTGGGCCTGGGCGGGTGTTTGCTGCGTCGCAGAGTTAACCATGTTGCCGGACGTTTGGCACTCCGACTTAGGCATCAAGCGGGGGGCTATGCGACACTGGCGCTTTTCCTGCGCTCAAGGAAGCTTTTGTGCAAATCGATTTGAATCAGCCTGATGCCCTGACTCTGGAGGCGGTGCGCCAGCTTCTGGCGTCGGCCAGTGACAACGTTCATACCCAGTTGCGTGTCACCAAGACCGGGATTGCTTACATCTCTTCGGGAGTTGTGGGAGGTGTCGAGATCGAGGGTTTGTTGTTTCGCCTGGAAACCTGGGCCGCTGGGTCCGGCTATGTCGGAAACGTGGCGGCCAGCGATGAGGTCTGGGTAATGCAGATATTCAATGCGCTGAAGCAGAACTGGCCGAAGCCGGCGTTCGACTACATCGATGTCTATTGATTCTTGTTCATATTCAGTGACGATTGTCCTGTGAATATGTCGCAATGCCTGAGGCAGACTTATCCGCTGTCCGTGGCATAGGGCAAAAGGCCATTTTGTTTTGAAACCAAAAGGCTAATCGGCTGTCGCACGATCTCTGCTTAATTTTGAAAAGGAGGCTTCATGCCTTGGAAGCTCGCTTCATTCGGAACCTTGTTGGCCGCTGTTGTACTCAGTGGATGCAGCGCCACCGGGTCGACAAAGGAACCTGTGGCCTCTGAGTCCGGGCACACTCGTTGTGAAGCAACAGCTGCCGAATTTGCCGTCGGCAAGAAGGCTTCTCCCGAGCTGTTGGAGCAGGCCCGTACTCGCGCAGGAGCGCAATATGCGCGTTTCCTCAAGCCTAATGACATGATTACTCTGGAGTACCGCTCCGACCGCCTGAACCTCAATACCGATGCTGGTCTGGTGGTTACTCGGGTCAACTGTGGTTGAGGCTTAGTTTTTTTTCCCGCCCATAAAAAACCCCGTCACATGGACGGGGTTTTTTTAGCTCGCTGAGAACTTACTCAGGGCGAACTTGTGCAGCTTGCATACCCTTTTGGCCTTTCTCAGCCACGAAGGAAACGGTTTGGCCTTCTTTCAGGCTTTTGAAACCGTCGCTTTCAATAGCTTTGAAGTGTACGAACAGGTCGTCACCGCCACCTTGAGGAGTGATGAAGCCGAAGCCTTTTTCATCGTTGAACCATTTTACGGTGCCGGTTTGGCGATTAGACATGGTGTATCTCCAAGAAACATATATTTTCAGTAGTGCTGTGCTGCTCAGGCCAACTGGGCACACCGAGCTATCATAGTCGAAATGTTCGGCTTGGGAGCCCCCTGTAGGTGCTCTTTGCCCGATGTGTCCGTGTATTTTACCGTTCGAGTTGGCTGCAGGCCCCGGTTTAAGGGGCTTTCACGGAAAACAAACGGTGATAAAAAAACCCGTAAAAGCTGCGTAAATTGTGAAAAAAACCGCGTTTCAGGCCTCCTGACAGGCGTTGGCACAGACTGTTTCGAGCCTTGTCAGGTTATTTGACCACTCGGCAAGCAGCGATGGCGTCCAGAGCTCGGGTTCTCAGCTCAGCACTAGGCTGCTTGGATTTGCTCATCAGCTCCTTGATTTCCTCGGTGGTGAATTTTTCATTCAGCTTGTCTGCACCGCAGGCGCAATGTTTCTCGGCGCTTTTGGCGTCGATGCTTTGGCTGGCTGCTGCAGTGCAGTCCTTCATATAGTCGGCACGAGCTCCGGCAGGCCATGCAGCTTGTGCGCTCAAGGGCAGGAGCAGGGCGAGTGGGGTGGCAAGGGCAAATAATTGGGTAAGGCGCATGAGTCGAGTTCTCCTGAGGTCGATAGCAAGGACGACGATTCTCCGGGTATTTGAGGTTCGGCGTACATCGCAAGTTCACTTTCCTCAATAAAAGACTGGAAAGTATCTTTTGGGAAACTTGCTGCGCGGTGATTGCGATTTATCTGTGCTAGCATGCCCGGCTTGGGTGTTTTCAAGCTTTGGGTGTTTCATTTCTCCCTCGCGGTCTATGCCTCATTAATTTTGATTTGAACCCCAGTCACTCTGGTTCGGTTTATCGGTTGGCCGCAAGGCTCTTGCCACTGTGAGGCAGGCGTTTGTTACAGAACGGTCGGACTGAATCGCGTACTGGCTCATCCCAACCCACGTGACCTTTGGTAGGGGTCACCACTAGGAGAGGAGGCGCCATGCCCACTATTACTCTTCCCGACGGCAGTCAACGTTCATTCGATCATGCGGTTTCCGTAGCTGAGGTCGCTGCATCCATTGGCGCAGGTTTGGCTAAAGCCACCCTGGCCGGCAAGGTCAATGGCAAGCTGGTCGACGCCTGCGATGTGATTGACGGCGACGCAACCCTGCAAATCATCACGCCAAAGGACGAAGAGGGGCTTGAGATCATTCGCCACTCTTGCGCTCACCTGGTAGGGCATGCGGTCAAGCAGCTGTATCCGACCGCCAAGATGGTCATCGGCCCGGTCATCGATGAAGGTTTCTATTACGACATCGCTTATGAGCGTCCCTTCACGCCCGAAGACATGGCCGCTATCGAGCAGCGCATGCAGCAGCTGATCGAGAAAGACTACGACGTTATCAAGAAGGTCACTCCGCGAGCCGAAGTGATTGATGTGTTCAAGTCTCGTGGCGAGGACTACAAGTTGCGCCTGGTGGAGGACATGCCGAATGAACAGGCAATGGGCCTCTACTATCACGAAGAATATGTCGACATGTGCCGCGGTCCGCACGTGCCGAACACGCGTTTCCTGAAGTCGTTCAAACTGACTAAGCTGTCGGGTGCCTACTGGCGCGGCGATGCCAAGAACGAGCAGTTGCAGCGGGTTTACGGTACTGCCTGGGCGGATAAGAAGCAGCTCGCTGCCTATATCCAGCGTATCGAAGAGGCTGAAAAGCGCGACCATCGCAAGATCGGCAAACGTTTGGGGCTGTTCCATACCCAGGAAGAAGCGCCGGGCATGGTGTTCTGGCATCCCAATGGTTGGACCCTGTACCAGGTGCTTGAGCAGTACATGCGCAAAGTGCAGCGTGAAAACGGCTATCTGGAGATCAAGACTCCGCAAGTGGTCGATCGCAGCCTTTGGGAAAAGTCCGGGCATTGGGCCAACTATTCCGAGAACATGTTCACCACCGAATCGGAAAGTCGCGACTACGCGATCAAGCCCATGAACTGCCCGTGCCACGTGCAGGTGTTCAATCAGGGCCTGAAGAGCTACCGCGAGCTGCCGATGCGACTTGCCGAATTCGGTGCTTGCCACCGTAACGAGCCTTCGGGAGCGCTGCACGGCATCATGCGTGTGCGTGGTTTTACTCAGGACGATGCTCACATCTTCTGTACTGAAGATCAGATGCAGGCCGAGTCCGCTGCGTTCATCAAGCTGACTATGGATGTCTATGCCGACTTCGGCTTCAAGGACATCGAGATGAAGCTTTCCACTCGCCCTGAAAAGCGCGTGGGTTCCGATGAGTTGTGGGACCGTGCGGAAAATGCGCTGGCTGCGGCTTTGGATAGTGCCGGGTTGCCGTATGATCTGCAGCCGGGTGAGGGAGCGTTCTATGGTCCGAAGATCGAGTTCTCGTTGAAAGACTGCCTGGGCCGTGTATGGCAGTGTGGTACCTTGCAGTTGGACTTCAACCTGCCGATCCGCCTGGGTGCTGAATACGTATCCGAAGACAACAGCCGTAAGCATCCGGTGATGTTGCACCGGGCGATTCTCGGCTCATTCGAGCGTTTTGTCGGGATTCTGATCGAGCATTACGAGGGTGCGTTCCCTGCGTGGCTGGCTCCGACTCAGGCCGTGGTGATGAATATCACTGATAAACAGGCAGATTTTGCCCTTGAAGTAGAAAAAACACTCAATCAAAGCGGATTTCGTGCCAAGTCCGACTTGAGAAATGAAAAGATCGGCTTTAAAATCCGCGAGCATACTTTGCTCAAGGTTCCCTATCTCTTGGTTATTGGAGATCGGGAGGTCGAGATGCAGACTGTCGCTGTGCGTACCCGTGAAGGTGAAGACCTGGGCTCGATGCCTGTGGACCAATTCTCGGCGTTCCTCGCACAAGCGGTTTCCCGGCGTGGTCGCCAAGATTCGGAGTAATTATTATTAAGCGTGATATGAGACAAGATAAACGAGCTGCACCGAAAGCCCCGATCAACGAGAATATCTCGGCACGCGAGGTTCGGTTAATTGGCGCTGACGGCGAGCAGATTGGCATCGTCTCGATTGATGAAGCGCTTCGTATAGCTGAAGAAGCCAAGCTGGATCTGGTGGAAATTTCCGCCGACGCAGTCCCACCTGTTTGCCGGGTGATGGATTACGGCAAATCGATCTTCGAAAAGAAGAAACAGATTGCTGCTGCGAAGAAGAACCAGAAGCAGATTCAGGTTAAAGAAATCAAGTTTCGTCCAGGGACGGAGGAAGGGGATTACCAGGTAAAACTGCGCAACCTGGTACGTTTCCTGAGTGACGGGGACAGGGCCAAGGTATCCTTGCGATTCCGCGGCCGTGAGATGGCCCACCAGGAGCTGGGGATGGAACTCCTCAAGCGGGTTGAAGCTGACCTGCAAGAGTACGGTTCGGTCGAACAGCATCCTAAGATGGAAGGACGCCAGCTGATCATGGTCATCGCCCCGAAAAAGAAGAAGTAATCAACAGGGCACGGCAGGCCTTCTGATTATGTTTATCAACTGAATGCGGAGTATCCGAACATGCCAAAGATGAAAACCAAAAGTGGTGCTGCTAAGCGGTTTCTGAAAACTGCTAACGGTATCAAGCACAAGCACGCTTTCAAGAGCCACATCCTGACCAAAATGTCGACCAAGCGTAAGCGTCAACTGCGCGGTAGCAGCTTGCTGCATCCGTCTGACGTGGCAAAAGTCGAGCGCATGCTGCGCCTTCGTTAATTTTTGGATCAAGAATAGAGGAAGTAACTCATGGCTCGTGTAAAGCGTGGCGTCATTGCCCGTAAACGTCACAAAAAAATTCTGAAACTTGCTAAAGGCTACTACGGTGCACGCTCGCGCGTATTCCGTGTTGCCAAGCAAGCGGTAATCAAGGCAGGCCAATACGCCTACCGTGACCGTCGTCAGAAAAAGCGTCAGTTCCGCGCTCTGTGGATCGCTCGTATCAACGCTGGTGCTCGTATTAACGGTCTGTCTTACAGCCGTCTGATCGCTGGCCTGAAAAAGGCTTCCATCGAGATCGACCGTAAGGTTCTGGCTGATCTGGCAGTGAACGAAAAAGCGGCGTTTGCTGCGATTGTCGAGAAAGCTAAAGCCACCTTGGCTTAAGTACCCCCGACAGTCATCCGGGCTCACCTTTCGTGGGCTCTGGTGTTAAACGTCATAAATAGGGGAAGAGCCTTCAAGCTCTTCCCCTATTTTGTATCTGGAGTCTGTACATGGAAAACCTGGATGCGCTGGTTTCTCAAGCACTTGAGGCCGTGCAACACGCTGAAGACATCAATGCCCTGGAACAGATCCGGGTTCACTTCCTTGGCAAGAAGGGCGAACTGACTCAGGTGATGAAGACCCTGGGCAACCTGCCTGCCGAAGAGCGTCCGCAAGTCGGAGCGCTGATCAACGTTGCCAAGGAGCGTGTAACAGAGGTTCTCAATGCGCGCAAAGCGGCTTTCGAGGAGGCGGAACTCAGCGCCAAACTCGCTGCCGAGTGCATTGACGTAACTCTGCCGGGCCGTGGCCAGACCTCTGGCGGTCTGCACCCGATTACGCGGACCCTGGAACGTATTGAGCAGTTCTTTACTCACATTGGCTACGGCATCGCCGAAGGCCCTGAGGTCGAAGACGACTATCACAACTTCGAGGCGCTCAACATCCCAGGCCATCACCCGGCCCGGTCGATGCATGACACCTTCTATTTCAATGCGAACATGCTGTTGCGCACCCATACCTCGCCGGTACAGGTCCGCACCATGGAATCGCAGCAGCCGCCGATTCGCATCGTCTGCCCAGGCCGTGTCTATCGTAGCGACTCCGATATCACCCACTCGCCGATGTTCCATCAGGTCGAAGGCCTGCTGGTGGATCGCGACATCAATTTTGCCGACCTGAAAGGCACCATTGAAGAGTTCCTGCGGGTGTTCTTTGAAAAAGAACTGGCCGTGCGTTTCCGTCCTTCGTACTTCCCGTTCACCGAGCCATCCGCTGAAGTTGATATGGAGTGCGTGATGTGCAGCGGTAAAGGTTGCCGCGTCTGCAAACAGACCGGTTGGCTGGAAGTCATGGGTTGCGGCATGGTTCACCCAAATGTGCTGCGTATGTCCGGGATCGATCCGGAAGAGTTCCAGGGCTTTGCCTTCGGCATGGGCGCCGAGCGTTTGGCCATGCTGCGTTACGGTGTCAATGACTTGCGCCTGTTCTTCGACAACGACTTGCGGTTCCTTGCGCAATTTCGCTAGTCGCGCGTCCGTAACGAATCTATTAGGAGAGCAGGATGAAATTCAGTGAACAATGGCTGCGTGGCTGGGTTAGCCCGCAGGTGAGTCGTGACGAGCTGGTTGCTCGTCTGTCGATGGCCGGTCTTGAGGTTGACAGCGTAACGCCAGCCGCCGGTGATTTCAGTGGTGTAGTGGTGGGCGAAGTGCTCGGCACCGAGCAGCACCCAGATGCCGACAAGCTGCGCGTATGCCAGGTCAGCAACGGCGCAGAGACCTTCCAGGTGGTCTGCGGTGCACCTAACGTGCGTCCAGGCTTGAAGATCCCATTCGCGATGATTGGTGCCGAGCTGCCGGGCGATTTCAAGATCAAGAAAGCCAAGCTGCGTGGCGTTGAATCCAACGGCATGCTGTGTTCCCAGGCCGAACTGCAGATTGGCGAAGGCAGTGATGGTCTGATGGAGCTTCCGGCCGATGCTCCAGTGGGGGAGGACGTTCGCGTCTATCTGAACCTGGACGATGCCAGTATTGAGGTCGATCTGACGCCAAACCGTGGTGACTGCCTTTCGCTTGCTGGTCTGGCCCGTGAGGTCGGTGCGCTCTATGCCGCTAAAGTGCAGCGCCCTGAAGTGAAAGTGGTTGCCGCAGTGCACGACGAAGTACGCCCTGTGGAAGTACTGGCTCCGACGGCCTGCCCGCGCTATCTGGGTCGGGTTATTCGCAATGTCGATTTGTCCAAGCCGACCCCTCTGTGGATGGTTGAACGCTTGCGTCGTGCCGACGTGCGCAGTATCGATGCCGCAGTGGATATCACCAACTATGTGATGCTCGAACTGGGCCAGCCGCTGCATGCTTTCGATCTCGCCGAAATCAACGGCGGTATTCGGGTGCGCATGGCTGAAGAGGGCGAGAAGCTGGTACTGCTCGACGGCCAGGAAGTTACCCTGCGTAGCGATACCCTGGTGATTGCAGACCACACCCGTGCTCTGGCAATCGCTGGTGTTATGGGCGGTGAGCACAGTGGTGTTACCGCAAACACTCGCGATGTGTTTTTGGAAAGCGCCTTCTTCGACCAGATTTCGGTGGCTGGCAAAGCCCGTTCCTATGGCCTGCATACCGATGCTTCTCATCGCTATGAGCGTGGTGTGGACTGGCAGTTGGCTCGCGAGGCCATGGAGCGTGCAACTGGCTTGTTGCTTGAGATCACTGGCGGTGAAGCTGGTCCGATCATCGAAGCGGTCAGCGAGCAGCACTTGCCATCTGTTGCACCTGTAACGCTGCGCGCTGAACGCATCACTCAGATGCTGGGCTTGGAAATCGATGGCTCCGAGGTCGAGCGTCTGCTCACCGCGTTGGGCCTGGCAGTCACTGCCAATGGTGCAGGCCAATGGCGCGTTGAAGTGCCAAGCCACCGTTTCGATATCAGCCTTGAAGTCGACTTGATCGAAGAGTTGGCGCGTCTCTACGGCTATAACCGCTTGCCGGTTCGTTATCCGCAGGCTCGTCTGGCTCCTCAGGCCAAGGCGGAAGCACAAGGTGATCTGCCTGCCCTGCGGCGCCTGCTGGTAGCCCGTGGGTATCAGGAAGCAATCACTTATAGCTTCATCGATCCGAAACTGTTTGAGCAGTTCAATCCAGGTGTTGAACCGTTGCTGTTGGCCAACCCGATTTCGGCTGACATGGCGGCCATGCGCTCCTCCTTGTGGCCAGGCCTGGTCAAGGCACTTCAGCACAATCTGAATCGTCAGCAGGATCGCGTCCGCATGTTCGAAAGCGGCTTGCGTTTTGTCGGTCAACTGGAAGGCTTGAAGCAGCAGCCAATGTTGGCTGGCGTCGTTTGCGGCAGTCGCTTGCCTGAAGGTTGGGCGCAAGGTCGCGACGGTGTGGACTTCTTTGACGTCAAGGCGGATGTCGAGGCAGTGCTGGGCCTTGCTGGCGCACTGGATGAATTCACTTTTGCTCCGGGCAAGCATCCTGCGCTGCATCCTGGCCAGACTGCACGTATCGAGCGTGATGGTCGTGAGGTCGGTTACCTGGGGGCTATTCATCCGGAATTGGCAAAAAATCTCGGCTTGGATCGTCCGGTCTACGTGTTTGAGCTGGTTCTGGGTGAGGTGGCTCAAGGTCGTCTTCCGAAGTTCCACGAGCTTTCGCGTTTCCCAGAAGTGCGCCGTGACCTGGCGTTGCTGGCGGATCGTGACGTTGCGGCGAGCGCCGTTCTGGACGTAATTCGTGAAAATGCAGGCGAATGGCTGACAGACCTCAGGCTCTTTGACGTCTATCAGGGTAAAGGCATTGATCCGCATAGAAAAAGCCTTGCCGTCGGCTTGACCTGGCAGCATCCATCGCGCACTCTTAATGACGATGAGGTGAATTCCACGACACAAAACATCCTCACCTCGCTCGAACAAAGGTTGAACGCCACGTTAAGGAAGTGACGTATGGGGGCTCTGACGAAAGCTGAAATGGCCGAACGTCTCTACGAAGAGCTAGGCCTGAATAAACGCGAGGCCAAGGAATTGGTCGAGCTATTCTTTGAAGAAATCAGGCACGCTCTCGAAGACAACGAACAGGTCAAATTGTCCGGTTTCGGTAACTTCGACCTTCGGGATAAACGCCAGCGTCCTGGCCGCAACCCGAAAACGGGTGAAGAAATCCCGATCACGGCTCGCCGTGTGGTCACCTTTCGTCCAGGGCAGAAGTTGAAGGCCCGAGTTGAGGCTTATGCTGGAACCAAGTCATAACGACGAGCTCCCGGTCATTCCGGGTAAACGCTACTTCACCATCGGTGAAGTCAGCGAGCTCTGTGCGGTCAAACCGCATGTGCTGCGTTATTGGGAGCAAGAGTTTCCTCAACTCAACCCCGTCAAACGCCGCGGAAATCGCCGGTATTATCAGCGCCAGGACGTGTTGATGATCCGGCAGATCCGCGCGTTGCTTTATGACCAGGGGTTTACCATCGGCGGAGCGCGTTTGCGCCTTTCCGGCGATGAGGCCAAAGATGACACCACCCAGTACAAGCAACTGATCCGTCAGATGATCTCTGAGCTGGAAGATGTGCTTGTGGTGCTCAAGAAGTAATTCATCGTATTAAATACTTCCACTTTTCAAAAGCTTGCGGTATATTCCTCAACGTTTCCTGAGAAGTGAAACAGGTTTCACGCCTAGTCGGGGCGTAGCGCAGTCCGGTAGCGCACTAGCATGGGGTGCTAGGGGTCGAGTGTTCGAATCACTCCGTCCCGACCATATTTTCTGATGAAAATCAGACACTTAAGCCGATCATCTAGATCGGCTTTTTTGTGTCTGCGCAAAACCCGCGCAAAACTAACCGATAATTTCGCTGATATTTAGGTCTGGAACTGCTTCTGACCAGACAATTTCTGCGTGGTCTTTCTGGTAGTTTTTGGTCATGGCCTCGCTGGCGTGGCCGGCGATCTTCTGACCGTCCTTTCCGGCTTTCTGATACAGGTGCAGCGACAGCGCCCGCACTTCGTGGAAGCCCGGCATTTCCTCCTCTTTCCACCCCTTGTAACAACCCGCCGCCTCCCGAGCCTCTTTGAAGGCCTGCGTCAAATACCGTTCCTCGACCTGCGTCCAGTGGTCCTTCGTTTGCGACTGTTTCTGCTTCTTGCGGTCTGGTCGGCGATGGATCAGGTAAGGCGAGACGATGTCATGCCTCCTGAGGCGAAGATGGATCCTGCTGGGGAGGCATAACCATCTTTCTGGATGGAGTCAGAAGGGGGGCAAATAGGGTACAAAATACTGGTTGTATATACAGTTTTTTGCTGGGATAGTCATTCCACTCCTCGGGTGTATAAGAAGCGAAAACCAGCGTGTCGTTGGTGCATACCTTCCTCGACTCGTGTGAAGGCCTTGAGCTTCGAGTAATCGCCAAGAGCGGCTATATGCGGCATCGGCCGTGATCACTGAAAACTCAAGGAAATCCACACATGCAACCAGTTAAGATCGGTGAAAAATTCTATCAATCGAAAGGCTATATAGAAGCCTATGTCACTGTTGTTGATGCCTCACAAAACACCGCAGGGGTAACTATTCGAACTTGCTCCGTGAATGGCGGAACCCTCTTCACAGGTACGGTAAAGCCCACCAAGCCCAGTGGGTACCTCCAGTATCACGCGTTCTATGTGGGTAAGCTCGAAGCGTGGTCGACTATTCCGTATGAGGTGTTTGTGCCGGCTGGCCAAGGTGTGTACTGGTCGCCAGAAAACGACAGGGCGTCGATTATGATGACCTACGACATGCAGCCCTAAGTAGCCATTTGTGCACGGAACCAAATGAGCTAGTTAGCGGATGCGCTGAATCGAAGAGCCTCGGCATACGCTGAGGCTTTTTCGTTTTTGACTATGCCTGAGCCAACACTGGCCCTTTCTTTGATCATGCCCAAGGAGTCGAGCGCATGGAGTTTCTGTATCGCCTCTTCGAGAGGCTTGATACCTGGTTTACCGCGGGATGGGTTGGTGCGTTCGGCACGTCTTCATGGTCACGTATTGGCAGCGGGTGAAGGTCTGGCTGTGTCGGACATTGAACTGCGAGCACCGCCTGCGCAGTGACAAGGCGCCGGGCGGCATTGAGCGACGGAGGAAGTAGCCCGCGCCACGTTTTCGAATGCGCCAAGTCGTGGTGTGCAATGAGGTTGTTATGAGTATCAAGAAGACGCTGATCCAACTCAATGACATCACGCTCACCTTGTCGGCAGATGATCTGAAGGCTGCGTTCATTGCCAAGTACGGCGATGCTCCCGCAGAGGTGCTGGGTGAGGGCGTGATTCTTCAAAACGCCGCCTTCTCCTGCCACTACCCATAGGAGGGCGTGAAGTTTACTTTTGCTCAGCCACTGGAAGGGCACAACACGTGAGCAATGTAACCCGCCTGCGCCACGCGCTACCGATGCACCAGGACATCAACAAAGCCTTGAATAATTTGGATGGCGCCATTGCCAAGGCAATAGGCGCCGCCAAGACTACCGGTCTCCCTCAGGGGGTTATCGTCGTGGTGCTGCATGGGCAAGCCCACTCGCAAACCGCGATCATGGTGACTTGAATGAGCTTTAGGGGGCTGCGACGTCAGAATCGCTTAAGGTGAATCCGGGCCGTCTAAATGCTATCAACGTGACGCGCTTTCCAGGGCATGCGCTGAAACCAGGACTGCGGAACCGGGTGCACGATGGCCCGCAGCGCCCTGGCGTAATCCATCACCAGGCCTGGGGTCCAGGCCATGGTCAGCGCACGTCGGCGTACCTGCGCCGCAATCCAGAGTTCAGGCATGAACAGGGTCCGCAAACAGCCTCGCCAGCGCTCGCTGCGAAACGCAAGCACGCCGTCGAGGGACGCCTCAAGCGCATAAGCGACTGAGCTTGAACAGTTGCGGTAGGTCAGGTTGTAGCGGTTATCGAGGCTGTAGTTCATCCAGAAATGCTCAAGGGCACCGCTGTTGTAGTAATGGAACACTATCTTACGGTCCGATTCGCACCAATCTGCCGCCTCTTTCTCATAGTCAGGCTGGAAAGTACCCGGCACATCATTGTCCTTGGTCGCTTTGAGTATGCGGAAAAACTCCGAGGGCGAGCGGTCGATATCCGCGGCGGGGTACAGGCTGATATAGATCGAGGGTTGCAACTCCAGGGCTGCGTGCCCGGTGGAAATAACCCCCTGGCTGTCCACTGCGGCGATATAACGATTGATGACCGGTCGCGGCACCGGCGTATTTTCCGCCGTGCCTTCCGGCGTCCAGATATGCACCACCAACGGTTCATGAGTTGGCGGGCTGATAGACACCTGAGCAAGTTGCGGTTTGACTGCCGACTTTTTTGTGACGTTGAGCGCAGGCGCAGTAGGCGTCAGCAACTCAAAGGAGGACGTCCCACGCACCAGTAAGCTGGCGCGCCTGGCCACGCGCAGGGTACTGATAGCGCTGACGATCATCAATGACCCTATGAAAAACGAGACGGTTGACTGGTAACCGACGGGATAGGGCGTGAACAGCAACAGGGCGAAGATCACCTTGGCAGTGCCAGTGACGACTGACAGGCGCCAATGAGGGTACCGGACGACAAACGCGGACGTGATGACCAGCAAACCGAAGATGAAATAGGAGAAGCCGAAAATAATCGCCAGTAACAGGTTGCTGTAGGTCTTGTTGGCCAGAATCAACAGGGACACGAAGAAACACACGCCGCCCTTGAAAAACAGCACGGCCTTTTGCGCACCGATTCCGCTCGAGGCGACACTCAGCGTGACCAGGCTTTCCAGCAACAGCAGGATGCCGAACGCCTTCATCGGGAAATACAACACCCCGTCCATGCCGTCGATCAGCACACCCACGCCAATCAAGCCCCACAGCAAACCGATGCAGCCAATCACTTTGGCTTTGGAGCGGACGAACTCTGCGCCGAATAACATCAATGCGATTTGAATCATGAGATGTTTCCTTGTTGCCAACGTTACCAATCGAGGTCGCGCATCATTACTTGTAGTGACTGATTTGCCAGTT
This sequence comes from Pseudomonas sp. E1BtOHC1, assembly GCF_058744285.1. Lineage (NCBI taxonomy): Bacteria > Pseudomonadati > Pseudomonadota > Gammaproteobacteria > Pseudomonadales > Pseudomonadaceae > Pseudomonas > Pseudomonas sp. E1BtOHC1. The sequence continues at coordinate 3,165,904 of NZ_CP196023.1, forward strand.
GCCCACGATCACTTCGCCGGTCGAGTCCGCCATCAGGCCTGGGGTGTTGTCGCAGATTACCCGGGTATCCGATCCCTGCGCAGTGATGCGGAACGTCAGCGAGGCGCCGCCCTGCCTGCGCTGTTGAGTCGACCAATGGCGCCGCAGCTTTTCCTGGTCCTTGGGGTGTACGCGTTCAAGCACGTCATTGAAGGTGGACAATACCGGCGCGTCGATGCCCAGTACTTCACGAAGGTTATCGTCCCAGTAAATCTCGCCTGACTCGGGGTGCAACCGGTACATCACCCCTTCACCCGTCTCCCGGCCGGTGTCGAGGTCGTAACGGCGCGCTGACTTGGCCAGCACCCGCAGAAAAATGATCAACAAGGCGGTCGCGCACAAATAGCACTGGGCCAACAGCAGCGGTTCTCCCGGGTTAAGCCCCTGGAGGAAAAACGGCCCTTGGCCGTTGTCGGTGTGATGAATCACCAGCGTTGCCAGGGTCAGCAACGCCAGAGTCGCGCCACGCCCGGCCCAGGTGACCGAAACAACCACGCAGAAGATGATTGGAATGCACGCCAGCGCAAAGTTCATCGCGGAGCCGGCCGAGTCGGTAATGCCGGACTTCAACCAGGGAGAATTGACGCCGAAGATAAACCAGGTACTTAGGCACATCAGGACAAACGCGGTCACTCCCGTGAGTCTGGCCAGCCACCCGCTGCGACATACATTCAGATCATCATGGAGCAGGCTCATGATCGCAATCGTGGTGAAGATCACCCCGGTAATGTTGGCGATCCAGGTCACCCACAGCAGATGTTGCAGTGGCATATCGCGTGTGAACGACACCCAGGTTTCGGTCAATGCCGCTTCCACCGCGCACAGAACCACGGTGGCGACTATCCAAAGCACAATGGCATGTAAATAGTCGTTGCGCCGGGCAAAACGGCGCACCAGCCAGGCAATGCAAATGGCTGTAATCAAGGCCAGGCAGGAATGCACCAGCGTGGAGGCCCAATCGTGTCGCCACTGGAAGTCCAGAAAAATTCGCGTGGTCAGCAGTACCGCAAATAGCAGTGGCCAACGGGAGCGTTGCGAGATGAGGAACGCCGAGACGGCCACGCCCGCCGGGAACCACACCACGGCCACCTGGGTGGCAGGGTCATCGAACTCGAGTGAAATGATGCCCGTCACGTAATAGGCCAGCGCCCACATTAGTAAGCTGGCGGTCTGTAGTAGAGCCCTCGGTAGTATCACTGGGGTTTTTCCGATTCAAAAAATGTGGATGTGGATTACGTCATGGCTTATTGCCTGGCAACGGCACCATGACGCTGAGGGTTCAAGCCTGAGGTGGCGTGGGTGTGTGCTGTGTGTGCATGACGGCAAACAGAGTGAACAGAGCACACAAAGCGGCGGTGAGCAGGGGCAAACCGTGCAGACCCAACTGCATGGAGACCCCAGCTAATACCGGGCCCAACAGCGCGCCGATACCCCATGCAACCGACAGTGCGCTGTATACCCCGACCAGTTCGGTGCCGCTGAAACGCTCACCGACCTGAGTCACCACCACCGTATAAATCCCGACAAATACACCGCCCCAGACAAACAACAACCCATACGAAAGCCAGCGCTCAGTGAGTGCCAAGGGCCAGATCAGCGCGCCAACCGCTGAAAGTGCCGACAACACAATGATCAGGCGACGGCGGTCCATGCGGTCGGCGAGCCAGCCAATCGGCAACTGTAGAGCGATTGCGCCAAACAGCAGCATCGACAGCAACCAGGTGGCCTGCTGCACCGGCCAGCCCACGTTGATGGCGTAAATCACCAGCATGTTCATTCCGGCGCTTTCCAGTGCACCGTTCAGTGCGGCCGCCACCAGCGCAAGCGTTGCGATATGCAGATACAGTGAGAGCGGGCGGCCCTTTTCGTGCGCAATCGGGCGGCCATCGGCTTTGATCCCGAGCAGCGAGAGGCCGGCGAGAATTGTAATCAAACTGCCGACAAAGAATGCTGTCGACGACGCATTGCCCAACCAGGACAGAATGAACGGCCCCAGGGCAAATCCCAAAGACAGGCTGGCCACATACATCGCCATCGTTTTTGCCCGGGCCTGCTCGACCGTCGTGTGGTTCAGCCAGGTTTCTGACACCACCATAATGATTTCGCTGAACAGCCCGAGGCCCAGGCGCAATACAAACCAGGTTTCGATGGGTACGAAGGGGAATGCAGCCAACAACACCACCAGCGCGCCCAGCGAAATGGCCAACAACTGTCTGGGACTGAAACGGCGACACAGCATCGGTAGAAATGGCGCGATGGCAAACACACCTACCGCATGCATGGCGGCATTGATGCCAACGTAAACTTCGCTGAAGCCTGCGGTCGTCAACTTGATCGCAATCAAGGGCGCACTCAAACCGTAGCTCAATCCAAAAATCATCACCGTCAAGGTGATGATCAGCTTGTTACGGTTATCAATCACTGCGTTCATCGGCGTCTTCGTTGTATTGATTGGCAGGCGTCTGTCACGTACCCGTACTCAAGGGTTGCGGCGTTGATACCGCCATCGCTCTCTGGATTTCCTTATTTTACGCTCGGTAAGTGTGCGAAACGAATTTCCCTATGTTTTTAATAGCTTCCGACATGCGCTGCACCTCATTTAATTTGACTCTTACCAACACCGGCATCCCGCCACTATTTCAAGTTTCAGGTGATCAGTGGACAGACCTAGCCCTCCAGTATCTCTGCTTGAGTTGTCCGAACTCTCTGACTACGACATCCGCCTGACACCAGCGCCCGAGGTATGGGAATTGCTCCAGGCCGAGATCCTTGCCGATAGCGGAAGCATCCACAACCAGGCGGGCAGGTTCGGATAATCCGCACCTCTCGCGACCAGTAAGGAATCAACATGAGTGCCAAGCAGCCCGACTGGGAGGTGATCGAACGAGCCTCCCGGACAGGGCTCCAGTCATGTCTGAGATCGTCTTGATTCACGTATGCGACACTGTGCTATCTCACTAGGGAATGGAATGTTTACAAATGGTCCAATTGTTAGCGGTGTCCGGAAGCATTCGCGCAGCATCTTCTAACTCCGCACTGCTACGTGCGGCTGAGGTGCTGAGCCCTGAGGGGGTGTCGATCAAGCAGTATCTGGCGGTCGGTCAATTACCGCACTTCGATCCGGACCTGGCTGATGATCCGCCGCAGGTCGTCGCAGAGTTACGGGCTTTGGTGGGTAAGGTAGATGGCATCCTTATTTCGTGCCCTGAGTATGCTCGTGGAATACCTGGTTCTTTCAAGAACGCCTTGGATTGGCTTGTGGCCAGCCATGAGTTTCCTGGTAAGCCGGTTGCACTGTTTAACGCTTCACCTCGTGCGAGTCATGCCCAAGCGGCGCTTCGGTTGGTGCTGAACACCATGTCCGCAATAGTTGTCGAGCCTGCGTCGATAACGGTGAATCTGCTCGCTAAAGGAATGGATGAGGCGGACATCGCAGAGAGCCCAGAGATCAGTAAGCAGATCGTCTCGGCATTGGTTGCATTCAAGAGCCACATTGAGGTCATGCAGGAATCGCGAAGGTGAGCGAATGAACAGGCCTGTGCCTCCCTTCTCACTGCTTGAGCTAACCGATCTGTCCGACTTCGGTATTCCAATCGACTCAACCGGGCGTTCACTGTCAATGCCCCTCATAAGGTTTGGGTGACCGATATCACGTACATCCGGACGTGGCAGGGCTGGTTATATCTGGCCGTCGTACTGGATCTGTATGTTTGCAAAGTGGTCGGCTGGTCAATGAAGCCAACGCTGGGCAAGGAGCTGGCATTGGAGGCATTACTCATGGCGGTATGGCGCCGTAAACCCAAAACCAGAGTCATCGTGCATTCGGATCAGGGTAACCAATATGGCAGTGATGATTGGAAACGTTTTTGTTTGGCCAACCAACTAGAGCCGAGTATGAGCCGCCGAGGAAACTGCAGGGACAATGCCGTGGCGGAGTCTTTTTCAGCAGCCTGAAAAAAGAACGCATTCGCAAGAGGATCTACAAAACCCGTGACATGGCCCGTGCCGATGTATTCGATTACATTGAAGCGTTTTACAACCGAACGCGTCTTCACGGTTATCTGGGCGGCGTCAGTCCTGAGGCCTTCGAAAGTGCCTCACTTTGAGGCTGGAAAATGTCTATGCCCCAATTGATCTGCTTGCCCATATGGGAACACTGGGTACGGTGCAGGCCGTGCATCGCTACCTTGTTCAGAATCATCAGGCGCTTATTGCTGTTCTTCTGCTGGCATGAGTGTGTGGGTGGTGAAGGTCGGTGGAATTATCCTGAGCGTACTGCTGTTTCTGGTAGTGGCATTTGGCACGCTGGACGGCGCATATCACTACGGGATGTCAGTGACGGATGAAGAGTTGCAGTCCCGAAGGAGTCTCGCGACGCAGGCGGCCAACAGTCCTGGGGCCTGGCTGAAGCTGCGGAGCGCGAGAAGGAGCAGACCTAGCAACGATCAATCGACAGGGCGGTGTAAAAACTCCTGCACTGCCGCCGCAATCGCGGCAGCTTCCCGCATAGCCCCGGTGCTTGCCAACGTGCTCAGCGCGCTGATCAAAGAGCTCAATACCTGGCAGTAACTGCTGATCAACGCGGTGCGGGGGGAGTGACGTGCGAGCAGGTCTATGATGGCATTGGCCCGTTTAACGAATGGCCAAGAAGCTCACAAGGTTTACATTACAACCCTGTGAGCTTTCTTTTATTTTTGCGTTCTGGTCGATTTGGCCATTTGTTTCAAGAAGAGCTTGTGCTCGATGGCAAAATTTCCAGTGACTCTCTCATGGTCCGGAACATCTCGCGTGACGACCGACCCCAGCGTTACACTTGCATTTCGTCCAATCGATATCCCCGATGAAATGGTGGCATTCGGACCTATCCATACATCTGACCCCACCTTGACGCTGCCAGCAATCATTGCAGATGCCGCAATTAGGCAGCGTTCACCAATAGTTGAAGAGTGAGCTATATGCACAAGGCAGTCAGTCTTAGTCTGACTGCCAATAACGGTGTCTACCCCAAGAAGCCCCCTGGCTATAGTGTTGTTAGCTCCTATCTCAACGTCCTCACCAATTATTACTCTTCCATCATGCACGACAGAAAGAATGCCTGATTCTGTTCTTTTGTGCTCAAACCCTTCAGCGCCTATTGTTGTGCCCGATCTAATCAAGGCCCCTTTTTTTATTGTCGTGCCGGGTAGAATGGTTACCATTGGTTCTATGGTGACCCCATCTTCTATTGTTACCCCTGTTGGGGATACAAAAGAGCTACTGTGTATGTATGATGTTGGGCTTATGTTGCTCTCTGCCATTGATGAGTTTTTTATTGTTGCATGTGCGTTGTATGCACTATAAAAGTCATATCTTGGCGAGGAGGATATGTATATGGTGAGGTCTGGTCTTTGGGATGTTAAGAGTGATGATATTTCATTGGTGGTAATTACTACTGATATGTTGCTGTTGCTGATCAGATCTCTGGCGAATTTTATAGAGTCGATAAATGTGACTACTTGTTTTGATTTGGAAGACACAAGGCCGAACTCTTTAAAGCTGAATTTGCTTTTGAGTTCGTTATAAAGCTCAGAGTTTACTGATCTGTTTTTATTTGTGTCAAATCCAATCACTTTATGCTCTCCAGTGAAATGCTTTCTGCATCAGAACTCACGATGGACTGAAGGAAGGTTCTAGATCCATGGCCTGTATTCATGAACGAGTCAAGATTTTTTCGTTCTACCTTCATCAGAGATATGCCATTTAATGACGATTTCAAATTTCTGTAATGATCGTTGCTGCAGGAGTTTAGATGTATATGTATTGGGTGGAAGTCATAGATGGATATTTCTCCTGGGAAGAACTCTTTTGACCAGTCAAAATTTGGATTGCTAAATTCTGCATCGTCTTCCCAGTTGTAATTTATTCTGTCAAAGCTGACACCGTCAAAGTTCCAGTTGAAACGTTCAACATGTTTTGCTTTGTGCATTAGGATTGAGGCGTCAAGCTTAAGTTGAGGGAACTCTTTGAATATTTGGTAAAGCATTGGAGAAGACTGAACAAGTGCATGTGTTCTCATGGTTGTTGCGTTGGGTGCATATTTTAGGCAGGTGGTTATGATTTCATGAGTGTTGGCACCTTGAGAGCTTCCAGGCAGAAAGTTTGGGTGAATTCCCAAGTTGTGCCCTTGTCTTTCAATTTCAGAATTTAAATCTGTCTCGTGAGTTGTAAAAAACGTTGCCTTAACGTTTTTTGATTTAAGAATTTCAAGGCAAAGTTCGATAGAAGAGTCAGGGGCCCAGTCTATATCGAAAGTTACGTGAAATTTATTGGCCATCCTTTTCCCCACCTTAAACAGATTTGATTGGTGTTTCTGAGGGCGCAGATTCTGTAGCTATTGAGAGAAAATATAAAGGAAAACATATTGGCACACGCCACTGATGGCGTACGGGTAGCCTCCTGTCAGCGTCATCCTGAAAAATCCCCAGTCATCTGCATGACTCTGGATTTTTATACAGTGTTGAGATTGGTATGTATTTGCTGATCGCCTCTCGCCGAATAAAGGGCATAACGATTCCAAAAGATGAACAGATCAAGGTACTGGACAAAGAGTTGGCGGTGCAAATGGGCGCCAGCCGGTAGTTCAGGATCATCAGACGCGACTCTCATCGTGGCGCGCGGCATGCCCTAAAAAACGCCGAATAGATTGAAGTAAGCCAACCACTTCACCCGTTAATCAGTATTGCAAAAAAGGGGAGTGCCATAGATTTTTGTGCCCGAAATAGGCCTAAAGATGGGGCCTCCCTCGGTTCTGGCGCCGGCGTCTGGTTGGGCGGAGCAGGCTCGAAAGGGGGATAGACACGATCGACACAATACTGGTTGCATGTACAGTATTTTGTTGAGATAGTGTGCTTCACTCTTCGGACGTCCACGGACTGAAGGCCAGCCAGGCGCTGGCTTTGCCCTACATGTTCCGAGTGAGGGCCGTGAGCCTCGAGTCATCGCCTTTGAGCGACATGAAAGCGGAATCCTCCGCGATTAATCATTCGACTCTATAGGTGAACCGATGAATAAAATTATCAGCGTCTCGCTGTTTGGCCTGTTAGCGCTTTTTGCTGTCAGCATGAATGCCTCGGCAGACACTGCCCTGTCATGGAATCTGGCAAGGGATGTAATTCTGGCTAAGGAGACTGCTCCACAAGGCTCTCCTTGGACGTTTATGCAGAATTCTTCCGGAGTGAACAAAGCCGAAAACTACATCCCATTGCCATACTTCAAAGCCGACTCGTGCAATAACCTCCCCGCTACGTGCTGGATGGATCAAGTGTCTGGGGCTCATGTCTCCGTCCACTTGAAACCTTACACCTACACTGCGAACGGCAGCTTTACCATTGCAGCCGGCGACGTGGCGTTTCACCCAGGTCAGAACAGCCAGACGATCATCCGCTGGACGAGCCCCGTGGTAGGCGAGATCAATATTCTTGGTCGGGTCAACAGCATCCACGCTAGCTGTGGTGATGGTGTGGCCTGGTCCTTGAATCTGGGGGACACGGTTCTTCAGTCGGGTAACTTGGTCAGAGGTAACGGCGCAGTGTTCTCGGCCAGCAAAGTGCCTGTCACCAAGTCGTCAGCCATTTACTTGGTGCTCGACAAGAAAGCCAACTACACCTGTGACACAAGCACTATCGATCTGCTCATGACCAAGTAAAAATTCGGTATTCAGTCCTATCAGGTAGTAGCGGCCAGCTCATTGAAAGCCTGGAGCTTCGAACTCATCGCCGTTGAGCGACATGAAAACCGTGTCCTTCGCGACAAAACATCCGACTCAATAGGTGAAAAAATGGAATCAGTAAAACTCGGTGCGTTATTCAAAAACGCCTCGATCTTCGGTACGGCTCAGCTCATTAGCCCTGCTGCTAATGTCAATGGTGTAGTAATCCGTACAGGTGCTTTTTCGGCTAACAGTAGCGGTATCGTGACAACGGGTAATGTTGCCCCAACTGGCGTGGGCGACATTTCAAAACCAATTCTGGCTGCTACCGGTCCAGCCGCGTTGACGCTGCCATACCCGATTACTCTTCCTGCCGGTTACGGGTTGTGGATTTCCACGAGTAATAACGGTAATGCCTACATCACTTACGATCTGTTGTAAGAAAAGATAGAGGGGGAGGCCATGTTTCTTGGCCTACTCATCTACCAGAGGGAAAGACCATTAGACCTATTGCAAGGCCTCGCGAATGTGCGGGGCCTTTGCGTTTTTAGCTCCTCCACACCCATCGCCCTAAGCTGTGTTGTCTGGCTCGGGCCAGTAATCTGAATCACCTGCGCCAAGAAATGTTAGCGACGCGCTGCCAGGGTACGGGTCGTTGCCCTGGGGGAGGGCCAAGCTTGACCAGGGCGCTGCAAACGCATGGCTGCGGGAGCGGGTCGGATGTTGGCGACCTGATTTCTCCGGCAATGAAGTCTGGCGCTTGTAGTGGGCTTTAGTTGAGGTTGTGTTTGCCCAACGCTTGCCCGGGGAGGGTTGAGGCAACAAGCCCGGCGCTGAACCGGGCTTGTCGAGAGGCGGCCCAATCGAGCTACGCAGCGAGTTTAGAGGCGCTCAGGCTTTTCTTGAGGGCGGCCTTCATTACCAGCATTTGCTCACCCAGTTCTTCGAGCTTGGCGTTGCCCAACAGCTTCTTGGCCTGAGGGAACATTTCGCTTTCTTCTTCCCCGATGTGATGCTCCAGCAGCTCCTTCACCACTTTGACGCGCCCCGCGAATTCGGGTTGGGTGGGGTCGGTGTTCTTCAGGTCAGGAAGGACAAGCGAGTCGACGGTCCGATGCTCTTCCTTGGCCTCGTAGTACATTTCGGCCTGTTCCTTATCTCCCGCTTGCTTGAAGGCGGGGTACAGGATCTGTTCTTCGAGTTGAGTGTGGATGGTGATTTCCAGCTCGAGTTTGTCCAGCAGGTCGGTGCGTTTCTTCACTGCTCGGTCAGTCGATTCACTCAACTGAGTCAGGATGGACTTCACCTTTTCATGGTCGGCTTTCAGCAGGTCGATGGCGTTCATTTTTTTGCCTCACGGTCATGGATAGAAGATCGCCGATCTCTGCCGGCACTTCATGAATGTCCCGTTAGTGGCTGCATTGGCCATGCCAGTGGAGCGGATTTTTAAAGCGTCGAGATTTCAATGAGCTACGTATCTGGCTGGCCAATGGACCTCATGCAGACTGCACGAACATGACCTTTACGCAGTGCAGATCACGGTATTGGCGTGGTGTGGACCCTGCACCCAACGTACTGCATCAGCATGCAAGGCATCGCCGACTGCGATGATGGATCAACAGCTCAGCGCCCATGGCGTAGCGCATCAACCACCACCCGAAAGGCTGATGAATGCTCTCGGCAGTGGGGGCGGGCGACCCCTTGCAAAATTGTCAGCTCAGCGCCCTGGAATCTGTTGATATAGCGCGCTTTGTGGCCCTCTAGCCATCAGCAAGGGCGGCGGGTGCTATGCCACGCCGCTCGCAGAGACAGGTCGAAAGAGCGGCAACGCTCGCAGCAAATCAATGGACGGTAGAGCAGTAATGAAACGCAACGTGATGTTGTTGGCCTGGACCTTGGTGCTGGCCGCGCCTGCCTGGGCAGAAGGCAAGCGGATGATCCCGAGCAGCGAGCACGCGACGGGCGGCTACCTCTCGTCGCAGTTGTTGCTCAAGCCTTGTGCGGATGTGGCCGCGCTGGGGTTTGCCGATGACGAAAGTGCACAGCGCAGCGCCGCAGAGGCGCGCAAGGCCCTGCCGGCGGGCACCTGTGAGGATGGGGCCCTGGTGGAGAAGCTGTTCAAGGCGCGGTTTCTGCAGCACGCGGCTATCGCCATGGTCTACACCCCGTGGCAGCTCGACGAGAAGATCGCCCGGCAAGACCGGGCCATCAGTCGATGCCAGGACACCCAGTGCCTGGCGCGGGAGCTGGATGGTGTGATTGCCGCCCTGTCACCGGTGTACCTCGGTGCTCCGCGACAATGGCCCAGGGGCCAGGGGCTGTGTGCAGCCGATCCGGTGGAGACGCCTGCAGGCCAGGTGCTGGCACGGTTGGGTGTGGACTCAAGTCAGGCCATCACGGGCACCTGCGCCGAGGACGAAGTGCTGGCGCTGACCTGCCGCGGCCCCCATGGCAAGTGGTTGTTTGTCAGCTGCGGCATGAGCGGCAATCAGGTCAATTCGAGCCAATGGTTATTCCGGGCGAGCACGGCGCCCCCCCAGCCGTTGCTTGCGGTCGAGGATGGCCCGGTGGCGGTGCTTGAAACGGCCTGCAATGGCCTGCCCGACCTGATGACCAGTGCCCGGGTCAGTGCCGGGGAGCATGACCTGAGTTACTACCGTTACGACGGCAAGGCGTATCGGCAGGTGTATGCCTACAGCATTGAATTCGTGGGCAGCGACGCCAACGGCAACGATCTGCTCATCGCCCGAGGTGGGGCAAAGACTCGGGTGGTTTGCCGCTAGCGCTGCAAGGGGCAGGCCGGTTGACCATGGATTGTCAGCGGCCTGCTCTGGTGGCCGTTACTCGGGGCGGCTGACTAACGCCCTGCAGCCTCCGGTTGCGCCTGCAGCAATTCGTCGAGCACCCCCATGAAGGCTTCCACCAATTGGCTGCGCCCCTGCTTGCGGGTCAGTACCAGCAGTTGCGCCGTGGCGCCGGGGTCCGTCAGCGGCCGGTAGGTCACGCCTTTCTTGGCCAGGGTCTGGGTGCAGCGGGGCACCAGGGCAATGCCCTGGCCGGCGGCGACCAGGGCGATGATCGAGGTGATCTGCCGGCCGCTGGGGCCCGGCCGCAGCGGCAGGCCGTTACGCCGGTAGAGTTGTTCGATCGCCTCGTTGAGCCCCGAACCGTAGTCCGCGGGAAACAGGATCAGCGGGTGTTCGCTGAGCTCGGCCAGGGTCACCTGATCCTGGGCGGCCAGGGGACTGTCGCTGGAGATGGCCGCCACCAAGGGTTCGTCCCCCAGGGACAGGGCCTGGATTTCGCTCTGTTCGCTGGGAGGCTGCATACGGCTCATGCCGATATCGATTCGTCCATCGACGATCTGCGACCACTGGCTGACCGAGGCACCTTCCACCAGGGTCAACTGTACGTCCGGGAAGCGCTGGGCGAAGGCCTGGATCGCCTGGCTGAACAGGTCCGACAGGGCGATCGAGCTGGCGTAGCCCAGGGCCAGTTGCCCGGCGCAGCCCTTGGCCAGCTTGCTGGCCATGACCTGGGTCAGGTCCACCTGCTCCAGCACAGCCCGGGCGTAAGGCAAAAAGTGCCGGCCCTGGGCGGTGAGCGAGACGGTGCGACTGGTGCGGTCGAACAGGCGAAACCCCAGCTCGGCTTCCAGTGCCGAAATCTGCCGGGTCAGCGGCGGTTGCGCGAGGTGCAGGCGCAGGGCGGCACGGCCAAAGTGCAGCTCCTCGGCGACAGTCAGAAAGTAACGCAATTTGCGTAGATCGAGCATCCGGTTCCCTGGGTATTGATCGGTCGTAAATCGGTATTGGTCTTGGAGTTGCGGCGTATTTTATAAAGGCCTTTCGTCATAAAACGAGAGGTTTCATGAATTCGCGCCAGCATTGTGCCCGCATCGCCCTGTTTTTGTGCGGTTGTGCGGCCTTTCTCAACCTGTATGCAACCCAGGGCATTCTCCAGGAGTTCGCCCAGAGCTTTCAGGTGAGCATCAGGGAAGCCGGCTGGAGCATCACCGTGACCACCCTGGCAGTGGCCATTACCGCGCCCTTTGTCAGCCGTTTCACGGGCCGTTTCCAGCAGCGCTCGGTGATCGTCCTGGCCTCCCTGTTGCTGGCGCTGCCGGCGCTGCTGGCGGCCTGTGCCGGCAGCTTCGCCCAGTTGCTGGTCTGGCGCTTCATCGAAGGCATGCTGATCCCGGTGGTGTTCGCCACCAGCGTGGCCTACATCGGCGATCGCTGGAGCGGCGGCACCGTCACCGAAGTCACCAGCCTCTACGTGGCCGGCACCGTGCTGGGCGGTTTCGCCGGACGCTTCGTCACCGGTTTCATGACCGAATACGTCGGCTGGCGCGAGGCCTTCGCCCTGTTGGCCGGCCTGAGCCTGCTGATCGGCGTGGCCATCCATTTCCTGTTGCCGGCCAATGCGCCAGTGGTCAGCACAAGCGCCCAGAACCGCGTGCGAGCCCTGCGCGAGCTGTGCCGCCGGCCCTTGCTGGCGGCCTATGGCGTGGGCTTCTGCGTGCTGTTCTCCCAGGTGGCCACCTTTACCTACGCCGGGCTCTACCTCAGCCTGCCGCCCTTCGACCTGGGCGCCGCGGCGCTGGGGGCCATCTACAGCGTATTCCTGCTGGCACTGGTGGTGATTCCCATCGCCGGTCGCCTGAGCAAGTCCCGGCCCCAGGCCGAGTTGCTCAAGGTTGCGGCCCTGCTCGGAGTCGGCGGCTCGGCCCTGACCCTGTTGCCTTCCCTGTGGCTGATCGTGCTGGGCCTGGCCTTGAGTTCCACCGGGGTATTCCTGGCCCAGGCCGCCGCCAACTCCTTTACCACCGCCACCGCCCGCCACAACAAGGCCGGGGCGGTGGGGCTGTACCTGACGTTCTACTACCTGGGAGGCAGTTTCGGCGCTGTGGTCCCGGCACTGCTCTGGAGCCATTGGGGCTGGCAGGGCTGTGTGGCGCTGATCGTGGTCTTCCAACTGCTGTCGCTGCTGATTGCCTGGGGCGGCTGGAAGCCCCTCGAACCCGAAGCACCGGTTGCCGATCCCAGGCCGGTGAACCCCCTAGATTCATCATCCAACAAGGAATACGTGAGGTGACCATGAATAACGTACTGACCCGGCAGAGCCAGTTGTTGAAGATCGTCGAACCTGTGTTGAACGACATGCCGGCCAGTGTCTTGAAGCATGCGCTGTTCGAGGCGTTCTGGAGCGAAGAGAACGCCCTGGTGGACATCGAGAATGCCTTCGAGAAGCTCACCTCGCGCCGCCACGTGCCTGCCGTGCTGCGCAAGTTCTTCGCCAGCTGGTCGAAGACCAACAATTCCGCCACCAGCGTTTCCGGCCTGGCCAACCGCATCACCTTGCTGGCCCGCTCGGGGCAGGGCTCGGAAGCCGCCGACGGCCTCTATCGCGCCTGTGGCAGCCTGCAGCGCATTACCGATGAAGACCTCGGCGCCCTGGGCAACACCCTGCATTCGGACCTGTTCTACAACATGGCGACGCCCATTTGCGGCGACGACCAGTGGCTGCTCAAGGAAAACTGCCTGCCCTCGGCGCAAGCCTTCAAGGACTGGACCGACTTTCGCCGTCTGCGCGATCGCGACCTGCTCCAGGGCCTGCTGACCACCCTGATCCACGAGGTCTATACCCACGGTGAAGTGGAGTTCATCCACCCGCTGTACAAGCAATGGTTCGTCCGCGACATGGGCGTACCGGCGGAAAAGGCCCGCACCACCGTGGCCTGGGTCACGGTGCACACCGGCGGCACCGAGAGCAATCACTTCGCCCATGCGGTGGCGGCGGTCGAGGGGTTCGTCGATGCCATGCAGGTGCGTGTCGACCCCCACGCGGCGCGGGAGATCTTCTGCGAATACCTGCAGCGCAAGGCCCGGGTGATGCGCGACTGCACTCAACTGTTGCGCTGATGGCGTGCGGCCCGGCCCTGGCAACGGGGCTGGTGGCCGGCCCAGGCTTGCCTATCCTGTGACTGATCCTATCCCTTCCACCTCGCAGCCTGCCCCCAAGATGAATGACCTGAAACACAGCGCCTCCCTGGAGGCCTCGCCGGCCAGCGACACCTCGGTACGCCGCCGCTCCCTGGTGGCCGGTTGCAGTGCTCATGCGGTACACGACGGCCTCACCGATGTGATCTACGTGCTGCTGCCGATCTGGCAGGCGCAGTTCGCCATGAGCTATGCCCAGATCGGCCTGTTGCGCGGGGTCTATTCCGGGATGATGGCCGGGTTCCAACTGCTGGCCAGCCGTGCCGCCAAGCGCTGGGGACGCGAGCGCCTGCTGGTGGGCGGTACGGCCCTGGCCGGGCTGGCCTACCTGCTGGCGGGGCAGGCCGGGGGCTTGAGCGTGTTGCTCCTGGCCCTGCTGCTGGGCGGCCTGGGGGCCAGTACCCAGCATCCGCTGGCGTCTTCCTTGATCACCGACACCCATGAAGCCGGAGGCGGGGTCAAGGAGGCCCTGTCCCAGTACAACTTTGCCGGGGACATCGGCAAGACCCTGATCCCCGGTCTGGTGGGCCTGTTGCTGACGGTGATCAGCTGGCGCGCCAGTGTCACTCTGATCGGCCTCCTGGGGCTGGCCGCCGCGCTGTTGCTGTGGTGGCTGATTCCCTCTCGGGCCGTCACCGCGGCCATGAGCGAGAAGGCGCCCAAGGCGGTCAAGGGGCAAGGCTCCGCCAGCGGGATGCGCGCGTTGATCCTCACCGGCACCCTGGACAGTGCGGTGCGCATGGGTTTTCTGACCTTCCTGCCGTTTCTGCTCAAGGCCAAGGGCGCCGGCACCGCCGGCATCGGCCTGGCCCTGACCCTGCTGTTTGTCGGTGGCGCCTTCGGCAAGTTGCTGTGCGGTTACCTGGGGGCGCGCATCGGCATGATGAAGACGGTGTGGATCACCGAGTTCACCACCGCCAGCCTGATCGTGCTGGCGGTATTTCTGCCCTACAACGGCCTGATGCTGATGTTGCCCTTGCTGGGCCTGGCCCTGAACGGCACCTCCTCGGTGCTGTATGGCGCGGTGCCGGACCTGGCGGGGGCTGGCAAGCGCGAGCAGGCGTTCTCGTTGTTCTATACCGGCACCATCGGTGGCGGGGCGCTGGCTCCGGTGCTGTTCGGCAGCCTGGGGGACGTCACCGGGATACCCCTGGCGGTGATGGCCCTGTCCGCCACGCTGCTGCTGACGCTGCCCCTGTCCTGGTATGTGCAGCGCGGCCTGGACGCGGATGCCCGGTCATTGTCCAGCCCTGGCTGACGCTCGCTGTCGTCCCTTGAATCATCAGGCCCGGGGCTGTTCTGTCCGGGCCTGATGCGTTCTGCGCTCGGGGTCGCGGCAGGGGCCTCGCAGCCATCAGATATTTCTTACTTTTGCAGTATCAATCACGACGCAAACGGTATTGGCCGGACATTCTGACTGTCATCAGAATGTAAGAAGACCTGGCTGGAGCCCTCAGCCAGGTTGGCTGCGCAGGGTGTTTCCCGAATCCGGGGCGCCTTGTTTCCAGATCGTTTTCGCAGGTAAGAACATGAATAACAGCGAAGCCACTGCAAGCCGATTTTCCTTGTCCAAGCGTGCCCTGGGCCTCAGTGCCCCCGGTACGTCCAGCATGCGCAGCAAAGCCAACGCCTTGAAGGAAAGCGGGGTCAAGGTGATCAACTTCGCCGCCGGCGAATTGTCCTTCGACGCCTGCCAGGACATGCGCACCGGGGCCATCGAAGCCATCGAGAACGCGCGCAATCGCTACACCCCGCCCATTGGCCTGCCGGCCCTGCGGGAAAAGCTTGCCCAGCGGGTCAGCCAGCGCACCGGCGTGGCCTTCGCGGCCAATGAAGTGGCAGTGACCGCCGGGGCCAAGCAGGCCCTGTACAACGCCTGCATGGTGCTGCTCAACCCCGGTGACGAGGTGATTGTGCCGACCCCGTACTGGGAAACCTTTCCCACCCAGATCCGCCTGGCGGGCGCCACGCCCGTGTTGGTCGAGACCCGTGGCGACGACTACCGGCTGACGCTCGAGGCGGTGCAGGGGGCGCTGACCGAGCGCACCCGGATGATCGTCATCAACACTCCCAACAACCCCACGGGCACCGTCTATCAACGCGAGCAACTGCTGGCGATCGCCCAACTGGCCTTCCATCAGGGGCTCTGGGTGATGTTCGACGAGTGCTATCGCGGCCTGGTGCGCGAACCCCATGCGCATCACAACATCCTGTCACTGTTCCCGGCGCTGAAACCGCAGACCGTGCTGATCGACTCCTTTTCCAAGAGCCAGGCGGTGACCGGCTGGCGGGTGGGCTACGCCTGCGCCCCGGCCGCGGTGATTGCCGCGATGCACAATCTGCAGGGCCACACCACCTCCAACCCCAGCAGCCTGTCCCAATACGCCGCGCTCAACACCCTGACCGCCGATTCATCCCAGTTCGCCGCCGAGGTCAATCCGTTCCTGCAACGGCAGTTGCATGCCGCCCGCACGTACCTGGATCGCCTGGAGGGCATCAGCTATGCGCCGCCAGAAGGGGCCTTCTATCTCTACCTGGATATCTCCTCGCGGCTGGGGGGCTACTACCGGGGCGAGCAGGTCCGGGATGTGGAGCACCTGGCCGACCTGCTGCTGACCGAGGCGCATATCGCCGTGGTCCCGGGGTCGGGTTGTGGCGACCCCCACTGCATCCGGATTTCCTACGCCGTCGAGTACCAGGAGTTGATCGAGGGCCTGGGCCGCTTCACCCAGTTCATGTCGGCCATCGTCATGGATTGAAGGCGCTTCAAGTCGCCCATCGTTGCACCGTCATCACCGCTGTTCCCGAGCCCCTCAGGTGGCCTGGGTGGCGTCGCTCGTCTTGCTGTCCGTGAAGTGAACAATAAATACAGGAGAGAAACATGGAGAGTTCCCGCAAAGCGTTCATCGGCTACGTGCACCAGGCATTGGTGGATGTCGAAGACCGGAATCTGGTGGAGGCACTGCTGACCGGCTTTGAAAGCCATCCCGACAAGCTGGACGGTTACTGCCAGACCTACCAGCGCATGACGTCCAGCAGGTGGTCCGAGGATTCGCTGTGCACCTTCTTCTGCGGCTGGCGCAGCCCCGATGGCGCGGCCCACGCCGTGTCCAGCATCATCGTGCGGCTGTTGCAGGAGTCCGAGGACCTGCCCGGCGACGACAACAAGCTCAAGCTGCTGGAGGCCGCCCGGCATTGCGGCGAGATCATCGTCGAAGACGTCGGCCTCGGCGAAATGCACGGCCATCCCCACCATTCCAAGCTGTACCACCGCATGGCCTCGGCCATCTGCGGCTCCGACAACTGGCGTTTGCAGGACAAGTACCTGAACCCCATCACCAAGGAGTTCTCCACCTGGGTCGGGGAGAAGCGCCCACTGGCGCCGAACCTGGTGGAAGCCCTGGAGATGATGGCCCTGACCGAGCTGTTCAACACCGGCGAATACAACCTCATGACGCCGCTGTGGAAGAACTGGCTGCGCGAATCCTGCGGTTATCCGGCGGGGGAGGCCAACCGCATCGCCGGCTTCCTCAGCGTCCACTGCGGCGCCGTCGAGGCCCGGCATTTCCGTCACGCCACCGACGCCCTGAAGCTCTACACCCAGGCCACCGGCCAGCAGATCAACTACCGGCGCATCGCCGCGCTCTCCGACGAGTACGTGGTCCGGGCCTGTGCGCACCTGGAAAAGATGGCCTCCGTGCTCAAGGCATAGGGCACCTGCGAACCACGCCGGGCGCGGTGACGGCCCGGCGTCCCATGACTGATCGCGCTGCATAGCAAAGACTGGAGAACCATGAACATGCGTCTTGAATCCGACTCGATGGGTTCCATTTCCGTACCGTCCAACAAGTACTGGGGCGCCCAGACCGAGCGCTCCATCCTCAACTTCCCCATTGGCCGTTCGCGCTTCCAGTGGGGCGCGCCGATGATCCGTGCCATGGGCATCCTGAAAAAGGCCGCGGCCCTGGCCAACCTCAAGCTTGGCGAACTGCCTGAAGCCATCGCGCTGCCCATCGTCAAGGCGGCGGACGAAGTCATCAGCGGGCAGTTGGACGAACACTTCCCGCTGGTGGTGTTCCAGACCGGCTCCGGCACCCAGTCCAACATGAACGCCAACGAAGTGATCGCCAACCGGGCCATCGAGATGCTCGGCGGCGAAGTGGGCAGCAAGAAGCCGGTTCATCCCAACGACCACGTCAACCGTGGGCAGTCGTCCAACGACACCTTTCCCACGGCCATGTACATGGTGGTGGTGACGGAAATCTTCGAAACCCTGCTGCCCGGTGTGGCAACCCTGCGAGACACCCTGTTCGAGAAATCCGAGCAGTATCGCGACGTGGTCAAGGTCGGCCGGACCCACCTGCAGGACGCCACGCCCATCACCCTCGGCCAGGAAATCGGCGGCTGGGTCGAGCAGATCGACTACGCCCTGGGGGCCATCGAACTCAACCTCGGCGGCCTCTACGACCTGGCCATCGGCGGCACGGCGGTGGGCACCGGGCTCAACTCCCATCCGCAGTTCGGCGACGAGTGCGCGCGAATCATCGCCGAGCTCACCGGCTACCCGTTCAAGTCCTGCGCCAACAAGTTCTTCGCCCTGTCGGCCCATGACGCGCTGATCAACACCTCGGCGGCGATCCGCACCCTGGCCATGGCCCTGATGAAGATCGCCAACGACGTGCGCTGGCTGGCCAGCGGACCGCGCTGCGGCATCGGCGAGATCGACATCCCCGAGAACGAGCCGGGCTCCTCGATCATGCCGGGCAAGGTCAACCCGACCCAGTGCGAGGCGCTGACCATGGTCTGTGCCCAGGTCTTCGGCAACGACGCCAGCGTGGCCTTCGCCGGCAGCCAGGGCAATTTCCAGCTCAACGTCTACAAGCCGGTGATGGTGCACAACGTGCTGGAAAGCATCACCTTGCTGGCCGAATCCTGCCGCGCCTTCAACGACCATTGCGCGGTGGGCATCGAACCGAACCGGGCGCGGATCGAGGCCAACATCGAGAAGAACCTGATGCTGGTGACCGCCCTCAACCGGCACATCGGCTACGACAAGGCGGCCATCATCGCCAAGACCGCCCACCACGAGGGCAAGTCCCTGCGGGAGGTGGCGCAACAGCTGGGCTACGTTTCGGCCGCGGATTTCGACCGCTATGTGGTGGCCCTGGACATGACCCACCCCTGACCCCAGGACCCGCAGCCAACCCGCTGTTCCTACTCACAAGAGGCGCGTGAATCCCATGCAGGACGCTGATATTCGCCGAACCAACCTGAGCCAGTTGCTGCGCCGCAAGCGCTGTCTGCGGGTCCTTGAAGCCCACAGCCCGATCTCGGCGCTGCTGGCCGAACAATCCAGGCTGGAGCGCGGGCCCGGGCCCAGCCTGACCTACGACGCCATCTGGTCCAGCTCCCTGACCGACTCGACCCACAAGGGCCTGCCGGACATCGAGATCCTCTCACCGAGCAACCGCCTGCACGGCATTCGCGAGATCTTCGATGTCTGTTCGCTGCCGATGATTTTCGATGGCGACACCGGGGGCAAGGCCGAACACTTCGCCATCCACGTGAAGATGCTGGACCGGGCCGGAGTCTCGGCAGTGGTCATCGAGGACAAGTGCGGGCTGAAGAAGAACTCCCTGTTCGGTACCGCCGTGAGCCAGGTCCAGGACAGCATCGAGGAGTTCTGCGAGAAGATCCGCGTAGGCTGCGCCAGCCGCAGCCATGAAGAACTGCTGATCATCGCTCGCTGTGAAAGCCTGATCCTCGACAAGGGCATGGACGACGCCATCGAGCGTTGCCTGGCCTATGTCGCCGCCGGCGCCGATGGGATCATGATCCACAGTCGGAAAAAGGACGGCCTGGAGATCCTCGAATTCGCCCGCCAGTTCCGCCGCCACTGTCCCCGGGTGCCGCTGATCTGCGTGCCCACCAGCTATGCCCATTTGAGTTTCGACGAGCTGGAAGGAGCCGGTTTCAACGCGGTGATCTATGCCAACCACATGCTGCGCAGTGCCTACATGGCGATGCGTGATGTGGCGGTGGGCATTCTCGAACATGGCCGGACCCTGGAGGTGGAGCCCCGTTGCCTGGGCATCGAGGAGATCCTCGATCTGGTGCCGGGCACCCGTTAGCCGCGGGTGACAGAGGCGGTCCCGAGGGTTCTTGGAAAATTCTGGTTTTATCTCGGCTGATTGCGCGACTGAAGATGCACGGGAATCAGAATTTTCTTACATACGTTGTTGGGGGCGCTGCCTAGAATTGCCCCGTTCGCCCGGCCAGGTACCACAGGCAACATGCTCAGTGGCGGTATCTGGTCAGGGCGGGCTGCAACATCGCAGCACCTGCCTGCCCGGTCCCTGTTTTGCCTACTGCCCTTGGCTGGCCGGGTCGGCGCTTCAAGCCCGACGCGTTCTGCGTCCCCCGCGGTATCCGTACTGTCCTCACCTCCCGTTCTGCCCCTGGTGCTTTACTGCACTATTTTTCACAGAGATTTACAGCACCGGCCAAGGCCCCGCGCTAGCCTGTGGTCGTTGCAGGACTATTCAGTACCTTGCGGCCCGCGCCGAGTGTCGAGTCGAGAGTGGATCGATCGCTTGCTGCCTCCATCGCGCCCGCTTCCATGGCGCCCGTGAACCTTCGAGTACCCGTCAGATGAACCTGAGCAATCTCACTCCCGAGCAGAGTCGTGCCCGGCGTTTGCAGCGTCTTGCCCAACATACCCCGAAGCTGCTGGCGACGGCGCTGTTGACCCTGCTGGTGGCGGCGGTGGCGCTGTGGGTGCCGGAGACCGAGCTGGTGCAACGTGTCGAACAAGCGCCGCAGGAGCTCAAGGTCAGCAGCGTCGTGGCCCGGCCCGGCAATGTCGGGCAGCGCATCTTCATCAGCGGCACCCTGGTTCCCCGGGAGGAGATTGCCATCGGCACTGCCTTGCAGGAACAACGGGTGGCCGCAGTGCGGGTGGAGGAGGGCGACCGGGTGGTGGCCGGGCAGATCCTCGCGGAGCTGGAGACGGCCACCCTGGACGCCCAGGTGCGTCAGGCCGAGGCGGCCCTTGGGCGCACGGCGGCCTTGATCCGTCAGCAACAGGCCCTGTACGGGGAAGCCCGGACCAGCCAGGAGCGTTTTGATCAACTGGGTGGTTTCGGCGCGGCCAGTGCGCAACAGGTGGACCAGCAACGGGCTCAGGCACGTTCCACCCAGGCCAGCCTGGCGGCGGCCCGGGCCGAGTATGAACAGGCTCGGGCGCAACTGGCCGATGCCCGCACGCAACGCCAGAAGGCCACGGTACGGGCGCCGGTGGCGGCCGTGGTGTCCGAGCGCCTGGCGCGGGTTGGGGCCCTGAGCGGTGCCGAGCCGTTGTTCCGGCTGATCCGTGACAACCAGCTGGAGTTGGATGGTGAGGTGGCAGAAAGCGCGTTGCGCGCCCTGCAGGTCGGCACCGAGGTCCAGGTCCAGGTCGCGGGGCTGGCGACACCGGTGGCCGGCCAGGTCCGCCTGCTGGCGCCGAAAGTCGATCCCCTGACCCGACGCGGCCGGGTGCGTATCGCCCTGGCCGCCGAGCCGGGGTTGCGCGCCGGCAGTTTCGCCAGCAGCACCCTGGAGCTGCCGCAACAGACCCTGGGCCTGGTGCTGCCACAACGGGCCCTGACCTTCGCCAGCGATGACCAGGCTTCGGTGGTGGTGCTCAATGCGCAGGAGGTGGCCAGCTTGCGGCAGATCCGTGTCGGCCGGCGGGACGGCATCCAGGTGGAGGTGCTCTCGGGTCTGGTGGCGGGGGAGCGGGTCGTGGCACGGGCCTCGGCCTTCGTCCGCGACGGCGATGTGGTGGTCCTGGCCGATGACGAGAGCCTTGAACCATGAGCCTGCAGCTTTCCTCCTGGGCGATTCGCCGCCCGATACCGACCCTGGTGATGTTTCTGGTGCTGGCGGTGGCCGGTTGCCTGGCCTTTGTGAAACTGCCGATCAACGCCAATCCGCGCGTGGACTTCCCGGTGATCACCGTGGTCGTGTCCCAGGTGGGCGCTGCGCCCACCGAGCTTGAACACTCGGTCACCCTGCGGGTCGAGCGCGCGGTGTCCGGCCTCGCCGGGATTCGCCACATCACCTCCACAGTGGCCGACGGCATCTCGGTGACCACTGTGGAGTTCCAGCTCGGTATCGATCCCGGGCGGGCGGCCAACGACATTCGCGACGCCATTGCCCTGATCCGTGCCGACCTGCCGCAGACCATCGAGGAACCGATGATCACCCGCATCGATGTCGAGGGCGGGGCGATCCTCAACTATGCGCTCAAGGGCAGCGAACGGCGCCTGGTGGATCTGTCCTGGTTCGTCGACGACGTGCTCAGTCGCGATCTGCTAGCGGTGCCCGGGGTGCAGAAAGTCCAGCGCCTGGGGGGCGTCGAGCGCGAGGTCAAGGTCGAGCTGCAGGCCGAGCGCCTGCAGGCCCTGGGGATCACCGCCGAGCAGGTCAACAGGCAACTGGTGCAGACCAATATCAACGTTCCCGGCGGCCGTACCCGGCTGGGCAACAACGAGCAATCCATACGCACCCTGGGCAGTGCGCTGACGGTGGAGGCCCTGAGCAACACCCCCATCGCTCTTCCCGAGGGACGCTGGGCACGGCTGGGGGATCTGGCCAGGGTCCATGACGGCGCCAGTGAAGCCCGCTCCCGGGCCCGGCTCAACGGCGAGGAAGTGGTGGGCTTTGCGGTGTTCCGCGCCAAGGGCTCCAGCGACACCCTGGTGGCTGCAGGCGTCGCAGCGGCCCTCCAGCGCCTGCAAGCGCAGAACCCGGACGTGGAGATTCACCCGATCTCGTCCTCGGTGGACTACACCCTGGCCAGCTACGATGCGGCGATCATGACCCTGATCGAGGGCGCGCTGCTGACCATCCTGGTGGTCTTCATATTCCTCAGAAGCTGGCGCGCCACCCTGGTGGCGGCCATTGCCCTGCCGTTGTCGATTCTGCCGACCTTCGTCGTCATGGCCGTCTTCGGCTACTCGTTGAACAGCATCACCCTGCTGGCCCTGACCCTGGTGATCGGCATCCTGGTGGACGATGCCATCGTCGAGATCGAGAACATCGAGCGCCATCTGGAGCAGGGCAAGCGCCCCTACCAGGCGGCCATCGATGCCAGCGACGCCATCGGCTTTGCGGTAGTGGCGATCACCGCCACCATCGTCGCGGTGTTCCTGCCGGTGAGTTTCATCGGCGGCTTCGTCGGCCAGTATTTCACCCCGTTCGGCATCACGGTCTCGGCGGCGGTACTGGCATCGCTGCTGGTGGCGCGTCTGGTGACGCCGCTGATGGCCGCCTACTTGCTCAAGCCCAAGGCGCCTTCCCGGCATGGCCCGCACCCGCCAGCGCCCCGGGGTTTGCTGGCGCGCTACCTGAAGCTGTTGGAATGGGCCCTGCAGCACCGGGGCAAGAGTCTGGGCATTGCCGGGCTGTTCCTGATCGGTTCGTTGGCCCTGGTGCCGCTGCTGCCTTCGGGATTCATGCCGGTCAATGACATCAGCCTGTCGCGCATCGACGTGTCCTTGCCCCCCGGCAGCTCCCTGGCCCGGACCGACACCGTGCTGACCAGCATGGCCGAGCAGTTGCGCCAGCGGCCCGAGGTGCTGTCGGTGTTTGCCACCGCCGGCGGCGAGGACTCCTCCGGGGCCACCGATGTGGCCACTGCCCAGCTCCTGGTGCGGCTGGTGCCGGCGGATCAGCGTGAGCTCAGCCAGAAGGCCTTCGAGCAATCCCTGCGGCCGCTGCTCAACGGCTTTGCCGACTTGCGCTACGCCTTTCGCGGCGAGAGCGCAGCCCGGGACATCTCGATCATCCTGGTGGGCGCCGACGGGCAGGCACTGAGCCAGGCCGCCCATGCCCTGCAGCGAGAAATGCGCGGCATCGAGGGCATCGCCAACGTCCAGGTCAACGAGCCGTTGCTGCGCCCGGAACTGCTGATCCAGCCCCGGGTGGATGAAGCGGCCCGGGCCGGAGTCAGCCCCCTGGCCATCGGCAGCGTGGCGCGGATCGCCACCGTGGGCGAGATCAACGCCAGTTCGGCACGCTTCAATTTCCATGACCGCCAGGTGCCGATCCGGGTGCTGCTGCCGGCCATCGAGCAGGGCGACCTGAATGCCCTGAACAACCTCGGCGTCAGCAGCGACAGCGGCAAGGTGCTGCCCCTCAGCGCGGTGGCCGATATCGGCTACGGCAGCGGGCCGGCGCGGATCGAACGCTTGTCGCGGCTGCGCCGGGTCTCGGTGGACGCCGATCTGGCGGGGCTCACCCTGGGAGCCGCCCTGGAAGCCATCGACCAACTGCCGGCCCTGGACCCGCTGCCCGAGGGGGTACGGCGGGTCGAGTATGGCGATGCGGAGTACATGAACGAGATGTTCGACAAGTTCGGCGTGGCCATGGGGTTGGGCATCATGATGGTGTTTGCGGTGCTGGTGCTGCTGTTTCGTGACTTCCTGCAGCCGCTGACCATTCTCGTCGCGCTGCCGCTGTCCATCGGTGGGGCCCTTGGCGGGCTGTTGCTGTATGGCGCGGCCATCGACTTGCCGGTGGTCATCGGCCTGCTGATGCTGATGGGCATCGTCACCAAGAACTCGATCCTGATGGTGGAGTTCACCATTGAGAACCGCCGCGCCGGCTTGCCCCGGCACCAGGCCCTGATCCAATCGGGAGCCGAGCGTGCCCGGCCGATCATCATGACCACCATCGCCATGGTCGCGGGCATGCTCCCGGCGGTGTTCAGCAGTGGAGCCGACGCGGGATTCCGCGCGCCCATGGCCGTGGCGGTGATCGGTGGGCTGATCACCTCGACCCTGTTGAGCCTGGTGCTGGTGCCGGTGGTTTTCAGCTACATGGACGACCTGAACCAGTGGCTGGCGCCGCGCCTGGCACGACTGACATCGGTCACCCCGGAGGACCGTGCCGCAGTGCGGCCACCGCAGCCTTGAAGCTCAAGCCGAGGCTGGCGTCAGGGTTGTACTTCGGAGCGGGCCAGGCTTGGTGCCTCGCTCCAGGCGCCGCCCAGGGCCCGGTACAGGTCGACCTCGGCCAGCAACTGCGCCAGGCGGTCGTTGATCAGGCCCTGCTGGGCACTGAACAGTGAGCGCTGGGCATCGAGGAACACCAGATTGCTGTCTACGCCGATGCGATAGCGATGCTCGGCCAGGTTGTAGTAGTCCTGGCTGGCCTGCACCAGATTGCCCTGGGCCATCAGTTGCTGCTGGTAGGTCTGGCGTGCGGCCAGGCCGTCGGCCACTTCCTGGAAGGCGGTCTGAATGGCCTTTTCATACTGGGCGACGCTGATGTCCTTCTGCAGCCGGGCGTAGTCCAGGCTGGCGCGCAGGTTGCCGGCATTGAAGATCGGCAGGTTGATCTGCGGCTGAAAGGTCCAGCCGCCGGCGCCGCCCTTGAACAGCCCCGAGAGCTCCTTGCTGGAGCTGCCGGCATTGGCGGTCAGGCTGACGCTGGGGAAGAACGCCGCCCGGGCCGCGCCGATGTTGGCGTTGGCGGCCTGCAGCTGGTACTCGGCCTGGAGAATGTCCGGGCGTCGCTGCAACAGGCTCGAAGGCAGCCCCGCGGGCACCTGGGCCAGCATGCCTTCGGCCAACCTGCGCTGGGGCAGGTCGGCGGGCAGCGGCGCACCTACCAACAGGGTCAGGTTGTTCAGGTCCTGGGCCACCTGGCGCTGGTAGCGGGCCAGGCTGGCCCGGGCGCTGTCGACGCTGGTGCGGGCCTGGGCCACGTCCAGGGCCGAGATCTTCCCGGCGTTGCCGTTGCGGGTGGTCAAACGCAGGCTCTGTTCATCCGCGGCCAGGGTCTTGCGGGTCAGCTCCAGCAGTTCCTGGTCGGCGCACCAGGTCAGGTAGGCGCTGGCGACATTGGCCACCAGGCTCAACTGCGCGCTGCGCCGGGCTTGCTCGCTGGACAGGTAAGTCATCAATGCCTGTTGGCTGAGGCTGCGGATGCGGCCGAAGAAATCCAGCTCATAGGCGCTGATGCCCAGGTTCGCTGAATAGCTGGAATTGATCAGCGCCTTGCCGCCGGTCATCTGCTCGGGCAGACGCTGGCGCTTGCCGTCGACACTGGCCGACACCGCCGGCAGCAGGTCGGCGCGCTGGATGCGGTACTGGGCCTGGTAGGCCGCGACGTTCAGGGCCGCCACCCGCAGGTCGCGGTTGTTTTCCAGGGCACTGTGGATCAACTGTTGCAGCAAGGGGTCCTGGAACAGGCCCTGCCAGTCGGCCCCCGGCGTGCCTGTGGCCGAGGCGTAGGCCGGGCCTTGAGGGTACTGGGGCGCCACCGGCGGCTGTGGGCGCTGGTAGTCCGGGATCAGCGAGCAGCCGCCGAGGGTCAGGGCCAGGGCCGCCAGGATCGATGGGGAGTTACGCATGATCAGCCTCGTGACAAGGACATCCTGAGGGTGGACGACAGGGGGCGCCGGCACCGCGCCTCAGGCGCCGACCATCCACTTGGCCAGGCCGTGGCGGCCACTGACCCCGAGCTTGGCGGCGGCACGCTTGAGATAGGTTTCGATGGAGCTGTTCTTGACGCTCAGGCGCTGGGCCATTTCCGGCACCGTACCTCCAGTCAACAGCCCCAGACAGACTTCTTTTTCCCGGGCCGACAGGCTGATGTCCCCCAGGGACAGGCGCTCGTCGAACTCCCGTTGCAGGGGTGTCTGCTGGCGCGCATCCAGGGGGCGGGTGCTCCAGCTGCGCAGGTTCTTCAGGGCCTGTTGCCGATGCAGTTGGGCATGGCGCTCCAACAGCGGCAGCAATGTTTCCGACAGGCTCTTGAGAAAGGACAGTTCGGCCAGGGAAAAACCGCCCTGAGAGGGGGCGCGGTAGAGGGTAATGACACAGCGGCGGTTGGCTTTGCGCGAGACCAGATGGCATTGGTGCGGGGTGTTGCGCGAAGGCCCGTACTGGACCTGGGCATTCATCTGAATCAGCAGCGAGTCGTCCATTTCCAGCATCTTGTGCAGCAGGGGATCATGGCGTCGCGGGGGCTCCGGCAGGGGCAGGTCCTCTTGCAGCCCGGCACGCCCCAGCAGGGTGATTGCCAGGGAACTGGCCTGGCGTTCGTCGAGGGTCCACTCGCTGAGCAGCAACTGGCTGACCGGCACCAGCTTGTCCACCAGTTGCAGCATGTCCCTGGCGAATCCGCAATGGCCGGTACTGGAGATCAATTGCCCCAGTTCGAAGTAGAAGGGTGGAGTTTCCATGTTGGCGATACTGCTGGTCAGACCCATATCCTTATCATCCTTGATCGAGACAAATCGCTGATCGAAACGCGGTTGCCACGGTGCCCCGCAGCACAGTGTTCATGCACCTGATCGAGTCGGAAAAATCTGATTTAAGCCTAAGAATTTACTTTGCGTCTGTAGGGGTAAACCGGGACAGACAGGCCGCGCCAGAGCGCTACCGGGGTTTCCCCTATGAGCCGGCAACAGGCTCGCAACGCCCGCCGACGTTCGTCCTCGCGGCTCTGCAAGTCACTGTAAGCACAGGCTCATCCGGCCTTGACGGGAGGGTTGGCCAGGCCATGAGCCTCGTGTACGGATGGTCAATGTCCTACAGCTATTTCAGCTGATCCGCAGCAGCGTTCCGGGGCTGCGGATGAGGCGGTCGAAAGTGCCTGCGTGGGGGATTGTCCGGCGACCTGTCAGGGCCATTCTGAAGGCCCCGATCCGGCCCTGGAATGTCCGGGTTTCGGGTGACATACAGGGGGTGGGGCCGATGCTTAAATCCGCGAACGCCGGTGCCCGGGCCCATCACATGAGAAGGATCTTATGACGCGTTTTTCTGCCTTTGCCATGGCCGACTTCGTCGCGCAAATCACCCTTGCCATCCACGGTGCGCTGCCTGCTGGATGTTCCGCGCCGGTGCTGTCATGAGCGCCGGGCCGGTGCCTGCCCAAGGCTTGCCGCTGACCACCGGGCAACGGGATATCTGGCTGGATCAACTGAGCCGCGGCGACTCGCCGCTGTACAACATCGGCGGTTATGCCGACCTCAAGGGGCCGATCCAGCCCGCGCTGATGCAGCGCACGTTGCAGGAGGTGGTGCGCAAGCATGACGTGCTGCGCACCGTGCTGTCCCTGGAGGGCTGCAGCGACGGCCTGCCGTTGCAGTATTTCGACCGCCACTGGCCGGTGCAGATGGACTTTCATGATCTGTCCGCCGAGGCCGATCCGCGGGCCGCTGCGCTGGCGCGGATTCACTGGCAGATGCAGCAGCCGTTCAAGCTCAGCGGCGAACGCCTGTGCCGTTTCTCGCTGTTTCGCTTGAGCCCCGAGCATCACCTGATGGAGGCCGAGGCCCATCACCTGATCCTCGACGGTTGGGGCTTCGCCCAGTTGTCGCAATCCGTAGGTGATCTCTACAGCGCCCTGGCGCGGGGCGAAGAACCCGGCCCTGCCGCACCGTCCTTTGTCGATTTCATCGAAGACGATGTCCGTTACCAGCAGTCCAGCCGTTATGCCCGGGACCGGGACTACTGGCTGGCCAAGTACCAGAGCCTGCCGGAGCCGCTGCTGCGCCCGCGCTACCGCCCGGGCCAGGACGCCGGGACGCCCGGGGCGACCCTGGTGCAGGCCTTTCCCGCAGCCCTGCATGAGCGGATGAAAGCCCTGGGCAGAAGCACCGGGGCCTCGGCCTTCCATGTGCTGCTGGCGGCCTTGCATGTGTATTTCACCCGCATCGGCCAGCGCGACCAGTGGGTCCTGGGCATGCCGGTGCTGAACCGGCCCAACGCCGCTTTCAAGGTGACCGTGGGCTCCTTCACCCAGGTCAGTGCGGTGCACATGGACTTCGGCCGTGAGCTGAGTTTCGAAGCGCTGGTGGTGGCGGTGCGGGATGTGCTCAAGCAGGATTTCCGCCATCAGCGTTTTCCCCTGAGCGAGCTCAATCGTGCCCTTGGTTTGCTGCGTGAAGACCGCGGGCAATTGTTCGAACTGACCCTGTCCTATGAACTGGAGGACATGCAATACCGCTACGGCGATGCCGTGGCCTCGTCGGTGAAAGTTTCCAATCGTCACGAGCCGACGCCCCTGGCCATTCACCTGCGCAGCAACAGTTTCGACGACAACGCCTGGATGCATTACGTCTACGACTCGGGGTATTTCCAGCCTCACGAGATCGAGGCGCTGGCCGCTTGCCTGATCCATGTGCTGGAGCAGGGGCTGGCGAACGTGGCCTTGCCGGTGCAGCAGTTTTCGCTGCTGACCGCAGAGCAGAGCGCGCGCGTGCAGAGTTGGAACGCCACCTGTCAGCCACTGGCTGGCGAGCAGCGCATCCACAAGCGAATCGAGGCCTGGGCCCAGCGCACCCCGAGCGCGGTGGCCCTGGTCGCCCAGGGGCAAGCGCTGAGCTACGACCAGCTCAACCGCCGGGCCAATGCCCTGGCCGTGCACCTGCAAGGGCTTGGGGTCGGTCCCGATCAGCGGGTGGCGATCCTGGCCCAGCGCAGCCTGGAGACCCTGGTCGGCCTGCTGGCAATTCTCAAGGCCGGCGCCTGTTACGTACCGCTGGACCCGGCGCATCCCCCTGAGCGACTGGCCTACCTACTGGACGACTGCGGGCCGGTGGCGGTGCTGACCCAGGCCGGTTTGCGCGAGCGCCTGCCGGCCCTGGCGGTGCCGCTGATCGAGCTGGACGACCCTCAGTGGCAGTCAGGCTCGGCGCTCGTTCCCCAGGTGCCCGGGCTGACGGCGCAGCACCTGGCCTATGTGATCTACACCTCCGGCTCCACCGGTTTGCCCAAGGGCGTGATGGTGGAGCACCAGAGCCTGTCGGCCCTGGTGGACTGGCATTGCCGGGCTTTCGACCTGCAGGCCGGCAGCCACACCTCCTGCCTCGCCGGCTTCGGTTTCGATGCCATGGCCTGGGAAGTCTGGCCGGCCCTGTGCGCCGGGGCGACCCTGCACCTGGCCCCGGCCAGTGACGGCCCCGAAGACCTCAATGGGTTGCTCGCCTGGTGGCGGGCCCAGCCGTTGCAGGTGAGCTTCCTGCCCACGCCGGTGGCGGAGTACGCCTTCAGCCAGCGGCTCGGTCATCCGACCCTGCGCACCCTGTTGATCGGCGGCGATCGCCTGCGTCAGTTGCCCGAGGAACAGCGCTTTGCCCTGATCAACAACTACGGCCCCACCGAAACCACGGTGGTGGCCACCTCCGGGGTCATCGAGGCCGGGCAGCCGCTGCATATCGGCCGGCCCATCGCCAATACCCAGGTCTACCTGCTGGATGAGCGACAACGCCCGCTGCCCATCGGCATTGCCGGCGAACTCTACATCGGTGGCAACGGGGTGGCCCGGGGTTACCTCAATCGCGACGAGCTGACGGCCGAGCGTTTCCTCGACGATCCCTTCAGCGCCCGGCCCGGTGCGCGCATGTACCGCACCGGCGATCTGGCTCGCTGGCTGGACGACGGCCGCCTGGAGTACCTGGGGCGCAATGACGACCAGGTGAAGATCCGTGGCCAGCGCGTCGAGCTGGGAGAAATCGAAACCCGCCTGGGCGCCCATCCCGTGCTCCAGGACGTGCTGGTCCAGGCCCGGGACGGACAGTTGGTGGCCTGGTTCACGGCCCGCGAGGCCGTGCCGATCAGCGACCTGCGGGACTTCCTGCGCCGGCAGTTGCCTGACGCCATGGTGCCCGTGGCCTATGTACGGCTCGATGCATTGCCCCTTACTGCCAACGGCAAGCTGGATCGCCAGGCCTTGCCCGCACCCGGCCCCGAGGCCCTGGTCAGCCGCGAGTACCAGGCCCCCGAGGGCCCGCTGGAAACCACCCTGGCCCAGCTCTGGGCCCAGGTGCTGCAGGTGGAACAGGTGGGTCGCCATGACCATTTCTTTGAACTGGGCGGCCATTCGTTGCTGGCCCTGCAACTGATCCAGCTGATGGAGGAGCAGGGGCTGCATGCCGATGTGCGGGTGCTGTTCGGCCAGCCGACCCTGGCCAGTCTGGCTGCGGCGGTGGAGGGCCGGCAGGACGTGGCGATCCCGGCCAATGGCGTACCTGCCGATTGCCGGCGCATCACCCCGCAGATGCTGACCCTGGTGGACCTGGACCAGGAAAGCATCGACCGGGTGCTGGCCACGGTTCCCGGCGGCGTGAGTAACGTGCAGGACATCTATCCCCTGGCGCCGTTGCAGGAGGGCTTGCTCTACCACCACATGACCTTTGCCGGGCATGACCCGTACCAGCAGCACGCGCTGCTGGCCTTTTCCCGTCGCGAGGACCTGGACGCCTTCGCCCAGGCCCTGCAGGCGGTGATCGACCGCCATGACATTCTGCGCACCAGCCTGGTCTGGGATGCGGCAGAGCAGCCGCTGCAGGTGGTCTGGCGCCAGGCCCGGTTGCCGCTGGAGGAGTGGTTGCCGCAGGCCGCGGGCGGCTCGCTGGCGGAGCAGTTGCGCGAGCATTACCACCCTCGGCACCACCCGCTGGATATCCGCCAGGCACCGCTGCTGGCCCTGGCCTGGGCCGAGGACCGGCCGAACCAGCGCTGGATCGCCCTGCTGCGCTTTCATCATCTGGTCAACGATGCCACGTCCACAGCGTTGCTGATGGCGCAGATTGCCGACCATATGAACGGCCGGCAACAGCAACTGGCGCCGGCCTTTGCCTACCGCGACTACGTGGCTCGCACGCGGTTGGGGCAGGCAGCCCATGCCGCGTTCTTCCGGGAATACCTGGCCGGGGTGGACCAGCCGACCCTGGCCTTCGAGTTGCAGGAGCGTCCCGGCGAGCAGGTGGATCAGCAACACGCCAGCGGTCTGCTGGACCGCGACCTGAGCCAGCGCCTGCGCCATCAGGTGCGGCAGTTCGGGGTCAGTGCCGCCAGCCTGTTCCACCTGGCCTGGGGGCTGGTGCTGGGACGCTCCTGCGGCCGCGAGGACCTGCTGTTCGGCACCGTGCTGCTGGGTCGCTTGCAGGCCGGCGCGGGAGCGGACCGGGCCCTGGGCATGTTCATCAACACCTTGCCGTTGCGCCTGGAACTGGCGGGGCTGACGGTGGCTGCCGGACTGCGACAGACCCAGGAACGTCTCAGCACGCTGCTGGCCCATGAGCAGGGGCCCCTGTCCCTGGCTCAGCGTTGCAGCGGCGTGGCGGCACCGACTCCGCTGTTCAATGCCTTGCTCAACTACCGGCACAACGTCGCCGCCGACGCCCAGGCCCTGTTGCAAGGGGTGCCGGGGGCGCAATTGCTGAGCAGCGAAGAAGTGCTCAGTTACCCCTTGATGCTGGCGGTGGACGATCTGGAACCGGGCTTTCGCCTGGGGGCTCGGGCGCCTCGGCGGATCGGCGCGCAGCGCCTGCTGGACTACCTGAGCTGCGCCCTCGAGGGGCTGGTCCAGGCGTTGGAGCAGGCACCGCAGACCCTGCTGCAGAGCCTGTCCATCCTGCCGGCGGCGGAGTATCGGCAGCAGATGCTGGCGTTCAACGCCACCGGGTCCGACTACCCCAGCGAGCTGACCCTGCACGGGCTGTTCGAAGCCCAGGTCCGCCGCACGCCCCAGGCCATTGCCCTGCAGGCCGGCGAGCAACGCTTGAGTTATGCCCAGCTCAACCAGCGGGCCAACCAGCTGGCCCATCACTTGCGCGAGCAAGGGGTAGGGCCGGACGTGCGAGTCGGGCTCTGCGTCGAGCGCGGCCTGGAAATGATCATCGGCCTGCTGGGCATCCTCAAGGCCGGTGGCGCCTATGTACCCCTGGACCCGGAGTACCCGCTGGAGCGTTTGAGCTTCCTGATCAATGACAGCCAGCCATTGGTCGTGCTGGTGCACCAGCCCACCCGCGCGCTGCTGCAGGCTCAGGCCGTGCCGCTGATCGATTTCGACCGCGACCGCTGGCAGCACCCGGCCGAGGATGACCCTGTGGTGCCGGGGCTCGGGGTCAGGCACCTGGCTTATGTGATCTACACCTCGGGCTCCACCGGCAACCCCAAGGGGGTGATGGTGGAGCACCGTGGCCTGGGCAACCTGATGCACTGGAGTTCGCGACTGTGTGGGCAATGCCCGGGCGGCACCTTGCTGCAAAAGGCCCCGTTCAGTTTCGACGGCTCGGTGTGGGAGCTGTTCTGGCCCCTGGTCAGCGGCATGCGCCTGCTGCTGGCGCGGCCCGATGGCCAGCGTGATCCAGGCTACCTGGCGCAGCTGGTGCAAGCGCAGCAGGTGACCATGATCAAGTTCGTGCCGGCGATGCTCCTGCAGTTCCTGCAATTGCAGGAGAGCGGACAGTGCCACAGCCTGACCGACGTCTTCTGCGGCGGTGGCGAGCTCACCGAGGCCATCGCCCGGCTGTTCCAGCAACGCCTGCCCAAGGCCCGTCTGCACAACGTCTACGGTCCCACCGAGGCCACGGTGGACAGCAGCGCCTGGACCCTGGAGCCCGGGGCCCCTGTACCGGCGGTGCAGTTGCCCATCGGCCGGGCCATTACCAATACCCGGCTGTATGTGCTCGATGCCCATGACCAGCCGGTACCCCTGGGGGTCAGCGGCCAGTTGCATATTGGCGGCGTCGGCGTGGCCCGGGGTTACCTGGGCTTGCCGCTGCTGCAGGCCGAGCGCTTTATCGACAGCCCCTTCGTGGCCGGTGACCGGCTGTACCGCAGTGGCGATCTGGTGCGCTACAACGCTGACGGCGACCTGGAGTTCCTCGGCCGCAACGACTTCCAGGTCAAGCTGCGCGGGCTGCGCCTGGAACTGGGGGAGATCGAGGCACGGCTGGCGCAACACCCGGCCCTGCGAGAGGTGGCGGTGCTGATGCGCGATGAGCGCCTGGTGGCCTATTTCAGCCTGCACCCGGACCAGCCGGCGCCGGGTATCGAGGCGTTGCGGGCCCATGTCCTGGAGCAGTTGCCGGAGTACATGGTGCCGGCCGCCTATGTGCGGTTGGCAACGCTGCCCCTGAGTGCCAACGGCAAGCTGGACCGCAAGGCGTTGCCGGAACCCGGGGAAGACGCGGTGCTGAGCCGCGAGTTCGAGGCGCCCCAGGGCGAGCTGGAAACGACCCTGGCGCGGCTCTGGGCCGAGGTGTTGCAGGTCGAGCGGGTGGGGCGTCATGACCACTTCTTCGAGCTGGGCGGGCATTCCCTGCTGGCGGTCAGCCTGGTGGCGCGCATGCGCCAGGAGGGCCTGCATGCCGATGCCCGACTGCTGTTCAGCCAGCCGACCCTGGCGGCACTGGCGGCCCATACCCTGGGTCAGTTGCAGCGCCTGGAGATTCCCGCCACCACCATTCCCCAGCTCAAGCGCCAGCGGCGTCTCTGAACCAACTCTGGGGCCCGGCAGGCCGGCCCCAGGGCCGGCGCTCGCCGTGGCATCGGCTGGACCGGGACAGCGCCGGGGCCGTGTCCCGACTTCCCATGTCAGACACTCAAGAACGGATGTTTTAGCGTTTCCAGGCTGCCGGGAGCCCTGGCGGGATCAGTGTCTGCGGCGTTTGCCCAAGCCGCTGGCCGCTCAGCGTTCGGGCCCTGCGCCGCCTCTGAAAGGTTGCATCTGAAACAAGGACGTTCTCTTCAACCATTTCCGAATTCTCAGGCAGGTTACGACATGCAGTTCAGCGAATTGATGGCCGTTCTTTCGACCCTCGCGATCCGACTTCAACAGGACGGCGAGGATCTGCTGGTGCAGGGCGATGACGAGGCCCTGGACGACGCACTCTGGGACAGCCTGATCCAGCACAAGGCGCAACTTCTGCAGCGAGTGACCGAGCAGGGCGGCCACTGGCTGAGCCCGGCCTTCAGGATCACCCCGGACATGCTGCCCCTGGTGCAGCTGGAGCAGGCGGCCATCGATCGCATCGTCGCCGGCGTGCCAGGTGGCGCCGCCAATGTGCAGGACATCTACCCCCTGGCACCGCTGCAGGAAGGCATGCTCTATCACTACTTGTCTGCGCCCCAGGGCGATCCCTATGTGCTCCAGGCGCGTTTCGCCTTTGCCAGTCCGGAGCGGCTGCAAGCCTTTGCCGAGGCCTTGCAATGGGTGATCGAGCGCCACGACATCCTGCGCACCGCGATTGCCTGGGAAAGCCTCGATGAACCGCTGCAGGTGGTCCTGCGCCAGGCGCCGCTGCAGTGTCAAGCACTGCAGCTGGACGCTGCCGGGGGCGATGCCCTGGCTCAGTTGCAGCAGCGCTACGACTCCCGGCAATTCCGCCTGGACCTGCGCCAGGCGCCGCTGTTGCGCCTGGTGCACGCCGAGGACCCGGTCAACTCGCGTCAGGTGGCGTTGCTGCTGTTCCATCACATGGCCCTGGACCACGCCGCCCTGGATGTGGTGCGCCAGGAAATCCAGGCCTGCCTGCAGGGGCAGCGCGAGCAACTGCCGCTGCCGGTGCCGTTTCGCAACCACCTGGCCCAGGCCCGTCTGGGGCAGAGCGAAGAGCGGCACGCAGCCTTTTTCCGCGACATGCTCGCAGACATCGACGAGCCGACCCTGCCGTTCGGCCTGGGGGATGTGCAGGGCGCAACCCGGCGCATCGAAGAGCACCGGCTGCCAGTGGATCGCCAGCTCAGCCGGCGCCTGCGCAGCCAGGCCCGGCAACTGGGCGTGAGTGTGGCGAGCCTGATGCACCTGGCCCTGGGCCGGGTCCTGGGCCAGTTGTCCGGGCGCGAGGCGGTGGTGTTCGGCACTGTGCTGCTGGGGCGCATGGAGGTGGGCGAGGACGGTGAGCGGGCCCTGGGCATGTTCATCAACACCCTGCCGTTGCGGGTGGATGTGGGGGCGCACAGCGTGCGCGCCGGCGTGCTGGCGACCCATGCTCGGCTGAGCGCCTTGCTGGCCCATGAACACGCCTCCCTGGCCCTGGCCCAGCGGTGCAGCGGAGTCAGTGCGCCGACCCCGCTGTTCAGCGCCATGCTCAACTACCGCCACAGCCACGGGGCCGATGGCGACGAAGTCCAGGAACTGGTGCCGGGCATCCAGGTGCTGGGCGCCCAGGAGCGCACCAACTACCCGCTGACGGTCAACATCGACGATCTGGGCGAGGACCTGCTGATCACCGCCCTGGTGGACGCCACCCTGGGGGCCGAGCGCATCAGCGGCTACCTGCTGACCACTCTGGAAAGCCTGGCCCTGGCCCTGCAGAGCA
This sequence comes from Pseudomonas sp. E1BtOHC1, assembly GCF_058744285.1. Taxonomy (NCBI): domain Bacteria; kingdom Pseudomonadati; phylum Pseudomonadota; class Gammaproteobacteria; order Pseudomonadales; family Pseudomonadaceae; genus Pseudomonas; species Pseudomonas sp. E1BtOHC1. The sequence continues at coordinate 3,201,743 of NZ_CP196023.1, forward strand.
ACCCCGAGGCGCCGTTGCACAGCCTGGAAATGCTCCCGGCCAGCGAGCGGCGTTACCTGCTGCAGGGCCTGAACACGCCCCTGGGGCAGTACCCCGACAGCCCGCTGATCCATCAACAGGTGGAGGCCCAGGCCCGGGTCCAGCCCGAGGCGCCGGCGCTGCTTTTCCAGGCGCAGCGCTTGAGTTACGGCGAGCTCAACCGCCGCGCCAATCAGGTGGCCCATCGCTTGCTGGCGCTAGGTGTGCGTCCGGACCAGCGCGTGGCGATCTGCGTCGAGCGCAGCCTGGAAATGATCATCGGCCTGCTGGGCATCCTCAAGGCCGGCGGCGCCTATGTGCCCATCGACCCGGCCTATCCCCGGGAGCGCATCGCCTACACCCTGGAGGACAGCGCCCCGGTGGCCGTGCTGGTGCAGGCCGATACCCAGGCCCTGGTGGCCGACCTGCGGGTGCCGCTGATCGACCTCGACAGCCGCACCCTGGCCCATGAGGCCCAGGACAACCCCGAAGTGCCGGGGCTGACCCCGGCCAACCTGGCCTATGTGATCTACACCTCCGGCTCCACCGGTCTGCCCAAGGGGGTGATGGTGGAACACCGCAACGTCGCCCGGCTGTTTTCCGCCACCCGCGACTGGTTCGATTTCAACTGGCGCGACGTCTGGGCGCTGTTCCATTCCTTCGCCTTCGACTTCTCGGTGTGGGAGATCTGGGGCGCCCTGGTGCATGGCGGCCAGTTGCTGGTGGTACCTCAGGTCGTCAGCCGCTCCCCGCAAGCCTGTTACACACTGCTGTGCGAGGCCCGGGTGAGCATCCTCAACCAGACCCCCAGCGCCTTCCGCTCGCTGATTGCGGCCCAGGGCCAGAGCGGGCTCAAGCATTCCCTGCGCCAGGTGATCTTCGGCGGCGAAGCCCTGGAGCCGGGGATGCTCAAGCCCTGGTACGCCCGGCTGGAGAACGTCGGCACGCAACTGGTGAACATGTACGGCATCACCGAAACCACGGTGCACGTGACCTACCGGCCGTTGCAGGCGGCGGACGCGCAATGGGTGGGCAGCAGCCCCATCGGCCGACGGATTCCCGACCTGCAACTCTATGTGCTGGATGCACGCCGGGAGCCCTTGCCCACGGGCGTGGTGGGGGAGCTGTATGTGGGGGGCGCCGGGGTGGCCCGGGGTTACCTCAACCGTGATCAACTCAGCGCCGAGCGCTTCATTGCCGACCCCTTCAGCAACCGGCCGGAGGCGCGGCTGTACAAGACCGGCGACCTGGCCCGCTGGTGCGCCGATGGCAGCCTGGAGTACCTGGGGCGCAACGACGATCAGGTGAAGATTCGCGGTTTCCGCATCGAACTGGGGGAGGTCGAGGCGCGACTGGCCGCTTGCGACGGGGTGGGCGAGGCGGTGGTGATCGCCCGGGAAGAGACCCCGGGGGACAAGCGCCTGGTGGCCTATGTGATTCCCCGGCCGGGAGCGGCTCCGGGCGCCGCGCAGCTGCGTGAGCAACTGCGCCAGAGTCTGGCGGACTACATGCTGCCCAGCGCCTTCGTGCTGCTGCAGTCCTGGCCCCTGACCGCCAACGGCAAGCTCGACCGCAAGGCCCTGCCGGCGCCGGACAGCGCCGCGGTCGCCCGACGCGACTATGAAGCGCCCCAGGGCGAGGTGGAGCAGGCCATCGCGAGGATCTGGCAGGAGCTGCTGCAATTGCCCCAGGTCGGTCGCCAGGACAATTTCTTCGAGCTGGGCGGCCATTCGCTGCTGGCGGTCAAGCTGATGGAGCGCATGCGGCAGGTGGATCTGTGCGCCGATGTGCGGGTGCTGTTCGGCCAGCCGACCCTGGCCGCCCTGGCGGCCGCCGTGGGTGGGCAGCACGAGGTGCAGGTGCCGGCCAACCTGATCGGCGCCGATTGCCGGCGCATCACGCCCGCGCTGCTGCCCCTGGCGGACCTCGATCAAGCGGCCATCGACAAGGTGTTGGCCCAGGTGCCCGGTGGCGTGGCCAACGTTCAGGACATCTATGCCCTGGCCCCCTTGCAGGCGGGCATCCTGTATCACCACCTGAGCAGCGTCGAGGGCGATCCCTATGTGCTCCAGGTGCAGTTCGAGTTTGCCAGCGACGACGTCTTGCAGACCTTTACCCTGGCCTTGCAGCAGGTGATCCAGCGGCACGACATCCTGCGCACCAGCCTGGTCTGGGAAGGCCTTGACGAGGCGGTGCAAGTGGTCTGGCGCCAGGCCCCCCTGGAGTTGGAAGTGCTGGAACTGGACCCCGCCCGGGGGACGATACTCGGGCAACTGCAGGCCGGTTTCGACCCCCGTCACTATCGCCTTGACCTGGGCCGGGCACCTTTGCTGCGCCTGGTCTGTGCCCGGGACGCTGACCAGCAGCGCTGGCTGGGCATCCTGTTGTTGCATCACCTGGCCCTGGACCACAGCTCCCTTGAGGTGCTGGTGCAAGAGATCAGTGAGGTGCTGCAAGGCCGCAGCGCGCAGCTGCCGCCTGCCGCGCCTTACCGCAACTATGTGGCCCAGGCGCGCCTGGGGCTCGGCGAACAGGAACATCAGGCGTTCTTCCGCGAGATGCTGGGGGACATCGACGAGCCGACCCTGGCGTTCGGCCTGCAGGACGTCAATCGCGACGGCAGCGGCATCTGCGAGCAGCAGCTGCGGCTGGAGCCGGCACTGTGTCGGCGTTTGCGCCAGCAGGCGCGGAACCTCGGCGTCAGTGTCGCCAGCCTGATGCACCTGGCCTGGGGCCGGGTCCTGGGGCAAGTGTCCGGCCGCGACGACGTGGTGTTCGGCACCGTGCTGCTGGGGCGCATGCACGGCGGCTCGGGGGCCGACCGCGCCCTGGGCATGTTCATCAACACCTTGCCGCTGCGGGTCGGCTTGGGCACCCAGGGCGTGGCCGAGGCCCTGGGCCGTACCCATCAGCAACTGGCGCAACTGCTGGGGCATGAGCACGCCTCCCTGGCCCTGGCCCAGCGTTGCAGCGGCGTGCCGGCGGCGCTGCCGCTGTTCAACAGCCTGCTCAACTACCGTCACAGTCCCCCGGAGGACGCTGACGATCAGGGGCCGGCGACCTGGGACGGCATTCGCGTGCTGGCGTCCGAGGAGCGCAGCAACTACCCGCTGGCGCTGAACATCGACGATGACGGCGAGGGTTTGCGCCTGACCCTGCAGGCGGTGGCCCAGGTCAATGGCGAGCGGGTCTGCCGCTACATGGAATGTGTCCTGGAACACTTGGCCCAGGCCCTGGAACAGATGCCGGGCATGGCCCTGGAACAGATCCCGGTGGTGCCCCCGGCCGAACGCCGGCAGTTGCTAGTGGAGTTCAATGCCACTGCCCGTGAATATCCACGCCGGCAGACCCTGCACCAACTGTTCGAAGCTCAGGCCCTGGCCCATCCGGAGCGGGTGGCGGCGGTGGAGGGTGATGCCCTACTCAGCTACGCCGAGCTCAATACCCGGGCCAACCAGCTGGCCCACCACCTGCTGGAGCTGGGGGTGCAGCCCGGGGACCACCTGGCGATTCTGTTGCCGCGCTCCCTGGACCTGTTGCTCAGCCAGTTGGCCATCAGCAAGTGCGCCGCGGCCTATGTGCCCCTGGACATCAACGCCCCGGCCCAGCGCCAGGGCTTCATGGTCAGCGACAGTCACAGCGTGGTCCTGCTGACCCGCAGTGACGAGGTGCTGGATGGCCCGGCCCGGCGCGTGGACCTGGATCGCCTGCGGCTGAGCGCATTGCCCGCCCACAACCCGGACCTGCCGCAGTCCTCCGAGAGCGTGGCGTACATCATGTACACCTCCGGCTCCACCGGCACGCCCAAGGGGGTACGGGTGCCGCACCGAGCCATCAGCCGCCTGGTGATCAACAACGGCTACGCCGATTTCAACCCCGAGGACCGGGTGGTCTTCGCCTCCAACCCGGCCTTCGACGCCAGCACCATGGACGTCTGGGGGGCCTTGCTCAACGGCGGGCGAGTGCTGGTCATCGATCACCACACCCTGCTGGACCCGGCGCGCTTCGGCCACGCCCTGAGGACCTTTGGGGCTACGGTGCTGTTCGTCACCACGGCGCTGTTCAACCAGTATGTGCAGCTGATTCCCGAGGCCCTCAAGGGCTTGCGGATACTCCTCTGCGGCGGCGAGCGCGGCGACCCGGCAGCCTTTCGCCGGCTCTTGGCGCAAGCGCCGCACCTGCGCCTGGTGCACTGTTATGGCCCCACCGAAACCACCACCTACGCCACCACCCATGAGGTCCGGCAACTGGCGGCCGACGCCGAGCACGTGCCCATCGGCCGGCCGATCGCCAATACCCGGGTGTATGTCCTGGATCAGCGCCAGCAGCCGCTGCCCCTGGGGGCCCAGGGCGAGATCGTCATCGGTGGCGATGGCGTGGCCCTGGGTTACCTCAACCGTCCCGAGCTGAACGCCGAGAAGTTCATCCGCGACCCTTTCAGCGACCACCCGCAGGCGCTGCTGTACCGCACCGGGGACATGGGCCGCTGGCTGGAGCACGGCGTGCTGGAATGCCTGGGACGCAATGACGATCAGGTGAAGATCCGCGGCCTGCGTATCGAGCTGGGGGAGATCGAGGCCCGCTTGCTGACCTGTCCCGGGGTCAAGGAAGGCGTGGTCCTGGCCCGCGAGGACGAACCCGGAGACAAGCGCCTGGTGGCCTACTACACCGTGCAGGCCGACGCCCCGGAACCGTCCGCCGAATCCCTGCGCCAGGCGCTGCAACAGCAGTTGCCGGACTACATGGTGCCCCTGGCCTATGTGCGCCTCGACGCGTTGCCCCTGACCAACAACGGCAAGCTGGAGCGCAAGGGCCTGCCGGCGCCGGATCAGTCGGCCCTGCTCAGCCGCGGCTTCGTCGCCCCCGAGGGTGAGGTGGAGACGGCCCTGGCACGGATCTGGAGCGAACTGCTCAAGGTCGAGCGGGTAGGGCGTCACGATCATTTCTTCGAACTGGGCGGGCACTCGCTGCTGGCGGTGAGCCTGATCGAGCGCATGCGCCAGATCGGCCTCAGCGCCGATGTGCGGGTGCTGTTTGGCCAGCCGACCCTGGCGGCCCTGGCCGCCGCGGTGGGCAGCGGTCGCGAGGTGCAGGTGCCGGCCAACGCCATCGGCCTCGACTGCTTGCGTATCACGCCGCAGATGCTGCCCCTGATCGAACTGGACCAGCAGGCCATCGACCGAGTGGTGGCCAGCGTTCCCGGCGGCGTGGCCAACGTGCAGGACATCTACCCCCTGGCGCCGCTGCAGGAGGGCATTCTCTATCACCACCTGAGTGCCGAGCAGGGCGATCCCTACCTGCTGCAGTCGCGAATGGCCTTCGACAGCCTGGAGCGTTTGCAGCGCTTCGCCGGCGCCATGCAACAGGTCATCCAGCGCCACGACATCCTGCGCACCGCAGTGCTCTGGGAGGGCTTGCCGCAGCCGTTGCAGGTGGTCTGGCGGCAGGCCGAACTGCAGGTTCTGGAGCAGGTGCTGGACCCGGCGGACGGCGATCTGCTCGAACAGCTGCAGCAACGCTTCGACGCTCGCCACTGGCGCCTGGACCTGGCCCGCGCGCCGCTGATCCGCCTGGTCTATGCCCGGGTCCCGGGGCAGTCGCGGGTGCTGGCGATTCTGCTGTTCCACCACCTGGCCCTGGATCACACCGCCATGGAGGTGATCGGCGAGGAAATGCGCGCGCTGCTGTTCAACCGCGGCGAGCGCCTGGGCACCCCGGTGCCTTATCGCAACTACGTGGCCCAGGCGCGCCTGGGGGCCGGTCAGGCCGAGCACGAGGCGTTTTTCCGGCAGATGCTCGGTGATGTCGACGAGCCGACCCTGGCCTTTGCCGTGGAGGATGTGCAAGGCGATGGCCGGGATATCGAAGAGGCCCGGGTGCCTGTGCCCGATGCCCTGAGCCTGCGCCTGCGGGAGCAGGCGCGGCAGCTGGGGGTCAGTGCCGCGGCGCTGATGCACCTGGCCTGGGGCCTGGTCCTGGGGCAGGTGTCCAATCGCCGGCACGTGGTGTTCGGCACTGTGCTGATGGGGCGGATGCAGGGCGGTGAGGGCGCCGACCGGGCCCTGGGGGTGTTTATCAATACCTTGCCGCTGCGGGTGGATGTGGACGCCGGCAGCGTGCGTGCCGGGGTCCGCGCGACCCATGCCCGGCTCAGCGCCCTGTTGGGCCACGAGCATGCGTCCCTGGCCCTGGCCCAGCGCTGCAGTGGGGTGGCAGCCAGTTCGCCGCTGTTCAGTGCCTTGCTCAACTACCGGCACAGCGTGGCGGACGCCGGACGGGGCGATGGCCTGGATATCTGGCAGGGGGTCGAGCTGCTGGGGGGCGAGGAACGCAGCAACTACCCGCTGAGCCTGAGCGTCGACGACCTGGGCCAGGGCTTCAGTCTGTCGTTGCTGGCGCTGTCGGCGATGGGCGCACAGCGCATGGGCGGTTACATGCTCCGGGTTCTGGAGCAACTGGCCGATGCCCTGCAATGGACCCCGGAGCTGGACCTGGGGCAGCTCTCGGTATTGCCGGTGGCGGAGCGCCAGCAGTTGCTGGAAGGCTTCAATGCCAGCGGCGCCGACTATCCCCGTGGACAGACCCTGCACGGCCTGTTCGAGGCCCGGGTGCAGGATGCTCCCGAGGCCGTGGCCCTGGTGCAAGGTTCGTTGCGCCTGAGCTACCGGCAACTGAACCAGCGGGCCAATCAACTGGCCCGGCAACTGCTGGAACTGGGGGCCGGCCCCGACGAGCGCGTGGCGCTGTGCCTGCCGCGGGGGCCGCAACTGCTGACGGCCATGCTGGCGATTCTCAAGGCCGGGGCGAGCTATGTGCCCATCGACCCGAGCCATCCGCCGGAGCGGATCGCCTACCTGCTGCAGGACAGCGCGCCCCTGGCGGTGTTGGTGCAGGGCGCGATCGGCGAGCTGCCGGGCATTCCAGGCCTGGCGCAGATCGATCTGGATCGCTGCGTCTGGCAGGAGGCGCCCCTGGACAATCCGCGGGTGCCGGGGCTGACTCCGGCGCACCTGGCCTATGTGATCTACACCTCCGGCTCCACCGGCCAGCCCAAGGGCGTGATGGTGGAGCACCAGAGCCTGGAGAATCTGCTGCACTGGCACTGCGCGACCTTCGACCTGGGCCCGGGGCGCCACAGTTCCAGCGTCGCCGGCCTGGGTTTTGACGCCATGGCCTGGGAGGTCTGGCCGACCCTGTGCAGCGGCGCCACCCTGCACCTGCCACCGGCCGAGGTGGGCAGCCAGGACCTTGAAGCGTTGCTCGGCTGGTGGCGGGCCCAGCCCCTGGATATCAGCTTCCTGCCGACCCCGGTGGCCGAGTACGTCTTCAGCCAGGGCCAGGGGCACCCGACCCTGAGCACCTTGCTGATCGGCGGCGACCGCCTGCGCCAGTTCCCGGCCGATCCGGGGTTTGCCGTGATCAACAACTACGGGCCCACCGAAGCCACGGTGGTGGCCACGTCCGGCCCAATCGCGGTGGGCGGCTCGCTGCACATCGGCCGACCCATGGCCAATGCGCGGATCTACCTGCTGGACGAACAGCAGCGCCCGGTGCCCTTGGGGGTGGTCGGCGAACTCTATGTGGGCGGCGCCGGGGTAGCCCGGGGTTACCTCAATCGCGATGCGCTGACCGCCGAGCGCTTCCTCGACGACCCGTTCTGCGCCGAGCCCACCGCGCGCATGTATCGCACGGGCGATTTGGCCCGCTGGCGTGCCGACGGCAACCTCGACTACCTGGGGCGCAATGACGATCAGGTGAAGGTGCGCGGCATGCGCATCGAGCCGGGAGAAATCGAGGCCGCGCTGCTCAGCCACCCGGCCCTCAAGGAGGCCCTGGTACTGGTGCGCGAAGGGCGTCTGCTGGCCTACTTCACCGAGCATGCCGAGGTTTCCAACCACGAGCTGGATCTCCAGGACCTGCGAGATCACCTGCAGGGCCGACTGCCGGACTCCATGTTGCCGGTGGCCTATGTGCGCTTGCTGGCGCTGCCCCTGACCGCCAACGGCAAGCTCGATCGCCAGGCCCTGCCGCAACCGGATCAGGGAGCCTGGCTGAGCCGCGAATTCGAGGCGCCCCAGGGCGAGGTGGAAAGCGCCTTGGCGCGGATCTGGAGCGAGCTGCTACAGGTGCAACAGGTCGGACGCCACGATCACTTCTTCGAACTGGGCGGGCACTCACTGCTGGCGGTGAGCCTGATCGAGCGCATGCGCCAGATCGGCCTCAGCGCCGATGTGCGAGTGCTGTTCAACCAGCCGACCCTGGCGGCCCTGGCCGCTGCCGTGGGCAGCGGCCGCGAGGTGCAGGTGCCGGCCAACCTGATCGGCACCGATTGCCAGAGCATCACCCCAGAGCTGCTGCCGCTGATCGAGCTGGACCAGGACGCCATCGAGCGCATCGTCGCCACGGTGCCGGGCGGGGTGGAAAACGTGCAGGACATCTACCCCCTGGCGCCGTTGCAGGAGGGCATCCTCTATCACCACCTGAGCGCCCGCCAGGGCGATCCTTATCTGCTGCAATCCCATCTGGCCTTCGCCGACCGCCAGCGCCTGGAGGATTTCACCCAGGCCTTGCAGCGCGTGGGCGAACGCCACGACATCCTGCGCACCGCGGTGCTCTGGGAGGGCCTGAAACAGCCGCTGCAAGTGGTCTGGCGCCGGGCCCGGGTGGCGGTGGAGGAGGTCATCCTCGATCCGGCCGAGGGCGATATTCTCGAACAATTGCATGCACGCTTCGATGCCCGGCATTGGCGCCTGGAGCTGACCCGGGCGCCGTTGATGCGCCTGGTCCATGCCCAGGACCCGGTCCGGCAGCGCACGGTGGCGATCCTGCTGTTCCATCACATCGTCCTGGACCACACCGCCCTGGAGGTGGTTCGCGAGGAAATCCAGGCCTGTCTGTTGGGGCAGGAGCCTGTCGGCACGGCGATTCCCTATCGCAACTATGTGGCCCAGGCCCGCCTGGGGGTCAGTCGCGAGGAGCACGAGGCGTTCTTCCGCGAGATGCTCGGGGACATCGACGAACCGACCCTGCCGTTCGGCCTGCAGGACGTGCAGGGCGACGGCGAGGCCATTGAAGAGTTGCAACGGACCCTGGACGCCGACCTGAGCGCGCGCCTGCGGGCCCAGGCTCGGCTGCTGGGGGTCAGCGCCGCGAGCCTGTTCCACCTGGCCTGGGCCCGGGTCCTGAGCGTCACCTCGGGCCAGGAGCGCGTGGTGTTCGGCACCGTGCTGCTGGGACGCCTGCAAGGCGGACTGGGGGCCGACCGGGCCCTGGGCATGTTCATCAACACCTTGCCGTTGCGGGTCGACCTGGACCACAGCGGCACCCGGGCGGCGGTCAAGGCGACCCACGCCCGGCTCAGCGCCTTGCTGGGGCACGAGCATGCCTCCCTGGCCCTGGCCCAGCGTTGCAGCGGCGTGGTCGCGCCGCTGCCGCTGTTCAGCGCCATGCTCAACTACCGCCACGGCAGCGACGCAGTGCCGAGCCCGGCGGTGCAACAGGCCTGGCAGGGCATCCAGACCCTGCACAGCGAAGAGCGCACCAACTACCCCCTGAGCCTCAACGTCGATGACCTCGGCCAGGGCTTCCGGCTGACCGCCATGACCCTGGCGCGGATTGGCGCCGAGCGCATCTGCGGCTACATGGAGCAGGCCCTGTGCGCGCTGGTGGACACCCTGGAACAGGCGCCCCAGCGGCCCTTGCGTCAGGTACCGATCCTGCCGCCAGCTGAGCGCCAGCAACTGCTGCACACCTTCAATGCCACGACCCGGGACTACCCCCTGGAACAGACCCTGCACGGGCTGTTCGAGGCCCAGGTGCTGCGCAGCCCCGAAGCCCTGGCGGTGCAGGCGGGGGAGCAGCGCCTGAGCTATCGCCAGCTCAACCAGCGGGCCAACCAGTTGGCCGGGCACCTGCTGCAACTGGGGGTTGGCCCCGATACCCGGGTGGCGATCTGTGTCGAGCGTGGCCTGGAGATGGTCATCGGCCTGCTGGCGATCCTCAAGGCCGGCGGCGCCTATGTGCCCATCGACCCGGCGTACCCCGCCGAGCGCATCGCCTACATGCTCCAGGACAGCGCGCCCCAGGCCGTGCTGGTGCAGGCTGGCGGTCGGCCTCTTGCGGGCGGGCTGAGGGTGCCCCTGGTGGAACTCGACCGCTGGGTCTGGAGCGAGGAGCCCCAGGCCAATCCCCAACGCCCCGGACTGAGCCCGAGCCATCTGGCCTATGTGATCTACACCTCGGGTTCCACCGGCCAGCCCAAGGGCGCGATGAACGAGCACCGGGCGGTGGTCAACCGCCTGCTGTGGATGCAGGAGCAGTACGGCCTGACGGCCGCCGACGCGGTGCTGCAAAAGACCCCTTTCAGCTTCGACGTTTCGGTCTGGGAATTCTTCTGGCCGCTGTTCACCGGTGCACGGCTGGTGATGGCCCGGCCCGAAGGGCACAAGGACCCGGCCTACCTGCGCCAGGTGATCCGCGATGAAGGCATCAGCACCGTGCATTTCGTGCCGTCGATGCTCGATGTGTTCCTGGCCTATGGCGATACCCGGGACTGCAGCGGCCTGCGCCAGGTGATGTGCAGCGGCGAGGCCTTGCCGGGCAGCCTGGTGCGGCGCTTCAAGCAGCAGTTGCCGCAGGTCGCCCTGTACAACCTCTATGGCCCCACCGAAGCGGCGGTGGACGTCACCGCCTGGGATTGCGCCGGACCGTTGGCCGAGACCCCGGACAACACCCCGATCGGCAAGCCCATCGCCAACACCCGGATGTACCTGCTGGACGGGCAGATGCAACCGGTGCCCCTGGGGGTGGTGGGCGAGTTGTACATCGGTGGGGTACAGGTGGCCCGGGGATACCTCAATCGAGATGAGCTGACCGCCGAGCGCTTCCTCAAGGACCCGTTCAGCGATGCGCCCGGTGCGCGCATTTACCGCACCGGCGACCTGGGCCGTTATCGGGCCGACGGTACTCTCGAGTACCTGGGGCGCAACGACGATCAGGTGAAAATCCGTGGCCTGCGCATCGAACTGGGGGAAATCCAGGCCCGCCTGACCCAGCTGGACGGGGTCAAGGAAGCGGTGGTCCTGGCCCGGGAGGACGTGCCCGGGGACCAGCGCCTGGTGGCTTACTACACCTGTCACGAGACGGACCGCCAGTTGCCCATCGAGACCCTGCGGGCGCAGCTGCTGGAGCACCTGCCGGACTACATGGTGCCGGCGCTGTTCGTGCACCTGGAGGCGCTGCCCTTGAGCCCCAACGGCAAGCTGGCGCGCAAGGACTTGCCGGTTCCGGGGCGGGAAGCGGCTCTGGTGCGCGAATACGAGGCGCCCATCGGTGACATGGAGATCACCCTGGCCCGGCTCTGGGCCGAGTTGCTCAATGTCGAGCGGGTGGGGCGTCACGATCATTTCTTCGAACTGGGCGGGCATTCGCTGCTGGCGGTGAGCCTGATCAGCCGGATGCGCGAGGAAGGCATGGAAGCCGATGTCAGGGCGCTGTTCGAACAACCGACCCTGGCGGGCTACGCGGCAATGACCGAACGAATGGAGATCATCCTGTGAGCGTGATCGAACTGTTGGCGACACTGAAGGAAAAGGACGTGCAACTGGTGCTCAAGGGCGAGCAACTGGTGGTCCAGGGCAACAAGCAGGCCTTGAGCGAACCGGCCCTGCTGGCCCGGTTGCGGGAATACAAGCCGCAACTGATCGAGCTGATCAGGGCCGGGAAATACTCGGCGACCAAGGCCGGGCAGGTCGAGGTGCCGGCCAACGGCATCACGCCGGCGACCCGCCACATCACCCCGGACCTGCTGCCCCTGGCCGACCTCAGCCAGGAGGCCATCGAGCGCATTGTCGCCACGGTGCCGGGCGGGGTCGGCAATGTGCAGGACATCTACCCCCTGGCACCGCTGCAGGAGGGGATTCTCTATCACCATGTCAGTGCCGTGCAGGGCGATCCCTATGTCATGCAGGCGCAGTTTGCCTTCGCCAGCCGCGAGCGCCTGGAGGCTTTTGCCGAGGCCTTGCGCGGGGTCATTGCGCGCCACGATATCCTGCGCACCGCAGTGCTTTGGGATGGCCTGGAGCAGCCGATGCAGGTGGTCTGGCGCGAGGCCGGGCTGGTTCTCCAGGAGGTCGAAACCGACCCGGGTGCCGGTGATGTCATGGCCCAGTTGCATGGCCGTTTCGACGCCCGCCACTTTCGCCTGGACATCAGCCAGGCGCCGATGCTGCGTCTGGTGCATGCCTGGGACGACGCCGGGCAGCGCATTGTCGCCATGCTGCTGTTCCATCACATGGCCCTGGACCACAGCGCCCTGGATGTGGTGCGCCACGAAATGCAGGCATTGCTCATGGGGCAGGGCGAGCGCCTGGGGCCGGCCCTGCCGTTTCGCAACTACGTGGCCCAGGCCCGGCTGGGCACCGCGCAAGAGGAGCACGAGGCGTTCTTCCGGCAGATGCTCGGCGATATCGACGAGCCGACCCTGGCGTTCGGCCTGCAGGATGTGCAGGGCGATGGGCGGGCCATCGAGGAAGCCAGCCTGGCCCTGCCGGAGTCGTTGAGCCAGCACTTGCGGGCCCGGGCGCGGCAGGCCGGGGTCAGCGCCGCGAGCCTGTTCCACCTGGCCTGGGGCCGGGTGCTGGCGACCCTGGCGGGCAAGCGCAAGGTGGTGTTCGGCACGGTGCTGATGGGGCGCATGCAGGGTGCCGAGGCCACCGACCGGGCCCTGGGGATCTTCATCAACACCTTGCCGTTTCGCCTGGATGTGGACGAACGGCCTCTGGATGAGGCCCTCAAGGCCACCCATGCGCGGCTGACCACCTTGCTGCGCCATGAACATGCGGCCCTGGCCCTGGCCCAGCGCTGCAGCGGCGTGAGCGCGCCGACCCCGCTGTTCAGTGCCTTGCTCAACTACCGCCACAGCGGCGCCGCCGTCAGTACCGAGGCCCAGGCCGCCTGGGCCGGGATCAGCACCCTGCACTCCGAGGAGCGCACCAACTACCCCCTGACCCTGAGTGTCGACGACCTCGGCACAGGCTTCGGCCTGACCTTGCTGGCCAGCACCCAGGTCGATCCGCGACCTATCCTCGACTATCTGCTGTGCACCCTGGAGCACCTGGCCCAGGCCCTGGAACAGACGCCCCGGCTGGCCCTGGAGCAACTGCCGATCCTGTCCCTGGCCCAGCGTCAGCAACTGCTGGAGGGCTTCAACCAGAGCACCGTGGATTACCCCCGGGGCCAGACCGTCCATGGGCGCATCCAGGCCCAGGCGGCCCGCACCCCCGAGGCGGTGGCCGCCTGGCACCAGGGCCGGGCCCTGAGTTACGCCGAGCTCAACCGGCAAGCCAACGGGCTGGCCCGGCAACTGCGCGGGCTGGGCGTGCAGCCCGACGATCGGGTGGCCATCGTCGCCCGGCGCGGCCTGGAGACCCTGGTGGGCTTGCTGGCCATCCTCAAGTCCGGGGCCTGCTATGTACCGATCGATCCGGCCCATCCCGTCGAGCGCCTGGGCTACCTGCTGCAAGACAGCGGCCCGCGGGCGGTACTGACCCAGGCCGATCTGCTGGGGCGCCTGCCGCCGCTGGCGGTGCCGGTGATCGAGCTCGACCCGCGTCTCTGGCAGGACCAGGACCAGGACAATCTCGAGGTGGCGGGGCTGACCCCGGCCCATCTGGCCTATGTGATCTACACCTCCGGCTCCACCGGCCTGCCCAAGGGGGTGATGGTGGAACACCAGACCCTGTGCAATCTGGTGGACTGGCACTGCCAGGCCTTCGACCTGCACGCCGGCAGCCACACCTCGAGCCTCGCCGGGTTCGGCTTCGACGCCATGGCCTGGGAGGTCTGGCCGGCCCTGTGCGTCGGCGCCACCCTGCACCTGGCGCCGGCCCATGACGGCAGCGAGGACGTGGATGGCTTGCTCGCCTGGTGGCGTTCCCAGCCCCTGGAGGTGAGCTTCCTGCCGACCCCGGTGGCCGAGTACGCCTTCAGCCAGGAACTGCAACACCCGACCCTGCGCACCCTGTTGATCGGCGGTGACCGTCTGCGCCAGTTCAGCCATCAGCAGCGTTTTGCCCTGATCAACAACTACGGCCCCACCGAAGCCACGGTGGTGGCAACGTCCGGCCCGATAGCCGCGGGCGGTTCCCTGGACATCGGCCGGCCCGTGGCCAACGCACGGATCTACCTGCTGGACCAACAGCAGCGCCCGGTGCCCATCGGCGTGGCGGGCGAGCTCTATGTGGGGGGCGCCGGGGTGGCTCGGGGTTACCTCAATCGCGACGAACTGACAGCCGAGCGCTTTCTCCCCGATCCCTTCAGCGACCAGCCCGGCGCGCGCATGTACCGCAGCGGCGACCTGGCCCGCTGGCTGGCGGACGGGCGTATCGAGTACCTGGGACGCAACGACGACCAGGTGAAAATCCGTGGCGTGCGCATCGAGCTGGGGGAAATCGAGAGCCGCCTCAACCCGTTCCCCGGGATCAAGGAAGCGGTGGTGCTGGTCCGCGAAGACCAGCCGGGCAACCCGCGGCTGGTGGCCTATTTCACTGTGCACGAGGGTTCTGCGGCGCTGTCGGTGGCGGATCTGCGGGCTCACTTGCTGGCGCAACTGCCGGACTACATGGTGCCGATGGCCTATGTGCAGCTTGACGCCTTGCCCCTGACCGCCAACGGCAAGCTGGACCGCAAGGCGCTGCCGGCGCCGGATCAGGCGGCCTTGTTCAGCCGCGAGTACCAGGCGCCCCGGGGGCCCACTGAAACCACCCTGGCGGATATCTGGAAAGAGGTGCTGCACCTGCCGCGAGTCGGGCGCCACGATCACTTTTTCGAACTGGGCGGCCATTCCCTGCTGGCCATGCGCATGGTGTCCCAGGTACGTCAGCGCCTGGGGGTGGAGCTGGCCCTGGGCGAGCTGTTCGCCAATGCCGAGCTCTGCGCGGTGGCGGCGGTGCTGGACCGGGCCGGACGCAGCCAGTTGCCGGAGATCTTCCCGGCGTCCCAGGACCATGACCTGCCACTGTCCTTTGCCCAGCAACGCCTGTGGTTCCTGGCGCAGATGGACGGCGCCGGCAGTGCCTACAACATCCCCATCGGCCTGGGCCTGCGCGGCCGCCTGGATCGCCCGGCGCTGCAACAGGCGCTGCAGGCCATCGTCGCTCGGCACGCCACCTTGCGCAGCCGTTTTGTCCGCTGCGAAGACCAACCCCAGGTGCTGATCGGCTCCATCGAAGAGGCCCTGGAACTGGGGTTCGAAGACCTGCGGGACACCCCCCGGAACCTGACCGAGCGGGTTCGGGTCGAGGCGGCCCAAGCCTTCGACCTGGAGCACGGGCCGGTGATCCGCGGGCGCTTGCTGGCCCTGGCGGACGATCATCATGTGCTGCTGCTGACCTTGCACCACATCGTCGCCGACGGCTGGTCCATGGGGGTGCTGACCCGGGAGCTGGTGGCTCTTTACGAAGCCTTCAGCCAGGGCCGCCCGGACCCATTGCCGCCCCTGGCGGTGCAGTACAGCGACTTTGCCCTGTGGCAGCGCCGCTGGCTCAGTGGCGAGGTCTTGCAACAGCAGGGCGACTACTGGCGCCAGACCCTGGCCGATGCCCCGACCTTGCTGATGCTGCCCTGCGACCGGCCACGGCCGCAGCAACAGGACTTCAGCGGGGGCAGCGTCGAGATTCTCCTCGACGGGCCGCTGAGCGCCCAGCTCAAGCGCCTCAGCCAGCGCCATGGCTGCACCCTGTACACGACCCTGCTGGCGGCCTGGGGCTTGCTGTTGGGGCGCCTCTCGGGACAGACCGATCTGGTGATCGGCATTCCCGTGGCCAACCGCATGCGCGCCGAGGTGGAAGGGCTGATCGGCCTGTTCGTCAACACCCTGGCCCTGCGCCTGGACCTGGATGCCGGGCAGAGCGTTGCCGCCTTGCTGGCCCAGGTCCGCGCCCGCAGTTTCGAGGCCCAGGCCCATCAGGACCTGCCCTTCGAACAGGTGGTGGAGATCGTCCGGCCCCAGCGCAGCCTGTCCCACAGCCCGCTGTTCCAGGTGGTGCTGACCTGGGTCGACGATTTCGCCCAGGACCTGGTGCTCGGAGAGCTGAAACTCGAAGGCGTGGCCGGGGCCAGTCAGGTGGCCAAGTTCGACCTGACCCTGAGCCTGGGAGAAAGCCAGGGGCAGATCCGTGGTTCCCTGGACTACGCCAGCGCCTTGTTCGATGCAGCGACCGTGCAGCGCTATGTCGGCTACCTGGTGCAGGTACTGCAGGCCATGGTGGTGGATGAGCAACAGCCTCTGGCCCAGGTGCAACTGCTGGAGGACGGCGAACGCCGGCAAGTTCTGGAAGCCTTCAACGCCAGTACGCAGGACTACCCCAAAGGCATGACCCTGCACCAGCGCTTCGAGGCTCGTGCCGGCCAGCAACCCGATGCCACGGCGGTGCAGGCCGGGGAGCTGCGCCTGAGCTACAGCCAGTTGAATGCCCGGGCCAATCAACTGGCCCACCATCTGCGCGGGCTGGGTGTGGGCCCGGATACCCGGGTCGCGATCTGTGTTCCGCGGGGCCTGGAGCTGGCCGTCGGTCTGCTGGCGATCGTCAAGGCCGGTGGCGCCTATGTGCCCATCGATCCGAGCCATCCGCTGGAGCGTATCGCCTACCTGCTGCAGGACAGCGCGCCCCTGGCCGTGCTGGTGCAGGAAGACACCCGCGCCCAGGTGGGCGATCCACCGGTTGCCGTGATCGATCTGCAGCAGCCGGACTGGCACCAGCAGCCCCTGGCCAATCCCCTAGTGCCCGGGCTGTGCAGCGAACATCTGGCCTATGTGATCTACACCTCCGGCTCCACCGGATTGCCCAAGGGGGTGATGGTGGAACACGGCACCCTGGAAAACCTCGTGGACTGGCACTGCCAGGCGTTCGACCTGGGACCGGGGCGCCATGCTTCCTGTGTTGCCGGCCTGAGCTTCGATGCCATGGCCTGGGAGTTCTGGCCGACCCTGTGCGGCGGCGCCACCCTGCACCTGCCGCCGGACAGCATCGGCCACCAGGACCTCGACCAGCTCCTGCAGTGGTGGCGAGCCCAGCCCCTGGACCTGAGCTTCCTGCCCACTCCCGTGGCGGAATACGCCTTCAGTCAGCCGCTCGGGCATCCGACGCTGCGCACCCTGTTGATCGGTGGCGACCGTCTGCGGCAGTTCAACCAGCCGCAGAGTTTCGCCGTGATCAACAACTACGGCCCCACCGAAGCCACGGTGGTGGCGACCTCCGGGCTGATGCACGCCGGCGGTTCCCTGGACATTGGCCGGCCCATCGCCAACGCGCGGATCTACCTGCTCGATGAGTTGCAGCGGCCGGTGCCCATCGGTGTGGCCGGTGAACTCTATGTGGGGGGCGCCGGGGTGGCCCGGGGTTACCTCAATCGCGACGAGCTGACGGCCGAACGTTTTCTCCAGGACCCCTTCAGTGACCGGCCCGGGGCACGCATGTACCGCAGCGGCGACCTGGCTCGCTGGCGGGCGGACGGACGCATCGAGTACCTGGGCCGTAACGATGATCAGGTGAAGATCCGTGGCGTGCGCATCGAGCTGGGGGAGATCGAGACCTGCCTCAACCGGCTGCCCGGGATCAAGGAAGCGGTGGTGCTGGCCCGGGAGGATCGACCGGGGCAGACCCGCCTGGTGGCCTATTTCACCGCGACCGGGGCCGTCACCGTGACCCCGGCGGCGTTGCGCAGCCAATTGCTCGGGCACTTGCCCGAGTACATGGTGCCGCTGGCCTACGTGGGCCTGGAGGCGCTGCCGTTGACCGCCAACGGCAAGCTGGATCGGCGGGCGCTGCCCCGGCCCGAGCTCGATGCACTGCTGACCCGGGACTACGTGGCCCCCCAGGGCGCCAGTGAGATCGCCCTGGCGCAGATCTGGAGCGAGCTGCTGCAAGTACAGCAGGTCGGACGTCACGATCACTTCTTCGAACTGGGAGGGCATTCGCTGCTGGCCATGCGCATGCTGTCCCAGGTGCGCCAGCGCCTGGGGGTGGAGCTGGCCCTGGCCGAGCTGTTCGCCAATGCCCAGCTCAGCGCCGTGGCCCAGGCCCTGGAACGGGCCGAGCGCAGCAGCCTGCCGGACCTGTTGCCGGCACCGCGCAATCAGCCGTTGCCCTTGTCCTTCGCCCAGCAGCGTCTGTGGTTCCTGGCGCAGATGGAGGGGGCCAATACCGCCTACAACATTCCCATTGGCCTGCGCTTGCGCGGGCAGCTGGACGGCGATGCCCTGCAACGGGCTCTGGAGCGTATCGTCGCGCGCCATGAAACCCTGCGCAGCCGATTTGCCCAGTACGGCGACGAGGCCGAGGTGCTGATCGCACCCGTGGAGGCGGGGCTGGGCCTGCTGCTGGAGAACCTGCGGGGTCATCCACAGGCCGACGAAGCCTTGCAGGCTCTGGTGCAAGGGGAGGCCTCGGCGCCCTTCGACCTGCAGCGCGGGCCGCTGATCCGCGGTCGCCTGATCAGCCTGGCGGACGATCATCACGTGTTGCTGCTGACCCTGCACCATATCGTCAGCGATGGCTGGTCCATGGGCGTGCTGACCCGGGAGCTGGTGGCGCTGTACGCCGCCTTCAGCCGCGGTCTGCCCGATCCGCTGCCGCCGCTGGCGGTGCAATACAGCGACTTCGCCCACTGGCAGCGGCGCTGGCTCAGCGGCGCGGTGCTGGAGCAACAGGCGCAGTACTGGCGCCAGGCCCTGGAGGGCGCGCCGCCCTTGCTGATGCTGCCCGGCGACCGGCCGCGGCCAGCCCAGCAGGATTACGCCGGCAGCAGCGTCGAAGTGCGCCTCGATGCTGCCTTGACGGCCGGGCTGCGGGCCTTGAGCCAGCGCCATGGCACCACCTTGTACATGACCCTGATGGCGGCCTGGGGGCTGCTGTTGGGGCGGCTGTCCGGGCAGGCCGAAGTGGTGATCGGCACCCCGGTGGCCAACCGCATGCGCGCCGAGGTCGAAGGGCTGATCGGCCTGTTCGTCAACACCCTGGCCCTGCGCCTGGACCTGGGGGCCGCGCCGCGAGTGGAGGCCTTGCTGGCCCAGGTCAAGGCCCGGACCCTGGAAGCCCAGGCCCATCAGCACCTGCCGTTCGAGCAGGTGGTGGAAGTCCTGCGTCCTGTGCGCAGCCTGTCCCACAGTCCGTTGTTCCAGACCCTGCTGACCTGGCAGAACGGCGACGGGCCGCAACTGGTGCTGGGGGACCTGCGCCTGGAAGCCATTCACGAGGCCAGCCACTTCGCCAAGTTCGACCTGTCCCTGAGCCTGGGGGAGGTGCAGGACCGGATCGAAGGCAGCCTGGAGTACGCCACGGCGCTGTTCGATGAGTCGACCATGAGGCGTTATGTCGGTTACCTGCAGCGGGTGTTGCAGGCCATGGTGGCGGACGACCAGACGCTGCTGGAGCAGGTGCCGCTGCTGGATGCCGGCGAACGCCGGCAACTGCTGCACGGCTTCAACGCCACCGCCCGGGACTACCCCCTGGAGCAGACCCTGCACGGCTTGTTCGAGGCCCAGGTACTGCGCAGCCCCGAAGCACTGGCGGTGCAGGCCGGTGAACAGCGCTTGAGCTATCGCCAGCTCAACCAGCGGGCCAACCAGTTGGCCGGGCACCTGCTGCACCTGGGCGTGGGCCCGGACAGTCGGGTGGCGATCTGTGTCGAGCGCGGCCTGGAAATGGTCGTCGGCCTGCTGGCGATCCTCAAGGCCGGCGGTGCCTATGTGCCCATCGACCCGGCATACCCCGCAGAACGCATCGCCTACATGCTCCAGGACAGCGCGCCCCAGGCGCTGCTGGTCCAGGGCGCCACCCGGGAGCTGCCGGGCAGCCCGACAGTGCCCTTGGTAGACCTGGACCAGCCACTCTGGGAGCGCCAGCCCCGGGTCAATCCCCGGGTCAACGGGCTGACCCCGGGGCACCTGGCTTATGTGATCTACACCTCAGGCTCCACCGGCCAGCCCAAGGGCGCGATGAACGAGCACCGGGCGGTGGTCAACCGCCTGCTGTGGATGCAGGAGCAGTACGGCCTCACGGCCGCCGACGCGGTGCTGCAAAAGACCCCTTTCAGCTTCGACGTTTCGGTCTGGGAATTCTTCTGGCCGCTGTTCACCGGTGCACGGCTGGTGATGGCCCGGCCCGAAGGGCACAAGGACCCGGCCTACCTGCGCCAGGTGATCCGCGATGAAGGCATCAGCACCGTGCATTTCGTGCCGTCGATGCTCGATGTGTTCCTGGCCTATGGCGATACCCGGGACTGCAGCGGCCTGCGCCAGGTGATGTGCAGCGGCGAGGCCTTGCCGGGCAGCCTGGTACGGCGCTTCAAGCAGCAGTTGCCGCAGGTCGCCCTGTACAACCTCTATGGCCCCACCGAAGCGGCGGTGGACGTCACCGCCTGGGATTGCGCCGGACCGTTGGCCGAGACCCCGGACAACACCCCGATCGGCAAGCCCATCGCCAACACCCGGATGTACCTGCTGGACGGGCAGATGCAACCGGTGCCCCTGGGGGTGGTGGGCGAGTTGTACATCGGCGGGGTGCAGGTGGCCCGGGGATACCTCAATCGAGATGAGCTGACCGCCGAGCGCTTCCTCAAGGACCCGTTCAGCGATGCCCCCGGCGCGCGCATTTACCGCACCGGCGACCTGGGCCGTTATCGGGCCGACGGTACTCTCGAGTACCTGGGGCGCAACGACGATCAGGTGAAAATCCGTGGCCTGCGCATCGAACTGGGGGAAATCCAGGCCCGCCTGACCCAGCTGGACGGGGTCAAGGAAGCGGTGGTCCTGGCCCGGGAAGACGTGCCCGGGGATCTGCGCCTGGTGGCCTACTACACCTGCGCCGCCGGGCACCCGGCCCTGGCCGTGGAGCAGTTGCGTCAGGCGCTGTTGGAGCACCTGCCGGACTACATGGTGCCGGCGCTGTTCGTGCACCTGGAGGCGCTGCCCTTGAGCCCCAACGGCAAGCTGGCGCGCAAGGACCTGCCGGTTCCGGGGCTGGAGGCGGCCAGCGTGCGCGAGTACGAGGCGCCGGTGGGCGAAGTGGAAATCCTCCTGGCCGGGCTCTGGGCCGAGTTGCTCAATGTCGAGCGGGTGGGGCGTCACGATCATTTCTTCGAACTGGGCGGCCACTCACTGCTGGCGGTGAGCCTGATCGGCCGCATGCGCCGGGCCGGGCTCTCGGCCGATGTGCGGGTGCTGTTTGGCCAGCCGACCCTGGCGGCCCTGGCCGCCGCCGTGGGCCGTGGCCGTGAAGTGCAGGTGCCGGCCAACCTGATCTACCGCGACTGCCCGCGCATCACCCCTGAGCTGCTGCCGTTGCTGACGCTGGATCAGGCGGCCATCGATCGGGTGGTGGCCACGGTTCCCGGCGGCACCGCCAACGTCCAGGACATCTACCCCCTGGCGCCGTTGCAGGCCGGCATCCTGTTTCACCATCTGGCCGCCGGCCAGGGCGACCCCTATGTGTTGCAGGCGCAGTTTGCCTTCGACACGGTGCCACGCCTGCAAACCTTTGCCCGGGCCTTGCAGGGGGTGATCGAACGCAACGACATCCTGCGCAGCGCGGTGCTCTGGGAAGGGCTGGACGAGCCGCTGCAAGTGGTCTGGCGCCAGGCGCCCCTGGAGGGTGAGGAAATCGTCCTCGACCCGGGTCAGGGCGACATCCTCGGTCAGTTGCAGGCGCGCTTTCACAGCACGCACTATCGCCTGGACATTGCCCGGGCGCCGCTGTTGCGCCTGGTCTACGCCCGGGACCCGGTCAACCAGCGGCTGGTGGCGCTGTTGCTGTTCCATCACCTGGTGATGGATCACGTGGCGCTTGAGGTGCTGCAGCATGAACTGCAGGCCTTCCTCCTCGGTCAGCAGCAGCGGCTGGGTGACGCCGTGCCCTATCGCAACTACGTGGCCCAGGCCCGACTGGGTATCGGCGAAGCGGAACATGAAGCCTTCTTCCGCGAGATGCTCGGTGATATCCAGCAACCGACCCTGCCCCTGGGCTTGCAGGAAGTGCAGGGCGCCAGCGCGCCGCTCAGCGAGGCGCGCCAACCCCTGGACCGCCTGTTGAGCCGGCGCCTGCGTTTGCAGGCGCGGCAGTTGGGGGTCAGCGCGGCGAGCCTGATGCACCTGGCCTGGGGCCGGGTCCTGGGCTGCCTGGCGAACCAGCAGCAGGTGGTATTCGGTACCGTGCTGCTGGGACGGATGCAGGGCGGCGAGGGCGCCGAACGGGCCCTGGGGGTGTTCATCAACACCTTGCCGTTGCGGGTGGATCTGGGGGACCTGCCGGTGCGCAATGCGCTGCTGGCCACCCATGAACGCCTGGCGCAACTGCTGGGCCATGAACAGGCGCCCCTGGCCCTGGTGCAGCGTTGCAGCGCAGTGGAGGCGGGTACGCCGCTGTTCAGCAGCCTGCTCAACTACCGTCACAGCGCGCCGTCGGCCGGCCTGTCCGGGCAAGCCGGCGCTGCCTGGGAGGGCGTGCAGTTGCTCAATGCCCAGGAGCGCAGCAACTACCCCCTGACCCTGAGCATCGACGACCTGGGGGATGGCTTCATGCTCACCGCCGTGGTGGCGGGCATCGATGCCCGGCGCATTTGCAACTACCTGCACGAGGCCCTGGAAAACCTGCTGCAGGCCCTGGAGCAGACGCCCGATCTGGCCATCGGCCAAGTGCCGGTGCTGCCGGCTGCCGAGCGTCAGCAGGTGCTGGTGAACTTCAACGCCACCGTCCGCGACTATCCACGCCGGCAGACCCTGGACCAGCGCTTCGAGGAACAGGTGCTGGCCCATCCCCAGCAGGTGGCGGCGGTCCATGGCGAGCAAGTGCTGAGTTATGCCCGGCTCAATACCCGGGCCAATCAGCTGGCCCATCACTTGCTGGGGCTCGGGGTCCAGCCGGGGGACAGGGTGGCGCTGCTGTTGCCACGCTCCCTGGACCTTTTGCTGGCGCAGTTGGCGGCCAGCAAGTGCGGCGCGGCCTATGTGCCGCTGGACATCAACGCCCCCGCCGAACGCCAGGTGTTCATGCTCCAGGACAGCGGCGCCAGGGTGCTGCTTGCGCACGCGGCGGTGGCCCCCGAGGTGGCGCCGCCGGGTGACCCACAGCTGGGGGCGCAGCTGCTGCGGGTGGAGCTGGATCGCCTGCGCCTGGACCGCTTGCCGGGGCACAACCCGGCCCTGGCCCAGTCCTCCGAGGCGGTGGCCTACATCATGTACACCTCCGGCTCCACGGGCGTGCCCAAGGGCGTGCTGGTGCCGCACCGGGCCATCACCCGGTTGGTGATCAACAACGGCTACGCCGATTTCAACCCCGGGGACCGGGTGGCCTTTGCCTCCAACCCGGCCTTCGACGCCAGCACCATGGACGTCTGGGGGCCCTTGCTCAACGGCGGCCGGGTCGTGGTGGTGGACC
This sequence comes from Pseudomonas sp. E1BtOHC1, assembly GCF_058744285.1. NCBI lineage: Bacteria > Pseudomonadati > Pseudomonadota > Gammaproteobacteria > Pseudomonadales > Pseudomonadaceae > Pseudomonas > Pseudomonas sp. E1BtOHC1. The sequence continues at coordinate 3,225,193 of NZ_CP196023.1, forward strand.
ACCAGACGCTGCTGGACCCCGAGGCCTTCGCCGGGTTGCTGAAGGCCTGCGGAGTCACGCTGCTGTTTCTCACCACCAGCCTGTTCAACCAGTACGTGCAGCTGATGCCCCAGGCGTTCAGTGGCCTGCGCATGCTCCTGTGCGGCGGTGAGCGGGCCGACCCGGTGGCCTTCCGGCGGATGCAGGCCGAGGTGCCCGGCCTGCGTCTGGTGAATGGCTACGGACCGACGGAAACCACCACCTTCGCGGTGACCCATGAGCCCGAGGCCCTGGCGGCCGACGCCGACAGCGTGCCCATCGGCCGGCCGCTGTCCAACACCAGCGTCTACATCCTCGATGCCCAGGGCCAGCCGCTGCCCATCGGCGTGGTGGGAGAGATCTACATCGGCGGCCAGGGCGTGGCCAAGGGCTACTTGAATCGGCCTGAGCTGAGCGCCGAGAAGTTCCTCCCCGATCCCTTCAGCACTGAAACGTTCAGCTCTGAGCCCGAACCCCTGATGTACCGCACCGGCGACCTGGGGCGCTGGCAGGAGAACGGTCTGCTGGAATGCCTCGGGCGCAACGACCAGCAGGTGAAGATCCGTGGTTTGCGTATCGAACCGGGGGAGATCGAAGCGCGTCTGGCGAGCTTCCCCGGATTGCGCGATGGGGTGGTCCTGGTGCGCGAGGAGGCGCCCGGGGACTTGCGTCTGGTGGCCTACTACAGCGTGCAGCCACAGGTGCCGGAGCCGGCCGTCGAAGCCTTGCGCAACCACCTGCTGGAGCAACTGCCGGAGTACATGGTGCCCCAGGCCTATGTGCGTCTGGAGGCGCTGCCCCTGACCAACAACGGCAAGCTGGACCGCAATGCGCTGCCGGCACCGACGCCCGCGGCGCAGGTCACGGCGTGTTTTGAAGCGGCGCAAACGCCCCTGGAGCAGACCCTGGCGGCCCATTGGGCGCAGGTGCTGAAACTTGATCAAGTAGGGCGCCACGAGCACTTCTTCGAACACGGCGGGCATTCGCTGCTGGCGATCCAACTGATCAACCGCCTGCAACAGGCCGGGCTCGAAGTGAGCCTGGCGCAGTTGTTCCAGCACCCCAGCGTGGCCGCCATGGCGCGTTTGCTGGAGGCGCGCCCGGCGACCCCGCAACAGGACCCCGAGTGGGTCACGGTGCGCAGCGGCGGCAGCGGTCCGGCCCTGTTCCTGGTGCATGAGTTCACCGGCCTGGACGCCTACTTCCCGGCACTGGGGCAGCACCTGGAAGGGGACTTCCCCATCTACGGCCTGCCGGGTATCGCCATTGGCCAGCCGCAGTTGCGCACCCTGGAGTGTCTGGCCACACGCTTGCTGGAGGTCATGCGTCGGGTCCAGCCCGAAGGGCCGTATCGCCTGGCGGGCTGGTCCTTCGGTGGGGTGCTGGCCTATGAGATCGCCCAGCAGTTGCTGGGGCAGGATCAGCAGGTGGAGTTCCTCGGCCTGATCGACAGCTATGTGCCACGCCTGACCGACCAGGGCAAGGCGCGCTGGTCCGCAAATGATGCCCGCAAGCAGCACCTGCTGTTGCAGTGCAGCGCCTACTGGAGCGCCCAGGGCGCGGCGGGAGTGCAACCGCTGGCCGTCGTCGAACAGCTGCGCCAGGAACTGCACAGCCTGGACTTCCCCGGCCTGCTGCAACGTTGCCGGGAACAGGGCCTGCTGTTCGAGCAACTGGCAAGCGCGGCTCCCGAGACGCTGGGGCATTACCTGGACCGCGAGGTGGCCCACGGCCATGCGTTGGCCCATTACCGCCTGCACCCGATCGGCGTGCCGGTGCACCTGTTCTGCGCCGCCCAGCGGCCCACCGAGCTGTCCCGGCGCAGCCCGACCCTGGGCTGGGGCGAGGTGCTGCCGGGCAAACGCCTGCACTGCATCAGCGTGCCCGGGGATCACCTGAGCATGATGAAGGCGCCGAACATCCATGAGCTGGGCCAGGCCATGAGCCAGGCCATCGAGCAGGCCCGGGTCGCTGCCGGCACCGGGGCAACGCCCCATCAGCCGTTGCTGCGGATCCAGAGCGGGCGCTCCGGGCAGACGCCGATCTTCTGTGTGCCGGGGGCCGGCGACAGCGTCACCGGCTTTATTGGCCTGACCGAAGCCCTGGGGCCGGACTGGCCGATCTTCGGCCTGCAGGCTCGGGGCCTGGATGGCCACGGTGTGCCTCACACCCAGGTGGAGGCGGCGGCGCGCTACTACCTGCAAGCCATCGAGCAGGAGTTTGCTCATGGGCCGCTGCACCTGATCGGCCACTCCTTCGGCGGCTGGGTCGCCTTCGAGATGGCCGGGGCTTTGCAGGCCGCAGGCCGCGAAGTGGCCTCCCTGACCCTGATCGACAGCGAGGCCCCGGGAGGCAACGGCGTGGTGGGGCGGCCCTACACCAGCACGGCCGCGCTGTTGCGGCTGATCGAGTCCATGCAACTGGCCTGCGGCCAGAGCCTGGGCATCGATCCGCAGCTGTTTGCCGCCGAGGACGACGGCATGCAGATGCACCTGCTGCATGCCGGCATGGTCCGGGTCGGCCTGCTGTCCCAGCGTGCCGATCCGCGGGCGATGCAGGGGCCGGCGCGAACCTTCGCCAGCGCCCTGCGGACCCGCTACCAGCCGCAACGCCCTTACCGAGGACCGGTGCGCCTGGTGCTGGCGGACGATCCGCGCCTGGATGCCGCCGGCAACCTGCGCGAGCAGGAGGCGATGGTCCAGGGCTGGCGCCGGCAGGTGACGGAACTGGGGTTGTGGCAGGGACCGGGCAACCATTTCAGCTTGCTCAAGGCCCCCAACGTCCAGCATCTGGCGGCCTGGTGGCGCGACGGGCAGTCGCTGCCCCAGGGGGAGGCTGTGTCATGAACCCGGATGCGGCGGCGGGCCGGGTGCCCGCCGTTGGCTGACAGCGTTTCATTCATCTGGAACACCGCTCACTACGGCAGCACGGTGTTCTGTAAGGGGGCTCGCCGCTGGCCGGTGGAGCCCGCTCTCAACGCACTTGTGGTCATCTATGGAAAAGTCGAAGTTTCGCAAAATCGGTATGGGGCTGTTGCTGGTGGTTGTGGCCGGATTGATTTTCTATACGGTGCAGGCGCCGGCAGAGCCGCCGCAGTACTTGACCGCCAAGGTTGAACGGGGGGACATCGAGAACGCGGTCCTGGCCTCGGGCCTGCTGGAGGGCATCAAGCAGGTGGACGTCGGGGCCCAGGTTTCCGGGCAGTTGAAGTCGCTCAAGGTCAAGGTCGGGGACAAGGTGAAGAAGGGCCAGTGGCTGGCGGAAATCGATCCGTTGGTGCTGCAGAACACCCTGCGCCAGGCCCAGGTGGACGAGGAAAACCTGCAAGCCAAGCGCCGCGCCACCGCGGCCCAGCTCAAGGAAACCAAGGCCATCTACGAGCGCTACCGTGACTTGCAGTCGGACGCGTCGATTTCCCAGCAGGATTTCGAGACGGCCGAGTCCAACTACGAGGTGCAGCGGGCCAACCTGCTGTCCCTGGACGCGCAGATCAAGAGCGCCCATATCCAGATCGACACCGCCAAGGTCAACCTGGCCTACACCCGCATCATCGCGCCCATCGACGGCGATGTGGTGGGGGTGGTGACCCAGGAAGGCCAGACAGTGATTGCCAACCAGCTGGCGCCGGTGCTGCTGAAACTGGCGGACCTGGACACCATGACCGTCAAGGCCCAGGTCTCGGAGGCCGACGTGATCCATATCGCCCCGGGCCAGGAGGTGTATTTCACCATCCTCGGCGAAGCCGAGCGGCGTTATTACGCCAAGCTGCGGGGCACTGAACCGGCGCCGCAGAACTTTCTCGAAACCCAGACCGCCGGCACCCCCAAGCAGAACACCGCGGTGTTCTACAACGCCCTGTTCGACGTGCCCAACCCGGACCACCGGCTGCGCATTGCCATGACCGCCCAGGTGCGCATCGTGCTGGATACCGCCAAGGATGTGCTGATGGTGCCGGTGGCGGCCCTGGGCCCGCGCAACGCCGACGGCAGCTTCGCGGTGCGGGTGCTGGACGCCAAGGGCCATGCCCAGTCGCGCAACGTCAGCACCGGGATCAACAACAACGTCAAGGTGCAGATCAAGGAGGGCCTGGCGGAGGGCGACAAGGTGGTGATCGGTGATCCGGTGCCCGGCACGGCAGGGGCCTGACCATGACCCAGCCATTGTTGGAGCTCAAGGGCATCAGCCGCAGCTTCACCGCCGGGGAGCGGGAGTTCCTGGCCCTGAAACACATCGACCTGAGCATCCAGGCCGGGGAAATGCTGGCGATCACCGGGGCCTCGGGCTCCGGCAAGTCGACCCTGATGAACATCCTCGGTTGCCTGGACTACGCTACGGCCGGCAGCTACAAGGTCAACGGCCAGGAAACCCGCGACCTGGACGATCAGGCCCTGGCGGAGCTGCGCCGGGACTATTTCGGCTTCATCTTCCAGCGTTATCACTTGCTGCCGCACTTGAGTGCCATGCACAACGTCGAGATGCCGGCGATCTACGCCGGCACCCCGCAAGTCAAGCGCCATGGCCGGGCCCGGGAGCTGCTGGCGCGCCTGGGGCTGTCCGGGCACCTGGCCAACCGGCCCAACCAGTTGTCCGGCGGCCAGCAACAGCGGGTGAGTATCGCCCGGGCCCTGATGAACGGCGGCGAAGTGATCCTCGCCGACGAACCCACCGGGGCCCTGGACAGCCACAGCGGCAAGGAGGTGATGGGCATTCTCCAGGAGCTGCACGCCCTGGGGCACACGGTGATCATCGTCACCCACGACCCTCAGGTGGCGGCCAATGCCGAACGCATCATCGAAGTGCACGACGGCGAGATCGTCAGCGACCGGGTCAATTCGCACGGGGCGCAAGAGGTGCCGACGCAGGCTCCGGTGAGCACCCGGCCGGCCGGAGCGCGACGCCTGGTGGCCAGCCTCGGGCTGTTCAAGGAAGCCTTCGTCATGGCCTGGGTGGCGCTGGTCTCGCACCGCATGCGCACTTTGCTGACCATGCTCGGCATCGTCATCGGCATCACCTCGGTGGTGTCCATCGTGGCCATCGGCGAGGGCGCCAAGCGCTATGTGCTCAAGGACATCCAGGCCATCGGCAGCAACACCATCGACATCTTCCCCGGGGCCAGTTTCGGCGACAGCCGGGCGGCGGCGATCCAGACCCTGATGCCCGCCGACGTGACGGCCCTGAACCAGCTGTACTACGTCGACAGCGCCACGCCGATGGTGGGCCGCAGCCTGTTGCTGCGCTACGGCAATATCGACCTCAATGCCACGGTCAACGGCGTCAGCCACCTGTACTTCAAGGTCCGCGATCTCAAGCTTGCGGCCGGCATCGCCTTCAGCGAGAACGATGCCCGGCGCCAGGCCCAGGTGGTGGTGATCGACCACAACACGCGCAACCGTCTGTTCGGCCCGGACGTCGACCCCCTGGGGCAGGTGATCCTGGTGGGCAACTTGCCGTGTACGGTGATCGGGGTCACCGCCGAGAACAAGAACATGTTCGCCGCCAGCAACCTGCTCAACGTCTGGGTGCCTTACGAGACGGCTGCGGGACGGGTGCTGGGCCAGCGCCACCTGGACAGCATCAGCGTGAAGATCAAGGACGGCCAGCCGAGCAAGGTGGTGGAGGAGCATGTGAAGAAACTCATGGTGCAGCGTCACGGCACCAAGGACTTCTTCACCAACAACCTCGACAGCATCATGCAGACGGTGCAGCGCACCAGCCGCTCCCTGGCCTTGCTGTTGTCGCTGATCGCTGTGATTTCCCTGGTGGTCGGGGGCATCGGAGTGATGAACATCATGCTGGTGTCGGTGACCGAGCGAACCCGGGAGATCGGCATCCGCATGGCGGTGGGGGCGCGGCAGTCGGACATCCGCCAGCAGTTCCTGGTGGAGGCGGTGATGGTCTGCCTGATCGGCGGGGCCATCGGCATCGCCCTGTCGTTTGCCATCGGTTACCTGTTCACCCTGTTCATCAAGGAATGGGAAATGGTGTTTTCCATGGGCTCGATCGTCACCGCGTTCGCCTGTTCGACCTTGATCGGCATCGTCTTCGGCTTCGTTCCGGCGCGCAATGCCGCCCGGCTGGACCCGATCGAGGCCCTGGCCCGGGATTGACCGGCCCACAGACGGAACCGCCGGCACTGGGGCCGGCGGGGTCGGGGTTACGGGATCAAGGCCGGTGTCTGATCAGGCCGGCGTGCTATCGCTGGTGCCCGGCGCGTCTTCCTGGGGCGAGTACATCCAGCGCAGCAGGGAGTGGCGACCACTGATGCCGAGCTTGATGGCGGCACGCTTGAGGTAGCTCTCGACGGTATTGACCTTGAGCTTGAGCTGCTCGGCCAGTTGCGGTGCGGTGCGTCCGGCCAGCAGCCCGACACAGACTTCCAGCTCGCGGTTGGACAGGCGCAGCCCGGACTGCTCCAGGCGCTCGGCAAAGCGCAGGCGCAAGGTCGCCAGGCCCTCGATGGCGGCGCGGTCCTGCTCGGCAGAGTCGCTGCGCGGCTGCAGGGCGCTGATGTGTTTTTCCACCATGGGCAGCAACAGCGGCGAGATGTCCTCCAGCAGCAGGCGTTCCTGGGGGGAAAAGCTCTGGGCCTGGCTGCTGCGGTACACCGACAGCACGAAGTGATACGAATCCTTGCGACCGGTCAGGTGCAATTGCGCCGGGTCCGCGTTGCCCCGGTGACGCAGCAGTGGCGGGCTGCCGCAGGGTTCGTCGGGCTGCTCGGGAAAACCGGCGCGCAGCAGCGGGTCGTTGCTGGCGTGCAGGTCGCTGTACAGCGGGTGACGGCTTTGCATCAAGGTATTGCCGGTTCTGCCGCTGGCCTGTTGCGGGTCGGCCCGCAGTTGGGTGATGTGAGTGGCGTCCACAGCCAGTTGGGTGAGTATCAGGTCGTGCAGCATGCGCGGGAAACTGCGGCTGCCGGTGCTGGCGATGACCTTGCCAATGTGTGGAAACAGTACTTGTGAGTTCATCATTTCATCCATGAATGTGAAGGTGTGGAAGGACTGCCTTATAACAACGAGTTTGGGGCTCGCTTGATTTACCTCCTGTTTGCGCGGATCGACAAAGGGTCGCCTCGTATCCTAGTACAGGGTTGTGATGGCTGTTTGATGAAGTGCGCAAAAACTTGCACGGCAGGCGGGGCCGCTACAACCGTCGCCGCGCCTGGGGCGGCGCGGCGGCGGGGCAGGCGGGGGTTACAGGCGCGGTTGCTCCTGGGGCATGCCCAGCAGCTGGTGCAGGGTGTTGATCAGCGCCTGCTGGCGCAGCCGGTCTTGCTGGTGCCGGGCCTCGGCGGCGGCAACATCGGCGTGGCAGTGCGGGCAGGTGCTTTCATGGGCGTGGATGTACTCCAGGCAACTGCGGCACAGGGCCAGGCGCGGCGGGATGCGACCTTCCTCGGGGGAGGCCTGGCCCTGGTTGATCCAGGCCAGCTTGATCACCTGGCCGCTGTCGCTGACGCTGGAGACTGCCTCGCCGGTGTCGATGCGCTCGGTGATCAGGTCGAAGCGGCCCACCGAGAACGAGGCCGGGCCGGCGTCTTCGAGTTTGACGATGCGCTCGCGCAGGCCTTTTTTCTGCAGGTCCAGGGTCCGGTAATGGCAGTAGGGGTTGTTCCCCGGCTTGCCCAGCAGCGAGTGCGAGGTCCAGGTGCAGCCGCCACGGCAGACGTCGTTGTAGTAGCAGGTGCGGCAGTAGCCCCACAGATCGTCCACCGAGCGCAGGCGGCCGAAGTGCATGCCTTCGCTGTAGTGCCAGATGTCGTGCAGGCTCATGCTGCGCACGTTGCCGCCGGAGAAACCGACCGTGGCCAGGGACGGACAGCCCTTGACCGTGCCGTCGGCTTCCAGGGCCAGCACCGTCTGCCCGGCGGCGCAGCCGCTCCAGTGCACACGGTCGTCGCCGAAGCCGCGCCACATGTGTTCGTAGGGGCCGTAGTAGCCGATGTTGTTGCCCACATTCATCAGTAATCCGCGCTCGGCGCCTTCGCGGTACAGGCGCGCCAGCAGTGGCATCACCTCCAGCAATTGATAGGGCTGCAACAGCAACTCGGGGTGATCCACGGCGTTGCCCATGGCCACCGTCAGCTGGATCTGCCAGTGGCTGGCGCCGGCATCGATGATCAGCTCCATCAGGGCCGGCAGGTCGGGCAGGGTGGCGGCGCCGATCTGGGTGTTGACGCTGACCTTGAGGCCCGCCTGCTTGGCCCGGCGCAGGGTGTCCAGGGCCTTGTCGAAGGAGCCGGGCACGTTGCGCACTGCGTCGTGCAGCGGCGCCAGGCCGTCCAGGGACACGCCGACGCCATTGAGCCCGGCGTCCACCGCGGCCTGCATCTTGGCCGGGGTCAGGTTGCGTCCGCCGGTCTGGATCGCCACGTACATGCCGTGGTCGTGAATGGCCTGGATCAGCCGCGTCCAGTCCTTGCGCAAATAGGCTTCGCCGCCGATCAGGGTGACTTCCCGGGTGCCCAGGGCGGCGATGGAATCGATCACCGACAGGCATTCCTGGGTGTTCAGCTCGCCGGGGCGCCGATGCCCGGCACGGGAGCCGCAATGCAGGCACTTGAGGTCGCAGGCGAGGGTGATTTCCCAGACCACGTGCACCGGCACATAGCGCTTGAGGTCGGTTTCGCTGAGGTAGCGGACGGGGAGACTGTCTGACATGAAAGATCCTTGCGCACCCAGCGGTGCGCGGCACCAACCCATCGAAATAGGCGCGCCTTCCTTGTGTTGCAATGGCGCGATCGGTTTACCGCAACCCTGGGGCCGACCCTTGTCGGCCGGCCCCGGGTGCCTGAACTCAGCGACGTTCCAGGCGGCTGATTTCCGCCTGCAACTGCTGCACCGCCTGGCTCAGGTTGTCACTGTTGGCCAGTTGCTGCTCGCCCTGGGCCACCAGCGCCTTGAGCCGCGCCAGATCGCCGCTGCTCTGAGCCTGCTGCAGCGCCACGGCATACAGCGGCTGCGGGTACAGATGCCGCTGATCGTCCTTGGGCGCCAGCTCGGCGCTGGCCGCTTGATCCACGGGCGCCTGGCTCACGGCGGCATGCTGGACCACATGCCAATGGCCCTGGTACTGGTAGCGATAACTGGCAAAACCGCTGGCCCAGTCGAGGCCGAGAATGCCCTGCAGATGGAAAGTCTCGGCGATCTGGCTGGTGGGCCCGCTGGGGTTACCGGCCAGGTTGAGGACGATATGGCCTTCACTGGAGGGGTCCAGTTTGACCTGGGAGTAGTCGCCCCAGACATCCGCGAGGAAGTGCACCGGTGGCGAGGTGCTCTGAGTCACCCGGGCCACGCCGCTGACTTTTTTCTGCGGCGTGTTGACCAGCAGATCCAGGGTCAGCACCGGCCCTCCGATCACAGGGTTGGCGACGATGAGGCGGGTATGGAACAGTCCGATTGTCATGCTGCAACTCCTTATCTTTTGGAAGACATCAGGTTCGCTGGACGGCCGGAATCAGCGCCGCTCGTGCTTGCTGATCTCGGCCTTGGCCGCATCCAGCGCTGTGCGGATCAGCGGCAGCTGCTCCAGTTGCTGGGTGGCCACCTTGTGCAGACTCTTCATCTGCGCCAGGTCGCCGCTGGCGATGGCGCCGTGGATCGGTGCAGCGTACAGCGCCGAGATCGGCGGCAGTGGGCGGTTGGGCTGGCCATGGTGAGGGGCCGAGAGGGTGCTGGACTGCACGGGCTCCTGCAGATGGGCGGGGACCTGATTGACCGATACCCAGCTGTGTCCGTTGTAGTACTGGTAGTTGGCCACGCCTTCCTTCCAGTCCTCGCCGACCACCAGATGCAGCTTGAAGTTGATGACGGAGTTGGAACCGGGTCCGCCCTGATTGCCCTGGGCGGTGATGAGGATCTTGCTGGTGCTCGGCGGCATGACCGTCAGGTAGGTGTACTGACCCCAGACTTCGCTATGCAGGTCCAGGGGCGGATTGACCGCCTGAGTGATGGACGAAGTACCGCGCACGCTTTGCTCGGGGGTGTAGACCAACAGATTGAGGATCAGGGTTGGGGCCCCGGGTTGCGAGGTACCGATGCGATAGCTCAGGGGGAACAGGCCTTCTTGGGGGATAGAACCAGACATATGCTTTGCCTCCATTCAATGACGGGGAAACAGCGACTAGTGCTGTTCCAGGCGGGCGACTTCCTTGGCCAGCTGTTCGTAGGCGTTGTGCAGATCCTTGGGTTCGGACTCTTTCGGACCGCGCTTGGCCAACAGGGCTTTCATCTGGGGCAGCTTGCCTTCGGAGATCGCCGATTGAATTGCCACCCCGTAGGGTGGAATCACATGTTGAGATGCATTGCTCATGGCGTGTGCCTTCCGTGGGTGTGGATGGGTGCTGCGGTACTTGGCAGCTTTTGCAGTTAAGCAGCGCGGGTGGAAAGGGCGGGGTAATGGCACATTGATTTTGTGGGTTTCCGACAGGTGGATTCACGGGGGTTCGAGGGGGGGGCTGGGGGGCATTCCAAAGGGCGATATGGAGGGGGGGAGGTGATTGCGGATGGCGATAGAGGGGTGGGTTTTTTCGCGGGGCTGATCCGGTGATGCGGGGTGGCCGCTGGCGGTTTTGCCTTTAGGGTGAGGGGGACGGGGTGCATATCTGTTGCTGCGGTCACGGCCGCTGGTGGGTTCGTTTTTATGGCGTGGGGGTGGGGTACATATCCGTTGCTGCGGTTATGGCCACTTAGGGTTTCGCCCTTACGGCGACTCACTTTTTTCAAACGCCGGAGTGCCGGCCCAGCGAAAAGTAAGCAAAAACGCTTGCCCCTCCATGGGCCCCTCGCTGGGGCTCGGGGTGCCCTCTCTCCGGCATTGCTCCGGGGGCCCGCCGCCACCCGGCCATCCATGGCCGGGTGGCGGCTAGCTCGGCATCCATGCCGAGCTGCCCCCTACGCAACGCCTACGCTCGGCCGGCTGGGAAGGGGCCTGAAGATCAAGATCAAGATCAAAAGCCAAGCGCGTTTACGCGCTGTCCGTAGGAGCCGGCTTGCCGGCGAAGAGGCCCGCAAGACATGCATCGCCTGGGCGGACGCCTTCGCTGGCAAGCCAGCTCCTACAGAAACGCACGCACCCTTAGCTTCAGGCCGGCCGCAAGGCCGCTGTCGCGCTTTTGATTTTGATCTTGATCTGAACGCCCCGTTAACCACGATGGCCGAACGCAGGCATTGAGCCGTGGGTAACCCGGCAGGGATGCCGGGTTAGCCGCCACCCGGCCAGGGATGGCCGGTGGCGGCGGCCCACGGATCAATGCCGGAGTGAGGGCATGCCGAGCCTAGGCGAGGCACCGAGTGGAGGGGCAGAGCGTTTTGCTTACTTTTGCGCTTTTCAAAAGTGAGCCGCTGTAAGAGCGGAACCATAAGTGGCCGTTACCGCAGGAATGGATATGTACCCACCCCGCTGTAAGAGCGAAACCGCCAGCCGCCACCCCCGCAGCAACGGATATGCCCCCAAACCCTCGGCTCAGAACTCAAACCACCCCCAACTCCCCCAACTGCCTCCGCGTCTCCTCCCCAGCCACATGATGAATCGCCCGCCACCCCAACGCCCTGGCCGCGACGATGTTCGGCGCATGATCATCAATGAACACCAACTCCTCAGGCGCCACCCCCGGCAAATGCGCACGAATGCGCGCCAAAGCCGTGTGATAGATCTCGGCATCCGGCTTGATCTGCTGCTCCTGCCCCGACACCACAATGTCGCGAAACTTTTGCAAAAACGGATAATTCTCCCAGGCATAGGGAAAGGTTTCCTGGGACCAGTTGGTCAACCCGAACAGCGGCATCTGCGCCTGGTGCAGCTCTTCCAACAGGGCCACGCCTTCCTCCAGTGGCCCTTTGAGCATCTCCGGCCAGCGCCCGTAATAGGCCTCGATCAGCGGTGCATGCTCGGGATGCTCGGCCACCAGGCTGCGGGTCGCTTCGGCCAGGGGCCGCCCGGCGTCCTGCCGGGTGTTCCAGGCCTGGGTGCAGACGGTGTCGAGGAACCACTGGCGACGGGCGTCGTCGGGGATCAGTTGGCGGTACAGGTGGTGCGGGCTCCAGTCGAACAACACGCCACCAAAATCGAAAACCACGGCACGAATCGTCATGAACACTTCCTGTTGAGCGGTTGTGGGCCAGGGCGTCATCCTGCGACGCTGCGCAGCGCAATGCAATTTGCCGGTGGCCATTGGTCCGCTGGCCGGCACCCTTGGAACGGATCGCGATCCAACGCCTGTACCCGTCCTTTTGCGGGCTAGCACAGGAACTGACCATGGCTGCCAAGAACCCCACGGGGCCGCGCTCGTCCGAGCACGCCTCGAATCACCATGACCCGGGTTTTGACCCCGATTCGCCGGACCTGGCCGACCCCCAGGTCGATCCGGTAGGCCCGGCCAGGGCGCCCCTGGATCAGCCCGAACCCGAGCACCAGCGCAAGCGCTCGCGAGCCTACGACCCCCTGGCCAATCTGAGGAAATGACCCCGGCGCGCCGACATGCGGCCGTCGCCGGGTCGTTCTGCGGGTGTAAGGTAAAACGGCCAAGCCCCAGGCACGCTGACAAAAAGGAGGTGTCCATGAGTACGCCGCTGCTGAACAAGTTGCAGATCAACGGTTATCAGGTATTGAGCGTCAACCACGGCCCCTGGAAGGTCTGCACAGCGGGTGACCGGCTCGCCACTTTCGGCACCCGGGAAGAAGCCCTGGCCTTTGCTGCCGCCTTGCCAGTGCGTAGGGCGTCACCGGCCACCAAGCATCGATAGCGCCCGGCAGAAAAAAGCCCCGATCGGTTCGGGGCTTTTTTGTGTCCGGGCTGCTGCCAGCGCCGGGTCAGTCGACAATCACCGGCTCGTTCGGATCATCGCTCAGGCACACGGTCAATTGCTCCCCGGCCTTGTTGAACGCGCAGCGGGGCAGGGATTGCTGCTTGATGAAGCTCAGCGGCGGCAGGATGAATACCGCCGCCAGGACCAGCGCCCACACGGTTTGCAGAAACAGCACATCGGCGCTGTGGGCGGCGGGCCGTGAGACGAGGCGTCGGCGCCAGTAGAAGTACAGGCCGCTGATAACGAACAGGCACACGATGCCCATCATGTAGTCCAGCTCCCAGGCCTCGGGGCTGAACGAGCGGCTGCCATCGTCATCATCCGGGTAGTTGAGCCGCCACCAGGCCCCCAGCAGCAACGGCACCAGCCCGGCCATCAGCCAGGCCATGCGCGCGCCGGGCATCCGGGTCAGCAGGGCCAGGACCAGGCCGATCAGGCACAGCACCCAGGCAAAGAGGTACAGCTGAAAACCCATGGCGCCGCCGAACAGCGTGCCGCTGACATCCCGCGGTTGCATCACTTGCACGTCGCACAGCAGCATCACCGACAGCGGGATGGCGACGACGATCCAGCACAGGGGGCGGTACAGCCACAACCACAGGGTAAACAGGCGAGACATGGGCACACTCATCAAGGTCGAGAAAAGGAGGAATGAAGTCAGGGGCACGCTCAGTCGACAATCACCCGGGTGCCAGGGCCCAGGCATATGCTCAACTGATTGCCGGCCCGGTCGAAGGCGCAATAGGGCAGGGGCTTGCGGGTGATGGCCTGCAGCGGTGGAAGGATGAAGGCCGCCCCCAGCACCAGGGCCCACAGGGTCCGCAGCAACAGCAGCTTGCGATGGGCGGGCGGACGCGGTTTGAGCCGCTGCTGGCGCAACAGGTAGACCCCGCTGTAGACCAGGGCAAAACCGAACACCATCACGTAGTCCAGCTCCCGGGCCTGGATGCTGAAGATCAGGTTGCCGTCGAAATCATCCGGGTAGTTGATCCGCCACCACAGGCCCAGCAGCAACTGCACCAGCCCGGCGACGATCCAGGCCAGGCGCGCGCCGGGCACTCGGGTCAGCAGCGCCAGCACCAGGCCCAGGACGCTGAGGGCCCAGCCGCCCAGGTACATCAGAAAACCCATGGAACCGCCGAACAGGGTGCCGCCAACGTCCCGGGGGACGATCAGGTTCAGGTTGCAATGGATCATGGTGGCCGTGGGCGCGGCGACGGCGATCCAGCACAGCGGGTAGTAGAGCCGGGACCAGAGGGTGTACAGGCGGGACATGAAGGAACTCGAGAGTAACAGGGACGATGAGGGAGGGCGGCTCAGGTTCAAACCAACAGCCAACCGCAGGCAACCGCGAACAGCAGCAGGGCGATGCTGATGCCCGCCAGGGGAATGCGAAACCAGTAACGGATGGCCAGGACCCAGAGGCTGGCGAGAAACCCCAGGCCGATCAGCAGCAAGCCACGGGCCTCCAGCAGCAGGGCCGGGTGCAGCCAGGCCAGGTAGCCATAGACCAGGCCGAACAGCATGGCGCCCAGGCTGTGGCTGGCGTTGAAGCCGACCCAGGCCCGCCACAGGCTGGTCTGGCCAGTGATCATCGGCGACACCTGGCGCATGCGTTCGGCCAGGGCCGGATCACGGGGCTGGAATTTGTCGGTGGCGAAGGTGTAGATCAGGTGCAGGGTGCCGAGCAGCAGCACGATGGCTGAGCTGGCGATGATCAGGGCGGGGGCCAACACGTTTCTTCCTTGGGCGGTGCTCGGGTGCGCGGAGTATGCAGCGGCGCCCGAGGTTTTGCACCTGCGGGCGCGGCTTTTTTTAGCGGCACGGGGCAGGGCGGCGGGCGCCCTGCCCAGGGGCTCAGAAGTGCTCGGCGTCGAGGCCGAACAAGGAGGCACTGCCGGCGCGGATGCTCTGTTCCAGGCTGAGGATGCGCGGCAGCATGCGGCTGAAGTAGAAGCGTGCGGTGGCCAGCTTGGCACCGTAGAAACCGTGGTCCTCGGAGCGCTTGTGCTCGGCCACCTGGGCCATGCGCGCCCACAGGTAGGCATAGGCCACGTAGCCGAACAGTTGCAGGTATTCAACGCAGGCGCTGCCCACTGCGTTGGGGTTCTGCGCCGCTTGTTCGCGCAGCCAGTCGCTGAGGTCTTCCAGGCGTTGCACCGCGTCCAGCAGCTCGGCGGCGTAGGCGGCGCCGGGCAGGTAGGCGTAGTCGCGGATCTCGCCGGTGAACAGGCGCAGGGCCACGCCGCCGTTACCCACCACCTTGCGCCCCAGCAGGTCCAGGGCCTGGATGCCGTTGGTGCCTTCATAGATCTGGGCGATGCGCACATCCCGCACCAATTGCTCCTGGCCCCATTCGCGGATATAGCCGTGGCCGCCGAAGATCTGCTGGCCCAGGACGCAACTGTCCAGGCCGGTGTCGGTAAAGAACGCCTTGGCCACCGGGGTCAGCAGCGCCACCAGGGCTTCGGCGTTTTGCCGCTCATGGGGCTGGTCGGCGAACTTGGCCAGGTCCAGCTGCTGGCCGACGTAGCTGGCGAAGGCCCGGCCGCCTTCGGTCATGGATTTCATCGACAGCAGCATGCGCCGCACATCGGGGTGGACGATGATCGGGTCGGCGATCTTGTCCTTGGCCACCGGGCCTGTGGGGGCACGGCTCTGGATACGTTCGCGGGCATAGGTGCGGGCGTTCTGGTAGGAATTCTCGGCGCAGCCGATGCCCTGGATGCCGATGGACAGGCGCTCGTAGTTCATCATGGTGAACATCGCCGCCAGGCCTTTGTTGGCCTCGCCGATCAGCCAGCCGGTAGCGCCGTCGAAGTTCAGCACGCAGGTGGCCGAAGCCTTGATGCCCATCTTGTGTTCGATGGAACCGCAGCTCACCGCGTTGGCCGCGCCGAGCACGCCGTTGGCATCGACCTGGATCTTCGGCACCAGGAACAGCGAGATGCCCTTGGGCCCGGCCGGGGCGTCCGGCAGCTTGGCCAGCACCAGGTGGATGATGTTTTCGGTCAGGTCCTGCTCGCCGCCGGTGATGAAGATCTTGCTGCCGCTGATGCGGTAGCTGCCGTCGGCCTGGGGCTCGGCGCGGGTGCGGATGATCCCCAGGTCGGTGCCGGCGTGGGCCTCGGTCAGGCACATGGAGCCGGCCCAGCGGCCTTCGTACATGGGCGGCAGGTACAGCGCCTTGAGGGCTTCACTGGCGTGGGCGTCGATGGCCAGGCAGGCCCCGGAACTCAGGGCCGAGTACAGGGCGAAGCTGGAGTTGGCGGCGTAGAGCATCTCTTCGAACTGCACCGCGAGCATCTTCGGCATGCCCATGCCGCCGTAGGCCGGGTTGCCGCTCAGGCCGACCCAGCCGCCCTGGATATAGGTGCTGTAGGCCTCCTTGAAACCGGCCGGGGTGCGCACCTGCCCGGCGTGCCAGCTGGCGCCTTCCTCGTCGCCGCTGCGGTTGAGCGGGGCGATCAGGTTGCCGGTGACCTTGGCTGCCTCTTCGAGAATGGCATCGGCGGTGTCGCCGTCCACGGTATCGGCCAGGGCCGGCAGACGGGCCCAGAGCTTGGGCGCATTGAACACTTCATGCAGGACAAAGCGCATATCGCGCAGCGGAGCGTTGAATTCGGGCATTGCAGGAACCTCGGGCAAAAGGGGAGGTTGAACGGCCGTGGCCGCATGAATCGAAAATGACCGTAAATCCCCTTTGTAGGAGCCGGCTTGCCGGCGAAGAGGCCCGCAAGCCATGCATGGTCCTGGCCGACGCCTTCGCTGGCCAGCCAGTTCCTACGGGGGGGCGGCAAAATCGCCATCGCCGGCCAGCCGGCTCCTTCAGGGGGTGTGTATTCAGGCTAGAGGTTTTTCGCCATGTCGCGCAGGACGAATTTCTGGATCTTGCCGGTGGAGGTCTTGGGTAATTGGCTGAACACCACGGTGCGCGGCACTTTGAAGCCCGCCAAGTGCTCGCGGCAGAAGGCGATGATGTCTGCTTCGCGCACGTCCTGATGATCGGCCTTGAGGGTAATGAAGGCGCAGGGTGTCTCGCCCCATTTTTCGTCGGGCCGGGCCACCACCGCCGCTTCCAGCACCGCCGGGTGGCGATAGAGCACACCTTCCAGTTCGATGGTGGAGATGTTCTCGCCGCCGGAAATGATGATGTCCTTGAGCCGGTCGCGAATCTCAATGTAGCCGTCCGGGTGGGTCACCCCCAGGTCGCCGGTGTGGAACCAGCCGCCCTCGAAGGCCTCGGCGGTGGCGCTGGGGTTCTTCAGGTAACCCTTCATCACGGTGTTGCCGCGCATGAAGATCTCGCCGATGGTCTGGCCGTCCCGCGGTGTCGGTTCAAGGGTTTTCGGGTCGGCCACCATCACCCCTTCCAATGTGGGGTAGCGCACGCCCTGGCGTGACTTGATCTGCGCCCGCTGCTCCAGGGGCAACTCGTCCCAAGCGGCGTGCCAGGCGCACAGGGTGACCGGACCATAGACCTCGGTCAGGCCGTAGACGTGGGTCACCTTGATGCCCATTTCCTCCACCGCACCGATCACCTTGGCCGGCGGCGCGGCTCCGGCCACCATGGCGTTGACCGGGTGGTCGATGGCGGCCTTGGCGGTGTCGGGCATGTTCACCAGGGCATTGAGCACGATGGGCGCGCCGCACAGGTGGGTGACCTGATGTTCGCGAATCAGGTTGAGGATCTTCTGCGGATCGACCCGGCGCAAAAACACATGCACCCCGGCCAGGGCGGTGACGGTCCAGGGGTAGCACCAGCCGTTGCAGTGGAACATCGGCAGGGTCCACAGGTACACCGGGTGGTTGCCCATGGCCCAGGTCATCTGGTTGCCCAGGGCATTGAGGTAGGCGCCGCGGTGGTGGTAGACCACGCCCTTGGGGTTGCCGGTGGTGCCTGAGGTGTAGTTGAGGGCGATGGCTTGCCACTCGTCATCCGGCCACTGCCAGGCAAACTCGGGATCGCCCTCGGCGAGAAAGGCCTCGTAGTCCAGCTCGCTGACCGGCTGGCCTTCGCCGTATTCCGGGTCGTCGAGATCGATCACCAGAGGCGGGTGATCGAGCATGGCCACGGCGGCGTGGATCACCTCGGAGAATTCGCGGTCGGCGATCAGCACCTTGGCTTCGCCGTGGGCCAGCATGAAGGCGATGGCCTCGGCGTCCAGGCGCACATTGAGGGCATTGAGCACGGCGCCGATCATCGGCACGCCGAAGTGCGCCTCAAGCATCGCCGGAATGTTCGGCAGCATCACCGCCACGGTGTCGTTCTTGCCGATGCCGCGCCCGGCCAGGGCCGAGGCCAAGCGCCGGCAGCGGCTGTAGGTCTGGGCCCAGGTGCGGCGGATCGAACCGTGGATCACCGCCGGATAATCGGGGTAAACCGCAGCGGTGCGTTCGATGAAGCTCAAAGGGGAGAGGGCAATGTGATTGACGGCAGTCGGCGCCAGGCCTTGCTCGTAGATGGACATGGTTCGGGTACCCGGTGGCTGATTATTAGCTCTATTGGCCGAGGCTTGGATGGCGTGTGCTGTGTACCTGGGGCACCCACTGTAGGAGCCGGCTTGCCGGCGAAGGCGATCTCACGGGCCCCTTCGCTGGCAAGCCAGCTCCTACGGCCGGGCGTTCCCCGTCAATCGTGCCCTACAGGCAGGTACGCAGCACACCCAGCGAAAGCTCGGTGACTTATCCGGGGTCTTTTATATACTGTTTGTCGATTGATATGGAAGTACTACCTGAGTTGTATAGTAGTTATACTATAAAAAGAATCCGCCACTCCGGCCCCGAGATTGATCGACCATGCCCGACTCCACCCACCTGCGTCACTGGCTACGCCTACAGCGCGAAGGCTGCTTGCCGGATTCGCCCTGGCTTGGCCATGACCCGCAACCCAGCCTGTTGCTGGACGCCCAGGCGCAGCCGCTGGACCTCAATCCGGCATTGCGCCAGTGGCTGGACGGCGCGGCCAGCGACGAGATCGCGGCCCTGCTGCCGGTCAATCACCCAGCCCTGGTGCGGGCCTGCCTGGAGCAGCAGCGGGCCATCGAACAGGTGGAGGCCCAGTGGGGCGAGCGGATCCTGCTCTGGAGCTTTATCCCCGATCCCCTGCGACAGCGGGTGCTGGCGCGCTGTCAGGAAGCCACCGCCCAGGTCCAGGCCGAACGCGAGTCGGCCAAGGCCCGGCGCCTGTACCGGTTGATCACCGAGAACACCACCGACCTGATTTCCCGGCACACCCCGGACGGCAGTTTCCTCGACGCCTCGCCGGCTTCCTGGACCCTGCTCGGCTACTGGCCCGAACAACTGCGTGGCCTGCTGGCCCGCAGCCTGTTCCACAGCCAGGACCTCGCTGGGTTGATGCAGCGCACTCAGGACGCCCTGGAGCAGGACGGCTACCACACCATGACCTACCGCATCCGCCATCGCGACGGTCATTACCTGTGGTTCGAAACCGCCTGCCGCGGCATCCGCGACACCTACACCGGCACCGTGGTGGAAGTGGTGGCGGTGTCCCGGGACATTACTGCCCGGGTCCAGGCCGAGGAGAACAAGCGGCGCCTGGCGGAAGTGGTGGAAGCCAACCCCGACCCGGTGCTGTTCATCCAGCCCGGCGGCGCGGTGACCTACCTCAACCCGGCCGCCCGGCGCACCCTGGATCTTGCCACCGGGCAGGCGATGCCGGAACTGGCGGCGATCCTCAGCCAGGAAGTGCTGCAGAGCCTGCAACAGGAAGGCTGGAGCTGTGCCGAACGCAGCGGCCGCTGGAGCATCGAGACGCGCCTGCAACCCCCGGCGGGCGGCAGTTCGGTGCCGGTGTCGCTGATGCTCCTGGCCCACCGCGCCGCCAGTGGCGAGCGCTTCTATTCCCTGGTGGCCCACGACCAGAGCGAGCGCGAACTGCGCGAGGCCCAGCAGCGCCATCACCAGGACGAACTGGCCCACACTGCGCGCCTGGTGACCCTGGGCGAACTGGCCTCAGGGATCGCCCACGAGATCAACCAGCCGTTGGCGGCGGTGGTCAATTACGCCAACGCCAGCCAACGCTATTTGCAGGCCCTGGACACTCAGCCGGAGGCCGCTCGCAAGGTCGCCCAGGGCCTGGAGCGGATCGCCGAACAGGCAACCCACGCCGCCGAAGTGATCAAGCGCCTGCGGGCTTTTCTGCGCAAGGGCGGGCGCCGGGTCCAGGCCCTGGATATCGCCGAAGTGGCCCGGGAAACCGTGCGCCTGTGTGCCTGGGAAGCCCAGGCCTGTCAGGTGGCGATCGAGCTGCGGCTGGCGGATAATCTGCCGCCGGTGTACGCCGACCGGGTACTGCTGGAGCAGGTGCTGCTGAACCTGCTGCGCAACGCCATCGAGGCCAATCGTGAGGTGCATCCGCAGCAGGCCTCCCACATCGTCCTGGGGGCCGAAGCGGCTGCCGGGGGCGGAGTGCAGGTCAGCGTCAGCGACCAGGGCCCCGGAGTCTGCGCCGAACAGCTGCCTCAGCTGTTCACCCCGTTCTACACCAGCAAGGCCAATGGCCTGGGGCTCGGGCTGTCCATGAGCCGCAGCATCGTCGAGGGCTTTGGCGGCGACTTGCAGGCCCAACTCCAGGACCGAGGCTTGATGATGTGCTGCCACCTGCCGGCCACGGCCCCGGCCGATCCGGATGCAGCTTCCCACCCGACAACAGGAGCAAGGCAATGACCCGTGAGGTGCAGCAGGTGGTGTATGTGGTCGACGATGACCCGGGCATGCTCGACTCCACCGT
This sequence comes from Pseudomonas sp. E1BtOHC1, assembly GCF_058744285.1. Taxonomy (NCBI): domain Bacteria; kingdom Pseudomonadati; phylum Pseudomonadota; class Gammaproteobacteria; order Pseudomonadales; family Pseudomonadaceae; genus Pseudomonas; species Pseudomonas sp. E1BtOHC1. Next base: position 3,245,770 of record NZ_CP196023.1, read on the forward strand.
CTGGCTGCTGGAGTCGGTGGGCCTCAAGGCGCTGCCGTTCACCAGTGGCCGGGAGTTTCTCGAACACTGCGACCCCAGCCTCAACGCCTGCGTGCTGCTGGATGTGCGCATGCCCGGCATGGGCGGGCTGAATGTCCAGGAACAACTGCGTCAGCGCGATATCCGTCTGCCGCTGATCTTTGTCAGCGGCCACGCCGACGTGCCCATCGTGGTCCGGGCGTTCAAGGCCGGGGCGGTGGATTTCATCGAGAAGCCCTACAACGAACAGTTGCTGCTGGACAGCGTGCAGCAGGCCCTGAGCCGCGCCGACCGCCATCAGCACCAGAGTGCCGGGCAGGCCCGGGTGCAAGGTTTGCTGGAGAGCCTGACGCCACGGGAGAAAGACGTGTTGCTGCCCCTGGTGCAGGGCTATACCAACCGCGAGATCGCCGAGCAGCTGGGGGTCAGCATCAAGACCATCGATTTGTATCGCTCACGGGTGATGAAGCGCATGCAGGCCGAGCACCTGCCGCAGCTGGTGGGCATGGCGATTGCCGCCGGGCTGGTGGAGCCGCTGCAACTGCGCTGAGGTTCAGGCCACCGCGCTGCGCACGGGGATGCCACCGAGCAGGCGCTCGATGGCGCCGCTCAGCAGGTTTTCCAGCAGGGCTTCGCGTTCACGTTCGGGCAGCGGTTGTTCACTGAACCAGCTGGGGGCGCTGTTCAGCAGATTGGCCAAGGCATGGGCGGCGGCACGTTGGGCCGGCAGGCCGAGGCCGGGCGGGGTGCCCAGCAGTTGCAGCAACTGTTGCTCGTAACGCTCGCGCAATTGCCCGACCCGCAACTGCTGGTCGGGGTTGAGGCAGCCGCTGTCTCGCTCCACCAGACGAAAATGCCGCGGCAATTCCCGGTGCAGTTTCAGGTGGGCGCGGATCAGCGCCGGCAGGCAGTCGCCCTGCAACTTGCGCCGCTGCAAACGCTTGAGGGTGCTGTGCAGCTCATCGAAGAACTCTTCGATCAGGTCCAGCAGCAGGTGCTGCTTGCTCGGGTAATGGTGGTACAGCGAGCCCGGGGTCAGCCCCAGATGGCTCGCCAGCTCACGCATGCCGACCTGGCCGAAGCCCTTGCTGGCGAACAGCTCCAGGGCCTTGTCGCGGCTTTCGGCAAAGCGTGAGCAGCGCTCAGCCATAGGTATGGAAACCCCGACCGGTCTTGCGGCCCAGGTAGCCGGCGGCGACCATTTCCTTGAGCAGCGGCGCGGGGCGGTACTTGCTGTCGTTGAAGCCGTCGTAGAAGGCTTCGAGGATCGCCAACAGGGTGTCCAGGCCGATCAGGTCGGCCAGGGCCAGCGGGCCGATCGGCTGGTTGCAGCCCAGGCGCATGCCGGCGTCGATGTCTTCGGCGCTGGCCAGGCCTTCCTGGAACACCAGGATCGCCTCGTTGATCATCGGCACCAGGATGCGGTTGACCACAAAACCCGGGCGGTTGCCGGCGGTGATCGCGGTCTTGCCCAGGCGCTGGGCCATATTCATGGCCAGGGCGTGGGTCGCGTCGCTGGTCTGCAGGCCGCGGATCACCTCGATCAAGCCCATCACCGGCACCGGGTTGAAAAAATGCAGGCCGATGAAACGCTCCGGCGCGCTGACGCTGGCGGCCAGTTGGGTGATGGACAGCGACGAGGTGTTGGAGGCGATCACGCACTCGGTGCTGACCTGGGCGGCGATCTGTTGCAGCACCTTGAGCTTGAGATCGAGGTTTTCGGTGGCGGCTTCGATCACCAGCTGGGCGTCCTTGAGCACGCTGTAATCGGTACTGATGCGGATCTTGCCCAGGGCGGCGCGCTTGTCGTCTTCGCTCAAGGTGCCCTTGCTCACCTGCCGGTCGAGGTTCTTGCCGATGGTGGCCAGGGCCTTTTCCAGGGCGCCCTGGGCGATGTCCAGCAGGGTCACCTCGAAGCCCGCCTGGGCACAGACCTGGGCGATGCCGTTGCCCATGGTGCCGGCGCCGATCACACCGATATTCGCAAGATTCATCTTCAGCTCTTCCTTTGTTCATTGCCTTCGCGGAGCATGGCGCGGTTGCCTTGCACAGCGCGTTATCCAGCGCGAGTCTAGAGCCCGGCACGGTGGCCGGCCTATGCCGAAAGCGGTCAAGGGTGCTGGCGTTTTTTGCCATAGGTCCAGCTACGGGAGCACAGCCTCTACATGCGTGAAACGGATTCGGTCGCGGTCTACTTTGTCCGGGTGATGACCCACGCCCTGCGCCAGCAGCCGGCACGCCTGGCGGCGGTGCTGAGGGAAGCCGGCATCGACCCGGCGTTGCTCGACCAGCCCCGGGCCCGGGTGCCCGGCAGCGCCTTTGCCGCGTTGTGGCTGATCCAGATCCGCGAGTTGCAGGATGAATTCTTCCAGCTCGACTCCCGCGGCATGCCGCCGGGGGCTTTCGCCCTGATCTGCCGCGGACTGATCCAGGAGCCCAACCTGGAAAAGGCCCTGCGCCAGTGCCTGAACAACTTCGGCCTGTTCCTGCGGGACGTCGGCGCCAGCCTCAGCCTGCGGGGCAAGCGTGCGGTGCTTAGCCTCGACAGCCGCTGCGACGACCCGCTGCGCAGCCATTACGCCGAGGAAACCCTGCTGGTGCTGATCATCAGCCTGCTGTGCTGGCTCGGCGGGCGGAGGATACCCATCGACCGCGCCGACTTTCGCCATTCACGCCTGAGCCTCAGCGACGATCCGCTGCTGTGGGGCAGCAACCTGACCTGGAACGCCGGGCGCACCGAGATCGAATTTGCCAGCCGCTTTTTGCGCCTGCCGGTGGTCCAGGACCTGGCCTCGCTCAAGGTGTTCCTGCGCAGCGCCCCGCAATGGCTGGTGATCCGCTTTCGCAACCAGCACGGCCTGACCACCCAGGTGCACCAACGCCTGCGGGGCAGCCACTACAGCCAGTGGCCGACCCTGGAAGCCTTCGCCCGCGAAGTGCAGATGAGCGCCAGCACCCTGCGCCGGCGCCTGGAGCGCGAGGGCGGCTCCTATCAAGAGATCAAGGACGAAGTGCGCCGCGGCGTCGCGGTCGAGCTGCTACGGCGCTCGGCGGCCAGCATCAGCGAGATTGCCGAACTCACCGGCTTCCAGGAGCCCAGCGCCTTCCACCGCGCGTTCAAGAAATGGACCGGCGAAAGCCCCGGGCGCTACCGCGCGCGTTTTCAGCCCGGCCGCTGACACCGGGCCCCCTGTAGGAGCTGGCTTGCCAGCGAAGGCGTCCTCAAGGTCACCGCACAATCTGAAGGCCCATTCGCCGGCAAGCCGGCTCCTACGGTCGGTGGGGGTCAGGCCGGGCTGCGGCCGGGCATCTGGATGCCGTGCTGCTGCACACGGCGGTACAGGGTGGCGCGGGAAATGCCCAGGGCCTTGGCCGCTGCTACGGGTTTCCAGCGGTGGCGTACCAGGGCATCCAGCAGGGCCTGGCGCTCGGGGCTGGTGGCGGTTTCCAGGGCGGGCAGGGCGCCTTCGGCCTCGGCGCCGCGCAGTTGTTCAGGCAAATCATGCAGCTGGATCAGCGGCCCTTCGCACACGGCGCAGGCGTAGCGCAGGACATGGCGCAATTGCCGTACGTTGCCCGGCCAGCGGTAGCCCAGCAGGCATTCCAAGGCCACTTCGCCCAGTTGCACCAGCGCGCCGCAGCGCTTGGATTCTTCTTCGACTATCCGGGTGATCAGCGCCAGCCGATCGCTGCGCTCGCGCAGGGGCGGCAACTGAAAGCGTGCGCCGCCCAGGCGGAAATACAGGTCCTCGCGAAAACTGCCCTCGGCCACCAGCGCTTCCAGGTCGCGGTGGGTGGCGCAGATCACCTGAATATCCACCGCCTTGCGTTGCGCGGCCCCCAGAGGTGCCACTTCACCCTCGGCCAGCACCCGCAGCAGGCGGGTCTGCAAGGCCAGGGGCATGTCGCCGATTTCATCGAGGAACAGGGTGCCGCCATCGGCCTGTTGCAGCAGCCCCTGCATGCCCTTGTTCGAGGCCCCGGTAAAGGCCCCGGCGACGTAGCCGAACAGTTCGCTTTCGATCAGGTTCTCGGGAATCGCCGCGCAGTTCACTGCGACGAAGGGCCGGTCCCGACGCTGGCTGGCCTGGTGCAGCTGGCGGGCGAAGACTTCTTTGCCGGAACCGGTCTCGCCCTGGATCAGCACCGGCAAATGCCGGTCCTTGACCCGCACTGCCAGGCGCAGGCTCTGTTCCACCCGTGGGTCCAGCGGTTCGCCGGCCAGGCTCAGGCGCGGGCGACTCTGGGGTCGGCGCGGCGCCTGCAAGCGGCCATGCAGCTCGGCAGACAGCGGGCACAGGGCCTCGTCCCGGGCGCGCTGCAACAGCTGCGAGTCGAACACCTGGGCGATGTGCTGCGGCAGCCGCCCAAAGCGTTGTAACAGGTAATGACGCGCCGCCGGGTTCAGCGCCCGCAGGCAACCGTCGTCGTCCCAGGCCAGCAGGTAGTCCGGTTGGCTGTCGACATAGCCCGGGCTGGCATGGGCCCGCAGCACCCAGTAGCCCTGGGCGCTGTTCATGAAGAACGCTTGTTCGATCTCCCGGGCGCTCTGCACCACCATCTGCCGGATCAGGTGCTGGGAACGGCGGTCATCCGGGGAGCGCACCGCCGACACATCCAGCACCCCCAGCAGCTCGCCCTGGGGATCGAACACCGGGGCGGCGGAGCAGGTCAGGCCGATGAACGCGGCGCGAAAATGGTCGCGCTTGTGCACGGTGATCGGCGTGCGCGCAGTGAGCACCGCCGCCACGCCGCAGGTGCCTTCTTCACCCTCCGACCAGCAGGTGCCCAGGTACAACCCGGCCTTGCGGCAGTCGTTGCGCAGGGTGGACTCCACCCGGTAGTCGATGGTCTGGCCCTGGGCGTCGGTGAGCAGCACGCAGTAGTCGGCGTCGCGCACCCGGCCATGCAGGCGGGCCACTTCTTCGCTGGCGATGCGCAGGAACAGCTCGGAACGCTCGCGGCATTCCTTGAGCAGGTTTTCGCAGAGGATGCGCGGCCCTTGCAGCGAGCCGGGGTCCAGCTGGTGCTGCTCCATGGAGCGGCGCCAGGAATCGAGGATCAGGCTCGGCACCGGCGCCTGGGGCAGGTGCGCGGCATTTTTCAGGACCCGGCTGACGCAGTCCACGTGGGCTTTGGAGTGTGCGGAAAGCATGAAGGCCTCCGGTTGCAGCTTCTTATCGTTGTGGGCGCATTAAGCGCCGATCCATGCCCCTCGACAAGCACCGGCTGGTACGGCGACGCCGCTGAGACGCAACGTCTCAAGGTCTCGCCAAGGCTCCGTGCAGCCTGACATGCAACGTCTCACAGACGGCTTTCCTCAACGCTATACAACAAGCAGGTCAGCCGCTCTGGAACGGCCTTCTGCAGAGGTTTTCCGACAACTGGCACCGGCCTTGCTCTGGCCCTTGGCAACCAGTCCTTGGCAACCAGCACCGACTGGCCCATCGAAGAATAAGAACGAGGTGCCCGATGTTTTCTCCTGCCTGTGATCCGCCCGCGGTGAGCCTATGAGCCGCCGCCCCCTGACCGTCGGTATCATCGCCAACCCGGCTTCGGGCCGCGACGTGCGCCGCCTCACCGCCAATGCCGGCCTGTTCTCCAGCACCGACAAGGTCTCGGTGATCCAGCGTCTGCTGGCGGCCTTTGGCGCCACCGGCATCGAGCAGGTGCTGATGCCCACCGACATGACCGGCATCGCCGCCGCGGTGCAGAAGAACAGCCGCAGCCGCCAGGCCCGGGAGCAGCACTGGCCGGCCCTGGAGTTCCTCGACCTGACCCTGCGCCAGAGCGTCGAGGACACCCGCCAGGCCGCGCGCTGGATGGCCGAGCGCGGGGTGTCGCTGATCGCCGTGCTCGGTGGCGACGGCACCCACAAGGCGGTGGCCGCTGAGGTCGGCGACATCCCGCTGCTGACCCTGTCCACCGGCACCAACAACGCCTTTCCGGAACTGCGCGAAGCCACCAGCGCCGGGCTGGCCGGCGGGCTCTATGCCAGCGGCCGGGTGCCCGCCGAGATCGCCCTGCGGCGCAACAAGCGCCTGCTGGTGCGCGAGCCGTCCCGGGGCCTGTGCGAAGTGGCCCTGGTGGACGTGGCGGTGTCGCCCCTGGCCTTCGTCGGCGCCCGGGCCATCAGCCGCGCCAGCGATCTGGCCGAGGTCTTCGTGACCTTCGCCGAGCCCCAGTCCATCGGCATTTCCGCGCTCTGCGGGTTGTGGCTGCCGGTCACTCGCCAGGAGCCCCACGGCGCCTGGATGCGCCTGGACCCGCAGTCTCCCGAAGCGCTGCTGGTGCCCCTGGCCCCCGGCCTGCTGCAGGGCTGTGGCGTGCTGGAGGCCGGCTACCTGCAACCGGAGGTGCCCCAGCCGCTGTGCCTGAGCGCCGGCACCCTGGCCCTGGATGGCGAGCGCGAGATCGAATTCAACCCCCACGACCGGCCCACGGTCACCCTGGATGCCGGCGGCCCGCTGAGCATCGACGTCAACGCGGTCCTGGCCCACGCGGCGCGCCAGCGCCTGCTGGCCATCGACCGCGATCACCGGCAACACCCCGTGAACCTTCAGTCCGAAGACACCCTGGAGAATAAAAATGTCGACACCCCTGACCACTGATCAGTTGCTCCACGCCTACCGGGTGATGCGCACCATCCGCGCATTCGAAGAACGCCTGCACGTGGAATTCGCCACCGGCGAGATTCCCGGTTTCGTCCACCTTTATGCCGGGGAAGAAGCCTCGGCCGCCGGAGTCATGGCCCACCTGCGGGACGATGATTGCATCGCCTCCAACCACCGGGGCCACGGCCATTGCATCGCCAAGGGGGTGGACGTCTTCGGGATGATGGCGGAGATCTACGGCAAGAAGACCGGGGTCTGCCAGGGTAAGGGCGGCTCCATGCACATCGCCGATTTCGAGAAGGGCATGCTCGGCGCCAACGGCATCGTCGGCGCCGGGGCGCCGCTGGTGGTGGGCGCGGCCCTGGCCGCCAGGCTGCAAGGCACCGACGGCGTGTCGGTGGTGTTCTTCGGCGACGGCGGCTCCAACGAAGGCGCGGTGTTCGAGGCCATGAACATGGCCTCGGTGTGGAACCTGCCGTGCCTGTTCATCGCCGAGAACAACGGCTACGCCGAGGCCACCGCGTCCAACTGGTCGGTGGCTTGCGATCACATCGCCGACCGCGCCGCCGGCTTCGGCATGCCCGGGGTGACGGTGGACGGTTTCGATTTCTTTGCGGTGCACGAAGCCGCCGGCGCCGCCGTGGAACGGGCCCGGGCCGGGGAGGGGCCGTCGCTGATCGAGGTCAAGCTGACCCGCTACTACGGCCACTTCGAGGGCGACGCCCAGACCTACCGCGCCCCCGACGAGGTCAAGCATTACCGCGAGCACAACGACTGCCTGATGCAGTTCCGCGAGCGCACCACCCGTTCGGGGCTGGTGCAGGCCAGCCAGCTGGACCAGATCGATGCCGACGTGGAAGCGCTGATCGAAGACGCGGTGCGCAAGGCCAAGACCGACCCTAAACCGAGCCCCGCCGATCTGCTCGCCGACGTGTACGTCACTTACCCATAACGCCCCACAGAACAACAAGAGACCACCATCATGGCGAGAAAAATCAGTTACCAGCAGGCCATCAACGAAGCCCTGGCCCAGGAAATGCGTCGCGACCCCAGCGTATTCATCATGGGTGAAGACGTGGCGGGCGGCGCCGGAGCCCCCGGCGACAACGACGCCTGGGGCGGCGTGCTCGGGGTGACCAAGGGCCTCTACCATCAATTCCCCGGGCGGGTGCTGGACACCCCGCTGTCGGAAATCGGCTACGTCGGCGCCGCAGTCGGCGCTGCCACCCGCGGCGTGCGCCCGGTGTGCGAATTGATGTTCGTCGACTTCGCCGGCTGCTGCCTGGACCAGATCCTCAACCAGGCGGCGAAGTTTCGCTACATGTTCGGCGGCAAGGCCCAGACCCCGCTGGTGATCCGCACCATGGTCGGTGCCGGGCTGCGCGCTGCGGCCCAGCACTCGCAGATGCTCACCTCGCTGTGGACCCACATCCCCGGGCTGAAAGTGGTCTGCCCCTCGTCGCCCTACGACGCCAAGGGCCTGCTGATCCAGGCCATCCGCGACAATGACCCGGTGATCTTCTGCGAGCACAAGCTGCTCTACAGCCTGCAGGGCGAAGTGCCGGAAGAGTCCTATGCGATTCCGTTCGGCGAGGCCAACTTCCTGCGCGATGGCAAGGACGTGACCCTGGTGTCCTACGGGCGCACGGTGAACACCGCCCTGGACGCGGCCCGTGCCCTGGCCGGACGCGGCATCGACTGCGAAGTCATCGACCTGCGCACCACCAGCCCGCTGGACGAAGACAGCATCCTGGAAAGCGTGGAGAAGACCGGGCGCCTGGTGGTGATCGACGAAGCCAACCCGCGCTGCTCCATGGCCACCGACATCTCGGCGCTGGTGGCGCAAAAAGCCTTCGCCTCCCTCAAGGCGCCGATCGAAATGGTCACCGCGCCCCATACGCCAGTGCCGTTCTCCGACGCCCTGGAAGACCTGTACATCCCCGACGCGGCGAAGATCGAAAAAGCCGTGCTCACTGTGATCGAGTGGAGCCGCTGATGAGCCAGATCCATACCCTGACCATGCCCAAGTGGGGCCTGTCGATGACCGAGGGCCGGGTCGATGCCTGGCTCAAGGAGGAGGGGCAGAGCATCAGCAAGGGCGATGAAGTGCTGGACGTGGAGACCGACAAGATCTCCAGCAGCGTCGAGGCGCCGTTCTCCGGCATCCTGCGCCGGCAGATCGCCCGCCAGGATGAAACCCTGGCGGTGGGCGCGCTGCTGGGCATCGTGGTCGAAGGCGAGGCCAGTGACGCCGAGATCGACGCGGTGATCGAGCAGTTCCAGGCCAGCTTCGTGCCCGGCGACAGTGCCGACGAAGACAGTGGCCCGGCGCCGCAGAAGGTCGAACTCGACGGTCGGCTGATCCGCTACTTCGAGCGCGGCGAAGGCGGTACACCGTTGCTGCTGGTGCACGGCTTTGGCGGCGACCTCAACAACTGGCTGTTCAACCACGAAGCTCTGGCCGCCGGGCGCCGGGTGATTGCCCTCGACCTGCCGGGCCACGGCGAATCGGCCAAGGCCCTGCAACGGGGCGACCTGGACGAATTGAGCGAGGTGCTGCTGGCGCTGCTGGATCACCTGGACATTCCCGTGGCCCATCTGGTGGGCCACTCCATGGGCGGCGCGGTGTCCCTCAACACCGCGCGGCTGGCGCCGCAGCGGGTGCGCTCGCTGACCCTGATCGGCAGCGCCGGGCTGGGCCGTGAGATCAACGGCGACTACCTGCAAGGTTTCGTCGAGGCCAGCAACCGCAACGCGCTGAAGCCGCAACTGGTGCAGCTGTTCTCCAACGCCGAGCTGGTGAACCGGCAGATGCTCGACGACATGCTCAAGTACAAGCGCCTGGAAGGGGTGCAGGCCGCCCTCGGGCAGTTGGCCGGCAAGCTGTTCGCCGACGGTCGCCAGCAGGCCGACCTGCGCCCGGTGGTGCAGGACGGCGCGCAGCCGGTGCTGGTGATCTGGGGCAGCGACGACCGGATCATCCCGGTCAGCCATAGCGCCGACCTCAAGGCGCAGATCGAGGTGCTGCCGGGGCAGGGGCACATGCTGCAGATGGAAGCGGCGGAGCAGGTCAACCGCCTGATCCTCGACTTTATCCGCCAGCACTGAGGTTTGCTGCGGCGGCCAGGGGGCCGTCGCAGCCCTATAACAATCAGGAGAAGCCAAGATGAGTGTTTCCCTCAAGTCCGTTCCGAGCATGCGCGCCGCGGTCTGGCACGGCCGCCACGATATCCGCGTCGAAGACGTGCCGCTGCCCGATGCGCCCTCGGCCGGCTGGGTGCAGATCCGCGTCGACTGGTGCGGCATCTGCGGTTCCGACCTGCACGAATACGTGGCCGGGCCGGTGTTCATTCCGGTAGACGCGCCGCACCCGCTGACCGGGATCAAGGGCCAGTGCATCCTCGGCCACGAGTTCTGCGGCGAAATCATCGCCCTGGGTGAAGGGGTCCAGGGGTTCAGTGTCGGCCAGCCGGTGGCCGCCGACGCCTGCCAGCACTGCGGCACCTGCTACTACTGCACCCATGGCCTGTACAACATCTGCGAAAACCTGGCCTTTACCGGGCTGATGAACAACGGCGCCTTCGCCGAATTGGTCAATGTCCCGGCCAACCTGCTGTACGCCTTGCCGGAGAACTTTCCCGCCGAGGCCGGGGCGCTGATCGAGCCGCTGGCGGTGGGCATGCACGCGGTGAAAAAGGCCGGTAGTTTGCTGGGGCAGAACGTGGTGGTGGTCGGCGCCGGCACCATCGGCCTGTGCACCATCATGTGCGCCAAGGCCGCCGGCGCGGCCCAGGTGATCGCCCTGGAAATGTCCGGCGCGCGCAAGGCCAAGGCCCTGGAGGTGGGCGCGACCCACGTGCTCGACCCCAAGGAGTGCGACGCCCTGGCCGAGGTCAAGCGCCTGACCGGCGGATTGGGCGCTGATGTCAGCTTTGAATGCATCGGCAACAAGCACACCGCCAAGCTGGCCATCGACCTGATCCGCAAGGCCGGCAAGTGCGTGCTGGTGGGGATTTTCGAAGAGCCCAGCGAGTTCAACTTCTTCGAGTTGGTGGCCACCGAGAAAACGCTGCTGGGGGCCCTGGCCTACAACGGTGAGTTCGCCGATGTGATCGCCTTCATCGCCGATGGCCGCCTGGACATTGCGCCCCTGGTGACCGGGCGCATTCAGCTGGAAAAGATCGTCGGCCAGGGCTTTGAGGAGCTGGTCAACAACAAGGAACACAACGTCAAGATCATCGTGTCCCCCGGTCAGTTGCGACGCTCGTAAGCGAGCGATTTGGCGATGGCCGGCCGCGGCCATCGCACTTTTTTACAGTTTTGCGTTCTATCACCAGGCCTGGCCGCGCCGATCCCCGCCGCAGCCCGTGAATTTCGACCCGGTGCCGATGGCCTACGCTCCCTCTTCTTGCATGATGCAAACCCGCTTTCAGCGCCTGTTTCTGGCGGCGCTGCTGATGTTCAGCGTCTCTGCCTGCACCCAGCAGCAAGGCCGTGATATCGCCAAACAGTTTCGTGAAGGCAAGCCTGACGAATTCTTCCAGACCAGCGTCGACCGCATGGCCACCATCGGCATGCGCGACAACCTGCAGAGCCTGTACCTGTTGATGGGCAAGCTCTACCTGCGTAATCCCAGCCAGTGGCGCAAGTCGGGTTTCCCCGATGGCACCACGGCGCAACGGGAGATTCGCAATGCCATTGAACAACGCCAACCGTTGCCGGCCCTCGGCGATCGCCGTGACTTGGCGGCCTTGAGTTATTCCTTGAGCCCGGAGTTTCAGGGCGATCGGGTCGGGGCCTTCATCTACGCCATTGGCAGCATGCTGGTGACGGCGCATGGCGGGCGGACCGAGTTCTACATGACCGATAGCATCGATCCGCAGTTCATCAGCAATGCGGCGCGCAATATTGAAAAAGCCACCTGGCTGTTGAGCCAGCGCCAGGATGCCAATGGGGTGCTGTTGCTGTTTTCCAATGAGATTTCCGAGGAGGGCAGCAATCTGAGTTTTGCCGTGGAGTTTGGGAAGATTGTGGCGCGGTTGGATTTGTTGACGCGGATTCTGGATGAGCGCTATCGGCGGGTGGGGTTCAATTATGCGCAGAGTCTGCTGCTGATGAATTTTTTGCCGGTGCAGTAGTAGGGAGGCGGAGCACTCATCTTGCTCCCGCTCGGGAGCGTAGCGGTTGTAGAACTTGAGGGTGCGGTCTGATTGGTGGGCATATCCGTTGCTGCGGGTGCGGCGGCTGGCGGTTTCGCCCTTACGGCGAGTCACTTTGGAAAGCCGGAATGCCGGCCCAACCCAAAGTAACCAAAGGCTCTTGCCCCTCCACTCGGTGCCTCGCCTAGGCTCGGCATGCCCGAACTCCGGCATTGATCCGTGGGCCGCCGCCACCGGCCATCCCTGGCCGGGTGGCGGCTAACCCGGCATCCCTGCCGGGTTACCCACGGCTCAATGCCTGCGTTCGGCCATCGTGGTTAACGGGGCGTTCAGATCAAGATCAAGATCAAGAGCGTGACGGCGGCCTTGCGGCCGGCCTGAAGCTAAGGATGGGTGCGTTTCTGTAGGAGCTGGCTTGCCAGCGAAGGCGTCGGCCCGGGCGCTGCATGACTTACGGGCCTCTTCGCCGGCAAGCCGGCTCCTACGCGGCGTTTCAATCCCATGTAACAAAAAACGCTCTGATTTCAGGCCATTCCGAGTTTCTTGCGGGCCATCAGCAGGGCTACGACGCTCAGTGCTGCTGCCAGCATCAGGTAGAAACTCGGTGCCAGTGGCGAGCCGGTCAGGGCAATCAATCCGGTAGCGATCACCGGGGCAAAACCGCCGAAGATCGTGACGCCAAGGTTGTAGCTCAGGGACATGCCGGTAACCCGGGTACGCACCGGGAAGATGTCCGCCATCAGCGATGGCAGGGGGGCGAAGTACACCGCCTTGATCAGGGCCATCATCGCCACCACCAGCAGCAGGGAGCTGGCGCTGGGGCGGCTGTTGAGCCAGAAGAACGCCGGCAGGATCGCTACGGCGTAGACCAGCGCCGCCGCCAGCATGATCTTCAGGCGCCCGATATGGCCGGACAGGTAGCCGACGATGGGCGTGACGATGGTCAGGATCAGGCCGCCGGTGAGGGTCGCCAAAAAGCCCGAAGACTGGGCGATGTTCAGGCTGGTGGCGGCGTAGGAGGGCATGTACTGGATCATGTAGTTCGAGGCGGTGGACACCACCAGGGTGCCCATGGCGATCAGCAGCAGGGTCTTTTGGCTGAGCAGGACTTCGCGCAATGGGCGCTCTCCCGGTTCGCTGGCTTTGAAGTCCGGCGATTCGTCGACGGTGCGGCGGATGTACAGGCCCACCGGGCCTAGCAGCAGGCCGAAGAAGAAGGGCACGCGCCAGCCCCAGTCGAGCATCTGCTGGGCATCGAGGTGCTTGGTCAGGAAGTAGCCGAAGGTCGAGGCAATGACCACGCCAAAACCCTGGCTGGCGAATTGCAGGCTGGCGACAAAGTGTCGGGTGCGTGGTGGGGCGTGTTCCAGCATGAAGGCGGTGGAGGTGCCGAATTCGCCGCCGGCGGAGAAGCCTTGCAGCAGTCGGGCCAGGAGGATGCCGATGGGCGCGGCGAGGCCCAGGGTGGCGTAGCTGGGCATGATGGCGATCAGCAGGGTGCCCGCCAGCATGATCAGGATCGACAGGGTCAGGGCTTTCTTGCGGCCTCTGCGGTCGGCGTAGGAGCCCAGTACCGCCGCGCCCAGGGGGCGGATCAGGAACGAGATGCCGAAGGTGGCAAAGGCCAGCAGCAGGGAGAAGGTCGGGTCGGCCGTGGGAAAGAACACCTGGCTGATGGTCAGGGCAAAGTAGGCGTAGATCGACAGGTCGAACCACTCCAGGGTGTTGCCGATCAAGGCGGCGCCTATGGGTTTCCACAAGGGCTTGGGTTCGACCCGGATCGCGGTCGAGGTGGCGGCTAACTCTGTCATACAGGACGCTCCTGCTTATTGTTGGATTTTGAGCGACAGGTGCCCGACTTGAGTCGGGCGGGTTGAGCGATGGCCTCAGGCCCGGGGCAGGTCCCCCAGGTCCCAGAACAAGGCCGTCATGATCTCCAGGCCCTCGCGAATCACCGGTAGCAGCAGGTGTTCGTCCGGGGCGTGCTGCGAGCAGCCGGGGTAGGAGTGGGGAATCCACAGGGTCGGCAGCCCCAACACTTCGGCGAAGATATCGTTGGGCAGGGTGCCCGCCAGGTTCGGCAGCAGGGCCAGACGCTGGGTACTGCTGTTGCCGATGGAGGCTTTGGCGAAACTGACCCAGGGGTTGTCCGGGTCCAGGCGGGTGGCCGGGGAGCAGCGCTCCATGACGATCTCTACCTGGCTGAAACCTTCGCGGTCCAGGTGCGCCCGCAACAGGCTTTGCAGCTGTTGCCAGGGCGTGCCGAGGACAAAGCGCAATTGGCAGAAGGCCACGGCCCGGGGCGGAATCGCATTCACCGGTTTTTGTGGATTGCCGGTGCTGAAGGCGAGGATTTCCAGGGTGTTCCAGGCAAACAGGCGCTCGCCCAGGGTCAGCCCCGGTTCGCCCCAGTTTTCGTCCAGAGGGCGGCCCAGGGAGTCGCGCTGGATCTCCAGGTCGGCGATGGCGGCGCGCACGTTGTCGGGAATGTTCGCCGGCACCAGTTCGCGGCAGCGGATGCGGCCGTTCTGGTCCACCAGGCTGGCCAGGGCGTTGGCCAGTACCACGCCGGGATTGCTCATCACGCCCCCCCAATTGCCCGAGTGCAGGCCCTTGTCCCGGGTGTTGACCTCCAGGCGGAACTGCGCAGAGCCGCGGGAGCCGAGGAACAGCGTCGGCCGGGCCTGATTCAGGCGCGGGCCGTCGGAGGCGATGAACACATCGGCTCGCAGCAATTCACGCTGCTCCTGGCACAGTTGGCGCAGCCCCGGGGAGCCGGCTTCCTCGCCCATTTCGAACAGCAGTTTGAGGTTGAAGCCCAGGCGCCCGTCGCGAGCCTTGAGCACCTGCTCCAGGGCGGTCAGGTTGATGCTGTGCTGGCCCTTGTTGTCGGCGGTGCCACGGCCGTACCAACGTTCGCCTTCCAGGGTCAACTGCCATGGATTCAGACCCGCGCGCCACTGTTCGGCATAACCGGGCACCACGTCGCCATGGCCGTAGCTGAGCACCGTGTGCAGGGCCGGGTCTTCCAGGCGCGTGGCAATCAGGAAGGGGCCGCCGGCCTCGGGGTTGGCCAGCAGTTGGCAGTCGAAGCCCAGGCGCTGCAATAGCGGCTGGATTTCCTCCAGCAGGTAGCGCGGCAGTTCATCGGCATGGGCCGGGTCCTGGCTGTCACTGGCAAACGCCACCCGGCGCCTCAGGTCTTGTTCAAAGTGGCCATCGTCCAGGTACTGGCGCACGCCAGCGAGGGCAGCTTGCTTGGTCATTGCAACTCCGGTCGGGCAAGGGGAACGGGCCCATGGTGGAGTGGGGGGAGGCATCTGTATATTGCTGTTTTTTGAAGGCATGATTCTAAAAATTGGATGCCTTGCAAGGGGATGCACATGGACTATCGGTATTTTCTGGCGGTGATCGATGCCGGCTCCCTGGCGGCGGCGGGGGAGCGTTTGCATATCGCCCCCAGCGCGGTGAGCCGGCAGATTGCCCTGCTGGAGGAGAGCGTCGGCGTTGCGCTGTTCGAGCGGCGCCCGCGGGGCATGCAACTCACCGCCGCCGGCGAAGCCTTGGCCGAACACGCCCGGCGCACCTGGCTGGAGCAGGAGAACATCCTCGCCGAGCTGCGGGGCGAGGGGTATCCGGGGGCCAAGGTGATCCGCCTGGTGTCCACCGAGGGGCTGTCGCGGTACTTCCTGCCGCGGGTGCTGCTGGAGCATTACCGCCTGCGACCCGGGGCCGAGTACCGTCTGGACGTGATTTCACCCCATGAATGTGTGCAACGTATTCGCCGGGGTGAGGCGGATGTCGGGCTGACCTTCAGCACCGAACCGGTGGAGGGGGTGAATGTGTGCTACTCGATCCGCTCGCCGATTCGCGCCCTGATGCGTGCGGGGCATCCACTGGCCAACGCTGGGGTGCTGTCGTTGGAGCAGGTACAGGCATTTCCCGTGGCCTTGACGCCCAAGGGCACCACCCAGCGGCAACTGCTGGACCTGGTGTGCCAGATGGATGGCCTGAGCTTTGAACAGGTGATGACTTGCAACTTCTCCGGGGCCCTGCATGAGTTTGTGCGCCAGTCGGATACGGTGGCCTTTGCCAGCGCCATCAGTGGCGAAGGGCAGGGGATGGATGGGCTGGTGTCGGTGCCGCTGTCCAACCCGCGCTTGGGCGATCGGGACATTCAGGTGCTGACCATGCCCAAACGGGTGTTGCCGGAAAGTCTGGCGTTTTTTATCGAGACCTTGATTGTGCGGTTGCAGAAAGAGGGCTGAGCGATGCGGCTGACTGTGGAGCAGGCTGTTTGCGCCGCTCGTGGTTAACGGCGGGTGCCGATCAACCTCTTCTATACGGCTATCGACCAAGCCTTGGCTGTGGCTCCGATGCAAAAAACTACCTGTGAATGGAGGCATTCAATCGTTGAAAACGCTGAAAAAATTTACCGTGCATGGCACCGCTGTGGGCAGCGACAGGAGCGTTCAACTGGATGAGATCTCGATACTCGCCGAGCCGGACACGCTCAGGGCGCTGGGTGAGTTCCTGATCAAGGCTGCAGCTGACATGGCGGCCGATGGCCTGGAGCACGTGCACCTGCAAGACGTGATCGAGCACTTCTCACACCAGGAGCATGTGGATGTAATTGCCCTCAACCGGGCGCTGATCAAGCCTGCCTGAGGCAGCGCCGTGCTCGGCCCGGCTACATGTTGCCATGCGCGCAAAGTCTTCATCGGTTTGCGGGCTGATGCGCGCCACCCAACCGCTGCGATCCCTCAAGGCGATAGGCTCCACTTCGTCGCCGCAGCGCTTGCATCGTGAGGCGCTGGCCTTGATGTCCTGGCCGCAGGCAGGACAAGGGCGCAGATCTTCATGCACCAGCGCGTCAACGCCGGTCTTTGCCAGCCGGGGCATCAACCACAGGGCAAGCAGGGCGACACCAGGAAAGAACAACCCGATTGCAAACCATCTTGGCCCCGAGCGCCCACGTGTACTGGCCGCGTAAGCGGTCATTGCCGTGAGAATGAGCCAGAGGGGGAGCGAGATGCCCATTGCAACTCCTTGTGTTGAGGTTTGAGTAATGCTCCCGCTGAACGGGGGCTGCAAAATATCCGTTCTTTGGCGGTGACGCCATAAACCATCATTCGAGCTGCCTGGTGTGTGGTAGCGGTCAGTGAGGTCAATCGGCCGCTCGGTCGAAGCAGCTGCCATTATCAAACAGGAGCGCCTTTGTGTTGCTGGCGCGCCAGGCCATTGGCTTGCTGTCGAATGATGAGGACAATCACGGCGCGGGGTGAATCAAGGCTTTTTCCCGGGCGGCTGCCACGAACCACCCGGGTGCACCTTGAGCAAGAGCGGCTAGGCGCGTGCCTGCCGGGATAGCCGATCCTTTGCCTACCGTCATTCCCGGAGCCTTTGCCCAGTGCCTGACCTGTCGATCAACGCCGCCTATGCCAAACGCTTCAACGCGGTACTCGCCTACATCAATGAGAACCTTGAAGGCGATCTGTCGGTGAGGACGTTGAGCCGGGTGGCGAACTTCTCTGAGTTTCACTTTCATCGGCAATTCACCGCCTTCGTCGGCGTGCCGGTTGCACGTTATGTGCAACTGATGCGCTTGCGCGGTGCGGCCCATCGCCTGGTGTCCCTGGCGGACTACTCGGTGCTGGAGGCCGCGTTCGGCGCCGGTTTCGAAAGCCCCGAGGCCTTTTCCAGGGCGTTCGGGCGGGCGTTCGGCATGAGCCCGAGTGCGTTCAGGAAGCAGCCGAACTGGCAGGTCTGGAATGCGGTATTTGCCATCCCTCATTTTTCCAGGAGCATCATTATGCAGGTACGAATCGTGGACTTTGCCGACACCCGGGTTGCAGCGCTGGAGCACTGCGGGCCTGCCGGGCTGGTCAATGCAAGCGTGCGCAGGTTTATCGATTGGCGGATGCAGAGTGGGCAGTCGCCGGTGGCGTCGAGTCGCAGTTTTGGCGTTCCCTTCAACAACCCCGATACCACCCCGCCGCAGGAATTCCGCTTTGCCATCTGCGGCGAGATTCATGAGGCGGTGGTTGCCAATGAGGCGGGTATTGGCGAGATGCAGATTGCCGGTGGCCGCTATGCGGTGGTGCGGCATGTGGGCTCGCCGGATCACATAGGTGAAAGCATCTACCCGATCTACCGCGATTGGCTGCCGGGCAGTGGCGAGGAACTGCGGGATCAGCCGCTGTTCTTTGAATACTTGAGTATTTATCCGCAGACCCCGCTGGAGCAGTGGCTGAAGGATATTTATGTGCCCTTGCAGTAGTGGGGATGGGTCAAACCTTGCTCATGACCTGGATTTGAGCATGACCTAGGGGTACAGGATTTCGACCTTTGGAAACGTTGAAACGCTTCGGTTCTTTGGCGGCGACACCATCGGTCGAGCGCCTGCCCCTCACTCCAGGAAGAAGTCCTCCTTGATCGAATCCAGCAGTAGAGACTTGACGATTTGCAGCGCGCTGTCGTGCTTGCTGCCCACGCGCATGCCGATTTCCAGTTCGTAGGAAGGCATGGGCACAGGGCTGGGGAAGGTTTGCAGGGTGCTGATCTTGGCCATGGCACGGGCGGCATGGGTGGGCACGGTGGTGATCAGCTTCGAGCCCACCAGGAGGAAGGGCACGGCGGCGAAGTGCGAGGTCGAGGCCTTGATCGTGCGGGTCAGGCCGACGTTGTTCAGGCCTTCGTCGACGATGCCCACATAGCCTGCGGACGACACCAGCAGGTGCGGGCGCTGGGCGTAGTCCTCGGCGGTCAGTGGAATGCTGTTGTGGGCGTCGGCGATGCCCAGGTAGTTGCCGCGGCCGAGCCTGATGCGGGTGATCAGGTGCGAGGAGAAGCCGCCGGCGGACAGGGCGATGTCTATCTTGTGGCCCATGAGCATGTCTTGCACGACGCCGCTGTGGGTCTGCCGGAAGATGATGCGCAGCCCCGGCAGGCGCTCTTCCACCATGCAGAGAATCTTCTGCCCCAGGGCGATTTCACTGTCATCGGATAGGCCGATGGTCAGGGTTCGGCCCTTCACTTGCTGGCCGTCGGCGGCCATGGCCAGGGCCAGCCGGCAGCGGTTGATGGCTTCTTCCACCAGGGGGTACAGCGCGTTGGCGCGCATGGTCGGGCGTAGGCCGCGCCCTGTGCGCTCAAACAATGGGTCGCCATAGATCTCGCGCAAACGCGCAAGGGAAGCACTGACTGCCGGCTGGGTGACGCCCAGCCGGATAGCCGCCCGGCTGGCACCGCCTTCTTCGACAAGGGCGACAAAAACTCTGAGCAGGTTCAGGTCTGTGTTTTCGATATCAATTGATTTCATATCAGATAGCTTGAATGGCGCATTGATCTATATTGTACCAGCCATAAAATGACCTGCCTAAACAATCACCGGCTCCAATTACAGGGTCGGGGGTCGATGTTTCCAATACTTGGCTAGTTCCAGTTAGTTCAGTTTTTCTGTGCGGGCATAAGCCTTGGCTGTTGAATGAAAGCTTTAAGCCAGAGGTTGAAATATGGTGCGCCACATTAAGTATCTTACGGCCATGCTGCTCTTTGCCTGGGCGTTTGAACTGTCTGCTTGCCTGTCTGAAACAGCCACAGGTTCCCCTTTGGGAGAAGACGTTGTGGGTAGATTGCAGCAGGCCCTGGCAGAGCGAAATTATTATCAGGGAACAATAGATGGTGTGGCGGGGGAGAAAACCGCCGAGGCCATCTTTCTGTTCCAGATGGACTGCGAACTTCCGTTAACCGGCAGTATCAACTCGCAGATCCTGCAAAGGCTGGATATAAGGCCGCCCTTGTGGCTATCGGAATAAGTTTGTTGTTTGAAGGGCCGGTACAGGGAAACGTCATTGTTTCGCTATCGAAGATTAGTGGCTGGAAAGTGGTTTTATTCTTATGGCTTTAACCCATAGCCCAGCGTCTGCTTATCCGTGGCGATTCAGGCTGGCTGTTGTTCTGGTGGGGGTGATGGCCGCAACTGTGTGCGGTCGGATCATTCAACTGCAAATTGCCGACAAGGCATTTCTAATCAAACAGGGTGATGCCCGAAGCCTGCGATCTGTGGCTATCCCGGCCTACCGGGGCTTGATCACCGATCGCCATGGGCAGCCTCTATCCGTCAGCACGCCGGTGACCACGGTCTGGCTCAACCCCCGGGAGTTGCTGAGCGAGCAGGACAACTGGGCAGCACTGGCCCAGGCGCTTGACGTGCCACAGAGCCGGTTGAGTTCGATCATTCTGCGCAACCCGCAGAAAGAGTTTGCCTACCTGCATCGGCGCGTTCCTCCCCAGGTGGCGGAGCAGATGATGCAGGCGGTGCATGCGCTCAAGGCCTCGGGCGTTTATACGCTGCAAGAGTCCCGCAGGTTCTATCCCGCGGGCGCAACAGCGGCACATGTCATCGGCTTTACCGATATCGACAACCGCGGCAGCGAAGGGCTCGAACTGGCTTATGAGAATGTGCTGCGCGGGCGCGATGGCAAGCAACTGGTACTGAAGGATCGGCGTGGCCACTTGATCGAGGACCTGGGGGTTGCACGCCTGGCCAGGCCCGGGCAGACGCTTGAACTGTCTATGGATCTGCGCCTGCAATACGTGGCCAATCGAGAGTTGCGCCAAGGCATTGCACGCAACGGCGCGGATGCGGGCAGCGTGGTGATCATGGATGTGCACACCGGCGAGATCCTGGCCCTGGCCAATCAGCCCAGCTACAACCCGAACAATCGCTCCGGGCTGACGCCGTCGATGATGCGTAATCGGGGGGTGGTCGATGTATTCGAGCCGGCCTCAACCATGAAGCCGTTCTCGGTGGCCGCCGCACTGGAAAGTGGGCGCTGGAAGCCCGGGGATCGGGTGCATGTGGCAACCGGCACCTTGCAGATCGGCAAATACACCATTCGCGATGCGTCCAGGACGGCGGGCGAAACGCTGGACCTGACCGGCATCCTGGTGCGTTCGAGCAACGTCGCCATCAGCCAGGTGGCCTTCGATATCGGCGGTGAACGGATTTATGACCTGCTGCACCGAGTGGGCCTGGGCCAGGAGACGGGCATAGGTTTTCCCGGTGAACAGACCGGGGTGCTGCCCATGCGCCGGGAGTGGCGGCCCACCGAAACGGCGACGCTGGCTTACGGCTATGGGGTGTCCGTCACCGCGGTACAGCTGGCCAGGGCTTACGCCACCCTGGTCAACGGCGGTGTCCGGGTGCCCACGTCGCTGCTGCGGGTGTCTGCCGCGCCCAAGGGCGTGCAGGCGATCCCGGCCAGCGTCGCCAACACCGTGAAAGACATGCTGGTGCAGGTGGTTGAAGGCCCCAGGGGCATCTATCGCGCCAAGGTTCCTGGTTATCACGTCGGTGGAAAAAGCGGTACGGCCAGAAAAACCAGCCCGGGGGCCAAGGGCTATCTGGCCCGATCCTACCGCGCCATGTTTGCCGGGTTCGCTCCAGCGGCAAACCCCAGGTTCGTGATCGTGGTCGTGGTGGACAACCCCAGGCACCACGGCTTTTTTGGCGGGCTGGTATCCGCGCCGTTATTCAGCAAGATCATGTCGGAGACTCTGCGCCTCACTAACGTGGCTCCCGATGGTATTTGAAGCCTATGCAGCCAGAGTTGCCCATGCCGGAAATCAGTCACTTCAATGACCCGCAAACAGAAGATGCCATCGTCACTAAACGAATAATGGCAAGTGCCGTGCTGGTGGTTCTGCTGACCACGGCACTGGTAGTCAGGCTTTATTTTCTGCAAGTGACGCAACATGACTACCAAGTTGCCGTTGCGGAAAAGAACCGCGTGCACATAAGGCTCATCCCGCCAGAGCGGGGGCTTATCTATGACCGCAATAACGTGGTTCTGGCCGACAACGTACCCAGTTTCAACTTGACCCTGACCCGTGAACGCGCCGGGGATGTCGCTGCCGTCATCGGCCACCTGGTGCGGATTCTGCAATTGCCCGAAGCCGAGCGCAGCAGGGTGGAGAAAGAACTGCGCCGCGCCAGAAGAGCCTTCGAGCCCGTGACGCTGATGCTGGATCTGACGGAGAAACAGATCGCACAGGTGGCGGTCAATCAGTTTTTGTTGCCCGGTGTCGAGGTCCAGGCGCAGTTTCTCAGGCAGTACCCCCAGGGCGAGCATTTTGCCCACTCGGTGGGCTATGTCGGGCGGATCAACGAGCAGGAGTACAAGCGCCTCGACCCGGCCCGTTATCTGCGCAGCCAACTGATCGGCAAGACCGGGATCGAGCGCTTCTATGAAGACGCCCTGCATGGCCAGATGGGCTTTGAGGAGGTCGAGACCAATGCCCAGGGCCGGGTGATGCGGGTGTTGCGCCGCCACAACCCGGTTGCCGGGCAGGACATCGTGCTGACCCTCGATGCCGGGCTGCAAGGTGCCGCCGAGCAAGCGCTGGGGGACCGCCGGGGCGCGGTGGTGGCCCTGGACCCGGCCACGGGGCAGGTGCTGGCGATGGTCAGCCGGCCGAGCTTCGACCCCAACCCCTTCGTCAAGGGCATCTCTGCGCCAGGCTACGCCGCCTTGCGCGATTCCGATGACATGCCGCTGTTCAACCGGGTGCTGCGCGGGCTTTACCCGCCCGGTTCAACCATCAAGCCCATGGTGGTGGTGGCAGGCCTGGACAGTGGCGTGATTACCCCCACCAGCCAGGTGTTCGACCGGGGTTACTTCGAGCTGCCCAACTACAAGCACAAGTACCGCAACTGGAACCGTGGCGGCGAAGGCTGGGTGGACATGTACGACGCGATCATGCGTTCCAATGACACCTACTTCTATGACCTGGCGCACAAGCTGGGGGTCGCAAGGCTGCACAGCTACCTCAGCGAATTCGGCCTGGGGCAAAAGGTTTCGATCGACATGTTCGAAGAGGCAGCGGGATTGATGCCGTCCCCGGAATGGAAACGCGCTACTCGCCGGCAACCGTGGTACCCCGGGGAAACCCTGATTCTGGGCATCGGCCAGGGCTACATGCAGGTCACGCCCCTGCAACTGGCCCAGGCCACCAGCCTGATCGCCAACCGCGGCGTCTGGCACCGGCCGCACCTGGCGCTGGCGGTGGGTAGCCAGGCGCCGGTGGACCCCAAGCCCATGCCCAACATCGTGCTGAAACAGGCACGAACCTGGGATCAGGTGATCCAGGGCATGCAAATGGTCATGCACAACCCCCGTGGCGTAGGCCGAGCCGCCGCCCGGGGGGTGCAGTACCACATTGCCGGCAAGAGCGGCACGGCGCAGGTGGTGGCGATCAAGCAGGGCGAACGCTACAACCGCAACAAGACCCATGAACGCCATCGGGACAACGCCCTGTTCGTCGGCTTCGCCCCGGCCGAGCGGCCGGCCATCGTGGTGGCGGTGATGATCGAGAACGGCGAGGCCGGAGCCCGGGTCGCCGGCCCGGTGGTGCGCAAGGTCATGGATGCCTGGCTGCTGGATAGCCGTGGCCAGCTGAAAGCGCAGTTCGCTGCACCGGCGGCCCTGGAAACCAACCCCAGCCCGCTGACGGTGAATGCCAGTTAGGCGCGCAGGCGTTCTCCAGGTGGGGCTAACGCGGCAGGCACGAGGCCGCAGCCTGTAGCGCGCAAGACACCGGCCAGGGCTTCAGGGCCCGCCGCGTTCGAATTCAAAAACGCTCAATGAGGAAACTACGGGTGCGAGTCATTCACTATCTGGGCTGGAGCCTGCTGGCGCTGATCAGCGTGCTGCTGCTCGTCGCCAGCGGCACCTACCTTTACCTGCAACCCCAACTGCCCGATGTCGAAGCCCTCAGGGACGTGCACCTGCAGGAGCCGCTGCAGGTCTTCACCCGGGATGGCAAGCTGATTGCCGAGTTCGGCGAAGTGCGGCGCATACCCCTTGCCAGCGCGGACATTCCCCCCGACTTTCGCTCGGCCTTGATGGCCGCCGAAGATGGCAACTTCTATCAGCATGCCGGTGTCGATCCGGTCGGCCTGCTGCGGGCCGCGCTGCAACTGCTCAAGAGCGGCCACGTGCGCTCCGGGGGCAGCACCATCACTATGCAAGTGGCGAAGAACTTCTTCCTCAGCCGCGAGCGAACCCTGTCGCGCAAGCTGACCGAGATCCTCCTGGCCCTGCAGATCGAGCGCAGCCTGAGCAAGGAAGAAATCTTCAACCTGTATGTCAACAAGATCTACCTGGGCAAGCGCGCCTACGGTATCGCGGCGGCGGCCAACGTCTATTACGGCAAGCCGGTATCGCAGCTGAGCCTGGCGCAGGTGGCGATGATTGCCGGGCTGCCCAAGGCGCCATCGCGCTACAACCCGATCAATAACCCGGCCCGGGCCCAGCAGCGTCGCGACTGGATCCTGGGGCGCATGTACGAACTGGGCAGCATTGATCGGGAGCGCTATCAGGCCGCGTTGGCAGAAGGGGTGGACGCTCGCTACCACGCCCCGGAGCCCGAGATCGATGCACCCTATATCGCCGAAATGGCCAGGGCGGACATGCTCCGGCGCTTTGGCGATGAGGCCTATACCCGGGGCTTGCGGGTGGTGACCACGGTGCCCAGCCAATTGCAGGCGTCGGCCACCGCGGCGTTGCGCAACGGCTTGAAGACCTACGACAAGCGCCACGGCTACCACGGCCCCGAAGGCCATTTTGCCGGCAAGGTCAGCGATCGATGGCCCGAGCAGCTCAAGCGTTATCCGGCCTATGGCGGCTTGCAGGCGATGGCGGTGACCCAGGTCTTCGAACAGAGCATCAGCCTGGTGGACGCCAGCGGCCAGCAACACTCCGTGCCCTGGAGCAGCATGAAATGGGCGCGCCCCTACCTGGGCCACAGTGCCCTGGGGCGCGTGCCGGCGCGGCCGGCCGATGTGGTCAAGGTCGGGGATGTGGTGCGCGTCGACCGGCAAAACGAGCCGCTGCTGAGCTTCAGCCAGGTGCCCAGGGCCCAGGGCGCGCTGGTGTCGATCGCCCCGGAAGACGGGGCGATCCAGGCACTGGTGGGGGGCTTTGATTTTCAGCAAAGCAGCTTCAACCGCGTGTTGCAGGCCAAGCGTCAACCCGGGTCGAGCTTCAAGCCCTTCATCTACTGCGCGGCGCTGGACAGCGGCTACACCCCGGCGACCCTGGTCAACGATGCACCCATTGTCGTGGGCGGCGGCGACGCCGGCCCGGTGTGGCGCCCGCAAAATGAGAACCGCACCTTCCTGGGGCCGATTCGCCTGCGCGAAGCCCTCAACCGTTCACGCAACATGGTCTCCATCCGCCTGCTGCAAGCCATGGGGGTGGACAAGACCATCGACTACATCGTGCGCTTTGGCTTCAACCGCGAGGACCTGCCCCACAACCTGTCCCTGGCCCTGGGCACCGCTTCGGTCACGCCCATGGAAGTGGTCGCAGGCTGGAGCGCCTTCGCCAACGGCGGCTACAAGATCAGCCCGTACTTCATCGAACGGATCGAAGACCGCAAGGGCGCGGTCCTGTTCCAGGCCCGCCCGCCAGCGGCGCCCACCCCGCAGCAGCCGGCCCCCGAGATACCGGCGGAACAGATCGTCGACAGCCGCACCACCTACCTGCTCACCAGCCTGCTGCAGGACGTGGTCCAGCATGGCACCGGCCGCGCCGCCGCGGCCATGCATCGCCCGGACATCGGCGGCAAGACCGGCACCACCAACGAGGCCAAGGACTCCTGGTTCACCGGTTACAACGGCCACAACGTCACCAGCGTCTGGGCCGGCTTTGACCAACCGCAGAGCCTGGGGCGACGGGAGTGGGGCGTGACCATCGCACTGCCGATCTGGATGGAGTTCATGACGGCGGCGCTTGAGGGCACGGCGCCTTATTCTCAGCCGGAGCCGGATGGCATCGTGACCCGCCGCATTAACCTGGAAGACGGCAGCGCCGCCAGCGCGCAGGCGCCGGGTACGGCGATGGAGGTGTTCAGGAGTGACAACGTGCCGACTGTGCCCGTGGGCGAGGGAGGGGATTCATCTCTCAACGGCTCCGCAGAGATGCAGCGCACGATGCAGGAACTGTTCTAGATGCCGGGCAATACCCGGGTGGCGAGAAGCGACTCAGTAGCCGTTATGGCCGCAGATTTTCTAACACCCGTTGCACTGAAGGTATTCCTGCGCGCTGCTCAATCGGGTCGCGCGCAGGGGGCGAGCTACGGGCTGGGAGCCTCTTCGTTCACTTTGAGCTCGAAATCGAAGCCAATGCTGCGCTCGTTGAGGATCTCGGCAATGCGTTTGAAAAACCAATCGACTTGCTCTGGCAGTTCATGCAAACCCAGTACCCGGATAATCAGGTGCTTGCCGCAGGCATCGGGAATTTCGCTGTAGATCTCGTCACTTTCGATAAAGCTGATGTAGGTGTTGATCTTCTCTTGCAGCAGGAGCAGGTGTTCGTTGTGTGCCGCTTCGTCACCCCATTCGAGAGGGTCGACGATGATCAACAGCAGGCTGTCGGGCGCGGATTTGGGGATTGCCCAGATATCGATGACTTTTGGATGGGTGATGGACATTGCTGATCCTTCAGAACGTGGGGGGCGGCATTATAGGCCGTAGCGGTTGGTTTCTTCAGTGGGCAGTTGGTGGTCGCAGTTCTGGCACGTGGGCAAGGCCAGGGTGGGCTGCCGGGTCTTGCCCCGTTCAGGCGCAACCTGCTCGAGCGGCGGCGAGCGGTTTTCAAGAGCGGTCGGATCGACGGTAGTGACAAAATGCCATTATCTGCTATGGCTTGTTAGGCCCCCGGTGGATAGACGCCGGGCTCCAGGTGCCACTGCCCAGAAGAGTCGAGACGGCGCGGGCCGCGTTATTCGACTGGACTGATGCTCACCCGCCAAGGGGAGGCAGGGGCGCAGGAGGACGGAGTGGGGCCTGCGATCCCGACAGGCCTGGATTGACCCGAGTGAGTATCGACGTTGCCGTGCCGGGTGGGCCGCTCATCCAGTCGTCGGCTTGTTTACAGCTCTCTGACACTCAGTCGATAGCGTGGAATGACAGCAGGGAAGTACCAACCATTCTATTAGAGAGATAAAAAATGAACGTCAGGACAATGAATCTTGCACCAAGGTCTGCCGCCTTTTTCTCGCTCATTGTCCTGGTGGTGTTCGCCCTGGGCATTGTCGCGGTGCTGCAAATGGGCAAGCTGCGAGACGCGGAGCAGGATGTCGAGACCAACTGGATGGCCAGTATCCGCGAGATCGGCAAGATGAAAACCGGCGTCTTGCGCCTGCGTCTGGAAAGCATCCGCATCACCGTGACCACCGACGAACAGCAGCGCCAGACCCGCATCGCCTCGTTGAGCGGTTATCGATCCACCCTGCAGAACACCATCAGCCAGTACGAACCCCTGATTACCGGGCCGGCGGAGCGTGAGCTGTACCAGGCTGTAGCGACCGATGTGCAGGCCTACTTCAAGCTGGTGGACGAGCTGGAGCCGCTGTTGCGCAGTGGCGACAATGCCGCGGCCATCACCTTGATCAACACCCGCATCAGCCCTATGACCAACGCCATGCAGGAGAAGATGGACAAGCTCTCGGACTTCAATGACGAGGGCGCGAAGCAGGCGGGGATCACTGCTGCCTCGGTCTACAGCGGCGGCCTGACGCTGGTGCTGGTATTGATGGGGGTGACGGTGGTGCTCACCGTGGTGTTGGCCACCGTACTGACCCGCAGCATCACCGCGCCCATCGGCGATGCCCTGGCCGTGGCCGAGCGCATTGCCGGCAGCGACCTGTCCCGGGAGATCGGGGTCAATGGCCGGGATGAAGCCGGTCGCCTGCTGGCCGCCCTGGCGAAGATGCAGAGCAACCTGCGGAAAACCATCGCCCACATTGCCGATTCCTCTACCCAACTGGCCTCGGCCTCGGAAGAAATGACCGCAGTGACCGAAGACGCCAGCCGCGGGCTGGTGCGCCAGAACGACGAAGTCAGCCAGGCGGCCACCGCGGTGACCGAAATGAGTGCGGCGGTGGACGAGGTGGCACGCAATGCCGAAGCGGCTGCCCAGTCGTCCCGCGAGTCCATGGAATTCACCCGTTCCGGCATCGAAAACGTGGCCCAGACCCTGAAAGCCATCGAAGGTCTGGCCGGCAACGTGGCCAGCACCGGCGAACAGGTCAAGGCCCTGTCCAGCCGGGCCCAGGACATCAGCAAAGTGGTGGAAGTGATTCGCGCGATTGCCGAGCAGACCAACCTGCTGGCGCTCAACGCCGCCATTGAAGCCGCCCGCGCCGGTGAGCAGGGCCGGGGCTTTGCGGTGGTGGCCGATGAAGTGCGGGCCCTGGCGCACCGCACCCAGCAGTCGACCCAGGAAATCGAGCAGATGATCACCGCGATCCAGGCCGATTCGACCCAGGCGGTGAGTGCCATGAACGTCAGCGCGGAGATGGCCAACAGCTCGATTTCGGTGGCGCAGAACGCTGATGTGTCGCTCAAGCAGATTGCTCAGGCGATCACCCAGATCAATGAGCGCAATCTGCTGATTGCCACGGCCTCGGAAGAGCAGGCGCAGGTGGCGCGTGAGGCGGATCAGAACCTGACCAGTATTCGTGAGTTGTCGATTCAGAGTTCGGCGGGGGCCAGTCAGACGGCCAGTGCTTGTGGGGAGATGGCCAATCTGGCGATTGAGCTGAATCGGTTGGTGGCGCGGTTCAAGGTTTGAGTTTGGTTTTTGGGTGGATGGTGGCAGCGGGGGGACATATCCGTTGCTGCGGGTGTGGCGGCTGGCGGTTTCGCTCTTACAGCGAGTCACTTTGAAAAGCCCAAAGTAACCAAAGGCTCTTGCCCCTCCACTTGGTGCCTCGCTGGGGCTCGGCATGCCCTCACTCCGGCATTGATCCGTGGGCCGCCGCCACAGGCCATCCATGGCCTGATGGCGGCTAACCCGGCATCCCTGCCGGGTTACCCACGGCTCAATGCCTGCGTTCGGCCATCGTGGTTAACGGGGCGCTCAGATCAAGATCAAAATCAAGAGCGCGACGGCGGCCTTGCGGCCGGCCTGAAGCTAAGGGTGGGTGCATTTCTGTAGGAGCTGGCTTGCCAGCGAAGGCGTCGGTCCAGGCAACGCATGGCCTACCGGCCCTGAGGCATGGCCCTCTGCAACCGACCGCTAAGCCGCAAACCATCACGCACGTTCAACCCCATCAATGTGAGGTTGGTGGCCCCGGCGATCAGTTCGATGATCTGCACCAGGTAAAAACCCGTGTCGAAGCTGCCTGCCGACGCCCACTGGTTGAGCACAATTGCGCAGGGCACGAGCACCAACAGGCCGTTGGCGGCAATGAAGGGCATGCGTTTTTTCTTTGAGGCGATCAGGCGTCCCTGTCGGGCCCGGCTCAGACCCATGCCGCTGGCTCCCGCCACTGCCATTGCCGGAATCAGCACCCAGAGCCCGGGGCTGACGATCAGGTGCTTGAGTTGAGCGATCGCATGCAGGGTTCCCATGCTTTCCACCAGCAGGGTCGAGACAAAGAACGTGGCGATGCACAGCAGGGCCAGCAGGCTGGCGGTGAGGTGGAGTCGTTTGAGCATGGGGGGCTTCCCGTCAGTCAATGGGGCTGTGTTCAAGCCGTGCAGATGTTTGGCACGGCTACCTTGGTGAACAGATGGGGCATGGCCAAGACACTTGAGGGGTAACGGCCCAGGGCGTTGGCGAAGTCCGGGTGATTGAAGGCTTCGCGGAAGCACTCCACCGATTCCCATACGGCGTAGTTCAGGAACATGCAGCTGCCACCGATGGCCTGGTGGAGCTGCGTGGAAATGTAACCGGCACGCTGTTTCATCCAGTTGGCATCCAGCTCCCAGGCATGCAGCAGGTCGGGGATATCGTCCTGGTCGACGGTGAACAGGTTGACCAGCACCACCGGCGATTCGCTGCACTGGAGTTGCTGGTGAAGGGGAACCACGGGATCAAGCGGGCGGATGGACAGCATGATGGTCTCCAGAATGTAAACATGATGACAATGTGGTGCGATGGGTGAAAACTAGCTCGATTGACATCATGGTGTCAATGTGGAAAAGTTCGCGGCATGAAAAAACCAAACCACACCCCCGCTGGACGCGCCATGACCGATCTGGTCCTCGAGCTCTTTCGAGCCAGTGCGCGGATGCTCACCGCAGGCGATCGCCTGGTGGCTGAGATAGGTCTCACCAGTGCCCGCTGGCAGCTGCTTGGCACGATCGTCGCTGCTGATCGGGCGCAGCCCGTCTCATGGATTGCCCGTGATATGGGCGCCAATCGGCAGAACGTTCAGCGGATCGTCAACGATCTGGTGAAGGATGGCCTGCTGGAGTTTCAGCCGAACCCGCACCACCGCCGGGCGCAACTGGTGCTGCTGACGGAGGCGGGAAAGGCGGCATTCGATCAGGCGTTGAAGCTGCAAGCACCCTGGATCAACGAGCTTGCCCAGGGGTTGGAAGTCGATGAGATCCAGACGACCCACCGTGTGCTGAACCAACTGCGCAACCGGCTTGAGCAAGACCAGGGCGAATGAGCCGGGCCGGCCTGAAGACGACCCTCCAACCTGACGGCGTTCTGCATTGGCCCTGTTCCCCGGTTGAACCTGTGCTTAGCGCCCGAGCTTTTCCATCGCCACATCGTCCAGGAAAGCCCCCTCGGTTTTTCATGGACGTGCCATTGCCGCCCATTGCACTATTGCGGCGGATTTTCAGTCCCCTCTCTCTCCGTCGAAGGCATATCCATCGACGGGCCCATGCCAAGGAAGTCATCAGATCCATGACCGTCAGCGAACTGCTTGTCGCCATCCGTAAACCCTATGTCGAGACCCTGGCGCGTATCGCCGCAGAAGGCGCCCCGCATGTTGAGCCGGCCTACCGCAACAGCGATGGTTCGCTGGCGGTTGAAGGAACCATGGCCACGCCTTGCCGGGTGGATGTGATTGCGGGCGAGGGGGCTTCGGCTGGCGAGCCGGTGCAGGTTGATTCCGAGTCCGAGCTGGCCTTTGAGCCGGTGCGCTTTGCGATTGAGCAGATGGCGGTGGGCATCTCGCCCTTTGGCTGGGACTGGTTACCGCTGGAGGTGCGGGGGGTGAGCCTGGAACAGGCTTGCGAGGTGATTCGCACGTGGTTCTTTGAATGGTTTGACGGCGAAGACCAGAACCCGTCGACCGAAGAAGGGCTGCAAGGGGTGGTGCATTTTGTGTCGGACCCGGAAGCAACCGAGGAGGGGTACAGGTTCAAGGTTGACTTGGGGTCGGTTCCAGCGGAAGCGCTGGAGGAACTGCTGTTTGCATTGGCCGATGCCGGCGCCACCGGAGCTTTCCTCGGATAAAGAGAGGGGGTGCCAAACGGCGACCCCACGACCGACCTGATATCGCCCACCTGCAACCGATCCCCTGTAGGAGCTGGCTTGCCAGCGAAGCTCGCCAACGATGACGCGCAGGCACCTTCTTACCGAGTGCAGTTGGGGGCGGCTGGTTTACATATCCGTTGCTGCGGGTGCGGCGGCTGGCGGTTTCGCTCTTACAGCGACTCACTTTTGAACATCCGGAATGCCGGCCCAGACAAAAGTAAGCAAAACGCTCCTGCCCCCGCATCCGGCGCCTCGCCTAGGCTCGGCGTTCCCTCGCTCCGGCATTGCTCCGGGGGCCCGCCGCCACAGGCCATCCATGGCCTGGGGCGGCTAGCTCGGCATCCATGCCGAGCTGCCCCCTACGCAACGCCTGCGCTCGGCCTCCTGAAGGGGCAGAAAGATCAAAAGCAAGATCAAGATCAAAAGCCCAAGCGCGTTGTACGCGCTTTCGTAGGAGCCGGCTTGCCGGCGAATTGGCCCGCAAGCCATCCATCGCCCTGGCTGACGCCTGCGTAATACCTGCGCTTGACCTTCTGAAGGGGCAGGAAGATCAAGAGCCAAAGTCCAAAGCAAAGCCAACACCGTCAACGGCGACCTCACTCTCAGAGCTTCATGCCCACCGCCAGCCGGTTAAAGGCATTCATCAACGACACAGCCAATGTCAGGTCGGAAATTTCAACCTCGCTAAAGTGCGCTTTCAGCGGTTCGTACAGCGCGTCCGGCGCGCCCTTGTCGTGGACATAGGTGAGGGTTTCGGTCCAGGCCAGGGCGGCGCGCTCGCGGTCGTTGAACAGTTCGCTGACGCGCCAGCCGGCGAGGCAATCCAGTTTGTCTTGCGCTACTCCACATTCGCGCAGGGTCTGTGAGTGCTTGCCCAGGCAGAACGAGCAGCCGTTGATCTGCGACACACGCAAATACACCAGTTCCAGCAAGGGCAGGCCCAGGGGGCTCGCGGCCAGGGCGGTGTTGGTGGCGAGCAGGCCTTGATAGGCGGCAGGCGACAAAGTGGCAAAGGGCAGTCTGAGTTGGCTCATGGTGAAACTCCGCTGTAGAAAAAAGTGATCAGGCGCAAACAAGGGGGGTGAACAGTGGCTGGGAGGACAGTGCGCTGCGTGCCTCGTCGAGGGTTGCACGCACCGCTTCGTCACCGAACACCAAGCCCTGCAGATAAGTGAACTGCAGGTCGAACAGGCCAAGGGTGTTCAGCACCTGGCGCAGGTAAGGCGTCAGAAAGTCTGGCTGCCGTGCCCGCGGGCCCTGGTGAAAGCCGCCGGAACTCACCAGCACATGCACCGGGCGGTCCTTGAGCAGGCCGACCTTGCCCTCCGGGCCGGAGCTGAAGGTGCGGTGAATGCGCAGCACGTAGTCGATCCACAGCTTGAGCGCCGCCGGTAGGGTGAAGTTGTGCATGGGCGTGGCAATCAGCAGCACATCGCAGCGCTCCAACTCACGAATCAGCCCTTCGGACACGTCGAACAGTGGCGCGTCGAAAGGCGTGGGGGTGGTCAGGGCGTGGGCGTAGTCCAGGCCCAGCGGTGGCAACGGCTGCGCCCCCAGATCACGCTCGACCAGTTCAAGCTGCGGATAGCGTTGGCGCAGGGAGCTCACCAGCTCCAGTGCCAGCCGATGCCCCTGGGAAACCTGGCCATGGGGGCTGGCGTTGATCAACAGAACAGTGTTCATACCGGCTCCCCACCCTGAAGTCGCTGGGTGAAGTGCATGCCCCGAGCCAGCAACCCCTGGCGGAAATAGAAGCGCTGGGCCAAGGGCATATGCAGGCCGGTATCCAGGACAAAGTGCTCGCATTGACGCTGTACGGCCTCATCCCGCACGGCGCTCAACAGCCGCGCTCCCAAGCCGCTGCGCTGGAGGTCTGGGCTCACCACCAAGTCATCGACGTAGATGAAACGCCCGTAGAGCAGGTTTTCCAGCTCGCGGTAACCCGCCAGGCCGACGATGCGCTCTGCGTCCCACGCGGCGAGCAAGCGGTAGCCCTGCTCGGTTTGCCGGGCCACTTGGGCGACATAGGCCGCCGGGCTGGTGAGGTGCGGGCGCAAGACACGCATCAAGTCGAAACTGGCCGCTAGGGCCGCCTCGTTATCGAGGTGTTGAAGGGTGTAGGGCATGTCCGTCATCCGCTGAAAAGAGATGACCCACTTTAAAAGGTCGATGGCTTAAGCTACAGGGCCAAAAAATGCATAAATGACTAGGCCATGATCCTTCCTTTCGAATTGGACCGCAGCCAGACGGCGCCGATCTATCGCCAGCTTTACCAGCGGTTTCGTGAGTCCATCGCCGATGGCCGTCTGCGTCCGGGGGACCGAGTGCCGGCGGTTCGCGCCTTGGCCGCGGAGCTCAACCTGGCGCGGGGCACCGTGGAAGCGGCTTACCAGCTGCTGATAGGCGAGGGCTACCTGATTGCTCGCGGGGCCGCCGGGACCATTGTCACCCCGCAACTGGCGCCGATTTGCGCGCCCGCACAGCGTGCCCCAGTGGCTGCAACGACCCACCAAGCCACCCATGCCGGCACCTCGCCCTTGGCACTGCAAATGGGCCTGCCAGCGCTGGATGCCTTTCCGCGCAAGCTCTGGACCCGCTTGGCGGGTCGGCAACTGCGCCAGGCGGGTGTCGAAGGCCTGGTCTACCCGGACGCGCGCGGCTACGCCCCGTTGCGGGCGGCCATTGCCTCCTACCTGGGGATTTCCCGGGGTATCACCTGCCATCCGGAGCAGATTTTCGTCTGCGCCGGCTACCGCGCCTGCCTCGACCTGATCAGCCACACGCTGATGCGCCCAGGCGCTACCTGCTGGCTGGAGGAGCCCGGCTACTTCATGGCCAGGAACGCACTGCTGGAAGCCGGCGCGCAGCTGGTGCCGGTGCCCGTGGACGATCAAGGCCTGGACGTCGCCCAAGGCATCGCCCGCGCGCCAGAGGCCGGCTTTGCCGTGGTCACCCCGACCCACCAGAGCCCGCTGGGGGTGTCGCTGTCCCTGCCGCGGCGCCTGGCCCTGCTGGACTGGGCCAACCGTCAAGGCAGTTGGATCATCGAGGACGATTACGACAGCGAATACCGCTACCAGGGCAAGCCCTTGCCGGCCCTCAAGAGCCTCGACCAGCAGGGCCGAGTGCTCTACACCGGCACCTTCAGCAAAGTCCTGTTTCCGGGGCTGCGCCTGGCCTACCTGGTGGTGCCCGCCGAACAGACCCCAGCGTTCGCCCGCCAGGCCGATCGTTTGCACAACCACTGCCCGCACCTGCTGCAGGCGACCGTCGCGGCCTTTCTCAACGAGGGGCACTTTGCCCGGCATCTGAACAAAATGCGGGGCCTGTATGCGCGTCGGCGGCAGTGGCTGGTGGAGGCTTTGCACCAGGCGTTGGGTGGGCGTTTGCAGATAGACCCGCAGGCCGGGGGCATGCATGTGGTGGCCGGGCTGGGGGAGGGGGACGATGTGCAGATTGCCCAGCGGGCTCGGGAGGTGGGGATTGCGGTGGAGCCGTTGTCGCAGTGGTATCTGGGGGAAGAGGTTAGGCAGGGGTTGGTGATGGGGTTTACCAATGTGGTCAGTGCGGAGCAGGCGGCGAGCTTGGCGCTGCGGTTGGCTCGGGTCATTGGGTGAGGAGGGGGCTGTGGCCGCTGAGGCTGGAGTCTTTCCTATGGCAGCCCCCACCATTTGGCCGGCCACACCCCCTGTGGCAAGGGAGCTTGCTCCCGCTGGGTTGCGCAGCAACCACAACCGCCCTCACATCGCTCGGCCTGCCCTCTGCAGCCGCTTTCAGCGCCCGAGCTTTTCCAGCGCGGCATCGGCCAGGAAAGACGACCGGCTCTTGATGTTGTGCTCGCGGACAAAGCGGTCGATTTGCTGGATGACATAACCCGGCAGGGTCACGTTGACCTTCTCGGTCTTGCCCAGATAAGGCGCGATATCGATATCCAGCATGCCCCAGCCCATGCCCTCGAAATCGGGGTTGGCGCGGTGCTTGCGGGTGGGAGAGGGCAGGGGAATGGCGTGCCCCGCTCGGGCCAGCTCTTCGAGCATGACGTGGGCAATCTCGATGGCCGCGCTGTAGGCGCTCTCGAAGCTGTCGCCGGCGGTGACTGCGCCGGGAATATCAGGAATCTGGATACCGGTGGCGGTGTGTTCGTCGCCCCATTCGATGCAGATGGGATATTGCACGGGGATCTCCTCAATAGGTGCGAAGGTGGTGGGAGCTAGATCAGTTCAGCCAGTTTTCTGATGGCCCTGACCGTACCCCGTGGCAGATCCTTCTTCGGGTGAGGCACCGGAACGGTGTTGGGCCTGTAAGGATGCTTGAACAGATGATGGCTTCCGGTGACTCGCTCCAGCACCCAGCCAGCGGCTTCAAGCTCCTTGATCAACTGTCTGTTTTGCACCTCCATCTCCTTATCGGGGTGAGAAGTGCTTTATAACTCCAGGCGCATAGTAACGCAGGTTGAATTGTGTGTCTGGAGTTATGTGTCGGGACATGTCGTTTAGCGAGCAGGGGGCCTGTTGTGATGGGCCTGAACGATGACGCGGGGTTACCTTCGACGCTGTACTTTGGGGGATATATCCGTTGCTGCGGTTACGGCCGCTGGCGGCTTCGTCCTTACGGCGAGGGGCTGTGTACATATCCGTTACTGCGGGTGCCGCTACTGGCGGTTTCGCTCTTACAGCGAGTCCCTTTTGGCAGTCGCCCCAAAAGGAACCAAAAGGTCTTGCCCCCGCATCCGGCACCTCGCTAAGGCTCGGCGTTCCCTCTCTCCGGCATTGCTCCGGGGGCACGCCGCCACAGGCCATCCATGGCCTGGGGCGGCTAGCTCGGCATCCATGCCGAGCTGCCCCCTACGCAACGCCTGCGTTCGGCCTCCTGAAGGGGCAGGCAGATCAAAAGCCAAAGCAAGATCAAAGGCCAAAGCCAAAGCCGATCAACGGCTGGGGCAAAGCCAAGCGCGTTTTACGCGCTGGTTGAGTTCAATGGCGTTCAGCGCTCTTGC
This sequence comes from Pseudomonas sp. E1BtOHC1, assembly GCF_058744285.1. NCBI lineage: Bacteria > Pseudomonadati > Pseudomonadota > Gammaproteobacteria > Pseudomonadales > Pseudomonadaceae > Pseudomonas > Pseudomonas sp. E1BtOHC1. The sequence goes on from NZ_CP196023.1 coordinate 3,281,849, forward strand.
GCTGTTTGCCACTGAATCACCTCCAGCACCGCGCAACCTTCCCGGGTGAGCAAATGCAACCCTCGGGTGACCCGCATCAGATCGCAGTCGGCAATGTCTTTCAGGTTAAGTGTGGACAGCGTGTCCATCAGATCCCGCACCACGGTGAAACGATGGGCCGCACTGCTGGTCAGGTCGTTCAGGAAGGCTTGGGTATCGACGGCGGTAAAGCGTGAGAGTGTCTGGTCAACCCGGTCACATGCAACGCAAAAGGGTGTTTAGGTAGTGTGCAGTTTCCCACTAAAGCGCCGGAAGCCGGTCCAACGCACAATTGCGGTCGATTTTCGACGCATTGGCCATGGGGACGCGTGCGCCCGAGTCGACATTGAATATGTCAATGTAACAACCGCTCAGCGCGCCCGGGTTGTCGACAATTCCTCCTTTGATTACGTAACGTGCGCCCGGCGTAAATTCGCTGACGAACGCTACGTTGCACGAGCGATTGGCGTTGGCCATGCCGCGCATTATCAGGTGCAGCGGCTTGCCGGCTTCAATCGGGAAAAAGCCTTCTGGTGTCGATACGTTCTTGTAAACGGAAACCAGTTGCCGTCCCTGTCCACCCTGCCCAGTCGCCACGGTTCTGCCGTATTTGCAACTGATGGCAGGCGCTTCGACCAAAGACACGTGGTTTCGATGATTCTCCATCGACACCAATTCGCTGCGGATAAGTGCCTGAGGCGCCCCTGCAGGCACAAGGTATTTCGGCACTGGGGCACAGCCTGCAAGCAGCAGAATTGAACACAGGTAAAGAGGTTTCATAATTTACTTATTGATGTGGGAACAGATCGGCATCAGACACCTCCATCCAGCGAGCATTCTCGCCTAATTGAGTGTCCGGCTTCATTAGACGACTACAGTCAGGGCTAAGGCGGCGTACGTGCGTCGGCCAGTATTTTCAAGCCGCACTCCGCTTCAACGTTGCCAGCAGGCCGCGAAACGCTTGCACACCTCAAAGCGCTGATCCAGATCGGCCATGCGTGCCTGATGTGCGCTCAGCGTTTCCTTCAGCAGTGCTTGCTGGGCTCGGTAGTAGTACTCCAGCATTTCATTATTGGTCGACATTGCCTTGCTACGGTCGGCCGCTTCGCTGTCGGGTAGCAGTTCCTTGATCGCCGGGGTGTCGAGCAGGCCCAGGCGGTTGGTGTAGTAATCCTTGTACAACTGCAATGAACGGGCCTTGGTGCCACTCATCTCTTTGGCGAACTGCTCCAGGTTCTGCTGATATTCAGTCCAATAGGCATCGGGCAGGCTGAAGTCGAGGCGCCGTTTGCGTTCCGCTATGGATTTGTCGAGCAGTGTTTTCTGGACCGAAGGGGAATCCTCGGCGTCGGGCTTCATTTTCGCGATGACACTCGCGTCGACGATCTGCGCGATCAGCGCTGCACGCTCCGCTGACTGCGGTTGTGCTTCGGTGGGCTTGGGGAAAATAGGGTTGTGGCCGGCGCAGGCGGGCAGGCCTTTCTTGGTCAGCACGATCGGCGAACGCACAGTCTTGCCATTGATCTGGCGCAGACGGCTAAGGGTGACCTGGCAAGTGCGACCTACTTGGCGGAAGTCCGCTTCGTACTCGCCGCCGCTCTGCGGGGTGAAGTTGAACCCCACGGTGCACACGCTGCCGGTGCTCAAGGTATTGGCTCGCGCGAATAGCTCATGGCCCGGTTGCAGCCGCACTTCCAAGTAGGCCTTGGCATCCTCGGGTGCAGCGGCACTCATGGCTGCCCGTCGCCGGGTATTGGCGCTGAACAGGTTATTGAGCAGCCCCGTGGTTTGGCCGCCGCAGTGTTCGGCATCGAACAAGTCGAGCGTCGAGCTGTCACTGCTGCTGATAAAGCGCAGCTTCGCCGCATCGGGTGCACTGGCGTCCGGGTAGGTGCCATTGAAACTGCACCCGCCAAGTACCAGCGCGGCAATGCTTACAGCGCCACGCACGCGCCATTGGGAAAAACACAACATGTTGATAGATCGTCCTTGATGCACGAGTGGGCGAAAGGCCATCATGCTAAAGAAGGCAGTCGCCGCCGTCCAGCGCGCCTGTCGTCCCTGAATTTTCTGGGGATTTTCTTTGTCTCCCACCGAGGTAGCGGAATGTTTGGCTCGCGCAACATCTTTGCAATTGGCCTGATCGGATTACTGGCCGGTTGTTCGTCAATGCCAGCTGAAATGGCGTTGAATTCGCCTGTTTACAACGCGCAAAACGCGGGTCTAGTGGTCGGCGCGCTGCTGGAAGGCGGCCCCTACGGAACCTACCTTGAGTTTCGCGATATCAAGAGCGGCAAGACTTATGGCTGGGGACCCAAGGATGACTACTCGGCATGGTTACCTGCCGGTGACTATGAAGTGAGCCGCCTGGGTCACCGTCGCGGGGTCATGGGGGCTTACTCCAAACCGCTGCGTTTCACCGTCACCCAAGGGCAGCTCAATTACCTTGGCGAGATGGTCTACGGCTGCTCGGCCGTCGCGCAACCGGCTGCGGTGTACGGTGTATTGAATTGCGGGGTCCTCGCGCTTGGCGAATGTACCGTCCCTAGCCCTAACGTGAACGTATGCGTGGTGGATCGCCAGGATCAAGCGATCAGGCATTTTTTGCAGCAACATCCCGAGCAAGCCCCTTTGCCCGTGCGTAACGCGGTCATGTCGGCAGCAGCCTCTGGATCGAGTGTCCGCTTTCCTTAGGCTTTGTACGAAAAGCCTTGGTGCTCGGTGATGCTGCGTTACTTTCGATACTCATGCGCATAGCTGCAAATAGGGTCCTGGTTATGGGCCCATAGTTTCAAGGGGCGAGGGTAGTTGATGAGTACAGTGTCGCGGTTGAATGAGCTGCTTGTTGATCACTGCTTCTCATCATTCGAAACCTGTAGCCGGTGTCGAGCGCAGTGAGGCTGCGCACGAGGACGCAGTCCTCGCCAAACCTGCCGATGCTTTTCACCTGGCTGCATACGGTTCTGTGGACATATCCGTTGCTGCGGTTACGGCCACTTATGGTTTCGCTCTTACAGCGAGTCACTTTGGAAAAGCCGGAATGCCGGCCCAGCCCAAAGTAACCAAAGGGCTCCTGCCCCTCCACTCGGTGCCTCGCCTAGGCTCGGCATGCCCGAACTCCGGCATTGATCCGTGGGCCGCCGCCACAGGCCATCCATGGCCTGGGGCGGCTAACCCGGCGTCCTGCCGGGTTACCCACGGCTCAATGCCTGCGTTCGGCCATCGTGGTTAACGGGGCAGGAAGATCAAAAGCCAAAGCCAAAGCCAAAGCCAGATCAAAGGCCAAAGCAAAACCAAGCGCGTTTTACGCGCTTGTTGAGTTCAATGGCGTTCAGGCCTCTTGCTCTGTTCGCCACTGAATCACCTCCAGCACCGCGCAACCCTCCCGGGTGAGCAGATGCACCCCTCGGGTGACCCGCGTCAGGTCGCAGTCGGCAATGTCTTTCAGGTTAAGGGTGGACAGCGTGTCCATCAGATCCCGCACCACGGTGAAACGATGGGCCGCACTGCTGGCCAGATCGCTCAGAGAGGCTTGGGTGTCGAGGTAGAAAACGGCTTGGTTGGTGTCGTGGGTGTCGACGGCGGTAAAACGCGAGAGTGGCTGGTCAATCATCGGTACAGCTCCTGTTTATGGAGCAATCACCTGAGTTGCCGACGACGAAGAAAATGACTGCTGTGCGCGCCTATGACGACCGGAGAACCATCGCGCACAGCCGTCATAATATCCTGTCGCGGGCACCGGAAAGGCGACTGCAAAGGTGTTGTGGACGCTGATGCTGCGTTGTAATTCGACCGGCCAAGGTCGTCGCGGATTTTGCTGCGAGGGAACAACTATAGGGGCGGGGAGTGGGGGCGGCAACGGTGTGTTGGAGGGGATGTTTGAGTGGGTGTGTCTAGCTGCAGCAGTGGCTGCGGTAAGGATGTAAAGAGGCTTTAAATCGTGTTCTGTTTTTTCAGGCAGGTATCAGAGACAGCTATCAGCCAATAGCGGACTATGGCATCCGTCTGCCGCACTCGAGCTCCAACCATTTCGCTGTAAGCATCTAGTTGAATCAACACCCTGCATTAGTGCAACACCGTGCTCCTGCATGCAAAGGACGCAAGCAGAGCCAATGGATTTGTTCGGCTTTTTGGCAAAAATGTGTGGTAATGCTGCAATTTAGGATATTTCGTCAGGAGGACATGTGGTTTGTCATTTTTTGCGCGGCATCCGTAACCGTGTTCGGGGCATCTTCTGTTCTGAACAGGCGCCAGCCAAGGAATCGTGGAAGCTGGTCCCCCTTACCCCTGAGTACATGGCAGAAGAGCATGGCGGCTATGTCGCCGCTATCGAAGCCGCCTTCGCTAAGAATCAGATCCGCAACATAGCGTTGTCCGGCAACTACGGGGTCGGTAAGAGCAGTATCATGCGGGAAGTCGCTCAGCGGCAGGGTAATCGTATCGTAGAGTTATCGCTCTCGACGCTTGCACCTATCGAAGCTTCCCAGCTTGATAATTCAGTACCTATCCAGGCCACAACCCCGACCAACCGCATCCAGCAGGAGATTGTCAAGCAGCTGCTCTACCGGGAATATCCGAGTAGAACCCCTGGCTCACGGTTTCGTCGTATTGAAGGTTTCCGATGGTGGCGGGCGATTGGAACGTCGGTGCTGCTGGGGTTTGTCGTTGCTGTAATTTTCCTGCTGACTGGATGGACGATGAAGATTGCTTCTGTGTTCACGCCATATGTGGTTATTGGTGTTTGGGCTCACCCTGTCATTTGGAGCGCTGCGGCGCTGATTACCCTGCTGGTGAGCTGGTTATTCTATGGAAAACTGCATATCAAGCAGTTCTCTGCAGGGTCTGCAACCGTCACGCTCAATGAAAGCTCCGTCTCGTACTTTGATCAATACCTCGATGAGATCGTCTACTTCTTTGAGGTCTCAGACCGCGATGTTGTTCTCTTCGAGGACATCGACCGGTTCGACGACTCTCATATTTTCGAGACGCTTCGGGCGCTGAACACTTTGCTCAACGCCTCGCCCCAGATCAAGAAACCAATCCGATTCATCTATGCCATTAAAGACAGCATCTTCGATCGCATCGGCCTGGAGATAGAAGGTCGCAGGCGTAATACAGAAGTGCTCACGACGGACGATCCGGCACAGGCCGAGGCTATACGCGCCAACCGCACGAAATTCTTCGATCTGGTCATCCCGGTGGTCCCCTTTATTACGCACCGGAGCGCTCGTAACTTGGCACTAAAGCTACTTGGTCAAGTCGAGCACCAGGTAGCTCCGGAGCTACTCGACTTAGCGACGCAGTACGTACCGGATATGCGGTTGCTCAAGAACGTCCGTAACGAATTCATCGTTTTCCGCGACCGGATCTTCTCCGGCGAAGGCAAGCAGCTCAACCTGAATGAGACTGACCTCTTTGCGATGATGCTCTACAAGAGCACGCACCTAGCAGACTTCGAGGCTATCCGGCTCGGCCATAGCAAGCTGGACATACTCTACAAGCTCAGCCGTGAACTGGTGACTGAGAACATCAAGCGAATCGAGGGCGAGCTTCGCGTGCTTCGTCAGCAGATCACACGGATCAACGGGGCTGCCACTCGCAGTACTCAGTTGGGCAAGAGTTTGCTGGCGCACGTGCAGCGGACAGCTCAGGCTGTGGGCTACCAGGCTCAGAATGTAAAGTACTCGCTCGCGGGCGTAGAGATGTCGCCGGATGACCTCAAGGGAGCGCAGTTCTGGACAAACTTCGTCTCGCTAGACGGAGACTCGGCACTTCAATGGCGCAACTACTTCCGTGAGACGCTATCTTTCAATCGTGACAACCTTGTAGCTGCGCTTGGTGATCCGCTGGACGCCGAGAGCTGGAACGAAGCGGATCGTGAGGCACTCACTGGGCAAATCGATGAGAAGATGGAGGGCATCAAGTTCCTGCGTAGCGCTGATCTTGGTGATCTCGTCAAACGACCGGAGTTCTTCGTCCAGTACAGGGAGAGCAAGCAGTGCTTCGAGGAAGTCGCGAAACTCATCCTAAAGCCGGGCTTGGCGTACCAGATCGTCCGCGCCGGGTATATCAACCGCAACTTCACGCTTTACACGTCAACCTTCCACGGGGATCGCGTCGGTTCCGCTGCTACAAACTTCATCATCCACCACGTCGAGCGAGACCTGATGGACGAACACTTCGAGCTTGCTCCGGAGGACGTAGACGCTGTTGTCCGCGAACGAGGCAAGAGCGCGTTGAAGGAGGCTGCACTTTACAACATCGATATCCTAGATCGTCTTCTGGACACCGATTTCGACGCGGCCGACATCATGATCGGCTCCCTGGTTGGCCTCGGGGAGCGTCAGGCGAGTTTTCTGCAGGCGTACCTTACCGCAGGGAGCGAGCGCCTAACGCTCATCGAACGGTTCACGGTCGCGTCCACACGAGTGCTCACCTATCTCGTGAGTCAGGCTGACCTGGACGACGCTTCACGGTTAGAGCTGGTGGATGTGGCGCTAGCATGCCTTACGCCTTCAAAGCAGCGGACAGACTCTGTGGTGTCGTTGTACCTGTCTGCGCACTACGCTGAGTTCGCGGCGCTTACGTCTAACTCGACCTTGCCGGCACTGGCCGAACGTATTGGTGTGCTCTTCGAAGATGCTGGCATTATCGTGCCTCGTCTGGAACCACTGGGCCAGCAAACTCGTACGTCGTTTGTGTCACGCAATTTGTATGAGATCACGTACCAGAACCTCGCGATTGCCATAGACAATACAGCGACCGTGGCGCTCGACGTCATCCGGGATCGGAGCGAGACGGTATATGACTATGTGCTCAGGAATTTGACTAAGTACTTGGATGCTATCGATGGTACTTCCGCGACGATAGATGCGAACGAGCACTTCCTCGCGGTGATCGAAGATTTGCTCTCACTAGAAGAACCTCGTCTTAGTGAAGTGATTGAGCGTGCAGCTCTAGATTGTGAGGTTACAGATCTCACAGAGGTGTCTGACGGCGCGTGGCCAGCCTTGGCCGAATATAGGCGTTTCCCAGCAACACTCAGCAACGTTAGCAAATACGTCGCGGCTCGCGGGGAGGTCGATGCGCAACTGGCGAAAATCCTGACGGCCACTGCTGAGATCACTGATACCAACACCGCTAACGAGGAGTCGAAAACGGAGTTGGCGGTCGCGATACTGGCGGCAGCGGATTACGTCCCATCCGCAGTACTACGTACGAAGCTAGTCGAGAGCTTGAGCCTGGAAAACTACCTCGTTGTTGACAAAATCTCGGCAGAAGTTGGCGACCTCTTCGCGCAGTTGCTCAAATGCAACATCATTGCGGATGACGCAGCGTCCTATGAGCACCTTGCAGGCACGGATTGGCCGGCGCGCAAAGCGTTTATACGAGAGTCTCGGAGGTTTTCGAGCTACATGACTCCGGCGTTGTTGGGGGGGGACCTGGCGGCGCTTCTGGCAAGCGGTGAGATTGATTCGACGATCAAAAATGTGGTTGTCGAGCAAGCTGCGAAGTATGCGGAGGTGGCCGATTCTCGAGGGCTGAACGAACTGGCACGATTCGCTACCAAATCCGGGCGTGAACTCTCGCCCGATGTTATACAAAAGATGGCGCAAGAAAAAATCTCAGCACAGCAGATCTTACTGCTACTAGAGCCACACCTAGATGTGATCAGTCGTGACCTACTCTTCACTACTCTGCAAGCACTTGACGGTGATTACCCTGGGCTCACTGAGGTGGGCCGCAGTAAGTTACGAGTGCCGAATACGCTTGCTGATCGTGCGCTCTTGGAACGTCTTAAACGGGAAATGACCGTCAGCACCTACGACGATAGTAAGGTAATGATTGAGGTAAATAGGAAGCGTAAGCGAGACTAAGCTACTGGAGTTACTCCAGTACGAAGATGGCTAGCGCTGGCAACCTTCGCCCCAACGATCTTGGATGAAAGCGACGATCCCTACATGGGGGCTTTAGGGTGGCCTTAATTCGATCATTAACCGTCCGTTTTTGGTCGATAGCTGTCCGTAACGAATGGTATTTAATGGCCGTTTACTTTCGGCTGTGGTCATTGCCGTACGTAATATCTTCGGTTTGTCGATTTGCTCTTTTGCTCATCCTTGGTGAAGGGTGACTTAGGGGCCGCTCCAGGTGTTGCGGTGGAGTGCCCTTTTTTGCCTTGGTAGATGCTGGGGTTACTGAGCGGGGCTTGGATAATCGTAGGTGTCGGCTGTGGATTGACCGGATAGATAGCCTTCCTTGAGATCGCAGCGCCCGCTTCGCGGTCGTTCGCAGCCTTCGGCAGCTCCTACAAGGAACGCGAACGGCAATAAAACAGGCCGGCCGGTAGGCCGCCGTCTGCTTTTGCTCTTGCTTTGGCTTTTGATCTTCCTGCCCCTTTAGACACGATGGCCGAACGCAGGCATTGAGCCGTGGGTAACCCGGCAGGGATGCCGGGTTAGCCGCCACCCGGCCATGGATGGCCGGTGGCGGCGGCCCACGGATCAATGCCGGAGTGAGGGCATGCCGAGCCTAGGCGAGGCACCGAGTGGAGGGGCAGGAGCCTTTGGTTACTTTGGGCTTTTCAAAGTGACTCGCTGTAAGAGCGAAACCATAAGTAGCCGTTACCGCAGCAACGGATATGTCCACTTACCTCAATGCACAATCTGTGCAAGAAACGCCTTAGCCCTCTCACTCTTCGGCGCCCCAAAAAACGCCTCCGGCGGCGCGTCTTCAACGATGCGCCCACCATCGAGAAACAACACCCGCTCCGCCACCTGCCGTGCAAACCCCATCTCATGAGTCACGCACAACATGGTCATCCCACTCCCAGCCAACTTCACCATCACATCCAACACCTCACTCACCATCTCCGGGTCCAGCGCCGAAGTCGGTTCATCAAACAACATAATCTTCGGCTCCATGCACAACGCTCGGGCAATCGCCACGCGCTGTTGCTGCCCACCAGAAAGCTGGCTCGGGTACTTATCCGCCTGATTCTCAATCCCCACCTTGGCCAGAAACCCCCGCGCCAGTTCTTCAGCCTTTTTCCGCGACAACCCGCGCACGGTCATCGGGGCCAGGGTGCAGTTGTCCAGCACGCTCATGTGCGGGAACAGGTTGAAGTGCTGGAACACCATGCCCACTTGGCTGCGTACCTGGGCGGCTTCGCGGGTGTTTTGCGAGAGGTCGGTGCGGTCCACCAGGATGCGGCCTTTTTCGGCAATCTCCAGGCGGTTGATGCAGCGGATCAGTGTGGATTTGCCGGAGCCGGAAGGCCCGCAGAGGACGATGCGTTCGCCCTGGCGCACCTTGAGGTCGATGTCGTGCAGGACGTGGAAGGCGCCGTAGAACTTGTTCACCCCGGCAATATCGATCACCACTTCGCGTGGGTCGGCAGCGGGGCGGGCAGGCGCTTCGGAAGCGGCGGGAAGCGGGGCGGTCTGGGTCTGCATGGCGGTTCTCCGTCGGTCAGTTGAAGCGCTCGGCGCGGTAGGGGGTGGGGTCGGTGAAGGGCGTTTCGCCGGTGACCATCTGCGCCAGCAGGTGGCCGCTCACCGGGCCCAGGGTCAGGCCGTGGTGGGCGTGGCCGAAGTTGAACCACAGGCCGGGGTGGCGCGGGGCGGGGCCGATCACCGGGCACATGTCCGGCAGGCACGGGCGGCGGCCCAGCCAGGGTTCGGCGTCGAGGCGTTCGCCCAGGGGGTAGAAGTTTCGGGCCAGGGCTTCGCAGCGGCGCAGTTGGATTTCGTTGATCGGGTCGTCGCGGTCGGCGAATTCGATGCCGGTGGTCAGGCGGATGCCGCCCACCATCGGTGCCAGGACGTAGCCACCCACCGGGTCGAGGATCGGGTGCTGCAGGCGGGTGCCGGGCAGGGCGGCGTAGTGCATGTGGTAGCCGCGCTTGATCGCCAGGGGAATGCGGTAGCCCAGGGGTTCGAAGATGCCGCTGGCTTGCGGGCCCAGCGCCACCACCACTTCCTGGGCGCTGATCGGGCCGAGTTCGCTGTGCACCTGCCAGCCGCCTTCGACCTGGGTCAGGCTCAGGGCGTCGCCGATGATGAATTGGCCGCCGCGCTGCTTGAACAGTTCGGCGTAGCCGCGGGTCAGGCCGCCGGGGTCGCTGACGGTCTTGGGGTCGAGCCAGTGCAGGCCGCCCACGATGTCGGGGTGCAGGCCGGGTTCCAGGGCCAGCAGTTCGGCGCGGTCCAGTACCCGGTAGTTGAGTTCGTAGTCGCGCAGGTCGGCGGCGGCGCGCTGGGCGAAGTCGAAGGCCTCCTGGTCGTTGAAGGCTTCGAGCCAGCCGCCGTCGGCGATCAGCTCCAGCATGTTGGCCGGGCGGGCCAGGGCCAGGTGTTCGGTGACGCAGCGTTCGATCAGCGGCAGCATGGCGCGGGTGGCGGCAGCCAGGCCCTTGGGCGAGGAGTGGCGCCAGTATTGCAGCAGCCAGGGGCCGGCCTTGGGCAGGTGGCGCAGGCTGTAGCGCACGTCCGATTGCTGGTTGAGGCCGTAGCGCACCAGTTTGGTCACTTCCCGGGGGAAGGCGTAGGGAATCACGCTGGCGCGTTCGATCAGCCCGGCGTTGCCGTGGCTGGTGCCGTTGCCCGGAGGCTGGCGGTCCAGCAGTACCACTTGGCGGCCGCGGGCCTGCAGGTGCAGGGCGCTGCTGACGCCGACGATTCCGGCGCCCAGAACGAGGGTTTGGCAATGCATGTTTGGGTCCTTATGACAGGGGCCGCGCGGCGGCCCGCTAAAGGGTTCAGTTCAGGTGCCGGCCCAGGCGGCCTTCCAGGTATTTGAGGCTGCGCCGCACCACTTCGACGATGATCAGGTAGAGCACCGCGGCCCACAGGTAGATCTGGAAATCGAAGCTGCGGGAGAAGGCCAGTTTGGTCACCCCCATCAGGTCGTAGATGGTCACCAGGGAGGCGATGGCGCTGGCCTTGATCATCAAGATCAGCTCGTTGCCCAGAGGCCCGATGGCGATCAGCAGCGACTGCGGCAGTATCACTTTGCGAAACGCGGTCCAGCGCGACAGGCTCAGGGCCTTGCAGGCTTCGCGCTGGCCCTGGGCGACGGCCAGCAGGCTGCCGCGCAGGATCTCCGCCTGGTAGGCGGCGGTGTTCAGGGTGAAGGCCAGCAGGGTGCAGAACCAGGCGTCGCGGAAGAACCACCACAGGCCCACGTCCTGCCAGAAGCCTTTGAACGAGCCCAGGCCGTAATACAGCATGAACAGCTGGGCCAGCAGCGGCGAGCCACGGAAGAAGTACACGTAGGCCCCGGTGAAGCGCCGCAGGAAACGATTGCTGGACAGCCGCCCGAGGGCGATCAGCAGGCCGAGCACGGCGCCCAGGCTGAAGGAAATCGCCACCAGCTTGGCGGTCACCAGCAGGCCGTCGATAAAGCGCGGGCCGTAGCGCTCCAGCAGTTCCTGGTTGAGGAACAGGTTCAGCAGGTCATCCAGGTTCATGGCTGCAGGCTCCGTTGCGCACGGTTGAAGCGCCGTTCGAGAAAGCTGAACAAGTGCCCCGACAGCGCCGAGAAGAACAGGTAGCCAAAGCAGGCCACGCTGTAGAACAGCATGGGTTCCTTGGTCACGCTGACCGCGAGGTTGGTCTGGCGCATCAGGTCCACCAGGGAAATGGTCGAGACCAGGGAGGTGTCCTTGAGCAGCGACAGCCAGTTGTTGGACAGGCCGGGCAGGGCGATGCGCGTCAGTTGTGGCAGCAGCACCCGGCTGAAGGTGGTGCGCCGCGACAGGCTCAGGGCGCTGGCGGCTTCGTACTGGCCCTTGGGCAGGGTCTTGAACGCGGCCAGCCAGATCTCGCTGGAGAAGGCGGCGAACACCAGGCTGAAGGCGATCATCGCGGCGACAAAGGTGTTGATCGCCACTTCACCGGGGTAGCCCAGGGCGCCGAGGATTTTCTGCGCGGCGATCTGGCAGCCGTAGTAGATGATCAGCAGGGTCAACAGCTCCGGCAGGCCGCGAAACACCGTGGAAAAGGTTGTGGCCCAGGCCCGCGCCCAGCGGTTTTTCGAGCGTGCGGCCAGGGCCACGGCCAGGCCCAGGGGCAGGCCGATGGGCACGCAGGCCAGGGCCAGGGCGATGGTCACCAGGGCCCCGGCGAGCAGGGCCGAGCCCCAGCCGCCGCTGGCGAAGGACAGGAGTGACAGCTGTTCGAACATGCGCGAACCCTCTGGAAAAATGAACCGTGCAGGGCGCCGCCGCGCTTAAGGGAACGCGGGGGCAACGGCAGCGGCAAAGGCGGGCGGTCAGTAGATGTCGAAGGCGAAGTAGCGGCTGGAGATCTGCTTGTAGGTGCCGTCGGCAACGATCTCGTCCAGGGCCTTGTTCAGGCGCTCGCGCAGGGCGTTGTCTTCCTTGCGCACGGCGATCGAGGCGTCGGCGGTGGTGCCATTGACGTCACCGATGATCTTGCAGCAGTCCTTGCCGGTACTTTCAGCCCAGGCCAGCAGCGGGAACTTGTCGGCAATCACCCCGTCCACGCGTCCGGCGGCCAGGTCGCTGTTGGCTTCGTCCAGGGTCGGGTAGAACTTCACGTCGGCACCGGCCGGGCCGTAGTGGTCCTCGGCGTAGATGGCCTGGGTCGAGGAGGCCTGGGCGCCCACGGTGCGGCCCTTGAAGTTGGTCTGCGGGTCGCTGATGTCCGAGTCCTTGGGCACCGCCACCGAGAGCGGGGTGCGGTAGTAGTGGTTGCTGAAGGCGATCTTCTTTTTGCGCTCGTCGGTGGCGATCATCGAGGCCACCACAGCGTCGTATTTCTTCGCCAGCAGCGCCGGGATGATGCCTTCCCAGTCCTGGGCGACGATGGTGCATTCGACCTTCATGCGCTCGCACAGGGCGTTGGCGATGTCGACGTCAAAGCCGTGCAGCTGGTTGTTGGAGTCCACGTAGTTGAAGGGCGGGTAGGCGCCTTCGGTGGCGATCTTCAAGGTTTCGGCCTGGGCCGTGGAGGCGGCGATGACCAGGGCGCAAGCGCCGGCGAAGCGGAGGACGTTGTTCATGGAGCACCTCGGTTATTTATTGTTTTGGTCGGGCGGACGATGTGTAACCAACAAACTCGTTATGCAGGGCGGCGGTGGCTTCCAGGCGTTTTTCCACCTCGGGCCCCAGGTGCTTGCACACCTCGTTGACCAACAGGTGCACCAGCGACAGCATGGCCGCGGTGGACTCCCAGAACAGGTTGAATTCGGTGGGCACGCGGAACACCTCGTCGGCGTTCTGCTCGGCCCAGTCGCAGAAGGTGTCGGTGACCAGGGTCACCGGAATCCCGGCCTCGCGGGCCTTGTGGCACAGGGTCAGGGCGTGGCGCGAATAGCGCCTTGCCTCGAACACCACCAGGGCGCAGTCCTCGGCGGGGCTGAGCAGCACGTCGGCGAAATGCCCGGCGGCGCCGTCCACCAGGTGCACGCCGTCGCGCAGGTATTGCAGCAGGTGGACCATGGAGGCAGCGATGCCGCGCTCGGTCTGGAACCCCGCCACGTACACCCGGCGCCGGCTGGCCAGGCGCTGGACCACGGTCTGCCAGGCCGGGGTCAGGCTGTATTCGTAGACCTTGACCAGCGCCGCCACTTCCAGCTCGAAGCTGCGGGGCAGGCCCTGGGCCGCCGGGTTGGGCTGTTGGCGAAATTCCTGCAGGCGGTCGCCCACCAGCCACGGGCCTTCGCCGAGGTCGTTCTTCAGGTCGTTTTTCAAATCCTTGAAATGGCTGTAGCCGATGGCGCGGCAGAACCGGCCGACGCTGGATTCGCTGACGCCGAGTTTTTCGGCGATGTCGGCGGCGGTCTGGAAGGGCAGTTCGTAGAGGTTGGCCAGCATGTAGCTGGCAATCGCCCGGCCCGATGCGGTGGCGCTGGACAGGCTGCTTTCAAGGCGTTGTTTGATGGGTTGGCTCATGGTTGTTTTCATTCTTGTGGGCCGTTGACAATGGAAAATGAATGTTTTCTGTCATTAAGTCAACATTTGACAGTTAACTGGCGTGACGCGATAGTCAGGCACCTTCCAATAACAATTCCAATGGAGCTGCAATGACCGACGCGAACCACGCGACCCCGGCGCAGGCTGACGTCGAGTACCTCGACCTGCCGGCCTTGACCGACTTGCTGCAACGGATTTTTCTTCGCCACGGCACCTCTGCCGAGGTAGCCCAGGTGCTGGCCGACAACTGCGCCCGCGCCGAGCGCGATGGCTCCCACAGCCACGGGGTGTTCCGCATTCCCGGTTACCTGTCGTCCCTGGCCAGCGGTTGGGTCAATGGGCAGGCCGTGCCGCAGGTCGAGGATGTGGCCCCCGGCGTGGTGGCGGTGGACGCCGCAGGCGGCTTTGCCCAGCCGGCCCTGGCGGCGGCCCGCGCGCTGCTGCTGAGCAAGGCCCGCAGCGCCGGGATCGCGGTGCTGGCGATTCGCAATTCCCATCACTTCGCGGCCTTGTGGCCGGACGTCGAGCCCTTCGCCGAAGAAGGCCTGGTGGCCCTGAGCCTGGTCAACAGCATGACCTGCGTGGTGCCCCACGGCGCCCAGCGTCCGCTGTTCGGCACCAATCCGATTGCCTTCGCCGCCCCCCGTGAAGGCGCCGAGCCCATCGTCTTCGACCTGGCCACCAGCGCCATCGCCCACGGTGATGTGCAGATCGCCAAGCGCCAGGGCGAGCAACTGCCACCGGGCATGGGGGTGGACCGCGACGGCCAGCCCACTTGCGATCCGGCAGCGATTCTCGACGGCGGCGCCTTGCTGCCCTTTGGCGGGCACAAGGGCTCGGCGCTGTCGATGATGGTGGAGCTGCTGGCGGCGGCGTTGACCGGCGGCAACTTCTCCTTCGAATTCGACTGGTCGCAGCACCCGGGGGCGCAGACGCCGTGGACTGGGCAACTGCTGATCGTCATCGACCCCAGCCACCTGGGCGGCGGGCGTTTTGCCCAGCGCAGCGGCGAGCTGGTGCGGCAGATGCAGGCCGTGGGCCTGGAGCGCATGCCCGGGGACCGGCGCTACCGCACCCGGGCCAAATCGCTGGAGCACGGCATTCCCCTGGCTACCGCCGAGCTGGCGCGACTGCGCGCTTTGGCGGCCGAGGCTTAAGGCCTTATCCCTTGGCACCGGGGTCGCTAAACCCTTGGTGCTACTCCCGGTAGTGGGCCCGGTAGCGGGCCGGTCGTGGATCGGATTTGCCGGTCCCTGCCAGCCCCTCCAAAGCATGCTGAATTTGCCTCCAAGGCAGCCTATGGGCGGCCTTGCCCCGTTTCGATAATCGCCTCCGACATTTCGTCCCCCGTTTGCGGAGCGCGCCATGCATAACAATAAGAACTGCCAGTACCCTCTGATTCCGGCCCTGCTCGTCGGCCTGTCGACCCTTGGCCTGGGCACTGTCGCCGAAGCCGAGATCATGCTGTACGACAAGGACCAGACGACCTTTTCCACCGACGGCTACATCAACGCCTTCTACGTCAACAGCAAGGTCGACCGCGCCGGCGAGCAGTACGACCGCCGGCAGGCGCGGGTGAAGATGGGCTTTCTGCCCAACTACCTGGGCTTCAACATGGGCAAGCAGGTGGACGACCTCAAGCTCGGCGCCCGGGCCTCGTTCTGGGTGACCATCAATGACAGCGAAACCAACGGCACCGACACCGCCATCGACGTGCGCCAGTTCTACGGCACCGTGGCCAACCCGGAGTGGGGCGAGGTGCTGATCGGCAAGGACTTCGGCCTGTTCGCCCGTTCCAACATCCTGCTCGATGAAATGCTCGCCGGGTACGGTCAGGTCAGCGACAGCCTGGGGCTGGTGGACGGCGGCGGGGTGTCGTTCGGCAACATCGGCAGCGGTTATCCCTATCCCTTTCCTTCGTCGCAGATCACCTACCGCAGCCCGGTCATGGACGGCTTGCGGGTGGCGGTGGGCATCCTCGACCCGGTGGATACCAACGACAGCAGCGCCCTGGGCAAGGCCTACCAGAAGAACCCGCGCACCGAGAGCGAGATCACCTACCAGTTCGACCTGGGCGGGGCCAAGTTCTACAGCTGGCTCAACGGCAGCTACCAGACCTCCGACAACACCGACCCCAACGTGCAATCGGTGACTTCCAAAGGCCTGGGCTACGGCCTGCAGGCCAAGATGGGCGGCCTGTCCCTGACCGGTTCCGGGTTCCAGGCCAAGGGCATCAATCCGTTCTTCACCAACAACGCCGGCGAAGCCACGCTGCGCAACGTGGACAGCAAGGGCTACCTGCTGCAGGGCTCGTACAAGCTGGGCAAGAATCGTCTGGCGCTGTCCTACGGCAAGACGAAGGACGACGGCAACGGCGTGATCGGCAGCGGCGCCGATTACCAGACCCGGGGCGTGGCGCTGTTCCACGACATCAACGACAACCTCAAGCTGGTGGCCGAGTACAACCAGTTCGAGATCGACGGCCACCACACCAGTGCCCAGAACGAAAACACCGACACCTTCGCCGTGGGTGCCGTGCTGACCTGGTAACCCCAGCGCCGGCCCTGGCGTGCGCATCGCGCCCGGGCCGGCGCCGCGCATTCCCATTTCTCCCATATTTGCGCCTTCCCCTGTAGGAGCCGGCTTGCCGGCGAAGAGGCCCTCAAGCCTTGCACCAGCCCGGATGACGCCTTCGCTGGCAAGCCAGCTCCTACGGAGGTCGCGCCGCGCATTCCCCGCCTATTTTCCGCATTGGCGGATTTCCCGTAGGAGCCGGCTTGCCGGCGAAGAGGCCCGCCAGCCTTGCACCAAACCGGCCGACACTTTCGCTCGCAAGCCAGCACCTACGCCCATGGAACCGGCTACCCGCTACCCAAGTAGCATTCGTGCCCCAGGGCCGGCTTCGTACACTCATCCCTCAGATAACCGGCGCCGGAGGCGACGATGCAGCAAGCCCAGAGCGAGGGCGTGGTCAGTGCCATGTCCCAGGCCGTCGATCCGCAGCAGGTGGCCCAGGACCTGGCCAGCCAGTTGCTGCATCCGCACCTGGGCTTCGTGCTGTTTTTCTGTTCCGCCGAATACCCCCTGCAAACCCTCGGCCCGGCCCTGCAACACAGCTTTGGCGGCATCCCCCTGGTGGGCTGCACCAGCGCGGGGGAAATCACCCCCCTGGGCTACGGGCGCAATTGCGTGACCGCCATCGGCTTCGATCACCGGCACTTTTCCATCGCCGCCGAGCTGATCGACCAGATGGAACACTTCAGCCTGATCGACGCCCAGCAGATGGTCGAACGTCTGGTGGGGGATTGCCGCAGCAACACCCTGGCGCCGATCAAGGGCAACAGCTTCGCCCTGACCCTGCTGGACGGCCTGTCGAGCCGCGAAGAGATGGTGCTGGCCGCCCTCAGCGCGGCCCTGGGAGACATTCCGCATTTCGGCGGTTCGGCCGGCGATGACAACTACTTGACCCATACCCACGTCTACTTCGGTGGCGAATTTCACAGCGGCGCGGCGGTGGTGGTGCTGGTCAACACCTGGCTGGATTTCGAGGTGTTCACCACCCACCACATCCTGCCCCGGGAAGAAAAACTGGTGGTCACCGGCGCCGACAGCGCCTTGCGCCGGGTCTATGAATTGAACGCCGAGCCGGCCGCCGAAGAGTATGCGCGGCTGATCGGCGTGCCGCTTGCGCAGCTCGACCACCGGGTGTTTGCCGCCCACCCGCTGGCGGTGCGGATCAACCAGCACTACTACGTGCGCGCGGTGCAGCAGGTGCACCCGGACCTGAGCCTGAGTTTCTACTGCGCGGTGGAGAACGGCATCGTCCTCACCGCCATGACCCCCGGCCCTTTGCTGCCCAACCTGCAACAGCTGTTCGACGGCTTGCAGCAGCGCCTCGGCGGGCTGTTGCTGACCATCGGCTGCGACTGCTTTTTGCGCCGCCTGGAGCTGGAGGACCGCGGCAGCCTGGAGCAGATCGGCGCCTTTTTGCGGGAGCAACGGGTGATGGGGTTCAACACCTACGGAGAACAGTTCAATGGCATGCACATCAACCAGACCTTCACCGGGGTCGCCATTGCCCGCAGTCGAACTCCGGCCCGCCGCTGAGCTGCAAGCGCAGCTCGCCTGCCTGCAGCGCGAGAACCGCAAGCTGCGGCGGATCAACAGCGCGCTGATCGAGCGGGTCGAATCCGGCATCACCCGGGGCAACGACCCTTATGCGGCGTTCCAGCATTCGGTGGTGCTGGCCGAGCAGGTGCGCGAACGTACCGACGCCCTGAACCAGGCCATGGCCGAGCTCAAGGCCGGCAACCACTTGCTCAGCGAAGCGCGGCTGCGGGCCGAGACTGCCCACCAGCATCTGATCGATGCCATCGAGAGCATTTCCGACGCCTTCGTGCTGTTCGACCAGGAGCAGCGCATCGTCCTGTTCAACAGCCGCTTCCGTGCCTTCTGGAGCCACAGCCGGGTGCGGATCATGGCCGGCATGCGCCTCTCGGAAGTGCGGCGGCTGATGACCAGCACCGGGCTGTTCAGCGAGGAACCGCGCAGCGGCGCCGACGAGCAGTTGCTCTATCGCCTGCACAACGGGCGCTGGCTGCAGGTCAGCGAGCGGCCGACCCGGGAAGGCGGGCGGGTGATCCTGTTCACCGACATCACCGAGGTCAAGCACAGCGAAACCCTGCGCCGGGAGCAGGCGGTGGCGCAAAAGTCGCACCTGCTGCAACGGGCGGTGGACAACCTGTCCCAGGGCGTGGCCATGGTCAATGCCGAGGGCATTCTCGAACTGTGGAACCGGCGTTTCCTGGAACTCAGCGGGCTGGCCCCGGTGGCCGCTCACCGCTTGTTTGCCGAGGTTATCGGCGACAGCGAGCTGAGCCTGCTGACCCCCGCCAGTCGCGACTGCAATGGCCGGGTGATCCATGAATGCGAGCAGCGCCTGAGCGACGGCCGGGTGCTGGAAATCCGCACCCATCCGCTGCCCACCGGCGGCTTCGTCAACACCTTCACCGACATCACCGAGCGCTACCAGCACGCCGAAGCCCTGAGTGAAAGCGAGCGCTGGATTCGCCTGATCACCGACCATGTGCCGGCGCTGATCGCCTACCTCAATGCCGATCTGGTGTACGAGTTCACCAACAAGGTCTACGAGGAGTGGTACTGCTGGCCCCGGGGCGTGATGCTCGGTCAGAGCCTGCGCGAGGTGCACAGCGAACAGCACTACCAGCGCCTGGAAAGCTATGTGGAGCGGGCTCTGGCGGGGGAGAGCGTGACCTTCGAATTCGCCGAAACCAACATCAACAACCAGGAGCGCTACATGCTGCGCTCCTACGTGCCCAATCGCCTGGCCAATGGTGAAGTGGTGGGGATCTTCGTACTGATCCGCGACATCACCGAACGCCGGCGCACCGCCGAGGCGTTGCATCAGGCCTACCAGAACCTGGAGCTGCGGGTGCGCGAACGCACCGCCGAACTGACCACCCTCAACCAGCAGCTGCTGCGCGAGATCGAAGAGCGCAGCCGGGTTGAATCCCGGCTGCGGGAAGCCAAGGGCGAGGCTGAACAGGCCAACCTGTCGAAGACCAAATTTCTCGCCGCGGTCAGCCATGACCTGCTGCAACCCTTGAATGCCGCGCGGCTGTTCACCAGCGCCTTGCTGGAGCGCCGCGATCCCCAGGCCAGCAGCGCCCTGGTGCGCAATGTCAGCAACTCCCTGGAGGACGTGGAAAACCTGCTGGGCACCCTGGTGGACATCTCCAAGCTCGACGCCGGGGTGATCAAGGCCGATATCGCGCCCTTTGCCTTGAGCGAGCTGCTGGAAAACCTTGCCGCCGAGTACGCCCAGGTGGCCCGCAGCGAGGGCCTGGAACTGCACTTCGTGGCCTGCTCGGCACTGGTGCGCAGCGACATCCAACTGCTGGCGCGGATCCTGCGCAACCTGCTGAGCAACGCCATCCGCTATACCCGCCAGGGCCGCGTGGTGCTGGGCTGTCGGCGCCAGGGGCGCTGGCTGTCGATCGAAGTCTGGGACAGCGGCATGGGCATCGCCGCCGAACGTCTGGAAGAAATCTTCCAGGAGTTCAAGCGCGGCGAAGAACAGCGCCCGGACCAGGATCGCGGCCTGGGCCTGGGGTTGGCCATCGTGGAGAAGATTGCCGGGATTCTCGGGCACCGCATCGGCGTGCGTTCCTGGCCGGGGCGCGGCTCGGTGTTCAGCGTGCAGGTGCCGATCAGCGCCAGCGCACCCTTGCCGGCGCCGCGCCCGGAACTGGGGGAAGCCCTGCTGGAACGTCTGCACGGCGCACGGATCTGGGTCCTGGATAACGACGCGGCGATCTGCGCCGGCATGCGCACCCTGCTTGAAGGCTGGGGCTGCCAAGTGATCACCGCCCTGTCCGAAGAAGACCTGGCACGCCAGGTGGACGACTACCGCGCCGAAGTCGATCTACTGATTGCCGACTACCACCTGGACCGCCAGCAGAACGGCATCGACGCCGTGGCGCGAATCAACGCCCGCCGCGCCCTGGCGATCCCGGCGATGATGATCACCGCCAACTACAGCAACGAGCTCAAGCAGCAACTGCGCGAGCTGGGCCACACCCTGATGCACAAACCGGTGCGGCCGATGAAACTCAAGACTGCCATCAGCCACCTGCTGAGCCCGGCCACCCCCACGCCCCATCACTGACGGCCAACCGTAGGAGCTGGCTTGCCAGCGAAGGGGCCCGCGAGATCGCCTTCGCCGGCAAGCCGGCTCCTACGGGCCCAGGCCACTGTCATTACCAACCGTAGGAGCTGGCTTGCCAGCGAAGAGGCCCGAGAGATCGCCTTCGCCGGCCAGCCGGCTCCTACAGGAACGGTGCACGATCAGCTGCATTCAGCGGCGCAGGTAGGCGCCGAAATCGATGTCCCCGGCACTCAGGATCGCTTGCACCCGGTTGTGCACATTGAGCTTGCGCAGGATCGCCGAGACGTGGGCCTTCACTGTGGTTTCGGCAATGTCCAGGGTGTAGGCGATCTGCTTGTTGGACTCGCCCTTGGTCATGCGCTCCAGCACCAGGAGCTGTTTGCGGGTCAGGGCCTGCAGCAGTTCCGGGGGAAAGCTCGGGGTCTCGCTGCTGCGTCGGCCCGGCGGGCTTTTCTGGGTGCGGATGATGTCCGGTGGCAGGTACACATTGCCATTGAGGATCTGTTCGATGGCCTCGGTCATCTGCGAGCGCGGCGAGGATTTGGTGATGAAGCCCACGGCGCCGTAGGTGATGGCCTGGAGCACGATCTGTTTGTCCTGTTCGGCGGAAACGATCACCACCGGAATGGTCGGCGCTTCGTTGCGCAGGGTGATCAGGCCGTTGAGGCCGTGCATGCCGGGCATGTTCAGGTCCAGCAGGATCAGGTCCAGGTCGTCGTGTTCCTGGGTCAGGGCCAGGGCGCTGTTCAGGTCGGCGGTTTCCATCACCTCGCTGCCGGGAAATCCGTCGCTGATGACGTTGTGGATGGCTTCGCGAAACAGTGGGTGATCGTCGGCTATCAGAATTTTATACATGGCCTTTCACCTCGTTATTGTGAGTGTGCGGGGGGGGGCTTTTGCAGCTTCAGGGAAAGGCTTCCGGCTGGGCCGCCACCACCGGCAACCCGGCGGCCTCCCAGGCGTCCAGGCCGTCGCGATACCAGTACACAGAGGTATAGCCCAGGGCTGCGGCGCGTTTTACCGCGTTCCAGCTCAGCCAGCAATCGGCGCGGCAGTAAAACACCAGCGGCTGGTCCAGGGCGCCGGCGCTGAGCTGTTGCAGATAGCGGCTGAAGTAGTGCTGCCACTCGGGGCTCAGTTCGCCGTCGCCGGTGTTGGCCAGCCAGTGGCTACCGGGCAGGTTGGCGTGGGGCTCGCTGTCAATGAAACGACCTTGCAGCCATTGCCGGCGATAGACGTCGATCAGCAAAGGTTTGCGCGGCTGCTGGAGCAGGGCTTGCAAGCCCTTGGTGTCGATGATCTGCGCGGTTTCGATCCGGGTGGGTGTCGGGCTGCGGTAAAGGCTGGTGCGATAGCCCTCGGCGGAGAACAGCGGGGTTTCGGCGTGGGCCATCCCCAGGGTCAGGCTCAGGGAGAGCAGGGCCAGGGTCTGCAGGGCACGGGGCATAAGGGGTTGTCCTTCTTGTTATGGGGGTCATTACATGCCAGGGCGAGGGCATTTGTGAATGCGACCATCGACAGCAAAAGCAGTACCAAAGTCGTAGATCGCCCATCGGCAGGCGCTGTGTAGGAGCCGGCTTGCCGGCGAAAGGGGCATTGGGTTTGGCGTTGGGCGTGCGGGCCTCTTCGCTGGCAAGCCAGCTCCTACGGGGGGGGAGGTGGGTGTGAGGGGTGTGGCTCAGGTGCTTTTGCGCAGGGCGGCGTGCTGCGGGTTGAAGGTCAGCACCGCCAGCAGGGAGAACACCAGGGTCAGCCCCAGGCATACCGCCAGGGCCAGGAGGTTGAAGCGTTCATACAACGCAAAGCGCACCAGCTCCACGGCGTGGGTGAAGGGGTTGAGGGCGCACAGCCAGTACAGCCAGGGGCTGGCTTCGAGCATCTTCCACAGCGGGTACAGCGCCGAGGACAGGAAGAACAGCGGGAAGATCACGAAGTTCATCACCCCGGCAAAGTTCTCCAGTTGGCGGATGGCATTGGACAGCAGCAGCCCCAGGGCGCTGAGCATCAGGGCCACCAGCAGCAGGGCCGGCAGCGCGGCCAGCAGGCCCATGGCCGGCGGCTGCACGCCGTAGAGCCAGGCCACGGCGAGGAAGGCGTAGACCTGCAGCAGCGAGATCAGCGAAGTGGCCAACAGCTTGCTGGCCAGCAGGAAGGCCCGGGGCAGGGGGCTGGTGAGCAGCACGCGCATGCTGCCCATTTCCCGGTCGTAGACCATCGACAGCGAGCCCTGCATGCCGTTGAACAGCAGGATCATGCAGGCCAGCCCCGGAACGATGTAGACCTCGTAGGGAATGTAGGTGCTGTAGGGCTCGATGATGGCGATGCCCAGGGCGGCGCGAAAGCCGGCGGCGAACACCAGCAGCCACAGCAGTGGGCGCACCAGGGCACTGAGAAAGCGTGTGCGCTGCAGCACGAAGCGCAGCCATTCGCGCAGCACGATGCCGCGCAGGCATTGCCAGTAGGCGTTCATGCCAAGGGTTCTCCGATCGGCGCCGGGCGCGGCAGGGGATTCTGGGTCAGGCGGGCGAAGGCCGTGCCCAGGTCGCCGCCCTGTTCCTGGCTGATGGTGCTGGCCACGCCACTGGCCACCAGGCGCCCCTGATGCAGGATCAGCAACTGGTCGTCGGCCTGCACTTCGTCCAGTAGGTGGGTGGTCCAGAGCACGCTCAGGCGCTGTTCCTGGCACAGCTGGCGAATGTGCCGGTTGAGGGCCAGACGGCTGGCCGGGTCGAGGCCGGCGCTGGCTTCATCGAGCAGCAGCAGGCGCGGTTCATGCAGCAGGGCGCGGGCGATTTCCACCCGCCGGCGGTGGCCGCCATTGAGGGCGCGCACGCTGTCCCGGCGCCGTTCGGTCAAGCCCTGGCGTGCCAGTTCAGCGTCGATCCGCGCCTGCCCCTGGCGCCGCGACAGGCCGTGCAGCGCGGCGTGGTAGTGCAGGTTCTGCTCGACGCTCAGGTCCAGGTCCAGGGTGCTTTGCTGGAACACCACGCCGAGCTGGCGCAGGGCGGCCCGGGCGGCGTTGCGCAAGGAGCAGCCGCCGACGCGGATGTCACCCTGCTGCAGGTCGTAGAGCCTAGTGAGCAGGGCGATCAGGGTCGACTTGCCGGCGCCGTTGGGGCCCAGCAGCGCGGCAAAGCGCCCGGGAGCCAGGCTCAGGCTGACCTGATCGAGGGCCTGGCGCGGGCCATAGGCGAAGCTCAGTTGGCTGACCTCCAGGGCGTTCATGGGGTCACCACCACGCCCCAGGGATAGCGCCCGACCTTCACCGACTTGAGCACCTTGAGGCTGTTCACATCGATCACCGAAACATCGCCGCTGACCCCGTTGGTGGCCAGCAGCTGGCTCTGGTCCGGGGTGAATGCCAGCTGCCAGACCCGCCGCCCCACCAACAGGTAGTCGAGGATCTCGTAGGTCTTGGCGTCGATCACCGCCACGTGGTTGGCCGGGCCCAGGGCGACGAAGGCGTACTTGCCATCGGCGCTGAGCTTGATGCCCACCGGCTGCACCTTGTCCGGGTGCACGCCCTTGATCTTGAAGTTCAGGGTCTTGAGCACCTGGCGCGTGGCCACGTCGAGGATGGTCACGGTGCCGCCGATTTCCGCCGAGGCCCAAAGCCTGGAACCGTCCTGGTTGAACTCGACAAAGCGCGGGCGCTGGTCCACCAGGGTGCTGTCGGCCAGGGTCTGGGTGCTGGTGTCGATCCAGTGCAGCATGTTGGTGGTTTCACTGGTGTTCACCGCCCACTTGCCATCGGGGCTCACCGCCATGCCTTCGGGCTCGACCCCGACGTTGATCTGGCCGAGGACCTTGGCGGTCTCGGTGTCGATCACCGTGACCAGCGCATCGTCCTCGTTGGACACGTACAGCCAGCGGTTGTTGGGGTGCAGGGCGAACTGCTCGGGGTCCTTGCCGGATGGCAGCTCCTTGACGATCTTGCGGGTGGCCACGTCCATCACCTGGACCCGGTCCGAGTCGCTGGCGCAGATGTACAGCAGCTTATTGTCATGGGACAGCAGCAGCCCGCGCGGGCGCTGGCCCACCGGCAGGGTCTCGGTGACTTCCAGGGTCTGCAGGTCGATCAGGCTCAGGCTGTTGTCCTTTTCGTTGGAGACCCAGGCCGTGGCGGCCATGGCGTGCCCGGTGGCGAGCAGCAGGGCCGCGCAGAGGGCGGAGCGGCAGAGAAGGGGGCGGCGCATGGCGGATTCCTTGTTGTTGTGGTGATCGGATCAGGGGTAGCGGCAGGTCACTTCGGGACGGTCGTAGCCCAGGCTGTCCATTTCGTTGAAGGGGTGCAGGAAGCCGTCCTGGGGCGAGGTGCTGACCAGGGCCCGGGGCTGCACCAGGGGAATCGGTTGGCGCAGTTCGCCGTTCCACGGGCGGTAGCTGAGCTTGCGGCCCTTGAAACCGTCCAGTGGCAGCTGGTCGCTGAGCAGCAGCGCTTGCAGGGGCCGAGGGTCGGCCTGGCGCAGTTTGCTGACGGCGCTGGCGACGCTGCGCACGGCCATCCAGGCGGCGAAGTCGCGGTCGTTCATCCAGCGTCCGGCCTGGGCTTCGAAGCGCTTTTGCAACTGCGCGGCGCCGAAGGTCTCGACACTCTTGTGCCAGCCGGTGGGAGTCAGGCCCTGGGTGCCGGCCACCGGGCGCGGGTACCAGGTCTGGTAGGGCAGGTATTCGCCGAAGTCGCCGCGCTCGTCGGCCACCAGCACCACGTCGTACTCGGCGGTCTGGGTGAACAGCGGCATGTCGGCCTGGGCGCTGCGGCGCTGGTCGTTGTCGAAGCTCCAGGTCTTCTCGGCGACGATTTTCAGGCCGAAGCGCTGCATGGCCCGGCGCAGGGCGTCGGCGTAGGCGCGGTCGTCCTCGGTCTGGCCGACGATCAGCAAGGCCCGCTGCCATTTGCGCAACACCATGAACTGCACCAGGGCGTCGGCCAGCATCGCCCGGCCGGGCAGGCTGTGCAGCACGTTGCCCAGGCACTGGCTGCTGCGCAGGCGGTCGTCGGGGCTGCCGGCGTTGAACAGCAGGCTGTCGGGCAGGGCCGCCGACAATTCGCGCAGGCTGGCCGCCGGGGCATTCACCACGAACAGCCGCAGGCCCTGGTCGTGCTGGGCCCTGGCGGCTTGCAGCAGGGCCGCGGGGCTGTCGACGCTGGCGCTGTCGAGCTGGAACTGCTGCTTGAGAAAGCGCCCGGTGCTGTTGCTGTCGACAATCGCCAACTGGGCGCCTTGCAGCCCGGCGTCGGTGGGCTCGGGGATGATGTTGGACAGCAGCGGGCCGGGATCGGGGCGATAGCCCAGGTAACCGATGCGCACCTGCAAGGGTTCCTCGCTGGCCTGGCTGACGGTCATGGACAACAGCACCGAGGCCAGGACCAGCAGGCAAGTCGGGATAAGCGGGGCAGGCTTGTGCATAGGGCGCTCCACGGCAGGTGGCGCCAGCATAGGAACAGTGCCGGGACGGGGAAATATGCAGAAAGTAGCGCCCGGGCAGTACCAAGGTAGTAACCCGGCGCGGGCGCGGCGGTCTTAGCATGGTCCCAGCGGCCTCGATCCTGGCCTGAACCCGCCCCGAGCCCTGAGCCCGAACCTTGAGAGTGACGCCCATGCGCATCATCAAAGTGCTGCTCCTGCCCTTGCTGCTGATTCTCAGCCTGATCGGCGTCGATCGCCTGCACGGCCCGCGCCCGGTCGTGCCCCTGGCGGTGCCGCTGGTTCCGGGGCGCTAGGCATGTCGGCGCTGTGGCGGATCAACCTGTGGGTGACGGCGTTCTTTGCCGTGGTGACCCTGGCCTGCGCCGGCTTGCTGCTGCACCAGGCGGTGGCCGATGTCGAGCGTGAGATGCAGTCCGCCGAGGCGGTGGTGGAGTACCTCAGCGACAGCGCCGAGCGCAACCCGGCGGGCCTGCAACCGCGTCTGACCCAAAGCCTGCGTCATGTGCGGGTGCACTGGCTGGCACCGGACGAGGCCGCACAGATGCCCGAGCAGGCCGGGCTGGATGCCTGGCTCGGCCGCCAACTGTTCAGCGACCGCCGCCACAGCGCCCGCGAGCTGGACCTGGGCGACGGGCGCCGGGTGCTGATCGCCGTGGACGCGCGCGACGAGATCGATGAAGTCTGGGATTCCCTGCAACAGCTGTTGAGCCTGTGCGGCCTGGCCCTGCTCTTGAGCCTGCTGAGCATCCGCTGGGCGGTGCGCCGCGGCATGGGCCTGCTGGACGATTTACTGCGGGCCTTGCAGCAGGTATCCGGTGGGCAACTGGCGGTGCGCCTGCGCGAGGCCGGCCTGCCGGAAGCGCGACAACTGGCCGGACACTTCAACCGCATGACCACGACCCTGGAACAGACCCGGGCCGACAACACCCAACTGACCCAGGCCCTGCTGGCGGTGCAGGAGCGCGAACGCACTTACCTGGCGCAGACCCTGCACGACGACCTCGGGCAATACCTGGCGGGCATTCGCGCTCAGGTCTGCCTGCTGCGCATGGTGGCCGACCAGCCTACGGTGGTGGAACACACGGCCCAAGCCCTGGAGCTCAACTGCGAGCGTTTGCAGCAGGGCTTTCGCGCCCTGGTGCAGGACCTGTACCCGGTGGTGCTGCAGCACTTGCCGCTGGCCGAAGCCTTCGGTTTGCTGGTGAGCCAATGGCAGGACAGCCAGGGCATCGATTGCCAGTTGCGGGTTGGCGCCGACCTTCCGGCGTTGCCCGACGTGAGCAAGACCCACCTCTACCGTCTGCTGCAAGAAGCGCTGACCAATGTCGCCCGGCACGCCGGCGCCAGCCAGGTTCGGGTGCGCCTGCAACGCAGCGCCCGGGGCCTGCGCCTGCTGGTGCGCGACAACGGTTGCGGCGCCCCCCAGCCCCAACGCCCCGGCGTCGGCCTGCACTCGATGGCCGAACGCGCCCGCAGCCTGGGTGGCGAACTGCACATCCTCAGCCGTCCCGGCGCCGGTTGGGCACTGGCCTTGAACATGCCCTTGAACATTCCCATGGAGGCCTGATGAACATCTTGTTGGTGGATGACCACGCCGTGGTCCGCCAGGGCTATGCCAGCCTGCTGCGCGCGGTATTGCCGGCGATGCAGGTACGCGAAGCGGCCAGCGGCGAAGAGGCCCTGGCCCGAGTGGCCGAAGACGTGCCGCAACTGGTGATCATGGATTTCGGCCTGCCGGGTATCAGCGGCCTGGAGACCACCCGCCGCCTGCGCCAGCGCCTGCCGCAACTGCGGGTGCTGTTCTTCAGCATGCACGACGAACTGCCCCTGGTGCGCCAGGCCCTGGAGGCGGGCGCCTCGGGTTACCTGACCAAGAACTCCGCGCCCCAGGTGCTGATCGAAGCGGTGCACCGAGTGCTGGCCGGGCACGCCTACATCGAACAGCCCCTGGCCACCCAACTGGCCTGCACCCCGGCGCAGAACGCCAGCGATCCACGCTTGCAGAGCATGACCCAGCGCGAGCTGGAGATCTTCGTGATGCTGGCCAGGGGCACCCCGGCGCGGGTGATTGCCGAGCAGTTGTGCATCAGCGCCAAGACCGTGTCCAACCACCTGACCTTGCTCAAGAGCAAGCTGCAGGTCAGCTCCCATGCCGAGCTGGTGCATTTGGGGATTGATATGGGGGTGGTGCGGGTGGCGGGGTGAGGGGGTATGGTTTGGTAAATTTTGTCAAAAACGGACAAAGCCATGAGCACCATGAACATCTCCCTGCCGGACGCTCTCAAGTCCTTTGTCGATGATCAAGTCAGCCAGCGCGGCTACAGCACCAGCAGTGAATATGTGCGTGAGCTGATTCGCAAGGATCAGGATCGGCAACATCTGCGTGGCCTGTTGTTGGCCGGTGCTCAATCGGCGCCGGGCACTGCTGTGCAGGGTGACTATTTCGAATCCCTGCGTGCCAGGGTTCACAAGGCGCGAGGATGAAAGCCAAGCCGGTCATGCCACGTGCCCTTGCCAGCCAGGACGTGGGAGGCGCTATCAGCGACTAGCTTGACCAACAGGCCGAGCAGGCTGCGCTCGGTTTTATCGATGCTTTGGAAAAGGCCTATCTTCATATCGGCCGCCATCCGGCCTCGGGTATGTCTCGCTACGCCCACGAGCTGGATCTGCCGGGGGGGCTTTGCTGGCCGCTGAAGCGCTATCCCTATCTGGTGTTCTACGTTGAACGCGATGACTACATCGACGTATGGCGGGTTTTGCATGGTATGCGGGACTTTCCTGAGTGGTTGGCTGAAGGTGTTTTCCGGTAGTGGTGGGGGATGTTGGGGGCTTTTTGTGGTGAGGGGGTGGGGTGTATATCCGTTGCTGCGGGTGTGGCTGCTGGTGGTTTCGTCTTGATGGTTTGGGGTTTGGGTACATATCCGGTGCTGCGGTAACGGCCACTTAGGGTTTCGCCCTTACGGCGACTCACTTTTTTCAAACGCCGGAGTGCCGGCCCAGCGAAAAGTAAGCAAAAACGCTTGCCCCTCCATGGGCCCCTCGCTAGGGCTCGGGGTTCCCTCTCTCCGGCATTGCTCCGGGGGCCCGCCGCCAACCGGCCATCCATGGCCGGGTGGCGGCTAGCTCGGCATCCTTGCCGAGCTGCCCCCTACGCAACGCCTGCGTTCGGCCGGCTGGGAAGGGGCCTGAAGATCAAGATCAAGATCAAGATCAAAAGCCAGAGCCAAGCGCGTTTTACGCGCTGTCCGTAGGAGCCGGCTTGCCGGCGAAGAGGCCCGTGAGACATGCGGCGTCTGGGCGGACGCCTTCGCTGGCAAGCCAGCTCCTACATGGGGGCGCTACACACCGCGCCAGCTTCAGGCCGGCCGGCAGGCCGCCGTCACGCTCTTGATCTTGATCTGAGCGCCCCGTTAACCACGATGGCCGAACGCAGGCATTGATCCGTGGGTAACCCGGCAGGACGCCGGGTTAGCCGCCCCAGGCCATGGATGGCCTGTGGCGGCGGCCCACGGATCAATGCCGGAGTGAGGGCATGCCGAGCCTAGGCGAGGCACCAAGTGGAGGGGCAAGAGCCTTTGGTTACTTTGGGCTCTTTCCAAAGTGACTCGCCGTAAGGGCGAAACCCTAAGTGGCCGTTACCGCAGGAATGGATATGTACCCAAACCCCGCTCGCCAGCAGCCCCACCCGCAGGAATGGATATGTCCCCACCCCCCGAACCCGAAGTAGCCCCACCCGCAGCACCGAATATGCCCCCCCTACTTATCCCACGTCCCCGGACACCCCCGGCACCCCTCCATATTGGCATCCTGAAAATTCCCATAATGCTGCCGCGTCCCGCGCAAATCGGCCCGCTCCAGATTGCTCTCGCCCAACTTGGCCTCTTGCAGATTGGCCTCGCTCAGATTGGCCCCTTGCAGGTCGGCCTTGTTCAACCAGGCCATCTCCAGATCCGCCGCCTGCAGGTTGGCCCGGTGCAGCTTGGCTCCGGACAGCCGGGCAAATTGCAGATAGGCCGCGCTGAGGTTGGCGTTCTCGAATTGCGCGCCCTGGGCAAACAGGCCCCAGCCCTGAATCGCCATCAGCTTGGCGTCGGTGAAGTCCGCCAGCCGCAGGTTGCTCTGTTGCAGGCTGGCGCGGGTCAGGTTGGCGCCCTGCAGGCGGGCTTTTTCCAGGTTGGCCAGGTCCAACTGGGCATGGCGCAGGTCGGCGCCGGAGAGGTCGGCGCCGGCCAGGTTCATCTTGCGCAGGTCCTGGTTGGCCAGGTTGGCGCCGCGCAGGTTGGCACCCGGGCATTGGCTGGATTCGGCAATCAGGCAGCCGTTGATGGTCAGGGGCACGTCGTTGCCGTCGTCGTCGATGTTCACCGCGAAGGCGGGGGACAGGCTCAACAGCAGGACAAGGGGCAGGTAGTTCATGGTGCGGTGCTCCAGGCGGGAGTGAAGACGGGTGTGGCGAGAAGGCGGGCTCCCGGTCGACCGGCGCCCTGGGGTCGTAGCCGTCCAGAGCCCGGCCCCCGGGGTGTGTCTGGCACATCCCGGGGCGGGTTTCGGGGCCGCTGCGCGCTGGTACGCCAGCCCGGCCCAGCGGGAGCAAGCTCCCTCGCCACAGATAGGGCGGTGACGATCAGCGCTGGGCGCTCTGGTTATCCCAGCTCGGGATCTTGAACACCCAGAACGAACCGCCTTGGGCCACCGGCTTGGTCAGCTCGGCCATGTCGCCGCCCCACAGTGGCACCGCGCCGCCGTAGCCCACGGTCACGCCGATGTACTGTTCGCCGTCCTGTTCCCAGGTGATGGGCGGCGAGACGATGCCGCTGCCGGTCTGGAATTTCCACAGCTCCTTGCCGGTCTTGGCATCGAAGGCCTTGAAGAAACCGTCGCCGGTGCCGGTGAATACCAGGTTGCCCTTGGTCGCCAAGACGCCGGCCCACAGCGGCAGCTGTTCCTTGTGCTCCCACACCAGCTTGCCGGTAGTCGGGTCCATGGCGCGCAGGGTGCCGACGTGGTCGTCGTACATGCGCTTGATACGGAAGCCCATTCCCAGGTACGCCGAGCCTTTCTTGTAGTTCACTTCCTCGGTCCAGTACTCCTCCTTCCACTGGTTGCCGGGGATGTAGAACAGCCCGGTGTCCTGGCTGTAGGCCATGGGGTTCCAGTTCTTGCCACCCAGGAACGGCGGCGAGACTTCCACCGGCTTGCCCTTGGTTTCACCCGGCAGCGGTTTGGCCGGACGCTGGCCGGGATTCTCTACGGGGCGCCCGGTCTTGAGGTCGATGTGGCTGGCCCAGGTGATGTTGTCGACGAAGGGGAAGGCGTTCTGCAGTTTGCCGTTGTTGCGGTCTACCACGTAGAAGAAGCCGTTGCGGTCGGCGTGGCCGGTGGCCTTGACCACCTTGCCGTCCTTGTTCTTGTAGTCGAACAGCACCAGTTCGTTGTTGCCGGAGAAGTCCCAGGCGTCGTTCGGCGTGTGCTGGTAGAACCATTTCACTTCGCCGGTGCTCGGGTCGACGCCGACCTGGCCCGAGGTGTAGAGGCTGTCGTAGTCGTGGGGGTTGCCGTCTTTCGAGGTCCGCGCCCAGGTGTTCCACGGGCCGGGGTTGCCGGCGCCGACGATGATGGTGTTGGTCTCGGCATCGAAGCTGGCGCTCTGCCAAGGGGCGCCACCGCCGTGGCTCCAGGCTTCGACCTTGCCGGTTTCGCTGGTCTTGTCGTCCGGCCAGGACGGTGCCTTGACGTCGCCGGTGGGGGTGCTGTCCTTGCCGTTCAGGCGGCCCATGTGGCCTTCGACGAAAGGCCGCATCCACACTTCTTCGCCGGTCACCGGGTCACGGGCGAACAGCTGGCCGACCACGCCGAATTCGTCGCCGGAGCTGCCGTGGATCAGCAGCACCTTGCCGCTGGTCTTGTCCTTGATCAGCACCGGGGCGCCGGTCATGGTGTAGCCCGCGCTGTGGTCGCCGAATTTCTTGTTCCACACCACCTTGCCGGTGTTCTTGTCCAGGGCGATGACCCGGGCGTCGAGGGTGCCGAAGTAGATCTTGTCGCCGTAGATCGCCGCACCGCGGTTGACCACGTCGCAGCACGGGCGAATGTTGTCCGGCAGGCGGTGGTTGTAAGTCCACAGGCGCTTGCCGGTCTTGGCGTCCAGGGCAAATACCCGCGAGTAGGAGCCGGTGACGTAGACCACACCGTCGCGGACGATGGCCTGGGATTCCTGGCCGCGCTGCTTCTCGTCACCGAAGGAGTAGGACCAGGCCGGGGTCAGCTTGAACACGTTCTTGTCGTTGACCTGGGCCAGCGGGCTCCAGCGCTGGGCGTTGGTGCCCATGCCGTACTGCAGCACGTCCTGGGTGCTCAGGTGGTCGTTGGCGATGTCTTCCCAGGTCACGTTCTTGCTGGCAGGTGCCGCCGGGGCGGTGGCCGCTGTGGCCGCCGCGCCCAGGGACAGGCTGCCGGCCAGCAGCAGGGCCCGGACGGCGAGGCTCAGGGGGGAGAGGGCGGGGAGCGATCTTATTGTCATGGTTGCAGTTCCCAGTGGAGGTTTTGGCCTGACTAGGGTCTGCCCCGGGACGGGGGTTGAGATACGGAAAAAGTCCCGCCCTTGCCGGGAATAGTTCCCGGGCGGCACCTGATTTAGGCCCGCGCCACAAGCCCTACTACCAAGGGAGTAGAGCGCGACCACCAAAGCAGCATACGGCCGCCCGCCGGCTGTTTCTAAGATGGCGCCATGGCCTCTGTATTGAGGTCTTGCGTGCAATCTTGAGGGCATAACAATGACAACAAAACGCAACGCCTTGCTCGCGGTAGGGCTGCTGACCGGTGCCGTGTTCACCGGTTCCGTATGGGCCCATGGCAACGTGGTGCCCCAGGCGGTGGAAACCAAGGGCCTGACGCCGATCAAGGATGCCGGTGTGAGCGTCGATGGCGACGGCTGGGCCGCGGTCAACCCGTACCGCACCTCGCCCGAGCACGACAAGGCAGTGGAAATCGGCGCCTCGGCCTACAACCAGAACTGCGCCGCCTGTCATGGCCTGGAAGCCAAGTCCGGCGGCATCGCTCCGGACCTGCGCATGCTCGATGCCGGCGAGGCCGGGGATGAATGGTTCGTCGAGCGGGTGCGCCACGGCGCGGTGCGCGATGGTCGGGTATACATGCCGAAGATGGCCGACTACTTGAGCCAGGAAGCCCTGTGGGCGGTGCGCACCTACCTGGACAGCGTGCGCGTCGAGGAGTGATCGCCATGGGCCGCCTGGCGCTGTTTTTCAGTGGCTTGCTGCTGTGCTGCGCGGCGGCGCAGGCCGGGGTGCGCAACTACGACACGATGATCGCCTCCGGTGAGCTGAAGGTGGCGGTGTACCAGGATTTCGCCCCCTACAGCTTCGAGGATCGGGGCCAGCCCCGGGGCGTCGACGTCGAGCTGGCGCAAGCCCTGGCCGAGGCCCTGGGAGTGCGCCTGCAACTGATCTGGGCGCCCCCGGGGGAGAAGCTCGACGACGATTTGCGGGACTACATCTGGCGCGGCAGTCCGCTGCGCCACCAGCAGTTGGCCGACCTGATGATGCGCGTGCCCTATGACCACGACTACGCGCAAAAGCGCAACGAACTGGGGGAGCTGGCCAACGATCACGTGGTGATGTTCGGCCCCTATCAGGAGGAGCGCTGGCAGGTGGCATTCGACCGCCGCCGGCTGGACTCGGTGGCCAGTGTCGCGGTGTTCCAGGAGCACCCGATCGGGGTCGAGGTGGACAGCGTGCCGTCGTTCTACCTGACCTCGGTGTTCAACGGCATGCTCAGTGCCAAGACCCATCATTACCCCAGCGTGCAGCAGGCGTTCGGCGCTCTGCGGGCCGGGCAGGTGGACGCGGTGATGGCCATGCGCGGCGAGATCGACTGGCAGTTGCACGAGGCCGGTGACCCGCAACTGGCCCTGGCGGAAAACGCCTACCCGAACATGGGCAAGCAGGTGTGGGAGATCGGCATGGCGGTGCATGAAAGCAACCGCCAGCTGGCCTATGCCGTGGAGGAGGCCCTGGAGGGGCTGATCCGCGACGGTCGGCTCAAGGCGCTCTATGCCCGTTATGGCCTGCGCTACGAGGTCCCACAGATGTATCAATAGGAGCTGCGATGAACTGGCGAGCGACCTGTCTGTTGGCGTGCTGGCTGCCCTTGGCGACCTCGGCGCTGGCCGCCGATCCGCAGGCCCCGGGTCCGGACCCGGTGCCCTCGGTGATGTGGGCCTTCTACCACAAGCAACTGCTGGGCGATGCCGCGTTCGTCTTCGATGACCGGGTCAAGCTGCTGGCGCCGCCCTTTGCCGAGGATGCGCGGCAGGTGCCCCTGGAGATCGACGCCCGGGCCTTCAGCGGCGAGGTGGTGCGCATCCTCGCCTGGGCCGAGCTCAACCCCTTGCCGCGCATTGTCGATTTCGAGCCGGGGGAGCGGGTGCTGCCCTGGCTGTCGATCCGCATCCGCATCGAGCAGGCCACGCCGTTGCGCGCCGCCGTGCTGACCCGCGATGGCCTGTGGCACGTGGGCTCGACCCTGATCGATGCTGCGGGTGGTGGCTGCACCGCCCCCAGCGTGGTGCGTACCCAGCCCGGTTGGGAAGAGCACATCGGCGAGGTGCTGGGCGGGCGCTATCCCCGGGGTGATGCCAGCCGCCTGCGCCTGCAAGTGTCCCACCCGATGGACAACGGCCTGGTCAGCGGCATCCCTGAGTTCTTCCTCAATCACGCCGAATTGCGCGACCAGAACGATCAGCGTCTGGCCAGCCTCGAACTGTTCCCGGCGGTCAGCGAAAACCCCAGCCTGGGGTTCGATATCCGAGGGGCAGGGCAGACCCGTTTGCTGTTGCGCGACAACAGCGGCAATCAGTTCGAGGCCAAGCTGCCCTGAGCGCATCCTTTGACCCACCCGAGCCGAGGCGCACCATGCGTTGGATCCTGCTGTTGCTGCTGTGCCTGGGCCTGCCGGCCCGGGCCGATCTGGACTATCAACTCAAGCCCCGGCAGATCGCCGCGGGGACCTGGCTGCTGGAAGGCAGCACCGACAATTTCGCCAAGGCCAATGGCGGCAACATCGTCAACACGGCGTTTATCGTCACCGACAGCGGCGTGGTGGTGATCGACAGCGGACCATCGAAGCGCTACGGCGAGGCCCAGCGCCAAGCCATTGCCGCCACCACCGACAAGCCGGTGATCCAGCTGCTGCTGACCCATCATCACCCTGACCATGTGCTGGGCAATCAGGCTTTCAGTGACGTGCCCATCGGCGCCCTGGCCGGCACCACCGCCCTGCTGCGCCAGCAGGGCGACGCCATGGCCGAGAACCTGTACCGCATGGTCGGCGACTGGATGCGCGGCACCGAGGTGGTGTTGCCGACCCAGGTGCTGGAGCCCGGCGTTCTCGAAGTGGGCGGGCATCGCTTGCGCTTGCTCGGTTTGAGTGGGCACACCGGTGCCGATCTGGCGATTCTCGACGAGAACACCGGGGTGCTGTTTGCCGGTGATCTGGTGTTCTACCAGCGGGCGCTGACCACCCCCAACAGCCCGGGGCTGGAGGCATGGCTCAAGGACCTGGACACCTTGCAGGGCCTGCCGTGGAAACTGATCGTTCCCGGGCACGGACCGGTGGCCAGCGATGCTGCGCCCTTTGCCCAGATGCGCGACTACCTGGGTTGGCTCGACGGGTTGATGCGCGACGGCGCGGCCCGGGGTGACGACATGAGCGAGATGATCCGCCGCCCGATCCCCGAGCGTTTTGCCGGCATCAGCCTGACTCGCTACGAGTTGATCCGCAGCGTCAGCCACCTGTACCCGCGTTACGAACGCCAGCGCCTGCAGCGTATCGACGGCCTGTAGGCGCCGGCTGCCGCTCCAGTACCAAGGAACTAGAAAACTCCGCACTGCGGGCAATTGTTGGCAAACAGGCCGGGACCAAGAATTCCCGGCAGACCGGGAAAATTTCCCGGGAACAACAATAACCGCAGAGGTAGCCGTCATGACCCAACCCCCACGTCGTCCCTTTTTCGCCGTGAGCCTGGTGCTCAGCGCCATGCTGCTGTCCAGCGCGGCCCTGGCCGCCGTCACCGATGAAGAGATCCTCCAGGACCCGAAGAACCCTGAGCAGATCGTCACCAACGGCCTGGGCGTCCAGGGCCAGCGCTACAGCCCGCTGGACCTGCTCAACGTCGATAACGTCAAGGAACTGCGGCCGGTCTGGGCTTTCTCCTTCGGCGGCGAGAAGCAGCGCGGCCAGCAGGCCCAGCCACTGATCAAGGACGGGGTGATGTACATGACCGGTTCCTATTCCCGGGTGTTCGCCGTGGATGCGCGCACCGGCAAGAAGCTCTGGCAGTACGACGCGCGCCTGCCCGATGACATTCGCCCTTGCTGCGACGTGATCAACCGCGGCGTGGCGCTGTACGGCGACCTGGTGTTCTTTGGCACCCTGGACGCCAAGCTGGTGGCCCTGAACAAGGACACCGGCAAGGTGGTGTGGAGCAAGAAGGTCGCTGACCACAAAGAGGGGTATTCCATCAGCGCGGCACCGATGATGGTCAACGGCAAGCTGATCACCGGGGTCGCCGGCGGCGAGTTCGGCGTGGTTGGCAAGATCCAGGCCTACGATCCGAAAAACGGCGAGCTGCTGTGGATGCGTCCCACCGTGGAAGGCCACATGGGCTATGTGTACAAGGACGGCAAGGCCATCGAGAACGGTATTTCCGGTGGCGAGGCGGGCAAGACTTGGCCGGGCGATCTGTGGAAGACCGGCGGCGCGGCGCCGTGGCTCGGTGGCTACTACGACCCGGAAACCAACCTGTTGCTGTTCGGCACCGGCAACCCGGCGCCGTGGAACTCGCACCTGCGCCCCGGCGACAACCTGTATTCCTCGTCGCGCCTGGCCCTGAACCCGGACGACGGCACCATCAAGTGGCACTTCCAGAGCACCCCCCACGACGGGTGGGACTTTGACGGCGTCAACGAGCTGATCTCCTTCAACTACAAGGAGGGCGGCAAGGAGATCAAGGCCGCCGCCACCGCCGACCGCAACGGCTTCTTCTACGTGCTCGATCGCACCAACGGCAAGTTCATCCGCGGCTTCCCCTTTGTCGACAAGATCACCTGGGCCACCGGCCTGGATAAGAACGGTCGGCCGATCTACAACGAGGCCAGCCGTCCCGGCGCCCCGGGCAGCGAAGCCAAGGGCAGTTCGGTGTTCGTCGCTCCGGCCTTTCTCGGCGCCAAGAACTGGATGCCCATGGCCTACAACCGCGACACCGGGCTGTTCTATGTACCGTCCAACGAATGGGGCATGGACATCTGGAACGAAGGCATCGCCTACAAGAAGGGCGCGGCGTTCCTCGGCGCGGGCTTCACCATCAAGCCACTCAACGAGGACTACATCGGCGTGCTGCGGGCCATCGACCCGATCAGCGGCAAGGAAGTCTGGCGCCACAAGAACTTCGCGCCGCTGTGGGGCGGGGTGCTGACCACCAAGGGCAACCTGGTGTTCACCGGCACGCCTGAAGGCTTCCTCCAGGCGTTCAACGCCAAGACCGGCGAGAAGGTCTGGGAGTTCCAGACCGGCTCTGGGGTCCTGGGTTCGCCCGTGACCTGGGAGATGGACGGCGAACAGTACGTCTCGGTGCTCTCCGGCTGGGGCGGTGCGGTGCCGCTGTGGGGCGGCGAAGTGGCCAAGCGGGTCAAGGACTTCAACCAGGGCGGCATGCTCTGGACCTTCAAACTGCCCAAGGAGCTGGTGAGCAAACGCTAATCGTAGGAGCCAGCTTGCTGGCGAAGGCGCCCGCACGACCGCTTTCGCCGGCAAGCCGGCTCCTACAAAGCCCCCGCGATATCCCTGCCAACCGTCGGAGCCAGCTTGCTGGCGAAGAGGCCCGCAAGAGCGCCTTCATCGGCAAGCCGGCTCCCGCACAGGGCAATCAACCTACGACCAAATGACGAGAGCCCCCCTGCCAACGATGGATTCGTCCGGCACCCGGGGCTCTCTACCATCGGTCCATCGCCTGTCGTTGGACAGGCCTCGACCAGCAGAGGCTCAGCATGATCTACGCACAACCCGGAACCCCAGGCGCCGTCGTGTCCTTCAAGCCACGCTACGGCAATTTCATCGGCGGCCAGTTCGTGCCGCCGGTGGCTGGCCAGTACTTCTCCAACACCTCGCCGGTCAACGGTGAAGTGATCGCCGAATTCCCCCGTTCCAGCGCCGCCGATATCGACCTGGCCCTGGACGCCGCCCATGCCGCCGCCGAGGCCTGGGGCAAGACCTCGGTCCAGGACCGCTCGCGGCTGCTGCTGAAGATTGCCGACCGCATCGAGCAGAACCTGGAAATCCTCGCGGTCAGCGAGACCTGGGACAACGGCAAGGCGGTGCGCGAAACCCTCAATGCCGACGTGCCCCTGGCCGCCGACCACTTCCGTTATTTCGCCGGCTGCATCCGCGCCCAGGAAGGCGGCGCCGCCGAGATCAACGAACTGACCACCGCCTACCATTTCCACGAACCCCTGGGCGTGGTCGGGCAGATCATCCCGTGGAACTTCCCGCTGCTGATGGCCGCCTGGAAGCTGGCCCCGGCCCTGGCCGCCGGCAACTGCGTGGTGCTCAAGCCTGCCGAGCAGACCCCGCTGTCGATCATGGTCTTCGCCGAGCTGATCGCCGACCTGCTGCCGGCCGGGGTGCTGAACATCGTCCAGGGCTTTGGCCGTGAGGCCGGCGAGGCCCTGGCCACCAGCAAGCGCATTGCCAAGATCGCCTTCACCGGCTCGACCCCGGTGGGCTCGCACATCATGAAATGCGCCGCCGAGAACATCATTCCGTCCACCGTGGAACTGGGCGGCAAGTCGCCGAACATCTTCTTCGAAGACATCATGCAGGCCGAGCCCAAATTCATCGAAAAGGCTGCCGAAGGCCTGGTGCTGGCGTTCTTCAACCAGGGTGAAGTCTGCACCTGCCCGTCCCGGGCCCTGGTCCAGGAATCGATCTACGAGCCATTCATGGCCGAGGTGATGAAGAAGATCGTCAAGATCAAGCGCGGTAACCCGCTGGACACCGAAACCATGGTCGGCGCCCAAGCGTCCCAGCAGCAGTACGAGAAGATTCTGTCCTACCTGCAGATCGCCCAGGAAGAGGGCGCCGAACTGCTCACCGGTGGCGCCGCCGAGCTGTTGGAAGGTGACCTGTCCAGCGGCTATTACATCCAGCCGACCCTGCTCAAGGGCCACAACAAGATGCGCGTGTTCCAGGAAGAGATCTTTGGCCCGGTGGTGGGCGTGACCACCTTCAAGGACGAAGCCGAAGCCCTGGCGATTGCCAACGACAGCGAGTTCGGCCTGGGCGCCGGGCTCTGGACCCGTGACATCAACCGCGCCTACCGCATGGGCCGGGCGATCAAGGCCGGTCGCGTGTGGACCAACTGCTACCACCTGTACCCGGCCCACGCCGCGTTCGGTGGCTACAAGAAATCCGGCGTGGGTCGCGAGACTCACAAGATGATGCTCGACCACTACCAGCAGACCAAGAACCTGCTGGTGAGCTACGACATCAATCCCCTGGGCTTCTTCTAAGGGCAACAGCAGGCGCGGTGGTTGGGTGCCACCGCGCTTGTGCGGGACGGACACGGGGAGGGCTCATGGGTGGGCACCTCCCCGTGTGCGTTGTGGGCGCAGCACGCGATGCGCGCCCCCTACCGGGGCAAGCTCGCACCACCGCCATCCCTGTAGGAGCCAGCTTGCTGGCGAAGAGGCCCGCAAGACCAGCCCCCAATCTCCCCCTACCAACGCACCCCGCCGGCTCGTCCCAAAGTAGCATTCGGCCCCCGCGCCTCCCGTGCATTAATGCCTCTACCGGAATCCCCCGGCACAACAAGAGGCTTGACCCATGTGGCATAAACCCGCGTACACCGATCTGCGCATTGGCTTTGAAGTGACCATGTACTTCGCCAACCGCTGAGCCGTCCCACTCCGGCCGCTCCTGGTGTTGGCCGGAGTCTTTTGCCCTTCTGGAGCACGTCATGCATATCCGCATTCTCGGTTCCGCGGCGGGTGGCGGTTTTCCCCAGTGGAACTGCAACTGCCGCCACTGTGCCGGGGTGCGCGACGGCAGCCTACGCGCCGAGCGCCGCACCCAATCGTCCATTGCCCTGAGTGACCACGGCAGCGACTGGATTCTGTGCAATGCCTCGCCGGATATTCGCCAACAGCTGGAGGCATTCCCGGTGCTGCAACCGGCCCGGCAGCTGCGGGACACGGCCCTGGCCGGGGTGATTCTGCTGGACAGCCAGATCGACCATTGCACGGGGCTGCTCAGCCTGCGCGAGGGCTGTCCGCATCAAGTCTGGTGCACCGAGATGGTCCACCAGGACCTCTGCAGTGGCTTCCCCTTGTTCAACATGCTCAGCCACTGGAACGGTGGCCTTGGGTGGCAACCGATCCACCTCGACGGCCGTGAGTTCAGCCTGCCGGCCTGCCCGGACCTCGCCTTGCGGGCCATTGCCCTGCGCAGCAGCGCGCCGCCGTATTCGCCCCATCGCGGCAACCCGCATCCGGGGGACAATATCGGCCTGTTCATCGAGGATCGGCGCAGCGGCGCCAGTCTGTTCTATGCCCCGGGGCTGGGGCAGGTGGATGAGGCCTTGCTGGCGTGGATGGATCGCGCCGACTGCCTGCTGGTGGACGGCACCCTGTGGCGCGACGATGAAATGCGCATCTGTGGCGTCGGCGACAAGCTGGGCAGCGAAATGGGCCATCTGGCGCAAAGCGGCCCCGGCGGCATGCTTGAAGTGCTGGAGCGTTTTCCCCGGGCGCGCAAGGTGCTGATCCACATCAACAACACCAACCCGATCCTCGACGAAGACTCCGCCGAACGTGCGCAACTGACCCGCCGTGGCATCGAAGTGGCGTACGACGGCATGGATATTCACCTCTGATCTGCACAGCGCGCGTCGCATGCACCGCACGCCGTACGTTACATACCGTAGGAGCCAGCTTGCTGGCGAAGGGGCCCGCAAGACCGCCTTCGCCGGCAAGCCGGCTCCTACAATGCGTGGGGCTGCAAGATTGCCTTCGCCGGCAAGCCGGCTCCTGCAGGGGGGATGCAGGCAGGGTCCGGATCACCCCAGCCGATGGTCGGATTGCTTTCAGCAACGGATGCTTTAGGCTGGCGTTCTCCTTCCAGAACAATAAGAAAACAGGCTTCCCCCATGAGCCAGAATCTCAGTCTGCTGCGCAAGTTCGTGTCCCCGGAAATCATCTTTGGTGCCGGTTGCCGGCATAACGTCGGCAACTATGCGAAGACCTTCGGTGCGCGCAAGGTCCTGGTGGTCAGCGACCCCGGGGTGATCGCCGCCGGTTGGGTCGCCGACGTCGAGGCCAGTCTCCAGGCCCAGGGCGTCGACTATTGCCTGTACAGCCAGGTGTCGCCCAACCCGCGGGTGGAGGAGGTGATGCAGGGCGCCGAGGTCTACCGCGAAAACGCCTGCGACGTGATCGTCGCCGTCGGCGGCGGCAGCCCGATGGATTGCGGCAAGGGCATTGGCATCGTGGTGGCCCACGGGCGCAGCATCCTCGAGTTCGAGGGGGTGGACATGATCCGCGTGCCGAGCCCGCCCTTGATCATGATTCCCACCACCGCCGGCACCTCGGCGGACGTCTCGCAGTTCGTGATCATCTCCAACCAGCAGGAACGGATGAAGTTCTCCATCGTCAGCAAGGCGGTGGTGCCGGATGTGTCGTTGATCGACCCGGAAACCACTCAGGGCATGGACCCGTTCCTCTCCGCCTGCACCGGTATCGACGCCCTGGTGCATGCCATCGAGGCGTTCGTTTCCACCGGCCACGGCCCGCTCACCGATCCCCATGCCCTGGAAGCCATGCGTCTGATCAACGGCAACCTGGTGCAGATGATCGCCAACCCCGGGGACATCGCCCTGCGGGAGAAGATCATGCTCGGCAGCATGCAGGCCGGGCTGGCGTTCTCCAACGCGATTCTCGGTGCGGTGCATGCCATGTCCCACAGCCTGGGGGGCTTTCTCGACCTGCCCCACGGTCTGTGTAACGCGGTGCTGGTGGAGCATGTGGTGGCCTTCAACTACAGCTCGGCGCCGGAGCGCTTCAAGGTGATTGCCGAGACCTTCGGCATCGACTGCCGCGGGCTCAACCAGCGGCAGATCTGCGGGCGTCTGGTGGAGCACCTGATCGCCCTCAAGCGCGCCATCGGCTTCCACGAAACCCTGGGCCTGCATGGGGTCAGCAGCAGCGATATTCCGTTCCTGTCCCAGCATGCGATGGACGATCCGTGCATCCTCACCAACCCGCGCGAATCCAGCCAGCGTGACGTCGAGGTGGTCTATGGCGAGGCCCTCTGACGACCAGCAACGGGCCCTGGCCGGGCTCTTGGGACTGGGCAACCACTCCGCGCGCAAGAGCCATTACCCGGAACTCGCGGCGCGCCTGGAGGACCTGGAAACCGAGCGCAACCGCTACAAGTGGCTGTTCGAGCATGCAGTGCACGGCATCTTCCAGGCCAGCCTGCAGGCCGGCCTGCGCGCGGCCAACCCGGCCCTGGCGCGCATGCTGGGTTATCAGGACCCGCAGGAAGTGCTGTTCTCCCTGGCCGACCTGGCCGGCAATCTGTTCGTGGGTGGCGCTGCGGAACTGGCGGCCATCGGCGAGCAGTTGCAGCGCCAGCGCAGCCTGCTGGGCTATGAAACCCAGCTGCGGCGCAAGGACGGCAGCAGCATCGATGTGCTGATGAACCTGCTGCTCAAGCCGGACCAGGACGGGCTGGTGGAA
Organism: Pseudomonas sp. E1BtOHC1; assembly: GCF_058744285.1. NCBI lineage: Bacteria > Pseudomonadati > Pseudomonadota > Gammaproteobacteria > Pseudomonadales > Pseudomonadaceae > Pseudomonas > Pseudomonas sp. E1BtOHC1. Next base: position 3,324,731 of record NZ_CP196023.1, read on the forward strand.
GGTTTCGTCGCCGACATCACCGAACGCAAGCTGGCCCAGCAGCATCTGGAACAGCTCAACGACCAGCTGGAGCAGCGGGTCGCCGCGCGCACCGATGAGTTGCTGGAAGCCAACCGCAACCTGCAGCAGCAGATCGCCCGGCGCGAACGTATCGAGTGCGACCTGCGGGATGCCCGGGACGCCGCCGAGGCGGCCAATCGCAGCAAGGACAAGTACCTGGCCGCCGCCAGCCACGACCTGCTGCAACCCCTGAATGCCGCGCGCCTGTTGATCTCCACCTTGCGCGAGCGGCGCCTGCCGGCCGCCGAGCAACTGCTGGTGGAACGCACCCACCAGGCCCTGGAGGGTGCCGAGGACCTGCTCACCGATCTGCTGGACATCTCCAAGCTCGATCAGGCGGCGGTCAAGCCGGACCTGGCGGCTTATCGCCTGGATGAAATGCTCGCGCCGCTGGTGTCGGAGTTCCAGTCGGTGGCCGAGGCCGCGGGCCTGGATCTGCGAGTACGGTTCGGTGATTTCGCCCTGTTCACCGACCTGCGGCTGATGACCCGGATTCTGCGCAATTTTCTCAGTAATGCCTGCCGTTACACCGAACGCGGCAGCATCCTGCTGGCGGCGCGCCGTCGCGGCGATCAGCTGCGGCTGGAGGTGTGGGACACCGGGCGCGGCATTGCCGCCGACCGGCTGGAGTCGATCTTCCTGGAGTTCAATCAGCTGGATGTGGGCCGCGCCGCCGACCGCAAAGGGGTTGGTCTGGGGTTGGCCATCGTCGAGCGTATCGCCAAGATCCTCGGCTATCGGGTGCAGGTGCAGTCGCGGCCAGGACGGGGCTCACGGTTCAGCATCGAGGTGCCCCTGGCGGAACGGGTGCCATTGCCCATCAGCTTGCAGGCACCGCAGCCGGGCACCGGCAACCCGCTGCCGGGCCGGCGTTTGCTGGTGCTGGACAACGAGCTGAGCATCCTCGAGAGCATGGCCGCGCTGCTCGGGCAGTGGGGTTGCGAAGTGCTTACCGCCACCGATCAGGCTGCGGCCCTGGCGGTGCTCCAGGGGCGGGCGCCGGAACTGATCCTGGCGGATTTTCACCTGGATCACGGGGTGACCGGCTGCGAGGTGGTGCAGCAGCTGCGTGAGCACTTCCAGCAGCCACTGCCGGCGGTGATCATCACCGCCGACCGCAGCGACCCGTGTCGCCGGGCCTTGCAGCAGCTGGGGGCGCCGTTGCTCAACAAGCCGGTGAAGCCGGGCAAGCTGCGGGCCGTGCTCAGTCAGTTGCTGGGCTAGGGCCGGATTTCTAGAACGTGGCACTCGAGTGCGGGGCTTCTAGTATGGGTTCAGGCTTGCCGCTAAGATGCCGCTCTTTTTTTCAAGGACGAAGCCGGTTCCTGCGCCGTCGCGCCGGGCCGCCGTTTAGCCATCGATGAAACCCTTGTCCTCGTACCACCCGCTGCTGTACTGGCTGCGAGTACGTCAGAAGCGCCTGATGCGTCACCTGGCCTGGCGCTTTTCCGGGCGCCGTTATGCCCGGCCCGAGGCCGACAGCCCGCGCTTGCCCCATCGCCTGATCAAGCACACCTCGAAACTGATTCGCACCCTGGGCGACTCCGACCTGGCGCTGCAGCACAACAAGGTGATCAACCTCAGGCTGGCGGTGGCCTGCATCGATGGCGTGCGCATCGCCCCTGGGGAGTATTTTTCTTTCTGCAAACTGGTGGGCCGGCCCAGTCGCGAGCGCGGTTTTGTCGAGGGCATGGAGTTGTCGTTCGGCGAGGCGCGCAGCGGCATCGGTGGTGGCATCTGCCAGTTGAGCAACCTGATCCACTGGATGGCGATTCACTCGCCGCTTGAGGTGGTGGAACGGGCCAACCACAGCTTCGACCCGTTCCCCGACGAGGGTCGGGTGCTGCCCTTCGGTTCCGGGGCGGCGATCTTCTACAACTACATTGATCTGGTGCTGTACAACCCCGGGCCCCAGACCTTGCAGCTCAAGCTGCAGGTCGGCGCGCAACAGCTGGAAGGCGAGCTGCTCTGCGAGCAGCCGCGCGAGCATCGCTATCACGTTTACCAGCGGGCCCATCGCTTTGTTCGTGAGGGTGCCCGGGTGTACCGGGAGAACCAGATCTGGCGCGACATCCGCACCAAGGGGCAGGACGCTGTGCTGCTGCGTCAGGAGTGCCTGTATCGCAACCGGGTGGTGGTCAAGTACCCGGTGGCCGAGGCGCTGCTCGATCAGTCGGCGCCGGGCTCAGATGATGCCCAGCATCCACAGTAGGCCCAGGTAGACCGCCGCACAGCCCAGGGGCCAGACCACCAGCAGGCGGGTCTGGCTGAAGAACGATGGCGCCTTGCCCACCAGGGTCGAATCCTCCAGCTGTTGCAGGGTCTTGGCGGGCACGCCTTCCTCGACCGGGGCGTTGAGCTGGGCTTCGATCAGCGGCTCGACCTCTTCGACCTTGCGGATCATCCCCCGGCCCGTGGCGAACAGCGCCGCGCCGACGAAGATCAGCAGGTAGATCACCAGGAACTTCCAGTGGGAGGAGTAGCTCAGGTCGATGAAGCTGGGTGTCGGGCTGTTGTCCCAGAACCAGTTCAGCGGCTGGGTATTGGCATTGACCTGGTACACGAAGTATTTGATCGGGCGATTGATGGTCGAGGCCATGGCGGTGTAGCTGTCCAGGCGCCAATAGAGCATTTTCAGGGTCGAGAAAAAGGTCGAGATCAAGGCACCGGCAAACAACAGTGCGCCTGCGGCGATGTACAGCCGGTACTGCAATTGGGCCCTGGTGTAGGTCATGGGTGCTTCCTGCGATGAAGAAAAGGGGCGCAATACTATATTTCGTGGCGGCTGGACGATAGGGGCCAGTAGTCGTCCATCGGTCGCAGAGCTCCTGACGGCCTGTGGGCGGTGAAGGTTTGCGCAAGTCCGGGGGCGACACGGGTTATCCTTGGCTCCCCTCTCAGGTCGGACGAGTCAGCCCATGCTTGAAGTACAAGGAGTGTTCAAGAGCTACGCCACGCCCCAGGGGCCGCTGGCGGTGCTGCAGGGTGTCGATTTGCACCTGGGGCAGGGCAGCAGCCTGGCGCTGATGGGCGAGTCGGGCAGCGGCAAGAGCACCCTGCTGCATCTGGTGGCGGGGCTGGACAAGGTCGATCGCGGCAGCATCCGCATTGGCGAGCACTGCCTGGAGCAGATGAACGAACACCAGCTGGCCCACTGGCGCCGTACTGAAGTGGGCCTGGTGTTCCAGCAGTTCAACCTGATCAGCAGCCTGCGGGTCGAGGACAACCTGAGCTTCCAGGCGCGCCTGGCCGGACGTTTCGATTCCCTGTGGCAGGCGCAGTTGGTGGAGCGCCTGGGCTTGGGAGACTTGCTGCGGCGTTACCCCGAGCAGCTCTCCGGCGGTCAGCAGCAGCGGGTCGCCCTGGGTCGGGCCCTGGCCTCCAAGCCCGGGCTGCTGTTGGCGGATGAGCCCACCGGCAGCCTCGACGAGGCCACCAGCGACGAGGTGTTGCAGCTGTTACTGGAACTCCTGGCCGACAGCCCCACCAGCTTGTTGATGGTCACCCATAGCCAGCGGGTGGCCAGCCGCTTGCAACAGACGGTGGTGCTGCAACGCGGTCGTCTGGCCGACCCGGTCGGGGGTTGAGATGCGGGTCTTTGCCACAGCGATGCAGGCGCTGCTGAGCCACTGGCGTCAGCATCCGGTGCAGTTTTTCAGTGTGCTCACCGGACTCTGGCTGGCCACCAGCCTGTTGACCGGGGTCCTGGCCCTCAACAGTCAGGCCCGGGACAGCTATGCCCGGGCCAGCCAGTTGATCGGCGGCGAGCCCCAGGCCAGCCTGAGCAGCGCCAATGACGCGAGTTTTTCCCAGCAGTGGTTCGTCGACCTGCGCCGTGCCGGCTGGCCGGTGTCGCCGGTGCTCCAGGGGCGGGTGCTGCTCAAGGATCACCCGGACCAGCCCCTGCAAGTGATGGGCATCGAGCCGTTATCGCTGCCCGCCAGCTCCGCGGTGGCCGGGCAGGTCCTGGGGCTGCAACAGATGGTCGAGTTCTTCAGTGCGCCGGGCACCACCTGGCTGGCGCCGCAGACCCTGGCCAGCCTGGGCGTCCAAGAGGGCGGGCAACCCCAGGTACTGGATGGCCAGCGTTTGCCGCCGCTGCGGGTGCGGGCGGACATGGCCCCGGGGCTGCTGTTGATGGACATCGGCTTTGCCCAGCAGGTGCTGGGCCAGCCCGGGCAGTTGAGCCGCTTGCTGCTGCCCAAGGACTTTGCCGCCCAGGCGCCGCCACTGCCGGCGGCACTGGCGGGGCAACTGGTGCTGCGTCAGGGCGAAGCACAGAGCGACCTGGCGCGCCTGACCGAAAGCTTTCACCTGAACCTGGATGCCCTGGGATTTCTCTCCTTTGTGGTGGGGCTGTTTATCGTGCATGCCGCCATCGGCCTGGCCCTGGAGCAGCGGCGCGGTTTGCTGCGCACCCTGCGTGCCTGCGGGATCAGTGCACGGCTGCTGATCGGCTGCCTGAGCGTAGAGCTGGGAGGGTTGGCGCTGTTGGGCGGTGTGGCTGGGGTGGTCAGCGGCTACCTGCTGGCCGGGCTGTTGCTGCCGGACGTGGCCGCCAGCCTGCGGGGCTTGTACGGCGCGCAAGTGCCGGGGCAGTTGAGCCTGAGTCCCTGGTGGTGGTTCAGCGGCATCGGCCTCAGTCTGCTGGGGGCCTTGCTGGCCGGTGGCGCCAGTCTGTTACGGGCGGCGCGCCTGCCGTTGCTGGCCCTGGCCAACCCCCAGGCCTGGCATCAGGCCCATGCCCGCTGGTTGCGGCGCCAGGGCTGGATTGCCTCTCTGGCGTTGTTCGTCGCCCTGGCGGCGTGGCGTTGGGGTGACAGTCTGGCCAGCGGTTTCGTGCTGATGGCGGCTTTGCTGCTGGCGGCGGCCCTGGGCTTGCCGGTGCTGCTCAATGCCGTGCTGGGTCGCTTGCTGGGGCGCAGTCGCGGGGTGCTGGGGCAGTGGTTTCTCGCCGATTGCCGGCAGCAGTTGCCGGCCCTGAGCCTGGCCTTGATGGCCTTGCTCCTGGCCCTGGCGGCGAACATCGGCGCCGGCAGCATGACCGCCGGTTTTCGCCAGACCTTCAACGACTGGCTGGAGCAGCGCCTGAGCGCCGAGCTTTACGTCAACCCGCAAAGTCCCGAACAGGCCCGGCAACTGCTGGACTGGCTGCCGCGTCAGCCCCAGGTAGCGGCGGTGCTGCCCAGCTGGCAGGTGGCGTTGCAGGTTCAGGGCTGGCCGGCGGACCTGTACGGGGTGATCGACCATCCGAGCTATCGCCAGCATTGGCCATTGCTGGAGGCCCTGGGGCCCGATCCCTGGGCGCAGTTGGCGGCGCACGACAGCCTGATGCTCAGCGAGCAGTTGGCCCGGCGGCTCAAGGTCCGCCTGGGGGATCGCCTGGAACTGGCGGTGCCTGCCGGGCATTGGGCGCCCCAGGTGGTGGGGATCTATGCCGACTACGGTAATCCCAAGGGGCACTTGCTGGTGAATGTGCAGCACCTGCTGGAGCATTGGCCGCAGCTGGCGCCGAGCCGTTTCAACCTGCGCCTGGAACCGGGTGCGGTTGCGCCGCTGATCGGCGCGCTGCAACAGCAGTTTCACCTGGACGACAGCCGGATCATCGATCAGGCCCGGCTCAAGGGCTGGTCGCTGCAGGTCTTCGAGCGCACCTTCGCCGCCACGGCGGCGCTCAATAGCCTGACCCTGGGGGTGTCCGGCGTGGCGCTGTTCATCAGCTTGCTGACCCAGAGCCAGAGCCGCCTGGGGCAGTTGGCGCCACTCTGGGCCCTGGGGGTGGGCCGGCGCCAGTTGATGCTGCTGAACCTCGGACAGACCTGGCTGCTGGCGGTGCTCACCCTGATGCTGGCGTTGCCCCTGGGGATTGTCCTGGCCGGGTGCCTGAACAGCGTGATCAATGTCCAGGCCTTTGGCTGGAGCCTGCCGTTGCGGGTGTTTCCATGGCAGCTCCTGCAACTGCTGGGCTTGGCCATGCTGGCCACTCTGGCGGCCTCGGCCTGGCCGCTGTTCAAGCTGTACCGTGCACAACCGGCGGATTTGCTGAGGACCTTTGCCCATGAAGATTGATTGCCGGTGGCTGTCGCTGCTGCTTCTGGCCCTGGCGCTGGCCGGCTGCGACCAGGACGCCGCGGCGCCCCAGGGTTTCGCCGGGCTGGGCAATGAGGCCTCGGCCTTTACCCCGGTGCTGCCGGGGCGCAGGTTCAGCTTTCCTGCCGATCATGGCCCCCACGACGGTTTTCGCATCGAGTGGTGGTACCTGACCGCCGACCTGAAGGACGCCCAAGGCCGGCATTTCGGCGTGCAATGGACGCTGTTTCGCAGCGCCTTGCGCGCCGCGCCCGAGCAGCCGGGCTGGGGCGCACCGCTAGTCTGGCTGGGGCACGCGGCGGCCACTTCGGCCAACAGTCACCATGCCGCCGAGCGTTTTGCCCGGGGCGGGGTGGGGCAGGCCGGGGTCACGGCGCAGCCGTTCCAGGCCTGGATCGATGACTGGCGTTTCACCAGCCTGTCCGCCGGGGACAATCCCCTGGCACAGATGCAGGTGCAGGCCAGCGGGCCGGGGTTCGCCTATCGGTTGCACCTGTCCAGCAGCCAGCCTCTGGTGCTGCAGGGCGCGGGCGGCTACAGCCGCAAGTCGGACCAGGGCCAGGCGTCCTATTACTACAGCCAGCCGTTCTTCCAGGCGTCGGGGCAGTTGCAGATCGACGGCCAACACTATGAGGTCAGCGGCCCGGCGTGGCTCGATCGGGAGTGGAGCAGCCAGCCCCTGGCCGCCGACCAGACCGGCTGGGACTGGTTCTCCCTGCACCTGGACAACGGTGAACGCTTGATGCTGTTCCAGGTGCGGGAAAACAATCGCGCGCCTTACATCACCGGCACCTGGATCAGCGCCGATGGCCATACCCAGAGCCTGGGGCGCGAGCAGATCCGCCTGACCCCGGTGGACTATTCCCAGGTACTGGGGCGTCGCCTGCCTACGTCCTGGCACTTGCAGATCCCTGACAAGGGGCTGGACATCAACACCCGAGCGCTCAATCCCCAGGCCTGGATGAACCTGAGCATTCCTTACTGGGAGGGGCCTGTGCACTTGAGCGGCAGTCACAGCGGCAGCGGTTACCTGGAGATGACTGGGTATTGAGGGGGAGGGCGTTCTTCCCGGTGAAAGCCGTCAAGGCGTCTATGCTCAGGGGCCTGGTCTGAACCCACGGACAGGTTTTTTCAACCACTAAGGAAGGTCGAACCATGAAAACCCTCAATACCCTGACCCGCGCCATCGCCCTGGCCACTGTGCTCGGTGCTGCCAGCCTCAGTGCCCACGCTGCGGATATCCCGCTGTCGGGCGCCATTGAAGCCGACCAACTGGTGACCAAGGTCATCTCGGTGGATGCCGCCAAGCATCAGGTGGTGCTGGAGGGCGCCGGTGGCAAGCCGGTGCATGTGCAACTCAGTGACCAGGCCAAGGACCTGGGGCATTTGAAGAGCGGCGATCAGGTCAAGGTCACCGTGACCCACTCGGTGGTGGCGGTGCTGGATACCGATGTGCACAAAGGCAAGCCGGAGGCTGCCGAATCCACCGGTGTGGTGCGCGCCACGGCGGACAATCCCCACCCGGGCGGCGCGGCGTATCGCCAGGTGCAGGTGCAACTGAAGATCACCGACATCGATCTGAAGAAGAACCAGCTGACCTTCGAAGGCCCGGCGGGCAACAAGAAAGTGGTGAGCGTGGAGAAACCCGAAGTCCAGCAGCGCCTCAAGGACCTCAAGGTCGGTCAGAGCGTACTGGTGACCTACACCGATATCCTGCAGGTCACCACCGCCAACGAGGGCTGATGCGGCAGGGCTGGGGGGCGTATTGCTCCGGGAGTTGCGGATAATGCTGGCGTCCAGTTTTATTCAGAATCTGCTCACGGACTTTCCCCCTCAGTTGCACTAGAATGCCAATCGTTCGCCCGGTGCAAGGGCTCTTTACCGGTGCATGGATTGCCAAGGCCAGAGCACTGGGCGAACACCCTCCCTGAGTCCTGTACTGCGACTGCCGTATCCTGCGAGCACTGCGTTTTGTGACTGTCGCGTCCTGCGTTTTTCGAGCCCTTGAAAGGCGCTCGGCCTCCCATTCAAACACTCCCCGGCAGGTTTGCTGTGCTGCGCCGTGGTTCGTCGTGGGCGCTCAAAGGGCAATGGGCTGCAGGCTGACCTGGCGGGCGCGGAGGCTGACCCACTGGGGTGTGCACTCGGGGCCGCCCAGAAGGGACAGAAGGACGATCGATTGGCCTATTGCCAGAGCCGCGACACCCTCTTCCTCGACCCGAACCAGGTGCCCGCTGACTTGCAAGGCCCCCTGGTCCCAGTGCAGGCGGGCCGGGCCGTGGGTACAGGGCTCCAGGTTGTCATTCCAGCTGAATTCGTCTTCCAGGCTCAGTTCCACTTCATAGTCTTGCCCGACCTGCGGCCGGGGCCCCAACCAGTGGCCGCGGCCGTTGCCGAAGGCACTGGAGAAGCCGACGCAGAGGTCTTGCGCTGCAGTGAGGTGGATATCCGTCAGGGTGATACGCATGCCAGGGTTTCCCGATAGGCAGTGAATGGGAGTGGCGCCAAGCTGTTTGCGCGGTTGCCGCGCCGGGCAAGGCTGAAGGCTCTGCCGGCGTCTGGCAAGTGCCCACGGTTTTTCATTGCGCAGTCGCGGGGCCTTCAACAAAATGGCCGACTGCTCCGCGGGACCGCTCGCGGAGGTGGATGGTAGTGGAGATCCTGGATTGATCTGGTTGAAGCGTTTTCTCATGTCGATCGGCGCACTGACGCTGATACTGGTTGCCCTCGGGATTGCCTGGACGAGCCCTTTCAAAGAAGCCGTGCACACATTGCCGGAACATCCCCTAGCCCGGTGGCAGGGCGGTGTCGATGGTGGGTACTACGTTGAAGTCACCCGCAGCGAAGCGCCTTACTACTTCGTCCAGATGCGTTATGAAAGCGGCGACCTGTGGTCCGAGGGCTGGCTGCGGCATGAGCACGGCGGCGGTGCTCCGTTCAGCGCTGACGATGTGATCGCCTTTGACGGCGACGGGGTGATTTACCTGCAGCAACGCAAGGTGCTGGCCGACGACAAGTCCGGGGCCCGTTGAGCCCCGGAGTGCGACCTATTGGTTGCGGGTGTCGCTGCCGTAGGCATCCCATAGCTTGTTGCGAAACTTGTTGTGCGGATCGACCCGCGCCTTCAGCGCCAGAAACTCCCCCGCCCGCGGATAGGCCGCCCGAAACTGCTGCGCGGTGGCGTGGATCTGATAGGGCAAGTAGTAGCTGCCGCCGCGCTTGATGGCGCTGTCCACCAGGGCGCGGGTCCATTCGCCGACCTCATTGCGCTCGGCCTGCGCGGTGCTCTGCTGGTAGTACAGCACCAGGGCGAAGACCTCGGTCTTGGCCCAGGCCAACAGGGTGCCGGGGTCGGCCTTGGCGTGGCGGATCGACAGGTTGATCACATTGACCTTGTGCGCCCGCAGGGTCGCGCCCATTTCAGCGACGAAGCTTTCCAGCTGGTCGGGGGGGACGAAGTATTCCTGCAGCACGTAGGTGCGCTTGGCCCGGGAGCCGGGTTCCAGTTCACGCACGTCGAGGCTGGCTTCGTGGTTGCGCCAGGACACTTGGGGCTTCTTCAGCACCAGGGGGTCGATCACCTCTTGGCGCAGGGTCTTGCCCCCGGGCCATTGGCTCACCACTTTCAGGGCTTTCTGTTCTTTCCAGTAGTTCTGGTCCAGGGGCGTGAGGCGTTCCTTGACCGTTACCGGCAGGTCGGTCTGGCTGTAGGAAACCGCGCGCAGGGTCTGGTACTGGTCGGGGTAGAGCACGGCGTTATGCAGAATGACCTTGGGGTTGTGCTCGACCTGGGCGAGGAAGTAGGGGCGGTAGTCGCTCAGGGGCATTTCTTCGAAGCTGCGCAGCAGGCGCACGTTGTCGCTCAGGCGCAAGGTGGCTTCGACTATCACCCCGAGGCCGCCGTAGCCGCCGATGGCGCCGTAGAACAGTTCGGCGTTGCTGTGGGGGCTGGCCTCGACCACCTGGCCGTCGGCCAGCACCAGCTTGATGGATTTCACCGAGGTCACCAGCGGTCCATAGCCGACATAGCGGCCATGGGCGTTGACGCTCAGGGCGCCGCCGACGGTGAAATTGGCGTAGCTCTGCATGATGCTCACGGACAGATCGTAGGGGTCGATGAAACTCTGCAGGGCGCGCCAGGTGATACCGGGCTGCACGGTGATTTCCTTGTGCTCCCGGGAGAAGCCGAGCACCCGGTCGAAGCCGCGCATATCGATCTGCAAGGCATGCTCGGTGGCGGTCTGGCCGCCCATGCTGTAGCGGCCGCCGCCAATGGCGATGGGGCCGGGGTGTTCGGCCACCAGTTTGACGATCTGCTCCAGGGTAGTGGGGCGTGCCACCTGGTCCACCACGATGGGGTTGAGCTGGGTGATGTCGTTGACGGTTTCTGCTGCGTGGGTGCTCAGCGCTGCGCCGAGGGCACAGCATAAAAGCAGGGCGGTCGCGAATCTCATGTCGCCGTGTCCATCCTTGGTGGTGGCGCGCCGCGGGTTCGGGCGCAAGTGACGGCAGAATAGCGCTCCGGCCAGGCCATGACCATGGGGGGAAACGACGGCAGGGGAGACGGCATCGACCCGCAAGGCCGATGCCGGACAGGGCTCAGAGCGCAGGCAGGCCCAGGCTGGCGGCGCATTGCTCCAGGGAGCGCTGCTGGGTCTGGGCGTAGAGCTGCAACTCATCCAGGGTGGCGCGGCCCAGGGCCGTTTCGAAGGCCTGGCGGTTGGAGTGTGCGGCGTAGTGGCTCTGGCTGTCGTCCCCCAGGTTGGACTGGAAGATCCCGGCGGCGCTCACTGGCAGGAAGTCCTCGTACACCAGGGGTTCGGCCCGCAGGTGCCCGGCCGCCAGCAACGCTGACAAGGTGGTGGGCCGCTGGGGCTGGTTGCGCGCCGCCAGTCCGGCGTCGCTGACGAAGTAGCGGAAATAGGCCAGGCCCTGTTCACGCATGGCGTCGTGGTTGTCGGGGAACTCGTCGAAGTGCGCCTGCATCAGCTGGTTGTAGCGCTGGGCGTTGCTCTCGCTGGGGAAGTCTCCCAGGGCGTCGCGGGCCGCGTTCAGCAGGCGGTCGTAGAGGGCCCGGCCCTTGGGCGTCAGTGCCGCGCCGCGTTGTTCGATCTCGCCGAAGCGGGCGCTGTGGCTGCCCTGGCGCAGGTCCTGGTCGGTGAAGGCCACGCTTTCCTCCAGGGCCTTGAAGCTGGTCTGGCGCAGCAGGATCGGGCACGCCCGGCGGGGCGGACCCTCGATCACCGCCTTGGGGGTGATGCCGTGCTCGGGCATCAGCCGTTGCACTTCATCGATATCCAGGGTCCGCGGGGTCAGGTGATTGATGTGCGGGCCCTTGAACGCCACCACATCGGCGATCAACCGGTGCTGGGTGCTGAGGCTGGCGTACTGGGCGGCGGTCACTGTGGCGTGGTGGTGCCAGCGGAAGGTCTCCAGGGCTTCCTGAATGAAGCGTTGGGCATCGCGGTCATCCAGGCCACCCTGGGCGTGGGCCTGTTCGATCAGTTCCAGCACTTTGGGGGTGAAGATCGAACGCCGGGCCAGCACCTGTTCGGCAAAGCGCCGCAGTTCGAGGTTGTCGATCAGTTCCAGGCGCAGCAACGAGGTGAAGACCCGGAACGGGCTGACGTGCAGGGCCTCTTCATGCACCGCGCGAAAGGCCGTGGAGTGCACCGGCACCCCGGCGGGGGTCAGGTCGTAGTAACCCACCGGCTGCATGCCCATCACCGCGAACAGCCGGGCCAGGGTTGCCAGCTCGGCGGCGCTGCCGACACGGATGGCGCCGTGGCGCTCCAGGTCCAGGCGCTGCAGTTCGCCGCTGTGCTGCAAGTGCCGGGCAATGGCCGGCTGCTGTTCCAGGACCTGGGCATTGACCTGGGCCACCAGCTCCATCAAGGCGCCGTAGAGGGGCACCTCCTCACGGTACATATCCGACATCGCCCGGGAAAATCCCTGGCGGATCAGATCAGGACTGACGAAGTGCTGGTTGCTCATGGACAGGGTTCCCGTGGCAGTGGATCGAGGCATGAAAAGGGCGGGGCGGCCTTGATTCTGCTGGGGGCTGCGGGGGCTGACAAACGAAGTTTCCTCTGAACTTCATTCTGCAAATGAATGCATGGCGCGCGGCCCCGTTCCGGCTGGTGGAAGGCTGGAGGTTGAGCGCCGCAGATTCCCGCCGTGCGGGCCCGACCGGGCCCGGGTAGGGGGTGTACACTGATGGCGCTTTGAACCCATGCTGATAGACTTTCACCGGTTGATGGGTACCCACTCGATCCACCTTTTCCATCGCTGGACGGAGGCGACTTGGCCCCTGCGCAGTACACCAGAGGGAAGGGACTGTCACTGGCCAGGAGGCTTTACACCTCGCGTACCCTGGGCCTGGCCCTGGGCTTTTTCTGCGTCGCCACGGGCATGTCGCCGCTGCAACCGGCGCCCTGGGTCTGGGGCTTCATGCTGTTCAACGCCTTCGCCTGGCCGCACCTGGCCTATCAGTGGGCCCGATTGTCCCGGGTGCCGTTTCGTGCCGAGTACCGCAACCTGCTGATGGATTCGCTGCTGGGCGGGTTCTGGGTCGCGGCCATGCATTTCAATCCGCTGCCGCTGGCCACCACCCTGGGCATGATGGCGATGAACAATATCGCCCTGGGCGGGGTGCGTTTCTTTCTGGCCGGTTGTGGGGCCCAGGTCCTGGGCATCGGCATCGGCCTGTGGGTGTTCGGGCCGTCGTTCATTGCCCTGACCACGCCGGAGCAGTTGTATGCCTGCCTGCCGATGCTGACCCTGTACCCGATGGCGCTGGGCTACATCTGCTACCAGCAGGCAGTGACCCTGGGTCGGCACAAGCGCGAGCTGCTGGCCCTGAGTCGTACCGACAGCCTGACCGGGCTGCTCAACCACGGCGCCTGGAAGGACCAGCTGGAGATCGAGTTCCAGCGTTGCCAGCGCCAGACCCATGGCGGCGCCATCGCCCTGATCGACATCGATCACTTCAAGGCCATCAACGACACCTACGGCCATGTGGCCGGGGATGTGGTGCTGCGCCAGTTGAGCAAGATCCTCAAGCAGAACCTGCGAGTCAGTGATCAGGCCGGGCGTTATGGTGGCGACGAGTTCTGCGTGATCCTGCCGGACGTGCCGCTGGAACATGCCGCCGACCTGATGGAAGCCCTGCGCGGGCGTTTCGCGGCCCTGGGTTACGAACAGAGTCCGACGTTGCAGGTGAGCTTGAGCATTGGCCTGGCGGCGTTCAGTTCCATGCACGAGGACGCCATGGGTTGGTTGAACGATGCCGATCAGGCCTTGTATGCCGCTAAGACCTGCGGTCGCAACAACGTCACCTGCCATCCGCCGGAACTGCCTTCGCGCAGGGTGTTGAATCCCCTGTAATACCTGCCTCTTGTCGGGCTTGCCTGCGATAGCACCGGGGGTACGCCCCGGGGATGGTGGTGCTCCCTTCGCCGGCAAGCCGGCTCCTACAGAGGCTGTGGTTGGTAGGAGCGGGCTTGCCCGCGAAAGCGTCGGGAGGGACGCCGCGAGGTTGGCGGTGTTCCGTTCGCCGGCAAGCCGGCTCCTACGGGGCGGGGTGCAGGCGTCGGGCCAGTTCCAGCGCGGTGCGGCCGCTGGCGATGCCCGGTACCAGTTGGGTGAAGGGGATGTCGAGCAGCCGCTCCTCGCGCACCGCCCGCAGCCGCGACAGCACCGGGTCACGCTGCAGCAGCTGGCGTTTGCGCGTGGCCGGTGACCACAGGGCGTCCGCCAGGAGCAGCACGTCCGGGTCGTTGTTCAGCAGGGTTTCGCTGTCTACCGTCAGGCGCGGGCGGTCGATGGCGGCGAAGCTGTTGCGGGCCCCGGCGGCCTGCAGCAATACCCCGACAAACCCACGCTGGCCCTGGCTGGCGAGGCCGTTGACCTCACTGTCCAGGTAGAACACCGCCGGCGTGTCGCGGCCCCGATACAAGGCTGCTGCCGCGGCAAGGTCGGCGTCCATGGCCGCGATCAGTTGCTCGGCCCGGGCTGGCTGATGCAACAGCCGGCCCAGGGTCTGCAGGTCGCGGCGTATATGCCCGAAGTAGTCCTCATCATGCCCGGCGCAGGCCGACTCCAGCAGGTAGCTGCCGACGCCGATGGCCCCCAGGCGCTCCCGGGAGCTGAAGTTGTCGGGAAACGCCGAAGCGAAGCCGCCCACCACCAGGTCGGGCTTCAGGCTGTAGAGCACCTCCGCCGACGGGTATTGCCGGGCGATCACCGGCACGCCGTGGTACTGCCCCTGAGCCTGGGCCCGACTGTCGTCGTCCAGGTAGGCGACGCCGATCATCGATGGCCCGGCGCCCAGGGCCAGCAACAGGTCGGCGCTGTGCTGGTTGAGGGCAACGATGCGCCGGGGGGCGTCCTCGACAGTCCAGGTCTTGCCGCAATTGTCATAGCTGGCCGCCAGGGCCGGGCCGGTCGCCAGCCATAGCAGCAGGCCGAGGATTTTCCTAGGCATCCGCCACCCCCGCATAAGGCGAGGGGATCAGCAGATCCTGCACCGGCTCACCTGCCAGCAGATGCCCTTGCACCAGGCGCACGACCTGGCTGTCGTCGCTGACCCGGTACCAGCAGCCATCGGGGTGTACGGTCAGCACCGGCCCCAGGTTGCAGGGGAACTGGCAGGCGGTGCGAGTCAGCAGCACGCCGCCGGGGGTTTCCATGTGCTCAAGGCGCAGCAGTTCACGGCGCAGGGTCTTCCACAGCGCCAGGGCACCGCGGCGCACGCAGCGCGGGCCGGTGCACAGGAACACCTGCCGGGCATGGGGCGGCACCCGGGACCAGTCCGGGTCGCTGGCCACGGCATTGACCTGATCGCAGGGCAGGTGCCGTTCGCGCTGGGCGATGCTGGCACAGGCCAGCGCCGCATCCACCCCGCGACGGCCCAGGGCCTGGGCGGTGATCCACAGCTGCGGCGCCTGGGGGTGGGCCCGGGCCAGGCGTCCCAGTTCATCGCGCAGCCAGTCCAGGTAGGCGCTGTCGGAACTGGGCTCCAGGTCCACCACCAGCAGCGCCGCGCCGTCCTCGGGCAAGGGTTCCTCCAGGGCGGCCCAGAGGCTGTCGAAGCCGTCCAGAGTGTCGATCACCCGGGTGCCGGCGTCATCGCTGCGCAGCGCCTTCAGCTCCCGGCCAAAGGCCTCGCCCAGGGCGCCGCCGTGCAGGCCGGGGCCGACGAACAGCACCCGTTGATAGTCCTTGTGCATGTCGATGGGCCTCAGAAGCGGTAGGTGTAGCGTACTTCGGTAGTGAAGGGGCGGCCGAGGTTGTCCACCGCCGGCGAGCTGCTGGTCATGCTGGTGGTGTAGTCGCGGTCGAACAGGTTCTCCACCAGCAGGCTCAGGCGATGTTGCTGGGCCCTGTCGAGGTAGCGATAGGCATCGGCGTCGACCACCGAGTAGTGGCCGTAGTCGACCTTCTTCGCGCTGTCGATCTGGCCGATGTAGCGGAGTGCACCACCCACTCCCCACTGACGATCCTCGGACTCGTAGCCCAGTCGCGAGCGGGCGAAGAAGCCGGGGATATTGCTCAGGGTCACGCCGTTGCGCGACTCCAGCAGATTGCGGGTCAGGTCCGCCGAGAGGTTCCATCGCGGGCTGAACTGCCAGCGGCCGTCGACCTCCATGCCGCGCACCTTGATCCGCCCCTCGCCATTGACCCAGCGGATGCCATCGAGGGCGATCAGGTCGTCGATCTTGCGCTGGAAGGCGGTGACGCTGGCGTTGAACTCGCCGGCCAGCAGGCTGCCCTTGTAGTCCAGGCCGAGTTCAGCATTCAGGCTCTTTTCCGGCTTGAGGTTGCGGTTGCCTTGTTCGTAGTCCTCGTTGACGAACAGCTGCTCGGCGTTGGGCAGCTTGAAGGCGCTGCCGTACTGGCCGCGCAGCTGCCAATGGGCATTGAGGTCGTACAGGGAGGTGAGCATGCCCACGGTGGCGCTCTCGCCGCCGCTCATCTTCTCGTGGCGGATGCCCAGGCCCGGATGCCAGTCGGGCAGGGCCGCGAACACCGGCCGCAACTGGGTGTACAGGGCATTGGCCTGGGCCTGGTTATTGTCGATCTTTAGCACATCGTCCTGGCCCTTGAACCACTGGTTGTCGGTGCCGAACACCAGCACATGGCCGCCGTCCAGCTCGGCCTTGCCTTCGGCCTGCAGGCCCCAGTCGGTGAAGCCCCAGTAGTCGTTACGGTTCCTGGTCACCAGACTGCCGTCTTTGAGGCTGTCGATCTTGGTGTAGCGCGTGTCCCAGTCGTTGACATGGCCCTTGATGAAGTAGCTGAAGCGCTCGCTCAGGCGCTGCTCGAAGGTCGCGGTGGCGATCTGCTGGACGCGGTCGTTGGTGGTTTTCTTGTTGTTCACCGGGCGGGCGAAATCCAGGTTGGCATCGCTGTACTGGTAGAACAGTTCCAGGCGCGAATCGTCGGCGAAGCCCTGGATCGCCTTGGCGCCGAAGGTGGTCACTTCATAGGCGCGTTTCTTGTCCCGGGTGCTGGCGCTGTAGGCGCTGTTGCGATAGGGCTGGTAACCATCGGAGACGTTGTGGCTGACATAGGCCAGCAGGCCCAGGTCGCCCAAGCCGTTGCTGAGGATGCGCTCCACCCGGGCATCGCCGCTTTGGCCCATGAAGCTGTCCAGGCCCAGGTTGACCTCGCCGGAGGTGTCGCGGGTCTGGGGGCTGCGGGTGACGATGTTGATCACCCCGGACACCGCCTGGGTACCGAACAGCAGGCTCTGGCCGCCCTTGAGCACCTCGATGCGCTCGATGGCATTGGCCGGCAAGGTGTCCAGGTACAGGCCGCCGTACAGGCGGTTGTTCAGGCGTACGCCGTCCAGCAGGATCAGGGTGTCGTCGTTGCGGCCCCCCAGCAGGGAATAGGTGCCGTAGTCGAAGGGGCCGTTTTTCGGCGCGACGTAGAGGCCGGGCACGTACATCTGCAGGACCCGGGTGATGTCGCTGCTGGGGCCGGCGCGTTCGATCTGCTGGCGATCGATGATCTCCACCTTGCTGCCGTACCTGGCCATCTCGGCCACGGTGGTGGATTCCACCGAAGGCGCGGAAACGAACTGCTGCTCCAGTTGCAAGCCGCTGTCCTCGGCCAGCAGCAGGGGGCTGAACAGGCAGCCCAGCAGGGCGCCCCCCAGGGAGCAGCGCGGTGCACGCCAGTCGCAGGCAGGGGAAGTGTCGAAGGTTGTTGTCATTCTTGGTCTTCTCGAAAGTGTCTTCGGGAAGCACGCAGGAGAAGGTATCGGCCACAGGCACGCGACCATACCGGCCCATGCCCGCCCACCGCAGGATTGCCAAACAGAAGTTCCAGGCCGGTCTCCGGGCTTGCGAGTCTGGCGGCATTCGCCTTCCCATACCTTGGGTACAGTGGCGTGTTGAATGCAGCACTCGCTTACCGTTGCGGGGGCAGCACCGGACTGGCCCTGAAGGGGCGCACCGGTTTCCCGTTTCACCTCGTGCACGGCGGCATGAGGCACCTGAAACTGGGCGGCATATGAACATTCGCCCCGGCGTTCGTCAATCTCGTGGCTACAGGGGCAGGGCGGCGCCAGGCGCGAGGGCGATGCCGGACGGGCCCAGAGGCCGCGCCGGGCAGGCCAACAGTGGCACGGCGCGTACCGAGTCCCCTGGCTGCAGTTGCAGGCGTTTGGCGGTCAGGCGGTCCACCAGCAGGCAGCCGGCTACCAGGCGCCCGGGGGCGGCGGTGATGCGGCAGCTTTCCAGGCGGCGGTTGTGAATCAGCCACACCGGCGCCTGTTCGTCCGGGCTGCCCACCAGCAAGGGCAGGGTCTGGCTTTCACGCACGCTGCGGATCTTCGCCACTTCGGCCTCGATCAGCGGCCCGCCGTCGAAGATATCGATGCAGCCCTGATGGCTGAAGCCTTCGTCGCGCAGGATGTTCACCGCCTGCTCGGTGCTCTGGTGGGCCTGGCCGATGGCCGCCTGGGCCTGTGGGCTGAGCAGGCAGGTGTACAGCGGCTGGCGCGGCATCAGTTCGGCGATGAAGGATTTGCTGCCATGGCTGGACAGGCGATTGGCCTGCTGGAAGTCCATCTTGAAGAAGTGTCGCCCCAGGCTGTCCCAGAACGGTGAGCAGCCCTGGCTGTCGAGCTGGCCACGCAATTCGGCCACCAGCTTGTCGCCGAACAGCGCCGGGTGCTCGGCGACGAACAGCAAGCGTGCAGTGGACAGCAGGCGGCCGGTGTAGCCCTGGCGCTGGTCGCGCCGCAGAAACAGCGAGCACAGCTGGGATTGCCCGGTCATCTCGTTGCACAGGAACAGGGTCGGAACCTGCTTGTCGATACCCAGCCCCGGGGCTCTGCCACGGGTGATGCCGACCCGGTAGTTGTAGCAAGGCTCGCGCAGGCCGATAGCGCCGCTCAGGCCACAAATGCCGATGACTTGCTGGTCGTCGTCCTCCAGCACGAACAGGTAGTCGGCATCGGCCCGTTCCACCTGGCTGGCGAAGGTGCGCTGAGCCCAGCGCAAGCGATGGGCCAGGCGCTCGGGGTCGGTGGAGAGGTTGTTCAACTCGCGACAGCTGCCTTCCAGCAAGGCCAGCACCCCCGGCAGATCGGTAACACGGATCGGACGGACGATCATCGGTGGACTCCTTGCAGCGGTCCCGGGCAGCGCAGCAACAGCGGGCAACTCATAACGCGATTCCCCGTACCGGTTCGCCCGGTGTCAGTTGCAGGGCCTGGAGCATCGACAGGTCGAGCCCGACCACATCGCCCGGGGCTTCATCCAGGGGCGCGACAATGGCGCGAAATCCTTGCAGTCGGTCATTGCTCAGCAACCAGTGGCGACCGCGGCCGCTCTGGGGGCTGAGGTAGCTGATCGCGACCCGGCTCTGAACGATCGAGCGTAGCTGGTTGTTGCGGGCTTGCAGGGTCGGTCCGGCATCAAACAGGTCCACATACTGGGTAGGCGCAAAACCCTCGTCGACCAGGATGTCGCAGGCTTCTCGCGCATCGGGGTGAATCTGTCCGATGCAGTCCTGGGCCGACTGCGGCAGCATCGGGATGTACAGCGGGTACTGGGGCATGAGTTCGGCCAGAAAGCCCCGGCCCTGCAGGGCGCACAGGCGTTCGGCCTCGATGTAGGGCAGGTCGAAGAAGTGCTGGCCCACCGCCTCCCAGAACGGCGATTCGCCGGCGGCGTTGCTGTAGCCGACGATCTCGCTGATGGTGCTCTCGGCAAAACGCTGGGGGTGAGCGGCCATGAACAGCAGGCGCGCCCGGGACGTCAGCTGCGCCAGGGGCGTGCCCGACAACGCCGGGTCCACATGGAAGCTGCGCAGCAGGGTCTGTTCGCTGAGGTCCTGGCACAGGGACAGGGTCGGCACCCCGTGCTCGATGTTCAGCTCCCTGGAGCTGCTGATGAAGGGCCGGTTGCGCAGGCTGTAGAACGGCGCGGCAAAGCCCGCCGTGGCGAGAATGTCGGAGCAGCCGTGGAGCAGGCCGCTGGCAGGGTCCTCAAGCACCAGAAAGTAGTTCTCCGGGCCCTGGCTGGCCTCGGCCTTGGCGAAGGACGCCAGGGAGTCGAGGATCTTTTCCCGCAGGCAGGTTTCGTCATCCACCAGGGACGTTACGCCCAGCAGGCGTTCGCGGGCCAGGCGCCGCAGTTGGGGCAGATCGAATAACGCCACGGGACGCAAGGCCAGCATGGGTGCACTCCTGTATCAAGGGCCGCTCGCCCCGGGGGCGAACATTGGCCAGACATCACTGTCGGTTACCACGCAGTTCCACGGCCACGGCATCCGGCGGCCTGTCCCCGGGCGGCTCTTGGCGGTTGCCTCGGGGGGAAGCGCGACGCCATCCGGCGCCGCAGGGAAGTCACTTAGGGTTTGAGCGGATCGGGCAGGGCGGCACCGCTGCCCAGCTTGTTCAGCAGGAACAGGTAGACCAGCCCGGCGACTATCCAGATGGCGCCGAGTTTCTGCGCATCCACGCCCATGTTGTACATGATGGCGCTGACGATCACGAAGCCGATCACCGGGCAGATCAGGTGACGCACCACCTGGCCGGATTTCTGCCGGCGCCAGTAGAAATTGATCACCGTGATGTGCAGCAGCATGAAGCCGCTCAGGGCGCCGAAGTTGACCAGTGAGGTCAGGGTGTCCACCGAGTTGATGAACAGGTAGCAGATCAGCAGCGACAGCACCGCCACCAGGTAGATGCTGATGTGCGGGGTGTTGTGTTTCGGGTGGACCTTGGCCAGCACCTTGGGCAGCTTGCCGTCCCGGGCCATGCCGAACAGCAGGCGCGATACCGCGGCTTGCGAGGTGATGGCCACCGCCACGCCCCAGGCCAGCGCCGTGGCCACCCCGGTGAGGGTCGCCAGCCAGCTGCCGGCGGCCAGTTCGGCGATTTCATAGAAGGCGGTGTCGGCGGACTTGAAGCCCATGCCGGCGGCCAGGTCGGTGGCGATCCAGGTCTGCACCACGAAGATCGCCCCCATCACCACCAGGGTGATCAGGGCGGCGCGGCCGACGCTGCGGCCCGGGTCGCCCTTGACCTCTTCGGCCAGGGTCGAGATGGCGTCAAAGCCCAGGAACGACAGCACCGCAATCGATACGCCCTGCATCAGCATGCCGAAGTGGAAGTTTTCCGGGCTGTACAGCGGCGCCAGGGTCAATTGGCCGTTGCCGGTGCCACCGTGCAGAGCGTTCCAGGCGTAGAACAGGAAGATCCCCAGGACCACCAGTTGTGCCAGCAGGAACAGGATGTTCATCCGCGCGGTGAAGGTGATACCCCGCAGGTTGACGAAGGTAGCGCTGACCAGGAACGCCAGGATAAAGCCGACCTTGGGCACTTCCGGGTACAGGTGGTTGAGGGCCATGGCCGCGTAGACGTAGAGCAGCGGCGGGATCAGCAGGTAGTCCAGGAGCATCAGCCAGCCGGCGAGAAAGCCCACATGGGGGTTGAGGCCGCGCTGGGCGTAGGAGTAGACCGAGCCGGCGATGGGAAAGGCGCGGGCCATGGCGCCGTAGCTCAGGGCGGTGAAGACCATCGCCACCATGCCGATGATGTAGGCCAGGGGCACCATGCCCGGGGCTTCCTGGTTGACGTAGCCATAGACCCCGAACGGGGCGATGGGGATCATGAAAATCATCCCGTAGACCACCAGGTCGCGCAGGCTCAGGCCACGCTTGAGTTCCTGTTTGTAGCCGAATTCTTCAATCTCCATGAAGCAGTTCTCCTTGTAGCCAATGTAAGTGGGCGCATCCGGCGGCGAGGGTCGTCATTGACGCCTCGTGCGCCGGTCTGTGTTTGAACCTGGCAGGGTTAAAGACACACCACAGCGGTTTTTCTTGTTGTTGTACCTGTCCTGCAAACAGCCTTTGTTGCGTTCAAGCGTCTTTCAATATCCGTTACAGCAGCGGCGCCAGACAGTCGCTCCAGTGCTGCACCGCTTCAGGGCTGCGCAACAAGTCGTTGCGCACCTCGATCAGTACCGATTCCAGGCCCCGGGCATCACCGTGCACCGGCACGGTCATGTCGCTCAAGGGGTTGATCTCGTAAGGCTGGTTGCCCGCCACCTTTATCGGCAGGGTCCACAAACCTTCCAGTATTCGCGCCGCGTAGGCCGTGGCACTGCCATACAACACGCCGACTTCCAGCGCACGTGGCTGGCTGTAGTAGATCGGGGTGAAGCTGTGAATCCCCACCACGCGCACCTCGCGGCCTTCGGCCAGGCGCCGGTCGATGAGCCGCTGCAGACGCTGGTGGAACGGCGTGAACAGTTGCTGGCGGCGGTACTCGCGGGTGGCCTCGTCCAGGTGCTGATTGCCCGGCACCTGATAGATCTCGCTTTGCAGCGGGATGCTGTCGGGGGCATGCCGCGGCCGGTTCAGGTCGATCAGCAGGCGCGAATAATTGGCCGCGATCAGGGTTGCGCCCAGGGCCTGGGACAGGCTTTGGGCCAGTTCCAGGGCGCCCGGGTCCCAGGCGATATGCTCCCGGGCCGCCACCGGGTCCAGGCCCAGGTCGTGCAGGGCCGGTGGAATGTAGTGGCTGGCGTGTTCGCACACCAGGATCAGCGGATGCGTGGAGTCTTCGCGGAACAGGCGATAGGCCGGCTCGGTGTAGAACCCCAGCTCGGCGGGTTTAGTACAGGTGTCCATAGTGCTCACAGAGATCGGCAGCGGTCAGGTGCTCGGTCAGGGACACTTCCTTTTGTTTGACGGCGAAATAGGTGCTCAGCAGCTCCGGCGGCAGGGTCTGCAGCAACTCCGTGTTGCTGCGCAGGCATTCCAGGGCCTGGGTCAGGGTGCCGGGCAGGGGCACGATGCCGCTGGCCAGGCGCTGTTCGGTGCTCAGCTCGTCGGGGACCTTGTCGGTCACCGCGTTGAGGGGCAGCTTCTGTTCAATGCCCAGGCGTCCGGCGATCAGGATCACGGCCATGGCCAGGTGTGGCGAGGCGGTGGCGTCCAGGGCACGGAATTCCAGGTTGTACTGCGGCGCCACGGGCTTGCCGCCGATGTCCACGGTGGGGCAGATGCGCAGCGAGGCTTCGCGGTTGCGCAGGCCCAGGCAAGCGTAGGAGGCGCTCCAGTGATGGGGCAGCAGGCGCTCATAGGACAGCGGCGTCGGCGCGGTGAAGGCACACAGTGCCGGCAGGTGCTTGAGCACCCCGGCGGCCCAGTGCTGGCCCAGCCGCGACAGGTCGTCGCCGCTGACCGCCTGGGGATCGTAGAGCAGTGGCGTGCCGTCCAGGTCCTGCAGGCTCAGGTGCAGGTGCACCCCGTTGCACACGGCATCCGCCGCGGTCTTGGGGGCGAAGCTGACCCGTTGCCCCAGTTGCCGGGCAATCTCCCGGGTGATCTCGCGCACGTTCACTGCGCGGTCGGCGGCGGCCAGGCCCTGGGTCGGGCGACAGGTGATCTCGTATTGCTGCTTGCCGTATTCGGGGAGGAACATTTCCGGTTCGACACCGGCCGCCCGCAATGCCGAGAGCAGCCAGCCACCGAAGGCCGCGCCCTGGCGCTGAGCCTCCAGGGAGAAGGCCAGGTGCTCGCGCTGAGCGGCGCCGCTGTCGAGATTGAACTCGTGTTCGAAGGCGGCGGTGATCTGGATGCCCAGTTCACGGTAGCGCTGCACCTCGTTGCGCAGCAGGGTCCGCGGGCAGGCGGCCCAGGGTCGGCCATCGGTCTCGCAGATGTCGGCGTGAATGAAGTCCAGGGGCGCCGACGTGGCATCCGGCCCGGCACCGACAGTGACCCGGCTCTCCAGGTCGGGAATCAGCCGCAGGTCGCCATGGGCGCCCCAGGGGTTGTCCTCGGCGATCAGGTCCTGGGGCGTCAGGGCGCTGTTGGCCGGCACCCAGCCACAGCCGCCGATCCGGTAGCGCTCCAGCTCGTCGCTGGGAAAGGAACGGCCCCGAGTGACGCCGATCAGGTCGGTGGTGACGATGCTGGTCATGGCCAATGGCGTCAGGGCCTCGATGCCCTGGCCGCGACTCATCCGCGGATCTCCCGCAGGCGGCCGAGCACGGTGTTGGTGTCGGTGATCCAGCAGTAGCCCTTGATCGCGTTGAGGCAGGCCTGGTGCCGGGTATCGCCATAGGTGGCGCAAGCGTCCTCGACCAGGGTCACCAGATAACCGCGGTCGGCGGCGTCGCGCACCGCCATGTCCACGCACTGGTCGGTGACGATCCCGGCGATGATCAGGTGGCGGGTTTCCAGGTTGCGCAGCACGTAGTCGATGTTGGTGGAGTTGAACACCCCGGAAGAGGTCTTGGGCAGGACGATCTCGTTTTCCACCGGCGTCAGCTCGTCGATGATCGCTGCCTGGGGGCTGCCCTTGGGCAAGTGCATGTCCGACAGCTTGTGGTCCAGGGAGCGGTCACGGCCGTCGGCGGTCAGGCTTTCGATAATGGTGTGCAGCACGTTCTGGCGTGCTTCGCGCACCGCTGCCAGGAGGCGTTGCTGGTTGGGGATCACCTGTTCCCGGGCTCGCTTGAGAAAGGCCTCGCCCTCGGGGCCTTGCAGGTGCGGGTCGAACTGCGGTTCGAGCCAGGCGCGCTGCATGTCCACCAGCAGCAGGGCGGTGTGATCGACGACGAAGGGCAAGTCCCGGGGCGAACGGTGGGGCAGGCTGAACATCCTTATTTTTCCTCCAGCACATGGGTATCGAATTGCGCCCGCAGGGCGTCGATGCCCTCCAGGCGCTGATCAAGATGGGCGCTGCGCGGGGTCAGGCAGGCGATCAGCGCCTCGACCTGGGCCAGCGCCGGCACCAGGGTGTCGAATGGCGACAGGGACTCCACCGGGGCACTGATGATCAGGTCCGCCAACTCCCGCAACGGCGAGGCATAGATGTCGGTGAACAGCACCACCCGGGCGTTGCGCGCCTTGGCCGCGCTGGCGACCCGCAGGGCCTGGGACTGATAGCGGCGGTAGTCGAACAGCAGCACCAGATCCTGGCGCTGCACATCGAACAGGCGGTCCGGCAGTTGCGCGTTGTCTTCAAGAAAGAAACAGCCTGGGCGCATCAACCGCAGATGGTTGAGCAGGTAGTGGGCCAGGAAGCTGCTGAAGCGTCCGCCGAAGCAGTACAGCTGGTGGCGGCTGTCCAGCAGCCAGTCCATGAGTACGCGGATGTCTTCGGGCTGGGTCAGGGCCAGGGTGTCTTGCAGGGCGCGCTGGCTGTCCGCCAGGTAGCGGCCCCAGGTATCGCCCTGTGCCACTTGCGCCCGTGGGCGCAGCAGGGTGCTGGGCGAGCGCAGGCGGTCGTCCATGTCGCTGAGCAGGGCTTCCTGGAATTTGCCGTAGCCGCTGAAGCCGAGTTTCTTCACCAGCCGCACGATGGTCGGGTCGCTGACCCCGGCGTGTTCCGCCAGGCGTGACATCGGCCCCAGTCCGTTGCGCGGGTAGTGGTCGAGCAGGGCGCGCACGACTTTGCGCTCTGAAGGCGTCAGGTCGAGGGCGGGGTCGGTGATCAGGTCTCTGAGAGAGGGC
The DNA here is from genome assembly GCF_058744285.1 of Pseudomonas sp. E1BtOHC1. Classification (NCBI taxonomy): domain Bacteria; kingdom Pseudomonadati; phylum Pseudomonadota; class Gammaproteobacteria; order Pseudomonadales; family Pseudomonadaceae; genus Pseudomonas; species Pseudomonas sp. E1BtOHC1. Next base: position 3,349,871 of record NZ_CP196023.1, read on the forward strand.
ATCGGGGTGCCTTGGAAGCTGAATGTCGTTTTTGTTTCATAAAATGGCTAAATGATATTTATGTAATGGACGTTACATGTCTAGTGAAATTTGCTTTGGTGGCGAAATGCTTTGGACTGGGGCGTTGGGTTGTGGTTGTGGTTGTAGGGGGGAGGGGGGAGGGGGCATATCGGGTGCTGCGGGTTTGGCCACTTCGGGTTCGGGTTTGGGTATATATCCATTCCTGCGGTAACGGCCACTTAGGGTTTCGCTCTTACAGCGACTCACTTTTGAAAAGCGCAAAAGTAAGCAAAACGCTCTGCCCCTCCACTCGGTGCCTCGCCTAGGCTCGGCATGCCCTCACTCCGGCATTGATCCGTGGGCCGCCGCCACCGGCCATCCCTGGCCGGGTGGCGGCTAACCCGGCGTCCTGCCGGGTTACCCACGGCTCAATGCCTGCGTTCGGCCATCGTGGTTAACGGGGCGCTCAGATCAAGATCAAGAGCGCGACGGCGGCCTTGCGGCCGGCCTGAAGCTAAGGGTGGGTGCGTTTCTGTAGGAGCTGGCTTGCCAGCGAAGGCTTCCGCCCAGGCGGGGGGCGAAAAACTCCGATCAAGGCGCTCAGGCTTGATCCGGGCCGTCGAGCGGTCGAGCCCGGGCGGTTCCCTTTGTCCCAACGCTCCCCAGTGCGATCAGTTCGGCCAGGGGCACCGCCGGGGAGAAGAAGTAGCCCTGGGCGCAGCGGATGCCAATCTTCTGGAGAATGTCGATCTGCTCCTGGGTTTCGACCCCTTCGGCCGTCAGTATCGCCTGGTACAGGCGGGCGCTTTCCTGGGCGATGGAGACCGCGGTGCGCATCCGCTCATAGTGCAGCAGGGAAATCATCGAGTGGTCGATCTTCACTTCGCTGAAGGGATACTTGGCCAGGATGCTCAGGGCCGAGTAGCCGGTGCCGAAGTCGTCAAGGGACAGTCCCACGCCGTGATCCTTGAGCAGGAGCATGTTGTGCGCCACTTGCCGAGTGTCTTGCAACAGGGTGTTCTCGGTCAGTTCCAGGGTCAGGCGTGCACCGGGAAGACCGGCTTCCTTGAGGCGCTGGATCAGCAGGACGGCAAAGTTGGCATCGCTCAGGGTCGAGGAGGAGACGTTCACCGCCAGCGGCCCTTTGAGGCCGGCATCGATGTAGTGCCGGGCGTCGCGGATCACCGCTTCGATGGTCGCCCATTCGAAGGCTTGCTGCAGGTCGTGGTGGCGGATCACTTCCAGTATCAGCAGGGGTGAAATCGTTGCGCCCTGGTCGTCCTGGGCCCGCAGCAGGGCTTCGGCGCCGATGATCGTGCGCTGGCTCAGGCAGAACTTCGGCTGGTAATACAGCGGCGGGGTGTTCGATCGCACCCACTCCAGCAGTTGCTGGCGGATGCGTTCGTTGCTCTGGGCCTGTTCGATCAGCGACTGGTGCAGGTAACGCACCGGCTGGCTGCAGTCCTGCAGGGCCAGGCTGATGTTGCGCAAGGTGACGTTGGCGCTGTCTCCGGCGCACGCATCGATCACGCAGAACTGCAGCTTGGGCGCCAGGCTGCCGTCACTGGGCAAGCCGGCCTGCAAGGTCATCTGCAGGGTAGCGAGCAGCGCCGACTCTTCGACCTGCTGGATGGAACGGTGCGGCACGATCAGTGCCAGGTTCAGGTCCGAGAACATGAAGGTGCGGGGGGCGGCACTGGCTTGCAGGGCATGGCTGGACGCCCCGCTGCTGAACTCTTGCGCCAGGGAGATCAGCAACTGGTCGGTCCAGTCATGGCCGTGGATGGCGACCAGGTCCTTGAGGTTGCTGATGTTGATCACGATCAGGGTGTGGGGCGCGCGCTGCTCTTCGCTTTGTTCCAGCAGTTGGTCGAGGTGGTTGCGCAGGGCGCGTCGATTGGGCAGTTGGGTGGTCGGATCGGTCAGGGCCTGTTGCAGCAGGCTGTGCTGGGCCTGCTGGTAGCGTGCTTCGCGGCGCAGCATGGCAAGTATCAGGATGATCATGGGCAGAGAGAGCAGGGTCGAGCTCAGTCGCAAGGACAGCAGTTGCGCGGTGATGCTGGAGCTGATTGTGCCCATCCAGTCGATGATCTGCATCGGGACGATGGCGGCGCCGACTCGTACCAGAATCACCAGTAGCACTTCCTTCAGGCTCAGGGCGCACAGGTCGCGGGTCTCGAACCAGCGATGGAGCAGCATGCCCCCCAGGGTCACCAGGCCAAAACTGAACAGCGCCTCTTCGAACTGCTCGGCGCCGGCAATGCAGTAGCGAGCCAGCGCCACCAGGGTCAGGCAGGTCATACCGCCCCACCAGCCCCCCAGCAATCCGGCGAGAAACAGCATGTCGTTGCTCAGGAAAATCTTCACCGGGGCCTGCATGAACCCGGAGGCGAGGGCGATCAAAGCGGCGTTGCTGGTGCCCAGAATCAAACCCAGCAGGATCTTTTTCGACTTGATCAGGCGCTGGGCGTCCTGACGCAGCATCAGCAGGATGCTGAAGATCCCCACCAGGGCAACGTATTGCAGCAGGATGATGGGCAGGAGCGAGGCGTTGAGAGCAAGGTCGAGAGACAAGAGCTCCCAAATACCGCTGTGCATGGTGTCGAGGTACCTGAATTCGAGTCGAAGCGTGGGAAGGTCGCGGAGGATAAAGGCGTCCTGCTTGGGCTGCCTATAGGCTGTTTCCTGTTTGGTGGTCAGGCTTTTCTTGAGTTTATGAAGAATTTTCCACCAGCTTTCTGCTGGGAATCTGCCCGGTCGCCGTGCTAAAAACCCTGCCTCAGCCCTGATTGTCCTTTGTCGAGATAGCCCCTTGCCGGCCACCCGTTTGACCCTGATCTGCCACGCCCGTACCGCCGCCCAGAAGCTCGGGCGTTTTCCCCTGGACGAAGCCGTGGAGATGGATTGGCAGGCCCAGGCCCTGAGCCGGGCGCAGCCGTTCAGGCACAAGCTGCAGGTGCTCTGCGGGCCGGAGCGGCGAACCTGTCAGACGGCGGCGCTGTTCAGCGCGGCGCCGCAAGTGCAGGAAGCCTTGCGCGACTGTGGCTTCGGTGCCTGGCAGGGGATGGCTATCGGCGATCTGCAACGGCAGCAGCCGCAAGCCTTGCAGGCCTGGCTGGAGGACCCCCACAGCGCCCCGCCGGGAGGCGAGTCGGTCGCCGAGTTGTGCCAGCGGGTGGCGCAGTGGCTGGAGCTGATGGCCCAGCGTCCCGGGCACTGGTTGGCGGTGACCCATCCCTTTGTCATGCGTGCCGTGCTGCTGCAATTGCTGCAGGCGCCCCTGGCCAGTTTCAACCTGATGGATATCGAGCCCCTGTCACGGATCGACCTCAGCCATGCCGATCGTTGGCGCCTGCGCCTGGATGGCCGCGATTGAGGAGCAGTGTCGGGTGTTGGGGCATTTCTCCGGGCGCCAAAGCCGCCCATACTTGCCCCTTGGCCCAGCAGCGAGAACCTGAACCCCATGAAAACCCTCCTGGTCATCGGCATCGGTGCCGGCAACCCCGACTTCATCACCATCCAGGCGATCAAGGCGCTGAACCGCAGTGACGTGGTGTTCCTGATGGACAAGGGGCCAAGCAAGGATTCGCTGATCGATCTGCGGCGCGAGCTGTGCCAGCGCTACCTCACCGAGCGTCCTTATCGCTTCGTCGAAGCCCAGACCCCGGAACGCCAGCGCGGCGATGTGGACTACCAGGCCAGCGTCCAGGCCCTGAACCAGGACAAGCAGCAGATCTTCGAGCGCCTGATCAATGAGGAACTGGCGCAGGACGAGACCGGCGCCTTCCTGGTCTGGGGCGACCCGGCGCTGTACGACAGTACCCTGCGCATCCTGCAGCAGATCCTGGCCAGTGGTGCGGCGCAGTTCGAGTATCAGGTGATCCCCGGCATCACCAGCGTCCAGGCCTTGGCGGCGCAGCACAAGGTGGCGTTGAACCGTATTGGCCGCTCAGTGGAAATCACCACCGGGCGGCGCCTGGCGGCGGGGCAGTCCGGTGATGCCGACAGCCGGGTGGTGATGCTCGACGCCGAGGATTCCTACCGCCAGCTGCGCCATCAGGACCTGGACATCTACTGGGGCGCCTACCTGGGCACGGCGGACGAGATCCTCATTTCCGGACGCCTCGACGAGGTTGCCGACGACATCCAGCGGGTTCGTCGCCAAGCGCGCGAGGCACATGGCTGGATCATGGACACCTACCTTCTGCGCAAACCGGAGCCTTAGGCGCCGGCCGGGTTGGACGCCGGCGGATAAGCGTGGTGTTCTTCGCCGGCAGCGGGGTCTCCCTCTTTTCCCGTAGGAGCGGGCTTGCCCGCGAAGAGGCCGGGATGGACACCACCGGATGAACGTCGTGTTCTTCGCCGGCAAGCCGGCTCCTACGGGGGGGATTTTTCGCCGAAGCGTTCGCGGTAGGCCGAGGGCGGCAGGCCCACCAGGCTGCGAAAGGCCACGCGAAAACTTTCCACCGAGCGATAACCGCAACGCAGGGCGATGCTTTCCGTGGTTTCGCTGCTGCTTTCCAGCAGCTCCCGGGCCCGGGCCATTCGCTCATGCTGCAGCCAGGCCTTGGGCGAGGCGCCGGTGGCGTCGTTGAAACGTCGCAAGAAGGTGCGTTCGCTCATCAGCGCCCGGGCCGCCAGGTCGCTCACCGCCAGCGGTTCATGCAGGCGTTGCCGAGCCCATTGCATGACCCGTGACAGGTCGCTGCGCGGGGTGCGGCTGACCGGGGCTGGAATGAACTGGGCCTGGCCGCCGGTACGTTGGGGCGACATCACCAGGCGCCGGGCCACGCTGTTGGCCACCTGGGTGCCGAAGTCCCGGGCCACCAGGTGCAGGCAGGCATCGATGCCGGCGGCGCTGCCGGCAGAGGTGATCAGTTGGCCGGCGTCCACATAGAGCACGTCCGGGTCCACCGAGATGTCCGGGAAGCGCTCGGCCAGCTCTTGGGTGTAGCGCCAGTGAGTGGTGGCGCCCAGGCCGTTGAGCAGGCCGCTGGCCGCCAGAGCGAACACCCCCGAGCAGATCGACAGCAGCCGCGCGCCGCGATGGTAGGCCCGGCGCAGGGCTTGCAGCAGCTCGGGCGGCGGCGCCTCGTCGCGGTTGCGCCAGCCGGGAATGATGATGGTCCGGGCCTGTTCCAGCCGTTCCAGGCCGCCATCGGCCAGTATCCGGATACCGCCCGCTGCGCGCATCGGCCCCGGGTCTACGGCGACGATGCAGTGCTCATACCAGGGAAAATCGAACTCCGGCCGGGCCAGGCCGAAGATTTCCACGGCAATGCCGAATTCGAAGGTGCAAAGGCCGTCGTAGGCCAGGATCGCGACCAAACCGGGGGGATTGTGCATTTGGCGGAAAGTTACCAGTCGGTGTCCGGAGCGCCACTTTAGCGCGGTAGGGCAGGGCCTATAAAGTCCTTCTCACCTTAATCGCGAGTTTCTGGAGACGCCCATGACCAGCCTGGTCCGCAGCACTGCCGCCGCCCCTTCGGCCATTGCCCTGATGCATTTTTGCAACCGCCTGACCTTTGAAACCGACTGTTCCGACGTCTACAGCAGCCAGGAGGCCGGGGAAGTGGATTTTGTCCTGGTGGATGTGCGTGGCCCCGAAGCCTTTGCCCGTGGCCATGTCCCCGGGGCGATCAATCTGCCCGGGCGCTTGCTCACTGCAGAACACCTGGCCGGTTATCCTCGTGACACTCTGTTCGTGGTGTATTGCGCCGGCCCTCACTGCAATGGCGCGAACAAGGCGGCGGTCAAGCTGGCGGCCCTGGAATACCCGGTCAAGGAGATGATCGGCGGTGTCACCGGCTGGCTCGATGAAGGCTTCCAGCTCAGCACCGGGCAAGCGCGCCGCGAGGGAGCGGATCTGTCCTGCGCCTGCTGAAGGGGTCACTGCGCTGGCAGCGGCCTCAGGCTGGGGCCAGCGGGTGATGTGTCGGTAAACATGGCGCGTTCTGAGGCGAACGTCGGGTTTTTCAGGGACAAACGCACCACGTCGGGGCGCGGGAGGAGGTAGAGGGTCGCGGTTGCATATTTTTTATAAGTATTTGTCGCATAAACACAATTTGCTTCCCGGGAGCCGCTCTAGACTGCTGGCCACTTCGATTTGCCCATAATCGAAACCAGCCAATAAAAGTCTCCGTCTCCTGGAGTTATAAATGAACAAGTTTGTGCTGTTTGGTGCCCTGGCACTGTCGCTGTTTTCCTTCACCGCCTCCGCCGACGAGGCCAAGCCGATCCGTATCGGTATCGAAGCCGGCTACCCACCGTTCTCGATGAAGACTCCCGACGGCAAGCTCACCGGTTTCGATGTGGACCTGGGCGATGCCCTGTGTGAGCAGATGAAGGTCAAGTGCACCTGGGTCGAGCAGGAATTCGACGGCCTGATCCCAGCGCTGAAGGTGAAGAAGATCGACGCCATCCTGTCGTCCATGACCATCACCGACGATCGCAAGAAGAACGTCGATTTCACCATCAAGTACTACCACACCCCGGCGCGCTTCGTGATGAAGACCGGCACCGCCATCAAGGACCCGCTGACCGAGCTCAAGGGCAAGAAAGTCGGTGTGCTGCGCGCCAGTACCCACGACCGCTTCGCCACTGAAGTGCTGGTGCCGGCCGGTATCGACCTGGTGCGCTACGGCTCTCAGCAGGAGGCCAATCTGGACATGGTGTCCGGTCGCGTCGACGCGCTGCTGGCGGACTCGGTCAACCTCGACGACGGTTTCCTGAAAACCGACGCCGGCAAGGGCTTCGCCTTCGTCGGTCCCGAGTACAACGACCCGAAATACTTCGGTGGCGGTGCCGGCATCGCCGTACGCAAGGGCGACAAGGAGCTGGCAGAGAAATTCAACACCGCCATCACCGAGATCCGCGCCAACGGCAAGTACAAGCAAGTGCAAGACAAATACTTCGACTTTGATGTCTACGGCGAGTAAGCCGCAGGCTGCAAAGTTTGGCTAAAAAAGGTGGCGCCCGTGATCCGGTCGCCACCTTTTTTGTGCGCCGCTGTTTTATTCTGCGCCACGCCTTTTTTGATCCCCGGAGCCACTATGCAACGCATCGACCATTCCTTGCCCTGGGGCCACCTGGGCACGGCGCGCCAGCTCAGCGTGTTTCGCTTCGGCAGCGCTGGCCGCAAGGTGTATATCCAGGCCAGCCTGCACGCCGATGAACTGCCGGGCATGCGCACGGCCTGGGAGCTGAAGCAACGCCTGGCGGAACTGGAGCGCCAGGGGCGTTTGCAGGGCGTGATCGAACTGGTGCCGGTGGCCAACCCCATCGGCCTGGACCAGCAGGTTCAGGGCAGTCACCTGGGGCGTTTCGAACTGGGCAGTGGCAAGAACTTCAACCGTGCCTTCGTCGAACTCAGTGGTCCGGTGGGCGACCTGATCGGCAAGCAGCTGGGGGATGACGCAGCGGCCAACGTTGCCCTGATCCGCCACACCATGCTCCAGGTGCTGGATCAGCTGCCGGCTCCGGACTCGCAGCTGCAAGCCTTGCACCGGCTGCTGTTGCGCCACGCCTGCGACGCCGATATCACCCTCGACCTGCATTGCGATTTCGAGGCGGCGATCCACCTCTATGCCTTGCCCCAGCACTGGCCGCGGTGGCAGTCCCTGGCGGCACGTCTGAAGGCCGGGGTGGCGTTGCTCTGCGAGGATTCCGGCGGCAGTTCCTTCGACGAATCCTGCTCCTCGCCCTGGCTGCGCCTGGCCCGGGACTTTCCCCGGGCGGCGATTCCCCCGGCCAACCTGGCCGCCACCCTGGAGCTGGGCAGCATGGGTGACACCCGGGTCGAGCAGGCCCGGGCCAATTGTGAAGCCATCCTCGGCTTTCTGGCCGAGCAGGGCCTGATCAGTGGCCAGTGGCCCGCTGCGCCGGGTGAGTGCTGTGAAGGCATGCCCTTCGAAGGCACCCAATACCTGTTCGCCCCGCACCCTGGCGTGGTCAGTTTTCTGCGGGATGCCGGCGAGTGGGTGGAGCGCGGCGACGCCCTGTTCGAAGTGGTCGACCCCTTGAACGACATCGTCAGCACCGTGCGTGCCGGCATCAGCGGCGTGCTCTTTGCCCTGGATCGCGGTCGCTATACCCAGCCGGGAATCTGGCTGGCCAAGGTGGCCGGACGCGAAGCGATCCGCAGCGGCAAGTTGATCAACGACTGACCCGCCAAGGTGACGTCGACCGGGGAAGAAGCGGGCTTGCCAGCGAAACCCCCGGCGCGTCCGCCGTCGATCTGCTTTTGCCCCCTTTGCCGGCAAGCCGGCTCCTGCGCCAGAGGTGTCCATGTCCCGAGTGTCGCTGTGCATCCGCCTGCTGTTTGCCCTCTGCCTGCTGGCGGCGACTTTCAATCACCTGCGCGCGGCCCTGGATCACGGCCTGCTCTGGGATTATGGCTACGGCGCCGAAACGCCCCTGGCCAGCCGCGCCTTCTGGGGCTCGCTGACCCTGTTCGACCCTCTGGCGGCGCTGCTGTTGTTCGTGCGTGCGCGCTGGGGGCTGATCCTGACCCTGGCCATCATCCTGCTGGATGTCCTGCATAACAGCTTCTATGTGGCCGCCCACAGCCAGTGGCTGGAAACCTTCTACCTGTCTCAGGTGGGCTTTGGCCTGGCGGTGGTGGTGCTGTTGCCCTGGGCCTGGCGCGGTCTGGCGCTGGAGCGCGCGGCAACTGATCTTGCAGGCCCGGCGATGCTAGGCTCTGACACTGCATTTTTCGTCACCCCTTCGCAAAAAAGGAGCAGGACATGATCCGCTACCTGGCGCTTCTGGCGCTGTTGGCCGTGCCCTTGGTTCACGCCCAGACCCCGCTGCACGACTTGCCGCTGCGCTATCTGGAGCAGGCTCCCAGCGACACCCGCAACCAGCCGCTGGTGATCTTCCTGCATGGCTACGGCAGCAACGAAGCCGACCTGTTCGGTATCAGCGAGCGTTTGCCGGCCAGCTATACCTACCTGTCGGCCCGGGCGCCACAGACCCTGGAAGAGGGCAGCTACCAGTGGTTCAACCGCAAGGGGCAGGGCGCCTATGACGGCGTCACCGAGGAGCTTTCCAGCAGCGCCGAACTGATCGGCCAGTTTGTCCGCGGTGCGGTGGCCAAGTACCAGACCCAGCCGGACAAGGTGGTGCTGGTGGGCTTCAGCCAGGGTGCGGTGATGGCCTATGAAGTGGGCCTGCGTCATCCGCAGTCGGTGCGGGGCATTGCCGCCTTGAGCGGGAAGATCCTGCCGCTTTTGGCCTCCCAGGTGAAGAACAACCCGACCTTGCAGCGCCTGGGAATCTTTATCGGTCATGGCACCGCTGACCAGCGCCTGCCCTACAGCGATGGGGTCGAGGCCAACGACTTGCTGCAGGAGCAGTCCCTGACGCCGCAGTTCCATGCCTACCCGGGCATGGGCCACAGCATCAGCGAAGTGGAGATTGAAGACCTCAACCGCTGGCTGCAGGGGCTCAACCCCTGAGCCGGGGGCCAGGTTACTGAGGCAGGATCTGTTTCATCAACGCTGCGTGACCGGCCTTGTCCGTCCCCCGGGAAATCACCTGGATCACCGCCATGCGGGTGCCGGAGCCGGCGATCAGGGTCGAGTTCAGGGTCAGGCCACCGCCCTGGGTGGCGGTACTGTCGATCTGGCGCACGCCGAGCCCCTTGAGGGTCATGCTCTTTTCACTTTGCTTGCTGAAGTCCGGCAGCGCTGCGGCCTGTTGCGACAGGAATCCGCTGACGGCGGCATCGAGAAAGGCGCCGTCGTTGTCCTTGACCCGAGCACCGTTGGGAATGGTGTTCTGGGCGGCGATCACCACGGTGCGAGTGGTGGCGTTGGAGTACAGGGTGCCGCTGGCGCCCGCGGTGCCGTCGGCCTCGCTGCCGGCCGGCAGGGCCGAGGCGCTGAAGCCCTTGGGCAGGGTAAAGGCCAGCTTGCCGTCGAGCATCGAGACCTTCTCCCCCGGCGCCGGTTTGGCCGAGGACTGGCCGGCGGCAACCGCGTTCAGCGCACCGAGGCCCGCCACTGCGGCGAACACCAGGATCAGGGCTTTTCTAGCGAAGGATGACATGCACAATCTCCAGGCATTGGATCGAAGGCGCGCATCATCCCACGGCCGTCACGGCCTGCTCCAGAGGGATTTTTCCCGACGGACCAATGGCCGGGAATGCGTGCCGGCGCGGCTTGTGCTGGAGCGGTGGGCGGCATTGCGCTGGCCGGCGCAGAAGTCCGCGAAAGGGCTTTGGCCGGCAAGCCGGTGCCTACGTGGCGGCGCGGGGAGTGCTCAACAATCGTTTGCTCAGGGCCAGCACCAGCATTGATACCGCCACCCCCAGCACGAAGGCCCACAGCCCCAGCGAGGGCAGGGCTGTGGCCAGCACCAGGCAGAACGCGGCGAAGGAGTACAGGCCGGTGCTCAAGGCACGCAGCAGCACGGTGGTGAAGGCCACCCCATGGCTCTGATGGGAGAACACCGCCAATACGCTGCCCAACACCGGGAAGACCGCCAGCATGCCGCTCCAGCGTTCGCCGACGGTGCTGGCCAGTAAGGTGACGGCCAGGGTCAACAGGGCCCCGGCGAGCATGCGATACACCAGTTTGTCGGACTGGGTGCCGGGCAGGGCGGGCACAGTCCTGACCCGGGGGAATACCCGGGGCGCCAGTAACAGGGCGCTGGCGGCACAGAAAATCGAGAACCCCAGGGAGGCCGGGACCTGGGCGATCACGCTGGCCAGCAGCACCCAGACCAGGGTGGCGATGCTCAGGGCCCCGGGCCAGGCCAGGGTCTGCGCGGCATGGGTGTAGGCAACGCTGAAAGCGATCATGGCGAACAATGCCGAGAGGGCCGCCACTGCGGCGTGGGTGGCGAACACCGGGCCTTGCTCCAGGGCCAGAAACAGCAGGATCGGCCCCACCACTACCGGAAAACCCGCGAGCCAGCCGGCAACATTCGGCCCCCAGCGCTTGCTCGCCAGGGAAATCAACAGCAGGAATCCGGGAACTGTCAGCAGTTTCAACAGCAGCATGGGAGGACTCGGTGGATGAACGGTGCGCCACCCTAGCATCCAACCCGGCATTTGGTGCGTATCTGATACCTGTACCTGGCAAATAGCCAAGCGCCGGAGAGGGTAGGACAGTGCCGGATTTTCTTGTACGAAACATTGAGGATGAATCGGGTTTTGAGCTTTTTGTACAAGTATTAGTGAGTTTTATCGGGTTTTTATCGATAAAAGTTGTACAAAAATTAAATTCTCGTATAGGTTTTTCAGTGTGGGATGAGGTGATAACTGCCAGTTTTTGCGGCTCAGGCTTTCACTCCCCGCGCTTTTGGGTTCCCGAGGTCAAGCCCTGGTGGAATCGGGGCTGGGTCAGTTGTGTGGTTGGCCACCTCGGGACCCTTTTTTCCTTGGTGCGTGCAAGGAAATGCCCGCTTCATCAACCTTGCGGAATCTGTGCGCCATGTACGATCCACTCTCCGAACATTTTCACGGCATTCTCCAGGGGCTGGGTGAAGATCCGTCCCGCGAAGGCTTGCGGGACACCCCGCAGCGAGCGTCAAAGGCCTTGCGTTATCTGTGCCATGGTTACGAAACCAGCCTCGAAGCGTTGGTCAACGGTGCGTTGTTCAGCTCCACCAGCGACGAGATGGTGATGGTCCAGAACATCGAGTTGTATTCCCTGTGCGAGCACCATTTGCTGCCCTTCATCGGTCAGGCCCATGTGGCTTACATCCCCACCGGCCAGGTACTGGGCCTGTCCAAGGTGGCGCGGATCGTCGACATGTATGCGCGACGCCTGCAGATCCAGGAAAACCTGACCCGGCAGATTGCCGAGGCGATCCAGGAAGTGACCCGGGCTGCCGGGGTGGCGGTGGTCATCGAAGCGCGGCACATGTGCATGATGATGCGCGGGGTCGAGAAGCAGAATTCGCTGATGAACACCTCGGTGATGCTGGGGGCCTTTCGCGAGTCCAGCAGCACCCGCCAGGAGTTTCTCCAACTGTTGCGCAGGCAGCCTTGAATGAAGCGCATCCGGCGAGTGGGCGCGGCCCGGTGGTTGTGGCTGCTGATGCTGCTCTGCGCCACGGCCAATGCCGGCTGGCAAGCGTCGTTGCCCAATGCCCGACTGCTGGGCAGCGGTGAGTTCAGCTGGTTCGGCTTCAAGGTCTACAGCGCGCGGCTCTGGGGCACGGCGTTGCCATTGGCGGACGACAGCCCCTTTGCCCTGGAGCTGACCTACCGGCGCACGATCCGGCGTGACGAGCTGGTGCAGACCAGTCTGGATGAGATCCAGCGCTTGTCCGGCACGGCGGTCAGTGCGGCGCAACTCAAGGATTGGCAGGCGCAGATGCAGCGCGCCTTCGTCGATGTCGAACCGGGTCAGCGCATCACCGGGGTGTTCCTGCCCGGTCGCGGGGTGCAGTTCTTTGTCGACCAGCGCTTGCAGTACACGGTCGACGACGAAGCCTTCGCCCGAGCGTTCTTCGCCATCTGGCTCGACCCGCGCACCCGCAATCCACAGTTGCGCGCACAACTGCTGGGCCGATAGCGGGCGCAGCAAAGGAGATGTTCCATGTTCAAGAAATACTTGCTGGTGCTGTGCCTCGGCCTGGTCGCTTGCAGCGACACCGACGTCAAGCAGTACCGTGACCAGAAGCCCGAGCTGGAGCTGCGGCAGTTCTTCAGTGGCCGGGTGGAGGCCTGGGGCCTGTTCCAGAAGCGCTCCGGCGAGGTGATCAAGCGCTTTCATGTGCAGATCGACAGCCGCAGCGAAGGCGAGAAGTTCATCATGCACGAGGACTTTACCTACAGCGACGGCAGCCGCCAGACCCGGGTCTGGACCCTGGTCCCGACGGGCCCCGGTCTGTGGCGTGGCACTGCCGACGATGTGGTCGGCGAGGCCCAGGGCGAAGTCTCCGGCAATGCCCTGCGCTGGCGTTATGTGCTCAACCTGCCGGTGGACGGCAAGACCTATCAGGTGCACTTCGATGACTGGATGTACCTGTTGGACGAAAACACCCTGGCCAATCGTTCCTACATGACCAAGTTCGGCTTCGAGCTGGGGCAGGTGACCCTGTTCTTCCGGCGCCAGCCCGGCTGATGGGGCTCGCTCCGGGGTGTCAGGACGGGTCGTCGAGAAAGCGCCCGCGATGGTCGGGGCTGGGCAGCAGGCAGACGTCGTGCCGACCGAACCAGCGGTAGCGGTTGCCGGCGATACGGTCGTAGCCCCAGTCCCGCAGTGGCCGGGGAATCCAGCGCAGCAGGCGCAGCCAGCGCCAGGGGGCGGGCAGTTGCGCCATCAGGCGGATAAAGGCCTCGGAGCGTTGGGACAGACCCTGGTCCTCGATCAGTAGCACTGTGTCGAACTGCTCGGTGGGTTGGCCGAACCATTTCAGCAGCGCCTGGCCCTGGGGCGATTGCATCGACGCCAGTTTGATTCGCCGCTGGCTGTCGTGGTGGATGACGAAACGCACCGAGGCATTGCACAGCTTGCACACACCGTCGAACAGCAGCACCCGGTCGCCGGGATGCAGGAAGGGGGGCTGGGTGTCGGGTTCTGGAACTGGCGCACTGCTGTTCACGGGGCCACCTTGGGCAGGAAGTCGATGCCTGCAGCAGGCGTCGCAAGGGTCTGGAATGGCAGCAGCATACTCGCCTTCAGGGTGAAAATTCAGGCTTGGGTGCCTGCGCTGAAACCTCTAAGCTGGGCCCTTGCGTCAACTCGTCGTGGAAATCCCCGTGAAATTCAGCCTACCGAACATAGCCACCGCCCCCTTTTGTCCGCCGGAAGTGGCGGGCTCCGTGTCCGTCGATCCCCGCGCCTCGCTGTTCAAGCGTTTGTTGCGTTTTGCCGGTCCCGGGTTGCTGATTTCCATCGGTTACATGGACCCGGGCAACTGGGCCACGGCCATCGAGGCGGGGTCGCGCTATGGCTACAACCTGCTGTTCGTGGTGTTGCTGGCGAGCCTGGCCGGCATGGCGGTGCAATGCCTGTGCTCACGCCTGGGTATCGCCACCGGGCGCGATCTGGCGCAGCTCTGCCGGGAACGCTACAGCCCCCGTTCGGCCCGGGCCCAGTGGCTGGCGGCAGAGGTGTCGATCATCGCCACCGACCTTGCCGAAGTGCTGGGATGTGCCCTGGCGTTCCACCTGTTGCTAGGGGTGTCCCTGAGCACCGGGATTGTCATCACCGCCTTCGACACGCTGTTGGTCCTGGCTTTGCAGAATCGCGGCTTTCGCCGGCTGGAGGCGATCATGCTGGCGCTGGTGGCGACCATCGGCGTGTGTTTCTTCATTGAACTGCTGCTGATCAAACCCTATTGGCCGGACGTGGCCCGGGGCTTCACCCCCTCGCTTTCGGCCATCAGCGACGCCGCGCCGCTGTACCTGGCCATCGGCATCCTTGGCGCTACGGTGATGCCCCACAACCTCTACCTGCACACTTCGGTGGTGCAGACCCGCTTGATCGGCCAGGACCGGGCCAGCCGCGCCGATGCCATCAAGCTGGCGCGGATCGACACCATCGGCTCCCTGGCCCTGGCGCTGCTGGTGAACGCGGCGATCCTGATCCTTGCCGCCGCGGCCTTCCACAACACCGGACACAGCGATGTGGTGGAAATCCAGGATGCCTACCACCTGCTGGACCCGCTGGTGGGTGGAGCCCTGGCCAGCGTGCTGTTCGGCGTGGCGCTGCTGGCCTCGGGACAGAGCTCGACCTTCACCGGGACCATTGCCGGGCAGGTGATCATGGAGGGTTACCTGAACCTGCGGATTCCCTGCTGGCAGCGGCGCCTGATCACCCGGGGGCTGGCGCTGATTCCGGCGTTTATCGGCGTCTGGCTGCTGGGGGATGGCGCAGTGGGCCAACTGCTGGTGTTGAGCCAGGTGGTGCTGAGCCTGCAACTGCCGTTTGCCCTGTACCCGCTGATCCGCATGACCAACGACCGGCGCCTGATGGGCGAATTCGTCAACCGCTGGCCGACGCGATGGCTGGCCTGGAGCTTGTTCGCCGTCATCAGCGCAGCCAACACCTGGCTGATCGCCCAACTCTTCCTCTAACAGCCGGCTTGCCGGCGAAGGGGCTGCTGAGTCTTGTGCAAGTCTTGCCGACGCCTTCGCTGGCAAGCCAGCTCCTACGGGCGCAGATGGCCTTTTTGTAGGAGCCGGCTTGCCGGCGAAGGGGCTGCTGAGTCTTGTGCAAGTCTTGCCGACGCCTTCGCTGGCAAGCCAGCTCCTACGGGCGCAGCTGGCCTTTTTGTAGGAGCCGGCTTGCCGGCGAAGGGGCTGTTGAGCCTTGAGCAGGTCCTGCCGACGCCTTCGCTGGCAAGCCAGCTCCTACGGGCGCAGATGGCCTTTTTTGTAGGAACCGGCTTGCCGGCGAAGGGGCCGTTGAGCCTGGTGCAAGTCTTGCCGACGCCTTCGCTGGCAAGCCAGCTCCTACGGGGCGGTGGTGGGTGTGGGGGTTGGGCGGCGGTCCCAATACGGCTCCGGGCCGAATTTGTCGACGAAGAAGTCGATCACCGTGCGCACCTTCACCGAGAGGCGCCGGCTGCCGGGCCAGAGGGCGGCAATCTGCTGCGGCTCGAGACTGGTGGCCACATCGAAGTCTTCGAACAAGGCCACCAGGCGGCCTTGATGCAGGGCCTCGCCAATCAGCCATGAAGGAAACATCACCAGCCCCAGGCCCTGTTCGGCGGCCTGGGTCAGGGTGTCGGCGTGGTTGCCGGTCAGGGGGCCCTTGACGCTGTAAGGCGTCCAGTCGCCCCGGCCCTGACGGAAGAACCAGCGCTGCTGGCCGGTTTCGCCCTTGTAGGCCAGGCACTGGTGCTGCTGCAACTGCTGCGGGTGTCGCGGTGTGCCATGGCGTTCCAGATAGGCGGGGCTGGCCGCCACCCGATAGCGCTGGGGGGCGAGCAGGCGTGCCTGCATCGAGGAGTCCTCCAGGACGCCGATGCGAAACAGCAGGTCGGTGCCGTCCTGCAAGGGGTCGATGTAGCTGTCGGTCTGCTGGATATCCAGTTGCAGCTTCGGATAGCGCCCGTGCAGTTCCCCCAGCCAGGGCGACAGGTGCCGCTGGCCAAACACCACCGGAGCATTGATCCGCACCAACCCGGCGGGTTCGTCCTGCTGTTCCTGCAAGGCTTGTTCCGCCTCTTCCCATTGCGCCAATACCCGCCGGGCGTGATGCCCCAGCAGGCGTCCGGCTTCGGTGGGGCTGACGGCGCGGGTGTGGCGATAGAGCAGTTGCTGGCCCAGGGCTTGCTCCATCAGTTGGATCTGCCGCGAGATGGAGGACGGCGCCAGCCCCTCGCGGCGCGCCACGGCGGAGAAACTGCCCTGGTCAAGCACCGCGACGAACAGGCGCAGGGCCTTGAAGCCCAGGTCGTTGAAGCCTTGCATGGGAAATCCTTGCTGTGCGTTTTGCGCAAAGGTGTTGTCGGCATGCTCCCATTTATCGCAAAGCTGACGCAATCGATAATGCCCGCCATTCCTTGATCTCCAAGCAGGTGTTGCATGTCTTCCAATGTTTTAGATCCGGCGCTGCCGACCCCGGCGGCCCTGGTTGAACCCCGCGCTGGCTGGCAGCGCTGGATGTTGTTGCCGCTGGTGATCCTGGCGGGCATGGGGCTGTCGGTGGAGGCTGGTCTGTTGGGGCCGCTGGGAGCCAAGGTCGGTCATCTGTGGGCGACCTTGAGCATCTTCGGTGTGGGCACGGCATTGCTGTTTCTGCTGCTGTTGTTCAGCGGTCCGCAGCCGGGGCCGGCCTTCAGCCAACTGCCGCGCTGGCAATTGCTCGGTGGGGTGCTGGGACCGATCTACGTGGTGGTGCTGACCTTGGCCACGCCCCATATCGGCATTGCCATGACCATGATCGCGATCCTCTCCGGGCAAGTGGGCAAGAGCGTGCTGATCGACCATTTCGGCTGGTTCGGCAGCGCCCGCAAGCCGGTCAACGGCGAACGCTGGCTGGCCCTGGTGCTGATTGTCGTGGCCCTGATCCTGATTGCCCGAGGTTGAACATGAACCTGATTCTATTGTTGGTGCTGGTGGTGGCCGCGGGTGCGGTGCTCAGTGTGCAAGCGGCGATCAATGGCCGCCTGGGTGAAAGCGTCGGGGTGTTGCGCAGCAGCCTGCTGACCTTTGCCGTGGGGGCCTTGATCACCGGTCTGTTGATCGTGTTTTTCCAGCCGCCCCAGGCCATGACCTTGCACCAGGCGCCGAAATGGCAGCTGACCGGGGCCTTGTTCGGCGTGGTCTACATGCTGGTGATGGTGGGGGCGGTGCCCCGGGTCGGCGCGGCGGTGGCCACGGTGGCGGTGATCCTTGGGCAGTTGGGCATGGGCATGCTGATCGACAACTTCGGCTGGTTCGGCAACCCGGCCATCGAGCTCTCCGCCAGCCGGATTCTGGCGATGCTGTGCCTGGCCCTGGCGCTGCTGTTCATGTACCGCAGCAGCCGGCGTTAGCCGCGGCGCCCGGACTCGATCAGGGCAGGGCGGCTTCCAGCACCTCGATCCAGTGGCGGACCGGGGTGCGGCCGGCACTGTCGAGGTGCGTCTGGCAGCCGATGTTGGCAGTGACGATCAACTCCGGCTGGCCGCTTTCCAGGGCCCGCAGCTTATCGTCCCGCAGTTGTCGGGCCAGGGTTGGCTGGGTCAGGGAGTAGGTGCCTGCCGAGCCACAGCACAGATGGCTGTCAGGCACCGTGGTCAGGTTGAACCCCACTCGCTGCAACAGCGCCTCCACGGCGCCGCCGAGTTTTTGCCCGTGCTGCAGGGTGCAGGGGCAATGGAAGGCCAGGCGCTGTTGGCTGTGGGCTCCCAGTTGTTCCACGGGCTCGTCGCGCAGCACCTCCACCAGGTCCCGGGCCAGGGCGCTGACCCGCCGGGCCCGGGGCCCATAGACCGGGTCATGGGCCAGCAGGTGCTGGTAGTCCTTGATAAAGGCGCCGCAGCCGCTGGCGGTCTGGATGATGGCTTCGGCCCCCTGTTCCAGGTACGGCCACCAGGCGTCGATATTGCGCCGCGCGCGCTGCAGCCCGGCTTCCTGAGCGTTGAGGTGATAGTCCACGGCGCCGCAGCAGCCGGCCGCGCTCACCGCTTGCACGCTGATCCCCAGGCGGTCCAGGACTCGCGCCGCCGCGGCGTTGGTGTTGGGTGACAGCCCCGGCTGCACGCAGCCTTCGAGCAGCAGCACCCGGCGTGGGTGGCTCATGGCCGGCCGCGCCTTGGCTGGGGGCACCTGGCGCGGCAGTTTGTCCTGCAGCGCCTGGGGCAGTAGGGGATGCAGGCGGGCGCCACTGTTGATCAGGGCCTTGAACAATTGCGCATTGGCGCTCAGGGCCCGCAGTCCGCGACGCAGCCATTGCTGGCCCAGGGGCCGGGGCACGGCGGCGTCCACCACGGCGCGGCCGATGTCCAGCAGGTGGTGATAATCGACCCCGGACGGGCAGGTGGTCTCGCAGTTGCGGCACGACAGGCAGCGGTCCAGGTGTTGCTGGGTCTGCGCGGTGGCGGGGGCGCCCTCCAGCACCTGCTTGATCAGGTAGATGCGGCCCCGCGGGCCATCCAGTTCGTCGCCCAGCAACTGGTAGGTGGGGCAGGTGGCATTGCAGAAACCGCAGTGCACGCAGCTGCGCAGGATGCGCTCGGCTTCTGCCGCCCGGGGCAGTTGTCGGGCCTCTGGGCTGAGGGTGGTCTGCATGGGCTAGAGCTCCGCGTAGAGTCGGCCGGGGTTGAAGATCCCTTGGGGGTCCAGTTGCGCCTTGAGGCGCTGGTGATAGTGCAAGAGGGTGGGCGCCAGGGGCTGGAAGGGGCTGTCCAGCAGGCCGTGGCTGTAGCAGGTGGCGTGACCGCCGACAGCGCTGGCGGCAGCGCGAATGGATGCGGCGGGTGCCTCGGACCTGAGCCAGCGCTGGGCCCCGCCCCAGTCCAGCAGTTGGGCGCCGGGCAGTTCCAGTTGCGCAGTGTTATGGGGCAGCGACAGGCGCCACAGCGGCGGGCCGGGATCGAAGAAATCCAGCTGCTGTTCGTTGAGCAGGCTCCAGTACTGCGAGTCCAGAGGCTCGCCGCCGAGCCGGTCATGAGCCGCCGCCACCGAGCCTTCACCGCCCTCCAGGCGCAGGTGCAGGCGGGTGCCGTCATGACAGGCGGCGCTGATGGGCAACGGCTGCTGGCCCCATTCGGCGAGTCTGGCCAAGGCTTGGCGGGGCGACATTTCCAGGCTCAGGCTCAGGCATTGCCGGGGCTTGGGCAGGACCTTCAGCGACACTTCGGTGACCAGCCCCAGGCAGCCGAAACTGCCGGCCATCAGGCGCGACAGGTCGTAGCCGGCAACGTTCTTCATCACCTCGCCACCAAAGCGCAGGTGCTGACCCGTACCGCTGATGATCCGGGTGCCCAGGACGTAGTCGCGCACGGCCCCGGCCCAGGGCCGGCGCGGGCCGGACAGGCCGCTGGCGAGCATGCCCCCCAAGGTGGCGCCGGCACCGAAGGCCGGGGGCTCGCAGGGCAGCATCTGCCCGGCGGCGTCCAGGGTGGCCTGCAGTTGCACCAGCGGCGTGCCGGCCCGGGCACTGATCACCAGCTCCGTGGGGTCGTAGCTGACGATGCCGCAATGGCTGCGAGTATCGAGGATTTCCCCGGCGCACTCGCGGCCGAGAAAGGCTTTGCTGTTGGCGCCCTGGATACGCAGCGGAGTGCTGTCCTGCAGAGCATTACGGACCTGTTCCAGCAGCGCGGCGCTGGCATCGCCGTCGGGGGGCGTAGTCATCAGAAGCGCTCCAGTTCGGGGAAGGGCAGTTGCCCATCATGGATGTGCATGGCGCCAAATTCGGCGCAACGCTGCAGAGTCGGGATGTTCTTGCCGGGGTTGAGCAAGCCGCCGGGATCGAAGGCCGCCTTGACCCCATGGAACAGGGCCAGCTCGTGGGCGTTGAACTGGGCGCACATCTGGTTGATCTTCTCCCGGCCCACGCCGTGTTCGCCGGTGATGCTGCCGCCCACGGCCACGCACAGTTCGAGGATCTTGCCCCCCAGGGCCTCGGCCCGTTGCAGCTCCCCCGGCTGATTGGCATCGAACAGGATCAGCGGGTGCATGTTGCCGTCTCCGGCATGGAACACGTTGGCCACCCGCAGTTGATGCTCGGCGGCGAGACGGGCAATGCCCCGCAGCACCCCCGGCAACTGGCGCCGGGGAATGGTGCCGTCCATGCAGTAGTAGTCCGGGGCCAAGCGGCCTACCGCCGGAAAGGCATTCTTGCGCCCGGCCCAGAGGCGTATCCGCTCAGCTTCGTCCCGGGCCTGGCGCACCTCGGTGGCGCCGGCCTGCTGCAGGACCTGGCGCACTCGCTCGCAGTCGTCATGCACATCGGCTTCCACCCCGTCCAGCTCGCACAGCAGGATGGCTTCGGCGTCTACCGGGTAACCGGCGTGGATAAAGTCCTCGGCGGCGCGCAGGGCCAGGTTGTCCATCATTTCCAGGCCGCCGGGAATGATCCCTGCGGCGATGATCTGGGCCACCGCATGGCCGGCGGCCTCCACCGAGTCGAAGGCCGCCAGCAGCACCTTGGCCACCTGGGGTTTGGGCAGCAGCTTGACCGTGACTTCAGTGATCACCCCCAGTAGGCCCTCGGAGCCGGTGAACAGTGCCAGCAGGTCGAACCCTGGGGAGTCCAGGGCCTGGCTGCCCAGCGTCATGGCTTGGCCCTCGACGGTGAGCATCTGCACCTGCAGCAGGTTGTGCACGGTCAGGCCGTATTTCAGGCAATGCACGCCCCCGGCGTTTTCCGCGACGTTACCGCCGATGGAGCAGGCGATCTGCGATGAAGGATCGGGGGCGTAGTACAGACCGAAGGGCGCCGCCGCCTGGGAAATCGCCAGGTTGCGCACCCCCGGCTGGACTCGGGCGCAGCGGGCGGCAGGGTCGATGTGCAGGATGTCCTTGAAGCGCGCCATCACCAGTAATAGGCCTTTTTCCAGGGGCAGGGCGCCTCCGGACAGCCCCGTACCGGCACCTCGGGCGACCACCGGCACTCGGTGCTCGTGGCAGATCTGCAGCAAGCGCCGGACCTCGTGCAGCTGCCGCGGCAGGGCCACCAGCATCGGTGTGGTGCGGTAGGCACTCAGACCGTCGCATTCGTAAGGCTTGAGCTGCTGTTCCTGATCCAGCAGTTCCAGGTCCGGCAATTGGCTGCGCAAGGCCCGGATCAGGGCTTGCTTGTCGACGTCGGGCAGGGCGCCGTCGAGGGTTTCGTCATAGAGAATCGTCATGGGCGGCGAATGACCTTGGGTTGTTCTTGTCAGGTCGAGACAGCAATACGACTGCCTGCATCATTGGCTTGCCGGGCCTGGGTGTCCATCGGTCCGTGCGTGCGCTGGCCGAACCACTTTAGTCGCTGCTGGCGTGGCGGTGGGGCCGGGTTGGCCTAGTCTTTGGAGTACTCGTGCCGTGCAGTGGCCGCCGCTGTCTCAGGTGGTCCGGTGATCGAGTCCCCTGAAAGACTGATAAAAAGGAACCCTGCCATGTCCAATGAAACCTGCGCCTGTCCGGCCTGCACCTGCAAGCTGGGGGCTCATGCGATTGTCCGTCACGGCAAGCACTACTGCTGTCAGGCTTGCGCCGATCATCACGCCCACGGTGAGCCTTGTGCGTCCACCGAAGGGTGCAAATGCGCCAAGGGCGCCCACGGCTGAGGAGCGGATGCGGGTGGGGCTGCGGCTCCACCCGTTGCCGGCAGGCCTAGACCGATGGCCGCCAGGTGACATTCTCGATACCGAACTTTTCCGCCATGGGCTTGCTGGTCTTCTTCACCCGTTCCCGGCCGAAACGGCCGATGCGGCCCACTCCCGCATCACAACTTGCCCAGTGCCAGGCCTCGGCGTTGTCCATCTTCTCCTGGCGGATGATGAAGGACTTGGGAGCGCCGTGAAGGGTGTATTCGATGACGAAGAGTTTTGCGTTGTTCATAAAGCCTCTATTCCTCCCTGTGATCCTTGAGTGATCCCGCGCACGCGCAAAAATTCACTTTGATTGCCCGACTCTGGCACCAACGGTCATGGCGCCCTGCAGCGGCGCTCCAGAGGCCGTGCAAGCGGCGCCAAGCCCCTTGGCAAACAGTGGCCTTCAGAGTGTTTTCGGGTGTCTGGCGGGCCGCAGGGCAGCTAGTTACCATGGGCCCCCGCCGACCCTTTGCGAGCTAGCCATGGCCCTGGCCACCCCACCCGATCTGAGCGACACCGCGATCCCGGTGCAGCCCCTGGCGCGCACCTATCCCCGGGGCCTGTTCATCGAGCCCCACGAGCACGCCTGGGGCCAGTTGCTGTATGCCATGAGCGGCGTGATGTGGGTCGAGACGCCTTCCGAAGCCCTGGTGGTGCCGCCGCAGCGGGCGGTGTGGCTGCCGCCCGGCGTGGTCCACGGCATTCGCGTGGTCAGCGACTTGCAGATGCGCAATATCTACCTGCGTCCGTCCCTGGCGGCGACCCTGGACGCCAGGGTCCAGGTGCTGCAAGTGGACAGCCTGCTGCGGGAGTTGATCGTGCGCCTGGTGGAGCTGGAGCCGCCGCAGCCGGACTACTACGAAGCCCTGGTGAGTCTGGCGTTGCTGGAGCTGCAACGGGCCCGCCGCTCGCAGTTGAAGATCGCCTTGCCGGACGCCTCCGACCGCCGTCTTGGCCGCCTGTGCCAGGCGGTGATGGCCGCGCCGTCCCTGGCCATTTCCTTTGAGCAGCATGCCGATGCGGTGGGTGCCAGCGTGCGCACCCTGGCGCGGCTGTTCAAGGAACAATTGGGCCTGGGCTTTGCCGAATGGCGGCGCCAGGTGCAACTGGCCACCGCGGCCGCCGAGCTGATCCAGGGCGTGCCGGTAAGCCGTATTGCCCGGGAGCTGGGTTACTCACCCAGCAGCTTCAGCGACATGTTCCGTCGTGAGCTGGGTGTCGCGCCGTCCCAGTACGCCGGTGGCGAAGCGACTGCCTGATCGCCCGTCGTGATCGGCTCAAGGGCGCTGGAACCAGGCCCTGTGGCCGGACCTTGCAGCTGTTTCGCGGGCCTGCGAGCCACGACAGGGGCGCCGTTGAATGACGGTGGTTTTGGCCGAAATCCTGAAGCACTTGACCGATGTCCCAGGCGCCCGCTGCCTAGACTTTGCCCCAGACGCCACCACCCTTCGGCGTGATCGCCACGGCTTCTGGAGCGCAGCATGAACTACCTGATTTCCCTGGCGGCCGGCCTGCTGGTCGGACTGCTCTACGGCGCCTTGCAGGTGCGCTCCCCGGCCCCTCCGGCCATCGCCCTGGTGGGCCTGCTGGGCATGCTCGGCGGCGAACAGCTGTGGCCCCTGGGGCGGCAGTTGTTCAGCAACTGGTTGTCCTGAACAGGCCTTTTCTTGCTGATCCCCATTCTTTGGAACCGACGATGAAAGCACTGCAATTTTCCAAGACAGGCGACCTCGCTGCCCTGCGCGTGGTGGAGGTCCCGACCCCGGTCCCCGGCGCCGATCAGGTGCGGGTGCGGATCAAGGCCGCAGGCCTCAACCCCAGTGACGTGAAGAACGTCCTCGGGCGCTTTCCCTACACCACGCTGCCACGGATTCCCGGCCGGGATTTCGCCGGAGTCGTGGAGCAGGGGCCGGCCGAGCTGCTGGGCCTTGAAGTCTGGGGCACCGGCCGGGAACTGGGCTTTTTCGCCGACGGCAGCCATGCCCAATACGTGGTCCTGTCGGCCAGGGGCGTGGCCCTAAAGCCCAGGGTCTTGAGCTTTACCCAGGCCGCCAGCCTCGGCGTGCCTTACACCACTGCCTGGGATGCCCTGGAGCGCAGTGGCGTGGTGGCGGGTACGCGTTTGCTGGTGATTGGCGGCGGTGCAGTGGCCACTGCGGCGCTGGCCCTGGCCAAGGTGCGCGGCGCTCGGGTGCTGGCGGCGGCGCGACGTCCGGAGCAGGTCCGGATGCTGCAGGTCCAGGGTTATCCGAGCCTGCAACTGGCACAGCCCGAGGCCCTGGCGGCCCAGGTTGCGGAACATTACGCCGATGGCGCTGACGTGATCTTCGACACCACTGGCTTCTGGCTGCCGGCGGCGGTGCCGGCCTTGGCCACCTTCGGCCGCATCGCCATCATTGCCGCGCCGGTGGACGGGCATGTGCAACTGCCGGCCCTGGGCTTGTACCGCAAGGGCGGCTCGGTGGTGGGGATCAACTCGCTGCTGTACGGCGTCGAGGCGTGCGCGGCGATGCTGGAGCAGTTCGGCCGCTATTTCGATGAGGGTTTGCTGCCCTTGCCGGAAGGCTTGTACGAATCGCCGCTGGAGCAGGGGCTGGAGCGCTATGCCGAAGTGAACCAGGGGCGCAGCGAAAAAGTCATCCTCATCCCCTGAAACCCCACGATGCACCTGCGCCCCGGTAGGAGCTGGCTTGCCAGCGAAGAGGCCCCTGAGACCGCCTTCGCCGGCAAGCCGGCTCCTACGGGTTATAGGTTGGGGGATCAGGCTTCGGGGACGCCTTTTTCCCATGTCGACCAGTGGGTGAGGATGTCCTGTACCAGGGGGTTGCCGGCCCGGTACAGGTTCTCCAGGGCCGGGACAAAGCCGCCCTGGTCGGCGTACTTGAGCAGGTTGTCGACTTCGCTGGCCCCCGGTGCCGGGCGGTCGAAGTCGGAACCGGCGCGCAGCACCGCCAGCCGCTGGATGTCCACCAGGCCCTCACGGCTGGCCCGCAGCAAGGCTTCGTAGGTGGAGTTGTCTTCCTGTTGGGTGGTGCAATAGGTGCCTTTATTGTCAGTCAGCAGGCGGGTCCAGACTTCGGCCCGTTCGCTCAGGCGAGTGCCGGAGAACCAGGTGTTGCCCGCCAGGGTGTCACAGCGGGTCACCACGGGTGGCTGGTTGGCTGGGGCCTTGGGGTATTTCAGGCGCCAGGCCGCCGACTCCTGGCTCTCGCTCAAGCTCACCTTGTGGCTCAGGGCGAAGGCCTTGGCCTGGAGCTTGGGGTTCAGCTCGAAGACTTCGGTCTTGTAGTCCAGGGGCGGTTTTTCGTTCGGGCTCTTGGTGTTGATCCCCAGGTAACCGGTGGGCCAGTCCTTGGGCGCATCCCGGGAATCGAGTTCCCACTGGGTGCCGAACTCCACCAGGTAATGAGCCCAGGCCGCGGTGCCGATGGTGCCCTGGTGCGGGCTGATGCCGGCGATTCCGGCAATCAGGAAATAGCTTTTGCGCAGGTCGAACTTCGGCGACAGGGCCAGCGCCAGGGTTGACGCCGCGGCATTGGTCTGGCCCATGCCGGTGGTCAACAGGCACACGTCCCGGTCATTGCAGCGAATGCTCGGATACTCCGCCGCCAGCCCCGGCACGCGAATCTCGCGCTTGAGCTCCAGGCGCTCGATCCAGTGCTGCGCTTCCGGCGCGAACATGCTGATCAGCACCACCTTGGGCTTGATCGGTGCCTCACCGGCCCAGGCGCTGCTGGCGAGCGCAACACTCAAGCCCAGTCCCCACGAAACCTTTTGAATCCCACGCATACAACCTCCATGACTGCCGTTAGCCGGCGCTAATCCTGCCTGATCCAGATGGCAATTCATCGACTGCCCCTGACTTGCCGCTTGTAGCTTGCCGCTTGCAACTGCTTCTAGAACTGATAGCCGACCCCGGCGTAATAGCCCCAGCCATTGGAGCGGGCACGGAACTCGCCGTCGCCGAAATTCAGCACGCTACCGTCTTCCCAGTTGCCGCCGTTGTGGAAGTAGCGGCCCACCAGGGTGAAGCGCAGGTGAGTGAAGGCGTACAGCAACACGTTGGTAGCCACTGTGGCGTTGGCGGTGCGGGCCGGATTGTCCTGGTGCAGGTCGGAGCCGAAATCGAAATTGGTGAAGCCGATGTAGGTCAGCGAGGCGCCGTTGCTGAAGGTGTCGATGGGCACGATGTATTTCAGCTGGGCGCGGTAGCCGTCCCAGGAATATTCATTGCTGGCACCGTAGTTTTCCCACTGGTAGCGCCCGTAGAAGTTGGCCGAGAGGTTGACCCGCGAATGAGTGTCGATGTCGGTGCCCAGGCCGCTGTACAGGGTGTTGGCGCGGTTGGCGGTGCGGCTGCCGTGGTCGTAGATCCAGTCGAAGGCCACGTACCACTCCTTGAACGGGCCGATGGCCAGGCTGCGGCCGGCCAGGTAGTCGATGGAGATTCGCGGCTCGTGCTCCATGAACAGCGGCGAACCGTGATCCCAGATGCCCTTGTCGTGGCTGTTGCCGATGTCGAGGATCTTCGGCAGGTCGATGTAGCCGTACAGTTCGAAGGGGCCCTTGCGCCCGAAGTATTCGTATTCCAGGTAGATGTCGTCTGCCGGACGCGGGCCGAAGCTGATGTCCTTGCTGCCGATCAGCATCAGGTCCTGGTTGTACCAGTCCGAGAGGTAGGCCCCGGGCTTGGCCGGTTGTACGTCGTTGCTGAGGCTTTCGCCCTGGGCCGATTCGTCCGGCGGGGGCGATTGGGCCAGCGCGGCGCTGCTGAGTAGACCCGTAACGCCGGCCAGCCCAAGGGAAACAGCCCATCGGTGGCGGGAAACGAAGCGTGGAAAGCGGTTGTGCATGGAAAGTCCCTGTTCTTGCGGTGTGAAGTCCCTGATGTCCGCTCGCGCGCATGGCGGTGGCGAACACCCACAAAATTGCAACTAGCAAACGTTTGCACATGGCGTACCAACTTGAAATAGGCAGTTGAAAAACAATTGGAAACGCCTCGGAAGCTGGCTCTTGGGTCAAAAAATGCCCGGGCAGGGGGCGGTGTGCGCGAAAGCGGGGCACTGTTAAAGTCCGGGGCTGGATTTTCTGCGGAGCTCGGACATGGCGTTGCATCAACTCTTGCTGGAATTGGAAACCCGCCTGCAGCAGGCCGAGGTGCGTGGCGATCGCCAGGCGCTGGACGCCTTGCTGGCCGATGATTTTCTCGAATTCGGCGCCAGTGGCGGGCGTTGGGACAAGGCGCAGGTGCTGGAAAGCCTGCCGCAGCAAGTGTTTATCGAGCGCCGGATCAGTGAGTTTTCGCTGCAGCCGCTGGCGGTCGATCTGGTTCAGGTCACCTACCTGTGCCATAACGCCGCAGTGGGCGAGCGCCCGGCCAGCAGCGCCTGGCGCAGCTCGCTGTGGCGCTGCCGTGAGGGCCATTGGCAGATGCTGTTCCATCAGGGTACGCCCCGGCCCGGTGCCTGACCCCCTCTGCTAGAATCCGCCGTCCTGAACTTGACGAGGTGTCCCATGAGCGAACCGATTCGCCTGACCCAGTACAGCCACGGAGCCGGCTGCGGCTGCAAGATTTCGCCCCAGGTACTGGAGGTGATCCTGGCCGGCAGCGGGGCGCAGAACCTCGATCCCAAGCTGTGGGTCGGCAATGCCTCGCGCGATGACGCGGCGGTCTATGCCATCGACAGCGAGCGCGGTGTGGTCTCCACCACCGACTTCTTCATGCCCATCGTCGACGATCCTTTCGATTTCGGTCGCATTGCTGCCACCAACGCCATCAGCGATATCTACGCCATGGGCGGCGACCCGCTGATGGCCATTGCCATTCTCGGCTGGCCGGTGAATGTGCTGGCCCCGGAAATCGCCCGGGAAGTGATCCGTGGCGGGCGCGCCGTGTGCGACGCGGCGGGCATTCCCCTGGCGGGCGGCCACTCCATCGACGCCCCTGAGCCGATCTTCGGCCTGGCGGTCACCGGGCTGGTGGAAAAGCGCTTCATGAAGCGCAACGACACCGCCACGGCCGGTTGCCTGCTGTACCTGACCAAGCCCCTGGGGATCGGCGTGCTCACCACCGCCGAGAAAAAGGGCAAGCTGCGCAGCGCCGACATCGGCCTGGCCCGGGACTGGATGTGCACCTTGAACAAGCCCGGCAGCCGTTTCGGCAAGCTCGAAGGGGTGACCGCGATGACCGACGTCACCGGTTTCGGCCTGCTCGGGCACCTGGTGGAAATGGCCGACGGCAGTGGCCTCAGCGCACAGATTCACTACGACCGGGTGCCCCGCCTACCAGGCGTCGAGTACTACCTGGACCAGGGCTGCGTGCCCGGCGGCACCTTGCGCAACTACAGCAGCTACGCCGAGAAAATCGGCCGGGTTCAGGAGTTGCACAAACGGGTGCTCTGCGACCCACAGACCAGCGGTGGCCTGCTGGTGGCGGTGACGCCTGAAGGCAATGCCGAGTTCCTCGCCCTGGCGGCAGAACTGGGTCTGCAGCTGGCGCCTATCGGCGAGCTGGTAGAGCGACAGAGTCACGCGGTCGAGGTGTTCTGATGCCTTTTGACTGCACCGATTACCGTGAGATTTTCCTCCGCGACCGGCCGATGATGGACACCCGGGCGCCGATCGAATTCACCAAGGGCGCCTTTCCCGGGGTGCTCAACCTGCCACTGATGACCGACCAGGAACGCCAGCGGGTCGGCACCTGCTACAAGCAGCAGGGCCAACAGGCGGCGATTGTCCTGGGCCATCAGTTGGTGTCCGGCGACATCAAGCAACAGCGCATCCAGGCCTGGGCCGAGTTTGCCCGTGCCCACCCCGACGGCCTGCTGTACTGCTTCCGTGGCGGCCTGCGCTCGCAGATCGTCCAGCAATGGCTCAAGGACGAAGCGGGCATCGACTACCCGCGGGTCGGCGGCGGCTACAAGGCCATGCGTACCTTTCTTCTGGACACCACCGAGCAGGCTCTGCAGCAGTGCGAATTCGTCCTGCTGGGGGGCATGACCGGCACCGGCAAGACCGAAGTGCTGGGCTTGCTGGACAACGCCCTGGACCTGGAAGGCCACGCCAACCACCGCGGCTCCAGCTTTGGCCGGCGCGCCACCGGGCAGCCAAGCAACATCGACTTCGAAAACCGCCTGGCGGTGGATCTGCTGAAAAAGCGCGAGCGCGGCGTGCAGGGTTTTGTCCTGGAAGACGAGAACCGCATGATCGGCAGCTGCGCCTTGCCGTTGCCGCTGTACCAGAGCATGCAGGGCTTGCCCATGGTCTGGCTGGAGGACCGCCTCGACAGCCGGGTGCAGCGCATCCTCGACGATTACGTGGTCAACCTCAGCGCCGAGTTTGTGGCCTTGCATGGCGAAGAAGGTTTTGCCCTGTTTGCCGAGCGCCTGCTGGAAAGCCTGAACAAGATCCACAAGCGCCTGGGGGGCGAGCGTCACCAGCGCCTGTTCCTGCTGATGGAAGCCGCGCTGGCGGAACAGGCCCGCAGCGGTGACGTGGAGCTGCACCGGGCCTGGATCGAAGGCTTGCTGGGCGAATACTACGACCCGATGTACGCCTTCCAGCGCGAGAGCAAGGGCGCGCGGATCGAGTTCAGCGGCGACCACGGCGCCGTGCTCGATTACCTGCGCCAGCGCTCACCGCGCTGACCCGTTCGCCGGCAAGCCGGCTCCTACATGGGCAGCTCCCACCAACTGTAGGAGCTGGCTTGCCAGCGAAGGGGCCCGCGAGATCGCCTTCGCCGGTAAGCCGGCTCCTACATGGGCAGCTCCCCACCGACCGTAGGAGCTGGCTTGCCAGCGAAAGGGCCCTCCAGCCCTACAACAACGCCGCGCCAATCAACCCGCAGACAATCCCCACCAGCATGGTCAGCACGGCCACGGTCACCAGCACCCGGGCATCGAAGTCTTTGCGCAGCATCAGCAGCGACGGCAGGCTGATGCTTGGCAGGGTCATCAGCAGCGCCACCGCCGGCCCGGTGCCCAGGCCCAGGGTCATCATGGTCTGGACGATGGGAATCTCTGCCGCCGTGGGGATCACGAACAAGGTCCCGGCAATCGCCAGCGGTACCAGCCACCACAGGCTGTCGCCCATGGCGCCGTCGATATGCGGGAACAGCCAGACCCGCGCTGCGCCCAGCACCAGCACCGCCAGCACGTAGATCGGAATGGTGCTCCAGAACAGTTGCCACAAGGTTTTGCCCCAGCGGCTGAGGAACGGCTGATCGTTCACCGTGCTGGCTTCCACCACCGCATCCACTGCGGCCTCGGGTAGTTGCTCGGGGCCGGCGACCCGTTGCGCCACCAGGGACACGCCCAGCACCAGGACAATGCCCGCCACCAGGCGCAGGGCGGAAAAGCCCCAGCCCAGGACAAAGCCCATGAACACCAGGGTGGCCGGGTTGAGCACCGGGTTGGCGATCCAGAACGCCAGCGCCGCGCCCACCGAGACCTTCTGTCGGCGCAGGCCAGCAGCCACCGGGGCTGCGCAGCAGGAGCACATCATGCCCGGCAGGGCGAACAGCCCGCCGCGCAGGGTCGAGCCGAAGCCGGCGCGGCCGAACAGGCGCAGCAGCCAGTCCCGGGGAATCAGCACTTGCAGCAGCGAGCCGAGGATCACCGCCAGCACCGCGGCCTTCCAGATGGCCAGGAAGTACACCTGGGAATAGGCCAGGGCGGCGCTCCAGGGCGAACTTTGCTGATCGTTGAGGATCGACGCGCCGATGCTATGGCTGTCGGCGGCGACAAAGGCCTTTAGGTAGTAGGGCGACCATTTCACGTAATACAGGCCGATGGCGGCCACGAGTAGAAACAGCAGGGGTTTGCACCAGAACGCCCAGCCGCGGGTGGGCTGGGTGGGGGCGAGGTTGGACATTGAGGCAATTCCGCACAAAGACAATAGGCGCGAATTGTAGCCGCTGGCGCCGGTGCGCCGCGAACCGATAAGCCGGTCCTCGGTCGCTGCTACCGCTGCGCTCAGCTCGGGCAGTCTTGCTCGCCATTGTCCAGGCCCTGCTTGTAGCTCTGGCTGTGCAGGCTGGCCTTGCCGTTGTGCCAGGTCAGGGTCAGCACGTACAGCGAGTCGAAGTCGTTGGAGGCCCAATCCTCAGTGATCGGGCGCTTCTCGCCCACCGCTTCTTCGGCGACCTTGTTGATCAGCTCAGGTAGATAGCCGTGGGACCAGGCGGTGTAGATGATCGAGTTGTGGTAGCGGTCATGCAGCAGCTCATCCGCCAGGTCGCTGGTGTCATTGGCGGCGAAATCGATGTTCACCGGCAGGCCGAGCTTGATGGCGCTGGGGCTGATGGTCATCAAGGGGCGGATATAGCTGTAGGAGTTGTCCAGTTCGCCTTCCTCGACATTGCGTGTCGGGTCGGCGGCGAACACGTACTGCGCCTTACCGAACTTTTCCGGTAGCAGCGAGGCCAGGTCGATGGCCCGGTTCAGCCCCTGGCAGTTGAGCTGGCCCAGGCCGCCGGCGGGTTTCTCGGCATGGCGCAGGAACACCAGGGTCTGAGTGCCGTCCGCCGGTTGTGCACGACTGATGCTGGACTCCAGGGACAGGCACAGGGCGCTACCCAGCAACAAGGTCGGTAGCAGCAGGTAGGCGCGGTTCTTGAAGCGGCGGAGCAGGGGCATGGCGGGATTCTTCAGCGCAAGGGGTGGAGGCTGACAAACCTGTGTATTCCCTGTCATCACGGCCGGTGAAGGCAGTGCTTCTGAGTCCCTGGACGGCGTTTGGTTCGATGAGGCGTCAGACTAACCGCGGTATGTTGCCGATTTAAGAAAACCCGGCGGATAATCGCCGACCGTTGCCTTGTGTGGCGCCCCCCTTTGACTGTCATTGGAAGCCTGTCATGACCGATCTTTCCGCTTTTGCCGTTACCCAGAAATGGCCTGCGCAGTTTCCCGAATGGATTCAACTGTATTCCCTGCCGACTCCCAACGGGGTCAAGGTCTCGATCATGCTCGAAGAGATCGGCCTGCCTTATGAAGCGCACCGGGTCAGCTTCGAGACCCAGGATCAGATGACCCCTGAGTTCCTCAGCGTCAGCCCGAACAACAAGATCCCGGCGATTCTCGATCCCCATGGTCCTGGCGATCAGCCTTTGGCGTTGTTCGAATCGGGGGCGATCCTGATCTACCTGGCGGACAAGAGCGGGCAACTGCTGGCTCAGGAATCGGCGGCCCGTTATGAAACCATCCAGTGGTTGATGTTCCAGATGGGGGGCATCGGGCCGATGTTCGGGCAGGTGGGGTTCTTCAACAAATTTGCCGGCAAGGAATACGAGGACAAGCGGCCGCTGGAGCGTTACGTGAACGAGGCCAAGCGTTTGCTGGGGGTGCTGGACAAACACCTGCAGGGGCGGGAGTGGATCATGGGCGAGCGCTATACCATTGCCGATATTGCGACCTTTCCGTGGATTCGGAATTTGATCGGGTTTTATGAGGCGGGTGAGTTGGTGGGGATTGATAGCTTCCCTGAGGTGCAGCGGGTGCTGGCGAAATTCCTGGCGCGGCCGGCGGTGGTGAGGGGGTTGGAGATTCCCAAGGTTGTTTGAGGTGTTTTTTTAGGGGGTAGGGGACATATCCAGTGTTGTGGTGATGGCGGTTTCGCCCTTACGGCGATGGGGGGCGGGGTGCATATCCGTTGCTGCGGTTATGGCCGCTGGTGGTTTCGCCCTTACGGCGATGGAGGGGGGGTACATATCCGTTGCTGCGGTTATGGCCACTTAGGGTTTCGCCCTTACGGCGACTCACTTTTTTCAAACGCCAAAAAAGTAAGCAAAAACGCTTGCCCCTCCATGGGCCCCTCGCTGGGGCTCGGGGTGCCCTCTCTCCGGCATTGCTCCGGGGGCCCGCCGCCAACCGGCCATCCATGGCCGGTGGCGGCTAGCTCGGCATCCTTGCCGAGCTGCCCCCTACGCAACGCCTACGCTCGGCCGGCTGGGAAGGGGCCTGAAGAGCAAGATCAAAAGCAAAAGCCAAGCGCGTGTTACGCGCTGTCCGTAGGAGCCAGCTTGCCGGCGAAGAGGCCCGTGAGACATGCGGCGTCTGGGCGGACGCCTTCGCTGGCAAGCCAGCTCCTACAGAAACGCACCCACCCTTAGCTTCAGGCCGGCCGCAAGGCCGCCGTCGCGCTTTTGATTTTGATCTTGATCTGAGCGCCCCGTTAACCACGATGGCCGAACGCAGGCATTGAGCCGTGGGTAACCCGGCAGGACGCCGGGTTAGCCGCCACCCGGCCATGGATGGCCGGTGGCGGCGGCCCACGGATCAATGCCGGAGTGAGGGCATGCCGAGCCCCAGCGAGGCACCGAGTGGAGGGGCAAGAGCCTTTGGTTACTTTGGGCTCCTTCCAAAGTGACTCGCCGTAAGGGCGAAACCCTAAGTGGCCGTTACCGCAGGAATGGATATGTACCCAAACCCCGCTCGCCAGCAGCCACACCCGCAGGAATGGATATGTCCCCACCCCCCGAACCCGAAGCAGCCCCACCCGCAGCACCGGATATATACCCCACCCCGAACCCATTACAATCACCAACCGCCCCCTCACAGGCCCCCCCAATGCCCGCCCTGAACTTCAAACAAGTCGACGTCTTCAGCTCCACCCCGCTCAAAGGCAACCCCCTGGCCGTGGTGTTCAACGCCGACAACCTCAGCGACGAACGCATGGCCGCTTTCGCCACCTGGACCAACCTCAGCGAAACCACCTTCCTCCTCAAACCCCGCAACCCGCGGGCCGACTATCGCCTGCGGATCTTCACCACCACTCAAGAGCTGCCTTTCGCCGGTCACCCGACCCTGGGCAGTTGCCACGCCTGGCTGGAATCCGGCGGCGTGCCTCAGGGCGAGGAGATCATCCAGGAGTGTGAAGTCGGTCTGGTGCGCATTCGCCGTCAGGACCATCAGCTGGCGTTTCTCGCGCCGC
The DNA here is from genome assembly GCF_058744285.1 of Pseudomonas sp. E1BtOHC1. NCBI lineage: Bacteria > Pseudomonadati > Pseudomonadota > Gammaproteobacteria > Pseudomonadales > Pseudomonadaceae > Pseudomonas > Pseudomonas sp. E1BtOHC1. The sequence goes on from NZ_CP196023.1 coordinate 3,383,501, forward strand.
CGCTGCTCAAGTCCGGCCCGGTGGAGCCCGAGGTGCTGGAGCAGGTGCGCCAGGGGCTGGGCTTGGCGCTCGGGGACATCGTGCAGGCGCAGTGGGTCGACAACGGCGCCGGCTGGCTGGCGGTGATGCTCGCCGAACGCCAGCAGGTGCTGGACCTGCAACCCGACTACCCGGCGCTGATCGGTCTGGCGGTTGGGGTGATCGCGCCTTGTGATCCCCAGCGTGATGACAGCGACGCACAGTTCGAGGTCCGGGCCTTTATCGCCGGCGATGGCATGCCCGAGGACCCGGCCACCGGCAGCCTCAACGCCGGTATCGCCCAGTGGCTGCTGGGCGCCGGGCTGGCACCGTCGCGCTATCGGGTCAGCCAGGGCCTGAGCATGGGCCGCGCCGGCAGGATCGAGGTGCAGCAGTTGGGCGACGAAGTGTGGATCGGTGGGGCAGCGGTCACCTGTATCGAAGGCAAGCTGCACATCTGAACCGCGAGGCGGCGGGGTCGCTCGATTGCGGCGGATGGTCGCAGGCCGCTCCCGGCAATGTGCGCAGAGTGCCGGGATATGGGGCTTTGCCTGGATTGTTACCGAATAGACAAGGCTCTCTTGGGCGCCGCGGGTTTGTACCACGGCGGCTGCGGGCATAAGCTTTCAGCCTTTTTTCGCCATCGCTTGTGTTGTCCCGCGCTCAGCCTTAGGAAAAATCATGTCCAGTCAGTTCCCAGAAGCCCGTCCCCGTCGCCTGCGTCGCTCCGAACAACTGCGCAGCCTGTTCCAGGAAACCGAATTCACCCTCAATGACCTGGTGCTGCCGATTTTCGTCGAGGAGGAAATCGACGATTTCGTGCCGATCAAGAGCATGCCCGGGGTGATGCGCATTCCGGAATCCAGGCTGGCCGGGGAGATCGAGCGTTATGCCCGCGCCGGGATCAAGTCGGTGATGACCTTCGGCGTGTCTCACCACCTGGATTGCGATGGCAGCGATACCTGGAAGGAAAACGGCCTGGTGTCGCGCATGTCGCGTATCGCCAAGGACGCGGTGCCGGAGATGATCGTCATGTCCGATACCTGTTTCTGCGAATACACCGATCACGGCCACTGCGGCGTGATGCACGGTCATGAAGTGGACAATGACCAGACCCTGGCCAACCTCGGCAAGCAGGCCGTGGCCGCGGCCCGGGCCGGTGCCGACGTGATTGCGCCGTCGGCAGCCATGGACGGTCAGGTCCAGGCCATTCGCCGGGCCCTGGACGCTGCCGGTTTCACCCAGACGCCGATCATGGCCTATTCCACCAAGTTCGCTTCGGCGCTCTACGGTCCGTTCCGCGAGGCCGGTGGCAGCGCGCTCAAGGGTGATCGCAAGAGCTACCAGATGAACCCCATGAACCGTCGCGAGGCGGTACGTGAATCCCTGCTGGATGAGCAGGAAGGCGCCGATTCGCTGATGGTCAAACCCGCTGGAGCCTACCTCGACATCATCCGCGATATCCGCGAGGCCTCGCGCCTGCCGGTGGCGGCGTATCAGGTCAGCGGCGAGTACGCGATGATCAAGTTCGGCGCCCAGGCCGGGGCCATCGACGAGCAACGGGTGGTGCGCGAAAGCCTCGGTTCGATCAAGCGCGCCGGTGCCGACCTGATCTTCACCTACTTCGCCATGGACCTGGCCCTGGCCGGGATCTGATACCGGGCCACGGCCCTGCGCGATTCCACGGACGCCCTGGCGGCGTTCGTGGCTATTGCCAAGACTTCCACCTCTACATGACAATGCGATTCATTATCAAATATGAATCCTTATTGTCATGCCCGCCGACGACTTATCCCTGCGCTGTGCCGTCACCGATCTGTACACCCATCACCATGGCTGGCTGCAGGGTTGGCTGCGCAGGCGCCTGGGCAACACCTTAGATGCCGCCGACCTGGCCCAGGACACCTTCGTACGGGTGCTCAAAGCGCGCAATGCCTTGGAGATCCGCGAGCCGCGGCCCTACCTGTCGCGCATCGCCAATGGCCTGCTGATCGACCTGTTTCGCCGCCGCTCCCTGGAGCAGGCGTACCTGGAGGCCCTGGCCCTGGTGCCCGAGGGCGAGCATCCGTCGCCGGAGGAGCAGAACCTGATGCTCCAGGCACTGTTGGAAGTCGACCGTCTGCTGGACGGCCTGGGGGCCAGGGTCAAGCAGGCTTTCCTGCTGTCCCAGTGCGATGGCCTGACCTACGAGCAGATCGCCGAACGCCTGCAGATCTCGGTGCGCAGCGTCAATAACTACATGGCCAAGGCCATGGAGCATTGCTGCCTGATGCAGATGCGGATGCAACTCTCATGAGCTTCGCCAGCCTGCAACTGAGCGTGGGCGAGCGCCAGGCCATCAGCGGTGCGGCGCGCTGGTATGCGCAGTTGCGCTCCGGCACTGCCAGCGAACAGGAACAGGCGGCCTGGCGTGAATGGCTGGCCGCCGACCCGTTGCATCGCCAGGCCTGGGAACGCATGCAGCAACTGGGCGAGCAGATGTCGGCCCTGCCTGGCGGCCTGGCTGGCTCCACCTTGCGTGGGGCCGGGCGTTCGCGCCGCGAGCTGATGCGCAACCTGATGGTGCTGGCCTCGGCCGGCTCCCTCGGCTGGCTGGGCTGGCGCAGCGACAGTGCCCAGCAACTGCTGGCGGACTATCGGACCCAGGTCGGCGAGCGCCGTGAGGTGCGTCTGGCGGACGGCAGTGCATTGCTGCTCAATACCGACACCTCGGTGAATGTCGCTTTCGACGGTCAGCAGCGTCGACTGCAGTTGCTCTGGGGCGAGATGCTGGTGAGCACTGGCGTTGATGCGCTGCACAGGCCATTGCGGGTCATTACGCGCCACGGCGAGGTCCAGGCCCTGGGGTCGCGTTTCGTGTTGCGCAGCGACGAGCGCGAGGATCAGCTGGCGGTGCTGGAGCATGACGTGCAGGTCAGCCTGGGCAACGGGGCGCTGGTGCGCCGGGTCGAAGCCGGGCAGCAACTGGCCTTCAACACCCGGAGTTTCGCCGCGCTGCGGCCCAACGACGCTGCAGTAGGCGCCTGGCGCCAGGGCAGCATCATCGCCCTCGACCGACCCTTGGGCGAGCTGCTGGCGGACCTGTCGCGCTACCGCCGCGGCGTGGTGCAGTGCGATCCGCAGATTGCCGGGCTGAAAATCTCCGGGTCCTTTCCCATCGATGACACCGACCGCGCCCTGGCGGCGCTTGAGAGCGGTTTCTCGCTGCAGATCGAGCGCTACACCCGCTACTGGGTGCGGGTGTCCCACCGCCGCGTCGGCTGAAACGGCGCGGCTGAAAATAATTTTTCCGGTCTTTGCACTTTTGCCCATCCTGGTCCGGCTCATCCCCCAGTGGATTCATTTTCGAGAGCGGGGAAGGCAAAGCATGTCTGAAGTTCACAAGTCGAAGTTGGCCCAGGCCATCAAGATCGGGCTCTGGGGAGCACTGGCCGTGTATGGCGTAGCGCTGCTGCCGTTGACCGCGGTGGCGGCCAGCGAACAGACGGCGGTGCGCCGCTTCGATATCGCGGCGGGGGACCTCACCGAGGTCCTGAGCCGTTACGCCAGCGCCGCCGGGGCGGCGATCTCCTTCGATGCGCGACAGACAGCCGGCTTGCGTTCGGCGGGGCTCCAGGGGGATTACGGGGTGCAGGAAGGCTTTGCCCGGATCCTGGCCGGCAGCGGCTGGCAGGCCGAGCCGCAGAGCAACGGCAGCTATGTGCTGCGTCCCGCGCCCAAGGGCAATGGCACCCTGGAGTTGGGCACCACTCAGGTCCAGGGCCAGGAACTGGGGGCCACCACCGAGTATTCCGGCTCCTACACCACCGGTGCCGTGACCATCGGCAAGGGCCAGCACTCGCTGAAGGAAACCCCGCAGTCGGTGACCGTAATCACCCGCAAGATGCTCGATGACCAGAACCTCAACACCATCGACCAGGTGATGGAAAAGACCCCGGGCATCACCCTCTACGACTCGCCCATGGGCGGCAAGTATTTCTACTCCCGGGGCTTTCGCATGACCGGCCAGTACCAGTACGACGGCGTGCCGTTGGACATGGGCAGCAGCTACTTGCAGGCCGACAGCTTCAGCAGCGACATGGCCTTCTACGACCGGGTGGAGATCCTGCGCGGCGCTGCCGGCATGCTCAAGGGCGCAGGCGGTACCGCCGGTTCGGTGAACTTCGTGCGCAAGCGTGGCCAGGCCACGCCCCACACCGAGCTGAGCCTGTCGGCCGGCAGCTGGGACAACTACCGGGCCCAGGTGGACACCGGCGGGCCGTTGAACGACGCCGGGACCATCCGCGGCCGGGCGGTGGTGAGCCAACAGACCCGGCAGTACTTCTATGATCTGGGGGATCGCAAGGACCAGGTCTACTACGGCGCCCTGGACTTCGACCTCAGTGACGACACCACCCTGGGCCTGGGCATGGCCTATGAAGACGTCGATTCACGTCCTTGCTGGGGCGGCCTGCCGCGCTACAGCGATGGCAGCGACCTCAAGCTCGGCCGCTCCACCTGCCTGAACACTGCCTGGAACAATTCGCGCAGCAAGCGCGCGACCTATTTCGCCGACCTCAAGCAGCAGCTCAACGACGATTGGGCACTGAAGGTGGCCGGGGTCTACACCCGCAACACCCAGGACATCGAGTACGCCTTCCCCAGCGGTTCGGTGCCGGTGGGCGCCGGTCGCTCCAGCACCCTGATGCTGGGCAGCACCTATGACTACGACCAGGTGGACTACGGCTTCGATGCCTATGTCGACGGGCACTTCCAGGCCTTTGGCCAGGAGCACGAACTGACCTTCGGCGCCAACGCCAGCCGTTCGATCAAGGACGACTTCTATGCTGTGGCCGGCTTGCCGCAGCGGCAGAACGTGTTGGACCCCGATCACCACCTGCCCAAGCCCGATGACAGCTACTACGAAAGCAATTCCACCCGGGGCGGCCCCACTGATCTGCGGATCCAGCAGCAAGGGCTGTATTCCACTCTGCGCCTGAAGCTCGCCGACCCGCTGACTCTGGTCATGGGCAGCCGGGTCAGTTGGTACAAGTCGCAGAACGATTCCGTGGCCTACTGGCGCGATACCCGCACGCCCAGCAGTGCCCGTTCCAAGGAAACCGGCGAGGTCACGCCGTTCGCCGGGGTGCTGTACGACCTCAACGACAACCTCACGGCCTATGCCAGCTACTCCAGCATCTTCACCCCCCAGGGCAGCTATCGGACCCTGGATGGCGCCTCCCTCAAGCCGCTGGTGGGCAAGAGCTATGAGCTGGGGATCAAGGGCGAGTGGTTCGACGGCCGCCTGAACAGCGCCTTCAGTCTGTTCCGCACCATTCAGGAGGATGCGCAGCAGGACGACCCGGCCTGCCCGGACAGCACCTGCTCGCTGAACTCGGGCAAGGTCCGCGCTCAGGGCTTTGAAGCGGAACTCAGCGGTGAGGTGATCGAGCGCCTGCAACTGCTGGCCGGCTACACCTACACCCAGACCAAGACCCTGGAGGACGCCAACAGCGCCAACAACGGCTTGCCGTTCACCACCTACGTGCCGCGCCACCTGCTGCGGGTCTGGGGCGACTATCAGCTGGGAGGTGCGCTGGAGCGCTTCAATGTGGGTGCTGGGGTCAATGCGCAAAGCGATAACTACCGAGTCTCGCCCATCAGCGGCAATCACGTGCGCCAGGCCGGTTATGCGATCTGGAACGGCCGGATCGGCTATCGCATCGACGACACCTGGTCCCTGGCGCTGAACGGCAACAACCTGCTGGACAAGCGCTACTACACCACCATCGGCACCGAAGGCTTCGGCAACTTCTATGGTGATCCGCGCAACTTCACCCTGTCGGTCAAGGCCAACTTCTGAGGTCGGGTTGACGGTCGCGCCGGTGTTGGCTGTGCAGGGACCGGGCGCGGCCGCTTCAGGCCGTGGGCGGGTGGGCGTCGAGCAGGGCCATGAAGCGTTGCAATTGCGGCGACGGGTTGTCCCGGTGCCAGTTCATGTAGAGCCCGATGCTCGGCCTGGATTGCGTGCCGACGGCGCGTAGCGGGCGGTAGGCGACGCTGCCTTGCAGCGCCGTGTCGGCCATCGATTGCGGTACCAGGGCCACGCCGAAACCGCAGGCCACCAGACCCAGTAGGGTGTGGATGCGCTCCGCTTCTTGGGCCACCTTCGGGGTGAAGCCGGCTGCCGTGCACAGCGCCATCAGCTGGTTGTGGTAACCGCTGCCCAGGGCCTGGGGGGTGAACACGAAATCTTCAGTGGCCAGGTCCTGCAGGTCCACCTCGGATGCTCGGGCCTGGGGGTGGTCGTGGGGCAGGGCGATGACGATCGGTTCATCGAGGATCAGCCGCGAGACAATCTGCCCTGCGGGTAGCGGCAGGTCGCGCATGAAGGCGAGGTCGGTGTCGTCGTTGAGCAGGGCCTTTAGCTGCCCGGCCGATGGCATTTCCCGCAACGCCAGGCGCACCCCAGGCAGGGTCTGGCGAAAGCGTCGCAGGCTGGCGAGCAGCAGCGGGTAGCCGGCCAGTGACAGGCTGCTGATACGCAGGGTGCCGGCCAGCCCCTGGGCGACATCGCGCGCCTGTTGGATGCCTTGCTCCAGGGTTTCCAGGGTGCGTTGGGCGCTGTGCAGGAAGTCCGCCCCGGCCGGGGTCAGGGTTACGCCACGACGATTGCGCAGCAGCAGGCTGAAGCCGAGTTTTTCCTCCAGGCGGGCGATGGCCTGGCTCAGGGGCGGCTGGGCCATGTGCAGGCGCGCAGCGGCCTTGTGAAAGTGCAGCTCCTGGGCGACGACGATGAACTGGCGCAACAGGCGCGTCTCGATCATGGCGAATGCTCCTTGCTTGGGGGGAACCGCTGGGACTGTAAACCTGGAGGTTCATGGTTTCACAGGTTTTTCTTTGATATTCAGAACCTCTCACAGGGTCTGGAATTTAGTATTAAGTCGTTGATTTTCATGCTGTTACTCTGAGATTGAAGCGGCCTGAGGCTTAAGCGGCCCGAGGTTCAAACAGGAGGAAAAGCGATGGATTTCAGCGGCAGGACGGCCATTGTCACCGGTGCCGGGCGTGGCCTGGGCCTGAGTTATGCCAAGGCCCTGGCCAGCCGTGGCGCCCAGGTGGTGATCAGTGATTGCGGGAGCGACGGCACGGGCCTGGGGATGGATGAAAGCGTCGCCCATGAGGCGGTGCGGGTCTTGCGGGCCAGCGGCGCCAGGGCGGTGGCCGACACCAGTGACCTGAGCACCGAAGCCGGGTGCCGGGGGCTGGTGCAGTGCGCCGTGGCGGCCTTTGGCGGCCTGGATATCCTGATTCACAATGCCGGCTGGGTCGGCTACCAGGCGCTGGAGGAGCTCGACGCCGAGTTTCTCCAGCGCATGCTGGGGATCAATCTGCATGCGCCGATCTGGCTGGCCAAGCACGCCTGGCCCTTTCTCCGGCAATCCACGGCACCCCGGCTGTTGCTGACCACTTCCGACCGCGCCCTGTATGCGGAATATGCACAGCCCGGGCTGTTGGCCTATTGCGCGGGCAAGATGGCCCAGGTGGGCATCATGAATGCGCTGAGCCAGGAAGGCGCGGATTACGGGATTCGGGTCAACGCGGTGTCGCCGGTGGCCAAGACCCGCATGTGGGGCGTCAGCGACGAGCCGCTCGAACTCAAGCCGGACTGGGTGACGCCGGGGGTGATGTTTCTGGTCAGCGAGGGGTGCCAGGACAGCGGCTATATCCTGCGGGCCAGCAACGGCCAGTTCAGCGCCTGGCGCCCGCAAGAGGCGCCCGGGGTGGATTATCCCCGGGACCTGAAGCGGGTGCGGGCGGCCACGCCGGAGCAGTTCGCCCAGCGCTGGACGCAGATCAGGCTGCCTTTCACCGGGGCTTGAGAGGCGCTGTGCCGCTCTGCGGGGAGAGCTCGCGCTCGCGGAAGTAGCGCTCCAGTAGCCGCGGGTCGCCAGAGCGGTCCGCCAGGGCCACGTAGGTATCCGGGCGCAGCAGGTAGAAGGCATTGCGCGCCAGCCCTGCTGCTGCATGGGCCGGGCGCCAGTCGAAAATCCGCAAAGGCACCCGGTGCGCGCTGCACCAGTCCCGCAGGGCATCGCTGGTGGTGCCATAGACATGCACCTGCCAGCCCAGGTATTCCAGGCTGTCGAAGTTGTCATGCTCGCCGTCCCTGACCCAGGGCAGGCGATCGCCACCGTGCACCGGGCCGACGCCGCCGGCACTCAGGGGCATGCCCCGATAGTTCAGGGTGATCTGCGACACGGTGCGAAAGAGAAATTCCCGGGCACTGTCGAAGGCGGCGATCTTCGGCAGCAGCAAGGGTGCCAGGCGGGTGCGCACCAGATAGGCGATCGGGCCGTCGGCGGTAGCGAAGCTGAACACCCGGTCGGTGGTGGCCACCAGGCGCCGGGCGAATTCCATGCGTTCTATCTCATAGCTGTCCAGCAGGCTTTCGGCGCTGTTGCCCTTGAGTACCGTCGCCAGCTTCCAGGCCAGGTTGATGGCGTCGCCGATCCCGGTGTTCATGCCCTGGCCACCGGCGGGGCTATGGACGTGGGCGGCGTCCCCCAGGAGAAACACCCGCCCCAGGCGAAACTGCTCGGCCACCCGGTGATGCACCTTGTAGGTGGAGAACCAGTTGACTCGGGTGACGTTGACCTTGAGCTGATGCATGGCGCGCTGGCTGACGTCTTCGAAACGCAGGTTTTCCGGGTGCTCGGCGCGCTCGTCACGCACGGTGCCGATCAGTCGTGCACGGCCGCTGTGAGCCAGGGGAAACACTGCGAGAAAGTCGGCGTCGTCCAGGTCCACGTGCAATTGGCCGTCGATGCTCGGGCCGTCGGCCTCGACATCGGCGACGTAGAACACCTGCTGGTAGGTGCCGCCGGGAAAGCCGCTGCCCAGGGTCTTGCGCACCGTGGAGCGGGCACCGTCGCAGCCGGCCAGATAGAAGGCCTGGCAGTGTTCCTCGCGGCCGTCGGGGCCGCGCAGGCGGGCGTTGATCAGGTTGCCGTGATCGGTGAAGGCCAGCAGCTCGGTGTCGCGCTCGACGCTGACGCCCAGCAGGGCCAGGCGTTCGATCAGCAGTTGCTCGTGCTCGTCCTGGGGAAAGATCTGCAGGAAGGGGTAGGGGGTCAGGTCTTCGCCGATGGCGTTGAACGGCAGTTGCGCGGCCCGTTCGCCCTTGACCCAGAGGTTCACCGCCGGCACATGGTGGCCGCGCTCGACGATGGCCCGGGTCAGGTCCAGCTGGCGATACAGCTCAAGGGTCCGGGCCTGGACCGCCAGGGCCCGGGAGGTGGTGCCCGGCCCCAGGGTCTTGTCGATGATCCGCACCTTGATCCCCTGCTGGCGCAACCAGAGCGCCAGCACCAGGCCGGTGGGGCCGGCGCCGATGATCAGTACGTCGCTGCAGTTCATGTGTTTGCCCTCGGTAAGAGATCAACGTCATGCATCTGGCTGCGGGCGGCGCCTGCCGCGCAATCAACGCTGGGCGAAGGCCAGGTTCAGGCCCAGTCCCGCGAAGCTCGCGGCAAAGCTGCGGCGCAACCAGCTCTGGACCTTGGGCGACTCGATCACCGCGGTGCGGAACAGATTGGCCAGCAGGCCATAGAGCACGAACACGAAGAAGGTCATGGCCATGAACACGCCGCTCAGGAGCAGCATCTGCGGGATCGGGTCGCTGCCGTCATGGGCGATGAACTGGGGCAGGAAGGCCAGGAAGAAGATGGTCAGCTTGGGGTTGAGGATATTCAGCAGGCAGGCCTTGAGCATCAGCGCGCCGGCGCCGTGGCTGACCGCGTTGCTGTCCACAGCAAAGGCCGAGCGATCACGCCAAGTGGCATAGGCCAGGTACAGCAGATAGGCGACTCCGGCGAACTTCAGGCCCTGGAAGGCCAGGGCGCTGGTGTGCAGGATCGCCGACAGACCGAGGATCGAGGCCAGCAGGTGGGGGACGATCCCGGCGGTGCAGCCGATGGCGGTGAACAGGCTCGCGCGCTTGCCGGCCACCAGGGCGGTGGAAATGGTCAGAATCACGCCGCTGCCGGGAATCAGCACGACAATCAGGCTGGTGAGCAGAAAATCCAGGGTCAGCATCCGGGTATCACTCCATGGCGGGGCAAGCATCGAGCCTGATTCAGGGTTGGGTGCTCACCGAGATCGGGGTCATCAAAGTACACCTTGAGGGCGCCGATCAGTAGAGGGATTTTAGCCCGGCTTGAAGAAAGCCCAAGCCTGAGTGGAACAGCCCCGTTCATCTCCGGTCGAAAGCGGCGTGCCGATGCTTTACTGCACTTGACCCTGTCCCGCGCACTGTGGAGAACCATGACTTCCTACCGTCTTATCAGCAGTCTGCTTGGCCTGTTGCTGCTGGCCGGTTGTGCCAGCCAGCGCGGCCCCCAGGCGCCGGCGCTGACCCCGGACCAGGCTCAGGCGCGCATCCTGCGCCTGCTGCCGTCCCAGGTGAGCGACCGCCAGGGCTGGGCCCGGGATATCCAGGTGGCCTTCAGCGCCCAGGATCTTGAGCCGAGCCAGAGCAACCTGTGCGCGGTGCTGGCGGTGACCGAACAGGAGTCCACCTTCCAGGTCGATCCGACAGTGCCGGGCCTGGGGCGCATTGCCCGGGAGGAAATCGACCGCCGCGCGGCCAAGGTGCATGTGCCGGCGCTGCTGGTGAGTGCCGCCCTGCAGGTGCGCGGCGCGAACGGCCAGTCCTACAGTCAGCGTCTGGCCAAGGCTCGCAGTGAGAAGGAGCTCAGTGCGATCTTCGATGACTTCATCGGCATGGTGCCCTTGGGCAGGACCCTGTTTGGCGGCTTCAACCCGGTGCATACCGGCGGGCCGATGCAGGTCAGCATCGAGTTCGCCCAGCAACAGGCCCGGGGGTATCCGTACCCGGTGCAGGACTCGATCCGCCATGAAGTCTTCAGTCGTCGTGGCGGTATGTACTTCGGCATCGCCCACCTTTTGGGCTATCCGGTGGACTACCCGCAGCCGCTGTATCGTTTCGCCGACTTCAATGCCGGCTGGTATGCCAGCCGCAATGCGGCGTTCCAGAGTGCGGTCAGCCGGCTCAGCGGGATCAAGCTGGCCCTGGATGGCGACCTGATCCGCTATGACTCGCTCCTGCCTGGCAGCACCGAACTGGCGGTGCGCACCCTGGGCAAACAATTGGGGCTGCGCAACCCGCAGATTCGCGCCCAGCTGGAAAAGGGCGACAGCCAGGCCTTTGCCCAGACCGAGCTGTACCGCCAGGTGTTTGCCCTGGCCGATCGTGGAGCGGGCCGGCCGGTGCCTCGCCAACGGTTGCCGGGCATCGAACTCAAGAGCCCGAAGATCACCCGGCAGCTGACCACCGCCTGGTTCGCCAAGCGCGTGGACGAACGCTACCAGCGCTGCCTGCAAAAGCCGCTGTAGAACGGCTCAGGCGTTGTCGACGCGGGCTTCACGCGATGTGCGGGCTAACCAGTAGGAACTGGCATGCCAACGAAGACGCCCTTGAGAGCGCAGCAGGATTCGCTGGCCTCTTCGCCGGCCAGCCGGCTCCTACGGGGCTTTACGCGATGTGTAGGTTAACCGTAGGAGCTGGCTTGCCAGCGAAGGCGTCCTTGAGGGCGCTGCAGGACCCAGGGGCCAGTCGGTTCCTGCCCCGAATGCCGGATGATTGGGCCGCTTGTCAGACGCTTGAGCGGCGTGGCAGGATGCGCCATGAATTTTTTCCGTCTCGTCTCCCGCACTCATCACCATCGACCTCATTCCCGGGGCCGTGGTCGCTTGTGCGCGTCGAGCCGTCAGTTATCGAGAGAACGCGATCACTGACCGTCGATGAAAAAAACCAAGGCGCCCCGCAAGGCGCCTTTTTTATTGCCTGTCAAAAACCAAGAGGAAACACCCATGACCATGCTCCGTGGCACCCGCATCATCACTGGCCCGCAAGCCGCCGCCCTGCGCACTCTGGAAGGACGCTTCCGGAGCTGGCTTCATCGAAGCGGGCGCTGAAGAAGTCATAGTCCCGGCGCTGTGGGGCCAGGACACCTTTATTGAAAAGGCCGGAGGCAGCGAAGTCATCGGCCAGATGTGGGCCTTCAACGACAAGGCCGGCCGTCCGTGCTGCCTGATTCCGGAAGCCACTGCACTGTTCCAGGAAACCGCCCGCGAGCTGTTGGCGGGACGGGAGCAGGCGATCTTTTTCTACGTTGCTCGCTGTTATCGCTATGAACGGCCGCAAGCCGGGCGGTATCGAGAATTCACCCAGTTGGGTCTGGAGATATTGGGGCCCGAACCCTTGCAGGCGCTGGAGCGCGCGCGGGAACTGTGCGTCGGCTTTCTGGATGCCCTGGGCCTGGAGTACGAGCTCAACCTTGGGGTCAAGCGCGGCTTGACCTACTACCTCAATGGCGAAGGTTTCGAGGTGCGTTGCCCGCAGTTGGGCGCGCAACAGCAAGTGGTGGGTGCCGGCGCCTACCGCGAAGGTGCCGGATTCGGCATCGGCCTGGAGCGCCTGCAACTGGCGCTGCAACCCCAGCCGTAGGCGCTGGCTGGCCAGCGAAGGCGTCCTTGAGAGCGCTGCAGGATTTGCGGGCCTCTTCGCCGGCGAGCCGGCTCCTACTGGGCTTTACGCGATGTGTAGGCTAACCGTAGGAGCTGGCTGGCCAGCGAAGGCGTCCTTGAGAGCGCTGCAGGATTCGCGGGCCTCTTCGCCGGCGAGCCGGCTCCTACTGGGCTTTACGCGATGTGTAGGCTAACCGTAGGAGCTGGCTTGCCAGCGAAGGCGCCCTTGAGAGCGCAGCAGAACTCAGGGGCGACGACGCACGAACTTGCGCCACAGCCAGACCCACAGCAGCGCCAGCGGGAAGGCCAGGATCAAGAAGGGCAGGGCCTGGCTGCCTTTCTCCAGGGCTGCGGCAGTGCCGTCGGCCAGGTTGTCCGGCAGGTTGCTGAAGGCGCGCTTGAGGTTCGAGCCGCGTTCGGTGCCGTTGCTGGGCAGGAAGTTCAAGGTCAGGCGGTTGGTGTCCAGGCGACGCTGTTGTCCGGCAGCCGCCTGGGCCAACGCCTGCAGGTCGTTCTCGATTCCCGCTTGCTCCTTGCTCAGGGCGATCAGGTCGCTGACGCTGATGTCCTTGCGTGCCGCCAGTTCATCCAGGCGCTGTTGCTGGGCCTTGAGTCGCTGTTGCTGGCGTTGTACATCGGCCACGGCGTCGGCCAGGTCTTCGGCGCTGGTGATGCGCTCACCCAGTTCCGCTCCCTGTGATGCCTGCTGGACAATGGGTTCGACCCCCTCCGGAACGATTCGCAGCACCACCCGGGCGCGGTACGGGCCTTGCTCCAGGAGCAAGATGTTGCAGGCGCCGAACTGGGCTTTTTCGCAGGCTTCACGGGTTTGTGTCAGGTGCGGACCGATTTGCTCGGCAGGCAGGGACAGGGTCAGTTCGTGCTCGTAGGCCAGCAGGGCGCCGGCCTTGCCCTGGGCACCACCGAGGGCCACCGCAGAGCTGTTGTGATCACTGGGAGAGCAGGCGCTGAGGGCCAGGGCGCCCAGCAGGGCAAAGGCCAGTCGGCGTGGGATGGAAGGGTGATCGTCCTGATGTTGCATGGGGGCTCCTTGAGTACTTGAAACTGCGACTATGGCGCAGGCGCGCATCTTAGCGTCCTTCTCGGGATGGCTACGATCTTGTTGTGGTTCATGAAAGCCAAATACCGCCCAGGCACTTCGTTTCGCCAGATCGCTCGCAGCGATGCGGCCGTTCGTGATCGGGCTAGGCGCATCGTCACCCAGCCGATGAGGCTGGCCCACAACTGTCGAACACAGCCAACAAGGTCGTCATCCCTGTCTAGGGCTAGACTGTAATGACGATCGCCTTAATAAGAAATTAATTAGCAAATTACGTATAAAAATTATTGCTACACGATAATTTAATTTGTATTGTCTGCGCCTCAATCATTCATGAGGCAAACCGATGTCCCTTAACCCTCTCGCTCAATTTAGCCAGCGTATGGCTGTTCTAACGCTGGTGTTCATTACGTGCATGCTGGTTTTCAATGCCGCGCTGTGGATCTTTCCGATACTGGGGTCAAGCGATGGATTGGGAGTCGGATTTTCACTAAGCGGAGTGATGCTCAACCAGCTTGCTGTAAAAATTGAAACGCTTGCATGGTGGCAAGTGGTAGGGGCGATTCTGGTCTCCAGTGTGCCTTTGGTCGCCTTGGCCAGTGGCTTGAATCACCTTCGTCGCCTGTTTCAGGGATATGCCCGTGGCGAGTACTTTTCCAGTAGCGCTGCGGTTCACTTGGGGAAAGTGGGGCGTGGGGTCGTGCTCTGGGTGGTTTCAGGCTTTATATGTACGCCGCTACTGAGCATTCTGGTCACCCTGCATGCGCCGCCCGGCGAGCATATTTTTACTGTCAGCTTCACGCCTGCCGATTTCGTCGCGCTTTTCCTTGCCGGATGCATTGCTGTGATCGCCCGGATTTTGCTGCGGGCGAGTGAAGTCGACTCTGAAAATCAAACTTTTGTATAAGGTCACTTCATGACAATCATTATTGAGTTGGACGTGATGCTGGCGAAACGCAAGGTGAAGTCAAAAGACCTTGCGGCAGCGATTGGCATCAACGAACAAAATCTGTCCTTGTTGAAGCAAGGCAAGGTCAAGGGGGTGCGCCTCAGTACGCTAGAAGCGATTTGTCGCCATTTGAGTTGCCAGCCTGGTGACCTGCTGGTGTATCAACCGCAACCCTACGTGTTGACCGATTCTGTTTAGCCGCCTCATTGCGAGCTGCTGGTTGGAGGGCTCTGGAGGCTGGCGTTGGTAACTACCCATCGGACTACCTTTTTCAAGGAAAACACCATGAGTGAATCGACTATCCCCCAGGGTTTCAGTCCCTTGCCTCGCAGCAGTCCGCTGCTGGAGCTGATCGGCCCGGTCTATGGTCGCGGCAGTGGCCGCGAGCTGTGCCTCGGTCTGCGTGCCGACACCCGGCATGCCAATGGCCGGGGCACGGTGCATGGCGGCATCATCGCCACCCTGGCGGACATCGGCATGGGCTACGCCATGGCGTTTTCCAGCGATCCACCGCTGCCCTTGATCACCGCCAGCATGACCCTCGACTACCTGGGGGCGGTGCAGGTAGGGGATTGGATCGAGGTGCGCCTGGAGCATGCCAAGCGCGGTCGGCAGATGGCCTTTGCCACGGTGCTGCTGCGGGTCGGCGAGCGTGAAGTGGCGCGGGCCAGCGGGGTGTTCGCGGTGCCGGCACCGCGGGATTAGTCGCCGGGGGTGATCTGCTTCCAGTCCAGGCCGAAACGCGCCAGGTATTTGCGCAGACGGTCGGCGTCGTTGGGGTTGGCCTTGCCCAGGCGTGACACGCCGAACAACCGGCGCCCGGCGTCCGACAGGCTGTCGGCGCGACGGCATTCGGCAATTACCGCCTTGAGCTGCAGGCGGTCGAACAGGTCCAGTTCCGCTGCGTCGCCCAGCAGTTCCTGCAATTGGTCCTCGGTGTTTTCCAGGCCCCAGGCGTGGCGCAGGCGCTGGATTTCCTCCTCGACCTGGGCCTGGTCGATGCGTCCGCTGTCGGCCAGGGTGGCCATGCGGGTGATGGAGGCCGACAGCTCGCGGAAGTTGCCCAGCCACGCCGCTTCGCTGGAGCTGGCAAAGGCCAGGTAGCGGCGTCGCGCTTCCAGGTTGAAGCGCACCAGTTGCCCCTGTTCCCGGGCGTGGCGCTCCAGTTCGAAATCGATGTTCGGTTCGATGTCCTCGCGGCGTCCCGCCAGCCCCGGCAGGTTGAAGGTCCAGAGGTTGATCCGCGCATACAGGTCTTCGCGGAACAGGCCCTGGGCCACTCGGCCGCGCAGGTCGCGGTGGGTGCCGGCGATGATCAGGAAGTCGCTCTCCACTTCCTGGTCCGCGCCCATGGGGAAGAAGCGTTTTTCCTCGATGGCCTTGAGCAGCATCGCCTGTTCGTCCAGTCCCAGTTCGCCAATCTCGTCAAGAAACAGCATGCCGCTGTGGGCTGCCCGCAGCAGGCCCTCCCGGGCGTTCTGGGCGCCGGTGAAGGCTCCCTTGATATGGCCGAACAGTGCCGACATGGCACCGTCGCCGCGCAGGGTGGCGCAGTTGACCTCGACAAAACGCCCCTGCACCTGATGCCGTCCGCGCTTGAGTTCATAGATGCGCCGGGCCAGGAACGACTTGCCGGCACCGGTTGGGCCGATCAGCAGCATCGGCGCCTTGGAGCGCACCGCGACCCGCTCGATCTGCTCGATGGAACGGTTGAATGCCGGGTTGCGGGTGGCGATCCCGGACTTGAGGAAGGCCAGGCCTTCCAGGCGCTTGTGGGCGAAGCGTGAGGCGATGCGGTCATAGCGCGACAGGTCGAGGTCGATCAGTGCATGGGTGCCGGTGGCGTGTTCGTCGGGGTCGCGACGCCGGGCCGGCGAGGTCTGGATCAGTCGGGCGGGGAGGTAGCGCGCCTCGGTCAGCAGGAACCAGCAGATCTGCGCCACGTGGGTGCCGGTGGTGATGTGCACCAGGTAGTCCTCGCGTTCGGTGTCGAACGGGTAGGCGCTGGTGAAGTCGTGGAGGGCGCCGTACACCTCTTCGAAGTCCCAGGGATTTTTCAAGCCCATGGGGTGCAGGCGCACTTCGGTTTCCGGCGACACCTGGCGCACATCGTTGGCCACCCGTTCGGCCAGGCTGACGTCGCGGGCATCCAGGCCGTGGATCAGCTCCAGGCGATTGATCAGCACGTCCTGCTGCTGGCACAGGCCAACCGTGGGACGCCAATGGCTCCAGCGATTGGCGCCCTTGCCGACGCGATCGAGGGTGGAACCGACAAAACCTATGGCGACCGTGGGCTTGCTCGACATGTTTATACCTGAAGATAAAAAGCGATAAGCAAAGATATAAAATTATCGAGGCGTTTGTCTTGTCGAACGCTCAGTGAAAAAGCGATTAAAAATAAAAACGTTATAAATCAGTAAGTTAAAAAATAATTTGCTGGAAAAACAAAACCTGGCACAGCGGCTGCAATGTATCTGGCAACGAACAAGACAACAGAGCGAGACGCCAAGATGGCCAACTTCCAGCTGTTCAACACCCAACAGGCAAAAGCGCCAGCGAGCACCACCCTGAACGCTTCCAAGGCACCGGCTTATGCCTACAACGCCAAGCATCGCCTGGCCCAGCTGGCGGTCACCGGTTGCCTGAACTCGACCTTCTACACCTCGCCTGAAGGTCAACTGGAAGCGGTACTGCAATTGGTGAGCGAACTGGACAGCCGCTTCGTCGCCCAGGCCGCCCGTTACGCTCGGCAGCAAGGCCATATGAAAGACATGCCGGCGCTGCTGCTGGCGGCGCTGACGGCGCAACGCTCGGCCCTGGTACCGGAGCTGTTCGCTCAGGTAGTGGACAACGGCAAGATGCTGCGCAACTTCGTGCAGATCCTGCGCAGCGGCGTGACCGGGCGCAGATCCCTGGGATCGCAGCCCAAGCGTCTGGTGCAGAACTGGTTGAACAGTGCTACCGAGCGCCAGCTGTTGCAGGCCTCGGTGGGCAACCAGCCGTCCCTGGCGGACGTGGTGAAGATGGTTCACCCCAAGCCAAGTGAAGCCTGGCGTGAAGCCTTCTTTGCCTGGTTGATCGGCAAGCCGGTGGATGTGCAGGCGTTGCCTGAGCTGACCCGCGAACTGCTGGCGTTTCGCAGTGGCGCGACAACCCAGGTGCCGCAGGTGCCGTTCCAGTTGCTGGGCAACGAGACGCTGAGTGCCGAGCAATGGGCCGCTCAGGCCCGCAACATGGGCTGGCAGGGACTGCGCATGAACCTCAACACCCTGGCCCGCCACGGCGCGTTCCAGGTGCCGGGTTGCACTGAGTATGTGGCGGCGCGGCTGGCGGATGCCGGTGAAGTGGCCAAGGCCCGGGTTTACCCGTACCAACTGCTGGCGGCCTACCGCATGGCTGGTGAGGATGTACCGCAGTTGGTCCGCGAGGCGCTGCAGGATGCCCTGGAACTGTCTCTGGCCAACGTCCCGGCGTTGCAAGGCAACGTGGTGGTGTGCCCGGATGTCTCGGGGTCGATGCACAGCCCGGTCACCGGCTATCGCCAGGGCGCCACCACGGCGGTGCGTTGCATCGATGTGGCGGCACTGGTGGCGGCAGCGGTGCTGCGCAAGCAGCCGGCGGCGCGGGTCATGCCGTTCGAGCGGGAGGTGGTGAACATCCGCCTCAACCCTCGGGACAGTGTGATGAGCAACGCCCAGAAGCTGGCGGACATCGGTGGTGGTGGGACCAACTGCTCGGCACCCCTGGCCCAACTGGCCAACGCCAAGAGCCGCGTGGATACCCTGATCCTGGTCTCGGACAACGAGTCGTGGATCGATGCGCGGCGTCATGGGGCCACGGAAACGATGCGCCAATGGGAGCGGATCCGTGCCATCAATCCGCAGGCGCGGCTGGTGTGCATCGATATGCAACCCGGCGCCACGACCCAGGCGCCAGACCGCGAGGACATCCTCAACGTCGGCGGCTTCAGTGACGCAGTGTTCGATGTGATCGAACAGTTCACCGCAGGCAACTACGGTGCGCAGCACTGGGTGGAGGCGATCGAGGCGATGCCGCTCTGATCGCTGGAACATGAGATAAACCGTGCGCCGGCCAGCCGGCGCACCCCACAGACTTTTTGATCATTGGCCCTGAATGCCGCTGTGACTACATCCAAAGACGTCTCAGCAACTTTTGTCAGGGCCGGTGAGGGCACGAATGCCAGTGGCTGTACATCCTGGTTCTGCCGGTTCGACTCCGGCTATCAGTCACTTCTTTTGTCGTGCCACCCTTTGGTTTTTTGCGACGAATGCTGATGGAACTACATCCCAGGTTCGAGATGCGGGTTCGATTCCCGCCGGTGCTGGAAAACGGTGCCGTGGTTCAATGGTCAGAACACGAACGCAATGTTTCATCGACCCTTGTCGTCGCATCTTTTTCCCCGCCTCGGCGGGATGGCAGCGAATGCCACAGGTACTACATGGTGTCGCGGGTTCGAACCCCGCCAGCCGCAAGGCTGTAGCTCAGTTGGTAGAGCAAATGTGCCTGTTCCCTTGTCGCTGCCCGCAGGCCCGGCCTGCACCGATTGACCCGGCGAATGCCGGTGGAACTACAGGACAGCGTGGTCGCGGGTTCGAGTCCCGTTCACCGCAAGGTGCTAGCTCAGAGGCAGAGCGCGCTGCATGTTCCACCTCCACTTGTCGCCGTCTGCACCGAACACCGCAACTCCGTAGGAGCTGGCTTGCCAGCGAAGAGGCCCCCGAGATCGTCTGCTGCGCCCCGGCTCCTGCACAACCTATTGAACAAGGCCGAATCACCGGCCACAGGAAAAAGAGTCAACGACATGGAACACAAAACCTACCAACTGCTGGAAGTCACCAACGGCAAGCCGATCAAGATGTGGACCCAGGGCGTGCCCGTGGAAAACGAAGCCCGCCAGCAGTTGATGAACACCGCGAAGATGCCGTTCATCTTCAAGCACCTGGCCGTGATGCCGGACGTGCACCTGGGTAAAGGTTCGACCATCGGTAGCGTGATCCCCACGGTGGGCGCGATCATCCCGGCCGCGGTCGGGGTGGATATCGGTTGCGGAATGATCGCCGCCCGTACCTCGCTGACTGCCTCCGACCTGCCGGATAACCTGGCCGGGTTGCGTAGCGCCATCGAGCAGGCGGTGCCCCACGGCCGTACCTCGCCCCGTAGCGGTCGCGATAAAGGTGCCTGGGGTGATGTGCCGCAGCAGACCGACCTGGCTTGGGCGGCCTTGCATCCGCGCTTCAAGGCGATCACCGATAAGTACCCGGCCCTGGCCAACAGCAACAACCGCCAGCACCTGGGAACCCTCGGCGGAGGTAACCACTTCATCGAGGTCTGCCTGGATGAAGCCAACCGTGTCTGGTTCATGCTCCACAGCGGTTCCCGTGGCGTAGGTAACGCCATCGGCAACCTGTTCATTCACCTGGCCCAGGCCGATATGCGTCAACATATCGCCAACCTGCCGGACCGCGACCTGGCCTACTTCGAGGAAGGCAGCCAGCACTTCAACGATTACGTGGAAGCCGTGGCCTGGGCCCAGGATTTTGCCCGGCAAAACCGTGAGCTGATGATGCAACTGGTGATCCAGGCCACCCGCAAGGTGATCAGCAAGCCCTTCGAAGTGGCGCTGGAGGCAGTCAACTGCCACCACAACTACGTGCAGAAGGAGCGCCACTTCGGTGAAGAGGTGCTGGTGACCCGCAAGGGCGCGGTGTCGGCGAAGAAGGGCGAGCTGGGGATCATTCCGGGTTCGATGGGGGCCAAGAGCTTCATCGTTCGCGGGCTGGGTAACGAAGAGGCGTTCTGCTCCTGCAGCCACGGTGCCGGGCGTACCATGAGCCGCACCAAGGCCAAGAACACCTTCACCCTGGCCGACCAGATCCGCGCGACCGCCCATGTGGAGTGCCGTAAGGACGAAGCGGTGATCGATGAAATCCCGATGGCCTACAAGGACATCGACCAAGTGATGCACGCCCAGCGCGAGCTGGTGGAAGTGCTGCACACCCTGCGTCAGGTGGTGTGCGTTAAGGGGTAGAACAATGGACGACATGGACGCCTTGATAGCGGCGCCGCCCGGCTGGCATTACCAGCTGAGCGACTACGAAGCCCGCCGCGTGCGGGAAGTGATGGACGAATTGGACAGGCACAGCGCCTGGCTGGAACTGAGCCGCTTCGGCAACGGTTTCGTGCGTCAGGCCGCCGTGCGCGGCCTGGCCGCGCAGCCTTCGGCCGAGGCTTTGGCGGCCTTGCTGGAACGCCTCAACGATTGGGTGCCCCAGGTGCGCCAGGAGGCGGCCGCGGCGCTCGAGGGTTATCTGGCACCCGAGCGCGCCGAGCTGCTGTTGCAGAGCCTGACACCGCTGCTGGCCCTGGCCGGCAAACAGCGCGCTGACCACGGCGCGACCCTGGAACGGGCGCGTTCGGTGTTGCAGTTGGCCCAGGTACGCAAAGAAGTTGAAGGCGCTTTTGGCGGTTGTCGGGGCAAGGCTGCGCGCTTTGTCTTCGAACTGTTGCTCGAAGGGGCGAAGGATCGGGCGGCGCTGCTGGCTCGGGCTCTGCGCCACCGTGAGGTCAGTGTGCGGCAGATGGCGGTGGATGCCTGCGCCGAACTGCCGGCCGCGCAGGCCGTGCCTTTGCTGGAAGAGGTGATGCACAGCTGCGGTGCCAGTGTGCGGGTCAAGGCTCTGCGCTTGTTGCTGCCGTTGCTGGCCGATCCTCGCGAGTATCTGAGTCAGGCATTGCTGGACCCTTCGGGGGCCTTGCGTTGCCTGGCCCATTGGGCCGCGCCCCGTCACGGGCTGGACCCGCGTGAGGTGTTGCTGCAGCGCCTGCAACTACCGGCACCACGGAACAAGCGTGGTTGGCTGGGCCTGCTGGGACTGGTCAAGGAACTGCAGGAGCCCCGTGCCGACGCCATGGTGCAACAGGCCCTGGCCTCGCCGGCGCCGAGTGTGCGTCTGCTGGCCCTGCAGACCCTGGGCGAGCGTGGCATGGCTCAGCAACTGCAAGCCTTGGACGATGCTTCGGACAAGGTCTTCAACTGCGCGCTGGGGCTGTTGCACGAGCAACCCTGGGCGGTGTTCGACGAGGCCCTGGAACAGCGTCTGGATCAGCACTGGCATGAGCTGCCCAAGGCGCGGCGCTGGGCCCTGCTGGCCCTCAAGCCGGGCTGGCGTCAATTGGAGTACCTGCTGTGGCGCCTGGGGCAGGGCGGCAGTGAAGCCGCCTATTGGCGCGAGACCCTGGCGCGCTGGTGCGATAGCCGCTACGGGATGTTCGACCCGGTCACCCCCAAGCCGCTGCGCGAAGCCATGGTGCAGCGTTTGCAGGCCATGGAAGCGGCCGGGGAACTGCCCGCCGGTTCGGCCAAACGGCTGCTGTGAAGAAGGGAGAGCCGAGATGTTGAGCCCATTTGAAGATGAGCACAGCCGGGCGCTGCGCCAACAACTGCAAGCGGCGTTTTGCGTGTTCGATTTTGTGCGGCTGACGGTGGAGCCGGGTGTTGAGGTGAATCAAGCCTTGCACCGCCAGGGATTGCAGTACCTGTATCAGCACTTGATGGCCTCGCGCCGCGAGGCCTTGGAAAAACTGCGTCAGGACCCGCGTTACGCCGACGTTGGCGAACCGCAGTTACGCTGGGAAGCAGAGCGTGCGCTGCCTGAGGTACTCAGCCAGGAACAAGTCCGGCAACTGGTCTGCGAAAACCTGGAGCAGCAGGACCTGGCCTTGTACCGAGCGTTTCGCCAGCCGCCATACGGGCTGCATTTCCCTGGCGGCGCCGAGCAGGCTCGGCAGGTGTACGGCCAATGGCTGGACTTGCTGGGGCTGGACCCCGAACAGCAGCCCCAGGTGATCAACTGGGTGGGCAACCTGGAACTGGACTGTCAGGCGCCGGACATGGGGCCGCACTTGCAGCCCTGGAGTGAGTATTTCGACGAAGGCCTGGAGTGGTGGGGCGTCTGGTGCCTGACGGTGTGGAACCCCGAGCGCCGGACCCTGAGTGTGCTGGCCGCCAGCGCCACGGATTGAACAAGGAACAGGATCATGGAACACCTAGAGCGCCATCCCCTGAGCAGCGCCATGCGCGAACGGGTATTGGCCGAGCTGGCGCGGATCGAGCGCGAGCGCAATGTGCAGGTGCTGTATGCCTGCGAATCCGGCAGTCGGGCCTGGGGCTTTGCCTCCACCGACAGTGATTACGACGTGCGTTTTGTCTATGTGGAAAAGCCCGAGTGGTTCATCCAGGTCGATGCCGGGCGCGACGTGATCGAGCGACCCCTGGATGACGAGCTGGACATCAGCGGCTGGGAACTGCGCAAGACCCTCGGGCTGTTGCGCAAGTCCAACCCGACCTTGCTGGAATGGCTGGATTCGCCCCTGGTGTATCGCAGCGAGCCGGTCGCCGCTGCGCGCCTGCGCGAGCTGGCGGAGGCGTTCTACAGCCCGCCGGCAGCGCGCAATCATTATCTGTCGATGGCCAAGAAGAACTTTCGCGGTTACCTGCAAGGCGACAGCGTGCGTTTCAAGAAGTACTTCTACGTGCTGCGGCCGTTGCTGGCGGTGCGCTGGATCGACCAGGGCCGCGGCCGACCGCCGATGACCTTTGCCGATCTGCTGACCACCGTCGACCATCAGCCACTGCTGGACGAAGTGGCTGAGCTGCTGGCCTTGAAGCGCAGTGCCGACGAGTCCGCCTACGGACCGCGGCGCCAGGCGCTGCACGCCTTTATCGCCGCCGAGCTGGAACGCCCGGTGCCGAAACTGGCGCGTACCCATGAAGACAACGCGTTGCTGGACGCCTACTTGCGAGAAACGGTCCGGCACTACGCCTGAGGAATGTGATGAAACAGGATGTAATCGAACTGGACGGCGCCATCGGCGGCGGTCAGGTACTGCGCAGCGCCTTGAGTCTGTCGATGATCAGCGGCAAGACCCTGCGCATTCATAATATTCGTGCCCGGCGCAGCCGCCCGGGGTTGCTGCGTCAGCACCTGACGGCGGTGCAGGCTGCGGCTCAGGTCTGTGGCGCCAAGATCTCGGGGGTCGAGCTCGGCTCCCAGGCGCTGAGCTTCGAGCCGGGGCCGATCCGTGGCGGCGACTACCGCTTTGCCATCGGCACTGCGGGCAGTTGCACCCTGGTGCTGCAGACCCTGCTGCCGGCCTTGTTGCAGGCGCCGCAGCCGAGCCGCGTGAGCATCAGCGGCGGCACCCACAATCCCCTGGCGCCGCCGGTGGATTTTCTCCAGCAGGCCTGGTTGCCACAGCTGCGGCGCATGGGGGGGCGGGTCGAGCTGCAACTGCTGCGCCACGGCTTTGTCCCGGCCGGCGGTGGTGAGCTGGAGGCCTTTGTCCAACCGTCGGTGCTGCAGCCCCTGCACCTGGAGGAGCGTGGCGCATTGCTGGGGAGTCGGGCCTGGGCGTTGAGCGCGGGCCTGCCCGAGCATGTAGCGGAGCGCGAGTTGCGTCGGGTGCACAATCGTCTGGAACTGCCTCGGGAGCACCTCACCGCGGTGCAGCTGGATGAACAATACGGCCCGGGCAATGTGCTGTTGCTGGAGTTCGCCTTCGAGCACCTGACCGAGCTGTTCAGCGGTTTCGGCCAGAACAGCCTGCGGGCGGAAAAGGTTGCCGACGGCGCCATCGATCAGGCCCGGGACTGGCTGGATTCCGGCGCGGCGGTGGCTGAGCACCTGGCCGATCAACTGCTGCTGCCCATGGCCCTGGCCGGTGGCGGCAGCTTCACCACGCCGCGCATGACCGAGCATCTGGAGAGCAACATGCGGGTGATCGAAGCGTTCCTGCCGGTACGTATCGAATCGCGTTTGCTGAGCGAGCAACGGCTGCGCGTGGAGTGTCACGCTCTGGTTTGACCTGTGTAGAGTGCTGCGGCCATCCGGACGTTCTCGCCCTGCTGCAGCGCAGGCGGCTCTGAGGATGATGCAGGGCTCAAGGGCCTCTTCGCCGGCAAGCCGGCTCCTACAGTTTGTGCAACGGTTGGTTTGACTCTCAGGGAAGTACGCAATGGATGGCAACGCCTGGCTCAAGGCCTTGAACAAACTGCTGACGATGGTGCAGCGCGTGGTGTTGCTCAGTGGCTGGTTTCTCGCCGCTCTGGTGCTGGGGCTCACCATCAAGTCCGGGTTGCAGCCCTTTCTGGCCATGTTCCTGGCCTCGTTGCTGGTGATCATCAGCGTGCTGGTGCATGAAAGCGGGCATTACCTGGGCGCCCGCTGGTGTGGGATGCCGGTGTTGCAGGTACGGATTGCTGCCGTGGAGCTGCAGGTGCTGCGCCGCGGCTGGCGCCTGCGGTGGTCGCCGCAGCTCAAGCGCAATCGCCTGGGGGGCTACGTGATGGCCGCAAGCAATCCGCAACGGCCGTTGCGTGGTCAGTGGATGGTGGTGGCGCTGAGCGGGCCGCTGCTGAACCTGTTGGTGGGCGGTGCGGCCCTGGGGCTGGGGTTGCACTGGCAAGGGGTGCCCGGCGCCATTGCCCTGGCCTTTGCCGTCATCAATCTGGTGATGGGGGTGGGCAACCTGCTGCCGGCCTGGCGGGTATCACCCAGCGACGGCATGCTCTTGCTGAGTTGGTATGTGCATCGCGACGATCAACGTCCGGAACTGGCCCAGGCGCGCCTGCTGGCCTTGACCGTGTCTGGTGTCCCCAGCGCGCAGCTGCCGGCCCAGGACCTTGAACGTCTGGCCCGGGGCGCCATGCCAGAACCCCTGGTCGCTTTCGGCTACCGGCTCAACGCAAGGCAGGACCAGGGCGACTGGCCCGGGGTGCTGCAAATGGAGCAGGAGCTGGATGAGCTGCTTGAAGCCCGGGCCGGGGAGCTCACGGGGATGAGCGTTGTGATCGAGTTGTTGCGCGGCGAACTGGTCTTCAGCCGTGCCTATCTGCAGCGCGACGCCAGCGTCCTGAAGAACGCACCGATGGGAGCCGATGTCGACTGGTATGCGCCTTGGCTGCGGCCGCGCTGCCTGGCTTTGCAGGCGATCCTTGAGGGTGATCGACAACAGGGCGAGGCGTATATGCAGCAAGCACTGCAGGCGGCGCAGAACTGCGTGGTGCTCTCTCAAGGCCAGAGCGAAGCCCTGCTGGCCGAGCACCTGCGGGCCCTGCCGAAGCTATAGCCCGGCCGTTGCGCCGGCTGTTCGTGAGAGTCAGGGGAGCCCCGGGCTTGCCAGCGAAGGCGTCCCTGAGGAGGGCGCCGGGCTGACCGGCCTCTTCGCCGGCGGGCCGGTTTCTGCCGGGGTGATGCAGTGGGCGAAAGTGATCGGTATGCGCGCGCAAAACTCTTATACTCCGGCGCTTTATTTTCCCTACCCAGCAAGAGGAACACCCCGTGGCCAACGAACCGGATCAGGATTTCTTCAACCGCGCCGACGCCATCATCGAGTTGACCAACTCTCACATTGCCGACAGCAGCCGGGGCAAGGCCAGCGCTTCGCTGATGTACGCCAACGCGCGTTTCAGCGCCTGGGTCAGCGCCTGCGGTTGCCGCAATGCCGAGGAACTGGCGGCGTCCAAGCAGCAGGCGGTGGACTATTTCCTTGAGGAGTTCCGCCTGATGCTGGAGGAGAACCTCACCGATTACGTTGAGAACTACTCGCGCTACATGAACGCCAATCCGGATTGAAAACAGTCGCCGCGGTCTTGCCCAGGCCGCTTTCGTGAGTCGGTCGGGCAGTCGCTTGCTGCCCCGTTGCAACCCGGGCACTTATCGCCTCGGGTTGTCTGCCGCGCACCTTGCATAGCCCTTTGATCTGAGCGTTCCAGGACCGTGGCAACCGTTGGTCCTGTTGTCTTGCGGCCATCCCGAGCGCCGCCAGGGGCTCAACTACACTGCGCCTGCGGCAAGCCTTGCCGGTCGTCATACCTCCTTCTCAGGGAGGCCGACGGCCCGGTGGTTTCAGGCCCCGCGACCCACAGGAACACACCTAATCAGCAAGGAGTGCCAACCATGATCGTCATTCCACAACGTGTCATTGAAAACGGTAGTGTCATCTCGCTGCGCGGCGACTCGGGCAACTATATGTCGCGGATGGGCGCGACCGGGCTTGAGCTTTCCAAGGGCTCCATCGACCAATACTGCAAGTTCCGGGTGGTGCTGGTGCAAATCGGCACCGACAAGAAACTCGCGCTGCAGGGCGACACAGGCAAGTTCATGTCGCGCATGGGGGCGACGGGGCTGGAGTTGTCCAAGGACAGCATCGATCAGTATTGCCAATTCGCCTATGCCATCGATACCGCCAGCGGGCAGATTTCCCTGCGCGGCGACAACGGCAAGTGGATGTCGCGGATGGGCGAGACAGGGCTCGAGTTGTCCAAGGACGGGAT
The DNA here is from genome assembly GCF_058744285.1 of Pseudomonas sp. E1BtOHC1. Classification (NCBI taxonomy): domain Bacteria; kingdom Pseudomonadati; phylum Pseudomonadota; class Gammaproteobacteria; order Pseudomonadales; family Pseudomonadaceae; genus Pseudomonas; species Pseudomonas sp. E1BtOHC1. The sequence continues at coordinate 3,410,414 of NZ_CP196023.1, forward strand.
CGACCGGTTCAGCCAGTTCATGCTGGTCCTGGAAGGTTGATGCCCGGGTGATCGAGTAGCTCCCAGGCGCCGGCCGGGGCAAGACGGTGACGGTCTTTCGCAGGTGCGAGCATTCGTCCACCGATTGAACCCGTGGTGCAGGGCCGGACACGCTCTGTCGAGCGCCAGTGCTGTCATCAGCGCCGTTGTCGAGCCGGTCGCGGGTATTCACACACACACACACACACATACTGGTCACAGAAAACGTGACCGGCGTCACTCTTTTCTCAAGTGATCCATGACCCTGGTCGATAAGCTCTGAATGCCTATTGATATGGAGTTCGTCATGGCCTTGCTACCGGTTCGTCTGTCTCATCGTTTGACCCTCGGCAGTGTGCTGCTGTTGCTGTTCACGGCGTTGGCGGTATTTGCCGTGATGACCCTGCGGGGGCAGCCCAGAGTGGTGGAGGCGAGCTCGGCGTTGATCGAACAGACCGGCAGTGCCATCGTCCGGCAACTGGCCTTGCAGTTGGCCGGGATCGAAGGGGTGACCGCCAGCATGGCTCATCTGGTGGAGGGGCTGCCCAAGGAGCAGGCGCTGGTCATGGCCACCTTGCCCAAGGTGATCGACCACGAAGGCGACAAGGCGATTGCCGGTGGCGGTATCTGGCCGCAACCCAATGCCTTCGAGGCGGGCGTCGAGCGCCGCAGTTTCTTCTGGGCCCGCAGCGATGCCGGGCCCCTGGCGTTTTCCGATGACTACAACGCTGCCGGCAGCGCCGGCTATCACCACGAAGCCTGGTACACCGGCGCGCGCAACAGTGCGCCGGGGCGTTGCCTGTGGTCCGAGGCCTATCAGGACCCGGTGACCCAGGTGCCGATGACCACGTGCAGCGTGCCCTATCGTCAGGACGGCAGCTTCGCCGGGGTCGCCACCATCGACCTGCGCCTGGATGACCTGGCGCGCTTCCTCAAGGAGCAGGGCTCGGTCACCGGTGGCTATGCCTTTGCCCTGGATCAGGCCGGCAATGTCCTGTATTTCCCCGATGCCCAGGCCAGCGCTGGCGGGCAGATGCTCAGCTTCGAGGCCTTGAGCAAACAGCAACCCTGGCTGGGTCCGGTGGCTGAGGCCTTGAGCAAGACGGCGGGCAGTCCCGGTCAGGTGCGCAGCCTGGATCTGGCGGAAGATGGCCGGCTGCAGGAAGCGGCGCGGGTCAGCCTGTTCAGCATGCCCGGCAGTGGCTGGACCATTGGCCTGGTGACCCCGGAGCAGAAGGTCACCGGCCTGGCCCGGGCCATGACCACCGAGATCCTGGTGTTTCTCTTGCCGTTGCTGGCCCTGCTGCTGTTCTTCGCCTGGCTGGGCGGGCACAAGCTGATTGCCCAGTTGGAAGAAACCACCCAGCAGATCGACGCCCTGGGGCGTGGCCAGGCCACTGACAACGCCGAGCTGCACGTGGCCCGGGCCGATGAGATCGGTGCCTTGCGCGGCGCGGTCAACCGCTACGCCGGGCAGTTGCGGCAGATGCTGCAGAAGATCGCCAGCGAAGCCCGACAGTTGCAGAACGAGGCCGGGCGTCTGGGCGAGTTGAGCGGCACCCTGGCCCAGCGGGCCGAGCAGCAACGCCAGGAAAACACCCAGTTGGCCACGGCCATTACCGAGATGTCCTCCAGCGCCCTGGAAGTGGCGCAGAACACCAACAACTGCGCCGACACCGCCCGCCAGTCCCTGGTGGTGGTACAGGACGGCCAGCAGCGAGTAGCGGCCAACAGTCAGTCGATCCAGCAACTGTCCACGGAAATGGCCGAGGCCACTGCGGTGATCCAGCGCCTGGAACAGGACAGCCAACAGGTCGGCGCGGTGCTGGATGTGATCAAGGCCATCTCCGAGCAGACCAACCTGCTGGCGCTCAATGCCGCCATCGAGGCCGCTCGGGCCGGCGAGCAAGGCCGCGGCTTTGCCGTGGTGGCGGATGAGGTGCGGACCCTGGCCGGCCGGACCCAGACCTCGGCCAACGAGATCAGCGGCATGATCAGCGATCTGCAGCTGGCGTCACGTCAGGCGGTGCAGGCCATCCAGGCCGGCGAAGCACGTACCCGTGAAGCCGTGGGCGAGGCCTCCGGCGCGTCGCAGGCACTGTCGAGCACTGTCACCAGCTTCGACGATATTTCCCAGCGCGCGCAGCAGATTGCTGTGGCGGCGCAGCAGCAGAGCCATGTGACCCAGGAGATCAACGAACTGGCGGTGCGTATCCACGGCATTAGCGAGGACAACGCCCGGGACGCCCAGGCCCTGGATAAGGTCAGCGAGGCGATGCAGGCCCTGTCCGGGCGCTTGTCGAACCTCAGCCAGGGCCACAGCTGAGGCATTGCCTGCCCGGGCCGCCAGTGCTCCGGGCGGGTTGCAGTCCCCCCCCCGGGCCGCAGTCGCCGGCCCGTTTCAGATCTGGCTGAACATCATCAGCTTGAAGTTCAGCAACAGCCCCAACGACACCCAACCGATCCCCAGCAGGCCATGGATCAGCGGCTTGCCGGGCGCCACGCGCGTGGCCAGGAAACGGGCGATGGCGGCGCCGATCAGCGCGCCGGGAAAGTCGAACAGGTAGAACAGCCAGCCCATGGCGTCCTCCGGGGAACTGATCCACAGGCTGAACAGCTGCAGGTGCGCGGCCAGGGCCAGGGCCACCCCGGTGAACAGCGCCGGCGTGGGCCGGGTGCACAGCAGCAGGCCGAGGATCAGCCCCTGGGGCAGCCAGTAGGCGGCGAAGTTTTCCCAGAAATAATCCAGCGGTTGCCAGGCCCGGACGACTGCCAGGGACAGCCCCCAGAGGAGCGCGACGAGGGCGGGCAGGTACTTGAGGGGGGCAACGGGTACAGCGAGTGAGGGTGAGGGCATTGCAGAGTCTCGACGATCAAGGGGCATCAGCGGTGGTGGCCGCCGGGTAGGGTAGCGGTGGTATCGCTGCAGAGTTCGTGGACGCATTGGCGCAACCAGCGATGGGCCGGATCGGCCTCCATGCGCGGGTGCCAGAGCAGGGAAATGGTCATCTCCGGCAGCCGCACCGGCAGGCTGAAACTGTGCAGGCCTTCACGCAGGTTGCTGGTATGGCGTTCGGGCACCATGGCGATCAGGTCCGATCCCCGGGCCAGGGCCAGGGCCGCGGAAAAACCGCTGACCAGGGTGACGATCTGCCGCTGCCGGCCCAGGGCCTGCAGAGCATCGTCCATACGGCCGTGGTCGTGCCCCTGGTGGGACATCAGGATGTGCTGGCCGGCCAGGTAGTGGTCGAGGCTCACCGGGCCGCGGCTCAAGGGATGGCCGCTGCGCACCACGCCGATGAAGCGATCGCGAAACAGCGCCCGGGTACGCAATTCGGGACTGGTGTCGGCATCGATCACTGCAGTTTCCAGGTCGACGCTGGCCTCGCGCAGGGGCTTGCTGTCGCGGTCCAGCTTGGGCACGAAATGCACCCGTACCCCGGGCGCTTCGGCCCGCAGGCGGTTGACCAGTGCCGGGCCGAAGTTCTCGACGAAACCGTCGCGGCTGCGCAGGGTGAAGGTGCGTACCAGTTGCCTGAGGTCGATCTGCTCGGCCGGGCGCAGGGCGGCCTGAGCTTGCTCCACCAGCGGCCCGACCAGCTGGCGCAGCTCCAGCGCCCGGGGTGTGGGCACCAGGCCGCGTCCGGCACGGACCAGCAAGGGGTCACCAGTGGCCTGGCGCAGGCGGGACAGGGCCCGACTCATGGCCGACGGGCTCAGGTTCAGGCGCAGGGCGGCCCGGGCCACACTGCCTTCGCTCAGCAGTACGTCCAGGGTCAGTAGCAGATTCAGATCGGGAGTCGACATGGGCGGAATCTAGCACGCCTAAAGCTGACATGGCGTTGCGTGCATCAATTAACTGCAAAGCTTGCGTCTTCCGCCGGGTCTGGTGCGGACATAGGCTTGCGGGCAATGCCTTGATGGAGTCTGCGCAATGCCCACCCTTGAGTCGAACCGTCCCGCGCTTCAACCCCGGGCGCGCTGGGCCCTGGCCAGCCTGTCGCTGGCGATGCTGATGCCGTCTCTGGACACCAGCATCGCCAACGCTGCGCTGCCGAGCCTGGCCAGGAGCCTGGAGGCATCCTTCCAGCAGGTGCAGTGGATTGTCCTGGCCTACCTGCTGGTGATCACCACCTTGATTGCCAGCGCCGGGCGCCTGGGAGACCTGCTGGGTCGGCGCCGGGTGCTGCTGGGCGGGATCGCCCTGTTCACCCTGGCTTCGCTGCTCTGTGGCCTGGCCCCCAGCCTCGGCTGGCTGCTGGCGGCCCGGGCCCTGCAAGGCCTGGGGGCGGCACTGATGCTGGCCCTGAGCATGGCCCTGGTGGGCGATGCGCTACCCAAGGCCCACACGGGAACGGCCATGGGCGTGCTGGGCAGCATGTCGGCCCTGGGCACCACCCTGGGTCCGTCCCTGGGCAGCCTGTTGCTGGCCGGTGTTGGCTGGCGCTGGATTTTCCTGGTCAATGTGCCGTTGGGACTACTCGCTTGGCTGCTGGCCTGGCGTTGCTTGCCCGAGGACCCCAAGGCCACCTCAGCCAGCGCTTTCGATCTTCCCGGGACTGTGCTCCTGGCCCTGAGCCTGGGTGCCTATGCCCTGGCCCTGACCCTGGGGGACAACCCGCTGGCCCTGTTGAACCTGGGGCTGTTGTCGGCAGCGGTGGCAGCGGGCGTGCTGTTGGCGTGGGTAGAGCGACGGGCCGCCGCGCCGCTGTTTCAGCCTGCCTTGCTGCGCCGGCCGCAACTGCGCCGCAGCCTGCTACTGAGCCTGCTGGTGTCCACGGTGATCATGACCACTCTGGTGATCGGGCCTTTCTATCTGTCCCAGGGGCTGGGGCTGGCGACCGTCTGGGTGGGCCTGTGCCTGTCCCTGGGCCCGCTGGTGGCGACCCTGAGCGGGGTGCCCGCCGGGCGCCTGGTGGATAGGCTCGGCGCCCGGCTCTTGTGCCGGCTCGGGCTGCTGGGCATGTTCATCGGTCTGTGCCTGCTGGCACTGTTGCCCGCGAGCCTGGGGCTGGCGGGGTACTTGTTGCCCATTGCCCTGGTGACCGCCAGCTATGCGGTGTTCCAGGCCGCCAACAACAGCCTGGTGATGCTCGACGTGACAGCGCAGCAACGGGGGCTGACGGCGGGCCTGTTGAGCCTGTCACGCAACCTTGGTCTGATCAGCGGCGCCGCCGCCATGGGGGCGTTGTTTGCCGGGATGTCGCAGACGGGCGAGGGCGGTCCTGCCGATGTCGCGGCGGTGGCCCGCGGCATGCACTGGACCTTTGCGGTCGCCGCCGTCTTGATGCTGCTGGCGCTGATTGTCGCCCGTTGCGACCGGTTGTCCGAGGCGCCTGATCGGGCTTGTCGGTTGCCGCGCCCGAACTAAGCTTGGCCTGCACACCCCACCAAGGAGCAGGTCACCGTGAGCACACTTCGCACTCCTTCTTTAGGCCCGATTGTCGGGCACACCACCGATACGTCCTGCCGTTTATGGATCGCCGCTTCCGATGCCCTGGACGAGAAGGGCGTGGCGGAGGATATCCGCACCATCGGCGTGATTGGCGTGGTGGGCAGCAACGGCCGGGTCGCGGCGGACAACATCTTCTACTTTCGCCTGCGACGCGAGTATCACCGTACCGGCACTTTCAATCTCGGGGTGGACACCAGCCTGTGGGGCAGCCAGGCCGCGCGCAAGCAGCTCAAGCCCTTTTTGCTGACGCCTGACACCCGGTATCGGGTGCGCATGGCGTCGCTCAACGTCGATGACTCGGGCAACAACGATGATGATGTTTCCAGCGAGTCGGTGGTGCAGCGCCTGCCCGAGCCTGGAGCCTGGGCCAATGACCTGAACCGCACCGGGGTCGACAAGATGTACGTCGAGGCCGAGTTCACCACCCACGCCAGCGCCGCCGCCAAACCGGCGCCCCTGAGCTTTTTGCTGGGGTCCTGCCGCTACCCGGGGCTGCTGTGGAAACGCAAGCATTCCGACACCATCTTCGGGCCGATGCTGGCGGACCATGGGGATGCGCAACTGGTGCTGATGGTGGGTGACCAGATCTATGCCGACCTGTTCAACCGCCTGGTGCCGGTGGGCCTGGCGGATACTTTCGAGGAATTCGAGGAGCGCTACCACAGCGCCTTCGGCTCGCCGAACATCCGCCAATTGCTGGCCCACCTGCCCACCTACATGATCCTTGACGACCACGAGATCGAGGACAACTGGACCCAGGACCGGATTCGCAAGGACCGTGAAAAGCGCCTGCTGTTCAACTTCGCCATGGGGGCTTACATGAGCTACCAGTGGAGCCATGGACCGCGCTTTGCCGACAGCTATGTCCATGGCCGGGCCATGACCGGTGACGACAAGTACCTGCAGCAGTTGCAGACCAACCAGCTGTTCTATGACTTCTCTTGTGGCAACTACCCGTTCTTCGTGCTCGACACCCGTACCCAGCGCTTCCTCGACGATGTGCCGGACGCCCTGGAGGACAACCATCTGCTGGGCCGTCCTTCATTGCATCCCAGCGAACCGGGTCAGCTCGACCGGCTGTGTGCCTGGTTGCGGCACATGCAAGAGGATCGGGGCAACATCCCCAAGTTCGTGGTCACTTCCAGCGTCTTTGTGCCCAACGGTGTGGATACCGTGGGCACAGACTCTGATGCCGTGCGCCACAAGAACGACAGCGACTCCTGGTCGGCTTTCCCCGCCACGCGGCGCGCGGTGCTGGAAACCATGATCGAGCACCAGGTGCAGAACGTGGTGTTCCTGTCCGGAGACATTCACTGCTCGAACATTTCCCGGTTGGCGTTCAGTGCCGCGGGTCAGGCCCTGAAGTCCTACGCCGTCACCTCGTCGGCCTTCTACTGGCCCTTTCCCTTTGCCGACGGTGACCCGGCCGGTTACGTGCACGACTCAACGGCGCCGCAGACGCCGGACAGCTTTGCGCTCCTCGACGGTACCCACACCATGGATTACCACACCTGGGCCTTTACCCAGGCTGATAACTTCGCCCGTCTCGACTTGCATCCCGACAGCGCCGAGTTGGTGGTGCAGTTCTACGGCGCCGACGGTGAGCCGCTGGTGACCCGCAAGCAGGACGATGGGGTCAACAACCAGCCGGAACGGCTGCGGCTGGAGCCCTGGTAACGGCGCCTTACAGCCCCAGTTCCAGCGCCAGCAGGTCGGCCAGTGGCTGGCGCCGGCGGATCAGCTGTGGCTGGCCGTTGGCGAACAGCACTTCCGGCAGCAGCGGCCGGCTGTTGTAGTTGGAGGACATGCTGGCGCCATAGGCGCCGGTGTCGTGCAGCACCAGCAGGTCGCCGACCTGGGCCTGGGGCAGCAGGCGCGGGGTCAGGCATTCGTCGTCCTGAGTGAAGATGTCGCCGGACTCGCACAGCGGGCCGCCGACCACGGTCAGCTGTTGCGGGCGCTGCACCGGCTGGCCGGCGGCGTCCAGCAGGCTCATGCCGTGGTAAGCGCCGTACATGGCCGGGCGCATCAGGTCGTTGAAGCCGGTGTCCACCAGCACGAAGTGATGCTGGCCGGCGGTCTTCACCACCCGCACTTCGCTGACCAGGCAACCGGCCTCGGCCACCAGGAAACGCCCCGGTTCGATTTCCATGCGCACGCCGTGGCCCAGGTAGGCCTCGATCTCCCGGCGCGCAACGCTCCAGGCATTGGCGTAGCGCTGCACATCCACCGCAGTGTCGCCGTCGCGGTAAGGGGTGGACAGGCCACCGCCGATGGAGAACGCCTCGATGTCGTGGTCCAGGGATTTCACCGCCGCCACCATGGCCGCGCCCACTTGCTCCAGGTGGTCGTAGTCGACCCCGGAACCGATGTGCATGTGCAGGCCCACCAGGTGCAGGCCGTGCTGGCGGATCACCGCCAGGGCTTCGTCGACCTGATCGTGCCAGATGCCGTGCTTGCTGTTCTCGCCGCCGGTGTTGGTCTTGCGGCTGTGACCGTGGCCGAAGCCCGGGTTGATCCGCAGCCAGACCCGATGCCCCGGGGACTGTTCCCCGAGTTGACGGAGCATGTCGATGGAGCCGGCGTTGACTTCCACTTGCAGCTCCACCACACGCTTGAGGGTGGCTTCGTCGAACAGGTCGCAGGTGAAGACGATACCGGCATCGACCGGGCTGAAGCCGGCCAGCAGGGCCCGCTCGATTTCCCCCAGGGATACGGCGTCGACCCGCACCCCGGCTTCGCGGATCAGGCGCAGCAGGTGCAGGTTGGACGAGGCTTTCTGCGCGTAGCGCACCACGTCGAAGGCCTGTAACTGGGCAATGCGCGCCTGGATGGTGGCGGCGTCATAGCACCACAGCGGGGTGCCATATTGGCGGGCAGCGGCGACGAGTTGAGCGGGAGAGAAGGGAATGGCCATGGCGATTGCGGTCTGTGGTCAGTGAGAGTGGCTGCAGCATGCCGATTTCTGGCTATTCAATAAAATATCTATTCTTTGTTACATGATTCAGATTTGATATGGGTCGAGCGATCAAGCGAGCCTTTGTTCATGGACATCTCCCTGCGGCATATCGAAGTATTCCGCGCCATCATGCAGGCCGGTAGCGTCACTGGCGCCGCGCGCCTGCTGTTCACCTCGCAGCCCACGGTGAGCCGGGAACTGGCGCGGCTGGAAGCGCTTTCCGGTCTGCGCCTGTTCGACCGTGAAGGCGGGCGCCTGCTGCCCACGGCCCAGGCCATGCTGCTGCTCGAGGAAGTGGAACGGGCCTATGTGGGGCTGGAGCGGATCAACAGCGTGGCTCAGTCGATCCGTCGTTTCGAGCATGGCCAATTGAGCCTGAGCTGCCTGCCGCTGTTCTCCCAGACCCTGCTGCCGAGGGTGTGCAAGCACTTCCAGGAGCGGCACCCGGGGATCGGCCTGAGCATCACCGCCCAGGAATCGCCGCTGCTGGAAGAATCCCTCAGTGCCCAGCGCCATGACCTGGGCCTCACCGAAAGCGAGCACCTGCCACGAGGCACCCAGGGGGAACTGCTGTTTTGCGCCGACATGGTCTGCATCCTCCCGGACGACCATCCGCTGCTGGTCAAGTCGCGGCTGGCCTCTGAAGATTTTCGTGGGCAGAACTTCATCAACCTCTCGGGCCTGGATATCTACCGGCAGACCCTGGACGAGCACTTTCGCCAGGCCGGGGTCGACCGCCGGGTGGTGGTGGAAACCACCAACGCCGCCTCGGTGTGCGCCATGGTGCGACAGAAACTGGGGGTGGCGATCATCAATCCCTTGAGCGCCATGGAAGAGGTGGGGCGTGGCTTGGCGATCCGTCCGTTGCAGTTGTCGGTGCCGTATCGAGTGATGCTGATCCGCCCTGACTACCGGCCTTCATCGAGTTTTGTCGAGGGCTTCTGCGAGTCGTTGCGGGGTGAGGCGGGGCGTCTGGATGAGCAGTTGAGCAGGCTAGTGCAGGCGCTGTAACTGCAACAGCGCCTCTAGTGTGGCGAGGAAACCCTAGCGCTCGATGGCCAATGCCACGCCCTGACCGCCGCCGATGCACAGGGTCGCCAGACCTTTCTTGGCATCGCGCTTGAGCATTTCATGCAGCAGGGTCACCAGCACCCGGCAGCCCGACGCGCCGATCGGGTGCCCGATGGCAATGGCGCCACCGTTGACGTTGACCTTGCTCGCGTCCCATTCCAGCTCCTTGGCCACGGACAGGGATTGTGCGGCGAAGGCTTCATTGGCTTCGATCAGGTCCAGTTGGTCCAGGGTCCAGCCGGCCTTGTCCAGGCAGCGACGGGTGGCGGAGACCGGGCCGATGCCCATGATCGCCGGGTCAACCCCGGCGTTGGCGTAGGCGGCGATTCTGGCCAGGACCGGCAGGCCCAGGGCCCGGGCCTTGCTGGCGCTCATCAGCATCACCGCGGCAGCGCCGTCGTTCAGCGCCGAGGCGTTGCCGGCGGTGACGCTGCCGTCTTTCTTGAACGCGGGCTTGAGCTTGGCCAGGGCTTCGGCGGTGGTGCCGGGGCGTGGCTGCTCGTCGGTGGCGAAGGTCAGCGGCTCGCCCTTGCGCTGGGGAATCTGGATCGGGGTGATCTCGTCGACAAAGCGCCCGGCCTCGATGGCCGCTGCGGCCTTCTGTTGGGAAGCGGCGGCGAAGGCGTCCTGGGCTTCACGGCTGATGCCGTACTTGTCCACCAGGTTCTCGGCGGTGATGCCCATGTGGTAGTCGTTGAAAGCGTCCCACAGGCCGTCGCTGATCATGGTGTCGACCAGTTGGCTGTGGCCCATGCGCAGGCCGGTGCGGGCGCCGGGCAGTACGTAGTTGGACAGGCTCATGTTTTCCTGGCCACCGGCGATGATCACTTCGGCATCGCCGCAGCGAATGGCCTGGGCGCCCAGGTGCAGGGCCTTGAGGCCCGAGCCGCAGACCTTGTTCAGGGTCATGGCGGGCACGGCGTGGGGCAGACCGGCCTTGATCGCGGCCTGGCGGGCGGGGTTCTGCCCGGCGCCGGCGGTGAGCACCTGGCCCATGATCACTTCGTCGACCTGGGCCGGGTCGATGCCGGTCTGGGCCAGCAGTTGGCGGATCACGGCGGCGCCCAGGTCAACGGCGGGAATGCCCGCCAGGGAGCCCTGGAAACTGCCTACGGCGGTACGAGTGGCGGCAACGATGACGACGTCTTGCATGATGGGGCTCCTCAGGCGAACTGCATTTCAGGCACGTGGTCCGGCACGATCAGCTTGCCGGCGGTCTTGCTGACGATTTCCTCGACGCTGACCCCGGGGGCGCGCTCCTTGAGGATGAAGGCGCCGTTCTCGATCTCCAGGTAGGCCAGATCGGTGAGCACGCGCTTGATGCACTGGGCGCCGGTCAGCGGCAGGCTGCAGCGGCTGAGCAGTTTGGATTCGCCGTCTTTGGAGGCGTGGGTCATGGTGACGATGATGTTCTCGGCACCGGCCACCAGGTCCATGGCGCCGCCCATGCCCTTGACCAGCTTGCCGGGGATCATCCAGGAGGCGATGTTGCCTTGCACGTCCACTTCGAAGGCGCCCAGCACGGTGAGGTCGATATGGCCGCCGCGGATCATCGCGAAGGATTCGGCGGAAGAGAAGATCGAAGCGCCGATGCGTGCGGTCACCGTCTGTTTGCCGGCGTTGATCATGTCGGCGTCGACTTCGTCTTCGGTGGGGAAGGCGCCCATGCCCAGCAGGCCGTTTTCCGATTGCAGCATGACTTCCATGCCGTCGGGGATGTAGTTGGCCACCAGGGTCGGGATGCCGATGCCGAGGTTGACGTAAAAGCCGTCCTGCAGTTCGCGGGCGACGCGCTGAGCCATTTGTTCGCGGGTAAGAGCCATGTTTGTTGTCCTTTTAGTCGGGCTGGGGAAGGGCGATCACTTGCGCACGGTGCGCTGTTCGATGCGCTTCTCGAAGGTGCCGCAGATGACCCGGTCGACGTAGATGCCGGGGGTGTGGATCTGCGTCGGGTCCAGCTCGCCCGGCTCGACGATTTCTTCCACTTCGACCACGGTGATCTTGCCGGCGGTAGCCGCCAGGGGGTTGAAGTTCTGCGCGGTGTGGCGATAGACCACGTTGCCGAAATGGTCGGCCTTCCAGCCCTTGACGATGGCGAAGTCACCGGTGATGGACTCTTCCATCAGGTAGGTGCGGCCCTTGAATTCGCGGGTTTCCTTGCCGTCGGCCACTGGGGTGCCGACGCCGGTGGCGGTGAAGAAGGCCGGGATACCGGCGCCGCCGGCGCGCATTTTTTCCGCCAGGGTGCCTTGGGGGGTCAGTACCACTTCGATTTCGCCGCTGAGCAGCTGTTTCTCGAACAGGGCGTTTTCACCGACGTAGGAGGCGATCACCTTGCTGATCTGGCGGTCTTCCAGGAGCACGCCCAGGCCGAAACCGTCGACCCCGCAGTTGTTCGACACCACGGTCAGGTCGCGGGTACCGCGACGCTTGATCTCGGCGATCAGGTTCTCGGGGATACCGCACAGACCGAAGCCGCCGGCGATCACGGTCATGCCGTCTTGCAGACCTTCCAGGGCTTCCTCGTAGGACGCCACGCGCTTATCGAAACCTGCCATTTGCACCATCCTCTTTCTTGTTCGTTGGCGGCTGGCCAGCCGTTTGCGGATCAGTGTTGCGCTGCGGGATTGATTTGTTAAGTTGATTTTTAAGGTTGATTGATTTGAAAAACAGCATAATCAGCTCCAAGCTCCAAGCTCCAAGCTCCAAGCTCCAAGCTCCAAGCTCCAAGCTTGCGGCTTGAAGCTTATAGCTTGCCGCTGCTCTCCTGAGGATGACAGATGACGGTTAAACAGATACGGGCCTTTCTGGCGGTGGCCCACAGTTTGAGCTTTGCCCTGGCCTGCGAACGCCTGCACCTGTCGCAGTCGGCCCTGAGCCTGACCATCAAGGCCCTGGAAGAAGGCCTGGGCGGGCGCCTGTTTACCCGCAACACGCGCAACGTCGCCCTGACCCCGGAAGGCGAGGCCCTGCTGCCTCTGGCGCGACGGCTGATCGCCGACTGGGACAACGCCGAGGACGAACTGCGCCAGCGTTTCACCCTGCAACGCGGGCGGGTGACCGTGGCGGCCATGCCGTCCTTTGCCGGCAACCTGCTGCCGCCGATCCTCAAGCACTTTCGCGCCCGTTACCCCCAGGTCAACGTCACGGTCAACGACGTGGTCAACGAGCAGGTCCTGGAAATGGTCCGCGACCGCGAGGTGGAACTGGGGGTGGCCTTCGAACCTCAGGACAGCTCTTCCCTGCAGTTCACCCCGCTGTACGTCGACCGTTTCGTGGCGGTGGTGGCCAAGGATTCGCCCCTGGCGCAGCGCAGCCGCATCGATTGGCAGACGCTGTTGCAGGAGCCCTTTATCACCCTGCAGCGGCCGTCCATGGTGCGGGTGATGCTGGAGGATCACCTGCGGGCCCGGGGCGTGCAGTTGCCGGTGGAATTTGAAAGCCATCAGTTGGCGACCGTGGGACGCATGGTCGCCAGCGGCCTGGGCGTCAGTGCCGTGCCGGCGCTGTGTGCCCAGCATATGCGCGAGCTGGGCGGGCATTGCCTGACTCTGGACGAGCCGGTGGTGGAGCGGGCCATCGGCGTACTGACCAAGCCGGGGGACGAACTGTCCACCGCGGCCCAGGCGCTGTTCGACATCCTGCGCGAGGAAAACCTCGGCCTGCGCGTGGCAATGCTTTGAGGCTTAGCGCAGCAGGCGCTCGGCCAGCAGCGGCAGCAGTCGGTCGCAGGGCTCGCCGAGCTTGAGGTCCAGCAACTCGTCGGCGCGGGTCTTGCCGAAGTTGATGGCCAGTAGCGGCTTGCCCTGGTCAGCCACCGCTCGGCACAAACGAAACGCCGAATACGCCATCAGCGATGAACCCACCACCAGCAGGCCGGCGGCCTCGTGCACCGCCCCCAAGGCCCGGGCGGCGGTGGTCTGGGCGACGTTTTCGCCGAAGAACACCACGTCGGGCTTCAAGCGGTCGCCGTCGCAGTAGGGGCAACGGGGCACCTGGAAGCGTTCCTCGAACGCCGGGTCCAGCAGGGTGTCGCCATCCGGCGCCTGCACCGCGTCGACGCCGGCCAGGTAGGGATTGTGCGCCTCCAACTGCAGCTGGATGGCATCACGCTGGCTGCGTTGGCCGCAGTCCAGGCACAGCACCCGATGCAGGCTGCCGTGCAATTCGATGACTTCCAGGCTGCCGGCCTGATCGTGCAGGGTGTCGACATTCTGGGTGATCACTCCGGCAATCCGGCCGGCTGCCTGCAATTGCGCCAACGCCTGGTGCGCGGCATTGGGCCGGGCCTGGCGAATGCGCGGCCAGCCGAGCATGGCCCGGGCCCAGTAGCGACGACGGGCGTTGGCCTGGCTGACGAACTCCTGGTACATCATCGGCTGCTTGCCACGGCGCACGCCTTCGCTGTCGCGGTAGTCGGGGATGCCCGACGGGGTGCTGATGCCGGCCCCGGTCAGGACCATGAAAGGCTTGCCGTGCATGGCGGCGGCGAGTTGCTCGAACGGTGGGGCAGTAGGGTGGTCGATCATGGGCTGCACTCGTTTCCAGTGGCCAGGGACGCCTACCAGAAATAGACGCAAAGCCTTCGCGGCGCCAGTGTTTTACCCAAGGTTCAGCGCCGGGGGCCGAACACCGACTTGGGCGATTTGCCATAGAACCGGGTAAAGGCCGCGCTGAAGTTGCCGGGAAAGCGGTAGCCCACTTGATAGGCCGCCTGGGCCACTTGGCAGCCGCCTTCCAGCAGGCGATGGGCATGGCCCATGCGGATTTCCAGGAGCATGCGTTGCGGCGTGGTGTTGTAGTGCTCGCGCAGGCCCTGCTTGAGCTTGAACTCGTTGAGACCCACAGCGGCGCACAGATAAGCCACGCTCAAGGGCTGGTGCATCTGCTCGAACATCAGGTCGCGCACCTGCTGCAGCCGTTCAAGATCGGCGGCCTTCAGGCGTCTGCCCGGGGCGACAGGGGCGGGGGCCAGGGCCTGCAATTGCAAGGACAGCAGGCTCAGGGCGTGGATGTGCAGCTCCAGCGTCGGTGGCGGCTGCCGGCCCAAGGGTTGGGCCAGGGCACTGAGATGGCCGGCACTGGCCCGGGAAGTGGGCCCGCAGGCCAACAGCTGCAAGGCGTCCTGGCCCAGCAACTGGCGAGCCCGGGCGGGGCCCAGGTACTGCTGGAGCAGGGCTTCGCCCACCAGCAGGCGCAGTTGCTCCACCGTTTCATTGGCGCCATAACGGCGTTCGCCCCGGCTGGCCTGGAAGGCGGTGACGGTGGTGTGTCCGGCGCGAAACGCCAGGCTCGAACCCTTGGCGTCCAGGTAGCCCGAGGTGCCTTGCAGGGCACAGGTGATCACCAGTAGACGGCCGGCGTGGCAACTGCTGGCCTCTTCGATCAAGGGGCGATTGGGGTGATAGCGCGAGCGCACCAGGGTCAGGTCCGGGGCCAGGGGCAGGCTCTCGAAATGGCAATCGCCCAGGGCCTGGGGCAACTGCTGGCGTGACCCGCCGCCCGGGGCCTGGCTGTGCTCGCGTGGTGCGTGGCACGGCAAGCGATAGGACTGGGAAGAACCGGGTGCAACGGCCATGTTCGCGCTCCTGCAATGGATGTTCTGCGTTTGCCATGGGAATGGATCCGTTTCCCATATGAACACGCATGATAAGCATTCTCGCTAAAAAGTAAGCTGTTTCCCACGCTGGGGTGAGCGTTGCAATCTTGCGGCGCCCCACCTGCAAAGGAGCAAGCAATGAACCCTCAGAACTTGAAAACTGCCAGTCCCCGGGGGCTCTGGCTGCGCGTGGTACTGGTCTGTGCCATGGGCCTGCCGATGCTGATCTTCTACGCCATCGGCACCCTCGGGCCCTTGCTGATCGCCGATCTTGGGGTGGCGCCCCATTGGCTGGGCTGGCTGGTGATGAGCGCCTTTGGCCTGGCGGCAGTGCTGTCCCTGTGGGCCGGGCCGCTGGTGAACCGGCTCGGCATCCGACGAGGCCTGGCCTTGCTGTTCTGGGCGACCCTGGCGGGGTATGGCCTGTTGGTCAGCTTGCCGGGATTTGCCGGGCTGCTGCTGGCCCTGGCGATCTGTGGAGTGGCCCAGGCCCTGGCCAACCCGGTGACCAATCTGCTGGTGGCCGAGTGTGTCGAGGCCCGCAGCAAGGCCGCGGTGGTGGGGCTGAAACAGTCCGGGGTGCAACTGTCCGCGCTGATCGCCGGCCTGTTGCTGCCGCCTCTGGCCGGGTCTCTGGGCTGGCGCGCAGCCCTGGCCTGCCTGCTCCTGCCGACTTTGCTGCTGGCCCTGTGGGGGCCAAAGGTGGCGCCGGGCAGCGCAGCGGGCAAGACCATGAGCCTGAAGATTCCCCGGCCGAATTCACGGCTGACGCTGCTGCTCAGCGTGCAGTTGTGTGTCGGCCTGGTGCTCTCGTCCTTCGTGACCTTTCTTGGGGTATTCGCGGCTCGCCAAGGGGTGGCGGTCGGCGAGACCGGGGCCATGGTCGCCGGGTTCGGGGTCATGGGCATCCTGGCCCGGACCCTGCTGACGCCATTGGCGGCACGTATGACCGAGGAATCCTGGCTGCTCCTGACGCTATTGCTCCTGGCCAGCCTGGCCCTGGCGGTCACTGCCCAGGCCACGCCCCAGGCGCACTGGCCCTTGTGGTTCGGCGCCCTGGGCATGGGCCTGACCGCCGTGGCCACCCATGCCATCGCCATGAGCATGCTGCTGCGCGATCCGGCCTTTGGCAGCCCGGCCTCCGCCTCGGGTCTGCTCTCGGCGGGCTTCTTCGCCGGGTTCGCCCTTGGGCCGGTGCTGTTCGGTGCCGTGCAGCAAGGCGTGGCGGATTTTGCCAGCGCCTGGCTGATGCTGATCGCGGTCCTGCTGCTGGGGGCGGTGCTGAGTCTGCTGCTGGTGCGTGCCCGAGCTCTTGAGTCGGGCAGTGCCAACGCCAGTCCTAGAGCCTGAACACGTTCACCTGCTGCTCCAGGTTTTGCGCCAGTTGCTGCAGGGAGCGGGCGGTTTCGGTGGTTTCTTCCACGGCCTGGCTGTTCTGCTGGGACATCTGGGCGATGCGTTCGACATTGCGCGCCACATCCTGGCTGGCGGCGGTCTGTTCCCGCAGGGCCAGGGAGATCTGGTCCACCACCCGCACCACATTGCCCGACGAGGTGCGGATGTTGACGATGGCCTCGCCGGCCTGCTGGGCCAGTTCGACGCCGCTCTTCACCTGATTGACCCCGACGTCCATGCTGCTCACCGCTTCCCGGGTGCCCATCTGGATCTTGTCGACCATCTCGGTGATCTCCTGGGTCGAATTGGCCGTGCGCTGGGCCAGCAGGCGCACTTCATCGGCGACCACGGCAAAACCACGGCCCTGTTCCCCGGCCCGGGCGGCTTCGATGGCCGCATTGAGGGCCAGCAGGTTGGTCTGTTCGGCGATGCCCTTGATCACGCTGACAATGCTGGAGATCTGTTCGGCGTGCTGGCCCAGTTCGCCGATCTGACTGGCCGAAGCCTGCACGGTTTCGGCGATCAGGCGCATGCTGCCCAGGGTGTCCTGGATCACGCTGCCACCTTCCTCGGACTGACGCCCGGACTCGCTGGACAGGGCGTGGGCATCCCCGGCGTTGTCTGCCACATGGTTGATGCTCACCGTCAGCTCTTCCACCGTGGCGGCCATGGAGGAGGCCGAGTGGGACTGTTCCTGGGCCGAGGCCGAGAGCTGCAACGAGGCACTGGAAATGCTCTGGGAGGCACTGACCAACTGGTCGGCCCCCAGCTTGATCTGACTGATCATGGTCCGCAGGCGCTCCTGCATGGCGGCGAAGGCTTGCAGCAGGTTGCTCACTTCATCGCGGCCCGTGGTGCTGATGCTGCTGTCGAGACGGCCGGCGGCGATGGCCTTGGCCACCTCCACGGCCTGGCGGATACGTCCCACCAGATTGCTGGACAGCGACCAGGCAACGAGCATGGCCAGCACCGCCGCCAGCAAACCGCCACCGATCAGGACCGCCAGGGCGGAAGACTTGGCGGCGTCCATGGCCTGGCTGCGAGCGTCCTGCAGGCTTTTTTCCGCTTCGCGCAACTCACTGGTGAGTTGGCGCATGGCGTCCATCTTGGCCTTGTCGCGGCCGGCGCTGATCTGCGCGGCCATGGCTGCTGCAGGCTGGCTCCCGGCATTGATCGCCCGGCGCAGGGCCAGGTTGCCCTGGACGTCGTCTTGCAGCCACTGGTCGTGCAGGGCCTTGAGTCGCTCCAGGCGCGCCTGCTGTTCGGGGTTGTCGGCGGTGCTGTTCTTGATCCGGGCGTAGTCGTCGGTAAAGGCTTTTTCGCCTTGCTCCAGAGGTTCGAGGAAGCTGTCGCGGCCGGTCAGGGCATAACCGCGCATGCCGGTCTCGATGTTGATCAGGCTGCGCAGCAGGGCGTCGGACTGGCTCAGCACTTGGTAACTGTGGATGTTGCTTTTGACACTGCTGCTGACCTGATCGAAGCCGCGCAGGGCCGCAAGCACCAGCAGCAGGAGGATCAGCAGGACGACGCCGAAACCGGCATAGAGCTTTTGCGAAATGCTCAGATTGGAAAACATAGGAAGGACCGCTCCTAAACCGTTGACTGAATGCTTCACAAGGCCGTGCCTCGAAGACGCAGCGTGATAGCTCAATGATGTTTAAATGACATCAACGGTCCGACTTTTTCTGTACAAAAAAAGTTTCATGTACAGGAAAGTTTTTTTTGCGGGGTTTGCACAGGGGCACATCGAGCATCGCCCTGAAGGGCGCTGCTCGATGTGCGGCAGGGTTCAGCTGGAGTGGGCGTTGCTGTCTTCCTCGGGATCGACGCTTTCAGGTTGCCCCGGCAACTCGGTGATCACGCTGAAATCGCTGACTTCCACCGCACCCAGGCCGTAGCCCAGGAGGTGGAAGGAGAAGGCCTTGCGGGTTTCCGGGTTGTCGAAGCTGAAGTCCATCTGCAACGGCTGGTCGGGGGTTACCAGCATCTCTTCCGGCAGGCCCAGGGGCACGTCCTGTTCCAGTTCCTTGCCCTTGAGCAGGATGTAGGCGTTCTGCTGCGGGTCGGCGGAGCGCACGGTGAAGCGCACCCGGGTCTGGGAGCCCTTGGGCATTTCCAGGTACTGGGCACCGATCAGGTTGTCGGCCCAGTCATCCTTGATCTGCGCCTGCAGCGGGATGATCGCCGGGCTGCCGAACTGATAGTGCTGGTTCAGTGGCGATTGCAGCAGGCTGCGATCCAGGTGCGCGGCCCGGGCACTGATCTGCCGGGCCCGCAGACCGCCGTACTGGCCTTGCAGGCTGGCGCTGTCGGCGATGAAACCGGGGCTGGCGTAGTAGCGGCAGCGTTGCTGGAAATCACACTCGGTGAAGGTGCCCTGGCCGTCGTGGTAGCGCAGCTTGCCGTTGGTGTAGGACATGATTTCCCGGCCCTGGGCGTAGTCGCGAAACAGCGAGCGGCCGCTGAGGCTGGCGGGCACCGGCAGGCCGAAGTAGTCCAGCACCGAGGCGCTGAG
Source organism: Pseudomonas sp. E1BtOHC1 (assembly GCF_058744285.1). Lineage (NCBI taxonomy): Bacteria > Pseudomonadati > Pseudomonadota > Gammaproteobacteria > Pseudomonadales > Pseudomonadaceae > Pseudomonas > Pseudomonas sp. E1BtOHC1. The sequence continues at coordinate 3,429,426 of NZ_CP196023.1, forward strand.
GTCGACGTGGCCGTAGGTCCCGGACTTGAGATGGGGCAGCAGGTCCTGGTCCGGGGCCAGTGTCAGGTTGAAACCCCAGGACGAGGCCAGACGCACGCCGTCGATGCCGTGGGATTCATCGGAGGTGATGATCACCAGGGTGTCCTTGAGCACCCCCTTGCGCTCCAGGCCCTTGAGGAACTGGTCGATGGCGTCGTCCAGGTAGCCGACCGCCGCCTGCTTCGGCGTCTCATAGCGCTCCAGGTAGTCCTCGGGCGCGGAGTAGGGCTGGTGGGTGCCGACGGTGAGCAGGGTGAGCATCCAAGGCTGTTTTTTCTTCTTCAACTGATCGACGTAGGTCAGTGCACCTTCGAAGAACGCCTTGTCGTCCTTGCCCCAGGGGAACTCCAGGTAGTTGTCGTTCTTGAACCACTCCAGGCCATGGGTCGCGTCAAAGCCGATGTGCGGCATGATCTTGTCTTTGGCCATGAAGCGCAGGCCGGCGCCTTGCAGGTAGTGGGTGTTGAAACCGAACTTGTGCATCTGCGCGGGCAGGCAGGCCTGGTTGCGCTGGCTCTGGGTGAGCATCTCCACGCCTTTGGGGGTGCCGTTGTCGAGCTTGTCGTAGTCGCCGCAAAGCATGGCGTACAGGCCGCGAATGGTCTGGTGGCTGTGCAGTACGTAGTCCGGGGTGTTCATGCCGCGTTCGGCCCAGGCGCTGAGCTTGGGCATCAGGTCTTCCTGGTAGTGGCTGTTCAGGGCCTCGCGGTTGGTACGGATATAGGCTCCGGGAATGCCTTCCAGGGTGATCAGCAGCACGTTGCGCGCGCGACCGGCGCTGGGCAGCAGCGGCTGGCCTTCGAGGTCGAGACGGGTCAGGCCGGCCATGGGCGGCGGCACATCGGCGACATCGCCTTGCAGCCAGTCTTCGACCCGCATCTGCGCCTGGCCGGTGGCAGTGGCCAGGGCCTGGTGGGGCAGGTTGAACAGCTGCCACTGATCGGCTTCGCTGGGTTTCAGGTACTGGGTGGCGCCGTGGGCCAGGAACAAGCCCAGCGGCAGAATCCAGAGTGTGCGTGGCAGTGCCGGGGCCTTCACTGCGCGACTGCTGCGCTGGACCACCAGCCACAGCACCAGCCCCAGCAGCAGGGTCAGCCCCAGCTCAGGGTGGGTCAGGCCGCCGCCGGTGGAATTGCCGACAAATTGCGGGTCCACCAGGTAGTGCAGATCGGCGAGGTTGGGCATGCGGCCCACGGCACTCACCAGCTCGGCGCTGACCAGGGTCAAGAGTGCCCAGACCAGCAGCACTGGCAGCGCCAGCCACCAGGGGCGGCGGTACAAGAGCAGGGTCAGCAGACTGGCGCTGGCCAGGTCGGACAGGTACCCCAGCGGGTTGGACCAGCCCAGGGCCAGGCGCGCGCCCATTGGCACCAGCAACAGCAGGCCGAACAAGGCACACAGGGGAGCGAGAGGGTGTTGTAGGCAACGACGGATCAACTTCACAAATAACCTGCCTGTCATTAAATCTTCACACAAATGTGCGCGATGTTAACAAGAGTGGCAGGCAAGACGTTTCTTATTCGTGGGGGGAATTCAGTTTTCGCCGAGTTGCGAATTGGCCTGGGTGTTCTTCAGATTGGGCTGAGGGGCCGTGCTCAGGCGTCTGGCGGCGGTTAGGGGCGGAGCCGTACGTGGCGGGATTTACTATTTCAGAGTGTGAAAAAACCAGCACCGCTGGATCTGCTCCACGTTGATGGCGCCGAACTGTTGCAGGCGCTGGCTTGCCAACGAAAGCGTCCGCGAGGGCGGTGCCGGGCTTGCGGGGCTTTTCGCCGGCAAGCCGGCTCCTACGGGGGGCTGTGCAATTTTGTGGGGCTTATGTAGGAGCTGGCTTGCCAGCGAAGGCGTCGGCCAGGGCGGTGCAGGGCTAGCGCGCCTGTTCGCCGGCAAGCCGACTACGGGGAGCGGGCCTATTCGCCGCGGATGTATTGCTCCAGCTGGCGGATCAGATCGGCCTGTTCGGCGATGGCTTCCTTGACCAGGTCGCCAATGGACAGCAAGCCCAGCAACTGGCCGTTCTCCACCACCGGCAGGTGACGCAGGTGGCTGTCGGTCATGATGCTCATGCAGGTTTCCACGCTCTGGTGGGAGTCCACGGTAATGACCGGCGAGCTCATGATGGCGCTCACCGGGGTGCCCACTGAAGAGCGGCCGTGGAGCACCAGTTTGCGCGCATAGTCGCGCTCGCTGATGACCCCGACCACTGCGCCGTTTTCCATCACCGGCAAGGCGCCGACGTTTTTCTCGGCCATCAGCATCAGCGCTTCCAGCACCATCTGGTGCGGGGCGATGGTGTGCACTTGCTGGTTGTGCTTGGCCTTGAGTTTCAGCAGTTCTGCGACGCTCTTCATGGGGCGCTCCGATGGTTCTACGTGGGGCGGCGATGCGCCGCCCTGAGGGGTTTCTAAAGAATCGTAGAGACTGGGCCAACCGGCAAGGCTGAAAACGGCAGATAAACGGCGAAAAACGTCAGCCTGGAGGTTTTTTTCAGGGCGGCCCCCATTTGGAGGCCGTTGCCGTCAGTTGAAGCGCTGCAGGGAAAAGCTGCTCAGGTCGATTTCGCTGCGGCCCTCGACCTGTTGCTGGGCCAGGGCTTCGCCAATCGCCGCCGAGTGCTTGAAGCCATGGCCGGAACAGGCGCTGACCACGGTGACGTTGGCCAGGCGCGGATGGCGGTCGATGATGAAGCCCGAATCCGGGGTCACGGTGTAGGCGCAGACGCTGGCCTTCACCAGTTCCGGCGCCAGCCCGGCCATGTGCGGCGCCACCAGGTCGCGGAACAGGCGCTGGGCATCGGCATCGCTGGGCTGGCGGTCGAGGCTGTCCGGCTGGCTGCTGGCGCTGTACTGCTCGGTGGCGATCTTCACGCAGCCTTCGCCGGGAATCGGCGGGAAGCCGTAGCAGGTGTCGACATCGTCGGCGCTGTGGAGGATGAAGCTCGGCGAGCGCGTCGGGTAGTGTTGCGGTTCATCGAGGCGGAACCAGTACAGCTGCTGGCGACAGACCTGCAGCAGCGAGTCGAAGGGTGTCCCCAGCAGTTGCGCCGACCACATGCCGGCGCTGACGATGACTCGCCGGGCGCTGATCGACGAACCGGCGCTGATGATCTCCACCCCCTCGGCAGCGGACTTGAGCTCCAGCACCGTCTGGCCGGTGATCAGGGTCGCGCCCAGTTGCCGGGCCCGGGTCAGTTGCGCGTCGATGCAGCGCTCCGGTCGGACAAAACCGCCGCCGGGTTCGAAATAGCCCCGGGCGCTGTCATCCAGCGGGGCGAACTGCGGGAAGCGCCGGCGGATCTCGGTGGCGTCCAGCACTTGGTGCTCGATGCCATAGCGTCGGGCCAGCTCGATGCTGTTGTCGGTGAAATCCCGGGCGTCCGCCGGCCGCTGTGGGTCGGTGCTGGCGGTCATCACCAGCACGCCGCACTGCTCGAACAGCTGCACGTCCAGTTCGCCTTCCAGTTCGCGCCAGATCTGCTGCGAGCGGATCGCCAGGGGCACATAGGCCGCACCTTCACCCACCGCCTGGCGGGTGATGCGAGTGTCGCCATGGCTGGAACCCTGGTCGTGAGGCGGGGCGAAGCGGTCGATGCCCGCCACCTTCACCCCGCGCTTGGCCAGTTGATAGAGAGTGGCGGCGCCCATGGCGCCCAGGCCTACGACGACAACATCGAAATCAGGTGTCTGCACGGCAAGATCCTTGGGGGGATGAAGGCTCAGCGGTTATTGATAGTGGCCAGGGTCATGGGCGCGATGATCCGGTGGAAGGGGGCCACCGGCAGCATGTACAGGCGCCCCAGGCCGTTATGCGGATGGACCACGGTGGACAGCACCACCGGGCGCAGGCCCTCGGCGTTCAGCGGCTGGCGGTTGAGGGACAGGTGCACGTCCAGATGTTTGTCGCGGTCCACCACCAGTACTTCATCGGGGTTTTGGGAGATCAGGGTAAAGATGCCGACCCGGTCGCCGGGCTGGTAATCCTCGTCGGGGCGCGCCAGGTCGATGCGGGTCAGGCGTCCGAGGTCCTTGAGGCCGAACAGCTGCACCACGCGATTGCGCAGGCCCATCATGCGGTCGATCCAGGCCGGGGTCTGGCTCATCAGGTTCAGCAGGTGGCGCATGGCGCTGCGTTCGGCGTCGGTCGCCAGGGTGCGGCGGCAGTCGATGAAAGTCGCGCCCGGGGCCAGGGCGGCGATGCTGGAGTCACTGGGCAGTGGGCAAGGGTGAACAGCGGTTTTCATCGATACGGCTCCCTGTAGAACTGGCGGCTTGGGCTGCATGCCGATCAGCCACGCCAGAAGCGGCAAAAAATACCACTTCTTGGGGCGCAGAACTTACTGTTGTGCAGCGGCCAGTTGCCGCTGGGCAAGGGTTGCCATTGCCAGGTGGCAGCGCGCAGGGATTCGGCGGTTATCCGCGCTGCTCGGGCCGGAATCAGCAAAAACACGCACGAAGTTGCCAGTAGGTCGAAGGGACCTGTGCCGGCCATTGAACGACGGAATTGGCTGGCACGCGGACTGAATTCCGCCAACGCAATGGCTGCTTGCCACTTAAGCCTGCTGGCGGACCGCGGCTTTTTCCCCCTTGGCGGCCGGCTCGGCGTTCTGTAGCAGCAACTGGCCGAACTCCTGGGCCGCCGCCGTCTTTTCGCCGCTGCTCCAGGCCAGCAGGAAGCGCGCTCCGGGCAACCCCGGCAGGCCGTATTCACCATCGACGATGCGCAGGCCCGGGCGCAGGTCGCTGGCCATCTGCACGGTGACTCCGAGACCGGCGAGCACTGCCGTGCGAATGCCTTCCTGGCTTGGCGAGCTGAACGCCACATGCCAACTGGCGGCGCTTTCGCCCAGGGCATCAAGGCCGATCTGCCGATTGACGCAGGGGGCCGGCGCTAGGGCCAGTGGCAGCGAGGTGCCCGGGGCCAGGTCGAAGTGCTCGGCGGCGACCCAGACGAACCGGGCGCTGCGCAGCACGGTGCCGCTGTCGCGCCGCCCCGGCTCCGAGAGCACCACCGCCAGGTCCAGTTCCCCGGCCTTGAGCATCTGGCGCAGGTCCAGGTAGGTGCCGACGCTGACGTCCAGGCGCACCTCGGGAAAGGCTCGGGAAAACTGGCAGAGCAGTGGCGGCAGGCGCTCCCCCATAAAGGTCTCGGGCACCCCGAAGCGCACCACGCCACTCAGCCGCGACGGCTGGAAACGCCGGGCCAGGGCGTCCAGGGAGGCGAGGATCTGTTGCGCGTGCTGCAGCACTTCCTGGCCGTCTTCGGTCAGGCTCAGGCGCCGGGTGGTGCGCAGCAGCAGGGGCCGGCCCAGTTGCTCTTCCAGACGGCGGATCTGATGGCTGACCGCCGACTGGGTCAGGTTCAGGCGCTTGCCGGCGCGGGTGAAGCCGGCACATTCATGGACTGCGACCAGGGCCCGCAGCAGGGTGGGATCGATGTTCAAGGCAGGCTGCCATTCATGATGGAGATTGCTCAATCCTACAAAATCTAATCATTTCCGTCATTGAGTGGCGTTGCCCAGACTTGACCCCTCAGTCGCCCCGGGACGGGTGGCGACACCACTTGCGGACAACCCTCGATGCCTCAACCTTCTTCACGCAACACCCTGGCCCTGGCGGCGGTCTGCCTGGCCGCGCTGATGTTCGGCCTGGAAATCTCCAGCGTGCCGGTGATTCTCCCGGCCTTGGAAGACCGTCTGCAGGGCCGCTTTACCGACCTGCAATGGATCATGAATGCCTACACCATCGCCTGCACCGTGGTGCTGATGGCCACCGGCGCCCTGGCCGATCGCTTTGGCCGCAAGCGGGTGTTTGTCTTCAGCATCGTCGCCTTCGGCCTGGCCTCGCTGCTCTGTGGTCTGGCCCAGAACATGACGGTGCTGATCGCCAGCCGGGCCCTTCAAGGCCTGGCCGGGGGCGCGATGCTGATCACCCAGGTGGCGATCCTGTCCCAGCAGTTTCGTCAGGGCCGTGAGCGCAGCCGGGCCTTCGCCGCGTGGGGCGTGGTGTTCGGCATTGGCCTGGGGTTCGGGCCGATCATTGGCGGAGCGATCCTGTCGCTGTCCAGCTGGCCGTGGATTTTCCTGGTGCACGGGCCGCTGGCGCTGCTGACCCTGGGGCTTGCCGTGGCCGGGGTCGAGGAGGCCCGTCAGGCACGGGTCGGCAAGCTCGATAGCGCCGGCATCGTGCTGCTGTCGCTGGCGGTGTTCGGCCTGACCTTTGTGCTGACCCAGGGCCCGACCCTGAGCCGCTTCAGCGCCCTGGCCGTGGTGCTTGCGACCCTGGGCTGCTTCGCTGCCTTTATCCGTGCCGAGCGCCGCAGCCGGCAACCGATGTTCGAGCTGGGGGTATTCAGGAACCGCCGGTTTTCCGGGGCGTTGCTCGGTTCCATGGGGATGAATTTCAGCTTCTGGCCGTTCATGATCTACCTGCCGATCTACTTCCACGGTGCCCTGGGCTACGACAGCCTGCACAGCGGGCTGGCGCTGCTGGCCTATACCTTGCCGACCCTGATCCTGCCGCCCGTGGGCGAACGCCTGGCCCTGCGTTTCGAGGCCGGTTGGGTGATTCCTCTGGGGTTGTCCGGCATCGGCCTGGGCTTTGTGGCGATGTTTGGTGCCAGCCAGTGGGCCGCCAGCAGCGGTGTGTTCATGCTGCCCGGCGCGCTGCTGGCGGGGATCGGTCTGGGCATCTGCAATACGCCGGTGACCAATACCACCACCGGGTCGGTGCCCGCCGATCAGGCCGGCATGGCCTCGGGGATCGACATGAGTGCGCGGATGATTTCCCTGGCGCTGAACATTGCCTTGATGGGCTTGATCCTGGTGGCGGGGGTGGGCGCCTACCTGCGGCGTCACCTGAGTGGGGCGCTGGATGCCGGGCAACTGCGGGGTTGGGCGCAGCAGATTGCCTCTGGCAGCGGCTCTTTGGACGCTTTGCCGTGGCTGGCGGAAGGTACGCCGCAGGCGGCCCTGGTCCATGGCTTTGGCTGGGTCATGCTGTACGGCGGCTTGAGTGTCTGGGGGCTGGCATTGTTCAGCCTGCTGATATTCGCCCCATGGCAGCAAAAGCCAGCGGAGTCGATCGCGCAGTAGCCGCTGCCGCGCGTCAGCGAGATTGCGAAAAGCGGTCGCAGGCCCTTGTGTTGCCCCAGCCGTTCGCAGCCTGCGGCGGCAGGGAAAGCAAAAAAGGCGCCCGAAGGCGCCAAGGATTCACCCCAACCGAGGGAGCCGGGTGAAGCCGTTCGCAGGAGTGTCGCGGTGGTAAGGCGCGACATGAACGGAAAAAGGCGAGCCGTGCCCGCCAGCGGCGGGCACCTTGAATCATTTACCCAGCTTGATCCGGGTCCAGCCGCGGTTCATCACGCGCTGGATGGCAATCGGCTGGTCCGGCACCGCGTAGAGGGTGGCCAGCACATCTTGCGGCGGGTAGGACGCCGGGTCATTGCGGATCGCTTCGTCCACCAGTGGCGTGGCTGCCGCGTTGGCGTTGCTGTAGCCCAGGCTGTTGGTGACCTCGGCGATGATGTCCGCGCGCATCAGGAAGTTCATGAACAGGTAGGCGTTGTCGACGTTGGTGGCGTCCTTGGGGATGGCCATCATGTCGTAGAAGCTGCCGGCGCCTTCCTTGGGAATGCTGAACGCGACCTTCTCCTTGTTGCCGGCCTCTTCGGCGCGGGAACGAGCTTGCAGCACGTCGCCGGAGTAACCCACGGCCACGCAGATGTTGCCGTTGGCCAGGTCCGAGATGTACTTGGAAGAATGGAAGTAGGTCACCGAAGGCCGGATCTTCATGAACAGCTCCTGGGCTTCGAGGATCTGCGCCTTGTCCTTGCTGGTCACCGGGTAGCCCAGGTAATGCAGGGCCGCCGGGAGCATCTCGGTGGGCGAGTCGAGGAAGCTGATGCCGCAGGCCTTGAGCTTCTCGGCGTTCTCCGGCTTGAACAGCAGGTCCCAGGAGTTGGTCGGGGCATCAGTGCCCAGGGCCGCCTTGACCTTGTCCGGGTTGTAGCCGATGCCGATCGAGCCCCACATGTAGGGGAAGGCGTGGGCGTTGTCCGGGTCGCTGGCGGAGGCGTTCTTGAGCAGCACCGGGTTGAGGTTCTTCCAGTTGGGCAGCTTGGACTTGTCCAGCTCCTGGTAGACCCCGGCCTTGATCTGCTTGGCCAGGAAGCTGTTGGACGGCACCACGATGTCGTAGCCGGACTTGCCGGTGAGCAGGCGCGCTTCCAGGGTTTCGTTGCTGTCGAAGACGTCGTAGGTGACGTGGATACCGGTTTCGGCCTCGAACTTCTTCAGGGTGTCCGGGGCGATGTAGTCCGACCAGTTGTAGACGCGCAGCACCTTGTCGTTGGCTTGAGCGCCGGTCACCAGTGCGCCCATCAAGGACACTGAGAGCAGGGTTTTGGCGAGCAGTATCCTGCCAGGCATTTTCATCACTACAACTCCATTTCTTATTGTGCAGATTGCTGCGTGTGCAAGGTGGATATCAGGGTGGAGACTTTCGCGAGCAAGCTCGCTCCTACAGAGACAGTGCAGACCCTGTAGGAGCCAGCTTGCTGGCGAAGAGACGATGGCTAGGCCGTCGCCGGTGCTCGTACAGCAGGTTTTTTCGCCGCCGGCGGTTGCCAGGATTCGTTGGCGGTGAAGTCCATGGCTTCCTGGATCGCCCGCTTGCGGGCGGCTTCGGCGCGACGGCCGAAGTACCAGACCAGGAAGGTCACCAGGGACACCGCCAGCAGGATCAGGCTGGCCACGGCGTTGATCTCCGGTTTGACCCCCAGGCGCACCGCCGAGAACACTTCCATCGGCAAGGTGGTGGAGCCCGGGCCGGAAACGAAGCTGGCCAGCACCAGGTCATCCAGGGACAGGGCAAAGGACATCATGCCGCCGGCCGCCAGTGACGGCGCGATCATCGGGATGGTGATCAGGAAGAACACCTTGAACGGTCGCGCTCCCAGGTCCATGGCCGCTTCTTCGATGGACAGGTCCAGCTCCCGCAGGCGCGCGGAGACTACCACGGCTACATAGGCCGCGCAGAATGTGGTGTGGGCGATCCAGATGGTGACGATGCCCCGTTCCATGGGCCAGCCGATCAATTGCGCCATGGCCACGAACAGCAGCAACAGTGACAGACCGGTGATCACCTCCGGCATCACCAGCGGCGCGGTGACCAGGCCACCGAACAGGGTGCGGCCCTTGAAGCGCGTGACTCGGGTCAGCACGAAGGCCGCCAGGGTGCCCAGGGCCACCGCGGCAATGGCGGTGTAGCAGGCGATTTCCAGGGAACGCATCACCGAGCCCATCAACTGCTGGTTGTCCAGCAGGCCGACGTACCACTTGATCGACCAGCCGCCCCACACCGTCACCAGCTTGGAGGCGTTGAACGAGTAGATCACCAGGATCAGCATCGGCAAGTAGATGAACAGCAGGCCCAGCACCAGCATCAGTTTGGAAAATTCGAAGCGTTTCATGCCCGTGCCTCCATCTCTTTGGCCTGGCTGCGGTTGAACAGCAGGATCGGGATAATCAGGATCGCCAGCATCACCACCGCCAGGGCGGAGGCCACCGGCCAGTCACGGTTGTTGAAGAACTCCTGCCACAGCACGCGGCCGATCATCAGGGTTTCCGGACCGCCCAAGAGCTCCGGAATCACGAACTCGCCCACCACCGGAATGAACACCAGCATGCAGCCTGCGATGATGCCGTTCTTGGCCAGGGGTACGGTGATTTTCCAGAAGTTGTTGAAGTTGCTCGAACCCAGGTCCGAAGCGGCTTCCAGCAGGCTCTGGTCATGCTTGACCAGGTTGGCGTACAGCGGCAGCACCATGAACGGCAGGTAGGCGTAGACCACGCCTATATAGACGGCGGTGTTGGTGTTGAGGATTTCCAGCGGCTGGCTGATCAGCCCGGTCCACAACAGGAAGCTGTTGAGCAGGCCGTTGTTGCTGAGGATGCCCATCCAGGCGTAGACGCGGATCAGGATCGCGGTCCAGGTCGGCATCATGATCAGCAGCAGCAAGACGTTCTGGGTTTCCTTGCCGGTCTTGGAGATGGCATAGGCCATGGGAAAACCCACCACCAGGCACATCAGGGTGCTGAGCAGCGCCACTTTCAGCGAACCCAGGTAGGCCGAGATGTACAGCTCGTCGCCGGCGAGCATGGCGTAGTTGCCCAGGTTCAGCAGCAGCTGGAATTTCTGCTCGGCGTAGCTGTAGATCTCCGAGTAGGGCGGAATCGCCAGGGCCGCTTCCGAGAAGCTGATCTTCATCACCAGGAAGAACGGCAGCATGAAGAACAGGAACAGCCAGAGGAAAGGGATGCCGATTACCAGCTTGCGACCGCTGGGCAGCATACGGAACAGCTTCTGATTGAAAGTGCTCATGGTCGAGGTACTCATGCTCGCAGTACCACGCCGCTGTCGTCTTCCCACCAGACGTAGACTTCGTCGTCCCAGGTTGGCCGCGAGCCACGGCGCTCGGCGTTGGCCATGAACGACTGGACGATCTTGCCGCCGGGCAGCTCGACGTAGAACACCGAGTGGCCGCCCAGATAGGCGATGTCATGTACCTTGCCCTTGGACCAGTTGTAGCGGGTGTCGGGCTTGAGGGTGGTGACCAGCATCTTTTCCGGGCGGATGGCGTAGGTCACCGACTTGTCCTGCACCGAGGTGCTGACTCCGTGGCCGACGTAGATCTGCTGCTCAAGGTCCGGGCAGTCGATGATGGCGTAGCCTTCCAGGTCTTCGGTGACGGTGCCGTCGAAGGCGTTGACGTTGCCGATGAATTCGCACACCAGGCGGCTCACCGGGGCCTCGTAGATGTCCACCGGGCTGCCGGTCTGGGCGATCCAGCCCAGGTGCATGATGGCGATGCGCTGGGCCATGGTCATGGCTTCTTCCTGGTCGTGGGTCACCATCACGCAGGTCACGCCCACGCGTTCGATGATCTCAACCAGTTCCAGCTGCATCTGCGAGCGCAGTTTCTTGTCCAGGGCGCCCATGGGTTCGTCCAGCAAGAGCAGCTTGGGGCGCTTGGCCAGGGAGCGGGCCAGGGCCACGCGCTGACGCTGGCCGCCGGACAGCTGGTGCGGCCTGCGCTTGGCGTACTGGGTCATGTGCACCAGCTTGAGCATTTCCTCGACCCGGGCGTCGATCTCGCTGGCCGGCAGGCGGTCCTGCTTGAGGCCGAAGGCGATGTTCTGGGCCACGGTCATGTGGGGGAACAGGGCGTAGGACTGGAACATCATGTTGATCGGCCGCTCGTAGGGCGGCATGTCGGTGATGTCCACGCCATCCAGCAGGATGCGGCCTTCGGTGGGGCGCTCGAAGCCGGCGAGCATGCGCAGCAGGGTGGATTTGCCGGAGCCGGAACCGCCCAGCAGAGCGAAGATTTCGCCTTGGTGGATCTCCAGGGAGACATCGTCCACGGCCACGGTTTCATCGAACTTCTTGGTCACGCGGTCGATCTTGACCAAGACCTTCTGCGGGCTCGGGGTGCCTTCGAGGGCCTTGCGGTAAGTGCTGGAGGCGTTTGCCATGTGAAACTCCCAACAGGTGTCAGCAGCCTGGCCAATTCGGCCGGGCTTAAAGTTTGATTGCCAGCCCGCAGGGGGTGCGGGCTGATTCGGCGCTGCCTCCCTGGCGGCCTGACGCTATTTGTTGTTGTGGTCTTGCCGTGTGTTGCTCACGCCGGACGTCGGGCGCGCACAGGCGCGCTCGCCGTGGGGCAGGGCGTGGTGAATCCTATTGAATGCCTGGGTTTTTCGATCGGCGCTCAGCGCCGTTGCGCAGCCCGTTGTCGGCAGGCGTCGCCAAAGGCCTGGAAGATCCGCAGGTAGGCCGGGTTCGACAGCACCTGCCATTCCGGGTGCCACTGCACGCCGAAGGCGAAGGCCTTACTGTGTTCCACCGACAGTGCCTCGATCAGGCCATCCGGGGCCACGGCCTCGACCCGCAGGCCGGGGGCCAGGCGGTCGACGCCCTGACTGTGAATCGAGTTGACCTGGATCTCGCCGGCCAGGCCCATGGCCTCGAACACACCGCCGGGCTGGATTGCCACCGGGTGCGCCGGGGCGTACTGCACTTCGATGCGTGGATCGTCGGCTTCACGGTGGTCCATGTAGCCCGGCAGTTCATGCACCTTCTGGTGCAGGCTGCCGCCGAAGGCCACGTTCATTTCCTGGAAGCCACGGCAGATGCCGAGCACCGGTACGCCAGCGGCAATGGCGGCGCGCAGCAGGGGCAGGGTGGTGGCATCGCGCTGCGGGTCGTGGGCGGTGCCCGGCTCGCTGGGCGTGCCCTGGTAATGGAAGGGTTCGACATTGGACGGCGAGCCGGTAAACAGCAGCCCGTCCATGTTGTGCAGCAGATCGTCGATATCGATCAGATCCGCCAGGGAAGGAATGATCAGGGGCAGGCCCTCGGCCGCGACGCTGACAGCACGCAAGTACTTGTCGCCGCTGACGTGGTAGGGGTGCAGGCCGATCTCTTTGACGCACGCAGTAACGCCGATCAATGGCTTGAATGCCATTTTTATCACCTCGAAATTCACGCTGGAACGAGTTTTTCCAGAGCTTATCCTCGTTGATTTTAATTAACAACTTCCATGTAAAAAATTCTAAACATTGTTCGCTTGAAAGCCGCGAATGGCGCGGATCTCGGGGTGTATTGGTCTTTCGTGAGGCAAAATAATTGACGAATGGCGCCTGCTGTTGGCTATTGACTCCGGTTTTTCTTTCGGGTTGACTGCTGGCGTGTCACAGCAGTGAACATAATAATTAACACAATAGGTGCATCATGTCGGTCCCCCCGCGTGCCATTCAACTCAATGAAGCCAATGCCTTCCTGAAAAAACACCCCGAGGTTCTCTACGTCGATCTGCTGATTGCAGACATGAACGGTGTGGTGCGCGGCAAGCGCATCGAGCGCACCGCGCTGCACAAGGTCTACGAGAAGGGCATCAACCTGCCGGCCTCGCTGTTTGCCCTGGATATCAACGGCTCCACGGTGGAAAGCACCGGCCTGGGCCTGGACATCGGCGATGCCGACCGCATCTGCTATCCGATCCCCGGCACCCTGAGCGTCGAACCCTGGCAGAAGCGCCCCACCGCGCAACTGCTGATGACCATGCACGAGATCGAAGGCCAGCCATTCTTCGCCGACCCCCGTGAAGTGCTGCGCCAGGTGGTGAGCAAGTTCGATGAGATGGGCCTGACCATCTGCGCGGCCTTTGAACTGGAGTTCTACCTGATCGACCAGGACAACGTGAACGGCCGTCCGCAGTCGCCCCGTTCGCCGATTTCCGGCAAGCGTCCGCATTCCACCCAGGTCTACCTGATCGACGATCTGGACGAGTACGTCGACTGCCTGCAAGACATCCTTGAAGGCGCGAAAGAGCAGGGCATTCCTGCCGATGCCATCGTCAAGGAAAGCGCCCCGGCGCAGTTCGAAGTCAACCTGCACCACGTCAGCGATCCGATCAAAGCCTGCGACTACGCGGTGCTGCTCAAGCGCCTGGTGAAGAACATCGCCTACGACCATGAAATGGACACCACCTTCATGGCCAAGCCCTACCCGGGCCAGGCGGGCAACGGTCTGCACGTGCACATCTCGATCCTCGACAAGCAGGGCAACAACATCTTCGCCAGCGAAGACCCGCAAACCAACGAAGCCCTGCGCCACGCCATCGGCGGCGTGCTCGACACCCTGCCGCAGCAGATGGCCTTCCTGTGCCCCAACGTCAACTCCTACCGCCGTTTCGGTGCACAGTTCTATGTGCCGAACTCGCCGACCTGGGGCATCGACAACCGCACCGTGGCCGTGCGCGTACCCACCGGTTCTGCCGATGCGGTGCGTATCGAGCACCGGGTGGCCGGCGCCGACGCCAACCCTTACCTGCTGATGGCTTCGGTGCTGGCGGGTATTCACCATGGTCTGACGAACAAGATCGATCCGGGAGCGCCGGTTGAAGGCAACTCCTACGAGCAGAACGAACAAAGCCTGCCCACCAACCTGCGTGACGCCCTGCGCGTACTGGACGACAGCGAAGTGATGGCCAAGTACATCGACCCGATGTACATCGACGTGTTCGTGGCCTGTAAGGAAAGCGAGTTGGCGGAGTTCGAAAACTCCATCTCCGACCTGGAATACAACTGGTACCTGCACACGGTCTGATGACCGTGTCACTGCCTGCCTTGAGTATTTGCCATGACTAAATCCCGCAGCGACTGGGAGCAGCACTTCCAGTCCCTCAGCCTCGAAGGCCGTGCCTTTATCGACGGCCAGTACTGCGCCGCCGCCAGTGGCGCCACCTTTGAATGCCTGAGCCCGGTGGACGGGCGCTTTCTGGCCAACGTCGCCAGCACCGATCAGGCCGATGCCGATCGTGCAGTAGCCGTGGCGCGCCAGGCGTTCAACAGTGGCGTCTGGTCGGGCAAGGCCCCGGCCGAGCGCAAGCGCATTCTGCTTCGCTTCGCCGAACTGATCCTTGCGCACCAGGAAGAACTGGCGCTCCTGGAAACCCTGGACATGGGCAAGCCGATTGGCGACGCCATGGCCATCGACATTCCGGCCACGGCCAACGCCATCCGCTGGAACGCCGAAGCCATCGACAAGCTCTACGACGAAGTGGCGGCCACGCCCCACGACCAGCTGGGCCTGGTGACCCGGGAACCGGCGGGCGTGGTGGCGGCCATCGTGCCGTGGAACTTTCCGCTGATCATGGCCAGTTGGAAGTTCGCTCCGGCCCTGGCAATGGGCAACTCGTTCATTCTCAAACCGTCGGAAAAGTCGCCGCTGACCGCGATCCGCATCGCCCAGCTGGCCCTGGACGCCGGTATCCCCCAGGGCGTGTTCAACGTCCTGCCGGGTTACGGCCACACCGTCGGCAAGGCCCTGGCCCTGCACATGGACGTGGACGTGCTGGCCTTCACTGGCTCCACCGCCGTGGGCAAGCAATTGTTGGTGTATGCCGGCGAAAGCAACATGAAGCGGGTGTGGCTGGAAGCCGGTGGCAAGAGCCCCAACGTGGTGTTTGCCGATGCCCCGGACCTGCGCGAAGCCGCAGAAGCGGCAGCTGCAGCCATTGCCTTCAACCAGGGCGAAGTCTGCACCGCCGGTTCGCGCCTGCTGGTGCAACGCTCGATCCGCGAGCAGTTCATCCCGCTGCTGGTGGAGGCCCTCAAGGGGTGGCAGCCGGGCCACGCCCTCGATCCCGAAACCCGGGTCGGCGCCGTGGTGGACCAGCGCCAACTGGACAACGTGCTGCGCTATATCGAGATCGGCAAGGAGCAGGGCGGCCAACTGCTGGCCGGCGGTGTCCGCACCCTGGAAAGCACAGGCGGCCTGTATGTCGAGCCGACTGTTTTCGATGGGGTGACCAACGCCATGACCATCGCCCGGGAAGAAATCTTCGGACCGGTGTTGTCGCTCATCAGCTTCGATACGGAAGAAGAGGCGCTGCAGATTGCCAACGACAGCATCTTCGGCCTGGCGGCCGGGGTCTGGACCAGCAACCTCAGCCGCGCCCATCGCTTCGCCCGTGGCCTGCGGGCCGGCAGCGTATGGGTCAACCAGTACGACGGCGGCGACATGACCGCGCCGTTCGGCGGCTTCAAACAGTCCGGCAACGGCCGCGACAAATCGTTGCACGCCTTCGACAAATACACCGAGCTCAAAGCGACCTGGATCAAGCTCTAACTCTTATAACAACAGCGGCGGCGGGCCTGGGCCCGTACCCGCTGGGGAATTTCTCATGCAAACCTACGTGAACAGCTACTACGCGGCGACCCGCAACCAGACCACCGACTACCCGCAACTCGAAGAGAGTGTGGAGTGCGACGTCTGCGTGATCGGCGCCGGCTACACCGGCCTGTCCTCGGCCTTGTTCCTGGCGGAAGCCGGTTACAGCGTCACCGTGCTGGAAGCGGCCAAGGTCGGCTTCGGCGCCAGCGGACGCAACGGCGGGCAATTGGTCAATTCCTATAGCCGCGACGTCGACGTGATCGAAGAACGCTACGGCGAAAAAAGCGCCGAAGTGCTCGGCAGCATGATCTTCGAAGGCGCCGACATCATCCGTCAGCGCATCCAGCACTACGACATTCAGTGCGATTACCGCCCCGGTGGCATTTTCGCCGCCCTGAACAACAAGCAGCTCAAGGGCCTGGCGGAACAGAAACGCAACTGGGAACGCCTGGGCAACCACAACCTGAAGATGCTCGACAAGGCGCAGATCGACCGCGAAGTCGGGACCAAGAACTACATCGGCGGCCTGCTGGACATGCAGGGCGGTCACATCCATCCGCTGAACCTGGCCCTGGGCGAAGCCAGCGCCATCATCGGCCTGGGCGGCAAGATCTTCGAACAGTCGGCGGCGGTGGAAATCACCTACGGCGAACCCAACGTGGTGCGCACCGCCAAGGGCGTGGTGCGCGCCAAATACCTGCTGATCGCCGGCAACGCCTACCTGCAGCAAGACCTCGACCCCCGCGTCACCCGCAAGAGCATGCCCTGCGGTTCACAGATCGTGGTCACCGAACAGTTGCCGGAACAACTGGCCCGCAGCCTGATCAGCAACAACTACTGCGTGGAAGACTGCAACTACCTGCTGGACTACTTCCGCCTCACTGGCGACAACCGCCTGCTGTACGGCGGTGGCGTGGTCTACGGCGCCCGGGAGCCGGACGACATCGAGCAACTGATCCGGCCGAAGATCCTCAAGACCTTCCCCCAGCTCAAGGACGTGAAGATCGACTACCGCTGGACCGGAAATTTCCTGCTGACCATGTCGCGCATGCCGCAATTCGGCCGTATTGAAAAGAACGCCTACTACATGCAGGGCTACAGCGGCCACGGCGTTACCTGTTCGCACCTGGCGGGCAAGCTGATTGCCGAAATGATCCGCGGCGACGCCGAGCGCTTCAACGCCTTCGCCTCCCTGCCACACATGCCGATGATCGGCGGCCGCACCTTCCAGGCCCCACTGACCGCCATGGGCGCCGCGTACTACGCCCTGCGCGACCGCTTCGGCATCTGACGCCACCTCGCTCCTACAGCCCACACTCCTGTAGGAGCGAGCTTGCTCGCGAAGCTCCGGCCCTTGACCCGCCCCGGAAAAAGCCTCGCAAAGCCCCGGAAAACCGACACTCCATCACCCAGCCTTCACGCCCATCGCCAGTCTTTACAGCTTGCCTGTCAAACATGTTTAAATAGCCGCCTTTTCAGGCTCCAGGGGCAGCCAAATCGCGAAGTTCGCGACCCAACCGCCGCAAAAATACCCTTAAGTTCCTCTCACATAAGGCTGTTATGGACACGGGCACCCGACTCAAACTCGTTCGCGAAAGCTACAAACTCTCCCAGCGCGAGCTGGCCCGGCGTAGCGGCGTCACCAATGCCACCATTTCCCTGATCGAACAGAACCGCGTCAGCCCCTCCGTCAGCTCCCTGAAAAAGCTGCTGGAAGGCATCCCCATGTCCCTGGCCGACTTCTTCACCTTCGACCAGCCACCCCGGGAGCACCAATACGTGTTCCGCGCCAACGAACAGCCGGACCTGGGCCGCGACGGCCTGCGCCTGTTGATGATCGGCGCCCCGGTGGCCAACCGGCAGATGCGCTTTCTGCGCGAGCAGTACGCCCCCGGCGCCAGCTCCGGCGAAGAAGCCATCGTGCACAGCGAAGGCGAAGAGTGCGGCCTGGTAACCCGCGGCACCGTGGAATTGACCGTGGACGGTCAAGTCAGCGTGCTCAACCCGGGGGATGGCTATTACTTCCCCACCACCTTGCCCCACAGCTTTCGCAACATTGGCCAGGATGAGGCGGAAATCATCAGCGCCAACACCCCGGCGAACTTCTAAGTGGCTGGGTGACTGATCCGGCTCGACCTGTTGCAACCCTATCCAGCCTGCGCCTTGTGTCGCGGGCTTTGTTTTTTAGACCGGCCCACGCCCCGGAGACTGCCGTAACCACGCTTGCGGACAGGGTCTGGAGCGGGCGTCGGGCAAACAAGGACGACAAATGATCAAGGACAGACGACAAGCATTCCTCAGCGCCGCACGCCTGGAGAACTTCTTCAGCAACTACCAGCACAGCGTGGAATTCTTTGCCGAACACACCTTTGAGTCCGACTCCGAAGCACAGGAAAAGTCCCTCAGGGCCCGGCATTTCCAGAAGTGGATCTTCAAGGAAATCCTCATCCGCTACACCGCCGGCCACAGCATCGACCTGCTGATTCCCCTGCTGGAAACCCTGGTGGACAGTTACGAACACCTGCAAAAACAACTGGCCGAATACAACCAGATTCCGAACATCACCCCCTTGGCGATCGACGATTGGCTCGACCAGTACCAAGAGTGCGTCCAGGTGTTCAGCCTGTGCATCCTGCTGCACCGCAGCGACCTGCTCCAACGCTTCGTGGCCCTGATCGACCCGGCGGGCTACGCCGGGGACGACACCCTCTACGAGGACCTGCTGTGCAAACTGCTGCCCGATCGATATGACGTGGACCGTTGGTACCACGATGTCTACACACCGCTGATACAGGCCATCTACGCCGACGACCCGGCCGAAGCCAGCGACCTTCTGCAGCAGTACTGTGACGACTGGTACCCCGAGTTCGAACAGGCACCCTGGCACGACAGCCACCTGCAAGGGGACGAGGGCAGCTATTGCGGGTATTGGGCGTTCGAGGCGGCAGCCATCGCCTTTCTGTATGGCCTTGATGACAGCGGGGTCGAGCATAGGGTCTATCCCAAGGATCTGGTGGCCTATGCGAGGAACCTCCGGCCGAGCCACCCGAAACGTGTAGCGCCGGTGGTGGCGGGGGAGACCTGTAGTAAGGCCGGTTATTGGTTTACCCCGGCGGAGCCGGAGTCGCGGCGCTACTTTGCGCAGGGGGAAGTGATGCCGGCGTTTGAGGGGGGAGCGGTTTGGTATTGGGTGGCGCAGGGGTAGGGGTGGGCTGCCATTCGTTGTAGCGTTTTCCAACGCTAGTTTCTGGTCGAGTGCAGAAGGGGCTGCTATCGACTCAATGGCATCCTGAGAGAAATCTCGGCCATCCGAGTAAGGCTTCAAATCGCAGGACAAAGAGCCTGCGGGCGGTTCAACTGCTGCTCGGCCATTCGACGCTGGAGAGCACCGTTCGATATCTGGGTATTGAGACCGATGACGCCCTGGAGAGGGCGAAGCAGACTGAGGTTTGACCATGCATAGCGACGGCCGAAGACGGGCCGTCGCTAACCGGTACCGATCAGTTATTTAATGAAACTTTGAAGAGACTCGGACTGTGAAACTCAAGAAAACGATAGCTGGTGACATCGTATTGATCCCTGTAGAAGGAGGATTTAAGCCAGCCAAGGTTTTGTATGTATCAGAGCGATACAAAGACACCATTTTGCTTGGAATATATAAATTTTTTTCTACTGAACAAAGACTTCCGGACGAGTTACCTGACAGATTTGATCTCCTGCTTTACACATCAAAAGCACCTATTCAAAAAAAACGCTGGCACTACGTTGGGCACGAGGATTTAAGAAGCACTCAGACAGACCTAGATCTTAGAGTTGTAGCTGGGGAGCTGTGGAAAGGTGATGTTCATATCGGCGCTGCATCAGACGAAGATAGAAAAAGCTTGCCTGAAATGCTGGTAGTGGGAGCTGGGCTAGTTGAAAAAAAGGCCACTGCATTGAACTGAAGAACGCAAAAGGATCTACAGGCCGCGGTTCTACTGAATCGCCTCTTGATACTCAATGATTGCATTTGGCCGATTTCTACCGTTCGTGACAGGCCGCAATCGGCCAGGATCGGACATTTGGAGCGGGGAGATAATATCGTCGCATTTCTTCCCGACTTGGCAATTCGTCGACGCGCTTTTACACACTCAGATCTGGGAAACTAGGGTTTAAAAATCAACTAGCCTCTTTTTTCTAAGTAGGTGCCAATGGTTACTCCCCACGATCTTCAGGGCTTTGATGTTGGATGGATCGCCACTGATGCCATCGGGCAGGTTGCGCTTTTCACTACGGCTGGTCCGGGGCCGATTCCTGACTCCGCAATTCCCTCCGTCGAGCACTCCGAAGAATGGGTCTGTTCATTGCCGGAGGTGTCCGATGTAAGTCTGGTCACCTCCATGTCTAGCGCAAACGCTTTCGTTGCCTTTGCCAAACGTGGATTGTTTGCATATGACTGGTCGGACGTTCATCGCGATGCACACCAAGCCTTGAACGGATATGAGCTGCAATACCGTCCACTGAATCCATTAAGACTTTACGACTTGCCTGCCCCTTTGCGGGCATTGGCTGAGCTTACCCGGCTATCTAGCGTAACGTTCGGAGTATCTATCGTAGTGATAGGTGATCAGATTTCTTAGCGATTGTTCGACGGTTAACGCTGTTTTGTGCCGATTGCTATCGGCTAGAGCAGAGAAAGTCAATCTGCCCCTCTGCTCCAGTGCCTTTTTCTAAAAGTTGAAACGTTGGTCAAACACGGTCTGCTCGCCTACCGTCACGCTGCATTGGCGGGCCACTTCAACCGGCATCACCTTGCCCAGCAACGGCGCCAGCGACTTGTAGAACGCCTTGTCGCAGGCGTCGTCTTTGCTGAAGGCTTGGGAGTTGCCGGCCGCGTCTGCCGTAATTCGGCAGCCTGCCACCAATTCGGTGGGCAACTCGTTCAATGGCACTGTTGTCGAGTCGGAGCCCTGCAATTCGATCAGCTCGTTGCATGTGCCCTTGGCCGGACCTTCCTTAATGGTTTTGGTAAAGGCGACGGGTTGGAAGTCAGTACCGGTGAACAGCACCTGATCGTTAACAGTGACTCGGTATTGTGAGGGTTTGAAGGCGATGGTCTTGATGCAGAACTGCGTGGTGACCGGTTTCCCATTGACCTCAGAGGTGGCCGCTTTGCAACCTGGGGTGGCCTGGGTGAAGGAGGTATCGGGCGAGCTGACACAACCGGCCAGTGAAAGCAGACACACACCGAACAGCATTCTTTTCATGGGACTTCCTGTGCTCAAACACACCGCCTCCAGCAGGCGGCTCCGGACGCGGATCATACCAGCGACCTGTTGACCAAAGGCGCAGAAAGGCAGGGTGGCCCTTTAACTCGGCTATCGAATCCCATCTCTACAGCTGTCTGCTTCCGGCCCAGGCGGTGTGAAGAGCCCAAGTAAAAATCGAAACCCGCGTTTCTACATGAAAGCTGAACTGTAGTGGTCGCCACAAGAAACACGGACAGATTTATTTCTCTACTCTAAACGTCCGCTATTGGCCGTTTTTAACTTTGAGCGTGTCTCTTTGCCCACCGGGCCTTCAGTTCCGGGAGATGTCATACAGATGTGGCGCACGCACGTTCCATAAAAAAAATCCGCTCATCCACTTCCTCACCTAACCTGATTTTAGTTGCAGACGGACTCTGCCGTTTTTTGTTCACGGCCAATTGAACGCTGCACGGCAGTAGCACGCTTTCGGGGGTAATACAGGAGGATCAACACATGGATAGCACACGTTCGCCGGAAGATAAGGGCAAGTTGAAGGCAAGGGCTCGGCAGCGTAAGGCTGCGATCATTGCACTATGTGGAGTTTTGTTTGTACACGCGCTCTTCCTGGTTCCACCTGAGCGAATGACCGTGCCAGTTGTCAGCATTATTACAAGCCTCATATGGCCGATTATCGTCCTTGTAGTAATGGTTCTATTCCAGCCGTACGTCGAAAGACTTTTCTTAGAGATAGCCGAGCGAATCAAGGGAGGGGCCGGCTTAAAAATTGGAAGCTTTCTTGAGATCCAGAGTCTTCCCGAGCAAGCGCGGAAGATTCCTGTGCCCAGCGAGGAGCAGAATGTAACGCTGGAAAACATCGCCCTGCTGCACACGAGCTTCTTTTCGGAGACAGGAACACGTTTGTACGGTGGCGACGGTCGAGCGTATTACCAGTTTGAGGTGGTTGTTATGGCGCCAGACGTCGTCATGGAGCACGTGGACAGGGTAGTTTACCGCCTCGAAAACACTTGGCCTGAAGCGCTCAGAACAAGAGAGACTCGCGACCGCGCGTCAAGATTCAAGATGAAGGACTTGGCCAATGGAACTTCAATTGTCGAGGCCGACGTCTACTTTCGCGGTAGCGACCAACCTCTGAAGCTTAACCGCTTCATTGATTTGCGCCCCGACGGCCCACGCATCTAGAACACTCGCCCTCAGCATTTGTACATTAATGCACCAGAGCAAGTGGCAACCTATACGTTGAGTCCACAGCCGAAAGCGGCCCCGGCCAATAGGTAGACACGGAGTCGGCGACGGTGCCCACCTGAACCCTAGCCCTTGTCGCCATGCACCAATATCCGGCCGTCATACCCACAGCTGATCCAGCCACCGGCGCGGGTGGGGAGCACATCGGTTGCAAAGTTGTCGTGTGAGCCGATGATCGCCCCCTGCCGTGAGGGCAGGTTCCAGCGCTTGACGAATCCGTCCTCGCCGCAGGTCAGCAGCATGTGTCGCGCCTTGAAGCGCACGCGCCGCACAGGCCCGTCATGAGCGGCAAGGCAATCCAGGAGCGCGAGCATCGGTTCGGTCGCTAGCAGGTGCACCGCGCCGTCGAGATCACCAGCGGCCAAGGTGACGCTGCCATCGGCGTCGATCCAGCTCGCCAGCGTTCTCAGGGGGCGGCCCAGATCGAGCACTTGTACGCAGTCCCGCTCCTCGGGGTGCCACAGCCTGACGGTTCCGTCCTCCGATGCGGTGGCGAAACCACCGTTGGCCGTAGGCGCGATCGCCCAGACCCAGCAGGCGTGGGCCCGACGCTTGTCCGTGGCACCTGTCGTCAGGTTCCAGACTGTCAGGCAACCGTCAGCAGCCCCGGTCACGAGGCGGTCAGCGCCTAACCTTGCCGAGGACAGGACGGCCGAGTCCGATGTGCCGACCAACGTGGATTTTCCGGTCGCCAAGGACCAATGCCGGACTGTTCGATCCCGCGAGTGAGAAACAAGCTCGCCAGGCGCCACGTCCACCAGACCCAGAATGGATTGTGTATGTCCGTCAAGCTGGCCCAGGCACCGGCCCTCGCGATCCCACAGCCGGATGGTTGCGTCACGCCCGGCGCTTGCCAAGCCCCTGTCGCCAAGGTCGGCAAGCGCCCATACGTAACCGCGGTGGCCCGGCTGGAAGGGGCCGTCGACGTGCAAGGATTGCTGTGGCTCGTACATCAGGTCACTGCGCATGACGTATTTTTGGCCAGCGTCCACTAAGGCGCCGGCGTGCCAGAGGGTGTGATCGAATACGATCAGGCTGCCCTTTCGGGGGCGCAGCCTGAGCGTGGAATCCCGGTTCGACATGGCTGCGGACCGTCCCTCGAAGAACAGCGTCTCTCCGCCGCTGAATGCATCGTCGTTAAGATAAATCATGAAGGTCAGGCGTGACTGTTGGCGCTGGCGATGGTGTACACCATCCTGATGGGCGCGGAACTGGGTGCCGGGCCGGTAGCGGCAGAAGCGCAGCCGCTCATTGATGCCGACCAGATGCCAGCCGTCCTCATCGATCACCGTCCCGAGCCTCGGCATCCGCAAGGCGCAGTGCTTCAAACGTTCGAATAGTCGCCCGGCCAGAGCTGGGTCGTCTGCCACGATCCGGTCATTATCGCGGTAGGAGGACGGGTAGTCCGACCCTGCGCTGGCGAACCCGCACTGCTCCGTGGCTTCTATCAATGCCTCGCATTCGCTGGCCGCAAGGAACTCGTGGACCAGGACACACCGCACCCGGTCACCCAGCGGTAGTTCGACCGAGGCCGACGGAGCAGTCGCCCCGGCCACCAGTTTTTCAGCGAAGGAATTCATCGTGATCTCCAAAGTTGGTCTGATAACCAATATTTGCAAAGCTAGGGTGCGACGGGGTCGATGTCAATGCTAAGCTGGTCGCGCAACCAACATTGGAAAGGTGACATGGCACGGCGCTCGAACACTGATGAAAGACGCGGCCAGATCGTGGCGGCACTCCAGGCCGTCATGGCCAAGGCCGGCTACGCAGGCGCAACCATAGCGGCCATCGCCCGGCATGCGGAGCTAGCGCCTGGCCTTGTGCACTACCACTTCAAGGACAAGCGCGAGATTTTGGTGGCACTGGTCGACTCACTGGCCGGCTACGCCCATCAGCGCTACGAGTCCCGGGCCGCTGCGGCCCAGACGGCGGAGCAAAGGCTTCAGGCCTACATTGCCGCACACCTTGCCTATGGTGCGGACGCGCAGCCCGATGCGGTGGCGGCATGGGTGATGATCGGCGAGCAGTCGGCCCACGACCCAGACGTGCGCGAGGTCTATCAGGCTGTGCTAGCGGCGCAGATGAAGCTCCTCAAGGGCCTGCTCCGGCAGCGATTCGCCGAACGCGGACGCCGCGCCCGAGGGCTCGACGCGCTGGTGGCGGGCATTACATGCTTTATCCAGGGGGCGTTCACGCTGTCCACCACGGCGCGGCCACTGCTGCCGACGGCCTTCGCCGCACCGACGTTGATCGCCTGGGTCGAGCGTTACATTGATGGGGAGGAGGAGCGATGAGGGGAACGCCAGAAGGGAGCAGCCTCTTCCCGGTCGGCGCGCACAGCGCCCCCGAGGTGCCTGACGGTGTGGATTTCGCCGCCTGGGCTCGCCTCTGGGCGGAGCTTGGCGTCGGATGCCCGGCGCGAGAAACTTACGAAGAGCTCCTTCGACGCTACCGCGAGCCGCACCGTGCGTACCACAACTGCCAGCATTTGCAGGAATGCCTCCAGGTGCGCCGACTCATCAACGCAGCCTGCCACGCTCCCGCTGAAGTCGATCTCGCACTTTGGTTTCATGACGCCATATACGACCCACTTCGCAGCGACAACGAGCTGCGCAGTGCGCAATGGCTGGACGACGTGGCACGCGATAGCGGCCTGGGCGATGAAATCCGACGCAGGCTTTACGGCCTGATCATGGTGACGCGACACGACGGCGCTCCAGCGTCGGCAGACGAGGCCGTGTTGGTGGACACGGATCTGGCGATCCTTGGGGCATCGGCCGCGCGGTTTGAGGAGTACGACCGCCAAGTCCGTCGCGAGTACCGATATGTGCCTCTGTTTGTGTACCGCCGAAAGCGGCGCCAGGTCCTGGAGGGCTTCCTGGCACGCGGGCGCATCTATACGACCGCACCGTACTTCGATGCATTCGAACAGCAAGCCCGCGTCAATCTTGCAAGCGCCATCGACCGCCTCGGCTGAGGAACGGACCCCAGTGGAGGGGCGAGTATTTCGCCTTCGCACGTGCCTTGCCATTCTGCAGTTCAAGCCGTCACCGTAAACAGATGACGGGGCATCGCCGGCCCAAAAACCATGGTTACAGGTCACACAGGCTGCCGCTGCGCCCGTGATCTCGACCTAAGGCTTGGCCCGATCCCATCGACACTCCGCCAACCGGTGCCCATCGGTTGCGCTCTTTTCTCGCCTGTCGATGTCGCCGTCGGCGTTCAGGTAGATATGGGTGTTGGGCCATTGCGGGGTGATGCTGATGCAGTGATTACGCCCGGTGTTCTTGCTCCACCAGGAAAACTCCATGAAGAACTCATCGTCCGGGAAGAGCGCGCCATGACCGGTTGCGCCGCCTCCGGGCAGCATTGCTCCTTTATCAATCCGATCCTGGACATTCCAGATGTACCTGAGCTCATCCCGGCCGGCTTGGGAGTAGTGCACATTCACCCTTGGCAACGCAAAGTCCCAATGCGTGACCAGCCCAAACAGCAGCGGTATCCAGAGCAGCTTTACGTACCATGGCCGGCGCGTGCCTGCATGGGAGGACAAGGGTTTCATCTCCCTCCCTTGGGCGTTCTCTGGGGGCGTTGGGTGGAAAGTGGAGGCAGCAGCGTCGCAGCCGGTCGTTGTCCACTCCCGGCTGCTGTGTGGCTTCTTGGGCTGAATGTCAGCAACCGGACGCTTTGAGCCCGGTGCCGATGGTGACCGCGCTGACCTGCACTTTGTCAAAGGCCTTCTGCGCGGCGGCGTCGTATTTCCGGTCGCAGTTGAAGCGTGTTTCCATCACGTAGTCTTCGCCTTCTGCTTTGCGCATCTGCGATTCCCACTGGTCGGCGGCGTTGAGCGCGGCATCGGAGACCAGCACCACCTCCAGCAGCACTTCCTTGAAATCCACGGCATGGGGGCCTTCCCAGTGGGCATAGACCGAAGGGTCGGCGGCATTGCCGCACATGCTCAGGCAACTGGCGCTGTAGCTCAGGCCGCCACCGGACGACTCGGTAAAGGCGCCGACGGTGAGAGGTTTGCCTGGCGCCGGGGCGTAGGTGCCGACGAACTGGGTCAGGTCGGCCTGGCATTTGGGCGTCAGTTCCATGCGCAGTTTGCTGACTTTGCCGCCCTCTACCGTGGCGGTGATGTCGCAACCCTGGACTTTGAACTTGTGTTCATCGCCGAAGGACTCCCGAGGGATTCCGGCGACGGATTCAAAGTAACGCTGATTGGTGCCCAGCATGTCGCCGGTGAAGACTTCGGCCACGGAGGCGGCATGGGCAACGTCAACGGACAGTGCCAGTGTTGAGGCAAAAAGGCTGTAGGTCAGCTTGTTCATGGGAGAGTCCTTTCAATGGGCGACCGGAAGCTGTGGTCACCTTCAAGTGGGTTCGGGGACGGGAGTTTAGCAGGCGTTGGTGCTGCGTTTTTCGGGTTTCTTGCTGATTTTTTCTGAGTACCAACCATAGGAAAAGAGCAGGGCACGGCGCATTTTATCGAGGCGTTGATGAGCATCCGACCAGCCACGATCAATCCGTAAGCCAATCCCAGAGGCTGCCCACCAGATACGCCGCGCCTGCGGCCACTGCTGCGGTCGCTAGTGCGGGGGCCAGGGCTGTTCCTCCAGCGAACCCCAGGGCGCCAAGACCTGCAGCGGTCAAGCTGGAGGTACCGCCAGCGGCGGCCAGACCAGATGCGGTACTGACGGCACCCTTGGCCAGGGCTTGGCTGGTCAATGACTGCGCTACTTGGCTCGCGGTGGTGCTGGCGGCCTTTCTGGCCAGCATGTTGCGTGCAGCGGCGGCGCCACCTTGGGTGAGCAAGACCTTGGTGGTTTGCTCTGCCGTTTGTCTGGCTGCGTGGTGCATCAGCAGGCTGTTGGCAAGTGCGCCCAGACGCTGTTTGGCGACTCTGACTTGTTCGCTGGTGTGTCGATCGGTGGCGCACCAGTTGGCAAAGTGCTCGCAATTGTTGAACACAAGATTGTATTGATCCTCACCCAGTCTGGATCGGGCCCGACGGCAGATATCGGGCCCCCTGAAATAGACTTTCCGGTAAGTCTTGATCCTGGCGTTCTTGCCTTGCAGGAAGTCTGCAAGGGAGGTCGACTCGATGCATCCCTTATGAAGCCCCGAACCCATGCCTGAGTAGTGGATCACGCGATTCCTGCCGACAAAAATCCCGTGATGGGTATAGAGACCTCGGCCGACAATCAGATGAGTTCCAGTGGGGTACATGTCCAACAAGGCTCCAGTGATGTGCTTTTGGAGGCGGCATTCGCAAGCGTTCCGGTGATATCGAGGGGCTTGATCCGTGTCGCAGTCTTCATGCAGGCATTTCCAGTGGCTCATGGGCGTATAGCCAATATTGTCGCCCCGAGCATGGGTTGCATCATAAACAACGGCACAAGGACATTGCTATCAAAATGCCGCTATCGGGGCGCGGCACCGTGTCGTGCGCCGAATAGGCAGGCAGGGAAGGGGCTGTGTCCTCGTCTACAACGGTGTCTGAGATCAGTGCTTGACTCTGTCCCTTGGGACAACCCGCATCCTGTCTTGTCTGTTTCAGCTTCCGCCGTCAGCGGATAAGGCAATCCATGAGTAGAGTATCGATGGTCACCGGTGCCAATGGGCATCTGGGCAACACCCTGGTGCGGGCGCTGCTGGCTCGCGGGCAACAGGTGCGCGCCGGGGTGCGTGACCCGGACCGAAGCTCCGCCCTGAACGGCCTCGACTGCCAGAAGGTACGCGCCGAGCTGCAAGACCCTGACTCTCTGCGTCAGGCCCTGCAAGGGGTAGAGGTGCTGTATCAGGTGGCGGCCGTGTTCAAGCACTGGGCGAGGAATCCCTACGCCGAGATCGTCGAGGCCAACGTGCAAGGTACGCGTAATGTGCTGCGCGCTGCGGCCGAGGCCGGGGTCCGGCGTGT
Organism: Pseudomonas sp. E1BtOHC1; assembly: GCF_058744285.1. Classification (NCBI taxonomy): domain Bacteria; kingdom Pseudomonadati; phylum Pseudomonadota; class Gammaproteobacteria; order Pseudomonadales; family Pseudomonadaceae; genus Pseudomonas; species Pseudomonas sp. E1BtOHC1. The sequence goes on from NZ_CP196023.1 coordinate 3,457,613, forward strand.
GGTCTATGTCAGCTCCGTGGCAGCGGTTGGGCACAACGGTCAGCGCCTGGATGAAAACAGCTGGAACAGCGATCAGCAAAACCCGTACTACCGGTCGAAAATTCTCTCTGAGCGCGCCGCCTGGGACATGGCCCAGGCCTATGGCCTGCCGACGGTGGCGGTATTGCCCTCGGCGATCATCGGCCCTCATGCCACGCGGCTGACGGACACGATGGGATTTCTGGCGGCGGTGCTGGGGCGCAAGCTGGTGCTGGACCCGAATTTTCATTTCAACTTTGTCGATGTGCGTGACGTGGCCGATGGCTTGATCCGCGCGGCGGAGCAGGGTCGCCCGGGCCAGCGCTACCTACTGGCCAATCAACAGTCTTCATCGTTGGCCGAGGTCATCGCAGCGCTCAACACGCTTTGCCCCGAATATCGGCTACCGCGCCGCGCGCCCAAGGGTTTGTTGTTGCTGATCGCCTGGCTGCAAGAACAGCGGGCGCGCTACACCGGTCAGCCCGCGGAGTTGCTGCTGAGCCAGGTGCGGATGTTTTATGGGGTGCGCCAGCGTTACTGCATCGATAAGGCCATCAACGAGTTGGGCTACCAGCCGCGCTCACCCCATGACGCCCTCAGGGAGGCATTTGCCCATCTATTGCTGCGCTGATTCTGGCGCAGCACTCGGCACTGCTGCGGGGGCGAACTGCTGGTTGATCTGTTGTTGCAACTGCGTCAGTTGCTGCTCCTGGCTCTGCAAGGCCTGGATCTGCGCTTGCAACTCCAGGCGCTTGGCCTCGATACCCTGATTGGCCAGTGCCAGGGGGAAGGGGGCCTGATGGTGCTTGGCGGCCAGCAACTCGCTCATCTCTGCCAGTTTGAACCCCACCGCCTGGGCGCTGCGGATCATCTGCACCAGCGTCAAGTGATGGGGGCTGTACAGCCGATAACTGCCACGGCGCTGCGGGGTCAGCAGGCCCAGTTGCTCATACAGACGCAGGGCTTTGGGCGTGCATCCCGACAACGTGGCAAGTTCACCTATGTACATACAACGCTCTCTCGCTCATCCAGTTCCGGCCCGCAGTTTACTGACTGTGGTTCGATGACGCTTGGCTGGATCTGTTTGCCGTGAAGGCACCATCACCCGCTAGTGCCAGCATCCGCGGGCCACGAACAGAGAGGTCGGCAAGTGCTCGGAAAACACAGCTCCCCTGACGCAAAACAACCTTCGACAGGGGGCGAGCGCAACTCATCTAGGCGTGCAGGTGCTTTTTCAAGAATGATCGGGTTCGTTCGTGAGTCGGGTTTTGCAGGATCTCTTGCGGCGCTCCTTCCTCGACCACCACCCCGCCGTCCATGAAGATGATCCGGTCGGCCACTTCACCGGCAAAGCGCATTTCGTGAGTGACGATCAACATGGTCATGTGCTCGGCGGCCAGTTGTTTCATGACCTGGTTGACCTCTTCCACCAGCTCCGGGTCCAGCGCCGAGGTGGCCTCATCAAACAGCATGACCTTGGGGCGCATCGCCAGGGCCCTGGCAATGGCCACGCGCTGCTTCTGTCCGCCGGACAGGCGAGAAGGGTACTCGTCGAACTTGTTGGCCAGGCCCACCTTGGCCAAGTACTCCATGGCCAGTTCGCGAGCCGCTGTTTTGCTCAACCCTTTGAGCTTGATCGGTCCGAGGGCGATGTTTTCATGCACGGTCAAGTGCGGGAACAGATTGAAGTGCTGGAACACCATGCCCATCTGCTGGCGCACGCTATTGATGTGCTGTTCGAATGCGCGACCTTTCAAGGGCCGGTTGACGTGTTCGCCTTCTAGCCAGACTTCACCCTCGTTCAGCACTTCCAAGTGATTGATTGAGCGCAGCAGGGTGCTTTTGCCCGAACCACTGGGGCCGATGATGGCGATGATCTGTCCGCGCGAGACAGACAGATCGATGCCTTTGAGCACTTCAAGTGCGCCATAAGCCTTGCGCGCACCCTTGACTTCAACCATGAGCTTTTCTGTGGTCATCGTGACATCTCTACCTTATTTTCAAGAAGGTGCAGGCCGGCTTCCAGAACAAGATTGACCGCGTAATAAATCACCGCGACGGCCAAATAGAATTCGAACGGGCTATAGGTCTCGCTCACAGCGCGCTGGGCGCTGTAGACCAGCTCGGCAATACCGATGATGGACACCAGGGATGTGTCCTTTAACAGGACAATCAGGTTGTTGCCCAGCGGCGCCAGAGTGCTGCGCAGTGCTTGCGGCACAATCACGTAGCGCTGGGTCTGACTGCGGCTCAGGCCAATGGAGCGCGCACCTTCAATCTGCCCGGGGTCGACCGACATCACCCCGGCACGAATAACGTCGGCGTTGTAGACGGCGAAGTGCAGGCTGAGGCCGATGATGCCGGCCATCAGTGCCGGGATATCAATCCCCACTTGCACCAGGCCGTAATAGATCACGTACAGCTGCAGCAGCAGTGGCGTACCCATCAGCAGCCAGGTCATGAAACGTATGGGCAGGGATACCAGTTTGGGGGTGTAGAGAACGATCAGGGCAAAGGCTATTCCGGCAATCAGGCTCAATACACTGGAGCAGAGAAACAAGACGATGGTCCACCAGAGCCCGGTCGCCAGCAGCTCGGAATAGGGTGTCACGATACTCAGGTCAAGGCTTGGCATTGAGGCGTCTCACTTTGCCGCGAAGCGTTTATCGAGGTGGTCAACCATCAGCCTGACCGTGTAGACCATGGCGATGTACAAAATGGCCGACACCATGAATATCTCGAACGGCTTGTACGTGGAGCTGATAAAGCGCTGCGCCGTGTAGGAAAGTTCAACCACGGAGATGGTCGAAACCAGGGCCGAGCCTTTGATCAGCGCGACCGCATTGACGCCCAGAGGCCTGATCATCAGCTTCGCGGTTTGCGGAAGTGTGATCAGCCATAGGGTCTGGCCCTTGCCGAAACCGATTGAACGTGCGGCTTCGACCTGACCGGGATCGACGTTGCTGATCGCACCACGAATGGATTCGGCCATGTAGGCCGCGATGTTCAGGCCCAGGCCCAGGACCCCAGCGGAAAACGGTTCCAGCTCAAGGCCGATTTGCGGGCCGCCAAAGTAGATGAGGAAGAGTTGGACCAGGCAGGGCGTGCCGCGAAAAACGCTGACGTAGACCCTGGCCAGGCATCGAAGCAGGAAAAAGCCGGACAGTCGGGCAGCAACCAGCACGATTGCCACCAGCAAACCCAGCACCAGTGCCAGTAGCGAAACTTGCACCGTGATCCAGGCCGCCTCCAGAAAGAACGGCAGGGTGCGCTGTATAAGTGTCAGATCCATGGGCAGGCTCGGAAAAGTCGGATTGACTGGCCCGACGACAGGTCGAGCCAGGCTGCAGCTGAGTCAGCGAATGTCTTTGCCGATCCACTGCATCGAGATCTTTTCGTAGCTGCCGTCGGCGAGCATGTCGTCCAGCGCCTTCTGCATTGCAGCCTTGAGTTCAGGGTTGTGCTTGCGCAGCGCAATGCCCATGCCTTCAACGCCGCCGTCACTGTCGGGTGGCGTGATGATGCGAACTTTCTGCCCGGTTTCCTTGACGGCGACCAGCACCGGAACGCTGTCCATCACCAGCGCGTTGAGGCGCCCGGCCTCCAGGTCGACCAGCATTTCGGGAAGGCCTTTGTAGGTCTTCACCTTCAGGTTGCCGCGCGCCCTGGCCCATTTGTCGTGGGCATCGCCAAGGGTAACGCCCACCGTCACATCCTTCAGGTCATCCAGGCTGTTGATCGGCGAGTCCTCTTTCACCACGATGGTGCGGCCGGCGTGGTAATAGGGGCCAACGAAATCCACGGCCTTCAGGCGCTCCGGGGTAATGGTCATCGAGGCGATGATGGCGTCATATTTCTTGGCCAGGAGCCCGGCAATGATCCCGTCGAAGGGCGTGGTGACAATGCTCACTTTCACCCCGAGCCGTTGGGCCAGGGCTTCGCTGATGGAGGCGTCGAATCCGACGATCTGGTTCTGCTCGTTGGCAAAGCTGAAGGGCGAGTATTGACCGCTCATGGCGATGCGAATCTCTTTGGACTCCTGGATCGACTGCAAGTCATCTGCCTGAACGGCTGTAGGACAGAGGAGCGCCGCGGCCGCGACGGTGGATGCAGCAAGCAGACCCTTGAGCGTTCTGGTTAGCATTGGATGGCACCTTTGAAGAATTATTAATTATTGTTTTTGGGCTCTTCACCCAGGCCTCGGGAAAAGCTTTGCATAGGCCGTTCTGGAAAGCACCAGGCAAGGTGTCCGCCAGCCGGACACATTGCCGGAGTTGGCCGACACTATGTCGGCCGGGCGCGCAGGCTGTCACTCGCGCGCCGATCCGGACGCTCTAGCGCAGGGCAGCCTGGAAGCTTTCGTCCAGCACCTCAAGCAGGAAGTCGGCGTTCTTGTGACTGAAAATCATCGATGGGCGCATTTTCAGAACGTTGTCATAGGGGCCTTCGGTGCCGATCAGAACGCCGCGCTCCCGGGCACCATCGGCGACCTTTTTGGCCAGTTGCGTGGCCGGAGATTTGCTCTTGCGATCAGTGACCAGTTCGATCCCGAGGAACAGCCCCAGTCCGCGTACATCGCCAATGGCCGCGTATCGCTGCTGCAGCTTGCGAAAGCCTTCGAGCAGATAGTTGCCCACCGTCAACGCGTTGAGTTTCAGGTTGTCGCGCTCAATCACATCGAGAACGCTGAGCCCCACGGCACATGAAACCGGGCTGCCGGCGAAGGTATTGAAGTACTCCATGCCGTTGTTGAAGCTGTCGGCCATCTCGCGTGTGGTCACCACCGCCGACATGGGATGGCCGTTGCCAATGGGTTTGCCCATGGACACGGCATCGGGCACCACGCCCTGGGTTTCAAAGGCCCACCAGTGGCTGCCCACTCGGCCAAAGCCGACCTGGACTTCATCGGCCAGGCACAGACCGCCTTCGGCACGAACCATTGCATAGACTTCCTGCAAGTAGTTTTCCGGAAAGAACAGTTGCCCGGCGACACTGGGAATGGACTCCGCCAAAAAGAACGCCGGGGCTCGGCCCTGCTTGCGCATGCTGTCGATCTGCTCGGCGACACTTTGCGCGAAACGCTTGCCCAGCTCTTCGAATGGCCAGTCATCCGCTGCGCGGTAGGCATCCGGCACGGCCGCCTCGAATACATGCGCTGCACGCCCCTTGCCGGCCTTGCGCTTGTACTTGTAGGGGCTGAGGTCAATCAGCTCCTGGGTCGTGCCGTGATAAGCCCAATCCAGCACGATGGCATCGTTGCGCCCGGTGTGATTGCGTGCCATGCGCAGCATCAGGCTGTTGGCTTCGCTGCCTGAACAGCCAAAGGAGGCGACCGCCAGGCCTTCGGGCAAGGTTGCGGTGAGTCGCTCGGCGTACTCCACGATGTTGTCGTGCAGGTAACGGGTATTGGTGTTCAGGCGTGAAGCCTGGCGCGAAAGGGCTTGCACCACATCGGGATGGGAGTGGCCGAGATGGCAGACGTTGTTGAAGCAGTCGAGATAGGCGCGGCCAAAGTTGTCGATCAACCAGACCCCATCACCGCGTACGAACTTGATCGGGTCCGAGTAGGAAATCGACAAGTTGGGAAGCAGCATTTCCTTACGCTTGGCCACGATCTGCGCTTTGGTTCGTCCTTCCTGGTGGTAGGTTTCCGCGGGGATTCCGGCCAGCGTCGATGCATCCGGGAACAGGTCGGCCCACACCTCAAGATAGGCGCGCTCACCGACGCCGATGAACTCGCTCGCTTGCAACTGGGTGTCGGTGGACATCTGGAAATGCACATGGGGCAGCCAGCCACCATTTTCCGTATCCGCGCCCATGTGACCCACCAGCGCGCCGGCCTCAAGACGGTCCCCGGGCTTGAGGCGGGTCAGCGCTTCGTGGGCCATGTGCCCCCACAGGGTCAGAAAGGGCGGACAGCCTGCCGGCGAGTGCTTGAGCATGATCAAACCGCCATAGCCCAGTGGTTCAGGCTCGACCTCGACGCTCTGCACCACACCGGCAAGCGGTGTGTACAGAGGCGTTCCGGCCGGCATGATCAAGTCGACACCCAGGTGCATGATCCGACGCTCTCCTTCAATGAATCGAGATTCAAAGGCGCTGTCGGTGTAGATGGTCCTGGCTTCGCCCCATGGCCCGATGCCCAGCGGCACCTGATGTTCAGCAGAGAAATCATTCCACCACCGGGTGGCCTCTGCCGGGCGCTGCTCGGCTGAGGCGATGGTCATTTCATGGGCAGCATCGGCGAACGGCACAATGGCCTTGTTCAGGGTCGCCGCCGATGGATGCACGATATCCGCAAAGGACTGGCGGTTTTCATCCACCCAGCGGCGAATGGCCCCGGCACCTTCTATCGCGTCAAAACCACAGGCTTTGCGCAGGATCGCCGTCGCCAGGCGCGGGTTCATGCGATCCATCTTTTCCAGCAGGCGCCAGGCCGGGGCTTCGCTGATGGCCAGGTAGGGATTGTCCTGGGTCTGCTCGTGGCGCGAGGCCGACAAGGTGACGCTGATGACCAGGCGCATGGCGATCAGATTGAACAGCACGTCCAGCTCTTGCGGCTGCAGTGGGTAGCGCTCATGGAAGCCGCCGGTGAGAGCGGCGGCCGCGCCGATGGGGTCTTGCATGTCGAGAATGGCGTAGGCGCAAGTGATGGCGACTTCGGCAATCAGCACCGTGTGCACGGCATCGCCAAAATCGATGATGCCCGAGACCTGCTGGTGGTTCTGCGGGTCGACGAGGATGTTCCAGTCATTGCCGTCGTTGTGAATGACCTGGGTGCGCAAGCGCGCAAGCCTGGGTTCGACCCGGGTTTCGAAATCATCGATGAAGCGCTCCAGAATGGCACGTCTGTCGGGGTCTTTGACGAAATGCAGGCGGGCTCGGGAACGTGCGGCGTGTCGCAGATCCCACTCCAGATCGCGGACCGCGCCGGGATGCATGAAGCCCTGAAGTGCATGATCCATGTCGGCGAATGATTGACCCAGGCTGCGCATGAGTTCGAACGTGCGCTGGACTTCGGCCAGCGGAGTACCGTGCAACCAGCTCACCAGGCGCACCGCGTGGGTTTCGCCAGAGGGCGCCATTGCCGAGGCGAGCCAGTCGCCGGTCAGGCTTTTCTTCAACTGCGGCACGCCAAGCTCGGGGCTGTGATGGGCCAGATGGCTGAGGATGGCGGTCTGCAGCGCGCTTTCAATGGGCGGTTCGCTGGAGTTGACGACTTTCAGAATCCATCCCGCATCGCTTGCTGTGTTCAACCGGAAGTTGCAGTCTCGCTCGCCGTCCAGAGGCGAAGCCGTAGCGATGACATTGAAAAGCTGCTCAGCCAAGTGTTCGGCATCGCGTGGCGAGAACTGCGGGGCGGGGTGGCAAAGGTCGGTCATGGTAATGGTTTTCCAAGTTATTTTTTTCAGTTAGCTTGGCATGCGAAATCTTCGAGGGCAGTAGGTATGCGGTCGGCTTTGGCCTGCATATTGTCGGAATCGACCGGCACAAACTCGGCAGTCAATTTGAGGAGTTTCAATGCGCGACCTGGACGCGAAAGATCGCGAAATACTGGACATTCTGTCTAAAGAGGCGCGGATTGCCCTGAAGGCCCTGGCCGCGAGAATCGGACTGTCCAGAAGTGCCACCAGCGAGCGCGTCCTCAACCTTGAACGCAATGGGGTGATCAGAGGCTATCGTGCGGATATCGGCGAAATCGACGCCAATGTGATTCGCGCCATGTTTCTGGTGTGCCTGAAACGCACGCCGGCCATCAGCCTGCTGGACCTTCTGGCCCAGCACTCGCAGGTGCGCCGCATCTCCTCTGTCAGTGGCCAGCTCGACCTGGTGATTGAGACTGAATCACGCACCATTGATGATCTGAACCGAGTCCGGGATGCCGTAGCCAGTCACGAATCCGTCGAGGACATCACCACGGCTGTGGTTCTTCGTCGCGATATCGATCGACAGACATCCTGATCCGCCGCGGCGGCAAGACTTGATGGAGCTTGCCTGCGGGAAATGCCGGACAAGCCCTCAAACGCTCTGCAATGCACGCTTGGCGCCTGATCCCAGTGGCCTGATCTGTGGAGTCGGGCCTGGCCCTTTACGGCAATCGCAACGTGCCGCGCTGTACAACTCCCATTCGCAAACCATAAAATGAGAAGCATTATCATTAATGCGAATCTCCCATGCACAACCACAGCCTTTCCTCGCCTGTCGCCCAGTTGTATGCGAACCATCACGGCTGGCTGCGCGGCTGGTTGCATCGGCGCTTGGGGCACAGCGCCGATGCCGAGGACCTGGCTCACGACACCTTTATCCGCGTGTTGCGCTCCCAGGAGGATGTGCGTGAGCTGCGCCAGCCCATGGCGTTTCTGGCCACCATCGCCAATGGCTTGCTGATCAATCGCTGGCGCCGTCAGGCCATCGAGCGGGCCTATCTGGAGGCGTTGGCGGCGCGGCCGATGGGGGAGGAGCCTTCGCCGGAGGAGCGGCATCTGATGATCGAGACCCTGCTGCAGTTGGATTCGCTGCTGGTGGGCTTGTCGTCGCGGGTGCGGCAGATTTTCTTTCTGTCCCAGCTCGATGGCTTGACCTATGCGCAGATCGCCGTGCAGTTGGGCTTGACCGTGGCCCAGGTGCAGCGGGACATGGGCAGGGCGTTCAGCGTCTGCTATGCGAGCCTGTTTGAATGAGCGGCGCGGCGGTCGATCCCCGGGTGCGGGACAGCGCCATCGATTGGCTGGTGCAGATGCAGTCCGGGCTGATGAGTGCTGCGGACCACCAGGCCTTGCAGCAGTGGCGCGAGGCCAGTGCCGAGCATGAGTACGCCTGGCAGCGGGTCAGCCGTTTGCCGCTGATGTTGCAGCCGGGGGCTCATCTGCTGGCCGATGCCACGGCGCGCCGGGCCTTGCAGTCGGCGGGTGCCGATCCACAACGGCGGCGGCAAGTGCTCAAGTGCCTGTTGGCGCTGGGACTGCTGGGCGGCATTTCCTGGCAGGGGGCGGACTCCACCCTGGTGCGTTCAGCCTTGGCCCGTTATCGCACCGGTATCGGTGAACGGCGACGTTGGGCCCTGGCGGACGGCGGGTCGTTGTGGCTGAACACCGCCAGTGCGGTGAACCTGGACTTGAGTGCGGGGCAGCGCAGCGTGCAGTTGATCGAGGGCGAGTTGGCGCTGGATACCCCGGCCGGATCGGCCTCCCTGCAACTGCAAACGCCGGATGCGCTGTTGTACAGCCGCGGCGCCCATTTGCTGGTGCGCCATGATCGCCAGGGCACTCAGGTGACCGTGCTGCGCGGGCTGGTGCAGGTCAGTGCCCGGCAGCAGTCGACCCCGCTGCCATTGCAGGCTGGCTGGCAAACCCGAGTCGATGGCCGGGGAGCAGGGCGGCCCAGTGCCATCGATGTGTTTCTGGCCCAGGCCTGGATGCGCGGCATCCTGCCCGCCGAGCGCATGCGCCTGGATCAGTTGCTGGCTGAGTTGGCGCGCTATCGCCCGGGTTTTTTACGTTGCAGCGAAGCTGTTGCCGCTTTACGGGTGACCGGCAGTTTTCAACTGGACGACACCGATGCCGCCCTGGCCCTGGTGGCCAATACCCTGCCGGTGCGCATCGAGCGCAGAACCCGTTATTGGGTGACTGTGGTGCCGGCCTGAAAATTTTTTTTCACTCGCGCGATAGTTTTTTCGATCTGGCTTGGCCTTCAGGTATTACCCACCGGCACAGGTGGGTTTCGATCCCTAGGAGCCTTGCATGATTTTCCCCGCTCGTGTCTTGCGTACCCATACCTTCGGCCTGCTGTTGCTCAGCCTGCAACCGCTCTACAGCGAGACGGTGCTGGCTGCCGGCGAGCGTCACTACAGCATCGGCGCCGGTCCCCTGGACCAGGTGCTGTCGCGTTTTGGCGCCGAAGCGGGGATCAGCATGGCGGGCAGTGCGCTGCTCACGGCGGGCAAGACCAGCCAGGGCCTGCAAGGGGATTTCAATACCGAAGCGGGCTTGAACAAATTGTTGTCGGGCACCGGCCTGGGCTACGTGCGCCAGGCCGACGGCGGCTATGCCTTGCGCCTGCGCTCTGATGCGGTGTCGTTGCCGACGCAGAAGATCAAGGGCGAGAACCCTGACGAGGAGGAGGTGTACCGGGCGCCGCGTTCGTCGGTGTACATCTCCGCCGACGACATGCAGCGCTTCGGCGTGGTGTCGGTGGGCGACGTGCTCAAGGGCCAGCCTGGGGTGCAGGTCGGCGACAGCCGCAATGGCGGCGGCCTGGATGTGAACATTCGCGGCATCCAGGGCCAGAGCCGGGTGGCGGTGACGGTGGACGGTTCGCAACAGGCGCTGGATGTCTATCGCGGTTATGCCGGCACCCAGCAACGCAGCTACATCGACCCGGACATGATCAGCGACATCCTCATCGACAAGGGCCCGAGCCTGACTTCCAGCGCTATCGGCGGCACAGTAAAGATGCGCACTCTTGGCGTCGGTGACATCCTCAAGGACGGTCAGAATGTCGGCCTGCGGCTCAAGGGCGATGTCTGGAACAACGGCGTGGCTCCGGCCCGTCGCGACCCCCATTCCAAGACCGAGGACCTGTACTCGGAACCGCACCAGAGCCGCGGCGGGCTGTTCGGCTCGGACGCGGAGGCCGGCAGCGCCGCGTTCGCCTATACCCATGAGTTTTTCGATGTGGTGGCGGCGTACGCCCATCGCAACCAGGGCAACTATTTCGCCGGCAAGAAGGGCCAGGATCGCTACCGCACCTTTGACCGCTACGGTGATGAAGAGACCAGCGTGGCCACCACCTACAACGCCGGGGAAGAGGTGCTCAACTCCTCGTCGAAGACCGAATCGTGGCTGCTCAAGACCACCTTGCGTCCGGCGGACGGCCACACCTTCGACCTCGGCTATCGCCGCTATGACGGGCGCATCGGCGAGATCATGCCCTCGGACATCTTCCGTTTCGGCACCGGTGGCATCTACCAGTACCCCCTGGGCCACACCCAGATCGACACCTACACCGCGCGCTACAACTACCTGCCCTCGGACAACCCGCTGGTGGACCTGACTGCCGACCTGTGGATGACCGATGCGCAGACCAGCCAACTGAGCGCATGGTCGGCACCGGCCTCCCAGGCCTATCGCACGGACCGCTCCTGGAGCCGCCAGGCCAACCGCCGCACGGGTGGGGGGCTGGCCAACACGTCGCGCTTTACCACCGACTACGGCGACTTGAAACTGGACCTGGGCGGCTCGTTTCAGCTGGAGGAACTGCGCCCGCAAAAAGGCGTGGTCACCACCCAGGACGACATCAACGCCAACCGCAGCTTGCGCGAGGGTTCCCGGCAAGAGTTCAGCTTCAACGGCAAGCTGGAATACAAACCGGTGGACAGCCTGACGCTGTGGGGCGGCGGTCGCTACACCCACTTTCACAGCAAGGACCACGTCGCCTATTCGACTGCGCGCAAAGAGGAGCGAGAACACAAGTACGTGACCGTCTCAAAGCCGGGTGACTATGGCTACCTGATGTGGTTCCCGGACCAGAACGGGCTGTACACCGATGCGACCGACCCACGCTTGAATAACGCGATTGTCTTCAACAACACCAACTTCCCGTTCGAGGGCACGCCCTATAACCAATACGGCGCGACCGAGACGGAGGTTGGCGACTCGCAAGTGGGGCGGGTGGTCACCGGGTTCAACTATTCGGGCAAGGACAGCAACCGCGGTGGTGCCTTTGCTCCGGCCTTCGGGATCAATCTCGAAGTGCTGCCAGACACCTTCGTCTATGCCTCCTACACTCAGGGTTTTCGCATGCCTTCGCTGTTCGAGACCGGTCGCGGTGTGCAGCAGACCACGCCGGGCAAGGGGCTCAAGCCCGAGCGTTCGAGCAACTGGGAGATCGGTGCCAGCACCTTGCACAAGGGGCTGTTCGTAGAGGACGATTCGGCGGCGATCAAGCTCGCCTACTTCAACAACAGCATCAAGAACTACATCACCCGCTACTACGATCCGAGCCCGGGCCTGTGGGGCTTGATGCGCTTCAGCAATACCGACAGCTACACCACCCGTGGCCTGGAACTGCAAACCCACTACGATGCCGGACGGATGTTTGCCGACCTGTCGTCCACCTACTACCTGAAGACTGAAACCTGTGATGCGGCCTTCGCCGCCACCCTGCGAGCCACCAGCAACCCCTACCAGAAAACCGCCGCCACCCCGGACTGCACCCCGGGCAGCTTCATGGGCTCCTACACCAACACCCAGAACCCGCCGCGCTTTGCCGGCAACCTGACCACCGGCCTGCGCTTCTTCGACCAGAGCCTGACCCTGGGCACGCGCATTACCTACACCTCGGGGCCCACCGTCACCGCCGACAAGCCCTGGCAGACCGGCCCCACCACGCCACAGCTGAACTACCGCGAAGTGGCGCTGTTCGATCTGTTCCTCAATTACAAGTTGAAGGAAGACGCCAGCCTCAATGTGTCGCTGCAAAACCTCACGGATCGCTACTACCTGGACCCGCTGGCGCAGAGCTTCATGCCGGCGCCGGGGCGCACGCTGCGGGTGGGGATGCAGGCGAAGTTCTGAGAGGGGTAGGAGGGGAGTCGATCACTCCCCTCTGACACGCTTGAGCCAGTTCCAGAACGGATCGTCCGATTCCGCGGCGTCCATGCTGACGGTGGTGGGGACTATCGCCGATGCCCGCGGCGGAATGCTCAGCCCCAATCGCTGTTCAACATAGCTTCGCAACAGCTGGGGAGGAGGCGGGTAGTCGTCATCGGCGTATTCATCCTCACGTACCTGTTCCGGCGTGCACTCAAATTGCTCTGGCCAGCACAGCTCGTTGTAACCAATGGCCAGCAGGCGCAAGAGGTCTTGCGTGGTGTCCGTCAGCACGCAGAGCATTAGCGAACCTGAACCCGAGCCCAGGTGGACCATGCGTTGCCGGTCATTGTCGTCCCGCCACAGCCCGGCCCAGGAACCGTCTGCGCCAGTTCGCAGGAATATCACCAGGCGCTGGTTCACCTCGGGATTATCGCTGGCGGTCCAATAGGCGCTTCGGGCAGGTTCTGGCAGGTAGAAAGCTGTAGTGGCGATAGCGCTGTATTCAGGTTCGGGGTGCAGGGTCATATAGCGCACCCCGTCACGCCGAGTCCGCACGCAACCGTGATCTTCCAGCCATTGAAGGGTTTGCTGCAGCAGGGCCGGCAGCGGATTGCTGGCAGCAAAGGCGCCGGCCATTTCATTGGTGAAGGTCATGTTTTTGCTGCTCCAGGTTTGCCTTGGCAAAGGGTAGTGGTACGGGACAGGCGGGTCAGCTTTCAACCCACAGCAGCCGGCGACAACGTCTAAAAAACATGAGCGGTTGAGTCAGGCATGAAATTTCGGTAATGCGGCTTATCGCTGACTACAATCTCTGCGAGCTAAAAATTGATATCAATCTGATGCCAATCATGCAGGAAGCAGAGATGAAGTATCTAACGAGACTTTGTTACAACACGGACAACTGGAGGAAGCCTTCGGGCGTAGCGCCGGCCAAAGAGGTCAAAAGCTCCTATACAAGCAAATTCGGGTTCGGTCATGAGGAGTGGCTGTTTAGAGATGATTGGGTCGTTGATGGTTGGCGTTACGCCTTCGTGCAAGGTGTGAACAAAAGCCGCAATCGATTGCTTAAGGAGGCGCAGCCATTCGACCTGCACCTCTTCAGCATTGAGCCAAAAGCTAAACGTCGGTACGTCGGTGAAATTAGAGAGGTTGAATGCCTTACCGACCGTCAAGCGCAAGATGCGCTTGCATTGTTCCAAAGAAATGGCTGGTTTCAAGAAATGTGTGAAGAGATTGCCGAACTTGGTCGCAATCCAGACGACTTAGGGCATGGCGAGTATGCCCCATACATATTCAACATTCGATTTCGATTGGATAACGTCACGCTTTACAACGCTGATGAGTATTCGAAGCCCGACGATCCAATCATAGAACGGTGCAAGCGTTATCAACTCTATTCTGTGGTCGTTCAGGGTGACCAGATACTTGGAGGACGACGAAAACCAAATGGCAAGGACTGGATAACTATTCCAAAGATCAAACCTACCACTAGGACGGTGACGTATCAGCGAACAGCTGAACATGCAAGGATGCAGAAGAAGTTACTCGAACAGCTGAAGAGAGATTATCCAGCCGACACTGTTATTGCTGAGCGTGAATACATCGATGTAACTGTCGAGACTCAGGATGCACTTATCCTCTATGAGATTAAGTCAGATCTGTTGCCTCGTACTGTACTGCGGCAGGCTATTGGGCAGTTACTCGAATATGCATACCATACGCAGGAGCGCAAAAAAAAGATCAGCTTGGTTGCTGTGGGGCGAGCGTGTTTGCACGGTGACGATGTGAAGTATTTACATCTACTGCAGAGCAAGTTTGCCTTGCCGTTGAGCTATCACTGCGTACCTTTGGACTAAGCAATATACGACGGCTTTTTGCTATCCGCAGCTTGAACCCGCCCACGCAGTGAAAGGGCGCAGAGGATCATTGACTGGATTGGCGAAGAGTTACCAGCCCCACCGAGTGGCGGCTGATATCATGTCGGCACTTAAAAAGCCGGGTAGCCCCACATGAATCGCCGTAAAAAAATCCAGCAGCTATTGAAGGCCCACGCCAAGAAGGCCAGTGCCAAACTGGCTCCACAAAAAAAGTCCAAGTACATCAGCAAGGCTGATCGGGCGAAGCTGGCCACCGAGTCCAATGACGACGCTGTGGTTGTCACTGAGAGCTGATCCGTCCGCTTGAAGCCCGATGGATCCTTATCTGGCCGACCTGCGCGACGCTATCTTTTCTCGGGCGGAGCACGCTTCTGGCCAGTAGAGGCGTGGCCGGGTCAGTTCTACAGGGGGCAGAGCATGGTCTGCACCTTGATCTGGGGATGGCTTTCCAGGGGTTCCCATTCATCGATGAAGGCGAATCCCTGCTTCAGATAGAAGTGTGCGGCTCTTGCGTTCTCGGGGGCGACGTCCAGATACACGCACTCATGGCCCTGGTCTCGTCCACGGGATTTCACCGCGTCCACCAGCTTTGCGGCCACGCCGCTGCCCCGTGCGTCGGGGGCTACCCACATGCCAATCAAGTTGTAGCGGTTCTCGGCACTGACTGCGGCACCGATCATTCCCACCGGCTGCTGGTCCTTGAAGGCCAGCCAGAATTGGCTACCGGTTGACGAGGCGCGGTCCTGCCACTGCTGGTCACTGTATTGGGCGGCAGTCTGGTAACTCACGCCAAAGGCAGTAGGGGTGTCCTGAAGTGCCGCGAGACGAACGCGCTTCAACAGCATCCAGTCCCTGGTTTGCGTCAATCGAATGTCCATGATTTTCCTGGTGGTGGGTGAAGACACAACAACTCGCAACTGCGGCGAGCATTATCCTTGCAACTTGAAGCTGCCTTGGGCCGTGGCGGACAAGTCCTGCACAAATGCCCCAACCGCTTGGGCACTGCGCAGGTGAACGACAGGAACCTGTGGCCCGATAGCCAGGCGTACAGCCTCGATGCCCGGGCGGTTTACCCTATCGAAATTCCACACGAAACTCAGGAATTTCAGGAACTCCTTCACAGATCCAGGCATCCCCGCAGACGGCCTGCCGGACTCGGCTGCGGAAAACCTCATTGTCCGCCTCCACCCAGCCGGGCTCCCAGAACAGCCTGTCCAGGTGTACGACCGGCAACTGAAGGCGGCGACCCAGTTCACGGGCCAGGGTCGATTTGCCACTTCCCGCATTACCCAGAATCACGATGCGCTGCATGAGCCAGTCCCTGCTGAAAAACCGCCAAGCCCAGCAGTCACCAATGGCACGAAAAACCTGTGCTCTTCGAAAACGAGCAAAAAAGCTGCGGATTATCCGGCCCCGGACACCGGTGCCGCCCCGTGCGGCTTTGCGGCCCGTGATGTAGAGTTGCGCCCGGCCCAGCGCTATATCGTCGACTTCGCTCCTCGCGACGACATCATCGAAGGCTGTAACGCGAAGGTCGATACCGAATCGATGGCATTGACCCTCCAGGGGCCGACCACAAGAGAAGGGAACGGACAACATGCATTGGATTCAGGCCCTGATCGGGCCGCTCGAGGTACTGGCCGAAGTGCGGGCTGAGCTGCCGTCCGCGGTGCTGTGTCCGCTGTGCCAAGGGTTGGCGTTGATCCCGGTGACCGAGGCGCTCGAGGTGCAACTCCAGGGACGAGCACAGGGGCGGCTGTCCGCCGTACGCCCCTTCTCGGATGAGCTGGCGTGCGGTGTTGCCGAGCTGGCGGCGCAGCTCTCGGATCGAGGTCCTATTGTTTATGCCGCGACCTACTTCCATGGCGGTACAGGCGGGCAAGACGCCGTTGTCTGGCTTGAAGGCGAGGTGGTGCTGAACATCGGCGACGAGGAGGACGACATGAGCCCCTGGCCGGACTCTCCGATCAGTCGCGCCTTGCGCCGGATTGGGGTCGTGGCCAAGGTCGGTGAGGATGAGTTCGATGCGTTGGGGCTGGGTCGCCATCGAAGCAACCAGGCCTGGGCCGACGCTCAGTCCGCCTGACGCTCCTGGGCCAAAGCATGCCGCCCACTACGTTTGCTCTTGTTCGGCAAGGTCGGTCTTGTATTCGCCCCACTCCATGTACGCGTAGTACTGGGTCATTGCTTCGAAGTGGCTGTGGGCTTCAACTTCCCACACAAGCTGGGCGTCGGGGTGAAGCAGTTTGCGTGCGGTGTTTCCCTGTGGGCCGCTCAGACAGAAGGTCTGGCAGTCATCCGGTTCCATCCAGAGTTGGTAGTTCATCTCTTGCGCTTCTGAGTGTGGGGGAGGCTATCGTCGTTTTGGCTCGACCAACCTAGATCGAGCCGACCGAGCGCAGGTATTTTCGTGCCTGACGGCCGGTGATCTTTTCTGGCTCAAGGACATACAGCGAGCTCCAAAGCGGCGGTAAACCCAGTTCCTCCATGTAGGAAGTGAAACTGTTGAACGGCTCGGTGCCAATGACTTCGGCAGTGAGCCACAGCGACTCGCACTCTTGGCAAACGTACAGAATCTCCTGCGTTGCCCGCACTTTAACCTTGGTCACTTCGCCTTGTTCACATTCTGGACAGAGCATTTTTTCAGCTTCCAAATGGGCAGGGAGTCTATCACTGACCAGGGTGCATGCAGCCAGCAACCAAGGTCTGCTCCTGCTCAGACACCCGCCATGGAGGACGGCGCTCTCGACCCCGTCCGGAGCGGGCCTTTTCTGCACTGCATCCCAGGTTCCGGTCGCATAAATTTGAAAAGCACGACATTGCTCGCCAGAATCGCCCCCCGATCCGGCCCAAGGTGCCGGACCTTGGTGGTGAAAAGGGGCAGCAGTTGAAGCAACAGACATTGTCCATGCGCCTGGCGCGTGTGGCGGCGCATGTGCCGGCCGGTGCGCGCCTGGCCGATATCGGCTCGGATCACGGCTACTTGCCGTTGGCCTTGGTCAGCCGCGGCACCATCGTTGCGGCGGTGGCCGGGGAGGTGGCGTTGACGCCGTTCCGCTCGGCCCAGCGCGCGGTGCGCGAGAGCGGCATGGAGCAGCAGATCGACGTGCGCCTGGCCAACGGTCTGGCCGCAATCGAACCGGCAGATGGGATCACGGCGATCAGCCTCTGTGGCATGGGCGGCGAGACCATCCGTGACATCCTCGACGGCGGCCAGGCGTGCTTGAGCGGTGAGGAGCGTCTGATCCTGCAGCCCAACGGCGGCGAGCAGCCATTGCGCCAATGGCTGATGGAACATGACTACCGCATCCTGGCCGAGGAAGTGCTGCGAGAGAACCGCTTCGACTACGAAATCATCGTCGCCGAGCGCCTCGGGCCGGTGCAGTACAGCGCCCGGGAACTGTACTTCGGCCCGTTGCAGATGCAGGCCCGCAGCCCGGCGTTCCTGGCCAAGTGGCAGCGCCTGCTGCGGCTGAAGCAGCGTACTCTGGCCAACTTCGCCCAGGCTCAGGCAGTGCCCGAGGAAAAGGTGCAAGAGATCGTCCGCCAGACGCAATGGATCAGCGAGTTGCTGGCTTGAGCCGGCGCTTCAAGTGGGCCGCAACGTCTGGGACCCAGCGATAGGGCCCGGGGATCGTGCTCTCAGATCGAACGCTGGTTGACCCGGGCCATGAGTTGCTCGGCGCTTTCCTTGCGTTCCGAGTAGCGATCCACCAGGAACGCGTGCTGGTCCCGTAGCACAAGGGTGAACTTCACCAGCTCCTCCATCACGTCGACGACCCGGTCGTAGTAGGCCGAGGGTTTCATCCGTCCGGATTCGTCGAATTCCAGGTAGGCCTTCGGCACCGAGGATTGATTGGGGATGGTGAACATGCGCATCCAGCGGCCCAGTACCCGCAGCTGATTGACCACGTTGAACGACTGCGAGCCGCCGCACACTTGCATCACTGCCAGGGTCTTGCCCTGGGTTGGGCGCACGGCACCGAGCTCCAGGGGAATCCAGTCGATCTGTGCCTTGAACACCGCCGACATTGCGCCGTGGCGCTCCGGCGAGCACCAGACCTGGCCTTCGGACCATTGCACCAGATCCCGCAGTTGCTGAACCTTGGGATGGTCCACGGGAGCGTCGTCGGGCAGCGGCAATCCGGACGGATCGAAGATCCGGGTTTCGGCGCCAAAGTGCTGCAGCAGGCGCGCGGCTTCTTCGACCAGCAGGCGGCTGAACGAGCGCTCCCGGGTCGAGCCGTACAGCAGCAGGATGCGAGGTTTGTGCTCGGGCCTGGCGTGCTCGCCATCGAACAGGGAGAGGTCGAGGTTGGGCAGTTGTTCTGACAGGTGTTCTGACATGTGTCCTCCGGCTCAGAGTGTGCCGATACGGTTCAGTTCGTGCTGCAGTTGCTCACGGCTGAGGTGGTTGAAGGGCAGGTTGAGGAAGGCTTGGCAGCGCTGCTCAATGTGCGCCAGGGTGGCGCGGAAGGCGGCGTCGACGCTGGCTTCGTCACCGCGGACGTCGGAGGGGTCTTCCAGGTTCCAGTGGGCTTTGAGCGCGGGACCGAAGTACACCGGGCAGGTTTCGCCCGCCGCTTTGTCACACACGGTAATCACGATATCGGGCGGGTTGTCGGCGAAAGCGTCGTTGCCCTTGCTGTACAGGCCGGCGGTGGTGATGCCGGCCCGCTCCAGGGTGGCTAGGCTGCGAGGCAGCACCTGGCCCTTGGGAAAACTGCCGGAACTCAGGGCCGCAAATCCCTCGGGCGCCAGATGGTTGAACAGGGCTTCACAGAGGATGCTGCGGCAGCTATTGGCCGTGCACATGAACAGCACTCGCATGGATTGCTCCTTCCGCTGCGGCGGATATCAAAGGTTCACTCGTTTGCCGATTCAGCAGCAGGCCGCGGCGCGGATCGGGCGTCCATCCATGTTCTGCAGGCGGGCAGCGTTGTCCTGGAGCCAGTCGGCGTTGGCGTGCAGGGTCACTTGCAGGATCTGGTGCACCCAGGCGGGAAGGTCAGGATTGAGGCGGTAATAAACCCACTGCCCCTGGCGGCGATCCAGCAGCAGGCCGCTGCTGCGCAGGTGGCCCAGATGGCGGCTGATCTTCGGTTGGCTGTCGTCCAGGGCGCACATCAGCTCGCAGACGCACAGTTCGCCCTGATGCGCGATTAGCAGGGTGGCGCGGGCGCGGGTTTCGTCGGCAAGGCTCTTGAATACTTCGGAAGGCGTCATCATGGTGGCGGCTTGAATATATGGAAAAACGAATATACGGAAATCCATATGTTTTATGCAAGTCGTGGAAGGTCTAATGCGTGTTGTGGGTCACCGCGCAATCCAGGCCTGGAATGCCCGCCCACACTTGCCATTTGCCAGCATCTTGTCGGTGCCGAAAGCCTGCCTTTATGATCGTCGCGTCATGCACGACGCCGCCGACATGGTCCGCGGTTCTCTACAGGCTCACAGGGATGTTCAAGCGATGAAAATCACGATCAAGGCCGGTTCGCTCATGCAAGGCTGCTTGGGCAAAGGCCTGGCAGGTCTGGTGTTGGCCACATTTACCCTGGCGGCGCCAGCGCTGGTCCAGGCCAAGGATGCTCCGATTCCCCCTGGCGCGGTGCTGGCGGTGATGCAGAACGTCGAGGTTCCCGCCGCGAATGAGGAGGTGGAGCTGGAGGACGGTGTCACCGCCACGTTCTGGTACGGCAAGGAGCTGGACTTCGACGGCAAGCATTATTACGCGGCATTTGTCTGGCACACCCGGGACAGCGCCGCCCGCCAGGGCGAGGATTTTGCCGCGCCCGACGTCCAGGTACGGCTGGCCGATGCCACCTTCGAACTTACCCATCCAGGCCAGACGCCGGCCTATTCCATACTCAGTATCGAGCGCAAGATCGGCTTCTTTGGCGGTCGGGAAAAGCCCGAGGAAGTGGACACCAGGCGCCAGGCCCTGGAACACCGCACTGCCGATGGGCGCCTGCTGTTGGCGGTGCCCACGGCCACCTTTGAGGACGGCATCGTCACCAAGGGCTATACGTTGTTCGTGTTCAATCCGAACAAGAAACCCGAAGACGACGGCTGGATCTGGGCCCATGTCGGCCAGGTGCGCACCGGCGAGGACAATTCGGCGGCCTGCGACGACGGCGCGGTGATGCCTTGCATCGGCAGCGACGGTGAGCTGAGTTTCGTCGCTGGCCAGGAGTCGCTGCCGCAGGTGCAGGTCAAGGTCAGCGGCACCACCTTCCAGGGGCCGGAAAAAGTCCGTCCGCTGGTGGCGGCCGACAACCTCACCTATGTCTATGACAGCAAGACCCAGCAGTACATCAGTCACTAGGTTGCGCCGTGGCTTCAGCGAGGCCGGCCGCTGAGCGGCTTGTGCTACTCAGGCATGGGCATCAACGCCGATCCTGGCCTGCAGCCAATCCTGGTAGAGCAAGGGGCTGTCCGTGGACTGCCCCGCGTTCCTGGCGATGAGGGTCTTGCCGTCCAGGCGGCCGATTTCCATCAGGTATTGCAGGCCCTTGAGCACGTGGGTGGCGTCGCTCTTGTCGAGCGATGCCACATCGGGCAGTTCGACGCTGTTGCTCTTGTCGTCGAAGGTCGCCCAGGTCGGGGTGGTTCTGTATTGGGCTATCAGCTTTGCGTCCGAAGCCTGCGATTCACGAAAGTTGGCGTCGATCTGCGCCTGGATTTGCGGCGTTGCATTTTCGACTTGAATCTTCATGGACTTCATGGTGCCACTCTCCAAAGCCCGGGTGATTCCCTTGAGGCCCATAGCGACGAGTGACGTGGTACTTGAGATGCTTCCTGTCATGTGACGACTCCCTGGTTGGTAGCGGCAAGCGGAGCAAAAGTCGGGCCATGGTCCAGCAGCCTTGTCCTGTGCAGTTCCATGCGGTGTCCGTGGCGTTGCCGGGGCAGGGCAGTGGCAGGGGCTGGCCGAAGCTGGCAAGGGATTGCCGTGAACGCTGTCGTGCTGGGTTGGCTGAACCGCTTGCGCAAGCGTCCTCAGGCGATGGCATCGGTTATGCTGGCGGCCCATGAACCGGAGCAGAGGCACAGAACATGACGCGCCTGCAGTGGCTGGAAATTGATGTGCGTGAGCTGGGCACGGCCCGTGAACTGCACCTGGCCTTGCGCGATGCCTTGGGTTTTCCCCAGTGGTATGGCTGTAATTGGGATGCCTTCTGGGATGCGATTTCCGGTCTGGTGGACATGCCGCTGCAGCTGCGGATCAGGGGCTGGCACAGCCTCTGCCGGCGCTTGCCGGACGATGCGCGACAGATGGAACAATGCCTGCTGCGCTTGCAAACCCAGTACCCGGCATGGGCCGCGGACCTGCAGTTCGATTGAGCGCAGTTGCAAAAAAACGGCGCTCGGGCAATTTACTAATCCGGCGCGATCCTCTATAAATTTCCCCTTGGCGCCCACCCTTGCGGCGCCACCGGGTGATAACAGGAGGATGCTATGTCACCGTTAAACGTGTAACCCCAACGCTTTGCCCCATCGCCACACCCTCGCTTGAATACCTCGAAACACGCTGGTCCCAGCGCTGGCTGGACGAAGGCACCTACGCCTTCGATCGCAGTGCCTCTCGGGATGCTGTCTACTCCATCGACACACCGCCACCCACAGCCTCGGGCTCATTGCACGTCGGCCATGTGTTCAGCTACACCCACACCGACATCATCGCGCGCTTCCAACGCATGCGCGGCAAGGCCGTGTTCTACCCCATGGGCTGGGACGACAACGGTTTGCCCACCGAGCGCCGGGTCGAGAACTACTACGGCGTGCGCTGCGATCCCCAGGCGCCTTACCAGTCGCAGTTCCAGCCACCGGTCCGGGTCGCCGAGCGGCGCGCCGACTATGCGGCGATCAGCCGGCGCAACTTTGTCGAGCTGTGCCACCAGCTGACCGCCATCGACGAGCAGGCCTTTCGCAGCTTGTTCAGGCAACTGGGACTGTCGGTGGACTGGAGCCTGACCTACGCCACCATCGATGAGCGTGCGCAGCGGATCAGCCAGCGCGCCTTGCTGCGCAATTACCGGCGCGGCGAGCTCTACAGCCAGCAGGCACCTTGCCTGTGGGATCTGACCTTCCAGACCGCCGTAGCCCAGGCCGAGCTGGAGGAACGGGAGGTGTCGGGGGCTTATCACGACCTGCTGTTCCAGGGCATCGAGGGTGAGGATTTGCCCATAGCCACTACCCGGCCCGAGTTGCTGGCGGCCTGTGTGGCGCTGGTGGCGCATCCGGATGACCCGCGTTACCAGGGACGCTTCGGCCAACACCTGCGCTCGCCGTTGTTCGAGGTCGAGGTGCCGTTGCTGGCCCACGCCCTGGCCGACCCGCAGAAGGGCAGCGGACTGGCGATGGTCTGTACCTTTGGCGATCTGACCGATGTGCTCTGGTGGCGCGAGCTGCAGTTGCCCACCCGCTCGATCATCGAGCCGGACGGTCGGCTGCTGGCCCAGGCGCCCGATTGGCTGTCCACGCCGCTCGCGCGCCAGGCCTATGCAGCCCTGGCGGGGCGCAGCCTGCCCCAGGCGCGCAAGCTGTTGCTGGCGCAGCTGCGCGAATGCGGCGCTTTGCTCGGCGAGCCGCGACCGATCCGTCACGGCGTGAAGTTCTTCGAGAAGGGCGACCAGCCCCTGGAGATTGTCGCCACGCGCCAGTGGTACCTGCGCAATGGTGGGCGCAGCGAGGTGCTGCGCCGGCAGTTGCTCGAGCGCGGTCAGGGGCTGGACTGGCACCCGCCGTTCATGCGCAGCCGTTACGAGCATTGGGTCGGCGGCCTCAATGGCGACTGGCTGATCAGCCGGCAGCGGGTCTTCGGCGTGCCGATTCCGTTCTGGTATCCCCTGGATGCCCAGGGCGCAGCGGACTACGCCAGACCGATCCTGGCGGAGGAAACCTCACTGCCAGTGGACCCGACCCTGGACACGCCACCGGGATATCAGCCCGCGCAGCGCGGCCAGCCCCATGGCTTTATCGGCGAGCGCGACATCATGGACACCTGGGCCACCAGTTCCCTGACCCCGCAGATCGCCGCCGGCTGGGAGGAGGACGAGGATCTGTTGCAGCGCGTCTACCCCATGGATCTGCGACCCCAGGGCCACGACATCATCCGTACCTGGCTGTTCTCGACCCTGGTGCGCAGCCATTTCGAACAGGCCGTCGTGCCCTGGCGGCACGTGGCGCTGTCGGGCTGGATCCTCGATCCGGACCGCAAGAAGATGTCCAAGTCCCGGGGCAATGTGGTCACCCCGCAAGCCTTGCTGGAGCAATACGGCAGCGATGGTGTGCGCTATTGGGCGGCCCTCGGGCGTCCTGGCAGCGACACCGCCTTTGAAGAGCAGCAGATGAAGATCGGCCGGCGTCTGGCGCTCAAGTTGTTCAACCTGTCGAAGTTGGTCTTCGCGGTTCCGGGAGACCCCGAAGGCCTCATCGATCAGCCACTGGATCGGGCCATGCTGCAACGCCTGGGGGCGGTGACTGGCGAGGCCCAGGCGGCGCTGGAGGGCTACGACTACAGCAGTGCGCTGATGGGCATCGAGGGCTTCTTCTGGTGGTTCTGCGATGACTATGTGGAACTGGTCAAGCGTCGTGCCTATCGGCCCGAAGGGCACTCGGCGCGCAATGCCCTGGCCACGGCCTTGAGTGTGCTGCAACGTTTGTTTGCGCCTTTTCTGCCCTTTGTCTGTGAGGAGGTCTGGCGTTGCTGGCAGCCGGGTTCGGTGCACCGTGCCCAGTGGCCCGAGGCGCAGGTGGCCGAGGGCTTTGTCGAGCCGCTGCTGGAGGCGGTCAGTGCCGCGCTGGCCGCCATTCGCAAGGCCAAGTCCGATGCCCGGCAGTCGATGAAGGCCGCGGTGGAACGGGTCGAACTGGTGGAGCGCGGGCCGCTGCTGGAGTCCCTGCAATGGGCTCGCCAGGACCTGATCGAGGCCGGGCAGGTCGCCAACCTGGTGTTCATTGAAGGCGCGGTACGGGAAGTGCGGGTCTGGTTGCAGGATTGACTGCTATGCCCCGGGGCCTGCCCGCGAGAGGACGTTGCCGTCCTTTCGCGAGCAGGCTGGGCCCGTCCTCACTTTCCCGAGCGTTGCAAACCCATTACCGTGCATGTCGTGGGCGATTTATTGGCAGGAGAAGTAGGTGAATATCAAAGACAATCCGCAGGACTATAGGGACCTCAAGCGTGCCGTTGGCTTGCTGGAGTCACCCTCGCTGACGGCGCGCCTGTCCGGCGTGCTGGGCTCGCCCATTGAAAGCGCGGTCAAGGCTTTGCCCAACTGGGTGTCCGGAAAAATCAACGATGCGGTGGTGGCCGCGCTGCGTACCTCCGCCGACGCGGCACTGTGGAGCCTGGAAAACACGCCGAAAAAACAGGCGTCGACGCTGTTGCACAAAGTCTATGCCGCCACTTCCGGCGCGGTGGGCGGCGCTTTTGGTTTTGCCGCGCTGTTTGTCGAGTTGCCCATCTCCACCACCATCATGATGCGCTCGGTGGCCGATGTGGCCCGCAGCGAAGGCTTCGACCTCAACGACCTGGCCACTAAGCAGGCCTGCATCGAGGTGTTCGCCATGGGCGGCAACAGCCAGGCCGATGACGCCACGGAGACCGGCTACTACCTCACCCGCAGTTTCACCACCCAGGCCATGCAGCAACTGTCCAAGGAGCTGGCGGCGATTGCCGCCAAGCAGGGGGTGGGCGCGGCCGGCAGGTTGTCGCCGGGGCAGGTGGGCAAGTGGCTGGCGCTGTTGATCGAGAAGGTCGCTAGCCGTTACGGCGTGACCATCTCCAGCAAGTTCGCGGCCCAGGCGGTGCCGGTGATCGGCGCCTTTACCGGGGCCACCATCAATGCGCTGTTCACCGATTTCTACCAGGACATGGCCCGGGGGCACTTCACCGTGAAGCGCCTGGAGCACAAGTACGGCTTCGAGCAGATCAAGGGCGAGTATGCGCACATCCTGCGCAAGCCGTTGGCAGGCTAGGGCGGGGGGCGATATGAGCGACTTTCCCGTTATCCGTACCCCGCGCTTGATTCTCCGCGAACTGTGCCCGGCCGATGTCCCTGCACTGTTCGCCATTCACAGCGATGCCGATGCCATGCAGTGGTTCGGCACCGACCCCATGACTGATTACCGGCAGGCCGAGCAACTGCTGGCGCAGTTCGCCAGTTGGCGGACCTTGCCCAACCCCGGGGTTCGCTGGGGCATCGAGCGCCAGTCCGAACCCGGCCTGCTGGGCACCTGCGGCCTGTTCAAATGGAACCGCCCGTGGCGCAGCTGCGCCGTCGGTTTCGAGCTGGGGCGTGCGGCGCAAGGGCAGGGGCTGATGACCGAGGCGCTGGAGGCCATCCTCGACTGGGGCTTTGCCCACATGGCGTTGAATCGGATCGAGGCCCAGGTGCACCCGCAGAACCTGGCGAGCCTCAGGTTGCTGGAACGGATGGGGTTTGTTCGCGAAGGGCTTTCACGGCAGGCGGGGTATTGGCTGGGGGCCCATCATGATCTGCAGCAGTGCTCGTTATTGTGGGCGGAGCGTAGCGTGCGGTGAACTGCCGCCCTGCACTTGGCCAAGTGCAGGGCGGCTCCAGTCGTCGACAGCTGGCCCGAGCTTCAGGCTTCTCTCAGGATGGCGGCGGCAGCCGCGACCTTGTTGTCTTGAATCATCTGAAAGAAACCACGCTCCACATCGGCGACACGGGCATTGGGCAAGTAGGTCCGAGCGATGTCGGCCAGGCGTTCGCACCAGCCTTCGTAAGCGTTCGAATTGGCTTTGCTGATACGAATCCGGGTCGGGTCCTGTTTGATTGCCGCCAGGACGGTATCGCTGTGGACCTGCTGGATTTTCATGATCTGCAGGTCCAGGGTGGCCGACTGGATCGGGTCGAGAAACATGCGGATCTTGCTGACAAACGAAACACTGGAAAACTCGGGCATCTTCAGGCTGGCGATCTCGTAAAGTGCCGGACGCGGTTGTTCCTTGAACAGCGCCGCTGCCTGTTCGATCTGCACGTCTTCGACCCCGGAGCGGAAGCGGCCAACCCGGACATTGGCCAAACCACCCATTTGGGTGAATCCCCAGTAGAGAACATTCGATAGCCCGTCCTTGACGGTGTCCGGTGAGTCGCTAAGCAGTTGTTGGCGAATCCGGGTTTCCAGTTCGGACATCGA
The DNA here is from genome assembly GCF_058744285.1 of Pseudomonas sp. E1BtOHC1. Lineage (NCBI taxonomy): Bacteria > Pseudomonadati > Pseudomonadota > Gammaproteobacteria > Pseudomonadales > Pseudomonadaceae > Pseudomonas > Pseudomonas sp. E1BtOHC1. The sequence goes on from NZ_CP196023.1 coordinate 3,484,266, forward strand.
CAGCCGAACAACCGGCGTCTGGCTGGCGAAGTCAAAATGTGCAGTGGGGAAGGCATAGCCTGCTACCGCATCGGCCAGTGTTTTCGCTTGTTGAGGACTCAGTGGCATCACGTGCTCCTTGTGTAGTCATGGGGGCATGGCGGGCGGCCTTTCAGCGGTTGCCGGGCTCCGGTACATCGCGGTCTTCGACGGCTTGCAGGTCGTGGTAGGAGGGAAAGACCTTCCTGTTGCTGATCTTCAAGCCTGTGGGTTGCGCGAGCCCGTGGGTTTTACTCGAGTCCCAGGTCCGACGTTCGCCGCAATAGGTATGCACCACCTCCGAGTTGTCCCAGAACAGGCGCTGCAGCAGGGCTTCGTACTCGTCTAGCCACGAATCATCGAAGATGTAACTGGCTTTGGGGGAGGTGGCGAAGTGCAGCATGTGCCCGTAGTAACAATGCCCCTGGTTGTTTGGCAGCACGCTGAAAAGCGCCCTGGTGATCTGCGCCCCCGTCAGTGGCAGGCTTTGCAGCACCGCGCGATTGTGCGCTTCGGCAGCCGGCGAAGGGTCAAAGCAGTGGATGTAGCCATACAGGTTGCCGCTCATGGGGTCAGATGCCTGCGTTGTCGGTTGATTGGCGGCATCCGTTGTTGCGGGCCAGTCGATCGATCGCTTGCACGCCGGCGCGCATCTTTTCCACGGCGCTGGCATTGGCCGAGTGGATGTGAATGCGCGGTGGACGAAAGCCATTCAGGGCCACGGCCTCTTCGATCCACAGGATCACGTCGTAACCGGTACCGCGCTGGTCATCTCCGAGGTCGTGGTCGAGGCTGATCTCTTCGACACCGCCGGCTTTCAGCCGCGCGATGACTTCGTCCGGCCAGTAGGTGCGAATCCAGCCTTGCGGGGTTTGGCGTTCGTCGTCGAGGTAGATTTTCATGGGCGTTAGAAGCGGCTTTTCAGGAGTTGGAAGTGGTCGATCAATGCAGCCTGTCGCGTAATGCCTTGAGGGCGGCATCCCGGTGCCAGGTTTCGACCCCAATGGCAACCGCCCCGGCCGCTTGAGGAACCCTCTCGACACAGGTCGCGATGTTCTGTTGTGCGAGCAGTTGCTGTGCCACCTCAAGGTGCCGGCGTATGCCGGTGAACCAGTGACGCTGCTCATCGGAGAGCAACCGGATGACCTCGGGATAGGAGCAGCCCAGCTTTTGTCGAAGAGTGATCATTGCAGGTTTATCGGCACGATCGAATGCCGGGGTCAGGACATAGCACTGGCCTGCTGCGGCTCGCAGGTCGTACTTGTCTTGCAGATACTCTTCAACACTGAAGCAGTTGGCGACCGTCTCGATTTCTCCGCTGAGTACATTGACCAGATGGGCGGTGACGCCGACATAGCAGTATTGCGTCATGCCGTGCACCACATAGTCCTCGCTGTTGCTGCACACCGCCCAGTAATCACCCTTCGCGGACAGCTCGCAGGATTGAATGGCAAAGCGTTCGGGCTTTCCATCCCTGAGGGTGCCGTCATGGAGGGCAAGTACGGCATTGCAGGCTTGTTGTGCGGATAGCATCGGTCCGTGATCTTCGACAGTGAGTGTGGTGCTGAGTTTTCGTCCTGCTGTATACCTCGTTGCTGTTCTATGCGCCACCTGCGCTGCGAATGCCGGTCAACCCTTATCCTATGGTGGATTACTACACCACCGTTGTGTAAAAGCCCTCGCTTGTTCAGCTCCGTGACCCTGCCAATTTTCCAGGTGCAAGCCAATGAAGCCCAATGCCGAACTCCGGTTGTTTGCAGTACCCCTGTGCGGTGGGCTGGTCTATGCCGTCACCAAGGGGTTGGTCAATGGCTGGCACGCTTCGCAGCTGTTCTCCGGGTTTCTGTATGGCAGTCTCATCGCCATTGTCCTGGGCATTCCTCTGTTGCTATGGGGCGACCGACGTTGCCCGGCGCTGCCCGGTCGACATTTTTTCAGCAGCCTGGTGCAGGCCTTGGCGGCCGCGGTTCTGCTGGGGGCTTCAACGAGGCACTTGCTGTTGGCGGTGCTGGGCGGGCTGGCGCTGGGGGGGCTTTTTACTCTGGTGGTGCGCGGGATCGAGGCATTGCCGGTTACCGGTGAAGGGCCAGAGCGCCAGGGATGGTCACGGGTGTTGATGGTTCCTCTGTCAGGTGCATTGACCCTGGGCAGCATCGCTACGGCGCTCTATCCCAAGGGCGAGGAAAGCCTGCCGATGTTTTTCTTCGGCGGGTTGATCGGCGCGTGGCTGAGCGTGCTGGTTTGTTGGCCGATGCTGTGGCTGGTGGAGCGGGTGCTGGTCACCCCTTGGCGCTACGTGATCGGTGGCGGTCTCAGCGGCCTGGTGGTCTGGTTGCTGTCCGGGGCACAGGGCTTGAAGGTCAATCCTCAGGGCTGGGTTTCTGGGTGCCGCTGCTGACCCATGGTCTCTTTCCGTTCCTGCTGATCGGACTGTTGAGCGGGATGCTGCTGACGGCCTGCAACCGCCTGCTCCAGCGCAAGAACGCGGGCCCCGGTTGAATTTGATGCCCCTGCGGTCTTCTAGATACTTCGAGGGGGCAAATATGATAGCGTTGCGCCACTTTTACCCTGCCGATCAAGGGATTTTTCGTGCGTCGATTGCTCAGTCGCTTATCAACCGTGTTTGCCGGACCCTCGGATGAGTACTGGGACCAGAAAGCCACGGAGTTGACCTATTTGGGCAAACTTCATCGTGGCGAGCTGGAGCTAGAGCAGAGCCGCCCGGGCCAGAGCCTTCAAGAGCGTGCCATCGCCGCCGTGGGGCCGGTGAACTTTACCGAGCTGCTGGCTGAGCTGGAGGTCGATACCGGCTACAGCACGTTGACGGCGGCGCAGATCAGCGGTGCGGTGGGCATCGGTATTGCGGGGGTGGTCTCGGCGTACATGACCAACCTGCACGCCGACAAGCTGGAGGAGCTGTTCCTCAAGTTGCATGGGTATTTCAAGCCGGAAGGCACCACCAGCCCCCTCGATTATCGCCCCGGCGCCAAGCATCGCTACATCTTCGGTCATGACCTCAATGTGTTCCAGAAGCTGCCTGACGACTACACCTTCGGTGGCGAGTCCGTAGGCGGCAAGACCCTCTATTCTCTGGTCGTCGATTACATCGAGGCGGGATACCCGGGGGCGGGCCCGGTGCTCAAGCACCTCAAGGCGATTGCCCATATCCTGACCCATTGCCTCAGCGACCTTCCCACCAAGGATGGTCTGCCCCTGCCGTTCAGTTCCCTGTTCACCCAGTGGGTAAAGGATGAAAGCAAGGCCTCCGGCTACAGCGCCTCGAACCCGCTGATGGATGCCCTGGGCAGGGAGTTCGGTACCATCAACGCGGCGGATATCAGCTCCTACGCCACCATCAAGCTGCTGTTGAGCGGACGGCACGCCATCGCTTTCTACAAGTCCGAGGTGTCCCCGGAGGACAAGGACCTGCACCTGGCACTGATGAGCACCATTGCCTATGGCACGGGGTTGATGATCCAGATGTTGCTGCTGGTCGCCGGGGCAGGGGGGCGCACGGGCAAGATGAACTACCTGATTGCCGGGCCTTTTCTCTGGAATGCCGGCAAGTCGACCTTGATTACCCATCGTCAGCACCAGCGGGTGGTGATGGACTACGAGCGCTCCATCCGCCTGCTTGACGACAAAACCACCACCTTCGATGACTGGATCAGAGTTCAATGCCAATGATCGATCATGCCGAAAATGCCGATACCGAATACCACTTCGAGTCGTCGGACGAGTACTGCTCTCCCGATCTCGTGGAGCAGGTTGCCCAGGCGCTGAAGCAGAGCATGAGCCTGACTGCGGCCGATCTGGCTCAGTTGGCGACCATCGTGCACCTGGAGCGCCTTCGTTACGACTTTGCCCACAGCGGGCAAAGTCTTGCCGAGCATGGCAGGGATATTCAGCGGCTGCGCAACGAGCTGATTGAGCATCACCGTCGCGAGCCGTTCGACAACGGCAAGTTGGAAAAAGCCTTCTACAAGGCGCTGAACAAGGCTTACGGCTATGTCGGATAAAGTCGTCCGGGGCCTGTTCATTGCCGCGGGTGCCATCGTCGTCAGTTGTACGTCGGGGCTGATGGGCAAGCTCGCCTCCGACTATCGAGAGCGCAAGCGCAGAAGCCGGCTCGATGAAACCTTGCACAAGATGGAAGCCAAGATGGCAACGGACAAACAGAACCGGGGAACTCCTTGATGGCGATTGTGGTAATAGGGCTGTTTTTCCTGATCCTGGCCATTGTGGTGTTCAGCACGGTCTTTTCATTGCTTGAAAAATCCCGCATCGCCAAACACGAGCAGATGAAAAACGCCAAGGCCAAGACCTTCAGGAAAAAATAGGTAGTGTTTTGAAATTCCCTCCCATCCTCCAGGTCGGCTTTGAAGATGATGCGCTCTGCCTGGGCTGGGCCGACGGCCTGGTCCTGCGTCAACCCCTGAGCCGGTACAGTCGGCTGCAAACCGCCACGCCCGAGCAGCGCGCGGACTTTCGGATCCACCCTCATGGGATCTCGGTGTCTTGGCCGCACCTGGGAGACGCGGATCTGCACGTCGATGCCTTCGACTGGATCTGGGAGCACCTGTGCCGGGAATCCATGGGGCGGCTGCAGGCTCTGGAGTGGCAACTGGAGCAATTGCCAGAGGACGATCAGTCCATCGTGGCGCTGTGGCGCCTGGAAGCGGACGGTTACAACGGGGGCTTCCTGCAGTTCTTCTGCAACTGGGGCGAGCGCAGTTGCGAGCTGGCGCTCAAGGCGCTGGTTGCCATTGGCGCGCGTAGCACCCACGCCGTGGTCAGCCGCCAGCGGCAGTTGGTCGGGCCTCTTGAAGATCACCCGCAACTGCAGCGGCTGTGGGACATTCCCGAGCTGCTCGGTGACGAGCAATATGAGCTGATCGGTGGCGAGCTGGACGAGCAGTTGTGGTCGGCGATGGAGGAGGTGCCGACGCTGGCGGTAAAGTATTTCTACGCTGGCTGATGCTCCTCGCGCCATGCTCCAATGCCGCGCCTTGCCCCCCTTGAATGGACTTCATCCCTTGGCTGAACCCCGTATCCGCGCCCTGGCGCTTTGTGTCTTCCACCACCAGGGCAAGATCCTGGTCAATCAATTCCAGGATGCGGACAAGCAACAGATGCTGTTCCGGCCTCTGGGCGGCGGGATCGATTTTGGTGAGCACAGTGCCCAGGCCATTGTTCGCGAAGTGCAGGAGGAGCTGGGGCAGTCGATCAACAATCTGCGGCTGATCGGCACCCTGGAAAGTCTGTTTGTGTACGACGGCAAACCCGGCCATGAAATCGTCCAGGTGTACGACGCCCGCTTCGAGGATTCGGCGCTCTACCAGCGCGCCCAACTCGACGCTCAGGAAAGCGACGGCGCGCCCTTTGTGGCCCGCTGGCATGGCAGCGCCAGTTTCACTGAGCACACGCCCCTGGTTCCCCAGGGGCTGGGCGAACTGCTGAAGAACGCCGGTTTGCTGGACTGACCGGGCCTCGGTCGCGATGGGCCTCAGCCGCAGGCTTCGACAATTTCCACGCCAGCAACTCCTGGGGCTGGGCGGCCCAGGTGGGCATGGACTACATGCTCAGCGACCGGCTGATGCGCAACGCGCAGATGCGCTATATCGACATTGAAACCGATGCCTATGTGAGCAATGGCAACCTCGGGGTCCGCTCCAAGGTCAATGTGGACGTTGATCCATTCGTGTACATGCTGGGCTTGGGGTACCGGTTCTAAGCGTCCGGACCCGGTTGTGCAATACCCTCAAGCCCGGATCGAATCGGGCCATGCCGGGCCCTGTCGCCCGGCATGGCCACGGTTTCAGAAGTCCCAGCGGGTGCTGAGCATGAAGTTGCGCGGTTCGCCGTAGGCCGCCGAGTTATAGAAACCGACGTTGGTGTAGTAGGACTTGTCGAAGAGGTTGTTGACGTTGAGGGTCGCCGACAGGTTCTGGGTGATCTGGTAGCGGGTCATCAGGTCCACCAGCCAGTAGGCATCCTGGGAGATGTCTTCGTTGATCTTGCGCGGCGCGTTGTAGACCGAGTACCAACCCACGCTCTGCCAGCGCAGGCCGCCACCGACGGTCAGCTTGTCCAGGTCGCCCTTGAGCTTGTAGCTGGTGTAGAGGTTGACCTGATTCTCCGGTTCGAAAGTGGAGATCTTGTCGCCCTCATCATCGCGCACGATCTTGTGGGTGTAGCCGGCTTGCACTTGCCAGCCGGGGCTCAGCTCACCGGAAATCTCCAGCTCGTAGCCCTTGGTGACCGCCTTGGCGCCCTTGAAGGCGTAGTTGTCCGGCGTCGGGGTCTGGTTGTTGTAGGCATCGTCCGGCACTGAGCGGTTGGTCTCGTGCACTTCGAAGTAGGCCAGGCTGCTGTTCAGGCGGCCTTCGAAGAACTCGCCCTTGAGTCCCAGTTCATAGTTCTGGCCTTCGTCCGGGTTGAGCAGCTTGCTGTCCCGGTCCTTGTTCCAGCTTTCCTGGGGCATGAAGATGTCGGTGTAGCTGGCGTAGACCGAGAAGTGCTCGTCGAGGTCGTAGATCGCGCCGACGTAAGGCACGAAGCGTCCGCTTTCCTTGTAGGACGGCGTCAGCCCGGTCAGGTGATAGTTGACCACCCGCCCGCCGAGGAACAGGTTCAGGTCGTCCATCAGGTTGAGGCGGGTGGTCATGTAAGTGCCGGTCTGGCGTACGGTATCGTCGGTGCGCTGGGCCGGCAGCCCCCAGATGGGCCGCTCGATCTTGCCGTGCCAGTTGTAGAAGTCCACCACATTGCCGTTGGCCCCGAGGAAGTCCGGGGACCAGTAGCCCTTGCCGGTCCAGCGCGAGTTGGCAATGGAGCCACCCAGCACCAGTTCATGCTCGCGGCCGAACAGATTGAAGGGGCCGCTGAGATACAGGTCGGCGGAGTCGCTGGTGGTGTCGCCGGTGTATTTCTGCGCGTTGACCTTGGCCGTGCCATTGGTCTGCGGTTCGTCGAACTGGATCGAGCCGAGTTCGGCGTGGTAGCTGTTGATCTTGTGGTCCAGTTGCAGCTTGGTGACCCAACCGTTCCCCAGGTCGTGCTCGAGCATGGCAAAAGCGGTGCGGGTGTATTGCTCCCAGCCGCTCCAGGTCGCGCCGTTGTTGTAGGAGCGCGACATGCTGTTGTGCCCACCGGTGGCGTTGATCAGCGGGAAGGTCCCGGACCAGCTGGAGCCCTTGGGGATATTGTCCTGGTAGTCGCCGCCCACGGTCAGCAGGGTATCGGGGGACAGGTCGAATTCGAGGATGCCGTAGTAGGTCGAGGTCTTGCGCGAGTAGTGGTCGAGGAACGATTGCTTGTCCTGATAGGCCGCGACCGCACGGCCGCGGACATTGCCGGTTTCGGTCAGGGGGCCGCTGACATCCAGCTCGCTGCGGTAGTTGTCCCAGGAACCCATGCCCAGGGAGGCGTGGCCCTGGAACTGGGCCGTGGGCTTCTTGCGCACCAGATTGATGGTGGCGCCCAGGGAGCCGGCGCCGGTGAGCAGGCCGGTGGCGCCCTTGAGCACTTCGACCCGGTCGTAGATCGCCATGTCGCTGAGGGTGTTGCCGGCCGAGTAGGCAACGTTGCGCACGGTGGAGGGAATGCCGTCGTACTGGAAGTTGTTGATCGAGAAACCGCGGGCGTAGTAGTTGGTGCGGTCGGTGTCGTAGGCCGAGACGGTGATCCCGGGGGTATGGCGCATCACGTCGTCGACGTTGTTGAGGCCGAAGTCTTCCATGTGCTGCCGGGTGACCACGGTGATCGACTGCGGGGTCTGCCGTGGGGTCAGCACCATCCGGGTCGCGGTGGCGATAGTGCCGGGGGTGTAGGAACCGCTGCCTTCGGTGACGGTGCCCAGCTGGTTGCTGACGATCTGGGTGGCTTCCAGTTCCACGGCCTGGCTGCTCTGGGGCAGGCGGGTCAACAGCACCGCGTTGGCGCCATTGCGTTCGAAGCCCAGGCCGGTGCCCACCAGCAGTGTGCTCAGTGCCTGTTCCGCGCTCATACGACCACTGACCCCCGCCGATTCGATCCCTTGAGCCATCGCCGAGGAGTAGGCGATCTGCAATCCGCTCTGGGTGCTCAGTTGATCCAGGGCATTGGCCAGGGACTGGCGGGCGATGGAAAAATTGTGGGCGCTCGGCGCTTGATGACCGGGGGCGGCAGCGGGCTCGACGGCCGCCACCGGGCTGCAGGCCAGGCAGATGGCCAGCGCCAGGAGGCTGCGGGCAGGGGTGAGTGTTGTCAGGTGCATGGAAGTCCCGTACGAAATAGGAATGATTTGCAAAAGCAAACACCCTGACGGGTTGACTTCGGGAAAGCCGTAAAACTTTTTTCAGCTTCCCTCGGTCGGGTGTTCAACGCAGGACCAGGACGCCTCCCGGCAGGCGGGTGAGCTCGGTGTTGGTGACTTTGCTCAGGGCCTGGACGATGGCGTGGGGGTCGTCGAGCCGGTAGTTGCCGCTGACGTTCTGCTGCGCTGCGCTGGCGTTGAACAGCAGGATCGGTGCCCGGTAGTAGCGCCGCAGTTCCCCCAGCACCTGGGCCAGGGGCGCGTCCTGGAAGGACAGGCGGCCGTCGACCCAGGCCATTTGCCGCTCACCGCCCTCGGGGTTCAAGGGGCGCAGGTGATGGTCCTGCAGTTGCTGCCAGTTGCCGGCCTGCAGCAGGCTCTGCTCGCCCTGGTCGTCGGCCAGCCGCACCCGGCCTTCACGCACGGCCACGGTCACGCCATCGGCGTGACGACTGACACTGAACCGGGTGCCGACCACGGTCACCGTGGCACTGCCGGCCTCGATGGTCAGTGGCCGGGACGGGTCATGGAAAGCCTCGACATAGAGTTCACCCCGCAGCAGGCGGATGCGCCGGTGAGCGGCACTGAAGTCGCTGCTGATGGCGCTGTGGCTGCCCAGGACAACGTGGGAACCGTCGGCCAGATCGAAGCGCTCGACCTGGCCGACGGCGCTCAGGTGATCGGCTTGCAGGCGCATGGGCAGGTCGCCGACCCAACCGGCGCCGAGCATCACCAGCAACACAGCAGCTGTGGCCAGCCAGCGCTGGGGGCGACGTTGCCTGCGTGCCGGGGCCGGGGCGGGCGGCAGGTCCAGGTTCAGCGCCAGGTGTTCCAGCGCCTGCTCGAAGGCGCTGGCGTTCCACAGGTTCTCCAGGGCCCGGTAGGCTTGGGCGTGCTGCTCATCGGCGTTGCGCCACTGTTCGAAACGCTGGCGTAGCAGCACGTTGTGGGTCATGGCCTCACGCTGGGTGAACCAGTCGCTCGCCTGCTCGCGTACGGCGTCGCCGGGAAGGGCTGTGAGGTGTTCAGTCATCAGGGTTCTGCCGGTCGGTGGCTTTGATGCAGGCATTGAGTGCATGGCGCAGGTCTTTTTCCACCGTGCTCAGGGAAACCTGCAAGCGCTGGGCAATCTCGCTTTGCGAAAGATCGTGCAGTTTATGCAAAACCAGGATTTGTTGCTGGCGCTTGGGCAGGGTCGCCAGTACCTGTTGCAGCAAGTGCAACTGCTGTTGCCCCTGGACGTGGCTTTCCGGGCCGGGGGCGCCGGTGGGCACTTCACTGAGCTGGCTGCCGTCTGTGGGCTGGTACTCGAAGCGCCTTTTGCTGCGCTGGCTGCGCAGGTGATCGAAAGCCAGGTACTGGGCGGTCTGGTAGAGGAACGGCTGCAAGTGCTCGATGGGACGGGCCTTGAGCGCCTTGGCCACGCGCAGGTAGGTTTCCTGGGCCAGATCCTCCGCCAGGTTGGCGCACCCCACCACCCGCGCAAGCATGCGGATCAGCCCCCCGCGCTGCGCAATGAACAGCGCGCTGAGTTGTTGCTGGTCGTCTCCGATTTCCATCGCCCACTGTCCCCACTACCTGATACGGCTCAGCGTGAATGGGTGGGCATTCTAATGAGAATTCTTATCATTACCAGCACATTTCCATTCTGGCTTCATCGGCGCTTTTCCGGGCGTGGCTGGCCACAGGGAATGATTCCCATGGCCCATGGTCGATTCAATATGGGCCCCATGACCCGTTCGCCCCCATCGACGCGTCAACGTACCGGGCCCGGTCAGATGATTGAAATGCGCCGCCGCGCCGTTCGGCCAGGGGCAGTGCTGGTATGGGGGCCCTTTGTATTTAGCTGGAAGGATCGATCATGCGCCTCATTGCACGGGTTATCTGTTTCACCTTGATACTGTGCGCCGCCCAGGCCTGGGCCGGCGACCCGCAACCTGCTGCCCAGGCCGCCGCCGAGGACAAGGCCCAGGTCCTGGAACAGAAGGCTGCGGACAAAGAGAGTCCGAAGGCCGAGCCCCAGGTCGCGCCCATCACCAAAACCGAAGTCCAGGCGGTGGACCCCGCAGGCCAGGCCCCGGTGGACGACGCCATTACCTGCCTGTCACGAACCATTTATTGGGAGGCCAAAGGAGGGGAGTCTGCCGATATGGAAGCGGTGGCCAATGTAGTCCTGAACCGTCTGGGCCATGAGGGTTTTCCCGGGACGGTGTGTGAAGTGGTCAAGCAGGGTTCGGAAAAGAGCCCATGCCAGTTTTCCTGGTGGTGCGACGGTCGCCCGGACCAAGTGGAAGAGGAGGGGCGCTACACCATCGCCAAGGAGATCGCGCGCAAGGCGTTGAACCAGCAGCTCCAGGACCGTACCGGTGGCGCCCTGTACTTTCACGATCGCAGCGTCTCGCCGGATTGGTCCAGGGCCTACATCAAGACCACCGAGATCGGCAGCTTCAGGTTTTACAAACCCAAGAATGTGGCGGCGCGCTAGTGGTGGATCGAGCGGTCACGGCACTTGCGGGTACTGATCGCAGATCTCGTGCCAAGGGGCTTTCATGGCCACGCAGAGGTGTTTCTGTTTGGGCGCGGTAAAGGGGGTATCCAGGGTGGCGATGGCAATCGACATCCACTCGGAAAAATCGCCCTGGGTATCGCGCCAGAACAATGAGGCGCCGCACTGGGAGCAGAACTGGCGCAGAACGCCCGGAGAGGACTCATAGCTTTTGAGGCTGGCTGCCGGGTTGTGGATATCGATCGAAGAATGTGGCGCGCTGGCATAGGAGGCAAAGGCTGCGCCGTGGCCTTTCTGGCATTTGCGGCAGTGGCAGTGGGTGACGGCTTTCAATGCGCTGGACACTCGGTAAGTGACTGCGCCGCACAGGCAGCTGCCTTGATAGGGAGTTTGCATGGTGAGGGTTTCCAAAGTTTCAGGGCCTGCGGTGCGACAGCCTGTTCCGTCGGGTGCTCAAGGGGGGCTGGGCTATCAGGTCGAAACCTGGAGGATGTACAAATGCGCGCTGATGCTCAAGCGGGGAGTGGCGGGTGAGGCATTGGCTGATCGGCGAAAGCCGTTGCGACGCTAGATGATATTATTGTGCCTTTATTTTCGCCGGCGTATTTCCCCACGCTTCCCCACTGGCAATCAGGGCGTCCGGCTATAGCGAGGCGCTGCGCCAGGGCGTGTCGGTTGGAGAGCGCCAGGCTCCCCGAGCGGATAGGAATGAGACAGACAATGGAATGCACAGCTGTGCGAGGGAATGCAATGAGTAACAACAGTGCCATCGATGTACTGCGTTTTTGGCGGGACGTGGAAATCTTCAATATTCCCAGTCCTCCCGACAGAGAGTCCAAACCCCGCAACAAGGTGGCCTATTTCCAGCCCGGTCAAAGGCTGCCCTGGGAGCAGGGCCACCGCGACTCGTTGCTGTCCAGCGACAGTGAAGAGTGGAGTCATGCGGTTTTTCTCGGTGTCGCAGAGGCGCGCGACTGGGCCAGGGTCCTGTTGCAAGCAGTGACCCCCGAGACTCGCCTCAGTGAAGGTGATCTTCAGCAACTCAATGGCAAAGGCTGGATTGCCGCCTTTGTGGTCAATGGCTCGGGGCAACGATTGGCGGACTCCTATGTGCCGGCGGGCTTCACCCTGGGTATGCGTCGTCTGCTGAGGCGGCAAACACTGGATGGTTTGCACGACGACATTCAGGAACAGGCCGCAGCCTTCAAGGAACGTTGCCCGGAAGTGACGGCGGTGGCGGTTGTCGAGCCAGAGATTGAGGGCGTACAGGGCGGCGATACGGGCGGTGCAGCCAGCGATGCAACCTTGACCCGGCCATTGGCCTGGGACGAATTGAACGAAGAACTGAACCTTGCATTGGCATTGTTCAGGGCGGTGTCTCTGGACTTTCCTCTGAAGGTGGTGATCAAGTCGACTTTGCGTCGGCGGCGCAAGGGCAATGAGCCGGACAAGGCAGAGAGCGACATCGACTTCCTCAATTCGTTTTACCTGAACGATCTTGATCGCCTGATCAAAGCCGCCGACAGCGGCCAGTCCCTGGGGAAGACCCTGAACCAGTATCTGGGGCCTTGCTCTGCAAGCGATCAGCGCCAGGACATCCTGACGCGGCATGGGGCGATGGTCAGTTGCATTACCCCCGACAAGCTGACCTTGGGACGCTGGCCTGCCTCCAGCCAGCACCATCTGATGTTGGCGCAGCAGGCGGCTGTGGGTCAGATCAGCGCTCAGTTGCACAAGGACCGGGGACTGATCGCGGTCAACGGCCCGCCGGGAACCGGCAAGACCACCCTGCTTTGCGATGTGGTTGCGGACATCGTGGTCCAGCGCGCTTCTGCGCTGGCCCGGCTCGATCACCCCTGGAGCGCGTTCGAGAAAAAAACCACCGTTGGCGGCATGAGCGTTTACCCGCTCTTGCCATCGATTGTCGACGGCACAGCAATCGTGGTGACCAGCAACAACAACACGGCGGTTGAGAACATCACCCGGGAGCTGCCTGCGCGGTCCAAGCTGGCCAAGGATGAACACCTGGACGCCGGGTACTTCCAGGAGGTCGCGGCCCAGGTATTCGCCGCGGCCGACATCAAGACACAGGCCTGGGGGCTGGTTGCTGCAGCGTTGGGCAACAGTGACAACCGGCGCAAGTTTGCCAATGCTTTTTTCCGTGACTATCACAAGGAGCCTTACACGCCGGGCCAGCCCACCGATATCAAGACGCTGCTGGAGACGCCACCGGCCGATGCGGAGCAACAGTGGCGGGCGGCCAAGCAGGAGTTCCTGCGGTTGCGTGGGCTGGTCGAGGCGCAACAGGCAACCTTTTCCAAGGTACTGGAGGCGCTGGCCAACTCGGCGATGCTGCGTCAGCAGGAAGCGGCGAAGCAACGCCAGATCGATGAGGGGCGGGTGCGTCTGCAGCAGTTGCCGGCTCAATGGCAGGGGCGATTGTCGACAGCGGATGCCGGGTTGTCCCAGTCTCGTGTCCGACTGGAGCAGGCCGAGGACCAGGAGCAGCGGGCACGCTTGCAGGAGCAGATTGCCAATGATCGCTTGCAGGCGGAGCAGGGCGACAGCCTCTTGCCTCTGTGGGATCGCTGCTTGCGAGCCTTGGGTTTCGTCACTCAGCGTTGTCGGGACTGGGCCGAGTCGAGTCGTCGCCTGCGCACAGCCAGGGCTGATGCCGCGCAGGCATGGCAAGACGCGATTGAGCAATCAGCACGCTGCAAGCAGGCGTTCATCCAGGCGCAGTGTCAGCTTGAGGTCTGCCGCGCCGGCTTTGAACGCGAGCGTGCCACTCTGGAGAGTACCCAGGCCCAATGGCAGCAGGAGCTCCGGCAATACGAGCAGCGCCGGCATGAGTTGGAGCGCTTGGTTGGTGAGTTCAAGGCGACCGGGGCCAAGGTGCCTGATAGCGAGTTCTTCAAGCAGGACGCTGCTTCGCGTCACTTGGCCAGTGTCTGGGTGAACCCTGAATTCGATGCCCTGCGCGCCCAGCTGTTTCTGGCCGCACTGCGTTTGCACGAGACCACCTTGTTGGCGAGTCATGGCAAGGCCATTGCCAACCTTCGAGCGTTCAAGAAAATGCTCATGCGCGAGACCCCGGAGCCGGTTCAGGAACACCAATTGAGCATCCTCTGGAACATCCTGTTTTTTACCGTGCCAGTGGTCTCCAGTACCTTGGCTTCCTTTGATCGGCTGTTCGCCGGGTTTGGGCGAGAGTCGATTGGCTGGCTGTTGATCGACGAGGCCGGGCAGGCCACTGTGCAATCGGTAGCCGGGGCGTTATGGCGCAGTCAACGCGCGGTCATCATTGGTGATCCGCTGCAAATCGAACCGGTCATGACGGTGCCCGGTGCCATTGTCGCCGAGCTGCGTCGGCGTCATGGGGTGGACGTAAAGTGGTCGCCTGCCACCGAGTCGGCCCAGACCCTGGCGGATCAAACCATGGCCCTTGGCGCCTGGATCGGTCGCCCCGATTCTCAGGAGACAGCCGTTTGGACAGGCTTGCCCCTAAGGGCCCACCGACGCTGTATCGATCCGATGTTCAAGGTCGCCAACGATATCGCCTACGCCGGGCAGATGGTGCAGGCCAATACACATCCTGCATCGATCAATTGCCTGTTGGGCGACAGTGCCTGGCTGGATGTGCAGGGCAGCTCGAGTGATGGGCAAGTGGTCGCCGAGGAAATGGACTTTCTCGAGGCCGTGCTGCTCAAGATGCGCGCCAACTGGCCCACCAACGGCGATGGCAAGCTGGCCAGCGTGTTCGTCATTTCACCCTTCAAGAAAGTCGCCCAAGAGTGCGCCAGTGTCTTCAAGCGTGTTCACATGAGCAAGAAAGACTGGCCAGTGGATTGGGGAACCGTGCATCGGTTCCAGGGCAAGGAAGCGGACATCGTGCTGATTGTCCTGGGGTCTGCGCCAGGAGATGCAGGCGGTGGCAGTCGCCACTGGGCATCGTCGAAACCCAACTTGCTGAATGTTGCGCTGACCCGTGCCAAGGCGCGGGTCTATGTGATTGGCAGCATTCAGGACTGGAGTGCCTGTCCCCAGTTTGGAACCCTGGCCAGTACGTTGCGCATTTGTCGGCCGCGCCGGGTGGCGCTCGATACTGCGGATTCGCCGGGTTAGCCGCACGGAACAGGGGCGAACGGGGCAGGGGTTCAGAGGGCTTGAACCGTCCTTGCCCATGAGCCCTTGGCAGCCAGGTGCTGAGCGTTTTACGGGTAACGTCCGCCATCGCCGCAAGGGCGGTGGTGGACGATCAGCGCAAAGGCGCGAGGCTCAGGCGGCCACTTGCGCCTGAATCTGCAACTGGCCATCCACGTCACGGGTCAAGCCGCTGGCCACGAACAGCGGCACCAGCAGTTTGTGCAGCTCGGGCTCGACCAATTCCTTCACGGTCGCCAGGTCCAGGTTGCCGCTGGTTTGCAGCTCGGCCTTGGTGTAGGACAGCCAGGCCTTCTTCAGGGCTAGCAGCACGTCGCTGCCAGCGGTGGAGGCGAAGCGGCGGTGGGCGATCCGGCCGGCGAAGTTGAAGCTGTGCTGGTACGCGTAGCCGGTTTCGTCACCCTGGCTGGCGACGCAGCGGCCACAGGTGCAGGGGCCGTCGGCGAAGGCGGCGCGCAGGTAACTGTTGAAGTCGACGATGGGCTTGAGGGCCAGGCGCTTGTCGACTTCGAACAGGTCACCGGTCATTTTTGCTTCACTGCTCAAGGTCAGGTTCCTCAGGGTCGGGCGGTGTATTTCCAAGGGGCGCACCATACCAGCCGGATCGGCGCACGGGTACTTTTCTGGCGTTGTCCGGCCCCGGAGGCGGGGCGGCGATCTGCTAGGATTCAGTCGGTTTTGCCAGGGGTGCCGTTGGGGGCCCATTACTCTGCGAGGAAGCTGCATGTCGATCTACACCATCACCGTTCCCTGTTTCGCCCAGATGCTGCGGGCGCTGAGCGGTCTGCTGGCCAAGGGCGAGGAACGTGCTCGGGAGCTGGGTTTCGATCCTCAGGTCCTGCTGGAATCGCGCTTGGCCCCGGACATGCATGACCTGGCGGCCCAGGTGCGTTTCGCCTGCACCCAGGCCCGGGAAGCGGTGCAGCGCCTTGGCGGACAACCGGTGACCGTGCTGCAGGCACCGGCCACCATGGCCGAGGCCAAGGCGCTGATCGAAGACACCCTGGCGTTTCTGGCGGCAGTGGATCGTGAGTTGATCGACAGCAGCGGACAACGGGCCGTGGCCATCGAGCTGCACACTGGCATCGCCTTCGATATGACCGGCGAGGAATTCGCGCGCAACTGGGCGACGCCGCAGTTCTATTTCCATCTGGTCACGGCCTACAACATCCTGCGGCATCACGGCGTGCCCTTGGGCAAGGCCGATTATGCCCAGCACATGTTTGCCTATCTGCGTCAGCCGGAATGAACGTCACCGCGCCGGCCGCAGCAACTGCAGCCACTCCTGGACCGCCGGCCGTTGCCATTGGCGCCGGGCATATTCCATCAGGTTCGCGGGCATCGGGTCACCGTTGAGGATCAGGCGGTTGAGCATCAGTGCCAGATCGACATCGGCAATCGACCATTGGCCGAACAGACATTCACGGCCATCGGCCAACAGCCCTTGCGCGGCATCGATCAGCTTGCCCACCGCCGCTTCGGCGGACGGCGACAGGGGCTCGCCCTTGCAGCCATAGAACACCACCAGGGTCGAGCGCTCCTGGCGGATCGGCAGCAAATCACTGCGCAGCCAGGCCTGGACCTGGCGGGCCTTGGCTCGCTGTTGTCGGTCGTGGGGATAGACGGGTATCTGGGGGAACAGCTCCTCCAGGTATTCAGCAATGGCCGAGGATTCGGACAGGGCAAAGCCGTCATGTACCAGGGTCGGCACCCGCTGGGTCTGGGACAGCCGGGCATAGTCCGGGGCGCGATTTTCACAGGCATCGAGGTCAAGGGGGATGAGTTCGAAGTCGATGCCCTTTTCCCGCAACACCACGAACACTGACAGGGCGTAGGGGCTGGTGAACTGGGCATCGACGTACAAGCGAGGGCGGGGGGAGGCGGTCACGGTGGGATCTCCAGGAGGGGAGTGCACACGCTAAGAGATCCCGGGCGATAAATAAAATGCGCGATTTTTATCCGTGCATTCCTCGCCGGAATACCGGCCGCTATCAAATGTCCTTGCCGAGAAAACTGTCGCTGTCCAACGGTGCCTGCTTGCGTGCCCTAAAGCGCCTGAGCAGCCGGCCGTCGATGGCTGCCAGGCCCAGGGCGATCATGCCCATGCCCAGCAGGTGCCTGGTGTGCAACTGCTCGCCCAGCACCAGGCAGCCCAGGACAATGGCGCTGATGGGAATCAGGAAGGTCACCAGCATCAAGTTGGTGGCGCCGGCGCTGGAGAGAATCCGAAAGAACAGCACATAGGCCAGTGCGGTGGACAACAGGGCGATTCCCAGTAGCGCGCCCCAGGTGGCCAGGCTCGGTAGTGGCACGTTCCAGGGCCGCTCCAGCAGCAGCGCCAGGGGGATCAGCAGCAGGCTGGAGGCGCAGATCTGACCGCTGGCGCTGAGCAGTGGGGCGACGCCCATGGCCTTGAAGCGCCGGCCGAAGACTCCGGCAAAGGCATAGGACAGTGCTGCACCCAGTACCGCCAACTGTGCCCCGAGATGATCCCCGAGGCCCGCCAGGGCGTCGGGGCCGATCATCATCGCCACCCCGACAAAGCCGACCAGTACCCCTGCCAGTTTGTTGCCGCTGATTTTTTCATCGGTGGTCAGGGCGTGGGCCACCAGTACCGCGAACAGGGGCGTGGTGGCATTGAGAATGGCGGCCAGGCTGCTGGCGATATGGGTCTGGCCCCAGACAATCAGGCAAAAGGGCAGCAGGTTGTTGAGCAGCCCCATGCCGAAGAACGCCAGCCACACTCGTCGGTCCCGGGGCAGTGACAGGCCGAGGATACGGATCAGCGTCAGCAGGGCGAGGGCGGCCAGGCTCACCCGCAGCATGACGATGGTCAGTGGCGGCAGCTCCTTGACGGCAATCGCGACAAAAAAGAACGAGCCACCCCAGAGGATCGATAGCACCAGCAATTGCCCCCATTCCATCACTCCCATGACTTTTTGCCTGGTCATGCCGCTTACTCCCGCGTGTTTCAATGATTGAGTCCTGCTCGTCGATGCACGGACGCCGTGGCTATTTGAATGACTGCCGTGTCGAATTATTCTGCGAGTTGCGACCGCGGACAAACGAGCGTTTTTCGCTCCATGGTTGAGGAGGGCTAAATCATGAGCATGGCCTTGCCGCCCCTTGCGGCACTGCGCGCATTTGAAGCCACAGCGCGTCATCTGAGCGTGACCCTGGCGGCCAGGGAGCTGAATGTCACCCCGGGGGCTGTCAGCTTGCAGGTCAAGGAACTGGAGGCGGTGCTGGGGCTCGCGCTGTTTTTGCGCCGCCCCCGGCGCTTGATCCTGACCGCGGCCGGTGAGGAGTACTTCGCGACCTTGCGCACGGCCTTTCGGATGATGCGCGAGGCCACGGCGCAGATAGTCGGGCGTGGGCGTCTGGAGGTACTGGTGCTCAGTTGCACGCCGAGTTTCGCTACACAGTGGCTGGTGCCGCGGCTCTCGGGATTCGAAGCGCAGGCACCTGGGGTGGATGTACGGATCAGCGCCTGCAACCGCCAGGTGGACCTGGCCCGCGATGGCGTCGATCTGGCGGTGCGCCACGGCTTTGGCCGCTATGAGGGGCTGCTCAGCGAACGCTTGCTCGATGACCAGTTGACCCCGGTGTGCAGCCCGCAGCTGCTGGGGCAGGACGCCGGCCTGACGGTCGCCGAGCTGGCAGGGCTGCCGTTGTTGCACGATGAGCATCGTCACGACTGGCCGCTGTGGCTGGCGGCGGCCGGAGCCGGGCAGATCGACGGCAGCCGGGGCCGGGTGTTCGTCGACAGCAATGGCGCCATAGAAGCTGCCAAGGCGGGTCTGGGGGTTGCCCTGGTGCGCCGCTCGCTGGTGCGCCGGGAACTGGCCGAGGGCTGCCTGCTGGCGCCGCTTGCCCAGGGTGTGGCCAGTGATCTGGCTTACTATCTGGTCTATCCGGCAGCGGCCCTGGAGCGACCCAATGTCGCGCTGTTGCGCCAGTGGCTGCTGGCCGAAGCCGGGCGTGCGCCCCCCAGCGGCGAGCCGCTGGCATAGTGCGGTGCGCCTGTCCCGCATGACTGGCCAGCAGTGGCAGGCACTTTGCCTTGATCGATAAGGCAATCTGCTGGCCCCGCACTGGCCGAGGTATCGGCAAAATCACTTTATTTTCAGATGGTTAGGTGACCGATAAATGCGCCATGTGTTGATAATGCTGACTTCCTGCGCCCTGCTGGGCGGGGCCGGGATGGCCCAGGCCGGGAAGCTGCAGGCCAATGACCGTTATGTCTGCAGCTGGGGCGCGGGTACCGCCGCCAGGGCTCAGGAGCTGAAGTTGTCCGGGGTGTCGCTGTACGCGGCGCGGCAGAAGATCCAGGCCTACAAGTTCAGCAAGGGCTGGATGCGCATGCTGGCCCTGGGGATCACCGAACAGACCTACGACAGCTCATCGCGGATCCGGCCCGAAGCCTTGCGCAAAAGCTTTTACGACGACTGTGTGCGCTACAAACTGGCCCGTCGATAGTGGCTGTTACAGGCTCAAGCCTGAGTGTTGCGCGACGGGAGCGCAGGCTCTGATCCGTATTTTTCTCGCTCATCTGCATCTGTTATCAGAACAGCCAAGGTTCGAAAATGGCGCGCCCACTTGGTCTCCTGGCTGGAGACCCGGTCCGCTGCACCGCAAACCTAATGTTCAGGAGGCCTGATGACTAAGATGGCGTTTTTCTTGTTTGGATTTTTAGCCTTGACCATCGCTATCGGTGCGCTTGCCACTATCTCTCCGACATAAACGGGGCCGTTCGCGGCTCCGGTTTCATTTCCCTTCGCCATCAGTGGCAGGGCAGCTCAGCCACTGCCACTGATACCTGGCTTCTATCTGGAAAACTTCTTCGCCCCGGCCACGCACAGGATCACCGCCACTGTGACCCCGAGCATGCCCAGGCTGACCTGTTCATGCAGCAGGCCGGCGGCCAGGGCCAGGCCGAAGAACGGCTGTAATAACTGCAGTTGGCCGACGGCGGCGATCCCGCCCTGGGCCAGCCCGCGGTACCAGAAGACAAAACCGATGAACATGCTGAACAAAGAGACATAACCCAGGCTGAACCAGGCGGGCAGGCTGATGCCGTTGAAGGAGGGCGGGGCGCTGAACAGGGTCAGGAGCGCCATGACCGGCAACGACAGCACCAGGGCCCAGGAGATCACCTGCCAGCCCCCCAGGGTTCGGGACAGTTGGGCGCCCTCGGCGTAACCCAGGCCGCACACCAGCACCGCCAGGAGCATGAGCAGATCGCCCTTGGGCGACGCCGACAGACCCTGGGACAGGGCATAGCCCACCACCAGCAGGCTGCCCAGCACCGAGAACAGCCAGAACACCGGACGCGGTCGCTCACCGCCGCGCAATACGCCGAATACCGCGGTGGCCAGGGGCAGCAGGCCGAGAAACACGATGGAGTGAGCCGAAGTCACGTACTGCAGGGCCAGGGCGGTCAGCAAGGGAAAGCCCAGCACCACGCCCAGGGCGACGATGGTCAGGGGCAGCAATTGCTGCCTGCTCGGACGTCGCTCCTTGAACAGCAGCAGGATGCACAGGGCCAGGACCGCGGCGATGGTGGCGCGGGCAAAGGTGAGGAACAGCGGATCGAACTCCAGCACCGCGACCCGGGTCGCCGGTAGCGAGCCACTGAAGATCAGCACCCCGATAAAGCCGTTCAGCCAGCCGCCGGCGGTTTTTTCCAGCGGCGGGGATTGCAGGTGCGATGTGCGTTCCATTCAACAAGTGCTCACTACGGTTGGCAGGGGCAGGCCCGGGCTGGGGCTTGCGTCCAGCTCATCCTAGGATTGAAAATCAGCACAATCAAAAAATTGTCATGGATACAGCGTCAATGGCCCGCGCCCGCTACAAGCAGTTAGTCGATGTCTTTGCCGCCGATATCCGTCGCGGTGTGCTGGCCCCAGGCACGCGCCTGCCCACTCATCGAGAGCTGGCGGCCAGCGAAGGGCTGGCGCTGGTGACCGCCTCGCGGGTGTATGCCGAGCTGGAAGCCATGGGCTTGATCAGCGGCGAAACCGGGCGTGGCACCTTTGTCCGGGAAACCGCTCTACCGCCCGGGCAGGGCGTGGATCAGCAGGCCACGGCGGCCGGAACCCTGGACCTGAACTTCAACTACCCGTCCTTGCCCGGGCAGGCAGAGTTGCTGCGCGCAGCCTTGCGTCAGCTGGCGTCCTGCGGGGACCTGGAGGCCCTGCTGCGTTATCAGCCCCACGCCGGCCGCAGCCATGAGCGGGCCACGGTGGCGCAGCACCTGGCGGGTCGCGGGCTGGCGGTCAAGGGCGAACAGGTGCTGATCGTCAGCGGTGCCCAGCACGGCCTGGCGACCACGGTCATGGCCCTGCTCAAGCCCGGCGACGTGGTGGCCACCGATGCCCTGACCTACCCGGGGTTCAAGGTGGTGGCGGATGCCCATGGACTGGAGTTGCTGGCCATCCCATTGACGGCAGATGGCCCGGACCTCGATGCCTTAGAGCGCTTGTGCCAGCGCCGGCGGGTGAGGGCGGTGTACGCCATGCCGACCTTGCACAACCCCATGGGCTGGGTGCTTGATCTGGCCTGGCGCCAGCGTCTGGTGGCCCTGGCCCGTCAGCATGGGTTGCTGATCATCGAGGACGCGGCCTACGCCTATCTGGCGGACGATCCACCGCCGCCGCTGGCGGCCCTGGCTCCGGAAAGCACGGTCTATATCTCGGGGTTTTCCAAGAGCGTGGCCGCCGGGCTACGGGTCGGCTACGTGGTGGCCGCCGCAGACCGGGCGCCCTTGCTCGAACGCGCGATCCGCGCCACCACCTGGAACACCCCCGGGGTGATGACCGCCATGGCTTGTGCCTGGATCGAGGACGGCACCGTGGCGCGCCTGGAGCAGGAAAAACGTCAGGACGCCCAGGCCCGTCAGCGTCTGGCTCGGGAACTGTTGGCAGGACTGGAGCATATCGGCCACCCCAACTCGTACTTCCTCTGGCTGCCTTTGCCCGAGGAAGTGCGCGCCGATCAGGTGGCCATGGCGTTGCTGCGCGAGAACGTCTCGGTGTCCACCGCCGAGCCCTTTGTCTGCGCCGGGCCGGTGCCCCACGCCATTCGCCTGGCCCTGGGTTCGGTGGACCTGGCCGATTTGCCCGAGGCGTTGGCCAAGGTCCGGCAAGTGATTAGCCGTTACGCGTTCTAAAGCCGCAAACCGCAAGCCGCAAGTTCCAAGCTTTGAACTTGAAGCTTGCCGCTGCTTTTTTTAGAGCTTGAACTGGGTCACCAGCCCGTTCAGGTCCACCGCCAGCCGCGACAGTTCCTGACTGGCGGCGTTGCTCTGGTTGGCCCCGGCCGAGGTCTGGGTCGACAGGTCGCGGATGTTGATCAGGTTGCGGTCCACTTCCCGAGCCACCTGGGCCTGCTCCTCGCTGGCGCTGGCGATCACCAGGTTGCGTTCGTTGATCGCGGTGATGGCCTGGGTGATCTGGTCCAGGGCCAGCCCCGAGGCGCGGGCGGCTTCCAGGGTCAGGTGCGCCCGCTCGTTGCTGGTGCGCATGGCGCTGACGGCACCCTCGGTGCCTTCCTCGATGGTGTTGATCATGCTTTCGATTTCCTGGGTCGACTGCTGGGTGCGATGGGCCAGGGCCCGCACCTCGTCGGCGACCACGGCAAACCCCCGTCCGGCATCCCCGGCCCGGGCCGCTTCGATGGCCGCGTTCAGGGCCAGCAGGTTGGTCTGCTCGGCAATCGAGCGGATCACTTCCAGCACTTGGCCGATATTGCGCACGTCCACTGCCAGGTGTTCGACCCGTTCGCAGGTCTGGGTCACGTCTGCCGCCAGTTGGCCGATGGAGTCCACGGTGTGCTGCACCTGTTCGCGGCCGTGATGGGCGGTGCGGTCGGTTTCCTGGGAGGCTTCGGAGGTGCTCACCGCATTGCGCGCCACTTCTTCCACGGCGGCCGTCATCTCGTTGACTGCCGTGGCGGCCTGTTCCACTTCATTGCTTTGCTGGTGCAGGGTCTGGCTGGAGTGTTCGGTGACCGCATGCAGTTCCTCGGCGGCGGAGGCCAGCTGGTTGGAGGAGTCGGCGATCCGCTGCAGGGTGCCCCGCAGACTGGCCTGCATGGTTTGCAGGGCCTGCAGCAGGCGCGCCGGTTCGTCCTTGCCGCTGACCTGGATGCTTTGGCCGAGGTCGCCGCTGGCGATGGTTTCCGCCACGGCCACGGCCTGGCCCAGGGGACGCACGATGCTGCGGGTCAGCAGCAGGGCCAGGGCGATAGTCAGGGCCACCACGATCAGCATGATCAGCAGGACCATGCCCACGGCGCCCTGGAACACCTGGTTGCTTTGCGCCGCAGCGGCAATGCCACCCCGGGTGTTGACGTCGATGATGGTCAGCAGCTCTTTGAGCATGGTGTCGGCATTGGCCAGGAACGGGCCGCCGTCGACGATGTCGATCGCCGCTTCCTTGTGACCCTGGCGCATCAGTTCGACAACCCGGTGCTGGTCCTTGATGTACAGCGCCTTGGCACTGACAAAACGCTCGTAGGCCGCCTGTTCCTGCTCCACGTTGATCAGCTGTTCATAGACTTTCTGTTGCGCGTCGAGTTGTTCGTCGAGCTCGGTGATACGCGATAGCAACGCCTGGATGGCGTTGCTATCACGTACCACCAGCATGCGCAGGGTCAGGGTACGGATCTGGGTGCTGGTCAGGGCTACGGCGTTGGCGGCAACGATCGAAGGCTGCCAGTTCTGGTCGACCTCAAGGGATTGCTGGTTCATGCGTTGCATTTCCAGCAGGGAGAAGCCTCCCAGACCCAGTGCCAGCAGGGCGATCAGGGCAAAGCTGAACCCTGCGCGGCGGGAAATGTTCATCGTTCTCAAGAGCATGACTGTGTTCCTTGTGGCGGCAAAAAGTACAACCGGCGACAGGCATCGCGGTTTGCATCGGTGCGGCGCACAGTGGAGCAGGGCTCCAGGGCGCCGACGGTCTTTTGCACACAAGGCGGGTGGCAGGCGCGTCTGGGCGGCGCCTTATCCAGGGTTTCCAGAGGTGACGGGATGCACGGCCCGGTCTGGAAAACCGGGCGATGATAGCACGATGACATGTCACCGGGTCGGCAGGAACCCGGGTTTCAGCGGCTTTCGTTCTGGAGAAAACCCTGGATAGCGCGTGCGCTGGCTGCAGGGTCCACCTGCATGAAGCAATGCTGGCCGTCGATCACCTGGCTGCTCAGATGCTGGTTGATGGCCGTCCAGCGCTTGATCGACCGGGCCACGTAGGGGTAGCTGTCGCGGCCGTGGATCACCAGGCTCGGGGTCTGCACCCGGCGCAGGGATCGCCACAGGCGCCGCGGGAAGGTGCTGAAGATGTCCACCTCGCGTTCCGGGGAGCATTTGAGCGCCACGCCTTGGCCGTCGTCTTTCAGACCGTGCTCGACGTAGGCGCTCAGGGCCTCGTCGCTCCACCCCTTGAAGATGCCTCGATTGGCCAGGGCGGCCTTGGCCGATGCGCGGTCCGGCCAATGCTGGCGGCGGGCAGCGGCTTTGCGTGCCAGGGTATGGCGACGGTTGAGGCCCAGGGCCGAGAGCAGCCTCAGTGAGCTGATCATCGACGGGCTGAAGATCACCGGGTCGAGCATCACCGCCTTGCGAAACAACTGGGGTCGTTCGGCGACGATCAGGCTGGTGAGCACGCCGCCAAAGCTGTGGCCTACGGCGTAGCGGGGCACGTCACCGTAGGCCTTGAGCCCGGCCTCGAAGGCCTCGGCTGCCAGCTCCGCGGTGCGGTTCCAACCCAGGAACGGGCCGCCATGATCGCTGTCGCCATGGCCCTGGACGTCGCTGAGCCACAGGTCGAACGAGTCGGCCAGCAACACCAGCAGGGGGCGATAGGCCATGGAGCAGAAACCGTTGCCGTGGAGAAAGTGCAGCAGCGGTTTGCCCGAGGGTTCGGAGCGCAGGCCGCGCAGGGTAAAACCTTCGGGGCACGGGTAGGACCAGGGAAGCAACTGCATGGGGCCTCTTGGAGAGCGATTAGCACAAGGGGGGCATTGTCGATGGGGCGGGACGCGAGTCAAGGGTCGATCCTGACCGCGTCCAGCACTATTGCACCTTGAGCAGTCGAAACGACAGGCTGATTCTTTCGCCGGCGTCCGCAGCTTTTGGAATCGCGTGCAGCCAGTGCTTTTGCAACTCGTCCGACATGTGCAACAGCGAGCCGCTGGCCAGGCTGTAGTCGAAGGTGACGCCGGTTTCCTTATGACGAAAGACCATGGATCGCGGATGGCCCAGGGAGACGATCACCACCCCGGTGCCTTCCACCAGTTGCTCGTTGGCATCGGAGTGGAAACCCATGGAGGACTGACCGTCCGGATAGAAGTTGAGCAGGCAGTTGTTGGGACGAAAGCCCAGCCGTTGCTCGATGGGCTCGCACAGTTGTTCCAGGGCCTCGGGCATCGGCACCGCCGGGTAGGTGATCTGCGAGTAGTCGTAGGGCGCGCCGAAGCTGGCGGTCTTGCGCGCGCGCATGCGTTCATCCCAGAGCACACTGTCCTTGAGGTGATGGAACAGGGCGTCGGGGGCCGGGATGAAGTCAGGGAATAGATCGATTGCGGGTGGCGTCATGGGGCGGCTTCAGGTGGTAGAGAGACGAGCAGCGAGTCTAACCCGGTTACGGGCGCTCTCGCTGATCGGCATTGCACCACCGCCCTTGAGCCCTCAGCCGCCGTTACTGCCGAGGATGCTCGCCACTTGTCGCGGCTGGCAGTTGAGGTAGGCCGAGGATTTGAGCCAGCGCTGGTCCGGATACCAGGAAAACATGAACTGGCCATCCTTGAGCTTGTCTATCACCTGGCGCGCCACCTGGGGACGCACCGCCGGGCAGCCCTGGCTGCGGCCGATGCGGCCCTGGCGCTGGCTCCACAAGGGATTCACGTAGTCGGCGGCATGGATCACGATATCCCGGTCCCGGGCCCGGTCATTGAAGCCGGGCTCCAGGCCGTCCATGCGCAAGGAGTAGCCGTGGCTGCCCTCGTAGCTTTCCTGGGTGCGGAACAGGCCCAGGCTGGATTGATAGCTGCCCAGGCGATTGGAGAACTGGGTGGCGAAGTTTTCCCCGGACTTCTGTCCGTGGGCCACCAGATCCCGCAGGACCAGTTTTTTGCTGCGCAGGTCGAAGATCCACAGGCGCCGGGCGGTGGACGGTTGCGAGTAGTCGATCACCGCCAGGTGCCGGGCTTGCCGGGCGCCACTGTTGACCGCGCATTGCATCGCATTCAGGGCACTTTTCAAGGCTTGGGGATTGAGTTCCGGTGCGGCGTGAGCGAGGCTGCTGTACAGCGCGGGGGCGGGTTTGCTGGCGGCGAAGGAAGGACTGCAAAGGGCGCCCAGAGCGATAGTCGCCAGGCAGAGTCGGCACAAGAAGTTCAACATGTATAAAGCGTCCCCATGATCACTTTGGCTCCTGACGTCCTGTCGTTCCCCCGGCAGTCTGGTCTATATGTTTAGATCCCAGGCCTGATTGTTCCCCATCTGCCGTAACGGTTGGCCAACGCACTGAAGGCCACGGATTGGAGTAAAGCAGTTGTTCAAAAAAACCGCATGTTACTTGAGCCTGTGCCTGCTCGCTGCGCCATTGGTCGCGCTGGCCGAGGACCCTGCGCTGGCGACGGCCAGTCCGATGCAACTGACGCTGACCCAGTTGGCGGTGGCTTGCCCGGCACTGAGTCCGCGCCTGGATGCTTCCGCGCAACTGCTGTTGCAGGCGTTCTACCGCCAGACCGGCGAACAGCCAGTGTGGTCTGCCGAGCACCGGCTGGCCGGCCTGCAGGCGCAGTTGGCCCAAGTGATCGATGACGGCCTGGACCCGGGGCGCTACCGGCTGCCGGTGAGCAGCACCGCAGGGGATGGGCTGTGCACCGATATCGCGATCAGTCATCAGTACCTGCAAGCCCTGCAGGACCTGCACTACGGTCGCTTGTCACAGAGCCGCTTCGAGCCCTTGTGGCGAGCCCAGCCGCTGGCGGACGATCGCCAGGCGGCGTTGCTGGCGATGGCCGTCCCCGGGCTGGAAAATCTCGCCGGCGCTTTCGATCAGGCCCGTCCGAACCTTGAGCAATACCGCAACCTGCGCCAGGTGTATGTCCGGGAACGCCAGCAGCCATTACCCAGTTGGCAGGCGGTGGCCGGTGGCCCGCTGCTGCGTCCGGACATGCAGGACAAGCGAGTTCCGGAGCTGGCCCAGCGCCTGTACCTGGGCGGCTTTCTGCCAAACCCCGAGGTCAGTGCCGATAATACCTACAGCAGTGACCTGGTGAGCGCGGTGAAAAATTTCCAGCTCAGTCATTCCCTGCAGGCTGATGGCGTGATTGGCGCGGGCACCCTCAAGGAGCTGAACATCAGTCCGGCCCAGCGCCGCGAGCAACTGCGCATCAACCTCGAGCGCCTGCGCTGGCTGGCCCAGGATTTCGAACCCAACATCGTGTTGGTGAACGTCGCGGCCGCGCAACTGACCTTCTATCAGGACGATGCGGTGGTGTGGCAGACCCGCACCCAGGTCGGGCGTGCCGAGCGCCAGACGCCGTTGTTGAAGTCCCAGGTCACGCGCCTGACCCTGAACCCCACCTGGACCGTGCCGCCGACCATTCTCAAGGAAGACAAACTGCCGGAAATCCGCCGTGACCAGGGCTTCCTCAATCGGCAGAACCTGCAGGTGCTGGATGCCAATGGCCAGCCCCTGGCGCCCGAGGACGTCGACTGGGAGCGCCCGGGCAATATCCTCCTGCGCCAGGGGGCGGGCCCGCGCAACCCCTTGGGGCGCATCGCCATCCGCTTTCCCAATCCGTTCTCCGTGTATCTGCACGACACGCCGAGCCAGGCGCTGTTCAGCAAGGGGCCTCGCGCCTTCAGTTCCGGCTGCGTGCGGGTCGAACAGGCGCTGCAACTGCGGGACTGGTTGCTGAGCCCGGCGGAGCGGTTGCGCACCAACGACTTGCTGGCCACCGGCCTGACCCATGAATTCCGCCTGGCCAGGCCGGTGCCGATCCTGCTCAGCTACTGGACGGTGCAGGCCGACAGCCATGGGCAGCTGCTCTATGCGCCGGATATCTATGGACACGACGAAGTCCTGTCCAGCGCCCTGGGCAGCAAGCTCCTGTAGGAGCGAGCTTGCTCGCGATGAACCCGAGAGCAGTGGATTCAACCGGCACGCGCAGCTCCTCGAGCACGCGTGTGCCTACAAGGGGCCGTCTCGCAGTGGCTTCAAGGCTGCGCGGGTGCCAGCTGGTCGTAGATCACATCCAGTGCCGGTCCAAGGTCGCCATCACCCTGGGCGACCGCCTTGATGCCCTGGGGCACCGGCAGCGACGGATCGCCATGCATGCCCAGCGGCGGCGGCAATAGCGCCACCTTGGCCGGCCGCTCATAGATCACCCGGCCTTCCTTGACCGTCTTCAGCACCTTGATTTCGCTCAGGGTTTCCGGCGCTTCGGTCAGCGGGTTGGCCGAGAGCACGGCGAAGTCCGCCAGTTTGCCGAGGGTGATGGAGCCTTTGCGGTCCTCCTCGAAGTGCTGGTACGCCGACCACAGGGTCATGGCCTTGAGCGCTTGCAGAGGCGTCACTCGCTGATCCGGCCCCAGCACATAGTCGCTGCGCGTGGTGCGATTGACCGTGGCCGCCAGCACCCGCATGGAGTCCGGCAGCGCCACCGGGGCATCGTGGTGGGTGGTGAACTTCAGACCGGCCTTGAGCACCCATTGAGTGGGTGAGATGTTTTCTGCACGCTGCGGGCCCAGCACCGATTGGCGGTGCCAGTCGCCCCAGTAGTAGGTGTGCATGGGGAACAGCGAGGGGAAGATCTTCAACTGCTTGAGCTCGGCCACCTGATCCTGGCGCAGGGTCTGGCCATGGATCATCACCGGACGTACATCGACCCCGGGGTAGGCTTTTTCTGCGGCGCGCATCGAGGTCAGTAACTGGTCGATGGCCCGGTCGCCGTTGGTATGGGAGAGGATTTGCCAGCGATTGGCCAGGGCCTCCTTGTAAATGGCCAGTGCCTGGTCGTCCTTGACCACGCCGTAGCCGGCATAGCTGGCATCCTGGCCTTGGGGCGGCTTGAAGTAGGGTTGGCTGAGCCAGGCGGTCTTGCCCTGGGGCGAGCCGTCCAGAGTCAGCTTGACCCCGCCGATGCGAAAGTGCCGGTCGTAGCTCACCGGCTGGTTGCTCGGGTGATACCAGGGCGCGACCAGCAGTTCCTTGGTGCCCGGGGTGAGGATGTCGGGGTAGGAAACGATATCCGCCAGTAGCTTGCCGTCGCCGGCGGCCTTGATCGCGGTCCTGACCTGGTCCGGCGAGGAGCGGCCGTCCTGCAGGGTGGTGTAGCCATAGCTGATGTACAGCTGTTGCCCGGCGCTGAGCATGTCCACCGCCTGGTCGGCCGTGAGCTTGGGGAAGATCTTGATCAAGGCGTTGAAGAAGGCGTTTTCCTCCAGCACGCCGTTGGGCTCCTGGCTGCCCTCGACCCGGCGGATCACCCCGCCTTCCGGGTTGGGGGTCGAGGCGTCGATCTTCGCCAGTTCCAGGGCCTTGCTGTTGAGCACCCCCAGGTGCGAGGACTGGTGGACGATGGCAATGGGCACGTCCCTGGACACGGCGTCCAGGTCGTCCTTGGTCGGGTGACGCTGCTCCTGGAGTTGGGAGTCGTCATAGCCAAAACCGAACAGCACGCCGAACTGCTTGGGGATCGGCGACTGCTGTTCAAAGTTGCGCAGGGTTTCCTGAAGCTTGGGAATGGTGTTGTTGGCACCGTCCGGCGGTGGCAGCAGGTTGGCGCTGGCGGCCTGGAAACCCACCATCGATACATGGCCGTGGGGGTCGATAAAGCCCGGCAGCAGGGTGGAGCCCTTGAGGTCGAGCATCTGCGTGGTCGGGCCCTGGTTCTGCAGTATCTGTTTGCGCTCGCCCACGGCGAGGATCTTGCCGTCCTTCACCGCTACGGCCTGGGCATTGGGGTGTTTGTCGTCGAGGGTGATGATCGGGCCGTTGAACCAGATGGCATCCGCCTCCGGGGCGCCTGTGGCGGCCATGGCGGTGCCGCAGGCGAGCTGGATGGCGGCCAGGAGCAGCGTGAGTGAGGGTCGTGACATGACCTTTCTTCCTTGAAGGTATGGAGGAGGGCTCAAGCCTAGACGCAAAGATGCGCCCTGAGCGAAAAGCTTGAGGTATCGTGTGCGGCCTTTTTTGCCTCTCGAGGGTCGTCATGCCATTGAACAAACGCCAACAGGCCGCCATGGAGCGTCTGCTGGCCGTCACCCTGACCGAGGCTTGCGAAAGCGCCAAGGCGCAGATCGAGGGGTTTGCCTGGCTGACCCACGAGGCGGATTACGCGGCCTTTCCCGCCAGCCTGGTGGTGGTCTGGGTCTTCGACACCCAGGCGCACAAGGAGCGTGCTCTGGCCGCGGGCCAGGGCACGCTGATGATCGAGTTGACGGCCCGGGCGTTGAACGAGGCCCAGGTGTGCCTGGACTCATTGGCCGCCCATGTGTTCTTCGACAGCGAGGAGCAGTGCCGCAGGGTCAGCGCCGGAGACTGGGGGCAACGCCTCAAGCGCCTGCGTCCGGGACGGGGTTGAGCCATGGCCAAGGAAATCGACAATCCCTGCATCGCCCTGTGCCAGCTCAGCGGCGACCTGTGCGTGAGTTGCGGACGGACCAAGGAGGACATCCGCAAATGGAAGCGCATGAAGCGCCCGGAAAAAATGGCCGCCGTGCAGCGGGCCAGTGCGCGGCTCAAGGCCTTGCAGAAAAAGAAGGGCTGAGGACCGCTACACTCCCCGCAAGGCAGGTCAGACGCTTGATCAGACCGTTTGCCGACGCATCGCCAGGATGGTGGTGCCGAAGAAGATGAATGTGGAACCCACCACGCGATTGACCCATTTGGACAGTGCCGGCCGGGTCAGTACGCCCTTGGCCCGGGAAGCGAGCACGGCATAGACGCTGAGGGAGATCAGCGACAGGGCCATGAAGATCAGGGTCAGGATGAAGAACTGCGGCAGCAGCGCCGCGTGCTGGTCGATGAACTGCGGGAACAGCGCGGTGAAGAAGATCGTCGCCTTGGGGTTGGTGGCGGCGGTCAGGAAGGCCGACTTGAACAACTTCAGACGCGGCGGGGGCGCAAGCTTGCCGTTGTCGGTGCTGCTCGCGCTCAGTAGCTGGCTTTTACTGAACAGCTGCTTGGCACCGAGGTAGAACAGATAGCCGGCGCCGACGATTTTCACCGCGTTGAAGACCCACTCGGAACTGGCGATCAGCGCACCCAGGCCGAGCATGGCCGCGGCAGACATGCAGAACAGCCCGCTGATATTGCCCAGGGATGACCACAGGGTCGATTTGGCACCGTAGGCCACACTGTTGTGCAGCGCCACCAGGGTGGCAGGGCCGGGGCTGGCGATGGCGATTGCCGCCACCAGGGTGTAGGTCAATATCGAGTGAGCATCCATGGTTCGGACTCGTCTTGCAGAAAAAGGGGGTTCGATTCTATAGGGGGCAGCACCAGGCTGTAAGCCAAAATTTCCAGGCTGCGTCTGGGCGGTTTTGGGACTGCAAGTGTCGCGCTAGGTTGGCAATTGTCAGTAGCGCTTAGAAGGCATTGCGCTGATACACCCTCAGATCGCAGGACGACGCAATAATCAGCGTGCGGCCGCTGTAGGAAAAGCCAAAAGCTCTGTATCCGGCTTCAATGGCCAGCTTGTGGAAAACCACCGGTCGATTGATCTGGGTGCCATACAGCCAAGATCCAGGCTCCACTAGCAGCAGGTGATGTTCGGGCCATGCCAGGGAGACGCTCTCGACCTGCCAGCCGTCGTTGCTACCCAGGGGCAGACTGCCGCCATTGATACCCGACATGGCAATGGACTTGCCCGCTAGAGGCCCAATCCCCTGGGCCTCGAGGTAACGGTTGCTTTCGACGTCCTGCGTATAGTCCCGGGCAATTTTTTCACCCGTCAGGCAGTCGATGACACTTCGTCCTGAACTGGAGGTCACCAGCAACAGCTCAGACTCACGATCGAAACCGACTTCCAGCAGGCTGCCCGCGGCTCGCTCAGTGACCAGCTTCCAAGGTTCCGGAGGCGGGCTGATGGGGCATTGAGCGATGGTGCGACGCAAGGTGTCCAGGTGCGAGGTATTCATCCGGGGCTCCGCTGACGGTTCCTGATTTATCGAGTGTTCAGGCACCGGCTGGTTGGTCGAGGTCGATTTACTGCATGGTCACGTCGCTGAACTTAAGGGTCAGCGGGTCATTGTTGCCATCACGAAATACCAGCTTGATGGCCGGGGTTCTGCTCATTTTGTTGTTACTTTGCTGGAAGATCAGGGTAACCCGGGTCGGCACATTGCGAATCAGCTGGAAGTCCAGCCAGGAATGGGACTCGACCTGACCCACCCGAATGGAGTTGAAAGTTAGTGGCCCGCCGGATTCGTCGAACAGGCGAGTGCCATTGTCGAAACTGAAATTGCGATCAAGGTTGAGGTTGGTCAGCTCGAATGAGCAGGTCGGCAAGCGGCCGATGTTTTCACAGCCCTCCAGTTCGAAACGTACGTTATCCAATACTTCAATGCGTCGGCCCAGGAGGTTGTTGCCTTCGTTTTCGACAATCTTGGCCTGCAGCTTGGCGAATTCGAACGAGGGCTTGGCGTACTCGGTGCCGAGGATGAAAAAGCCGAAGGAGAGGATGCAGGCCAGGCCGAACTGCAGCACGCCTCTCAGCAGGGGCGTGAGATTGCGCATCTGCCAGCCCAGGGATACCGCCCCCAAGAACAGGAAGGTGCTGACCAGCAACACTACATTTTTCCAGCTGATGAAGCTGAAACCGAAGACGCTGGGATCGGGGACCGCATAAGTAATCAGGGCCCACAGAGCGCTCAGTACGACCCCGAGGCCCGCCATTCCCCGAGTGATCAATGAGGTGAGTTTCTGGGTGCGGGTCGACGGTGCGATTGAATCTTGAGAGGACATCAACGGTACTGGCTCCTTGTTCCGTAGTTGGATCATGCGTTCTTGCAGGCGTTTGTCAGACAGTTTTTCCAGCGGACCTCACGGAAGAGGAATACTGCCCGGTTATGGCGAGTTGCCATTATCCAGTATCGACGGGAACGGTAAAGCAGAGTCTGTTTTTGCAGTCCTTGGCGCGGGCGATCGATGCAAAAGCAGCTCAGGTGTCCAGGCCTTTTACATCATTGCTGCAATCGATAGTTATCATCAAAAAGTGCAGGTTCCGTTTTTCCAGCAAAGGAGGAAGATGGCGCTTACACCGTGCTGGCTGCAGAAGGAAACACCCGATGAGAATCTCGACTCTATTGACCCTTGTGGTTGTCTTGATCGCGGGAACCGGTGCTTCTGCGACAGCCTTCGCTGCCGACGACATGTCCTGTCACTTCCTGCCCATCGCCGACAGTGCTGCCAATCTGCAGCACGCCCAATCGGCGGCGGTGCTGTACAGCGAAAACACCGTCAACACCCTGCAGTATCTGCAGCACTACCATTCGGTGGCCCTCAATGGGGCGAAGAATGCCGGCCTTGATCCGCGTATCAGCGCCGCTTTCGTCGACAGTTCCGACCCGCAACGGGCGATCAACTGGCTGATGGCGTCGTTGCAGAAACACTTTGGCACCGTGACTCTGTATGACAGCCTCGATGCCGTGGTCCAGGCCCGGCCCGATGTGGTGGTCATGCTCGACACTTACAACCAACTGGTGACCAAGGGCAACAGCAAGGTGGAGGCGCGGTTTATCGCCAAGTTCTATGACGCCAACCTGCAATACATCGGCAAGGCCGAAGGCATCCAGGCCAAGGAGCTGCCTTCGGTCTGGGTCCGGGGCAAGGCGGCGCCGGAGATTGCCGCACAGATCAACCAGCAGACCGAGCTGCAGGTCAATGCGCTGAAGCAGTTCGACGCATCCCTCAAGGCACTGGTGACCCAGGGTGATGCAGGGCAGGTGGCGACCAACCAGTAAGGTCACCACTGGCTGAAAAAAAACGCCCCGGTTGCTCGGGGCGTTTGCGTTCATGGCCGGGCTCGAACCCTGTCCAGGGCTTGCCGGCTGCTGTGGTCCACAGGCCGGCGCCTCAAGGCGCGCCGAACATCGCGGTCCAGTAGATGCCCGCATCGCTTTTCGGGTCCACCGCATAGGCCGCTCCCAGCTCGCGGTAGGCCGGGTTCATCAGGTTGGCGCAGTGCCCGGGGCTGGCCAGCCAGCCGTCCAGCACCTTGCGCACGCTGTCCTGGCCGGCGGCGATGTTCTCGCCCACTTGTTGCCCGGCATACCCGGCCAGTTCGGCGCGATCGCCCGGGGTGCGGCCGTCATGGTCCTTGTGATCGAAATAGTTCTGGTTGGCCATGGCCCGGCTGTGTGCTTCGGCGGTGCTGCCCAGGGTGGCATTCCAGGCCAGCGGTGCGCTGGCGGCAAAGCTCTGGCCGCCGCATTGCCGGGGCTGGCTGCGGGCGCTGTTGATCTGTGCCAGCAATTGCTGGCCCTCGGCTTGCCAATCCCCGAGGCGGGCGGCCAGCAACGGTCGCGCGAGGACGATGCGCCACTGGTTGGCCTGGCGATTGACGCCGATATCGACGAACTGCGGGTCCAGCACCACCTGGCAGAAGCTCTCGCGCACCGCCTGCATCGCCGCCTGGGCGTCCCGGGGGCCGGAGAGGCTGATGGCCTGCACATTGACCATGGGATAGGCCACCCGTGCCAGGGCCTGTTGCAGGTCACCGACGTTGTCCACCGGCAGGATCAGGCGCGGATCGCTGGCCAGCGGCGGCAGCTCCGAGGAGGCCTGGTTGGCGCAACGTTGCGGCTGGCTGCGGTAGGCGTTGATCGATTCGATCAACTGCGACCGATCATCGGCCACGGCGCTGGCCGAACCCAGCAGGCCCAGCGCCAGAGCGGCGGCGGGCAAGAGCAATGGACGCAGGGGCATGAAGATCTCCCGAAAAATGACAGCGCTCATGATGCACCCGGCGCCCGGGCTTTTCATCCGTTGCAGGATGAAATCGCTATTCACCGGCGGGTCTCAATAGAAGTCGAAGTACAGCGCCCATTCCCCCGTGTCGCGATGCTTCCAGAACATCAGTTTGCCGCCGTCCACCACGTTGAGTCCGATCTTGGCGTCGGAGGCAATCTGCATCACGAACTCGAAACCGTCCCCGGCATCGATCCCCGATTGGCAGTAGGACGGATAGCCCCCCAGCTTGTGTTCATAGCAGTGGCTGATCAGGTCGTAGTAGCACTCGATCCGGCCACTGCGTTCCAAGTCGAGAATGGCCTGCTCCACCTCATCGGGGATGCCGCCACCGTCCCACAGCGGAAAGTCCTCGGCCACGGCTTCGGCTTTGATCGGCAGGGGTTTGAGGAAGGCTCCGGGAGCCGCCAGTTCCTTGTGCACCAGCACCTCGTCGTCGCGGTATTCGCGGATCAGCCAGCGTTCGCCCATGGGTTCCAAGGGTTCGGGGAAGGGGTTGGCGACAAACACGCTCAGCACCCGCACGCCTTCCAGCAGCGGGCTGTGAAAGGGCAGGCTAGGGAGATAGAGCTGGGCAAAGGGCAGCAGGGTTTCACCGGCGCCGTTGCGCGGCAACTCTTCGTCTTCGCGAAACAGAAAGACTCGGCCCAGCCAGCTTTCATCCATGGCCTGGGTGGGGCGAAAGCCGCCGGCGACGAGTTTTAGCGCGGGTCTTGCCAGGCTGCGCTGGATGTCTTGAATGTCCATGCTCAAATGAAACGTCCTCAGGAAGGGGCGGGGCGAGGGCGGATCATACAAAAGCCCGGCGCTGTCTGCAGCGCCCGCAGGGGAGCGCTGCGACAAGGTCGATTCAGAACTGCGGTGTGTACTTCACGCTGAGCATGAAGTTGCGTGGATCGCCGAAGTTGTTGTTGCCATCCAACTGGTTGTAGCCAGAGATGTAGTAGTGCTTGTCGAACAGGTTGTAGGCGTTCAGTGCCAGGCTTACCTCGTCGTTCAACTGATAGGCGATGCGGGCGTTCCAGACGGTGTAGCCCGGCACCTTGTAGCTGCGTTCATAGCCCAGGGTGTGGCTCTGGCTGGTGAAGCCCAGGCCGGTACTGACCCGGCTCCAGTCGCCGTCGAGGCGATAGTCGCTCCATACCCGCAGCATGTGCTTGGGAGTCCATTGGCTGAAGACTCGACCCTGATCCTTCGGATCTTCAAGGAAGGTGGTGGTGTTGTAGGTGTAGCCGGCGAACAGCTGCAAACGATCGACCACTTCGCCGCTGACTTCGGCTTCCAGCCCCTGGCTGCGCACCTTGCCCGAGGCGGTGGAGCAGTACCAGCCGTCACAGGCGTAGCCCGAGGCGGTGTCCTGTACGGCACGGTTCTTCTGGTCGTAGCGGAACAGCGCCAGGGAGGTGTTGACCCGGCCTTCGAGCAGTTCGCCCTTGAGGCCGACTTCATAGTTGCTGCCAATCACCGGTTGCAGCACCGAGCCGCTGGCGGTGCGTGCGGTCTGCGGCTCGAACACATCGGTGTAGCTGGCATACACCGACCATTCGCGGCTCAGGTCGTAGACGATGCCGGCGTAGGGCGTGACTTCGCCGCTGTCGGTCATGGTGGACGGATCGTCCGCGGTGCCCTTGTGGCTGATGGCCTGGTAGTTGGTGGCGTCGTAGCGGTAGTCATACCAGCTGACCCGGGAACCCAGCACCAGGGTCAGGTCATCCATGGGCTTGATCCGCCAACTGCCATACAGGCCTTTCTGGCGGACATCGTAGCGGCTGTGGGTGCCGCGTCCGCCGGGAGTATTGAGCAGGCTGTCGTAGCTGATCTTCGGCCGATCGTGGTCGATGGCGAAGATGTTGCCGCCATTGTTGAAGGTGCGCGCGAAGACGTCGTCAGTGGTCAGTTTCGAGTAGTTGCCGCCCAGGGTGATTTCCTGCTCCATGGACAGGCCCTCGAAGCGCCCGGTGAGGTTCATGTCGAGGCCGATCTTGGTGTTGTCGAAGTCGGTGACCCAGTCGGCGTACTGCAAGCCGCTGCCGTCGGGGTTGACGCCCTCAAGGGTGGTCTGGATGCGTTGCTGGATCGAGTCGTTGCTTTCGCTCATGCGCACGGCACCGACCTTGAAGGTCCAATCCTGGTTGAAGCGGTGCTCCAGGTCGGCGTACAGCGTGGTGACGTTGATCTGCGAGTGGTTCCAGCGCGCGCCGCTGTAGGTCGAGCGCGGCAGGTTCACCGTGCTGCCGTCGGCATAGCGCGGCAAGCCGCGGAGCATCGGCCGCGATTCGGCCTCGGAGCGGCTGGCAGCCAGGCCCAGGGTGGTGTCGTCGCTCAGATCGAAGTCCAGGGACCCGTACAGTGAGTGGGTCTTGCTCCATTGCTTGTCGATGAACGAATCGCTCTGGTCCTCATCGGCCACCACGCGCCCGCGGACCGTACCGGCGGCATTCAGTGGGCCGCCGGCGTCCAGTTGCAGGCCATAGTGATCCCACGAGCCGGCCTTGCCGGTCAGGGTCACGGTCGGGGTGTTCTGGCCGCGCTTGCGCACCAGGTTGATCGCGCCCCCCGGGCTGCCTGTGCCCTGCAGCAGCCCCGAGGCACCGCGCAGCACTTCCAGGCGGTCGAAGAAGATCAGGTCCTGGGTCGCCCAGTTGCCCAGGGAATAGGTGTTGCGCGGGATCGGCACGCCATCGTATTGCCAGTCGTCGATCTGGAAGCCGCGGGAGGAGAGGATCATGCCTTTGCCCACCCCTTGCACGCCCACCAGGCCGGTGGTCTGGTTGGCCGCGGCCTTGAGATCGGTCAGGCCCTGGTCATCCAGTTGCTTGCGGGTCATGACCGTGATCGATTGGGGAATCTCCCGCAGGCTGTGGGTGCCCTTGCCGATGGTCACTGCACGTGCGGCGTAGGAGCCGGAGCCTTCAGTGGTGGTGTCGAACCCGCTCTCGATGATGCTGGTCGTGCCCAGTTGCACGGGGGCACCGTCGGCCGGTAGCGGCTCGACGCTGTAGTGGCCGCTGACGGTGAGCTTCAGTTGCAGGCCGCTGCCAACCAGCGCGCTGTGCATGGCCTGCAGCGCGGTCATCCGGCCAATCACCGCTGGGGCTTGCTTGCCTTGCACCAGCGCCGGTTCCAGGGCCAGCACGGCGCCGCTCTGGCCAGCGATGGCGTTGAGCGTCACGGCCAGGGGGGCCGCCGGCAAGTTGAACGACTGGAGCTGCTCCTGGGCCTGGCTGTTCAGGGCAGCCACGGCGAAGGCAGCGGGAAGGACATGGAACCAAGGGTTGCGCACGGAATTCTCCTGATTGTGTTGGCGTGTCAGGAGATAGGTGGGATGAGAAATGAAAACCGGACACAAATAAGAGTGATTTTCAAAAAATATTCATTCTCGGTTCTGCGGGCGGATCAGAGTGAGCCAGGGGCTGTAGCGATCGATCCTGATCGGCAGGGTCTCCGCCAGGGCGCTGAGGGCCCGTTCCGGCTGATCCAGAGGGAACACGCCCTGCACCCGTAGATGGCCGACCGACGGGGCTACCCGCACGTAGCCCCGGCAGTAAGGGCGCAGGGCGGCGATCACCTGCTCCAGGGAGTCATCCAGTACGTTGAGGCGACCGTTGAGCCAGTCGCCGCGATAGCGCTGATCCTGCTCCAGCAGTTCGATACGTTCGGAGTGCAGCAGGGCGGCCTGCCCCTGTTGCAGGTCGCGTTCATCGCCCGTCAGCAGGCGCAGCCGCACCGAGTGCTCCAGCACGACGACCCGGGTGGCGCCGGCTTCCTGGCTCACCAGGAAACGGGTGCCCAACGCCTGGACCTGGCCCTGGGCGGTGCGCACTCGCAGTGGCCGCCGCGGGTCGGCGGCAACCTGGATCAGCAACTCGCCATGGCGCAGGATCACCAGCCGTTGCTGGTCGTCGAAGCGCAGGTCCACAGCGCTGTCGGCGTTCAGGCTCAGGCGGCTGC
The DNA here is from genome assembly GCF_058744285.1 of Pseudomonas sp. E1BtOHC1. NCBI lineage: Bacteria > Pseudomonadati > Pseudomonadota > Gammaproteobacteria > Pseudomonadales > Pseudomonadaceae > Pseudomonas > Pseudomonas sp. E1BtOHC1. The sequence goes on from NZ_CP196023.1 coordinate 3,523,189, forward strand.
CGTCGGCCAGGGTGACGTCCCGACGCTGGCCGCGGCCGGTGCTGACATCCGCCAGCAGGGTTTCGCCATAACGAGTCTGGGCTCCCAGCCATAGGCCGCCGCCCAGCAGGCCGAGTCCGGCCAGGCCGCGCAACAGTTGGCGCCGTGAGCGGTGGGGGCTGAGCAACAGTTGTCGGGCTTCGCCAGCCTGCCCCGGCAGGCGTCGGTCGAGAGCACGCAAGGTATTGAATGAGGTGCCAAGCCGTTCTTGCAGGTGATTCCAGGCCTGGGCGTGGGCCGGGTCACTGGCCAGCCAGGTGGCCAGGGCTTGCTCCAGGCGCGGGTCCGGGTCGCCGGCGCGCAGCCGCACCATCCAGTCGATGGCCTGTTCGGTCAGCGGGTCCAGGGGTTGCCGGCTCACAGGGCCAGCTCACTCAGGTAGCACTGGCGCAAGGCCTGTTTCATGTAGCGGCTGACGGTGCGTTCGGACAGTTCCAGCTTGCGGGCGATGGCCACGTAGCTCAGGCCATCGAGCTGGCTGTAGAGAAACGCGGTCTTGACGATCAGTGGCAAACCGTCCAGCGCCCGGTCGATGGCCACCAGCGCCTCGACCAGCAGCAACTGTTCCTCGGGGGAGGGTGCCAGCAGTTCCGGCAGGGCAGACAAGCGTTGCAGATAGGCCTGTTCCAGCTGGCGCCGGCGATGTCGATCGAACATCAATCGCCTGGCGATGGTGGACAAGTAGGCCCGTGGCTGCTCGATGCTGTCCGGGTCGACCTCGGCCGCGAGCAACTGGCAGAAGGTGTCGGCGGCGGTGTCTTCGGCGTCGGCGCGGTTGCCCAGGCGGCTGTGAATATGCTGCAGCAGCCAACGGTGATGGTCGCTGAAAAAGAAGCCCAGCTTGTTGCTCGAAGATGAATGCACCGTTGCCTGCCGAGATGTGAGTGTGAATCGTTCTCAATAGTACAGGGGCGCGCCGGAGGACCGCAATCGTTGTCTGTGAGCGCTGAAGTCCTCGCCGGTCATGGCGCTATGGAGGGGCAGGAGTGGCTCGGCACGCCTGCCAATCTCAGGTGCGGGGCTGCTGTCCGATCAGCTTTCACGACCATGAGCGGCGGCGGCCAACTGTCCGGTATCGACCCGGACAAACACCGAATCGCCAATGGCGGTAAGCACATCGCCGGCATACACCTCACAGATCACCCGGCTCTTGCGCCCCACTTCGCCCTCGACCTTGGCCCGCAGGGTCAGGGGCACGCCCATGGGGGTGGGCTTGATGAACTTGATGCCCAGGTTGCCGGTGACACAATCGATGCGCGGCAGGCTGCCCGGTTCCCGTTGCTCGTTGCGGTAGTGGTAGGCCATGGCGGTCCAGTTGGAGTGGCAGTCCACCAGCATGGCGATCAGGCCGCCGTAGACCAGGTCCGGCCAGCCGCAGTACTTGGCATCGGGCAGGTGCTCGGCGACCACGTGCACGCCGTCTGCATGCCAGTGGCTCTTGATGTGCAGGCCGTGATGGTTGCTGCTGCCGCAGCCGAAACAGACGCCCTCGGGGGCGGTAGTGTCTTGCAGGGAAGTCTCGTGCATGGTTGTTCTTCTTGTCCTTGACGATGGTCTGGCAGGTCTTGCAGCCGGTCATGATGCCTGTGCCATTGCTGACCGCCAAGGCTCAGTGCAGTGCCGCGGCGTAGCGGCCGGCCAGCGTCTTTGTGACGCATTAATTGTGGCGAGTGTCGTAGGCTCTGTACGAAAACTACCTGCGCTTCGATCATGCTGCGTTAAAAACAGGCTCGGAATGCTCATGTAGGCCCCTACACTCCGCTTCCTCGCCTGTTTTTGCCTTGCCTGATCTTTGCTCGGCAGCTTTCGTACAGACCCTGGTGCGTCGCGGTTTTTCCGAGGGCCGGGGCAGCCGCTCCGGCCAAGACAGGCTGATGCCGTAATGATATTCTTGCGCTGAATCGGTTCATCGTTTGTGCAGAAATACCTCCCCTATGCTTTGCTTCAAGTGGCCTGATCGGGTCCTTGCAAGCGTGCGGGAGTGTCTGGGCAAACTCGCCGAATGCAATGTCAGGCAGTGTTCGTCTACCTCCTTTGGTTGACCCCGACCCTTCTTTGTCCTGCTGGCCCCGTGTAGACGGGTGTCAGTGTTGTGCGTCGAGCCCAGTCCGGTGTCGGTGAAAGGAGTGGGGCGTTATTGCCCGTTGGTTTGCGTCCCGTGACGTGTCCTGAGAAACAAGTGTCACTCAAGTAGCTGAAGCCAAAAACGACAAGAAGTCAGCGCCGGAGCGATATAAAACTGAGGTCGAGCCAGTCTCGTCGGCCTTGTGTGCCCACCCTCCAGTTCTTTTGAATGCGTTCATCCAGGACCTGCGAAATGCCTGTTTCGCAATGCACTGAGTTCGCAGGATCGAGGATGGGGCGGCGGATGGCGTTCTATCGTAGGTACTACAGAATGTTGAAGAAAGTGAACACGGCCCTGATCGGGCTGGCGATGTCGATAGGCCTCACGTCCGCGCACGCGGCTGAGCCAAAGAAAGTGGATGTGCTGCTGATCGGTGGCGGCATCATGAGTTCGACCCTCGGGGTCTGGCTCAATGAGCTGCAGCCCGATTGGTCCATGGAGATGGTCGAGCGCCTGGATGGCGTGGCTGAAGAGAGCTCCAACGGCTGGAACAACGCCGGTACCGGTCACTCCGCGCTGGCTGAGCTGAACTACACCCCGGAAGGCAAGGACGGCAAGATCGAGATCGCCAAGGCCATCGAGATCAACGAAGCGTTCCAGATTTCCCGCCAGTTCTGGTCGTGGCAGGTCAAGAACGACGTTCTGAAGAACCCGCGTTCGTTCATCAACTCCACGCCGCACATGAGCTTCGTCTGGGGCGATGACAATATCAAGTTCCTCAAGGCACGCTACGAGGCCCTGCAGGCCAGCCCGCTGTTCAGCGGCATGCAGTACTCCGAAGATGCCGAGCAGATCAAGAAGTGGGTTCCACTGATGATGGAAGGTCGTGATCCGGCGCAGAAGATCGCTGCGACCTGGACCCCGATCGGCACCGACGTCAACTTCGGCGAGATCACTCGCCAGTTCGTCGCCCACCTGCAGGCCCAGCCGAACTTTGCCCTCAAGCTGTCCAGCGAAGTGCAGGACATCGAGCGCAATGAAGACGGCTCGTGGCGCGTGACCTACAAGAACCTCAAAGACGGTTCGAAAACCGAAACCGACGCCAAGTTCGTGTTCATCGGCGCCGGCGGCGGTGCCCTGCACCTGCTGCAGAAGTCGGGCATTCCTGAAGCCAACGAATACGCCGGCTTCCCGGTGGGTGGCTCGTTCCTGGTGACCGAGAACGCCAGCGTTGCCGAGCAGCATCTGGCCAAGGCCTACGGCAAGGCTTCGGTGGGCGCTCCGCCGATGTCCGTACCGCACCTGGACACTCGCGTGCTGGACGGCAAGCGGGTCATCCTGTTTGGCCCATTCGCCACCTTCTCCACCAAGTTCCTCAAGGAAGGTTCGTACTTCGACCTGCTGACCAGCACCACCACCCACAACTTCTGGCCGATGACCAAAGTTGGTATCGAACAGTACCCGTTGGTGGAATACCTGGCCGGCCAGCTGATGCTGTCGGATGACGACCGCTTCAACGCCCTGAAGGAATACTTCCCCAACGCCAAGAAAGAAGACTGGCGCCTGTGGCAAGCCGGTCAGCGCGTGCAGATCATCAAGCGGGACGAAGAGAAGGGCGGCGTGCTGAAACTGGGCACCGAGATCGTCGCTTCCCAGGACGGCAGCATCGCCGGCCTGCTGGGCGCTTCCCCAGGTGCCTCGACCGCCGCGCCGATCATGCTCAGCGTGCTGGAGAAGGTGTTCAAGGACAAAGTGGCGACCCCGGCCTGGCAGGAAAAACTGCACCAGATCGTACCGAGCTACGGCACTGCCCTGAACGACAGCCCTGAGCGTGTGGCCAAAGAATGGGCCTACACCGCCGAAGTGCTGCAACTGACCACGCCTCCACCGGTCAAGGGTGCTGCACCTCAGGCTCCGGCCAGCATGGCCAAGCCACAGAGCAACCCAGCGGCCGACATGGCGCTGTAAGCCTCGGCCCCGTCCGCGTTCGTCGGACGGGGCACAGCGGCTGCCATCGTGCAGCCGTATCTTGCATGGGTGCGGCGATATCCCTGATGTCGTCGCAACCGGCCGGTCTTGCCGGTATCTCTGCAGCAGCATCTCCTTATCTTTCTCAATGAGGCTTGAGCCCGACTCGAGCGTCTTGTTGTCTGCCTGTGCCTTCCCGTGACGCGGTATGATTGCCGCGCCCGCCGTTGCGGGCACGCCTCAATCCTCGGAGTCACTGCCTCGATGTCCAGCATCACCCTGTTCCAAGCCCCGCCGCCCGAAGCCATCCAGAGCCAGATCCAGCAAATGGTCGTGGACTACATCACCGACATCAGCGCGGTGGCCATTGCCCCGAGCAACCCGCTGTACAACCTGTACCAGTACGGCGTCGGCTACGAGGTGCATCTGTACCTGCAGGCCATGGACGGTTCGCGAAATATCGCGGTGGAACTGCTGGTGGCCAGCGACAGCCAGGACCCCGAAAAGGTGCTGGGTTTTACCCTGTATCTGCCGGTCAAGGACGACCCCCAGGCCTGCGCCGTGGCCTACATGGCGGTGCTGCAAAGTCATCGGCGCCAGGGCATTGCCCGGCAGATGCTGGAGACGCTGCGTGCCCGCTATCCCCATGCCGAGCTGGCGTGTCACGTGGCCAAAGTGGAGTGTTTCGAGGCCCTGGGCTTTCAGGTGCTGGGCGCCCGCGGTCCGCAAGTGCTGATGAATACCCGAGACCATGGCAGCGATGGCTTGCTGGCGGTATTGGATGTGGCACCGATCTACCAATCGGTGGAAGTACGGCAGATTCACACCTACCTGCTGGCCCAGCACGGGCGCAAGGCCATGCTGGAAGCGGAGAAAAAGCGCGACCGCCAGCTGGATCAGATGACCCGCCAGGCCCAGACACTGGTGCGCGAGCGCCTGGGTGAGGCGGCGCTGTACAACGCGCGCCCCCCACAGTTGATCTCCTGACCGCGCCTGCTTGTGTTCGCGATAGGGCATGGCTAATCTCGCGAAAACAGGCAAAAACGGGCAAGAACATGCAAAACCTGCACCCGGCAGCCGAGCTGCCCTCCCTGCGTCGACAAAAGATCCTTCTACTGCTGGAACGTGACGGCAAGGTCATGGCCGCCGAGCTGAGCCGGCACTTTGCGGTCTCAGAAGACACCATCCGCCGCGACCTCGCCGAGCTGGATGCCAATGGCCTGGTGCAACGGGTCCATGGCGGTGCGCTGCCGCGGCCCAAGGACAGCGGCAAGGATTACTTCACCCGGCTGGGCGAAACCAGTGAGGCGAAACTGCGCCTGGCGCAGTTTGCCGTGCAATGGGTGCGGGACGGCCAGACAGTGCTGTTCGATTCCGGCTCCACCACCTTGCATATCGCCCAATCCCTGCCCGCCAATATCAGCCTGACTGCAGTTACTGCCTCGCCAATGATTGCCGTGGCCCTGGCCGAATACCCCAAGGTCAAGGTGATCCTTGCGGGTGGCCAGCTCAATCCGGCGACCCTGTCCGCCAGCGGCCATGAAGCGCTACGGATGATCCAGGGGATCAAGGCCGATCTGATGTTCACCGGGGTCTGTGCGATTCACCCGGAGATTGGCATCAGCTCCCTGCATTTCGACGAAGTGCCGATCAAGCAGGCGATGTTCGACAGTGCCGCCCAGGTGATTGCCGTGACCACCGCCGACAAGCTCGGCGCCATGGAGCCCTTTGTGGTGGCGCCGTGCAACCGCTTGCAACGGCTGGTGACCGAGCGGGAAGTGCCCGAGATGGATGTCGAAGGTTATCGCCAGTTGGGGATCGAGGTGCTGCTGGCCTGAGCCGCCCCAGGATGGCCTGCGGACGGCTCAACGGGCTGTCAGTTCTTGAACGCCGAGTGCTTGCGCCCCTGGTCGAAGAGGGCAAACACCATCACCAGCACGGCGGCGACCGCGAGAATGATCACCACGCCGTCGGTGGAGTGGGTGGCCGAGGCGGTCACCAGGGACAGGGCCCCCAGTGGCGCCAGGCCGCCGGCAATGGCGGTGCCGATCTCGCGCCCGGTGCCAAAGCCCGAGGAACGGGTGGCCGTGGGGAACTGGCGGCTGAGGAACGAGCCCTGGGGCGCGAACATCATCGGCGCCAGGATGCCGGTACCGACACCGATGGCGATGTAGATCATCAGGCTCTCGCCGGTGTTGAGCAGGGCCAGGAACGGGTAGGCGAACAGCAGCGAGAACACTCCGCCCAGAATCAGCACGGTCTTGCTGCTCCACTTGTCGCAGAGCCAGCCGAAGAAGGGCACGGCGACGATGGCGATCAGGCTGGCGATGGTCACCGACAGCGAGGTGACGTGCACATCGACATTCTTGTACTGGGTCAGGTAGGCCAGGGAGAAGGTCTTGAAGATGTAGCTCAGGGCGTTGTAGCCAATGGCGACGAAGAACACCACCGCCAGGCCCTTGAGGTCGTTCTTGAACAGCGCCTTGAGGGGCGAGGCCTTGGCCTTCTGGCTCTCCTTGCTCAGCTCCTTGAACTCCGGAGTTTCCGGAATGCTGTTGCGCACCCACAGGCCGACCGCCACCAGGACGATGCTGCACACGAAGGGAATGCGCCAGCCGCCGGCCAGCAGGAAGTCGTTGCCGTTGATGGTCAGCAGGTAAATGGTCAGCGACGACAGCAGCAGGCCCAGGTTCAGCCCCAGCGCCGGCCAGGCACCCTGGCTGCCGCGCTTGCCTTCGCTGGCGTGTTCATAGGAGGTGACCGCAGCGCCGGAGAGTTCGGCGCCGGCCCCCAGGCCCTGGATGATGCGGATCGCCACCAGCAGGATCGGCGCCCAGATGCCGATGGAGGCGTAGCTGGGGATCAGGCCGATCAGCGCGGTGCACACGCCCATCAGGCAGAAGGTCAGCACCAGCACCTGCTTGCGGCCGAACTTGTCCCCCAGGTAGCCGAACAGGATGCCGCCGAAGGGACGGGCGATAAAGCCGATGGCAAAGGTGGAGAAGGCCATCAGCATGGCGCTTTTCGGGTTGCTGTTATCGAAGAAGATCTTCGAGAAGACGATGGCCGCCATGGTGGCGTAGAGGTAGAAGTCGTACCACTCCAGCATCGAGCCAAAGATGGTGGCCGCCGCCACCTTGCGCAGGCGTTTCTTGGTTTGTTGTGGGGTTTCCGCTGCAGTACTGCTGGTTTCAACTGCGCTCATTGTGTACATCCTCTTGGATCATTGTATTTATTGTCGAGTTGACGCGGGTCTTGCCCTGCCGGCCCTGGAGCGGGGCTGGCGGTTTATTGCGGCGGCACGACGCCCCGCAGACAGTGCCGGAGCGCTGAATGTGAAGGCGTGATGCGCTGTGTTTCAGTCGGCCTTGAAAATCTTGTCGGCAATCATCGAACCAATGGGGATCGCCGACGTGGCGGCGGGCGAGGGGGCGTTGCATACGTGCAACATGCGTGGGGTCTGGGCGAACAGGAAGTCGTGCACCAGGCTGCCGTCACGCATCACTGCCTGGGCGCGAATCCCCGCCTCGTAGGGCAGCAGGTCGGAGACCTCCAGGGACGGGCAGTACTTGCGGCACTGCTCCAGGTAGCCGGACTTGAACAGTGAATTCTTCATCTCGGTGGTGCCGGAACCCAGGTTCTGCCAGATGGTTTTCCAGAAACCGGGGAAGCTGGCGTATTGCGCCACGTCACGCCAGTTGATGGAGAACTTCTTGTAGTTCTCCCGGCCCAGACCCAGCACCGCGTTGGGGCCGACGGTGACGCTGCCGTCGATCATGCGGGTCAGGTGCACCCCGAGGAACGGCAGCTCCGGATCAGGGATCGGGTAGATCAGGTGATTGACGATGTTGTTCTTCGAGGCCGGCAGGCGGAAGTACTCGCCGCGGAAGGGGATGATCTGGTGGTCGATCCTGACCCCGGCCAGGGTCGCCAGGCGATCCGATTGCAGCCCGGCACAGACCACCAGTTTCTTCGCCTGCCAACTGCCGCCATGGCTGTTGACCATGACGCTGTCGGCGCTCTCCTGGATCGCGGTGACGGTCTGGCTGAGGCAGATTTCTCCGCCGTCGCGGCGGATCACCCGGGCCATGGTTTCGCAGACTTCGCGGTAGTCGACGATGCCGGTGGCGTCGAGGAACAGCCCGCCGAGGCCGACGATGTTCGGCTCACGCTGGCGCAGTTGCTCGGCGTCCAGGCGTTCCACCTTCAGGCCGTTCTGTTGCGAGCGCTGGTACAGGGCCTCCATGCGCTGCACTTCCAGGGCATTGGACGCCACCAGCACTTTGCCGCAGACCTCGAACTTGATCCCGTGCTCGCTGCAGAACTGTTTGGTGGCCTCGGCGCCGCGCTTGCACAGATCGGCCTTGAGGCTGCCGGGCGCGTAGTAGATACCGGCGTGGATCACCCCGCTGTTGTGCCCGGTCTGGTGCTTGGCCAGGACGTTTTCCTTTTCCAGGATCACCAGCGAAGCGCCGGGCTGGCGCTTGAGGATCTCCATGGCCGTGGCCAGTCCGACGATGCCGCCGCCGATGATGCAAAAGTCGTAAATCATGGTTCTGGGTACCTTGGATCAATACGTTTCAGGTCTGGTTATCAGGTTGTCAGACTAAGTAGGCCGACAAAAACGCAGGCGTGTTGCCTGCGGTCTGTAGCTGTGTTCAATCGAGAGTAGGCAACTCCAGGCCCAGGCGCTTGGCCGCGGCACGCAAGTGAGCATCGGCACAACCGGCGGCGGCCTGGCGATCGCCGGCGGCAATGGCCTGGTACAGCGCCTGGTGTTCCTGGGCCGCATCGGCGGAACCGCCGACCTGACGCCGCGCCGAGTTTTCCCAGGCGGTCTTGCGGGCGCTGGCCAACTGGCTGCGCAAAAAGTCATGGAAAGCCACGAAATAGTCGTTCTTGCTGGCTTCGGCGATGGCCCGGTGAAACTCCACGTCGGCCAAGGCAGCGGCGTCGAAATCGCTGCGCTTGTCGTGCATTTCCTGCAGGGCGTCCTGCATGCGCTGCAGATCGGCAGCATCGCGGCGCTGGGCGGCAATCGACGCGGCCTGGGTTTCGATCCACAGGCGCATCTCGAACATCTGCGCCAGATCCGGCAGGCGTCCATCGGCCTGGGGGAAGCGGAACACCGTGCCGGCCGGGGTCTTGGAAATGTACGACCCCAGGCCGCGCCGGGCGATCAGCACGCCGTCTGCCTTGAGCTGGGCAATGGCTTCACGCACCACCGAGCGGCTGACATTCAGCTGCTCGGCCAGTTGCTGTTCAGTGGGCAGGCGCGACTCGGGAGCCAGGCGGCCGGAGTCGATCTCGGTGCGGATCGCATTGACCACACGCACAACGAGAGAGTCGGGACGCTGGAGTTCAAGCATGGAGAAACCTTGGTAGTCAGGTTGTCAGACAATAGCCGTTGAGATTTTTCGCTGTCAAGAAAAACCCACAGGGCAGCGCTATCGCCGGCCGCTAGGGACGCGCTCCGAGGTATCAGACGTTGCCTGGACTCCAGCTCGATGGTGCTGCGTAAAACCCCGGGCGCCGGGCGAGTGATTTCGCATAAGATTCCGGGCTTGGGTTTTCATGGATAGGGCAGGTACGCGTGAACTGGGATGATCTGCGGATTTTCATTGCCGTGGCCAACGCCAACAACATCACCGATGCAGGGCAGGCGCTGAAGGTGTCCGCGTCGACGGTCTCGCGCAAGATCCTGATGCTGGAAGAGGCGTTGAGCACGCTGTTGTTCCTGAAGAACACCCAAGGCTATTTTCTCACTGAGGCCGGCCAGGCCCTGTTGCCCATGGCGCTTGAGGCTGAGGAGCGTTTCCGCCTGATGGAGCGCCAGATGTCCCAGCCCGGTGCGCGCATGGCGGGGGTGGTGCGTATTGACTGCCCGGAGCTGATGGGCTCTCACCTGATCATTCCCGCCCTGGCGGAGTTTCGCGCACGCCACCCGCAGATCAGCTTCGATTTCGTCAATTCGGCGCGCTCGGTGAAGCTGACCCAGAGTCACAGTGATGTGCTGTTGCGCCTGCATCGTCCCGAAGCCGGCAACTTCACTCTGCGCCGGGTGGGCGCACTGACCCAGGCGCTGTTCTGTTCCCAGGGTTATGCGGCCACCCAGGGTTGTCCCGACGACCCCGGGCAGTTGCGCCAGCACTCGCTGATCGGCTGGAACGAGTCCCTGGCGCACATGCCCCTGGCCCGTTGGCTGGACCAGCTCAGCGGCGGCCAGCCGTTGTGGATGCGCACCGGCAATCTGGAGGCGCAGCTCAAGGCAGTGCAGGCGGACCTGGGGATCGCCGCCTTGCCGGCCTACATCGCTGAACCCTTGGGCTTGTGCCGGGTGTTGCCGCAGATGGCGCCGCACCGGGCGGATATCTGGCTGTTGCGCAACCTGGCGACCCAGGGCCAGGAGCGGGTTGATCGGGTGGTGGAGTTTCTCGGCGAGTTGCTGGCGCGCCACGGCTTGCACGGGGAGTGAGGGGGCGCGTCCTCGGCCCGGGTCAGGCAGTGCCCTGGCGCAGAAAGATCCAGATCGCCACCGTCATCAATATCAGTCCAAACAGGGCGTTCTGTGCCAGCAGCAAGCGTGGCCGGCTGCGCAGCAGTCCTTGCAGGCTTGCACCCAGGCAGGCCCAGAGCAGGTGCCCGAATAGATTCACGGCGATCAATGCAACGCTGAGCAGCGCCACCACGGCGCTACCTGCATCGGTGCCCGGGCTGAAGGTGGAGAACATCACCAGCAGCATCACCAGGCCCTGCACATTGCCCAGTTGCAGTATCACGCCGTCACGAAACTGCAGTGCCCCGGCGCCCTCGCCGGGCTTGCGCAAGGGCCGCAGCAACAGGCGCAGGCCCAGCCAGAAAATGTACAGGCTGCCGGCGACCCGCAGCCCCCACAGCAACTGCGGCTGGTTCGCCAGGCTGTGATACAGCCCCAACCCCACCAGCAGGGCCAGCAGCAGATAGGTCAGGTCGAGCCCGAGAATAAAGCGCAGGGAGCGGCGCACGCCGCTCTGGGCGCCGGAGCTGGCCACCATCAGATTGCCGGGTCCGGCGCTCAGGGCCATGGGCAGCATGGTGGACAGCCACAGCGGCCAGTTGATGTCGGATACAGGTAGCACGCAAGGTTCCTCAAGGGCGGTGCGGATTGCACCGGCGTCAGCTTAAGACGCCACCGTGGCCGAGGTTACCGCCAGGAATGGAAAGCGGTTTTGCAAGTCGGCGTTCAGTCCTCGTTCGCGTGCTGCAGCGCTCCCTGCAACCACTCACAGAAGCTTCGGGTCAGCGCACTGCTCTCGCTGTCCCGATGAACCAGCCAGGCCCAGGTCGGGCCGCGCACGCTCTGTTCGCACAGGGGTACCAGCAGGTCCTGACGGCGCGCCTGCTGCGCCAGCAACTGGCTGACCAGGGCGATCCCGTGACCGGAGCAGGCGGCGTCCAGTAGCAACCCGGGATCGGAAAAGTTCAGGCCGTTGCTGCGCTGGCCGATGTCCGCACCGCCTTCCACCACCCAGTGGCTCCAGTCCATTTCCCGCTCGCCATGCAAGGTGGTGCGCAGCTCCCGGGGCTGCTCCAGCAGGGACGGATGACAGGCCGGGTACAGGCGGTCGCGGTACAGCTCCAGGTAGCTGCACTCGGCCTGAGCGCTGAGGTCATCGCGCAGGGTCAGGTCGATGGTCTGGGTGCTCATGTCCGGCGGCTCGAAGCTGGTGAACAGCCACAGGTCCACCTCGGGGTGCAGGCGATGGAACTCCCCCAGGCGTGGCAGCAACCAGTGACGGGCAAAGGCCGGGCTGGTGTTGACCACCAACTGGTTGGGCTTGCGGTACTGCTCGAGGCGGCGGATGCCTACCGCCAGTTGCTGCAGCAGCGACTGGGTGGTGCTGCGCAGGTCATGCCCGGCGTCGGTGAGGGTGACGCTGCGGCCGCTGCGGTAGAACAGCGGCTGTTCGAGGAAGGTTTCCAGGCTGCGGATCTGCTGGCTGATGGCCGACTGGGTGAGGTGCAGTTCTTGCGCGGCCTGGTGAAAACTGCCCAGGCGCGCCGCGGCTTCGAAGCCTCGCAAGGCATTCAGGGGAGGCCAGTATTTTAACATGATTGATAAGCCTGACTGATCAGAAATGCGCTAAATCTATCGTTTGTTGAGGTTTTTTCAAAGCCATAGCATGGGCGCCATGGTTCGACCCTGTCGGTCGATTGATAACAAAACCTTACTTGAGAGGTGCAGTGCCCATGCCGAGCAATCACAGTCAAACCCAGGGTTGGAGAATGCCCGCCGAGTGGGCGCCCCACGCCGCGACCTGGATGGTCTGGCCCCACAATCAGGCCCTGTGGGAGTCGGTCTGGGGCGTGACCCTGGCCGAGGTGCAGGCGGATTTCGCCCGGGTGGCCAAGGCCATTGCCCGCTTCGAGCCGGTGAAACTGGTGGTGGACCCGGCGGCCCTGGACAGTGCCCGCGCGCTGTGCGGCGGCAATATCCAGCTGATTCCCCAGGCGGTGAATGACAGCTGGTGCCGCGACTCCGGGCCGAGCTTTATCTGTCATCCGCAGCAGGGACTGGCTGGGGTCAGTTGGCGCTTCAATGCCTGGGGCGACAAGTCGGCCCACGACCTGGATCGCAGCCTGGCCCGGCGCCTGCTGGACGAGCTGGGGCTGCCCAGTTTCGGTAGCCCGCTGGCCAACGAAGGCGGGGCCATCCACGTGGACGGCGAGGGCACCCTGATCACCACCGAGTCGGTGCTGCTCAACCCCAATCGCAACCCGGGCCTGAGCAAGGCCGAGATCGAGGACGTCTTCAGTCGTTTGCTGGGGGTGCAGAAGACCATCTGGCTCCCGGGGGACCCGGACCATGTCACCGGCGACATGACTGACGGCCATGTCGACGGGGTGTGCGCCTTCGCGCGCCCGGCGGTGTTGTTGGTGGATGCTACTCATGATCAGGAGTCGGTGTACGCCGAAGTGGTGCGCGAGAACCGTCGAGCCCTGGAGCTGGCGCGGGATGCCCAGGGGCGCCGCTTCGAGCTGATCGAGCTGTTCGAGGCCAGTGCCGCAGTGGACGCTCGGGCCGAGGTGTTCTGCGCGTCCTACACCAACTTCTACCTGGCCAATGGCGCGGTGATCATGCCGGCCTACGGCATCGCCGCCGACCAAGAGGCGGCCCAGGTATTGGCCCGGGCTTTTCCCGGGCGGGAAGTGGTGCCGGTACGGATCAACCACCTGGCCCATGGCGGCGGTGGCGTGCACTGCATCACCCAGCAGCAGCCGCTGTGGCCGCTGGAGGTACAGGCATGAGCCGGTTGATCGTCGCTACCATCCAGATGCCTTGCACCTGGGACCTGCCGGGCAACCTCGATCGCGCCGAACAACGGGTGCGGGAAGCGGCGGCCCAAGGTGCCCAGGTCATCCTTCTGCAGGAACTGTTCGCCACGCCGTACTTCTGCATCGAGCAACAGCACCAGCACCTGGCCCTGGCCGAGGACTATGCCGGCAGCCGGGTACTCAAGCGCTTCGCCGCCCTGGCCAGGGAGCTGGGGGTGGTACTGCCCCTGAGCTGGTTCGAGCGGGCCGGTACGGCCTACTTCAATTCCCTCAGCGTCGCCGACGCCGACGGGCGCCTGTTGGGGGTGTACCGCAAGACCCATATTCCCAACGCCGTGGGTTATCAGGAAAAGGACTACTTCAGCCCCGGCGACACCGGTTTCCGCGTCTGGGACACGGCTTTCGGGCGCCTGGGGATCGGCATCTGCTGGGACCAGTGGTTCCCTGAGACCGCCCGTTGCCTCGCATTGCAAGGGGCCGAGGTGTTGCTGTTTCCCACGGCCATCGGTACCGAGCCGGGAGCGGCTGACCTGGACTCGCGGGACCACTGGCAGATGACCATGCGCGGACATGCTGCGGCCAATCTGCTGCCAGTGGTGGCGGCCAACCGCATCGGTCGCGAAGTCGCCACCAGCGATCCGGCGCTGCATATGGATTTCTATGGTTCCTCCTTTATCTGCGATCACAAGGGCCGCCTGCTGGCCGAGGCCGACCGTACGACCGATGGGGTGCTGTTGCACAGCCTGGACTTGGCGGCCATGGCCGAGGAGCGCCGCACCTGGGGCATCTTCCGTGACCGGCGCCCGGAGATGTACCGACCCCTGCTGAGCCTCGATGGACAACACATCCACCCCCACTGGAATACCCGGGAGGCATGACATGCAACCGACTGGCAAACCCCGCTTGCAGGCACTCGGCTGGTTGCTTGCCGCAACCCTGGTATCGACCCAGGCCCGGGCCGAAGCCGAGGACAAGACCCTGCGCCTGTACAACTGGGCCGACTATTTCGCCGCCGATACCCTGAGTCGCTTTACCGCCGAAACCGGGATCAAGGTGATCTACGACGTCATGGAAGGCAGCGAAGTGCTGGAGGCCAAGCTGATGACGGGCGGCAGCGGCTACGACCTGATCTTCCCCGGCGACACCGTGGCCGAACGGCTGATGCGCGCCGGCAGCCTGCAGACCCTGGACCCGAGCAAGCTGAGCGGCCAGGACGACATCGAACCGGGTCTGCAAAGACTGCGTACCCAGTACCCCCGTGCCAGCCAGGCGACGGTGCCCTACACCTGGGGCACCATCGGCTTGACCTACAACGCACAGCAGGTCGCCGAGCGCCTGCCCAATGCTCCGGTGAACAGCCTGGACCTGCTGTTCAAGCCGGAACTGGCGAGCAAGTTTGCCGACTGCGGGATCTCGGTCATCGACTCGCCGGATGAAGTGCTGGCGGTGGCGCTCAACTACCTTGGGCGCGAACCCCGCAGCGCCAAGCCGGCGGATCTGCAGGCCGCCGGCGAACTGCTGGGCAAGCTGCGGCCCTACATCCGCAAGTTCCAGTCGCAGCCAGTGACCGACCTGGTCAACGGCAATCTGTGCCTGTCCCTGGGTTACAGCGGCGACATGACCCAGGCCCAGCGTGCTGCCGATGCCGCGGGGAAAAAGGTCGACTTCCAGTACCGCATCCCCCGTGAAGGCACCACGGTGTGGATGGACACCATGGCGATCCCCAAGGACGCCCGGCACCCGGAGTACGCCTATGCCTTCATCAACTTCGTCATGCGCCCGGAGAACATGGCGGCCATCAGCAACTCCACCGGCTATCCCACGGCCAATGCCAAGGCCCGCCCCGCTGTCGATCCGCAGATGCGCGACAACCCGGACATCTACCCGGACCCAGCCAGCTTCGAACGCCTGATCCCCGGCCGGGACATCCCTCAGGCCGACATGCGCGCCCGGATGCGCGCTTGGACCAAGTTCAAGACAGCGACAGCACCAACCCCCTGAACCCAGGCCGGCAGGCCGCGGTGCGGTTCGCCGGCAAGCCGGCTCCTACAATGTCCGGGTAGGAACAGGCTTGCCCGCGAAGGCGTCCGTGAGCACCTCGCCTGATTCTGTACCCCCTTCAGCAAACCCCACCCAGAGAATTGCCCCATGCCCACCCGACGTGAACTTATCAAACAGGCCTCGCTGCTGGCCGGAATCGCCGCCATGACCAGCCTGGGCCTGGGCTCCCGCCAAGCCCGAGCCCAGGAGCAGGACGACTGGTACCTGCCCGACGAAGGCGACCGCCAGCAGCGGGCCTTCATGGCCTTTGGCGCCCAGGACGCGATCTGGGAAGACTTCACCTCTGATGTCCAGCAAGCCCAGGGGCGCATCGCCCGGGCCATCGCCGTCCATCAACCCCTGACCCTGTTCTGCCGCGAAGAGGAGCGCGACCTGGCCGAAACACTGTGCGGGACGCACAACGTCAGCTACGTGATCACCGAGCTGGACGATATCTGGATGCGCGATATCGGCGCCAACTTCGTCACCAACTCCCAGGGCCAACTGGGCGCGGTGGACTTCAACTTCAATGGCTGGGGCAACAAGCAGCGCCACGCCCGGGATGCCCGGCTGGCGCGGCAAATGGCCGACGCCGCCGATGCCCGGTACCTGCGCAGCGAGCTGGTAGGCGAGGGTGGCGGTATCGAGGTGGACGGCCACGGCACCGGGATCATGACCGAAAGCAGCTGGATCAACGGCAACCGCAATCCGGGCTGGAGCAAGGCTGAGGTAGAGGCTGAACTCAAGGCTTGTCTCGGCTTGCGCAAGATCATCTGGCTGCCGGGGATCAAGGGCCGGGACATCACTGATGCCCATGTCGACTTCTATGCACGTTTCGTCAGGCCCGGGGTGGTGGTGGCCAACCTCGACAACGACCCGGACTCCTACGACCACCAGGTGACCCTCAAGCACCTGGAGATCCTGCGCAATGCCACCGATGCCGATGGTCGCAAGCTGCAGGTGCACCCCCTGTCGCCGCCGCTGAACCCGCGCAAGACGCGCTTCAGCCGGGGCAACGACGATTTTGCCGCGGGCTACATCAACTACTTCGTGATCAATGGCGCGGTGATTTCCCCGCAGTTCGGCGATCCGGCGGCGGACGCCAAGGCCCTGGCCCTGCTGGAGAGCCTGTACCCCGGGCGGCAAGTGGTGCAGTTGGACATCGACGCCATCGCGGCGGGAGGCGGGGGAATCCACTGCGTGACCCACCAGCAGCCCGAGGTGTGAGGTTCGAAGACGGCGGCAGAAGTGGTCTGCTCTTTACGATTGAACTGGACTGATCAAACCCTCCATTCAGGCCATAAGCTGGCGCTCCTCACCACCCAGGGCTTGAGCCTGGTGTGGGTTTTCGAAAGGAGAGCGCAATGGATGTTCAACAACACGCGGTGACGATACGGCCGATTCAGCCTGGCGATTATCAGCAGTGGTTGCAGTTGTGGCTGGCGTATCAGGACTTCTATCAGGTGACGCTGGACGAGCAGGTCAGCGTGCTTGCCTTCGAGCGTTTCTGCGATCCGCAGGAGCCGGTGTTTTCAGCAGTGGCGGTGCAGGGCGATGAGCTGATCGGTTTCGTCAACTCGGTGTTGCACCGTTCGACCTGGGCGATAACCGACTTCTGTTATCTGGAGGATCTGTATGTAGCCCCGGCAGTGCGGGGCAGTGGTGCGGGGAAACTGTTGATCGAGTGGGTCCAGGCCTTTGCCCGGGAACAGCGGTGCGGGCGGTTGTACTGGCATACCCAGGAGAGCAACAAGCGTGCGCAGAGGTTGTATGACTGGGTGGCGCAGAAGCCTGGGGTCATTGAGTATCGGATGGGGTTGTGAGGCGGAGGGGGGCTTTGCTGGGTGGGTACCTATCCGGTGATGCGGGTGTGGCCACTTCGGGTTGCGCTTTTACAGCGGGGGGGGACATATCCGGTACTGCGGGTGCGACTACTTACGGTTCCGCTCTTACAGCGGCTCACTTTTGAAAATCCGGAATGCCGGCCCAGACAAAAGTAAGCAAAACGCTTTGCCCCTCCACTCGGTGCCTCGCTGGGGCTCGGCATGCCCTCACTCCGGCATTGATCCGTGGGCCGCCGCCACCGGCCATCCATGGCCGGGTGGCGGCTAACCCGGCGTCCTGCCGGGTTACCCACGGCTCAATGCCTGCGTTCAGCCATCGTGGTTAACGGGGCGCTCAGATCAAAATCAAAATCAAAAGCGCGACGGCGGCCTTGCGGCCGGCCTGAAGCTAAGGGTGGGTGCGTTTCTGTAGGAGCTGGCTTGCCAGCGAAGGCGTCCGCTCAGGCGCTACATGTCTCACGGGCCTCTTCGCCGGCAAGCCGGCTCCTACGGTGAGCTGCACGGTCTATCTGTCTGCTGTAGGAGCTGGCTTGCCAGCGAAGGCGCCCGCCCAGGCGCTGCATGTCTCACGGGCCTCTTCGCCGGCAAGCCGGCTCCTACGGACAGCGCGTAACACGCGCTTGGCTTTTGATCTTGATCTTCAGGCCCCTTCCCAGCCGGCCGAGCGTAGGCGTTGCGTAGGGGGCAGCTCGGCAAGGATGCCGAGCTAGCCGCCACCCGGCCATGGATGGCCGGGTGGCGGCGGGCCCCCGGAGCAATGCCGGAGAGAGGGCACCCCGAGCTCCAGCGAGGGGCCCATGGAGGGGCAAGACCTTTTGGTTACTTTTCGCTGGGCCGGCACTCCGGCGTTTGGTAAAAGTGACTCGCCGTAAGGGCGAAACCGTCAGCGGCCGTTACCGCAGCAACGGATATGTACCCCGCCAGCCTCGCCGTAAGGGCAAAACCCTAAGCAGCCGCATCCGCAGCCACGGATACATCACCCTTCCCAGCAGCGATGGCCGCTCTATTCCCCCTGACGAAACACCAGCGCCTTGAGCCCACACTGCGGATCGGCATCGGGAAACTCCGGCGGGTTCTCCAGCCGCTGTTCAAAGCGCAGCCCCGGCGCGGCCTCGGCCACGCCCTCCAGCAGAAACTCCACGGCAAACGCCGGGTCGTTCATGCAGGCCAGTACGCAGCCGTTGGCGGTCAGCAGTTCCGGCAGGCGCCGCAGCACACGGGCATAGTCCTTGCTCAGGACAAAGCTGCCTTTCTGGAACGACGGCGGATCAATGATCACCAGATCGTAAGGACCCCCTTGCTTGACCTTGCTCCAGGACTTGAACAAGTCATGGCCAAGAAAGCTCACTCGGCTGGTGTCGTGGCCATTGAGCCGGTGGTTGTCGCGGCCGCGGCTCAGGGCCGCTCGGGACATGTCGAGGTTGACTACCCGCTCGGCACCGCCGGCGATCGCCGCTACCGAGAAGCCGCAGGTGTAGGCGAACAGGTTGAGCACGTTCTGGCCCCGGGCCTGGGCCCGGACCCAGTTGCGCCCGTAGCGCATGTCGAGGAACAGTCCGTTGTTCTGTTTGCTGCCCAGGTCCACTTGGTAGCGCAGGCCTTCCTCGGTGATGGTGCAGAAGTCCACCGGCTGCCCCAGCAGCCATTCGCCATGGCTGTCGGGCAGGTAGCGGTGTTGCAGCATCAGGCTGCGGGCGCCGCAGGCGGTCCATTGCGCAGTGTCGCCCAGCTCCACCAGCAGCAGCTTGAGGGCCGCGAGCTGTTCAGGCTCCGGCGCCTTGAACAGGGACACCAGCAATACCCCTTGCAGCCAATCCACGGTCAGTTGCTCCAACCCCGGCCAGCAGCGACCACGGCCATGGAACAGGCGCCGGGTTTCGGCGGGGGCGGCGGCCAGGGCAATGAGCAGGTGCTGGTTGAGGGTGGCGAGGGCTTGAGGGGTCATCACGGGAACCGGCGATTTTCGGGGGCGGCATTTAACCACAATTGCCGGCATCCGGTGCTCAGTCGATGTACTGTGGTCGCCCCATGGTGCGCCAGTGCGCCAGTCGCTGGTCCATCACCGATGCCAGCCGGTCGTAGTTGCTCCAGCTGTTTTCCACCCGGTAGATGGTGCCGGGCTCGGGGGCCAGGATCTGTTCGTAGTCGCTGGAAAACCGACCGCTGTCCCGCCCTTTGTAGTAGGCCAGGGCAAAGGCATTGCCTTCGTCGTTGAAATCGCCGTCGCTGAGCTTTTCATCCAGTATCCGCAACAGGAACTCGCGGCCATCGAGGGTGCGGGCCTGGACTTGGCCAATCTCCTCCTCGACATCGTCCAGCAACTCCTCGCTGGCAAAGTCATTGATCAACATCCAGGCCAGGAACAGGCCGATGTGGGTGGCTCCGGCCGTGGTGGGCAGGTCGGCGGGGAAGTCGCCACCGTAGTGCCAGGAGGCGTCGTCGTATTTCATGGGGGCAGGTCCTGAAAGGTGAGAGGGGCGTGCAAGTTGCAGGGGCGTCAAAGAATGGCGTTGGTCCATTGCGCGGTGCCGGCCAGGCGCCGCTTGACGCTGTCGATGCGCCATTGCCCCGCGACCCGTTTGACCAGGAAACGATGCTCGTAGCACAGCGCCCGGGAGGCCGGATCACGCACCAGCACTTCGGCCTGGGCGGGCTTGAGCAGCTGACAGCCCAGGAGTTCGTCGGCCTCGGAGTAGGTTGTGGGGTAACCGTAGGAGGCTCGGGGATAGGCCCGCGGCCGCAGGGTGCAGAAACGCTCGAGAAGCTGTTGCGGTTCAGCCCAGAAGGCGGCGTCGACAGCCTCGTGACCGAGGGCATTGCCCCGCTGTTCCCAGGCCTCCAGGGCCAGGGTATAGGCCCGCACCTGGGTGACCGGATCGCCACTGTTGTCATTGCCAGGCGCCAGTGGCGGCCAGGGCAGGGAAGGGGCCGGTGCGGACGCTGGCGGCGCCCCGGCACCGGCCTGCACCAGCTGTTGCATGATCTGGGTATGGCCCTTCTCTTCGGCCAGGGACCAGGCATTGCGTTGCTGGAAGTCCAGGCGCAGGGGATCGGCGCCGGCTTTGAGCAGCAAGGTCACCATTGCCTCGTGCCCGTCCTGGGCGGCGTTCATCAGCGCAGTGCGTTGCAGTTCGGGGCTGGCGTGTTCGAGCGCTGCGCCATGGGCGATCAGCAACTCGGCCATGGCGCTATCGCCATGGCTGGCGGCCCAGGCCAGGGGGCTGTAGCCCAGGGCCTTGCACGGTTGCTGGACATTTGCACCACGGGCCAGCAGCAGCGCCACGGCCGGCCGGTGCCCGGCAATAGTGGCGGTCAAAAGGGCCGTGCGGCCGGTGCCCTTGTGCTGCCATTCAAGGTCCGCGCCAGCATCAAGGAGACGCTCGAGGGCCGCGAGATCGCCGCGTGCGGCGGCTTTTTCCAGTAGGTGAGACAAGGTCGAGAATCCGTTCGGTCAGGGTAGAAACCCGCGGCATGGTAACGCTCCACGCGCCGTTTTTGCCACGCCCGATACGCCCCTCACCGCCGATCTGGCAGGGCAGTCGCGCCGGGCTACGCTGCGATACGGGACGCTGGGTGCGGCCCGGGCCATTTCGAGCTTCGCTGGCCGGGACCGGGGTCAGGGGCGATCAATGACAGGCAGCGCCGGCCCGGCCACCGGAGCCATCCTGAGGCGGGCGGGGTGTTCATGGACGCCTTCCGAAGGCTTGCGTAGGATGGCGCGTTCGCGCTCTACGCCGTTGCAGCCAGCGCTGCAGCCTCCCTTGCCAACAGGAGTCCAAGATGTTCAAGGCCATTGTGATCGACAAAGACACAGCAGCTTATCGCGCCCATCTGAGCGAACTGCAGGAGGCGCAACTGCCTGAAGGCGATGTCACGGTGCGGGTGGCCTACAGCACCCTGAACTACAAGGACGCCCTGGCGATCACTGGCAAGAGCCCGGTGGTGCGGCAGTTTCCCATGGTCCCCGGAATCGACCTGGCAGGCACCGTCGAAGCCAGCAGCCATCCGCGCTTTCGCCCGGGGGAGCAGGTGCTGCTCAATGGCTGGGGCGTGGGCGAGAGCCATTGGGGCGGGCTGGCGCAGAAGGCCCGGTTGCAGGGGGACTGGCTGATCCACCTGCCCGAAGCCTTCAGCGCGCGCCAGGCCATGGCCATCGGCACTGCCGGCTACACCGCCATGCTGTGCCTGATCGCCCTGGAACGCAGCGGCCTGACCCCCGAGCACGGCGAGGTGCTGGTCACCGGCGCCAGCGGCGGCGTTGGCAGCTTTGCCATCAGCTTGCTGTCGCGCCTGGGCTACTCGGTGATCGCCGCCACCGGGCGGCCGGAAGAGGCCGACTACCTCAAGGCGCTGGGGGCCAGCCGTATCATCGAGCGTGCCGAACTGTCCGAGCCAGGGCGCCCGCTGGCCAAGGAACGCTGGGCGGCGGCCATCGATTCGGTGGGTAGCCACACCCTGGCCAACGTCTGTGCCGGCACCGCCGCCGATGGCCTGGTGGCCGCCTGCGGGTTGGCCCAGGGCATGGATTTTCCGGCCTCGGTGGCGCCCTTCATTCTGCGTGGTGTGAGCTTGCTGGGGATCAACAGCGTGACCCGTCCCTACCACGAGCGGGTGCATGCCTGGGAGCGCCTGGCTGCCGAGGTGGACCAGCAGCATCTGCAGCGAATCACCCGCGAAGTGGGCTTGGAAGAGGCGTTGACCGTCGCCCGTGAACTGCTCGAAGGCAAGGTCCGCGGGCGGGTGGTGGTGGACGTCAACCACTGATATAAACCTCGGGCCGCTGCGCTGCCGGAACGCCGCGAGCGGCCTTCGTTGCTGCACCTTCCAGGACCGACGCGAGCCCCGTGCCACGGGGCTGCTTCGCGGCCCTTCGTCCTCTTGATCCGAGGTTGCCTGTTCCATGTCGATTCCCGTTCAGCGGCCGCTCTGGCAGGTGTACCTGATCTTCCTGCTGCCCATGGTGTTGTCGAACTTCCTGCAGTCGTTCTCCGGCACCCTCAACGGCATCTACATCGGGCAGATGCTGGGGACCCAGGCCCTGGCCGCGGTGTCGGGGATGTTCCCCATCGTGTTCTTTTTCATTGCCCTGGTGATCGGCCTGGGCGCGGGGGCCTCGGTGCTGATCGGCCAGGCCTGGGGCGCCCGGGAGCTGGGCACGGTCAAGGCGGTGGCCGGTAGCACCCTGTTGCTCGGCGCGTTGATCGGGTTGCTGGGGGCAGTGCTGGGCATGCTGTTTGCGCGGCCGGCGTTGCAGGGGCTGGGCACGCCCCTGGATGTGCTGGACGATGCGGTGGGCTATGCCCGGGTGATGATGCTGATCATGCCGCTGCTGCTGGTGTTCGTGCTCTTCACTCAGTTGCTGCGGGGTGTCAGCGATACCCTGTCGCCGCTGCTGGCGCTGATCGTTTCGACCCTGGTGGGCCTGCTCCTGACCCCGGCGCTGATTCGCGGTTGGCTGGGCCTGCCACCCATGGGCATCCAGAGCGCGGCGTTCGCCGGGCTGGTGGGCAACATTCTGGCCATGGGTTTTCTGGTCTGGCGCTTGAGTGGCCGGGCCCATCCCCTGGCCCCGGACCGGACGTTGTTCGCGGCGATGAAGCTGGACCGGGCGATTCTCGCCAAGGTGCTGCGCATCGGCCTGCCCACCGGGGTGCAGATGGTGGTGATCTCACTCTCCGAACTGGTGATCCTGGCCCTGGTCAACCGCCACGGTTCCCAGGCCACGGCGGCCTACGGTGCGGTGACCCAGATCGTCAACTATGTGCAGTTCCCGGCATTGTCGATCGCCATCACCGCGTCGATCCTCGGAGCCCAGGCCATTGGCGCCGGGCGCCTGGAGCGCATCACCCCGATCCTGCGCACGGGGCTGGCGATCAACCTGTGTCTGACCGGGGCCCTGGTGTTGCTGGGCTACCTGATTTCCCACTGGCTGCTGGGGCTGTTCATCATCGACCCGGCAGCCCTGGTGCAGGCCGAACACCTGCTGCACATCATGCTCTGGAGCATTCTGGTGTTCGGCTTCCAGGCGGTGGTGGGCGGCATCATGCGCGCCAGCGGCACGGTGCTGATGCCGGTGGCGATCTCGATTTTCTGCATCCTCGGGGTGCAGGTGCCGATGGCCTATCTGCTGGACGCGCACTTCGGCCTGCAAGGGGTGTGGATGGCGTTCCCGGTGGCCTACCTGACCATGCTGGTGCTGCAGACCGGCTACTTCAAGCTGGTCTGGCGGCACAAGCAGATCCAGCGGCTGATCTGAGGCCGTCGCCGCTCAGGCGCTGCGGGGCGAGCCGCGGCCAAAGCCGTTGACCACGATGTACAGCAACGGCCCGATGGAGACGAAGAGCGCCGTCAGCAGCAGGTAGGGCAGCACCGACAGCGCCGAGCGTCCGCGGGCCCGGGCGTCTCGCAGCATCCACAGTCCAGCCAGCAGCGCCATCAGGTACAGGTCGATGACCACCTGCGCGGTGTCGGCTTGCGACAGCAGTTGCACACCGAATTGCAGCAGCGACTGCTGTGCCTGGAGCAGGGTGAACAGGGTATAGGCACTGAAGGCCAGCAGGGCCAGCAGAGCAAGATAGGGACGGGGCATGGCGGGTTCCTAGTGGTGAGGGAGTCAGTCGCGGCACGGCGAGCGTTGCCGGCCCAGGTCCAGCATCAGGTAGAGCAGGCCGGTGGCGGCGCAGGCGACGATCAGCGTTTGCGAGAGCAGCGAGTCGAAGAGATACAGCGGGTGCTGCTGAATGTTGTAATGCAGCCCGGCATGGACCACCGCAAAGGCGGCCAGCAGTTGCCGACTGTTGCGTCGTATGGCCTGGCGCGGGTGCCCGGCCAGCCACATCAGCGCGGTGCACAGCGGTACATGCAGCGCAATGAACCACTGCTGGCCAAGCGCTGGGTCAAGGTCGCGCAAGCCATACAGCAGGCGCCACTCAGCTTGGGCCACGGCGTCCAGTTCATGGCCGGCGAACAAGGCCAGGCATAGGCGCCAGAGGGTTTTTCTCACCGTTAAACTCCTTGAACTACGGGGAGCGAACAGGCTAAGTGGCAACCCCCGGGCCACTCAATGACCTCCCAGGTCATAGACAGGCGTGGCGCACAAGCGCTCAGCTGGGCGACACAGGACGACAATCACCTTCAAGGAATGGGTAGCGATGAGCGACAACGAACAGGCTCCTGAGCCAGGCACCCCAAGGTTGATCCGTGAGGCACGGCTCGACGATGTGCCGGCCATGCTCGGCTTTGATGCCTACGCACAATCCCATGCCAGCCGCGGCCAGGCGCTTGGCGAGGCGGTCGGGCGGGGCCAGCTGTGGGTCGAAGTGGTGTGCGACAGGATCGCTGGCTATGTGTTGCTCAATCATGATTTTTTCGATCAGGGGTTTGTCTCCCTGGTGGTTGTGGCGCCCGGGCAGCAGCGTCAGGGTGTGGCACAACGGCTGCTCGTTGCCGCCGAGAAGGCTTGTCGGACGAGCAAGCTGTTCACCTCCACCAACCGTTCCAATCTGGCGGCCCAGGGGTTGCTGGCCAAGGCCGGTTTCCGCCCCAGCGGGGTGGTCGAGAACCTGGACGAGAACGATCCTGAACTGATCTTTTTCAAGGCTGTTCGCTGAGCCGCGCCCCAGCGGCTACTCCACCCAAAGGATGACCAAACCCGATGCTCGAACCCCTTGAACGCGTTCCCGCGCCAGCGCTGTCGGTCGGCGCGCAGCTACGCCAGCTGCGGCGGCAGGCACGCTTGAGCCAGCTGGACCTGGCGTTGCAGGCGGGCATGTCGCAACGGCATCTGAGCTGTGTCGAGACGGGCCGGGCGCAGCCCAGCCCGGCGCTGCTGCACAGTGTGCTGAGCACTCTGGATACTCCGCTGGAAACACGCAATCGGGTGTATCTCGCCGCCGGCTACGCCCCCCGTTATGCCGCCTTGCCGTTGAGCGATCCGGGCCTGGAGTCGGTACGCGCGGCGCTGATGCACCTGCTCCAGGCCAACAACCCGGCGCCGGCCATTGTCATCGACAGCGGCTGGCAGGTACTGGCCGCCAACCGCGCCACCGCGGTCTTGTTCGGGCTTTTGGGGCTGCCACCGACGGCGCTGGAGCAAGGCTTCAATCTGTTGGCGAGCCTGCTGCTGCCCGGTGGTTTTGGTGACTGTCTGATCAACGCCGAGGAGATCCGTCAGGTGGCTTGGCAGCGGGCGGCCCGGGAAGCGGCGCAACAGCCGGGGCTGGCGGCGCTGCTGGCGAGCCTGCCGTTCCCCGGCGAGTTGGCGGGTGCCGCAAGCCTGAGCACGCCGTTGCTGCTGACCCGGGTGCGCGGGCCCAGGGGCGAGCTGCGTTTTCTCTCCACCTTCACCACCTTCGGCATGCCCCAGGACATCACTGTGGCGTCATTGCGCATCGAGCACTTGATCCCCGCCGATCAGGCCACCTGGCAGGCCTTGACCCAGGCCTGCGAGGCCGATCCGTCCTAGATCGCCAAGGCACGGGCCGATTGGCCGGGGCTGTGGGGCGCCGTCGGCAGTGCGCCGGCCAGGACCATTCGAGTCAGGGTGCTGGCGACGGCCTGGAAGTCCGCGGCAACCGCCTCATCACCGCCGTTGAGCAGGGCGATCTGCCAGCCGAGGGTGGGATAGGTCTGGGTCGCCGCGCCGATGAACAGCAACAGGTGCGCCGGGTCGACGGCGGCTATCAGGCCTCGTTCGGCCCAGTTGCGCAGGCAGGCGATTTCACGGCGATTCTGTGTCTCCAGGCTTTCGCGCCAGGTGACCGGCAGCTGTTGCGCGCCATGCAGCAGCTCACTGCAGAGAATCTTCGAGCGCAGGGGAAACCCCTGGACGATGTGCATCCTGGCTTCGATATAGGCCTGGAGGGCCGGTCCGGGATCGGCGTCCTCGTGCAGCAGCAGCGAAGCCTGACGCAAGGGTTCCAGCAAGGGCTGCAGGACTTCGGCGTAGAGATTTTCCTTGGTGTGGAAGTAGTAATAGAGATTGGCCTTGGGCACTCCGGCGCGCAGGGCGATATCCAGGGTCTGGCAGGCACTGAAGCCCCGGGCGGCGAATTCGTTGCGGGCGGCATCGAGAATCAGCTGGCGGTGGCGTGATCGGGAGCGCCGCTCGCGGGCGGCCGGAGGCTGTCCCGGGGGCTGCGGGGCGGGGGTATCGATGCTGGGTGAGGGTCGATGCATGGGGCGTCTCGTGGTGCGAATTCGCAATATACAAAAGTATATAGCGAAATCTCTGCGTCAGGCTCCACCGCTGCTATCAGGGATGACGAGGGGGGAAGGGCAAGGCCGGAGCGGGCTGACCGCTCCGGTAAGCAGGGGGGAGGCTTCAGGCGTGGCGGGTACGGCTCCAGCGCCGTGCCAGATAGCCGTAGACCGAAAGGTTGATCAGCAGTACCAGGCTGCCCAGCCAGAGCTGGATGCCCGGCGTCAGCCCGGCAGGGTAGATCAGTGGGATCAGGTAGTGCTCGATGAACCCGGCCCCGTAGCCATCCTGGCCGGCCGCGTGGCGCAACAGGTTTTCCCAGCGGGTCAGCGGGCATTCCAGGTGCAAGACTTCCACCGCCACACCCCAGGCCGCGGCGGGCAGGTGCAGCAGCATCAGCCGTGGATGGCGCAGCACCAGCAGGCCTCCCAGCAGCACGAAGACGATGAATGACAGGTGAAACAGCACCAGGCTGTCAGCGGCGATGCGGTAGAGCATGAAGGTTCCTTGTTGGGGGAGGCAGGTCCGTGGCGCGGGCGCCCCGGGCAATATACCGATGCCGGAGGCGTCGTGGGTGACCATCGCGCGAGCGCCTGGCAAAACGCCCCGGACGTCGCAGTGGCGCTACCTATACTGCAAGTAGGCCAGGCCGGTCTTTCGAGCCTGGCCTTGCCTTGCCTTGCCTTTCAGGGAGGGACGTGCCTTGTGCTCACTGGCGCTGCGCTGCCATCGCCGCAGGTCCTGGTTGTTCAGCCTGGGGCTGGCGGTGCTGGTATTGCTCCTTCCCGGCTGCGCCAGCCGTGTCGCGCAACCCGTCGCTCCGGCGCCGGTCAGTCCGGCCGTCTGGCGTCAGGTGGAGGGTGAACTGCTGGACGCCTCCCGCTCTGCCACTCTGCAGGCTGAAGTCTATGCCCAGGGCTCCATGGAGCATTGGCGCACACGGATCTATCAGCAGACCGAGGAAAACTTCATTCCCTGGTTCAGTGGCTACTGGACCCAGGAGTGGCTGTCGCTCAAGGTCGGCTGGTATTCGTTGAACAGCCGGGGCGATGAGGCACAGGCATCCAGGCGTCTGGCCGGTTACCTGCAGGAGCAGTATCAGCAGCGGGTCCTGGCACCGGTGGCGCTGGAGATCGATGCCGATGGCATTACCGGCGAGGCCATGGAGTTCTATGTGCAGTTGCTGCGTCAGCAGGTGGAGCTCAGCACCGCGCGTCATCAGTTGCCCGCGCCGCAGCTGGATCAGCATCTGGCACGGATCATCGCCATCGATCTTGGGCCCCAGGCCGGCCAGCGCGCTTCGCTGCAGCAACTGCTGCAGGTGGAGCCGGTGGCCCGTCTGCCGGCCTATGGGCCGCTGTTGCAGCAGATTCATGCCGGGCCGGCGACCGCCCCGGGGGCTGCTGCGCCGGGTGTGTCCCAGGTGGCCCAGGTCACCAGTGAGAAACTTCAGGCGCAGTTCGCCAGTCGCGGTGTGGCCGGTGCTGTGGCCGCCGCGGTGGGGCGGGTGGCCGGAGCGCTGATTTCCGTGGGTGTGGCGGGAGTACGGGCCCTGGTCCAGAACAATGAGCGCGAGGATCTGCAGGCGCAGACCCGCCGCGACCTGGGCACGGCCTTCGATCAGGCCTGGCTCAAGCAGTTGCATGACCCTGAGCACGGGGTCATGGCCGGGGTGTATTACCTGGCGCGGCAGATTGAGGCGCAGTTGCAAGCGCCGCCACCTCTGGTGGAGCAGGGCCCCGGCTGGAGCCCGTGAACCCGCGGTGTCAGGTCAGTGCCTTGCGGCGCATTGTCCGGGAGCTGCCCCAGGGGCTGGTTCGAGGATGACCTCATACTCACTGACGCCTGCGGCATGGCGCCCGGCAACGTAGCCGAAGGTCATGGCCGGCCCCAGGTTGATGCCCCCGGACGGGTAGAAGCCGCCCATGACACTGGCCATGTCGGTGCCTGCGGCATACAGCCCCGGGATCACTGCTCCGGTCTGATCCAGTACTTGGGCCTGGGGGGTGGTCCTGAGCCCGGCAAAGGTGCCGAAACTGCCGGGCAGCACTTTGACCCCATAGAATGGCCCTTGCTGGATAGGCGCCACACAGGGGTTCGGCCCCGGGTACAGGGCGTCGCCCTGCTTGCGGTTGTAGGGCGTCGAACCGCGGCCGAACTCGGGGTCCTGGCCCTGCCGGGCATGCTGGTTGAACGCCTGTACCGTGGCGACCAGGCCTTGTGGGTCGATGCCGCAACGCCGCGCCAGCTCCTGGATGGAGTCGGCTCGTTGCAAGTAGCCGTTGCGCACCAGGGGCCCCACGGGCAGGGGGAAGGGACGGGCATAACCCAGCCCGTAACGACGTTGGAAGCGATGATCGCAGATCAGCCAGGACGCCACTTCCTCGCCGGCCGGAACCGCCTCCACCATGGCTGCGGTGTAGTCGTAGTAACCGTCGGCCTCGTTGACGAAGCGTTTGCCATTGGCCAGCACCCCGATCACCCCGGGCTTGGCCCGATCGATGATATGGGGAAAGTGGCCGATGCTGCCGTCGGCGTGTCGCACCCGCGATACCGGGGCCCAGGCCACCGGGCTGGCAAGGTCAGTGGCCAGCACGGCACCGGCGGCCTCACCGAGACGAATGCCGTCCCCCGAGCAGCTCAAGGGTGGCAAGGCCAGATGCTCGTCAGGGCCTGGCGCTCGGGGAAACAGCGCCTGACGTCGAACCGGGTCATGGGCAAAACCACCGGCCGCCAGGACCACGCCGCGACGGGCACGGATTTCCCGCGGCCCCTGAGGTGTGTCGATCAGGGCGCCGTGCACCCCCTGGTTGTCCCGTAGCAGCGAACGGGCCGGCGACGACTCCAGCAGATTCACTCCCAGGTCCTGGGCTGATTTCGCCAGCCGGCCAATCAGCGCCACGCCGTTCACCAGCTGCATGGCCCGGCCATGCAGCGCCAGGTCCCGCAGATGGCGGATAAAGCGCTTGCCCACATGCAACAGCGACTTGAACGAGCGAGTCATGCTGAGAAAGGCGCCCAGGTCGGCCCCGGCCATGATCGGCATGCCCATGAACGAGGTCTCGCGCATGGTCCGGCGCAGGCGCGCCAACAAGGGACCAATGGCCCGGGCGTCATAGGGCGCGGCGATCACCTGATGACCCTCGATACCGGCCCCGGGCACCTGGCCGTGGATGTCCGGAATGCCATTGCCGTCGACGAACTGCAGGGCGGTGTGCTGTTCGAAGAAGGCCACCATCTGTGGTCCGTTATCGAGAAAGGCGTCGATGCGTCCGGCGTCGTAGCCTTCGCCCAGTTCATGCCTGAGGTAGGTGCGCGGCTGTTGCGGGTTTTCATGGATGCCGGCGCGGCGCGCCAGAGGATTACCCGGCACCCACATCCAGCCACCGGACCAGGCACTGGCACCGCCGAAAGTGGAATCCTTTTCCACTACTACCACCTTCAGGCCATGCCAGGCGGCGGTCACGGCACAGGCCAGGCCGGCAGCGCCGGAGCCGATTACCAGCAGGTCACAATCCAGGGGCGGGAGGTTTTCAGCGGGAGCTTCGCTCACAATGGCAGGCCTTTTCGGTGAAATTATAAAAAATGGAATCATGTTCCATATTGTTGAAAAACTATTTCACAGTGGCTGCGAGGCTGTCAAACCAACCCGGGCTTGTACTTTGAAAATGGGCCTGCGAGTGGTTTCAACCCTGTGATGCGCGCAGGAAGGCCAGCACGTGCCGGGCTTGGTGACACAAGGCGATCTTCCAGCAGTCGGCGCCTTGTTCATCTTGTTGCAGCGGGTCGCCACCGACAGCGAGCATGGCCTTGAACAGTTCCAGCTGATCGTCTTCGGCAGCCACCATCAGCGGCGTACGGCCCGGGCAGGGATAGGCATGAGAGGCATTGGGGTCAGCGCCATGACGCAACAGCAGGTAGGCAATTTGCATCAACTGCCGGGGATCGCAGCGTTCGCGTTCCACTGCCAGCAGGGTCTTGAGAATCGCTTGATGCGACGGCTGATCGGGGTCCATGAGCGCGCGCTGGCCGAAGGCTCCAGCGCTGCTGCCCAACTGACGGCGCAGCACCTCTTGGCTCACCGCGTCTGCTTGCTTGATCAGGCTTTGTACCTTGTCCATGGCCTTGCCCGGTTGTTGCAACTGCCACAGTTTGCCGAGGCAGTGGTACAGCGGCGTCTGCTCCGGGTAGAGCCCGGGAGCATTGGCCGAGGCCCCCATCTGCAGCAGCCTGGCCACCACTTTGGCGTCGCCCATGTCGATGGCCTGCATCAGAGGGGTCAGGCGCTTTTTGCGGGTGCACTGGTCGAGGGTGGCGGCCTCGTGAGGCTGGTCCAGCAGCAGGTCGAGGGTCGAGCGTTCTCCTCGGTCATGGGCGCATTGCAGGGCACAGAGCAGCGCTGAACCTTGGGCCTCGTCCTTCAGGTTGACGTTCGCTCCATGCTGCAACAGGGCACGGACCGCCTCGGCCTGACCTTCGGAGGCGAACCAGAGCAATTGCGGATACCGACGTTTCTGCCGATCGATGGTGTAGACCGCAATAACCCGGTCAGGGCGTTGCAGGTCCACCTTGATGTTCCCGGTCTCGGCGGGGTCGAACGCAAGGATCGGCCATTGCGGTTGCGCTCTGTGGTCTTCGGCCTCCGGGAAGAAGCCCAGCGCCGGGAACAGTCGGGTAAAAAGCTGCTTCAGCTGGCTGATTTCCCAGTCGCTGATCACCGGGCCTTGCTCAAGGCCCAGGGAACTGAACAGTCCCAGTATCAGCGCCTGGTGCTTCAGGCGCTTGAGCCGGGGCCGGTCTTGCAGCATCGCCGCCAGGCTCAGGCACTCCTCCAGCAGGTTCAGTTGCAAGCGACCGGCGCGATACAGGGCCGCTGACAGGGCCGCGTCGTAATGCCTCATGGCCGTGGAGTAGTTGCCCGACAGCAATTGCCAGCGGCCTTCGAACCAGGCACTGAAATATCCGGTCCGGCCATCCGTATCATGGCGCTCCTGCAGCTTGATGAAGTCGTCTAGCATCTGCCGTGCCTGAGCCTGGCTGCCGGCGGCCTTGCCCCGGGTCGGCGTCAGGTGTTCCCGCAGCCATTGGGCGCCGGGCTTGAGGATGTTCAGGCGCTGCCCGGCCTCAAGGTTGAGGCGCTCCAGGGACTGGCGGCCACTTTGTGCCGCGGGCCCCAGCAGCAGGGTGTGCAGCACTTGTTGCCTGAACCCCGGGAGGCCGACGGCGAGCAATTGCTGGTCGAAGTGACCGAGGGCTCGGGCCGTCACCAGCCAGGGTCCCAGGTCGGCCACCAACTGTGGCTTGTCGCTGACTTTTTCCAGGGTCCTGAGCAGTGTCTTGAGACTCGACAGATCGGCCTGTCGGGGCCCTTTGCGCCAACGCCCCAGTTGATCACGGGCATCCTTGCTGTCGGGATAGAGGCGTTGAGCCAGTTGCTGGGCCGAGTCCCCACTCTGTTGTTCGAACCATTGCAGGACCACCCCCAGAGGAAACTGATCCTTGTCCAGCAGCTGTGGCAGTTGCGGGCCGCTGAAACGCCGTTGCAATTGCTGGAGAAAGTCGCCGACCGGTGCGGCGTAGTGTTCCACCAGCGCCGGCAGGGCCTGCTGGCGGCTCAGGCTATCCAGCCCCAGGTTCTTGACCAGATCGAGGTAGTGGGCTTGCAGATAATCGACGAAGGCTTCGAGGTACAGGGCAAAGTCACGGTCCAGCTGACTCAAGGGTTCAATCAGCAGCTCGCGCTTGAGCTTGGGAAACAGGCTCCAGTCGTGATCGCTCTCGGCCAAGGCGACCAGTTGCTTGCGGCGCGCGGCGTCAGTGGATTTGGTATCGAAGGCTGCCGTGAGCAACTGGTAGCACTCTCCCAGGCTGGGAAAGGGGGATTGGGTTAGCGGCATTCGAGCCTCCGTAACATCAGTTTGAAGTTCAGTAGCGCCCGACAGTCGCTCGGCGTGCAGGGCACCGGGATCGAACCCTTACCTGGGGCCGTGAGCTTCCCATGGCGTTTGCCACGATGGAACAGCCAGCCTTGGCGCAATTGTTGTTTGACCAGCCTGGCGATGTCTTTGTCATTGCTGTAGTGGGACATGGCGGCCTCCTTGGCCTGGCCCCCGCCAGCCAATACTGACGGGGGCGCTGTCGGGCTCAAGGGTTGGTGTTTTTCGCGGCAGCGCGTTGCGCCCGGGCAGCAAAGCTGTCCGCCGTTACCTGGCCCTTGCCGGCCTTGGCGGCACTGCTGGTGATGCGCGAGGCCGACGCCTGGTCCATCGGCGACGGGTTGGCGGGAGGGGTGTTTTTCGACATGAGGGTAATCTCCGTTGGATGACTGCCGAACTGGCAGTGAATCGAGATTACCCAGGCGGGAATTGCTTGGCGGCGGCGCCGATGGCGCAAAAAAACAGAAAAATTCCAGGCGCCCTGCAACGCCCGTCAGGTCGGGGTTGCAGGTGCTCCGATGATTGATTGCAACAGCCCGAAGAGCGGTTGGCGAAGGCTCAAGGAGTGTGGGGTTTGCGCAGGATCAGATCGAACCTGTGGTTGTGTTTGGGGCCGCGCAGGCTTTTGCCCAGCCCTTCGCTTTCTTCGAAATGCTCGATGTGCAGGCCGGTGCACAGTGCCTGTACGGCGCTGCGGGAGTGAAAAGTCAGGTCTGGCGCCGTGGCCCATTGATCCCGCTCGCCGAACAGCTGGCCCACCAGCAATGCTCCGGGTTGCAAGGCCTCGACTTGCATCTGCCAGAACTGGGCGAAGGCAGCGGGGCGGCAGAACGGCCACGCCAGTCCGGCGTGAATCAGCTGTGCCGGCGCCAGTTCATCGAGGGTTTCGAAGTGTCCCTGGACGGCACGCAGGCGACCTTCGGCGAGGGTTCCGGCGCGGTCCTTGAGGCGCTCGATGGCGGACGCCTCCTGGTCGATGGCCAGCACCCTCCAGCCACGCTCCAGCAACAAGCAAGTCTCGATGCCCGAGCCGCAGCCCAGGTCGATGGCCTGGGGGTGATCCATGCCCGGCAGGTTCAAGGCCAGGGCGCGGCACAACAGGGGTGAAGGCGGGCGACCCTCGAAAGTCTTGTAGAAGGCCTCCCACCGGGCGGACTCCTCAGGGGCGGGTGTGGGCATGAATCACTCCTTGATGATTGGCGCAATATCCTACCGGAGCCCGGCCATCCTGTGCCGGGTTTCAGCCTTGCAGCGGGTCTGGGCTCAGCAGGCCTTTACGGGTCAGTTCGCACACTTCCCGGGCCTGTTGCAGCACCTGCTGTTGCCATTGCGGGCGGTCGTCGTAGAACGCGTCGCGCATCTGTCGCTTGATCTGCTCGAAACGCGAGCGCGGCGCCAGCGGATTGCGCTGCAGCCATTGTTCGGCGCGCAGCGCGTTGAGCACCTGGGGGCCGGGCAAGGTGCCGTATTCAAGGGTCAGGCCGTTGTATTGCGCCTGGGGACATTCCTCCATCACGGCCAGGTCCAGGGTGCCGTTCAACTGCGCCGAGGTGGAGCTGCCATCGAAGCTGTTGGTCACCTCGGGGCCCCACCAAGCCTGGGCCCGTTGCAGGTCGGCGGCGCTGGCCCGGCCCTTGTAAATGCGTTCGCCGACGCCGTTGGGGCCCAGGCCTGTGTGGATGTCGATCCAGCCGATACGCAGGCAGTGCCGGGCGTGCTGGCGCAGAATCTGGCGAATCTGCAGGTTGCTCCAACTGGGTTCCACGCCGCTGAAGAACAGGCCGTCGGGGTGGCTGTGCTGACCGCGAGTGATGGCCGACTGCAGAGCCGAGCGGCCGCGACGCGCAGCGAACAGCATCAGTCGCGCGCTGCTGCTGATGCTCGCCGGCCAGTTCCTGGGCAGCAGCAGATTGTGGATGGCACGGTAGTCGGGGTTGTCCGGCAGGGGCTGGCTGAAATCGAGGAAGTTGCGATTCAGATCGACGTTTTCGTGGGTCACCCGGCGCATCCAGGAGAAGCCGTAGGGGTTCAGCGCATGCAGGTAGAGCACGGCCAGATCCGGGGACGCGGTGCGCTGGGCCCAGTGATCGTCCGCCAGCAGATCGACCTGCACGGCCGAGCCACAGAAGCCTTCGACGCCGTGGCAGCCACTGCTGATCACCATCAGGTTGCGGGCGTTGGCGGGCCCCACCCGGCAGACGTCGATGGCCAGGGTTTCCTGGTCGCGGCCCTTGAACGGATGGATATGGGATTCCACCTGCAAGCCACGCAGCTCGCAGCCATTGAGAAATTTGCGCCGCGCCTCGGCATAGCTGGCGGAAAAACTGGCAAGGTTCATCGAGAGACTTCCTGATCGGGTACAGAGGCTCCTCGGCCTCCCCAGTGCGCCACGGCACCAGGGAGAGCCTGGGGAACGGGGGAGCGAATGGGCCGCCAGGCGGCCCGGCGAGAAGGCGTTGCTAGACGCGGATCGGGGCTGCCCCTGGCAGCGTATCGCCGGCCCTGGCCAGCAGGCGCTCGCGAGTGGCGCTCGGGTTGATCACCCACAATCCCAGCAGGGCGCAGGCCAGGGTTGCCAGGCCGATGCCATTGACCGCGGTTTCAAATCCCCGGGCAATGTCGTTGTCGAACAGGGTCACCAGCTTGCCCACCAGCCAGGGTGCGAGCATGCCAGCCAGGGTCATGCAGCCCACATGGATGGCCAGCATCGCGCCGCGCTGGCGCGCCGGAGAAATGTGCGAGGTGATGGTCATGCCGAAGGCGAACACGCCGTTGAGCAGCACGGCGCCCAGCACATAGAGCACCAGCTTTTCTTCCAGTGCGCCGAACACCGAACCCATGGCGCTCAGGGCCAGGCCTCCGACCATGCAGCACAGCATCGGCGGCACGACCAGGCTGCGTTGCACGCTCACTCCATTCTTCAGAAGACGCTGGGACAGGCCCGACACCAGCAAGTTGAGCAGGATAATGCTGAAGGTTGCGGCGAACATCACGTAGCCGGTCTGCATCGGGCTCAGGCCCAGGCCCTTTTGCATGTACACCGCCGACCAACTGAAGGACAGGGCATTGGGCAGGTAGGCCAGAAAACACATCAGCGAAATCCACAGGAAGGTGCGGTTGAGCAGCAGGTGGCGGTAGGCAATCGGCGCTTCGGCGAGCTGTTGCTCGCTGTGTTGCTCGGCGTGCCGGCCTTCAGCACCGAACAGCAGCCAGACCAGGACCCAGGCCAGGCTCAGCAGGGCCAGGGCCAGGTACGCCGTGCGCCAGCCGTAGTGGCTGATGGCATAGGGCAGGGCCAGGGCTCCCAGCAGTCCGCCGAGCATGATCGACACCTGGATCAGCGAGGCCGGCAGCACTTGCTCCCGCGCCCCGAACCACTTGAACGCCGCGTGCTGGGTCACCGCCGTGCCCGGGCCGCAGCCGGCTCCCAGTAGCAGGCGGCTGGCGGTCAGGGCGGCGAGGCTGCTGGCGAAGGTCACCAGCAATTGCGCACTGGTCCAGACCAGCGCCATCACCGTGAGAATCCAGCGGGTGGGGTAGCGGTTGGCGAGAAAGCCCACGGCGATCCCGGAGATCGAATAGAGAAAAAAGAAGGCGCTGCCGACAAAGCCGAACTGCTCCGGGGTCAGTTGCAGTTCCTCGATGATCTGCACCCCGGCGAAGGCGAAGATGGTCTTGTCCAGCACGCTGATGACCATCACCGCCATCAGCAGGGCCATGATCAGGGCGCGGGGTCTTGCGGCGGGTGTCGGCATGGCGGCGGTTTATCCTTGGTTGTTGTTATTGGGGGCGTTGCAGAGCGGTTTCCACCAACCGCGCCCAGAGGCTGGCGCCATAGGGCAGGGCGGCGTCGTTAAAGTCGTAGCCGGGGTTGTGCACCATGCAGCCGTGGGCACCTTCGGTGCCGTTGCCCATGACGATGTAGCAGCCGGGACGCTGCTCCAGCATCGAGGCGAAATCCTCGCTGCCGAGAAAGCCGCTGGGGATGCTGGTCATCAGCCCTTCGGGGCCCAGCAGGTCCCGAGCCACCTGTTGCAGCAGGGCGGTTTCGGCCGGGGTGTTGAGCAGCACGCCGATACGCTCGTCGTACTCATAGTCGAGTTCCAGGTTGTGGGTGGCGGCGACGCCCCGGGCCACTTCACCTATGCGTTGCTTGAGCAGGGTGCGGATCTGCGGGTTGGTGGTGCGTACGCTCAGCGCCAGGGTGGCGTGATCGGGGATCACGTTGGCGGCGTCGCCGGCGTGCAGCGAACCCACGGTGATCACGGCCACTTCCCCAGCCGGCACGTTGCGCGCAACGATGGATTGCAGGGCCAGCACCAGCTCGGCGGCGGCCACCACCGGGTCTCGGGTCTTGTGGGGCATGGCGCCATGACCACCGACCCCCTTGAGGCGAATGTGCACGTTGTCCGAGGAGGCGCTCATGGCCCCGGCCTGGGTCAGGAACACCCCCACCGGCAAGGTCGGCATATTGTGCAGGGCGTAGACCGCGTCACAGGGAAAACGCTCGAACAGGCCGTCCTCGATCATCCGTCGGGCGCCGCCCAGGGTTTCCTCGGCCGGCTGGAAGATCAGGTTGACGGTGCCGTCGAACTGCCGGGTCTCGGCCAGGTAGCGGGCAGCGCAAAGCAGGATCGCGGTATGCCCGTCATGGCCGCAGGCATGCATGGTGCCCGGCTGCCGGCTGTGCCATTCAACGCCGCTCTGCTCATGGATCGGCAGGGCGTCCATGTCGGCGCGGATTCCCAGGCTGCGGGGGCTGTTGCCATTGCGCAGCACACCCACCACCCCGGTGCCGCCGATGCCGCGGTGGACCTCGATACCCCACTGCTCCAGGCTCTGGGCGACTCGCTCACTGGTGTGCTGTTCGGCAAAGCCCAGTTCCGGGTGCTGATGAAGGTCCCGGCGCAACTGGGCGAAGCTGTCCTGCCAGGCGAGGATCTGCGGGATCAGGGGAGAGTGGGGCGCTGTCATGGGGGCCATTTCCGAGCTACTGACGGTGGCCCGCAGCATGCCCCAGCCTTGCGCCGCTGAATAATCACCTCTGGGCATGCTTATCGGTTGTGGTTATCAAGGTGCGCGGCCGGGCGCCCTCAGGCGATGGCCGGAATCGAGTTCGGCACGGGTTTCGACGGCCCCTTGTAGATGTAGATCAGTTCATCGGCCAGGGCCTTGGCTTCCCGGGTCATCAGCTCCTGGTCGCGACACACCAGGGAAATGTTCATCGGCGGGACCGGCTCGACAATCTCCAGGATCTCCAGCTTCTGCATCAGCATCGGCGCACTTTCCAGGACCCGCAGCGACCAATAGCTGATGGCATCGCTGGTCACCGCCAGTTCGGCGAAGAGCACCACCGAGGCGCACTCGATGACATTCTGCGGTGGCGCAACACCGTTTTCCTCGAACATCACCCCGACCTTGGATTGCTCCAGGGAGTCCTGCAGCAGCCACTCCTGTTCCTGCAGCTCGCTCAAATGCCGGGCATGGCGCAGCGGATGGTCCTTGCGCACCACCAGCACCGTGGGCTGGGCGTAAAGCTCCTCCCAGTGAAAACCGTCGGTGTTGCGCGAGGGCGGCAGCGAAGTCAGGGCCATGTCGAGCTGCCCTTCACGCAGGCCTTCCATGAGCTTGGACGGTCGCAACTCGTGGATCTGCACCTGCACCTTGGGGTAGTGCTGACGATAGCGATTGAGGCTGGCGACGAATTGCGGGCCGGGGGTGACCGGCGAGACACCGATGGACAGCTTGCCGTCCATGCGCCCCTTGAGGGTGTCGATTTCCTCTGCAGCGCGGCGAACCTCTTCCAGGATCAGTCGCGCACGGCGTACCAGGCGCTCGCCGTATTCGGTGGCGGTGATCCCGCGATTGGAGCGGATCAGCAAGGGCACGCCCAGTTCCGCTTCCAGTTCCTTGATGCCCTTGGACAGGGCCGGTTGTGAGATATGCAGCAGGCGCGAAGCCTCCTGGATGCTGCCGCTTTCGCAGATGGAAACCAGGGCGCGCAGCTGATGCAGCTTCATGGCGGGGTACCGAGTGGGAATGGGGGCTTGAATCTAAGCCAAAACCCCCGCCATGGGGGATAGGAGTAGTACCAATTTGTAAGGCCGATAGCACAAACATGCTCCGGGGCGGTGTTGGCCCCGGAGCCGGCGGATCACCCTCGGGGTTAGCGAATTCCTGTGGCCCGCAGTGCCGACGGGGTGAACTCCTTGCGGCTGAAGGGCAGGTTGAACTGGTAGCTGTTCTTCTCTTCGTTGCGCAGGGAGTTCACCGCGTAGCGGCCGGAGAGCACGTCATAGTGTGCTTCGGCGGCGAAGGACGGCACCTTGACGTCGTAGAAGAAGCTGGCGTGTCCTTCGGCCACTCGCCACAGGGCGCCGCGGCCGTCGTAGGCATCGGTGATCGCCGCCTGCCAGCTGTCCTCGTCGATGTAGATGTCGCGCTTGGAATAGACATGGCGCTGGCTGGGCTTGAGGGTCGCCTGCAGATGCCAGACCCGGTGCAATTCATAGCGGGTGTGCGCGGGGTTCAGGTGCCCGGCCTGGACGATCTCGCTGTATTTGAGCTTGGGCGATTCCAGGCGGTAGCTGTTGTACGGGATGTACATTTCCTGCTTGCCCACCAGTTTCCAGTCAAAGCGGTCCGGAGCGCCATTGAACAGGTCGAAGTCATCGAGGGTACGCATGCCTTCGGCCGCCGGACTGTCATAGGCGATCTGTGGCGCGCGGCGCACTCGGCGCTGGCCGGCATTGTACTGCCAGGCCATGCGCGGCTCCTTGACCTGGTTGATGGTCTCGTGGACCAGCAGCACACCGCCGGCCAGGCGCGCCGGGGAAAGGAATTCCTCACGGTAGTAGTTGAGGATGTTGGCCATCTCCGCCGGCTGGTAGTCCGTCAGCCCGGTGGGGTAGGCCAGTTCCTGCTTGACCACGCTGGGGGTGAAGCTGCCGTTGGCCTGGGGCGAGGCCTGCATGACGATGCGCTTGAGGCTCTCGCCACGGTAGCGGCCGATGTGGTTCCAGATCACCTCCAGGCCGTCCTTGGGAATCGGGAAGGGCACGGCGCCGGGGCTGTAGTTCTCCAGGCCGTTGCCGCCTTCCACCAGGGTGGTGCGGGTGGCGTTGAGCAGGGTCGCGTCGAGGCTCTTCTGCGGCAGGCTGACGCTGCGATGGCTGCGGAAGACCGGCATCTGATAGGTCTTGGGGTAGCGCTTGAACAGGGCCAATTGGCCAGGGCTGAGCTTGTCCCGGTACTGCTCGACGTTGTCGGCGGTGATGGTGAACAGCTTCTGCTCCTGGGCGTAGGGGTCTGCCAGGAAGCCGTCGGCATCCATCTTGCCGGTGCTCTCGGGCAGGCCGCCGGTCCAGGCCGGGATGCTGCCATCGGCGTTGCCGGCGCGCTCGGCGCCCACCGGAGTCAGGTCCTTGCCCAGGCGTGCCGCTTGGTCGCTGGAGACCGCGGCCAATACCGGGCCGGCCAGCAGGCTCAGGGTGAAGCAGCCAATCTGCAACAGGTGGGGATGTTTCATGATTAACCTCTTGAGGGCAGCGGACCTTAGAAACTCACGCCCAGGCTTAGGGCGAGAAAGTCGCGGTCGGTGTTGGTGTTGTAATCGCCACCAAAAAAGTCGGTGTAGCTGATGCTGGCGGTGTACTTGGACATGAAGTCGGCATCCAGGCCGATGCTCAGGGCCTTGTTGCCTTCGTTGAAGGTCGGGCCGTAACCGTCGACATCGTGGGAGAACGACAGGTTGGGCTTGAGGTTGGCCCCGGCG
Source organism: Pseudomonas sp. E1BtOHC1 (assembly GCF_058744285.1). Lineage (NCBI taxonomy): Bacteria > Pseudomonadati > Pseudomonadota > Gammaproteobacteria > Pseudomonadales > Pseudomonadaceae > Pseudomonas > Pseudomonas sp. E1BtOHC1. The sequence goes on from NZ_CP196023.1 coordinate 3,563,369, forward strand.
ATGGCGTCGTTGAACTCCAGGACGGCCCGCAGGCGGTAGCCCCAGGAGTTCTGGGTGTAGAAACCCTTGTCGGTGCACTGGTCCGGGTTGGCCGAATTCAGCGCGCGACAGATGTCGTTGCCGGAGACTCCGAGCAGCGCCGCGTTGCCGGCATGGGCCAGCTCGCCGTTGCCGTAGACGCTGTTGCGGCCAAAGCGCAGGCCCGAACCGTCGCTGTTGTCCAGGCCGCCGATATGGGCGAAGCCGGCTTCTCCCACCAGGGTCAGGCGGTCACCCCCCAGCACCTGATCGAAGGTCTGGATCGCCGTGAGCTGGGCCTGGGTGTAGGGCATGCGTTTGTAGCCCTGGATACGCGAGCCGTAGGCCGAGCTGGCCCAACCGCTGTCGAAGATCGGCAGGCCGGCGTTGATGGCCGGGTGGGTGGCAGCGGAGCCCAGGGTCGCAGCAGTGGAGACGTCCGTGCTATTGAGGGACATGGGCATGTTCGGCCGATAGCTGATCTCGCCCGACACCGCGGTGCTGCCGATGTTGGTGGCAAAGCTCAGGCCATAGAGGCGGATGTCTTCCGGGTACTCCAGGTAATAGCGCGCGGTACTGACACCGCCCTGGCCGGCCAGGCCGCCCACCGGGTCGAGGAATGCGCCCTTGCCCACCAGCCAGGCACTTTCCGGGGTCCGGCTGTGGTAGTTGAGGGCATAGAAGCCGAACTCGGTTTCGTTGAGTTCCGGCACCGTCCAGCGCAGGGCTACACCGAACTGGCCGCTGTTGCGCGCATCCTGGTCGTTGAGTCGGGGTACATAGCCGTAGCTGGCGGCGTCGCGGTCGAAGTCACTGCCATTGACGGTCATGCCGAAGTCGCAGCCCTTGGCGGCTACGTCGCCGCCGAAGTAGGTGCCGCAGTTGTCCAGCACGGTCTTCTGCCAGGTCAGTTGGTAGAAGGCTTCCATGGACAGGTTGTCGCTCAGCCCCTGGTTCAGGTAGAGCATGTTGACCGGAATCAGGCCTTCCTTGAGTTCCGAACCGGGGCGGCGCAGGGCGGCCACGTCGGCGGGGTTGATGGCGTTGATCGAGTTGCCGATGAAGGTGCTTTCGCCCCAGCTCACCACCTGCTTGCCGACCCGGACGCTGCCGGGCAGATCGGCGATGCTGTAGTTGTGATAGAGGAAGGCGTCGAGGAATTCCGCTCCCGAGGCGCGGGCGGCGCGATCACGGCCATGATCGTCGATGTCGTAGAGATGCTGATGGCCGTCCTTGAGCTCGAAGTCGTACCAGTACTTGCCGCGGACAAAGACTCCGGTGTCGCCGTAGCTCAGCTCCAGGTCGTGGAGGCCCTTGAAGATCTTGGAGAAGGTTTCGCCCTTGCGAAAGTTCAGCCGACCATCATCCCCGGTGCGGGTGGAGGCGCTGCCGCCGTTGGCTACGCCGATGAATCTCTGGTCGGCATCGCGCATGCCCCAACTGGCGCCGATGGACAGTGACGAATCGAAGCGGCCGCTGATTTCTCCCAGCCGGAAGTCTTCGGCCTGCGCCGGCAAGACCCAGGCCAGGGCCAGGGCAAGGACCAGTGGCTGGGGTTTCAGAGGGGAGGGATACATGGTCCCCGGATTTCTTATTGTCTGCATGCTGCTCTCCGCCTATTACGGGCCGGCACCCTGGGCGGGTGCTGCGCGCTTTCCTTTAGGGCCCCCGCTCGACGGGGTCTGGCGCATGGTAGGGAGCTTTGAGGGTCCTGCCCTCTAGGAAATTCTTATGCCTATAGCCAAAGGTGAGGGGCCAGCCTGGGGCGGGAGGCAAACGCCGGGCAAAAAAAAGCCGCGCGCTCCCGGGGAGCGCGCGGCACTGTTCAACCGCCGAAGGGGCTGGGGTCAGCTCACCACGCGGTAGCACGGCACATAGGCCGCGCCGCCAGGCAGCTTCATGCGGTGCTGCTCGACGAAGGCTTTGAGCAACTGATCCAGGGGCCGCATGATCGCCGGGTCACCGTGGATGCTGTACGGGCCTTTCTGTTCGATCAGGCGGATGCCCTGGTCCTTGACGTTGCCGGCAACGATGCCGGAGAACGCCCGGCGCAGGTTGGCTGCCAGTTCGTGGGGCGCCAAGGCATGGCTTAGTTGCAGGCTGGCCATGTTCTCGTGGGTCGGATCGAAGGGGCGCTGGAAGCCCTCGTCGATTTTCAGCAGCCAGTTGAAGTGGAAGGCGTCGTTGCGTTCGCGGCGGAACTGCTTGACGGTCTTCAGACCTTCGGTCATCTGCCGGGCCACTTCTGCCGGGTTGTCGATGATGATCTGGTAGTGCTTCTGCGCTGCTTCGCCCAGGGTCGCCAGGACAAAGGCGTTGAGTTGCTCCAGGTAGGGCGCTGCGCTCTTGGGACCGGTAAGGATCACCGGGAACGGCAGTTCGTGGTTGTCCGGGTGCATCAGGATGCCCAGCAGGTAGAGGAATTCCTCTGCAGTGCCGGCGCCTCCCGGGAAGATGATGATGCCGTGGCCGACACGGACAAAGGCCTCCAGGCGCTTCTCGATGTCCGGCAGGATCACCAGTTCGTTGACGATGGGGTTCGGCGCTTCGGCGGCGATGATCCCCGGCTCGGTCAGGCCCAGGTAGCGACCGCCGCTCATGCGCTGCTTGGCGTGGGCGATGGTGGCGCCTTTCATCGGGCCCTTCATCACGCCCGGGCCGCAGCCGGTGCAGATGTCCAGCTTGCGCAGGCCCAGCTCGTGGCCGACCTTCTTGGTGTACTTGTATTCCTCGGTATTGATCGAGTGGCCACCCCAGCACACCACCATCTTCGGCTCCACGCCGGGGCGCAGGGTGCGGGCGTTGCGCAGCAGGTGGAAGACGTAGTCGGTGATGCCCTGGGAGCTGTCCAGGTCGATGCGCTGGCTGTCCAGTTCGTTCTCGGTGTAGACGATGTCGCGCAGGGCGCTGAAGAGCATTTCCCGGGTGCTGGCAATCATCTCGCCATCGACGAAGGCGTCGGCCGGTGCGTTCAGCAACTCCAGGCGCACGCCCCGGTCTTGCTGGTGAATGCGCACTTCGAAATCGTGGTAGGCGTCAAGGATGGTCTTGGCGTTGTCGACGTGGGCGCCGGTGTTGAGGATCGCCAGGGCGCACTGGCGGAACAGCGTGTAGATGCTGCCGGAACCGGCGGCGCTGAGTTGTTGCACTTCACGTTGCGAGAGGGTCTCCAGGCTGCCTTTCGGGCTCACCGAAGCATTGATCACTTGTCTTTGCGGCATTAATCCATTTCCTGAAATCGGCGCCACCGCGCCATGTGCGGTCAGTGGCGAAAAAACGGCGGGGCAGTGAACAGAGCCACCGGTACGGGGCTTGGTTTCCAGCGGCAGGGCAAGAAAGCAAACGTCGTCGCGAGATTGTTCGCTGTCTGAATCTACCTCAAGCGGGCCCGCTGTGGCTGGAAAAATGACGATCCGTCACGGTCGCGGTGAATTTTCATCGAGCCTTAGCAGACGCTGGCCCGTGCCGGATCCATCACCGGCGAGGCTGCGGCCAGGGTCAGGCGTTCCTGCAGGGCCGGATAACCCGTGCTCTGGCCCCAGGCGTGTTCGTCCAGGGTCAGGCCGACGATCTGTAGGAATTCGAAGCGTCCGCTAAGCAACTGCCGGGGCCCGGCAAAAGCCGGCGCGGGGATGAACAGCAATGCCTGCAACAGACTGTCGTTGCCGTCGATGGGTTGCCCGGTACGCATGCGGTCCCATTCGCCCAGAGGCTGCTGCTCGCCGAAACGGCCGGCGGCCAGTAGCAGTTGATAGGCGCAGAATTTACGCAGCAGGTGCAGGGCCCAGGGCGCCTGCTCGCGGGTTTCCAGCAGCAGTTCCTGGCCCATCCCGGACCAGCCATCGGCTTCGGGTTGCGCATCTTCCCAGGCATTGGACAGCCCTGAAGTGACGTACAGCCAACTGCTGCGCGTGGTAGTAGGCGGTGATTCGAAGACTCCGTGGCTGAGCCAGCGCGGGTCGATTTCGGTCTGACCGAAGACCTCGCTGAACAGCGCCATGTCCAGGGGGTAGATGCCTGGGCCCAGGTCGCCGAACAGCGCTGGGTAGAGTTGTTCTTCACGTTGTGCCCAGGCGGCTTCAAACCATGAAGAGTCGGGGGATTGCAGCATGTGAAAGCGTCCTCGAACAGAAACGGTGGCTCGGCTTGAGCCGCCAGAAAATCAGGCAAAGGCCTGGCGCAGCAGTTGCGGCAGAATCTGTCCGGCCTTGCCCACCAGGCTGTATTCCTCTGGCTCAGTACAGGCATGGGGCTGCGGGTTGATGTGCACCACGCAGGCACCTTGCTGCAGCGCCAGTTGGGGGATCTGCGCCGCCGGTTGCACCAGGCCCGAGGTGCCCACCGACAACAGCAGGTCGCATTCGCCTGCCGCTTTGAACGCCTCCTTGAGGATCTGCGGTGGCAGGGCTTCGCCGAACCACACCACCCCGGGGCGGATCTTGCCATTGCAGCCGGTGCAGCGGGGGGGCTCCAGGCTGCAACCCTGTTCCGGCAATACGAGTTCTGCCAGTTCGCCGCTGAAGGGGCGATTGCAGGCGAAGCACTTGGGGTGGTGCAGGCTGCCGTGCAGGTGCAGCACTGCGGGGCTGCCGGCGCGCTCGTGCAGGTCATCGACATTCTGGGTGATCAGGGTCAGGCGCGGTACGCGTCGGGCCAGTTCGGCAATCGCCAGGTGGGCCGGGTTGGGTCGGGCCTGGAGCACTTTCATGCGGCGCCATTCGTACCAGCCCCAGACCAGCGCCGGGTCCTCGCGAAAGGCTTGGGGCGTGGCCAGCCGCGCCGGGTCGAAGTTCTCCCACAACCCGGTCAGGGCATCACGAAAGGTCGGGATGGCGCTTTCGGCCGAGACGCCGGCACCAGTGAATACCACCAGGTGGCGGGCCTGGGCCAGGCGTTGGGGAGCGAATTCCATGGAGGACCTGTCTGCGTTGTTGCGCTGATATCGGAGTGGCATTATCGCCAGTCGGTTCGGACCTGTCCTAAAAAAACACAGTGAGCGCATCGGGAATGAATTTATCGTCAAGCCGCCGCTCATAACTCTTGTCAGCGGTCTTGTCCGTAGAGTTCTCAAACCCTCAGGGAGTGTTACCCCATGTGCCCAGCCTCGTCCGTTAACCCAGATGCCACCTCCCGCTTGATTCTGGTGGTGGAGGATGAGCCGACGGTGCTGGAGTTCCTGTGCGAGATCCTGGAGGACGAGGGCTTTGTCACTGAAGCCCGAGAGAGCGCCGATCAGGCCTGGGAGTTCTTGCAGGAGGAGGCGACGCAGGTGGCGCTGCTGCTGACTGATATCACCATGCCCGGCCGGCTCAATGGCGCCAGCCTGAGCAACCTGTGCGGTGAGCACTGGCCGTCGTTGCCCGTTGTGGTCATGTCGGGTTTCGAGACCCCCGAGAGTTCCGGGGTGCGTTATCCGGTGTCCTTCATTCGCAAGCCCTGGACCATCGGGCAGATCCTCGACTGCGTGGAAGGCGCGCTGAAATCGGCCCAGGGTTGAGGCGTTGCGCCTCACCCCGGCCAATCGCCGGTGTTACTCCTTGACGCTCATGAACTCCTTGGCCCAGACGATGTAGTCCTCGGGCTGGGTGTAGGTATGAGCCAGTTCGGTGGCACTCAGGTCCGAGGCCTGGGTGAAGATCTGCCGCTGTTCCCGCAGGCAGTCGTAAGTGGCCTTGATCGCGGCGAAGTAGGCGGCGTGGCCGTCCACTGCGATTTTCACCCCCAGCTCCGCCAGGCGCGCATCATCCCGTAGCGCCGGGTTGCCGTAGGTCACCAGCATCAGCGGCACGTTCAGGTGCTCGGAGATCTGTTCCAGTTGCTCGAAATCACGGATGCCGACCATGCAGATGGCGTCGGCGCCGGCGCGCTCGTATTGCTGGGTGCGGCTGATGATTTCCTGCACCGGGAGGATGCCGGCGTTGGTCCGGGCGATGATCGCCAGTTCCGGATCAACCCGGGCTTCCAGGGCGGCGCGGATCTTGCCGACGCCTTCGGCCACCGAAATCAGGTCGGTGGATTTGCGCCCGAACTGGGCGGGCAGCAGGGTGTCTTCGATGGTCAGCGCGGCAATGCCGGCGCGTTCCAGTTCGACCACGGTGCGCATTACGTTCAGCGCGTTGCCGTAGCCATGGTCGGCGTCGGCGATCACCGGCAACTGGGCCACGCGGCCGATGCGGGTGGCCTGTTCGGCGAATTCGCTGAGGGTGATCAGGGCGAAATCGGGGGCCGCCAGCACTTGCAGCGAGGCTACGGAGCCACCCAGGATGCCCACTTCGAAACCCAGGTCGGCGGCGATACGGGCGGACATCGGGTCGAATACGGAAGCGGTGTGGTAGCAGGAGTTTGAAGCGATCAGTTCACGGAAACCGCGGCGCAAATCTTGATGGGAAAGCCTGGACATAACAGCTCCGAGATAGGATCGAGATATCGACCTCGAGGTCGAGTCAAATTTTGCAATCAGTTCCCTTGGCGAGCCGATGGTTGAAAGGCTCACAGCGAAACGTTAGTTGGGCAGATGAAGGTGAACAAAGGGGGGTAGCAAGGCGTCTTTATCCCACTCGGTTGCGCGAACCGGCAGGTTTATTATGCGAGGCCGACATAGCAGGACGAGGCTATCACGCTCCAAGGCCCGAGTTGATGAGGAATTTGCATAGCATTATGCCGGACCGGCATTGGCAATTTTTTTCTAACTGAATATTACAAGTGCCTGCCGAGGGTGGTTCCGGCGCTGGTTGAAGCTGTTCGGGTACTTGTCGAACACTGGCAAATCAACCAAGCTGCCGCGCCTCGAATGGCTGCTTGGCAGCTGCGCAATGGCTTGGTTCAAGGATGCAGGTAATGACACTCAGGGTGTTGGTGGTCGGTGGTTATGGCAATTTCGGCAGCATCGTCTGCCGCTATCTGATCCATACGCCCGGAGTGCATCTGCTGATTTCCGGGCGTGACCCGCGCAAGCTCGCGGCCAAGGTTCTGGCGCTGCAAGCCGAGGGTGGACAGCCCTGCGAAGGCTGGTGCGGCGATGCCATGGGGCCGCAATGGGCGCCGGCGCTCAAGGCCCTGGACGTGCACTGGGTGATCCATACCGGCGGGCCGTTCCAGGGTCAGTCCTATGCGGTGGCCCAGGGCTGCATCGAGGCCGGAGTCAACTATTGCGACTTGGCCGACTGCCGTCAGTTCGTGCGCGGCATTGGCACTTTAGATGAGGCGGCCCGGGCCGCAGGGGTGACGCTGCTCAGCGGTTGCAGTTCGGTGCCGACTCTGTCGGCGGCGATGATCGATGAGCACCGTGAGCGTTTTTCCCGTATCGATCGGATCGAGCACGGTATTTCCTCGTCGGCGAAAATGCCCGGCCTGTCCACCATCCAGGGCGTGCTGGCCTACGCCGGTCGGCCGATCCTGCAACTCAAGGACGGCCAGCCGCTCCCGGTGATCGGCTGGCAGGGGCTGACCTTGCGTAAATTGCCCAGGTTGGGGACGCGGCTGGTGGCCAACGTCGATGTGCCGGACCTGGACCTGTTCGCCGAGCGTTATGGCGCCCATACCCTGAGCTTCAAGGCCGGTGCCGGGCTGAAGATTGCCGGGCTGGCCAACGCCCTGCTGGCCCAGGCGGTGAAGCTCGGGCTGATCGCCGACCCGGCGCCCTGGGCGGCGCGCCTGCATCGCTGCGGCACCTGGTTCGAAGGTTGCGGTGATGGCCTCAGCGCCATGTACGTCGATGTTCACGGCCTGGGCCAGGATGGCCAGCCGCTGTCGATGTACGCGCAGTTGACCGCCACCCACGACCATGGCCCGGAGATCCCCAGCTGCGCCGCGGTGGCCGTGGTGCACAAGCTGCTCGCCGGCCATGTGCCGGCCCCGGGGGCACGCTCCAGTGCCGGCGAGGTCAGTGTCGAGGAGTACCTGCGGGCGATCGACGACGCGGATCACCTGCAGATGCAGGTGAGTTTCTCGCGCCCGCCGGTTTAACGCCGTCTTACCACAGCAGGGGCTTGGTGAAGTCCTTCCAGAACAGCCAGCGCTGCAGTTCGTGGTGCTCGCCGGTGCCGATCTGCCAGTCCGGTCGTCCGCCATCCAGGGCGATCTTGACGATGATCCCGGCATAAGTCGCGGCCACCAGGGTCTTGCCATCGGGGCTGATGTCCATGGCGGTCAGGGTCGAGCCGATGTAGTGCTGCCAGCGCTCCTCGCCGGTTTCACTGACGGCTCGCAGGTAACCGTAGGCATCGCCGATGATGAATTCGTCGCCCCGTGAAGCAGCGGCATACACCCGGGCGCCTTCCTGCAGCACCGGGGTGCGCGGGTCGTCGCTATAGAAGTCAGTGCTCAGCCCCGGCAGGTCGGCGACCGCCACCCCCAGGCTGGCGCCGCCATAGAAGTGGCAGGCGTTGAGCAGCAGGCGGTCGCCGACCTGGTTGAAGTGAGCGAAGTGCGGGTACTCGCTGGCAGGGCCGATCTGCGCGACCTGCTGCAACCTAGCATCGAACACCAGGTGCATCCCGCTTTGCTCGCCCACGGCGATCCATTGGCCATCGGGCGACACCGCGCCATGTTCCATGCTCAGGCCCATGCTCAGGTCCTCGGCGGCGACGCCTTCGTCCAGGTCCTGCTGGATGTCCTCAAGGCTGCGCAGCAGGCGGGTGGCGCCATCGGCAGCCAGGACGAAGATGCCGTCGGCACTCACCAGTAGCACCCGGCCCCCGTCGGGGAAGGGGATCAGGCTGGTGGGAGAGGGGCGCCCGGTGTCTTCAAGCTCCAGGCCTGCAGGCAGGCCGGCATGAGGGGCGGGCCAGGGAAAGCTTGCCACCTGAGGCCCGTTCCAGCCGTCGGTGACCTGGATGCCATCGGCCCGGCCCCAGGCGAAGTAACGCCGCTGGGGGCACATGCCGAAGCACTCCACTTGCTCCAGGGTCTCGATCCGCGCGTCGTCGATATGCACCACGAAGCCGGCCTCGAAGGGCGCGCCGATGCGTGCCAGCAGGCTGCCGTCCGGCAACAGGGCCAGGGTCGGAATCATCCGTCCCTGGCTTTCCAGGCGCGGCGACAGTGGGAAGTGTGCCGGTGGCCAGTCCTGGCGAAAGGCCTGGCGCTGCACTGCGTCGTAGAGACCTTGGTTGCTCGCTTGCAGAGCCGCCTGCCAGTCTTCCAACAGATGCTCGGTATCGGGCATGTTCGGCTCCTTCAAGCCCTTCCAGCCCTCGCGGGTGCCGGTTTCGACATAGTGGTTGATGTCGCGGGCATAGGTCAGCACGGCTTTTTGCCATTGCTCTTGCGGGGAGAGGTTCGAATTCGACTGGGACATGCGCGCAGGACTCCTTGTGGCGCTGGAAAAGGCGTAACAGACCGGGGATGGACCGGAAAAGCGCGCAGTTTATCCCTTGGGCCCGGTCTTTTTACAAGTTTCCCCTGCGCTACTGTTCAAGGTGCGTAGGTGCTGACCCGATTGCGCCCGGCGTGCTTGGAGGCGTACAGCGCCTGGTCCGCCCACTCGATCAGGCAGCGGTGGTCCCGGGCCGGGCGATCGAGGCAGGCGATGCCCAGGCTGATGGTGAAGGCAATGGCCTGGCCGTTGTGGATCACCTCTTGTTCTTGCACCGATTGGCGCAGGCGTTCGGCGAGGGTGTGGGCGCCGGCCAGATCGGTGTGGGGCAGGAGGATGGCGAACTCTTCGCCGCCATAACGCCCGGCCACATCGCTGTCGCGCACATGCTCGTGGATCAGCTGCGACACGCGTTTGATCACGGCATCGCCGGCCTGGTGCCCGTAGCGATCGTTGATCGACTTGAAGTGGTCGATGTCCAGCATCAGCAGGGCAATGGCGTTGCCGTGGCGGCTGTATTCGAACGCCAGGCGCTGTTCCCAGTGACCACGGTTGAACAACTGGGTCAGGTGATCGACGCGTGACAGGTGCTGCAACTGCTGGTTGGCCTTCTGCAGCGCCAGGCTGTTGATCGCCACGTCGGTGAGGTCGTAGATCACCAGGCAGACATGATGGATCTCGCTGTTGGAGGAGCGCAGTGGCAGCAACGTGGTGTTCTGGTACATGAACTCGCCCTGGCCGGTGATTGGCTGGTAATTGTTGAAGTGCACCAGATACGGCCGCTGCTTCCAGATGGTGAAGGCCGGCGTGCCCAGGGCCACCACACGCCCGACCTTGCGGCTGAACCAGGGCCGCTCCACCTCAGGGAACAGTTCGAAGAACGATTGATCGATGGCCTGCTTGGACGGCACCCCGGAGCGGTTCTCCATAAAGCTGTTCCACACCTGGACCCGGCACTCCAGATCGAGCACCACTATCCCCACATCGATGCTCTGGACCACCGCCAGCAACCAGTGCAGTTCACTGAAATCCATTCGTTTGGGCATGGCTCAATTCATCAGGTAGGCGAGTTTCTGTTCCAGCAAGGCCATGGAGCCCTCAGTGAACAACAGCAACAGGTCGAAGTGGATGTTCTGTTCTTCCAGGCTGTAGCTGATCTCCACCGCTTGGGTCTTGCTCCAGCGTTGCTGGTTGAGCACGATCAATTCGTCGATGGTGGTGTGTTCGCCCAGCACCTGGGGATGGCCCACGGAAAAGAACACATCCAACTGGTCGGCAATGCTGCTCAAGCAGGCACCGATCAACACGCTGGACAGGTCGATCAGCACTTCCATTTCCTGATAGGGGTCGGTGCCCTGTTCCATCAACTGGGCGATGTCGGCCACTTCCGAGTCGTAGAACATCAGCAGTGCTTCGCCGGCAATGCCGCTGCCGATATAGCTCTGGCAGATGGCGGTCAGCTGCCGGGCGCGATTGGCATCGGCCAGGAGCATCTGCAGTTCGCCGGCCTCCAGCACATTGACGTGAGGGATCGGCAGGTGCACGAACACATCCAGGACCTTGGCGATCAGCGCCGCCGCGTAGCCCATGGAGACATTGACGGTTTCTCGGAACGCGTCGCGAAAGGTCACCAGGGGCGGCGGCGACAGGGCGGCAGCAGGGAGCGCCCCCGGGCTGTCCAGCAGCTGCAGTTCGTTGAGCAGTGCACGCAACTGCTGGGGATCGAAGGGCTTCTTGAGGAAGGCTCGGGCCCCCAGTTCGCGGGTACGACGTACCGCTTCCTCCTGGACGTCCCCGGAGATGACGATGATCTGCGCGTCGATGCCTTCTTCCTGCACCGCGCTCAAGACCTGATAACCGTCCATGACCGGCATGGTCAGGTCCAGCAACGCCACCTTGCCCAGCCCCCGACGCAGGGCTTCCAGGCCTTCGCGGCCGTTGCAGGCCTGGGTCACGGACACCCGCCACTCGCTGGGCAAGGTCCGTAGCACCTGCTTGCGGGCCATGCTCGAGTCATCGCAGACGAGAAGAGGGATCATCGGGATCGGACGCTCATTCGAAAAAATCCGCAGCTGGATAACGTTCAGGAATGTAACGAGTTGCCGCGCAATAAGGGTGTTGTAACGGGCTGTCCGTGCCGCGCCGCACTATAGTTCGGTCGGCAATGGAAGAACAAGTAGGCGTTCATTGAGTTATTTGTTCCAGATCATTGTTCAGTGCATTCAACTGCAGAGCGACTTGCAACTTTTGACTGATATCGGTCTGCGTCCTGATGCGTTGTTCTGTTTGTATTGCTAGGTGAATTCATCGAGATGCTGGAGGGGCGAAAGTCCCGAGATAGAAAGGGTTGTTCATGGTGAACGGGCAATTACGCCTGTTTTCTGGCGTTTGAAAAATGACACTTTGCAAACAACTTTAAAGTTCTGCCGTTCGATACGGTTGATGTACGAGTTGCTCAGGGAAGATTGTATGAAAGACGCCATATTCTGGTGCCGAGGGAAGGGAGGGTGAAAGTTTCAGGGAACCTCTGCTGCGATATTCCGTACAGCCCGCTTATATGCAACAAAACCTTACCGCGAGATGCATTCCGATGACCGCTGAAAGCTCTGTATCCCTTGTTTTCCACCGCCTGTGGACTACGAGGCGCAGGCCCGGCCAGCCGGACAAAAAAATGTCAGATTTTGAGTCCCGGCCTGGACCTTTTCCCGCAATGCGCAATCATTACTGCGTGGAAAACATAAGGAGAGACGCATGTTCATTCGGTCATTGACCCTCGCTACTCTGCTCGCTGTCGCTGGTCCGGTCCTGGCGGCCGACAACGACGGCCCATTGGCTCAGGACCTGGGCAAGTCACGGCCATTGATCGTGATCGCCCCCAGCACCGTGGACCCGACCCTGGTGAGCCTGAAGAAGTCCCTGGAAGAGCCGGCCACCCGTCAAGCCTTCAACGAACGCAACATGGTCCTTTACACGGTGATCAACACCATCGGCCAGCGCGATGGCAAGGACATCGATCCGCAATCCACCATGGCCCTGATCCGCAGCCTCAAGCTGGGGGCGGGGGCCCAGACCAAGGTGATCCTGGTGGGCAAGGACGGCGAGAAAAAGCTCGAGCACTCAGGGGCCATCGAGCTCAAGGAAGTCTTCGGCGCGGTCGACCAGTTGCCGGCGGCGGAGAAGCAGGCCGCGGCCCCAGCGCCGGCCCCCGAGCCGGAAGCCAAACCGGCCAGTGCCAAGGCCGGCAAGGCGGCCAAGCCTGCGGCGGCGCCCAAGGCGCTGGACGACTGAAATGCATAGCCGGCCAGCCCGGGGCAGGTGCTGAGCGCCGCGGAACTTGCCCAGCGTCATCGCGTCAGCCTTGGCGCGGTTACAGCGTTTCGAGGGTCTGGCGCAGCCCGTCGACGATCATCTCCACTTCCGCCGCATCGATCACCAGAGGTGGCAGCAGGCGGATGGTCGTGCCCCGGGTGACATTGATCAGCAGGCCATGATCACGGGCGGCGATCTGCACCAACTGCCGGGCCGGCTGCACCAGCTCGATACCCACCATCAGCCCCAGTCCGCGAATTTCCCGCACTGCCGGATGCCCCGCAAGCGCCTCCCGCAGCCGACCTAGCAGCTGGGCGCCGCGCTGCTCGGCGTTGCTCAGCAACTGCTGTTCCTCGATGATGTCCAGCACGGTGCAGGCCGCCCGGCAGGCCAGGGGATTGCCGCCGAACGTACTGCCATGGCTGCCTGGGGTGAACAGTTCGGCGGCCTTGCCCCGGGCCAGGCAGGCACCGATGGGAATGCCGTTGCCCAGGCCCTTGGCCAGGGTCATCACGTCCGGCACCACGCCCTCGTGCTGGCACGCGAACCAGCGCCCGGTACGACCGATGCCGCTCTGGATCTCGTCGAGCATCAGCAGCCAGTTGCGCCGGGTGCACAGCTCACGCACGGCCTTGAGGTAGCCGGGCGCAGCCAGCTGGATGCCGCCTTCACCCTGGATCGGCTCCATCAGCACCGCACTGATGCGCGGACCGTGCTGGGCAGCCAGCGACTCCAGGGCGGCCAGATCGCCGAACGGCACCTTGAGAAAACCTTCCGGTAACTGGCCATAACCCAGGCGCACTGCCGGGCCATCGCTGGCGGAAAGGGTGGCCAGGGTACGGCCGTGGAAAGCGTTGTGCATGACCACCACCAGGGGCTGTTCGATGCCCTTGTGCCAAGCGTGAAGGCGCGCCAGCTTGAGCGCGGTTTCATTGGCCTCGGCCCCGGAATTGTTGAAGAACGCCCGCTCCATGCCACTCAGCTGGGTCAGTTTGGCGGCCAGTTGCTGCTGCCAGTGGATGTCATAGAGATTGGAACTGTGTAGCAGCAGGCCGGCCTGTTCGCGGATGGCGCTGACCAGGCGCGGATGAGAGTGGCCGATACCGGTCACTGCGACTCCGGCGATGGCGTCCAGGTACTCACGCCCGCTCTGGTCCCAGAGGCGGCTGCCCAGGCCCTTGCAGAAGCTCAGGGCAAGGGGCTGGTAGGTGCTCATCAGGCAGGCGGCGGTCATGGCGGGCGACTCCATCTCAGGGGGTGTGCTGCCAGTATCGTTAGCCATTCAGGCTAGATAAACTCGCCATTTCTTTAATCATCTTGAAGTCAGGGTTGATAATGGATCTGTTCCAGGCGATGTCGGTGTACGTCAAGGTGGTGGAAGCGGGAAACATGACCGCCGCTGCCCGGGAATGCGGCATGTCCACCACCATGGTGGGCAATCACCTGCGTGCCCTGGAGCAGCGCCTCGGGGTGCGCCTGCTCAATCGCACGACGCGCCGCCAGCGCCTCACCGAGTTCGGCACCGAGTACTACCAGCGCTGCCTGGCGGTGCTGGGCCTGGTAGCGGACTCCGAGCGCCTGGCGGAGCAGGCCCAGGGCGAGCCCTCCGGCACCTTGCGCATCACCGCGCCGCTGACCTTCGGCACCGAGCGCCTGGCGCCGGCCTTGAGCGAGTTCCAGCAGCGCTGTCCCCTGGTCAAGGTGGAGCTGACCCTGGCCAATCAGCGTTTCGACTTGAGCGACGGCGCCTTCGATGTGGCCGTGCGCCTGGGCAACCTGGATAACTCCTCGCTGATTGCCCGGCCGCTGCAGGATTACACCCTGACCATCTGCGCCGCTCCGGAGTACCTGGAGCGTTGCGGCACCCCGCAGGTTCCCGAGGATCTGCAGCAGCACAACTGCCTGGCATTTGCCTACCCGGCCGGTGACGAGTGGAGCTCCACCGCCACGCAATGGCCGTTGCGCGGGCCCGAGGGGGATGTGCTGGTTGCGGTGTCCGGCTCGCTGCTGACTAACACGTCGTCCGGCCTGCACCGGGCGGCGCGGGGTGGGCTGGGGCTGGTGATGATGCCCGATGCGCTGGTGGAGGAAGACCTGCAGCAGGGCCGTCTGGTGCCGGTGCTGCAGGATTATCAGTTGCCCTTCCGGACGATGCATCTGCTCTATGCCCAGGACCGCTATCGCTTGCCCAAGCTGCGCAGCTTTGTCGACTTCGCCCTGGAGAAGTGGGGGCGTCAGGCTGACTCGCTGGCCAGCAGCATCATCGCTGCCGACAGGGTGTGACCGTCGGTGATCTGGCCGGCAGCGACCATTGCCAGCAACTCCTGGCGGCTGACCCACAGCAGGTGGTCCACCTCGCCATCGGTGGCGGTGGTCTGCTGTTCGGCGATCTCCACCTGACACACCGCCACCGCGCTGGCGATCAGCGAGGTGTTGCTGTGCAGCAAGCCCAGTTGGCGGACTTGCGATGCCTGCCAGCCGGTCTCTTCCAGCAGTTCCCGGGCCGCCGCGTCGCAGGCGCTTTCCCCGGCATCGATGGCGCCCCGGGGAAACTCGATGGACTGGCCGCCAATGGCTCGGCGCTTGAGGTCCACCAGCATCAGCCGGCCATCGGCCAGGGTCGGTACGGCCACCACGCCGTTCACCGCCTGGGCTTCCTTGATGATGAAGTAGCCGTTTTCGCGGACCACCTTGAAGTACGGGGTTTCCAGCAGGCACTGGCTTTCGATGACGGAACTCATGGGCGGTATTACTCCAGAAAACAACGATCGAACAGGTACAACTCGGTGGGCTTGAGGGTTTCCACTGTGGCCTGAGGGCGGCCGCCATCCCCGCTTTTCTTGCGTCCGGTTTCCTGCAGGTAGCCGGCTTCGCTCATCTTCAGCAGGCGCTGGCGAATGCTGGTCTTGAGCACTGGCCGTTGCAGCACCAGGGAGAAGATGCTCACCGCCTCCGGGGCGCTGAACTCGTTGCCGAGAAACATCAGCGGCAGGCTGCTGTACAGGGACTTGGAAAACAGCCGCTCCTGCACCTGGGCCACCAGCGCGTTGTGGTCGAAGGGCAGCTTGAAGGCGCCGCTGGCGACCTCGCCCAGAGCAAAGAACCCCTGATGCGCAGCGGGCTCCACCGGCTCGCTGACGATCCCCAGGTAGAAGGTCGAGGACGACCAGCAGCGCGGGTCGCGAAAGGCGTCGCCTACGGTGCCCACCTGTTCCAGCCAGGCCAGGGGCATGTCCACCTTGCTTGAACGGCGCAGGCGTTCCACTGCGTCATTCAGGCTGCGGTCCTCGACATCGCCGTTGACCACGATGCCCGGCAGCGCCCAGTGCCCGGTGAAAGGCTCGCTGTCGCGTTGATGGAGAAGGATTTCCAGCTCGCAGCGCTCGCGGTTGTAGCGCAGCAGGCACAGGTCGATGGTGTGCAAGTAGGCGCTGGGGAGGGTGGTGCGGTCGTGCATATCAACTTCCGTGGACGGCGTAGAGGCCGTAGTTTAGCGGATTCATGCCCGGTGCCAGCCATTGGCTGGGCGGTGTTTCGCCCCGGGCCAGGCACTGGCGCAATACGCTGCTGCGGACCCCGGGCTGTTCCTCGATGCAGAGGATGGAAAAGCGTTGCAGCAATTCCTCGCCGCGGTGGAACCTGGGCAACCGACAAGCGACGTCTTCACCCACCACCAGGGCGATGCGCTTGCCGTCCAGGGCCAGGTCGTCGGCCAGGCGTTGCAGCAGGGTGAAGCTGTAGACCGGACCCGGATCGGCCAGGGCCAGTTGGCGCTCCAGGCGGCTGACCGCCAGCTCGGCCTGGCACTCTGGCTGCAGGTGCGTGGTGATCGTCTGCAACCAGCTGGCCCGTTGCTCGAAATCGGCCATGCGCTTGCCATCCGGATGGCAAAAGCTCGGGACTACTAGTACCCGGCGGGCGTGGCGAGCGGCTTCGAGCATCACCTGGGCGTGTCCGGCGTGGGGCGGGTTGAAGGCGCCGCCATAGAGGGCCAGTTCAAACATCTGCTTTTCCTCGTTAGGTACATGACGTGTACCTTAGCATCGCTTTTGTCGGCGGAGAATCTACTTTTTCAGCTTATTTGTTCGGTTTGATTGAAGTCCGATTGAGAAAAATAAAATCCAAAGAGGGCTTGCCATGAAAGTACATGACATGTACTTTGTGCTCCATGCAGAGGAGAGACCCAGCATGAACAGCCAAACGATGAAGACCGCTTCCTTCGATGTCGATGCACAAAAGAGCTTTACCCCGCTGTGCCCGGACGAGTTGCCCGTGACCGAAGGCGATCGCATCGGCGGCGAGCTGAATTTCATGGCGACCCTGGCCAGCCTGCGCATCGGCAGCAAGGACGCCCACAGTTCCCGAGCCCCCTGGGTGGTGGCCGGGCACGACCAGATGCTCCAGCCCACTGGCCTGGCGCACGCCGACCTGACCTGGGTCAGCCACTGCGTGCCGGGCACCGAGGGTTTTACCCTGCTGGACGAGCTGCCCACGCCTTATGACTACGACTACTTCGTGTGGAAGGGCGTGGAACCGGACCTGCACCCCTATGGCGCCTGCTACCACGACTTGCACGGCAAGCTCTCCACCGGCGCCATCGAGTACCTCAACAGCCAGGGCGTGGAGCAGGTCATCGTCGGCGGCCTGGCCCTGGATTTCTGCGTCAAGACCACCGCCCTGCAACTGGCCGCCGCCGGCTTCAAGGTGATCATTCACCTGCCGGCCTGTCGCGCCATCAGCGCCGAGGGTGCTACCCAGGCGATCGACGATATGCAACGAGCGGGCATCGCGGTTGCCGCGACCCGCGAAGAAACCGCCAGACTGGCCAAGGCTTGAGGAGTCATCATGGAAAGTGCATTCGACCGTAACAACGGCGTGATTCAGAGCCTGCTGGACACCGACTACTACACCTTCACCATGATGCAGGCGGTGCTGCACCAGCACCCCAATGTCGATGTGGAGTACCAGTTCATCGTTCGCTCCAAAGAGTCCCTGGTGCACCTGATCCCCGAGATCCGCCAGGAACTGGAAAAGCTCGCCGGCCTGCAGATGCGCGAAGGCGAACAGCGCTTTTTGTTCAACAAGCGTTTTCGTGAGTACCTGACCCCGGACTTCGAGCAGTTTCTCGGTCTGTTCCGCTTCAACCTGCGCTACATCCACGTGGCGGCGGTCGACGGCCAACTGAGCATTCGCGTCCGCGGCCCGATGTTGCACTGCATCATGTTCGAGCAGCCGGTGCTGGCCATGGTCAGCGAATTGCGCAACCGCGATAAGTACCCCGAAGTGGAGCTTGAGGATGTCACTCGCCGGCTCTATCAGAAGTTTGAATGGCTGGAGAAAAACGCCAGTCGCGACGAGCTTGCCGAGTTCCGCGTCTCGGATTTTTCCACCCGCCGGCGCCTGTCGTTCAAGGCCCAGCGCGAAGTGGTGAAGATCATGCGCAGCGATTTCCCCGGGGTCTTTGTCGGCACCAGCAATGCGCACCTGGCCTACGAGTTCGACCTGCCGCTGATCGGCACCATGGCCCACCAATGGCTGATGGTGCACCAGCAACTGGGGCGGCTGCGCGAGAGCCAGAATGCGGCCCTGGAGAATTGGGTGCACGAGTATCGCGGACGCCTCGGCATCGCCCTGACCGACTGCATCAGCACCGATTTTTTCCTCAAGGATTTCGACCTGTACTTCGCCAAGCTCTACGACGGCCTGCGCCAGGATTCCGGGGACCCGATCCTCTGGGCCGACAAGGTCCTGGCCCGCTACCGTGAGCTGGGCATCGATCCTCGGACCAAGGACCTGATGTTCTCCGATGGCCTGAACTTCGAGAAATGCCTGCCGATCCTGCGCCACGTGCGTGGCCAGGCCCGGTTCGGTTTTGGCATGGGCACCAGCCTGGCCTGCGATGTCGAAGGTGTCGAGCCGCTGAGCATCGTGATGAAGCTGGTGCGAGTCCACGGTGAACCGGTGGTGAAGTTCTCCGACGACCCGATCAAGAACGTCTGCGAAGACCCGTCGTTCCTTCGGTACGCCGCCCAGGTGTTCAACGTCAACCTTGCCAACTCGCCTCTGGAGGCCTGATATGAGCAGTCCAACCCAAGAACGCATTGCCCGGGAACTGGGCATCGACCGGCAACTGGTGCCTGGTGGCGAAGCCCTGGAAATCGCCCGGCGAGTGGCCTTCATCCAGCAAGTGCTGCGCGAGTCCGGCTGCACGACCCTGGTGCTGGGCATCAGTGGCGGAGTCGACTCCCTGACGGCCGGCCGCTTGTGTCAACTGGCGGTGGAGCAACTGCGCGGGGCAGGGCAGGAGGCGCGATTTATCGCCATGCGCCTGCCCTATAAAAGCCAGGCGGATGAAAGCGATGCCCAGGCGTCCCTGGACTTCATTCGCCCGGATAGCATCAGCACCTGCAACATTGCCGACAGCGTCGATGGAATGATGAATCAGCTGCGGATCGAAGGCTTGCAGCCCTCGGCGGCCCTCAGCGATTTCGCCAAGGGCAACGTCAAGGCCCGGGCGCGGATGATCGCTCAGTACGCCGTGGCCAACTTCAGCAACGGCCTGGTGGTGGGCACCGACCACGGCGCTGAAGCCCTGATGGGCTTCTTCACCAAATACGGCGACGGCGCCTGCGACCTGGCCCCGTTGTCGGGCCTGACCAAGACCCAGGTGCGGCTGCTGGCCGATGCCCTCGGCGCTCCCGCCCAACTGGTGCACAAGGCGCCCACGGCGGACCTGGAAGAACTGGCCCCGGGCAAGTTGGACGAAACGGCTTACGGCTGCAGCTACGAAGAAATCGATGCCTACCTGATGGGCGAGCCCGTCACCGACGCGGTGCGTCACCTGATCGAGCGTGCCTACCTGCGCACTGCTCACAAACGCGCCTTGCCACGGACCCCCGCGACAGCCGGCCTCTAGCAACGGACTTGCGTTGTCCGCCGGATCGCCTTCGCCGGCAAGCCGGCTCCTACAGACCGCGCCACCCCGAATACCGTAGGAGCTGGCTTGCCAGCGAAAGGGCCCGTACGATCGCCTTCGCCGGCAAGCCGGCTCCTACAGACCGCGCCACCCTGAATACCGTAGGAGCTGGCTTGCCAGCGAAGAGGCCCGCAGAGTCATCGCCATTCGCCGGCGGTCAGAGTCAGCGGTTTTCGCCTCCATGCCACCAGCGGGGGCGCTGGCCCTTGAACGAATGGCGGGTCGGTGCCAGTGCCTTGCGGTTGTTGCTGTCGAAGGCACCCAGCAGCAAGGCAACGGTCGGCTCATCATCGATGGCCCCCAATGAACTGCCGCACTGTGGGCAGAACGCCCTGCTGGAATAGTCCGATGACCTGAAAGTCGCCGGTGCGCCGCCAGGGCCAGTCCAGGTCACCCGTTCCCGGGGGAATTCGACCCACGCCAGCGTCAGCGCGCCGCTGTGGCGCTGGCACAGTTTGCACGAGCAGGTATGGGGATTGGCGGCAGGCCCCCGGGCCTCGAAGCGAATCTGCCCGCACAGGCAGCCGCCCTGGTACAGGCTGGCAGTCATCAGCGTGGGTTCTCCTGAGGAATCAAACGGTCCTTTTCCAAGTCATGCAGCAGCTCATCGAGCATCTCTCTGCGGCTTTCGATCTGCACCGGCGGAACATACCAGGCCGCCACACTATAGCCTTCACGACGGTAGTCGTAGGTCTTGAGCAGTTGGCCGTCCTTGAGCAGGCTGCCGCGCAAGTTGCTCTGGTAGGAGTAGGGCAGGGGGAAGGTCAGCAGGGTGATGGCATTCAGCGCGCCAAGCAACCCCGCGCTCTTGCCGCCTGGCTCGCTGATCAGCAGGCGGTAGCCGCTGCGGCTGTAGCCACCATCGAGAAAGGAGAAGGCTCCGGTTTGACGCAGGGCGGCGATGGTTTCCCGTTGCTCCTGTTCGTCGAAGCGACTTTTCACCGGGCCCAGGTCCAGGGTCAGCGGTACATAGGGATGTTGACTGCGGTAGTCCAGCGGCGCCATTTGGGTGCCACAACCGGTGATGGTCAGTGCGCCGCACAGCAGGGCAGTCAAACCTATGGGGTTCATTGGGCCTGACTCGCGCTTGGCAACAGTTGATCCTGACGCAGGTCGCCGGCAAAGGCGCGGGCGATGCGCTGGATATTCTGCTCTTGCATTTCACCGCCCTGATCCAGCAGCCAAGTGTATTTATGCGTCAGGTTGCGATAGCTGTATTGCTTGAGCACCTTGCCCTCGTGCAGCAGGGTGATGTCGGTGCGGGTATCGATGCCATTGGACAGCGGCATCAGGAACAGGGTGGCGGCACTGAGGAAGATCAGCGGCATCGGCGGGATCTCGCGGTCGGACTTGAATTGAATCCGAGCGCTGTAGTCGCCAGGTTCGCCGGCGCCGGTCTGGACATTCTCGAACACTCCGGTGGCACGCAGGGCGTTGCGCAATTCGGCGGCGCGCAATGGGTCATCGACCATCACATGCAGGGGCATCAAATAGGCTTGGCCATCCGTCAACGGACGGTCCGGCAAGGTGTCGGTTGCCGCGCAGCCCGCGAGCAGCAGAAGGGCGCAAAGGCTCAGGCAGGATTTCATGGATGAATCTCCGCAGTGGCGTTGGCTGGGCTGGTTTGCTTGTCGACGGGAAGGATGAAGGGCTTGGCCTTGTCCAGATCCAGCGGCATCCATTGCAGGTCCGGCAGCCCCGGCACCTGGCGCTGGGCAATCACGGCGTCACGGGGCATTTGATTGCTCCAGGCAAAGAAGCACTGGGTCACTTGGCTGCAGACCGAGCGAAACTCGCCGATGTAATACGCCTTGCCCGCCTCCAGGCGCAGCGGCAGTACGAACTCTTCGCGCGCTTCCTGGGATTGCAGGCGTGAGCCGAGCCCCGGGGTGTAGACCATGGACCAGAACTGGAAGTTGTAGAACTCGTAATCACCCGGTTTGAGCGGCATGACAAATACACTGCCGGCGGCGCGGGGTTCATGGATGTCCTCAGGCGTTGGTCGTGGGTCGCCCTCCCAGAGTGCCGCGGCGCCATTGATTGAGCCGCGTTTGCGAATCAGCAGGCGCAGGTTGGTGGCGGCACCGCCGCCGCCCAGGTACTGCGGGCCAATAGCGCCCACCAGATAGGTCGTGGGTTCGTTGGCTGCGGGTTGCAGAGGGGCGCTGACGATGGCGGCGGGTTGGCTGATGCAGCCAGAAACAATGCTGGTGGCCAGCAGCAAGGACGAAGCCTTGATTACGCGGAACATGGGGAACCCTGAAAATGACTTTGGACAAGGCGCAGGCAGGGAGGCATGAGTGTCTGTACATGGCCTTCCCTGGCGCCGCTCGTGAGCGGCGCGATGGTACGAGAACCTTAGGGCTTTGTGTAGCGCGTTACCCGGAATGACCTGCCCGGCGGCGCTATTGACCGAACCCCGGCGCTGCCTCTTCGACCTTTCTTTTGTACTGCACCTTGGCCTGGTCGGGGTTGCAGGACAGCAGGGCATCGACCTGGACAAAGCCCTTGCGCAGCACCAGCCTTGCTCGCCACTGATTGCCGCACGCACCAAAGAGCCCGGCGCTGAGCAGCCAGCCCAGGGCGAACCAAGGGTAGCCGGCGCCTGTATCGGGGATCAGCAGGGTCAGGCCCAGGGCGGCCAGGGTGAGGACGGTTACCCCGTGCAGGCCGGCGCAGAACGACCAGAGCACGGTGAAAAAGCACGCGGCAAAATTGAAACCCAGGGCCACCGCCTCCAGTTCGCCCTGGGGGTTGCGGTAGAGGCGGTACAGGCGTGTCTGCTGCTCCTTGAGGTGCTGTTTGATCCGTCTCTCACGCTTGGCAACCTGGATTTTCTCCTCGGCGCTGAGGTCGCTGTCATCGAAGATTTCCTGGAAGGTTTCTTCCAGCAGGTAATAGCCGGTGTAGTCGCTGCAGCGGCCGATGAGGTACAGGGCGTCGACGCGATAGCGGCGGTTGAGCTTCAACTGGGTATCACCACTGAAGAAGCTGTTGGCCGAGGTCTGGATGTGCAGGCAATGCTTGCCAAAGCTGTATTCGATATAGGGCTTGCCGGCAGTCTGAACCCGGCGGCGGTCAAAGTAGCCTTCCAGTTGCTCCACCTTCACTCCCGTGACGTCAGCCCTGGGTTGCGCCTGGGCGTTGAGCCACTTGGCGGTGCACCAGCCACCGACCATCAGGCAGAGGAAGCCGCACAGGATGACCTTGGCGAACAGCGGGCCATCCAGCAGGCCGATGAGGATGAGGCAGGAGAGCAACACAATGCCCGACAGGATGCAGGTGGTTTCAACATCAGCCTTCCAGGCGCGGGTCAGGTCTTGATTGATACGGTCGATTCTTTCCTGGTCGAGGACTCGGATAACGGCGGTCTCGCTGGGCCCAAGCCTCGGGCTTGGGCGGGTCTGGACAAGACGAAGCACAGGGACCGCCCGCGGGTTTGGGGCGGTCCATGCCTTCGAGGGGCGGGCAGACTACTGAACAAAGGGCCGGCTCATCAAGCTTTGCCGGCGCCTGGGTTGGCGCCCGACTCGCGCCGGGCCCTCAGCGCAGTTTCTCCAGCATCTGGTAGTACCACATGCCTGCCGCCAGCATCGGGTTGCCCAACTGGTCGCCAAAGGGCACGCGGATGTGCTGGCAGGCGGCGAAGGTGTCGTAGTGGCCGAGGTGGCCGGTCAGGGCCTCGGCCATGATCTCGCCCATGATGTGGCTGGTGGCCACGCCGTGCCCGGAGTAGCCCTGGCAGTACCAGACGTTGTCCGAGAGCTTGCCCAGTTGCGGGATGCGGTTGATCACGATGCCCATGGCGCAGCTCCACTGGAAGTCGATGGCCACGCCCTTGAGCGCCGGGAAGGTGCGCTCGATGCAGGGACGCAGTTCGCCGGCGATGTCCCGCGAGTCCTTGCCGCTGTAGTTGGCGCCGCCGCCGAACAGCAGGCGGCCGTCGGCGGTCATGCGGTAGTAGTCGAGCACGAAGCGACAGTCGTAGACCGCCAGGTCCTCGGGGTTGAGGCGCTTGGCCAACTCGCCCAACGGCTCGGTGGTGACGATGCCGCCCATGGCCGGGAAGATCTTGCCCTTGAGCTTTTTCGGCTCCAGCTTGTGGTAGACGTCGCCGGCCAGCAGCACCTGCTTGGCGTCGATCCGGCCCTGGGCGGTGATCACCGCCGGGCGTTCGCCGTGGACGATCTCCAGCACCTGGCTGTGCTCGAAGATCAGCGCTCCCAGGCTTTCGGCAGCCCGGGCTTCGCCGATGCACAGGTTCAGCGGGTGCAGGTGCAGGTTGCGGGTGTTCTTGATCGCGCCGTGATAGAGGTCGCTTTCCAGCAGGCCGCGCACCTGGGCCCGGTCCAGCAGGCTGACTTCGTCGCCCATGCCGCGGCGCACCGCTTCTTCGTAGTCGGCCCGCAGGCCCGGCAGGTGGCTGGGCTTGTAGGCCGCGTGCAGGTGGCCGTGCTTGAGGTCGCAGGCGATGGCGTATTTCTCCACCCGCTGCTGGATGATCCGGTGCCCGCGCCAGCGCAGGTTCCAGATGAAGTCATCGACTTCCTTGCCGAGGCTGCGGCCCATCTGTTTGCGCATGGCCTCGTCGCCCGAGAGACTGCCGGTGACCTGGCCACCGTTGCGCCCGGTGGCGCCCCAGCCGATCTTGTGGCTTTCGACGATGGCGACTTTCAGGCCGCGTTCGGCCAGTTCCAGCGCGCTGGCAACGCCGGTGAAGCCGCCGCCGATGATCACCACATCCACCTGATGGGTGCCTTGCAGAGTCGGGTAATGGGTTTCCTGGTTCAGGGTGGCGCTGTAGTAGCTGGGGCAGCGTTCGGCTGCCGGGGTCCGCGGATCGAAGGCGGCTGTCATGGAACAATCCTCGTAGAAAAATCAACCGGGCGGCTGCGTGTAGGGCAGCCGCCAGCGCTTCAGGAGCTGTCGATGATCTGCCGGGCGCAGCTCGGGTCAGGCAAAGCGGTTGCAGGCCGCCTTGCCCATGAGCCCTGCGCCGCAGATCGTTACTGCGGCTCAGGCCTGGGTCAGGTACCAGCGCCAGTCCTGCTCGCCGACTTCGGCCATGAACTGGCGGTACTCGGCACGCTTGACCGCCAGGTACACCCCGAGGAATTCACTGCCCAGGGCGTCCCGGGCCCAGGCCGATTGCTCCAGGGCGATCAGCGAGGTCAGCCAGTCGGTGGGCAGCAGCTCGGTGGCCTGGGCATAGCCGTTGCCTTGCACTGGGTCGCCCGGATCGAGGTGTTCGCGCAGGCCGCGATGCACGCCGGCGAGGATCGCCGCCGCCGCGAGATAGGGGTTGGCGTCGGCGCCGCAGATGCGGTGTTCGATGTGCCGACTGTTGGCCGGGCCACCGGGCACCCGCAGGCTCACGGTGCGGTTGTCGACGCCCCAGGTCGGCGCCAGGGGCGCGTAGCTGTTGGCCTGGAAGCGCCGGTAGGAGTTGGCGTTGGGGCAGAACAGCAGCAGCGATTCCAGCAGGGAAGCGAGCATGCCGCCCACTGCCTGGCGCAGTAGCGGGGTGCCGGCCGGGTCCTCGGAGGCAAACAGGTTGCGGCCCGCGGCGTCGGCAATGCTCACGTGCATGTGCATGCCGGTGCCGGCCAGGTGATCGAAGGGCTTGGCCATGAAGGTGGCCTGCATCCCGTGCTTGTGGGCCACGGCCTTGACCAGGCGCTTGTAGCGCACCGCCTGGTCCATGGCCTCCAGGGCATCGCCGTGTTCCAGGGTGATTTCCACCTGGCCTGGGGCGTACTCGGAGATCGCCGTGCGCGCCGGAATGCCCTGCAGTTTGCAGGCGGCGTAGAGGTCGGCGAGGAAGGGTTCGATCTGCTCCAGCTCCCTCAGACCATAGACCTGGGTGCTGCGCGGACGACCGCCATCGGCGTCAAGTGCCGGTTGCGGGCGGCCATTGCCGTCGCGCTTGGCGTCCAGCAGGTAGAACTCCAGCTCGCAGGCCATCACCGGGTGGTAACCCTCGGCCTTGAGGCTGTCGATGACCTTGATCAGCAGGTGGCGCGGATCGGCGATACTGGCGGGCAGGCCCTCCTGCGGGTGCATGCTGACCTGCACGGCGGCCGTGGGGATCTGCCGCCAGGGCAGGCGCACCAGACTGCCGGCCAACGGGTAGGCACGGCAGTCGATATCGCCCACGTCCCACACCAGCCCGGAATTCTCCACGTCGTCGCCGTTGAGGGTCAGGCCGAGGATGGTGCTGGGCAGGGGGCGACCGCTTTCATACACCGCCAGCAGTTCTTCGCGGTGCAGCAGCTTGCCCCGGGGCACGCCGTTGGCGTCGAGGATGAACAGCTCGATCATGTCGATATCGGGGTGGGCGGCCAGGAAGTCACGGGCTTCGTCGAGGGCTGCAAATTTCATGAGGAGTCTCGCTTGCGCCATCAAGGCGCACAGGTTTTCAGGTCCTGCAACGACGCCGCGCACGATGCGGTTGCAAGGGTAGAAATCAGGTCTGGGAGCGGCACGCGCAGGAGGGCGCGATCAGGCCAGAAGCGAGTGATCCGGAGGACGTGAGGAGTGGCGCAGACGGGAACGGCACAGGGCCATGGGCAGGTTGACCAGAAGCTTCATGGGCAGGGCCTGTCCAGGAAGTACACACCGATGACGGCAGCGCGGTCCTCATGGACCTCATGGAGCGCAGGAGCGTGGCAGCGGCAGGACAGTGAGAACCGAGCGTCGACAAGCGCACCGCGGCCACTGTGCAGGGGCGCGGGAGCTGATCTGTCGAATCCGTGAAACGGGTTCAGGGGATGCATCGGCCGGGTGATCTCGCTGTCGAGTTCGTTGTGATTATTCTTTATGTGAACCGGGCGCTGGTGGGGCGGATCAATGGGTCCGTCTCCCCAGGGCGGATCAATACTGCAAGAATCCGCCAGCCAATGTAAGGGGGGTAAAAGGCTCAAGTCCCCTGGCGAGCGTCCTTCGAACAGAGGGAGAGGTGCGTGCTAGAGCGGTGCAGTCCTGATGTCAGGAGTGTCTGATTTTTTTTACAGAACCTCAGTAGACCCCGGGCAGCAGGCGCCAGCTGTGGGCGCAATAGTCGTCGTACTCCTGGCCGAAATGGCTGCGCAACAAGGCTTCTTCGGCATGAATTCGCGCGATCAGCGGGATCAGGGTCAGGGCCGCCAGCAGCAGCCCCAGCCCGGAGCGAAAGGCCAGGGCCCAGCCCACGGCGTTCACCAGCAGACCGAGGTAGCTGGGGTTGCGCAGGTGGCGATACAGGCCGTCCACCACCAGCCTGTGCCCGCTCTGGATCGCCACCAGTCCACTGAAGCGTCGGCCGAGGATGAACACGGGCCACAGGCGCAGTACGCCGCCGAGGGTGAACAGCAAGGCACCCAGCCAGCGCAGGCCTTCGTCGCCAAAGGTCCAGAAGTCGATGCGGTCGCTGTAGGCCGGAACGAAGCCGCTCAGCAGGCCGATCACGGCGAAGGCCCCAAGCACCCAGCGGTTGCCCTGGTCCTCCTGCACGCCGCTGCTGAGGTTGACCTCGCTGTACAGCGAGGCCACCACCATCAGCAAGGTGACGATGACGATCAGGTTCAGGGGCGGGTGGGCGAAGAACGCCGTGAAACCGCCGAGGCCCCAGATTGCCAGGCCCAGGTAGGCAAGGGCGCCGAGCACGCTGGAAACGGCCAGTCGAGGAGAGATGTTCATGTTGATCGCCCAGGGTGAGGAGCCTCCCCTGAGTGTAGGAGTCCGCTTGCGGGCGAATGCGCTCGTTCGTCCGCCAGCGCGCCTCAGGCCGATCAGGCGGTCGTCCTTTGCGTCAGGTGGCTCACCAGGAAATCGATGAAGGCCCGGGTCTTCTGTGGCACGCGCCGGGCCGAGGGATAGACCACGTTGACGCTGATGGGCGGCGCCTGCCATTCACACAGCACCGGCACCAGGCGTCCGGCGGCCAACGCATCCTCGACGATGAAATCCGGCAACAGGGCGATGCCCATGCCGGCCTCGGCGGCCTGGGCCAGCAGGTCGCCATTGTTGGCGTGCAACGGTCCGGTGACGTGTACCCGCTGGGTGTCGCTGCCGTGGCTCAATTGCAGGCTGACCCCGCTTTGCAGGTAGCCATAGTTGAGGCACTGGTGGCTGCTCAGCTCCTTGGGGTGGCCAGGCACTCCGGCCCGAGCCAGGTAGCTGGGCGCGGCCACCATGATCCGCGGCGCCGGTGCCAGTTGGCGGGCCACCATGGATGAATCCGGCAGGCTGGCGATGCGCAGGGTGACATCGAAACCGCCGCGCACCGGGTCCACTTGCTGGTCGCTGAGCACCAGTTGCAACTCGATCAGCGGGTGCTGCTCATGGAACAGCGGCACCAGCGGCCCGAGCCGACGCAGACCGAAGGACATCGGTGCATTGACCCGCAACACCCCGCGCAATTCGGCGATGCCGTCCCGGGCCCGCTGCTCGGCTTCGTCCACGGTCGCCAGCACTTCCCGGGCACTTTCGTAGTACTCGGCACCGGCCTCGGTCAAATGCAGGCTGCGGGTGGTGCGCTGCAGCAGTTGCACGCCGATGGCTTCTTCCAGAGCCTGGATCTGTTTGCTGACCTTGGAGCGGGGTACGTCCATTGCCCGGGCAGCGGCGGCAAAACCGTTCTCGTCAACGGTGACGACAAAGGCGCGCATGCATTGGATGCGGTCCATGATTGTCCCTTATTTGGAATCAATGATTCTCGATTTTAGGGAATTGTCGCTGTTTCAGCCATCCCCTAAATTAGCCACCAAGCCGGACGCAAAGGGGCGCAGCAGCGCCATCAGCCGGTCATGTTCGACCCTCACTCTCTGACTGCAAAAGGAACGCGCCATGTCCATTCGTGAATTGCTGAACCCGGCCAACTCGGCCCTGATTCTCATCGACCACCAGCCACAGATGGCTTTCGGCGTGCAGTCGATCGACCGCCAGACCCTGAAGAACAACACCGTGGCCCTGGCCAAGGCGGCAAAGATCTTTAACGTGCCGAGCATTCTCACCTCGGTGGAGACCCAGAGCTTCAGCGGCTACATCTGGCCGGAATTGCTGGCAGTGTTTCCTGATCAGCAGCCTATCGAACGCACCTCCATGAACTCCTGGGAAGACCGCAAGCTGGTGGAGGCGGTGAAGGCCACCGGGCGCAAGAAATTGGTGATGGCGGCACTCTGGACTGAGGTCTGCCTGACCTTCCCGGCCCTGGAAGCCCTGGCCGAAGGCTACGAGGTGTACATCGTCACCGACGCCTCCGGCGGCACCAGCCAGGAAGCCCACGACATGGCTGTGCAGCGGATGATCCAGGCCGGTGCGGTACCGGTGACCTGGCAACAGGTGCTGCTGGAATACCAGCGTGACTGGGCGCACAAGGACACCTACGACGCGGTCATGGGCCTGGTGCTGGAGCACAGCGGCGCCTACGGCATGGGCGTGGACTATGCCTACAGCATGGTGCACAAGGCGCCGCAACGTCAGCTGTAGGAGGTGGCTGGCCGGCCAACGCGATCCTGCGGGGCGCTTCGCTGGCAAGCCGGCTGCTACGGGCCTTAACTGTGAAGCGCGGGTGCAGCCCTGCTGCATCCGGCGCGATCTCCTTCCCGACGCTGGAGCCTTGTGATGAATATCGAACTCACCGACGGTGTGGTGACCTTGCTGGTGCGCCACCGGATCAAGCACGGCCAGGAGCAGGCCTATGAAACCTGGCTGCGGCAGATCATCGCCAAGGCCCGCAGCTACCCGGGGCATCTGGGCATCGACGTGGTCCGTGGCCACAGTGGCGGTCTGGGGCTGTTCACCAGCGTGCTGCGCTTTGCCAGCACCGAGCAGTTGCAGCACTGGCTGGATTCCGCCGACCGCCGCGAGCTGGTGCAACAGGCGCAGCATTTGCTGGCCGATGGCGACCAGACCGAAATCAATGCTGACCGTGAGTTCTGGTTCACCCCTCAGGACGCTGCTGCGCCAACCCCGCCACCGCGCTGGAAGCAGGCCTGCGTGACCTTCCTGGTGATCCTGCCGCTGAGCTTTCTGGTGCCTCAGTTATGGAAGCCGGTGTTTGCCCAACTGCCTTGGCTCGGCGCTTATGTGCCAGCCACGGTGCTGATTACCCTGAGCATCGTGCTGCTGGTGGTCTACGTCTTCATGCCCCGGGTCACGCGTCTGTTTCGCCGCTGGTTGCAACCGCGCAGCGCGGCTTGATTCCCCACGACTTTCATCTGGAGCAATGCCATGCAACCCCAAGCAATTGCCGACCTGATTCTGTTCAACGGCCGCCTGCATACCGTGGACCGGGCCAAGCCCCGGGCCAGCGCGGTAGCGATCAAGGACGGTCGCTTCATCGCCGTGGGCAACGACGCCCAGGCCATGGCCCTGCGCGGCGCCGGCACCCAGGTCATCGACCTGATGGGCCGCACGGTGATCCCCGGGCTCAACGACTCGCACCTGCACCTGATCCGCGGCGGACTCAACTACAACCTGGAACTGCGCTGGGAAGGCGTGCCGTCCCTGGCCGATGCCCTGCGCCTGCTCAAGGAACAGGCCCTGCGCACCCCTGCGCCGCAGTGGGTGCGGGTGGTGGGCGGCTGGAACGAATTCCAGTTCGCCGAGAAACGCATGCCGACCTTGGAAGAACTGAACCAGGCGGCCCCGGACACTCCGGTGTTCGTGCTGCACTTGTATGACCGGGCCTTGCTCAATCGTGCTGCGCTGCGGGTGGTGGGCTACGACCGCAACACCCCGAACCCGCCCGGTGGCGAGATTGTCCGCGATGGCAATGGCAATCCCACTGGCATGCTGATCGCCCGGCCCAACGCGATGATCCTTTACTCGACCCTGGCCAAGGGGCCCAAGCTGCCCCTGGAATACCAGGTCAACTCGACCCGCCAGTTCATGCGCGAGCTCAATCGCCTCGGGGTGACCAGCGCCATCGATGCCGGCGGCGGCTTCCAGAACTACCCGGACGACTATCAGGTGATCAACGAACTGGCGGCCAAACAGCAACTGACCGTGCGCATCGCCTACAACCTGTTCACCCAGAAACCCAAGGAAGAACTGACCGACTTCAAGCACTGGACCGCCAGCGTCACCTACGGCCAGGGCGACGACTTCCTGCGGCACAACGGGGCAGGGGAGATGCTGGTGTTCTCCGCCGCCGACTTCGAGGACTTCCTCGAACCGCGCCCCGATCTGCCGCAGACCATGGAGCAGGAGCTGGAACCGGTGGTGCGCCACCTGGTGGAGCAGCGCTGGCCGTTCCGCCTGCACGCCACCTACGACGAATCCATCTCGCGGATGCTCGATGTGTTCGAAAAGGTCGACCGCGACATCCCCTTCAACGGCCTGCCGTGGTTTTTCGATCACGCAGAAACCATCAGCCCGAAAAACATCGAGCGGGTGCGGGCCCTGGGCGGCGGCATCGCCATCCAGGATCGCATGGCCTTCCAGGGAGAGTATTTTGTCGAGCGCTACGGGGCCAAGGCTGCCGAGATGACCCCGCCGATCCAGCGCATGCTCGCCGAAGGCATTCCGGTGGGCGCCGGCACCGACGCCACCCGAGTCTCCAGCTACAACCCCTGGACCTCGCTGTACTGGATGGTCAGCGGCAAGACCGTCGGCGGCCTGGAGCTGTATCCCCAGGGCTTGAGCCGCGACACCGCGCTGGAGCTCTATACCCACGGCAGCGCCTGGTTCTCTTCGGAACAGGGCAAGAAAGGCCAGATCAAGGTCGGGCAACTGGCGGACCTGGTGGCCCTGTCGGCGGACTACTTCAGTGTCGAGGAAGAGGCGATCAAGTGGATCGAATCCTTGCTCACCGTGGTGGACGGCAAGGTGGTCCACGCCGCCGGCGACTTCGCCAAACTGGCCCCACCGAGCCTGGCAGTGACCCCGGACTGGTCGCCGGTGGTCAAGGTGTCGGGGCATTGGAAACCCGGTGCACCGTTGCAGAACCAGGTGCACCAGTGCAGCGGCCCGTGCGCGGTGCATGCCCATGGACACCAGAAGGCACGGCTGTCGAATGTGCCGGTGAGTGACTTCCAGGGGTTCTGGGGGGCGTTTGGGTGTTCGTGTTTTGCGTTCTGAAGCAAGCCAGTAAAAAGGCGACAGGACGGTAGATCGTCCTGTTGCCTGTTTTTTTGGTCAATCTCCCGGCCGCTCGAGGGATAGAAAGCCTGTCAGTCGATACCGGGAGGCGTGTACGCCTGTTCGATATGGCCGATGTTCTTGTTCAAGATAGGCTTGGAGATTCTGAGGATCAGCGACTCAACGTGTTTGGGGAAATCCATCCAATCGGAGCTGCCAACATCGTAGGCGGAGATGTAGCGAACGATTTCGTAGCGTTTATCGGGCTTCTTCTTGATTCCCGCGGGGAACTGGATGTCCACATCCCGGCGAATAGCCGAGTAGGCTTCTTTCAACAGATTGGTGGCTTTGCCGAGGTAGATGAGGTTGGCCATCGAGTCATAGAAGGCGTAGATGCCTGCCCGCTCTTCGTGGCCCTTGAACAGGGTTTTCAACTGCGCCATCACTGGCTGGTCCTGCTTGAACTCGGCGAACTCCACCACTGACTGGAATTCAGGCGTAAAGGCGCGGTGAATGAAGTACTCGACCGTGATGTGCTGCGGCTGGCATTGGCCAGAACACCAGTCCTCGATCTGCTTGCTGCTGTACCCGGTATGGGCACAGGCAGTTTCTATGTCCCCCGAGTAATACCGTTCAATGATGTAACGCAAAACGCCGCTGCGATCAGTCACAAAAAAATCCTTTTCTCCAGGTTGGACTCGGCTATCGAGTATCCCGCGTGATGGTTGTAGTGGGTCTTCAACAAGGGGCTTGAGCTCCGTGTGCCGACCTTCAGGTCGGTTTGAGCGGGAGCAATGCTACTAATTGGCCATTATTCTGTCCAACCGTCAGATGATGAAGTTCTTGACCTGATCCCGGTGTGCGGGAAAAGTTACTCAGGTTTATTGCAGACAATAAAAAGGGGCGCTGAAAGTTCAGCGCCCCTTGTTGGCTTATATCCGGTTTTAACTTGTCTCAACAAAACCGATCAATAACCCGAACTTCCGACTTGTCCCGCAGCGACTGCCATTCGGCTTTCAGGGTCTCCAGTACCCGGCCGATGAAGTCCTTGTCGGCGGCGGCTTTCTTGCCGACGTAGCCCTGGCCGCGGCGGTACATCTTCAGGCGGGCCGCCAGGTCCCGGTTGTTCTGGTCGAACTCTGCTTCATGGCTATGGGGCGACAGGCAGTCGATATGCACTTGGCCCGACTTGGCAATCCACAGGATGTGGCTGTCGTGGCTGTCTTTCTGTGCGGCGAACATACGTGCCAATTCATCAATAGTGGGTTGATTATTAAGATTCATTTGTAGCCCCCTTGACCATTTATCGATCTATCTAAGTTGATTCGCTAATTCATCTTGCTACGTCGGTAAGTTGAACCCTGATACCGGAAACAGGGCGACAGAGGGTGTCTGTCGGATACAGATAAGGCCCAGAGCCTGATGCGTGTAGTTGCCTTGATTAACTGCTACGCAATAGCGTCACAACGAAGAGAAGCAGCGTAAACCTGGATGAAGCTGCCGACATTCCCATCATCGGCCACAAGCATCTTGAGGAGTTTTCGCCGGCTTCCCGTCTTGGTACTGGACGGTCAATGCCAGGTCAGTTTCATCAATCTGCCTTGTGGGCAGTACACATCCGGGTCACAGCTCGGCGGTCAGACGAGCTTGCTCATAACACCTTTGCCTCGTCCCCCGATCGGGGGGACGTCTGCATCATGCAAGGGCGAAATCCTCTCGTCAACGGTTTTGTAGTGAAAATTTTCAAGCACTACATCTTGTCTGACAAAAGCCGCAAAGCCATCATCCAGACACCCTATCGGCGGCCAGGACAGGTAGAATCGGCGCCTTGAAACAGCTCTGAGGTTGCAGCGGTGGATGTACAACAAGGCTTCGTCCTGACTCGGCACTGGCGCGATACGCCGGCGGGCACGGAAGTCGAATTCTGGTTGGCCACCGACCAGGGCCCGCGCCGGATCCGCTTGCCGTTGCAGACTTCCGTGGCCTTTGTCCCGGCGGTGCAGCGTCCTCAGGCCGAGCGCTTGCTGGCCGACGACCCGGATGTCGAGCTGCGTCCCCTGCAGTTGCGCGACTTCCACCAGCGCCCGGTGCTGGGCATGTATTGCCCGCAGCACAATCAGCTGATGCGTCTGGACAAGACCCTGCGCCGCGCCGGTGTCGAGGTGTTCGAGGGCGACGTTCGCCCGCCCGAGCGCTACCTGATGGAGCGTTTCATTACTGCGCCGGTATCCTTTGGCGGCCAGCCAGGGCCCGACGGCCTGTTACTCGAGGCGCAGATGAAGCCGGCGCCGGATTACCGGCCCGCACTCAAGCTGGCGTCCCTGGACATTGAAACCAGCGAGCGCGGCGAGTTGTACTCCATTGCGCTGGAGGGCTGTGGCCAGCGCCAGGTGTACATGCTCGGCAAGGCCCGGGAGGACGATAGCCCCGTGGACTTCGACCTGGAGTTCTGCGCCAGCCGCGAGCAGTTGCTGGAGAAACTCAACCAGTGGCTGGCCCGGCACGACCCCGACGCGATCATTGGCTGGAATCTGGTGCAGTTCGACCTGCGGGTGCTGCATGAGCATGCCCGGCGCCTGGCGGTGCCCCTGCGCCTGGGGCGTGGTGGCGAGGAGATGCAATGGCGCGAGCACGGCAGCCGCACTCATTACTTCGCCTCGGCCGCCGGACGCTTGATCATCGACGGCATCGAAGCCCTGCGTTCGGCGACCTGGAGCTTCCCGTCCTTCAGCCTGGAAAACGTCGCCCAGACCCTGTTGGGGGAGGGCAAGTCGATCGACAACCCGTACCAGCGCATGGACGAAATCAACCGCATGTTCGCCGAGGACAAGCCGGCCCTGGCCCGCTACAACCTCAAGGACTGCGAGCTGGTGACGCGGATTTTCGCCAAGACCGAGCTGCTGACCTTCCTCCTGGAGCGGGCCACAGTCACTGGCCTGCCCGCTGACCGCAGCGGCGGCTCGGTGGCGGCTTTCACTCACCTGTACATGCCGCTGATGCATCGCCAGGGCTTTGTTGCCCCCAACCTCGGCGAGCTGCCGCCCCAGGCCAGCCCTGGCGGTTTTGTCATGGATTCGCGCCCCGGCCTCTATGAGTCGGTGCTGGTGCTGGACTACAAGAGCCTGTACCCGTCGATCATCCGCAGTTTCCTGATCGACCCGGTGGGGCTGGTGGAAGGCCTGCGCCAGCCGGATGACCAGCACTCGGTCGCGGGCTTTCGCGGTGCGCGCTTCTCCCGCACCCGACATTGCCTGCCAGCGATCGTGACCCGGGTCGCCGAGGGCCGTGAAGTGGCCAAGCGCGAGCACAACGCGCCGCTGTCCCAGGCCCTGAAGATCATCATGAACGCCTTCTACGGCGTGCTCGGGTCCAGCGGTTGCCGCTTCTTCGACCCACGCCTGGCTTCATCCATCACCCTGCGTGGCCACGAGATCATGGCGCGTACCCGGCAGTTGATCGAAGCCCAGGGCCATCAAGTGATCTATGGCGATACCGACTCCACGTTCGTCTGGCTCGGCAGCCTGCATGACGAGGAGCAGGCGGCGCTGATCGGGCGCGGCCTGGTGGCCCACGTCAACCAGTGGTGGCGCGAGCATCTGCAGCAGCAATATGGCCTGGAAAGCGCCTTGGAGTTGCAGTTCGAAACCCACTACAAACGTTTTCTGATGCCCACCATCCGCGGCGCCGAGGAGGGCAGCAAGAAGCGTTATGCCGGGCTGGTGCAGCGCGCCGATGGCCGTCAGGAGATGGTCTACAAGGGGCTGGAGACCGTGCGCACCGACTGGTCGCCCCTGGCCCGGGAATTCCAGCAGGAGCTGTACCAGCGGATCTTCCATCGCCAGCCCTACCAGGACTATGTGCGCGACTACGTGCAACGCACCCTGGCCGGGCAACTGGATGATTGGCTGATCTACCGCAAGCGCCTGCGCCGTCCCCTGGACGACTACGAGCGC
Source organism: Pseudomonas sp. E1BtOHC1 (assembly GCF_058744285.1). Lineage (NCBI taxonomy): Bacteria > Pseudomonadati > Pseudomonadota > Gammaproteobacteria > Pseudomonadales > Pseudomonadaceae > Pseudomonas > Pseudomonas sp. E1BtOHC1. The sequence continues at coordinate 3,599,004 of NZ_CP196023.1, forward strand.
AACGTGCCACCCCATGTTCGCGCCGCGCGCCTGGCGGATGAATACAACCGTGAGCAGGGCCGGCCGTTGCAGTACCAGAACGGTGGCTGGATCAGCTACGTGATCACCCTGGCCGGCCCCGAGCCCCTGGAAAACCGCCGCGCGGCCATCGACTACGAGCACTACCTGACCCGGCAGCTGCAGCCGGTGGCAGATGCCATCCTGCCGTTCGTGCAGGACGACTTCAGCACCCTGGTGGGCGGGCAGATGGGCTTGTTCTGAGAGGCCTCAGTCGTCCACGGTTTCGCACAGACCACTGGCACCGTGTTTGTCGCTGTATTTCACGGTCACCGAATCGTCGTCCTCGACGCTGATGGTCAGGGTTGTTTCCGGCGTCTTGACCTGGAAATGCCGGTCATCCACGGCGCTGCTCTTGACCGCTTTGCCATTGATGTAAATCGGTCCGCCCTGGTCGGCACTGACGGCCAGATTGCCGGGGCAGGAAACGTTGAATAGCGGTACACCTTCGGCGTGGGCGGCGCCGGTGAAGATTATCAAAGTGCCCAGCAGCAGGATTTTGCGCATCGCGGACTCCTCGTGGAACAGCCTTGGGGCAGAGGCTTGAGCGAGCTTTGCAGCCCCGGATTGATGCTTAGCCTATCTGCTGCCAGAGCCGTGCGCGAGTGGAATATTTACCCCGGGCCAGAGCGCTTTTCGGGCTTTTGTCGGACAAAAAAAACCGTGGACTCGCGGTTGACGAGTGTGTCAGGTTTCTTGCGCCTCAATGGGCGAGTGATAGGACGATCTCGCAGGCGGGGTCGTTGCTGTTCTATCGGAAATTTTTTGTCTGGAACAAGGACGTAACAATGTCAAACGCACTATCCAAAGCACTCCCTGAAACCATCGGCTACGGGATCGACCCGATCGCAGCGCTCAGCACTGCCTACCAACAGGTCCAGGCCTTCAGCCATCTGTATGACCGGGGCGGCAGCGAACTGGTGAACGGCAAGCCATCGTTCACCGCCGACCAGGCCGCCGACTCGATCCTGCGCAAGGGCCTGTCCTGGCACGACCAGAATGGCGACGGCAAGATCGACCTGAGCTACAGCTTCCTCACTGACAAACCGGCCAACTACAACCCGGCCCTGGGCAGCTTCAGCGAGTTCAGCGCGCTGCAGAAGGCTCAGGCCCAGCTGTCCCTGCAGTCCTGGTCGGACGTGGCCAACATCACCTTCACCGAGTCCGCCAAGGGCGGCGACGGCCACCTGAGCTTCGGCAACTACAACGTCAGCACCGGCGGCGCGGCCTTTGCCTACTTGCCGTCCGGCAGCAGCTATGACGGCCAGTCCTGGTACCTGATCAACGACCAGTACCGGGTCAACGAAACACCGGGCAACGGCAACTATGGCCGCCAGACCCTGACCCACGAAATCGGCCACAGCCTGGGCCTGTCCCATCCGGGCGTGTACAACGCCGGCAGCGGCAGCCCCACCTACAACGACGTCACCTACGCCCAGGACACCCGTGGCTACAGCCTGATGAGCTACTGGAGCGAGAGCCACACCGGGCAGGACTTCAGCAAGGACGGCGGCGGTGCCTACGCCTCGGCGCCGTTGCTGGACGATATCGTCGCCGTGCAGAAGCTCTATGGCGCCAACCACGAGACCCGTGCCGACAACACTGTCTATGGCTTCAACTCCAACACCGGGCGGGATTTCTACAGCGCCCAGAGCGCCTCCGACAAGCTGGTGTTTGCGGTCTGGGACGGCGGCGGCAACGATACCCTGGACTTCTCCGGCTTCACCCAGGACCAGAAGATCAACCTCAACGAGGGTGGTTTCTCCGATGTCGGCGGCCTGGTGGGCAACGTCTCCATCGCCCACGGCGTGACCGTGGAAAACGCCATCGGCGGTTCGGGCAATGACCTGCTGATCGGCAACGCTGCGGCGAACATCCTCGAAGGCGGTGCCGGCAACGACATCCTCTACGGCGGTGGCGGTGGCGATACGCTGTGGGGCGGGGCAGGGGCCGACACCTTCGTGTTCGGCGCAGCTTCAGATTCGACCTTCGACGCCCCGGACTGGATCATGGATTTCGCCAGTGGCGAGGACAAGATCGACCTCAGCGGCCTGTTTGCCTCCACCGGCGCCACCCTGAACTTCGTCAGCGGCTTCACTGGCCACGCCGGCGATGCGATCCTCACCTACTTTGTCGAAACCAACCAGACCAGCCTGATGATCGACCTGACCGGTCATGGCGCGGTGGACTTCGCCGTGGGCACCGTGGGCCAGGCGGCTGTCACCGACATCATCGCCTGATTGATCGGAAACAGTGGAGCGGCGCGCGATGCGCCGCTTCCACATCACTCTTCCCCTTGTTTTCCCCGGTCCTGGGCAGGTTTGATCGAGGCCGGCATTGGCTGGCCGTCGATAGTCGTGGATGTCGACTTGACGCGCAGAGCAGCTGATAGCCTTCCGGCAGGGGCCGTATACAGGGCTTTTGCGGTTTTCCTGCACTTTGATTATCTTCGCCGCATGAACCTCCTTACTCCGAACATAGAGCCGTTTTTCAGAGATGCCGGGTGGGCCCCTGGCAGGGCCGTTGTGGTTGATAGTCACGTACCCCGCGCACATCCGGCATTTCGCATCCTACAAGCATTTGGCGAATTGACCGTAGGGCATACCGGCGCGGGGGCGGAGTGTGCCTCTAGTGACATAGAGTTTGGGTGTCCTGCGTGCCCCGATGAACAAGTACATGGCTGGCAAGAAGCGCTGCACACCCACTTTGTTTGCCTGGGTGATGTACATCATGGTCATGCACAGCTCTGGCTGGATAGCCAAGGCCGTTTGTTCTCGAACGGATTGGTCGCGCCCATAATGCTTTTTGTTGGGCATGATTTTGCTCAAGGCGTCGAGGCCCTGCTCAAAGGGTATCGATTACGCCCCATGCTGTTGCCGTCGCAAGAAGAAGTCATGGTATGGGGCGAGCGTTTTCGGACTGGCGATCCGCTTGTTCTAACGCCCGGTTTTTTTCACGCCCGCGCGCTCTGATGTGGGTGCTGGGCATCGCGCCCAGCCCGTGTGCCTGTGTCGGTTTCGCTCAACGCTCAGGCAAGCCTCCTGGTCTGCGCCCGCGCCAGGCAAATCACAGCGCCAGGACATTGCCTCGGCCACCTGGCTGTCGGTGGCGCTGGCCCACGGGTGATCAGTCGCCGCCCCCGCCGCCACAACCGCCGCCCCCGCAACCGCTGCTGTCGCCCCCGCCGCCATCGCTGCCGCCACTGTCCCCGTCGCCGCCGAAACGCGAGCCGTCACTGTCGCTGCCACTGCTGGAGGAGTCGCTGTCGAAGGAACTGCTGTACAGCTCGCTGCCGCAGTGCACCACGGCAGCCGTGGTGGCGTTGTCCGTCAGACGCCGCAGGGACTGGCAGTCAGCGACGTAGTGAAAGCCCCGAGCGATTTTCAGCTTGGCATCCAGGGCGAACAGCAGCGGCAGGCGGCTGGGCTGGGCAGGGTTGATGTTTTCTTCCAGGCAGGCCAGACGCCAGACCCGGCGCAGGCCGTTGTCGCTTTTGCGCGCAGCGTTCTGGCCGAGCACCGCGGCGGGAGTGTGATGGAGGAACTGGCCGAAGGCCTTGTCGCAGAACTGCTGATAATCCCGGGTATGCAGGATGAACTCGTGCCACAGATCGTCCACCACCTGGGACGGCATCGACACGTAGTGCTGGCCGCCCTTGAGGTAGGCCAGGAAGAACTGACGCAAGCCCTGAGCCACCAGTTGGCAGTCCTTGAGGCGCAGGTGCGGATGCTGGGTGCGCAGGGGTTCGAACAGCCGTGGTGGCAAGGTGAAATCGCGGATATAGGCTTCCCGGCGCAACGCGGTGAGGGTGTTCTGACGGCGCCATAACACCAGGATCAAGGCCAGGGCCACCACTGCGGGAAGGATCAACAGCATGTTCGGTCTCCGCCGGAAAAAGTGCCGAGACAGTGGCGCAAAGCAGCGCTTTATTCAAGCCGCCCCCTCGTAGGAGTCGGCTTGCCAGCGCAGAGGCCGGCAAGCCGGGCGCCTGCCTTGCGGATGCCTTCGCCGGCAAGCCGGCTCCTGCAAGTCCTGCTTGCCAGGCAAAGGCCTCGTCAGACGTGGTCGATATCGATATTCCGGGTCTCACGCAAACACAGCAAACCCACCACCAGGCTGACCCCGGTAATCAGCACCGGGTACCACAGGCCATAAAAGATATCGCCGGTGTAGACCACCAGGGCAAAGGACACCGTCGGCAGGAATCCGCCAAACCAGCCGTTGCCAATGTGGTAGGGCAGGGACATCGAGGTGTAGCGGATACGGGTCGGGAACAGTTCCACCATCAGCGCTGCCAGCGGGCCGTAGCACATGGCGGCAATCAGGATCAGCGCCACGATCAGCAGCACCACCATGGGTTTGTTGACGTTCTGCGTGTCCGCCTGCTGCGGATAGCCGGCCAGGGTCACCGCGCCACGCAGGGCCGCTTCGTCGAAGCCGTTGATCTTCACGTCACCGACGCTGACCTGCACCGGGCTGCCGGCGGGGGCGGCGATGCTGCTGTACGGCAGGCCCTGTTTCACCAGGAAGGTCTTGACCTTGTCGCAGGGGCTGTCGAAGCGCGCCTTGCCCACCGGGTCGAACTGGAAGGTGCAGGTGGCCGGGTCGGCGGTGACGCTGATGGGCGCCTGGCGGCTGGCCTGGTCGATGGCCGGGTTGGCGTAGTGGGCAAGGGCCTTGAAGATCGGGAAGTACAGCACCGTGGCCAGCAACAGGCCGAGCATCAACACCGGCTTGCGGCCGATTTTGTCCGAGAGCCAGCCGAAGAAGATGAACATCGGTGCGCCGATTACTACGCTGATGATCAGCAGGCTGTTGGCCAGGGCCGGGTCCATCTTGAGGAACTGGGTGAGGAAGAACAAAACGTAGAACTGCGCGGCATAGAAGGTCACTGCCTGCCCGGCGTTGATGCTGAACAGGGCGATCAGCACCACCTTGAGGTTTTCCCATTTGCCGAAGGACTCGCGGATCGGCGCCTTGCTGGCGTGGCCTTCTTCTTTCATTTTCAGGAAGGCCGGCGACTCGTGCAGGCTCATACGGATCCAGGTGGAGATGCCCAGCAGGACGATGGACAGCAGGAACGGCAGGCGCCAGCCCCAGACCTCGAACTGATCGCCGGTGAAATAGCGGCAAGCCAGTACCACCAGCAGCGACAGCAGCAGGCCGAGGGTCGCAGTGGACTGGATCCAGCTGGTGTGGAAACCGCGCTTGCCCTGTGGCGCGTGCTCGGCCACATAGGTGGCGGCACCGCCGTATTCACCCCCCAGGGCCAGGCCCTGGAGCATGCGCAGGGCCACCAGGATGATCGGCGCGGCGATGCCGATGCTGGCGTAGTTGGGCAGCAGGCCCACGGCGAAGGTCGCCACCCCCATGAGGATGATGGTGGCGAGGAAGGTGTACTTGCGGCCGATCATGTCCCCCAGGCGGCCGAACACCAGCGCGCCGAAGGGGCGCACCACGAAGCCGGCGGCAAAGGCCATGAGGGCGAAGATGAACGCCGTGGTGTCGTTGACCCCGGCGAAGAACTGCTTGCTGATCACCGCCGCGAGGGCGCCATAGAGAAAGAAGTCATACCACTCGAACACCGTGCCGAGTGACGAGGCGAAGATCACCTTCTGACTGCCCTTGGCAGCGGAGTCGTCCAGAGGCGCATTGAGAGACTGAGCGTGTTCTGACATAGGGGGCTTCCTTACAGTGATTATTGTTGTTGTTCCACTGCCGGCGCCGTAATCGGCGCCGTTGTTGCGATTCATCGCTAGCGTGCGATGAACCCTCGTTTACCTCCCGACCGTAGGAGCAGGCTTGCCAGCGAAGAGGCCCTTGAGCCAGGTGCCGACCTTGGAGGCGCCTTCGCCGGCAAGCCGACTCATACGGTCATGCCGGGGTGGCGGGTTGCTTGTGCTGGACGGTACTCCTGGGGACTGTGGCAAGAATCAGTTCGGCAGCCTTCTCGGCGATCATCAGGGTCGGCGAGCAGGTGTTGCCGGAGGTAATGCGCGGCATGATCGAGGCATCGGCAATCCGCAGTCCGGGAATGCCATGCACCCGCAATTGCGCATCCACTACCGCCTGGGCGTCGTGGCCCATGCGGCAGGTGCCCACCGGATGGAAGATGGTGGTGCCGATGCGGGCCGCCGCTTCATGCAGTTGTTCCTCACTCTGCAGTTGCGGCCCGGGCAGGTATTCGCTGGGCTTGAAGGGTTGCAGGGCCGGAGCGCCGACGATACGCCGGGTCAGGCGGATGGCATCGGCAGCGACGCGCAGATCCTCAGGATGGCTCAGGTAGTTGGGCTGGATCAGCGGCGCATCCCCGGGCTCCACGGAACGTATCTCTATCCGGCCACGGCTTTGCGGGCGCAGGTCGCAGACCGAGGCCGTGAAGGCCGGGAAGCTGTGCAAGGGCTCACCGAAGCGCTCCAGTGACAGCGGCTGCACGTGGTATTCGAGGTTGGCGCTGGACTGCTCCGGTCCCGAGCGGGCAAAGGCGCCCAACTGACTCGGGGCCATGGACAGCGGGCCGCTGCGGTCATACAGGTAGCGCAGGCCCATGCCCATCTTGCCCCACAGGCTGCCGGCGATCTGGTTCAGGGTGCGGGCGTTTTCCAGCTTGTAGATCAAGCGCAGTTGCAGGTGGTCCTGGAGGTTGCTGCCGACCCCGGGCAGGGCATGGCTGACCCCGATCCCCAAGCGCTGCAGGAGTGGTGCCGGGCCGATGCCCGAGCGCTGCAGGATGCTCGGCGAGCCGACGGAGCCGGCGCACAGAATGATCTCCCGGCGTGCCTTGAAATTCTGCTGGCGGCCCTGGCTGATGGCCCGCACCGCGGTGGCGCGGCCGTCCTCGAGAATCAGCCGCTGCACCTCGACATCGGTCAGCACCACCAGGTTGGGGCGATTGGCGATGGGCTTGAGAAAGGCCTTGGCCGCATTCCAGCGCACCCCGGCCTTCTGGTTGACCTGGAAGTAGCCGCAGCCTTCGTTATCGCCACCGTTGAAATCGTCGATGTTGCGGATGCCGCTCTGCTGCGCAGCCGTGCGGAAGGCATCGAGGATCGGCCATGACAGGCGCTGGCGTTCGACCCGCCATTCGCCGGCGGCGCCGTGCAGCTCATTGCCTCCGGCAAAATGGTTTTCGCTTTTCTTGAACAGCGGCAGTACATCCTCCCAGCTCCAGCCGGGGTTGCCGGCGGCGGCCCAGCCATCGTAGTCGGCGGCCTGGCCGCGCATGTAGATCATGCCGTTGATCGACGAGCAGCCGCCCAGCACCTTGCCCCGCGGATAGCTCAGGCTGCGGCCCTGCAGGCCGGGTTCGGCCTCGGTCTTGAAGCACCAGTCGGTGCGCGGGTTACCGATGCAGAACAGGTAGCCCACGGGAATGTGGATCCAGGGGTAGTTGTCGCGGCCACCGGCTTCCAGCAGCAGCACCCGGTGCTGGGGGTTGGCGGACAGGCGATTGGCCAGCAGACAGCCGGCGGGACCGGCGCCGACCACAATGTAGTCGTAGGCGTCAAAGGCAGGGAGCATCCGTGACCTCATTTTTCTGTTCTTATTGGTCCTCATCCTAGTTGTTAGCTTTCGTCAAAAGAATGTTAGTTTTTACCCACCTGCTGTGCGTTTTCTAACAGCGTCCCTCTTCGACATTGACCAGGATTTCCATGTTCGACTGGAACGATCTGCGCTACTTCCTCGAGCTGCAACGCAGCGGGCGCCTGCTCACCGCGGCGCGGCGGCTGAACACTACTCACGCGACGGTGGCCCGGCATATCGAGGCGGTGGAGAGGGCCCTGGGCACTGCGCTGTTCGTCCAGCACGCCCAGGGCTACGAACTGACCCCGGCCGGCGAGGCGCTGCTCAAGCACGCCGAAGCCATGGAAAACGTTGCCTTGCTGGTGCAGGAGGAAATCACCCAGTCCAGTGCGCCCCTGGGCAAGATTCGTGTCGGGGTCACCGAGGGCCTGGGGGTCAAGTTTCTCGCCAGCCGCATGTATGGCCTGTTCGAACGTTATCCGGGGCTGGAGGTGGAGCTGGTGGCGGTGCCGCGCTTTGTCAGCATCCTCAATCGCGAGGCGGAGATCAGCATCCATCTGGAGCGTCCCAGCGCCGACATGCTGGTGACCCGTAAACTCACCGACTACCGCCTGGCGCTGTACGCCAGTCAGGCCTACCTGGACCGCGCGCCGCCCCTGCGCAGCCGCGAGGACCTGGGGCGCCACGCCTGGATCGGTTATGTCGACGACCTCTTGTTCAGCCAGGAACTGATGTTCCTCAACAGCTTCTGCCGCAACCCTCAGGTGGTGTTCCACAGCACCAGCGTCATCGCCCAGCAGGAAGCGGCCCGCTCAGGTCTGGGGATCGCCGTGCTGCCGTGCTACATGGCTGCCGCCGATCCGCAACTGGTGCCGCTGCTGCCGGCGGAAAGCATCCAGCGCGCCTACTGGATCAGCACCCGCCGTGAGCTGCACAAATCGGTGCGGCTGCGGGTGGTCTGGGACTATCTGGTGGAGCAGTGCGCGGCGCAGCAGCAGGTGTTGCTGGGGCCCGAGATCTAGCCTGGTTCAGAGAATCGGCCCGCAATGGACCGAGCTGCGGATCGGTGCCCCGGGCTTGATATCGACGAAACGCGAGCCGTAGGACTGCGGGTTCAGCGGGCCGCCGTCCAGACCCATACCCAGGCCGCCGGCGCTGCGGGTTTCGCCTTCCTGCATCAGTGGATCAAGGCAGGCCCGCCAGTCCAGCAGGCGTAAGGTCACGGCCTGGCGGCGTTCCAGGTCGCCGGCCAGCAAGGGGCTGGAGCGGTGCCACAGGTATTTGCTGAACAGCAGGGCGTCGCCGGGATCGAAGGCCTCTTCGATGCGCTGCTGCTCGAAGCTGTCGGTGAGCATCCCGGGCGTGCAGTAGGTGTGGTGCAGGTGAGCGGAAAACTCGGCCACCGTCTCGCCCCGTGCCAGTTTCCCTGCCAGCAGGCGCGAGAACTGGAAGTTCTCCTGGGCCGAGAACAGCGACAGGGGCACCCAGGCCATGCCGCCACCTTGCAGTTGGGGGCGGATCGGCTGCAACGGCATCCACAGGCTGAAGGCCGGGTCCTGGGGGCGGATGTAGCGAAAGTTCAGCGAGTCGTAGTGCCAGGCAAAGCCCGAGCGTCCCACCCCCAGCTCGAAACTCTGGGCCTCGCTCATGATCAGGCGGCAGCCGGTGAGGCGGGTCAGCACCTGGGCGAAGGCCGGTTGCCGGTAGAGGCGTTCGAGGATGCCGACCTGGGTCACCCGATGAGTCAGGCGGCTGAAGCCGTCGCCATGAGCCGAAGTTCCCGAGGGGGCCGGGCGCAGTTGGCTGTTGGCCAGTTCGCGCAGTTGCAGGACAGCCGCTGGCGTCAACAGACTGCGCAGCTTGATGAAGCCACGCTCCTTGAAATGCCGCAGATCGTCCTGATCCAGGCGTAGCGGGTTGACCAGGGCAGGGGCGGTGTCAGGCAGGACCGGTGGCAGGTTCACAGGGGTATTCCATTACCAGGGACAAGGCCCTTGAGTATGGACAGCGCGCGCTGGGTCGGCAGGCTGGATTCGACCTCGAACAACGCCTTTGCGACATCGGGCAGGGAGGGCGGCGCTTTAGCCGTCAGGCCGGATATAGCGGTCCTGGGTCTGGATGAAGGCATCGAAGGCCCGGGAGTTGTAGACCTCAAGGCAAGCATGCAAGACCACCTTGTTGCGGCTGTACTTGCTGCTTCCCGAGGCCTGCTCGTAGGCTTGTTCCACGTAGTCGGTGGTGGCGGTGTAGGGGTTGTGCAGGGTTTCCAGGGTGTCTTCGTTCTGCAGCACGTTGTACAGACCTATCCCCAGCACGCCGTACATGCCGGCGGCGTGGCCGACGTCCTGACGCATGGCCGAGGGTTCCGGGAAACGCTCGGCCAGGCAGTTGGCCAGGCCGTAGTTCTTCAGGGACTGGCGGGCAGCGTCGACCTCACTCGTGGCCTGGGCCGCGCTGCATGCAGCGGCCAGCGATAACAGCAGTGCGCTCATCCTTTTCACCCCTTGCCACTCCTCGATCCAGGCATCCGCCCGTGCTGGCGGCGGCAGATGGTCGGTGGTGCTGCTGAGGTTGTCAACGAGCCGACCTGCCGTCGGGGCTAGCTACAGGACTCGGTGGCAGGTTCGTGGACCGGCTGCTGGCGAGTTCCCAGCAGCACTCCCATGGCCAGCAGGCTGACGCATCCGGCCAGGGCCATGGCCAGACGAAAGCCGCTGGTCATGGCGGCGCCATAGAGTTCAGCGAACAACGGGTCGTGCAGCGGCAGGCGGTGTTCGTTCACTGCCTGGCGCGCCAGTTCGGCGGCGCCATTGATGCCGGTCGCCGCAGCAGTCTCGCTGAGCACCTGCACCGCCTGGGCGCTCATCAGGCTGCCGAGCAGGGCGATGCCGACGCTCATGCCGGTCTGGCGCAGGGCGTTCATGCTGGCCGAGGCGATTCCGGCACGCTCCGCTGGCGCACAGGCCATCACCACCAGCCCGGTGGCCGGTACCGCCAGGCCCATGCCCAGGCCCAGCAGGCCGAACAGCGAGCCCACCAGCCAGTAGGGCGTGTGGGCGTCGAAGCCGGCCATGGCGCTCAGGGCCAGGCCCACCAGGCCATAGCCGCCGACCATCAGCCAGGGCAGGGGGAGGCGCTGGTGCAACCGGCCGAAGAGCATCGATACAACGCCTGTGACCACGAACTGCGGGAGCATGCGCAGGCCGGTGTCGGCGGCGGACCAGCCCTGGATCTGCTGCAGGAAGATCGAGAAGAAAAACAGGCTGCTGTAGCAGGAGAAACCAAGGATGAACGATGCCAGGTTGGCCACTGCGAAGGGGCGCTGGCGGAACAGCGCGAGTGGCACCAGGGGCCGCTGCACTCGACGCTCCACCTGAATCAGAGCCAGCAGCGCCAGGGTCGACAACAGCAAGAAGGTGAGCGCCCCGGGGCTACCGAATCCGTCTTCGCCGGCGACGATCAGCCCATAGGTCAGGGCCCCGAGCCAGAGCACGCAGAGGACCTGGCCCAGGGGATCGAGTGCGGCGTGCCGGGGATGCTTGCGTTCGCTGATGCCCCAGCACCCCAGGACCAGGGCCAGCAGGCCGATGGGCAGGTTGATCAGAAAAATGCTCTGCCAGCCCAGGTGCTCCAGCAGCAGGCCACCCAGCAGCGGGCCGAGGATCAGCGCCAGGGCGCTGAAGGCCGACCAGCCGCCGATCACATGGGCCCGTTGCCGGGGTTCGGGAAAGGCATGGCTGAGGATCGGCATCGCCCCGGGAATCAGCAGGGCCCCGGCCAGCCCTTGCACCGCGCGCCCGGCCAGCAGCAGCGAGAGTTCCTGGGCCAGGGCACAGAGCGCCGAGCCGAGGCAGAACAGCAGCACCCCGATCAGCCAGCAGCGCTTGTGGCCGAAGCGGTCCCCCAGTGGCCCCGCTGACAGCATGAACGCCGAGAGGCAGATGGCGTAGGCATTGACCACCCACTGCAGGCCGCTGAGGTCTGTGGCCAGAGCGTGTTGCAAGGTCGGCAGGGCGACGTTGACGATGCTGATGTCCAGGGACGCGAGAAAGGTCCCGAGGTAGGCGGCGGCCACCAGGGCAGGGCGGCGATAGCGATTCATGAGGCGTCTCCCGCAGGTTCTGGAATGGGCTTTCGGGGCGAGCATAGTATTTCGACTGACCGTCGGTCAATGGAAAATGACACGCGTTCTCAACTCTCTTTTTCCCGGCAATTCCCCTAGACTGTCGGCCTTTGTCGATCAGCCCGGATTCGTTCATGAGTGTCAAAACCTCCCCGGTTGCCAAGCGCGCCGCCCCGCCGCGGCCGCGTACCAAGCCGGCTGAAGTGCGCCTGGAAGAGCTGATGGCCGCCGCCGAAGCCTTGTTCCTCAGCCAGGGCGTGGAAGCCACCACCATCAGTGAAATCGTCCAGCACGCCGAGGTGGCCAAGGGCACCTTCTATCACTACTTCGATTCCAAGAACGACATGCTGGTGGCCCTGGGGCAGCGCTATACCCAGCGCTTCATGGAGCGTCTGGAGGAGGCGGTGAATGCCTGCCCCGAGGATGACTGGGTGGCGAAGGTTTCCAGCTGGATCGGCACCAGCGTGCAGGCCTATCTCGACACTTACCGCCTGCATGACATCGTCTACCCCAACCACCATCACCACGACCGTGGCAATCCGCAAAAGAACGCGATCCTTGCGCAGCTGCAGGGCATCCTCGAAGGCGGCCAGCACGCCGGCTGCTGGTCCCTGGCCCAGCCGGGGGTGATTGCGTCGCTGATCTACGCCGGCGTGCATGGCGCCACCGACGATGTAATCGCCGCTGGCGAGGACGATGGTCGGGCCCTGGCCGAGGCCATTGTCCAGGCCTGTTTGCGCATGCTGGGCCTGCCCCCCTCTTGACGTTTCCACGGGTAAAAGGAACGACCCCCCGATGAAAAAAATCAAACCCATTCTGGGCGTCGCACTGGCGGTGTTCCTGGCGTACCAGGCCTATGGCTCGTTCTACTACGGCAAGCCGTATGAGGCGCGTCGCTACAGTCCGGATCAGGCCTTCTACTACCAGAGGTACCGACTATTCAGCTGGCGCGCCTGGATTCCCACCATGACCATGCCCGGTGATGGCGACAGCTCGCGCTACAGCGTTGGCGGCTACCTGCGGGTGTTCAAGGCCGACGGCACGCTGCTGGGGCAGTCCTATGACGGCTGCATTGCGGTGGTGGAAGTGTTCTGGTACGACGATGCGGTGGGCGGTTTCGGCTGCAGCGAGCACTTGATCGCCCTGTCCGGGAAGGCCACCCCGGACTGAGCGTCCCGTCCCGGCGCCAGCCCATGGGCTATTGCTCGCGATGCGGCATCCAGGCGCTGCTCAGTCGTGGTTCGCAGCTCCTGTCGGTCGCTTCAGGACCTGGCTTTCCACAGGCCGAACTTGCCCGCCAGATCCAGCTTGGGATCACGCACCCGGGTCAGGTTGATCGCGGCGCCGGACCAGCCGCCCTCCATCTCTTCACTCAGGTGGTATTTCAACAGGTTGTACTGGATCGCCGTCCCTCCCAGTTGCTGGTAGCCGATGCGTGAGGTCACCGCCTCCAGCAAGCTGGAAATCAGGTATTGCAGCGGTGTTTCGTAGGCCTTGATGGCGATGCCGTAGTCGAAGCTCTCAGCGTTGCTTTCGCGAAAGCAACCGAAGAATTCCTGCTTGCTCATGCTGCTGGACATGGCCGTGTTGTAGCTCTGGCGACAGGCCTCCAGGTCAGCGGCGCCGGGCCGGGGCAGGGCCAGGTGGTTGTTGAGGTTCTTCAGGGTCACACAGCCCTGGGTGGCGATGACCTCGGGCATCAGGGTCACGTCCAGTTCGCCGGCACGGTCGGGGATGTTGTGCCAGGCGTTCAGGCTGTTGCGCAGCGGCTCCAGGCTGGCGCCGGGATAGCCTCGATAGCCGTACACATACGCCGGCGGCAGCACCAGGCCCATGACCGAATTCATCTGCGAGACCGTCAGGTTCTGATAGTCGCGGTCATAGATGCGCGCGCTGTATTCGTCGAGGGAATGGCGCAGCACCGAGGGCTTGAGGTTGCGCACCGACTTGCCGTTCTCCAGGGCCTCGAACAGGCTCTTTTCGTTGAGTTGGGACTTGACCTCCACAGTGGCGATCACCCCTTCGATCAGGTAAACGTCCGCCGAGCCGAAAGTGCGCAGCGTGGGGAAATCGTTGCGATAGATGATCAGGTCGATCTGCTTGGAGATGCCTCCTTCGGAGTCGATGATCTGCCCGGCACCGATGCTGATGTTGCTCGGCAGAAATCGCTTGAGCACGTCACGGATGAAACTCTCCCGGGCGTCGCCGAGGACGCCGGAGTGGCTGGCGATGGTGCTGCTGACGCTGAAGCTGCTTTCCAGGACCCGGGCGATGGATTTCGCCCATTTGCTGATGATTGCCACGAGGTCTTCCTTGAAGGTCAGGGGATGAGCAAGTCGAAATGGCTGGCGGCCAGGCGCTCGCCGTTGACCAGCAACTGCACGCCATGGCGTCCGGGATAGTGACGGCGGGTGGTCAGTTCGCGGATCTGCTGGTTGCGGCCCAGTTCCACCCGGGCCAGGCCTTGCAGGGTGAAGGTCTTGAGCTTGAACACCTTGCTCGCTGTGGCGCCTGAAGCCTTGACGTAGTCGATGGCGTAATCCACCACCAGGCGCTGGTTGCGGGGGCTGGTGGAGACCAGGGTCAGGGACAGGTTGAGGCTGTCTCCCAGGCGCAGTTGCCCGGGAGCCACCTGGAAGCGGTCGACTTCGACCTCGGGCCGGGTCCCGGCCCCGATGATCGCCAGGGCCCGACGGTCGCCCTGCTTGATCAGGCTGCGCAAGGCATGACGGGCGATCCAGGCGCTGTGGGGCTGCTCCAGGGGCCAGCCTTCCAGGCGCTGCAGGACCCACTGCGGATGGTCCTTGGTGATGTCGTTGAGGTGATTGGCCACGGATTTGCGCACGTACAGGCTGGGGTCGTTGCGCAGGTGTTCGAGGATCGGCGCCGCCAGCTGCGGGTCGGCCTGCAGCTGTTCCAGGCGAAACGACCAGGGCAGGCGCGGGCGGCTGCCCTCGCTGGCCAGGCGGCGTACGTGTTCATCCGGGTCGTCGGCCCATTGCTCCATCAGGGCCAGGCTGCGGGTGCAATCCTGGCGCAGGAAATGCCGCACGGCGAATTCCGAGGAGCCGAAGCGGGTGAAATACTTCAAGGCCGCCATCGACAGTTCGAAGTCATGCAGACCGTAGCTGGCCACGTAGTGCGGGAGGAAGATGCACACGAAGCGATTGTTCAGGCGGGGTGCCAGGGCGTGCAGCAACTCCAGGCTGGTGGGGTAGTCCAACTCCAGCACCTGGTGCAGGCTCTGACTGACCCGCGCCAGACGCTGCATCAACGACAGCTCGGCGAGGTTGTGGCTGGCCTGTTGCACAAAGCGTTGACGGTCGAAGGCCGGATACACCGCGAGCATGGCGTCGGCGATATGTTCCAGGCGTTGCTGGTTGAAGATTTCCTTGAGGGCCGGGGCGTTCTCTGGGGTCGAGCTCATCGGGCGTATCCATTCAAAGGCGAGGCGGCGCTCACTTTACACAAGCGCTCCTGACAGAACCTGACGGTAGTCGCTCAAGTGCACCGCGAGATTCAAAGCACTTTCCGGCGCCCTCACGACCGCCTTCGCCGGCAAGCCGGCTCCTACAGCGAAATGTGGTGTTTGGGCCACCGTAGGAGCTGGCTTGCCAGCGAAGGCGTCGGCCGGGGCGATGCATGACTTACGGGCCCCTTCGCCGGCAAGCCGGCTCCTACAGCGAAATGCGGTGTTTGGGCCACCGTAGGAGCTGGCTTGCCAGCGAAGGGTACACCACGGCCCTCAGATCATTCCCCGGCGTCCCTGAGACCGCCTTCGCCGGCAAGCCGACTCCTGCGAGGTGGCGCAGGGCCGGCGGCTCAGCGCATCGGCGGCAGGGGGCTCTCGATCTGCTCGTCCTGCTCGTCGGCGGCGAACAGTCGGGCCAGTTCGGCGCGGGCTTCCTGGGCGGTCTGCAGCACTTTGGCCGCGTCGTCGTACACCGCGTGCTGGGCCGCCAGCAGTTGTTCGTCATGCTCGGTAAAGCGCTGGATTCGCGAGTCGGCCTGGGCCTGGCTGAGCCCCAGGCCCACCAGGGTGCGGCGGCTCATTTCCAGGCTGGAGTAGTAGGTTTCCCGCACGGCCTGGGCCTCCAGGTCCACCAGCCGGTGCACGTGCTGGCGGTTGCGCGCCCGGGCGATGATCTTCAGGTGCGGGTAGAGCTTGCGTACCTGTTCGGCGGTCTTGATGTTGGTTTCCGGATCATCAGTGGCGATGACGAAGTACTCCGCTGTGCCGACCTTGGCCGCGCTGAGGATCTCCGGGCGCATGGGGTCGCCGTAGAACACCGGCATGCCGCCGAAGCTGCGGATCAGTTCGATGGTATCCACCGAGGTGTCCAGGGCGACGAAGGGGATTTTCTGCGCCCGCAGGATACGCGCCACGATCTGTCCCATGCGGCCCATGCCGGCGATCACCACCCGCGGGCTGTCGGCGTCGATCTGACGGTATTCGGCGGGCATTTCCACGGGCTTGGCCTTGGGTTTGAGCCAGCGCGAGCAGGCCAGCAACAGCAGCGGCGTCAGGGCCATGGACAGGGTGATGGTGAGCACCAGCAGGTCATGCAGGCGGGCCTCGAACAGGCCCTGGTCGCGACCGATCTTGAACACCACGAAGGCGAACTCGCCACCGGCCGCCAGCACCACGCCAAGGCGCACCGCGCTCTCGCGATTGAGGTCGCCGGCCAGGCGCCCGACCGCGTACAGCAGCGGCAGCTTGAGGCCGATCAGCAGCAGGGTCAGGCCCAGCACCGCAATGGGCGCGCTGAGCAGCAGGCTGATATTGGCGCCCATGCCGACGCTGATGAAGAACAGCCCCAACAGTAGGCCCTTGAAGGGCTCGATCTGCGCTTCCAGTTCATGGCGGTATTCCGAGTCCGCCAGCAGCAGGCCGGCGAGGAAGGCGCCCAGGGCCATGGACACGCCCACCAGATCCATCAGCCAGGCCGTGCCGATCACCACCAGCAGGGCGGTAGCGGTGGACACTTCCGGCAAGCGGGTGCGGGCGACAATGCGAAACACCGGGCGCAACAGGTAGCGTCCGCCCACCACCACCACGGCGATGCTGCCCAGCACTTGCAGGCCATGACGCAGATCCTCGGCGCTGCTGGTGTGGTGATCGCTGCCGGCCAGCACCGGGACCATGGCGATCAAGGGAATGGCGGCAATGTCCTGGAACAGCAGGATGGCGAAGGCCATGCGCCCGTGGGGGCTGTTCAGCTCCTTGCGTTCGGCCAGGCTTTGCAGGCCCAGAGCGGTGGACGACAGCGCCAGGCCCAGGCCCAGGACAATGGCACTGTTCAGCGATTGGCCGAAGAGGAACAGGGCCACCACGCCGATCACTGTGCCGGTCAACAGCACCTGGGCCAGCCCCACACCGAACACTGCCTTGCGCATCACCCACAGGCGCTTGGGGGAAAGCTCCAGGCCGATGATGAACAGCAGCAGCACCACCCCCAGCTCGGAGATGTGACTGACGCTTTGCGGGTTACCCACCAGCCCCAGCACCGACGGGCCGATCAGCACCCCGGCCAGCAGGTAGCCGAGCACGGCCCCCAGTTGCAGGCGCTTGGCCAGGGGCACGATGAGCACGGCGGCGCAGAGGAACACGACGGCGGCTTGTAGCAGGTTGCCTTCATGGGGCATCGGGGGGACTCCAGGGAGAACGGGGCGCAGGTGATGATAAAGGCTCGCCGGTGACGATGAGCGCATGGGTGTTGCCAGTCTGCGCCCGGATAAAAACGGCGGGGATGTTCTGAGACTGGCGGTGCGCCCTTCAAGGCACGTCGGTGTGTAGGGCGCGCGGGAGGGGCGCGCGGGTCAGTGCGGCCACTGCTCCAGCAGGATCGCCACGAATTTTTCCGCGGCCGGCGACAGCGATGCACCGCGGCGGTACACCAGGCCCAGGGTGCGATTGACCACAGGCTCGGTCAGCGGAACGCTGACCAGGGTTGGGTGATCGGCGGCGGGCATGGCCAGGCTCGGCATCGCCGACACCCCGAGGCCAGCCTCCACCATGCCCAGTGACGTGGACAGGTGCTGCACTTCATAGAACCACTGGGGACGCCAGCTCAAGCCGGACAGGGCGTGGTCCAGCAGCATGCGGTTGCCGCTCAGGCGACCGACGCCGATCAAGCGGTAGTCGCTCAGTTCCGACCAGGTCACCGAGCTGCGCTCGGCCAGTTCGTGGTCGCGCCGGCAGGCCAGGACAAAGGGCTCGTTGACCAGTGGCACGAACTCGATGTCCGGGTGCTGACCGCTCATCATGTTGATGCCGAAGTCCGCTTCGCCGCGCAGCACCGCTTCAAGGCCTTCGTTGGCACTGAGGTCGAGCAGACGGATGCGGATTTTCGGGTAGCGCTGGTTGTACAGGCGGATCACCGACGGCAGGAAGTAGAAGGCCGCAGTGGGGATGCAGGCCAGGGTCACCTGACCGATCTGCCGTTCTGCCAGCTCACGGATGTTGAGGATCGAGTCGTCGAAGTCGTCCAGCAGGCGTCGGGCCTTGGGCAGAAAATCGCGACCGACGCTGGTCAGGCTGACCTTGCGCGTGGTGCGGTCGAGGAGGGCGGTGCCCAGGCCCTCTTCCAGCTTCTTCATGCGCCGGCTCAGGGCGGGTTGGGACAGGTGCAAGGCGTCGGCCGCTTCGTGAAAACTCCCCAGTTCGGCGATTTTCACGAAAGATCTTATGTCCTGGAGCTCATATTCCATGCTGGTTTCTCAAGGCGGGGAGGCGGGTGGAACGCTGCCGGACACGATATTTAATTCATGCGTGTAACGCAATAATCTCTCTGATCTTTGCATTGGAAACACTTTTTAATCCCTGACACTCTTGTGTCCAGAACATCAATTACCTCGATTGATTAACAAGAGTCAGTGTTCATGCAACGAATTCCTTGTGTGTTGATGCGCGGCGGCACCTCCAAAGGGCCGTTTTTTCTGGCCTGGGATCTGCCGGTGGCGGTGTCCGAGCGTGATGAGCTGTTGCTCAACCTGATGGGCTCCGGCCACGAGCTGGAAATCGACGGTATCGGCGGCGGCAGCCCGCAAACCAGCAAGGTGGCGATCGTCAGTCCGTCGCTGCACCCGGATGCCGATGTGGACTACCTGTTCGTTCAGGTCATGGTGTCCCAGCGTCGGGTCGATACCGCGCCCAACTGCGGCAACATGCTGTGCGCTGTTGGGCCTTTCGCGATCGAGCAGGGGCTGGTCAAGGCCACGGGCGCACAGACTCAGGTGCGGATTCGCAACCTCAACACCGGCACCCTGGTCAATGCCCAGGTGCAGACTCCCGATGGCAAGGTCAGCTACGAAGGCGACACCACCATTGACGGCGTGCCGGGCAGCGCGGCGCCGGTGGCCCTGACCTTTCTCGATGCTGCCGGCAGCAAGACCGGCCAGTTGTTCCCCACGGGCCAGCCCCAGGATTTGATCGACGGCATTGCCGTGACGTGCATCGACATGGCCATGCCCATGGTGCTGGTGCAGGCGGCTTGTCTGGGCAAGCGCGGCGATGAAACGCCGACCGAACTGGACGCCGATGCGGACTTTCTCCAGCGCCTGGAAAGCCTGCGCCTGAAGGCCGGCCTGGCCATGGGCCTGGGGGATGTCAGCGACAAAGTGATCCCCAAGCCGGTCCTGGTGTCCCAGGCCCGGCTGGGGGGCACTCTCGCGGTGCGCTATTTCATGCCCCACAACTGCCATCGGGCCCTGGCCATCACCGGCTCCATCGGCCTGGCTACCGCCTGTGTCACCGCCGGTAGCGTGGTGGCCGAGATGCTGGGCGGGGGCCACGAACCGCGTTTGCAAAAGGTCCGTATCGAGCACCCCAGCGGGGCAATAGATGTCGTATTGTCCTACAGCGGAAAAAACCCTGAGACCATCCGCGCCTCGGTGGTTCGCACTGCCCGCCGGTTGTTCTCCGGGTTTGTCTACGCGCCGGCTTCACAGCGCCTGGCCGGTTAGTCGTTGCTGTCGACCCGCGTTGCATCCACACAATTCTAAAAATGGGTGATGCCATGAAAGTTGTTAAATCGCTCTACTTCCAGATCCTCTGCGCCGTGTTCCTCGGGGTTCTGGTGGGGCACTTCTGGGCCGCGCAGGCCATTGCCCTCAAGCCTCTGGGAGATGCCTTCATCAAGCTGATCAAGATGATGATCGCCCCCGTGGTGTTCTGCACCATCGTCACCGGCATTGCCGGCATGAGCGACAAGCGTTCCCTGGGACGCCTGTTGAGCAAGACGATGCTGCTGTTCCTGGGCCTGACGCTGATCAGCCTGTTCATCGGCCTGGGGGCGGTCTACCTGTTCCAGCCCGGCGCGGGAATGAACATCGATCCCACCCGGTTGAATACCCAGGGGCTGTCCCAGTACACCGATTCGGCAGCCAAGCTGGGGGTGGTGGAGTTCTTCATGCACATCATTCCCGAGACCTTTGTCGGCGCCTTCAACAAAGGCGAGGTACTGCCGGTGCTGTTTATCGCGGTGCTGTGCGGGTTTGCCCTGTCGTCCCTGGGCGAGCGCGGCAAGCCGGTGCTGGAGGTGCTGGAGTCGGCCTCGCACATGGTGTTCAAGATTTTCTCCTACCTGATGCGTTTCGCCCCCGTCGGCGCCTTCGGGGCCCTGGCCTTTACCGTGGGCCAGTACGGCATCACTTCCCTGGGCGCCCTGGCCAAGCTGATCATGACCCTCTATGTCGCCTGCGGCTTCTTTGTCTGCGTGGTCCTGGGCGGCATTTGTCGGGCAAATGGCTTCAGCCTGTGGAAGCTGTTGCGCTACCTGCGTGAAGAGTTCCTGGTGGTGCTCGGCACCTCGTCCACGGAGCCGGTGATGCCGCGCATGCTGGAAAAACTCCAGGCCCTGGGCTGCCGCAAAAGCGTGGTGGGGCTGGTGCTGCCTACCGGCTATTCGTTCAATCTCGACGGTACGGCGATCTACCTGTCCCTGGCGGCGATCTTCATTGCCCAGGCGTGCAACATCGAGCTGAGTGCCGGCCAGGTCGTCACCATGCTGGCGATCATGCTGCTGTCGTCCAAGGGCGCCGCCGGCGTGACCGGCAGCGGTTTCGTGGCGCTGGCCTCGACCTTGACGGTGATTCATGACATTCCCCTGGCCGGCCTGGCGTTGCTGATCGGCATCGATCGCTTCATGTCCGAGGCCCGGGCCTTGACCAGCCTGGCCAGTAACGCCGTGGCGACGGTGGTGATCGCCCTCTCGGAGCAGGCGTGCGACCGCCAGGTGCTGATGCGCACGCTCAACGGCGAGCCGGCCCCGGCCCAGAGTGTCGAGCAAACCCCGCCCGCCACGCTGGCCAGCAAGCTCAGCTAGACCTGCAAGGCAACACTGCCAACCCCCCATTTATTGCCTGTGCCGGGCGCCTTGATCGGGCCGCCCGGCGCCCAGGTGGCCGTGCGCCTGCGTGCCGGCCACGTTCATCATAAAAACAAGAGAATCGACCTATGCTCGCTTTGCTCGGCCTCGCCATGGTGGTGGTCTTTACCGTCCTGATTATGACCAAGCGCCTGTCGCCCATCGTGGCCTTGACGGTGGTGCCCATTGTCTTTGCAGTGCTCGGCGGATTTGCCGGCAGCACCGGCAAGATGATGCTCGACGGCCTGAAAATGGTTGCGCCGTCGGCGGCGCTGTTGCTGTTTGCCATTCTGTTTTTCGGCTTGATGATCGATTCGGGGCTGTTCGATCCGCTGATCCGCAAGATTCTCAAGCGGGTCAATGGCGACCCGACCAAGATCGCCATCGGCACCGCTCTGCTATCGCTGGTGGTGGCCCTGGACGGTGACGGCACCACCACCTACATGATTACCTGCGCGGCGATGCTGCCGCTGTACAAGCGCATCGGCATGAACCCGATGATCCTCGCCACCATCTCCATGTTGTCCCTGAGCATCATGAGCGGCATGACCCCGTGGGGCGGACCGGCAACGCGCGCCATCGCCGCCCTTGGCCTGGATGCCGGCGAGTACTTCGTGCCGCTGTTGCCGACCATGATCGGCGGCGCCGCCTGGGTGGTGTTTACCGCCTACCTGTTGGGACGAGCCGAGCGCAAGCGTATCGGCAATACCCAACTGCAAAGCGGTGGCGGTGACTGCTACATCAAGGCGATTCTGGAAGACACCCCGCACAAGCGGCCCAAGCTGGCCTACGTCAACCTGCTGCTGGTGGTGGCGGTAATGACCGCGTTGGTGCTGGGCCTGATGCACTCGGCGGTGCTGTTCCTGATCGGTTTTGTCCTGGCGCTGATGATCAACTACCCGCAACTGGATATTCAGAAAGAGCGCATTCTCGCCCACTCGGGCAACGCCATGACCGTGGTGCTGCTGGTGTTCGCCGCGGGGATCTTCGCCGGTATTTTCTCCGGCACCAAGATGGTCGACGCCCTGGCACAGACCCTGGTGGACTGGATTCCGCCATCCTGGGGCCACCTGTTCCCGCTGGTGGTGGCGCTGACCAGCATGCCGTTGACCTTCGTCCTGTCCAACGATGCCTACTACTTCGGCGTGGTGCCGATTTTGGCCAACGCGGCGGCGGCCTATGGCATTTCTCCCCTGGAAATAGCCCGGGCCTCGATCCTCGGTCAGCCGGTGCACCTGATGAGTCCGCTGGTGGCCTCGACCCTGCTGCTGGTGGGCATGGTGGACCGTGATATAGGCGACTTCCAGAAAGCCACGGTGAAGTGGGCCGTGCTGACCTCTCTGGTCATTACCGCCCTGGCCTTGCTGACAGGCGCCCTGACCCTGTTCGTCTGATTCGTTCAAAACCCTCTTTCGTTGCCTGGCGCGCCTGCTTGCGGGGCGCTTGGCGAACTGCGCCTTGAATAACAACAACGAGAAGTACGACATGAGCCATTTGCTGATTCGCGCAACGGTATTTTCCTGCTTGAGCCTGCCGCCGGTGGCGGGGCTCCAGGCCGCTGACTTCATCGACGACAGCAGCCTCAAGCTGCAATTGCGCAACGTCTATTTCAACGAAAACTTCCGCGACGAACACGGCCTCAGCGCCAAGGCTGCGCGCACCGCCAAGAGCGAGCGCACCGAATGGGCCCAGGGTTTCCTGCTCGATTATCAGTCCGGATTCACCCCCGGCACCCTGGGGTTCGGGGTCGATGCCCTGGGGCTGCTGGGGGTTCGGCTCGATTCCGGCAAGGGGCGCAGTGGAACCGGGCTGCTGCCGGTGCATGACGACGGTCGCGCCGCCGGCGAATTTGCCAGTGCCGGCGCCACGGCCAAGGTGCGGCTGGCCAAGACCACGCTCAAGTACGGCACCCTGCTGCCCAAGACCCCGGTGCTGGTTTACAACGATGCCCGTCTGCTGCCGCAGACCTATCAGGGGACCCAGCTCAGCAGCACGGATATCGACGGCTTGAGTTTGACGGGCGGTTATCTGCAGCGCTTCAAACTGCGGGATTCCACCGACAGCGTGGGGCTGGTGCCCGACGGCTACAGCGGCGGCCAGTCCGGGGACTTCCGTTACGGCGGGGCCGAATACAAGTGGAGCAAGAACCTGCGCCTGAGCTATTTCCATGGCCAGCTTGAGAACTTCTATCGACAGGACTTTGTCGGTCTTCAGCACGACCTGGCGCTGGGGCAGGGGACGTTGACCAGCGATCTGCGCTACTTCCGCAGCGCCGACTCAGGCGCGGCCTTTGACGGCAAGATCGCCAACCGCATGCTCAGCGGCCAACTGACCTACGCGATCGCCGGGCATTCCCTCGGCGGTGGCTATCAGCGCCTCAGTGGCGATGCCGGCTTGCCGTATATCAGCGGCGCCACGGTCTACTCCTTCAGTAACGCCGGCATCGGCAAGTTCATCGAGGAGGGCGAGAAGACCTGGATGCTCGGCTATGGCTACAACTTCGCCAGCCTGGGTGTCCCCGGCCTGACCTTCAGCTCGCGCTACCTGAGCGGCAATGACGGCAAGTCCAAGACCCGCGTCGATGAGTGGGAGCGCGACAGCGAACTGGCCTATGTGCTCCAGCAAGGCTCGCTCAAGGGGCTGGGGGTGAAGCTGCGCAATTATGTGTATCGCTCCGACTACTCCCGTGGACGCGACAGCAACCGCCTCTACATCACTTACGACATTGCCCTCTGGTAGCGCATTTACAGCGGCTTGAAGCGCCCATCCCACTGCGGGTCCAGGCGCTGGATGCGCGCGGCCAGCGGCGGGTGGGTGGCCATCAGGCGCTCCAGGCGCAGTTTCACCCCCTGATGGAAATACAGATGGCTGTACTGGGCGGCGGCGAAGGCGCGCAGGCGTGAACCGGCGCTGCTGCCGCCGATCTTTTTCAGGGCGCCGGCAATGCCCTGGGGGTTGCGGGTGAACTGCACCGCCGAGGCGTCGGCGAGAAACTCGCGCTGGCGGCAGATGGCGGCCTTGATCAGGTTGCCCAGCAGGCTGCCCAGGGAGCCGAAGATCAGCAGGGCCAGGCCCAGCACGGCGAACACGATCTGCCAGAAGAAGCGGTGGCGGTCGCTGCCCAGGTGCTGCTTTTCGGCCTGGCGCAGCACCGCGATGCCGGCGAGGCTGAA
The DNA here is from genome assembly GCF_058744285.1 of Pseudomonas sp. E1BtOHC1. Lineage (NCBI taxonomy): Bacteria > Pseudomonadati > Pseudomonadota > Gammaproteobacteria > Pseudomonadales > Pseudomonadaceae > Pseudomonas > Pseudomonas sp. E1BtOHC1. The sequence continues at coordinate 3,623,249 of NZ_CP196023.1, forward strand.
CACCAGCAGGCCGTGGATCACCGCCAGCAAGTGGGTGTTGAGGCGCATGTCGCCGTTGTGAATGTGGCTGAACTCATGGGCGACCATGCCCTGCAACTCGTCGCGGTCCAGGTGGATAAGGGCACCGCGAGTGATTCCGAGCACCGCCTGCTGCGGCGTCAGCCCGGCGGCGAAGGCATTGATTGCGTCTTCCGGCAGTACATACACGGCCGGCATCGAGGCGCCGGAGGCCAGGGCCATTTCCTCGACGATATTGAGCAGTCGCTGTTCCTCGCTGCCCCGCGGTGAGTCATTGATCAGGCGCCCGCCCAGATGCTCGGCGATCACCTTGCCGCCGGCCCGCAGGCGCCAGGTCTTGTACCAACTGCCCAGCACCACCACCAGCAGCATGAGCAGTGCCACGACCGCGACGACGGTCCAGTTCAGCACCTTGGGCTGGCCGTACTCCTGGCTCAGCTCGCGCCACAACAAGCCCAGCCCGAGGCTGCTGAGGCTGACCAGGGTGGTCACCGCCAGGGTCATCAACAGCAGCAGTTTGAGGGTGTGGCGCCGGGCGCGGGCCTGGTGTTGAAAGAACTTCATGCAAGCTTCCGGGGGCAGGCGGCGGGGTTACTGGAACGATACTTTGCTGGCGTCTTGAATTTGCGCGCTGTCGGCGAATTGCAGCAGGGCGGCGTCGGCCCGGTGGCCGAACAGCCCGGCGAAAAACAGCGCCGGCACCTGCTGTTTGCACAGGTTGTAGTCGGTCACGGCGTCGTTGAAGGCCTGGCGGGCGTAGGCGACCTTGTTCTCGGTGCTGGTGAGCTCTTCGCTGAGCTGCGCCATGTTCTGCGAGGCCTTGAGTTCCGGATAGGCCTCCAGGCTCAGGTGCAGGCGGTCGAGAACCTGATCCAGGGCGCTCTGGTCCTGGCCCAGGCGGGCGATGCGTGCGCTGTCGCCGGGTTGCGCGGCGGCCGCTTGCAGACTGTCCCGGGCACTGTTGCGCGCTTCGGCCAGGGCGGTCAGGGTCTGGCGCTCGTGCTGCAGGTAGCCTTTGACGGTTTCCAACAGGTTGGGAATCAGGTCGTAGCGGCGCTTGAGTTGCACTTCGATCTGGGCGAAGGCATTGCGCAAGCGGTTGCGCCGGGTCGTCAGGCGGTTGTAGAGGCTGACCAGGTACAGCGCCAGCAAGGCGAGCAGCACCAGGGTGACGATATCGGCGGTGGCCATGGGATGTCCTTATCGGGGTGGGGCGTGGGGGCGGCAATGGTAACGGAAACTTCCCGGGCAGCGACAGACCTTTGCCCGAGCGCGATTCAAGGATTGCCACGGGCCGGCAATTCTGCGAAAAAGCGCTCGGCGTTCGCCGGCCTCAAGCTCGGCCGGGCGCTTTTTATTCAATGAACCAGGGACAGGTGATGGACAAGATCATGCTCAGGTTGACCGTGGTCGACGACTATCCGCCGGCAGCCAGCGAAGGTGTCTGGGCGCAGCAGCAGCCAGACGGCCTGTACCGTATCGCCAATATTCCCTTCTATTCCCCGGATGTCTGTTACGAGGACGACGTAGCAGTCCAGGTGCAGGCCGATGGCTTGAAGTGGTTCAAGCACATCGCGCGCAGCAGTGGCAACAGCACGCTGCGCCTGGTGTTTTTTGAAACCGGCCGGGCCCGGGCACCCGAGGTGCTGGAACGGATCAATGCCCTGGGCTGCCGTTGGGAGGGCATGAGCAAGGCCTTCTACTCAATCAATGTGCCTGCCTCGGTGCTGCTGGACAGCGTGCTGGACTACCTGCAGGCATGCTTTGAACAGGGTTGGCTGGACTATGAGTCCGGGTTGTTGCGCCAGTGAACGGTATAAGGAGTAAAGGCTGATGAGCTTCAAGTTTCATGCAACCACCTACAGTGCCTGCACTGAGGACGAAGTCCAGATCCTGGGCTTTGCCGATGATGGGCAACAGCCAGGGCACTACCTGCTGCTGCAGCGTGCCGAATGCGTTGACGAGCAGGATCGGCAACTGGGCATGGACACTTACTATGTAGAGCTGGGCGGGCAGGACGTGGCCGGCTACGGCGGCATCGAGCGGCTGCAATTGGCGCCGGGGCGCTTGACCCTGCATTTTTCCCGCACCCTGGCCTGGTGCCGGGCCTTGCCCAGCCTTGAAGTCAGCTGGGATGCAGGGCTGGCCAGCGTCGAGGAGGTCGAGGCGGCGTTCGGCGAGATGTTTGTCGGCACCGACACCGGTATCCAGGTCCAGCACGGGCCGGGCGCAGCGCAGTGATTGCCAGGCAGCGGCAATTCTGCGAAAAAGCCCGCCGCGGTCCCGTGACGGGGCAATGTTTGAACGGGAGTGAAGCATGAGCGACGAATTGCAGGTGATCGATATCCAGCCGGGCGATGGCAAGGCCGTGGTCAAGGGGGCTTTGATCACCACCCAGTACCGGGGTTTTCTGGAGGACGGCAGCAGCTTCGATTCCTCCTATGATCGCGGCAAGCCGTTCCAGTGCGTGATCGGCACTGGGCGGGTGATCAAGGGTTGGGACCAGGGCCTGATGGGCATGCAAGTGGGCGGCAAGCGCAAACTGCTGGTGCCGGCGCACCTGGGCTACGGCGAGCGCAGCATGGGCGCGATCCCGCCCAATTCCAACCTGATCTTCGAGATCGAGTTGCTGGAAGTGCTGACCCGGGATGATTGAGGCTGAGGCCCGAACCTCAGGAGAAAGGCCGATGCCTGCCAACAAGGCTTGTGCGGTACTGCTGCGCCACACCACTGAGCTTGAGGTCTTGGCTTTTCGCCACCCGCTGGCGGGTCTGCAACTGGTCAAGGGCACGGTGGAGGCGGGAGAGTCGACGGCCGCCGCGGCGGTCCGCGAGCTGGCGGAAGAGGCTGGCGTCCAGGCCGAGGAAAGCCGCTTTCTGGGGCTCTGGCACTCGGGTTTTTCCGCTCAGGTGTGGGCCTTTCATGAGTGTCGGGTGGGGGCGCAATTGCCAGAGTGCTGGACGCATTTCACCGAGGATGATGGCGGCCATCACTTCGAGTTTTTCTGGCATCCCCTGGCCAGCCCGCCGTCGGCCCAATGGCACCCGCTGTTTCAAGCGGCCCTGGGCTTTCTGCATGAGCGGTTGCTCGGCGCGGGTCGCGAGGCCTAGACCCGGCTGCCGGGTATTACTGCCCCAGGCGGTATTGGTTGTTGCCACTGCGCTTGGCTTCGTACATCGCCAGGTCGGCGACGTGCAGCAACTGGTCCATGCGCCCGGCATGGTCGGGAAACACCGCCACGCCCAGGCTGCTGCCGATGCTGTGGCGATGGCTGTCCACCTCCACCGGGGGCGACAGTTGATTGAAGATCTTTTCGCCGATGCGCCGGGCTTCTTCTTCCAGGTCGAGCCCCGGGGACAGGCCCTCCAGAATCACTACGAATTCGTCGCCGCCGATCCGCGCCACGGTGTCGCTGGTGCGCAGGATGCCTTGCAGACGTTGGGCCGTGGCGCTCAGGACCCGGTCTCCGGCGGCGTGGCCGTACTGGTCGTTGATCGCCTTGAAACCGTTGAGGTCAACGAATACCAGGGCCACTCGGGTCTGGTTGTGACGTGCCTGCTCCAGGGCCCGGGACAGGCGCTGTTCCAGCATCAGGCGATTGGGCAGGCCGGTCAGCGGATCGAAGTGCGCCAGTTGCTGCAGCTGGCTGGTGGAGACTTTTTCATCGGTAATATCCCGTACCACCCCCATCATCTTGATGGTGGTGTCGTGCACGTTTTTCACCACGTTGCCGGTTTCCCGCAGCCAGTGGATGCTGCCGTCGGGCCACACCACGCGGTATTCCTCATCATGGTTCTCGCCGGTTTCCAGGCAGCGCAACTCGCCGGCGCGGACCCGTTCGCGATCGTCCGGATGCACGCAGGAGCAGAAGAGTTCGTAGGAGGGCACCACTTCACCGACCTTGAAACCGAACATGCCGTAGATGGCTTCCGACCAGTACAGCCGCTGGGTGTCCACTTCCCAATCCCAGGTGCCGATGCGCGCGAAGTACTGGCTGCGCTTGAAGCGCTCGGCGTCGTCGGGCAAGCCTTCGGCGAGTGTGCGATAGGCTCGCAACTGGGCCTGGGCGCGGCGTTCGCGGCGCAGCAGCCACAACGCCAGCAGGGCCAGCAACAGGGTCAGACACAGTAGGGACCAGACAGCAATCATCGGATTCTGGACAGCATGGAAGGGGGTGGTCCTGAGGGGTGGATAGCGCTTGGCTATGTTAATTCATGGCGTGCTTCCCACAGGAGATTTTTATCGGCTGGCGGGCGGTTTTTCCGCAATGTTTCCATGAACTACGAATGTCCCGGGCAAAGCCACGCGTCATCGCTGGGCGCCGGCATTGCACAACTCCAGCACGGCGTAGCCCAGGCCCAGCAGTGCCACCAGTAATAGCGCCAGGCTGGAGAGGCCGGTCACCAGGCGTTTGTACTTCAGCGAGAAACCCTGGCGCGCCACCAGGATGTAAGCCCCCAGCACGGCAAAATCCACCACTACCCAGACCAGCGTCAGCAGCAGCGCACTGTGCTGCAAGGAGCGGGTGACTTGGATGAACTGGGGGAAGAAGGAGGCAAAGAAAATGATGTCCTTGGGGTTGCCGATCCCCACCAGGAAACCGCTGGCCAGGCCCTGGCGGCCCTTGTTGGTGCGTGGCGGCGCGGGTGCGGGGGCTGGGCCAAACACCTCCCGCAGCCCCTGCAAGGCCAGCCAGCCGATGAAGCAACAGCCCAGCAGGCTGACCCAGCCGATCAGGCGTGGGTCCAGCGCCAGGCCGGTGGTCAGCATCAGCACCGCCAACAGTGCCAGCAGCAGCGACGCGGCATTGGTGCCCAGGGCGGTCAACACGGCCTGACGCGGCCCGGCGTTCATGCTGGTGTTGACGATCAGGGCCACCACTGGCCCCGGGGTGGCCACCAGCATCAGTACGCTGAGTGCATAGGCCAACAATAACGACAGGTTCAGGTCCACGAGTAACGCCTTTGAAGTCATGTGCAAGGCCTCAGCTTGGGGGCTTTGTCGTGCATTGAAAAACGCAAAAAGCTATGACCTACTATGAGTATTAATCATTATTGGTGCTCATCGATGGTCGAATCCCTGCCACCGCTCTACGCGCTGCGGGCCTTTGAAGTGGCCGCCCGCTCCAGCTCCTTTACCCGAGCCGCCGAGGAGCTGTCCCTGACCCAAAGCGCCATCAGCCGGCATATCCGCACCCTGGAAAGTCAGTTCGGCTGTCGTTTGTTCGAGCGTCACGGACCCAGGCTGGTGCTCACCGAAGCCGGACAGCGCCTGGCCCGGGAGCTCAAGGTGGGCTTCCGGATCATCGAGGATGCCTGCCTGCCGCTGCGGGCCAACACCGGACAGTTGCGCCTCAAGGCGCCTTCGACCCTGACCATGCGCTGGCTGCTGCGGGTCCTGGAGCAGCTCAAGGGGCAACAGCCGGCGCTGGCGGTGCAACTGGCCAGTGTCTGGATGGACTTCGACCATGTGGATTTCTACGCCGAGCCCTACGACTGCGCGATTCTCTTGGGCAACGGGCACTTTGGCGCCGGGGTCGAGGCCTGCAAGCTGTTTGATGAATGGCTGATTCCCATCGGTCCACCCGAGGCCGCGGACGCGCCGCCCTGGACCCTGGAACGGCTCAAGGATGCGGAGCTGATCCATCCTTCGGCGGACCGTCGTGACTGGCGACGCTGGTTGCAGGCGCAACGGCTCAAGGACAGGGACCTGCTGCAACAGGTACGACTGGAGCGGGGCAATGTCTTCGACACCCTGGACCAGGCGATCTCTGCGGCGATGGCCGGGCACGGCCTGTCCATTGGTGATCTGCACCTGGTGGTGGGGGACATTCGTCGAGGGCGGGTCAGCCTGCCATTCCCCAGCGCCGTGGCGTCGGGGGACGGTTATTACCTGGTGTGGCTGCGAGACAGCGTGCGCCGGGAATCCATCGCTCGGCTGCGGGAGTTTCTACTGAGTCAGGTCGCGGACATCAGCGATCTTGAACTGGACTACCTGAGCCCCTAGAAGCACAGGGTCCGGACATTGGCTTCGCTGACCGTCAGCGCCCTGTGCTGCACGAGCATGAAACGGCATGCTTGCCTCCTCCCTGAAAAAAAACGGCGTACATGGCAAATGCTCTATGGCCTGTTCGCCGGCAAGCCGGCGCCTATCAGGTCAGCCCAGAATGATGTAGTCGTTTTGCTGCACGATGCCCCGGTGCGGGCCGGGCACCAGATGCACATAACGGCCTTCCAGCAGGTCGATCGGCAGGCAGTCGTCCACGTCCAGCAGGGCATCGGTGTGGGACTTGTGCCAGTGGGCAAGCATCTGCCGCTTGCCCTTGGCCTTGGCTTCGGCCTTGTTCCGGGCCACCACCAGCAGGTAGCGGTGGGCCTCGCCAAAGGCCGTCGCTTCGTAGCCGCCCAGGTTCAGGAAGTACAGGCGCGGTGCACTCGGCAATGGGGCCAGGGGGCTGAGTTCGATCTTGTAGTCCTCGACCCCGTCGACCTGCATCCAGGAGTCGATGTGCAAGCCCGCCGGGCTGCCGAACCAGCCTTCGCGCAGTTGCGGGTAGGCCGCTTCGAGACGGTCGGCGACCACGAACTGGACATCGTGGACTTCAATTTTCGCTCTGGGGTGTTTTCCCCCCAGCATCACCACAAACAGCATTGTTGTTCCTTTTCCAGTATCGGCCTTGGCAGTAGGGGCACGTTTTACCTCAAGCGTCCGGGGACTGCCAGCGCGCTTGCCGGCTATCCGACGGCATCGGTGAACAGGGGAATACGGCCGTTGACCGAGTCCTGGTAGTGCCAGTCCAGCGCCAGGGCGCTCAGCCCCGGCGAGCGCAGCAGGAGCTGCAGCAAACGCTGGACGATATTCAATGCCAGGCCCCGGCCGGGACAGCGGTGCGCTCCGCTGCCGAAACTGAATCCCTGGTACGCCGGATCGCTGCCGGTGACCGCGGTCAGGGCCGGGTCGTGGTTGGCCGCCGCCAGCAGCACCAGCACCGTATCGCCGGCTTGCAGGTCCACCCCCAGCAGGGTGCAGGCCTGGACGACGAACCGCCGGGTGTTCTGCACCGGCGGGTCCAGGCGCTGGCGTTGCAGCAGCCAGGCACTGAGCAGGTCCGGATCACTGGACAGGTGCTGGCACAGAGACGGTTGCGCCAGCAGGGCGATCAGGCTGTTGCCGATCAATCCGGCACAGGCGTCGTGGGTTTGCGCCAGCAGGCCCAGCAGATTGGCCAGCAGATCCGCTGGGGCCAGGCCGTTGCTGCGCTCAAGGATCGCCGTCAGGAGTGGGCTGTGTTGTGGGGCATCGAGCAACGCCTGCATCTGTTGGAGCAGGTGTTGCGCCGCGCAATCGGCAGCCTGCAGCTGTTCTGCATTGCTCAGGGGGGAGAGGCAGGCAACGAATTCGCCGGTGCGCCGGGCAAGGTCTTCGCGCCGTTCGGCGGCTATTCCCAGCAGTCCTGCCAGCAGCGCCACTGGCAGGCGCCACTGCCAGCGTTGCAGATCGCTGGCACCTTGCGGTGCACTCAGGACAGGGCGCCATTGTGCCAGCAAGGGCATAAGGTCGATGGCGCCCAGTTGCTGCAGAGGCGTCGCCATAGCGGCACGGGGACAGCTGTGGCGCGGGCCATCGTTCATCCGCATCAGGCGTGCAAACACGTCCCCGGCAGGCCGGTCGGCGATGGCCTTGGGCACCGGCTCCTGGGGCGGTCGGACCTGGCAGGCGGGGTGGTTCAGCACTGCCGCCACCGCGGCGGCGCTGCTGGCGACCCACAGGCCCAGCGCTGAATCGTAGGTCAGGCCGCCCCGAGCACGCAGGCGGGCGTAGTAGAAATCGTAGGGGTCGAAATGGGTGACAGCACTGATCGGGTCCATGATTCGTCTCTTTGTCGGGCAGATATTCAGGTTGCTACTATCCTGATCTTTTCGAAGACACGATTCGTCATGGAGCGAAATATGAATGTAGTGCAGAACGACCTGGGGGTATCCAACGTGGCGGCGGCCATCGCCGAGCCGGCCCGCACCCGGATGCTCTGTGCGCTGATGGATGGCCACGCCCGTACCAGCACTGAACTGGCGGCGATTGCCGAAGTCAGCACGTCGACCGCCAGCGCCCATCTGGCCAAGCTCAGGGACTCCGGCCTGTTGCAGGTACAGGTCCAGGGACGGCACCGTTACTACTGCCTCGGCGATCCGCTGGTGGCCCAGGCTCTGGAGGCGCTGATGGTGATCGGCCAGGGCAGCACCTTCACCCCGCGTACCCCGGACCGCCTGCAATTTGCCCGCACTTGCTACGACCACCTGGCAGGCACCCTGGGGGTGCAGTTGCACGACCGGATGTTCGAGGCCGGTTGGTTGCTGATGGGGGAAGAGGGCAAGGCGGGAAAAAGAGGCAAAGGGGGCAAAGGAGGCAAAAGGGGCAGGGATTATCGGGTCAGTGAAAGTGGTGTCGAGTTCTTCCGCGGCCTGGGCATCGACGTGGCCGAGTTGCGCAGGTTGCGCCGCAGCCTGGCCTGTCCATGCCTGGACTGGAGCATGCGTTGCCCGCACCTGGGAGGTGCTTTGGGGGCGGCGTTGCTGCGTGTCCTGTTGCAGCGCAAATGGCTGAGACAGGATGTGGACAGCCGCGCCCTGACCCTGACCGGCACCGGCGGGCGCTACATCAGCAGGCGTTTCGGCATCGCCCTGATTCAGCCATCCAAACCGCTGTCGGCATCGGCCAGTCTGGAGCTGCAAAGCCTGGGGGCCTGAGCCTCGGCGGTTTCGCAGTTCTGGTGCTTCGGTGCTGCGGCGAGCATGCGATGAGGTGATGCCAGGGCCGCTCAATCGGGCACCTGGAACTCCAGCAAGTCGCGATCCAATCCAACCATGGCCTGCTCCAATCGCGTCAATGCGGTCTTGATCTGGCCGGCATTCGCGCCTTCGCGGCAGGCCCTCTCCAGGTATTCGCATTCATCGATCAGGGCCTGGGCGTTGATGATCCGCGCTGCACCGCGGATACGGTGAGCCAGGTCAGTCACGCCTTTATTGTCGGGGCTGGCCAGCAGTTCGCGGATCTGCTTCAAGTCCTGCTGGTTACTCTGGTGCAAGCCCTTGAGTACCCGCTGGATGGATTCGGGGTTGCCGCCGGTGAGGTGGTCCAGTTGCTGGATGTCGTAGCGCTCACTGCTGGCCTTGAGTTGCAACCGGGGCAGGGCGGGCAGTTGCCGCAGGCGGCGGTCCAGTTCAGGCAGGGCAATGGGTTTGAAGATGCAGCCATTCATGCCGGCGTCCCGGCAACGCTGTTCCTCTTCGGGATGGACGTTGGCGGTAAAGCCGAAGATCTGCACTGGCGGCCGGCCCTGGGTCTGTTCGGCAACGCGGATCTGTCGGGTCAGTTCGTAACCGTTCAGCACCGGCATGTTGCAGTCGGTGATCACCACATCGAAGGTTTCCCGCTGCCAGACCTTGTAGGCTTCGGCACCGTTCTGCGCCTGGCTCAATGAATAGTCGAGGAAGCGCAACTGCTCGCACAGCAGTTGGCGATTGGCCTGGCTGTCGTCCACCACCAGGATATGCAGCGGCCCCCGGGCAGCGACGGTCAGGGTTTCCTCCGCTACCGGAGGCGGGGCATCGGGCAGCGGGTCGAGACGACTCAACTGCACCTGCACCCGCGCCAGGGTGCCGACGCCGGGCTGGCTCTCCAGGCGCAGTTGACCGCCCATCATTTCGCACAGCGTGCGGCAGATCACCAGGCCCAGCCCGGTTCCCGAGCGGGCGTTCTGATGTTGCCCGGGCACCTGGCTGAAGGGCTGGAACAGCCGTTGCTGGTCGTCGGGCTCGATGCCGATCCCGGTGTCCTTGACGGTCAGCAGCAAGGGCAGCAATTGCGCATCGTCACCCTCGGCCTGCAAGCGGATCTGCACCCCGCCGTGTTCGGTGAACTTGATCGCATTGCTGAGCAGATTCGACAGAATCTGCTTGAAGCGCAGCGGGTCCACCAACACGTCGCCATTGACGCTGCTGTCCAGGTCCAGCTCCAGGCGCAGGCCCTTTTGCCGGGCCAGGCCATCGAAGACCCGGAACACCGACTCCACCAGATCCCGCAGGTTGGCCCGCTCGGGGCTCAGGCTCAGGCGTCCGCTTTCGATCCGGGCGATGTCCAGGATGTCGCCGATCAACTCCAACAGGCCCTGGGCCGAACCGTAGGCCACCTCGATCGAGCTGCGGTCGAGCTGGCCTTGATCCGCGCGCTTGAGGGCCAGCTCCAGCATGCCGATGACCGCGCTCATGGGGGTGCGGATTTCATGGCTCATGGTGGCCAGGAAGGTGGTCTTGGCCCGGTTGGCCTTGTCGGCATCGTTCTTGGCCTGGGTCAGTTCTTCCAGCAGTTGTTGGCGATCGCTGATGTCGAGCCAGCCACCGATGATGCCCTGGATCTCACCCTGGGCATTCCGGTAGGGCAGCATCCAGTGGTAGATGTTCAGGCGTTGGCCGCGGATGTGCACTTCGCGGTCGATCAGCAAGGGTTGGCCGCCGGCAAGGATGGTCTTGAAGTCTTCGGCAAACTGCGGGGCCTCGGGCACCGCCAGCTGGTCGAGGCTGGTGCCCAGCATGCTTTGGCGATCGGTGCCCATGGCCTTGAGGTAGCTGTCGTTGCAGATCACCAGGCGGCGGTTCAGGTCGCGCACATAGATCGGGTTGGGCGTGCCGTTGATCAGCGCGTCCATGAAGCGCATCTGATCGTTGAGGGCATGTTCGGCACGTTCGCGCTGGCTGACCTGGCGCCGCATGGCGTAGCCCCAGGCCAGGGCGATCAGCAGCAACAGCAGCGCGCCGGCACCTGCCATATAGAGGGTGGTGCGATAGTCGCGCCAGGAGGGCGGCACAACCGCCGCCTTGGAACGCCAGCGGTTGTTCAGCTCGGTGAGGGCGTCGGGCGCGATGCTGCGCAGGGACTTGTCGATGATGCTGAACAGTTCCAGCTGGTCGCGGCGGATGCCGAAGGACTCGTTGAGCAGGGGCAGGTTGAGGGCTGAGTTGACCTTGAGCCCGTCCTCCTTGATGCGCGGCAGGTTGAAGCTGACGGCGATCTCCGCTTGCACCGCGCCATCGGCCTGATGCTCGCGCAGCAGGGTCAGGGCTTCGAAGTTGGTCTGCACTTCCTTGATGCGAATCTGTGGATAGCGCTGGCGCAGCAGTGGCACCAGCGAATGGCCGCTGCCGATCAGCAGTGTCTTGCCAGCCATCTCTTCCAGGGATTTCGGCGCATCGGGGGTGTCGCGGGTGATCAGCATGTAGGGCCCGACCAGGTAAGGCCGGGTAAATTGCAGGTAGCCTTCGCGCTCAGGGTTGCGGGCCCGATCGGCAACCATCTGCACCCGGCCCTCGCGCACGGCGACGTTGAGGTCCGTGAAGCTGGGCAGGGCGTCGATCTCGAAACTCAGCCCCGTCTTGGCCTCCAGCATGGTCAGCAGGTCGGAGGTAATCCCCAGGTAATTGCCGTCGGCGTCGAAGTAGGACATCGGTGGCAGATAGCGGTGAATGCCGATGCGCACCACGGGGTTCTTTTCGATCCAGCGTTGCTCATCGGCAGTCAGATCGGTTTTTTCCATGCTCAGCAGCAGGCGGTCGCCCCAACGATTGCGGATGCTGATGTCCTGCTCTTTATGGATCGCTTGCAGTGCGGCGTCGAGCAAGCGCTGCAACTGGTGGTTGTGCGGATTCACCGCGAAGGCGAAACCCGAGAGGCTGGCCGGGCCGCTGTAGATGATTCGCAGGTAGTCACTGTAGTTGCGCGAGATCAGGAACTGCGCCGAGACCGCGTCGCTGAACAACACATCGGCGTCACCGAAGGCCACGGCGGCCATGGCCGCATCCGTACTGGCGTAGCTTTCGATCCGGGCCTTGGGGTACAGGGCCTGGGCGGCGGGCAGCGTGATGGTGTCCAGGGAGATGGCCAGGTTGCGTCCCTGCAAACCGTTTTTCAGCGATGGAGAATCCCCCAGGCGGGCCACCAGAGCCGGGCGATTGACCAGGTAGTTCTGGCTGCGTAGCAGGGGGTGTTTCTGGGCCTCGCTCAAGGTGACGCCGCCGATGAAATCGACCTCGCCCTTGGCCATGGCCTCGTAGACTTGCTCGCGGGTGTCGTAGGCACGGACAGCGACCTTCACCCCCAGGGAGTCGGCCAGCAGACCGATGTAGTCCGCGGTGATGCCTTCGTATTCCCGGGACTCGTTGACCATCTCCAGCGGTGGCAGGTTCTGCTGCGAGGTGCCCAGCACCAGCTCGCGCTTGTTGCGCAGCCATAGCCAGTCATCGTTGGCCAGGGACAACTCATGGTGATGGGGTGATTCGTAGTTGAGCAGCTGCAAGGGAGTCGCGGTGTCGCCCAGGGCAGGAAGGCATGCCAGCCATATCAGCGTTGGCAGGAGGAAACGAGGCATCGAGGCTCCTGATCGAATAACGGCACAAGAATGAGTCGAGGAGGAAAGTGTCGGGCGGCGTGGCCAGCCGCACAAGGGCTTGGCGCCAATGCTGAAAACAAATATAGATCAAGGGTGGGTGCGAAATGGGCTTATTTTCCTGAGTCGCGCGGGCTCGGGCAAGTCCACCGAGGCTGGCAGACCGAAGGTATTGTCGGCACCTTGACCCGCTTGCGGTTAGCGATACGCTTGTGTCTATCTGCACTCTCTCAATGCTCCTGTCGGTTGGTGCCCCAGAAGGGCCAGCTGATCCGTTATCGGGTCCCCCTCGGCAGTCGCCGCTCACCCTGGAGCCGCGCGTGAATACCCTGAAGATATTGGTTCTTGAAGACCATCCTGTGCAGCAACTGCTGGCTCTGGAGCAGTTGCGGCGCCTGGGTGTAGCTCAGCCGTTGGCGGCGTCCGACGGGGCCAGTGCCCTGCACCTGCTGCGTGAACGCGGTGCGGCGGACATCGTTCTCTGTGACTTGCAGATGCCCGGCATGGACGGCCTGGAATTCTTGCGGCGCGCCAGTGGGGAGCAACTGGTGCGGGCGGTGATTCTCTACAGCCTGATTGAATCCGACCTGCGTCGTGCGGTGCTGCAGATGATCAGCTTGCACGGGCTGATCGTCCTGGGGGATGTGGGCAAGCCGGCGGAACTGGCGACCCTGCAGGCGATGCTTGAACTCTATCAACTGCGCCATCAGCAACAGGTTCCGGCAGCGCCCCGGCACTTTGTTCCAGTGAGCCGGGAAGACCTGCAGCGGGGCGTCGAACAGGGCCAGTTCGTTTCCTACTACCAGCCCAAGTTCGATCTGCAACACGCCAGTTGCCGTGGCGCCGAAGTGCTGATGCGCTGGCGTCATCCCGAACACGGGGTGCTGGCCCCGGCAGCCTTTCTCGATGAGCTGGAGGCCGCGGGCCTGTTGGACGAGGTGCTGCACCAGCAGCTTGACCAGAGCATGGCCCTGCAGCGCCGACTGCTGGACCAGGGAGAAGAACTGGAGCTGGCGTTCAACCTGCTGCCGCGGCAGCTGGCTTGCGGTGACATCGTCAGGCATATCCGTCAGGCCATCGACCGGCATCAGGTGCCGCCGCGGTTACTGACCTTTGAAATCACCGAGGTGGGCCTGGTACAGGCCCCGGCCATCAGCCTGGAAAATCTGGTGCGCCTGCGGATGATGGAGTGCAACCTGGCCATCGACGACTTCGGCGCCGGCTACTCCTCCTTGCAGCGCCTGTGCGAACTGCCGTTCAACCAGATCAAGCTCGATGCTCATTTCGTTCGTGAGCTGGTGCGTCAGCCGCGCTGTCGCGCGGTGGTCGGTGCCTCTCTGGCATTAGCCAGCAACCTGGAAATGTGCCTGGTGGTGGAGGGGGTGGAAACCCAGCTCGAACGACGCCTGTTGCTGGAGATGGGCTGCGTCATGGCCCAGGGCTATTGGTACGCCCGGCCGATGTCGGAAAGCGAACTGTTGTCCTGGCCGCGAAGCGTCCCGGCCGAGCAGTCTGCAGCGTTTCCCTGACCCCGTTCTGCTGTGCCGGGCTGTGCTGCACTGGACGCCGACGGTCATTGCGTTGAAGCTGGCGCTCCACCGTTCCAGCCAGGGCCATGCATGCTCATCGTATTCAGCGGATTGCCGGGTTCCGGCAAAACCACCATCGCTCGCACCCTGGCTCCCCACTTGGGAGCCACCTACCTGCGCATCGACAGCATCGAGCAGGGCTTGCGCGATGCCGGCCTGCCAGAGGTCGGCAAGGCCGGCTACCAGATCGCCCTGCAACTGGCCGAGGCCAATCTGGCCCTGGGCAACCCGGTGCTGGCCGATTGCGTCAATCCCGTGGCCGAAAGCCGTCAGGCCTGGAGCGATCTGGCGCAGCGACTGGATGTGCCGCTGCTGGATGTCGAGGTGATCTGTTGCGACCCCCGCGAACATCGACGGCGGGTCGAGACCCGGCAATTGGATGTGCCGGGCCTGCAAGCGCCCAGTTGGCAGTCGGTGCTTGATCACGACTACGAGGTCTGGACGTCGGCGCCCTTGCGCCTGGACAGTGCGAGCCTGTCGCCGGAGCAGGCGGTGGCGTTGATCCTGGCTCGGTTGCCGGTGCGCAACTGACGGCAAACCGGCCAATCCCTGTCGCGGCCAGTCAATGCCTTGAACCTCGATGGTGCGTGGGCGGTCAGTGCTCAGGGGCCGCTGCCGGCCAGTGCACGCCGTACTGCCCGGAAAACTCCCGATAACGGGGCAAAAAAATCCTCTCCGGGGCTTTATGCACCGATTCAGCCCGTGTCGGTTGGCCGTGATTCAAGCTGAGTCCCCATGGGCGTCCCCAAGACAGGTTCCTGCTGGGGAGGTGTGTCTCTTTTTTGAATGTATTTGTCGCTTTTTGCTGGTTTTTCAGACCGTATGCCGCCGTGACGGTTGTTTGGGCATTTGCGGCATAGCGTTTGCTACCACTCTGTGAGACGGGCGGCAGGGGCCGTCCGATCATGAGCCCAGGAGGTGCTCGCACACAGGGGAACGATCATCCCTTCAAGGTCAAAGCCGGGTCACGCACACACAGGGTTCAAATAAAAAGCCGTTCGCATCACGGCAAGGAGTTGGCTATGTCCCGCGCTTTTTTCGATGAAATGTACGCTGCCAGCGGCACCTGTCGACCCCATTACCAAGCGTTCGCCCGTTGGCTGGCGGACACCCCCATTGAGCTGTTGGACCAGCGGCGGCGCGAGGCCGACCTGCTGTTCCATCGCGCCGGGATCACCTTCACCCTGTACGGCGACGAACAGGGCACTGAACGCCTGATTCCCTTCGACATCATTCCCCGCAGCATCAAGGCCAGCGAGTGGCGCACGGTGGAGCGCGGTTGCGTGCAGCGGGTTCAGGCGCTGAACCTGTTCCTGGCGGATATCTATCACGGCCAGCGGATCATCAAGGAAGGCATCATTCCCGCCGAGCAGGTGCTGGCCAACGAAGGCTATCAGGTGGCCATGCAGGGCCTGGACCTGCACCGGGGCACCTACGCCCATATCGCCGGGGTGGACCTGGTGCGCGACGGCGATGGCAGCTATTACGTACTGGAAGACAACCTGCGCACCCCCAGTGGCGTGAGCTACATGCTCGAAGACCGCAAGATGATGATGCGCCTGTTTCCCGAGCTGTTTGCCGCTCAGCGCATTGCCCCCATCGACCATTATCCCAACCTGTTGCTGGACACCCTGAAGAGCTCCAGCCCCCTGGACAACCCGACGGTGGTGGTGCTGACCCCGGGGCGCTTCAACAGTGCCTATTTCGAGCACGCCTTCCTCGCCCGGGAAATGGGCGTGGAACTGGTGGAGGGTGCCGACCTGTTCGTCCGTGACGATCGGGTGTTCATGCGCACCACGGCCGGTGCCCAGGCGGTGGACGTGATCTACCGTCGGCTGGACGATGCCTACCTCGATCCGCTGTCGTTCAATCCGGACTCCATGCTCGGGGTGCCCGGGCTGATCGCCGCCTATCGCTCGGGCAATGTGGTGTTGGCCAACGCCGTGGGCACCGGGGTCGCGGACGACAAGTCGATCTATCCCTATGTGGACGAAATGATCCGCTTCTACCTCAGCGAAGAGCCGATCCTCAAGAACGTGCCCACCTGGCAGTGCCGCAAACCTGCCGAACTGTCCCATGTGCTGGCCAACCTGCCAGAGCTGGTGGTCAAGGAAACCCAGGGCTCCGGCGGCTACGGCATGCTCGTGGGCCCGGCGGCCACGGCGGCGGAGATCGAGGATTTCCGCGCCCGGCTCAAGGCCCGCCCCGAGGCCTACATCGCCCAGCCGACCCTGTCGCTGTCCACGTGCCCGACCTTTGTCGAAAGCGGCATTGCCCCGCGGCACATCGACCTGCGCCCATTCGTACTCTCAGGCAGCGAAACCCGCCTGGTGCCTGGCGGCCTGACCCGCGTGGCCCTGCGCGAAGGCTCGCTGGTGGTGAACTCGTCCCAGGGCGGCGGCACCAAAGACACCTGGGTAGTGGAGGACTGACACATGCTTTCAAGAACCGCTGCGGACCTGTACTGGATGTCCCGCTACCTGGAGCGCGCCGAGAACCTGGCACGCATGCTCGAGGTCAGTTATTCGCTGTCGCTGATGCCCCAGGCCGGGCGCAGTGACGGCCATGCCGAACTGGCCATGTCGTTGCTGGCGGCCGGCACCCTGGATGACTACAACCAGCGCTACGGTGAGCTCAACACCGAGCGCATGCTGCATTTCTTCGCCCTCGACGAGACCAACCCGGGGAGCATCTACTGCTGCCTGCGGGCGGCCCGCAGCAATGCTCACGCGGTGCGCGGGCGGATCACCGCGGACATGTGGGAGAACATCAACGCCACCTGGCTGGAGATGCGCAACATCGCCCGCAACGGCCTGGGGCGCTACGGCATCAGCCAGTTCTGCGAGTGGGTCAAGGAGCGTTCGCACCTGTTCCGCGGCGCCACCGCCGGCACCATCATGCGCAACGATGCCTATCGCTTTATCCGCCTGGGGACCTTTCTCGAGCGCGCCGACAACACCCTGCGCCTGCTGGACGCGCGCTATGAAATGTTCGGCGAGGAGTCCGAGGAAGTCAGCGACAACTCGGCCCGGGGCTATTACCAGTGGAGCGCCTTGCTCCGGGCCTTGTCGTCCTTCGAGGCGTTCAACGAGATCTACCGCAACGCCCCGGGGGCCGAGCAGGTGTCCGAGATGCTGCTGCTGCGCGCCGATGTGCCGCGCTCCCTGCATGCCTGTGTCGAGGAGCTGGACCAGCTCCTGGCCACCTTGCCGGGGGACAACGGACGCCCGGCCCAGCGCCTGGCCGCCGAACTGAACGCGCGCCTGCGCTACACCGGGATCAACGAGATTCTCGATTCCGGCCTGCACCAGTGGCTGACCGATTGCATCGGCCAGATCCGCCACCTGGGGCAGACCGTGCATGAGTCCTATCTGGAGGTGGTATGAAACTGTCCATTCGTCACGACACGACCTACAGCTACGCCGATGAAGTCTGCACCAGCATCCAGTTCCTGCGGTTGACGCCCCAGAACAGCCAGCGCCAGCAGATCCTCCAATGGCACCTGGAGCTGCCACGGCAGGTGCGCGCCCAGCGCGATCCCTATGGCAACATCCTGCATGTCATGACCCTCGACGAGCCCCACGGCGCCATTGTCCTCACGGCCTTTGGTGAAGTGCAGATCGATGGCTCGCGGGAAGTGGAGGGCGACAGCCAGTCGCCGCTGCCGTTCCTGCGTTGCAGCCACCTGAGCAAGGCGGACTTGGCCCTCTGCGACTTTGCCCGGCGCCATTGCGGCGAGCGCCGTGATCGCGCCGCGCTGATCGAGCTGATGCAGGCCCTGGCCGAGCACATGCCCTATAGCCCGGGCGCCACCGGGGTCGGCAGTACCGCAGCCGAGGCCTTTGCCGGCGCGGCCGGGGTCTGTCAGGACCATACCCATGCTTTCTTGGCGTGCGCCCGCAGCCTGGGGATTCCTGCACGCTACGTCTCCGGCTACCTGTGCACCGAAGACCAAAGTCACCTGGCCAGCCATGCCTGGGCCGAAGCCTGGCTCGACGACGGCTGGTACAGCTTCGATGTGACCAACCGCCTGGCGCGACCCGAACGCCACCTGAAACTGGCGGTGGGCCTGGACTACCTGGATGCCTGCCCGGTGCGTGGCATGCGTCGCGGGGGAGGGGCCGAACAGATGCAGGCCCGGGTCCAGGTCAGCTCCATGGTGCAGGTCCAGCATCAGTAGTTCCGAGCAGCGTCGCGGCCCATGCACCGGCCGGGGCGCGGCGCTACAGGCCGATGGTTGCCTGGGGCCGCGGCCACAGCTGAGGAGTTTCGGATAGGCAGGTAGATGTTATAAAGTAACGGGAAATTTGCCGGTCGCGAGACCGGTACCGACCCTTCGAACCTGACGCTGCGATCCCTCCTTATGAGCTCTTTATCCAACCCTCCCGCGAGCCTCGGCACCCGGCTGCTGAGCATCGATGCCCTGCGTGGCCTGGTGATGCTGTTCATGCTTCTGGACCATGTTCGGGAAACCTTCTTCCTGCACCGGCAGGTGAGCGATCCCATGGACGTGGCCACTACCGAGCCCGGGTTATTTGTCAGCCGCACCCTGGCACACCTGTGCGCTCCGGTGTTTGTCCTGCTCACCGGGCTCTCGGCTTATCTGTTTGCCCAGAAGCACGCTCATCGGGCAGATGCCAGCGCCTTCCTGTTCAAGCGTGGGTTGTTCCTGGTGGTGCTGGAACTGACCCTGGTGAACTTCGCCTGGACCGGGCAGATTCCGCCGACGCTGATCTACCTGCAGGTGATCTGGGTCATCGGCCTGAGCATGCTGGCGCTGTCGGCATTGTTGTGGCTGCCCCGGGCGCTGTTGTTGGGCCTGAGCCTGCTGCTGATTGGCGGGCACAACCTGCTGGATGGGCTGCACTTCGCCCCGGGCGAGGCGCTGCACGTGCCTTGGGCGATCCTCCATGATCGCGGCTGGATCGAATGGGGCGAGGGGCTGCGCCTGCGGACCTCCTATCCACTGCTGCCATGGATCGGCGTGATCGGCCTGGGTTATGCCCTGGGCCCCTGGTTCGCCCGCGAAGCCGAGGCTGCTCAGCGGCAGCGGCGTCTGTTGCTGTGGGGGCTGGCGGCGCTGGTGGGGTTCATCGGGCTGCGGCTGTTCAACGGTTATGGCGAGCGGCCCTGGGTCAGTGGCGATACCTGGGTGCAAACCCTGATGAGCTTTTTCAACATCACCAAATACCCGCCGTCGCTGCTGTTCATTGCCCTGACCCTGGGCGCCGGGCTGCTTGTGCTGCGGGCCCTGGAGCGGCCTCAGGACAGCCGTTTGATCCGGGTGCTCGGGGTGTTTGGCGCAGCGCCGATGTTCTTCTACCTGTTGCACTTGTATGTGCTCAAGGGCCTGTATCTGCTGGCAGTGGCGCTGCTGGGACGTAACCACGGGGCCTATTTTGGCTTCGATTCGCTGGGGTGGCTGTGGCTGATCACGCTGCTCTTGGCCGTGGCACTGTACCCACCGGTGCGGGCCTTCGCCCGACTCAAGGCTCGGCGCCGGGACCTGGCCTGGCTGAAGTATTTCTAAGGGATCGTTCGCCGGCACGTCTCCCGCAGGAGCTGGCTGGCCGGCGCAAGCATCCCCCGATCGCGGTCAGGGCCGCGCCGCCCGAATGGCCTCGCGGATCTCTTCCTGCAACTGTCGAGCCCCGCTGCAGGCCGGGTCGGCGGGGCCGTACTTGCAGGATTTATCCAGCACCTTCAGCGCCAGATCGGCGTCGGGCGCTACGCCTATGCCCCGGCTCAGGTGGAAGCCGTACATGGTGCAGGCCCAGGGATCATTCAGTTCACAGGCCTTGTTGAAGGTCTGCACCGCACAGTGCCGGGAGGCCTGGTTGTCGGCGTCGGCGGTGAGCATACCGGCGGCGCGGTTGGTGCAGCCGGAGACCAGGCCCAGGCTGCAAGCGCGCTGGTACAGCGGTTCATAGCCTGCGGCGGGCCCTTTGGCCTGTTGCAGGGTGGTTGCCAGCCAGTAGCAATCGTTGCCGTCGCCGGTTTCGCAGCGCTGCAGGCAGGCCCCCAGCTGCTCCGGGGTTTCGCAGCGGTTGGCCTGCGTGGCCCGTGTCGCGGTCCTGGCCGGCATGTTGTCGCTGGGGCATTGCCTGGCCTGGGCTTGCCAGTCCTGCCGGGCCTGGACTTTGGCGTACAGGGCGTCGATCAGTTCCTGGTCGGTGGGCGCGGCATTGGCGGCAAGGCTCGACAGCAGGGCCATGCCGAACAGGCAGAAACGGTAGAGACGAGGCATGGGGCAGAGTCCTTTCCAGAGGTCATGGGCGCGTGCGTATCTTAAGGATTTTCACCAATAGCTCCAGGCTGCCGATGGGGTGGCGAGAGGTTTTTTTCATTTTGCCTCCGGCCACTCTCTTGTGGTCCCGGGCTTTTACTCTGTACTGTATATAAAAACAGTATTCGAGCCTCGCCATGCAATTGATCGACAAGCTGAGCATCCTCGCCGACGCCGCCAAGTACGACGCTTCCTGCGCCAGCAGCGGCGCGCCCAAGCGCAGCTCGGAAGGCAAGGGCGGATTGGGCTCGAGCAACGGCATGGGCATCTGCCACAGCTATACCCCGGACGGACGCTGCGTTTCGCTGCTCAAGGTGCTGTTGACCAACTTCTGCCTCTACGACTGCCAGTACTGCGTCAATCGCCGTTCCAGCGATGTGCCCCGGGCGCGCTTCAGCCCCGAGGAAGTGGTGCGCCTGACCCTGGATTTCTATCGGCGCAATTGTGTCAGCGGGCTGTTCCTCAGCTCCGGGATCATCCGCTCGGCGGACTACACCATGGAGCAGTTGGTGCAGGTGGCGAGGCTATTGCGTGAAGAGCACGAGTTCCGCGGCTACATCCACCTAAAGACCATTCCCGACGCCGACCCGCTGCTGATCGAGGCCGCCGGGCGTTATGCCGATCGTCTCAGCGTCAATGTCGAACTGCCTACGGACGAGGGTCTGAAGACCCTGGCCCCGGAAAAACAGCTGGGCTCGATCAAACGGGCCATGGGCACCATCTATACCGGCGAGCAGACGGTGCGCAACGAGCCTCGGGCCCCGCGCTTCGCCCCGGCGGGGCAGAGCACGCAGATGATCATCGGCGCCGACGACACCGATGACAGCACCATCCTCCATAGTGCCGAGGCCCTGTATGGCGACTTTCGCCTGCGGCGGGTCTATTACTCGGCGTTCAGTCCCATTCCCAACAGCCCGAAAAGCGTACCCCTGGCCGCGCCGCCGCTGATGCGCGAGCACCGTCTGTACCAGGCGGACTTCCTGCTGCGGGGCTATGGCTTCAGTGCCAATGAACTGTTTCAGGGCCCCGGGCATCTGGCCCTGGACATCGACCCCAAGCTGGCCTGGGCCCTGGCTAACCGCAGCGTGTTTCCCCTGGACCTGAACCGCGCCGAGCCCACCTTGATCGCGCGCATTCCGGGGATCGGCCTGCGTACCACCCAGCGCTTGGTGGAGCTGCGTCGCGAGCGCCGCATCCGCTATGAGGACCTGGCGCGCATGCGCTGTGTGCTGAGCAAGGCCAAGCCGTTCTTCATCACCAGCGACTACCACCCCCAGCAGGCCGAAAGCAGCAGCGCCTTGCTCTACCAGCAACTGCGGGACCGTCCCCAACCGCAGCAGATGGGGCTCTGGGGATGATCAGCCTGGACTGCGACGACTGGTTCGACACCTGGCGCCAGCAGGCTCGCTGGCTGCTCAGTCACTCCGTCGATCCGAGCCGGGTCAACTGGTCCGGCCCCCGGGTAACCGATCTGTTTGCCAGTGATGAGGACCTGCCTCCGGAAGCCGGGCCGTTCCAGGCGCGGATTCCCCTGGCGCTGCTGCAACAGCTGGAGCGGGCGGCGGCCTATCGCGGCGAGCAGCGCTGGAACCTGTTGTACGAGGTGCTGTGGCGGGTCAGCCACGGCGACCGCACCGCCATGCTCAGCGGCGATCAACTGGGCAGCGAGTTGCAGCGGCGGATCAAGCAGGTGGACCGCGAGGCTCATCACCTGCATGCCTTCGTACGATTCGTGCGCCTGGCCGAAGGGCGTTCGAGCCTGGCGCAACAGCCGGAGTTCGTCGCCTGGCACGAGCCGGCCCACGACATCCTGGCCAGCGCCAGCCAGCACTTTATCGGGCGCATGGGGCGCCACCGCTGGATGATCGCCACGCCCCGGGACGGGGTGTATTTCGATGGCCGGGACCTGCTCTATCAACGTCAGTGCCCCATTGCCTGGCAGCAACTGGCACAGCCTGTCGAAGACCCCGGAGGCGACCTGTGGCTGGCCTACTACAGTCACATCTTCAACCCGGCGCGACTCAATCCCAAGGTCATGCAGGGGCACCTGCCGGCCCGCTTCTGGAAACACCTGCCGGAAGGGCCGCTGATTCCGGCGCTGATCAGCGAGGCTCGCCATGGCAAGCAGCGCGATGGCCAGGCCAGCCCGGTGGCGGCGCGGCGTGGCAAGCGCATTGGCGAGGCTCGCAGCCCGGGCACTGGGCAGTGACCGTTGTGCTAGATGACAATGCACGGCTTTGCACCACGAGGCAGATGCTCAATGGATGAAGGCATGGATGACGGCAAGGGGATTACCGAGGAGTTCTGGTCGAAGGGGGTGACTGACGACGCCAAGATGCTATGGCGATTAGGGAGTCGCGGGATGACGTTCCTGGCGGCGTTACTGTTGCCCAGGACGGGCTTCAAGGGGGTGGATATTGCGGTCGGGGTACTGACTATGCTGATCCCCTTGCTGGTGATTGAAACACAGCGGGCTTACTCGAAGTTTTCTCCAGGCTTTCTCGCCCGGGTGATCCGCGCCTGTGTCTTCAGCAGTGGCATCGCCATGGCCTGCCTGGGGCTGCTGATCTACTTCGGCATCGTGCTGCCACTGGTTTCGGGGATTGGTCTGCATTTTTTTCAGCAGAGCCTCAGCCTCAACCAGGGTCAGCACAATACCGTGCAGTTCATGATGTTCTGGTGGATGGCCGGGGTGACCGTGGTGGCCCTGGTGTACAGCGTGGTCAGCAACTTTCGCGAGACGAAGATTTTCCAGATCGTCTATCACCTTCCACGCAACAAGGTGCAAGAGCTGATGTGCGGGCGGCCCTTGCGTGCCAGCAACTGGCCGATGTTCGTCTGGTTCGAGCTCTCGGTGCTGGTGGTCAGTTGTCTCTATACCTTCATGGCTGCGCAGACGGCGCTTCTGGTCGTCAATGGCTGGCAACAGGTGCTGGAGCTGCTGGATAGCCGGCTCTAGCCTGGCAGTCCCGCCTTCGCCGGGGCGAAGGCGGGACTGCAGTATGACCACTCAACGTGCCTGGGGCCGGGCCCCCCTCAGAAGCTGTACTTGAAACTGGTCATCAGGTTGCGCGGTGCGCCGTAGTTACCGTACAGGCCGGCGTTGCTGTAGTACTCGCGGTCGAACAGGTTGTTCAGATTGAGCGAGGCGCTGAGGTTGCGGCTGATGTCGTAGCGGGCCATCAGGTTGGTCACCGCGTAACTGCCCTGGTTGAAGGTGTGCAGGTCGTTGCCGACCTTGCTCTGCCAGTTGATCCCGCCACCGACGGTCAGCTTGTCCAGCGGGCCGTGCAGGCGGTAGCTGCTGAAGGTCTTGAAGCTGTTGCGCGGCAGGCCGGTGTTGATCCGCTGGTTGTCGGCGTTGGTGGTGACCGAGTAGGTGTAGCCGGCGGACGCCTGCCAGCCTTCGGCCAGTTCGCCGTTGAACTCCAGTTCCACGCCCTTGGACGTAGTGTCCTGTTCGGCGCTGTAGACGTTGTCGTGCTTCCAGATTGCCAGGTTGTCCTGCTGCAGCTTGTACAGGGCCAGGCTGGAATTCAGGCGACCGTCGAAGTGGCTGCCCTTGATCCCGACCTCGTAGCCCTTGCCCTCCATCGGGTCCAGGGGCTTGTTGTCTTCGCTTCGCACCCAGGAGGCCTGGGGGTTGAAGATGCTGGTGTAGCTGGCATACACCGACCAGATCTCGTCCAGGTCGTAGACCACCCCGGCGTAGGGAATGAACACGCCGTTTTCAGCGCGATTGACCTCGCTTTCGGCACCGCCGTAGGGGCGCTCGTGGGTGTCGCGTTTCCAGTTGATGACCCGGCTGCCGAGGATCAGGGACAGATCGTCGGTCAGGCTCAGGCGCGAGGTCAGGTAGGCCGCGTACTGGTTTTCATCGATCGACGATTTGCCGCTGACGTTGAAGTCCGGTTTCGGCGAATGGCCGTCCCAGCCGTCCAGGTCGTCGATGACCCCGGCCGGGGACGCGGCGTAGTCGTAGCGCCAGCTGCCCCAGCCGGGGGTGCGTTCCTTGTACTGGGACAGGGTCATGCCGCCGATCAGTTCGTGCTCGCGGCCCAACAGGTTGAAGGGGCCGGTGAGGTACAGGTCGAGGTTGTCCTGGCGCGGTGTGCCGGAGAAGCGTACTGGCAACTGAGTGGTGCCGCTGCCGTCCTTGTGCACCTGGCCCATGGCGAAGTTGAACACCTCGTCGAACTGGTTTTCGGCGTGGGTGTACTCGATCTTGCCGCTCCAGCCGTTGCCCAGTTGTTGCTCGATGGAGGCGAAGTAGCTGGTCTGTTGGTGATCGTTGTAGGACCAGTCCGGCGCGGTGTTGGTGGAGCGCTTGAAGTGAGTGCGCTCGCCACTGCTGAAGCGTGTGGGCAGGCCGGTACGCAGCGGTGAATCGACGTCGGTGCGTTGGTAACTGAAACCCAGGGTCAGCAGGGTGTCTTCGCTGAGGTCGAACTCGGTGATGCCGTACATCAGCTGGGTCTGCTGCTTGAAGCGGTCGACCCAGGCGCTTTCGGTCTTGTAGTCGGCCACCAGGCGCCCGCGGACATTGCCGCTGTCGGTGAGCGGGCCGGAAACGTCGACTCCACCGCCGTAGCGGTCCCAGGTTCCGGCCTGGCCGGTGATGCTGGCCTGGGCTTCGCTGGTGGGGCGCTTGCGGATCAGGTTGATGGTGGCGGCCGGGTTGCCCATGCCACTGATCAGGCCCGTGGCGCCACGCACCACTTCCACCCGGTCGTACATGGCCATGCTCTGGGAGTAGTTGTCCAGGCGGGTGTTGGTGGGGACGCCGTCGATCTCGTAGTTCTGGATGGCGAAGCCCCGGGACCAGTAGCTGTCGGTTTCCGCCCCCAGGCCGTCGCGGGTGACGATGATCCCCGGGGTGGCTTCCAGGGTGTCAGTCAAGGTACTGAGGTTCTGGTCGTCGATGCGCTGGCGGGTCATCACCGTGATGGACTGCGGGGTTTCCCGAGGCGTCAGGTTGAGCCGGGTCGAGCTGCTGGAGGAGTAGGTGGTGTATTCGCCGGTGCCCTCGGTGGTGGAACCGGGGGCCTTGCCGGAGATCGAGACCGGGCTCAACTCCAGGCTGGTGCCGCTGCTGCGGGCTTCCAGGGAATAGTTGCCATTGGCGCCGCGCACCGCTTGCAGGCCGGTGCCGCCGAGCAGCAGTGTCAGGCCGCTGTCGACATCATGCCGGCCCTTGAGGCCGGGGCTGCTGCGGCCCTCGGTCAGGCTCGCCGGGTAGGACAGGAGGATGTGCGCGGTCTGGCCGAAGCGGGCGAGGGCGCCGGCCAGGTTGCCCGGGGCGATGTCGAACTCCACCTGGGTCTGTTGCGCCGCCTGGGCCCAGGCCGGCAGCAGTGCAGCGCCAGTGCCGCCGGTCAGGCAGACCAGGCCCTGGGCGATGGCGCCCGCCAGGTTCTGCTTGAGTGAAAAGGCTTTGTGGCGGCGCAGCTTTACGGCGAATGACATGTGTTGCTCCCCATACAAATGAATGTTCTGGGGGTTAAGTCTCGCGAGCGCGAAAAACAGACCACCTGCATGAGATATTTTTTATCCCAGCGTGGCGCGGGGTTTGAGGGTCACCCAATAGCGGGTGAACTGGCGCACTTCCAGGTGCAGGGTGTCGGCCACGGCGGCCAGCACGCGGTCGGTATCGGCCAGGGGAAAGGTGCCGGATACCGGCAGGTGCGCCAGACGCGGATCGCAGGCCAGATGACCGTGGCGATAGCGTCCCAGCTCTTCGAGAAATTCCCCCAGGGGTTGGCCCTGGGCCACCAGCATGCCTTGGCTCCAGGCCGGTTGCAGGGCGTTTTGCGCCTGGCGCAGCAGCAGGCCGTGGCGGTTGAAACGCGCCTGTTCGCCGGCCGTCAGGGACAGCGTCTGCTGCCCGCCATCACGGGGGCGCAGGGTCAGGCTGCCTTGGTAGACCGCCAGCTCGGTACGGCCGGCCTGCTGGCGCACGCTGAAGCGAGCTGCCGTGGCCTCGATCCAGCCCTCGGCGGTTTCCACCTGCAAGGGCTGGAGCGAGGATTGCCGAGCCAGGGTCAGGAGCATTTCACCGCGCAGCAGGGTCAGGCGTCGTTGCTGCTGGTCGAAGCGCACGGCAATCGCGGAGTCGGTATTGAGTTGCACCTGGGTCTGGTCCGCCAGGGTGAAACGACGCTGTTGCCCGACCCGAGTGCTGTAGTCGGCGCTCCAGTCCTGCACCAGAGCGGTGTCTCGTGCGGCCCAGGCGCCGGCGCCGGCCACCAGCAGCAGGCCCAGGTGCTTGAGGGCGCGGCGGCGTGCAAGGTTCGGCGCCAGGGTGGCGCGGGCCAGTTCGCTGTGGCCCTGGCTGCGTACCTGTTGCAGGCGCTGGGTCAGGGCCTCGGCCCGTTGCCAGGCCTTTTCATGCAGCGGATGGGCCTGGCGCCAGCGTTGCCAGGCGGCCAGGGTAGCGGGGCTGACGTCAGGCTCTTGCAGGTCGAGCTGCCATTGCATGGCCTGTTCGGCCATCTCCAGGTCGATGCTCAGGGCATGGCTGTTTCCAGTGGTGCCGCCGATGCTGTTTTGAGACGAGTTCATGAAAGGTCCTGGCGGTCGTCGAGGAGGATGCACTGGGCACCGGCCTTGACGATGTAGCGCTTGACCGTGGTGACCGAGACTTGCAGCCGTTCGGCGATCTGCTCATGGCCCAGGCCATCCAGTTGCCACCAGAGAAACGCCTGGCGCACCGGCCGCTCCAGGCGTTCGAGCACCGCGTCCAACTGCATCAGGGTTTCCAGGAGGATGGCCTGGGTTTCCAGGTCCGGCACCACGTGCGCGGGGACGTGCTGCAAGGCTTCCAGGTAGGCCCGCTCCAGCTTCTGACGCCGGTAGTGATTGCTCAATACGCTCTGCGCCACCTTGGCCAGGAAGCTGCGCGGTGCCTGGATCTGTACCGGCTCGGGTTTTGCCAGCAGGCGCAGGAAGGTGTCCTGGGCCAGGTCGGCGGCGCTGTGGGAGCAGTTCAGGCGCAGGCGCAGCCAGTTTTTCAGCCACTGGTGCTGCTGGCTATACAGCTGGGTCAGATCGCAGGCACTGGCTTGAACGGGTAAAGACATGGCGAGACATTACCGTGGCAGAGAGGTTGCAAATGATAACGCTTATCATATAGATCGCTGCTCGGCCTCGGCAAGAAAAGTCTCAACGGAGTAGGGAGTAAGTCGACGAAGCAAATCGCCGGCATGAAAAAGCCCGCCCCTGGCAAGCAGGGGCGGGCTGGGTTGCAGCCGGGGCGAATCAGACCTTGACGATCCAGCCCGCTGGCGCTTCCACGTCGCCGGTCTGCACGCCGGTCAGCTCTTTATAGAGCTTCTGGGTGACAGGGCCGACGTCCTTTTCGCTGTAGAACACGTGCAGCTTGTCCTGGTACTGGATGCCGCCGATCGGGGTGATCACGGCCGCGGTACCGCAGGCGCCGGCTTCCTTGAAGTCCGCCAGCTTGTCGATGAACACGTCGCCTTCCACCACTTCCAGGCCCAGACGGGTCTTGGCCAGCTCGATCAGCGACAGGCGGGTGATCCCCGGCAGTACCGACGGCGAGTTCGGGGTGACGAATTTATCGTCGTGAGTGATGCCGAAGAAGTTGGCCGAGCCCACTTCTTCGATCTTGCTGTGGGTCAGCGGGTCCAGGTAGATGCAGTCGGCGAAGCTGGCCTTCTTGGCCTGGGAGCCGGGCATCAGGCTGGCGGCGTAGTTGCCGCCGACCTTGGCGGCGCCGGTGCCTTGTGGCGCGGCGCGGTCGTAGCTGGAGATCAGGAAATTGTGCGGAGTCAGGCCGCCCTTGAAGTAGGCGCCGACCGGGATGCAGAAGATCGAGAAGATGAACTCGGGAGCGGTGCGCACGCCGATGTTGTCACCCACGCCGATCACGAACGGACGCAGGTACAGCGCGCCGCCGGTGCCGTATGGCGGAATGAAGCGCTCGTTGGCACGGACCACTTCCTTGCAGGCCTCGATGAACTGCTCGGTGGACACCTGTGGCATCAGCAGGCGGGCGCAGCTGCGTTGCATGCGCGCGGCGTTCTGGTCGGGACGGAACAGGTTGATCGAGCCGTCCTTGCAGCGGTAGGCCTTCAGGCCTTCGAAGCATTGCTGGCCATAGTGCAGGGCAGTGGAGCCCTCGCTGATGTGCAGCACGTTGTCTTCAGTCAGGGTGCCTGCGTCCCACTCGCCGTTACGCCAGTGCGACAGATAGCGCTTGTCTGTCTTGATGTAGTCAAAACCCAGCTTGTCCCAATTGATGCTTTCGTTACCCATGACACCCTCTATCGCTTAACAACCGTCGCAACGGCTCAAGGCTTCTGACGTTTTTTTGGATGGGCACAACAATACTGCATTCCGGGGGCGTACCGCATCCCGGACGATGGGAGGGTGCGCAAAAAACTTGGCCTGCTCATGAAGCGTTCCTCCCTGCAACAGCCCCCGTAACACCCCCGGTAGGAGCGAGCTTGCTCGCGAAGGCCACGGCGCGAACGCTTGGCGATCCCTGCCGGCCCTTTCGGGCCAGCCGCGCTCCTACCTGGGCACTGTCCTGTGTGCCCCTTGAATGGTTACAGATGCAAGGCGTGGCCCAGTGCCCGCAGCGCCGCTTCCTGGACCGCCTCGCCCAGGGTCGGGTGGGCGTGGATGGTGCCGCCGATGTCTTCCAGGCGCGCGCCCATTTCCAGGGATTGGCCGAACGCCGTGGACAATTCGGACACCCCGACCCCCACGGCCTGCCAGCCGACAATCAGGTGATTGTCACTTCGGGCCACCACCCGCACGAAACCGCTTTTCGATTCCAGGGTCATGGCCCGGCCATTGGCCGCGAACGGGAAGCTGCTGACGATGCAATCCAGGCCGGCAGCGCGGGCCTCGTCCGGGGTCTTGCCCACCACCACCAGTTCCGGGTCGGTGAAGCACACCGCGGGAATCGCCGCCGGGTTGAATTCGCGCTGCTTGCCGGCGATCAACTCGGCCACCATCTCGCCCTGGGCCATGGCCCGGTGGGCCAGCATCGGCTCGCCGCTCAGGTCGCCGATGGCCCAGACATTGCGCATGCTGGTCTGGCAACGGTTGTCGATTCTGATCGCCGCGCCGTTCATGTCCAGGTTCAGGCTTTCCAGGTTCCAGCCCTGGGTGTTGGGCTTGCGACCCACGGCCACCAGCACCTGCTCGGTGGCCAGGTTCAGGGTGTCACCGTTGGGCTCGCGCACCTGCAGGCTGCTGCTGGCGGCATCGAAGCCCAGCACGCTGTGCTTGAGGTAGAGCTTGATCCCCAACTGCTTCACCGATTCGAGCACCGGCTGGGTCAGCTCGGCGTCGTAGGCCGGGAGAATGCGTTCCTGGGCTTCCACCACGCTGACCTCGACCCCGAGCTTGCGATAGGCGATGCCCAGCTCCAGGCCGATATAGCCGCCGCCGACCACGGTCAGGCGCTTGGGCAGGGTCTTGGGCGCCAGGGCTTCGGTGGAGGAGATGATCGGCCCGCCGAGGGGCAGCATCGGCAGGTTGACGCTTTTCGAGCCGGTGGCCAGCAGCAGGTGCTCGCACTGGATGCGCGTGTCCGAGCCTTCGATCTCCACGGTCTTGCCGTCGATCACCTTGGCCCAGCCATGGATCACCTGGACCTTGTGTTTCTTCAGCAGTGCGGCGACTCCGGTGGTCAGGCGGTCGACGATGCCGTCTTTCCATTCCACGCTCTTGCCGATGTTCAGGGTCGGCGCTGCCACTTCGATGCCCAGGGCCGAGCCCTGGCTGTGATGGCGAGTCTGGTGAAACTGCTCGGCGACGTGGATCAGCGCCTTGGACGGGATGCAGCCGATGTTCAGGCAGGTACCGCCCAGGGACTGGCCTTCCACCAGAATGGTGGAAATGCCCAGCTGGCCGGCGCGGATCGCCGCCACGTAACCGCCAGGGCCGCCGCCGATGATCAGCAGTTGAGTATTGAGAGTCTGTTGCATGCCTGCTCCTCTGATGATCAGTCCACAAACAGCGTGGCGGGTTGTTCGAGCAGACCGCGAATGGCCTGAATGAATTGCGCAGCGTCCATGCCGTCGACCACCCGGTGATCGAAGGAGCTGGAAAGGTTCATCATCTTGCGGATCACGATCTGGCCCTTGATCACCATCGGCCGTTCGACGATGCGGTTGACCCCGACAATCGCCACTTCCGGCAGGTTCAGCACCGGCGTGCTGACAATCCCGCCCAGAGCGCCGAGGCTGGTGAGGGTGATGGTGGAACCGGACAGTTCATCCCGGGCTGCCTTGCCGCTGCGGGCGGCCTTGGCCAGGCGCGAAATTTCCTCGGCATTGCCCCACAGGCTGCGGGCTTCGGCGTGACGCACCACCGGCACCATCAGGCCGACGTCGCTCTGGGTGGCGACCCCGACGTGCACCGCGCCGAGGCGGGTGATGACCTGGGCCTCGTCGTCATAGCGGGCGTTGATCTGCGGGAAGTCGCGCAGGGCGACGACCATGGCTCGCACCAGGAACGGCAGCAGGGTCAGCTTGCCGCGGGTGGCGCCGTGTTTTTCATTGAGGTGGATGCGCAGCTCTTCCAGGGCGGTGACGTCCACTTCCTCGACGTAGCTGAAGTGCGCGGCGCGATGCTTGGATTCCTGCATGCGCTGGGCGATCTTGCGGCGCATGCCGATCACCTGGATCTGCTCTTCGTCGTGGCGTTCGGCATAACCGGCGCCCGGCGCCGAGTAACCCTTGAGCGGCTGGCTGTCCTGGGCCAGGTAGGCGTCCAGGTCTTCGTGCAGGATGCGCCCGGCCGGGCCGCTGCCTTGCACCAGGCGCAGCTGGATGCCCAGGTCCAGGGCGTGCTTGCGCACCGCCGGCGAGGCCAGCGGACGCTCGTCGGCTTCCCGGGCCACCGGTGCCTGGGGCGCTGCGCGGCAGGCGGCTTGGCTGACGACGGCTTTTTCCACCTTCGGCGCTTCGACCACTGGCGCGGCAGCCGCTGGCTTATTAATAGCTGCCGGCTCTTTTGCCACCGGTGCGGCTGCCTGGGCGGATTCCTTGAGGTTACCCGCGCCTTCGACTTCGATGCTGATGAGGATGCTGCCCACCGCCATCACTTCACCGGGCTCACCGCCCAGGGAAATGACCGTGCCGTGCACCGGGGAAGGGATGTCCACCATCGCCTTGTCGGTCATCACGTCCGCCAGGACCTGATCTTCCACTACCTGGTCGCCGACTTTTACGTGCCACTGCGCCAGTTCTACTTCCGCGATGCCTTCGCCGATGTCCGGCATCTTGATAACGTGCGTGCCCATTCAGACCTCCATGACCCGTTGCAGCGCCGCGCCCACTCGGGACGGCCCTGGGAAATATGCCCACTCCTGCGCGTGGGGATACGGCGTATCCCAACCCGTGACGCGCTCGATCGGGGCTTCCAGGTGGTGGAAGCAGTGTTCCTGCACCAGCGATACCAGCTCGGCGCCGAACCCGCAGGTACGGGTGGCTTCATGCACCACCACGCAACGGCCGGTCTTCTTCACCGACTTGACGATGGTGTCCAGGTCCAGGGGCCACAGGCTGCGCAGGTCGATGACCTCGGCGTCGATGCCGGTTTCCTCGGCCGCCACTTGCGACACATAGACGGTGGTGCCGTAGGTGAGGACGGTGACGTCCTTGCCCGGACGGGTGATGGCGGCCACATCCAGCGGCACCTTGTAGTAGCCGTCCGGCACCTGGGCCGCCGGGTGTTTCGACCAGGGGGTTACCGGGCGGTCGTGGTGGCCGTCGAACGGGCCGTTGTACAGGCGCTTGGGTTCGAGAAAGATCACCGGGTCGTCGTTTTCGATGGAGGCGATCAGCAGGCCCTTGGCGTCGTAGGGGTTGGACGGCATCACGGTGCGCAGGCCGCAGACTTGGGTGAACATCGCCTCGATGCTCTGGCTGTGGGTCTGGCCGCCGTAGATGCCGCCGCCGCAGGGCATGCGCAGGGTCATGGGCGCGGTGAACTGGCCGGCGGAGCGATAGCGCAGGCGCGCGGCTTCGGAAATGATCTGGTCCGAGGCGGGGTAGACGTAGTCGGCGAACTGGATTTCCGCCACCGGGCGCAGGCCGTAGGCGCCCATGCCGATGGCCGCGCCGACGATGCCGCTTTCCGAGATCGGTGCATCGAACACCCGCGAGGTGCCGTACTTGGCCTGCAGGCCTTCGGTGCAGCGGAACACGCCGCCGAAGTAGCCCACGTCCTGGCCGAACACCACGACGTTGTCGTCACGCTCGAGCATCACATCCATGGCCGAGCGCAGGGCCTGGATCATGGTCATGGTGGTGGTGGTCATGGCGGTTTCCAGCTGGATATTGTTGTTGTGATCGTTCATCTCAGATCCCCAGTTCCTGGCGTTGGCGTTTCAGGTGCTCGGGCATGTCCTTGTAGACATCCTCGAACATGGTCGCGGCGCTGGGGATCTGGCCGCCGGCGAGGGTGCCGAACTGCTCGGCTTCCTTCTGTGCGGCGATGACCTGGGCTTCGAGCTCGGCACTGACCGCGGCGTGTTCCTCTTCGGACCACTGGCCGATCTTGATCATGTGCTGCTTGAGGCGGGCAATCGGATCGCCCAGGGGGAAGTGGCTCCAGTCGTCGGCCGGTCGGTATTTCGACGGGTCGTCGGAGGTGGAGTGGGGGCCGGCGCGGTAGGTGACCCACTCGATCAGGGTCGGGCCGAGGTTGCGACGGGCGCGTTCGGCGGCCCAGCGCGAGGCGGCGTAGACCGCGATGAAATCGTTGCCGTCGACCCGCAGGGAAGCGATACCGCAGCCCACGCCGCGTCCGGCGAAGGTGGTGGCTTCACCCCCGGCAATGGCCTGGAAGGTGGAGATTGCCCACTGGTTGTTGACCACGTTGAGGATCACCGGCGCCCGGTACACGTGGGCGAAGGTCAGGGCGGTATGGAAGTCCGATTCGGCGGTGGCGCCGTCGCCGATCCAGGCCGAGGCGATCTTGGTATCGCCCTTGATAGCCGAGGCCATGCCCCAGCCCACACCCTGGACGAACTGGGTCGCCAGGTTGCCGGAGATGGTGAAGAACCCGGATTCCTTCACCGAGTACATGATCGGCAACTGGCGCCCCTTGAGCGGATCGCGCTCGTTGGACAGCAGCTGGCAGATCATTTCCACCAGGGGCACTTCCCGGGCCATCAGGATGCTTTGCTGGCGGTAGGTGGGGAAGCACATGTCGTCGATGTTCAGGGCCAGGGCCTGGGCGCTGCCGATGGCTTCTTCCCCCAGGCTCTGCATGTAGAAGGACATCTTCTTCTGGCGCTGGGCGACCACCATGCGGTTGTCGAAGATCCGCGTCTTGAGCATGGCGCGCATGCCCTGGCGGAGGATCTCCAGCGGCACCTCGTCGGCCCATTCGCCCAGGGCGTTGCCCTGATCGTCGAGCACACGGATCAGGCCGCGGGCCAGGTCGGCGCAGTCGGCAGGTTCGATATCGATAGGGGGTTTGCGGGCCAGGCCGGCGTCGTTCAGACGCAGGTAGGTGAAGTCGGTCTTGCAGCCGGGACGGCCCGAGGGTTCGGGAACGTGCAGGCGTAGCGGTGCATACGCTGTGGTCATGGCTTTCTACGCTCGATCTTGTGGATTTCTTGTAATTGGGCGCGCTAGCTGACAGTCATTCTTTGGATAAAAGAAATCTTGTCCTACAAACATCATAGGCCGGGCGTAGGAGAATATTTATCTCTGTTTCATTGCGCTGGAAGTTATTTGCAGATAAAAAATCTGCATAAACATAAAAAACAGGTTGTTTTGTCTCATGCGCAAACTGGACCGTACCGACATCGGCATTCTCAACAGTCTTCAGGAGAATGCCCGCATCACCAACGCCGACCTCGCCCGTTCGGTGAACCTTTCTCCCACGCCCTGCTTCAACCGGGTCAAGGCCATGGAGGAGCTGGGGCTGATCCGCGAGCAGGTGACCCTGCTGGACGCCGACCTCCTGGGGCTGCACGTCAACGTGTTCATTCACGTCAGCCTGGAGAAGCAGGTGGAAGAGGCCTTGCAGCACTTCGAGGAGGCCATTGCCGATCGCCCGGAGGTCATGGAGTGCTACCTGATGGCCGGTGATCCGGACTACCTGATCCGGGTGCTGGTGCCCACCATCCAGGCCCTGGAGCGCTTCATGATGGACTTTTTGACCAAGGTGCCGGGGGTGGCCAATATCCGCTCCAGCTTCGCCCTCAAGCAGGTGCGCTACAAGACCGCGCTGCCGCTGCCGGCCAACGGCCTGACCCTGGGGACCTGAGGCTCAGGCGGGGATTTCGCTCCACAATTGATCGAGCTGCTTGAAGTCCCAGTCTTCCGGGGCTTCACGGCCGACGATGCGCTCCTGACCCTGGAGCCGAGACAGATCCAGGACCCGTTGTGGCAGGGGCATTTTCGAGCGGGTGGAGAAGAACACCTTGACCTTGGGCGCCAGCAGCGAGTCCGGGTGCTGCTCCAGGACCACTGCCAGTTTCCCGCTGTGCAGGCGCACCAGGGAACCCACGGGATAGATGCCGACGCTTTTCACCAGGGCCTGGAACACCCGGGGCGCGAAATGCCCGGTCCAGCCGGACATGCGCTGCAGCGCTTCGGCCGGGTCCCAGCCACGGTTGTAGGGGCGAGTCGAGGTCACCGCGTCATACACATCGCAGACCGCGCCCATCTGCGCGAACAGGCTGATCTGTTCGCCTGCCAGACGGTGGGGATAACCGCTGCCGTCGATCTTTTCGTGATGATGCAGGCACACGTCCAGCACCAGCGCATCCAGCTGCGGGTGCTGGCGCAGGATCGCGCCCCCGGCGGTGGGGTGCTGCTTGACCCGTTCGAATTCCTCGGCGGAGAGTTTGCCCGGCTTGTTGAGGATGCTGTCGGGAACCGTCAGCTTGCCGATGTCGTGCAGCAGCCCGGCGACCCCGGCCTGATGCACCTGGGTCACCGGCAACTCCAGTTGCCGGGCCACCGCCACCATCAGCGCGCATACCGCCACCGAGTGCATGTAGGTGTAATCGTCGGCAGTCTTGAGCCGGGCCAGGCTGATCAATACATCGGGATGGCGCAGCAGGGAGGTGGAGATGTCGTGCACCAGATCGTCTACCTGCACCAGCTCGATGGCCCTGCCCATGCGCACCTCCTGGAACATGCTCATGACGGCCTGTTTCGAGTGGGCGCAGAGCTTGAGTGCGCGCTGGATTTCGTCGGCCCGTTCGACCCGCAGCGGTGCATCGCTGCGAAACAGCGGCTCGGCAACGGCCGTAGCGGGCGGATGCTCCTCCGGCAGATCGCGGCCCTTGTCCGAGTCGATCCACAGGCTATCGATATTGGATTGACGCAAGCGTTGCAAATCGCTTGTGCTCTTGAGCACAAAGCCTGCCTTCCAGAAGGAGTGGTCCAGCCAGGAACCACAGAATTGATGGATGTACATGCCCATCTGCAGCTGATGGATCGAAATCAGTTTGAGCATCAACAGCACTCCCTTTCAGGGCAGTCGGCCATCGCCGGTCAGCCGGCTCCTACAGACCCGTGTAGGAGCCGGCTGGCCGGCGAACAGCGCCACCGCTTTTTCTACCTGACGTCTTACCGGGCCTCGGCCCGTCTCACAGGGAGAAGCGTGCCACCAGCTTGTTCAGACTCACCGCCAGGGACGACAGTTCACTGCTGGCGATGGAAGTCTGGCTGGCGGCGGAGGAGCTTTGCAGCGACAGGTCGCGGATGCTCATCAGGTTCTGGTCCACCGAGCGCGCCACCTGGGCCTGTTCCTCCGAGGCGGTGGCGATCATCAGGTTGCGTTCGTTGATCTCGCTGATGGCCTGGGCGATATGGCCGATGGCGGCGCCGGCCTCGTGGGCGATGGCCAGGGTCTGGCTGGCATCCTCGCTGCTTTGCTGCATCGACAGCATGGCCTTGCTCGAACCGTTCTGGATGCCCTGGATCATCTGCTCGATCTCCTGGGTCGAGAGCTGGGTACGGTGGGCCAGGGCCCGCACTTCATCGGCGACCACGGCAAACCCGCGGCCTTGCTCGCCGGCCCGGGCAGCCTCGATGGCGGCGTTGAGCGCCAGCAGGTTGGTCTGCTCGGCAATGGCGCGGATCACGTCCAGGACCTTGGTGATGTCCTGGGCCTGTTGGGCCAGGCCGGCCATTTCCACCCGGGTGTTCTCCACGGTCCCGGTGAGTTTTTCGATGGAGTGGATGGTCTGCTCGACCCGCTCCTTGCCCAGCCCGGCGGAACGCTCCGAGGCCTGGGTCGACTGCGAAGCGGACACCGCGTTGCGTGCCACTTCCTCCACCGCGGCGGTCATTTCGTTGACCGCGGTGGCGGCCTGGTCGGTCTCCATGCTCTGTTGCTGGATGCCGGCGTTGGATTCGCGGGTGATGGCGCTCATTTCCTCGGCGGCGGAGGCCAGTTGGGTGGAGGAGTCGGCAATGTGGCGGATGGTCGACTTCAGGCTGTCGAGCATGGACTGGGTGGATTTCTGCAGGTCGGTGAGTTCGTCCTGGCCGCTGACTTCCACTTGGGCGCGCAGGTCGCCCTCGGCGATTTTCTGCGTGGTGGCCAGCAGCGATTGCACCGGGCGGGTGATGCTGCGGGTGAACAGGGTGGCGATGAGCATGGTCAGGACAATCGCCAGGACGATGATCAGCGAGGTCAGGGTCAGGCCGCTGTCGAATTGCTCGCCGGCCACGGTCGCCGAGTGTGCGGCACCGCTCTCGTTGATCTTGATCAGGGCCTCGATGGCGCTTTGCAGGGTATTGGCCAGGGGCACCGTGACCTGATTGATGTAGTCGCTGCTCTGTTGCGCGGTGTTGGTCTTGCTCGCATCGATCAGCACCGCCAGCTTGTCCAGGTAGTCCTGGGCGCCGCGCTTGACCTGTTCAAAGGTGGTTTTTTCCTCGGCGCTGGAGACCAGCGGCTCGTAGTCCTTGATGGCCTGGGCCAGGATGGTTTTCAGGCTAGCCAGCTTGTCCAGGGATGCGCCTTTCTGGGCTTCGCTTTCAGTGGCGTAGTGCAGGGCCTCCAGGCGCACACGCAAGGTGGAAGATTCGATTTTCGTGGCTTGCCTGACGCTGGGCAGCCAATTGGTTTGCAGGTCCAGTGCAGCGTCGTGAATCTGTCCCATTTTCCACAGCGCCAGTCCCCCCAGACCAATCAGTAGTACACAGATAGCGCCAAAACTCAGGAGCGCCCTGGAAGTCAGTTTCAAGTTTCTTGTCACCATAAAGGCACCTTGCAGGTTGGAGTGATACCGCCAATTTCTTTTCGACTCCTTGTCGCCTTGATAGCACTGTGACTCCAAAGAGATGAAAAATCTGTAGAGATGTAAAAAAATATTTCTTTGCGTGTGTGTGGCTTCAACCCAGAGCCAGATCAACGGCGGGCAACTGCGCAGGCTTGACCTTTATCAACGCGCTTTTGGCGGTTTTGTAGCAAGCTGGGCGCTCTCCAATTGAAAAGGAAAAGGCCCATGACTACGCCTCTGACAACGGCGCCCGCGGCCAAGGCTGTATTACCGATTGGATTGCTGATCGCCGTACTGGCCATGGTCGGGGTGCTGCTTCTGCCACTGCCCGCCGACCTGCCGGTGGCCGGCCACCGGATGCTGGCGATCCTGGCGTTTGCCGTGGTGGTGTGGATCAGTGAAGCGGTGTCTTACGAGGCCAGCGCGATCATGATCACAGCGCTGATGGCGTTCTTGATTGGCACCGCGCCAACCCTGCAGGACCCGACCCAGGTCTATGGCAGCTCGGCAGCCATCAGCCTGGCCCTGACCGGGTTCTCCAACTCGGCCCTGGCCCTGGTGGCCGGTGCCTTGTTCATCGCCGCCGCCATGACCCACACCGGCCTCGACCGGCGCATCGCCCTGGTGACCCTGACCCGGGTCGGCACCAGTACCCGGCGCATCCTCATCGGCGCCATTGCCGTGACCATCCTGCTCAGCCTGCTGGTGCCCAGCGCCACGGCCCGCAGTGCCTGCGTGGTGCCGATCATGATGGGCGTGATCGCCGCGTTCGGCGTCGACAAGCGCTCCAATATCGCCGCTGGGCTGATGATCGTGGTCGCCCAGGGCACCAGCATCTGGAACGTCGGCATCCAGACCGCCGCGGCGCAGAACCTGCTGACCGTGGGCTTCATGGACAAGATGCTCGGCCAGCGTGTGGCCTGGCTCGACTGGCTGATCGCCGGCGCGCCCTGGGCGGTGATCATGTCCCTGGTGCTGCTGTGGCTGGTGCTGAAACTGCTGCCCCCGGAAACCGACAGCATCCCCGGCGGCAAGGAAGCGGTGGCCCAGTCCCTGGTGGACATCGGCCCCATGACCGGGCCGCAGAAGCGCCTGCTGGCGGTGTCGGTGCTGCTGCTCCTGGCCTGGTCCACCGAAGGCAAACTGCACCCCTTCGACACCACGACCACCACCTACGCCGGGCTGGTGATCCTGTTGCTGCCACGGATCGGCATCATGACCTGGAAGGATGTGCAGTCGCGCATTCCCTGGGGCACGGTGATTGTCTTCGGGGTCGGCATCAGCCTGGGTTCGGCGCTGCTCAGCACCCAGGCCGGGCAGTGGCTGGGAGGGCAGGTGGTGGCCCATACCGGCCTGGATCAGGTCGGGCCTTTGGCGGTGTTCGCCATTCTTGCGGCGTTCCTGATTCTCATCCACCTCGGGTTCGCCAGCGCCACGGCCCTGACTTCGGCCTTGCTGCCGATCCTGATCGCGGTGTTGCAGACCTTGCCTGGGGAGTTCAGCCGGCTGGGCATGACCATGCTCCTGGGCTTTGTCGTCAGCTACGGCTTTATCCTGCCGATCAACGCGCCGCAGAACATGGTCTGCCTGGGTACCGAGACCTTCAATGCTCGGCAGTTCGCCAAGGTCGGGCTGCTGGTGACGTTGATCGGCTACCTGCTGATGCTGGTGTTCGCCATGACCTGGTGGAAATGGCTGGGCTGGATGTAGCGAAAACCCACCCCTTCACACTGACCCGCTGAACACCCGGGTCACGCTGCCGGCCAGGCGCACCTTGCCCTGGCCGTCCCAGCTCACCGTCACCGGGCCACCGTCGCACAGCACCCGCACCGGGCTGTCCAGCAAGCCACGACGGATGCCGTTGACCGCCGCCCCGCAGGAGCAGGAACCGGAGCCCAGGGGGATCGCGCCATTGCGCTCCCAGATGCGCAGGCGGATGGTCTGGCGGTCCAGCACCTGGATGAAGTGCACGTTGGTCTTGTGCGGAAACAGCGGGTCGCTCTCGATCTTTGGGCCCAGCGCGGCAATGTCCAGCTGTTCCAGATCGTCGACGAAAAAGCTGCAATGGGGGTTGCCCATGCTGCACGCCGCCGGTGTTCCCGGCAGCGGCAGGTGCAGGCTGTCCAACGCTTGAGCCAGGGGGATGGCCTGCCAGTCGAACGACGGCAGGCCCATTTCCACGGACAGCGACTGATCCTCAAGGCGCAGGCATTGCTGCAGGCCGCGAGCGGTTTTCACCTGCACCTCGGTGGCGCCGCTTTCCTGCATCAGCAGGTCGGCGGCGCCGCGGGTGGCGCTGCCGCAGGTATCCAGGCTGGAACCATCGGCGTTGAAGAAGGTCAGTTGCGCCGCACTCTCGTGGCAATCGCCGAGCACCACCAACTGATTGAAACCGATGCCGCGCTGGCGATCTCCCAGGGCCCTGGCCCGCTCAGCGGTGATCGGGTTGGCGCGACCACGGGCATCGATCAGCACGAAATCGTCGCCATTGGCGTGCATCTTCACAAAGTTCAGCGGCATTCGGGCTCCGACAGGCGAGGGCAGGCAACCGGTGCTACGACCACCAGCGAACGCAGGATTGCGAAAAAAAGCCACCGGCGCCAGCGCCTTAAAATAAAATTCATCCTGCCAGCCCGGGCATTGCCTGGACGGCGGGATTTTCCGGCACACTGCCGGACCACCGGGAACATCGCCAACCGCTGCAACAGCGGCCGGCACAGCACAAGGTCACGGCATGGATCATTACGCCCCGCGCAACTGGCAGCCCCACGAAAAGCCCAGCTTGCCCGGTTCCCCCTCGACACCGCTGCACCCCACTCACAAGCGCCTGGCCTATGCGCTGGTGGGCTTGCTGGTGGCGATCACCGGCGGCCTGGGCAACTCGCTGGTGATCGCCAATCTGCCGTACCTGCAAGGGGCACTGGGGGCAACCACGGCGGAAATGGCCTGGCTGCCGGCCGCCTACGTGATGACCAACGTGTCGATGAACCTGCTGCTGGTGAAGTTTCGCCAGCAGTTCGGCCTGCGGGCCTTCACCGAAGTGTTTCTGGTGCTCTATGCCCTGGTGACCTTCGGCCACCTGTTCGTCAACGACCTGAGCTCGGCCATTGCCGTGCGGGCGGCCCACGGCATGGTCGGCGCGGCGCTCAGTTCCCTGGGGCTGTACTACATGGTCCAGGCCTTCCCGGCGAAATGGCGGCTCAAGGCCCTGGTGCTGGGGCTGGGTACCTCGCAGTTGGCCTTGCCCCTGGCCCGGCTGTTTTCCGAAGACCTGCTGCAGATTGCCGAGTGGCGTGGCCTGTACCTGTTCGAACTGGGCCTGGCGCTGACCTCCCTGGGCTGCGTGTTCATGCTCAAGCTGCCGCCGGGGGACCGTTTTCGCACCTTCGAGAAACTCGACTTCCTGACCTTCGCCCTGCTGGCCACAGGCGTTGCCCTGCTGTGCGCGGTGCTGTCCCTGGGGCGCATTGACTGGTGGCTGGAGGCGCCGTGGATCGGCTACGCCAGCGCCGGCTCCATCGTGCTGATCCTGGCCGGGCTGTGCATCGAACATAACCGCCGCAACCCGATGCTGATGACCCGCTGGCTGGGCAGCGGGGCGATGATCCGACTGGCCCTGGCGGTGATCCTGATCCGCATGGTGCTGTCCGAGCAGTCCACCGGCGCCGTGGGTTTTCTCCAAGCGCTGAACATGAGCAGCCAGCAGATGCGCCTGCTCTACGGGGTGATGCTACTGGGCAGCATCGCCGGCTTGGCCACCAGCGCCCTGACCATCAACCCGGCGCACCTGTTGATGCCGCTGATCATTTCCCTGGCGCTGATGGCCGTGGGCTCGGTGATGGACAGTTTCTCCAGCAACCTCACGCGCCCGGCCAACATGTACCTCAGCCAGTTCCTCCTGGCCTTTGGCGGCACCTTTTTCCTCGGCCCGACCATGGTCCTGGGCACCCGCAATGTGCTGACCAATCCGCGCAATCTGGTGAGCTTCTCGGTGCTGTTCGGCATCTGCCAGAACCTCGGCGGGCTGATCGGCTCGGCCTTGCTCGGGACCTTCCAGATCGTGCGCGAGAAATACCACTCCAGCCATATCGTCGAGCAACTGACCCTGCTCGATCCTCAGGTCCTGGCCCGGGTGCAGAGTGGCGGGGCGGCCTACGGCAAGGTGATTGCCGACCCCGATCTGCGCACCCTGCAAGGCATTCGCAGCCTGGCCAGCGCGGCCACCCGCGAGGCCAACGTGCTGGCCTATAACGATGTATTCATGCTGATTGCAGTGATTGCCGTACTCACCATGATCTGGATATTCATTCGCAGCCTGTGGCTGATGAGCACGACCCAAGCAGTCGCGCCCGCGGCTCCCGTTCAACCCAGTGGTGCCCCAAGTTCATGAGCGAAACCGTCAACCCCACCACCAACGCCATTGCCTCGACTCCCGAGCCCAACGGCCCGCCGA
Organism: Pseudomonas sp. E1BtOHC1; assembly: GCF_058744285.1. Lineage (NCBI taxonomy): Bacteria > Pseudomonadati > Pseudomonadota > Gammaproteobacteria > Pseudomonadales > Pseudomonadaceae > Pseudomonas > Pseudomonas sp. E1BtOHC1. The sequence goes on from NZ_CP196023.1 coordinate 3,665,270, forward strand.
GTATTCCCGCCACCGAGCCACGGCCGTTGGCGGTGCGCATCCTCTCGTCCCTGGGCTTTGCCGCCATCGCCATTGTCGGCGTGCTGATCGTGCTCTACGCCTGGCAACTGCCGCCGTTTTCTAGCGCCATCGAAAGCACCGAGAACGCCCTGGTACGCGGGCAGGTGACCATCATCGGCCCGCAACTCAGCGGCTATGTGTTCGAGGTGCCGGTGCAGGATTTCCAGCAGGTCAAGGCCGGCGACCTGCTGGTGCGCCTCGACGACCGCATCTACCAGCAGCGTCTGGACCAGTCCCAGGCTCAGTTGGCAGTGCAGAAGGCCGCCTTGGCCAATGCCCTGCAACAGCGCAACAGCGCTGAAGCCACGATCAAACTGCGCCAGGCCGCCCTGGCCGACAGCCAGGCCCAGGCCCGCAAGAGCGCGGCCGATTTGCAGCGCAACGAAGCGCTGATTGCCGATGGCTCGGTGTCCAAGCGCGAGCTGGACGTGACCCGTGCGGCCAATGCCCAGACCGTGGCCGCGGTGGCCCAGGCCCAGGCGCAACTGGAAATAGCCCGCCAGGACCTGCAGACCGTGATCGTCAATCGCGGCTCCCTGGAGGCTGCGGTGGCCAATGCCCAAGCAGCGGTGGAACTGGCGCGGATCGACCTGTCCAACACCCGCATCCTCGCCCCCCGGGATGGTCAGCTGGGGCAGATCGGTGTGCGCCTGGGGGCCTACGTCAACTCTGGCGCACAGTTGATGGCGCTGGTGCCGAACCAGCTGTGGGTGATTGCCAACCTGAAGGAAACCCAGATGGACAATGTGCGGGTCGGGCAGCCGGTGAGCTTTAGCGTGGATGCCCTGAGCCACCGCAAATTCAGCGGCAAGGTGCAACGGATTTCCCCGGCCACCGGTTCCGAGTTCGCCTTGTTGCAGGCCGACAACGCCACCGGCAACTTCGTCAAGATTGCCCAGCGCGTACCGGTGCGGATCACCGTCGACCCGGATCAGCCGGAGCTTGAACGCCTGCGTCCCGGATTGTCGGTGGTGGTCAGCATCGATACCCGCCAATAGCCGACACACCACCTCACGTAGGAGCCGGCTTGCCGGCGCAGAGGCCGGCAAGATTTGCACCGATGCTGCAAACGCCTTCGCTGGCAAGCCAGCTCCTACAGGCTGAGGTTTACGCCGCCTGCATCGGTGGCAAGGTGCCCAGCAGCGAGACCGCGGCCACTGCCGCCACACCCAGCAGCCATTCCAGCTGCACGCTGTTGCGCAGGCTCGACAGGCGCTGGTCGCAGTCGCGGATTCGCAGGCGGTTGAACAACGCCAGCCCGAGCATGCCGGCCACCAGCAGCACCTTGATCAGCAGGATCAGGGCAAAACCACTGAACAATGGAGTCGGCCACCATTGCCCGGTGAGCACCCGCACGTTGATCAGGCCGGTTAGCAGCAAGCCGGTTACCAGGCCATAACCCACGCCGCTGAAGCGCTTTAACAAGGGCTCGACAGACAGCCCCGCGGGTTGGCGCAACACCAGCAACAACACCAGCAAACCCCCCAACCAGATGGCGACACAGCTTAAATGCACGATCTGATTGAGGATCAGCATCTGCCCCTGCACCCCATCGAGCATGGCGCCGTGCCCCACCGGAGCCAGGGTTGCCAGGAGCAGGGCGCCCAACCCCAGTTGCAGCGGCAGGCGCCGGCCCAGCGGGGTCAGCAGCAGCCCCAGCAACAGCAGATTGAGCAGCAGGTGCCAGGTCCAGACCTGGCCGAAGAAGGTCTTGCCCAGCACCAATTGCACGGTCGCCGGGTCCAGCGCCGCCGACCAGGAGCCGGCCATGCTGGCGGTGATCAGCAGTAGCCAGCACAGGCCGCTGCCCAGGCCGATCAGCGTCAACCAGCGGCTGAGCCGATCGAGCTGTCGATGCACGGCGCCCTGGCCGTTCTGTGCTGAATCACGGCCCAGCAACAGCGGGCGAAATACCCAGGCCCCGACCAGGATCAGCACCACCGCAAAGTGCACGAAGCGGCACAGCACCAGCCATGACGCCATGGATTACGGGCTCACCTTGAAGCTGTAGCTGCCTTCGCTCTTGTGGGTGTCCACCGACACCGCGTGCCATTCCACCTTGTATTCGCCGGCGCGCAGTGGCGTGGCGGCCGGGGTGACGATCAGGGTCTTCTTGTCCGCACCTTCGGTGGCCAGGCCTTTCACCTCGAGAGGGGCGCCGTCCTTGCTGATCTTCACTTGGGTGAAGGCCGCTTCCACGCCTTCGGTGAACACCAGGCGCAGTTCGTTGGGCGCAACCACGCTGCTGTCGGCCGCCGGGGTCGAGCCTTTCAGGTGGGCGTGGGCCCATACCGAGGAGGCGGCGAGCATCGAGGCGAGCAGGGCGGTGGCATTGAGCAGATTTTTCAGTGACATGGTCAGGTACCTGATGAACATTGGAGGGCGATAAGCCACGACTGGCGGCGACTAAAAAGGCCCGGGGCGGACTTTCGGCCCCGGCCCAATCCTTGGGCGGCGCCAGTGTACATCGAAGCCGCCGCGGATCAGGAAGCTCGTGGCGGATCGGCGTCGAGCAAGCCGAGGATCTGGCTGTCCCACTCCAGGCAGCGAAAGTCCCGGCCGGCATCCCGGTAATCCCGTTGCAATTGCGACAGGTACTGCTTGCGGTACTCGCTGGGCGTCAGGGCGCAGTGGTTGCGAAATGCCGCGATCAACTGCTTGTGCTCGCTGAAGCCGCAGCTGTAGCAGATTTCGGTGATCGGCAACTGGGTGTTTTTCAGCAGGAAGCGCGCGCGGTTGACCCGCACCTGCGCCAGGTAGTCCTTGAAGTTGCAGCCGTTGACCTTCTTGAACAGCTTGGAGAAGTGGTGGTAGCTGAGGTTGGCCTGGGCGGCGACTTCCGCCAGGGGTAGCTCCCGTTGGTAATGGCGGTTGATGTAGTCGATGCAGTGCCTGATCAACTGCTGGTCCTTGCTGCGCAGGTTCAGCCGTGCCGGTTGCCGGGGCGCGGCATTGGCCTGGTGCAGGCTGGACAGCAGCAGGTAGATCAACGCGGTACGGCGCAAGGCATCACCCTCGGCGCCTTCCAGGTCATGCGCCACCAGTTGCCTGAGGGCCGCCTTGATCTGGCGGTCGCGCGGGCGGTACTGGCTGGCATCCGGCACTTGATAGTCGATGTGCAGGCCGGGCTGCAGTTGCTCGAACAGGTGCGGTGAGAATTGCACCGTGAGCAACTGGCTGTCGGCTTCCAGGGCCTGCAGTTCATGGCTGCGTTCGGGGTTGATGTAGAGCATGCCGCCGGGGCCCAGGTGCTGGCTGTGCGGGTCGACGCTGATCAGAAAGCGGCCCTTGAGCACGCAGATCAGTTCGGCGGCGGCATGCCAGTGGGCCTCGCAGCGTTGCACCTGGGCGGCAAACAGGTTGATCTGCTGCCGGTCGAACTCCACCAGCTCATGCCCGGGGCCGGCACTCGGGGCAGGACGGGTCATGGAAAATGGCAGCATCGGGCATCCTCGAATCAGCAGCGTCGGTTTGCGGACTGTATCCGAACCGGCGCCGGGTCATGCCGGGGCGTGCACTTCCAGGGCCGCCGCCAGTTCTTCACGGGAGATGTCCAGTTCGAGCATTTCCGTCAGGGTGATCAGCAAGCCGCAGAACAGCTCCGGGGCGATCTTGCGCAGCTTTTCCTGTACCTGTTGCTCCGCCAGTCCGCTCTTGTGCGCCACCAGCCGCGCCACCTGCTGGAACAGCACCGGGTTGTCCAGCAGTTGCACCAGGGAGCTGTGAATGTTGAGCGGCGGATACAGGGTTGGCGCCTGCACCTGGACCTCGGCCAACAGCTCGATGTGCCGCGAGGACCCGCCAACCCGCAGCTGGTATTCGCCGCTGTCCACCACCCAGCGGGCCAGGGCCGGGTCGTAGTAGGCGAAATCGTCCCAGTCCAGATGCAGTTCGACCCAGGCGCTCTGACCCGGCTCCAGGGCCACCTTGGCAAATGCCTTGAGGGCCTGGACTTCCCGGGGCAGGCGACAGGTCGGCGGGGCCAGGTACAGCTGCACCACTTCCTTGCCGAAGCGCTCGCCCTGGTTGGCGATCTCCACGCTGACCGTCAACTGCTGCCCGGGTGTCAGGCTGCTGCTGGAAAGGCGGATTGCCCGGTACTCGAAACAGGTGTAGCTGAGGCCGAAGCCGAACGGGAACAGCGGCTCCAGGCGGCGCTTGTCGTAGTAGCGGTAACCGACGAACAGGCCTTCGCTGTAGCGCTGCTTTAGGTTCTCGCCAGGGTAGGTGAGGAACGCCGGGGTTTCTTCCAGGCTATTGCGCACGCTGACGGTGAGCTTGCCGCTGGGGTTGATCAGCCCGAACAGTGCCTGGGCCACGGCGCGCCCCATGCCCTGGCCGGCAAAGAAGGTTTCCAGTACGGCCTTGGCCTGACCCAGCCAGGGCATGACCACGGCGTCGCTGTTGGCCAGGACCACGACAATGTTGGCCTGGACCTTGGCCACTTCGCCGATCAGCCGCTCGTGACTGGGGAGAATGGCCAGGTGCTGGCGGTCGCCGTTTTCTCCGTCTTCGCCCACCGCGGTACTGACGAACAGGATCGCCACATCGGCGGCGCGGGCGGTATCCAGGGCCTGGGCCAGGGCGGCGGGGTCCAGTTGCTGGTCGTCCGCTGCGCCCACCGCGTAGCGGATCTCGAAGGCCTCGGCCCCCAGCTCGAAGATTTCGTCCAGGGGCCGGTCCAGCAGGTAGGGGCGAGTGGTGGCACACCCCGAGCCCTGGATCACCGGCTCCTGGGCCGGCTTGCCCAGCACCGCGATACGCGGGGTTTTCCGCGGGCACAGGGGCAGTAACCGGTCCTGGTTCTTCAGCAGCACCAGGGATTCGGCCGCCAGGGTCTGGGCCAGTTGGTGATGGGCCTTGAAGTCGGCCCGGGTCTCGGGCTTGCGGCCGCGGTGAACCTTGTCGATCAGGTCCAGCATGCGCCGACAGGAACGGTCGAGGACATCGCTGGGGATCTGCCCCTGTTCGATGGCGTGCAGCAGCTCGCGCTGGTCGCGGCGGCTCTCGGGCATGGCCAGGTCGTTACCGGCCAGCAGCGCTGCCGGACGGTCCTTGATGCCGTACCAGTCGGACATCACCAGCCCCGGGTACTGCCACTCATGGCGCAGCACCTGGGTCAGTAGCCATTGATGCTGAGAAGTCTGCACACCGTTGAGGCGGTTATAGGACGACATCAGGGTCCATGGCTGGGCCCGGTCGATGGCACGCTTGTAACCGGCCAGGTAGATCTCCCGCAGCGCGCGTTCGTCCACCACCGAGTCCATTTCCGTGCGCCGGTACTCCGAGTTGTTGCAGGCGAAATGCTTGAGGCTGGCGCCCACGCCCTGATCCTGCAGGCCGTTGATCAGGGCCCCGGCCAGTTCGCCGCTGAGGATCGGGTCCTCGGAATAGTATTCATAGCCGCGCCCGGCCAGGGGCGTGCGGCGGATATTGATTCCCGGCCCCAGCAGCAGGCCGACGCCGAAGTGCTGGCACTCCACCCCGAGGGCCTGGCCCATGCGATACAGCAGGTGCAGGTCCCAGGAGCAGGCCAGGCTGGAGCCGTTGGGAAAGCAGGTGGCGGGTTTCGACGGGCTGAACAGCGCTTCGGAACCGCTGGCCGGTGACGGCTGCGCGGGCATTTCGCCGCAGTTCTGGTTCACCACCTGGATAAAGTCCTCGAAACTCCAGCTGGCGCCGTCCTCGATCTGCCGGGTGCTGTAGCGCACGCCGTAGGTACCGTCGGTCATGATGAAGTCATCGATGCCCAGGTGTTCCAGGCGCGCGCTACGCCACAGGCCCTGGCCGCTGAGCAGCCTGACCTTGTCGGCGGCGCTCATCCGGGCCAGCAACTGGGAGTGAGAATCGGGCATGGGGCAGGCTCCTTGAGGTCAGCGGGCTAGGGCTGTTTGCTTGCGTTGTTCAATACGCTGCAGCAGGTTGCGGTAGGTCTGTTCGTCCAGGGGGTAGAACAGCACGAAGACCAAACCCAGGGCGAACATCAGTGCCGGCACCAGGGTCATCATCAGGGTAATGGCGTTGATCGCCTGGGCATCCACCTGGGCCGCCGAGTAGCCCGAAAGCTGCAGCAGCAGGCCGGCCAGGCCGCCGCCCAGGGCCATGGCGATCTTGGTCACGAAGTTGAAGAAGCCATAAATGGCGCCCTCGGCCCGGCGGCCGTTCTTCCACTCGGCGTACTCCACGGTGTCGGCGATCATTGACCACATGGCGACGAACCCGGCGCCCAGGGTGATGCTGTACAGAGCGATGCAGAACAGGGTCAGCGGCAGGTTGCCGGCGGCGAAGCCGTATTGCGTCAGCAGCCCGCCGATCCCCAGCAGCAATACCCCGAGGGTCATTTTCTTCTTCCCCAGCACGGCGATGAGTTTTTCCGAAAGCACGGTGCCGAGGATGTAGGCGGCGGTCTGCAGGGCGAAGAACATCGGGCTGACCCCCTCATCGCCGATCACGTACTTGATGAAGTACACGGCAATGGCCATCCACAGGGTGTAGGCGATGTAGAAAAACAGGGTGAACAGTGACAAGTGAAACAGCGGTGGGTTGTCGAATACCGCCCGCAGCATCTCGCGGATCGACGGCGTCGGGCTGTCCTGGCGCGGGTCCACGCGTTCGCGGGTCATGCCGAAGCAGGCGATGAAGCAGAAGGTGGCCAGCAGGGCGAACAGGCTCACCGCGAAGACGTAGCCGTCCCTGGGATCGGTGAACAGCGCCACCAGACGCTCGGCACTGGTGGCCACGATCAGGTAGCCGATCACCGCCAGGACAAAGCGATACACCGACAGCGAGGCCCGCGAGCCTTCGTGCTGGGTCATGCGGTTGGTCAGCGCCGAGTAGGGCGTGTTGACCGTGGTATAGGCCAGGCAATAGAGGGTGTAGCTGACCAGCGCGTAGGTGAATTTAAGCTCGATGTCCCAAGCGCTGAAACACAGGATGCTCAGGCCTGCCAGGGGCAGGGCGCCGTACAGCAGGTAGGGACGCAGCTTGCCGTGGCGGCTGCGGGTGCGGTCCACCCCGTAGCCGATGAGGAGGTTGAACAGCGCGTCGATCACTCGGGCGATGACGAACACCAGGCTCGCCTCGGCGGCGGACAAGCCATAGATATCGGTATAGAAATACAGCAGGAACAGCGAGACGAAACCGAAGGACAGGTTGCTGGCCAGATCGCCCAGCCCGTAGCCGATCTTCTCCTTGGCACCCAGGACCACGTAGCTCGCACAGATCCCGGCGGTTGGCGTATTCATTGTTGTTATCCGCGACAAGAGGAACGGTGATTCTAAGAATTCCGCTCGCCGGACACTTGTCGTTATTTGTGCGAATGCTGGGGCTTATTTGTGCGGTTGCCGGGGGAGGGCTACTCCCCCGGCAAGGGGCGGTCAGGTGTTTTTCAGTTGCAGGTGGATGATCGGAAACGGTCGTCCTTCGCCGTCGGTTTCCGAGCGACCGCAGTCGACGAAGCCGTAGTGACGATAGAAGCCGTGGGCCTGAGGGTTCTGTTCGTTGACGTCGACCTTGAGGCCGGGACGGCGTACGTGATCCAGAAGCTTTCGACCGATGCCCTGGCCCCGTTGGGCCGGTTCGATGAACAGCATTTGTACCGTGTTGTCGCTGGTGGCGATAAAACCGCCGGGGCTGGCGTCGGGGTTCTCCCAGACCCAGGCCTCAAGGGCCGGCAGGTAGCTGTCGCGTACCAGCGGGTACAGGCGCTGGATATCGTCTTCAGCGATAAAGTCATGGGTGGCGCGGACCGAACGCTCCCAGAGCGCGGTCAGCAGGGCGTCGTCCGCAGCGACGCGAGGGCGAATCTTCATGGGGGTATTCCATCAGTATCAGGACAGATGGCCGGCGATGGGGCAGGGCCGGCATTCGGGCAGAGACCTGTATGCCCGTTTCGCGAATTAACGCCTGGACGGAGCACCGCAGTGACTGCTGCAAATGAGCGGGAGGCCGATCCTACCCAATACCGCCGGGTGGCGAAAGACCCATGCCGACCGGCAATGTCGCAGGCCTGACAGCTCCCCGCGGTGCGCGGGCGGATGCTAGTCTTGGCGCAGACTGTTTTCGTAGGAGCCCTCATGGGCAATCACAAGATCGAGATTCGTCGCAGCAACGTTGAAAAGATCCTCCTGGCTGCCGAGAAAGTCTTCGCCGAAAAAGGTTATGCCGGGACCGCCATGGCCGACATCGCCGAAGAAGTGCAACTGCCGCGCTCCAACCTGCATTACTACTTCAGCACCAAGAACGAGCTGTACAGCGCCGTGCTCCTGGACCTGCTGGACGTGTGGAAACAGGACGCCCTGTGCTTCGAGATGTTCGACGACCCGCGCGTGGTGCTCAGCAGCTACATCCGCGCCAAGATGCAGCATTCACGCAGCCGGCCTTATGGCTCCAAGGTCTGGGCCAACGAGATCATCCATGGCGCGCCGACCCTGGGCGAGACCCTGGATGCCAGCCTGTACGACTGGGCGAAGATGAAGGAAGCGAAGATCCGCCAATGGGTCGAGGCTGGACGGATCTTGCCGGTGGAACCGTCGAGCCTGCTGTACATGATCTGGGCCTCGACCCAGCATTACGCCGACTTCGACCATCAGGTGATGATCCTCAACGACCATCAACCGTTGTCGGATTTGCAATTCGAACGCGCAGTCCAGACCGTCACCCGCGTCATCCTGCGGGGCATCGGCCTCGAACCCTGAACCTGCATCGCCGCTTCCCGTAGGAGCTGGCTTGCCAGCGAAGAGGCCCGCAAGATCGCCTTCGCCGGCAAGCCGGCTCCTACAGAACCTCCCGCGATCTCTCTGCCAGCCGTAGGAGCTGGCTTGCCAGCGAAGGGGTCCGCAAGACCACCTTCGCCGGCAAGAGCAGGCCTCTCTCAAACAGCTTCGCGGTAGGGATTGCGCGGGTCGTGCAGCCAGTCGAGGAACGGCTTGCCGGTTTCCTGGGGCACCATCTCGATGCAGTCCTGCACCGGGCAGGTGATCTGGCACAGGTTGCAGCCCACGCATTCGTCGTCGATCACTTCATATACATGGGTGCCGTCGGCTTGCCGGAGGCTGGCAATCGCCTGGTGCGAGGTGTCTTCGCAGGCGATATGGCAGCGGCCACAACCGATGCACGCCTCCTGGTCGATCTTGGCGATCACCTGATAGTTGATGTCCAGGTACTTCCAGTCGGTGGTGTTGCCCACCGCGCGCCCGGAGAAGTCTTGCAGGCTGTGGTAGCCCTGGCTGTCCATCCACCGCGACAGGCCGTCTTTCATCTCGTCGACGATGCGAAAGCCATGCAGCATCGCCGCCGTACACACTTGCACCGCGCCGCAGCCCAGGGCGACGAACTCCGCGGCATCGCGCCAGTTGCCGATGCCGCCAATGCCGCAGATCGGCAGGCCGCGGGTCTGCGGGTCACGAGCAATCTCGGCCACCATGTTCAGGGCGATCGGCTTGACCGCCGAGCCGCAGTAACCGCCGTGGGTGCTCTGGCTGCCCACCATCGGGTGAGCCACCATGCGCTCCAGGTCGACGCTAGTGATGGAGTTGATGGTGTTGATCAGCGACACCGCGTCCGCCCCGCCACGATGGGCAGCGCGGGCGGCCATGCGGATGTCGGTGATGTTCGGCGTCAGCTTGACGATCACCGGCAGCGAGCAATAGGTCTTGCACCAGCGAGTCACCTGCTCCACGTACTCCGGCACCTGGCCCACCGCCGCGCCCATGCCCCGTTCCGGCATGCCGTGGGGGCAGCCGAAGTTCAGTTCGATGCCGTCGCAGCCGGTGGCTTCCACCAGGGGCAGGATGGCTTTCCAGGATTCCTCGACGCAGGGCACCATCAGCGAGACGATCAGCGCCCGATCCGGCCAGTCCTTCTTCACCTGGGTGATTTCCCTGAGGTTGATCTCCAGGGAGCGATCGGTGATCAGCTCGATGTTGTTGATGCCCATGACCTCGCGGTTGGGCCCGAAGTGCGCCGAGTAGCGCGACGAGACGTTGACCGCCGCCGGGTCCTCGCCGAGGGTTTTCCAGACCACGCCACCCCAGCCGGCCTCGAACGCACGGACCACGTTGTAGGCCTTGTCGGTGGGCGGCGCGGAGGCCAGCCAGAACGGGTTGGGGGCTTTGATACCGGCGAAGACAATCGACAGATCGGCCATTTATGCAGCCTCCACATTGAGCATGAGTTGGGCATGCATGGCTTCTGCGGCCAGCTTGCCGTGTTGCACCGCCTGCACGGTCAGGTCCTGGCCGAGGCTGACGCAGTCGCCACCGGCGTAGACTCCGGGGATGCTGGTGCGCAGTTGTTCGTCGACCTGGATACGTTCCCCGCAGCGCTGCAGTTCCCGAGCCAGTGGATCGGCCAGGGCGCCGCCGTCGAACGACTGGCCGATGGCCTTGAAGATGGCATCGGCGGCCAGCTCGAAGGTTTCGCCGGTGTTCTGCAAACGTCCCTCCAGCATTCGGGTGCGAGCGAAGCGCATACCGCGTACCCGGCCCCGGTCATCCAGCAGCACTTCTTGCGGTGCGGCCCAGGTCAGCAGGCGCACCTGATTGGCCTTGGCGATGTCCTGCTCGTGCCCGGTGGCACCCATGTCCTCGACGCTCCGGCGGTACACCAGATTGACGTCGCGGGCGCCGAGGCGGGCCATTTGCACCGCCATGTCGATGGCGGTGTTGCCGGCCCCGAGAACGATGCAGCGGTCCGCCAGGGGCAATTGGCTGAGGTCGTCGGCCTGGCGCAGTTCGCGGATGTAGTCGGTGGCGGCCAGCATTCCGGGGGCCTCTTCATGCTCCAGCCCCAGCTGCTTGCTGGCGGCCAGCCCGAGGCCGAGGAACAGCGCATCGAACTCCTGATGCAGTTGGGTCAGGCTCAGGTTGTCGCCGAGCTTGTGCCCGTGGCGGATCTCGATGCCACCAATGGCCAGCAGGAACTCCAGCTCCCGCTGAGCGAAGTCATCCACCAGCTTGTACTTGGCGATTCCGTATTCGTTGAGGCCACCGGCCTTTTCCCGGGCTTCGAAAATCACCACCTCATGGCCGTGCAGGGCGCTGCGGTGGGCGCAGGACAAACCGGCCGGGCCGGCGCCGACCACGGCAATGCGCTTGCCGGTGGGGGCGGCACGCTGGAACGGGTGTTCAGTGAAATGGGCATTGTCCAGGGCATAGCGTTGCAGCAGGCCGATCAGCACTGGCGCGCACTCCTGGGCGTTGTTGCGCACGCAGGCCTGCTGGCAGAGGATCTCGGTGGGGCAGACCCGGGCGCAACTGCCGCCGAGGATGTTGGCCGAGAGAATCTTCTGCGCCGCGCCCTGGACGTTGTCGGTGTGGATATTGCGGATGAACGAAGGAATGTCGATCTCGCTGGGGCAGGCGTTGACGCAGGGCGCGTCGTAGCAGTACAGGCAGCGCGAAGCTTCAAGATGGGCCTGGCGGGCGTTGAGCGGTGGCGCCAGATCGCTGAAATGGCCGGCCAGGGTGGCGCCGTCCAGGGTCGGGTGGGGCAAGTGGTTCAAGGTCTTGATCACGGTATTGGCCTCACGGTTTTTTTAGCGGCTACCTCTGACGGGCATGTTTTCCAACTCCACGTAGGAGCCGGCTTGCCGGCGAAGAGGGCCTTGGGCCTGGTGGTGCCCTTGAGGACGCCTTCGCTGGCAAGCCAGCTCCTACACAAGCCAGCTCCTGCGATGGAGGAGGAGTGGGGTCAGCGTTTGACGGCGCTCGGCTTGTTCCGCTCGGCGCGCTTGCTCAAGAGGTCGAACACCGCCGGGTAGGCCGGGCGTTCGATGTAGCGCCCGGCGCCGCGTTCGGCCCGCAGGTCGCCGTCGGCCCACACCAGCTTGCCCTGGCTGATGGTGTGGCTGGGCACGCCGCGCACGGTCTTGCCTTCGAAGATGTTGAAGTCCACCTGCTGGTGGTGGGTCTTGGCGGAGATGGTGCGGCTGCCTTGTGGGTCCCAGAGCACCAGGTCGGCATCGGCGCCGACGCGGATCGCGCCCTTGCGCGGGTAGAGGTTGAAGATCTTCGCGGTGTTGGTGGAGGTCAGGGCGACGAACGCCTGCATCGACAGGCGTCCGCTATTGACCCCTTCATCCCAGAGCACCGCCATGCGGTCTTCGATACCGGCGGTGCCGTTGGGGATCTTGCTGAAGTCGTCGCGGCCGGCGGCTTTCTGTTCGGCGCAGAAGCAGCAGTGGTCGGTGGCGGTGGTGTGCAGGTTGCCCGATTGCAGGCCACGCCACAGTGCTTCCTGATGGCCGCGAGGGCGGAAGGGCGGGCTCATCACGTAGCCGGCGGCGGTCTGCCAGTCCGGGTCGCGGTAGACGCTGTCGTCCAGCAGCAGGTGCCCGGCCAGGACCTCGCCATACACCGGTTGGCCCTTACCCCGGGCGTAGCTGATTTCGTCCAGGGCTTCCTGGGTCGACACGTGCACCAGGTACAGCGGTGTGCCCAGGGTTTCGGCGATGCGGATCGCCCGGCTGGCGGCTTCGCCTTCCACTTGCGAAGGCCGCGACAGCGGGTGGGCTTCGGGGCCGGTGATGCCCTGGGCCAACAGCTTGCGTTGCAGGTGATACACCAGCTCGCCGTTTTCCGCATGCACCGTGGGCACCGCGCCCAGTTCCAGGCAGCGCTCAAAGCTCGCCACCAGGGTGTCGTCGGCGGCCATGATGGCGTTCTTGTAGGCCATGAAATGCTTGAAGCTGTTGATGCCGTGGTGCTGCACCAGCTCGGCCATTTCCTCGCGCACCTGCTCGCTCCACCAGGTGATGGCGACGTGGAAACCGTAGTCACTGGCGGATTTTTCCGCCCAGCCGCGCCACTGGTGGAAGGCTTCCAGCAACGACTGCTGGGGGTTGGGAATCACGAAGTCGATGATTGAGGTGGTGCCCCCCGCCAGACCCGCCGCCGTGCCGCTGAAAAAGTCTTCGCTGGCCACGGTGCCCATGAAGGGCAGTTGCATGTGGGTATGGGGGTCGATGCCGCCGGGCATCAAGTATTGGCCGCTGCCATCGAGTACTTCACAACCGGCGGGAATATCCAGGTTGTTGCCGATGGCGCGAATCACACCCGCTGCGCAGAGTACATCGGCCTTATAACTTTCATCATGGGTAATAACGGTGGCGCCACGGATCAACAGAGACATTCCGAGTTCCTCGCAGGCATGACCGACTTGTGCCGGTTCTAACTTTTTTATTGAACGCGCTGACAACTTAAACAATCCTGTCAGCGGTGACAGGATTAGAAGCTAGTCGCACTTCAAAGAAACAGCAAGAATATTTTTTATAAGCTTATACAAAGGATAACTTATTGAAATATAACGATTAAAAATATAAATTCGCAAAATGGTGCAGCGCCTCACCATTTTGACGCACTTGACAGGATCGAAAAATAGTCGAGATTTCCTATGTCAAATCAGCTGCTTGAGGAGGCGCTGCGAAGACCAATAGATAACCAGGAAAATAACCGTGCACTGCTTTGGGTCCTGACCGAATGGACAACTTGCCAAACACCCGGCCTGAGTGAATTGGCAACTAACCGAGGACTTCAAAGTTAATTGAATAAAACTGAGTGGCATCAGTTGTTTACATGGATTTCGCACACTGTGCAGTAGCGAGTTCGGCAGTTGTTGGCATCTTTATTGAGTGCCGCCGCAGATCGCTGGCCAGGAGGGCGGAAGTCGTAAGTTCTCCGGCCATCGTCCGGCGCGCTGTTCCTGGGTGCGCCGGCCTGATGAGCAAAATAATCAGAACAACAGTGGAGCGGCCATGCAACAGATCAGATCCCAGGTGACCGAGCGCGAAGGCTTGTACGAGCTGGACGCCGGCAGCGACGTGCTCGACAGCCCCCGTTACAACCACGACATTGCACCGACCAAGGTCCAGGAACGCACCTGGAACAAATGGCACATCACCGCACTGTGGATCGGCATGTCGATCTGTGTGCCCACCTACACCCTGGGCGGGGTGCTCACCGCCTACTTCGGCCTCAGCGTCGGCGAGGCGCTGCTGGCGATCCTGCTGGCCAATATCGTGGTGCTGATTCCCCTGACCCTCAACGCCTTTGCCGGTACCAAGTACGGCATTCCGTTCCCGGTGCTGTTGCGCTCGTCGTTCGGCATCATCGGCTCCAATGTGCCCTGCCTGGTCCGCGCCCTGGTGGCCTGCGGCTGGTTCGGCATCCAGACGATGTTCGGCGGGCTGGCGATCCACCTGTTCCTGGGCTCGATCTTCGAGGGCTGGAAGGCCCTGGGCGGCACCGGTGAGGTGATCGGCTTCATGATCTTCTGGACCCTCAACCTGTGGGTAGTGCTGCGCGGCGCCGAGTCGATCAAGTGGCTGGAAACATTGTCCGCGCCGCTGCTGGTGGCGGTGGGCATCGGGCTGCTGGTGTGGGCCTTGCCCAGCGTGTCCCTGAGCGAGTTGCTGGCGATCCCGCCCAAGCGTCCCGAGGGCGCCAGCGTCACCGGTTACTTCATGGCCGGGCTGACGGCGATGGTGGGCTTCTGGGCCACCTTGTCGCTGAACATTCCCGACTTCAGCCGCTACGCGAAAAGCCAGAAGGACCAGATCCTCGGGCAGATCTTCGGCTTGCCGCTGACCATGTTCCTGTTCGCCGCCCTGGGAGTGGTGATGACCGCCGCCTCGGTGAAACTGGTGGGGGTCACCGTCTCCGACCCGGTGAGCCTGATCGGCCATATCCAGAGCCCGGGCTGGGTGGCCCTGGCCATGGCGCTGATCATCATCGCCACCTTGTCCACCAACACCGCAGCCAACATCGTCTCGCCCACCAACGACTTCCAGAACCTGGCGCCGAAGCTGATCGGCCGTACCACGGCGGTGATCCTTACCGGCCTGGTGGGGCTGGTGCTGATGGGCCACGAGTTGCTGAAAAAGCTCGGCCTGCTGATTTCCGACGTCAGCCTGGAGACCGTGTATTCCAACTGGCTGCTGGGCTACTCCAGCCTGCTGGGGCCGATTGCCGGGATCATGGTGGTGGACTACTTCATCATCAGGCAACAGCGCCTGGACCTGGCCGGCCTGTACCGCGACGACGTTTATCCGGCGTGGAACTGGCACGGCTTCATCGCCTTCGGCGTGCCGGTGGCGCTGACCCTGATGTCCCTGGGCAGCAGCGCCTTCAACTGGTTCTACAGCTACGGCTGGTTCACCGGTTCGGCCCTGGGCGGGCTGATCTACTACGGCCTGTGCACTTGGCGCAGCCCCCAGGTGGCGACCGCCAAGACCCCAACATGAACACCCAGCCAGCGCTCACGTGCTCACCACATACGCGCGGTTTTTTGTAGGAGCTGGCTTGCCAGCGAAGGCGTCGGCACGGGCGACGCACATCTTGCGGGCCCCTTCGCCGGCAAGCGGAACACCATCCGGCCTGCTCCTACCTATTGTTGCCAGGCCGTTATCCCGGGAGATTGCGTCATGCATCCCCCGACAAAATCAGAAGAAACGCCTGAGGAGATCACCATGAACGCTGCCGTCGAGGTTCTGCAATCCAGCCATCAGCACATCAACCGCGACCGCCTGTGGCAGTCGCTCATGGAACTGGCCAAGCTCGGCGCCACGGTCAAGGGCGGGGTCTGCCGTCTGGCCCTGACCGACCTCGATCGCCAGGCCCGGGATCTGTTCGTGAAGTGGTGCGAGGAGGCCGGTTGCACCGTCACCGTGGACGGCATCGGCAACATCTTCGCCCGCCGCCCCGGGCGCAATCCGCAGTTGCCACCGGTGATGACCGGCAGCCATATCGACACCCAGCCCACCGGCGGCAAGTTCGACGGCTGCTTTGGTGTGCTGGCCGGGGTGGAAGTGCTGCGCACCCTCAACGACCTCAAGCTGGAAACCGAAGCGCCCCTGGAAGTGGTGGTGTGGACCAACGAAGAAGGTTCGCGCTTCCCGCCGTGCATGATGGGCTCCGGGGTGTTCGCCGAGAAGTTCACCCTGCAAGACACCCTGGCCAAGACCGACGTCGATGGCATCAGCGTCGGCGCGGCCCTGAACGCCATCGGCTACGCCGGCACGCGCCCGGTCAGCGGGCATCCCGTGGGTGCCTACTTCGAGGCGCATATCGAGCAGGGGCCG
Source organism: Pseudomonas sp. E1BtOHC1 (assembly GCF_058744285.1). Lineage (NCBI taxonomy): Bacteria > Pseudomonadati > Pseudomonadota > Gammaproteobacteria > Pseudomonadales > Pseudomonadaceae > Pseudomonas > Pseudomonas sp. E1BtOHC1. The sequence continues at coordinate 3,681,408 of NZ_CP196023.1, forward strand.
ATTCTTGAAGACGAGCGCAAGACCATCGGCATTGTCCTCGGTGCTCTGGGGCAGAAATGGTTCGACCTCAAGCTGCGGGGTGTCGAAGCCCATGCCGGCCCGACCCCCATGCACCTGCGCAAGGACGCCCTGGTGGGCGCTGCGGCCGTGGTGGCGGCGGTCAACCGCGCCGCACTCGGTCACCAGCCTCACGCCTGCGGCACCGTCGGCTGCCTGCAAGCCTACCCGGGTTCGCGCAACGTGATTCCGGGAGAGGTGCGCATGACCCTGGACTTCCGCCACCTGGAGCCGGCGCGCCTGGATTCGATGATTGCCGAAGTGCGCCAGGTGATCGACAACACCTGCCAAGAGCACGGCCTGAGCTTCGAACTGACCCCCACCGCGGACTTCCCGCCGCTGTATTTCGACCCCGTCTGTGTCGACGCCGTGCGCGGTGCCGCCCAGGGGCTGGGCCTGTCCCATATGGACATCGTCAGCGGCGCGGGGCACGACGCGATCTTCGTCGCCGAGCTGGGCCCGGCTGGGATGATCTTCGTGCCCTGCGAAGGTGGCATCAGCCACAACGAAATTGAAAACGCCGACCCCGACGACCTGGCCGCCGGCTGCGCCGTGCTGCTGCGCGCCATGCTCGCCGCCTCCCAATCCATCGCCCACCGCCAACCGTAGGAGCCGGCTTGCCGGCGAAAGAGCCCGTAAGATTTGCAGCGATGCTGCCGACGCTTTCGCTGGCAAGCCAGCTCCTGCATGGGGCATCGTCAGGCGCTTGGCTGGCGTACACTGGCGAACTTTTTCGCACGGGATGCCGAATATGCACAGGATGGCGCTTTGTCTGGCCCTGGCTCTGAGCCTGGGTGGCTGTATCGATTACAAATGGGGTCACGATTGGAAGGCTGACCGCCTCGGCGGTTGGCAGGACGCCAGCACCGGCCAGTATGACCAGGGCACCTCGTTCAAGCTGGCCTGCGGGCCCGAACCGCTCTATGTAACGGTGACCTCCGCGCCGTCCCACCACCTGATGTCGCTGCTGTTCATTCCTCTGGTCCCCGCGGCCACCGGCGATGACAACCACCTGGACATCAAGGCCAGCCACCCAAGCCTGACGGCGTGTTCTTCGTCTGCTCAGAATCCCCTGGTGCTGAAGCTGGATAACCAGGTGATCGACAATGTCGAGTACCTGTCCCGTAACCAGGTGGGCTCCTGCCAGATAAGGCTTGACGCTCGCCAGTTGCAGGGCGAACGGGTGTCAATCGAGGTCAATCAGGCTGTGCTGCCTTGCACAGTGGCTCCGCTGACCCTGAAGAAAAACGGCTACTTCTGCCTGCGGCAAACCCAGTTCGGCGGTTCCGCGCCCTGCGGCCGTTAGCAGCGCGTAGATGCACGAACCTAAGCTAATTCCTAAAAAGTATTTATTTTCGATTTGTTAGATCGATTAGCTTTTAGCGACTTTCCTGTCTCCGAGAAGGTCCGCCCCCATGCGCCTGCCCTTTGCTTTGCGTCGTAGCTTGTCGATCACCGCCCTGGCCGGTCTGGCGCTGGGCATGGCCCTCAATGCCCAGGCCGACACCAACCTGCGTATCGGCTACCAGAAATCCTCGACCCTGCTGGCGCTGCTCAAGGCTCAGGGCACCCTGGAAAAACAACTGGCGGGGCAGGGCGTCAACATCACCTGGCACGAATTCACCAGTGGCCTGCCGCTGGCGGAATCGCTGAACGTGGGCAACGTCGACATCAGCGCCGATGTCGCCGACACGGTGCCGGTCTTCGCCCAGGCGGCCGGGGCCAAGCTGACCTATTTCGCCACGGAAACCCCATCGCCTGCGGCCCAGTCCATCGTCATCCCCAAGGATTCGCCGCTCAAATCCCTGGCTGACCTCAAGGGCAAGCGCGTTGCCGTGACCAAGGCCGCCGGCAGCCATTACCTGCTGATCGCCGCCTTGCGCCAAGCCGGGCTGAGCTTTGCCGATATCCAGCCGGTGTACCTGACCCCGGCCGACGGTCGCGCGGCTCTGGAAACCGCCAAGGTCGATGCCTGGGTCACCTGGGAACCCTTCGTTGCCAGCGCCGAACGCCAGCAGGGCGCGCGGGTGTTGCATGACGGCCAGGGGCTGGCCAGTTATCGCCGTTACTACCTGGCTTCCAACGATTACGCCAAGGCCCATCCCGAGGTGCTGCAGCAAGTGTTCGCCGAGTTGCAGAAGACCGGCGCCTGGGTCAAGGCGCACCCGGCCGAGGCGGCAAAACTGCTGGGCCCGCTGTGGGGCAACCTGGACGTGCCGACCGTGGAACTGGCCAACAGCCGCCGCACCTACCAGGTGGAAGTGGTGAAGCCGGAAGCCTTGGGCGAGCAGCAGAAAATCGCCGATGCCTTCTATCAGGAAAAACTCCTGCCCAAGCCGGTGGATGCCCGGGCCGTGCAGTTGTGGAGCCCCAAATCGTTGTAAGTGACCGTTAGATCGCTTTCGCCTGTAGGAGCCCCGGCTTGCCGGCGAACAGGTCCCCCCCTTTTTTCTTGTTCACCGCCGGCTACGCCATCCCGCGTCCGGCGTCAGGAGTTCCCGTGTCTGCCGTTCAACCCCAAGAGGCCTTTGCCGTCCCAGCCTGGTCCAGCCCGCTCGCGGAAAATCCCGAGGTGGTGCTGGAGTTGCGCAACCTGACCAAGCACTACGCCCGCCGCCGTGGCCCGTCCGCTCCGCCTGCGGTACAGCAGGTCAGCCTCCAGGTACGCCGTGGCGAGGTGCTGTGCCTGATGGGTACCTCCGGCAGCGGCAAGTCCACCTTGCTGCGGCATATCAACCGGTTGATCGAGCCCAGCAGCGGCGAAGTGCTGATCGACGGTTCGGCCATCAGCCAGCTTTCGACCAAGGAACTGCGCACCCTGCGTTCGCGGCGCATCGGCATGGTGTTCCAGCACTTCGGCCTGCTGCCCCATCGCAGCGTGCGCGACAACGTCGCCTTGCCCCTGGAGCTGCGCGGCGAGCCTGAAGCCCTGCGCCATGCCGCAGCCGACGTGCAGTTGCACGCCATGGGCCTGGAAGGATGGGGCGATCACTACCCTCATGAGCTGTCCGGCGGCATGCAGCAGCGGGTCGGCCTGGCCCGGGCCCTGGTCAGCGAGCCGGACATCCTGCTGATGGACGAACCCTTCAGCGCCCTGGACCCGACTATTCGCCGCGACCTGCAAAGCCACTTTCTGCGGGTGGTGCGCGAGCGCGGCATCACCACCTTGCTGGTGACCCACGACCCGGCCGAAGCCCTGCGCCTGGCGGACCGCATTGCCGTATTGCGCCACGGCCAGCTGATTCAACTGGGCACGCCCGAGGAACTGCTGGAACAGCCAGCGGATGCCGAAGTCGCGGATTTCTTCCAGGAGCACGGCGCCCGCAGCGGCACGCCCGTGGTGGCCGCGATTGCGCCGAGCAAAGCTGTGGCTGCACCGGCTCCGGTCAGCCCCGGATTGTCCTTTGCCCAGGCCCTGCTGTTGGGGCCGGCGGCCCTGGCCGCCAGCGGTCGCGGTAGCCTGTACTGGCTGGGCTTTGCCCTGGAACTGGGCGCTGCTGCAGCCTTGGGTCAGGGGCTGGCCACGGCCAGTTTCGCCTGGGCCGCCTTGGCGATCATCGGCTTGCTGTTCAGCCGTCTGTTGAGCCTGACCCTGGCCCGCCGTCCCAGCCGCCTGGGCCGTTCCGACTGGCGCTTGCCGTGGTTGGTGTTGCTGCTGTCCCAGGCCCTGGTGTTGTGGCGGGTACTGGCCGTCGATGCCTCTGGCCCCTGGCTGCAATTTCCCGCCGACCGCCAAGTGCTGCTGGGCACCGCGGCGGCCATCGACCAGTTGATCGGCTGGTCCCAGGTCACCTTTGAAAGCACCTTCGTCAGCGTGATAGTCGCCGTGCGCACGGTGATCGAAAGCATCGAAAACCTGCTGGGCTGGCTGCCCTGGCCAGTGCCGGCCCTGGCCCTGGTCCTGCTGGCCTGGCGCAGCGCCGGCGCCGCCCTGGCCCTGACCAGCGCCGCCGCCTTGCTCTACATCGGTCTGTTCGGCTTCTGGGAGCGGACCATCGCCACCCTGGCCCTGGTGGGCTCCTCGGTGCTGATCTCGCTGCTGATCGGCGTGCCCGCCGGCATCCTTCTGGCCAAGCGCGCTCTGGCCCGGCGTCTGATCACCCCGCTGCTGGACGTGATGCAGACCCTGCCGACCTTCGTGTACCTGATCCCGGCAGTGGCGTTCTTCTCGGTGGGCAAGACCCCGGCGGTGATCGCCACGGTGATCTTCGCCCTGGCGCCGATGATCCGCCTCACTGCCCTGGGGATTCAGGAAGTGCCCAAGACCGCTGTCGAAGCAGCCCTGGCCCACGGCGCCACGCCGTGGCAGATCCTGACCAAGGTCGAACTGCCCCTGGCCGCCGGCTCACTGCTGCTGGGGATCAACCAGACCCTGGTGATGAGCCTGTCGATGGTGGTGGTGGCGGCGCTGATCGGCGCCGGTGGCCTGGGCTACGACGTGATGACCGCGCTGCGCAACATCAAGGGCGGCGAGGGCATGTTGGCCGGCGCCGCGATCGTGTTCTGCGCGCTGATTCCCGATCGAATCATTCAAGCGACCCTGCGCCAGCGGGATCGCACTTTGCATCAATCATGAGGTGTCCCTTGAACAAGTCGTTTACCCGTACCCTTGGCGCCGCCGCGCTGCTGTTGGGTTTGTCCCTGCCGGTGCTGGCCAAGGACAAGATCGTCATTGGCGAACAGAACTGGACCGGCGCCATCGCCATCCAGAACATCCTCGGCGAAGTGATCAAAAGCCGCCTCGACGGCGACGTTTCCTACCTGGCCGGTGACGTGCCGGTGCTGTTCGCCGCCGCTGCCAAGGGCGACGGTTCGGTGGACGTACTGACCGACATCTGGCTGCCCAACCAGTCCGCCGCCTGGGCCAAATACGTCACCGGCGGCACCCGTTCCCTGGTGCCCAACAAGCAGCCGTACCTGGGGGTGCAGGGCTTCTACATTCCCGGCTACCTGCAAGACAAATACGGGGTGAAATCGGTCTACGACCTGCAAAAGCCTGAAGTGGCGAAACTCTTCGAACCCCTGGGCGGCGGCAAGGCGCAACTGCTGGTGGGTCCGGCGGGCTGGGAGTCGACCTACATCGGCGAGATCAAGGCCAAGGATTTTGGCTTTGCCGACAAATTCGAGTCTGTGTCCACCGAAGCCTCGGTGACCTACGCCAAACTCGCCGCGGCCTACAAGGCCCAGCGCGGCGTGGTGTTCTACGCCTACACCCCGGACTGGATCTTCTCCGCCTTCGACCTGCGCCGCCTGGATGAACCGGCGTTCGACGGCTACGCCCAGGACAACAAGAAGGGCGACCCGCTGTACAAGGCGGACGGTTGCTGGAAATTCATCAGCCCGACGGTGGATGCCGATTGGCTGAGCAAGAGCAAGATCACCTGCGCCTACCCGGATGCACGGGTCCATGTCCTGGCCTCCAGCGCCTTGCAAAAACGCGCACCACGGATCGCCGCGTTCCTGGAGAACTTCAGCATCGAACCCCAGGCTTTGAATGACCTGATCCTCAAGATCGAAAAGGAACAGCAACCGGCGGCGCAGGCGGCCAAGGAATGGGTCGCGGCGCATCCGCAGATCGTTGATGGCTGGCTGGGTGCCAGCGGTGAGAAAGTGGGAGTGGCGCAATGAGCGGGGCGCCGGTGAATAGCCTCGAACAGGCGACCTTCGGCGCTGGCTGCTTCTGGGGCGCGGAAGCCGCGTTCCGGGCGCTGCCGGGGGTAGTGGATTCCCGTGTGGGCTACGCCGTGGAAGCGGGTGACGAGGCGTTGCAGATTGAAGTGGTGCAGGTGGATTTCGACCCGCAGGTGCTGGCGTATTCGACCCTGATCGAACACTTCTGGGGCCTGCACGATCCGACGTCGGTGGACCGCCAGGGCGAACATGGCGGGGTGAAATATCGCTCGGCGATTTTCCACACCAACGCCGTGCAGGCCGAACAGGCGAGGGCGGCCAAGGTGGCGCTGCAAGACTCTGGCCGCCTCAACAAACCCGTGGCCACGGTGATCGTGCCCCTGGGCCGCTTCGACCTGGCGGATGAAGCGCACCAGCGTTACCTGGAGAAGAATGGCTTGAGCAGTTGCCACATCTGATCGTTTGCAGGTGCGCCGGCTTTTGTAGGCGCTGGCTTGCCAGCGAAGAGGCCCGTAAGACCGCCTTCGCCGGCAAGCCGGCTCCTACACAACCCTCCACTGAATCACTTCCAACACCGCGCAGCCTTCTCGTGTCAGCAGATGCACGCCACGGGTGATGCGGGTCAGGTCGCAATCGCTGATGTCTTTCAGTTTCAGGGTGGACAGGCTGTCCATCAGGTCGCGGACCACGGTGAAACGGTGGGCGGCGCTGCTGGCCAGGTCGCTCAAGGGGGCGTCGGTATCGAGGTAGAACACCGGGTGTTCGGTGTCGTGGGTGTCGATGGGGGTGAAGCGGGGGAGGTGATGGTCAGTCATAGGTACGGCTCCTGCTTATAGAGCAATCGTCTTTTTGCCGACCGTGAGGATTGGGGCAGTGATGCGCGAGCAGGCTGGCCGGGGATAGGGCAACAGCACACCTTGAGGTGTCCCGCGCACCACCGTCATAACCTTTGATCGCAGGGACAAAAGCGACTGCGAGGATGTTTGAAAGTGGATGCGTTCCTATATTCGACCGGCCAAGGTCGCTCGCGGATTTTGCCGCGTGGGCGAACTATAGGGGGGATGCCAGAGCGGTGCAATTGGGCATTGAAGGTGATGTTTGAGTGGTTGTGTCGACTGTTGGTGGCTGGTTTTGATGGAGTACATATCCATTGCTGCGGGTGTTGCGGCTGGCGGTTTCGCCCTTACGGCGAGTCACTTTGGAAAAGCCCCAAAGTAACCAAAGGGCTCCTGCCCCCGCATCCGGCGCCTCGCCTAGGCTCGGCGTTCCCTCGCTCCGGCATTGCTCCGGGGGCACGCCGCCACAGGCCATCCATGGCCTGATGGCGGCTAGCTCGGCATCCATGCCGAGCTGCCCCCTGCGCAATGCCTACGCTCGGCCTCCTGAAGGGGCAGGAAGATCAAAAGCAAAAGCAAAAGCAAGATCAAAAGCCCAAGCGCGTTGTACGCGCTTCCGTAGGAGCCGGCTTGCCGGCGAAGAGGCCCGCAAGACATGCGTCGCCCTGGCGGACGCCTTCGCTGGCAAGCCAGCTCCTACAGGGGGGCGGTGCACACCGATCAATCTCCAGGCCGGCCGGCAGGCCGCCGTCAGATTTTGCCTTTGCTTTTGATCTTGCTTTTGATCTTCCTGCCCCTTTAGACACGATGGCCGAACGCAGGCATTGATCCGTGGGTAACCCGGCAGGACGCCGGGTTAGCCGCACTGGGCCAGGGATGGCCCATTGCGGCGGCCCACGGATCAATGCCGGAGTGAGGGCATGCCGAGCCTAGGCGAGGCACCGAGTGGAGGGGCAGAAGCCCTTTGCTTACTTTGGGGCTTTTCCAAAGTGAGTCGCCGTAAGGGCGAAACCCTAAGCGGCCGTAACCGCAGCAAAGGATATGTACCCAGAACTCGCGGTAAGAGCGAATCACTTTGGCAAAGCCGGAATGCCGGTCCAGCCCAGAATAACCAAAAGGCTCCTGCCCCAGCATCCGGCGCCTCGCTCCGGTCTCCTGACGGGAGAGCAAAGCCAAAGCCTGAACCCTCACCCTTTCAATCAAAACCCTCAAACGCCCTGCAAGACCCTCAACGCGGCCTGAGCCAAAAAGCCCGATCGGCTTTTCTGTTCCGGATGATGTTTCACATATTCATCAATTCGATTCAGCAAATAGCCCGGCAGCGTGATGTTGAGTTTTTCCGCCTTGCCCATGTAGCGAGTGATGTCGATATCAATCACGGCCCAAGTGCAGCCTTGATACTGGGGATTGGCGGCGTGGAGGGTCACTGTGCGCGCGGTGGGAATGGCTGCTCCTTCTTCGGCCAGTAATTCCAGGTGGCCTTCGATGGCTTCGCGGGCCATGGCCATGGCGTCGTCGAGGTCGTCACCGGCGGAGAAGCAGCCAGGAATATCGGGTACTTCCACACCCCAGGCGTGTTGGTCGTCACCGGGGAGAATGGCAATGGGATAGAGCATGGACTGATCCTCCTTCGGACCTGGGAGCGTCGAGCCTGGGTGGTTAGAGCCGGGCTTGTTTCAATATGCTGCTTACCGTTTTGGCCAGTAGATCTTTTTTGGGATGGGGAATGGTGACCAGGCCTGGCTTGGTTGGGTGTTTGAAGTGGTGGTGACTGCCCTTGACCCTGACCAGATACCAACCATCTGCTTCGATCTGGGCGATGAGTTGCCTGCTGTTCACATCGCTTTCAACTCCCTGTCTTGGTGGTGGGTATGATAACTACTTTTTGGCGCTCAACACTATCAGCAACGGTTGGCGACGCATAGGGCGAGGCGGCAAACCTCACGCTTTTAGCTTGCCGCTACAAACTTGACGCTGACTCTCCTCCACCCAACGCCACCACCAACCCCACACTCGCCTGCAACTCCCTGGTCTGCACCGCCTGCAACCCCCGTTGCGCCTGCAAGGCCGCGTTCTGCGCCGTCACCACATCCAGATAACTCACCGCCCCGGCCTGATAGCTGTTCATGGCCAAGGTCTGGGTATGCAGCGCCACATTCACCGCCGCTTGCTGATCCAGCGCCTCCTGGCGCAAATCCCGCAGTTGCCCCAGGTTGTCTTCCACCTCCCGCACCGCCCGCAGCACCTGCCCACGGTAATGGGCGGCAGCTTCTTCGAACTCGGCATGGGCCTGGCGCTCATTGGCGCTCAGCCGCCCGCCATCAAAAATCGGCAGGTTCACCAACGGCCCCAAGGCCCAATAGCGATTACCCGCCGCCAGCAGGTTGCCCACGCCCTGGGTCTGCCCACCGAGCATCCCGGTCAGGCTGAAATCCGGATACCAGGCGGCGCGGGCGATGCCGATGCCGGCATTGGCGGCGTACACCCGGCGTTCGGCGGCGGCAATGTCCGGCCGGCGCTGCAGTAGGGTGCTGGGCAGTTGCTGGGGAATGCCCGGCAGGCTCAGCAGTTGCGTCGAGGGTGCCAGGCTGAACTGACTGGCCGGCTCCCCCACCAGCTCGCCGATGGCGTGTTCGGTGAGGTTGCGTTGGGCGCGCACTTCGTCCAGTTCCGCTTCGGCGCTGGCCAGTTGGCTTTGGGCCCGGGTCAGGTCCAGTTCCGAGGCGATCTGCCCTTGATAACGGTCGCGGGTCAGTTGCAGCGCTTGGCCGTAATCCTCCAGGGAGCGGCTCAAGATTCGGCGCTGGGCATCCAGGCCATTGAGTTGCACATACAGGCTCGCTAGCTGTTTTTGCAGACTCAGGCGCGCCGCCGCCAGGTCGTCGCCGGAAGCCTGTGCCTGGGCATCGCCGGCCTCCGTTTGATTGCGAATTCGCCCCCACAGGTCGAGGTCGAAGCTCAGGGCAAAACCGGCGGTGTTGCTGTTGTAGATCGACGGTTGCGTGCTGCCGCGCAGGGGGCGGCTGTCCGACTGACGCTGGCGCAACGGCTGGGCGCTGGCACTGATCTGCGGGAACAGCCCGGCATGCAACTGGCTGGCGTAAGCCTGGGCAGCGTCGTAGTGGGCCAGGGCCGCCGCGAGGTCCGGGTTGGCCTGGAGCAGGCGCTGTTGCAGGTCGTTGAGACGCGGGTCCTGGTACAGCAGCCACCATTGCTCGGCGATCATCTGGGGCGTGGCGGCCGGGTGCCAGGGGCCATCGCTGCTCTGTTCGCGATACTGCGCCGGCAGGTCGATGGGCGGCACTTGGTAGTGGGGCGCCAGGGAGCAGCCGTGCAGGGCCAGCAACAGCAAGGCGGCGAGGGGCTTAAGCCTTGGGCGCATGCTCACCTCCGGCGTCCGCCAGTTGCACAAGGTCGCCTTCACGCAGGGCGTCCGGCGGGTTGTCGATGACCTGATCCGTGGCTTGCAGGCCCTGGTCGATCACCAGCCGTTCGCCCAGGTCGAGGCCGATATGGATGCTGCGCAGGTGCACGCGTTTTGCACGGTCGATCACCGCCACTTGGGTGCCCTGGGCACGGAAAATCAGGGCGCTGGCGGGGATGCTCACACCGTGGGTGTCGGCGGGAATTGCCAGTGTGGCTTCGGCGTAGTCGCCGGGCATCAGCGCGCCGTCGGGGTTGGCGGCGACGAACTGCGCCAGCAGGGTGCCGGAGTGCGGGTCGATGGCGGTGGAGTCGCCCACCAGTTGCGCGCTGAAGTGCTGACCAGGGTGCTCGGGCACAGTCAGCTGCGCCACCAGGCCGGGGCGGATGACGCTGGCGTAGTTCTGCGGAATCGGCACGTAAAGCCGCAGCTTGTGGGTGTCCGCCAGGTCGAACAGCTCCGGGTCGCTGTCGTTGTCGGCCTTGATCAACTGGCCGATGTCGGTGTGGCGCGCGGTGAGGGTGCCGGCGAACGGCGCGCGAATGGTCTTGTAGTCTTCCAGCGCCGAGAGCCGTGCATAGTCGGCAGCGGCCGCCTCGGCATTGGCCTTGGCAGCAGCGGCGTTGGAGCTTTTTTCATCGGCTTCCTGGCGCGATACCGAGTGGCTGGCCAAGAGGTGCTGCCAGCGTTCGGCGGTGGTCTGGGCCAGCCGTGCATTGGCCTGTTGCTGGACCACCCGTGCCCGGGCCTGGGCCACTTGCTGGTCCAGGTCGGGGCTGTCGATATGGGCCAGCACTTGCCCGGCGGCGACCTTGGCGCCGATGTCCTGGGTCCAGTCCTTGAGGTAGCCGCTGACCCGGGCATGGATCGGCGCCTTGCTCCAGGCTTCCAGGTGCGCCGGCAGGCGCAGGGTGTCGCCCAGTACATTGGGCTGCGGCTGGAACACCAGCACTTGGGGCACGGCGGCGGTTTCGGTCCAGGCGGCGACGGCCTGCTCATGCCGGGTACGCGCCGCCAGGCCGCTGGCCACCAGTAGGGCAGCCAGGCTCAAGCCACCGATGCCCAGCAGCATCAGGCGTTTGCGCGAAGGGGTGTGATCAGGCGACATGGGTGTTTTCTCCAGCAACAGCGGAATGGGGAGGGCGACCGTGGACCAGGCTGAAGACCACGGGCACAAAGATCAGGGTGGCCACGGTGGCGAGGATCAGCCCGCCGATCACCGCGCGGCCCAGGGGCGCGTTCTGTTCTTCGGACAGGGCCAGGGGCAGCATGCCGATGATCATCGCCAGGGCGGTCATGCACACCGGGCGAAAGCGCGTGTAGCCGGCTTCCAGGGCGGCCTTGAGGGCATCGCTGTGTTCCGCCAGGCGCTCGCGGCAGAAGCTCACCACCAGGATCGAGTTGGCGGTGGCCACCCCCATGCACAGGATGGCCCCGGTCAGCGCCGGCACCGACAGCGAGGTGCCGCTCAAGAACAGCATCCACACGATCCCGGCCAGGGCCGCCGGCAGCGCGGTGATGATCACGAACGGATCGACCCAGGATTGGAAGTTGACCACGATCAGCAGGTAGATCAGCACCACCGCCCCCAGCAGGCCCAGGCTCAGGCCGCTGAAGGCTTCGTGCAGGGCGTCGATCTGCCCGTGCAGGCTGACCGTGGCGCCCTTGGGCCGCAGGGCTGCGGCGTCGTCCAAGACCTTTTGCATGTCGTGGGCCACGGCGCCGAGGTCGCGGCCTTGCACGTTGGCGTACAGGTCCAGGGTGGGCTGGATGTTGTAGTGGCTGACCACCGCCGGGCTCTCGCCCCGGGAGATGTCCGCCAGGCCACCGAGGATCTGCGACTGGCCGTTGCTGCCGGTCACCGGCAGCGCTTCCAGGGCCGGCAGGCTGTCCAGGCGGTACTGCGGGGTGGCGGCGACGATGGAATAGGACACGCCGTTCTTCGGGTTGAGCCAGAAGGTCGGCGCCACCTGGGAACTGCCGGCCAAGGACGCCACCATGCTGTTGGTCACGTCACGCTCGGTGATCCCCAGGCCGTTGGCCCGTAGGCGGTCGACCTTGACCTGCAGTGACGGGTAGCCGGTGGACTGCTGGATCCGCAGGTCGGCAATGCCCGGCACATGTTGCAGGCGCCGTTGCAGTTCCAGGGCATAGGCGCGGTTGGCCGCGTCGTCGGGCCCGGAGATTTTCACGTCCAGCGGGGCCGGGGCGCCGAAGTTGAGGATCTGGCTGCTGATGTCCGCCGGCAGGAAGGCGAACTGGCTGCCGGGGAAGCTTTCCGGCAGGGCTTCGCGCAGCTGTTTCTCCAGCTCGGCGCTGGGGGCGTGGCCGGGCTTGAGGGTGATCTGGATGTCACCGTCCTGGGGGCCGATGGTGCCGCTGTTGCTGTAGGCCATGTCGATGCCGCTCAGGGGGGTGCCGATGTTGTCGATGATGCTGTCCAGTTGCTCGGCCGGGATCACTTCGCGGATGCGCCCTTCGATACGGTCGAAGGCCGCCGCGCTTTCCTCGATCCGCGTGCCCAGGGGCAGGCGCACGTGTAGGGCCAGGGCGCCGGCGTCGGTGGCGGGGAAGAAGTCCTGGCCCAGGCTTGGCAGCAGGGCGAAGGAGGCCAGCACGCAGGCCAAGAAGCCGAGGATGAAGGTCTTGCGTCGGCCCAAGGCCAGGTGCAGCAGGCCGTGGTAGGTGTCGCGCACAGTGGAGAAACGCGCCTCAAAACCCTGTTGAAAGGCCAATAGCCCGCGCACCAGGGCATTGCGCGGCTTGGCGTGCTGCTCGCCCTCGTGATGGTTGATGAAGGCATCTTCCGGGTGATGCCCCGGGCCTGCTTCCGGCGTATGGGGCTTGAGCAGGTACATGGCCAGGGTCGGCACCAGGGTCCGGGAGAGGATGAACGAGCTGGCCATGGCGAAGATCACCGCCAGGGCCATGGGCCGGAACAGGTAGCCGGCGATGCCCTGCAACAGGAACATCGGCACGAAGACGATGCAGATGCACAGCAGCGAGACGAAGGCCGGGCCGACGATCTGCTTGGCGCCGTCAAGGATGGCCACCTTCACCGCCTTGCCCTGTTCCAGGTGCCAGTTGATGTTCTCGATGGTCACGGTGGCGTCGTCCACCAGGATCCCCACCGCCAGGGCCAGGCCGCCCAGGGTCATGACGTTGAGGGTCTGGCCGCTGACCGCCAGCAGGGCAATGGCCGAGAGCACCGCCAGGGGAATCGACGCGGCGATGATCAGCGTGGAGCGCCAGCTGCCGAGGAACAGCAGGATCATCGCGCTGGTCAGCAGGGCGGCGATGATGCCTTCCTGGGCCACGCTGCCCACCGACTGTTTGACGAACACCGAGGCATCGCCCAGCAGCGAGGTCTTCAAGGACGGCGGCAGGGTTTCATTGATCCGCGGCAGCATCGCGCGAATGCCGTCGACGATGGACAGGGTGGAGATATTGCCGTTCTTCAGCGCCGGCATCAGCACCGCCCGGCGTCCGTCGACCCGCACGATATTGGTCTGCGGCGGTGAACCGTCGCGCACGTGGGCCACCTGGCCGATGGTGATCAGCGCGCCGTCCACGGTCTTGATCGGCAGGTCGTTGAGTTCGTCGATGGCCTTCGGGCTGTTGTTCAGCAGCACCGTGTATTCATTGCTGCCCAGCTTGGCGGTGCCCACCGGGATGATCTGGTTCTGCGCCGCCAGGGCATTGCCCACGTCTTGCGCCGACAGGCCTTTGGCGGCCAGGGCTTGCGGGTCCAGGTCGAGGGTGATCTGGCGCTGCTTGCCGCCCATGGGCGTGGGCATGGCCAGACCGGGCAGGGCGCTCAAAGGCAGGCGGATATTGTTCTGCACCAGGTCGCGGATCTTCGCCTCCGACAGGGTCGGGCTGGAGAAGGCCATTTGCAGGATCGGCACCGTCGAGGCGCTGTAGTTGAGAATCAGCGGCGGGGTGATGCCCGGCGGCATCTGCTTGAGCACGGTTTGTGACACCGCGGTCACCTGGGCGTTGGCGGTGCGGATATCGACCCCGGGCTGGAAGAAGATCTTGACGATGCCCATGCCCGGCAATGACTGCGACTCGATGTGCTGGATGTCATTGACCGTGGTGCTCAGGGAACGCTCGTAGGTGTAGATCACCCGCCCGGCCATGGCGTCCGGCGACAGGCCGTTGTATTGCCAGACCACCGCCACCACCGGGATGCCGATATCGGGGAACACGTCGGTGGGGGTACGCAGGGCCGCCAGGGGCCCGATGATGCAGATGAATATCGCCAGCACGATGAACGTGTAGGGCTTGAGCAGTGCGGTCTTGACCAGCCCGAGCATGCCGAAAACCTCCGAGGGAGTGGGGTTGCAAACCTCGGCAGCCTGCAGCGACCCACCTAACACGCGGCTTTCAGCCAGGTGAAGGAAGTTTTAGGTAAGGCCTGTATTTCCTTTCATGTGGATTCATTTGTTCTTGCTTCGGGGCCTCGACACGCTTGATGGGCATCGACGCAGCCGATTGTCCTGGGCTTGCGTCGTACTCATTTCTGTTATTGGCGAGGTACGTTTTCATGAGACTCAAACCGCTGTTGCTGATTCCCGCCCTGGGTCTTGCCTGCTTACTTAGCGCCTGCGCCGGGCCGATGCCCCAGCCCGATCCCAGTGAGGCCTGGATTGGCCTGGAGGAAGAGGCGCCCAACGACCTGATGGCCGAACGGGTGGACGGGAAGAAGGTCGACGATGGGCGTTATTTTGAGGTCAAGCCCGGCGCTCATCGCCTGGACGTGACCTTGTTTGAAGAGAGCGTCGGCGACTCCAATCAGCAAGACTGCAATGGCCATATCAGCTACAGCGGTTTCAAGGCCGGTGAGCATTACAAACTGGTGGAGTCGAGCCTGGGGACCGAGGTGTCGGTTCGCTTATATGACGCCAAGGGCAAGCAGGTCGCCAGCACCCATGGCTTTGCGTGCATGCCTGGCTGACAGGGCTTTTTGCGTCACTGAAACAAGGACGTTTCGCTCAAGCTAAAGAGACGGGGCCGACTATAGCGGCACGGTGAGCCGGGTGATGATGGAGGCCTTTATCCAGGCAACCGGGCGTTCGTCATGAAGCAAGAGGCTGAAGCGGCCGTCACCTCCACCGAGGTGGCATTCAACGAAGTGGCGCTAATGATCACCGCCGCACGGCAGCGGGCGGTGCGGGCGGTGAATACTGAACTGGTGGAGTTGTATTGGCAGGTCGGGGCCTATATCAGCCGCAAGATCGAGGCGGCGGAATGGGGCGATGGCGTGGTCCAGCAATTGGCGGATTACCTGGCGCGGCAGCAGCCGGGGCTGCGGGGGTTTACCCGGCGTAACCTGTTCCGCATGCGTCAATTCTATGAGGCCTATCGAGGGGAGGAGAAAGTGTCAGCAGTGCTGACACAATTACCCTGGACCCAGAATCTGATCATTCTTGCGCAAGGTAAATGCGTGCAAGAGCGCGAGTTTTATCTGCGCATGGCCATTCAGGAGCAGTGGTCGACCCGAGAGCTGGAACGGCAGATCAAATCCGCGCTGTTCGAACGCACGCTGACTCGCCCGGCCAATGCCTCGGCCACCTTGAAACAGGCCCGCCCCGAGGCTCTGAAGGTCTTCAAGGATGCCTACATGGTGGAGTTTCTCGGCCTGGCCCAGGGGCATGACGAAGCCGATCTGCATCAGGGGCTGGTGCGCCAGCTCAAGGACTTTCTGATCGAGATGGGCCGAGATTTCTGCTTTGTCGCGTCTGGCTATCCCCTGCAGGTTGGCGGGCGGGATTTCGTCCTGGATCTGCTGCTGTTCCATCGTGGATTGAATTGCTTGGTGGCCGTTGAACTCAAGGTCGGGCGCTTCGAACCGGAGTACCTGGGCAAGCTGGACTTCTACCTGGAGGCCCTGGACCGCCAGGTGCGCAAACCCCACGAAAACCCGGCTCTGGGCGTTCTGCTCTGTGCCAGCAAGGATGACGAGGTGGTGGAATATGCCCTCAACCGTTCACTGTCGCCGGCGTTGATCGCCGAGTACCGAACCCAACTGCCGGACAAGAAACTGCTGCAGGCCAAGCTGCAGGAGTTTTATGCCCTGGACACGGAGGCGCGATGAAGCTGGCGGCAAGTTTGTGCGGGCGTGTTTAAGTGCTTTGGTGAATCGGGTGAGCACCGAGGACCGCCCCCCAGCCGTTGCGTCTGCCCCTTGCTCAGTCTGGTTCACTGCCGAACCAGTCCGCCAGGCGTGCGCTGGCTTGCTGCTTGACCTCGGCGTTGATGTGGGCAGCCACGGCCAGCACTGAACTGGCCAGCAGCCCAAGGTCATCCACGTACCCAGCCCCGGGGATCAGGTCCGGGATGATGTCCACTGGCAGTATGAAGTAACCCAGTGCCGCGTAGATGGTGGCCTTGGCCCAGATCGGGGTTTGCGGGCGTTGCGCGGCGTAGTAGAGCCACAGGGCTTTTTGGATCAGGGTCCGGCCGATGCGCGAGGTGTAGCGGCCGATCTTGCGCCAGAGGCACTGTTCAAGGGATTGGGCTGTCGACATGGCGCGCTCCTGGGGGATGCAAGTCCAGGCCATAGTCGTCACCTGCGCCTCTGAACGGCAGAGGCCAATATTTCCCCGGTGGTTCTCCACGTAGGAGCCGGCTTGCCGGCGAAGAGGCCGCTCGTGGCGCCGCTATTTTTCCCTTGCAACGCCAGCGTCGGTGAGGACGCCTTCGCGGGCAAGCCAGCTCCTACGGGTGGCGGTGCGTATGTTGGTGTAGGAGCCGGCTTGCCGGCGAAGGGGTTCAACGGGATAGCCAGCCCAAAGCGCCAGCCGCCAGCAGCAGCCCGGCCAATATGCCGGTGAGGGCGAACAGTTGTTGCAGGCGCGGACCCGCCAGGTGGCTGGCCACTTGGCGGCCCAGCACCAGGCCCACCACCGCGCCCAGGGCAAAGGGCGCACCCACGGCCCAGTGCATCACGCCGCTGAGGCTGGCGGTGACCACGCTGCCCAGGGACACCAGGGCAATCACCGCCAGCGAGGTGGCGACGATGCTCTTGCTGTCCAGGTTGGTGTAGCGGCTCAGGGCCGGGATGATCACGAAGCCGCCGCCGACGCCGAGCAACCCCGAAAGCAGTCCAGAGAGCATGCCGGTGAAGGTCAGGGCCCGGGCGCAGGGCAGGGTCCAGCGCAAACGACCCTGGACCGGGTTGAGCACACAAGGCAGGAACGCCGGGCGTGGCGCGACCTGGCCCTGTTTCAATTCCAGGCTGGCCTTGCGCAGGATGCGCCCGCAGGCATAAAGCAGCACCAGGGAAAACAGCAGGGCCAGGGGCAGGTTGGGCAGGCGGTGGGCCAGCCACAGCCCCAGCGGCGCCATGAGGATGCCAATGCTGGCGACAAACCCCGCCGCGCGGTAGCGCACGATGCCCTGGCGCAAGCCCAGCACTGCGCCGACGCTGGCGGCCAGACCCACCGCCAGCAGGCCGATGGGAGCGGCCTCGACCATGCTCAGGCCCAGGCCGAACACCAGCAGCGGCACCGCGAGGATGCCGCCGCCGGCGCCAGTCAGCGCCAGGATCGCGCCAATGACCGCCCCCAGCCCAGCGCCCAAGAGACTGTGTTCATTCATGTCTTCGGGGTGTCCGTGGCCAGGGTCGGTTGTGCCAGCCATTCATGGCCCTTGAGCATGCCGCGCCAGTACAGCGGCGGCAGAATCCGTTCCTTCAGCCACCAGGCGCGACGGGTCGCCTGGCGGCCGTCCAGCAGCCAGCGCGGGAAGCTCGGCGCCAGCTTGCCGCCGTAGGTGAATTCGGCGAGGACGATCTTGCCCCGTTCCACGGTCAGCGGGCAGGAGCCGTAGCCGTCGTACTGGGCCAGCCGGGTCAGGCGCTTGAGGGCCACCAGCACGTTGTTGGCCACCACCGGCGCTTGCTTGCGCGCCGCCGCGGCGGTCTTGGCATTGCTGGTGTTGGTGGCGTCTCCCAGGCCGTGGATATTGACGAAACGCTTGTGGCGCAGGCTGTGGGGATCGACATCGACCCAACCGGCAGCGTCGGCCAGGGGGCTTGCGCGGATAAAGTCTGGGGCGCATTGCGGCGGCACCACGTGCAGCAGGTCGAAGGCGCGCTCCAGGGTTTCCTGACGGCCGTCGGCCAGGGTGCGGACGAAGGTCGCGCGCTTGGCCGGGCCGTTCACCGCCACCAGGTTGTGGCCGAAATCCAGCTCGATGCCGTACTTCTTCACGTATTCCATCAGCGCCGGCACGTAGTCCGCCACGCCGAACAGCACGCCGCCGGCATTCAGGAAGCGCGGCTTGATCTGTCCCAGGCGGCCGTTGCGCCGCCAGTGGTCGCAGGACAGGTACATGGCCTTCTGGGGCGCCCCGGCGCATTTGATCGGCATCGGTGGCTGGCTGAACAGCGCCTCGCCCTGTTGCAGCTGCTGCACCAGTTGCCAGGTGTAGGGCGCCAGGTCGTAGCGGTAGTTGGAGGTCACGCCGTGGTTGCCCAGGGCCTCGGGCAGGCCGTCGATGGCCGCCCAGTCGAGCTTGAGCCCGGGGCAGACCACCAGTTGGTCATAGGCCAGCACGCGGCCGTCATCCAGCACCAGGGCATTGTTGTCCGGTTCGAACAGGCTGACAGCGTGCTGCAGCCACTTGACGCCCTTGGGCATCAGCGCGGCCATGCTGCGTTCGGTGGACTGGGCGCTGAACACCCCGGCGCCCACCAGGGTCCAGCCGGGCTGGTAGTAGTGGCTGCCGGCGGGGTCGATGATCGCCACGTCCAGGTGTGGGTCGCGGGACATGAGGCTGGCGGCGACGGCAATGCCGGCGGCACCGCCGCCGACGATCAGCACCTGGTGGCTGCCGTCGACGGCGCGCAGGGCTGGGTTGATGGGACGCATGGCAAGGTTTCCGTGTGGAGTAGTCGTTATAGGGTATTGAGGGGGATCTTCAGGTAGCTGATGCCGTTGTCTTCGGGCTCGGGAAAGTGCCCGCTGCGCATGTTGACCTGCACCGAGGGCAAGATCAGCACCGGCATGTCCAGGGTGGCGTCGCGGGCTTCGCGCATCTTCACGAAGCTGTCTTCGTCGACGCCCTGATGGATGTGGATGTTGTTGGCGCGCTGCTCGGCGACGGTGGTCATGTACTGCAGCTCGCGGCCGTTGGGCAGGTAGTCGTGGCACATGAACAGCCGGGTTTGCGGGGGCAGGGCGAGGATCTTGCCGATGGAGCGGTACAGGGTCCGAGCATCGGCCCCGGGGAAGTCGCAGCGGGCCGTGCCGTAGTCGGGCATGAACAGGGTGTCGCCGACAAAGGCCACGCACTCGTCGCCCACCTGCACCAGGTAGGTCATGCAGGCCGGGGTATGTCCCGGGGTGTGCAGCGCCCGAGCGCTGAGGCCGCCGATGGCGAACTCGGCGCCGTCTTCGAGCAGCACGTCGAACTGGCTGCCGTCCCGGGCAAAGGCCGGCGCTTCGTTGAACAGCGCGCCGAAGACTTTCTGCACCCGGGTGATCTGATTGCCGATGGCCACCTGAGCCCCCAGTTGCTGCTTGAGGTAAGCCGCGGCGGACAGGTGGTCGGCGTGCACATGGGTTTCCAGGACCCAGTCGACCCGGGCGTCCAGCTCGCGTACCCGGTTGATCAGGCGGTCGGCGGATTCGGTGCGGGTGCGGCCGGATTTCGGGTCGTAGTCCAGCACGCTGTCGATCAGCGCACAGCGGCGGCTGGCCTGGTCCATCACCAGGTAGCTGATGGTCCAGGTGTGAGGGTCGAAAAAGGCTTCTACACGCAGCGTGTCGCTGATGATCATGGGGCACTCCAGGCAATGAAGGTGAGGGCAGTCTGCGCTGTCGCTCGTCCCTTGGACTGTCAATAAACGTGCCAACCCGTGACGCCCGGATTGGCTACCTGTTCATTGAAGTAGAAGGCTGTAGAGGCTGCCATCAGGCGTTTTTCGACGCGACTGCCAGCGGTATTTGGCAGTGATATGGCAGTTGGTGGCAGAGCATGGCAGAAAGCCGCGCCGTGCTTTAAGCTGCCGCCACTGCCCCGGAGTTGCCCATGTCCCTGATCGCCACCGACCTTGCCCAGCCGTCCATGGCTGCCCTGGTGTCCTACCTCGAACACGATCCGCAACCGACCATCGTCCTCGACACCGACTACAACATCATCGCCGCCAACACCGCCTACCAGCGTCAGTTCGGTGTGGCCGGCAAGCCTCATGTGGGCGCCAAGTGCTACCGCGTGTCCCACCAGTTCGCCGTGCCCTGCGACCAGGCCGGGGAGCATTGCCCGATGCGCAAGGCCCATGACAGTCGGGTGCCGGAGCGCATGCTGCACATCCATCACACACCTCGCGGCCCGGAGCACGTGGACGTGGAACTGCGGCCGATCATTGGCGAGGCCGGCACCGTGGTGGCTTACGTCGAGCGCCTGAGTTCAGTGGCGGTGGCTTCGGTGCAGCCCCAGCAGAAGGGCCTGGTGGGACGCTCGCCGGCCTTCAACGAGGCCTTGAGCGCCCTGCAGCGGGCGGCCCCGGCCCCGATTCCGGTGCTGCTGCAGGGCGAGTCCGGCACCGGCAAGGAATTGTTCGCCCGTGCCCTGCACGATGGCAGCCCCCGGGCCAGTGGACCGCTGGTGGTGGTGGACTGCACCGGGCTTACCGAAAGCCTGCTGGAAAGCGAGTTGTTCGGCTATGAAAAGGGCGCCTTCACCGGGGCTCTGCAACGCAAGATCGGCCTGGCGGAAGCGGCCCATGGCGGCACCCTGTTTCTCGACGAGATCGGCGAGGTGCCCCTGGCCATGCAGGTCAAGCTGCTGCGCCTGATCGAGTCCGGCAGCTTCCGGCCGGTGGGCAGCCTGCGCACCGTGCACTCGGATTTCCGCCTGGTGGCGGCGACCCACAAGCCGCTCAAGGAAATGGTCGCTGCCGGCACCTTCCGCCAGGACCTGTACTACCGCATCAGCGCCTTCCCGATCCGCCTGCCGGCCCTGCGCGAACGCAGCGACGACCTGCCGTTGCTGATCGACAGCCTGTTGCGCCGCCTCGATCCCGGGGTGGTGCCACGGGTCGACCCCCAGGCCCTGGAGCAATTGCGCCTGTACACCTATCCGGGGAATATCCGCGAGCTGCGCAACATCCTCGAACGGGCGCGGTTGTTCAGTGATGACGGGGTGATCCGCCTGCAGGACCTACCGGCAGAACTGCGCAGCCCACAGGCACCGGCCCCTGTGATTCGCCGTCGCGCCGGCAAGGACCTGGAACAACTGGCCCATGCCCTGGAAGTCTTCGACGGCTCGCGCAGCGAGTTGGCCAAGGCCCTGGGGCTGAGCGAGCGGACCCTGTACCGGCGGCTCAAGGCCCTGGGCTTGTAGTGGCGGGCAGGGGCGGGGAAGGCCGCCTCAGCCCTGGGCGGAGTGCTCCTTGCGGGGCAAGTCGCAGGCCATCACCCACATGCCGATCTGCTCCAGGTCGGTGCTGAACGGCACCTCGTCGACCTGCCGCAGGCCGGCGCTTTCATAAAAGCGCCGGGCGCCGCTGTTGCTCTTGAGTACGTCCAGCCACAGGCAGGATTCCCCGGCGGCGCTGGCCCGTTGCAACACATGCTCGAGCAGGCGCCGGCCATGGCCCTGGCCGGCCTGGGACTTGAGCAGGTAGATCTTCTGCAGTTCGGCCCCGGGCCGGCCGCTGCCCGGCGTCGGGCGCGCCCAGTTGAGTTTGGCGAAGCCGATGGGCTGGTGCTGCGCGTCCAGGGCCAGCAGCCACAGGTGCTGGTCCCGGGCCGCCAGGGATGCTTCGAGGTTGGCGGGGGAGAAGTCCTGGTCGAGAAACTGCTGCATGCCGTCACTCGTCCAGATCGCCGCAAAGTGTTCGCGGTAGGTGGCGCAGCCTATGGCCTGCAGTGCATCGATATCGCGGCTGTCGGCTTCACGGATGGTGATCATGCTTCACTCCTTGAGGGCGGTCGGACCGGGCGCAGCAGCTTAACCCTTCGCGCTGGGTGGCTCCAGTGCGCAGGGTTACGGTGCAGGGCACGATGGCGAGCGGCCGTGGTCGTAGTGTTCAGCCCCTTTTTTCCGGCGCGCGGCCTGTCCGCTGTGGCGCCGGGTCCTATTGGAGATGCCATGAGCCAGGCCGTACTTGCCACTGAAACCAATCGCCGCCAGTTGCAGCAGATCATCGCCGGTCTGTCCGACGGGGTGATCCTGATTGAGATCGACAAGGCTCGCAGCCTGCTCTGGGCCAATGAAGCGGCGCTGGCCATGCACGGGGTCGGCGAGGTCGGCGAGCTGGGGGCCAATGTCCGTGAATACGCCCGGCGCTATGCCTTGCGCTACCGCAACAATCACCCCCTGGCCCTGGAGGCCTATCCCATCAACCGGGTGGCCGCCGGTGAAACCTTCAGCGACGTGGTGGTGGAGGTGCAGGCCGAGATCGACGGCGAACCGCGGCACTGGGTGCACCGGGTGCGCAGCATGATCCTCACCGATCGCAGTGGCGCGCCCGAGTCCCTGGTGCTGATCCTCAGCGATGCCACCGACTGGGCCAGCGCCGAACAGCGCTTCGAAAAGACCTTCAACGCCAACCCGGCGCCGGCGGTGATCTGCCGCCTCAGTGACCTGCGTTACATCAAGGTCAACCAGGGCTTTGTGGAAATGACCGGCTATGCCCGGGATCAGGTGATCGGCCGTTCGGTGTACGAGCTGGATGTGCTGGAGGACGCCGAGCACAAGGACCTGGCCATCGAGCGCCTGGGCCAGGGCGCGACCATTCCGCAGATGCAGGCCGAGCTGCGCCTGCCGGACGGCGGCAGCAAGCTGGTGATCGTCGCCGGCCAGCCCCTGGACATCAACGATGAAGACTGCATGCTGTTTTCCTTCATGGACCTGGAGCCGCGGCGCAAGGTCGAGATTGCCTTGCGCCAGAGCGAGGAGCGCTTTGCCAAGTCGTTCCGCCTGACCCCGGTGCCGACCCTGGTGTGCAGCGCCGAGCAGCAGATCGTCGACGTCAACGAGGCCTTTCTCAACACCTGCGGCTACAGCAGCGAGGAGTTGCTGGGCAAGACCATTGCCGCCACCGGGTTCATCGCTGAAGCCGCGGCGGCCACGCAACTGTTCAATCAACTGGAGAAGGCCGGCAATGTCGATGGCCTGGACCTCAAGGTGCGCCAGAAGAGCGCCGAGCTGATCGATTGTGTGGCCTACGCCGACACCGTGCTCATCCAGGACAGCCCCTGTTACCTGCTGGTGCTGATGGACATCAGTGAGCGCAAGCGTTCCGAACTGGAGCTGGTGGGGGCCATCGAGGAGGTGATGCGCGACGCTTCCTGGTTCAGCCAGACCCTGATCGAAAAACTGGCCAACGTCAGAAGCCCGAAGACCCAGGACACCCCCGGGGTTTCCTCTGCCGACCTGACGGCCCGCGAGCGGGAGGTGCTGGGGCTGATCTACCAGGGGCTGGCGGACAAGGAGATTGCCGCCCAGTTGAAGCTGGCGCCCAACACCGTGCGCAACCATGTTGCCACCCTGTATTCCAAGCTGGGCGTGCACAGCCGTGGCGAAGCCGTGGTCTGGGCCCGGGAGCGCGGACTGTTTGTCGGCACGGCTGCGGGCCGGGGGCGCTGAGCCGGTGCAAATGCACCAGTGCGACCAGTGCAAATGCGCCTTCTGCGGGCGACGCGGCTTTTCTACGCTGTGATTCTGAGCAAGTCCCGCTACGGGCCTTGGCACTGCGAACCACAGCAAAAGGACAGCCAGCATGGGCAATCGACAAATCAAGGGCAGCGTTGGCGCGGTCGCCGGCCCCGGCGGGCTGGCGCGTCTACTGCTGGGGTGTCGCTGAGGTGCCGGCCGTGATCACCCAGACCCGGTTACGTGCCTGTATCGAACAGCGGCTGGCGCCCTTGGCCTGCAGCTTCAGCAATGCCGGCGACGGCACTCTGACCCTGCGGGTGTTCGAGCCCGACAGTGGCCGGGTCGACCTGGTGGTGACCGGACTGAGCAGCAAGTCCCTGCACAGCGAGGCCGACATCGAGAGGATCATCGACGAGTTGCTCTACGAGCTGGACAGCAACTCCCTCAAGCAACTCGATCTTTCGTCCTGAGTCCGGTCCGGCCTTCAGCCTTCGCTGATCAGGCTCGGCCGGCAATCCAGGCTCAGGCGCGCGCCGCCCCGTTCGCTGCTGCCCACTTCGAGCTTGAAGCCGTGCAGGCTGACGATGGCGGCAACAATCGACAGGCCCAGGCCGAAGCCGCCCTGGGCGTTGCTTTCGTCCACCCGGTAGAAGCGTCGGAACACCGCCGCCCGTTCCGCCGGGGGAATGCCCGGGCCTGTGTCCAGGACTTCCAGGCGCGGGCTGCCGCCATCGTCGAGGCCGCGCAGTATCACTTCACCCCCCGGCGGGGTGAACTTGATCGAGTTGCTCAGCAGGTTGGCCAGGGCCTCGAACAGCAAGGCGCGGTCACCGGTGAGCCGGGGCAGGCTCGGCGGTACATCCAGCACCAGGGTCAGGCGACCTTCTTCGGCCAGGGGCAGGTAGAAGTCGTGCAGTTCCTGGAGCAGGGGCAGGGGATCGAGTTCGAGGAAGCCCGATCGCCGTTGCTGGTCTTCCAGTTCGGAGATGCGCAGCAATCCGCGAAAGCGCGCCATCAGGGTGTCGGCCTCGGCCAGCAACTGGTCCATTTGCAGGGCCTGGGGCGAACCTTCCTCGGCCTGTTGCTGCAGGCGATAGAGCTGGGCCCGCAGGCGGGTCAGCGGGGTGCGCAGGTCGTGGGCGATGTTGTCGCACACGCCCTTGACCTCGTGCATCAGCCGCTCGATACGTTCGAGCATGGCGTTGACGATGGCCGCCAGCATGTCCAGTTCGTCACGCCGGTCCGACAGCGGCAGGCGCCGGGTCAGGTCGCCGGCGACGATGGCCTCGGCGCTGGCTTGGATCTGACGGATGCGCCGCAAGGGCCGGCGGCGCAGCAGGTGCCAGCCGGCGACCCCGGGAATGATGGTCAGGGAAATCCCCCACAGCAGCGCGTGGAGAATGATCCGGGTCACCGCGAACAGCGAGCCGTTGTCGCGCACCAGCACCAGCCAGCGGCCGTCCCGGGTGTGGGTGGCCACGGCGTCGCAGCTGTCCCGGGGCAGGCTCGGGTCGTCGGAGTCGATGCAGTTCTTCAGCTCGTGGATCTTGCCGTCCAGGGGCAGGTCGTCGGGGATCTGGCGGATCGGTCCGCTCAAGGGCCGGCGCTGTTCGTCGA
The DNA here is from genome assembly GCF_058744285.1 of Pseudomonas sp. E1BtOHC1. Taxonomy (NCBI): domain Bacteria; kingdom Pseudomonadati; phylum Pseudomonadota; class Gammaproteobacteria; order Pseudomonadales; family Pseudomonadaceae; genus Pseudomonas; species Pseudomonas sp. E1BtOHC1. Next base: position 3,706,587 of record NZ_CP196023.1, read on the forward strand.
ACAGGCCGTAGGCGTCGATGGCGCGCATGTCGAAGGTCATGCTGGTGGTCAGGGCCTCCACCAACTGGTCGCCTTCGAAGCGGGCGAACAGGTGCTGGCGCTGCATCAGCGAGTGCTTGGCCAGGCTGTCCAGGTAGGTGGAGACTTCGTAGTACAGCACCCCCATGAGGATGCAGCTCCAGGCCACGAACAGCGTGCTGTAGAGCGCCAGCAGGCGGCTGCTGGAAGAGCGCCAGCCCTTAGAGGGGTTCAGCAATGACATAGCCCGAGCCTCGCACGGTGCGGATCAACGGGGTCATGCCGGGCGGGTCGATCTTCTTGCGCAGGCGGCCGATGTGCACGTCGATCAGGTTGGTCCCCGGGTCGAAGTGATAACCCCAGACCTCCTCGAAGATCATCATCCGCGAGAGGATCTGCCCGGTGTTGCGCATGAGAAATTCCAGCAGTTTGTACTCGGTGGGCAACAGGCTCAGCAACTGGTCGGCGCGGGTCGCTTCGCGGCTGATCAGGTTCAGCTCCAGATCGGCCACCCGCAGGCAGGTGTCGAAGTCCTTGACCGTGTTCTTGCGCCGCAGCAGCACCTCGACCCGGGCGGCCATTTCGTCGGAGGCGAAGGGCTTGGTCAGGTAATCGTCGCCGCCGGCCCGCAGGCCGCGCACCCGCTCATCGACATCGGAGAGGGCGCTGATCATCAGGATCGGCGTCGACACACCGATGGTGCGCAGGGTGGTGACAATGGCCAGGCCGTCCAGCTCCGGCAGCATGCGGTCCAGGGTGATCAGGTCGTAGTCGCCGCTCACGGCGCGCACCAGGCCTTCGCGGCCGTTGTCCACCCAGTCCACGTCAAGGCCGTGGCTGCTCAGTTCGGCGACGATCTCCCGGGCCGTTACGGCGTCGTCTTCGATGGTCAGAATGCGGGTCATAGGCGTTACCTGCTTAGCGGTTCGTGACACAGGCGGGCATTTTGCCAAGAAACTGTGGCCGGGATTCTAAATAAACTTTCATCTGGCTTGGCGTCTGGTCCGCGCAGCCCGAGTCAGGGGTGTTGAAGCTTGATATCATCCGGCCACTTTTTTGCCAGGAGGCGTCACCATGAGTGCCCTGACTCGGGTCGGCTGGAAGCCCTTTGTCGTTGTATGCCTGATGCTGCTGTGCAGCGCGGCGGCCCAGGCGGCCAATCAACCCTGTTCCGGAAACAAAGGCGGCATCGCCCGTTGTGACGGCGAGCTGTTCCTGTGCAACGACGGCTCCATCAGTGCCTCGAAGAAGAACTGCGCGCTGATGTTCGGCCAGCGCTCCTCCACCCCCCGCGCCGAACCGCTGCTGCGCGATGCTCAGGGTTGTACCTGCGGCAGCGGCAGTTTCTGTACCGGACCGCGGGGCGGGGTCTACTGCCTGACCCCCAGTGGCAATAAAAGCTACAAGCGGCGTTGAAGCCCCGATTGAGCTTCTCTGTATCAAGGTGTCATGCAATGAAATACGCATCACGTTTCAAGGGGCTGTTGTGGCTGGTGGTGGCTAGCCTGCTGTTGAGTCTCGCCGTGGATCTGGCGCTGCGCCTGCCGGGCTATCTGCAGGCCTATGCCGCCGATCCCCGCTATGCGCGGTGGATGCTGGGGTATCGCGCCCTGGACGTCCTGGTCATTGCCCTGATGGCGGCGATAGTGCCGGGCATCATGCGGCTGCTGGATTTTCGCCGGTCCGCCTGGCTGGCATTGCCGCTCTTTACCTTGTGGGGGCAGGGCATCGCGCAATTGACGCTGGCGGGCAACCTGCTGCTGGCGCTGTGGGTCCTGGGCCTGCTGGGGCACTGGTGCTATACCCGGGGCCGGGAGCTTTACCTGAGCAAGCGCGCCTGAGGGCGCCGCCGTGCAGAACGCCCGCCACAAAACCCCCTGGCCGGTAAAATGCACGATCCAGGTGTGGCAATTAATCGCAAGCCATTGAAATACATCGGTTTATAAAGTTCGTGCAACTGGCACGGTGACTGCACTTCTCCCTTCGAGACGTGTAACACCCTCTTTCATGCCTGGAGCAGAACAACAATGAACAGACCCTCTGAACACCTGCTCGCCACTGCGGACGCCTCGAGTCATTACTCGGGGGTGTCCTGGGCGGCGATCTTCGCCGGCGCCGCGGCGGCTGCAGCCTTGTCCCTGATCCTTTTACTGCTGGGCTTCGGCCTGGGCTTTTCCGCGGTTTCGCCCTGGGCCGGCAGTGGCATCAGTGCCAAGGGGCTGGGTATCTCCAGCATTGTCTGGTTGGCCCTGACGCAGATTCTGGCCGCCGGGTTGGGCGGCTACCTCGCCGGGCGCCTGCGGGTGAAGTGGGCCAATCTGCACGGCGATGAAGTGTATTTCCGTGACACGGCCCACGGCTTCCTGGCCTGGGCCGTGGCCACCCTGGTGACCGCGACTCTGGCGGTGGGCTCGGTGACGAGCGTCATCAGCGGCGGCGTGCAGGCCGGTGCCCAGGTTGCTTCCGGGGCCGCCAGCGCCGCGACCCAAGTGGCCGGTCATGCGGCGGCCCAGGGCTCCCAGGACGATTACGGCTATTTCGTCGACAGCCTGTTCCGCGATGATCGCCCGGTGGCGGTCAGCGACGATGCGGCGCGGGGCACGGTGTCGCGGATCTTCGTGCGCACCTTGAGCAACGACGGTCAGCTCTCGCCTGAGGACCGCAGCTACCTGGCGCAACTGGTGGCCCAGCGCACCAACCTCAGCCAGGCCGAAGCCGAGCGTCGGGTGGACGAGGTGTACGCCAAGACCCAGCAAGCGGTGCATGAAGCCAAACAAGCCGCCCGAGAGGCCGCCGACAGTGCCGCCAAGGTGGCTGCCTGGTCGTCGTTGTGGATGTTCATCGCACTGCTCTGCGGGGCCTTCTTCGCCAGTCTGGCGGCGACCTTCGGCGGCCGTCGCCGGGATGCCGTGGTCTGGTTTGAAACCGACGTCCAGCCGCGCACCGTGGCCCCGACTCCCGTTCACTGACCCAGGAGAACTCCCATGCGCTCATTACTGTTGTGGTTCCTCGGTGTGCCGATCCCGGTGATTATCCTGATCGCCATTTTCGTGCACTAAGCATCGTCTTCGACGCGGGCTGCCCGTTGTCCATGCGCCGCTGCCGGCTTCTGCCGGTAGCGGCTTTTTTGTGGCCTGTGTCGCAAGTCTGAGAGAGGGGGGGCGGTGCTTGGGGGCGCACCGGCCTTTTGCTTGGCCCAGATCAATATTCCTGTCGGACAAAAGTACTAGATTGGCCCGCGCTCGGTTCTGACAGAGTCTTCGGAACCGCGGTGTTACCACGTCCTCGCCCCAGGATTGCGGGCGGCAGGATGCCGGTACCCCACTCACTTCTCACGGATGAACCGCAATGCGTCAGATAGACCGCAATTTTGATATTCAGCCGCTGCAGCATGCGGACATGACCATCAGTCTCAACGGCCAGCCGGTCACTGCCGCCCTGGGTGAAACAGTTCTCAGCGTGATCCAGGCCACCGGCCTGCGCCAGGTGGCGCGCAACGACCACGGGCAACTGGTGGGTGCCTACTGCGGCATGGGCGTGTGCCATTGCTGCCTGGTGCAGATCGACGGCCGTCACAAGCGCCGCGCCTGCCAGACCCTGGTCAAGCCGGGGATGCAGGTGCAGACCCTGAGCAACCGCATCAGCGAGACGGAGCCCACGGTATGAGCCTGAACCCGGTAATTGTCGGCGGTGGGCCGGCGGGCATGGCGGCGGCCATCGAGCTGGCCGAGCACGGCGTGCGCAGCACCCTGATCGAAGAAGCCTCGCGCCTGGGCGGCGTGGTCTTTCGCGGCCCGCTGCGCGATGGCGTGCAACTGGATTACCTGGGACCGCGCTACTGCGACATGCTGGCCAAGCTGCACGGGGATTTCGGCGATCACGAACAGATGATCGAGGTGCGCCTCAACAGTCGGGTGATCGGCGCCGAGGGCTTCGACAGCCTGATGCTGCTGGATGCCGACGAGCAGGTGCAGCAGGTGACCTATGGGCAATTGTTGCTGGCGGCCGGCTGCCATGAGCGCAGCGTGCCGTTTCCTGGCTGGACGCTGCCGGGGGTCAAGTTGCTCGGTGGCCTGCAACTGCAGATCAAGAGCGGCGTGGTCAAGCCGCAAGGTCCGGTGGTGATCGCGGGCACCGGGCCCTTGTTGCCATTGGTGGCGTGCCAGTTGCACGCCTCGGGCGTGCGGGTGGCCGGGGTCTACGAGGCCAGTGCCCTGAGCAAGATCGCCAAGCAGAGCCTGGCCCTGCTGAACAAGCCCCAGCTGTTTCTCGACGGTCTGAGCATGCTGGCCTACCTCAAGCTCCACGGCATCCCCCTGCGCTATGGCTGGGGCGTGGTGGAAGCCCAGGGCCAGGATGCCTTGAGCGTGGTCACGGTCGCCCCTTATTCCGCCGACTGGCAGCCGGACATGGCTCAGGCCCAGCGCATTGCTGCCCAGACCCTGGCGGTGGGTTATGGCTTCATTCCCCGGACCCAACTGAGCCAGCAAATGGGCCTGGATCATGGCTTCAGCGACGACGGCTATCTGCGGGCTAGCGCCAACGCCTGGCAGCAGAGCAGCGAGCCGCACATCCACCTGGCCGGCGACATGGGCGGGATTCGGGGTGGTGAAGCAGCGATGCTTACCGGCCGCATCGCGGCGCTGTCGATCCTCATGCAGCGCGATGTACTGACCAACGAGGCGGCCTTGCAACGGCGCCAGGGCTACCAGCGCAAGCTGGCCTCGATCCTGCGCTTTCGCGGCGCGGTGGACCGCTATACCGCACGTGGCACCGGGCAGATAGACCTGCCCAAGGGCGACACCGTGATCTGCCGTTGTGAACACACCACCCGCAACGATATCGAGCGCGCCCTGTCCCAGGGCGTGCAGGACATGGCCAGTCTGAAGATGCGCACCCGGGTGAGCATGGGCGACTGCCAGGGACGGATGTGCGTCGGCTATTGCAGCGACCGCCTGCGCCAGGCCACCGGACGCAAGGATGTGGGCTGGATTCGCCCGCGCTTCCCGTTGGACCCGATTCCGTTTTCCGCCTTTGCCGCACCTGACCAGGAGGTCCCCGGACATGAGTAAGTATTACGACGTGGTGATCGCCGGTGGCGGCGTGATCGGGGCGTCCTGCGCCTATCAGCTGTCCAAGCGCAAAGACCTCAAAGTGGCGCTGATCGATGCCAAGCGTCCAGGCAATGCCAGCCGGGCCTCGGCCGGTGGCCTGTGGGCCATTGGCGAGTCGGTGGGCCTGGGTTGCGGGGTGATCTTCTTTCGCATGATGTCGGCCAACCGCAAGCGCGAGGCGCAGGGTTCGGCGGTGGTGGTGGACTCCAGCACTCCGCATATCCTGCCGCAGTCGTTCTTTGACTTCGCCCTGCAGTCCAACGAACTGTACCCGCGTCTGCACCGTGAACTGATCGGCTTGCACGGCATGGACTTCAAGTTCGAACAGACCGGGCTCAAGTTCGTCATCTATGACGACGAGGACCGCCTGTACGCCGAGCACATTGTCGGTTGCATCCCGCACCTGTCCGATCAGGTGCGCTGGCTCGACCAGGCGGCCCTGCGCGCCGCCGAGCCGAAGGTCAGCCACGAAGCCCAGGGCGCCCTGGAATTCCTCTGCGATCACCAGGTCAACCCCTTCCGCCTGACCGATGCCTACACCGAAGGCGCCCGGCAGAACGGCGTGGATGTGTACTTCAACACCAACGTCACCGGAGTTTTGCACCAGGGCAGTCGGGTCAGTGGGGTGCAGACCGCCGAAGCCGGGCTGTTCCATTGCTCGACCCTGATCAATGCCGCCGGTGCCTGGGCCGCCGAGCTGAGCCTGCAGGCCACCGGGGTGGAGATTCCGGTGAAGCCGGTGAAGGGCCAGATCCTCCTCACCGAACGCATGCCCAAGCTGCTCAATGGCTGCCTGACCACCAGCGACTGCTACATGGCGCAGAAGGACAACGGCGAGATCCTGATTGGCAGTACCACCGAGGACAAGGGTTTCGACGTCAGCACCACCTACCCGGAAATCAATGGCCTGGTGCAGGGCGCGGTGCGCTGCATCCCTGAGCTGGCCCAGGTCAACCTCAAGCGCTGCTGGGCGGGCCTGCGCCCGGGCTCGCCGGATGAGCTGCCGATTCTTGGGCCGATGGACGGGGTCGAGGGTTACCTCAACGCCTGCGGACACTTCCGTACCGGCATCCTGACCTCGGCGATCACCGGTGTCCTGCTGGACAAACTGGTGAACGACGAAGCCCTGCCGCTGGACATCACTCCGTTCCTGGCCCGGCGTTTTGCCACGGCCCCTGCGAAGAAACAGCCCGAACCGGCCTGACAGATCCCCGCGGGGAACTGCCGGACCGTCGTAGGAGCTGGCTTGCCAGCGAATACGGTCTCAAGAGCGCTGCACGGCTCACGGGCCTCTTCGCCGGCAAGCCGGCTCCTACGCAGATCTGTGGGGGCTGTCGTAGGAGCTGGCTTGCCAGCGAATGCGTTTCCAAGAGCGCCACAAGGCTTACGGGTCGCTTCGCCGGCAAGCCGGCTCCTACGGTGAGGGCGGTGTGGAGGTCAGGTGGCGGGGGTGGCGAGGAACACCGGCAGGTGTTCGGCGTATTCGGTATAGCTGCGTACCGCCGGGAATTGCTCGGGACCGAACTGGTCCGCCACCATCATCTGGCTGAAACTCCAGGCCACCGCCAGGCTGATTCCGGCCTGGCTCAGGGAGCCGTCCCGGGGCAAGGGGCGTTTCTGCAGTTCCTGTTCCAGCTCGGTATAAGCGGCCTGCAACTGGCCGCCCACCCGTTCCAGCCAGGGTCCATGCTGTTTCTCGGCCGGGCGCAGGTTTCTTTCGTAGACGATTTGCACCGACTTCTCACAGGCCGCCAGGGCCAGGCCAATCAGCCGCAACTCATGCAAACGTTCCGGCAGGGCCGAGGGCATCAGGCTCCTGTGCGGGCCGGCCAGGGTTTCCAGGTAGTCGAGGATCAGGCTCGAATCCATCAGCACTTCACCCCCGTCGCAGACCAGGGTCGGCGCCTTGACCACCGGGTTGATGGCCTTGAACTGCTCGAAGGTGCTGAACACCGAGACCGAGTGGTGTTCGAAGGGCAGGTCCAGGCATTTGAGGCTGATGGCGACGCGGCGTACGAAGGGCGAATCGAGCATTCCTATGAGTTTCATCACGTATTTCCTTGTCTTGAACGGCACAACGGATGGGAACGGCGCGGCTAATGTAGCGGCATTGGTTTCGTGTTGAACAGGGCCACTTTGCTACTTGCGCACCAGTCACCGGTGCAGGCGCCATTCTGCCTCAGCCGGCTCCAGCGCCTAGCGCTTCCGAGGCCGCAGGTACCACCAGACCAGGCCCAGGGCGACGCTGAACAGGCCGGTCAGGGCTTGCAGCGATCCGGCCGGGCTGTCTGCCAACAAGCTGGCAAGCAGCCCGCAGCCGGCGGTCATGGCCATCTGGATAAAGAAGAACAGCCCCGAGGCGGTGCCCGCCACCGCCGCATAGGGTTGCAGGATCGCCAACTGGCAGGCGGGAATCGCCAGGCCCACCGAGAGCATCAGCGGCAGCATCGGCAAGACAATTGCCCACAGGCTGTCGGGCCACAGGCTGCGGGAGATCAGCAGCAGGCCGGCGCCAGTCAGGTTCAGCAGGCAGGCCCCGGCAATCAGGCGGTCGGCGCGGTGGCGTACCCCCAGGCGCTGGAACAGTCGGGAGCCGAGCAGGTAGCCGGCCACGGTGGCGGCGAACACCAGGGCGTAAGTGCTGGAGGACAGCCCCAGTTGGCGCTGCAACAGTGCCGGCGATTGCAGGATAAAAGGGAAATAGGTGCAGTACAGGCAGCCGATGACCAGGGAGTAACGCATGAAGTAGGCCTCGCCCAGCAGGCGCAGGTACAGGCGCGGCAAGCGTTTGGCGGCCACGGGGGAGAGCTGCGGCGGGCGGGTTTCGGCAAGGCGCTTGTACATCAGCAGCCAGGCCGCTGCGGCCACCAGGCTCAGGCACAGAAACAAGCCGCGCCAGCCCAGCAGCTGGTCGATCAGGCTGCCCAGCGGCGGCGCCAGCATGGGCGACAGGGCAATGCCCATGGACAACAGCCCGAGCAGTCGCGGCTGCTCCTCGGGCGCGCAGCGGTCGCGGACCATGACCCGGCCGATCAGGGTGCCGCAGCAACCGCCCAACGCTTGCAGCAGACGGGCGACCATCAGCACCTCGACGCTGGCGGCGAGCATGCAGGCCAGGCTGGCCAGCAGGAACAGCGCCGTGCCCGCCAGCAGCACCGGGCGCCGTCCATAACGGTCGCACAACGGCCCGCCCAGCAGCATCGACAGGGCATAGCCGAGCATGTACAGGCTCAGGGTCAGTTGCAGCTGGGCGTCGCTGGCCATCAGCTCGTCGGCCATGGCCGGCAGCGCCGGCAGGTACAGGTCGATGCTGATCCTTGGCAGGCAGACCACCACCAGCAGCAACAAGGTCCAGAGCCAGGGGGCGAGGGTGGGTTCAACAGCAATGGAGCGGGTCGTGGAGGGGCTAACGGGTGGCATGGCAGGCTCGGGGCAAGGGGGCACGGCGCTGAAATTAAGGTGTTTATGGTTTAATGCCGAGCACCGTTTAGAGTGCTTTTGACTGGACCACTATGAGCCGTGGAAAACACCCCGTGCCCCTCGACCTGCCCCTGCCACAGCGCATGGATGAAGCCCTGGGCAAGCAGGACAGCGCCTACGGCGCGTTGCGCCAGGCAATCCTGGAAAAACGCCTGCCGGCCGGCTGCCGCTTGCCCTCGACCCGCACCCTGGCCCAGCGCTGGGGCATGTCCCGGGGCACCCTGGAAGTGGTCTTCGACCGCTTGCGCAGCGAAGGCTATGTGAGCCGGGCCAGCGGTTCCGGGACCCGGGTCTGCGCGGTGGTGCCGGACCTGTATCTGAGCGCCCCGGCACGGGTGGCACCCTGCGCCGCCAGTGACAACCAGCCCTCGTATCCGCCGCTCGGCGTGCGTGCCGGCCAGCCCTTCGTTGCCCGGCTGGCCGATCCGGCGCTGTTTCCCCTGCAACGCTGGACCCGCTCGCTGACCCGGGCGCTGGGCAGTGCCTCGGCGCAATCGCTATGCGATGCCGACCCCGCCGGCCTGCCGGCGCTGCGCCAGCAGATCGCCGAGTACCTGGGGCAGCACCGGGGCATCGCCTGCTATGCCGGGCAAGTGATGATCACCACTGGCATCCGCCACGGCCTCGACCTGCTGGCCCGCAGCCTGCTCAATACAGGGGACAAGGTCTGTATCGAAGACCCCGGCTACCTCTCGGCCCAGAGCCTGTTTGCCCTGGCCGGGGCCCGGTTGGTGCCGATCCCGGTGCAGGAAGAGGGTATCGACGTGACGCAACTGCAAGGCCACGGCGATGCACGCATGGTCTACGTGACCCCGGCCCATCAGGCGCCCCTGGGCATGACCATGCCGGTGTCCCGGCGCCTGGCGCTGCTGGAGTGGGCCCGGCACAGCGACACCTGGGTGGTGGAAGACGATTACGACAGCGAATTCAACTACCAGAGCGCGCCCCTGGCAGCCCTCAAGTCCCTGGACCCTGATGACCGGGTGATCTACTGCGGCAGTTTCAACAAGACCCTGTTCGCCGGTTTGCGCGTGGGTTTCATGCTGGTGCCCGAGGCGCTGCGTGCCCGGCTGCTGGCCACCTTGCAGAACACCGGGCGTTCGGTGGGGGTGATCGAACAGCTGGCCCTGGCCGACTACATCGCCAGTGGCGCCTTTCTGCGCAACCTGCGGGCGGCGCGCCAGGCCTATCAGGAGCGCCGCGACCTGCTGCTGGCGATCCTCGCCCGGGAGGCGGCGGGCTGCTACCGGGTCAGCGGCCAGCAAGCCGGGCTGCACCTGCTGCTGGAATTGCCGCCGGGCAGCGATGAGGCGGGGTTCCGTCAGCGAGCCGCGCAGCAAGGTCTGCTGCTGCAGGGGGTGATCGAGCACTGCCAGCAGGTGCGCCGGCCGGCGGCGGTGATCGTCGGCTACGCGGCCCTGAGCCTGGCGCAGATCCGTTTCAGCGGCGCGCGGCTGGCGGCCCTGCTGGTGGCCGAAGCGGGGCAAGAGCCAGAAACATGAACACCGACTGTCATCTGGCTGTCATCTCGCTCGGGCACCCTCGGCGCCCCGGCCTTCGGCCTTTGTGGATTACACGGACGTCATGATCATTGTCACCGCCGGTGCGGCCTATCTGGATATCGACGCCTACGCCGGTTGCATCGCCTACGCCGAGTGGCTCAACCTCAGCGGCCGCCCGGCTCGGGCCCTGAGCAGCGCCCCGCTCAACGAGAGCATCCCGGCCGACTTCCGCCAGCGCCTCAAGGGCCTGGACAGCCACGTCCCGGAGGGCGCCGATCAGTTCGTGCTGGTGGACATTTCCAATCACCTGCACCTGGACCCGCTGGTGGACCTCGCCCGGGTGGTGGAGGTCATCGACCATCACCCCGGGTTCGAGGCCTTCTGGGACGAGCGCCTGGGCAAATACGCGGATATCCGCCCGATCGGCGCCGCCTGCACCCAGGTCTATGAGCGCTGGCGCGATTCCGGGCTGCTGCCGAAGATCAGCCGCGACAGCGCGCAACTGCTGGCGGCGGGGATTCTCGACAATACCCTGAACTTCAGCGACCAGGGTTGTACTGCGGCGGACCGCCAGGCCTACGCGGCTCTGGCCGCGCTTGCCGACCTGGGCCCCGAGTGGCCTGAAGAGTATTTCAAGCAGTGCCAGCAGCAGATCGAAGCGCAACTGCCCGAGGCCCTGCTCAAGGACCTGAAGCTGCTCGAACCTTCCAGCAACCTGCCGCGGCGCTTTGCCCAACTGACCCTGTGGCAGGGCCAGGGCCTGCTGGCGCGCCAGCGCAGCCTGATCGAGCAGGTGCTGGGGCAGTGGGGCGATGACTGGCTGCTGAACCTGATCAGCCTCAGTGAGGGCAAAAGCTACCTGCTGACCGGCAGCCCGGGCAGTGCCCACAAGCTGGAGCGGCTGCTAGAGTGCAGCGCCCTGGACCGCGTGCATTGCCTGGCCCGGCCGATCCTGCGCAAGGAACTGCTGCGCAAGGGCCTGGCGCTCCAGGCCCCGTCCTGAATCCGGAGAACCCCATGGACCTTGAACAACGCTTGCAGCAGGTGCATGACGAGCAGAGCTTCCTCGACTTCGTCCAGGCGCTGATTGCCGACCGCCGCGAGGCGCAGCGCAGCACCGAGGCCGGCGCGGCCGACAGTTGGCACAACCATTCCATCGAAGACTTTCTCGACGGCGCCCACGCCTGGGCCGAGGCCACCGGCGTCGGTGCCACCCAGGGGCTGGTGGAGGCCTCGCCCTGGCAGCGTTTCGCGGTGTTCCTGTACTGCGGCAAGATCTACGAGTAGCACCGCTCGGGCGGGCTAGTCGTCGAAGCCGCCTTGCTCATGAATCTCGTCCACTTTCAATTCCAGGCGGTACGCCACGGCGATAAACAGCGCCTGGCACAGGCACAGGGTGGCGCTCAGTGAGCGGAAGGCGAAGGAGCTGCCTTCATTGACCAACAGCACGCTGTTGGCGCGCTTGGCCAGGGGCGACAGGGTGCTGTCGGTGATGATCAGGGTCTTGGCCTGGTTGTGCTGGGCAATGCGCAGGCAGTGCTGGGTCTCTTTGCCATAGGGGGTGAAGCTGATGGCGATCACCAAGTCGTTGGGGCGGATGCTGCGCATCTGCTCGCGGTAGCTGCCGCCCAGGCCCGACACCAGATGAATGCGCTTGTTGGTGTGCTGCAGGTTGTACACCAGGTAGTCGGCCACGGCGAAGGAACGGCGCACCCCGACCACGTAGATGTTGTCGGCATTGACTACCAGGTCCACGGCCTTGTCGAAAGCCACGTCGTCCAGTTCCAGGCCCAGGCGTTCGATGCCCGAGAGGGTGGCGTTCACGCATTCGCGAGCCAGGTCGCCACCGCTGGCTTTCTGCGACTTGTTGGCAATCATGCTGCGGATGCGCTGCTGGTAGTTCTGTACCGGCGTGGCCTTGTGGGTGTAGGCCTCGCGAAACAGCGCCTGCATTTCACTGAAGCCGCTGAAGCCGAAACGCTGGGAGAAGCGCACGATGGCCGAGGGATGCACTTCGCATTCCCGGGCGATGTCGCTGATGCGGTCGACCATGATCCGGTCGCTCTGCTGGCTCATGTAGCTGGCAATGCGCTTGAGCTGGCGTGGCAGGCTCTCGTATTCCTCGGTGATCAGTTGCAGCAGGCGTTCGGCATTGATCGGGGGGCTGACGAGGTCGCTCTCGGGCGTGCTCTCGGACAAGGCCGGCTGATCGGTGCGGGACATAGAAAATCCTTCTGGCTTGTGCTTATGGGAACGGCCTGTGGCTCCGTCCCCTGACAATAGGTGGGCAGTCGGCAGTCTACAGGCTAGGGGCCCATAAAATCTTCGGGCTGATGCCGGGCGGCGCCTTGCTGAAACGATGCACGACCTCTGGCTCAGGCTTGAAAAAGTTTAATGGAAAAAATATTCCACGTAAAAAACTTATAGAAAAAATATTGATTGGCGCCGAGAGACGTTTTAGTCTGCATCCACCAAGAGTGCTCGACGCCCTCCAGCGGCGGCGAGCACAGGCTGATAAAAATAACAGGAGCCAGCATGGGCCAGACTCGTTTTGCCAGTGGGCGTCAATTGGATCTGATTTGCCTCGGACGCCTGGGCGTCGATCTCTATGCACAGCAGGTCGGTGCGCGGCTGGAGGACGTCAGCAGCTTTGCCAAGTACCTCGGCGGCTCGTCGGCGAACATTGCCTTCGGCACCGCGCGCCTGGGCCTCAAGTCGGCGATGTTGAGCCGGGTTGGCGACGATCACATGGGGCGCTTCCTGGTGGAGTCCCTGGTGCGTGAAGGCTGTGACGTCAGCGCCATCAAGGTCGACCCGCAGCGCCTCACCGCCATGGTCCTGCTGGGCCTCAAGGACCGCGAAACCTTCCCCCTGGTGTTCTACCGCGAGAACTGCGCGGACATGGCGCTGCGCGCCGAAGACATCAACGAAGCCTTTATTGCCTCCAGCAAATCTTTGCTGATCACCGGCACCCATTTCTCCACCGATGGCGTCTACCAGGCCAGCATCCAGGCCCTGGACTATGCGCAAAAACACGGGGTCAAGCGGGTCCTGGACATCGACTACCGGCCGGTGCTCTGGGGCCTGGCGGGCAAGGCTGACGGTGAGACCCGGTTTGTCGCCGATCACCAGGTCAGCCAGCATGTGCAGAGCATCCTGGCGCGCTTCGACCTGATCGTCGGCACCGAAGAAGAATTCCTGATTGCCGGCGGCAGTGAAGACCTGCTGACGGCTCTGCGTACCGTGCGTTCCCTGAGCCGCGCAACCCTGGTGGTCAAGCTCGGCCCGCAAGGGTGCACGGTGATCCACGGCGAGATTCCGCAGCGCCTGGAAGACGGGGCGATCTACCCCGGTGTGCGGGTGGAGGTGCTCAACGTGCTGGGCGCCGGCGATGCCTTTATGTCCGGCTTCCTCAGTGGCTGGCTGGAAGACGCCAGCGATGAGCGCTGCTGCCAGTTGGCCAACGCCTGCGGCGGTCTGGTGGTGTCGCGCCATGCCTGTGCTCCGGCGATGCCGACCCGTGCCGAACTGGATTATCTGTTCAGCAGCCCGGTGCCCATTACCCGTCCCGACCAGGATCCGATCCTGCAACGCCTGCACCGGGTCAGCGTGCCGCGCAAAGCCTGGAAGCAACTGTTCGTCTTTGCCTTCGACCATCGCGGGCAACTGGTGGAACTGGCGCAACAGGGGGGGCAGGACCCGGCGCGTATCAGCGCCCTCAAGCAGCTGTTTATCCAGGCGGTGGAGCGGGTCGAGCACCAGTTGGGCGAGCAGGGCGTGGAGGCCGATGTCGGTCTGCTGGCCGACCAGCGCTTTGGCCAGGACGCACTGAATGCCGCCACCGGTCGCGGCTGGTGGGTGGCGCGGCCAGTGGAGGTCCAGGGCTCGCGGCCACTGGCCTTCGAACATGGGCGCTCGGTGGGCAGCAACCTGATTGCCTGGCCCCAGGAACAGATCATCAAGTGCCTGGTGCAATATCACCCGGACGACGAACCCTTGCTGCGCCTGGAGCAGGAGGCGCAGATCATGGGCCTGTACCAGGCATCCCAGGTCAGCGGCCATGAACTGCTGCTGGAAATCATCCCGCCCAAGGACCTGCCCGGCGCGCATCCCGAGGTGCTCTACCGCAGCCTCAAGCGCCTGTACAACCTGGGCATTTATCCGGCGTGGTGGAAGATCGAGGCACAGTCGGCCGAGGAGTGGAAAAAGCTCGACGAGCTGATCCAGGAGCGCGACCCGTATTGCCGTGGCGTGGTGCTGTTGGGCCTGAATGCGTCGGCCGAGTGCCTGGCCGAGGGCTTCCGGCAAGCGAGCCATAGCCAGACCTGCCGTGGTTTTGCCGTGGGCCGGACGATTTTCCAGGAGCCGAGCCGTGGGTGGCTGGCGGGGGAGATCGACGACGAAACCCTGATCCGGCAAGTCCAGGGCACCTTCGAACAACTGATCAACGCCTGGCGCAGCGCTCGCCCCCTGTAGGAGCCGGCTGGCCGGCCAAGAGGGTCTTGAGCCTGGTGCCAGGCTCGCCGGCGCCCTCGCTGGCAAGCCAGCTCCTACAAGTACAAGGCCGTTCTCCACGCTTTCATGAATAACAACAAAAGGTGCAGCCATGCCCGCCATCCGAATTGGCATCAACCCGATCTCCTGGAGCAACGACGACCTGCCGGCCCTGGGCGGTGAAACGCCCCTGAGCACCGCCCTGAGCGAAGGTAAGGACATCGGCTACGAAGGCTTTGAACTCAACGGCAAGTTCCCCAAGGACGCCAAAGGCGTGGGCGATGTGTTGCGCCCTTACGACCTGGCGCTGGTCTCGGGCTGGTACTCCAGCCGCCTGGCCCGGCGCTCGGTGGCGGAGGAAATCGACGCCATTGCCAGCCACGTCGAACTGCTGAAACGCAACGGCGCCTCGGTGCTGGTTTACGGCGAAGTGGCCGACTCGATCCAGGGCTCACCGGTGCGCTTGATCGAGCGCCCGCGCTTCCACAGTGAACAGGCCTGGCAGGATTACGCCGACAAACTCACGGAGCTGGCGCGCTTCACCCTGTCCCAGGGCGTGCGCCTGGCATATCACCACCATATGGGCGCCTACGTCGAGTCCCCGGCGGACATCGACAAGCTGATGAGCCTGACCGGCGAGGAAGTCGGCCTGTTGTTCGATTCGGGCCATTGCTACATGGGCGGCGGCGAACCCCTGGAGGTGCTGCGCAAGCATATCCAGCGCGTCTGCCACGTGCACTTCAAGGATGTGCGCAAGCCGGTGGTGCAACTGGCGCGCAACAACCTGTGGAGCTTCCCGGATTGCATCGTCAACGGCACCTTCACCGTGCCCGGCGATGGCGACATCGACTTTGCCGCCTTGCTCGATGTGCTGCTGGCCGCCGACTACCACGGCTGGCTGGTGGTGGAAGCCGAGCAGGACCCGGCCGTGGCGCCGAGCTACGTCTACGCAAAAAAAGGTTACGACACCCTGCGGGCCCTGCTGGACGCCGGCCTGCAACGCAGGAGGACTGCCCAATGAGCCTGCTGGTTAAAAGCGCCGCCAAGGGCCGGACCATGGTCCAGCTGCAAGAGGGCGCCCTGGAGTATGTGGGGTTCAGTGCCTACCGCCTGAGCCTGGGGGAAAGCCTGCCGGTCAGCGCCGGCGACAAGGAGCTGTGCCTGGTGCTGCTCAGCGGCCGCATCGACGTACAGGGCGAAGCCCCCCAGGGCGCCTTCCAGTGGGACAACCTGGGCGACCGGCAATCGGTGTTCGAAGACAAATCGCCCTTTGCCGCCTACCTGCCGCCGGGCAGCCAGGCCCAGGTCACCGCCTTGAGCGAGGTGCAGATCGCCGTGTGTGCCGCCCCGGGTGATGCCGCTGCTGGCCTCGGCCCACGGCTGATCCGCCCGGAGCAGTGCAAGCGCAGCGTGCGCGGCAAGGGCGCCAATACCCGCTATGTCTGCGACATCCTGCCCGACAGCGAGCCGGCCCATTCCCTGCTGGTGGTGGAGGTGCGCACGCCGTCCGGGCATTCCTCCAGCTACCCGCCGCACAAGCACGACACCGATGACTTGCCGCACCAGAGCTTTCTGGAAGAGACCTATTACCACCAGGTCAACCCGCCCCAGGGCTTTGTCTTCCAGCGGGTCTACACCGACGACCGCAGCCTCGACCAGGCCATGGCCGTGGAAAACAGCGACCTGGTGGTGGTGCCCAAGGGCTATCACCCGGTCAGCGTGCCTTACGGCTACGAGTCTTATTACCTGAACGTCATGGCCGGACCGAAGCGGGTCTGGCAGTTCCATAACGACCCGCAGCACAGCTGGCTGCTGGATCTCTGAACCCCCGAGTTTCTGAAGCCCTGACTTTCTGGAAACTGAATTTCTGAAAACTGAATTTCTGAAAACTGAATTTCTGAATTGAGACTGCAACCTTTCACGGAGAACAAGAACAATGAGCGATACCCCGGTAGTAGGTCATTACATCGGCGGCCAGGTGCAGGACGCCGGCGAGCGTTTCAGCCAGGTGTTCAACCCGGCCACGGGGGCGGTCCAGGCCCGTGTTGCCCTGGCTAGCCAGAAGACCGTGGACGAGGCTGTGGCCTCGGCGCTGAAGGCCTTTCCGGCCTGGTCCGAACAGTCCTCCCTGCGCCGCGCGCGGGTGATGTTCAAGTTCAAGGAACTGCTGGACCAGCACCACAAGGAACTGGCGCAAATCATCACCCGCGAGCACGGCAAGGTGCTGTCCGACGCCATGGGCGAGGTGACCCGTGGCATCGAGATCGTCGAGTACGCCTGTGGCGCGCCGAACCTTTTGAAAACCGATTTCAGCGACAACATCGGTGGCGGCATCGATAACTGGAACCTGCGCCAGCCCCTGGGCGTGTGTGCCGGGGTCACGCCGTTCAACTTCCCGGTGATGGTGCCGCTGTGGATGATCCCCATTGCCCTGATTACCGGCAACTGCTTCATCCTCAAGCCGTCCGAGCGCGACCCGTCCGCCAGCCTGCTGATGGCGCGCCTGCTGACGGAAGCCGGGTTGCCCGAAGGGGTGTTCAACGTGGTCCAGGGCGACAAGAGCGCCGTGGACGGCTTGCTCCAGCACCCGGACATCGAGGCGATTTCCTTTGTCGGTTCGACGCCGATTGCCGAGTACATCCACCAGCAGGCCAGCGCCCGAGGCAAGCGTGTGCAGGCCCTGGGTGGGGCCAAGAACCATATGATCGTGATGCCCGACGCCGACCTGGACCAGGCCGCCGACGCACTGATCGGTGCGGCCTACGGCTCGGCCGGCGAGCGCTGCATGGCGATCTCCATCGCCGTGGCGGTGGGCGAGGTGGCCGACGAATTGATCGCCAAGCTGCTGCCGCGCATCGATCAACTCAAGGTTGGCAACGGCTTGCAGGGCGACAGCGACATGGGGCCGCTGGTGACCGCCGAGCACAAGGCCCGGGTTGAAGGTTTTATCGACCAGGGCGTGGCCCAGGGTGCGCAGCTGCTGGTGGACGGTCGCGGCTTCAAGGTGCCGGGGGCGGAGCAGGGCTTTTTTGTCGGCGCCACCCTGTTCGATCACGTCACCACCCAGATGAGCATCTACCAGCAGGAAATCTTCGGGCCGGTGCTGGGCATTGTGCGGGTGCCCGACTTTGCCAGCGCGGTGGAGCTGATCAACGCCCATGAATTCGGCAATGGCGTGTCCTGCTTCACCCGCGACGGCGGCGTGGCCCGGGCCTTTGCCCGCACCATCAAGGTGGGCATGGTCGGCATCAACGTACCGATCCCGGTGCCCATGGCCTGGCACTCCTTCGGCGGCTGGAAGCGTTCGCTGTTCGGCGACCACCATGCCTACGGCGAGGAAGGCGTGCGCTTCTACAGCCGCTACAAGAGCGTGATGCAGCGCTGGCCCGACAGCATCGCCAAGGGCCCGGAATTCAGCATGCCGACGGCCAAGTAACTTTCTCGACGCGATGGATTTTGGAGAACAGCCAGCATGAGCCAGCCCCTGCGTTTCGCCCTGAATCGTATGGTTGCACCGCGTTTGTCACTGCCGGAGTTTATTGACCTGGCGGTGACGCTGAAGGCCGATGCCATTGAGATCCGCAACGACCTTGCGGGCGTGGAAATCGAGGACGGCACGCCGCCGGAACGGGTCCGTGAATTGTGCGCGGCCCAGGGTATCAAGGTGTTGTCGATCAACGCCCTGTACCCCTTCGACGTGTGGAACGACGAGCGTCGCCAGCAGACCTTGAAACTCGCCGCCTATGCCCGTGCCTGTGGGGCCGAGGGGCTGGTGATGTGCCCGCTCAATGAGCGTGCCGACCCGCGCACTGAGGCCCAGCGCATCAGCGGTTTGCGCAGCGCTTTGAGCGAGCTGGCGCCGATCCTGCGGGATCACGGCCTGCTGGGGTTTATCGAGCCCCTGGGCTTCGAAGAATGCTCGCTGCGGCGCAAGCGTACGGCGGTGGATGCGATCCGGGCCATCGGCGGCCTGGACGTGTTCCGTCTGGTGCACGACACCTTCCATCACCACTTGGCCAGCGAGCATGAGTTCTTCCCCGAGCTGACCGGGCTGGTGCACATCTCCGGTGTCGAGGACCGCCAAGCGCCGCTCAACAGCATTCGCGACGGCCATCGGGTGCTGGTGGGCGAGGCGGACATCCTCGGCAATGCAGCGCAGATCGACACGTTGCTGAGCAGTGGCTACAGCGGCTACCTGTCGTTCGAACCCTTTGCCGAGAGTGTGCACGGGCTGGCGGATATCCAGCAGGCGATTGGCGCGAGCATTGCCCACCTGCAGCAATCCCTGACTTGACGCCGCCAGTGTGCAGGAGCCGGCTTGCCGGCGAAGGGGCCCTTGCAGAGGGCGCAAACATTGAGCGTGCTTTCGCTGGCAAGCCAGCTCCTAAGGGAGTGTTGGCGACACATCAAAATTAAGGTGCAAACCATGAGTACGACACGCTTGACCATGGCCCAGGCCCTGGTGAAATTCCTCGATAACCAATACGTCGAGGTGGATGGGGTCCAGAGCAAGTTCATCGCCGGGGTCTTCACCATTTTCGGCCACGGCAACGTGCTCGGCCTGGGCCAGGCCCTGGAACAGGACAGTGGCGACCTGGTGGTGCACCAGGGCCGCAACGAGCAGGGCATGGCCCACGCCGCCATCGGTTTCGCCAAGCAGCACCTGCGGCGCAAGATCTACGCCTGCAGCTCTTCGGTGGGCCCCGGCGCGGCCAATATGCTGACCGCGGCGGCCACCGCCACCGCCAACCGGATTCCCTTGCTGTTGCTGCCTGGGGACGTTTACGCCAGCCGCCAGCCGGACCCGGTGCTGCAACAGATCGAACAGTTCCATGACCTGAGCATCAGCACCAACGATGCCTTCAAGGCCGTGAGCAAGTACTGGGACCGGATCAACCGCCCCGAGCAACTGATGAGCGCGGCGATCCACGCCATGCGCGTGCTCACCGACCCGGCGGAAACCGGCGCAGTGACCCTGGCCTTGCCCCAGGATGTGCAGGGCGAAGCCTACGATTACCCGGACTACTTCCTCGCCAGGCGCGTGCATCGCATCGACCGCCGCCCGGCCACCGAGGCCATGCTCGGCGATGCCCTGGCGCTGCTCAAGGGCAAGCGCAAACCGCTGATTATCTGTGGCGGCGGGGTCAAGTATTCCGGGGCCAACCGGGCGTTGCAGGCCTTTGCCGAACGCTTCGGCATCCCCTTTGCCGAAACCCAGGCGGGCAAGAGCGCGGTGGTTTCCGAGCACCCATTGAACGTCGGCGGGATCGGCGAGACCGGCTGCCTGGCGGCCAACCTGCTGGCCAAGGACGCCGATCTGATCATCGGCATCGGCACTCGCTACAGCGACTTCACCACCTCGTCGAAGTGGCTGTTCCAGCACCCCGAGGTGGAGTTCCTCAACCTCAATATCAGCCCCTGCGACGGCCTCAAGCTGGATGGCGTGCAGTTGCTGGCCGATGCCCAGCTCGGCTTGCAGGCCCTGAGCGAAGCCTTGGGCCGCAGTGGCTATCGGGCGGCCTGGGACGGGCAGATCAGCGCGGCCAAGGCTCAGTTGGACGCCGAGGTGGACCGGGTCTATCAGGTGCAATACCAGGACCAGGGTTTTGTCCCGGAGATCAACGACCACATGGACCCGGCGGTGCTGCGGGAATTCATCGAGCTGACCGGCTCCTGCCTGACCCAGAGCCGGGTGCTCGGGGTGCTCAACCAGGCCTTGCCCGAGGACGGCATTATCGTCGCCGCCGCCGGCAGCCTGCCCGGCGACCTGCAGCGCAGCTGGCGCAGCAAGGGGGTCAACACCTACCACGTGGAATACGGCTATTCGTGCATGGGTTACGAGGTCAACGCGGCCCTGGGGGTCAAGCTCGCCGAGCCGGATCGCGAGGTGTACGCCCTGGTGGGCGACGGTTCCTACCTGATGCTGCATTCGGAGCTGGCCACCTCGATCCAGGAGCGGCGCAAGATCAACGTGGTGCTGCTGGACAACATGACCTTCGGTTGCATCAACAACCTGCAGATGGGCCACGGCATGGACAGCTTCGGCACCGAGTTCCGCTACCGCAACCCTTCGAGCGGCAAGCTCGACGGCGGCTTTGTGCCGGTGGACTTCGCCATGAGCGCCGCGGCCTACGGCTGTAAGACGTACAAGGTCAGCACTGAGGAACAACTGCTGGCGGCCCTGGCCGATGCCCGCACCCAGACGGTCTCGACCCTGATCGACATCAAGGTCCTGCCCAAGACCATGATCCACAGCTACCTGTCCTGGTGGCGGGTGGGCGTGGCCCAGGTGTCCACCAGCGAACGCACCGATGCGGCGGCCAAGATCCTTAATCAACGCCTGGCCCAGGCCCGGCAGTACTGATTGCTCTGCAACGCACAACAACAGGAGTATCTGCATGTCTTTGAAACTTGGTGTTATCGGTACCGGCGCCATCGGCCAGGATCACATCCGTCGTTGCAGCCAGACCCTGCTGGGCAGCCAGGTGGTGGCGGTCACCGACATCAACCTGGCGTCGGCGGCCAAGGTGGTCAGCGACCTCAAGCTCACGGCCGAGGTCTACCCGGACGGCCACGCGCTGATCAAGGCGGCGGACGTCGAGGCGGTGCTGGTCACCTCCTGGGGTCCGAGCCACGAGGAGTTCGTGCTGGCGGCGATTGCTGCGGGCAAGCCGGTGTTCTGTGAAAAACCCCTGGCGGTGACCGCCGCCGGCTGCCGCCGCATCGTCGACGCCGAAGTGGCCCACGGCAAGCGCCTGGTGCAGGTGGGTTTCATGCGCCCCTACGATTCGGGTTACCAGGCCTTGAAGGCGGTGATCGACAGCGGGCAGATCGGCGAGCCGTTGATGCTGCACTGTGCCCACCGCAACCCGCGGGTGGGTGAGAACTACAAGACCGACATGGCCATCACCGACACCCTGATCCACGAACTGGACGTGCTGCGCTGGTTGCTGGCTGACGACTACGTGTCGGTGCAAGTGGTATTCCCGCGCAAGACCAGCAAGGCCCACGCTCACTTGCGGGACCCGCAGATCGTGCTGCTGGAAACCGCCCGTGGCACGCGCATTGACGTTGAGGTGTTCGTCAACTGCCAGTACGGCTACGACATCCAGTGCGAAGTGGTGGGAGAGAGCGGTATCGCCAAGCTGCCGGAGCCGTCCCAGGTGCAATTGCGCAGCGAAGCCAAGCTGTCCAACGCCATCCTGATGGATTGGAAGGACCGCTTTATCGCCGCCTATGACGTGGAGTTGCAGGCCTTTATCGACGGTGTGCGCGCCGGCCAGGTGGGCGGACCGTCAGCCTGGGACGGCTTTGCCGCCGCCGTGGCGGCCGATGCCTGCATCGAAGCGCAGGGCAGCGGGCAGATCGTCAAGGTCGAGCTGCCAGAGCGCCCGCGCTTCTACGGCTAACCCCACCCTGTAGGAGCCGGCTTGCCGGCGAAGGGGCCTGTGGATGCTGTGCATGTCTTGAGGACGCTTTCGCTGGCAAGCCAGCTCCTACGAGGGCTGGCGTGAGGGAGGCGATGCTGGGGAATGAATGGATGGAGGGTGTATGCGTATAGGTCTGGTGGGTTACGGCCATGGCGGTCGTCATTTTCATGCGCCGCTGATTGCCAGTCTGGCCGGTGCGCGTTTTGTCGGGGTGGTGACCCGCTCTGCAGAGCGCCGGCGCTTGCTGGCCGATGATCATCCGGGGGTTGCGGCGTTCGACAGCATGGGCCAGTTGGCGGAGGCCGGGGTCGATGCCTTGGTGATTTCCACGCCCCTGGACGGGCGCCCGGCTCTGGTGCTGGAGGCCATTGAGCGGGGCATCGCGGTGGTCAGCGACAAACCCTTCGCCGCCGATGCAGCCGAGGCCGAAGGGATGATCCAGGCCGCCGCCGCGCGCCAGGTGCCGCTCAGCGTCTATATGAACCGGCGTTGGGATTCGGACTTTTTGACCTTGCGCAAACTCCTCGACAGCGGCGCGCTGGGCCGGATCACCCGCTACGAGTCGCGGGTCGAGCGTTATGCCCCGCAAGCCGTGGGCAATGCCAGTGGCGGTGGGTTCCTGCGGGACCTGGGCAGCCATCTGGTGGACCAGGCCCTCCAGTTATTCGGGCCGGTGGTCCGGGTCTATGCCGAGCTGCAGTACACCCCTGAAGAAGCCGTGGTCGACCACGGCTTTTTTGTTTCCCTGACCCACGTCAGCGGCGTGGTTGCACATTTATGGGGCAGTTGCCTGCAGAACAGCCAGGGGCCGCGGTTTCGGGTCAGTGGCAGCACCGGTTGTTACACGGTTGACGGCCTCGACGGCCAGGAGCAGGCGTTGGTGGCGGGTCGCTCGCCGAAAACCGAGGGCGAACGCTGGGGCGTGGAGGAGCATCGGCGCTGGGGCTGGTTCGAACAAGGGGATGAGCGCGAGCGCGTAACCTCGGAGCGAGGTGCCTGGCAGCAGTTCTATCAGCAGCTGCAACAGGCCCTGGAAGGCCAGGGCGCACTGCCTGTCACGGCCGCCGACGCGTTGGCCACCACCCAGGTGCTAGACGCCGCGCGCTTGAGTGCGCAGCAGTCTCGGGTGGTATCGATGACGACGTTTTCCGAGGGAAAAACAGATTTAGAATAAAATTCTAAAATGAGTTGATGTAGAAATTATTTTCCAATAAAGTCATTTCCAGGTTGCCGACTAGCTAGGTTCCGAACCCCTCAAGCACGCCTTGAGACCGGTGCGGGCCGACTAACAAAAACAAACAGGTACCGTCGATGAAAACCTTCAAATCTGTTGTACAGGCTGTACGTTCATTGTTTCGCCATCCTCACGCGCCGGCCGCCGTCCTGCCTCGGGCCAGCCGTTCTGCCGTCCTCCTGACTTGCCTCGGCTTTCTGTGCGAAGAGCGCAACGGTTCACTGGTGTGCTGCGTACCCGGTGCCCCGATCGTGCATCTGCCGCTCTGAGTTTTTCTGCGCTTTATCCATAAAACCTACAAGAATGTGGAGAAAGACCTGTTATGAACACCAAGATCCGTTTTGCCTCTCTTGCGCTGTCGATGCTGCTGGCCAGCGGGGCCGCGCTCGCCGACATCAAGATCGGCGTGAGCATGTCGCAGTTCGATGACACCTGGCTGACCTATCTGCGCGAGTCGATGGATCAGAAAGCCAAGTCCCTGCCCGATGGCGTCAAGCTGCAGTTCGAAGACGCCCGCAGCGATGTGGTCAAGCAATTGAGCCAGGTCGAGAACTTCATCAGCCAGAAAGTCGACGCGATCGTGGTCAATCCGGTGGACACCGCCGCCACCAAGAAAATTACCGAGGCTGCGGTGAAGGCCGGTATTCCCCTGGTGTACGTCAACCGCCGCCCGGATGACCTGAACCTGCCCAAGGGCGTGGTCACCGTGGCCTCCAATGACCTGGAAGCCGGGAAAATGCAGATGCAGTACCTGGCCGACAAGATGGGCGGCAAGGGTGACATCGTGATCCTGCTGGGCGACCTGGCGAACAACTCCACCACCAACCGCACCAAGGGGGTCAAGGAAGTGCTGGCCCAGTACCCGGGGATCAAGGTCGACCAGGAACAGACCGGGGTCTGGCTGCGGGACAAGGGCATGACCCTGGTCAACGACTGGCTGACCCAGGGCCGCAAGTTCGACGCAGTGGTGTCCAACAACGATGAAATGGCCATTGGTGCCGCCATGGCGCTGAAGCAGGCCGGGGTCGAGAAGGGCAGTGTGCTGATCGCCGGTGTCGACGGCACCCCGGATGGCTTGCGCGCGGTGAAGAAGGGCGAGTTGGCGCTCTCGGTGTTCCAGGATGCCAAGGGCCAGGCGGACGGTTCCATCGATACCGCGGTGAAGATGATCAAGCATGAGCCGGTGGAGCCGGCGGTGTGGGTTCCGTATCGGCTGATCACCCCGGACAACGTCGACCAGTTCAAGTAACGGCTCAGCTTCCAGAGCAGTTCCAGAAGAACCTGTTCTCGATCTAGCGAGCGCCGCTCAGGCAAGCCATGTTTAACGCCGCATGAGCTAAGCGCAGCAGATCGTGAACAGGCGCTAACAATAATAAGTGGCAAGGTGGCCTCGGGCAGCCTTGCCAATGGAGTACCTGATCATGTTCTCTCGCGCGACTGCCTCGAGCACCCCGCTGGCGGGTATCCAGCCTGCCGCCCCATCGATTGAAGAGCCCTATCTGCTGGAAGTCATCAACGTCAGCAAGGGCTTTCCCGGTGTGGTCGCCTTGTCCGATGTGCAACTGCGGGTACGCCCGGGAACGGTGCTGGCGCTGATGGGCGAGAACGGCGCCGGCAAGTCGACCCTGATGAAAATCATCGCCGGCATCTACCAGCCGGACGCCGGCGAGCTGCGCCTCAAGGGCCGGCCGGTGGTGTTCGAAACGCCCCTGCAGGCCCTGCAATCGGGCATCGCCATGATCCATCAGGAACTCAACCTGATGCCGCACATGAGCATTGCCGAGAACATCTGGATCGGCCGTGAGCAACTCAATGGCCTGCGCATGATCGATCACCGCGCTATGCACCGCTGCACCGCGCAGTTGCTGGAACGCCTGCGCATCAACCTCGATCCCGAGGAGCAGGTGGGCAACCTGAGCATCGCCGAGCGGCAGATGGTGGAGATCGCCAAGGCGGTGTCCTACGACTCCGACGTACTGATCATGGACGAACCGACCTCGGCCATTACCGACAAGGAGGTGGCGCACCTGTTCTCGATCATTGCCGACCTCAAGGCCCAGGGTAAGGGCATCATCTATATCACCCACAAAATGAACGAAGTGTTCGCCATCGCCGATGAAGTGGCGGTGTTCCGCGACGGTGCCTACATCGGCCTGCAACGGGCCGACAGCCTGGACGGCGACAGCCTGATCTCGATGATGGTGGGGCGTGAGCTGAGCCAGCTGTTTCCCCAGCGCGAAAACCCGGTCGGCGACCTGCTGCTCAGGGTCCGCGACCTGCGCCTGGACGGGGTGTTCGACAGAGTGTCGTTCGACCTGCATGCCGGGGAGATCCTCGGCATCGCCGGGCTGATGGGCTCGGGGCGGACCAATGTCGCCGAAACCCTGTTCGGCATCACCCCCAGCGACGGCGGCGAGATGGTCCTCGACGGCCAGCCCCTGCGCATCAGCGACCCGCACCAGGCGATCGAGAAGGGCTTTGCCCTGCTGACCGAGGATCGCAAGCTCAGCGGGCTGTTTCCGTGTCTGTCGGTCCTGGAAAACATGGAAGTGGCGGTGCTGCCGCATTACGCCGGCGGCGGTTTTGTCCAGCAGAAGGCTTTGCGTGCCCTGTGCGAGGACATGTGCAAGAAGCTGCGGGTCAAGACTCCGTCCCTGGAGCAATGCATCGATACCTTGTCCGGGGGCAATCAGCAGAAGGCCCTGTTGGCGCGCTGGCTGATGACCAATCCGCGAATCCTGATTCTCGATGAGCCGACCCGGGGCATCGACGTCGGTGCCAAGGCCGAGATCTACCGCTTGATCTCCTTCCTCGCCAGCGAGGGCATGGCGGTGATCATGATTTCCTCGGAGCTGCCCGAGGTGCTGGGCATGAGCGACCGGGTCATGGTCATGCACGAAGGTGAGCTGATGGGCACCCTCGACCGCAGCGAGGCGACCCAGGAACGGGTGATGCAATTGGCATCAGGGATGTCGCTGGTGCACTGATTTTTCAATCGATGGCGGCCGGCGGCGCGTTGATTCGCCGCGGCCAGGCACTAACTAAGGTGAGTGGTTATGAACGTGATGTCTGAAAACAAACCGGCCGCGGCGCCCGCTAGAACGCGCCGGCGCTTTCCCACTGAACTGAGTATTTTTCTGGTCCTGATCGGCATCGGTCTGGTCTTCGAACTGTTCGGCTGGATCGTGCGTGACCAGAGCTTCCTGATGAACTCCCAACGCCTGGTGCTGATGATCCTGCAGGTGTCGATCATCGGCCTGCTGGCCATTGGCGTGACCCAGGTGATCATCACCACGGGCATTGACCTGTCCTCGGGCTCGGTGCTGGCACTGTCGGCGATGATTGCCGCCAGCCTGGCCCAGACCTCGGACTTTTCCCGGGCGGTGTTTCCGTCCCTGACCGATTTGCCGGTGTGGATACCGGTGGTGGCCGGGCTGGGGGTGGGCCTGCTGGCGGGGGCGATCAACGGCAGCATCATCGCCATTACTGGCATTCCGCCCTTTATCGCCACCCTGGGCATGATGGTTTCGGCCCGCGGTCTGGCCCGCTACTACACCGAAGGCCAGCCGGTGAGCATGCTCTCGGATTCCTACACCGCCATCGGTCACGGGGCGATGCCGGTGATCATCTTCCTGGTGGTGGCGGTGATCTTCCACATCGCCCTGCGCTACACCAAGTACGGCAAATACACTTACGCCATCGGCGGCAACATGCAGGCGGCGCGTACCTCGGGGATCAACGTCAAGCGCCATCTGGTGATCGTCTACAGCATCGCCGGGCTGCTGGCGGGGCTGGCCGGGGTGGTGGCCTCGGCGCGGGCCGCCACCGGACAGGCGGGGATGGGCATGTCCTATGAACTGGATGCGATTGCCGCAGCCGTGATCGGTGGCACCAGTCTGGCCGGTGGCGTGGGGCGCATCACCGGCACGGTGATCGGTGCGCTGATTCTTGGTGTCATGGCCAGCGGCTTCACCTTTGTCGGGGTGGATGCCTACATCCAGGACATCATCAAGGGCCTGATCATTGTGGTGGCGGTGGTCATCGACCAGTACCGCAACAAGCGCAAGCTCAAACGCTGATGCGCCTGGCTGTTGCAGGCGCTGGCTTGTCGGCGCAGGGGTCCACAAGATGGTTATTCGCCGGCAAACCGGCTTCTACGGGGGGTGAGAAATGGGGGTAAAAGGCTCGAATCCGCCGTCCGGTACTGCCGTTTGTCTTCTAACAGACCTGCTCGTATGGAATTTTTTGTTATAAAAGCACTCTGACAAGCGCCACCAAAGCCCGCAATTGCGGGCTTTGTGCGGTTTGTCGGACAGATTCGCTGTCATTTCAGTTGCTGCGCCCTCAAACCGGCCTTAGACTGCCGCCCCTCGTAAATTGAGTGCCGGGTGGCGCTTGGAAGGTATGGCGCCTTTCTGATGACCTGACGGGTCAACCGGAAACAGTTTGAATTCGCCTTAATGCACGTATTTTTTATAGAGAAATCAATGACCAAGGATAAGTTGCTGGCCATGCCGGCGGATGACTACATGAATGCCGAGCAGCACGCTTTTTTCAGCGACCTGTTGCAAGCCATGAAGGTGGAAACCCACGAGCGCATCGAGCAGAACCGGATCGCCATTGAAAGCCTGGACACCCCGGCTGACCCGGCCGACGCCGCTTCCGTCGAAGAAGAGCGCACCTGGTTGGTCAACGCCATTGATCGCGACCAGCGCATGCTGCCGCAACTGGAGCAGGCCCTGGGCCGGATCAGTGACGACAGCTTCGGCTGGTGCGACGACAGCGGCGAGCCGATCGGCCTCAAGCGCCTGCTGATCAGCCCGACCACCAAGTACTGCATCGAAGCCCAAGAGCGCCACGAGCAGATCGACAAGCATCAGCGTCAAGCCTGATCGCCAGCCCCCGCCACAGCGGGGGCTTTGTTTTTCCGGGTACGGCTCCATACCCGCTCATTCCCTTGATCTACTGCAAACCCCCGACTAAGGGACCATGGATAATGGCCTTCTAGTGGCGTCTAATGCCGAAAATAATTAGAACGATGTGGGGTGCTAAACATGTCAAGAGATGGATCTCTAGCGGTGCCGCTCGCGCAACCGCTGGCAACAACACCCGCCGCTGCCCGTTGGTGGGCGCCGACTTTGCAGAGCGCGGCCTTGATGGGCTTGCTGGGCGGCCAGGCACTGGGTGACTGGCCGCTGTACCTGTGCCTGCCCCTGGCGGTGCTGGTGGTCTGGCTGCCCCGGCTGAGAGGCCGCAAAGTGCCCTTGGCGCCGGCAACAACGGCCGACAGTGAACTGTCGACGCTGACCCGCGACCTCTCCTACAGCACCACCCATAACGCCCTGTCCGCTGCTGGCGTGGCCTATTCGGTGACGCAACTGGCGGGCAAGCTGCAATCCCAGCTGGATGCCGCGGCGCGCATCGTCGGCAACGCCGAAGTGATGATCAAGACCGAACAGGCCACCTCGCAACTCAGCCGGCAAGCCCTGGAGGCCGCCAGTGAAGCCCACGCCAGCAGCGCCGAAGGGCGCACGGTGCTGGGGGAGTCCATCAGTCGCATGCACTCCCTGAGCGAACGGGCCAGTGGCAGCCGCGAGCTGATCGAGGCCCTGAGCCAGCGCAGTGAAGAGATCCAGCGGGTGACCCTGGTGATCCAGTCCATTGCCAGTCAGACCAACCTGCTGGCCCTGAATGCGGCTATCGAAGCAGCCCGAGCCGGGGAACACGGGCGGGGTTTTGCCGTGGTCGCCGACGAAGTGCGCGGGCTGGCCGGACGCACGGCCACGGCCACCGATGAGGTCGGGGTGATGGTGGCTGATATCCAGCAACGCACCAGTGATGTGGTGGAGCAGATCCGCCAGCTGTCCGACGACCTGAACCTGGGGGTGGAACAGGTGGAACACACCGGCCGGCACCTGGACAACATCGCCCGGCTGGCAGCGGGGGTAGAAGGCCAGGTCAGCGAGATTGCCCGGGGCGCCGAGACCAACCGCGAACAGTTGGACAGCCTGTTCCATGCCGTGGAGCAGATGCGCAGCGATCTGGCGGTCAGCGATCAGCAGACCCGCAGCCTGGCCCAGGCCGCGGTGCAGATGGAAGGGCAGGCGGAAACCATCAGCGAACGTCTGGCGGCTGTGGGACTGGATGACTACCACCAGCGTATCTATGACCTGGCCCGTGAAGGTGCCCGGCGTATCGCCGAGCAGTTCGAGACCGATCTGGCGCAGAACCGCATCAGCCTCGACGACCTGTTCGACCGCCACTACCAGTTGATTGCCAACACCGATCCGGCCAGGTACCAGACCCGTTTCGACCGCTACACCGACCAGGTACTGCCGCCGATCCAGGAATCCCTGCTGCCGCGCCATGACGGCCTGGTGTTCGCCATCGCCTGTACCCAGGAAGGTTATGTACCGACCCACAACCAGGCCTTCTCCCAACCGCTGACCGGCGATCCCGTGGTGGACAACCTGCATAACCGCAGCAAGCGCAAGTTCGCCGATCGCACCGGCATTCGTTGTGGCAGTCACCAGCAACCGTTGTTGCTGCAAACCTATACCCGGGATACCGGCGAACTGATGCATGACTTGTCGGTGCCGATCTGGGTCCAGGGGCGGCATTGGGGTGGGCTGCGCCTGGGCTACAAGCCCGAGCAGGCGCCGCCCCAGCGCAAGGGCTGAGAGAACATTGTTACCAGGGGCGTAACACTGCTGTGCAGAATCTGACTGTTCCAGGCGCCGGGAACTGACTAGTATTCCCTACATTGTTAGGGAGCTAACTAATTTCTGGAGGTTCTCCATGCACAGCAAGGTTGATGTAGCAGTGATGATCGGCAGCGGTGTTCCCCCCATGCTGCGGGATCTGGGACGCAAGGCGTGCTGGGTGGTGCTGGTCAATGGCGAACAACGTGGCACTGCCTTTGCCAGCCGCGTCGAGGCCGAGGAGTGCCGGCAGGCCTGGCAGACGCAATTGGCGCAGTGCCGGTCCGGGCGCCATGCGCTCCAGCATTCGGCTTGATGCCTGGGTGGCGGGTAGCGTCTTGAACGGCAGGGGCGGATGTAGGGATTCAGGTTGTTGCAGGCAGGGCCCGAAGGCGAGTCGGTGGTTTTAAGTTAATCATCATGATGCTCTTAAACGGATCTCGCCTGGGTCACGGTGGCGCCGCTGGGTCCCTGGGCGGCGCGCTGGGGCGGGTATCAGGCGTTCAGGGCGCCCTGGTCGATGGCCAGCTTGAGGGCCTTGGCGGATTCCCTGGCCGCCGCTGCAGCTTCTTCTGAGGTCTTGAACCAGCGGTCGCGTTCTACCTGGTGGAAGGTGATCTGGGTCAGTGGGGGTTTGGCGCGCATGGCAATCACGGCCTGGAATTCGCCTTCGACTTCTCTGCACTCGCCACGAATGAAAAACTCGCCAATATCTAGTTCGGTCACTTCTAGCCTTCCCTTGGAGATGAGTGAGTGCTTGAACACCGCGTGCTGCGGTCATTCAACCAGTGGCGGAGTATGGCAGTTGTTAGGTGGTGACGGGCTGAGTTATGTCACCTTGCTCTAGGTAAAGATTATTCTGAGGTTCTAAGCTGAAACTTCCTATGCGCAAATCCTTATGCAGAACTCCGGCAATTCAGCCCACTGCATCAGAGTATTACTGGCTAGAATGTCCGGCCGTCGAGCACAGACTCCCGGCAACATTACCGGCTGATGTCCAACAGCGGTCTTTGTATGACTAGTCGCCCGACTAGTGCTTGGTTGCTTTAAATAGTCGAAATGCACAAAGTTGCTCTAGAATTACCTCTGCAACCCGAAGTGGCTGCCGATCTGGGGAATCATGATCAGGGTGTATCCGGCCAGCAGGCCGGTTTCAGTACCCACTCCAGTTAACGCGCCGCCACGCTTTGCGGGATGTCAGAGCCAACTCCTACAGCCTTCGACATGAGCCTGATGCATCGGCGAAATGCCCGTTGCTCAGCGCCGGCGTCAGCGTCGTGGCCAGGAGTGCCGGGTTCACTTGTGGGTTTTTTGGGTCACTGATTGGGTTGACTACGCCGTCATGGCGATTTTTTTGTGCTGTCCGTTTTTCCTCGGACGGCACCATTTTGAGTATCGGGGAGTGTTCCTTGGCAGTAAGTAATCTTGAAATGCATGCGTTGTTCGTTTTGGGTGATTTGCGCGCAAAGCTGGTCAAGCAGTTCCAATCTCGTTTTGTCTACATCACCGAACAGTCCGCCGAAGGCATCTACATCGCCGAGATCGATACCGAGTCCGCGTTGGTGGTGGACGACAAGCCTCGGCTGGAACTCAAGGTGGGCGATCATTTTCGCGCCGCCGTGCTGCCCAGCCGTGAAGGCGGCAAGCTGGAGATCCGCTTTCGCGAGATCAAGCTGACGGTCTATGGCTTGGGCGACTATGCCTTTGTCAGCAGCCCCCAGGGGCAGGGGATAGTGTTCAGGGAAGGTCACTCGGTGGTGATGGTCTTCGCCGCCAACGAGCAATTGCAGGAAGGCTTGAGCAAGACCCTCAAGGCGGTCAGCGCCAAGGCTGCCAAATTCCGCAAGGGCGAACTGGTGAGCTTCAAGGCCAGCGAGTGATGAGCCAGAGCCGCGCCGAGTTTCACCAGCAGCACCAGCAGGCCGCGTGTGACGAAGCTCAACGCCTGTTCGCCGAGAAGGCGCGCTTGCAGGGCGCCTGGCTGAACTGGGTCGCTGGCCAGTTGTATCACCTGCGCCCGGCGGCTTACGCCAGCATGGTGCGCCGCGAGTTGCAGCGGCTGCAGGAGCCGGCGGACCCTTGAGGGGCGATCCGGGCCTGGCCCTCGGTTGAAAAAACGGAACCTCTACTACAGTCAGTTGACTGAATGCTTCAGGGGCCTGGCGTCTTTGCGCTGCGCGTCCCTATTGCCCTGGTTCCGACCCGAGAGGTGCACCCCATGAAAGGATTTCGAGCGCTGCTGGCCAGCAGCCTGTTGGCCCTTGCCGCCTTGAACGCGCCACCGTTGGCAGCGGCCCCCGCGCCGATTCACTTCGCCGACCTGAATTGGGAAAGCGGCAGCCTGATTACCGAGATCCTGCGGATCGTGGTCGAGAAGGGATACGGCCTGCCCACTGATACGCTGCCCGGCACCACCATCACCCTGGAAACCGCCCTGGCCAACAACGATATTCAGGTGATTGGCGAAGAATGGGCGGGTCGCAGCCCGGTGTGGGTCAAGGCCGAGGCCGAAGGCAAGGTGCTGGCCCTGGGGGACACGGTCAAGGGCGCCACCGAAGGTTGGTGGGTGCCGGAGTATGTGATCAAGGGCGACCCCGCCAAGGGCATCGTGGCCCTCGCGCCGGAGTTGCGCAGCGTCACCGACCTGGTGCGCTACAAAGATGTGTTCAAGGACCCGGAGAGTCCGAACAAGGGGCGCTTTCTCAACAGTCCGATTGGCTGGACCTCGGAGATCGTCAACCAGCAGAAGCTCAAGGCCTATGGCCTGAAGGACAGCTACGTGAACTTTCGCAGTGGCTCCGGCGCAGCCCTGGATGCTGAGATCAGTTCGTCGATCCGTCGGGGCAAGCCGATCCTGTTCTACTACTGGTCACCGACGCCGCTGCTGGGGCGCTTCAAACTGGTCCAGTTGCAAGAGCCGCCCTTTGATGCCGAGGCCTGGAAGACCCTGACCGACGCCGACAACCCCAACCCGCGTCCGACCCGTTCCCTGGCCTCGAAACTGTCCATCGGCGTGTCTGCGCCATTCCACAAACAGTACCCGCAGTTGGTGAACTTCTTTAGCCAGGTGGACCTGCCCATCGAGCCCCTCAACCAGGCCCTGGCGCAGATGAGCGAAAACCACAGCGCCCCCCGTGACGCGGCCCGGGCCTTCCTCAAGCAGCATCCTGACCTCTGGCGCAACTGGGTGCCCCAGGACATCGCCGCCAAAGTCGCCGCCGCCCTGTAGTAGGAGCCGGCTTGCCGGCGAAAGGGCCCGCAAGCCTTGCACCGTCCATGGCGACGCCTTCGCTGGCAAGCCAGCTCCTACGGCCGCCCTGACACCGCACGATATCCCGTAGGAGCCGGCTTGCCGGCGAAAGGGCCCGCAAGCCTTGCACCATCCATGGCGACGCCTTCGCTGGCAAGCCAGCGCCTACGGCCGCCCTGACACCGCACGATATTCCCGTAGGAGCCGGCTTGCCGGCGAAGAGGCCCGCAAGCCGGTCAGAAACGGGTCTGCACCGCCAGTTCGAAGGTGCGTGGGGTGCCCAGGTAGTAAGCCGGGGAGACATGGGCGAACCTGCCATAGACCTCGTTGGTCAGGTTGCGCACCCGGCCGGTGAGGGTGGTGTGGCTGTCGACCTGGTAGCGCAGGAAGCTGCCGTACAGGGTGTAGGCCGGTAGGGTCTGGGTGTTGGCGTTGTCGGCGTACACCGAGGCCACGTAGCGGGCATCGACGCCGGTCTGCCAGCTTGGGGCCAGGTCATAGGTCAGCCACAGGTTGGCCACCCGCTCGGGGACGTTGGTCGGGGTGTTGCCCTTGCGCGAGACCACGGCGCCGCTGGCGATCTTCTCGTTGAATTCGTCATATTCGGTGTCCACCCAGGCGAAGTTGGCCTCTGCCAGCAGCTTGGGGGTGACCCGCAGGGAACTGGCCAGTTCGATGCCCTTGGAGGTCTGCTGGCCCACGGGAATGCTGTTGGTCGGGTCCTGGGGATCGGTGACGGCAAAGTCCTTGCGTTCGATGCGGTAGGCCGCCAGGGTCGCCGAGCCGCGCCCGTCCAGGTAGTCGAACTTGCTGCCCACTTCCCATTGCTTGCCGGTGGACACGTCGAAGTTCTGGGTGCCGCTGGGCTGTTCGGCGGCCGTGCTGTATTGCACGTAGACGTTGGCGCTGGGCAGGAACTGCCAGGTCAGCCCCAGGCGCCCGGTGACCGGTTCCCAGCTGCGCTTGAGATGTCGCGGGTTGCTGGCGGTGATCACTCGGTGGTTGGTCACGTCCAGGTCGATGGCGTCATAGCGCAGGCCGCTGAGCAGGGACAGCTCGTCGGTCAGGGCCAGGCGATTTTCGACGAACAAGGCACGGGTGGTGACCTGGTTGGTCTTGTCCTTGACCCAGCTCTGACGGGTGCCCTTCAGGTCATAGAAGTACCCCGGCTGGAAATGGCCGGGGTCCACGCTGTTGTTGGCCGACACGTTCCACGGTGAGCTGGTAGTGCTGTTGACCTTGTATTCGAACCCTCCGGACCAGGTGGTGTCGAGGCCGAACAGTTGATCGTCATGACGCAGCTCGAACTGGTTGCCGTCCTGCTGGCCCTGGTGCCGCACCAGATAGGCGGTGGAGCGGTTCACCCGGCTGTTGTCGGCGTTGTACTGGTAGGTCTCCAGGTTGCGGTAGTCGCGCTGGCTGTCCAGGTGATAGAGGGTGTTGCGCAGGCTGGTGCTGGGGTTGATCCGGTAGTCGATGATCGAGCGCAGCCAAACCGTGCGCTGCTCATACAGGCCGTCGGCGACGTTGTAGTTGTTGAAGCGGTTGTGTTTGTCGATCTTCAGCTCGCCGGCCTTGGGATTGAGTACCGGGGTGCCCCAGTAGGGGCTGTCTTCGTGCTCGTCCTGATACTCCACGGCCAGGGTGTGGGACAGGTCCGGGGTCAGGTCGCTGAGCAGGGAGAACGCCAGGCTCCAGGCATCGCGCTGCTGGCGGTCGATGTAGCCGTTGCTGGTGTTGTGGCTGACATCCAAACGTGCGTAATGCTGCACCTCGGCCCCCGCCGGGCTCAGGGCGTGATTGACCCCGAAGGCGGTTTGCGTGGTGTCGTAGCTGCCGTAGCTGAGCAGGCCCTCGGCCGCCTGTTCGCGGCGGTCCGCCAGTTTGGTCACGTAGTTCAGCGAGCCGCCGACGGAGCCGGCGCCATTGATCAGCGACGAGGGGCCGCCCACCAGTTCCACCCGGTCATAGATCCAGGCGTCCACCGGCCGCGCCAGGCCGGTGGCGACGTTGATGCCGTTGAACATCTGGGTGATCTGGCTGCTGGTGAAGCCGCGGTAGGAGATGAAACCGCCGAATCCCGGCGGTGCGCTGGCGTTGACCCCGGGCAGGGCATTGGCGGCGTCCTGGAAGGTCTGGGCGCCACGTCGCTCGATGTCCTGGCGGCTGGCTATCGCCACCGAGGCCGGGGTCTCCCGCAGGCTCAGGCCAAGCCGCGAGGCCATGCCGCTGGACTGCTCCAGGGACAGGCCGGGCTCCGCGTCCGTCTCTTCGGCATTGACGGTGGCCGGGGCCAGCTCGAGGCCGGATTTGCCCCAGGCGTTGACGGACAGGCAGGCCAGCAGGCTCGCCAGTAAAGGAAGGTGTTTCATGGGTGCATCCTGAATTCTTGACTAGGAAAAGGCCCACGACAGCGCGCCGCGCAGCAGCGCAGTGGGCGGGTTGAGCACGAGCAAGAATCAGGCGTGGGGCGGGGCCCGAGGATGGGCGGCGGGCCAGGTGAAACGGGCGGGAAGTTCGGGCAGGAACTGGCGCGCCAGCGGCGGTGCCTGGGGTTGGGGCAACAGCGCCAGGGTGACGCTGGAGTTCAGTGCCGGACCCATGCCGCCGGTGGAGCACAACGGGCAACCGAAGGCCTTGGACAGGGTGGGCAGGGAGTCCTGGTCGGCAGGTTGTTGCAGCGGTGCCTGGGTGTTGGGATCAATGCTGCAGAACTGCCCGCCGATGCCGTTGAGCTGCATGCCGAGCATCTGTCCGTGGCCGATGCTGCAGGCGAACACGTTGAACAGGACGCAGCAATAGAGCATCCAGGCAACGAGTGAGCGATCGGAACGGGTCAATTTCATGGGGCGGCACTTTATCATCGAAGGCGACGAACGTACTTACAAAAACGAGCAATCGGGTCCATTCTTCAGCGACATTTTCAACACGGATGTCTGAACATGAATCTTCTGCTTGCACAGGGGATGTCCGGCACTTTTCTGTTCATCAGCCTGATCCATCTGTACTGGGCCGCCGGTGGCAAGCGCGGCAGCGACGCGGTGATCCCCGAAGTCCCGGGGCCGGCTCCCGGGCAGAGCCAGCCGGCGTTCCGGCCACCGGCCCTGGCCACGCTGCTGGTGGCGGTGGGGCTGTTGCTGGTGGCGATGCTGGTGTGCCTGCGGGTCGGGCTCTACCTGCCGACCGTGACCCATCCGTCCCTGCAATGGGTGATCAGCGCCATTGCCTTGCTGATGTTCGCCCGGGCCATTGGCGACTCCGAGCTGGTGGGTTTCTTCAAGCAAGTGCACGACTCGAAGTTCGCCCGTCTCGACACCCTGTTCTATTCCCCGCTGTGCGTGGTGCTGGGGGCCGGGCTGCTGGTGCTGGCCTGGGCCTGAAGGGCCGCCAGCTCGCTGCAGGCGCTGGCTTGTGTAGGAGCTGGCTTGCCAGCGAAGGCGTTTTCGAAGTCGCTGCAAGGCTCACCGGCCTCTTCGCCGGCAAGCCGGCTCCTACCTAGGGTGGCAGTGCTCAGCTGCCGGTTTCGCTGCGTTTGCTGCTGACTTCCGCCGGCACATCGTCACCGGCCATGCGCTTGCGGAACAGCGCCGCCCGGGCCAGCAGCAGGGTGGTGACCGGCACGGTGATCGACAGCAGGATCGGGATCAGCCAGGCGTGCAGCACCGGCCCGGACTTGAGCGCTGAAAAATAAAGGATCGAGGCCAGGGCCACTGTCCAGGAGCCCATGGTGGAGGCCAAGGCCGGCGGGTGCATGCGCTGGAAGTAGCTCTTCATGCGCAGGATGCCCAGGGCGCCGATCAGGGCGAAGACGCTGCTGATCACCAGCAGCACGGCCACCAGGATCTCCACCCAGAGTGGCAGTTGCTCCAGGCTGTTCATTCGATCACCTCGCCGCGCAGAAGGAATTTGGCCAGGGCGAAGGAGCCGACAAAGCCGAACAGGGCGATCAGCAGCGCCGCCTCGAAGTAGGTGTCACTGGCGTAGCGGATGCCCAGCACCAGCATCATCAGCATCGCCAGGATGTACAGGTAGTCCAGGGCCAGGACCCGGTCCTGGGCCGAGGGACCCTTGAACAGGCGCACCAGGGTCAGGACCATGGCCAGGGAAAACAGGAACAGGCTCAACAGGATCGCATTGGTCAAGAGGACGCTCATTCGAAAATCTCCATCAGCGGGCGCTCGTAGGTCGCCTTGAAGTGCTGGATGAATTGCTCTTCGTCCTGCAGATCGAAGACGTGCAGCAAGAGGATGCTGCGGTCCAGGGACAGCTCGGACCAGACCGTGCCCGGCACCACCGTGGTGATGGTGGACAGCGCCGCCAGGCCGTTGGCGTCGCGCAGGTCCAGGGGGATCTTGACGAAGGCCGAGCGCACCGGTCGGCGCCCGTTGTTGAGCACGCCCCAGGCCACGATCAGGTTGGAGACCACCACATCGCAGCCCACCCGCAGCAGCAGGCGCAGGATGGTGCCGGGGCGGCGGATGCGGATCGGCAACGGCCGCAACGGGCGCATCAGCAGCGGTGCGAGAAAGCCCAGAATCGCCCCCAGCAGCAGATTGCCGGGGCTGATGGACAGGTTCAGCACCAGCCACAGCAGCCACAGCGCCAGGGACAGGAAGGGCGCCGGAAACAGACGCTTCATGGTTGCACCTCCGCCGCCTGGGTGGCCTTGGCTTCAGGGCTGAGCACAGTGCGGGTGCCGAGTACGGCCATCACATAGTGCTCCGGGTGGTTGAGGCTGTCGGCGGTGGCCTGGGTGAAGCGCAGCAGCGGCTCGGCCTTGAAACTGAGCAGCACGCAGAGCCCGAGCAGGGCCACGATCGGCACGCACTCCAGGCGCCGCAGGACCGGCGAAGGCCGCTCCTCCGGACTCCAGAAACGCTGGATGCCCAGCCGCGCAAAGGCCACCAGCGAGGCCAGGCCGGAGAGGATCAGCAGCGCCAGGAAGCACCAGGCCGCCACTGGGATCGGCGCACCGTCGCTGACCCCCAGACCCAGGGGATTGAGCAGGGCGGCGATCAGGTTGAGCTTGCCGATAAAGCCCGACAGTGGCGGCATGCCGATGATCAGCAGGGCACAGGCAATGAAGCTCAGGCCGAGGAAAGCCATGGTCCAGGGGATCACCTGGCCGACCACCACTTGTTGCTCGTCGTCGAGGTTGCTGCCCCGGGGCGGCGGCTGCGACCCCAAGGGCCGCGGCAGGACTTCGCCTTCGTCTTCCAGGGGAATTTCAACGGCCGAGCGCGAACGCTCGATCAGCTCGGCCAGGAGGAACAGCGCGCACAGCGCCAGGGTCGAGCTGAACAGGTAGAACAGCGCCGCACCGGTGAGCGCCGGCTGGGCGAAGCCGATCACCGAGATCAGGATGCCCGCCGATACCAGGATGCTCAGGCTGGCCATGCGCTCCAGGCGCTGGGCCGGGAGAATCGCCAGGGCCGCGCAGAAGATCGTCGCCATGCCGCCGTAGATCAGCCACTGGTTGCCGAAGTAGGCCGAGGCCCCGGCCTGCCCGGAGAACAGCAGGGTCCACAGGCGCAGTACGGTATAGATCCCGACCTTGGTCATGATGGCGAACAGTGCCGCCACCGGAGCGCTGGCCGAGGAATAGGCCGGCACCAGCCAGAAGTTCAGCGGCCACATCCCGGCCTTGGCCAGGAAGGCGATGGCCAGGATTGCCGTGCCGGCATGCAGCAGGCCGCGATCGGCTTCCGGCACCAGGGGGATCTTCATCGCCAGGTCGGCCATGTTCAGGGTCCCGGTGACCCCGTAGATCATTGCCGTGCCGATCAGGAACAGCGACGAAGCCAGCAGGTTGATGGTGATGTAGTGCAGCCCCGACGATACCCGCGCCCGTCCCGAACCGTGCAGCATCAGGCCGTAGGAAGCCGCCAGCAGCACCTCGAAGAACACGAACAGGTTGAACAGGTCAGCGGTGAGGAAGGCCCCATAGAGGCCCATCAGCTGGATCTGGAACAGCGCATGGAAGCTGGCACCGGCGCTGTCCCAGCGGGCCATGGCGAACAGCAGTGCGCTGACCCCGATGATCCCGGTGAGCACCATCATCAGTGCCGACAGGCGATCCACCACCAGGACGATGCCGAAGGGTACCTGCCAGTTGCTCGGCAGGTACACGCCGAAGGAGCCGGTAGCGCCCTGGACCTGGGTCCAGTACAGCAGGTACGCCGCCAGGGCCAGGCCCAGCAGGCTGGAGAACAGGTTGATCCGCGCCTTGAGCGGGCGGTGTTTCTCCCCCAGCAGCAACATGATGGCTGCCGTCAGCAGCGGCAGGAGGATGGGGGCGACGATCAGGTGGGACAACGAACTCATTCCTTGGGCTCCCGGCCGTCGACGTGGTCAGTGCCGGTCAGGCCCCGGGAAGCCAGGAGCACCACCAAAAACAGCGCGGTCATGGCGAAGCTGATGACGATGGCGGTGAGCACCAGGGCCTGGGGCAGCGGATCGGTGTAGTGCAGCAGGTCCTGGGGCACGCCGTCCTTGACGATGGGCTCCTTGCCGATGAACAGGCTGCCCATGCTGAAGATGAACAGGTTGACCGCGTAGGACAGCAGGCACAGGCCCATCACCACCTGGAAGGTCCGCGGGCGCAGTACCAGCCAGACTCCGGAAGCGGCGAGGACTCCAATGGCGATTGCGATGACTTCTTCCATCAGGCGGCTCCGCTCTTGATCAGGGATTTGGACTGGCTGGCCGGCTTGTGGGCCCGCACCGATTGGTGCGCCAGGGCAGTGAGGATCAGCAGGGTCGCGCCCAACACCACCGCGTAAACGCCAATGTCGAAGAACAGGGCGCTGGCGATGTGGATATCGCCGAACAGCGGCAGGTCCACATGCACCGTGTGGGTGGTGAGGAACGGATAGCCCCAGGCCAGGGCGCCCAGGCCGGTGGCCAGGGCGAACAGCAGACCGGTGCCCATCCAGCGCAACGGCCGCAGGCTCATCTGGGCCTCGACCCATTGGGTGCCCGCCACCATGTACTGGAGGATGAAGGCCACCGACATCACCAGCCCGGCGACAAACCCGCCGCCCGGCAGGTTGTGCCCGCGCATGAACAGGTAGAAGGACACCACCAGGGCAATCGGCAGCAGCAGGCGCACCAGCACCGCCGGCACCATCATGAAGCCCAGGGCGGTGTCGCTGGCCTGGCGTGGGTTGACCAGATCGGTGACCACGTCCGGTGCCAGCAGACGCTGTTGCGCCGGCAACTGCATGCTTTCCTTGGGCGGGCGGAAGCGTCGCAGCAGGGCGAACACGGTCAGGGCCACGGCCGCCAGTACGGTGATCTCGCCCAGGGTGTCGAAGCTGCGGAAGTCCACCAGGGTGACGTTGACCACGTTGGTGCCGCCGCCTTCAGGCAAGGCCCGACTGAGGTAGAACGAGGAAATGTCGTTGGGAGTGGGGCGGGTCAGCATGGCGTAGGACAGCACTGCCATGCCCAGGCCCACGGCGATCGACAGGCTCAGGTCGCGCAGGCGGCGGATGCGTGCCTTGGGCACGCTGCTGGGCAGGGGCGAGACATCCTCGATCCGCCGTGGCAGCCAGCGCAGGCCGAGGAGGATCAGCACCGTGGTCACCACTTCCACCACCAGCTGGGTCAGGGCCAGGTCCGGCGCCGAGAACCAGACGAAGGTCACGCAGGTCATCAATCCGCAGACGCTAACCATGGTCAGGGCCGCCAGACGGTGGTACTTGGCCTGCCAGGCGGCGCCCAGGGCACAGGCGATGGCCAGCAGCCAGAAGGTCACGAAGACGATGGAGCCGGGGATCTTCGGCCGGTCGCCCCAGGTCAGCTGGCTGTAGAGCATGGGGATCAACCCGGCAATCACCGCTGCCAGCACCAGCACGAACAGCTGGGTCTGCAGGCGCTTGGTGCTCAGGCGCCGCTCCAGGCGCCGGGCCAGGCGGGTCATGCCCACCAGGCTGCGTTCGAACAACAACTTGCCGTTGAGACGACCCACGCCCGGCGGGTAGGCGAAACGGCCCGCCACCAGCGGCTTGTGCAGCAGCAGGTAGAGGACGATGCCGCAGGACATGGCGATCAGGCTCATGATCATCGGCGCATTCAGGCCATGCCAGATGGCCAGGCTGTACTCGGGCAGGGTCCCGCCCACGACCGGCAGCGCCGCTGCGGCCAGCAGCGGACCGATGATCTGCGCCGGGAAGATCCCCACCAGCAGGCAGGTGAACACCAGCAGTTCAACCGGGGCGCGCATCCAGCGCGGCGGCTCGTGGGGCGTGTGGGGCAGGTCGGTGGCCGGTTCGCCGAAGAACACATCGACGGTAAAGCGCAGGGCGTAGGCAACGCTGAAGGTCCCGGCGATGGTGGCGATCACCGGCAGGGCGATTTCCACCCAGGCGCTGGAATTGATGAACACCGTCTCGGCGAAGAACATCTCCTTGGACAGGAAACCGTTGAGCAGCGGCACCCCGGCCATCGAGGCACTGGCCACCATGGCCAGGGTCGCGGTGAAGGGCATCAGCTTGATCAGACCGTTGAGCTTGCGGATATCGCGGCTGCCGCTCTCGTGGTCGATGATGCCGGCGGCCATGAACAGCGAGGCCTTGAAGGTGGCGTGGTTGAGGATATGGAACACCGCGGCCACGGCCGCCAGGGGGCTGTTGAGGCCCAGCAGCAGGGTGATCAGGCCCAGGTGACTGATGGTGGAGTAGGCCAGCAGGCCCTTGAGGTCGTTCTGGAACATCGCGCAGTAGGCGCCCAGCACCAGGGTACAGGCCCCGGCGCCGCTGACGATGTAGAACCATTCTTCAGTGCCGGACAACGACGGCCACAGGCGGGCCAGGAGAAACACCCCGGCCTTGACCATGGTCGCCGAGTGCAGGTAGGCCGAGACCGGCGTCGGTGCGGCCATGGCGTGGGGCAGCCAGAAGTGGAAGGGGAACTGGGCGCTCTTGCTCAGGGCGCCCAGCAGGATCAGTGGTAACAGGACCGGGTACAGGGCGTGGGCCCGGATCTTGTCTCCGGCAGCCAACACCTGATCCAGGTCGTAGCTGCCTACCACATGGCCCAGCAGCATGACCCCCGCCAGCAGGCACAAGCCCCCGGCGCCGGTGACCATCAGCGCCATGTAGGCACCGCGGCGGGCATCGGAGCGGTGATGCCAATAGCCGATCAGCAGGAAGGAGAAGAGGCTGGTGAGCTCCCAGAAGAACACCATCTGGATCAGGTTGCCGGAGATCACCAGGCCGAGCATGGCCCCCATGAATGCCAGGAAGAAGGCGAAGAAGCGCGGCACCGGATCTTGCGGCGACATGTAGTAGCGCGCATACAGCGCCACCAGGCTGCCGATGCCCAGCACCAGCAACGAGAACAACCAGGCGAAGCCGTCCAGGCGCAGCACGAAGTTCAGCCCCAGGCTCGGCAGCCAGGTATATTCCTCGCGGATAATTCCGCCGTCGGCGATCTGCGGGTACAGCAAAGCCACCTGGATGGTGCCAATGAGTGCCACCAGACCAGCCAGCAGAGATTCGGTGTTACGTGCGTTGTGCGGCAACAGGGCCGCCAGACAGCTGCCTATGAATGGCAGAAGCAGTAGAACTATCAGGGACATAGGCTTCTAATCTGCGGAAAAGTATGACGCATAATACGTGCCAGGCCCTCGATCACCAACCGCCATGCGCGGCCCGGCCCCCCTAAGAAATGTTACATACGCTTTCAAAGGTAGGAGAGAAATGCCTGATGCGCCCGTTCACCGGGCGCTGTGGGGCCAATGTCCTGCCCAGGTCAAATCACCACAAGGATCGACAAGGGTGCACACGATAAAAGGATCGGCCATGGGCCGGCTGTTTCGACGGGGCGGTTTCGCCTTGCTGTTCACTGCCTTCGGCGCCGGTTTGGGGATAGCTGTGGAGCATTATCTCGACCGCCCCGACATGCTCAAGACCCGCCAGGCGCTGATCATCGAAGGCCCGATGGGGGATGATCGGAGCTACCGGCTGCCAGCGGGTACGGTGCTCTATTTCGATCGTGCCTTTGCCGAGGGGCACGTGCTCTACCACGCCTATTTCTATTTCCACGGCGAGCCCGAAAATGACCGGGTACTGTTGGAGCCCAAGCACAAGGGTTCGTTGACCGTCCCCACCTGGCTCTACGCCCCCGGCGACCCCGCGCTCTAGGTGCAAGACCGCCTTCGCCGGCAAGCCGGCTCCTACACGCTGTCCGCTGCCTGGTCGGTCAATGCCGGTTGATCGGCATCCGCGGCCCGGCCCTTGGGCTTCCATTCGCTGATGATCACCGCCAGCACGATCAAGGCCCCGCCCAGCAGCGCCAGTGCGGGCAGGCGTTCCCCGGCGATCCGCCCGACAATCCCGGCCCACACCGGCTCACCGGCATAAATCAGGGTGGCGCGGGTCGGCGAGACGCTTTTCTGTGCCCAGTTCATTGCCACCTGAATCGCCGCACTGGCGGCCCCCAGGCCCAGGGCGCTGGCCAGCAACAACCAGGAAAACCCCGGCAAGGCTTCCCCGGTCGGTAGCACCATGGCAAAGGCCAGCAGCGAGGTGACCGCCAGTTGCACCACCGTGACCCGGCGCACATCCACCCGCCCGGCAAAGCTGCTGATCAGGATGATTTCCGCAGCAATGGCCACTGTGCTGATCAGGGTCGCGATCTCCCCGGGGCTGAAATCCAGCGAGGCGCCGTTGGGCCC
The DNA here is from genome assembly GCF_058744285.1 of Pseudomonas sp. E1BtOHC1. Taxonomy (NCBI): domain Bacteria; kingdom Pseudomonadati; phylum Pseudomonadota; class Gammaproteobacteria; order Pseudomonadales; family Pseudomonadaceae; genus Pseudomonas; species Pseudomonas sp. E1BtOHC1. The sequence goes on from NZ_CP196023.1 coordinate 3,750,491, forward strand.
GGACAGCAGCATCAGCCCGGTAAACGCCAGCATGATGCCGATGCTCGGCAGCAGCCCCGGGCGCTTGCCCATGAACAGCCATTGCAGCAGGGGAACGAAGGGGACATAAAGGGCGGTGATAAACGCCGACTGGCTGCTGGGAATGCTTTGCAGGCCCACGGTCTGCAAGCCGTAGCCGAGCATGATGGCGGTGCCGATAAAGGTCCCGGCACGCAGTTCGAACAGGGTCAGCCCGCGCAGGTGGCGCAGTGAAAACAAGGCGACGATGCAGGCCGCCGCGGCAAAGCGCAGACCGACGAAGAACATCGGCCCGCTGACGCTCATGGCCTTCTGTACCAGCAGGAAGGTGCCGCCCCAGATCATGGTGATCAGCACAAGGACGACTTCGGCCTTGCTCAGTTTGAATTGCAATCCGCGGGAGGGTGTAGAGGTCATGGCCTTGCGTGCTACCTGGGGGGGACGCACAATGCGCCGAATGTTGGGCAGTATACTGCGCAGAACCAGGGAGTGAGCAATATAGTGCACAAAGATAATGTTCAGCGGGCTTCGGTCCTGCAACACGTCAGCCTCAATGTGCGACGCCTGCGTCATGCCGCAGGCTTGAGCCAGAGCGCTCTGGCGGAAAAGTCCGATGTCAGCCGGAGGATGCTGGTGGCCATCGAGGCGGGGGAGAAGAACGTCAGTCTCGGCACCCTGGACCGAGTGGCAGAAGCCTTGAACGTGGCCTTCAGCGACCTGATCCAGGCCCCGGATGCCCGGGACCCGAGCCGCATCAATGAACTGGCCTGGGCCGGTGCCATCCCGGGCAGCAAGGCGGTGTTGTTGGCCAAGGCCGAGGCCAGCCGTGAGGTGGAGCTGTGGGAGTGGCAGCTGGAGCCCGGCGAGGTCTATCACTCGGAATGCGATGCCAAAGGCTGGAGCGAGCAGATCTACGTCTTCGAGGGCTGCCTGACGGTGTTCTTTGGTGACACTGAACGGCGCCTGGAAAGCGGCGATTTCTTTATGTTCGCCAGTCATGTTCCCCACGGCTATCGCAATGACGGCGCCCAGGCCACGCGCTTCGTGCGCAACGTGGTGTTCTGATTGCCCTCGCGTGCAGGCCACTGTTGGCTGACCAACAGTGGTTGAACATTTTGCCTTTTTTCAGTTGATGAGCTTTCTCTAAATAACTCATTAACTTACTGATAATTAAAGAAATTATATTTAGGCACGACTCCTGCAATTGTCCTGGTAGCGAGCACCTGAACGGTGTTCATCTTGATCTTCAGGACACGGAGTCGGCCCATGACAGTCCCAGCCCAACCCTCTTGCAGTGCCCACATCATCCGCAGCGATGCCGAGGCCATCAGCGTTGCCCGGGCCCTGGCCCAGCGCTTTGCCGTGGAGGCTGCGGTGCGCGACCGCGAACGGCGCCTGCCGGTGGCGGAGCTGGACGAGTTCTCTGCCAGCGGCCTGTGGGGCATCACCATTCCCCAGGCCTATGGTGGCGCCGGGGTGTCCTACGTGACCCTGGCCGAGGTGATCAAGATCATCTCCGCCGCCGATCCATCCCTGGGCCAGTTGCCACAGAACCACCTCGGGGTGGTGGACATCCTGTTGCAAACCGCCAGCCAAGAGCAGAAACAGCACTACTTCGCCAAGGTGTTGCAGGGCTACCGCTTTGGTAACGCGTTTTCCGAGGCCGGCAGCAAGCACGTCGGCGCCTTTGAAACCCAGATCCGCTTCACCGGCGACCAGGCGCGGATCGATGGCGAGAAGTTCTACTGCACCGGTGCCTTGTTCGCCCACATTGTCCCGGCCGTGGCGGTGGATGAGCACAACCAGGCCCACATTGCCTTTATCGAGCGCCACAATCCCGGCCTGAGCGTGATCGACAGCTGGGACGGCTTCGGCCAGCGCACCACCGCCAGCGGCGGGGTCAGCCTCAAGGCCGTGCACGTACCGCGCAGCGCGGTGATTCCGGCCCATCGGGCCTTCGACCAGCCCACCGCCGACGGCCCGATCTCGCAGATTATCCAGGCCGCGGTGGACACCGGCATCGCCGTCGCCGCCCTGGAGGACGCCAAGCACCATGCCCGGCAGTCTCGGCCCTGGATCGACAGCGGCCTGGATCACGGCTGGCAGGACCCCTATACCCAGGCCGCCATCGGCGACCTGGAATGGCGGGTCCATGGCACCGAAGCCATCCTGACCAAGGCCGCCCAGGCCATCGATCAGGCCTTGCTCAAGCCCGATGAAGACAGCGTCGCCCACGCCTCGCTGCTAGTGGCCCAGGCCAAGGTGCTGTCGGCAGAAAGCGCTTTGCTCGCCGCCAGCAAGCTGTTCGAGCTGGCCGGCACCCGCTCGGTGTCGGCCAAGTACAACCTCGATCGCCACTGGCGCAACGCGCGGACCCACACCCTGCACGACCCGGCCCGCTGGAAATACCACCTGATCGGCAACTTCCTGCTCAACGGCGTCAAGCCGCCCCGTCACGCCTGGAACTGAAAGGAATCGGATATGAACGCATTGACCCACGCCTACCGCTTCCAGGCCGACCTGGCCCGCAGCAGCGATGACCTGCAACGGGCCCGCAGCCTGCTGCAGACGACCCTGGACTTCGTCCGCGACCAGGCCCGGCCCTGGGCCGGCAGCGGCCTGGACAGGGCCAGCGACGACCCGTATGTGATCAGCCGCTTTGGCGATCTGCAGATCCGCATCGAAGTGGCGGTTGCCCTGCAGGAGCGGGCCCAGCACCGGCTGCAAGAGGATCAGGACCCGGCGGAGATCGCCATCGCCCTGGCCGAGGCGGCGATCGCTGCCGCCGAGGCCCTGGTGGCGGCCGGCAACGCCGAATTTGAACTCACCGGCCAGCGCACCCCGCAGCCACAGGCCCTGCAAGACCCGCTGCGCTGGAAGTATCAACTGATCGGCAACTACCGCCTCAATGGCGTGCTACCTCAAGGTTTCAGGAGTGCTGCGTGATGTCCCGTGAAATTCGCCTCAATGCCTTCGACATGAACTGTGTCGGCCACCAGTCACCGGGGCTCTGGGCCCATCCCCGGGACCGTTCCTGGCAGTACAAGGACCTGGAGTACTGGACCGACCTGGCCAAGATCCTTGAAAAGGGCAAGTTCGACGGGCTGTTCATCGCCGACGTACTGGGCATCTACGACGTCTACAACGGCAATGGCGACGCGGCGATCCGCCAGGCGGCCCAGGTGCCGGTGAACGATCCGCTGCAATTGATTCCGCCCATGGCCCTGGTCACCGAACACCTGGGCTTCGGCCTCACCGCATCGCTGTCCTTCGAGCATCCATATCCCTTCGCTCGGCGCCTTTCCACCCTCGATCACCTGACCCGTGGCCGCGCCGGCTGGAACATCGTCACCTCCTACCTGGAGAGCGGGGCGAAGAACATCGGCCAGCAGACCCAGACCGAGCACGATGCGCGCTACGACTACGCCGAGGAATACCTGGAGGTCTGCTACAAGCTCTGGGAAGGCAGTTGGGAGGACGGCGCGATCCTGCGGGACAGGGAGCGGCGGATCTTCAGCGACCCGAGCAAGATCCACGAGATCCGCCACGCGGGCAAACACTTCCAGGTGCCGGGGATTCACCTGTGCGAGCCTTCGCCGCAACGCACCCCGGTGCTGTATCAGGCCGGTGCGTCGAGCCGGGGCAAGCAGTTCGCCGCCGAACAGGCCGAATGCGTGTTCGTTGCCGCGCCGTCCAAGGTCCTGCTGAAGAAGACCGTGGCCGACATCCGCCGCCGAGCAGCAGAGGCCGGGCGCGATCCCTCGAAGATTCTGATCTTCAACCTGCAGACGGTGATCCTCGGCGAGACCGACGCCCAGGCCAAAGCCAAGTTCGAAGAGTACAAATCCTGGGTCAGCTATGAAGGCGCCATGGCGCTGATTTGCGGATGGACCGGCATCGACTTCAGCCGCTTCAAGCCGGACGAACCCCTCAAGCATGTGCACACCAACGCCATCCAATCGGCGGTGGAGGCCTTCTCCACCGCGGACCCGAACAAGGTCTGGACCCCTCACGAACTGGCCGACTGGGTGGGGATCGGCGGCTTTGGCCCGCTGTTTGTCGGCAGTCCGGAAACCGTTGCCGACCTGCTTCAGGAGTGGGTGGAGGAGACCGATGTCGACGGCTTCAATCTGGCCTACGCACTGACCCACGAAACCTTTATCGATGCCGTGGAGCTGCTGGTGCCCGAGTTGCAGAAGCGCGGGGTCTACAAGACCGAGTACGCCCCGGGCACCCTGCGAGAGAAGCTCTTTGGCGCTGGTCCTCGGCTGCCGCTGAACCACCCGGGCAGCGCCTGGCGCGACCTCGGTACCCGGCTTCAGCCGCAGCGCGCCCGCGCCTGACCCCGGCGCTTCCCGTAGGAGCTGGCTGGCCAGCGAAGAGGCCCGCAAGACCCGCGTCCGATTTGCCAGCGCCTTCGCCGGCAAGCCGGCTCCTACCGTCCCCACTATTATTCCTGCCAGCCGTAGGAGCTGGCTTGCCAGCGAAAGGGCCCCGTAAAGCCCGTCAATATCCAGCCAGCGGTCCACCGCACGCTTTGCCAAGCCATAGAGGTCCATCCATGAGCGTGCATGAACTCAACCCCCCACCGATTGCGGATGCCCCCCCGTTCCCGGCCCGGCTGCAGTTGTCCGGCGCCCTGGAACAACTGCGCCACTGGGCCCAGGTCAGTCCGCTGGACAACGCCCTGCGCCACAAGCGCCATGGGCACTGGTACGCCTGGCGCTGGATCGATGCCCTGCGCGATGTCGAGCGTCTGGCCGACGGCCTGCGTCAGCAGGGCTTGAGCCGGCACTCAAGGCTGGCCCTGAGTGGGCTGTTCGAGCCGGACCTGCTCCTGCTGGCCCTGGCCGCCCACAGCATCGGCGCCCAGGTGCTGAGTGTCGCCGCTGATCTGCCCACTCCAGCCTTGCGCCAGGCGCTGTGGCGCCTGCAGCCGAGCCATGCTTTCGTGCAGTCGCGCCAGCAGGTCCTGAGCTGGGTCGCGGCGGGGCAAGGCAGCCTGGCTCCGCAACGGCTGATCGCCCAGCAATCCCTGCCCCGATTGCCCCCAGGCTCGCACCAGCCAGTGCTGTCGTTCAGTGAGCTGCTGGGGCCCCTCGAAACACCCCAGCGCCAGTTTTACTGGCGCCATCCACCCACGGTTGCCCAACTGTGGAGCGAGGAGGGCACGGAGTGGCAGGACGGCCTGACAGTGTTGCTGGATCAGTGGCTGAGCAGCGGCCACAGCCTGGCCTTTCCCGAAACACGGGGCTCATGCGCTCGCGACCGCCGCGAGGCGGCTCCCAGCGGCCTGCTGCTTTCGCCCTCGCGCCTGCAGCACCTGGCGGATGAAATCGAGAGTCGCCTGGCCCCGCCTGGCAGCTGGCGCCGGCGCCTGTGTGAATGGGCCATCGCCCACCCGCAACAGCCGCTGCCCCGGCTGCTCAAGCAACGGATACGCCGGCTGCTGGGTTTTGCTCGCCTGCAGTTCATCTGGCAGCCGCCCCAGGCCACGGCTCATCCTGCAACCCCGGCCTGGGTCGCCGAATTCACACGGAACATCGCATGACGCCAACCGAGCCCATCCTACTTTGGTACTGCTGGATGAACCTTCCATGGGCTTGGCGCCTATCATCGTCCAGGAGATTTTTCAGATCGTTGCCCAGCTTGATCGTGAGGCGGGAGTGAGCTTTCTGCTCGCCGAGCAAAGCATTAATCTGGCGCTCAACTACGTTTCCCATGCCTGGCTGCTGGACACCGGCCGGGTGGCCCTGCCCGGCACCGCCGAGCCACTGCTGGCGCGGGGCGATCTGCAGAACTTCTAACTGGGCAAACACTGCGCGTGAGTATTCCATGAGCCAAAACCACAGCGGACAGGCAAACCCTGCCACCCCTGATGCTGAAATTCTGATTGTCGGTGGCGGCCTCAGTGGCGCCTTGCTGGCGGCGCAATTGCTGCGCCTGCCGGGGCGGCGGCGGATTCTGGTGATCGAGCCCCGCAGCGAGCTGGGCCGGGGCGAGGCCTACAGCGCTGTCGAACTGGGGCATACCCTGAACGGTAACGCGGCACGGATGAGCGTCGATCCGGACAATGCCGACGACCTGACCCAGTGGCTGACCCGGTACATTGCCGACGGCGGCTGGCCGGAATCGCGCCTGCAGCCGGTGCCGGTCAGCGAACTGTTTCCACCTCGGGGGCTGTTTGGCGTCTATGTGCAGCAACGCCTGGCCGAGGCGCTGCAGTTGGGCCTGGAGCAGGGCTCCAGCCTGAGCCACGTGCACGGCGAAGCGATGGACCTGGACACCGACAGTCACGGTGTCTGCCTGACGTTGGCGGACGGCCGTCAGTTGCGTGGAGGGGTGGCGGTATTGGCCACGGGCATGTTCCCGGCGGCGCGCACACCGCAGACCCGATCCAGCGGCCTCAACGCCGCGGCCCTGGACCCTTGGGACGTGGCAGCCATGGCCCGTCTGGACCCCGGCGCGCGGGTGCTGATCATTGGTTCCGGGCTGACCATGGTGGACGCCGTGGTGTCCCTGGAGCAGGCCGGGCATCGCGGGCCGATCGAAGTGTTTTCCCGGCACGGTCTGCTGCCTCATGTGCGACGTCAGCCGCCGGCCTGGGTGGACTTCCTCGCCGCCGACCTCAATCTGCGCAGCCCGCGACAACTGCTGCGGGAGGTGCGGCGCCAGTGCCGCGAGGCCCAGGCCCGGGGCATCGACTGGCAAGCGCCGCTGGACACGGTGCGGGTGCATATCGGCCGATTGTGGAGCCAGGCCACGGATGTCCAGCGACGCCAGTTCGTGCGCCACGTGCGGCCGTGGTGGGAGAGCCATCACCATCGCTCACCGCCCTTGAGCGCCGAGTTGGTGGCGCGTCTGCACGCCGAGGGGCGCTTGCGGATTCATGCTGCGGCCTACCAGGGACTGGAACCTTCGGTTGCTGGTCGCCTGACGATCCGCCTGCGTTATCGCGGCACCGAGCACAGCGAACGCCTGGAGGGGGACGCACTGATCAACTCCAGCGGCATTGAATATGACTGGCGCCGGGTCGCGCGGCCCTTGCCGCAGCACCTGCTGGCCCGTGGCCTGGTTACACCCGGACCCTTGGCCCTGGGCATCAGCGCCACGGCAGAGGGTGCCGTGCACAATGCCCGTGGCCAAGCGTCCGAGCGCCTGTTCGCCATGGGACCGCCGTTGCGTGGCCTGTGGTGGGAAAGCACCGCGGTCACCGACGTCGCCCTGCAAGCCAAGGCCCTGGCCGCCCACCTTGCCAGCCACCAACCGTAGGCGCTGGCTTGCCAGCGAAGAGGCCTGCAAGATCGCCTTCGCCGGCAAGCCGGCTCCTACAAAAAAAACTCCACGGTATTGCGGCCAACCGTAGGCGCTGGCTTGCCAGCGAAGAGGCCCGCAAGATCGCCTGCGCCGGCAAGCCGGCTCCTACAGTGTCACCCAGCGCTGTTCCTGGGCGGCAATGCGGATCGCCGCCGCCAGCCGCTCCACTTCCCAGGCTTCCTGGAAGTCCGTGCCGTCGCGCCCCTGTCCACTCAGGGCCATGATCAGTTCCTGCACCTCCAGGGTCTTGAGTTCGTTGTAGCCCAACTGATGCCCCGGCGCCGGGCTGAAGGCCGCATAGCCCGGCAGCTCGGGCCCGGCCAGCAAGCGCTGGAAACCCTTCTGGCCGACCCGGTACAGGCGCAGCTCGTTCAAACGCTCCTGGTCGAAGGCGAGGGTGCCCAGGGTGCCGCTGATCTCGAAGCTCAGGTGATTTTTGTAACCATGCTTGATCCAGCTGCTGCTCAACGTACCCCGGGCACCATTGGCGAAACGCAACAAAGCGTGGACCTGATCATCCACACCAATGTGGCGCCGTTCCTGGCTGCCGGCGTGGGTCGGTCGTTGCTGATGCACCGTCTGCACATCGGCGGACACCGCCTGCAGCGGCCCCATGAGAAAGCGCGCCATGGCCAGCAGGTGGCTACCCAGGTCTGCCAGGGCGCCCCCGGCGTGCTGCGGATCGCAACGCCAGGACCAGGGCGAGTCCGGATCGGCCATGAAGTCCTCGCTGAACTCCCCCTGGAAACTCACCAGTTGCCCCAGCTCGCCCTTGCCGATCAGCTCACGGGCCAGGGTGATCATTGGATTGTGCTGATAGTTGTAGCCGACCCGAGTCACCACCCCGGCAGCCTGGGCGGCGTGGTGCATCTGCCGGGCTTCTTCGACGCTGATGGCCAGGGGCTTTTCGCAGTACACCGCCTTGCCTGCCGCCAGCGCCGCCATGGCCATGGGGAAGTGCAGGTGATTGGGGGTGGTGATGGCCACCAGATTGACTCGCGGATCGGCGATCAGATGCTGCCAGTCACTATGGGCGCGAGCAAAGCCCCAGGCCCCGGCGCAGTGTTCGGCACGCTGAGCGTCGGCATCGGCCAGCGCAGCCAGGTGCAGGCGCACCGGCAGTTCGAACACCGCGCTGACATTGCGAAACGCCAGGGCGTGGGCCCGGCCCATGAAGCCGGTCCCGATCAAGCCAATGCCAAGTTCATCCATAGCCGCACCTGCAGAATTATTGTTGTAGGAAGGTTATTTATGGAATAAATATTCGTTAATTGCAATTGGTGGAATTAAAATTTTGACGGACGCTGTAGGCGCCGGCTTGCCGGCGAAAGGGGGCGCTTGGGTTGCGCAGGGTTCAAGGCCTTCTTCGCTGGCAAGCCAGCTCCTACAGAAAATGAAAAAGGCAGCCCGGAGGCTGCCTTTTCGGTGGTGCAAGCGGACCTCAGGAGAGGAAGCCCCCATCCACGTTCAGCGAAATGCCCGTGGTGTAGCTGGAGGCGTCGCTGGCCAGGTAGAGCACCGCGCCGGCCATTTCGCTCGGGTCGGCCACGCGCTTGAGGGGGATCTGCGCCAGGGCGGTCTTGAGGATCGCGTCGTTCTTCACCAGGGCCGAGGCGAACTTGGTGTCGGTCAGGCCCGGCAGCAAGGCGTTGCAGCGGATGCCGAACGGCGCGCATTCCTTGGCGAAGACCTTGGTCATGTTGATCACCGCGGCCTTGGTCACCGAGTAGATACCCTGGAAGATCCCCGGCGAGATGCCGTTGATCGAGGCCACGTTGATGATGCTGCCGCCGCCGTTGTCGCGCATCAGCTTGCCGGCTTCCACCGACATGAAGAAATAGCCGCGGATATTGACGTCGACGGTCTTCTGGAACGCCCCCAGGTCAGTGTCCAGGACGTTGCAGAATTGCGGGTTGGTGGCGGCGTTGTTGACCAGGATGTCCAGGCGGCCGAACTGCTCGCGAATCCCGGCGAAGACCTGGCTGATCTGCTCCATTTCACCGATGTGGCAGGCAATCGCCGTGGCCTTGCCACCGGCGGCGATGATGGCGTCGGCCACGTGCTGGCAGCCTTCGAGCTTGCGGCTCGACACGATCACGTGGGCCCCTTGCTGGGCCAGGAGTTTGGCGATGGCCTCACCGATGCCGCGGCTGGCGCCGGAGACGAAGGCGATCTTGCCGTCGAGGTCGAACAACTGAGTCTTGGACATGGTTTTTCCTTGCTGGGCTGTCGAGCGCCGGGGCGCGGTCAGAGGCTGGATTTGTCGATGACCTGCAGGCTCATCTGCTCCAGCAGTTTGTTCATGTGAATGAACTGCGCGAAGCGTTTGTCCTGGGTCTGGCCGTGGTAGAAGCGGTAGTAGATCTGCTGCACGATGCCGGCCAGGCGGAACAGGCCGTAGGTGTAGTAGAAGTCGAAATTGCCGATCTGGATGCCGGCGCGTTCGGCGTAGTAATCGACGAACTCCTGGCGCGTCAGCATGCCCGGCGCGTTGCTTGGCTGGCGACGCATCAGTTGCACCGGCGCCGGGTCGGCGGCCTCGATCCAGTAGGCCAGGGTGTTGCCCAGGTCCATCAGCGGATCGCCCAGGGTGGTCAGTTCCCAGTCCAGCACGCCGATGATCTGCATCGGGTTGTTGGGGTCGAGGATCACGTTGTCGAACCGGTAGTCGTTATGGACGATGCTCGATGTCGGGTGGTCGGCGGGCATCTTGTCGTTGAGCCAGGCCTTCACGGTTTCCCAGTGCGGCGCGTCAGGGGTCAGGGCTTTCTCGTAGCGCTCGCTCCAGCCCTTGATCTGACGCTGCACGTAGCCTTCGGGCTTGCCCAGGTCGCCCAGGCCGCAGGCGTTGTAGTCGACCCGATGCAGTTCGACGAAACGGTCGATGAAGCTCTTGCACAGGGCTTGGGTCTTGCCGGCATCCAGGCCCAGTTCCGCCGGCAGGTCGGACCGCAGGATGATGCCCTTGACCCGCTCCATGACATAGAACTCGGCGCCGATCACCGACTCGTCGGTGCAGTGCACATAGGCCTTGGGGCAGTAGGGGAAACCATCCTTGAGCTGGTTGAGAATGCGGAACTCGCGGCCCATGTCATGGGCAGACTTGGCCTTGTGGCCAAATGGCGGGCGGCGCAGGACGAATTCCTGGTCGGGGTATTCCAGCAAGTAGGTGAGGTTCGAGGCTCCGCCCGGGAACTGGCTGATCTGCGGCGTGCCGCTGAGGCCGGGAATATGCGCCTTGAGGTACGGATCGATCAGGTTGGCATCGAGCTCCTCGCCGGAGCGAGTACGGGTGGATTGGTCTGTAAGCGCCATGCTTATCCCTTCTGCTTATTCTGGAGGCCAGAGATTATTGACTAATCTAATGCGCCTACCGGCCCCTCACAATCGCGGCGGGCCTTTATAGGTGCGCGTGTTGCTGGACAATCATTGCTTTTGATACAAGCGTTTGAATTTGCCCCTGTGTTTCTACGACCCGTTGGCATCAAGCCCCCGTAGGCGCCGGCTTACCGGCGAAGGGAGCGTCATGACAGGCGCAGGGTGGGAGGCGGCTTTCGCTGGCAAGCCAGCTCCTACACAAGCCGACAGAGGTTGTCCGCCCCACGAGCATAGGCGTTGCCCGGGGATGGGTCAGTTCGGTGCCGGCAGCGTTAGCGGGGTCAGCAGGGGGCGGCCCTCGAAGTGGGCCAGCAGGTTCTTGCCGACCATGTCCACGGTGTCGCGGCTGGCCTGGGGCGAAAGGCCGGCGACATGAGGGGTCAGCACCACATTGTCCAGCGCCTTGAAAGCGTCCGGCACTTGCGGTTCGTCATCGAACACGTCCAGGGCCGCGCCGGCAATCCGCCGCTGTCTCAGGGCCTGCAGCAGGGCGTGGGTGTCCACCACGCTGGCCCGGGCGATATTCACCAGGAAGCCTTCGGCGCCAAGGGCCTCCAGCACCAGCTGGTCCACCAGGTGCCGGGTGTCGGCGCCGCCCGGGGTGGCAATCACCAGGGCGTCCGAGTCTCGGGCCAGTTCCACCAGGGTCGGGCAAAAGCGGTAGGGCTGGTCCGGCCGGGGCTGGCGGCTGTGGTAACTCACGGTCATATCGAACCCCAGGGCACAGCGCCGGGCGATGGCCTGGCCCACGGCGCCCAGCCCGAGGATGCCCAGGCGCATGCCGGCCACGGAAGGGCGCAGGACTTTCGGCCATTGCCCCTGGCGCACGGCGGCATCGGCCTGGGGGATGCCCCGGACCAGCGACAGCAGCAGGGCCAGGGCATGGTCGGCCACGGACGAGGCGTTGACCCCAGCACCATTGGTCACGGCAATCCCGCGGTTGCTCGCTGCTTGCAGGTCCACCTGCTCATAACCGGCACCGATCACGCAGATGATCTGCAGTCGGGGCAGGGCGTCGATTTCCGCCGCAGTCAGCCCCAGTGGGCCGCGGGTCAGCACGGCGTCGATCTGTGGGGCGTGGGTCTTGATGGTCTGGGCCCGTTCGGCGGGAGTGGGGGCCAGGATCAGGTTGAAGCCCAGCGCTTCGAGCAAGGGCAGGTAGGCGTTGACGTTCTCGACCAGGACCAGGACGGTGGCGCGCATGACGGTTCCTCAGCAGTTAATGGGGCAGGGGCTGGCGCAATTGAAAGATGTTGCCTTCCGGGTCGACGCCGTCGCAGACCCGCGCGCCCTTGAATTGCCATTCACGCTCGGCTTCGTACAACCGGCCCCCGGCGCTGGCGGCCCGTTGCCTGGCCTGATCCAGATCGTCGACCTGGAACAGCGGCTTGCATGCGCTATCGCTGCGAGGCAGTGGCGGCTCTTGCACGACAATGCGCGCAGCAATCGCTGGAGGCACCTGGACCAGAGTCAGCTCGAAGCCCTGATGGACCAGTTGCTGGTAATCCGCTTGTTGCTCGGTGATGGGCCAGCCCAGCAGGTCTGCATAGAAGTGGGCGAGTGACGGCGGGTCAAGACTGTAGAGGATGCAGCCGGCGATCGTGGTGGCGCTCATGGAGGATTCCATACAGGCAGGGACGAAGGCTCAAGGGTGCGGGTTGCGAGGGGTTTTGGCAATGCTCGCCGGCACCGTTCCCGGGAGGAATCACGCCATGTTCGGCGTGCCCGGGGCGGTGTGGGGGCGATGGGGTCAGAAGGTCACATCGGCGGTTGTGGCCAAGCGCACGAAGGGGCCGTTCAGGGTGGCGTTATGGTGGGCGATGATGGTTCTTGCGCCGATCAGCGGTGTGTCCATGCAGGTATGGGCGTCCTCCACCAGCACGGCGGCAAAGCCCAGGTCGCCGGCGGCGCGGCAGGTAGCATCGACGCAGTACTGGGTCTTCATGCCGACGATCACCAGTTCATTGACCTGGGCCGCCTGCAGGCGCTCCGCCAGCCCGGTGCCGACAAAACAACTGGGGCGGGTCTTGTCCAGCACGCAGTCCAGCTCTTCATCCACTTCCAGGGTCGGCAGCAGTTGCCAGAACGGGCTGCCGGCGGCAATCGGCGATTCGGCGGGGCCGGTATGGCGCACGGCGAAGATCGGTGCCCCGGCCTGGCGAGCACGGCGGATCAGTTGGTTGATGTTTTCCAGGACTTGTTCGCGCTTGTAGGGCTTGTCCGGTCCATTGAACAACCCGACCTGCATGTCGATAACCAGCAGGGCGGCACGCTTGGCATTGGATGAAGGCATCTTGTCTCTCCTTGTAGTGCCAGGTGGACGGAGAAACAAAAGGCCCCGTCCATTGCTGGCGGGGCCTTGGTTTTACTGTGCTTGCATCATCCCGCACAGCCACCACACGACCCGCCGTAGGCAGTCGTGGTGGTAGAGGTAGGGTTGAGCGCGTAGATATTCATGGGGTCCGATCATGCCGTCTGCCCGTGAAGCTTGTCAACGCAGCCCGGTAGGCGCCGGCTTGCCGGCGAATGGCGTCTTCAGGCGGGCGCCTTCGCTGGCAAGCCAGCTCCTACGGAACCCGGATTGAGCGGGAGAGGGCCGGACCAGACGCCTCGCCACGGCGGAAAAATAAATCTGCACCGTATAAACCGTTCCTCAGCTAAGTCTATGCAGCGCCCTTGGAATCCCGGACAATCGCGCCCCCTCTGTTTCGGTCGGGGCTCTGTCTGTCGGGTATTCCGACGCGCCCTGATCGAATGGCAAACGACCGGAATGTGGAGATCCCACCGGATGAATGATCAGGCCAACAGCGTTGATCAACGCTTTGAAACGGCGACCCCAGCGACCCTGAGTAGCTGGAACCGCCAAGACACCACCTGGATGCTCGGCCTGTTTGGCACGGCCATCGGTGCCGGTACCCTGTTTCTGCCCATCAATGCCGGTATCGGCGGTTTCTGGCCGCTGTTGATCCTGGCGCTGCTGGCCTTCCCCATGACCTTCTATGCACACCGCGGTCTGACCCGCTTCGTGCTCTCCGGTCGTGACGGTGCGGACATCACTGACGTGGTGGAGGAGCATTTCGGCCTCACCGCCGGTGCCCTGATCACCTTGCTGTACTTTTTGGCGATCTTCCCGATCCTGCTGATCTACAGCGTGGCCCTGACCAACACCGTCGACAGCTTCATGACCAACCAGCTGCACATTGCGCCGCCACCGCGGGCGATCCTGGCCCTGGTGCTGATCTTCGGCCTGCTGGTGGTGGTGCGTTGCGGCGAGCAGGTGATCGTCAAGGCCATGAGCCTGATGGTCTATCCGTTCATCGTGGCCCTGCTGTTCCTCGCGGTGTTCCTGATCCCGCACTGGAATGGCGGCATCCTCGCCACCGTCAGCGATGTCCCGGCGCCTTCGGCCTTCCTGCATACCTTGTGGCTGGCGATTCCGGTGATGGTCTTCTCGTTCAACCATTCGCCGATCATCTCGGCCTTTGCCGTGGACCAGAAGCGCCGCTATGGCGTGCACGCCGAAGAGCGCAGCTCGCAGATCCTCTCGCGCGCCCATCTGCTGATGGTGGGCATGGTGCTGTTCTTCGTCTTCAGCTGCGTACTGACCCTGAGCCCGGCGCAACTGGCCGAAGCCAAGGCGCAGAACCTGTCGATCCTGTCCTACCTGGCCAACCACTTCCAGAATCCGACCATCGCCTTCGCCGCGCCGTTGATTGCCTTCGTGGCCATCGCCAAGTCCTTCCTGGGTCACTACATCGGTGCCAGCGAAGGCCTCAAGGGCCTGATCGGCAAGAGTGGCCGGCGTCCGGGGACGAAAACCCTGGACCGGGTCACCGCCGCCTTCATGCTGGTGATCTGCTGGGCCGTGGCGACCCTCAACCCGAGCATCCTGACGATGATCGAGACCATGGGCGGCCCGGTGATTGCGGCGATCCTGTTCCTGATGCCGATGTACGCCATTCGCAAAGTGCCGGCCATGGCCCGCTATCGCGGTCAGGCCTCCAACGTCTTCGTGACTTTGGTGGGGCTGGTGGCCATTACGGCGCTGGTGTACTCCCTGGCCTCGTGAGTTGTGCGGCGCGCTTGCGCGCCTTCGCTGGCAAGCCAGCTCCTACGCGACGCTCACCGCCTGGAGCCTGCTTGCCGGCGAACAGGCCTTCAAGCCTGACGCAATCGCTGGCAACACAAACAACGCCGCCGGTGCTCACAGCACCGGCGGCGTTGTCGTTCAAGGCATTAACCAGGATCGTTTGCTGCCTTGAATAAAGGGCTAAGCTGGTGCTCTTATTGCTGCCAGGAACCTGCCCATGGTCATTCCCGCCCCTCTGGCTGCAAGCCTGCCCAAACGCGTTGATGCCGTTGGGCAACACCCCCTCGAATCTGGATTTGCCTTGTCACGGATGAACCCGATTGGCCACTGAACCCCTGACCATCCCCACCGCTGCACCGAAGCGCACCCGCGATCTGCTGGCCGGATTGTCCATCGCCGGCCTGTTGCTGCCGGAGGCCGTGGCCTATTCCGGTATCGCCGCCTTGCCGCCCCAGGCCGGGGTCATTGCCCTGTTCGCCGGATTGCTGTGCTACGGCCTGCTGGGCAGCAGCCGCTTTGCCATTGTCTCGGCCACGTCCTCGTCGGCGGCGGTGCTGGCCGCCGCCACCCTGTCCCTGGCTGAGGGCGACGTACAACTGCGCCTGAACCTGGCTTTCGCCCTGGTGCTGCTGACCGGGGGCTTCTTCCTCCTGGCGGGGCTGTTTCGCCTCGGCGGCGTCACCGCGTTCATTGCCAAGCCGGTGCTGCGGGGCTTCGCCTTCGGCCTGGCCGTGACCATCATCCTCAAGCAGTTCGCCACCGTCGTGGGGGTGCACTTGAGCACCGGCAACCTGGTGCGCTTTCTGCCGCAGTTGCTGGAGCAGTGGCCGCAGTGGAACTGGGCCGGTGCGGCGGTGGCGGCATTGGCCTTGCTGGTGCTGGCGATCTGCTCGCGGATTCCCTATGTGCCCGGTGGGCTGGTGGCGGTGGTGATCGGCATTGGCGCCGGACAATGGCTCGACCTGCCGGCTCATGGCGTGGCCCTGATCGGGGTGATCGAACTCAAGCTGCAGGTGCCGAGCCTGCCGGACCTGCCCTTTGCCGACTGGCTGCGTCTGGGGGAGCTGGCGTTTGCCCTGGTGATGATCCTGTATGCCGAGTCCTATGGCTCCATCAGTTCCCTGGCGCTCAAGCATGGAGACCGGGTGTCGTCCAACCGCGACCTGCTGGCCCTGGGGGCTGCCAATCTGCTCTCCGGTCTGTTTCATGGCATGCCGGCCGGCGCCGGTTACTCGGCGACGTCCGCCAACGAAGCGGCCGGGGCCCGCTCGCGTCTTGCCGGGCTGACCGCGGCTGCGGTGATGCTGATCATCGTCCTCACGGTGCTGCCCTACATCGCCCTGACCCCGGAGCCGGTGCTGGCGGCGATCGTCATCTACGCCCTGGGCCATGGCCTGAGCCTGCAACCGCTGGGGCGATATTTCATCTGGCGCAGGGATCGTTTGCTGGTGATCTGTGCGGTCACCGCCGTGCTGGTACTGGGGGTACTCGATGGCATGCTGCTCTCGGTGGGGGTGAGCATTCTGTTGATGCTGCGCCAGCTGTCGGCGGCGGATATCCAGATCCTCGGTCAACTGGGCAGCGGTCATGATTTTGTCGACCTCAGCCGCCATCCCCAGGCGCGGCAGGTGCCGGGGGTGCTGATTCTGCGTCCGGGTGAGGCGCTGTTCTTCGCCAACGCCGAGCGCATCCTGGGCGGCGCCTTGCACCTGATCCGGCACGTGCAGGCGCCGATTCACAGTGTCATCCTCAGCCTGGAAGAGTCGCCGAACCTGGACGGCACCAGCATCGAGGCCCTGGACGAGTTCTTCCGCCAGGTCAATCAGGAAGGCAAGCACCTGGCCCTGGCCCGACTCAAGCACAGGGCCAAGGATGCCCTGGCGGCCTTGCCGTCGAGTACCCGCTATCAAGTGTTGCTCAGCGGTACCAGCGTCGACGATACGCTGCAGGAAAGCCTGCAGAGCTGGAGCGGTCAGGCTCAGGCCGGGCTCTGGCATTGAGCCTTGGCACTTGGGCGTACCACGCCTGGCCTCAGGCGCCGGGCCCCACGGCGAAATAGCGGGCAGGGGAGTCGGCCCAGGCGACAGGCATAAAAAAACGCCGCGTATCGTGGAATACGCGGCGTTCTTTTTTACAACGCTACAGCCTTAGGCTTGCACCACCGGGATGTTGGCGTTGGCGGCCGCTTCACGGAACTCGGCGATCTGGTCGAAGGACAGGTAGCGGTAGATATCGGCCGCCATGCTGTCGATCTTGCCAGCGTATTCCATGTACTCCTCGACGGTCGGCAGGCGACCCAGGATCGAAGCCACCGACGCCAGCTCGGCCGAAGCCAGGTAGACGTTGGCGCCATCGCCCAGACGGTTCGGGAAGTTACGGGTCGACGTCGACACCACAGTGGAGTTCGGCTCAACACGTGCCTGGTTACCCATGCACAGCGAGCAGCCCGGCATTTCCATGCGCGCGCCAGCCTTGCCGTAGATGCCGTAGTAGCCTTCTTCGGTCAGTTGGTGAGCGTCCATCTTGGTCGGCGGCGACAGCCACAGACGGGTTGGCAGCTGACCCTTGACCTGATCCAGCAGCTTACCGGCCGCGCGGAAGTGACCGATGTTGGTCATGCACGAACCGATGAACACTTCGTCGATCTTCTCGCCAGCAACGCTGGACAGCAGACGGGCGTCGTCCGGATCGTTCGGCGCGCAGAGCACAGGCTCGCTGATGTCGGCCAGGTCGATTTCGATGACTTCGGCGTATTCGGCGTCGGCATCGGCCTCCATCAACTCAGGGTTGGCGATCCAGGCTTCCATCGCTTGAGCGCGACGTTCCAGGGTACGTGCGTCACCGTAGCCTTCGCCGATCATCCAGCGCAGCAGGGTGATGTTGGACTGCAGGTACTCGGTGATCGACTCTTTCGACAGCTTGATGGTGCAACCGGCAGCCGAACGTTCGGCCGAGGCGTCGGACAGTTCGAACGCCTGTTCCAGGGTCAGACCTTCCAGGCCTTCGATTTCCAGGATGCGGCCGGAGAAGGCGTTTTTCTTGCCTTTCTTCTCGACGGTCAGCAGACCCTTCTGGATGGCGAAGTAAGGAATGGCATGCACCAGGTCACGCAGGGTGATGCCAGGTTTCATTTTGCCTTTGAAGCGCACCAGGATCGATTCCGGCATGTCCAGCGGCATGACGCCAGTGGCGGCGGCGAACGCCACCAGACCGGAACCGGCCGGGAACGAGATGCCCATCGGGAAACGGGTGTGGGAGTCACCACCGGTACCGACGGTGTCTGGCAGCAGCATGCGGTTCAGCCACGAGTGGATGATGCCGTCGCCCGGACGCAGGGAAACGCCGCCGCGGGTCATGATGAAGTCAGGCAGGGTGTGGTGGGTGGTCACGTCGATCGGCTTTGGATACGCCGCGGTGTGGCAGAAGGACTGCATCACCAGATCAGCCGAGAAGCCCAGGCACGCCAGGTCTTTGAGTTCGTCACGGGTCATTGGACCGGTGGTGTCCTGAGAACCCACGGTGGTCATCTTCGGTTCGCAGTAGGTACCAGGACGAACGCCTTTGCCTTCTGCCAGACCGCAGGCCTTGCCGACCATCTTCTGCGCCAGGGTGAAACCCTTGGTGCTTTCAACAGGGGCTTCGGGCTTCTTGAACAGATCGAAGGCAGGCAGACCCAGTTCGGCGCGAGCCTTCTCGGTCAGGCCACGGCCGATGATCAGCGGGATACGGCCGCCGGCACGGACTTCGTCGAGCAGGACCGGGGTCTTCATTTCGAAGGTGGCCAGGACTTCGTCGGTACCGTGCTTGCAGACTTTGCCAGCGTGCGGGTACAGGTCGATCACGTCGCCCATGTTCATCTTCGACACATCGAATTCGATCGGCAGGGCGCCGGCGTCTTCCATGGTGTTGTAGAAGATTGGAGCGATCTTGCTGCCGAAGCAGAAGCCGCCGGCACGCTTGTTCGGAACATAAGGCACGTCGTCGCCGAAGAACCACAGCACCGAGTTGGTGGCCGACTTACGGGACGAACCGGTGCCGACCACGTCGCCGACGTAGGCGATCGGGAAACCGTCGTTGCGCATCTGCTCGATCTGTTTCATCGGGCCGATGGAGCCTTGTACGTCAGGAACGATACCGTCACGGGCCATTTTCAGCATGGCCAGGGCGTGCAGCGGGATGTCCGGACGGGACCAGGCGTCAGGGGCAGGGGAGAGGTCGTCGGTGTTGGTTTCGCCGGTGACCTTGAACACCCGCAGGCTGATCTTGTCGGCCAGTACCGGGCGGTTCTTGAACCACTCGCCGTCGGCCCAGGATTGCAGTACGCCTTGGGCGTGAACGTTGCCGTTCTTGGCTTTTTCCGCGACGTCGTGGAAGGCGTCGAACATCAACAGGGTGTGCTTGAGTTGAGCGGCGGCGACAGGTGCCAGCTCGGCGTCGTCCAGCAGGTTCACCAGGGTCACGATGTTGTAGCCGCCCTGCATGGTGCCCAGCAGTTCAACGGCGCGTTTCTTGTCGATCAGAGGGGAGGAGGCTTCGCCTTTGGCCAGCGCGGAGAGGAAACCGGCCTTGACGTAGGCGGCTTCGTCGACTCCTGGCGGAACGCGGTTGGTGATCAGGTCAACGAGGAAAGCTTCTTCGCCAGCCGGGGGGTTCTTCAGCAGCTCGACCAGGCCTGCAGTTTGTTCGGCGTTAAGCGGCTGGGGAACGATACCCAGTGCTGCACGCTCTTCGATATGTTTGCGGTAGGCTTCAAGCACAGTTATTACCCTCATCAGTGGTCCCAAATGGGTGTCCGGGACGCTCATCCCGAAATTGCCGTACTCATGCGCTGCGTGGCGTTGTGGGCCACTTAGCCAGAATTACCGACAATTCCTTACAGAAGCTGCTTTCAAAGTTTTACGCCTGCAGAACGGGGAGCTGATGAGGGTTGGCGCTGGATTTTTCCCCGCTGGAAAAATCCCTCGCCAACACCGCTCTGAAGGAACGACTGTGCTCGTGACGCTTTGAAAACAGCTTCAAACGGACATTGGCGCCTAAAAAGGCTGGCTGATTCTACGGCAAAAAAAATCTAAACGTAAGTTGGCGTATTAAAGTTTGAGGGGTGATCAATGTTAGACAAAGGGCTAACATGCCGGCCTGTTTTGTTTTTCCGCGTGCTGTCTATCTATGCCCAATCAGACCATCAAGACCCCCTGCGTCGGCCTCTGTTCCACTGTCTACGGTGACCTGGTGTGCCGCGGCTGCAAGCGTTTCCACCACGAAGTGATCAACTGGAACGGTTACAACGAGGAAGAGAAGCGCGCGGTCTGGCTGCGTCTTGAACAACTGCTGGTGCAAGTAATGACGGCCAAGCTGGAAGTCTTCGCCCCGGCGCGCCTGCGCGAGCAACTGGAGCAGCGCAAGATTCGTTTCGTGCCGCACCAGTCCGAGTATTGCTGGGCCTACCAGCTGATCGCCCGGGGTGCGCGGGTGATCAACCAGCTCGACGCCTACGGCATGGTGCTGTTGCCGGAGTTTCGCGACTGGGGCCTGCCGGAGTTGCGTGACGCCATTGATCGGGAATTCTTCCTGCTGTCGGAAGCTCACTACCAGCGCTACATCGCCCCGGGCTTCCTCAAGGATGCCCTGGGCTGAGTGCCTCGCTACGCGAATGACTCCCACGCAAATGCCACTGTAGGAGCTGGCTTGTCAGCGAAGACGGCCGTCAGGGTGGTGCAAGGCTCAAGGGCCTCTTCGCCGGCAAGCCGGCTCCTACGGGGGTGAGGTTGATCGGGCTCTGTAGGAGCTGGCTTGCCGGCGAAAGCGTCGTCATGGACGGCGCAGATGACGCGATGGCGTTGGGGGGAGAGGTTCAAGCCTTGGCGGCGAGTTCTTCCAGGTGGTCCATGATGTCCGCCGGCTTGAGCACCAGCACGTCGCTGTCCAGGGAGTCGAGCACCACTTCGGCGGTGTTGCCGATCAAGGCCCCCGACAGCCCGGTGCGGGCCACGGTGCCGATGATGGTCAGCACGGCCCCCAGCTTGTGGGCCATATGGGGAATCAGCACGTCCGCCGGACCTTCCTCGATATGCAGGTGGCCATCGTCGATATCGAACTCGGCCTGGAACGCCTTGCACTCGTCGCGATAGCGCTTCTCGATGGTTTCCTTGAGCTGGAACACCGGGTCGGATGCCGAGAGCATCGGTGACGGATGGGCACTGATCACGTGCAGTTGGGCCTTGGCCAGGCTGGCGATGTCGAAACCATGATCGACGATGCTGGCATGCAGGGTGCGGTGTTCGCCGTCCATGTTGCCGACATCGATGGCCGCCATGACCACGCCACCGCCCCAGGGGGTAGCCGTCTTGACCAGCAGCACCGGGGTCGGGCAGTAGCGCAGCAGTTTCCAGTCCGCCGGGGTCAGCAGGACTTTCTTCAGTGGGTTGTCATGGGAATGCTGCTTGATCACCAGGCCGCAGCCCTCGGCCTGCTGCACGTCGATGATGGTTTCATGCAGGCTCTCGTTCCAGGCCTGCTCGGTGGTGACGCTGTAGCCTTCGCCGGTCAGGCTGCTTTTGAGTACGCTGAGCAGCGCCGAGTGTTCGTGCTTCTTGTCGCAGACCAGCAGATGCAGGTGGGCCTGGGTGACCCCGGCAATCAGCTTGGCGCGCTTGAGGGCGAGACTTTCGCCAGGCGTGGGATCGATGACCACCAGGATGCTGCGGATACTTTGCATGATCGGGATCTCCAGGAGAGGGATGAACGGCTAGGGTCTGTTCCCGTTTGGCCCAGCAACGCGGCTCGTCACCAAGCGGGAACAGACCCTAGCGTGCACAACTATAGTTGCTGGCGCCCGAGCCGGATGTTGATGCATATCAAGCGCGGCCGCTGGTGGTCTGCGACGTGGCCGGTATAATCGCCAGCCTTTCGCTGTGAAGCCTTATTTGTCTCGTGAGCCTCATGTTATCGATCACTGATAGTGCCGCCATTGCTCGCCTTGCTGTGGCGGATTGTTCGGAAATGCACCGATGAACTTCCCGGAAATTCATGACTTCCTCGGCTGTCGGACGCCCGACGCCTGGGTCCAGGCGGCCCTGGCCGACCAGGAAACCCTGCTGATCGACCACAAGAACTGCGAGTTCAAGGCCGCCAGCACCGCCCTGAGCCTGATCGCCAAGTACCACTCCCATGTCGACCTGATCAACATGATGTCGCGCCTGGCCCGGGAAGAACTGGTGCACCACGAACAGGTCATGCGCTTGATGAAAAGGCGCAAGGTCGAGCTGCGCCAGCTGCATGCCGGACGCTACGCCTCGGGCCTGCGCAAGGTGGTGCGCAGCCATGAGCCGGTGAAGCTGGTGGACACCCTGGTGGTCGGCGCCTTTATCGAAGCCCGCAGTTGCGAACGCTTTGAAGCCCTGGTGCCGCACCTGGACGAAGAACTGGGCAAGTTCTATTTCGGCTTGCTCAAAAGCGAGGCCCGGCACTACCAGGGCTACCTGAAACTGGCCTATCAGTATGGCGACGCCAAGGACATTGCACAGGTGATCGACAAGGTGCGGGCCGCCGAGCAGGAACTGATCGAGTCCCCGGACCAGGAATTCCGCTTCCACAGCGGCGTACCGGCCTGGTAAGGCACAACCCTTGTGTCGCGGCCCTTGTGTAAAAGCAGGGGCAAATTGTTAAAAACTCTTAAAAGAATGAAATTTCGCAAAAAACCGTGCCAGGGCCCGGTTTTTGTGGGGTGCGTTAGCCTTTCTTTAACCTCTTGCCCTCTATAATGCGCGCACTCAAATTGTGCGTTCGCGAACGGGTAAGTATGGAAAACCTGGGTCTTGGCAAGGTCCTGTTGGTGGAAGATGACGAAAAGCTCGCCGGGCTGATCGCGAATTTCCTGTCCCAGCATGGCTTTGAAGTGCTGACGGTCCACCGCGGCGATGTGGCCCTGGCGGCCTTTCTCGAATTCAAACCGAAACTCGTTGTGCTCGACCTGATGCTGCCGGGGCAGAGCGGCCTGCACGTGTGCCGGGAAATCCGCGCCGTGGCCGATACCCCCATCGTTATCCTTACCGCCAAGGAAGATGACCTGGACCATATCCTCGGCCTGGAGTCCGGCGCCGACGACTATGTGATCAAGCCCATCAAGCCAGCGGTACTGCTGGCGCGTCTGCGGGCCCTGCAACGGCGCCAGGTGCCGGAAGCGGTGACCCCGCGTGGCGCCCTGGAGTTCGGCGTGCTGAGCATCGACCGCAGCAGTCGCGAGGTGCGTCTGTCCGGCGAGCCGATCGAGCTCACCACCATGGAGTTCGAGTTGCTCTGGCTGCTGGCCAGTGCGGCAGGCAAGACCCTGTCCCGGGATGACATCCTGAACCGCATGCGCGGCATCGAGTTCGACGGCCTCAATCGCAGTGTCGACGTCTACATCAGCAAGTTGCGGGGCAAGCTCAAGGACAACCCGCGCGAGCCGGTCTGCATCAAGACCGTGTGGGGCAAGGGTTACCTGTTCAATCCGTTCGCCTGGGAGATTTGAATGCTGCGGCTGTTTCTGGGGCTCTACCTGTTCCTGGCCCTTGGTTTTGCGGGGGCCATGACCGCCGTACAACACATCTTCATCAATTACCTGGCCGCGGACCTGATCGAGTCCTACAACCGCGACGCGGTGCGCGGGCCGGCCTACAGCCTCAGCGAGCAACTGCGCCCCTTCGATGAAGCCGGGCGCAAGCATCAGTTGGAAATGCTCAAGCCTCATTACGGGCTGCTGCTCAAGCTGGTCAAGGCCGATGACCTGGACCTGAGTCAGCGCGAGCAGGCCTTGCTGGATTCCAACCAGCTGGTGGTCCGGGATGAATTTACCGAGTTCATTGCCAGCATCGACGGCGGCGCCCAGTTGCTGAGCATCAAGTTGCCGGAAGATCCGCCCCTGACGCTGCTCTACAACATCGCCGCCTATGCCTTGCTCGGCGCGTTGCTGGCCATCGTCCTGTATTTCTGGGTGCGCCCGCACTGGCGCGACCTGGAACGCTTGCGCCTGGCCGCCGAGCGTTTTGGCGGCAATGACCTCAGCACCCGTCTGCATCTGTCCCAGCGTTCCAACATTCGCGACCTGGCCCAGCACTTCAACCGCATGGCGGCGCGCATCGAAGGCCTGATTGCCAATCAGCGCGAGCTGACCAACGCGGTGTCCCACGAGTTGCGCACGCCCATTGCGCGGCTGTCATTCGAGCTGGACCAGTTGCAGCAGCAACCGGACCCGGACGAAAACCGGGAGCTGATCGCCGACATGTACGCCGACCTCGGCGAACTGGAGGAGATGGTCTCCGAGCTGTTGTCCTACGCCAGCCTGGAGCACGGCGCGGCCACCATCAATCGCGAGGATATCCAGGCCCAGAGCTGGCTCGACAGCGTGGTCGGCAGCGTCGCCCTGGAGGCAGAAGCGGCGGGGGTGCAGTTGCTGATCCGCTCTTGCCAGGTCGAGTACGTGCGGATCGAACCGCGCTTCATGGCCCGGGCGGTGATCAATCTGCTGCGCAACGCCATTCGCTACGCCGACCGGCGGGTGGAGGTGTCCCTGGTGCGCCTGGAACATGGCTACGAAGTACGGGTCAACGATGACGGCCCCGGCGTGCCGGTGGACGGACGGGAGAAAATCTTCGAACCCTTTTCCCGCCTCGACGCCAGCCGCGACCGGCGTACCGGTGGTTTCGGCCTGGGCCTGGCCCTGGTGCGGCGGGTCTCCCAATGGCATGGCGGCAAGGTCGAGGTGGTGGATTCGGAGTGGGGCGGTGCCTCGTTTCGCCTGACCTGGGCCCATATCGACTGACGGCAGCTTCAAGTTTCAATCTGCAAGCAAGCGGCAAGCTTCGAGCTTGACCGCTTGTTGGTTGTGCGGCCGGTTTAGAAGCTGTATTCAAGCTGAGTGCCGAGCACCGTCTGCATGCGCCGATCGACGATCGGGCTGTCGCCGGCTTCCTTGCCCAGGTACTGCAGGGACAGCAGGGTCGAAAGCTTGGTCTGCTCGTTGAGGGGCAGGGTCCAGTTCAGGTCCAGGCCATTGCTCACCAGCCCGCCCTTGGCGCGGTAGGCGCTGAAACGACTGTTGGCGGCCTGGGTGCCGCTCACGCCGTACCAGGTCTGCATGTAGTCGGCATTGCCAAACAGGCTGTTGAGGCTGGCATCGAGGCTGCCCAAACGCCCCTCGTACAGGTTGGTGCCAATACTCAGCTCCAGCTGGCTGTAAGCCGAACCGGTGTCCTTATTGTCATTCTTCTTCACCGCGTGGGTCACCGTGGCTCCCAGTTCGAACGGGCCCAGGTCGTAACCCAGGTGTGCGCCGAACTGCGCGCGGGACTTGATCTCGCCCATGCCCTTGAGCCGCTTGGAGCCTTGGCCCAGGTGGTTCTTGTCGCGCCGTTCTTCGCTGGGGCCGACCCAGGTGCTGAACGACAGGTCGTCCCATTCATTGCCCCAGCCCAGGCCCTGGTCGGTGTTGAGGAAAATGCCATAGGGGCTGATGATCTCGCCGCCGAAAATCGGGGCCACGGTGCGCTCGTCACTGCCGCTGTAGCGCGGCACGCTGGCCACGCCGCCGCGCACGCCATATTTCCAGTCCTCGGCATGCAGCGCCGCAGACCCCGTGGTCAGGCCGAGAGTGCCCGCCCAAAGGGCGACGGTGGTGCAGCGTTTCAGGCTTTTCATAGTGCTTTAGAACCTCAGGTAGTTGGCGTTGTAGATACGTTTGAACGAGTAGCCGAGGACGTTGACCCCATTGACCTGGCGACGCACGGTGTCGCCCAGCCCGGGGCCATGGCCGGCAATCACCGCGTGGGCGTTGTCCACCGGCGCAAGGATGTAGTCGGTGAGGGTGCGGCCCTGTTGCAGGCTGCGGATCATCAGGAAACCGTCTTCCAGGGCGATGCTGACGCCGCTCATGGGGGCATTGGCTTCGTCATCGTTGAGGGCGTGATAGGTGCCGACCGTGGCCAGCCAGTTGTCGGGCAGGGGCACCGGGTCGATCCGCTCTCCCACGGCCAGTAGCTGGCCGTGGCTCTTGGCGGTGAACACCCGGTTGCCCTGAACGTTCATGACGTCCAGTTGCACCCGTCCCAGGGCGCCCAGGTCTTGCTGCCACAGGCCGAGGATTTTCTTCTGCGCCCGCAGCCAGCCGTGTTCATCGCGCAGCAACTCGAAGCGCGTGCCGGCCAGCTCGCCAAACAGCCGCTGGTCCTGGTCCTTGATGCGCAGCACGCCCCAGGCGGTGGCATAGAAGCCCGCCAGATGCTGGCGGTCGGCGGCTTCCGGCACCCGGCGCCGCTGGGTGGGCGGGGCAGGGTCTCTCCGGTCAGGAGCACTCTGGCCGGTGCCACTCTCGACCAGGGCATCCTGGCCGAGGCCCTGCTGAACGTCCTGCTGCGCCGGCCCGGGTCGCAGGCCTTCGGGGGCGCCATGGGCCTGCAGCAGCATGCGCAGAACCTGAGTCATCAACGGCTGGGCCAGGGCTTCGCCGGAGCCGGAATTGCTCATCACGATCACCGCCAGCTGCTGCTCCGGGAGCACGCTGATCCGGGCGTGGAAGTCATCGCCGGTGCCGCTGTGCTGCCAGGTGCGAATCCCCGGGCTGACCCACTCGTCGCCACAGGGCGAGAGAAACCAGCCCAGGCCTACCTGACAATCGAAATCCAGCGGATTGCCGGTGTTCTGCGGGCGCACCATCTCCTTGATCGAGGCCGGCGAAAGTAACGCTTGATGCTTGTAGCTCCCTTGGGCGAAGAGCATCCGCACGTAGTGGCTCAGGTCCCGTGGACTGCTCCACAGGCCTGCGGCGGACAGGTCGCGCACCAGGGCATCGTTGCTGCTGGCACCGTCTGCATAGCCTTGAGCGCGGTAGGGCTGGGCACGGCTGCCGCCGATGAAGCTCGACTGGCTCATGCCCAGCGGGCGCAGCAGGCTTTTCTGCAATTGCTGTTCGAAGTCCAGGCCGCTGCTGCGTTCCACGGCAGCGCCCAGCAGGGCGTAGCCCAGGTTGGAGTAGGCGGTCTGGGTGCCTGGGGCATTGTTCAGCCAGACCCCGCTGACCTTTCTCGGCAGCTCGTCGAGGGCGTGGGGCGTGCGCGAATCCCGCAAGTATTCGGCGGGCATCCCGGCCTGATGGCTGAGCAGGCGGCGCAAGGTCACGGCTTGGTCGGCAGCGTTCTGATCCTGGTGAAAGCGCGAGCGGACGTAGAACTCCTTGAGGGTGTCCTGCAGGGGCGCATCCAACTGCAAGCGTCCCTGTTCCACCAGTTGCATGACCGCCGTGGCGGTCAGCAACTGCGACAGGGCGCCGGCGCGAAACGCGGTGTTCTCGGTCACTTGCAGGCCCCGGGCCTTGTCGGCAAAGCCAAAACCCCGGGCCCAGATCAGCTCCTGGCCGTCCACCAGGGCGATGGACAGCCCCGGTACCTGATGCTCGGCCATCTCCCGGGGGATGTACTGCTTCAAGTAACCGATGATGCTGGCGTAGTCGCCGGGCGCTATGACCGGCGGCGCAGGCGGCTGGCCGTTGCAGCCAAGGCTGCCCAGCAGGATGCCCAGCAATGGCAGGCCGAGAAGTTTGGGGGACATGCAGCACCCGACCGGAAATTCGATGAGCGGATGCTAGGGAAGGGCGTTCGAGGAGTCTTTGGCAGCTTTGTCTGGAAACTGTCAAAGAGTGTTAAGCGAAGGTGGCCGCGCCTCGGACCGAGGCGCGGCTGGGGCGGGTTACAGCGCCAGGCTATGGATGACCTGGGTGGCGTCGTCGGGGTCGATGGCGCTGCGCATGCCGAGGGTCTTCGCCAGGCGGCGCATGCTGTAGTTGGCGGCGCTGTCCACCGAATACAGCTGCTGGAAGCCATTGGTACGGGCTTCGTCGATCAGGTGCTGCATCAGCAGGGCACCGAGGCCCTTGCCTTGCCATTCATCGGCGATGGTCACGGCAAACTCGCAGCGCCAGGGCTGGTCGTCCACCTGGGCGTAGCGGCTGATGCCGACTTCCCGCAACTCGCCGTTGTCATGCACCAGGGCCACGTAGGCCACCCGTTGCGGGGTGCCGACATCCATCAACTGATCCAGCAACTGGTCGCCCACTTCCCTGATCTCGCCGAGGAAGCGCTGGTGCCGGGTGACGGGGGAAAGGTTTTCGATAAAGGCCTTTTCCCGCTCCCGGTCCTGGGGCCGTAGCGGGCGGATCAGCACGTGGCTGCCGTCGCTCAGGGCGTCGATCCAGTATTGGCCTTGCTGGGCCGGGAATGGCGGTTGGGCGAGGATATCGAGAGCGCTGCTGGACATGATCAAGTCTCCGGGGAAGCAAAGGGCAAGTGATTGCCACAAGCTTTACTCCGCCGGTGCTCCGGGCGCTTGACCGGCATCAATGTCCGCTGCTGTCGCGCCTTGGCTGGCGATCACCGGTCATGGCCCGATCCGGGGACTATCAGGTGGACGGGCAGATGGTCGATGCATCTGTGCTGCAGCGAGCCCAGCTACTGCTGGCCCAGGCCTGAACCGGCCGGGTTAGTATGGCCGCAGCATTTTTGCCGAGATCCGGAGCCACCGCCCATGAGTACCCTGGAACGCGCCATCGCCATTGCTGCCCGGGCCCATGCCGGGCAAGTCGACAAGGGCGGTGCGCCCTACATCCTCCATCCCCTGCGGGTCATGCTGCGTCTGTCCGAACCCCGGGAACAACTGGTCGCGGTGCTCCACGACGTCATTGAAGACAGCCCGGTGACCCTGGAACAACTGCGTGGCGAAGGTTTCAGTGAAGAGGTGCTGCAGGCCCTGGCGGCGTTGACCAAGGTCGAGGGCGAGGACTATCCGGGGTTTATCCGGCGCGCGGCACAGAATCCTTTGGCGCGTCGGGTGAAGCGCGCGGACCTGGCGGAGAACAGTGACCTGTCACGTATTCCCGAGCCCAGTGACGATGACCGTCGGCGCCTGGAGAAGTACCGCCAGGCCATCGAGTACCTCGACAGCCTGGGTCTGCCTTGAGCCGCTAGCCCAGGGCCAGCGGCGCCGGGGCGTTCAGTTGCTGTAGCTGGAAAGGGCGACTTCGGCGTTGCGCGCCGGCGGCTTGCTGCCCCGGGTGCGCCAGTGCTCGATCAGGGCGCGGCCATGGGCCAGGCCGGCTTGCAGGGCAGCTTCGGTGCTGGCGTAGTCGTTGCCATAGGGCGGGCAGGCAAAGTGCACGGAAAAGCACGGGTGCTGGCCATGGCCGGTGAGGCGCCCGACGTAGCTGAAGCTGGCACCGGATTGATGTGCGTAGAGGCTCGGCGAACTCGGCTCACGGATGATCATCACGTAGATGTCGTGGTCGAATTGAGTGTCTTGATACCAACTGCTAGAAGAATCCATGGTCCACCTCCTTGTCCGTAAAGCGGCGCGGTTTTGCTGCGTCAGCGGGTTGTTCAGTGCAGTTCACGCCCGGGGGCGTCCAGCAGTCCTGCGGGGTGCGTGAACACCCCGGCAGGCAGCAGTTTTTCCAAGGCCCGGGCGGCCCGCAGGACCAGTTCGTCACGGCCGAAGCGGGCGACGATCTGCAGGCCTATGGGCAGGCCGGCGGCGCTCAGGCCGCAGGGCATGCTCAGCGCCGGTTGGCGGCTGAAATTGAACGGGAAGGTGGTGGGCTGCCACATGGCGCTGATCTGCTCGGGCCAGTCGGGCGGCATCTGACGCTCCACGGCGAAGGGCTCGACCACCGCGGTGGGAGTCAGCAGCAGGTCGTAGTCACCGAGAAAGTCATGCAATTGTTGCGCGACCCGATGCCGCTCCTGCACCGCGCAGGCGTAATCCAGGGCATTGAGCTGGCGTGCGCGAACCTGGGCCTGCTGGAGGAAGTCGCCGACCAGGTGCTGGCGCTCCACCGGGATTTCTTCGGCCACGGCGCTGGCCACTTCCACCGGCCAGGCTCGCAGGTAATTCGCGGATGGCTGGCCGATGTCCGGCGACGCCTGGACCACGCTCGCCCCGGCCTGCTGCAGCAGCTGGGCAGTGGCCAGGCAACGGGCGGCAATCTGCGGATCGACATGGGCGGCATGGCCCAGGTCGGCGCTGAAGGCGATACGCAGGCCGCTGATGCCGTCCTCGATGCTGGATAGAAACTGGCCGGGGGCATGGGGCCAGGCGAAAGGTTCATCGGGCTCATGGGCGCTCATCAGCTCCATCAGCAGGGCGATATCCCTTACATGCCGGGCGATCGGGCCTTCGGCGGCCATGCCCCCCGGGTCGATGCTCGGGTAGGCGGACACCAGGCCATGGCTGGGCTTGAAACCGATCACGCCGCAAAAGCTCGACGGGGTGCGGATCGATCCGGCGGCATCGTTGCCGGTGGCCGCCGGGGCATAACCTGCGGCCACCCCTGCGGTGCTACCGCCACTGCTGCCACCGGCATGCAGGGCCAGGTTCCAGGGGTTGCGGGTGATGCCGGTCAACGGGCTGTCGGTCAGGGGTGTGCTGCCCAGTTCCGGCAGGGTGGTCTTGCCAATGAAGATCGCCCCGGCCTCGCGCAACCGCGCCACCAGGCTGGTGTCGCGGGTCATGGGCGGGCGGTCGGCCAGCGCCCTGGAGCCGCTACGGGTGTGCCAGCCCTGGATGTCGCTGTTGTCCTTGACCAGAATCGGGATACCGTCCAGCCGGCCCAGCGGTTGCCCGGCGGCCCAGCGCGCGGTGGCCGCCCGGGCGGCGGCGAGGGCGGCCGCGTCCTGGCGCTCGCAGAGGGCGTTGAGGTGCGGCTCATGGCGTTCGATCCGAGCCAATACGGCCTGCAGCAGGTCCACCGGGGTGAACTGCCGGGCGGCAAAGCCGTGCAGCAATGCCTCGATGGACAGCAGGTGCAGGGCCGGTGGGCTGGACGGGGATAACGACATGGGCAGCTCTTCTATCAAGGCCGTTTGGCGCCGGGGGCGGGCCAGCGGGCAAGGGTTGCGGATACGCCGCTGACGGCGGTCCGCAAACCCTTGGGGGTGAGAAACTCAGCGGCCACTGGTGACCTTGACCCAGGTTCGGGTCCGGGTGCGTTCGGCCTTGGCCGGCAGCGGTGCCAGGGGGTACAGGCGGGTCATGGTCTCGGCGCTGGGGAACAGGTCCGGGTTGTCCAGCAGCGACTGCTGGATGAACGGTTTGGAGTCGGTCACGCCGTTGGGGTAGCCGACGTAGTTGCTGATGGAGGCGATGACTTTGGGTTCCATCAGGTAATTGAGAAAGGTGTGGGCGGTGTCCACATGCTTGGCGCCGGCGGGGATGGCCACGGTGTCGATCCACACCAGGGTGCCTTCCTTGGGAATGCGCATTTCGATGTGCACGCCGTTCTTGGCTTCGTTGGCGCGGTTGGCCGCCTGCAGGAAGCCGCCGGAGTAACCCACGGCCACGCAGATGTTGCCGTTGGCGATATCGCCCATCCACTTGGCGCTGTGGAAGTAGCGCACATAAGGACGCAGCTTGAGCAGCAGGGCCTCGGCCTTGCGGTAGTCCTCGGGGTTCTGGCTGTTGGGGTCCAGGCCCAGGTAGTGCAGGGCCAGGGGCAGCATCTCGGTCGGCGAGTCGAGGAAGGTCACGCCACACTGGCTGAGCTTCTTCAGGTTCTCTTCCTTGAACACCAGGTCCCAGCTATTGACCGGGGCATCGGTGCCCAGCAGTTCCTGGACCTTGTCGCGGTTGTAGCCGATCAGGTTGGTGCCCCACATGTAGGGGATCACGTAGCGGTTGCCCGGGTCGCTCTGCTCCAGCAGCTTCATCACCGCCGGGTCGAGGTTCTTCCAGTTCGGCAGTTGGCCACGGTCCAGGGGCTGGAAGGCGCCGGCGCTGATCTGCTTGCTGACGAAACCGCTGGAAGGCACCACCACGTCGTAGCCGCTGTTGCCGGTCAGCAGTTTGGCTTCCAGCACTTCATTGCTTTCGAAGATGTCGTACTTGACCTTGATCGCGCTCTGGGCCTGGAAATCCTTGATGGTGTTGGGCGCGATGTACTCCGACCAGTTGAAGATGTTCACCGTGCGCTCTGGGGCGGCCTGGGCAGTGAAGGAGACGGTCAGGGCCAGGGCGCTCAGAGAGCAGCTCAGGGCCAGGCGGGTGAGGGCGGTATGCAGCGATTTCATGCGACAACTCCATGTCTGAAATGAGCGGAACCTTCCGATGCGGTCATTCTTGGCCGGATAGGTCCCTGAGAGAATGTTGGGAACGGTCAATAGGGGATATTTAGCGTCAATCTTCAGCGCAGTCCGAGAGCGGTCCGAGCTGGCCGGCCAACTGCCGGAAGCGCCCGGGAGCGACACCGCTCCAGCGTTGGAAGGCATGGCGGAAACTCGCGGTTTCCTTGAAACCCAGGGCTTCGGCGATGCGGTAGATGGGCAGGCTGTGCTGGCCCAGCAACTGCTGGGCCCGGGCATAGCGCAGCTCATCGAGCAACTGCTGATAGCTGGTGTCCTGGGCCCGCAGACGCCGGCGCAGGGTGCTGGGGGAACAGTGCACCTGGCGCGCCAGGCTGTCGAAGTCCGGCACCGCGTGCAGCTGTTCATTGAGGATGCGCCGCACCTGATCGATCCAGGTCGGCCGGGCGCTGAGCTCCTCGTTGAGGCGGATGCAGCGTTGCAGCATGTCGTTCTGGGTCACCAGATCCGCCAGGGGCAGGCGCCGGTCCAGCCATTCCAGGTCGAAGCCGATGGCGTTGCGCCCGGCGTTGAACTGCACCGGGCAGTTGAAGGCCTGCTCGTAGCTGTCCAGGTAGGGTTGCGGGCCGTGCATCAGTTGCACCTGGCGCAGGGGCAGGGAGCAGCCCAGCAGGTCCTGGCAGGTGACCCGGTAGGACGACATGCAGAAGTCGGTGTTGAACACCTCAAGCTCGGTCTCGCTGTACTGGTCGGCGGTGAGCCAGGCCAGGCCGTCGCGGACCTCCAGGTCGAGGCGAAAGAAGGTGCCCAGGAGTAAGGGGTAGCGCAGGGCCAGGGACCAGCCTTCGCGCAGGGTGGCGCTGGTCAGCAGGGTCAGGCCGAACATGCCGTAGGCACTGATATGCAGGTTGCGCCCCAGCACCAGGCCCAGGTCCTGGCGAAAGGCCACGGCGTTGCTGAACACGCGCATTTCCTGGCTGATGTTGATCAGGCTGTTGGGCAGATCCAGGTCGGCCAGCTGGATGCCACTGCCTTCGAGCAGCACCTCGGGCGATACATCGCTGTCGCGAAAGGCGTCCAGCACCGCTTGAGTGGTGTGCAGGGTAGTCAGGCGAAGAGCGGCCATCGGCGATCTCAGATTGATATCGGGAGGCGTGACTTTAGGGGTTACGCGCGCGCGGTTCAATTGCCCCTATGCAGGAGCTCGGCGATGGGATTGTGCAGGCACAGCCCCAATGTAGGAACTGGCTTGCCAGCGAAGGCATCGGCGAGGGCAGCGTAAGGCTTGAGAGCCTGTTCGCCGGCTTGCCAGCGAGGGCGCGGTTGATGGCGGGGGAATGGGGCGATCTTGTGGGCGCTTTCGCTGGCAAGCCAGCTCCTACGGACGAGGCCGCGTGCATCTGTAGGAGCCGGCTTGCCGGCGAACCGCGCAGCGGCCAGCCCGCACCGGGTCAAGTGCGCGGTGTTCAGGCTGTCGGTACTCGCCACAGGTACCAGGCGGCAGTGGTGCGCCAGGGGCGCCAGGCGTTGCCGAGCTCGCGCAGCTGTCGGGGACTGGGCTGCTGTTCCAGGCCCTTGAGGCGGCGATAGCCCTCGCGCACGCCAAAGTCGTCCACGGGCAATACGTCCTCCCGCTCAAGGCTGTAGATCAGCAGCATCTCCACGGTCCAGCGGCCGATCCCGGGCAGTTGGGTCAGGCGTTCGATCAGTTGCTCGTCATCCAGACCACGGGCGCCTTCGGCATCGGGTACGCGACCGTCGAGGGTGGCCTGGGCGATGCCCTGCAGGGTCGCTACCTTGCGTGCGGAAAAACCGCAGCCGCGCAGGCGCTCAACACAGGTCACGCTGAGTTGCTCGGGCGTGGGGAAGTCCTGGCCGGGAAACAGCCCGCGCAGTCGGGCAAGGATCGCGTCGCCGGCCCGGGCGTGCAGTTGCTGGTAGGCCACCGCTCGTACCAGGGCCTGGTAGGGCTCGCGTTCCGGTCGCGGCTGGTGCCGGCAGGGTCCGATGGCGGCAATCAGCCGGGCCCAGTCGCTGTCCAGCGAGGCAAGAAAGAGTGCAGCGGTGGAGGACGCAGACATGGGGTATCCAGGGCAAGTGGCGGGGCGACTGGCAGGTTAGCCCGGGGTCCCGACGCTTGCACTCTGTCTCTTGCGCTGAAACTCGCGGCCCGGGCCTTGCGCCCGGGCGCCGGGGCGTCAGTCCTTGGTCGCCGGCAGGTAGAGCCGCTCCAGCACGTAGTGCAGGGAAGCGGCCAGGGTTTGACCATGGCTGAGCTTTTCGAAGCTGTGGTAGTCCAGGGCCAATCCCGGCACCTGGGCCAGTTGCGCCTGCAACTGTCTGGCACGCTGGTCGGCCTCGGGCCCCGGTGGCTGGCGGGGGTTGCCCGGTTCGGCGCCGCCGCGCATCAGCAACAGTTGCGCACGATGGCCCTGCAGGCGTCCGGCCAGGCCTTGGGCTTGAGTCAGGATCAGGCCGTCGCCCCACCACAGCGAAGGACTCGCGGCGGCGTAGTGACGAAACTCCTGAGGCCGGGCGAACAGCGCCTGCAGCACCAGCAGGCCACCGTAGGAATGGCCCCACAGGGTTTGCTGCGTGGCGTCGATCGGCACTTGCGCCGCCACTGCCGGGCGCATGCGTTCGCGCAGCAGTTGCAGGAAGGCCTCGGCGCCACCGCTGGGTTGCCCGGTCAGCGGGTCTTGCTGCTGCGCCTGGCCCGGCTGCTGCGGGGTGTAGTCATAGGTGCGGGCGTTGCGCTCGATGCGCAGTGGGGTCTGGTAACCCAGCGCCACCAGCAGCGGCGCCGGGCCCCGGTCCAGGCGCTTGAGCTGCTCGGGGTCCAGAGCGCCGATGGCGGCATTGCCATCGAGCATCCACAGCACCGGATAACCCTGTGGCGGCGGCGCCTGCAGCGGCTGGCCGATCCACAGTTGGTAGTGCCGCTGGCCGTCGGCGGAGTCCAGTTGCAGGCTGCTGAAACGGTAGGGCAGGTCCTGGCGCTGCAGCAGGCTGCGGTCCATGCGCTGGTCCGGGGCGGGGGCGGCCAGGGCCGCTCCCGCAAGGCCCCAGGCCAGGACCAGGGGCAGAAAAAAAGTTCTCATCAGGCGTTCTCAACGGGCTCTTGGTGATGGCTCAGAACGATGCGGTCAGGCTGGTGTACAGGGTGCGCCCGGGTTCGTTGTAGGTGGCGGCGCCGGCCCCGGCGATGTTGTTCACGCCCTGGGCGTTGCCTTCACGGAACAGGCGTTTGTCGAACAGGTTGTCGACCCCGGCGGTCAGGCTCAGGTTGCGGGTCAGGGCGTAGGTACCGCTGACCCCGGCAATGGCGTAGGGCGCCAGTTGCTGGGTGGCGCTGCCAGTGACCCGGTCGCCGTGGTAGTCGTACTTCTTCGGCGTCTGCTGGCCGTACCAGGCCACGGTCGCCTGCAGCGACAGGTCCTGGGTGGCCTGCCAGTCGAGCATCGAGTTGAGGGTGTAGCGCGGGGTCACCGAGAGGTAGTCGCCGGTTTGCTTGTTCTTCGATTGCAGCATGTAGGTGAAGTTGTTGTTCCAGGTCAGCTGGCTGGCCAAAGGAATGGTCAGGGTGCCTTCCAGACCTTCTACCAGGGCCTTGGGCACGTTCTCCCACTGGTAGATCGCCGCGTTGCGGTAGGCGCCGCTGCCGCCGCTGGCCCGGTTCACCGGGGCCAGGCCGGATTCCACCTTGTTCTTGTAGTCGTTGCGGAAGTAGGTCAGGCCGGCCACCCAGCCGTCGGCCTTGTATTCCAGGCCCAGTTCCTTGTTGACGCTGGTTTCCGCCTTGAGCTTGTCGTTGCCCTGCAGGTAGCAGCTGGTGCTCTGGCCGTAGCAGCCCTGGCCGCGGCTGTAGAGCAGGTAGTCGGCGTTGAGCTGGTACAGGTTCGGCGCCTTGTAGGCCCGGGCGATGCCGGCCTTGAGGGTCAGGGTGTCGCTCAGGGCGTGGGACAGGTTGAGGGACGGGCTCCAGTTGTCGCCGACGATGCTGTGGTGATCCAGACGCAGGCCGGGGGTGAGCATGGTGCCCGGCTGCAGTTCGATGTTGTCTTCAGCGAACAGCGAGAAGATCTGCGCGCTGGACTGGGTGCTGCGGTTGCTGCTGCTCAGGCCGCCCACGGCGCCGCCTTCACTGGTGCTCTGGGTGTTGGCGCTGGGGTCGTCGAGTTTTTGCTGCGACCATTCGCTGCCCAGGGTCAGGGTCTGCTCGAAACCGGCGTGCAGCGGCAGGTTGATTTCGCCATGGGCGGTCAGGTCGCGCAGCACCGCGGTGTAGAACTCGCTGTTGCTGAAGATGCCTTCGGTGCCGCCGGCCAGGCCTTCGTTGATCCGCGTGTTGCGGGTCTTCTCGTATTGCAGGTAGGCCATGGAGCTGCCGAAGTCCCATTCGCCGCGATGGGTCAGGGCATAGGTTTCGCGGTAGCTGCGGTTGGTCTCGTGGCCCAGCAGGTTCTGCACATTCTTGTTGCTGTTGGTGTTCTGGGTATCGCCGGTGTAGAGGTTGCCCTGGCGGCTGAAGCCAGCTTCGAAGTCCAGGCTCTGGTCTGGAGTCATGCGCCAGCTCAACAGGCCGTTGAGGTCCTTGTTGCGCACACCTTCGCGGCCGGCGGGCAGGGTGCCGACCTGATTGCCGGTGCGCAGGGATTCATGGCCGGCGTTGATGTCGGCGTCGTCGGCATCGGTCTTGGCCACGTTGCCGTAGACCCGGTAGCTCAAGGTGTCGGTGAGCGGGCCATTAAGGCCGAAGCTCATACGCTGGGTGGCGCCTTCGTCCTTGTGGGTCGGGAACGAGCTGTAGAGCGTGGCGTTGCCGTGGGTCTGGCTGCCGGCCTGCTTGGTGATGATGTTGATCACCCCGCCAGCGGCACCGTTGCCGTAGCGGGCCGCCGCCGGGCCGCGGATCACTTCGATGCGTTCGACCTGGTCGGCCGGCACCCAGTTGGTGTCACCACGGCTGTCGCGCTCGCCGCGCCAGCCGTAGCGCACCGAGTTGCGGCTGCCCACCGGTTTGCCGTCCACCAGGATCAGGGTGTTTTCCGGGCCCATGCCGCGGATGTCGATCTGCCGGTTGTTGCCGCGCTGGCCGCTGGTGGAGTTACCGGTGAGGTTGACCCCGGGCATGGTGCGGATGATCTGCGACAGGTCGTTGGCCGGCGGGCGTTTCTGGATGTCCTCGGCGGTGATCACCGAGACCCCCGGTGCCTGCTTGGTTTCTTCCTTGGCGGTGGCGATGACGCTCTGGGGTTCCAGCTCCAGGACCGGCTGGGTCGAGCCTGCATTGGCGGCCTGCACCGCGTGGCTGAGCAGGCAGCAGCCCGACAGCAGGAAGGGGGCGAAAGGACGCATCGAGCGCATGGACATCGGTGATCTCCGGACAGAGGCAGAAACAGAAGATCACGAATGATAATGACTGCTATTTGCGAGTAAAGCGCATTAACTTTCTAAACACTTCCAGGTCATGGGGCTAGGCGGCGGGCAGTAGCAGGTGCATGCACAGCCCGGGGGTGCCATTGCTGGCCCAGATCCGCCCCTGATGCAGCTCCACGGCGCGCCGGGCGATGGCCAGGCCCAGGCCGAATCCGTCGCCCTGGGCTGAGTCCAGGCGCTGGTAGGGCTGGAAGATCCGTTGCAGGTCCTGCTCGGCGACCCCCGGTCCCTGGTCTTCCAGGCACAGGTGCCAATAGGCACCTTCGCGCCAGCCGCGCAGGCTCACCCAGCCGTCGGCGGGGGAATAGCGGATGGCATTGCGCAGCAGGTTTTCCAGGGCCTGGGCGATGCTGTCCAGGTGCACCTGGACCCGGCAGTCGGCGTCCAGCAGGCAGGGCAGGCGCTCGGCGTCCCAGGCGCTTTCGAAGCAGGCATCCTCGCGCAGCGCCTCCCAGATCGACAGCACCTGCACCGCTTCGGTGGGCAGTTGCGGACGTTCGGTGTCGAGCCAGGCCAGGTCCAGGGTGTCTTCCAGCAGGCGCTGCATGTCGGCGATTTCCCGGTCCAGGCGCTGGCGCAACTGCTCCGGCGGCAACTGGCTGTCATGGGCGATGCGCAACCGCGCCAGGGGCGTGCGCAGCTCATGGGACAAGGTCCGCAGCAACAGGCGCTGCTGGGCCAGGCTCTGGCGCAGGCGCTCGGCCATGTGCTCGAAGGCCAGGGCCAGTTCCCCCAACTCGTCGTGGCGGTTCACCAGGGGCGTGCCCAGCCCCTGGCTTTCCAGGTCGTCGGCGCGCAAGGCATCGGCGCGGTCGCGCAGGCGGTTCAGCGGCAGCACCAGATGACGATAGAGCAACAGGCCGAGCAGGGCGGCGAGCAGGGTCGGCACCACACCATGGCTGAGGAGGTGGGTCCAGGGTGTCAGGCCGCTGGGCAACAGGCGCTCGGGCAGTTGCAGCACCAGACGGCCTTGCTCCGGGTGCTCGGGGAATTCGATGCTGACGTAGGGCAACTCGTCCTGCAGGCGCCGGCTCATGGGCCAGTCGAGCTTGCGCATGAAGGTCAGGTGGCTGGCGTCCTCGGCGGTCAGCGGCGTGCTGCCCAGGCTCTGCAGGCGATCGCCGATCACCGCGACCCAGGTGTCTTCCCGGGCCGCCAGTTGTCGCTGGAACTCATCGACCGCGGCCACGCCGCCCTGGCGCCAGGCGTTCTCGGCCTGCTGGGCGTAGCTGGCCAGGTACTGGCGGTCGGCGGGGTCGAGAAAATAGGTGCTGCGTTCCGCCGACAGGCCCCAGGTCCAGATGATCCAGGTCAGCAGCAGGCAGAAGCCGATCTGCAGCACGGCCAGTTTCCACAGCAGGGGATGACGGCGCATCAGTGACGTTGCGCCTCCACCAGGATGTAGCCGGCGCCGCGCACCGCCTGGATCTGCAGGTGCTGCACCCCCAGGTCGGTGAGTTTGCGCCGCAGGTTGCACACGTGCACATCCAGGCCACGATCCAGGCGCGTATAGATGCGGTGCAGTACCTGCTGATAGAGAAAGGGTTTGCTCAGGGTTTCTCCGGGGTGCTCGCGCAGGGTCACCAGCAACCGGTATTCCGAGCCGGTCAGGCCCGCTGCGCGGCCCTGGTGCAGCACGTCCTGAGCCTGGTCGTCGAAGTCGAGGTCCGGGTCCTGGCGTGTGGCCTGCTGCTGTTGCACCCGGGCCATGCGCCGCAGCAGGGCGTCGGCGCGGGCGTCCAGTTCGGCCAGGCTGAAGGGTTTGGGCAGGTAGTCGTCGGCGCCCCGGGTGAAGCCGGTGATCCGGTCCTGCTCGGCCCCCAGGGCCGACATCAGCATCACTGGCGTGTCTTGTTCGTGGCGCAGGGTTTCCAGCAAGGCCAGGCCGTCCATGCCCGGCAGCATGATGTCCAGCAGCACCAGGTCGAAGTGACCGGCGCGCACCGCGGCCAAGCCCTGGCGACCGTCGGCGCAGGGGGTGACGGCAAAGCCGCGCTGGCGGAAATGCCGGTCCAGATCGTCGCGCAGTCTGGCGTCGTCTTCCACGAGGAGCAGGTTGGGGGTCATGGGGCAGAGCACTTGAATGGGGATATTTAATGAGAACGTTTTACATTTGCGAATATTGCAGCAATGCCCCTGGCTATGCAATTGCCACGATGGGCTGACGGGATTGAGGTCGCAATCAACTAAAAGTTGAATATTCAACGTTGTGTTGATATTTTTCCTGGCCGCTTTCCTTGGTAACCGCCCATGAACCTACCTTCCGATGCTCTTCTTGCCGAGCGCCAGCTGGTCTTGCAAGTGCTCAGCAGCACCTTGCAGATGCTTGCCAGTGTGGTCGGCCAGCATGTGGAAATCGTCCTGCATGACCTGGACCGCCCGGAATCGTCGATCGTTGCCATCGCCAACGGCCATGTCACCGGGCGCCAGGTGGGCGATCCGGTGCTGGTCGGGCCGCGCCAGGACCTGGGGTTTGCCGCGGTGCGACGCGCCCTGCAAGACCGCTCCGCGACCACCCCGCTGGTGCTGGAGAACTACCCGACCCTGGCCCCCGACGGCCGTGAGCTGCGCAGTTCCACGGTGATCTTTCGCGACCGCAGCGGGCAGCCTTTCGCCAGCCTGTGCAGCAACAGCGACCTGAGCGGCATTGCCGCCGCTCATGCCTGCCTCGGGCAGTTGCTGGGCCTGGGCAGTGCGCCTGTGCCGCGCCGCGACGACACCCGCGACATGGAACAATTGCTGGCCCAGATCATCCAGGGCGCCTGCCCGGGAAACGGGGCGCGCATGAGCAAGCAGCACAAGCTCGACGCCGTGCGCCA
The DNA here is from genome assembly GCF_058744285.1 of Pseudomonas sp. E1BtOHC1. Taxonomy (NCBI): domain Bacteria; kingdom Pseudomonadati; phylum Pseudomonadota; class Gammaproteobacteria; order Pseudomonadales; family Pseudomonadaceae; genus Pseudomonas; species Pseudomonas sp. E1BtOHC1. The sequence continues at coordinate 3,790,648 of NZ_CP196023.1, forward strand.
GATGCAGGAGCGCGGGGTGTTCATCGTCAAGGGCGGGATCGAAAAGGCCGCCGCGGCCCTGGGGGTGACCCGCTACACCATCTACAACTACCTGGAACAGATCCGCGCCGAAGGCGCCGAGGAATGACCGCGATGCAGCTCGATATCTTTCAAGTGGATGCCTTTACCTCCCAAGTCTTCGGTGGCAACCCGGCGGCGATCTGCCCCCTGGATGCCTGGTTGCCGGACGCGGTCCTGCAGCGCATCGCCCTGGAGAACAACCTGTCGGAAACCGCCTATTTCGTGCCCCGGGGCGAAGTGTTCGAACTGCGCTGGTTCACCCCCACGGTGGAAGTCGACCTGTGCGGGCACGCCACCCTGGCGGCGGCCTGGGTGCTGTTCGAGCAGTTGGGCGAGCGCCGCGACGTGCTGCGTTTTGCCACCCGCAGCGGCGAGTTGCGGGTGAGCCGCGAGGGCGGTCTGCTGTCCATGGATTTTCCCGCCAAGCAGCCCGAGGCGGTGGCGATTCCTCCGGCCCTGCTGCAAGCCCTGGGGTTGCCGGCGGCCGAGGCCCTGTACCGCACCGACGATTATCTGCTGGTGGTGGACGACGAATCTCTGGTGGAGGCGCTCAAGCCCGATTTCGCCGCACTGGCGGCCTTTGATGTACGCGGCATTGCCGTGACGGCGCCGTCCCGGGAATTCGATTTCGTCTCGCGCTGGTTCGGCCCGCGGGTCGGGGTCAATGAAGACCCGGTCACCGGTTCCGCCCATACCTCCCTGGCGCCTTACTGGGCCGCGCGCCTGGGCAAGCGTCAGTTGCGGGCGCAACAGGGCGGGGCGCGCAAGGGCCAGCTGGAGTGTCAGGTGCTGGACAACGGGCGGGTGATCATCAGCGGCTACGGGGCCTTGTACCTCAAGGGCAGCATTTTCCTCTGAAGCGGTTGCGGCGCCGCTTTGCCATGCAGACCTGGCGCCTGCCGGCGGATTTGTCTCGGCGGTGCCGGCGGGAGTAGAGTCGCGGTTTTTTCGCCTGCTCAGGATGCTCCAGACCATGCAACGGACCCGCACCTTGCCCTGCCTTTCCAGCACACCGCTGCTGGCCTTGCTCTTTGGCCTGTGGGCCGGCACCGCCCAGGCGGCCAGCCTCAGCCAAAGCCTGCTGGACTGCCAGCCGGGGTTCTTCAAGGCCCTGCATCAGCAGCGCGCCGAGCTCGGGCAGGTGGTGAAGCTGGCGGAGAATCAGCGCCAGGGCATTGCCTGGATTCCGGTGGTGGAGCGCCGCGACAGCGCCACCGCGCTGACGGCGTTTTCCCGTCCGCTGCTGGATCAGGGCCTGCCCCTGACCGCCTACTACGACCGCCAGTTCGACCTGGGCGAGCAGGGCACCTTCCACTTCTGGGGCTTTGAAATCGATGCCAGCCGCGAGGCCGTCATGGCCGCGCTGCCCCAGGCCGGTTGGCAGGAGGCCGGCGAATACTTCATCTCCCGAGCGCAGATCAAGGCCAACGCTGCGGCGCCCTGGCAGGACAACCCGGGCGCCGCTTCGGGCATCGCCCCGGCGCCGGGTTCTGCGGAAAAGATCCTCATGCTCAGCGATGAAGACGGCAAGACCCGTCTGCTCTGCTCGTTGCAGGGCAGCATCGATCAGCCGCTGTTGGAGCAGGAGCGGCCGGACCTGGCCCAGGGAGCGGGCCGATGAACAAGCTGTTGAGCTTGAGCGCGGCGCTGGTGCTCGCCGGTTGCGCGCATTCGGGTACCCCCAAGGAGGCCCCGGCGCCGCAGCGTCCGGAGGGCATGTTCAAGGTGCTGGAGACCCCGGAGCTGGGCACTTACTTTGCCGCCAACTCGCTGGCCCTCTACCAGAACAACCCGAACCTGCGGCAGTTCTATCTGGTCAACAACTACGCCAAGCCTGCCGAGCTGGGCGGTGGCAAACCGCCGATCTACAGCTCCCGCGCGATCCGGGTGATCAACTGCGAGAAGGATGAGTCGGCGCAGTTCGGCCGGGTGTACTTCTCCGAGCCGTTCGCCCAGGGCGTAGAGGTCATGCGCAAGGAAGATCTTGCGCAATGGGCCGCATTCCCCCGTCAGTCGTTGATCGGGGAGCTGCGCAACATGGCCTGCGCGGTCGATCCTAGCCGGCTCAAGCTGGCTCCGGCACCGAGTCGGTGAGCGCAGTCAGAGACGTTGTTCAACCCGGCCAGGCCATGATCAGCTCGGCCTGTCCGGTATCGGGGTCGATGCCGTTGTCGATCACCTGGAAACCCTGCTGGCGGTAAAAGCCGATGCTCGGCAGGTTGGCGGCATACACCGCCAGTTCCAGGCGTGAGCGGCGCTGGCGGGCATCGGCCAGCAGTTGCGTACCCAAGCCCAGGCCCTGGTGCTGAACGCCGACGAAAATCGCTGCCAGTTGATCCTCATGCAGGCAGTAGAAACCCAGGAGTTGGCCGTCGCGTTCGATCACTCGGGTCTGGGCGTTGGGAATGTAGAGGCTGCGCATGTCCTCGACCTTGGAGCGCCAGAAGTCGGGGTCGACAAAGTGGTGGGCCTGGATTGAAGCGTCCAGCCAGAGTGCCAGCAACGCTTCCAGATCGCTGCTTTGATAGTCCCTGATCAGCATGTTTTGGGGGCCTGTCGAATTGAAGTGTGCGCCGCACGCTACTCAGGTAGCGACGGTCTGTCCAATTGTTGAGAGCCAAGGAAGTATTCGATGCTGGAAAGCAACCGCACCATCACCCTCTCAGGCGAGCAGGCACTGCAAGCCCTGGCGGAACTGGAGTTCGTCTTGATCTCGCTGCACAAGATGGGTGCCTATTACATGGACAAACCCGTGGCCGACTACCAGCGCGCCACCACCGATTTCATCGATGGCCAGCAGGTTACCCAGCGCCTGGCCCAGGTGCGCAGGATTCTCAGCGAGCCGTTCGACTGCACCCTGGGGGACGATCAGATGGATGACATCGAACGCCACATGGAGGGGCTCGAACTGTGGCAACCCGAGTAATCGCACGGCTGATACCCAGGGATTTTTCAAGGAGCCTGCCATGTCCCGGATAAGCATCGCCGTGGCGACACCCACCAGCAGCCTGGCGCTGGTGAAGTTTCTCCATCAGCGCCTGGGCCTGGCCCTGAGCGTTGCCCAGGGCCATCTGCGCCGTGGCGCCGAGGGTTTCTTCTACAGCGCCAAGCTGTTTCACAACGACCATGTGGAACGTGAGCAGGAACTGCGCGACATCCTCGCCTTCTTCAACAATGCCCAGGTGCCGCTGTTGATTGTCGAAAGCGACCCCGATGAGCAATGGCACGGGGTTGCGCCCGAACCGTTGCAGGACTGCGCGATGCCCCAGGAGCACTTGTTCAATCTGCTCCAGGCCTATGAAGAGGACTATCAATAACGCCCGGAAGCGAGCCTGCACTGCCCAACTGAATACGCGGTTTTCCTAAAGTTCTGGCCCCCGGGGTCGAGACGTTGGTGCTGTCCGTTCATCAATAAGGATATTTCGTGTTCAGAACCCTCCTCGGGGCCACCGCCCTCATCGCCACCCTGGCGCTGACCGGCTGTGTGTCCTACAACGTCACCGGCCCGCTGGGCGCGCCGTTGCATCCCGCTCCCGTCAGCAGCCCGCGCACCGCGCAAATCGCCGATGTGCAGGTCACCGCTGCCGGTATCGACGAAGCCACCCGCACCGCCATCAGCCGTTCGCTGACGGCTCAGCTGACCCCCTACGTCAAGAGCGCCGGCTACTTTCGCCAGCTCAGCGAATACCCCACCCGGCTGGGTGAGGGGGACGTAGTGCTGAAGTTCAACATGACCTCCCTCAAGGGCCATCGTGCACCCCATCCGGGCTACCTGCCCGGCGCCTTGCTGACCCTGACCGTGTGGATCTGGGTCAACGGTCCGATCTACGTCGATACCTTCGACCTGGCCGGCGATCTGTCGATTGTCGACCGCGACGGCAAGGAACTGGCCAGTGCCAAGGAGCAGCTCAAGTTCGAGCGCAACGTCGGCCTCTACGGGCGCGAGTACTGGGCCCCGACCCAGGGCGCCAAGCAACTGAATGAACTGGTTGCCAAATTGCTCGACAACGCCAGCGCCCGCTTGGCGCAACACTAGGATCAAGGAGAGTCACATGTTGGGTTCCATCAAGCACGCCCTGGTGCTCGCAGCCTTATTGCTGGGCGGTTGCGTGTCCTACTCGCAACACGAACTGACGCCGGTCAGCACCTGGCCGCCCGCTGCGCAAGTCGCTGAGCAAAAGCCCAGCGCCTTTGTGCGCACCACGGCGATGTACCAGGTCAACGGCGGCCCGGCCAATGCCGCCGCCGGCGCTCCTGCTGCCGCTTGGGAAACCGTGGTGGCCGATGCCTACCGCCAGTCCGGGCGCTTTGCCCGGGTCAGCACCGACAAGGTCGAGTCGGACCTGTATGCCGAAGCCACCCTGTACAACAACGAACAGTTCAGCATGGCTTCGGCCATCATCACCGGCGCCACCTTCTTCGTGATTCCGTCCACGGCCAAGAACACCTTCACCCTGGAGACGGTGTTCAAGGACAAGGACGGCAAGGAGCTGGGGCGGATTCGCAAGAGCGAATCGGTGCGCACCTGGATGCAGTTGCTGCTGATCGTCGCCATCCCCTTCCAGCAGGACACCCGCGACGTGGTCCAGGCGCTGGCCCGCAGCACCCTGGATGAAGCGGTGCAGCGCAAACTGCTGTAAGCCTCGCGCCGCTGGCCGGGCGCAAATAAAAACGCCGCTTGCTCTGTTCAGGGCAAGCGGCGTTTTTCATGGGGCGCAGTTTGTCTCAGCGCTGCGCCGACCAGTAGGCATGCAACTGCCGCGCGGCGGGTTCGATGGCCGCGATCTGCTGGCGATGCTGCTCCAGGTCCAGATCGGCGGGCAATTCGAAGTTGTCCTGTTCGGCGCAGTCGATGATCAACTGCAGCGCCTGGACCTGTGGCGCCGGCATTTGCGGCCAGTTGCCCACGGCCACCCCGCGCAGGTAGCCGAAGCACCATTCTTCGGCCAGCAGCAGGTCCTGGCCCTGATGTTCGGTCTGTTCGAAGCGCGCCTTGAATCCTTCGGGGGCGCTGCTCAACTGGGCGGCCAGGGTGTTGATGTGGCGTACGCAGAGGTCGATGAACTGCCGGCATTCCTCCGGGGTTTCCCAGCTTGGGTTTTCGCCGCCCCAGATCCCCGGGAACCATTCGGCGATGTCGACCTGGGCCGGGCCCGAGACCAGCGCGGTGAAGTAGCCATCCAGCTCGCAAGGGTTGAGCACCGAGTGGTCGTCGCCGTACTTGAGCAGAGTGTCTTCGATCACTTCGAAGTCGGCGGCGTTGAGAGGCGAGTTGGGCATGTTCGGAATCCTGAGAAAAAAGCTGCGGCGATTTTCCTGTTTCACGCCGCACGCCGCAAGCTCGAAGCTCGGCCGGCCCATCTCGTGGTTCGAGGAGGGTGCTCAGGTATCGCGCAGCAAGTCCTGGGCATCGAGCAGGCGGTAGGCGATTTCCGGGCGGTTCTCCATGGCCCGGCGGATGGCGGCCGGAATCGACTGCCGGGTCTTGCGGCACAGGCCGGGGTGCTCGGCCAGGGCGATGGTGATACCGCGCATGCTGCGCACTTCGTTGTCGCTGGGGGTGATCTCCACACGGACCCCCAGTTGCTGGTAGATCCGCCGCTGCATGTGCTCCAGGTCCGCCAGGTCCTTGAGATTTTCCAGGCGTTCGAGCAGACGCTTTTCCTCCTGGCGCGTCAGATTGAGGATGCGCAGGTCGGCTCCGGGGGTGTCCAGCAACTGCTCGCGCTCGCAGATGCAGGCGCCGGGCGGACAGGGTTGGCGGGTAGCTGGGCTGGGGTTCATGGTGATCCATCATAGCGACCCAGCAGCAGCTGTCAGAGAAAATTATGCAGTCGGCCCGCAGCCGTTTCCCCGCCTGGTCCGTAGGGTCCTTTTCGGGTCACGGCGCAACGGGGTGGTGACAGTCAGCTGCAACTGGTAACACCGCGAGCAGCAGCGCCGGGAAGGCGCTGCTGGATGGGGGATGGGCTCGGGAGCCGGGGAAAGCTCGTTGAGTCAACGCTTGCAGAGGTAGTCCTGGGTCACGGTGGTTTGCAGGCAGTTGTACTGGCCCATGGTCCGGCAGACGGACTTTTCGCTGCCCGACTGCTCTGCGCTCTTGTAGCCCCAGACCTTACAGCGTTCGGTTGCGGCACTCAGGCCCTGAGCCGCCGAGCTCTGGCCGTCTTCGAACTGACCCTGTTCATAGGACAGCTGGACTACGCCGTCATTCTTGCTGCCGCCGGTGGCTTCCCACTGCTTGGGAGTGGCGCAACCGGTCAGCACGAAAGCGGCGAGGAGGAGGCTGGTGATGGTGAGTTTCATAATTGAAAACAGTCCTTTGAGAGAATAGCGAAGCGTTCGGCAAGGCTTGGGTGCATTGGGCCCGTTCCTGCCTGTTATGGTTTTTCAAGACGCAAAGAGCCCGGGCACCGCCATGCAGCGGTACGGGGGAACACTGTGGGAGGCGGGGGACTATAGCGGCGGCGTATGCCTGGGGTCGATTAGCACAAATGGGCTAGTGGCACCGGTGATGGCATGGCCCGTCGGGCACCAGGCTGGCAGTCGGCAGGCCTTGGGACAGCGGTTGGCGCAAGCTTCGCAGCCTTCGCGCGGCCCGTTTTCTGAAGCTGGGCATGGGTATTGCTCAAGCCAGGAGCTGTTCCGCGAGCAGCACTAGGGCAATCAGGATCATCAACCCGCCCGACAGGCGACTGACCCATAGTGCGGCCACCGGGCGGGCCTGCAACACGGTCCGCGAACCGAAACCCACCAGCAGGTAGATCACCCCGCAACTGAAGGCATGCAGCAGCCCCAGGGCGAGGATCTGCAGCGGCACCGGCCAGGCGGCCGTGGGGCTGGTGAACTGCGGCAGCAATGCCAGGAACAGCAGGAAGACCTTGGGGTTGAGGCCGCTGACGCACAGGCCCTTGAACGACCAGCGCGCCCAGGAAGTACAGACCTGGGCTGCGCCGGCCTGGGGCGTGGACGGATGGCGCAGCAGGCCGATGCCCAGCCACAGCAGGTAGCCGGCGCCAGCCACGGTCAGCCCTGACAGGGCCAGGGGATAGCGCGCCACCAGCCCGCCGACGCCGGCGGCCACCACCAGGGTGGCCAGCAGGTGCCCGCTCAGCAGCCCGGACACCGCGGGAACCACCACCCGGCCGTTGAGCCCGGCGGAAATGGCGTAGGCCCAGTCGGCGCCGGGGGTGATCACGAACAACAACGACACCGCCCAGAACGCGGCCAGCATGCTCGGTTCCATGGCGGTTACCTCGATCGGGTGCAGGTGGCGTGGATGAAGTGCAGCGTCGCTACGGTTAGCGGCAAGCGTGGTTTGCCAAGGGGGGAGTGCATGGGGCTTTCTCTCGGGCATCAGGTGATCGTTCGCCGCGCAACAGTGATGGGAACGGTGGCTTGAGGGTTCGGAGAAAGAATATTGAAGATCGAGGGGGATATTTTCTCTAATATTCCAAGCGTTGATCTTGGATAGGGGAGAATTATCTAAATGGATCGAGTTGATCAGAAGATTCTTGCCGAGCTGCAAGCTGATGGCCGATTGTCGGTCACCGACCTAGCGGATCGGGTCGGCCTCAGCCTGTCGCCGTGCCATCGACGAGTGCGGGCACTGGAACAGTCAGGGGTGATCCTCGGCTATCGCGCGCAACTGGCGCCCAGCGCCCTGGGGCTGAATTTCTCGGCCATGGTGTTCGTCACCCTGCGCGAGGGCGATCACCAGGCGGTGGCGGCCTTCGAAAACGCCTTGCAGGGCATTGCCCAGATCGTCGAGGCGCAGCGGCTGTTTGGCGAACCCGACTACCTGCTGCAGGTGATCACCCGCGACCTGCCGGCGTTCCAGCGGCTGTACGACGAACGCTTGTCGACCTTGCCCAACGTCCAGCGTCTGACCTCGACCCTGGTGATGAAGCAGGTGATCCAGGACCGCACCCTGCCGTTGTGATCGGGATCAAGCGCCGAAGGCCCCAGGGGTTTTAAGCTGCAGGCTCCTCCATCCAGGTTCCGCGAGCCGCCATGGCCAAGCCCTTTCCCCTGAACCCCAAGCACCCCGAGCGAATCTGCTGGGGCTGCGACCGCTACTGCGCGGCCAATGCCCTGGCCTGCGGCAACGGTTCGGACCGCACCATGCACCCAGCGGAGATGTTCGGGGACGACTGGTACCTGGACGGCGACTGGGGCATCGAGCCACCCGCCGACAATGAGCCGGCGCCGAAACTGGCGGAGTAGCCGGCGTTTTTCGGCGGTGACGGTCCGTGTATTTAATATTACCCGGGTGATATTGAGATTTTTATTAATATCCGGGTAATATTCAGCCTCGTTTCCTTGAGGCCATTGCCATGTCTGATTTCCTCGCCCAACCCGTTACCGCTTTCCAGGCCCAGCAGGTGTTGGCGGCCGGCCCGTTGCTGGAGGTGGCGCTGGCGGTCAAGCGTGCCAGCGAAGAGGCGACGTCGCAGCCGTTGCTGGTGTTCGACGATGCCAGCGGCCGGGTCGTCGATCTCGACCTGCGAGGCAGTGTGGAGCAAGTGCGCCAGCGCCTGGCCGCCACGCCGCCGCCTGGCAACGGGCGCTATCGCCCGCGTCAGCCCGCCGTCGCGCCAATCGAGAGTGAAGAGGCAGCGCCCCGGGGGCGAGGGCGGCCCAAGCTTGGGGTCATCGCCCGGGAAGTGACGCTGTTGCCGCGCCAGTGGGAATGGCTGGCCGAGCAGCCGGGCGGTGCCTCGGCGGTGCTGCGCCGGCTGGTAGACCAAGCGCGGCGCAATGGCGCCGAACCGCAGCGCCAGCGGGCCGCGCAAGAGGCGGCCTACCAGTTCATGCTGGCCATGGGCGGCGACCTGCCCGGTTATGAAGAAGCGACCCGGGCGCTGTTCGCCGCGGACCTTGCGCGCCTGCAACAGTGCATCGAGCACTGGCCCGGGGATATCCGCGATTACGCTCTGCGTCTGGCCGGCGCGCTTTGACAGGCGAGCGATGCATCACTAACCCAAGGCGCTGCCTGAGCGGCCAGCCGGGCTGTGCGGTTCAGGCCGCTGGGGGAGTGGCCTGGCATTGGCGGTTCCTGGCCTGGCCGGACTAGCCGCGCCGCGCCATCAGCAGCACCGACGCCGCCCCCGACAGCAGCACCGCGCAGCCGCGATTGAACAGGCGCTTGCCCCGGGGTTCGGCGAACCAGCGACGCATGTGCAGGCCCATGTAGGCGTAGGCGCTGATGGCGATCCACTCCAGCCCCAGGAACAGCGCGCCCAGGATCAGGAACTGCGGGCCCATCGGCTGCGTCGGATCGACGAACTGCGGCAGGAAGGCGGTGAAGATCAGGATTGCCTTGGGGTTGCCCGCCGCCACCAGGAATTCCTGGCGCGCCAGGGGCCACAGACCGACGCGGATCGGTTCAGCGTCCCGTTCATTGCCGGGGTTGGCACGCCACAGTTGCCAGGCCAGGTACAGCAGATACCCCGCGCCCAGAATCTTGATGGCATGGAACAACAGTTCCGAGGTCTGCAGGACCACTGCCAGGCCGGCGGCGGCCAGGGCGATCATGGCAGCGAAGGCCAGCAACCGGCCGCTTCCCGCCAGGCAGGATTGGCGATAGCCGTAACGCGTGGCGTTGCTCACGGACAACAGGTTGTTCGGGCCGGGGGCCATGTTCAGGGCGAAACAGGCGGGGATGAACAGGCTCAGGGTGGCGAGATCCATACAGTCTCCGGGACAGCGCAAGGGGAACGGACCCACGCCATCGGCGACCGCGGGGCTGGCCGGGACGTTGTTGAGGCGGGGTCGATAAAATACGGGCCGCGTCGGGCAGGAGGCAAGTGTTCAGTTCGCAGTGGGTCAGCGGTTGGCCAAGGTTGAACGGGGTGGGAGCAGGGGCAGGAGGCGTCGACAGTGATCGGGCAGGGGCACGGCAAGTCCCTCTCCCCGTACCGACAGGGAGAGGGACAAGGCACTCAGTTGATATTGATGTAGGGGTCCCAGTCGCAGTAACCCACCACTTGATTGTCACTGTCGACAATCATGAAGGCCCAGGTGTAGGTGATGCTGCCTTGGCGCACGGCTTTGCCTTCCCAATAGAAATTCTTGACGCTCTGGGCGATGGGCTGCGCGGATGGATCGCCTTGATTGATGATCGGCATGGGCGTGTGGTTCAAGACCACCGGATTGATGTCTTGCACATAATTGGGGTTTTGTTGCGTCACTACCGGGGACGTCTGGGTGTACTGATACAGCAGTACCGAGTAGTACAGCCCCTCGGACAGGCTGGTGCTGCGCCAGCGGACCAGGTCGCCCTCCTTGAGGTTGACCGACAGTTCATCCGTACCTTCGCCGGCTGGGGAGTTGTTGCGTCTGGCCACCATATAGATCGCCTGACTGGAGAGCCTTACCCCGCTGGTGGTGAAGTTATAGAGGTGGCTGGGCTGCGTCGGGTCGCTTTTTTGCAGGTTGAACACTTGGCCGCTGTCGAATTGTTTGCCCTGGCTGTTGAGAATGGTGTCCACATCAATGGTGACCATGATGTCGATGATGTTGTCGTTCATGTCCAGCTCCCTGCTGTCGCGTTAGATGCCTGGAGTGCCCAGGCAAACAGGCAATCGAGTTTCCGGGCGCGGCCACTGAGCATCGGTACTCGGGTCCCGGTCTATCGGGCATCGGGCTTGATGCACTTCCATGAAGTCGCGAGTGGAATCTAGATCCTCAAGACGGTTAGTCAAATGGCCCACTCCAAAAAGAGCGAGTGCAAGACGAGCGGTGCAGGGCCAGGGTCAGGCGCTCGCTGCGGCGTCTTCAGTCAGGCCTGCGCCCCGGGATCGGCCGCGACGGTTTATCATGCTGCGCCGCTGCCCGTTGCCTGCCCGACAAGGGGCCGCTCTATTCGCCCACCGTGGAGGCGCCCGCCATGTCCGATCTGCCCAAGCCTGCTGCCATCCCTGAATTCCCCGTGTGCCACGCCCGTGGCGGCACCTCCACCGGACTGATCCTGGCCCGCGAAGCGCTGCCCCGGGACGAAGCCCTGGTGGAAGAACTGCTGCGCCACCTGATGGGCGTGCCGCTGCATGGCGAGTGGCCGGGCAATACCCAGATCACCGGCCTGGGGCGCGGCGGGCCCACCAGCAACAAGGTGTTCATCGTCGAACGCCGCCCCGGCGAGACGCGGATGATCAGCACCCTGGCGCAGCTGGCGGCGGGCAAGAGCGCCATCGACTGGAGCGTCAACTGCGGCAACATGTCCGCGGCCCTGCCGTTGTACGCCCTGCAGCGCGGCTGGCTGGAACCCGGGGAGGGCGGCGGGCAGATCGAGATCTACAACAGCAACACCCAGACCACGATGTATGCGCGCCTGGGGTTCGCCAATGGCCGGCTGCTGAGCGACACGCGGATTCCCGGGGTCAACGGGGTGTTTCCCGGGGTCGACCTGTTTCTCGACAAGCCGGTGGGGGCCAAGACCGGCGCGCTGTTCCCCAGCGGCAAACGGGTGGACCTGCTGGACGGCATTGCTGCCACCTGCATCGATGTGGCGGTGCCCATGGTCATCCTTCGCGCAGCGGACCTGGGCCAGACCGGCGAGGAAACCCCGGCCGAACTGGACGCCGACCCGCAGCTCAAGGCGCGTCTGCTGGAACTGATGGTGCAAGGCGGCCTGCGCATGGGCCTGCGTAAGCGCGATGGCAGCCTGATGAGCGCCGACGACCTGCGGCGCAGCGAAACCATTCCGAAGATCTGCATCGTCAGCCCGGCGCGCCACGGAGGGGATATCGCCACCCGCTACTTCACCCCACAGAACGCCCACCCGTCCCTGGCGGTGTCCGGTGGTTGCTGCCTGGCGGCGGCGTGCCTGGCCGAGGGCACCGTGGCCCATGCCTTGTTGGCGCGGGCACCGGTGATAGGCGAGGAGCCGGGCGAATACCCGCTGGCGATTGAAAACCCCGCCGGGGTGCTGGAGACCCTGATCAATGCCCGGCAGGTGGCCGGGGAACTGCTGATCGACGGCGCTGCCTACCGGCGCAGCGCGCAGATCCTGTTGCAGGGCCGCACGCCGCTGTACAACGCCTCGGCGGAACTGATCGCCGCCTTGCCCCAAGGGCAATGACGGTTCAGCGCAGCTCCTGGCTTGCAGGGAGAAACTGCGGCACCTTCTGCCGCAGCAACTGGATCAGTTGCGGGTCCATGAAGTCGTAATCATCGGGAATGTTCAGGCAGACAATCTGCTGGTTGTTCAACTGCGCCTTGAAGCGCTTGCGCAGTTTTTCCCGGTGGCGGGTTTCCATCACCACAATCAGCCCGGCCCATTGCACCAGCTCCGGACCCAGGGGCACTTCGGCATCGTGGTTGAGCCCCGCCGACGCGGTCTGGATGCCCGGCCAGTCGGCGAACACCTGTTCGGCGGTGGGGCTGCGCAGCTTGTTCTGGCTGCAGACAAACAAGACATTGAGCATTGGGCCAAACTCCTTGGCACAGACGCCCGGCCCGTAAAGGGCGGGGCAAAGGTGCTGATTTTTCGGGGCTTTGGCCGCGCTGTCCAGCTACTTGTGACGGGGCGGGCGAATGGCGTTGGTCAGCGCAAGTTGCCCGCCAAGCGCCGAGGCTGCGAAACTGCCGGCCCCTTTACTCGCATCGCCCAGGCCATGTCCGCAGCCTTATTCACCTCACCCCATCTGGGCCTGGCCCTCAGGCGCTGGCGCCTGTTGCACCGGGTCAAACAGCAGCACGCCGCCGAGCTGTTCGGCGTGGCGCAGTCGAGCATTTCCCGCTGGGAAAACGGCCGGCAGGCCATGGAACCGGCAGAGCGCGCGCGCCTGGAACAACTGCTGGCAGCCAACCTCAGCGCCGCCGCCGATCAGGCCCTGGCGCGGTTGGTGAACGACAGCCCGCGCGCCGTGCACCTGGTGTGCGACCTGACCCACCGCCTGCTGGCCTGTTCGCCGACCCGCGCCGGGCAGTTCGGCGTGCCTTTGAGCGAGCTGCTGGGCCAATCCCTGTGGGGCTTCTGTACCGAGGAAATCATCCGCAAGGAGACCGCCCTGGATGACCTGGGCTGGCGCGCAGCACTGGCGCCGCCGTCCCTGGAGTTCTTCAGCGGCCGCAACGATTCGGCCATCGTGCCCATCGCCCCCAGCCAGTGTCGCTGGACTCGCCTCAACCTGTCCGACGGCAACGCCGTGCGGCTAGTGGAAACCCTCTGAAGCGCTTGTCGAGGCACGCCACGCATATTTTATCCGTGGACCGGTATCTGCCTGCTGGCTAGTCTGGCAAGCCATCGCCCGCTGCCCACGGCGCGGGCCTCGTTCACTTGCAGCAGGCTTGTCCATGACCCCCGAACTTCTCAGCGGCCGTCTTGAATTCCTCCGTGAAGCGGAAAAACTCAAGGACGTGCTGCGCAGTGCCCACACCTCCAGCGGCCGCCAGGAAAGCACCGCCGAGCACAGCTGGCGCCTGTGCCTGATGGCGTTGCTGTTCGAAGACCAACTGGGCGAACTGGACCTGCTGCGGGTGCTGAAGCTGTGCATCGTCCACGACCTGGGGGAAGCCATTCACGGCGACATCCCGGCGGTGGCCCAGGCGGCGCACCCGAACAAGAGCCAGCAGGAACGCGACGACCTGCAGTTTCTCGCCCGGTCCCTGGACGCCCCGGCCCGCCAACGCCTGTTGGACCTGTGGGATGAATACGAGGGCGCCGCCAGCGTCGAGGCGCGCACGGTCAAAGCCCTGGACAAGCTGGAAACCCTGCTGCAACACACCCAGGGCCAGAACCCGGCGGACTTCGACTACCGCTTCAACCTCGATTACGGTCGCCGCTACACCGATGCCAGCCCGTTGTTCCAGGCCCTGCGTCAGCAGATCGACATCGACACCCAGCGTTGCCTGGACGCCCAGGGCTAAGCAGCGGTTCACGATGTGCCGTGCTTGCCTTATGCGCCGTTGAACATACCTGAGCGTCGCTTGCCAGAGGATGAGCAGGCTGCAGGGGGCAGGGCGCCCGCTGGGAGCCTGGCACGGGTCATGGTTTTTTTCTGGCAGGGTCATCAAGCGAAGCTATTTTTACCTTCGCTTGTCCTTCACTACGCTTTTCACACGGTTGTCCAACCCGGGGCCAACGTCGAGCGGCAGGTTTTCGATGACCGAAGGAGTGATCCATGTCCAATGAATCCAAGTGCCCGTTCAAACACACCGCCGGCGAAGGCACCAGCAACCGTGACTGGTGGCCCGGCCAACTGAACCTGAAGATCCTCCACCAGCACTCGCACCTGTCCGACCCCATGGCCGAGGGCTTCGACTACGCCGCCGAATTCAACAGCCTCGACTTGGCTGCGGTGAAACGCGACCTGCTGGCCTTGATGACCGACTCCCAACCCTGGTGGCCGGCGGACTTCGGCCACTACGGCCCGCTGTTCGTGCGCATGGCCTGGCACAGCGCCGGCACCTACCGCATCGCCGATGGCCGTGGCGGCGCCGGGGGCGGGCAGCAGCGCTTCGCCCCGCTCAACAGCTGGCCGGACAACGTCAGCCTGGACAAGGCGCGGCGGCTGATCTGGCCGATCAAGCAGAAATACGGACGCAAGATTTCCTGGGCCGACCTGATCGTGCTCACCGGCAACGTCGCCCTGGAATCCATGGGTTTGAAGACCTTCGGCTTTGCCGGTGGCCGCCAGGACGTCTGGGAGCCGGAAGACAACGTCTACTGGGGCAGCGAAACCACCTGGCTCGACGACCAGCGCTACAGCGGCGACCGTGAGCTGGAGAACCCCCTGGGGGCGGTGCAGATGGGCCTGATCTACGTCAACCCGGAAGGCCCCAACGGCAACCCCGACCCGCTGGCGGCGGCCCGGGACATCCGCGAAACCTTCGCCCGCATGGCCATGGACGACGAAGAAACCGTGGCCCTGATCGCCGGCGGCCACACCTTCGGCAAGACCCACGGCGCCGGCCCCGCGACCCACGTCGGGCTGGAACCGGAAGCGGCCGGCCTGGAAGAACAGGGCCTGGGCTGGCGCAGCAGCTTCGGCACAGGCGTCGGTGGTGATGCCATCACCAGCGGCCTGGAAGTGATCTGGACCACCACCCCGACTCGCTGGAGCAACGACTTCTTCGACCACCTGTTCGGCTTCGAATGGGAGCTGAGCACCAGCCCGGCCGGCGCCCACCAATGGCGGCCCGTGGGTGGCGCCGGGGCCGACAGCGTGCCCGACCCTCACGACCCGAGCCGACGCCGCACGCCGTCGATGCTCACCACCGACCTGGCGCTGCGTTTCGACCCAGCTTACGAGGCGATCTCCCGGCGTTTCCATGAGCACCCCGAGCAACTGGCGGAAGCCTTCTCCCGGGCCTGGTTCAAACTCACCCACCGCGACATGGGCCCCCGGGCCCGCTACCTGGGCCCGGAAGTGCCGGCCGAAGAACTGATCTGGCAAGACCCGATTCCAGCGGTGAACCACCCACTGATCGACGCCCAGGACATCCAGCAGCTCAAGGGCCAGATCCTCAACTCGGGCCTGTCCGTGGCGCAACTGGTGTCCACCGCCTGGGCCTCGGCCTCGACCTTCCGCGGCTCGGACAAGCGCGGCGGCGCCAACGGCGCACGGATTCGCCTGGCCCCGCAAAAAGACTGGGAGGTCAACCAACCGCAGCAACTGGCCCAGGTGCTGCGCGCCCTGGAAGCCATCCAGAGCGCCTTCAACAGCGCCCAGGCCGCTGGCAAACGCGTATCCCTGGCGGACCTGATCGTCCTCGGCGGCTGCGCGGCGGTGGAACTGGCGGCAAACAATGCCGGCTACAGCATCAGCGTGCCCTTCGCCCCGGGGCGCATGGACGCCAGCCAGGAACAGACCGACGTCGAATCCTTCGCCGTCCTCGAACCCGTGGCCGATGGCTTCCGTAACTACCTCAAGCCGGTTTCCGGCGTCACCGCCGAAGCCCTGCTGGTGGACCGAGCACAACTGCTGACCCTCAGCGCCCCGCAACTGACCGTACTGCTGGGCGGCCTGCGGGTGCTGGGGGCCAACGTCGGGCAATCGCCCCACGGCGTGTTCACCACCAGACCGCAGACCCTGAGCAACGACTTCTTCATCAACCTGCTGGACATGGGCACCCAATGGAAACCCCTGTCCGAGGCCCGCGACCAGTTCGACGGCAGCGACCGCGCCAGCGGGCAATACAAATGGAGCGGTACTCGGGTTGATCTGCTGTTGGGCTCCAACTCCCAGTTGCGGGCCCTGGCCGAGGTGTATGCGGCGGCAGATGCGGGTGAGCAGTTCGTGAAGGACTTTGTCGCGGCCTGGGACAAGGTAATGAACCTGGACCGGTTCGATTTGCGCTGAGAGGTTTGCAAACCGGGTAAAACCACAACGCCTCCCTAGGGAGGCGTTGTTGCAGAGCGCTCGCGGCACGAGCGCTGCAGATCAACGAGCGTCGCACCTGCAGCGCCCGCCCGACACTTTATTTGGTCTTGAGGTACTCATTGAGAAACGCCTGGGCATCGCCATAGCTGGACAGGTTGCTGTCATAACCCACCTTCAGCGGCTTGGCCTCACCCGGCAGATGCAGCTCGCCATAGCCTTCC
Source organism: Pseudomonas sp. E1BtOHC1 (assembly GCF_058744285.1). NCBI lineage: Bacteria > Pseudomonadati > Pseudomonadota > Gammaproteobacteria > Pseudomonadales > Pseudomonadaceae > Pseudomonas > Pseudomonas sp. E1BtOHC1. The sequence continues at coordinate 3,807,257 of NZ_CP196023.1, forward strand.
TGAAGCAGCAGCACCACGAACTTCTGCCCGTCCACCTGCGTGAAGTAACGGGTGTCGCGGTCGGTTTGCTCCACGCTCATTTTCTGAATGCGCATGTTCCAGTCGTGGTCGGCGTCTTCCACCTGCACCAGCGCCTGCTGGGCGCTGCGCTCACCGATGCGCAAGGTCCAGACCTTCACCCCGTGCGGCCCGGTGTAGGCCAGGATCTTGTCCGCCACCTGTGGCCGTTCCTCGGCCTGAGCCAGCCCGGTTCCCAGTACCCACGCCATGACCCATGCCGCCGCCCAACGGTAATAAAGCTGCATCCTTCTAGCTCCTGAACATAAAAAGGGGCGGATATTGAAGCCGACCCGGGCGGCGCTGCCAAGCACCCGAGGCAACAGGCGGGATAAAAAAACCATCGTGTACAACCCGCGCCGGGCGAGGCGCGAGTGGGTTACCATCCGCCGCCTGGGCGCCAAGGCACAACGCATGCGCATGCCCGGCAAGGGAGCCAGCAAATCCCCAGCCTCTTAAGGACACCCCCCATGAGCAAACTGACAGCGCTGATTGAACAAGCCCGTGAAGGCCTTAGCATCCAGCAAAACATCTCCCCGATCGGCTGGGAACTCATCTCCAGACAATGCGGCGCGGCGGAAATCGCCGAGATCAAAACCCGCATCGCCTCACTCAAAGCCGTCCGCGAAGCCGTCGAAGAATGGGACGGCGACACCCGCGATGACCTGTATTTCGCCATCGCCAACTTCACCCGCCTGCTGGAACTGGCCACCGCCTACGCACAAGGTGAATGAACATGCCGGCTGAGCGCACAACGGATTATGTCGAGAGCAGCGAGGGCGCCGTGTGCCTATGGATAGAGCAGGGCAGTGCCATTCATCTCAAGGCCATCAGCCCGCACAACGCCCCGGTGGAACTGACGGCAGAATAGGCCCTGGAACTGGCCCAGGCACTGCAACGTCTGGCCAGCCGCCTTGCGGACTGAAAGCAGCCCCAAGACCCGCGCCCACGCAACTACCTGGGCAACGACACACCTGAGAGGAACAGCCCCTGTTTAACGAACTAGTGTTTTTGCCCGAAGACCCCGACCAGGGCTCCGCCTACCTCGGCGGCAACCCCTACCTGCCTGAGTCCATCCCTTGGCCCACCGACTCGACGGGCGTCCCCTTGCTGCACCTTGCCAGCCTGCCGGCCAGCGTTATCAATCGATACCTTGCAGCCATGCAATTGAATGACGAGCTGGTGGTTTCGCTGTTTACGCCTTACTCAATCGTCAGCGATACCTACATCGACCAAGCCATGCAAGAGGGCGGCAAGGTGCTGGCCTACAGACCCGCGGCGCGACAGGTGGATGGTTACGGACAGCCCATCACCCCGGCGCGGCGAATCGAAGTGGTTGAAAATCCGGGGCAGGACAGCGACGAAAACGGCCTGGCCAAGATCGCCGGAATACCCGCCTGGATTCAGGGGCAAGAGACACGCCCAGGCTTGAACTATGTGCTGCAGATCAACAATTCCCGGCTGAACAGGGCCGCTCCAGGGCACAAGGGCATTTTGGTCGGCGGAACCGGCTATCTGCTATTGAAGCAAGGCATTGATGACGAAGACCTGATGGCCGGGGCCCTGATCATCCAGAGTTCATAAGACAGGGGGCGGGCCCTCAGCCCACGAGGGCAAATCCTTGGGATCGAAGCGCTCGCGGGTGTCCATCTGAACATTGCGCTGGCTCGCGGTTTGCTGCTGGCTGGCGTACAGCGGCTCGGCAAAGTAACTGATCAGCAGCGAACGCCGGCGCGCGCCACTGGGGTTGTGGCAGGCCCCGTGCACCAGATCGACATCGAACAGCAGAATGTCCCCCGCAGCACCGGACAGCTGCACCGTGCGGGATTCATCGGCGAAGTCGAACGGCGGCTCCTGCGCACCGGGGCGATGACTGCCGGGAACCAGACGCGTCGCCCCGTTGTGCGGCCCATAGTCGTCGAGATAGGCGATGGCATTGACCACATCCCCCGGCCGTTGCACCGACAAGTCACGGTGCAACACCTGATGACCGCCCCCGGCCACGGGCTCACGGCCCTCCACCTGGGACAGATAGAAACGCTCGCCGATCAACTCGCCCACCACCGCCAGCACCTGGGGCAAGCGGCATAGGGCCTGCACCCGCACATCCATATCCAACTGCGAATGGCGCCAGTCCCAGCCACGGGGCACGGGCCATTGGTCCGACGGCTTTACCCCGGCATCGAAGGTGGCGCGCAGGTCCGCCAGCCAGTCGAGCGGGATGGCTTGGCGCAGCAGGGTATAGCCATTGCGATGGAGTTGTTCGCGGGCGGTCATGGGGGGCTGGATATCCTTATCTGAAATAACGTGCCGAGCATACCTGTGGGCAAAAGCCCTGGACATAACTGGCGATGGTTTAGCGATTGCCTCGATGCGAACAGACCGCCTAGTCTGCGGCGGTCGCTGCAAAATCAGCGACCGGGCCTGAGAACCCGGTAAGATGCAGGCGCACAAGCGCCCGCCCATGAATGCAGGCGCATTTTTGTGCCCGTCTGTTCGTGTTATGGCGGCTGTGCGTGGGAGACCTTCGGGTCTGCCGGGTTCCTGTATCTCCGGTTTCTCAGCCCGCGCACAGCTGCCACCCACTCGCCTGAGAACGAAGGTGGCAGCTCTCATTACCGATATGGGAGTTTCAATCATGTACGCCCGTAATCTGTGTGGATCTACCCTTCGTAATACCCGTCTCCTGGCTGTTGTAGGAGGTGTCCGATGAGCGCTTCAGCCTCAGTCAAGACACTGGGGTTCGTCACCTTTGGCAGTTGTGATGATCCTGAACTAACACTGTTTCGCGTGAACGCTGATGTGCCTTTGGAGCAGGCGTTGGAGCATGCCTCTACTTTGTTGTACTACGCCAAGAAACTTGCACTTGATGCCGCAATGGAAGAACAAGGGGAACGCTATGCTTGGGCTTCGCACTTTTTGGCGGAGATGGGTAAGGCGGTGATTGATGATGTGTGTTTGGGGTTGGCGGGAAGAGGGATTGGGGGAGGAACTCTGAGTTAGGGCAATACCGCATTAGGTAGAGAGAAACACCGCTTATCGCTGCTTATAAGCGGTGTCTCTATTGCTTGAGAGGCTGCATTCGGCCACAAGACCGACAGTCTGCTGTAGTGCCTTTCTATACAATGAGCGATTGGGAGTAAGATTTTATTAGACCATTGCGAGTTTAGTCCTAGCCAATAAACACGTTTGAATCGCAAATACTGCAAACAACTAAGGTGTCAGAAGGTCGTGAATATCAGCAAACAACTTTCCTAACGTGCGGCTGCGATAATTTTCTCGATCAAATCTAGTTAATGTTTTTTCATTAGCGGTAAAATTCAGTTGTGGATTGGCCTGTAAATTTTCCCATGCAAGCTTGGCATTGGCGTACTCCACCGCGTCAAATAAAGATTGAGCATATCGTTCGACTATCATGAACGTCTCTACTGAGCGCTTGGTGGTATCGCAACCTGGCCGCCGTGCAGTCACGCCAATTTTAATACCATTCGGATCGCTTTCAAGCATATCCAGCAAATAGCTATTTTTAAGAGGATGGTAGAGATGAAATGATATCTGTTCGGAGTCAAACAGAGGGTGTAAGTGTTGATATTTGTGGAAGTCCGCCGAACCTTTCAGAGAGGTGTTGCAATTAGTGCAGGCGGGAATGAGATTACTAAGCGTGAGCGCTAGATGGGGATACGCATCCTTGTAGTAGAAGTGATCCAGAGGAGGGCGATAACCTCGTTTCCGTTGAGAGTCAAGTACCGTCTTGGCATCGACCTGGTGGCAATATGGGCATACTTTTATTCTTGATTTTTCACATAGCTTGTAAGCGTCCCAGCCAACTTTTTTCTTAATAAAGTTATCGTAGCTAAAGATTTTCTGGAGTTCAATCATGAACTGCTCTCGAAAGTCGCCTGCTTTTTTCTTGTAAGCTTCAAAAATAATGATGCTTTTAGTAACATCTTGTAAGTCAGAAGAGTGCAGTAATGCTTCGACGTGGCGTATAAATCCAAATGTGATTGTATGAGGACCACCCTGTTTCATTGCTGCTCTAAAATAGCGTTCTATAATGCTCTTGAGAAATGCTCCATGGTCCGCTCTGGCATCATCCCAATTACTAGAAATCGAAATGATCATGCCTTCCCCTCAAAGCTCACCAGCCTGTCGAGTTCTGCTAAGATGATCGGATTGTCAATGCTGTCCGCGACGATCTTATCCCTTTTGCCCTCAATACCCTCTTTTAGATTATTGATGAGCTCATTAATACGCTGAGATGCAAATTCTCCGATCGTTCTGGACTGAAAAGACTGATTAAGCAAGGCATGCAACGTGGCCGCAAACGCAATGGGTGTTTTGCCATGAGCACCGTCATCTAGGCGGCATACGAATTGTTTGGGCACATCGGTAGCCAGTAGAGGCGAATGTGTGCTCATTACGACTTGCAATGTCTCCAAACCGCGCTTATCTCTTTCCATCGCTAAGAATTGGTTTAACTGATGTATATAAATTCGCTGCCATTCTAGATGTAGAAAGGCATCACCTTCGTCTATCAATAGCAAGATGTTTTTTCGCCGTTTTGCCATCGAACTCAACGCTTTCGCTATTCGGCAGAATTGTGACATCAGCGCTGCCTGACCGGAGCTCATGCCATCTAGACAAGTAGTAAAATATCCAACGCTCGCGGACTCAGGAGAGGACGGAGCGAAGTCTTCAATATGAAGTGTAAAGCGCTTTGATAATTTCGACGCTAATTTTGCTCGAGCTCGACGAAATAAATTAGTGTGCCCCAATATATAGTGTGCATTATAAATATCATCAACGTATCGTTGGGTCGGTTTATCAGGATTTGCAGGTCGTCCGCTCAAAGGAATTGATAGGCATATATTTAAAATACTTAAAATTATGTCACGACTATTTTTTTGTCTGACTGCTTTCTGAAGTACCAGCAGTGTTGCCATGACTAACCCGCGATCAACCTCATAAGAAAGGTAGGCATGCAGCGCTGAGCGGGCTGCCTCTTTTTGGTCCCAAAAATTGACCAAATTTACCACTTCAGGATCTAGGGCCATATCATACAGCCGATCGAAAACAGGGGTGCCTGGAAACAAGCTTAGTTTTGGAGGCACTTCATGATCATAAAGAACATCTATTACATTTTGGATGGTTTCCGAGATATTCCAGTTGGCATTGAATTCGACAATAGGCTTAAATCCAAAAAACTCCATCACCCGGGCTTGCTTCGCGATTTCGAACATGTCGAGATTATTCGAGCGGCGAGCGGAAGCATCGAGCAAATTGTCTAGCCTCTTGAAAGTTGGTCCGTAAGGAACAGCTGAATAGTAGATCACGCCCCAATCCTCGACAGCGGAGGAACTGTGCAAGGGGCCATCGTTCACCATATGGACTTGGATGTCACTCGCAATCACGCTATTGAACTGTCCGGAAAAGTACTCGGCGATCTGTTTGAGTAACATACTTTTGCCTGAGCCGTTGGGTCCGATTAGTAATGACAATGAACATACATCGAAAATATTAGATGTGGCGCTATTCCTCATCAGTATAGTTTTGTTTCCTGCTTTGATTTTGGAAATAAGCATCTGAAGTGCTGGCCTCGATTGGTCTTAGCGGGTCTGATCTATTTTTTTTGTATTATTTAAACCCGCATCCATTATTCTGAATTGCGCAACGATAAGGCTGCGATGTGTGAATGACCCTGTTCTAGATATAATATAAAAATCTCACTGACTTAGGTTTGCGTTAATTCTTAGTAGTTCGTCTTTGATTCGGTCTGCGCTTGCGGCGATAGGGTCGCGAATTCCCATCATGATAGCGAAAGATTTCCAGAACTCACCTTTTTGGGCGTCTTCGGCCGTAGGTCGGCAGTTCCGACTAACGCTGTCCCACAAGATTGGAAAATTCTCCCGTACGCTATTTTCGCAGTTTTGTAGAGCTCTACAAATGTTGGAAAATTCCTCAGCGGCCACAGCGTTGGAAATTAGCTTGGAACCATTCCTCTGTAGGCTAATACGAACCTCTCGGATAGCTGCCAACATGTCAAAAGGTTCTTCGTGTCGTTCAAGCTGATAAAAAACTGCCCGATCTAGAAAAGTCAGATTCGCCGCTAGTTCTTTTTGAGATTCTTTTAGGAAGGCAGTTCTTTCTTGAAATAAATGGGGGAGAAAATTCTTCACAACACTTGCAGTCTTTCGCAAAACATCCAGATTACAAGTATTAAGTTTCTGGATTAACGAATCAAAATCCATAACGTGCTGGCCGATATCAAAGACTACACCCACGCAGCAAAGCTTCACGGTATAGGTTTTCTGCTTCGGTTGCAAAAAGAAGAAATACAAACTCTTAATGGACTGCTTTAGGTTTGATGTTGCGACGACCTCCAAAGTTTTATTTATCTTGCCTGAAGATGGATCGGATGAAATTTGAATGCCGATTTTTTGTGTTCGATCGACCAAATCTATACCAGGGTAGTTTGCTGAGCCAACTAGTTCAAGATTCCAGCCAAAGATCGTATTCAGAAGCGGTGCCACAAACCCCTCTGCAGCTTTGTTTGTATCTAAATTTCCAGTTATACCGCAGCTCTGGACATAATGCTGGTACGTAGAGAATCCAGTGAGGATCTCCTTTATCAATCGTTCATTCTCGAGCATGGAAATTCCTTTTTCTCTCTAAAAGTTTTAGTTTTCGAGTTCTATTAAACTTATGGCGGGCAATGATACCAGTGTCATTTATTATTTAGCGAGGTGCCATGCGTCTTTAGCGCGAACGTCTGCTTCTGGCCGATAGCGGCCATTGGTGGACCAGATCTGCCAGGCTTCGGTAAAAGTAATGGCCTCAAACATGCTGCTTCTGGCGTCCAGCGCTCAACCGATTAAGGTCTGCAGGCCCTCAATCAACTCTTTAAGCTCCGAGTGATCCAAACCGTTCTCTCGATAACTGGAACGCTGGAGCATTTGATCAGCAGTCATCAACGGCCAGAATCGGTCAATGACGTCATTAGGGTTAATACGCGCTGCCGATCCGATTAACTTCTTGGCGTCGCAGGTATCGGAGAAATCCACTCTGATTCCGAGCTGGGCTTCGATCAAATCTGGGCATAGGTAGTTTTCGATTTCTCGTTTGCGCGTCGAGTAGAACAATCGGCCCTGGGCCTCGACCTCTCCCTTACGCTTGGCAATCGCAGCCATTTGCTCGGTGGTACCCCCGATGTCCGAATCCAAAAAAACGCACCACGGAAGTCCAAGATCATCTGCAAGATTGAGGGTGACCCAATGTTTTACGCTGCCGCAGCCACCTATCAGAATTGGGACGATTCCAAGATCCTCCAAGCTAGAGGCAAGCAGCCCTGCAGCCTTGAGCGTATTGGCTGCATGCCGAAGGAAGATCACGTCTGACTTACCCTCTACCAATACTACCGCGCGAGCGCGCTCAAGACCTGTCTCCGGAAGCACACCGAGGCTTTCAGCCGCTTCCTTCAGTACGTCGTTACCAGGCATTTTGACGGTCGGGTAACCGTTTTCGTCCTTGGTTACGTAACGGATTCCCTCTATGGGCATCAGCCCAGCCAAGGCTGGCACATGCGTGGTAACGATGATTTGCCGGCAGGGATGCAGAGACAGTTCAAGTAGCGCCCGCATCAGCATCACTTGGTAGTTCGGATGCTGAGAGGTTTCTGGTTCCTCGATGGCGTAGATGACGTCGCGCTGGGTGTCCACTACGGCTTTCTCCGCCTCAGCGCGGAAGAAGTTGAGAAGAATGAGGCGACGTACGCCGCTCCCGCGTTTGTTGATCGGTATGCCGTCCTCACCATCCAAGGTGAAGTTGAATACCCACTTCGGCTTATCTTTGAAGCGTGGAGTCAATTCGTTGGCCAGTTCAGGTGCCATCTCTCGCAACTTGTCGAGGGTGCGAGAAGCCACTTCCAATACGCTGGCTTCGATTTGACGCTCCAATTCATTGATTTGGCCCTGAAGTTTGGCCTGAGCCTCCTTGACCGCTTGCTGCAGCGGATTTTTTGCTTCGGCATCGCCATCACTGCTCTCCCTGTCCGCTTTGAACAGAGCAAAGACAGGTAACTGTGTTTCGATTTTTTCCCAGATGGATTTGTTGTCAGTCGAAAGCGCTTTGCTAATATCTAGGATTGTGTCTTGACAGGCTATCTGTCCGGCCGCACGGCGGATGGCCTGGCGCCACAGTGAGGCTACTCGCTTGTCGGCAACCTGTTCGGCTATCCCGCGCTGCTCCCCAAGCTTTTTAAGATCGGCCATCTTCAGACTGAGTAGAGTTGCCAATTCCGGGTCCGCAGGATGCTGGCAACGAAGGGCTATCCGCTCGATTTTTCCGGTACTTGCCTTGTAAGTTTTGACAATCTCCAGCGCTTCCTCTGCATTCAGAAGGTACTCATCTGCCAAGGTCGTCTCGGTAACCTCGTCCAAAACCATACGCTCGGGAAGCCCATCGAACTCGCACGCGATTTCAAATTGGTCGGCGCCTTCCGCCAGGCTGAAGCAGTTCATGTCGTTCTTATCAGGCTTGAACCCTTCCGTCTCAAAGAAGACGGCCAAGGCTTCGAGAATGCTGGATTTGCCATAGTCGTTACGACCAACGATGCCAGTCATGGCTTGGTTGGCGGGGATCACTGTAGTGGTGCGATAACCGCGAAAGTGCGTGAGTTTGACGGACTTGAGGCGCATCGTGATTTCCCTATCTGAAGTTAAGTCAATAAGGGGGAACTAGAGCCAGTCTAGGCAGAGAAATGCCCAGCTGCGCGCAGCCAACATATGGAAAAATTCGCAACGACTCTGATCGGCAAGGGGGCAGAGGATCATTAATCGCCTTCCGTTTCTCACAGTTTCCGAGTTCGTGAGTCGTTACTGATGTGGCTACCGCTCAACGTCGCCCTAGTTGAGGTATCGTCGGCGAATAAATGCAATCGGCCCATAGCAGCCGCTCAGTAGCTACTAAAGGTTCAGTGCTGTCTCTTCTTACTGATGGGAAATGACCTTGATATAATTTTTCTTAATAACTGGTATAAACCTTATTATGATGTTGTGAAATTTACATGTGTTGCGTAAGTGTTCATGCATCAGTTTTAATTCATATTGAGCCATCAGTGGTATTTCAGTTTTAATGGGAGTGGCTGAGCGCTGATCATATAGCAGCCAGAGGCAAACAACATAGTCCTTTCCATGTATGTCCGCTATATTAGATTTTATATAGTCTAAATATTCTGCCTTTTTTGTGCTGGCAGATAAGCTTATGTGATTCCTAATCTCGCTCAGGAAGAACTGATCGTTAATGAAGGCATGGCAATAGAATTGAGCCTGTGAGAATAGATAATTTGTTGAGGAAGAGTTTTTGTATGGTTTGCAATGAATAATCCGGATCTTTTTATCGTTGGTGAAATCTAGAATGTCACAAAATTCTTTGTCTTTACGACCAAAGCCGATTTGAAGTTTTGCTTGGTCAAACAGCACGCACGAGGGGCGTATTTCACAAATTTTTTTGTTAAAAATGCTCTCTCTATTCTGCATTTTTATGTCATCACTGATATCTATCCCTCTATAAATTTCCTCGCAAACCTCTTCATGGAGAGTGACTTTAGTGAAATTAGTTATTTCGGTGTAGAAGTCATTGTCTACCTCCAGCCATTTCCCATCGCTTAATACAAAATATTTATTCCCTAGGCTCTGCTCAAAAGATAGGCAGTTATACAGGGGCCATCTTTTATACCCTAGCACCCGATCATCTTCATATGAGTACGCATAAATATTTTTTGATTTAAGCTTTGCGGTGGTTATTTTTTCAGATGACATGTGTTCGAATATTTGAGAGATTTCTAAGTGCGCATAAGTTTTATTGTTGGATTTTTTATTGTTTGAATAGGCGAAGCCATAATCCGAATCAATCAGGACCTCTGGTATCCCAAGACTAATGTTGCACGTATTTTTTAAACGAAGCTGGGTGACTAAAAGCTCGTCTAACTCATTGCTTTCTGACTCCGTTGCCTCGTCAAAATGCTTGTAGTTTGGAAATAATTTAGCGTACTCCTTGCTCGCATAAGCCAGTAAAAAATCCTCGCAGTAGTCGATCAGTGCCTGCCAACTTAGCTTCTCTTTTCCAATAATTTTTATTGTTAAATTGTTTCGGCCTTGAAGGGTTATATTTTTGTGATTTTTCATGTGAGCTGAAATATACCGCAGATCTTCCGCTTCACTGAGTCCAAAAGCGAAAGAATCAATCGGCTTATTTACCTGTCTGTCAATATGTGTTGGTGTTATTGCGTGGCTCTCACTTTTTGTCTGGCGTATTTCTTCATTGCCACACATATTCATAGCTGTTTTTATTCCAAAGTCCGGCTCAAAAGCATCGTGATCAAGATAGCTTGCGGCACTCCGCCCAAAGGTCGCAGCAAATACTCTACTATTTACTGTTAAAAATAAAATCCCATTTGGGTTCTTGCTTACTGAACTGAAGCGTGGCGCTTCGTCCGAAGCGAGTTTTTCGTTGATGAAGCTTAGCCATGGTGGGTTTGATTTTGTGGTTGAGGTTTCAAAGTATATAAATTGACAATCTGTTTCATTGATTGAGAATTTGAACTCTTTTGCGGACAAGTTTCTTGAAATATCTTTTTTTTGATCAAATATGGAGTCGACTTTTTTATTTTCTCTTGCGAGAAAAAATGATATTTGTGCAATTTCAACTCCCTGTTCGGTCATGGCATTCCCTCGGGTTAGTTACGCATTATTCAATAGCTAAGCATTATTATTTCTTATGTCAATAAATAGCCCTTGGCTTTGTGGCCATGGCTGAAAATTTTCTCTGGACAGGGAACTGAGTCCGATTCTCACCGGTATGCTTCTAGCAGGAAGCAAACGCTGGTACTGCATACGACTATGCTAGCCCCTGGTGAAGTGACAACAGAAAAGCAGATATCCTCCGCATCAACCTAAAGACGGTTTATTCAAACGCTCTGTTTAAGGGACCAGACATGATCGTTGAAATCACCGAATTCAGAAAACTGCTAGAGACCGGGTGGCGCTATCTGGATGGAGCCGCCACCCTCGCTGAGTTGAACGGTCGAGCAAGGGCAACATTGGAGGCTGGACACTTCTGGGGAGCGGCAGCGCCGATCATGGAAGTCGCCCTAGACTGGGAGCACATGATTAACCGCGCCTGGAATGAAATGGCCGAGCACCACGCTCCGCTGACCGAGGTCCAGTTCAGCGAGTGGTTGCGGCAGCAGTTCTACTTCCCGGCCCGTGACACCTAGTTTTCAGTAAACAAAAGAGCGGTGCGCGGCGCTACTGTTCAGCAGCATCCCCCTCAAAACGTCGACGGCATAATCATCCAAATCACCACCGCATCCACCCACAGCTCAAAACACCCCGACAGCACATATCCCGCTTCTTCCCCCATCATGGCTGTAACTTGTAGTGTTACGGTGGGCTGGTTACCCTCCCGAATGCGGCGGCCGGAGCGTGGTGAACGTGCGCGTTATGCTAAATGGGCGAGTTCCCCCGTTTGAAGTATCAAATACAAAGATCATTTTTTATTATGGAGAGGCTGAAGTGCTCGAAAGGTTGGAAGCGCTCATTCTGTTCTCTACCAACGTATGGACGATTCAGCTGCAATCGTAATCACAACGAAGATACAAAGGACGTTCCCAGTGGAAAAAGCTTCTCTTAAGAGTTTTTTGGCTATTGTTTCTGTTTTTTTAGCCACATTCGCAAGCGCGAATGAAAACAATCTAAAAGTATCCGCAGAAAGTGAAGCGCTGTACTTCAAAGCGCTGCCTTACCTAGAAAAAATCGATGAAGTACAAAACGATATGTTCACTTTTCGAAAACAGTTAGCAGTCAACGAAAAGGTTCCCGACCAAAAAAAATAACAATATAGAGACGAAATGCTTCCGCTTGTAAAAGAAGGAATGCTTTTGCTCAAGCGTTCAGCTGAGGAAGGCAACCCAGCAGCGCAGTACCGTCTAGCGTTGATGTTGTCGACTTTTGAATCTCGCGATCAAGTCGCCGAAAAAGTCTGCACTCTCCTAAAGTCCAGTTTCAGTAACGGATTTACTCCAGCGGGTTTGCAGATGCTTTTCTATTGCTTCGATGAGGTTAAAACACCTGGGTATCGGTCACTTGTCGAGGCGTTGCCTAATGATGAAACCCTGTATAGCAGGTACTACCCCCAGCCAACGATGATGCCGAGTTGCGATAGAAATAGTCGCTCTGACAGCAAACCAATCGTGTTGCTCGACGAAAAAAGTTTTCGCGCCAACCTTTATATGAGTATGGCGACTCAAATGTTGACGCAAAACCTTAAGCAAGAGCAGCTGCGGTTTCTCAATAAAGCCGCCGAGCATGGATGCACCAGGGCAATAGAAAGGCTAAAGCTCAGCAGCGCCCCTAATGGAGCTCACCCGTAACTGGGAGCACATGATTAACCGCGCCTGGAATGAGATGGGCGAGCAACACGCTCCGCTGACCGAGGCCCAGTTCAGCGAGTGGTTGCGGCAGCAGTTCTACTTCCCGGCCCGTGACAGCTAGTTATCAGTAAGCAAAAGAGCGATGCAGGGCGCTACCGCTCAAAACGTCGGCGGCGTTATCACCCACAACACCACCGCATCCTCCTCCCCAGGATTCCCATACTTATGCGGTTCCTGGCTGGAAAAGCTAAAGCTATCCCCCTCACTCAACTGAAAATACCGTTCCCCCACCCACAGCTCAAAGCTCCCCGACAGCACATACCCGGCTTCCTCGCCTTCATGGCTGTAACTCTCCTTGCTGTAGGTCCCCGGTGGAAAGCGTGAGTGCAAAAACTCCAGCTGCCGGGTCGGTTGTGGGGTCAGCAGTTGATCGATGATCCCGTTCTCATAATTCACCTGCAGCCGCTGTTTCTTGCGCACGACATAGCCCTGGTCCTCTGGTGCGGTCTGGGTTTCGCTGGCGAAGAACCATTGGATGGTCACGCCCAGGCTGCGGGCGATGTTGAACAGGGCGGGGATGGAGGGGTAGGCGAGGTTGCGTTCCAGTTGGCTGATGTAGCCGGCGGTGAGTTCGCTCTGTTGCGCCAGTTCGCTCAGGGTCAGGCCGCGGCGTTTGCGCAGGCCGCGGATACGGGTGCCAAGAAACTGTGGGCCGCCAGGGGCTTGGTTGTCGCTGCCGGGCTCGGGCGGCGTCTTGCTGCTTTGATTCATGGCGGGCTCCGGACCAGGTGAACGGGCGCATCCGGGCACCCGTCCTGCAAAAGCCCTGGAGTATAAAGCAGCCTCAAAGCGCCCAGGCGACTTTCAAACCTTCATGGATGGCTTCTTCCACGGTGCGCGGTGCCAGGCAGTCGCCGATGCGTTGGAAGGGCACCAGGCCTTTGAGCTGCTGGCCGAGGTCGTCCACCGATTGGTGGCCTTGGCACAGGACCAGGCTGTCGACGTTTTCCAGCAGCATGGGTTCGCCGCTGGCGGTGTGTTGCAGGTAGACGGTGCTGTCGTCGCAGCCGTAGAGGCGGGCGTAGGGAATGATCGGGACCGCCAGTTTGTGCAGTTCGCCGGCCAGTTGGTCGCGCACGTACAGCGGCAGGTTTTCGCCGCAGTGGGTGCCGTTGACCGCCAGTTGCACTTGGTGCCCGGCGCGTACCAGGCGTTCAGCGATGCCGGGGCCAATCCAGTCGCAGCGCCAGTCGGCCACCACCACGCTGCGGCCCAGTTGCACTTCGTCCCGCAGTACTTGCCAGGCGTCCACCACTTGCAGGTCGCCGCCGCGTTCGAAGTTCGGCCAGTAGGGCTGGGCGCCGGTGGCGATGATCACGTGGTCGGGGTTTTCCCGCTCGATCAGGGCGCGGTCGACCCGGGTGTTGCGCAGCACTTCCACGCCGGCCAGTTGCATTTCCCGTTGCAGGTTGGTGCTGGCGCCGCCGAATTCGCTGCGCCGGGGCAGCAGTTGCGCCAGCAGCACTTGGCCGCCCAGTTGCGCGCTGGCTTCGTAGAGGGTCACGCGGTGGCCGCGTTGGGCGGCGACGGCGGCGGCTTTCATCCCGGCCGGGCCGCCGCCCACCACCAGGATGCGTTTGCCGCGGGCGCTGGGCTTGGGCTGGCCGTAGAGCAGTTCGCGGCCGGTTTCCGGGTGCTGGATGCAGGAAATCGGCAGGCCCTTGTGGAAGTGGCCGATGCACGCCTGGTTGCAGGCGATGCAGGCGCGCACGTCGTCGCTGTGGCCGCGCTCGCTCTTGTTGGGCATCTGCGGGTCGCAGATCAGCGCGCGGGTCATGCCGCACACATCGGCCTGGCCCTTGGCGATGATGGCCTCGGCTTCCTGGGGCTGGTTGATGCGCCCGGTGACGAACAGCGGGATCGACAGCCCGGCCTTGAAGGTGCCGGCTTCCCGGGCCAGATAGGCCGCTTCCACCGCCATGGGCGGCACTATGTGCACCGCGCCGCCGAGGGAGGCCGAGGTGCCAGCGACGATGTGCACGTAGTCCAGTTGCCCTTGCAGCAGTTGCACGGCGGCTAGGGATTCGTCTTCGGTGAGGCCTTCGGGGTCGCGTTCGTCGGCGGAAATCCGCAGGCCGATGATGAAGTCTTGATCGGTGCTGGCGCGCATGGCGTCGAGGATTTCCCGGATAAAGCGCAGTCGCTGTTCCAGCTCGCCGTTGTAGCCGTCACTGCGGCGGTTGACCCGCGGGTTGATGAACTGCGCCGGCAGGTAGCCGTGGCTGGCCACCAGTTCCACGCCGTCCAGCCCGGCCTGATGCAAGCGCCGGGCGGCGTCGGCGTAGCCCTGGATGATCTCGTCGATCATGTCCTGGTCCAGGGCCCGGGGCATGACCCGGAAGCGTTCGTTGGGCACCGCCGAAGGGGCGTAGGCCACGGCCAGCAGGCCGTCGGCGGACTCCATGATTTCCCGCCCCGGGTGGAAGATCTGCGACAGCACCACCGTGCCGTGGGCGTGGCAGGTTTGGGCCAGGCGCCGGTAGCCGTCGATGCAGGCGTCGTCGGTGGCCATCAGCACGTGGCTGGTGTAGCGCGCACTGTCGTGGACCCCGGCCACCTGCAGCACGATCAGACCGACGCCGCCTTCGGCCCGGGCGCGGTGGTAGGCAATCAGCTGTTCGTTGACCAGGTTGTCGGTGGGCATCGAGGTGTCGTGGCCGCTGGACATGATGCGGTTCTTCAGGCGTTTGCCACGGATCTGCAAGGGTGCGAACAGGTGCGGGAAGGCGCTGGTCATTGCGGTGACTCCAGGCGGGCCAAGGGCAGGGGAGCGCAGCCTTGGCGTTGTTATTGTGGGCCTATCAAAATTTACCGCCAGTAAAAAATCAACTTGTTTTTTTACTAAGGCTTGCCGTAGCTTTGGCCTGCGCCCGCTTTTGGCGCGAACCTCACAACAATAAAAAAGGGCTGTGCCGGCGCCTGCCGGTGTGGCACCGCGACGAGGATTCACAGATGAAAGCGCTCACCCGCAAGCACGGTTGTTCTTTCCTGGCCCTGAGCCTCGCCCTGGGTCTGACCCTGGGCCAGCCGCTGATTCAGAACAAGGCCCAGGCAGCCCCCGACATGGTGGTCGTGGCGTACGGCGGAGCCGGACAAAAAGCCCAGGACGTGGCGTTGTTCCAACCCTTCAGCAAGGCCGATGGCAGCAAGCTGATCCAGAGCGAATACAACGGCGAAATGGCCCGCATCAAGGTCATGGTCGACACCGGCAACGTCGATTGGGACGTGGTGCAGATCGAAGGCCCGGACCTGATGCGCGGCTGCGAGGAGGGCATGTACGAACCCCTGGACTGGAAGGCCCTGGGCCGTGCCGAGCAGCTGATTCCAGATGCCGCCCAGCCCTGCGGCTCGGCGGTGCTGGTGTGGAGCGTGGCCATTGCCTACGACCGCAACAAGTTGGCCAAGGCTCCAACCTCCTGGGCGGATTTCTGGGACGTCAAGCAGTTCCCCGGCAAGCGCGGCCTGCGCAAGCGCGCGGTGTACAACCTGGAGTTCGCCCTGATGGCGGACGGGGTCAAGGTCGAGGACGTGTACAAGGTACTGGCCACGCCGCAAGGGGTGGAGCGGGCCTTCGCCAAGCTGACCGAACTCAAGCCCTACATCCAGTGGTGGGAAGCCGGGGCCCAGCCGGGGCAGTGGCTGGCCGCCGGTGATGTGGTGATGACCTCGACCTACAGCGGCCGCATTGCCGTGGCCGCCCAGGCCGGCGCGCCGCTGGCGGTGGTCTGGCCCGGCAGCCTGTACGGCATGGACTACTGGGCGATCATCAAGGGCTCGAAACACGTGGATCAGGCCAAGCGTTTCATCGCCTTCGCCAACACTCCCGAAGCCCAGGTCAACTACGTCAAGCAGATCCCCTACGGCCCGACCAACACCCTGGCCGCGGCCAAGCTCGACCCGGCCCTGGCGCAGTGGGTGCCGACCTCGGAACAGAACCTCAAGGACGCCCTGGCGATGAACGTGGAGTTCTGGGTCGATCATGGCGAGGAGCTGGAAGAGCGCTTCAACGCCTGGGCCAGCAAGTAGCCCCAACGGGCTGGACGCCTGCGGGCGTCCGGTCCTATTGTTTGCGGGCTCTTTTTACCGGCCCCGTTTGCCTGCCCACCTGCCTGGAGGACTCCAACAATGAACAATATCGCTCCCAGCCCCCACGCCCTGACCGAGCGCAGCAGCACCGAGCAGCGCCTGCGCGAAGAGTTGGCGGCCTGCTACCGCCTGATCGCGCACTTTCGCATGACCGACCTGATCTTCACCCATATCTCGGTGCGCTTGCCCGGGCCCGAGCATCATTTTCTGATCAACCCCTACGGCTTGATGTTCGATGAAATCACCGCCTCCAACCTGGTGAAAATCGACCTCAATGGCGAAGCCGTGGAGCCGTCGCCGTACCCGGTGAACCCAGCGGGTTTTGTGATTCACAGCGCCATTCATGGCGCCCGGGAAGATGCTCAGTGCGTGCTGCACACCCACACCAAGGCCGGTTGCGCGGTGGCGGCGCTCAAGTGCGGCTTGCTGCCGGTGAACCAGATTTCCATGGAGTTCTATGGCCGCGTGGCCTACCACGACTACGAAGGCGTGGCCCTGGACCTGGGCGAGCAGCAACGGCTGGTGGCCGACCTCGGCGACAAGAGCGTGCTGATGCTGCGCAACCATGGCTTGCTCACCGTGGGCGAGACCGTGAGTCAGGCGTTTCTGCGCATGTACTACCTGGAGAAGGCCTGCGAGATCCAGCTGGCAGCCCAGGCCGCGGGAGAGATCGTCCTGCCGCCGGACGCGGTCTGCGCCCACACCGAACGCCAGTTCAACGACCCGGGGCGGCCGCTGCAGGAAGGCGAACTGAACGACCCGGACGCCATGCAACTGGCCTGGGCGGCGCTGTTGCGCCTGCTGCAACGCGTGGCCCCCGACTACCGCGACTGAGCGCCCATGGCGCTGAAACAGGGGCTGGATGAGTCCGGGAAGCTTGCTGTACAGTCGTTCAGTTTTCGCCGTCCGGCCAACGTCCAAGGAACCCGCCCCATGAGCCAGGAAGCGCGCTTTTCCCGTCTGGAACCCGACCTGCGCAAGGCCGAGCTGATCGAGGCAACCCTGACCTGCCTCAAGCTGCATGGCTTCCAGGGCGCGTCGATCCGCAAGATTTCTGCCGAGGCCGGGGTCTCGGTGGGGCTGATCAGCCATCACTATTCCGGCAAGGACGAGTTGGTGGCCGAGGCCTATCGCTCCATCACCGGGCGGGTCATGACCCTGCTGCGCGAAGCCATGGATCAGGCCGCTCCCGGGCCTCGGCAGCGTTTGTCGGCGTTCTTTCGCGCTTCGTTCTGCGCCGAATTGCTCGACCCGCGGCTGCTGGATGCCTGGCTGGCTTTCTGGGGCGCGGTGAAGACCGCCGAGGCGATCAATCTGGCCCATGAACATTCCTACGCCGAGTACCGCAACGAACTGGCGAGCCTGCTGGGCCAACTGGCCGGGGAGCAGGGTTGGGAACCCTTCGACGCCGATCTGGCGGCCATCAGCCTCAGCGCCTTGCTCGACGGCCTGTGGCTGGAGTCCGGGCTCAACCCGGGGACCTTCAGCCCGCAGCAGGGCGTGCAGATCTGCGAAGCCTGGGTCGAGGGCTTGCTGGCCAGCCAGGGGCGTGGTTTCAGTGCTCGGACAGAGGGCTATTGATCGGTTGTTCAGTAATGGTTAGCGTGCGCAAGGCTTGATCTCCAATAAAAATAATCAGGAAACAGGCGATGACTCCTCGGGTATTGATCGTCGACGACGATCCGCTGATTCGCGAGCTGCTTCAGGCTTATCTCTCTCAGGAAGGCTACGACGTGCATTGCGCCGCCACCGCGGAGCAGGCGGAGAGCTTTCTCGGCCAGCACACGGTGGACCTGTTGATGCTGGACATCCGCCTGCCGGGCAAGGACGGCCTGACCCTGACCCGGGAACTGCGGGTGCGTTCGGAAGTGGGGATCATCCTGATCACCGGGCGCAACGACGACATCGACCGCATCGTCGGCCTGGAGTGCGGCGCCGACGACTACGTGATCAAACCCCTCAATCCGCGGGAGCTGGTGTCCCGGGCCAAGAATCTGGTGCGTCGGGTGCGCCATGCACGCCAGCCGCAACCCCAGGTATCGAGCCCGAGCCCGGTCAAGCAGTTCGCCGACTGGGCCCTGGACACCGACCGCCGTCGGCTGATCGATGCCGGGGGCGCTGAAACCCTGCTGACCCACGGCGAGTACCAGTTGCTCAGCGTGTTCCTGCGCAACAGCGGCCACACCCTGAGCCGCGACCAGTTGATGGACCAGATCCGCAACCGCGAATGGGTGCCCAGCGACCGCTCCATCGACGTGCTGGTGGGCCGCTTGCGGCGCAAGCTGCACGACGACCCGGCCGAGCCGGAGCTGATCATCACCATCCACGGTGCCGGTTACCTGTTCACCGCCAGCGTGGCCGCCTGAATTGCTGCGCCGCGCATTGGGCCTGTGCCTGAGCCTGTGCTGGATCCTGCTGGCCGGCCCGACGTTCGCTGAACCCCAGCCCGTGCTGCGCTATTGCGACTACCCGGTGTACCCGCCGATTTCCTGGAGCGACGGCCAGCAGGTGCGCGGGCTGGCGCCGACCCTGGTGCGGCAGGTTTTGGGGGACCTGGGTTATCAGGTGCAGGTGGTGGTGCTGGGCAACTGGAAGCGCTGCCTGCTGGACGCCGCCGCCGGCCGGGTGGATGTGGTGCTGGCCTACAGCACCAGCCAGCGCCAGCAGGACCTGCTGTTTTCCCGGGTGCCGGTGTTGCGCGAAGAAGTCGCGCTGTTCGTCAACCGCCGCCATTTGCCGCGCATCACGCACCTGCAGGACCTGAGGGCCTATCGCGGCGGCCTGCTGTTCGGCGAGAGCTACGGCCAGGATTTCGACCGCGAGGTGGTGCAGCACGGCAACATCGAATGGGTCTCCAGCAGCCAGCAGAACTTCGGCAAGCTGATCCGCCAGCGCATCGATTTCATCCCCCATGAACGTCGCACCGGGCAGCTGTTCATCGAGCAACTGCCGGGGGCCGAAGACATAGTCGCCTTGCCCCAGGCGGTGAGCGTCGACTACCTGCGCCTGGCGGTGTCGCGCCACTCGCCCCTGGCGCCGCGCATGGCCGAGATCGACGCCCGGTTGCAGCAGCAGGTGGACAGCGGCGCGGTGCAGCGCTGGCTGGCGCAAAGCCAGGACGACTACCGCGCCATGCTCAAGACGCAACGGGAGACAGCGCCATGATCCCGCTGCGTTCCGGCGGCCTGTTGCGCCGCCTGCTGCTGTTTATCCTGCTGTTCAGCCTGTGTTTCACCGTGCTCGCCAGCAGCGTGCAGCTGTACTTCGAATACCGTCGGGAAATGCGCGAGATCGACAGCCGCATGGAGCTGATCCGCGCCGGTTACCTGGGCAGCCTGGAACGCAACCTGTGGGACCTCAACCAGGAGCAGCTGACCGTGCAGTTGCAGGGGCTGGTGGACTTTTCCGACGTAGCCCGGGTGCATTTGATCAGCAGCGATTTCGACTTGCAGCAGGGCAGCGCCGAGTTGATCGGGCCGTTGCGGGTCGAGCGTTTTCCCTTGAGCTATCAACCGCCATCCGGACCCTTGCGCCAGTTGGGCGAGTTGCAGGTCAGCACCGACCTGGGGGCGGTGTATCGGCGCCTGTACGCCACCGGGCTGGCCAGCCTGTTGTGGATGAGCGTGTTTCTCTGTGGGTTGGCGGTGGCCTTGTCCGGGCTGTTCTACCGTCTGGTGACCCGGCACCTGCAAGTGATGGCGGATTTCGCCCGGCGCGTGGCGGCCGGCGAGCTGCACGAGCCCTTGCATCTGGACAAGCGCCAGCGCCCCGGCGGCGACGAGATCGACACCGTGGCCCGGGCCCTGGACGACATGCGCCGGGCGGTGCTCGACGACGTGCAGCGCCGCGAAGCCGACCGATTGGCCTTGCAGGACAAGCGCGACGAACTGCAGAAAATGGTCCAGCGGCGCACCGCCAGCCTGATGCACGCCAAGGACGAGGCCGAAGCCGCCAACCTCGCCAAGTCGCGCTTTCTGGCGACCATGAGCCA
This sequence comes from Pseudomonas sp. E1BtOHC1, assembly GCF_058744285.1. NCBI lineage: Bacteria > Pseudomonadati > Pseudomonadota > Gammaproteobacteria > Pseudomonadales > Pseudomonadaceae > Pseudomonas > Pseudomonas sp. E1BtOHC1. The sequence goes on from NZ_CP196023.1 coordinate 3,827,878, forward strand.
TGAACTGCGCACCCCGTTGAACGGCATCCTCGGCATGGCCGAACTGCTGCGTCAGGCACCGCTGGACCAGCAGGATCGCCAGCGCTTGCAGGCTTTGCATCAAGCCGGGGAGGGCCTGCTGAGCATCCTCAACGAAGTGCTGTCCTTTGCCCGGTTGGAGGAGGGCGAAAGCCGCCCGGAAGTGCGGGACTTCTCCCTGCGTCAGTTGCTGGAAGAAGTCACCACCCTGTTGCAGCCCCGGGCCGAGGGCAATCGCACCCGCCTGGAGTTGCACATCGACGAGCAACTGGCGCCGCGTCAGCAGGGCGCCGAGCAGTACCTGCGCCAGGTGCTGAGCAACCTGCTGGCCAATGCCATTCGTTTTACCGAAGACGGCTGGGTGCGAGTCGAAGTGCAGGTGCTGGAGCACGCCGCCGAGGGCCAGCGCCTGCGCTGCTGCGTGCGCGACAACGGCATCGGCATTGCTGCGTCGATGCGCGAGAAGATCTTCGAGCGTTTCGTCCAGGCCAGTGATGAAGTCAGCCGGCGCTATGGCGGCACCGGCCTGGGGCTGGCGATCTGCAAACACCTGCTGCAGCAACTGGACGGGCACATCGGCGTCGACAGCGAGCTGGGGCAGGGCAGTTGTTTCTGGTTCGAGCTGCTGCTGGGGGTGGGTCAAGAACCGTTGCCGTCGCCACAGCTTCAGGTGCCGGCGCAGGCTTTGAAGATCCTGGTGGTGGAAGACGTGGCCCTGAACCGCGAAGTGGCCAGCGGCCTGCTGCAGCGTGACGGCCATCAAGTGTGGCTGGCGGAAGACGGCGAAACGGCCTTGGCCCTGTGTCAGCAGCAAGCCTTCGACCTGTTGCTGCTGGATGTGCACTTGCCGGGCATCAGCGGGGTCGAGCTGTGTCGGGACATCCGCCACCGCCCCGGGCCCAATCGGCAGGTGCGGATCTTTGCCCTGACCGCCAGCGTCCAGCCGTCTGTGGTGCGCGGTTATCTGCAGGCCGGGATGCAGGGCATTCTCGGCAAGCCGTTGCAACTGGAGAGCCTGCGTCAGGTGTTGGCCGGGGAAGCGCAGGTGCCGCTGGCCGACACTCAGCAAGGCTTGCTCGACCAGGGCTTGCTCGACACCCACCGCAGCCTGCTGGGCGAGCAGAAGTTGCAGGGCCTGCTCCAGGTGCTGGCCGACGCTCTGGATCAGCAACAGCCACTGTTGGCCGACGCCCTGGCCGCCGAAGACTGCACCGAAGTCCTGCACCTGGCCCATCGCCTGGCGGGCAGCGCCGATTCCCTGGGGTTCTGCGCACTGGCCCGGGAACTGCGAGAGTTGGAGGAGGCGGCGCAGCGGGCGGATCGCCCGGCGCTGGCCGCCCTGGCGGCGAGCCTGCCGTGGTCCTGGCAACAGTCCCGGGCCTTGCTGCAGCGCCTGTTGGCGGCCTGACGTACAAAATCCTTACGACTTTTTACATCTTCGATCCTGGCGTTCAATCCGAACTTACATGGCTTTCCAATAATCGCTTGAGCCGCGCCCGCCGCGGTCTTCGAAGCTTATTGGAGATAATAATAATGAAACGCCTGCAAGCTGCTTCCGCCTTCCGCCACACCCCTTCGCTCCGCGCCCCGCGCCTTACCTACTGCTGAGGTGCGCCATGACAACCACCACTGAACGTAAAGGCATCCACCTGACCCGCTCCTTGAAGAGCCGGCACATTTTCATGCTGTCCCTGGGCGGGGTGATCGGCACCGGGCTGTTCATGGGCTCCGGGGTCACCATCAACCAGGGTGGCCCCTGGGGGGCGATCCTGTCTTATCTGGTGGCCGGCTTCCTGATGTACCTGGTGATGGTCTGCCTCGGCGAGCTGTCGGTGCAGATGCCGGTGTCCGGTTCGTTCCAGGCCCACGCCACCCAATACATCGGCCCGGCCACCGGCTTCATGATTGGCTGGGTCTACTGGATGAGCTGGGCCACCACCGTGGGCCTGGAGTTCACCGCGGCCGGCATGCTCATGCAGCGCTGGTTCCCCGGGGTGCCGATCTGGTACTGGTCGGCGCTGTTCGTGGCCTTGCTGTTCGGCATCAACGCCCTGGCCACCCGCGCTTTTGGCGAGGCCGAATACTGGTTCGCCGGGATCAAGGTGCTGGCGATCCTGAGCTTTATCGTGGTGGGCGCGCTGGTGATCTTCGGCGTTATCGACCTGCCCAGCGGCGCTCCGGCGCCGATGTTCGACAACCTCAAGGGTGACTCCCTGTTCCCCAACGGCCTGCCGGCGGTGTTCGCGGTGATGATGACCGTGGTCTATGCCTTCCAGGGCTGCGAGATCATGGGCGTGGCCGCCGGTGAAACCGACCAGCCGGAAAAAAGCATCCCGCGCGCCGTGCGCAACGTGGTGTTCCGGGTACTGATCTTCTACGTCCTGGCGGTGATGGTGCTGGCGGCGATCATTCCCTGGCAGCAAGCCGGACTGGTGGAGAGCCCCTTCGTCCAGGTGTTCGACATGGTGGGCATTCCCTACGCCGCCGACCTGATGAACTTCGTGATCCTCACGGCGATCCTCTCGGTGGGCAACTCCGGGCTGTATGCCTCCACGCGCATCCTCTGGGCCATGTCCAAATCCGGCATGGCGCCCAAGGCCCTGTCGCCCCTGAGCAAACAGGGCGTGCCCCTGCGGGCTTTGGCCATCACCCTGTGCTTTGCCCTGATCTCGCTGATGACCAGCTTCATTGCTGCCGACACCCTGTTCATGGTGCTGATGGCTGTGAGCGGCATGGCCGGCACCGTGACCTGGATCGTGATTGCCCTGGCCCAGTACCGCTTCCGCCGCCAGTTCCTGCGCGAGGGTGGACAGCTGCACCAGCTCAAATACCGCGCGCCCTGGTTCCCCCTGGTGCCGTTGCTGTGCATCGTGCTGTGCAGCTCGTTGTTTGTGTTCCTGGCCCTGGACGAAACCCAGCGGCCGTCGCTGTACTGGGGCTCGGGCTTTATCGCCCTGTGCTATGGCGCCTACTACCTGATGCAGCGCAAACGCCAACTGCAACCTGCAGCTGCCGTGTAGGAGCCGGCTTGCCGGCGAAGGGGCCCGCAAGACATGCAGCGCCTGGGCGGACGCCTTCGCTGGCCTTTGCGGTCATGGCCTCTGGCGGTTTCGCTTTTAGGGCGAGGCTGAAGGTGTACATATCCGTTGCTGCGGTAACGGCCACTTAGGGTTTCGCCCTTACGGCGACTCACTTTTTTCAAACGCCAAAAAAGTAAGCAAAAACGCTTGCCCCTCCATGGGCCCCTCGCTGGGGCTCGGGGTTCCCTCGCTCCAGCATTGCTCCGGGGGCCCGCCGCCAACCGGCCATCCATGGCCGGGTGGCGGCTAGCTCGGCATCCTTGCCGAGCTGCCCCCTACGCAACGCCTACGCTCGGCCGGCTGGGAAGGGGCCTGAAGATCAAGAGCAAAAGCAAAAGCCAAGCGCGTGTTACGCGCTGTCCGTAGGAGCCGGCTTGCCGGCGAAGGGGCCCTCAAGACATGCGGCGTCTGGGCGGACGCCTTCGCTGGCAAGCCAGCTCCTACAGAAACGCACCCACCCTTAGCTTCAGGCCGGCCGCAAGGCCGCCGTCTGGTTCTTGATTTTGATCTGAGCGCCCCGTTAACCACGATGGCCGAACGCAGGTATTGAGCCGTGGGTAACCCGGCAGGACGCCGGGTTAGCCGCCATCAGGCCATGGATGGCCGGTGGCGGCGGCCCACGGATCAATGCCGGAGTGAGGGCATGCCGAGCCTAGGCGAGGCACCGAGTGGAGGGGCAGGAGCCCTTTGCTTACTTTGGGGCTTTTCCAAAGTGAGTCGCTGTAAGAGCGAAACCATAAGTGGCCGTTACCGCAGCAACGGATATGTACACCAAGAAGACAGCACCCTCAGGTTTTACGGCCGCTACGCACCCGAGCGGGCGCAAGCTCCCTCGCCACAAAAACCTCCCCCAATCGCACTTTTGTCGAGGCTTGTTCGAAGTTGTAACAACCCCCATGCATCAACCCCCAAAACCCAGATGTTTACCCAATAAAAACAAACAGATACCTCAATCAGCCGACCCAAAATCCCCCCCAGTCCCCCCAATTGCCGCCTTGTTGAACACTCGTTTAGTATGACCCTCAAGTCACCCCCTCACGCCAACCACAATAATTCGAGGACGCCCATGACCTCTTCATCATCGCTGCTCAGCCGGATCGAAGCCGGCGTAGCCTGGATCACCCTCAACCGCCCGGCGCAACGCAACGCCCTGGACATCCCCAGCCTCAAAGCGCTGCACAATCTGCTGGAAACCTGCAACAGCGACCCCAGCGTCCGGGCCGTGGTGCTGACCGGCAGCGGCCGCAGTTTCTGCGCCGGTGCCGACCTGGCGGAATGGGCCGAAGCCGAAGCCCGCGGCGCCCTGGAAAGCTACGGCTGGACCGAAACCGCTCACGCCCTGATGACCCGTCTGCACAGCCTGGACAAACCCACCATCGCCGCCATCAACGGCACTGCGGTGGGCGCGGGCATGGACCTGACTCTGTGCTGCGATCTGCGGGTGGCGGCGCAGTCGGCGCGGTTCAAGGCCGGCTACACCAGCATGGCCTACTCGCCGGATGCCGGCGCCAGTTGGCATCTGCCGCGTTTGATCGGCAGTGAACAGGCCAAGCGCCTGCTGTTTCTCGATGAGTTGTGGAGCGCCGAACGGGCCCTGGCCGCCGGTTTGGTCGGCGAGGTGTGCGCCGATGAGCAGTTGATCGCCAGCGCCAGTGAGCTGGCGGCGCGCTTGGCGGCGGGCCCGACTTTCGCCTTTGCCCAGACCAAGAAGCTGATACGCCAGGGCGCCGATCGCAGCCTGGCGCAGCAGCTGGCCGCCGAACTGGCGGCGGGACTGCTGTGCGGGCGCAGCGCCGACGGCGCCGAAGCCCTGCGCGCCGCCACGGAAAAACGCCCACCACGTTTCCAGGGCATGTAGGAGCGGCCGGGCGGCGCTCCGTTTGCCGGCGAAAGGGCCCCTGGGCCATGCGCCCATTTTGTAGGAGCCGGCTTGCCGGCGAAGACGCCCGCAAGAACAGCGCCTCATTCAAGGGCCTCTTCGCCAGCAAGCTGGCTCCTACGGGAAGGTTTTTTCGCCAGGCCGTCCTGCCCGATCACTGGTTTTTTTGCACCGTCACTCACTCACAGGTAGCGCCATGAATTTCCAACTCAGCCAAGAACAAGAAATGCTGGTGGACGCGGTTCGCAGTTTTGTCAGCAAGGAGTTGCTGCCCCACGAGGAAGCGGTGGACCGCGCCGATGAGGTCAGCGCCGACCTCGCCGGGGAAATCCGCAGCAAGGCCATTGCCGCCGGCTTCTATGCCTTCAACATGCCGGAGGAGGTGGGCGGCGGTGGCCTGGATTACCTGTCCCAGGCGCTGATCGAGCGTGAGCTGGCCAAGTGTTCCTGGGCCCTGCATGTGTTCGTGGCCCGGCCGTCGAAAATCCTCATGGCCTGCACCGGCTCGCAGATCGGCGATTACCTGCTGCCCTGCGTGCAAGGGCGCAAGGTCGACTGCTTCGCCCTGACCGAACCCGGCGCCGGTTCCGATGCCAATGCGATCAAGACCCGCGCCGTGCGCGACGGCGGCGACTTTGTGCTCAACGGCAGCAAGCACTTCATCAGCCACGCCGGGCATGCGGATTTCGCCATTGTCTTTGCGGTCACCGGCACCTATGAGCACAACGGCCGCCAGCGCAACGCGGTGACTTCGTTCCTGGTGGATCGCGACACTCCGGGACTGACCATCCGCCGTGGCCCCAAGTGCGTGAGCAACCGTGGCTATCACACCTTCGAGATGTTCTTCGACGACTGCCGGGTACCGGCCGCCAAGGTGCTGGGGGAAGTGGGCAAGGGTTGGGAAGTGGCCAACGCCTGGCTCACTGCCGGGCGAGTGATGGTCGCGGCCAACTGCGTGGGCCAGGCCCAGCGCGCCCTGGATGCCTCCCTGCAATGGGCGGCGGACCGCAAGCAGTTCGGCCAGGCCATCGGCAGTTACCAGGGGGTGTCGTTCAAGCTGGCGGACATGGCCACGCAGATCCGCGCCGCCGAGTTGTTGACCCTGCACACCGCCTGGAAGATGGACCAGGGCAGCATGACCGACGGCGAGGCCGGCATGGCCAAGCTGTTTGCCAGCGAAGTGCTGGGCCGGGTGGCCGACGAGGCGGTGCAGATCTACGGCGGCATGGGCCTGATGGACGAAGGCCCGGTGGAACGCATCTGGCGCAATGCGCGGATCGAGCGGATCTGGGAAGGCACTTCGGAGATCCAGCGCCACATCATTTCCCGTGAACTGCTGCGGCCGCTGATGCGCTGAGCGCCCTGGAGAATTGCCGTCATGTCCCAGACCCTGCGTGACAATCTCAAGCGCCTGCTGGCCCCCCGGCATTTGGCCTTCGTCGGTGGGCGCAGCATGGCCCGAGCCCTCAAACGCTGCGCCGAAGGCGGGTTTGCCGGGCCCATGTGGCTGGTCAACCCGCAGCATGCCGAGCTCGATGGCGTGCCCTGTGTGGCCAGCATCGAACAGCTGCCCTGCGGCCCGGATGCGGTGTTCGTCGCCACCAACCGCGAGCTGACCCTGACTTGCGTCGGGGAACTGGCGGCCAAGGGCGCCGGCGGGGCGATCTGCTACGCCTCGGGCTTTGCCGAAACCGGCGCCGAGGGCCAGGCCCTGCAACAGCAACTGCTCCAGGCCGCGGGAGACATGGCGCTGCTGGGCCCCAACTGCTACGGCCTGCTGGACTACCTGCACAGCGCCGCGCTGTGGCCGGTGGCCCATGGCGGTCAAACCGTGGAGCGCGGGGTGGCGGTGCTGACCCAGAGCGGCAACTTTGCCTACAACCTGTCCATGAGCGATCGCTCGCTGCCGGTGGCCTACATGGCGTCGGTGGGCAATCAGGCGCAGCTGGGCATTGCCGAGTTGATGGACGTGCTGCTGGACGAACCACGGGTCACGGCCATCGGCCTGCACCTGGAAGGCCTGAAGAATGTGCCGGGCTTTGCCCGGGCGGCGCATAAAGCCCTGGAGAAGGGCATTCCGATCATTGCCCTGAAGACCGGGGTGTCGCAGATCGGCGCCGAGCTGGCCTTGAGTCACACCAGTTCGCTGTCGGGATCGGACGCGCTGTACGACGCACTGTTCCAGCGTCTGGGAGTGATCCGGGTCAGCGGTCCGGTGAGCTTTGTCGAGACCTTGAAGGCCGCCTCTTGCGGGCAGTTGCCAGCCGGCCCGCAACTGATGGCCCTGGCCTGTTCCGGTGGTGACGCCGGGCTGATCGCCGACTACGCCGAACGCAACGGCCTGCAGTTGCCCAAGCTGGATGCCGGGCAATGCGCCGAGCTGGCCGAGGTGCTGCCGGGCTACGCCAATCTGGTCAACCCACTGGATTTCACCACCGCGATCTGGGGCGATGCCCAGGCCTTGCAAGCCATGCTCGACACCGCCCTGCGTACCGAGGCCGACAGCGCCATGCTGGTGCTGGATTACCCGGCCGAGTTCACCGGCGAGCGCAAGGAATGCGACCTGCTGCTGGAGCTGTTCTGCACGGCGCTGCAACGCCACGGCAAGCGCGGTTTTGTCACTTCGGCCTTTCCCGAACTGCTGCCGGCCAGCGCCCGCGAGCGTTTGCACGGCCACGGCATTCCCGCCTTGCAAGGGGTGGAGGATGGCCTGGCGGCCTGGGGCCGGATCGTCGCCTATCAGCAGCGGCGTCCAGTGCTGCTGGCCCTGGGCGAATCGGCCCTGGTGCCGCTGTGCCCGACAGCCCTGCACGGCACTGGCGTGCTGCTGGACGAGTGGCAGTCCAAGCAGGCTTTGCGCGGCTTCGGCCTGAGCATCCCGGACGGTGTGTTGAGCACCCCCGAGCAGGCCCTGAGCGCAGCGGCCGCGGTCGGTTACCCGCTGGTGCTCAAGGCGGTCAGCGCGCAGTTGCCGCACAAGACCGAGGCCGGGGCGGTGGCCCTGAATCTCAAGGACCCTGAAGCCCTGAGCGCAGCCCTGCGCCTGATGCGTACGCGGATGGCCGAGCATGCGCCCGGCGTGGCCTTTGAGCGGGTGTTGCTGGAGCCCATGGCCGCGCCGCCCCTGGCGGAGCTGATTGTCGGCATCAAGCGTGAGAACGACTTCGCTCTGGCCCTGGTGATCGGTGCCGGCGGGGTGCTGGTGGAGCTGCTCAAGGACAGTCGCAGCCTGCTGTTGCCCACCACCGAAGGGGCGATCCGCCAGGCCTTGCTGAGCCTGCGCAGCGCCGCCTTGCTGCAAGGTTTTCGCGGGCGCCGCGAGGCCGATCTGCAAGCCCTGGTGGCGGCCATCGGCGCGGTGGCGAACTACGCCTGCGAACACGCCGGGCAACTGCTGGAACTGGATGTGAACCCATTGTTGGTCGGTGCCGAAGGCACCGTCGCGGTCGATGCGTTGATTCGCCTTGGCCAGGCTTGAGGAGAGAGACATGCACGATCAGACCTTGACCGGTGGCCAGGCCCTGGTGCGCCTGCTGGCCGGCTACGGCGTCGACACGGTGTTCGGCATTCCCGGGGTGCACACCCTGGAGTTGTATCGCGGCCTGCCCGGCAGCGGCATTCGCCATGTGCTGACCCGGCATGAGCAGGGCGCGGGCTTCATGGCCGACGGTTACGCCCGGGTCAGCGGCAAGCCCGGGGTGTGTTTCGTCATCAGCGGCCCGGGGGTGACCAACGTCGCCACCCCCATCGGCCAGGCCTACGCCGACTCGATCCCGCTGCTGGTGATTTCCAGCGTCAACCACAGCGCCAGCCTGGGCAAGGGCTGCGGCTCGCTGCACGAAACCCAGGACCAGCGGGCGATGACCGCGCCTATCACCGCCTTTTCGGCCCTGGCCCTGAGCCCGGAAGATTTGCCGGAGCTGATCGCCCGGGCCTTTGCCGTGTTCGACAGCGAGCGCCCGCGCCCGGTGCACATCAGCGTGCCCCTGGATGTGCTGGCGGCCAAGGTCGCCCGTGACTGGACCGGTGAAGTGCGGCGACGCCCCGCTCGCGGCCCGGCTGCGGCGGCGGATATCCAGCAAGCAGCGGACAAACTGCGCAAGGCCAAGCGGCCGATGATCATTGCCGGTGGCGGCGCGCTGCACGCCGCCGAGCAACTGCGGGCCATGAGCACCCGGTTGGGCGCGGTGTTTTTCAGCAGTGTGGCCGGCAAGGGCCTGCTGCCGGACGAGGCGCCGCTGAACGCCGGGGCGACCTTGTGTGTCGAGCCCGGCTGGCAGTTGATCGCTCAGGCCGATGTGGTGCTGGCGGTGGGCACCGAGATGGCCGACACCGACTATTGGCGCGAGCGCCTGCCGCTTAACGGCGAGCTGCTGCGGCTGGATATCGACCCACGCAAGTTCAATGACTTTTACCCCTGCGCCGTGGCCTTGCAGGGCGATGCCCGGGCTACGCTGGACGCTTTGCTGCAAGCCTTGCCGCCACAGCCCAGAGAGGCCACGGCAGCGCAGCACGCAGTGGCCGGGCTGCGCCGGGCGGTGCAGGACGGGCAGGGGCCCTTGCAGCAGATTCATCGCTCGATCCTGCAACGCATTGCCGCCGAGCTGCCAGAGCACGGCTTCATCGCCAGCGACATGACTCAGCTGGCCTACAGCGGCAACTACCTGTACCCGACCCGGGCCACCCGCAGTTGGCTGCATCCCACCGGCTACGGCACCCTGGGCTACGGCTTGCCGGCGGGCATCGGCGCCAAGCTCGGTGCCCCCGAGCGTCCCGGGCTGGTGCTGGTGGGCGACGGCGGTTTTCTCTACACCGTGCAGGAACTGGCCACGGCGGTGGAGGAGCTGGACAGCCCGCTGGTGGTGCTGCTGTGGAACAACGACGCCCTGGGGCAGATCCGCGACGACATGCTGGATCTGAACATCGAGCCCATTGGCGTGCTGCCGCGCAATCCGGATTTTGCCGCCCTGGCCCGCGCCTTTGGTTGCAGCGTCAGCCAGCCCGCCAGCCTCGACGAGTTGCAGCAGGCACTGCGCAGCGGCTTTGCCCGCAACGGCGTGAGCCTGATCGAGCTCAAGCACGCCTGTGCGCGCTGACCATCCCTTTTTGCCTGGAGCCTGAGCATGCGTTTTTCTCAACTGACCCAACGTATTGCCGGAGACGGCGCCGCCGCCTGGGACATTCATTACCGGGCCCTGGCCAAACGCGAACGCGGCGAGCAAGTCTGGTTGCTGTCGGTGGGCGACCCGGATTTCGACACCCCCCAGCCCATCGTCCAGGCGGCCATCGACAGCCTGCAGGCCGGCCACACCCATTACGCCGATGTGCGCGGCAAGCGCGCCTTGCGCCAGGCCATTGCCCGGCGTCATCAGCAGCGCAGCGGGCAAGTGGTGGATGCCGAGCAAGTGGTAGTGCTGGCCGGTGCCCAGTGCGCCCTCTACAGCGTGGCCCAGTGCCTGCTGGACCCGGGGGACGAAGTGATAGTGGCCGAGCCGATGTACGTCACCTATGAAGCGGTGTTCGGCGCCTGCAATGCCCAGGTGGTGCCGCTGCCGGTGCGGGCCGAGGACGGCTTTCGGGTGCAGCCCGAGGCGGTGGCCGCGCGTATCACCGGCAAGACCCGGGCCCTGGTGCTCAACAGCCCGCACAACCCCACGGGCGCCAGCATCCCCCGGGCCACCTGGGAAGCCCTGGCGGCGCTGTGCATCGAGCATGACCTGTGGCTGATCTGCGACGAGGTCTACAGCGAACTGCTGTACGAGGGCGAGCATGTCAGCCCGGCCAGCCTGCCGGGCATGGCCGAGCGCACTGCGACCCTCAACAGCCTGTCCAAGTCCCACGCCATGACCGGCTGGCGCCTGGGCTGGGTGGTGGCGCCGACGGCCCTGGCCGCGCACCTGGAAAACCTCGCCCTGTGCATGCTCTACGGCTCGCCGGAGTTCATTCAGGACGCCGCCGTGGTGGCCTTGGAACAGCCTTTGCCGCAGTTGCGGGACATGGCCGAGGCCTATCGCCAGCGCCGGGATCTGGTCTGCGACTGTCTGGCCGATTGCCCCGGCGCCCGGCCGCTGAAGCCCGACGGCGGCATGTTCGTCATGGTCGACATTCGTGCCACCGGGCTCAGCGCCCAGGCCTTCAGCGAGCGCCTGCTGGACGAGCAGGGGGTTTCGGTGCTGGCCGGCGAGGCCTTCGGCCCCAGCGCCGCCGGGCATATCCGCCTGGGGCTGGTGTTGCAGCCGGATGACTTGCGCGAAGCCTGTCGGCGCATTGCCCTGTGCGCCGAGCACTGCCTGCGCCGCCGCGTTGCCCCCGCCACTTTGCCCACTGTTTGAGGAGTCTTCATGAAGGTACTGATCGTTCACGCCCACCCCGAACCCCAATCCTTCACCGCCGCCTTGCGCGACCAGGCCCGCAGCACCCTGGAGGCCCAAGGGCACCAGGTGCAGGTCAGCGACCTGTACGCGATGAACTGGAACCCGGTGGCCAGCGCCGCGGATTTTGCCGCCCGGGATAATCCGGATTATCTGGTGTACGCCCTGGAGCAACGTCTGGGGGTGAAGAACGCCAGCATCGCCGCGGACATCCAGGGCGAGCTGGACAAGCTGCTGTGGGCTGACCTCTTGATCCTCAACTTCCCGGTGTTCTGGTTCTCGGTGCCGGCCATGCTCAAGGGCTGGATCGACCGGGTGCTGGTGTCCGGGGTGTGTTATGGCGGCAAGCGCTTCTATGACCAGGGTGGGCTGGCGGGCAAGAAAGCCCTGGTGACCCTGACCCTGGGCGGGCGCGAGCACATGTTTGGCGAGGGCGCGATCCATGGACCGCTCGAAGAAATGTTGCGCCCTTTGCTGCGGGGCACATTGGCCTATGTTGGCTGTGACGTACTGGAACCGTTCGTGGCCTGGCACGTGCCTTACATCAGCCAGGAAGCCCGAGAAGAGTTCCTGCACAGCTACCGGCAGCGGCTGGAGCATCTTGCAGACGAGCAACCGCTGGTTTTCCCCCGCCTGGAGCAATTCGACGAAGCCCTGCACCCCCTCCCAGCCTGAACGGCCCTGCGGTGGCCCGTTTCACTGCCCCCCGTAGGAGCCGGCTTGCCGGCGAAGAGGCCCGTAAGGCTTGCAGCGCCTGGGCCGACGCCTTCGCTGGCAAGCCAGCTCCTACAGCAGACAGATAGACCGTGCAGTTCCCTGTAGGAGCCGGCTTGCCGGCGAAGAGGCCCGTAAGGCTTGCAGCGCCTGGGCCGACGCCTTCGCTGGCAAGCCAGCTCCTACAGCAGTCAGATACACCGTGTAGTTCCCCGTAGGGGGGGATGGGGGATTGGAAAAGGTCGGGGGCTCAGAATCTCAGGGTCGCGCCGGTGGTAAGCCAGCGGTCGCGGTCTTCGGTCAGGTGCTGGCCAACGATCAGGTCCAGGTCCAGGTGCTGCCCCACGTGCAGGCGTGGGCCGGCCTGCCAGCCCTGTTCGCCGCCGCGCTGGCCATAACGCTCGGCAATCAGGGTCAGGCTCGGCATCAGGTCGTATTCCACACCGGTGCCCCAGGTCCAGCGATGGTTCTGCTCGCCATCGTCGTAGGCGTGGGTCCAGCCGGCATTGAGGTTCAGCCGCAGGCTGTCGCTGGCGCTGAAGGTCAGGGGCAGGGAGAGGTCGCCGCCGTCGAAGCTGTGGTTGCGGTTCAGGGCCCAGTGGGCAGAGCCGGCCAGGGCCAGTTGCAGGCCCAGGTCTTCGCGGTTCAGCAGTTGGACCTTGATCTGCGGACTGAGCTGGGTTTCGCCGTGATCATCGGCATGCTGGCGCTGCACCGCGGCGCCCAGTTGCACCCAGGGCAGTTGGCTGAAGGTGCAGGCCGGGGCAATCACGCTGTTGTGGCTGGAGCCTTGGTGCCGGGTGCTCTGGTACCAGACATCGACATTGCATTCCCCGGGGGCGTTGATGGCGCCGTCGTCCACCACGTAGGCGCCGCCGGCGGCCTGGGCTTTGGAGCACAGGGCCAGGGTGGCGGTGGCACCGGCGGTGAGGGCGAGGAACAGCAGGTTGCGTTTGAGCATGCGGCTTTTCGCGGCAGGCAGGGTGTGGCCCCAGGAGGCGGAACGCGAGGAGCGATGTGGGCTGTGCTTGGACATGGCGGATCTCGTTCTGTTGGGGCGCCGGACCGTTTGGTTGGGGAGCCGGCGCGGGTGGGTGCTGCGTGGGGTGTTTACTGGTCGTCGACCGAGAGGGTCTGGATGCCGCGGACCCGGGCTTGGGCCAGCAGCTCTTCGGTGTCTTCCCCGCCGGGCAGGGCGAGGACGATGTCCGGGCGGCTGTCGGCCAGCATGAAGCTGTTGCGCAGGCGCTCGGCGTGTTTACCGTGCAGTTGCCAATTGGGCGGGTAGCGGACGATGTTGGCCCCGGTTTCCCGGGCCCAGTCCTCGATGTGGGCACCGAGGAACTGGCTGCCGCCGTGGATCACCACCCGCACTTCATGCAGGCGCTGGAAGGCTTCCAGGACCCGGCGGCACAGGCGGCTGTCGGCGTAGTAGCGACCGGCGCAGATCAGGACGCGCATGCAGCGTCCTCCTTGGACCCGGCCACGGGATGCTCGGCGCTCGGCGCGTCGGCCAGGGGCTCGCTGAGGTAGCCGTGTTCGATGTCGCGTTCACCGGCCCGCTCCAGGGCCGGGTAGGCCAGGGCGGCGATGTGATGGTGGACCCGGCGATAGTCGCGCAGCAGGCGCTGGAAGATGTCGCCGGATTCGGCCCAGGCGCTCTGGTCTTCCCGCAGTTTGCGAAAGTGCTCACGGCCGGCGGCGGCTTCCAGGCGCCGCACATTTTCCTTGCGTGCCAGCAGTTGGTGGGCGGTGGGCAGGTCTTCGCGCAGGAACACGGTGATGGCCAGGCTCAGGCTGTCCAGCAACTCCTGGTGCAGCGGGTACAGGGTGCCCAGCTCGAAGGCGGAGAAGGCTTCGCCGCGGCGCAGGCGGCGCACTGCCAGTTGCGCCAGGCTGGTGCTGAGGATGTCGCCGGCGTGCTCCAGGTTGATCACCAGCAGCAGGATTTCCTGGGAGCGGTCGGCGTCCTGGTCACTGATGCCTTCCTTGCCGATGTCCGCCAGGTAGGCGCGGATGGCTGCGCTGAGCAGGTCCAGGGACTGGTCGATGTGCCGCACCTGCTCGGCATGGACCAGGCTTGAAGTGCGAAACAGCTGCAGCACCCGGTCGAGCATGCTTGAGAGCATGTCGGCCATGCGCAGGGCTTCCCGGGCGGCGTTGGACAGGCCGATATTGGCCACTTCCAGGCCGGCTTCGTCCAGGTACAGCGGCATACCCGGGTCGGTGACCGGGGCGGGGGCCGGCAGCAGCCGGGTCAGCAGTTTGCCCAGGGGTTCGGTGAAGCCAATGAACAGCAGGCCGAGGATCAGGCTGAAGGCGCTGTGCAGATAGACCACCAGCAATTCCGCTGGCAGGGCTTGCACCGCATCCAGTTGGGCCAGGGCGGTGATCCAGGGCAGCACCAGGACCACGCCCACCAGGCGCACCAGTAGGTTGCCCAGGGGCAGGCGCCGGGCCACGTTGCCGCTGGCGCCGAGCAGGGACGGCAGGGTGCCACCCAGGTTGACCCCCAGCACCAGGGCCATGCTGGTGGCCGGGGACAGCAGGCCGGTGCTGGCCAGGGAGGCGATCAGCAGCACCACCGCGACGCTGGAGTGGCACATCCAGGTCAGCAGCATGGCCACCAGCAGGGCCAGCAACAGGTCGCCGTCGAGGCTGGTCATCACCAGCTGGAACACCGGGGTGCTTTCCACCGCGCCCAGGGTGGCGCCGAGCATGCCCAGGGCCAGGAGCATCAGGCCCAGGCCGATCAGCGCGCAGCCGATGCTTTCAAAGCGCGAGTCGTCCCGCAGTCGGAAGCTCAGGAAACCCGCCAGCAGCACCACCGGGGTCACCAGCGACAGGTCGAGGCTGAGCAGCTGGACCACCAGGGTCGAGCCGATGTTGGCCCCCAGCATCACCGCCAGGGCGGGGGCCAGGCCCAGGGTGCCGGCGGCGGTAAAGGAGCTGGCCATCAGGCTCACCGCGGTGCTGCTTTGCAGCACGCCGGTGATGCCGACGCCGCACAGCAGCGCCAGCCAGCGGTTGTTCAGGTGTTGCCCGAGCCAGTGCCGCAGCGGGCTGCCGAAGCCTCGCAGCAGTGATCCGCAGATCATTTGCGAGCCCCAGAGCAGCAGCGCGATGGCGCCGGCCAGGTTGATCAGAAGAGTGGTGCCCGACATGAGTATTCTCCCGGGACTGTGACAGGTTCAAGCAATCGCCAGCCGCAGGGAGGCGCGGGTGATGGCGGCGCTGAAACCCAGCAGAAAACGAATTTCAACGGCGCTCAGCAGGCCCCGGACATACAGCCGGATGCTCACCCGGGTAAGCAGGCGGGCGCAGGCGCTGAGGCCGATCACCAGCAGTGCGCGCAGGGCGCGTTGCAACGACGAACAGGCTTTGAGGACCATGGCGATGCTCCTTGCAGGCGAACAGCGTCGCCGTCGGCGAGGCGCTGGCCGCGCCGACGGTGGCATCGTGAATCTTGAGTGTCTGGCGCATCCGGTCTGCACCGCATGCGCCAGGGGTCAGGCCCTTAGAACCACTGCTTGAAGCGGCGGATGTACAGGGTCTTCATGGTCTGGGCGACCACGCAGTAGGCGAGCAGGGTGCCCACCAGCCAAGGGAAGTATTCCCATGGCAGCGGCACCAGGCCGACCATGCTGCCCAGGGGCGAGAAGGGCACGTAGATCCCCAGCGCCATCACCAGGCCTGTGGCCAGCATTACCGGCAAGGCGGCGGTGCTCTGGATGAACGGGATCTTGCGGGTGCGCAGCATGTGCACCACCAGGGTCTGCGAGAGCAGGCCTTCGATGAACCAGCCGGACTGGAACAGGGCGGCCATTTCCACGCTGTTGGCGGCGAACACGTACCACATCAGGGCGAAGGTGGTGATGTCGAAGATCGACGAGGTCGGCCCGATCCACAGCATGAAGCGCCCGATGTTCTTGGCGTCCCACTTGCGTGGCTTGGCCAGGTATTCCTTGTCCATCTTGTCCCACGGCAGCGCCAGCTGGGAGAAGTCGTACATCAGGTTCTGCAGCAGCAGGTGGATCGCCAGCATCGGCAGGAAGGGGATGAAGGCACTGGCCACCAGTACCGAGAACACGTTGCCGAAGTTGGAGCTGGCGGTCATGTTCAGGTACTTCATGATGTTGCCGAAGGTCTCGCGACCCTTGATCACCCCTTCCTCCAGCACCATCAGGCTCTTTTCCAGGAGGATGATGTCCGCCGATTCCTTGGCGATGTCGGTGCCGCTGTCCACCGAGATGCCGACGTCGGCATCGCGCAGGGCCGGGGCGTCGTTGATGCCGTCGCCGAGAAAGCCCACGGTGTGGCCGTTGGCCTGCAGGGCCTTGAGCACCCGGGACTTCTGCAGTGGGGTGAGCTTGGCAAACACCGTGCGCTCTTCCACCAGACGCCCGAGCACCTGGTCATCCATGTGCTCGATGTCGCGACCCAGCAGCGGTTCGCCCGCTTCCAGGCCCACTTCACGGCAGATCTTCGCGGTGACGATGGGGTTGTCGCCGGTCAGCACTTTGACGGTCACGCCGTTGTCACGCAGGGCGGCGATGGCCGGGCCGGCGGTTTCCTTGGGTGGATCGAGGAAGGTCAGGAAGCCTTCGATCACCAGCTCGCGCTCATCGCTGGCGCTGTACTGGCTGCGGGTTTCACCCTTGGGCAGGTCACGGGTGCCCAGCAGCAGCACGCGGAAGCCGTCACGGTTGTAGTCTTCGGCCAGTTGCAGCAAGGCGGCGCGGCGCTCAGCGTCGAGGCTCACGGCAATGCCGTCCTGGCGCACCTGGGTCGCGGTTTCCAGCATCTCTTCCACCGCGCCCTTGCACACCAGCAGGTGGTCGCCGCGGGCATCGGCGAGGATCACCGACAGACGCCGACGGACGAAGTCGAAAGGCAGCTCATCGACCTTGCGCCAGGCGGCGGGCGGAGTGAAGTGCGGGTTTTCCTCGGCGAAGCTGACCACTGCACGGTCCATCAGGTTCTTCATGCCGCTCTGGTGGTGGCTGTTGAGCCAGGCCAGTTGCAGCACGGCATCACAGCGGCTGCCGCTGATGTCGACGTGGTGTTCGAGGATGATCCGGTCCTGGGTCAGGGTGCCGGTCTTGTCGGTGCAGAGCACGTCCATGGCGCCGAAGTTCTGGATCGCGTTGAGGCGCTTGACCACCACCTTGCGCTTGGCCATGGCCGCGGCGCCCTTGGCCAGGTTGGCGCTGACGATCATCGGCAGCATTTCCGGGGTCAGGCCGACGGCCACCGCCAGGGCGAACATGAAGGCTTCGGCCCAGTCGCCCTTGGTGAAGCCGTTGATCAGCAGGACGATGGGCACCATCACCAGCATGAAGCGGATCAGCAGCCAGCTGACGCTATTGACCCCACGGTCGAAGGCGGTCTGGGTACGCGAGCCGACGATGGAGCGGGCCAGGGAGCCGAAGTAGGTGCGCCCGCCGGTGGCCACCACCACGGCAGTGGCGGTGCCGCTGACCACGTTGGTGCCCATGAAGCAGATGTTGGGCAGGTCCAGCAGGTCTTGCTGGTCGGCGGCAACTGCCTTGGCGGATTTTTCCTGCACGGCCCCCAGGGTGTCGTATTTCTCCACTGGCAAGGCTTCGCCGGTGAGCACCGCCTGGCTGATGAACAGGTCGCGGGATTCGATCAGGCGGATGTCGGCCGGGATCATGTCGCCGGCGGACAGCTGGATGATGTCGCCCACTACCAGTTCGCGCATCGGTACTTCGCGAACCCGGGCCTGCATGCCCATCTGCTCGCGGCGCACTACCGCTGCGGTGGTGCGGACCATGGCCTTGAGGGCCTCGGCGGCCTTGGCCGAGCGGTGTTCCTGCCAGAAGCGCATCAGGCCGCTGGCCAGCACCATCACCAGGACGATGATCACGCCGGTCAGATCAGTTTCTTCGCCGGCTTGCAGCGGCAGCCAGAAGTCGGTGAAGAAACTGATACCGGTCAGGGTCATCAGCACATAGATGAAGGGGTTGTTGAAGGCTTGCAGCAATTGCACCAGGGCGTGGGGCGGACGGTCGTGGGCGACCTCGTTGTGGCCATCCCGTTGCAGGCGGCCTTCGGCGTCCAGTTCAGTCAGGCCAGCGGTGCTGGAGTTGACGTTGGCCAGGGTCACGGCCAGGCCGTTCTGGGCTTCGCGGGCGGCACGCATCGACAGTTTGTTGCTGTCGCTGGTGGCGCTGGTGTTGCGGGAAGTTGTGGTTTTTACAGTCATTTCGTGTGCTCCTGCCGCCTGACTACGGCACGACACACCGACAACTCAACTAATTAAAGACGAGCGAAAGTATGTCGAACCGCAGGTTAGCGATCGATTCGGATCTTGGCGTTTTTCAGGTTTTAACGTTCGCTGCCCAAACAATGAAGTTGAATGGGCAGCGAACCTACTACTGGCCTCTTCCATAACTTTCTCCAGCAAGTTTGATTAACGAGAAGGAAATAAGGCGCCGTCAAACTTCCAAGTAGGAAGTTTGTGTGAAAACAACGGAAAGTGACCGTTGATTTATGGGTAAGTGCGCGCCCCGAGGTACAGGCCGAAGATCAGTCCGGCCTGCTGAAAGAGCAGGGCCGCGCCCCGACTCTGCGGGTCCTGGCTGTCATCCAGACTCCAGCGTTGCTGCAGCTGGCCGGTCATGGGGCAGACGCGCCAATTGGCCCGCAGGGCGGTGGCGGCGTTGGGTGAGGAAGAGGAGAACGGCGAGCGTGCGAGAGCCTTGGGCTCACGGCACAGCTTGACCCGCATGGTCGCGGCAAAGGCGCGTACACCGGGCATTACAGAGGAAGTGAAGTGCATAACTTGTGCCTCGCGACCGGACTGGTTCCGGGGAGGCAAGTTACGTTGGAGCGTCAAGCCCTAGCGCAGCTTACCCGACCGCGGAGTCGAGTCCCGTCATTTTCAGGGTTAAGTGCCTGGCTCTGCGCAGCGGCAGTGACCAGACAGCGTCTAGATACTGTGTCCATTGGCTTCTTTAGTGAGTTGAAAAAAGGCCGGATTTCCCGGCCCGCGCAATTTACTCAGGAGGGCCCATCGAGTCAAGGCTAAATTGCCTTGAATCTCTGTTCCGTGATGAAGTTTCAGGCGAGGTTCAGCTTAAGGGATGAGTTCAGGTATCGGGGACTGGAGAATATATAAGGGATATAACGAAGAAGTGCTCATGACGGATGGGGCGTCATGAGCACTGAATATAATTTCGCGGATTATCAGTTCAGCAAGTGCCGGGATATATCCTTGTAAGTATTGCTGTCAGTGGCGGCCATCAGTTGCCGCCCATCCTTGAAGGTGCCGATGAAGGTCACTTCGTTTTCCGTGCCTGCCATCAGGTAGCCGGCGATGGCGCCCACTGGCCCCAGCAACATGGCGCCGGCAATGCCATAGCCAAGCGCGTCCTTGTTGGCGATGGGACTTTCAGTCGCGATTTCCAGGCTCTTGAAGGCCGATGCCTTGATCTCGACGCCGGCGCTGTTGAGCACGGTCTTGAGCCTGAAGGTGCCGTGCCGGTACTCGCCGGCACCCTGCAGGAAATCGCCCGATAAAACTTCAATGTTTGCCATGTTGAATCATCCTTATCCAAGCATAACGAGACGGACCATTGGGCCCCTCGTCAGCGGGGGCGTCAACGGAGTTGCGATGAAGGGTGCTACCGCCAGTCAGCGATCTTCATGTCCTGAGCCTCGATCAGGATCCAGCGCTCAATGCTGATCCAGATCAGGGCTGTGAAAGGTTTTAGCAGGCGAGGGCGGGTGGACCTCGATGTTCCGACCAGTGGCGGTCGCAGGCCGTGCGCAGCGGGCTGGGAATGGCGATGTTAAAAAATGTTAGATTGAAAAATCTCTTCACATAATCCGTTCATTGGTGGATGATCGTTCACAGCCAAAGCTCAACCTGATAACAACAGCAACAGGATGGCCAAGATGATCGATTCGCTCCTGCCTCTCTCGGCACCTGTCCAGGGTGCCCTGCACCTTCCGGGCTTGCCGTCTGGCGCTGCGCCTGTTGCCGCTGCCTGTGTTGCATTTGCCGGACCTGCAATCCGGATTTCCCTGTCCTGCCCGGTTCTTGCCCGGCGCCTGTCCGGCGCGGCACAGTCCTGGTCTATTTCTGGAGTCCCCCATGAATAACAACAATGTCGGTGTCATCGGTCTTGGCGCCATGGGCCTGGGCATCGCCCGTTCGCTGTTGCGCAGCGGTTTCAAGGTGCACGCCTGCGACGTCCGTGCAGCGGTCACCGAGCAGTTTGCCGCCGAAGGCGGAGTGGCTTGCGCCTCGGCGGCGCAACTGGCGGGCGCATGCGATGTGATCGTCACCGTGGTGGTCAACGCCGAGCAGACCGAGAGCGTGCTGTTCGGCGAAGGCGGGGCGGTAGCGGCACTGCGCCCCGGCAGCCTGGTGATCGGCTGCGCCACCGTGGCCCCGACCTACGCCGTGGACCTGGGGCAACGCCTGGAGGCCCTGGGCCTGCTCTATCTGGATGCACCGATCTCCGGGGGCGCGGCCAAGGCCGCCGCCGGCGAGATGACCATGATGACCTCCGGCCCGGCGGCCGCCTACGCCAAGGCCGAAGCCATCCTCGGCGGCATGGCCGGCAAGGTCTACCGCCTGGGTGACGCCCACGGGCTGGGCTCCAAGGTCAAGATCATCAACCAGTTGCTGGCCGGGGTGCACATTGCCGCCTCCGCCGAAGCCATGGCCCTGGGCCTGCGCGAAGGGGTGGATGCCGACGCCCTGTACGAGGTGATCACCCACAGCGCCGGCAACTCCTGGATGTTCGAGAACCGCGTGCCCCATATCCTCAAGGCCGACTACACGCCACTGTCCGCGGTGGACATTTTCGTCAAGGACCTGGGCCTGGTGCTGGATACCGCCCGGGCCAGCAAATTCCCCCTGCCGCTGTCGGCCACCGCGCACCAGATGTTCATGCAGGCCTCCAGCGCCGGTTTCGGCCGCGAGGACGACTCGGCGGTGATCAAGATCTTCCCGGGCATCGACCTGCCCGTGGCCAAGCCCGATGCCGTTTGAGGAGGCTGTGATGACGACTTCCAATCCACGCCCGCTACTGGGTTGCATCGCCGACGATTTCACCGGCGCCACCGATCTGGCCAACATGCTGGTGCGCGGCGGTATGCGCACGGTGCAGAGCATTGGCATTCCCAGCGCCGAGGTGGCCGCCGGCCTGGACGCCGACGCGGTGGTGATCGCGCTGAAATCCCGCACCACTCCGGTGGGCGAGGCGGTGGCCGAATCCCTGGCGGCGCTGCAGTGGCTGCGGGATCAGGGCTGCGAACAGATTTTCTTCAAGTACTGCTCGACCTTCGACTCCACGGTGGCGGGCAATATCGGCCAGGTCAGCGAAGCGCTGCTCAAGGCCTTGGGTGGCGATTTCACCTTGGCCTGTCCGGCGTTTCCCGAGAATGGCCGGACGATTTTCCGCGGCCACCTGTTTGTCCAGGACCAGTTGCTCAACGAGTCGGGCATGCAGCATCACCCGCTGACGCCCATGACCGACGCCAACCTGGTGCGGGTGCTGCAGGCGCAGACGGCACTGCCGGTGGGCCTGCTGCGCTATGACAGCGTGGCCCAGGGCGTGGACGCGGTGCGGGCGAAGATCGCTGAACTGCGGGGCAAGGGCGTCGCCATGGCGATTGCCGATGCGCTGTCTGACGCCGACCTCTACACCCTCGGCGCGGCCTGTGCCGACCTGCCGCTGTTGACCGGTGGTTCCGGGCTGGCCCTGGGCCTGCCGGAGAACTTCCGCCGCGCCGGCAAGCTGCGGGACCTGGATGCCGCGAGCCTGCCGTCGGTGGGCGGTGGCGAAGTGGTGCTGGCCGGCAGTGCCTCGGCGGCCACCAATGCCCAGGTGGACGCCTGGCTTGAGGCCGAGCGTCCGGCCCTGCGCATCGATCCCCTGGCCCTGGCGGCGGGGGAGCCCGTGGTGGCCCAGGTCCTGGCTTTTGTCCAGGCGCAGCAGGACACCGTGCTGATCTACGCCACCAGCACCCCGGAGCAGGTCAAGGCGGTGCAGCGGCAATTGGGCGTCGAGCGGGCCGGTGCCCTGGTGGAGAACGCTCTGGGCGAGATTGCCCAGGGCCTGCGGGACAACGGCGTGCGGCGCTTTGTGGTGGCCGGCGGCGAAACCTCCGGGGCGGTGGTCAAGGCCTTGGGAGTACGGCTGTTGCAGATCGGTGCACAGATCGATCCCGGGGTGCCGGCCACGGTCAGCAGCGGCGGCGAGCCCCTGGCCCTGGCCCTGAAGTCCGGCAACTTCGGCGGTCGCGACTTCTTCGCCAAGGCCCTGCGCCAACTGGCCGGAGGTCAGCCATGAGCCGCGAAAACGCCCTGCGCGAAGAAATCTGCGACGTCGGCCACAGCCTCTATCAACGGGGCTACACCGTCGGCAGCGCCGGCAACATCAGTGCGCGACTCGACGATGGCTGGCTGATCACCCCCACCGATGTCTGCCTCGGGCGCCTCGATCCGGCGGCCATCGCCAAGGTCAACCTGGCGGGGGAGTGGGTCAGCGGCGACAAGCCGTCCAAGACCCTGGCCCTGCATCGCCAGGTGTATGACCGCAATCCGGGCGTGGGCGGGGTGGTGCACACCCATTCCACTCACCTGGTGGCATTGACCCTGGCCGGGGTCTGGCGCGACGACGACATCCTGCCGCCGCTGACCCCGTATCAGGTGATGAAGGTCGGGCACATTCCACTGATCGGCTACCAGCGTCCGGGTTCGCCCAAGGTCGCCGAGCAGGTGGCGCAACTGGCCAACCGGGTGCGTGGAGTGATGCTCGAACGCCTGGGCCCGGTGGTCTGGGAAAGCAGCGTGTCCAAGGCCAGCTATGCCCTGGAAGAACTGGAGGAAACCGCGCGCCTGTGGCTGATGAGCCAGCCGCGACCGGAGCCCCTGGATCAACACGCCCTGGACGAACTGCGGGACGCTTTCGGCGCCGCCTGGTAATCACTGACAAGGCTTCATGGCAAGCGGCCCTCGGGAGCGCCATCGGGCTCTCGCGGGGAGCGGCTTGCCGGTAAAAAACAATAACAACAGGACATCCCGAGATGAACGACTGCATAGGCTTTACGGGTTCCAGCGCTCTGTGCCACACACGCCAGCAACCTTGTGGGGGGCTGTCGCTATGAGCCCGCTGATTCTGATGATCACTGCCGGGGCCGGCATCGCCCTGTTGCTGTTCCTGGTGCTCAAGTACAAGTTCCAGCCCTTTGTCGCCCTGATGCTGGTGAGCATCCTGGTGGCCCTGGTGGCCGGGGTGAAACCGGCGGAGCTGGTGGCCACCATCGAAGGCGGCATGGGCAAGACCCTTGGCCACATCGCCATCATCATCGCCCTGGGCGCCATGATCGGCCGCATCATCGAACTGTCCGGGGGCGCCGAGGCCCTGGCCAAGACCCTGATCGAGCGCTTCGGCAACCGCCGTACGCCCCTGGCCCTGACCATGGCCGGCTTCATCATCGGCGTGCCGGTGTTCTTCGAAGTCGGGGTGATCATCCTCATGCCACTGGCCTACGGCGTGGCCCGCAGTGCGCGCAAGCCGCTGCTGGTGTTCGCCTTGCCGATGTGCGCTGCGTTGCTCACCGTGCACGCCTTCCTGCCGCCCCATCCGGGTGCGGTGGCGGCGGCCAGCCAACTGGGTGCGGACCTGGGGCGGGTGCTGATGTTCGGCCTGCCGCTCACTGCGCTGCTGTGCTACGTCGGCTATCGCGTTGCCGGGCGCATGACCCGACGCAACTACCCGATGACCGACGATATCCGCGCTGAAGTCTACGGTCCTCACGTCACCAACGAAGACCTGGCGGCCTGGAACAACGGCGCCGAACAACCGGCCAGCGCCCAGGCAGTGGCCGCCGTGGCGCACATGGGCCTGGAAGAGTCCACCGGCAGCCTGGCGGCGAAACTGCCGCCGGCGCCGCCACCGGGTTTCGGCCTGATCGTCAGCCTGATCCTGCTGCCCATCGTGTTGATCCTGCTGGGCACCCTGGCCACGTCCTTGCTGCCACTGGAATCCACCCTGCGCGGCGTGTTGACCGTGCTGGGCGCGCCGCTGGTGGCGCTGCTGCTGGACACCTTGCTCTGTGCCTGGCTGCTGGGCTCGCGCCGCGGCTGGAGCCGCAGCCAGGTCTCCGACGTGATCGGCTCGGCCTTGCCCGGGGTGGCCATGGTGATCCTGATCGCCGGTGCCGGCGGGGTGTTCGGCAAGGTCCTGGTGGACACCGGGATCGGTGCCGTGGTCTCCGACATGCTGCGCACCACCGGCCTGCCGGTACTGGCCCTGGGCTTTCTGCTGACCATGCTGCTGCGCGCCGTGCAGGGCTCCACCACCGTGGCCCTGGTGACCACGGCCGGCATCATCGCGCCGCTGATCGCCACCCTCAACCTGAGCCCCAACCACATGGCCCTGCTGTGCCTGGCCATGGGCGGTGGCGGGCTGGCGATGTCCCATATCAACGATGCCGGGTACTGGATCTTCACCAAGCTGGCCGGGCTCAACGTGGCGGACGGCCTGCGCACCTGGACCGTGATCACCACCTTGCTCGGCACCCTGGGGTTCTGTATTACCCTGCTGATCTGGCCGTTTGTCTGACCTTGGATTCTAGGAGTTCACATGCCTCGTTTTGCTGCCAACCTCAGCATGCTCTACCCGCAACACGACTTCCTCGAGCGTTTCGCCGCCGCGGCGGCCGACGGTTTCAGCGCGGTGGAGTACCTGTTTCCCTACGACTACAGCCCCCAGGTGCTCAAGCAGCGCCTGGACGACCACGGCCTGCAGCAAGCGCTGTTCAACGCGCCCCCGGGTGACTGGGCGGCGGGGGAGCGGGGCATCGTTTCCCTGCCCGGGCGCGAGCAGGAGTTCCGCCAGGGGTTCGAACAGGCCCTGGAATACGCCGCGGTGCTGGGCAACTCACGGATTCACGTGATGGCCGGCCTGCTGCCCTCGGAAAGCGACCGCGCCCGCCATCACGCGGTGTACCTGGAGAACCTGTCCCATGCCACGGCCCAGGCGGCCAAGGCCGGGATCAACGTGCTGCTGGAGCCGATCAACACCCGGGACATGCCGGGGTTCTTCCTCAACCGCCAGGACCAGGCCCAGGCCATCTGCAAGGAAGTCGGCGCCGCCAACCTCAAGGTGCAGTTCGACTGCTATCACTGCCAGATCGTCGAGGGCGACCTGGCGGTGAAGCTGCGTCGGGACCTGGCGGGCATCGGCCATATCCAGATCGCCGGGGTGCCGGATCGTCACGAGCCGGACCTGGGGGAGTTGAACTATCCGTACCTGTTCCAATTGATGGACGAGCTCGGCTACGACGGCTGGGTCGGTTGCGAATACCGCCCCCGTGGCGACACCTCCGCCGGCCTGCAATGGCTGCGGGACTGGCAGGCGCGCTAAGCCTGTGCGGCCCCTTTGCGCCGAGCGCGCCAAGGGGCCTTTTCTCCAATAAAAAACAAGGACATTCCCCATGCAGCGTTTTGCCTGCAAGGCCGCGCTCGGCCTGATTCTGGCCCTGGGTGGCGCCTCCCTGGCAGCGGCAGCCAGCCTGCCGACGGCCACTGAGGGCGACTGGGTCGCCCCGCATTTCAGCTTCCACAACGGTGAACAGCTCGCCAACCTGAAGCTTCACTACATCACCCTGGGCAACCCGAAGCATCCGGCCATCCTTTACCTGCACGGTACTTACCGGCCGGCCAGCGATCTCTTGAGCAAGGATTTTGGCGGTGAGCTGTTTGGCCCGGGACAACCCCTGGATGCCAGCAAGTACTACATCATTGCCACCGACGGCATCGGTGTCGGCCAGTCGAGCAAACCCTCGGACGGCCTGCGGACCCGCTTCCCCCAGTACAACTACGACGACATGGTCCAGGCCCAGTACCGGTTGGTCACCGAGGGGCTGGGGGTCAAGCACCTGCGCCTGATCATCGGCAACTCCATGGGCGGCATGCAGACCTGGATCTGGGGCCAGACCTGGCCGCAGATGATGGACGCCCTGGTGCCCATGGCTTCGCAGCCCACCGAGATGGCGTCGCGCAACTGGATGATGCGCCGCTTGCTGGTGGAGTCGATCAAGCAGGACCCGGCCTGGAACCAGGGCAACTACGTTGTCCAGCCACCGTCCCTGCGTCTGGCCAATGCCCTGTTCGCCACCGGCACCAGTGGCGGCACCCTGGCTTATCAGGCCCTGGCGCCGACCCGGGCCCAGGCCGACAAACTGGTGGATGAACGCCTCAAGGCGCCGCAGACCGCCGATGCCAATGACTTCATCTACCAGTGGCAGTCTTCGGCGGACTACAACGCCGCGCCGGGCCTGGGCAGGATCCAGGCGCCGGTGTTGGTGATCAACTCGGCGGACGATGAGCGCAACCCACCGGAAACCGGCACTCTGCAAGCGGCGCTCAAGCAAGTGAAAGATGCACGCCTGCTGCTGATTCCCGCCAGCGCCGAAACCCGCGGGCATGGCACCACCGGCATGGCCCGGTTGTATGCCAAAGAGTTGGCGCAGTTCATGGCCGAGACCGAGAAACCCCACTAACGGCCACTGCGGTCTCCGCATGGCGAGGGAGCAAGCTCCCTCGCCACGGACTGCTGGGGGTTATCGCTGACTCAGGACTGAGCCGGCAGCAGCAACTCCACCCCGTGCTTGCGAATCCCGTCCGCTGCGGCCGGCGCCAGGGCGGTGTCGCTGATGATGATGTCGAACTGCTCCAGGTCGGCGATCTTGTACATGCTGAAGGTGCCGTACTTGGAGCTGCTGGCCACCAGCACCACCTGGGTCGCCGACTGCATCGCTACCTGCTTGACCTCCACCTTCAGCGCCGACGGCGTGGTGATGCCGCGGCGCAGGTCCCAGGAACTGGTGGAGATAAAGGCCACGTCCGTCACCACTTGGCGTAGAGTCGCCACTGCCAGCCCGCCAACGCAGGAATGGTTGGAATGGTCCAACTGCCCACCGGTGTGGATCACCGTCACTTGGGGCGCGTCCAGCAACGCCTGGACCACGCCGAAATCGTTGGTCACCACGGTCATGCCCGACAGCGCCTTGATGTACGGCACGATTTCCAGGGTGCTGGTGCCAGCATCCAGATAGACCGTCATGTCCGCATGCAGCAGGCGCGCCGCCAGTTTGGCCATGGCCTGTTTCTGCGGCAGCTCCACCACGGCCTTGGACTGATGGCTGGGCTCGCTGTGCAACTGACTGGCGATGCGCACGCCGCCGGTGACCGAATAGGCCCGGCCTTCCTGTTCCAGCAGGGCGATATCGCGACGCACCGTCATGTGCGAGCAGTCGAACATCTCCATCAGCTGATGCACGCTGAGTACCTGATGCTTGCGCAACTGGCGCAGGATCTGCTCACGGCGCTGTTCCGGAATCATCGGGGCGTTGCTGTCAGTGGCGAGGTCCTTGGGACTGGGCATTGGGGCTCCGGATTGGCGGGTCGGCAAAGACAGAAATAGGCTCGTCATAGTAGCGAAACTCGCCGCGGCGGACGAGATTTACTGCCGTTCACGAGTCAGCAAATTCTATCTTGAGGCCGTCGTCAGCTGTCGCTTGAGCAGGCGGGTCAGGAGCGGCCGGGCCTTGCGGCTCCTGAACCGTGACGGGATA
Source organism: Pseudomonas sp. E1BtOHC1 (assembly GCF_058744285.1). Lineage (NCBI taxonomy): Bacteria > Pseudomonadati > Pseudomonadota > Gammaproteobacteria > Pseudomonadales > Pseudomonadaceae > Pseudomonas > Pseudomonas sp. E1BtOHC1. The sequence goes on from NZ_CP196023.1 coordinate 3,855,564, forward strand.
TGCAGCAGGAAGCTGCGCCAGGGATATCCACCCGGGTCGCGCTCCGTAGACAGCAGGTAATCGTGCAGGGCCAGGGCCCCGCACTGCGGGCAGTCGAGTGCTGGCTGATGGGGCATGGGCAGCCATGGGAGAAGGCTTGTCATGGGCGACTCAATTCATTGATGGGGCGCTGCGGTCGATATGCCAGCGCTGTTTGAGCCGTTGCAGGCTGCCATCGCGTTTCATCGCGTCCAGGGCCCGCTGCCAGCGGGCTACCTGGGCGGCGTCGACTTTAGGGGAAAAGGCGATATAGGCGTCCTGGCGCATCAGCGGCATCTGGTAGCTCAACTGATCGAACGGCAGGCCCGCTTCGGCGGCAAAGGTGCTGACGCTCATGGTGTCGGCCACCAGGTATTGCACCCGTCCCACCTGCAGCAGGCGAATCATGATCTCCGGGCTGTCCACGCCCCACAGGTTGTCCAGCCCCTGTTGCTTGAGGTAGCTGTAGACCAGCCACTTGCGCGGTACGGCAATCTGTCCCCGGGTCTGGTGCAGGTCGGTGACTGCGCTGTGGTCGCTAGTGCGGGCGTAAAGCGCGGTTTCGGTCTGCATCAGCGGCCCCACCCACTGATAGCGCGACTCGCGCTCGGCCGTGCGCAAAATGGTAAACACCGCGGTGTCTTCGGCCTCGCTGGCATCGCGCAAGGCGCGCAACATCGGCCGTTGCTGCACCTGCACCGGATCGCCGGTGCGTTGCGCCAGGGCTTGCACCACCTCCACAGCGAAGCCCGTCATGTGCTGGCCCTGCTGAAAGTGCAGCGGCGGATGATTGTCGGTCAGCATGCGCAGCTCTGCCATGGCGGCGAGGCTCAACAGGGACAGCATGACACCCAGAACCCAGTTCATCGCGATCCTTGAACAGACAAATGAGCAGAGCTTAGTACGCCCCTCTGAAAGGCGTCGCCAGAGAAAATCGGTCGTCATTGGCCGGCACACTGATAGAACAGGGTTTTCGTCTCTTCACACCAACGTCGGCGCAGCAGCCGACTTTCCGTCATCAAGGCCAGGGTCGAGTACAGCCGGTCTTCGGTCAGCCCGGGTCGCCAGGCGTTGTCGGTACCGGGCAACAGGGAAACCAGGCCTTGTTCCTCGAGGCTGATGCGCAGCCTTGGCTTGGCCTCGGTCATGCGGATGGCGGCGATGCCGAAGTGCTGGCTCAGCAGGTTGTTCTCTATCAGGTTGAGGACCAGCTCCGCCAGGCTGATCTGCTGCTTGCGCTGCAGTGACCGAGCCCAGTACTGCAACGACAGCCGAGCCTGGCCGCCCTGGTCCAGATAGGCGCTGTGCTGGGGGCAGGCGCTGAGGTCCTGGGTGATGGCTGCCACCAGAAACAGCAACTGCAAGGCCTCGCTGGCGGCTTGCTCGTCGTGGTTGTCGATGTACCCCTGCAGATTGTCGATGCGCTCGAACAGATCAAGTTCGGCCACCTGCAGCCCTGCCTCCAGCAAGTTGGCTGCCTGCGCAGACAAGGCACGGTAGTGCTCCAGAGCGGCGTGTACCGAGGTGTCGGCCTGCAGTGGGCTGGCGTCGAGGCAGAGCAGTCGGTCGCGCAGTTCCTCACTGCTGTGCAGGCCCTGGGCGATATGCTGTTCCACCCAGCCGAACAGGCTTTCAAAGGCCAGGCGCTGGGCTTGGCGCAACTGCAGGACCCGCCACAGCGCCTGGGTCGGGGCCAGCCCGGCCACCTGCTCGGCCGGGAAGTCGGACATCGGCAGCAGCGCCATGGCCCGACGCAGCGCCGGCAGGCTGGTTTCGCTGCCCAGCACCTGCAACGTGGCGCGGATCAGGTCGATGGAGCACTCTCGGTGGCCGGCCCTGGGGTTCTTCGCCATTCCCGCGGGTGGGTAGAACTCATCGCGAAATACCTGCGCTTCCTTGGCGCTCGGCCGATTGCGATCCCACTGCAGATGCACGGCGCTGGCCTGTTCGACGCTGCCCTGCCGGTCCTCAAGCGAGGTCAGCCACGGATAGAACGCCAGGGTACGCAAACCTTGATCCAGGGCTCGGGCCAGTGCTTCGCCGGCCTCGGTGACGGCGTAAGTGCCGTCGGGTTGCGGCCAGGCCAGGCCCAAGCCAGTGTCGGGCTTGAACGACGGGCCGTACTGCACCGCATCGAACCAGCTGGGGCCGCGATGCCAGGCCTTGAAGTCCAGGGTGAAAGGTCCGTTGCCGGGCGGGCTGTACTGGCCATTGCCGGCCATGTAGGCACCTTCACCCACCAACTGATGGCTCCAGCCGAACAGCACCTCGATCTTTTCCCTGAACCGTTCGAAGCGTTTACCCACGGGCAGCTCGCCTGAATAGGGTTCGCGGTGCCGATTGAAGATCCACACCGCCCAGCACATCACCGAATACGGGCGAATCCACTGGGTGCGGTTGTTGATCCCCGGCATGAACTGGTCCATCAGTTCCAGGTTGGCTTGTCGCAGTCCGAGGTAATCCACGCCGCCGCTCTCACGCACGGACGGGGATACGAAAAAGGCGCGTTGAGGCAATGTGTTCATGGTTCGAGTGACACCATCAGGGCCTGGCAATACTGGCAGTGGTTGATGCGGCGTTGCTTCAGGCGGGCAAGGGCTTCGCGCTCCACCGGGGCGTAGCACCAGCGGGTGTTGGGGCAACTGCTGATGGTGCGATGGTTGACGCGGTAGTAACCCGGCCGGGAGCTGTGGGGGGAGTGGATGTGTTGCAGCGCGATGATCTCTTGCGGGGTGAAACGGTCCGCCGGCAGGCGTTGCTGACGGGCCTGTTGACGATCTTCGATGTAGCTGCAGAGTAGCGCCCGCAAGGTGCTGGTTTGCTGCACCGCGTCCAGGGCCGCCAGGGCTGCGCAGACCCCATGGTCCACCAGTTGTTGCGCCGCTTCCTGGGTGAACCAGCGTTGCGCCAGGTGCCGGGCCTGGACGAAGTCCACGGCCCCCTGGCCGTAGCGCTCCAGGTACTCATGCAACGTGGTGGTGTCCAGCGCCCCCAGGGTTGCCGGGGAAGCCAGCCTGCCCGGCAGCGCCAGGGTGGCGGCCAGGCCGTAGACCGCTTCGTCCACCAGCGGGCGATCTTCGGCGGCCAGTTGGGCGTGGTCCACGCAGTTGAGCCAGCGCTGGGCAAAATCCCGGGCATTGGCCGGCAGGTGCAGGCGACGCAAATAGAAGTCCAGGGCGACATGACACCAGACATACAGTAACTGGGCTTTCTTGCGGCTGCTCAGGCCCTTCAGGTTGACCAGGCTCTGCAGGGTCTGGTTGAACTCGTTGAGCAGGTTGGGAGAGGGCAGCGATTCGAGGTTGGGGTCCGACGCCGGATCGAAGTCGCTGTCGCGGTCTTCTCGACCACTGTCCAGTTCGATGATAGGTGCTGCATCACCGCGCCTCCCGGGTTCTTGCCCGGGTTTGGCGTGGTGCAGCAAGCCAGCGATGGCCTGGAGCAGCGCCCAACTGCCGTCGCGGCCGGCAGCGGCTTTGGCCACGGTCGGCAGCCAGTGGCGAGGGCGCTGGGGCGGCTGTGGCGCAGGCGGCTCAGTGCCGGCTGGCTCGTTGTCAGGCGAAGGGTGTGGCGTCGTGGCGGGCTCAGTGCTTATTGGCGCATCGGGCTCTTCAGGCAGTTTTTGCGCATGCACCACCAGGCAGTTGAGCAGAATTTGCAGATCGCCCTGGGCTTCGTTGCCCCCCAGCAGTCGGCCCAGGGCACCGCACAGGCTGCGAATCGGCAGGGGCATGCTCAGGTAGGCGTCGATGCAGACCCAGCCACGGGCACTCTGTGTTTCGCGCTGCAAGCGCAGTTGCAGCCCTTCGTCCAGTCTGGAGTCCAGGGCCTGCTGCAGCGGCCAGACGAAGCCGCCTTGGGCGGTCAGTTGCAGCGGCGCCACTTCGAGGACTTCTTCGGCGCACTCCAGGGTCGCCAGCCATTCTCCTGCCAGGGGTGGCTGACCGATCAGCCGGCCTTCCAGCTGTTGCTCTTGGTTGAGGCGGGCATAGACGCACAGGGCCGCCTCCTGGTCCTGGCGCTCGAAGGCATCGGCTTCAAAGTGCGGCGCCTCGACGGGCTCCCAGCATTCTTCGGTGGCGCGCTCGAGCTTGCGCAGCACCGCCACTTCCACGTTATCGGTGCTGTCCATGGAGGTCCGGGTGGCATTCACGCTGCCGGTCAGGGTCCAGCTGCCGGCGCCGCGCAACTCCAGCCATTTGGCGTGCAGCCGACGCTGGTTGTGGTCGACCCTGGGGGTCACCCAGTCGATCTCCACCGGCCAGTCCCTGGTCTGCTCCAGGGGAAAGGAGGAGACGCCGTTGCCCGGCACTCCAACGGTGAGCCGAGGGATGCCCAAGGTTTTGAGCAGATGGCCCAGGGACTGTGCATCGCGGCTGTGGAAGGGTGAAAGCAGCAGTAGGCTGTGCCAGCGCTGGCCTGCGGCGCGCTCGATCAATTGCTCGGTGATGGCGGTGTCCAGGGAGTGCAGCAATTCCACCGGCTGCGCTGGAGCCTGATCATGAAACTGCTGGCTGAGGGCCCGGGCCCGTTGAATGAAGGGCAAGAGGGCGCTGTCGTCGGCGATCTGCAGGTGCGGCTGGGTGCAGAGATTTTCCAGGAAGTTGGCGAAGTCGGCGAAGGCCCCCGGCTGCTCCCCGGCGCTGAGGACTTCCAGCACCTCGACATTGCGCCCGTGGCCACCAAAGGTCAGGTTGCCGCTGCCGATCATCAGCAGGTCTTGCTCCTCGCCGCGCAGGTAGGTGATCTTCGGGTGGAAAATACCGTCCTGGACCCGCACCGGGATCAAGGCGTAGTCCTTGCCCACATGCCGCGCCCGCAACTCCATCATCGAACCGCGGTAACCCTGGATATCCACCAGCAGGGTGACTTTTTCACAGCCGGCTTCGCGCAGTCGGGGCAGCACGTAGCTTTCGAAGTAGGTCAGGCTCAGGGCATAGGTGGTGAACAGCGCCTCTTTCCAGGGGCTGTTTTCGATGAAGTGCAGTTGCGACGGTCCGTTGGGGCCTGGGGGGTTCGGGGGGGACGCCATCGTGCTCTCCAGTCCATGGGTCGAGGCTCAAGTCGGTGGCTGATTATCGGGCAACGCAGCGCTGTTGCAAGTGTCGGTGATGTCACAGTGCTGGTATGGCTGGTCATGAGGCCGGGAAGGAGGGCGCAGAGGGATTTTTTTCATGAAGGCTTCGTGAGTGAGCAGTCGACGCAGGTATTCTTGCAAAGCCTTTTTTGAATGGAATCGACCCATGTCCGCTCCCTTTGTACGTCCACTGCGGGCCAGTGGCTTGCTGTTGGCTGCCCTGGCCTGTGCCACCGCTGCCCAGGCCAGCAGTTTCGACTGCGCCAAGGCCGCCAGTGCCAGTGAAAAGGCCATCTGCGCCGACCCCTATACCGCCGGGCTGGACAGCCGGCTGGGCAAGGCCTGGACGGCCACCCTGGCCGAGACCAAGGACCCCAAGACGCTGCGCCTGAACCAGCGTGAATGGCTCAAACAGCGCGACCAGTGCCAGGCCGACCTGGGCTGTCTGCGCAGCCAATATCTGAGCCGGCTGATGGTGCTGCGCTATGTGAATATCCCGTTCAACTGGCAGGGCACCTGGCAGCGGGTGTCGGTCAGCCCGTTCTACGGCGGTGAGCTGGTGATCCGGCGCAGCGGCGAAGATCGTCTGAGCTTCGACCTGTCGGCCATGGGCGGTGCCAATTCCGGTGCGCTCGCGGGCAAGCTGCAGCTCAAGGGCGGCGAAGCCCGCTACGGCGTCGAGGGCTGCAACCTGCGCTTCACCCCGCGCAACGGTCTGTTGCAGGTGACCCAGGAGGGCGACTCCTATGCCTGCGGTGCCGGTTCGGGGGTGTATTACGACGGGCTCTACGTGGCCTCCCGGCAAATCCTGGAAAACCAGTACGATTTGCTGTCCACCGCGCTGGTGCGCACCGAGGAGGAAGATCAGCGAGCCCGGAAGCTGCTGCAAAAGGACTACCAGACCCTGCTCGACAGCGGCTCGGTGTTCTCCCAGGACACCTCGGCCGAGCTCAAGGGCGCCGAGGTTACCGATATGTGGCTGCAGGGGCTGGCCAATACCAATGCGGCGATTTTCGTGCGGGGAACCCAGGGGCAGCTGTGGGTCGCGCTGTTGGCGGTGGTGGGGCCCAAGGATGAAGTACGGGTGCGCTACTACACCACCGAGCCGGAGTGGAAGCACAGCCTGCCGGACGTGGTGCAGAGCTGGTACGAAGAGCGCAGCAAGGGCACGCAGTTGCCCCTGGACATGATGCCTTGAGGCCGCAGCAGCCCCCGGCCCGCCAGCGATGAGGCAAGGGGGCCGGAGAAATTTCGCCGGGCGGATGCTGAAGCCGGCCGGTGCAACTGCTAGAGTCTCGGCCCTGGCCGCCTGGATGTCCGCCTGAAGGGCGCGGCACTGGCGCAAGACCCCGGCCTGCCGGGCAAATTCCATTGGTTGGTGACGCGAAGCCATTGCGAGCGTCTACGACTTAGCAAGTGACACTGCCGCCGCCGTTATCGGCGCCTGGCACATTGAAATTGGGAGATTGTAAATGGTCATCAAACCCCGCGTTCGCGGCTTTATCTGTGTGACGACCCATCCGGTGGGTTGCGAAGCCAACGTCAAGCAGCAGATCGATTACGTCACCCAGCAGGGCGCCATCGACGCAGGGCCGAAGAACGTACTGGTCCTCGGCGCCTCCACCGGCTACGGCCTGGCCGCGCGGATCACTGCAGCCTTCGGTTGCGGCGCCAACACCCTCGGGGTGTTCTTCGAACGCGGCAGCGTTGACGGCAAGCTGGGCACCGCCGGCTGGTACAACACCGCGGCGTTCCACAAGTTCGCCGAAGAAAAGGGCCTGTACGCCAAGAGCATCAACGGCGACGCCTTCTCCGACGCGGTCAAGGCCGAGACCATCGAGACCATCAAGCGCGACCTGGGCAAGATCGACCTGGTGGTCTACAGCCTGGCTGCTCCGCGCCGCACCCACCCCAAGACCGGTGAAGTGCTGAGCTCGACCCTCAAGCCTCTGGGCAAGTCCGTGACCCTGCGCGGTGTCGACACCGACAAGGAAATCGTCAAGGAAACCACCCTGCAGCCGGCGACCCAGGAAGAGATCGACGGCACCGTGGCCGTGATGGGCGGCGAAGACTGGCAGATGTGGATCGACGCACTGCACGAAGCCGGTGTCCTGGCTGAAGGCGCGAAAACCACCGCCTTCACCTACCTGGGCGAGAAGCTGACCCACGACATCTACTGGAACGGTTCCATTGGCGAAGCCAAGAAGGACCTGGACCACAAAGTCATCGGCATGCGCCAGCAACTGGCCGACCTGGGCGGCGACGCCCGGGTGTCGGTGCTCAAGGCCGTGGTCACCCAGGCCAGCTCGGCGATCCCGATCATGCCGCTGTACCTGTCGCTGCTGTTCAAGGTGATGAAAGAACAGGGCAGCCACGAAGGTTGCATCGAACAGGTCTACGGCCTGTACAAGGACAGCCTGTACAACAGCGAGCCGGTGATCGACCAGGAAGGCCGCCTGCGCGCCGACTACAAAGAGCTGCAACCGGCGGTCCAGGACCGGGTCAAGCAGCTGTGGGACCAGGTGACCAGCGAGAACCTCTACGAGATGACCGATTTCGTCGGTTACAAGCAAGAGTTCCTGCGCCTGTTCGGTTTCGAGATCGAAGGTGTCGACTACGAAGCCGACGTCGATCCGGACGTGAAGATCAGCAACCTGATCCAGCTGTAATCCGCTTGTAGCATCAGCCAGCGCCCCTCCTTCGTGAGGGGCGCTGTCGTTTGCGCCACCCTATTTCCCGTAGGAGCCAGCTCCTGCACGGGGCGGTGGGCAATTGCGCAAGATCGTTCAAGCCAGGGGCGCCGGCAGATGGCACAGTCAGCGTCCGTTATCTGTGTGCAGGGTTTTATGTCCAGCGTTCTCTTACCCCGTGCCGCCTTTATTCGCGGCGCCATCGCCATCATGCCGCTGTCCCTGGCCACCGCGCCCTGGGGACTGCTGGCCGGTTCCATGGCCATCGAGGCCAATCTCACCCCGTTGCAGGGCCAGGGGCTGTCGAGCATCGTCTTCGCCGGTGCCGCGCAACTGGTGGCCATCGGCATGCTCAAGGGCGGGGCGGGGATCTTCTCGATCCTCTTGACCACCTTGCTGCTCACGTCCCAGCACCTGCTCTACGGCATGAGCATGCGCTCGGTGATTTCCCCGTTGCCGGGGCGCTGGCGAGTGGGCCTGGGCTTCTTGCTCACCGACGAGCTGTTCGCCCTGACCAGTGCCCACGACAAGCAGCAGTTCGACCGCTGGTACGCCCTGGGGGTGGGCCTGACCTTCTACGTGGCCTGGAACCTGTTCACCTTGCTGGGCATCGTGCTGGGCAAGAGCATTCCTGGCCTGGAACACCTGGGCCTGGACTTTTCCATCGCCGCCACCTTCATCGCCCTGATCACACCGCTGGTGCGCAATGTGCCCACCGTGGTCTGCGTCGCGGTGTCGTTGTGCTGCTCGGTGCTGTTCAGTTACTGGCAGTGGGGCTCGGCCCTGGTGCTGTCGGGCCTGGCGGGGATGGCCGCGGGTTTTGTCTGCAACAAACTGTATCGGGGGCAAGCATGATGGTCTGGGCAGTCATCTTCGGCATGGGCCTGTTGGTCTTTCTCAATCGCTACGTGTTTCTCGAGCCGCGCCTGCCGCTGCGCCTGAGCAGTAACGCCCGGCAGTTCCTCGGTTTCGCGGTGCCGGGCATGCTCACCGCGATCTGCGGGCCGATCGTGTTCATGCCCGATCACCAGTTGAACCTGCACTGGGACAACCCCTACCTGCTGAGTTCGCTGGTGGCCATTGCGCTGGTGATCTACACCCGCAATACCCTGGTCAGCATGCTGCTGAGCATGGGCTTCTTTTTTCTTCTGCGCTGGTGGCTGTGACGGGAGATTGCGGTAGCCTGGGTCGCTTTCGGCCCAGGCCGACTTTCAACCGCAACGGATGCATCGGATGAGCAACTTTCCCCACGATATCGACCTGGACACGTTCTGGGACCGGGCCACCAGCAGCAAGATCAACCGGCCAGCCGCCAGCCCCGCAGTGATCGCCGAGCTGCAGGCGCAACTGGGCTATCGCCTGCCACAGTCCTATGTGGCCTTCATGAATCGCTACAACGGTGGCCGCCCGCACCTCAGCTGTTTTCCCACGGAGCAGGGTACTTCCTGGGCCGAGGACCACTGCGCGATCGACAGCTTCCTGAGCATCGGCTGCGACGGTGACTACTCCCTGGGCGGTGGCCTGGGCAGCCGCTTCATGATCGAGGAATGGGGCTACCCGGACTTGGGGGTGTACATCTGCGATTGCCCGTCCGCCGGGCATGACATGATCGCCCTGGACTACCGCGAGTGCGGCCCCGAGGGTGAACCCCGGGTGGTGCACGTGGACCAGGAGGGCGACTACGAGGTGACTGTCCTGGCGCCGAACTTCGAGGCCTTTGTCCGCGGCTTGGTGTCCTGGGAGGTGTATGACACCTCCGAGCAGGATTACCTCGACGACCTGGACACGGTGGCCAGCGCGCCGTTCTCGCCGCTGCTGAAGGAGCTGCTTGAGCACTTCCCGGACGTGCCTGACCTGGGGCCGCTGATCCGCCAGATCGCCCTGCGCATCGTCCAGGACAAGCGCTACTTTGCGTTGCACGCCGACCCGCTGTCGCACCTGCTGTACGACCTGCAGTTCTGGCTGTACCAGAACCGCCACCCGGTGCCCAACAAAGAGGCCTACCTGGAGGTCTATCAGGACATGATCGCCTTCGCCAAGGGCTTCGGCACCGGCGGCTACGCCCCGGATTTCATCCTCGACTGGTTTCGCGCGCGCCTGGCGGACGGTCATATACGCCAGGCGGCGGGCGGATTTGTCCTGACCCCGGCCTACCGCGCGCAGTTGCTGGAACAATTGTCGGGGTTTCGCCCCGCCGGCCCACACACTCAGGAGCAGCCATGAGCGAGGAAAAGATCCGCATCACCGCCGAAAAGACCCTCTCCGACAACTGGTACGTGCTGAAGAAATACAGCTTCGAACTGCGCCGCCGCGATGGCAGCTGGCAGGCCCAGGAGCGCGAGGTCTATGACCGCGGTAATGGCGCGACGATCCTGCTGTACAACCTGGAGCGGCGCACGGTGCTGCTGACCCGGCAGTTCCGCATGCCGGCGTTCGTCAACGACCACAGCGGCTACCTGATCGAGACCGCCGCCGGCCTGTTGGACAACGCCAGCCCGGAGGTGCGCATCCGTCAGGAAGCGCAAGAGGAAACCGGTTGCCGGGTGGGCGAGGTGCAGAAGGTCTTCGACGCCTTCATGAGTCCGGGCTCGGTGACCGAACGGGTGCATTTCTTCATCGGCCATTACCAGGCGCAAGACCGCATCGATGAAGGTGGCGGCCTGGAGCACGAAGGCGAGGACATCGAGGTCCTGGAACTGGATATCGACCAGGCCCTGGGCATGATCGACAGCGGCGAAATCGCCGACGGCAAGACCATCATGCTCCTGCAGTACCTGCAGCTGCATGTGCTCAAGCCCCGCAGCCTGATGGTGCTGGTGGCCGGTCCTTACCGCTCCGGCACCGGCGACGACCCGGCGCTGCTGGCACGCAATGTCGAGGCCATGGAACGCTGCGCCGCCCAGGTGCTGGCGGCAGGGCATTTCCCGGTGCTGGGGGAGTGGGTGGCATTGCCCATGACCCGGCTGGCGGGGTCCCAGGCGGTGGGCGATGAGGTCTACAACGCGCAGTTCCACGCCTATGCCGAACGCCTGCTGGAACGCTGCGATGCGGTACTGCGCATTGGCGGGGCCTCGGCGGGCTGCGATGCCATGGTGCAGATCGGCCAGCGACTGGGCCTGAGCATCTATCACCGGGTGGAGCAATTGCCGCCTGTGACGCCAAGCGCGCTCCGGGACTGATCCCGGCCGCGATTGGGGGGCGCGGGTGGTCGGATCGCTCGCTCGCGGTGGCCGTCAGCGCCAGCACCGCACCTGCTCCCAATCTCTCACCCATCCCCCTCAATACACCCGCAGCCCTCCGGCACCGGGCTTTTTCAGGCCCGGCGGGAAAATACTGTCTATCGTCAATAGGCAAGCGCGAGCTTCGTCAAGGACTGCGTGGGGCAGGGCCTCATCGGTCAGTTTGTCGCCATGGCGCCTGGAGCAATATGGAAAATCCCGGTCTCGATCCTTCTCAAGGGCGCAGCACCTCCAATCAGGCGCTGACCCGTGCCACCCTGCTGGGATGCTCGGGGCTGCTGCTGGCGCTGTTCCTCTTCACCGGCGTGCTGCTGGTATACATCGCCCTCGACCAGAACCTTGCCGCCGAACAGCACAACCGTCTGGATATCGACAAGGCGCTGCAATCGCTGGACAGCAACGCCCGCACCACGCTCAAGGACTATGCCCTGTGGGGCGACGCCTACCAGCACCTGCACCTGCAGGTCGACCTCGACTGGGCCTTCACCCGGCAGAACTTCGGTCCGACCCTGTACCACGATCTGGGTTTTGACGGCGTGTTCGTGATCAATCCGGCAGGTTTAACCGTGTATTCGCTGGTGGCTGGGCGATTGGAGTCGATGGATGCCCGGGATTGGCTGGGGGAGCAGTTGGCGCCTCTGGTGGACGAGGTGCGCCGGGCGGCCGGCGACAAGGCCATCAGTCATTACCACTCCATCGCCGGGACGCCGGCGCTGGTGGTCGCCGACCTGTTGAGCCCGGGCAATGACCCGCAAGTGCGCGCCGACAGCGGGCCGCAGTCGGTGCTGATCTTTGTTGCGCGGCTGGACCCGTCGCGGCTGCAGGCCCTGGGCCAGGGGCTGGGCATCGAACAGTTGCAGGTGGCCGGCGCCGGACAGGCCGTTGTACTGCCGTCCCTGACCCTGCCCGATGGCGCCGGAATCCTGCAATGGCAACCGACGCGCCCGGGGCATCAGTTGCTGGTGCTGGTGATGCCGTTGCTGCTGCTGGCGGGCGTGCTGGCGGGCATCATGGCCGGCTTCCTGTTGCGCCGGGCCGGGGCGGCGGCCCGGGTCATGGACGATCAGGTCCAGGCCCTGCGGCTCAGTCGCAGCGCCTTGCAGGCCAGTGAGGAACGCTTTCGCGATGTCGCCGAAGCGGCGTCCGACTGGATCTGGGAGGTGGACCCGCAGTTGCGTTTCACCTACCTGTCCGAGCGTTTCGAGGCGGTCACCGGGCTGCCCCGGGAAGCCGCGCTGGGGCGGCCGATGAATGAGCTGCTGAGCTCCGAGCAGGGGTCACTGCGCAACTGGCTGGCGGCCCCGGAACGGCGCTCCCAGGCAATCGTGCAATGCGCCTACCTGGATGGCCACCGGCAGCCGCGGATCTGTCGCCTTTCGGTGCGGGCCATGGCCGCCGGGGGTTTCCGGGGCACCGCCAGCGACATCACCGAGGAGGTCGCCGCAAGGCGCCGCATCGAGTACCTGTCCCAGCACGATGCCCTCACCGGGCTGGCCAACCGTACGCGCATGCAGGAGTTTCTCGAAGGCAAGCTGTTGGCCCTGCCGATCTTGCAGGAGCCCTTGCTGATGCTCAGCGTCGACCTCGATCGCTTCAAGCCGGTGAACGACTTGCTGGGGCATGCGGCGGGCGATCAGGTGCTGCATGAGGTGTCCCAGCGCCTGGCCCAATGCCTGCGGGGGGAGGATCTGGTGGCCCGGGTCGGGGGCGACGAGTTTGTCCTGGTGGTCCCGGGGCAGGTCGCCCGAACCGAGATCGAAGGCCTGTGCCGGCGCCTGATCGGGCGGATCGAAGAGCCGTTCTACATTGCCGAGCATGAAGTCTTCATCAGCGCCAGCATCGGCATTGCCCGGGCACCGGTTGATGCCAGTCTGGCGGAGGAGCTGCTGCGTTTTGCCGACATCGCCCTGTATGAGGCCAAGGCGGCGGGGCGCAGTACCTGGCGTTTCTATGCCAGCGACATGAATGTGCGGATCATCGAGCGCCGCGGCCTGGAGCGCGACCTGCGTCACGCCATTGAACAGGATCAGTTGCTGTTGCAGTTCCAGCCGCGCTATCGGCTGGCGGACGGGCAACTGGTGGGGGCCGAGGCGGTGGTGCGCTGGCAGCATCCCCAGCGTGGGCTGCTGGGTCCCGAGGTGTTCACGCCGATCGCCGAGGACACCGGGCTGATCCTGCCATTGAGCAACTGGGTGCTGCACGCCGCTTGCCGCGCGGCCCGGGCCTGGCCCGAGCGCCTGCTGCTGGCGGTTAACCTGTCGGCCACCGAGTTCCAGCGCGGGCAACTGGTGGCCAGAATCAGGACCGTGCTTGGCCAGAGCGGACTGACGCCCTCGCGTCTGGTGCTGGAAATGACCGACAAGGCATTGCTGGATGACGGTCGCCAGGTGCTGGAGATCATGCAGGGGCTCAAGTCCCTCGGGGTGCAGCTGCTGATGGACGATTTCGGCAGCGGCTACTCGGCGTTGCAGTACCTGCGGACCTTTCCCCTGGACGGCCTGAAGATCGACAGCAGCCTGGTGGCGGGACTGGGCGGCAATCAGGCCGGGCGCTCGATCGTCCAGGCCATCGTCGACCTGGGGCATGCCCTGAATCTGAAGGTGATTGCCGAAGGCGTGGAAACCCCGGAGCAAATCAAGGCGCTGCATGACATTCAGTGCGATGAGGCCCAGGGGCCGCACCTGAGTCCGCCCCTGGACAGCGACGCCTGGGTGAAGCTCTGCGCCGAACAGTCCCAGGCCAGCCGTTCCATTACCTGAGGCCGGGTTTCAGGGCAGATGGTCGGCGGCGAAATCCGCCTCCGAGCGGGCCTGCAAGCGTCCCTTGCGGCAGGCCTGCTGGAAGCGCTCGAAGTCCCGTTCGTTCTGCGTGGCATAGGCCTGGGCGTAGTGTCACAGCGCCTCGGCCAGGGTCTGGCTCTTGCCGATGTAGCCGCTGATCAGTGCCGCTTGCCCCGAGGCCTTGGCGTGGGCCCGGGCCAGGGCCCGGCCACAGATCCGCGCGTAGGCGGCGAAGGTTTCGGCGTCGAAGGTTTCCAGCTCTGCCGACACTTTCATGTCCCGCAGTTGGCGCACATAGAAATGGCGGCCGTTGGGGCCGGTGGTCCAGCCCAGGAACAGGTCGCTGGCGGACTGCATCAGGCGCTGGCCTTCCACCACCCGCTGGCCGTTGTGCCGCGGTCGCGAGCGCACCCGCACATAGTCGGCAAGCACCGAGCGGCGGGCTTCCTTGAACTGCAGGAACAGCGGTCGCTGCTGGTTGTCGGTGAGCAGCGCCACCAGGCAGCGGGTGCCGACGCTGCCCACGCCCACCACTTTGAAGGCCAGGTCGCAGGGGGTGAAGCGCGCCAGCAGGTTACGCCGGTCGGCCTGCAAGGTGCCGCGATAGTCGGCCATGAAGGTGTCGTACAGCGGTCGCCAGTCTTCCAGGCGCATCCAGTCGTCGTCCGGGTCCAGCAGGCTGGTGGTGTTGTGCAGGTGGAAGATCTCCGGCAGATCGTCACGGATCAGCAAGCGCCCCTGGGCATCGCGTTCGCTGATCTTGGGCAGCAGATGGGCGTGGGTACGGCGCTCGGCCTTGTCCATGGCCCGTTGCACGTGCTCCAGGGTGGCGCTGTTGGCCCGGGCCTGATGCAGCAGGTCTTCGTAGGTCATGGCGTCGTACCAGATCTCCAGGGCGCTTTGCTCGGCGCAAGTGGCCATGCTCCGTTGATAGGCCCCCACCAGCTCGCGGCAGACGCTTTCCTCCACCGCTGCACCATGGCGCAGGTCCCGGGCGGCAATCAGGAAGCTTGCTACCAGGCGCTTCAGGTCCCATTCCCAGGGGCCGGGGTGGACCTCGTCGAAGTCGTTGACGCTGAACAGCAGGTTGCGCTCCGGCGTAGCGAAGCCGCCGAAGTTCATCAGGTGGCAGTCGCCGCAGATGGTCGAGCGCAGGCCCATGTCCGGGGTGGTGGCCAGGTCATGGGCCTGGAGCAGAGCGTTGCCGCGATAGAAAGTGAAGGGCGACACCAGCATACGGCCGTAGCGCAGCGCCACCAGGGACTGGACCCGGCCCTGGCTCGAGGCCTCGATCAGCGGCAGGGGGTCGCGCTTGATCTGGCCGGGGGCGCTGTGGCTGTTGCGGGGGCAGTGCTTGCGTGCGTCCTTGCCCTGTTTGATCGGGTCGTTGGGGCGGCTCATGGCAAGGTCCTGTGGGCGGGTGAGGGAAGGGCGCGGGCGTGCCCGGTTCAGGCCGGGTCCGGTCGATGGGGAGCCTGACGGATCGGCAGCTCCACGCGAAAGGTGCTGCCCACGCCCAACTGGCTGCGGACACTGATCTGTCCGCCGTGTTTCTGGACGATCCCGTAGGACAGCGACAGGCCCAGTCCGGTGCCCTGGCCCACCGGCTTGGTGGTGAAAAAGGGGTCGAAGATCTTCTGCAGGTGCTGCTCGTCGATGCCGCAGCCACTGTCGGTGACTTCCAGCCACACCCGATCGCCTTCCACGCCGTTGCTCAGGGTGATGGTGCCGCGTTCGGGGCCTATGGCCTGGGCGGCATTGACCACCAGGTTCATCACCACCTGATTGAGCTGGGAGGGCAGGCACTCGATCTCTGGCAACGGCTGATAGTGCTTGATCAGGTCGGCCTTGTACTTGAGCTCGTTGGCGACGATGTTCAGGGTCGAGTCGATGCCCTGCTGCAGGTCCGCCATCTGCCATTGCTGGTCACTGTCGACCCGGGAGAAGTTCTTCAGGTCCTTGACGATCTGCTCGACTCGACCGATGCCGTCCTTGGATTCTTTGATCAGCAACGGGATGTCCTCCTGGAGAAAGTCCAGGTCGATGCTTTCCCGCAGACTTTGCAGGCGCTTGCGCAACTCCGGCGCGGCGATGGCCTCTTCACTCTGGCGATAGGCGGTGAGCATCTGGCCGATCTGCTCCAGGTAACCCGCCAGGCTGCCGAGGTTGGAGGCCACGAAGCCGATGGGGTTGTTGATCTCGTGGGCGACCCCGGCCGCCAGTTGCCCGAGGGAGGCCAGCTTCTCCGATTGCACCAGCTGGTTCTCCAGTTGCTTGCGCTCGTCGATTTCCCGCTGCAGGGCCGTGCCGGCCAGCCTCAGGTCTTCGGTGCGCTGTTCCACCAGTTCCTCCAGATGGTGCATCTGCAACAGCGCGCGGGCGGTCATCTCCCATTTGCTGGTGAGGGTGCTGGCCATCTGCTGGACTTCGATATTGTCGAAGGGTTTCTTCAGGATCAGCAGGCGGTTGTGGCCTTGCAGGCGCTCCAGCAGATCCTCCCAGGAATAGTCGGAGTAGGCGGTGCACACCACCACTTGCAGGCGCGGGTCCTCTTGCCAGAGCCGCTCGATGGTCTGGGCCCCGTCCCAGCCCTGGGGCATGCGCATGTCGACAAAGGCCAGGGCATAGGGGCGCTGCTGTTCCAGGGCCTGGCAGACTTTGCTCAAGCCTTCCTGGCCGCCGTAGGCCGAGTCCAGTTCAAAGGGCTGTTGCCGGGGCTTGGCCTGGGCGCCGAACAGCTGCGCTTCCAGATCGTCCAGGCTGCTGTCGTCCGCCGGTGGCGGGGTGAGGATCTTGCGAAAGTCATCGTGGATCGACGGGGTGTCGTCGATCAGGAGAATCCGGCGGTTGCTCAGCTCGTCCATCATTGGCCCTCGGCGCTGATCAGCGGTATGTCCAGAGTAAAGGTCGCACCCAGTCCCGGTCCGTCACTGTGCACGCTGAGCTGCCCGTCCATTTCCATGGCGGCCAGGGCGCAACTGTGCAGGCCGAAGCCGTGCCCTTCCTTGCGGGTGGTGAAACCGTGGGCAAAGATCCGCGTCAGGTTCTCGGCGGCAATGCCCTCGCCACGGTCCTGGACCTGAATGCGCAAGGTCCGGTCATCAATCACATGGGCGCTCAAGGTCAGGGTCCGGGAGTGCTCGTCGAGATCGGACATGGCGTACTTGGCGTTGCTGATCAGGTTGATCAGGATCAGCAGCATGCGGTGCTTGTCGCCCATGACCGGTGGCACGTCGGTGTAGTCCTTGACCACCGTGACCTGATGCCGGGCCAGGGCGCCGGAGTTCATGCGCAGGGCGTCCTCGATCAGTTCGCTGACCCGCAAGGGCTCGATCAGCCGCGAGGCCCCGGCGTAGGACTGCTGGGTGGCGACGATTTCCTTGATGTGGTCGACGCTGCGACCAAGCTGGGCCAGTTCCTCGCTCATGCCCTGTTGCTCGCTGGCAATGGCGTCCACCAGTTGATTGAGGTAGCCGGGGAGCAGCTTGCCCTTTTCATCTTCACTGAAAAAATGCCCCAGATCCTGCTGATGCTGATTGATCAACTGCATCGCCTTGCCCAGGCCCTGGGCCTTGCTGGAGCGCAGTGTGCGGCTGAGGATCTCGCTGGAGATGTTCACGCTGTTGAGCACATTGCCGACGTTGTGCAGGACATTGGTGGCGATTTCCGCCATGCCGGCCTGGCGCGCGGCGTCCAGCAACTCGCTCTGGGCCTCCTTGAGTTCCCGGGTGCGTTCCTCGACCCGCTGCTCCAGGTGTTCATTGGCGCTTTGCAGGGCGGTGTTGAACCGGCGGATGACGGCAAAGCTGCTGATCAGGCGGATGGCCAGATAGAGGATCAGCAGCACCAGCAGCACCGAGAATGCCAGCAGATACTGGTGGGACTTCTGGTCCTGCAGGTCGGACTGGAGCTGGTCGCGGTTGAGCAGGCTGGTGATGTCGTCCAGGCGTTCGGCCACCGGGATCGAGGTGAGCCGCTCCAGCAATTCATTGACCACCGGCTGCTCGCGCA
Source organism: Pseudomonas sp. E1BtOHC1 (assembly GCF_058744285.1). Taxonomy (NCBI): domain Bacteria; kingdom Pseudomonadati; phylum Pseudomonadota; class Gammaproteobacteria; order Pseudomonadales; family Pseudomonadaceae; genus Pseudomonas; species Pseudomonas sp. E1BtOHC1. The sequence goes on from NZ_CP196023.1 coordinate 3,873,379, forward strand.
GGATCACTGAAACGTGGTTGCTGAGGATCTCCACCGGCTCGTGCATGACCTGGGGCAGGCGCTCCTTGTTGACCGCCAGTTTGTTCAGCCCCACCAGGATGTCCGCGGCCTTGTCGTCACTGGAGACCTGGGCGAACTCCAGGCTGCTGAGCAGCAGGTCGTAGGTGTCGATGGCAATGTTCTGCTGCGCCAGCCGCTCCTGGTCATCGAGGCTGGCCAACCGACGCTGGATGTCGTCCTCGGCGGTGGGCAGGAACGCCAGGGAATTGCGCAGCACCGAGTTGTGGGACTTGAACCGTTCCACCAGGCCGGCTTTTTCCTGGAAGGCCTCGAGGAACGCCTGGTGACTGGCCTGCCAGGCTGCCGGGTCGCTGTGACCCTGTTGCGAGAGCTGGTCGAAGCGTCGCCACAGCTGGTCGATCTGCTGCACCGGCAGCACCAGTGGATCGTAGTCGTGGGTAATGGCAATGCGCGCCTTGAGCACCTCGGTTTCCCATTGGGCGTTCAACTGCTTGATGTGGCCGATCAGGTCCCGGGACAGGGCGAAGTTCGCGGACTGGCCGATCATCGTCTTGAAGTAGAGAAGCGCCAGCGCCAGGACCAGGCCCAGGGCCACCAGGGTCAGGACCGTGGAGGGCAAGCGGCGGGGCAGCTTCATAGCGGCTTGCCCTGCCATTGCCCGGTGAGGGTCTGGAGAAACTTGACGATCAGGCGGGTGTCCTGGGGGTTGGGGGTACGGCCCAACTGGTACTTGAACATCACCTCCACCGCCTGCTCCAGGGTCTTTGCCGAGCCGTCGTGGAAGTAGGGCGCGGTGACCGCCACATTGCGCAGGCTGGGGACCTTGAACACGTTGCGGTCCTGCTCGTCGCCGGTGATCAGGAAGCGTCCCAGGTCGGCGTCGGTGGGGTTGCCCCGGTCGGCAAAGTAGTCATTCATCACCCCGAACTTCTGGAACATGTTGCCGCCGATATTGACCCCTTGATGGCAGGCGATGCAGCCGTAGTCCTTGAACCGCTGGTAGCCGTACTTCTCTTCCTGGCTGAGGATCTCGGTGTTGCCTTGCAGGTACTGGTCGAAGCGCGAGCCTGCACTGAGCAGCGTCCGTTCATAACTGGCCAGGGCGTCCTGCACGTTGGCCGCGGTGATGGCGTCCGGGTACAGCTCGCCGAAGGTCTGGCGGTAGCCGGCGTCGTCATTCAGGGTGCGCACCAGATTGGGCCAGTTGTTGCCCATTTCGATGGGGCTTTGCACCACGTTGTCGATCTGCGCCTGGAGGGTGTCGACGCGACCGTCCCAGAACTGGCGAAAGTTCAGCGCAGCGTTGAACACGCTAGGGGTGTTGACCCGGGTGAGCTGACCCTTGATGCCCTGGGACTTGTCCAACACGTCGGCCCCGCCCTGTTCCAGCCGATGACAGCTGGCGCAGGAGAGGCTGTTGTCCAGGGACAGGCGCGGTTCGTTGAACAGCCGACGGCCCAACTCCACCCGTTTGGGGTCGAGGTTGGGCACTGTAGGCAGGGGCTTGAGCGGTTCGTCCAGCGGCGCCGGGAAGGCCGGCGGGGCGACACCGAGCAGGGCCCAGAGCAACAGGCCGAGGAGGCTGTGCAGGCGGCGCCGGTGTGGCGTTGGCGGCTGTTCAGTGGTCATGACCGGTCACCTGGGCCAGGGACGCCTGGGCCCGCAGAAGGAGGGCAAAATCCTCGGCGGGCAGGGCCTTGCTGAAGTAATAGCCCTGGCCTTCCTCGCAGCCCTGTTGCTTGAGGAACGTCAGCTGCTCCAGGGTTTCCACCCCTTCGGCGATGACGTTCAGGTTCAGGTTGCGTCCCAACTGGATAATCGCACTGACCAGGGCGGCGTCCTTGGGTTCGTTGCTCAGGCCCTGGATGAAGGACTGGTCGATCTTCAGCACATCCACCGGGAACTTGCGCAGGTAGCTGAGGCTGGAATAACCGGTGCCGAAATCGTCCACCGCCAGGCTTACCCCCAGGGCTTTGATGGCTTGCAGGGTGGCGAGGGTGGCTTCGACGTTCTGCATCAGCACCCCTTCGGTGATTTCCAGTTCCAGCAGGGTTGGGTCCAGGGCGCTGTCCAGCAGTGCGCCCTGCAACTGCTGGAGCAACTGCGGTTGCCTGAAGTCGCTGGCCGAAAGGTTGACCGACAGGCGGATCGGCACCAGTCCCGCTTGCTGCCAGGTACGGGACTGGCGGGTAGCCTCGCCCAGTACCCACTGGCTGATCCGGTTGATCAGGCCGCTGTCTTCGGCCACAGGAATGAACTGGGCGGGGCTGATCCAGCCCCGTTGCGGGCTGAACCAGCGAATCAGCGCTTCGGCGCCCACCACTTGGCCCGAGGCCAGGTGGATTTTCGGCTGATAATGCAAACACAGCTCCTGGCGCTCCAGGGCCTGGCGAATGCCCGATTCCAGGTGTTGTCGTTCCCGGGCGCGGTGGGTCATGTCTTCGGTAAAGAAACCGTAGCCCCCCGGTGCCTGCTCCTTGCTGTTGCGCATGGCCATCTCGGCCTTCTTGATCAGGCTCAGGGCATCCTGGCCATCTTCGGGGTAGAGGCTGATTCCCAGGCTGGCGGTGACCCGCAGGTCGTGCCCGGCCACATCGTGGGGCTGGCTCACCGTTGCCAGGAATTTTTCCGCGACGCTACGGACCTGGGGCGGTGGCTCCTGATCATGGAGCAGCACCACGAATTCGTCGGAACCGTAGCGGAACACCGAGTCCGATTCCCGCATGCCGTGCTGCAGGCTGTGGGCAATTCTCTTGAGCAGCTCGTCGCCTGCCGGGTAGCCCAGGGCATTGTTGATCCGCTTGAAACGGTCCAGCCCGAGGAACATCACCGCCAGTTGTTGCCCATAACGCCGGGCCCGGGCCATGGCCTGGCCCAGGCGATCGCCGAGCAAGGTGCTGGAGGGCAGACCGGTAAGGGCGTCGTAGTGCAGCAGGTGGGAGACCTTGAGCAGTTCCGCGACCCGCTCCTCGATGGTGCGCTGCAGATCGTCGAGCTTGTGCCGCGCATCCCGGGCCATCTGCCATTTCCAGGTCAGGGCACTGGCCATCTGGCGGATCTCCAGGCTGTCGAAGGGCTTTTTCAGGATCAGCAACTGGTCGCCGAAGGCCAGGCGCTCGGCCATGGTTTCCCACGAATAGTCCGAATAGGCGGTACACAGCGCGATCTGCAGGTCCGGGTCGACCTTCCACAACTGCTCGATGGTTTCCAGGCCATCCCAGCCCGGCGGCATGCGCATGTCGATGAAGGCCATGGCATAGGGCATGTCTCGGGCCAGGGCCGACTCGACCATGGCCAGGGCCTCGCGACCCTGGAACGCCGAATCCAGATTGAACTCCAGGGGGGGGCGGACGTTGACGCTGCCGAACAACTGTTCTTCGGCCCGGCTCAGGGCCAGGCTCTGTGAGGGCATGAGGATCTTGTGGAAGTCTTCGTGAATGGAGAGGCTGTCATCCACAATCAGCACCCGCCGGTTGACGCGCGCAGACGGCGACTCCGAGGGATCTTGCGAACTTGTCTGTGCGTCGCAGCCAGCGTTCATTGACTTTCCCTAGTGTTCTGAGCGTGCGTCCAACGCTGTGAGCATAGTCACTGGAAAACGCGGCGTAAGAGGTTTTTTTCGACGGATATCCCCGGGTGCAAATGAAAAAAATAGCTAGGATTGTCTGGGCTGCAGCGCAGTTGGGCGGTTGCCTGGCCGTGCTGTCCGGGGAACGAGATGCAGGACAGGGAGAACCATCATGGAAGAGTCGCAGCCCGCCGAGCCAGGTCAGCGTCCATGCCTGCTGTTGGTGGATGACGAAGAATCGATTCTCAACAGCTTGCGGCGCCTGTTGCGCAGCCAGCCCTATGAAGTGCTGGTGGCGGATAGCGGTGCCAGGGCCCTGGAGATCCTGGCCCAGCGTCCCGTTGACCTGGTGATGAGCGATGCGCGCATGCCCACTATGGACGGCGCCACCTTGCTGGCCCGGGTGCGCGAGGGCTACCCGGCCACCCGCAGGATCCTGCTCACCGGCTACGCCGACCTGAGCACCATCATCAAGGCCGTCAACGAGGGGCAGATCCACCAGTACCTGAGCAAACCCTGGAACGACGAAGAGTTGCTGCTGATCCTGCGCCAGACCCTGGATCACCAGCATGCCGAACGGGAGCTCAAGCGCCTGCAGCAACTGGTGCTGGCACAGAACCGCCAGCTCAAGGCGAGCAATGCCGATTTGGAAAAGCGCGTTGCCTCCCGTACCTCCGAGTTGCAACAGACCGCCGACATGCTGGACCTGGCCTATGAGGAGCTCAAGCACAGTTATGTGACCGGCACCGAGGTGTTCTCGCTGCTGGCCAACCTGCGCCTGCCGGCGGACAAGCAGACCAACCGCAAGATCATCGAGCTGATCCGCGCCTGTTGCGCAAGCCATGGCCTCGACGAAGCCTCCAGCCGCGACCTGACCATGGCCGCCGCCTTGTACAACATCGGCAAGCTGAGCTGGAGCGACGCCATGCTGGGCGCCCCGTCGGACCTGTTGCGGCACACCGACCATGAGCGCTACCGGGCCTATCCCTCGCAGAGCGAGTCGCTGCTGATGACGCTGGAGCCGATGCAGGATGCGGCGCGGCTGATCCTCCACCATCAGGAACGCTGGGATGGCAGCGGCTTTCCCCAGCATCTGCGGGGCGAGGCGATTCCCTGGGGTTCCCGGCTATTGAAGCTGGCAGTGGACTTTATCGAGTTGCAGTGCGGGTTGATTCTGGAGCGGCGCATGAACAGCGACGAAGCCTTGCTGTTCATTCGCAAATACGCCGGCCGCCTCTATGACCCGAACATGGTGGAAGGCTTTGTCCAGGTGTGTGCCGCCTACCTCAATGACGTGACTGTCGATGATCCGACGGTCCGGGTGCTGGGCACCCGCGAGTTGCAGGCGGGGATGGTCCTGCGGCGCAACCTCAATGCTGACAACGGCATGCTGTTGCTCAATGCCGGCAAGGTGATCAGCGAGCCGCTGGTCCAGAAACTGATCGCCTTTGAAGCCATGGAAGGGGGGCACTACAGCATCTTTGTCAGCGTGCCTGACGTCGAGGTGGCGTCCCCGGGCATCGAGCGCTGATCGCCGCCCTTGATCTGTGCCCGGTTGTTCCGTCATCTTTCGCACTGCGCGCCGCAGACCTTGGGTTGCGCGTGGGTGCAGGCCCTCGGTTCGTTACGCGGCGCGGTGGATTTTTCAGGAGTACCACGATGGATGCGGCAACACTGTTTCTCTACATCGTCACCGTCAGCGCGGTGATGATCACTCCCGGGCCCTCGATGCTGCTGGCCCTGAACAACGGCGCGGTCCACGGGATGCGGGTGGCCGGCTGCGGGATCGCCGGTGCGGCGCTGTCCGACCTGCTGCTGATCGGTGCCGTGGGTTGTGGCCTGGGGGCCTTGCTGCAGGCCTCGGAGTCGTTGTTCGTGGTGGTCAAGACCTGCGGCGCGGTCTATCTGCTGTATCTGGCCTGGGGCTTGTGGCGGGCGCCGACCCAGGCCCTGACGAACCGGCTTGATGGCGCCTCGGCCAGCGGTCGCTCGGCGTTCCGCCGGGCCTTGCTGGTGGGCTTGTCCAATCCCAAGGGCTTGCTGTTCTTCTCGGCCTTCGTGCCGCAGTTCGTGCGCCCCGACCAGCCGGTGGCCGAGCAGTACCTGATTCTGGCCCTGGTCAGCGCCCTGGTGGACTGCCTGATGATGAGCCTGTACGCCTTTGGTGGCCGTCGCGCCATGGCGAGCTTTTCCGCCCGGGTCATGGGCTGGGTCAATCGCAGCTGTGCGGGCATGCTGGCGATATTGGCGGTGGGTGTGGGCCTGTACCGCCGCAGTGACAGCCCGGCACTCTAGTCGCTCAATGCCGCTGCGCCTGACCGGTGTTGCCGGGGCACGGCGCGGCGAATGTCATGTTCCTGCAACCCCGGCATGCCAAGAAGGTGAAGCTGCGTTCCGGCAGTTCCACCCCGATGGCGGGGCCAGGACGATCCGATTCCCCAAGGAGAGGTAACGATGAGAAAGTTTTTTGCCCTGATGGCGGCCCTGGTGCTGACCCTGGGGATGGTGGGCATCAGCGACGCACGTCAGCCCAAACAGCAACGGGACTCGGTGGCGGGCACGTTCGACTACTACCTGCTGACCCTGTCCTGGTCACCGACCTTCTGCCTGATGCATCCGGAGAACGAACAGTGCTCGGGCAAGGGCTATGGGTTTGTCCTCCACGGGCTGTGGCCGCAATACGCCAAGGGCGGCTGGCCCGAGTCCTGCCCGCCCTTGACCCCGCTGACCCAGCAGGAGCGTGCCAAGGGCCTGACCCTGTTCCCCACCGCCAAACTGATGAACCACGAATGGACCAAGCACGGCACCTGCAGTGGCCTGGGGGGCATGGGTTACCTGGACGCGGCGGACAAGGCCCTGGCGACGGTGCAGATACCTGAAACGCTGCAGCCTTCGACCACGGTGCGTTACTTGGAAGCCACACAGATTGCCCAGCAGTTTCGCCAGAGCAACCCGGGGATCGCCGAAAATGGCATCGCCATTCTCTGCAGCGGCCCCGAGCTTTCCGAAGTCCGGGTCTGCCTGACCAAGGACCTGGATTTTGGCCCTTGCGGCAAGGGCGTGAAAAACCAGTGCCGCGCCGGCCAGATCCGCATCCCGCCGATCCGCTGAGAGCGTCCGCGCGCCGCCGCGATCGGCGCCGACGGGGCATCGAGATTGTCGTACCCCCGCTCCTACGGGCCGCAGGCACGGCAATTCCGATGATCCGTAGTCAAGGCAAGCCGGCCAGCAGGGTTTGCAGGTGTGTCGCGGTGGCCGCGCTGCAATCCTGCATGGGGGCCCGCAGTTGAGGCTCGATCAGCCCTTGATGAGCCAGCAAGGCTTTCACGGGCGCCGGATTGGGCTCGGCGAACAGCGCTTGAATCAACGGCACCAGTTGCCGGAAGGTGGTCCTGGCAGCGTCCAGTTGCTGGTCCTGGACCTGTCGCTGCAATTGCACGAACAGCTCCGGACGTATATGCGCTGCCGCCGCGATGGCTCCGCTGGCCCCCAGGCACAGGGCGCTGAACAGTTGCAGGTCCTCACCGCACAACACTTGCACCGTGCCACTGGCCAGCAGCGCCAGGGTCTTCTCCAGGTTGCCGCCGCAATCCTTCACCGCTGCGATCCGCGGGTGGCGGACGATGTTGAGCAAGGTGGCCTTGTCCAGGCTGACCCCGGTGCGGTAGGGAATGTCGTAGACAATCAGCGGCACGCTGGAGGCGTCGGCGACGCTGTGGAAGAAGCTTTCCAAGGCCGCCTGGGAGGGCCGGATGTAATAGGGCGCAGGCACCAGCAGGGCTGCCACCGGGCGCTTGAGGATCTCCGTTTGCAGGCTCAGCAGCGATTTCAGGTTGTTGCCCGCCAGGCCCATGATGACCCGCCCGGCGGGGGCCTGTTCGAGCACGGCGTCGAGTACCGCCAGTTGCTCATCCTTGTCCAGGGCCGCGGCTTCGCCGGTGGTGCCGCAGACCACCAGCCCGGCCACACCGCTTTCCAGCAGATGGGCGCTCAGGCGCCGCAGGGCGGCAAAGTCGATGGCGCCGTTGTGAAAAGGCGTGACGATAGGGACCCAGATACCTTGAAACGATGACATGCGTGTTCTCCTGATGGTTGACCGTCGGGTCGTCGTCAGAAGAGTAGAAGGGCGTTAAGCAGGGGGAGGGTGTCCGTAGCGCTTGATGTCCTGTCAGCTCATCTGACGGGACACAGCGCCCCGGTCACATGAGCGACTGTTTCTTCGATTTAGAGTTGCAAGCCACCCAGGCTCGGGCCTTGGCCAACAGGCCAATGGCGCGAGAATCGAGGGTAAGGGCTTGGGACATGGTTCAGGCAGACTCTGAAATCAGGCGCACAGTTTTAAAAGCCGGCGCGGGGTTTGTCAATCCTCGGTGCTGGCGCTTCATGACCCGCCAGGGTGCTGTGATCCTGGGCGCTGAGCCGGTACAGCAGGCTCGGTGGCTGTCCGGGAAAATCCTCCAGCTCACCGTCCACCGTCATCCCCAGCCGTTCCAGGGCCCGCCTGGACGGCAGGTTGTCGGGCCGCACCAGGCCGGTGACTCGGGGCGCAAGCAGTTCGCTGAAGGCCAGTTGCAGGGCCGCCTGAGCCATTTCGTTGGCGAAACCCTGGCCCCAGGCTTCGGGGATGAAGCGAAAGTACAGGTTCAGCCCGGCTTCATGCCCGAAGTGCGCCCGCATGAGGCCGCCGAAGCCGATGATCTGTTGCGGGGCATCCAGTCGGGCGATCGCCCAGTAGCCGAAACCGTACTGCTGCCAATGGGCAATCCAGCTGTGCAGCCGGTCGCTGGTGGCTTCGGCGCTGTCGGGGCCGTTGGGGTTGAAACGGTGGGTCTGCGGGTTGCCGTGGATGGCGCAGGCCTGTGGCAGGTCGGCGAGGGTCGGTGGACGTAACAGCAGGCGCGTGGTGCGGGTGGTGGACGACGACATGGACAAGGCTCTTTGCTTCAGAGGAAGTGGAGCGCCAGGCGGCACGTGGTGGCCATGCCTGTGCGGGTGGCCCCGGAGAAGGTAGGTGATCGGCCCGGACTTTGCCATTGCTGTCAGGGCACGGCCCTCAAAGCCGCGAGCCGGGCGCATCCGGCACAAAACACCGCTTGCTCTTGGTGCCGGTTCAGTCTGGCCAACGGTACAGGCTGGCGGGATAGCCTTGGGCGATGATCGGCGTCGGGTTTTGCCCCGGGAGCATGGCCTGCCAAAAATCCCGGGCGGGCAGGTTGGCGCTGAAGTGCACCACCTGCCAAGGCCCCTTGTAGTGCTCGAACAGCTGTTGTGTCACCTGTCGACCGATGCCCAGGCGGCGAAGTCGTCGAGCGATGAACAGGTAGCCGAGGTTATACCGGGCATCGCTGTCGCAGCGTTGCTGGTCGACGACGGTAAAGCCGGCCAGTTCCCCTGCCACCAGGATCAGCCAGGGATGAGTGGCTGGGTGGCGCCAATAGTCGTCCAGGGCCTGGATGGCGTACAGCCCCTGGGCTGCAAGCTTGAGTGGCAGCCACTGACTGAGTTCATAGAGATAGAACTGCATGAGGTTTTCCAGACAGGGCCAGTCGTCGCGAGCGGCCGGGCGCAGTTCAAGCTGGTCCATCAAGGGCGACTCCAGCCCCGATCAGTCCGAGGCGCAGCGGGTGGCGGAGAAAGGGGATCTGCAGTTGATCAATGGGTGCATGAACGCTTCAACGAATGTGTGCCCCATGTTCGCAACAAGGCGTTTTCTACGGCGCTGAGTATGCTGGAAATAATACTTCTCAATAACTAGAAAGCCAGCTTTCTATTGTTGAGGTAAATGTTGATGTAAGTCATGAAAGTCTTTAATTCGGGCCGTTCAAGTTGAGTGGCTTGATGATTTTTTCACACCTTGATTAATGCTCGAACCTAGACTTGGGCCGACTGGATCGATACTGGCCATTGGCACTAATTCACTTGGCTCAGGGAAGTTCTGCGGGTAAACGGCCATGAACCAGATGGCCTCGTCGATTTCCGAAGTCTCGGTGCATATCCACGACACTGCCTCGGCCGCCGATCAGGTCAACAATCTGACCCAGGTGGGTTCCCAGGAAGCCCGGAAACCCGGGTGGTGATCGAGAAACTGGCGGACACCGTGGATGCGGTCAGCCACTCTGTGGAAGGCCTGGCCGACGAGGTACGGGCCCTGGCCTCCAAGACCCACGAGTCCACCCAGAGCATCCAGCGCATCATCATCACCTTGCAGGAAGTGGCCACCCAGGCTGTGGAGGTGGCACGCCAGGGCAGCATCGAGGCGCGTTCCGGCGTGGCCCAGGTGATCAGCACCCAGGAAGCCCTGAATGGCATCAACTCGGCGGTGGAGCGCATTCACCAGATGAGCCAGCAAATGGCTGCCGCGTCGGAGCAGCAAGCCCATGTGGCCGAGGAAATATCCGAGCAGATCACCAATATTGCCCGGATCTCGGACCAGAACGCCGACATCGCTGTGCACTCTTGCTCGGTAGGCGGTGATCTGGAATCTACCGCTCATGAACTTAATGCCTTGGTGACCCGTTTCAACAGTTGATCGCCAACGGCAATCAGCAACTTTCATCTAATCGCCAATTGATCCAGTTGATCAGGGCAGGGGGTGGGTCTGTCGGTGGTATGTGACGTGGCCCATGTTCGCCGTGTATCCCTACTCCCACGGCAGCGGCCTGGACAATTACCTGACAGCGCTGACCCGGGTCGGCGAGCAACGGGTGGAGATCATCGTGCGAGGGCAGTTTTCTTCAATACCGGCGGTGTGCCTTGGCCTAACTTGTCCCGCGGTTGTTCCGACCAAGACAAGAGAGGCAAGCAATGAGCGTAGTGTTTTCCATGGCGGCCTTTGCCCTGGCCGCGTCTATCACCCCGGGGCCGGTGAATATCGTGGCCCTGGGCAGTGGCGCGCGGTTTGGCTTTAGGGCCAGTTTGCGCCACGTGGCCGGGGCCACCCTGGGTTTTGTCCTGTTGCTGGTGCTGATCGGCCTGGGGTTGCATGAACTGTTGCGCCAGTGGCCGCTGCTGACCCAGGGCATTCGCCTGTTCGGTGTGGCCTTTCTGTTGTACATGGCCTGGAAGCTGGCCCGGGACGATGGTCGCCTGGATACCGACGCTGCAGCCCGGGCGCCGTCGGCCTGGTACGGCGCGCTGATGCAGTGGCTCAACCCCAAGGCCTGGCTGGCCTGCGTGGCGGGCATGGGCGCCTTCGCCGCCGACGGGGACCTGGGCCTGGTGTGGTTGTTCGCCGGGTTGTATTTGCTGATCTGCTACCTGTCGATTGCCTGCTGGGCCTATGCCGGCAGTTGCTTGCGGCATTACCTGAGCAACCCGGCGCAGATGCGTCTGTTCAACCGCAGCATGGCCGCGCTGCTGGCCGCCAGTGCGGTCTATCTGTGGGTCTAGCGTTGGCCGCGGTATTGACCTGGAGTGGCCGCCAGATGCTGTTTGAAGGCCCGCTGGAAATGCGCCTGATCGGCAAAACCGGCCTCCAGCGCCACTTCGGCGATGGGTGCGCCGCTGCGCAGGCGGGCCTGGGCGAACTGCACCCGCTGGTTGACCAGGAAGGCGTGGGGCGGCATGCCGAATTGCTGCTTGAAGGCGCGGATCAGGTAGGACGGGGAAAGCTCGGCGACCCGGCAGATATCCTCCAGTCCCAGGGCTTGGGTGCAGTGCTGACGGATGTACTGCGCCGCTTGCAGCAGCTTTGCATTGCTGACCCGTGGCGGCCGCTCGGCGGGGTTCAGGCGTTGCTGCAGGTCGCTGAAGAAGATCACTGCACAGCTGTGCTTGTGCAGGGGCTCGGCGTCGGGGTCCACCAGGGTCAGGTACAGCTGTTCAAACTCGGCAAACAGCTGGGGGTCCTGGCTGTGGGTTGCGCTGAACGGACGAAAGTCCTGCTCCGGGCTGAAGCCCAGGTCGTGCTGCAGGGCGGTGAGCCAGGGCGTATCGACGTACAGCATGCGGTAGGACCAGGGCAGGTCGTCGATGGGATTGCAGGCATGCACCACCCCGGGGTTCATCAGCACCACGGTGCCGGCGCTGACCCGCCAGCGGGATTGCTCGCTGAGGTAGGTGCTCTGGCCGGCGGTGATACTGCCGATGGAAAACTGTTCATGGGCGTGGCGGCTGTAGCAGACCTTGCGGCCATCGGCGATGGTGCGGGCCTCGATGAACGGCAAGGCCGGATCGCGCCAGAACTGCGGCGCCTGGTCGGGGGGCAGGGCAGGTTTCATCCTGAAGGTTCCATCAGCGGGAGCTGGCGCTGAGTGTATTAGCTCTTGCCGTCAAAGGCCCGTTGCAGTGGGTCGATATCCAGTTTTTTATCCCCGGCAGGGCCTGCATCATCCGTTGCGAGCGGCTTGGGTCGGGGGCGCAGATCATCTGCGCCTGGTGGTTGAACCACAGGCAGGGGGTGAGGGTTTGAATGCGCGGCATGGTGTCGGTCCTCTGCGGGTTGATCACGCTGGAACAAGCGTAGTCAACCCGGCACAGGGGCGGTGCACCGCAGATCGGCTGTCGGGCGCGGCCTCAGAAGTCCCAGCGGGTGGTCAGTTGCAGGCTGCGGGGTTCACCGTAGAAACCGGTGCCGAAGTTGCCCAGGCCCGTGTAGTACTGCTTGTCGAACAGGTTCTTCACATTCAGGGTCGAGCTCAGGTGCGAGTTGAACTGGTAGCGGGCCATGGCATCCACCAAGTAGTAGCTGTCCTGGGTGATGCGTGAATCGTGTCCGCCATTGACCGGATCGTTGGGATCGGGCTGGAACACCTTGCCGAAGAAGTCGCTCTGCCAGTTGACCCCGCCCCCCAGTGTCAGGCGTTCCCAGGCTCCGGACAGGCGATACGTGGTGAACAGTCGGGCCACCTGTTGTGGCGCGGTGGTTTGCAGGACCGAGCCGTAGACATAGTCGTTGTTGGCGTCCCGGGTGTGGTTGTAGCTGTAGCCGGCGGACAGGTTCCAGCCCTCACGCAGCTCGCCGGCCACCTCGACCTCGAAGCCTTTGGTGGTGGAGCCTTCGATCGGCTTGTAGATGCCCTCGGTGCCCCAGCCGCTGACCAGTTGCGCGACGTTGTCCTGCTCGATGCGAAACACCGCGAAGCTGGCATTGACCCGGCCGTCCAGGTACTCGGCCTTGATCCCCGCCTCGTAGCTGTCGCCTTCCACCGGGTCGAGCAACTTGCCGTTGACGTCCTTGCTCATCTGCGGCTGGTAGATGTTGGTGTAGCTGGTGTAGACCGAGTAGGTGTCATTCAGGTCATAGATCAGCCCGGCATAGGGGGTGACCACACCTGTCTGCTGATAGCGCAGGCGTACGTCGGCCCTGGTTGGATCGATGTAGTGGGTGTTGTCGATGCCCTTGAAGTCGCTGACCCGAGTACCGAGGATCACCGCCAGGTCGTCGGTAGGCTTGAGTCGGGTGGCCAGGTAGGCGCCGGTCTGGCGCTGGAGGATGTCGTTGTCGCCGATCTTCGGGATGTCCGGCTTGGCGAACTCGCCGCGCCACTGGTAAATGCTGCCGCCCACCGGCGGGTACACCGAGCCGTGGACCGGGATGTCCTGCTTGGCGTTCATCAGCATGAAGCCGGCGATCAGCTCGTGCTCGCGGCCGAACAGGCTGAAGGGCCCATGCAGGTTGATGTCCAGGTTGTCCTGAATCTGCTCGCCCTTGAACTTGCCCATGTACATGAACATGCCGTCGCCGGTGGTCGGGTTCGGATTGCCGCCGCTGGCAGAGCCCAACAGGGTGTCGTGCTGGCGGCGCAGGCGGTCGTAGCTGACCTTCAGTGTCCAGTCATGGGCCAGTTGCTGTTCCAGGGAAGTGAACAGGGTCTGATTGTTGAAGTCGCGGCGGCTCCAGTCGGTGGCCGGGTTGAACGAGCGCGAGAAGCGGGTGCGCGAGCCGTCGCTGAAGTACATCGGGAAGCCGGTCCAGGTGGCGCCCCGGGAACGGGTGTTCTGCTGGTCGAGGCCGAAGGTCAGCAGGGTGTCCGGGGTCAGGTCGGCTTCGAGAATGCCGTAGGCGATGTCCTTGGTGTTCTGGTAGTGGTCCAGGTACGAGCTGCGATCCTGATAGACCCCGACAAAGCGCCCGCGCAGGTTGCCGCTTTCGGTCAGGGGCCCTGAGATATCGCCTTCGCTGCGGTAATTGTCCCAGGAGCCGACGGTGCCGGTGACCGAGGCCTTGAACTCTTTCGTCGGGCGTTTGCGGATCAGGTTGACGGTGGCCGAAGGGTCGCCGGAGCCGGTCATCAGGCCGGTGGCGCCCTTGATGATCTCCACCCGGTCGAAGGTCGCCATGTCGGTGCTGGTAGTGCCGTAGTCGTAGACCCCGTCGTAGGTGGCGTTGACGCCGTCGTACTGGAAGTTGGTGATGGGCATGCCGCGGCTGGAGAACTCCCAACGCTCGCTGTCGTAGTTCTGCACGCTGACCCCGGGGGCCCGGCGCAGGGTATCGGCAATGCTGCTGGTGCCCTGGTCGTCCATCTGCTGGCGGGTGATCACGGTTACCGATTGCGGGGTTTCCCGCAGTGACAGGTTGAGGCCGGTGGCCGAGGCGCTGGCGCCGGTGGTGTAGCTGTGGCTGTCCTCGGTGACGGCGCCCAGGCCCTGGGCCGAGACCTGGGTGGTGCCCAGTTGCAGCGGGCCGCTGTGGGCCGGGAGAGCTTGCAGCACATAGCCGCCGCTGACTGCCTGGGCTTGCAGGCCGCTGCCTTGCAGCAGCTGTTGCAGGGCTTGCTCGATGCTGTAGCGGCCCCGCAGACCGGGACTCTGCTTGCCGGCGGCGAGGTCATTGTGGCCGGCGACAAAGACCGCGCTCTGTTCGGCGAAGCGATTGAGCACGGTCACCAGCGGGCCGGGGCCGATGTTGTAGGTCTGGCGCTGGCTGTCCGCCTGGTGGCTGGCGGGATTTTCGGCGGCCTGGGCCCAGGGTGCGGGCAGGCACAGAAGGGCGCTGCACAGGGTCAGGGGACGCAGGGGCAGGCGCAGGCGGGGACGGCTGGGTGTTGGCATGAGGTTCCCTTGTGGATCGGCAATGTGAGAGCTGTTGCCGGGTTAACCGAACCAGAAAGACAAAAGGGAACCGGGATCTGAAATTTTTTTTCCCGAGGGTTCAGGCGCGCGGTTCAAGGGTCACCCACCAGGAGGCAAGACGTTTGACGCGCACCGGCAGGGCGGCCTCCAGCAGCGCCAGGGCCTGGTCCGAGTCGTGCAGGGGAAAGGCCCCCATCACCGGCAAGCGGCCAATGGCCGGGTCACAACCCAGGTGCCCCGGGCGATAGCGTCCCAACTCATCGAGCAGGTGCTCCAGCGGCAGGTTGTCGGCCAGCAGCAGACCGCGGCTCCAGGCCTCGCGGGCCGCGCTGGCGCCCAGCAGCGGGCCCAGTGCATGGGCGTCGAAAGCCAGTTGCTGGCCGGCGTTGACCACCTGCACCTGGCCCCCTTCGGCGTTGCGTACTTGCACTGCCCCGGCGTAGACATTGAGCAGGGTGCGTTGCGCGTCCCGGCGCACGCTGAAGCGAGTGCCCAGGGCCTGCAGCCGTCCGTGCTCGGTGTCCACCATGAAGGGCCGCTGCGGGTCCTTGGCCGTATCGATGAGGACTTCTCCCTGGTGCAGCAGCAACAGGCGCTCCAGAGCGCTGTAGCGCACATCCAGCGCACTCAGGGCATTGAGCCAGAGGTGAGTGCCATCGCTGAGGCGGGCATCGCGAACTTCCCCGGTGCCGGTGGCGTAGTCTGCTCGCCAGCGGCCCAGTGCCTGGGGCAGCGGCGTGCCACGCCAGGTGCCCCAGCCCAGGCCGATCAACAACAGGCCGCCGAGCACCTGGCGTCGCGCCAGCGCCGGGCGCCGGCCACCACGCAAGGCCTGGCCAGCGGCTTGCTGGGCTGCGGCGTCCTGCAACGGCAGCAGGCGCTGGCTGACCCGCTGCACATAGCCCCAGGCCTGGCGGTGTTCCGCGGTTTGCTCGAACCAGGCCTGCCAATGACGACGCTGCTCGTCGCTGACGGCTTCGTCCTGCAGTTGCACGTACCAATGGGCGGCCTGTTGCAGGCTGGCGTGGCTCAACCGGTTGCCGGTGTGTTCGCTCATGCCGTTCTACTCCACCAGCAGGCCGTCGAGTTCGGCCTCCAGCAGTGCGCAATGCACCAGGGCCTGGGCCAGGTACTTCTTCACCATGCGCTCGGAGACGCCCAGCTCAACGGCAATCTCTCTGTAGGGGCGGTCGTGCAGTTGCGCCAGGATAAAGGCCTCGCGCACCCGCTGGGGCAGGCGGCCGAGCATGGCGTCCACTTCGTGCAGGGTCTCGACGATGATTGCCCGTTGCTCCGGGGATGGTTGCAGCGCCTGGGGCCGCGCCGCCAGGGCCTGGAGCCAGGCCTGTTCCAGTTGCCGGCGGCGCCAGTGATCGATGCACAGGCCTCGGGCAATGGTGGCCAGGTAGGAACGTTGCTGGACCTCGCCATCGAGTTGGGGCGGGCGCTTGAGCACACGGACGAAGATCTCGTGGGCCAGGTCGGCGGCGTCCCAGGCATGGTTCAGGCGTCGCCGCAGCAACTCGTAGAGCCAGCGGTGATGGGCGTCATACAGGTGATGGACCAAAGCGGGGCTGGCGGGCGGCGTCGAGGGCAAGGGTGTGGTCCGGTGGCAGGCTGGGTTGTAAATGGGAATTGATCGCGATTAAAGCAAAAGCCCGAATGCCCTGCAAATGATATCGATTCGCCCTTGTGTGCTTGCCGCTGGGGCCCGAACCCTGGAAAAAGGCATCAAGTCTGGCGCCGTGGAGGCGATAAAGCACTCAGGACCCCTGTATTCAATGCTTGCTGACAGGGGTTTCTTCAGTGGTATCTTCGCCTGCATCCCATTGTCATGGCTGGGCGCCGCAACCCGCTTGCCAGGTTGTGACAGGGGCCGTCTGCGGGGTGGCGGGCATGCAGTGGCAGAGGGGAGAGGCTGATGCGGCAACCGGGGTTCAAGCTGTTTTTCACCCACCGCCTGGCGCTCCTGGCGGGCGCCGAGTCCTTGCGTTCGATACGAGAAGGCCTGCTCTGGCTGTTGCCCTGTCTGCTGGTTTCGGCGGTCTTCCTGATATTGGCTCAATGCGCCCAGGCCCTGGGTGCTCCCAGTGCTCTGGTGGACCTGCTGGCCGGGCTGCACAACCGCATCAGTTCGATCATTCCCTTGCTGGTGGCGGCGTCCATCGGCTACATGCTGGCGATCCAGTACCGTTTGCCCCAGCTGCCGGTGGCCTTTCTCTGCCTGTCCCATGTGGTGATCGCCATCTACCTGCTGCGGGACTATCCGCTGGCGTCGGCGACATTCGTGCTGTTCATCGCCATTGCCTCGCCTCTGGTCAATGTGCCGACCATGGCCTGGCTGCATCGCCGACGCTGGACCCGGCTGGTGGACGAGGGGCTGGTGGGGCACAACCTCAAGGGCACCATCAATATGGTGCTGCCGGGGGTGCTGACTTCTTTGGTGCTGGTGGCGGTGCTGCAGTCGTTGTTGCAGGTCCACGACTTTGCCTACGTGCAGGGCCCGATCGACATCGACAGCCTGGACCATCCCTACCTCAACGCGATCCTCCTGACCTCGACCAACTCCCTGCTGTGGTTCTTCGGCATTCACGGCACCTACGCCATGCAGCCGTTGATGGAGGTAATGGATCAGGCGGTGGCCCTGAATGCAGCCGATCACGCCGCCGGGCAACCCCTGCGCTATGCCCTCAACACGGGCTTGCTGGGCTGCTTCGCCTTTATTGGCGGTTCCGGTGGCTCCCTGGCCCTGGTGCTGGCGATCCTCGGTTTTTCCAGGAACCGTTCCATGCGCCTGCTGGCGCTGGCGAGCCTGGCGCTGTCGCTGTTCAACGTCAACGAACTGCTGCTGTTCGGCCTGCCGATCATCCTCAACCCGCGCCTGCTGGTGCCGTTCATGCTGGTGCCCATGGTCAATGCCTGCCTGGCGCTGCTGGTGGTGCAACTGGGCTGGGTGACCCCGGCCCTGGTCAGCGTGCCCTTTACCTCACCGGTGCTGCTCAATGCCTACCTGAGTACCCAGGGCGATTGGGCTGCGGTGCTTTTGCAACTGGTGCTGCTGGGGGCCGGTACGCTGATCTACATGCCTTATGTGCGCAGCATCCAGCGCCAGGGCGAAGGCAACGAGCAGGTGTACCTGAAGACCTTCGACACCACCTTCCGCGGCCTTGAGGAGCGGGGCCGGCTGTTCGAGCTGGACCCGGTGGTGGCGGCCTACAAGCAGGCGGCCCAGCAGTCCTTGCAACTGGCGCGTATCCAGCAGTTGAGCGAGTACGACTTCCATCTGGAGTACCAGCCCCAGGTGGCCAAGGGCAGTGGCCTGTGCATCGGCTGCGAGGCCCTGATCCGTGCCCGGGACCGCGACGGCCAGGTGCAGTCGCCCTGGGAACTGCTGCAATGGTTGGGGCAGGCGGGGCTGATGCCCGAGGTGGATTTCTGGGTGGCGTCCCAGGCGGTGCGCCAACACCTGGCCTGGAGCAAGATCGGGTTCGAGTTGCCCATCACCATCAATATCTCCAGTGCCACCCTGGCCTCGGCGGAGCATGGCCAGCGCCTGCTGGAGATTCTGGCCCGGGCCCATGGCCAGGTTTCGGTGGAGATCACCGAAGACGCCCTGGTGGGGGATGCGCTGCTGACCCAGCAATGGATCGGCAAGCTGCATGCATTGGGCGCACGTGTCTATATCGACGACTTCGGTACCGGTTTCTCGGCCTTGAGCTACCTGCATCAGTTTCCGGTGGACGGGATCAAGATCGACCGCAGCTTTGTCCTGGCCCAGCGCGAGCCCAAGGGCGCCCAGGTGCTCAACGGTCTGCTGCGCTTTTGCGAAACCCTCAAGCTCAAGGTGGTGGTGGAAGGGGTGGAGACCCGGGAGCAACTGGACTTTTTGCAGTCCAGTTCGGAGTTGATCATCCAGGGCTGGTACTTCAGCAAGTCCTTGCCCGGGGAGCAGATTCCCGGCTTTGTCAGCCAGCGGGCGCGCAGTGCCCTGGCGGCCAGCGAGGACTGAGCCGCAGCTTCAAGGGGGCGACTTGCTGAAGGCCGGGTGATGCGGGCGCGGCAACGCTTGCCAGGCGCTCGCCTGGGCCTGGTCGGCAGCGCACAGCCAGAGGCCCTGGTGTTCTTGCAGGGGGGCGGCGGGCAGGCGCAGCAACTCGGCCAATCCCAGGCTCAGGCCTCGACCCGGATCGGGGTCGTCCGCCGCTTCCCAGTCCCGTTCGAACAGGCGCAACTCCAGGTCCTGCCCATCGAAGTGCTGGAACAGCGGTCGATGACGCAGCCACTGGGGCGCGATCCGCAGGCTGCGTTCCTCGACATCCAGCAACAACAGCTGCCAGGCGCGGTAGCTGTCCTCGACGTCGAGCTGCAGCCGGGTCAAGGCCAGGTAGCGGGCATCGGGGGACCAGATCATCGACGGCGCGAGGTTCGCCAGGGCGCAGCCGCTGGCGGTGAGCAGGTGAGCACCGAGTCGCGGGCTGGTTTCCCGCAACCAGCTGTCGGCGTATTCGGTTTCACTGCCGAACAGCCAGGCGGCATCCCGGCCTCCGGGTGCCGGCTGGATAAAGTCGCCCTCGGCGATGGCGGCCTGGGGGCGATCCACCAAGCGCCAGTCGGCGATCGGCAGCAGTTGCTGCTCGGTGACCGCAAAGCGCTGGCGTTGATAACAGAGCTGGGAATCGTCCCGGTCGGTACAAAACGCCGCAGCGTGGTCCGGCGCGGGCGCGCTCTGATTGAAGCGTTGCAGGGGGCTGCCGGACAGCCCCTGGTCGAGGCGTCCGACGATGACCGCGAGGCTCAGTTGGCCATCGCGAAAATCCAGCAGGCGCGCCGCCAGCAAGGCCGGGCTGTGCAGCAGGCGTTGCTGCTGCAGGTCGGCCACCACCGCTCGGCCACTGACCTGTGGGGCCTCGGCAAACGGCAGCAAGGCCAGGTAGCGCTGGCAATCGGATACCCGGTGATCCAGCAGCCAGCGCCCGGGCAACTGCCAGTCGCCGATCCGGCAGGCGTAGGCGCCCAGGCCCTGATCGTCGTCAGCCAGCCAGCTCAGCAGCGCCCGCTGGCCGCCCAGCATCGGCGCCGACTCGATCTGGCTGTCACCGCGCAGGCCGGCACTGTCCAGAGGTTGCAGCACCTGGGTGCGGGCCAGGGGCAGTTCGGCCACTTGCAGGCGGCCTTGGGGGTCGTGGCCGCTGCCGGTCTCGGTGTCGCTGTGGATGCTGTGCAGGCGATAGCCGAAGCGGCCCCGGTCCGGTTCGGCGCAGTCCAGGTAGGCGCCATGGCGCAGGTGCTGTGAGTCCAGGCTCAGTAACGGGCCGGTAGAGAAGGACGGCTCCGTCGGGCTGGCGACCCAGGGCGCGGGCAAGAGTCGCCAACCCTGGCCTGCTTGCCACAGCCAGCAACCTTCTGCGTCCGCCTGATCCTCTTGGCGGGCCATGCAGGCCAGGGACTGGCCGTCGGCGCTCCAGCAGCGCGCAGCATCGGCGCGAATCAACAGGCCGCTGGGCTGGCCGTCGAGGCTCAGTCGATAGGGCGCGGCCTGCAGGGGTTCCAGGGGCTGGGGCAGGTCTCTGACACTGGCGGGCAGGGCCAGTTGCGCCTGGAGTCGGTGGCGCGCGTCCGGGGAGGATTCCTCGAAGCATTGCCGGGACAGGGCCGCCATCCAGTCGCCGGGTTCCAGCCAGAGATCGGCGATGGCCACCAGTTCGACGGATTCGGCGTCCTGGAGCAGGGCAGCCAGGCTGGCGTGGCGCGGGCCATTGTCCACCAAGGGGCTGTGGCGTCCGCTCAGGGTGTCCTCGGCGAAGGCATCCAGCTCCCAGAACTCGCCGTGGTCGCAGCGGTACAGCCGGCGCAACGAGCGGTCGAGGATCGCCAGGCCCCACTGTTGGCGCGAAGGCAGCGGGGCGGCGAAATAGCGCCCGTCACTGGAGAACCGTGCCGAGGAACCCAGCCCTTGCAACAGCACACCGTCCGGGAACAGATAATCGCAATAGGTGGGGCCGCCCATGGCGATCTCGCCGTGGTTGAACACCCGGATCGGCAGGCCTTCCGGGGTTTGTTGCGGTTCGCCGCCACCCCAGGCGCTGACGGCAGTGGCAGGAGGCTGCACCAGGCCCAGGCGGCGTTCCAGATGGCTGACCGCTGCCAGCCCGGCAAAGATGCTGGCGAAGGCTGCCGCGATGTCCCAGTACGCCGGCAGGGCCCGGCCCAGGCTGAAACCCAGGCCAAACGCCGCACTGATCATCAGTCGGGCCATGGCGCGAGCGGTTCTGAGCCAACCCAGGCGCGCCGCCAGGGCCATGCACGCGGCACAACCGAGCACCACGGCCAGGGCCTGGGGCGGGGGCAGCAAGGTGACGAAGAAAATCGGTACCAGCAGGGCGCACAACTGCCAGAGCAACTCCAGCAACAGGCGCGACAGGCTTTTCTCGGGCGAAACGCGAGAGGTGGAGGGCAACGAAGACATCCTTGTGCGGCAGAGGGGCTGGGGATGCCAATCTACGCTGGCGGCGGGAAAAACGCAGCTGGGAATTGGCGGTCATATTGACTTGATTGGTGTCTTAATGACCTTTTTCGATCGTTGTCAAAAAGACTGTTCAAGACCCAGGTCCCCAGTTTGCGGCAGGTCTGGCGCTGGCATGAATCGTGATGGGGATGGGTTATATCGCCACTGATTGGCCGAGGAGCCCCACGATGATCCGCTACTGCAATTGGCCACTGTCTGTCCTGAACCCGGGGAGGGCTGCCTGTGTCCTTGCCTGAACGTTGGCGGCAATGGGCCGCACAGCCGTTGTGGAGCCTGGGCTTCCGGCCGTTTTTCCTGACGGGGGCCGCCTTCGCTTGTATCGCCCTGATGGGTTGGGGCCTGTGGCTGCACGGTGGCTGGAGCGGGCGCCAGCCGGTGGGCGGGATGCTGGCCTGGCACCGCCACGAGATGCTGTTCGGTTTTTCCGTGGCCATCATTGCCGGGTTCCTGCTGACGGCGGTGGCCAACTGGACCGGGCGTCCGGGCCTCAGTCGCACGCCGTTGATCCTGCTGTGGCTGGTTTGGCTGCTGGCGCGGCTGGCTTGGTGGCTGCCGGTACCGGCGCCACTGTTCCTGGTGCTGCAAGTGGCGTTCATGCCGGCGCTGGCCGGGGTGGTGGGGCACGAACTGTGGCGCGCCGGCAAGCGTGACAACTACCCCATCGTGCTGATCCTGGGGCTGCTGACGGTGTTTCAGGGGTTGGCCTTGTGGGGGCTGCTGGGCCACCAGGAGCTATGGCAGCGGCGCGGCGAACTGGGGGCGTTGTGGCTGGTGGCGACCTTGATGACGGTGATCGGTGGCCGGGTCATCCCGTTCTTTATCCAGCGCGGGCTCAATCTGCCGCCGACACCGGCCGGGTCGCCCTGGCCGACCCGACTGTTACTGGTCGGTAGCCTACTGGCGGCCCTGTCCATGGCCCTGGGCGGCGGTGACGGGCCGCAGCTCTGGCTGGCCCCGTTGTTCGTCCTGCTGGCGGCCTTGCATCTGTGGCGCCTGTGGCGCTGGCACCGGCCGGGCGTGTGGCGTCTGCCGTTGCTCTGGTCGCTGTACCTGGCGTACCTGTGGCTGGCCCTGGCCACCCTGGGCATGGCCCTGTGGCACCTGGGCTGGCCGCTGCAACAGAGCCTGGTGACCCATGCTCTGGCGGTGGGCGGCCTGGGCGGGTTGGTGCTGGGGATGATCGCCCGGGTCAGCCTTGGCCACAGCGGTCGGCCGCTGCAGGTGACCCGGGCCATGGCCGGGGCTTTTGCCTTGTTGTTCCTGGCGGCGGTGTGCCGGGTCCTGCTGGTGCCGTTCAGCAGCTTGGGGTTGGGGCTCTCGGCGGTGCTGGGGGCGCTGGCGTTTGCCCTGTTCGTTGGCGGATATGCGCGGATTCTGCTGACGCCACGGCTTTGAGAGGCATCAATCAGGGACATCGAGCAACATCGCTACAAGGGAGGCAGTGGTCAAACTGGACTACGCTTGCGGTCTTAGCCGCGAATGGAGTCAGCGATGTTGTACCCAAGCAAACCCAACAATGAGGCCCTGCGAGTTCAGACCCTGAGGGAGCTGAATGTCCTCGATACTTCGCCGGAAGAGCGCTTCGACCGCCTGACCCGGCTGGCCAAGCGCCTGTTCAATGTGCCGATCGCCCTGGTCAGCCTGGTGGACACCGACCGGCAGTGGTTCAAGTCCTGCGTGGGATTGAGCGCCACGCAAACCCCGCGGGACATTTCCTTCTGCGGCCACGCGATTCTCGGCGACCAGATCCTCACCGTTTGCGACGCCGAACTGGACGAGCGTTTCCATGACAACCCGCTGGTGATCGGCGAGCCGGGGATTCGCTTCTATGCCGGTTGCCCATTGACCGTGCCCAACGGCAGCATGTTGGGCACCCTGTGCCTGATCGACGTCAAGCCCCGGGACCTGGACGACGAGGAGCGCACCCTGCTGCGGGACCTGGCGCGCATGGCCGAGCAGGAGTTGGCTGCGGTACAGATGGCCAGCATGGATGAGATGACCCTGCTGTCCAATCGTCGCGGCTTCGAAGCCCTGGCCCGACACGCCCTTGGGGTCTGTAAGCGCCTGGAGAAGCCGGCGACCCTGCTGTTTTTCGACCTCAACGAGTTCAAGCAGATCAACGACAGCTACGGCCATGCCGAAGGCGACGGGGCATTGAAGACCTTTGCCGATGTGCTGCGCATTGCCTTTCGCGAGAGCGATGTGATCGGCCGCCTGGGCGGCGATGAGTTCGTGGCCCTGCTGACCGCTGCCGATCACGTCGAGACTTCGGCGATCATGGCGCGCCTCGGTGAAATCCTCGATGAACGCAACGCCACCCTGAAACGCGGCTACGACATCCGCTTCAGCGTGGGGCAGATCGAGTACGACCCCGAGCGCCACGCCGGTATCGAAGAACTCTTGGCCGATGCCGACAAAGCCATGTATCTGCACAAGCAGGCCGGCAAGCGCGCCCATTGAGTTTTGCAGCAGACAAGCCCCGGACCCTGGAGCGGGGCTGCGACAAAAGGATATTGCATGCCGCTACTCGCTGCGTTCCATGAGCGGTGGCTCATATCCTTCCTCGATGTTCACCCCGGCGGCCCTGGCTCGAGTTTCCGCTTGCGAACGACGTTGCAGCAGTGCTTTCAACTGAGCCGGTAGCCGTGTTTTCCATTGTGCTCGTTGTTCCTCGGCAAAATCGCCGGCCCAGAACGTATCCAGTGACATCAGGTTTATGCTGATCAGGTAGACACCGGTTTCCAAGGGTGCGCTTTTCGAGTCGTAGCGCAGGGCTCGGACATGGGCAATGTAGTTGCCGTGATAGAGATACCAGTCATAAAACGTAGAGACGCCGAGCCATTCTTCAAGGCTCATTTCACGGTTGGCATCGAACAGCGGGTGGCTGAGCGGGTTGGTACCCAAGAGACTGTTTTTCCAGTCGAGTTTATTCAGTTCAGAACCGGGTATTCGTGGGTCCGAAGGGTAGTAGTACTTTTGCCATCCAGCGCTCTTCAACTCCCTGATGAGGCGATAGATCAGGTCCTTGTTTTGCTGATGGGGGCTGTTGTCCGGCAGGCCGCGAAGGTCGATGTTCAATGCCTGGATGTTGCTCGATGCCTTGCCATCAACGGCAATGCTCAAACCGGCTACCTGATCCAGCTCAAGAGTGCCCTCAGGCTCAGAGAGGCTCAGGTTCAGCAGCACGCCTCGCCGATCCGCTTCATACCAGCACATGTCGAGCGCATCCAGGCAGTCGGCGGTAAAGCTCACCGGGCTGTTTTTGAGGAATTGAGCAACCGGTGCGCCTAAACGGATATGAAGGCTTGCGAGGTTGCCCGGAGTCTTATTCGGGTCTTTATCTTGTGTGCTGTCGCAGCCGGCTAGAAAGATCAACAGCAACAGATAGCACCACTTCATGTTGGACTGTTCCCACGGGCGATCTTTGCGGTTTCATTTTCCATATGATTTTTTACGTCGAGCATCCGTTCCTGTTGCAGATTATTCGGCGCTTGCCGGAGCCAGGAAGGCGGCTTCCAGCAATTGCCGTGTGTACGGATGTTGTGGGAGGGCAAAGATGCTGCGCGCGTCGCCCTGTTCCACCACCTGGCCGTGCTTGATCACCATCAACTGGTGGCTCAGGGCCTTGACCACCGCCAGGTCATGGCTGATGAACAGGTAGGTCAGGTTGTACTTGCTCTGCAGCTTGCGCAGCAGTTCCACCACCTGGCGCTGCACGGTGCGATCCAGGGCCGAGGTCGGCTCGTCCAACAGGATCAGCCGCGGCTTGAGCACCAGGGCCCGGGCGATGGCAATGCGCTGGCGTTGGCCACCGGAAAACTCATGGGGGTAGCGGTGCCGGGTTTGTGGGTCCAGGCCCACCTCCTCGAGCGCTTCGATGATCGCTTGTTCCTGCTCCTGTTCGCTGCCGATCTTGTGGATGCGCAAGCCTTCGCCAACGATCTGGCTCACGCTCATGCGCGGGCTGAGGCTGCCAAAGGGGTCCTGGAACACCACCTGCATTTCCCGCCGCAGCGGCCGTACCTGTTGCTGGGACAGGGCGTCCAGCTGCTGTCCCTCGAACCGAATCCCGCCCTGGCTGGCGATCAGGCGCAGGATCGCCAGGCCCAGGGTCGACTTGCCCGAGCCGCTTTCACCGACGATGCCCAGGGTCTGGCCCTGGGGCAGGCTGAAGTGGATGCCGTCCACGGCCTTGACGTGATCCACGGTGCTGCGCAGCAGGCCTTTCTTGATCGGGAACCAGACCTTGAGGTTGTCCACTTCCAGCAACGGCGGGCCGATCGGGTTGTTCGCCGGGGTGCCGCTGGGCTCCGCCGCCAGCAGTTCCCGGGTGTAGGGATGCTGCGGCGCACGGAACAGATCCTCACAGGACGCCTGTTCGACGATGCAACCCTTCTGCATCACGCAGACCCGGTGGGCAATGCGCCGCACCAGATTCAGGTCGTGGCTGATCAGCAGCAGCGCCATCCCCAGGCGTGCCTGCAACTCCTTGAGCAGCTCGAGGATCTTCAACTGCACGGTGACGTCCAGGGCCGTGGTGGGTTCGTCGGCAATCAGCAGCTCCGGCTCGTTGGCCAGGGCCATGGCGATCATCACCCGTTGCCGCTGGCCGCCGGACAGCTCATGGGGCAGGGCCTTGAGGCGCTTGTGGGGTTCGGGGATGCCCACCAGTTCCAGCAGTTCCAGAGTGCGCTTGCTGGCGACCTTGCCGGTCAGGCCCTTGTGGATGCCCAGCACTTCGTTGATCTGCTTCTCGATGCTGTGCAGCGGGTTCAGCGAAGTCATGGGCTCCTGGAAGATCATGGCAATGCGGTTGCCGCGAATGTGGCGAATGGTCTTCTCGTTGAGGGTCAGCAGGTCATGCCCGGAGTAGTGGATGCTGCCGGACGGATGCTGGGCCAGGGGGTAGGGCAAAAGGCGCAGGATGGAGTGGGCGGTCACCGATTTGCCGGAGCCGCTTTCCCCTACCAGGGCCAGGGTTTCGCCGCGCTTGATGTCGAAGCTGATGCCTTCCACCACCCGCTGGCGATGCTCGCCGGCCACGAACTCGACAGCCAGGTCGCGGACTTCGATCAGATTGTCCTGGGTCATGTCATTTCCTCGGGTCGAAGGCATCGCGGGCGGACTCGCCGATAAACACCAGCAGGCTGAGCATCAGGGCCAGCACGGCAAACGCGCTCATGCCCAGCCAGGGCGCCTGCAGGTTGGATTTGCCCTGGGCCACCAGCTCGCCCAGGGACGGCGCGCCGGGGGGCAGGCCGAAGCCGAGGAAGTCCAGGGCGGTGAGGGTGCCGATGGCGCCCGTGAGGATGAAGGGCATGAAGGTCATGGTGGACACCATGGCATTGGGCAGGATGTGACGGAACATGATGGCGCCGTTCTGCATGCCCAGGGCCCTGGCCGCGCGCACGTATTCCAGGTTGCGCCCGCGCAGGAACTCGGCGCGCACCACGTCCACCAGGCTCATCCAGGAGAACAGCAGCATGATCCCCAGCAACCACCAGAAGTTGGGCTGCACGAAGCTGGCCAGGATGATCAGCAGGTAGAGCACCGGCAGCCCGGACCAGATCTCCAGGAAACGTTGCCCGGCCAGGTCTACCCAGCCGCCGTAGAAGCCCTGCAGGGCGCCGGCGATGACCCCGATGATCGAGCTGAGGATGGTCAGGGTCAGGGCGAACAGCACCGAGATGCGAAAGCCGTAGATGACCCGGGCCAGCACATCACGGCCCTGGTCGTCGGTGCCCAGCAGGTTGTCCGCCGAGGGCGGCGCCGGCGCCGGCACCCGCAGGTCGTAGTTGATGCTCTGGTAGCTGAAGGGGATCGGCGCCCAGAGCACCCAGGCATCCTTCTGCGCCAGCAGCTCGCGGATATAGGGGCTCTTGTAGTTGGCCTCCAGGGGAAACTCGCCGCCGAAGGTGGTTTCCGGGTAGCGCTTGAGGGCCGGGAAGTACCAGCCGCCTTCGTAGTGCACCACCAACGGCTTGTCGTTGGCGATCAGTTCGGCGCCCAGGCTGAGGATGAACAGCACCAGGAACAGCCAGAGTGACCACCAGCCGCGTTTATTGGCCTTGAAGCGCTCGAAGCGCCGACGATTGAGGGGGGACAGGTTCATCTCAATGCTCCCGGCTGTCGAAGTCGATGCGCGGATCGACCAGGGTGTAGGTCAGGTCGCCGATCAGTTTCACCACCAATCCCAGCAGGGTGAAGATGAATAGGGTGCCGAACACCACCGGGTAGTCGCGGTTGATCGCCGCCTCGAAGCTCATCAGGCCCAGGCCGTCGAGGGAGAAGATCACTTCCACCAACAGGGACCCGGTGAAGAAGATGCCGATGAAGGCCGAGGGGAAGCCGGCGATCACCAGCAGCATGGCGTTGCGGAACACATGGCCGTAGAGCACGCGACGCTGGGTCAGGCCCTTGGCCTTGGCGGTGATCACGTATTGCTTGTTGATCTCGTCGAGGAAGCTGTTCTTGGTCAGCAGGGTCATGGTGGCGAAGTGGCCAATCACCAGGGCGGTGACCGGCAGCGCCAGGTGCCAGAAGTAGTCGAGGATCTTGCGGCCCCAGCTCAACTGGTCGAAGTCGTTGGAGGTCAGGCCGCGCAGGGGGAACCAGTTGAAATAGCTGCCGCCGGCGAACACCACGATCAGCAGGATGGCGAACAGGAAGGCCGGGATTGCATAGCCGACGATGATCGCCGAGCTGGTCCAGACGTCGAAGTGGCTGCCGTGGCGGGTGGCCTTGGCGATCCCCAGGGGGATCGACACCAGGTACATGATCAGGGTGCTCCACAGCCCCAGGGAAATGGACACCGGCATCTTTTCCTTGATCAGGTCCACCACCTTGGCGTCACGGAAGAAGCTGTTGCCGAAATCCAGGGTGGCGTAGTTCTTGATCATGATCCACAAGCGTTCCGGCGCCGATTTGTCGAAGCCGTACATGTGCTCGATTTCCTTGATCAGGGCCGGGTCCAGGCCCTGGGCGCCGCGGTAGCTGCTGCCTGCCACCGAGACTTCGGCACCGCCGCCGGCGATGCGGCTGGTGGCGCCGTCGAAACCTTCGAGCTTGGCGATCATCTGCTCCACCGGGCCACCGGGCGCGGCCTGGATGATCACGAAGTTGATCAGCAGGATGCCCAGCAGGGTGGGGATGATCAGCAGCAGTCGGCGAACGATATAGGCCAGCATGTCATTGCACCCTGTCGGCCGCGGCCGCCTGGTCCGGGGCCGGTTCTACGGCGGGCTTGGCATCGGGTTTGATCCACCAGGTGTTGATGCCGATGTCGTACTTGGGCGCGACTTTCGGGTGGCCGATGTGGTCCCAGTAGGCCACGCGCCAGGTCTTGATGTGCCAGTTGGGGATCACGTAGTAGCCCCATTGCAGGACCCGGTCCAGGGCCTTGGCATGGGCCACCAGGCTGTTGCGCGAGTCGGCGTTGATCAGGCTTTCCACCAGGCTGTCGATGGCCGGGTCCTTGAGGCCGATGTAGTTGCGGCTGCCGGGCTTGTCGGCGCTGGAAGACATCCAGAACTCGCGTTGCTCGTTACCCGGGGAGTTGGACTGGGGGAAGCTGCCGACGATCATGTCGAAGTCCCGGGAACGCACCCGGGTGATGTACTGGGACACGTCGACCCGGCGGATCACCAGCTCGATCCCCAGGTCGGCCAGGTTGCGCTTGAACGGCAGCAGCACCCGTTCGAACTCGGTCTGGGCCAGGAGGAATTCGATCACCAGCGGCTTGCCCTGGGCGTCGACCATCTTGTCGTCGACGATGCGCCAGCCGGCTTCCTGCAGCAGTTGGTAGGCCCGGCGTTGCTGGGCGCGGATCATGCCGCTGCCGTCGCACTGGGACGGCGCGAAGGCCTCGTCGAACACCTGCTCGGGAATCTTGTCGCGCAAGGGTTCGAGGATGGCCAGCTCGTCGGGGCCCGGCAGGCCGGTGGCGGCCATCTCCGAGTTCTCGAAGTAGCTGCGGGTGCGGGTGTAGGCGCCATTGAACAGCTGCTTGTTGCTCCATTCGAAGTCCAACAGCAGGCTCAGGGCATGACGCACCCGCACGTCCTGGAATATCGGCCGGCGGGTGTTGAAGACAAAACCCTGCATGCCGGTGGGGTTGCCGTTGGCGATCTGTTCCTTGATCAAGCGTCCCTGGGCCACGGCCGGGGTGTTGTAGGCGTTGGCCCAGTTCTTCGCGCTCATCTCCAGCCAATAGTCGAACTGGCCGGCCTTGAGGGCCTCCAGCGCCACGGTGTTGTCACGGTAGTAATCGCTGGTCATCACGTCGAAGTTGTAGAAGCCGCGGTTGACCGGCAGGTCCCTGGCCCAGTAGTCCTTGACCCGCTCGTAGCGGATCGAGCGTCCGGCCTTGACCTCGGTCACCCGGTAGGGGCCGCTGCCCAGGGGCACTTCCAGGTTGCTCTTGGCAAAGTCCCGATGTTCCCACCAGTGCTTGGGCAGGACCGTCAGTTGGCCGAGGATCAACGGCAGCTCGCGGTTGTTGCTGTGCTTGAACTTGAACAGCACCCGCAGCGGGTCTTCGGCGATCACCTGATCAACGTCGGCGTAGTAGCCACGGTACAGCGGCGAACCGGCGCTCATCAGGGTCTGGAAGCTGAACACCACGTCCTCGGCGCGAATCGGCTGGCCGTCGTTGAAGCGAGCCTCCGGGCGCAGGTAGAAACGCACCCAGCTGTTGTCCGGGGCTTTCTCGATCTTGCCCGCCACCAGGCCGTACTCGGTGAAGGGTTCGTCCAGGCTCTGGGTCATCAGGGTGTCGTAGATCAGACCGATGTTGAGCTCGGGCACGCCTTTGCTGATGAACGGATTGAGGCTGTCGAAGCTGCCGAAGCCGGCCATGCGGAAGGTGCCGCCCTTGGGGGCCTGGGGGTCGACGAAGTCGAAGTGCTGGAAGTTCGCCGGGTATTTCGGCGCTTCGTTGTACAGGGTCAGGGCATGTTGCGGCGCAGCCTGGGCACAGCAGGCGATGACGCCGAACAACAGGCCGCTGGTGCGCAGGAGCAGGGCACGCAGAGGCATCATTGGGTGTTCTCCAGGGACTTCAGCCACCAGGCATTCAAGCCCAGGTTGTAGGGCGGCGTGGTGACGAAGGCGAACCGGTTACGGTAGGCCAGACGGTGATGGTTGAGGTACCAGTTGGGAATCATGTAGTGCTGCCACAGCAGTACCCGGTCCAGGGCGCGGCCGGCGGCCAGTTGCTCGTCCCGGCTCTGGGCGGCCAGCAGTTGTTCCAGCAGGTGATCGACAATCGGATTGTTGATGCCTGCGTAGTTCTTGCTGCCCTTGACCGAGACCTGGCTGGAGTGGAAGTACTGCCATTGCTCCAGGCCCGGGCTCAGGGTCTGGTTGAGAGTCATGAGAATCATGTCGTAGTCGAACTGATCCAGGCGTTGCTTGTACTGCGCTCGGTCCACGGTGCGCAGGCGGGCGTCGATGCCGATGCTGGCCAGGTTCTCCACATAAGGTTGGAGAATGCGCTCCAGGTTGGGGTTGACCAGCATCAGTTCCAGGCGCAGTGGCTGTCCGGCGCTGTTCTGCAGGCGCTGGCCATTGAGCTTCCAGCCGGCTTCGGCCAGCAGCGCCAGGGCGCGACGCAGGGTCTGGCGGGGGATGCCCCGGCCTTCGGTGCGCGGCAGGCTGAAGGCCTGGGTGAAGAGGTTGGGGGGCAGTTGTTCGCGGTAGGGCGAGAGCAGCAGCCACTCATGGCCCACCGGCAGGCCCGTGGCGGAGAACTCGCTGTTGGGGTAGTAGCTCAGGGTGCGCTGGTAGGCGCCGCTGAACAGGGTGCGGTTGGTCCATTCGAAGTCGAACATCAGGCCCAGGGCCTCACGCACGCGAACGTCGGCGAAGAGGCTGCGCCGGGTATTCATGAACAGGCCCTGGGTCTGGGTCGGAATCTGGTGCGCCACCTGGGCCTTGATCACCTCGCCGCGCGTGACCGCCGGGAAGTTGTAGCCATTGGCCCAGTTCTTGGCCTGGTGCTCGATGTAGATGTCGAACTCACCGGCCTTGAAGGCTTCGAAAGCCACATCGCTGTCGCGGTAGAACTCCACCTCGACCCGGTCGAAGTTGTTGAAGCCGCGGTTGACCGGCAAGTCCTTGCCCCAGTAGTCCTTGACCCGTTCGAACACCAGTTGGCGTCCGGGCTGGACCTGGGTGATGCGATAGGGGCCGCTGCCCAGGGGCGGGGTGAAGGTGGTGGCCTTGAAGTCGCGGTCTTTCCAGTAGTGCTGGGGCAGGACCGGCAACTCTCCCAGGCGCAGGATCAGCAGGGGGTTGCCGGCGCGCTTGAACACGAAGCGGATGCGCTGCGGGCCGAGGATGTCCACCCGCTGCACTTCCTGCAGGTTGGTGCGGTATTGCGGGTGGCCGTCCTTGAGCAGCAGGCGATAGGAAAACGCCACGTCGTAGGCGGTGATCGGCTGGCCATCGTGAAAGCGCGCCTCGGGGCGCAGGTTGAACACCACCCAGCTGCGGTCCTCGCTGTACTCAACGGAGCGGGCGATCAGGCCATAGCTGGAGGTGGGTTCATCGCCGGAGGGCGCGTAGAGGCCGGTGCCGACCATCAACGGCTCATTGAGCTCGTTGACGCCGTATTGCAGGAAGTTCGGCGTGGCTACCGGGCTGATACCCTTGAAGGTATAGGGGTTGAGGGTGTCGAACGTGCCAAAGGCCATGACCCGCAAGGTGCCGCCTTTGGGCGCCACGGGATTGACCCAGTCGAAGTGGGTGAACTTGGCCGGGTACTTGAGCGTGCCAAACTGCGCATAACCATGACTTTCAGTGATCGTTGCGCTTGCGGGAAAGCTCAAGGCCAGACTGATGAAGAACAGAAGGAGGGGACGCATCGAGTCAGAGATCCGATCCAGGCGGCTTGGGCTTTGTGCTCCGTACAGTAACAGCTTGTATCAGCAGGAAAAAGCTCGCTGGCGCGCGCTTTGTGCAATTGAAATCTCCTGTAGGAGCCGGCTTGCCGGCGAAGGCTGTTCGCCGGCAAGCCGGCTCCTACAGGGGCGGATTTCAGTGCGGCAGGTAAACCGTCAGCATCTGGCCGGGCTTGAGGGCCTGGGCCGCGCGCGGGTTCCAGCGCTTGAGGTGCTGCATCTCGACGTTGAAGCGCTTGGCCACGATGTACAGCGAGTCGCCTTGCTTGACCTTGTATTGGGTCGATTTCTGCTTGCCGCTGCTGGCGACAGTGGTTTTTTTGCCCGCGGTCTTTCGGGTGTCCTGCATCACCAGGGTCTGGCCGACCTTGAGGTTCTTGCCGCTGAGCTTGTTCCAGCGTTGCAGGTCCTGCACATCCACCTTGTTGGCCTTGGCGATCAGGGTCAGGTTGTCGCCGTTCTTGACCCGGTAGATGCGCTTGGGCCGCAGCGAGTCGCGGCCTTCATCGCGGTCGAAGACCGGCTTGAGGGAGCGCTTGCTGATCAGCTCTTCGGGTTTCATGGTGGACAGGCTGGTGGTCAGCAGCTGGGCCTTGGACGTCGGCACCAGCAGGTGTTGCGGACCATCGACGGTGGTGCGCTGCTTGAACGCCGGATTGAGCTGGAACAGCTCGTCCTCGTCGATGTTGGCCACCGCCGCGACCTTGGACAGGTCCATGCGCTGGTTGATCTCCACCACCTGGAAGTAGGGTTCGTTGGCGATGGGGTTGAGATTGACGCCGTAGGCTTGCGGGGCTAGCACCACCTGGGACAGGGCCAGCAGCTTGGGTACATAGGCCTGGGTTTCCGTCGGCAGCGGCAGGTTCCAGTAGTCGGTGGGCAGGCCGAGCTTCTCGTTGCGCTCAATGGCCCTGCTGACCGTACCTTCACCGGCGTTGTAGGCGGCCAGCGCCAGTAGCCAGTCGCCGTTGAACATGTCGTGCAGGCGGGTCAGGTAGTCCAAGGCCGCGGTGGTCGATGCGGTGATGTCGCGTCGACCATCGTAGAAGCGGGTCTGGCGCAGGTTGAAGTAGCGACCGGTGGCCGGAACGAACTGCCAGAGGCCTACCGCATCGGCCCGGGAATAGGCCAGCGGATTGTAGGCGCTCTCGATCACCGGCAGCAGGGCCAGTTCCAGCGGCATGTTGCGCTCTTCGAGACGTTCGACGATGTAGTGGATATAGAGGCTGCCGCGCTCGCCGGCATTTTCTAGGAAAGAAGGGTTGCTGGCGAACCACAGGCGCTGCTGTTCAATACGCGGGTTGACGCCCAGGCCTTCTTGCAGTTGGAACCCTTGGCGCATGCGTTCCCAGACGTCCTGGGGTATTTGCGGGCTTGGCTGGGTGCTCAGCCAGATGGGTTTCTGCTTGATGCGGGCGTTGAAATTCTGTGTGTGTGTCGCGTCGCTCTGCGGGGCATGGCCGGTGCTTTGGCAGCCCGCAAGAGTCGCTGACACAGCTACCGCGATGGCCTGGGCCAAGCGCGTCAATGCGTCTGAACTGATGGAATAACGAATAGATGACGACATTGGCTGGAAGTAAGTTCCGGGCAAAAATGTCGGGCGATTCTAGAAAGCACCCGGGGTGCGGTCAACCATTCAGAATTTTTGTGCCAATAGTTAGCCTGCTTAGAACTTATCTTTCCAGGCCCTCAGGGCCGCAAAGACCGCACTCTGCGACGGGTTATCCTGGCCATTCCGTTCGTCCGCTTTTTGTTTAACGGATGTTTCACCGGTACGCAAAAAGGGGTTGGTCAGTTTCTCCAGGGCCAGGGTCGATGGCAGGGTCATGTGCCCGTGCTCGCGCATTTGCGTGACTTTTTCCAGGCGCTGGGCGATGTCCGGATTGGCAGGTTCCACCGCCTGGGCGAAGCGCAGGTTGCTCAGGGTGTATTCGTGGGTGCAGTAGATCAGGGTGTCGTCCGGCAGCGCGGCGAGGCGGCTGAGGGACTGGTGCATCTGCTCCGGGGTGCCTTCGAACAGACGGCCGCAACCGGCGGCGAACAGGGTGTCGCCACAGAACAGCAGGCCGTGGTGGTAGTAGGCGATATGCCCCAGGGTGTGGCCCGGCACGGCGAACACTTCGAAGTCCCAGCCGAGGATGCTGGCGTGGTCGTTGGCGTCCAGGGCCACGTCGCGCCCGGGGATCTTTTCCTGTGCCGGGCCGTAGACCGTGGCGCCGCTGTGCTGTTTCAGGCGCTCGACACCACCGACATGATCGTGGTGATGGTGGGTCACCAGGATGTCGCTCAGGCTCCAGCCCGGGTGCTGTTCCAGCCAGGCCAGTACCGGCGCCGCATCCCCGGGATCGACAACTGCGCAGCGCTGGCTGCGATGATCTTGTAACAACCAGATGTAGTTGTCGGTGAAGGCGGGCAGGGCACTGATCTGTATCATCTTCGGATTCGCCAAGCGGAAAACATTGGCGCATCTTAGAGCTTCTTGGCGTGTTGGAGAATGCAATGACCGATAAAGCCTTCGCTCAGGCAGATCCCGACTGGCTGGCCCTGATCAGTGCGGCCCGGGACTGGTTGTCCGGCCCTCTGGGGCAGTTTCTGCTGGATGAAGAACGACGCATGCTTGAAGAGGAGCTGGGGCGTTTCTTCGGCGGTTATCTGGTGCACTACGGACCTTCGGCGCAGACCCCGCCGGCGGCGCCCCAGGTGCAGCGCAACGTACGCCTGGGCGCGCCATTGCCCGGGGTCGAGATTGTCTGTGAGGAACAGGCCTGGCCTCTGAGCGAACATGCTGCCGATGTGGTGGTGCTGCAGCACGGTCTGGATTTCTGCCTGTCACCCCACGGTCTGCTGCGAGAGGCGGCCAGCAGCGTAAGGCCCGGTGGCCACTTGCTGATTATCGGTATCAACCCCTGGAGCACCTGGGGCCTGCGTCATGTCTTCGCCCATGACGCCTTGCGCCAGGCCCGCTGCATCTCGCCGTCGCGGGTGGGCGACTGGCTCAACCTGCTGGGGTTCGCGCTGGAGAAACGCCGCTTCGGGTGCTATCGTCCGCCGCTTGCGTCGGCAGCATGGCAGGCACGACTGGCGGGCTGGGAGCGCAAGGCCGGGCAGTGGCAACTGTCTGGGGGCGGCTTCTATCTATTGGTGGCTCGCAAGATCGTCGTAGGCCTGCGCCCGGTGCGCCAGGTCCGGCGCGAACCGATGGGCAAGCTGGTACCGCTGCCCATGGCCAAGGTCAATCGCCGTAACAGCGAACCTTGATGACCTGTTGATACCTTCTTTTTATATGGACCGGCCGGGTTTTCCCGGCCCTGGGCATTGTCGATTCCAAGCGGCGGGCCACTGGCAATTTTCTGATGGAAGGCGTGGATGAGCGATAGCGTAGAAATCTTTACCGACGGTGCCTGCAAGGGCAATCCCGGCCCGGGTGGCTGGGGCGCTTTGTTGGTATGCAAGGGTGTCGAGAAGGAACTCTGGGGCGGCGAAGCCAACACCACCAACAATCGCATGGAACTGATGGCGGCGATTCGTGGCCTGGAAGAACTCAAGCGTGAATGCGATGTGTTGCTGGTCACCGACTCGCAGTATGTGATGAAGGGCATCAACGAGTGGATGGCCAACTGGAAGAAGCGCGGCTGGAAGACCGCGGCCAAGGAGCCGGTGAAGAACGCCGACCTGTGGCAGCAACTGGATGAACAGGTCAACCGCCACAACGTGAGCTGGAAATGGGTGCGCGGTCACACCGGCCATCACGGCAACGAGCGTGCCGACCAGTTGGCCAACCGTGGTGTGGACGAGGTCCGCGGCTACAAGGGCTGACGGCGTTACAGGGTGAGGATCGCCGCAGCCAGTTGGGTGTCGCTGTAGGGCGGGTTGTGCAGCACCTGGCGGATCCGCTGTAGCGCCGATGTCAGGCGCGCGCCGTGAATTGCCCCGTCGCTGGCGACAAAGGTCGCGGCATCGCTGCGGGCCTCCAGCACCAGTTTGTCGTCCTTGAAGGAACTACTGATTTTCGCTGTCCGCTCGCTGCTGGTCAGCAGGCCGCTCATGCTCAGATCGGTGCTGATCACCAGGCCGGTGGCGTGGCTGGCGCTGCTGAACAGGGCGATACACAGCAGGCATTGCAGGCGGCGAAGACCAGTCGACATGAGGCAGCGCGTCCAGAAGAAAGAAGGCCGGCACCCTAGCAGCCGGCCCCTGGGCGATCCTCATGAGCTTTGCAAACAACTGTTAAAAAGTGCGTGGCAGCGACATGACCGGTGCGCGCACAGTCCATGGATTGGGCATGCTAAAATCCCACCCTTTGCCAGATTGAGAACGGACCACTGATGGCCAACAGATCTGTTGTACTCGATACCGAAACCACCGGTATGCCGGTGACCGACGGTCACCGGATCATTGAAATCGGTTGCGTCGAGTTGATCGGTCGGCGCCTGACCGGGCGGCACTTCCACGTTTACCTGCAACCGGATCGCGAGAGCGATGAAGGCGCCATCGGCGTCCACGGCATCACCAACGAATTCCTGGTGGGCAAGCCGCGTTTCGCCGAAGTCGCCGACGAGTTCTTCGACTTTATCCAGGGCGCGCAGCTGATCATCCACAACGCGGCGTTCGACGTTGGCTTCATCAACAACGAATTCGCCTTGATGGGTCAGCACGAGCGGGCCGACATCACCCAGCACTGCACCATCCTCGACACCCTGATGATGGCCCGTGAGCGGCACCCGGGGCAGCGCAACAGCCTCGACGCCCTGTGCAAACGCTACGGTGTCGACAACTCCGGCCGTGAATTGCACGGCGCCTTGCTCGACTCGGAGATCCTGGCCGACGTCTACCTGACCATGACCGGTGGCCAGACCAGCCTGTCCCTGGCGGGCAACGCCTCGGATGGCAACGGTTCTGGCGAGGGTGCCGGCCGGGCCTCGGAGATCCGCCGCTTGCCGGCCGATCGTCCGCGGGGGCGGATCATCCAGGCCAGCGAAGCCGAGTTGGCCGAGCACCAGACGCGCCTGGAGATCATCGCCAAGTCTGCCGGCGGCCCGGCACTGTGGACCCAATTGCTCGAAGCCCAGCAGTAAACCCCGCACCCCTGGCCTCCGCTGCAGGCTGTTGCGCTGCAGCCAGGGGCCAATTGTTCCAGTGCGACGTTTTGTTACACCGTGCCCCTGCCTGGGATGACACGAAGCGTCAGGAGCTTCTACCCTGAGTCCATTGGCGGGACCCATCCGCCGTCTCAGGACAGCCTGCCCCATGTATAAAGACCTGCAGTTTCCGATCCTGATCGTGCACCGCGATATCAAGGCCGACACGGTGGCGGGAGACCGGGTGCGGGGCATTGCCCGGGAGCTGGAAAAGGATGGATTCAGCATCTTTTCCGCAGTCAACTACGCCGAGGGGCGGCTAGTGGCCTCGACCCATCACGGCCTCGCTTGCATGCTGATCGCTGCCGAGGGCGCTGGGGAAAACACCCATCTTCTGCAAAACATGGTGGAGCTGATCCGCCTGGCCCGGGTGCGCGCGCCCTTGTTGCCGATCTTCGCCCTGGGGGAGCAGATGACCCTGGAAAACGCCCCCGCCGATGCCATGAGCGAACTCAACCAGCTGCGAGGCATTCTCTACCTGTTCGAGGACACGGTGCCCTTCCTGGCCCGGCAAGTGGCCCGGGCCGCGCGCAATTATCTCGACGGCCTGCTGCCACCCTTCTTCAAGGCCCTGGTGCAGCACACCGCCGACTCCAACTATTCCTGGCACACCCCGGGGCACGGCGGTGGCGTGGCCTATCGCAAGAGCCCGGTGGGTCAGGCGTTCCACCAGTTCTTCGGAGAGAACACTTTGCGTTCGGACCTCTCGGTGTCCGTGCCGGAGCTGGGCTCGCTGCTGGACCACACCGGGCCCCTGGCGGAAGCCGAGGCCCGGGCGGCGCGCAATTTCGGCGCCGACCACACCTTCTTCGTGATCAATGGCACCTCCACCGCCAACAAGATCGTCTGGCATTCCATGGTGGGGCGCGATGACCTGGTGCTGGTGGATCGCAACTGTCACAAGTCGGTGCTGCACTCGATCATCATGACCGGGGCCATCCCCCTGTACCTGTGTCCCGAACGCAATGAACTGGGGATCATCGGGCCGATTCCCCTGAGCGAGTTCAGCCCCGAGTCGATCCAGGCCAAGATCGACGCCAGCCCGCTGACCCGCGGTCGGCCACCGAAGGTCAAGCTGGCGGTGGTTACCAACTCCACCTATGACGGGCTCTGCTACAACGCCGAGCTGATCAAGCAAAGCCTGGGCAACAGCGTCGAGGTGCTGCATTTCGACGAGGCCTGGTATGCCTATGCGGCCTTCCACGAATTCTTCGCCGGGCGCTACGGCATGGGCACCTCGCGCTCCGCTGACAGTCCGCTGGTGTTCACCACCCATTCCACCCACAAGCTGCTGGCGGCTTTCAGCCAGGCGTCGATGATCCATGTGCAGGACGGCGGTGCCCGGCAACTGGATCGGGACCGCTTCAACGAAGCCTTCATGATGCATATCTCGACGTCGCCCCAGTACAGCATCATCGCGTCCCTGGATGTGGCCTCGGCGATGATGGAAGGGCCGGCGGGACGTTCGCTGTTGCAGGAGATGTTCGATGAGGCCCTGAGCTTTCGCCGGGCCCTGGCCAATCTGCGGCAGAACATCGCCGCCGATGACTGGTGGTTCTCGATCTGGCAGCCGGAGCGGGTTGAAGGCATCGATCAGGTGCGCACCGGTGACTGGTTGCTGGAGCCGGAAGGCGAGTGGCACGGTTTTACCGGAGTCACCGACGATTATGTGCTGCTCGATCCGATCAAGGTGACCCTGGTAATGCCTGGTCTGACCGCCGGCGGGGCCTTGAGCGAACACGGGATTCCCGCTGCGGTGGTCAGCAAGTTCCTCTGGGAGCGCGGACTGGTGGTGGAAAAGACCGGGCTCTATTCGTTCCTGGTGCTGTTCTCCATGGGCATCACCAAGGGCAAGTGGAGCACGCTGCTCACCGAACTCCTGGAGTTCAAGCGCAACTACGACGCCAATGTCAGTCTGGCCAGCTGCCTGCCCAGCGTGGCCGGGCAGGACCCGCAGCGCTATCAGGGCATGGGGTTGCAGGATCTGTGCGACCAGTTGCACGCCTGCTACCGCAGCAACGCCACGGCCAAGCACCTCAAACGCATGTACACGGTGCTGCCGGAGGTGGCGATGAAGCCCGCCGACGCCTATGACCATCTGGTGCGCGGTGAAGTGGAGGCGGTGTCCATCGATCAACTGCAGGGGCGTATCGCGGCGGTGATGCTGGTGCCATACCCGCCGGGCATCCCGCTGATCATGCCCGGTGAGCGGTTCACCGAATCGACCCGCTCGATCATCGACTACCTGACCTTTGCCCGAGCCTTCGACAGCAGTTTCCCGGGGTTCGTCGCCGATGTGCATGGCCTGCAGCATGACGATCAGGGCAATGGACGGCAGTACACCGTCGATTGCGTCAAGGCATGAGGAGTTTTCCCGCTATGCAGCCTGTTGTGAATCCCAAGTATCCGGGGCTGGCGATCCGTGTGGCCGACGAGGGTTTCGCCGCCTACATCTGGGGCAGCGACTTCAGCTTCGAAGTCAGCGCCTACGCCGAGGCCGGGCGGGGCATGCCGGTGGCGGACTGGCCGCTGCGCAGGATAGTGCCTTACCGCAAGTGCTACGGCATCGATCCCGAAGAATTCAGCAGTTACCGCAACGCCGCGGACAGCGAAATTTTCATGGCCTACCTTGACGACCAGCCCGTGGGGCATGTGGTGGTCAGCACCAATTGGAACGGCTACGGGCATATCGACGAGTTGGCGGTGCATGCGCCGGCCCGACGGCATGGCGTCGCCAAGGCGCTGCTGGAGGTGGCGCAGTTCTGGAGTCGCAAGAAGCAGTTGCCGGGGGTGATGCTGGAAACCCAGAACAACAATCTTGGGGCCTGTCGCCTGTATGAGCGCTGCGGCTACGTGGTGGGCGGGGTGGATCACCTGCGTTATCGCGGCATCGATCCGAACACTTGCGAAGTGGCGATCTTCTGGTACCGGCTGTTTGCCGATGAGCCTCAGGGGTAACGGTCCTAGCCGGCCAGCAGCGCCTCGGCCTGTTCAGTCAGCAGTTCCAGCAGGGCGCTGAGCAGGGGCGAGACCTCGCCGGCACTGCGGCGCAAGGCGTACAGCGTGACACTGATGGGGGGCGATAAGGGGCAGGCATCGAGCCCGGCGCTACGGGCGCCCACGGCTGTGAAAGGGTCGACGATGGCCAGGCCTTCACCGGCTTCCACCAGGCTGCGCATCATCTGATAGGTCTGTACCCGGGTCTGGATCACCGGGCTTGGCCGCAGATTCTGCAGCTTGCTGGCAAGTATCACGCTCAGCGGGTCCTGGCCCTCCAGGCCAACCATGGCCTGGCCGGCCAGTTCCTGCAGGGCCACGTACTTCTGTTTGGGTTGCAGCCAGCCATGGGGCGCCAGCAGGAACAGCTTGCCCTGAGCCAGGGCCTGGCTGTGGATGTCCGGGTGTTCGGGGTCATGCAGGCTCAGGCCCAGGTCACAGTCGTGCAGCAGCAGGCTGCGGACCATGTCGCGGGTGCTTTGACTGAGGAGGCTGCAGGGCGTATCGGCGAAGCGCCGGCGCAGGGCCGCGATGCACTGGGGCAACAGTTGCTGGACCAGAGGGGGCGTGCCGACGATGCGCAAAGGTGGAGCCTGATGAAACCTCAGGCTGTCGGCCAGGCGTTGTACCGGCTCGAAAGCGTCGTACACCCGGTTGATTGCCGGTTGCAGTTCCCGGGCTTCGCGGGTGGCCTGCAAGCGCCCGCGAACACTGGCGAACAGCATGAACCCCAACTGGCTTTCGGCATCGCGCAGCAAGGCCTCGACTTCAGCCACCGAGAGTTGCAGCAGTTCGGCGGCGGTGCCCAGGTGGGCGGTTTGCAGGAGCGCCTGAATCACTTCGATATGACGTAAACGCATGCTTGAAGTCCATGTCCAGCCGGTTAGGGAGTCAAGCGTTGAATCCTACCCCAAGTCCGGGCCGGCGGGCATGATCACTCACTTACATAGGTTTCCGGCTCCCGCACGATGGTGACGTCCGATTGCACCAGCAGGAACTGATTGTCATCGAGTTTCTTGACCCGGTCGCCAATGGCCAGGCGGTAGGTGGTAACGGGCTCCGAGCTGGCCAGGTCGCCCTCTGCGGGCATGGATTCCTGGAACTCGTGCACTGAGTACACCCGTCCCTCGGCATCTCTTGCATGGAATTGTCCGACAAGTACTGCAGCCATCTTTAGAGCCTCTGGAGATAAAACACGCAAATTCGGTGCTGTAGACCCGACGTGTGCAAGGTAAGTTTTGCTGGCCGGAAAAAATAATCCGCCGTCGCGGCAGACGGCGCCTCAGGTCCCGCAGGTTATGCCGGGAAATGGCGGGTGTGGGGTAGCAGGCGACCCCCAGGCTCATCTATAACTAACACCTTCTTCAAGCCAAGGGTTGGAATGCAATGAGCAATGTCTACAAAGTCGCAGTGCTGGTCGGCAGTCTGAGAAAACAATCCCTGAATCGCAAGGTGGCCCTGGCGCTGGCCGAGCTGGCGCCGGCGAACCTGCAGTTGAGCATCGTCGAGATTGGCGATCTGGCGCTGTACAACGAAGACATCGACGTGACGCCTCCTGCGGCCTACACCCGCTTTCGCGAGCAGATCGGCGCTGCCGATGCCGTACTGTTCGTCACTCCGGAATACAACCGCTCGGTACCGGCAGCCCTGAAGAACGCCATTGACGTCGGTTCGCGTCCCTATGGCAAAAGTGCCTGGAGCGGCAAGCCGGGAGCGGTGATCAGCGTTTCCCCGGGGGCCATCGGCGGCTTCGGTGCCAACCACCATCTGCGCCAGTCTCTGGTGTTCCTCAATGTGCCGTGCATGCAGCAGCCTGAAGCTTACCTGGGCGGTGCCGGCTCGGCATTCGACGAAGCGGGCAAGCTGTCGGACGCTACCCGGCCGTTCCTGCAGAACTTCATCACGGCCTACGGCCAATGGGTCGAGCAGCACAAGAAAGCCTGACACCCCAACATCCCCCAGCTGTCGTAGGAGCCGGCTTGCCGGCGAACAGGCCCTTGAGTCTGGTGGCGCCCTGTGGGGCGCCTTCGCCGGCAAGCCGGCTCCTGCATAATCAAGAACCGCGCTCATGTTGATTGCAGTATCGATTTTCTTGCTGACCATTACCCTGGTGATCTGGCAGCCCAAAGGCCTGGGCGTCGGCTGGAGTGCGATGTTCGGCGCGCTCCTGGCGCTGCTCTGCGGCGTGGTGCAACTGGCCGATATCCCGGTGGTGTGGCAGATCATCTGGAACGCTACCGGCACCTTCGTCGCGCTGATCATCATCAGCCTGCTGCTGGATGAAGCCGGATTCTTCGCCTGGGCGGCCCTGCATGTGGCGCGCTGGGGCCGGGGCAGGGGGCGACGCCTGTTTGCCTTCATGGTGCTGCTGGGAGCCCTGGTGTCGGCACTGTTCGCTAACGACGGCGCGGCGCTGATCCTCACGCCCATCGTCATCTCCATGCTTCTGGCCTTGCGCTTTTCTGCCGCCACCACTCTGGCTTTCGTCATGGGTGCCGGATTCATCGCCGACACCGCGAGCTTGCCGCTGGTGGTGTCGAACCTGGTGAACATCGTCTCGGCGGATTTTTTCAAGATAGGTTTCAACCGGTATGCGGCGGTGATGCTGCCGGTCAATCTGGTGAGCGTCGCCGCGACCCTCGCGGTGCTGCTGTGGTTTTTTCGCCGGGACATCCCCGAACAATACGATCCGCATCAATTGGCCGAACCCGACAGCGCCATCCATGACCGGGCAACCTTCATCGCCGGCTGGTGGGTGCTGCTGATCCTGCTGCTGGGCTGTTTTGCCCTGGAGCCTCTGGGGATTCCCATCAGCGCCATTTCTGCCGTCTGTGCGACCTTGCTGCTGGTGATTGCGGCTCGCGGACAGCGGATTTCCACCCGCAAGGTGCTCAAGGAGGCACCGTGGCAGATCGTGATTTTCTCCCTGGGCATGTATCTGGTGGTTTATGGCTTGCGTAATGCCGGGCTGACCGGGCACTTGGCAGGATGGCTAGACGGCTTTGCCGCTGGCGGGGTCTGGGGGGCGGCGCTGGGCACCGGATTGCTCACGGCGGGGCTGTCGTCGGTGATGAACAATTTGCCCACGGTGCTGATCGCTGCCTTGTCCATCGATGCCAGCCAGGCCACGGGGGTGGTCAAGGAGGCGATGATCTACGCCAATGTGATCGGCAGCGACCTGGGACCGAAGATCACCCCCATCGGCAGCCTGGCAACCTTGCTCTGGCTGCATGTGCTGGAGCGCAAGGGCATTCATATCGGCTGGGGGTATTACTTCCGGGTCGGCATCGTGCTGACACTGCCAGTGCTGCTGGTCACCCTGGCGGCGCTGGCGCTGCGCCTGTCTCTGATGTAGGAGCCGGCTTGCCGGCGAAGAGGCCTTCACGCCTTGTGCCGCCCCCGGCATCGCCTTCGCTGGCAAGCCAGCTCCTACCGTAGCTTGTCAGGGCTGCTGCGCGGGGACATGGGGCCAGAGATCGGCCACCAGAAACAGCCGCTCGACTTCTTCCCAGCCACCTTCAGGGGTTTCCTCGAGCCGCACCAGCAACTGCGCCGGTGCCTGGGGATCAAGCTCCGCCAGCCATTGCTGCAATTGCACGGCGGTCCAGGCCTGCTCCACCGAGTAGTGGGCGGGCGCCAGCCAGGCGTGGCGGGGCAGGGGCTGCCAGCGTCCGGGTGCGCTCTGGGCGATGAAGGCGGGCCAGTCGCGCTGATGCAGCCAGCGCCCCTGCAGGTGTTGTGGGTGAGCGCCTTGGGGCGGTTCGGCGTGGCCCGGCCAGGGATAAAGCAGGTAGCCCCCCAGCCAAAGGTGGGCGCTGAACTGCTGGATATCCAGCGCTGCCAGGGCTTCGCGGCTTTCGGCCCGGGCGGAAATCGGCAGTTGGTGCTCGTCCAGGTGCGCCAGCTTGCGGTCCAGGCGGTCGTGGCAGCCCGGGCCAAGCCATTGTGCGCTGTCGCTGCCGTCGC
Organism: Pseudomonas sp. E1BtOHC1; assembly: GCF_058744285.1. Lineage (NCBI taxonomy): Bacteria > Pseudomonadati > Pseudomonadota > Gammaproteobacteria > Pseudomonadales > Pseudomonadaceae > Pseudomonas > Pseudomonas sp. E1BtOHC1. Next base: position 3,917,512 of record NZ_CP196023.1, read on the forward strand.
CGTGCTGCGGGCCCAGGTACAGCTTGATCGCCAGTTCAAGGTGATGCACGCCTTCGCGGTCGCGCAGCAGCATGTCCAGTTCACCGAGGGTGTGCCCCTCACGGCGGATCGGCAGATTGGCCGCCAGCAGCTCCACTCCCGGCGCATGCTGCACGGCAAATTGCCAGAGGCGTTCGTAGTACAGGCCCAGGCGCCGGGTCCGACCCTGAGTCAGCCAATGGCGCAAGGCGCGGCTGTCCAGATCCTGGCATCGCAGCCAGTGGGCCAGCAGTTGCGGCGCCTGCACCCAGTCGCTGCCGGCCAGGGGGTGGCGCTGTGGCCAGGGCGTCTGGCTGAGCATCGGCGGCGCGAGGATGACCCAGGCGAGGTCGCGGACTTCAGGTTGACGCAACTGGCGGGGGAGGCTGAGCAAATCCGGGAACAGGAGCATCTTGCGAGCATAGACGCAAACCTGTGCCGTTCGCGATAAATGCGTGCCACTCGCAGTTGCGTCGGCTGCTCCCAAGCGCCCGTGGCTGAAAGGATTTTGTCTAACGCCGGGTTTCGCCCATAATCCTCCGTTTCGCCCGTACCCGAATTCCGCAGGAGCCCCATGGAGCAGTTTCGCAATATCGGCATTATCGGTCGCCTGGGCAGTTCCCAGGTGCTGGACACAGTTCGCCGACTGAAGAAGTTTCTGCTGGCGCGCCACCTGCACGTGATCCTTGAAGACACCATCGCCGAAGTACTGCCGGGCCACGGTCTGCAGACCTCCTCGCGCAAGCTGCTGGGCGAGGTCTGCGACATGGTGATCGTGGTGGGCGGCGACGGCAGCCTGCTGGGCGCCGCGCGGGCCCTGGCCCGGCACAATATTCCGGTGCTGGGGATCAACCGCGGCAGCCTGGGCTTTCTCACCGACATCCGCCCCGATGAGCTGGAAGTCAAGGTCGCCGAGGTGCTCGACGGCCACTACCTGGTGGAAAACCGCTTCCTGCTGCAGGCCGAAGTCCGGCGCCATGCCGAGGCCATCGGTCAGGGCGACGCGCTGAACGACGTGGTGCTGCACCCGGGCAAGTCGACGCGGATGATCGAGTTCGAGATCTACATCGACGGCCAGTTCGTCTGCAGCCAGAAGGCCGACGGCCTGATCGTCGCCACGCCCACCGGTTCCACGGCCTATGCGCTGTCCGCCGGCGGACCGATCATGCATCCCAAGCTCGATGCCATTGTGATTGTGCCGATGTACCCCCATACCTTGTCTGGAAGGCCGATCGTGGTCGATGGCAACAGTGAGCTGAAAATCGTCGTGTCCAAAGATATGCAGATCTATCCGCAAGTCTCCTGTGACGGGCAGAACCACTTCACCTGTGCCCCGGGCGACACCATCACGGTCAGCAAGAAGGCGCAGAAGCTGCGCCTGATCCATCCGCTGGACCACAACTACTACGAGGTCTGCCGGACCAAACTCGGCTGGGGCAGCCGACTGGGTGGTGGAGGCGACTGATGCTCGATCCCGCGCGTAGCTACGACCTGATCGGTGACGTGCACGGTTGCGCCCTGACCCTGGAGCACTTGCTGGATCGGCTCGGTTATCACAAGCAGGGCGGCGTCTGGCGGCACCCGTCGCGCATGGCCGTGTTCCTCGGCGACATCATCGACCGCGGCCCGCGAATCCGTGAATCCCTGCATATCGTCCACGACATGGTCGTGGCCGGCCAGGCGTTGTGCATCATGGGCAACCATGAGTTCAACGCCCTGGGTTGGAGCACCCCGGCGGCGGCTGGCAGTGGCAAGCAGTTCGTGCGCGAACATACCCCGCGCCATGCCCGGCTGATCCACGAAACCCTGACCCAGTTCGAACAGCACCCCGGCGACTGGCACGACTTCCTCGAGTGGTTCTATGAACTGCCGCTGTTCGTCGACGCCGGCCGTTTCCGTGTGGTGCACGCTTGCTGGGATGCCGGCCTGATCGCGCCCCTGCGCCAGCAGTATCCGGACGGTTGCATCGATCGAGCCTTCCTCCAGGCTTCGGCGCTGCCCGACAGTTTTGCCAGCACGGCTTTCGATCGCCTGCTGCGGGGCACGGACATGCGTTTGCCCCATGGCCTGACCATGACCAGTGGCGACGGCCTGACCCGGGCGTTCTTCCGCACCAAGTTCTGGGAAGACGACCCGCAGACCTACGGCGACATCGTCTTTCAGCCCGATGCCTTGCCCGATCCGGTGGCGCGCACGCCGTTGTCCCCGGCCGAGAAGAACAGCCTGCTGCGCTACGGCGCCGACGAACCGATGTTGTTCGTCGGTCACTATTGGCGTAGCGGCAAGCCGGCGCCGATCCGTCCCAACCTGGCGTGCCTGGATTACAGTGCGGTGCTCTACGGCAAGCTCGCCGCGTATCGGCTGGACCAGGAAACCCGCCTGGACCCGAATAAATTTGTCTGGGTCGACGTCGAGCGGCCCGAGGTATTGCGATGAGCGCGGTAGCGGTTTTGCGTCTGCCCCTGGCCACGGATCTGAGTGGTTTCGTCAAGCTGCTGCAACGGATGCAGGTGCCCCACCGGGTCAGTGAAGAGGCCGGCGAACAGGTGCTCTGGGTGCCGGAATCCATCAGTGAGGATGTGCGGGGCCTGTACCAGCGCTTTCCCCAGGGCGATCCCGAGCAGCAACTGGACATCCCACAACCTACGACCCCAGCCCGCGTCGGTCTGGGGCAACAGTTGCGCCGCAGCCCGATTACCGCGCTGATCCTGCTGCTGAGCCTGGCGGTGTGCGGCATCACCCTGCTGGGGGACAACCTGCAAACCCTGAGCTGGTTCACCTTCCTCGAGTTCCGCGTGGTCGGCGACTACATCCAGTTCAGCTCCCTGGCCGACAGCCTGGCGGCGGGGCAGTGGTGGCGCCTGGTGACACCGATGCTGATCCACTTCGGCATCCTGCATATCGCCATGAACGGCATGTGGTACTGGGAACTGGGGCGGCGCATCGAGTTGCGCCAGGGCAGCATCAACCTGCTGGGCTTGACCCTGCTGTTCAGCCTGGTGTCCAACTACGCCCAATACTATTTCAGTGGCCCGACCCTGTTCGGAGGCCTGTCCGGGGTGCTCTACGGTCTGCTCGGGCATTGCTGGATCTACCAATTACTGTCCCCCAACCCCATCTACCGTCTGCCCCGAGGCGTGCTGGTGATGATGCTGGTGTGGCTGCTGCTGTGCCTGTCCGGGCTGGTGTCGATGATCGGTTTCGGCGAAATCGCCAACGCCGCCCACGTCGGCGGGTTGCTCGTCGGTTGCCTCACCGGCTTGTTGGGCGGCTTGTACAGCCGCCGTAAACTGGCCCTTTAAATGCTGGAGTCTTGTATGTCGTCCTTTGTCGAAATGATCGAAAACATCACCCCCGAGATCTATCAGAGCCTGAAACTGGCGGTAGAGATCGGCAAATGGTCCGATGGCCGCAAGCTCACCGCCGAGCAGCGCGAACTGTCCCTGCAGGCGATGATCGCCTGGGAAATGCACAACCTGCCCGAGGAACAACGTACCGGCTACATGGGCCCGCAGGAATGCGCCTCGAAGTCGGCGCCTGTGCCGAACATCCTGTTCAAGTCGGATGCCATCCATTGATCGAGATTGGCCGCGGTTCCATCAGCAAAATGTCGGCACGCCTGGACGGGCCGAATGTTCAGTACGCTTTTCGCCTGGGTGACACCGAGGTGCCGGTCAACCCCATGATCGGCACCCAGGTGCGCCTGGAATACCTGGGGGCGATCCACTGCACCCACTGCGGACGCAAGACCAAGACCAGTTTCAGCCAAGGCTACTGCTATCCCTGCATGACCAAGCTGGCCCAGTGCGATATCTGCATCATGAGTCCGGAACGCTGCCACTACGACGCCGGCACCTGCCGCGAGCCGTCCTGGGGCGAGCAGTTCTGCATGACCGATCATGTGGTCTATTTGGCCAACTCCTCGGGGATCAAGGTCGGCATCACCCGTGCCACCCAGTTGCCCACCCGCTGGCTTGACCAGGGCGCCAGCCAGGCGCTGCCAATCATGCGCGTGGCGACCCGCCAGCAATCGGGCTTCGTCGAGGACCTGTTCCGTTCCCAGGTGGCCGACAAGACCAACTGGCGCGCCTTGCTCAAGGGCGATGCGGTGGCGGTGGACCTGGTCCAGGTGCGCGAGCAACTGTTCGAATCCTGCGCCGAGGGCCTGCTGGCCCTGCAGGAACGTTTTGGCCTGCAGGCCATCCAGCCGGTGCGTGATATCGAGCCTCTGGAGATGCGTTATCCGGTCGAGCAGTACCCGGCCAAGATCGTCAGCTTCAACCTGGACAAGAACCCGATTGCCGAAGGCACGCTGCTGGGGATCAAGGGCCAGTACCTGATCTTCGACACCGGCGTGATCAACATTCGTAAGTACACGGCCTACCAGCTCGCCGTGCATCAGTAGAAGGAATTCGTCATGCGCACCGATCAACCGAAGATGATCTACCTGAAGGACTATCAGGCCCCCGAGTACCTGATCGACGAGACCCACCTGACCTTCGAGTTGTTCGAGGACCACAGCCTGGTCCATGCGCAGCTGGTGATGCGGCGCAATCCGGCTCGTGGCGCCGGGCTGCCACCGCTGGTGCTGGATGGCCAGCAGCTGGAACTGCTGTCGGTGAGCCTCGCCGATCAGCAACTGAGTGCTGATGACTACCAGCTCGACGACAGCCACCTGACCCTGCACCCCACCAGTGCCAGCTTCACCCTGGATACCAGTGTGAAGATCCACCCGGAAAGCAACACCGCCCTGGAAGGCCTGTACAAGTCCAGCGGCATGTTCTGCACCCAGTGCGAGGCCGAAGGCTTTCGCAAGATCACCTATTACCTCGATCGCCCGGATGTGATGAGCAAGTTCACCACCACCGTGGTGGCCGAGCAGCACAGCTATCCGGTATTGCTCTCCAACGGTAACCCCATCGCCAGCGGCCCCGGCGAAGACGGCCGGCACTGGGCGACCTGGGAAGACCCGTTCATGAAGCCGGCCTACCTGTTCGCCCTGGTGGCCGGTGACCTGTGGTGCGTCGAAGACAGCTTCCGCACCCAGAGCGGCCGCGATGTGGCGCTGCGCATCTATGTCGAGCCGGAAAACATCGACAAGTGCCAGCACGCCATGAACAGCCTGAAGAAGTCCATGCGCTGGGACGAAGAAACCTACGGCCGCGAGTACGACCTGGACATCTTCATGATCGTCGCGGTGAACGACTTCAACATGGGCGCCATGGAAAACAAGGGCCTGAACATCTTCAACTCCAGCGCCGTGCTGGCCCGCGCCGAAACCGCCACCGACGCCGCCCACCAGCGGGTCGAGGCCATTGTCGCCCACGAATACTTCCACAACTGGTCGGGCAACCGCGTGACCTGCCGCGACTGGTTCCAGCTGTCGCTCAAGGAAGGTTTCACGGTGTTTCGCGATGCCGGTTTCTCCTCGGACATGAACTCGCGCACCGTCAAGCGCATTCAGGACGTGGCCTACCTGCGGACCCACCAGTTCGCCGAAGACGGCGGGCCCATGGCCCATGCCGTGCGCCCGGAAAGCTTTATCGAGATTTCCAACTTCTACACCCTGACCGTGTACGAAAAGGGTTCGGAAGTGGTGGGCATGATCCACACCTTGCTCGGGGCTGAAGGTTTCCGTAAGGGCAGTGACCTGTACTTCGAACGCCATGACGGTCAGGCCGTGACCTGTGACGACTTCGTCAAGGCCATGGAAGACGCCAACGGTGTCGACCTGTCGCAGTTCAAACGCTGGTACAGCCAGGCCGGGACCCCGCGCCTGGTGGTCAGCGAGTCCTACGACGCCGCCGCCAAAACCTACAGCCTGACCTTCCGCCAGAGCTGCCCGCAAACCCCGGACAAGGTCGAGAAACTGCCGTTCGTGATCCCGGTGGAGCTGGGCCTGCTGGACTCCAAAGGGGCAGGCATCGCCTTGCGCCTGTCCGGCGAAAACGCCGCCCAGGGGACTTCCCGGGTGATCTCGGTGACCGAGGCCGAGCAGACCTTCACCTTCGTCGATATTGCCGAACATCCGTTGCCATCGCTGCTGCGGGGCTTCTCGGCGCCGGTGAAGCTGAGCTTCCCCTACAACCGCGACCAACTGATGTTCCTCATGCAGCACGACAGCGACGGTTTCAACCGTTGGGACGCCGGCCAGCAGTTGGCCGTGCAAGTGCTGCAAGAACTGATTGCCCAGCATCAGCAGGGTCAGGCACTGGTGATGGACAAACGTCTGGTGACCGCCCTGGGCACCGTGCTGGCGGATGACAGCCTGGACCAGGCCATGGTCGCGGAGATGCTGTCCCTGCCGGGCGAGGCCTATCTGACCGAAATCAGCGAAGTGGCGGATGTCGAGGCGATCCACGCGGCTCGCGAGTTTGCCCGTCAGCAACTGGCTGACAGCCTGTTTGACGCGCTATGGAAGCGTTATCAGGCCAACCGGGCAGTGTCCAAGGCCACGGCCTATGTGGCCGAGTCCGAGCACTTCGCCCGTCGTGCGTTGCAGAACATTGCCCTGTCGTACCTGATGTTGACCCGCAAGCCCGAAGTGCTGGCGGTGGCCATCGAACAGTTCGACAGCGCCGACAACATGACCGAGCGTCTCACCGCCCTGGCGGTCCTGGTCAACTCGCCGTTCGAGGCCGAGAAGGCCCAGGCCCTGGCAGTGTTCGCCGAGAACTTCAAGGACAATGCCCTGGTCATGGACCAGTGGTTCAGCGTCCAGGCCGGCAGCCCGTTGCCGGGCGGTCTGGCGCGGGTCCAGGCGCTGATGCAGCACCCGGCGTTCAACCTCAAGAACCCGAACAAGGTGCGGGCATTGGTGGGGGCTTTTGCCGGGCAGAACCTGATCAACTTCCACGCGGCCGACGGCTCGGGTTATCGCTTCCTGGCGGATCTGGTGATCCAGCTCAACGGCTTCAACCCGCAGATTGCCTCGCGGCAACTGGCGCCGCTGACTCGCTGGCGCAAATACGACAGCGCGCGCCAGGCGTTGATGAAAGGCGAACTGGAGCGCATCCGCGCCTCCGGCGAGCTGTCCAGCGATGTCTTTGAAGTGGTGAGCAAAAGCCTCGCCTGAGGCTTGTATCGCCCCCGGCATCGCCTTCGCTGGCAAGCCAGCTCCTACGGTGACCCAAGCACCGCCCCCTCGTAGGAGCCGGCTTGCCGGCGAGGCGGCCCTCAAGCCTTGTACCGCCCCGGCATCGCCTTCGCTGGCAAGCCAGCTCTACGGTGGCTCAAGCTACCGCACACCCCGTGTAGGAGCCGGCTTGCCGGCGAAGAGGCCCTCAAGCCTTGCACCGCCCCTGGCATCGCCTTCGCTGGCAAACCAGCCCCTACGAGAACGGCGGTGGTGTGGGGGCGGGGGGGATTTCGCTCTGTAACGCTTCGCTCAAGTCGCGGTGATAGTTCTGCGCGCCAATGGCGTGCAGGATGCCCACTCGCTCAAGCTTGGCGTGAACCTTCAGGTTGGCTTCGCACAGTTTCACCACGATCCCACGCTTGTGCAGCTGGCCAATCACTTCCTCCAGGGTCTGCAGCCCAGTGATATCCATGAACGGCACATGCTTGAGGCGGATGATCAGCAGCCTCGGATCGCTGTGGGTCTGGGCCAGGGCCCGTTCAAAGGTTTCTGCCGCGCCAAAGAACAACGGTCCTTCGATGGTGTAGATCAGCACCCCCGGTGGCAGGTGCCCGCGCCCTTTGTCGCGCAGTTCGTTTTCCAGATCCTCTCCCACCACCTGCTGCACCTCCACCGAGGAGGCCATGCGCCGCAGGAAATGCAGCATCGCCAGGATCACTCCGATGTTCACCGCGATCACCAGATCACTGAACACCGTCAACACAAAGGTACACAGCAGGATCGCCACATCCGCCCGGGGCGCGCGTTGCACCATGCGCTTGAAGTGGTGCAGCTCACTCATGTTGTAGGCCACCACGAACAGGATCGCCGCCAGGGCGCATAACGGGATATCCGCCGCCAGTGGCGCAAGAAACAGGATGATCAGCACCAGCACCACGGCGTGGGTGATGCCGGCCAGCGGGCTGCTGCCGCCGTTGCGGATGTTGGTGGCGGTGCGGGCAATGGCGCCGGTGGCGGCGAACCCGCCAAACAGCGGCGTGGCCAGGTTGGCGATGCCCTGGCCGATCAGTTCCTGGTTGGAGTCATGGCGGGTGCCGGCCATGCCGTCGGCCACCACCGCCGACAACAGCGATTCGATGGCTCCGAGCATGGCGATGGCGAAGGCCGGTCCTATCAGGTCGAGTATTCGTGGCAGGCTGATGTCGGGCAGTTGCAGGGTCGGCAAGCCCTGGGGAATACCGCCAAAGGCACTGCCGATGGTGGCCACGCCCTGGAACTGGAACAGTGACTGCAAGGCGGTGGCCAGGATCATGGCCACCAGCGGCGCCGGCAGGCGCTTGAGCGCCGGGATTTTCGGTACCCACAACAGCAGCGCCAGGCTGAGCAGGGCCAGCAAGGTGGTGGCCAGATGCAGGTCGGGCAGGGCTTGCAGCAGGTGCCAGAGCTTCTGGTGGAAGTGTTCGCCCTGGACGGCGGGAAGGCCAAAGAAGTCTTTCCACTGGCTGACCCAGATGATCACGCCGATCCCGGCGGTGAAGCCGAGAATCACCGGGTCGGGAATGAACTTGATCAAGGCGCCCAGGCGGCTGATGCCCAGCAGGAACAGGATGATCCCGGCCATCATGGTAGCCAGTTGCAGGCCGTCGACTCCGTACTTGGCGGTGACCCCGGCGAGAATCACGATAAAGGCCCCGGTGGGTCCGGCGATCTGCAAGCGGCTGCCGCCGAACAGCGACACCAGCAGGCCACCGACGATGGCGGTGTAGATGCCCTGTTCCGGCTTGACCCCGGAGGCAATGGCAAACGCCATGGCCAGGGGCAGCGCCACCACGCCGACAATGACCCCGGCCACCAGATTGCGGCCCCAGTGCCGGGGGCCGAGCAGGCCAGCCTTCCACGCCTCGCGTATGGCAATCATGCGTCACTCCTGAAGGTCATCGGGCTCGCCACCCACGCCGCTCATCATAGTCAACGGCGGGTAGCGGCGGCCTATGCCCTGGATCAGTCTTTGGTCGTGTACCGGCGGCATTCAGCTAAATCGGCGAGGTTTTCGTACCCGTCTCAACGACTCACGGCCCGCTGCATACGAGTATCGATCAGCCCAGCGAATGCCCGGGCATTCAGGGGCTTCGCTGTGGGCGGTGATTAACAAAAGATAACGTGGCGTTGATTGTCAGACCTTTCGAAAGCCCGATAGGATAGCCCGCAGCCGAAGGGGCTCTAGATTGCAGGTTTCAGGACGATCGTCGCGATCGATCCAGGCATCGCAAACTCCTGAAGGCGCCCTGAGAGGTCAAGTGACCTGACAATAATAATGGGGGAATGGTCTATGAGTGAGCCTGTCATGGGTGTGGTTGTTGGCCGCCCGCCGGCACTGCGCACGTTCGCATTGCTGGCTACAGCGCTCTCGCTGTTGGGTGTCGTGACGCTGTCGACACCGGTACTGGCCGCTGCCACCGCAGCGGATACTGTCTATTCCATCGAATCGCCCAAGGCGGCGAAAAGCCTGATGCTCGATGTAGTCCACGCCGGCAAGCGCCTGGTCGCGGTGGGCGATCGCGGGCACATTCTCTATTCCGACGATCAGGGAGCATCCTGGGTCCAGGCCAAGGTGCCGACCCGGCAGTTGCTGACCGCGGTGTATTTCGTCGATGACCAGCACGGCTGGGCGGTAGGGCATGATGCCCAGGTCCTGGCCAGCACCGATGGCGGCGTCACCTGGAGCCAGCAGTTCCAGGACCTCAAGCGTGAAGCGCCCTTGCTCGATGTGTGGTTCAAGGACACCCGCAGCGGCTTCGCCGTCGGTGCCTATGGTGCCTTGCTGGAAACTACCGACGCTGGCCAGCACTGGGAGGATGTCAGCGACCGCCTGGACAACGAAGACCAGTTCCACCTCAACGCCATTGCCGAGGTCAAGGGTTCCGGGCTGTTCATCGTCGGCGAGCAGGGCAGCATGTTCCGCTCCACCGATGACGGGCAGACCTGGGAGCGCCTCGAAGGCCCCTATGAAGGCTCGCTGTTCGGCGTGATCGCTACCGGCCAGCCGGCGACCCTGCTGGTCTACGGCCTGCGGGGCAATCTCTATCGTTCCACGGATTTCGGCAGCACCTGGGAGCAGGTGGAGTTGAACGCTGCCCGCGGCGCCCTGGAGTTCGGTCTGTCCGGTGCCACCTTGCTCGATGACGGCTCGTTGGTGATTGTCGGCAACGGCGGCAGCGTGATCCGCAGCAGCGATCACGGCCAGACGTTCAGCGTGTTCAACCGCCAGGACCGCATCTCGCTGTCGTCGGTGGCCGCTGCCGGCAATGGCAACCTGATCCTGGCCGGGCAGGGCGGGGTACGGGTCTCTGCGGCAACCGGCGCTGAAGTCGGCAAATAAGCCGGGCACATAATAAGAAGGTGGGGAATTCCATGAGCAGTCATCACCAGGACAAGGCGAACTTTCTCGAACGCCTGATTTTCAACAACCGCCCGGCAGTGATCTTCATCTGCCTCTTGGTCAGCGCTTTCCTGTTCTGGCAAGCAACCCTGATCCGCCCGTCCACCAGTTTCGAAAAGATGATCCCGCTCAAGCACCCGTTCATCGAACGGATGATGGAGCACCGCAACGACCTGGCCAACCTGGGCAATACCGTGCGTATCTCGGTGGAAGCCCGCGACGGCGACATCTTCACCCAGGAGTACATGGAGACCCTGCGGCAGATCAACGACGAGGTGTTCTACATCTCCGGCGTCGATCGCTCCGGGCTCAAGTCGCTGTGGAGCCCCAGCGTGCGCTGGACCGAGGTGACCGAAGAAGGCTTCGCCGGTGGCGAGGTGATCCCCCAGAGCTACAACGGCTCTGCCGAAAGCCTCGACAAGTTGCGCAACAACGTCCTCAAGTCCGGCCAGGTCGGGCGTCTGGTGGCCAACGATTTCAAATCCAGCATCGTCGACATCCCGTTGCTGGAGTCCTACCCGGACCCTCAGGACCAGGGCAAGCTGCTGGCCCTGGACTACCAGAAGTTCTCCCACCAGCTGGAAGAGAAGATCCGCGACAAGTTCGAGGCGCAGAACCCCAATGTGAAGATCCACATTGTCGGCTTCGCCAAGAAGGTCGGCGACCTGATCGATGGCCTGATCATGGTGGTGATGTTCTTCGGCGTGGCCTTCATCATCACCCTGGTGCTGCTGTACTGGTTCACCTGGTGCATCCGCAGCACCATCGCGGTGCTGATCACCACCCTGGTGGCGGTGGTCTGGCAGTTGGGGCTGATGCACGCCTTCGGCTTTGGCCTGGACCCGTATTCGATGCTGGTGCCGTTCCTGATCTTCGCCATCGGCATCTCCCACGGGGTGCAGAAGATCAACGGTATCGCCCTGCAGTCCAGTGACGCCGACAACGCCCTGACCGCGGCGCGGCGTACCTTCCGCCAACTGTTCCTGCCGGGGATGATCGCGATCCTCGCCGACGCCGTGGGTTTCATCACCTTGCTGATCATCGATATCGGGGTGATCCGCGAGCTGGCCATCGGTGCCTCCATCGGCGTGGCGGTGATCGTGTTCACCAACCTGATCCTGCTGCCGGTAGCGATTTCCTACGTCGGTATCAGCAAGCGCGCCGTGGAGCGCAGCAAGAAGGACGCGTCCCGCGAGCATCCGTTCTGGCGCCTGCTGTCCAACTTCGCCAGTCCCAAAGTGGCACCGATCTCCATCGCCCTGGCCCTGGTAGCCTTTGGCGGCGGCCTCTGGTACAGCCAGAACCTGAAGATCGGCGACCTCGACCAGGGCGCACCGGAGCTGCGTCCCGACTCGCGCTACAACAAGGACAACAACTTCATCATCAGCAATTATTCCACCAGCTCCGACGTGCTGGTGGTGATGGTCAAGACCGCGTCCGAAGGCTGCTCGCGCTATGAAGCCATGGCCCCCATCGACGAGCTGATGTGGAAGATGCAGAACACCGAGGGCGTGCAGTCGGCGATCTCCCTGGTGACCGTGTCCAAGCAGATGATCAAGGGCATGAACGAGGGCAACCTGAAATGGGAAACCCTGTCGCGCAACCCCGACGTGCTCAACAACTCCATCGCCCGGGCCGACGGCCTGTACAACAACAACTGCTCCCTGGCGCCGGTGCTGGTGTTCCTCAACGACCACAAGGCCGCGACCCTGGACCGTGCGGTACATGCAGTGCAGGAGTTCGCCACCGAACACAACAAGGACGGCCTGGAGTTCATCCTCGCCGCCGGTAACGCCGGGATCGAGGCAGCCACCAACGAAGTGATCAAGGAGTCCGAGCTGACCATCCTGATCCTGGTGTACATCTGTGTGGCCGGCATGTGCATGATCACCTTCCGCTCCTGGGCGGCGACCCTGTGCATCGTCCTGCCGCTGGTGCTGACTTCGGTGCTGGGCAACGCGCTGATGGCCTTCATGGGCATCGGCGTCAAGGTCGCGACCTTGCCGGTGGTAGCGCTGGGGGTGGGGATCGGTGTCGACTACGGCATCTATATCTACAGCCGCCTGGAAAGCTTCCTGCGGGCCGGACTGCCATTGCAGGAGGCCTACTACCAGACCCTGCGTTCCACCGGTAAGGCGGTGCTGTTCACCGGCCTGTGCCTGGCCATCGGCGTGTGCACCTGGATCTTCTCGGCGATCAAGTTCCAGGCCGACATGGGGTTGATGCTGACCTTTATGCTGCTGTGGAACATGTTCGGCGCTCTGTGGCTGCTGCCGGCCCTGGCGCGGTTCCTGATCAAGCCGGAGAAGCTGGCGGGGCAGAAGGGCAACTCGCTGTTCGCTCACTGATCCCGTTGCGTGAATACCCAGCCGCACCCTCGGGTGCGGCTTTTTCATGCCCGGCGTGCAGAGGGAAAAGCCGGTGGTGCTGAAGAACCGGGCGGCCCCGGCGGAGGGTGTACTTGGGACAGTCGCCTGCGCGGCGCAATGCTGGCCCAACCCGCTTGCGCCAATCAGCTATCATTGCGCCTTTCCAATTGATGATTGATCGCTATGACCGCTGCTACCGACACCTTGCTCACTGCCCTTGAAGCCTGCGACATGCTGGAAATCGACGGCCTGCACGCCTTCGATTTCGCCCTCGACGAGCAGCGCCTGCTGATCGAGTGCATGGATGGTCGCGCCGCCAAGCGCTGGAGCTTCACCCTGGCCCAGGTGCAGGCCGCGACTTTTGATCAGGCGCTGCAGAGCTGGACCCTGGTCGGTGACTCCGGCGAGCACCGCCTGGTGTGCATGAGCGCGTTCAGTGCCCGTGACGAAGAGGAGAGTGAGCATGAAGATGCGTAATTTCTGGCCGCTGTTGATGGCCGGCAGTGTCGGCGCCATGGCGGTCCAGGCCGCTCCGGCGGATACCCAGGAACTGCTGGTGGGCTCCTACACCCAGGGGCAGAGTCAGGGCCTGTATCGCCTGCATTTCAACGAGCGTACCGGGCAGATCGATGCCAAGCCGCTGCAAGTGGTGAAGAGCTCCAACCCGTCCTGGCTGACCCTGTCCAAGGACCAGAAATTCGTCTTCGCGGTGAATGAAAACAGCCCGGGGCAGGTTGACCCCATCGGTCGGGTCAGCAGCTACAGCCTGGCGCCCAAGACCCATCAACTGAACCTGATCAACCAGGTACAGAGCCAGGGCAACGAGCCCACTCACTCCAGCCTGAGCGCCGACGGCAACTACCTGTTCGTCAGCAACTATTCGGTGGATGTGGACCCGGGCGGCAGCCTGGCAGTGGTGCCGGTCAGCGCCGACGGTCACCTGTCGCCGGTGGTGCAACTCACCAGCCATCCGGCCAGCCGGGTCGATCCCGAGCGCCAGCAGTCGGCCCACGTGCATTCGTCGGTGTCGTCCCCGGACGGCCGGTTCGTGTTCGCCAACGACCTGGGGGCGGACAAGATCTTTGTCTACCGCTATGACCCCAAGGCCAATCCGGAGCACCCGCTGGTACCGGCTGACCCGGCCTTCGTCCAGTTGCCTGCGGGCAGTGGTCCGCGCCACTTGCTGTTCAGTGCCGATGGCAAACATGCCTACCTGACCATGGAAATGAGCGCCCAGGTGGCGGTCTTCGACTATCAGGACGGCAAGCTGACCCAGCGTCAGCTGGTGGATCTGGCGGCCAACGGCTCCAGGGAGAAAAAGGCCGCTGCGGCCCTGCATGCCTCCAAGGACGGTCAGTACCTCTATGTCAGCAACCGTGGCACCGCCAACCAGTTGCTGGTGTTCGCCATCGATCAGAGCAATGGCCAGCTCAAGGAGATCCAGCGCCGTTCCGTGGAGGGCGATCACCCCCGAGAGTTCAGCCTGGACCCGAGCAACCGCTACGTGCTGATCGGCAACCAGAAAAGCAATGAAATCGTGGTGATCGAACGCGACGCCAAGACCGGTTTCCTGGGCAAGACGGTGCAGAAACTGCCCTTCGAAGCCCCCAGCGACATCAAGTTCCTGGTGCGTCAATAAGCCACAGGCCCCGTCGTTCGGGGCCTGACTGCTTCTATCAATGACGCTGATAATGGCTACTGCCGCAAAGAATTTTTTCCCGCCAACCCTCGGGAGTAAGTTTGCTTCACGGCCCACACGGGCAAGCAAGCCAACTGAATCCGAGGGTTACACCGATGAACTTCAATCTCTTCTCCGTGATCGCAGCCTCAGCCATTTCCGCCAGCGTGGTTCTGCCAGCCAGTGCCAACGTGGAAATCAGCCAGAAGAAATCCTCCTCCAACACCTACACCCAGAAATACCTGCAACAAAGCGCCAACTTCTACGCCGCCCTGGACCATAAGAGCCACGGCTGATCGGCTAGCTTTACGCCTATGCTGGCTAGCCAGCTGGCATGTCCAGCGCGCTATCTACGTTGCCCCGTAGCCACTGAGTTCCTCACACGATTTGCGCCCAAGCCTGCATGGCTTGCCGACCTTATGATCGATAAGGTCTGCTCCATGTCATAGGGGAGGGCGCAAGGGGAAAGGTTGGTCTGGTGTTAGTAACTGGCTGCTTTCGGCCAGACGCAGACGATCGGCCCTGATCTGCTTATGGCTACAGAAGCCAAGGAGTCAGCTCGATTCGTTCTAAACCGTCTCAGATGCGCTTTCGAATTGGGGCGGCGGGATGCCCACTCCGTCACGATTGACTGAACGTCGTCAACTCGCCTTGCGATAGCGTATCGGACTGATGCCGTTCCAAGCGGTGAAGGCACGGACAAACGAGTTACCGTCCTGGAAACCCAGGAGAAAGGCGATTTCCCCAGACGACAAGGTCGAGTTGCTCAGATAATGCCGGGCCAGCTCGGCACGGGTGGCGCCAAGAATGCCTTGGAAGTTGGCGGCTTCGGCACTCAAAGCCCGCTGCAGACTGCGTTTGCTCATGGCCAGGTGACTGGCTACGGCCTCGATGGAACCCAGCCCGCTGGGTAGCATTTGCAGCAGTGCCACCCGCACACGCTCAGCGATGCCAGCCTCGGCATCCAGCATCGACAGACGCTGGCGCAGGTTGCTCGCAAAGAAGTCCCACATCTGCACATCCTCGGTTAGAAACGGCCGCACCGCATCTGCGGCGCAAAAACGGATGCGATTGCTCGTGCCGGCGCTGACAGGCACGCCGAAGAAGTCTTGATAGGCTTCGGCCTGCTGTGGCGGCTGCACCAGCGTCACAGCCAATGGCACGATCGCCTGGCGGGTAGCCAGCCGCGCCAGCTGGGTGAAGAACACCAGCTCCGCGGTACACAGCGCGCGCGGCAACGCACCGCTATAGCCGTAGCAGTTCAGTTCGACCGTGGTGGCGTCGGCAGTGATCTCCTGCAACAGGTGCATTGGCCCGATCAGGCGTTTGAACTCGCTCAGGCGCTGCAGGGCGACGTTCAGATTGGGGCTGCACAGGCTGGCGAAAATCGGAGGATCAAAAACTTCCACCGAGAGTGCCTGGGCAATCGCCAGTGGCAGCTCCAGATCGCCTGCAGCTGTCTCCAAGCCACGCCACAAGGCAAAGTAATCGGCCGGTGTGAGGCTGGCGTCGGCGCGACTGAATAGATCTCCCGGCAAACCGGCCAGAGCCAGGACGTCGGCCGGCTGCAGCCCCAGGTCGGTGATCAACAGTCTCCAGCCGCGGTGGACACTAAAACGACTCGCCTGTTTCACGGTGTACCCTTACTTAACGGTCGACAGCACCAGTTTGTCGAAAAGCCGGTCACCAAACCACTTGCGGATGAACAGCATCGGTCGTGCGTATTTGCCAGCGATATAGCGCGTTTTCGGGCGTCGGGCACGGACTGCATGCAGGATCAGCGAGCTGATCACCTGCGGATCAGAACCACCGCCACTGGCATAGCTGCTCCGGGTGGCGGCGGCCGTAGCCCGGGCCATGGGTGCGTAGGCGCCACTGCCGGAGCGCTGCAGCAGGGGGGTGACCATGACCTCACCAAACTCGGTGGAAATGACTCCTGGTTCGATGATCACCACGTCGATGCCAAAGGGCCCCAGTTCCAGACGCAAGCAGTCCGACCAACCCTCCAGGGCATGTTTGCTGGCGTGGTACCAACTACCCAGCGGCGTGTAGAGGCGGCCGCCCATCGACGAAATATTGATGATCCGCCCGCCACGCCGCTCGCGCATCGCCGGTAACAGCAGCTGAGTCAGGCGCGCCAGACCGAACAGATTGACCTCGAACTGATAGCGCGCCTCATCGATGCCAGTCTCTTCCATGGCGCCATACAGACCGAAGCCGGCATTGTTGATCAATACATCGACTGCGCCATGCCGGCCCTGAATGCGCTCGACGGCCGCCCGTACTTGCTCATCGCAGGTGATGTCCATCTGCAACGTATGTACGCCAAGCTGTCGCAAATCGTCCATCTGTTCCAGGCGACGAGCGACGGCATAGACCACCAGTCCCTCATCGTGCAATGCCTTGGCGAAAGCCTTGCCCATACCTGAAGAGGCACCGGTAACCAGGGCCACTCGTGTGGGTGAATTGTGCGCGGTCATCTGCTTTCTCCTCGATTGGAATGCATTCGATGCTACGCAGCCATACTCCGGGAGTAACTCGCAGATCACGCCAATTTCAATGCCGATGGTGCCGGTTGCCAGCCCATCACTCCCAATAGGTCGCAACTGTCACGCAGCAGAATCGCCGCTGCGTTGGAGATATGTTGCAGATCGGTGTCGTCAGCACTCTTGAGCTCTGCGCGGGAGAGGCTTTCCAGTGGAGTCACTGCCGGTAAACGTGCGGCACCGTTGGCGTGTAGCCAGAGCCAAAGCAAATGGCGGCCTTTCGGTCTGGCCTTTCTCCTATAGAAGCTGGCCGAGCGGTGTTGCGCTTGCCGGCGAATAGGCCCTCAAGGCATGCGCCGCCATTGATGACGCAAATGGGTAGGGTGTTTGCGACGCAATCCACACACCAGGCAAATTTTACTTGGTAGTGTCACATAGCCATGTGTTTAAATTTGACGCTGAATTATTGACTCTTTCCCGAGCAAGGATCGATAGCATGGTGATGCGTCTGGCCGTGGTTCTGCTGTTGCTCTATTCCACCCCCATCCTGTCTTCTGCGCAGCCTGTCGAAGGTGAGCCAGAGACCTCTCGTGAGCGTTTGACCAGCCTGTTGCAGGACTGACGCTCGAGGCTGGATTCAGCGTGGCAAGCAAGGAAGGAACGGGCCCCGGAACCGGGGCCCGTGTGCCTGGGTTCAGTTCTTGGACGAACCGCGTCTTACCAGTTTCATGACTACGACGAAGAACACCGGGACGAAGATCACCGCCAGTGTCGCGGTGATCATGCCGCCGATCACGCCGGTACCGATGGCCTGCTGGCTGGCGGAACTGGCGCCGGTGGCAATGGCCAGGGGCACCACGCCGAGGATGAAGGCCAGGGACGTCATGACGATTGGCCGCAGACGCAGGCGTGCTGCCTGCACCGTGGCGTCGATCAGGTCGTGGCCTTCGTCGTACAGGCTCTTGGCGAACTCGATGATCAGGATCGCGTTCTTCGCCGACAG
Source organism: Pseudomonas sp. E1BtOHC1 (assembly GCF_058744285.1). Lineage (NCBI taxonomy): Bacteria > Pseudomonadati > Pseudomonadota > Gammaproteobacteria > Pseudomonadales > Pseudomonadaceae > Pseudomonas > Pseudomonas sp. E1BtOHC1. The sequence continues at coordinate 3,935,583 of NZ_CP196023.1, forward strand.
GCCGATGATGGTGATCAGGCCCACCTTGAAGAACACGTCGTTGGGCATCCCGCGCAAGCTCACCGCCAGCACCGCACCCAGCACCCCGAGGGGCACCACCAGCAGCACCGAGGTCGGAATCGACCAGCTCTCGTAGAGCGCCGCCAGGCACAGGAACACGATCAGCAGCGACAGGCCCAGCAACAGCGGCGCCTGACTGCCTGAGAGGCGTTCCTGCAAGGACAGACCGGTCCACTCCAGGCCCAGGCCGGCCGGCAATTGGCTCACCAGGCGCTCGACTTCCTGCATCGCTTCACCGGTGCTGTGGCCCGGAGCCGGCTCGCCGGAAATGGCGATCGCCGGGTAGCCGTTGTAGCGGGTCAGCTGGGCCGGCCCCAGGCTCCAGGTGGCGCGGACGAAGGCTGACAGCGGCACCATCTTGCCGGCGCTGTTGCGCACGTTCATCCGCAGCAGGTCCTCGACCTGGCTGCGTTGATCGCCTTCAGCCTGGACCACTACCCGCTGCATACGTCCCTGGTTGGGGAAGTCGTTGATATAGGCCGAGCCCAGGGCGGTGGACAGCAGGTTGCCAATGTCGGCGAAGGACACGCCCAGGGCGTTGGCCTGCTTGCGGTCAACTTCCAGCTGCACCTGGGGGGCCTCGGCCAGGGCGCTCTCGCGGACGTTGGCCAGGATCGGGCTCTTCTCTGCATTCTTCAGCAGCTCGGTTCGGGCTTGCATCAGGGCCGCGTGGCCGACGCCACCACGGTCCTGCAGGCGGAACTCGAAGCCGCTGGAGGTGCCCAGGCCATCGATCGGCGGCGGCAGTACGGCGTACACCACGGCGTCCTTGATCGCACTCAGGGCGCCGTTGGCGCGGTCGGCGATGGCCATGGCCGAGTCGTCGCTGCCCCGTTGCGACCAGTCCTTGAGGGTGGTGAAGGCCAGGGCGGCGTTCTGTCCACTGCCGGAGAAGCTGAAGCCGAGGATGATAGTGCTGTCGCCCACCCCCGGTTCGCCGGCGTTGTGTGCCTCGATCTGCTCCACCACCTTGATCGTGCGGTTCTGGCTGGCCCCGGGAGGCAGCTGGATATCGGTGATGGTGTAGCCCTGGTCCTCCACCGGCAGGAACGAGGAGGGCAGGCGGCTGAACAGCAGCGCCATGATCGCCAGCAGTGCGGCGTAGATCAGCAAGTAGCGACCGGTGCGCTTGAGGGCATAGCTCACGCCACCCTCGTAGCGGTTGCTCAGGCTTTCGAAACGCCGGTTGAACCAGCCGAAGAAACCTGTGCGCTCATGGTGCTCGCCCTTGGCAATGGGCTTGAGCAGGGTGGCGCACAGGGCCGGGGTCAGGGTCAGGGCGAGGAACGCCGAGAACAGGATCGAGGTGGCCATGGACAGCGAGAACTGCTGGTAGATCACCCCCACCGAACCGGGCATGAAGGCCATGGGAATGAACACCGCGACCAGCACCAGGGTGATGCCGATGATGGCCCCGGTGATCTGCTTCATGGCCTTGCGCGTGGCCTCCTTGGGCGACAGGCCCTCGGTGGCCATGATCCGCTCGACGTTCTCCACTACCACAATGGCATCGTCCACCAGGATGCCGATGGCCAGCACCATGCCGAACATGGTCAGCACGTTGATGGAGAAACCCAGGGCCAGCATGGTGGCGAAGGTCCCCATCAGCGCCACCGGCACCACCAGGGTCGGGATCAGGGTGTAACGGATGTTCTGCAGGAACAGGAACATCACCAGGAACACCAGGGCCATGGCTTCCAGCAGGGTGTAGATCACTTTGGTGATCGAGACCTTGACGAAGGGCGAGGTGTCATAGGGGATCTTGTATTCCACGCCGGCGGGGAAGTAGCGCGACAGCTCGTCCATCTTCGCCCGGATCAGGGTCGCGGTATTCAGCGCGTTGGCCCCGGGGGACAGCTGCACGCCGACCGCGGTGGAGGGCTTGCCGTTCAGGCGTGTGCCGAACTGGTATTCCTGGCTGCCGACTTCGACCCGCGCCACATCGCCGATGCGCACCGTGGAGCCGTCGGGATTGGCCCGCAGGACAATGTCGGCGAACTCTTCGGGGGTGGTCAGCTGGCCCTTGACCAGGATGGTGGCGGTGATTTCCTGGCTGGACGGGTTGGGCAGATCGCCGATGCTGCCTGCCGGCACCTGGGCGTTCTGCGCGCTGATGGCAGCATTGACGTCCGCCGGGGTCAGGTTGAAACCGATCAGCTTCTGCGGGTCGAGCCAGATGCGCATGGCCCGCTCGGCGCCATACAGCTGGGCCTTGCCGACCCCGTCCACGCGGCGGATCTCGTTCATCACGTTGCGCGCCAGGTAGTCGCTGAGGGCCACATCGTTGAGGCGCCCGTCATTGGAGGTCAGGGTGATCAGCAGCAGGAAGCCGGCGGAGACTTTCTCCACCTGCAGGCCTTGCTGGGTCACGGCCTGGGGCAGGCGCGGCTCCACCGCCTTGAGGCGGTTTTGCACGTCCACCTGGGCCAGCTCCGGGTTGGTGCCGGGCTGGAAGGTGGCGGTGATGGTGGCGCTGCCCAGGCTGCTCTGGGAGGAGAAGTACAGCAGGTGGTCGGCACCGTTGAGCTCCTGCTCGATCAGGCTGACCACCGACTCGTCCAGGGTCTGCGCCGAGGCGCCCGGATAGACCGCGTAGATCTCGATCTGCGGCGGCGCCACGGTGGGGTACTGCGCCACCGGCAGTTGGGGAATCGCCAGGGCGCCACCCAACAGGATGAAGAAGGCGACCACCCAGGCGAATACCGGGCGGTCAATAAAGAATTGCGGCATGTCGTACTACCTACTGGCCAGGATTCTGGGCGAGCGGAAGGGGAGTGTCGTCGATTTCCACTGGCTCGCCCGGACGGGCGTGCTGCAGACCTTCGACGATGATGCGATCACCGGGCTTGAGCCCTTCGGTCACGATCCAGCGGTCTTTCTGTACCCCACCCAGTTGCACCGGGTGTTGCACCACAAGGTTTTCGGCATTCACCAGCAACACCTGGGCGATACCGGCGCTGTCACGCGCGATGGCTCGCTGCGGCACGCTGATGCCCTGCTGGTTGACCGCCTGCTCCAGGCGCACGCGCACGAAGCTGCCGGGCAAGAGGTCGAGGTCCGGGTTGGGGAACTCGCTGCGCAGGATGATCTGCCCGGTGCCCGGATCGACGCTGATATCGGCGAACAGCAGTTTGCCCGGCAACGGATAGAGGCTGCCGTCGTCCTGGATCAGGGTGGCCTTGGCCTGGTCCTTGCCCACCTGTTGCAACTGTCCGGCCCGGAAGGCGCGGCGCAGTTCATTGAGCTCACGGGTGGACTGGGTCAGGTCGGCGTGGATCGGGTTCAGTTGCTGGATCAGCGCCAGGGGCGTGGTTTCGTTCTGGCCCACCAGGGCGCCTTCGGTCACCAGGGCGCGGCCGACGCGGCCGGAAATCGGCGCGGTAACCGTGGCATAACCGAGGTTGAGCTTGGCCCGCTGTACCGCGGCCTGGTTGGCGGTGACGTCGGCGCTGGCCTGGCGTGCGGCGGCCCGGGCATTGTCGTATTCCTGGCCACTGATGGCCTGGTCGGCGATCAGCTTGGAATAGCGCTGTTCCTGCAGCTGGGCCTGGAAGGCAGTGGCCTCGGCCTTGCGCAGACTGGCCTGGGCACTGTCCAGGTCAGCCTTGAACGGCGCCGGGTCAATGCGGAACAGCACGTCGCCCTGCTTGACGTCGGAGCCTTCGCGGAAGGTCCGTTGCAGCACCACCCCGGCCACCCGGGCACGGACTTCGGCGATCCGCGGTGCGGCGATGCGCCCGCTGAGTTCGCTGGTGATGGACAGGGCCTGGCTCTGGATCGTCTCGATCCGCACCTTGGCGGTCGGTGGTGTCTGTTCGCCTTCGGTTTTGCCGCAGGCGCTCAGCGCCGCTGCCAGAACCATCAGGCAGAGTGGCGCAAAGAGTTTATTCGACATGCTGATACCCCAATAATGACCTCGGCATGCTAAGGGCATGGGTCAAGGCCCGCTGTGAAGCTGTGTAGGTGCTGTGTGAAAAAGTGTGAAGCAGGCGCGCCCGGGCTGCCGCTGTTGTATATCCTTGGCGCCTTGCTGGTTGTGCCCGGTGCTCTATAAGGAACGCCGGTACTCTGTATTTCTTCAATAAAGACCTCAGCTCATGCCCAATATTCTTCTCGTCGAAGACGACTCCGCGCTCTCGGAACTGATTGCCAGTTATCTGGAACGCAATGGCTATCAAGTCAGTGTGATCAGTCGTGGCGATCAGGTGCGGGAGCGGGCCAAGGCCAATCCGCCGGACCTGGTGATCCTCGACCTGATGTTGCCGGGGCTGGACGGTTTGCAGGTCTGCCGTTTGTTGCGCGCCGACTCGGCGACTTTGCCGATCCTGATGCTGACCGCGCGCGATGATAGCCATGATCAGGTCCTGGGTCTGGAAATGGGCGCCGACGACTATGTGACAAAACCTTGCGAACCGCGAGTGCTGTTGGCGCGGGTGCGAACCTTGTTGCGCCGCAGCAGCCTGAGTGAACCCCAGACCGCCAGCGACCAGATCCTCATGGGCAACCTGTGCATCGACCTCTCCGAGCGCACCGTGACCTGGCGCGAGCAGTTGGTGGAACTGTCCAGCGGTGAGTACAACCTGCTGGTGGTGCTGGCCCGACATGCCGGTGAAGTGCTGAGTCGCGATCAGATCCTTCAGCGCCTGCGGGGCATCGAGTTCAACGGCACCGATCGCTCGGTGGACGTGGCCATCTCCAAGCTGCGACGCAAGTTCGACGACCACGCCGGCGAGGCGCGCAAGATCAAGACCGTGTGGGGCAAGGGCTATCTGTTCAGCCGTTCCGAGTGGGAATGCTGACCCCATGCTGCGCATCCTGATCCGGCTGTACCTGATCACCATCGTCGCCTTCAGTGCGGCGATCTACCTGATTCCCGATCTGGTGATCAAGGTCTTCCACGAGCGTTTCCTGGACTACAACCTGGATCAGTCCCGGGGCCTCCAGAGCTTGATCGTCAAGCAGTTCCGCGCCTTGCCGCCGGCCCAGTGGCCGACCCTGGTCAAGGAAATGGACGAGGAGTTCCACCCGCTGCAGGTGGCCCTGGTGCGTATCGACGACCCGGACTTCAGCCTTTACGAGCGTGAGCGCCTGGAACGTGGCGAGAAGGTCGTGCGCCTGGGGGATTGGGGCTGGCGCACCCTGGCGGTATCGCCGCTGGATGACCAGCTGGCCGTGAAGCTGGTGGTGCCCCCGGACCCCCTGGACGTCAACCTGCTGTACTGGAGCATCAACGTGCTGATCGTCGCGGTGCTGCTGGCCTGCCTGCTGCTTTGGGTCAGGCCCCACTGGCGTGACCTGGAGCGCTTGAAGCGCACCGCCGAACGCTTCGGCAAGGGTCACTTGAGTGAGCGCACGCAACTGCCCGGCAGCTCCAACATCGGTAGCCTGGCCCATGTGTTCGACACCATGGCCGGGGATATCGAGAAACTCCTCAACCAGCAGCGGGACTTGCTCAATGCGGTGTCCCACGAGTTGCGCACGCCGTTGACCCGACTGGATTTCGGCCTGGCCCTGGTGCTCTCCGACGACTTGCCTGCCGCCAGCCGCGAGCGTCTGCAGGGGCTGGTGGCGCATATTCGTGAACTGGATGAACTGGTGCTGGAACTGCTGTCCTACAGCCGTCTGCAGAACCCGGCCTGCCTGCCGGAGCAGATCGAAGTGTCCCTGGACGAGTTCATCGACAGCATCCTCGGCAGCGTCGACGATGAACTGGAATCGGACATTGTCATCGATGTCCTGCTGCACGGCGCCCTGGAGCGTTTCACCCTGGACCCGCGGCTGACCGCCCGTGCCCTGCAGAACCTGCTGCGCAATGCCACCCGTTACTGCGAGAAGCGCATTCAGGTGGGCGTGCTGGTGAGCGAGCAGGGTTGTGAAATCTGGGTCGACGACGACGGCATCGGCATTCCCGATGATGAGCGCGAACGGGTGTTCGAGCCTTTCTATCGCCTGGACCGCAGCCGCGATCGTGCCACGGGTGGTTTTGGCCTGGGCCTGGCCATCAGCCGCCGCGCCCTGGAAGCCCAGGACGGCACCCTGACGGTCGAGGCCTCGCCACTGGGCGGCGCGCGCTTCCGTCTGAGCCTGCCGCCCCCGCCCAGGGCCTGAATCCACGGCACACGCCCGTAGGAGCCGGCTTGCCAGCGAAGAGGCCCTCAATCCGGCAAAGGACCAGGGCCCTGTGCGCCCGCCAGCCGGCTCCCGCCGGGACCGGTGCTCCAGTCCCGCTTTTGGCCAATGCGCTGCCTTACGGGGCGGCGCCGCCACTTGCTATAGTTCGGCCCTCATTTTTCGCCCAGTAAAGGATCACTGCCATGTCCGAATACCAAGCCTTTCGCGTCGAACTCGCTGACAACATCGCCCATGTGCAGATCAATCGTCCGGAAAAGATCAATGCCATGAACGCCGCGTTCTGGAGCGAGATCGTCGAGATCTTCCGCTGGATCGATGACACCGATGCGGTGCGGGTGGTGGTGCTCAGCGGCGCCGGCAAGCATTTCTCTTCGGGCATCGACCTGATGCTGCTGGCCGGCGTGGCCAACGAACTGGGCAAGGATGTGGGCCGTAACGCCCGTCTGCTGCGGCGCAAGATTCTCCAGCTGCAATCCTCCTTCACTGCCGTGGACAACTGCCGCAAGCCGGTGCTGGCGGCGATCCAGGGCTACTGCCTGGGGGGCGCCATCGACCTGATCAGTGCCTGCGACATGCGCTATGCCGCTGACGATGCCCAGTTCTCCATCAAGGAAATCGATATCGGCATGGCGGCGGATGTCGGCACATTGCAACGTTTGCCACGTATCATCGGCGACGGCATGCTGCGTGAGCTGGCCTACACTGGGCGCACCTTCGGTGCCGAGGAAGCGCGCAGCATCGGCCTGGTCAATCGCACTTACAGTGACGCCTCCAGCCTGCTGGACGGGGTCATGGAGATTGCCCGGGAGATTGCCGCCAAATCGCCGATCGCGATCAGCGGAACCAAGGAAATGCTCAGCTACATGCGCGACCACCGGATCGATGACGGCCTGGAATATGTCGCTACCTGGAACGCCGCCATGCTGCAGTCCAACGACTTGCGTGTGGCCATCGCCGCCCATATGAGCAAACAGAAACCCGAATTTCTGGATTGATTGAAGATGATTGCACGCTGGACCACCGCAGTACTGGATACCGAACTTCCCGGCGGCTGGGCCGTGGCACGCGGCCCGGACGGTTTTCTCTATGACGACAACGGCGCGCTGTTTCCCCGGCACTGGCTCAAGGGCCAGGACCTGCCGCTGCTGGCCGAGCACGGCATTGGCCACCTCGATGGTGAGCCGGTGTACCTGCTGGAGCTGAGTGGCCGCGCCGAGGTGCCGGGCTGCGGCTGGAAAGGCCTGCGGGCCTTCATGCTGGAGGGCGATCACACCCTGTACAAGGTGCTGGGCTATGCCGCACAGATCGGCACCTGGGCCCGGGAGCATCGTTTCTGTGGCAGTTGCGGTCGGGCCATGGTGCAAGTGCCGGGGGAGCGAGCGATGTATTGCGAACCCTGCGATCTGCGGGCCTATCCGCGCATTTCACCAAGCATGATCGTACTAATCACCCGGGGCGACGAGATTCTCCTGGCCCGATCTCCGCGTTTTGTCACGGGCGTCTACAGCACCCTGGCGGGTTTTGCCGAGCCGGGCGAGTCGGCGGAGGATTGCCTGATCCGCGAAGTGCGGGAGGAGGTGAGCATCGAGGTCAGGAACATCCAGTACGTGGGCAGTCAGTGCTGGCCGTTCCCGCACTCGATGATGCTGGGCTTCCATGCCGAATACGCCGGCGGCGAGATCATCCCCCAGGAGGACGAGATCGAGGATGCCCAGTGGTTCAACGTGCACGCACTGCCGCCGTTGCCGGCCTCGCGCTCGATTGCCCGCTACCTGATCGACCTCTACGTGGCGCGCCGCTTAGGTCACGCTGAACCAGTGCTGCCAGGCTAGGCGCACCGTCAACCCCAGGACCACGGTGATGAACACCGGGCGAATGAACTTGGCACCACCGCTGATGGCGGTGCGTGCGCCGAAGAACGCCCCGACCATCACCGACAGGCCCATGCTCAGGCCGATGATCCAGTCCACCTGCCCGGAGAACACGAACACCGACAGCGCCGCAATGTTGCTGACGAAGTTCATGCTGCGGGCCACACCGCTGGCCTTGACCAGGTCGATGGGGTAGAGCAGCAGGCTGCTTACGGTCCAGAACGCTCCGGTACCCGGCCCGGCCACGCCGTCGTAGAAGCCCAGGCTGAAGCCCTGGCTCGATTGCCACTTCTTCTTGATCGGTGCATCGCTGTCCAGGGGAGCCTTGGGGGTGCCACCGAACAGCAGGTACAGGCCACAGGCGAAGACGATCACCGGGAGCATCTTGTTCAGCCATTCCGCCGGCAGGTAATGGGCGACGATGGCCCCGGTCAGCGCCCCCACCAGCGTGCCGACAATGGCGTGTGTCCATTGCCGGGGGTGGAACAGCTTGCGGCGATAGAAGGTGAAGCTGGCAGTGGCGGAACCGAAGGTCGAACTGAGCTTGTTGGTGCCCAGCACCAAGTGCGGCGGCAGTCCGGCGGTCAGCAGGGCCGGAGTGGTGAGCAGCCCGCCGCCGCCGGCGATGGCGTCGATGAAACCGGCGACGAAAGCCACGAGGGCGAGAATGGCGAGGGTGGTCAGGTCTACGCTGAGTTCGAAAGGCATGGATTCGGCTTATTGTTCGGCGGGAAGCGCAAAGGGGGCTGCGCGAAAGACCGCCATCTTACCCGTAACCCCGCCCGCTGCGCGACCGCCTCGACCTTGGTCTGATGCCGCTTGAGCCGAGCGCCCGTGCGGAAAACGCCTTCGCTGGCAAGCCAGCTCCTACAGAACGGTACAGCGCAGATTCATTGCAGGAGCCGGGCCTGAGGTCAGCGCCGGGGGCCGTTGCCGATCTGCCAGACAAAAGGCGGTTCGCTGCCGTTGATACGCCAGTCACCGACAATCCGTGCCTTGTAGATCACCGGGTTGTGCGACGACACGGTCCGCGCATTGCGCCAATGCCGGTCCAGGGCCTTGCCCTGGCGTATGTCCGAAGCCCCCAGGGCATTGAACAGTTCGCTGGTGGCGCGCTGGATCAGTTCAGTCACCGCGACCTGGGCTGTGGCCGATTCGATTTCCGCGGCCACATTGGCTTCACGCTCCTGCACCTCATCGCCGGCAAAGCGTGCCAGGTATGCCCGTTGCGCCGGCGCCGCAGCTCGTACAGTCGCCGCCTCGGCGGCATACACCAGAGCCGCAATCTCGCCCACCACCTGCTGCACCTGGGCGTCGGCACTGACCTGCTGCGCGTTGCCATGGCTGTAGATGCGCTTGCGCACCCGCACTTCGTGAGCCACGTCGCGTAGCGCAGCGCGGCCGATCCCGGCCAGGGTCGCCAGCAGCACCAGTTGGTAGAACGCGGTCTGGTACTTGAAGCGGGTGGCGAAGTCGATGAGGTTCTCGGCCTCCACTTCGGCGTCGGTAAAACGCGAAGTGCCACTGCCGGTGGTGCGTTGGCCGAAACCGTCCCAGTCATCGCTCTGCTGGATGCCGCTCTGGCGAGTACGAACGGCGGCGATCACATCGCCGCCGGTATCGCTGCGCTGGGCGTAGACATCGATCCAGTCGGAAAAAATGCTGCCGGTGCTGTAGAACTTCTCGCCGTTGAGGCGCCATTTTTCGCCGTCCGGCGTCACCTTGGTAATGACCTGGCCAATCTCCACCGCGCCGATTTCAGTCCAGGCGCAGCCGACGATATCGCCCTCGACAAAGCGCTTGAACCACAGGTCCCGGGCCGGGCCGGGGGGAGCATTGAGGCGATCCTCGGCAAAGGCGAAGTGCCCGCGCAAGGCCTGGGGCACATTGGCATCGGCTTCGGCCAGCTCGACCAGCAGTTGAAACAATTGGGGCAGGGAGGCGCCGCCGCCACCATATTCCACCGGCACCCGCAGCGCGCCGAACCCCGACTCCTTGAGCCACTGGATAGGTTCATGGGGCAGGCTGCGGCTGTGCTCGCGCTCCACGGCACCGGCGGCGATCTTCTGGAAGATCGGCCGGAACCGTTCGGCCAGGGCCTCGTAGTCGACGCCTACGGACAGCGGATTGATTACCTGATGTTCGGTCATGGTGTTGCTCCTGGGGTCGGCATAAAAACAGTCGGCAGAAAAAACAGTCAGTGCCGAGGCTGATTGCACACAGCATGCCGAAGTCCCGAGTGCCGGTTTGCCTGGGCATGGGCGGGGGCGAGCGTCTGGCAACTGTTGTCCGGGCAACAGTTCATCAACAAATCGCCTGATTGCGGAGTTTTTGAGCCCCCTGTAGCCGCTGTTGCAAGCGGCGCTCGCGGGGGGCAGGGAGGCAACCCTTGCGACCCCGGCAAACGGCTGCGAGCCCGGCCCAGCGCTGCCGGCCAGTACCTTGCCCAGCCGTCGGTGCGAGGTTTGCGCCGAGGGTGCCGGGCGCTGGCACGCTTGCTGCTCTGGTCCTTGCACCTTTACCTGTCCCGAGGACCGAACCATGAGTCAGCAAGCCGTCAAATTTGCTTATTGGGTGCCTAACGTCAGCGGCGGGCTGGTGGTGAGCAAGATCGAACAGCGCACCCACTGGGGCATCGACTACAACCGTAAGCTGGCGCAGATCGCCGAAGCGGCGGGCTTTGAATATGCCCTGACGCAGATCCGCTTCACCGCCGGCTACGGCGCCGAATACCAGCATGAGTCGGTGGCCTTCAGTCACGCGTTGTTGGCGGCTACCGACAAGCTCAAGGTGATCGCAGCGATCCTGCCCGGGCCCTGGCAACCCGCCCTGGCGGCCAAGCAGCTGGCCACCATCGATCAACTGACTAATGGCCGCATCGCGGTGAACATTGTCAGCGGCTGGTTCAAGGGTGAGTTCCAGGCCATCGGTGAGCACTGGCTCGAACACGATGAGCGCTATCGCCGCTCCGAGGAGTTCATCCGGTCCCTGCGCGGGATCTGGAGTCAGGACCACTTCACCTTCAAGGGTGACTTCTATCGCTTCGACCACTACAGCCTCAAACCCAAGCCCCTGGGGCAACCGGAAATCTTCCAGGGCGGCAGCTCGCGGGCGGCCCGGGACATGGCCGCCAGGGTGTCGGACTGGTACTTCACCAATGGCAACAGCGTGGAGGGCATCAAGGCCCAGGTTGACGATATCCGTGCCAAGGCCGCTGCCAACCAGCATTCGGTGAAAGTTGGGGTGAATGCCTTTGTGATCGCCCGGGATACCGAGGAAGAAGCCCGGGCGGTGCTGGTAGAAATCATCGACAAGGCCGATCCGGAGGCGGTGAATGCCTTTGGCGATGCGGCCAAGCAGGCCGGCAAGGCCTCACCGGAGGGTGAGGGCAACTGGGCCAAGTCCAGCTTCGAGGATCTGGTGCAATACAACGACGGCTTCAAGACCAACCTGATCGGCACCCCGCAGCAGATTGCCCAACGGATTGTCGACTTGAAGGCAGTGGGGGTGGACCTGGTCCTGGCGGGCTTCCTGCATTTCCAGGAAGAGGTGGAGTATTTCGGCAAGCGCGTACTGCCCTTGGTGCGCGAACTGGAAGCCCAGGCCCGGCTCAAGGAGCAAGAAGCCGCGGCTTGAACGGCGCGTTGCTTGCCGGCGAAGAAGCCCACAAGCCTTGCATCGCCCTCAAGGACGCCTTCGCTGGCAAGCCAGCTCCTACAGGCAGACAGACGAATTCCATGTAGGAGCCGGCTTGCCGGCGAAGAGGCCCGCAAGCCTTGCATCGCCCTCGAAGACGCCTTCGCTGGCAAGCCAGCTCCTACAGGCAGGCAGACGAATTCCATGTAGGAGCCGGCTTGCCGGCGAAGAGGCCGGCAAGCCTTGCATCGCCCTCGAAGACGCCTTCGCTGGCAAGCCAGCCCCTACAGGCAGGCAGACGAATTCCATGTAGGAGCCGGCTTGCCGGCGAAGAGGCCGGCAAGCCTTGCATCGCCCTCGAGGACGCCTTCGCTGGCAAGCCAGCTCCTACGGTGGGGCGGGTGGGTTACAGGCCCAGGTCACTGAGGCCCGGATGATCATCCGGGCGCCGGCCCAGGGGCCAGTGGAATTTGCGCTCGGTTTCCTTGATCGGCATGTCGTTGACGCAGGCAAAACGCCGGGCCATCAGTCCCTGCTCGTCGAACTCCCAGTTCTCATTGCCGTAGGAGCGGTACCAGTTGCCCGAGTCGTCATGCCATTCATAGGCGTAGCGCACGGCGATGCGGTTGTCGGTAAAGGCCCAGAGCTCCTTGATCAGGCGGTAATCCAGTTCCTTGGCCCATTTGCGGGCGAGGAAGGCCTTGGCTTCTTCGCGGTTGTGGGCGAACTCGGCGCGGTTGCGCCATTGGGTATCCAGGGTATACGCCAGGGATACCCGCTCCGGGTCCCGGGAGTTCCAGCCATCTTCGGCCAGCCGGATCTTTTCAATCGCCGACTCGCGAGTGAAAGGCGGAAGAGGCGGGCGCACTTGAGCGTTAGACGACATGATCTGTCTCCAATGAAAGTTGCTGTTCAAACAAAGAAGTTGCTCTTGTTTAAAACAATCAGAGGTCCAATAACTTTCGCGCCATGCATTGCGCATTATCAGCAGCACTGTGATCGCCCATGACAAGGGCAACGGTAATGGCGCCATCGATCAGGATCAGCAGTTGCGCTGCCCGTTCCTCGGGATGTTGCACGCCATGTTCCTGGCAAAGCTCGGTCACGTAGTCGAGCAGTTTCTGTTTATGTTGTTTCGCCACCTGGCGCACCGGATCCTGAGCATCGCCGGTCTCGCCGCTGGTGTTGATAAAGGCGCAGCCGCGGAAACCTTCAGACCCGAACCAGTCCTTGAGTACGCTGAACAGCGCCAGCAATCGCTGGGCAGTACCTTCGGCCTTGCTCACTTCGGTCCTGTACCAGTGCATCCAGCGCTGGTCGCGACGTTCCAGGGCGGCTACCACCAGTTCGTCCTTGTTGCTGAAATAGCGATAGACGCTCTTTCTCGATACCCCGGCGGTCTTCACCAACAGATCCATGCCCGTGGCGGCAATGCCGCTCTTGTAGATCAGCTTCTCGGTGACGTCGAGGATGATGTCGCGTGTTTCAGAGGGAGTGATTTCGTTCATGGGACAAAGAGTAGAACGATCGTTCTCCTTGGTCAATCCTGTTGTTCGGATTTTTATATTCAGCGGTATTTCTCGTAGGTGCTGGCTTGCCGGCCAAGGTGATTTCCAGGGCAACGCAAGACTCAAGGTGCTTTTCGCCAGCCAGCCGGTTACTCCAGAGTGGGCTGACAGGGGACTCAGCCTGTTCCATGGTGTAAGCTCTTGCGCTCTTTGGATTTGAGCCACTGCGAGCCCTATGCCGTCGCTTTTCAAACGTTCCTTGCTGCCCAAACTGCGCAGCTTCCCCCTGGCTGCCGAAGCCTTCACCACTCTGACTGGCGCTGCGGAATTTCGTCGCACTCTGCTGGAGCAAATTGCCCAGGCCAGCCGGCGCATCTATATCGTCGCGCTGTACCTGCAGCAGGATGAAGCCGGTCAGGAAATCCTCGATGCCCTGCATGCCGCCAAGGCCGCCCGACCGGAACTCGAGGTGGTTGTGGTGGTGGACTGGCTGCGGGCCCAGCGCGGCCTGATCGGTGCCGGCAAGCAGCCGGGCAACTCGGCCTGGTATCAGGAAATGACCCGTACCCACGCCAGCGAAGTGCCGATCTACGGCGTGCCGGTGCAGACCCGGGAGCTGTTCGGGGTCCTGCACCTCAAGGGCTTCGTGATCGACGATTGCGTACTCTACAGCGGCGCCAGCCTGAACAACGTGTACTTGCACAAGTTCGACAAGTACCGATTCGACCGTTACCACCTGCTGCACAACCGCGCCCTGGCCGACTCCATGCACCATCTGGTGCAGCATGGTCTGGTGGAGTCGCGGGCGGTCCATCGCCTGGACCTGCCGAACCTGCCGACCACCCGTAGCCTGCGCAACGACATCGGCGACCTGCGCAGTCGCCTCAAGCACGCCACCTATGACACCACCGCCGGTGGCCTGGACAAGAGCGGGCTGTCGGTCAGTCCGTTGCTCGGGGTCGGCAAGGGCAACCCGCTGAACCGGGTGATCTGCGAGCTGATCGCCGGGGCCCAGCAGCAACTGACCATTTGCACCCCGTATTTCAACCTGCCCTTGATGGTGACCCGGGAAATCAACCGGGCCCTGGAGCGCGGGGTGAAGATCGACATCATTGTCGGCGACAAGACCGCCAACGACTTCTACATCCCGCCCAGCGAGCCGTTCAAGGTCATCGCGGCCCTGCCTTACCTGTACGAGATCAGCCTGCGACGCTTTGCCAAGCGTCACCAGAAAGTCATCGACAGTGGCCTGCTGAACCTGCACCTGTGGCGTGATGGCGACAACACCTATCACCTCAAGGGCATGTGGGTGGATGAACGCTACACCTTGCTCACCGGCAACAACCTCAATCCCCGGGCCTTCCGCCTGGACCTGGAGAACGCCCTGTTGCTGGACGACCCCAAGGGCGAGTTGCTGCAGGCGCGCAGCGCCGAACAGGCCGAGATCTACCGGCATACCCGGCGTATCGAGCATTTCCAGTACCTGGACAGCCTGGTGGACTACCCCGAGGCAGTGGGCAAGTTCCTGCGCCGGGTCAGCCGTGTGCGCATCGAGCGTCTGCTCTATCGCATGCTGTAAACCGCTGCCCTGAACTGCTGCCTGGATCGGCTGCGAGCCATGAGGCCCCTTAGGGGCCTGTCGCAGCCTGCGGCAGTGGCTACAGGTCTTTGGGCTGAGGGTTTGGCCAGATGGCGATCAGCACCAGCAGCACCGCCGCCAGCAGGTAGGGCAGGCGCGGTTCGATGGCGTAGATCAGGCTGCCGGCCATGGGCCCGATGACCACGCCCAGGCCCTGGGCGGCGCCGATGCTGCCGGCAGTCGCGCCCTGTTCCGAGGCCTTTACGGCATTCGCCGCCAGGGCCGAGAACGATGGAAACACTCCACCCATGCCCGCCGCCGAGACAAAGAACGCCAGCCACAGGCCCCAGGCGCTGTCCACCAGCATGCTGCCGGCATAGCCCAGCGCCGAGAGCAGAGCGCCGTAGCGGATCATCCGTAGCGGCGGCCATTCCAGCTTGCGCACCACCAACTGCGCGCAGATCAGCGCCACGCCGACCATGGCCAGGGCCACCCCGGCCGTCTGGGCGGCATCGGCGGGGCTCATGCGCAGCCGGTCCAGGGCATAGAAGCTGACGGTGATCTGGGCAATCGACACGCACAGCATGGCAACAAAGGCCACCACCATGGGCCGGCGCAGCCGTGGGTCGCCCAGGCGCACTCGGGTCGGGGCCTGGGCCAGGTGCAGTTCCTGGCGGGGCAGTTGGTAGCGCAGCACCAGGAATGCCAGCAACGGCAGTACCGCCATGGCGTAGAACGGCAGGCTCAGGCTGTAGCGGGCCAGCAAGGCGGCCACTGCGGGACCCAGTACCAGGCCCACGGCATTGGCGGCGCCCAGGGTGGCCATGGCGCGGGCGCGATGCTGGGGCTCGACGTTATCGGCGATCAGGGCGAAGCCGCCCACCGGGATCGCCGCATAGAAGGCGCCGATCAGGCCGCGGCCGAGCATCAGGCCGAGAAAGGCCATGGCGACGCTCGGCAGCGACTGCAGCGACAGGTCGATGAACAGGCACAGGGCCCAGTAGGCGAGGGTGAAGCCGGCGGTGCCCAGCAACAGCACCCGGCGTCGACCGAAACGGTCGCTGGCCTGGCCCCAGGGGCGTGCCAGGAGCATCCAGATCACCCCGGAAACGGTGACGGCGG
Organism: Pseudomonas sp. E1BtOHC1; assembly: GCF_058744285.1. Lineage (NCBI taxonomy): Bacteria > Pseudomonadati > Pseudomonadota > Gammaproteobacteria > Pseudomonadales > Pseudomonadaceae > Pseudomonas > Pseudomonas sp. E1BtOHC1. Next base: position 3,951,491 of record NZ_CP196023.1, read on the forward strand.
CGCCGGCGTGCCAGGTTTGCAGATGCAGGGCCCGAGAGATCGGGCCGATCAGCGAGACGAAGGCCATCATCGACATGGTGCAGGCCATGTAGGCGGCCATCAGAGGAACCAGGGAGAAGGGTCTGGCGGTCAGCGGCGCGCTGGCGGCTGTGGAGCGAGGCATGAAGGGTCTTCCATGAAAGCCGATGGGCCGTGAACGTTAACGGTATAACGGGCAACAGCCCAGCCTTATCTGCACCCGTGATGGCAACACCCTGTATCAGCCGGCTTGCCGGCCAAGAGGGCCTTGAGGCGAGGGTTGAGTTCAAGATCGCTTTCGCTGGCAAGCCAGCTCCTACAGGTGCAACGGCTGTTGTTCCGCTTGCGTAGGAGCCGGCTTGCCGGCGAAGAGGGGCTTGAGGCGGGGGTTGAGCTCAAGATCGCTTTCGCTGGCAAGCCAGCTCCTACAGTGGGGGCGGGTTGGGTTTTGGGATCAGTTAAGGCCCAGTTTGCCGCGCAGGGTGGAGAGGTCTTCGGCCAGGGTGTTGACCGGACCGACCAGGGCCTTGCGGTCGTTTTCCTTGACCTTGTCGTAGGTCATGAAGCCGCCGTCAGGAGTTTTGTACTTGGCGAGGATCTTGTTCACCGCGGCGAAGTTCTTGTCCACCTTGGCAACAAAGGCCTTGTCCTGTTTCTCGATCTGCCCACGGAACAGGTCGACGATTTTCTTCGCACCGTCGATGTTGCCCTGGAAGTCGTAGAGGTCGGTGTGGCTGTAGCGGTCCTCTTCACCGGAGATCTTGGTCGCGGCCACTTCTTCCAGCAGCGCAGCAGCGCCACCCACGACTTTTTCCGGCGGGAAGGTCAGGCCGGCGACGCGGGTCTGCAGGTCCTTGACGTCCTTGTTCAAGCCATCGGCCAGCTCGCCCAGGCCTTCGCTGCTGTTTTCCGAGAACAGCGAGTATTCCAGGCGGTGGAAGCCGGTGAAGTCTTCGGCCTTGACGCCTTTCTCGTGGTCGTCGACCCGGGAGTCGATGGAGGCGTCGAGGTCGCTGAAGAGTTCGGCAATCGGTTCGATCGACTCGTAGTAGACCCGGGTCGGCGCGTAGAGCTTCCTGGCGCTGGCCAGGTCGCCCTTTTTCACCGCATCGGTGAACTGCTGGGTGTGGTTGGCCAGTTCATCGAGTTGCTCGGTGACGTAGATCTTGTAGTCGGAGATCGGCCCCACCAGCTCCAGGGGCGCAGTGGCGGCGAACGCCGAAAGCGGTGCGTGGAGCAAGCCAAGGGTCAGCAACACAGCGAGAGGCGACTTTTTCATGGGACTTTTCCGTGGGGGTTGGGGTGTCATGGGGGTTAGGCCGTGGTGTTCGGTCGGGTGGCTTCGAGCAACGAGCGACCAATGAAATCCCCGGCGCCGGTAACGCCCGGCAAGGTGAAGAAGTAACCGCCGCCGGTAGGCTTGAGGTACTCCTCCAGAGGCTCGCCGTTGAGGCGGGTCTGGACCGCGATAAAGCCTTTTTCCAGGTCCGCCTGGTAGCAGATGAACAGCAGGCCCATGTCCAGCTGGCCGTTCTTGTTGACCCCGTTGGAGTAGTTGAACGGCCGGCGCAGGATCAGGTTCTGCCGGGTCTGTGGGGTGCGCGGGTTGGCCAGGCGGATGTGGGCATCAAGCTTGGTCAGCTTGCCGTGGGGGTCACGGGCGTAGTCGGGCACCTGGGTTTCCTTCTGGCCATCCATGGGCGCGCCCGTGGTCTTGATTCGGCCGATGATGCTTTCCTGCTCCTGCAGCGGGGTGCGGTCCCAGCGCTCGACAAAATTGCGGATGATCCGCACCGCCTGATAGCTGCCATGGGCCGCCCAGGCCGGTTCGTCGCTGCCGGGCTGGACCCAGACGATCTGCTGCATGGCCTGCTGGTCATTGGAATCGGGGTTGGCCGAGCCATCGCGAAAGCCCAGGAAGTTGCGCGCGCTTTGTGCCGGCTGCCCGGGCTTGGCCGGGGCCTGGGGCGGCACGCTGCCTTCCTGCTTCCAGCGCACCAGCAGCAGGTCGGGGAGGTTCTTCACGATGTCGCGCAGGGCGTGGATATTGGTGTCGGCGGTGTTGGAGCAGAACTGCAGGCTCAGGTCGCCATGGCAGCAGGCCGGCTCCAGGGCATCGTTGGGAAAACCCACCATGCGCATCAGGCGCTTGGGTTTGGCGGCTTCCAGGCCAAAGCGTTCGTCGAACAGCGATTCGCCCACCGACACGGTGATGGTCAGGTTGTCCGGGGTGACCACCGGGCCGAGGATGCCGGAATCCAGGGGCGGCAGTTTAGGGTCGACCTGGGCCACCGGGCCGCCGCTCATGAGAAAGGCGATGCGTTCGTTGAGGGTGCGGAACAGTCGCTCCAGGTCGTCGCGGTCGCTGGCCAGCACATCGAAGGACACCAGCATGCCCGAGGCCGGGCGCGGGGTGACGATGCCGCTCTGGTGCTGGCCATGGAAGTCATGGCGGTCCTGGGTCTTGTCGCTGCTGGGGGCCTCGGTGACCTGGGCCGCGGCGCCGGCGGCCATGGCCGGGCCACTCAGGCTGCTGCCGGCCAGGGCCACCCCGGCGGCGCCCATGCCCAGCAGCACGCGCCGGCGCTGGGCGGAAAAGGACGGGTTGGACTGATCTGAATCGTTCATTGGAAACTCGTCTGGTTACAGGCCGGAAAGGCCGAGTGCGGGATCGATGGCGTCGAGGGCGTCGGCCAGGGCCTTGGCCTTGTCGGCGATCTCTTTGCGTTGTTCGGCACTGACCTTGTCGTAGTCCAGGTAACCGAAGCCGTCGCGCAGGCTGGCGAGACGGGTGTCCAGGGCATTCGCGGCGTTGTCGACCTGGGGCAGCAACTGGGCGGCGGACTTGGCCAGCAAGGGGCGCAGCAGGTCGATGACCTTGCGAGTGGTCGCCAGGTTGGCGGCAAAACCGTTGAGGTCGCTGTGGCTGTAGCGTTCTTCCTCGCCGCTGCTGGCCCGCAGGTCGGCAAGGCTGCGGATGGAGCGTGCGACCACGCTGACCAGTTGTTCCGGCGGCAGGGTTTGGGCCAGCAACTGCTCCTTGAGGCGCGAGACGTCGCTGGACAGGCGCTGGGCTACCGGAGCCAGGCCGGCCAGGTCGCGTTTCTGGAACAGGCCGTATTCCAGGCGATGGAAGCCGCTGAAGCCCGGGTCCTGTTCCCGCTGTTCGAAATAGTCGGCGCGGGCGTTGATGGCGTTGTCCAGCTCGGCCAGGCGCTGGGCGGCCGGGGCCAGTTGCTGGTAGGCGGCGCGGGCCGGCAGGTACAGGGCCTGGGCCTGTTTCAGGTCACCGGCATCGATGGCCTGTTGCAGGGCGCTCACCGCCTTGATCAGGGCACTGCCCTGGGTGCTCAGGTAGACCCGGAACTCCGACAGCGGGCCGATGAAGGCCACCATCGACGGCCGCGCCTTGGCCTGGGCGTCGGACTCGGCGGTGGGGTTCACGTGCAGGGTGCCGCGAGGGTTGCTCAGCAGGCCGCAGGTGATGGCGTAGTCCCCGGGCGCCAGGTTGGCATTGATCACCTGGCTCAGGCCGGGGGCAATGTTCTCCCGTTCCTCGACCACCAGCACGCCATCGAGGATTTCCCATTCCACGGCGCGGTCCGAGCGGTTGACGATGCGAAAGCTGGCGTGGCCTGCCGGCACCGTCAGCGCGTTGGGCTCACAGCTGTGGGGATGGATGGTCACGGTGATTTCGCCCTGGTGGGCCTGGCGCTTGCTGGCGGCCAATTGCGAGGCGTAATAGAACAGCCCGCCGGCGGCGATCATGACGATCACCGAACCGGCAACCGCCCAGCGCAAGGCGCGGGGAGGCGAGGCCTGGGGAGAGGCTTGCTGGGTCATTGGGGAGCCTTACTGACTGGAAACGGAAGACGCTGAGCCGGGCGCCTTGGCCGGGGCGCCGCCGGGCAGGAAGAACAGCGCCAGGGTCACGGCCAGGTACAGCACATAGGCGCCGAGGGTGCTGAGGGTGGGTGCGTCCTGGTAACCGAACATGCCAGCCAGCACCGAGCCCAGTGGGCCATCCATGGGCAGGCTGGCGCTGAAGTCGAAGAGCACGGTCTGCAGATGGTTCCAGACCCCGGCTTCATGCAGGGCCTGCACCGAATTGGCGAGGATGCCGGCGGCCACCACCAGGATGAACAGCCCGGTCCAGCGAAAGAACGCGCCGAGGTTCAGGCGCATGCTGCCGGTATAGATCAGGAAACCGACGATGATCGCCACGATCAGCCCCAGCAGGGCGCCAATCGGCGCGCCGGGACCTTCGCTCTGCTGGAACACCGCCAGCAGGAAGAACACGGTTTCCAGGCCTTCCCGGGCCACGGCGAAGAACACCATGGCGATCAGCGCCGTGACCTGATGCTGGGAGCCGGCCAGGGCCTGGTCCAGGGACGCTTGCAGGGAGTGCTTGATCGAGCGCGCCACCTTGCGCATCCAGAACACCATGGAACTGAGAATGCCTACGGCCACCAGGCCGACGATGCCCTCGAAGAGTTCCTGCTGCTTTTGCGGGAATTCGGCGCTCATCAGTTCCAGGCCGCCGCCCACCAGCAGGGCCAGGGCCGCGGCGAGAAACACCCCGATCCACACCGCAGGCATCCACTGGCCACGGCCGGTCTGCTTCAGGTAGCTGGCAATGATGCCAACGATAAGCGCGGCTTCAATCCCTTCGCGCAGCATGATCAGAAATGGAACGAGCATTCAGCACCGGCGGGCAAATGAGACAAGGAATCAATTTGTAACATAATGATACTCATTGCCAAATGAAGATTATTGACAACTGCTGAACGTAAGCTGAACGAGATTTGTTTACCAATGTTCGCGCTATGTAGGAGCCGGCTTGCCGGCGAAGAGGCCCGCGAGCCCTGCCCAGGGCATTGGAACGCCTTCGCTGGCAAGCCAGCTCCTACGGGGCGGGGCGATCAGCCCAGGTTCTGTTCGGTCAGGCGTTGCACCGCCAGGCGGCGGTAGTGGGAAGGGGTCATGCCTTTGAGTTGCTGGAAGCGTCGATTGAAGTTGGAGATGTTGTTGAATCCCGACTCGAAGCACACGTCGGTCACCGGTTTGTCGCCATCGGCCAGCAGTTCGCAGGATTTGCTGATCCGCAGGCGATTGACGAACTCGATGAAGCAGCGCCCCGTGGCCTGTTTGAACACCCGGGAGAAGTAGGTGGGCTTCATCCCCAGGTACTCGGCCACTTCCTCCAGGGGCAGCTCTCGGGCGTAGTGGGCAAAGATGTAGTCCACGGCACGGTTGGTGCGGTCGACACTGTGTTCATCCGCCAGTTGCGCGCGGGTGGCGCCGGACAACAGTTGGTAGTCGTCGCAGGCCGCCAGCAGTTCCATGAGGATGAAAAAGTGGCCGAGGCGGGTGATGCCGCTGGAATCGGCAATGCGCTGCATCAAGGGCAGCGCCTGGGCGATGGTGTGCTTGCAGCGGAACTCGATGCCGTATTGCGCCCGCTCCAGCAGCGGGGCGAGGTTCTTCAACTCGGTGAACACCTGGCTGCCGCTGTCGAACAGTTCGTCGGTGAAGTTCACCAGCATGTCGCGCTTGGCCACGACCTCGTCCTCGGCCACCTGGCTGATCCAGTTGTGGGGCAGGTTGGGGCCGGTCAGGAACAGCGTCTGCGGATAGAAGTTGCCAATGTAGTCGCCGATGAACACCTTGCCGGAGCTGGCGACGATCAGGTGCAGTTCGTATTCCTTGTGGAAGTGCCAGCGCACCAGGGGGCAGGGGAAGCCGTGCTGGCGATAGATGATCGACAGACCGTTGTGGTCGTCCATCAACTCGTAGGAGGGGTCAGTGATCTTGCCGGTTCGACTCATGGCGCGGGTCTGTTCTTGTTGTTGGCCCCGCTGATAATGCCTCGTGCCCTGCTAACGCACCAGTAGGAGCTGGCTTGCCAGCGAAGGTGTCCTTGAGGGCGATGCAGGGCTTGTGGGCCTCTTCGCCGGCAAGCCGGCTCCTACATGGAATTCGTCTGTCTGCCCCGTTGGGGCGGGGGATTATGGGGCGGGGCGGTTTTTCGCTTCGATCCATTGCGCCATGTATTGGGTGCTCTTGTGATGGTGGTGTCGCAGCATGGCGCCAGTGAAGTTGTCCCGGCGCAACTGTTCCAGGTGCTGGCGGCAGTCTTGCAGGCGCTGGATCAGCGCCGGGCCGTGGACTTGCTGGCGGTAGCGCGCCTCAAGCAACCGCCGGCCATCCTTCTGGGCCTGTTCCCACAACTGTTGGTCCTGATACAGGCGCACTGCCGCGGCCGCCAGGTCGCCGGCCGACTCGGCCACCGCGCCCGGCCAGGGCAGCCCATCCTGGGACATGGATTCGCTGCCGATCGGCGTGGTGACGCTGGGCGTGCCGCAGAGCATGGCGTCCAGCAGCTTGCCCTTGATCCCGGCACCAAAACGCAGCGGCGCCAGGCAGAGGCGTGCGGCGCTCATCACCTGCAGCGCGTCTTCAGCCCAGTTCATGATGTGGAAACCCTGGGCCGGGTTGTGCAGCGCTGCCGCCTTGGGCGGGGTGTAGGCGCCATACAGGTGCAACTGGGCGCCGGGCAGTTGCTGGCGGATCAGCGGCCACACGCGGTTCTTCATCCAGAGCACCGCGTCCCAGTTCGGCGCGTGGCGGAAATTGCCGATGCTGAGAAAGTGCGCCCGCTGTTCGAAGGGCACGAAGTCCTGTGGCAGTTGTTCCAGCATCAGGGGGCACCAGTGCAGCAGGGCCGGGGGCAGGCGGAACTGCTGCACCAGCAGCTCGATCTCCACCTGGGAGATCATCAGGCTCAGGTCGCAGCGGTAGATGGCGGCGATCTCGCGCTTGGCCAGATCGGTGTCGGCCATGTGCTGGAACTCTTGCGCCGCGGCCTGGGTGAACAGGGCGCTGAAGTCATCTTCGTCGGCGCAGGCCTTGAGGTGGTCCTTGAGGCGCTGGTGGCGGGCATGGCGCAGGCATTGCAAGTCCGAGGTTTCCAGGACACGCAGGGCATTCGGGCAGTGTTGTTCGACCCGCCAGCCGAACTGTTCCTCCATCATGAACTGGTCGAACAGCACGATGTCCGGTGCCAGCTCGGCGACAAAGCGGTCAAAACTGCTGTTGTTGAGCTCGATCGGGCATTCGCGGATGCCCAGGGCCGCCAGGTCTTCCTTGTGTTCACCCTCGTTGGCCGGGCTGCTGAAGGTCAGCTCCCAGCCCTGGTCGAGGAAACTCTGGAGGATCTGCATCATGTGCCCGCCGGCGGCGGACGAACGGGGTTCGGGCCAGACGTAACCAATGATCAGGACTTTGGTTGCGGCGGTGGGACTCATGAGGGGTGGTTCCTGGCAGGCAAGGGCAAAAAAAGGCCGCCATTAAACCACAGCGCGCAAGCGGCGGATCAGGCCGCCGCCGGGCTCAACCGAGGATGCTGCGTACCTTGTCCCGCAACTGGTCGATGGAGAACGGCTTGCCGATCACTGACATGCCGGCGGGCACGTCGATGGACTCGGCATAACCACTGGCAAACAGCACCGGCAGTTGCGGGCGCAGTTGCCGCGCACGCTCCGCCAGTTCACGGCCGTTCATGCCGGGCAGGCCGACATCGGTCATCAACAGGTCGATGGTCTGTCCCGGGTTTTCCAGCAGGCTCAGCGCGGCGTCACTGCCATCAGCCTCCAGGACGCTGAATTCGAGCTCTTCGAGAACATCGACAATCAGCATGCGCACGATGGCATCGTCTTCGACGACTAGGATGGTGGAGGCGCTGGCGGGCATAGGGTCTCTCTCAAGAAATGGATAGTACGGGGCGCTGCGACAGGCGGCCCTGTGCATCAGTAAGTGGCGCCTGGCCACAAGTTCCCGAAGCTGTACAGAAAAATGCTGTTGTACAAGCGCCGGCAAGAATAACCGCTTCCTTTGTCCCAGGGCAGGTCAAATCGCAGTTGTGAACCCATGGGTTATAAAAAATAGCTGCGATGGCCGAATGTGGGGCAAACTTCGTTTTTTTTACCAGCGCCTAGGTCCATCAAATGATCCGTCCGTCCTCGGTTGATGAACAGAGTTTTCGCAAGCTGCTGACCCGCAACATCAGCCTGCCCCTTGGTGTAGGCGTGCTCAGCGCCGTTTTTTTCGTGTCCCTGATCACCTACTTGCTCTCGGTCATCCAGTGGGTGCAGCACACTGACCGGGTGATCAACAATCTCAACGAGGCAGCGCGCCTGACCATCGACCTGGAAACCGGCATGCGCGGCTTCCTGATCACCGGCGATGAGCATTTCCTCGACCCTTATGAGGTGGCCAAGCCACGCATCCTCAGCGAGCTCAATGGTTTGCGCGATCTGGTCGCCGACAACCCGCAGCAGGTGGACCGCCTCAAGCGCCTGGAAGCCCTGCAGGTGGAGTGGAACAACTTCGCCCAGAGCATGATCGAGCTGCGCCGGCAGAACGGCGACTACCGGGGTGCGGTGCAGGCCGGGCGGGGCAAGCGCCTGACCGACGAGATCCGCAAGGAGTACGAGGATGCGGTGGTCATGGAGCAGCAGTTGCGCCTGGAGCGTAATGAAAGCGTCAGCCGCACCACGATTTTCAGCGTGGCCCTGTATCTGCTGTTCGTGGTGGGCATCAGCGCGTTGCTGGCCTATGTCGGGCGTCGGGATCTGCTGGCACTGTCCAAAAGCTACAGCGACAACCTCGAGGCCCAGGAAAAAAGCGCCCGGCGCCTGGAGCAGCAGGCCTGGCTGCGCAACGGCCAGACTGAACTGGCCGAACAGATGCTCGGCCAACTGACCCTGAACCTGCTGGGGCGCAATATCCTCCAGTTCTGCGCCCACTACCTGGGGACGCCGGTGGCGGCCTTGTATGTCCGCGAAGACCACGGCGGCCTCAAGCGTGTGGCCTCTTATGGTTTTTCCCGGGAGCAGGAACAGCAAGAACAGGCGCTGTACGGCGATGAGGGCCTGGTGGGCCAGGCCGCGCAGCACAAGCGCCTGATCCGCCTGGACGATGTGCCGGCGGACTACTTCAAGGTCAGCTCCGGCCTGGGCGAAGGCGCGCCTCGCAGTGTGCTGGTGGTGCCGACCCGCGATGACGACCGGGTCAATGGCGTGATCGAACTGGGCTTCCTGCGGGCCTTGAGCGACCGCGATGTGGAGTTGCTGGAACTGATTGCCGGCAATATCGGTACGTCCATCGAAGCCGCGCGCTATCGCCAGCGCCTCCAGGAAGTGCTGGCCGAAACCCAGCAACTCAACGAAGAGTTGCAGGTGCAGCAGGAAGAACTGAAAACCGCCAACGAAGAGTTGGAGGAGCAGTCGCGGATTCTCAAGGAGTCCCAGGTGCACCTGGAGGCACAGCAGGTCGAACTGGAGCAGACCAACGAACAGTTGGCCGAGCAGGCGCAGATCCTGGCCGAGCAGCGCGACGCCATGGACCGCAAGAACAACGAGCTGAACGAGGCGCAGACCCAGCTCGAAGAGCGTGCCGAAGAACTGCAGCGCTCGAGCAAGTACAAGTCCGAATTCCTCGCCAACATGTCCCACGAACTGCGCACGCCGCTCAACAGTTCGTTGATCCTGGCCAAGTTGCTGGCGGAAAACCCCCAGGAGAACCTCAGTGCCGAGCAGGTCAAGTTCGCCGAGTCGATCTACTCCGCCGGCAACGACCTGCTGAACCTGATCAACGACATCCTGGATATCTCCAAGGTCGAGGCGGGCAAGCTCGAAGTGCGCCCGGAAAATGCCAGCGTGCCGCGTCTGGTGGACGGCCTGCGCAGCCTGTTCCAGCCGTTGACCACGGACAAGGGCCTGGAATTCAAGGTGGAGCTGCAGCCGGGGGCGCCACAGAGGCTGTTCACGGATCGCCAACGGGTCGAGCAGATACTCAAGAACCTGCTGTCCAACGCGGTCAAGTTCACCGAAAAGGGCCAGGTCAGCCTGACCGTTTCCGCTCAGCCGGGGGCCGGTATCGCCTTCGCCGTGCAGGATTCGGGGATTGGCATCGCCCAGGACCAGCAGGACAGCATTTTCGAAGCCTTCCGCCAGGCCGACGGCACCACCAACCGGCGTTATGGCGGTACCGGCCTGGGGCTGTCGATTTCCCGGGATCTGGCGACCTTGCTGGGAGGCTCCATCAGCGTCAGCAGCGAACCGGGACGGGGCAGCATTTTCACCCTGGTGCTACCGGAGCAGTACAGCGAAGCGGCCCAGCCAGTGCTGGCGCCAGTGCCGGCGGTAATGCCAGTGGCGGCACCCCCTGCGCCCAGTGCACCGCTGCCGGTGGCCGAGGTGCCAGGCGTTGAGATCCCGCGCTTCGCCGATGACCGGGACAAGGCCCCGTTCAGCAGCCGCTGCATCCTGGTGGTGGAAGATGAGGCTAACTTTGCGCATATCCTCTTCGATCTGGCCCACGAACTGGGTTACCACTGCCTGGTAGCCCATGGCGCCGACGAGGGTTACAGCCTGGCCGCCCAGTACATGCCGGACGCCATCCTGCTGGACATGCGCCTGCCCGATCATTCCGGCCTGACCGTGCTGCAGCGCCTCAAGGAAAATGCCCAGACCCGGCACATCCCGGTGCACGTGATCTCGGTGGAAGACCGGGTGGAAGCGGCCATGCATATGGGCGCCGTGGGCTACGCGGTCAAACCCACCACCCGCGAGGAACTCAAGGACGTCTTCGCCCGCCTGGAAGCCAAGCTGACGCAGAAGGTCAAGCGCGTGCTGCTGGTGGAGGACGATGACCTGCAACGCGACAGCATTGCCCGGCTGATCGGCGACGACGATATCGAGATCACGGCCGTGGGCCTGGCCCAGGATGCCCTGGACCTGCTGCGCGAGAATGTCTACGACTGCATGGTCATCGACCTCAAGTTGCCGGACATGCTGGGCAACGACCTGCTCAAGCGCATGTCCACCGAAGACATCTGCTCCTTCCCGCCGGTGATCGTCTATACCGGGCGCAACCTGACCCGGGATGAAGAGGCCGAGCTGCGCAAGTATTCCCGCTCGATCATCATCAAGGGCGCCCGCTCGCCGGAGCGCCTGCTGGATGAAGTGACGCTTTTTCTGCACAAAGTCGAATCCCAGTTGTCCCATGAGCGGCAGAAGATGCTCAAGACCGCCCGCAGCCGCGACAAGGTCTTCGAGGGGCGCAAGATCCTCCTGGTGGATGATGACGTGCGCAACATCTTTGCCCTGACCAGTGCCCTGGAACACAAGGGTGCGGTGGTGGTGATCGGCCGTAACGGCCATGAGGCCATCGCCAGACTCAATGAAGTCGAGGATATCGACCTGGTGCTGATGGACGTGATGATGCCGGAGATGGACGGTTTCGAAGCCACGGTGCAGATCCGCAAGGACCCGCGCTGGCGCAAGCTGCCCATCATCGCCGTAACCGCCAAGGCCATGAAGGATGACCAGGAGCGCTGCCTCCAGGCCGGCTCCAATGACTACCTGGCCAAGCCCATTGACCTCGACCGCCTGTTTTCGCTTATCCGCGTGTGGCTACCCAAGATGGAAAGAATTTAGTGGAGCGTAATACCGAGATCGAACTGCGTTTGCTGATCGAAGCTATTTACCTCAAATACAGCTACGACTTCCGCGACTACTCCGGTGCTTCGATCAAGCGTCGGGTCAACCATGCCTTGCGTCAGTTCGAGTGCAAGACCATTTCCGCGCTGCAGGAGCGGGTGCTGCACGACCCGACGGCGTTCATGCAGTTGCTGCAGTTCCTGACCATTCCGGTGAGCGAGATGTTTCGCGATCCGTCGCACTTCCTGGCGATCCGCCAGGAAGTGGTGCCGTTGCTCAAGACCTACCCGTCGATCAAGATCTGGATCGCCGGCTGCAGCACCGGGGAAGAGGTCTATTCCATGGCCATCCTGCTGCGCGAAGAGGGGCTGCTGGAGCGCACCATCATCTATGCCACGGACATCAACCCCAGCTCCCTGGAGAAGGCCAAACAAGGCATCTTCTCCCTGGAGAACGTGCGGGCCTACACCCACAACTACCAGCAGGCCGGCGGCCAGCGTTCCTTTGCCGACTACTACACTGCGGCCTACGACTACGCGATTTTCGACAAGAGCCTGCGGGAGAACGTGACCTTCGCCGATCACAGCCTGGCGACCGACAGCGTATTCTCAGAAACTCAATTAATTTCATGTCGTAACGTATTGATTTATTTCAATAAAAAATTGCAGGATCGAGCCTTCGGACTGTTCCACGAGTCGCTTTGCCATCGGGGCTTCCTGGTGCTGGGCAGTAAGGAGACCCTGGATTTTTCCGCCTATGGCAAACACTTCGAACCCTTGGTCAAACAAGAACGGATCTACCGCAAGACATGAATCAGCAGATTGCCGGGCACAACCTCTGGCCACGGGTCGAGGCCGTTGTGGTGGGCGCATCCGCCGGTGGCGTGGAGGCCCTGTTGAGTCTGTTCAGTGACTTTCCCCAGGACTTTCGCCTGCCGGTGATCGTGGTCCTGCACCTGCCGGACGAACGCCGCAGCCAGTTGGCGGAGGTCTTCGACAGGCGCCTGGCGCTGCCGGTGAAGGAGGCTGACGACAAGGAGCAGATCGTCCCTGGCACCTTGTATTTCGCTGCCCCCGGTTATCACTTGTCGGTGGAGCAGGACCGTAGCCTGTCCCTGAGCCAGGAGGAGCGGCTGCACCATTCTCGGCCCGCCATCGACTACCTGTTCGAATCCGCAGCCGATGCCTACGGCGAGAACCTGGCCGCAGTGCTCCTGACCGGTGCCAATCGGGACGGCGCCCAGGGGTTGGCGGAGGTCAAGCGCCAGGGCGGCCTGACCATTGTCCAGGACCCCCGTGAAGCCCATGTCGCGACCATGCCGGAAGCGGCCCTGGCCCTGCAGCAACCGGATTACATTCTCACCTTGCGCGGCATCAGCCGTCTGCTTGCCGAGCTGGAACGACCCCCATGTTAAGTACTATTCAAGCCAAGCTGCTGATCGTCGACGATCTGCCGGAGAACCTGCTGGCCCTGGAAGCGCTGATCAAGCGCGAGGACCGCATGGTGTACAAGGCACTGTCGGCCGATGAAGCCTTGTCGCTGCTGCTCCAGCATGAGTTCGCCATGGCCATCCTTGATGTACAGATGCCGGGCATGAACGGCTTCGAGCTGGCCGAGCTGATGCGCGGCACCGAGAAGACCAAGAACATCCCCATCGTTTTCGTCAGTGCCGCCGGGCGCGAGCTCAACTACGCCTTCAAGGGCTACGAGAGCGGGGCGGTGGACTTCCTACACAAGCCCCTGGACATCCACGCGGTGAAGAGCAAGGTCAATGTGTTCGTTGACCTGTATCGCCAGAGCAAGGCCATGAAACAGCAGGTCGAGGCCCTGGAGCAGAGCCGGCGTGAGCAGGAGGCGTTGCTCAATAAGCTTCAGGCCACCCAGAACGAGCTGGAGCAAGCGGTGCGCATGCGCGATGACTTCATGTCCATCGTCGCCCATGAAGTGCGCACGCCGCTCAATGGCCTGATCCTGGAAACCCAACTGCGCAAGATGCACCTGGCCCGGGAGAACGCAGCGGCCTTCAGCCTGGACAAGATGCACGCCATGGTCGATCGCGACGAGCGCCAGATCAAAAGCCTGATCCGCCTGATCGAGGACATGCTGGACATCTCGCGGATTCGCACCGGCAAGCTGTCGATCCGCCCGTCACAGTTTGACCTGGCGCAACTGGTACGCGGGTTGGTGGAGAACTTCGCGCCCCAGGTGGAAGCCGCGCAATCATCCCTGAGCCTGGAGGTCGAGCAGCCGTTGCAAGGCCACTGGGATGAATTCCGCATCGAACAGGTGATTTCCAACCTGCTGACCAATGCCTTGCGCTACGGCGCCAAGAGCCCCATCGAAGTCCGGGTCTATGCCCAGGACGGCGAGGCGCGGGTCGAGGTGCGGGATCACGGGATCGGCATCAGCGAAGACAACCAGAAGCGGATTTTCCAGCAGTTCGAGCGGGTCAGCGCCAGTCACGTAGCAGCGGGCCTCGGGCTTGGGCTGTTCATTTCCGAGCAGATCGTCACTGCCCACGGCGGCACCATCAGTGTCGAAAGTCGCATTGGCGAAGGCGCATTGTTTCGCGTCAGCCTGCCCCTGGCCTGACTGTAGGAGCCGGTTTGCCGGCGAATCGCGAAAAGCGTCACGCAGACGCAACCTCTGCGTGACCCAATGGTCGAAGGGGGCTGTTGACGTTTGGTGACCTGCCGCGACGGCGGCCCACTTAGCGCAAGGCAAGGCGCGAGGAGCGCAGTTTGGTTGTTCCAAATAAGCTCCGAGCAACGCAGCCTTGCGCTAAGTGGGCCCCGTCCCTTCGGGTTGCGTGCCAAACTGTGCGAGGCTGCGTTGCGGGATTTGCCAAGGGAACAACCATTAGCGGCATCCCGCGCCTTGCCTCGCGCAGTTTGGCCCAGCAACGCGGTAGGTCACCAAACATCAACAGCCCCTGGCAGCAATTGATCGAGCAAAGGTTTTCCATGAGTGAAGATGCACAAGACGTCGTACTGATCGTCGAAGATGAACCCGTCATCCTGATGCTGCTGGCCGACTACCTGTCGGGCCTGGGCTACCGGGTACTCCAGGCCGAAAATGGCGAGCAGGCGTTCGAGATCCTGGCCAGCAAGCCGCACCTGGATGTGATGATCACCGACTACCGGCTGCCTGGCGGCATTACCGGGGTGATGATCGCCGAACCGGCCGTAAAGCTGCGCCCGGACCTCAAGGTGATTTTCATCAGCGGCTACCCCAACGAAATCCTCGAATGCGGCAGCCCCATCACCCGCAAGGCACCGATCCTGGCCAAGCCCTTCGACCTCAACAGCCTGCAGGAGCAGATCCAGCAACTGCTGGCCTGAGCCGGGCCTCAGTCGCGGATCATCTCCCGCACCTTGGCCGTCAGCAGGTCGAAGGTGAAGGGCTTGGTGATCAGTTGCATGCCGGGCTCGAGGAAGCCGCCACGGGCGGCGGCGTGCTCGGCGTAGCCGGTGATGAACAGGACTTTCAATTGCGGGCGGATCTGCCGCCCGATTTCCGCCAGTTGCCGGCCGTTCATGCCCGGCAACCCCACATCGCTGATCAATAGATCGATGCGTTGCCCCGAATCGAGGATCGGCATGGCGCTACGGGCGTCGCCGGCTTCAACAAAGGCATAGCCCAGCTCGCCGAGTACCGCGCTGACCAGCACCCGTACCGCTGGATCATCCTCGACGATCAGCACCGTCTCGCCGTTCTGCGCGGTTTCCGACTGTTGCTCCAGCGGCTGTTCATCCTGCTCCGCACTGCCCCGAAAGCGCGGCAGGTACAGGCTGACCTCGGTGCCCCGGCCCAGGGTGCTGTTGAGGGACACGTGGCCGTGGGACTGCTTGCTGAAGCCATAGATCATCGACAGACCGAGCCCGGTGCCCTGGCCGATGGGCTTGGTGGTGAAGAAGGGGTCGAACACCCGATGGATGATGGCGTCGGGCATGCCGCAACCATTGTCGCTGACTCGCAGCTGCACGTAGTCGCCGGGTTCGAGGTTGTCGTGGGCCTGGGTGAAGTCCGGGCCCAGGTGCTGATTGAGGGTTTCCACCAGCAGCCGGCCGCCATTGGGCATGGCGTCCCGGGCGTTGAGGACCAGATTGAGCAGGGCACTTTCCAGCTGGTTGGGGTCGGCCTCGGCGACCCACAGTTGCGGGCACAGGTGCATGTCCAGCTGGATGCTTTCGCTGAGGCTGCGTTGCAGCAGTTCGCCCATGGACGTCACCAGGGCATTCATTTCCACTGGCTTGGAGTCCAGCGACTGGCGTCGCGAGAAGGCCAGCAGGCGATGGGTCAGGCCGGCGGCGCGATTGGCCGAGGTGACCCCCAGGTCGATCAGTCGGTCCAGGTCCTCGGTGCGACCCCGGGCCAGGCGCCGGCGCAGCAGCTCCAGGCTGCCGATGATGCCGGTGAGCATGTTGTTGAAGTCATGGGCGATGCCTCCGGTGAGCTGGCCCACGGCTTCCATCTTTTGCGACTGGCGCAGGGCTTCCTCGTTGTGTCGCAGTTGCGCGGTGCGTTCTTGCACCTGCTGCTCCAGGGTTTCCAGGGTGCGTTGCAGGCGCAGCTCGCTCTGGCTCAGGTCGATCAACCGGTCCCGGGCTTCGTATTGCCGGCGTCGGCCACGCAGGGCGGCGCTCACCAGGCTGATCAGGGTGGCCGGATGGAAAGGGCGTTCAAGGAAGCTGACGTTGCCCAGGGGGGCGCTGAAGCGTGAGGCCGGATTCTGCTCCGGACCGCCGTGCTGGGTCAGCAGCACGATGGGCAGGTCGGACCAGGCCGGTTGCTGCTCCAGATGACGCAACAGGGGTTCCAGGTCGGCCCCGCGCAAAGCCTCGGCGGCGATGATCACCAGCCCGGCGCCGTGCTCCAGCTCTGCGCACAGGGCCGGCAGGTGAGGGCTGATCAGGCTGCTGAATCCCGCCTCGTTGAGCATCATCTGCGCCAGCTGGCTGTCACGGCCGTGGGGCGTGAGCACCAGGGCGCGCTCGGAAAATGCCAGGCCCTGGGTCATCGTCCCTCTTCCCGAAGCAGCGGTGTGCTTTCGCCCAGGTAGGTGGGCACGCCCCGCAGTACGCCCTGGAAGGCTTCCAGGGGTTCGCCGATGGTCAAGCCGCGCGCGCTGATGCGGTACTCACGGATGGTGGATTCGTGGCTGCCGGTGCGTTTCTTGATGATGGAGATGGCTCGGCGCACCTTGCCCAGGGCCTCGAAGTAGCGCAGCAGGACCACGGTGTCCGCCAGATAGGTGATGTCCACCGGGGCCTGCATGTCGCCCACCAGGCCATGCTGGGCCACGGTCATGAAGGTCGCGGCGCCCTGGCGATTGAGGTACAGCAGCAGCTCGTGCATGTGCAGCACCAGGGCATTTTCCTCGGGCATGGCCGCCTGGTAGCCGTTGATGCTGTCGATCACCACGGTCTTGATCCGTTGCTGGTCGACGCAGCGCCGGACCCGGTAGGACAGCTCCCCCGGGGACAGTTCTGCAGCGTCCACTTGTTCGATCACCAGGTTGCCGGTGGCTTGCAGGGCCTCCAGGTCGATACCCATGTTGCGCATGCGTTCCAACAGCAGCCCCAGCTCTTCGTCGAAGATGAACAGCGCGGCCTTCTCGCCCCGGGCCACGGCGGCCGCGGCGAAGATCATCGAAATAAGCGACTTGCCGGTACCGGCGGGGCCGAGGATCAGGGTGCTGGAGCCGCTTTCGATGCCGCCTCCCAGGAGCGCGTCCATCTCCTTGATGCCGCAGGTCAAGGTCAGGCGCTCGTAGCGGCCTCGGTGTTCGGCAGCCACCAGCCTGGGGAATACATGGACGCCGTCGCCCATGATGGTGAAGTCATGAAAGCCGCCGCGGTACTTCTGGCCCCGGTATTTCACCACCCGGATGCGCCGGCGTTCGGCGCCGTAGCTGGGGGTCAGCTCCTCCAGACGAATCACCCCATGGGCCACGCTGTGCACGGTCTTGTCCAGGGATTCGGTGGTCAGGTCGTCCAGTAACAGCACGGTGGCGTCATAACGCACGAAGTAGTGCTTGATCGCCAGGATCTGCCGCCGGTAGCGCAGGGAGCTCTGGGCCAGCAGGCGGATTTCCGAGAGGCTGTCGAGCACCACCCGCGTCGGCTTGAAGCGTTCCACCACTTCGAAGATCTGCCGGGTGGCTTCCCCCAGCTCCAGGTCCGAGGAATACAGCAGGCTTTGCTGGTGCTCGGCATTGAGCAGGCTTTCCGGCGGGGTCAGCTCGAAGATGTGGATGTTGTCGTCGAGCGTCCAGCCATGGGAGGTTGCGCCCTGACGCAGTTCGCGCTCGGTTTCCGATAGCGTGATGTACAGGCAGCGCTCGCCGGCCAGGGCGCCGGCACGCAGGAAATGCAAGGCCACGGTGGTCTTGCCGGTTCCGGGTTCACCTTCCAGCAGGAACACATGGCTGCGTGACAATCCTCCGGAGAGGATGTTGTCCAGGCCTTCGATTCCGGTGGCGGCTTTTTCGTTGAGCAACGCAGTTGAGGTCGACAAACAATGCCCTCGCACAATGGGTCCAGGTAGCCGGCGATGGCGCGAACGCCTTGATATCGCAGCTTATTGTCTTGACCGTTCGGTGCGGGCGCGGTTCAACCTTTTGTCGCCAGGGGGATGGGGTGGGGGCCTTACAGGCCCTGCTGCAATGCCGGATCGTCGGGGTTCTGCTGTTCCAGCTGGGCCAGCAACACCTGGACGTTCTGCAACTGGCCGCTCTCTTTCCAGTAGTTGATCAGGAGCACCCGCGCCTTGCGGTTGTAGGGCTGGCGCTGGACGATTTCCTCCAGCTGCTTCTGCGCCGCTTCCTGCTCCTGTTCGCTGTGCAGGGTGGTGGCCAGGTCGTAGCGGTAGGCGGCGTTGTTGGGTTCCAGCTCCACGGCCCGGGACAGGCCGAGCAGGGCGAATTCGCCCTGGCCGTGGTGCAGCAGCCAGAGCCCCAGGGCATGTTGCAGGTAGGCGGAGTCTTGCTGGGCCTGCAGTTGCTTGGCCAGTAACTGGCGGGCGGCGTCGCTCTGGCCTTGCTTGTCCAGCACTTCGATCTGCAGCACCACCGCTTGCAGGTTGTCCGGTGCCAGGCGCAGGGCCTGCTCCAGAGTCTGCTGGGCCTTGCTCAGGTCGGCGTTGTGCAGGTACAGGCGGGCCAGCTGGTACTGGGCCTCGACGTCGTCACCCCGGGTCTTGAGCACCTGGGTGTATTCGTCGATCACCTGTTGCAGCGGGCCGAAGTACAGCCCCTGGTCATCCGGGCTCAGGCCCAGCAGGGCATCTACCGCGGCAAAGCGCACGCTTTGCTCGTGATCGTCGAGCAAGGGACCGAGCAGCAGGCTGCGCTGGCCACTGGGAACCAGGCCCAGCACGCTCTTGATCGCCGCTTTGCGCACCTCGGCCGAGGGGTGATAGAGGTCGGCATCCGCCAGCTTCAGGGCCTGGGGGCTGGGGTAGTTGGGCAACACTGCCAGCAGGCGGGTGCGCCGCTGATCATTGAGGTCGGGGCGCGCCAGTTGCTGGTACAGCACCCGTGCCGCGCCCGGCTGGCCGTTGCGGGCCTTCTCCAGGGCCTGGCCGTAGCCATGCTTGATCGCCTCCGGAACCGCTGGCGGGCTGCTGCGCAGAAAGGTCCAGGCCAGGGCCAGGGCGATAACGAGCAACAGGCTGATCAGCAGGTAGCGACGGGGCAGGGGCATGCAGGAATCCGGAAGCTGGCGACTTTTGGAAGGCGCAAGCTTCGGTCAGGAACCGGCCCGAGTCAAACCCGGGATCAGGTCAGTACGTATTCCTGGGGTTCCAATGGCGGCGGCAGGTCCCGTTGCCCCAGCGCTGCCAGGACTTCACGCTCCAGGCCGCGCAACAGAGCGTTGCAGGGCAGATCGTTGTCGTCGTAGCCAAAGGGGTCTTCGAGGTCATTGCCGATCTCGTCGAGGCCCAGGAAGGTGTAGCTGACGATGGCGGTGAAGATCGGCGTCAGCCAGCCCAGGGGCTCGGCCATGGCAAACGGCAGGAGGATGCAGAACAGGTAGATGGTGCGGTGCAGCAGCAAGGTGTAGGGGAAGGGCAGCGGGGTGTTCTGGATGCGTTCGCAGGCGGCCTGGACCAGGCTCAGGCTGACCAGGCGGGTTTCCATCTGGGTGTAGCGCCACTCACTCACCAGCCCCTGTTGCGCCCACTGCGAGCAGCGGTGGCCGATGCGTTGCAGCTGGGCATCGGTGAGGTTGGGGTGTTGTGGGTCGATGTCGGCCTGGGCCCAAGGTTGCAGGGCGCAGGCTTCGTCCTCGTGGCGCAGGCGGGCAATCAGGCTGTGGGCGAAGCCGCAGAGATCGCGCAGCAGGCCCTCGCGTTCGGGGTGCGGGTCGATGATCAGGCTTTCGCGGATCAGCGAGCGGACCTCGATGATCAACTGCCCCAATTGTTTGCGGCCTTCCCACCAGCGGTCGTAGCAGGCGTTGTTGCGAAAGCTCATGAAGATCGACAGCGACAGGCCCAGCAGGGTGAAGGGCGTGGCGTTGACCTTGGAGAAATAGGTCGGTTGCAGGGTTTCCACCAGCACGATGACCGACGCCAGCAGGGTGATCAGCACGCAGCGCAAGGCAATGCGCTTGGCGATCGAGCCCTTGAGGGCAAAGAGGATGCTGATCAGGTTGGGCTTGGGGCGGACAATCATGTGCAAGCAGGCCAGGGCGATTACGCGGCGAGTGAAGATTAGGAGCGCGCCGGCGGGCTGTCCAATCGCAATGGCCAACCGCATGATCGACGCCCTCTATCATCGCGTCACCTTGTAGGAGCCGGCTGCCGGCGAATAGGGCCTTGGGCCGTGTAGCGTTCTGGCGGGCGCCTTCGCTGGCAAGCCAGCTCCTACGGTTGGCAGGGAATGCGTGGATATTTGCCGGCGAAGGCGTCCCTGAGACGAGCATAAAAAAAGCCCCGCGACCGAATGATCCACGGGGCCAAACATTGGTTGGTTGCGGCCAACCAAAGGAGCTCGTTGCAAATCCTTACTGGCTGGCGACCGTCTCTGGTTGCCAGCCACCACCCAGGGCCTTGTAGATGGCGACGATGCCACGGTACAGGTCGACTTCGGCCTGGGCCTGGGAATCTTCGGCCGCCAGGCGTTCACGCTGGGCGTCCAGCAGCACCAGGAAGTCCACGGTGCCTTCGCGGTAGCGGATCTCGGCCAGGTCCGCCGCGGCACGGCTGGACTCGCTCTGGCGGATCAGCGAGATCAGCCGTTGCTGGCGCTTGCCGTAGTCGCTGAAGGCATTTTCCGATTCCTCCAGGGCCAGCAGCACTTGCTGCTCGTAGCTGGCCAGGGCGCCATCGGCATTGGCGTCGGCACCCCGCAGGCGAGCCCGTACGCTGCCCAGATCAAAGGCCGCCCAGGTGATGCTCGGGCCCAGGGCCCAGGCACTGGCTGCCGATGAGCCGATCTGCGAACCGCGTCCGGCGGTGAAGCCGAGGAAGCCGCTGAGGCTGACCCGCGGGAACAGGTCGGCCTTGGCCACGCCAATCCGTGCGGTGGCCGCCGCCAGCTTGCGTTCGGCGCTGAGGATGTCGGGACGGCGCTGCAGCAGCTCGCCCGGATCACCAATCGGCAGGGCCTTGGCAATCGCCGGCAACTGCGCCGGCGACAGGTCGACGCTGAGTTTGTCCGGCCGTTCACCCAGCAGGGTGGCGATACGGTTGCGCTGGCGGGTCTGCTCCGCCTGCAGTTGCGGCACGCTGGCTTCCACCGAAGCCAGGCGGGCGTCGGCGCGGACCACGTCGAGCTGGTCGCCAACCCCGGCATCACGCAGGCTTTCGGTGATCTTGCGCGAGGCCTGCTGGTTGTTCAGGTTGGCCAGGGCGATCTTTTCCCGCAGTTGTGCGCCGCGCAGTTGGCCGTAGGCGTCCACCAGCTCGGCGATCATGGTCACCTGCAGCTGGTACAGGTCGGCCTCGGCCGCTTGCTGGTCGGCGTCGGTGGCTTCCAGGTTGCGCTGGATGCGGCCGAACAGGTCCAGCTCCCAGGCCATGTCCAGACCCAGGTCGTAGCGCTCGCTGTTGACCCGCTTGGTGGTCTGGCCCGGGATCTGCCCCTTGGCCAGGTCGCTGCTGGCGCGGCTGGTGATGGTGGGCATGGCGTCATTGCTGGCGTCATCACGAATCGCCCGGGCGGCCCGCAGGCGGGCGAAGGCCACCCGCAGTTCACGGTTGCCCTGCAACGACTGGCTCACCAGCTGGTTGAGGGTCGGGTCATCGAACTGCTGCCACCAGATGCCTTCGAAGCGTGCGCGGTCGAAGTTCTTCTGGCCCGCAGCGCCATCGGTGGCGGCGCTGATGTGCGCCGCCTCGGTGGTTGGCGTCTGGTAGTCCGGGCCGACGGCGCAGGCACTCAGGGCCAGCACCAGCAGGCTCGGCAGGAAGACTTTGGCACTCATTGTTGCGTCTCCAGTTGCAGGGCGCGGGCGGCCTTGCGGGCCTCGCTGCGCTCCACGTAATTGCGGATCAGGACATAGAACACTGGGGTCAGCAGCAAGCCGAAGAAGGTCACCCCGAGCATCCCGGCGAACACCGCGACCCCCATGGCATGACGCATTTCCGCACCGGCGCCGCTGGAGATCACCAGGGGGACCACGCCCATGATGAAGGCGAAGGAGGTCATCAGGATCGGCCGCAGACGCAGGCGGCAGGCTTCCAGTACCGCAGCCAGCGGATCGAGGCCTTCCTCTTGCTTGTCCTTGGCGAACTCGACGATCAGGATCGCGTTCTTGCAGGCCAGGCCCACCAGTACGATCAGGCCGATCTGGGTGAAGATGTTGTTGTCGCCACCGGAGATGATCACCCCGGTAATCGCCGACAGCAGGGTCATCGGCACGATCAGGATCACCGCCAGGGGCAGGCTCCAGCTCTCGTATTGCGCGGCCAGTACCAGGAAGGCCAGCAGTACGCAGAGCGGGAAGACGAACAGCGCAGTGTTACCGGCGAGGATCTGCTGGTAGGTCAGCTCGGTCCATTCGTAGGTCATGCCGTTGGGCAGTTCTTCCTTGAGCAGTTTCTCGATCGCCGCTTCCGCCTGCCCGGAGCTGTAGCCCGGAGCGGCCGCACCGTTGATTTCCGCGGTGACAAAGCCGTTGTAGTGCATCACGCGGTCGGGACCGGCGGTATCGCTGACCTTGATGAAGGTCGCCAGGGGAATCATCTCGCCCTTGTTGTTGCGCACTTTCAGCTGGCCAATCTGCTCGGGCTCGAGACGGAACTGCTGCTCGGCCTGGACGTTGACCTGATAGGTGCGGCCAAAGCGGTTGAAGTCGTTGGCATACAACGAACCCAGGTAGATCTGCAGGGTGTCGAAGATGTCGGAAATCGCCACGCCGTGGGTCTTGGCCTTTTCCCGGTCGATGGCCGCGTCCACCTGGGGCACGTTGACCTGGTAGCTGGTGAACAGCCCGGCCAGTTCCGGCACGCTGCGGCTCTTGGTGATGACGTTCTGCACTTCTTTATACAACTCGTCGTAACCCAGGCCGCTACGGTCCTCTACCTGCAGGCGGAAGCCGCCAATGGTTCCCAGGCCCTGTACCGGCGGCGGTGGGAAGATCGCCATGTAGGCGTCCTGGATATCGGCGTACTTGCCGTTCAGGGCACCGGCGATGGCACCGGCGGACATGCTCGGGTCCTTGCGCTCATCAAAGGGCTTCAAGGTGACGAAGACGATGCCGTTGTTCGGGCTGTTGGTGAAGCCGTTGATCGACAGGCCAGGGAAGGCCACCGCGCTTTCCACGCCGGGCTGCTTGAGGGCGATGTCGGACATGCGCTTGATCACGTCTTCGGTGCGGTCCAGGCTCGCGGCGTCCGGCAGTTGGGCGAAGGCCACCAGGTATTGCTTGTCCTGGGCCGGAACGAAACCGGTCGGGGTGTGGGCGAAGCCGAACCAGGTCAGCACCATCAGGCCGGCATAGAGGAACAGGGCGATGCCGCTGCCGCGGATGACTCGGCGCACCGTGCCGACGTAACCATGGCTGGCGCGGTCGAAGAAGCGGTTGAACGGCTTGAACAGCCAGCCCCCCAGCAACTTGTCGAGGATCTTCGAGAAGCGGTCCTTGGGTGCATGGTGTTCCTTGAGCAATACCGCGGCCAGGGCCGGCGACAGGGTCAGGGAGTTGAAGGCCGAGATCACTGTGGAAATGGCGATGGTCAGGGCGAACTGCTTGTAGAACTGCCCGGTCAGGCCGCTGATAAAGGCCGCCGGTACGAACACCGCGCACAGCACCAGGGCGGTGGCGATGATCGGGCCGGTCACTTCACGCATGGCGCGCTTGGTGGCCTCCACCGGGTTCAGCCCCAGGCCGATGTTTCGTTCGACGTTCTCCACCACCACGATGGCGTCGTCCACCACGATACCGATGGCCAGCACCAGGCCGAACAGCGACAGGGCATTGAGCGAGAAACCGAACAGGTGCATCACCGCGAAGGTGCCGATCAGCGACACCGGTACGGCCACCAGCGGGATGATCGAGGCGCGCCAGGTCTGCAAGAACAGGATCACCACCAGCACCACCAGGATCAGGGCTTCGAACAGGGTGTGCACCACGGCCTCAATGGAGCCACGGACGAAGATGGTCGGGTCGTAGACGATGCTGAAGTCCATGCCTTGCGGGAAGCTCTGCTTGAGTTCGGCCATCTTGGCCCGCACTTCATTGGAGATCTCGATGGCGTTGGAACCCGGACGCTGGAAGATCGGGATCGCCACCGCCGGCTGGTTGTTGAGCAGGGAACGCAGGGCGTACTGGCTCGACCCCAGCTCGATGCGGGCGATGTCTTTCAGGCGGGTGATTTCACCGTCACTACCTGCACGGATGATGATGTTCTCGAACTCTTCCTCGGTCACCAGGCGGCCCTGGGTGTTGACCGACAGCTGGAAGCTGGTGGCGCTGGGTGCAGGCGGCGCGCCCAGGGCACCGGCGGCGACCTGGCGGTTCTGTTCACGGATGGCGGTGACCACATCGGTGGCGGTCAGGTTGCGCGAGGCGGTCTTGTTCGGATCGAGCCAGACCCGCAGCGAGTAGTCGCCCATGCCGAACAGCTGCACATCCCCGACGCCGCCCAGGCGCGCCAGCTCATCCTTGATGTTGAGCAGGGCGTAGTTGGACAGGTAGAGCATGTCGTAGCGTTTGTCCGGCGAAGTCAGGTGGACCACCATGGTCAGGTCCGGAGAGGCCTTGTCCACGGTGATACCAATGCGCGTCACTTCTTCGGGCAGCTTGGGCTGGGTGCGGGTCACGCGGTTCTGTACCTGCACCTGGGCGTTGTCCAGGTCGGTGCCCAGGGCGAAGGTGATGGTCAGGGTGATCTTGCCGTCAGCGGTGGATTGCGAGGACATGTAGAGCATGTTCTCGACCCCGGTAATCGCCTGTTCCAGGGGCGCGGCCACGGTTTCACCGATGACTTTCGGGTTGGCCCCGGGGAAGTTGGCGCGCACCACCACGGTGGGCGGCACCACTTCCGGGTATTCGCTGATGGGCAGCTGGAACAGCGAGATGGCGCCGGCGATCAGGATCAGCAGCGACAGCACCGCGGCGAAGATCGGCCTTGAAATGAAGAACTGGGAAAAATTCATCTTGAGAGTCGTCCCTTAACCGCGCGGTGTCGCAGCGGCGAGTTTCACAGCCGGAGCCGCCTTGGCAGGGGTGACCTGCGGCAGGTTGCTGGCTTCCAGTGCTTGGCGTTGTTGGGCCAGGGCGGCGAGGGTTTCCTTGCTGGCCATGGGGATCACTTCAGGCGCTACCGGGGCGCCGGGACGCGCCCGTTGCAAGCCCTTGACGATGATGGTGTCGTCCTTGCTCAGCCCGTTGCGCACGATGCGCAGGCCTTCGATCTTCGGCCCCAGTTCCACGGCGCGGTAGGCCGGCTTGTTGTCGGCGTCCATCACCAGCACGAACTTCTTGCCCAGGTCGGTGCCCACGGCTTCATCGCTGATCAGCATCGCCGAGTAGGTGCCGCTGCCCACCAGTTTCAGGCGTGCGTAGAGGCCCGGGGTGTAGCTGCCGTCGCTGTTGTCGAACACCGCGCGGCCACGGATGGTGCCGGTCTTGGGGTTGACCTGGTTGTCGACGAAGTTCATCTGCCCCAGGTGCGGGTGACCGTCTTCATTGGACAGGCCCAGGTACACCGGGGTGGCCTGGCCGCGCTGACCCTGGCGGGCGAGCTGGGTGTACTTGAGGTACACACGCTCGTCAGCGTCGAAGTAGGCGTAGACCTTGTCGGTGGAGACCAGGCTGGTGAGCGGGGTGACATCGGCGCTCACCAGGTTGCCGGCGGTGATCTGCGCGCGGCTGACCCGGCCGCTGATGGGCGCCACGACCCGGGTAAAGCTCAGGTTGAGCTTGGCCACATCCAGTTGTGCCTGGATCGCATCGACCCCGGCTCGGGCTTCCTGGGCGGCGCTGGTGCGGGTGTCGGCCAGCTCGGCGGAAATCGCGTTGCTGGTCAGCAGGCGCTGACCGCGCTGGGCTTCATTGGCACTGCGGGTGGCGGTAGCCCGGGCCTGTTGCAACTGGGCTTCGAGGCGGCGTACTTCAGCCTGGAAGGGGCGCGGGTCGATCTGGAACAGCAGGTCGCCTTTCTTTACCAGGGCGCCTTCGGTGAAGGCCACCTGATCGATCTGGCCCGAGACCCGTGGGCGAATCTCTACAGTTTCCGGGGCTTCCAGGCGCCCGGTGAACTCATCCCATTCGTTGACCGGCTGTTCCAGCACCTTGGCCACGCTGACTTTGGCAGCGGGCGGGGCGGAGGCGGTTTCCGGGGCCTTGCCGCAGGCACTCATGACCAGTACGGCGAGGGCGGCTAAGGGGTAACGCAAGAATTTGACTGACTGGTCCATGGTTCATCCGCCAAGGTAATTTGAGATGGGCGGATGATGCTCGGCAGGGTGGTATCTCACGAATCGAATGAAGCGAAGGTAACTATCATTCGGAATGATATAAGCCCCAGGCAAGCCCTCTAGCCTGCACCTTTCGTTAGGGGGCTATCAATCCCCTGGCGTGCAATTCAGTCTTGCCGTCGGTGCAACATTGCGGCGCGAGTCGAACTTGAGTCCTGACCTCCGGTCTGCCCGATATAACAGACCAAGAATGGTATCGAGGACAACCAAGGTAATGGCATTGGCTTCATCATTTGAATGGCGACAGTCTTTTATCAACTAACCACCTGAATAGTTAATCGTTTGAATAGTATGTTGATGTCAATTTAAGTTATTGAGTGGCCTTTTGCTGCTAGTTGCTCGTTTTCTGTGTTGTTCAGATATCAAATTTATATATTAAATTCTGTCCCTGCTTTTCAGGTCATTTTATTTTTGTTGCGCTATGGTTTTTCTATTTGGCTATATAAGCTATTGTTTTTGTTGATAAAAATATTTATTTTTCAGTGATGTTTCTAGATGATTTATTTTCTCTTCCAAGGTGAATGTCTTTCCTGAAATTTATTTCACACCTTTTCACAATAGCCTTTAAAAAACCTGTGCTAGGTTTCACCACCGATGCTTTTCGGTTGTTGTGTCTGCTGTGTCGGCTGCGCCTGAAAGCTCCTCTATAACCGCTTGGCGCTAATCAATCTTTCCTATATAGGCTACGGCAGTCTGCTGTAGGCCGAGTGTTCGGGAATGCCTGAATCAAATAGATCTTTGAGGCGCGACTGTACCTGCTAAAAGGTGAATTAATGCAGAAGATCTATGTTTTCCCCGGTCAAGGGGCGCAATTCAAGGGCATGGGCAATGAGGTGTTCGACAAGTTCAAAGCCTATACAAATCTGGCCAGCGACATTCTTGGTTACTCCATCGTCGACCTGTGTCTGGAAGATCGGGATCAGCGCCTGAACCAGACCCAGTACACCCAGCCAGCGCTTTATACGGTCAGTGTTCTGATGTACCTGGATCGCTTGCAGAGCGCCTCCGGCACAGGGCAGGTGGCCTATTTCGCCGGCCATTCGCTGGGTGAGTACTGCGCGCTTTTTGCTGCCGAAGGTTTTGATTTCGCCACCGGGCTGCAACTGGTCCAGCGCCGCGGCTACTTGATGAGCCAGGCTCCCAAGGGCGGCATGGCCGCCGTGCTCGGATTGAGCGAGGCGACCGTCCGTTCCATCCTGCGCGATAAAGGCTTGGACGCTATCGACCTGGCCAATATCAACTCGCCCGATCAGATCATCCTTTCCGGCCTGCACGACGATATTGCCAGTGAGCGTACCCGGGCTTTTTTCGAGCAGGCCGGGGCCAGCTATTTCCCGCTGAACGTCAGTGCCGCCTTTCACTCGCGTTACATGAAGGAGGTTGAGCACCAGTTCGCCGATTACCTGAAGGGGTTCGCGCTGCAACCCCTGAAGACCCCTGTCATCTCGAACATGACGGCGCGTCCTTATCCGCAGCGCGATTACGCTGCCATCCTCAGTGGGCAGATCAGTCACCCGGTGAAGTGGTACGAGAGTGTTTCATGGCTGCTGACCCAGGATGTCCACCCGATCGAGGAGATTGGGCCGGGCAATGTCCTGACCAAGCTGACCGACAAGATTCTCAAGTCTGCGATGCTCATCCCGCCGCCTGCTGTGACCTCCGTCCCGGTTACCCCAGTGCAGCAGGACACGATCTTCATGTATGGCGGGCAGGGCACCCAGTACTTTCAGATGGGGCGCGAGCTGTACCAGCACAACCCGGCCTTTCGCCAACAGATGGATGAGTGCAGTGCCCTGGTGGAAGCGCAGGCGGGGTTTTCCCTGGTCAAGGTGCTCTACGATGAGTCGCGCCGAGTGTACGAGCCGTTCGACAAGATTGTGCACACCCATCCGGCGCTGTTCGCCATCGGCTATAGCCTGACCGCCATGCTGCGGGCCGAAGGCGTAGCGCCCAAGGCCGTCCTGGGCTACAGCCTGGGCGAGTACATCGCCCTGGCGGTCAGTGGCTGCCTGTCCTGGCAGGACGGGCTGCGTCTGACCTTGCGCCAATCGCAGGTGCTGGCCGATCACTGCCCCGAAGGGGGGATGCTCAGCGTCCTGGCGCCCGTGGAGCACCTGCAGCAACACCCTGAACTCTATCGTCAGGTGGAACTGGCGGGTGTCAACTTTGCCGACAACTTCTGTGTTTCCGGCGCCCAGGCGGAGTTGGCCCTGGTCAAGCGCAGCCTGGATGCCATGGGGGTCATTTCCATGGAACTCCCTGTCCGCTATCCGTTTCACTCCAGTCATATCGAGCCGATTCACACCCGGATGCTGTCGATCCTGGAAGGCATCGAGTTCCGGGCACCGAGCATTCCCTGCTACTCCTGCACGTTGGCCCGTGCCGTCCACGCCGGTGATCTGGCGAATGCCCCGGACTACCTGTGGCGCATCATCCGCCAGGCCGTCGATTTCCATGGCCTGCTCAAACACCTGTCGGGCAGTGACAGCCAGGCGTTGCTGGTGGATCTGAGTGCAACGGGCTCGCTGGCCAACTTCATCAAATACACCCGTCCCAACAGCCTCAAGTACAGCCATTCGATCAATCAGTTCGGCAAGGACCTGAGCAACGTTCAAATCCTTCTCAACGAAATCACCGGCCGTTCAGGGGAGTAACCCATGTCAGTCAATCCTGTTCCATTGGAATGGCGCGTCAACGTGCGCGCTTTCAACCACGAAGTGGGTTTCCATCAACTGTTTGATGCCAGGTCACAGGCGACTCCAGACGCGATTGCACTGGTGGATGCAGAGCACAGCCTGAGCTATCGCCAATTGGCGGAAAAGAGCACTCAACTGGCGGCTTATCTGGTCGGCCAGGGGGTGGAAGCCGGTTCGCGTGTCGCGATTTTCATGAACCGCTCCCTGGACCTGGTGGTGGCGATGCTCGCCATCGCCCGTGCCGGTGCGACCTATGTTCCGCTGGACCCGGCGTATCCCGAACAGCGCTTGCGCTACATGCTCGAGGACAGCGACAGCCGTTGGGTGCTGACCCAGGCCGCGGTTGAGCCGATGCTTGCGGCACTGTTGGGCGAACACTGCACCAGCCTCGCCCTGGACCGCCAATGGCCGCTGGTTGCCGGGTTCCAGGAACCCCTGCCGGCGTTGGCGACGGCTGCCGACAGCCTGGCCTACGTCATCTATACCTCCGGCAGCACGGGCCAACCCAAAGGGGTGATGATCAGTCATCGCGCCCTGAGCAACTTCCTCCTGTCGATGGCCGAAGAGCCCGGCATGTCTGCCGATGACACCTTGCTCGCCGTCACCACCCATTGTTTCGATATCTCCGGTCTGGAATTGCTCCTGCCGTTGATCGTCGGTGGCTGCTGTCACCTGTGTCCGGCTGAGGCTGTGAGCGATGCCGGGCAACTGAAGGCGCTGATGGCCCAGGTCCGGCCGACCCTCATGCAAGCAACCCCGGCGACCTGGATGATGCTGTTCCACTCCGGTTGGCAACCCTCGGCGCAGTTGCGCATTCTGTGTGGCGGCGAGCCGTTGTCGGAGGCCTTGAAAGGCTGTTTCGAACAGGCCGGGTGCGCCGTCTGGAACATGTTCGGACCAACCGAA
Organism: Pseudomonas sp. E1BtOHC1; assembly: GCF_058744285.1. NCBI lineage: Bacteria > Pseudomonadati > Pseudomonadota > Gammaproteobacteria > Pseudomonadales > Pseudomonadaceae > Pseudomonas > Pseudomonas sp. E1BtOHC1. The sequence goes on from NZ_CP196023.1 coordinate 3,981,547, forward strand.
ACCACCATCTGGTCGACCCTGCAAAAGCTGCAGCCCGGCCAGCCGGTATCCATTGGCCGTCCCATCGCCAACACTCGGCTTTACCTGCTGCGCGACGATGACAGTCATTGCGCCATCGGTGAACCGGGGGAGTTGTGCATCGCGGGCCTCGGGTTGGCCGACGGCTATTTGAACCGTCCCGACCTGAGCGCCGAAAAATTCATCGACCATCCCCTCGAAACCACCGGCAAGCTCTACCGCACCGGCGACCTTGCCTGCTGGCGGGCCGATGGTCTGTTGCAGCACTTGGGGCGAATCGACAATCAGGTGAAAATTCGCGGCTACCGGGTTGAAGTGGGTGATATCGAAGCTCACCTGGACAGTCACCCCGAGGTCCTGCAAGCGGTGGTCGTGGCTCGGCAACAGGCCGGTTCCAATCAACTGGTGGGCTACTTCGTCCCGCGTGATCCGAACGCGGCCGACGCCTCCCTGGCCGGGCGCTTGAAAACCTGGCTAAGCGGGCAGTTGCCCGGCTTCATGGTGCCGGGTTTTCTCCTGCCACTGGACAGCATTCCGCTGACGCCCAATGGCAAGGTCGACCGCAAGCTGCTGGCACAGCGGCCCATTTCCGTGAGCGCGGCCACCCGCACCGCAGGGCAGGGGGAGGTGGAACGCTACATCATCGATCAATGGCAAACCTTGCTCGGGGTGGAGGACATCCAGCCTGACAGCCTGTTTGCCGAGATGGGCGGCAATTCCATTTCGGCCAATGCCTTTCTGGTCCACCTCAACCAGCGTTTCGGCAGGCAATTGACCTTGGTCGACCTTGCCAGTCACGCCAGCCCGACGGCCATCGCCCAACTGATTCTTTCCGGTCCAGAAACATCGCCGCAGGTGATTGCCCCCGCACCTGGACGCCGCGAGCCGCGGGTCAATCACCGCGACGATTCGCACCAGGACATCGCCATTGTCGGCCTGGCTTGCAGCTTCGCGCAGGCGCCGTGCGCGCAGGCCTTTTGGGACAACGTCCTGGCCGGGCGCAACTGCATCACTTCCTCGGCCCAGGAACGCCCGCACCTGGGCCCGGCCGATGCGCCGTTGTGGGGTGGGTTCATCCCGGGTGCGTTCGATTTCGACCCGGGCTTTTTCCGTGTGGCGCCCAAGGAGGCGCAACTGATCGACCCTCAGCAGCGACTGATGCTCACCTGCACCTGGCGGGCACTGGAAGACGCCGGCATCAGTGCCCAGGCGTTCAGCCAGCGGCGCACCGGGGTGTTCATCGCCGCTTCACAGAACGATTACGCCGTGGTGGCGTCGCAAGATGAAGAAAACCAGGGCTATCTGGTCACAGGGCATCTGGCGTCCATGGTCGCCAATCGGCTGTCCTACACCCTGGACCTCGTCGGTCCCAGCGAGTGCATCGAGACCACCTGTTCGTCTTCGCTGGTGGCCCTGCATCGGGCGATTCGGGCGATCCGGCATCACGAGTGCGAGCAAGCGGTGGTCGGTGGGGTCAACCTGTTGCTGTCCCCCGAACACTTCCACAGTTACCAGGCCATGGGCTTGCTCAGCCCCGACCAGAGCACCCGTTCCTTCCAGGCCGGGGCCAATGGCTACGTGCGTTCCGAAGGCGTCGCGGTGGTGATTCTCAAGCCGCTGGCCCAGGCGTTGGCCGACAATGACCGGATCGCCGCCGTCATCAAGGGCAGCAGCGTGAGTCACGGTGGGCGTTCTTCTTCGCTGACGGCTCCGAACCGGGAAGGCATCAGCGGCGCCATGCTCGATGCACTGGCGGATGCCCAGGTAACGCCGCAGTCGCTGGGCTACATCGAAACCCATGGCACCGGCTCCTTGTTGGGCGACAGCGTTGAAGTGAGCGCCCTGACAGCAGCGTTCGCCGAACATGACGCCGATGGATCGGTCGCCCAGGGCTGCACCTTGGGCAGCTTGAAACCGTGCATCGGCCATAGCGAAGTGGCCTCTGGAATGGCGGCGCTGATCAAGGTGGTGTTCGCCTTGCAGCAGGGGATCAAGCCGGGCGTGCCGGGCGTGACCCAAGAGGACATCGCCCGGTTGTGGGCTGACAGCGCGTTCCGGATCAGTGCGCAGAACCAGCCCTGGATCGCCAGCCCCCAGGCCGGCTCGCCCCGGCGCGCGGCCATCAACAGCTTTGGCTTTGGGGTCAACGCCCACCTGATCGTCGAGCAATATTGCCCGCCGGACACCGTTCGCCCCGAGGATGACGCCGCACAATGGCTGGTGTTTTCCGCCAGAACCCCGGCGCAACTGGCGAGCGTCCTGGAGCAGCAATTGAATCACCTGCAGGGCCAGCCACAGGTGCGGCTGCGGGATCTGGCCTACACCCTGCAAGTGGGCCGCGAAGCGCTCAAGGTGCGCCTGGCGTTTGCCGCGGCCTCTATCGCCGAGGTGTGCGAGCAGTTGACCCTGGCCTTGCAAGCCCTGGCCGAAGACTCAGCGGATACAGCGTGGCCAAGTCGCATTTTTTACAGCGGCCAGCCGCATGCAGCTGATCGCGAACCGGACGCCGTGGGCGCGCAATGGGTCGCCGGCGCGGTGATCGACTGGCAGGCCGTGCATCCCCGGGGCAGCGCGAAGAAACTGGTGCTGCCCGGTTATCCGTTCCAGTTCAAGACCTACAACGCCCTGAACCCGGAGCAACCGACGGTGGCGGCCAGCCCCGGCGGGCGGCGGATTTGCGTGATCGGTGCCGGCCCCGGCGGTCTGGTGATGGCCAAATCGCTGCTCGAAGAAGGGCATCAGCCGGTGGTGTACGAGGCCCAGGAGACTCTGGGCGGGGTGTGGAATCTCAAGCGCGACAAGCAGGTGGGCACCTACACCACCACCCGGTTCCAGAACTCCAGGGACACCAGTTTCTTTTCCGACTTCTATCCCGAAGACGTCAGCGACACCTTTCCCAATGTCCACGATGTGCGGCGCTACCTCGATGCCTATGCCGCGCGTTTTGACCTGGCGCGCCACATTCACTGCCGCTCCCGGGTGGTTTCGGTCCAGTCCCGGGACGGCGGCTGGGAGGTGGAAATCGAATCCTCAGGAACCCGTCGCCGGGAAATGTTCGATGGGGTCGCACTGTGCCACGGGCGCTATCAGATTCCTCAGCATGCGCGCATTCCCGGTCTGGATACCTTCACCGGCCAAGTGCTGCATTCGGGACAGTATTTCGACAATGCACCACTGGCGGGCAAGCGCGTCCTGGTGATCGGCAACGGCGTCAGCGGCATGGACATCGCCGGGGAAGCCAGCAAGGTCGCCGCCAAAGTCTATTGGAGTCAGCGTTCGCGCAAGTTCATCCTGCCGCGCATGGTCGGCTTTGTGCCCAATGACTTTGTGTCGCCTGCCAACCTGTTGATCCCCGACATTCTGCGGGCACAACGCAATATCGATCGTCTGCAGCTGGCGCTGCCGGCCTTCAGCGAGGCCCTGCAGCGCAGTGGGTTGCAGCCGAGCCTGACTGAGTTCCGTCAGCACCCGTTCATTCATATCAATGATGAAGTCGTGGATCTGGTCAACGCCGGGAAGATCGAAACGATCTTCGGCCAGGTGGAGAAGTTTGCCGGCGCCCGATGCTTCCACGTCGGCCATGAGCAGGTCCTTGAAGACATCGATGTGGTGGTGCTGTGCACCGGCTACCGCACCGGAGCGCTGTATGACTATGTGCAAGGTCTGGAGCCGGTTCGGGACTTGGCCATGGGCCTGTTCTACCGGGATGACCCGCGCTTGTTCAACCAGTACGGGCTGCAGGAAATCGGTGTGATCGGCACCTTCCCGTACCTGGAAATGGCGTCGCGCTGGTACGCCCAGGTGGTCTCCGGCAACTACCGTCTGAGCCAGCAGGAGCTGGGGCAAACCGCCGACACCGACAAGATCATCATGGCGCCCCTGGCCAGCGTGGTGATCGGCATGAAACTGGGCCTGGTACCGGACCCGGCGCGGGAATTCAAGGCCTTCTGGAGCCTGCTCAATACCCCGTGTTTCCCCGCCCAGTACCGCCTGCGAGGCCCCCACGCCAATGCCGGGGCGGCGGCCATCGTCGCCCGGAGCCGCAAGCGGGCCTTCATCCAGGACGAGAGCGGCGACCCTGAAATCAGCAAGGTCAAGGCCCGTCTGCTGGCCGGCTTGGGCAGCGAGGTGCTGGCCAGCCTGGCGACCGAGCAACAGATCAGCGCCCAGGAGCATCAGGCGGCCTTGGCTGAGCTCGACGATCCGTTGCACATCGATTGGGACAGCCAGTTCCTGATCCCCCTCAGTGACCGCGCGCGGGTGCTCGACCAGGCCACTGAAGTCCTGGATCAGGTGACCGCCGAGCACGATGGCGTGTACCTGAGCCTGATTCGCAAGATCCAGAACAAAGAAATCAACGCAGACAATTTTCTGTCGGAACTGCAGAAAATCTCGAGGGCCTCGTGATGCCGTACCTGAACGCTTTTATCGACAAGGTTTCCAGCCAGAGCATTTCCGAAGCCCAGGCGCTGGATGTGATCCGGCAACTCCATGGGGCTGTGCATCAGCCCGTAGCGGCCCAGGCACCGGGTTCAGTTTCCGAGGCACAGGTGCTGGCCGAGCTGATCGGGTTTCTGGCCACCACCCTGCACCTGGATCGCAGCGATATCGACCCGCAGCGTGACCTGGCCGACTACGGCTTCAGTTCCATTTCCCTGATGGAGTTCTCCCAGCGCATCGCCAGCCACTTTCGCGGTTTGCACCTGGCACCGTCGACCTTCATGGAGCATGCCTCGCTGGCGGCCCTGGCGCTTCACATCGCGCCCAGGGTCAGCCTTGAAGCAGTCCCCGCGGTGGCGCCCGGGCACCTCGAACATCTGGTCGCCGATCGCTTGCAGCGCTACTTTGACGAGCACGGCCATATGGCCGGGGCCACGGTCCAGCCGATTACCCGGGCCGTGCGCGCAGCGAGCGGGCAGGGGCCTCGGCCAGTTGCCGCCACAGGGACGGACAGGCACGGCGATACCTCGGCCCTGACCGACGATATTGCGATTATCGGCATGTCCGCTCGCCTGCCAAAGTCCACTGGCCTGGATGACTTCTGGCAGCGTCTGGTGGCCGATGAAACCTTCATTTCCGAGGTGCCGGCCGACCGCTGGGATTGGCGGGCGATCTTTGGCGGCATTGACAGCCCGGACAAGACCGACTGCTACCACGGCGCCTTTATCGACGGCGTGGGTGATTTCGATCCGCTGCATTTCAATATTTCCCCTCGCGAAGCCCTGTTGATCGACCCGCAGCATCGACTGATGCTGCAAGCCGTCTGGGAAACCCTGGAAACCGCCGGCTATCAGCGTGATCAATTGCGCCAACAGAAAGTCGGGGTGTTCCTGGGCATCGAACGCAAGGACTATGCCGACCTGATCCGTGCCAGCCAGGTGGAGATCGACGGCCACCTGAACACCGGCAACGCCCATGCCATGCTGGTCAACCGCATCGCTCATTACTTTGACTGGAAGGGCCCGGTGTCGACGGTTGACGCGGCCTGCACCAGCTCCTTTGTCGCCATCGACAGGGCCATCACGGCGCTGCGTCTCGGTCAGGCCCAGGTGGCTATCGCCGGGGGCGTCAACCTGGTGTTGAGCCCGGAAGTGAATGTCTACAACCGCAAGCTGGGCCTGTTTACCGGCGACGGCGTCGTCCGTCCCTTCGACAAGCAGGCCAACGGGCACTTTTTCAGTGATGGCCTGGGCGTGGTCATGCTCAAGCGGCTGTCGGTGGCCGAGCGCGACAACGATACGATCCTCGGTGTCATCAAGGGCATGTCGGTGCGTCATGGCGGCAAGAGTCTCTACCTCACCGCGCCCAATGCCGAAATCCATTGCGAAACCATCATCGAGGCACTGCAGCAGGCGGGCCTGCAAGCCCAGGACATCGACTACATCGAAGCCCAGGGCACTGCCAACCCGATGGCCGACGATGTGGAGCTCAACGCCTTCGACAAGGTCTTCAAAGGCTGCGCCAGCAAGCCGGCCCTGGGTACGCTCAAAGGCCAGTTGGGGCATTTCTCCGGGGCTTCCGGGGTGATCTCGCTGATCAAGAGCCTGTTGGCGTTCAAGCACGACACCTTGATCAAGATCGCCAACCTGCAGCACTTCAACTGGGACCCGCAACGGGGCGACTTTGCCTGCGAACCGGTGCGCCAGACCGCTCCCTGGGCGCACAAGGCGCTGGAGAACCAGCGCCAGGCCCGGCATATCGGCATCCACAACTACGGCTTCGGCGGTGTCACGGGCCATATGGTGCTCGGCGAGTACCTCGACCCTCAGGCCAACCGCGTGCCGCCACAGGTCGCGGGCGAACAGGCGATCCTGCTGTCCGCGCGCACCGCGGATCAGCTTGAGCAGATAGCCAAACGTTTGCTTGCCCATCTGCAATCCCCCGAGGCCGGGCAGTTGACCCTGCAGGGCGTTGCCAACACCTTGCAGACCGGCCGCGAACACTTCGATTATCGCGCCGTGGTATTTGCCGATTCGCTGGCGGTATTGGCCGAGCGCCTGGCGCTGCTGTTGTCCGGCAAGGAAGAGGCGGGCGCCTTTCTCAAGTGCGATCTGGAAACCGGCAAGGACGTGCGTCAACTGTTTGCCAGCAGCGAGATGCACGCCATCGTCAGCCAGTGGCTCGATGAGGGTAACCAGCGTGGCCTGGGCCGCGTCTGGGTGGCTGGGGTCACGGTGGATTGGCCGCGTTTGTATGCCGGCCAGCCAGCGCTGAAAAAGGTCCAGCTGCCCACCTATCCCTTTGCCCGGCATTGGTTGTGGGTGCCCCAGGCAGGTGCCGGCCGTCCGGCTGCCGGCCCGGGCGCCGCGCCGCTCTCGGCGATCCTGCAGCGCAACGTTTCAACCTTCATGGCGCAAAAGTACCGTTCGGACTTCACCGGGCAGGAGCCCTGGTTTGTCGAGCGCAGTGCTGACCAGTCCCGGCGTTTTGTTGAGCTGGCGCATCTGCACATGCTGATCCAGGCCGCGCAGCAGGCCGCCGAAGTGGCGGCCGACGAGCCGCTGGATCTGTTGCTGCACGACCTCATTTTTCCCCACCCGCTGTGGGTGAATCAGCAGCCGGTGACGGTGGAGTTGACCCTGGTGCCTGGTGCCAACGACGTGATCGATTACCGCATCAGTACTCTGGGCGAGGTCGACGCCGTGCTCAATATCTCCGGTCAGGCGCTGTTCGAGCGGCGTCAGGCCCCGACCGCGCGGCGCCTCGTCATTCACTCGGGCGAGCCCGGCTGGTACCCGGTGCTGCAGCCTGAGACGGTGCTGGTGCAACTGACTCGATTGCTGGCCCAGGCCCAGGCCTGCGAGGTCGCGGCCCTCACGCTGCTGTCGGTGGATGAGGTGATCGTGCAGGGCGCCCTGGAAGGGGCCGCCTGGCTATGGCTGCGCGCCTCCGAAAATGACTTTGCCCAAGTGGAGATGCCCTCCACGGTTTCTCGCCTGGACATCGATATCTGTGACGCCCAGGGTGCAGTCCTGATGCAGCTGCGGGACCTGGTGTGCAGTCATGCCGAACCTCTGATTGCGCAGGCTGTGCCCGCCGTGGTGAGCATGCCCGAGCAGATCAAGGGCATGATCCCGACGCTCAATGGCACCGGCGCCATGACCACGGTGCTACCGGCTTGCTCGCAAATGTTTGTCGACTGTGCTGCCACCGCGACCGGCGAGGTGATGGACATGGGCTGCGCCTATGGCGTGGCGACGGTTGCGGCCCTGGAGCAGGGGGCACGGGTGTTGGCCGTGGATATTGAAGAGCAGCACCTGACGATTCTCGCCAACAGCGTGGCGCCACGCTTGCGGGGCCGCCTGAGTACCCAGGCCGGTGCATTGCCGGACCTGGATTTTGCAGCGAATCGATTCCAGGCCATCCATGCCGCCCGGGTCCTGCATTTCCTGGCGCCCGAGGCTTTTCGCCAATCGATCCGCAAGATGGCCCAGTGGCTGGCGCCGGGCGGTCGCTTGTTCCTGATCTGCGACACCCCGTACTTCCCGCACTGGGCGGCCCGGGTCGAGGAATACGAACGGCTGAACGCCGCGGGTGAGGAGTGGCCGGGTTACATCGCCGACATCGCCGGCTACTTCCGCAGCCGGGCCCAGGCCAGTGCCTCCAACGCCATCGACAGCGCCAGCCACGCCAGCGATGCCCTCAACGGCACCCCGCTGATCAATCTGGTGGACCCCGAGATCCTGATCCGTGAATGCCAACTCGCCGGGTTGCAGGTGGAAGAGGCCGGGTATGAAGGATTGGCCATCGACTATGCCGGCCAGGCCGCCAGCGGCGGTGTCGAGCATGCCAGCGTGATCGCGATCAAACCTCTCGCTTGAGCCCTTGCGCCTGAACCCTGCGCAGCCCGCGCCCCACTTTCTGGATGGAACTCAGATGTCTGTCAACGACTTGCAATCGGTCAAGAAAACCATTCGTCGCCTGTTAGCCGATGCCCTGGGCGTCAGCGCCAAGGACATCAGCGAAAGTCGAACCTTTTTCGAGCTGGGCCTGACGTCGCGTATCGGTGTGATGTGGATGGCCGAGGTCAATCAGACCTATCGGCTGAGCATTCCGGCGGTGCGCGCCTATAACTACCCGACGCTGGCCCGAATGGCCGAACTGGTGCATCAGGAGCTGGCCGCCCAGGGCGTCGAGGGCGATGTCCAGCGCCCGGCGCGCACGATGTTCGGACGCCGCCTGGTGCCCGCCGCCGTGACGCCGCCAGCCACCGACACCGCATCGCCGGTTGTCCTGGAGCAGGCCGCTACCGCCCCGGCCCCACGAAAGAAGCTGAGGTCATTTCGCGAGGCCTCGCCAAGCCATTCTCAGCCTGCCCAGGCAGTCCCGCTGAGTGCCTCCCCAGCGCCTGTGGGCCGGCCTGCATCGTCCAAGGCCGACGCTGGCGCCATCGCCATTATCGGCATGTCGGGGCGCTTTCCCCAGGCGCGCAACGTGGAGGCGTTCTGGGCCGCCGTGGCCGAAGGCCGCGACTGCATCAGCCGCGTTTCCCGGGACTACTGGCGCATGGACCAGGCCTATAGCCCGACGCGCCAGGCCGGCAAGAGCTACTCCGACGCCATTGGCGCGGTCGACGATATCGACCGCTTCGATCCGCTGTTCTTCAATATTTCCCCGGCCGATGCCGACGCCATGGACCCCCAGCAGCGGCTGTTTCTGCAAGAAGCGTGGAGTTGCCTGGAAGATGCCGGCCTGCATCCGCAGCAACTGGCCGGCAGCCAATGCGGGGTGTTCGTCGGTTGCGGCAACTATGGCCAGAGCCAGAATGGCAATGCCCTGAGCGCTGCCGGTTTCCTCGGTTCCAGCACCTCGATCCTGGCGGCGCGCATCGCCTACCTGCTGGACCTGCGCGGCCCCTGCCTGACCATCGACACCGCCTGTTCCGCCTCCCTGGTGGCCATCGCCCAGGCTTGTGACAGCCTGGTCATGGGCAACAGCGACCTGGCACTGGCCGGTGGCGTGTCGATCCTCAGCGATCCATCGATTCACATCATGGCCAGCCAGGCCGGCATGTTGTCTGCCGATGGCCGTTGCTACAGCTTCGACCAGCGGGCCAATGGTTTTGTCCCGGCCGAAGGGGTAGGGGTGGTGGCCCTCAAGCGCCTGGCGGATGCGCAGCGCGACAACGATCCGATCTACGCCACGCTGATCGGTTGGGGGGTCAACCAGGACGGCAAGACCAACGGCATCACCGCGCCGAGCCAGACCTCCCAGGCCGAGTTGCAGCAGGCGGTGTTCAAGCAGTTCAACATCGATCCGCGCACCCTGGGGCTGATGGAAGCCCACGGCTCGGGCACGTCCCTGGGGGACCCGATCGAAGTGGAGGCCCTGGTCAATGCGTTCAAGCCGTTCTCCAGCGATAGCGGTTTCTGCGCCCTGGGCTCGGTGAAAAGCAACATGGGGCACATGTTGGCGGCGGCGGGGGTGGCGGGGTTGTTCAAGGCGCTCCTGGCGATCCGCCATCGACGACTGCCGCCTTCGGCGCAGTTCCAGACCCTGAACCCACTGATCCAGCTCGAACAAACGCCTTTCTACATCCATACCGACAACCGCGACTGGAGCGTGCCCGCCGGCACTCGGCGCCGGGCAGGGGTCAGTTCGTTCGGCTTCAGCGGAACCAACGCCTACGTCGTGCTGGAGGAATACCTGCAGCCAACGCCAGAGCCTGCCACCGCGCCAAGCCCACAGATCATTGTGCTGAGCGCCCGCAATGAGGAAGGTTTGCGGGCTTATGCCGACGCGCTGCTGAGCTTTTTGCGCGCCGCGGCAGCGCCGCTGCGTCTTGAGGACCTGGCTTACACCCTGCAAGTCGGGCGCCTGGCCATGGAGGAGCGCCTGGCCCTGGTGGCCGACTCCGTGGAAGCGCTGGCAGAGGCCTTGGCCGCTTACCTGGCGGGGGCGACGGGCGATGAACAGGACGCCACAACGTTTCATGGTCAGCCGGCGGTCGAGCAGGACGCTGTGCTCGATGCCGACGAGGTCTCGGCCATGGCCTTGCGCTGGGCGCGGGAGGGCCAGTGGACGGCGCTGGCCCGGTTGTGGGTACGCCGCGGCGGTTTCGACTGGCAGCCCCTGTGGGCCCAGCGTGGAGAACCACGGCCGCAACGCCTGAGCCTGCCGACCTATCCGTTTGCCCAGCGCCTGTGCCAGATGCCGGTGTTTCAGGCCGACCGAGCCTCGCAGGCAGCGCAAGGGCTTTCGCAACTGCTGCAGCGCAACGTTTCCACGTTCGAGCACGTGGCGTTTCGTTCGGTGTTCAACGGCGACGAATTCTACTTTGCCGACCATGTGATTGCCGGGCGCAAAACCCTGCCCGGTGTCGCCTATCTGGAAATGGCCTGCATCGCCGGCTACCTGGCCTCGGGCCAGACGATTTCCCAGCTGCGCAATATTGTCTGGCTGCAACCTTTCCTGGTGGACCGCGAGCCGGCCACCCTGGAGCTGCGCCTGAAGCACAAAAACACCAAGACCCGCTTTGAAATCCATGACCTGCGCCAGGCTGGCGAACACCTTTGCGCTCAGGGCGAGATAGTCATGGACCCCCAGCTTCCCGCCATGCCGGCGCTGCCGGACCTTGCCGGGTTGCTGGCCAATGCCCAGGTGCTGGACGAGCAGGCCGGGTGTTATGCGCGTTTCGATGCCCAGGGTTTCGCCTATGGCGTGACCTTTCGCGGGATCAAGACCCTGTCTCGCAGTGGGTCCTACCTGATCGCCGATATCCAGCGCCAGCCGGCCGGCCGCCGGGGTGAACCGGCGGTGCCCGAGGGGCTGGGCGAGCTGTACCCGCTGGTGGATGGTTTTATCCTCAACCCGGCGCTGCTCGACAGTGCATTCCAGCCGTGCATTCGTTTTTGCGAGAGTGAAAACCCCAGCAGCACCTACATCCCCTATGCCCTGGACCAGATCACCGTGTTCAAGGCCTTGCCCGAGCGCTTCTACAGCATTGCGCAACTGCGTGAAATCGACGCTGAAAGCGCCCAATGCTCGGTGTACATCCTCAGCGACAGCGGCGAACTGCTGGTGCATATCGACAACCTGACGTTGCGCCCCATCAAGCAGCAGGCATCGGCGCCGAGCCTGCGCTATCGCATGGAGTGGCTGCCCGCTGCGCCGGCGCCAAGCATGGCTGCTGCAGCGTTACAGGCCCCGCGCCTGTTGTTTGTCGCCGACGCGCAAATGGCCGCCCATCTGGCACGGCCCCAGGACACCCTGGTGTATCCCGGCGCCGAATTTCGCTGCGTGGCGGCCCGGCACTACGAAGTGGCGCCCGGCAACCCGGAGCATTACGCGAGGCTGTGGGACGCCTGTGGCACCCAGGAGATGACCATTGTCCATGCCTGGGCACTGGGCGCGCCTTCGGCGTTGCAGCAGGCCCTGACGGTGAATCTGTACTCGCTGCTGTTCATCAGCCAGCAGCTGCTGCACCACGGCGCCGCCAAGGGCACGACGCTGCTGCATTTCTATCCCCATGAGGTGCCGGCGGGTGTCGCCGTGGGCGGGTTGATGCGCAGTCTGGCGGCTGAACAGCCGTTGTGGGTGGCGCGTTCCGTCGGTTTGCCCGGCTATCCGGTCCAGCGTCTGGCCGAACAGATGGAACGGGAAATCGCTGTCCAGCAGGCCCCCGGCCAAGGTGTCGAAGTGCGGCTTGAGCAGGACCAGCGCCTACTGTTGACGGCCGCGCTCGACACGCAAGTCGCCACAGGAACGACGGGATTGCGCGAGGGCGGGGTGTACCTGATCAGCGGTGGGGCGGGTGGCTTGGGGCTGATTCTGGCCCAGGCGCTGGTACAGGGTTATCAGGCGCGGGTGATCCTGACCGGGCGGACGCCGCAGGCGCAATTGTCGGCGGCGACCCGCGAGCGTCTTCAAGCGCTGAATCACAACCCCCAGGGCGGGCAGGTGGAATACCAGGCCGTGGACATCACCGACGGGCCCGGCATTACCCAACTGGTGGCCTCGATCAGGCAGCGAGCCGGGCGTATCCACGGCGTGTTCCATTGCGCCGGAACCCTGGAAAACGGAGTCCTGGCGAGCAAAAGCGCCGAACAGATCGCCGCCATCGTCAACCCCAAGGTCATGGGTGTGACCCTGCTGGATCAGGCCCTGGAACACGAAGCGCTGGACCTGTTCGTGGTCTATTCGTCGATTTCGGCGGTCATGGGTTTTGTCGGTCAGACCGACTACGCCTATGCCAATCGTTTCCTCGATGGCTTTGTGGCCCAACGGCAACGCCGGGTCCAGCAAGGCATGCGCCAGGGCCGTAGCCTGTCGATCAACTGGACCTTGTGGCGCGACGGCGGCATGCAGCTCGATGAGCAGAGTACGGTGTTCCTGGAGCGCAGTCGTGGCTTGGTGGCCCTCGACACTGACGCCGGCGTGGCTGCCCTCAAGGGCTGCCTGGGCGCTGAAGGGGGCACGCAACGGGTAGTGGTTCAGGGGCAGGCCAGTGCCATCCAGGCGGCCTGGAATGAATTTCCCAAGACGTCGGGCCTCGCCGCGCCGGCGCCCCGTCCGCCAGCCGCCAGCCCGATGGGACAAGACCTGTCGGCGGTGGGGGAACGCACCCTGACTGAACTGGCGGACCTGCTCAAGCTGGCGCCCGGCGATATCGACCCCGACCAGGACCTGATGAAGTACGGCCTGGACTCCATTGGCGCGATGATGCTGATCAACAAGATCAACGACGCCTTTGACATCAACGTGCAACCGGCGGCGTTGCTGCGCCATACCAGTCTCAGGGCCTTCACCGCCCATATCTGCGGGGAGCATCTGCCCGAGGCCGTCAGCGCCGTGCCGGCGCAACCACAACTGCAACCTGAACCGAAAGCGCCAGCGGCGCCTGTCGCCGAACCCGCGATTGCGCTGAGCTATCCCGATCCGTACCTGGCTCCTGTGCCCAAGGTCGACTGGATCGATAGCATCGCGCCGCAGGGCAATGCCCAGGTCTGGCCCATGAGCCACGGCCAGCAATCGTTGTGGTTTATCCATAAGCTCAACGAGCACAGCGCGGCGTATCACATCGCCATGACCTTGCGCTTGCGCTCGCCCCTGGATCGCTCTGCCCTGGAGCGCAGCTACAGCCTGCTGGTGCAGCGCCATCCGGCATTGCGTACGCGGTTCAGCGAACGCCAAGGGCAACCGGTTCAGGAAATTGCGCCCTCGATGGTTCCCGACATCGGCGTGAGCAACCTGATCGGCCAGTCGCCGGAGCAGGTTCAAGCCGCGCTGCAAGCGGCCCATCGCCAGCCGTTCGACCTGCAACACGGCGCGCTCAGCCGGTTGCGTCTGTTCATCTGCGGTGAGCACGACACCCTGGTGCTGTGGACCGTCCACCATCTGGTCTCGGACGCCTGGAGCCAGTGGCTGTTGCTCGATGAACTGCTCAGCGGCTACCAGGCCCTGCGCCGTGGCGAGGAGCCGGCACTGACCCCGTTGACCGCCACGTTCGCCGATTTCGTGCGTGAGGAAGAGGCTTTTCTGCTCAGCAGCGCCGGACAACAGCAGCGCGACTTCTGGAAGCAGCGGCTGGCCGACCGCGACGTGCGGTTGAACCTGCCGCTGGACTTTCCGCGGCCCACTGCCCAGACCTTCAATGGTGCCTCTGTGGCGATCCAGTGCAGCCGCGAACTGAGCGACGGCATCAAGGCCCTGGCGCAGCGTGAAGGCGTCACGGTGTTCACCGTGCTCTTGGCCGCCTATCAATGCCTGCTCGGGCGCTACTCCTCGGACCGTCAGGTATGGATAGGTTCGCCGGTTTCGGGACGCATCAATCAGCGTTTCAACCCGTTGGTGGGCTATTTCGTCAACTCGGTGGTGCTGACCGCCGATCTGCGTGCCAACCCGTCCTTCAGCGAGTTGCTGCAACAGCAGAAACAGGTGGTGCTGGAGGCCCTGGAAAACCAGCGCGTGCCGTTCGCCAAACTGGTGCAAGAACTCAACCCCAGCCGCGAAGCCGGGCGTACGCCGCTGTTCCAGGCCGAGTTCGTTTATCAGAAACCGCACCAGAGCAGCGAACTGATCCGCATCCTGTCGCCCCGTGAAGGGGTACCGATCCAGCACCAGGGACTGCACCTGGAGTCCGTGCCTTTTGCCCAGCAAGAGGGCCAGTTCGAGATTGGCCTGGAAATGATGGATATCGATGGGCAACTGGCCGGCGCCCTGAAGTTCAATGCCGACCTGTTTGCCGCGCCGACCATGGCGCGCATGCGGGACAGTTTGCTGATCCTGTTGCAGCACTGCGTCAGCCAACCGGGGACTCCGGTCTGGTCGCTGCCGGTGGTTGCCCAGCAGGACCTCGCGCGTTCGTCCACCTACTTGCAGGGCCGGCAGATCACCGTGGCGCCCTTGACCACGGCCCAGCTGTTCGAGCAGCAAGTGGCGCGACACGCCACGCAGGCTGCGTTGATCGACGCCCAGCGGACCTGGACCTACGAGGCCTTGAATCAGCGGGCCAATCGCATGGCCCAGCAGTTGCGAGCCAGCGGTCTGCGACCCGGGCAGGGTGTGGCCTTGTGCATGCAGCGCTCGGGGGACTTGGTCGCCGCGTTGCTCGCGGTATTCAAAGCCGGTGGCTTCTATATTCCGATGGACCCGGGCTTTCCCGCCCAGCGCCTGCAACACATGCTCGATGACGCCCGGCCGGCCTTCATGCTGGTCGACAGCCTGAGTCAATTGCCCCAGGGCTTGACCCTGGGCACTACGCAGTTGCTCGATCTGGCTGCGCAAGCCGCCGCCATCGAAGCGCGCCCGGCGGACAACCTGCCTGGCCCATCGGGCATGGAAGACTGCGCCTACGTGATTTACACCTCGGGCTCCACCGGGCGCCCCAAGGGCGTGCAGATCGGCCATCAGGCCTTGAGCAACTTCCTCCAGTCCATGGCCCGGGAACCGGGGATTTCGGCGCAGGACCGTTTGCTGGCGGTGACCACCATTTCTTTCGACATCGCCGCGCTCGAACTGTATCTGCCGCTGGTCAACGGCGCCTGCGTAGTTCTGGCCTCCCGCGAGGCGGCCATGGACGGCCTGCACTTGCAGCGCCTGCTTGAGGAACAGCGCATCACGCTGATGCAAGCCACCCCGACCACCTGGCAGATGCTGGTGAGCACTGGCTGGGCCGGCAAGCCGGACTTGCGCATTCTGTGCGGTGGCGAACCCTTGCCCCGCAGCCTGGCGCGTGAGCTGCGTTCGCGCAGCCGTGAACTGTGGAACCTCTACGGACCCACGGAAACCACGATCTGGTCCTGTGTCGAGCAGGTCGATGACCAGGGCGATTCAGCCATCGTGCCGATTGGCAAACCGATCGACAACACCCGCCTCTACATCCTCGATGGGGCCCAGTCGCCAGTGCCGCCCGGGGTGGCCGGTGAGCTGTGCATTGGCGGCGAAGGTGTGGCCATCGGCTACCTCAATCGCCCGGACTTGAATGCCGAAAAATTCCTCCAGACCCCCACCGGCCGGGTGTACCGCACCGGTGATCAGGCGCGCCTCACGCTCCAGGGACAGCTGGAGTTCCTGGGCCGCGAGGACGGCCAATTGAAAGTCCGGGGCTTTCGCATCGAGGCGGGGGAAATCGAAAACATCCTGCGCGGCCATCCCCAGGTGCGCGATTGCGTGGTCACCCTGCGCCAGCGCGGCGCTGGCGGCGATAGCGAAGGGGTGTTGACCGCCTATGTGGTCATCAGCGCCCCGGCGGTCCTGGACGAAGCCTTCAAGTCAGACCTGCGCCAACGCGTGGCGCGGGACTTGCCGGGGTACATGGTGCCGTCGTTGTTCGTGCGCCTCGACACGCTGCCGCTGACCCCCAACAACAAGATCGACCGCAAGGCGCTGCCCGAGCCGCAGAGCGAAGGCGCGCATTCCTCGGCGCCAGTGCCGGGCGGGGCAGAGCAGGTGGCGCGGATCTGGGCGGCCACTCTGGGCCTGTCAGAGGCGCGTGACGACAGCCACTTTTTCAACGCCGGGGGGACCTCGTTCACCGCGACCCGCTTGATCTACCAGATCCAGCAGGAGCTGGGCGTCACCCTGCCGGTCAGCCTGTTGTTCGAGCATCCGACCCTGGGTGGCTTTGCCGGCGCGCTGGCGCAGCGCACCCGCAACAGCGCCCCGGCAACCCCCGTCACGCCACAGCAGCCGGCCGAGCGTGCGAGCCACGACTCGGACCAGGCCTTGCTCGACATCCTTGCGCAATTGCAGAGCGGTCGACTCAGCGTCGATCAGGCCAATCGTTTAATGAGTGATTTCCAATGACTGCGTGCATTACCACCACCGACATCCTCAATCTGGTCAAGGACGGTCATATCTCCCTGATCCAGGGCCGTGATCTGCTGCGCCTGGTAACCGGCGTCAGCCAGCCCGCCAAGGATCAGCCTGCGGGCGCGATGGACATCGCGATCATCGGCATGTCCGGGCGCTTTCCCGGTGCCGACAGCACCGCCCGTTTCTGGGACAACCTCAAGGCCGGGCACAACAGCGTGACCGAGATCCCCCTCAGTCGCTGGGGCAGCCACGACTACTTCGACCCCGAGCGCAGCGCCAGCAACAAGAGTTACAGCAAGTGGGCCGGCCTGGTGGACGACATCAAGGGCTTCGATGCCGACTTCTTCAACATCAGCCCCCGTGAAGCCCTGCTGATGGACCCCCAGCAGCGGCTGTTTTTCCAGGAAGCCTGGTGCGCCATCGAAGACGCCGGTTACGCGCCGGGCAGTTGGTCCGACAGCAAGTGCGGGGTGTTTGTCGGCTGTGTTTCCGGTGACTATCTGCAACACCTGCGCGAGCAGCAGATGCCGGCCGATGCCTACAGCCTGACCGGCAACGCCTCATCGATACTCGCGGCGCGGCTGTCGTACTTCCTCAACCTGAAGGGCCCGGCGGTGGCGGTGGACACCGCCTGTTCATCGTCCCTGGTGTCGGTGCACATGGCCTGTGAAAGCCTGATCAGCGGCACCTGCGAGGTTGCCCTGGCCGGCGGCGTGATGCTGTACAACACCCCGGAAATGTTCGTCCTGGCCTCGCAGTTGGGCATGTTGTCGCCGGACGGGGTGTGCAAGACCTTTGACGAGCGGGCCAACGGCATCGTGATTTCCGAAGCGGTCGGCGCGGTGGTGCTCAAGCCACTGGCCGCCGCCGAACGCGATGGCGACACGGTGCACGCGGTGATTCGCGCCTCGGGCATCAATCAGGATGGCAAGACCCCAGGCATTACCGTGCCCAGTGCCTATGCCCAGACCCAGTTGCTCAGCGATGTCTATGCCCGCGCCGGGATCGACCCGCGCACCATCGGTTATGTCGAAGCTCATGGCACCGGCACCCGTCTGGGCGACCCCATCGAGTTTGAAGCCCTGACCGCAGCGTTTCGCCAGCACACGGACCACAACCAGTTCTGCGCCATCGGCTCGGTCAAGACCAACATTGGCCACGCCCAGGTCGGCGCGGGCATTACCAGCCTGATCAAGACCGTGTTGTGCCTGCGTCATCAGGCGTTGCCGCCGTCCTTGCACCTGGAACAGCCCAACCAGCACATCGACTTTGCCAACAGCCCGTTCTTCACCCTCGAGCGCCTGCAACCCTGGGCGTCCCAGGCCGAGCATCCACGGCGCGCGTGTGTCAGCTCCCTGGGCTTTAGCGGCACCAATGCCCATATCGTGCTGGAAGAGTACGTACCCGCTGCGCCATTGCCTGCCGCGCCATTGCCGGTCGACCAGACCGGCTTCCCCGGCGCCGCTGTCGCGGTGCTGTCGGCGCGCACCCCCGAGCGCTTGCGGGTCATGGCCGGGCGTCTGCTGCATTGGCTGGACAGCGAGGCGTCGCTGCCGGCTTTTCGCGATGTGCTGCACACCTTGCAGAACGGACGCGACCCGATGCCGGCGCGGCTGGCCCTGGTGTGTGAGTCCCTTCAAACCCTGGCCCAGGGGCTGCGCGGCTTCCTGGCGGACAACCTCGATCCGCAGCGAGTATTTGTCGGCGACGAACCCAGCGAACAGCAGCAACAGCGGGCCCAGGCCGAGCTTGCCGCGCTGCCACGGCCCCTGGCTGGCGACCTGGCCCGGCTGTGGGCGGCCGGTGCGCTGCTGCAATGGCCGCTGTTCTCGCCCCAGGACGGTGTCCGGCGCGTTTCGCTGCCGACCTATGCCTTTGCCTCGACGCCCTACTGGGCTGCGGGTACGCCCGAGGCCTGCGACACAGTGCCGGCCTTGCACCCGATCCTCTCCCGTCGGCTGAGCGGTACTGCCCAGCCCAGCTTCAGTCACCGTTTCGACGGCGACGAGGTGTACCTCAAGGACCACCTGGTGTCCGGGGCGCCGACTCTGCTCGGCGTTTCCCATCTGGAAATGGCCATCACCGCGCAGCGTCTGGCCGGGGAAGGGGGGCTGGACGGCCAGTTGCAGCAAGTGCAGAACGTGGCCTGGATCAAGCCGGTGATCGTCACCGATCAGCCCCGGCAGGTGCAGGTCGACCTGCAGGAAACCGAGCGTGGCACCGCCTACCGGGTCAGTGACGGGGCCGGGCAGCTGTATTCCCAGGGCCGGGTACGTCGGCTGCCGGCGCCGGCGCAGACGCCGCGCATGGACCTGGCCGCGATCAAGGCGCGCTGCGCCGAGGTCTGGCCTGCGCTGGAGTGCTATCGGATCTTCGATCGCAACGATCTGGTCTACGGGCCGGGTTTGCGCACCCTGGAAACCTTGTATTTCAACGCCAGCGAATCCCTGGCCCGCCTGGTCCTGCCCCAGTCCCTGCGCCACGACCTGGCGGCCTACACCTTGCACCCGTCGTTGATGGACGGCGCCTTGCAAAGCCTGTTGGGCCTGCTCGGCGATCCCAGCCAAGACAACACCTTGTACATCCCCTATGCCCTCAGCGAGATCACGGTTTATGCACCGCTCACGGCGACCTGCTACGCCTATGCCCGGGTGGCCGGCAACCACGGTTCGGCGCAGTTCGCCGAAAAACGTTTCGACATCGACCTGCTGAGCGACGACGGACAGGTACTGGCGGCCATGCGCAGCCTGTCCTACCGGCCTTACTCGTTGCGCAAGCAGGACGACCTGCAACTCTTTACCCCCCACTGGCAGGCGCAAGACTTCAACCTGCCGCTGGCGGCTCAGCCGTCGACCGCCCACAGCGTGCTGTTCACGGCGGCTCCAGGCGGCTGGCCGGCGCTGGAACAGGCCCTGGGTTTCAAACCCTGGTGCGTGTCGCCAACCCTGGCCGGCGAGGCTGCAGTGCAGGTCAGCGACGGCGGCAAGACCCTGGGCATCGACCCGCGCACGACCGGGCATTGGCAGCAACTGCTGGACGCACTGCCTGCCACCGGCGACCTCGATTGGCTGTTCCGGCTGGAAGAGGGGCTGCAAGGCGAGGCGCTGTTGCAACTGTTGTATCAATTGCTGCCGGTACTGGTGGCGCGCCAGCGTACTCAGGGGCGGTTGCTGTTTGTCAGTCGCTCGGGGCACTTCGCGCATCGCGCCCTGGCCGGGTTTGCCCGGGTCCTGGGTCATGAACATCCCGGGTTGCAGGCCTGTGTCCTGGAGGTGGCCGAGGGCTCCGAAGCCGAGGCCGTGCACCACGTGGCGCAAGAACTGCGGCATGCGCCGGGGGCCGCTCAGGTGTTGCTGCGCTACCGGCAACAGGCGCGTCAGGTGCAACGACTCAAGGGCCTGGAGCGCTCGGCGGCGCTCGCATCCCAGGGCCTGTTTCGCCAGGGCGGTGTCTACCTGATCAGCGGCGGTGCCGGGGCCCTGGGCCTGCAGATTGCCCGCCAGCTGCGTCAGCGCTTCGCTGCCCGGGTGATTGTCTGCGGTCGTTCCGCGCCGGACAGCGTGGCGCACGCCCTGGCCCAGGCCGAAGCACCCGGCTTGCCGGGCGTGACCCGTTATCTGCAGGCCGATGTCAGCCATCAGGCGGACGTCGCCGCGCTGCACCGGGCGATCAAGGCCGAGTTCGGTGCCCTCAATGGCGTCCTGCATGCCGCCGGGGCCATTCGCGACAGCCTGATCGTCAAGCAGGACCTGGCCAACCTGGGGCCGGTGATCGCGCCCAAGGTCGCGGGCGTCCAGCACCTGGATGAGGTGACTCGCGGGGATGGGCTGGACCTGTTCCTGGTGTTTTCGTCCATCTCGTCCCTGGCGGGCACTGTCGGCCAGTCGGCTTACGCCTATGCCAATGAATACCTCGATCATTTCGTCCAGTGGCGCGACGAGCAGGTGCAGGCCGGGCAGCGCCAGGGCAAATCCCTGTCGGTCAACTGGCCGTACTGGCGCGATGGCGGAATGCGCATCAGCGAGCAGAGCGAAACCCTGATGCGCAACGTGATGGGGGTACTGCCTCTGTCGCTGGATCAGGGCCTGGAGGTTGTGCTGGGGCTGTCACCGACGAGCCCCACCACGCTCTGCGTCGCGGTGGGGGATCGGGCGAAGATCGAAAAGGTCCTTGGCATGGCCTCCGCACAGCCCGTACCGAGCATGGCGGTGCGGCCAAACCCGGTGGCCGCGCAGGAGGGGCTGATCCAGGCGTTGGGCCGGCTGGCCGCCGACATTCTGCGCCGCGAGGCCAACAGTTTGCGTCCTCAGGTTGCCCTGACCGATTACGGTTTTGACTCCATCACCTATGTCGAGCTGGCCAACCGGATCAACCGCGACTACGCCCTGGACATTACCCCGGCGCTGTTCTTCGAGCACAAGACCTTGAGTGCCGTGGCCCAGTGCCTGGCCAGTGAATATGCGCTGGCCAGCGCTGATGCGCCGCTGATGGCCACGGCGCCGACGGCCACCACTCAGGGCGCTGACTTGATGGCCACACTCAAGGACCTGGCGGGTCAGGTGCTGCACAAGAGCGCAACCGGGTTCAACCTCGACACCGAACTGGGCAGCTACGGATTCGACTCCATCACCTATGTCGAACTGGCCAACAAGCTCAACGGTCATTACGCCATCGACATCACCCCGGCGCTGTTCTTCGAACACAAGACCCTGGCCACGGTGGGGGCCTTCCTCTCGGCCCAGTACCCGCAGATCGTTGCGCCGCCAGCGTCCATGCCGGAGCCTGCGACCGCTGCAGCCGTTGCCTCTCCCGTTGCCACAACCACGCCACAGCCCGAGACCGGCGCGATGCCGATCGCCATCATCGGCATGGCCGGGGTGCTGCCCGGGTCGAAGGACCTGGACAGCTTCTGGGAGCACTTGCAGGCGGGCGACGACATGATCACCACGGTTCCGCCGCAGCGCTGGAGCTGGGAGGCGATCTACGGCGACCCGGCCGAAGGTGGCAAGACCCGCGCCAAATGGGGTGGTTTCATCGACGATGTCGACAAGTTCGACAGCCTGTACTTCAACATCTCGCCCCATGAAGCGAAGCTGATGGACCCGTCCCAGCGCTTGATCCTGGAGACGGTGTTCAGCGCCATTGGCAACGCCGGCTATGCCAGCGCCGATTTCGCCGGCAGCCAGACCTCGGTGTTTATCGGCGTCGGCGCCATTGACTACCTCAACCTGCTGGTGGAATCCGGGCAGCCGATCAGCGCCTATTCCTCCACCGGGTTGTCCCACTCGGTGTTGGCCAACCGCATTTCCTATCTACTGGGCAGCCATGGCCCGAGCCAGCCGGTGGACACCGCGTGCTCCAGTTCGCTGGTGGCCCTGCACCGAGCGGTGGAATCGATTCGCAATGGCTGCGAAATGGCGATTGCCGGTGGCGTGAACCTGATCCTCAGTCCGTACCTCACCTTGTCGTTCAGTGACGCCGGGATGTTGAGCGAGGATGGCCGTTGCATGACCTTCAGCGACCAGGCCAATGGCTATGTACGCAGCGAAGGGGCCGGCGCGGTGTTGCTCAAGCCGCTGCACCGGGCCATCGCCGATGGCGACACCATCCACGCGGTGATCCGCGCCACGGCGGAGAACCATGGCGGGCGGGCGAGCTCCCTGACGGCGCCGAACCCGGTGGCGCAATCGATGCTGCTGGTGGACGCCTACACCCGCGCCGGGGTCGACCCCTCGACCATCACCTACATCGAAACCCACGGTACTGGCACGCCCTTGGGCGACCCGATCGAAATCAATGGCCTGAAAGATGCCTTCGCCACGCTGTCTCGCCACTACGGGGTCACTATTCCCGAGGGCCGCTGCGGCCTGGGGGCGGTCAAGACCCATATCGGCCATCTGGAAGCCGCCGCCGGCATGGCCGGGCTGTTCAAGATCATTCTGTCGATGCAGCACGGCACCTTGCCGGGCAACCTGCATTTTTCTCGGCAGAACCCTTACATCAAACTCGCCGACAGCCCGTTCTATGTGGTTGATCAGCGCCAGCCTTGGACGGTCTTGAGCGACCCGCAAGGTCAGCCGATTCCACGCCGGGCCGGGGTCAGCAGCCTGAGTTTTTCCGGGGCCAATGCCCACGTGGTGCTGGAAGAGTACGTGGCGCCGGCCGCGGTGCCTCGCGAGGACGGCGAGCAACTGGTGGTGCTCTCGGCCAAGACCCGCGAACGCTTGCTGGAAAGTGCCCGACGCCTGGCGCGCCATCTTGAGCAACACCCGGATGTTTCCTTGGCCAACCTGGCCTACACCCTGCAGGTGGGCCGCGATCCGCTGGCCGAGCGCCTGGCGCTGGTGGTGGCCAGCGTGGCCGAACTGCAGCAACGCTTGCGTGAGCTGGACGAGTCGCCTACGGCCGCCGATTGGCTGTACTGGAGTTCGACGGACGCCGCCAGCGAGGAGTGGCACGAACCCGCTTGGCAACAGGCTCTGGCAGCCGGCGACCTGAAAGCGCTGGCGCGCCTGTGGACCGCCCAGCGCGACGGCGCCGCGGATTGGCGCGGGCTGCCGCGTCCGGCCGGTGTAGCACGGGTGACCCTGCCGAGCTATCCGTTTGCCCGAATTCGCCATTGGGCCATCGACGAACGCCCCACGCCGCCCGAACCGTCCAACCGCCATTCGCTGCTGACCTTTGCCGAACACTGGCAACCGGCGCTCGGTGAGGTCGCCAGTGCGGCGCCGGAGCAGCCACGGCTGGTGCTGTGCTGCCTGTCCGAGCCGATTCATCAGGCCCAGTTGCGTGAGCTGGCAGCCCAGCAACTGCCGGGCTGCCGCCTGGTGTTTCTGTCCCGTCAGGGCCAGGCGGGCGCCGACAGTTTCGCCCTCAATCCGCAGCGCGCCCATGAGGTCAGCGAGGTGCTGGGGGCGATGGTTCAAGGTTACGGCGCCATCGACGGCCTGCTGTACCTGTGGCCGGTGGAAGCGCCGGAACTGAGCCTGCAGCCGGAGCTGCTGGTGAACCTGCTCCAGGCCTTGTCGCGGTTGCAGCAGCCGCTGCAGCGGGTGTTGCTGGCCGGGCTCTGCCGCGACGGGCTGGACCGTTGTCAGCTGGAATCCTGGATCGGCCTGGAGCGCTCCATGCCGCGCATCCTGGCGCACACCGCCTGGCAGACGGTGCTGCTGGAAAGCACCGAGTCCTGCGACTTTGCCCTGGCAGGTTCAGGGCAGGCGAGCGCCTGTTTCACGCCGCTGTTGCGGCAATGGCGCGGCGGCGAAGGTGGCAGCACCCTGTATGTGGGGCCGCAGCGTTATCAGCTGTCGAGCCGACCTCTGGCACTGGAAACCGGCGCGGCGCCAGCGTTGCAGAGCTTGCCGTCGGCCCGGGCCAACACTTGGCTGATCACCGGTGGCAGCGGCCATCTGGCGCTGCTGTTCGCCGATTACCTGGCCCGCACCCAGGGCGCCGCATTGCGTCTGGCGCTGGTGGGACGCTCAGCGCCGACTCAGGCCCTGGAGCAGCGCGTGCAAGCCTTGGCAGCTCTGGGGGCTCAGGTGCGTTACTTCCAGGCCGATGTAACGGACTTCGGCTCCATGGAGCAGGCGCTGATCCAGGTCCGCACGGCCTTTGGCCCGCTGCAAGGCTTCATTCACGCGGCGGGGGTCGAGGAGGGCGTGGGGCTGTTGCAGGCCTCGGCCAATGGGTTCCAGACGGTGTTGGCGCCCAAGGTGTCCGGCACCGAGGTACTCGATGCCCTGACCGCCGGCGACCCGCTGGTCCATGCCTGCTATTTCTCCTCCACCGCCGCCTTGCTCGGCGACATGGGCGCGGGCAGTTACGCCATGGGCAATCGCTTCCTGATGGCCCACGCCACCTATCGCAACCAGCGGGTCGCCCGTGGCGAACGGCACGGGCAAACCATCGCCATCAACTGGCCGCTGTGGAAGGACGGCGGCATGGGCCCGGTGCGGGCCGCGGCGGACTCGGAGCCGGGGCGCGCCCTGGCGTCGTACCTGCACGGCAGCGGGCAGGCCTTGCTCCTCGCGGACCAGGGCCTGGCGGCTTTCGAAGCGATTCTGCACAGCGGTCTGGAGCACGTGGCCGTGGCCTATGGCGACACCTCACGCTTGGCGCAACTGTTCGACCTGGAGACCCAGGCTCAGGTGGCACCGGCACCGGCACCCGTGAGCGAAGCGCTGGCGCCTGAAGAGGTCATGGATTTGCCCGCCTGGGTCCTGTCGCAGCTGCAGGACCTGTGCAGCGACGTGGCGCAGATCCCGGCCACCGAGTTGCCCGGCGATGCCACCTTGAGCAGTTTCGGTTTTGATTCGATCAATCTGGCGCGGCTGGCAAAAAAGATCCAGCAACGGTTCGGCTTCGCCGTGAGCCCGGCGCTGTTTTTCTCCTATCCGACCCTGGCGCGCCTGGCCGAACATTTGGCGCAACAACAGGCAACGGCATTGACCCGGCACTATCGTGCGCAGGCCACGCCCAAGGCGGCCTTGGCCCAAGCGTCACAGCCCTCGGTGGCGCCGCTGGGAGTGGTTGCCGGGCCCGAGTCGGCCCCGGGCCATGAGGTCACGCGCCCGCTGCTGGCTGAACCCATCGCGATCATTGGCGCCAGCGGTCGTTTCCCGCAATGCGATTCGGTCGATGAAATGTGGCAGCTCTTGCTGGACGGGCGCAGTGCAGTGAGTTCGGCGCAAGCCCCTGAGGGCTACAGCTGCGGGTCGTTGCGGGGTGTGGACGAGTTCGACCCGCTGTTCTTCGGCATTTCTCCGCGTGCGGCGCAAGAGATGGACCCGCGCCAGCGGCTGTTGCTCGAGGAATCCTGGCGTGCCCTGGAAACGGCCGGTATCGGCCCCCGTCACTTGGCCAGCCAACGGGTCGGTGTGTTTGTCGGCCTGGAGGAGGGCGAGTACTTCCTACTGGGCGGCGGCGGTTCCATCACCGCCAACCACAGTGCTATTGCCGCCTCGCACCTGGCGTATTTCCTCGACCTCGATGGCCCGGTGATGACACTCAACACCGCCTGCTCCTCGGGCTTGGTGGCGTTGCACCAGGCCTGTCAGAGCCTGCGTCTGGGGGAGTGCGAGATGGCCCTGGTCAGCAGCGCCAACCTGATGCTCACGCCGCAGTCGTTCAGCCGCATGGACGAGGCCGGCATGCTTTCGCCGGACGGCCGCTGCCACACCTTCGATCAGCGGGCCAACGGCATGGTCCCGGGCGAGGCGGTGGTGGCGCTGGTGATCAAGCCGTTGTCGGCGGCCCTGGCGGATGGCGATCCGATTGTCTCGGTGATCGCCGCCAGCAAGATCAACTATGACGGCAAGACCAACGGCATCACCGCCCCCAACGGAGCGGCGCAGGCCCGCTTGCTGACCTCGACCTACGAGGCTTGCAACCTGGCGCCACGGCAGATCGATTACGTGGTGACCCACGGCACCGGCACGGCCCTGGGCGATGCGGTGGAAGTCAACGCACTGGCGCAAGTCTTCGGCCAGTCGCAGGAGGGCGCCCATTGCGCGCTGACCTCCACCAAGACCAACTTCGGCCATTGTCTGGCCGCGTCGGGCCTGGTCAGCACCTTGTGCCTGGCCTCGGCGCTGCGCCACGAAACGATCCCGCCGAGCCTGAACTTCACCACTCACAATGACTTTGTCGACTGGCAGGCGAGTGCGTTTTTCGTCAACACCCGGCCGCGCCCCTGGCCGGTCAAGGCTGACGGCGCGCGTCACGGTGCGGTCAGTGCCTTTGGCATGAGCGGCACCAACGCCCATGTGGTGCTGCGGGATCTCGCGGCGGATGAGCGACGCCAGCCACAACGCTTCAAGGTTTCTCCGGCCTACCTGCTGGTGCTGTCGGCGCGTTCGATCCTCTCGCTATGCGACCGGATCGAGCAACTGATCGACCTCCTGGCCGGCGATCCACAACTGGACCTGGCCGCTGTCAGCCACACCCTGCTGGAGGGCCGTCATCACTTTGCATACCGCTGTGCGCTGGTGGTGCAGGACCAGGCTTCGGCGCAGAGTCTGCTGCAACGACTGGCCAGTGAACAGCTGCCACAGCTCAGGCGCCGGGCGAGCAGCGAGGACGCCTTGCCGGCGCAAGTGTTCGCGGAGCGGGTGTTGCTTGGCAAGGGCGACCAACACCAGGCGCCGCAAGCGTCGATTGTGCGCACCATCGAGCAATGGACACGGCAACTGGGGGATGACCTGGGCAGCGAAGTCCAGGTTGAGGGCTACGAGGAAACCCTGCGCGGGTTGGCCGAGTTCTACTGCCAGGGGTACACGCTGCCCTGGCACTTGCGTTACCCACGACAGGCTCCAGTGCGCCTGCAACTGCCGACCTATCCCTTTGAGCACGGGCGCTACTGGGTCGATCCCCAGGGGCCCGGTGGTCACCAGCAGCCGTCGGTGCCGCCGTTGCAAACGCTGGCGCAACCCTTGGTCCAGCACCAGGCTTCGCTGGCCAGTGGCGAGCGTTTCGTGTCGGCGTTTACCGGGCAAGAGTTCTTCCTGGCCGACCATGTGGTGCAGGGGCATCACGTATTGCCAGGGGTGGCCTACCTGGAAATGGCCCTGCAGGCTGCCACGACACTGCGACCCGACTGGCGCCATGCGCACTTGGCCAAGGTCGGCTGGATGGCGCCGCTGATCTGGGACCGCCGCGAGCAGCGGCAGGTGGAGACCTGGCTGACAGCGCTGGCCGGGGCCGACAGCTTTGCCTACCGCATCGTCAGCCGCCTGGCCGACCAGCCAGCGGCCGAGCCGACCGTGCATGGCCAAGGCGTGGTGTCGCTGTTCGATACGGTTCAGGCCGGGGACCCGGCGGCCAGCGCGGTGCTGGATATCCGGGCGCTGCAGGCCGGCAGCACGCATGTCTTGTCGGGCGCCGACTGCTACGCCGCGTTTCACGCCGCAGGGCTGGCTTACGGGCCGACCTGTCGGGTGATCGAGGCGATCTACTGTGATGCGCGCCAGTGCCTGGTGCGCCTGGTACTGCCCCAGGTGCCAGGCAGCCAGGCCAGCACCGGCTGGACCTTGCATGCGGCCTTGCTGGACGGCGCGTTGCAAGGGGTGGCGGGGTTCTTCCTGGGCGCAGACGGCAGTGGCAGCCTGCCGCAGAAGGTGCCATTCGCCCTGGATCAGGTGGATGTCCACGGTCCTCTGGATACAACGATGTGGGCACTTTTGACCCTCGATAGCCACGGTACGCTGAGCAAACTCAACGCTCGGCTGTATGACGACCTGGGCCAGTTGCGGGTCAGCCTGCGCGGGCTGGCGGCCCGGGAAATCACCCTGGCCGAGGACGCCGCGGTCACGCCGATCCGCCTGCAGCGCCAGTGGCAAGCCGTGCCGGCGGCGCACGCAACGTCGGCGCCCCAGGGCCAGCATCAAGTGCTGTTGCTGGCGGCAGATGATCCGCTGCCGGCGTTGAATCGCCTGGGCCGGTTGTTTCCTCAGGCCCAGGTGCAGGCCCTGGCGGTGGGCTCCAGTGGCCAGGACAACCCGGCCCTGGCCCGGGATTATCAGGCGGCGGCCGAGGCCCTGTTCAGCCACCTCAAGACCTGCCTGGGGGCCGGTGCCGGTCAGCAGCCGTTGTTTATCCAGGTGCTGCTGCTCGGCTGGCCGGTGGCCCCGGTCATGCTCGGCCTTGAAGGCCTGCTGAAAACCGCGAGCCTGGAAAACCCGAGGCTGCGTGGGCAACTGCTGGCCATGCAGTCCCTGGACGCGCTCGAACAAGGGCCGGTCAGCGCCGAACATCACGCGGTCTGGCTCGACGCTGGCGAGCAGCGGGTGCCGGTCTGGAGCCACCTGGCGGCGACAGCCGCGCAACCCCCGGTCTGGAAAGACGCCGGTTGCTACCTGATCACCGGTGGCGCGGGCGGGCTGGGACGTATCTTTGCCCGCGACATCATCGAGCACACCCATGGCGCGCGCATTGTGCTGGTGGGCCGCTCGCTGCTGAACCCGGCTGAACAACAGCAATTGGCCGCCCTTGAACGGCGCGGGGCCCGGGTCGAGTACTGCCAGGCGGACATCGGCCAACCGGCGGAAATCGAAGCCCTGCTGGCCTCGGTGCAACAGACCCATGGCCCCCTCAGCGGGGTGATCCATAACGCCGGCATCAACGCCGACGAGTTCATCGTCAACAAGACCCTGGCGCAGTTCGCCGCTGTGCTGGAGCCCAAGGTGCGGGGCACCGCCAACCTCGATCACGCGACCCGTCACCTGGACCTGGAGTGCTTTGTGCTCTGCGCCTCGGCCAGCGGCGTGACCGGCAATGTCGGTCAGGCCGACTACGCAGCGGCCAATGCCTTTCTCGATGGCTTTGCCCATGAGCGTAACCGGCAGGTGGCGCGGGGCGAACGCCGTGGGCAGACCCTGTCGCTGGACTGGTCGCTGTGGGCCGAAGGGCGCATGCGCCCCGACGCCTCCACCGAGCAGCGCCTGTGGACCCAGTCGGGCATTCGCCCGCTGAGCACGGCGGTGGCGCTGTCGGCGTTGCACGGCGCACTGGCCGCAGGCGCGACCCAGGTGCTGGTGGCCGAGGGTGATGCGTCCCGGGCCTTGCAGCCTTTTGGCTTGAGCCCAGCGGGACGCGCGCCGCTCGAGCCACCCCAGGCCGCGCCGGCCTCATCTCTGGGTTCGCTTGCGAGCCAAGCGCTGAGCGCGGCGCAGGTCCAGCACTACTTCAAGCAGTTGCTCGCCGATGTGTTCGCGTTGCCCGCCCATCGGATCGATGTCCAGGCGCCCCTGGAAGACTATGGCATCGACTCGATCATGGTCGGCCGCTTGAACGCCCGGCTCGAAGAGGTCTTCGGGCCATTGTCGAAAACCCTGTTCTTCGAATTCCAGACCCTGGAGAAACTCTGCGGCTATTTCCTTGAGCAGCATGGGCCAAAACTGAGCCAACTGATCACGCCGGCCGCGACCGCGAACGTTGCCGCAGCGGTCGGATTGCCGGTCACCGCGAGCGTCGCCCCTGAACCGGCGTTGCAGCCAGCGCCCGCCGTAGCCGGGCCGATGGAGTTCGCCATCGTCGGGCTCAGCGGCCAATACCCGTTGGCGGCGGATCTGCAGCAGTTCTGGGACAACCTGCAACAGGGGCGCGACTGCATCACGCCGATCCCGGCACAGCGCTGGAACCACCAACGCTTTTATGCCGAGCAGAAAAACCTGCCGGGCACCACTTATGGTCAATGGGGCGGTTTCATCGACGACGTGGACTGCTTCGACACCCTGTTTTTCAACATCTCGGCCCGTGAAGCGCAAATACTCGATCCCCAGGAGCGGCTGTTCCTGCAGTGTGCGTATCACCTGTTGGAAGACGCCGGCTATACCCGTGCGACCCTGGCCGCCACGGCTCGCCAATACAGCCCTGAACACAGCGCTGCCCATAGCCTGGACAGCGCCGCCGTCGGGGTGTTTGTCGGCGCCATGTACAACGAGTACCAGCTCTACGGTCCTGAGGAGACGGCCCTGGGCCATCCGCTGGCGATTCCCGGCAATGTTGCCTCGATTGCCAACCGGGTCTCGTACTTCTGCAACTTGCATGGCCCCAGCGTGACCCTGGACACCATGTGTTCCTCTTCGCTGACGGCCATCCATATGGCTTGCCAGAGCCTGTTGGCCGGCGAGTGCGCGGTGGCGATCGCCGGCGGCGTGAACGTCACCGTGCACCCCAACAAATACCTGGTGCTGGGGCAGGGGCGCTTTCTCTCCGACGACGGTCGTTGCCGCAGTTTCGGTGAAGGGGGCACGGGCTACGTGCCGGGCGAAGGGGTCGGCGCAGTGTTGATCCGTCCGCTGGCGGATGCCCTGGCCCAGGGCGATCGCATCTATGGGGTGATCCAGGCTTCGGCCATCAACCACGGTGGCAAGACCAACGGGTATTCGGTGCCCAACCCCAATGCCCAGGCGGCGCTGATTCAGGCCGCCCTGCACCAGGGCCGGGTGGAGCCCCGCGCCATCAGTTACATCGAGGCTCACGGCACCGGCACCGCCCTGGGCGATCCGATCGAGATCGCCGGGCTGAACAAGGCCCTGGGCACGGCTGGCGAACAGGACCGGCACTGCGCCATCGGCTCGGTCAAATCCAATATCGGCCACTGTGAAAGCGCCGCCGGTATCGCTGGGGTGACCAAGATCCTGTTGCAATTCCAGCACCGGCAATTGGTGCCTTCGCTGCATTCGGCCGTGCTCAACGGC
The DNA here is from genome assembly GCF_058744285.1 of Pseudomonas sp. E1BtOHC1. Lineage (NCBI taxonomy): Bacteria > Pseudomonadati > Pseudomonadota > Gammaproteobacteria > Pseudomonadales > Pseudomonadaceae > Pseudomonas > Pseudomonas sp. E1BtOHC1. Next base: position 4,012,521 of record NZ_CP196023.1, read on the forward strand.
AACATCGACTTTGCCGACGGTGGGTTGCGGGTGCAGCAAACCCTGACGGACTGGACGGTGGCCGCGGGTGAAACCCGGGTGGCGGCGGTGTCGTCGTTTGGCGCCGGTGGCGCCAATGCCCACCTGATTCTGCGTGAACCCACTGAGCGTGAATCCGCCCGCGGGGCGCCAGGGCATGACGGCCAGGCCTGGGCGATCCCGCTGTCGGCTCGCACGGCGGGGCAACTGCGCGACAAGGTTGAACAATTGCGCCAGGCCCTGGCCGATGGCCAACCACGGACCTTGGCGGACATTGCCCATACCTTGCAGGTCGGGCGTGAAGCCATGCGCGAGCGCTTGGTGTTCATGGCCGACTCGCTGGACACCCTCGCTCGGCACTTGCAGACCTTGAGCCTGAACTGGACCCAGGTCGAGGCAGCGTCCGGGGCGGGTCTGTGGCGGGAGCCGAGCGGGGCAGGGCTGTTCTACCGTGCCAAGGCCGGCGCTGCATCCGCTGCCGTGGCTGCCGAGGCTAGCCTGGAGGCACACCTGCAGAGCTGGGTGGCGGGGGGCTCGCTGGACTGGGCCCACCTGCAGCCTCGCACTACGGCTCGGCGCATCAGCCTGCCGCTGTACCCGTTCGCCAAGGAGCGCTACTGGGCGCCACTGGGCCGGGATGCTATTGCCCCCGCGTTGCCCCAGGTGGCGGACCAGCCGATTCTGACTCGCAGCTGGCACGCCGCGCCCCTCCCATCCGTGGCATCACCTGCGGCCCAGGGGGCGCTGCTGATCCTGTGCACCGAGCCGACCCTCGGGCTCGCCCAGGGCTTGTTTGCGTCCGGCGCTCAAAGCCTGGATCGGCATTACCTGGTGCACCAAGGCCCGGGCGCGGTTGATTTGCATGATCCCGACAGCACCCTGGCCGCCTATCGGCGCTGCCCGGGCGCGTTGACGGGGCTGATCGACCTGACCGCCCTGGACCCGGTCTATGAAGCCAGCACCGCCCTTGAACGAGGCAAGCTGGCGCTGCTCCAGGCCTTTGTCGCCGAGCAGCGCCAACAAGCGCCGCGGCTGTTGCTGGTGACCCGGGGCCTGCAGCCCTGGAAGCTTCAGCCGACCCTGCAAGGGGCGCGCAGCGTGGGCCTGTATCGGATGCTCAATGCCGAATATCGCAGCGTGCAGGCAGGGGTACTGGACAGCGATTTGGACCTGTCGCAACCGACCGCGCTGATGGCGCAGATCGAAGCCGAGTTCAACGCCGGGCCCCAGGCTGAGTGCTGCTATCGCCAGGGTGAGCGCTTCGTCGCGACCTTCACGCCGCTGGCCACGAGCAACACCGCCGCCGCGACGTACCGGGCGGACGATGTGCTGCTGGTGACCGGCGGCACTGGTGGTATCGGTGCGGCCCTGGTGGATCATTTGATTCAGGCGGGGGTGCGGTCCCTGGCGATCATGGGCCGTGAAGCCTTGCCCGACGCCGAGCAGTGGCCAGGGATACTGGCCGATGGCGCCGGCCTGGACGGCCGGGTCCTGGGCAGGATTCGCCGGCTGCAAGCTTGGTTGGAGCAGGGTGTACGGCTTGCCTATCAGTCGTGCGACCTGCAGACGCCAAGCGCCATCGACCAGGCCATCGAGCGCTTCGAGGGGGCGTTGGGCCCGATCACCGGGGTGTTCCACTGCGCCGGATCGGTGAGCACCGCGCCGGCCTTCATCAAGAAGTCCCTGGATGAAATGGCCGCGGTATGCACCCCGAAAATCAACGGTCTGGTGGCGCTGTACCAGCGTCTGAACAGTCAGCGGCTACGCTTTTTCCTGATGTTCTCCTCGGTCTCGGCGAGCGTGCCGGCCCTGGCAGCAGGGCAGAGCGACTACGCCATGGCCAATGCCTATATGGATCAATTCGCGCTGGCCCACGGGCGGGTGGGATTGTGTTCGGTGCAATGGCCGGCCTGGGCCGAGGTGGGCATGGCGGTGGACAACACCGGGCCGTTGGCTCTGCAGTTGGGGCTCAAGCCGCTGAGCACGGCGATTGGCCTGGGGTTGCTGGATCGGGTGCTCGCCCTGGCGCTGTCGCCGGACAATCCGCGGCTGTGCCTGCCGTGTCATGTCGACCTCGAACGCTTCAACCCGGCGCAACTGACCCAGCGTCCCGCCGCTGTTGCTGCGCCGGCGCCGGCACCAGCCCCGGTCGCGCCCGCAACGCTTGCTCCCGCGCCTTTGCTGGCGGCGGTGGAGGAAGCGTTGCGCCAACTGTTGATGGAGGAACTGAAGTTCTCCGCCGAGCAACTGACGGATCGGGACATGGCGTTTGCCGACTACGGCATTGAGTCGATCATGGTCCTGCAACTGATGGAGAGCCTCAGCGCCTGGGTGGGCAGCCGCCTGGACCCGTCGCTGATGTTCGAGTTCACCACCCTGGGCAGCCTCTGTGAGCATCTGGTCAGCACCTATCCCGAGGCCCTGAGGCAGCACCTGGGCACCCCCGATCAAAGCTCGGCGCCGGTCCTGCCGGCGCCACCGATAGGGCCGAATCCGGCCCCTGCTGTGGCGCCGAATCCGGCCCCTGCCGTGGTGCCGGCGACGACGTCCCGGCCAGCGGAGGAGATCGCCATTATCGGTCTGGCCGTGCGCCTGCCCGGCGCGGCCGATGCCGAGGCCTTCTGGACTCTGCAAAGCAGCGGTCAATCGGCCATCGGGCCGATGCGCGATCAACGCTGGCCGGGTGGACAGGGCCAGGCCCATGGCGGTTGGCTGGACGGTATCGATCAGTTCGATCCTGTGTTCTTCGGCCTCAACCCCAAGGATGCAGCGGTGATGGACCCCCAGGCCCGGCTGATGCTGGAACAAAGTGTCACGGCGCTGTTCGATGCCGGTTATTCGCTGCGCGAGCTGTCGGCCCGGCCGGTGGGGGTGTATGTCGGTGGCCGCCTGCGGGTGACTGCCGATGCCCAGTCACTGGCTCAGGCCAGCAACCCGATTCTGGGGGTGGGGCAGAATTACCTGGCGAGCAACCTGTCGCGCTTCCTCAACCTGACCGGCCCCAGCATGGTGGTGGATACCGCCTGCTCCTCGGGCCTGACCGCGATGTCCCTGGCGTTCGATGCCCTGCGCAACGGCAGCATCGACATGGCCCTGGTGGGCGCTACCAGTCTGTTGACCTCATCGGAGGCCCATGACCTGTTTTCGGCGCGCAATATCCTCAGCCCGGACGGCGCGTTCAACATCTTCGACGACCGCGCCGCCGGCGATGTGCTGGGCGAGGGCGTGGTGGCCCTGGTCTGCAAGACCCTGAGCGCAGCGCAGGCTGACGGCGACCGCATCTACTGCGTGGTCAAGGGCCTGGCGTTGAACAATGACGGTCGCACCCTGGGGCCGGGCTCGCCCAACCTCAAGGCGCAGCAAGAGGTGATGCACAAAGCCTTGCAGCAGGCCGGCAAGAGCCCGCGGGATGTGGGTTACATCGAGGTCAATGGCGGTGGTTCGGCAGTGGTCGATGCGGTGGAGATCAAGGCCCTGGCCCAGGTCTATGAACTGGATGACAGCACCCTGGACGCCTGTTGCCTGGGTTCGGTCAAACCCAGTGTCGGCCATCTGTTGCTGACTTCGGGGCTGGCCGGTTTCGTGCGCTGTGCCCTGAGCCTGCACCATCGGCAGATCGTTCCCAGCGCCTGTGGCCTGGAGCCGTTCGAGCATTTTGATTTCGACAGCTCACGGGTGCATTTCAACCGTCGGACCCTGGACTGGAAAGCCACCGATGGCCGCCCTCGGGTGGCCGCCCAGAGTTGCTTCCCGGACGGTGGCACCAACTGCCATGTGATTCTCGAAGAGTTCGTCGCCGCCGCTGATTACGTGCCTGTGCGCCAGCCGTTGCCCGCCCCGGTGTTCGACCGCCGGCGCTTTTCTCTCAATCGCGATAACACGCCGGCCCCCGTTGCCCAGGTTGCAGCTGCACCCCTGGCAGCGGCTGTTGCGCCTTCTTCTATCCCGTCAAGCTGGGGTGTGATTCATGAACAAGTACTTTGATTTGACGATTGGCGCCGACCATCCACTGGTGGCTCATCATCGCGTCCAGGGCCAGGCCATTCTGCCGGGCCTGGCGTATATCGATCTGCTCCTGCGAGTGGCCCGCGACGGCCTGGGGCTCGATTGCCTGCGCACCGAAGTGCGCGATCTGGTGATCTATCAGCCGTTGATTGTCCAGGCCGCTTCGGCGCTGCGCCTGACCCTGACGATGCAGCCTCGGGACGGTGTCTGGCTGATCGATGTCGATGGCGTGGAACTGCAAGACGCTGTGGCCGTGGGGGCCAAGGTGAAGTACTGCACGGCGCAGTTGCACCCGGCGGTCGAGGGGGCAGGGGCCAAGCCTGATCTGGACTTGGCCGCCCTCAGGGCCGAGGCCGACAGCCTGGTGCCTTTGCAGGCGTTGTATGCCCAGGCGCGGGAGCGGGCGTTGGTGCATGACGGGCTGTTGATGGCCGAAGGCAACATCCAGCGTTTTGCCTGGGGCTGTCTGATCGAGCTCAGCGTGGCGCCGCAGTGGCGGCAGTTGATGCCCGATGCGCTGTTCCACCCGACCCTGATCGATGGCGCGGCGGTGGCCAGCGCGGTACTCGAAGACTCTTTGCCCCCCGGCGATGACGGCCTGTACCTGCCTTTGCACTACGGCCGCTTCCACGCCAGGGCGCTGTTGCAGGAGGCTTGCGTGGCCCGCGTCGAGCTGGCGCGGATCGTCACCGCCAATGACATCCGCAAGCTGGACATCGATTTCTATGACGGCGCCGGTCGCTGGGTGGCCAGCCTGGGCGAGTTGACCGGCAAGCGCGTCAGGGAACAGTTGCAGGCGACTGCGCCCCAGGCGCCGCAGAGCCCTCGGCCGGTCCAGGCGGCGCATGCCCAAGACGTGGCTCCCGAGGTGCTGGCGGTGTTCGCCCGGCATCTGCAGGTTCGCGTCGATCAGCTCGATCCGCAACGCGGCTTTTTCGATATGGGCCTGAGTTCGGCGCAGATGCTCACCATCCTCAAGGATATCGAGCAACTGCTGTCCCGGCGCTTGAACCCGACCTTGCTGTTTGAATACAACACCGTCGAGGAGCTGCTGGGGCATCTGCGCCAGTGGACCCCCAAGGCCGCTCCCTTGGCGCTGGCGCCAACCCCCGTGCGCCAGCCTGCTTCGGCGTCTTACCGTTTCGCGGCCGATGAGGCCTACCTGCTGGATCATCGGGTGGATGGCCAGCCGGCCCTGATGGGCATCACCTATCCGAGCCTGGTGCTGCAAACCGCGCTGGCAGGCGCGGCGGGCAGGCCGGTCAGCCTACAGGACATTCGCTTTCACGGCGGCCCGCTGAAGCTCCAGACGGGGCAGGTTGCCGAGATCGAGGTGCGCCTGGAAGCCGAGGACAGCGCAGGCTTCAGCGTGTATCAACGCTTGGTTGGGGAGGGCGCGAGCCTGTGCTGCGAAGGCCGACTGCAAACGCTGGAGCAGCGCGAACCGGCCGCGCTCGATCTTCCGGCGTTGATCAGCGCAGCGCGCCCGTGCAGCGCGCAGCAGATCGACAGTTGGTACCGTGCCGTGCCGGCCTTTGCCCTGGGCCCGATGCTCAAGACCCTCGTTGCCGCCTATGAAGGCGCCGATGGCAGCTTGATCTGCGAGGTGCAGTTGAGCGACACCGAGCGTTCCTTTACCCACGGCCTGGCCCTGGACCCGCTGTTGCTCAACAGTTGCTACCTGTTTCCAGCGCCGTCCCGCTCTGCAGAGACCTTTGTGCCACTGTTGATCGAACGCCTGACGCTGTGGCGCAACGCGGGCAGCAAGGCCTTTGTGGTGACCGGACCGAAGCGGGTCAAGGACGGTTTCATTGCCTTTGATGCCCAGATCGTCGATGCCCAGGGGCGGCCCCTGGCGTCACTGTTGAATGCCTCGTTGCGCCGGTTGGAGCCCGGCGTTGCGGCGCAACCCGCTGCTGCCACGCTTCAGTCCCAGCCCGGTCACCGGGTGGCGGTGATCGGCATGGCCGGGCGTTTCCCCCAGGCCTATGACCTGAATGGGTTCTGGGAGAACTTGCAGGCGGGCAAGGATTGCATCAGCGAGATCCCGGCCAACCGCTGGGATTGGCGCGACTATTACAGCGACAGCGGCGAGCCGGGGACCATTTCCAGCAAATGGGGCGGCTTTATCGACGATGCCGACACCTTCGACCCGCTGTTCTTTCAGATTTCTCCTCGAGAAGCCGAAGTGATGGACCCTCTGGAGCGGCTGTTCCTGCAGCACGCCTGGATGGCCATGGAGGACGCCGGTTACACCCGCGAGGCCTTGCAGCGCAGCGCCGCCGGAGACAGCACGGCGAATGTCGGTATTTACGCCGGGGTCATGGGCCAGGAGTACCCGCTGTTCGCCGCGCAATCCGCGGCCCCCATGGGGCTGGGTGGCGGCACCTCTTCGGTGGCCACGCGCATGGCCTATGTCGGCAACTTCAATGGCCCGGCCATGGCCATCGATACCATGTGTTCAAGCTCCCTCGTGGCCCTCGACATGGCATGCCAGGCCCTGCGTTCGGGGGCGGTCAACGCGGCCTTCGCCGGCGGCGTCAACTTGAGCCTGCACCCGAGCAAATACCTGATGCTGTCCCAGGGGCAGTTCATTTCCTCCAAGGGCCATTGCGAGAGTTTCGGTGAGGGGGGCGACGGTTACATTCCCGGCGAAGGCGTGGGGGTGCTGTTGCTCAAGCGCCTGGAGGATGCCGAGCGTGACGGCGACTTCATCTACGGGGTGATTCGTGGCACCGCGGTCAATCATGGTGGCCGTGCCAGTGGCTACACCGTGCCCAACCCCGCGGCGCAGACCCAGGTGATCGCTCAGGCCTTGCGCCGGGCGGCGGTTGATCCGGGCGATATCAGCTACATCGAGGCCCATGGCACCGGCACCCGATTGGGCGACCCTATCGAAATCAGCGGCCTGACCAAGGCGTTCGGCCATGATCCCGAGCAGCCCCGCGATACGCCGTGCCTGATGGGGTCGGTGAAATCCAACATCGGCCATTGCGAAGGCGCCGCCGGGGTCGCGGGAGTGATCAAGGTACTGCTGCAAATGCAGCATCAGGTCATAGTGCCGTCGCTGCATTCCCGGACCTTGAATCCCAACATCGACTTTTCCCTGACCCCGTTCCAGGTCAATCAGCAGTTGGTGCCGTGGCCGGGCAAGGGCGCGCGGGATCGGCGCATTGCCGGGATCAGCAGCTTTGGTGCCGGTGGGGTCAATGCCCATGCCGTCGTCGAGGACTATCCGGCGGCTGTGACCCAGGCTCGACCTTTGGCCGCCGCGCTGATTCTGCTGTCGGCCCGCGAGGTTTCCCGACTGCCGCTGATGGCCGGCAACCTGCTGGCGGCCATCGAGCGTCTGCACCTGACGGACGACGCGCTACCCAGCCTGGCCTACACCCTGCAAGTGGGGCGTGAAGCCATGGAGCATCGCGCCGCCACCGTGGTCGCGTCCCTGGATGAACTCAAAGAACGCCTGCACAGCCTGGCCACCTCGGCGGACGCTGCGCACTGGCTGCGGGGCGCGGCCAGCCAGGGCAAGGACACTCAAGCGCTGTACCGGGATCAAGACGCCCAAGCGCTACTCCATACCTGGCTGGACAAGGCCAACCTGCCGGCATTGGCGCGGGTCTGGGTGATGGGCGTGGCGGCGCCCTGGCTGCGCCTGTACGGGGCTCACCAGGGTTTTGCCCAGCCGCCCCGACGCCTGCCGTTGCCGAGCTATCCGTTCAAGACCGAGCGCTATTGGCTGGCTGAACTGGCGGCGAAGGTGGCGCGCCCGGCAGCGCTTGAGCAGATGCCGCCCGCGGCGCAAAGCGCGCTGTTTGCCCAGCACTGGCTGCCGCGCCCCGCAGCGGCAACCCCGGCGGCCCCGGGGCATGAACAGGGTTTCGTGCTGATTATCTGCACCGCCGCTACCCAGGCGCTGGCGCAACGTCTGGCGGCGCGTCTGGAGGCCGCACGCATCGTGCCGATCAATGAATTGGCGCAACGCGCCGAGCTGTTGTGCAAGCCCAACGGGCATGTGTTGCACGGGGTGCTGGACATCACCGGCTACGACAGCGCCTTTGTCGAGGGCTGCGCCAGCGAGGTGAGTGGCTGGTTCGAGGGCCTGCAACGGCTGGTGGAGCAGACGCGCTTGCGCGATATCTGTCTGCTTTACGTCTCCCAGTACCTGGAGGCGTTCCAGCGTCCGGCGTCCCTGGCGCCCGCGCCCCAGGCAGCGGTCCCGGCCTGCTTGTACCGTTGCCTGGGGGCCGAATATCAGCGCTTGCGCAGTGGCCACATGGACACTGACCTGGCGGCCGACGATCCGCAGCTGGTGCCGCAGATCATCGAGCAGCTGTATCGCCTGCCGCACGAACGGCATGTCTGCTACCGCGCCGGGCGGGCGTATTGGCCCGCGCTGCAGGCAGTGGCCCCCGATTGCGCAGGGTCAAGGTTCAGCCTGCCCGCGGAACAGGTGCTGTGGATCACCGGTGGCACCCGGGGCTTGGGGCTGTTGTGCGCGCAGCACCTGGTCAGTGGCCATGGCGTGCGCAAGCTGGTGCTCAGCGGGCGCGAAGCCTTGCCGCCCGCGGCTCAGTGGCCGGCGTTGCTGGCGGGCCCGGCCAGCCCGCTGCAGGCGAAGGTGCGCGCCTTGTCGGCACTGCAGCAGCAGGGTGTCGAGGTGTTGACCCTGGCGGTGGACATGAACGATGCCCGGGCGCTGCAACAGGCCGTGGCGCAGATCGGCCGCGATTTGGGCCCGGTGGGCGGGGTGATTCACTGCGCGGGCCTGGGGGATTACAACAACCCGGCGTTGATCCGCAAACAGATCGCCGATGTGCACAACGTCCTGGCGCCCAAGACCCGCGGACTGGACAACCTCTACCGCGCGCTGAAGGGCTCGCCGCTGTCGTTGTTTGTCCTTTACTCCTCGGTCAGCGCGCAATTGCCCGAGCTGGCGGCGGGGCAGATCGACTACGCCATGGCCAACGCCTATATGGATGCCTTTGCCGCGCAGCATCAGGCCGACAAGGTGCTCAGCCTGCAATGGCCGAGCTGGTCCGACACCGGCATGGGGGCCATGGACAGCGAACTGTATCGCGGCACCGGGCTGCTGGGGCTGAGCGATGAGGACGGTCTGGCGCTGCTGGACCAGGCGCTGGCCAGCGGACGTTCGGGGGTGTTGTTGCCGGCGCGCTTCAACCCTCAACTGTGGTTGCAGGGTCCGGCGCACAAGGCGCTCAACCCTGTGTTCAGTGCGGTGCCCAGTGCGGCGCCCGTGGCAGCGCGTCCTGCGGCAGAGCATTGTGCCGCAGTGCTTCCCGCCATGGCGGGGAGCGCCCTCAAGGATCAGGTACAGCAATGGTTGAGCGGCTTGTTTACCGGCGAGCTGCGCATCGCCCCGGCGGATTTCGATCCACGGCTGGATTTTGCCCACTACGGTCTGGACTCGATTCTGATGGCGCAGATCCTGCGGACCATCAATCGGCGGCTGAAGGTCGACCTGGCGCCGTCGTTGATTCTCGAACACCCGAACCTCACGGACTTGAGCCAATGGTTGCTGGCCCAGCAGGGACCGGCCCTGGCCCAGGCATTTGCCCTCAACGCCGAGACAGAGACTGCGGTGCCAGCAGCGCCAGCGGTGCAGCCCCTCCCATTATTGGCGACCGCACCCGCGCTTGAGGTGCCAGCGGCAACGGTCGGCGAGCCGGGCGTCGAGGCCGATGAAATCGTCGTGGTCGGCCTGTCGGCGCGTTTTCCCGGGGCCTCGAATCTCGACGACTACTGGCGCCTGCTCAAGGAGGGACGCAGCGCCCTGGCGCCGGTGCCTGCCGAGCGCTGGCAGGGTGGCGCGCATTACCAGGCCGGCCTGCTGGATAACCCCCATCACTTTGATCGCCAGACCTTTCATATTCCAGAGGAAGACTTCCATGCCATGGACCCCCAGGCCCTGATAGTGCTGGAAGAGTGCCTGAACCTATGGGCCCACGCGGGTTATCGGGTCGAGGAAACCAAGGGCAGTGCGATTGGCGTCTATCTGGGCGGTCGCGCCCGCAGCAGCCTGGACCCCGAAGCCCTGGGCAAGGCGCGGAATCCGATTGTAGTGGCCGGGCAGAATTACCTGGCGGCCAACCTTTCGCACTTTTTCGACTTCAGTGGCCCGAGCATGGTGATCGATACCGCCTGCTCTTCAGCGCTGGTGGGCATGAGCCTGGCCGCCCAGGCCCTGCGCAGCGGCGAGATCAGCGCGGCGGTGGTCGGCGGGGTCAGCCTGCTGGACGGCGAGCGTACCCACGGGGTGTTCCAGCAGCGCGGTCTGCTCAGTGCGGGGGGGCATTTCCACCTGTTCGATGAACGGGCCGACGGCATCGTGCTGGCCGAAGGTGTTGGCCTGGTGCTGCTCAAGACCGCCGCCCAGGCTCGCCGCGACGGCGACACCGTGTACGCGCGCATCAGTGCCCTGGCCAGCAACAACGACGGGCGCACCGCTGGCCCGGCCACGCCCAATGTGCAGCGCCAGAAGGCGGTGATGGGCAAGGCCTTGGAGCAGTCGGGGCTGACGCCCGGGCAGATCGACTACATCGAGGTCAATGGTTCCGGCTCCCAGGTCACCGACCTGCTGGAACTCAAGGCCATCGACGCGGTGTATGGCCATGGCGAGGGGGCCGGGCGTGCGCCCGAGAACCCCTGCGGGCTGGGCTCGATCAAGCCCAACATCGGCCATCCACTGTGCGCCGAAGGCATCGCCAGCTTTATCAAGGCGGTGCTGATGATCCAGCACCACAGCCTGGTGCCGTTCCTGTCGGGACAGCAGCCCCTGCGCCATTTCGACCTTGAACAGTCGGCGTTCTACTTTCCACGCAACGCGGTGGCGTTGCCCGAGGGGCGGCCACTGCGGATCGCCCTCAACTGCTTTGCCGACGGTGGCAATAACGTCCACGTCATTGTGCAAAGCCCGCACGCGTCCACCCCCCCTGCAAGGCGCCAGCCTCTGGCGGCACCTGCCTTGCACCGTCAACGCCAGGGGCATGCCCCGGTCGCGACGATGGAACCGACATTGCCGGCCCGCGATTACGCGCACGCCACCTCCATGATTTGGGAGCAACTCTGATGCGCACTCTATTGGCCGAGAGCAAGATTTCGCTGTCTTGCACCAACCCTGTCATCGGCGCCCATTGGGTGCACGGGCGCCCGGTGTTTCCGGGACTGGCCTATATCGATCTGATTTATCAGGTCTGCCAACAGCAGGGCCTGGGATGGGCCGAACACCGTTTGCAGACCTTGCGTATCCACCGGCCCCTGGCCCTCGAAGGGGCCGACAGCAGCCTGGTGGTGCGGGTTGCGCTGTTTCGCGAGCACCCGGGGCATTACACCCTGGTGGTCGAAGACCTGAACACTGGCGACCCGGCCCGGCCGTACGCTACGGCGGAGCTCGAGCAGACCGAGCCTGCGGCGTTTGCCCCGGGCGAGCGGTTGCAGCCCTGGGCCGCCGGCAGTGCTCGGCAGGTGACCCTGGAGGCGCTGTATGGGCAGTGCCGCGACCAGCAGTTGGTGCATGACGATTACATGCAGGTACGCGGACAGATCAGCACCGGGCCCGATGGGTTGCAGGCCAGTCTGAGCGTGGGGCCACAGGCGTTGCCCGAGGTCGGGCGGTTTTTGTTTCACCCGGCGCTTCTCGACGGTGCGGCCATCAGTTCCCAGGCGTTGGAACTGCGCAGCGGCGAGCAGGGCGCACCGGCCGAAGGTCTGTACCTGCCGCTGCTGTTCCAGGGGTTCAGCGCGGTGGCGCCCATCACCGGGCAATGTCGGGTACGGATCAAGGCTGACTCGGTCAGTGTCCATCAAGAGTTGGTGGTCTTTACCCTGGAGCTGTTTGCCGACAGCGGTGAAAAAGTCGCGCAGATCGAGCGCTTCACCGCCAAGCGGGTGCGGGCCGAGCGCGGCCTGCACCAACCGACGCTGGCGCCCCCGCGGCCCGCCCGAGTGGCCTGCGATCCGGCGCCGATTGACGCCAGCGAACACCCGGTGATGCTGGGGTTGCGGCGCCTGATTGCGGACAAACTGGGCACCGGCGCGGCCCAGGTGGCCCTGGATAAAGGCTATTACGAGCTGGGGCTGGATTCGGCGGATTTGCTCGACCTGGTGGCCAATGCCAGTCAGGCCCTGGGGCTGGAGCTGTCGCCGACCCTGTTGTTCGAGCACACCACGCTGCGCGAGCTGGGGCTGTTCTTTCAGCAGCACCATGGCGTGGAGCAAGGGGCCACGAAGGCGTCCACGCCTGCGCAGCAGGAGGGCGCGGCCTGGACCCAGCGCTTCGAGGCCCACGAGGCCTATCTGCAAGACCACCGGGTTCTGGGCACGCCGGCCTTGATGGGGGTGACCCATCCGTGCCTGGCCATTGAGGCCTGCGTGCAGCAGTGGGGCGCCGAGAGCTTTCCGCTGAGCCTGAGCCATGTACGTTTCCTGGGCGGTCCGATCACCTTGCAAACCGGCGAGTCGGTGGACGTGACGGTGACCCTGGAGCCACAGCGTGAGGCGTTCAGTGTCGGCTTTCGCCGCGACCCTGCGAGCGCTATCGAGCCGTGCTGTGTAGGGCAGTTGCGCCTCAAGGAGCGCTTTGCAGCCCAGCCTCAAGCGCTGGACAGCCTGTTGGCCGGCTTGACGCGGCTGTCCGCTGCGGACATCGGCCAGTCCTACCGGCGTATTGCGCAGTTCAGCGTGGGGCCGCTGTTGCAGAACATCCAGGAGGCTTACACCGACGGTGACCGACTGCTGGTGAGCAAGGTCAGCCTTGATCCTGCCCAGGCCAAGGGCGGTCACCTGCAATACGGGTTCGATCCGCTGTTGCTCAATGGCTGTTTTTTCTTCCGCGATCCGGACTTCGGCCAGCCTCAGTCGCGCATGTACGTGCCGCTGCTGATCGAACGGATCGTCCAGGCCAGGCCTTTGCCGTCCACGGTCTATCTGGTCAATCGCCTGCGTACGGCCAAGGCCGGGTATGCCGCGTTCGACGTCGATGTGCTGTCGCTTGAGGGCGAACACCTGGCCAGCGTCATCAATGCTTCGGTCAGGGAAGTGAGCGAGCCGGCGCGCTTGAGCAATGCTGATTTCTCCGCCCCGGTGGCCGCTACCACGCCCACGCCGGCGACCGATGAGATCGCCATTATCGGCCTGGCCGGACGCTATCCGGGGGCCGACAACCTGGAGCAGTTCTGGCACAACCTGAGTCAGGGCGTGGACAGCATCACCACGATTCCCGCCGCGCGCTGGGATCATGACCTGTACTTCGACGCGGACAAGGATCGCCCCGGCAAGACCTATGGCCGTTGGGGCGGTTTTCTCGACAACATTGATCAGTTCGACCCGTTCTACTTCGCCATCACCCCCCGCGAAGCGGGTTTCCTCGACCCTCAGGAACGCTTGTTCCTGCAATGCGCCGCGCATGCCCTGGAAGACGCCGGCTACACCCGCCAGGGCCTGCCCCGGGAGGTGGGGGTCTATGTGGGGGTGATGTATCAGGAATATCAGCTGTACGGTGCGCAGCAGACGGTACTGGGCAATCCGATGGCCTTGGGCGCCAGCGCCGCGAGCATCGCCAACCGGGTGTCCTATGTGTGCAATTTCACCGGGCCGAGCATGGCCGTCGATACCATGTGCTCGTCGTCGCTGACCGCCTTGTATCTGGCCTGCCGCGCGCTGGAGCGGGGCGATTGCAGCAGTGCCCTGGTGGGGGGCGTGAACCTGTCGCTGCACCCCAATAAATACTTGATGCTGGGCCAGGGGCGCTTCGTGTCCAGCGAAGGCCGCTGCCAGGCCTTCGGTGACGGCGGGGATGGTTATGTGCCGGGTGAGGGGGTCGGCGCCATGCTGCTCAAGCCCCGTGCCCAGGCCGAGGCCGATGGCGATCATATCTATGGGGTGATCAGGGCTTGTGAGATCAACCATGGTGGCAAGTCCGCCGGCTATTCGGTGCCGGGGGTCAAGGCTCAGGCGCAGGTCATCGCCCGCACCTACGCACGGGCCGCTATCGACCCGCGGCATATCGGCTACCTGGAGGCCCACGGCACAGGCACCGCGTTGGGCGACCCGATTGAAATCGCCGCCCTCAGCGCGGCGTTCCGGCCTCACACCGAGGACCGGCAGTTCTGCGCAATCGGTTCGGTGAAATCCAATATCGGCCACTGCGAAAGCGCTGCCGGGATTGCCGGGATCACCAAGGTGCTGTTGCAGATCAAGCATCGGCAAAGGGTGCCGTCGCTGCACAGCACGACCCTCAACCCACGGATCGACTTTGCCGCCTCGCCCTTTGTGGTCCAGCAGCAATTGGCCGATTGGCCGGCGATGCACCTCAACGGAGTGGCCTTGCCGCGCCTGGCCGGTCTGTCTTCATTCGGTGCCGGCGGCTCCAATGCCCATGTGGTGTTGCAGGAGTATCTTCAGGCCGAGGACCTGGGCGAGGTTGCGCCACAGTCGTTTTTGATTCCGCTGTCCGCCGCCAGCCTGCCGCAGCTGCAGCGCCTGGCCCAGGCGTTGCGCGTCCGGGTCGCCGGCTTGCTGGAGCAGGTGACCGCCGCGGACGTTGGTCAACGCCGGTTGGCGGACATCGCCTTCACCCTGCAGACCGGACGCGAGGTCCATCAGCATCGCCTTGGCCTGCGGGTGGATTCCCTGGCCCAGCTGGCGGAGAAACTCCAGACTTTTCTGGCGCACGAGCTGCTCGATGCACCGGTGTTGGCACGTTTGCGCGAGCATCAGGTGTACCTGGGTGTGCGGCCATCGGCAGGCGAAGCAGCGCAGGGCCAATTGGCCGAGGCTGATGTCCAGCTGTTGGTGAATGCCTGGCTCGATCAGCAACGCCTGGATGAAGTGCTGCGGTTCTGGTCCCAGGGCGCCGCATTGGACTGGCGCGCTCTGCAGCGACCCGCCGGCAAGCACCAGTATCGGCCACGGCGCATCAGCCTGCCGGGCTATCCCTTTGCCCAGGAGCGCTACTGGTTCGAGGACCGGGCGCAGCCAAGCGCGGAGGTTTTACCGGCCCATGTCCAGGCACCTGAATCGGCTCCGGCAGTCTCGGCCACGGCCCCGGCAATTGACGAAAGCACAATGTTCGAGCGCCTGGCGCAGGCGCTGTTTGAAATCACCGGCATCAGCCCCGCACGCCTCGATCCCCATGGGGATTTTGAAAGCCTGGGCCTGGATTCGGTGATGATCATGAAGCTCAACCAGCGGGTCAGCGCCTGGACCGGCGAAACCGACGCTACCTTGTTCTACAAGTACAAAACCTTGCACGAACTGGCCGGTTATCTGCAGACACGCCCAAGCCTGATCTTGCCGACGCCGACGCCGACGCCGACGCCGACGCAGGTCCGGGCCGAGGCGCTCGAACCGGGCGGCGCCAGCGCGCCTGTGGGCCGGGCCGAGGGCACGCTGGCGAGCGATGACCACAGCATCGCGATCATCGGCATGAGTGGCCGTTATCCGCAGTCCGAGACCCTGGAAGCCTTCTGGCAGAACCTGCGGGACGGCGTCGATTGCGTGACGGAAATTCCCCTGGAGCGGTTTGACTACCGCTCGATCTTTACCCCGGGGGTAAAAGGCCGTGCGGATTCGATCTACTGCAAGTGGGGCGGCTTCCTGGGAGACGTCAGCCAATTTGACGCGCCATTTTTTAATGTCTCGGCAGCGGACGCCGCGTTCATGGATCCCCAGGAGCGGCTGTTCCTGGAAATGGCCTGGACCTGCCTGGAAAGCGCCGGCTACCTGTCACCGCGCTGGCAGGCCACGCCCCGGGACTTCGGGGTGTTCGCCGGGGTCAGCGTCAACAACTACCAGCTGGTGGGGGCCGATGCGCTCAAGGGCCGCGCGCCCTTTTACCCGGCGGGGTCACAAACCTTTTCCGTGGCCAACCGGGTGTCGTTCTTCTTCAACCTCACCGGTCCCAGTCTGACCGTGGACACGGCCTGTTCTTCATCGCTGTACGCCTTGCACCTGGCCTGTGAAAGCCTGCGCAACGGCGAAACCCGTGCGGCGTTGGCCGGCGGGGTGAACCTGACCTTGCACCCCAGCAAATACCTGACGTTGTGCGCCTCAGGCTTCGCCGCCAGCGATGGCCGCTGCCGGGCATTCGCCGCGGGCGGTGACGGTTATGTGCCCAGTGAAGGGGTGGGCGTGGTGCTGCTCAAGCGCTACGCCGATGCCGTGAAGGATGGCGACCGGGTACTGGCGCTGATCAAGGGCACCGGGGTCAGCCACGACGGCAAGACTCAGGGTTTTACCGTGCCCAACCCGGTCAGCCAGACCTTGGCGATCAATGCGGCGCTGGCCCGCGCCGGCGTGCCCAGAGACACCATCAACTACATCGAGGCCCATGGCACCGGTACGGCCTTGGGTGATCCCATCGAGATCCAGGGGCTGATCGATGCCTATGTGAGCGGCAGCGATGCGCCGGTCTCGCGGGCCCTGGGATCGGTCAAGGCGTCCATCGGCCATGGCGAGGCCAGTGCCGGGATCGCTCAACTGACCAAGACCGTCCTGCAATTGCAGCACGCCACCCTGGCGCCGAGCCTGTTGCATGGTCCGCTCAACAGCGATATTCCCTTCGCCAAGGCCGGGTTCCATATCCCCGACCGGGCGATGCCGTGGCCGGTGATCGAGCGTGAGGGCAAGGCCGTGCCGCGGCGTGCAGCGATCAGTTCCTTTGGCGCCGGCGGGGTCAATGTCCATCTGATCCTGGAGCAGGCGCCCGAGGTTGACAGCCCGCCAGCCACCCCGGACAGCCCGTGCGTGCTGGTCCTCAGTGCCCAGGCGACGTCGCCGCTGAAAGAGCAGGCTCGACGCTTGCTGGCATTTCTCGACAACCCGGCCAATGACCGGCATGCCTTGAGCGATATTGCCTTCACCCTCGCTCATCATCGGGCGGCGTTGCGTTTTCGGTTGGCCGTGCGGGTCAGCGATCGCCAGGACGCCCGCGGGCGTCTGCGGGCCTGGCTGGAGGCCGATGGCGCCGCGCTGCCGGGTGTGCATCAGGCCGATAGCCTGGACCGGGCCGCCAGTGTGGCGCTGACTTGCACCACCGATCTGGATGACCAGGCCCGGGCCTGGGTGACCGGCGCACCGATGCCCGGGTTGGGGATCATCGCCAGCGGGCGTTGCGTGCCGCTGCCGGTGTATCCGTTCCAGACCAAGCGCCACTGGATCGCCGACCAACTGGCGGGGCTGGACGCGCCTGCGCTCCAGGCCGCAAGCGTTGCGCCTACGGGCAACCTCGACCACTGGTTGATGCAGGCGCGCTGGGTCGAGGCGCCGGTCAACCCTGAATCCAAGGCCCCGCGCCAGCTGCTGGTGCTCGGCGAGGATCAGGCGGCGCTGCGGCTGTGGTCGTCACGGCCGGGTGTCACCACCGCGGCGGATGTGTTCGATGAGCGCCGCATGGCGCAACTGCTCCAGGACAGCCAGGCCGATACGGTGGTGCTGCTGCAGCCGTATTCGGCGCTCTCGGGCTTGTCGGGGGCCGCCCTGGATCAACGCTTCACCCAGCAGGCCGGGGTCCTGACACAAAGGGTGCAGGCGCTGGTCAGCCTGGCCGCGAGCCACAAGGGCCTGAAGCTGGTGCTGCTGAACATCACCCATGACGGTCAGACTGATGGGGTTCAGGAAAGTCTGGCGAAGTACTTTAGTTTCCTGCGCTACGAAATCCCGGAAATCGGCAGCCTGGTGCTGGACACCGACAGTCTGGAGGGCGCCCGCCTGGAGCAGATCAGCCAACACTTACATTGCCGGCAGGCACAGGTGCGGGTGCGCTTGCAGGGGGGCCATTGCTTGACCCCGACCTTGCAACCGCTGGCCATTGCCCGGGCTCCGGAATCGGTCCCGGCGCTGCAGCTGTCGGGCAGCATGATCGTCACCGGCGGTTTTGGCGGGATCGGCCTGACGCTGCTGCGCTGGCTGGTGAGCAAGGGCGTGAAATCGCTGATTGTCATCGGTCGCAAACCCTTGTCGGCGCCGCTGCAACACCCCAGCCTGAACCAAGGCACCACCGTACAGGGGCTGATCGACAGCTGGGCACGGGAGCAGGGCGTGCGGCTGCACTACCTGCAAGCGGACCTGAGCGACGAGGGCGCCTTGGCCGGGCAATTGGACGGACTGCGGCCGATCCTCGGCGGGCCGATCACCGGTGTGTTCCATCTGGCGGGCGTGACCACCGAGGCCGTGGCCATCCAGGCAACCTCGGCGACCCTGTTGGCCGACGTGGTCCGGCCGAAACTGCTGGGCGCGCACCTGCTGGAGCGGCTCACTCAGGGTGATCCGTTGCGCTTTTTCTGCCTGTTCTCGTCGATCTCGGCGGTGGAAGGGATGCAAGGCAACGGGCTCAGTGCCTACAGCGCCGCCAACGCCGGCCTGGTGGCTCTGGCCGCCGAGCGGCGGCAGCGGCGGTTGCCGGCGCAGCTGATCCAGTGGACCGACTGGGATGGCGCCGGCATGGCCGTGGCGCACAATCACCGGGCCTTTTTCAACGCCCTGGGCATGCACATGCTGACCCCCGAGCAAGGGGTGGCATTGTTGGAACGCATCCTCGCCACTGGCATCGACGAATGCATTGTGTTCGATGCCGATTGGCAGCGTTTCGCCGCGATCAACCCGGCCATACAGACCGCACCGGTGTTTGCCCATTACCGCGAGCGCCTGCAGCAGTCGTCTGCGCTGCAGCCGGCGCCGGGGCAGGGCAGAACGGGTCAGGCCGCAACGAGCCAGGCCACAACGGGCGAACCCCTGGACATTACCGCGTTGCTGCGCGACGACCTGCAACGACTGCTGGGCCTGGAGGACATCCATCCGGACCAGACATTCGCCGAAATCGGCCTGGATTCGGTCAACTCGTTGGCGTTCTTTTCAACCTTGTCCCAGCGCCTGGCTTATCAGGTGCTGCCGTCGGCGATCTTCCGTTACCCGACCATTCGTGGCCTGGCGGACTACATCGCTGCCCATCGTGAGCAAGGCCCGCTGAGCGACAACCTCACTCCGGCTGCGCTGCCTGGCCCGCAGTCGTCCATGACCCCCCGGGTCGCAGACAACGCCGCCATCGCGATTGTCGGCATGTCCGGGCAGTTCCCCAAAGCGCCCGACTTGCCACGGTTCTGGGAGCAGTTATGCGCAGGCTTTGACGGCGTCGATCACTACCCTGGGGTCCGACGCGACCTGTTGGGGCTCAATGACAGCTTCAGCGATCAGGACTTGCAGGGCATCCATGGCGGCTACCTGGACGACATCGAGCTGTTCGATCCGGGGCTGTTCAATATCTCGCCTCGGGAAGCGCGCTTCATGGACCCCCAGCAGCGGCTGCTGCTGCTCAATGCCCATCGGGCCATCGAGGATGCGGGGATCAAGGACCATCCGGGCTTTGCCCGCACCGGGGTGTTCGTTGCGCAATACGCCAGCGAGTACATGCAGTTTGCCAATGACTACGACAAGGACAATGCGCTGTTTATCGCCACCGGCAACGCGGGCTCCATCGCCGCCAACCGGCTGTCCTACCACTACGGTTTCCGTGGCCCCAGCCTGGTGCTGGACACCGCGTGTTCCTCGACCCTGGTGGCCATCGACATTGCCTGCCAGTACCTGCGCAGCGGGCAGATCGACTTTGCCCTGGTGGGCGGTATCAGCCTCAACCTGAGCCCGGCCCTGACCCGTCTGTTGCAGGATTCGGGCATGTTGTCGCCCACGGGCCGTTGCCAGACATTCGATGCCAAGGCCGACGGCTATGTCCCGGGCGAGGGTGTGGGCATGATCGTCCTGCAGCGCGAGGCCGATGCGCGTCAGCACCAGAAGCAGCACCCCGATGCGCGTCTGTACGCCCTGATTGCCGGTTCTGCGGTCAACCAGGATGGCAAGAGCAATGGCATGACCGCGCCCAACGGCCTGGCGCAGGAAGAAGTGATCCGCCAGGCCTTTGAGCGTGCTGGCCTGGCGCCGTCCCAGGCGGGATACGTCGAAACCCATGGCACCGGGACCTATCTGGGCGACCCGGTGGAAATCGAAGCCCTGGGCAATGTGCTCAATGAAGGGCGCGGCGCCGGTGAGGGATGCATTCTCGGTTGCCTGAAAACCAATATCGGCCACCTGGAGCCCGCCGCCGGCATTGCCAGCGTGATCAAGGCCGCGTTGTGCCTGTACCTGGGCAAAGTCCCCGGCAACAAGCACCTGGCGACCCTCAATCCGTTACTGGCGCCGACCCGGCCGGCGTTTCGCCTGCCGGACCACCCGCTGGGCTGGGAGGGGCCGGGCCGAGTGGCCGGGGTCAGTTCCTTCGGCTTTGGCGGGGTCAACGCCCACGTTGTGCTCACCGGTGTCGACACCCCCGGGCTGCCGCCCGTGCCCGCCGGTGAACGCGAGCGCTTGTTCCTCGCCCAGTACCCACGACCCAAACTGGCCCTCAAAGCCTATTGGGCCCGGCGTCCGCTGAGCGCTGTCACGCCTGTGGCGCCCGTCGTGGCGCAGACCCAGAGTGGATTCCTCAGCGTGGCGTACCTGGGGCAGGGCAGTGCCACCCGTGAGGCAGTGTTCACCTTGCCTGCGGACACCCCAGGCTTGCTGGACACCGGCAATTTTCATGTCGGTTTCTATCTGGAGGCCATTTACCAGGTGTTCCGCGAGCGCTTCGGGCGCAGCAACCTGCATGTCAGCCGTTTCGACTTCCAGTCGCCGTTGCTGATCTCCCACAACCTGACCACCCAGGTGCGGATGAGCATCGAGCCACTGGCATCCGAGCAATATCGCTTGCAGTTCGATTACCGGGCTGTGGCTGCGCAACCGGCTGAGTGGATGCAGACGGCGCAAGCCTGGGTGGATTTCGCCTCGCTGGCCCAAGCCGACACCGCTGTGCAGGCCCGTCTGGCGGCGGTGTTGCAGACTCCGGGCAACCCGTCGCGGACCCTGGACGAGACGGCGTTTTACGCCCGCTACACGCAAATGGGCTTTCCCGCCGCGGGCTTCGTGCGGGCCATCGACGAATGCCGGCTGCACGAGCGTTTCAGTCTTTCGACCCTGACCGCGCAAGTCGAGCCCGAGCGCTATGCCTTCGGCGCTCACCCAGGGGTCATTGACGCGGCCTTGCAGCCTTCGATTCTGTTGGCCGATGGCGATCAGAACCTGCCGTACATGACCACCCGGATGGAGGATATCTACCTCAATGGGCCATGGCGCCGGGATGAGGTCTACCGCTTGGTCAATCTTCTCCACGCGCCGACCGCGGACGCGGCGGGCGGTGGCGTGCGTCGTTTCCAGACTGCGTGGGCGGTGCTCAATAGCCGTGGGGACAGCCTGATCACGTGCCGCAGCGCCAGTTTGCAGCAGTTGGCGGTGAGCAATCGGGAACTGTCCGACGCCGCACAGACACGTTTGGCAGAGGAAGGCGGGCTGTCCAGTGATGGCTTGTTGTTCATCATTGCCGACCTGCTGGACTGCACCCCCGAGGAGATCGACCAGGACAAGGCGCTGCTGGAACTGGGCATGGATTCGCTGATGCTGATCAAGCTGCAAAAACGCCTGGATCATCAGCAGATTGCCATCAGCGGCCTGTTCAAGATGACCCTGCAGCAATTGCTGGATCAGGTGCGGCCGGGCACACCCAAGAGCCCCGAGGCCAGCCCTGCGCAGCCCGTGGTGGACAGCGCCTATCCACCCTTTACCCAGTTCAAGCCCTGGTCGCGGGACAAGAGCCGCTGGTTGCGCGGGCAGGAGCGGCCGCAGAGCCGGATTCGCTTGTACTGCTTCCCCTACGCGCATCTGTCCAGCACGGTGTTCAAGGAGTGGCAGGCGTTGCTGCCCGACTGCGTGGAAGTGCGCCCGATTGAGCTGCCCAACCGTGGCGACCGCCTGCGGGAAAGGCCGCTGCAGGATATGTGGACCCTGGCGGCGACCCTGACCGAGGTGCTGGGCGATGAGTTGGACCAGCCCTTTGCCCTGTACGGCCACAGTGCCGGGGCGTTGATGGCGTATGTGTGGTGCCAGCACCTGCGGGCGGTCGGCAAGCCAATGCCTCGGCATCTGTTCGCGGCGGCCTATTCCGCGCCGGGTCAGGAGGTCAATCCGGTGATCCGCGACATGCTCACGGTGTATCGCCAGCACGGCCTGGAGCGGATGCCGTCGCTGGACGATATCTGCCAGCCCGGTGCCGAGCCGTTGATTGGCCAGTTGATCGATGCTCTGGAGTCCTCGATGAAACAGGCCGGGCTGTTCAATTTCAGCCGCGAGCTGATCCATGCGCAATTGCCCTCGCTGGTGGCGACGTTCGAGATGGTCGACCGCTTCCAGCCAGGCGCACCTTCGCCCTTGGCGTTGCCGATTTCCGGCTTGCATGGCTTGGGGGACATTCAGGTGCCGGAGGCCGATGTGCGTGGCTGGCAGCACCTGGGCAACGCAGGATTCACCTTCAAGGCGTTCGAGGGCAACCACTTGTTTATCGAGCCGGGACAGAGCGTCGAGCAGGTTACGGCCTATGTCGGTCAGGTCCTGCAAGACATTGTGCTGAATGATCTTGAGTGCCCGCGTGCCCCTGAAACCGATCTTGCGTCCCTGGGCATGGCCGCTGCGATGTACGGCAGCGGAGAGGCTGGGGCCTGAGGGGCCCCGTCTTGGCTTTATGTGTTGATCAACTCATTACAAGGTAAATGGATATGAAAACGCTCAAGGATCTACCCCAACGCCGCGGCCTGCCCTTGCTGGGCAACCTGCACCAGTTGGATAAAACCGCGTTGCACCTGTCACTGGAGCAGTGGTCGCGGGACTTTGATCACCAGCCGTTCCGCCTGCAGTTGGCCCATATGCACTTCGTGGTGTTCAGCAAGCCCGAGCAGGTTCGCCATATTCTCAAGCACCGACCTTCGCAGTTCCGGCGCATGAAAGAGATGGCCAGGTTGTTCGATGAAGTGGGTTTCAGCAGCCTGTTCACCGATGAAGGGGAGGCCTGGAAACGCCAGCGGCGGCTGATCATGCCGGCGTTTTCCAAGCGCAGCCTGGTGGCGTTCACCCCACAGATCGCCAGTACCGCGCTCAAGTTGCGCGATCGCCTGCGCACCCGTTCGGGGCAAGCGCTGGATCTGCGCGACGACCTGCGGCGCTTTTCGGTGGATGTCAGTTGCCTGCTGGTGTTCGGCTTCGACCTCAAGAGCCTGGATAACGACGACAGCCAGTCGCTGCAAACCTTCCATGACGTGGTCAACACCATCAATAGACGCATGCAGACGGTGGTGCCTTACTGGCGCGTGCTCAAGCTGCCGTCGGACCATCGCTTCGACCGTTCCATGCATGAGCTCAAGAGCATGGTGATTGGAATCGCCCGGGACACTCAGGAGCGCATGCGGCGCCAGGAGGACATGGGTGCCCATTGCGTCCTGCACAGCATGCTCGAAGCCGTGGACAGCGAAGACAGCGCGCTCACCGATGATGAGCTGTTCGCCAACATGATGATCCTGATTCTGGGCAGTGAGGGCACCACCGCGGCGATGCTCAGCTGGTTGTGCTTTTTCCTGGGCCAGGACCCGGACTTGCAGGACCGGCTGCGCCGCGAAGTCGCGCGCCTGGACCTGCATCAGCTTGACTATCATGCGCTGGCCGACTTGCCGCTGACCGAAGCGGTGATCGAGGAAACCTTCAGGATCAAGTCCACGGTGCCCGCACTGTTGGTGGAGACTCTGGAAGACACGGTCATCGACGATATCCAGCTGGAGAAGGGCACCCGGATCTTTGCCCTGACCCGTATCGACGGCCTGAAGAACCTGGAGCAGGACTCGCTGTTCAACCCTTATCGCTGGCTGGATGAACAGCACGCCTTGATCGATATGAAAGAGGCGCGGCAAAAGCAGTTTCCATTCGGTTATGGCCCACGTTCCTGTCCCGGCGCGCCGCTGGCCAACGTCGAGTTGAAAGTGGCGGTGGCGATGCTGGTCAAGTACTTCGACCTGGAACTGATCGACAAGGATCAAGTGAAAGACGTGTTCACCACCTCGGCGGTTCCGGACAATCTGAAGATCCGCCTCAGCCCCCGTGTGGTGCAAGAGGCGCCTGCTGCCAGCGAAGTTGATCTTGTCTGACGCCGCGGCTTGCGCCGGCGAGTGGTTTCCAGTGCTTATGTCTACTCAGGTATCTCAATGCGGCTATTTACCGTTTCAGATCTTCATACCGACCATCCGGAGAACTGGAAATGGCTTGAACAGCTGTCTTGTGAGGATTATCTCGACGATACCTTGATTGTGGCGGGGGACGTGGCCGATGAAATAGGCCTGCTCAGGGCCAGCCTTGAGCGGTTGAGCAGGCGTTTCCGGCATGTGTGTTTCGTGCCGGGCAATCATGATCTGTGGGTGATCCGCTCGGACCTGAGCTCATCCTTCGAAAAGTACCGCACGGTCAGCCAGGCGTGCCGCGACGCGGGTGTCCACACCCAGGCCTGTCGCGTGGGCAGCACCCTGATCGTGCCGTTGCTGGGCTGGTATGACTATTCCTTCGGGCCGCTCAACGAGACGTTGCGGGCCAACTGGATGGACTTCAAGGCCTGCCACTGGGAGGGGCATGACGACGAGACGGTGAGCCGAACCTTCGATGAGCTCAACCGTTTGCCCGATACGCGTGGGGCAGGGCGCATCGTGTCGTTTTCCCATTTTCTGCCCAGGATCGACCTGATGCCCAACGGCGTGCCGGCCCAGTACCGCTACCTGTACCCGGTGCTGGGCTCGGCGCGCCTGGAGCGGCAAGTGCGCCGGCTCGGGGCCCAGACCCACATTTACGGACACAGCCACCTCAATCGCAGCGTCACCCTGGAGGGGGTGACCTACATCAACAATGCCTTTGGCTATCCATCGGAGCGACATATCGCCAACAAGGCCTTGTTGTACCTGGGGGCACTGTGAACGCGTTTGATGATCAAGGGTTGCGGCTGGGGGCGGGTGAAATTCACGTGTGCAGCACCCGTGATCAGCACATCGGCGACGAGGCCTTGCTGGCGTTGTATCGCTCCTGGTTGAGCGCCGAGGAAACCGAGCGCATGGCGCGCTTCAGGTTCGAGCGTCATCGCCATCAGTACCTGATTACCCGGGCGCTGCTGCGCTCCACCTTGTCGCGCTACGCACCCTGGGTGGCCCCGCAGCAGTGGAGGTTTGCCAACAATGCCTGGGGCAAGCCGGCGATTGTCGCACCTGCTGTGCCGATGGCCTTCAACCTGTCTCATACCGAGGGCTTGGTGGTGTTGGCGCTGACCCTGGAAAACAGCGTCGGGATCGATGTGGAGTCGAGCCAGCGGCCGGTTGATCCCGACCTGGCCGAGCGTTTTTTTTCGGCCGCCGAAGTCCGCTACCTAGCCAGCCTGTCAGCCACCGACCAGACCTCGGCCTTCCTGACCTTATGGACCTTGAAGGAGGCCTATATCAAGGCCTGTGGCCAAGGCTTGTCCATCCCGCTGGAAAGCTTTTGCTTCGACTTGGCGACACCGGGGCAGATTGGTTTTTCCTGTCAGGCACTGGCGCTGTTTCAAGCCAGACGCTGGCGTTTCTGGCAATGGGAAAGCGGGCCGTTTGTCCTGTCCCTGGGCTGCTGCCCGCCATCGCAACACCTGCCCGCGATGGCCGTCAGGGTCTACGAGGTCATACCCGGGCTAAGCCATGAACCAAGGGAGGCGGTCATGTGTCGGACGTCCGCTGATTGTTCTGCGCTGTGCTGATTAAAAAAATACTGGATGGTGGTGGTATTCGATCAAATCCTGTTGGCATCCGGGGCGAGCGGGCTGTTGAGCTTTCGCAACAGCCTATGGCGCAATGCGTCATACGAACGTCCCTTGCACAGCATCGGTTGCCGATGCTGTGGCCGTGGAGATCGTTTGCAGCAAAGTGACTAGCGTATGAAATAACCCGGATCGATCACGCAGTTAACACTCTGGCGATCCAATCTCCGCCATGAATTCTTTTACAAAGTGCTCAAGGCTTTCATGCCTTTTAGCCGCAATGCGCGCGCCTTCCTGTGTCTGGAAACCGTAGGCCAGCTTGAGCAGCTTGGTGTGGAAGTGCTCGATAGCGAAGCGCTTATCCTGGTACTCCCTATCCAATGCCAGGGGGTTGGTGAAGTCGTACAAGGCCGATCCCATCCGCCCGGCAATATAGAAACACCTCGCTACCCCGACCATGCCTATGGCATCCAGCCGGTCACTGTCCTGGAGTATTTTGGCTTCGAGGGTGGTCGGTTCGAATCCTGCGGAAAAACTGTGAGTTTTTACGGCGTGAGCTACAGCCAGCACCTTTGATTCCGACCATCCCAGGCCCGCTAAAATACTGGCGGCTTTATCTGCCGAGAGCGTTGAGGCTTTGGCCCGCAGTGGTGAGTTTTTTTCGACAGCGACGCAGTCATGCAAGAGGGTGGCCGCCAAAAGCGTTTCCAGATCCCCACCTTCGATTTTCTGAATGGCTCTGGCGTTAATCCACACACGATGGATGTGGGAAAGATCGTGGGAACCATCGCCGTTGTCTTCGGGAAGATGCTGTAACAGATCCCTGGCCAGGCTTTGAAAGGGAAAAAATGGGGCATCAATCATGTTTAGTCGTCTTTGTGAGGAGAATGAAACCTGAAGGCGATTATTAGGCTCTGTACGAAAAATTTCGAAATATTATTTCATAGCGACGGCTTCCGGTTCACTGTAAACCGGTCTACGTATTCACCTTGTATCCACCGTTCCGAGTACATGTCATTGCGGACTCCTTTCGAGTTACCCGTCGCCATTGCCCAATTTATTGGTAGTAATCAACTCGTAGCCGACGAGGTGGGCGAGTCTCCCGCCAGCGTTTACGGCTTCACCCGAGGCAATGAACGTTTTTTCCTTAAAACCTGCGCAGCGGTCTATACGCCCACGACCTACAGCGTCTTACGTGAAGCTCGCGTGCTGCAATGGCTGGATGGCCGGCTGAGCGTTCCCGAGGTTGCAGTCGTTGCCGAAAGCGATGCAGGGGAGTTCATGATCACGCGTTGTGTGCCTGGAGAACCGATACAAGCACGCTGCGACGATCAGGGCGCAATGTTGGCGCTGTTGCGCGAAGCACTGCGGCAACTGCAGGCTGTGCCGATCACTAATTGCCCGTTTGACTCAAGTGTTTCGGTGCGCCTGAATGAACTGGGGTATCTCATCGCTCGCGAACTGTGTGCTGATGATGTCGACCTGGAGCAATGGCCGAGCCTCGGCACACCCAGGAAATTGCTGGCCCACCTGCACGCCACACGACCGGTCGAGGAGAAGGCGTTCAGTCATGGCGACCTATGTGACACCAATGTTTTCGTCGACGCCCATGACCAGTTGCATTTCATCGATCTGGGGCGTGGCGGTATCGCGGATCGCTGGCTGGACATTGCGTTTGCTCATCGAAACCTGCGCGAAGATGTTTCGGACAATGCAGCAAACGACCTTCTTCGGGGGCTTGGCGAGCCCGACCAGTCTGCGAAGCGTATATTTTTCGAGCAGTTGGATGAGTTGTTCTAGGTTTTGAACGAAAATCCTTGAAACACCAAAATGGGTAAAATCGCCGCCATCAACAGCAGGAGCCCCTGATAACCAAGCGATACAAACTCAGCGATTCATTTTGGGAAATGATCGAAGATCTCATCACCCAGGATAACGGGACGTCCACGACACGATGACCGACTGATGCTCAACGGCATCTTGTGGGTGCTCTGCTCAGGTGCCGCATGGCGCGATATGCCCGAACGTTTTGGCCCTTGGTCGACGGTTTATCAGCGCTTTCGCGACTGGCGAAATCGAGGCACGTTTGACCAAATGCTCAAGCGCCTGCATATCAGGCTCAACGAGCAAGGTCTGATAGCGCCAGAGCCGCTGACGGAAGCTACGACGGCCATATTGGCTACCTTGCTCGCTGTGAAACAGGACGCCCCGTGGAGGTTATGGCTGTACGGGAAGACCCGGTTGGACGCAGACGTATTGGCGAGATTAGCTATAGGCACCCGTGCCTCTAAAACCATGTTTCCATCTGTACACCTAGTTGCCAGTCGCCACCGGACTTGAAGCCCTTCTGGCCGAAATCGTCTGTTGCACTGAAGTTGTCCAGGTCTCTGGACCAGTTCATGTAGGTGGCGAACAGGCGCAGTTCCGGGCGAATGAAGAAATCACCGGTCTGGGCCTTGAAGGTCGGGGCGAGGGTGAGTTTCCAATAATCGCCCTTGGCCGCCTGGCGGCCATCGTAGCCCCGGGCGTCGAGGTCCATGGTCTGCCAGCTCAGTTCATATTGCATCTCGAAGTTGCTGCTCAGTTCGTTGGCCAGGCGCACGTTGAATGTCATGTAGCGATAGTCGTCGCCGGGAACATAACGATCCTTGCTCTGCTCGGCGATCAAGGCCGGGGCGATGCGCCAGTCCTGATTGAGGCGCGTATGGCCATAGAACGCCAGGCGCAAGGTCCTGGCCTGGTCCAGCAAGTCGCCATCGGCACCGATGTTGTTGACCTCCGCCCCCAGGCCCTGGCCATACAGCAGTACCGCCTTGGCGTAGCCCTCATGGCCGAAGAAATCGGGCCTATGGTAGGCGAGCAGGCCATGGCCCCCACCCGTGGCGGGGCTGAAGCCGGACTTGTTCAATCGGCTCTTGCGCTCGGGTTCTGCTCTGTTCCCGGAGTCCAGGTTGGCATCGTTCTGGCCTGATGAGATGCCATTGAGCATGACCTGCCAGCGGCCCTGGTCGAAGAATTGATTCAGGGTCGCGACATAGCTGCGGATATCCTTGTTTTCCTCGGTGCCGAAGTCTCCGTAGGAGCGGCTCATCACTGATGCGTTGAGGCGCCAGTCTGGGGTCAGTTGCAGGTCGTAGATGCCGCCGCCAGTGCCGGCCAGGAACACGATCCCTCTGTCGAGCCAATGCAGGTCGTAATTGTCCCGATCAAAGCGCTTGCCTGCCCATAGTGTGGTATTGCGCAGCAGCGGGCTGTCCTGGAACGAGGCCAGGTGGCTCAGTTCGGTGTAGGCCTGGCGCACATTGAGCTGGCTTTGCGCCGCGGTCCAGTCATTGGGCGTCTCCAGGCCGTCGGCGAGCATCAGCAGGTACTTGGCACGTGTGCCGTTGTCGGCCTGGCTTTCCTTGGCGAACTTGGCCTCCATGTAGGTATCGACTTCATTGCCCAAACGGCCGACCGCACCCCCCACCGAGCCGGCAGGGGTCACATAGGGGCCGCCACGACCGGCGCCTGATCCATTGCTCATGATGCCGGAGCGGGCGTAGGCGCCAAAGGTGAAGCCATCGCTCAACCGTTCGCTCGCCTTGGCTGGAGGCGCGGTCGCCGGGGCCGCGCTTGCCAAGGCCTGCTGAGTGGCCTCTATCCGCGCTACGCGTTGGTCGAGGGCATTTTCTGCAGGCGCGGGCAGCCGGCCGACGACTTGCTGGTTGAGCAGTTGGACTTCCCGGCGCAACCGCGCCGCGTCGGCTTCGGCCGCTGAGGCACGCGCTTCGGCGGAGGAGGTCCGGGCTTCGAGCCTGGCCAGACGCTCCTCGATGCTTTGCGCGGGTGCGGCGAACAGTTGAGTGGACAGCACGAACAGAGAAAAGCCAGCCCAGGGCCGGCACACCGCAGAACGCATAGTTAACCCTCTTGTTTTTGTATTCGGGCATTGCAGACATCTTTCGAACGGCTCGCGGGCTTCAGTCGGGCAGGGACCTTCTGCGGGTCATGCAGGGCGCGTTGAGCGCCTTTTTGCAGCGGACTCCACTTGACAGCGAGGCGTTTGAAGACGCGTAATGTGTTGCGATGTTAACGTTAACCTAAATAAAAACAAGAGGGTCGTCACATGCAGATTGCCGCCAAACGCGAGTACTGGCTTATCAGTGGTTTGTTGTTTTTCTTCTTCTTCTCGTGGTCATCGAGCTATTCGCTGTTCTCTATCTGGCTGCACCGAGTCATTGGCTTGAATGGTACGGAAACCGGCTTCATTTTCGCCGCCAACGCCATTGCGGCACTGCTGGTTCAGCCCTTCTACGGCGCTCTTCAAGACCGCCTCGGGTTGTCCAAAAAACTTCTGGTATGGATCGGCATCCTGCTGTGTGCCGCAGCCCCGTTTGCAATTTATGTCTACGCCGGCCTGTTGGCGCAGAACGTGGTGCTCGGCGCGTTGGTCGGTGCGGCATTCCTGGCGCTGGCGATGCTGGCAGGCGTGGGGGTGATCGAGTCCTACACGGAGCGCTTGTCACGTCATGCTGGATTCGAGTTTGGCACCACCAGAATGTGGGGGTCGTTGGGCTGGGCCAGTGCGACAGGCGCGGTTGGCGTGGTGTTCAACATTGATCCTGACATTGCGTTTTACATGAGCAGCGCCGCCGGCATCGTGTTCCTGGTGATCCTGTTCCGTCTGGACCTTGACCGGTTGAGCCAGCCGGCGGCTCAAGCTGACACAGCTGCCCAACCCGTGCGCCTGAACGATCTCTGGAAGTTGCTGGCCCTCCCGCGATTCTGGGCGTTCAGCCTTTACCTGACGGGGGTGTGCGGGATCTACATGATCTACGAGCAACAGTTTCCGGTGTATTTCTCCTCGTTTTTCCCGACCCCGGAGGAGGGGACCCGCGCCTATGGCTACCTGAACTCGTCTCAGGTGCTTGTCGAGGCGGTCCTGATGCTGTTTGCACCCTGGGTGGTCAGCCGCACAGGCGCCAAATACGGGCTGATCCTGGCCGGCAGCATCATGTTCGTACGCATCCTTGGCTCCGGGCTGGCAACGGAGGCCTGGGCGATCGCCGCCTGCAAGATGTTGCACGCCTTGGAGGTGCCGATCTTGCTGGTCTCGATATTCAAATACATTTCGCTCAACTTCGACTCTCGACTGTCCGCCTCGATCTACCTGGTGGGATTCCAGTTCGCCCAGCAATTGACCGCCATGCTGCTATCACCGCTGGTGGGCTACGGCTACGACCATTTCGGTTTCTCCAGCGTCTACGTGCTGATGGCCGGCCTGGTCGGCGCCTGCCTGCTGCTTTCATGGAGCTTGTTGCGCAAGGACCCTGTGCGTGACGCCTCTCAAGTCGGGGCTGGCGATTCGCGGGAACTCCCCGCCATCGCGCAATCTGCCCCTCGTTATGAACCCTAGACAGGAACCAGCCATGCACGCTGCACTGTTAGAGCAAGCGCATCGCGCTATCGAAAAAAAGCTGCCTGGGCGGGGTAATGACTATCGCCTTGCCTATCATCTCGCGCCGCCGGCAGGGTGGATGAATGACCCCAACGGTCTGGTTTATTTTCGCGGCGAGTACCATGTGTTCTACCAGCATCATCCCTATTCGGCGCAGTGGGGACCGATGCACTGGGGGCATGCCAAGAGCCGCGATCTGGTGCACTGGGAGCATCTGCCCATCGCGTTGGCGCCTGGCGAGGACTATGACCGCGACGGCTGCTTTTCAGGGTCTGCGGCGGTCGCGGACGACAGGCTGTATCTGATCTACACCGGGCATACCTGGCTGGGTGCGCCGGGTGACGAGCGGAGCATTCGTCAGGTCCAGTGCTTGGCCAGCAGCACCGATGGGGTTGTGTTCAATAAGCACGGGCCGGTGATCGATGCGGCGCCGGAGCCGGGCATCATGCATTTTCGCGACCCCAAGGTATGGCGGCGAGCAGAGCAGTGGTGGATGGCCCTTGGCGCTCGTCAAGGCGACGACCCCCAGCTCCTGCTCTATCGCTCCGACGACCTGTATCACTGGACGTACCTCAGGTGCGCACTGCAGGGGCGACGCGAGTCGGACGGCTATATGTGGGAATGTCCTGACCTGTTCGAACTGGATGGCAACGATGTGTTTCTCTATTCGCCTCAAGGCCTGAAGCCCAGCGGTTATGACAACTGGAACAAATTCCAGAACAGCTATCGGATGGGCCTGCTGGACGATCGCGGGTACTTCAGCGAGTGCGGTGAGCTGCGTGAACTGGATCATGGTCACGATTTCTATGCGGCGCAGACCTTGCTGGCGCCGGACGGGCGCCGCCTGTTGTGGGCCTGGATGGACATGTGGGAGAGCCCGATGCCGAGTCAGGCGCAACACTGGTGTGGTGCGCTGACGCTGCCTCGTGAACTGAGCCGCAATGGCGAACGGCTACGCATGCGGCCGGCCCGCGAACTGACGGCGCTACGCCAGTCACACCGGACACTGGCGATCGGCGTGGTCGAATCCGGCAGTTGCCTACTCGATGAGCGAGGTACGCTGTTGGAATTGGAACTGACCCTGGATCTGGCTGGCAGCACGGCTGAGCGTTTTGGGCTGGCGCTGCGTTGCAGTGAGGATCAGCAAGAGCGGACCCTGGTGTACTTCGATGCAATGGCGCGCCGTCTGGTGCTGGACAGGCAACACTCGGGAGCGGGTGTCAGCGGTGCGCGCAGCGTGCCGATAGCCAAGGGCCAAACCCGGATAGACTTGCGGATTTTTCTGGATCGCTCCTCCATCGAGGTGTTTGTCGATGACGGCGCCTATAGCTTGAGCAGTCGGATCTATCCTCGCTCCGACAGTCAGGCGGTCAGGGCGTTTGCGGTCAATGGCTGCGGTGGGTTTGGTGACGCGTCGGTCTGGCACCTGGCCGATCTGCGCCTCTGACCCCGGTGATTGGCTACGGTTGGCGCGGCGTCCGGTGGCGTGTTGTCATG
Organism: Pseudomonas sp. E1BtOHC1; assembly: GCF_058744285.1. Lineage (NCBI taxonomy): Bacteria > Pseudomonadati > Pseudomonadota > Gammaproteobacteria > Pseudomonadales > Pseudomonadaceae > Pseudomonas > Pseudomonas sp. E1BtOHC1. Next base: position 4,045,169 of record NZ_CP196023.1, read on the forward strand.
CTTTTGCCAAGCATGACATGATGCCCGGCCATACAAGCATTGGCACCTGCGAATGGCCTCAGTTAAAGATGTCGCGCGCCTCGCAGGGGTTTCCTTCATGACGGTGTCCAGGGCGCTCAATACCCCGGAAAAGGTCAATCAGGAAACCCTGGCGAAAGTTCTGCAAGCGGTTGAGACCCTGGGTTATGTCCCCAGCCTTTCTGCCCGAAAGATCCGCGGCGGCGCCTCCCGTGGCAAGACCATTGGCGTCTTCGCGTTGGATACCGCCACTACGCCCTTCGCTGTGGAAATGCTCCTGTCCATGGAGCGCACCGCCCGGGAACACGGCTGGAATGTCTTCATCCTCAACGTGTTCGAAGTGCCGCCGAGCCAGCAGACCATCGACCTGATGCTGTCCCACCAGCCTGACGGAATCATCTTCAGCGCCATGCAGTTGCGCACCGTGGAGATCCCCACGGTGTTGCGCAGCCTGCCGCTGGTGCTGAGCAACTGCATGAGCCTGGACCCCGGGGTGGCCTGTTATGTGCCTGACGATGCAGACGGCCAGTATCAAGCGGTGCAACACGCGCTCAAACGCGGCTACCGGAGTCCGCTGTGTATCAACCTGCCGCAAACCAGTCTGGCCTGGGAGCAGCGCCAGCTGGGCTTGTGTCGCGCCCTTGTCGAGGCCGGAATATCCGTGGCCGATGTTCCTCAATACAGCCTGTCGCAGGATGACGCCTATCAGGAAACGATTGCTGTGCTGGAGGGGCAATTGCGAGAGTCGCAAGGAACGCCAGCGTTCGATCTTCTTATCTGTGGTAACGACCGTATCGCTTTGGTGGCTTACCAGTACTTGCTAAGTCGTGGTCTGCGTATTCCAAACCAAGTGGCGGTTCTGGGGTATGACAACATGATCGGTGTTGCAGAGCTGTTCTACCCGCCGCTCAGTACTGTGCAGTTGCCATATTACGAAATGGGACGACGCTCTGCCCAATACATCATTGAACGCAGGAGCGAACCCGGGATTCAGCGGGTGGAATGCCCCTTGGTTGAACGTGAGTCCTGTTAGCAAACTATGCAGGTAGATTGGCAAGTCACTAGATGGTGCTTGGTTAAGTTGCTGGTGGCGAGTCGTTGCCAGGCTCTTGATAAGACGTCTGTGGGCCAGTTTTTACATTTTTAGACCATACATTTACTGATTAATACACCTGCAGTTTGACTAAAGCTTGATACTGCGCGCCCTACCGCCCTGACAGTTTATCCCTTAAGGGCATCGCTCTCATCGTACGAAAGGAATCATGTAGATGTATCTCCCCCATACTCTCGCGGGCATTGGTCTGTGCGCGTCGCTGTTTGGCCTGATGGGTTGCGCGCCCACCTCCGTTGTCGGACCGGGCGCCAACAACGTGCGCATCACCCACAATGAACCGGGGCGAGAGTGCCAGTTCCTGGGTGATGTCACGGGTAGTCAGGGCAACTTTTTATTGGGCAGTATCACTGGTAATGCCGATCTGGAGACCGGGGCGCGCAATGACCTCAAAAACAAAGCAGCGGCAATGGGGGGTAACAGGGTTTATCTTCTCACTCAGCGCGCAGGGCAAACCGGCTCGGATAATCGATTGGAGCAAACCAACGTGACTCTTTCAGGCAATGTCTATCACTGTCCAGAACGTTGAGTCGCCCGGGATTCTCTCTAACAGATCAGTTGGAAGAGTTGCTCAGTTGCTGAAGCTCTAGTTGCTTGGCGGCACTGGCTTCGAGGTTTGCACGCTCTTGATCCAGATACCGATAAATGCTTTGAAGGTTGGCGATTTTCTGTTTGATCTGCGCCATCTTCTTTTCAATTAGCTTGGCGCCGTCAGCACAATCGATCAGCTTGTTGCGCTGCGCATCCAGAATCTCGCCTATTTCTCCCAGGGAAAACCCCATGCTTTGTGCGCGCTGGATAAAGTCCAGATCCTGCAGCGTCTGTGGCGTGTAAACGCGATAGTTGTTACTTCGCCGCTGCGGTGAGATCAGGCCGATTTGCTCGTAGTAACGCAGCGTATGGCGGCTGGCGCCGCTGCGGGCCTCGAGTTCGCCGATTTTCATGAAAACACCCCTTGACTGTAGAGTTGGGTCGATAGTTTACGCTTGATTTCTTACCTTAACTAGGAGCGGAGAAATGAGCGTGGAGTGCTTTGTCACAGGGGGAACCGGCTTCATCGGTCAACATTTGGTGGCGTACCTGAGTGCAAAAGGTCACACCGTTCGGGTGTTGATGCGTCGCCCAGAGCGACTAACTGCGTTGCGGGAGCAAGTTGAAAATTTGGGAGGGAGCGCAAGCCGGGTATTTGCCGTAGCTGGCGATCTTGAACGGGACAGCCTCGGGCTGAGTCCTGCTGACCGAGAAGTGCTAAGGCACGCCAGCGTCGTATTCCACCTAGGCGCCCACTTCGCCTGGGGGCTTTCCTTGGAGCAGTCTCGTGCGGTGAACGTAGAAGGGGCAAAGCGGGTGGCGCTGTTGGCGGCTGAGCAAAACAGCCGCTTGGTGATGATCGGCGGCTACATGCTGAAAAATCATCAACATCTGCAACGCATCGGAATTGATCCTCGTTATCCGGAGCGGACAGATTGGCCAGCCGTCTACCGGCGTGTCGGTGGTTACGAGGCGAGCAAGCTGGAGGCGCATTTTGCGACCCTGGAGCTCATGTCCGCCAAGGGCGGGGAGATTACCGTTGTCCACCCCTCGACAGTGTGTGGCCACAGCCGCACGGGGCATATCCTTGACGGCCAGCCGCTGGTGGAGCTGATACGCAACCTGGTGCAGGGAAAGCTGACTGCAGTACCCGGTACCGCCAAGCACTGGCTGCCACTGGTCACTGTGGATTACCTGGTTGAGCTGACGGCGGTGTGTGCTTTTGATCCTGCCATGGCGGGCCAGGAACTGCTGGCGCTGGATGAGCAAACGCCCAACTTGCGAGAACTCCTGGTACAGGTGGCACAGCCTTTGGGCTTAAAGCCTCCCAGGCATCACATTTCGCTTCGATTGCTGAAGTTGCTACTGAGCATTCCTCTCGTCGCGCGCTTTATGAATACCAAACCCGAAGCCTTGGACTTTATCCAGACCACTCGTTTTGACACGGCGGCGGTTGAGCAATTTGCCAACAGGCATGGATTAGCCAAGCCGGATATACGTCAGTCCGTGCAACACACGGCAAAGTTCGTCAACTCATATTACATAGCCAAGGGCTAGGTCCGCTGACTTCTCCTTTGGGGGCATCCCTTCCAAGAAGCTAGAGTTTGCCCCCACTCATGCTCCAAACATCTCTCAAACCAGCGGAATTTGACGGACGGTCAGGGAGTAAAATTATTCGGTAGGTTATTGTTTTTAAAATAATTTATTGAATTTTTTTGAGGGTCGATCAAAGACTGTCCGGATCGCCGAAGAACATCTGAATCCGCGAGCGCAACCAGCGTTCCCCCGGGTCGTTATCCTGTGAACCACGCCAGGCCATGTGCAGTTCAAAACTGCGCACCGGCAGCGGCGGGTCTTCGGCGCGTACGCCACCGGCGGCGGTCAGGGCCTCGGCGGTGTAGTCGGGCACGGTGGCGAGGATGTCGGTGCCGGCCAGCAGGGTGCTCAGGCCGTTGAACTGCGGTACGGCGAGCACTACGTGGCGTTTGCGTCCGAGCTTCTCCAGTTCTTCATCGATGAAACCGCTCAGGTCCCCGGCGAACGACACCAGGGCGTGGGGCCGGGCGCAGAAGTCGTCCAGGCTGAGGGCGCCGGGTACGGTGTCGGCACGCAGCAGTTTGGGTAGGCTGCGGCGCAGCACCTTGCGCTTGGCGTTGGCCGGCAGGTCGGCGGTGTAGCTGACGCCGATGGAAATCTCGCCGGAGGCCAGCAGCGACGGCATCAACAGGTAGTTGGCCCGACGCACCACCAGCACGATGCCTGGGGCTTCGGCCCGCAGGCGCTTGAGCAGCATCGGCAGCAGGGCGAACTCCACGTCGTCGGACAGGCCAATGCGGAACACTGTGGTGCTGGTAGCAGGGTCGAACTCGGCGGCGCGGCTGACGGCGGTGGAGATCGAGTCCAGGGCCGGTGAGAGCAGGGCGAAGATTTCCACTGCCCGGGCCGACGGCTCCATGCTACGGCCGGTGCGTACGAAGAGCGGGTCGTCGAACAAGTTGCGCAGCCGTGACAGGGCGGCACTGATGGCCGGTTGGCCGAGAAACAGCTTCTCAGCGGCGCGAGTCACACTGCGTTCGTGCATCAGTGTTTCGAACACGATCAACAGATTCAGGTCGACACGACGCAGGTCATTACGATTCATCTGGAGTCCTGGCAGAGTCAGCGAACTTGACGGGAGCGGCCATATCGGAACAATGGCCGGCGTGAATCTTACGGGTAAAGGCTGGTACTCTGCATCGGCTAAATGTTGTTTGTTTGTAGTCAGGCTGGGGCCTGGCACGCTGTCCGCCCTGATTTTCAAGGGCACGGAATCAATGACAGACATGTCGACTATTAATAGGCACTGATAGTCTTGCTTTCAAAGCCCGGATAAAGTTCGTGGCATTAGAGGTTAATTTGACGAGGTTTGCGATGTCCCGCACGATTCGTTTTCACAAGTTTGGACCGGCCGAGGTGCTCAAATGCGAAGAGCATGCGGCCTCGTTGCCTGCGCCAGGCGAAGTGCAGGTACGAGTCGAAGCCATCGGTATCAGTTGGTACGACGTGCTCTGGCGGCAGAACCTGGCGTCGTCCCATGCGCGTCTGCCATCCGGCCTCGGGCATGAAATGGCCGGCGTGGTCACGGCTGTAGGCGAGGGCGTCGACGACCTTGCGGTCGGTGACAAGGTCGCCAGCTTTCCCGCGCAAAGCCCCAATGACTATCCGGTGTATGGCGAGCAGATCGTCCTGCCACGCTCGGCGCTGACCCGTTATCCGGATGTGCTCAGCCCTATCGAAGCCGCGGTGCACTACACGCCGCTGTTGATCGCCTATTTCGCCTACGCCGACCTGGCACGGGTCAAGCCCGGGCAATTCGCCTTGGTCACCGATGCCAGCCACTGTGCCGGCCCGTCTTTTGTGCAGTTGGGCAAGGCCCTGGGTGTGCGGGTGATTGCCGCTACCAAGACCGCTGAAGAGCGTGAGTACCTGCTGTCCCTCGGTGCCGAGAAGGTGATTGTCACCGAAGAGCAGGACCTGCTGATGCAGATCAACAAGCTCACCGACAATCGCGGGGTCGATGTGGTGTTCGACGGCCTGGGCGGTCCACAGATGTCGATGCTCGGTGATGTCCTGGCACCTCGCGGCAGCCTGGTGCTGTACGGCCTGCAAGGCGGCAACCAGACTCCGTTCCCGGCCTGCGCGGCGTTCCAGAAGAACATCCAGTTCTTTGTTCACTGCATCGGCAACTTCACCGGCAAGCCGGAGTTGGGGATCATTCAGGATCAGGTGGCGTTGCAGCGTGCGCTGCGCGACATCAACCAGTTGACTGCGGATCGAGTGCTGATGCCCTTGAAGACCCGGGTCTTCCCCTTCAGCGAGTTTGTCGAGGCGCACCGTTACATGGACGAGTGTCCATGTCGCGAACGGGTTGCGCTGCAGGTCGAACCGGCCTGATTCCCCAACGCCAGGCTTAGCCTGGCGTTTTTGCATCTGGCCAGTAGGAACCGGCTTGTCGGCGAAGAGGTCGCCAAGCCATGCGCTGCTCATGCAGACGCCTTCGCTGGCAAGCCAGCTCCTACACCAGCCAACTCCTGCATGAGTCAGCTCGAAAAGGCGCTGTTGTGCCGGGATAGATTTCATCGCGCCGTGGTCAAACTGCCAGTAAACTGCGCTCCATTCCCGAACCATCCTTTTTCAGAGGTTTTGCATGACTCTCAGTCCTTTTGCGGGCAAGCCGGCACCCGTTGAGTTGCTGGTCGATATCCCGCGACTGGTTACGGCGTATTACACCGGTCAACCCGATGCATCGGTGTCCACCCAGCGAGTGGCTTTTGGTACCTCCGGGCACCGCGGCAGCTCGTTCGATCTGAGTTTCAATGAGTGGCATGTCCTGGCCATCAGCCAGGCAATCTGCCTGTACCGCGAAGCCCAGGGCATCACTGGCCCGCTGTTCGTTGGCATCGATACCCACGCCCTGTCGACCCCAGCCGGGGCCAGTGCCCTGGAAGTCCTGGCGGCCAACGGCGTGACCGTGATGATTGCTGCCGGTGACGAGTACACCCCGACCCCGGCGGTGTCCCATGCCATCCTCTGCTACAACCGCGGCCGCACCTCGGGCCTGGCGGACGGGATCGTCATCACCCCGTCCCACAACCCGCCACAAAGCGGCGGCTACAAGTACAACCCCACCAATGGCGGCCCGGCCGACACCCACATCACCAAGTGGATCGAAGCCAAGGCCAACGAACTGCTGGCGGCCAAGCTCGCCGGGGTCAAGCGCATCAGCTACGAGCAAGCGCTGAAGGCCGACACCACCCATCACCACGACTACCTCAACACCTATGTCGCCGACCTGATCAACGTCATCGACCTGGATGCGATCCGCAACGCCAAGCTGCGCCTGGGCGTAGACCCACTGGGTGGAGCAGGGGTGCGCTACTGGTCGGCGATCGCCGAGCACTACCGCCTCGACCTGGAAGTGGTGAACAAGCAGGTGGACGCCACCTTCCGTTTCATGTCGGTGGACTGGGACGGGCAGATTCGCATGGACCCATCCTCCAGCTACGCCATGCAAGGGCTGATCGGCCTGAAAGAGCGCTTTGACGTGGCCTTCGCCTGCGACCCCGATCACGATCGCCACGGCATCGTGACCCCAAGCGGCGGCCTGCTGGCACCGAACAACTACCTGGCGGTGTCCATCGACTATCTGTTCCAGAACCGTCCGCAATGGCGGGCCGATGCCGCCGTGGGCAAGACCGTGGTCAGCAGTGGCTTGATCGATCGGGTGGCGGCGCGCCTGGGCCGACGCCTGTACGAAGTGCCGGTTGGCTTCAAATGGTTTGCCGATGGCCTGTTTGACGGTTCCCTGGGCTTTGGCGGCGAAGAAAGTGCCGGTGCTTCCTTCCTGCGCAAGGACGGCGGCGTCTGGTGCACCGACAAGGACGGCCTGATCCCGTCGCTGCTGGCTGCTGAAATGACTGCCCGCACCGGCCGCGATCCGAGCCAGGCTTACCGCGCGCTGTGCGACGAGCTGGGCGAACCGTTCTCGGTACGGGTCGACGCCAAGGCCAATCCGCAGCAGAAGGCCTTGCTCAGCAAGCTTTCGCCGCAACAAGTGACCTCGACCCAATTGGCCGGCGAGCCGATCCAGCAGATCCTCAGCCAGGCCCCGGGTAACGACCAGGCCATCGGCGGCCTGAAAGTCATGACTGAGAACGGCTGGTTCGCCGCACGTCCGTCCGGCACCGAGGACATCTACAAGATCTACGCTGAAAGCTTCATCGGTGACGACCACCTCAAGCAACTGGTGCAGGAAGCCCAGACCCTGGTGGACGCCGCCATCAGCGGCAACTGATCCGCGTAGCCGGCGGGCCGGCGAAAAGGTCCTTGAGACGGATACAGGTCTTGCGGACGCTTTCGCTGGCAAGCCAGCTCCTACGGTCGTTGTTCATTGCGCGGTCTTTGTAGCCGGCACGCCGGCGAAAAAAAAGGGGCGACCATCACGGTCGCCCCTTTTTATTTGCCCCTGCGTTTCAAGCCAGATCCACCAACACGATTTCGCTGTCTTGCACGGCGCTCACCCGCAGTACTCGCTCATCCTGGACCGCAACACCGTCTCGAGCTTCGGCACGCAAGCCGTTGATCTCGATCACCCCGGTTGCCGGAACCAGATAGGCCCGGCGTCCCGGGTCCAGGTGGTACTCGGCGGTTTCCCCGGCCTTCAGGTTGGCGGCCACCAGCCGTGCATCGGCGCGAATACGCAAGCTTTCCTCATCGCCTTCCTTGCCGCTGGCCAGGGTCACGAACCCCTCGCGCAGCCCCTTGGGAAAAGGCTTGGCGCCCCAGGATGGCGCGGAGCCGGCCTGATTGGGAATGATCCAGATCTGGAAGATCTTGGTCGGCGTGGCTTCCAGGTTGTATTCACTGTGGGCGATCCCGGTCCCCGCACTCATTACCTGCACGTCACCGGCTTCGGTGCGCCCCTTGTTGCCCAGGTTGTCCTGGTGGCTGATGGCGCCTTCGCGAACGTAGGTGATGATTTCCATGTCCCGGTGCGGATGCTGGGGGAAGCCGGTGCCGGGGGCGATCACGTCATCGTTCCACACCCGCAGGTTGCCCCAGTGCATGCGTTTGGGGTCATGGTACTCGGCGAAGGAAAAGTGATGATGGGCATCCAGCCAGCCGTGGTGAGCGCCGCCCAGGGAGCTGAAAGGTCTGAGTTCAAGCATGATCGTCTCCTCATAAAGGGCTCGTAATGGCTCGTTGGACCCGGGCCAAAAAACGATAACCGTTGGTTGATGGCGTGCATCATCCATCAGCTATTGATCGATAAAAAGCGCAAAAAATGCCGTAATCCAATCGTAAAATTAGATAGTTATTTTGTCGAAAAGCTGGTGTTAAACCTTCGGTTCATCGCTTAAGTTAATGACCCGCAAGCAATTCGCTGGATACCGTGAAAAAATCCGGCGACCATTACCGCTCAGCCTCATCCCCTGGAGTCCGCGTGTCGCAACACAGCCCCGATCTGCCCCCCGATCTTTTGCCCCTAGCCCAGATGCCGCTGTTGAAGCGCCTGGCGGCGCGGTTCTTCGGCCATGGCCTGAACCGTCTGCGGGCCCAGCACCGTGCGTCCTGGCTGCATGGTCAGGCCGACGGCTTTCGCAGCGGGCACACGGCTGGAGTGGAGTACGGCTACCAGGAGGGGCGGCTCGAAGGGCTGGAGGAAGGTCGGCAGGTGCTGCTGATTCGCGACAGTCGCAACACTGAGCACCGGCCGCCGGGGGTGGATGATCGGCTGTTCGACGACTGGCGCCTGCCGCTGAGCGCCGAATTGAAAAAGCGCTTCAAGGCCGATGTCGCCCGGCTGCTGGCACCGCAGGCCCAGCCCAGCGCGGCCCAATGGAAGATGATTTTCAGCGACACGCCTGCCACAGCGGTGATTGCCGGAGCCGGGGCCGGCAAGTCGACTTCTTTGGTGTTGCGTCTGCTTTTGCTCAATCACTACCTGGGGTTCGAGTTGGATTCCATGACCGTAGTGACTTTTACCCGGGAGTCGCGCAAGGATTTCATCAATAAGCTGGTGCAGGTCTTTGCCCTGTGGAACCGGGCGCTCAGCCCTCGGGAAGCCCGGGATCTGGTGCGCACCTTCCACTCGCGGATCTTGCCCATGGTGCGCAGTCTGCCGGGGTTCGAGCGCCTTCAAGCCTTCGAGAACCTCAGTGAGCGGGTGCAGGGTGCCGAAGACGAGGTGGACAGCAACCCCTTCGACCTGCGTATCAACGACGCCCAGCGCAAGCACCTCAATGCCTGCTACCAGGCGTTGTACCGCAGCGATGAGCGCTTCCGCCTGGCACTCAAGCCCTTGCTGCGCCATGCCTTGCAGCTCAAGGAGCTGGAGCGCGATCACCCCGATGTACAGAAGCGCGTGGCGGTCACCGAGCTGGCGGCCAAGCGTGATGAGGAACTCTGCGACACGGTGGAAGACCTGTGGTTTCGTGCCGGGGCCTGGCCGATCAAGGGCATCGAGCCTCAGCGTCAGAGCTTTGAAATCAATGGATCGACCTTCCATTGCCATGGCTATGCCGCTGAGCTGGATGCCTGGGTGGTACTGGGCTTCGACCCTCGGGAGAATCCGCAGATCAGCCGGCCCGGAGCCAAGCTGACGGTGCGGGCGGAGTGGGCGGTAAAGCGCACCCTGTTTCAAGCTTTCTGTCGTAAGCCATTGATTTGGCTAGATAGTTACGAGTCGTCCAAGCGTGCTTTGGGCGCCTTTTCTGCCGAGGTGAGTGCCGGCCCGGGGTTCGACTACAAGGTCAAGGGCGAGCTGGCTTCGGCGCCGTTGCTGGATTGCTTTGTCGCGGCTGCCGGTTTTATCGAGAACCTGGGGCTGGATGTGGGCGACGCGGTCGGCAACATGAGCTTTGCCCAGGATGATCCGGACCGATTCTTCTTCGAGGCCTTGAGCCTGTTCTGGCGAGCCCTTGAAGACCACTTGCTTGACCAGTCACCGCCGATCATGAGCTACAACCGGATGTTCGCCCTGTTCAGCGAGCGCTCGCCGGAAAACTTCAAGCTGCTCAGCGACAGTTGCCTGAGGCCGATGTCGCACTTGATGATCGACGAGTTTCAAGACGTTTCGCCGCAGATCGTTTCCTGGATCAAGGCCAGTCTCCGGGAGATTCGCAGCCGCGGCGCGGCCCTGCACGTGGGGCGGGGAGCTCAGCATTCCTCCCTGCTCTGTGTGGGCGATGACTGGCAATCGATCTACGGCTGGCGTGGCAGTTCGCCGAAATACTTTATCGAGTTCAACAAGGAGTTCCCGTCCCCGGGCACCACTCGAGTCATGCTCAGCGAGAACTACCGCAGTCACCAGCACGTGATCGATGCGGCGGAGCATATTGTTCGCGCAGCCCCGGCGATTGCCGGGAAGAAGGCCAAGGCCAGTGGCGAAGAGAAGGACGCATGGCCGGTGCAGGTACTGGATCGTGACGATCAGGGCCTGGCCCTGCGCCTGGCAGAGCACTATCGACAGGGTGACTCAATCTTGATGTTGTTTCGAAAAACTAGCGATAAGTCATTGATAGAAGAGCATATTTCACAAATAGTTAATGTTGATTCTAGCTTGCCGCCGGCGGCTCGTCGGCTCAAGCAACTCACCTATCACAGTGCCAAGGGCCTGCAAGCGGACGCGGTGTTCCTGCTGGGGGATTGTCAGCACCTGAGCAGCTCGCCCTACAAGAATCAGGTGTATCGCATGGCCGGCCTGGGCAAGGATGGCGACGCCGAACCCTACGACAGCGCACAAAAGGACGAGATCCTGCGCCTGGCTTATGTAGGGATCACTCGGGCGGCCAAGCACTGCTACTGGTACGTCGATCGTCAGGAGGCGGCGGCCGGCAATGCGCCCAAGGCTTCGGATCGGGTGCCCCGTGACAAGCCTTATTTCCGCGACCTGCGGCAGTGAGAACGAAAAAAGCCCGCCGCTCAGGCGGGCTTCGGTTGATGGGGCCTGGCGTCAGGCCTTGAGTGTCAGGGACGGAGCAAAGGCTTCCAGTTCATCTTCCACCGCCTCGATTATTCGTTCGACATCCGCGGCGCTCATCACTGTGGCGCAGGGAATGCCGGCGATGGCGATCATGGTTTCGCCGCTGGCACGATCGAAGAGCCGGGCGATCATGCTGCCTGGCGCATCCATGCTGGCCTCGAAGCCCAGGGGATGAAAATGCCAGCGCATCAGCTGGCAGGCGTTGGGAAAGGTGACTTTACTGGCCCAGACTCTGTTCATCGGTGGCCCACCTTGATTCATTGAGCGCTTCCTTGTGCTCGCGGTAGGAACGATCGGGTCGTCAATGGCCCGATCAGTCAAGGGTTTAAAAATAGCACTGGCTTGTGACCGATCGCGGTTTTTTTGCCCACCGTCCGGCGGTTCAATCGCAGATTTTTGATGCAGGTCATGTATTGGCCCTGGCGGGGCTGCAGAACCTGGGGCCTTGGCTGAAGGACGGTCATTGATGCCTCTGCCGAAGTTCGGCAAGCTGCGTTTTTTTCGCTGTTCGAGACCCTTATGACTGTCCCTGACGACGGGCCTCTGCAAACCCAGGCCACCGGTGAAACCGTGATGCGCTATCACCTGTGCTGGAAGCACCGCGACCTCGATGGCGTGATGGCGCTTTACCATCCTGAAATCCAGTACAACGACTTTTTCCAGAATCGCACCCTAGGCCTCGCCGAACTGCGGGAATACGTGCGAGTGAGCATGCCCCGGGCCCCCGACGAGGCCCTGGAGCACAGCGATCGCATTCGTCTGGATGGCAATACGGCCTTTATCCAGTATCAGGTGACCCTGCGAGGTGGCCAGGGCCTGGTGTCGTTCCGCTCCAGCGAAGCGATTACCGTGCGCGACGGTCTGATCTGGCGGGTCAATGAATATGCGTCCCTGGTGCGTGAGTCGGCGACGGACACCTCCTCGGGCAGTCTGCGTCCGGCGGCCAGTCGCCTGGGGCTGTCGCCGCGCCAGTTGAGTTTCATGGCCGAGGACTTGCAACAGTACTTCCAGCGCCAGCAGCCTTATCTTGATCCGCAGCTGGACTTGCAGCGGGTAGCCCGTGAGTGCGGCTACAGCCGCAATCAGATTTCTTACCTGCTCAATCAGGTGCTGGGTCAGAGCTTCTACCGCTATGTGAACCAGGCGCGCCTGCAGCATGTGCTGACCGCCCTGGACAATGCCGCGCCACCGCTGCGGGTCGACGAACTGGCCTTTGCGGCCGGGTTCAATTCCCTGTCGGCGTTCTACAGCTGTTTTCGCCAGCATACCGGGCAGTCGCCCAAGGCTTATGCCAAGCAAATTTCTTTGCGTGCACGCGCGCAAGACAGCCCCTGAAGACAGGGACTAGGATCGCCGCATTCGAAGTTCGGGTTGCGGAGTGCTTGCATGCCAGCGTGGCGCAGTATCAGTTTGTGGATGGACCAGTTGGACGAGCCGCTATTGCCGCGGCCGTCCCTTGAACAAGACCTGGACCTGGACGTGGCGATCATCGGCGCCGGTTACACCGGGCTGTGGACCGCCTATTACCTCAAGCGCCAAGCGCCGCAGCTCAAGGTGGCGGTGATCGAGGCCCAGACCGCAGGGTTCGGTGCCTCAGGCCGCAATGGCGGCTGGCTGATGGGCAATCTGCTGGGGGAAGACCGCCTGCTGGCAGGGCTGTCGCCGGAACAGCGTCGAGCCTCTTTCGATCTGCTGCATGGCATTCCGGATGAAGTGGCCAGGGTCCTCGAACGTGAAGGCATCGACTGCGATTACCGCAAAGGCGGGGTGCTGTATTGCGCGGCCCGCTATCCCGAGCAGGAAACCAGCCTGCGCCAGTACCTGGACAAGCTCTACGCCCAGGGCCTGAACCAGGACGATTACCGCTGGCTGAACCCCGAGCAACTGGCCCGGCAGATCCGCGTGGCCAAACCCTATGGCGCTATCTATGCCCCCCATTGCGCCACTATCCAGCCGGCCAAGCTGGTACGCGGCCTGGCTCGTGCAGTGGAGCGCCTGGGGGTGAGCATTTACGAGAACAGCCCGGTAACCCACTGGCAGGCCGGTAGCCTGCAGACCCGCCACGCCGCGGTGCGCAGCCGTTGGATAGTGCCAGCGGTGGAGGGGTACTCGGTGACCTTGCCGCCCCTGGGCCGCTATCAGTTGCCGGTGCAAAGCCTGCTGGTGGCCACCGAGCCCTTGCCGGAATCGACCTGGGACGAAATCGGTCTGAACCAGGGCCAGGCCTTCAGCGAGAGCAGCCGTCAGGTTACTTACGGTCAGCGCTCCATGGATAACCGCCTGGTCTTTGGTGCCCGGGGCGGATATCAGTTTGCCAGCAAGCTGCGCCACGATTTCGACTTGAGTCGGGACGAGGTTGAGCTGCGTCGCTACCTGTTCGGCGAACTGTTCCCGCAACTGAAGAACGTGCGCATCACCCATTCCTGGGGCGGCAACCTGGGCATGTCCCGGCACTTCAAGCCGCACATGCTGTGTGACCGACGCAAGGGCATCGCCTTGTCCGGCGGCTACGGCGGCGAGGGTGTTGGCGCCAGCAATCTGGGTGGCCGGACCCTGGCCGACCTGATTCTCCAGCACGACAGCCTGCTGGTCCGCCAACCCTGGGTGCTGGCGGATAGCCGCCTTGACGCCCTGCGGACCTGGGAGCCCGAACCCTGCCGCTGGCTGGGCTACAACGCGATCATTCGCAGCTTTGTCCATGAGGACCAGACCCTGGCCAACCCGGCGTCGCCTCCGTGGCGCAGACGCATGGCCAGCCGGGTCGCCGAATTCATGGAAGGTTTCATGCACTGAGTGGGGTTTCTTGCACCGAACGATGTCCGTTCGGGTTTTCCAGCGAAAGGTAGAGCCATGAGCATCACGCAATTCAAGCACGCCGCAACGGTCACCCTGGACGAGTCGGCGCCGGTCGCCGTACCCCTGGGGACGCCCGTGGCCGTGACATCGGTGACCGCCGTCGAACGCAGCGACGGGGTCGAAACCGGGATCTGGGAATGCACCCCGGGACGCTGGCGGCGGCAGATCGTCGCCCAGGAGTTCTGTCATTTCATCCAGGGCCGCTGCACCTTCACTCCCGACCATGGCGAGCCCCTGCACATAGAAGCCGGCGATGCACTGATGTTGCCGGCCAACAGCACCGGAATCTGGGATATCCAGGAAACGGTGCGCAAGACCTACGTCTTGATTTTCTGATCCCTTGATTGCCTGCCAATAACAAAACCAGCCACAGGTATCGACTCATGATCCGCAAGACTTGCACTTTGCTGTTACTCAGCCCGTTGTTCCTGGGCGCTTCCCTGGCCCAGGCCGCCGACACGGTAAAGATCTACAACTGGTCGGACTACATTGCCCCGGACACCACCAAACAGTTCCAGAAGGAAACCGGGACAGGGTTCACCTACGACGTCTACGACAGCAACGAGACCCTGGACGGCAAGCTGATGACCGGTAAATCCGGTTACGACGTGGTGTTCCCCTCCAACCATTTCATGGCGCGGCAGATCCAGGGCGGGGCGTTGAAGAAGCTCGACAAGAGCCAGTTGCCCAACTGGAAAAACCTCAACCCGGTGCTGCTCAAGGCGCTGGAGGTCAACGATCCGGGCAACCAGCACGGTTTTCCGTACCTGTGGGGCAGCACCGGGATTGGCTACAACGTGGCCAAGGTCAAGGAAGTGCTGGGGGATGACGCACCGCTGGACTCCTGGGACCTGATCTTCAAGCCCGAGTACATGCAGAAGCTGCAGAAGTGCGGGGTAGCGATTCTCGACAACGGCCCCGAACTGATTCCCACGGCCTTGAATTACCTGGGGCTGCCACACCACAGCAAGAACCCGGCGGACTACAAGAAAGCCGAGGCGCTGCTGATGAAGGTCCGGCCTTATGTCAGCTACTTCCATTCGTCGAAGTACACCAGTGACCTGGCCAACGGCAATATCTGCGTGGCGGTGGGTTTCTCCGGGGACATCCTGCAAGCGGAGAGTCGGGCCAAGGAAGCGAACAATGGGGTGGAGATCGGCTATTCGATTCCCAAGGAAGGCACGCCGATCTGGTTCGACATGGTGGCCATGCCGGTGGACGCACTGGATGAGAAGGCCGGTTACGCCTTCATGAACTACCTGCTGCGTCCGGACGTGATGGCCAGCATCAGCAATTACGTGCATTACGCCAATGGCAACCAGCAAGCCGATGGTCTTGTCGACCCGGCGATCAAGAACGACACCAAGGTCTATCCGAGCCCGGCCATGATGGACAAGTTGTTTGCCCTGGAAGCCATGCCGCTGGACATCGACCGTATCCGCACCCGCTTGTGGAACAAGATCCGCAGCGGCAGCTGATCCCCTCCAACGAATCAGCCCCGCCGATTTTTGTAGGAGCCGGCTTGCCGGCGAAGAGGCCTCAGAGGCGAGCACTGCCCTTGAGGACGCCTTCGCTGGCAAGCCAGCGCCTACAATTGGCTGTTTTCCGGGAGCAGGGCGCCGCCGTCCACTATCAGGGTCTGGCCGGTGATGTAGCCGGCCTGTTGCGAGGCCAGGAACAACATGGCGTAGGCAATGTCTTCAGGCGTTCCCAGGCGCCCAAGGGGAATGCCCCTGGACAAAGTCGCGGCGTCGCCGAGGTTGTCCATGGCTTGGGTGGCGATAAGCCCGGGCTCGACGCCGTTGACGGTGATTCCGTACTCCGCCAGTTCCAGTGCCGCTGCGCGAATGAAGCCATTGACCCCGGCCTTGGACGCCGCGTAATGGGCCAGTCCGGGAATCGCCGTGCGTGGACCGGTCACCGATGAGGTGACGACGATCCGTGGTGCTCGGGCCCGACGTAGCGCCGGCAAGGCTGCCTGGGTCAGCCAGAAGCAGCTTTTCAGATTCACCGCCAAGGTGCTGTCGAGGGTCTGGTCCTCAAGCTCGGCCAGCTTCTGCATGGGAAAGATCCCGGCGTTGTGCAGCAGCAGGTCCAGGCCGCCAAAGGCCTCCAGGGTCGCCGTTACCGCCTGTTCGGCGGCGGCCCGGGTGCTGAGGTCCAGGGTCAGCAGTTCCGCCGTTCCGCCGGCCTGACGAATCAGGCGTTGGGTTTCGGCGCCTGACGCAGCGCTGCGGGTGGCCAGCATGACTTTGGCGCCCCTGGCAGCGAACACCTGGGCGGTCGCCCGGCCAATACCCTGGCCCGAGCCGGTGATCAGGGCGATACGCCCGTGAGCATCCTGGCTCATGACTGGACTCCTGGCAGGACCTGGGCCAGGCACTGGTCCAGCAACCGATTGTGCAGATCGACCTGCTCCTCGCGGGTGGCCGGACACATCAGGGCCATGTTGTGGAATGGGGTCAACAGCACCCCGCGATTGAGCAGGTACAGGTGCAGGTACGCCTCGATCAGACCATGGCGGGCGTGGTGGGCTTCGCCACCGTTGCGCGGAGGCTGCTGCATGAACAGGTATTCGACCCGGGCACCGATACGGGTCACATGCCAGGGCAAGCGGTGCTTGCCAATGATGCTGTCGACGCCGGCTCGCAGGCGTTCTGCGAGGAGGAACATGCGTGCGTAGTTTTCATCGTTCATCACTTCGCTGAAGGTGGCGCGCATGGCGGCCATTTGCAGAGCGTTGCCGGCCAGGGTTCCACCGAAGCCGAAGTGATTGATCGCCTGGCCCGGCTGGAAATGTGGCAGTACCCGCCAGATCCGCTCGGCCATGGCCTGGCTGGTGCCCCAGACGGCGGTGGGAATGCCCCCGGCGATGGATTTTCCCAGGACGAAGAAGTCCGGCTGCAAGCCATGCTCGCCGCAATAGCCCCCCGGTCCACAGGACAGGGTATGGGTTTCGTCAATGATCAGCGGCACGTCATAACGCTGGGTCAACTGCCGCAAGCCGTCATGGAAGCCCGGGGCCGGTGGCACCATGCCCACGTTGGTCATGAAGGGCTCGCTCAGCACGGCGGCCACGTCGCCGTGGGCCAGGGCCGCTTCCAGGGCCGACAGGTCGTTGAATTCCACCAGTCGGGTGGTGGAGTCGTGCTGCAAGCCGTTGGGGTGCACGCCGTCCCGGGGAATCATCTGTCCCTGGGCGTCGAACTCCACCTGGGATTCGTCAACGCTGCCGTGGTAGTTGCAGTTGAACACCAGGACCTTCTGCCGTCCGGTGATCATTCGGCACAGGCGCAGGACAAAGCGGTTGGCATCGGTGGCTGAAGTGGTGACCTGCCAGTAGGGCAGGCCAAAGCGTCGGGTCAGCTCCTTGCCGACCCACAAGCTGTCGGCGGTGGGCAGCATCAACGTCGAGCCATGCAGTGCCTGTTCGGCAATGGCTGCGGCTACCGCCGGCTGGGCATGGCCGAACATGGCGCCCGTGTCGCCCAGGGCAAAGTCCACGTACTCGCGGCCGTCGCAATCGGTGAGGGTCGCACCACGGGCATCCGCCACCATGATCGGGTAGGCGCCGGGCCATTGCTGCATCCAGTGCAGCGGCGCGCCGTATAGCCAGTGCTTGAGGTTTTCCTGATAGAAGGCGCCGGAGCGCGGGTGTTGCTCGGCAAACAGCTGAAGTTCGGACTGGTAGCAGCTGGCGACGCGTTGCAGATCAAGGCCCAGAGTCATGGGAGTGTCCTATGAAAAGCGTTGCAGGCTGGCGCTAGGGCAAGCCTGCAGCGGTACGGAATTAGGGGTGCTGGGTTCGGTTGAGTACTTGGGCCAGGGCGCCCACCGGGAAGTTGGCGGCATGACTGAAGTCTGCACCCTGGTAACCGAAGATCTTGCCGTCGGTGCGCCCGGCCTTGAGGTCGATGAGCACCAGACCCAGGGTCGGGACGATCTTCTCGCGCCAGACAAACAGGTACAGCTGCTCGTCGATCTTGTAGTAGTGACAGCGGTCGGTGTCCGCCAGGCCTTGCTCGACACCCCTGAGGCACTGCCAGCTATAGAAGTTGGCATTCAGGTAGATGTGCTCGTAGGCCTCGCTGGCGCTGTAGACATACTGGTTGCGCAGGCCGATCAGTTCGGCGGTGGGCGTATGTCGCGCAGTCTCGGTCGTGGGCACGGCATCGATTGCGCCGTGGAGGAACTGCGCCTTGACCGAGGTCAGCTCACCGCCGGCCAGGGCCCGGCTGAACAGGTCGACGCTGCACTCGGCCTGGCTCGGCATCTGGCCGACCACGGCGGTGAAACACCGGCGCTCAAGGTCGAGAATCAGGCTCACCGAGTGGGGCTGGCCATGCTCCAGCTTGAGAAAGTCCACCAGGTAGATACCGGGGCGCACCGAGGTTGCGCGATAGGGTAGATCGTCACTGGCAGGCTGGCCGACGCTGTTCCAGCGCAGGGTGTCGGCAGCGAAGTGGTGTTCGATCTGCCAGCCATTGTCGAAGTGCAGGGTCAGGGTGCGACCGGACAGATCATCCACCCTCGCAAGGATGTGATTGTCGTCTGCAAAACCGTCCGCCAGGGCGCCGACGGTGATCCATTCAGGTTGCTGATTCATGGCAAGGCTCTTGTCCGGGAAAGGAGAACCCCATGTTCTGCCTGGGAGCCGGTGCTGCCCATCAACCGAATGGTTGAGCCTGTGGCCCTTTACAAGAACAGCGCGCTCACCAGCTCCGTACGATTGCCGACCCCGACCTTGCGAAACAGGTTGATCAGGTGGGTCTTGACCGTGGGCAGCCCCAGGTCCAGGCGCCTGGCGATGCTCTTGTTGTCGGCGCCATCGCGCAGCAGCCAGGCGATCTCCCGTTCCCTGGGGGTGAGGTTGGCCAGACGTTCGTCGACCTGGGAGTAGGGTGCCAGGGCAGCGATTTCCAACAGGCCCTGCAAGGCATGCAGGGTACCCAGTTCGTCGACACTGAAATGCCCCAGGGCGTTGTCCCGCAACAACGACAGGCCGGCGACGGGCCGTTCACCATCACAGGCGAGAATCTCCACTACATCCAGTACCCCGTGGCGTTGCAGGAATCCCTGGTAGACCTCGGTTGCATGACGGCCCTGCTGGGCCATGCCCATGTGCAGCGAAAGCACTGGGCGCCCGGCGGCGGCGCAGTTGCGTGGCTGCAGCGGGTCGTAGTGGCGGTAGCGTTGCAAGTAGGCCTGGTGCATTTGTTCGGGCATGCGGTACAGCGAGAAGTCCCGCGCCTGCAGGTTCGGATCGATGCGGTAGAAGGCGCAGAGGGTGGCGGGGACCACCCGGGTGAAGGCGGCGATGCAGCGTTGCCCCAGTTCATGGGCCCCGGGCAAGGAGGTGGGCGCAATCATTGGATAGCTCCTGGCTGCCGGCTGGGCAGTGGCTCGGGTGGTTGGAGGCTGCGACGGGGGGGCGGTGTCCGTGTCAGGGCGAGTGAATACCAGAGGTGAAGCGCCTGGCAAGTAGGGATGTAGCGCAGGCTGCGGTCGCTGTTGCATCGACCGCAGCCTGTTGCAACGATTAGCGGCGGGCCTTGCTCAAACCCTCGGCCAGGGCATCGACTATGGCATCCACCTGTGGCTGCTGGATCACCAAGGGCGGCGAAAGAATGATCTTGGTGCCCACTGGACGCACCATGACGCCATTGTCCCGGGCAATTTGCGCCACCTGATTGGCATAGCCGCTCATGGGGTCAATGGGTTCGCGAGTGGTCTTGTCCGCCACCAGATCCAGGGCCAGCATCAGGCCCTGGCCCCGCACCTCGCCGACGCTGTCGAAGCGATCGACGAAGGGCCGCAGCTTGTCCAGCATGTAGTCGCCCATCTTCGCCGCGTTGGCCGGCAGGTCCTCCTTGACCACGATATCCAGGCACGCCAGGGCTGCAGCACAGGCTACCGGGTGTCCGGAGTAGGTGTAGCCGTGCATGATGGCGCCGGTAAAGTTGGCGTTTTTCTCGAAGGCGGCCTCGATCCGCCGGTTGACCACGGTCGCTCCCAGGGGGATGTAGCCCGAGGTGATGCCCTTGGCCAGGCACATGATGTCGGGTTTGACGCCCCACAAGCGGCTGCCGAACATCGATCCGCTGCGGCCGAAGCCGGTGACCACCTCGTCGGCGATCAGCAGGACGCCGTACTTGTCGCAGACTTCGCGGATCAGCGGCCAGTAGTTGGCGGGGGGCACTATCACGCCGCCGGCGCCCTGGATCGGCTCGGCAATGAAGGCGGCCACGGTGTCCGGGCTCTGGAACTGGATCTCCCGCTCCAGCAGGTCGGCGCAGATCTTGCCCAGCTCTTGCGGGTCCTGGCTGTAGGGGTTGCGGTACAGCCAGGGTGTGTCGATGTGGTAGCAACCAGGCAGCAATGGTTCGTAGTTGCGGCGGAACACGGTGTTGCCGTTGACCGAGGCACCACCGAAGTGAGTGCCGTGGTAGCCCTGGCGCAGGGAAATGAACTTGGTGCGGTCGGCCTGGCCTTCGAGCTTCCAGTACTGGCGGGCCAGCTTCAGGGCACTTTCGATGGCATCCGAACCGCCGGAACTGAAGGACACCCGGGACATGTCCTCGGGCTCCAGCAGGTTCATCAGCACCCGGGACAGTTCTTCGGCACGAGGGTGGCTGACCCCGTCGAACAGCTGGAAATACTCCAGCTCATCGAGCTGTGCGGTGATGGCCGCTTTCACTTCCTTGCGGTTGTGGCCGACGTTGACGTTCCACAGCCCGGCGACGCCATCCACCAGCTGGTGGCCTTTGTCGTCATAGACATAGCAACCATCGCCACGGACGATGCGGATCGGTTCGCGTTGCTTCATTTCGTTGGGGTGCAGCATGGGGTGCCAGAAACGGCTTGCTTCGCTCACGTTGAGTCTCCTGAAAACGCACGGACAGCGTGGAGCTATTAGTGCGTCATTTGTGGGCTCCTGGCTTGCCTCTGTGTGCCAGGACATTTGACCCAGGCTGCCAGTGGCGGCTTGGCGGGTGTCGCTGCCGCCCATTCGCAGGGTCTGGCTTGCCAGCGAAAGCGTCCGTGCAGGCTGTGCAAGACTTTCGGGCCTGTTCGCCGGCAAGCCGGCTCCTACAGGGAGCTGCACGGTCTATCTGCCTGCTGTAGGAGCTGGCTTGCCAGCGAAGGCGTCGGCCCGGGCGCTGCAAGACTTTCGGGCCTGTTCGCCGGCAAGCCGGCTCCTACGGGGAACTGCACGGTGTATCTGACTGCTGTAGGAGCTGGCTTGCCAGCGAAGGCGTCCGCCTGGGCGCTGCATGACTTTCGGGCCTGTTCGCCGGCAAGCCGGCTCCTACGGTCTGCGTAGGTGCCGATGGCGCTGGCAGCCAGGGCCAAGTTTTGCGGCAGCCAGAATCAAGACGGCATCCGACTTTGGGCTCAAAGTCCACCTCGAACAAGGTCTACCTGCGAGGAATCAAGATGAGCGTTGCCATCGACCCACGTGTCGCTGCATTCATAGACAGTCAGCACGGTCTGCTGATTGACGGTCTCAGCCAGCCAGCACTCTCCGGAGCGCGGATGCCGGTGTACAACCCCGCCAGTGGCGAGCAGTTGACCCAGGTTGCCGCCGCCGCCCAGGCTGATGTGGATCTGGCGGTGGGGTCCGCGCGCCGGGCCTTCGAAGGCAGTTGGAAGACGTTGCGTCCCGCCGATCGTGAGCGTCTGCTGTTGAAGCTGGCGGATCTGCTGGAAGCCAATGGCGAGGAGCTGGCTCAACTGGAGACCCTCAACAACGGCCAGTCGATCCATCTGGCCCGGGCCCTGGAGGTGGGTGCGGCGGCGGAGTTCACCCGCTACATGGCCGGCTGGGCCACCAAGATCGAAGGCAAGAGCCTGGATGTGTCCATCGCTGCGGTGCCGGGGGCACAGTACCGGGCCTATACGGTGCCGGAGCCGGTGGGCGTGGTGGGGGCCATTGTGCCGTGGAATTTTCCGTTGCTGATGGCCATCTGGAAAATCGTCCCGGCCCTGGCTTGTGGCTGCACCGTGGTACTCAAGCCGGCCGACGAGACCCCGCTGACCGCGCTGCGCCTCGGCCAGCTTTGCCTGGAAGCGGGGATCGCCCCCGGCGTGGTCAACGTGGTGACCGGCAGTGGTGCCCAGGCCGGTGCCGCGCTGGCTGCCCATCCGGGGATCGACAAGCTGGCGTTCACCGGTTCGACCCAGGTCGGCAAGCTGATCGGCCACGCTGCAGTGGACAATATGACGCGCTTTTCCCTGGAATTGGGCGGCAAGTCGCCGGTGATCGTTCTGGACGACTGCGATCCGCAGACTGCGGCCGCTGGGGCTGCCGGGGCCATCTTCTTCAATCAGGGGCAGGTCTGCACGGCGGGCTCGCGGTTGTATATCCAGCGCGGGATCTACGCCGAAGTGCTGGAGCGTCTGGTCGCCATCGCCGAATCCTTGAGCATTGGCCCGGGGTTGGACGAGCAGGCACAGATCAATCCGCTGATTTCTGCCAAACAGCAGAAGCGCGTGCTGCAGATGGTCCAGCGTGGGGTCGAGGAGGGCGCCAAGGTGCTCTGTGGTGGAGTCGCCCATGGCGAACAGGGCTTTTATGTCCGTCCCACGGTGGTGGCCAACGTCAACGCCAACCTGCAGCTGGTGCGCGAGGAGATCTTCGGCCCGGTGGTGGTCGCGACGCCTTTCGACTCACTGGAGGAAGTGGTGGCCCTGGCCAATGACAACCAGTACGGGCTGGGGGCGAGTATCTGGTCCAACGATCTGAGTCAGGTCATGCAGCTTATTCCACAGATCAAGGCCGGCACCGTTTGGGTCAACACCCACAACATGCTGGACCCGTCGATGCCCTTCGGTGGTTACAAGCAATCGGGCATGGGGCGCGAGATGGGCCATGCGGCCATCGAGGCCTATACCGAGAACAAATCGGTGTGCATCGCTTATTGAGCGCGCCCCACGCAGACGCCTTTGCCGGCCAGCCGGTTGACTGTAGGAGCCGGCTGGCCGGCGAAGAGGCCCCCGAGACAGGTGTCACTCTCATGGGCGCCTTCGCTGGCAAGCCAGCGCCTACGGGGCGTGAACATGATTTCAGCTGCGTCAGACAGCCAAGCTCTGCGCCCTTGCCGGGCGTGCCCTTGAAATGCCTAGAACAACAATCATCAACCCATGCTTTCGAGGTTTACCATCATGTCGCTCAACGACAGACTCAACCACCACCTGGATCAGGGCGTGGTCGGCTTTCCCACCGCGCTGGCCAGTGCCGTGGGCCTGATCATGGCCAGCCCGGTGATCCTTACTGCCACCACCGGATTCGGTATCGGTGGTGGAGCATTCGCCGCAGCGATGGTGATCGCCCTGCTGATGATGCTGGCGCAATCCACCACGTTCGCCGAAGCGGCTTGCCTGCTGCCCACCAATGGCTCGGTCTATGACTACCTGGCCTGTGGCCTGGGCCGTTTCTTCGCCATCACCGGCACCTTGTCCGCCTACCTGATCGTGCATGTGTTTGCCGGGACGGCGGAAACCATTCTCAGCGGCGTCATGGCCCTGGTGAATTTCGAATCCCTCAATACCCTGCTGGAACAGAGCGGCAGCGCCTGGCTGGTAGGTGTCGGGCTGGTGCTGTTTTTCGGCCTGCTCAACGCGGTGGGCATCACCGCTTTCAGTCGCGCCGAGGTGATCCTGACCTTCGGCATGTGGACCACCCTGATCATCTTTGGCGTGCTCGGGGTCATCAAGGCCCCGGCGGTGGCGCTCGATGGCTGGTTCGGTGCTTCCATGGTGGGGACCGACCTGTCGACCATCCTGTCCTTGGTGGGCATGGCCATGTTCATGTTCGTCGGCTGCGAGTTCGTCACCCCCCTGACCCCGGATGTGCGCAAGGCTGCCAGAACCATTCCCCGCGCCATGGCCCTCGGCCTGGTAGGCGTCGCGGTCTGTATGTTCATCTATGGCGCGGCCATGAAGCGTCAGGTGGAAAACATCGCCCTGAGTGAGGACGGCAGCGTGCATTTGCTGGATACGCCCATGGCCATCCCGCATTTCGCCGAGCAGATCATGGGGCCGTTTGGCCGCATCTGGCTGGGGATTGGCCTGCTGTTCGCCGGTGCCGCGACCATCAATACGCTGATGGCTGGCCTGCCGCGGATTCTCTATGGCATGGCCCTGGACGGTGCATTGCCCAAGGTCTTCACCTACCTGCACCCACGCTTCAAGACTCCGCTGCTGTGCATCGCCGTGGCGGTCCTGATTCCCTGTCTGCACGCCTGGTGGCTGGGTGGCAGCACCGACAGCATCATGCACCTGGTGCTGGCGGCGGTCTGTGCCTGGAGCACCGCTTACCTGCTGGTCACCTTGTCGGTGGTGATGTTGCGCATTCGCCGGCCGGATTTGCCGCGGGCTTATAAATCGCCATGGTTTCCGTTGCCGCAGATCCTGTCTTCGGTGGGGATTCTCCTGGGTATGTGGTTCATCACCCCCCCTGGGATGAATCCACGGGATATCTATGTGCCCTTCGGCAGCATGTTGGGCCTGACCGCTATCTACGCCCTTGTCTGGACCTTGCTGGTACAGAAGGTCAATCCGTTTCGTCCGGTGCCGGTGGAGGAGGTGCTGGAACAGGCGCTGAACCTTGCACCGGAAGATGTCCCAAACCCTCGGGAGGCCCTGTCTGATGAATCTTTCAAGCTGGCGACAAAACCTCTTTGAATTTTGGCACCGGGCACCCTCGGGCTATCGCCCGGGGGTCACCCTGGGTCAGGTGCGACGGGATCTGGCGGGCCTCGATTTCACCCCTCGCGCTGTTGGGCGTGGTGTTTTCCATTGCCCGAAAAGCGCTCTGGAGTTCGAAGTACGGGAGCGCCCCCAGGCGCAGTTCCTGATGCATCTCGTGGTCTGTGAGTGGCGTCTGCGGGTGCCCAGTGAGCGTCCCGGACAGGCGCGGATCGGCCTGCGCCATACCGGGACAATTCGTCGACAGGGCGTCGCCGCGCGATTGCTTGCGGGAGAAGCAGGGCAATGGGCGCCCCTGCTGCAGAGGTTGTGCAGTGATCAACCACTGCTGGAACGGCTGCTGCCACTGGACTTCAAGCACCTTGAGCTGTGGCGGGATGAACAGGGCTGGCAAGTGCGCCTTGAACACTTTGGCGCCAGCGAGGTGGTCAATCGTTTACCGGGGTTCAGACGCTATATCCGCTTGAGTGCTGAACAGCGGGTGGCGTTATTGGGCAGCTTCACTGAGTTGTACAAGCTTCTACGAGAATTCTGACCGACATAACCGTAAGCACTGGCATACACCCTGCTTAAGCCATAACAGACTATCCATGCTGTCAGGCTCCTTGCCTGACAAATAGATAACATGTTAATGATATCGCCATAACAACAACGGCGGTCTGAACCGGCTTATGGAGGTGCACAGTGCTTGCTTCGCATAGTTTCAGTTCCTGGGTAGGTGCCCTGCAGGGTGTCTGTGGTCGATTCGACGCCCGTCCGGCGCGCAATCCCGCCTTGTTTATCGGAGAAGTGGGTTTACAGGATTATGCCGGGCTGGAGGTGGCGCAGATCCGCACCAATGCCGGGCTGATCTCCCGTCAGAGCACCAAGGTCGACCATGAGGACGATCGCCATTGTTTCCTGATCATCCAGCGCAGTGGCCACGCTCGCCTGAGCCAGGATGGCGAGAGTATTGAGCTGGCCCCCGGCGACATGGCGTTGCTGGATTCGGCCGGCGCTTGTGAAATCGTGCCCCACGGCCTGATCGAGCACGCCTCGTTCCACCTGTGCCGAGAAGAGGTGTACCGGCATCTGCCGGCCCAGCAGCGCAAGTTCGGCAAGTTGTCGCAAAACTGCGCCAGTGGCCGCTTGATGCGTTTGCTGGTGGAGCAGATCTGCGCCGGCGATCTGCAGGGGTGTGCAGCGCAGCAGGAGGGGCAGGCTCTGCAGGAGGCCCTGATCGCCTTGCTTGGGCCAACCCTGCGTCAGACGGCCAGTACCCTGGATGGCTTTGACGATAACCTGCATGGCCAATGCCTGCGTGATCAGGCTCGGCAACTGATCAATCAATCCCTCAATGAGCCGGGCTTGACCCCGGTATCCCTGGCCGGGCAGTTGAACATTTCGGTGCGCCAGTTGTACCGGCTGTTTGAGGAACAGGGAGATAGCGTGTGTCGTTTCATCCAGCGCTCCCGGCTCAAGCGCAGCGCGGCGGACCTGAGCAACCCGCACCTGCGCAACGAATCCATTACCGACATCGCTTTCAAGTGGGGGTTTACCGATTCGGCGCATTTCAGCCGGACCTTCAAGAAGCATTTCGAACAATCGCCCCGTGACTTCCGCGCCCGCTCCCTGAACGCGTAGGCGCTGGAGTATCGCATCGCCCGACACTTCCGCTGGCGTTGTAGGCGCCGGCTCGCCGGCGAAGAGGTTCCTGAATTTTGTATTGCCCTCAAGGATGCCTTCGCTGGCCGTGTAGGAGCCGGCTTGCCGGCGAAGAGGTCCCTGAATTTTGCATTGCCCTTGAGGACGCCTTCGCTGGCAAGCCAGCTCCTACGGTAGGCAGGCATGCAGACATGCGGGTAGGTAGGTAGGTAGGTAGGTAGGTAGGTAGGTAGGTAGGTAGGTAGGTAGGTAGGTAGGTAGGTAGGTAGGTAGGTAGGTAGGTAGGCGGTCAGGTCTGCCGGCAGGTGAGAGCGCAGTAACGCGAGAAGACCGGCAACAGCAGCTTGAGCGGGGGCTTCAGGGATTGTCCAGGTCATGCCCCAGGGATTGGATGAACAACGAAAACAATTCGGGCTGGCTGGAGATATCCAGCTTGGCGTAGAGGTGCCGGCGGTGCACCTTGATGGTGTCCGGCGAGATCTTCAAACGCTCGGCCATGGCTTTGGAAGAAAAACCCCGGAGGATCAGCCGGGCAATCTCCAGCTCTCGGTCCGACAGCACCGCGCTGCCGAAATGGCTCAGGGCATCGCGAATCTGGCTGGCCATTTCCTCTGCAACCGGGGCCTGGGGACGTATCTGGCTGTGCTGCCAATGCTGTTGCATCAGTGGCAGCACCCAGGCCGCAAAGGTCGTGAGCTGGCCTATTTCTTCACGATTGAAGACCCGTTGGTTGCCCAGTGACAGGGACAGGGTGCCGGTATCGGGTAGTTGCAGGATGAATTGCACTTCATCTTCCAGGACGTTGTCGTGGAAGTAGCTGAGAAAGTACTCGCTCTGGCGGAAGTGGTCCGGGGCCACTTCTTCCAGACGGTACAGGCCGCTGGGGTAGCCCTCGCGACAGGCCTGGAAGAACGGGTCCAGCAGGTACAGGCCATTGAGGTAGGTGAGCATCGACGCCGGCTTGCTGCTGGGCTCCGCGTCATATTCTTCAAGGGCTCGGGGCGGGCCATCCACCGGGTAGAAGATCGCCAGGGCATTGTCGAACGGCGTGGCCTGGTGCAACAGCAGGATCAGCTGTTTCCAGAATCGCGGGTTGCCGATCAGCGTAAGGGTGCGACCCAGGCCGGCATGCATGCCGACTTCCCAGAACAGATTACTCAAAGTCCTTGCTCCCCTGATGCGCCGTAAGTGCCGTAGAACGGTGTCGTCGATTTGCCCATTGCCGTCAAGGGGAGTACTCCAATAGGGGAATTGGTCGCAGCCATGTGACTGCCTAGAGTAGCTCCCAGCAAGTGCGTCCCAGAGCGCACCCGCCCGATGGATTTCGTTTCTGCCTCAGACCAACAATAAACACGAGGATAACGATATGAGCTCTCCCTCCGCGCCCGACGGCGCGCTGAAACCAACCCTGAGTGTGTTCGATGTGGTGGCTATCACTGTCTCCGGTGTGACCCCCGCCAGTTCCGTGTTCGTGATCGCGCCCTTTGCCATCCACCAGGCCGGCAGCGGGGTGTTCCTGGCGTTCGTCATGGCCGGGTTGCTGGCATTGATGTTTGCCTTTTGCTACGCCGAGCTGGGTCGGGCCCATAACAGTGCCGGCGGTGAGTACGTCTACGCCAAGCGCGTGTTTGGTGGCATGGCCGGTTATGCCACCTTCCTCACGGTGCTGGTGATGCTGCTGTTCATCCCTCCGGTGCTGGCCACTGGCGCCGCCACCTATTTGAACAACGCCCTGGGTACGCACTTCGACTCTCAGACCGTAGCCCTGGTGATAGTGGTCTGCAGCTATCTGCTGGGCATTCTCAACATCAAGCTCAACGCCTGGATCACCGGTACTTGCCTGTTGCTGGAGGTAGCGGCGTTGCTGGTGATTGTCTGGCTGGGCTTTGGCAATGCCACGCAACCGGTGAGCATTCTCCTGCAGCCGCAGATCGTCGATCACGGTGCGCTGCAGATGGCGCCCTGGGCCCTGGTGATCGGTGCGGTGGGCATCGGCCTGTTTTCCTACAACGGCTACGGGCCGGCGGTGCTGCTGGCCGAAGACATGAAGTGCAAGGGGCGCGGCGTGCACAAGGCGGTGCTCTGGTCCCTGGTGCTGGTGGTGATCATCGAACTGGTGCCGCTTACCGCGCTGCTGATCGGCGCCCCGTCCCTGAGCGCGATGCTGGCCAGCCCAGATCCCATCGGCTACCTACTCACCAGCCATGGCAATGAAACCCTCGCCAGGGTCGTCAGTGGCGGGATCTTCCTGTCGGTGTTCAACGCCATTGTCGCCATCGTCATCCAGATCGGTCGCGTGGTGTTCAGCAGCGGCCGCGACGCCCTGTGGACGCCCACCGTCAACCGCCTGTTCACGCGGATCCATCCACGCTGGGACTCGCCATGGCTGGCTACGTTGTTCCTGGCGATTCCTTCGGCAGTACTCAGTTTTAGCTCGAATCTGGCGGACCTCACGTCCTTCAGCGTGTTGCTGATCATGCTGGTGTACCTGATCGTTGCCCTCAGCGCGCTGATGAGCCGGGTGCTGCTGCGCGACCGCGAGCATCCCTATCGCATGCCCCTGTGGCCTTTGCCGGCACTGTTGGCGGTGGTCGGCGCGGGGTATCTGCTGATCAATCTGTTCCTCGAGGCTTCCCTGCGGGACATCATGGTGATTATCGGGCTGCTGGCGCTGTCGGTGATTCTCTATGGCACCAATGGCCGGTACAGCCCGGCGTTCCAGAAATTGTAAGGAGTGGTTATGCGAGCACGTCAATTGGGCATCAGCCTGGGGCTGGGGTCACCAGGCCCGTTCAATGCGATCACCGACGTACCTGGGGTACGGGTGGGGCACAGCACCCTGAAAACCACCGTGGGCGGCAAGCAGGTGCGCACCGGGGTCACTCTGGTCCAGCCCCGGGCCGGGCATGCACGGCAGCAGCCCTGTTTCGCTGGTTGTCATGTACTCAACGGCAATGGCGATGCCACGGGGCTGGAGTGGATTCGCGAGGCGGGCACCCTGACCACGCCGCTGGCGATTACCAATACCCACAGTGTCGGCGTGGTGCGCGACACCCTGATCGCCCTGGAGCGCGAGGCTCTGGCGGACCCCGCCGTTTACTGGTGCATGCCGGTGGTAATGGAAACCTACGACGGCCTGCTGAACGACATCTGGGGTCAGCATGTGGGAGCGCAACAGGTGCGCGAGGCCATGGCCTGCGCCGAATCCGGGCCGGTAGCCGAAGGCGCGGTGGGAGGCGGCACCGGGATGATCTGCCACGAGTTCAAGGGTGGGATCGGCACCGCATCCCGAAGGCTGGCGGCAGAGCAGGGCGGCTACACCGTCGGCGCCCTGGTCCAGGCCAACCACGGCAAGCGTGAAGAACTGCGGGTGGACGGTTACCCGGTGGGGCGTCGTCTGGGTGGGATTGCCTCACCTTTTGCCGAGCGCGGCACCCCGGGCATGGGCTCGATCGTGGTGATCCTGGCCACCGATGCGCCGTTGCTGCCCCATCAATGCCAGCGCCTGGCCCAGCGTGCCTCCATCGGCATTGCCCGCACGGGCGGCGGCACCGAAGATTCCAGTGGCGATATCTTCCTGGCCTTTGCCACGGGAAACCGGGACTTGCCCGCTGCGGATTATGGGCGCAAGGACCTGGCGTTCACCGCACCTCTGGCGATGCTCAACAACGATCACATCTCGCCACTGTTCAGCGCAGCGGCCGAGGCCGTTGAGGAAGCCATCATCAACGCCCTGTTGGCAGCCGAGCCGATGACCAGTGCCGACGGGGTGCAAGTACCGGCGCTGACCCCGCAAGTATTGAGGGATGCATTGGAACTAACTGGTTGGAACATGAAATAACTAACTAAAAAGTGCGACCCAGTTGGCATAACTGTCTATATGGATATTTAATAATTAAATTGTAGATTGTCGGACAATGCCTGCCGTTAATCGGCTGGAAAAGAATCTTTTGACTGCGCAGTCATTGTTTGCGGGAGTTTGTCGGAACAGTGGAATTTGACGTCAAAAAATGAGTGGACGCCTGATTTCAAATTGTGTCAGCTTTCTTTCGCCTGCTTAGGGCGAGTGATAGGACGATCTCGCCAGGGATTGTCGCTATCTGACAAAAACTGTTCCATTGATTACAAGGAAGTGTGTTTATGTCGAAAGTAACAGAGAGTGCTATTGCATCTGCCGAACAGCAACTCGTGCCACTGGCCGCAGCAAGTTCGGCGTATAACCAGATCAATAGCTTTAGCCACCAATACGACCGTGGCGGCAATCTCACGGTCAATGGCAAACCTTCGTTCTCGGTCGATCAGGCCGCCACGCAATTGCTGCGTGACGGCGCTGCCTATAAGGACCTGAACGGTAACGGCAAGATCGATCTGACCTATACCTTCCTGACCTCGGCCTCCTCGAGCACCCTGTACAAGCATGGTATCTCCGGGTTCAGCCAGTTCAGTGCCCAGCAGAAGGCCCAAGCAGTGCTGGCCATGCAATCCTGGGCCGATGTGGCCAACGTCGTGTTTACCGAGAAAGCCTCGGGTGGCGACGCCCACATGACCTTTGGCAACTACAGCGGTGGCCAGGACGGTGCGGCGGCCTTCGCCTACCTGCCGGGCACCGGTGCCGGTTATGACGGCACCTCCTGGTACCTGACCAACAGCAGCTACACCCAGAACAAGAACCCTGACCTGAACAACTATGGCCGTCAGACCCTGACCCATGAGATCGGTCACACCCTTGGCCTGGCTCACCCTGGCGACTACAACGCCGGCGAAGGCAATCCAACCTACAAGGACGCCACCTACGGGCAGGACACCCGCGGTTACAGCGTCATGAGCTACTGGAGTGAAAGCAATACCGGCCAGAACTTCAGCAAGGGCGGGGTCGAGGCCTATTCGTCCGGTCCGCTGATGGACGATATTGCGGCCATCCAGAAGCTCTACGGGGCCAACTACGGCACCCGTGCCGGTGATACCACCTACGGCTTCAACTCCAATACCGGGCGCGATTTCTACAGCGCCAGTTCGTCTGCGGACAAGCTGGTGTTCTCGGTGTGGGACGGTGGCGGCAACGATACCCTGGACTTCTCCGGGTTCACCCAGAACCAGAAGATCAACCTCAATGAAGCCTCGTTCTCCGACGTTGGCGGCATGGTGGGTAACGTTTCCATCGCCCAGGGCGTGACCGTGGAGAACGCCATCGGCGGTTCGGGCAACGACCTGCTGATCGGCAACAACGCTGCCAACGAGCTCAAGGGCGGTGCCGGCAACGACATCATCTACGGTGGCGGTGGCGCCGATAAGCTCTGGGGCGGTTCGGGCTCGGACACCTTCGTGTTCGGTGCCAGCTCGGACTCCAAGCCGGGTGCGGCCGACCAGATCATGGATTTTGTCAGCGGCCTGGACAAGATCGATCTGACCGGTATCACCAAGGGGGCGGGCCTGCATTTCGTCAACGCCTTCACCGGTGCGGCGGGTGACGCCATCCTCACCACCTCCGGGGGCGTCAGCACCCTGTCCGTGGACTTCTCCGGGCACGGCGTGGCGGACTTCCTGGTCAGCACCGTTGGCCAGGCAGCCGTCAGCGACATCGTGGCCTGAGTGAAGTAGGCGGAGGGCGGCGCCGATGCGCTGCCTTCCGTTCTTGCATTGGCCCCGGGGCTGAGCGAGTCTACCGGGCGGACGGAGCACCCTATGACCCCACACACCTTGAGTTGCAAGGCGGCCACCTGGCTGCTGGCGACGCTGACGATCTTTTATGGAGCACTCACTATGGCAAGCAGCCTGCGCTTGGCGGACCCCTCGGAACTGGTTGGACACTGGCAACTGCAGCAAGCGGCGGAGCCTGCCAAGGGCTGCACCCTGGACCTTCTGCAGAACGCTGCTCTGGGCGATGGCGCCGAGTGCCTGTCGAAATGGATAGGTGAGGCCGCGGTGGGCTGGTTTCCGGAGCCCGATGGCATTGCCATCACTGGGCGCGAAGGGTCGAAAGTGATCTTTTTCAGCCGCCAGAAAGACGGGCTCTATGAGGCGCGCCTGAAAAGTGACGGCCTGATTGTTTTGCAGCGTGCCGCTAATTAAAGGCTAAGAATGTTCGTCTGATAATGGGCGGCCATTACATTGCCAGTCTCTTGATCGGCAGGAACATGTTCGGGCTGCTGTTGAATACAGCTGTCCGAATTGTCCGTGTCCGCAGGCTTTATTAACTAAGAGAGGCATCTGTTAGTTATGCACTATATTGGTTCTTCGCTATCGCGCGTGGATTAACGGCTCGGGGAATTTGTTAAAAATGGTGAAGAACACTCATCCTGCTCCACTGTTCAAGGCACTGGGCGAATATAAGGGCATCCTGATCAGTGTCGGCTGTTTCACCGCGTTGATTAATGTGCTGATGCTGGTGCCCTCCATCTATATGTTGCAAGTCTACGATCGGGTGCTGTCTTCGCAGAATGAGACCACTCTGGTGATGCTGTCCCTGATGGTCGTGGGCTTTTTCCTGTTTATCGGGCTGCTGGAAGTGGTGCGCAGCTTTATCGTCATCCGCATCGGCAGCCAGCTGGAGCGCCGCTTCAACCTGCGGGTCTACCAGGCGGCCTTCGAGCGCAACCTGTCCCGTGGCGAAGGCCATGCCGGCCAGTCACTGGGCGATCTGACCCATATCCGCCAGTTCCTTACCGGGCCGGCGCTGTTCGCCTTCTTCGACGCCCCCTGGTTTCCCATCTACCTGCTGGTGATCTATGCCTTCAACGTCTGGCTCGGAGTGTTCGCCACAGTAGGCGCGGTGTTGCTGATCGCCTTGGCGTATCTGAACGAAGCCATGACCAAGAAGCCCCTGGCCGAAGCCAGCGGTTTTTCGCAGCGGTCCACCCAACTGGCCACCAGTCATTTGCACAATGCCGAGACGATCCAGGCGATGGGCATGCTCGGGGCCTTGCGCAAGCGCTGGTTCGCGGTGCACTCGCGCTTTCTCGGCTTGCAGAATGAGGCCAGCGACACAGGTTCGGTGATCAGTTCCCTGAGCAAGACCCTGCGCCTGTGCCTGCAGTCCCTGGTGCTGGGCCTGGGTGCATTGCTGGTGATCAAGGGCGACATGACCGCGGGGATGATGATCGCCGGGTCGATCCTCATGGGCCGGGTCCTGAGTCCCATCGACCAGTTGATCGCGGTATGGAAGCAATGGAGTTCGGCCAAGCTGGCCTATGGTCGGCTGGACGCGCTACTGCGGGAGTTCCCGCCCAGTGACAGCGCCATGTCGTTGCCGGCGCCCAAGGGCCAGGTGAGTTTCGAGCAGGTCAGCGCCGGTCCTCCCGGGCGCCGGGCGGCGACCCTGCAGCAGGTGACCTTCAGCATCAATGCCGGTGAAGTGCTCGGGGTACTGGGGGCCTCCGGTTCCGGCAAGTCGACCCTGGCTCGGGTTCTGGTGGGCGTCTGGCCGACCCTGGCCGGTACGGTGCGCCTGGACGGCGCCGACATTCATCGCTGGAATCGCGACGAGCTCGGCCCTTATATCGGCTACTTGCCCCAGGACATCGAGCTCTTCACCGGCAGCATCGCCGAGAACATCGCGCGCTTTCGCCAGGCCGACCCGGAGCAGGTGGTTCAGGCCGCGCAGCTGGCCGGGGTGCACGAGTTGATCCTGCGCCTGCCCCAGGGCTACGACACCGTGCTTGGCGATGACGGCAGCGGCCTGTCCGGTGGCCAGAAACAACGGGTGGCCCTGGCCCGGGCCTTGTATGGCAATCCCAGCCTGGTGGTGCTCGACGAACCCAACTCCAACCTCGACACCGTGGGCGAGAGTGCCTTGGCGGCAGCCATTGCCCAGCTCAAGGCCCGGGGCACCAGCGTGGTCCTGGTGACCCATCGCTCGTCGGTGCTGGCCCTGGCCGACAAGCTGCTGGTGCTCAATGAAGGTCGCCTGCAGGCCTTTGGCCCCAGCCAGGAAGTGCTCAAGGCGTTGGCCGGTACCCAGCAGCCCCAGCAACCCCAACCCCAGGAACCGGCCAGACCCGCCGCTGCGGCCGCTCCCGGTGGTTTGAGCATGAGTCGCCAGTATCAGGCTCCGACACGGAATAAAGGCGCATGAGCAAGGACAGCAACATGATGATCGAAGAGGGTTACGCGCCGGAACGGGTCGAGCGTGATGCGGGCTTTTTTGCCCGCATGGGCTGGATTCTGGCCCTGGTGGGCGCCGGCAGTTTTTTCGTCTGGGCAGCCCTGGCTCCCCTGGATCAGGGAATTCCCGTGCAAGGCACGGTGGTGGTGTCCGGCAAGCGCAAGGCGGTGCAGTCCATGAGTAGCGGGGTGGTCAGCCGGATTCTGGTGCGTGAAGGTGAAAGCGTGAAGCAGGGCCAGCCGCTGTTCCGCCTGGATCAGACCCAGGTGGCGGCGGACGTGCAGTCGCTGCAGGCCCAGTACCGCATGGCCATGGCCAGCCTGGCGCGCTGGCGCAGTGAACGCGACAACCTCAAACAGGTGGACTTCCCGCCGCAGCTGAGCAGCAGCGACGATCCACGTCTGGCCCTGGTGCTGGAGGGCCAGCGCCAACTGTTCAGCAGCCGCCGTGAGGCGTTCTTCCGTGAGCAGGCGGGCATCCGCGCCAATATCGAAGGCGCCACCGCGCAACTGGCTGGCATGCGTCGGGCCCGCACCGACCTGGGCAACCAGGCCGAGTCCCTGCGTCAGCAGTTGAGCAACCTGCAACCTCTGGCGGACAACGGCTACATCCCGCGCAACCGCTTGTTGGAATACCAGCGCCAGTTGTCCCAGGTGCAACAGGAACTGGCGCAGAACACCGGTGAAAGCGGGCGGGTCGAGCAGGGCATTCTCGAGTCCCGGCTCAAGCTGCAACAGCACAGCGAGGAGTATCAGAAAGAGGTCCGCAGCCAATTGGCTGAAGCCCAGCTCAAGACCCAGACCCTGGAGCAGCAACTGACCTCCGCCGGTTTCGACTTGCAGCACAGCGAAATCATCGCCACTGCCGACGGCATCGCGGTCAACCTTGGGGTGCACACCGAAGGCGCCGTGGTGCGCCAGGGTGAAACCCTGCTGGAGATCGTGCCCCAGGGCACGCACCTGGAAGTGGAAGGGCGGTTGCCGGTAAACCTGGTGGACAAGGTCGGCACCCATCTGCCGGTGGACATTCTGTTCACCGCCTTCAACCAGAGTCGTACCCCACGGGTGCCTGGGGAAGTCAGCCTGATTTCCGCCGACCAGATGGTCGACGAGAAGACCGGTATGCCGTACTACGTGCTGCGCAGCAGCGTCAGCGACCAGGCCATGGAAAAGCTCAACGGCCTGGTGATCAAGCCCGGGATGCCGGCGGAAATGTTCGTGCGCACAGGCGAACGTTCACTGCTCAATTACCTGTTCAAGCCTCTGCTCGACCGGGCCGGCTCTGCATTGACCGAAGAATAAGGATGTCGCGTTGTATGAGTAAGCTTTCCATTCTCGCGGCGGCCCTGGCGCTGTTCGCCTGCCAGACGGCCCAGGCCATGGGTCCGTTCCAGATCTACGAGCAGGCCCTGCGCAACGATCCGGTGTTTCTCGGCGCCATCAAGGAGCGCGACGCCGGCCTGGAAAATCGGGCAATAGGCCGTGCCGGGCTGTTGCCCAAGGTGGGCTACAGCTACAACAAGGGCCATAACAACTCCAAGGTCAGCTACCTGGACACCGTGCGCGGCACCGTCACCGAAAAACGCAACTACGACAGCTACGGCTCGTCCCTGACCCTGCAGCAGCCGCTGATCGACTACGAGGCCTATGCCAACTATCGCAAGGGCGTGGCCCAGGCGCTGTTCGCCGACGAGAACTTTCGCGGCAAGAGCCAGGAGTTGCTGGTGCGGGTGCTGAGCTATTACACCAAGGCGCTGTTCGCCCAGGACCAGATCGACATTGCCCAGGCGAAGAAAAAGGCCTTCGAGCAACAGTTCCAGCAAAACCAGCACATGTTCCAGCAGGGCGAGGGCACCCGCACCGATATCCTCGAAGCCGAATCGCGCTACGAGCTGGCCACCGCCGAGGAGATCGAAGCCCGGGACGAACAGGACGCCGCCCTGCGTGAACTGGGGGCACTGATCGGCGAACCCGCTATCGATGTCCGTGACCTGGACCCCTTGCAGGAGAACTTCCAGTCGTTCTCCCTGACGCCTGCCAACTACGACACCTGGCACGAGATGGCCCTGAGCAACAACCCGGTGCTGGCCTCCCAGCGCCAGCGGGTCGAAGTGGCTCGCTACGAGGTCGAGCGCAACCGCGCCGGGCACCTGCCCAAGCTCAGCGCCTATGCCACCCTGCGCCAGAACGAGTCGGAAAGCGGCAATACCTATAACCAGCGCTATGACACCAACACCATCGGCATCGAAGTCAGCGTGCCGCTGTACGCCGGTGGCGGTGTCTCGGCGTCGACCCGCCAGGCCAGTCGCTCCATGGAGCAGGCCGAGTACGAGCTGGACGGCAAGACCCGCGAGACCCTGATTGAACTCCGCCGGCAATTCAGTGCCTGTCTATCGGGGGTGAACAAGTTGCGGGCCTACCAGAAAGCCCTGACCTCGGCCGAGGCCCTGGTGATTTCGACCAAGCAGAGCATTCTTGGCGGCGAGCGCGTCAACCTCGATGCCCTCAATGCCGAGCAACAGCTCTACACTACCCGGCGTGACCTGGCCCAGGCCCGCTACGACTACCTGATGGCGTGGACCAAGTTGCATTACTACGCAGGAACCTTGCGAGAAGAAGATCTGGCCAGAGTCGATGAAGCCTTTGGCCAGCGCACAGTGCGTTAGGCTGCCCGAGACCGGACCTGACGGCACTGAAATAACAAGGAGAAAGGAATGAGCATCTTCGACTACAAAAACGCCCTTGGCAGTGCCGGCAAAGCCCAGTACAGCGATGCCATCACGCTGGCCCTGTATGCCTCGTCGCCCACCGGTGAAGCCCTGCCGGGCACCTCATGGCGGCCGATCAACGCCTCCCAACTGGGCTACCAGGGCAA
This sequence comes from Pseudomonas sp. E1BtOHC1, assembly GCF_058744285.1. Taxonomy (NCBI): domain Bacteria; kingdom Pseudomonadati; phylum Pseudomonadota; class Gammaproteobacteria; order Pseudomonadales; family Pseudomonadaceae; genus Pseudomonas; species Pseudomonas sp. E1BtOHC1. Next base: position 4,082,537 of record NZ_CP196023.1, read on the forward strand.
TATCAGCGCCCAGGGCACCATTTCCGGCGAACAGTCTTCGGTCAGCGACGCTCAGGTGGAGATCCTGGGCAAGTACGACGCCGCCGGTCAATTGCTGTCCATCGGCATCAGCTTCCGCGGCACCGAGAGCCTGGCAGATGTGGTGAATGACTTGCAGGCGGCCTTTGTCCCGGGCTTTGCCGACAACTACAGCCGCTTGGCCTTCGACAATCTACTGGGCAAGGTTGCCGCCTTCGCGGCTGCCCAGGGCTTGAGCGGCAGTGATGTGCTGGTCACCGGGCACAGTCTCGGCGGTTTAGCGGTCAACAGCCTGGCGGCCATGAGCGCAGAGCATTGGGGCGGCTTCTTCAAGGACGCCAGCTATCTGGCCTTTGCCTCGCCGACCCAGAGCGCCGACAACCAGCAGGTGTTGAATATCGGTTATGAAAACGACCCGGTGTTCCGCGCGCTGGACGGCACCCATTTCAACGCCTCGTCCCTGGGCACCCATGACCGGCCACAGGAGTCGGCCACCAACAACATCGTCAGCTTTACCGATCACTATTCGTCGTTGTTCGGCAAGCTGGTGCCCCAGAGCATCCTCAACCCCTGGTCCTGGTCGGCCCATAGCGCGGTGGACTACGCCGGTGGGCTCAACCGCCTGATCAATTCGGATTTCTATGACCTGACCAGCCGCGATTCGACGGTGGTGATTTCCAACCTGTCCGAGGGCAAGCGCGACAAGGTCTGGGTCAAGGACCTCAATCTTTACGCCGACAAGCACAGCGGCAGCACCTTTATCATCGGTACCCAGAGCAACGACCTGCTGCACGGCGGCAAGGGCAACGATTACCTCGATGGCGGTGCCGGTGATGATCGTTTCCGCGACGACGGTGGCTACAACATCATCCATGGCGGTTCGGGTCACAACGTTCTGGAGTTGCAGCAGCCGCTGAAGAACTTCTCCATTGCCAATGACGGTGACGGCACCTTGTACATCCGCGATGCCTACGGTGGCATCAGCATGACCCGGGACGTTGGCGCCCTGGTCAGCCACGAGGCCGGGAGCTGGTGGCAACTGTTCGGCAAGGACGTCAGCTACAACGTCACCGCCGACGGCCTGCAAAACGGCAACCAGTGGACCGCCTACAACCACTCCCTCAATGGCGATGCCTATGGCAATGCCCTGGTGGCCAGCGTCAATGGCGATTGGCTGTTCGGCCATGGCGGTGACGACCTGCTGAGCAGCGACAAGGCCAACGTGACCTTCGTCGGCGGTGCCGGCAACGACGTCATGCACTCCAGCGGAGGCGGCAGCAACACGTTTCTGTTCAGCGGCAACTTCGGCCTCGACCTGATCCACGGCTACCAGAGCAGCGACAAGCTGGTGTTCATGGGCGTGCCCGGCATCGATGCCCATTACGACTACAGCCAGCACCTGTCCCAGAGCGGCAATGACACCTTGCTCAAGGTGGGCGACTACTCGGTGACCCTGGTGGGAATCGGCATGGAGGGGGTCAACGGTTCAGGCATCGTGTTTGCCTGATTCACCCTCGGCCGGGGGCGCGCAGGATTCGCTCCCCCGGGCTTTGCGGACGTTGAACTCAAGGAGGCAGTCGGGGTGGCTCCCCTGAAGTAGCCGGCAACAAGCTGATCCGTCCCGGATGGACGATCGAACAACAACAAAAAACGAGAAGTCATCAACATGGATGTGAGATGTCATCAGCTCAAGAGGCTGGCGGGCACTGTGTGCCTGGCGTTTGCCGCAAGCCTGCCGTTGGCGGCCCTGGGCGCCTATCGGGAAGCCGGCCGTTCGGGCGACGCTGCCAGTTGGCATTCCGCCGAATACCTGCAGGACTGGGGCCTGGCGCGCATGCAGGCGAGCCAGGCCTACGCCGCCGGTATCAGCGGCGCCGGGGTGCGGATCGGTGCCCTGGATTCGGGGTTCGATGCCAGCCATCCCGAGGCCAGCCCCGATCGCTACCACCCGGTCACTGCCGACGGCCATTACCTGGATGGCAGCCTGTTCAGCGTTTCCGGGGTGCTCAACAGCGCCAACGACAGCCATGGCACCCATGTCACTGGCACCCTGGGCGCCGCGCGTGATGGCAGCGGTATGCACGGCGTGGCGTTCAATGCCCAGGTGTACGTAGGCAACACCGACCATAACGACAGCTTCCTCTTTGGCCCGGGCCCCGATCCCCGCTACTTCAAGGCGGTGTACGGCGCGCTGGCGGACGCTGGTGTGCGGGCCATCAACAACAGTTGGGGCAGCCAGCCCAAGGATGTCAGCTACCAGACCCTGGGCGATCTGCATGGCGCCTATGCCCAGCATTTCCAGCAGGACACCTGGCTCGATGCGGCTGCCGAGGTCTCCCGGCATGGCGTGATCAATGTGTTCAGCGCCGGCAACAGTGGCTATGCCAATGCCAGCGTACGGGCCGCGTTGCCGTACTTTCAGCCAGATCTGGAAGGTCACTGGCTGGCGGTGTCGGGGTTGGACAAGAACAACCAGCAGAAATACAACCAGTGCGGGATCGCCAAGTACTGGTGCCTGGCGACGCCGGGGGCTGCCATCACCAGCACTGTGCCCGGCGGCTATGCCACCTACAACGGCACCTCGATGGCCGCCCCCCATGCCACCGGCGCCCTGGCCCTGGTCATGGAGCGCTACCCCTACCTGGACAACCAGCAGGCCCTGCAGGTGCTGTTGACCACCGCGCGCCAGCTCGACGGCGCCTTGACCCAGGGCCCCAACAATCAGGTGGGCTGGGGCGTGCCAGACCTGGGCCGGGCCATGCACGGGCCGGGGCAACTGCTCGGCGAATTCAACGTCAACCTCGGTGCCGGACAGGGTGATCGCTGGCGCAACGGCATCTCCGATCAGGCCCTGGCCCAGCGGCAGGTGGAGGACCGCGCCGAGCACTTGGCGTGGCAGCAAACCTTGAAGGATCGGGGCTGGGAACAAGGCTTGGGGACGGGGGCCAGCCAGCAGGATCGGACCGACTACGCCCTGGGCCAGGCCCGTGATGCGGCGGCCGGGCAGCGGGTGTACCAGGGCAGCCTGATCAAGTCCGGGGCCGGCTGGCTGGTGCTCGATGGCGACAGCAGCTATCGCGGTCCGACCCGGGTTGACGGTGGCTTGCTGGCGGTCAACGGCCACTTGCAGTCGACGGTCACGGTCAATGCCGGAGGCACCCTGGGTGGTTCCGGGCAAGTGGCCGGGCTGACCGCCAAGGCCGGCGCGATTGTGGCCCCGGGCAACTCCATTGGCACTTTGCACGTGGCCGGCAATCTGGACTTTCAGCCCGGCTCCCGCTACGTGGTGGAGCTGTCGCCCGAGGCCAGTGACCGGATTGTCGCCACGGGCCAGGCCAGCCTCAGTGGCGCCCAGCTGAGCCTGGTGCCACAGCGCCCAGGCAACCTGTTCGGCGCCGGGCCGGTGCCGAGCCTGATCGGCCGTCAGTTCGACATCCTGCAAGCGGCGGGCGGGGTGCTTGGGCATTTTGCCGAGGGCGCGGCCGTTTCGCCGTTCCTGGGCAGCGTTCTCGATTATTCGGCCAGTGCCGTGCAACTGGCCGTGGTGCGCAGCGCGACGACCTTTGCCAGCGTCGGCGCCACGCCCAACCAGCGCGCCAGCGGTGCTGCGCTGGAGCGTCTGGGGCCAGGCCATCCGCTCTATGAAAGCCTGCTGCTGTTGCCTTCGGCAGCCCAGGCCCGGGGCGCACTGGAGCAGCTGTCCGGGGAGGTCTATCCGGCCCTGGGCGCGATGCTGATCAACCAGGGCTCGGTGCTGCGCGAGGCCTTCGGGGAACGCATGCAACGCGCCGGGCAGGATGTCGCGGCAGCTGAAGATCAATCGGCCAGTCTGTGGATCAAGGGCCTGGGAGCCTGGGGGCGCAACGCCGGCGGCCAGGACCACTCGGCCTACACCAGCTCCCTGGGCGGCGTGCTGCTGGGGATCGAGCGCGATCTCGGCTCGCCGCAGACCCGGGTGGGCCTGGCGGGAGGCTACAGCGACAGTTCATTGCACATGGGCACCGGCAGCCGCGACAAGGCCCAGGTCGACAGCTATCACCTGGGCGCCTATGTCCGGCATGACCTGGACGCCCTGCGCCTGAGCCTGGGCGTCAGCCAGAGCTGGCATCGCGCCCAGGTGCGGCGCGAGTTGGCCTATGGCGAGGTGTCCGCCCGGGACAAAGCCCGGGTGGCGGCCCGCAGCCAGCAGCTGTTGGCCGAGGCGGCTTACACCGTGCCCCTGCAACCGCTGGTGCTGGAGCCTTTCGTCAACCTGGCCTACCAGCACCTGGACCGCGATGCCTTCCATGAGCAAGGCGACGCGGCGGCTTTGCACGCAGATGCTGACCAGCGCGATGCCTGGCTTGGCACCCTCGGGCTGCGAGGGCGCCGGCAGTTGCAACTGAGCGCCCGCCAGACCCTGGAGCTGTCGGCGAGCCTGGGCTGGCAGCGGCGCCTGAGTGACAGGCAGTCCCGCGAACACCTGGCCTTTGCCGGCACTGACAGCGAGTTTCGGGTGAGCAGCACGCCGGCGTTGCGCGATGCCGCCCTGGTGGGGGCTGGAGCGCGCCTGGCGCTGGCCCGGGACCTGGACCTGAGCCTGGAATACCAGGGCCAGTGGGCCAGTCGCGAGCAACACAATGGCGTCGGACTCAACCTCGAATGGCGTTTCTGAGGCGTCATTCGGGCGGGCGGCGGGCATGGAGTCCGCCAAGGCAATTTCGCAACACAACTAAGGAAGGTCGTAGTGAAGCAAGTCAAACGCAAGGATGGCGCTGTGCTTGGGCAGGACCGGGGCTGGTTGCCCCTCGCTCCGGCATTGTTGGGCTGGGTGGCGCTGATGGGCACGGCCCAGGCGGCGCCTTATGTGGAGAACGGCCGTCGGGGCGATGCCGCCAGCTGGCGCAGCACCGAGTTCAAGGCCGATTGGGGTCTGGGGGCGATTCATGCCGACAGCGCCTATGCCGCCGGCTACAGCGGCAAGGGCGTCAAGCTGGGGATCTTCGACCAGCCGGTGTATGCCCTGCATCCAGAGTTCGCCAGCCCGGGCAAGGTGGTGACCCTGGTCACCAGCGGTACTCGTCAATACACCGATCCCTATATCCCGGTGAAGGCCGGCGATACCTTCGTCTATGACGGCCGCCCTTCGGTGGGCTCGGACGGCAAGCTGGGGTCCCATGGCACCCACGTCGGCGGGATAGCCGCCGGCAACCGCGATGGCGGAGCGATGCACGGGGTGGCCTTCGATGCCCAGATCATCAGCGCCGACAACGGCGATCCCGGCCCGGAGGACGGCATCATCCTCGGTAACGATGGTGCGGTGTACAAGGCCGGCTGGGACGGCCTGGTGGCCAGTGGTGCGCGGATCATCAACAACAGCTGGGGCATCGGCATCACCGATCGCTTCAGCAAGGGCGGGCGCGATCCGGCGTTCCCGCACTTCACCCTGGACGATGCCCGGGCGCAGTTCGCGCAGATCCAGCCATTGCTGGGCAGCTTGCCGGGCGGTGCCTACGACGGGGCGATCGCCGCGGCCCGCAGCGGGGTGCTGACGATTTTCGCCGCCGGCAACGATTACAACCTGAACAACCCCGACGCTATTGCCGGGCTGGCCTACTTCGTTCCGCAGATTGCCCCCAACTGGCTGACCGTGGCGGCGTTGCAGCAGAACCCCGACACCGGCAGCGCCGATCCCTATGTCATCAGTACCTTTTCTTCCCGCTGCGGTTACACCGCGAGCTTTTGCGTGTCGGCCCCCGGCACCCGGATCTACAGCTCGGTGATCGGCGGCACCAGCCTGGAGAACATGACCCTGGGCTACGCCAACAAGAACGGCACGTCCATGGCTGCGCCCCATGCGGCTGGCGCCGCGGCGGTACTGATGGAGCGTTTCCCCTACATGAGCGCGGCACAGGTCGCCAGCGTCCTGCGCACCACGGCCACCGACCTGGGCGCTCCGGGCATCGATGCCTTGTACGGCTGGGGGATGATCGATCTGGGCAAAGGGATTCGCGGGCCCGGGATGCTGGTGACCGAAGCGGATATCCCTGAGGAGTTCCGCATCCAGGGCGGCTACGGTTCGACCCAGTTCGTCGCCGACCTGCCGGGTTATGGCGCGCTGCTGGATGCCGGCAAGCCGACCCAGCGGCGCTGCAATGACATCAGCTGTGTGCTGGATATCTGGAGCAATGACATCAGTGGCCACGGTGGCCTGACCAAGCAGGGCGTCGGCACCCTGGTGCTCAGCGGCGCCAACACCTACGCCGGGCCGACCCTGGTCAATCAGGGGCGGCTGGCGGTCAACGGCTCGCTGCTGTCGGCGGTGACGGTGAACGCCGGCGGCATCCTTGGCGGCACAGGCCGCGTGGGCGCATTGACCGCCAACGCGGGCGCGATTGTGGCCCCGGGCAACTCCATCGGCACCTTGCATGTCAGCTCCGATGTGAACTTCCTCCCGGGTTCGACCTACGCGGTGGAGGTGTCCCCCAGCGGCAGTGACCGGATTGTCAGCGATGGCCAGGCAACTCTCGGTGGGGCCAGCCTGGCCCTGGAACTGGAAAACCCCGGGCTGTCCCTCAATGCACAACGGGTCCCGAGCCTGGTGGGGCGGCAGCTGGATATCCTGCAGGCCGCCAATGGCGTGCAGGGCAGCTTCGGCCCGGTGCTGTCCAACTCGCTGTTTCTGGGGGGCAACCTCGGTTACAGCGCCGGCGGTGTACAGTTGGCGGTGGCGCGCAATGCCACGTCGTTCAGCAGCATCGGCCTGACCGCCAACCAGCGCTCGGTGGCCGGCGCCGCAGAGCAACTGGGGGCGGGCAACCCGGTGTATGAAAGCCTGCTGCTGGCCGCCAGCGCGGCCAGTGCTCAAGAGGCCTTCGAGCAACTGTCCGGGGAGATTCATCCGGCCGTGGGCAGCCAGTTGCTCAACGACAACCGCTACCTGCGTGAAGCGATGGGGGAGCGGGTACGCCAGCAGGGCGGGGTCGCAATCCCGAGCGTCGAGGGCGGCGAGCAGGGGGTGTGGCTCAAGACCCTGGGCGCCTGGGGCAAGGCCGACGCCGGCCAGGATCGAGCGGGCTATACCAGCTCCATCGGCGGCCTGCTGGCCGGTGTCGACGGGCAAGTGGACCCCAGTACTCGTCTGGGCGTGTTCACCGGCTACAGCGACAGCTCGCTGAGCATGGGCGATGGCCGGCATTCTTCGGCCAGCATCGACAGCTACCACCTGGGTGCCTACGCCGGACGGGAGCTTGCACAACTGCGCCTGAGCCTGGGCGGTTCCTACAGCTGGCACCGGATCGCGACCCGGCGCGAGCTGCAATATGACGAGGTTGCCGATCGCCAGAAGAGCAAGCGTGACGCCCGCAGCATGCAGCTGTTCGGCGAGGCGGCGTGGCACCTGGATCTGCAGCCCATGGCCCTGGAACCCTTTGCCAGCCTGGCTTATGTGCATGTGGACAGCGACCGTTTCAAGGAACACGGCGGCGCCACGGCACTCAAGGGCGATAGCGACAATCGCGAGGCCTGGCTCTCGACCCTGGGCATGCGTGCCGGCAAGCAGTTGCAACTGTCTTCCGGGCAGACTGTGGACCTGTCCGCTACCCTCGGCTGGCAGCACAATCTGAGCGCCACCGGGGCCGATCAGCATCTGGCGTTTGCCGAGGGTGGACAAAGCTACAAGGTGCAGAGCCTGTCACTGGACCGCGATGCGGCGGTCGTCGGTGCGCGGGCGGGCATTGCCCTGGGTCGACAGACCCGGGTCAATCTGGATTACAACGGGTTGCTGGGCAGTCGGGACCGGAACCATGGGGTCGGCTTGACCCTGGACTGGACTTTCTAAGACCCAGGCAACGGATGTGCAAGGTGTTGTACAGGACCTCCGGTCCCGGAAACGGGGCCTGCGAGGGCCTGAGCTTTCTCTGACAATTCCAACAATAGAGAGGCAATACCATGGGTGTCTTTGACTACAAGAACTTCACCGCAGCCGACTCCAAAGCGCTGTTTTCCGATGCGCTGGCGATCACGCTGTATTCCTATCACAACCTCGACAACGGCTTTGCCGTGGGGTACCAGCACAACGGCTTCGGCCTTGGCCTGCCGGCGACACTGATCACCGCGCTGATCGGCAGCAGCGATTCCCAGGGGGTCATCCCCGGCATTCCCTGGAACCCGGATTCGGAACAGGCCGCCAAGGACGCGTTGCACCAGGCCGGGTGGTCCACCCTCAGTGCCCAGCAACTGGGCTACAGCGGCAAGGTGGATGCCCGGGGCACATTCTTCGGCGAGAAGGACGGCTACGGCACGGCCCAGGTGGAGATCCTCGGCAAGTACGATGCCCAGGGCCATTTGAGTTCCATCGGTATCGCCTTTCGCGGCACCAGCGGTCCCCGGGAGTCGGTGATCGGCGACACCATCGGCGATGTCATCAGTGACCTGCTGGCCGCCCTGGGACCCAAGGACTATGCGAAGAACTATGCCGCTGAAGCCTTCGGCAAGCTGTTCGGGGATGTGGCGGCCTTTGCCCAGGCCAACGGTCTGTCGGGCAAGGACATCCTGGTCAGTGGTCACAGCCTGGGCGGGCTGGGGGTCAACAGCCTGGCGGACCTGAGTGCCGATCGCTGGTCCGGGTTCTACAAGGATGCCAACTACATCGCCTATGCCTCGCCGACCCAGAGCACCAGCGACAAGGTGTTGAACATCGGTTATGAAAACGACCCGGTGTTCCGTGCCCTGGACGGTTACAGCTTCAACCTGTCGTCCCTGGGGGTGCACGACGCCCACCAGGACTCGGCCACCAACAACATCGTCAACTTCAACGACCATTACGCCTCGAGCCTGTGGAACGTGCTGCCGTTCTCGATCCTCAACATCCCCACCTGGATCTCTCACCTGCCCACCGGCTACGGCGATGGGCTGACCCGGGTGCTGCAATCGCAGTTCTATGACTTCACCAGCAAGGACTCGACCATTGTCGTCGCCAACCTGTCGGACCCGGCCCGGGGCAGCACCTGGGTCCAGGATCTGAACCGCAACGCCGAAACCCACAAGGGCAGCACCTTCATCATCGGCAGCGACGGTAACGACCTGATCCAGGGCGGTGGAGGCAACGATTATCTGGAAGGCCGCGACGGCAACGACACCTTCCGTGATGACGGCGGCTACAACATCATCCTCGGCGGCAAGGGCAGCAATACCCTGGACCTGCAGCACTCGGTGAAGGACTACAGCTTCGTCAGCGACGGCGCTGGGACCCTGTACGTGCGCGACGCCAGCGGCGGGATCAGCATGACCCGCGACATCGGCGCCATTCAAAGCAAGGAGCCGGGGTTTCTCTGGGGTCTGTTCAAGGATGACGTGTTCCATCAGGTCACTGACCAGGGGCTGAAGGTGGGCAGCCAGCTGACCCAGTACGCGTCTGCGGTCAAGGGCGACGGCGGTGACAATCTGCTCAAGGCCCATGCCGCCGGCGATTGGCTGTTCGGCCTGGACGGCAACGATCACCTGATCGGCGGCAAGGGCAACGACGTCTTCGTCGGCGGCGCCGGCAATGATCTGCTGGAGTCGGGTGGGGGCAATGACACCTTCCTGTTCACCGGCCATTTCGGCCAGGACCGCATCCTCGGTTACCAGAGCGGCGACAAGCTGGTGTTCATGGGGGTGAGCGGCGTGCTGCCGGGCCAGGACTATCGGGCCCACGCCAGCAGCAGCGGCAATGACACCGTCCTGACCTTCGGCCACGACTCGGTGACCCTGGTGGGCGTCAGCCTCGCGCACCTCAACGGCTCGGGCATCACCATCGCCTGATGGACCTGCAGCGCGGGGCTTGCAACGGGCTCCGCGCTGACTGGGCAAGAAAAATCGTGACCTGTCGGTCGGTTGGCGACTCAAATACCTGTAAAACCCAAGCCTGGTCATGCGTTACCCAAGGTATTGAGCAGTAATCGATTCAAGGAAAAGGCAGGAGAGTTTTGACAGTGAGTAATAGCAAGAGGTGTGCGAGCGGTCTGGTGCTGGCCCTGTGGGCGTTCATGGCATCGGCCGAGGAGCTGCCTCACAGCTCGATTTTGAAACGTTACGGGGTGACCCCGGATCAATTGCCGGCAGGCCTGCCGGCGCCACCCGAAAAGCAGGAACCGGCCCCCAGCCGCTTCAATCTGCAGCCGGAGCAGCCCTTTGCCAATCTGCGTCTGGGGGATGGCAAGGCGCCGGAGAGTACGGGCAACATCAGTATCGATAACGCCGAAGCTCGGGAGCGGCAGCGCTGCCAGCAAGTGCGTGACGAGCTGTCAAAGCGCGGCAAGGCGCTGGGGATTTTCTGCGAGCCGGGGCAGGGCCCCTTTCCCTGGTCGCACTGAGTCACACGGCTGAGTCATTTTTCCTGGCGGACGGTGGCCACATCGTCCGCCTTGACCCGGATGGTCTTGCCGGAAATATCCTGGAATTCGTAGAAGCCATCAGCGGTTTTGGTCTTGGGCTGGTCCCGGGTCAGGTACTGAGTACCGTTCTGCAAGGTCACCACGGTGGGTGAGGCGCAGCCGGCCAGGGCCAGGGCGGCGACACCGGCCAGGAGCAATCCCAGGTTCTTCACGTTCATACAGACCTCTCATCGGTAGGGGGCATCCGTGTTGCGTCGGACACTATAAGCATGGCCCCTTGGTGTAGCGAAGACGACGAAAGTTCGCCAGGGCAGCGGAAAAATCTTCTTCCCGCCATTTATCCAATAGTGTTTGCCAGACCGGGGCGTCGGCTGTTATCTGTACGCATAACCAGTATCAGTCCAGCCGTGGCGTCTTCGTTCAGTGACTTCCAATCCCCTCGAAAATCCCCTTTATTACCTGCATAACTTCCAGCAAGTCCTGAACTGGCTGGAGCAGCGCTACGCCGATGTGCTGTGTGACGAGGAGCAGCGTTTCATCGCGGATTTTGCCCAGTTGCCCCAGCCATCCCAGGCTTTGCTGGTGCGCATGGTGATGCGCAAGGGACGACATTTTCGCCTGGGCAAATTGAGTTACCCGGAGATCGGCGACTGCACCCGGGCCCTGGCGCCGTTGCTGGAATTGGGCTGGGTCGACGAGCAGGCGCCATTGGCCCTGGACGAGTTGTTCGGCCTGTTGCAAAAGGCCGAGATCCTGCAGTGCTTTCGCGACCAGGGGCTGGCGGCCAAGGCCAAGAAGAACCAGTGGCTGGAGACCTTGCAAGCGCTGTATCCGCATCCCCAGGCCTTCGGCCAATGGTGCCCGGCACTGGCAGACCGGCTGCTGAGCCTGACGGTCATGCCGTTGTGCGATCGCCTGCGCCTGATGTTCTTCGGCAACCTCTATCAGGACTGGTCGGAATTCGTGCTGGCGGACCTGGGGATCTACAGCTACGAAAAGGTCGAGATCAGTGCCGACGCCCGGGGCTTGCGCAGTCGTGACGATGTGAACGGCTTCATCTATCTGCACCAGTGCCAGGAAGCCTTCGAGGCCGGGGAGGAGGTGGGCGCCGTACTCGCGCAGATTGGCGCGTTGAGCACCGCCAACCCCTGGCTGGAGAAACGCCGCGGCAAGCTGTTGTTCCAGCTGGGGCAGCATTGCGAGCGGTTGACGGACTGGTGTCAGGCCCGGGAGATCTACCAGCAATGTGCCTACCCGGGTGCTCGCCTGCGGTTGATCCGGGTGCTGGAGCTCAGTGCCGAGTACCCGGCGGCCCTGGCGTTGGCCGAGCAGGCTGCGGCGGCGCCCCAGAGCGCGGCCGAGGCCCAGCAGTTGCTGCGGGTCATGCCCCGGCTGCGGCGCAAACTGGGTGGCCCGCCGGCGCCTCGGGCGGTCAGCCGCGAAGTGGCGCGACTGGATCTGTGCCTGCCCCGTGACGCCGACGGACTGGCGGTGGAGCTGCATGTCCAGGCTCATCTGCAGCAACCCCAGGCACCCGTGCACTACGTGGAAAACACACTGATCAATTCGCTGTTCGGGCTGCTGTGCTGGCCGGCGATCTTCGCCCCCTTGCCGGGGGCCTTCTTCCACCCGTTCCAGCGTGGGCCGGTGGATCTGCTGAGCGAAGACTTCCATGAGCGGCGCAGCGATCTGTTCCAGGCCTGCCTGGAGGAGCTGAACGATGGTCGCTACCGGGACAGCATCCGCCAGCGGTTTGTCGACAAGTGGGGCCTGCAGTCGCCCTTCGTGTTCTGGGGGGCCTTGACCGAGGAATTGCTGGAGCAGGCCCTCGACTGCCTGCCGGCCGAGCACCTGAAACACTGGTTTGAGCGCCTGCTGCTGGATATCAAGGCCAACCGGGCCGGGATGCCGGACCTGATCCAGTTCTGGCCCGAAGCAAGGACCTACCGGATGATCGAGGTCAAGGGCCCGGGGGACCGGCTGCAGGACAACCAGCTGCGCTGGCTGGATTTCTGCCAGGAGCACCGGATGCCGGTGGCGGTGTGCTATGTGCAATGGCAGGACCTGTCAACGTGAGCTACCGCATTGCGGTGCGCGCCTTGTGCGAGTTCAGCGCCAAGAGCGGTGACCTGGATCTGCGTTTCACCCCATCGCCTACCGCCCTGGAGGGGATAGTCGGGCACCGCACCGTGGCTTCCCGGCGCAATCCCGGCTACCAGAGCGAAGTTGCTCTGGAGGGCCAATACGGCGAGCTGCTGGTCAAGGGCCGGGCGGACGGTTATGACCCGGCGCAGAATCTCCTGGAGGAGATCAAGACCTACCGGGGCGACCTGACCCGCATGCCCGACAATCACCGGCAATTGCACTGGGCCCAGGCCAAGGTCTATGGCTGGCTGTTGTGCCAGAGCCTGCAGCTGCCGAGTGTCCGTGTTTCGCTGGTGTATTTCGACATCCTCAGCGAGCAGGAAACCGCCCTGGTGGAGGAGCACAGTGCCGAGGCACTGCAGGGCTTCTTCAATCGCCAGTGCGCGGTGTTCCTGGAGTGGGCGCAGCAGGAAATGCGTCACCGAACGGCCCGCGACCAGGCCACCGGGGCCCTGGTTTTTCCCCATGGCGAGTTTCGCCTTGGCCAGCGACATCTGGCGGAATCGGTGTACAAGGCGGTCAGTACCGGCCGTTGCCTGCTGGCCCAGGCGCCCACCGGTATCGGCAAGACCCTGGGCACGATCTTTCCCATGCTCAAGGCCATGGCCCCGCAGCAATTGGACAAGCTGTTGTTTCTCACTGCCAAGACCCCGGGGCGGCAGTTGGCGCTGGATGCAGCCCGGGTGCTGTTCGCCAGCCAGTCCCAGCTGCCGTTGCGGGTCCTGGAACTGGTGGCCCGGGACAAGGCTTGCGAGCACCTGGACAAGGCCTGCCACGGCGAGTCCTGCCCGCTGGCCAAGGGTTTCTACCAGCGCCTGCCCGCAGCGCGCCAGGCGGCCAGCCAGGTGCCGATGCTGGATCGCCAGGCGCTGCGCGAGGTAGCCCTGGAGCATCAGGTCTGTCCTTACTACCTGAGTCAGGAGATGGCCCGCTGGAGCGATCTGGTGGTGGCCGACTACAACTACTACTTCGATTTCAGCGCCTTGCTGTTCGGCCTGGCCCAGGCCAATCAATGGCAAGTGGCGGTGCTGGTGGACGAGGCCCATAACCTGGTGGAGCGCGGGCGTGGCATGTACAGCGCCAGCCTGGATCAACAACAGCTGGCCAGCGTGCGCAGCACTGCGCCTCAGGCGCTGAAAAGCGCATTGCAACGGCTCAACCGCGAGTGGAACGCCTTGCACAAGGAACAGCTTGCGCCTTACCAGGCCTATGAGCAGTTGCCGACGGCCCTGCTCAGGGCGCTGGCCTTGTGCGTCGCCGCCCTGGGGGACTACTTCAACGAGCAGCCCCTGGGCCTGGACAGTGGTTTGCAGGGGCTGTATTTCGAGCTGTTGCAATTTGCCCGGGTGGCGGAGCTGTTTGACCAACAGCAGTTCATCTTCGATATCAATAAGCGCTCCCTGAGTGCCAAGCGCAGCCTGTCGCGGCTGAGCCTGCGCAATGTGGTGCCGGCGCCGCTGCTCGGGCCTCGACTGGCGGCGGCCCGCAGCACGGTGCTGTTTTCCGCGACTCTCAACCCGCAGCATTACTACCGCGACCTGCTGGGATTGCCGCAGACCACGGTGTGGCTGGACGTGGAGTCGCCGTTTGCCGCCGCGCAACTGGACGTGCATATCGTCAGCCGCATCTCCACCCGCTATGTGCATCGACAGGCGTCCCTGGCGCCCATCGTCGAGCTGCTGGCCCGCCAGTTCGCTACGCGGCCGGGCAACTATCTGGCGTTCTTCAGCAGCTTCGATTATCTGCAGCAGGTGGCCGAGCTTTTGGCCCGCGAGCAGCCGCAGATTCCCCTGTGGCTGCAGTCCAGGGGCATGGATGAAGCGTCGCGCCTGAGCTTTCTCCAGCAGTTTCGTGCAGAGGGGCAGGGCATCGGGTTCGCTGTGCTCGGCGGGGCTTTCGGCGAAGGCATCGACTTGCCCGGCTCAAAACTCATCGGCGCCTTTGTCGCCACCCTCGGACTGCCTCAGCTCAACCCGTTGAACGAGCAGGTGAAGCAGCGCATGGCCAGGCTGTTCGGCTCCGGATACGACTACACCTACCTCTATCCCGGATTGCAGAAAGTGGTGCAGGCGGCAGGGCGGGTGATTCGCAGCCAGGCCGATCGAGGGGTGTTGATGTTGATCGACGATCGCTTTGCCGAGCCCAGGGTGCGGCAGTTGTTGCCGAGCTGGTGGGCGGTGGACGCCCAAGGGAAGGCGCCGGTAGGGGAGATTTCGAGGTGATGGCAGGGGCTGTGCGGCTTGCCCCCGGCGTCTGTTCGCCGGGGGCGAGGGTCACTGGCCTTGGCGGACCCGGACGAAGCGCCGCAGGGTCTGGCCCGGCCCGGTGCTGAAGCGGGTCGGCCGGGGTTGGCCTTCATCGGCGGCGATGAACACGAAGTCGTCCTCAGTCAACTCATAGCTGGCGGGCAGGGGCTTGCCCGCATCCGCGCCGATGGAGTCGATCCAGGTGATCGACTTGGGGGTGGTGCTGCTGTCGAGGGTGAAGCTGCCGGCCAGCAGCACTTCACCCGCCACCGTCAGCACGCGAAACCTATCACCTTCGATCAGGGTCAGGGCCCCGGGCGCACTGTGTTCGTCAGGCGGATTCAGTACGCCGCTGTCCTCCATCCCGGTTTGCTCCCAGGCTCCCTGCAGGCGTTGAAGTTCCAGCGAGTCGTTGCTCCTGGTGGATGACAAAGTATCCATTGTCGATCAATTCCTTGTGGGGGCGTTC
The DNA here is from genome assembly GCF_058744285.1 of Pseudomonas sp. E1BtOHC1. NCBI lineage: Bacteria > Pseudomonadati > Pseudomonadota > Gammaproteobacteria > Pseudomonadales > Pseudomonadaceae > Pseudomonas > Pseudomonas sp. E1BtOHC1. Next base: position 4,097,770 of record NZ_CP196023.1, read on the forward strand.
AGTTGAAGATGTTGCGGCCAATGCAGTAGGTCAGCAGGTCCTGGTCGCTCTGTACTTCCAGCTTGCGCATGGCGGAGATCTTCTGGGCGCTGATGGTTTTGGAGCTGCGGTTCTGGCTGCGGGCGATGTCGCTGACACTTTTGCCGGAAACGAACAAACGGAGGATTTCGAACTCCTTGGGCGACAGGGTGGAGATGCGCTCATCGATCGCCACATTGGACTCCATCACCGAGTTGGAAGCAGGTTCCAGGCTGCGGTAGATGCCTTTTTGCGCGATGGCCTTGAGGGCGGTCTGGATCTCTTCGTGCAGCTGGCTTTTCTGGATCACCCCGACCACACCCAACTCATGCAAACGGGTGAGGATCAGTTGGTTGGAAATCATGGTGAGGATCAGAATCTGCAGGTGCGGAAAGTTGCGCTTGAGGTATTCCACCAGCTTCAGGCCATCACCGTAGGGCGAGTCTCCGGGCATGTTGTAGTCGGTGATGACGATGTCCACCGGCTGGGATTCCAATTGCTGGATCAGACCTTTGGAACACACCGCTTCACCGACGATTTCGAAACGTTCGTCGCGCTCCATCAACTCGCGTACGCCCAGCAAGACAATAGGGTGATCGTCAGCAATGACTACTTTCAGTTTTTCCATGGCAAACACACCCGTGTAATACGCAAATTAGTAAAGAAACATGAGACTGACGGTACATTAAACCCTGCCACCCATTATTCAAGGGGCAACAGGAGTTCCGACAAGCGCTGCATCAGTTGCCTGACTTGAGCTACCAGTGCCGGGTTCAGGGTGTTTTCCAGTAATTGGCACTCAAGTTCGGCGCAGGCCCTGGCCAGCGCCCCGGCCTGCACCGCGCCCATGGCCCCGGCAATACTGTGCAGACGCTCTGCCGCAGCCTTGCTGGAGCCGGTCTCCAGGGCCTTGGCCAGTCGTTGCAGGTCATCGTGCATGGTGCTGAGAAATAGCGGCCGCATCCGCTCCGAGACCTGAATACTGTCTGCTACGGGGCGGGGCGGCGCTGGCCGGTTTTCGGTCTGCAACGCAGGTCCGGCGGCAGGCGAGGCGCTTTTGCCGGGCACCTGGCAGAGTTTCGACAATTGCCCCCGCAGGGTCTGCAGGCTCATGGGCTTGACGATCCAGGTGTTCATGCCGGCAGCCAGGCAGCGGCGGCCTTCTTCGCGCAGGGCATTGGCGGTGACGCCGATGATCGGCAGTTCCGGCTCGCGCAGACGCAGCTCCCTGGCCAGGTCGTAGCCGTTCATGACCGGCATGTTGACGTCGGTCAAGGCGATGTCGAACCGCTGCGGCTGCCACTGCTCCAGGGCCTGTTCACCATTGGCCGCCAAGGTTACCTGGCAACCCAGGGCCTCCAGTTGCTCCTTGATGATGGCCTGGTTGATGGGGTTGTCTTCGGCCACCAGGATGTTCAGGTTCAAGTGTTGCAAGGGACCGGGCTCGCGCCGTGCCAGGTGCAGTGGCTGTCCCTGGCGGGCCAGCGCCGCGGCCTGGGCGATGGCACGGATGTCGTGGGCGTCGACCTCCCATTGCGCCGGCTGCAGGTTGCTGTTCCAGCGACCGCTGGAACTGGCGCTGACACAGGGGCCGGGCCAGGGTGCCTGGGTGTCCCGGGGCAGCATGTCGATCAGCACGTTGCTTTGGGGCTTGTCATCCCGGTTGAGGGGCAGCGGATAGGCCTGGACCCCAAGGCGGTTGAGCCAGTCGCACGTGCTTTTCATCAGTTCCGGCACCGGTGCGCGCACATAGACTGGCGGCCCTTCGGGCAGTGGCTCGGCTCCCGACAAGGTCCCTGGCAGGCGTTGCAGGGTCAGGCGCAGGGAAAAGCTGCTGCCCAGCCCCGGTTCGCTGATGACCTGCATCTGCCCGTCCATCATCTCGCTCAGGCGTTGGCAGATCGCCAGACCCAGCCCGGCGCCGGCTTCACTGGAGGCGTCGCGGACCTGATAGAAGGGGTCGAACAACTGGGGTTGCTGCAATGACGAGATGCCAATGCCGGTATCGGTGACTTGCCACTCTATGCTCGCCTGGCGCGCATCCTGTTCCAGCACCCGCACGCGCAGCACCACCCGGCCGCAGTCGGTGAACTTGATCGCGTTGCTCAGCAGGTTGTTGAGAATCTGCCGGATGCGGGTGGCGTCCCCGAGCATCAGGTCCGGCAGGCTCGGGTCGATGCAGGCATAGAGCAGCAGCCCGCGGCGTTCGGCAAAGGCTGCGTAGGTGTGCAAGGCATCCTCCACCATGTCCAGGGGGCAGAACTCCACCGGGTCGATGCTCATTTGCCCGGATTCGATCTTGGAGACGTCGAGAACGTCGCTGATCAGCTGGAACAAGGTGCTGGAGGAGCGCTGGATGGTCTGCAGGTAATCGCTCTGGCGCGGGTCCAGTTGGGTCAGGCCCAGCAGTTCCAGGGTGCCGAGCACGCCATAGAGCGGGGTGCGGATCTCGTGGCTCATGGTGGCCAGGAACAGGGTCTTGGCTTCGTTGGCCGCGTCCGCTGAGCGTCTGGCCTGTTCCAGCACCTGGGCGTCCTCGACATGCTGGGTGACGTCATTGAAGGTGCAGAGCAGCACGTCCTGGCCCTGGTAGCGGGTCGAGACCAGGCCGACCTGCAAATGGCGCCCATCGACATCGAGGTAGGTTTCGCCGTTGTCGCTCAAGCCCTGTTCCCGCTGCAGCAGGGCCAGCAGTTTTGTCGTGCCTTGCCATTGTTCGGCCTGGCGATTTTCCAGCAGCACCTTGAAGTCTTCACGACGCACCACGCACAGGCCGGTGGGCGCGGTGTCGAGCACCACCCGGCTGAAGGCTTCACTCTCGGCAATACTCTGGTGCGCCAGTTGCGCCGGCGTTACGACCTTGTCGCGATACCAGCGACTGGCGGCCCAGCCGCTGAAGAGGGCGCCCAGGGCCAGGGTCAGCAGGCCGATCAGGGTCCACAGGGCGTAGCCGAAATAGCTCTTGTAGCTGATGGTGTAGATCCCGGTCCAGAGTGCCGGGGTGTGGCTCGTCACCTTGAAGATCATCCCCTGCCAGCCGAAGTTGAGACCCTCGTGCAGGGCGTCGGCAGAGGCATGGGAGCCGGTAAGGATGCTGCCGGAGGGCTCGATCAGGGTGAAGTCGTCATAGATCGACCAGTCCATGAGGCGCTCGATGTTATTGACTTCGTCCAGGTTCAGCAGCGAGGCCACCACCATCCAGTTGTTCGCGCCCTGGATGTGCAACTGTTGCGGGCCAAGGTGCAGGTTGATGTAGGCCAGCAGCTTGGGGGAAACCTGCATCGAGGCCGGGAGGTGGTATTTCTCCCAGTAGACCTGATTGTCCGGGAAGCCGTTGTTCTTTACTGCCAGGTGCCGCAGGACCCTTTCCACCACACTGTTGTAGGGCCTGTTGCTGCTCCAGGGGTTGCCCCGTGCATGCCGCGCTGCGGGTACGCTGATGTCGAAGTTGCCGAAGGTATTGAACAGGAAAGTACGTGGCGCGTGATAGTGCGAAGTGGACCAGAAGGCGCTGTAGAACGTCGACAGGTGCAGGCCCAGGGCGAACACCTTGGGCAGCTCGCTGGCGGCCAGTTGCTGGTGATTGAAGTTCAGGCTGAAGGGAATCGAATAGGGGGCTTGCTGCCCTTCGTAGGCGGTTTTGCCTTCACTGGGCAAGGGCTGCTGCAGGTACAGGGCGGATGGTTCGTCAGCCAGCAGCGCTTCTATGGACTGGCGGCTGGCCAGGCGTCGGAGGAACAGCTCCTGCTCCTGAATGTTTTCCATAAGCCGGGCGAAATGAAACCTCACTGTGCTGTTCTGTTCATCGATCAGGCGTTGGGCGGCCCAGTAGAGGGTAGCGAACAGCAGCAGCGCCAGACCCGCGAGAATCAACAGACCCTTGTTCAACCGGATCGAGCTTCGAGTGAGATTCTCCAGGAAGGTGTCGCTGTATTTCATCACTGAATTCCCAAATGCATATAAGGGCCTTGATTCCGAGATTCCTCTCTCTGAAGCAAGGCCGTCAGCGATGAGTGAAGGTTGCGTGGGTGAGCAATGGGCTCATCGGCTAGTACAGGGTCGCCGGACCATCTTGGGCCAGCAGTTGTTGAAACTGTTGCGAGGACACGGCGTGGGAAATCAGAAAGCCCTGCACCTGGGTGCAGTCGATTTTTCGCAACAGGGCCAGTTCCTGTGCGCTTTCCACGCCCTCGGCGACCACCGTCAGGCCCAGTTGACGACCCAGCGCAATGATACTGGTCAGGGCCTGGGCGATTTCCTCATTGTTGTGGCAGCCCTGGACCAGGGCTCGATCGATCTTCAGCTCGGTGAAGGGCGTCGACACCAGATTCATGTAGGAGCTGTAGCCCTTGCCGAAATCGTCCTGGGACAAGCCGAAACCCTTGATGCGCAGGCGGCAGGCACCGGCGTAGAAGTTGCTGATGTGTTCTGGAGTGGAGCACTCCATCAGCTCGAAACAGATCTTGCCGGGTATGCCTTGGCGCTGGATCACGAACTCATGCAGACGATCCGCCAGGTCGGCGCTGTTGAGCAGGTGGGTTGGCAGATTGATCGATACCGGGATGTCATAGCCGTCTTCGCGCCAGTGCACCTGGGCTTCCAGGGCCTGCTCCAGGATCAGCCACAACAGTTCCTCTTCGAGTCCTGCGGCGGTGAGCTCCGGTAGAAAGTCGCAGGGCAACAGCATGCCGTGTTGCGGGTGCATCCAGCGCACCAGGGCTTCGGCGGCGACGATCCGGCCGTTATTGAGGGATTTTTTGGGCTGGAACCAGGCTTGAATCTGCGAATTGCGCAGGGCGTGTTGCAGGGTCTCGCTGCTGCGCTCGACCCAGATCGCCGGTGGCGGCTCGCTGCTGGCCAGCCCCGGCAACTGCGCAGTGAGGCTACGCAACGCTGCCAGGTTCACCGGTTTGGATATCAGTCCTATGACCCGCAGGCCCAGGTTGCGGGCCACCAGGCTGGCGCCCATCAGCATGCGCCGGGAAGAGGCACTCATGATTGCCAGGGCCGGGCGCACGCGGTGCGTGGCCAGGCCCTGGATGAATTGCACACCGTCCATGCCAGGCATCAGCAGATCCGTCAGTACCAGGTCGAAATGCCGTTGCTTGAGGCGCTCGAGAGCCTCGGAACCGTTGCTCGCGACCTCCAGCTGGTAAGGCCCCAGCTCGTTGAACAAGTGTTGCAGGTACATGTACTGAAACGGCTGATCTTCGACGATCAAAATGCTACAGGACTTCATGAGGGGCTCTTTCATAGGGCGCCAGATAGTTGAACAACGCTCTTAATGCAAAGGGCTTGACCAGGCAGTGGTTCATCCCGGCTGCAAGACAGAGCTCTTCTTCTCCGCGCATTGCATTGGCCGTCGCCCCGATGATCGGGATCGAACAGCCTTGACGTCGAAGCTCCTTGGCCAATTCATAGCCGTTGAGCTTCGGCATGTTCACATCGGTCAACACCACGTCGAAGTGTCCGGTTCTCCAGATGGACAGGGCCTCTTCTCCGTTCGAGGCCAGTTCCACGCTGCAGCCCAGCTCCTCCAACTGGTCCTTGAGGATCAACTGGTTGATCACGTTGTCTTCGGCCACCAGCACATGCAGGCTGAGTTTTTTCAGTTCGCGGCTGTCGGAGTGTTCCTCGCTCTGTGCCACCCAGACGCCCTGGGCCTGGCTCACCGCCTGGTGGATCGCCCGCAGGTTGTTGGTGTTGACCTGCCAACTGCCGCCACGGATCCGTGGTTCGTTGTGGCCGTCGCCACTGGTGAGCACCAGGGGGCCTTGCCAGTCGGGCTCCAGGCGATGCTCCACGATCCCTGGGTGCAGCTCGATCAGCACGTTGCCCCGGCTGCGATCGGACTGAGTGGGCAGGCTGAACTGGGCCCGGGCGCCCCAGCGCCGCAACCAGCCGGCCACGGATTCCGCCAGTTCGCGTACCGGGGACACCACATAGATCATTTCTGGCAGCAACGGGCTGATCAGGGGTGCGCTGGACAGCATGGAACAGGCTTCCAGGGGCAGGGTCAGGGTAAAGCTGCTGCCCAGTCCGAGTTCGCTGACCATGCGGATGTTGCCGTTCATCAATTGTGTCAGGCGCTGGCAGATCGGCAGGCCCAGGCCCGTGCCGGCGATGACATTGGTGTTGCCCTCGGTCTGGTAGAAGGGCTCGAAGATCAGCGTCTGGTCGTCCTGGGCGATGCCGCGTCCGGTGTCGGATACCTGCCAGAGGATGTTGCTGCGTTCGCCGTCACGACTGTCCACCCGGACTCGCAGGACGATGCGGCCCGAGTCGGTGAACTTGACCGCGTTGTTCAGCAGGTTGCTGAGGATCTGGCGGATCCGCGTGACATCGCCAAGGAGCACTTCCGGCAACTGCGGGTCCACGCAGGCATAGAACTGCAGACCCTTGGCGTGGGCGGCAGCGGCGTAGCCCTGGATGATCTCGTGCACCAGGTCCAGGGAAGAGAATTCGCTGAGTTCCAGGGCCAGCTGCCCGGCCTCGATCTTGGACACATCCAGCACGTCGCATATCAGTTGCAGCAGAGTGCCGGAGGAGCCTTCGATGGCCCGCAGGTAGTCCTTCTGCTGGTTGTCCAGATGGGTCCGGGAGAGCAGCTCGAGGGTGCCGAGCACGCCGTACAGCGGTGTGCGGATTTCGTGGCTCATGGTGGCCAGAAACAGGGTCTTGGCTTCGTTGGCGGTATCGGCCAGGCGCTTGGCTTCTTCCAGTGCCGCTTCGATCTGCTTGCGTGCGCTGATATCGCTGAAGGCGCAGAACAGCACGTCTTCGCCGTTGTAGCGGGTCGGTGCCGAGCTGAGGTAGAGATGGCGACCATCGGCGGTTTCAAAGTAATCCGAACTATTGGGCCGGTTGGGATCGAAGGCCTGCTCGATCCACCCGGCACACAGTTGATCGCGCTCGGTGCCGTTGCCCAGCCATTGCTGGGACAGGGTGTTCTCCAGCACCACCCGGCCATCGCTGCGGCGCAGTACGCACAGGGCTACCGGGGCGATCTGGATCACGTCGCGGCTGAAGGCTTCGCTTTCGATCAGGGCCTGGATCCGGTCCAGCGCCGGAGCGATCAGGCGGACTTCGACCCAGTGGGTCAAGAAGCTGATCAGGGCCATGCCGAACAGGCTGATGAGCAAGGCCACAAGCAATTGCGGCCAAAGACTCTTGAGCAGATTGTGCAAGTCGAAGGAATACACCAGTTGCCAATCCGATGACCCCAGTTGCTTGCGGATCACCAGGTGGTCAGGCCACCAGCGGCCACCGAGAAAACCGAAGAAACTGTCGCCCTTGACCTGCTGCACGTCCTCGCTCAGTTGTGCGCTGGGGGTGCTGCTGAAAATCAGCCCGCCCTGGGAATTGAACATCATGAAATCCCCGGCGCTCTGGTCGCTGAGGGCGGCGGAGACACTCTTGCCATCCATCTCCAGGCCCAGCCAGCCAGAGTTGGCGAAGCGTTCGTCAAGGCGAGTGAAAATGTACAACTGGGCAGCACTTGAGGAGTGGTCCATCAGCCACAATTCTTCACCCGGCGGCACTTCGGAAAACTTCAGAGTGGCCAGTTTGGCCAGCAGCGGTCCGGGCAGATAGGCGCCTTCAGGCTGAGTGCTGAACAGGCGTTGCACCTGAGGTTGCTCGCCGCCGTGGACATAGAGCAGATTCAGCTGTTTGTTTCTCAGATAGTCGCGCATGCGCTGGGTGAGCCAGACCCCCCATTGGTTTTCCCCCGGGGTCCCCAGTTGCAAGTGGATTTCCTCAGCCGAGTCTGCACTGGGCGCATAGATTTCGTTCTGCCGGGATTTGTGTACGGCGGACAGGCTCAGACTTTCCAGCAGGGCTTCGCGGCTGGTGAAGAATGTCTGGGCTTCGGCAATGGCACTGCTCATATAGCTGCGCCGTTGTGACAGTTCGTTGCTGATGCTTGAGCGCAAGAAGTTGTAAACGGCGCCCAGCAGGCCGATCAAAAAAATCAGCGCCACGACACGAAGCAGCCGACGGGCTGCTTCAGGACTGGAAAAAAGGGGATTGATCTGATGCAGGTAGCTTTTTAATCTCATGCGCCAACTGTAATTGGGGGGCATGCCAAGCAGGGATCAGACAATTCTTAAATAACTGGGTACAAAGTAGTTTTATGGTGTTTATCGGGAACTTAGTTGTTTGTCTGAAATAGCAACTTTTCTCTGAACCATTTTCCTACGATTAGTTTTTTGCAACTTTTCCTGAGGTTGAAAATTTCTTATTCCGTTATAGCGGTATCAAACCATCTCCAGGCGCTGTTTACGCCGAGGCGGAGTAAACACTTGATCCAGGGCTTGCAGGTCCTGGGGTTCCAGTTGCAGTTCGCCGGCCTGGGCGTTGAGACGCAGGTGCGCCGGGCGCACTGCCTTGGGAATCACCAGCACCTGGTCCTGTCGCAGCAACCAGGCCAGGGCCACCTGGGCTGACGTGACACCGTGGTTCCGGGCAATTTGCTGCAATACCGGTTCGGCCAGCAAGGCGCCGCCCTGACCGATCGGGCAATAGGCCATAAGCGGCATCCGTTGCTGCTGGCAGGCGGGTAACAAATCGAACTCGATACCCCGCGATTCCAGGTTGTACAGCACCTGATTGGTGGCGCAGACCGGCGAATCAAGCTCCTCCAGGTCGGCCACGTCGAAGTTGGAGACCCCCCAGCGGCGAATCTTGCCGGCTTCCCGCAGCCGCTCGAAGGCCTCGATGGTTTCCGCCAGCGGATATTGGCCGCGCCAGTGCAACAGGTACAGGTCGATGACCTCGGTACCCAGGCGTTGCAGACTGCGTTCGCAGGCCAGTGGCAGGCCTTTGCGACTGGCATTGTGGGGATACACCTTGCTCACCAGGAACACCTGATCACGGCGGCCGGCAATGGCCTGGCCGACCACTTCCTCGGCGCCGCCTTCGCCATACATTTCCGCGGTGTCGATCAGGCTCATGCCCAGGTCGATACCGGTACGCAGTGCCGCGATTTCCTGGTCCCGCTGCCGGCGATCCTCGCCCATCCGCCACGTGCCCTGGCCAATGACCGGAACCTGTGTGTCCGCGAGTTTCAGCGTGCGCATGGCTGCCTCCTGGTGTCTGTCACGCGTTGACTGTGCAGGCACAGGGAAACAAAGCCGCCGGCAACGGTCAAGGGCACGCCGATGTACTCGAACGCTGAAAATCAGCGAAGAGGGCAGAGATCTCATATTCTCAAAAGGAATAAAATACTAATTATTTATTCCTTTGAAGGCTTTGGCCAAAGGTGCATGTTTGTCACCAGCCGCTCAATTTCAGAGTCCGGTGCCAGCAGAGGATTTTTCAGCATGACCATTCAAGCGATCAACGTACGCAACCAGTTCAAAGGCGTGATCAAGGAGATCCACGAAGGCCAGGTGGTTTCGGAAATCGACGTGCAGACCGCTTCGGGCATCGTCACCTCGGTGATCACCACGCGCTCGGTGCGCGACCTGGAACTGAAGATCGGCAGTGAGGTGATCGCCTTCGTGAAATCCACCGAAGTGTCCATCGCCAAGCTCTGAGCCACGCACCTCGGACGTCGTCAACTCACAGGGGAGTGAAACATGCCGCACTCGCTGGATATCACCGCGTTACCTGTGCTCGACCTGAGCCAGCTGGAGGGTCACCCGGAGCAGCGCCAGGCCTTTCTCCAGAGCCTGCGCCAGGCGGCGCGGGATGTCGGGTTCTTCTACCTCACCGGGCACGGCATCGACAGTGGCCTGCTGCGTCGGGTGCAGGATCAGGCCCGGGCCTTCTTTGCCTTGCCCGACGCCGACAAGGCGGCGGTGGGCATGATCCATTCAGCGCATTTTCGCGGCTATAACCGAGCGGCCTCGGAGATCACCCGGGGCCAGCCGGACCTGCGCGAGCAGTTCGACCTGGGGGCCGAGCGCCAGGCCTTGCCCCTGGACCCGCAAAGCCCGCCCTGGGCCCGTTTGCAAGGGCCCAACCAGTGGCCGGCACAGTTGCCGCAGCTCAAGCCCCTGTTGCTGGAATGGCAGCAGGCAATGACCCGCATGTCCCTGCGCCTGCTGCGAGGTTTTGCCCAGGCCCTGTCATTGCCGGAGCACGCCTTCGATCCCTTGTACGGCGAACGGCCCAACGAACACATCAAGCTGATCCGCTATCCCGGCCACGCCCCGGGGCAAAGCAACCAGGGCGTGGGCGCCCACAAGGACTCCGGATTCCTCAGCTTTCTGCTGCAGGACCAGCAGGCCGGTCTGCAGGTGGAAGTGCAAGAGGGCCGCTGGATCGACGCGCTCCCCAGGGACAACACCCTGGTGGTGAACATCGGCGAGCTGCTGGAGCTGGCCACCCATGGCTACCTGCGGGCCACGGTGCATCGGGTACTTTCGCCACCGGCGGATCGCGATCGCTTGTCCATTGCCTTTTTCCTCGGTGCCCAACTCGACGCCCGAGTGCCGCTGTACCCCTTGCCCGCAGCGCTGTTGCAGGAAGCCCGGGGCCCGGCCAGCGATCCGGACAATCCATTGTTTCGTGAGGTGGGCTGGAACTACCTCAAGGGGCGCCTGCGCTCCCACCCCGACGTCGCCCAGCGCTTCTACCCCGATGCCCTGGTACCCAAGGCCCTGAGTGCCTGACCCCCGATTCGCCGACCCAAGGACATCACCATGTTGAAGAAGAACCTGTTTGCCCTGGCGCTGCTGACCGGCCTGGGTCAGCTCTTGCCGGCCGTTGCCGCGCAGCCGTTGCGGGTCGCGGCAGACCCGGTGCCCCACGCGCAGATCCTCGCGTATGTGCAGAAACTCGACCCGCAGCTGGCGTTGCAGATCATCGAGATTCCCAACGGCGTGAACTCCAATGAGTTGCTGGCCCACGGCGACGTGGACGCCAACTACTTCCAGCACCTGCCTTATCTCAAGTCTCAGGAACAGGCCCTGGGCCAGCCGTTCGCGGTGGCCGCCAGCGTGCACATCGAACCCCTGGGCATCTACTCCCGGCGGCACAAGAGCTTCGATCAGGTGCCTCAGGGCGGCACAGTGGCGGTGCCCAACAATGTCACCAACCTCAGCCGCGCCCTGTACCTGTTGCAGAGCTACCAACTGATCCGCCTCAAGCCCGGCTTCAGCGATCCGGCTCGTGACCAGGCCACCCCCAAGGACATCGCCGACAACCCCAGGCAACTGAAGATCCTGGAAATCGAATCGCCGCAGATTCCCCGGGCCCTGGAAGATGTCGACCTGGCGGTCATCAACGGCAATTACGCCCTGGAAGCCGGCCTGGTGCCGGCCAAGGATGCCCTGGGGCTGGAGAAGGCCGAGCACAATCCCTACGCCAATATCCTGGTGACCACCCCCCAGCTGCAGGACGACCCGCGCATCCGTCAGTTGGCCAAAGACCTGCGTTCTCCTGAAGTGGCCCAATACATAACCGAGACCTACTCGGGCTCGGTGCTCCCGGTTGCGGATCGCCAGCCATGATCCAGGTGGAGCAGGTCAGCAAGGTCTATGGCGAGGGCCAGCCACCGGCCCTGGATCGGGTATCACTGACGGTTCCTGATGGCGCGGTCTACGGCATTCTCGGCCGCAGCGGCGCCGGCAAGTCGACCCTGCTGCGCTGCCTGAACCTGCTGGAGCGCCCCAGCAGCGGGCGCATCCTGATCGATGGCCAGGACCTCGGCACGCTGTCCGAAGGCCAGTTGCGCAGGCAGCGCCAGGGCATCGGCATGATCTTCCAGGGTTTCAACCTGCTGCATTCACGCACGGTGCAGGACAACGTCGCAGTGCCCCTGGAAATCGCCGGCCTGGGCAGGCCGCAACGTCAGGCCCGGGTCCGGGAACTGCTGGATCTGGTGGGGTTGAGCGACAAGGCCCAGGCCTTTCCCTCCCAACTGTCCGGCGGCCAGAAGCAGCGGGTAGGGATTGCCCGAGCCCTGGCCGTCGGCCCCCGTTATCTGCTGTCGGATGAAGCCACCAGCGCCCTGGACCCGGAAACCACCGCCTCGATCCTGCAACTGCTGGCGCGAATCAACCGCGAACTGGGGCTGACCATCGTGCTGATCACCCACGAGCTGGAAGTGGTCAAATCCATCTGCAGCCATGCCGCTTCCCTGGCCCAGGGACGCTTGCTGGAGTGCGGTCCGATTGCCCAGTTGCTCGCGGACCCGCAATCGGCCCTGGGCCGCGCCTTGCTGCCGGGCTACAACCTGCCGTTCAACGGCAACCAGCCCGAGGCCGAGCTGACGTTCTTCGACAACCAGCGGGCCGCGCCGCTGCTTGCGCAACTGAGTCGCCAGCAGGCGTTGGAACTCAAGGTGCTGGCCGGCGGTGTCGAGTCGGTGGGCGGCCGGCGGGTAGGGCGCCTGCGCATCGCAGCCGCCGGTGCCGACGTCGGCAAATTCCAGCAACTGCTGACGGCCCTGGCCCAGCGAGGCATCCGGAGTGAACGCCTGTGAACCGCAGTATTGATTGGCAGGAACTGGCGCAACTGCTGATAAACGCCACTGGCGAAACCCTGTACATGGTGCTCCTGGCCTCTTTGTTCACGGTGTTGATCGGCCTGCCTCTGGGCGTGCTGCTATTCGTCAGCCGCAAGGGCGGCCTGTCCCCCATGCCACGGATCAATCGCCTGCTGGGGGCCCTGGTCAACCTGGGGCGCTCCTTGCCCTTTGTGGTGCTGCTGATTGCCTTGATTCCCCTGACCCGGCTGGTGGTAGGCACCACCCTGGGCAGCACCGCAGCGGTGGTGCCCATCACCATCGGCGCCTTTCCATTTTTCGCGCGGATCGTCGAGAACGCGCTGGATGAAGTGGACAAGGGCCGGATCGAAGCGATCCTGGCCATGGGCGGGCATATCGGTCATGTGATCTTCAAGGCGCTGCTGCCGGAAGCCTTGCCGGCCCTGCTGGCGGGGCTGACCCTGACCCTGGTGATGCTGATCGGCTTCTCCTCCATGGCCGGGGTCATCGGCGGCGGAGGCCTGGGCGACCTGGCGATCCGCTACGGCTATCAGCGTTTCAACAACCAGATCATGGTGGCCACGGTGCTGGTCCTGGTGTTGCTGGTGCAGGGAGTACAGAGCTGCGGCGACAGGCTGGTACGCTCCCTGGCGCACCGCCGCTGAGTCCTCAAGTCACGGGCGGCCTGGGGCCGGGCAGTTGCTGCCAGCACTCGGCCAGCCAGTCGCTCAGGGCGCTGACCCGCTCCGGGACGAAGCGACTGTGCAGACGCAGCAGGTTCACCGGTAGCGCGGGCAATTGCCATTGCGGCAGCAACCGGCGCAATTCGCCCCGTTGCAACGCTTCGTCGAGCAACCAGTCCGGCCCGGCATGCAGGCCGGCCCCAGCCAGCAATGCGGCCCGTATGGCGCCGACGTTATTCAGATAGAAACTGCCATTGAGCTCGACGTTCTCCACCTGGCCCTGGCGGGTCAGTGTCAGTTGGCTCGGGCTGTGTTCGGTCATCCAGGAATAGATCAGCGCCCGATGGGCCGGCAGGTCCCCGGGATGTTGCGGCGTGCCGTGGGTCTGCAGGTAGCCGGGGCTGGCGTACAGTCCATGGGACAACGCTCCCAGGGGACGGGCCACCAGGGACGAAGCGGGCAGGTGGCCGACGCGCAATGCCAGGTCGATGCCCTCGGCCATCAGATCCAGGGCCCGGTCGCACAGCAGCAGATCGAGGACGATGTGCGGGTGGCGCTGCTGAAAGGCCGCCAGCCAGGTGGCTACATGGCGCTCCCCGAGGGCCACCGGGGCACTGACCCGCAGCCGCCCGGACAATGTCGTCTGCTGTTGATCGAGGCCGGCCAGCAGGGCATCCATTTCCTCGATCAGCGGCCGCATCTGCTCATAAGCCCGGGTGCCGACCGTGGTCAGGCTGATCTTGCGGGTACTGCGATTGAGCAATTGGCTGTTGAGACGCCGCTCCAGGGCGGTGAGCTGACGGCTGACGGAGGAGGGTTCCAGGTGCAGGTCCTCGGCGGCCAGCGTCAGGCTGCCACGCTCCACCACCCGGAAGAATATTCGCCAAGCGGCGTTGTCTTGATTTTTGCGCATGGCGCAATTTGCTTTTGATGTTGCGGACATGTCAATGCGTAAAGTGCAGCAATAGCATCGCAGTCCCTGTTATCCGGAATCCCTGCCATGTCCTCGATCCCCCCCTGCATATCTTCTGCCGATCGTTACTGGGTGCTGTTCGCCGTGTGTGCGGCGGGTTTGATCCTGCCCCTGGAGTACACCGGTCCGGCCATGGCACTGCCGGCCATCGAGCGTGCCCTGGGGGGCAGCCCTCTGGCCCTGGCCTGGGTCATCAACGCCTTCGCCCTGAGCTTTGGCAGCGTGGTGATGGTGGCCGGAACCCTGGCCGACCGTTATGGGCGCAAACGCATCTTTACCCTGGGCATGGCCAGCTTCACCCTGTTCTCGCTGGTGATCGGCTTCTCGCCCAATGTGCTGGTGCTGGACCTGTTGCGCGGCCTGCAGGGCATCGCCGCCGCCCTGGCCATGTCCGCCGGCGCGGCGTCCCTGGCCCAAGTGTTCGAAGGGCGGGCGCGGACCCAGGCCTTCAGTCTGCTGGGCAGCGCCTTTGGCCTGGGGCTGGCTTCGGGGCCAGTGATCGCCGGGGCCCTGGTACAAGGTCTGGGCTGGTGGGCGATCTTTCTCCTCGGGGCGCTGATCGGCATCGCGGTACTGATCCTTGGTGTACCGCGCATGCAGGAAAGCCGCGACCCACAGGCCGGCAGCCTGGACAAGCTCGGCAGCCTGACATTCAGCGCCTTCCTGGTGTTTCTCACCTTTGCCATCATGCAGATTCCCCAACACGGCCTGGGCAGCTTCGAGGTCGGGGGCCTGCTGGCCGGCGCGGTTCTCTGGTTAGGGGCCTTCATCCGGGTGGAGCAACGGCAGCGGCGACCGATGCTGGATCTGCGGCTGTTCGGCTATCGGCGCTTTGTCGGCATTCAGCTCCTGCCGGTGGCCACGGCCGCCTGCTTTATCGTGCTGTTGATCATCCTGCCGCTACGCCTGATCGGTGCCGAGGGCCTGAGTGAATGGCAGGCCGGGGTGCTGATGATTGCCCTGTCGGCACCGATGGCCATAGTGCCCTTCAGTGCGGCACTGCTGACGCGCTGGGTCAGCGCCGGCGCCCTTGCATGCCTGGGCCTGCTCATTGCCGCTGGCGGTCTGCTCTGGCTCAGTCAGGTGCCGGTGGGGCAGGCCGGGATGTCGATGATCTGGCCGCTGCTGGTGATCGGCATCGGCACAGGCCTGCCCTGGGGGCTTATGGACGATCTGGCCATCAGTCAGGTGCCGGTGGAGCGGGCCGGCATGGCCACCGGCATCTTCACCACCATGCGCGCCTGTGGCGAAGCCATCTGCGTGGCGGGCGGGCTGGCCTTGCTCAAGGCATTCCTGTGGCGCGAAATGGCCGATGGCGCCACGCTGGAAGCCATTGACGGCGTCCGCCTTGAGAGCGCCGCCAACGCCATGGTCATGGGCGATATGTCCGGCGTCCAGTCCCTCGCCCAGGGGCTGCCGAGGATGGAGCAACTCTACGGCAATGCCTTCGCCAGCCTGTTGCAGGTCCTGGCGGGCATCACCTTGCTTGCCGCGGTGTTCAGTGCCCTGGTACTGCGCCGGCCCCGGGCGGCGGACTGCCCGGTAGTGCCCTGAAGCCTGAATCAGCGCCCTTCATGCTGCTTGCGATAGGCCCCGGGTTGTAGGCCCACGGCCTTGGTGAAGGCCCGGGTGAACGCGGCGATGGACTGATAACCCACGCTCGCCGCCGCCTGCTCCACGGTCTGGTTGGCCTTGAGTAACTGGCAGGCGTGGCGCATGCGCAGGGCCAGCAGCACCTGCCCAGGGGACTGACCGGCCAGTTCATTGAAACGCTTGAAAAACGCCGAACGCGACAACCCGGTCAGGGCCGCCATGCTTTCCAGAGGCCAAGGCTGGCCGGGTTGCTGGATCAACTGCTCCAGCAGCGGGGCAAACCCCGGGTGGCGGGCCAGGGCCACCAGGCCGCCGAGGTCCTGGTTGGCGCTGACCTGCTGACGCAGCACATAGAGGAACAGCAGATGGCTGAGGCGCTCCAGCAAGGCCGAGGACGGTGCCGGGGTGCGTTGGCACTCGTCGAGGATCAGCTGGAACAGCGCACGGGCGGCGCTGAGGGACGGATCGCCGGCCCGCAGGATCAGCCAGCCCGGCAAGCCGTCGATGATCAGCGAAGACAATCCCGACTTGAAGTGGAAGAAGCCGCAGACCAGGCCCACGCCATCCTGGGCAGTGGCATCCAGGGCGCTCATGGTCATGCGCGGCAGTTGCTGCGCCGCTTCGCACTGTTGGGCGCTGGACAGTCGATAGCCCAGGTCCTGTAGTAGAAACACCGCATCCCCGGCGTCCAGGCGCAGCGCCTCGGGCACGCCATCGAGGTGCAGCCAGCAATGACCCTGGACGATCAGGTGGAAACTGGCCCGGGCCAGCCCCTGGGTGCTGGCGTGCCAGCCACCGCAGTAGCGCCCGACATGAAACAGGCTGGCGTCCAGTTCCAGGCCTTCTAATAACCAATCAACCAAGGGGCTTGATGAAATCATCTAAGGGAAACACTCAGGAGCAAGTAATCGCTACTTTAGAATATGGATCGGAATTCTTATAACCAACAGACTTGACGCACACCTACACAGCAGGAGTCCACTCCATGTCCCGCGTCACTCTACACACCTTGCACAGCGCCCCAGAAGCGGCTCGGCCATTTCTTGAAAATGCCCTGAAGAATTCCGGCTACATCCCCAACCTGCTGGGCATCCTGGCCAACGCCCCGGCGGCCCTGGAAACCTACGTCACGGTCTCGGGCCTCAATGCCAAGGCCGAGCTGAGCCTGGCGGAGCGGGAAGTGGTGCAGTTGATCGCCGCCACCACCCATGGCTGCGATTTCTGTGTCGCAGGTCATACCGCGGTCGCCCTGAACAAGGCCAGACTCCCGGACCCGGTGGTCAGCGCCCTGCGTGAACAGAGCACCTTGCCCGAGGCCCGCCTGGAAGCCCTGGCGGATTTCGCCCGGGAAGTGATCGCCACCCGGGGCAAGGTCAGCGACCCGGTTTATGCCCGGTTCAAGGCCGCAGGGTACAGCGAAGGCAACGCCCTGGAAGTGATCCTGGGCATCAGCCTGGCGACCCTGTGCAATTTTGCCAACGTGTTCGCCGGGACCGAACTGAACCCCGAGCTGGCCAAGTATCGCTGGTCCGCCCAAGGTCAATGATTCAAGGCGCCGGTTATCCAACGGCGCCCCTTCAAGGAGAAAACCACATGCTCAGTGCACACTTGAGTGAATGGCTGGATGCCCAGGCCCAGGCGCTGGACCAGGGTCACTGCGATCCCCAGCAGGTACTCGCCCGACTGGCCGGGGCCGATGTGCTGCGGGTCGGCATCGGCCAGGAGCAGGGGGGCAGCGGCGGTGAATTGACCGATGCCCTGGAAGTCATGGCCGCGGTGGCCAGTCACTCCCTGGCGGCCGCCTTTGTGTTCTGGGGCCAGCGGGCCTTTATCGAATACCTGCTGCACAGTCCCAACCAGGCGCTGCGTGAGCGCTTGCTGCCATCGCTGCTCAGTGGCGAGCTGGCCGGAGCCACCGGGCTGTCCAACGCCATGAAGTTCCTGTCCGGGATCGAGGCGCTGCAAGTCAAGGCCCGGGACCAGGGCCAGGGCTGGAGCCTCAACGGCCGCCTGCACTGGGTCACCAACCTGCGCAAGAGCGGTTTCGTGGTGGCGGCGGCCATCGAGCACGAGGAGGGCGGTGCGCCCTTTATTCTGGCGATTCCCGACGCCTTGCCAGGGCTGCAGCGCTCCGACGATCTGCAACTGATGGGCCTGCAGTCGAGCAACACTGCAGCCCTGGACTTGAGCCAGGTGCAGGTCCCGCGAGACTGGCTGCTGCACGAGGACGCCCGGGTATTCCTGCCGGCCGTGCGCCCGGCCTTTCTCGGTCTGCAATGTGCCCTGGCCATCGGCCTGGCGCGCCGGGCTCTTAGCGAAGTGCAAAACCATGTCCAGGGCGCCCGCTCGATCCTCATGGAGCCGTTGCACGAGCAGCGCCAGCACCTGGAACAGACCGTTGCCGAGCTCAAGAGCGGTCTGCTCGACGGGCGCTTCCTGACCCAGCCCGGAGCGCTGTTCCGGGTGCGCATCGCCTTGGCCGAGGCCACTGCCAACGCCGTGCAACTGGAGTTGCAGGCCAGTGGCGGCAAGGCCTACCTCAACGAATTCGGCAGCGGCTTTGCCCGGCGCTGGCGCGAGTCGGCCTTTGTGCCCATCGTCACGCCAAGCCTGGTGCAATTGCGTGCCGAACTGCAGCGCCAGGCGCGCAACGCAGCATGAGCCCGTTGTTGAACGCACAGAACATCAGCCTGGGCTATCCCGGGGCCGAGGGCTGGCACACGGTGCTGGAAGACTTCGAGCTGCAACTGCAAGCCGGCGAAGTGGTGTCGATCCTCGGCCCCAGCGGGGTCGGCAAGTCCAGCCTGTTGCGGGTCCTGGCCGGCCTGCAGCAGCCCCACAAGGGTCAGGTCAGCCTGTTGGGAGAAGTGCTCAGCGGACCTCACCCTCGGGTCGCGGTGGCCTTCCAGGACCCCAGTCTGTTGCCCTGGTTGACCCTGGAGCACAACGTCGCCTTCGGCCTGGATTTTGCTCGCCAGCCGCACCTGAGCCAAGGGCAGCGCCAGGCCCGTATCGACCACGCCATCAGCGCCGTTGGCCTGGACCACGCTCGTCGGCAGTATCCGGCCCAGCTCTCCGGCGGCATGGCCCAGCGCACCGCACTGGCCCGCTGCCTGGCCCGGCAGCCGCAAGTCTTGCTGTTGGACGAACCCTTCGGCGCCCTGGACGAGGTGACCCGGGCCGACATGCAGCAACTGCTGCTCAAGGTGATCGGCGAACAGCGCACGGCCGCGTTGCTGATCACCCACGACATCGACGAAGCCCTGCTGTTGTCCGATCGGGTGCTGCTACTGGGTAACAGCCCGGCGCGCACCCTCGGCCAGTGGCACATCGACCTGCCGGCGCCCCGTGCCGAGCGGATCGAGGAACTGGGCGCCCTGCGTATCGAGATTCTCAAAACCCTTCGGCGGGCGAGCCGCAATCCCCTTAATTCCCCATTGCCTGCACCGTCGGAGATTGACCATGTGCCTGGACGACTTCACTCACACGCGTCGTGACTTCCTCAAACTCAGCGCGCTGCTGACCGCCGGCGGCGCCTTGCCGCTGCTCAACAGCCTGCACGCCCGCGCCGCCCAGGAGCCGGATGCGCCGGTACGCATCGGCTACCTGCCGATCACCGACGCCACGCCCTTGCTGGTGGCCCATAACAACGGCCTGTTCGAGGCCGAGGGCATCCAGGCCGAACGCCCGGTGCTGCTGCGCAGCTGGGCCCAGGTAATCGAGGCGTTCATTTCCGGGCAGGTCAACGTGATCCACCTGCTGTCGCCGATGACCGTCTGGGCCCGCTACGGCAGCCGGGTGCCGGCCAAGGTGGTGGCCTGGAACCACGTCGGCGGTTCTGGCCTGACCGTGGCCCCGGGCATTACCGAGGTCAAGCAACTGGCGGGGCAGTCGGTGGCGATTCCGTTTTGGTACTCGATCCACAACGTGGTGGTGCAGCAACTGTTTCGCGACAACGGCCTGGTGCCGGTGAGCAAGGCCGCCGGCAGCACCCTGGGCGCCAACGAGGTCAACCTGCTGGTGCTGCCGCCCTCGGACATGCCTCCGGCCCTGGCCAGCAAACGCATTGCCGGCTACATCGTCGCCGAGCCCTTCAATGCCCTGGCCGAGGAACTCAAGGTCGGCCGGGTGCAGCGCTTCACCGGGGATGTCTGGCGCAACCACGCCTGCTGCGTGGTATTCATGCACGAGCACGACCTGAACAACCGCCCCGAGTGGTCGCAGAAAGTGGTCAACGCCATCGTCAAGGCCCAGCTCTGGACCCGGGATCACCGCGCCGAGGCGGCGCAACTGCTGTCCAAGGACGGCAGCAACCGCTACACGCCCCATGCGCCGCAAGTGCTCAAGCGGGTGCTGGCGCCGGCGGCCAGCGACCGCGAGGCCTACCTGGCCAGCGGCGCGATCCAGCACAGCCACTGGGACGAGTCGCGCATCGACTTCCAGCCGTATCCGTTCCCCAGCTATACCCAAGAGCTGGTCAAGCGCCTCAAGGACACCCTGATCGAGGGCGACAAGGGCTTTCTCGCCGGCCTCGACCCGGCGCACACCGCCCAGGATCTGGTGGACGAGCGCTTCGTGCGCAACGCCATTGCTTCAGTGGGCGGGCTCAAGGCCTTCGGCCTGGCGGAGAGTTTTGAGCGCAGCGAGGAGTTTGGTCTCTGATGGACAAGCAACCTTCGGCACTGAGTCACTGGGGCCTGGGCCTGGCGGGGCTGTCGAGCCTGTTGCTGGGCTGGTGGCTGGGGGTGCATCTGCTGGGCGGCGGCGACGGGCTCGCCGCACGCTTCTCACCCGAAGCGACCTTCGCCAGCCTGCTGGAGCTGCTGGGGCGCGCCGAGCTGTATGAACACATTGCAGTGAGCCTCAGGCGCATCCTCGTGGGCCTGCTCCTGGCCTTGCTGATCGGCGTGCCCCTGGGTCTGCTGGTGGGCAGCTACCGGCACCTGGAGGCGGCCACCACCCCGGCGTTCCAGTTCTTGCGGATGATTTCACCGCTGTCCTGGATGCCCGTGGTGGTGATGCTGATGGGGGTAGGGGACCAACCGATCTACTTCCTCCTGGCGTTCGCCGCCCTGTGGCCGATCCTGCTCAATACCGCGGCCGGTGTGCGCCAACTGGACCCGCGCTGGCTGCAACTGAGCCGCAGCCTCAGCGCCACCCGTTGGGAAACCCTGCGCAAGGTGATCTTGCCGGGCGTGGTGGGGCATGTGCTGACCGGGGTGCGACTGTCCATCGGCATCCTCTGGATCGTCCTGGTGCCCTGCGAAATGCTCGGTGTCAGCGCTGGCCTGGGCTACTTCATCCTCGACACCCGGGATCGCCTGGCCTACTCGGAACTGATGGCCATGGTGCTGCTGATCGGCGTCCTCGGATTTGCCCTCGACGCCTGCGCCCGCGCCCTGCACCGACGCTGGTCCCACGCCTGACCCCCCGTATTGCCGGCGCAACCCCGGCTCCCCTTGTAGGAGCCGGCTTGCCGGCGAAGAGGCCCGCAGCCTTGCACCGCTCTGGCCGACGCCTTCGCTGGCAAGCCAACTCCTACAGCTGTCAGATATACCCCGCAGGCCCGCCCCCCGTAGGAGCCGGCTTGCCGGCGAAGAGGCCCGCAAGCCTTGCACCAAAACGGCCGACGCCTTCGCTGGCAAGCCAGCTCCTACGGCGCCCACGTAATCGCGGCGTCAGCCCGACAATCAATGCCCGACCAATTCCTCCAGCAATTGCTCCTTGTAGCCTTGCAGCACCGCTGAGCTGCGGTCCCGCGGATGGGGCAGGTCGACCCGAATCTCATGCTTGATCCGCCCCGGGTGCGCGTCCATCACGATCACCCGATCCCCCAGGTACAGCGCTTCTTCAATGTCATGGGTGACCATGATCACCGTGCAGCGCTGCTGCACCCAGATCCGTTGCAGCTCATGCTGCAAACGCACCCGGGTCAAGGCATCCAGGGCTCCCAGGGGCTCATCCAGCAACAGCACCTTGGGCTGGTTGATCAAGGCACGGGCGATGGCGCCCCGTTGCGCCATGCCGCCGGACAGTTGATGGGGATAGGCCTGCTCGAAGCCTTGCAGGTTGACCAGGGCGATATGCTCGGCCACCCGCTGCTGTTTCTCGGCCTCGGACAGGGGGTGATTCTTCAGCGCCAGGGCAATGTTCTGGGTCAGGGTCATCCAGGGAAACAGTCGGTGATCCTGGAACACGATGCCGCGCTCCAGGCTGGTGCCGGTCACCGGCTTGCCGTCCAGGAGCATCTGGCCCTGGTAGTCGCCTTCCAGGCCGACGATCAGCCGCAGCAAGGTGGATTTGCCGCAGCCGCTGGCGCCGACAATGCTGATGAACTCACCGGGGCGCACGGCAAGGTCGATCCCTTGCAGCACCGGCAGGGACTGGCCCTGGATCTGGTAGCGCTTGCTCAAGCCGCGGATTTCAAGGGCGCCGGACTGTTGCTGGCGGCTTTGCAGTGGGGCGTGTTGGGCGATTGCATTCATGGGAGAGGCCTTAACGGGTTGGCCGCCAGCGCAGCAGGCGGCGGCTCAGAAGGGTCAGCAGCAGGGTCATCAGGTATCCGCACAGGCCGATGCACAGCACGCAGAGCACGATCACTTCCATGCGCGAGCCAGCCTCGGCATTCATCATCAGGTTGCCCAGGCCGGCGCCGGAGGACAGGAACAGTTCGCTGCCCACCGCCGTGACCCAGGCGAAGGCCAGGGCCTGCAGCAGGCCGGTGGCAATACTGGGCAGGGCCGCCGGCAGCAGGATATGCCGCAGCCGTTGCCAGGGTCCCAGCACCAGCACCTGGCCCACTTCGCGGTAGCGGATCTCCACCTGGCTGAAACCCTGGTAGGTGTTGAGCACCATCGGGTAGAAGGCCGCCAGGCTGACGATCAGCATCTTGGAGAACTCGCCGTTGCCGAACCACATGGCGATCAGTGGAATCCAGCCCAGCATCGGTACCTGGCGCAGGGCGTGAAACAGCGGCCCGACCAGGCGGTTGACCAGGGTCGACTGAGCCATCAGGGCGCCCAGCAGCACGCCCCACAGCGTGCCCAGCAGCAGGCCGCCACTGGCCCGTCCCAGACTGGCCAGCAGATTGACCAGCAACTCACCGTTGCCCAGCAGTTCCAGCAAGGCACTGCCGATGGTGGCGAGCGGCACAAAGGCATAGGCCCCGGCAGCGTCCTGGCGGGACAGGTACTCCCAGCCGCCGATCAGCAACAGGGGCAGCAACAGGCCGCGAAACTTGGCTATTAAAGAGGTCATGCGGGGGCTCCTAACGGGTCTGCCAGCGCAGCACACGCTGCTCCAGGCGGCGGAAGGAAAAGTCCAGGGCAAAGCCGATCACGCCGGTGACCAGAATCCCCACCATCACCACGTCGATGCGCAGCATCTGCCGGGCCATTTCGATCATCTGTCCCAGGCCGCTGTCGGCGGCCAGCAACTCGGTGGCCACCAGCACCACCCAGGCCCGGGTCAGGCTGATGCGCAGCCCGGTGATGATCGGCGGCGCCGCGGCGGGCAGGGCGATTTCACGCACCAGGGTCGGCCAGCGCAGGCGGTAGACCTCGGCCACCTCGAAGTAACTGCGGGGAATGGCCTTGACCCCCTCACTGGCGGCCAGGGCCACCGGGAAGAACGCGGTCTTGGCGACGATGACGATCTTGAAGGTTTCATCGATGCCCAGCAGCAGCACGAACATCGGGATCAGGGCGATGCTGGGGATCTGCCGCAGGGTATGGAACAGCGGCGCGCAATAGGCCTCGACGCTCTTGGACAGCGCCATCAACACCCCGAACACCAGGCCCCCGAGGGCCCCCAGGGCAAAGCCCAGGCCCAGGCGGGACAGGCTGTTGTGCAAGTGTTCCCACAGTTCGCCACTGGCTAGCAGCGCCTCGAAGGTCTGCAGCACCTGGGCCGGTGGCACTAGCAGATTGCGCGGAAAGATCCCGGCGTCGGCTACCAGGGTCCAGAGCAGCAACAGGGCCAGGGGCGAGATCAGCCAGGACAGGGAAATTAACGTGTAGCGCAAGGAATGAGCCATGGCAGGTCTTATATCGGCGAAGTACCCGATGCCTGTCGCAAGACCTGTGCCATCCCGCCTTTGTAGGAGCTGGCTTGCCAGCGAAAGCGTCGCCCCAGGCGCTGCATGGCTTGCGGGCCTCTTCGCCGGCAAGCAGGTTCCTACGGGGGAACTGCAGGGTCTATCTGACGGCTGTAGGAGCTGGCTTGCCAGCGAAGGCGTCCGTAAGGGCGATGCAGGTCTTGATTGTCTCTTCCCCGGCAAGCCGGTTCCTACATTGTGATGCCTGGGCAGCAGCCACTGCTGCCTGGGCAGCACCCCAGCAGCAGTCAGGTCTCAGAAGTCGTAACTGATGCTGGTGTAGTAGAACGCGCCCTGAGCCCCCTCGGGGCTGGTGATGGAGTATTTCGGCACGCCATACAACTGCGCCCCGGAGGCCTTGTCCGGGTGGGTATCGAACAGGTTGATGGCCCCCACGGACAGCTTCAGCGACTTGTCGAAGCTATAGGAAATGTCCAGGTCAGTGACCCATTGCGCACTGTAGGTCTGGTCCAGGGTCGGGTTGCTGGCATTGAGGCTTTTCCATTGCCCGTAGCGGCGCTGGGCCAGGGTCAGGCCCCAGCTGTCATACAGCCAGTTGGCGCTCAGGGTCAGCTTGTTCTTCGGTGTGCCGTCCTCGATCAGGCCCTGGGTGGTGCGACCGACAATCTGTGAGCCGGCGATGTTGCCCACGTCCCGCAGGGCGGTGATCCTGGTGTTGTTCTGGCTGTAACCGCTGGACAGGTTCAGACGCCCCCATTGCTGCAGGTCCAGTTGGTAGTTGCCGGTCAGCTCGACACCATCGGTGCGGGTGTCGGCGACGTTGGTGTAGAAGGCAGCGCTCTGGATGTTGGCGTAAGGGGTGCCGGCAAAGATCGGCGTAACCACCGAGGCCGGCAACTGGTCGGACAGGGTGATGCGGTTGTCGATGTTGATCCGGTACGCATCCAGGGTCACCGAAGCGTTGGCCAGGGGCCGCCAGACCAGGCCCAGGGAGTAGTTGGTGGACTCTTCGGGCTTGAGTGCCTTGCCCCCCAGCAGCTTGGCTTGCGGGCTGTCGGCGCGCAGGGTGCGTTGTTGCACTTCGACGTAGTTGCCGCTGCCCGACGGTTGCTCCACCACCTGCACGCTGAACGAGGACAGCCCACTCTGCACCAGGGACGGCGCTCGGTAGCCGGTACTGGCAGTGGCCCGAGCCGCGAGCTGCGGGGTGAAGTCGTAGCGCAGCGACAGCTTGCCGTTGGTGGTGTCGCCAAAATCCGAGTAGTGCTCGGTGCGCACCGCGACCCCGGCCTGGAACTTCTCGGTGATCTGGCCTTCGACGTCGATATAGGCGCCCCAGACCTTGCGCTCCAGAGAGGCGGCGTCGACCTGGGTGATGCCCGAGTAGTAGCCGGGAATGCGTCGGCCGGTGATCGGGTCGACGGTATTGAACAGCGGCCCGTTCTGCCAGCCTGCGGCCTCGCCGGCGCTGAGCTCATAGTTCTCCTGGCGCCAGGCCAGGCCCGCCGACAGGGTCAGGGGCTTGAACAGCAGGTCGGTGGGGAAGTCCCGCACCCAGTCCAGGGTCAGGTTGGTCTGGTCGGCCTCGCGCTTGCCGGTGTAGATCTTCGCCGGGCTGGCGTCGCCCCAGCTGGGGTTGATGGCGTTGCGGTCGGCGGACTTGAGGCTGTTGTCACCGTGGTTCAGCGCCAGATCGAACTTGCCCAGGCGTTCGTCCTCGTAGCGCAGGCCGCCGGTCAGGGCATAGTCCTCCAGCGCGTAGCGGGTGATCGGCAGGCGGCCGTCGGGGTAGCGTTGCAGGGCCGTGCTGCCGTAGTTGTTGCGCAAGGTGGTGGGCGGGTCGAAGAAGCCTTCGGCGTCGGTGTTCTTGTGGGAATAGGTGGCAAAACCGTAGGCGGTCAGGCCCTCGCTCAGGCCGAACTCGCTGTTGGCGGCAAAGTTGTACTGGTCCGAGACATTGCCCGCCCCCCAGCGCCAGGTGCGGTAGCGGTTGTTCTGCTCCCGGGGGGTGTTGGTGCTGGTGGAACCGGGATAGAAGATCCGGTTGTCGGGGTTGGTGTCACTGGCCGGGTCCTGGCTGCCGGCGTCGAAACTCAAAGTCAGGAAACCATCGTTGGGCAGGCTGAAGCCTTTCCAGCCGCTGAGCTTGCGTTGCAGGCCGTCGCCCTTGTCGTAGCCGCCGAAGCGATAGCCGATGCTGCCGCCGTCGTCCTTTTCCTTGAGCACGATATTGATCACCCCGGCGATGGCGTCGGAGCCGTATTGCGCCGCCGCGCCGTCGCGCAGGATCTCCACCCGCTCGATGGCACTCAGGGGGATCAGGCTCAAGTCCACCGCGGCGGCGCCCCGGCCGTTGACCAGGCTCTGGCGGGTGACGTTGGCGCTGGTGTGGCGGCGTTTGCCGTTGACCAGCACCAGCACCTGGTCCGACGCCAGGCCGCGCAGGGAGGCGCCCTGGGCGATGGAGCCGGCGAAGGCGCCCTGGGGCGACTGCGGGTAACTGAACGAAGGCGACAGGGCGGTGAGGGCACCGGACAGGTCACTGGCGCCGGTCTGCTGCAACTGCTGGGCGGACAGCACGTCCACCGGCGCGGCGCTTTGCAGCGCAGTAACGTCACTGCGGCGGGTGCCCAGGACCACTACGGTATCCAGGTGATCGGCGCTGGCGCCGGGGGCATTGCTTGAGGTCTGGGCAGCGAACGCGGGCACGGCAAGGCTGCCGACGACCAGCGCCACGGCGCCGGCCAACGGATTGCGATGGAACATCTGCGGATTCCTTCTGAAATGGATGACCCCAACCGGCCCGTGGGAGCTGGCTTGCCAGCGAAGGCGTCGTCATGGACGGCACAAGGCTTGCGGGCCTCTTCGCCGACAAGCCGGCTCCTGCACGGTGGGGGTGGGCGGTGGTTAGCGATACCGGCAGCCCGGAAATCAGGGTTCGGGTTGTCCGCCCCGGTAGGCGCTGGCTTGCCAGCGAAGGCGTCGTCATGGACGGCGCAAGGCTTGCGGGCCTTTTCGCCGGCAAGCCGGCTCCTGCACGGTGGGGGTGGGCGGTGGTTAGCGATACCGGCAGCCCGGAAATCAGGGTTCGGGGGCTCGCCGCGGGGCTCAGAAGCGGCTGGTGACACTCAGGCCCACGGTGCGCGGGTCGCCGTAGGTGATGACGTATTGCCCCAGGGTGCCGTTGGGCCGGCCATGGACCTGGTAGCGGCGGTCGGTGAGGTTGTTGACGAAGCCGGTGACGCTGAGCTTTTCATCCGGGCTGAACCAGGTCAGGCGGGTGTTGGCCAGGGTGTAGTGGGGCTGGCTCAGGGTCTTGTCGGCGCTGCTCTGGCGGTCGGCGAGGAAGTATTCCTTGTCACGGAAACTCAGGTCGCCGCCGGCCACCAGCTTGCCGCCGATTTCCAGGGGAATGGTGTAGTCGGCCCCCAGGGACACCACGTTGCGCGGCGAGCGCACGAAGCTGTTGCCGCTGTAGTCGCCGGTGACCGCGCCGGTGTTGGGGTTGGTGTTCTTGAAGTCGGTGTATTCGGTATCCAGGAACGAGATCGCCGCCCGCAAGTGCAGGTAGTCGGTGGGCTGGCCTTCGAGCTCCAGCTCGGCGCCCTTGACCTTGCCCTTGGCGCCGTTGGTCAGGGCGGTGGTGAGCACGCCGTTGTTGACCGTCAACAGGTTCACCTGGATGTCCGAGTAGTCGTAGTAGAAGACGTTGGCGTTGGCCGTCAGGCGGTGGTTGAACCATTCCGACTTGAGGCCGATTTCGTAGGCATCGAGTTTCTCCGGGTCCACCGTGGTCAATTGCGCCAGGCTGGTGGAGAGCCCGGTATTGAAGCCCCCGGAACGGAAGCCGTGGGCGTAGCGGAAGAACACCCGGACGTTGTCGTTGATCCGGTATTCCGGGGTCAGATCGTAGGTCCAGGCTTCCCAGGTCTTGCTCTCGTCGCGGCTGCCGTTGCTGCCGGCGGCGCCCAGGGGAATCAGCGGGCCGTTGGCCGTGGCCCGGGTGAGTTGGGTCAGGTCCAGGTCGATGTCTTTCTTTTCCTGGGTCCAGCGCAGGCCGCCGGTCACGGTGAAATCGTCGGTGAAGTCGTAGGTCAGGTTGCCGAACAGCGCGTAGCTGTCGGTGCTGTGCTGGTAGTTGAGGTCGCGAAAGTCGGTGGCGCCGCCGGTCTGGTTGGAACCGGTGCCGTTGGGCGTGGGCCCCGGGGTGATGAGGCGCTTGGCCGAGCTGTCCAGGTCTTCATGGAAGTAGTGCACCCCTGCCAGCCAGCGCAGGGTTTCCTGCTGTGGCGAGGCCAGGCGCAGTTCCTGAGAGTACTGGTTGTAGCGGTTGTCGCTGATGGCCGCACCGTTGACCTCGTAGGGGGTGTAGTCGGCATCGCTGGTGGACTGCCCGCGAATGTAATCGTAGGCGCTGATGGAGGTCAGGGTGTAGTCCCCCAGGCGCCAGTTCAGGGTCAGGGAGGTACCGTCGTGATCAAGCTTGGCGTCCTCGTTGACGTTGAGGGCGATATTGCGCCCGTTGGGCCGTTGATAGCCGACGTTGTAGTAGCGGCCCACCGGCAGCGAGCCGTTGCTGCCGTCGCCCTTGTATTCCCGGGCGTGGATCTTCAGCAGGGCGTCCAGGTCCGGGTTGAGCTTGGCCAGGAACTGCAGGCGCACGGCTTTCTTGTCGACGTCGCCGTAGCTGTGGTCATCGGTGAGGTTCTTCTGGAAGCCGTCACGCTCTTCCGAATACAGCGACAGCCGCGCCGCCAGCCGGTCATCCACCAGGGCGCCGCCGATGGCGCCATTGAGGATGCGTTCGCTCTTGCTGCCGATGCCCAGGGTGCCGTAGCCGTCGGTGTCGAAGGTCGGCTTCTTGGATATCACGTTGACCGCACCGGCGGTGGTGTTCTTGCCGTACAGGGTGCCCTGGGGGCCGCGCAGAATCTCGATGCGCTCCAGGTCGAACAGCGGCCCGCCGCCGGCGATCGGCGCGTTGAGGTAGACGTCATCGGCGTAGATGCCCACCGGGAACACCGTGGCCGCCCCGGTATCACCGGTGCCCAGGCCGCGGATGTACCAGCGCGGGCGGCCGTCGCCGTCGGGGTTCTTGGCCGAGGCATTGGGGATGAAGGTGGTGATGTCCCCCATATTGCGTACCCCGTCGGTCACCAGGCTGGTGCCCTGGACTGCCGACACCGCCACCGGAACCTCTTGCAGGGTTTCCTCCCGGTGCTGGGCCGTGACGGTCACCGTCTTCAAGGCGGGTTCGGTGCTGTTCCTGGTGGTGTCGGTGTCGGTGGTTTCAGCGGCCAGCAACCCCTGGCTGAATGTGCCTCCAGTGAGGGCCAGTGCCAGCCATAGACTCTTGGTGATCGGATTAAGCGTATGCATGTTGAACTCCCCCATTTAAAGTTTCGCTAAGAGGGCTAGAGCAGAGATCGTGCCAAGAGGCTTAGAGGGTTTTTTGGGTAAGTGTTAGTTTGATCAAGATATTGAAAAATAACGATTATTTATAATTTTATGGAATGTTCTGGAAGGGTGTTTGGCGGGGCTGAAGCGTTGCGATGCAAAGGTGTAAAACAGTCTGCGCAGGATTCAGCAGAAGTTGCTTGGCTGGTGCTGCTGGAGCAGCACCGATTGCTCGCTCGACTGTTGCCACACCAGCAACGACCGCGACCCTACGGGGGGACGCGGTGCATCTGCTTGTGTAGGAGCCGGCTTGCCGGCGAAGAGGCCCGTGAGACATGCATTGCCTGAGCCGACGCCTTCGCTGGCAAGCCAGCTCCTACGGGGGGCGCGCGGTGCATCTGCTTGTGTAGGAGCCGGCTTGCCGGCGAAGAGGCCCGTGAGACATGCATTGCCTGAGCCGACGCCTTCGCTGGCAAGCCAGCTCCTACGGGGGGGCGTGGTGCATCTGTTTGTGTAGGAGCCGGCTTGCCGGCGAAGAGGCCCGTGAGACATGCATCGCCTAAGCCGACGCCTTCGCTGGCAAGCCAGCTCCTACGCAGAGCGTGGTGCCGTGGTTGTGTGCAGGTCCCCCGTCAGTTCGTGCGGGGGAGTGGGGCGGGGTTACACCGCCACTCGAGATGTGGAACCGATGACCGTCTCCAGCACGCTGAAGTCGATCCATTCGCGCACGTCGAAACGCCGGGGAATGAATTGCCAGCGGTGCAGGAAATCGGTGAAGTCCTGCAGGGCTTCGATGGAGCGGGCATCCAGGGTGGTGCGCAGGCGCCGGTGGGCGTCCTCGCCATAGGCTGCTGCCACCCAGTATTCGCTGGTGTTCAGTTCCCGGGCCAGAAAGCGCCGGGTTTCTTCGGGATTGGCCCAGGCCCACTGTTCGGTGCGCAGCACGGTGTCGACGATTTTCACGCTGGCATCGAAGTGCTCGCGCAGCAGGTGGGTGTCCACGGTCAGGGTCCGTGGCGTGCCGTTGTTGGAACGGATCAGCGGATCGGGGTGGGAGCCGGTGTCCACCACCACTTGCAGGCCGAACTCATTGGCCAGGTGCACGGCGTGGGCGCCCTTGAGGAAGATCGCATCGATGTCGCCCCGCAGCAGGCCGATCAGTTCGTTGTTGCGCCGGCTGAAGCGGGTCACCCCGAGGCTGACTTCGGAGCCGTACAGGTGTTGTTTCTGCTCATCGCTGTAGGTGCCGCCGTAGGGGTAATCCACTAGTTCGACGTCGCTGACCGCCAGGCCTTCAAGCTTGAGGGCGTTCTCCAGCCCGCGCAGGGCCTGGGCGCGGGTGAAGTCAATCTGCACGTTGGCCCATTTCGGCAGGCCGAAACGCCGGTTCTTCAGGTCGCGGATGCTCTTCACGCCGCTTTCCGCGGTGGTCAGGATCAACTGCACCTCGTCGCTCCAGGACAGCCCCAGGACCCGGGTCTGCACGCCGCTGGAATAGGCCCAGATGGCCGGGATGTTGCCGCCGTGGCGCACCGAGTTCTGCAGGTGGTGGTCGTAGTGAGCCTCGCGCACCTCGCGTTCGCTGGATTCGCGCAGGGACTGGATATTGGTGCCAAAGGGCAGGAAGGCTTGCGCCAGTCGCCCGGACTGCACCGCGATGCCGAGCCCGGTGGGCACCGGGCTGTGGGTGTACCAGAGGGTATCGAGTGGTTTGCTCATAAGGGTCTTCAGTTCGAATCCATGAAACCTGGCGCGGTCAGCCGGCCAGAGCGGTAGGGGTGGCCAGCAACGCATCCAGCGGCCGGCGGTCGATCCATTGGCGCACGTCGACCTGTTGCGGGATGAAGCGCCAGCGCCGCAGGAAGGCGCTGAAGTCCTGCAAGGCGTCGATGGCCTGTTCGTCGAGGCCGGTGCGCAAGCGCAGATGGGCGTCATCGCCATAGGCGGCGCTGACCCAGTACTCGCTGCTGTTGGTTTCCCGGGCCAGGTAGCGGCGGGCGTCTTCCGGGTGCCTGTGGGCCCAGTCTTCGGCCCGCAGCACCGCGCCGAGAATGCCCCTGGCGACGTCGAAGTGCTGCTCCAGCAGATGACTGTCCACCGTCAGGGTACGGGGCGTGCCGTTGTTGCAGCGGATCAGCGGGTCGGGGTGGGCGCCCGTGTCGATCAAAGTGCGCAGGCCGAATTCATGGGCATGACGGGCGGCGCTGGCACCCTTGAGAAAGATTGCATCGACCTCGCCGCGCAACAGGCCCTGCAGTTCCAGGTTGCGGCCGCTGGCGGGCTGGACGCTGACCGGGGTGTCAGCCAGGGTTTGCACCAGCGGGTCGCTGAAGGTACCGCCGTAGCGGTAGTTCACCAGTTGCAGGTCGCCCACTTGCAGGCCGTCCAGGCTCAGGGCATTTTCCAGGCCGCGCAGGGCCTGGGCGCGGGTGAAGTCGATCTGCGCGGCGGCCCAGTCGGGCAAGCCGAAACGCCGGCCCTTGAGCTCCTTGATGCTGTGAATGCCGCTGTCGGCGCGGGTCAGGATCAATTGCACCTCGTCGGCCCAGGACAGGCCGATCAGCCGGGTTTCCCGGCCCTGGGCCCGGGCCCACAGGGCCGGGATGCTGCCGCCGTGGCGCACCGAGTTGCGCAGGCTGTGGTCGAAGTGGGATTCACGCACGGCCTGGTCGAGGGACTCGCGCAGCGACTGCACCTGGGTGCCCAGGGCGCCGAGGCTGTCCTGCAGCCAGCCTTGCTGCACGGCGATGCCCAGGCCCGTGGGGACCGGGCAGCGGGTGTACCAGAGGGTATCCAGAGGATGAGACATGAACGGGCTCCTTAAGGCGTCAGGCACGCGCCTGCAAGGGCGTCGCCTGGGCGACGGGGCGTTGATGCACCAGGGGCAGCACTTCCTGGCCGATGCGCAGGGCTTCTTCCAGATGCGGGTTGCCGGCCAGGATGAAGGTGGAGAAACCGGCGTCGCGGTACTCCACCAGGCGCTCGGCGATGTTCTGGTGGCTGCCCACCAGGCCCACGGTAGGGCCGGGCTTGGCCTTGGCGAAGCCGGCCCAGAGGTTGGGGCCGAGGATCAGGTCATCGAAGCGATCGATGTTCTGGTGATAGGCGGTCTGCCGGGCGCCGCCCACGGAATCGGAGCCGCTGGTGAAGTTCTTGGCAATCAGGCTGCTCTTGCCTTCGAGCTTGTCGAACTGCCGGCGCAGATCGGCCCAGGCCTGCTCCTCGGTCTCCCGGGCGAACAGATCGACCCGCAGGCCGAAGCGCACCGTGCGCCCTTGCTTGTCCGCCAGCTCACGGACCCGCTCGATATGCGGTTTGAGCTGGTCGATGGGCTCGGCCCAGTTGAGGTAGACGTCGGCATGCTTGGCCGCCACATCCAGGGCCGCGTCGGAGAAACCGGAAAAATACACCCCGGGCTTGCGTTCATGTTGCAGGCCCGGGGGCAGGGCGCCGTTCTCCAGTTGATAGATATCGCCGTCGTAGGAGAAGCGCTCGTTCTCCCACAGGCCCTGGATGATGTCGAGGAACTCGCCGGTGCGCTGGTAGCGCCGGTCGTGCTCCAGGTAGTCGCCATTGGCTCGCTGACTGACCGGATTGCCGCCGGTGATGATGTTCCAGTCCAGGCGGCCGTGGCTGAGGTTCTGCAGGATCGCCGCCTGCTGGGCGGCATAGGCCGGCAGGGTCCAGGTGGCCTGGAAGGCGATCAGAAACTTGATGCGTCGGGTTTCCCGGGCCAGAGCGGCGGCGGCGATCCACGGCTCGGGTCCGGTGGGCAGCAACGCGCCCTCGAAGCCTGCGAGCTCGGCGGCCTTGGCCACCTGAGCGATGTAGTCGATGTAGGTGAAACCGTCGGCCTCGCCATTGGGCAAGCGCCCGGGGGCGATATGCCCGGGACGGTGCTGGGGATTGCCGCGATTGTGTTTGTCGGTGCTCAACTGCGGACCGTCGGTGCCCAGCGGCAGGCGCCAGAAAAATTCAGTGCTCATGGGTGCTCCTGATTCAGTAACGCGTTGCGCCGCGCGGGTGCGAAGACGCCTGTCAGGGGTGATTGCAACGGCCATGCCATGGACCGCAGAGGCCGCAGGCGTGGGGTTTGAGGGGCTATTCAGGATGTGCTGGCGACAGCGAGTGCTGCTGTAGCAGCACCCCGTCAGCAGCGGTTGCTGAGCGCGCAACAGATACGCCGCCCCCCATATCAACGCTGCCCGTGTAGGAGCCGGCTTGCCGGCGAAGAGGCCCTTGAGCCCTGTGCTGTCCTTGCGGACGCCTTCGCTGGCAAGCCAGCGCCTACGGCTGGCGCAAGATCGGCGTCGTCCTTATGGGTGGTCAGGCCGGGGCGGTCTCGGCGCTGCGCAGGTAGGCCTGATACAGCGCGGCGTAGGCGCCGTCGCGTTGTATCAGTTGCCGGTGCGGTCCCTGTTCCACCAGCCGGCCATGACGGATCACGGCAATCCGGTCGGCGTCGCGGATGGTCGCCAGGCGGTGGGCGATGATGATCGCCGTGCGCCCCTGGCACAGCCGGCGCAATGCCTGCTGGATACGCCGCTCGGTATGGATGTCCACCGCCGAGGTGGCTTCGTCCAGCACCAGCACCGCCGGGTTGGCCAGGTAGGCGCGCACCAGGCACACCAGCTGGCGCTGGCCATGGCTCAAATGCCCGCCCAGGGGCCCGACTTCGCTGTGGTACTGGTGGGGCAGGCGCTCCAGCACTTCATCGGCCCCCAGTTCCCGGGCGGCCGCGATCAGGGTCGAGTCATCGGCGTCGGGAGCCGCCAGGCGCAGGTTGTCGAGAATGCTGCCACTGAACAGCACATTGTCCTGCAGCACCACGCCCACGGCCCGGCGCAGGTCATGCTGGGCCAATTGCCGGATGTCCACGCCGTCGAGCTTCACGGCACCGCCTTGCACGTCGTAGAAGCGCGTCAGCAGTTGCACCAGGGTGCTTTTGCCGTGACCCGAGGGGCCAACGAGCGCCAGCACTTCCCCGGCCTCGATCTTCAGGTCCAGGTTGTGGATCACTGGCGTGGGGCTGTTGGGGTCATAGGCGAAGCGCACCTGTTCGAAGCTGACGTCGCCCCGTGGACGCGGCAACGGCTGTGGCTTGTGCGGGTCGAGGACCTGGGGCCGGGTATCGAGCAGCAGGAAGATCCGCTGGGCCGAGGCCGAGCCGGTGGCGTAGCGCTCGAACAGGTCGGACAGCTCCTGCAAGGGGCCGAGAAACAGAAACACGTAGAACAGGCTTTCCGCCACCTGGCCCACGCTGACTTCGGCGCTGGCCAGGCCGAAGGCGCCCACCAGCAACAGCGCGGCCATGCCGGCTGAGCTGAGCAGGGCAGTGAACGGGGCGAACCAGCTGGAGCGCAGGCTGCCGCGAATCAGCGCCTGATTGAAGTCCTGCAGCAGGCCGCGATAGCGCTGCAAGTTGCGCCCTTGCTGCCCACATTGCTGGAGCATGCGCGCGCCGCTGACGCTTTCCACCAGGTGCGCGGTGAAACGGCTGCGGTTCTCCGCGACCTTGGCCCAGTTGCGTTGGGAGATGCGCTTGAATCCCCAGGTCGCCACTGCCAGCAGCGGCACCGTGGCCGCCAGGCTGAGGAAGAATCGCGGGTCGATGCGCCACAGCATCACCGAGGCCAGCCCGCAGCGCAGCAGGGCACCCAACAGCTCCGGTGGCCCCTGGATCAACAGCGGCTCCAGGCTGTCGACGTCGCGGTCGGCGCGGGAAATGATCCGCCCGGCACGAGTCTGGTCGAAGTAGCTGATGCTCAGGGCCTGGACATGGGCGAAGACCTTGATCCGCAGGTCGTTGAGCACCCGGATCGCCGCGCTGCCGGCGACGAACTGTGACAGCCCGGCGAGGACAAAGCGCCCCAGCCAACTGGCTGCCAGCCCCAGTCCCAGCCACAGCAGCAGCGACTCGTCCAGCAGCCAGTGCCCCTGGTCGAGCACCAACCCATGGTCCAGCAGTTCACGGACGAACCAGGGCCGCAGAAAGACGGTGAACACCAGCAGCAGCTCGATGCCGATCACCGTCAGGATGGCCCCGCGAATCGGTCGCAGCAGGGGCAGCAGGCGGGAAAACATGCTGCGGTCCAGGGCCTGCCTGGCGAGCATTTCTTCTATTTCGATGTCGCTCAGGGCCTTGCCGGCGATTGGGTTAGCCATGGTCGATTCCCAGCAGATCGCGGTAGTGCGCGTTGGAGTTCAAAAGGTCGGCGTGACGGCCGCTGGCGCTGATGCGCCCGTCCTGGAGCAGCAGTACCCGGTCCGCCAGGAGAATGGTCGAGAGCTTGCTGGAGATCACCAGCAGAGTGGTGGCCCGGCCCTGGTCCCAGCGTAGCTGGCGGATGTTGTGCAACACCTGGCGTTCGCTGATGGCGTCCAGGGCGCTGGTGGCATCGTCCAGGCAGAGGATGTCCGGCTCGCCGAGCAGGGCCCGGGCCAGGCTCAGGCGCTGGCGCTGGCCGCCGGACAGGGTCACCCCGCGATCGCCGAGTCGGCTGTCCAGGCCTCGGGGCAGGCGTTCGAGTACATCTTCGGCAGCCGCCAGGGCCAGGCCTTGGCGCAGTTGCTGATCACTGGCGCCGGGGGCTGTCAGGCGCAGGTTGGCGGCCAGGGTGTCGGAAAACAGGAAGCTTTCCTGGGGCACCACATGCACCCGGCGCCGCAGTTGGTCCAGGTCCAGGTCGCGCACGTCCTGCCAGCCGCTCTGTTCGCAACCCAGCAGCAGGCGGCCTGTGCCGACTTCCGTGAGGCGCGGCAGGAGGCTGGCCAGCAGGCTCTTGCCGGTGCCGGTGGCGCCGACCAGGGCGACGATCTCGCCGGGCTGCAGGGTCAGGGAACAGTGCTCGAGAATCTTGCGGCCGCCGCCCGGAGCGCTGACGCTGACTTCTTCCAGCTTCAGCCCCAGGGGCGTGTGTGGCAGCAGGGCCGTGCCGCTGCGAATGCCGGCCGGCTCATCCAGCAGGTGCCAGATGCGTTCGGCGCTGGAGCGGGCGTCGGCGAAGGTCTGCATCACTCGGCCAATGCCTTCGATGCGAAACACCAGGGTGGTGACGATCAACAGGGCGCTGACCAGCTCGCCGATCCCCAGTAGCGCGGCGGCCACCTGATGGGCGCCGTACACCAGCACCCACACATGGCTGAGGGCGACCACCGCCTGGGGCAGAGGAATCCGCGAACTGGAATAGGCCAGGGCCCGGCGTGCCTGTTCGGCGAACAGCGCGACCTGGGCGGCGAAGCCCTGGGTACGGCTGTGCTCCAGGGCGAAGGACTTGATCACCCGCACGCCGCCGATGCCTTCGCTGAGGTCCTGGTTGACCCGGTCGTAGGCCGCACCCACGGCGCGGTCGAGGCTCACCAGATGCTCGGTCTGGCGCACGAAGATCCACAGCCCGCAGGCCGTCAGCAGCAGCGGCACCACGCCGAGCCAGGGGCTGTACCAGCTCAGCAGGCCGACAGTGGCCAGCACCACCAGGGGCGTCTCCACCACTTGGCGCCAGAAGCTGATCAGGGCATCGCGGACCTTGTCCGCATCGCGGGTGGTCCGGGTGATCATCTCGCCCATGCCGTGCTGCCAGTGGTAGCCCAGGTGCAAGCCCTGGACCTGCTGCAGGATGCGTTCGCGCAGGCGGGTCAACAGCTCCTGGCTGAGCACCAGGGACAAGACGCTGGCGGCGTACTGCAATACGCCACGGCCCAGGGCCACCGCCAGCATCAGCCACAACCAGTACCAACCGAGGCGGGCATCCAGACTGCCGTCCGCCAGACGCTGCACCGCGCGTCCGGCGCTGACATCGTTGATGGCATGGCCGATCAGCCACTGCTGCCAGACCAGCCCCAGATTGACCGCGATATAGAGCAGCGCCACCAGAGCGAAGCGCCAGGGCATTTCCCGGTAGATCGCCAAGGCGCGCAAGAGAGGGTGTTTTTTGATCATGCAGGGCTCATTCAAAAAAGTCGGACACTCCCCGTAGGAGCCGGCTTGCCGGCGAAGAGGCCATCGAGCCTTGTGCCGGTCTTGCGAACGCCTTCGCTGGCAAGCCAGCTCCTACGGTGCTGGGTGATGCGTGCTTCTTCGTAGGAGCCGGCTTGCCGGCGAAGAGGCCATCGAGCCTTGTGCCGGCCTTGAGGACGCCTTCGCTGGCAAGCCAGCTCCTACGGTGCTGGGTGATGCGTGCTTCTTTGTAGGAGCCGGCTTGCCGGCGAAGAGGCCCCCGAGCCTTGTGCCGGCCTTGAGGACGCCTTCGCTGGCAAGCTAGCGCCTACGAGAGGGGTGGCAGTGGGTGGGTTATGGGGTCGGGCGAGTTGCGCCCTGTTGTTCCTTGGCGTTGAGGATGGCGGTGTATTCACCCGGGTCGACGCCGTTGAGGTAGTAGTTGCCAACGTGATGCAGGCGCCAGCGGATCGGGTCGTGGGTGGTGTGCACCCGGGCGTTGCGCCAGAAACGGTCGAGGTTCCATTTGCTCAGGGAGGAACTGGCCCCCAGCAGCGAGAAGATGTCGCTGGAAATCTTCAGCGAGGCACTGTCGGAGTGGGCGCGGGCGGTGGCCACGCAGAGGATCAACTGGTCCTGCAATTCCTTGTTGTCCGGGTCCTGTTCGTGCTCATCGAAGACTCGGGCGGCGTCCCGCAGCAAGGATTCGGCGGCGCGCAGGGCCACGGCGTATTCGCCGATCTGCTTGATGATGTGGGGCTCTTCGCTGGCGTGGTCGACGCCGCTTTCCACCCAGGGCCGGGCGTGCTGTTTCAGGTAGTCCACCGCCGCTCCCAGAGCCCCGGCGGCGATCCCGGTGTCGATGGCCGCATGGAGGATCTGCGGAAAGGTCAGACCAGTGCGCTTCATCGGCCCCTTGCGCGGCGAGACGAAGTCTTCGTCCAGTTCGATGTTGTCGAAGATCACCGTGCCGCTGACCGAGTTCTGCTGGCCGAAGGCGTGCCAGTCGTCCACCAGGGTCAGGCCCGGGGTGTTGCGGTTGAGCAGCACCCCGGCACCGCCTTCCTCACTGGCGGCGGTCAGGGAGATCCACTCGGCCAGGTAGGCGCCGGTGGAGTAGAACTTGCTGCCATTGAGAATCAGCTTGCCGTCGGCGCGGCGCTCGATGCGGGTCTTGAGGGCAAACTTGTTCTTGCCGCCGACTTCCGCCAGGGCGTTGCCAAAGCGCTTGCCGGCCAGCACATCGCTGATCAGGCGGTCGCGTACCGCCTCCGGGTAGCCAGTGAAGATGCCCCGCAGCATCACATTGTGGATCTGCAGCAACTGGCCGACGCCGCCGTCGGCCACCGAGATCAGGCGCACGGTCTCGACGATGGTGGCCACCGAGGCCCCCAGACCGCCAAAGGCCTTGGGCACGCCGATGCCAGTCAGGCCGCTTGTGGACAGCAGTTCGGCCTGACGCCGGGGCAACTGGCCGTTGGCCTGACTGTCGGCGGCAATGGCGGCGATTTGCGTGGCGATCTCCCGGGCGGCGGCGATGGCTTCGGCCTCGCTGCGCAGGACACGGACCGGAGTGACAGGAAGGGCTTGGACGCTACTCATATGGAACCTCTCTCAAAGAAATCTGCCCCCAGGGGCGTGTGTATCGGCCTGATCCGTAGGAGCCGGCTTACCGGCGAAGGAGCCCTTGAGCCTGGCGCCAGTCCTGGTGACGCCTTCGCTGGCAAGCCAGCTCCTACAGAGGGTGTATGCATTGACCTGATCCTACGAAGAAGGGGGCGTGCTTGAGGGGCTTGAGCAAGTTCTGCGCCAGGGCCTTTTCAGTGTGCTGAAAATCCGTTGCAGGCCCTGTGTAGCAGGGCTTGCAGACGGGGGTGCAGCTGGCGCTAAAACGTCTGTTGCTGCTCCAGCAGCAATGCCCGTCGGCCCGTTGCTCCAACAGCAGCAGTCGCCGCGCAATGCTGCTGGTCGGGCAGCAATTGGCATCGCGCGGCTTTCGCCGACAGCGGCCCAGGCCCCGGAATCCGGGGCTTTTCCCGGTTGGCACGGGCGCTGCAATGGCTCCGGCAACTGCCATTGCACAGGAACCGGTCCATGACGCTTGCTGCCTCTTTACCCTTATCCGCTGCCCAGCCTCGGCTGGAGCAGATCTGGTTCACCCGCTGCCCGGTGCCCACCGCTTCCGGGATCGCCTACAAGCTGGGCTGGCTCAGCGAGGAATTCGCTGCCGACGGCCTGCCGGTCGCGACTCTGCAGGAAGCCCGGCAGCTGGGCCATCACCACTACGATCACCAGTTGCCCGGGCTGTTTCGCGAGGGCGGCAACGTCCCGGCCCTGGCCGCCCGCGCCGCCGGTTCCCCTAGCCGACTGATCGGTCTGACCTGGATCGAGGAATGGCAGACCCTGCTGGTGCGCCCCGACTCCGGTATCCGCCGCCCCGAGGATCTCAAGGGCAAGCGCCTGGCCCTGCCGGCCTGGGGCGAGAATCGTCCGGGCAGCATTGCCCGGGCCATGAGCCTGCATGGTTACAAAGGCGCGTTGAGCCTGGCGGGCCTGGGTTTCGATGATGTCGAGCTGGTGGAGGTGGCGCTGCAGGATCAGGAACGTGCGGCGACTCCCCAGGAAGGTTTGCAGCGCCTGTGGTCCGGCCTGGACTACCTGGTGCGCGGCGAGGTGGATGCGGTCTACGTCAAGGGCGCTGCCGCCGCCGATGCGGCGCGGCGCCTGGGGCTGGTGGTGGGCATCGATCTGGATCAGATCGCCGAGCCGCGCTACCGCATCAACAACGGCACGCCGCGACCGATCACCGTGCACCAAAGCCTGCTGGACAACCACTTCGATCTGGTGGTGCGCTTTCTCGCCCAGACCCTGCGCGCCGCCGAATGGGCGGCGCAGAACCGCCCGGCGCTGAACGCCATTCTTGAAGAGGAAACCCGTGCCGGCAGCGCCGGCGTCGCCCAAGCCTATCGCGGCGATTTCCACACCACCCTGGCTCCCGACCTGTCGCCCCAGCGCCTGGAGTTCCTCGATATCCAGAAAAACTTCCTCTATCGCCATGGCTTCCTGGAACGGGATTTCGCCATCGCCGATTGGGTCGACCCACGCCCCTTGCACGCCGCCCATGAACTGCTGGCCCAGCGCCGCGCCTGAACCCGGAGAATTGCCATGACTGTATTGATCAACGAAACCCCCATTACCCAGGAACTGCAGGCCTTCATCGATCAGGTGCTGCTGGAGGCCGAACAGGCGTTTACCGTGTTCCGCGAAACCCAGACCATCACCGCCAACGGCACCGTGGGCTTCATCGAGCGGGTGCCGGGCCAGGAGCTGCTGGTCTCGGTGAACTACGGCGGCCCGTGGAACTACCGCAAACCGTTGCAGGCCACGGTCACCGACTTTGCCGGCAAGGTCATCCTCGGCCAGGGCAAGGGCGGCCTCGGTCGCTACACCAAACTGTTCCAGCAACACCCCGACATCACCACCGTGTCCCACGTGCATTCGCCGTACCTGGGAGCCTGGGCCCAGACCCACCGGACCTTGCCGTTCCACTACGTACCGGTGCAGCGCTACCAGCTGGCCCGGGAACTGCCGGTGTACATCGACCGACGCCAGCCCGAGGTGGACTTCATCCTCGACAGCATTGCCCAGAACCCCTTCAACCTGGCGATTCTCGAAGCCAACGGCGGCTCTACCGTGTGGGGCAAGCAAGGCCTGCGGGCCACGGCGGAATTCATCCTGTTGCTGGAAGAGGGCGCGCAACTGCAACTGCTGGCCGATGCCTTGGGCGGCTCTCGGCCTTACGGCCCGGGGGTCTTGACCCAGCAATGGAAGATGAGCGGCCTCTACGAGCGCGCCACCGAGCTGGGCCTGGTGCCCGCCATCGATCGCCGCACCTGACCCGCCGCCCCGCGGGATCGCGCCGGGCTCCTGCGGGACTGCGGGATTTATCTGATTGCTGTAGGAGCTGGCTTGCCAGCGAAGGCGTCCGTCAGGGCAACGCAAGGGCAATGCCCAGGCGCTAAAGGCGTTCAAACATTCAAGGAACAGGCACATGGCCGTCAAGATTCTCTGGTACCTCACTACACCCGATGGCCCCTATCCCTGGGAGCCCGAAGGACGCTGGAACACCGATTTCGAGCACCTCAAGCAGCTGGCGGTGGCCAGTGATCGCCTGGGTTACTACGGCTCGCTGCTGGGCTCGAGCCCCAATGAAAGCCTGGCGGTCTCGGCGGCGCTGATCGATGCCACCCAGCGCTTGCGCTTTCTGGTGGCCCAGCATCCGGGGGAGCTGTCACCGGCGGTGCTGGCCAAATGGGCGCTGACCTTCGATCAGTTCTCCAACGGCCGCTTGCTGTTCAACGTGGTCAACGGCAGCGATGCCGGGCTGGCCACGCTGGGGGTGCACTATCCCCATGATGAGCGTTATGACTTCAGCCTGGAGTACTGGCGGGCCTTCCAGGGCTTCTATGCCGGCGACACTGCTGGCTATGACGGTCGCTACGTCAAGCTGGCACCGCGTTCCCCGGCGGCGGCCAGCCATCCCCTGGGCGGCTGGCACGCGCCGCGGCAGGTCCCCGGCATTCCCCTGTGGGGCGCCGGCACCTCCGGCCCGGGAGTGGCCCATTCGGTGCAGTTGCTGGACGTCTACCTGAGCTTTGCCAACACGCCGCCGAAACTCGGCGAAAAATTCCGCCAGGTGGCTGCCGAGGCGGCGAAGATCGGCCGCGAGCTGAGCTTCGGCACGCGCCTGCAGATCATCGTCCGGGAAACCGAGGAGGAGGCCTGGGCCCACGCCGAGAAACTGCTGCAGCGCACCTCGTTGCAGACTGCCCGGGCCTCCATCGAGCGCCAGTTGCCACCCGGAGAAACCCTGGACAGCTTCCACAGCGACGACCCGCAGATCCAGCGCAATGTCGAGGCCATCCGCGCCGGCCGCCTGCCCAAGGCCCGGGACCTGGAGATCTACCCCAATGTCTGGCTTGGTCCGAGTCTGTTCGGTTTCAACATCCTCGGTCCGGCCGCGGGCACCTACCTGGTGGGCAGTGCCGAGCAGGTGGCCGAGCGTATTCGCGAATACGAAGAGCAGGGCACCTCGGCCTTCATTCTCTCGGGCTTTCCGCTGATCGACGAGGCCCATCGAGTGGCGGACCTGCTGTTCCCGCTGCTGGACCTGGATCACGGTTTCGAGGTGCCGCGCCTGGGGGCCGTCGCGGCGGCCCGCCAGCCAGCCACTGCCACTGAGCAGGCCTGAGGAGCGAGCCATGAGCGAGGTGTTTTCCCGCCGGGTATTTCTCGGCAACTCCCTGGCTGTCGGTGGCGGCCTGTTGCTGGGCACGGGCCTGCTCGGCGGCTGCGACAGTGGCGTGGCGGTGAACGGTGCGGCGCTGGCGTCCAGCACCCCGGTGCGCGGCGGGCGCCTGCGGGTGGGGATCATCGATGGCGACCAGTCCGGCAACCTCGATGCGCACAAACCCGTGGGCGGCGGGATCATTCGTGGCTGGGCGCTGTACAGCAAGTTCTGGGAGTGGAACCCGGACGTCAGTACCCGCCTGGCCCTGGCGGAGTTTGCCGAGCCCAATGCCGATGCCAGCGCCTGGACCATCCGCATCAAGCCGGGGCTGGAGTTTCACCACGGCAAGAGCATCGGCGCCGACGACATGCTGTTTTCCATCCTGCGCCTGACCGATCCGCAGCTGGCTTCACCCTTTGCCGGGCTGGTGGGGGCCATCGACCGCCAGGCCTTGCGCAAGCTGGACGAGCGCACCATCGAGATTCGCTTCAAGCAGGGCCAGAGCTTCTTTCCCCTGGACGAGACCCTGATCAGCTTCGGCGGCATCGTGCCCACCGACTATCACCCGGTGACCAACCCGGTGGGAGCCGGTCCCTACAGGCTCAAGCGCTTCATTCCCGGGCAACGCTCGCTGTACAGCCGTTTCGAGAATTACTACAAGCCGGGACAGCCCTATGCCGATGAACTGGAAATCATCGAGTTCAAGGATCAGGTCTCCCGGGCGGCGGCACTGCGTGCCGGGCAGATCGATGTAGCCAGCGGGGTCCAGGCCGAGCACAGCGCGCTGCTCAAGGCCGATCCGCGGCTCAGGTTCTATGCCTCGCCGAGCACCTCGTTCACCGGCTTCAACCTCAATCTGGCCAAGGCGCCGTTCCAGGATGAGCGAGTGCGCCAGGCGTTTCGCCTGCTGGCCGACCGCCAGGAACTGGTGGATCGCGGCCTCAACGGTTTCGGGCGGGTCGCCAATGACCTGTATTCGCCCCACGATCCCACCTACAACCACGGCATTGCCCAGCGCCCCTACGACCTGGACCAGGCCCGTTCCTTGTTGCGTCAGGCCGGGCACAGCGACCTGCGGGTGGAGCTGACCAGCACCCCGGGTGCTGGTGTCAATGCGGCCCTGGTGTTCGCCCAGCAGGCGAAGAAGGCCGGGGTCGAGATCAAGGTGACCCAGGTCGACGGCTCGGTATTCAACGGCCCCCAGCGGGAGAACTGGCTGCTGTCGCCCGGGGCCACACCAGCCCGAGGCTTTCTCGCCTCGGCGTTGCACAACGATGCGCCCCAGGCCATCTACAACCGCAGCAATTTCCATGATCCGCGTTTCACCGAGCTGTACCAGCAAGCCCTGGCCCAGCCCGACCTGGAATTGCGCAAGCCACTGGTGCACCAGGCTCAGGCCATCCAGCACCAGCGCGGCGGCCTGCTGATCTGGGGCTTCAATGATGTGCTGGACGCCGCCTCGGTGCGGGTCGGCGGCCTGGTGCCGGAACAGACCACCTTCGCCTCCTGGCGCTTTGACGAGTTGTGGTTGAACTATGTCTGAACCCTGCGCAAAAACCTCCAGAACGCCAGCCTGGCTGTCCTGGTTTATCGGTCGCCTGGGCTATGGCCTGCTCACGGCCTGGGTCATCAGCCTGGTGGTGTTCGTCGCCACCCAGGCACTGCCCTCGGACCCGGCGCGGGTGATCCTCGGTCCGGACGCGCCCCTGGAGAGCATCCTCACCCTGCAACGGCAACTGGGGCTGGACCGGCCGCTGCTGGAGCAATACCTGCGCTGGCTGGGGCAGACCCTGGCCGGTGACCTGGGCCAATCCCTGGATTCCAGCGCCCCCGTGGCCGAGATCCTTTTTGCCCGGCTGGGCTACACCCTGGCGCTGTTGGCCGGGGTCGTCGTACTGGTGGTGCCCGTGGCCCTGGCGTTGGGGGTGACCCTGGCCCTGCGCCGGGACAGTCGCCTGGATCGCTGGAGCCTGTCGCTGCTGATCTTTCTCAAGGCGACGCCGGGTTTTCTCCTGGCCATTGGCCTGGTGCTGCTGTTCTCCATGCCCCACATGGACCTGCTGCCGGCGGTGTCGATCCTCGATCCCCAGTTGCCGCTGTGGCGGCAGTTGCAGTTCCTGGTGCTGCCAGTGCTGGCCCTGGCGCTGTCGGCCTTGCCCTACCTGACGCGCATGGTGCGTGCGGCGATGATCGAGGCCCTGGAGTCCGACTATGTGATTGCCGCGCGGCTGCGGGGCATCCCGCAGTGGCGCATCGTCTGGCGCCACACCTTGCCCAATGCCCTGGTGCCGGCGATCCAGGGCCTGGCCCTGACCCTGCGCACCCTGATTGGCGGGGCCCTGTTGGCGGAAGTGGTGTTCAGCTACCCGGGCATCGGCACCTCGCTGAACGCGGCGATCCAGATGCGCGACCTGCCGATGATCCAGGCCATCGTGCTGGTGATCACCCTGGGGGTGGTGCTGATCAATCTGCTGGCGGACCTGGCCACGG
The DNA here is from genome assembly GCF_058744285.1 of Pseudomonas sp. E1BtOHC1. Lineage (NCBI taxonomy): Bacteria > Pseudomonadati > Pseudomonadota > Gammaproteobacteria > Pseudomonadales > Pseudomonadaceae > Pseudomonas > Pseudomonas sp. E1BtOHC1. Next base: position 4,142,642 of record NZ_CP196023.1, read on the forward strand.
TATTGCTGACCCCCAAACTGCGCACGGCGAGGCGGGTCGGCCTGATCCGCCGCAACCGGCGCGGCATCCAGCCTTGGTGGCGTCGCTCGGCGCCCAAGGCCCCCTGAACCTGCGGCATGAGAACCGATGCATGAGTGATTTCCGTACTTCCCGCTGGCGCCTGTGGCTGGCCGAATCGCAAACCCGCAAGGGCGCCCTGATCACCTTGCTGGTGGTGCTGCTGGCATTGCTAGGGCCCTGGCTGGCGCCCAGGGGCAGCACCGACATGCTGGGCCCGGTCTACGGCGCCCCCGACGCCGGCGCCTGGCTCGGCTACGACTTTCTTGGCCATGACGTGCTGTCGCGCCTGCTCAGCGGTGGTCTGTCAGTGTTGTGGATGTCCCTGGCGGCAGCGTCCATCGCCTTGCTGCTGGGCGGCGCACTGGGGTTGCTGGCGGGGCTGTCGCGGCGCCGCCTGGATCAACTGATCAGTTGGCTGGCGGATGTGTCCCTGGCCTTTCCCGACCTGATCCTGGTGCTGCTGATCGTCTCCATGCTGGGGCGTGCACCCTGGCTGATCGTGCTCACCGTGGCCATTGCCTTCACCCCCGGGGTGGTGCGCCTGGCGCGTGGCAGCGCGGTGGCGGTGGCCGGCCAGGAGTTCGTCGAGGCGGCGCAGATGATGGGGTATTCACGCTGGCGGATTTTGTTGCGCGAGATCCTGCCCAACATCCTCACGCCCTTGCTGGTGCACTTGGGCAACATGCTGACCTGGGGGGTGGGCATGCTCTCGGGCCTGAGCTTCCTCGGTTATGGGGTGGCGCCGCCGGCCGCCGACTGGGGGCTGATGATCAATGAAAACCAGGCCGGCCTGCTGGTGCAGCCCTGGGCGGTACTGGCCCCGGCGGTGCTGATCGGCATCTTCGCCTACGGCACCAATATCCTCGCCGAGGGCATTGGTCGCAGTCAGTCGCGGATCGGGGAGAAACGCCCATGAACGCGGTCGCGGAAATTGCCCGGGATGTCCGGGTGCTGCAGGTCCGTGACCTGCGGGTGGAACTGGCGCCCGAGGTCGATGTGCTGTCCGGGGTGTCCTTCAGTGTGGTCACCGGGGAGATTCTCGGTCTGGTGGGAGAGTCGGGATCGGGCAAGACGACCCTGGCCACGGCGCTGCTGGCCCATGCTCGCCAGGGTGCGCGTATCGTCGGCGGCCGGGTCGACGTGGCCGGGGAGTCCTTGCTGGAGCTTACCGGCGAGGCCCTGCGCCGGGCCCGGGGCAGCCTGATCGGCTACGTTGCCCAGGACCCGGCCACCGCCTTGAACCCCGCCCTGCGCATCGGCAGCCTGCTGCGCGAAACCCTGGCCGTGCATCAGGTGCGCCTGGCGGCGACGGCGCAACACCAGCGCATCGTCGACACCCTGGAACAGGTAGGGCTGCCGGCGGACCCCGAGTTCCTACGGCGCTTTCCTCATCAACTCTCCGGTGGCCAGCAGCAACGGGTAATGCTGGCCCTGGCCTTTGTCTTGCGGCCCAGGCTGATTGTCCTGGACGAACCCACCACGGCCCTGGATGTGACCACCCAGGCGCACATCCTGGCGACCCTGCGCCAGCTGTGCAAAAGCCAGGGGGTGGCGGCGATCTACGTCTCCCATGACCTGGCGGTGATCAAGGATCTGGTGGACCGGGTGCTGGTGATGTATGCCGGGCGGATCGTCGAAAGCGCATCCCGCGAGGCGCTGTTTCGCCAGCCGGCCCATCCCTACACCCGGGGCTTGCTGGCGGCGATTCCCGACGTCGGCCAGCGCCGGCCATTGCTGGCGATCCCCGGGCAGGCCCCGGCCCCGGGCCAGCGGCCCCAGGGCTGCGCTTTCGCACCCCGGTGTCCGCGTCGTGGCCCGCAATGCAGCGTGCTCGAACCGCCATTGCGCGCCCTTGCGCCTGAGGTTCAGGTGGCCTGCGTCGATCCGCATCGGCAGGCACTGCCGGAGCCTGTGCCCGTGTCCGCGCCTGCGCTGCAGTTGGCGCCCGGAGCCGGGCTGGTGCCCTTGCTGGAGGTCGAAGACCTGAACCTGGCCTACGACCGTCAGGTGCTCTTTGATGTGTCACTGCAGGTGGCGCCTGGAGAGTGCCTGGCCCTGGTGGGCGAGTCCGGCTCCGGCAAGACCAGCCTGGCCCGTGCCCTGGCCGGACTGGGCGACAATGCCGAAGGCCGGGTGCGTTATGCCGGCCGCCCCTTGAGCCTGTCGGCGCGCCAGCGAGAGAAAGGCTTGCGGCATCAGATCCAGTACATCTTCCAGAACCCGTACCGGGCGCTGAACCCGCGGCACACGCTGTACCAGACCCTGAGTGCGCCCCTGGAGCACTTTTTCGCGATCAAGGGCGCCGAGGCCCGGGCCCGAGTGGACGCGGTGTTGCAGCGGGTGTCGCTGTCGCCGGCCCTGGCGGACCAGTATCCCCACAGCCTGTCGGGGGGCGAACGCCAACGGGTGGCGATTGCCCGGGCGTTGATCTGCGAACCGAAACTGTTGATCTGCGATGAAGTCACCTCGGCCCTGGATGTGTCGGTGCAGGCGTCGATCCTGGCCTTGTTGCGGCAACTGCAGGAAGAAGGTTTGACCCTGCTGTTCGTCACCCATGACTTGGGCGTGGTGCGGGCCATTGCCGACCGAGTGCTGGTGCTCAAGCAGGGACGGGTGGTGGAGCAGGGCACGCTGGATCAGGTGCTGGACCGGCCCGAACATGCCTACACCCGGACCCTGCTGGAGAACTCGCCGCGGCTGGGCTGACGGCGACATCTTCTGCGGCAATTGCACCGCCTTCGCTGGCAAGCCAGCTCCTACAAGGCCTGCGCGCACCCGTAGGAGCCGGCTTGCCGGCGAAGAGGGCGCCCGAGACACACCCCGATCCACAATCCGCCGTCGCAATCGTCCCCACGCTTTAGCCTTCCAGTGTGAACCCGGCATTCGGAGGGCAACGCAATGTCCCAGCGTTTTCACGGCAACCGGCTGCGCACCGGGCGCTACTCGCAAACCGGTCAGATCTACCTGCTCACCGCGGTGACCCACTGTCGTGAACGGTTCTTCGACGATTGGCGCATCGGCCGTCTGGTGGTGCAGCAACTGCGTCAGGCCGAGCTGCAAGGGTTGGCCCATTCCCTGGCCTGGGTGGTGATGCCGGATCATCTTCACTGGCTGCTGGAGCTGGACGGTTGCTCATTGTCGGCCCTGATACGGCGGATCAAATCCTCCAGCGCACGGGAGATCAACGCCCACCTGCAACGTAGCGGTCGGCTTTGGCAAAAGGGTTACCACGACCGGGCCCTGCGTCGCGAAGAAAACCTGCGCGTGGTTGCCCGTTACCTCATTGCCAACCCGATCCGCGCCGGCCTCGTCACCCGCGTGCACGACTACCCCCTCTGGGATGCCATCTGGCTTGCCGGCGAAGAGGCCCCTGAGCCTTGCGCTGCCCTTGCGGACGCCTTCGCTGGCAAGCCAGCTCCTACGGGTTCTGTGTAGCACGCGGTTTTTGTGTGTAGGAGCCGGCTTGCCGGCGAAGAGGCCCCTGAGGCTTGTGCTGCCCTTGCGGACGCCTTCGCTGGCATGCCAGCTCCTACACGGTTGGGTGGGGCGCGCGGCGGCGGGCGGCGGCTTCGCGGACGGCGGGGATGATCCAGCGGCCATAGTCGATGGTGTCGTAATAAGGGTCGTAACCCCGGTTGAGGAAGGTGCTGACTCCAAGGCCGACATAGTCCAGCAGGGCCTGGGCCACGGTCTCGGGGGTGCCGACCAGGGCGGTGGTGTCGCCGTAGGCGCCCACGGCGGTGGCAGTGGGCATCCACAGGGCGCGGTCGTGGCGGTCGCCGCGGGCCGCAGCCGCCAGCAGGCGTTCGGAACCGGTGCCCTTGAGGCGTTTCTGCCAGGGGCTGCCGGCGGCGAACTGCGGGTTGGCCTGGATCTGCGCGAGGATCTGCTCGGCGCGTTGCCAGGCCAGTTCTTCGGTGGCACCCAGGATCAGCCGTACCGAGAGGCTGACCCTGGGCGCGGTCACGCCTGCGGCGCTGGCGGCGGCCTTCAGTTTGCCGATCTGTTCGGCTACCCCGTCCAGGGGTTCGCCCCACAGGGCATAGAGGTCGGCGTGCTTGACCGCGATCTGGTAGGCGATGTCGGAGGAGCCGCCGAAGGAAATCGGAATGTGCGGCTGTTGCAGGGGTTTCACCGGGGAGAAGGCGCCCTTGATGCTGAAGTAGCGGCCCTCGAAGTCGAAGGGTTCCTCGGCGGTCCAGGTGCGACGGACGATCTCCAGGTATTCGTCGGTGCGTTTGTAGCGTTCGGTCTTGTCCAGCAAGGTGTCGCCTTCCTGAGGCTCGGCGGTGATGCCGGTAATGGCGTGCAGGCGGATACGTCCGCCACCGGTGGTGTGATCCAGGGTGGCAAAGGCCCGGGCGGCGACGGTGGGGGCGCTGAGGGCCGGGCGGTGGGCGATCATGAAGCCCAGGCGCTCGGTGTGGGCGGCGGCATAGGCGGCAATCTGCAGGCTGTCGGCGCTGCCCGGGCCGCTGGCGATCAGTACCCGGTCAAAGCCGGCGTGTTCATGGGCGCGGGCGTGCTGGCGGATGAATTCCAGGTCGAAGTCCGGGCTGCGCACGCCGCGGGTTTCGGACCATTGACGGGGGAAGATCATGCCGACGAATTCGATGCTCATGTGCAGGCTCCTGGGGCGAAAGTTGGGGGGAAGGGGGGTTAGAACTGGTAATCCATCTGGGCCAGCACGGTGCGTCCGGGCATGGGCTGCAGGAAGGTGTTGGTGGAGCCGGCCAGGCCGCTGACGAAGTTCAACTCGTTGGTCAGGTTGAGCACGCGCAAGGTGGTGCTCCACTGGGGCTGGCGGTAGTAGAGGGCCAGGTCGAGGTTGTATTCGTCGGGGATCTTCACGGTCTTGCTCAGGTTCAGGTACCAGCTGCTGGTCCACCAGCCGGAGAGTTCGGCACCAAAGCCGGAATCGAAGCGGTAGTCGAGGTAGCCGCTGGCGGTGTATTCGGGAATCTGCACGGCGTCGAAGCGCCCTGACGGCCGTCGGTTGAGGCTGTTGTTGTCGCCGAATAGCGTGCCGTTGTCGGCGATGAACCCGGCGGAAGCGAAGCCGGCCTGGGAGGTGAATTCGTTGTAGGCGCTGAGCCTGGACAGGTTCAGGCCGCTGCGCAGGTGGTTGTCCGGCTGGTAGCGCAGGGTCGCTTCGGTGCCCTTGATGATCAGCCGGGCGATGTTGTTGTTGCTGTCCGGAGACTGGTCCCGGGCCTGCTTGAACGCCGCCAGGGTCATGAACAGCTGGTCGGGCACGGCTTCGACTTTCAGCCCCACTTCATGCAGCACGCTGAGGCTCTGGAAGGCCAGGGGGTTGAGCTGGTTGGCGCCACTGCCGCTGCCCCAGCCCAGGCCGTTGGAGAAGAACCCGGTGTTGACCGCCAGGGAGCGGTCGAAGGTGTAGTACAGGGTGCTGTTCTCGGTGGGCTTGACGTAGGGGCTGACCTGGAAGGCGAACAGCCGATAGTTGTGGCTGTCGCGGCGGTCGTTGCCACCGGCAAGGACGAAGGGGTTGTCGATTTCGGCATCGATCCAGCTGCGGCTGGCGCCGATGTTCAGGCCCACTCGGTCGCCCAGGCGCAGGTTGTGCTGGCTGAACAGGGTCTTGGTGGTCCAGGTGCTTTCGGCAGTGTAGGGCGCCACCGATTCGGCATACAGGCCGTGGCCGGCGGGGTACATGGCCGCCAGGTTGAGCCAGCCGTAATAGTTGGAATATTGGGGGACCCCGGGCTGACCGATCCAGGCGCCGTTGCCGCCGGCGGGGTTGCTGCCGGTCAGCCCCAGCAGGTCGCCGGGGTTCTTGCCCGAGGGGTCCTGGGTCAGGTCGTAGGCGTTGATGGTGGAGCCGAAGTGGTTGTTGGCGGCGATCGACTGGTTGAACTCGCGGCGGTAGATCAACCCACTGTTGCTGTCGTCGCGCAGGGTCAGGTCGCCGAGCCGGGTTTCATTGCGTGAACGGAACTCGAAACGGTTGTCCAGCAGGTTGTCCTTGGACTGCACCTGGAAGGCGCCGACGGCGTCGGTCAAGTCCCTGGAGCGCTGGTAGAAGGTGCTGTTGGCCAGGGTGATCGTCGGGGACAGATCGGCCTCGACCCGCAACTGGCTGGTGAAGCGCCGCGAGCTGCTCTGGTCTTCGCCGCGCTGACCGACCTGGGGCGACAGGGAGGTCAGGCCGTTGCCCGCCAGGCTCGGGTCATAGACCCAGCCACGCAGGGTGCCGGGGCTGGCCTGGGTGTTGGGCGAGGCGGCCTGGAAGCTGCCGTCGACCACGCTGTACTGGCCCAGGGCGTTGCGCTGGCGCTGCACCCAGCCCAGGGTCGGGGCATTGGCGGCGCCGGAGGCCAGCACTGGCGACCACAGGCTGTTGCCGTTCTGGATGATCGGCGTGGCGCGCCCGGCGTAGTACTGGCCGTTGTCCACCAGTTGCTGGGTGGCGCGGTTCCAGCCGTGGGTGATGTTGTAGTCGTAGTAGTTGTCGTAGCTGGCGTTCCAGTCCACCCGCAGGTTGTCGTTGCGCCAGGCCAGGGCGCCGTAGAAGGCATCGAAGTTGTTGTCGACGTTGTCGTAGTAGTCCTGCTGGCGCTGCTGGGTGATGCTGACCCGGTAGGCCAGCTGGTCGCTCAGGGGGCCGGTGTTGTCGATGCTGAACTTGCGCGAGTCCCGGGACTGGCCGTCCGGCACCCAGGCACCGAGCTCGCCGCTCAGACGGGTCTTGAATTCGCTGAAGTTGGGTTTCTTGCTCAGGTAGTTGACGTAGCCGCCGCTGCCGGACACCGAGCCATAGGTCACCGAGGAAGGGCCGGCGACGATATCCGCCCCCTCGTAGGCGTTGAAGTTGGCCGGATGGCGCACACCGTAGGCACGCTGGCCGTCCTGGAATACCTCCGAGCCCTGGGCGCGGAACTGCGGGGCGATGCCGGCGTTCTGCCCGCCACCGCGGGTGATGCCCGGGGCGTACTTGACCAGATCGTCGGCGCTGCGGATCGGGTCGTTGGCCAGTTGCTCGGCGTTGATCTGGGTCACCGAACGTGGCGTATCGAGCACCTTGGTTTCGGTGCCGCCATACACCGAAGTCGGCGGCCGGGTGGGCAGGGCATCGTCGTCGGACTGGCTGCTGGCCTGGACGGTGACGGTTTGCAGCTGGGTATCGGCGGCGCACAGCGGCGAGGCCAGGGGAGAAAACATCACTACGGCCAGGGCCGGGCCGAATGCGGGGCGAGCGAAGGCGTTGGAGGGCATGGCACATGAGCCTCATATTGAATCGCATGGGTGTTCTGCAGGAGCCGGCTTGCCGGCGAAAGGGCCTGGAGGCTCGCGGTGCTCTTGCGGGCGCCTTCGCTGGCAAGCCAGCTCCTACGGGTTGTGTGGCGGTTGCGGTGGTTCCTTGTAGGAGCCGGCTTACCGGCGAAAGGGCCTGGAGGCTCGCGGTGCTCTTGTGGGCGCCTTCGCTGGCAAGCCAGCTCCTACGGGTTGTGTGGCGGTTGCGGTGGTTCCTTGTAGGAGCCGGCTTGCCGGCGAAGAGGGCCTGGAGGTTGGCGGTGCTCTTGCGGGCGCCTTCGCTGGCAAGCCAGCTCCTACGGTGTGCGGTGGGTCAGGCGCTGTCGTTGAGCCACAACCTTTCGAAACGCCAGGTGCTGAACAGCGATTGTTCTTCGTGGGCACCGCCCACGCGGGTGGAGACGCTGTCTAACAGGTCGGCGTAGCCCCAGATCAGCATGCCGCCCCGTTCGTACTGGATCTGCTGGGCCTGGTGTACCAGGGCCGTGCGCCGTTGCAGGTCGGGCTGGGCCATGGCGGCGAGAAACACTTCGCTGAATTGCGGATCGTTGAAGTGGGTCTTGTTGGATACGGCAAAGGGCGCGTCGGTGTGGATGGCGCTGGCCAGGAAGGGCGCGCCGATGCTGCCGCCGGTGCTCAGGGTCCAGTCGTTGCGCTGTGGGCCCTGGAAGGTCGCCAGGTCCACTTGCTTGACCTTGAGGGTCACGCCAATGCGCTTGGCCTGTTCCGCCAGGACCAGGGCCGAGGTCAGGCCCGGCCCGGGAGTCGTCACCAATTCCAGTTCCAGGTTCTCCTGGCCGGCCTCCTTGAGCAGTTGCGCGGCGCGCTGCGGGTCGTGGGCGCGCGGCCCCAGGCTGTGGTTGAAGGTCGGGTCGCTGGGGGCATACAGGTCGTTGGCCACCCGACCCTGGCCATTGAGGGCGCGGCGTACCAGTTCCTCGCGGTCCGCCAGCAGGCGGAACGCCTCACGCACCCGGGGATCGTTGAACGGCGGCTTGTCCAGGTTCATGTCGAACGACAGCCAGTTGCCGGTCACCGATTTCAACAGCCGTACCCGAGGGTCGCGCTGCAGCACCTGCAGTTGTTCGGTGGGCATCACGTTGGCCATGTCGATCTGCCCGGAACGCAGGGCTGCCAGGCGTGCCACCTGATCCTTGAAGTCGATGATTTCCAGCTCGTCGGCGTAGGGCTGGCCGTCCTTGTAGTAGTTGTCGAAGCGGGTGAACAGCGAGCGCTGCCCCGGAGTGAAGCTTTTCAGCTTGTAGGGGCCGGCGCCCACCGGATTGGTCACCGGGTGGTAGTCCACCGGGACGATGCCGCCGAAGTTGACCCAGGTTTCCGCCAGCGGCATGTAGCTGCGGCCCTCGCGAAAGCTCAGGCGCACGGTGCGCTCGTCGAGCTTTTGCAGGTTGTCGCGATCGACCCAGTGCAGCAGCGCCGCATAGGGCGAGGCCAGTTGCGGGTCGGTGAGGCGGCGGATGGAGAAGATCAGGTCATCGGCGTCGATGCTTTTGCCGTGGTGGAATTCCAGGCCCTGGCGCAGGCGCAGGGTCCAGCTGCTGGCATCGGCATTGGGTTCGGCGAACTCGGCCAGGGCCAGGCGCGGTTGCATCTGCTCGTCCCATTCCCAGAGTTTGCTGTACAGCGCAAAGCCTCGGACGATGCCGCTGCCGATGGGCTTGTGGGCATCCAGGTTGCCGCTCTGGTTGCCGTCGAGAATGCCCAGGCGCAGGCGCCCGCCGTAGCGTGGTTGATCGCTGGCGAGCGTGCCAGGGGCGCTGGAATTGTCCGCGTCGCAACCGGCCAGCAGGCCGCTGCCCAGCAGCAGGCCACCGCCGAACAGCGCGCTGTGGCTCAGAAAGCGGCGGCGACTGAAACCCGAGTAATCCTGGCTCATGACATCAGGCTCCAGCCGGGCCGTTGGCGCTGCGCAGTTCCAGCGGCGCTTGCGGCTGACGACTCAAGGCGGCGCGCTCGGCGCGAAAGTGCGGCAGGATGTGCTCGCCCAGACGGTAGGCTTCTTCCAGGTGCGGGTAGCCGGCGAGGAAGAACAGGTCGATGCCGATGGCGTGGTACTCGCGGATACGCGCCACGACGTTTTCGTAGCTGCCCACCAGGGCGCAACCCGGTGGAATGCCGATGTAGCCGAAACCGGTCCAGACATTGGGGTGGATGAAGAAGTCGTCGAAACCCTGGGTCTCGTTCTTCTGCGCGAACTGGTTTTCGTAACTGAGCTTGCGCGCAGTGCGCAGCCCGGCATGAGCGGCCACGGCCTTGACCGCGCCCTTGGCGATACCTTCGTCGAAGAAACGCTTGGCTTCGGTGCGCGCCAGTTCCTCGGTTTCCCGAGTGATGACGTCGATGGACAGGCCGAAGCGGATGTCGCGGCGCCCGTACTTGAGGGCCCGCTCGCGGATATCAGCGATCAGCGCGGCGATCTCGTCCGGGTGCTCGGCGCGCATCAGGTAGAAGTCGGCATGCTTGGCGGCGAACTCGCGGGCGGCGATCGATGAGCCGGCGGTGCAGATCAGCGGCAGTTCGGCCTTCTTCAACGGCCCGCGCAGGCCACCGCCTTCGGCGCGGTAGAAGCGGCCTTCGTAGTGGAAGTTCTCGCTGTGCCAGTAGCCCTTGACCACGTCCATGAACTCGGTGGCTCGGGCATAGCGCTCATCGTGGTCGCTGAAGTCGCCGACCTGGCGCTGAATCGCGTCCGAGCCGCCGTTGATGATGTTCCACACCAGGCGGTTGCCGGTGGCGCGCTGGTAGGTGGCGGCTTGCTGTACCGCGACCCACGGCGTGTAGTGATAGGGCTGGAAGGCGGTGACGAACTTCAGGGTGCGGGTTTCCCGGGCCAGCAGCGAGCACACGGTCCAGGGCTCTTCGCCGGAGGGCGCGTTGACCATCAGCGCGCCGCCAAAACCGTTGATTTCAGCGGCACGGGCGATCTGCCCGAGGTAGTCGATGTAGGTGAAGTGATCACCGACGCTGAAGCTTGAGACGGCGCCGGTGCTGGGCCCGCCGCGGTGCCAGTCGCCGCGGTTGCGCGGGTCGCCGGGGAGGAACTGGGTTTCGCCGTGCAGGGGCAGGCGGGTAAAGAATTCGATGCTCATGGCAGGGCCTCCTGGCTATTGCACGCTGGGGTTGCAGATGGGGGTAATGGCTTGGCCGTTGATGACCTTGTGGGCGAAGGGCACTGAGTCCTTGAGCGAGGCATTCACCGTTTCGCTGTGGCCCAGGCCCTTGTACAGGTGGCCCTCGACCAGCGAGCCGGCCTTGCAGGCGTCCTGCATCAGCGCCACCTGGGTCGCGGCGGCCGGGGTCTTGTCCTCGGCACCGGTGCCGATGAACACCGGCTGGGCGGTTTTCAGGGTCGGGTAGGACACTTGTTTCTGCCAGGCCGCCAGTTGGCTGCCCTGATAGTCCTTCTTGGCGTTGGCCGGGGTCAGGCCGACCCCCACCACGTCGCTGACCAGGGACGCCAGGCAACTGGTACGGGCCTGTTCGAACAGCGGCAGGGCCTTGTCGGTGTAGAAGTCCTTGGGGTTGATGCTCGGGTCGTACTGCTGGGCGGCCAACAGGGTGTAGAAGCCGTAGGCCAGGGAGGCGTCGACCTTGTTCGGGTCCTGTTCGCCGACATTTTTCGCGCCGATGGTGTAGATCACCCCGGTGCCGATGCTGCCCTTGACCCCCAGCTCCGGTGCGTAGGTGGAGGCGTAGGCGGCCGAGGCGAAGGCGCCGGCACCGCCCTGGGACTGGCCGACGATCAGCACCTTGTTGGCCAGCCCGGGCACCCCGGCGACCACCGCTTTGGCGGCGTCGAGAATGCCGTAGGCGGCCATGCGGTTGTTCAGCAGCGGATGGCCGCCGGGCACGCCCAGGCCCTGGTAATCGCTGGCGACAATGGCAAAGCCTTCGTCCAGCCAGCGGCTCAGGTACTGCACGTCACGGTAGGAGCGGCCCTGCCAGGAGGGTGCGCAGACATCCGCCACGCCCACGGTGCCGTGCCCCCAGGACGCCACCGGCCAGCCGCCGGCCGGAGCCTTGCCCTTGGGCAGGAACAGGGTGCCGGAGACCACCACCGGGGTCTTGCCATCGATGCCGTCGGTGGAGCTGTAAAGAATCCGTTGCGCACTGGCTGCGTTGGGCAGGCTCAGGGTCGCTTCCAGGGGCTCGCTGCGCAGCAGCTTGCCCGGGGTGGCGGGAATCGCGTCCTGCCAGGTGTAGAAGACCGAGACCCGGCCATCGCCCTGCAACGGGTCGGGCTTGGGTGCGTAGGTCGGGCCGGCCAGGGCCGACAGGGAGACAGCCAGGACACTCAGGCCGAAGGCGAATTTTGCGGACAGTTTCATCAAGAAGACTCGTACTCAGGGTTCAAGGAAGGGTGGTGACCTGGCCGCGCAGGGCGGGCCAGTAGTCAGCGAGGTGCAAGTCGATCAGCGCCTGGTTGGTGAAACCGGTGGCCAGGGCCGGGGTGATGTCGTAGGGCGTGCGGATCAACTGGTTGTCCAGGGCATAGGTGCTCAGCGCCTGGTAGTGGGCCTTGAGCTGCTGGTCGCTTTTCGGCGCCCAGCGTTCCTTCCACGTCACCGGGTCGCCCTGGTCGTCGCGGCGCAGCACGCTCTCGGCAGTGCCGGCCCGGGAGGACAGCTGGTAATAGGCGTCCTGGTTCTGTTCCTGGGAAATCCACCAGGCCGCCTTGACCCAGGCGGTGGCCAGCAGTTGGGTAACTTCCGGGTGCTGTTCGATGAAGCTGTCGGTGCCCCAGAGGTCGGAGACCAGGCGCCAGTCGTTGGCTCCTTGCTTGGTGGACCAGATGATCTTCCCCACGCCCTTGTCTTCCAGGGCGTAGGCCTCACTGAGCAGCACCGCCGCGTCGACCTTGCCGGCGGACACCGCCGCCGCGCCGACCTGGGGGTTGAGGTTGGCGATCTTGAAGTCGTCGAGCTTCAAGCCCTTGCTGGCCAGGAAGTTGCTGAAGGCAAACTCCCAGGGCCGGCCGCGATGCAGGGCCAGGCGCTGGCCCTTGAGGTCCTCGATGCTCTTGGCCGTGGAGTTCGCCGGCACCACCAGATAGATATTGTTGCCACTGCCGCCGGGCACGATCAGCTTGCCCGGCACACCGCCGGCACCGGCGATCACCGAGGGCAGGTCGCCGCGCACGGCGAAGTCGATGCTGTTGTTGCTGAAACCTTCGTTGATCTGTGGCCCGGCGCCGGCGTGGGGCAGGGCGATCCACTGCAGCGTGATCCCGCGCTGGCTCAATTGCTGCTCCAGCCAGCCGTCCTCGATGACCCGCCCGGCAATCCCGCCGAACACCGGCTTGCCGCCTTGGGTAAAGGCGACGATGGCGATCTTCACCGCGGTCGGAGCCGGATTGGCCAGGGCGGTGACACTGATCAGCAGCGCGGCCAATGCGGCCAGGGTGTTGCGCCATAAAGCTTGCATTGCACTCTCCCTAAAAATGTTTGCCTTCATCGCCCCAGCGAATCTCGGCCTGCGCCCTTGGGCCTTGTGTTGCCCTGGCGGACACCTTCGCTGGCAAGCCAGCTCCTACGGCGGATATCGCGGTGTTTCCTGCAGGAGCCGGCTTGCCGGCGAAGAGGCCCTTGAGCCTTGCGTTGCCCTTGCGGGTGCCTTCGCTGGCAAGCCAGCTCCTACAGGGGGGGTGGGTTGCTGCGGCGTAGGGGCCGGTGTTGGCAGGGTGAGAGCAGATTGCATGCCAGGGCGCGGAAAAATCGCTGCAGGCCTTGCAGGACAAGGGTTTTAGAAGGAACGGGGAGGTGTGTCGAAGGCCTCTGTTGCTGATCTGCGAACAGCCAGGTGCTGGCCGATTGCTGCTCCAGCAGCAGGGCAGGAACAGTCACTGCTTATATTCGTAAAAGGAATATCTAAAGATTAATTAATAATTATTTAGTCTAAATATCTTCGTGCACTATTGAACCCGCGCTTTTACTGCCAGGAATGCACCATGTCGCTGATCACTCATCCAAACGCCCGCGAATTGACCAAGTCGGTACGGGCCACCGTTCTGGTGTTCAAGGACCCGCGCTCCCAGGAGTTGCTCAGTCGCATCGAGCGCCTGGCCCCCAGTGAGGCCAATACCCTGATCATTGGCGAGACCGGCACCGGCAAGGAACTGGTGGCCCGGCACATCCATCATTTGAGTCGCCGCGGGCGCGAGCCCTTTGTCGCGGTGAACTGCGGGGCCTTTGCCGAAACCCTGGTGGAAAGCGAGCTTTTCGGCCATGAGAAAGGCGCCTTTACCGGCGCCACTACCCACAAGGCCGGCTGGTTCGAAGCCGCCAACGGCGGCACGCTGTTTCTCGACGAGATCGGTGACCTGCCGCTGAACATGCAGGTCAAGCTGCTGCGAGTGCTGCAGGAGCGGGAGGTGGTGCGCCTGGGCTCGCGCACGCCGATCCCGATCAATGTACGGCTGGTGGCGGCCACCAACGTCAACCTCGCCGATGCGGTGGTGGCCGGGCATTTTCGTGAGGACCTGTTCTACCGCCTGCACGTGGCCACCATTCGCCTGCCGCCGTTGCGCGAGCGCCCGGGGGACATCCTGCCCCTGGCCGAATTCTTCCTTGAGGAACACTGCCAGCGCCTGGGCTACAACCGTGCCTCGCTGACCGAAGAGGCCGAACGCAAGCTGCTGGAACACAGCTGGCCGGGCAACATCCGTGAGCTGGAAAATGCCATTCACCACGCCTTGCTGGTGTGCCGCCAGCAGCGGGTCGCTCCCGGCGATCTGCACTTGGTGGACATGCGTTCTTCCGGCATCCGCCAGGAACAGGCGCCGCCGTCAGCGTCGCTGCCGGCCGCTCCGGCGGACCTGGGGCGGGCGCTGCAGGCGCTGTTCGAACAGAACATTCCGGACCTGTACGAACACATCGAAGAGACGATTTTCCGTGAGGCTTACCGCTACTGCCACGGCAATCAGTTGCAGACCGGGCGCTTGCTGAACATCAGCCGCAACATCGTGCGCGCGCGGCTGGAGAAGATCGGTGAGTTGAACAAGCCCCTGGCTTCCTGAGGATCGAACCCATTGGCGGCCGGGATGGTTTGCCGTGCATGCAGTGACGGCTTCAAGCCGGGTCAGCGAGCGCCGGTTGAACCTGGGCGTCGCGGGCCTGTTGCAGCAGAGTGACCCATTCATTGGCGAAGCGGTGACAGTCCCCCGGCCAGCGCGCAGTCAATAGATTGCGGTCACGGACCACAAAGCCGCGCTCGGGATGCTGCGCCGAGTCTCGGCGTGGCAGCCAGGGTCCGGAAAGAAAGTCCGCCGGGCTGGCCAGTACCTGTTTGATCTCTTGCTCGACGCTGTGGTCGTAGGTGCGGTAATAGCGCCCCAGCCACGGCGCGGTGACGATCCAGGCCGCCAACTCCATGGGCCCGGCGAGCAGGGCGGTGACCTTGCGCCCGTAGAGCACCGAGCGCCCGCTTTCGGGGTCGATGCAACGGGCCAGCGCGAGTGGGCCGTGACATACCGCGGCCACGGGTTTGTCGGCCTTGAAGAACGCCAGGATGATCCGCCTCACGTCGGCAGACTCCAGCAGGCTGCGCATGCCCCGGGCATGCCCGCCCGGAATCAGCAAGCCCTCGAAGGCTTGCGGATCGACTTGGGCATAGTTCAGGGGGCTGAGAAACGCCGGATCGCGGGTCATGCTGTGGTA
This sequence comes from Pseudomonas sp. E1BtOHC1, assembly GCF_058744285.1. Taxonomy (NCBI): domain Bacteria; kingdom Pseudomonadati; phylum Pseudomonadota; class Gammaproteobacteria; order Pseudomonadales; family Pseudomonadaceae; genus Pseudomonas; species Pseudomonas sp. E1BtOHC1. Next base: position 4,157,656 of record NZ_CP196023.1, read on the forward strand.
GCGCTCAAGGTCTGCGGCCGGGGTCATCAACAGCGGATTGAGCGGGCCGAAGCCCAGGCTCACCAGGCGCGAGTCGGCATAGGCCACAAACCCCAGGGGCGTGGCGAATTGTGCGGCAAAACCCGCGTCCCTGGCGGCCTGCCACGGCAGGCTGCTTTCGCTGGGGTCGTAGTCGGCGTGGGGCAGCAGGATCAGGATCATGGCGCGAGCTCACAGCACAAAGGGTGCGCTGCAGGTTAGCAGGCCCTCATGGCACGCCGCTGTCGCCGCGTGTCATGGCTGTCCTCTTGGCCGCTCATTTGGCCGCGGCGGCCCGGGTGCGCTCGATGTCCTGGACCAGGCCGTCGATGCGTTGCAGTTGCTCGCGGTTGTCGTGATCCCAGGGATGGAAGCCCGGTTTGAAGAACTGCAGCCAGGGCAGGGCGATGCGCGGGAACACCCCCTTGGGGCCGTAGAGGTACTTGATCACCTGCCACAAGCCCCGCCAGTGGCCACCGCGACGCCGGTCGGCGATGAGCATGCGCACATGGAAGTCGAACACCACCAGCCAGAAGGTCAGGGTGGTGAAGAGCATGGTCCCGGTGCGAATCAGGTAGCGCTTGGGCCCGGGCTTGAGCACGCTGTTGAAGACGTCGTAGGACACCGATTTGTGTTCGGTTTCCTCCAGGGCGTGCCACAGCCACATCTGCCGATAGCCCGCCACCGAATCGCCGAAGCGGCTGGGGTCGCGCAGTAGCAGGTCGGCGAGGATCGCCGTGTAGTGTTCCAGGGCCACGGTGATGGCCAGGTTGAAGGCCGCCGGGAAGTGCTTTTTCTGGAAGTCGAGGATCATCCGCAGCCGCCGGTCGAGCAAATGGGCCGGCAGCCCGGCGTCCTGCAGCAAGTCGTTGTAGCGCACGTGCTCGCGGCTGTGCATGGCTTCCTGGCCGATGAAGCCCTGGATCTCGCGCTTGAGCTCGGGGTCGTGAATCTGCTCGCGGTAATGGCGCACGCTGTCCATGAAGAACAGCTCGCCGGCAGGAAACAGCAGGGACAGGGCATTGAAGAAGTGACTCACGTGGCTGCCTTGTTCGTGCCAGTCGCAGGCACGTTCGGCAGGCAGTTCGACCTTGATGTCGCGGCGGATGGGCAGCATGGCTGGCGCTCCTCTAGACATGAAATGGGTACGCGGCGCTACAGGCCGCGCTCGTCCTGGGCCTCGTAGACCGCCGGCCGTTCCTGGCCCGGCTTGGGCGCCATGCGCCGGCTGATCCACACCACCAGGGCCTGATAGGCGCCGGGCAGCAGGCGCACAAACAGATCGAGGAAGTGCGCGTCGCGGCCGATCAGTACCCGGCGCTTGTTCTTGCGCACCCCGAGCAGGATCACCTTGGCGGCGGTTTCGGCCGAGGTGATGAAGAGCTTTTCGAAGTCGTCCCGGGCCTGCTGTTCGTTGTCGATCAGGAACCCCTTGACGTTGTCGCTGATGCGGCTGGTGCGGGCGATGTCGGTGCGGATGCCGCCCGGGTGCACGCAGGTGGCAGAGACGCCGTTGCCTTGCAGGTCCAGCTCTTGGCGCAGGGACTCGGTAAAGCCGCGTACGGCGAACTTGGTGGCGTTGTAGCCGCTCATGCCCGGTTGGGAGAACAGGCCGAAGACGCTGGAGGTGTTGATGATGTGACCGTCGCCGGATTGCTTGAGGTAGGGCAGGAAGGCCTGGGTGCCGTGGACCACACCCCAGAAATTGACGTCGACGATCCACTCCAGGTCCGCCAGGCTCGAACCTTCCACGGTGCTGGACAGGGCCACGCCGGCATTGTTGAAGATCAGGTTGATCTGCCCGTGTTCGGCGGCGCTGGCGGCGGCCCAGGCGAACATTGCCTGGCGGTCGCCGACGTCCAGTTCCTGGCTGCTGATGCGCAATGGCAGCAGGGTTGCGGCTCGGGCCTGGGCCACGGTCTGCGCCAGCCCCTGGGGGTTCTTGTCGGCCAGGGCCAGGTGGCAACCCTCGCGGGCCAGGGCAATGGCCAGGGCGCGGCCCATGCCGGAGGCGGCGCCGGTGATGGCCGCGACTTTACCGTTAAAATTTTTCATCGATGGCGGCCTCTTGCAGGTTCAGCGGGCGTGTTGCAGCCGGCGTGGCGGCAATCCCGGGATGGAGCAGGTGAGTGGTCAGGTAGTCCTGGAGCTGGAAGTGCTGCACGGTCTTCCTGAAGCTCCAGGTAGAGCCGGGCCAGAGGGTGGTGTTCTGCCCGCTACGGGGGTCCAGGTACCAGCTGCGGCAACCGCCGGTGGACCAGATGGCCCCGGCCAGACGTTGTTGCAGGCGCTGGTTGTACTGGCTCTCGACCTGGGGCTTGACCTCCAGGCTGGCGATGCCGTCCAGACGCATCCGCTCCAGCGCCTTGAGGATGTAGTCCACCTGGGCCTCGATCATCAGGATCATCGAGTTGTGCCCAAGGCCGGTATTGGGCCCGACGATCATGAACAAGTTGGGAAAGCCCGGCAGGCAGGTGCCGAGGTAGGCATGGGCACCCCCGGACCAGGCGTCCATCAGGTCCTGGCCCTGGCGGCCGAAGAGCAGGCCCTGGGGGATCGGGTCGGTGGCCTGGAAACCGGTGCCGAAGATGATGCAGTCCACCGGATGTCGGGTGCCGTCGGCGGTGATCACCGCATCGCTGTCGATGCGCTGGATGGCATCGCCGATGACCGCCACATTGCCCCGGGACAGGGCCGGGTAGTAGTCGTTGGAAATCAGGATGCGCTTGCAGCCGATGGTGTAGTCGGGCGTCAGGCGTTGGCGCAGGAGCGGGTCGGGCACCTGTTTGCGCAGATGGCGCAGAGCCACGCGCTGCACCACTTGCATCAGTTTCGGCCGACGGGCGAAGGCGATCACCCGGCTTTCCAGGGCCCAGTACAGCGCCGAGCGCACCAGCCGCTGGGTGAAGGGCAGGTGCTTGAAAGCCCAGCGTTCGACCGCACTGAGCTCGCGGTCGGGCTTGGGCATGATCCACGGTGGGGTGCGCTGGAACAGCTTGAGCTGAGCCACCCGGGGAGCGATTTTCGGGACGAACTGGATGGCGCTGGCGCCGGTGCCTATCACCGCCACGCGTTTGCCTTGCAGTGAGTAGCGATGGTCCCACTGCTGGGAGTGGAAGCGCTTGCCGGTGAAGGTTTCCAGGCCGGGAATCTGCGGGATCGCCGGACGCGACAGGCCCCCCATGCCGGACACCAGCACGCGTGCGCTGACCTTGCGGCCATTGCCGAACGTCAGTTGCCAACGCTCGGAAACCTCATCGAAGACCGCCTGCTCCAGGCCCATGTTGAAGTGCAGAAAGGGCGCCAGGGCGAAGTCCCTGGCGCAGTTCTCCAGGTACTCGCGGATTTCCGCCTGGGGCGCGAACTGCCGGGTCCAGTTCGGGTTGGGCGCGAAGGAAAAGGAGTAAACGTGGGATTGCACGTCGCAGGCGCAGCCGGGGTAGTGATTGTCGCGCCAGGTGCCCCCCAGGGACGCGGCTTGTTCGGCGACCAGGAAGTCTTGCTGCCCGGCTTGCTTGAGCTTGATCGCCATGCACAGCCCGGCGAAGCCGGCGCCGATGATGGCGATGTCAACGACCTCGGGGTCGTTGGGTGGCGAGTACGCATTCATGGTGTGTACCTCGATTGTGGTGACGCTTGGGGTGACTTTCGTCGGTGAGTGAAATCTCAGGATTGCACAATTTAAAATAATGTTTTAAAAATTAATTTAAATAAATCACCTGGAAATGTCACCTACGCCATTCGCTTGTGGATCTTGCAGGGCTCATCCGGACCTGGGATGAGACGCCACAGGCGGTACCCGGCCAAGGCGACAGCCACTGCTGCGGATCATCCTGATCCTGCAGTGCGGCGCAGGGAAGCTGAGGGGACGGGTTATGGAGTGGCTGGTAGCGGCAGCGGTATTCCTGGTGGTCAGCGCGGTGCTCTGGGTGGTGAGCTTTCGCATCAACCGCAGGATCGAACGTCAGGTCCCGATCAACGGACGCTTTCTGGAAGTCGGCGGTGAACGCCTGCATTACACCGACGAGGGGCGCGGCCCGGCACTGCTGATGATCCATGGCCTGTCCGGCTGCGGTCGCAACCTGACCCACTCCCTGGCGCCGCAACTGCGCGAGCGGTTCCGGGTGATCACCCTTGATCGCCCCGGCTCAGGCTATTCCACTCGGGCCCGGGGGGCGCCGGCGGACCTGCCGGCCCAGGCCAGTCTGGTGGCCAAGTTCATTCGCACCCTGGACTTGGGGCAGCCGCTGGTACTCGGGCATTCCCTGGGCGGCGCCGTGGCCCTGTCTTTGGCGCTGGATCATCCGCAGTCGGTGTCCGGGCTGATCCTGGTGGCGCCCTTGACCCATCCGCAACGCATGCTGCCCTGGGTGTTCCTGTCCCTGGGAGTGCGTCCGGCCTTCCTGCGGCGCTGGATGTCCCTGACCCTGGCGGCCCCCATGGCCATGCTCGGGCGTCGTGGCCTGGTGAAGGCGATATTCGCGCCGGACCCGGTGCCCGAAGACTTCGCCGAGCGTGGCGGCGGCTTGCTGGGCATGCGTTCGGACAACTTCTATAACGCCTCCAGCGAGATCGCGGTGGTCAATCGCGCTTTGCCGGGCATGGTCAAGCACTACCCCAGCCTGAAGCTGCCGGTGGGCCTGATCTATGGTTCGGCGGACTCGATACTCAATTACCGCCGGCATGGCGAGGCCATGGTGGGCAAGGTGCCAGGGCTGCAACTTGAGATCGTTCAAGGTCGGGGGCACATGCTGCCCATCAGCGCCGTCGAGCGGGTGGTGGCCATGGTCGAGCACATTGCTTCCCAGGCTGCACCGCAGCGCAGCGCCACCGTGCTGCACCCGCCGTTCGCGGCATCACGAGCAGGCTAGGGGCGTTGTGGGGGGCGATTCCGATCGTCGCGCAACGACTCTGGCAGCAGCTGTAAACGCTTCACGGGCGACATTCAAAACAAGCCGAGAAAATAGTTGACGAGCTAACGAACCCGAGCTATTTTTTTAAAAAAATGTTTTGAATGTTTTTTTTGAAAGTGCAATTGAGCGATTAAAATAATGAAAATAACGCCATTTCACGCTTTTGTTTTTTCATCTGTCCACGCTCCGTACAGCGCCATCGCGCTGTCCTTTATAGCATCCCTGCCGACGGCCATCCTGCGGAGGCTGCCATGACTGTTTCCGTGGCGGCACCCGGCGTCTGGACCGATGGCAAGCGGCACCTCTGGTGGCTGGGCACCTTGCCGATGATCACCCCTCTGCTGGCTGGTCTGTTCGCGCTGACCACCGGTGTCCAGGTGTTCTGGTGGAGTGGGGTGGTGGTGATCTTCGGTCTGATTCCGCTGATTGACGGCCTGCTCGGAGAGGACGCCAGCAACCCGCCGGAATCCGCGGTTCCCGATCTGGAAAAACAACCCTACTACCGCTTTATCGTCTACAGCTGCGCCGTACTCTCGGTGGCGTCCCTGGTGTTTACCGCCTGGATGGCCATCCAGGGTGTCGACTGGATCATGGCCGGTGGCTTGTTGCAACTGAGTGAACAGTTGCACCTGCAGGGCAGCCTGGCGAGCTTCGCGGCCTTTCTGACCGAGCGTGCGCAACTGCATGGCAGCGTCGGCTGGTTCACTTACCTGGGCATGGCCATGTCCACCGGTGCCGCCACTGGCATCGCCATCAACATCGCCCATGAGCTGGGGCACAAGAATCGCGGGATGTCCAAGTTCCTGGCCAAGCTGGCCCTGGCTTCGACTTTCTACGGGCACTTCTTCGTCGAGCACAACCGTGGCCATCACGTTCGCGTGGCGACTCCTGAAGATCCCGCCAGCTCCCGTCTTGGCGAATCCTTCTGGAGCTTCCTGCCGCGCACCGTGTGGTTCAGCCTGCGTTCGGCCTGGCACCTGGAAAGCGAGCGTCTGCACAAACTCGGGCTGCCGACCCTGCACTGGAAGAACGGCGTGCTCAGTGCCTGGCTGTACAGCGTGGTGCTCTGGGGTGGGCTGATTGCCTGGCTCGGCGCGGCGGTGATTCCCTTCCTGGTGATTCAGGGCATCTACGGTTTCTCCCTGCTGGAAGTGGTGAACTACGTCGAACACTACGGCCTGCTGCGGCAGAAACAGCCCAATGGCCGCTACGAGCGCTGCTCGCCACGCCATTCCTGGAACAGCAACCGCATCGTCACCAACATCTTCCTGTTCCAGCTGCAGCGTCACTCCGACCACCATGCCAACCCGACCCGGTCGTATCAGGCCCTGCGCCACTTCGACGAGTCGCCGCAACTGCCCTATGGCTACGCCACGATGATTGTCTGGGCCTATGTGCCGGCGCTCTGGCGGCGGCTGATGGACCATCGGGTCCTGGCCCACTACTCGGGGGATGTACGGTTGGCCAACCTGCACCCGGCCAAGCGCGCCGAACTGCTCAAGCAATACGGTTTCACCGACACCGATTCAGACACCGCTCTTTAGTTGTACCGCTCACCCCTTCAAGTGGCCGTGAACCGCCTGCGTTTGCCTGCTTGAAGGGTGAGCCCCGCAACACAGAAGTCCTTTAGCACGTTGACCGACAACAACAATAAGCAACTGTAAGGAAGTCACGGATGTCTATTTCACCTCTGCTCGCTGCCCGTCTGTTCGTGGTCATGGTGGGTGTGTCGCTGATGGGCGCCGCCGAAGCGGCGCGCATCGAGCCGGCCAACACCGAGTTCACCGCCAAGGGGCCCATCAGCTTCGCCAAGAGCATCATCAATGCCGACTGCACCATCCAGGTCAGCGGCAAGGTCAGCCCCGACGGCAGCTTCGCCAGCGTCGAGAAAGTCGACTTCAGTGGCGGCCTCAAGTGTGGCCAGGTGGAAGCCACGCACTTGCCCTGGAAGCTGATTGCCAAGGACGAAACCCGCGGCGCCATGTCCGGCATCCAGGTCACCGTGCACGCCCCCCTGGTGGGCGGTGATTGCGGGCCAAGCACCGCCGAAGGCAGTTGGAACAACAGCACCGGCAAGCTGGAGGCGGCCCAAGTCAGCCTCGAAGGTGGCTGCACCATCAAGACCGTATCGATCCAGATGCCACCCACCTTCCGGGTCGCACCCTGAGTCACAACAGATTCCATGGAGGGACGCTGATGAACTTGCGATCGAGTAGTCCGAAAGCGCCGGCAGCTGAGGCCGGGTCGGTATCGCCATAGCGTGCTCCAGCACCGAATTCGGTCGAACTGGAGAGCCGATGGCGTCATCGACCCCCTGGCAAGGCTGATAACCCCCTGGCAACTGACCGTTGCCTAAATCTTGAGGAAAACAACAATGCAAAGCATCAAGACTCTGGTATCCGTAGCCTCTTTCGCCATCTGCATGGGCGCCGCGTCGATGGCCAGCGCTGCCACTATCGGACCCTCCACCAACTTCGGTAAGACCTTCTCGGCACCGGGCACCATCTCGGTATCCTCGCCGGCATCGTTCGGCATCCCGGTGAATTGCAACATCAACTTCACTGGCACCGTGGCAGCTGACGGCTCCAATGCCTCGATCACTGGCGCCACCGTTGGCGGCAGCAACTCGCTGTGCGGCGTACCGGTTCTGCTGAACCTGCCTTGGACCCTGACCGCCTCCAGCGTCAGCGCCGGCACAGTGACCGGGGTCAATTTCAAGATCCTCTCCAACTGCAGCAGCACTCCGGTGACCATCAACGCCACCTGGAACAACGCCACCAACACGCTGAGCATTCCTTCGGCGCAAACCGTCGGCAGCTGCAAAATCACGGCGCTGAGCGTCAACCCGAACCCAGCCTTCACCGTAACGCCATGAAGTTGATCTGACTTCAGCCTGTTGATCACTTGCTGAAAAACAGGCGCCTCGTTTGGGGCGCCTGTTGCAACACCCTGGATCGGTGGTGGCCGATCGCGGTCGATAATAATAAGGAGTGGGGCATGAATAATAAGAAACACAAGATCCAGGCCGCTATTGGCCTGGCGGTGCTGGGCGGCCTGATCGGTTCCGGGCCGGTGCAGGCGGGTGGTTTCTCTACTCCAACCTACGGTGCACCCGGCTGGGGTCGCGCTTTCGGTGGTGGTTCGCTGTTCAAGAATGATCCCAGTGCGGCCTTCAACAACCCGGCGGCCATGGCGTTCATCGATCAGAACGTGGCACAGATGACCGTGGATTACGCGCGGATCAAGATGAAGTTCAAAGGCAACGTCAACGACTATCAGGGGAATCCGGCCTCCATCACTCCCGTGGATGACACCGGCGCTCCCAGCGGCGCGGCGATGCCCCTGACCGGCGATGGCGGGGAGGGTGGTTTCACCGCCTGGCTGCCCACCGGTTTCATGGTGATGCCGATCAACGATCGCTTTGCTTTTGGCCTCAGCCAGGTCGTGCCCTTGGGCATGCGCAGCACCTGGGACGAAGGCTGGAAAGGTCGTGACTTCGCCGTGGATACCAAGATTGAGACTGTCGGCCTGACCGGGGCCCTGTCGTTCAAGGTCCGTGAGGACTTCTCCATCGGTGCCGGGGTCATCGTGCAGCACAGCAAGGGTTTCGTCAGCCAGAACCTCAACGTCAGTGGTTCGGCGGGTATGTCGGTGCTTCCTGGAGCGCCCTCGGGCATTGGCTCCAACCTGATGCGGGTCAAGGTCGATAACACCTCGGTCGGCTGGTTCACCGGCATCACCTGGAAACCCACCGAGCAGGACACCCTGGGCCTGAACTATCACGCCAAGATCAAGAACAAGATGGAGGGCAAGTACAACATTCGTGCCGACGCCCTGGGCCGCAATTTCATGACCCAGCCGGCCGGTCCCAACGGTGAAACCCTGACCGAACTGGCCTATCCGGGCCTCAAGCTAAACCCCGATGGTGCCAACGCCAGTACCCAACTGGACATTCCGGCTACCGCCGGCCTGGACTGGGTCCACGTATTCAACGATCGCTTCACCATGGGTGCCAGTCTGCTCTGGACCCAATGGTCGTCGTTCAAGGACCTGACGCTGAAGTCTGATGGCAACACCCTGGTGGCGATTCCTTACAACTACAAGGACTCGATGATGTACTCCCTGGGTGGCGACTATCGCTTCACCGATGAGCTGACCCTGCGCGCTGGTGTGGCCTTCGACCAGACCCCGACTCGCAATTCGACCCGTGACCCACGGATTCCGGATAACGATCGCTGGTTCACTTCCATCGGATTTGGCTATGACATCAAGGCCATTCCCGGGTTGACCATCGACGGCGCCTATTCCCGGCAGTTTGTCAAAGAGGCCAAGCTCAAGACCGTCAACGTTGACCGTCTCGGCGGTTCCACCATCGACGGCAAAGTCGACTCCAAGGGCGAAGTGGTGAGTCTCTCCGCGACCTATCACTTCTGAGGTCTCGCGCTTCATCCGTGTCTTGAGATAACGGCAGTACCAAGGGATTGTGCTACTGCCGTTGGCTGGGCGGGTCACTTCAGGACCCGTCTCGACCTGCCTGCTTTTCCAACCCTTGGCTGACATCGTTCAGCCGCTATGCGTTGCTGAAATCGCTCAAAACAATATTTAAAAATAAAATTTGAAACATGCATCTTTCCTTTGTAGGGTGATCTTCGAGGGGCCGGCACAACGCCCGGGCTCCCAGTGGTTGTCTCGTTAGAACAAGAGAGGTATTCCATGATTGTCTGGTTATTGGTGGGACTCGCCGCAGCCTGTGCACTGGCCTATCGCCAGGCCGCCGCGGCCCTGTGGCTGGGCAGCGGCCTGGTGTGGCTGGCGGCAGGTTATCTGTTCAATCTGGTGGGCACCCTGGGACTGACCCTCGGCGTACTGCTGGTGCTGGCGCCGGCCGCGCTGCTGAGCATCAAGCCGCTACGCCGTACCTTGCTCACCCGCAAGGCCCTGGCCATGTTTCGCAAGATCATGCCGGCCATGTCCGACACCGAGCGCGCCGCCATCGAGTCCGGCACGGTCTGGTGGGACGCCGAGCTGTTCAGCGGCAAGCCCGACTGGCCGCGCCTGCTGCAGGCCGCCCCGGCCAGCCTGAGCGCCGAAGAACAGGCGTTCATGGACAACGAAGTGGAAACCCTGTGCGACATGGCCAACGACTGGGAAACCACCCAGATCTGGCAGGACCTGTCGCCCAAGGCCTGGCAATACACCAAGGACGCGGGTTTCCTGGGGATGATCATTCCCAAGCAATACGGCGGCAAAGGCTTCTCCCATTACGCTCACTCCCAAGTGGTGATGAAACTCTCCACCCGCTGCTCGGCGGCGGCGATCTCGGTGATGGTGCCCAACTCCCTGGGCCCGGCCGAGCTGCTGCTGCACTACGGCACCGAGGCCCAGCGCCAGCATTACCTGCCGCGCCTGGCCCGGGGCGAAGACATTCCCTGCTTTGCCCTGACCAGCCCCTATGCCGGTTCCGACGCTGGGGCGATTCCCGATGTCGGGGTGGTCTGCAAGGGCCAGTTCGAAGGTCAGGAAGTACTGGGCTTTCGTGTCACCTGGGACAAGCGCTACATCACCCTGGGCCCCATCGCCACGGTGCTCGGCCTGGCGTTTCGCGCCGAAGACCCGGACGGCCTGCTGGGCGGCAAAGGCAGCCTGGGGATTACCTGCGCACTGATTCCCACCACCCATCCGGGGGTCAATACCGGGCGTCGTCACTGGCCGCTGAACGCGGTGTTCCAGAACGGCCCGACCACCGGCAAGGACGTATTCATTCCCCTGCAGTGGGTGATCGGCGGTGGCGATCAAGTGGGCAACGGCTGGCGCATGCTGATGGAGTGTCTGGCGGCCGGACGGGCGATTTCCCTGCCGTCGGCCAACGTCGGCCTGGGCAAGGTGGCGGTGCGCGGCACCACGGCGTATGCGGCGATGCGCAAGCAGTTCGGCTTGCCCATCGGCAAGTTCGAAGGCGTTCAGGCGCCCCTGGCGCGCATGGCCGGGCACCTGTATGCCTGCGATGCGGTGCGCAAGGTCTCGGTGGCGTCCCTGGATGCCGGTGAGAAACCTTCAGTGATCTCGGCCATCGCCAAGTACCACGTCACCGAACGCGCCCGGGCTATCGTCAACGACGGCATGGACATCGTCGCCGGCAAGGGCATCTGCATGGGCCCCAACAACTTCCTGGCCCGGGCCTACCAGCAAAGCCCGATCGCCATCACCGTGGAAGGCGCGAACATCATGACCCGCTGCCTGATCATCTACGGCCAGGGGCTGATCCGTTGCCATCCTTATGTGTTCCGCGAAATGGAAGCCGCCCGGGATAGCGGACGCAAAGGCCTGGAAGCGTTCGACAACGCCATGTTCGGCCACATCAGCTTTGTCTTCGCCAACACCGTGCGTGCCGCGGTGCATGCGCTGACCGGCGGCCGCCTGATCAAGGCCCCGGCCAATACCGACAAGGCCCTGGCCGCCTATTACCGGCAGATCCAGCGTCTGTCGGTGGTCCTGGCCCTGGCTTCGGACATTTCCATGGGCGTGCTGGGCGGTGCCCTCAAGCGCAAGGAAAGCATCACCGGGCGCCTGGGGGACATTCTGTCCCAGCTGTACATCCTGTCCTGCGTACTGAAGCGCTTCGAAGACGATGGCCGGCCCCAGGCCGATCTGCCGCTGGTGCACTGGGCGGCCCAGGATTCCCTGCTGCGGGCCCATGAAGCCCTGGCCGAGGTACTGGACAACTATCCGTCCAGGGCGGCGGCGCGGATTATTCGTGGCCTGAGCTTCCCCCTGGGCATTCCCCAGCACAAACCCAGCGACCGTTTGCTGGCCGAGGTGGCCGAGCTGGTGCAAACCCCGGGCGCCACCCGCGACCGCCTGCTGGCCGACTCCTACATCCCGCAGCCGGACATCGACAAGCTGGCCTACGGCGAACTGGCGTTCCGCCTGCAACCGCAAGTGGAACTGATCGAGGCCCGGCTCAAGCCGGCGATCAAGCAGGGCGCCCTGGCGCCGTTGCCGATCTCCCGCGAGGCGTTCGTCATCTGGCGGGTCAAGGCCCTGGAGCAGCAGTTGATCAGTCAGGAGGAGGACGAACTGCTGAGCCGTTATGTGGAGTACGGCGATCACGCGATTCAGGTCGACGACTTCCCCCAGGACTTCGGTCTGCTGGAAGCCCTGCAACAGCGTCAGGCGCACTTCGAGCAAAGCGCCAAGCCGGCCTCGCGCAAACGCGCCGCCAGCAGCGAAGACACGGTGGTGGCCAGCGACTCGGCCTATTGACCCTCTACTGGTTCTGATCGGGATCTCTTTATGTCTGACGGTTATCTTTCGTTCGTCAATTCCGGGTGGGGCCGCTGGCTGGCCCAGCGTGCCGGCCTGCCACAACCGGTGCCGCTGCAACGCCACCGCGAGGGGCAGGGCGGCAACCTGATCAACCCGGTGGTCCTCGCCGCGGCGCCCGAGGGGCGCCTTTTAGGCGAGCTGCAACGGATCTTCGCCGCCACCGACACCGTGGCGGCCCAGGCCGCGAGCATCAACGCGCCCTCGACCGTGAAGGTCCAGGGCCTGGTCTTCGACGCCAGCGGGCTGGCGGATATCGCCCAGCTCGATGAGCTGTACCGCTTCTTCCACGCCAATGTCCGGCGCCTGAGTGCCCATGGCCGGGTGCTGGTGCTGGGCACACCGCCGGAGCACTGCAAGGCGCTGGCCCAGGCTGTGGCGCAGCGGGCCCTGGAGGGTTTCGTGCGGTCCCTGGGCAAGGAGCTGCGCCGGGCCATTACCGCGCAACTGCTGTATGTCGAGCCCGGCGCCGAAGGTGAGCTGGACAGCAGCCTGCGGTTTTTCCTGTCTCGCCGTTCGGCCTATGTCTCGGGCCAGGTGGTGCGCATCGGCGAGCCGGTGGATGTGCCCAGGTACATCGATTGGACCCAGCCACTGGAGGGCCGGCGGGCCCTGGTCACGGGGGCCTGTCGCGGCATCGGCCTGGCCATTGCCAAGGTCCTGGCCCGGGAAGGCGCCCAGGTGGTGTGCCTGGACATTCCCCAGGTCGAGGCCGAATTGCAACAGGCGGCAGCCGGCCTCAAGGGCAGCGCCCTGGCCCTGGACATCACGGCTTCTGGCGCCGGGCAGCGGCTGCTGGAGTTCGTCGGAGAGCACGGAGCCTTCGATATCGTCGTGCACAACGCCGGGATTACCCAGGACAAGACCCTGGCGAAGATGACCGAAGCCGCTTGGCGCAAGGTCATGGCCGTCAACCTGGAAGCACCGCTGCTGCTCAGCCAGGCGCTGCTGGAGGGCCAGGGCCTGAATCCGGGGGGACGGATCGTCTGCGTCTCGTCGATTTCCGGGATCGCCGGCAACCTCGGGCAGAGCAACTACGCCACCTCCAAGGCCGGAGTCATCGGCCTGGTGGAGAACCTGGGGCCTCTGGCGGCGCGTCAGCAGATCACGGTCAACGCTGTGGCTCCGGGCTTTATCGAAACCCAGATGACCGCGAAGATCCCGCTGATGATTCGCGAGGCCGGACGGCGCATGAACTCCATGTCCCAGGGCGGTCAGGCCGTGGATGTAGCGGAAACCATCGCCTGGCTGGCCCATCCGGCCTCCGGCGGGATCAATGGACAGGTGGTCCGCGTCTGCGGGCAAAGCCTGCTGGGGGCCTGAACCATGAATGCCGATTCTGCCATTCGTATCATCGAACCGCCTCCGTCTCGGGGCCAGTTGCTGTACGACGGCATCCGCAGCCTGCGCAAGCCCAAACCGGATGCCGCCCCCAAGCTGCCCAGCGAGCGTCTGGTGCGCCCGGCGGTGGAACTTGAGGCCGCCGAAGTCGCCCGTTATGCCCAGGCTTGCGGCTTTCGCCGGGAGCACGGAGTGCCGCTGGCGTTTCCCCATATCCTGGCTTTTCCATTGCACCTGTTGTTGCTGACCCACCCGACGTTTCCCTATCCGGCCAGCGGCATGGTCCACCTGGCCAACCGTATCCGTCAGTACCAGAAGCTTGCGGAGGGGCAGGCCCTGCGCCTGGAAGTGTTTGCCGAGCGTTGGCTGGCCCATCCCAAGGGCCAGGCCCTGTCGATTGCCACCCGGGCCCACAGCGGTGGCAGCCTGGTCTGGGAAAGCGACAGCCTGTATTTGCGCCGTGGCGTCAGCGGGCCCATTGGCGAGCCCTGGCAAGGCTCGCTGCCGCTGGATGAGCAAGCCTTGATACGCACTCAGCGCTGGAGTCTGGCGGGCGACCTGGGACGCCGTTTTGCCCAGGTCAGCGGCGATTTCAATCCGATTCACACCTCCTGGCTCGGTGCTCGGCTGTTCGGTTTCCGTCGGCCCATCGCCCACGGCATGTGGACCCTGGGCCGGGCACTGGCCGCGCAGCAACCGCCCCATCCACTGGCGGCGGCCCAGCTGGACTGCGAGTTCAAGCTGCCGATTTTCCTGCCGGCGGCAGTGACCTTGTGGAACTGCCTGCCCGACGGTCCGCGCCATGCATTCGAAGTGCGCAATAACGCGGGGGACAAACCCCACATGCGCGGCCTATTTATCTGGGGAGCTCGGTGATGACTGAGTACAGTTTCAATCCGGCGCCGGTGCGCCGGGTAGCGATCATTGGTGGCAACCGCATCCCGTTTGCCCGTTCCAACACGGTGTACGCCCATGACAGCAACCAGGACCTGCTGGTGGCGGCGCTGCAAGGGCTGGTGGATCGCTTCGGCCTGTCGGGCCAGCGTCTGGGGGAGTTCGCGGCGGGGGCGGTGATCAAGCATTCCCGGGATTTCAACCTGGCCCGGGAAAGCCTGCTGTCCACCACCTTGTCGCCGCAGACGCCGGCTTACGACGTGCAGCAGGCTTGCGGCACCGGGCTTGAAGCGGCGCTGCTGGTGGCCAACAAGATCGCCCTGGGGCAGATCGAAGTGGGCATTGCCGGGGGTGCCGACACCACCTCCGATGCGCCCATCGGCATCAACGAAGGCCTGCGGCGGACCTTGCTCCAGGCCAACCGCGCCAAGGGCACCGGCAACAAGTTGCGCAGCCTGCTCAAGGTGCGCCCGGGGATGTTCTTCAAGCCGCTGCTGCCACGCAACGGCGAGCCGCGCACCGGGCTGTCCATGGGCGAGCATTGTGAAGCAATGGCCAAGCGCTGGCAGATCAAGCGCCTGGCCCAGGATGAACTGGCCCTCACCAGCCACCAACAGTTGAATGCGGCGTACCAGCGCGGCTTTTTCGATGACCTGATGACCCCGTACCGGGGCCAGACGCGGGACAACAACCTGCGGGCCGATGCCAGCCTGGAGAAACTCGCCGGCCTGGGCCCGGCCTACGACCGCCACAACGGCACCCTGACCGCCGGCAACTCGACGCCGCTCACCGACGGTGCCTCGGTGGTGCTGCTGGCCAGCGAAGACTGGGCCGCCGCGAACAATCTGCCGGTGCTGGCCTACCTGCGTACCGGGGAAACCGCCGCAGTGAACTTCGTCGATGGCACGGAAGGGCTGCTGATGGCCCCGGCCTACGCGGTGCCGCGCATGCTGGCCCGGGAAGGCCTGGGCTTGCAGGATTTCGATTTCTACGAGATTCACGAGGCTTTCGCCGCCCAGGTGCTGTGCACCCTCAAGGCCTGGGAAGACCCCGACTACTGCAAGGACAAACTCGGCCTCGACGGCGCCCTGGGCAGCATCGATCGCAGCAAGCTCAACGTCAACGGCGGTTCCCTGGGCTGCGGGCATCCCTTTGCCGCCACCGGCGGGCGGCTGTTGGCGACCCTGGCCAAGGCGATCCACCAGCGCGGCTCCGGCCGCGGGCTGATTTCCGTTTGTGCAGCAGGCGGGCTGGGTATCACCGCCATCGTCGAAAAATAAAATAACAAGGAGACTGCCAATGAGTGTCGTGAGCCTGCAAGCCGCCGAGCGTATCTGGCTGAACGCTTATCTGCCGGGTGTGCCCAGCGATATCGAAGCCGACATCGACCGCTATCCGTCGCTGCGGGAAGTGTTCCTCGAACACGTGGACAAGTACCGTCAGCGGGTGGCCTATGTGAGCATCGGCACCGAGATGGGCTACGACCTCTGGGAGAAGCGCGTATTCGCCTTTGCCGCCTGGCTGCAATCCAAAGGGGTGAAGAAGGGCGACCGGGTGGCGTTGATGATGCCCAACTGCCTGCAGTACCCGATCTGCCTGTTCGGCACCCTGTTGGTGGGGGCGGTGGTGGTCAACGTCAATCCGCTGTACACCGCTCATGAACTGCGGCACCTGCTCAAGGACAGCGGCGCCGAAACCGTGGTGATCTTCGAGAACTTCGCCCACACCCTGGAACAGGCGATGCCCGGCAGCCAGTTGAAGAACGTGGTGGTGGCCGCCATTGGCGACCTGCTGGGCACCTTCAAGGGCGCGGCCTTGAACTTTGCCTTGCGCCATGTGCAGAAGCAGGTGCCGAAATTCAACCTGCCGGGCAGCATTCGCTTCCCGGCGATGATGAAGCTGGCCGCCGTGCTGGAGCATCGTCCGGTGGACCTGAAGCAGGACGACATTGCCTTCCTGCAATACACCGGCGGCACCACCGGTGATGCCAAGGGCGCCATGCTCACCCACCGCAACATCCTCGCCAACCTGATGCAGGCCAAGGCCTGGGTCGGCGACCAACTGGACGAGAACCAGCAGGAAACCAACGTCACTTTGCTGCCGCTGTACCACGTGCTGTCGCTGACGGTGAACTGCCTGATGTTCATGTGCCTGGGCGGGCGCAACATCCTGATCGCCAACCCCCGGGACGTGAAGCGGGTGCAGATGATCCTGCGCAAGGAAAAGTTCAGTGGCATCGTCGGGGTCAACACGCTGTTCAACGGCTTGCTGGAGAACGAAGAGTTTCGTGGCCGGGACTTCTCCGACCTGAAGCTGGCCATCGCCGGCGGCATGGCCACCCATACCGCCGTGGCCCGGCGCTGGAAGGAAGTCACTGGGGTGCCGATCATCGAAGGCTACGGCCTGACCGAATGCTCGCCGGTGGTGAGCATCAGCCCCATCGACATTGCTCGCATGCGCGAGGGCGAGTTCACCGGGACCATCGGCGTGCCGCTGCCTTCGACCTGGGTGCGTTTCGTGCGTGAGGATGGCGAACTGGCGGAGCTGGGCGAAGAGGGCGAGTTGCAGGTGCGTGGTCCCCAAGTGATGAAGGGCTACTGGCAGCGTCCGGAAGAAACCGCCAAGGTCCTGGATCGTCATGGCTGGCTGTCCACCGGGGATATCGGGGTGATGAACGAGCAGGGCTTCATCCGCCTGGTGGATCGCAAGAAGGACATGATCCTGGTGTCCGGCTTCAACGTGTACCCCAATGAGATCGAAGATGTGGTGGCCCTGCATCCGGGCGTGGCGGAAGTGGCGGCGATCGGGGTCGAGGATGGGGTCACGGGGGAGAAGGTGAAGATCTTCGTGGTGCGCAAGGACCCGAATCTGACCCAGGACCAGTTGCTGGCCCACTGCCGGGAATACCTGACCGGCTATAAGGTGCCGCGGTATGTGGAATTTCGCACCGAGGAATTGCCCAAGACCACCGTCGGCAAGGTCCTGCGCCGAGCCCTGCGCTGAGCCCCTGAATGGACGGCCGCGGCCGTTAGCGGCGACATGCCGGCGGTCTTCCTGTAGGAGCCGGCTTGCCGGCGAAAGGGCCGTTGGAGAGGGCGTAGTTCTTGAGTACGCCTTCGCTGGCAAGCCAGCTCCTACGGGATGTTGTTGGTGTTTGGGAGTCAGGGGGCGCCGGGGAGGCGCACCTGGCCCGGCTGCAGGCCGAACACTTCGATACCCTCCGCCGTCGATTGGCCGACGCTCACCGGCAGGCGTTTTGCCGGCTGATCGGCGCTCGGCCGATATTCCACGCTCATGCCGTCTGCGCCACGCTGGATCGCAGCCGGCGGGATGACGATTGCCTGATCGTTGCGGTAAGTGATGATGGTCAACCGCGCGCTCATGCCCAGGCGCACACGCTGCAGTTGTTCGCGGGTCAGCGTGGGGATCGACAGGGTTACCGGGAACTGTGCGCTGGCGCCGCTGGCGTCGCCGGGCAGGGCCAGGCTGCTGACGATGTCCACCTGGCCATTGAGGCGTTCGCCATCAAAGCCGTCGCCAAGAATTTCCACGCTCTGGCCCTGGTGCAGCTGGTTGATATCCAGCTCCGAGACCTTGCTGACGATCTTCAGTTGCTCGATGTTGGCCAGGCCGAACAAGGCTTGGCCCTGGCCGACCTTGCTGCCGGTCTGCACCGGGCCCGAGGTCGCCGCCGAGGCCATCTGGGTCAGGTTGACGCCCGGCGCCGGCACTACGATGCCGGCAAACGGCGCGATGACGTCCTTGCCCGCCAGCAGGGCGCGCAGGGCTTCGTACTTGACCGTGGCATTGGTCAGTTCCATCTCGGCAATCTGCCGGTATTCGCCCTTGCCCTGATCCAGAGCCTGTTGCAGCTCGCCCTGAGCCGCGGTCAGGTCCAGGCGCTGGGTCTGCAGTTGCTGGGTGAGGTCGTCCAGCTCGTTGCGGGGAATGATGCCCCGGGCAAACAGGCTCTGGCTTTCACTGAGCTTGCGCTCGGAATTGCTGACCGCCATCTGCGAAGAACGCAAGGTCCGCCGGGCACGGGTGACCTGGGCGCTGTTGTTCCAGTCCTGCAGTTCCTGGACGCTGCGTCGCGCCTTGAGCTGGACCGACAAGGCCTCACGCAGCTGGATCTCGATCAGGCTGGGGTCCATTTTCAGCAGGGTCTGGCCGGCTTCCACGCGCTGGCCCTGTTCCACCAGGTTGGCCAGGACATTGCCGTCGAACGGCGCGGTCAGGCTGATGGTGCGCTGGGGTTCGATCTTGCCCACCAGGCCGATCTGATGAATCAGCGGCGCGCTGCTGACCTCGATCCAGCGGCCCTTGTCGGCCGCCGTGTCAGCCGGGGCGCGGTAACCGATCAGGGCCACGCCGGCCAAGGCCAGCACCACCAGCGCCGCGCCCCCTTGCAGGTAGCGCTTGCGCGAGGTTTTCTGCTCAGTAGTCATTGAGCGCAATGTCCCAGGTCTCCAAGGTCATGCCCAGGGTCAGATCCAGTTGGGTCTGGGCGTTGAGGTAAGCGATAAGTGCGTTGAGGCGGGCGTTTTCACTGGTGCGCAGATCGCTTTCATAGCTCAGCACCTGAAAGTTGCTGGAGCGCCCGGCGCTGAGTTTTTCCCGTTCGATATCCAGTTTGCGCTTGGACAGCTCCACCGCGCGCTGGGCAATTTCGTACTGGCGCCAGCGGGTGCCGAGGTCGCGGACCACGTCATTGACACTGCGTTCCAGGGCCTGGCGGGCATCGGCCAGGACCAGCGCCTGGTTTTCCACGTCGACCCGGGCATGGACTTCGGCCTGGCGTGTGCTGAGGTCGCCAATGGGTATCTGCACCTGGACTCCCGCATAGCTGTCCCAGGTTCTGCCGGTGCCATTGCCGCCGTCGTTGTCGTAGCGGTTGCGCACCTGGTTGGCACCGGCCACCAGGGACACGTCCCAGCGGCCCTGGTCCTTGGCAATCACCAGGTTCAGATCGGCCTGCTGGCTGCCGAGCAAAGTCGCCAGGTAACTGGGTTGCTGGAGCTGGGCCAGGCGAAGGGCGTCCTGCTGGTCGATGCTGATCCTGGCGGCCTCCAGACCGTCGCTGGCGCGAATGCGCGTGGACAGGTCCAGGGCCAGCAGACGCAGCAGCGACAGGCGATTGATGTCCACCTGATTGCGCGCTTCTTCGACCCCCAGTTCCTGGCTGGCGATATCGGCTTCGGTCTGCACGATTTCGAACTCGGCCATGCGCCCGGCGGCGATCAGCGCCTTGTTCACCTGGAGCAGGGCATTGGCGCGCTTGAGGGCATCCTCGACGATCGCCAGCTGTTGCTGGGCCCGCAGCAGCTCGCGGTAGGCGCCGATGATGTCGCTGATGGTCTGCGCGACGTTGGCCTTGAGGTTGAGGCGATAGGCCTGTTCGTTGATCCGCGCCAGGCGTAGCGGGGCGGTGGTCACATCCCAGCCGGCACCCTTGAGCAGGGGTTGGATAATCGCCAGGTCGAGGCCGTCGCGGCGGTAGTAGCCGGCCCGATTGGCGTTGTTCAACTCCTGCCGCCAGGCCATGTTCAAGCGGGTGCCGTACTCCCCCAGCAAACTGGAACTGGGCGTCAGCATGGCGTTGCGCACCCCGTCGTTGCTGCCCTTGTTGGCCTGGTAGGTGCCACTGAGCAGCAGCTTGGGGTTGAAGGCATCTTCCGAGACCCGCAGATCGAACTTCTGCGCCACGCGCTGCAAGTAGGCGCTGCGAATCCCGCGGTTGTTGCGCAGGCCCAGGTAGACCGCATCGGCGAGGGTCAGGTCGGTCTGCTGCTGGCTCAACAGGACGCTGCGTTCATAGCCGCTGTGCATGGTCGGGGCTGACGCCTGGCGAGCCACATTCATGTCCTGGGAGGCGGCCAGCCCCAAGGGGCTGATCAGCCACAGCAGCAACAGCCCGGCGCGTTGGCGATCATTCATCGCGCAGCGCCTCCACCGGTTGCAGGCGCGAGGCCGAGATGGCCGGGTACAGGCCGAAGAACAGGCCGATCAACAAGGTGCTGCCGATGCCCAGGGGCAAGGACGCAGAGGCCAGGGAGAACTGCCAGCCGGAAACCCGGGCATAGAGGTAGGCGGCGCTCATGCCCAGCACTGCCCCGGACAGGGCACCGACCGCGGTCAGGGTCACCGCTTCGAGCAGGAACAGATTGCGGATATCCCGGCGCCTGGCGCCCAGGGCCATGCGGATGCCGATCTCCCTACGCCGCTCCGAGACGTTCATCAGCATCACGTTCATCACCCCGACGCCGCCCCCCACCAGGGAGATGCCCCCCAGGGCCATCAGCAGGTAACCGAAGGTGCGACTTTGCCGGGTCATGCCGTCGATGATCTTTTGCGGTATCTGCACTTCCACGCTCCGCCCCGGCAGCTGTTTCTTCAGCGCATCGCCCAGGGCCGCGGCCAGTTGGTTCATGTCCTGGGAAGGGCCGGCGCGAGCAATCAGGTTGCTGATCTGCGCACTGGAGGAAATTCGCCGCATGCCCTCCAGGGGGACGAACAGGGATTCGTTGGTCTGCACCGGGATCAGCACGGCAGCGGGTTGCGGGTGCAGGATGCCAATCACCTGGAACAGGTAATCGTTGATGCGGATTCTGTCGCCCAGGCGCAGCGGGTCATGGGGCTGGCTCAGAGCCTGGGCCACTTGCGCCCCCACCACCGCGTAGGTTTCGGCGGCATCGAACTCCGAGAGAAAGCGTCCTTCCTGCAACTGCAGGCGCATGGCGTCGGTCAGTGCCGCGGTGCTGCCCACCAGGTTGGCGTTGGTGGTGCGTCCCTGGAACACCACCGGGCCGCTGAACAACGCCACCGGGGCGATGTGCAGCAGGCTGGGCAGGGCCTTGTACAGGGTGGCGATGTCCAGTGCCGCCGGCATGGGCGTGCGCGCGCCCGAGGCGTCGGGGAACTGTACCGCCAGGGTATCGGTGCCCATGTCCTGGAAGATGGCCGCGGCGTCTTCGGCGGCGTTGTGGCCGATATTGATCAGGGCCACCACCGACGAACTGCCGATGACGATCCCCAGCAGAGCCAGGATCGAACGCTTGCCGAGGGTGCGCAGGCTGACGAAGGCTTCATGCAGCAACTGGCTGGCGCTTTGCTCGACCTTGAGGCTCATGCCGGGCAGACCTCCTGGACCACGCCGTTGGTGACCCGGATCTGCCGCTCCAGGCGCTGGGCAATGCCGGGGTCGTGGGTGACGATGATCAGGGTTACCTGGCGCTCGCGGTTCAGCGACAGCAGCAGGTCCATGATCTCCTGGGCAGTGTGGCTGTCGAGGTTGCCGGTGGGTTCGTCGGCGAGGATCACCGAGGGTTCGCCCACCAGGGCCCGGGCAATCGCCACCCGCTGGCGCTGGCCGCCGGAGAGGTCCGCCGGGCGGTGGTGAGCCCGTTGCCCCAGGCCAACTTGATCGAGCATATGCAGGGCACGTTCCAGGGATTCACGCCGGGCCACGCCGCGGTAGCTCAGGGGCAGGGCGACATTGTCCAGGGCACTGAGTCGCGGCAGCAGGTTGAAACTCTGGAAGACGAAGCCGATCTGCTGGTTGCGGATCGCCGCCAGCTGGTCGGGGCTGGCGCGGAAGATATCGTGACCGGCAAAGCGGTAGTCGCCGTTGTCGGGCAGGTCGAGCAGGCCGAGGATGTTGAGCAGGGTGCTCTTGCCGGAACCGGAGGCCCCGAGAATGGCACAGCTTTCACCGGCTTCGATGGACAGGGATACGTTCTTGAGAATATGGAGCGGTTGCTCCGCCAGCCGATAGCTCTTGCCTATGCCCTGCAGGGAGATAAAACCTGGGTCGATTATCGTCGCTGTCATCGCTTACCGCGCCGGATGGCTCGACTGAATGCTTGAACACTCCCACCGCGAACGGTTCGTGCAGCGGGGATTCAGGGGCAACGCCAAGCTCTGGTTTTATTTATTATTTTAAAAACTTTGTTTGAATAGTAACTGCGTTCATCCTGGTGCGCCAGCCGTCTGAACCGGGTAATTGCGGGCTTTTTTCGGCAAATTTCCGGCAGGAACCCATGAGTCACAAAACGGCCTTGGGCCGCTGGGGACGTCCCTTGGACGCTTGCTTTTAGGGCTTCTCACGGGTATAAAAAATCAAATTTTTTTTTAAAACACTGTTCGAACGGTCAGTTTTTCATCCCAGCAAAGGTTAGTCCTCCATGGTCGCCAAGAAACTCAGTGCCCCCAATGTCACCAAGACCCGACTGCTGGAAGCGACCGAGGCATTGTTCATCAAGTACGGCTACGACGCCGTGCTGTTGCGTCAGATCACCGAGCGCGCCCAGGTCAACCTGGCGGCGGTGAACTATCACTTCGGCGACAAGGATTCGCTGATGAAAGCCCTGCTGATGCAGCGCCTGGGCCCCCTCAACGATCAGCGCCTGGAACTGTTGGCCAAATGCGAAGAGCAGGCCCAGGGACCTCTGGATTGCGAGACCCTGCTCGGCGTGCTGTTCGCCCCGGCCATGGGCCTGGAGCGCAGCGATGCCAACGGCGGCGTGGAAGGCCGTTCGTTCATTCGTTTTCTTGGCCGGGTGTACAGCGACACCTCGCCCTTCATCCAGGAATACCTCAAGGAACACTACCAACCGGTATTCGAGCGCTTCTTCAAGGCCTTTGCCCTGGCCCTGCCGGACCTGCCGCGCAACGAGCTGGGGGTGCGCCTGCAATTTGCCCTCAAGGCAATTTCCGGGGTCATGGCCGGCACTGAACTGCGCCTGCTGATGCAGGCCATGAGCCTGGGTCGTCCGGCCACTGATGCCGAAGTCATGGCCAAGCTGATCAGCCTGGTGTCGGCGGCCATCCGTGCGCCGATGCAGGACCCGGATTCGGAACAGGCTCTGGAAAAGGTCCTAGACACCCAGCGTCAGATTCGTCAGCACAGCCAATCCCTGGCGGGCTTGATTCCCGGCTGAACAGGCCCGTCATTCGATTGATCAATGATGACCAGGATCGCCACCGGCATCTGTTAGGTTCTGCTCCCTGCACCGGCTTTGGAGCCCCCGACATGACTGCCTATCAACAGCACCTTCTGTCCGTCAACGGCATCGAGCTCAGCGTCCAGGTGGCCGGTCCCGAGCAGGGGCGGCCAGTCTGGCTGCTCCACGGCTTTCCCGAGTGCTGGTATTCCTGGCGCTATCAGGTGCCGGCCCTGGTCGAGGCCGGGTTTAGGGTGTTCGTGCCGGAGATGCGCGGCTATGGCCGCAGCTCCGCTCCCGAGGCCGTCGAGGCTTACGATCTGCTGACCCTGTGCGCCGATATCCAGCACGCCATGGACGCCTTCGGCCACCAGCGTGTGTGCATGGTCGGCCATGACTGGGGCGCGCCGGTGGCCTGGCACCTGGCGCTGCTGGAGCCCGAGCGGGTGGGGGCGCTGGTGACCCTGTCGGTGCCCTTTGCCGGGCGGCCGAAACGCCCGGCCAGCGAGATCATGCGCGAGGTGCATGGCGAGCATTTCAACTACATCCTCTATTTTCAGCAGCCCGGAGTGGCCGAGGCAGAACTGGATGCCGACATCGACGCCAGCTTGCGGCTGTTCATGGGCAACGTCGGCGCGCTGCTGGTGGCGAAACCGGCCGCTGCCCGACTGTTTGACGGAGTAACGGTGCCCGACGGGCTGCCCGCCTGGTGTTCCGAGGAAGCGTTCCAGGTTTATCGTCAGACCTTCGCCGGCCGGGGATTTCGCGGTGCCTTGAACTGGTACCGCAATTTTGAGCGCACCTGGCAGCGCACCGAGTTTCTGCAGGACGCCCAGGTGCAGTCGCCGACCCTGTTCCTGATTGGCGACCGCGACCCGGTGGGCGTCCTTGAAGCCCATACCCTCAAGCGCATGCCGAGCCGGGTGAGCGACCTTGAACAGCATGTACTGGCCGATTGCGGGCATTGGCTTCAGAGCGAACGGCCGCAGCAGGTCAACGAATTGCTGCTGGATTTCCTGCAGCGCCGTTTCCCATAGGCCCCGCTGTGGGTAGGAGCTGGCTTGCCAGCGAAGGCGTCGGCGAGGGCGGTGCAGGACTCGAGGGCCTCTTCGCCGGCAAGCCGGCTCCTACGGTGGTGCAGTGCGGGGCGGGGTGGGGCGTCAGGCGAGGGTTTCGCGCAGGCGGTGCCAGAGCATGCCCAGGGCCAGCAACGGGGCGCGCAGGGCCGGGCCGCCTGGGAAGGTCATGTGGGGCACAGCGCTGAACACATCCAGGCCATGGCTGTGGCCGGCATGGATGGCTTCGGCCAGCAGCCGTGCGGTCCAGTGGGTGACATTCAGGCCGTGACCGGAATAGCCCTGGGCGTAATACACGTTGGGGTACTGGCGCAGGCGCCCCACCTGGGGGAAACGATTGGCGGTGATGCCAATCTTGCCGCCCCACTGGAAGTCGATGGCCACCTCCTGCAGTTGCGGGAAGACCTTGAGCATCTTGGGCCGCATATAGCCGGCGATATCCGCAGGATCACGTCCTGAATAGTGGCAGGCACCGCCGAACAGCAGGCGCCGATCCGCCGTCAGCCGGTAGTAGTCCAGGCCCACTTTCTGGTCGCACAGCGCCAGGTTCTGCGGGATCAACTGTGTCGCCAGCGCCTCCGGCAATGGCTCGGTGGTGATGATGTAGCTGCCGGCTGGCAGCACCTTGCCGCTCAGGCGTGGCTCCAGTTCATCCAGGTGGGCGTTGCAGCCCAGTACCAGACTCCCGGCGCGCACGGTGCCTGTGGCGCAACGTACCTGGACCCGGTCGCCATGCACCAGTTCCAGCACCGGGCTCTGTTCGAAGATCTTCACCCCCAGGGAGGCCGCCACCCGCGCTTCCCCCAGCACCAGCTTGAGTGGATGCAGGTGCCCCGAGCCCATGTCCACCAAGCCCCCGGCATACACCGGGGAGCCCACCACCTGATGCATGTCCTGGGGAGCCACCAGGCGGGTAGGGTGGCGGTAGCCCAGACCCACCAGGCTGTCCTGCTCGGCCTGGAACGCGGCGAACTGGGCCGGGGTGTTGGCCAGCTCGCAGAAGCCCCAGCGCAGGTCGCAATCGATGCCGTGCTCGGCGATGCGCTGGCGCACCACGTCCACCGACTCGATCCCCGCATGCTCGAGGTATTTCACCCCTTCCTTGCCGACGTAGCGGGCAAAGCCGCTGACGTCGTGGCCAATGCCGCGGATCAGCTGGCCGCCGTTGCGCCCACTGGCGCCCCAGCCGATGCGCCGGCCCTCCAGGAGGATCACCGACAGCCCGCGCTGGGCGAGTTCGATGGCGGTGTTGACCCCGGTGAAACCGCCGCCGATGACACAGACGTCGGCGCTCAGGTCACCGTCCAGGGACGGGTAGCCGGGCAGGCTGCCGGCCGAGGCCGCGTAGTAGGAGCGGGCGTGCCCGTTGGCACTGCCCGAAAGGTTTGGCTGAATCATTTGTTGGACTTCACTTTGCTCCAGGAGCGGGTCATCAAGCGCATGATGGCCGGCGACTGGGTGGTGGAAATGTACAGTTTGTCGAGAACGTCCTGAGGCGGGTACACCTCGGGATTGTTCACCAGCTCGGCGTCCATGTACGGCTGGGACGCCGGGTTGGGGTTGGCATAGCCGACATAGGCGCTGACTTTGGCGATCACTTGCGGGTCCAGCAGGTAATTGATGAAAGCATGAGCCTCCTTGACGTTGCCGGCATCGGCGGGAATCGCCAGCAGGTCGAACCACAGGTTGCTGCCTTCCTTGGGAATGGCGTAGGCGATGTTCACCCCGTTCTTGGCTTCCTTGGCCCGGTTGGCGGCCTGGAACACGTCCCCGGAGTAGCCGAAGGCGATGCAGATATCACCGTTGGCCAGGTCCGAGACGTACTTGGAGGAGTGGAAGTAGGTGATGTAGGGGCGCAGGGTCAGCAGCTTGGCCTCGGCTTTCTTGTAGTCCTCGGGGTTTTCGCTGCGCGGGTCCAGGCCCAGGTAGTTGAGCACCGCCGGAAACACCTCATCCGGCGAGTCCATCATCGACACCCCGCACTGCTGGAGTTTCTTCAGGTTCGCAGGCTCCAGCAGCACCGCCCAGGAGTCGATGCGCTCGATGCCCAGCACCTGCTTGACCTTGTCGACGTTGTAGCCGATGCCGTTGGTGCCCCACAGGTAGGGCACCGAGTACTGGTTGCCGGGGTCGTTCTGCTCCAGCAGGGCCAGCAGCTTGGGGTCCAGGTTCTTCCAGTTGGGCAACTGCGAGCGGTCCAGCTTGAGGAACGCGCCGGCCTTCACCTGGCGCGCGAGGAAATGGTTGGAGGGCACCACCACGTCGTAGCCGGTGCGACCGGCCAGCAACTTGCCCTCCAGGGTTTCATTGGAGTCGAAGACGTCATAGATCACCTTGACCCCGGTTTGCCCCTGGAAGTCGGCGAGGGTGGTCTGGCCGATGTAATCGGTCCAGTTGTACACGCTGACACTGGGTTGGGCCTGGACGGCGGTGCTGCACAAGACCGCCAGTGCGGCCGGGATCACTGCTTGCAAAAGACGCATGTCGACACCTCTTCGGGTTGTTTTTGTTGATTGCAGACTGCGGGCAAATCAGACGCTGAGCAGCAGGAACTCACGCTCCCAGGAACTGATCACGCGCTTGAAGTTTTCGTGTTCGGCCCGCTTGACCGCCACATAGCCACGGACGAATTTGCGCCCCAGGTAGTGCTCGATGGTCGGGCAATCCTCCATGTGCGCCAGGGCGTCTTCGATGGTGATCGGCAGGCGCAGGTTGCGCCGTTCATAGGCCCGGCCTTCCACCGCGGCGCTGGGCTCGATGCCC
Source organism: Pseudomonas sp. E1BtOHC1 (assembly GCF_058744285.1). Lineage (NCBI taxonomy): Bacteria > Pseudomonadati > Pseudomonadota > Gammaproteobacteria > Pseudomonadales > Pseudomonadaceae > Pseudomonas > Pseudomonas sp. E1BtOHC1. The sequence goes on from NZ_CP196023.1 coordinate 4,184,926, forward strand.
TCGACCATGCCCAGGTAGCCGCACAGCAGGCTGGCGGCAATCGCCAGGTAAGGGTTGGCATCGGCGCCGGGCAGGCGGTTTTCCACGCGCATGGCATCCGGGCTGGCAGTCGGCACCCGCAGGCCGACGGTGCGGTTTTCTTCGCCCCATTCGACGTTGACCGGGGCCGAGGTGTCCGGCAGGAAGCGGCGGAACGAGTTGACGTTGGGGGCGAACATCGGCAGCACCTTGGGGATGTACTTCTGCAGACCGCCGATGTGGTGCAGGAACAGCTGGCTCTTCTGGCCGTCGGCATCGACGAAGATCGGCTTGCCGGTGGCGATGTCCACCACGCTCTGGTGCAGGTGCATGGCGCTGCCAGGCTCGTCGGCAATCGGCTTGGCCATAAAGGTCGCAGTGACGTTGTGCTTGAGCGCCGCCTCGCGCAGGGTGCGCTTGAACACGGTGATCTGGTCCGCCAGATCGAGGGCGTCGCCGTGGCGGAAGTTGATTTCCATCTGCGCCGGGCCGTCTTCGTGGATCAGCGTGTCCAGGTCCAGGCCCTGGGCTTCGCACCAGTCGTAGACGTCTTCGAACAGCGGGTCGAACTCGTTGGCGGCGTCGATGGAGAAGGACTGGCGGCCGCTTTCCGCGCGGCCCGAACGGCCCAGCGGTGCCTTGAGCGGCAGGTCCGGGTCTTCACAGCGCTGGGTCAGGTAGAACTCCATTTCCGGAGCCACGATCGGCTGCCAGCCCTTGTCGGTGTACAGCTGCAGCACTTTTTTCAGCACGTTGCGCGGCGACAGCTCGATGGGGTTGCCGAACTTGTCGAAGGTGTCGTGGATGACGATGGCCGTGGGCTCGATGGCCCAAGGCACCAGGTAGATCGATGACGAGTCGGGGCGGCAGATCATGTCGATGTCCGCCGGGTCCAGCAGTTCGTAGTACAGGTCGTCGTCGACAAAATCCCCGGTTACCGTTTGCAGCAGGACACTTTCCGGCAGGCGCATGCCGCGCTCATGCAGGAACTTGTTGGTGGGCGCGATCTTGCCGCGGGCAATGCCGGTCAGGTCGCTGACCACGCACTCTACTTCGGTAATCTTGTGATCTTTCAGCCAGGAGGAAAGCTGATCGAAAGGGGCGTTCATAAAGACCTCGATGATTGGTTTTATCTGCACCGAGGTGAGCGGGAGTATCCCGGCAAGGCTTCCCCTGCGGCGCATTGGCGACTATCTTGGGCGAGCCTTGTTGTTCCATCTATCCACTTTAAGCAGCACCAAAGCGCACCAAAAGAGTGCGCAAGGTCCCCCGATGACAGCGTCCAATCCGCTTCAGGTTCAAGCCTTCAACACCTTCGATGTCGCCGAGCAGATCCGTGCCACCCCGGGTTGGGTCCAGCACTACCAGCAGATGTCCCCCGGGCATTTCAACGGCCTGGTGCGTTACCTCGACCTGCAGGGCGTAGAGATCTACGAGGAGTGCATGAACACCCGGGTCGAGCAGAACTTCAGCGCCCCTCAAGGCGCCCTGGCGTTCTGTTTCGATCGCAGCGACAACGCCCTGTACCTGCTCAATGGCGAGAGCCGCAATATCTGGATCACCCCGGAGAACTACCAGGAAGTGGCGGTGGTGTTCGGCCCCGAGTTCGTCCAGCGCCAGGGCCTGGGGATGGAGCGCCTGGACGGGCTGTTCATGGCGCCGCTGACCAACCAGCAGAATGCCCTGTTCTGCCGTTGGCTGAGCGCCACCTTGACCCGCCTGTCCCAGACCCTTGACCCACCCAGCCGCGAAGCCTTGACCCAGCAACTGCTGGACGACTGCCTGTACATCCTCGACAACGCCTGCGTGCGCCTGGACCCGGGCGGCCTGCAACGGCGCAACGAGGAGCGGGGCATCATGCAGCGAGTGGCGCAATGGGCCGCCGACGTCCCCGAAGAAACCCTCAACCTGCTGGAGCTGTCCCAGGTGGCCGGGGTCTCCCTGCGCCAGTTGCAGAGTGCGTTCAAGGCCTTTACCGGCATGGCCCCGAGCCAATGGCTGCGCCTGCGCCGGCTCAACAGCGCGCACCGCGAACTGCTCAGCCGCGGTCCCGGCGAAACCACCGTGGCCGAGGTGGCGATGCACTGGTCGTTCTGGCACTTGGGACGGTTTTCCAGCAGCTATCGGGCGCTGTTCAGGGAGTTGCCCAGCGAGACCCTGAAGCGTCGCCCGAGCTGATCGGCACCATTCCTTTACGCTTGTTGCAGGGGGGGCTCGCTTCAGTTGAGCCGGCTCAGGCCAGAGAAGGAGGGCAAACCTGATGATTGAATGTAGACCGATGCGACCCGGGGAGCACGGTTAAACGGTTTAAACATTCGCCAGTGGCGCCTTACGCTGATCTGGAGCGAGGAAGAGAGGGGTGGCAATACGCCATAAAGGATTTAAAGTGAACGCCCCTCACCCATGCTCAAGGATTGGCGATGCGCAGAACCGGACTCTGGACCCGTTGCAAGACAACCTTACTGACAAGCTGCCTGCTAAGCCTGCCATTGGCTGCTCTAAGCGTTGAGACCCAGGCAGCGGAGCCTGATTTCATCACCCTGGTAATCGAGAACGAAGGCGACTATCCCATCACCTTCGAGCCGCCTTTCAACGTCAATTCCTCGGACTTCGAGCGCAAGTACCCGGTCGATGTGCCAAAGTACGCCACCGTCAAGGGCCTGGAGTCGGGGCCGGTGGTGATTGGCGCGCGCCAGCAGGGGATGCTGGTGATGGCCTTGAGCAAGCCGATGTTCAACTTCCTCGATATCTTCAGCAAGGACTGGGGCTTCAACCTCAAGTTCTGTCAGGAGCGTGGGGCCTGCGACGAAGCCCGACTCAGCGGGACCATCCGCTCCACCACCAGCTTCAACTGGAACCAGTCGAAAAACTTCAGCCAAGCGCAAGTCAGCAACATGACCAACGACGAGCTGGACGCCTATGCCAAGACCAAGAGCCTGGTCTCGGGCATTCTGACCGCCCTGGGCAGCGTCCTCGGCCTGCCGTTCGGAGCCGGCGGCATGATCGGTGGCCTGCCGGACGTGCAGAACTTCAAGGTGACCCTGAAGCAGCAGTGCAACGCACGCTTCTCGATGAACCTGGAGCCCTCGCTGGCGCCCAACGGCGATTTTCTCGTCGACTTGCGGGTCAACCGTGTGCTGCCCAGCGACATGACCAACTTCAACGGTTTTGTCATCGACGACAGCGCCGTGGTCGGCAAGGGTCTGCGCTTGATGGACAACGGCTGCCGCGACGGCCGGCAAGCCCAATGCCTGATCAGGTTCAACGGCGGCACCGACATGAAGAACCTCAACACCACCGAGTTCGCCGTCACCGATCGCGCCGGTTGCCAGGCTGGTGACAAGCTGGCCTATTCCCAGGGCGCGTTCATGCTCAGCAACAAGGTCGGTTTCCCGGTGCTCTACACACTGTTCATCAAGGACCGCATCGTCGACAAAGGCGAAGTCTGGCCCGACCAGAACAAGGACCTGCGCCAGTTGGTGGGCCAGGTCATGGCCACCGTCGGCGACCAGGAATGCCCGCAGGCCCAGGACCCCTGGATGGGTGGGCGACGCATGGGGGTCTGCCCACTGCGCCTGGAAGTCCAGGGTGACGGCGGCCCGGGGCTCAAGGGCAGCCTGCGTTGCAGCCTGTCCATGCGTCAGGGCACCGTGGGCGATCCCAATGCCGACTACATGAACCTCTACAGCCTGACCGGCTGCACCCCGGCCATGCCGGCGTCCATCAGCCCGGTGGCCGGTTTCTACCAGATGGATATCAAGCGTCTGGTGCCCCTCAGTGGCATGCACAAGATGATTTCCATCGACCTGATCAAGCCGCAGCAGCAGTAAGGCCTGCGGGCATAGGCCGCAGGGAAACGCAAACCAGCACAAGGACGTAAGCAGATGTCGGTAACACAGGCCTTTACCGCCCCGGGCGGGCACGATGCGGCGCTCACCCAACGCGCCGACGACCTCCTGGAGCGTTGGCCTGTGGCCAAACTGATCTATCGCATGATTACCGCGACGCCCTTGGGCTGGTCGACCCGAATTGGGCTCTATGGTCAGTGGGGCAGCGGCAAGACCAGTGTGCTGAATTTTCTGCAGCAGATTGCCGAGGAGGCAGATGACATCGTTGTACGTTTTCCTGCGTGGCAGGCCACAGGGGAGGAGGGGTTCATTGCTCATTTCTATCTGCAACTGACTGCAGTGTTGGAGCACGAGGGGTTGGCTGAACCCTTGCGGCCCTGGTTGAAGCGCTTGAGCAAAAAGGTCACGGACACCCTGAACAAAGTGTCGAATTGCGCTGCGCAGGTGACGCTTCCCGACTCCGTCGAGTGCGCCCCGGTGATCAGTGCCGCAGCCCATGTCTCGGGCGTGGCCTTTGACAAACTCAGTGGCATGTTGCAGCTGGATGCAGAAGACCTTAACGCGCTGCATCAACAACTGGGAAAAAGGCGGGTGATCGTCTTTATCGACGACCTCGACCGGGCCGATCCGAAGGCCCTCCCGCAGACGCTACTGGCCTTGCGAGAGTTGCTCGACTGGCCGGACTTCGTGTTTGTCCTGGCCTTCGACAAGGAGGTGGTCAGCCGGGCGCTGCACAGCTACTCCGCAGCCTTTGGCGAATCTGCCCAGCATTTTCTCGACAAGATCATCGACGTGCCCTTCACCTTGCCGGCGCCGACGCCCAAGCAGGTGCAGAGAATGGTGGCGAAGAATCTGCAGGACAGCTGTGGGTTCCTGCCGCCCCTGGCCATTGAGCAGTGCGCCCAGTGGTTTCCCGGTAATCCGCGCTATGCCAAGCGCATCTGCCGCAGCCTGTCGGTCTTCGGCGCGGCGCACGATCGACACGAAAAGGACGAGCTGGATTGGCGCGGGATTATCCTGCAGACCCTGTTGCGCGAGAGCGAGCCGGGTATGGCGGAGTATTTCATGCAGAATTTCCAGGAGATCATCAGTGCGTTCAGGCCACCGATGTTGGCTTCGCCCAATGAAGAGGCGTACAACCGGCACCGGCAGGCCGCGCTGGCCATGACGCCTCATGCCGCCAACAGCCCTCAAGGCACCTGGGCGCTGGGGCTGTTTGAGGAGGTGACCAAAGCCCGGATCGATAGCCACTCGTGGCTGGAAAAAATCAACTACGAGATGAGCCTGGCGGTGCTTGTACCGGCCTTTACCTTTCCTGGTCTCAAGCAGTTCTTCAACACCTGGCGTGAGCACAGGGCTGTGCGGATTATTCATGAATTCATCGAAGGGGCAGTGGAAAGAAGTGGCGAAGCTGAATCGGCCGTGGCTGCGAGCATGCTCAAGGCGGTCAATATTCTCTATACCCAATTGTCCAGGGAGGCGGTCTCGAGTTACTCGCGCGACGGCTTTGAACGCGCCTCTGGAAAGCGTGTTGAGCTGCTGGAACTGATGGCGCTCTTGTATGGCGGCGAGCTGGGAGGTGAGCTGGCCGTTGTCGGTCGTGAACCTGAGACCTGTGTGATGGCGATCCGCACCTTCTTTGATTTCTCGACCCAGGATGACACCGCGCTTGATCGCGACCAGCGCCGACGTGAACGGGCGCTGGCCCGCGACATTGCCCGGCGTTGCAACGACCCTACGGTGATTTATCGTCAGGCCCAGGAGTTGCAGAACTACCTGACTCACAGCCGGCAGGACCCGGAACTGCGAATGGCTTATCTGCAGGACATAAGCCAGTCAGTGATACCGGAGCTCATCAGTCGCGCCCTGGAGCTTTTCTTCACCCCCAACGGTATCGCCAACGCCTATCTCACGGGGGAGTCGAAGTACCTCTGGGTCCTGAACGCCATGACTTCCCCCTTGTATCAAACACCGGATGCAGTACAGCAACTGGAGCGACTCATGCGGCGCCCGAGAGACCCTGGGCAGCAGGCGGTAGTGGCCGAAAACGCAATGAGCTACCTGGGCAACTTCGGGCTGGAGCAGGACGCGCACTTCCCGCCGATACTCCAGTACTCGGCGCCGATTCACGCCGGATACATTGAGTTGGCCTGGGAAGCGCTGATGCGGGTTGAGCCAAGAATACAGACGCTGGTCTACCTGGAAGAGCTGCACCAGCGCCTGGTGCGTGCCGGCGTGGCAGTGGAGCTGCTGCCGCTGCCCGAGTGGTGGAATGGCCGGGAAGGCGACATTCGGCATCCACTGCAAGGCTTGTGATCCGCAGCTTTTGATCAGCTTTGTTTACCTGCTGTTATCCCATCACGTCACGGTGTTCCTGGCGCAACGCTGCGAGCGAGCCTTTCACTGCCTTGGACGCTGGAGCATGTTTCCCGGCTTTTCAGTGATTAACACGCCCGGACCTCAGGCTTAAGCTCAATCTATCGCCCGGCCCCACAGGGCGAACGGATCACTGACGAGCACAGCGCAAGGTTCAAGCATGAAAAAACTGGAAAAGAAAATCGCCCTGGTCACCGGCTCCTCCAAGGGCATCGGCGCCGAGATTGCCCGGCAACTGGCCGCAGAGGGAGCCACGGTCATCGTCAACTACACCCGCAGCCAGGCCGACGCCGACCGGCTGGTGACGCAGATCGTCGAGGAGGGCGGCAGGGCCTTTGCGGTCCAGGCCGATGTGTCCAATGGCCTTGAGGTCAAGACGCTGTTCAAGACCATCGGTCATCAGTACGGCCACCTCGATATCCTGGTGAACAATGCCGGGGTCTATTCCACCGGGGCCCTGGCCGAGGTCACCGAAGAAGCCTTCCACCGGCACTTCAACTTGAACGTGCTGGGCCTGATTCTCTGCTCCCAGGCCGCCCTTGAATACTTCAACCCGGCCGGGGGCAGCATCGTCAACATCAGTTCCAGCGTCACTTCGTTTACCCCGGCCAACTCCACGGTCTACACCGCGTCCAAAGGGGCGGTGGACGCCATTACCCGCACCCTGGCCAATGAACTGGGGGCCAGGAAGATCCGGGTCAACTCGGTGAACCCGGGGCTGGTGGAGACCGAGGGGGTGCACGCCAGTGGTTTCTTCGCCGACGAGTTCCGCAGCCAGATCGAGTCCATCACCCCACTGGGACGCATTGGCGCTCCCCGGGACATCGCGCCGGCGGTGGCCTTCCTGGCCTCGGACGATGCCGGCTGGATCACCGGCGAGACCCTGATCATCGGCGGCGGTTTGCGCTAGAGGGTTTGCTGGGCGCGCTGATAGTGCCGCGGCGCTTCACTCATGATCCGCTTGAACGCGGTACTGAAAGCGCTTTCCGACTCGTAGCCCAGGGCGAAGGCGATGCTGGAGATGCTGTCCTCGCTATTGCGCAAGCGGTCGCTGGCCAACAGCATCCGCCAGCGCGTCAGGTACTCCATGGGGGCGACCCCGACAATGGTTTTGAAGCGCTGGGCGAAGGCCGAGCGCGACATGTTGGCCAGGCGCGCCAGCTCTTCCACGCTCCAGCGCCGTGCCGGCTCGCCATGCAGGGCGCTGATCGCGGCACTCAAATGACGGTCGGCCAGGCCGGCGAACCACCCTGTGCCTTCACTGTCGAGGGTGCTCAGGTGCGCCCGCAGCACTTCGACCAGCATGATGTGGGCCAGGTGTTCGGTCATTAGCGAGCGCCCCGGCCGGTGCTGGTGCAGCTCCGAGGTAAAGCGCTCCAGCGCCCAGCGCAGGACTGAGGCCTGGGCGCAAACGCCAGTCAGGTGGACCAGGGAGGGCAGGGTGCTGAGCAAGACCTGGGCCGGCACCCCGGTGAACTCGAAGCGACCGCCCACCAGCTGGGTTTCCTGGCCGCCATAGTCGAGGCGGATCTCATCCTCGGCGATGCGCTGGAAGTACTGCTCGGAATCGAGTGGAACCTGGGTCATGTCGCTGTAGAGGGCAAAGGGCGCGCCCCGGGTCATCAGGAAACAATCGCCTTGTTGCAAGCGTTGTGGCTGTTGTTCGCCCTCAACCCATAACCAGCCGCCGCCCTGAACCACGGTGGTGAACTTGATCCCGGCATTCTCGGGAAAGCTGAACGCCCAATCGCCCGCCAACTTCAAAGTTGCAGAGTGATAGTTGCGAACTCGCAATAAGGAAAGAACACCCGACAGTGGGTCCATGGATAAGCCTTTTTAAATATTGAGAAGCAGGAGGGAACTCTAACATCGAGATTGTTGTGCTGGATATATAAACCTTATCTCGATGGGCATCGGCAATATGACCTTAAATCTTTAACTTGTAGAGGCATGATATGACTATCTTATTTGATCCTGTATACGGCCCGTTGATTAACGGCGTATTTGAAAACAACGACAATGCTCCCGTTCCCGCCCTCGATCCGGCCACGGGCCAATGCCTGGCGCACATCCATTACTGCAACGCGGCCGATGTAGATCGTGCGGTTGACGCCGCCCAGGCAGCCTTTGCCGGCTGGAAGGCCCTAGGGCAGCAGGAGCGGGGCCGGTTGATCAATGCCCTGGCCGACGCGGTGGAGGCCGACAGCGAGCGTCTGGCGCGGATCGATGCCCAGGATGTCGGGCGCTGCATCAGTGAAGTGCGCAAGGACTATCAAACCGCCGTGCGTCACTACCGCTACTTTGCTGCGGTGATCATGGCCCATGAGGACTATGGCCGGGAGATCGTCGGTGGCTATGCCCTGGGCAAACGCGAGCCTCTGGGCGTGTGCGGGCAGATCATTCCGTGGAACGCGCCGGCCATCATGGCCGCGTTCAAGCTGGCGCCGGCCCTGGCGGCAGGCAACACCGTGGTCCTCAAGCCCGATGAGAACGCGTCCCTGTCGACCCTGGAACTGGGCAAGCATATTGCGCGGATTTTCCCCGCTGGGGTGGTCAACATTGTTCCTGGCCTCGGCGAAGTGGTGGGCGCCGCCCTGAGTGTCCATCCGCTGGTGCGCAAACTGTCGTTCACCGGTAGCACCGAGGTGGGAAGAATCGTTGCCGGGGTGGCTGCCGAGCGCCTGGTGCCGGCCACCCTGGAGCTGGGGGGCAAGAGCGCGAATATTGTGTTTGCCGATGTCGAAGATCTCGACGCCGTGGTGGACAATGCCACCTTCGCCGCCATTCACAACAATGGCCAGTCGTGCCTGGCCGGCACCCGGCTGTTTGTCCATGCGGATATTTTCGAGAGCTTCAAGGACAAACTGATCGAGTCGTTCCAGCGGGTCAGGGTCGGTGCGCCCCTGGAGGAAGACACCCGCGTCAGTTGCCTGGTCTCCGCCAGTCAGGGCCGCAAGGTCCTGGCATACATCGATGCAGGCATCGCAGAGGGGGCCACGCTACTGGTGGGTGGCTCTCGGGTCGAGGTAGCCGGTTGTGAGGCTGGCTACTTCATCCAGCCCACGGTGTTGCTTGCCCGCAATCACATGCGCATCTGCCAGGAAGAAATTTTTGGCCCGGTGCTGTCGCTGATCCAGTGGAGCGATTACGAGGAGATGATCGCCCAGGCCAACGACACCGAGTACGGCCTGGCTGCGGGGATCTACACCAGCAACCTGAAGCACGCCATGCACACCGCCAACCGCCTGCAAGCCGGCTCGGTCTGGATCAACCGCTACTCCAACATCAGTGACGGCACCGCCTTTGGCGGCTACAAGAACAGCGGTATTGGCCGTGAGTTCTGTCGCGAGACGCTGAATGCCTACACCCAGATCAAGACCATCACGATCCAGGCTGAAGTGCCGGCGCCCTGGTTTGCACCGCGCTAGCTCTAAGCTGTTTTCGGAACGCCTGAAGATGATCTTTTCAGGGCGAATGGTGCTCGATTGAATATATTTCCTAATACCTAAAGAGGATGTTCGTGATGGTTGAGTGGTTTGCTGCGAGTTGAGCAGGCTGGGGCTTTCGAAGATCAAGGCAGACCACCCACTTGTGCAGTTCAAGAATATCGCCGGGTATATTTTTATTAACTTTGTTTCGCAGGTGGTATCAACTTTTTCGGCGAGGTCAGCTCGCTTTAGTTGCCCCTGTCGGGCATTAACCTGCTAGGGGTAATAAATGAGGGTTATCGTCAATGGCGTTGCAGGTTCCTACACTTCGAGCCCTTAATCGATCGAATGTGGAGAGTAAAACAATGCGTTTACGCGACCTTGGCATCACCTTGGGTTCGGGTACCCCAGGCGTCTACAACGCGATTACCGATGTGCCCGGCGTGCGGGTCGGCCATCACACCCTCAGCCTGGAAACTGCCGAGGCTTCCATTCATACCGGGGTGACGGTGATCGAGCCTCGGGCCGGATCGGCGCACCTGGAACCCTGCTTTGCCGGGGTTCATGTGCTCAATGGCAACGGTGACGCCACGGGCCTTGAGTGGATTCGCGAAGCGGGCCTGCTGGCTTCGCCGATCGCCTACACCAACACCCACAGTGTCGGCGTGGTGCGCGATGCGCTGGTGGCGGCCGAGCGGGAGATGGCCAAGCAACACACCTACTGGTGCATGCCGGTGGTGCTGGAAACCTACGACGGCGTGCTGAGCGATATCTGGGGGCAGCATGTCACGGCCGAGCATGTAACGGCGGCCTTGGGCGAAGCGCGTTCCGGGCCTGTGGCCGAGGGCAATGTCGGGGGCGGCACCGGGATGATCTGTCACGAATTCAAGGGCGGCATCGGTACGTCGTCGCGGGTCTTGAGCCAGGAGCAGGGCGGCTGGACCGTCGGCGCGCTGGTTCAGGCCAACTATGGCGTGCGCGAGGAGCTGCGCGTGGCAGGTTATCCGGTGGGTCGGGTGCTGGCTGACGTGGCCTCGCCGTTCAAGGGCGCGAGCAATGTCGGCGAGCCGGGCATGGGCTCGATCGTCATCACCCTTGCCACCGATGCCCCCTTGTTGCCGCACCAGTGCACCCGGCTGGCACAGCGGGCCAGTGTCGGTCTGGCGCGGGTCGGTGGCGGTACTGAAGATTCCAGTGGCGATATCTTCCTGGCGTTCTCGGTGGGCAATTGCAATCTGCCGGTGGCCAATCACGGGCACCCGGGCGCGCCGACCACCGCCTTGCAGATGGTCAACAACGACTACATCTCGGCGCTGTTCCTGGCGGCTGCGGACGCGGTGGAGGAGGCGATCCTCAATGCGCTGCTGGCCGCCGATGACCTGAGCGGCTGCAGCAGCCAGGTCCTGGCCTTGAAGCCCCAGCGCCTGCTGGCGGCCTTGGAGCAAGTGGGCTGGCGGCCCTGAAACCGATCGGACGGCACCCGGCGGTGGGTTGATCCACTGCCCGCCTGCTCCGCGATGTGACCTGGCGAGCGCACCTTGAGTGGTCCGCTCGCTTTTTTTTGCCCCTTCTAGCCTTGCTCGCCACCTTCCTGCGCCTGCAGAAACAGGGCAAACAACTCGGACTGGGACTTGATCCCCAGCTTGCTGTACAGGTGCTTGCGATGGACCTTCACGGTCTCCGCAGAAATCGCCAGCTTGCGCGCGATCTCCTTGTTCGAGCAGCCGCTGAGCAGCAGTTGGACCACATCCATTTCCCGTGCCGAAAGCGCGGTGCCCGATTGCAAGGTGGCCTGTTCCAGGCGGCTTTGCCAACTGGGTGCGGTTTGTGGCGCATCCGCCGACTCACGCTCGAACACCAGCCGCTGGCGCATCAGCGCCGCGACCCAGGGTTGGATCAGGCCCAGCAGGGCGGTCTGCTCGGGGCTGAAGCGGCACTGGCAGCCCAGGGACAGGCTCAGGGTGCGCGCGCCATCGAGCTGGACATTGATGTGGACCTCGTCGGCCACCACGTTCAGGCGGAAATAGCGCTGGTAGTAGTCGGTCTGCTCGAAGCATTCCGGCGCCACATCTTCCAGGCGAAACAGGCCGCTGCGGGGCGTTTCCCGATTGTGGATATAGAAGGGGTCCAGCAGGTACAGGCCCTTGAGGTAGTCCTGGAACAGCGCGTCCGGCTCGCCGTCCGCCGCCGGGGACTCGGCCAGTACCTGGGGTCGGCCGGGGCTGAAGACCAGCACCACCCAATTGTCCACGGGCACATAGTGCTGCAACAGGCGCACCAGTGCGCTCCAGAAATGGTCCCGGTCCAGGGTGTCGATCAAGCGGCCCACGGCATCGTGCCAGGCCACGTCCTGCAAGGTCAGGTGTGTTTCGCTACCCATAGCGGGGTACCCCATCGAAGTGATTCTGTGCCGCGTGGCGGCGCTCCATACTCTGTGCGTCCCCGGCGCCTGCAGCGGCGATCGGGGCACCTCCAACGCGTGCAAGGATCAACGATGAAGATCGAACTGGTGCAACTGGCTGGCCGTGACGGCGACAGCGTTTATAACCTGGGGCGGGTGCTCGAAGCCATTACAACCTGTGCCGAGGACACCGATCTGCTGGTGTTTCCCGAGACGTGCCTGACCGGGTTCATCGGCGCCGAACAATTGCCGCTCTACGCCGAGCCTCTTGAAGGGCCGAGCGTGCAGGCGGTGCTGCAGGTGGTGCGCCAGCGTAATGTCGCGGCCGTCATCGGCCTGGCGGAAAGCGCTGAAGGCCGCTACTACAACACCTCGTTGCTGGTGACCCCCGAAGGCATCGCCCTGCAGTACCGCAAGACCCATCTGTGGCCCTCGGAACGGGGCGAATTCTGTCCCGGCGACCGTTATGCCACGGTGCTGTGGAAAGGCCTGCGGGTCGGCATCCTGATCTGCTACGACATCGAATTGCCGGAAAGCGCCCGGGCCCTGGCACAGCTGGGGGCCGAGTTGATCATCGTCACCAACGGCAACATGGACCCTTACGGCCCGGTGCACCGCACCGCGATCATGGCCCGGGCCCAGGAAAACCAGTTGTTCGCGGTCATGGTCAACCGGGTGGGCGAGGGCGACGACGGGCTGGTGTTCGCCGGCGGCAGCGCTGCCATCGATCCCTTTGGCCGGGTGCTGTTCGAGGCCGGGCGCGATGAGTGCCGGCAACTGGTTAGCCTCGATCCGCAGCAGCTCCAGGCCGCCCGCCGCGACTATCACTACCTCAGCGACCGCCGGTTGCTGTTGCACGGTGAACGGATCGACCACCCGGACGGTCGACGCGAGCTGTTGATTCCCTGATTGACCTTCACCGCACTGATTCCTGCCACAACAATCCCAATATCAGCAGGCGCGGTGCCGGTCCTCAAGGGCCGGAAACTGGCGCTGTGGAGTATCCCGATGAAAACCATGCGCTGCGCCCGATGGGCCCTGGCCTCAATGTTCAGCTTCAGCCTGGCCTGCGCCGCCAATGCCGAACCCCAGGTGCACATCTACAACTGGTACGACTTCATCGCCCCGGACACCACCAAGGACTTCCAGGCGCAAACCTCGATCGTTGCGACCTACGACGTGTTCGACAACAGCGATGTCATGCAGAGCAAACTCATGGCCGGGCGCAGCGGCTACGACGTGGTGGTCGCCACCGGCGACCTGCTGCCGAACCTGATCAAGGCCGGGGTGCTCAAGGAACTGGATCGCAGCCAGTTGCCCAACTGGTCCCACCTGGACCCGCAGATCCTGGCCAAGGTCCAGGGCAACGACCCGGGCAATCGCTACGCCGTGCCCTATCTGTGGGGCACCACCGGCATCGGCTATGACGCCGACAAGGTCAAGGCCATCCTCGGGGCCGATGCCCCGGTGGATTCCTGGGACCTGATCTTCAAGGAAGACAACCTGGCCAAGCTCAGCCAGTGCGGCGTGGCCATGCTCGATGCCCCTGGCGAGGTCATTCCCATCGCCTTGCACTACCTGGGCTTGCCCTACAACAGCCAGAACCCCGAGGACTATCGCAAGGCCGAGGCCCTGTTGCTGAAATTGCGCCCCTATGTGCGCTACTTCGATTCCTCGAAGTTCATCACTGACCTGGCCAACGGCAACATCTGCGTGGTGCTGGGCTGGGCCGGCGGCGTACTGGACGCCAGGACCGCCTCGGAAGCCGCCGGCAATGGCCGCCATATCGAATACCGCATCCCTCGGGAAGGCGCACCGATCTGGGTGGAGAGCCTGGTGCTGCTCAACGATGCCCCCAATCCGCAACAGGGGCTGCAGTTCATCGACTACATGCTGCGCCCGCCAGTGATCGCCCAGACCACCAACTACCTGAAGTACCCCAATGGCAACCTGGCCGCCAAGGCACTGATCGAACAGAAGATTCGCGACAACCCCAGCGTCTACCCGAGCCAGGCAGTGCTCGACACCCTGTTCCCGCTGGAGCCGCTGCCATTGAAACTGGAGCGGGTCCGCACCCGGGTCTGGAGCAAGGTCAAGAGCGGCAGCTAGCGGTGAGAGACGGCGGTCTGCCCCCTGCGTTGGCACTAAGACCGAGCGGGGGCAAGGCGGACCTTGTGCGCCATCAGCCATAGCGTGCTGCCGACCATCAGGAACAGCATGAGTGCACTGTGGACGGCCTGAGCCATGCCTGATGAGTCCAACACAAACCCGAGGGGAATCGGCACGGCATTGAACAAGTAGATCGTCATGTAGAAGTAGGCGATGAGCTTGCCGTGTCCACGGCCCACGGCCAGCTGGTTGATCAGCCGGGCACTGCCGACAAAGATGGCGCCGTAGGCATAGCCGCCGACGATCAGGGCCAGCACTGCTAGGAGCAAAGAGCCCTGGTAGAAGGCCATCAGCAACATGACGAAGGCGAGGTTCTGGCACAGCAGGCCACTCAGCAGGGCGCGCCGGGCCTCGAGGCGCTGGCAGAACAGCTGGCTGGCCCCGGCGATCAGCAGATAGGCCGATAGGCCGTAGCCGAACGCTGCGTGATCATGCAACCCCAATAACTGCTCCGCAGCGCCGGGACCGATCACGAACACACAGGCGGCAAACGACCAGCTGAAAAACACTGACCAGGCGCACAGGTGATAGGGCACACCAATGCCTTTCAGGCTCTGGAGCAAGCCGGGTGCCTTGATCGACGGCGTGTCGGCAACGGCCGTCGGCACGGTTGGCGATGACGGCCAGCATCCCAGCACCCCCAGGATAGCCACCAGGCCCAGGAACATGATCAGCCAGAACGGCAGCGCCCTGGGATAGCAGTCCAGTTGCAAGGCGGCCCCGCTGAGCAGCGGTCCCAAGGCCAGCCCCACGACCATCGCCAGGGTGGCCAGCAGCGCCGCGAGCTTGCCGTTGTCGGCTGGACCGAAGCGCACCAGCGCCATGTTGATACCGGCGGTCATCGCCCCCGAACCTACACCGGCGATCAGGCGCCCCGTACCCAGTTGCCACAAGGAACTGCCCTGGGAAAACAGCCAGGCGCCAAATACCACGAGGGCGGCGGAGGGCACCAAGAGTCTGCGCAGATCCTGCAGGCGCCCGGCGAACCCGGCCAGGGTCAGCAGCGACAGCAGGACGCCCACGCCGTAGACGCCGAAGATCAATGTCAGCTCCACGGCACTCAACTGCAGCTGTTGTTTATAGAAGGGGTACAGCGGCGTTGGCGCGCTGCTGTTCATCAAGGACACCATCAGTGACAGCGTCAGAAAGAGTAGAAACACCGGTGACGGCGCTTTATTGCAGGCGTGCGGATGCGTGGACATGACTTATCCGGTATGTGCATGGCTGTAAAAGGAGCTCGACGAAGCGAAGGGAAAATGGGCGGGCAGGTTATCGGACGCTCGATAACCGAGGTGCTTTGCCGGACAACGCTCGGGATAGGGTAGTGAGGGGCGAGGGGGTAAACAGGCCTTTCAAACCCTGATGCAAATGATAGCGCCTGGCCCGGTCACTACCATGCTCGAAACCCCTGAGTTCATTTTCCTGCGTCCAGTGCGGCGAAGCGGTGCGGGCAATAGGGCCGCTCGAACGTCATCGCCGGCGAGCGCCTCGACTCAACCCGGCGGCAGCAACCGCAACGGGTCCACCGGTACGCCATTGGCGCGGATCTCGAAATACAACTGGGCGCGGTCGGTGTCCTGGGACCCGGCCTCGGCAATCTTCTGGCCCTTGATCACCATCTGGCCTTCCTTGACCAGCAGGCGGCTGTTGTAGGCGTAGGTGCTGGTGTAGGAGGGACCGTGCTGGAGGATCATCAGGTTGCCGTAGCCGCGCATGTAGCCGGCGAACGCTACCTTGCCGCCCAGGGTGGCGTGGATCGGCTGGCCTTGGGTAGTGGCGATGCGGATGCCCTGGTTGAGCTTGCCGGTGGGGGAGAAACGACCGATCAGCACCCCGCGCAGTGGCCAGCTCCAGCCTTGCAAGGTGACCTTGGGCATCGGCGGGGCAGGCGGGGCGGCCTTGCCCTTGCTCTTGCTGGCGGTGCTACGCGACTTGCTGCTGACCACCCGGGTGCTCTTGGCCGCGCCGCCGACCCGCAGCACCTGGCCGACTTCCACGGTATAGGGCGCCTTGAGGCCGTTGAGCCGCGCCACTTCCTTCCAGTTGGTGCCGTTGCGGCTGGCGATCGAATACAGCGTGTCACCACGCTTGACCCGATATTCACCGGCCTTGAGGGGCGCGGTGCCGCCAGGGCTGGAGGAATTGGAGCTGCAGGCCGACACCGCCAGCAGTAGTGCAATCAATAGAAGTCTTACCAACACACGGCAACCATTAAGTCCTGATAAAGCCCTGCAGCTCGAGCTGCCCGCGACGCGCCAGGCAAGCCGGCAACTATACCTGTTTGCGGCTTGAGAGGCGCGTTATAGACCGCAACATGCAGCGTTAAATTCAATCAGGATGTCACTGCGCGCAGGTTCTTGTCCGTCGTTTCCCTGCCCGGGGGCTGCGACCGTGCAAACTTAATGAACCCTCGCTCCCGCCGCCGACCTAAGGCAGTTCAGACCGGGAGGAACTCCATGCATATCGAATACATCTGGATCACTCTGGCAGTGATGGTGCTGCTGGCTGAACTCTGGGCCATCAAGCGTTTGCTCAGAAGCGGTGCGCGGGCCGAAAACAAGGGGCTGTGGATCGTCGTGATCATCTTTGTACCCTTGCTGGGGCTGCTGCTCTGGCTGTGCGTCGGCCCCAAGGAGCTGAGCCGTGACGCCTCGGCGTCGCATGTTGGCAAAAGTTGAGACGCAGCGTTCATTGCATAAGCCAGGAAGACCGCGCCGTGCCCAGAATCCTCATGTCCCAGGTGGATGAAGCCGAACTCAGCGAGCACAACGCCAAGATGTTCGGCTCACCCAAGGAGCGCCTGGACTTCTACCGCCGGGAAATCCAGTACGAAACCACCATCCTGGCCAACCGCACCGACGCGTACCTGACGGCTCAGGCCTTTCTGGTGATCGCCTTCGCGTCCTGCATGGCCAACCTCAATCCGGAGTGGGGCAAACTCTTTACCCTGTCGGTGCCGCCGTTTCTGGCGTTGCTGGGAATCCTCAGTTCCCTCAATGCCTGGCCGGGGATCAGGGCCGCGTACGAGATCATTGATCACTGGCACTTCAAGCAGAGCCACCTGCTGCACAGCGAGCCGCTGATGGGCCTGGCCTACGACGAGTCGCCACTGTTCTGCGAGAGCGAATCCAGCCACAAGGGCTATCGCAAGTCGTTGCTGTTTTCCATGCGTTCACCCTGGTTGTTCGCGGTGTTCTGGCTGCTGTTGGGGAGCTGGGCGGTGTATATCCAGGTGACCAATCCGGGAGCCTGAAGGAGGCAGGACCAAGGGCCGCCCCCCTCAGACGCCATCACGCCGATAAACCGTCGTACTCCAATAGCGGCTGCCGGTGCGTTCTTGTCGACGCCAACCGGCGCCAGCCAGCTGTTTGCCAATCAGGCGATTCATCCAGCCATGGCCGAGCAACAGCACTGAGCCGTCCTGGGTCAGGGATTGAAGTTGCAGCGCGGCGGCTGCCGCCCGACTCCGAGCCGTAGTGGCGGTTTCGACGTGCCTGGAGTAACCGCACAGCCACAGGACTCGAAGAATGGACGCCCAGGCAATAGGCGACAGGCGTGGTTGTCGCCAAGGACCATAAGGCAGTTGCGCCTCGCAGAACAGCGGGTCCACCAGGGTCGGTTCCAGCCCCAGAGCCCGGACGGAGGCCAGCGCTCGAGGAGCGCTGCTGGAGACAATCACCGCTGCGCTGGCGGCCAGTTGCAGACTGGATGGCGGAGCAGGGTGCGCGGTGATTGCCGAACGATCGTAGTCCTGTATCCAGCCCTGCATGTCGAGTGCTGAAATCCGCTCGGTCGTTATGCCTTCGGGTGGACCGTGACGCATGAGGATGATGGTGCTGTTCAAGGTCTGGTTGCGTCCTGCTCGGTGCGGTTCGATGAGTGGGCGGCCGGTGCCCGCCTGGCCAGCCAGCCGTGGTCCTGATACCAGGCCAGGGTATCGCTGATGGTGCGTTCCAGGGTGCGGAAGCTCAGGTCCAGTTCCTGTTCGCTCTTGCTCGGGTCGAAGCGACTGCGCCCGGCTTCCTGGCGCATCAGGCGCACGGTGGCCAGGCTCAGCAACACCGGCTTGCCGGTCAAGCGCGCATAGAGTTCCTGCGCCGCCGCCAAGGTATACAGCAACGGTACTGGCAACGTCCGCACGGGAGTCCTGACGCCGGCGATACGTCCCAGCAGCGGCACCAGCTCTGCCATGGTCATGTGGCGGCCCGCCGCCAGGTAGCGTTCGCCCCTGCGTCCCTGGCGCGCGGCAGCAATCTGCGCCAGCGCCACATCGCGGGCGTCGACCACCGAGAAACTGCCTGGAACCAGGCCGGGCAGGCGGCCCAGCACCACGTCGTTGAGCAATTGTCCGGAGGACGTTGGCCCGATGTCGCCGGGGCCCCACATCCAACCGGGCAGCACCATGCAGGCCTGCATCTGCGGATGGGTCTCGAGGAATGCCAGCACTGCTTGGTCGGCGAGAATCTTGCTGCGGTAGTAGGGGTCCGCATCGGCGGGGTCGCGCAAGCAAGTCTCATCGATCAGATGACCGGGCTCGCCCTTGAGCACGGCAATCGACGAGGTGTGGATGAAGCGGCGGATACCGGCACTGTAGGCCCGCTCCAGCAAGCGCTGAGTGCCCAGGACGTTGATCCGCTGCAGTTGTTCCCAGTGACTGCCGCCCTTGTAGTTGTCGCGAAAGAACGCCGCGGTATGAAACAGCGTGTCGCAGCCATGCAACGCGGCGGCGAACCAGTCGACATCGGCCATGTCGCCCACTACCAGTTCCAACCCTCGCAGAGCACCGAACTGTTGTTCACCCTTGGCTCTTGAACGTACCAGGGCTTTGACTTTGCAGCCTCGGGCCAGCAGCTCCCGTACCAGATTGTTGCCCAGCAGACCGGTGGCTCCGGTGACAAAGGTGTAGTGCATTTCAGGGCGATAGCCGCTATCGGTGGCCGCTTGCGTGCGGTGTTCGGGGGCAGTGCTCATACAGTCCGTTCCATGGGGTTCGAGGGCGCTAGATATACCTTGGCCAGCACCACGGAAAAACAGCGAGTCCTGCATAATGGCTTTGCGAATTTGCAAAGCGACAAGCATGGAGTAGGGCTTTGGAAGCGAATTGGGATGATCTGCGCCTGTTGCTGGCGGTCTGGCGGCGCGGCAGTTTTCTGCAGGCCGGGCAGCTTCTGGGGGTAGCGGCCTCGACGGTATCCCGTCGCTTGAGCCAATTGGAAGCGGCCCTGGGCGAGCCGCTGCTGCAAAGAGGTGTCGAGGGCTGTTGGCTGACGCCTCGGGGGCAATCACTGGTGGAAGTCGCTCTGGCGGCGGAGGAAGGGTTGAGGCGCCAGAGCACGCTGGGCCTCCCGGAGTCGCAGGGCCAATTGCGCGGCAGCATCCTGATCAGTGCAGGCGAGGGCTTTACCCCTTGGGTGCTTGAGGCGGCTCATCGGGTGACCTCGATTCATCCAGGGTGCTCGGTGGAGCTGCAGGTGAGCGCCGAGTTTCACAAGCTCGCCCGCGGCGTGGCGGACATCGCGGTGCGCACCGCGCATCAGGGTGAACCTTCGCTGATCTATCGGCCATTGGGCAAGCTGGAGTACGGCGTGTTCGCCAGTGCGGAGCTGTTGCACAGGTTCCCGGACATCACCCCGGCGTCGGCCACCACCATCGGCCTGCTTCCTCCCCTGGATAACCTGCCGCAGATGCGCGCGGCCAAGGCCGCTGGTCTTGAGGGACGGCAGATCAGGGTCAGTTCGTTCACGACGCAGGTCGAGGCGGTACGGCGGGGGATGGGGATTGCGGTCATGCCGCGGATTCTGGCGAGCGATCTGGTGGAGCTGTTTGCGTCGATGGCGTTTCCAGCGATGGAGATCTACCTGGTAACCCGGCCTCAAGCCTTGAAGCAGGCTCACATCAAGCACTGTTTCGCGGTTCTGGAGCAGGTACTGGGTGAGGCACTGTCGACTGAAGCAACCGGCGCAATCCCTTAGGGCTGCGCCGGTGCGTCACTCAGTGTGGCGCGCGAGGGATGGTCTTGAGCAGGTCTGCGGGGCTGATATGGCCGACGACGGAATCGGCGGCGCTGCCCGGCAGCGGCAGGTCGAGGATGTGGCCCTTGATCTTGCCCACCACGTGCATCTCGCAGGGCTTGCAGTCGAACTTCAGGGTCAGCACTTCGTCACCGTGTACCAGTTGCATCGGCGCCACCTTGGTGCGCACGCCGGTCACGCCCTTGGCCTGCTTGGGGCACAGGTTGAAGGAGAAGCGCAGGCAGTGCTTGGTGATCATCACCGGTACGTCGCCGTGCTCTTCGTGGGCCTCGAACGCGGCATCGATCAGTTGCACGCCGTGACGGTGGTAGAAGTCACGGGCCTTCTGGTTGTAGACGTTGGCCAGGAATGACAGGTGTGACTCCGGGTACACCGGCGGCGGGTTGCTTTCGGCCTTGCGCCCGCCCCGTGGATGAGCGGCGACGCGGGCCGTGTCCAGGGCCTCGATGACTTCCCGGCGCAGGGCCTTGAGCTGGGAATTGGGGATGAAGTATGCCTGGGGCGCATCCAGTTTGATGTCGGTGGCGTGGTAATGGGTGGTGCCCAGTTGCCCCAGCAGGTCCTGCAGTTGCCCCAGGGCCTGCTCCGGTTTGTTGGCCACGCCGAACGGACCGTCCAGGGCGACGCTGGCGCTGATGCCTTCTTCGCTGGTGGCGGTCAGTTCCAGACGCTCTTCGCGCAGACGGGCCAGCCAGGACAGGCCAATGCGCCGCTCGGCGGAAGTGCGGGTCAGGGCCTGCTGCCAGTTGTGGTCGAGGTTGCGGCTCAGCGGATGGTTGGGACGCAGGCGCTGCAGGGCTTCGGGCATCTCGTTGGGCTCGACCCGATAGCGGTAGCGTTTCTCGCCGTCTTCTTCGAATTCGCCGCGGGCTTCGGCGATGTTGGCGCGGAAACCCACCACTTCACGCTTGACCAGCAGGTTGAGGCCGTCGCCGTTGGACAGCGGCTCGAAGGTCACCACTTGCAGGTCGCGCTTGCCGACTTTTTCCACGGTGCCCACTGGCAGCCCGGTGAAGGTCGGCGAGTCGAAGGCGCCGATGTCGATCTTGCGCTCGCTGACGAAGTAATCGGTGCTGCCCCGGTGGAAGGTCTTGTCCGGATCGGGGACGAAGAAGTGCGCGGTGCGGCCGCTGGAAGCGCGGGCCAGGTCCGGACGGTCTTCGAGAACGTCATCCAGGCGCTGACGGTAGTAGGCCGTGATGTTCTTCACATAGGCCATGTCCTTGTAACGTCCCTCGATCTTGAACGAGCGCACGCCGGCTTCCACCAGGGCGCGGATGTTGGCGCTCTGGTTGTTGTCCTTCATCGACAGCAGGTGCTTCTCGTAGGCGATCACGCCGCCGTGCTCGTCTTTGAGGGTGTAGGGCAGGCGGCAGGCCTGGGAGCAGTCGCCGCGGTTGGCGCTGCGACCGGTCTGGGCGTGGGAGATATTGCACTGGCCGGAAAAGGCCACGCACAAGGCGCCGTGAATGAAGAACTCGATGGCCGCGTCGGTTTCGGCGGCGATGGCGCTGATTTCCTTCAGGTTCAGTTCACGGGCCAGTACCAACTGCGAGAAACCGGCCTGATCGAGGAACCTGGCCCGCTCCAGGGTGCGGATATCGGTCTGGGTGCTGGCGTGCAGCTCGATGGGCGGAATATCCAGCTCCATCACTCCCAGGTCCTGGACGATCAACGCATCGACACCGGCGTCGTACAACTGGTGGATCAGCTTGCGCGCCGGCTCCAGTTCGTTGTCGTGGAGGATGGTGTTGAGGGTGGTGAACACCCGCGCGTGATAGCGGCGGGCGAATTCCACCAACTGGGCGATCTCGCCCACCTCGTTGCTGGCGTTGTGACGGGCGCCGAAGCTCGGGCCACCGATGTACACCGCGTCGGCGCCATGCAGGATGGCTTCGCGGGCGATGGCGACGTCGCGGGCGGGGCTGAGCAGTTCCAGGTGATGTTTGGGCAAGGACATGTTTTTTTAATCAGGCTTATCAGGGTCAAGGCGCGCATTGTAGCGGCGAAACGCTTGCCCGGCACCCGTGTCCTGCCAGGTGGCGGCCGCGCCGGGTGCGCGGCCACCGGATAGCGTCGACGGATCAGGCCTTGGCGGCCATCGCCGTGACTTCCACACGCATGCCTTCCACCGCCAGAGCGGCCACGCCAACGGCGGCGCGTACCGGCCAGGGCTTGGCGAAGAAACGCTGATAGACCGCATTGAATGCCGCGCGGTCGGCCATGTCGGTGAGGTAGATGGTCAGGTGCATGACCCGGTCCATGGAACTGCCGGCGCGCTCCAGGGCCACTTTCAGTGCCTGCAGGGTGCATTCGCTTTGCAGGGTGATGTCCCCCAGCTCCAGGCTGCCGTCGGCGCGGGTCGGGATCTGGGTCGAGACCAGGATGCCGTTGAACGCGGCGACGTCGGAGGAGATGGAGTCGGCGTCCGGGTCGGGGGTGAAGACGAGGTCTGGGTTGGCCATGGGAATCTCTTGTTCGAGGGGAAAAAGGTTCGCAAGGATGAGTGGGTGCCGACTGAAGTTCAAGTTGCGAGCATCTTTTTACGGTCCTCAACCAATGCATCGTCCAGGTCGCGCTTCCAGGCGGCAATTCGCCGAGGGTCACACAGGGCCTTGGCCAAGGCCTGGTGCACTTCATAGTTGGGTTCGGTTTCACTGAGCCCGTCGGTCCAGTCCTTCACCTGTTGATAGATGCTTTGGAGCGGCGTTGGGACATCGTTTTTTCGCTGACGGGTCAGGATGGATTTGTACAGCTTGCGGTTCTCGCCCTTGAGCTCTCGGGTCCAGCGATCTTCGAGGTTCAGGAGGGTGTTCAGGTTGGCCACCCTTTGAGTGTCGGCGGTGCGAGTGCTGCTGAGGGTGATGCCAAGTTTGTCGTCATCGAATTCCAGCTTCAAGGTTCCGGCAGGGTTGCGCTTGTAGGGGTGGAACCACTCCTGGAACGAACCGGCGCTGTGTACCGCGCGTGCAGCCTTGTTCTGCGGCCCGTTGCACTCGCCGCAGATGGGCACCAGGTTTTCCGCGCACACCGAAAGCAAAGGGTAGGCGCTCTTGGGAATCCAGTGATCGACCGAGATATTGCGCAGTTCGCCACCACACATCACGCAGACATGCCGGGCGTCCGAGTGCTTGTCGCCCTTATGAAACTTGAGAAACTCATCGCGGAAATCTTCATATTTCAGTAACTGCTTCTTGTCGCTGGTCGGCGTGCCGTTGGACAGATAGGGCAGCCCGTCCTTCAGCCCCTTGTTGTAAAAGGCCTCCATCAGGTCCTGGAGATTTTTCTTGTGGGCATCGCCTTGGGGATCGCCGGTAAAGGGGTACTCCAAGGGAATGGTCGCGGTGATGGGTGGCGACTCGAAATATGCTCCGATCCGGGTAGTCGCATGAATCCATTCCTGCAAGCGAGCCTTTTGAGTGGTGTCGAGTCCAGCCAGATGTTCGGCGCGCTCAAGAAGCTTGCGCTCCTTGAGCTTCTTGTTCAGAAAGCCCCAGAGCCACAGGCCTTCTTCTCTACTGGGCATCTCTGCTTCCAGCTGTGCCTGGGTCAGATCTGTCACCCCAGTGGTGGGCCGGCACAGCCACAAGGCGAACTCCTGAATCAGGACCTGGCAGGCGCTCAAGGCCCTGGAGCAATCGATGGGAGATATGGGCTTAATCAAGGGCACCATCCGGGTTGGATTTGCTGAGTTTGTGTTTGTCGATCAGATCCTGCAAACCCGCTTTCAGGTCGGATGCCCCGACCTTTTCGATCAGAGCATGGATGGTCCGAGTATCCTGATTCTCTTCCCAGCGGTTGAGCCGGGTGCGTAGTTCGGAGCGATAGAAACCGGTGCCCAGCCGATTGATCACCGCTTTGAGCTGTTCCACGTCCTGGTCGGTGGGGGTCTGCACCTGTTTGACATACTCGAGAAAGGCCTCGATACGCTGCTGTGCTCGGCTGCCGATGCTGTCTTGCGTGTGAAACAGATTCATCATCAGCGCCCCGGGATCGGTGGCGAAGGTGCGGGTGCCAACCTGATTGGCTGAAGAACTGCCGTCCGCTCCCTTCTTGATAAAGATGATTTCTTCATCGAACACATCCGACAGCACGATGGCCGAATGGCTGGCGATCAGCACGCTGTTGGCGTCCTCGCCCATGGCCTGCTCGATATTGCTGACGATTTCGCGTTTCCAGGCGTCGTTGAAGTGGGTTTCCGGCTCGTCGAGCAGCAGCAGGGCGTCCTGCTGGCCCGCCAGCAGGTGGAACAGCGCCCAGCGCCGCAACACCATCTGTTCGCCATCGGAAAGGTCGGCGTAGCTCATGACCCCGCTGTCGTTGGCGAACTCGTCCTCGGGCTTTTCGTTGCGCCGCAGTGACATTTCGATGCCGTCGATCAGGCCTACAGCCAGCCAGCGCGACAGTTCGTTGAAGCGACTGAAGGCACTCTGGCCGGCTTCGCCCAGCATCAGGGTCAGGGCCTGTTCCTGAGTCGTTGCCTGCTGCAGTTGCGGGTTCAGGTACTGGTTTTTGCCCAGAGCCGGTAGCGGGGCACCCACATCAAAGTGCAGCACCCGCAGCCGATTGGCGGGGTCGGATTGGTTCAGCACCTCGCCGGCCACCAGCATCAGGTCATGCATTTTGTTCTGCAAGGCCCGGGGGGCAGCCAGGGCCCGCTCCAGGTCCAGGCACAAACGTACACTGACCAATCGATGCCAGCCGGCCTTTTCGAACAGGCCGGCTAGCCCCCGATCATTCTGTTGCGGCTTGCGTTGCTGCATCAGGTCCTGCAGGACCACGGCCAACAAGGCTGCATCCGGGCGACCGTCGCTGAGCAGGATGGGGCGGTTGAGCTGGTCGCTGGCATCGTCGGTGCTGTGGGGCAGGGGACTGGGCTCCCGAGGGCCCGGCTCACTGGCATCCAGCGATGCTTCGTCATGGTGAGTCCAGCCTACGGGACGCTCCAGCTCGAAGGGGTAGTCCTCATCATCCTTGAAGCGCGAAGCGCTGCTCGACTGCTCAAGGGGGGGACGCCAGATATCCTGCCAGGCCCTCCATGAGCCGGAGGTGTAGGCCAGCACCCTTGGCAGCAGGTCCGTCACCGCCTGCGGGTAGCTGCCTTCCCTGACCCGGGCAATGAATGGCAGTGGTTGCTCCGGGGCGGTCGGCTCCGTGCCCAATCGCTGGATGGCCGCTTCGAACGCCTTGCCGTCGGCGCTTTTAGCAAAGGGCGCGTCCTGCGCCAGCCACAGGCTGGTGGACGCATTGGAACCTGCGCTCTTGAAGATCACCGTGCGCAGGTTGCCGCTGGCTGCGGCGCCCAGTTCATAGACCAGAGTGAAGGCAAACCCCGGCAGCTTGCCATCGGCCAGGGCGATAAAGATCGAGGCGATGGCGCGCAGCAGGTGGCTCTTGCCGCTGCCGTTGAGGCCCACCACAAAATGGATGGCACAGGGCGCTGCCTTGTCCTGGATAAAGGCGTCCCAGGGGGCATCCTGGGCGAAGCTCACCTTGAGGTCGCTCAGGGGTGCATAGAGGTTCAGACTCAAATAACGCAAACGCATTTATTGCCCCTTGTCCGAGCTTGCACGGTTGTCAGTGAAACGCTTCAGATCACTTCCCCGGTTGTCTTCCTCGGCGTGGCCCGACGCGTTGAGTCGACAGGCCCTGAAGGCGGTCATGAAGCGGCCATCACCGTGGCCCCCGGCACCGGGAATGCCGACTTTGCGGATCAGCCCCAGGGCCGTGATCTGCTCCAGGGCGCGGCGCAGGGACACCTCGGAGATCGGGGTTTCCTGGTTAAACAGCGGATTGCGGCAGAAGGCGTCGACGGCATCCTGGTCATCGATCAACAGCGCGAACGGCAAGTTGCTCAAGGCCTCCCAGACCCGCGCCTGAAAGACCGACAACTGCGCAGCGACCCGTGCACGCGCGGTGCGTTGTGCGGGTGTTGCCCACCCCAGCACCGGGCGAGGAGCCAGGCGCGGGGTTTGCTCGACTCGGTGTGGAGCAGGGTTTTGCGTGGATCGTGTTTGGCTGCGCCACTTGCGGGAAAGACTTGCGGAGAAGGCCTCGGTCAGCATGGCTGCTGCCAGCATCCGAGCCTTCTCCAGAGCATCGTGCAGCTGTTGGCGTGGGACCTTGTGCAGCAGGTCGACAATGATCTGCTGCTGCGCCAAGGGTGGGAGTGGCAGTTCCATGCGCTCGAACAGTGCCCGGGAGATCAGCCCGCGAACGTTGATGCTCTGCACCTGCCTGCCGAGCCAGGACAGCCCCATGAAGCAGGCCAGGTACTCCGGGAGGATTTTGTTGTTTGGCCGCAGCACCTGGAAAGCGCCCGAAGCGAAAGACGTGGCCGACTTCTCCTTGGGAACAACGAAGGCGCTGCCACTTTCGCCAAAACCCTCGGTCAGTGCGAACAGCACATCGTTGGCCTGGACTTCGATGCAGGACTTTCTCAGCGTCTCGAACTTGACCTTGGCGGGCTGCACCTGCCCGGTTGCCCGATCAATGCTTTCGGGGGTGAAGAGAAGGACTCTTGCCGGCCTGCGGCTCTCCCTGGGACTGTGCCTTGGTGGCCTGAACTTGCAAATGGACGACATGGTGACCCGGGGCCAGGCCTGGGCCTTGACCCCGGAAACCATCAGCTCCAATGCCAGGGCATCGGACAGGTGAGCGGCTTTATGCAGCGCTTCCTCGTAAGGCCTCAACGAGGCTTGCTGCAAGAGGTCGACAAGGTAGGCCTGCTCATCGAGGGGCGGCAGCTGCATTCTCAGATTGCGGAAGAAGCTCAGGGGAATGCTCAGCTGGCTTTGAGTTCCCCGGTTGGTATCCAGAGCGGCCTGCTTGAGCCAGGGTTGCTGGATGAAATGCAGCAAAAAGGCCGGAAGCACCTGAGAGCCCGGACGCAAGGCGAGAAAGTGTTGGGCAACCCCGAATTCGGTGGTCAGCCCCGACATGATCCTGGCTTGCATGACATCCCGCCCACGGGTGGCGATCAGTACATCCCCCTCCTGAAACAGCGCGCCTTGCGAGGATGTTTCGCCATAGGGGCGGATACTGGTGGTCGGGCTCTGTCCGTCCAGATCGCCGAGTGCCGAATTGGGGTAGAAGCTCACCAGCACTTCAGGGCCCGGACGCAGCGCACGGGGGTTGAGTTCGCAGACGTCCAGCAGCCCGACTTCCCTCCAAGAGGGAGGAAAGCTCATTGCACCTCTCCAATCAGCTTGCGCAACTGGCGCAGGCGCTCGAGGACACCGACTTCTATGGCCTCCAACTCATCGATCAGTTCCAGGGCCGAACGTTCCTCCGTGGGTTTTGGTTGCTCGATGACTTTGTAATCTTCGAGATCCAGGCTCCAACCGTTACCTTCGATGCAGTGTGGGTCCAGGAGGCCCGGGCGCAATTTGTCGATGATATAGAGCCGGCCTTGCATCCTTTCCACATAGTCGGAGCGGACCTGACCATATTCATCGTGAGAGCCCTGGGCCTGATTATCGGCAGCTCGCCATGTCTGTTTGTTCAGCCAGCGGCGTACCGGAATCTGCCACTGCTTGAGCTGGGTCGCTTCGCGCTTGGGGATCGCATCGAGGGACGCCCAACTGGCGTCCTGCCAAGTGTCCGGCCGGAAATACCGCTCCTTGCCGGCATCCCACACATGTTCACCCTTGTGACGCTGTCGGAAATGCACCAGGGCATCGAACAAGTCGTTATCCGCGCCAGCGGGCAGCTCATCGCGCTTGTGGTCCATCGAGTAACCATCCTGGGTGACTTCATAGAACCAGACCGCATCGGTTTTCGGTTCCTTGCTGAATGAAGTCGATGCGCCATTGAGCCCGGTGACCTTGCGCACCACCAGAATCGCGGCCTCAATGCCGGTATAGGGATTGAAAATCTCTCCCGGCAACAGGATCACCGCCTCCACGTGATGCCGGGACAGCAGCTCGCGGCGCAGTTCAACCTCGGCTTTCGAGCTGCCGTACAACAGGCTCTGGGGAATGATCAGCGCCGCGCTGCCTCCGACCTTCAACAGGCTCAGTGCACGCCAGACAAACAGCAGGTCAATCTTGTCGGACTGATTGACCTGATCCTCCCGGGTGTAGCTCGGCAAGTACTGAGTACCTGCGGCTTCCTCCGGATCGATGCGGCCACCAAAGGGCAGGTCACAGAGCACGAAGTCGAAACTTTCGCGGAGCAACGGCTGGGCAGGCCCCTGGAAGTCAGTCATGACCAGGCTGTTGCCCTGCATGAACTGCGGCAGTTCGATGCCGTGCAGCAGCAGGTTCACCCAGCCAATCCGTGCCAGGGCGTGACTGAGGTCCACCCCCACCAGACCTTCGCCAATAGTTTCCAGACGTTTACTCCGGGCTATTGGCCCGGGCGCATCGGCCAGCATGTAGTGCAGGGCGCTGATGAGAAAACCACCGGTGCCGGCTGCGGGGTCGACGATGCGCTGTCCGCGTTTTGGATCCAGCAGCGCCACCATGAACTGGGTGATATGCCGTGCGGTGACCAGTGGGCCAATCCTGCTGCTGGCCGAGGCTTCGGTGAACAGGTACTCGAACACTTCACCAGATGAAAACCGGCCCTTGTTCTGGCGTCCGTGATAAGGGAACAGCTGATCGATAGCTTTGATCAGAAGTCTGAGTGCCTGGCTTTTGCTCGGATCAAGTTGAAAGTAGGCGTCGCGCAGCATGCCGTTCAAGCTCAAGCGCCTGGCCAGGGATGGATGATAGTCACTGATCAGCAACTCCAGTTCCCGCAGCCACGGAAACAACCGGTCATTCAGGTAGCTGCCAGGGTCCTGGTGTTGCAGCAAGGTGTTCCAGAACGAAGGGCGCTCGTCGAACAAGTTCTCATCATCAGGCATGAGCAACTGGAAGATCGACGGCAACCCATCCTCATCCGGCTCAGCGGCCATGCCATCCAGGCGCTTGAGAAATATCAGGCAGGCAATCTGTTCCAGTGCCACGTAGGGCGAGGCGGCCAACCCGGCGCCAGAAACCAGGTCCCAGAGTGAGGCAACTTTTTTCCGGATATCAGCAGGAAGCATCGTAATCCTTTGCGATTGAGGTCGGGGGCAGCGAAAAGGTGGCAAGTATAGGGGGTTTGCTGCGGTGCGATAACAGCACAGGGCTATCGTGCGGTGCGCCCGCAGGTCGGCACCAGAGGCCGTGTTTTCGAGCATTTTGGCCATTTATGGAGTGTTTGCACTCCATATTCTTTAGCAAATGGAGTGTATAGGCTCCAAGTTTGATATCCATTGGCCACTGCTGCGGATATTGTGCGTCCATCAAGTTGCAGGACGACAGCCATGGATACCAACGCATCAGCGCAGCCTCTGCCCAGGACCCTGGGGCAATGCTTCAGCGACAACCTCAGCGCGGTACTGGCGGTGGCCGGTGAAGCCCGGGACAACCACGCACCGGGTGCTTTTTCAGCGGTGCGCATGCAGCGCAGGACAGGGATCGCCCGCAGCACCCTGCGCGCACTCAAGTCGGCCGAGGCCAATCCGGATCTGAGCACCATCAGCCGCCTGGCCGATGCCCTGGGTGTGCCGCCGGCTTTCCTGCTCATGCGCCCGGAAGATTGGGAGCAGTTGGCGGCGGCCATCGGCGACAGCGGCGATTACCTGGCAGCGGCCGACAAACTGCTGCGCGAGGAGCGCCTGGAGGCGAGAAATCCGGTGGAGAAGGTGTTGCGTGAATGCAAGGTCCATCCGGATGCGCGGCCCATTGGAGTGGGCGCATCGCCCGAGGTCAGCCGGGTCAACGCCAGGGATGAATGGCGGCGGCGCAGCTGTCTCAAGTTCGATGCGTTGATGCTGCGCCAGACTCGTGCCCCGCGGACTCGGGTCATGCTGACCGCCATCGCCGGTGCGCTGGTGAGCCGAGCGACCCCACATAACCCCAGCAACGACCAATAAACTTTTTTAAGAGGAGTCGCAGCATGCCCATCATCCACGACCCCGATCTTGCCGATGTCCTGATGAGCGCCGCCGCCGACGATGTCAGGTTGCTGATCGATGTAATCACCGACAACGGCAAGGGTCGTATCTCTCTGTCGTCCTCTGTGTGTCGCCAACTGACGGCGGCCAAGGACAGCGAGCTCAATGAGCTGGCGCGGGCCATGGTGGCCGAAGAACTGACCCGCTTTGGCGGCAACTCGATGATGAACATCCTCCGGGGTGGGAGCGGGGTGCCGTACCGGGAGCTGTTGAGCGACGTCGCCAGTCATGTAAAAGCCTCGAAGAACGACACGGACACCTGCGCCCAGATGGAAATGACCATCATCGGCAAGGTGCTTGAACAGTCCATCGGCCGGATGAGCGAAGAGGACAAGGCGACCTTTTTTGAATCCATGGGTACCACTTACCGTCCGGGCATGGGCCCTGGAGCCCTGGCGACCCTGATTGCCACCCTGAGCGCCTCGGGGCTGGGTTCCTACAACGTGGCCGCCCTGGTGGCGAGCGCGACCCTGAGCAGCCTGGTGGGCAAGGGCGTGGCTTTTGCGGCCGGCTCGACCGCTCTGGGCCGGGGCCTTGCAGTGCTCGCCGGGCCAGTGGGCTGGGCCATCACCGGCATCTGGACCGCGTTCGATCTGGCCAGCCCGGCTTATCGGGTGACGGTGCCCTGTGTGATTCAGATCGGCCACATGCGCCAGAAAATGCTGCTCAAGAGCACCTGTCCCGGTTGTTACGCGCCGATCACCCCAGGCAGTAATTTCTGTGGCCGTTGCGGTGCCCGGCTGAACCCGGGATAAGCGCACGGCCCTGGTCTACCACGCCATCGATAAAGGAAGAGTTCGCCATGAATCCTACGATTTCGCCCCTCGAATTCCTGCTGGTCAATGTCATCTGTTTCGCCGCGGGCGCGGCAGCGGCTGGCGCTATTTACCTAGGGGCCAAGGCCTTCTACGCCGCTGGCCGGCGCTCGGCGCACAGTGCCTGTTGAGCCCTGTATCCATTGAAAGGCTCGACCGTCTGCGTTGGGCGTATTGAGTGAAATAAGGATCAGATACCGTGTATACCAACGACCACGCGACCCGACTTGTATTCCTCAACACCGAGGCCGAGCGCATTGCCTCGAGCATGCAGCGCACCCAGGACAAGCTGGAATGGTTGAACGACTTTGACAGTGCCCAGAGCCACTCCAGCCTGGCCCAGTTGAAGCGCGAGATGCAGGCCTCCCGGGAGCGCCAGGGGCAACTCGAGCAACTGCTCAAGTCCAATCAAACCCAATTGGACAGTGCCCAGGAGCAGGCCGCCGCCGGATTCAATCCTGGCCACTGGTTCTCCACCGAGCGCAGTGTCGCCAAACGGCTGGTGGAGACGTTGACGGTGCGGATCAAGGCGCTGCAACGCAACCTGATCGACGTTCGCGCCGAGCTCGTCGAACACGGTGCGCAGGAGCAGCGTCTGGAGCAGGACCTCAAGCGCTACCGCAGCTTCGACCCCCTGGAGGCCCAGGCATTGATGGCCCAACTGCGCGATGAGCAGGGGCAACTGAAGCTCACCATCGAGCAGACCCGCAAAGCCAGCGAGCGCTGGGAGGCCGCCGCCGGCCAGGTTTCCCGCGAATGGCAGAGGGCCAAGAGCACCCTGGAACGACTCGAACGGGACATTGCCGAGGCCGACGTATTCTATGAGGCCTTGAATCAGGCCCAGAGCGC
Source organism: Pseudomonas sp. E1BtOHC1 (assembly GCF_058744285.1). Lineage (NCBI taxonomy): Bacteria > Pseudomonadati > Pseudomonadota > Gammaproteobacteria > Pseudomonadales > Pseudomonadaceae > Pseudomonas > Pseudomonas sp. E1BtOHC1. The sequence continues at coordinate 4,216,850 of NZ_CP196023.1, forward strand.
TCGGGAGCGCGCGCAGATCCACGAAGCCTGCGCCCGGCACTTTGGCTCGGGTAACAGCAGCCCGCGCAGCCTCCTCAAAGACCTCAAGTACGAGCAGCGCAAGGTGACCCAGGATGCTGACAAACTGCAGCTGCGCCTGCGGGACGTGGTCCGTCTTCTGCAGAACGAGATCGGCACGCTGATCGTCGACGGCAACAACCTGTGTTACGCACCTATGGAGAACGGCCAACGGCGCTTTATCGGCCTTGTGGCACTCAAGGCGCTGGTGAGCCACCTGTGCGCCACTTACAAAGTGACCCTGGTGTTCGATCCAGGTATCCGCCAGCAGTTGAAGATGGACGACGGCGCCCTGCAAGCGGCCTTTCCCAACGCCACCGTGGTGGTGATGAACGACAAGGCCAAGGCCGACGAAGCCATTCTGGCGGCCGCCGAATTCGACGAGAGCGCCTACGTCATCAGCAACGACCGCTATGCGGACTTCCCGGAAATGGCCAGCGTGCGCGAGGGCAGGGTGCTGACCCACATCATCCATCCACGCTCGGTACAGATTCAGCAACTGCAGATCAATCTCCAGTACTGACCGGCATCGGCAAGACCCTTGACGACCTGCTCACAGGATCTGCGTGATCCTGGGGCCAGGTATTTGCAAACCATTGGAACGAGTCAACAGGCATGGACCTCCAAGGACATCTGCTGTACATCGACATCACCCAGATCTGTGGCATCGGCTGTGCGTTCTGCATGTACGCCGACAAGCACAAGTCGGGCATGAGCATGGAACTCTCGACCCTGGCCCGGGAGAACCTCGCGGCCCTGATCAATGCCCCCGCCGTGAAACGGATTTCCATCAGCGGCGAAGGCGAGCCTCTGAACAACGCCAAGGTGTTCCACGAGATCCTCGGGTTGTCCCAGGGCGGCAGGAGCTTCGAGTTCATCACCAGTGGTTTTTTTCCCCACGACAAGATGCTCGACTTCTACGAGACCACCAATCGCATCGTGGTGGGCAACGGCGATACCTGCAATATCCGCTTGAGTGCCGACAGCCACCATATCGAGAAAGTCAAATGGCGCGCCCACGGCCTCAGCCTGGATTACCTGCGCAAGCAGCGCCCGGCCGGCCTGGGGTTTTCGTTTCGCTCCATTGACACCGATCGCCAGTTCACCCGGGACTACCTGCTGAGCGAACTGGCCCAGTGGGGCATCCACGGCAGTATCGAGGCGCGCAACGCTCTTGAGGATGTACTGGTCACGGCAGACGGGCGCTTCGGCATCGACTACAAGAATCTGGTACACCCGGCAGCGGACACTGCGCCGGGTTATCTGAACCTGCACGACTACATCGAGGCCATCGAGGCCAAGATCAACAAGCGTTTCACCTTCGGTAGTCTGAACCAGCCACCGCTGAGCAACGGCATGGATGTCACCGTCAAGCCCAATGGCGATGTCTATCTCTACGGCATCGAGAACCAGCGCCTGGGCAACCTGCATTTTGACCGCGTGTGCTGGGAGCAACTGGCCGCCCATGTGCGGGAAACACCACTGGTGCGCACCCTGTATACCCAGCCCCTGGCCGACCTGCTGGCACGCTTCGACAAGATGGAACCGATGCAGTCGATCCTGGCCAAGGCCAACAATCCCTATTGGCTGGTCAAGGAACTGGCGAACCACGATGGCCTGCTCGAACAACTGGTGCCCGCATGATCGATTCCCACAGCCACACTTTCTATTCCAAGCACGCCGTCGGCACGGTGGATGAACTGGTTCGCGCCTCGATCAAGGCCGGGGTGAGCATCCTCACCATCACCGATCACGCACCCTTTACCGTGGACCGCGACAACCGCCTGCGGCTGTCCGAACTCGACCGTTATTTCGCCGATATCCTCCAGGCGCAACAGAGCTATCAGGGGCAGATCCAGATCCTGCGTGGCCTGGAGTTCGACTACATGCCCGGTTCCGACGTCTACAACCGTGAACTGCTGGACCGCTACGAACTGGACTTCGCCATAGGTTCGATCCATTACGTCGAAGTGCCCGGCGAGCCCATGGTCAAGGTCTGGGAACTGCCCCGGCTGGCCGGTCAGGCGTTCCTCGATCGTTATTTCGCCGATCTGGAGGCGCTGCTGGACAGCGGCCTGTTCGATGCCGTGGGGCATGCCGACACCTTGCTGCGGGGCGTGCCCGAGGAGGTTGTGCTGCGCCGACTGGAACCGCTGCTGGGGCTTTTTGCGCGCAACGGCGTGGCCTATGAATTGAATGCTTCGGGGCTGCGCAAATCGAGCCTGGACCCTGAGTCGGGGTGCGAGGTGCAGGGGCTGTGGTCCTACCCGTCACGGTTGTTGTTGCCGCAATTGATCGCACACGACGTGGCCTTCACTGTCGGCTCCGATGCCCACGATCCTCGGGATGCTGGTGAGGGCATCCGCGAACTGTTGCACGCACTGCAACCCCTGGGGCTGCAGCGCATCAGCTATTTCCAGCACCGTCGGCGCATCGACGTGCCCCTTGGGGACGCCATGGCCATCAACATGAAGGGAGAGGTCTGACTATGGAGACGACCCTGTCCGATACCTGGACCGAGGCTCAATGGAGCACCCTGAACGCTCTGCCTGTCGATCTGCAGTTGCGCCGGTTCCGTCAGGCGTCGGCACAGTGCCGTCCCCAGGACGTCAAGCTGGGCTTGCGAGCATTCGCCGCGGACCTGTTGTCCCGCAACCTGATCGACATGCCGGAGTACGTGTCGGTGTTGGGTGGCCACGCCTTGAACTGCCTGTCGCCGGGCGCTCCCGGTTCGTTCCGCGACATGGCCAGCGGCGCCGATGCCACCCCTCTGGTACAGGCCTACAGCCGGGCCAAGTACGGCAGCATGCAGGACATCCGCTACTTGGCGTGGCGGTTGATCGAGCACTTGTGCGAGCAACTGGACCAACCCCAATCCCATTGGGCGCGGCTGTTTCGCAGCGCCAAGGCGAGCGGCGACAACGTGGTGATGATGACCACCGGCTGGCGCAATGTGCCGTCCACCGCAAACGTGCTGTACGACCTGGTGGTGGAGGAGATCAACGTCAAGCTGGCGCACATGGGGCTGCCGACGATCATCAACGTCAAGCTCCCGCGGATTGCGCCGCCTTGCGAGAATTACGCCAGCCTGAGTACCGAGGAGCGTGAGCGGGTGAATCTGGTCCAGGACCATGTCATTCCCGCTGCGAATTTCTATCGCTGGAGCGGGGTGCATGTGATTTTTGGCGACGATGTGCTGGTCACCGGTTCGACGGCAGACAAGGTGCTGTACGAGTCCCTGAGCAACGGCGCCAAGTCGTTCCAGGCGATCTACCCGGCGGCCATCGATCCACGGGTCGCCCTGGCGGACGCCACGATTGAAGAGCGGCTCAATCATGTGGTGATCAAGCAGGCATTGGACGAGACCCTGGCCGCACTGCTGTCCGAAGCCGGTTACCAACCGATCCTGCGGACGTTGCGCTTGCTGTTTTGCGCCAGTAATCGGCAGGCCCTCGCTGGGTTCCTGCCCAGGGTGCCCATGGACAATTGGCTGCGCCTGTACAAGTCGGCCCTGGGCAACGAGTTCCTCGCGCAGGACGAGTGCGCGCCGTCCCTGGCGCTGCTCAAGCAGTACCTGGCCGAAGCCGGGTTGCTCAGCCCCAATGGCATGGCGGTGCGCCGATGAACTCCGGTGCCGTGCGCTATGTGAGCTACTGGGAGACGGCCCCGGGACAATCGATGCCGCCCTACGTTGCACTGGGGCTGGTTTCGATCCGGCGGGCACTGGGCGACGCCTTCCTGCTGCTGACCCCCGCCACGGCGGCCAGGCTCATTGACCCACAGATTCTCGGCAAGGCATGGGGCTTCGAGCCCCTGGCCTTCACTTTGGCAGCGGGCATCGAGGCCATCGTCGCCAAGAGCGACCTGATCCGCATGGCCTACGTCCACCAGTACGGCGGTGCCTGGGTCGATGCCGACAGTATCTTCCTGCGTGACCCAACCCCCATCCTGTTTCCGGATGGACTCAGCCCCGGGCTGCACTGGTACAGCGAAAGCCTGTTCGCCTCACAGCCGGGCAATGCGCTGCTGGCCGAGGCCCTGACTGCCGCCTTGGCGGGCGGCACTCATCACTGGGGCAATCCGGGAGGCATCAAGGACATCGTGCAGCGCCGGAGCAAAGAGCTGGTGCCCATTGCCCCCGCCGTGGTCGACCCCGGCTACCACCCACAGTACAACTTCGCCAGCTGCGAGGTGATGCACCGCCAGGATTTGCCGGTCGCCGACTTCCTGCTGGCCGACGTGGCCCTGCTCAAGCTCTACAACACCTACTTCAAGCGCACCGCCCAGCGTATCGAGACGGTGGCGCAGTTCCTGGCCGGCGGCACGTTACTGGCCAGGTTGTTCCTGCATATCGAGCCCGATTCCGGCTACTGGCTGGAGGAGACCGAGCGGCTGATCCAGAGCTGCGAGCAGTAATGCCGTTACGGGCCTGCGACAGGGCTCACGCCTCGAGCGCAGCCACGGCACTGGCGCGCAGGTGGACGCGACAGCTGGAGACACCGGACAGATCCAGGCGTGGGGCAATCACTTCGTGGATGGTCGGCGTCTGCCGGTGGGGAGAACCGTGGGCGATATACAGCCAGGCAGGAATGCGCAGGGGGCGTTGATCGAGCTGCAACTCGATGCGCAGCAGGTCGAACACTTCAGTGGTTCGACCGCTGGGCGTCCAGGCGAGGGGCGCGCTGCGGTGATCGGGCGCACTGATCACCAGCGGGCGTTGCAGCTCCAGGTTGATGGTTCCGGGGTGGCAACTGCCGACTTCCGGAAAATCCCGGCTGAGCAGCGGCAGCTGGCGGGCCAGGGTGCCGGTGGCCACCCCCAGGCCGGAAACAATGCGAGCCTGGAGCACGAGTTGCGGGCCGGGATCAAGCGCGTCGGCCAGTAGCCTGTGCAGGCCATCGACCACCTCCTGGATGGCAAACCGGTTCATGTCCTTCCTGCCTGTACGTCGGTACTGCGCTACGTCCTGTTGGCTGTAGACCACCAGGGTGGAAGACGCGGGCGGTGGCAACCACGGATTGTGTTCGGCCCCCATGGCCGGGTAGATGGCAATCAGCCGGGTCCCCAGCCCGACGGCCATGTGCACGATCGCGGTATCGACACTGATCACCACCTGGGTGCGTTGCAGGTACCCTGCAGCGTCTCTGGGCGTGGCCAGGTCCTCGAGGGCATGCACATTGTTCCGGGCCACGGCGGCCGCCAGTTGCGCGGCGTCTGCGCGGGTGGCGGGGCTGCAGAGAATCCCCAGGGACTTGTCGGGGCAGGCATCGGCCATGGCGCGCAGCAGTGCCAGCGACTGGGCCTGGGACAGGCTCTTGTCCGCCCGGCTTCCATAGGGGTTGAACAGGATCTGCGGCGCGGCGGGTGGTTGGAAGTGCTTGGGAAGCGGGACGATGTACCGAGACTCGACCGCGCGTGCTCCCAGATCCAGAAGCACGCGCTCCAGGCACTGGGCGTAGCTCAGGCCCAGGGTCGCGGCGCCGAACTTGCGATTGACGCAGCGCAGCTCGTCATCGAAGGAGTAGACCCGCGACGGCCGCAGTAACCGCAGAAAGACGATTTCTGCCGGCTGAATCCGGCCCACCAGATGGACCACTACATCCACCTGGCCCAATTGCCCGGCAATCTTGCACAGCTCCAGCAGCCCGGGATTGGCCTGGGTGACTATGACGCGGTCCACGCCAAAGTCCTGTACGTGCAAGGGCGCAAGCTCCGGCACCGTCAACACGGTGATCCGGGCATTGAGCTTGCGCGCCTCGCGAAAGAAGAACGAGGAGACGATCGAATCGCCCAGTTTGGCATCCCACCGGGGGACCACTATGTGCAGGCCGGCAGCGGGCGTTACCGATCCAGGCCGGCGATCCGCCAGCGCTCGGAACAGACAGCGGGCGATGGCCTTCTTCATGTCCGGTTACCGGCCTGGAACAGTTGCAGGAAGCCTTGCAGGGTGCTGTCGACGAAGCGCTGGTCCGAGGTGCCGGCAGGAAAGTGCAGGACGCCATGGATCACCAGTGATGCCAGGCCGTGGGTATAGGACCAGCCGGCGAGGGCGGCCCGGCGGACCTCGGGGTGTTCGATGTCCAGTTCGAGGATCTGCGCAATGATCCGTCGCAGTTCGCCAAAGGCCTGGTTGCGGGCATCGAGCAATGTTGGAGGCATCTGGCCGTTGGCGAACTCGGGGCCGAACATCAGCTGGTACAGCGCCGGGTTGGCGCGGGCAAAGCTGAAGTAGGCTAGGCAGGCATCGCGCAATTTCTGCAGGCCGCTCTGGGTACTGTCTCGGGGCAACACCTGGGCCAATTCGTGAAAGCCTTGAGCCGCCAAGTGACCGATGAGCTCCGCGCGATTGGCGTAATGGTGATAGGCCGCGGTGGCACTGACCCCGACTCGCTCGGAAACAGCCCGCAGCGACAGCTTGGTCGGGCCTACTTCCTCGAGCATGTCCCGGGCCGCATCGAGCAGTTGCGGTGCCAGATTGCCCACGTGGTAGGAATCCCGGGAGCGTGAGGAGTGCTTGGTCATGTCTGGGAGGCCCTGAATGGCTTCGACTGGAAGGCAAAAAAACGCCGGAATCTTATCATGATCAATGATCTTGACGGCGCTAAGATTGGCTCGTAGCCTGGGCGCCACAACAACAAGACCACTCAAGGAAGCCCCCCTATGTCAGAACTGAAACTGCAACCCCAGGCCGCCGTATCCTTGCAACGCTGGCACGCCATGGTCGCCGGGCAAGACCTGGGTGACTTGCCCGAACTGCTGGACTCCAAGGTGGTATTTCGTTCGCCTATGGCCCATACCGCCTACCCGGGGGCCCAGGTCGTGGCGACCATCCTTGGCACGGTGCTCAATGTTTTCGAGGCGTTCGCCTATCACCGTGAACTGGCCAGCGCCGATGGCCTGAACGTGGTGTTGGAGTTCAGCGCGCGAGTCGGCGACAAACAGGTCAAGGGCATCGACATGATCCGCTTTGACGAGAGCGGCAAGATTGTCGAATTCGAGGTCATGGTGCGGCCCATGAGCGGGTTGCAAGCCCTGGGAGAGGAAATGGGCAAGCGTTTGTCCGCCTACCTCGCTGCCAGCAAGGGTGCGCCGCCGGCACCCTGAGAACCCGGGTTATTCGAGGGTTTCACCGGCGTCCAGGGTCAGCCAGGACGCCACCACCCGCCGGTCCAGCTCTTCCCAGTCAGCCATTCCCAGCACCCGAGTGGTGTTCAGGCCACGCAAATAGCCGCGCAGTTGGTAGGCAACCGCCTGCAGCGTCTGCGGTTCTGTGCTGTTGTCACGCAATACACTTTCATACTCGACCAGATAGTCGGCCACCCGCTCGCGAAATTCCGGCAGGACGGCATCACGGATCAGATCAAAAGTTCTCACATGCAAATCCTTTTTTTAGTTGTAGTTCGGCTGTCAGCCAGTCTGCACGGGGCACAACTATTGGTTCAAGCAATAGTGACAATCAAGCAACACAAGTTCTGCCCGGGTCGATAAGCATGGACAATTGCCCCCGACGAAAAACCATGATCGCAAGGGCGGCGCCCGTGACGCCGACCCCTTGCGCACCGAACCCGGCTTTATTTCAGGACTTCACCGATGCGCCTTCCATTGATTCCCGCCATGACCCTGGCCTCCTTGCTGCTGGCCGGCTGCGCAACTGCACCGAACGACCCGACCCTGGTCATGCAGACCCACAAGACCCCGGCCGAATACGCCGAATGTGTGGTCCCCAAACTGCAGAGCCGCGCCCAGACGGCCAGCGTCTCGCAATCACAGCGCGGCTACCGGATCGTGGTCACCAGCAAAGTCGCAGCGGACAACGTGCTGGAGGCTTACAAGGCGCCCAATGGTGGCAAGGTATTCCTCTATGAGCGGCATTTGCTGGCCTCCAGCTTCGCCCCGTCGAGCTTCGAACAGACCGCACAAGACTGTCTGTAATCCGCCCCTGAGGCTCATTGCGTCCTGGCGCGGGCGGTCCGCCGACAGCGTTCGGAACACCAACGCACCTGGTCCCAGCAACGGGCCCAGCGTTTTCGCCAAGTGAAGGGCCGGCCGCACGCGGCGCAGTCCTTTCTTGGCAGTTCGGATTTCTTCATAGGGCTTGCCCTGCATCCAGACGCGCCAGCAGCTCCTCGCCGCGTTGCCAGATGGCTTCCCGGCGTGGCTCGTCCATGCGCTGCAGGTTGCGATAGCTGATGGCCAAGCGTGGATTGCCGCCCAGTTGTGTTTCGTGACGCATCAGGAAGTGCCAGTACAGGGCGTTGAACGGGCAGGCATCGTTGCCGGTGGCCTGGTCCACCCGGTAGCGGCAGCCGCCGCAGTAATCGGACATCCGCTGGATGTAGCGACCGCTGGCGCAGTAGGGCTTGGAGCCCAGGTAGCCGCCGTCGGCGTGCATCACCATGCCCAGGGTATTGGGCAGTTCGACCCAATCAAACGCATCCAGGTAGACCGCCAGGTACCAGTCGCAGATGGCTTTGGGCGCAATCCCGGCCAGCAGCGCGAAGTTGCCGGTGACCATCAGCCGCTGGATATGGTGGGCATAGCCCAGTTCCAGGGTCTGCCCGATGACCTGGGACATGCAGCGCATGTCGGTGGCGCCACTCCAATAGAACTCCGGCAGCGCCCGCGTATTGCCCAAACCGTTGAGTTCGGCGTATTCAGGCATGCGCAGCCAGTAGATCCCCCGCACATATTCGCGCCAGCCGATCAGCTGGCGGATAAACCCTTCCGCCGCATTCAGGGCAACCCGTTTCTCGCGGTACGCGCGCTCGACATCACGGCACAGCAGGCGCACATCCAGCAGCCCGATATTCAGCGCCGCACTGATGCGCGCGTGGAACAGAAAGGGCTCGCCCTCGGCCATGGCGTCCTGGTAATCGCCGAAGGCGGCCAGGGAGAAGTCGAGGAAATGCTGCCAGAGTTCCTGTGCCTGCTCGTGAGTCACCGGATAGTCGAAATGCTCCACGTCGCCGTAGTGATCGCTGAAGCGTTGGCCCACCAGCTGCAGCACCTCGCGGGTGATCCGGTCGTGGCCGAAGCGGGCCTGAAAGGGCCCGCGCAGGCCGCGGGGCAGGGCCTTGCGGTTGTCGGCGTCGAGATTCCAGGTGCCGCCGCAGGGGCGGCCATCGGGTTCCAGCAACAGGCGGCTTTGCTTGCGCATCTCGCGGTAGAAGAACTCCATGCGCAACGACGGGCGAGCGGCGGCCCAGTGGCGGAACTGCTCCCGTGAGCAGAGGAAACGTCGGTCCACATGCCAGGTCATGGGCAGGCCGCAATCGCGCAGCGCCTGTTCGAGCCGCCATTCGCCGCACTCAGTGACATGCACCTGATCCACGCCAAGGGCGGCCTGCCAGCGCCGCAGCTCGCCCGGGAGACTGCCGCTGTTGTCGGGATCGTCCAGCTTCACGTAGATCACCCGCCAGCCTTGCTCGCGCAGGCGCTCGGCGAAGTGGCGCATGGCACTGAAGACCAGCACGATTTTCTGCGGATGATGACGGACATAACGCGCTTCGCTGTCGACCTCGGCCATCAGCAGGGCGTCGCAGGCTGGGTCCAGCGCCTCGAACATTGCCAGGTCGAACGACAACTGGTCGCCGAGCACCAGGCCCAGCCGGCCGGCAGAGGAGACGGCTACCACGGCAGACGCTCGCCATCACAGGCAAACAGCTGGCCGCTTTCGGCCGGCGTCAGGACATCGCTCAGGACGTTCGTGTTCAGGGAATCGCTCATTGTGTTTCTCACGCAGACAGATGCCACAGCCGGTCTGGCTCCTTGCTCTAACAGTCAAAAATTCATGATTTATATTTGTACATGAAGTCTTGTTTTGTACAGGTTTTTGAGCGATTTCCTGCTGGAAATTCTCCAGGGTGAGGCCGCCGCTGGAGTCGGCTCCGGCTTACTCAACCAGGACGTTGAGAGTGTCGGTGATGGCAGTGAGGGATCTGCAGCTGCTGCCGTTGGCGCCGGATCCCCGAACAGCATCGATTTGAACTAGTGGTTTTGCAGGCACTCAACGGCAGAAGGGACAAGATTTCTTCGTGCAGATGGGTCGCCACCAGGGAAAAACCATGAAATCCGACGACGATTTCCGGCTTGAAGCGTACAAGCTGCTACTTGAGCTGGATGCCGCAACGACGAGCATGATGATGCTGGTTTCCGCACGACAGGCCTGCGGGCCTGAGTGGGCGAACGCAACCCGCAGGCACCAACAGGCTTATGAGGCCTGGACGCTGTTTCTCGAAAGTCGGGCCTCGGAGCCCTGTTTGTAAGGGCCGGAACGGGGCCGCAGCCAATAGCGCTTCTATACGCGGATATAGGGTGTACTATCGAACTCTTCCCACCCACTATCAGCCCATCATGTCCACGCTAAGCGAAGAGAGCCGCCAGATCGTAGCTTCTCTGGCGCGAAGTGTTGGCCCTCAGGCTGACATTGCCAGCATCGCCCAGGCGATTGTCTCGACCTTGCAGGGTATGAGCAGCGCCCTTACGCCGATCATCGGCGAGCAGGGGCTTGCTGCTCTTTACTGCCGCAGTCTTCATCTGTGTACCTCGGCGCAACCGCGCCTGGCCGGCCTCTATGACGGGCTCCAGGGCGAGTTGAACCTGGCGGCCCTGAAGTCGGTACTCATTGAGCAAAGCCCGGCCGAGGCGCTGTTTTTCGGTGAAGTGATGCTCACCACCTTCTACGAATTGCTGACCACGCTGATTGGTCCCTCGCTCACTGCACGCTTGCTGAGTGGCGTGTGGGAGCCTTTCTTGAGCGATCCCCCCTCGCAGGAACATACGCCATGAGCAGCAAAGTCACGATCAACCGCTTGGCCACTGGCGTGCCAGGACTGGACGAGGTGCTGGGCGGAGGATTGCCGGAGTTTTCGTTCAACCTGATCGCCGGCCCGCCGGGCTGCGGCAAGACCACCTTGGCTCACCAGATGATGTTTGCCCTGGCGACGCCGGAGCGTCCGGCGCTGTTCTTTACGGTGCTCGGGGAGCCGCCGCTGAAGATGCTCCGGTATCAGCAACAGTTCGATTTTTTCGATAGCGCAGCGATCAACCAGTCGATTCACTACATCAACCTGGCCGACGACACCCAGGCCGGCGACCTCAATGAGGTGCTGCGGCGCATCGTCAGCGAGGTCCAGGCTCACTCGCCGGGGTTGGTGTTCGTCGATTCCTTCCGTTCGGTGGTGCTTGCAAGCCAGACCCAGGACAACCCCAACAATAATCTGCCGCTGTTCGTCCAGCAGTTGGGTATGTTGATGACCACGTGGCAGGCGACCACCTTCCTTATCGGTGAATACTTCAATGAAACCGACACCAACCCGGTGTTCACCGTTGCCGACGGCTTGATCTGGTTGCGCCAGAGCGTTCAGCGCAACTCCATGGTGCGCAAGATGGAAATCATGAAGATGCGCGGCCAGCCGACGCTGCCGGGGCTGCACACCTTTCGCATCGCCACCTCGGGAGTCCGGGTCTTTGCACCGGCGGCCACCAGCGTCGTTGAAACGCCACTGGAGTTCCCCATCAAACGCCTGAAGATGGGGGTTGCGCGCCTTGACGACATGCTCGGTGGCGGACTGCCGCAGGGCTATTCGCTGCTGGTTGCCGGGCCGTCGGGCTCGGGCAAGAGCATTCTGGCGGCCACCTTCCTCGCCGAAGGCGCGCGCAACGGTGAAACCGGCGTGATTGCGGTGTTCGAGCAACGGCCCAACCACTCACAAAACCCCACCCTGGCCGCCTTGATCCAGAGTGGCCAGGTTGGCCTGGTGGACAGCCGGGCCGCTGATTTGTCGATCGATGAAATAGTCCATCTACTGCTGACCGAGATCACCCGGATCAAGGCGACCCGGGTGGTGGTGGACTCACTGTCCGGTTTCGAACTGGCCCTGGCGCCGACCTTTCGCGAGGATTTTCGTGAGTCACTGGCTCGGATGGTCACCGCGCTGACCAGCGCCGGTATCACCGTGCTGATGACCTCGGAGTTGGAAGATCGCTATACCGACCTACGCTTCAGCCCCTACGGTACGGCGTTTCTCACCGATGCCATCATCGTCCAGCGCTACATCGAAGTGGAAAGCCGTTTGCAGCGCATCATGGCGGTGGTCAAGGTGCGGGCCAGCGCTCATTCGGATGAGCTGCGCCTGTACCGCATTGATGATGACGGCTTGCAGATCGGCGAAATGCTGCCTGATCAGGAAGGCCTGCTCGGCGGCCGTCCCACCCGCAAATACTTGGACAAAGGTGAGGTGTGAGTAAAAAAAATGGACGAGGTCAATGGCAAGACTGACCAGGCCGCCACGGCGGCACGCGAACTGTTCCTCCTCGGACAGAAGATCGTCCAGGCGCGCGCGGTACTGGCGTCGTTGCAAAATGAATTGGGTGAAGCCAACACCCGGCTCGTCGATAACCAGTACATCGAGCAGTTGATCGAGGCCAATCAGCAACTGGTGCAGGCAATCCTGCTGGCGCAATCCAACGCGCAGGAAGCCTTGCGTACCCAGCAAGAGCACCCGTTGAACCTGGAGATGCGCGAAGCCAATGAACAGTTGGTGATTGCAGCGCTCAGCGCGCAACACCTGCAGGCCACCGCCGAGCAACTGCTGGAGCAACAGCGGCACATCCTTGTGCTGGTGGCCCACGAACTGCGCCATCCGCTCACCCCCATCAGCATGATTGCCGGGCGCCTGGCCCGGGTCCCCAGTGAAGAACTGCCGCGAATGCAGGCATTGATCGAAGGCCAGGTGCAGCATATGTCGCGGCTTGTGGATGATCTGCTGGATGTCTCCCGGGTCAGCACCGGCAAGCTGCATCTGGATCGCCGTGTGGTGGACCTGAGGCAGGTTGTCGATGACGCCATCGAGACCTGTAGACCGGTGATGAATGCACGGCATCTGCACTTCAGTGCCCAGCGACCGGATGACCCGTTGCCGGTCGACGGTGATCCGGTGCGCCTCAAACAGATCCTCGGCAACCTGTTGGGCAACGCTGCCAAATACACCCCGGCAGAGGGGCAGGTGACGCTGACGGTCAGCACTCAGGGCGACGTCGTGCACATGACGGTTTGCGATAACGGTATTGGCATTTCTGCCAAAGCCCTGCCGTTTATCTTCGAACCCTTCATTCAGGACGCCCATGCGATCGGATTCAATGGCGCCGGCCTGGGTATCGGCCTGACGGTGGTGCGCGAACTGGTTGAAGCCCATGACGGAACGGTGACAGGCATGAGCGAAGGCAGTGGCAAAGGCAGTCGCTTCGTGGTGATTCTGCCCCTGGTGAGTGATTTAATTTCCCCCCCCAACCCGTTGTGATGATCCCCTGGGCCATCACCCTCAGGGCTGATCGCCTTGATCCAGAGCCTTGAAACCCCAAGTCGTCAATATATTGGCCTATTTTTGGCCGTGTAACTGAAAAAATAATAAATCGACGCAATATTGACGCAATGGCATTTTTATCCCAGTATCCCGGCCCTGAGCGCTTGATTCTATTGATGTTTTTTTGACGTCAGCGTTTCGAAAGTTCTGCCAAAAAGGCGGTTTAGCCTTTGAAAGAGAGCAAGTACCCAGGGAAATACTGGCCATAGGGGCTGATAGCCATGGCGTATTCAGTGGGTGTGCTAGCTTCAAACGGCGTAGCAGCGATATTTTTCTTCGGGATGATCTATGTCTACTGAACGGATACTGGTGACAGGGGGCGCGGGCTTTATCGGTTCCCACCTGGTCGATGCGCTATTGGCCAAAGGCTATGGGGTCCGGGTTCTGGATGACCTTTCTACCGGCAAGGTCAGCAATTTGCCGATGGACAATGCGGCGCTGGAGCTTGTGGTCGGCGATGTCGCCGAGGCCGCGACCCTGGCGGAAGCCATGCAGGGCTGTGGTGCGGTGGTGCATTTGGCAGCTGTTGCATCGGTCCAGGCTTCGGTCGAAGACCCGGTGCGTACTCACCAGAGCAACTTCATCGGCACACTGCGAGTGTGCGAGGCCATGGTCGCTGCCGGTATCCGCCGAGTCGTGTTTGCGTCCAGTGCGGCGGTTTATGGCAATAACGGGGAGGGCACCCCGATACACGAAGACACGCCCAAGTCTCCCCTTACGCCCTATGCGGCGGACAAGCTCGCCAGCGAGTACTACCTGGATTTCTACCGTCGTCAGCATGGCCTGGAGCCGGTCATCCTGCGCTTTTTCAATATCTTCGGCCCGCGCCAGGACCCATCGTCGCCGTACTCCGGCGTGATCAGCATCTTCAGCGAACGGGCCAAGAGCGCACGCCCCATCACCGTGTTCGGTGACGGCGGTCAAACCCGCGACTTTGTCTATGTCGAGGATCTGGTGAAGATCCTGGTCCAGGGCCTCGAACGCCCGACACCTGCAGTGGATGCCACCAACGTCGGCCTCAGTGGCGTGACTTCGCTCAACGACCTGATTGCCGCGCTGGAACAGATCAGCGGCCAACCACTGAATGTCAGCCATGGGGCGGCCCGTTCCGGCGATATCCGTCATTCGAAGGCCGACAACCGGCGTTTGCTGGAGCGCTTCGACCTGGGGACGCCAACCAGCCTGACCGAAGGCCTGGCCCGGCTCTACCGCAGTCTTTAGCTTCCTGGTCTTGCGGGGGCCCGCTTGAGGGCGCTTGAGAGTTTGATGTTGTGCGGATTGATCTACTTGAAGAGTGAGTTATGGACATGGAGTTTCGCCGGGGGAGTGTCTGCACAGTGGTACGGCGTCTGTTTACTGCATTAGCCTTGTGTGCCACGAATTCGCTGGTGCAGGCCGCACCGGCAGCTCCCGCCAGCGTCGGCTTCTGGTACGCCGAGCAACCGCCGCTGCCGGAGCTGGCGCAGTTCGAATGGGCGGTGGTCGAACCCGGCCATATGGCCCCCGGGGATGTCGCCACTTTGCGCAAGCTGGGCAGCCAGCCGTTCGCCTACCTGTCGGTGGGTGAGTTCGACGGTGACCGCGCTGCACTGGACAAGGAAGCCTTGAGCAAGGGGGCCAGCGCCACCCGCAACAAGGCGTGGAACAGCCAGGTGATGGATATCGCCACACCGGCCTGGCGCGAACACCTGTTCAAGCGTGCCAAGGCGTTGCAGGACCAGGGTTATGCCGGTCTGTTCCTCGACACCCTGGACAGTTTTCAGTTGCTCCCCGAAGCCAATCGCGAACCGCAACGCCAGGCTCTGGCCTCGTTCCTGCGGGAACTGCACAGCCGCCAGCCGAACCTCAAGCTGTTCTTCAACCGGGGGTTCGAGGTGTTGGGCGAGCTCGATGGTGTCGCCTCGGCCGTGGCCGTGGAATCGATCCACGCCGGCTGGGACGCCTCGGCCAAGCGTTATCGCCCGGTTTCCGAGTCCGATCGCAACTGGCTCGAAGGCGAGCTCAAGCCGCTGCGTGCGAAAAACATTCCGTTGGTGGCCATCGACTACTTGCCGCCCAACCGTCGTGAAGAGGCGCGCAAGCTGGTGCGCCAATTGAGTCAGGAAGGCTTTATCCCGGTGGTCACCACCCCGGACCTCAATGCCATCAGCATGAGCACCGTGGAAGTGCAGCCGCGCCGCATCGCCATGCTCTACGACCCGCGTGAGGGCGAACTCTACGATCACGCCGGACACCGGATGCTGGGCGGCCTGCTGGAATACCTGGGTTATCGGGTCGACTACCTGCCGGCCGATGACAGTCTGCCGTCCTACAGCTTCGCCGGCCTCTACGCCGGGGTGGTGCTGTGGATGACCAGCGGCCCGCCCCAGGACAGTCGTGCCTTTAATAGCTGGCTTGGCCAGCGCCTGGACGAACAGGTGCCGCTGGCCATCATGGCCGGGCTGCCGATCGAGGATCGCGCATTACTCAAGCGCCTGGGGTTGAACCTCGCGGCGCCGGGGGCCCGTGGAGCACTGCACGTGCTGAGCCAGGACAAGTCGCTGATCGGTGGCTTCGAAGCACCGGTGGTGGCCCGTACCCGTGAATTGACCCGAGTGACGCTGCTGCCCGATGGGCCGAAACCGGCGCTGTTGCTGGGGGATGACAAGGGCGGCAAGTACGCCCCCGTGGCCATCGGCAGCTGGGGCGGCATGGCCCTGGCACCTTATGTGGTGGAGGCCAACGTCGAGCGCAGCCGCTGGATTCTCGACCCCTTCGCCTTTATCCAGAAGGCCCTGCGTCTGCCGGCGCAACCGCGCCCGGACACCACCACCGAGAACGGCCGGCGGATCGCCACCGTGCATATCGACGGCGATGGCTTTCCCTCCCATGCCGAAGTGCGCGGCACCCCGTATTCCGGGCGCCAGGTGCTGGATGACTACATTCGTCCCAACCCGTACCTGACCTCGGTGTCGATCATCGAAGGGGAAATCGGCCCCAAGGGCATGTCGCCGTTCCTCGCCAGGGAACTGGAGCCGATCGCCCAGGAGATCTTTGCCGACCCCAAGGTCGAGGTGGCCACCCACACTTACAGTCACCCGTTCTACATGCAGCCGGAGAAGGCCAAGAAGGACGAGGATTTCCACGCCGAATACGGTCTGCGCCTGAATATCCCGGGGTACAAGAACCTGGATTACAAGCGCGAGATCCTTGGCTCGCGGGACTACATCAATAGCCGCCTGACCACCGCACAAAAACCGGTAAAGCTGGTCTTCTGGCCGGGGGATGCGCTGCCCAGCGCCGAGACCATCAAGCTGGCCTACGACGCCGGACTGAAAAACGTCAACGGCGGGCAGACCATCCTGACCAAGGCCAATTCGTCGCTGACCGGCCTGTACCCCTTGTTGCGTCCCACCGAAGGCGGCTTGCAGTACTACGCACCGGTGATCAACGAGAACATGTACACCAACCTCTGGAAAGGTCCGTATTACGGCTTTCGCGATGTGATCGACACCTTCGAGCTGACCGACAGCCCACGGCGCCTGCGGGGCATTCACCTGTACTACCACTTCTATTCGGGGACCAAACAGGCGTCGATCAAGGCCATGACCGACATTTACCAGTTCATGCGTGGCCAGCAGCCCATGTCCTTGTGGATGAGCGACTACCTCGATCGGGTCCATGGTTTGTACCAGGCCAGCCTGGCCCGCACCGTCAACGGTGACTGGCAGGTTCGCGGCATGGACGGCTTGCGCACCCTGCGCCTGGACCCGGCGCTGGGCTGGCCGGACCTTGGCCGTTCCCAGGGCGTAGCGGGGGTCCGCGATCTGCCTCAGGGGCGTTATGTGGCCTTGAGCCGCGAGCATGCGCTGCTGGCCCTGCGCCCTGAGCGTGATCCACGTCCGGCACTGGAGCTGGCGAACATTCCCCTGCGGGACTGGCGTTATGTGAGCGACCGACAGGTGACGTTCTCTTTTGCCGGTCAATTCAACCTGGAGTTTTCGGTGCGCTCGGCCAGCGCCTGTCGGGTCGAGGTCCAGGGCCAACGTTATGCCGGCAAGTCCGAGCAGGGCCTGTGGCATTTCCAACTTCCCATGAAGCAGGTGAGTGATGCCCAACTCTTCTGCAACTAAGGCCCCACGCGCGCGGCTGCTCAATCCCTGGGCATTGCTGCTGGTGGCGATTGTCGTCGGCGTGCTGCTGTGGGCGACCTATCGCAACGAAGATGCGTTCCGTCCCAAGGGCGGCCAACCGGACGAAGTGTCCGCCAGCTATGCCGAGGTGCTGCTGGCGGCCCACCCGGACAACAACGAGTTGCGCACCCAGTTGCTCGACCTGCTGATTCAGCTGGGCGATTACTCGAGAGCGGAAAAACACCTGGCGCAGTGGCCACAGCCCGATCCTGCGCTGAAGGCCTACTACCGCTTGCAGCTCGATGCCCTGGCATTGAACAACAGCACCGACAGCGCAGCGTTGCAGGCCCTGGCCGAGCGCTTCAAGGCCTTTGACTACAAGACACTGCCCAGCCCGCAGCTCGAGCGCCTGGCGACGCTGGCCCTGAGTGCCCAGGCCCCGGGACTGGCAGCGGATGTCTATACCGAACTGGCGCGCCGCGATCCCAAGCAGCGCGATCAATGGCTGCCCGAGGCGGCGAAGTGGTACCAGGCCAGCGAGCAACCCGGGCGCGCCGCCGATCTCTATGTGCAATTGCTCGACGCCAGCCAGACGCCGGAAGCCCGTCGCCCGCTGCTTGAGCAAGCCTTCAAGACCCTGGTGGCCGCGGATCGCGGCGACGAGGCCGCCGAGCTGCTGGCCCGGGAGTTGGCTGCCCAGCCGGGGGAACTGGACCCGGCACTGCTTGACCAGGGCGTCGATGTGGCGGTAGCGCACAACCGCCCGGACCTGGCCGAACAATTCTTTAGCGCCTGGCGCAAATTGCAGCCCGACAGCCCGGAAATCCTGGCCAAGGAATTCAAGCAGCGCCTGGCCTTCGGCGACCTCGAAGGTGCGCATGCAGTGGGCACGCAACTGCTTGAACTGCATCCGGATGATCCAGTGCTGCTGGAGCAGATGGCCCATCTTGCCGAATGGCAGGGCGACTCGGCCTCGGCGCTGGGCTACTGGATCAGCCTGAGCAAGCTGCGTCACAACCCGGCCGAGTTCGAGCACACCTGGCGCCTGGCGATGCAGACCTACGATTTCGACCGGGGCATTCCGCTGTTGGCGGGGATCATGGAGACCCGGGCCCTGAGCAATATCGAGCTCGATGCCCTGGTGTACGCCGAAGAATCCCGAGGCACGCCCGAGCAGGGGGAAAAGTGGCTGCGCCGCTATGTCGCCAAATACCCGAAACACCGTCTGGCCTGGGTCCGCCTGTTGCAGAACCTGGAAAACACCGAGCAGTACCCGGAGCGGCTGGTGGTCTGGAAGCGCTTCTCCGGCCTTTATCCGTTGACCAGCACCGAGCGGGTGGACTGGGCCAACAACCACCTCAAGCTGTTTGACAGCCAGTCGGCCTGGAAGGTGATCACCGCAGTCGACGGCAACAAGATCGACGACCTCAACTACTGGCAGTCCCGTGCCGCCCTGGCCTGGGACCTGGAGTTGGACGATGAACTGCAACTGGCACTGGAGAAGATGCTGGCCATCAAGGGCTCGCTCAATAGCGGTGACGAGAGTGAATTGATCGCTCTATATCGCGTCCGCGATCCGCGCAAGGCCTTGCAGTTGACCGTCGACAGCTGGCGCCGGGAGCACAATCCGCAGCGCCTGATTGCGGCCCTGCAATTGGCCCAGGAGCTTCAGGACTGGCCACTGGTGGTCGACCTGCTCAAGGAAGCCGATCAGTACCCGGATGCCTCCGACCGCTCCCAGGTCCTGGCCGCCCGCGGTGCACTGGCGGTGCAGCAGGGCCACACCGACGAGGCCCTGCGCCTGTATCGCCTGGGCTTGAGCCGCTTCCCGGATGACAACACCTTCCGCGAACGCCTGATGTGGCTGTATGTCGACCTGGGTCGCACCGGCGAGCTTAAGCCGCTGTTGCAGCAATGGCGCTCCCTGGCCCGTGGTGACAGCACCCTGTGGCTGCCGTTTGCCGCGGCCAGTCAGTTGCTCGGGCGCAATACCGAGGCCCTGGCCTGGTACCGCCTCTACCTGCAGGCCAACCCTCAGGACTGGATGGTCCAGGCAGCCTACGCCGATGCCCTGGAAGGCGCAGGTTATGCCGATTCGGCCCAGCGCTTGCGGCTCAAGCTCAATCGCGAAGTGACGCCTGAACAGATCCGCGCCACGCCCCAGGGCTATGCGACCTGGCTGCGCCTGGTGGCCAGCAGCTACTCGTCGCGCAAGGCGCAGAACAAGGCGATGCAATGGCAGGACGGCTCCAAGCCGATGCTGCAGCTGTGGTTCGACCAGATGCTGGCACGCCTGGACGACATCAATCAGTCGGCGCAGAAGGATGAATGGCTGGCCTGGGCTCGCGCCCGCGGCCTGAAAATCAGTCGCTACGAGCAGATCCAGGAAGCCCTGCGCGGCAACAACCGCCAGGCCCTGGAACGACTGGTGGCCAGCGGCGATCTGGACCCGGCGCAGCAGGCCGAGGCCCTGAACAGCCTGGGGCGCAGCGGCGAAGCACTGGCCGTGGACCTGTCGGCGCTGGGCGAGGACCAGCCAGCGGCGCTCCGTGAGCAATTGCGGCGCCAGGCCATCGAGCTGACCGAGCGTACGCCCCAGGGTGTGCAAATCGCCTGGGACCGCCAGGACTACGGCGGACTGGTGTTCAACGGCCCACGCCTCACCGCGGCGCGTTACTTGAACGACAACTGGTACGCCAAGCTGGTACTGGAGCAGGGCCGATACAGTGGCGATGTCCTCGATGAATCGCGCCTGGGCAATGAGACCAACACCGAATTGACCTTGCAGCGGCAACTGGAGAACGGCAACTACAAGCTGATCTTCGACAGCAGCCTGCGCAAGGACGATGACCGCAACGGCCTGGGCGCCAGCCGCACCTGGCAGGTGGACAGCGGCAACGAACTGGACGTCGGCGCCGACTGGCATCGCAAGAACGAGGACAGCGGATACATGCGCACCTTCGGCCGACAGGATGATGTCTGGGTCGGCGGCCGGCATCGCTATTCGGCCCGTGACCAGTTGTCCTGGAGCCTGGCCCAGCGCTGGTTCTCGACCCGCAGTGGCGACGACCTGGGCAGTGGCCAGGCGTTGAAGATCGAGTTCGACCACACCTTGCAGTTCGAGGGGCCGAACTGGGAATTGCGCAGCGGTATCGACTACCAGCAAAACAGCCTGAACAACCGCTCGCTGCCCAACCTGGCCAATACCCTGGGCGGAGGCATCGACCTGATCGGGGCCGAACTCGACAATCCGAACCAGATCAACAGCCAGACCCTGCTGCAGAAACGCTACGGCCAACTGTTCTTTGGCAGTTCGTGGCGCCGCGGCTTCCCGGGGGCACTGAACCGCACACGTGGGCAGTACACCTGGCTGGTGGACGTCAGCTCCGGCTGGCAGTGGACCGACAACACCATCAACTACGCCATCAGTACCGGTATCGGCACCGAGGTCATAGGGGATGACGAATTGGCAGTGACCTTCGGCTACCAGTCGGCGCCTCAAGGCGGAACTGGCCAGTCCGGCGGCACCGCAGGTGTCAGCTACAGCGTGCGTTTCGGACGCTGATCATGGAATTAAAAGAGGAGTGAACCTTATGCAATCCATTCGTTGCGTGAGTCTGGCGATGGCCGCTTTGCTGATGGCCGGCTGCACGAGCTTTACCGGTCAAGACAGCCCTGAGCTGTCGAAGAGTGCGCGTTGGGGCGTGCTGCCGCTGGTCAACTATTCCCAGACGCCCCAGGCCGGGGAGCGCAGTGAGCAGATTCTGTTGAGTGTGCTGAGCAGCCGCGGCCTGCAACCCCAGGTCTATAGCGGCGCGCCGGGGCAGGGCGAGCAGGCCCTGCTCGACGACAACGAGCGTCTGGCCGGCGCCATGGATTGGGCCCGTGAGCAGAAGCTCGACTATGTGGTGTCCGGCAGCGTTGAAGAGTGGCAGTACAAGAATGGCCTGGATGGCGAGCCGGCGGTGGGCATCAGCCTGCGGGTGGTCGAGGCGGGCACCGGCAAAGTGCTCTGGAGCAATAGCGGCGCCCGCGCCGGTTGGTCCCGCGAAAGCCTGGCTGGCGCCGCGCAGAAGGTGCTCGACAAGCTTGTCGGTGGCCTTAGGATCGAGTAACTGTCATGAGCTCTCCACACATGGACTACGCGCTGGCGCCCCGCGCCAGCGGTCCGGCGTCATGGCTGGAAACATTCCTGGTGACGGCTCTAGTCATCGGCGTGGGACTGTGGCTGGCGCCACAGGACCCTTTGCAAGTGCAGGGCGAGTTTCCCTGGTCAGTGCTGGCGCCGTTGTTGCTGGGCGTGCGCTACGGGTTTGTCCGCGGCCTGATCAGCGCCAGCCTGCTGGTGGCGGCATTCTTCATTCTGCGTCAGTCGGGGCTGGCGGGTTACGCGCAGATCGCGCCGTCCTACATTGTCGGCGTGCTGGTCTGCGGCATGCTCGTCGGCGAGGTGCGCGACCTGTGGGAGCGACGACTGTTGCGCTTGCAGATGGCCAACGAGTATCGCCAGTACCGGCTCGACGATTTCACCCGGGCGCACCAGATCCTGCGGGTGTCCCATGATCGCCTGGAGCAGCGCCTGGCCGGCAGCGACCAGAGCCTGCGCAGTTCGTTGCTGGGCCTGCGCGAGCGCCTGCGTGCGGTGCCCAATGGCGATGATTCGCTGACCCTGCTGGCCGAGCCGGTGCTGACCCTGCTGGGCCAGTACGGCTCGTTGCGAGTGGCCGGGCTGTACCGTGTGGAGCAGGCCGGCAGCGCGCCACCCACCCTGACCTTGCTGGCCTCCACCGGGACCATGGGCCCCCTGGACAACAAGGACCTGCTGGTGCGCTTGTGCCTGGAGCGTGAAGAGCTGGTGAGTGTGCGTGAAGAACTGCTCGACAGCGGCGGACAGGCTTCGGTGTCGTCGCTGCAGGCCTGTATTCCCTTGGTGGACACCCAGGGGCGGGTGCTGGCGATCCTCGCGGTGCGGCAGATGCCGTTCTTTGCCTTCCAGGAGCGCACCCTCAGCCTGCTGGCGCTGCTGGCGGGGCATATCGCCGACCTGCTGCACCCTGACTCACAGGTGCTGCAGCTGGAAAACGCCGATGCCCAGCACTTCACCCGCCAGCTCAAGCGTTCGCTGGTGGACGTCGAGCAACACGGCCTGTCCGGATGCCTCTATGCCTTTGAACTGACCCAGCCCAACGATGAACTGGCGCGGCTGTTCGAACGCAGCCAGCGCGGACTGGACCTGCACCTGAGCCTTGTCAACAGTCGCGGGCACGGGCTGTTGCTGGTGCTGTTGCCTCTGACCAGTGCCGAAGGGGCCCAAGGCTACCTGACGCGCCTGGGCAAGCTGGTTCACGAGCACTTCGGCATGAGCGTGGACCTGGCCGGCCTGGGGGTCACGGTGCTGCCTTACGACCTGGAGTCGGCCCGGCAACGCGATGGGCTGCGTAACTTTCTGTACAACGAGTGTGGCCTGAATGATCAGCAAGTGGCTGTTTAGCGGAGCGCTGTTTTTCGAGGTGGGGAGCTGGGCCAGCCTGACGGCGCAGTTGCCCGACCTGCAGACCGCGCTGCTGTATGCAATGTCCCACGGTATCGCCTGCGGCCTGCTGACGGCGGCGGTGTGGCTGCTGTTGCCGGCGCGCTATCGCCGGCCGCTGCCCTGGAGCCCGCTGTTCATTTTCAGCCTGGCGTTCTTTGTGCCGCTGCTGGGTTCGGTCGGGGTGATTGCCGCGATCTTTCCGGCGCTGTACCTGCCGCGCAAGCGCGAGACGCAGATGTGGCAGGCGGTTGGCATTCCTGACCTGCCGTTTCGCGCACAGTCCCATCTGCATTCGCCGACCTTCGGCGACAGCGGCTTGCAGGACGTGCTGCGCCACGCTCCGGACCCCGACCAGCGCCTGGCGGCGCTGCTCGCCACCCGCAAGATGCCGGGCAAGGAAGCGGTGCCGATCCTCAAGCTGGCCCTGGGCGATCCCAGCGACGATGTGCGCCTGCTGGCGTATTCGATGCTCGACAAGCAGGAAACCGACATCAACCAGCGCATCCAGACGTCCCTCGAACAGTTGCCCGGTGCCGCGCCCAAGAAGGCCGGCGCCTTGCATGCCACCCTGGCGCGCTGGTACTGGGAACTGGCCTACCTGGGCCTGGCCCAGGGCAGCGTTCAGCAGCACGTGCTGGGGCAAGCCGGCGAGCATGCCGAGCTGGCGCTGGAGGCGGGAGAGGGCGGCGAGTTGCTGTTGCTGGCCGGGCGTATTGCCCTTGAGCGTGGCGACATCGGCAAAGCGCGACTGCATATGCACCAGGCCCAGGAAGCGGGCATGGACCCGGCCAAGGTCTTGCCGTTCCGTGCCGAAATCGCCTTTGAAACCGGAAACTATTCAGAGATTCCCGCGCTGTTGAAAAGCTTGCCGCCGCAGATGCAACAACGTCCGCCCTTTGCCGGGCTGGTAAGGACCTGGACATGAAAACCGCCGTCAACCCAACGCCCATTGCCGATGTCTGCCTGCTGCTCGAGGGCACCTGGCCTTATGTGCGCGGCGGTGTGTCCAGCTGGATTCACCAGATGATCCTCGGACTGCCGCAACTGACCTTTTCCGTACTGTTCATTGGTGGCCAGCGCGAAGCCTACGGTCAGCGCCGCTATGAGATTCCAGTCAACGTGGTGCACATCGAAGAAGTGTATCTGGAGGAGGCCTGGCGCAATCCCAAGCACAAGCGAGTCGCCCACACCGCGTCCCTGGACGAGTTGAGCAACCTGTACCGTTACCTGCACAACCCGGAGAAGCCGGCCGCCGAACTGGGCATTGGCGTGCTCGATTCCCTGGCCCAGGCGCGTATCACCCTGGATGACGTGCTCTACAGTCGCCCCAGTTGGGAGGCACTGACCGAAGGTTACGAACAGCACTGTGCCGATCCGTCCTTCGTCAACTATTTCTGGACCCTGCGCACCATGCAGTCGCCGTTGCTGATGTTGGCCGATGCCGCGCGGCGCATGCCGCGGGCTCGGGTCCTGCACTCGATTTCAACCGGTTATGCCGGGCTGGTGGGCTGCATTCTCAAGCAACTGTGGGGCTGCCAGTTGCTGCTCAGCGAACATGGGATCTACACCAAGGAGCGCAAGATCGACCTGGCTCAGGCCAGCTGGATCGCCGAAAGCAGCAACCAGGCGCTCAACGACAGCATGGACACCGGCTCGGGGTACATCCGCATACTCTGGGTGCGCTTCTTCGAGCGCATCGGTCATCTGGTCTATGAAAGCGCCGACCAGATCATCGCCCTGTACGACGGCAACCGTCAGCGCCAGATCAAGGACGGTGCTCCGGCCGAGCGCACCCAGGTGATTCCCAACGGCATCGACCTGGACGTCTGGACCCAGGCCCTGGAGTCCCGGGCCGATGGCATCGCCCCGGTGGTCGGGCTGATCGGCCGGGTAGTGCCGATCAAGGACGTGAAGACCTTCCTGCGGGCCATGCGCGGGGTGGTCAGTGTCATGCCCGAGGTCGAAGGCTGGATCGTCGGGCCGGAAGAGGAAGACCCCGAATACGTCGCCGAGTGTCGCAGCCTGGTGGCCAGTCTCGGGCTGGAGCAAAAGGTGTTGTTCCTCGGGTTCCAGAAGATCCAGGACATCCTGCCGCAACTGGGCCTGATGGTGCTGACCTCCATCAGCGAGGCCCAGCCCCTGGTGATTCTCGAAGCCTGGGCCGCCGGTACGCCGGTGGTGAGCAGCGACGTGGGCTCCTGCCGTGAGCTGATCGAGGGCGGCGAGGCGGCCGACCGCGATCTGGGGCTGGCCGGGGAGGTGGTGGCAATCGCCGATCCCCAGGCCACGTCCCAGGCGATCATCGACCTGCTGCGCAGCCCCGAACGCTGGAAGTCCGCCCAGGCCGCCGGCTTGTTGCGGGTTCACCGTTACTACAGCGAAACCCTGATGATCGAGCGCTATCGCGCGCTGTATCAAACGGCCATGGGCACCGCACACAAGGAGGCTGTGTAAATGGCCGGCATTGGTTTCGAACTGCGCAAGATTCTCTCGCGCGACTCCTACACGGCGACGCTGCACGCCTACGTCTATGCCGGCCTGATCAGTTCCGGGCCCTGGGTGCTGTCGATTCTCAGCGTGATGCTGGTGGGGGTCATCAGCCTGGGGTTGGTGGTGCCGGAGGTGCTGATCCGCCAGTTCCTGATCACCGTGACCTACCTGATGGCCACGTCGCTGATCCTCACCGGCGGTTTGCAGCTGTTCTTCACCCGTTTTGTCTCCGACCGCCTGTTCGAGCGCAAGTACGAGCAGATCCTGCCGAACCTGGTGGGTGTGCTGCTGCTGGTGACCCTGGGCTCCGGGGTGCTGGGCATTCTCCTGTTGACCAGCTTGTTCGACCAGCCGCTGATCTACCGCCTGCTGACCCTGGCCAACTTCGTGGTGCTGTGCAACTTGTGGCTGGTGATCATCTTCCTCTCGGGGATGAAGGCCTATAACCGCATCCTGCTGGTGATGCTGGTGGGCTATGGACTGATGGTCGGCAGCGCTTTCTTCCTCCGGCACATGGGCATGGAAGGCCTGTTGCTGGCGTTGCTGCTGGGGCACAGCTCACTGTTGTTCCTGTTTCTCTACGACATCCTGCGCGAGTACCGGGCCGAAAAGCTGGTGGCCTTCGACTTCCTCGACCGCCGTCAGGTGTTCCTCAGCCTGCTGTTGACCGGGTTTTGCTACAACCTGGGCATCTGGATCGACAAGTTCATCTTCTGGTTCAACCCGGACACCTCGAGCCAGGTGATCGGGCCGATGCGTGCCTCGATTCTGTACGACTTGCCGATCTTCCTCGCCTACCTGGCGATCATTCCCGGCATGGCGGTGTTTCTGGTCAGGATCGAAACCGACTTCGCCGAGTGGTACGACCGGCTGTTCCGCGCGGTGCGCGATGGCGAGACCCTGCAGCATATCGGCTCGCTGAAAGCCGAGATGACCTTCTCGATCCGCCAGGGCCTGCTGGAAATCTGCAAGGTCCAGGGGCTGACGGTGGTACTGCTGTTTCTCTTCGGCCCGCGCCTGCTGGAGTGGCTGGGAATGTCCAGCTACTACCTGCCGCTGTTCTACATCGACCTGATCGGAGTGAGCATCCAGGTGGTGTTCATGGCGATCCTCAACGTGTTTTTCTACCTCGACAAACGAGCGATCGTGCTGGAGCTGTGCCTGTTCTTCGTTGCTCTCAACGCTGCGTTGACCCTGCTGAGCCTGCACCTGGGGCCGAGTTATTTCGGTTATGGCTTTACCCTGTCGCTGCTGATCTGCGTATTGCTGGGGCTGGCGCGGTTGTCGACGGCGCTGGATGACCTGGAGTACGAGACCTTCATGCTCTCGCGTTGAGGCGTGCACGATCACCCATCCAGGCTCGCGTTCATGACGCCAGCGCAAGCCTGGTACTGGGCCGAGGTGCTGCTGTGCACTGCGCGAACAGATCCTTGGCGCGGGGTGCTGATGGACCTGCGCCGGGGCAACGGGTCACGGCTGCTTCAGGTAAGCGTCTTTTATTCGCTCCAGCGTGCCGTCCTTGCGCAGCGTCTCGACTGCCGCCCTCAAGTGGCGCACGAACACCGCGTTGCACTGTTTGGAGCAGGCCAGATACAGATCGGTCTTCATCAAGGACGGACTGACCTGCAACGTCCTGTTTGACACGTTGCGCCAGATAGCTTGCGTTTCAGGAATGCCATTGAACCAGGCATCGACGCGCCCCATCAGCAGCAATTGCGCCGGATTCTCACCAATCTCAAACGGATAAATCTGGGTATCGCTAAAACCCTCTGCCCGCAGTTTTTGCTCTTGGGCGCTGCCGCGGCCAACGGCGATACGGGCAAAGGTTTCCCGCGCTTGCTGCATGCTCTGGACGCGTTTATCGAGGCTGAAAAACGCTCTGTCCATGGTCATGATGGGCGCGATCCAGGTGTAATCAGCCTCTCTTTCTGGCGTGCGCGACAGGGGAATGATCAGCTTGTCGACGCCTTTGCGCACGTTTTGCTGGGCTCGGGCCCAAGGCGCTTCTATGAAGTGCAGGGTATAACCGGCGCGGGTCGCCGCTTCCAGCGTCGCGTCGCCGACGATGCCATGCAGGCCGGCCTGGTCCAGCATCGATAAAGGCGGCGCGTCGACGACGTACAGGTCGAGGCTAGGGGACTCTGCGCCAGACCCTGAAGGCACCCAGACCATCAGAGCGAGCAGCGTCGTCAGGATCAGCGCCCCCCGCTGGCGCAACGTTTGACTCACATGAGTCATGGCAGTAACTCAACAAACAGTGGCATTTCATGCTCTCGGATTAACGCTGCGTATTCGACACGTACAGAGACCGACCCGCAACGACCTGCAAAACGTGCCGCCAAGATTAGAGGGTTATGCGCAGAGATGGATGGGTTTGACGGATTTTTTTGACCTCTGATAGCCATCACGGTTCAGGGCTCGCGCAACCGGTGAGGGCATTGACGGGCACGCGCTGATACTCAGGTTGAACAGCCGTGAGCAGCGCTATATCAGTAGCCTCGCCACCCTCACCAGTCTGGGGCCAGGCTCTCTGCATGCGCCGTATGAGCATGCAGGGGATTTACGGGACAGCCTTAAGTTTTAGTTAAAACGCTTCAATCAAACTGCTGATTATCATTCGTAATTGGCTGACTCAGACTGCGTTCGTGCCTCCATGCTCCCTGGAGCAAGAAACGAGCGGTCTATGCCAGTCAATACTGCAACAACCCGCAGCCCGTCCTCAGCGGATGCTCCGCTATGACAGCGCTGTCTGCCCCATCAGCCGCGGCCGATACGGCCGTTCACTCAGCCTTGGCCTGCTGCCATCTGCTGCTGCAACTGACCCAGGAACGCGTGCCGCAAGCCGTGGACCCGCAAGCCCTGCACCCGTATCCCTCACGGGACCTGCGCCAGGCCGTCAGGGACTATGCACGCAACGCCGGCGTCGATCTGCGCCTTGAACGTCTGGCGCTGACCCGGCTGACCCCGAAGATGCTGCCCCTTGTCTGGCGCAACCACAGCGGCGACTTCATTTTGCTGGCGCGGCTCTCGGACACACAGGCCCTGGTGCAGCGACCTGCAGTGCCAACCCCGGACATGCTCGATCGCCCGCAGTTGGCCGAGCAGTGGAGCGGGGAGGTGATTCGCCTGCGCCAGAGCGGTCTGCGCTTCGATCTGTCGTGGTTCATTCCGGAGCTGCTGCGCCATCGGCGGATACTGGGCGAAGTGCTGCTGTGCTCGCTGTTGCTGCAGGTGCTGGCCCTGGCGACGCCGTTGTTCTTCCAGGCGGTGATGGACAAGGTCATGGTGCACCGGGCGCTGTCGACCCTCGACGTGCTGGTGATGACCCTGGTGCTGGTGGGCCTGTTCGAGGTGCTGCTCAAGGGCTTGCGTGAATACCTGGCAGCGCACACTGCCAATCGCATCGACATTGGCCTTGGGGTCAAGCTGTTGCGCCATCTGCTGGGCCTGCCGCTGCTGTACTTCAAGCAACGCCAGGTGGGGGCGATCATCACCCGAGTCCAGGAGCTGGACAGCATCCGCGATTTTCTCACCGGCTCGCTGCTGACCCTGTGTGTCGACGTGGCCTTCACCCTGGTGTTTTTTGCGGTCATGGCCTGGATTTCCTGGCCGTTGACCCTGCTGGTGCTGTTGACCCTGCCACTGTATGCGCTGCTGGCCTGGTTCAGCACCGGCCCGCTGGAGAAAC
Organism: Pseudomonas sp. E1BtOHC1; assembly: GCF_058744285.1. Lineage (NCBI taxonomy): Bacteria > Pseudomonadati > Pseudomonadota > Gammaproteobacteria > Pseudomonadales > Pseudomonadaceae > Pseudomonas > Pseudomonas sp. E1BtOHC1. The sequence goes on from NZ_CP196023.1 coordinate 4,246,094, forward strand.
GCATCGAGCGCCAGTTCTACAGTGCGGCGCGCAACACCGCCTTTCTCAATGAAAGCGTCAGTAGCAGCGAAACCATCAAGAGTCTGGCGGTGGAGCCGCGCATGCAGCGTCGCTGGGAGTCGCAGACGGCGCAGATGGTCGAGGCCGGGTTTGCCAGCCAGACCCTGGGCAGCGCCATCAGCCAGGCCGTGATGCTGTTGCAGAAAGTCACGGCGGTGGCGGTGATCTGCTGGGGCGCAAGCCGTGTCATCGACTTGCAGATGAGCATCGGCCAATTGATTGCCTTCAACATGATGCTGTCCCACGTCAGCCAGCCTGTGGCCAAGCTGATCGAGGTCTGGCAGCAGTTCGTCCGGGTGCGGGTGTCGGTGGACAAACTGGGCGACATGCTCAACCTGCCGGTGGAGCAGGCCGAGGGGGATCTGCGCCCGGCACAGGCCTTGCGCGGCGAAGTGCGCATCGAACAGTTGGTGTTCCGCTACCGTCCGGAACTTGCGTGGGTGCTGCGCGGCCTGGACTTGCAGATCGCCGCGGGGCAGACCCTGGGCATCGTCGGGCCGTCCGGGTCCGGCAAGAGCACACTGACCCGCTTGCTGCAGAAACTCTACACCCCCGATGGCGGGCGCATCCTGATCGACGGCTTGCCCCTGGATCAGTTGCAGCCGGCCTGGTTGCGCAGCCAGATTGGCGTGGTGCTCCAGGAAAACTACCTGTTCAACCGCAGCGTGCGCCACAACATCGCCCTGCGGCATCCCACGGCCTCCCTGGAAAGCGTGATCGCTGCAGCACGGCTGGCCGGTGCCCATGATTTCATCCTGCGCCTGCCCCTGGGCTACGACACGGTGCTGGCCGAAGCCGGCAGCTCGTTGTCCGGCGGCCAGCGGCAACGCATCGCCATTGCCCGGGCACTGATGGGCGACCCGCGCATCCTGATTTTCGACGAAGCCACCAGCGCCCTGGATGACGAATCCCAGGCGCTGATCCAGGACAACATGGCGAGCATCGCCCAGGGACGCACGGTGATCATCATTGCCCATCGCCTGTCTGCGGTACGGCATTGCCAACGCATTATCGCCCTGGAACAGGGGCGCATCAGCGAATCCGGCAGCCATCAGCAACTCTTGGCCAACGGCGGTTGCTACTCACGGCTGTGGGCGCTGCAGCAGGCGCTGTGCAAGGAGGCGTCATGATGTTCGACGCTCTGTTGTCTCGCTGGCGCCGCGCCTGGCAGCGCCTGGGTGACGCACGGACGCGGCTCAAGCGCAGCCGCGACGAGTACGAGTTTCAGCCCGGCTACCTGGAAATTGTCGAGCGGCCACCCGCGCCCTGGGCCCGGGGCACGGCATTGCTGCTGATCCTGGCGATCCTGCTGGCCCTGGGCTGGGCGATCCTCGGCTTTCTCGACATTCATGCCAGTGCCGCCGGGCGCCTCATGGTCTCCAGCTACACCAAGGTGATCCAGGCGCACGAGGCGGGTGAAGTTCAGGCCATCCATGTGCGTGACGGGCAGCGGGTCAAGGCCGGCGAGGTGCTGGTGGCGCTGAACCCGATCGGTATCGACGCCGAACTCAGTGAGTTGCGCACGCAACTGGACTTCAAGCGCCTGGAACTGGCCCGGGCTCGCGCACTGCTGACCCCGGAGCCCTTGCACAGCTACCAGACGCCTGCTGGCCTGGATGCACAGCAGGCCGCGGCGGCCCGGGAGCAACTGCTCAGTACCTGGAAGGAAATCAGCGCCAACCTGGACAGCCTCAACGCCGAAATCGCCATCAACCAGGCCAATCAGCGGGCTCGGGGCAGCGAGATCAGCGCCTTGGGCAAGCTGGCCAGCAATGTGCGCAAACGGCTCCATGCACGCCGGGCGATGGCCGCCGAACAACTGATGCCCCTGGTGGAATTGCTTGAGCAGGAAAAGGAGCAACTGGACGTCGAGCGTTCGCTGGCCCAGCAACAGGCCGAGCTGCAGGTGCTCAAGGCCCAGGCGCAGAACCGTCGGGAGCAGCGCGACAGCTTCCTGGCCCGAACCCAGCGCGAACAGCATGAATTGCTCAACCGCAGCCAGCAGGAGATCGCCGTGCTCGAGCAGCAACTGATCCGTGGCCGCGACCGGCAGCGCCTGCAAACCCTGCTGGCGCCGGTGGACGGCGTGGTCCAGCAACTGGCGGTGCATACCCTGGGCGGCGCCGTGCAAGCGGCGCAGCAGTTGCTGGTGATCGTGCCCGAGGGGGCCGAGCTGGACGCCGAGGTCATGGTGCTGAACAAGGACGTCGGTTTCGTCAAGGCCGGCCAGCCCGTGGAGATCAAGGTGGATGCGTTTCCCTATACCCGCTACGGCACCTTGCGCGGCACCGTGGCCCATGTCTCCGGTGACGCCATCAAGGACGAACAGCTGGGGCTGGTGTTCCCTACGCGGATTCGCCTGGAGCGTGCGGCCATCGCCGCGGGGCAGGGCTGGATGCCCTTGCAGGCCGGCATGAGCGTGACCGGCGAGATTCGCACCGGTGAGCGACGGGTGATCAATTACCTGCTGAGCCCGATTCGCGAGTATCAGTCCGAAGCGTTGCGGGAGCGTTGAACATGACCCACGCCTTCGATCTGGCTTCTGAACCATCATCGACGATGCTCGACACTGGCCTGCACGCCCTGGCCTGGGCTGCCCGGCGCTTCGACCTGAGCATCAGCGTGGCGCAGCTGACTCACCGCCTGGGACGGGTTGAAGGCCCGGCCGACAGCCTTGACCTGCGGCGCTGCGCCGGCTGGATCGGCCTGCGCGCACGGGCAGTACAGAGCCGGGTGCAGCGCCTGCATCACCTGCCGCTACCAGCGCTGCTGGATACCACTCGGGGCTGGGCGGTGCTGGACGCGGTGGAGGGCGATCGGGTCCGGGTGTTCTGGCCGTTGCAGGGGCAATGCCAGACTCTCTCGCGCCAGGAGCTGGCGACGCTCTGGCAAGGCCATGATCAGGGACAGGGAGAGGTGTTGCTGCTGGCCGAGCGGCATGTGCAACTGAAGACGAGTGGTTTCGGCGTCTCCTGGTTCCTGCCGTCGATCCTCAAGCATGGGCGGCAGTTTCGCAGCGTGCTGCTAGTGTCGCTGATGCTGCAAGGAGTAGCACTGGTCACGCCGCTGCTGTTCGAGAACATCATCGACCGGGTCCTGGTCAGTCGCGGCCTGTCGAGCCTGCAAGTGCTGGGTATCGCCATGCTGGCCCTGGCGTTGTTCGAGCCCTTGTTCGGCCTCTTGCGATCCTGGCTGTTCAGCAATGTGGCGAGCAAGATCAACGCCGAGCTGTCCGCGCGCCTGTACCAGCACCTGATCCAGCTGCCGCTGGGGTATTTCCAGCGGCGCCAGAGCGGCGAGATCATCGCCCGGGTCGGTGAGATGCAACAGATCCGCCAGTTTCTCACCGGCTCGGCCTTGACCCTGGTGCTGGATCTGGCGTTCTGCGGGCTGTTCATCGCCGTGATGTACAGCTACGCACCGCTGCTGACCTGGGTGGTGGTGGGCTCCCTGGCCCTGTATTTCCTCTTCTGGCTGTGCGTGGGCCCCTTGCTGCGCAGCCGGGCCTTGCGCGAATACGAGTTGAATGCGGCCAACACGGCGTTTCTCACCGAGACCGTGACCGGCATCGAGACCATCAAGACCGGGGCCATCGAAAGCGCCTTTCAGCAGCAGTGGCAGCGCCAGCTGGCAGCCTATGTACGTGCGGCGTTCCACACCCGCGTCGTCGGGATCTGGGCCGGGCAGGGCATCGGCCTGATCCAGAAGCTGACCGCGGCGCTGTTGCTGTGGTGGGGCGTGATGCTGGTGCTGGATGGCCAGTTGAGCCCCGGCCAACTGGTGGCCTTCAACATGCTGGCCGGGCATGTGGTGGAGCCGATCCTGCGCCTGGCCCAGGTCTGGCAGGACTTTCAGCACACGCTGATTTCCCTGCGCCGCCTGGGGGACATTCTCGACAGCGACTGTGAAAGCGGCAGCGGCGGTCTGGCTTCGGTGCCGGCGTTGCAGGGCGGGGTGAGCTTCCAGGGGGTGCGTTTTCGCTACGAGGAAGACGGCCAGGAAGTGCTGCGCCAGCTGGATCTGGAGATCCAGCCGGGCGAGTTCGTCGGCATTACCGGGCCCTCCGGTTCCGGCAAATCGACCCTGACCCGCCTGCTGCAGCGCCTCTATGTGCCTCAGCACGGCCGAGTGCTGGTGGATGGCATCGACCTGGCCATCGCCGACCCGGTGGCCCTGCGCCGCAACATGAGCGTGGTGCTCCAGGAAAGCGTGCTGTTCGCCGGCAGCGTTGCCGAGAACATTCGCCTGTGCCGGCCTCAGGCCAGCGACGCCGAGGTGCGGCACGCCGCCAGTCTGGCCGGGGCGGCGCCTTTTATCGAGGCCCTGGCCCAGGGCTACGAGACCGAGGTGGGCGAGCGTGGCGGCCAGCTCTCCGGCGGCCAGCGTCAACGCATTGCCTTGGCCCGGGCCCTGCTGACCAACCCCGGCATCCTGTTGCTGGACGAAGCCACCAGTGCCCTGGACTACGAGTCGGAAGCGGCGGTGATGGCCAACCTGCAGGGCATCGTCCGCGGCCGCACGGTGATCAGCGTTGCCCATCGCCTCAATACCCTGCGCCATGCGGACCGGATTCTGGTCATCGATCAGGGTCGGGTGCTCGAACAAGGCACACACCAACAGCTGCTCGCCCTGGACGGGTTGTATGCCCGGCAGTGGGCGCTGCAGATGAAGGATTGACCCCACCGACGGCAGGAGGACTCGCCCACCCGTCATGTCTCCCCACCCCGCAGTTCCATACCCATAGGCAGCCTTTCGCGACGCGCAGGGCTTTGCTCAAAACAGACAAAGGATCATTGCAATGGCTTTTATGTCCAAGGACTTCACGCGCCTGCTCAATTCCCTGATCGACCAACAGATCAAGACGGCAGGGCGGCAAACCGAATGGTTCAACATGAGCGCCGACGAGCGTGCCGCGTACATCGGCCAGGTCGGCGACCGCTTGCTGGAAATGCAGCAGAGCACCCTGAGCGTGCTGGCCGCCCAGCACTACCAGATGCAGGACAACCCGGTCTCGGTGGGCGACCAGTTGCAGGTGCTGCAACAACGCCGCAAAGAAATGAACACCATCGCCGACACCCCGGCCACCCGTGCCTACAAGCAGCAACTGGACCGTGACATTGTGCTGTACAGCCGCCAGCACACGGCGATCACCCACTATGACAGCACCTGGAACAAGGCCCTGCGGCTGCTCAGTCCCGGCGGCGCCAAGGCCGAGGTCCTGCAAGCCGATGCGCCGGCCAAGCAGAAAGAGCTCAAGGGCCGGATCAATCGCCTGGAGAAGCTCCTGAGCGTGCAGGTGGCCGACTCCACCTTCAGTCAGTCCTACGTGACCCTGTTCTCCGAGCTGCAGGCCTACAAGGAAGTGAGTACTCGCTACAACGCCTGGCTCAAGGCCGCCCCGCAGCAGCAGGCCGCGAGCCTGGACGCACTGGCCAAGGCGCCCCGGGCCTCCGACGAGCTGCCGGTGAACCTGTCACTGCTGATGATGGAGGAGCGCCCGGGCTACATCCGCATGAACGTGGCGCTGGTCAATGCCAGCACCGATGGCCGCTTCAAGGACTTCTACCTGGAACACGGCCTGCTGGTGGTGCCCACCGACGGCGTGCTGAATTTTTCCTTTGGCACCGCAGCCCGTTCCCTGGCCTGGCAGCAACAGTACCGGCTCAAGAGCGAGCCGCCGTCCATGCGTTCGCCGACCTATGCACCGATTCGCTCGGTGCTGGTCAAGACCGGGTTCGTCGAGCAGTACTTCGCCAACCACCTGGTGTCGGAAAGCTCCCTGCGCGAAGGCTTCAAGGCCCAGGTGCTGAGCAACGGCCGCAAGCTGCTGTTGACCAGCGTCGATCGCAAAGTGCCCAACCAGATCGGCATCCAGGTATCGGGCCAGTCGCCCGGCACCAGCGTGAGTCGCGAAGTGCCCTTGGCCGGCGCCTTGAGCGAGCTGATCAATCAGAACGCGGACATCACCAGCTTCCAGACCCTGGGTGTCGAAGACTATCGACAGAACAGCTACCACCCGGACCGCGACGGCCTGTTCGTCAATATTCACGAGCTGGAGCGCTCGGTCGGCTTTGCCGAGCATCAGTACCTGCTGGAAATGCCCCAGGGCGACGCTTACCGTTCGGCGACACCTTTTGCCCTGATGACCGTCGAGGGCGACAAGGTCAGCAGCAGCCACCTGAGCAAGGCCCAGACCGAGATTCTGTATCAATACAACGCGGCGTTTTTTGAGCGTCTGGAACAACTGCGCGGCGAGGGCTTCAAGGCCAGCCGGCTGTTTGCAGGCAGCAGCGAGCGCGCCACCTTCGTGCAGCAGCTGACGCGCCTGCTCGAACGCAACCACATCACCCCGGCCGGGGTGCTGCTGGCGCAACACAGCCGCCCGAGCCTGCGGGATATCAAGGGCAACAACCTGAACAAGGTGCTGTGGGAACAGGCCTTCGCCGCGTCGGTCTGGCAGAGTCACGACAACGATGAGCTGCTGTTCGGCCTGGGGCAGAATCTGGTGAAGAACCAGGCACTGGACAAGGTCCTGCAAGGCGGTTATCTGCAGAGCGACATTGCCCAGGCCAAACTGCTGCTGGCACCGCTGTACGAACAGTGGCGTGCCCAGGCGATCGAGGTGGAAACACAGCGCGTGGCCAGCGCCAACGCCGGGCAGCATCCAGGCAACCCGAAGGTGCATGTCTTTGATCAGGTGGCAGTGGAGCGCGGCCTGGACAGCAAACTGCTGAACCTGTTGTTGAGCGGCCCCCAGGGCCTGGCGCCGGCCGACGGTGCCTTGCGGCCGACGGTCGAGGCGCTGTTGTCCGGCGACCAGGGCCGCAGCCTGCGCAAACAGGCGTTGTTCCATGCCCTGCGCCCCGTGGCCGACAGCTTTTCCAAGGCCGCGGTGCCGGTCAATGCCCATGTCGCGCTTGCGCCAAAAACCGGCGCCGACAAGGTCATGATCAACAACCGGCTGAATCAGCCCGACCCCTACCTGATCCTCAATACCCACCCGGAGCAGGCCCAGACCGCTGCCGCGTTGCTGATCCAGGACGACAAGTACCGCAGCTACAGCCAGTTCCGTCCCGATCCGAACAATGAAGCCACGCGCTACATGAACGACCTGGACACCCCGTTCGTGGGGGGCATCTCCGGGACCACCCAGACCGTCAGCAATGCCTTGCCGGAGTTGTTCGGCAGTGCGCCGAGCGTCAAGCAGTACTGGCAGTTCCAGATGGCCAACGCGGCCTTCATGATCCGCAACGGCTATCACTCGTTCTTCGAAACCCTGTATGTCGCCGCCCGCTATGAACCACTAGGGCCGGACAGCATCGGCAAGGACCTGCTGCAGACCTTCGACCGCTACCGTGCCCAAGGGCATCGAGAGGCCTTGCACGGAGAGCTGTACGACGCCGTGATGGCCCGAGTGTTGCCTATCGTCAATCAAGGCTTGGCGCCGAGCGAGGAGTTCCATCCACCGCGCTTCACCGACCTGGGTCCGCTGCCCGCGCTGTTGGGGCAGGCCGCCAGGGACCAGCAACTCAAGAGCGGACTGGCAGGGCACGGGGCCGGCTTCGAACCGCGCCAGGGCAGCGCCGACATTCATCAGTTTGCCGCCGACCCGGTGCAGTTCGCCCAGACTCACACCCTCAGCGCCGAGGCCCTGGTCAAGGCCGGGCGCTTGCCGGCCCAGGGCAACGTGCAGTTGGTGGAAGTCGCGCCCAAGCTGTATGAGCTCGAATACACCGAGCACAACGCCAACTCCGTGAGTGCCGCGAGCCCGGACAGCGTGCCGGCGTATTTCCTCGGCTACAACGGGCCGAACCAGGCCAACGCCGCACCGGCCTATGTGGACATTCCCAAGCAGGGGCGTGCGGGCAGCTTCCTCTTTACCGGCACCTTGTCGGGCTGCTCGCTGGTGGTGACCAGCCTGGACGCCAATACCTATCGGGTCTATCACGACGGTCGGGTCAACAGTTCGCTGCTGTACGACAACGTGGTGATGGCGGTCGACTACAAGGACTACCAAGTGGCCGGCACCGCCGAGGGCCTGGCTGCGGCGTACATGCAGGTCGTCGACGGCCAATGGCAGTTGGTGTTCCAGCGCCAGGAGTACCAGCGCGAGGGGCAGATGGTCTGGCCGAAGTTGCGCGACGGTGCCCAGCCTCTTTCCATCCAGACCGCCGACAGCCAGGTGCAGGAACGCAACCGGAGCCAGTTCGCCGACTACCGCGAACTGGTGCACCAGAACCTGAAGAAGGTGGCGACCCAGTTCGGCGTGTCCACTGAAGGGGTGGCCGATGGCGTCTACAGCGGCGGCGACTTTTCTCCCGAGCATCCGGCCATTGCCGCTTGGAACCGGCTGCGCGAAGCGGTCCAGGCCAAGGTCAGCGCCGACATCGAGCAGCTCAGCGACCAGCGCTATCAACTCCAGGAGCAGCGGCGCGGTACCAGCGACAAGAGCCTGATCGACCAGCAGATCAAGCAGCTCAACCTCACGCAGGACTTCTACCGGGCGCAGTACGAACCGGTGTTGCGTGAGGCCGCTTCGGTGGAAAAGACCTGGCTCTGGCAGCAGATCCAGGCCAAGCAGGGCAGCGCTGCGGTGGTGCGCACCGACGACACGGCGATCCAGGGCGGCGGCGATGAGCGCAGCACCAGCGTGGGCGAGCGCTACGCCATTGCCGAGGCCTATCAGCGCGGGGCCCGGGGCACGGCATTCAGTGACGGCGTGCGCGATTTTCGCGAGATCAAGATTCCTGGGCTGGACGACAAGAAGTCGGCTCTGGAGATGAAGCGACTGTTTCTCGACGGCCAGCTCACACCTGGACAGCGTGGCGCCCTGAGTGCCCGCATCAGCGAAACCAGCCAGGCCGAATACATCGACAAGGTGCTGCGCCAGACCGCGACCTTCAGTGAAGACTTCCGGGGCGCCGGCAGTGTCTTCGGCCAGTTGGCGCCCCAGGATTTCTACCTGTCGCTGGTGGGTGACCGCTCCGGAGGCCGCTGCTACCCGCTGGTCAGGGCCATGGCCGTCGCCCTGGCCAGGGGCGGCGAGGCGGGGGTCAACAGCCTGGTGCAGAAGCTGTTCCTGGCCTCGGCCGATCCCCAGGCGGGCAGCTCGACCTTGCTCAAGAACAGCCTGATCCGGCTGCATTCCAATGTCGACGCGGTCCAGGCGTCCAAGGAGCTGGGGCAGTTCCAGTTGTCCGACGTGGTGGCACGGCTGGCCAACAGCAGCAGCGACTCGATGTTTGCCCTCAACACCCAGAACCACTCGATGATGGTGGGCAGTACCCAGGGCCCCGAAGGCCGTCGTTTCTACTTCTACGACCCGAACGTGGGGATCTTCGCTTTCGACTCCAGCAAGGGCTTGGCCAAGGCCATGGAGCAGCATCTGGTGCGCCGAAAACTGGCGGCGCACTACGGCTCGTTCGGCAGCCAGTCGCAGCCGGCCTTCAACCTGATCGAGATCGACACCCACAAGATGGCCGAGGTGCCGGTGGGCAGCGGGCTGAACGTTGCCGATCTGTCGCGTCCCGAGGAGTTGGCCGGCGTCATCGGCCAACGCCGCCAGGTGGAGCAGGCGGTGGGTGCCCAGCAGCGCGTCAGCCAGGACCTGCGCCTGGGCGCGGCGCTGACCACTTTCGACGCCGAGCAATGGGGGGCTCGCTTCGACGCCGCCAGCACCCGGCTGGCCCGGGAACACCAGCTGAGCAGCCAGTGGATACCGATCATCGCCAACACCGAGCCACAGCCGGAGGGCGGCTATCGAGTGCAGTTCATCAACCGTGACCAGCCCGATCAGACCCGCTGGCTGAGCACCGACGATGGCACCTTTGTCGAATTCCGTCGTTTCGTCGATGAGCACATGAGCGTGCTCAACGAGCACTTCACCCTGGAGCACGGGCAGATCCGGCCACGCGGCGGGGTCGGCGAAGTGGCGCATGTGGACGGCCTGAACGCGGGCTTTGCGGTCCAGACACTGATCCAGTGGTTTGCCGACAAGAACCGCAAGGATGCGGCCCAAGGCGTGGTTTCACCGGACCTGGCCACCGCCCTGAAGATCCATAGCTACCTGGGTCTGGCGCAGATCGGTCATGGCACCTTGCAAGATGTGGCCAAGGTCACCCAACTGGTGCAAACCGCGTTGCGCGGCGAAGCCCTGGCCGCCGAATCCTCGCTCAAGGATTTTGCCTCGACCCTGGGACACACGGTCAACGAGGGTGCAGGCGTGCTGTTTGGCGGGGCCATGGTTGGCCTGGATGCCTACGAACTGGCCCATGCCGAGAACGATGTGCAGAAAGCCGTATTCGGCACCCAGCTGGCGTTTGATTCGGCGAGCTTCGTCAGTGGCGCGGCGGGTATCGGTGCCGGGCTGATCGGTGCCTCGACCACCGCGGCGGTGCTGGGCGGCGCGGGGGTGATCCTCGGTGGCCTGGCGGTAGGGTTCACGGCACTGGCCCAAGCCTTTGGCGCGGTGGCCGAAGACGCCAAGGCGGTGGGGCGTTACTTCGACACCCTGGACAAGGCCTACCAGGGCAACGGCTACCGTTATGACGAGAAACAGCAGGTGCTGGTGCCGCTGCCCGGGGCGGTGGTCAAGCGCCTCGATCTGCGGGCCAACGAGGTCGGTTTCGACAGCCAGTACATTTACCGCACCCACCACGGCTCCACCGGTTCCGGGGCGATCAACTACTTCTTCTGGGTCGGGGACTTTCCGCGGATGATCCACGACCGCGCCCAGGCGATCGAGGTGCGCAGCGGCATTGGCCACGGCGCCAAGCCGCCGAAACTCGAACACGGCGACAGCAGGACGGTGATCCTGCCGGGCACGCCCAAGTCCTACATCAGCTACGAGTACATGATCCTGCCGGGGGCCACCACCCGGCATGACACGGGTTTCGATGTGATTCGCAAGCTCGAGCAGGACCGGCGCTTCGACTACGACTTCTACATCTTCCCGAGCGAGGAGACGATCCGGCGCATTCACCAGGAGTACGTCGAGACGCCGGTAGAAGTGCTGCTCGATGGGCACAGCCGGCAATTGGTGATACCGCAGCTGCCCAAAGAGCTGTACGGCTACCTGCGCTACGACATCCAGGGCGCAGGCGGGGAATACCTGATCGGCCTCAACGAAGGCACCGAGGTCAGGCTCAGCAACGAGGCCGGCACTCAGCCGTCACGCTGGATCATCGACAGCAGCCAGCTTGAAAGCGACAGCATCACCGTGGCGAAGGACCACTTGCTGGTGGGTGGGGTCAAGGTCAAGCTCGATCCGGCCCAGAGCGGCCAGGTGCTGCTGGTCAACGCCAAGGGCGAAGTGCGGGCAGCCGATTTTGCCGGCCAGACCACCTATGTGGTGAAAGAAGACGCCAGCCAATGGCAAGTGCCCGGGCAGCGCATCGAACAGCACCTCAAGGAGCTGGCCCAGGCCCATCAGTTGCACGGCCAATACGTGCTGGTGGAGAACTACAAGCACGGTGAGCGCAATGTCGGCCGGGCGTACTACGACGTCGCCAAGGACCGCATGCTGTTCACCGACACCGATGTGCAACAGGCGCACAACGCCCAGTTGGGGGCGGTCATCGGCGAGCATGCCTACTTCGTCGATGCCGAGAACGCCGCCGCCTGGCGGGTCGATATTGCCAGCGGCAAGGTCGATGCGCAGTTCGCCCCTTCGTTCAACCAGAGCGCCGGCCAGATCAGCCGGTTCTGGCAAGAGGGCGATGCGCTGTATCTGGCCCGTCGCTATCAGCTCAAGGAGCGGGAAGCCGAACTGAGCTTCCGTATCCTCGGTGACCGGATGGAGCTGGTGGGGGTGGTCGGCGATGAGTCGCTGCTGCAGCTGTCGGCGCGCACCGGCCAGCATGGCGACGGCCTCAAGACCCTGCTCAAGGGCTACGAGACGCAGGCCACCGAGCGCGACACCCCGCTGTACAGCCTGGGTGCCCCCATGCTGGAACCGACCGCGGCAGAACTGATCACGGTGTTTGGTCTGGATAACGCCAAGGTCGCGCACCGCTACTGGGTGCGCAGCAGCGACGGCATCGTGATCAAGCCGAACCTGGCGCCACCGGCCGGGCAGGCGCCACGTGCCGATGCCCCGGGGCAAGCGCAAAGCGCCTGGCAGATTCCGGCGGATCTGGTGTTGGCGGGCAGCCTGGCGCAGCCCGGTGGCCAGGAAGTGTTTTATTTCTACAGCAAGGCGCAGCAGGTGCTGTTCCGCCAGGAAGGGCCGGGGCAGAAGGTGCTGGATGCCGGCCAGCCGAGCGCTTTGCGCCTGACCACGCCGCCCCTGGCCAATGTGCTCAACCTCAACGGCCATCTGCTGGCCGTGACCGAGGACGGGCGCATGGCCCGGATCGAGGCGAGCGGACGACTGAGCTATGAGGCGGTCAACGAGCATTGGCTCAAGAGCCACAATAACTGGTGGACGAACCTCGCCGAGGTCGCCGGCAGCAACGCCACCCTGGCGGTATTCGGGGTCAAGACCGCCGACGGCAAGCGTGCGCTGCCGGTGTGGTACCACAACGGTCAGGTGGTGGTGGCCTCGTCCGCGCTGCAAGGCAAGCCGCTGCAGTTTCTCGGCTTCGACAGTGCCAGCGCCAGTGCCCGGCTGTTCGAGCCCGAGAGCGGCAAGCTCTATCTGCAGCCGCCGCTGACATCGCAAGCACTGGCCACCGCGTTTGGCAACGACGAGGTGCTCGAGGCCTCGGCGCAATTGCCGGCCGCCATTGACTGGATGCCCAAGCAGCCACTGCGTTCGGCCGTCCAGGTCGATGCCGGGTTGCGCCTGACCACGGTGCAGGGCGAAGTGCTGCTGCGCAGCAACAACGGCGATGTGCAACTGGTGGCCGTGGACAAGGGCTGGCAGCAGGCGCGGCTGGGTAATCTGCCTCAAGCACTGGCAACGGTGACCGGCCAGTGGGGCGCCAAAGGCGTGTTGACCTTGCAGGACGGCGACACCCGCGGCTGGTTCGATATCGCCAGTGGGCAGATGTTTGCCAGCAACGGCATCCCGGGCGGCAGCGACCTGCGCTTTATTGGAGTCGCTGCCGGCGCGCCGCACTCGGCCTATGTCTACAACCCGACGGAGCAGGCGCTGTATCAGGTCAAGGACGGCAAGGCACTGCAGCTGGGCCATTACGCAAATATCGAGCGCATCGGCTCCTCGCTGCTGATTCAGGGAGCCAGCGGCAATGCTCGTCAGGATGACCTGACGCCGCCGTTGATTGCCGGGGTCGACAGTGTGGTGCTGCACGGGGGCGCCGGGGATGACACCTATCGTTTCAGTCCGGCGATGTGGGCGCATTACCGCTCGGTGGTCATCGACAACGATGATCCGGGCCTGGCCCTGGATCGGGTGATCCTGCCGGTGGCCGATGGCAAGAACATCCTCGTCAGCCGTCGGGGCGAGGACGTGCAACTGACCGACACGGGCAATGGCACGGCCCTGGTGCTGCGCCAGGTGCTGGGCAGCCAGGCGGCCGCCCACGGGCATTTGCTGATCGAGCTCAAGGGCGACTCGTCGATGATCAGCGTCGAGCAACTGCTCAAGGGCTTTGGCCCGAGCGGATCGACCAGGGACAGCGTGTTCGAACTGGCCTGGAGCCAGCGCGAGACGCTGCCGGCGGCGAACGCACTGAGCTCGGCGGCGGATGGGCTGGACTCGGCGGCGGATGGCCGGGGCCCCAGCCTGGCAAAACTCAGCGGGGCCATGGCGGCCTTCGCTGACACTGGCGGCGCTCGCGAACAGCTGCCGAAAAACCATCAGGCCGCGCAGGCGGTGCTGGTGCCTTCACTGACCTGACCTCGCAGGAGAAACACAGGAGGGGCGCAAAGCCTCTCCTGTCTGCGGCCCATTTTTTTCGGGTATAGAACCAACCATGAGCAAACCCATGATTTCGCGGCAGCGAGCCCTTGCCGGCTGGCTGCTTGCCGTCCCGCTGCTGGTGGCGCCTCTGGCGCAGGCGGCCCCATTGCACCGGCAAGACCCGCTACAAGACTCAGCACAACATCCGCCACAACACCGGCCCGAGGCCCTGCCCAGTGACCTGTGGCGGGTGTACCTGGATGCCCGGCAGAACAATAGCGAGCTGGCGGCGGCCCAGGCCGATCAGGCGGCCCGCGCCGAGGCGGTGCCCCAGGCCAGGGCCGGTCTGCTGCCCACGCTGTCCGCCAGTGCCGATCTCAATGCCACCAGCACCTCCCTGGAGCAGCCGCGGCAGGACACCCGGCGCAGTGGCACCAGTTATCAGGCGGTGCTGAACCAGCCGATATTCCGCGCCGATCGCTGGTTCAGCCTCAAGGCGGCGCAAGCCGAAGACCAGCAGGCCCAGCTGGAGCTGGCCGCCGCCGAGCAGAAACTCATGTTCGACAGCGCCCAGGCCTACTTCGGCCTGCTCAAGGCCCAGGACGCCCTGGCGGCGGCCAAGGCCGAAGAAGCGGCGCTCAAGCGCCAGCAGCAACTGGCCGAGCGCGGCTTGCAACTGGGCCTGTCGGACCGTACCGATGTGCTGCAGGCCCAGGCCGGGCATGACACGGCGCGGGCCAACCGCATCGTGGCGCAGAAGCAGACCGACGATGCCTTCGAAGCCCTGGACACCCTGACGCATCAGCAGTACCAGGCGATCCAGGGGCTGCGCCACGACATGCCGGTGCTGTTGCCCGAACCCAACGACGCCCGGCGCTGGGTGGACACGGCGGTGCGCCAGAACCTGACCCTGCAGGCCAGCCAGTTTGCCCTGGAGGCGACGCAGCAGACCCTGAGCGCACGCAAGGCCGGGCACGCGCCGACCCTGGACGCGGTGCTGCGCTACCAGACCGGTGACAACGACACCCTGGGTTACGGCAACAGCGATATCCGTGGCAATGGCTACGGCGGCAATGTCGAGCAGCGCACAGTCGGGCTGCAGTTGAACATTCCGCTGTTCAGTGGCGGCCAGACCCGCTCCCAGGTGCGCGAAGCCCACCAGCGGATGAACCAGCGCGAGTACCTCAACGACGGCCTGCGGCGTCAAATCGTGGAGCAGACCCGCAACCTGCATCGTGGCCTCAACAGCGGTGTCGACCAGGTACAGGCGCGACGCCAGTCGATCATCTCCAACCAGGGCGCGGTGCTGGCCTCGCAGATGGGCTTTCAGGTCGGAACCCGCAATATCGTCGATGTACTGGAGGCGCAGCGTCAGCTCTATAACGCCGTGCGCCAGTACAACAACAGCCGCTATGACTACATTCTCGACACCCTGCGGCTCAAGCAAGCGGTGGGGACATTGTCGCCCCAGGACCTCAAGGCGCTTGGTGATTACCTCAAGGCCGACTACGATCCGGACCGCGATTTTCTGCCGCCGGAGTTTCCACGCCGGCTGGCTAAGCGCTGACAGGGCCTGGCAATGCCCCAGGCAAGGGTTGGCGGGCACGGTTTTTTTAAGGCAAAGGGGCAAACGGTTGTACGGTTTTTTGGACTTCTTCGACAGTCACAGGCGCTGCTGTTATGCCCTGGGCGTGGTGATCGCGGTCGGCGCCGCAGTGGCGCTGGGCAACTACTACCGTGTGCAGGTCGAAGACGTCTACCGCGCGAGCATCGGGATGCAGACCCGGGAGCAGGCCCAGGATCTGGAACAATGGAAATCCAACGGTTTTGCCATCGGCGCACTGTCGATCCTCGGGCGTCACAACCCCTCGCTCAAACGCATCGTCCTGGAGCCCAAGCCCTCTGCCGACCTGATGCAACGGGCCACCATTCCCCTCAAGACCCTGTCCCTGGTGGTGGACGCCAACCATGCGTTTGTCCTCAACCGCGACGGGGTGGTGGTGGCGGCCCATGACCAGCAGGGGCAGACGCCACTGGGGCTGAATGTGGCCTTCCGCCCCTACTTCAAGGTGGCCCTCAATGGTGGCAGCAGTGTCTACGGCGCCATCAGTGCCACCACCGGCACTCGCATGTTCTACATGGCGGTGCCGATCTTCGAGTCGCGTACGCGTCAGGACAAGGTGATCGGGGTGCTGGTGGCGCGTTTTGATGCCGATAGGCTCGACGCCAGCCTGAGCAAGCCGTACAGCGACGACCTGAAGTTGATCCTGTCACCCAGTGGCGTGGTGCTGGCCGCCAGTTCCCCGGCCTTTGTGCTCAAGTCCGATCGGGCCTGGCCCTGGAACCGCTTCACCGGAGAGATCCGTCGCCAGTTCAGTGACTACCGGTTTGCCAACGGGGTGCCCGAGCGCTTGCCCTTCGATGCCCATCAGCCGGTGGTTCGGCTGGACGGCCGGCGCTACAGCCTGTCCCGGGTGGATTTCGACTGGAATGACCCCAGCGGTCCCTGGACCCTGATCACCCTGGGCGACCTGGATACGCTGTTGCCGGGGGAACAGGTGCTGTTGATCGAGGGGCTGAGTGCCCTGGTGTTCTTGCTCTTGCTATGGGGCGGCCTGCGGCGTCTGGCCGATGCCCGGCGGCACAAGCGCGACGTGGCGCAGATCGAGCAGAGCGAACAGCGTCTGGACATGGCCCTGCAAAGCGGGGCCCTGGGGTTGTGGGACTGGAACCTCAGCCTGGGAACGGTCATCAACAACGATGTCTGGCTGCAGATTCTCGGCTACAGCAAACAGCAGATGGAACAGGCTTTCGGCCACGGCCTGGAGCGCTGGACCGCTCTGGTGCATCCGGACGACTACGAGCCGGTCATGGCCCGGCTCAAGGCGCACCTGAACGATGAAGTCGGCGAGTACCGCGCCGAATACCGCATGCGCAACAAGGCGGGGCAATGGCTGTGGGTGCTGGACATCGGCAAGATCATGCAGCGCGACGCCAATGGGGCGCCGACGCGGGTCACCGGGGTGCTGCAGGACATCAGCGAGCGCAAGGCGGTGGAAGCGCAAATCCAGCAGTCACGACGGGATGCCGAGCGGGCGACCCAGGCCAAGTCGGAGTTTCTCGACTGCATGTCCCATGAGATCCGCACGCCGCTCAACGCAATCATCGGCATGGCTCATCTGGCACTGGACTTGCCGCTGGAGCCGGTGCAGCGCGACTACATCGAAAAGATCGACCGTGCGACCAAACACCTGGTGGGCACCATCAACGGCGTGCTTGATCTGTCGAAGATCGAAGCCGGCAAGCTGAGCATGGAGCAAGTGGGCTTCGATCTGCGGGAGCTGGTGGACGATGTGTTGCTGCTGGTCCGCCAGCGCGCGGAAGAAAAGGCGCTGCGGCTGCAGCTGGATATTCCCGCTTCACTGCCGCGCCGTTATGTCGGGGATCCACTGCGCCTGGCCCAGGTGCTGACCAACCTGGTGGACAACTCGATCAAGTTCACCGAGGCCGGCCATGTCTGTATCGGGGTGTGCCTGATGCGGCAGTGGGATCAGCAGGCCCTGCTGTGCTTCAGCGTCACCGACACGGGGGTGGGCATCAGCGACGAGCAGCAGGCCCGCTTGTTCAATGTCTTTGTCCAGGCCGACCGGTCCATCAGTCGGCGTTACGGCGGCAGCGGCCTGGGGCTGACCATCTCGAAGAAAATCGTGCAACTGATGCAAGGCGATATCTGGGTGAAAAGCCGGCCGGGGCAGGGCGCTACGTTCAAGTTCAGCGTGCAGTTGAGCCTGCCGCCGGTAGCGCGTGAGGCAAACTGCACCGCGCCTGCCGGGCCATCGAGCGGCGCCGCAGCGGGGCAGGGCGCGATCAATGACCCGGCACGCTGGCTGGCGGGGACGCGGGTGCTGGTGGTCGAGGACAACCGGCTCAACCAGGAAGTGTTGCAGGGCCTGCTGCAGCGCGTCGGGGTACAGGTGGTGCTGGCGGTGAACGGCGCCGAGGCCCTACGTCTGCTGCTTGAGGAAGGGCGCTTTGACGCCGTGCTGATGGATTGCCAGATGCCGGTCATGGACGGCTTCGGCACGACCCGCAAGATTCGCGGTTATCCGCACCTGCAGTCGCTGCCGATCATCGCCGTGACCGCCAGTAGCCAGACCGATGTGCAGGGCAGGGCGCTGGCGGCCGGCATGAGCGATCTGTTGAGCAAGCCCCTGGAGGTCGCGGCGTTCTATCGGACCCTGGTGCGCTGGATCAAAGCGACGGACGTGCCGCTAGCGCAAGTTCCGGCGCCTCCGGGTACAAGCGTCTTGAACTCGACTTATGAAGGAATCGACACCGCGCGCGGGCTGGCGGTGGTGAACCAGGACCTGGCCCTGCACCGCAAACTCCTGGCCGACTTTCGTGACAGCCAGCAGCAGGTCATCGAGCGCTTGTGGCAGGCCCATGCCGCAGGCGACTTGGCCGCCATCGGCTTTCTGGCCCACAGCCTGCAGGGCAATGCCGGGAGCATCGGTGCCACGGCGGTCAAAGAGGCTGCCGGACAACTGGAGGAACAGGCGGACGGGCCGGCGGAGCTGGAGCCGCTGATCGAGCAACTGGCGCGGTGCCTGGAACCGGTGCTGGCCGGCCTGGCGTCCCTGCCAGCGGCGGCGGACGGGGATCAGGCACCGCAACACCGGGAACTGGACGCTGAACAAGTATTGGCGCTGGCGCGTCTGGCCAAGCTGCTGCGCAGCCATAATGCCCAGGCCCTGGCGCTGATCGATGAGCTCTACGAGCAATACCCGTGCGGCCCTCTGCGGGCCATTCAAGAGCGGATCTACCGGTTGGAGTTCCAGCAGGCCCATGACCTGCTTGTCGACTTTGAGGGCTAGCGGGTGTTCTGGGTCAGGGCCTGATAGCGAGCCATACGGTCGGTGCAGTGCTCGACCAGGCATTGATGCAAGGCGCGCAACGACGAAGTGATCTGCGAGCGGTGCGATACCACCAGATTCAGCGGCGCCGCGTCGGACTGCCAGCCGGGCAGCAGCGGCAGCAGGCGACCGGCGAGCAGGTCCTCGACCACATTCAGCAGCGGCAGGTTGACCACGCCATGGCCGGCCACGGCCCAGCGCCGCGCCGCATCGCCATCATCACAGCAAAAATGCCCTTGCACCGGCACGTCCTCGACCTTGCCGGCCCCATGGAAACGCCAGCGGCTCTCCGGGCGGCCAATGCTGTGGCAGATGATGCATTCGTGCTCGCTCAGCTGTTCCGGCGACTCAGGCTGGCCATGCTCAGCCAGGTAATCGGGCGCGGCGCAGGCGATGAAGTAATGCTGCTTGAGCACCGGCAGCTCGACCAGATCCAGGGCCTGGTTCTTGCCGTAGCGCAACGCCGCATCGAAGCGGCCCTTGAGCAGGTCCTCTTCCTTGTCGCTCAGCGCCAGCTTGATGTACATGCGCGGCCGCTCCTGCTTGAGCCGGGCGAGCATGTCCAGCAACAGGTTGCGGCCCAGGTCGGAAGACACCGTGAGTTCCAGCATGCCGTCATCGTGGCGCAGCGAACGCTTGCCGTTGGCCAGGATCTTCAAGGCGTGCTGGGCACTTTCCAGGTAGCGTGCGCCCTCGGGGGTAAGTTTCATGGTGCGGGTCGAGCGGGTGAATAGCCGCACGCCGAGGCGGTTTTCCAGGCGCTTGAGCCCCAGGCTGGCGGCAGCCGGGGTGATCGACATGACACGAGCGGCAGGGGACAGGCCCTGCAGCTCGGCGATCAGAATGAACAGCTCCAGATCTGCGAAGTTAGGCATTGGCCAGGCTCACCATCCGTTCACAGGCCGAGAAAACTCTGTGACGAACTCAGCAAGGCCGACGACAGTAGCTCCGGGTCGCCGGCGATGCATTGCTCGAACCCGGGCTGGCGATACATCTGGCCCATGGCTTGCGCATGTCGACTGTGGAGGTCCTCGGTGCTGGCCTGGAGCAGGCTCAGGTGGTAGTTCAGCGCCAGGGCGAACAGACGGGCCGACAGGGACAACTGCTCGCAGAGGTGCAGCTCGCTGGGGCCCTTGAGCAAGGCATCGGCGTGGGTGAGTTTCCAGGCCAGGTTGAGGATCGGGTCTTCCGGCTCGGCGTGGGCAAGAATCTCTTCAATCAGCAGCCTGCTGTTGCCCAGGGCCTGATCGATGCGGCTGCCCGGCTGATTGAGGCCCATCAGCGCCAGGCAGGCAGCGCTGCGCAAGGCTGCGGGGTCGCGCCGGCTCGGGCTGCTACGCAGCAGAATCGACAGGGTATCGAGCAGGGCCTGGAGGCGGATCTGCGGATTGCCGGCCAGTTGCAGGGACAATGCACTGACAAAACCGTCGCGCATGTCGCTGCCGGCGCAGGGTCCGGCAACGGCTTGCAGGCCATGCAGGGGTTTGTTGCGGTAGCCCAGTTGCGTTGCCACCCGCGCCAGTACCACCGGCGGCGAAATCGGCTTGGCGATGTAATCGGCGGCGCCCAGCAGCAACCCCAGGCGTTCGTCTTCGACGCTGCTGCGCGAGGTCAGGAAAATCACCGGAATGGCCGCAGTGGCGGGATGGCTCTTGAGCTCGCTGAGCACCTGGAAGCCATCCATCTCCGGCATCAGGATATCGAGAATGATCAGATCGGGGCTGGCACTGCGAGCCAGGGCCAGGCCACGCTCGCTGTTCTTCGCCAGCAGCACTTCGTATTCGGTGGTCAGGGTTTTCGACAGCACGATCAACGACTGCGGATCGTCGTCGATCGCCAGGAGGGTATAGGGCTTGGAAGCATGCTCTGCGGGCATGACGAGGGGCCTGAACAAAATAGGCCGGCAGTCTAGCGTATTTGGTTTATTGGCACCTAGCGTCCAGCTGCCGCAGTCACTGTGTCGTGGGGTTGTTGTTGGAACGGTTGGCTGTGGAGGAGGGGCAGGGCATTTGCAGGGGGGGTCGGCACGAAAGAAGAGAATGAATCGCCTGCTCATCCTCCGAACAACAACCGCTTTTGCCGCCAGGCCGGTGCGCTGGTGGGAAAAAGCACCTCGGTCGGCCGGAAGCGGGCGATGCCGTAGGTGGCGGCAATGCGCTGGCGTTGCTGGCCCCGGACAAGCGCTTGCTGAAAACTGCTTTCGCGCTGCGCCAGCCCCAGCACATAGCCCACGCCCGCCTGGAAATCGCCTCCATGGGCCTGCCACCAGGCTGCGATCAACTGCGGGTCGGGCCAGGGCAGATTCTCATCGGGGTCCATGGCCACATTGGCATCCTCAGGGTCGTCGTTCGGGCCTGCAGCGAAATCCGGCAGGTCCTGCAATTCCAGATCGAGTAACGCCAGGTCAGCCCCAGTAATCTGGCTGAAGGCCTCGCCGGCGACGCGGGCATGAGGCAGGTCGCTCATCTGCTGGATCAGCCAGGGCACGCTGACCGGATCGCCCAGCAGCCCAACGGCCTGGATGCCGACGCGTTGCTGCTCAGGGTTCTGTATCAACTGGCGTATCCAGGCGATGCTGTGCTCACGCCTTTGCCAGGCCAGCAATACACAGAGCGCGCGGTACTGGAACTGGCCCGGTTGCTCGGCGAACTGCCGCAGCGGCTCCAGCGCTTCCTCGTCGCCCATCTGTGCGGTGGCCCAATTGGCCCAAAAGCGCGTGGCGGTGTCCTGGTGTTGACGGTGGGTACGAATTGTCGGCATCAGGTCACGACGGCGCAGCTCGCCGGCAGTGCGGGCGGCACGTGCCAGGACGCTTGGGTCGGCGTGGGAAAGTCCGCTAAGCAGGGCAGGGCCGGGGTCGTGGCGGTGCATGCCACAGGCGGCCAGGCCGAGGCGGAGAAACAGGGGGTCGGGGGAGGCGAGCAGGCGATCAACCCAGGGCGATACCCACTTCCAGTCGAGCCAACCCAAGGCCATCAGGTAGCCGCTCTCCGTTTCTACGGCACTTCGCAAATGCTCGCTAAGCCGTGACAACACCTGTGCGTTACCCGCCTCGAAGGCCAGCACCACACTGGCGAACAGCTCGCCAATGGCGTGTGGGCCAAGTTGAGCCAGCAGGGTT
Organism: Pseudomonas sp. E1BtOHC1; assembly: GCF_058744285.1. Lineage (NCBI taxonomy): Bacteria > Pseudomonadati > Pseudomonadota > Gammaproteobacteria > Pseudomonadales > Pseudomonadaceae > Pseudomonas > Pseudomonas sp. E1BtOHC1. The sequence goes on from NZ_CP196023.1 coordinate 4,267,992, forward strand.
TCCAGGCCGCAGGTGCCGGCGACTCGAAGGCCGTCAAGGTGGGCGTCGATGCGGTCGTCGAGTTGGCTGAGGTGGTCGAAGTCGTAGTGCGGTGCGCCCAAGGCATAGTCCCGCAGGACGGCGAGGAAGCTGGCTTCTTCGACATGTTGATCCAAAATCAGCGGAATCAAATTCGAGTACATTTCAAAGTCTTGAGAAATAGTGAGTTAAGCAAGTTTCCTCCAGCGCTGCCCATCATGTACCAAGATATCCTTTTGGCCGACAGACCAAAGCGCCCCGTTTTTAGCGGATAGACAGTAGCAAGTATTGGGCTTCGGCATGTTCCAGTTGACTGGCTGCAAAGAATCTTCATCGAGAACGAATACTTCGAACAAGGTGGCTAAATATATTTTTCCTTGGTGTTCAGCAATGCTCCAGAAATCATCGGTGAACTCGTCGAGATCGATAATTTCCCATGTATCAGCTCTACCACGCAGCAAAGTGCCTTGGCGGCCACATAAATAACAATAACCATCAGAGGCGCATATCAATGCAGTTATTTTAAAGTTGGTTGGACTGTCGATTTGCCGCCAGTTACCTTGCTCCCGTAGCCATATTTCTCCCTTCCAGCCGGCCGCATAGATTTCATCATTGGAGAAACCGCCCAGTGCTTCGAAGCCAAAAACACTGTCTTTACTCGTAGGCTTTGGGGCATGTATAGGCTGCCAAGCAGAAGATCCATGGCGTACATACACCTCTCGGGACACTCCGCATATGTAGGTATATTCGCCTATCGAGCTTATCCCTCTGAGCATTAGCGGTGGCGGATCCATTTCTGACAAGCTGAGGGTCGAGCCGAGATAACCTTCGCCAATTTCACCCTCTTCGGATATTGCCAGCATTTGTTGTGACCGGTCGGTGGTCATGGCAACGGTATCCCAAGTCGCCTCGCCAACTTCTCGCCACTTTCCAGAGTTGTACTCCAGGAAAATCGTGTGCGAAACGTCCTGGGCATCTAGTCCTATTTCCCGAAAAGCGAAAAAAGATTTCTCTGCGTCTACGGCGGCAACATAAGCATAGTAATAATCTTCCAGCCATTCGTCAGCCATATGAATATCCGTTTATTGGGTGGTGGCTCAAGGGGAGGGTCTTCTCGCGGTACGGTTCAATACCGCTGGCTTACTTCTTCCGCTTGGTGAATGTTTTACTTTAGGGGGCTTGGTATTTGGCGGTAGCATTTTTTTATGCCCGTCGGCCAACTGTGCCGTTAGGCAGCGTTCGCTACAGTTTGACTCGGGAAACGCGCCACGAGTACTTTGGGCCGCCATGGAGGCCTCTTTACTGAATTCGCGCATATCGCCTTTCTTGACCCCAGCGATAACCCCCAGAGCTTTATGCTCGCTGTGTCGTACACCATGACTCCCATGAGTGTTCCCCCAGCCCTCAACGCACATACAAGGTGCTGAATCTTTCGAATACTCTTCCCAGCCAGGCTGGCGCTTGTTGTTACTGAACGCTCCTACAGAAAATGAGCTTTTCGGTATGACATGGTCAGGTGTTTGTGCTGGACAGCATCCAGCTACACCTGCTTCGTCCTTAGGACGGTACGGTACTAACTGACAGCGGCGAGCCGACAAGCATTTGTTTGCTTTGGCTCTTGTCGCTGCTTTGCTGGCCCAAGCGCTTTCATTGACCATTTCACCGCTCAGATCGGCCTCTTTACACACATTCTTTTCACCGTACGGTTTGTATTCCTGGCAGGATTTTCTTTCTCTTTTTTTCTCATTTTTGCATTTTCCCTGGGTGCTCGGCGACATCTTGGAAAGGTGAGGCCAGGGAGGGGTATTACCTGGCTGTGAAGCATGGTTATGCGTCGTGATATCAAGGTGCCGTACTACGTTTTGACTTTCGAACTTCACATTCATTGACCAGGAAGTGAAGTACACCTTCCCCTTGATCTTGCTAGTGATGACCCCCTTCTTGGGAGCATTCCCAGCCTCATCCCCATAACTTGTCTTGAAGTAACTCTTGTCCTTGAGCATCACCTCTTTGCGGGTGATCTTGACCGTTCGTGTGCCCCGGGTGGTGTCCTTGGACATACCCGTATTGGGGTAGGGAATGGGCACCCCTATCGGTGTCGGCGGAGCCACGGGCGGGGTGAAGCAGACATCCGGAAAGCAGGCGACGGACTTGCCATCGGCCGCCTTGCAGGAAATCTCCATATTGTTGGCATACACCTCGTTGGCCATCAGGCAGCCCTCACGGTCTGGTAACTGAGCAGGGCGGCGGCGCGTTGGCCGGCGTCGTTGCCGAGGTGGCAGAAGATATTCGGGCCGTCACCGTAACCCTTGCGGCTGGCGGCCAAGGCCACGGCCAGCATCGTCGGGCCGATGGCGGCGCCGACTTCGCCGATGCAGTCGGCCGGGTGCCAGAGGTGGAAGAACTCCTTGCGCACCCGCAGGGTACGGCTCAGGGCCAGGGAGGCTTCCTTGAAGTAGTACTGCTCGCCGGAGATGTCGGTGAGCCGATAATCCATTTGCTCCAAGCCACAGCCGACTTCGCTCAGGGCAGCACGTATGGCTTGAGTCAGACCTTCGGCGCGCAGGGGAGTGTCTTCAGACTCCACGGTGGCCTTCTCCACGCCGAATCCCAGGCCGAGGCAGGCCAATTGCGGCTCTTCGCTGGCAACGGGGGCGGCCAGCACTACGGCGGCGGCGCCTTCGCCGGGGATAAATCCGTTGGAGTTCTGGCTAGTGAGCAGGCGATCGCGAGCTTCGAAAGCGGCCAGCGTCGGTCCACTCAAGAAGGAGTCGACGCCGGCAATCAGCACGTGGCGATGGCCGCCCTGGTAGATCAGCGTACGCGCATCAAGCAGGGCCACGGCAGCGCTGACCCGTCCATAGGCGATGACGTTGGAACTGGGATGAAAGCGCAGGCCCAGTTCGGCTTCGATGGCGTGTATCAACCCCTTATCGAGGCCGTCGAGGCGGCCGGGGCGCTCGACTTCCGCCACCCCCAGCAGCAGCGGGGTCTTTTCCGGATCGACGTTAGGGGTGCTTTGCAGCGCCTCGGCGATGGCGCAGGCGGCCATCTTGATCAGCTTGCTGCGCCCACGCCAGGGCTGTTCCAGAGGCACGCTGGCAGCGATCAGCCATTCGCCGCCGCAGTCGATGAAGCGGGTCTCCTGGAAGTTATCGATAGAGCAGCGGATCGCCGCGCAGCTCGCGGGTGCGCTGAGGCCAACGGCGCTGACCATGCCGGAACCGATGATGCAAAGTGCAGTAGTCATCAGTCTGTCTCCTCGGGGGCGTGCTTGGCTTTTACCAGGGAGGAGAGCGACGGGTAGTAATCCTTGCCCAGTTCGTGAGCGCGCCACCAGCCTGTGGACATAGTGCCGACCAGCACCTGAGCGATCTCGAAAATGTTGTGTCGTAGCGCACGGGAGACACGCCAGGTCAGCTGCACCTGGAGTGCGTCTGTGTCGATCAGCAGGGTGTCGATCACCGCTTGCACAGTCTCGTGACCGCCTTTTTTCAGAAAGAAGGTCACCGGCACCTCCATTTCGGGGATGCGAAAGCCCGCGCGCTCCTGGCGTGTGAGGTTGAGCAGCAACACCTCCTCGCCGCCACGCAGGTAAGGAATCTGCTGATCGTCAGGGGCTGCCTGAAAGTAGCGACGGTCGAAATCACCCGGTAGAAACGGAAAACGGTCGGCCAGCCAGGCATCGTCGTAAGTTCCAGCGAAGCGAGCACGTTGCGGCCAGCTGCGGCCGATGGGGCCAAGGGCCATAGGACGGAAGTCGCCAGAGGGACTGTCGATCGCCTTGCCCAATTCCTCGGTGCTCGGCATCGGCATGCCGACGATGGCAGCACTCCCCATGCTGCTTGGGAACCAGCCACAACCGCTCGGATTGTCCAGGTAGCAGTGACGCAATTCGGAGTCTTTGGCTATCGGATGGCTGCCGCCAAAGGCCTGGGTATAAGAGATGTCCTGCTCGATGAAGGGCTGCGGCAAGCCGGGAGAAACGCCCAGTAGCCCCAATTGCCATTGTCGGGGGCCGAGGACGGAAAAGGCCTTGCTCATCTGACCGACGCGAATGCCCGCTGCCAGCTGCCTGACCGGTCGCCCGCCTGGGGCATAGGCCTTGCCGCGCACCAGCACATCGCAGAACGGCTTGACCGGGGCGAAGTCCATTTCCTGCAGCGGGGCGCTGAGACCGGGTTCACCGAGGAAGGTATCGGCCATCAGCAGCGGTTGCGGGGTCTCGGCGAGGGTCGCCGGGCGGCCGTCCAGCGGCAGATTAAACGTGCCTTTGGCCACCACCACCAGCGATTCGCGGCCATCGGGCTCCATGCCCTGGGTATAGGCAGCAAGCAGTTTGCTGGCGTTGAGCAGTTCCATAGGCGACTACCTGTCTAGTTGATCTGCACCGAACCACCCTTGATGCGGTTGACCCCGCTGGAGCGACTGGACAGGTAGGCGCCCTGGATGATCACTTTGCCCGCGCGGGTCAGGGTGATGCTGGCCTTGCCGCAACGCAGCACGATCTCGCGTTCGGCGCGCAGTTCCAGGCGCTGGTCGTCCAGTTGCACGCTGGCAAGCGGTTCGGGCGCCATGGCCTGGCTCAGCAGGCGGCCGATCACTAGTGGGCGGGAAGGGTCGCCATCTTCGAACATCAGCGCCACTTGGCTGCCGATGTCTTCAGGGGAGAGCAGGGTGGTGCTGCGGGCGGCGATGCTCTGTTGCTCGGGGCAGCCGGGGTAGGTCACCAAGGGCGCACTGGCCTGTGGCAGGTCGAGCAGTACACCGACGACTACGCCATCGATGCGGGCCTGCGCGGGCAGTGAGTATTGAACCGTCATACGCGTTACTCCTAGTTTTGCAGGATCTTGCGTCCCTTGATCACCACGTTCTTGTTGGCCTTGATGTTGATCGCACCAGAGCCGTCTATGGTGATGTCCTTGCCGCTGATGCTGATGGTGCCGTCCTTCTTCATGACGATGCTGGCTTTGCCGGTCTTGATAGTCACCGAGTCACCGGCATCGATGACAAGGTTCTTGCCCACCGTCAGCTCATCGTCCTTGTCGATATCGGTCGTGCGTCCTGCACCGACCTGGCGCGATTCGTTTTCTTTTACCGTAGTTGAAAGATTGGCTCCGACGTCCACCGAGCGGTCGGCGCCCACATTGGTCGACTGGTAGAGGCCAACGTTGACGTTTTGGTAGGCCCCGACATTCACCGTTTGAAAGGCACCGATGACTACTTCCTGCGCGGCGCCGATGGCGATCGTCTCGTTGATACCTACCGCATGGGTGCGTTGCAGGGCCACGGTCGCGGTTTCGCTGGCGCCGACGCTGATCGTGCGGTTGCGGCCTATGCTGATCGTCTCGTTACTGCCGACGCTTTCGGTACGGTTGACGCCAATGCTGATGTCCTCGTTGTTGCCCACGCTTTCGGTGCGGTTGACGCCGATGGTGATGGTCTCGTGGTGATCGACGGTTTCGGTGCGGTCGTGTTTGACGTGCACAGTCTCGTCGTTGTCGATGGTCTTGCTGCGGTCGTGGCCGACCCAGTGGGTCTCGTCGTTCTCGACCTCGATGTCCTGATTCTTCTCGGCATGGATAAACAGTTGCTCTGCACCTTTCTTGTCCTCCATGCGGATTTCATTGAAATTGGCCGGTGAGCCGTCCTTGCTCGAACGGCTTTTCACCCCGCTCTGAGTGGCATTGGCCGGTAGCGCGTAGGGCACGGTCTGTTCGGCGTTGTAGACGCGGCCAGTGATGATCGGCCGATCCGGGTTGCCTTCGATGAAACTGACGATCACTTCCTGACCGATCCGCGGGATCTGCACCGCCCCCCAGTTTTTGCCGGCCCAGGCCTGGGACACGCGCATCCAGCAGGAGCTATTGGCATTGGATTGGTCGTGGCGGTCCCAGTAGAAATGCACTTTGACCCGGCCATACTGGTCGGTCCAAATCTCCTCGCCATCGGGGCCGACCACCACGGCGGTCTGCGGCCCGCGAACAATGGGCATGGGGGTCAGGGGGAGAGGGCGGAAGGCCTGGCTGGCATCCATGCAGTCCAGCTCGCTGGTGAACTGCTCGGACAGGTCCAACTGCGCACTTTCATAGAGTTCCTGGCGGATCTGATAGCGTGCGAACACCACCAGGTATTCGCGGTTCTGGTCCTCGCGCTCGTAGCCGGTCAGCTTGAACAAATGGCCGCAGCCCAGCCCCCGGGCGCGGCCGCGTAGCTGCACGCGCTCGAACTGGCTGTGAATGGCTTCGATGCGGGTACGCGCGTAGTGCTCGCCATCGTTGCTCTGTACGTATTCACCGGGGTAGTCGTAGAGCGGGTGGTCGCCGTTGCTGTGACTGCGCGACACACTGGAGCGCACCTCTAGTCTGGCGCGGGGGCGCTTGAAGTCGTAGTCGTTTAGCTCCAGAGAACCGGGTTGGACTTCCCGCTCAAGTTGCCAATCGTAGAAATGGTCGCGCTCGCGCATTTGCCGATCGGGCGGGAAGAAGGGCACCGAGTCATAGTCGGCCACCGTGGAGTGGGCGCCATAGGCGTCGGCAAACACCAGTACATGACGCGCCTGCTCATGGCGAAAGTAGTAATAGATGCCTTCGTGCTCCATCAACCGGCTGACGAAGTCAAAGCTGGTTTCGCGGTACTGCACGCAATATTCCCACTCGCGGTAGTTGCCGCTCAGGCTGTCTTCGAAATCGGAGTACCCGAGGTCGCGGAACACCTGCTTGATGATCTCCGGCACCGTTTTGTTCTGGAAAATCCGGCAGTCCGAAGTGCGCGTGAGCAGCCAGAACCAGGGCCGTAGGCTGACGCGGTAGCCGGCGAACTGACCGTGGCCGGTCACTTGCCGGCAGCTGCAGACAATGCCGTGGAAATAGCGTTTGCTGCCGTCGTGTAGCTCCAGGGTCAGGCCCATCGGCTTGCCCAGCAACTGGTCGAACGTGATCGCTCGGTTTTCGGAGGTGAGGTCCAATTCGTAGTGGAACAACCGCCCCAGCTCTTCGCTGCCTTCCATGCTCTGCAGCAACAGGACATCGCCGCCGAGGGGACTGTCAACCTGTACCAAACGGTTGTTTTGCGTTATTGCCATAAACGGCTTCCTCTGGCTCGTGTTCGGGCGTCAGTCGGCCGTCTCGAGGGGGTCAGGGGAAATCGTGTCCATCCATCGCGGTACATCCACCACAGAGATGATCTCCATATCGGCCTCATAGGCACTAGGTCAGAGCGAACGTACGAGTCAATCCATTTCCTGCGGATTAACCTTCTGTCCAGAGCCACTTGGGCATCACCTCTAACAATTCCGGTTAAAGTCTTAGCGCGGTTTAATGCTAGTCAAGAAACTCTCCGACCAATGGAGCGAACACCGAGACGTTTCAAGGTAGGTGACCGACGGTCATTAGCTGCTTGGCTACGAGCGCGACGACATGCACCGGGAGGTGGCGCGTCATCAAGGCAACGCGCCGTTATAGCTGGCTTGGCGTCCCATGAATGGGGGTGGTTGTTCATCTATAGCGGCCGAAGCTCACCACCAGCTCCGCCTCAGCGGGTTGCCCATGGCCAATCACCTGGGTGAATCGAAGCAAAAGCTGCTCCAGCTCATGGCGCTAAGTTGCCCGATTCGCTTGAATAACGCCCCGCGTCGCCTTGCCAAACAAGAGCGCAGCCAAAGAACAAAACGGAATATTTCGAAAGGACCCGGCATGTCGTTATCCCGCTGTCTATCTGGCCTGTCCAACTTGTTGCACTACCGCCGCGAATGGTTGCGCGCCGACCTGCGGGCCGGGTTGTCCGTGGCGGCTATCCAGATCCCCATCGCCATCGCCTATGCGCAGATTGTCGGCCTGCCGCCGCAGTACGGGCTTTACGCCTGTGTGCTGCCGATGATCGTCTATGCCTTGATCGGCAGCTCGCGGCAACTGATGGTCGGCCCCGATGCCGCCACTTGCGCCATGCTCGGCGGGGCCGTGGCGCCTTTGGCCATGGGCGACCTGCAGCGTACTGTCGAATTGTCGATGATCGTCACGGTGCTGGTGGGCCTGATGCTGATTGCCGCCGGGATTGCCCGGGCGGGTTTTATCGCCAGCTTCTTCTCGCGGCCGATCCTCATCGGCTACCTCAACGGGATCGGTTTGAGCCTGATCGCCGGACAAATGGGCAAGGTGGTGGGCTTCAAGATCGAAGGCGACGGCTTCATTCTGGGGCTGGTGGACTTTCTCCAGCGTCTGGGGGAGATCCATGGCCTGACCCTGGTCGTTGGCCTGGCCAGCCTGGGCCTTTTGATCTGGCTGCCGCGACGCTACCCGCGCCTGCCAGCAGCGCTGCTGACGGTGGCGCTGTTCACCTTGCTGGCCGGGCTATTGGGTTTCGACCGCCTCGGAGTGGCGATCCTCGGTCATGTGCCGGCCGGGATGCCGGAGTTGTCCTGGCCCAAGACCACCCTGGAGGAAAGCAAGAGCCTGCTGCGCGACGCGCTGGGCATCGCTACCGTGAGCTTCTGCAGCGCCATGCTCACTGCCCGCAGCTTCGCTGCGCGCCATGGCTACGCGATCAACGCCAACCATGAATTTATCGCCCTGGGCCTGAGCAACCTGGCGGCCGGAGCCTCCCAGGGCTTTGCCATCAGCGGTGCGGATTCGCGTACCGCGGTCAATGACATGGCCGGAGGCAAGAGCCAGCTGGTGGGCATCATCGCTGCCCTGGCGATTGCGCTGATTCTGCTGTTTTTTACCGCGCCCATGGCGTGGATTCCGCAGCCGGCCCTGGGCGCGGTGCTGTTGATGGCGGGCTGGGGCCTGCTCGACGTCAAGTCTCTGAAGCAAATCTACCGACTCAGCCGCTTCGAGTTCTGCCTATGCCTGCTGACCACCGTCAGTGTGCTGGGGCTGGGCGTGCTGCCGGGCATCATGTTCGCCGTGACCCTGGCCATCCTGCGCCTGCTGTACAGCATCTACCAACCCACCGACGCGGTGCTGGGCTGGATGCCGGGCATCGAAGGCCAGGTGGATATCCGCCAGTACCCGCAAGCCCGCACGGTGCCCGGCCTGGTGGTGTATCGCTTCGACGACGCGATCCTGTTCTTCAACGCCGACTACTTCAAGATGCGCCTGCTGGACACCGTGCAGCGCGAGACTCAGCCCGAGGTGGTGCTGTTCGATGCCGAGGCGGTGACCGATATCGATGTCAGCGGTATCGCGGTGCTGCGGGAAATCCGCGAGACCCTGGCCGCCCAGGGCATCTACTTCGCAATCGCCCGTGCCCGCGGTACTTTCCTGGCGATGCTGGAACGTTCGGGGATGACCCGGGAAATGGACAGCCAGTTGCTGTTCGGTTCGGTGCGTTCGGGGATCAGGACCTACCGCATATGGCGCAACAGCATGCGCGGCAAGCAGTGATGCAGAGGAGGGTGACCGGCAGGGAGCGACCCTGCCGGCGCTGGAGCGACGTTCAGCCGAGCCGGCGAGGCCTCACTGGGTGATGGTCATGCTGCTGGTGGCCTGGACTGAGCCGTAGCGGATGCGCGGATAAGTCGGATCGGCGTAGCTGAAATCCATCACCGTGCCGACGGAACCGAAGTACAGGGCCTGGCAATTGAAGTTCACCGCCACCTGGCCGCCGTAAGGGGTGACTCCGATGGCAACCTGGGTCGGCCCGGTCCATTCGATCTTGCACCCCAGCGTACCGCCTGCTGCGCCGGCATTGTATCCGCGACAGTTCAAGGTGGCGTTGCCGTTGCTGGTATTGGGAAAGCCCGCCCATTTGGCGATGGCCAGGTTGGCCGAGCATGAAGTGTTGACGCTGCTGGCTCCCGGGGCGAGCTTGTAGACCCCGGACGGTGGCGCAAGCGTTGCCGTGACAGGTGTCAATGGCAGCGGGGCAAGGCTCGATGCCGCCTGGTTTTCCACCACGGTGGTGGGCGACGGCGGGAGCTTGCACACCACCACGGCGCCGACGTCGTCGGATTTCTTCAACTCCCCCAGCGCAGTGATATCGGCGCCGCCCTTCGATTCGCAGAAGAGTTTGCGTAACTGGGCTTTTTCTTCGCTGTCAGCCATGGACGAAGCCTGGGCCAAAGGTGCTAGTGCCAGGCCAATGACTCCAGCCATCAGCACGCCTGAAAGTTTCATGATCGATTCCTTATCGGGTTATGACTGGCTGCACCCTATGAGCGCCAGGCGGTTTTTTTCATGACAAAAGCTCGGGTGTTTCGCGTAGACAGGGACGCTGGGGTTTTGTCCTTTCGGGGCTTGACCTGATGCCGCTATCTGCTGTTGAATGCGCGCCCTAAAGCCTCTGCAACCTATTCTCCAAGTGGTGAAGCCAGTGCCCTACGCCAGCCAACACGCCTGATACCGACGACGGTCCATCCTGCCTGATGGCTGCCCGTGCTTGTGCGCGGCGGCGCTTCATTGCCATGCCTGCCTGATCCTGTCGTTGGTTTTTCTCTTTTTTCGAGGACAAACCCATGCACACGGATATTCGTGCCACCGCGCACAACCTGGAACTGCTCAAATACCCCCGTACGCCCCACCTGCAAGGCTCGCGCCTGCAAGATGGCGACACTGATACTGGCCAGATGCGCTATGCCGCTTTGGCCGGACAGTGGCTGGTGGTGGAAGAAAAACTCGATGGTGCCAACACCGGCATCAGCTTTAGCGCAGGCGGCGAGTTGCGCCTGCAATCTCGCGGTCACTACCTCACCGGCGGTGGGCGCGAGCGTCAGTTCAATCTGTTCAAGCAGTGGGCCTCGGCCCACGAGCATTGGTTGCTGGAACGCCTGGAAGATCGCTTCGTGCTGTATGGCGAGTGGCTGCACAAGAAGCACTCGGTGTTCTACGACCACTTGCCACATTACTTCTGCGAGTTCGATGTGTGGGATCGCGCCACAGGGCTGTTCCTCTCCACCGCGGCGCGCCGGTGCCTGCTCGAGGGTGGGCCGGTGCTGTCGGTGCCTGTGCTGTACGAAGGCCCGGCGCCGCGCCGGCATGCCGAGCTGCTAGCGCTGGTGGGCGATTCGCTGGCCAAGACCGCGCACTGGCGCCAGGTATTCGAGCAGGTGGTGCGCCGCGAAGGCCTCGACCTGGCCCGTGCCTGGCGCCAGTGCGACCGCTCCAGTCGCATGGAGGGCCTGTACCTGAAGCTCGAGGACGAGCAGCAGACCCTTGGCCGGCTCAAGTGGGTACGCCAGGACTTTGTCCAGGCCATCCTCGATGCCGACCAGCACCATGCCAACCAACCCTTTATCCCCAATCAACTGGCCGACGGCGTCGATCTCTATGCACCGCGCCTGTCCATGGACTGGCAGGGCCCACGCCACGGCTACTGAAGGAGCATCCGAAATGGATATTCGACAACTGCAACAACTGGTCCCCGAGCCGGGGCGCGATATGGACACCGCCGCCTGCCTGGCGGCCATTCCGGCCCTGGCGCGCCTGGCCGACACACCGCAGGACCCGATCTACCACGCCGAGGGCGATGTATGGATTCATACCTGCCTGGTGGTCGAAGCATTACTGGCCCAACCCGCCTACCAGCAGGCCAGCGCCGAGCAGCGCTTTGTGCTGTTCTTCGCTGCCCTGTTGCACGACATCGCCAAGCCTGACACCACAGTGATCGACCCGGATACCGGGCGTATCGGCCAGCCCGGTCATTCACGCCGGGGCGCGGTGGATGCGCGGCTGCTGTTGTGGCGCGCCGGTGTGCCGTTCGAGTTGCGCGAGCAGATCTGCCGCATCATCGCCGTGCACCAGGTGCCGTTCTTCGCCCTACAGGGTGATCGCAGCGGCCGCAGCGCTGAGTTCCTGTTGCACAAACTGTCCTGGGAACTGCCGTTGTGGATGCTCTGTGCCGTGGCCGAGGCCGATATGCAGGGCCGCGATTACGCCGGCAAGGCCGATGTGCTGAGTGCCATCGAACTGTGGCGCGAACTGGCGGAGGAGGAGGGCTGCCTGCACGGGCCGCGGGCCTTTGCCGACGACTACACACGTATTCAGTACCTGCGTGGCGCCCGGGTACATCCCGACTACCCGTTGCATGCGCCGCAGGGTTCGTCGGTGGTGATGCTCTCGGGCCTGCCGGCCAGTGGCAAGGACAACTGGACCGCACAGCACTACCCGGATCTGCCGGTGGTGTCATTCGACGACGCGCGCCAGGCCCTTGGCCTGCGCCATGGACAGAACGAGGGCGCCGCTGCGCACTACGCCATCGACCGGGCCAAGGCGCTGTTGCGCGAGCACAAACCCTTTGTGTGGAACTCGACGCACCTGTCGGCGCAGATGCGCAACCGCACTCTGGACTTGCTCTACGGCTACGGCGCCGAGGTGGAGATTCTTTACCTGGAGCGCCCCGAGAACGAGATCATGCGGCGCAACCAGAAGCGCGACACCTCACTGCGCAACGACGATATCCGCCGCATGCTGTTCAAGTGGGAAGTGCCGCTGCCGACCGAGGCGCACCGGGTTGTTTATCAGGCGGTGACGGGGTAAGCGGTACTTAAGTTCCTGATATAAGTCCGAACTTCATTAACAGTTTTAAAGTTTTATAGCAGAGCAAAAAAAACAAATTAATGACTTAACAAGTGCGGATGGAGCCCGTCCTAAAGATGAAGCTTACAGATATCTACAGTAAAATAATCAGCGAAGAACCGTACAATGACATGGATGTGTTCTTTGAGAACTATGAGAGCTTTGAAGAAATTCCGCTTGTATCAAGATACAGCCGCTTAAAGCTTTTGAAGGATGAGCTGAGCGGCAGCGGGGCTTCTAGCTTTCTGACAGGGCTTGCTGTGTTTCTTTTGAATACTTTAAGAGCTCTAGAAGTATCAAGAAGTGAACGTGTGTTTTTTGCCGTGACTTTTACAGACTTTGAGGGCTTGGAGGAACAAGGCATCCTCATACCTAATATATTTATTTATCCAAAGCCGGCCTCGGTCGGTTTTTTGGAAAAGGTACGAGGAAATGATGAAGGTCTTGAGTCACGGGAGATGCAGGAAGTAAAAAGGCTTTTTTCCAACTGCGGGGTAGAAACTGCTTTTGATTTTTATGAAAGCAGATTTCATGACGCCGTTTGCGCTGAGGAAATTGTAAGGGTCTTTGCTGTTCCCAGGACTTGTTGAGTGCAAAGAACTCGTCTGTTCGATGAAGATGAGAAATTTCTTTGGCGCCTGGGTAAGGTTCAGTCCGTAGCACTGTAGGTGTTACATGGAGCAGTGGAGTCATCCAGTTGTTGGCGCTGAGAGATGTGGCGATTGTTTATCACAAGCCTCTTGCTTGTTGATCTGGGAGGGCTGGTCAGAGCTGGTTTATGACCAGGCCACTCAAAACGTGATTGGCGCATCAATGCCCTGAATGCGACAGATGCTTAACCGCGTGAGCGAGCAGCAGATCAATGCCGGCATAATACGTAATTTAACATAATATACATTATGTGTAGTTATGTAATGCGCTATCAAGGTCAGTGCAGGCCAGATTTGAAGCTCCGGCCTGCAGATTTTCACCGGCTTGGCTCATAAGGAAAAACAGCCTGGCTACCCAGGCCTTTCAGGCAAACAGCTCCAATGCAGCCTCGTCCCACTGATGACCGGCCTCGGACCAACCTTTGCCTATCTGGGGTGGAAATCCGGATCGGCAATATCCCTGCTGAGCGTCGAAATCAAAAACCGCGTGCGGATAATCATTGATCAGCAACACCGCCTTGCGGTGATCGGTGGACCAGCCAACTTTCACAACGGATGGCTTTTCACGGTCCGAAACGTCCGTGACGTTGTAGATATGCAGCGCGTCCTGAATCGGGTTGTCGCCGCTGGCGGTATCCAGGGCATAGAAATAGCCGGTGTGTTCATCGTCCTCAAAAACCACGACGCAGGTTCCTGACTCTGCGGGTGCTTCCAGCACCAAGGCGCTCCCGACCTTGAGTTGACTGTCAGCGGCTAGATAAATGGGCATGTGTGGCGGTCCTTGTCCTGGCAATGATTGAAGTGGGCGGATGATGACAACAGCCGAACAGCACGGCAATCTCCTGATTGACCCGGTAACTGAATAAACTCTATACATCCCCTTTCACTCTGCCTTTGATAGGTCTTACTTATAACTAAACTAAACATCTATTTAGTTTAGTTATATGCGGCATTGCCAACCCTTATCTGAGTCGACCTTTTTTTCTCGGTGCGCGTCCACGTCATACTTGCCCCTGGCTCCGCGCTCGCAGAAACTCCACCATCTTGAACTTGGATATCTGCAATGAAGCGCTATGGACTGGTGATCGGCAACAATGATCGGGCAATTACAGCTCCCCCCACCGTCCTGGAGGCACCGGTGATACTGGGCTTGCCCCGCGATGGGCTGCCCCGCCAATTTCGCTACCCCTTGGGCGAGTGCCTTGACCAAAGCACGCTCGGACTGACCAATCTAATCCTCTGTAGCCTCACCTCGCGCATGTCGAGCCTGGGCATCCTTGGCCAATGCCAACGTTCGGGACTCTGCTTCGCTCAGTTCGATTGAATCGAGCCTTAGCATCCACTCCGCACAGCGCGACAGCCCCAGCATCTGCTCCAACGCACTAGGCGAAATATAGTCGGCACGGGTAATGCTGCCGCCACAGTGCGAAGTGCGGATGTTGATCTGCCCTTGTGCGAATTGAAGGAACCGGGTCGGCGAAGTGATATGCGTCTCGACCCAGCAGCGGCCCTCGTCCCCGCCCTCACCGTAGCGATTCATGTCATAGAGGTAGGACGCGTGATCCTCATTGGCCAAGAAAGCATCCGGATAAAGATCGAGATTGCTGGCCGAGGCCCACCTGCATATCGCAGCATTGAAAGTGGGCTTTGGGTAACCGCAGGCCAAGCGTGACGCGGTCGCCAGGATGGTCAAGTAGTCTTCTTACAGAGCGTTCGGTATTGATTCACGTTGGAAACTGCAGAGTTTAGTGTTGTTATTTTGTATTTATAGTAGTGGATTTTTTTTGCCTGAGCTTTTCCAACCTTGCCGAAATAGTCTTCCCAAGCGTTTTCCTTAGTTAGTAAGTCAGAAAGCATGGTGCTTAATTCTGTTTCCGTCCAACTTTTCTTGTAGCCTTTAGTCCCGCTAGGGGCTGGAGGTGCTTTCTCGACATACTCACGCACCGTGTATCCTTTCTTGCCGGTCTCTTTTTTAAGCTCATAGGCCATAAACACCGTATACACTTTTGTATACATCGCTCCACTTGACGGGTTATACCAAGGGATAACGACAAAGTGATGAACCGGTGATTCTATAGCAAAGTGCCAGACAGCTGTCTTCGAGCGATCATCATTAAATAAAATTGCCTGGCCGATTTGGTACTTCATGCTCGTATCATTTGCAATGACACCTGTAATGACATCTTTTCCATCGTCATCTTGCACCTTCCCGTAAACAGCGCAGCTCATCTGAGCTGGCACACCAGGACAATCTTCCAACCCCATGAGTATTGGGTTGCTTACTATCGCGCTAATCAGTTCTTCCCCTGTCATGTCTCTTGGCTCCTGCCCAGATATTTAACACGTATTTGGAAATAATTAAGATTACTTTCCTTGGTGAGAATAGCGTCGATCCGGCCTTTATCAAATTCACGTTGAAGTGGGAGTCAATCTCCCGATTGACTCGGCAACTGAATAAACTCTCTACATTTCCTCTCGCTTTGCACTTTATAGGTTTTACGTATAACCCACCCAAACAACCATTTAGTTTAGTTATATAGCCGCATGGCTTTCCAGTGCGTTCGGTGCATCTGCGCCAAAGTCAACTATTACTAGTTGACCGGGCTGATTCGTTGTTTCAGGACAACTGATGCAGGGAGCGAAAACATGGACGTTCGAAAGGAAACGCCAGCTGGGCAACGGGCAAGATCGCCGCTGAATATGCGCCCCTCTCTGGGTTTTCTCGCGTTGCTGTTGCTGGGCGTTACCGCGGTCACGGCATGGTGGCAGGCTCCTTCGGCTTATCCCGTACGGCATGACGCAACCTTCCTCGAGTGGCTCACCACGCCCATTGAACGAAATGCCCCCCTTCGCCTGCCTGCGCTGCCCTCCTCCTTGACCTCGGTCAGCGTGGTTGGCCCCGATAAAGCGTGGGCTGTGGGGCTGGGCGGCAGCATCATGAGTACTTCCGATGCCGGCAAGACCTGGAAGCCTCATAAGCCTGTTGTAGCTGCCAATCTGCGCAGCGTGAGCTTCCAGTCCGACGGGCAACGGGGCTGGATAGTCGGTGACGGCGGCACCATTCTGAGCACCGACAATGCCGGAGCCGATTGGAAGGTTCAGTCCT
This sequence comes from Pseudomonas sp. E1BtOHC1, assembly GCF_058744285.1. Taxonomy (NCBI): domain Bacteria; kingdom Pseudomonadati; phylum Pseudomonadota; class Gammaproteobacteria; order Pseudomonadales; family Pseudomonadaceae; genus Pseudomonas; species Pseudomonas sp. E1BtOHC1. The sequence continues at coordinate 4,284,281 of NZ_CP196023.1, forward strand.
TGAATCCCAAGCGTGATGGATTGATCGATCTGGTCAGCGTCGAAGTCAACCCGCGCAATGGTCAAGTCTGGGCCGTCAGTGCCTCTGGCGTTCTATTGTCCCGTGAAGCGGACGGTGAAGGAGCAAGCTGGACGCGAAGAGGCGTCAAAGGTTCGGGGATTTCTTCGATACATTTCAGCGCAGATGGTCGTTATGGCTGGATTACAGCCAAAGGCTCCATCTTGTTCAGCCTCAATCAGGGCCGGTCATGGGATAAGTCCTTCGTGGGGCTGCCTCTCGCCACACCTGACCGGCTTGCCCCCCAATTCAAGGCCCTGTGGTTCGTCGGACCGTACGGCTGGGCGGTGGGCGAAAACGGCACCATTGTCAGTTCCTCAAACTACGGTCGCAGTTGGTCGACGCCCCATGTCACTCAAACCCGGGCCACTCTGAACACCATCACTGGAAGCGCTGAAGGACTATGGGCCGCCGGGGACCAAGGCACCCTGCTGTTCAGCGCCGATGGTTTTACCTGGAGCTTGATCGACAGCGGAACCTACGCAGATCTGCGAAGCCTGTCGTTCTTTGGCCCCCAGCGCCAGGACTCCAGTACCAGTGCGTACCTGCCGGCATCCCATGCGGCCAAGCGTCATCGGCTGATGTGTGATGGTCGCAACCTGCCGGGCAACAGCCCCTTTGCGGTGCCCACGCCCTCACCCACAGATTCCGCTGAATCCATCATGCCGCCGGTACCGGAGCCCATGGCACCCGCGCCCAAGGACCTGCAACTGGATCGGAACCTGCTGGCGCAAGCCACCAGAAGTGGCCCCGGCATCGCCGTGGGTGACGCGGGCACGATAATCACCGGCGCCAGCAGCGGCTCGTCCTCCTGGGTGCCTGTAACCAGTGCCGCGCATATGCTGTTGCGCAGTGTCCAGGTCAGTGCCGACGGCAACACCGTTGTAGCGGTCGGCGAGTCTGGTGCCATCCTCAGTTCCAACAACGCCGGGAGCAGTTGGGACAGCAGTACGCCTATTGCCCACAACCGCCTGAATGGATTGAGCCTGCTGGACGACGGCACCCGAGCCTGGGCTGTGGGCGACAACGGCAAGATCCTGGCCAGCAACGACGCCGGGGCCAGTTGGAGAGTCCAGCCCCACCCAAAGCGATCTGCTGCAGATTGCTTTTGCGCAGAACGGTACCGTGGGGGTCGCGGCCGGGCGCAACCACAGCCTGCTTTTTACTCGTGACGGCGGCACTACCTGGCACCAGGCCGCGTTGCAGAAGGCAAACGACAAGAGCCCGATCCCTGAAGACGGCGCCTTCAAGGCGGTGCATCTGGATGCAAATGGAACCAAGGCCTGGGCAGTGGGTGACCAGGGCTTGATTGCCAGCAGTGAAGACGCCGGCGAAACCTGGCGGGTGATCAGCATGCTGCCATCGCCCTTGATGATGTCTTCCGATGCAGGACTTGAAGCCTTGGCCATGAACCTGACCGCCATCGAGTTCCTGGCCGATGGCCGTACCGGTTGGGTCGCCGGTGACAACGGCATGATTGCCAAGACCCTCGACGGTGGAGGCCTTTGGCGAGTCAAGCATCGACTGGCGGGGATTTCCCTGACCGATCTGCATATGCACAAGGACGGTCGGCAGGGCTGGGTCAGCGCCAATGGCGGATTGATCCTGGCGACTGAGGATGGGGGGGAAACCTGGAGCCCGGCGCAGAGCGCAGCCGGCTCGACACGCCTGGCCTTGGCCATGGATCAGTCTGGCAAGACCGGTTGGGCGGTCGGCTACCCTCCAGCCTTGCTGCATACCACCGATAACGGCCACACCTGGAAAGCCATGAGCTGGCCACTGCGTCATGGACAATACCCGGCACCCTGGTTCTGGTTCGCGGTAGCGCTTTGCGCCCTGTTGGTGTGGCTGATGTTCAAATCCGGCCCCCCTGAGAGCGAAACCGGTGCCGCCGCGATCGCCGCCACCGACGCGCCCACCGAGGACAGTGACAAGGACTCCCTGGGGGTGTCGCCCCTGGCTCGAGGCATCTCCCGTTTCCTGCGTAACACACGGACCGAACCCCCGTTGACCCTGGCCATATCCGGTGGCTGGGGCTCAGGCAAAAGCAGCCTGATGGCCCTGACTGGTTCAACGCCTGGCATCACCAAAGCGAAGAGCAACTGCTGGCAGCGCTGTTCAACGCCATCTGCAAACAGGGCCTGCCTTCACTGTTGTCCCTGGACGGTTGGGCGTTTCGCTTGCGGCTGCTGTGGATCAGGTCACGCCGGCACCTGATGCTGGCCCTGGTGCTGGTCGCGTCCGCCTCATGCCTGGTCGGCTACCTGCTGACCCACCCCCTTAATGAATGGACAAACCTGTGGGTGTCGATCCAGAGCCTCATTGCCCATGAAGGCAAGGCTCAGCCCTTGAGCGGCGGCGATATCGGCAAGCTGTTCGGGCAACTGGCCACCGGCGTCGTCACCTTCAAGTCACTGTTCGCCTCCATGACCGCCTTCGGGGTCAGTCCGGCCACGCTGCTGTCCAGTACAGCCTCGCGTTTTAGCACCAGCACCGCGCAAAACCAGACCAGCTTTCGCACCACCTTCGCCAACCAGTTCTCTGAAGTGACCCAGGCCCTGCCGTATCGCACCGTGATCGTTATCGACGACCTGGATCGGTGTCGCCCGGAAATCATCCTGACCATCATGGAAGCGGTGAACTTCCTGGTCACCTCCGGTAGCTGTTTCGTGATTTTTGGCATGGACACCTGCTACATACGCACCGCCCTGGGGCTGCACTTCGAGAAGTTTGCCGATGAACTGGCGCTGTGTGAGAAGCGCGACCGTCCCGACGAGCCCGAACCCTCGGCGGCAGAACGCCGCTGGAACTATGCCGGCAACTACCTGGAAAAATTGGTGAATCTGGAAATCCAGGTGCCCCAGCATAAGGACCTGTCGCCTCTGCTGCACTCGACCCCGGGCGATAACCCCCAGGCCAAGAGCTTTATCCAGAAAAGCCTGCATTTCTGGCCTTTTTATCTGTTCGCCCTGGTCATTCCACTGGGTTTTGCTGCTGGCAAATTCGTGCAACTGCCCAGCTCCCAAGCCCCTGCCCCAACATCCCCTGCGAAGGTGGCGCCCCTTCAGCAGCCCCCTGCCCCGACCTTGACGGCCCCCTCCTCCCCTGCCCCCGACGCGGCGCTTTCCAGTCCGTCTTCCGTGGCCGATGACAGCGCCGCACCCATCACCCTGCGTGAGTTGCAGATCCAAGAGAGCGCCGCTCATCCACTGGCTATCTGGAGCCTGGCTGCGGCGCTGCTGCTGTTTGTGCTCTTCAGTTGCAGTCTGGGCTTGTACCGATTGCGCACGAGCATGCGCCAGGTGCACGACTCGGGGGCGTTCAACGAGGCCCTGAGCGTATGGCTGCCAGTGGTGCGCAGACGCCACACCACCCCCAGAGCGATCAAGCGCTTCATCAATCGCATTCGCTACCTGGCCATGCTGCAACAGGGAGAGAAACTGGATCGCTCTTTCATCGACGAACTGCTCAAACGCCAACCCGGCGCTCACAAGTCACGCGGCCGGGCAGTGAGCGAGCATCGGTTGGTGGCGTTGGGCGCGTTGCACGAGCTCTTCAGGGAAACCTGGCGCGAGACAGTCAAGGCCTGTCCCAGCGATATCTCGCTGGTGATCGATGACTACAGGAGCCGCACCCAATCAAAATGGCCTCCGGGGGATGCAGAGCTCGATGCCTTCGAAAGTTCGCTGCAAGGTGTGCGGGTCGCCGGAGAAGTGGACGTACTCTCCAGCGCCGACACCACGGCGTACAACAGCGCCTCGCAGAAAGCCTGAAACCCGGCGCCGGGCCTCAATCCCTGACAATGCCCGGCGTGCCGGGGGCTTGCCGAGCCCCGCGATCTGGGTGATCGCGATCGATGAAGCGGCGCAATCCTTCCTGGGTTTCAGGGGCGTGGATCGAGCGATTGAAGCACTGGGCTTCTATCTTCAAGCCTTCGGCCAAGGGCAATCCGTAACCGCGGATGGCCGCTTCCTTGTCCGAGCGCATCGCCGGTTGCGGCAGACCGGCAAGCACCTGGGCCAATTCCAGCGCGCGCTTCAGGGAGCGCCCGCTGGGCACTATTTCGTTGACCAGGCCGATGCGGTACGCCTCTTGGGCATCGATCACCTTGCCGGTCAAAATCAGCTCCATGGCCCGCCCCATGCCGATAATCCGCGGCAAGCGCTGGGTGCCGCCGTCCGCCAGGCCGATGTTCCAGCGGCGGCAGGTGACACCGAACGAGGCATGCTCTTCGGCGATGCGCATATCGGCAAAACAGGCCCACTCCAGGCCACCGGCATAGGCCACGCCATTGACCGCGGCGATTACCGGTTTGTAGACATCGACCCAGCGACTGGGGCCGATGATTCCGGGACGCTCACCGCGATCATGGGCGGCGATTTCCTCGGCGCTCGACGGCACCAGTTGCGCGGCAGCCTTGAGGTCGCCGCCGGCACAAAAGGCCCGATCGCCGGTGCCGGTAATGACCGCCACCAAGGCTGTGTCGTCGTCGCGAAAACGCGTCCAGGCGTCGATCAGTTCACGGTGGGTCACAGGACCGATGCAGTTGCGCTGCTCGGGGCGATTGAAGCGGATGACCACTACGGGTCCATGTTGCTCGTAGGCGATTTCCTTGAAGTTCATGGCAGTTCCTGTTGCAGGTCGTGGCACGGTTGAACGAAATCCGGATTGCAGTATAGGCAGCCCTGGCTTTTCTCTTGGTGCTCACCGGACCTGACGCCCGAATTGAGTGCGCATGCACCAAGTTCGCGCCGGCAGAACGCTTGAGTCAGGCCCCTTGCCCGGTTTTGCCAACCACGCTTCGAGCGCTCTGCAACAGCTAATGCAGCGATCTTTGTGCCCTCCAGGCAAAGCTGGCATGGATCTCGCTATCTCTGGGTTGTGCAGGAGCATTACAGGTTCGCGGCACCACAATTTCAATGGCTGACTAGGGTTCCGGCTCGCAACTGCGAGTGACTGGTCCGAGAGTCGGCGACCTCCAGTTGAGGTTACACGGCGGGAAAAAAGCCCGGGAGACAAGACACCGTTAGCGGTGCCGCGTTGCCTCCTGTCCGCCCTTGATCAACTGGAGAACTCCCTATGCCCCCTCTGCGTCTACCCGCCCTGCTTGTTGCCGCCTTTGCGGCCCTCGTCAGCCTCTCGTCTGCGGCTGCGACCAAGGATCATTTCAGTGTCTGCTGGACGATTTATGCCGGCTGGATGCCGTGGGAATACGCCGGCAGCCAGGGCATCGTCGACAAATGGGCGAAGAAGTACGGCATCAGCATCGATGTGGTGCAGCTCAACGACTACGTCGAATCCATCAATCAGTACACCGCCGGCCAATTCGACGGCTGCACCATGACCAACATGGACGCCCTGACCATTCCCGCAGCCGGTGGCGTGGACAGCACGGCGCTGATCATCAGCGACTTCTCCAACGGCAATGACGGGGTGCTGCTCAAGGGCAAGGACCGGCAACTGGCCGACCTCAAGGGCCTGTCGGTCAATCTGGTGGAGCTTTCGGTCTCCCACTATCTGCTGGCCCGAGCCCTGGACTCGGTGGGCCTCAAAGAGCAGGACCTGCGGGTGGTCAACACCTCCGACGCTGACATCGTCGCCGCCTTCAACACCGATCAGGTGCAGGCGGTCACCACCTGGAATCCGATGCTTTCCGAGATCAAGGCCCAGTCGAACGCTCGCACCAGCGGCGTCAGCGAAGTCTTCAACTCCAGTCAGATCCCCGGCGAAATCATGGACATGATGGTGGTCAACAGCGCCACCCTCAGAGACAACCCGGCCCTGGGCAAGGCATTGACCGGAGCCTGGTTCGAAGTGGTGGCGCTGATGAATGCCGGCAACGCCGACAGCCAGGCCGCACTGCAGCACATGGCCCAGGCCTCGGGCACCGATCTCGGCGGTTTCCAGGCCCAGCTCGCCACCACTCGGCTGTTCGCCAGTGCCCGGGAAGCCTTGGCCTTCGCCACCAGCCCCGAACTGCCGAACACCATGGCCCGGGTCGCCGATTTCTCCTTTCGTCACGGCCTCTTGGGGGAAGGCGCCAGGGACAGCAGCGCCGTCGGCATGAGCTTCGCCAATGCCGTGATCAGCGGTGCTGCGGACAATCTGAAGCTGCGCTTCGACCCCAGCTACGTGCAGATGGCCGCCGACGGCAAGCTGTGACCCGGGCCGCGTTTCGACAAGAGGAACTGGCCATGCGCCTGATCAATCGTCACCCGGATCGTCCCGGCCGACTGCTGTTGGTGATCCTGCCTTTCGCCCTGTTGCTGCTGGCCTATTTCCTGGGTTCGGCCGAACGCCTGACGGCCAACCCAAATGACAAGTTGCTCCCCAGCGCCGTGCAGATGATGGATGCGCTGCAACGCATGGCATTGCAGGCCGATGCTCGCACCGGCGACTACCTGCTCTGGCAGGACAGCGCCGCCAGCCTCGGACGGTTGGCCATGGGCTTGGGCATCAGCGCCCTCGCCGGCCTGTGCCTGGGGGTCGCGGCCGGCACCCTGCCGCTGCTGGGCGCGCCGCTGTCGCCCTTGCTGACGGTGCTGTCCATGGTGCCGCCCCTGGCAATCCTGCCGATCCTGTTCATCGTCTTCGGCCTCGGCGAGTTGTCCAAGGTGATGCTGATCGTCATCGGCATCACCCCCTGCCTGGCCCGGGATCTGGAACAGCGGGCCCGGGAAATTCCCGTGGAACTGCTGATCAAGGCCCAGACCCTGGGCGCCTCCACCTGGACCCTTATCCTGCGGGTGGTGCTGCCACAGTTGCTGCCGCGGCTGCTGATATCCCTGCGGCTGATGCTGGGTTCGGCCTGGCTGTTCCTGATTGCCGCCGAAGCCATCGCCGCCACCGACGGCCTGGGCTATCGCATCTTCCTGGTCCGTCGCTACCTGGCCATGGACGTGATCCTGCCCTATGTGGCCTGGATCACCCTGCTGGCCTGGCTGATGGACTGGGGCCTCAAGCGCCTGACTCTGGTGGCCTTTCCCTGGCATGGGGAGGCTCGCCCATGAGCTTTATCAAGGTCAGCAACTTGTGGCAGCAGTACGCCGGTCAGGTGGTGCTCGAAGGTCTCAATCTGCAAGTCGAAGAAGGCGAGTTCTGCACCCTGGTGGGTGCCTCGGGCTGTGGCAAGTCGACCTTCCTGCGCCTGCTGCTGGGCCAGGAGCAGGCCAGCCGCGGGCAGATCCTGCTGGATGGCCAGCCCCTGGCGCGGGAGCCGGACCCCAGCCGTGGCGTGGTGTTCCAGCGTTATTCGGTATTCCCCCACCTGTCGGCGCTGGACAACGTGGTCCTGGGCCTGGAACTGCCACGCTCACCACTGCTGGGCCGGTTGTTGGGCCGTACCAAGCAACAGGCCCGGGAACAGGCCGCGGCACTGTTGCACAAAGTAGGCCTGGGTCACGCCCTGGACCAGTACCCGGCCCAACTCTCCGGTGGCATGCAGCAGCGCCTGGCCATCGCCCAGGCCCTGATCATGCGCCCCCGTGTGCTGCTGCTGGACGAGCCCTTCGGGGCCCTCGACCCGGGCATCCGCAAGGACATGCACCACCTGCTGCTGGAGCTGTGGCAAGAAACTCCGCTGACCGTGTTCATGGTCACCCATGACCTGGCGGAAGGCTTCAGCCTCGGCACCCGATTGCTGGTGTTCGACAAGGTGCGCGTCGATCCCCATGCCCCCGGTGCCTATGGCGCCCGCATCACCTACGACATCCCGTTGAACAGCGACCGCCGCGCCCTGCGCGCCGCCGTGCCGACCTTGCCGCCCGCGCTGGCGGACTCCCTGCTCCGGACCTGAAAGGACCTTTCCCATGCTCGATACCCGCCTATTGCTGCCCTTCGCCGAGGAACTGCTGCCCGGTGGCGGCCACCGCTCCTTCATCCTCAAGCGCGGCCAACTGCTGCGCCTGACCGACCTGCGCGGTGGCGCCAATGTCAGCCTGACCCTGCTCAATGCCAACGAGAAAACCGAGCGCCTGAACCTGCCGGACAGTCTCAAGTGCCAGCACACCGCCAAGCTCACCGCCGGGCATTGCCTGTACTCGGACATGGGCCGGGTACTGGCCGCTATTACCCGCGACACCTGCGGCTGGAGCGACAGCCTGGGCGGCGTGCTCTGTGCCGAGGAGGTTGCCGAGAAATACGGCCAGGGCCGCTACCAGGAGCTGCGCAACGGCTACTACCGCAACGGCACCGACAACCTGCTGGTGGAACTGGGCAAATGGGGCCTGGGCCTGTCGGACCTGACGATGACCCTCAACCTGTTCAGCCGGGTCCGGGTCGACGACGCCGGCCGCTTGCAGTTCGTCCCCGGCAACTCCCGGGCCGGTGACTGCATCGAGCTCTACGCCCCCATGGACACCCTGGTGGTACTCACCGCCCTGCAACACCCCATGGATCCCAACCCACAGTACGCACCCCAGCCGCTGAAACTCAGCTGGATGCATGCCGGCGCCGACGTCGCCGAGCATTGCCGCACCTCGCGCCCGGAGAACGAGCGCGGCTTCATCAATACCGACCGCCTGTTCGCCTGAGGATCGCCCCATGTCGCTAGCACTTGCCGCCCTTGAACGCTCACCGGACACCGCGCAGTACCGCGCCACCATTCCCGCCGGCGAACCCTGGCTGATGGAACTCAGGACCGGGCAGACCCTGCGCATCCTCGACCTGGAAGGCAACCAGGCCGTGGACACCCTGTTCTACAGCCTGGCCAATCCCAAGGAGCGCTATGACGTACAGCGCACCCTGCGCCGGCAGCAGCGGGTCTACCTGAGCACCGGCAGCGTGCTCTATTCCAACCTCGGCCGGCCCATGCTGACCCTGGTGGCCGACACCTGCGGCCGCCACGACACCCTGGGCGGTGCCTGCGCCCAGGAGAGCAACAGCGTGCGTTACGCCCTGGAAAAGCGCCACATGCACAGCTGCCGCGACAACTACCTGCGGGCCTGTGTCCATGACGGTCGCCTGGCCAAGGGCGACCTGGGGCCCAACATCAATTTCTTCATGAATGTGCCGGTTACCGCCGACGGCGGCCTGAGTTTCGAAGACGGACTCTCCGCGCCGGGCAAGTACGTCGACCTGCGGGCCGAGATGGACGTCATCGTCCTGATCTCCAACTGCCCGCAACTGAACAACCCCTGCAACGCCTACAACCCCACCCCTGCGGAGCTACTGGTATGGAACTGAAGATCGCGCGCCTGCGTCGCTGGCTATACACCCTGTGCCAGAGCCGTTCCGCTCAATGCCTGAAGCGCTAGGGCCCTGCCCTGCCAGCTGACTGCACCCTGGCCCCCGGGACGACCCGGGGGCTGACTCGAAAACTGCGGGACGGCCCGCATCCCAGTGGGGGGCAGTCCAGCACTCGCCCCCAGGGGTCATGCCATGTTCGAAACACTGTTGATCGCCAACCGTGGTGCCATTGCCTGCCGTATCCTGCGGACCTTGCGCGAGCTGCAAGTCCAGGGGGTCGCGGTCTATTCCGAGGCCGACGCCGCCAGCCTGCATATCCGCCAGGCAGACCAGGCCCACAGCCTCGGTGAAGGCCCGGCCGCCGCGACCTACCTGGACGTGGAAAAAATCCTCGCCATCGCTCGCGCCAGCGGCGCTAGCGCCATTCACCCGGGCTACGGCTTCCTCTCGGAAAACGCTGCCTTCGCCGAAGCCTGCGAAGCGGCCGGCATCGCCTTTGTCGGCCCGACCCCGGAGCAGTTGCGGGTGTTTGGCCTCAAGCACACCGCTCGGGCCCTGGCCCGGGAATACGGGGTGCCACTGCTGGAAGGCAGCGACCTGCTGGACGACCTCGACGCCGCACTGCACGCCGCCGCGCAGGTCGGCTACCCGGTGATGCTCAAGAGCACCGCCGGCGGAGGCGGCATCGGCATGCGTGTCTGCCATGATGCGCACGAGCTGGGGGAATCCTTCGAGGCGGTCAAGCGCCTGGGGCAGAACAACTTCAGCGATAGCGGCGTGTTCATCGAGAAATACATCCCCCGGGCCCGGCACCTGGAAGTGCAGGTCTTCGGCGACGGCCAGGGCCAGGTCATCGCCCTGGGCGTACGTGACTGCTCGGTGCAGCGCCGTAACCAGAAAGTCCTGGAGGAAACCCCGGCGCCGAACCTGCCCCAGGGCATGGCCGAGGCTCTGTGCGCCGCCGCCATCACCCTGGCCCAGGCGGTGAACTACCGCAGCGCCGGCACCGTGGAGTTTGTCTTCGACAGCCACGACCAGCGTTTCTACTTCCTGGAAGTGAACACCCGCCTGCAGGTCGAACATGGCGTCACCGAGCAGGTCTGGGGCGTGGATCTGGTGCGCTGGATGGTGCAGCTGGCGGCCGGTGAACTGCCGCCTCTGGGCACCTTGAAAGAAGACCTGGAACCCCGCGGCCATGCAATCCAGGCGCGGCTGTACGCCGAAGACCCGGGCCGGGATTTCCAGCCCAGCCCGGGGCTGCTCACCCAGGTGGAGTTCCCCTCCGCCGATGGCCGCCAGTTGCGTATCGACACCTGGGTGGAAAGCGGCAGTGAGATCCCGCCCTACTTCGACCCCATGATCGCCAAGCTCATCAGTTGGGCAGAGGACCGGCAAAGCGCACGCCTGGCCCTGCATCACGCCCTGGGCGAGAGCCGCTTGTACGGCGTGGAACACAACCGCGACTACCTGCGGCAGATCCTCGTCGATACGCCCTTCGCCAGTGGCCAGCCCTGGACCCGCTGCCTGGATGGCCTGGTGTACCGCGCCTCGACCTTCGAGGTGCTCAGCCCCGGCACCCAGACCAGCGTCCAGGACTACCCGGGACGCCTTGGTTACTGGGCCGTGGGCGTACCGCCCTCCGGGCCGATGGACAGCCGCGCCTTGCGTGCAGGCAACCGCTTGCTGGGTAACGCCGAAGGTGCAGCGGCCCTGGAAATCACCATGAGCGGCCCCCTGCTGCGCTTCAACTGCACAGCGCGGGTTGTGGTCACTGGCGCTTCCATTGCCCTGAGCCTGGACGGCGTTGCACAGCCGATGAACAGCGTGCTGTCGATCCCTGCGGGGGCCACCCTGAGCATCGGCCAGATCAGCGGCCCCGGCGCCCGCAGCTACCTGTGCCTGAGTGGTGGCGTGCAGGTTCCCGACTACCTGGGCAGCAAGAGCACCTTCACCCTGGGCCAGTTCGGCGGTCACGGCGGCCGCGCCCTGCGGGCCGGCGATGTGCTGCACCTGCTGCCGCTCAAGGCGGGCCCCAGTGGCCATAGCCTGCCCCTGGAACAGGTCACCGTGCTCCCCACAGTCCGGCGAATCCGGGTGATCTATGGCCCTCACGGCGCGCCGGAATACTTTGCCCAGGGTTACATCGACACCTTCTTCAACACCCAGTGGCAGGTGCACTTCAACTCCAGCCGCACCGGGGTCCGGTTGATCGGCCCCAAGCCCGAGTGGACCCGCAGCGATGGTGGCGAGGCCGGGCTGCATCCGTCGAATATCCATGACAACCCCTACGCCATCGGCGCCGTGGATTTCACCGGGGACATGCCGGTGATCCTCGGCCCGGACGGCCCGAGCCTGGGCGGCTTCGTCTGCCCGGTGACGGTGATCGAGGCCGACCTGTGGCAGTTGGGTCAGCTCAAGGCCGGGGACCTACTGCAGTTCTTCCCGGTCTCCCTGGAACAGGCCCGGCAGGCTGCGCTGCATGACCTGGAACTGGCGGACAATCCCGCCGCCGAACCGCTGCGCTCCCCGGTGGTGCTGGACATCGGCGAGGACGCCAGCCGGTTGGTGGCGCGCCTGTCCGGTGACACCCACCTGCTGCTGGAAATCGGCGCCGCGGAGCTGGACCTGGTGCTGCGCTTTCGCGGCCATGCACTGATGCAGGCCCTGGAGGCCAAGGCCTTGCCGGGGGTGATCGACCTGACCCCGGGCGTCCGCTCGCTGCAACTGCACTACCGGCCGGAACAACTGCCCCTGGCTGCATTGCTGGCGATCATCGCTGGCGAATGGACCGCCGTATGCGCCACCGAGAACCTGCAGGTGCCGTCACGGATCGTCCACCTGCCGCTGTCCTGGGATGATCCGGCCTGCCAGTTGGCGATCGACAAATACATGACCACAGTGCGCAAGGATGCCCCCTGGTGCCCGAGCAACCTGGAGTTCATCCGTCGCATCAACGCCTTGCCCGACTTGGCCCAGGTGCAGCACACCGTGTTCGCCGCCAGCTACCTGGTAATGGGCCTGGGAGATGTTTACCTTGGCGCACCGGTGGCAACGCCCCTGGACCCGCGTCATCGACTGGTGACCACCAAGTACAACCCGGCCCGCACCTGGACCGCGGAGAACTCGGTGGGCATCGGTGGCGCCTATCTGTGCGTGTATGGCATGGAAGGCCCCGGCGGCTATCAGTTCGTCGGGCGCACCCTGCAGATGTGGAATCGCTACCGCGAGGTGGCGGCGTTCCAGGGCCGGCCCTGGCTGTTGCGCTTCTTCGACCAGATCCGTTTCTACCCAGTGAGCGCCGCCGAGCTAGCGCGCATCCGCCGGGACTTCCCCCTGGGGCGCTATGCTCTGGAGATCCAGCCCAGTCAGCTCAACCTCGCCGACTACCAGGCCTTCCTGGACCGCGAAGCCGGCAGCATCGAGGCCTTCCGGCACCAGCAGCAGACGGCGTTCAATGCCGAGCGCGAACGCTGGATCACCAATGGCCAGGCCCATTACCAGGCAGAGGACGTGGCGGTGCAAGAGGACCTGGAGCCGCCTCTGGAAAGCGGCCAGCACAGTGTCGACAGCCAGATCGCCGGCAATCTCTGGCAGGTCCGGGTCAGCCCGGGCACTCGGGTCGCCGCCGGTGACGTGCTGGTAATCCTGGAGTCGATGAAGATGGAAATTGCGCTCGTGGCGCCCCTGGCCGGCGTGGTCCGGGAGATCCGTGGGCAACCCGGTTCGGCGGTACGCGCCGGGCAGCGGGTCGCCGTGCTGGAACTGGATTGAGTCGTTCTTCCCCTTATTCGATGGACCCTGACCATGACTGTGAATCTGCAACTCGATGCCCTGCGCGCCGCCTACCGTGACGGTCGCACCACCCCTCGCAAACTGCTGACGCACCTGCGGGACAAGGCCGCAGCGTTGAACCCCGACTATCACCTGTTCATCCACCTGCTCAGCAACGCGGAACTCGAGCCCTACCTGGCCGCTCTGGAGCAACGCGACCTCGACAGCCTGCCCCTGTATGGCGTGCCCTTTGCCATCAAGGACAACATTGACCTGGCCGGTATTGCCACCACGGCCGCCTGCCCGGCCTTCGCCTATGTCGCGCAGCGTTCGGCCACCATCGTCCAGCAACTGCTGGACCTGGGGGCGATCCCCCTGGGCAAGACCAACCTCGACCAGTTCGCCACCGGGCTCAATGGCAGCCGCTCGCCTTATGGCGCCTGCCCCAATAGCGTGCTGGGCGAGTATCCCAGCGGCGGCTCCAGCGCCGGTTCGTCCCTGGCGGTGGCCCTGGGCGTCTGCAGCTTCGCCCTGGGCACCGACACCGCCGGCTCCGGCCGGATACCGGCGGCGCTCAACAATCTACTGGGGCTCAAGCCCAGCAAGGGGCTGCTGTCCACCGCAGGTGTGGTACCGGCCTGCCGCACCCTGGATTGCGTCTCCACCTTCACCGCCACAGCGCGGGAAGCCAGCCAGCTGCTGGCCCTGTGCGCCCGCCTCGATCCCGGCGATTGCTACAGCCGCCGCAACCCTCAGTGGAATGACGCCTCAGCCTTTGGCGCGCCACGGCCTTTTCGCTTTGGCGTGCCTCGGGCCCAGGACCTGGAGTTCTTCGGCTGCAGTGAAGGCCCGCAGTTGTTCAACGACGCCATTGAACAACTCAAGGCCCTGGGCGGCGAAGCGCAGGAGCTGGATCTGTCGCCCTTTCTGGAGGCTGCGCGCCTGCTCTACGACGGCCCCTGGGTTGCCGAACGCTACAGCGTCGCCGGCACACTGATGCAGCAGCAACCCGATGCCGTGCTGCCGGTGATTCACCAGGTACTGGCCAAGGCCCCGAAGGTGGACGGCGTGCAGACCTTCAATGCCCAGTACCGCTTGCAAGCCTTGAAGGCCCGGTGCGACCCACTCCTGGCCGGTCTCGATTGTGTGCTCACGCCCACCCTCGGCCGCCCGGTGACCCTGGCCGAACTGGAGGCCGAGCCCGTGCTGCGCAACGCTGAATTGGGTTACTACAGCAACTTCATGAACCTGCTGGACTACGCCGCCGTCGCCGTGCCCAGTGGTTTCATGAACAACGGCCTGCCTTGGGGCGTGACCCTGTTTGGCCGGGCCTTTACCGATCAGTACCTGCTGAGCCTGGCTGACGCGATGCAGCGCCGGCAAGGCTTACCGGCCCCTGCCCCGTCCACCCCGGCGCGCCATGACCGGGTGCAACTGGTGGTGTGCGGCGCACACCTGGAAGGCCTGCCCCTCAATAGCCAACTGACCCGGCGCGGTGCCCGGCTGATCGAAGCCATCCACAGCTCCCCGGACTATCGCCTGCACGCCCTGGCGGGCGGTCCCGTCCGGCGCCCGGGCATGGTCCGGGTCAAGGAAGGCGGTGTAGCGATTGCCGTGGAAGTCTGGGAATTGCCCAGCAGCGAACTGGGCTCCTTGCTCAACGGCATCCCCGCGCCCCTGGGACTGGGCAAGGTGCAACTGGCTGACGGCCGCTGGGAGACCGGCTTTATCTGCGAGCCCTGTGGCCTGGAGGGCGCCGTCGATATCAGCCACCTGGGGGGCTGGCGCGCTTACCTCAAACAACACCCGTAAGAGCTGGTTTGCCGGCGAAGCAGCCCTTGAGCCTTGCGCCGGTCCCGCAGGCACTTTGGCTGGCAGCCAGCGCCGGTAGAAATCGAGGAATCAATCCGCCAGGGCTTGCTGGAACGAATGATCAATCAGCGGCGCGGTGGCCAAAGGCGCCGGCAAGGCCTTGACCTTGAACAGGAAGTCCGCGGTGCTTTGCAGGTCCGAGGCTGCCTGCGGGTCCACCGGGCCCAGGGTCAGGTGGGCCTGGCGCAACCAGTGGCGGGATACGCTCTGGTCGAGGTTGGCTTTCTTCGCCCACAGATCGGCGTACTCGTCGGTGTGGGTGTCGACCCACTGCCGGGCCTTTTTCAGGCGCACGAGAAAGTCGGCAATGGCCGCGTGCTTGCTGTCCACGGCCGCGGTGGACGCCGCCACGGCACTGAGACCGGGCATCAGGTTGCGGGCGGTGAGGATCGGACGCGCACCGGAGAACACAATCTGCTGGGAAATGTAGGGTTCCCACACCGGGAACGCATCGATACCGCCCTGGGGAAAGGCCGCTGCAGCATCGATGGGCATCAGCTTGACGAAGTCCACATGGTTTTCCGGCAGGCCGGCCTGCTCCAGGGCGCGCAGGGTCAGTTGCTGGCTCCAGGCGCCGGGCCAATAGGCGACTTTCTTGCCCTTGAGGTCGGCGATGCTTTTTACCGGTGAATCCTTGGGCACCAACAGCGCAATGGTGTCCGGATTCTGTCGGGAAACACCGATCAGCTTCACTGGCGCCTGCTTGGCCGCCAGAAACAGAAAACCCGAGTCACCGAGAAAACCCAGGTCCAGCGCGCCGGTATTCAGGGCCTCGGCCAGCGGTGCCGCTGCCTGGAAGTGCCTCCACTCGACCTTGTAGGGTGCACCTTGCAGTACCCCGGAGGCCTCCACCGAGGCGCGAATGTTGTAGTAGTTCTGATCGCCGATATTCAGCACCAGAGGTTCGGCGGCCTGGGCCAGAGGAGTGAGGAGCAAGGCGCTGGCGAGCAATTCGCGCAGGCGTCGTGAGAGGTTCATGGGGGCGGTTCCTTGGACTGGGATCAGGGATTCGCATAGACCATAACGGTCTTTACAGGCCGTCCTGAAATTCTCTTTTTGCATAAGCTAAGAGAGCCTTGAGCGCGCCCTGGCCAGCAGCGGACCGCAGCTGGCGTCCAGAGCCCCGGGACCGAAGGCCTCAGGGCAGGTGCAACCGGGTTAGCCGCGACCGGGGATCAATACACCACCATCAACTGCGGTGAAATCACCACATCCAGGGAGATGAGCTTGCAATAGCCGCCCAGCGACTGGTTGGAGGCGTTCAAGCTGGAGGTGGCATTGTTCCATTGGATACGGATGGTATTGATCCCGCAGTTCGAGGAGGTTCCGGTCAGGGCCAGCCCCATCTCCGAAATGCCGCCGCTGAGCTGGCTATCCATGTACATCGGCCAGGAAAGGCTCTTGGCTACCAGCAACGAGCAAAAGGGCGAGCTGCCCGCGAACCTGGCCGAAGTGATTTTGGCGCTGTACACCGGATTGACCGAGCCGTCGATGCTGATGTTGCAGACGATCGTCTGCTGGAGCGTGGCGGGGGTTTGCAAACGGATGGTGCCATGCCCCTGGAAATACACCACAGGGGTGAAGTGCGGGTCGGCCAGCGCGGGAGAGGCGACTGTGCAAGCCAGTATCAGCGTACTGGCAACAAACAGACCATTCAGGTTTTTCATTGTTATTCCTCGCAGATAGGGCGATGGAGATCGCCGGGTAATGGCCGTGATCGAGAAGTCACGAGAAACGGCAGGACATCCCTTTCCAGCCAAATTTCAGAGCTATTACCGCTGCGCAGGGGCAGCCAGGAGGTACGCGATAGCATCACACTTCGAGCGAATTCAAAATATACATTCAAAAATATTTTTTAATTTCGCCGTTGCTCGGGTTTCGGCGCAAGAGTCGCTACGACTGATATAGACCCGAAAAGAATTAATAAATGAATATTGATTATTTATGGCTATATGAATATCCACGTACTCTCTGCTCCACCGACTCCTCGTCATCACAGTGAGTGCCCACCATGCAGCCGACTGACAACCTCATCGACCTGGCCAGCTACCGCAAACGCAAACAGGCTCAGCAACGGGCACGGCTGATGTGGGAAATCTATGCGCGCAATGCCGCCTGCCAGGCCATGCAATGGGTTCAGGCCCAGCACGGCAATGAGACCCGCCACGGGTGAACGCTCAAGACCCCTCGCGCTTTCTGGCCAGCGATGCCTCGCCGCTGCTGGACCTTGCGCCCCTGCATGCCCAGGACGAAGACCCCATCAGCCAGCGAGTCGCGCAGAACCTGCTGCGCCTGCGTGGCAAGCGCCATCTGTCCCTGGATGCCCTGGCCCGCCAGTGCGGCGTGAGCCGGGCGATGCTGGCGCAGATCGAGTCCGGGCGCAGCGTGCCGTCGATCAAGGTGCTGTGCAAAATCGCCAAGGGCCTGAAAGTTTCAGTGGCGGCCTTTCTCGAGCATCGGGCCTTCGAAGGGGTCGCGCTGCTCACGGCGAGCCAGAGCAAACGCCTGGTCAGCGCCAATGGCGCCTTCGTCAGCCGTGCGCTGTTTCCCTTCGATGTGGCGCGCCAATCGGAATTCTACGAATTGCGCATCGCGCCCCTGGGTGAAGACCGCTGCGAAGGCCACGGCCCGGGGGTTCAGGAAAATCTGGTGGTGGCCCAGGGCGTGCTGGAAATCAGCGTCAACGAGGAGCGCTATCTACTGTCTCCTGGGGATTCGATCCTGTTCTACGCCGACCAGCCCCATCGTTATCGCAACCCGGCGGACAGCGAGGCCGTGGCCTATCTGGTGGTGACCCATCCCGAGTGCCTGGACTGATCAGCCCACGCAATAAGCCCACGCAATAAAAAGCCCGGCGAGGGAGTCATCCCCGCCGGGCTTTTGCATGCAACCGCTGCTGGCTTAACAGGTGCAGCACATCATCGGCATGCCATTGCAGCTCATCATCATCGGCATGCTGCAATCGTTCATCATCTTCATCATCAGGGCGCAGCAGTTCTTCATCATGTCCATGTTCATGCCGGCCATGGGCATCAGCTTGCACAGCATGCCGTCAGCCATCAGGGTGCATTCCATCACGCACTTCATCGAGGGCATCGGCATGCCCATCATCGGCATGGGCATCATCATGTTCATCATCGGCATGGCCATGGCCGTCTGGGACATGCACAGCATGCTCATGTTGGCGCAGTGCATCATCATCGGCATGCCGCAGTTCATCATCATCTGCAGCATTTCGGCGCTGTTCTTGAACATGGCCATGTCCATGCCCGCGGCCGGCATCATCTTGCACTGCATGCCGTCTTCAAGCATCTCGCAGCTCATGGTCGCCATCATCATCGGCATGCCCATCATCGGCATCATCGGCATGGCGGTGTTCATTGGCATCTGCATGGCGTTCATCATGATCTTGTTCCCTGAAGTATCGATAGTTGGATGAAGCGAATGGAGCGGATTCTATGGAACGCCGCAGGGTCGGCAAGAGGCCGGTCCAGCAGCGGCAACGGCTGTCGCGACCCGCTTTTCAGCGTGGCGCAGCCGAGAACTTCCACTGTTGCATCGACCTGTCTTCCATAGCGGATGGAAATGGTTTTGCAGCGTCATTGCGCCTGCTTTGGATATGTGAAAAACAGCTATCTACATAACCCAGAGAAATAAACGGTCTAACCCAGCCACGGTTTTTTTCAACGCTCTACTTGCGTAGACCCCGGCATGCCGGTGAACCCTCCTTCAGCGCTAACTGGCACCCTTGCAATCCACCCTGTTAGCCTACCCGCCCGCTCCCCTTACCGCAGACCTGCACCATGACGCCTTCAGCGCAATTCTGGCGCGACCCGAACCTGCCCTACGTAGAAAGCCGTCGAGCCTGTGACAGCCGCGCCAACTACAGGGCCCACAGCCACCCGACAGTGTCCATCGGCGCCGTGGACCGGGGTGTCAGCCTGTTCAGCGGCGGTGCCGAGGGGCCAACCCTGATAAAGGCCGGCAGCGTGGTAATCGTCCCGGCCCATTGCGCTCATGCCTGCAATCCCCAGCCCGACACTGCCTGGAGCTACCAGATGCTGCACCTGGACCCGCGCTGGGTCGAAGGCGTGCGCCTGGAAGCGCAGCAGCAGCCGGTAACGGCGCTTGGCCAAGTGCTATTGAGCCACGATGAGCAGCTGTACCAGCGTTTTTGCCGCCTCAACGACCTGCTGTTCTGCGCTGCCAGCTGGCAAGACAAGGAAGCTGCGCTGATCGAGTTCATTGGCGATTTTCCACTCCAGGGGCAGCCGGTGATTGCCCACGCCGCCGACCCGGCACGGGCCAGCGTCGGGGTGCGACGGGTCATGCAATTTCTGCAACAGGAGGCGCAACAGGCTCACCCTCTGGAGCGCTTGGCGACGCTGGCCGGCATCAGCCGCTACCAGCTGATCCGGGCCTTTCGCGCCGCCACCGGGATGACACCCCACGCCTACCAACTGAACCAGCGCATCATCCAGGCCCGGACCTCACTGCAGGCCGGCGAGCCCCCAGCGGCCCTGGCCCAGCGCCTGGGCTTTGCCGACCAGGCGCATTTCCAGCGCGTGTTCAAGGCCCATGTCGGTGTCACACCGGGTTTGTACAAGCGCTGAAGACCGCGCAATTTTCTTCAATACCCCGGTCCCCACGCCCAGCACACTTCCAGCCCCTCACGTCTCTGGAAGTCTGCCTCCATGTTGCAACAGTTCCTGCTGGTCGCCGCTGCACATTTTCTCGCCCTGCTCTCCCCCGGGCCGGACTTTTTCCTGGTGGCGCGCCTGTCCATGGCCACCGGTTGGAAAGCGGCCACCGGTGCCTGCCTGGGCATCGCCCTGGCCAACGGCCTGTTCATTGTCCTGGCCTTTGGCGGGGTCTCGGTATTGCGTCCCGACGGCGGGTTGTTCCTGGTGATCCAGCTGGCCGGTTGTGGCTACCTGCTTTACCTGGGCTGGCTGTTCATCCGTCATGCCGGCGCCAGCTCCCTGGCAGCGGTGGATGCCCAGGGCGACACCCGGGCGCTGCCCCGGGCCACCTGGTGGCGAGGCCTGGGCATGGGCTTGCTCTCGGGTCTGCTCAACCCGAAGAACGCTCTGTTCTATGTCAGCCTGGCCTCCCTGGTGGGTACCCAGACCAGCACCGGCTGGAAACTGGTCTATGGCCTGTGGATGTTCAGCGTAGTGCTGTTGTGGGATCTGTTGGTGGCACTGGCCATTGGCAATGGCCGGGTGCGGGAACGCTTCTCTCGGGCCCTGCCCTGGCTGGAACGAATCACCGGGGTGATCCTGATCTTCCTGGCACTGGCAGTGATCACGGCCACTCTTTTTCGCCACTGAGTCGAGCACTGCAGTCGGGTTCCAGGCCGGGGACTGAAGCGGCTTAGAGCCCTGTGCCTTGATAGTTACAAATAAACAACAATGCAACACGCGGTTGTCATCCTCGACAGTCGATAGTGTGCGAACCGCACAGCAACTGCCGGGCAGGACCACGGGCCTTGCCCCTCCCCCAACGCACAGGAGCACCGCCATGTCTCAACAGCCCCGCCTGGGATGCGGCGCCGCCATCGTCCGCGACGGCCAGTTACTTCTGGTCAAGCGCCTGCGGGACCCCGAAGCCGGTTGCTGGGGATTGCCCGGTGGCAAGGTCGACTGGCTGGAACCGGCGGAGCAGGCCATGCGCCGTGAAATCTTCGAAGAGCTCGGACTGACCCTGCAAGGCGTCAGCCTGTTATGCGTGGCGGACCAGATCGACCCCGAACGGCAGGAGCATTGGGTTTCCCCGGTGTACCTGGCCTCGGCCCCGGCCATGGAGCCGCGTAACAACGAGCCGCACAAGCACAGCGATATCGCCTGGTTCGAGCTGGACCGGCTGCCCAAGCCCCTGACCCTGGCCACCCGCGTCGCCGTGCGGGCGCTGGTGCAGATCGCGGCGCTGGAAGATTGAACGCGCATATCGCCCAAGGCCCTGAGGCTGCTCGTCCAGGGCCTGGCGGCAACAGCGCTGCGCGCCTCCCGACCACGATCGACATTGCCCTTGAGTCGGCACAATCCTCAGCCCAGGCTGCGACCGATGGCCGCAGGCATTGGTCTAATTAGCCCGCCGCCGCTTTCGTCTGTTTGTTACCATGCGCGGGTTTTTGCCTGTCTGGCTGTTCAAAGGGCGTTATTTCATGAGTGTTTTGCTGACTCGCCGCACCCTGCTTACCAGCGCCGGGGTGCTCGGCCTGGGCCTGCTCGCCGGTTGCGACAACAGTCCCCGACTGTCCTTCAAATATGGCAAGGACCTGAGCAATCAGATTCTTGGCCGCACCTTCAAACTCACCGACTCCCAGGGCGAAACCAAGTCGCTGTCCAGCTACCGTGGCCTGATGCCGATGATCTTCTTCGGCTTCACCCAGTGCCCGGCGATCTGCCCCACTACCCTGGCCCGCGCCGCCCAGGCCAAGAAACTCATGGGCCGTGACGGCGAACGCCTGAAAGTGGTGTTCATCACCCTGGACCCCGAGCGCGACACGCCCGAGGTGCTGGACGCCTACGTCAAGGCCTTCGACCCGAGCTTCGAGGCGCTCTACGGCACCCTGGAAGAAACCGCGGCCACCGCCAAGGAATTCGGCGTGTTCTACGAGAAGATCCCCAGCGGTTCGACCTACACCCTGTCCCACACCGCCACCAGTTTCGTCTACGACTCCCGGGGCACCTTGCGCCTGGGTCTGTCCCAGTCCCTCAACGCCCAAGAGTGCGCGGAAGATCTGCTCACCGTCATGGAGGTCTGCTAATGAACTCGCAACGTCGCCCATCCCGGATTAAATCCGCCCTGCTGATGCTCTCCCTGCTGGGCCTGGCCGGCACCGCCGGCGCCGCGACCCAGGTGGACAATGCCTGGGTCCGCGCCACGGTTCCTGGCCAGCACGCCAGCGGCGCCTTCATGGACCTCACCGCCAGCAGCGACAGCAAGCTGGTTGAAGTGCAATCGCCCGTGGCCAAGAACGTGCAGATCCACCAGTCGAGCATGCACAACGACGTGATGAGCATGCAGCAAGTGGACGCCGTGGCTCTGCCGGCCGGGCAGAAAGTCAGCCTGGACACCCACGGCTATCACGTGATGCTCATGGAGCTCACCGGCCAGATCAAGGCCGGCGACAAAGTGCCCCTGACCCTGACCGTGGAAAATGCCAAGGGCGAGAAGGAAACCATCAAGGTCGAAGCCCAAGCCCGAGCGCTGAATGCGCCGGATCACAGCATGATGAAACACTAAAGTGCGGTGAGCGAAAGCGCTCCCAAGACCTGATACAGCCGGTTTCTGTTCAACGGAAACCGGCTTTTTTTTGCCCTGTGCCTTGCCAAGAGACGGGGCCGCCGGAACCTCAATAAATCCCCCGCGCCAACCACACCGTCAGCCCACAACACTCCGGGTCTTCACTGACCTGCTGCACCACCTCGAAACCATGGGTGTCGAGCAAGGTGCAATATTCCCCCGGGTCCAGGCTGGCGTGGTACAGGGCCTCGCCTTCGAACTCGCCGATGGCCTCTCCTGCCGCAGGTCCGCTGGTGAACATCAGGGCGCAGCCCGGGCCGGCGTGGCGTTCGAACACGGCGAACATGGCGCGCTGATCATCCGGGCTCAGGTGGAACAGGCTGTTCCAGGCCAGGATGCCGGCAAAGTCCTGGTCCAGGGCCAGACCGCGCATGTCGGCGTTGATCCATTGCTGCTGGGGAAAGCGCTGGCGGCACTGCTCCAGCAAGGCAGCGGAGCTGTCGACGCCGGTGACCGCGTATTGCTGCTCGATGAGATAGCGCGCTACCGGCTCGCCACCTCCGCAGCCCAGGTCCAGTACCTGTCGGCCCGAACCCATGACCTGGCGAAAGCGCTCGAACCAGGCTTGTTCACTGTGAAAGGCCTGGGTGCTGGCCTGCCGCGCCCGGTCCCAGGCCTGGGCATGACGCTGGTACAGATCGACGATGTGACGAGCGGATTCGTGCATCCACGGGCTTCCTTGTGCTGTTCGGTGGCTGCGGATTACAGCACAGCAGCAGGGGGCAAGGCGAAGTAGGTGGTACCGTCGGGCCGCGAAACGGCTGTCCCCGGTGTTGTCCACTTGATAAAAGACCGCTTCAAGTGCGCCCCGCCAGCTCCAGCAGTTGCCCACGCAACCAGCGGTTGGCCGATTCGTTCTGCACCTGCTTGCTCCAGTACAGGTTCAGGCATACCTGCGGCAGGGTCAGGGGCATGTCGAGAATGCGGTTGTTCAGGCCGGCATTGATCAGTTGCGCATTGTTGCGGGTCAGGGTCAGGAGGAAGTCGCCCTGGGCCACCAGTTGCGCGGCGGTGAGGAAATGCTGGCAGTGCTGGCGGATCCGCCGCACCACCCCCAGGTGCCCCAGGGCCAGGTCTTCGACGCAGATGCCTCGGCGCCGGGAGGTCACCGCCACATGTTCGGCCGCCAGGTAGCGTTCCACCGTCAGCTCGCCGCTGAAGCCGGGGCCGGCCATCACACAGAAGGAATCCTGCAGCAGCAATTGCTGTTGCAACTGCGGATCGGTCAGGCGTGACAGTTCGATCGCCAGGTCGATGCGTCCGGCAATCATCTCCAGCTTCAGGTCGGCCCAATGCACGCTGGTGCTGCGCACCTCCAGGTGCGGAGCGACGCGGTTCAGGTGCGCCAGGATCAACGGCAGGATCACCGGCTCCAGTTGTTCCGGCATGTTCAGGGTGAAGCGCCGGCGGTCACGCTGGGGGTCGAAGGCCTGGTTCGGGTTGAGGCTGCGGCGCAGGCCGCTGAGGGCGTCCTGGATGCCCGGCGCCAGTTGCTTGGCCAGGGGCGTAGGCGCCACGCCGTAGCCTTCGCGAACGAACAGCGGGTCATCCAGTTGCGCCCGCAGGCGCGCCAGGGCGTGGCTGATGGCCGATTGGCTCAGGTGCAGAACCGAGGCGGCGCGGGTCAGGTTGCGCTCCTGGTACACCACCTCGAAGACCCGGAACAGGTTCAAGTCCAGGCGGCTGAGCCCCGACCATTCATGCGGTGAGTTCATGGTTGCGTCCTCGCAGTCTCGACCCGGTGCAGGCTAACAGTCCGCCATGGCGGACCGAACCATGTAGCGCATTCATGAATCTCGATGAATAACCGTCGGTTCTGTGACCCCGCGGGGGCTGCCTAAGATGGCCCCGCCCATAACAAAAATCAGGAGGCACCATGGACCTTGCGGATCAGCATCTCGCGGCCTATCAGCAGCATCTTCACGCCTTGCAGCAGGCCGCCTGGCCCGAGGGAGCACCGCGTACTGCGCAATATCCCCACGGCCGGCAACCGCTCACCCAGTACCTGCGGACCTGGGCCCAGCTGCGAGGAGATGCCGTGGCCGTGGATTTCTACGGTCACAGCCTGAGCTACAGCGAGCTGGATCGGCTCTCCGATCGTTGCGCCGCCCTGCTCGGCGAGTTGGGGGTCGGCCCTGGCGATCGGGTGGCGGTGTACATGCCCAACTGCCCGCAATTGCACATCGGCTTCTGGGGCATCCTCAAGTGCGGCGCGGTTTACGCCCCGGTCAGCCCCCTGGCCCGCACGCTGGAGCTGGAATACCAGCTCAAGGACTGCGGTGCCCGGGTGATCCTGTGCTTCGATCAATTGCTCGATGTGGTCCACGCCGTCGCGCCGACGTGCGCCCTGACCCGGATCCTGGCCACCAGCCTGTCGGAGCTGTGCCCGGCGACTCCGAGCATTCCGGTGCCGGACCTGCTGCTGGCGCCCAAACGCCTGGATGCCGGGGTTCTGGACTTCTACCCTGCCCTGGAAAACTGCCGCGCCGCCACGCCCGGGCACCGCCCTGCCCTTGAGGACATCGCCGCCCTGAACTACACCGGCGGCACCACCGGCCTGCCCAAGGGCTGCGTGCATACCCACGGCGACATGCTCTACACCTGCGCCAGTTACGTGCCCATGGCCCTGGGCCTGGAGCAGCGCAGCGTGATGTTGAATTTCCTTCCCGAGTTCTGGATCGCCGGGGAAAACGCCGGCCTGCTGTTTCCCATCTACGCCGGTTGCCGCCTAGTGTTGCTAGCGCGCTGGGACGCGCTGGCGTTCATGGCGGCGATCGAACACTACCGAGTCAGCCATTGCGGCTTGCTGGTGGACAGCGCCGCCGAAGTCCTGGAGCACCCCGCCGTTGCCGACTTTGACCTCGGCTCGCTGCGGGCCAGTGGCTGCATCTCCTTCGTCAAGAAGCTGACCCCGGACTACCGTCGGCGCTGGCGGCAACTGACCGGCTGCACGCTGTTCGAATTCAGCTTCGGCATGACCGAAACCCACACCTGCGACACCTTCACCGCCGGTCTGCAGCATGACGACTTCGACCTCAAGAGCCCTCCGACCTTTGTCGGCCTGCCGGTGCCGGGCACCGAGTTCAAGGTCTGCGACTTTGTCAGCGGCGCCCTGTTGCCCCTGGGCAGCGAAGGTGAACTCTGCGTGCGCAGCCCGTCCCTGCTGCAGGGCTACTGGCAACGGCCGGAAGAAACCGCAGCGGTGCTGCGCGACGGCTGGCTGCACACCGGCGACCTGGGGCAAATCACCGAACAGGGTTTTATCCGCTACCTGGGACGGCGCAAGGAGATGCTCAAGGTCAATGGCATGAGCGTGTTTCCCAGCGAGCTGGAGGCGCTGTTCGGCCAGCATCCCCAGGTGCTGGCCAGCGCGGTGATCGGCCGTGTCGATGAGCGTCGCGGCCAGCAGCCGGTGGCCTTTGTGGTGCTCAAGCCGGACGCCCCCCAGGACCCGCTGGCCCTGACCGCGTGGTGCCAGCAGGTGATGGCCGCCTACAAGGTGCCGGAGATCCGCCTGGTGAGCAGTCTGCCCATGACCGCCACCGGCAAGGTCAAGAAAAACGAGCTGGAACAACAGCTCTGAGCGACTGTGTGAAACGCCTGAGCCGCCCTTTGCCATTGTGAGAATTGCCATGTTTCAGAGTCTGTTGATCGCCAATCGCGGCGAGATTGCCATCCGTATCGCCCGGGCCTGCGCCGACCTGGGCATTCGCAGCGTCGCGGTGTACGCCGAGGACGATGCTGCCAGCCTGCACCTGCGCCGGGCCGATCTGGCCCTGCCCCTGAAAGGGCGCGGGGTAGCCGCCTACCTGGATCGGCAGCAGTTGATCAGCCTGGCCCAGGTGCACGGCTGTACAGCGATTCACCCCGGCTACGGCTTTCTTGCCGAGAACGCCGACTTCGCCCGGGACTGCCTGGAGGCCGGCCTGACCTTCATTGGACCGGCGCCCGAGGTGCTGCAACTGTTCGGCGACAAGGCCGCGGCTCGGGCCCTGGCCCAGGACTGCGGGGTGCCGCTGCTGGACGGGATCAACCATCAGGTGAGCCTGGAACAGGCGACCGCCTTCTTTACGCGACACGGCGCGCTGATGCTCAAGGCCCTGGCCGGAGGCGGTGGTCGGGGCATGCGCGCAGTCACCGAAAGCGGCCAACTGGAACAGGCCTTTGCCCGCTGCCAATCCGAAGCCCAGGCGGCGTTCGGCAATGGCGCACTCTATGTCGAACAGTTGCTGCAACGCGCTCGGCACATCGAGATCCAGGTGTTGGGAGACGGCAGCGGCGCGGTCAGCCACCTGTGGGAGCGCGATTGCAGCCTGCAGCGCCGCCATCAGAAGCTGGTGGAGATTGCCCCCAGCCCGGACCTGCCCGCCGAGCTGCGCCAACAACTGATCGACGCCGCCTTGCAACTGGCCAGTCGGGTGCACTACCAGGGCATTGGCACCTTCGAATTCCTCCTCGATCAGCAGCGGCCGGGGCGCTTCTACTTCATGGAGGCCAATCCGCGAATCCAGGTGGAGCACACGGTGACCGAGGCGGTGACCGGTATCGATCTGCTGCACACCCAACTGCGCCTGGCCGCCGGTGCGTCCCTGGACAGCCTGGGCCTGACCCGAGCGCCGACGCCCCAGGGGTTTGCGCTGCAGGTGCGGATCAATCTGGAGGAACAGCTGGCCAATGGCGGCACCCGCCCGGTGGCCGGAACCTTGAGCGCCTATGAGCCCCCCAGCGGTCCCGGGTTGCGGGTCGATGGCTACGGCTATGCCGGGTACCCGGTCAACCCCAGCTACGACTCGCTGCTGGCCAAACTCATCGCCCATGGCACGGACTATTCCAGCGCCCTGGGGCGGGCCTATCGCGGGCTCTGCGAGTTCCGCCTGGAAGGCGTGGCCAACAACCTCGGGCTACTGCAGAACCTGCTGCGCCATCCGGCGGTGGCCGAGCATCAGGTCAACACCGGCTTCGTCGAGCAGCACTGGGCCACATTGGCCCAAGTCGCCCCCGATGGGCACCGGTCGCTGTTCTTTGCCCAACAGCCGCTGGCCCCTGGGCAGATCCGCGCCAACGTACAGGCGCCCCCGGGCACCTTGGCCCTGGAGACCCCGAGCACCGGCGTTGTGGTGACCCTGGAAGTGGCCGAGGGCGATACCTTGCAGGTCGGCCAGCGAGTGGCGGTGCTGGAAGCGATGAAGATGGAGTTCGAGGTCAAGACCCAGTGCAGCGGGATCGTCCGGGCCCTGACAACCCAGGTCGGTGACGCGGTCAGCGAAGGTCAGCCGCTGCTGTTCCTGGAGCCGGCCAAAGTCGCCGGTAGCGGCCTGTGCAGCGAAGAGCAGATTGACCTGGAGTTGATCCGCGCCGATCTGGCCGAAGTCCGCCAACGCCACGCCCTGTTGCAGGACGCCCAGCGTCCGGAAGCGCTGGCCAAGCGCCGCAAGACTGGCCAGCGCACCGCCCGGGAGAACCTCGACGACCTGCTGGACCCGGGCAGTTTCATGGAATACGGCGCCATGGCCCTGGCGGCTCAGCGCCGGCGGCGCAGCCTCGAGGAACTGCAAGCCTTGAGCCCCGCCGACGGCCTGGTGGGCGGCATCGGCACGGTCAATGCCGA
Organism: Pseudomonas sp. E1BtOHC1; assembly: GCF_058744285.1. Classification (NCBI taxonomy): domain Bacteria; kingdom Pseudomonadati; phylum Pseudomonadota; class Gammaproteobacteria; order Pseudomonadales; family Pseudomonadaceae; genus Pseudomonas; species Pseudomonas sp. E1BtOHC1. The sequence continues at coordinate 4,312,086 of NZ_CP196023.1, forward strand.
GCTGTTTGACGGCCCGTCTGCCCGTTGCCTGGCCCTGGCCTACGACTACACGGTGTTCGCTGGCACTCAGGGGGTGATGAACCACAAGAAAACCGACCGCCTGCTGAGCCTAGCCCAGGAGTGGCGGCTGCCGGTGGTGCTGTTTGCCGAAGGCGGCGGCGGTCGCCCCGGCGACAGCGATTTTGTCGGGGTCGCGGGGCTCGACTGCCATACCTTTGCCGCCATGGCCCGGCTCTCCGGCTGGGTGCCGACGGTGGGCATCGCTTCAGGCCGCTGTTTTGCCGGCAACGCCGCGCTGCTGGGCTGCTGCAACCTGATCATCGCCACGGCCAACGCCAGCATCGGCATGGCCGGCCCGGCGATGATCGAGGGCGGCGGCCTGGGCAGTTTCACTCCCGAGCAAGTGGGCCCGGCATCGGTACAAGGCCCCAATGGCGTGATCGATGTTCTGGTCAAGGACGAGGCCGAAGCCGTGGCGGTGGCCAAGCAATACCTGGGCTACTTCCAGGGGCCGCTCAAGGATTGGCACTGCGCGGACCAGCGGGAACTGCGCCAGCTGATCCCGGAAAACCGCCTGCGGGTCTACGACATTCGCCGGGTGATCCAGACCCTTGCCGATCGTGGCAGCGTGCTGGAGTTGCGGCGCCAGTTCGCTCCGGGGCTGATTACCGCATTGATCCGGATCGAGGGCCGGGCCTTTGGCCTGATCGCCAACAACCCAGCGGTGCTGGGGGGCGCCATCGACGCCGCGGCCGGCGACAAGGCCGCGCGCTTCATGCGCCTGTGCGAAGCCTTCGGCCTGCCCCTGGTGTCCCTGTGCGACACCCCGGGGTTCATGGTCGGGCCCGAATCGGAACAGCAAGCCACAGTGCGCCATGTGTCGCGGATGTTCGTCAGCGCCGCCAGCCTGACGGTGCCGTTCTTCACCCTGGTGCTGCGCAAGGGCTATGGCCTCGGAGCTCAGGCCATGGCGGCCGGCAGCTTCCACAACCCGATGTTCACCGTGGCCTGGCCCAGCGCCGAGTTCGGTGCCATGGGCCTTGAGGGTGCGGTACGCCTGGGCTTTGCCAAGGAACTGGCAGCCCAGCCCGAGCCCCTGGAGCGTCAGGCGCTGTTCGACAAACTGGTGGCCAAGGCCTACGCCCAGGGCAAGGCCCTGAACATGGCCAGCTACCTGGAGATCGACGCCGTGATCGACCCCCTGGACAGCCGCTCCTGGCTGCTTCGCGGCCTGCAGGCAGCACCCCGGCCGCTACCCTGGACCGAGCGCCCCCAAGGCTTCATCGACACCTGGTAACCCACCCGCAGCCGGCCTGTACCGCAGCTGGCTTGGTAGGAGCTGGCTTGCCAGCGAAGACGCCCGCAAGAGCAACACAAGCCTCAAAAGCCGCTTCGCCGGCAAGCAGGCTCCTACAGGTTGGCATCCCAGGCCACCGGGGCCTGGTCGAGGAACTGGCGCAGTTCGGCCAGCAGCTTGTCGCTGGAGTGGCTGCTGGGCCGGTCGGCGACAAACCTCAGGCTCGGCATGATTGCCTGCACCCCGTCGTAGTGCCACTGCCCTGGAGTACGCTCCGTTTCCTGCAGGGCCCGGGCGAAAATCGCCAGGTCCCGACGGGCCCGGGGAATGCCGCTGCTGCGCTCGACCCAGCTTTCGTAACGCTGGCGGATTTCGATGCGCCCCTGGTTGACGATGGCCAGCACCGCGCAGCGACTGCGATTGTGCAAGGCCACCGGCGACAGGCCGAAGTACTCGCCCTCGCCCTGCCATGCCCCTTGCGGCAGGCGAAAGATCGCCAAATCGATATCCGGGTATTCCTCGATCCGTGTGGCGGGATGCTCCACCAGCGCCGTGCTGCGCTGCAGGTCCTGCATGGCCGGACGGTAGAGTTCGGCGTAACGCCGGGTGTTATCCAGCACATCGGCCAGTTGCGGCAGCAGTGCGGTGAAGCGCGCCATGAGTTGCCGGTCGTTGCCACCCTGACTGTCGCTGCGCACTCGGGCGGCCAGGGCATGCAGGGTAAAGGCGCAGTGCAGGGCCTGGGGCGAAGTGCCCCGGGTGAAGTCGCCGAGTCGAGCGATATCGATCAGCAATTGACGGTGCCGCAGAGCATGCTCGGGGGCCAGGAAGGCGTAGACCGAGGCCAGTCCGTCAAGATCGAAATGGTCGCTGGTGATCACCTGCGCCGGCTCCACCCTGAGCCCCTGCTGAAGAAAAATCAGGGCACTGGCGGTGGACAGGTTGGCCTTGTAGGCACTGGGGGTCTTGTTGGCCGGCCAATGGGACAGGGTCAGCACAGTGGCCGGATTGTCGATGGAGTCCAGGGAAATATTGTCCCGTCTGCGGGTCTGGCCCAGGGGCAGGAATCCGTAGGGGCTGTGGGGCCCCAGGCGCCAGGGTTGCAGGCCAAGCTCCAGCGGCGCTTCGCCGGCGCCGGAGGTCAGTCTCTGGGGCAGCTCCCGCAGCGCCGGCGTTGCGCTTTTGAGTTCCCCCGAACCGTCCAGGCGATAACTGAACTGGCGCAGATTCTCCTGGCGCAAATCCCTGGGGTTGCCATTGCGCACCCCGCAGCCGGGGCCGCCGAGAACGCTGAGCAGATCGGTGAACTGATTGTCGGCAATGCCGATGGCGCGTCCTCCCAGCAGCCTGAGGTCCAGGTGCGCGAATACTGGGGCGACACCCGGATCGAAAAGCCAACCCTGTTCCTGACTTGCGGTATTGAGGCTGTTCATCTGTACGTCCTTGCCAAGTGATGAATCCAGGTAGGCTTCAAGCCTCGGCCAGGGCCCGGGCATGGCTGCGCCGGACCTGGCGCATGCTGATAAACAGCAGTGCCGACACCCCGGCATAGAGACCGAACAGCCAGGCCGCGGCCTGGGCCGCACCGGCAACGCCTGCGGTGGAGCTGAGGCCGGCCAGGTTGACAATCATCCCAGCCAGCGCCGCGCCCAGGGCCGTGGCCACCAGTTGCACGGTGGTGATCGAGGCACCTGCCAGCTCCTTCTGATCATCGGTAGCGTTTTCCAGGACCCGGGACAACAGATGCGGCCACGCCAGGCCGATCCCTGTGCCCACCAGCAACATGGCCAGGCACACCGCCCCCAGACTCAGGACTGGCGTAGCCGTAGCGGGCATGAACAGGCAGGCCAGAAGCAGACCGGCCACCACCAGGAATGGCCCGCTGGCGATGGCGCGGGACGCACCCCGGGGGCTCAGGCCGGAGCTGAAGATCGCCCCCAGGGTCCAACCGGCCGCCATCAGCGCGGCGATGTAACCCGCCAGCAAGGGAGTCTGCTGGTGCAGCACTTGCAGGAACAGCGGCACAAAGACCTCGCTGGTCATGCCCACCACCAGCAGCGCCATGGAGAGGTACAGCGCCAGCAAGGGGCTGCCGGACTTCAGGCTGTCACGGGGCAGGAGACGTTTGCGGGAGCGGTTTTCCACGAGCCCCACCACCAGCAGCAGGCCCAGGCCGACTCCCAGGCCCAAGGCGTTGTACCCGGGTGAAGGCGTAATGCTGCCAATGGAGATCGCCAGCACCACCGCCGTCAGCAACACCAGTTGCAGGCCGGGAATAGGACTGCGCGGCGCCGCTTCACGGCTTTTCCCCGGTAACAGGGCGATCGCCAACAGCATGAACAGCAAGGTGCACGGCAGCAGCACCCAGAACGCCGCACGCCAGGCTCCGTGTTCGGCGAAGACCCCGCCCACTGCTGGGCCGATCAAGGTGGCCGCGCCCCACATGGCGGAAATCAGCGCCATTGCCCGGGGCCAGAGCGGCTCATCGAATACCAACCGGATCATCGCGTAGGGCAAGGCGAACAACAGCCCTCCGCCCAGCCCCTGGACGCTGCGCCCGAAGATCAGCCAGCCCATGTCCGGGGCCAGGGCACACAGGCCGCAACCGAGCATGAACACCAGCCCGGCCAGGGCATAGGCGACTTTCGGCCCCAGTACCCCCAGAGCTCGGGTGGACAGCACCGAGCCGATGATCGAGGCCACCACAAACAAGGTGGTATTCCAGGCGTAATAGTCCAGGCCGCCGATATCCTTGACCACCGAAGGCAACAGCGTGGTGACCAGGTACACGTTGATTGCATGCAGTGCCACGCCACCGGCCAGGGCTGCCGAGCGCAGTCCGTTCTTGCCCAGTAACAGTGCCGACCATCCGCTTGTCGAAGCCATGCTTTGCTCCCTTCGGGTTGTTCGATGAAGCCGCACTGTATTACACAAGCAATTACTTTGATAATTAATTTTTCATGGCTTAGCCCCCTTGCCCAATCCGCCGTTCGAAGAGCGACAATGGCCGGGTCCCGAGGCTGCAGCCTGTTATGCTTGCGTGGTTTGCCGCGTCCTGTACGCCCTTGATACCCCACTTGCGCATTGGTTAATGGCCCAGCATGTCCTCGATGTCCTCCCCTGCCGAGAAGAAGAACCCCGGAGCTACCGCCGAGCGGATTCTGTTTCTGCTGAAAACCCGCGGCCCCTTGAAAACCGCCGACCTGGCCCCGCTGCTCAAGGTCTCCCTGGAAGCCACCCGCCAGCAGCTACAGAAGCTGCTGGACGGTGAACTGATCGCCGGGCAGATGATGCCGGCCCAGGGCGCCGGGCGTCCGTCGCAGAAATGGGTGTTGACCGAGCAGGCCCAGGCCCGCTTTCCCGACACCCATGCCCACCTGACCCTGCAACTGATCGACTCGATTCGCGCGGTCTATGGGTCCGACGGCGTGGAGCGCATCGTCACTGACATGGAGCGGGTCAACACGGCGCAGTACCTCGACGTCTGCGCCCCGCTGCCGACCCTGGAAGAGCGGGTCCGGGCCCTGGCGCAGATCCGTGAAGTCGCCGGCTACATGGCCAGCGTCGAGGCCGACGGCGACGGCTGGCTGTTGATCGAGAGTCACTGCCCGATCTGTGTCGCCGCCCAGCAGTGCCAGGGCTTCTGCCGCTCCGAACTGCAGGTGTTCCAGGCCGCCATTGGCGAGCTGGGCCAGGTGCAGCGCGTGGAACACCTGATTACTGGCGATCGACGCTGCGTCTATCGCATCTGTGCCACTCAACCGAGTCCCTGCCCGTGATCGCTCCTGCCCTGTCCCGCCTGCTCAAGCGCGGCGCGCTGATCCTTGGCGTTGCCGCATTCACCCTGCTGGCCTGGCGCGCCTTCGACAGTGAGCGCGGTCCGGCATTGCAACCCTGGCACCTGCGGGTGCCCCATGAACTGAGCATCGAACAGATCGATAGCGCTGACTGGGCGGCCTGGCTGCAGGCCGAGGACAGCTTGTTTGCCGAAGTCCGGCATGAAGTCAGCGACCGCCTGGACCCGACCCAGGTCCCGCCTTTCAACCGTTATCGCGTGGACAGCCGGGTCTACCCGCCCCGCTTTGCCACCGACTGGAACCGCTCCTACCTGCTGCGGCCCCCAGGCACGCCACGGGGCGTGGTGGTGCTGCTGCACGGTTTGACCGACTCGCCCTACAGCTTGCGCCACGTTGCACGGCGCTACGTCGAACACGGCTACCTGGCCATCGGCCTGCGCCTGCCCGGCCACGGCACCGTGCCGGCGGGCCTGACCGACGCCCATTGGCAGGACTGGCTGGCCGCCACCCGCCTGGCCCTGCGTACCGCCCGGGCCGAAGTCCCGGCGCCTGGGCCCTTGCATATCGTCGGTTACTCCAACGGTGGCGCCCTGGCAGTCAAGTACGCCCTGGACGCCCTCGACGATCCGCAGTTGCCACAAGCCCAGCGCCTGGTGCTGATTTCGCCGATGATCGGCGTGGCCCCATCGGCGCGCTTTGCCGGTCTGGCCGGCTGGCCGGCGGTGTTTCCGGCCTTCAGCAAGGCGGCCTGGCTGAACCTGCGCCCTGAGTACAACCCGTTCAAGTACAACTCGTTTCCGGTCAATGGTGCGCGCCAGTCCTGGCTGCTGACCGACGCCCTGCAAAGCCAGCTGCTGGCCAGGGTGGGCGATCCACGCCTGGACCGGTTGCCGCCGATCCTCAGCTTCCAGTCACTGACCGATGCTACGGTCAGTACCCCCGCCCTGGTCACCGGCCTGTACCGGCAACTGCCGGCCAATGGCAGTGAACTGGTGATTTTCGACCTCAACCGGGACCGCGACTTCGAAGGCCTGCTGGACCCCGCCAGTCTCACCTCCCTGGCCAGCCTGCTGCCGGCACCGCCGCGCAACTACAGCACCCGGGTGCTGACCAATGAAGGCGCCGGCGGTGCGAACCTGGACGAGATCAGCACCCCAGCCCTGAGCCTGGACAGCCGTCGGCGGCCCCTGGACCTGGCCTATCCGGCCGGGGTGTTTTCCTTGTCCCACGTGGCCTTGCCGTTCCCTGTGGACGACGGTTTGTACGGGACCCAGCCCAACCCCGGAGAAGACTTCGGCGTGCACCTGGGCACCATCGCCGCCCGCGGCGAACGCGGCGTGCTGGTGGTACCCATGGATGAGCTGATGCGCCTGACCGCCAACCCGTTCTTCCCCTACCTGATGCAGCGCATCGAAGCTGATATAGATCAAGCAACAGTTCAGTCATTGATTCGTTGAATGGTCGGGTGTTAGCGTCAGCGCCCTTTTCCCCCTTGATTTGCGAGGGGGCACGACTGCCGTGATGGCAGGGAATCCTGATGAAACCCATGCTTCGAACCCAAGCCGCGAGCCTGGCCCTGCTGCTGGCCGCCGCCACCCAGACGCTGCAAGCCGCCGAGCAACAGGACTACTGGTACGTGCAGACCAGCGTCTACACCAACCACTGGAGCAACGATCCCGACCACAACAACCACCAGGACCTGATCGGCCTGGAGCACAACTACGCCGACGGCCAATTATGGGGCGTGAGCACCTTTCGCAACTCCTTCTCCCAGCGTTCCTACTACGCCTACGTCGGCAAGGCCTGGGAGCATGCGGACTGGCCGGTCTACGCCAAGCTCAGCGGCGGCCTGATCCAGGGCTACAAGGGCGACTACAAGGACAAGATCCCGCTGAACCACTTTGGCGTGGCGCCGGTGCTGATTCCTGCGCTGGGCGTGCATTACGGGCCGGTGGGCACTGAACTGGTGGTGCTGGGCGCTGCAGCAGTGATGGTCAACGTGGGCTATCGCTTCTAAGCACCCGGCAAAGTCGCACAATCGTACAAGACGCTGTCCCAGTCCCTTTCCTAGACTCCCCCGACGAATGACCGCGGCGCCGCCCCGGGTCTTTGCCCAGGCCATCAACGCCCAGGTTTCAACGGTGCGGCGTCCACACAGTTGCCAGTCCCGGCACACTTGGAAAGGGACCTTCCAATGCACGGTTTTCAACCCCGGACCCCGCAGTTCTATATCAATCCGCTGTTCCTTCCGGCGTCTGGCAGTGATTCACGCCAGGCGGTGAATCCGGCCACGCTGGAGCCTGTGGGGCAGATTGCCTATTGCGACAAGAGCGATATTCGCCTGGCCGTGGATGCGGCCAACGTCGCCCATGAATTGTGGCGCCTGCTGGACGGCGATCAGCGCAGGGCACTGTTGCATCAGTTGGCGGACAGCATCGAAGCCGCCAGCGCCCTCAACCGACAGATTGTCCAGCTGATGATCCTCGAGCAGGCGCTGTCCCCGGCTGAAGCCAACCGCGAGCTGAGCCACTGCGCGGGGATCTTGCGCTACTACGCGGATCTGACCGACGCCGGCAGCCCTGCTCCAGCCCACGGCACGCCCGGCGCGGCACTGTGCCAGCTGCGCTACGAGCCCTACGGGGTCAGCGTGCACATCCTGCCGTTTGTCCAGGGCATCGAGCTGATGTGCCGGACGGTGGCGGCAGCACTGGCCGCAGGCAACAGTTGCATTGTCAAACCTGCGGAACACGCCACCCTGTCGACCCTGGCGTTCATGCAGCACTTTGTCGGCCTGCCGGCGGGCCTGGTGTCCTGCATCCCCGGAGACGCGCGCACCGGACAATGGCTGTTGCAGTCCTCCGGCACCCACGCCGTGGCCTTCACCGGCAGTGTCGCCGCCGGCAGCGCGGTGGCGGTGACCTGCGCGGAGCTGCTCAAACCCTGTGTGATCGAGAGCGCCGGGCGCGGCTCGATGATCGTGTCCCGGCATGCCCGATTGGACCTTGCCGCTGCCTGCGGCGTGAGCGCCGCCTTCGGTCGCAGTGGCCAGAGTTGCCTGTCGATCCAGCACTTCTTTGTCGAAGAATCGATCCATGATCAGTTCGTCCGCCAGTTCATCGAGCACAGCCGCGTCCAGTGTCAGGGGCACAAGGCGGCCTGCTCCATTGGCCCGTTGATCAGCGAAGCGGCGCAGCAAAAGGTCATGCGGCTGGTGAACGATGCCCTGGCCAAAGGCGCGACACGGGTGGCAGGCGGGGATGAATGCCCGGATGCGCCGGTGCTCGGCTGGTTCCATCCGTGGGTGATCCTCACCGAGATCGACGACGACATGGCCATTACCCAGGAAGAATGCCTGGGGCCGGTGGCCCTCATTCGCCGGGTGACCGATCTTGGCGAAGCCGTGCAACTGGCCAACGACTGTCCCGCAAGCGTTGAGGCGACCCTGTTTTCCAATGATCCGGCGCAAGCGCTGCTGGCCTGCCAACGGCTCCTGGCCACTCGGGTCCGGGTCAACCAGGCGCTCACTGGCGACAGCACCACTGATGGCAACCGCTGGCTCGACGACCTGGCACCCAGGGCACTGGACGCTTTCAGGCGTCCCAAGACGGTCGTTATTCGTCACGACCTCGGGCAGGAACTATCGGCCTCGTACGATTTCGACGAGGTCGCGCCGGGGAGATAGTTCAGGGAGAAAGCTCAAAGAGATGATGTTCTTGTCTGTTTATTGCAGCAGTGATTCAAAGGTGGAGAAACCTATGCAGGTCGAGCAACAGATGCCGTTAGCGCAAAGCACGCCAGCCACCCTGCGCAGGGTGGCCCCGGCCGCGTTGGCGATTGTCCCGGTAAGCATGCTGTTCGGTCTGTTGGCCGGTCGCGCCGACTGGTCGCTGCTGGAGGTGGCGCTGGTGGGGCTCCTGGGATTCACCGGCAGCGGTCAGTTCGCCGCCCTGCCCCTGGCCCAGTCGGGAGCCGGGTTCTTCACCCTGTTGCTGGTCTCGGCCTCGATCAACAGCCGCTACCTGCCCATTGCCTTCACCTCGAGCCCGCGGTTGCCCCGGGGGTTCCTGCAGAAGGTCGGTGCGGCCCATATGCTGGGGGACGAGGCCTACGCCACCGAGCACGAACGGGACAGTCCGGCCACGCTGCTGATGATACGCGGGACGATTTTCCTGACCTGGGCACTGGCCGGGGTTCTGGGGGCATTGCTGGGCAAATGGCTGCCCCTGCAGTGGATCGGCACCGAGGTCAACCTGGGCTACCCCGCCAGCGTAGTGCTCATGTACCTGTCGCTGGCGCAGTTGCGCAGCCGCTTGAGCCTTGCGCACGAACGCCGCCTGGCCTTCTTGTCGATGGTGGCGCTCTGTGTGGCGGTGACCCTGGTACTGATCATGTTCCTGGGCCCCCTGTATTTCTGGATTCCCAGTGTGCTGATCACCACAGCCTTGCTGACGAGGGCCAAGCTATGAGCGATTCGGCCTGGGTCACCATCGCTGCACTGCTGGCCACCAGTTGCCTGGTACGGATTATTCCGGCGTTCGTCAGCATCCGCTTGCAGCCCGGCCTGCAGCGTTGCCTGGAGCGGGTACTGCCGGTGGCGGTGTTCATCAACTTCGCGGTGTACATCGCCTTCAGCGAGATGAGCCGCGAGCCCCTGGCGGCCTCGGTGTCCCTGCTGCTGGTGGGGGCCATCGCCCTGAGCAACCGCTTGGGCCTGATCAGCAGCGCAGTGATCGGTACGGCGGCCTATTTTGCGGTGCTGCACCTGACCGCCGCGGCCTGATGCAGGCCGGTGCCGGGACTATTGTTCATCCTCGCAACCCAGTCCCTGGCGCTGGGGTTCTTCATCCACCAGGGTCTTGCCGGTACGGGCCATGATCTGTCCCTGCAAGGCCCGCAACTCACTGCCGTCCAGACGCTTGCAGCTGTTGATTTCCCAGACATCGCCGGTGGCGGTGCTCACCGAGAACAGGCCCCAGTACTCAGTGGCGCCGGCCTTGGGGTCGTTGTAGCCGAGGCTGAAGTCGAAGTACCCCGGATGCGGCGGCTGGCCGCTGTCGTCCTGCAGGTCACCATCGACAAAGACCCCGGGCTTGTTCAGTTGATAGTCCTGATGCTTCAAGGCCACCAGCAGCACTTCCTGGGCCTGCTCGCGGGTCAGGCCTGTGGCCTTGACCTCGGCCGGCTGCAGGGCGTTACCGGCGCAGGCGACGAGCGCGGCGCAGGCCAGGGGCAGGCCCAGCAACCATGAGTGGGGATTTTTTCTCAGCACGCCATGCGCCCTCTGACCGCGACGATGATCTTCGCCAGGTACTCGGCGAAACCGTTGCGACCACCGGTGGCCGCGTCGCCGCTGTTGTAGCCGCTGCGCACCAGGGCCTGGGCGAACTCCATGGGGTCGCGCTTGCTACGGACCGACGAGCCATAGCGCAAGGCGAAGGACTGGGCGCATTTCTGGAAAGAGTCGAACTTCGCCACCTTGATGCTGGCGTTGCCCTGGGGCGCCTCGGCACCGCTTTGCAGGGGCGCCGGGGCATGCAGGGAGAAGTAATTGTTGAGCTCGCGGGCAATGCGTCCGGCGCCGTACTGGCTCTCCTGGGCTGCCAGGCCGAGGATGTTTTCCACCGGCAGGTCCAGTTGATCGGCGATCGGCTGGCAAGCCGCCTTGTATTTACTGACGAAGGTGACGGCATTGGTGTTGTTGCACAGTTTGGCGCTCACGATTGCTCCCTCATTTGACTGGTCGATTCCATTTGCCACAGGTGAAACATGCCGATTATAGAGCAGCATCCAGGCCTTGCCTCAGACCGGTGCGCCGACACGAATGACTGATCTCACGCAAAAAATTGACGCTTTTTTCTCGTTATACACTCTAGATTGCAAGTGATTTCTACGTGCCGCACGTCGCCCTCATGACCCGCGCCACTTTGAACAAGGACAGAGCGATGAACAGTCCTGCCAGCGAAGCAGATGAATACTTGATGATGCAGGCCGCCCATTGGTGCATACGCCTGCGCGAGGCCGATTGCAGCCTGGAGGAACGCCGGGCTTTCGAAGACTGGCTGCAGAGCGATCCCAGCCACGCGTTTGAATACGCGAAAATGCTAGAGGCCTGGGATTTTACCGGGCATCTGTCCCCTTCCCTGCCGACCTCCTGAACGGCTGACACTCACAGGTCGAAGCGATCGATGGCCCGACGCCGCTCGTTGTCGTCACGCATGTCATAGCTGGCGGTGGTCTGGATATTGGTGTGGTGCGCCAGCTTCTGGGCGATCGACAGGTCATGTTCCTCGATCACCCGGGTAATGAACGAACGGCGAAAGTCGTGGGGCATGATCCGCACGCCGACCTGGGCGCCCCGCTGGCGGGCAATGTAGTAGATGGCGTGCTTGCTGATGCGTTCACGGGTGATATGACCGCCGCGACGAATCCGGTTGAACAGAAAAACATCGTCCTCCAGGCCTTCGGGCAGGTACGAACGGCGCAGTTCCAACCAGGCCTGCAGCTTGTCGAAGGCCCAAGAGGGAGCGTACTTGATCAGTTGCTTGTTGCCCTTGGCCAGCACCTGCAGGCTGCGCTGGGCGAAGTCCACCTGGGCCAGGTCCAGGTTCACCGATTCGGACTTGCGCATGCCCGAGCCGTACAGCACCGCAATGATGGCCGCGTCGCGCACGCCCTGGGGACGCGGATCGGCGGCACACACCGCCATCAGTTCCTGGATCAGGCCGCGCTTGAGATTGCGCCCCCGGGACAGGCGTGTGCCGCCCATGGCCTTGACCGAGCGCATTTTCAGCAGGTGATCCTGGCTGATCAGGCTGCTGCGCCAGGCTTCGTTCATCACTCCGCGCAGGGCATTGACGTACAGCGACGAGGTGCTCGGGGCATAGCCGTCACGGCGCAACGTGGCCACCAGGGCGGTCACCTGTTCGGGTTGCAGTTGGTGCCAGGGGATGTCCTCGAGGTTGAGTTCGTCATACCCCAGGCGGTCGGCGGCGTCCTGCAGCACGTAACGCAGGGTCGACTGGCTGGAGGGCGCCAAACGGGCCAGGTACAGGCGCAACGGGTTGGCAATGGCAGCACAGGGTTGATGTTGCTGGCTATTCATCGGTACTCCAGCCCCCAGGTTGCACCCGGTGACACCCGGAGCAAGCCGAAAAGAACAAGCTTGGCAGTCCCTTTAACAGTCGCTGCAGAACAGCTAAAACAGTCGCTGCCAGGGGATTGATTCACAACGATATAAACAAACTGAACAGCAGCTGTCTGGCCCGCAGAAAAACGGACTTTTGCCCTATTTTTCATATTCGTTTCACATTTTTCCGCTTAATCTCAGCCACCAACACGCCACCTGCCAAACGCAGTGTTTTCTCAGGTTGCCAAGATAACATCTTGATCCGCATTTACTTTTAACAAACATCGTCTTTACTCAAACGCTGCATGGATCGCCACCCCGGCCCAATAACTGGATGAGCCTTGATGACTGCATGACCTCCCCCGCTTTTCCTGAACCGTTCGTTCACGCGCAACACCCCGTATTTCCGGCATCAGCTAAACCCGAGGTAACCATGAACCAGGCTTTCCTTCCCTTCTCGCGTCCGAGTATTGGCGACGAAGAGATAGCTGCAGTGGAGCAGGTTCTGCGCTCCGGCTGGATCACCACCGGCCCGAAAAACCAGGAACTGGAACAGCAATTCGCCGACCGCGTCGGTGCTCGCCATGCCGTGGCCCTGTCCTCGGCCACCGGCGCCATGCACATCACCCTGCTGGCCCTGGGCATTGGCCCCGGCGACGAAGTGATCACCCCGTCCCAGACCTGGGTCTCCACGGCCAACATGATCTGCCTGCTGGGGGCTACCCCGGTATTCGTCGATGTCGACCCCGACACCCTGATGAGCGACGCGGCCACCATCGAAGCGGCCATCACGCCACGAACCAAGGCCATCATTCCGGTGCACTACGCCGGCGCCGCCTTCGACCTGGACCCGCTGTACGCCCTGGCGGAGAAGCACGGTATCCCGGTGATCGAAGATGCCGCCCACGCCGCCGGCACCGTCTATCGCGGCCGGGCCATCGGTGCCCAGGGCACGGCGATTTTTTCCTTCCACGCCATCAAGAACATGACCTGCGCTGAAGGTGCGATGTTCGTCAGCGACGACCAGGCCCTGGCCGACCGGGTGCGCATGCTCAAGTTCCACGGTCTGGGCGTGGACGCCTACGATCGCCTGACCCACGGCCGCAAGCCCCAGGCCCAAGTGATCGAACCCGGATTCAAGTACAACCTGGGGGACATCAACGCGGCCATCGCCTTGGTGCAGTTGCAGCGCCTGGACCAAATCAACGCCCGGCGCGAAGTGCTGGCCAAGGCTTACCTGGAACGCCTCAAAGGTCTGCCGGTGCAGCCCCTGCACCTGCCCCAGTACCCGCAGCAGCACGCCTGGCACCTGTTCATCCTGCGTATCGACGCCGAACGCTGCGGCCTGGACCGTGAAGCCTTCATGAAGGGCCTGCAGGAACAGAACATCGGCACCGGCATCCACTTCATCGCCACTCACCTGCATACCTATTACCGACAGCGCTTCCCCGATGTGCGGCTACCGCACACCGAATGGAACTCGGCGCGTCTATGCTCGATTCCACTGTTCCCGGACATGACCCTCGACGATGTCGAACGGGTCTCCGGTGCCATTGCCAACCTCCTGGACTGAAGCCTTTGAAACCTTATCCAATCCAGTTCGTGTCGATCGTCATTCCGGTCTACAACGAAGAACAGAGCTTGCCCGAGCTGCTGCGGCGTACCGAAGCGGCCTGCCGCGAGCTCAAGCACGAGTTTGAAATCGTCCTGGTGGACGACGGCAGCCGCGACGAGTCGGCGAACATCCTGCAAGAAGCCGCCGAACGCGAAGGCAGCCCGGTAGTGGCGGTGATCCTCAACCGCAACTACGGTCAGCACGCGGCGATCATGGCCGGCTTCGAGCAGTGCCGCGGCGATGTGGTCATCACCCTCGACGCTGACCTGCAGAACCCGCCGGAAGAAATCCCGCGCCTGGTGGCCCAGGCCGAGCTCGGCTATGACGTGGTCGGCACCGTGCGCAACAACCGCCAGGACTCGGCGTTCCGTCGCTGGCCGTCAAAACTGATCAACCTGGCCGTGCAGCGCTCCACCGGCGTCGCCATGAGCGACTACGGCTGCATGCTGCGAGCCTATCGGCGCACCATCATCGACGCGATGCTGGCCTGCACCGAGCGCAGCACCTTTATCCCGATCCTGGCCAACAGCTTCGCCCGGCACACCACCGAGGTGCTGGTGGAGCACGCCGAGCGCGAGCACGGCGACTCCAAGTACAGCCCGATGCGCCTGATCAATCTGATGTTCGATCTGATCACCTGCATGACCACCACCCCCCTGCGGCTGCTGAGCATCATCGGCTTCGGCATGGCCGGCCTCGGCGCGTTGTTCGCCCTGATGCTGATCGTCCTGCGGCTGATCTTCGGCGCCACCTGGGCCGGCGACGGCACCTTCGTGCTGTTCGCGGTGCTGTTCGTGTTCACCGGTGGCCAGTTCATCGGCATGGGTTTGCTGGGTGAATACCTGGGACGCATGTACAGCGACGTACGGGCCCGCCCGCGCTTCTTCATCGAAAAAGTCTTGCGCAGCCAGCCTGCGGCCCCGGCCCCTGCTGTGACTGTCGACGGTTTATCTTCCACTCATACTGATCAGGTTTCGCCATGAGCAATAAAGCTGTTGTCTTCGCCTACCACGATATTGGCTGTGCAGGCATCGAAGCCCTGCTCAATGCAGGTTATGAGATCGCTGCGGTCTTCACCCATGCCGACGACCCCAAGGAAAACACCTTCTACGGGTCCGTCGCCCAGCTGTGTGCACGCAAGGGCATTGCCGTGCACGCCCCGGAAGATGCCAACCACCCACTGTGGATCGAGCGCATTAGCAAGCTCGACCCGGACTATCTGTTCTCCTTCTACTACCGCAACCTGCTGAGCGAACCCCTGCTGGCCACCGCTCGCAAGGGCGCGTTCAACCTGCACGGCTCCCTGCTGCCGCACTACCGTGGTCGCGCACCGGCCAACTGGGTACTGGTCAAGGGCGAAACCGAGACCGGCGTGACCCTGCATCGCATGGTCAAGCGCGCCGATGCCGGCGCCATCATTGCCCAGGAACGCGTCGCCATCGAGCGCAGCGACACCGCGCTGAGCCTGCACCACAAACTGCGTGACGCCGCTGCCAGCCTGCTGCGCGACACCCTGCCGGCACTGGCCCAGGGCAAGATCACCGAGACCGCACAGGACGAATCCAAGGCCAGCTACTTCGGTCGTCGTACCGCCGCGGACGGCAAGCTGGAGTGGAAACGCCCGGCCGAAGAGCTGTTCAACCTGGTACGCGCAGTGACCCAGCCTTACCCGGGCGCTTTCTGCGCCGTCGGCGAGCACAAGCTGATCGTCTGGAGCGCCGAAGTTGCAAAAGGCAACGAAGGCCAGGCCCCGGGCCGGGTCATCAGTGTCGACCCGCTGCGCATCGCCTGTGGCGAAGACTCCCTGGTGATCACCTCCGGCCAGCGCAACGCCAACGGCCTGTACCTGGGCGGCCCGCAACTGGCCAACGAACTGGGCCTGGTGGACGGTTCCCTGCTGCGCGGTGCCGAGTCCGGGCGCAAGCCACGTCGCACCCGCGTGCTGATCCTCGGCGTCAACGGCTTTATCGGTAACCACCTGTCCGAGCGCCTGCTGCGCGACGACAAGTACGACGTCTACGGCCTGGACATCGGCTCCGACGCCATCGAGCGCCTGCGCAGCCATCCGAACTTCCACTTCGTCGAAGGCGATATCAGCATCCACTCCGAGTGGATCGAATATCACATCAAGAAGTGCGACGTGGTCCTGCCGCTGGTGGCCATCGCCACCCCGATCGAATACACCCGCAACCCACTGCGCGTGTTCGAGCTGGACTTCGAAGAGAACCTCAAGCTGGTTCGCTACTGCGTCAAATACAACAAACGCGTGATCTTCCCGTCGACCTCGGAAGTCTATGGCATGTGCCAGGACAAGAACTTCGACGAAGACACTTCCAACCTGATCGTCGGCCCGATCAACAAGCAACGCTGGATCTACTCGGTTTCCAAGCAGCTGCTGGACCGGGTGATCTGGGCCTACGGTGCCAAGGGCCTGAACTTCACCTTGTTCCGTCCGTTCAACTGGATGGGTCCGCGCCTGGACCGTCTGGACTCGGCCCGTATCGGCAGCTCCCGGGCCATTACCCAACTGATCCTCAACCTGGTGGAAGGCACGCCGATCCGTCTGTTCGACGGTGGCGAGCAGAAGCGTTGCTTCACTGACATCGCCGACGGCATCGAAGCCCTGGCACGCATCGTCGACAACGACAACGACTGCTGCAACGGCCAGATCATCAACATCGGCAACCCGGACAACGAAGCCAGCATTCGTCAGTTGGGCGAAGAGCTGCTGCGTCAATTCGAAGCTCACCCGCTGCGCAGCAACTTCCCGCCGTTCGCCGGTTTCCGCGACGTCGAAAGCAAGGCCTTCTACGGTGCCGGCTACCAGGACGTGGAACACCGCAAGCCCAGCATCGACAACGCCAAGCGCCTGCTGAACTGGGAGCCGACCGTGGAGATGAGCGAAACCATCGGCAACACCCTGGACTTCTTCCTGCGTGAAGCCATGCTGGAAATCGCCGATCGTTCCAAAGAAGAAGCTCGCTGATGCAGGCAGGTCTGCGCATTGATGTCGATACCTACCGCGGCACCCGGGAGGGGGTGCCACGGCTGCTCGAATCGCTGGACGAAGCCGGGGTCAAGGCCACGTTCTTCTTCAGCGTCGGGCCGGACAACATGGGGCGCCACCTGTGGCGCCTGATCCGTCCGCAGTTCCTCTGGAAAATGCTGCGCTCCAATGCCGCGGGCCTGTACGGCTGGGACATACTCCTGGCCGGCACTGCCTGGCCGGGTAAACCCATTGGCCGGGACCTGGGGCATCTGATGCGCCAGACCCTGGCCGCCGGCCATGAAGTCGGCCTGCACGCCTGGGATCACCACGGCTGGCAGGCCAACACCGGGCGCTGGAGTCAGGCACAGTTGATCGAACAGATCCGCCGTGGCGTCGACAGCCTCAACGATATTCTCGGGCAAGCGGTGAGCTGCTCGGCGTCCGCCGGTTGGCGCGCCGACGAACGCGTTATCGAAGCCAAACAACAATTCGGCTTTCGCTACAACAGCGACTGCCGCGGCCAGAGCCTGTTCCAGCCGCGACTGGCGGATGGCAGCCTGGGCGCCCCACAGATTCCGGTGGACCTGCCGACCTTCGACGAAGTGGTCGGGCCGGTGGTGACCGCCAAGGATTTCAATCGCTACATCCTCGACCGGTTCAGCCCGGACAAGCTCAACGTCTACACCGTGCATGCAGAAGTAGAAGGGATTCTCATGGCCAACGATTTCCGCCAGCTGCTGGCCAGTGCCAAGCAGCGCGACATCCATTTCCAGCCCTTGGGCGAAATGCTCCCGACGGACCTTTCCAGCCTGCCTGCAGGCAAAGTCGTGCGTGGTGTGCTGGAAGGCCGTGAAGGCTGGCTGGGAGTGCAAGGCGCATGACCAGACGTTGGGCCCTGCCGCTGCTGCTGATCGCTTTCGGTCTGTTCTACCTGTTGCCCATGGCCACCCACGGCCTGTGGATTCCCGATGAAACCCGCTACGCGCAGATCAGCCAGGAAATGCTCCTCGGCGGTAAATGGGCGTCGCCGCACTTCATGGGCATTCGCTATTTCGAAAAACCCGTGGCCGGCTACTGGATGATCGCCATCGGCCAGGCGCTGTTTGGCGACAACCTGTTTGGCGTGCGCGTGGCTTCGGCCCTGAGCACCGGCCTCAGCGTGGTCCTGGCCTATCTGCTGGCCCGACGCCTGTGGAACGATCCGCGCAAGAGCCTGGCCAGCGCCCTGCTCTACATGAGCTTTACCGTGGTGGCGCTGCAAGCCGGCTACGCCAACCTCGATCCGCAGTTTACCTTCTGGGTCAACCTGAGCCTGGTGGCGCTGTGGTTCACCTTCGACTGCCAGACCCGGCGCGGACAGATCGGCGCCTGGGTACTGCTGGGCCTGGCCTGCGGCATGGGCTTCATGACCAAGGGCTTTCTCGCCTGGCTGCTGCCGGTGCTGGTGGCCCTGCCCTACGCGGTGTGGCAGAAGCGCCTGCGCTCGCTGCTGATTTACGGCGGCCTCGGCGTGCTGGTGGCGATTCTGGTCAGCCTGCCCTGGGCTCTGGCAGTGCACGCCCAGGAACCGGACTACTGGCGGTTCTTCTTCTGGCACGAGCACATCCGCCGCTTTGCCGGTGAAGACGCGCAACACGCCTCCCCCTGGTGGTACTACCTGCCGTTGCTGGTGGGCTTCTGCGTGCCCTGGGTGCTGCTGTTGCCGGCCAGCCTGAAGCAGGCCTGGGAACAACGACGGCTGAACAGCAGTGGCTTCCTGCTGCTGTGGCTGGTGCTGCCCCTGGCCTTCTTCAGCCTGAGCAAAGGCAAGCTGCCGGCCTACATTCTTCCCTGCCTGCTGCCCCTGGCCCTGCTGATGGGCCACACCCTGATGGACCGTCTGGCCGCCGGCAAGACCCGGATCGTCAGCCTCAATGGTGTGCTCAACCTGCTGGCGGGCCTGGTGGCCCTGCTGGCTCTGGTGTACTTCCAGTTGAAGAAGCCAGTGTATGTGGACGAACCCCAGCATTTGGTCTTGGTTTACGTCTTGTTGCTGGGCTGGATCATCAGCAACCTGTTGCAGGCCATGCGCCCCTTGAGCCTGTGGGCCGCCCCGGCCCTGGGCAGCTTCCTGCTGGTGGCCCTGGCCCCGGCGGCGCTGCCGAACAAGGTGGTCTACAACAAGATTCCCGACCAGTTCATCATCGATCACGTGGCCGAGCTGGGCCAGGCCAAGGCCCTGCTGAGCAACGACCTGGGCGCGGCTTCCGCGCTGGCCTGGCGTCTGCGCCGCCCTGACGTGACCCTGTACAACACCGAGGGCGAAGTGAAATACGGCCTGGGCTATGAAGACAGCGTCGCGCGCAAGGTCGACCTGAACCAGGTCCAGCCGTGGATCGCCCAAGCCCGCAAGCAGGGTTCGGTGGGCGTGGTGATGCGGGTCAAGAGCAGCGACGAGGAACATGAAGTCGAGCTGCTGCCCAAGGATGCCAAGCGCTACGAGCAAGGCAATATCGTGATCTTCATCATTCCCCAGAGTCAGCCATGAGCCTGCTGTTGCTATTGCTGGCCTGCGGGCTGACCTGCCTGGGCCAGGTGGCGCAGAAATTCGCCGTGGAAAGCTGGCGTGACCAACCTTCCGGCGCCCTGCAAAAACTGCGTTCCGGCTGGCTGTGGCTGGCCCTGTTCAGTCTCGGCCTGGGCCTGCTGGTGTGGCTCCTGGTGTTGCAACGCATGGAGGTGGGCGTGGCCTACCCGATGCTCAGCCTGAATTTCGTGTTCATCACCCTGATTGCACGCTTCGTCTTCCATGAGCCCATCGACCGCCGCCATTGGTTCGGTGTCGCCCTGGTGATTGGCGGCGTGCTGCTGTTGAGTCGCCACGCATGAGCCGGGTCAAGGGCTTTGCCTTCGCCCTGGGCAGTGTGGCCCTGGTCAGCGGCGCCCAGCTGGGCATGCGCTGGAGCATGACCCGCCTGCCCGCCCCGGACCAGTGGCTGTCGGCGCTGAGTGCCGGCAGCGTCGACCTGGCGGCTCTGGCGGTGGTGGTTGCGGCGATCGGCGCTTACGCCTTGTCGATGCTCTGCTGGCTGCTGGCGCTACGCGATCTGCCCCTGGGCCGGGCCTACTCGCTGCTGAGCATCAGCTACGCGCTGGTCTACCTGCTGGCCGCCAGCCTGCCGCTGTTCAACGAACCCTTCACGCTTTCCAAAAGCCTTGGAGTGGCCTTGGTCATCCTCGGCGTGATCACCATCAACTCTCGATCTGCACCCGCGACAAGTCCCAGGAATACCCCATGAAAATCAGCGTATTTGGAAGTGGTTACGTCGGCCTTGTACAAGCCGCCGTGTTGGCTGAAGTCGGCCACGATGTCATCTGCATGGACATCGACGAGCAAAAGGTCAAGCAACTGCAACAGGGACATGTGAGCATCTTCGAACCCGGGCTTGCCAGCCTGGTGAAGGAAAACCTCGAAGCCAAGCGCCTGCAATTCACCAGCGACGAAAAGCTCGCGGTGCAACACGGCCAGGTGCTGTTCATCGCCGTGGGCACGCCTTCCAGCGAAGACGGTTCGGCGGACCTGCGCTACGTGCTGTCGGTGGGCGACGCCGTAGCCCGCCACCGCCAGCAACCGGTGATTCTGGTGGAGAAGTCCACCGTTCCAGTGGGCACCGGCGACACCCTGAAGGCGCACATTGAAAAAGCCCTGGAAGGCCGCGCCCTGGAATTCGACATAGTGTCCAACCCGGAATTCCTCAAGGAAGGCTCGGCGGTCAGCGACTGCCGTCGCCCGGACCGGATCGTCATCGGCTGCGAGCGCGAAGCGGTGCAGGATGTGATGCGCGATCTCTACGCGCCGTTCAACCGCAACCACGACCGCATCATGTTCATGGACCTGCGTAGCGCCGAGCTGACCAAGTACGCGGCCAACTGCATGCTGGCCACCAAGATCAGCTTCATCAACCAGATCGCCGAGCTGGCCGAGCACCTGGGGGCCGACATCGAATCGGTACGCTTGGGCATCGGCGCCGACTCACGGATCGGTTATCACTTCATCTACCCGGGCTGCGGCTACGGTGGCTCGTGCTTCCCCAAAGACATGCGCGCGCTGATCCACAGCGCCGAGCAAGCCCACTGCTCCAGCGACCTGTTGCAAGCGGTGGAAGCCATCAACGAGCGGCAGAAACACAAGCTGTTCGAGCGCATCAAGGCCTTCTACAAAGGCGACCTCAAAGGCAAGACCTTTGCCCTCTGGGGCCTGGCGTTCAAGCCCAACACCGATGACATGCGCGACGCCCCGAGCCGGGTGCTGCTGGACGCGCTGTTCGCCGCCGGCGCTGAAGTCCGAGCCTTCGACCCGGAAGCGATGCAGGAAACCCAACGTCTGTACCCGGACGAGTCGCGCCTGATGCTCATGGGCACGCCGGAATCGGTACTCACCGGCGCCGACGCCCTGATCATCTGCACCGAGTGGCAGCAGTTCAAGGCCCCGGATTTCGACCTGATCCAACAGCGGCTCAAGGCCCCGGTGATCTTCGACGGACGCAACCTGTACGACGCCGAGCGCCTGGCCCGCAACGGGTTCACTTACTTCCCGATCGGTCGCGGTGAATCGCGCCACCTGCCGATTCCTTACCAGCAGTGGTCCACCGAGGCTTGAATGAACCCGCACTCCAGCTCCCCTTCGAACACATTACTTTGGCAATCGTTGGGGCTGGGGCTGCTGGCCTTGCTGCTGTTCTGCGCCGGCACCGGCCACGATTCGGCCATCGGTTTCGACTCGCGCTTCGTGCTCTTCGCCAAGGAAATGCTGCGCCATGGGCCGGGGTTCTTCCCCACCACCTATGGCCAGCCCTACGCTGACTACTCCAGCGCCTCGACCCTGCTGGTGTGGCTGCTCTCCCTGCCCACCGGGCAGGTCAGCAGCTTCAGCGCCTGGCTGCCGACGGCCATTGCTTCGGCGCTGATCGTCAGCCTGATCTATCGCCTGCTGGCGCCCTACTCCCGCACCTGGGCCCTGCTCAGCGTCGCTTTACTGCTGCTGAGCAATACCTTTATCAGCGAAACCCGTGCCGTCTCCCTGGACCAGATGCTTGCCGCGGTGTCCCTGGCGGTGTTCTACCTCGGCTATGCCCACGACCACTTCGGAGCCCGCCGGCACCTGGGCTGGATCTTCCTGCTGCTGGTGCTGGGCTTTGCCATTCGCGGACCCATCGGCCTGGTGATTCCCACCGGCATGCTGTGCAGCTACTACTTGCTCAACGGCCAATGGCGGCGGCTGTTCAGCGTCGGTTTGGGCGCACTGTTGCTGCTGGTGGCCTGCGTAGGCCTGCTACTGTGGCTGGCCAAGCTCAGCGGTGGCCAGGCCTTTGTCGACGATGTGATCCGCATGCAGTTCATGGGGCGCATGGACGGCAGCGAAGGCTCCAGCGATGTCTTCTATTACTTCACCAGCTCCCTGGGCAACTACGCCCTGGCCTATCCCCTGGCGATCCTCGCCTGGGTCGCGGTGCTGCTGAGTCGCCCCACGGAACAGGGCCCAGCCCTGAAACTGCTGCGCCTGTGCACCGCTGCCGGGTTGATCGTGATGATCGGCCTGTCGATTCCCCAGGCGAAGAAAGCCCGCTACTTGCTGCCGATGTTGCCCATGGCGGCGATCATCGCGGCGTATCCGTTCCAGGCCGGCCGCGGGCGGGTCATGGGCTGGCTGCGGGTGTTGATCCAGGGCCTGTGGTTGCTGCTGCCGGGGTTGCTGATGGTGGGGCTGCTGATGGTGGGGCTGCTGGTATTGCGCCGCAAGTTCCCCGAACAACTCACGGCACTCACGCCCATGCTGCTGATCCTCGGCCTGCTGCAGGCGGTGTCCCTGGGATTGCTGTTCAAGCGCCAGTGGCGCGCCGTGGGTCTGGCCTACAGCGCGGTGCTGGCAGTCTGGGCCTGTTACATCGGGGTGTTCGAACCGGTGGAGCACCGGCTCTATGACACTCAGGCGTTCAGTCGCGATGCCATGCAATTGATCGATGCCGAACCGGCGCCGGTGGTCCTGCACCGCATGGGCAAGGACGCCAAGGCGATCAAGTTCATGGTCAACCTGGATCGGGACCTGCAGCCACAGTTCACCGATCAGGCTACCGCCTTGGCACAAGTGCCGGCCCCGGCCTGGGTGATACTTGACCAGAGCGACCTGCCCAGCCTGCAAGGCACGCCACTGGCCGGGTTGAAACCGGTGCTGAGCGGGCGTTTCGACAAGAATGACTTTGTGCTCCTGCACCTGCCCAAGGCCACTCAGGCACAACCCTGAAAGCGTTGCGCAGCCCCTGCCGCCTCCTTACACTCGCGCCCATGACTATTCAGATTCGCCGGGCGCGAGTGGCCGATGCGGCCTTCCTCCCCGCCATTGAAACCTCGGCTGCGGAACTGTTTCGCAGTGATCCGCAACTGGCCTGGCTGGCAGACGCCGAAGTGGCCGATGCCCAGAGCCAGCGCGAGAACATCCAGCACCACCCGGTCTGGGTTGCAGTGACAGTGGACGGCGACCGCTGTGCCTTTCTCAACGCCCAGATCTGTGACCGGGAACTGCATGTCTGGGAGATTTCCGTCGCCAGCGGCCACCAGGGCCAAGGCATCGGCAAGCGCCTGTTGCAGGCGGCACGGCAATACGCCGAGGAGCAGCAGCTTGAAGCCCTGACCCTGAGCACCTTCCGCGAACTGGCCTGGAACGAACCCTTCTACCAGCGCCAGGGCTTTGTCACCCTCGAACCGGCACAGCTTGGCCCGCGGTTGCGCCAGGTCCTGGCCGATGAAACACAGCACGGCCTGCCCGCACCACGCCGCTGCGCCATGCGCCTGAGCGTGTAAAAAGCGCACCGCCACCGCTGGCTATGGAACTGGCTGCAGAAGCTGGCTGTAGGAGCTGGCTTGCCAGCGAAAGCGCCCTCAAGACCAGCTACCCAATTCGCCCCCCCCTTTGCCGGCAAGCCGGCTCCTACGCGGGGCGCAATACCTCAAAATAAATGCACTTAAACAGCATTATTATGAATTTGTCAGCTACACGAATGCTCGGCACACTGTGCCCGTTCCTCCCCCAAATGTTGGAACGTTCAAGGGCTTTCTGGCGATCCAGACAAGCCCTTCTTTTTGCCCGTCGTTTAGCCCTGGACCGTTCTTGCCGATGTTTGCCCGCTGGAAACCCGCCGCCATCAATACCCGCCCCCTGGAATGGAGCCGCGCCGCTGTCGGCATGGCCCTGGGCACCCTGTTCAGTGTCTGGCTCTGCGCCCAGGTGTTCGGCATGCCAGTGGCGCTGCACCTGATCGGCCCGCTGGGGGCTTCGGCGGTGTTGTTGTTTGCCGTGTCTTCCGGCGCCCTGGCCCAACCCTGGTCGATCCTGGGCGGCTACCTGTGCGCCGGGGTCGTGGCCTTGCTGGTGGCCCATGTCCTGGGCCGGACCCTGGGCAGCGCCTGCCTTGCGGCGGGCATGGCCCTGGTGCTGATGTGCTGGTTGCGTTGCCTGCATCCCCCGGCCGGTGCTCTGGCCCTGACCCTGGTGCTGGCGGACCCGGTCAGCGCGGCCCTGGAGTGGCGAGAACTGGGTCCGGTGATGCTCGCAGCGGCCAGCCTGTTGGCCAGTGCCCTGCTCTACAACAACCTGACGCGAATTCGGTACCCCAAGGGCCCGAGCGAAGCTCCGGTAATGCTGCCCTCGGCGGCCCCCGCCGACAGCCTGGCGATCACCGCCGAAGACCTGAAGCGGGCGTTGGCGGAGATGGAAGAG
Source organism: Pseudomonas sp. E1BtOHC1 (assembly GCF_058744285.1). NCBI lineage: Bacteria > Pseudomonadati > Pseudomonadota > Gammaproteobacteria > Pseudomonadales > Pseudomonadaceae > Pseudomonas > Pseudomonas sp. E1BtOHC1. The sequence goes on from NZ_CP196023.1 coordinate 4,336,663, forward strand.
TTCTTTGATGTCACCCCTGAAGACCTCGAGCAACTGATCCACGCCAGCGAAGCCCACGCCCGCCGGCGCAGTATTGGCCAAGTCCTGTCCTCACGCCCCTGATACCGCCTCAACCCTCTCCCTTTGCTGGCGCGGGCGGCCCAGCGAAGACAGCCTCAGAAGCGGCGCAAGATTCAATGGCCTGTTCGCCGGCAAGCCGGCTCCTGCAAGGGCATCGCCGGTATTGCGCCAGCGAAGGCACTCTCAAGCGCAACGCAAGATTCAAGTCAGCCGGTTCAAACCATCGGTGACCAGCGCTGGGACCAATCGTGGTCGCACTCGATCACCTCGCGCAGCACCGCGAACGCCTGCTGCAACACTGCTGTATCCCGGTCCCGGGCATACAGCAGATAGGTGGGAAAACTGAATTCCGGAGCCTTTTCCACCCGTTCCAGCACCCCGCTGTCCAGGTAGCTCTGCACCACCCGGGTGCGGAAATAGCCGCTGCCACCGGCATCGAGGATGAACTGCAGCGCCAGGGGCCCAAGGTTGAAACCCACCGCGGCCTTGGCCTGCTCCGGCAATGCGGCGTCGTGCTGACGGCGAAAATCATCGCCCCAGTCGATGTACACATAAGGCTCCGGACGACCGGCCAGGCGGACCTGAATCAGTTTTTCCTCCAGCAGTTGCTCCACCTGCAATCCCGCGCAATACAGCGGCTGGAACACCAGCGCCGCGTCCAGCACGCCCAACTCCAGTTGCCGCTGCAGGCTCGCGCCTTCGGCGATCTGGGTGCGCACCGCATGGTTGGGCAGCGCCTGGCGCAGGCCTCGCACCCAATTGAGCATCAGCGGGTTGCACAGGCTCAGTTCGCCACCGATGTGCAGCACATTGCGGTAACCCGCCAGCAGCGGCAGGTCGCGCTGGGCGGCCTCCCAGGTCTGCACCAGCTGATTGGCATAGGCGATGAAGGCCTCGCCATCGGCGGTAGGTCGAGCGCCGGCGCGGTTGCGTATCAGCAGCTTGCAGTTGAGCTGGCCTTCCAGGTTCTGCACCCGTGCGCTGATGGCGGTCTGGGTCAGGTGCAGGCGCTCGGCGGCGGCAATCAGGCTGCCACTGCGGACGATTTCCAGGAAGGTGCGGGCCAGATCGATGTCCATGGTGCCTCGCCGGCAAAAAATTCGAGCGCCATTGTAGCGGCGCTCGCCCCGCTGTGCCCCTAGGCCGCGGACATTTGCCGGGCCGGCACCGCCAGGCTCACGGCCCGCACCGAGGCACCGGCTGTGAGCCCCAGAGCCTTGGCGCTCTGCGCGCTGACAATCAGCGTGCCGGCCGCCACCCGTGCCGGCGCGGCGCTGATGCGGCAGTCGGCGAACTGGCGGTTGTGAATCAGATAGGCTTCGGCCTGGTCTCCTGGAGTGCCGATGCTCAGTTGCAAGATCTGGCTGTCGCGCACCGCACGGATCTCCCCGGTGGCGCATTCGATCAGCGGCCCGCCGTCGAAGATATCGATGTAATCCTTGAAGCCGAAGCCTTCAGCCTTGAGCATGCCCAGGGCCGGCTCGGTGTTGGGGTGCACTCGCCCGATCACCGCTCGGGCCGACTCTGGCAGCAGGCAAGTGGGCAGCGGGAATTTGGGCATCAGCTCAGCGATGAAGGTCTTGTTGCCAAGGCCAGTGAGGTAGTCGGCATCGGCGAAGTCCATCTTGAAGAAGTGCCGCCCCAGTCCTTCCCAGAACGGCGACACGCCTTGCTCATCCGAATAGCCGCGCATCTCGGCGATCACCTTGTCGCCGAAATGCTCGCGGAACTCGGCCAGGAACAGGAAACGTGCCTTGGACAGCAGCCGGCCGTTGAGCCCCTGACGGTGATCGGCATGCAGAAACAGCGAGCACAGCTCCGATTGACCGGTCATGTCGTTGCCGAGAAACAGGGTCGGCAGTTGCTGATTGATACCCAGGTTCTTCGAGGCGGCGACAAACAGCCCCAGACGATAGTTGTACCAGGGCTCGCGCAGGCCCACGGCGCCGGCCAGGGCACAGATGCCCACCACTTCGCCCTGGGGCGTCTGCAGCACGAACAGGTAGTCGGCATCGGCGCGGGACGCCTGCCTGGCGAACGTCTGCTCGGCCCACTGCAGGCGTGAACGCAAGCGCCCGGCGTCGGCGGGCAAGGTGGTGAGGCCGGCACCGGCGCTGTGGGCCAGGGCCAGCAGGGCCGGCAGATCGGCCTGGGTGGCGGGACGGACAATCATCGCGAATGCTCCAGCTGAGGTTGACGTTCGGGCAGGTAGATTTCCGCCAGCATGCAGCGGGCGCTGCCGCCGCCGATGCGTTCAATGGTGTCGATGTTGACGGGCAAGGGTTGCACATGGCGCTCGATCAGCTGGCGCTGCTGGGCGTCCAGGGAGCGCCAGGCAGTGCGGGACATCACCAGTAGCGGTTCACCGGCACGGTTGTGCACTTCCAGCATATTGCCGGCGAAGGACTCCAGCTGGGCCCAGGTCAAGGGCAGCACCTGTTTGCCGCTGCTTTCCAGACGCTGGCGCAGAGCGGCACGCTCTTGCGCAACGTCCAGTGACTGCAGGCAAGCCACTGCCAAGCGGCTGCCGACGCTCATCATCACGTTGGTGTGGTAGATCGGCACCCCATGCCGGTCCCGAGCATGAAAGGCGCACAGCTCGTAGCCCAGGTGGTCCACCCACTGATCCAGGGCCCGGGCGTGGGTGCGGCTCGAATAGCCGGCGTAGCAGATCCGCTGCTGGCGATCGAGGACCATGCTGCCGGTGCCTTCGAGGAAGGTTTGCTCTTGCTCCAGGGGCGTCAGGTCCAGGGTGCGGGCCACCTGATAGTGCTCATGCAGATGAGCCAGCACGCCTTTGAAGCGCTCCAGGCGGCGATTGCGGCCTTGCATCGGGTACAGCACCAGTGTGCCGTCCGGATGGCTGCTCCAGCAGTTGTTGGGGAAGATCGAATCCGGAGTATGGGGCGCGGCACCGTCCTCGTGGACCAGCACCTGGACCCCCTGCTCGCGCAGGGCTGCGACGTAACCGTCGAACTCCTCCAGGGCCTGGGCCTGGACGTCTTCGGCAAGGCCGGCCGGACGCTGGAAGCTGTTGTTGCCTGCGGTGTCCTGATTGAACGAGAAGCGCGTGGGACGAATCATCAAAAGGCTATGGGTGGTCTGCATGGGGCACGCAATCAATGAGGTTTCAGAGGTGCTCATTGTGGTTTTGTACGCGGGCAAAACCCGGCTGATCCCAAGGGCTGCACGGCAGGAAACGGCTGAAAGCGGCGGGTTGCTCAGCCGATTCCGCCAGCCCCAAACACCGCCCTCGAGGATCAGCGCACCAGGCACGTAGGAGCTGGCTTGCCAGCGAAGACGGTCTTGAGGGCAGTGCAAGACTTGCGAACCCTTTCGCCGGCAAGCCGGCTCCTACGCAAGGTTCACGGATGTTGCGACAGACGCGTAGGAGCTGGCTTGCCAGCGAAGGCTGGTCTTGAGGGTGGTGCAAGGCTTGCGGGCCCTTTCGCCGGCAAGCCGGCTACAGGGGGGCGACGGTTATTCCATGCCGGTCTTGACCATGGCCAGCTCGGGATGGCTGACCAGTTTGTCGATGTGCAGGTCCGGGTCGTCGAACCAGACTTCGGTCAGCACCCGGTAATGCTCCATGTCCCGGCAACGCATGCGCAGGCTGTAGTCGAAGGCGCCGCTGATCAGACGACACTCCAGGACCTGGGGGCAGCCCCGGACTTTGGCTTCGAAGGCTTTCTGCGCCGCGCGCCCGCTCTGGTTGGACAGGGCTACCAACACCAGCAGCGACAGGCCCGGGGTGAGTTTCTTTTCGTCGAGGATCGCGCCGTAACCACGGATGACCCCGAGCTGCTCCAGCTTGCGCACCCGTTCCAGGCAGGGCCTGGGCGTCAGGTGCACGCGCTCGGAGAGTTTCTGGTAGGTGATGCGCCCTTCGTGGCGCAGCACCTCGATGATCGCCTGGTCGATTCGATCAAGCACGATCGACAAGTCGCGGATGTCCGCCATGGATGCCTTCCCTCACTTCAAACGGCCGGATAGAAACTGCTGCAAACGTTCACTCTGGGGCTGGTCGAGGATCGCCGCGCTACCCTGCTCCTCGACTCGCCCTTGATGCAAGAACACCACCTGGCTCGACACCTGCCGGGCAAAACCCATTTCGTGGGTGACCATGAGCATGGTCCGCCCCTCTTCCGCCAGGGCCTGGATCACCTTGAGCACCTCCCCTACCAGCTCCGGGTCCAGGGCCGAGGTCGGCTCGTCGAACAGCAGGATCTGGGGCTCCACCGCCAGGGCCCGGGCAATCGCCACCCGTTGCTGCTGGCCACCGGACAGAAACGCCGGATATTGCTCGGCCACCCGCTGCGGCAAACCCACCTTGTCCAGGTAGGCCCGGGCGCTGGCCTCGGCGTCCTTGCGGCTGCTGCCCAGCACCCGGCACGGCGCCAGCATGATGTTTTCCAGCACGCTCAAGTGGCTCCACAGGTTGAAGTGCTGGAACACCATGGCCAGGCGCGTGCGCAAGCGCTGCAACTGGGCCGGGCTGGCCACCTGCATGCCCCCGGGAGCCTCCCGGGTGACCACGGCTTCGCCATCCAGAGTAAAGGCCCCGGCGTCGGCCCGCTCGAGGAAATTGATGCAACGCAGCATGGTGCTCTTACCCGAGCCACTGGCGCCGATCATGCTGACCACGTCACCGGCCCGGGCTTTCAACGAGACGCCCTTGAGCACCTCGTTGTCACCAAATCGCTTGTAGAGATTTTCAACGGTCAACTTGTACATCGGACACTCCTGGAGCGTCGCCACGGTCAACGACGCTCTGGACAGATAAATAGGGATGAATGCACTCAGTGGGCAGGGCCGAGAAAGCTCAGCCAACGCCGCTCCGCCAGGCGGAATGCGCCCACCAGGCCGAAGGACAGACCCAGGTACAGCAGCCCGGCGATGCCAAAAGCCTGGAAGGTCAGGAAAGTCGCGGCATTGGCGTCCCGAGCCACCTTGAGGATGTCCGGGATGGTCGCGGTGAAGGCCACGGAGGTGGCGTGCAGCATGAGGATCACCTCATTGCTGTAGTACGGCAGCGCCCGGCGCAGGGCTGAAGGCAGGATCAGCCGCCAGTACAGGCGCCAGCCACTCAGGCCGTAGGCATGGGCCGCCTCGATCTCGCCGTAGGGGATGCTGCGGATAGCCCCGGCGAAGATTTCCACGGTGTAGGCGCAGGTATTCAGGGTGAACGCCAGCAAGGTGCAGTTCATGGCATCGCGGAAGAAGGCTTCCAGCAGCGGTTGCTCGCGTATGGCGGCGATGCCGTAAAGACCGCTGTAGCAGATCAGCAGCTGGATATACAAAGGCGTGCCGCGAAACACATAGGTGAACAACTGCACCGGCCAACGCACCAGAGCCCAGTGGGAGGTGCGCATGATCGCCAGGGGCAGCGACAGGACAAAGCCCATGGCCAGGCTCGCCACCAGCAACCACAGGGTCATGGCCAGGCCGGTCAGGCTTTCACCGTCACTGAACAGAAAGGGACGCCAGTATTCCTGGATCAGTTCGATCATCGCGACAGCCCTCGCTCGCCTTGGTTGTAACGTCGCTCCAACAGCCGCAGCAACTGGTTCGAAGCGCTGGTGATCAGCAGGTACAAAGCGGCTGCCAGGAGCAGGAAATCCAGCATGTTGAAGGTGCTCTTGCCGGCTTCCTGGGCCACCTTGACCAGGTCCGAAAGGCCGATGATCGACACCAGCGCAGTGGCCTTGAGCAGCACCAACCAGTTATTGCCCAGGCTGGGCAAGGCAAAGCGCATCATCTGCGGGAAGACCACGAAGCGGAACCGCTGCCAGCGATTGAGGCCAAAGGCCGCCGCCGCTTCCTGCTGGCCTCGGGGCACGCTGAGAATCGCCCCGCGAAAGGTCTCGGTGAAATAGGCGCCGTAGATGAAGCCCAGGGTGATGATCCCGGCGACAAAGGGGTCGATCTCCATATAGGGCCAGTCCAGCAGTTCGGTCAGGGCGGTGAGCCAGCCCTGCAGGCTGTAGAAGATCAGCAGCATCAGCACCAGGTCCGGCACCCCGCGAATCAGGGTGGTGTAGCAGGTCGCCGGCAGGTTCAGCAGGCGCAGTGGCGAGAGCTTGGCCGCCGCGCCCAGCAACCCCAGGGCCATGCTCACCAGGAGCGCCAGGGCCGAGAGTTTCAGGGTCACCCAGGTGCCGTGTAGCAGCAGCGGGCCGTAGCCTTGCAGGACCGTCAGGTCCAGGCCAAAAAGAGTCGTCGAGGTATTCACGCCATTCACCTTGCAGGCGCCGCAGCCCGGCCCGGGACCGCCCACGCAAGTCCCGGGACCGGCCAGGGGCAATCAGTTGTTGTAGAGGTCGAGGTCGCCGAAGTACTTGCGCTGGATCTGGGCGTAGATGCCCTTCTCATGCAGGGCCTTGATGGCGCCATTGAGCATGGCCTTGAGCTCGTCCTGGTCCTTGCGCAGGCCGATGGCGATCTCCGAGGGCACCAGGGGGTCGCTGATCCCGGCGCTGTTCTCGAAATCCGCGCCTTGTGGCGATGCGAGGAAACTCATCTGTGCCTGCAGCTTGTCCTGGATCGAGGCGTCCAGGCGCCCATAGACCAGATCGGCGTAGACCTGATCCTGATTCTGGTAGGCCCGCAGCTTGACCCCTGCCGGCCCCAGCTTGGCCCTGGCGTAGGTCTCCTGGATGGTGCCTTGCATATAGCCCAGGGTCTTGCCTTTGAGGGACTCGCCGGTTGGCTCAAGACCTGCGCCCTTGCGGGTGACGATGGCGGTGGGCCCGGCATACAGGCGATCGCTGAAGTCGATCTGCTTGCGCCGTGCATCGGTGACAGTCATGGACGACTCGATGGCGTCGAACTTGCCGGCCTTGAGTGCCGGAATCAGGCCGTCGAAGTCGTTACTGATCCAGACGCACTTGAGCTTCAGTTCAGCGCAGATAGCATTGCCCAGATCGACGCCAAACCCCTGCACGCCGCCATCGGCGGTGGTGGATTCAAAGGGCGGGTAGCTTGGATTGACACCGAAACGCAGTTCTTTCCACTCTTTGGCACTGGCGCCCATGGAAACGCACGCGATTGCCAGTAACGGCACGGCCAGCCATTGTTTAGTCATCTTCAGAGTCCCGGATTATTTGGATTTATAGCGGTCCGACGAACAAGCCGGACCCCACTTGTGACAGGGGCAGAGAGTGTGTGCGGGGTCACCGCAGTCGGTTTCTTGTTGTGATTGAACAAGCTCGGCGCGCAGAGCCGGACCTGTACCTGATTGCCGCGGTCTACGCTGCAACGGAGCGCCAGAATGCCAACAGCCACTCCCACCCAGGTGTCGTAAGGGGCTCCTGAAACAGCCGGGATCGGCTGATCACGGCTATTTCACAGCCGATTCTGTCGTCAACGCTCTAAGCCAAGGGCCAGAGCGCCGACGCGAGATCGATAGAGGCTTTTTCAACATGCAAAAATGCACAGCCAACCTGCAGTTTTCGGGGTTGTACTGGGCAAAATTGCACTGTTACGATCCGCCGATGCTCGCGCGCGAGCCTCATATAAAAAACAATAAAAGCAGGGAGTTAGTGATGACTGCTCAGGTTTCATCCCAGGCGACACAGGACCTCGACGCCACCCCCGACGAAGTGCTGGTCGAGGTGCGCAACCACATCGGTCACCTGACCCTCAACCGCCCCGCCGGTCTCAATGCCATCACCCTGTCGATGGTGCGTACCTTGCAGCAGCAACTGGACACCTGGGCCCAGGACCCGCTGATCCACGCGGTGGTGCTGCGCGGCGCCGGTGAAAAGGCCTTCTGCGCCGGCGGCGATATCCGCTCGCTGTACGACAGCTACCAGAGCGGCAATATCCTGCACGAGGACTTCTTCGTCGAGGAGTACGCCCTGGACCTGACGATCCACCATTACCGCAAGCCGGTGCTGGCCCTGATGGACGGCTTTGTCCTCGGCGGCGGCATGGGCCTGGTGCAAGGCGCCGACCTGCGAGTGGTCACCGAGCGAAGCCGCCTGGCGATGCCGGAAGTGGCCATCGGTTACTTCCCGGATGTGGGCGGCAGCTACTTCCTCTCACGGATTCCCGGCGAGCTGGGCATCTACCTCGGCGTCAGCGGCGTGCAGATCCGCGCCGCCGATGCCCTGTACTGCGGCCTCGCGGACTGGCACCTGGAGAGCGACAAACTGAGCCTGCTGGACCAGCGTCTGGATCGCCTGCACTGGAGCGACTCACCGCTCAAGGACCTGCAGGGCCTGCTGGCCAAGCTGGCGGTACAGTCATTGCCCGATGCGCCCCTGCAAGCCTTGCGCCCGGCCATCGACCACTTCTTCGCCCTGCCGGACATGGCCAGCATCGTCGAGCAGTTGCGCAGCGTGACGGTTGCCGACAGCCACGAGTGGGCCAAGACCACCGCTGACCTGCTGCAAAGCCGCTCGCCCCTGGCCATGGCCGTGACCCTGCAGATGCTGCGCCACGGCCGCCAGTTGAGCCTGGAACAATGCTTCGCCCTGGAGCTGCATCTGGACCGTCAATGGTTCGAGCGTGGTGACCTGATGGAAGGCGTACGCGCCCTGATCATCGACAAAGACAAGACCCCCCGCTGGAATCCGCCGACCCTGGCAGCCCTTGAGGCTGAACGGGTAGCGAGCTTCTTCAGCGGTTTCGACGGCAGCGGGAGCTGAACTCATGCACGACATCGAATTGACCGAAGAACAAGTCATGATCCGCGACATGGCCCGGGATTTTGCCCGGGGCGAAATCGCGCCCCATGCCCAGGCCTGGGAAAAGGCCGGCTGGATCGACGACACCCTGGTGCGCAAGATGGGCGAACTGGGATTGTTGGGCATGGTGGTTCCCGAAGAATGGGGTGGCAGCTACCTGGACTACGTGGCCTACGCCCTGGCGGTGGAGGAGATCTCTGCCGGTGACGGCGCTACCGGGGCCCTGATGAGCATCCACAACTCGGTGGGCTGCGGGCCAATCCTCAACTACGGCAGCGAGGAGCAGAAGCATGCGTGGCTGCCGCGACTGGCCAGCGGCGAAGCCATCGGCTGCTTCTGCCTGACCGAACCCCAGGCCGGCTCGGAAGCCCACAACCTGCGCACCCGCGCCGAACTGCGGGACGGCCAGTGGGTGATCAACGGCGCCAAGCAGTTCGTCAGCAACGGCAAGCGTGCACAACTGGCCATCGTCTTTGCGGTGACCGACCCGGAACTGGGCAAGAAAGGCCTGTCGGCGTTCCTGGTGCCCACCGACACCCCGGGTTTTATCGTCGACCGCACCGAACACAAGATGGGCATCCGCGCCTCGGATACCTGCGCCGTGACCCTCAACCAATGCACGATCCCCGAAGCCAACCTGCTGGGCGAACGCGGCAAGGGCCTGGCCATTGCCCTGTCCAACCTCGAAGGCGGACGCATCGGCATTGCCGCCCAGGCCCTGGGCATCGCCCGTGCGGCTTTCGAAGCGGCCCTGGCCTACGCCCGGGAACGGGTGCAGTTCGACAAACCGATCATCGAGCACCAGAGCATCGCCAACCTGCTGGCCGACATGCACACCCGACTCAATGCCGCGCGCTTGCTGATCCTGCATGCCGCGCGCCTGCGCAGCGCCGGCCAGCCGTGCCTGTCCGAAGCCTCCCAGGCCAAGCTGTTCGCTTCGGAAATGGCCGAAAAGGTCTGCTCCTCGGCGATGCAGATTCATGGTGGCTATGGGTATCTGGAGGACTATCCGGTGGAGCGCTACTACCGTGACGCACGGATTACCCAGATCTACGAAGGCTCGAGCGAGATCCAGCGGCTGCTGATTGCCCGAGAGCTGAAGCACTATCAGCTCTAGGCACCAGCGCCGCCCACAAAAAAATCGCAGCCCAGGCTGCGATTTTTTATGGCGGCTCCCCATAGGAGCCGGCTTGCCGGCGAAGAGGCCCTTGAGCGTGGTATCGCCCTGGCGGACGCCTTCGCTGGCAAGCCAGCTCCTACACAAGCCAGCCCCTTCGCAAACCGCTTCCTACAACCGGCGGTACTGGACTTGCCGTCAGCGCCGGTGATCTACGGCTGCAACTTCACCCCAAAGTGCTGACTGCCAAGGGGCTTTTTACCGGGGGTTAGTGCTAGAGATCATCCATCCAATTGTCCTTAGGTCTCAGTTCAGCCAGAAACTCTTCCAGCGCATAGTCCTCTCCCGCGATCGGCATGAGTGGGGACGCTGAAGCCACAGAGGCTGGTTTTTTAGGGGTACTGTCGTCACTGCTGGCGGTCTGTGGCATCAACCTCACGCCAAAATACTGATTAGCCGGTTTTTCTCCCGGAGTCGGCGAGGTGATGGCAATAATCGTCGCCTGGTCTTGACGGCGCATGGGCATGACCACGCTGGTATCGGCATTCAGGTAACTGGCCATGGTAGCCAAGGCAATCCCCACGAAGGGCGACGCCGAACCGGTATCACCCAGGCGCTGGGTCAGGTCGTAGCCTTCGCGGGAATCGAGCAGGTCCAGGGAGCTGTGGGCAGCCGTCAGAGCAGGAAGCAACTCGGCCAATGGCGTGCTGTTCAGGCCGCCGTCGTAGAACACCCGGGCCGGTGCTGGTGTAACTGTGTCAGTGGCTTTTTTCCAGCCAGCAGCCAGTTGAGCGGTCAAGGCTTCGCGCTTGAGACGCTCGCCGTTGTCCGGGCGCTGCAGGGAAACCGTGACCGGACGATGAATCCTGGCCAGCACCGGCAAGGCGTCCCACTGTTCAAAAGCGCGCTCGGTCCAGGGTTGCGGGATGAACGCCGAAGGTTGGAACTCCACCGCCGGTTTACGCCAGCCCCAACCGGTGAATTCAGGATCGATCTTGTTCTTGTTGACCTTGGTGAAGGGGGCGTAATAGCGCAACCATTCGACACGTTCGGGGCGGCCGACAACCAGGGCGACCATGGCGTCGGTTAACTTGTCAGGCTGGCGTGGGCCCGCGACAGCCCCTAGCGACTTCAAAGAAACATCTCTGCTCGATAGAGCGCCAGCCATGCTTATTCCCTCATTGACATACACCAAAAGTGCAGGAAGATCGGGGCTACTCTCGAATATCTGGAACAGCGACTCCATCATTCCCTCAGGCGTGTCATTACAGATAATGCCATCCTGAAAACTACGAATACGGTGCCAATGCAATCCTGCGGGTGTTCGCATGTCATTGACCATGACAGACAAGCTGCGACGAGTTCTTTCGGGCGTAAAGCGAAGGTTCGGGGTTTTAGGATTCCAACTTCGAACCACAGTGATGGTAGGAATCGGCCACTTCTCCAGAAAGTCCCTTAACCCCAGTTCCAATGCATCCGTTTCCCGTTTGTCATAGGCCATATTCTTCTCATCAGCAGTCTGGGGATACTGCTTCGGGTCCGTAGGCAGAACACTGCCTACGTGCAGTGACTCCGTCTGTTTTGTACTCTGCTCTTGCAATGCTTGCCAAATCTGCCCCTGACGGAAAACATCCAGACTTACACCGAGGCTGAGCACATCTAGAGTTTCCAATTGCGGCGATGTAGTGGGGGCACGGTAACGAGGTTCAACAGTCATGGTGGTAGCCTTCCTGGCTGAGGTATAGGCCGTCACGGCCGTGGCCGGACTGGCAAAGCAACGGATAGATGTCAACTCGGGTTCAGCAGCCTGAGTCAAGTGACTGGTCAGTAGCAGGCTGGAAAGAGACCAGTACGTAAGCACGCGGCGCATCAGACGGTCTCTCCAAAGCTGACGGGGATTCCCGCTTTGCGTCCCGCCAGAGACTGGGTAGCTACCAGAGAAGGCATTTTGTCCTTGACGGTAGTTGGTAATGCACCGCTTATTCGGTACGTTACTGTTGAGTTAATCAGCTCGCGATTACTACTCTCCTCTTGAAGATAGAGTGCCTCCACATCTTCGTCTGGAAGGTCAATATCCACATCTTCCTCACTGTAGATATCCCCTCTAGTTCTCTCCCAATCCAACCGCCAATCCGCCACCCGACACAAATACGCATAGAACGTCACATCATCCACGCTCTCCCCCGCCCCTATCGCCACGTCATACGCCAACACTCGCCGGCTATGCTCCGGGTTGTTTGGAATGGCCGAGTGAAAAGACAGCGCTTCCTCGTGCTCCTTGTTCTTGCCTCCACTTTGCAGGCGCAGACGTGCCTCGTAGGGTGTCTCTGAACGCGTCACCAGCACCTTGCCGCTGTCTGTCGCTCGGGCGGCAAACACGTGGGTGATTTCAGATATTTCCTTGCCTTCATTGAGGGCCTCCTGAACGCTGCCAATATCACGCCCGTGCTTGAAGGCGACGGTTTCGTCGATCGACTCCAGCCGGGTGTGCTTGGCGCTTTCGGGAGACCAGGCCTTGTTGCTTACTGCGATAGCTGCATCGATAGGCGCCAGTTTGTCCTTGACCTGATAGACGCCACTGTTTGAGTCCGCCCCCGGCATGACCACCGTGCCATCGGCGTCAAAGTTGGTTGCAACGGGCACCGGCAACAACGGCGCGGTCAGCATCACCGACTTCCCTTGCTCAAGGGAGGCGCGGGCCACGGACATCCGCTGCTTGTACGGCAGACCGGCGTCTTCCCAGGTGTCCTCCCCCTTGAGCAGCAATGGGTAGACATAGGGCGGCGTGTGCAAACCGATCAGTTCCTTTTCACCGCCGCGCTTGCGCAGGGTAAAGATTCGTTGGTGAAAGCTCATCGGCAAAGTCCGGCGCAGTGGCTTGCCATACAGGTGCTCGTCAACGCCCTGCCAGCCGATCCCCTGGACGTTGGCCAGGCCAACGGTCTGGTCCTGTGGGGTGAAGTACAGGTAGACGCTGCCTCGGTTGTCGCGCTCGTTGAAGGCAATGCGCTTGGCGTCAATCGTGGTTTCACAGGCGCTGCCACTGCTCCAGCCAGGCCCGCCAATAGCGCCATAACCCTGGCAGTTCTTGAGGGCGATACTCGACAAGGCCGGGTACGGATTGGGCGCTGCGGTCATGAACTTCAGGATGGCATCAAGGGTCGCCAGGCGGGCCTCGGCCGTCTGCTGCGCGCCAAAGCCCTGAAGCTTCTCCATGTTGGGTTCGCGCAGGCTATAGGGCGAGTTGATCATCACCACGCCGTCGGCCGGCCGCACCTTGTCTTCATTGAGAAAGGCATGGGCCAATAGGGTGATGAGCGTGCCTTGGCTGTGGCCCACCACATTCACGGTGTCGTTGGGGTAGCGCTTGCGGATGATCTTGATCAGCATCGCCAGACGCATCGCTGCCAGCACCATGTAGCGACGTCCAGGTGCGGAGAACAATGGGTGAGTCAGCTCTCCGGCAAGCAGATTCAGGGAAATGAAGCCAAACAGCTTGCCGTTGAAGCCCTTGCCCCACATGTCCGGCAGGTTGGTGGTGGCATTGACGAAATGCCCCCCCTCCAGGGTGCCGGCCTTGTCCAGGCGGTTTTTATTGCGATCCATCCACTCGCCGTGGGGCGCATCCTTGATGATGTGCTGCTCTTCCTCACGAAAGCCCCAATAGAACGGAATGACCACGCTGCGGCTGTCGGCGCCGTTGGCCGAGGCGCCGAACTTGCGCCGGTAGTACACCGCGTCGGGGTTGCTGGCCTTGCCATCATCGTCCTCGGGCAAGCTGTAGCCGGCCGGGCGCAGCAAGCCTGGATTGCTCACGCCATTGGGCAGGGTCGGTGACATGTCCAGGCGTTCGTTGAGCCCCTCGCACAGGCCGCGCTCGATGCGCTCGTAGCAGCCAGCAAGGTCGTTGACGCCATGCACCACGATGGTCACGCAGGGCTTGGGGGGAGGCGCGATCAGGTGTACGTCGCCACCGCCCGGCAGGGTGATCGCTTCACCGGTGCAAATGGTCCTCATCCGTACGGCGTCATTCATCGTGCGTGTCCTCCTTGGTGGCACTGATGCTGCGCAAAAAAAAGCGGGCGCCGCACCATAACAAAGGACCCGGACGATAAATGTAGGAGTTCTCTGAAAGGCACTCGGACTAGGGTCGCCTGATGATCACAGGTGCCGCCGAGGCAAAAAAAATCGCAGCTCAGGCTGCGATCTTTTTTCCGGATTCCACTGTAGGAGCCGGCTCGCCGGCGCAGGCGTCGTTGAGTCTTGCACCCGTCTTGCGGACGCCTTCGCTGGCAAGCCAGCTCCTACGGAGGTTTATTGGTCCTTGAACTGCGGGTCGCGCTTGGCGATGAAGGCGGCCATGCCTTCTTTCTGGTCCTGGGTGGCGAATGCGGCGTGGAATACTCGACGTTCGAAGCGCACGCCTTCGGACAGGCTGACTTCGAAGGCGCGGTTCACGCTTTCCTTGATCATCATGCTCACCGGGATCGATTTGCCGGCGATCAACGCAGCGACTTTCAGCGCTTCATCCACCAGTTCATCCGCCGGCACGATGCGCGCGACGATGCCGCAACGCTCGGCTTCCACGGCGTCGATAAAGCGTCCGGTCAGGCACATTTCCATGGCCTTGGCCTTGCCCACGGCGCGGGTCAGACGCTGGGTGCCGCCCATGCCCGGCAATACGCCGAGGTTGATTTCCGGCTGGCCGAACTTGGCGTTGTCGCCGGCCAGGATGAAGTCACACATCAAGGCCAGTTCACAGCCACCACCAAGGGCGAAACCGTTGACCGCGGCGATGATCGGCTTGCGCCGGTTGGCCACGCGGTCGCTGTCGCTGAACAGGTCGTCGAGGTAGATCTGCGGGTAGGTGAGTTCGGCCATTTCCTTGATGTCGGCACCGGCAGCGAAGGCCTTCTTCGAACCGGTGATGACGATGCAGCCGATCTGCGGGTCGGCTTCCAGGCGATCCAGGGCCTGGTTCACTTCACCGACGATCTGCGCGTTGAGGGCGTTCAGCGCCTGGGGACGGTTGAGGGTGATCAGACCGACGCGGTCCTTGATGTCCAACAAAATGGTTTCGTAGCTCATGAATCAGCTCCTGCTAAAAGTCAGAGATTGCGCGAAATGACCATGCGCTGGATGTCGCTGGTGCCTTCGTAGATCTGGCAGATGCGCACGTCGCGGTAGATGCGCTCCAGCGGGAAGTCGCTCAAATAGCCATAGCCGCCCAGGGTTTGCAATGCCGCGGAACAGACCTTCTCGGCCATTTCCGAGGCGAACAGTTTGGCCATCGAGGCTTCCACCAGGGCCGGCTTGCCACTGTCACGCAGGGCCGCAGCGTAATGCACCATCTGCCGCGCCACGGCGATTTGGGTAGCCATGTCCGCCAGACGGAACGCCACTGCCTGGTGCTCGATGATCGGCTTGCCGAAGGTCTCGCGCTCACGGGCGTAATCGCGAGCCGCTTCGAACGCCGCCCGGGCCATGCCCACCGACTGCGAGGCAATGCCCACGCGCCCGCCTTCAAGGTTGGCCAGGGCAATCTTGTAGCCTTCGCCCTCCTCCCCCAGGCGGTTGGCCACTGGCACCTTGACGTCCTCGAAAAGGATCTGGCAGGTGTCGCTGGCGTGCTGACCGAGCTTGTCCTCGATGCGCGCGACCTTATAGCCCGGCGAATCGGTGGGCACGATAAAGGCGCTGATACCGCGTTTGCCCGCCGCCGGATCGGTGACCGCGAACACGATCACCACCCCGGCGTTCTGCCCGGAGGTGATGAATTGCTTGCAGCCGTTAAGGACATAGTGATCGCCGTCGCGGCGGGCCCGGGTCTTCAAGCTGCTGGCATCGGAGCCGGCCTGGGGCTCGGTCAGGGCAAAGGCCCCGAGCATGGCGCCGCTGGCCAGGGGCTTGAGGAAACGCTCTTTCTGCTCGTCACTGCCGAACTTGAGGATCGGCACACAGCCCACCGAGTTGTGCACGCTCATGATGGTGGAGCAGGCGCCGTCACCGGCGGCGATTTCTTCCAGGGCCATGACATAGGCCAGGTAGCCGGTGTCGCAACCGCCCCACTGTTCAGGCACCAGCATGCCGAAGAATCCCAGCTCGGCCATCTCGGCGATGGCTTCCTTGGGAAATCGGTGCTCGCGATCCCACTCGGCGGCGAAAGGCTTGAGGCGTTCCTGGGCAAATTGCCGGGCCGCGTCGCTGATCTGCAGTTGTTCGTCATTGGGCAACATCGGGATTCCTCGTTACAGGCATTCAACGGCCATGGCCGTGGCTTCACCACCGCCGATGCAGATCGCGGCCACGCCACGCTTGAGGCCTTTCTGGCGCAGGGCCGACAGCAGGGTCACCAGGATCCGCGCACCGGAAGCACCGATCGGGTGGCCCAGGGCGCAGGCGCCGCCATGCACGTTGACCTTGGCGTGGGGGATTTCCAGCTTGCTCATGGTCACCAGACTGACCACGGCGAAGGCTTCGTTGATCTCGAACAGGTCCACGTCCTGCAAGGACCAGCCGGTCTTTTTCATCAATCGCTCGATGGCGCCCACTGGAGCCACAGGGAACAGCCCAGGAGTGTCGGCGAAGGCCGCGTGACCATGGATGACCGCCAAGGGCTTGAGGCCGCGTTTCTCGGCTTCGGAGCGACGCATCAGCACCAGGGCCGCAGCACCGTCGGAGATCGAACTGGAGTTGGCGGCAGTGACCGTGCCACCGTCACGGAACGCCGGCTTCAGGGTGGCGATCTTGTCCAGCTTGGCCTTGGGCGGCTGCTCGTCATCGCTGATCAGCTTCGATTCCTTGCCTATCATCACTTGCAGGGGAACGATCTCGTCCTTGAACAGACCGTCCTTGATCGCCTGCTGGGCGCGGGTCAGGGAGGCCACGGCAAACTCATCCTGAGCCTGACGGGTGAAACCGTTGGCCTCGGCGCAGTCCTCGGCAAAGGTGCCCATCAGGCGGCCCTTGTCGTAGGCGTCTTCCAGGCCATCGAGGAACATGTGGTCGAGGACCCTGCCGTGGCCCATGCGGTAGCCGCTGCGGGCACGGTCCAGCAGGTATGGGGCGTTGGACATGCTTTCCATGCCGCCGGCGATCACCACCTCGGCACTGCCGGCCAGCAGCATGTCGTGGGCGAGGATGGTGGCCTCCATGCCGGAACCACACATCTTGTTCAGGGTGGTGCAACGGGTGCCCTTGTCCAGGCCGGCGCCCAGGGCGGCCTGGCGCGCCGGGGCCTGGCCGAGGCCGGCAGACAGCACGCAGCCGAACAGCACTTCTTCTACTGCGTCAGCCGCAATGCCGGCCCGCTGTACCGCGGCGCGGATGGCCTCGCTCCCCAGTTGCGGAGCGCTCAGGCCTTTGAGTTCACCCTGGAAACCGCCCATGGGGGTGCGGACGGCGCTGACAATGACAATCGGATCGTGGGCAATGGACATGATGAATCCTCCTTACTTGGCGGCCATGCGCAAGGCACCGTCGAGACGGATCACCTCGCCGTTGAGCATGCTGTTTTCAATGATATGCCGCACCAGCGCGGCGTACTCGGCGGGTTTGCCCAGGCGTGGCGGAAACGGCACGCCAGCGGCCAGACCGGCCCGTACTTCATCGCTCATGCCGGCCATCATTGGGGTTTCGAAGATCCCCGGGGCAATGGTCATCACCCGGATGCCGAAACGTGCCAGTTCACGGGCCACCGGCAAGGTCAGGCTGGCGATGGCGCCCTTGGAGGCGGCATAGGCGGCCTGGCCGATCTGCCCGTCGAAGGCCGCGATGGAGGCGGTATTGATGATCACCCCGCGCTCGCCTTCGGCATTGGCGGTGCTTTCGGCGATGGCGGCCGCCGCCAGACGCAACAGGTTGAAACTGCCGATCAGGTTGACGTTGATCACCTGGCTGAAGCTGGCCAGGGCGTGGGGGCCGTTCTTGCCGAGGACCTTCTCGCCACGCACGATGCCGGCGCAGTTGATCAGCCCGTTGAGGCCGCCAAAGGCCTTGACCGTGGCCTGCACCGCCGCTTCGGCCGCCGTTTCCTGGCTGATGTCCGCCACCACGCTCTGGCAGCCCAGTTGCTGGGCCTTGGCCGCCACGGCCTCGGCGTTGAGGTCCACCAGCATCACTTTGGCGCCGGCGGCGACGAGCATTTCGGCGCTGGCGGCACCGAGGCCGGACGCACCGCCACTGACGAGAAACACCTGGTTTGCAATGTCCATCATTCAAATCCTGTTCATGCGGTAGCTGTTGACGCCGCGGCCTCTTGAGCCTTGGCGATTTCCTGGTTGCGCAAGATAAAGCGCTGCAATTTGCCGCTGGGGGTTTTCGGCAAGTCGCTGACAAATTCGATTTCACGGGGGTAGGAATGGGCCGCCAGGCGCTTACGCACGTGCTGACGCAACTCCTCGGCCAACTCCGGGGTGGCGCGGTACTGCTCGCTGAGCACCACGAAGGCTTTCACCAGCTCGGTACGCTCGGGGTCGGGCTTGCCCACCACCGCCGCTTCTACCACCGCTGGGTGCTCGATCAGGGCACTTTCCACATCGAAAGGGCCGACCCGGTAGCCGGAAGTGGTGATCACATCGTCGCTGCGGCCGACAAAGCTGATGCTGCCGTCCTGGTTCAACTCCACGGTGTCGCCGCTGAGGTAGTAATCGCCGACAAAGGCCTTGGTCGGCACCCCGGCGTAACCGGCGAACCAGCACATCGGCGACTGGCTGCGGTCGATGGCGAGAATCCCCGGCTGGCCCACGCCCAGCTCCCGATACTCTTCGTCCAGCACCACGATGCGGTGGCCCGGCGAGGCGAAACCGGCGGCGCCCACATGCACCGGATGCTCCAGGCCATGGTGGTTGCACAGCACCATGCCCAGCTCGGTCTGGCCGTAGTGGTCATGGATCACCACGTCCAGTTGCTCGGCGAACCAGCGAATCACTTCCGGGTTGAGCGGCTCGCCGGCGCTGCTGACGATGCGCAGACGCCCCTTGATCGAAGCGGCGAACCGGTCGCCACCGGCAATCAACAGGCGATAGGCCGTAGGTGAACCAGTGAGGTTGGTGATGCCGTACTTGTTGATCACCCGGCAGGTACTTTCCAGGGTGAAGGGGCCGTCATAGAAGGTGATCGGATGGCCCAGGCCCAGGGGCCCGGTGACGCCAAAATAGATGCCGTAGGCCCAGCCCGGGTCGGCGACGTTCCAGAACGCATCCTCAGGTCGCAGGTCCACCGCGTCGCGGGTGTAGTTCTGGAACGCGACGATGGCCTTGAGCGGCACTTCCAGGGCTTTCGACGGGCCGGTGGTGCCTGAGGTGAACATCAGCAGGAACGGGTCTTCGCCGCTCAGCAGCAGCGGCTCGCACTGGGCCGGGTATTGCTCCAGCTCGGCCCAGAAACTGAAGTCGCCGCGCACGATGCCCTGGCCCTTGGCGCCTCCCACGGTGACGACGGTGGGGCAATCGGCGACTTCCAAGAGCTTGGCTCGGTTGACCCCGTCAGTGACCACCACCTTGGCCCCCGAACTGTTCAAGCGATGCTCGATGGCCTTGGGGCCAAAGGCGGTGAACAGCGGCTGGTACACCGCGCCGATACGCCAGGTGGCAAGCACCGTGATCAAGAGTTCGACATTGCGCGGCAACAGTCCGGCGACCTTGTCGCCCTTGCCGACCCCCTGGGCCAAGAGGAAGTTGGCCAGGCGTGCGGCCTGGTCCTGCAGTTCAGTGAAGGTGTAGGTAGCGCTGCTGCCGTCCCGGCCTTCCCAGAACAGCGCAATACGACCGGGCAATGCATGCCGGTCACAACATTCGACACAGGCATTGAGTGCCGACAGCGAGCCCGCCAGGGCGGCCTCGACGGTGTGCTGATAGTTGAACTCTTTGATAGCGGACAGGTAGTTGCGCATTGCCAGAATCCCTCACTGTTCTTATTAGGATGGGAACCTCATGAAAATCAGGGAAATACTGGCGCCAGAGCCCTCGCGGAACAATGGTCAAAGCTATCAAGTTGCGTGACCGGTTTGGCCAAGCGCCCGCGCTGCCCCGGCGAGATTGCCGGGGCAGCGCGGGGTGGTGCGAGGCTTGCGGGCCTCTTCGCCGGCAAGCCGGCTCCTACAGGGAACTGCACGGTGTATCTGACTGCTGTAGGAGCTGGCTTGCCAGCGAAGGCGTCGGCCGGGGCGGCGCAGGGCTCAAGGGCCCTTTCGCCGGCAAGCCGGTTCCTACGGGGAGCTGCACGGTGTATCTGACTGCTGTAGGAGCTGGCTTGCCAGCGAAGGCGTCGGCCGGGGCGGCGCAGGGCGCGCGGCCCCTTTGTCGGCAAGCCGGTTCCTACGAGAGGTCCGGGTCGTTGAGGATCAGGCTACGGTAGTGTCCGGGGTTGGAACCGGACCATTTGCGAAACGCCTTGTAGAACGAGCTGGTATCGGCAAACCCCAGGCGCCCGGCTATTTCGGCGAAACTCAGTTGCGGCTCCGCCAGCCAGACAATCGCCAGTTCCTTGCGCACGCTGTCCTTGAGGGCCTGGTAGCTCTGGCCCTCTTCCGCCAGGCGCCGGCGCAGGGTCGAGGCGGACATGCACAGACTCTGGGCCAGGCTTTCACTTTCCGGCCACTGTTCCCCCGGCAGTTGCCGCAGTTGCTGCTTGATGCGGCTGGCCAGGCTTTCGGGATCGCGGTATTTCACCAGGATATTGGCCGGGGCATGGGCCAGAAAGCGCTTGAGCTCCGCCTCGCTGCGCTTGATGGGCAGGTCCAGGCAGTCGGCGGCGATGATCATCCGCGTGCGCGGCCGGTCAAAGCGCAGGTTGTCGGAGAACATCACCCGGTAGTCGTCGCAGAAATCCGGCTGGGGGCAACGCAGTTCGATGGCCAGGATCGGAATCCGCCGGCCCGCCAGCCAACAGGCCACACCGTGGACGATCATCCAGTAAGTGAAGTAGGTAAAGGCCCGCTGCGGCTCGTGTTCATCCTCCAGCAGGACGATTTCCGCCAGGCTCTGCTGGTGCACCAGTTGCGCCGGCAGGCGCTCGAACATCAGCGACAGAAAGCCCAGCACCGAGTCCAGCCCCGTGGCCAGGGTCGGCTGGGCCATGGCCGAGCGACAGAGGAAGGCCAGGCTGCCGGATTTCAGCTTGCGCGGGTCCATACCGAAGAACTCATCGTCCAGACGCCGGGCCAGCAGGCGCCAGAGCCGCGCATAGGCACTGGCCGGGACCCGTGCCCTGCCCTGCTGCAAGCCCGCCGGGTCGATGCCGACCTTGAGCAGCACTTCATCGGTGGCCGCGCCTGGAGCGCAGCTTTGCAGCAGCGCCTCACGCACCAATTGCATGGAGATGGTGTCTTTTTCGGACATCGGGACCAAGGCTTTCCTGGATCTGGGGTTAGGACGGCCATCTTAGGCAGTGATCGGGAAAAAGCCAGTGGGCTTTGGGCTAAGTGTCGCCTTCCGGATCAGCTTGAAACCGATACGGATTCACGGACTCCATAGCGGGTTCAACCCGAGACAGGCCCCGCAAACCAGCATCCGATGCCTGAGCGCCGCCTCACGTCAGTGCAAAATAGTATCAATTCAAGTGTCATGGACGATTTGTCAGCGCCGCGTTTGAGGGCTGTAATCAGCCCACATTCTTCCTCTCTGGCGGAAGACATAACAACAATAACCGTCCTTCTGTCGCCAGCACTGGCGCAGAAGTGGAGTGACCGATGAAAACTTGCACCCAAGCCCTGCTCCTCAGCACCTGCATGACCCTCAGCAGCATCACCTTCGGCGCCCAGACCCTGACCATCGCCACCGTCAACAACAGTGACATGATCCGCATGCAACGGCTGTCGAAAACCTTCGAGAGCCGGCACCCGGAGATCAAGCTGAACTGGGTGGTGCTGGAAGAAAACGTCCTGCGCCAGCGCCTGACCACCGACATCGCCACCCAGGGCGGTCAGTTCGACGTACTCACCATCGGCATGTACGAAGCCGCGCTCTGGGGCGCCAAGGGCTGGCTGCAACCGATGCAGGACCTGCCCGCGGCCTATGACCTGGACGATGTCTTCCCTTCGGTCCGTGAAGGGCTGTCGGTCAAGGGCACCCTCTACGCCCTGCCGTTCTATGCCGAAAGTTCCATGACCTACTACCGTACCGACCTGTTCAAGGAGGCCGGCCTGAGCATGCCGGAGCGGCCGACCTGGGAGCAGATCGGCGAATTCGCCGCCAAGCTCAACAAGCCCGAACAGGAACAGTACGGCCTGTGCCTGCGGGGCAAGGCCGGCTGGGGCGAGAACATGGCCCTGATCACCACCCTGGCCAACAGCTACGGCGCACGCTGGTTCGATGAACAATGGCAGCCCGAGTTCGCCGGGCCTGAATGGAAGAACGCCCTGAGCTTCTATGTCGACAACATGAAGAAGTCCGGCCCGCCCGGGGCCTCGAGCAACGGTTTCAATGAAAACCTGGCGCTGTTCAATAGCGGCAAGTGCGCGATCTGGGTCGACGCCAGCGTGGCCGGCTCCTTTGTCACCGACAAGAGCCAGAGCAAGGTCGCCGAGCACGTGGGCTTCACCTACGCGCCGCATCAGGTCACCGACAAGGGCAGCGCCTGGCTGTATTCCTGGTCCCTGGCGATCCCCGCCAGTTCCAAGGCCAAGGACGCCGCGAAGACCTTCACCACCTGGGCCACCTCCAAGGAATACGCAGCCCTGGTGGCCGAGAAGGACGGCATCGCCAACGTGCCACCGGGCACCCGCGCCTCCACCTACAGCCAGGCCTACATGAGCGCCGCGCCGTTCGCCCGAATCACCCTGGAATCGCTGAAGGCGGTGGACCCGAGCAAGCCGACCCTCAAGCCGGTGCCCTACATCGGCATCCAGTTGGTGACCATTCCCGAGTTCCAGGCCATTGGCACCCAGGTCGGCAAGCTGTTTTCCGCGGCGCTGATCGGCCAGACCACGGTGGACCAGGCCCTGGCAGCGGCGCAGCAGACCACCGAGCGGGAAGTGAAGCGCGCCGGCTACCCCAAATAACCCGGCGCTTCCTGTAGGAGCCGGCTTGCCGGCGAAGGGGCCTGTGAACCTTGCGTGGCCCTTAAGCCAGCTCCTACCGTCCGCCGACAATGCCAGCGCGCTGTCGCGCACTCTTGTACCCAACGGGTTGTGATCACCATGAATACCTCGACTGCCAAGCTCCATCTGCAAGCGCAGGCGGCCCCCCGCAAGCGTCGCCTGGCCAACCCCGGCTGGTTCCTGGTCAGCCCCTCGGTGGCGCTGTTGCTGCTGTGGATGGTCGTGCCCCTGGGCATGACCCTGTACTTTTCGCTGATCCGCTACAACCTGCTGTACCCCGGCGAAAACCAGTTCGTGGGCCTGGAGAACTTCAGCTACTTCCTCAGCGATTCGGGCTTTGTGCCCGGAGCCACCAACACCCTGTTGCTGGTGGGCAGCGTGCTGCTGATCAGCGTGGTACTCGGGGTGCTGATCAGCGCCCTGCTGGAGGCCAGCGAGTTCCTCGGCCGGGGCATTGTCCGGGTACTGCTGATCTCGCCGTTCTTCATCATGCCCACGGTGGGCGCACTGATCTGGAAGAACCTGATCTTGCACCCGGTCTCGGGGATTCTGGCAGCGCTGTGGAAACTGTTCGGCGCCCAGCCGGTGGACTGGCTGGCCCACTACCCGCTGCTGTCGATCATCATCATCGTTTCCTGGCAGTGGCTGCCGTTCGCCATCCTGATTCTGATGACCGCCATGCAGTCTCTGGACCAGGAACAGAAAGAGGCCGCGCGCCTGGACGGTGCCGGCCCCATCGCAATCTTCTGGCACCTGACCCTGCCGCACCTGGCGCGCCCCATCGCCGTAGTGGTGATGATCGAAACCATCTTCCTGCTCTCGGTCTTCGCCGAAATCTTCACCACCACCAACGGCGGCCCGGGCTACGCCTCGACCAACCTGGCGTACCTGAT
Organism: Pseudomonas sp. E1BtOHC1; assembly: GCF_058744285.1. Taxonomy (NCBI): domain Bacteria; kingdom Pseudomonadati; phylum Pseudomonadota; class Gammaproteobacteria; order Pseudomonadales; family Pseudomonadaceae; genus Pseudomonas; species Pseudomonas sp. E1BtOHC1. The sequence continues at coordinate 4,360,462 of NZ_CP196023.1, forward strand.
CTACAACCAGGCGCTGGTGCAGTTCGACGTAGGCATGGCTTCCGCCGGCGGCCTGATCGCCGTGGTCATCGCCAATATCGCCGCGATCATCCTGGTACGGATGATCGGCAAGAACCTGACTGACCAGAGCTGAGGTGCCCGCCATGACCCTGCAACAATCCCGACGCCTGCAAAGCCTGCTACTGGGCACCCTGGCCTGGGCCATCGCGATCCTGATCTTCTTCCCGATCTTCTGGATGGTGCTGACCAGCTTCAAGAGCGAGATCGATGCCTTCGCCACACCGCCGCAGTTCATCTTCACGCCAACGCTTGAGAACTACCTGCACATCAACGAACGCAGCAATTACCTGTCCTTCGCCTGGAATTCGGTGGTGATCTCCTTCAGCGCCACGGCTCTGTGCCTGCTGATCGCGGTGCCGGCGGCCTACTCCATGGCCTTCTACGAGACCCGCAACACCAAGCGCACCCTGCTGTGGATGCTCTCCACCAAGATGCTGCCACCGGTGGGGGTGCTCATGCCCATCTACCTCCTGGCCAAGAGTTTCGGCCTGCTGGATACCCGCATCGCGCTGATCCTGATCTACACCCTGATCAACCTGCCGATCGTGGTGTGGATGGTTTACACCTACTTCAAGGACATCCCCCGGGACATCCTCGAAGCCGCTCGCCTGGACGGCGCCACCCTGGCCCAGGAGATGCTGCGGGTGCTTATGCCCATTGCCAAGGGCGGCCTGGCCTCCACCGCGCTGCTGTCACTGATCCTGTGCTGGAACGAAGCCTTCTGGTCGCTCAACCTGACCTCCTCCAATGCCGCCCCGCTGACCGCGCTGATCGCGTCCTACTCCAGTCCCGAAGGGCTGTTCTGGGCCAAGCTCTCGGCGGTTTCGACCCTGGCCTGCGCGCCGATCCTGATCTTCGGCTGGATCAGCCAGAAGCAACTGGTGCGCGGCCTGTCCTTCGGCGCAGTGAAATAACCCATTCAAAGTGGAGGCCCGTCATGGCCCATCTGAAAATCAACAATCTGCAAAAAGGCTTTGAAGGCTTTTCCATCATCAAGGGCATCGACCTTGAGGTGAACGACAAGGAATTCGTGGTGTTCGTCGGCCCCTCGGGCTGCGGCAAGTCCACCCTGTTGCGGCTGATTGCCGGCCTGGAGGAAGTCAGCGGCGGCAGCATCGAACTGGACGGGCGCGACATCACCGAAGTCAGCCCGGCCAAGCGCGACCTGGCCATGGTGTTCCAGACCTACGCCCTGTACCCGCACATGAGCGTGCGCAAGAACATGTCCTTCGCCCTGGACCTGGCCGGGGTCGACAAGGCCCAGGTGCAGAAGAAGGTCGATGAAGCGGCGCGCATTCTCGAACTGGGTCCGATGCTCGAACGCAAGCCCAAGCAACTCTCCGGCGGCCAGCGCCAGCGCGTGGCCATCGGCCGGGCCATTGTGCGCAACCCGAAGATTTTCCTGTTCGACGAACCCCTGTCCAATCTCGACGCCGCACTGCGGGTGCAGATGCGCCTGGAGCTGGCACGCCTGCACAAGGAGCTGCAGGCCACCATGATCTACGTGACCCACGATCAGGTCGAAGCCATGACCCTGGCGGACAAGGTGGTGGTGCTCAACGGCGGTCGGGTGGAACAGGTGGGTTCGCCCCTGGAGCTCTATCACCACCCCGCCAACCTGTTTGTCGCAGGCTTTCTCGGCACGCCGAAGATGGGCTTTCTCAAGGGCAGCGTCAGCCAGGTGGACGGTCAGGGTTGCGAGGTGCAACTGCAGGCCGGGGCACGCCTGCGCCTGAGCCAAAGCCATCCGCAACTCCAGGTCGGCAGCCCGGTGACCCTGGGCATCCGTCCCGAACACCTGGAACTGGGCGAGCCCGGCCCCGGCAGCCTGCACGTCACCGCCGATGTTGCCGAGCGCCTGGGTAGCGACACCTTCTGCCATGTGCTCAGCGCCTCCGGCGAGGCACTGACCCTGCGCATCCGCGGCGATCTGGCCAGCCGCTACGGCGAGCAGTTGCACCTGCGCCTGGACCCGGAGCACTGCCACCTGTTCGATGCCCAAGGCGTCGCTGTTCCCCGTTCCCTGCGCGCCGCCGCCTGATTACCGAGAGCCCATGCATGAAACTCAATCGCTTCAACCTCAACCAGCTCCCGCCCCAGGTGCAGGTGCCTGCCTACAGTGCCGCCGACACCCGCCAGGGCATCGTGCACATCGGCGTCGGCGGTTTTCACCGGGCGCACCAGGCCTACTACACCGACGCCCTGATGAACCAGGGCTGGGGCCTGGACTGGAGCATCTGCGGGGTCGGCCTGCGCCCCGAAGACCGCCGCGCCCGGGACGATCTGGCGGGCCAGGACTGCCTCTACACCCTGTTCGAACTGGGGGACGGTGACGACCATGAAGTGCGGGTGATCGGTTCCATCAGCCAGATGCTGCTGGCCGAAGACGGCCCCCAAGCGCTGATCGACAAGCTGGCCAGCCCACAGATCCGCATCGTCTCCCTGACCATCACCGAGGGTGGTTACTGCATCGATGACAGCAGCGGCGAGTTCATGATCCACCTGCCGCAGATCCAGCACGACCTGGCCTATCCCCAACAGCCACGCACCGTGTTCGGCTTCCTCTGTGCTGCCCTGGCCAAGCGTCGCGCCGCGGGCATTGCGGCCTTCACCCTGATGTCCTGCGATAACCTGCCCCACAACGGCGCCGTGACCCGCAAGGCGCTGCTGGCCTTTGCCGCCCGGCGCGACGCCGACCTGCACGACTGGATCGCCACCCAGGTGAGCTTTCCCAATGCCATGGTCGACCGCATCACCCCCATGACCAGCACCGCCCACCGTCTGCAACTGCACGACCAGCACGGCATCGACGACGCCTGGCCGGTGGTGTGCGAGCCCTTTGTGCAGTGGGTCCTGGAAGACAAGTTCGTCAACGGCCGCCCGGCTTGGGAACAGGTGGGCGTGCAGTTCACCGACGACGTCACGCCCTACGAAGAGATGAAGATCAAGCTGCTCAACGGCAGCCACCTGGCCCTGACCTACCTGGGCTTTCTCAAGGGTTACCGCTTCGTCCACGAAACCATGAACGATCCGCTGTTCGTCGCCTACATGCGCGCCTACATGGACCTGGACGTGACCCCGCAACTGGCGCCGGTGCCGGGCATTGACCTGGCGGCCTACAAGGACACGCTGGTCCAGCGCTTTTCCAATCAGGCCATCGCCGACCAGTTGGAACGGGTGTGCAGCGACGGGTCGTCGAAGTTTCCAAAGTTCACCGTGCCGACCCTCAACCGCCTGATCGCCGATGGCCGCGATACCGAACGCGCGGCCCTGGTGGTCGCCGCCTGGGCCCTGTACCTGCGGGGCGTGGACGAAAACGGCGTGAGCTACAGGATTCCCGATCCACGGGCCGAGTTCTGCCAGGCCCTGGTGGCGGACGATACCCTGCTGACCCAGCGCCTGCTGGGGGTGGAGGAAATCTTCGGCCCAGCAATTCCCAGGTCCGCCGAGTTCGTCGAAGCCTTTGAGCGCTGCTTCAACAGTCTGCGCGAGTACGGCGTCAGCCAGACCCTGGAACGCCTGCTGGCGAAGCCGGCGCGTCCATCACGGAGCGCATGATGAGCACCGCCGCGCTGTACCTGGGTATCGATTGTGGCACCCAAGGCACCAAGGCCCTGATCCTCGACAGCCAGAGCGGCGCCGTCCTGGGCCTGGGCGCCGCGCCCCACAGCCTGATCAGCGGCGCCAACGGCCGTCGCGAGCAGGACACCGGACAATGGCTGCAAGCCTGCATCAGTGCCACCCACCAGGCGTTGCAAGCGGCCGGAGTCGATGGCCGGGACATTCTTGGCCTCGCGGTCTCCGGCCAGCAGCACGGCCTGGTGCTGCTGGATGATCAGGGCCAGGTGCTGCGCCCGGCAAAGCTCTGGTGCGACACCGAAACCGTGGACGAGAACCAGCGCCTGCTGGATCACCTGGGGGGCGAGCAAGGCTCCCTGGAGCGCCTGGGTATCGCCCTGGCGCCGGGTTACACCCTGTCGAAGCTGTTGTGGACCCGGGAGCAGCACCCCGCCGTGTTCCAGCGCATCGCCCATATCCTGCTGCCCCACGATTACCTCAACTTCTGGCTGACCGGGCGCTGCTGCAGCGAATACGGCGACGCCTCCGGCACCGGTTACTTCAATGTCCGCAGCCGTGACTGGGACCGGGCCCTGCTGGCCCATATCGACTCCGACGGACGCCTGGAACGTGCCTTGCCGGAACTGATCCAGGCCCAGCAGCCGGTGGGTCGGATACTGCCGCAGATAGCCGGGCTCCTGGGCATCAACCCCCAGGCCCTGGTGGCCAGCGGCGGTGGCGACAACATGCTCGGGGCCATCGGCACCGGCACTATCGAGCCCGGCATCATCACCATGAGCCTGGGTTCTTCCGGCACCCTGTATGCCTATGCCGAGCAGCCGCTGGTCAGCCATGGGTCGGTGGCGTCCTTCTGCTCTTCCAGCGGTGGCTGGCTGCCGCTGGTCTGCACCATGAACCTGACCAACGCCACCACCCTGGTGCGGCAACTGCTGGACCTGGACCTGGACAGCTTCAACCGCTTGGCGGGCCAGGCGCCGATCGGCGCCGAGGGCTTGTGCCTGCTGCCGTTCTTCAATGGCGAGCGGGTCCCCGCCCTGCCCCACGCCCGTGGCAGCCTGCAGGGCATGACCCTGGACAACCTGACCCAGGCCAACCTGTGCCGCGCGGTGCTGGAGGGCACCACCTTCGGCCTGCGCTACGGCCTCGACCTGCTGCGGGCCAATGGTTTGCAAAGCCAGAGCATCCGCCTGATCGGCGGCGGCTCAAAAAGTCCGCTGTGGCGGCAGATGGTCGCCGATATCATGCACACCCCGGTGATCTGCACCCGCGAAGCCGAAGCCGCCGCCCTGGGTGCGGCGATCCAGGCCGCCTGGTGCCATGGACGGCAAACGGACCCGGCCTTTAGCCTGGCGCAACTCTGTGAACGCTGCGTGAGCCTCGACCTCGACAGCCAGACCTGGCCCCGGGCCGAACAGGTGAAGGCCTACGAGACCGCGTATGAACGCTATCAACAGCATCTGGCAACCCTTTGAAGAGCGAATGACTATGTATCTGGTGTGTGGCGAAGCACTGTTCGATTTTTTCAGCGTCGATGACGCAAGTACCCAAGCCAATAAAGTGCAGTTCCAGGCCATTGCCGGGGGCTCACCCTTCAACGTAGCGCTGGGCCTGCGCCGCCTGGGTATTGACGTGGCGCTGCTGGCCGGGCTGTCCCGGGATTACCTGGGCCAGCGCCTGCGACGGGTGCTGCAGGACGAAGGGGTGAACACCCGATACCTGCACGAGTTCGACGCCCCCACCACCCTGGCCATGGTGGCGGTCGGCGCCGACGGCTCGCCCCACTACAGCTTCCGTGGCGAAGGCTGTGCCGATCGCCAGCTTCTGCAGGAGCACTTGCCGGAGCTGGACCCGAGCGTGCGCGGCTTGCATATCGGCTCGTTTTCCCTGGTGGTGCAACCGATTGCCGACACCCTGCTGACCCTGGTGCGCCGCGAGCGGGGGCGGCGCCTGATCAGTCTCGATCCCAATGTGCGCCTCAACCCGCAGCCGGATATCCAGCTGTGGCGTCAACGTATCGGTGAACTGGTGCAGCATGCCGACCTGATCAAGGTCAGCGACGAAGACCTGGCCCAGTTGTATCCCGGGCAGGCGCCCGAGGAACTGATCCAGGGCTGGCTGCAAGAGCATGCGCAGTTGGTGTTCCTGACCCGTGGCAGCCAGGGCGCCACAGTATTCAGTGCACGGCATGGCAGCTGGTCGGTGGCCTCGCCCCAGGTGCAAGTGGCTGACACCGTGGGCGCCGGTGACACCTTCCAGGCGGCGTTGATCGCCTGGCTCACCGAGCACGGGCTGGATTCACCGCAAGGCCTGGAACGGCTGAGCCGCGAACAGATCGACGCCCAATTGCGCTTTGCCGTGCGCGCCGCGGCCCTCACCTGCAGCAAGACCGGTCCCGACCTGCCCTACCGTCATCAACTCTAGGCGCCGCCTTCGCTGGCAAGCCAGCGCCTGCAACACTCAGTGCCACCGTGGTGCTTTTCCTGGGCCTTGGTCAGAGCAGCGAGAAGTTGTAGCTGACGATCAGGCGGGTCTCGTCCATGTCACGGGCAATCTTCTGGTAGTTGCTGCGGTAAGTGGCGTTGCGCAGGCGCAGGCTCACGTCCTTGAAGGTGCCGCTCTGCACCACGTACTTGAGCTCGCTGTCGCGCTCCCACTCACGACCTTCACGCAGGCTGCCCGGCACCTTGATGTGGTCACCGCTGACGTAACGGGTCAGGAAGCTCAAGCCATTGAGGCCGAGCGCCTTGAAGTCGTAGTCGTAGCGCAGTTGCCAGGAACGTTCCTGGATCGCGGCGAAGTCGTTGACCTGGACGTAGTTCACCAGGTACGGGTTGCTGCCATCGAGGTAAGGCATCGAGTTGTCGCCATACATACGCTGCCAGCCGGCACTGAACACATGGCCGCCCAGGCTGTAGCCAAGCAGGGTGCTCAAGGCACGGTTGTCGATGCTGCCGGCGCGCTCGGCGCCACTGTCGGCACTCTTGAGCAGGCGCAGGTCGCCCTTCAATACGCCGGGGCCCAGCGGCTGGTTGGCCAACAGGCCGACAAAATGCTGGCGGTAGATGTCTTCCAGTTCGGCGTAGTGGTACTGGCCGGTCAGGCGCTCATTGAACTTGTAGTCCACGCCATAGGTGTCGAAGTGGTCCGCCGTGGTGTTGCAGGCATAGCGCTTGTTCTTGCAATGCACGCGAATGTCCTGGGCATCGGTGGAATCCCGGGCGGTGTACTGGTTCAGGCGCGCGGCCGTCAGGGTCAGGCCCTTGACCTCCTTGGAGGTGAGCACGGCACCGTTGAACATCGTCGGCAGCAGGCGCCCGTCGTTGTACTTGAGCAACGGCAGGTCCGGCAGTTGCGCCCCGTATTTGAACACGGTCTGGGACATCCGCACCTTGGCGGTCAAGCCCAACTTGGCGTACTGATCCGCAGAACCCCGTGGGTCATGTCCGCTGGAAGGCAAGAGACCACTGTTGCTGCGGTCCGGGCTGGAATCCAGCTTGATGCCCAGCATGCCCAAGGCATCCAGGCCAAAACCCACGGTGCCTTCGGTGTACCCCGATTGCAGGTTGAGGATGAAACCCTGGGCCGACTCTTCGCGCTTGGAAGCGCCCTGGTCAGTGCTGGTGTGACCGTCGCGAAAATCCCGATTGAAGTAGACCGTACGTGACTCCAGCTTGGCGCTGCTGTCCTCGAAAAAGCCGTCGGCCTGGGCCAGCGGGGCAAATCCTGCGCACAGGACGACCGCTCCGAGGCCCAGGAGTGGGCACGGATTGAGTAAAGGAAAAGGGGGACGCATGAACGGGCTCCAGCAGAAAATCAGTGACGCGAGGTAAAGAAAGACCCAGGTGAAATCCATCCTGCGAATCAGCGATCACAAGTTGAATTGATTGAATCAATGAAGACCGCCAATGATGGCAGATGGCCCCACCCACCCCAACTCGACTTTAGTCTGACTCCTCGGTCGCAGCGCCGGCAGCCATTCCTCTACGCCACAAAGCAGGCATAATCAGGAAAAAACCTATCAATTTCGCTAATTTTTGCCACGAAAAAACCTGTCAAAAAACCTGACGCCATGATCAGAAAGCCACCTGACGAGGACAGTGCCGTAGTCGATAGTGGCGAAAAAGCATCATCTTTTTGTGATTTTTATCTACCGTTCGTCGGTTTTATTATTTTTTCTGAACACCTGATCAAGTATTTGACGCTTTCCATGATGACCATCATGAGCAATCCTAAGATATTGTTTTTATTGATGTTTTTACCAATATAAAAATCAATGAAAGCACCTGTGTCATTTATGTAACACCGCAAAACGTCAATTAAACGTCTCGCACCTATGGTAGTGTCAAAAAAAGAGCGCGATAGCGGCCATGTGCCATACGCCTTTTAAAGAAGGTGAGTAACTCTCTCACCCAACACTCATCATGGACGAGGTCGTTCCCTTGGAAGTCAGCGTTTTTGGTACTGGCTATGTCGGTCTGGTGCAAGCAGTTGCCCTCGCCGATGTCGGGCACAACGTGGTCTGTGTCGATATCGACAGCCATAAGATTGCCCAGCTGCAACGTTCCATTCCTCCGATTCACGAGCCGGGTCTGGCGACCCTGATCGAAGAGAATCAAAAGGCCGGCCGACTGCATTTCACCACCCAGGCCAGCGATGCAGTGGGCCACGGCCAGGTGATTTTCATCGCGGTCGGCACTCCCTCCAACGAAGACGGCTCGGCGGACCTGGACCATGTCCTGGCGGTGGCCCGCAACATTGCCTGTCTGATGCACAGCGACAAGACCCTGGTGATCAAGTCCACCGTGCCGGTGGGTACGGCCGACCTGGTGATCGAGACTGTCGCCGAACAACTGGCGGACCTGGGCAAATCCCAGCTGCGAGTGCACGTGGCCTCCAACCCGGAGTTCCTCAAGGAGGGCTCGGCGGTGGCCGACTGCATGCGTCCGGACCGGATCGTCGTCGGCTGTTCCCACGAGCGGCCGCGCCAGCAGTTGAGCGAGCTGTATGCACCGTTCAACCACAACCATGACCGCCTGATGTTCATGGATAACCGCAGCGCCGAGCTGGTCAAGTACGCCGCCAACGCGATGCTCGCCACCCGTATCAGCTTCATGAACGAGATGGCCAACCTGGCGGAACGCCTGGGGGTGGACATCAACGCGGTGCGCAAGGGCATCGGCGCCGATCCGCGCATCGGCTACCACTTCATCTACCCCGGGGCCGGTTTCGGCGGCTCGTGCTTCCCCAAGGACCTGCGGGCGCTGATCCACACCGCAGAAAGCCACGGGCTGGAGCCGCATATGCTCAAGACCGTGCGCGACGTCAACGAACAGCAGCGCCATGTGCTGTTTCGCAAGCTCAAGGCGCACTTGGGGGACAACCTCAAGGGCAAGGTCATTGCGTTGTGGGGGCTGGCCTTCAAACCCAACACCGATGACATGCGCGAAGCCACCAGCCGCTACCTGATGGAAGCGCTGTGGCAGGCCGGAGCCAAGGTCCATGCCTACGACCCGGAAGCCATGACCGAATGCCGACGGCTGTACGGCTACCGCGACGACCTGCAGCTGTGCGCGACCCGCGACGACACCCTGCAAGGCGCTGACGCCCTGGTGATCTGCACCGAGTGGAAAGCCTTTCGCGTGGTGGACTTCAAGCTGCTGCACGACACCCTCAGCGATCGCCTGATCGTCGACGGCCGCAACCTGTACAACCCGCAACAGGCAGCGGACGCCGGCCTGCATTACCTGAGCATCGGCCTGCCCTACCGCGTCCCGGAGGCGTTGCGCGCATGAATATCCTGATCACCGGGGCCGCCGGCTTCATCGGCGCCCATACCGCACTGCGTTTGCTCAAGGATGGGCATCAGGTCACCGGACTGGATAATTTCAACGACTACTACGACCCCCAGCTCAAACGCGACCGGGTGCGCTGGGTCGAACAGCAAGCGGGGCACTTCCCCCTGCAACGCCTGGACCTGGCGGACAGCGAGGGCCTGGAGCGGCTGTTCGCCGAGATCCGGCCCCAGGTGGTGATCAACCTCGCCGCCCAGGCCGGGGTGCGCTACTCCCTGGAAAATCCCAAGGCCTACCTGGACAGCAACCTCTCAGGCTTCCTCAACCTGCTGGAAATGTGCCGACGCTACCCGGTGGAGCACCTGATCTACGCCTCTTCCAGCTCGGTGTACGGGGCCAACCAGCAAACGCCGTACAAGGTCAGCGACAACGTCGACCACCCGCTGTCGCTGTATGCGGCGAGCAAGAAAGCCAACGAACTGATGGCCCACAGTTACAGCCACCTGTTCGGGGTGCCGGCCACCGGCCTGCGCTTCTTCACCGTCTACGGTCCCTGGGGCCGGCCGGACATGTCGCCGATCCTGTTCGCCGATGCCATCAGCCAGGGCCGGCCGTTGAAGCTGTTCAACTACGGCCTGCACCAGCGCGACTTCACCTATGTCGACGACATCGTCGAGTCACTGGTGCGCCTGCTGGGCAAGCCGCCGGTACGCGACCCGCTGTGGGACCGCGAGCAACCGGACCCGTCCACCAGCATGGCGCCCTGGCGCCTGTTCAATATCGGCGGCCAGCGCCCGGTGGAACTCAAGGAGTACGTGGCGACCCTGGAAAAACTCCTCGGGCGCCAGGCCCAGGTGGAGTACCTGCCTCTGCAGCCCGGTGACGTGCTCAACACCTGCGCCGACGTCAGCGCCCTGGAAAACCTCACCGGTTTCGGCCCCCAGGTGACCCTGGAGGAAGGCCTGAAGCATTTCGTCCAGTGGTACCTGAGCTACTACCCGGGCGGCGCGTCCTGAGCCCACGCCCCTGGGCGTTTTTACCCAACCATTTGCAATGGAAGTATTCCCGGTGGATATGGAAAGACCCTTCTCATCGCCTGCAATCGAGGTGCCGGCGCCTGCTCGCATCGACCGGCGCAACGATCCGTTCCGGCGCAAGGTCCAGGCCGCCATCGAGCTGCAACAGCACGGCTGGATCAGTGGCCGCGACGGCGGGCGGCCCTGGACCCTGTCGCGCAGCAAGCGCCTGACCTCGGCGCTGCTGGCGGCCACGCTGCTGGTGCTGCTGTCGCCGGTGCTGTTGACGATCGCATTGTTGATCAAGCTCACCAGCCCCGGGCCGGTGTTCTTCGTGCAGCTGCGCACCGGTTTTCGTGGTCGGCGCTTCGGCATATACAAGTTCCGCACCATGGTGGTCAACGCCGAAGCCTTGAAGGACTCGGTGCGCCACCTGAACAAGCACGGCCCGGATTCGGTGGATTTCAAGATCGATCGCGACCCGCGGATCACCGGCATTGGTGGCTTCCTGCGGCGCACCAGCCTCGACGAGTTGCCGAACCTGATCAACGTGGTGCTCGGCCAGATGCGCATCGTCGGCCCGCGCCCCACCTCGTTCCACGCCCAGACCTACAAGGAACACCACCTCGGCCGCCTGAGCATCTACCCCGGGATCACCGGCCTGTGGCAAGTGTCCGGACGCAGCGACGTGGACTTCGACGGTCGGGTCACCCTCGACATGACCTACATCTTCCAGCAGAGCCCCTGGCTCGACCTGAAGATCCTGATCAAAACCCCTTTCAAGGTCCTCAATGGCCATGGAGCAAGTTGAAATGGCGGCAGCAACCTTTGCCAGTCTGAAGATCCAGCGTCCCAGCGAAAGCAACCTGGCGGTGACCGTGCTCGACAAAGAACTGCGGGTGATCCTGCTGACGGCGGCCAACCGCAACAGCGGCATCACCAGCAGCAGCTTGAGCATGGCCAGTGAACTGGCCCGCACCAGCCGCGGCCGGGTACTGCTGGTGGACACCAGCCTTTCGGACAACAGCCTGACCCGGCGCCTGAACCTTGGCGAGCGTCCGGGCTTTCTCGATCTGGCCCTGGCCGAAACCCCGCCGCTCCTGGCGGCGTGCATCGAAAGTAGCGATGAACTGGGCTTCGATTTGCTGCCCCTGGGCCGTCGCCAGCAATACGCCGAGCGCCTGACCCCGGAACTGCTGCAGGAACTGTTGCAGGAGCTGGCCTCGGACTATCGCTTCGTGATCATCGACGGCGACCCGGTGTACAGCAGCGGCGACATCCTCACCCTGAGCACCCAGGTGGACGGTGTGGTGCTGGTGGTGCGCAGCGAGGAAACCCGCTGGGAAGTGGCCCAGGCTGCGGCGCAGCGCTTGATCCAGGCCGAGGCGAAGCTGATCGGCAGCGTGTTCAACGCCCGCAAGTACTACATGCCCAAGTGGGTTTATGACCGTCTCTGACCGGCACAAGGACCGTGTAACCATGAACAAGCCAAGACTTTCCCTGCTGGGCCTGTCGTTGCTGGCCGCCCTCGGCGGCTGCGTCAACCGCGAGCCGCAGCAGATGCCGGTGCAGATCCTCAGCGCCCCGGCCGATCAGGCCCAGCTCACCGAAGTCATGCCCATCGAACAGGTGCTGCGCCCGCAGGACGTGCTGGACGTGATCTTCCATATCGGCACCACCAGCCAGCAACGCTACCTCGTACAGCCCGGCGATCAGGTGGACGTGAGCTTCCTCACCGCCCCGGAACTGGGGGGCAGCAAGCTGGTCCTGCCCGACGGCAGCATCGACATGCCCTACGTGGGCAACATCCAGGTCGCCGGGCTGTCCGCCGAACAGGCGCGACAGGCCCTGGAAACCCAGTACGCCAAGGTCCTGAAGAAGCCGCAGATCACCTTCTCGATCTCCCATGCCATGGCCCAGCTGGACAACCTGCGCACCAGCCTGACCAACCCGGCCACCGGCCTGAGCCGGGAGATCGTGGTGGGTTCCGATGGCCGCGCCAGCTTCCCGCTGTTGGGCAGCCTGTCCTTGCAGGGCAAGAGCCTGAGCGAGCTGCAGACCCTGATCAACCAGCGCTATGCCAAGGAAGTGGGACAGGTGAGCGTCGATGTGCTGCTCAAGACCACCGCCGCCAACGAAGTGTTCGTCATGGGCGAAGTGGGCCAGCCCGGGGCCTACCCGATCCGCCGGCCGATCTCGGTGCTCGAAGCCCTGACCCTGGCCAAGGGCGCCGGCCCCACCGCGCGCCTGGACTCGGTGGTGATCATGCGGCGCAAGGGCAATCAGGTCGAAGCCCGGGTCTATGACGCCGATGCAGCGCTGGATGGCAAGGCCCTGCAGTTCGCCTACCTGCAACCGGACGACATGCTCTACGTGCCCAAGACCCGCCTGGCCAAGGCCGGCGCCCTGAGCAAGCAGCTGGCGGACGTGATCATGTTCCAGGGTGTCGGGTTCAGCTTCGGCTACCGCGTCGACAACAAAGAAACGAACAACAACTGAGTTCCCTCTTGATGACCAAGATCGAAAACTACCTGCACGAGTTCCTGCTCGTGTTCTTTGTCAATCGACGCCTGATCAAGCGGGTGTTCCTGGGTTTCGCCCTGATTGCGCTGTTGCTGCCGCTGGTGCTCAAGCAGAGCTTCGAGATCACCGCCGAAGTCATTGTGCAGTCCAAGAAACTGTCCCAGACCGACGCCAATACCGTGCTCACCCCGGACAGCGACAAGTTCATCCCGCCATCCCTGGCGGACATGGAGACCGAGAGCAATATCCTGCGCTCGCCGACTCTGATCCGCGACACCATCGACCAGCTGCGCCGCGAAGGCCAGTTCGGTGGCAGCGAAGGCCTGCTGACCAGGCTGATCGTCAAGCCGATCCGCAACGGCCTGATCGATCCGCTGCGCAACCATGTGATCAACCCGGTGCGCGGCTTCTTCGGCCTGGCCGTGGACCCGGTGCGCGACACCAGCCTGGATGCCTTCACCGACCAGGCGGTCAAGGACCTGAAGATCGGCACCCTGCCCGGCTCCAACGTGATCTCCATCGTCTACGCCAGCCCCAATGCCGCCGAAGGCACGCGCTTCGTCGAGCGCCTGCTGGCCAACTACCTGAAGAGCCGCCAGGACCTGCAATCCAACGAACTGCCCGAAGCCTTCTACGAACAGAAGAAGGCCCAGTACCAGTCGCGCCTGGATGATCTGGAAGGCAAGCGTCAGGCCCTGCTGGAAGCCGCTCATGCCTCCGACCCCAAGGAAGAGATCACCTTCCGTCTCAATGCCATCAACACCGAGGAACAGTCCCTCAACGGCTACCGCGACCAGGCCCTGGAGAACCAGCGTCGCCTGGATTACCTGCAGAAGAACCTGAGCGCCGCACGCAAGGCCGGCATCACCGACTACACCTTCCCCTTCGCCTTCGCCAACACCGTGGACAACGTTGCTTACGAAGACCGCGAGATCAAGCAACTGGGCGAGCAACTGACCAATCTGGTCAGCCAGTACGGCACCACCGCCGACACCTATCGCTCCGACAGCGTGCCCATGCAGCAGCAGCGCGAGCAGATCGTGCGGGCCCGGGCGCAGTTCCTCAAGGTGGTGGAAAACCGTGTTCGCGAGCGCAGCAGCGACCTGCAGATCACCCAGTCGGTGATCGCGCAGAAAACCGCGCGGATCAACGACTACAAGGCCCGGGTTCGCGACCTGCAGGAAGTGCTGAGCAAGCTGCGCCAGCTGGACACCGAGATCGATGCCTTGCACAAAGCCTTCTTCACCTACACCCAGCGTTACGAAGAGAGCCGCGGCGAGCGCCTGATCAGTGGCGAGCTGTCCAACGCCCGGGTGCTCAGCCAGCCTTACGAACCCAGCGAAGCGGCCTTTCCCAAGCCGATGCTGATCATTCCCCTGGGCCTGCTCACCGGCCTGCTGCTGGCAATTGCCCTGGGGTATGTCTACGAGTTCTTCGATCACCGCTTCAAGCACCCGGCCCAGGTCAGCGATCACCTCGGCCTGCCGGTGCTGATGGTGCTCAACGCGGTTGAAGAGCAGCAGGTCAACCCCTATCCACGCTGGACCTGGCGCTGGGCCTGGTATTGGGCCAAACAGTGAACGACCTGAGCCTGGCTGCACAGCCTATCGTGCACCTGATCCACAGCGGCGGCTTCTATGGCGCCGAACGCATGCTGCTGGATCATTGCCGGATCACCCCGGGGCAGCACCGGGTGGTGTTCATCAATGCCCCGCAAGCCTTGCTGCAGCGGTTCATCGAGGCCGGCGTGCCGAGCCACAACTGCCACTGCCTGAAGGCGCTGCTGGCCCATCTGCGGCAGCAGCCCGGCCTACTCAACGCCCACAACTTCAAGGCCCAGGTGTTTGCCTGGGTCTGTGCCCGGCGTCTGCAACTGCCCCTGGTGGTGACCCAGCACGGCTTCACGCCGCGCAGCCTGAAACAGAAGCTCTACACCTGGATCAGCCTGCGCCTGTGCCGCAGCCCTCAGGTGCGCCGGGTGGCCTGTGTGGCCCAGAGCATTGCCCAGTTGCACCTGCAAGCCGGCGTGGCCGAAGACAAGCTGCGGGTCATTCCCAACGGGCTGCCGGAGCCCAGGCTGGTGCTGCCGGTCAATCAGGATGGGCCACCGCTGCGGGAGGCCGAAGTGCGCCGCGACGAAATGGCGCCACTGGTGGGCTTCGTCGGACGCCTGAGTGCGGAAAAGGGCCCGGACCTGTTTCTCGACGCACTGATCAGCCTGTGCCGGCAGCGCCCTGCGCTCAAGGCGGTGTTGCTCGGTGACGGCGAACAGAACCAGGCCCTGCGCCAACGCATCGACGCCGCCGGGCTGTCGCTGCGCATTCTGTTGCCGGGTTACCAGCAAGACATGCAGCCCTGGCTCAAGCGCCTCAATGTACTGGTGCTCAGTTCGCGCACCGAAGGCACGCCGATGATCCTGCTGGAAGCCATGCAGGCCGGCACTCCGGTGGTGGCCTTTGCCGTGGGAGGCATTCCCGATGTCCTGCAACACCGGCAGAACGGCTTGCTGGCCAAGCCCCTGGACAGCGCCGACCTGGAACGGCGCATCGGCCAATTGCTGGATGACCCGGCCCTGGCCGAGGAGTTGGCCCAGGCCGCCCGCGTCACCCAGCGCAAGCACTATCACCTGCCCACCCTGGCACGAAGCTGGGATGAGCTGTATCGCCTGGCCAGGGAGAGCATCCCGGTATGATCGCCGCCCCTTTTCTCGGCCTCTTCCTGGGTCTTGCCAGCCTGCTGCTGCTTGCCAGCCCCTGGCCGTTTCTGGCGCCGCTGGTGGTGGTCGGGCTGGTGGGCCTGGCCCTGCTCTATCGCCGCCCGGGCTGGGGCCTGCTGGGCATCTGCGCCCTGGTGCCTTTCGAGGGCCTGTTCAAGGACAGCGCGTTCTCCGGGGCCAAGCTGCTGGGGGCCTCGCTGATCCTGATCATGCTGTTCAAGCTGCTGTTGCGGCAGATCCCCGACACCCGCCTGCGCAGCAACCTGTGGCGGGCCCTGGGACCATTCCTGCTGTGCCTGCTGCTAAGCCTGATGTACAGCGAGAACCTGATGGTGTCCCTGGACAGCCTGCGGGAACTGGCGGTGGGCCTGGTGCTGTTCTTCGTCACCTTGCTGATCGCCCGGGAAACCAACCTGCTGATGCTCTGCCGCCTGTTGGCGGTCAGCGTGGCCATCACCTGTGTGATCGCGCTGATCTCCGCCAAGTACCAGGTAGGTGGCCGGGCCATCGGCCTGCTGCAGGACGCCAACTACTTCGCCCTGCTGATCGCCATGGCGGTACCGCCGGCGATCCTCCTCGCCCTGCGCTCGCCCTACTGGCCAGTGCGGCTGTTCTGGGTCGGCATCAGTCTGACCCTGATGGCCGGGATGACCAAGACCGACTCGCGCTCCGGCCTGTTGGTGGTGCTGTTCACCCTGGTCATCGGCGCCTGGCACTACCGCGACCGGCTCAAGGGCCTGCGGCCCAAGCACCTGGGGTTCGCCATGTTCGCCGTGGCGATCGTCGTGCCCCTGGGCATCGCCGTGCTGCCGGCGGACTACGTGGCGCGGATTCAGTCCCTGAGCATGCTCAAGTCCGGCGCGCATTCGGCGGACACCTCCCTGGGCCGACGTACCTCCTACCTGGTGGTGGGCGGCCAGATGATCCGCGAGAACCCACTGCTGGGCTCGGGCCTGGGCACCTTCCCGATCCACTACGCGCAGACCGGCTTCGCCAGCAGCTTCTCGGAAAACATGAACGAGCCCGACCTGTTCCGCCGGGCCCACAACACCTACCTGGAGCTGTTCAGCGAACTGGGCATTCCCGGCGGCCTGAGCTTCGTGGTGCTGATGCTCATGGGCCTGCGCAACTTCGAGCGGGCACGCCAGGCGTTCCTCGCCCGGGGCGCTCGAGAACAGGCGGATATCGCCACCCACCTGGGCCTGAGCCTGTTGGCCATGGCGGTGTTCCTGCTGTTTCTCAGCGCGCCGAACCACAAGTACCTGTGGATCTTCCTGGCCCTGTCCAGCGTGCTGCGGCTCGAGGCCGAAGCCGCGCCAGCGCCCGCCCCATAAATGCAAATCTGGCCAAGGGAGGCAAAGATGCAAAGGATCAGCGTGATCGTGCCCATGTACAACGAGGCGCGTCACATCACCCGGACCCTGGACAGCGTGATCCTCGCGGCCCGGGTTGCGGCCATCGACTACGAATTGATCGTGGTGGACAACGGTTCCACCGACCAGGGGCCGCAACGGGCCCGAGAGCTGGGGGCGCGGGTGTTGCTGTGCCCGGGCCTGGGCATCGGGGCCTTGCGCAATCGCGGCGCTGGCGTGGCCACCGGCGATTGCCTGGCGTTTCTCGACGCCGACATCGAGGTGCCCGGCAACTGGTTGCAACTCTGGCAACAGACCCTGGCGGATAACCGCGCCGAGGTCTTTGCCCTGGACTGTGCCGCCCCGGACTGCGCGCCCTGGTACGCCCGGGCCTGGCAGCGCCGCAGCCTCGCCGGCAGTCGGCAGGCGCGCCTGTTGCACTGGATGCCGACCCCCAACCTGTGCCTGAAACGGGTCTGGTTCGAGCGGGTCGGCGGCTTCGACGAGCACCTGCGCACCGGCGAAGACAAGGACTTCGGTCTGCGTCTGCACGCTGCCGGCGCCCGCCAGTTGAGCCTGTCTGAGCCCCAGGTGCTGCATTGGGGCTTCGAAGGCAGTTGGGGCGAATGGGCCGGCAAGGAGCGCTGGCGCCAGGGCAGCCATCTGCAGTTGCTCCAGCGGGGTGGCCTCAACCTGCGTCTGTTGCGCTTTCCCCTGCTGTGCCTGGCCTGCGCCTTGCTGAGCCTGCTGGCGTTGTTCGGCCTGCTGCTGGGCCAGCCGGGCGGCGCCGCGCTGTGCCTGCTGCTGGGTTCCCTGGCGCCTCTGGTCCTGGCCTTGCGCCAGGGCTTGCGCCAGCGCGATCCGCTGTTTGTCCTGCAACTCTGGCTGCTGCACTGGGTGCGCCTGCACCTGGGCGCCGTGGCCCTGGTTCAGGGTCTGTTCAACCGTTCTGTCGTGAGACCTGACCGTGGCTAAAACAATTTTCTGGCTGTGCCTGTTACTGCCCTTCTATGCCTGGATCGGTTATCCCGTACTGCTGGCCCTGCTCAGCCTGTTCGTGCGGCCGCGTCCGCTGCAAGCGGGCGAGCCGCTGTCGGTCAGCGTGATCATCGCCGCCCACAACGAAGGCCCGCACATCGAGCACAAGCTGCGCACCTTGCTGCAACAGGACTACCCGGCCACGGACCTGCAGATCATCCTCGCCAGCGACGGCTCCAGCGACGACACCGTGGCCACCGCCCTGGCGGTGCGTGACTCGCGGGTGCTGGTCCTGGACCTGCCGCGGGTGGGCAAGGCCGGAGCCCTGAACGCCGCGGTGGAACTGGCACGCAACGACATCCTGGTGTTCACCGACGCCGACAACCAATGGTCCGGCGACACCCTGGGCAAGCTCCTGGCGCCCCTGGCCGATCCACAGGTCGGCGCCTGCGGCGGGCACATGATCATCCCCAACCCGGGGCACAACCTGAGCCTGGGCGACAGCCTGTACCGGCACTACGAAGCCTGGTTGCGCCAGGCCGAGAACCGCACCGGCTGCATGGTCTCCGCCGACGGCGCGCTGCTGGCCCTGCGCCGGGAGCTGTTCCAGCGGATTCCTGCCGAGGTCAACGATGACTTTTTCATCAGCACCTGCGCCCCGGTGGCGGGCAAACGCATCGTCTATGTGGAGGAGGCCCAGGTCCTGGATCAGGGCGTGGACGAAGCCGGCAAGCAGTATCGGCGGCGCCTGCGGGTCACGGTCGGCGGCCTGCAGAGTCTGGCTCAGCGCCGCGAGCTGATGAACCCCTTGCGCCACGGTGCCTACGCCATTGCCCTGATCAGCCACAAGCTGATCCGCCGCCTGGCCCCGGTGCTGTTGCTGCCGTTGCTGCTGTGCAATCTGTGGCTGTGGAACGCCGGCGCCTTCTACAGCCTGGGCCTGGCGGCCCAACTGCTGGGTTACGCGGCCGGCGTGCTGGGGCTGCTGGACAGTCGCGGGCGCCTGCCCAAGGTATTTCGTCTCGCCGGCTTCGTGCTGGTGACCCTGGCCGGCATGAGCATGGGCCTCTGGCAATTTCTCCGCGGGCAGCGCTACGCCCTGTGGAACCCACAACAGAACCGCTGACATGGCCATCAAACAATCCTTCAAGCGCCTGCTGGGCAGCGCCTATCTGCACAGCCTCGGCCGCGTCCGCCTGAGCGAAGCCGGAGTGGTGCTGATGCTGCACCGGGTGCTGGCGGATTCCGCGGCCGCCAGCCTGCCCCATCGAGCGCCGCTGTGTATCGGCCAGGAGCATTTCCAACACCTGCTGCGCTGGCTGCGCCGGCACTTCGACTGCGTGCCCTTGCAGCACCTGCTGGAGTTCCCCGGTGGCGACCGGCCCCGGGTGGCCCTGACCTTCGACGATGGCTGGCGCGACAACGCCGAAGTCGCCTATCCCCTGCTGGAGCGCTACGAGATGCCGGCGAGCATCTTCCTGTCCACGGACTTCATCGGCAGTCGCCAGGGCTTCTGGTGGGAGTCCATCGGCGAAACCCTGTGGCAACAGGTCGACAGCGCCGCAGCCCAACCGCTATTGGCACAGTTGCGGGCCTTGGCGCTGGCACCGCCACCGGAGCTGTTGCAGCCCGGGACCGGTCACGCTCGCAGCCGCGCCCTCGGGGGCTATCTGCAACACCTCAAAGGCCTGTCGCCCCAGACCCTGCAAGCCCTGGCCGACAGTTGCCCCGACGACACCGCGCCCCACAGCCTGGACTGGGCCCAGGTCCAGCGCCTGGAGCGCTCGGCACTGGTGCGCTTTGGACCCCATGGCGCCAGCCACGGCATTCTCACCCGTCTCGACGGCGCCGCGTTGCGGGCCGATCTGCAACGCTCTCACCACGCGTTGCAAGAACACTGTGAGGCGCCGCTGGGGGTCTATTGCTACCCCAACGGCGATCACAATCCCGAGGTCCGCGCCGCGGTGGCCGAACTGGGTTATCGCTATGCCCTGGGTACCCGTCCGGGCCTGATCGAGGCCGATGGCAATCCGCACCTGGCCCTGCCGCGCATCGATGTCAGCCACGCCAGCGCCGGCCGCCCCGGGCTGCTGGCCTGGCGCCTGCTCCAGGGAGCCCGGGCATGAAGCGCGGCAGCTACCTCTGGCACTTGGCCCTGAGCATGGGCACCCGACTGGCGATGATCGGCCTGCGCCTGCTGCGCAACGTCTTGCTGGCGCGTCTCCTGGGCCCGGCCGATCGCGGCCTGTTCGCCCTGCTCAGCACCCTGCCGGACCTGATTGCGGCCCTGACCAGCGGCGGCCTCAACACCGCCGTCGGCTATGAGGCTGCGCGCCAGCGGCCCATGGGCCTGCTGCTGACCCAAGTGCTGGTCTATGGCTGCCTGCTGGCAAGCCTGCTGACCCTGGCGGGCCTGACCCTGATGAACACCCTGGGCAGCCAGTGGGACCTGAGTCTGCAACTGGGGGACCTGGCCTGGCTGTTACTGCTGGCGGTGCCGATCACCGTACTCAAGAGCGGCCTGTTGACCCTGCACAACGCCGACGGCCGGGTCGAGGCCTTCAATGCCTTGCGCCTGCTGGAATCCCTGGTGCCGCTGCTGCTGTTCGTCGGCCTGTGGTGGATCTGGCGCGACCAGCCGCTGTCGGCGGCGCTGGTCAGTTGGCTGGGGGGCACCCTGCTGGTGGTGATAGTGGGCTGGTGCTGGATGCGGCGCTGGCATGACCTGCGCCTGCGCTGGCAGGCCGGGGAGCAACGCCAACTGCTGCGTTATAGCGCCCAGAGCCATCCCGGGGTGCTGTCCCAGCAATTGATGCTGCGCTCGGACTACCTGTTCATCGGCGCCCTGCTGGACCCGGCCGCCCTGGGCTGGTACGCCATGGCCAGCGCCGCCGCCGAACTGCTGCTGATCATCCCGGAAGCGGTGACCACCCCCTTGATGAAACGCCTGCTGCAACAGGGCTCCGGCATCGAGCAACTGACCGCCCTGGCCCTGCGCCTGACCGCCACGGTGATGCTGGGGGCCTGCCTGGGCATGGCGCTGATCGGCCAATGGCTGATCGTCACCCTGTTCGGCGCCGCCTACGCCCCGGCCTACGGCGCTCTGCTGGCCCTGCTGCCGGGCCTGTTCGGCCTGTGCTACGCCAGCATCCTGCGCCTGGACCTGCTGGGTAAACAGCGCCCCGGCAGCCTGTCACTGCTGCTGGCTGGGGGCGCACTGCTGAACCTGATCCTCAATGCCGTATTGATTGGGCCACTGGGCATAGTCGGTGCAGGCCTGGCCTCGTCGATTGCCTACCTGGCGGTGAGCCTGGTGATGCTCGGCCTGTACTGCCACCTCAGCGGCGTGGCCTGGTATCGCACCCTGATCCTGCTGCCTGGAGACATTGTCTACGTGCGCCATTTGCTGCGCCCTAAGGAAACGGCCTGATGAAACCCTGTTCCCTGCTCGCCCTGATGCTGATCGCGGCGGCCTCATCCCTGCACGCAGCCCCCATGCAATGGGGGGATATCCGCGACGGCAGCCTGTATCTGCAAGCCGATAGCGCCGACACCCTGCAACTGCGCTGGAGCCCGGCCTGGCAAAGCGACGCCAACCAGGAGCAGTTGTACCTGCTGCAACCGAACGGGCAGTTGCTGCAACAGCTGGAGATCCGCGCCGACCAGCCTTACGGCCAGCGGGAGATCCAACTGCCCGCCGCCCGCGGCGACTATCGCCTGCAGGTGCCGGGCTACAGCTTTCGCAACTTCAAGGTCGGCCATGACAGCTCGACCCTGGCCCAGTTCGAGCCGGCCAAGGTGCATTTCAGTGCCGATGTGCCCAGCGGCGTCGAGCTGTACTTTCACGTGGCCGCTGGCGAGCAGGCGCTGCTGGCGGGCAAATACTACGGCGGCGTCAGCGTGCTGCAAGCCACGCGCCTGAGCGACGGCCAGCAGGTGCGCCTGAAGCTGGTGGAGCACGCGCAATACGGGCAGTTCGACCAGGCCGCCCTGCCGGTGGCTCAGCAGGACGAAGTCTGGCGCCTGTCCCTGGGCGGCTCCGGCAAGGTGGCGTTCTGGCTCGATGGCACCGCCAACCTGTTCGCCCAGGACCTGCGCCAGCTGCACCCGCTGCAATGGACCCCGGCCCGGGTCGAGCTGCGCCTCAAGCCTGAAGTGCGAGGCCCCAGCCCGCACCTGGGGATCGCCCTGCCCTATGCCGAGCCACCGTCGTCGACCTTCGAACTGCTACGAGCCCTGGGCCCACGGGCCGCCAACTTCTACAGCTTCGTCGATGTGATCAAGCAAGAACCCCAGCGGGAAATCACCTTTCGCCGGCTGTACCGCGAACACTTCAAGATCGACCGCGACATCACCTTGCTGGCCGGCACCGGGCGCCGGGCCGTGCTGGACGCCGACAGCACCAGCTTCGCCGGACTCGACGCCTGGCTGGCGGACAGCGTGCAGTTGGGCAGCCAGGGTCTGCATTACCTGGCCTTTGCCGACGAACCCAACCTCAACTACCCCAGCTACGCGGTGTTTGCCGACTATTTTGCGCGGATGCTGGAGCACACCAAGGCCAACCCCGATGCCCGCGCAGCCGGGGTGCGCATCGCCATGCCGGTGAGTTCGCGGCTGCTGGACGGCCCCTTCCGCATCGGCGCCGGACAACGTCGGGGCATCGACTGGGCGCGGCAATTGCTGGCCGAACACGGTGCCGACATCGATGCCCTGGCCTGGCACGAATGGATGGTCCGCGACCTGCTGGCCACCCGTCGCTATCGCACCAGCGTGCGTGCCGCCGCCGATCTGGTGGGGCTCGATGAGCAGCGCCGGCCACGCAAGGCGCTGTTGCTGAGCCAGACCAACATCTCCAGCGGCCCGGACCTGAGCCCCTATCAGCAGGACACGCACTACGCCGCCCTGTGGTGGGCCTCGGTGGTGATCAACGCCTCCCAGGATGGCCTGCTGGACATGCTCAACTGGTTCCAGGCCGCCGACGAACCCGAATACCCCAAGGGCATGCTGTCCCAGCAGGATGCCCAGCGCTTCAGCCTGAAGCCGGTGGCCGTGGCTCAGCAGTTCATCCAGCAGCATTGGCTGGGTGAGGTCCAGGCCCTGGACAACTCCTCCTTTGAAGTGGATGCCCTGGCCCTGCGGGACGGTCAGCGCCACAGCCTGCTGGGGGTGGCCAAGACGCCCCGTACTCAAGACGTCGAGCTGGGCGACGCCAGCGCCCTCTGCCAATCGAACCCCACCCTCGAACTGCTGGGCCCCGAAGGCCGCAGCCGTCACACCACGCTGCACTGCAGCGATGGCCGGGCCAGCTTCCAACTGCCCGGTGAAACCTTGTTTGCCTTGACCTGGAAAACCCTATGAGTCGCTTGACCGGCCTGTTGGCCAAAATCCGCCGCAAGGGCCTGCGGGGCAGCCTGCGGGTCTTTTCTGAACGCTTCTTCTATTACCACTGGGAGCTGCTGACCCTGGAACGCTCACTGAGCTTGCCGGTGCCCTGCCCCATCAACCCCGGCCGCTGGCCCCAGGTGCGCATCACCCGGGAGCTGCTGCCGGCCTTCGACAAGTACTTCAAGGCCCAGCTGCCGGCCATTCGCGGCCTGCTGGACAAGGGCAACCGCGGCAGCGCGCACCTGGACCCGGACGGCAACGTGATGATGATGGTCTGGGTCAGTGAGCGCGATTACTACGACGATCAGCTGTACCGCTGCTGGATGCGCATGCCGCCGGGCTGCCTGTACCAGTTCGCCGGTGAATGCGCGCCGCCGTTTCGCGGCTCGGGGGTGGTGATCCTGGCGCAGAAGATGCTCTGGGACGAGTACCGCGAGCGGGGCTTCAAAGCCACCCGGGCCCTGGTCAATGTGCGCAACGAGCCGGCGCTGAAGATGCACATGCGCCTGGGTTTCCAGGAAGTCGGCGAATCCCTGCACGTCTATTGCCTGTTGCGCTGCCTGCATTTCCACCGACGTCGCCCCTATCACCAGACGCGCCTGCATCACCTGCGCCGGGGCCGCCTGGCCGAATCAGCGGTCCCGGCCACTCAAACAGACAAGGAGCGGATGTGAAGCTGCGTTGGCAATGGTGCACCAGCCTGAGTGCCCAGGACTTCCCCGTGGAGGCTTATGAACAGCTGCGACAAACAGTCGAACAGGCCACGCCGTTCAATCGTTTGAGCTGGCTGCGGGGCGCCGAACAGGCACTGCAGAATCAGCAGTTGCAGATTCTGCTGGGCTGGCAGGAACAGCGCCTGCTGCTGTGCCTGCCACTGATCCGCGGCCGCGAGCCCAGGGCCGGGCTGAACCTGCAGGTGGTGCGCCACCTGGGCCATCCCTTGAGCGACCGCCTGGCGCTGCTGGTGGACGCACAAGCACAAGGCGCCATGCCCGAAGTCCTGCGGGAAATCCGCAGACAACTGCCCCATGACCTGCTGCAACTCCATGAACTGGTGGATGCCGCCCCCCTGCTGGCGTCCTGGCGCCGGGCAAGCGGGTACAGCGATCAGTCCCTGAGCTGCCGCGCGCCAGAACACCTGATCGTCCCCAGCGACCACGAGGAAGCCAGCGGCACCTTGCGTTACGAGCTGCGCCGGGCGAGGAAACGCTGCGCCCAAATCGACGCCCGGGTGATCCGCGTGGCGCCCCAGGCCGATGGCATCGACGCGGTACTGGACATGCTCCGCGGGGTGGAACAGGCCAGCTGGAAAGGTGCCGAAGGCCTGGGGATCTTCTCGGGAGCACAACGCCAACAATGGATGCACACGGCGTTGCACGGCCTGGCTGCCGAGGGTTGTGTGCGGGTGGTGATGCTGGAACACCAGGGCCGCTGCATCAGCTATCGCCTGGGCCTGCTGGAACGGGGTCGCCTGTATGACTACAACATCGCCTTCCTCGCCGACTACGCCAACCTGGGCAGTGGCCGTCTGCTGCTGGACGAATGGATTCGCTGGGGCCTGGAGGAAGGCTGGCAGTGGGTGGATGCCTCCCGGGTCAGCCTCAGCCGCTCCAGCCATCAGTTGCATGAACGCATGAGCGGCGTGGTGGAGCACCAGCGCTGGAGCTTCTACTCCTGGCGCCCTCGGGGCCTGCTGGCCGGTATGGCCGAGCGCCTCTGGCAGCAGCTCAAACCTCGTCTCAAGGCCTGGCGCGAACGCCGCCAGGCCACCACCGCACAAGGGGCTCGCCCATGAAACAAACCCTGGCTGTCACCCGACCGCACCGGGTCATCGTCAACGCCGACGACTTCGGCCTCGACTTGGACTACAACCAACTGACCCTGCGTGCCTTCAAGCGCGGGGTGATCAGTTCCGCCACCCTGATGGCCAACATGCCGGCCTTTGAGGATGCCTGCCGCCTCACCCACGAGCACGCCCTGCTGGGACGCATAGGCCTGCATTTCAACCTCACCTACGGTGCGCCCCTGAGTCAGGGCATCCGCAGCAAAGCGCTGTTCTGCAATGCCCAGGGGCAGTTCGACCTGAACCTGCCGCGCTCCGTCCTGCACCTGCCGTCGGCAGCCGCCGATGCCGTCTGGCAAGAGCTGGCGGCGCAATGGCAGCGCTGTGTCGACCAGGGCCTGCGGCCCAGTCACATCGACTCCCACCAGCACGTGCACAATCTGTGGCCGGTGGCGGCCATCGTTGCCCGCTTCGCCGCCCGCCAAGGAGTGCCTGTGCGCCTGGCGCGCAATGTTGGCGGCAATATCGGCCCCCTCAAGCGCCTGTTCAAAAGTGCATTGAACCGACGCATTGGCTGGCTCACCGGACGCCGGGTGAACGCGGTGTGCACGCCCAAGGATCTGCTGGACGGCTTTCTCCCCACGGGGGTGGTCGAAGTGGTGGCTCACCCGACGCAGCTGGCCGACGGAGATTTTGGCGACGATTACCTGCCCCCGGGACAATCCCTGGAGCAACTGTTGAACCGCACCTTGCCCAGCCATCAGCGGATTGCCTACAGCGAGCTGTGAACTCCGCTGTAGGCGGGAGGTTATTTTCAGCATATTGATTAGCTCCCTACCTAATTTAATCAACCGTTAATCCTGCGGCTCAACAGTGTGCTTGACCGCGCCGAATCAGATCTTTCTGAAGAGCTGCGCGGCAAGTCCTGCACCTCATCAGGTACAGAACTGTACGTTCAGTCTGTTTTGGAGAGCCCCCATGAACCTGCGTACCGGATTGACCGCCGCCCTCTTGCTCAGTGCCCTCGGCGGCCTGGCCCAGGCGGACAGCACCACGGCCGTGCCCTACCACTACGGCATGCCGCTGCATGTGGCCAAGGTGATTTCCATGAGTGAGCCTGACACCCAGGATTGCAAGGTGATCACGGCGGATATGAAGTACATCGACCAGGCCGGCAAGCCCGCGGAAATCACCTACAGCAAGCTGTCGGACGCCTGCAGCAACCAGAACTGATCCACCCGCTGCCCAGGCCCGCCAAATCGCTAACCAATAGGACGGCCCCCCGTCCTATCGGCCAATTCGAAAGATTTTTTTTACAAAATCTATCGATCAGCTCTTAACGATAGATTAATCCTCGATATCGACTCTGTTCCGGACAGCACTGGCCCGGAATGCTTCTGGCGCTTCGTGCAGCAGGTTCGGCGACCACGCTGAACCGTCTTTATCTGTAGCGGAGATACCACCATGAATAACCGTATCAAGTGGGTCCTGGGCACTCTGGCTGTATGGGGTTTTGCCGGCCTGGCCCAGGCATCGGACGCCCCGAACGTCGAAACCGTGCCCTACCAGTACGGCATGCGCCTGGACATCGCCAAGGTCGTGTCGATGACTGAGCCCCACACCACTCAATGCCAGGTAGTGACCGCGCACATGCGTTACATCGACAAGTCCGGGGAGTTGGCGGAAATTTCCTACCAGAAACATGCCCATGCCTGCATGTACGAGAACTGAAGCAGCACGCTGGGTCGGGGCTGTGCCAGACAGGATCGGGACTGCCAACCTTCCCGGCTTAATGCGCTTTGCGTTTGAGCTCGGACAGTTGACTTGGGGAATGGGCCAGGTCGTAGCGCAACTCGGCGATCAGCTCGTTGATTTCACGGCAGCCATTGAGCAGGGAAGCATCAATGCCGCTGACCACCAGATCGACGCGGTCGGTTTGATGGTCACCGAACACCTTGACCGTCATCGACAGATCGGGACTCAAGGTGCATTGGCAGCGTTTGGGCAGAAAACTGCTTTCAATGATGTTGCGCAGTTCCAGGGCAGATAAAAACATGGCGACTCTCTCCTTTTATTCGAGACGGCCAATCAATGGGCACACAGCTTTGACTTCCGTGTTCGTCTACGCTCCCGGCTCAGTCTTGGTTGTCCTTGCAGACGGGGCCAAGTTACAGACTAAGCCGCTTTTCGGGCGCCGCTAAATTCGATTTCGCTCTGAGCTCCGGGCTTTTTCGCCTGAAGGGCGCAAAGCTCTCAGAGCAATCGGTCGATCCAGCCTTTGGAACGCAGGCCTCCCGTCTCAAGGCTCGGCCGATTTCGCGGGCGCAGTTGGAAGGAGCAGGAAACGTGCCCACGCTGCACTCCGTGACAGGGTCGTCAAATCAACCACTTGCTCGGTGCCGCGATGGCCGCAGCCATGCAAAGTGCAATAGAGGCACTGGTTCGCCTTGCAAAATGCCCTGTCATGCAACCGGATTGCATGGGTGCTTTGACGCCCTTCGAAATGCCTCGGCGAGGCTTTTCCTTTGCTTGCATCCAGACGGATGGCGGTTCTGCTCCTGGGGCAAGACCTGCAATCTAGAGCCAGCCCGCGAGGCATGACCTGCCCCTCTCACCGGAGTACCGCCCTTGATTACCTGTCACGTCAGATATGTCATCGATCCCTACCAGTTGCCTGAGTTTGAAACTTATTCCAAGGCCTGGATTGCCGTGGTCAGGCGTTTGGGCGGCACCCACCACGGTTACTTCCTGCCGTCCGAAGGCGCCAGCAACATTGCCTATTGCCTGTTCAGCTTCCCGTCCCTGGCCGATTACGAAGCCTATCGCCAGAGCGCCCTGAGCGACGCCGAGAGCGTGGCCCTGGTGGCATCGGTGATGGAGAAGAAATTCATCCTCAGTTACGAGCGCAGTTTCCTGCGCCCTCTCCTGTCCTGATCCTCAATCCGTCGTAGGAGCCGGCTTGCCGACGAACAAACCCTCAAGCCTTGCATCGCCTCAGCCGACGCTTTCGCTGGCAAGCCAGCTCCTACAGCAGCCGGATACACCCTGCAGTTCCCCGTAGGAGCCGGCTTGCCGGCGAAGAGGCGCGCAAGACATGCATCGCCCCGGTCGACGCTTGCTACAAGGGGGCGCTGTGCACGGCTGCGCGTTCGGCTACGTGCCGCAGGCTGTCGAAGTTGATGTTGGCGCCCGAGTCGATGGCCACCAGGGTTTGGCCCCTGGCTCCGCTCCGGGCCACATACTCCTTGATCCCAGCCACCGCCAGGGCGCCAGAAGGTTCGGTGATGGAACGGGTGTCGTCGTAGATGTCCTTGATCGCGGCGCACAGTTGGTCATTGCTGACGCTGATCACCTGATCCACGTGATGCCGGCAGATCTGGAAGCCATGCTCGCCAATCTGCGCCACCGCAACACCGTCGGCAAAGGTCCCGACTTGGGGCAAGACCACCCGCTCCCCCGCCGCGAGCGCCTGTTGCAGACAATTGGAGTGCTCGGATTCGACGCCAACGATGCGGATCTCCGGCCGCAGGTATTTGACGTAGGCAGCAATCCCGGCGATCAGTCCGCCCCCGCCCACGGGGACGAAGATGGCATCCAGCGCGCCCTGTTGCTGACGCAGGATCTCCATGGCCACGGTGCCTTGGCCGGCAATCACGTGGGGATCATCGAAAGGTGAAACAAAGGTGCCCCCAGTGCGCTGCGCCAGGTCCAGGGCATGGGCCAGGGCAAAGGGAAAACTCTCGCCATGGAGAATCGCCTCGGCGCCACGGCTGCGTACGCCCAGCACCTTGAGTTCTGGAGTACTGGCGGGCATGACGATACGGGCCTTGATCCCCAGCTCCCGCGCCGCCAGGGCCACGCCCTGGGCGTGATTGCCGGCGGACGCGGTGACCACCCCTCGCTGCCGTTGCTCAGCGCTGAGCTGGGCCAGACGGTTGTAGGCGCCGCGGATCTTGAAGGAAAAGGTCGGCTGCAGGTCTTCGCGCTTGAGCAGGATCTGGTTGCCCAGCCGTTGCGACAGCGCCGGTGCCGCCTGCAGCGGCGTGCAGATCGCCAGGTCGTAGACCGGCGCCGCAAGAATCATCTTCACATAGCGTTCCAGCAGGGCCATGTCGGCGCTGGGCTGGGGCGTGCTGGCAAGACGGCTGGGGCAATGCATGATGGATCTCCTGGCTATGTTCGGAGCCCGGGAGACGGAAAGAAAAAACCCGCCTCGAGGGCGGGTTGGGTGCAGTCGTCAGCAAGCCCGCCAATAAGGAATGGCGGTAATAATGCTTGGCTGGGAGCGAAGGGTTTGCAAAGTCATGGACGGAAACTAGCGAATTCGCCGGCAAGCCGCAAGCCACCAGCAGTGAATTTCTCCCTTGTCCCCAGGGCGTGCCGCTTGAGTCGCTTTATACGAAACATATATGATTCGTATATTCCCTCAAGAGAGACCCTATCAACATGGGTATCGTCAAAATCTCCGATGAGCTGCACGAGCAGATCCGCGTCGCCAGTGCCGCCATGGACCGCTCGATCAATGCCCAGGCTGAATTCTGGATCAAGATCGGCCTCTTGGCCGAGCTCAATCCACACCTGGCCTACAACGACCTGATCAACAAACTGCTGCTGAACAAACCCGACCTGCTCAGGGGGCGCCCATGACCCAAGCCCTGATCAAAACCCCGGAACAACTGGCGCTGATGCGCGAATCCGGGCGCCTGCTGGCCCAGGTGTTCACCTTTCTCGACGGTTTTGTCGCCTCGGGCCTGTCCACCCTGGAGCTGGACAGCGCGGTGGAACACTTTATCCGCCATGAGCTCAAGGCGCGCCCGGCGAGCAAGGGCCAGTACAACTACCCCTACTGCATCAACACCTCGATCAACGAGGTGGTGTGCCACGGCATGCCTCACCCCAAGGCGGTGCTCAAGGACGGGGACATCGTCAACATCGACATCACCCTGGAGAAGAACGGCTACATCGCCGACGCCAGCAAGATGTACCTGATCGGCCAGGTCGGTCCCAAGGCTCAGCGCCTGGTGAACACCACCTTCGAGGCCATGTGGGCGGCGATCGAAGTGGTGCGCCCGGGGGCGCGCCTCGGCGATATCGGCCATGCCATCCAGTCTCACGCCGAAGCCAGGGGCTACAGCGTGGTCCGCGAATACTGCGGCCACGGCATTGGCCGGCAGATGCACGAAGAACCGCAGGTCCTGCACTTCGGCCGCCCAGGCACCGGCCTGGAACTGCGCGAAGGCATGGTCTTCACCATCGAACCCATGCTCAACCAGGGCAGTGCCCGGGTCCGCGGGCTCAAGGACGGCTGGACCGTGGTCACCCGCGACAATGGCCTTTCCGCCCAGTGGGAACACACGGTGGCGGTGACTCGTGACGGCTTCGAAGTGCTGACCCTGCAAGCGCAATAAGGCTCATATGACCTTGTCGCCATGGCCGGTGAGCCTTCGCAGCCCCAGGGACATGGCCCCGGCGGCCAGCAACATGGCCAGCAGCAACAGCGCGTAGGCAATCCACCACGGCGTGCCCGCGGTCATCATGCTGAACTCGGACATGCCACCGATGCTGGCGATCAGGTTCAGCGGCAGGAACACCACGTTGATCAGGGTCAGCTTGCGCAGCAACTGGTTGGTGCTGTTGTTCATCAGGTTGCCCCGAGCATCCATCAGCCCGGCGAACACCGTGGAGTAGATCTCCGCCTGCTTGTAGCACTGGTTGTTCTCGATGATCAGGTCGTCGATCAGGCCGATGGCCTGGCTGCCGAACTGCTCCTTCTCGGCGTGGTTGCGCAGGCGGGTCAGCAGCGCGCCGTTGCTGTGCAAGGCATTGAGGTAATAGATCAGGCTCTCGCTGAGATTGAACATCTGCATCAGGTGGCGGTTTTCCATCGAGCTGTTGAACTTGTGCTGCAGCTCCCGGGCCACCAGCTTGATCACCTTGAGATGGCCCAGATAGTGATGGATGTTGTTGAACAGCAGGTCCAGCAGCACATCCAGCGGCGTGTGCAGGTTGTGCCGCGCCCCCAGCCCCTGGAGCGGCGTATCGTCGGGGGCGATCACCAGCAGCCGGTCTGGCGAAAACAGCAGGCCGCAGGACGACACCTCGAAGGACAGGCTGCCGCCGCCGGAATAGTTTTCCGGGCGCTTCCAGATCAGGAACAGGTAATCGGGATGAAACTCGATGCGCGACACCTCGTCCGGGTCCAGCGCCGAAGCCAGGGCGTGCTCATCGAGCTTGAAGGCACTGTGCAGCAAGTCGCGCTCCGCCAGGTCCGGGTTGCTGAACAGCATGACCTGGGCGTCCAGTTCAGGGACGGCTTGCAGGCCGCCATGGGCCAGTCGATAGCTGTGGATCATCGCCGCCTCACCAGGCCTGGCCGCGACGCTTGAGCTCCAGGCGGCGCACGAACTCCTCCAGTACCAGGGAATACAGGTCGTCCTGCAGGTAGGCATCTTCGATGCCGGCGTCGAGATTGGGGTTGTCGTTGACCTCGATCACCACCACTTTGTCGCCGGACTGCTTGAGGTCAACCCCGTACAGACCGTCGCCGATCAGGTTGGCGGTCTTCACGGCCAGTTCCACCACGGCCCGCGGCGCCTCATGGACCGCCAGGGTGCGGCATTCACCGTTGATGTCCTGGCCCTTGGCCTTGTGGTTGTAGATCTGCCAGTGGCCCTTGGACATGAAGTACTGGCAGGCAAAGATCGGCTTGCGGTTGAGCACGCCAATGCGCCAGTCGTACTCGGTGTAGAAGAACTCCTGGGCCAGCAGCAGCACCGAGTGCTCGAACAGTTCGGCTGTGGCCGTAAGCAGCGCCTGCTGACTTTCGACCTTGATCACCCCGCGGGAAAAACACCCATCGGGAATCTTCAGCACCAGGGGAAAGCCCAGGCGTTCGCCGACCCGTTCGAAGTCTTCCGGTCGCTCCTTGTAGAGGATCTCGGTGGCGGGCATCCCCAACTGATGGCCCTTGAGCAGGTCGGTGAGATAGACCTTGTTGGTACAACGCAGGATCGAGGTGGGGTCATCCATCACCACCAAACCTTCACTTTCGGCCTTCTTGGCAAAACGATAGGTGTGGTTGTCGACGCTGGTGGTTTCGCGGATCAGCAGCGCATCGTATTCGGCAAGACGGGAGTAATCCTTCTTCTCGATCAACTCCACATCGATGCCCAGCCCCTTGCCGACCCGAATGAAGCTTTCCAGTGCCCGGGCATTGGAAGGCGGCAGGATTTCGTGGGGATCGTGGAGTATCGCCAAGTCATAACGGGCCAACTGCCTTGAGCGTGGAATACGCCAGACCTTGCGGCTGAAACTGTCCAGGGAGTTGGCAAATTGATCTTCCTGATCTTCTCGCAACTTGTGCAGGGCACCGGACTTCACCCCTTCGATATGCCAAGTGTTAGTGCGCTTGAAATCAACTAGCAGGATCGGACAAGGAAAGAGCTCAAATAATTGACGAGCCAGTTCCTGCAACGGCTCGATATGGGTCCGACCAAAATACAGCGTCAGAGTAAAACCTTCGGTATCACTGTAGAGGTGATTGCTCAGGGCTTTTTCCAGGGTCTTGTCCAGGTCGTCCAGGGCCAATCCATAGAGGGCCTTGCGGGTCAGTTCACTGATGGTGCGTACAGATGGAATCACCCGGTGGCCGCGGGCTTCAGCCAGCAGCGAACAGTAGTAACCGTGTCCCAGGTACTTGTAACTACGGCACAGATTGATCACCTGAACCCTTTTTCCCGGGGCGTGTTCCCGGCTCTGCTCAAGGTATTCCTGGGCCGTGAGAATATCTTCACTGGGAAAGTAGGAGGCCCAGTCTTCCTTGCGTTCGACAATGATAATCACCTGACTTGAAACTTTATCCCCAGGGGAAAAATAACTTGCCGAAGTGATTGTCGCCGGCAAACTTTGCTCGGATACTTCTCGCCAATGACCTTGTACCGCTGACATAAAGTTCGCTCTCGCTTAAGAACCTGACCCTTTCTATTAAGCACGAACTTTTTTCGAAGTCTCGTTTCGTTACGCAACTTTTACGGCGGTTATATGGATCTTGTCTTTCGCACTGCAACCCCCGACGATCTGCCGGCGCTGGTGGCCCTGGAACAGCAATGTTTCACCAGCGACCGGCTGACTCCACGCAGCTTCCAGTGGATGATCAACCGCGCCCACGGGCAACTGCTGGTGGCCGAACATCAGGCGCGGTTGCTGGGCTATGCCGTGGTGCTGTTTCATCGCGGCACCTCCCTGGCGCGGCTGTATTCCATCGCTATCGCCGAAGACGCCCGCGGCCTTGGCCTGGGCCGGCGCCTGCTGCAACGGATCGAGGCCTGTGCCCTGGCCCATGATTGCGCCTATCTACGCCTGGAAGTGCGCACCGACAACCCGGCAGCGATTGCCTTGTACGAACGCCACGGCTACCGGCGTTTTGCCCGCATCCATGATTACTACGAAGACCACGCCGACGCGCTGCGTCTGGAGAAACGCATTCTCCAGCACCGTGAGACCCGCAGCATCCGCGTGCCCTATTACCAGCAGACCACCGACTTCACCTGCGGTCCGGCCTGTTTGCTGATGGCCATGGCGGCCCTGCAACCGTCGCGGCCCCTGGAGCGACGTGAGGAACTGCAGATCTGGCGTGAAGCCACCACGGTATTCATGACCGCCGGCCATGGTGGCTGCAGCCCTCAGGGCCTGGCCCTGTCCGCCTGGCGCCGGGGCTTTGGCGTGCGCCTGCAAGTCAACAGCGCCGGGCCACTGTTTCTCAGCGGCGTGCGCGACGAGCATAAAAAGGACGTCATGCGTCTGGTTCACGACGAGTTCTGCAAGGAACTCGATACCAGCGATGTGCAACAAGTACTGGGCGGCCCTCTGGACCTGCCGAGGTTATTGAGTGAGGGCGGCCAGCCCCTGGTGCTGATCAGCAGCTATCGCCTGACCCGTTCCAAGGCGCCTCACTGGGTGATAGTCACCGATTGCGACGAGGACTTCGTCTACCTGCACGACCCGGATGTCGACCATAGCCAGCACCGCCAGCCGATGGACTGCCAGCACCTGCCGGTCAGCCACAGCGAGTTCGACAAGATGTGCAGCTTCGGCAGCAGCAAACTGCGGGCCGCCGTCATCCTCTCCCAGCGCGCCCAAGCGTAGGAGCCGGCTTGCCGGCGAAGCGGCCTTCGGATTTTGTGCTGCCCTCGCCGACGTCTTCGCTGGCAAGCCAGCTCCTACACAGCACGGTGCTAACCCGTAGGAGCCGGCTTGCCGGCGAATAGGCCTTCGGATTTTGTGCTGTCCTCGTTGACGCCTTTGCTAGCAAGCCAGCTCCTACAGCAATGGTGTCGGGCGGGCGGATTATTCCAGGCCAACCTTGTACAGGCCGCCCTGCTCCTCGTCGGTAAGGATGTACAGATAACCGTCCGGGCCCTGGCGCACGTCACGGATGCGCGCATTGAGGTCGCCCAGCAGGCGCTCTTCATGGGTGACACGGTCGCCGTCGAATTGCAGGCGGATCAGTTCGCGGCTGGCCAGGGCGCCAATGAACAGGTTGTGCTGCCAGGGCTTGAAGCGATCACCGTCATAGAACGCCATGCCGCTGATGCCGGGGGACTTCTCCCAGACATGATGGGGGGCCACGGTGCCTGGCGCTGTCTGGCCACCGGCCTCGGGAATCGGCTGGCCGGAATAGTTGACCCCGTGGGTTGCCAGGGACCAGCCGTAGTTCTTGCCCCGTTCGATGATGTTGATCTCGTCACCGCCCTTGGGTCCATGCTCGTTCTCCCACAAGGTGCCGCTCCAGGGGTTGAGCGTCGCGCCTTGTGGATTGCGGTGGCCGTAGCTCCAGATCTCCGGACGCACCCCGGACTGACCGACAAAGGGGTTGTCGTCCGGCACCCGGCCATCCGGATACAGGCGCACTATCTTGCCCTGGAGCTTGTCCAGGTCCTGGGCGGTGACCCGGTTGTTGTTCTCGCCCAGGGTGATGAACAAGTAGCCGTCGCGGTCAAACACCAGGCGGGAGCCGAAGTGGTTGCCGGTGGACAGCTTCGGCTCCTGGCGGAAGATCACCCGGAAATCCTTGAGCCCGCTCAGGTCGTCGGCCAATCGGCCCCGGCCGACCGCGGTGCCGGCTGTGCCGTTCTCGCCACCGCCTTCGGCATAGGACAGATACACCATGCGGTCCTGCCTGAAGTCCGGCGACAGCACCACGTCCAGCAAGCCGCCCTGGCCATTGGCCCAGACCTTGGGCACGCCGCTCAAGGGGGCCGAAAGCTTGCCATCCGGGCTCACCACCCGCAGGTTGCCGGGACGCTCGGTGACCAGCATCCCTTGGCGATCCGGCAGGAAGGCCAGGGCCCAGGGATGGTTCAAACCTTGCACCAACGGCGTCAGGCTCAGAGTACCCTGCTCGCTGGGAAACGACTGTTCGCCCGCCGCCGAGGCCGGCAACACGCTGCCCAGCAGGACGCTGGCGCACAAGGTGGCGAAAAAGGTTTTACGCAACATGCTCGCTTCCTTCTGTGGATCAAGAAAATCCCTCGCGCGCCACGCACAGGCGACGGTCGACAACGCAGTGCACAGGCGCCTCAGCGCCGGTTGCTCGGATCGTTTTCTCGGGGGCTTTGCACTCGGGGATCGGGATTGGCTCGCTGTACACCGCCCCGGGGGTAACCGTTGCCGATACCGCCGTTCTCCAGGGTCGGCGGCCGTCCGCTGGGTGCTGTGCTGGGGCCACGAACAGGCGGACTGCTGGGCTGGGTGCCCTGCATGCTGTTGGGATTGGCCCGGCGAATGGGGTTGCTGTAGGGATCGTTGTTGCCGCTGTTGGGCAGGGTCTGCGCCAGCAACAGAGCACTGGGCAACTGCGGGGATGGGAGCGGTTCAGGGACGGCGGCCCAGATCGCGCCACTGGCCCAAGTCAGCGCGATGAATGCGGCAAACCCGCGAGCCAGACTGTTCATGACAAGCCTCCTGAAGAGCGACAAGGTATCGAATTCGATTCCACGCTACGCCCAGGGTTCGGCTTTGTTAATTAAATAATCCTGCAGAACATGTAACACCCGGTATCCACGGCGCGCCATAGTCGCCGCGGCGTAAGAGCCGGCTTGTCGGCGAAGAGTCCGCTGAGCCGTGCATTGCTCGGGCCGACGCCTTCGCTGGCAAGCCAGCTCCTACACAAGCCAGCCCCTACACAAGTCGCAGGCCCGCATCCAGACGCTGGAGCAGGCCAAGAGGCAGGATGGGCCGATCAGATATAGATGAAGAGCAACAGCAGCGCGGCGAAGATCGCCCACTTTTCCAGGTAGTAGCGGGTGCGGTTGCGCTTTTTCAGTTCCTTGCCCCGCAGGCGGATCTTGTACAGCTTGTTGAAGGCCCGGTTCAGGCCACCGGTCTTGTCTCCGGCATCATTGGGCGAGCCGGCAGCGGACATCACGGTGCGGCTGAACCAGCCATTGAGCGCTGCAGCCCAGCGATACTTCATCGGCCGCTCGACATCGCAGAACAGAATGATGCGGTTTTGATCGGTGGTGTTTTCCGCGTAGTGGATGTAGGTCTCGTCGAACATCACCGCTTCGCCGTCGCGCCAGTGATAGCGCTCGCCATCGACCTCGATGTAGCAACCTTCATTGTTCGGCGTGGACAGCCCCAGATGGTAGCGATAGGAACCGGCATAAGGGTCACGGTGGCGCACCAGCTTGGAGCCCGGTGGCAGCTCGGCAAACATCGCCGCCTTGATCGAGCCGATGCTCTGCACCAGCTCGGTGGTGCGCGGGCACAGTTTCATCGCCGAAGGGTGGCTGTCGCCGTACCACTTCAGATAGAAGCGTTTCCAGCCGGTCTTGAAGAACGAGTTGAAACCCACATCGTTGTACTGGTCCGAGCGTTTGATCTCACCGGCCTGCAACAGGTTCTGGCCCTCGGTGCGAATCTCTTCCCAGTGTTCCTGCAGCTTGTTCATCTCGGGAAAGTCGGCCGGGTCCAGGTAGGGCCGGTTGGGAAACCTGGAGAACAGGTAAAGAAAGCAGTTGATGGGGGCCAGGAAGGTGGAGTGATCACTCAGTTGGCGACCCAGCTTATGGCGCACGCGCCCCCGCAGGTGTACGTACGCAATGGATAAAACGTATACAGCGGCAATGATGAGTTTCACGGAAATTGTCACACTTCAGAAGAGAGCATGCTGCGCCCCTGAAAGCCCGAAGGGCCAAAGGCAAATGGCAGCGTCTGAGTTGAAAAAAGCGCAATCGGCGAACGTCTTCGTCGCCGATCCGACCCTCGGCGTCCGGCCGTCGGCTGGCATTTTAGCCACAGTTTGTAACCAATGGTTAACTCAAATTTGTGAAAAGCTGCGCGACTTCTGTCGAAATTTGCCTGTATTGCGCCAGGTTTTGATTCAGCTCAAGAGAATGCCCTCCAGCCCTCTAGCCGGCACAATCGAGCTGTGCTGGCCGGGTTCCCGAGGTATCCTGCCGGGCGCCTTTTTCCTTTCTGCCTGGCAAGGACCGCTGAATTGATCGACCTCACCCCACTTCCGACCCTGGTCCTGCTACCCGGGATGGATGGCACCGGCAGGCTGTTCGACCCGCTGCTTCAGGCCCTGCCCCCGAGCGTACCGGTGCAGGTCCTGCGCTACCCCGCCGATCAGGTGCTGGACTACCCCGCCCTGGTGGAACGCGTAGGGCAACAATTGCCACTGGACCGTCCTTTCGTATTGCTGGGCGAGTCGTTTTCCGGCCCGGTGGCCGTCAGCATCGCCGCTCGGCGTCCAGCCGGGTTGAAGGGGCTGGTGCTGTGCAGCAGTTTTGTGCGCAATCCGCGTTCGGCACTGGCCCCTCTGTCTCCGTTGCTCAAGCTTCTGCCCTTGCGACACTTGCCGTTCTGGCCCATGGATGCCTTGTTGCTCGGTGGTTTTTCCACGCCCGCGCTACGCGCCGCACTGGCCGCAGCCATCGCCCAGGTGCAATCCCGGGTACTGCGAACCCGATTGCAGTCAGTGATGGCGGTGGATGCAAGCCAGGCGCTGGTGGCCACGGAGGTACCACTGCTGTATCTCCAGGCCCGCCACGACCGGTTGGTGCCTGCCTCGGCGTCCACCCTGATCCGGCAACTGCGCAACGATGCCCAACTGGTGGCCATCAACGGCCCCCACTGCCTGCTCCAGGCCGCACCGACTGAGGCCGCCGAGCACCTGCTGCGGTTCATGCACGAGTTGGCACAGATCCGAGTTGCGGTCGACGGCCGTTGAACATCGACCATTGCGGCAAAAATCCCTACCCGAGCGTCATACAACTGCTCGGTTACATATGCGACAATGCGCACAAATTCCAACATGCACCCCGCACTCTTTGCTCAGCAACCCGGCCCCGTCGCCGGAATGTTGCGCTCGACGTACGCCCGCTGGCTCAGCTCCACACCCAGACCGGCCCGACCTGGAAGGCTCCAGATCGCGCTTCGTGGATTCAGGCCGGCGCTAAATCATTGGTAGGTAAGTAATTGATCTCCACAGCTAACATCACCATGCAGTTCGGCGCCAAGCCACTGTTCGAGAACGTTTCGGTCAAGTTCAACGGTGGCAACCGTTACGGTCTGATCGGCGCCAACGGTTGCGGCAAGTCGACCTTCATGAAAATCCTCGGTGGCGACCTCGAGCCGTCCGGCGGCCAGGTCATGCTGGAGCCGAACGTGCGCCTGGGTAAACTGCGCCAGGACCAGTTCGCCTACGAAGAATTCACCGTGATCGACACCGTGATCATGGGTCACGAAGAGCTGTGGAAGGTCAAGGCCGAGCGCGATCGCATCTACTCGCTGCCGGAAATGACCGAAGCAGACGGCATGGCTGTGGCCGAGCTGGAAACCGAATTCGCCGAGATGGACGGCTACACCGCCGAATCCCGCGCCGGTGAATTGCTGCTGGGCCTGGGTATTCCCCTGGAACAGCATTTCGGCCCGATGACCGAAGTCGCTCCAGGCTGGAAGCTGCGGGTGCTGCTGGCCCAGGCGCTGTTCTCCGATCCGGAAGTCCTGCTGCTGGACGAACCGACCAACCACCTGGACATCAACACCATCCGCTGGCTGGAAAACATTCTCACGGCGCGTAACAGCACCATGATCATCATTTCCCACGACCGTCACTTCCTCAACAGCGTCTGCACCCACATGGCCGACCTGGACTACGGCGAACTGCGTCTGTTCCCGGGCAACTACGACGAGTACATGATCGCCGCGACCCAGTCCCGCGAGCAGCTGCTGTCGGACAACGCCAAGAAGAAAGCCCAGATCGCCGAGCTGCAGACCTTCGTCAGCCGCTTCTCGGCCAACGCCTCGAAAGCCAAGCAGGCCACGTCCCGGGCCAAGCAGATCGACAAGATCCAGCTGGCTGAAGTCAAGCCGTCGAGCCGGGTCAGCCCGTTCATCCGCTTCGAACAGACCAAGAAGCTGCACCGCCAGGCGGTGACCCTGGAACGCATGTCCAAGGGTTTCGATGGCAAGACCCTGTTCCAGAACTTCAGCTTCACCGTCGAAGCCGGCGAGCGCGTGGCGATCATCGGTCCCAACGGTATCGGCAAGACCACCCTGCTGCGCACCCTGGTGGGCGAACTGACCCCGGACGCCGGTACCGTCAAGTGGACCGAAAGCGCGGAACTCGGCTACTACGCCCAGGACCACGCCCATGACTTCGAAGACGACGTCAGCCTGTTCGACTGGATGGGCCAGTGGACCCAGGGCGAGCAGATGATCCGTGGCACCCTGGGCCGCATGCTGTTCTCCAACGACGAGATCCTCAAGTCGGTCAAGGTGATTTCCGGTGGTGAGCAAGGCCGCATGCTGTTCGGCAAGCTGATCCTGCAAAAGCCCAACGTACTGGTGATGGACGAACCGACCAACCACTTGGACATGGAATCCATCGAGGCCTTGAACCTGGCCCTGGAAAACTACCCGGGCACCCTGATCTTCGTCAGCCACGACCGTGAGTTCGTATCGTCCCTGGCCACTCGCATCATCGAGTTGAGCCCAAGTGGCGTGACCGACTTCAGCGGCACCTACGACGATTACCTGCGTAGCCAGGGCGTGATGTTCTAAAGCAGCAGGCCGTTTCAAGCGACAAGCGTCAAGCAAAGCCCCGTCCGTTGTGACGGGGCTTTTTCGTTTGCCCCTCCTCTCGCAGGAGCCGGCTTGCCGGCGAAAAAGCCCTTGAGTCGGCATTGCCCCTGCCGGCGCCTTCGCTGGCAAGCCAGCTCCTACGGGACGGTGGGGAGATATCGTTAGCCTGCTTCCTTTTATTATCGCGGCACGCGATGATGCGGTTCTCTAACCGCCGCACGCGAACGAGCCTTCATGCCCGAGCCACACAGCCCCGCTCAAAGCTCCATGGCGATCACCCTGCAGATCGTCTCCATCGTCATCTATACCTTCATCGCCTTCCTCTGCATCGGCTTGCCGATTGCCGTATTGCCCGGGTATGTGCACGAACAACTGGGCTTCAGTGCCGTGGTCGCCGGCTTGACCATTGGCTCGCAATACCTGGCCACCCTGCTCAGCCGCCCCATGGCCGGGCGCATGTCGGACACGGTCGGCACCAAACGCTCGATCATCTACGGACTGGTGGGGATTCTGCTCAGCGGGGTGCTGACGCTGCTGTCGGTACTGCTGGAACAACTGCCCCTGCTGAGCCTGACCATCCTCCTGTGCGGGCGCCTGCTGTTGGGCGTGGCCCAAGGTTTGATCGGGGTCGGGACCATCAGCTGGTGCATGGGCCAGGTCGGCGTGGAACACACCGCCCGCTCGATTTCCTGGAACGGCATCGCCTCCTACGGCGCCATTGCCATTGGCGCGCCGCTGGGGGTGGTGATGGTTCAGCAATACGGTTTCACCAGCCTCGGCTTCGCCCTGTCGATTCTGGCAGTGCTGGCCCTGCTGCTGATCCGCAACAAACCCTCGGTGCCGGTGATTCGCGGCGAGCGCCTGCCATTCTGGGCAGTCTTCGGACGCATTGCTCCCTTCGGGGCCAGCCTCAGCCTCGCCTCCATCGGCTACTGCACCCTGACGACCTTCATCACCCTGTTCTACCTGAGCCGCGGCTGGACCGGCGCCGCCTATTGCCTGACGGTGTTCGGGGTGTGCTTCATCTGCTCGCGGCTGCTGTTCATCTCCAGCATCAGCCGCTTTGGCGGCTTTCGCTCGGCCATTGTTTGCATGTGCGTCGAAACCCTGGGGCTGACCCTGCTATGGCTGGCGCCCTCCACTGCCTGGGCGCTGATCGGTGCCGGGCTCACCGGCTTCGGCTTGTCGCTGGTGTATCCGGCGCTGGGGGTGGAAGCCATCAAGCAAGTGCCCAACAGCAGCCGCGGTGCCGGCTTGAGTGCCTATGCGGTGTTTTTCGATCTGGCCCTGGCCATCGCCGGCCCCTTGATGGGAGCGGTGGCCTTGAACCTGGGGTACTCGTGGATCTTC
Source organism: Pseudomonas sp. E1BtOHC1 (assembly GCF_058744285.1). Lineage (NCBI taxonomy): Bacteria > Pseudomonadati > Pseudomonadota > Gammaproteobacteria > Pseudomonadales > Pseudomonadaceae > Pseudomonas > Pseudomonas sp. E1BtOHC1. The sequence goes on from NZ_CP196023.1 coordinate 4,402,086, forward strand.
TTCTGCGCCGCCCTGCTCTCGATCACGGGCCTGGGACTGACCTTGCTGCTCAAGCGCCGGGCCGGCGCCTGAATCACTGGTCGGCGGTCTGCATCCCTGCCCGGCTCGGCCGGCCCAGGGTATGGGCGAAGAACTTGCCGGCTTCGGCAATCAGGTTGCGATGGATATCCTCGCGGTCGACACCGTCGGCGTCGGTGCACAGGGCCGGCATGGCCGCCAACTGTTGGGCGGTGCACGGCGCCATGAACACGAAGTGCCCGGCACCGGCCAGCAGCTTGAAGTCCGGGGCCACGGGCAACTTGCGCGCCAGGGCCGCAGCATTCTTGTCCAGGGCCACGAGCTTGTCGCCATCGCCGCTGTAGAGCAGCACGGGCACATGCACCCCGGCCAGGGTCTGGCGACCGAACTTCAGGCTCAGGGGCGCCATCAGCATCAACGCATGCACCCGCGGGTCGGCCACCGGTTGCAGATCGTCGCGGTCGACAATCAGTTCGCCCTGGGTATTGCAGGCATCGCGATCATCGGGACGTTCCTGGCAGTAACGCCGCAGACGGTCCAGGTCAGGCGTGGCGCCGGACAGGATCAAGGCGGTCTCGCCACCGGCGGAATAGCCGATGACCCCGACCTGATCGGCATTGACGAAGGGCGACAGCATCGGGTCGCCGAGGGTGGCGGTTATGGCTTCGGAAATCTGAATCGGCCGTCCATAGAGGTTGCTCAAGGTGCCCAGGCGGCTGTGGTCCTTGGAGTTGTCACCGGGATGAATCACCGCCACCACGACAAAGCCCTTGCGCGCCAGGGACGTGGCCAGGTCGTGCAGGGCCAGGGGCGTGCCGGTATTACCGTGGGACAGCATCAGCATCGGGAAGCGGCCGATGGCGATCTTGGCATCCCGGGATGCGGCGATCTGATAACCCTCGACCTGACTGGGGTGCTCGATGCCGGTGGACGGGTAAAAGGCGATGGCGCGCATCGGCTGCTGGTCCAGGGGATCGAGAAAGCTCATCTCATGAAAGCCCACGCTCCAGTGCGGATGTGGCGCAGGGGCGGCCTGCACCGAAATCAGGCTGCTGAGCAGGCAGATCAGTAACATTGCACAAAGACGTTTCATCACACGCCCACCTTTGCCGCTGGATCGAGAAAGCCCATTGCCCCTGCCATCCCTTGCCGCCAAGGCCTTGAAGCGAGATTGGCCCGTCACTCCGGATGCACCGCCAGGGAGCAGGACTCCCCGCCGCGAAAAACTTGCATAACCTGGGCCAGAAACACTGAAAACCGCCAACAAAAAAACTCCGCATTCCGATCACTTCAAACAGTGATCAGAATACAGAGTCTAGTGGCGCTTGCCGTGCAGGAAAGCGTCTTTACACAAGTCTTACGCCGCGGCGAAGAGCTGCTCGCTGATCTGAGCCTGAGCGTCGCTCATGGCTTTGTTGCGCACATCTTCACCGTAGGCCAGGCCGTGGGCACGAACGAATTCGATATCGGTGATACCGAGGAAGCCGAACAGCACCTTGAGGTAGTCCTCATGAGCCGCCCCTGTGGCCTGGCCAACGTGCAGGCCGCCGGAGGTCGAGACCACTATGACCTTCTTGCCGCCGCACAGGCCTTGTGGACCGGCTTCGGTGTAGCGGAAGGTCTGGCCGGCCACGGCGATGCGGTCGATCCAGGCCTTGAGCTGGGTCGGGATGGTGAAGTTGTACATGGGCGCCGCGATCACCACCGCGTCGGCGGCCTGGAATTCGGCCAGGGCCTGGGCGCTGAGCTCGGCCTCGTGTTTTTGCGCGGCATCACGCAGTTCCGCGGCGGTGCCGGCGGCCACCAGGGTCGCAGCCGAGAAGTGGCTGATGGCATCGCCGGCCAGGTCACGATAGGTCACTGCCAGGTCAGGCTGGGCGGCTTTCCACGCCTGGACCACGCTGTGGCTCAGTTGGCGCGATGCCGAGTTGTCACCCAGGATGCTGGAATCGATATGCAAAAGTTTCATGTGGGATCTCCAAGTGAGGACCGCCACTGGGCGATCGGATGCTGGCAATCCTACAGATGAATTCAATAGCTGATTAGTCGGCATAAATGCGATAGTTCGTCCCATCAGCAGGACAATCGAGCCCTTCCCCATGCAAGACCTCAACGATCTCTATTACTTCGCCAAGGTGGTGGAAGCCGGTGGCTTCGCCGCCGCCGGACGCCAATTGGGCATTCCCAAGTCGCGCCTGTCGCGGCGCATCGCCGAACTGGAAGAGCGTCTCAAGGCCCGGCTGCTGCAGCGCACAACCCGGCAGCTCAAGCTCACAGCCGTGGGCGAACGCTACCTGCGCCATTGCCAAGCCATGTTGCTGGAAGCGGAAATGGCCGACGAGGCCGTGGCCAGCATGGCCAGCGAGCCCCGAGGACGCCTGCGGGTGTCGAGCCCGGTGGGCCTGGCCCATGAATTGCTGACGCCACTGGTGAGCAGTTTTCTGGAGAAATACCCTCAGGTGCAGCTGGAGATGCTGTTGCTCAACCGCCGTGTCGATCTGGTGACCGAAGGCATAGATGTGGCGTTGCGGGTGCGCGAGCAAGGCGACGAAGATCCTTTGTTGGTCACCCGACGCCTGCGCCCGGCACAGACAGCGGTGGTCGCCTCCCCGGCCTTCCTGCGGGACAACCCGGTGACCCACCCGCAAGACCTGAGGCGCCTGCCGATACTGGGCGCCCTTGAGGCCGACCGCTTGGTGCACCTGCGGTTGCTGGATCAACAGGGCAACGCCTGCGACCTGGCCCTGGAAGCGCGCCTGGGCATCGATGACTTCATCGTCCGTCGCGCCTGTGCCCTCGCCGGCCTGGGCTGCACCGTACTGCCAATGCTGTACTGCGAGGCGGAACTGGCCAGCGGTCAGCTGGTGCAACTACTGCCCCAGTGGTCACTGCCCGGCGGCTGGCTGCAAGCGGTGTATCCTCACCGCCGGGGTGTGCTGCCGGCCGTGCGGGCCTGGATCGAACACCTGAGTGAATCCTTTGAACGCTGTGGAGAACGTGCCCTGTGAAAGCCGCAACCCTTAATGAAGAGCAAGTGGCGCAATTCTGCCTGGGCCTGCCAGGCGCGCGGGAAGACTACAAATGGGGCGGCGTACGAGTGTTCTCGATTGCCGGCAACAAGATGTTTGCGCTGCAGAACCTGCGGGGCGACTCCCTGGCTTTCAAGGTCGACCGGGAACTGTTTCTTGGCCATGTCGACCGTCCGGGCATTGCCCCGGCGCCCTATCTGGCCCGGGCTCACTGGATCATCATGCACAGCCCCTACCCGCTGGGGGCCGAGGAACTCAAGGCCTTGCTGCAAACGTCCCATCAACTAGTGGTGAGCAAGCTGCCCAAGCGCACCCAGGTCGGCCTGCTGCTCTAGAACAGGCTCAGCAGGCGGTTTTCCAGGAACAGCCGATCAATCCAATAGACCTGATGCAGGGCGACGATCAGCCAGAACAGCGTCTGGTAGGACACCTTGCGGGTCTTGTGCCGCAACAGCTGCTGAGCCAGCAAGGCGCCGGGCCAGCCACCGGCCAGTTCCAGAGCGTGCAGGACCTTCTCCGGCGTGCGCTGCCCCTCGGCCCTGGCCCGACGCTTGTCGTGCCAGTACAGCAGGAAGGTCAGCAGGCTGACGGCGCCATAGGCGACCAGGGGGATGATCGAGATTCCTCGCCACCATAGAGACAACGAGCCGAACAACGGCAGTGCACACAGCAGGACAAAGACCAGCAACTTGAGCTTCAGGTTGTGGACACGCGCGCCGCTGCCGGCACGCGGTTCGCTACGGCCCGTCGTCACGGCTTGACCGCCGTCCAGTCAACCCAGCCGAACTGCCAGGTCGCCAGGATCAGCAGGCCGAAGGCGATGCGATACCAGGCAAACGCCGCATAACTGTGGCTGGCAATGAATTTCAGCAAGCCCTTGACCGCGATCATGGCGAAGATGAAGGCGGTGACGAAGCCGATGGCGAACACCGGGAAATCATCCGGCTGGAACAGGTGGCGGTACTTGTAGCCGGAGTAGACCGCGGCCCCCACCATGGTGGGCATGGCCAGGAAGAACGAAAACTCGGTGGCGGTCTTGCGCGACAAGCCGAACAGCAGCCCGCCAATGATGGTCGAGCCGGAACGCGAGGTGCCCGGGATCATCGCCAGGCACTGGGCACAGCCTACCTTGAGCGCGTCCTTCCAAGTGATTTCGTCCACCGTTTCGGCGTGTACCTGATGCTGCCGGCGCTCGGCCCACAACATGATGATGCCGCCGACCACCAGGGCCGTGGCCACGGTGATGGGGTTGAACAGGTAGGCGTGGATCAGGTCGGCGAAGATCACCCCCAGCACCACCGCCGGCAGGAAGGCGATCAACAAGTTGACGGTGAAGCGCTGGGCCTTGGGTTGTGTGGGCAAGCCCAGCACCACATCGAAGATCTTGCGGCGAAATTCCCAGACAACCGCGAGAATTGCCCCCAGCTGAATGATGATGTTGAAAGCCATCGCCCGCTCGCCCCCGAAGTCGAGCAAGTCGGCGACGATGATCTGGTGCCCGGTGCTGCTGATGGGTAAAAACTCGGTCAGGCCTTCGACAATCCCAAGTATCAATGCCTGCGCGGCGGTCCAAAGATCCATCAATCCCCCATAAGGCGATGCACCAGGCATGCCTCTTTTTTAAGTATTCAAAGCGTTCACTGCGACGAGCGTAGCCGAGATTTCGGCGCCCATAAGATCAACACAAACCCATGAAAATTCTGTGAAAACTTCAGAAAGGTTCAGGTTTTGCGCGAAGGCGCCGAAATCCTAACAGACAGGCGCAAAATGCGCCGCGATGTTATTGGACTTCCGTAGGGTTGGCGCTCGAAGGCAGGCGTGCTTGGATGCTCACGGCCTTTTATGACAAGAACAAGAATCTGGAGTGACCGGATGATGAATAGCTTACGCAAGATGTCCATCAGTCAGCGCTTGTGGCTGATCCTGATCGTGGCGGTGCTGACCCTGGTGACCCTGGGCGTGATGATGCTCAAGCAGATTCATGGTGACCTGTACCAGGCCAAGGCGCAGAAAACCCAACACGTGGTACAGACCGCCGCCGGTGTATTGAACTACTACCAGGGCCTGGAGGCCGCCGGCAGCCTGAGCCGCGAACAGGCGCAGAAGCAGGCGCTGCAGGTGATTCGCGGGCTGCGCTACAACCAGAACGACTACTTCTGGATCAACGATCTGACGCCGGTGATGATCATGCACCCGGCCAACCCCAAGCTCGACGGACAAAACCTGGCGGCAGTCAAGGACCCGGACGGCTTCGAGGTGTTCAACGAAATGGTGGCCCTGGCCAAAAGCAAGGGCGCCGGCATGGTGGACTACCGCTGGCCCAAGCCCGGGGCCGAGCAGCCGGTGCAGAAGACCTCCTATATCCAGCTGTTCCAGCCCTGGGGCTGGATCATCGGTTCCGGGGTCTACATCGATGACCTGCAACAGGAGTTCTATGCCCAGGTACTGCGGGCCTCTTCCATCGGCCTGGTGATTGCCCTGCTGATGGCCGGGCTGGTGGTACTGATAGTGCGCAGCATCGTCAGCCCACTGCGCGAAACCGTACACGCCATGGCCAATATCGCCAGCGGCGAAAGCGACCTGACCCGCAGCCTGGATACCCACGGCCAGGATGAAGTCACCGAGCTGGCCCGGCACTTCAACGGTTTCACCGCCAAATTGCGTGGCGTGGTCACGCAGTTACAGACCAGCGCCGCCGCTCTGGAACAATCCTCCAGCGAGTTGGGCAGCAATGCCACCGAGGCCCAGGAGCGTAGCCAGCAACAGTCCCAGCAGATGGAACAGGTGGCCGCGGCCATCAGTCAGGTCACCAGTGGCGTTCAGGATGTCGCGAAGAACGCCGAGCACGCCGCCGGTGAAGTGCGCGAGGCCGAAGCCCAGGCCCAGCAAGGCCAGGTCAATATCGACGGCAGCCTGCAACAGATCGAACAACTGTCGGGCACCATCGACCAGGCGGTAGAAGTGATCCGCACCCTGGCGGCAGAAAGCACCCAGATCGGCACCGTGCTGGAAGTGATCCGCTCCATTGCCGAACAGACCAACCTGCTGGCCCTGAACGCCGCCATCGAAGCGGCCCGGGCCGGGGAGCAAGGCCGGGGTTTTGCCGTGGTGGCCGACGAGGTGCGCCTGCTGGCCCAGCGCACCCAGCAATCGACCGCGGAAATCCAGGGCATGATCGAGCGCCTGCAGAATCACTCGGAAGCGGCGGTCAAGGTGATTGGCGACAGCAGCCGCGCGTCCCAGTTGACCATCGAGCAGGCGGGCCTGGCCGGGGCCAGCCTCAACGCCATCGGCCAGGCCCTGCGCACCCTCAACGGCCTGAACGCCTCGATTGCCAGCGCCACCCTGCAACAGGCCCATGTGGTGGAAGACATCAACCACAACGTCGGTCAGGCAGCTGGCCTGTCCCAGGGCACGGCTCTGGCGGCCCAACACTCCAGCGCCGCCAGCCGCCACCTCAAGGAGCTGTCGGAACAGCTCAACAACCTGCTGCGCCAGTTCCGCGTCTGAGTCACCTCAGGGTCATGGCCCCGGGCTAACGCCCAGGGCCCAGACTGGGTACAATCCGCCCCCTCCTCCACTTCCCCAAGGAACCGCCATGTCCGGGCTTGAACTGTTTGCCGCTGCGCTAGGCGTCATCGCCGTCTGGCTGACGGTCAAACAGAATCCCTGGTGCTGGCCCATCGGCCTGGTCATGGTGTTGCTCTACAGCTGGATCTTCTACGAGGTCAAACTCTATTCCGACATGCTGCTGCAGGTGGTCTACGCCGTGCTGCAGCTTTATGGCTGGTGGCAGTGGACCCGGGGCGGCGAGCAGCATCAGGGGCGCCCGGTCAGCCAGCTGCAGGCCGTTGGCTTGCTCCAGGGCCTGGCCCTCGGCGCGCTGGGCAGCCTGTTATTGGGGGCGGCCATGGCCCACTGGACCGATGCCGCGCAACCCTGGCTCGACGCCGCCCTGACCGCCTTCAGCCTGGTGGCCCAATGGTGGATGGCACAGAAGCGCGTGCAGTGCTGGCCGCTGTGGATCGCCGTGGATGTGATCTTCGTCGGTCTGTTCCTCTACAAGGAGCTGTACCTGACCGCGGCGCTCTATGCCCTGTTCACCCTGCTGGCAGTCCAGGGCTGGCGCACCTGGCGCGCCGACCCGGCGTTGCAGTCGTGAAGGTACTGGTACTGACCGGCCCCGAATCCAGTGGCAAAAGCTGGCTGGCGGCCGAGCTGCAAAAGCACTTCGGCGGCATCCAGGTGGGTGAGTACGTGCGCCACTTCATTGAGCAGGAGCGCCGCGATACCTGCCTGGCGGACATCCCCGAGATCGCCCGTGGCCAGTTGGCATGGGAGGACCAGGCCCGGGCCCGGCAACCCGCCCTACTGATTCTCGACACGCACCTGCTGAGCAACCTGCTGTGGAGCCGGATCCTGTTCGGCGATTGCCCGTCGTGGCTGGAGCCCCAGTTGCTGGCCCGGCATTACCACCTGCACCTGTTGCTGTCCCCGGAGGATGTGGCCTGGAGCGACGACGGCCAGCGCTGCCAGCCGCAACTGGCGCAACGCCAGGCCTTCTTCGAAGCCACACGGCAATGGCTGGACCTGCACGCGCAACCTTACCGAGTCATTCGCGGTGATTGGCAGGAGCGCCGGCAGCAGGCCTTCGCCCTGGTCCAGCAACTGCTGCTGGACTGATCCCGTAGCGGGCGCGTGCGCCCCCCAACGTGTCCATTCCTGAAACACCTCCCTGGCGATCAGGCCGCCATTTTCCGGGGCCCGGCCAACTGTCGGCGAAACTGTTGCGCTACTGATACACCCCCGCAGCAACCCCCGTTCCAGAGCATTGTCCCGGTTATGGCCAATGGCCGTCGGCGGCGTCTGTCTCAATCCTGAAACACCTGCTGCGCCCTTCCCCTCTGCATTTTCACAAGCCCTTGATTCTGCAAAAGAAATCAAAAGCGGCACGGCTTCTGCTCTCTCCCTCTCAACGCTGACTAGGGCCAGCACTGAGAAGAAGGAATACCGCCGTGGGCACTCTGAACCAAAGTTTCACCCGCCTACTGCTGATCGGCTGTGCCGTCAGCGCGGTGTCCAGCCTTCCGGTTCTGGCGGCGGGGAATGGCGAGATCATCATCCAGCGCACCGTACAGGCACAGCCCATTGGCCGTGCGCCTCTGCAAAAAGATCCCAATCCCATATCGGTCAATACCAACCCTTCGGCTTTGGTCAATCAAATGACCGGCAATGAAATGACCGATGGCGATTTCGCCGGGATCAGGACCGGCTCGCTGATCCGCGGCACCGTGCTGTCCGGCAACAACGGTGTACCGGGGATGAATGTCCTGAGCAACAGCAATAGCAATGGCCTGCCCGGCATGGCGGTCGGTCATGGTGGCGGCGCCGGGGCCAGCATTTCCGGCTCGATCAATCGGAGCATCAACGCCGGCATGGCTCCCTTGAACAATATCGGGGGCCAATAAGATGAATCGCTCAGTCCTGCTCCTTGCCTTGCTCGCCTGCTCCGGGGCCATGGCCGACTCTGCCAGTCAAGTCGCCGACACCTCCAGCATCCAGAACTCCGGCGCCGGCTACACCGGCAACTTCAACGTCAACCAGGCAGCCGGCGACCAGCAACAACAGACCAACGTGCGGGCCATTGCCATCGGCACCAACGCCACGGCCACCACCAGCATCACCCAACGCATCACCACGCCAGCCGACCGCTCGGTCAATGCCAGCAGCACCATCGGCGGCAACTCTTTCAGCAACGGCAGCGGCGCACTGGGCATGAACCAGTCGGCCGGGGCCAACAACCAGATGGCCAATGCCCTGCGGATCAGCATCAGTGCCAATCCGCAAAGCATTGACGACAGCGCCCTGTCCCAACAGAACGTGGCGCTGTTACCAAACTCGGGAGCAACTGGCACTCAACAAGGCAGCCGCCAGGTCGTTACCAGCGACCAGGCCTTCACCGGCAGCCGCGGAGTGATTCAGGTGAACCAGAGTGCCGGGGTGGGGAACCGCATGGCTAACACCCTGAGTATCCGGGTCGCAGATTGACCCCTCGTAGTGCAATTAGAAAGTACCAACACTTAACCAACTAATAAGCACCGGAGAAACACCATGAAACCTACAATGGCTCTCAAACCACTGGTTTTCGCACTGGCCGCAGTCATGGCAATGGCCGCCCAGGCAGGTGGAAATAACAACGGTCACAACGGCGGTCATGGCAATGGCCATGGCGATCATGATCAAGGTCCAGACCTCAGCACCCTGCTGCAAATCACCGCCGGGGCCGGTGCTGCAGTGATCGACGTGCAGAACAGCAACACCAACGTGGTGAAAAACCAAGGCACCAACAACAACGCCAAGATGGACAACTCCCTCAACAATTCCAACGGCAACATGGGTGCCAACGTCGCCGCCGGCGACGGCAACCAACAAGACAACGCCGCCGCCCTGGCAACCGCTGACGAAAGCTTCATCTTCGGCAGCGCCGTGGCTGCTTCCAGCGCCACCCAGGTCAACAACAATAACTATGTGAAAAACTCTTCGACACAGAACAACGCTGTGTTGAACAACTCCGGCAACAACGGTTCCGGCAACATCGGCATCAACGTTACCGCCGGCGACTTCAACCAACAGAAAAACAACCTGGCAATCGCCGTGTCCGGTGGCCGTGTAGCCACTGCCGCCGCTGCAGCCAACCAGCAGTCGACCAATCTGGTCGTGGATAACAAAGGTGTCCAAGCCTACAAAAAAGACACCCTCACTGGCGGCTTCGTAGCCCATGGCAGCTACAAAGGTACCGGCAGCGGCAAAATCGAAGGCGACGATCATGGCGGCGGCCATGGCCACGACAACAAAGGTGGTCATGACAACGACGATCAAAAATTCACCTTCAAGGAACAAGGCACCATCGAACTGGCTGGCTACTGGACCCAGCAAGTGCTGACCAAAGACGGCTGGAAAAACCCAGTGGTCAACAACGCCAGCATGACCAACTCGATGAACGGCTTCTCCGGCAACGGCGGCGCCAACGTCTCGGCCGGTGTGGGCAACCAACAAAGCAACTCGCTGTCCATCGCTGCTGGCTGCAAAGCCTGCATGTAATCGCGATCGTAACGAAAGCCCCGGAAACGGGGCTTTTCCACAGTCCGACTCAGGCGTAACGATCATGCGTACTGCGATCCTCTCTCTCTTGCTTTGCCTCTGTGCTCCCGTCCAGGCTGCGCAGATGGCCGTCGCCGGCCTGCCCGGTGGCAACCTGATCTTCAAACAGGTGCAGAGCGTGCGTGAGCGCAAGTTCAGCGACATCGTCGAACAGAAGACCGACTTCAGCTGCGGTGCCGCCGCACTGGCGACCATTCTGCGTCAAGCCTACTGGCTTGATGTCGATGAGGAGCACGTCATCAAGGGCATGCTGGTCAATTCGGATCAGGGCCTGGTTCGCACCCAGGGCTTTTCCATGCTCGATATGAAGCGCTACGTGGAAAGCATCGGCATGCGCGCCCGAGGCTACCGGATTCCGCCCGACAAGCTCGAAGCGGTGACCATTCCGGTGGTGGTACTGATGGAAATTCGCGGCTACAAGCACTTCGTGGTGATGCAGCGGGCCCAGAAAGACTGGGTCTACATCGGTGACCCGGTGTTGGGCCACAAGCGTTACTCCCACGAAGACTTCGTCAAAGGCTGGAATGGAATCGTGTTCGCCATCATCGGCCCCGGCTACGACAAGACTAACGCCTTGCTCGAACCACCTGCCCCGCTGACCGCGAAGAACAAGTTCGATGGTTTCTACCCGGTCAAAGACGCGGACCTGATGGACTTCGGTTTTATCCAGAGTGACTTCTTCTAGCAGTTCTAGAAGCCCGAACAATCATAAAGGGGCAGGACGCTCCGGGAGCAGCAAGCAGATGAAGACTTCATACTGGCTGGCAGCCGCCTGCCTGGCAGCAGCTCTTCCAGCCCATGCTGGTTTCAAGCCCGAACTCATCCAGGATCAGGAGTTATCGCAGTTACGGGGCCGTTACGTAATGCCGGGGCGGATTATCAGCTTCGGCATTGTCATGAGCAGTACCTGGCGCAACGCCAGCGGTGACCTGATCGGTGCGACCACCTCGCTGCAGATCCAGCAAGCCACCATCAAACCGGAATTCTACGTGTCCACCATCACCCAGACCGGTAACGGAACTACGCCGCCCCCAGGCACCGGCAACGTGATCGGCGGTGCAGGCCTGGCCAGTAGCCAGGGCGTGACCCAGAGCGTGAGGGCTGCCGGCGACGGCAACTCTGCCTACAACAACATCAGCATCAATGTCACAGAGGCCAACCAGGCACCCGCCTTGGCCGCCGGGGTCGGCCAGGCCTTGATGAGCGGCCAGACCATCACCGGCAGCAACGCCGCCGGCAGCGTGGCGGTATCGGCCCTCAATGGCGGTATCCAGATGGCGATACAGGCCAACGGCAATCAGGGCAATGCACTGCAGCAGGTGGCCCAGGGCAATCTGCTGCAAAACACCCAGTTGATGGGTAACAGCAACCTGGTCAACAACCTGACTCAACTCAATGTGGTACTCAGAAACAACGGTCCCAGCAACGGTGCTTTGGACTGCAACCTGACTACGCTCGACGCTCTACGCAAATTCTGATCTTGAACTACGCTGATTCTCGACCATTGGGGTTCACAAGGGACGGTTTATTTCATGTATCGATCGGTTTCACTGCGCGCAGTAATGTGTTTAAGCACTCTATTACCGGCGGCGCTGGTCCAAGCAGCGCCGGATGCCGATGTAGAGACCCTGAAACGCGAACTTCTGGAGCTCAAGCAACGTTACGAAGTACAGCAGAAGGCCTTGGCGGTACTTGAGCAACGGGTGCGTCAGGTAGAGGATCAGCCAGCAGCGCCACCGCCCAAGCGCCTGGCCAAGTCGCCGGCGGACCTCAAAGGCAATCAACAGGTTGCCGGCACAGGCGCCGGAGCGGCGTCCGGAGGAGCAGCCGGGGGCGCTTCCTATGGTCAGTCGCTCAAGGATGATTCGGCTCCGGCACAAAGCGTCAGCAACCTTTACGACGAAGCCAGTGGCTTCTTCGGCGGCGGCAAGTTCAGCGTCGAGACCGGCTTGACCTACGCCCGCTACGACGCCCGACAACTCACGGTCAACGGCTTCCTCGCGCTGGACTCGATCTTTCTCGGCAACATCAACCTGGACCGGATCAAATCCGATACCTGGACCCTGGACCTGACCGCGCGCTACAACCTCAACAACCGTTGGCAATTCGACATCAACGCACCCGTGCTGTATCGCGAGTCCACCTTCCAGTCCGGTGGTGGCGGCGGCTCCGGCACCCAGACCACCGAGGAATCGGTGACCCGTGACCCGACATTGGGGGACGTGAACTTCGGCGTGGCTTACAAGTTCCTCGACGAATCGGAGTTCTGGCCCGACGCCGTGGCCACCCTGCGAGTCAAGGCACCCACCGGCAAGGAACCGTTTGGCATCAAGCTGGTTCGATCCGCAGGCAACAACAACCTGTACGTGCCTGAAAGCCTGCCCACCGGTAACGGCGTCTGGTCGGTCACCCCCGGGATCTCCCTGGTCAAGACCTTCGATCCGGCCGTGCTGTTCGGGACCCTGGCCTACACCCACAACCTGGAAGAGTCGTTCGATGACATCAGCTCCACGGTTGGCAGCAAGACCCCCGGCAAGGTCCGCCTGGGTGACAGCTTCCAGATCGGTGCCGGTGTAGCCTTCGCCCTCAACGAGAAGATGAGCATGTCCTTCTCGGTGTCCGACCTGGTGCAGCGCAAGAGCAAACTCAAGCAGGACGGTGGCGATTGGCAATCGGTGGTCTCCAGTGACGCCAACGCCGGTTACTTCAACGTCGGCATGACCATCGCGGCCACCGAAAACCTGACCATTGTGCCCAACCTGTCCATCGGCATGACCGAGGACGCTCCGGCCTTCACTTTCAGCCTGAAGTTCCCCTACTACTTCTGATCCATCGGCAAAAACGCCAAGGCCCGCTGCGATTGCCCAATCGCAGCGGGCCTTGGCGTTTTCGCCGCCCTAGCGGATCTGGTGTTTGTGCAACAAACGGTAAAAAGTCGGACGCGAGATGCCCAGCACCCGGGCAGCCACGCTGAGGTTGTCGCTGTGCCGGTTGAGCACGTCGCACAGGGCCTGACGCTCGGCGCGGTGCTTGTAGTCTTCCAGGGTGCCCATGGGCAGATCCTGGGCTTGCAGGCCCTGCAATCCCAGGTCACTGGCCTGGATCTGTCGCCCCTCGGCCAGCACCAGGCCCCGGCGCACCCGGTTGGCCAGTTCGCGGACATTGCCCGGCCAGTCATGTTTGCCCATGGCCACCAGAGCGTCCTCACTGAAACTGCGAGGCCGGCGCCCGGTTTCCTGGCTGTAGAAGTGAGCAAAGTGGCTGGCCAGCATCCCCAGGTCGCCGTGACGCTCACGCAGCGGCGCCGTGATCACCTGCAGCACGTTCAACCGGTAATACAGATCCTCGCGAAAACGACCACTGGTGATGGCCGCCTCCAGGTCCACGTGGGTCGCAGCCAGCACCCGTACATCCACGGGTATCGGCTGGCTGCCGCCTACCCGCTCGATGTGCTTTTCCTGCAGGAAGCGCAGCAGATTGGCTTGCAGTTCCAGCGGCAAATCACCGATCTCATCGAGGAACAAGGTGCCGCCGTGGGCCGCCTCGATGCGCCCGACCTTGCGTTGGTGTGCCCCGGTAAAAGCGCCCTTTTCATGGCCGAAAAGCTCGGACTGGATCAGGTGTTCGGGAATCGCCCCGCAGTTGATCGCCACAAAGGGCTTGTCGTGACGCTGGGACTGGCGATGCAGAGTCCGCGCCACCAGCTCCTTGCCGGTGCCGCTCTCGCCACGGATCAGGACCGGTGACTCGGTGGGCGCCAGTTTGCTCAGCAGCTTGCGCAGGTCGCGGATCGGCCGGCTGTTCCCCAGCAACTCGTGCTCGGGCTGGTCCACATGGATCGAGCCCTGGCCCCTCAGGCGGGCCATGCCGAAGGCCCGGCCCAGAGTCACCTGAACCCGGGATACGTCGAACGGCAAGGTATGGAAGTCGAAAAACCATTCGCAGACAAAGTCACCGACCTTTTGCAGGCGCAGGACTTCCGGACTCAGCACCGCAATCCACTCGGTGCCGCTGTGGCTGATCAGGTCCTTGACCGCTTCCGGGCGCTCCAGGTGAAAGGGTTGCAGGCGCAGCAAGCCGACATCGCAGGAACGCTCACGGGCAGACTCCAGGTCACAGCTATCCACATCCCAGCCAATGGCGCGCAGACCGGGTAGAAGGCGATGGCAGTCGTCACAGGGATCGACCACCAGCAAGCGGCGCTGCACGGGAGCTTCGAGCATGACTGTACCTTGGCGCCAAGAGGATGGAAAAGTTATTAGAAACAGTGGTTTGGCTAACCTGGCTGTAACACTAGCAAGAACTTGACGCGTGAATGTACCAATTGCTTATAGCGCTTCTTCCCAAAGGAACTAAGGTGCCGCCAGAACTTCGCCCAGAGTGACTGATTGTCGCAGTTGTTTTTTAGAAACCCCGTAACTAATGGCCCTGTCACAGGGCTCAGACGCGAAAGTTGTAAAAACTTGTTTTTCCGTGTGACCCGATCACTACCTCAGTGCATCAGTACAAGTGACCAGCCGAACGGTAAGCCCAACCGACGGCACATCATCTGATTGGGCACATAGAGAGAAGACCCCATGAACGCCCCGCTCCGTAGAAACGAAGCACTTTTGATCGCCGACCGCGCATTCAAGCCTTTTCAATGCGTGGCCTGGGCCCCACAGGACGGGAACGGCGAGCTGAGCCTGACCGTCATCGACCGTACCAGTACCCGTATCGGTCAAACCCGGATTCCCAGCAGTGCCTACTCTGATCCAGCCCAGCTGGAAGACCTGCTCAAACAAGCCCGCGCTGAACTGAGCCAGGAAGGTTATATCTTGCAGTCTTGGGCCATGCCCAAGTAAGCGATGCTGTTAGCGGATCACCCGAACAGGTGATCCGCTATTTAAGCAAAACAACTAAGCACGCTATCTATTTCCCCTTCGCTACAACTTTTACCTTCAGGGTAGTGGTTGTTTTGGCTGTTGCAGAAGCGCCACCTCTTCGCTGTTTCCAGCTGTTGTGCCCTTTGCCTCTCCAATGACCTCTCAGGGCCGCCCCATCAGTGGGTCACTGATGCTGTGCGCCCCGGTTTCCAACCGTCCGGCCACCCGGCGCAACCAGCCTGCGTCACTGCGCAGCGTCAAGTCATACCAGCCACCGCTGGATTCACAGGCAAAGACCTGGCGCACCTCTGCTCCCCCAGGCACGGCCAGGGTCCAGGGCCCCTGTTGAGTGTAGGGACAGCGATCGACAGTGACCGATACCCCATGCGTCCCCGGATTGCTCAGCGTCAGTTGCAGCTGGTTATTGCTGGACGTCACCAACAGCTCCGGCTGCAACTGTTGCAGTTGACCGCTGAAACTGCGGTGGAAGCCATTGGGACCCAATACCCACAGCTGGTAGCGTTCCACCACCGGCCAGCTGTCCTGAAGCGCCTTGCCGGCCTCCACTGTGTAACGACGCGGAATATCGCTCAGGTGCAGGCCGTCATAGACATGGAACACTGCACCCTGCCCGCCGGTGTTCTGCAGGCTCAGTGACAGCGTCTTGGCCTTGGGGTCTACCTGGCTGTCGACATGCAGACGATAAGGCAATGCCCGTGAAGGTCGGGCCAGCCGCGGCTGGTGCGGTGGCAGCTGCTGGCTGGCCAATGGCACCGGCACCTGAAGCAGTTTTTCCTGGCGCTGGCGCAAACCATCGGCGGCCTGGCGGGTGGTGGTCTGCAGCGCCGGCAATGGCTCATGGTTGGGGTCGACGAAATTCAACGCCGACGTCAGGTCGCCACATACCGCACGCCGCCATGCACTGATATTCGGCTCCCGCACACCAAAGCGTTTCTCCAGAAATTGCAGCACCGAGGTGTGATCGAACACCTGGGAGTTGACCCAGCCTCCCCGGCTCCAGGGAGACAGCACCAGCATCGGCACCCGCGGTCCAGGGCCATACACGCCGCCATCGGGCAGTGGTTGCTGGGTCGAGCCGGGTGGCGCCGGATGCTTGAACAGTTCGCTGTCGAAACCCAGCGTGGACTTGCCGGCAAAGCTGCCATCCTGGCGCTGGGAAGGTGCCGACGGCGACGGCACATGGTCGAAGAAGCCATCGTTTTCATCGTAGGTGAGCAACAGCACAGTCTTGCTCCAGACCTCGGGATTGCTGGTCAGCGCCAGGAGGATCTCCTGGGTGAACCAGCCGCCCTGGACCGGACTCGATGGGCCGGGATGCTCGGAATAGGCGGCCGGCGCAACAATCCAGCTGACCTGGGGCAACTTGCCGGCCTGCACGTCATTGCGAAATCCACCAATGATGGTCTCCAGATTGCTGCCGCTGCTGGCCGGCAAGGTATTGCCATTGCCCTTGTACAGCGGAGCCACGGCGTTCAAGGCATCGCTGTAGGGCACAAAGGCATTGAAGTCCTTGGGCGGCTGGGCCGGATTGCCCACCTGCACGCTGGCGGCACGGTACTGACGGAAGCCGGCCAGGGGGTTGTCGCCAAAATTGTCCGGCAGGTGCTGGTAGACCTTCCAGCTGACGCCCTGCTCTTCCAGGCGTTCAGGATAGGTCTTCCAGCTGTAGCCGACGTTTACCGCGCCCGGACCATCCCATTCGTTGACCACCGCGGCGACCTTTGCCGCTGTCGGGCCGTTGCAACCGGTCCAGAGAAACAGCCGATTGGGGTTGGTGCCAGCGTGCACCGAACAGTGATAGGCGTCGCACAGGGTGAAGGTGTTGGCCAGGGCGAACTGGAACGGCAATTCCTGCTCACGGTAATAACCCATGGACGTGGTGGTCTTGTGGGTCGGCCAGGCATTCATGCGGCCGTTGCCCCAGGCCGCATGTGCATCTGCCCACGAATGGGGCGTGCCACTGACGCGCTGGGCGTTGCCTTTGGTGCTGTCCAGGTGATACGGCATCACCAACCGGCCCTTGCCCTGTTGTTCCCAAACCTCGCGCTGACCGGGCAGCGGAATGGTAAAGCGGTCACTGAAACCCCGCACCCCGGGAAAAGTACCGAAGTAATGATCGAAAGAGCGATTTTCCTGCATCAGGATCACTACGTGTTCGACGTCCTTGATCGTCCCCGTACGGTTATTCGCCGGTATTGCCAGGGCTTGGCGAATAGCCACTGGCAAGGATGAAAAGAATGAACCGATAGCGGCCGCTTGCAATAGCTTCCTGCGTGAAAGACTGGGCATGGGTGATTGAATCCTTATGGTTGCAGCGCGATATATGACGCTGCAATAAAAGTATTCACCTCAAGTAACAATGCAGTGACATTGTCATTGCACTTGCATCAAGTCGATATTGCTCAGGCCTGCTGCCTCACAAACATTCCACGTTCTCAAGGTTGCAGAAGAATATTTCATGAATAAAACACCCGAGCTTGCAAAGCCGTCTTGGACAACCAGACCCAGGAACAATATCGACCCGTGGCCTTATTGAAGATTGTCCGCCACTTCATTGCGTTGAACCCGCAACGGATTGAATACCAGCCGGATAAACTGCGGGTCCCGTGCGAGTTTGTAGTCCGGACCGACAAAGTACTCCTTGGCCTCCGGATCATTCTGGCCAAGATATAGAATCCAGGCCGTTGTAATACCGGCGAACTCGTTTTCCCGGACACTTCGCACCGGACTGAAATGGGTGGCGTTATGGGCCGTGGCACTCCATCCCGGCACTGCCTTGATCAACCCACCCTGCCAGAGCCGCGGCCAGGCCCAGGCCGGCACCACCACATCCGCGGCCCCGGTGAGCACCAGGGTCGGAGTCTTGACGGTAGAGCCAAGGCCTATGGGCCCGGGCTCGATGGGCAGCGAGCCGATGTAGCGCAGCTGTGGATCGATGTCCTTCAAGGTGCCAGGCAGCAGACTCGACGACAGGATCGACGCCCCGCCGCCGGCGGAATGCCCCGCTACTATGGTGCGGGACAGGTCGACCTTACCGAACAACGGTGAGGTTGGGTCCTGGTTGAGCTTGCTCAACTCAAGAGCGCCGAGTACATGCATGCTGGGCGCGGTATTGATGAAGTCGGAGGAGATGATCACGATAAAGCCGTAACTCGCCCACAGCCTCAGCAGATCGGTGTATTGCCCCTGATTGGAAAGGATGCCGCCAACAAAGTTGACCACCGGCAACTTGTCCAGATTCTTTATATTGCTCGGGTAATAAACGCTGGTGGAAATCGGACTGGAAAAACCATATGGAAAGGACGAGTTACATTGAACGCTGTTGTCCAACAGCATGATCTTCGCCAACACCCCCAACAAACCACGACAATCACTCAGGACCGCATTGGTAGTTACTTTGTAGGGCCCCGGCGACTTGGCATATTGATCATTGGCCAGCCCCAGCGCCGGAACAAGTTGCGAGGCACCAGCCAGACTCCCGCTAGTAATGAACAGACCGGCCAAACACAGTTGCACTGCCACCTTGCGTATCGATCTCATTGATAAGTCCTTTATCTACCTGCGTTCCCTGCATGACCGAATACTCCCTCACGGCCGTGCCCCTCTTACTGCCAATCACCTGAACTTCATCCAACTGCAACAACGCTTAAACATTTCAAACTTAGTTGCCCAGCAGCCCCTGGCGACCCTAAAACAGGTCAATTTCCAAGGTCAATCCTTATTTAAACTAGAGCAATCCGCCGAAGCGCCGATAGAAACTCTCGCCTACATCCGGTAGTGGACCATCGGCGCTCTCCAGAGCCGTGGCCAGCCACTCCTCGGCCTTGGCCTGGATCAAGCGATAGATGTTGCGACACAGCTGGCGTGCTGCCCGGCCCTCCCAATCGCCGGGAAGCAGTTCATCCGGCAGTTGCGGGTCGCGCAGCAACAGCTTGCGGTACTCATGAATCAGCAGCAGGCGAGCCAGGAAACAGTCGGACGGCTGCAGTTGCTCCTGTTCCCGCAGGGCCTGCCAGAGGGGGCGAAACAGTTGGATGAATTCACTGTAATGGGCCGCCAGCTCATCAATGTTCCAGCTCTCGCGCACTTGCTGGCGCAGGGCTCTGGAACCGAGCGCATCCTCGGGCGTGGTGGCAAAGACGATGGTGTCGTCCTGGGCGCCAAGCTCCAGCAAGGTGGCATTGATATCGGCGCGATCGCTGCGCGGGCATGCCAGCATCAGCGGCGACATCGCGGCAAACCCTTGCCACTCCAACTCTTCACGCACTTGCTTGCGCAACTCCGGCTGCAGTTGCCCGAGCATCACCAGGCACCAGGAACCGTCCCAGGCCGGCACACCGGCGCTGTAGACCCGCTTGAAGGCCTTGTCGAAACGACGGCGACCGGCCAGGGTCAGGCTGTAGTAACTGCGGCGACCGACCTTTTCGGCAGTCAGCCAGCCCTCCTTGCTCAGGCGGAAAATCGAGGTACGGATCAGCCGCTCGTTGATCCCCATGGGCTCCAGCAGTTGAATCAGGCTGCCCAACCAGACGGTGCCGCCATGGGGCTCGATGGCATCGCCGTACAGGGTGATGATCAGCGAACTGGCGCGGATCGGGGTCTGCTCCTGAAAGCGTTTGATCAGGTGATTCAGTGGCGCTAGGGACGACATGGACGTACCGGAAAAAAAGGAAGGAATATAGCCGGTTTAAGGCCGTTGCAGCGGCCCGGCGTATTCATGGGGGTTCATTGGCCTGCCTTGGGACGAAAGCCGCCGTCAGCGATTCGCGGCCGATCGACCTCGACCCGAGACAGCGGCTCACAGGCTTGCATCCGCTCCAGGCAGCGACGGGTCAAATGCTGGTACTCCCGGGTGCCGGCCAGTTTCCAGGCCACTTCCTTGTCGCTCAACTGACGCGTGACCCGCGCCGGCGCGCCCATGACCAGCGATTGCGGTGCGCATTCGAAGCCGGCCTTGACCAACGCTGCCGCCGAGACGAAGGAGCGTGGCGCAATAAAGGCGTTGTCCATCACCACCGCATTCATGCCCACCAGCGCATCGGCGCCAATCCGGCAGCCGTGCAACACAGCGCCATGACCGATATGACCATTGCGCTCCACCACCGTGTCGCTATCGGGGAAGCCGTGCATGACGCAGGTGTCCTGCAGATTGGCCCCCTCTTCGAGGACAATCCGGCCGAAATCCCCCCGCAGGCTGGCCAGGGGGCCGACATAGCAGTGGGGGCCGACTATCACATCGCCGATCAGCACCGCCGAAGGGTGTACATAGGCACTGGGATCGACCACCGGAGTCAATCCGTCAAGGCTGTAGCACGTCATGCTGTTTCTCTCTCTGATCAACAGGAGCTGCTGTTGTTGGAGCGACCGGGGAGGCGGTCCACTTACCCGCGAATACACCGCCGAGAATGCACGACACCAGTCCCCCCAGGATACCGATACAACGCGGACGGCATTTTGTATCAGATTATTCTCGGCACACAACAGCCCTTGAAAAACACTGGCCTGCTCCGCCACTAACCCCACAACCGGCAAACCATAAAGGATGCAGCCTGAATCAAGGGCGCCAGGCAGCATCCCGTCGACCTTCCGTCCCGAACAGGTCGCAGTCGAGAGCGAATAATAGGACACATTAATAATCTTTTAATCTTGATTTTATGTATCGCATTGGCGATATACTCGGCGAAAACCGGCTCCCGGGCCGACCCAACAATCGAGCCGGCAAACGGCCGCATCACGCCGAGGACATCCACCATGCCTCAATACCTTGCCGTCAAAACCCTGAACAGAGTGTCCCGACCATGAACTTCGCCACCATCCTGTTCTCCATCAGCGAGGGCGTCGCCCTCCTCAGCCTCAACCGCCCCGAACAGCTCAACAGTTTCAACCCGCAGATGCATGGCGAGGTGCAAGCGGCCCTCAAACACGTGCGCAACAACCCCGAGGTGCGGGTCCTGCTCCTGACCGGCGAAGGCCGCGGCTTCTGCGCGGGGCAGGACCTGGGCGAGCGCAACGTCGCACCCGGCGACGCAGCGCCGGACCTGGGTGCATCCATCGAACAGTTCTACAACCCGCTGGTGCGCGAGCTGCGCGACCTGCCGTTACCGGTGATCTGTGCAGTCAATGGTGTGGCCGCCGGCGCCGGCGCCAACCTGCCCCTGGCCTGCGATCTGGTGCTGGCGGCGCGCTCCGCGAGCTTTATCCAGGCCTTCTGCAAACTCGGACTGATTCCCGATTCCGGCGGCACCTGGCTGCTGCCACGCCTGGTGGGCATGGCCCGGGCCAAGGCCCTGGCCCTGCTCGGCAACCGCCTGAGCGCCGAACAGGCCGAGCAATGGGGGTTGATCTACCAGTGCGTGGACGACGCCTTGCTGCGCGATGAAGCCCTGAGCCTGGCCCGGCACCTGGCGACCCAACCTACCTATGGCCTGGCGCTGATCAAGCGCAGCCTGAATGCCAGCCTGCACAACAGCTTCGATCAGCAACTGGAGCTGGAGCGCGATCTGCAACGCCTGGCAGGGCGCAGCGACGACTACCGAGAAGGCGTCAGTGCCTTCATGGAGAAACGCGCTCCCGTGTTCAAGGGACGCTGAAATGGCCCCGCTGCCCGATATCGCAGAGACTGCCGCAGTCGTTGCCGGGGCACGAGCGTCCATCACCCTGATCATTCAGAGGCGCTAACCCGCGCCTGCAGGACTCTCCCGGGAGCCAGCCGTGGCGCTCCCGGGTCATGCACTCAGAACCCGCAGCGGCGGGTTGAAAGACAACAACAATACGAGTGACACCATGAACATGCCGATAGCCCGAACCGTGCCCGAAGTGCCGCTGGACCCGATGGAAACCGCCAGCATCGACCACCTGCGCCAGCATCAGCTGGAGCGCCTGCGCTGGAGCCTGAACCACGCCTACGCCAAGGTGCCCCTGTATCGCCAGCGCTTCGACGCCCTGGGCGTGCATCCCCAGGACATCCAGCGCCTGGAGGACCTTGCCCAACTGCCCTTCACCACCAAGTCCGACCTGCGGGACAACTACCCCTACGGCATGTTCGCGGTGCCCATGCAGGAGGTGGTGCGCCTGCATGCCTCCAGCGGCACCACCGGCAAGCCCACCGTGGTGGGCTATACCCGCAACGACATCGACACCTGGGCCCAGGTGGTGGCCCGGTCGATCCGCGCCGGCGGCGGCCGGCCCGGAGACAAGGTGCATGTCTCCTATGGCTACGGCCTGTTCACCGGCGGCCTGGGGGCACACTACGGTGCCGAACGCCTGGGATGCACCGTGATTCCCATGTCCGGCGGCCAGACCGAGAAACAGGTGCAACTGATCAAGGATTTCCAGCCGGACATCATCATGGTCACGCCGTCCTACATGCTCAACATCGCCGACGAGATCGAACGCCAGGGCCTTGATCCCCACAAGCTGGCCCTGCGCCTGGGAATCTTCGGCGCCGAACCCTGGACCGACGAACTGCGCGACGCCATCGAGCAGCGCCTGGGCATCAAAGCCCTGGATATCTACGGGCTGTCGGAGATCATCGGCCCGGGAGTGGCCATGGAATGCGCCGAGACCCGCGACGGACCGACCCTCTGGGAGGATCATTTCTATCCCGAGATCATCGACCCATTGACTGGTCAGGTACTGCCCGATGGTGAACTGGGCGAGCTGGTGCTCACCTCCCTGACCAAGGAGGCACTGCCGATGATCCGCTACCGTACCCGCGACCTGACCCGCCTGCTGCCGGGCACGGCGCGGCCCATGCGGCGCATCGACAAGATCACCGGACGCAGCGACGACATGCTGATCATTCGCGGGGTCAATGTGTTTCCGACTCAGGTAGAGGAGCAAGTGCTCAAAGCCGTACACCTGGCCCCCTGTTACGAGATCCATCTGTATCGACACGGCAACCTCGACAGCGTCGACATCCACGTCGAGCTCAAGAGCGAGTACCAGCAGCTGGGGGATGAGCAGCAAAGGGCCATCTGCAGCGAACTGAGTCGCCACATAAAAACCCACATAGGTATCAGCTCACGTATCGTTTTGCAGCCCCCTTTCAGCATCAAGCGCTCGGAAGGCAAGGCCTGCCGGGTGGTCGACAGCCGTAAATA
Organism: Pseudomonas sp. E1BtOHC1; assembly: GCF_058744285.1. Taxonomy (NCBI): domain Bacteria; kingdom Pseudomonadati; phylum Pseudomonadota; class Gammaproteobacteria; order Pseudomonadales; family Pseudomonadaceae; genus Pseudomonas; species Pseudomonas sp. E1BtOHC1. Next base: position 4,425,282 of record NZ_CP196023.1, read on the forward strand.
GCTTTAGCGCAAGCATTGGAGCCCCGTGATGACGGGGCTTTTTTTCGTCTGTCATTCGGGTATGGAGGCAAAGCGATACAGAAACAAAACATGACACGTTATTTTGTGTTTGATATTTATTTATGTATCACATATAAACATTCACAGCCTCACCCACACCTGCAACCCGGGAGACACTGCATGTACGCACAGCTGGTAGAGACGGGGGTCAAGCGCATCAAGCCGCTGGCAGAAATGTCCGAGCAGGAGCGCACCTTCCAGGAAAAGATCGACGGGGAAATCAAGATCGAGGCCAAGAACTGGATGCCCGATGCCTACCGCCAGACCCTGATCCGGCAGATTTCCCAGCATGCCCACTCGGAAATCGTCGGCATGCTGCCCGAAGGCAACTGGGTCACCCGCGCGCCGACCCTCAAGCGCAAGCTGCAACTGATGGCCAAGATCCAGGACGAAGCCGGCCACGGCCTGTACCTGTACAGCGCCATGGAAACCCTCGGCGCCGATCGCGACGAAGAAGTCGCCAAACTCCACAGCGGCCGGGCCAAGTATTCCAGCATCTTCAACTACCCAACCCTGAACTGGGCCGACATGGGCGCCGTGGGCTGGCTGGTGGACGGCGCCGCCATCGTCAATCAGGTGGTGCTGCAGCGCACCTCCTACGGCCCCTACTCCCGGGCCATGGTGCGCATCTGCAAGGAAGAGAGCTTCCACCAGCGCCAGGGCTACGAAATCCTCCTGACCATGATGCGCGAGGGCAACCAGGCACAACGGGAGATGGTCCAGGACGCCATCAACCGCCTCTGGTGGCCGGCCCTGATGATGTTCGGCCCCAGCGACGAACACTCCCCCAACAGTGCCCAGTCCATGGCCTGGAAAATCAAGCGCCAGAGCAATGACGAACTGCGCCAGCGCTTCATCGACCAGACCATCCCGCAGCTGGAGCTGCTGGGCTGCACCTGCCCCGACCCGGAGCTGAAATGGAACGCCGAGCGCGGCCATTACGACTTCGGCGAAATTCAGTGGCAAGAGTTCTACGAGGTGCTCAAGGGCAATGGCCCGTGCAATCAGGAACGCCTGGAGACTCGCCGCAACGCCATCGACGACGGCGCCTGGGTACGGGCCGCCGCCGTGGCCCATGCACAGAAGAAAGCCAACAAGAACGCCGCCTGAGCGCGCGCCCAGCCTGATCCGGAGTCAATGCAATGTCTGAATGGACCCTCTACGAAGTCTTCGTGCGCAGCAAGCACGGCCTCAATCACAAGCATGTCGGCAGCGTGCATGCCGCCGACGACGCCATGGCCATGAACAACGCCCGGGACCTGTACACCCGGCGCAGCGAAGGCGTAAGCCTGTGGGTGGTGCCCTCGGCGCAGATAGTCGCCTCCTCCCCCGATGACAAGGACCCGCTGTTCGACCCTGCGGACGACAAGGTCTACCGCCACGCCAGCTTTTATCAGCTGCCCCCCGAAGTCGGACACATGTGAGGCCGGCCATGAACCCTACAAACGATCTGATCGACCACCTGCTGCGCCTGGGCGACAGCGCCCTGATCCAGGGCCAGCGCCTGTGCGAATGGTGCGGCCGGGCGCCGGCCCTGGAAGAAGAACTGGCGCTGATGAATGTCGGCCTCGACCTAGTGGGCCAGGCCCGCAACTGGCTGGACTATGCCGCCGAGCTGCTGGCCGATGGGCGCGACGCCGACCATCTGGCATTCCGCCGGGACGAGCGGGCCTACCGCAACCTGCTGCTGGTGGAGCAGCCCAACGGTGATTTTGCGCTTACCATGCTCAAGCAGTTCTTCTATGACGCCTGGCACCTGGAAACCCTCCAGGGCCTGAGCCAGTCCAGCGACCCGCGCCTAGCCGGAATCGCCGCCAAGGCGCTCAAGGAAGTCACCTACCACCTGCGCCGCTCCAGCGAATGGGTCGAGCGCCTGGGGGACGGCACCGAGGAAAGCCACCAGCGCATGCTGCAGGCGACCCCGCGGCTGTGGCGCTTCACTGGCGAGCTGATTGAGCACCACGCCGGTGAGATCCAGCTGCATCAGGCGGGTCTGTGGGCGGACCCGGCCCGGGTTGCCGAAGCCTGGCGCGCCACCGTAGAAGCCGTGTTCTGCCGGGCGACCCTGCCCGTGCCCGAGGCCCCGAGCCCTTTCTACCTGGACGCGCGCCGGGGCCTGCACAGCGAACACCTGGGCCCGCTGCTGGCCCAGATGCAATTCCTGCCGAGGGCCTACCCCGATGCGGTCTGGTGAGTTGATCGGCAGCGACCAGGGCGCGCGGCCGATGCGGCCTGGGGACCTGGACCTGGCCTGGGCCACCCTGGATCGGGTGATGGACCCCGAGGTGCCGGTGGTCAGCGTGCTGGACCTGGGCATCGTTCGCGACCTTGGCTGGCAACAGGGCCACTTGCAGGTATCGGTCACTCCGACCTATTCCGGCTGCCCTGCCACGGAAGTGATCGAGAGCGACATTCGCCAGGCCCTGGAACAGGCAGGCTTCGCGGCACCCAGACTATTGCGCCAGTTGACCCCGGCCTGGACCACCGACTGGATCACCGAGCGTGGCCGCCAGCGCCTGCAGGCCTACGGCATCGCGCCACCTTCGGGCAGCAGCAAGCGCAGCCTGCTGGGGGAAGCGCCTGCGGTGCACTGCCCGCAGTGCGGCAGTGCCCACAGCGAACGCCTCAGCGAGTTTGGTTCCACCGCGTGCAAGGCCCTGTATCGCTGCCGTGACTGCCTGGAACCCTTCGACTACTTCAAGTGCATCTGAGCCGCCAGCCGCCTCAGAGGAGAACCGCCATGAGCCAGTTCCACCGCCTCACCATCAAGGACGTACGCAGCGAAACCCGCGACGCGGTGTCCATTGCCTTCGAGATTCCCCAGCACCTGCAGCAGCAGTTCCACTTCACCCAGGGCCAGCATCTGGTATTGCGTACCGAGCTGGATGGCGAGGAAGTGCGCCGTTCCTACTCCATTTGCACCGGGGTCAATGACGGTGAACTGCGCATCGCGGTGAAGCGCATCAATGGTGGGCGTTTCTCCGCCTTCGCCAATGAGCGGCTGCAAGCCGGACAGTCTCTTGAAGTGATGCCCCCCGCCGGGCGTTTCCATGTAGAGCTCGACCCCCAGCGTCGCGGCCATTACCTGGCGGTGGCCGCAGGCAGCGGCATCACGCCAATCCTGTCGATCATCAAGAGCACCCTGGAAACCGAGCCCCACAGCCGCATCACCCTGCTCTACGGCAACCGTTCCAGCGCCTCGGCGCTGTTTCGCGAACAATTGGAGGACCTGAAGAACCGCTACCTGCAGCGCCTCAACCTGGTGTTCGTCTTCAGCCGCGAGCAGCAGGACATAGACCTCTACAACGGCCATATCAACCAGGACAAATGCCAGCAGTTGTTTGCCCGCTGGCTCGATGTCCGGCAATTGGACGCGGCCTTTATCTGTGGCCCCCAGGCCATGACCGAGAGCGTGCGCGACAGTCTCAAGGCCGCGGGCATGGACGCCGAGCGAATCCACTTCGAGCTGTTTCATGCAACCGGCGACGGACACAAACGCCAGGCCCGTGAAGCCGCCCGAGTGCTGGACGCCCAGGTCAGCCGGATCACCGTGATCAGCGATGGCCGGGCCCTGGCCTTCGACCTGCCGCGCAACAGCCTGAGCCTGCTGGACGCCGGCAATGCCCAAGGCGCCGAACTGCCCTATTCGTGCAAGGCCGGAGTCTGCTCCACCTGTAAATGCAAGGTCATCGAAGGTGAAGTGGAAATGGACAGCAACCACGCGCTGGAAGACTACGAAGTGGCGGCCGGGTACGTGCTTTCCTGCCAGTCGTTCCCGGTCAGCGCCAAGGTGGTGCTGGACTTCGACCAGCTCTGAACCCTGCCCTCACGAAGATCCCGGATTGGCACTGGTGCCTCCGGTGCCAGCAGTCACTGGGTCCACTCACCGGCACGGAGCACTCCGCGCCGGCCTTAATTCACCGTTCGGAGCGTTCTGCCATGTCACAGTCTCCTACCCTGCAAAGTTTTATCGCCGGCCGCTGGGTTGGCCAACACCCGGCCCAGGCACTGCGCAGCGCCATCGATGGCCATGAAGTGGCCCGCACCCACGAAGAGCCCCTGGACTTCGCCGAGGCCCTGGAGCACGGGCGCCAACAGGGTGGCCGCGCCTTGCTGGCCCTGGATTTCCAGCAGCGGGCCCAGCGTCTCAAGGCCCTGGCGCTGTACCTCAGCGAACGCAAGGAACAGCTGTACGCCCTGTCCCACCACAGCGGCGCAACCCGGGCCGACAGCTGGATCGATATCGAAGGCGGCAACAGCACCCTGTTCAGCTACGCCGGACTCGGCTCTCGGGAGCTGCCGTCGGGCAACCTGCTGCATGAAGGCCCGGCGCAATCCTTGAGCAAGCTCGGCAGCTTTGCCGGCACCCACATCCTGGTGCCCCGTGGCGGCGTGGCGGTGCACATCAACGCGTTCAACTTTCCCATCTGGGGCATGCTGGAGAAGTTTGCCCCGTGCTTCCTCGCCGGCATGCCGTGCATCGTCAAACCCGCCAGCGCCACCAGCTACCTGACCGAAGCCACCGTGCGTCTGATGCATGAATCCGGCTTGCTGCCAGAAGGCAGCCTGCAACTGGTGATCGGCGGCACCGGCGACCTGCTGGATCGCCTGCAAGGCCAGGACCTGGTGACGTTCACCGGTTCCGCCGTCACCGCCGGCAAACTGCGATCCAACCCCAACCTGATCCGCCACTCGGTGCCCTTCAATGCCGAAGCCGACTCCCTGAACTGCGCGATCCTGGCGCCGGACGTGACCCCGGACGACCCGGAGTTCGAGCTGTTCATCAAGGAAGTGGTGCGAGAGATGACGGTCAAGGCCGGTCAGAAATGCACCGCCATCCGCCGCGCCATGGTCCCGACACAACACCTGGATGCCGTGGCCACGGGATTGCGCGAGCGCCTGTCCGGGGTGGTGGTGGGCGATCCGTCGGTGGAAGGCGTGCGCATGGGCCCCCTGGCCTCCCATGAGCAACAGCGGGACGTGACCGCGCGCCTGGAAAGCCTGCTGCACAGCAGTGATCTGCTGTTCGGCGCCCGGGACGGCTTCGAACCCCGGGGGGGAAATGTCAGCCAGGGCGCGTTCTTTGCCCCGACCCTGCTGCTGTCCCGTGATCCCCTGGCACAGGGTGGTGCCCACGATATCGAGGCCTTTGGCCCGGTCAGCACCTTGATGGCCTACGACGATCTGGACCAGGCCCTGGACCTGGCCGCTCGCGGCAAGGGCAGCCTGGTGGCCAGCCTGGTGACCAAGGACCCGGGCATCGCTGCCCAGGTCATTCCCCGGGCCGCAGCCTGGCATGGCCGGCTGCTGGTGCTGGACCGCGAATGCGCCGGCGAATCCACTGGCCACGGCTCGCCGCTGCCGCAACTCAAGCATGGTGGCCCGGGCCGCGCCGGCGGCGGCGAAGAGCTGGGCGGCCTGCGGGCGGTCAAGCACTACCTGCAGCGTGCAGCCGTCCAGGGCTCCCCGAGCATGTTGGCCGCGGTAACCGGCGAACACGTGCGTGGCGCCAAGGTTATCGAGACGCAGGTCCACCCGTTTCGCCGGCACTTCCAGGACCTGCAGATCGGCGAATCCCTGCTGACCCACCGGCGCACTGTCACCGAGGCCGATCTGGTGAACTTCGGGTGCCTGTCAGGGGACCACTTCTATATGCACTTCGACGAGATCGCCGCCAAGGAGTCGCAATTCGGCAAGCGTATTGCCCACGGCTACTTCGTGCTCTCTGCGGCGGCCGGGCTGTTCGTGTCCCCGGCACCGGGCCCGGTGCTGGCCAACTATGGCCTGGATACCTTGCGCTTCATCAGCCCGGTGGGCATTGGCGACACCCTGCAGGCGCGCCTGACCTGCAAGCGCAAGATCGACCAGGGCAAACAGAGCCCCCAGGGCACCCCGCAAGGGGTGGTGGCCTGGGACGTGGAAGTGACCAATCAACTGGGTGAACTGGTGGCCAGCTACGACATCCTGACCCTGGTCGCCAAACGCACCACCTGACCGCAGGAGCCGGTTTGCCGGCGAACAGGCCCTCACGACGAGGTCGACCTTGAGGTTGCCTTCGCCAGCAAGCTGGCTCCTACAAGAGCTGGCCGCAGCACCGACCACCGTAGGAGCCGGCCGCAACACCACCCACCGTAGGAGCCGGCTTGCCGGCGAATGGCGCTCACGACGATGTCGAACTTGAGAAGGCCTTCGCCAGCAAGCTGGCTCCTACAGGTGAGGGGAGATTGTGGCAAAAGATTTCATGGATTCTTGATTCTCGATCCGGCTTGCGGCAAGTTGCGCGCTTCTCACTACTAGGAGCAGCCCATGTCCGGCTCAATGGCCCAGGCGTTCGCGCACAATTTTCTCGGCCACTCACCCCGCTGGTACAAGGCAAGCATCATCGCCTTCCTGCTGCTCAACCCCCTGCTGTTCTTCTGTGTCAGCCCGGCAGCGGCCGGCTGGTGCCTGGTGATCGAATTCATCTTCACCTTGGCCATGGCCCTGAAGTGCTACCCCTTGATGCCCGGCGGTCTGCTGTTGGTGCAAGCGCTGTTGCTGGGCATGGCCACGCCCCAGGCGCTGTACGACGAGCTGGTGCACAACTTCCCGGTGATCCTGCTGCTGATGTTCATGGTGGCGGGCATCTATTTCATGAAGGAACTGCTGCTGTTCCTGTTCTCGCGCCTGCTGCTGGGGGTACGGTCCAAGGCGCTGCTGGGGCTGCTGTTCTGCTTTCTGTCAGCCTTTCTCTCGGCCTTTCTCGACGCCCTGACCGTTACCGCAGTGATCATCAGTGCCGCCGTGGGCTTCTACTCGGTGTACCACCGGGTGGCCTCCGGCAATGACCCACGCCAGGACAGCGGCTATGGCGATGATCAGCATCTGCCTTCCCTGCACCACGACGACCTGGAGCAATTCCGCGCTTTTCTGCGCAGCCTGCTGATGCACGGTGCCGTGGGCACGGCTCTGGGGGGCGTATGCACCCTGGTGGGCGAACCACAGAACCTGTTGATCGGCCATGAAATGGGCTGGCACTTTGCCGATTTCTTCCACAAGGTGGCGCCAGTTTCCCTGCCGGTGCTAGCCGCCGGGCTGGTGACCTGTGTGCTCCTGGAAAAACTGCGCTGGTTCGGCTACGGCACCTTACTGCCGGACAACGTGCGCCAGGTACTGGCCAACTACGCCGCCGAAGACGACGCCCAGCGCACCGCACGGCAACGGGCAGCCTTGCTGGTCCAGGGGCTGGCGGCGCTGATCCTGATTGTCGGCCTGGCCCTGCACGTGGCGGAAGTCGGGCTGATCGGTCTGTTGGTGATTGTGCTGATCACCGCCTTCACCGGAATTACCGACGAACACCGGCTGGGCAACGCCTTCAAGGACGCCATGCCCTTCACCGCCCTGCTGGTGGTGTTCTTTGCCGTGGTGGCGGTGATTCACCAGCAACAGCTGTTCGTGCCACTGATCCAGTGGGTGCTGGCGCTGCCGGCGGACCAGCAGCCAGGCATGCTGTTCATTGCCAATGGCCTGCTGTCGGCCATCAGCGACAATGTGTTCGTCGCCACCATCTACATCACCGAAGTGAAACAGGCCTTTGTCTCCGGGCAGATGAGTCGCGAACACTTCGAGACCCTGGCCATCGCCATCAACACCGGCACCAATCTGCCCAGCGTCGCCACCCCCAATGGTCAGGCCGCCTTCCTGTTTCTGCTGACTTCGGCAATTGCGCCACTGGTGCGCCTGTCCTATGGACGGATGGTGTGGATGGCCCTGCCCTACACCGTGGTGATGGGCCTGCTGGGCTGGTATGCGGTGAGTTACTGGCTTTAACGCAGGAGGATGTAGCGCTCGATCGCTTCGGCAGCACCATCATCCTGGTTGCTGCCGGTGATCACGTCGGCCTGGTCCTTGACCTGCTCTTCGGCCTGGCCCATGGCAATCGACAACCCGGCACGCTGAAACATCGCCGGGTCATTACCGCCATCCCCCAGGGCCGCTGTACGCTCCAGGGGCACGCCGAGGTGCTCGGCCAGGGTCACCAGGGCTTGTCCCTTGTCCGCCTGCACGGCAGTGACATCAAGGAACCGTGGTTGCGAACGGGAGGCCTGGGCCAGCCCGGCCGTTTTTCCCTGCAAGCGCGCTTCCAGCTCCAGCAGCAGCCGGTGGTCATTACTGGCGGCAACGATCTTGTCGATCCGCGGCAGGTAATCCGCGAAACTGTCCACCACCTTCGGCCCATAGCCCAGCGCCTGGCGCTCAAGGGGCATCAAGGGACCGTCGAGGTCGCGCACCAGCCACTCGTTGTCGGCAAAGACCCAGGTTTCGATCTGCGGATACGGCTGGAACAGCAGCAAGGCGGTGACCGCCGCCTCCACCGGTACATGATGGCGAACCAGGAAGCTGCCATCGGGATTGACGATACTGCCACCATTGAACCCGGCAGTCGGCAGATCCACACCCAGGGCCTCGATCTGTTGCTGCATGGCCCGCGGCGGACGCCCGGTGGCCAGGCTGAAGGCTACGCCGGCTTCACGCAGGGCGCGGACTGCGTCCAGGGTTCGAGGGCTGAAGCGGTGATCCGGGCGCAACAGGGTGCCGTCCATATCGCTGAGCAGGAACTCGATGGGCCGCACCTTGCCCCCCTTCATCCGAGAGCCCGCCACACGCGACCGTCCCGGGCCAGCAGCTCATCACCGGCATCCGGGCCATCCTCACCCGCAGGGTAGGTCTGCACCGTCGCGTCCTGCTTCCAGGCATCGAGGAAAGGCTGCACGGCGCGCCAACCGTTCTCGATATTGTCCGCCCGCTGAAACAGCGTCTGGTCACCGATCAGGCAGTCGTAGATCAGCGTCTCGTAGCCGGTGGACGGCTGCATTTCAAAGAAGTCCCGGTAGGCGAAGCCCAGTTCGATATTGGCCATGTCCAGGCTTGGCCCGGGCTTCTTCGCCAGCAGGTCGAACCACATGCCTTCGTTGGGCTGGATCTGGATCCGCAGGTAGGTCGGCGACAGTCGATCAACTTCGGTATCGCGAAACTGCGCGTAGGGTGCCGGCTTGAAGCAGATGACGATTTCGGTGTCACGCACGCTCATGCGCTTGCCGGTGCGCAGGTAGAACGGCACCCCGACCCAGCGCCAGTTGTCGATCATCACCTTCAGCGCGACATAGGTTTCGGTATTGCTGTGCGGCGCGACATTGGCTTCTTCGCGGTAGCCCGCCAGGACCTTGCCCGCAACGGTGGCGGCGCGGTACTGGCCGCGCACCGAGTTGGCCCGAGCCTCCTCCAGTGACCAGGGGCGGATCGCCCCCACCACTTTGGCCTTCTCGCCGCGCACTGCATCGGCGCCAAAGGCCGCTGGAGGCTCCATGGCCACCATCGCCAGAAGCTGGAACAGGTGATTGGGCACCATGTCCCGCAGGGCGCCGGTGTGTTCATAAAAGCTGCCACGGGTTTCGACCCCGACGGTTTCCGCCGCGGTGATCTGCACGTGGTCGATGTAATGGTTGTTCCAGAACGCCTCGAACAGGCTGTTGGAAAAACGGCTGACCAGGATGTTCTGGACCGTTTCCTTGCCCAGGTAATGGTCGATGCGATAGATCTGTTTCTCGCTCATGACCTTGAGCAAGCAAGCGTTGAGAGCCTCGGCAGTCTGCAGATCGGAGCCGAAGGGCTTCTCGATCACCACCCGGCGAAAGGCATCCGGCCCCTCCTCCAGCAACCCCGAAGCCCCCAGGCGCTGCACCACTTCACTGAAGAAGCGCGGCGCGGTGGCCAAGTAGAACACCGCGTTGCCGGTGCCGCTGGCGGCAATCCGCGCCGCCAGTTCGGCATAGGTGGAGTCGTCGAGGAAGTCGCCCTGGACGTAGCTGATACCACGGGTCAGGCGAGCCCAGACGGCGGCGTCCACGGACGCCCCCTGGCCTTGTTTGTTGAGCACTTCATCGCGAAGGAAGTCTTCCAGCAAGGTGGCGAACTCAGCGTCGCTCACCGCGTTGTGGTCGACGCCGACAATCCGCAGTCCCTCATCCAGCAAGCCGTCGCGGCTCAGGTTGTACAGCGCCGGAGTCAGCAGGCGCTTGACCAGATCACCGCGGGCGCCGAACAGGAACAGCGTGGTCGGCGGCGCGGGCAACGCCTTGGACTTCTTTCGCGTAGAGGTCATTTCTTACCGGTCTCCACATGGCCGCCAAAGCCGAAGCGCATGGCTGACAGCAGCTTGTCGCCATAGGTGCCCTGGCCGCGAGAACGGTAGCGGGAGAACAACGAGTTGGACAGCACCGGAACCGGTACCGCCTGCTCCATGGCCGCTTCGATGGTCCAGCGCCCTTCGCCACTGTCGGCCACGGCACCGGAAAAACCGTCGAGCTTCGGATCGCCGGCCAGGGCATCGGCGGTCAGGTCCAGCAGCCAGGAGGACACCACGCTGCCGCGACGCCAGACTTCGGCGATGTCCGCCACATTGAGGTCAAAGCGCTGGTCTTGCGGGAGGATGTCCGAAGACTTGGTCTTGAGGATGTCAAAGCCCTCGGCGAAGGCCTGCATCATCCCGTACTCGATGCCGTTGTGGATCATCTTGACGAAATGCCCGGCACCGGCAGGACCGGCATGGATATAGCCACGCTCGGCACGGTCGTCATCGGAAACGCGATCCTTGGTCCGTGGAATCGAACCCAGGCCGGGGGCCAGGGCCGAGAACAGCGGGTCCAGACGCAGCACTTCATCAGCATCGCCGCCGATCATCATGCAGTAGCCGCGCTCCAGGCCCCAGACGCCGCCGGAGGTGCCGACGTCGATGTACTTCAGGCCTTTTTGCGCCAGATCCCGGGCGCGGCGGATGTCGTCCTTATAGTAGGTGTTGCCGCCGTCGATGATCACATCACCCGGCTCCAGCAACTGGCTCAGGGTGTCGATGGTCTCTTCGGTGGGTGCGCCGGCGGGCAGCATGACCCAGACCGCGCGGGGTTTTTCCAGGCCGGCCACCAGGCCTGGCAGGTCGGCGACGCCCTTGGCGCCTTCGGCGGCCAGGGTGCTGACGAAATCGGTGTTGCGGTCAAAGACTACGGTCTCGTGCCCATTGAGCATCAGGCGCCGTGCAATGTTGCCGCCCATGCGGCCCAGTCCAATAATCCCCAGTTGCATGTGCTGATGCTCCTACTGCAAAAAATTCAGATCAAAAATGTATAGCCCAAAGGGCTGGGTGCAAACGTCGAGGGGCGCAACTATACAAGGCGAGACGCTCCAAGACAGCGCAATCTTCAGACAAAACGCCAGTTTTTGCGGCGACCTGCGCGCAATGCGGCGCACCCAAGCCCGATCACCTGCCCCAGCCGGCGCGGACTGCGTGAAGATTAGTCCCGACACTTGGGACGAAGTTTCTGAAAACTTGGAGGGATAACGACGCAAAACGCCAGGAAGGCACAACGACCACGAAAAATAAAAAAGTTCCAATTGCCCAAAAAAGAAATAAAATCGCCGCCATCAGGCGCTGTGAAAACGTCACGAGTGAAGGCAAGACTGTTTTTAACGCGGTATTGCCGAACACAGTAGTTTTCACGCTGCCTGCGATGGTGCTTTGCGCAAGGGATGCGGCCAACAAAGCATAGTTGAGGCATACCAGTTGCGAGGTGAAGCAATGGGCACAGTACTACCGGCACGACCAGCACAGACTCTCTACGTGACCATTCGTCGTGACGAATTGCGCCAACTCAAAGACGAGCGCGATCAATTGCAACGGGAACTCGCCCAATTGCGCCTGATGTTGCAGAACCAGGGGCAAGCCCCCGCAGCAGCGCGGCACCTTCCCTCCGCAGGCTGAACCTCGCCCCGGAACGCAGGCCCCGCCTGCGTTCACAGCTCTACTCACTCCCCGCCACAAATCCCCCGCCACGCCTGATCCTGGCGCCTGCTACGCCGAACAAAAATCCAACGCTGTGCTAACGAACTTTTCACACTTGCCTATCGATACTCGCGGCCATTGTGGCCGTCTTGTTACAGACGACGGCCTTCATTCGCGGCGCTGAACCGGCGCGCAATGATCATGGAATTGTGGGGAGCGCTCAATGGCATGGTTCAAACGCAGTAGCACGTCTGCGGCAGGTTTTGACTGGATGGGGCTGCTCTGGCTGTTCCTGTTCTTCTGGTATTTCTCCGGCATCACCCAACTGCTGATTCAACTGACCGACACTTCCGGATTCGCCGGTTTCCGCCAGGCGTTCTTCATGAGCGCCATCTGGCTGGCGCCGATGCTGCTGTTCCCGGCACGCACCAAAGTCATGGCCGCAGTGATCGGCGTGGTGCTCTGGGCCTGTTCCATGGCCAGCCTGGGCTACTTCTTCGTCTATCAGCAGGAGTTCTCGCAAAGCGTCATCTTCATCATGTTCGAGTCCAACCCCTCGGAAGCCGGTGAATACCTGACGCAGTACTTTGCCTGGTGGATGCTCCTGGCGTTCCTGGCCCACACCGCCTTCGCGGTCTTCCTCTGGACCCGTCTGCGCCCGGTTTACCTGCCCCGGGGCCAGGCCCTAGTGGCTGCCGTGGCGATCCTGGTGGCGATTGTCGGCTACCCGCTGGTCAAGCAACTCGCTCGCACCGACACCCTGGCGGACGGCCTGGAAAAGTTCGAAACCCGTATCGAACCTGCCGTGCCGTGGCAGATGGTGGTCGCTTATCGCCGCTACCGCGAGCAACTGGACGGCATGCAGGGCATGCTCGACAGCGTCAGCAAGATCCCGCCGCTGACCAACCTCAAGGACAGCATGGCCAACCAGCCGGCCACCCTGGTGCTGGTGATCGGCGAGTCCACCAACCGCCAGCGCATGAGCCTCTACGGCTACCCACGCCAGACCACCCCGGAACTGGACAAGCTCAAGGACCAGTTGGCGGTGTTCAACAACGTCATCACCCCGCGCCCCTACACCATCGAGGCGCTGCAACAGGTGCTGACCTTCGCCGACGAAGAAAACCCCGATCTCTACCTCAAGACCCCGTCCCTGGTCAGCGTGATGAAGCAGGCCGGCTACAAGACCTACTGGATCACCAACCAGCAGACCATGACCAAGCGCAACACCATGCTCACCACCTTCTCCGAGCAGGCGGACGAGCAGGTGTACCTGAACAACAACCGCAACCAGAACGCCCGCCAGTACGACGGCGATGTGCTCGAGCCCTTCTCCAAGGCCCTGGCCGACAGCGCTCCGCGCAAGTTCATCGTGGTGCACCTGCTGGGCACCCATATGAGCTACCAGTACCGCTACCCGCCGAGTTTCGACAAGTTCACCGATCGCCAGGGAGTGCCGGCCGGCGTGCGTGACGATCAACTGCCGACCTACAACAGCTACGACAACGCGGTGCTGTACAACGACTTCGTGGTCTCCAGCCTGATCAAGGACTACGCCAAGAGCGATCCCAACGGCTTCCTGCTGTACCTGTCGGACCACGGCGAAGACGTCTTCGACTCCGCCGGCCACGACACCCTGGGGCGCAACGAAGGCAAGCCCACGGCGCCTATGTACACCATCCCGTTCATGGCCTGGGCCTCACCGAAGTGGCGGGAAACCCATGACTGGAACTTTGCATCCGACCTCAGCCGCCCTTACAGCAGCTCCCAGCTGATTCATACCTGGGCCGACCTGGCGGGCTTGAGTTTCGACCAGCTGGACCACAGCCGCAGTCTGGTCAGCGACAGCTTCAAACCGCGTCCGCTACTGATTGGCGACCCCTACTCACGCCAGAGCAAGCCGCTGATCGACTTCAGCCTGATGAAACCCAAAGCGCCGGTGGACGCGACCGTGGTACAGAAGTAAGCACCCGACTCGGGGGCCGCAACGGCCCCCAAACCCGTCCCTACGCAACAGCCCCCTTACACCCGTAGCAGCCGGGTTGCCGGCGAAGAAGCCATCAAGCCCTGCGCCGACCTCTCGGACGCCTTCGCTGGCAAGCCAGCTCCTACAGCAGTCAGATACACCGTGCAGTTCCCCGTAGGAGCCGGCTTGCCGGCGAAGAGGCCATCAAGCCCTGCACCGACCTCTCGGACGCCTTCGCTGGCAAGCCGGCTCCTGTCCGCGGACACATGATGTCAAGAATGTAATGTCCCGTTCAGGCTGACGTTAACCCTCACTTAATACACTTCGGTGAAACTTCTCCCATCACTTCTTGTGCAGGGACGAAACAAGTTACCGAACACTCTTAAGTAGGAAACACAGCATGAAACTTTCAACTTTGGTATTTAGCGGCTTGATTCTGGCCAGTTCCAGTGCAGCCTTTGCCGAAGGCGGAGCCGAGCATATGCAACGCTTCTATGACAACTTCCGCGTCGCCCAGCAACAGATTCACGGTGATAAGACCGAGAACACCGCCAAGGCCGAACAGAAGAAAACCGACCCGCACTATTCCGCTTCGGACGCCAAGCAACAGCAGCCCGACGCCTGACACATCTTTAAAGCAGTACCCACTCTGGACAATGTGCTCCTTTGGCAGAGATGGACGTTTGGCGCCCGCCCAGGGCGCCTTTTTTATATCTGCGGGCAACCACTCACTGTCACGACAATGACTGGAATATTACAACTCTGTCATTCGCCACTTTCCTTGCGCCCGTTCAACTAGCATGCCTGCGCCCGAGCGCTCACCGCTTATCGGGTCACCTGGCTAATCCCATGAATTAGCTGATTAATTTTGTTGACCCTGTAGCTACTTCAGGCTTCACCCTGCACTCATTCGATAGTACCCAAGCGGTTTGGAGAGGATCTGGCAATGCGCATTCTGGTGGTTGAAGACGAGCCCAAAACAGCGGACTACCTGCATCAGGGCCTAAGTGAAAGTGGTTATGTAGTGGACCGCGCCAATAATGGTGTGGACGGCCTGCACCTGATACAGCAACAGCCTTACGAATTGGTGATCCTGGATATAAACCTGCCGGGCAAAGATGGCTGGCAAGTATTGGAACATATGCGTGGACATTCTCCGGCCCGGGTCATGATGTTGACCGCTCGCGGACGCCTGGAAGACAAGGTCAAGGGCCTGGATATGGGCGCCGATGATTATCTGGTCAAACCTTTTCAATTTCCTGAATTGCTGGCTCGGGTCCGGACCTTGATTCGCCGCAGTGAACCCGTGGCCCAACCGCAAGTATTGCAGGTGGCTGACTTGCAACTTGATCCCCGACGCCATCGGGCTTATCGCGGCAACCGACGGATAGATCTCACGACCAAGGAATTCACCCTGCTGCATGTATTGATGCGCCACTCGGGTGAAGTGCTGACCCGCACGCAAATCATTTCCCTGGTCTGGGACATGAACTTCGACTGCGACACCAATGTGGTGGAAGTCTCCATCAGCCGCCTGCGGGCCAAGATCGATGATGCCAGTGAGGTCAAGCTGATCCACACCCTGCGCGGTGTCGGTTATGTCCTGGAAGTGCGCCAATGACGCCCCACCCGGCCGCGCCGACCAACAGCAGCCTGTCCATGCGTCTGGGGCTGACCGTCAGCCTGATGGGGGCGGCTCTGGTCCTGCTGCTGGCGACCCTGGCCTATCTGGCCCTGAGCCACGAGTTGGGCAACCTGGCGCGCAAGGGCCTGGAGAGCAAGCTGGAGCAGATCCAGCACAGCCTCACCAGCGACCTCAAGAGCAGTGACCTGGCCGCCCGCCCCCACTCCCTGCTGGACCTGGTGATGGGCCACGACAATCTGCAATTGAACATCCTGAGCAGCGATCCCCAGGCCGAGCCCCTGCTCAATGTCGGCGGCATGGCTCAGCAACCGCTGCCCCAGGCCCTGAGGGAGAACACCGCCGAGGGTTACCTCGACTGGCGCGACAACCGCGGCAACCAACTGCTCAGTGCGACCCGGCCAATGAATTTGCGCAACGGCGAGCAGGTGCGAGTGGTATTGAGCCTGGACCGCAGCAACGACCAGGCGCTGCTCAGCGCCTACCTGCGCTCCACGGTGATTGCCCTGCCCCTGCTGCTGTTGCTGATCGGCATCGGCGCCTGGTGGCTGGTACAGAGGGGTCTGCTCCCGCTGCAGCAGTTCACCCGGGTAGCCGCCAAGGTCACCACCCAGGACCTGACCCATCGCCTGAACCTGGACAAGCTGCCTCGGGAACTGGCGGAACTGGGCCAAGGCATCAACGTCATGCTGCACCGCCTGGATGGCGGCGTGCAGCGCCTGTCGCAGTTCTCCGACGACCTGGCCCACGAACTGCGCTCGCCCATCAGCAACCTGATGGGCAAGGCCCAAGTGACCCTGTCCCGGGAGCGTCCCCCGGAGGAATACAAGGCCGTGCTGGAAGCCAGCATCGAGGAGCTGGAGCGGGTCACGCGGATCGTCGCCGACATGCTGTTCCTGGCCCAGGTCAGCCAACCGGCGTCCCAGGCGCGCTTCGCCCGGGTATCCCTGGCCGAGGAAGCGCTACGGGTCATGGACCTGTTTGCCCTCAGCGCCGAGGACAGGCAACTGAAGCTGGAACTGCGCGGTGACGCCTGGGTGCTGGGGGATCGCCTGATGATCCAGCGGGCCATTTCCAACCTGCTGTCCAATGCCATCCGCCATTGCCCGGACCGGGGCCGAATCGACCTGCGGATCGAGCGCCAACTGCAGAGCGTGAGCCTTGCCGTGAGCAATCCCGGACCGGGTATCGCCGCCTGCCACCTGCCCCATCTGTTCGAGCGTTTCTATCGGGTCGACAGCAGTCGCACCCGAGCCGAAGGCGGCACCGGACTGGGCCTGGCGATCGTGCGCTCGATCATGAACCTGCATCAGGGGCGCACCGAGGTCGACAGCGTGCCGGACAGCCTTACCGAGTTCCGTCTGGTGTTTCCCAAGCTCGACCCGGCATTGCACGACGCTTAGAGCAGCCAGCCGCCCAGCGCCGCACCCAACAGCACCAGGGCCCAGGGCGGCAGCCGGCCGCTGTGCAGCAACACCAGGGCCAGCAGCACCGCCAGCAGTTCCGGGAGCCCGGTCACGCTGCTGGTCCACAGGGGTTGGTACAGCGCGGCGGCCAGGACACCCACCACAGCGGCGTTGACCCCGCCCAGCGCCGCCTGAATATCGCGACGATGACGCAAGGTCTGCCAGAAAGGCAGCACACCGATCACCAGCAAGAAGCCCGGCAGGAAGATCGCCACCAGACAGATCAGCGCCCCGGGCCAGCCGCCGAGGGCCGTTCCGATAAAAGCCGCGACACTGAACAGGGGCCCAGGCACCGCCTGGGCGCTGGCATAGCCGGTCATGAACAGCTGATCGCTGATCCAGCCCGACTCCACGACCTGGCTCTGCAACAGCGGCAACACCACATGACCGCCACCAAACACCAGGGCCCCGATGCGATAAAAACCGTCGAACCAGCGCAACCAGGGTGTTGGCCACAGCGCCGCCAGCCCGGGCAGTAACAGCAACAACAGCAGGGCCGTCCCCAGCAACAGCCAGCCCAGGCGCCGACTGCCCCAAGGCGCCAGGGCATCCGCCTCGGGCCGGGCCGCCGGGGTGATCAGCGCGGCTCCCGCCAACGCCGCCAGCAGCATCACCAGCAATTGTCCCCCCAGGCCCGGCCAGTGCAGCACCCACCCGGCGGCGAGCAGCGCAATGGCGATGCGCAAAGGCCCGCGACACAGACTACGGGCCATTGCCCAAAGCGCCAGGGCAACCACCGCGACCGCCACCAGCAGCAGGCCCTTGAGCACCCCGGGAGCGATTCCATTGCCAATACCCAACGCCAACAAGACCAGGGCCAGCGCCGATGGCAAGGTAAAACCGGCCCAGGCGCAAACCGCGCCGGACAGGCCCGCACGCGACAGGCCCAGGACCATGCCGACCTTGCTGCTGGCCGGTCCCGGAAGAAACTGACACAGCGCCACCAGCTCGGCATAGGCCGCCTCTCCCAGCCAGCGCCGATGCTGGACGAACTCCTGGCGGAAATACCCCAAGTGCGCCACCGGCCCACCGAACGAGGTCAGCCCCAGGCGCAGGAAAATCAGGAAAATGCGCCAAGGGCTTTCCTTGGCATCGGGTATTCCAGCCGGGGGCGTGACCGTGGGCATTACAAGGCTTTGCTCCAGAACAGCATGCGGCCATGGGCGGGATCGAGCATGGCATTGGCGAAACCGCAGGCTTGGTAAGCGGCCTGGGCCTGGGCGTTGCCTTCCAGCACCTCCAGGGTGATCTTGCAGCAACCCCGTTGCCGGGCGATGTCCTCAACCTTCTGCAGCATCCGCCTGCTCAGGCCCTGGCCGCGAAAGCTGTCCAGCACCACCACATCATGGACATTCACCAGGGGCCGGCAAGCGAAGGTGGAAAAACCCTCGAAGCAGTTCACCAGCCCCACTGGCTGGCCACCGGCAAAGGCCAGCACGCTGAACGCCTGAGGTCGCTTGGCCAGCTCTGCCGGCAGTTGCTGAAGCTGGTCCGGCGCCAGGGGCTGGCCGCCGCCCATGGGGTCCTGGGCATAGTGATTGAGCAGCACGCCTATGGCTTCGGCATGCACCGGGTTGCTGTAACTGGCTTGCAGCACCACGACATCGGCAACGTCCATGTTCATCCTCGATCAACGCATTGAAAGTGAGCGCTCAGGGCTCAGGCAGCCTCGATTGTAGGCTGGGGGATTTGACCAAACGAAGATTTTTCACCCACTTGCAGCAGAAAAATCCTAATGATTGGCCAGGATGAACCGCAGCCGGAAGCCCTTCCCCCTCAAGCGCCAGGCGCCGTGGCAAACCGTTGCAGCTGCATTTCCTGCAGTCGGCTCAAGGTGCGGCGGAAGGGAAACTCCAGGTAACCCTCGGTGTACAGCTGGTCCATCGGTACCTGGGCCTCCAGATAGAGCGGCACCTTGCGGTCGTAACATTCATCCACCAGGGCAATGAAGCGACGCACGCTGTCGTCATGGATCGACAGTTGGGGCAATTCGCGGTCACCGGCCACCACCCGCTGGGCGCCATCCTCGGTGCCTCGGGCAATGCGCCCCGGGCGTTGCTGGGCACTGAGGTTGGGAACTTCGCTGAGGAGAATCGCGCTGAACCTGTCACACAGCGCCATGAAGTCCATGGCGGAAAACGGCTGTTCGCACAGATCGGCAAAACGACACCAGATCACGCTGCCGGCGGCCTTGACCACCTGCACCGGCCGATAGCCGATCAACAGCGGCGCAGTGGAGACCGACTGGCCCTCGCTCAACTGCCGGAACAAGGGTTCCAGGGCACTGGGCTGGCCCTCGGCCCTGAGCCAGTAGCGCTGCGCGGCGGCCCCCGGGTGCAGACGGTGATCCTGCTCGCCGTCCACCGCCACCACTTGCATATGCTGGCTGATGGCGCTGATTGCCGGCAGGAAACGTTCACGATTGAAGCCATCGGCATACAACTGCTCGGGGGGCTGGTTGGAGGTGCAGACCATGACCACGCCCTGCTCGAACATCACCTGGAACAGGCGCCCGAGAATGATTGCGTCACCGATATCGTTGACGAACAACTCATCGAAGCACAGCACCCGCACCTCTTCGGCGAGCTCACGGGCCAGGGCCTGCAAGGGATCGGCGGTGCCGGTGAGCTGGAACGAACGCTGATGCACCCAGCCCATGAAGTGATGAAAGTGCTGACGCCGCGCCGGCACCCGCAGGCTCTGGTAGAACTGATCCATGAGCCAGGTCTTGCCCCGCCCGACCGCCCCCCACAGATAGACCCCTTGCACCGCTGTACGCCCCTGATGCAGGGCCTCGTGGCAGTTCTGCAAGGCCTGCACGGCCCGCGCCTGTGCCTCGTCGGCGACAAAGCCGTCCTGCTCCAGGGCCTGTCGATAGGCGCTCAAGGGGGAATCGAATGGCATGAGCCGCTGGCCTCCCGGCAAAAAAGCCGCAGTATGCCATCGCCACCCGTTCCATGTAGGAGCCGGCTTGCCGGCGAGGCGGCCAATACACTGGCCGACAAGCTTCAGCGGGAAATGTCCAGCCGTGCAATCCGCCCCTGCGGGTCCAGGCGAAAGGTGTAGCGCAGCGTCTGGGGACTGCCGGGAAAATCCCCGCAGACCAGGCTGTCCAGCAACACCTTACCGGTGCGCTGCTGGACCCCGAGGACCTGCAGCCGGGGACGCTGGCGATGGCTGGTGTCCATCCAGCGGGCAATCTCCTGCGGCCCTACGCGGTGTTCTCGCTCGTCGAACACCTGGGCCTCGGCGGCGAAGATCGCTGCCGCCGCCGAGCTGTCGCCGGTATTGGCAGCCACCACGTAAGCACGGATGGCCGGGGCCAGCGAAGGGTCGATTCCTGACATGACAAAAGCTCCTGGTGAGTCGATGAGCGCGCCATGTTAAGAGCCCCCTGCGTCACTTCCTGTCAGGAGTGAATTGACTGCCCTGGCCATCCCCTTGCAAGCCCTTGCGCCAGGTCCGCAGCCAGTCGCTGCGACGTCCCGGGTAGGCTTGGCCCTGCTCCTGGGCGGCGGTAATGCGGTCGGTGCGAAAGGTCCGGTAATCGCCCCGCAACTCGCACCAGGCGACGATCACTCGGGCCTCGTTGAGAAACCCCAGTGCCAGGGGCCAGATCAGCCGCTGGCTGGGGGTGCGGTTGACGTCGGCATAGTCGATCAGCAGCTTGGCCTGATGCCGGATCGCCTGGCGGAACACGTTCAGCGACACCGGATTGTCCGGAAAGCCATAACCCGCCGGCCCCGGCAGCAAAGTCGGGTTGCGCAAGGCGTCCTGGGCCGCCGGGGCCAGCACCGCGGCAATCTTGGCCATGGCATCGGCAGCGGCCTTGCTCAGCACCTCATCGCCGCGCTGATCGACATAACGCAACCCCAGGACCACGGCCTCGGTCTCGTCGGCATTGAGCATCAAGGGCGGCAGGAACAGCCCGCTGCGCAACACATAGCCGATGCCCGCCTCACCGTAGATCGGCGCGCCCAGTGAAGTGAGCTCGGCGATATCGCGATACAGGGTGCGCTCGGACACCTCCAGCTCCGCCGCCAGGGTGGCCGCGGTAACGGGACGGCTCTTGCCCCGCAGCATCTGCAACAGGGTGAGTAAACGGCTGGCTCGCGACACCTTGGGTGGACTCCGGAGAAAAAACACCGGCGCAGAATATCAGAGCCTCCTGACAGTCAGTGTCAGGAGGCTTGCGGGGCAAGACAGGCCACGAATCAGCGGTCGACCTTGTGCCGGGCGGCATACAGACAGAGCATCTCCATGGCCAGGGTCGCCCCCGCCAGGGCGGTGATCTCGGCATGGTCATAGGCCGGGGCCACTTCCACCAGATCCATGCCCACCAGATTGATCCCCCGCAGCCCGCCAAGGATCTCCAGGGCCTGGGTGGTGCTCAGGCCACCACAGACCGGGGTGCCGGTACCGGGGGCGAACGCCGGGTCCAGGCAGTCGATGTCAAAGGTCAGGTACACCGGGTGATCCCCTACCCGTTGACGAATCGCCGCGACAATCGCCTCGCAGCCCTGACGGTGCACCTGCCGCGCATCCAGCACCTGGAAACCCTGATGATCGTCATGGGTGGTGCGCAGACCGATCTGCACCGAGCGGCTCGGGTCCACCAGGCCCTCCCGGGCGGCGTGCCAGAACATGGTGCCGTGATCGATGCGCTGCCCCTCTTCATCGGGCCAGGTATCGCTGTGGGCATCGAAGTGAATCAACGCCAGGGGCCCGTGACGCCGATGGTGGGCCTTGAGCAGCGGGTAGCTGATGAAATGATCGCCGCCCAGGGTCAACATCCCGCAGCCGGCATCGAGGATGCGCCGGGCATGGGCCTCGATACGCTCGGGCACCGATTGCGGAGTGCCGTGATCGAAGGCGCAGTCGCCGTAGTCGATCACCGCCAAATGATCGAACGGGTCGAAAGCCCAGGGCCAGTGGCGCTCCCAGGCAATGCCCGCGGAGGCCGCGCGGATGCCACGAGGCCCGAAGCGTGCTCCGGGGCGGTTGGTGGTGGCGGTGTCGAAGGGCACGCCACTGACCACCAGGTCGACGCCGCGCAAGTCACGGCTGTAGCGCCGGCGCATGAAGCTGGTGATGCCGGCGTAAGTGGCTTCGGCCCGGGTGCCGTACAGGCTGTCGCGGGTCAGGGCCTGATCGTTGAGATCGGCGATATCCATGGGTCTCTCCTCGGGGGTGGCGCTGACGCAAGAGGCTGCCGCTACGCGAGGACCAAGACCGACGCGTGAGGAGCACCTGCGAAGAAGCGGTGGCGCCAGCTTGCCCGGGCCCATACATTAGAAAAATACACACCTCGTTACGCTGACATGCCACAGGAGTAATGTTTGATGCTGGGTCAATTGCACGATCTGGACTTGCAGCTATTGCGGCTGTTCGTCCGCGTGGTGGAGTGCGGCGGCTTCAGCGCCGCCCAGGGTGAGCTGGGCTTGAGCCAGTCGAACATCAGCCAGCAGATGGCCCGTCTGGAAACCCGTCTCGGCTACCGCCTGTGCAGCCGAGGCAAGGCCGGCTTCAAGCTGACCCCCAAGGGCGAACAGCTGCTGAGCGCCACCCGCCCGCTGTTCCAGTCCATCGAAGTGTTTCGCCATCAATCCAACGGGGTCGCCGGGCGCTTGATCGGCGAGGTGCGCCTGGGGCTGTCCGAAGCCCTGGACCGGTCGGTGTTGCAGAAGGTTGCCGCGGCGATCCGCGACTTTCGCCAGCGCGACGAATCGGTGCGTATCGAACTGATGAGCGCCATGCCTGGAGAAATGGAGCGTTTGCTCCTGCAGCAGCGCCTGGACCTGGCCATCGGCTATTTCTCCCAGGTTCAGCGCGCCTTTGACTACCGCCGCCTGTTCAGCGAAACCCAACACCTGTATTGCGCGGCCGGCCATCCGCTGTTCGAGGTGGCGCAGCCGGACCTCGACGCCCTGCGCCAGGCCAATCAGGTCGACCATCCCTACCGCTTTCTCGGTCCGGACGAGCCCTTGCAGAACCCGCGTTGCTCGGCCCGGGCCGAACAGGTGGAAAGCACCCTGGCCTTTATCCTCTCCGGACAGCACATCGGCTACCTGCCCAGCCACTTTGCCCGCAGCTGGGAGGACGCCGGTCAACTCAAGCCCCTGGGGCAGCCCGCGTTGAGTTTCGAGGTGGACTTCTACCTCGCCCGACACCGCGCCCAGGCTCCCGGCGAGGCCCAGCAAGCCTTCGAAGAAGACCTGCTGCGGGCCTTTGCCTGAGCCGAGCCCAGACCCGGGCGCCTCAGTAGGCCATGCTCCAGCTCAGGGTGTAGGTGCGGCCACGGCCCTGGTAGTCGTACAGATAGTCCGGCCCATAGGTCGGTGAGTAGAACAGCTTGGCGCGCTGGCCCCAGACGGTGCTGTATTGCTTGTCCAGCAGGTTCTGGATACCGCCGCTGAAGGTGCCGAACTCGGTGTCGTGGCTGCCCAGCAGGTCGAAGGTGGTGTAACCGTCGATGGTGTTGGGGGCGTCGACGCTGTGAGTGGCGTCGATGACCTTGACTGCATCGTCCTTGAGGGTGAAGGCGTGGTTGCCCTGCAGGCGCACGTTGCTGCTGTCACCTTTCCAGCCGACAAAGGCGGTGAGTTTCGACAGCGAGGCGTAACGGGCGTCGCGCTTGCTCCAGCCGCCGTTCTTGTTCTCCTCCTCGGAACGCACGGCATGCAGGGTGCCGCCCATTTCCCAGCCGTTCTGGAAGTGCCGGGTCAGGGCGCTCTCAAAGCCGTAGTCGCGGCTTTTCTGGTCCTTGACGTCAATGGTCAGGGTGGCCTGGTCGGTGGTGATCACCTTGTCCGACCAGATGTAGTACAGCGCCGCCTGGGCCTCCCAGTCGCTATCGGAGAAGCGCCAGCCGGTTTCCACCTGGCGACTCTTGATCCCGGCCAGGGGGTTGTCGCCGACGCTCAGCCCCGGCTTGCCGTAGAACTTGGCCGGGTCCGGCAGATCGAAGCCCTCGCCGTAATTGACCCAGACCTGATGACCGTTCTTGAAGTCATAGATGCTGCCCAGGTTGTACAGGTTGACCGCGTATTCGTTGCTGCCACCGGGCACGTTCTTGAAGCGGCCGACATCCACGTCCATCTGCTGACGCCGGTAGCCGCCGGAAACCGTCAGGTTATCGGTGGCATGCCAGTCCAGCTGGGCGTAGCCGGACAGGCCGTCGACCCGATAGCTGGGATAGCGCGGCGCCTTGCTCAGGGTCACCAGGTCGAGGCCGCCGCTGCCCGATGAGATGCCCTGGTCGAAGGTGCTCTGCTCGGCGTTGAAGCGCTCCCGGTCCAGGTCCACGCCGTAGGTGAGCTTGAAGGCGTCGAACTCCTTGGCGAACAGCGCTTTGAGGCTGGTGACCTCGAAATTCTGCTGCGACGCGGCAAAATACACGCCCTTGGAGCCCGCCGGACTGCCGCTGTTGTAGTAGGGGAACGGAAAGAAGTTGTTGTCTTCCTTGCGGTACGAAGCCTGCAGGTAGAAGTCCTGGCCCAGCACATCACTGTGGTGATAGTTGGCGTTGAGCAGCAGGCGCTTGGTACGCGGTTCCAGGTCCGTGGAATAGCCGCCGCGCAGCTCGGCGTCTTCCAGGTTGGACGGTGCCTTGTACTTGAGGTTGGGGAAATAGATACCGGTGCTGCCGTGGTTGCCGGAGTCGTAGTACTGGGCCAGCAGGTCCAGGCTCTGCTCTTCGTTGAACTGCAGGGCCAGGCTGCCCATCAGGTCCAGGGTGCGGTTGTACTGCAGGTCGGTCTGAGTGTTGTCGATGAAGATCTGCTTGCCGGCGCCGTCATAGAACGCCTGGTTCTGCTCCCCCGCCACCGCCAGCCGGCCGCTGATGGCTTGGTTGCCGCCGCTCACCGACTGAGCAATGCGGGTGCTCAGGTCGTCGCTGTTGTTGAAGCCACTGCTGGCCCCCAGCTGGGTCTCGAAACGCGCCGGGCCCGGTTCGCCTTTCTTGGTGACGATATTGATGATGCCGCCGGTGGCGCCGCCGCCGTAGATGGCGCTGGCCCCGGACAGCACTTCGACGCGCTCGACGTTGAACGGCGAGATGCTGTCGAACTGCCGGGACAGGCCCCGGGAACTGTTCTGGCTGACCCCGTCGATCATCACCAGGACGTTGCGCCCGCGCATGTTCTGGCCATAGTTGGTGCGCCCTTCAGGGGCCAGGTCGAGGCCCGGCACCAGCTTGCCGATGGCTTCCTTGAGGCTGACTCCGGTGCTCAGTTGCTCACGCAGTTGGCTCTGCTCCACCACCCACACCGTGCCGGGGATCTCACTGATGGCGGTGCTGGTACGCGACGCCACGCTGACCTGGGTCGGCTTGAGGTTGAGGCTGGCGGCCGGGGCCGTGGCGCGACGCAGGATCACCGTGCGCGAATCGCTGAAGGACCAGCTCATGCCGCTGCCGGCCAGCAGCGTCTGCAGGGCCTGGGCCACCGTAACCTCACCGTTCAGGGCCGGCGCTTGCAGGCCGTCCACATCAGCGGTGGTGTACAGCAGGCGCAGATCGGCCTGATCGGCAAAACGGGTCAGCGCCTGATCCAGGGACTGGGCCGGCAGCTTGAGCGCCACCCGGCGCTCCTGGGTGCTGCTGCCCTGGCTGGCAGAGCTGGCGTCCTGTGCCTGGGCCAGCAGCGGGCTCACGGCGCCGGCGAACAGCGCCTGGGCCAGTAATGTGCGGCGCATGATGTGTTGACCGCGCCCCAGTATCGACAGCTTGAACATAGCTTTCACGTGTTCCTTCCCAGCCCGTTGAAATGACGTCAATGAGAATGATTGTCTTCTCAGTCTCACTACGACGATTGGCCGGGAAAGAACTTGCAGTGCCCCAAGCAAAAAAAATCGACTCAGTGCAAAACCGCCAGCCACGGCAGGTAGGTCACCTGCAGCGGATAGCGCTGCTGCAAGGCCTGCAGCGAACCCTGAGGGTCGTGCAGATCGAACACACCGCTGATGGCCAGGGCCGCCAGCTGGCTATCGGAGATCAGAATGCGCCCGTGCTGATAACGCTCCAGCTCGCCGATCACCTCCCCCAGGGGGCGACCGTTGAAAATCAGCTTGCCCCGCTGCCAGGCGGTGAGACTGGCAGCGTCCACGGCTTGCTGGGCCAGCAGCGGCTGGCCGGATTGATACTGCAGACGCTGATCGGCCTGGAGCAGCACCGGCGCATGATCGCCAGTGAACTGCACCTGGCCTTCGCGCACCACCACCGTCAACCGGCTGCCGTCGCGGCGCAGGCTGAAGGCGCTGGCGGCACTGTGCAGAGACTGGGCGTCGGCCTGCACCACAAACGGCCGCTGCGGGTCGGCAACGGGCTCGAACAGCGCTTCGCCAGCTTGCAGGATCACCCGGCGCTCACCCGCCGAATAAGCCACCGACAATGCGCTGCCGCTATTGAGCGTGACCCTGGAACCGTCCGCCAGGGTGATGTTCTGTTGTTGGCCGACAGCGGTGTGGTAGTCCGAGGTCAGGGCCGGCCACTGCAACCAGCCGACGCCGCTGGCCACGGCCAGTACCAGGGAAGCCGCCAGCGCCGGCCACCCACGCCAGGAACGGGGGGGCGTCGCCGCCCGGTGCTGTTGGGCGGCCTGGGTCTGGCCCAGGTCGCCCCACAACTGCTGCGCCGCTTGCGCTGCTGCCGCGTGGGCCGGGCTGGTCTGGCGCCATTGCTGATAGGCCATGCGCTGGGCCGCCGTGGCGCTGCCGGAGTGCAGCAACACCAGCCATTGGATCGCAGCGTCTTCAAGGCTTTCGGGGTGTTCGGTCATGGGGGTGTCGGCGACTGGCAAGGGGGAATCACTCATGATGCTGTTGCAACCAGTCGCGGCAATGGCGCAGGGCCTGGCCGATGTATTTTGCCACCATGCTTTCGGAAACGCCCAGCCGTAACGCAATCTGCGCCTGGGTCAGGCCTTCCAGGCGATTGAGCAGCAAGGCCTGACGGGCATTCTCCGAAAGTTGCTGCAGGGCCTCGTCGAGCACTGCCAGGCGTTCCTTGGCCAGCAGCACCGCTTCCGGCGCCGGTGCCGGGTCCACCACTTCACGGTGTTCCTGGGTGTCGCTGAGATTGGCCGCCAGGCGCTGCTCGCGGCGCAGGGTATCGATGGCCAGGTTGCCGGCAACGCGAAAAATGAAACGGCGATCGTTCTGCACCGCCACTGTCTGCTGGTCGACCTTGAGCAGCTTGAGGTAGGTCTCCTGGGCCACGTCCGCCGCCCGTTGGCGATCGCTCATACGCCGGGTGAGAAACCTCAGCAAGTCGTCGTAGTGCTCTTGAAAGCTGCGCAGCAGGCTGGGTATGGGCAGCATCGAGGGAAGGTCCGCAAATCGGGGAGGCGGATTATTCCACAACGGCAAATGAGAAACAGTATCTTTCGTATCCCTGCAAAGTTGCGCTTTTCCGCCTGTTTGCCCTTCTGACAGCGGTACCTTTCTGGCATCCTGCGCCTCCTTTTTTCTGACCGGGTGCGCAAGTCTTGTCCGATGACATGACGATGCGGCCCAAGTCCCGTCCACATTCCGGCGTGCGCCTTGCTGTATTCGCACGCCACTGGCAGGCCTTCTCCCATGACCGCACCTGATCGTTCCCCTCCCCGTTACAAGTCCGACCTGATCTACGGCCTCAATGACCGTCCGCATTTCAGCGCGGCGATCTTCGCCGCCCTGCAGCACGTGCTGGCCAGTTTCGTCGGCATCATCAGCCCGACCCTGATCTTCGGCGGCGTGCTGGGGCTTGAGAGCGAACTGCCCTACCTGATCAGCATGGCGCTGTTCGTCTCCGGCCTGGGCACCTTCGTCCAGGCCCGGCGCCTGGGACCCATCGGTTCCGGCCTGTTGTGCGTGCAGGGCACCAGTTTCTCCTTTATCAGCGTGCTGCTCAGCGCCGGCTTCATGGTCAAGGGGCGTGGCGGCGACACCCACGAGATCCTCTCCACCATCTTCGGCATCTGCTTTGTCGCAGCCTTTATCGAGATGTTCCTCAGCCAGTTCATCGGCAAGCTGCGCAAGCTGATCACCCCGGTAGTCACCGGCACCATCATTACCCTGATGGGCCTGTCGCTGATCAAGGTAGCGGTCACCGACATGGCCGGCGGCTACGGCGCCAGCGACCTGGGCGCGGCGAGCAACCTGGGGCTGGCGGCCCTGGTGCTGCTGACCATCGTCGTGCTCAACCGCTTCAACCACCCGATGCTGCGCCTGGGCTCGATCGTCATCGGCCTGACCCTGGGCTTCGTGGTGGCGTGGATGCTCGGCCGGGTGGACATGGCGGC
Source organism: Pseudomonas sp. E1BtOHC1 (assembly GCF_058744285.1). Lineage (NCBI taxonomy): Bacteria > Pseudomonadati > Pseudomonadota > Gammaproteobacteria > Pseudomonadales > Pseudomonadaceae > Pseudomonas > Pseudomonas sp. E1BtOHC1. The sequence continues at coordinate 4,453,513 of NZ_CP196023.1, forward strand.
CATGCCCGAGGTGCCGCTGGTGAGCGTGCCGGTGCCGTTCAAGTACGGTTTTTCCTTCGACCTGATCGCCTTCATTCCTCTGGCGGTGATCTTCCTGATTTCGCCCCTGGAAGCGGCCGGCGATCTGACTGCCAACTCGATGATTTCCCAGCAGCCGGTCAAGGGTCCGCTATACATCAAACGCATCAAGTCCGGGCTGCTGGCAGACGGTTTCAACTCGGCGGTGGCAGCGGTGTTCAACAGCCTGCCGATGGTGACCTTTGCCCAGAACAACGGCGTGATCCAGTTGACCGGCGTGGCCAGCCGCTACGTGGCCTACTTCATTGCCGGGCTCCTGGTGTTGCTGGGGCTGTTCCCGGTGATCGGCGCGGTGCTGCAACTGATGCCCAAGCCGGTGCTGGGCGGTGCCACCCTGATCATGTTCGGCACCGTGGCCGTGGCCGGGATCAAGATCCTCGCCGAAGCCGGCCTGCATCGGCGCAACGTGCTGATCGTGGCCATTTCCTTAGGCATGGGCCTGGGGGTGGCGGCGGTGCCGGAAGTCCTGCGTGAGCTGCCCAAGGCGCTGCATAACATCTTCGAATCGCCGATCACCGTGGGCGCCTTCTGCGCGATCTTCCTCAACATTTTCCTGCCGGAGGAGTTCCTCGAGCTGGAGGAGGATGAATTCGACCCCGAAGCGGCGACCCTCAAGGTCATGCAGGACCCGGACATGAGCGGCAAAGCGAACTCCTGAGGCTGGCGGGCGTCTATGCTGCGTGCGCGGCGCCCGTCGTACACCCCGCCCTTTTTTTGCAAGCAGGTGCTCCATGCGCAAACTCATCGCCCTGACCCTGGTACTGCTCAGTCTGAGCGCCTGTGCCCTGCTGCCCAACCGCGATCCCCTGGCGATCAACGTGGTGGGCATCGAGCCGCTGCCCAGCCAGGAACTGGAAATGCGCTTCGCGGTGAAACTGCGCCTGCAGAACCCCAACGAAAACGCCATCGACTACAACGGCGTCGCCCTGGACCTGGAAGTCAACGGCCGCCCGCTGGCGTCCGGGGTCAGCGACCAGCGCGGGCATATCGGCCGTTACTCGGAGGACATCCTGGTGATTCCAGTCAGCGTCTCGGCGTTTTCCGTACTGCGCCAGACCCTGGGCCTGAGCCAGACCCAGACCTTGGACAACCTGCCCTATGTACTGCGAGGCAAGCTGGCCGGCGGCCTGTTCGGCACCCAGCGTTTCATCGATCGCGGGCAGATCAGCCTGAGCAACCCGGGCGCCTGGTAAGTCCTAGAACACTGACCAGCCGATGCGTTGGCTGAGCAGCTCCAGGGCCGCCATGCCCACCAGGGAGTTACCGGCGCTGTTGAGTTCCGGTGACCACACGCACACCGTGAACTGCCCCGGCACCACCGCGACAATCCCCCCGCCCACCCCGCTCTTGCCCGGCAAGCCGACCCGATAGGCGAAATTGCCGGCTTCGTCGTACAGCCCGCTGGTGGCCATGATCGAGTTGACCTGCTGAGTCTGCCGCCGGCTGAGGATCTGCTCGCCGCTGTGCTTGCAGAAACCGTCGTTGGCCAGAAAGCAGAACGCTCGGGCCAGATCGACACAGCTCATGCGCAAGGCGCAGTGACTGAAATAACTGCGCAGTACCGCCTCCACATCGTTATGGAAGTTGCCGAAGGACTGCATCAGGTAGGCCATGGCCGCGTTGCGGGCACGGTGCTGGTATTCCGAATCGGCCACCCGGCCATCCACCATCACCTGACTGTTGCCCGACAGACGCCGGACAAAGTCGCGCATGGACAAGGCCGGCGCGGCGAACCGCGACTGGTTGATGTCGCAGATCACCAGAGCCCCGGCGTTGATAAAGGGGTTGCGTGGCCGACCACGCTCGAACTCCAGCTGCACCAGGGAATTGAACGGCTGCCCCGAAGGCTCATGACCCAGGCGCTCCCAGATCGCCTCGCCGGAATGGCCGATGGCCTGCACCAGACTGAAGACCTTGGAAATACTCTGCACTGAAAACGGCGTATCGGCGTCACCGGCGCTGAACACCTGGCCGTCGTTGCCATACACGGCAATCCCCAGCTGATTGGCCGGCACATCGGCCAGGGCTGGAATGTAGTTGGCGACCTGGCCTTGGCCGATCAGGGGGCGGACTTCATCGAGGATCTGGTTCAACAGGGCTTGCATGGTCGGGCTCATCATCACGGGCCCCGATACGGCTGCGGGGCTATGGCTGCTAGACGCGCGCCAGGGCCTGCGCAGCACACCCGAGTGCAAATCCGCCGCCACTTCGCAGGCGCTAGCCGGGCCTACGCCATCCCGTAGCCGCTGGCTTGCCAGCGAAAACAATCCAGGCCCTGCACAGGTCTCCAGAGCCCCTTCGCCGGCACGCCGGCTCCTACCCGCCAGCCGCGCCAACGCCCTGCACATGAAATCGAAATGCAATTGATATTCGATCATTTTTAGCAATCATAAAAAACCGAATCCATGACCAGCATCAGCTTGAATTAAGGTTTAAGCGCTAGAATGGCATCCGGTCACGCGCGAAAAACCTGTCATATCCAGCTTAATCTCAGCGCCACACCACTCCATACATCGCTCCCTTTGGCAGCACCCACCCGTTGCAAAGGGGCCCTTTGCGGCAGTCGATGTTCACGCCATGACGGCATTTCCTGAGCGGAGTCATGCACCCTTGAAAACCTGGCACACGATCGTTGGTGTCCTGCTGATCACCACCTTCACCCTCCTGCTGGAGATTCCTTCCGCCACCTGGCTGACCTCCGCCACCCTGAGCATGATCCTGGGCAGCGCCGCCCTGGCCTACATGGCCCTGTCCTGCCTGCTGGCTGCCCGCTGGGGTTTTGTCGAGCGCCTGTTCGGCGGCCTCGACCGGGTCTACGAAGCGCATAAATGGCTGGGCATCTGGGCCCTGGCGTTCGCCAGCTATCACCTGGTGTTCAAGGCCAACCTGGAAGAATGGAACAGCGTGCCGATCCTCGAACTGTCGAAGTACTGGACCCGCCTGGTGCGCCAGCTGAGCTACGTGGCCCTGGGCCTGATCGTGCTCCTGGCGCTGAACCGCAACATTCCCTATAGCCAGTGGCGCTGGTGGCACAAGCTGTCCGGCCCGCTGTTTTTGATCGTCATCCTGCACTGGCTGAGCTTCAAGTCGCCCATCACCCTGGACTCGCCCTCGGGTCTCTGGCTCGGCGCGCTGTGCATCCTCGGGGTGCTCGGGGCCCTATACAAGCTGCTGCTCTACCCTTTCGTGGCCAAGGTCGGCGAGTACCAAGTGAGCGCGGTCAAGGTGGAAAAGAACTCCCTGCACCTGGAACTGCAGCCCCTGGGTCGGGGCTTTCCGTTCAAGGCCGGCCAGTTCGCCTTTTTGTCGATGCAGGAAAAAGGCCTGCGCGAGCCGCACCCCTTCACCATCGCCAGCGCCCAGACCGAAGACGGGCGCATCGAATTCGTGATCCGCGCCCTCGGCGACTACACCCAACGGTTGCGCAAGCAGGTGCAACCCGGCATGCGCGCTGACCTCTACGCGCCCTATGGCCGCTTCAAGCGGCCTCGGGAAGCGGCTCGGGAAATCTGGATTGGCGGCGGCGTAGGCATCTCGCCGTTCATTTCCTGGCTGCAGGATTCGGCCGCCGGGCAGTTCGACAAGGCGACCCTGGTGTACTGCTACAACCCGTCTCGGGCCTTTCCCAGCGTCGACACCCTGCAAGGCATGGCCCAGGCCCGTGGTGTGGACTTCGTCGCCAACAGCGGCGGCACTCAATCCCTGGCCCAGACCCTCAAGCGCACGGCCACGGAAACCGACCCGCAGCAGATCCAGATCAGCTTCTGCGGACCCAAGGGCCTGCTGGCCCAGGTGCGGGAACTGATGAACGAGTACAGGATTCCCGAAGGCAACCTGCACTATGAGTTCTTCGAATTCCGCTGATCAGTCGCCGGCCTGATGCGGGTGGCGCGGCTCATGCAACGCCACCCTCACCACCAGGGCAGACAGCAGGGTGATGACCATCAACACCTGCAACAGCTGGCTGAACGCCTCGGAGTAGAGGTGCAGCACCCCCTCCCGGGTCAACGCTGGCAAGGACCCGGCGCTGGCCTTCAGATCGCCACCGGCCAACTGCCGCGCGGCCAGCAGCAGCGACTCTCCCGGCGCCGCGAGGCTTGCAAGGCGGTGTTGCAACAGCCCCGCCAGCAGCGCCACCACTAAGGCCAGGGCTATGCCCTCACCCGCCACCCGGGTGGTACTGAAGATGCCGCTGGCCATGCCGGCCCGCTCCTTGGGCACCACGCTCACCGACAGCCCATCCATCAAGCCCCAGGGCAATCCGCTGCCCAGGCCGATCACCAGCAATGGCCAGGCCCGCTCGACAGCGGCCTGCCCCGGTTCGATCCGACTGAGCCAGAACAGCCCGCCGGCAGCCACCAGCAAACCCAGGCTCGACAGGTTGCCAGCGCTGAACCAGCGGTTGAGCCAACCTGCGGCAAAGGGCACCACCAGCATCGGCGCCGACAGGGCCATCATCAGGATTCCGGCGTCGATCTCGCTGTAGCCTTCGACGCCGATAAAGCGGATCGGCAGCAGGATCAGCAGCACCACGTAGCAGTAGCAGGTGGCGATGGGCAGCACTTGCACCCCGACAAAGCGCGGGTAGCGAAACAGCGACAGGTCAAGCATCGGCCGAAAGGCCCGGCGTTCCACAACAATGAACAGCCCCAGCGCCAACAGCGCTCCCGCCAGCAACAACAGGACCCAGGGGCTGTCCCAACCACTCTGGGGCGCCTGCAGAATGCCCCAGGTGAGCAGCACCAGGGCCAGGGTGAAACTCAAGGTGCCGGGCCAGTCCACGCCTTGGGCCTCGGGGTCCCGGGACTCCTCCATGCGCGGCACACCAAAGCCCAGGGACAAGCCGCCGATCAGCGCCCCGGAGACGAAGATCCCGCGCCAGCCGCTGTGCTCGATCAGCACCCCGGCCAGGATCGGCCCAAAGGCCAGACCGACGCCGAAGGTGGTGCCCAGCAGGCTGAAGGCGCGGGTTCGCGCCGGTCCTTCGAAGGCCTGGGCCAGGGCGGCCGAGCCACCGGCCAGGGCGGCGGCGCCTGCCAGGCCCTGGACCCCGCGCAACAAGTTGAGCCACAGCAGCGACGGCACGAACACCAGGGCCAGGGAGCTCAGGCCGAACAGCGCCACCCCCAGGCTGAACAAACGCTTGCGACCGTACTCATCGGCCAGGGTGCCGGCCGCCATCAGCACACTGCCGAAGGTCAGCATGAAGGCGTTGGTGGTCCAGCTCAGGGCCAGCGGGCTGCCCCCCAGTTCGCGGCCAATGGCCGGCGTCGCCACCGCCACGCCGACAAAGGTCAGGGGCAACATCAAGGCCGCCAGACAGACCGCGGCCAGTACCCCATAGGAAGCCCGTTCGCGGGCGCGGGCCGCCGGCCTCAGGGACAATTCGAGTTCAGGATTCACGCACACCTCTCAGCCCTGACAACCCGGGCGATTTGCAGAAAAATCCATGATAGAGGTGCCGCAATAGGCAAAAAACCAGGCATTCTTCCGCTCTTTACGGACAAAAACGCTGCAATCGAGGTGAGAGATGGACAACCTTAACGGCCTGCAAGTGTTTGTCTGCGTAGTCCGGAGCGGCAGCCTGGTGGGGGCCGGCGAGCGTCTTGGACTGTCCGCCTCAGCGGTGGGCAAGGCCCTGGCGCGCCTGGAACAACGACTCGGCGTACGCCTGCTCAATCGCAGTACCCGGCGTCTGAGCCTGACGGACGAAGGCGCGCTGTTCTACGAGCGCGGCCAGCGTATCGTCGACGAGGTGCTGGAGGCCGAGGCCGAGCTGGCGCGGATCAGCGACAAGCCCCGGGGCCGGCTGCGGGTCAGCCTGCCCGCCATCGGCTATCGCATGCTGCTGCCGATCCTGCCGGAATTCGCCGCACGCTATCCGGACATCGAGCTGGACCTGGACTTCAACGACCGGCTGATCGACGTGATCGCCGAAGGCGTCGACGCGGTGATCCGCAGCGGCGAGCTGCCAGACTCCCAACTCAAGTCCAGGAGCCTCGGCCCCTTCGGCTTCGTGCTGATCGGCGCCCCCGGCTACTTTGCCCAGCGCGGCATCCCTCACACCCCCCGGGACCTGGAGCAGCACGCCTGTCTGCGCTACAAGTTCCCCGGCGGCAGCGTGCTGCAGCCATGGAGTCTGCGCCTGCCCGACGGCGCGCCACCGCTGGTACTGGGCAGCACCCTGACCAGCAACAACCTGGAGTCGTTGATCCACGCCGCAAGCCAGGGCCTGGGCATCGCCTACGTGCCCGAATTCGTGGTCTGTGGCGCCCTGGCCGACGGCAGCCTGATCTCGGTGCTGGACGACTATCAGCAAGAGCGCGGCAAGTTCTCCATTCTCTGGCCCAGCAGCCGGCACTTGCTGCCAAAATTGCGGGTCTTCGTCGACTTTCTCAGCCAGCGACTGAGGCTAGGCAACCCCCACAAGGAGTCCCGCTCATGATCGACCCTGTTCCGACCCTGCACACCGAACGCCTGCTGCTGCGCCCCCTGGAACTGGCGGACGCCGAGGCCATCCAGCAGCTGTTCCCGCAGTGGGAAGTGGTGCGCTACCTCAATGCCGTGGTGCCCTGGCCCTACCCGGCCGACGGCGCCCTGAGCTACCTGCGGGACATGGCCCTGCCGGCAATGGCCCGGGGCACAGAATGGCACTGGACAATCCGTCTGCGCAGCGAACCGGAGCAAATGATCGGCAGCATCAGCCTGATGAACGAAGCCGACAACAACCGCGGCTTCTGGCTGGCCCCGCCGTGGCAAGGCCAGGGTTACATGAGCGAAGCCTGCACCGTGGTCGACGAATTCTGGTTCGAAGTGCTGCAACAACCGCTGATGCGGGTGCCCAAGGCTGCGCCGAACCAGGGCTCGCGGCGAATCTCCGAGCGCGGCGGCATGCGCCTGGTCCGCTCCGAGAGCGGCGACTTTGTCGGCGGGCATTTCCCCCTGGACATCTGGGAAATCACCCGCGAACAGTGGCGCCGCCGACGCTGAACAACGCCGGCGAGTCAGATAAAGCGCACCCCGGATCGGGGGCGTTGGTCCACGCTCAGTTCAAACACATCCGGACGCGCATAGTGGCCGACCACGTCGTAGTCATAGCGGGCCTTCACCAGGTCAGCCGTGTCGATCTCGGCGCTGATCAGCCCGCTGCTCCCCACCAGCGGCCCGGCCAATACGTCGCCCATGGGCCCCACGATGACGCTGCCACCGGCGATCAGCGGGCGCTCTGCCGGCCAGTTGGCAATCTCCAGCCCCAGTTCCTGGGGCGAGGCCTGGACCTGACAGGCGCTGACCACGAAACAACGACCTTCATGGGCGATGTGACGCATGCTCACCTGCCACATCTCGCGCTCGTCCACCGTAGGCGCGCACCAGACTTCGATGCCCTGGGCGTACATCGCGGTGCGCAGCAACGGCATCATGTTTTCCCAGCAGATCACCGCGCCGACCCGGCCCACCTGGGTGTCCAGCACTGGCAGAGTCGAGCCGTCGCCCTGGCCCCAGATCAGGCGCTCGGTGCCGGTGGGCATCAGTTTGCGATGCTTGCCCACGAGCCCCTGCTGCGGATCGAAATACAGCGCCGTGCAATACAGGGTGCTGCCACTGCGCTCGATCACCCCCAGCACCAGATTGGCCCCGGTTCGGGCCGACAAACCGGCCAGAGCTTCGGTCTCGACCCCGGGTACATCAATGGCATTGGCAAAGTAACGGGCAAAGGCTTCACGCCCCTCGGGCAAGCGGTAACCCAGTTGGGTGCCGAAGCCTTCGCCCTTGGGATAGCCCCCCAACAGCGCTTCGGGCATCACCACCAACTGCGCACCCGCGTCGATGATGGCGCCCTCATAGGAGAGGATCTGCTCCAGGGTGGCGGCCTTGCCTTCTGGCAGGGCACCGATTTGCAGGGCAGCGACTATGGACTTGGGCATGACATGACTCCTCGTACGATCAGGTGTTGCGCATTGTCCTGCGGCCGCTGATCATCGATAAACCCCAACTCAGTGCTTAATGATATGAACCAGATGAATATCGCCAGCGTCGACCTCAACCTGCTCAAGGCTTTCGAAGCCCTACATGACGAGTCCAGCGCCAGCCGCGCGGCCCTGCGCCTGGGAGTGACCCAATCGGCCATGAGTGCGGCCTTGCGCCGCCTGCGCGAGTTGTATGGCGATCAATTGTTCGTTCGCACCGGCCGCGGCCTGGCGCCGACTCTCAAGGCCAATCAATTGAAGCCGGTGGTCACTGAGGCCCTGAACAAATGCCGCCAGAGCCTGGCCATGGTCGCCCCGGACAGCGCCGACTATCAGGGACGCTCGGTGACGGTCGGCCTGTCGGATGATTTCGAGATTGCCTACGGCCGGCGCCTGATCGAAGCCGTGGCCCGCCGCGCACCCAAGTTGCGACTGATCTTCCGCCAGACCCACAGCCAGATCGTCGCCGAGGCGCTGTTGCAGCGCAGCGTCGACCTGGCCATCAGCGCCGGTGGCTTTGCCGAGCGCCTGCTCAGTCGGCAGGTGCTGGGGGAAGGCGACTACCTGTGTTTGGCGGACCCGGCCAGCCTGGCCCCCGGGCAACGGCAGATCGACCTCGAAGAATTCGTTCGGCGCGAACACCTGCTGGTGTCGTCACAAGGGTTTATCGGCATCACCGATGAAGGATTGGCGAATCTGGGACTCAGTCGTCAGGTCTGCGCCTCGACCACGCATTTTGCCGCGCTGCCCTTTCTGCTCAAGGGCAGCCAGGCGGTGGCGACCATTCCCGCCCATGCCGCGCGGCGCATCGCCGAGTTCACCGGCCTGCAACTGCTGCCCTGCCCCCTGGCGCTGCCGCGCTATCCGATCGAACTGGGCTGGCGCACCAGCCCGCAGATCGACCCGCTGCTGGTGAAGGTGCGTGAAGCGATTGTCGAGAGTTTCGCGATTACTTGTTCGCCGCCATCAGCCGATTGACTTCACTGCGCACCATGTTGGAGTACTCCGGCGGCGACATGCCGTCCAGTTCTGCACGAACCCACTCGGCCCATTTGCCCTTGCGCTTGCCGCGCTCGCCGAACAGCCGTGCCGCCTCGCCCTTGGCCTTGCCCAGGTTGCTCTGCCACAAGTCGAACAGACGGGACTTCTCGTCCTCGATGGCGGCGCGTTCGGCCAGGGTCTTGTTAGCCAGATTGAAACTCATGGGAAATTCCTGCTGCGTAAAATAGGCGCCATCTTACACTGTAGGGGCTGAGGGTTTTACTCAAGGGTGGCGAGCAAGGCGCAAAATGGCTGCAACTTTTGCCCCCGCGCCGAACTCCATTGCTTGCCACCCATTCACCTGTAGCCGCTGGCAAAGGCAGCAATCGGCCCAGCAACAGAGGCTGGCGTTGCACCAGCGGCGATATTTCCAAGGAAAAACTTCATGGCTCGTAAATCTGCCGCGCAAGCGGAAAGCGATCAAATCAAGGACCAGGCCTTCAGCGAACTGCAGGCGCTGATCGAAGAATCGGAAAAGCTGCTCAAGGGCAGCGCCAGCCTGGTGGGCGAAGAAGGTGAAAGCTTGCGCCAGCAAGTGAGCCTCAAGCTCAAGCAGGCGCTGGAATCGGTCAGCAACGTGCGCGAGCGCAGCAAACCGGTGGTGGATGCCACCGAGCAATACATCGGTGGCCACCCGTGGCAGACCGTGGCCATCTCCGCCGGCTTTGGCCTGGTGGTCGGCCTGTTGCTGGGCCGGCGTTCGTAACCGCCCCCCGCTCCAGGGCCAGGCGCGCCAGTGGCGGCCTGGCCCTTTTTTCGTTTCAGTCCTGCGCCAGCGCCCGCAGCTGCTGCAGTTGCTCCACGCCCATGGCGATTCCCTTTTGCAGCGAGCGCTCGCGCTGCTGATGCCGACGATCCCCCGGTAAACGCTTGAGTCCCACCGCATGCATCTGCCGCACCAGTTCCTGACTGCGCTCGGCGAAGTTCTGTCCGGCAGCCTTGCTCGGGTCGATGACGATCAGCAATTGCCCGGTCCAGGGCGTCTTCGCCCCGGGGTGATTGGACCAGTCGAACTCGAAGGAAAAGTGACCTCCGGTCAGGGCCGCGGCCAGCAACTCCACCATCATCGAGAGGGCCGAACCTTTGTGGCCGCCAAACGGCAGCAAGGCGCCCCCTTCGAGAATCGCCTTGGGGTCCTGGGTCGGCTGTCCCAGGCTGTCGACGCCGATGCCAAGGGGCAAGCGCTCGCCCTTGCGCGCGGCGATCTGCACATCGCCGTGGGCGATGGCACTGGTGGCGAGGTCGAAGACGATCGGCTGGCCCTGGGCCTGGGGGGCGGCGAAGGCAATCGGATTGGTGCCGAACAACGGCCGGTCGGCGCCGTGGGGGACGACACAGGTCATGCTGTTAACCACGCTCAGGGCCACCAGCCCCTCTTCGGCAAAGGGCTCGACATCTGGCCAGAGTGCAGCGAAATGGTGCGAGTTACGGATCGCCAGCACCGCGATCCCGGCGTTGCGGGCCTTGTTCACCAGCAGCTCGCGAGCGGCCGCCAGGGCCGGCTGGGCAAAGCCGTTGCCGGCGTCGACCCGGACAAAGGCTGCCGCAACGTCCTCCACCACAGGCACCGCCCGACCATCGACCCAGCCACTGGCCAGGGTCGAGACATAACCGGGAATACGGAACACACCATGACTCTGGGCACCGTCGCGCTCGGCAGCGGCGCAGTTCTCGGCCAGGCAGCGGGCCACTTCGGCGCGGCAGCCATGGCGCAGGAAAATCGTCTCCAGCAACTGCACCAGAGCGGGTAGAGAGAGGTATTGGCAGGGCGTTTCAACAACCGGGGATGATGCAGACATCTGAAGCTCCAGAGTAATTATTGGAGGGGGCGACAGCATGTGACCCGTCGATTAAACAACGGCGACTGTTGGCCCTGTCAACCCGATCCCATGGGTTGCAGGGAAGGTGCCAGTGTTGCTGACACACAGACACTGTCGTCAGGCTTGCCGATTTGTAGACACTTTCGATACACAGCGTGTTTTCAAGGCGTGGCAGATGAAAATAAGTTCACTTTGATGCGCATTAGCCATGACGCCTGTTCTACAAGCCTTACGGCGGAGGGTAGAATGCGGGAAATCAGGAAGAGTCAATGAGCGAACAGATCCTCTCAGAAGCCGAATACGACGCCATTACCCAAGCTGCGGCGCAATGGTGCATGCGCCTGCATGAAGCCGACTGCAGCGATGCGGAGCGTCTGGCCTTTCAGCAATGGCATGATGCCGACCCCCTGCACGCTTTCGAATACGAGGCGATGCGGGAGATATGGGAAGTGGCCGATCAACTGCCTCCCTCCACACTGGCACCGACTCCGGTCAAGCTTGCCCCTCGACGCACCTGGCAACATTACGGCGTGGCCGCTGCCGTCGCCCTGTGCGCCCTGCCCCTGGCCGCCTACAGCGGCTGGGAGCTGGGCTGGCTGCCGTCGTCCTACGAACGCTTCGAAGCCGGCGACAGTCTGCGCAATGTGACCCTGGCCGACGGCAGCCAGGTGGAACTGAACCTGGGCAGCAGCCTGACCTACAGCAACTACAAGGATCAGCGCCGGGTCACTCTGAAAAAGGGTGAGGCGTTCTTCAGGGTCAGCCACGACAGCAGCCATCCGTTCGTGGTCAAGGCCGCCCATGGCCAGGTCAAGGTCACCGGCACCCAGTTCAACGTGTGGATGTATGAAGATCAGGTACGGGTCACCCTGCTCCAGGGCTCGGTGCTGGTCACCAGCAATACTGCCCTGCCCGGCGAAGGCTTCCGCCTGGAGCCGGGTATGCAGGCCCGCTACAAGGATGGCGACTACGCGCCGCAGATCAGCCAGACCTACAGCAACGACAGTTCTCTGGCCTGGCGCAACGGCAAGCTGGTGCTGGACAACCTGGCCCTCAGCGATGCCCTGCCGCTGATCAATCGCTACCTGGACACCCCGGTGCAACTGGCTGACAACTCGACCGGCAAGATCCGCGTCGGCGGCATCTACAACACCCGGGAGATCAAGAGCCTGCTGACTTCGCTGCCCAAGGTGCTGCCGGTCTACCTGACGCGCAATCGCGAAGGCAACCCGGTGATCAACTCGTTGCCTCAGTCGCCGCCAAAAAGCTGAAGGCCGCCCCGTTGCGGGGGCGGCCTCGATTCACTTCAACCGCTGACATCCACTACTTGAGCAATGGCTGCCAATCCCGCCGCGGCTCCTGGATCAGTTGCGACTGATACTGGCCATCGGCGCGGATCTGCGCTTCGGTAAAGGGCAGCACACTCCACTGATTCCGGGCAAAGGCCTCGGTCTGGTCGCGAAAGTGCGGCGACGCCGGATCGCTGGACAGGGAAAACGCCAGCAGCCCGAGGGCTCGCGGCCCCTGCTCGTCGAAACTGACCACATTCAGGTAGCTGGTGCCGCTCACCACCTCGCGCTTGCCGTCGGCACCCGGCACGCTCTGGATAGCGTTGTACACCCCCAGGCTTTCCGGGCCGCCAGGCACCGGGGTCGGCCGCCCACCCTGGCTCACCTGCTGGATATCGCCCCAGCGCACATCGGCGCCCAGCCCGGCCTGCTCCACTTGCTGCGCCGAGGCCAGCATCGCCTCACGCAGGGCCTGGGCCACTGACGGACGGCTGATGGCCAACCCCCGTGGCGTGTGCTGCGGGTCCTTGGGGTCGAAGGCCACACGCCAGATGTCGGGACTCTGCAGCAACGGCTGCATGATGCCCTGGAAGTGCACGAACCCCAGGCCCGTCTGCAGCCCGGCACTGCGATCCCAGGACTTGAGGCTGGCGCACAGCGTGGCCAGTCGCCGGGCGTCGGGGCCCAGGTCCTGCGCGCAGAATTGCAGCAGGTCCGGCATCACCTGACCGGCCAGGTACACCTGATCATCGGTGACCATATGCTGCAGATCGCTGACCTGGGCCTTGGGCATCCGGCTCAAGCGATCCAGGGCGAAACGCGCGCGCATCTTCAGGGGCACATCCTGCTGGCTGATCACCGGCGAGAAGCCCTGCAGCGGCGCCGCCGGGTTGACCATCCAGGCCGAGTCATTGGAGTGCTGCAAGTAGTCGTTGCGGGCCAGTTGCGGCAATTGGCCGGCGGCGAAAATACCCGGCTGGGCCGCCGCCGGGTCGATATCCCAGGCACAGGTGCTGCGGGAGCCGTCGAGGACGATGACCTGAGTGCCGATCCGTGGATCGCTGCACTGGGCCAGCTTGGCCTGGGTGACGTTGGGCACCACCGACTGGTTCATGTAAAGCGCACGGCCCTGGTCGTCCACCGCCAGGGTGTTGACCCAGGGAATGCCCTGCAACTGATGCACGCTGTCTTGCAGGCCGGTCACGCTGTTGGCCTGGTTCATCGCATACCACTGGGCCAGCACCCGGGTGTTGTCGAGGTTGGCATCACGCAGGCTGTAGGCATGTTCGCGGTCCCAGTCCAGTTCCCCAGGCCACTGCACCACCGGGCCGAAGACCGAGCTGTAGAGCGTCCGCGACTGGCTGTGCAATTGGCCATCCTGGCCTTTGACCTGCACCGTGACCGTCTGGCGCTCCAGGGGTTGGGAGCGACCGTCCAGCAGATAGCGGGTCGGGTCCTTGGGGTCCAATTGCAGGCGGTACAGGGTGAAATGCTTGGACGCATCCACCGTGTGGGTCCAGGCCAAGTGCTGGTTGAAACCTATATTGATCAGCGGCAGGCCCGGCAAGGCCGCCCCCATCACATCCAACTGACCGGGAATGGTCAGGTGCATCTGATAGAAACGCATGGCGCCGACCCAGGGGAAATGCGGGTTGGCCAGCAGCAGGCCGCGACCGTTGAACGAACGCTCGCTGCCGATGGCCACGGCATTGCTGCCACGGTCCAGGGCAAAACCTTGCTGGCGGACTGCTGCCAGTTGCCAGCGACGTTCGCTCAGTGCCGCCTGGGCGGTGACGCCCGGCGGCGTGGCTCCCGCCAGGGCCTCGGCGAACTGACCGGCGCCGCCTTCCACCAGCAAGCGCCGAGTCAGCTTTACCAGGTCCGAGGTAGCCAGCGGCCGTACCCAGTCGCCCTGGCACTGCTCGGGCAGCCCCTGGACCCGGCGCTCCGCCAACTGGCGGTTGTAGCCCTCAACATAACCCTGCATGCGCTCACGCACCGCCGGGGTCTGTGCCTGCCAGAAGCCGGCTACCGCCTGGGGCGTGTTCAGCCAACTGAAAAACACATCGCTGCTCAGGTTGTCCCGTTGCTCCAGAGTCTGGCCTTCGGCACCGAAGTACTTGGCCCGCTCGGCGTTCACCGTCAGCACTTCATTGGCCATCAGGCACAGATTGTCCTGGGCGTAGGCGTAACCGATGCCGTAGCCCAGGCCGCGCTCGTCGCTGGCACGGATATGCGGGACACCAAAGCTGGTGCGGCGAATCTCGGCACGGGTCTGTTCAGGCTGCGCCAGTGCGTAGGCACCGCAACTGAAACTTAGAAACAAGGCTGCAAGGCAAAAATGCGGTAACTGCCTGGAAATGATCACGCCGACTCCTGATGCAAAAATACAGAACCAGGACTGGTGTGCAGGAAGGGTTTGGCAACGCCGCCAGTCTGGGAATCCAGCCGCGCACGGATCAACCGACGCCTGCCTGACCCTATGGACGAATCAGCGCAGAAAAAATTACCCCCAAGAGGTCGGCACGGACCGGCCAATGACATGTCAGCAACTTGATACCGACAAATTTTCTACATCCTGGGCTTCATGATTTGCCGTGCTCGTACGTCTAGTTACTAGAGCACCCATCATTCTTTTCCTGATAAGGCTCTGATAAGGAGTTTTTGCATGTACAACCCGCAACTGCCAATGGACGGCATCACCGTGAACAACACGCCTTCCCTGAATGCCGGCGCCGGTGTCTTCGGCAAGAACGCCGAGCGCAACAGTAATGAACGAATCAAGCACCTGCTGAAAAGCTTTGGCCTGCGCACCAGTCTGATTCGCCTGAAAGTCATCGACGCCCTGCTCACAGCAGCCCAGAGCGAGCGCTCCCTGGGTGTGCGGGGGGTTCACAGTCAACTGCTGGAACTGGATATTCCGCTGTCGTTTCTAAGCGTCCGGGAAGTCTTGAAGCGCCTGTGCACCGAGGGCGTCCTGACCCTCAATGCCGACAAGAGCTACAGCCTGCACCAGCAGGCCGCAGCGGTGCTCGACGGTCTCTCCTGAGACGGTCGAGCCACGGTTCAGGGCTTGACCTTGCGGCGCATCACGCCATTGATCACCACCACGACCACCGCCACACCAATGGCGATGTACTGGAACAGTTTTTCGCTGATGACGCCGTGGTTCTGCAGGTAGGAAAGGCCAAGCATGATCCCCAGTACCACCAGGGAAATCAGGATCGAGTATTTCAAGCGTTGTGACTGGGTCATTGCGGGGTCCTGAAGCTGAAAATGTATCCGCTGTGTATCAAGAACGATGCCAAGCACATACCCGGATTCGGGGATGCGCCGGGGAAATCGGGGTCACATGGTACAGGCGCGAAGGAGATTTTTCTCCTTCATCGTCCTGTCGAGTTCCCCGTGCCCTTTGAGGATTGAGAAATGTTCCGTCGAATCACACTGCTGATTCCCCTGCTGGCAATCCTGACCCTGTCAGGCTGCATCATCATGCCCCGCGATGGCGGGCATCACCGTTACTACGACGGCGGCCCGGGCTACTACCACCGCTGAGTCATCCGGCCAGTTCATCGGCCCCGCTGAATCTGCCACTCCCCCAGCCAACGCCCGCCCCGCCGCGGGCGTTCTGCTCTTTGCGGCAAGCCTTCAGGGTCGCGAGGTGCCATTGCCAGGGCGGGCGAACAACTCCAGCAGCCAGTCGACGAACACCCGCACCCGGGTGGACAGATGACGCTGGGGCGGATACATGGCGGTCAGCGGCAGCGACGGCACCGGAAAATCCTCCAGGACCTCTCGCAAGACTCCGGCCCGCAACTGTCGGGCAACGTTGTAATACGGCGTCTGCACCAGTCCGTAACCGGCTTCGCAGGCCGCCAGGTAGCCGTCGGCACTGTTGACCGCCACCTGCTTGGGCAACTCCATCGGGCGCAACTGGCCATCGATGTAGAACTCCAGACCATAACGTTTGCCGCTGACGCTGGAGAAATACTCCACCATCCGATGCCCTTCCAGGTCTGCCGGCGACTGGGGCGTTCCCCGCTGCTGCAAGTAGCCGGGGCTGGCGCACGTCACTTGTTGCAATTGCACCAGCGGCCGGGCCACCAGGCTGTCGTCCAGGGCCGGGCCGCCCCGCAAGGCGCAATCCACCCCCTCACGGATCAGATCCACGGGGCGGTCATTGAGGCCGATCTCCAGTTCGATCAGCGGGTAGCGGGCAGAGAACTCCGGCAACGCGGGAATCACGATCAGCCGACCGATTCCCACCGGCATATCGATGCGCAAGAGCCCCCGCGGGTTGTGCCGGGTGACCGAGAAGGCCGCTTCGGCCTCCTCCAGGTCCGCCAGCAGGCGCACGCAGCGCTGGTAATAGGCGGCGCCGTCCAGGGTGGGGCGGACCTGGCGGGTGGTGCGGTGCAAAAGCTGCACACCCAGGTGAGCTTCCAGTTGCTTGATCAGGATGGTGACCGAGGCTGCCGGCATGTGCAGATCCTCGGCGGCCCTGGCGAAACCGCCCAGCTCGACAATCCGGGTGAAGACGCGCATGGCGTTGAAACGGTCCATGAAACAGGCTCGCGATTATTTAGATAATGATAATAGTGATAGCGCTTTTAGCTGGTTTATAGGTCTTTTGTCGAGTAGCAAACTGAGCGCTCTTCCCCACTCATCGGAGTAATCGGCAATGCACACTCGACAACTTGGCCATCAGGGTCCACAGGTTTCCGCCATTGGCCTGGGCTGCATGGGCATGAGCGATTTCTATACCACCGGCAACGACCCCAAGGAGGCCATCGCCACCTTGCACCGAGCCCTGGAACTGGGGATCAACCTGCTGGACACCGCCGATATGTACGGTCCCCACAGCAACGAGGAATTGATCGGCCAGGCGATTCGCGGCAAGCGTCAGCAAGTGTTCCTGGCCAGCAAGTTCGGCATCGTCCGCGATCCGGGCGACGCGGATGCCCGCGGCGTCAACGGCCGTCCCGAATACGTGCGTGCTTCCATCGACGGCAGCCTGCGGCGCCTGGGCGTGGACACCCTGGACCTGTATTACCTGCATCGGGTCGACCCGGACGTGGCCATCGAAGAGACCGTCGGCGCCATGGCGGAACTGGTCAAGGCCGGCAAGGTGTGCTACCTGGGCTTGAGTGAAGCGTCGGCAAGCACCCTGGAGCGCGCCCACAAGGTACACCCCATCAGCGCCCTGCAAAGTGAATACTCGCTATGGAGCCGGGACCAGGAAGACAACGGCTGCCTGGCCGCCTGTCAGCGCCTGGGGATCGCCTTTGTCCCCTACAGCCCTCTGGGTCGAGGCTTTCTGACGGGCGCCCTGAAAAGCCCTGACGACTTTGCCGCCGATGACTTCCGGCGCTCCAACCCACGTTTCCAAGGCGAGAATTTCCAGCGCAACCTGCAACTGGTGGCGCAGGTGCAGCAACTGGCGGCGGACAAACAGGTCAGTGCCGGGCAACTGGCCCTGGCCTGGGTACTGGCTCAGGGCGACTACCTGATTCCGATTCCCGGAACCAAGCAACGGCGCTATCTGGAGGAAAACGTGGCAGCGCTGCAGATCCGCCTGAGTGCCGGGGAACTGACTTCGCTGGAGGCAATCTTCAGCCCGCAGACCACCGCCGGCCCCCGGTACACCGAGGAGGTGATGGCGCTGCTGGATCGCTGACGCAGGGAACGCGGCGCGGGCTCGACCAGGGAGCGCGCGCCGTTGGTGGGTCAGGCTTTGGCGGAAACGTTCTTGTCGGTCACCGTGGTGCCGTTGCCCTTGCCATAGCTCTGCAGGCTCTGCAGAACGTAGATCGCCTTCTTGTACTCGGGAACGAGGTAGTTGGCGTACTTGTTGCCCTTGATGTTGTTGCTCTGGATGTCATCGAGCTTCATCGCAAAGTATTCAAGAGCATTGAACGGCTCATCCGGGTTCTTCGGAATGCCGAAACGGTCGAACTTGTCGCCGGCGTTGATCAGGTTCAGCGCGGTGATGTCAGAAATCAGGCCATTGTTCTTGAGAAAGGTGCTCATGCCACCCAGGGACTTGGTGGTCACGTTGGTCGGGTCGAAACCCTTGATCTGCTTGTGAAGCTTCAACTGGTCCATCTTGCGGATATCCAGCACGGTGGGGTTGCTTCCCACCAGGCTCAACATCTGCCGTACCTTGGCACTTTGCGAGACCGGCTTGGAAGAACCGCTGCCACCGCCGTCCTGAACCAACAGACCCGCCTTGCTGGTCCAGCCTCCAACGTATCCGATTGCCATGCTGACACTCCTGTAGTCCGGCTTGCCAATCCCCCTGTTCAGCCTGGCTCAGAGAAGACCGGAAAAGTCTTGTCTAGCGTCTGAAACTGGGCGCAAACCGTGTTGAATCATCTGAATGGGCGCAAGTATCAACGCCAGGACGACTTCCCAACAACGCTTTATTTCCGCAATTTACAATTTTTGTACAAACTCGACACAATTAGCCAAAAGGCCCGATTTAAGCGGCGCCGGCTGTTTGCGCAACCTTCAAATCGTCATCTTTTCATGCTCACGATTGAACCGTTCAGCCGCTGTCGGCCCCTCCTGCGTGTCACCTGCGACAGCTTTTTTAAACACCACCCAACTTTTTTGGACGAACGTACTAAAGAGCACAAAAACCGCGCCGACATCCTGTGGATGCCCTGACAAGGCTCACCCTCTCCAAACAATAAAAAACGCTCGGTAAGGACAGGTCCCATGCCCGCTTTGCGCACGATTCAAGCCCGCTACACGCTCTTTCTGGTCCTGTTCATTGTCCTGATGCTGGTGCTCACGGTCGTGGGAATCAGCCAACTGGTGGCGCCCAAGCTGCGCCATACCGAGGAACAAGTGGCCCTCAATCGCATCGCCGAAGTGGCGCAGCGCATTCAGGGCGAGTTGAACAAGGTCCAGGCCCAGCAACGCAGCATCACCCAGACCATCCCCCTGCTCGACAGCGACAGCATCGACAAGGTCCTGCCGGGCCTGGTGGACCAGTACGGCGAGCAAAAGGTCTTCGGCGGCGGGATCTGGCCCCTGCCCGGCCAGCGCACCCCGGAGCGCAACAAGCACAGCACCTTCTGGCACCGTGATGCGTCCGGCAAGCTGGTGGTCAACACCTTCTGGAACAGCGACCCGGCGCCCAACTACTACGACCAGTCCTGGTACAAGGGCGGCATGCAGACCGCTCCCGGCCAGTGCGCCTGGGCCGCGGCCTACAAGGACGACGCCAGCGCCGAGCCGCGCACCAACTGCGCCATGGCCATCCGTCGCGACGGCCAGCCCTGGGGCGTGGCCACCATCGACGTCACCCTGGGTTTCTTCAACGATCTGGTGGCCCGTCAGGAGAAGGAGCTCGACGCCGAGATGCTGATCGTCGAAGCCGACGGCAAGATCATCAGCAACAGCTCGCGGATCAACGGCCCGATCGTGCTGAAGAACATCCGCGAACTGGCTGCCGGCTCGCCCTTCGCGGCCCAGGTCCAAAGCGCCCTGGAACGTCGCGACAACAACGCGCAACGCATCGAGTTCGATAACGCCGGGGTGCCCAGCACCTTCTTCATGCGCGCCATTGAAGGCACCCCCTGGTTCCTCGCCAGCGCCCTGCCCACCCACCTGATCACTGCCCAGCGCGACGACGTGCTGAGCACCCTGAGCCTGTTGCAGATCCCCATGGTGATCCTGCTGGTGCTGCTGCAGGTCTATGCGATCCGCCAACTGGTGCAGCGGATGAAGATCCTCAAGGGCAATATCGATGCACTGGCCACCGGTGACGCCGACCTGACCCGACGCATCGTGATCCGCGCCGAGGACGAACTGGGGGCCATCGGTCACTCGGTCAACCACTTCATCCAGTACCTGCAGAACATGATCGGCGAAGTCACCCAGGCCACCGAAGCCATGGCCGGCAGCCTGGCGCAGTTGCAGCAGACCTCGGCCCACAGCCAACAGATACTGATGCGGCACGCCTCGGAAACCGATCAGACAGTGACCGCCATCACCGAGATGAGCAGCACGGCCGACAGTGTCGCGGCCAACGCCGCCCAGACCGCGGACTTCACCCGGCGCGCCAACGAGCATGCCGAACACTCGCGGGTCGTCGTAGGCGAAGCCTCCGGCAGTGTCATCGCGCTGATCGACGAAGTGGCTGATGCCACCCACAAGGTCGAGGCCATGCAAGCCGACGCTCAACGCATCACCGAGATCCTCGGGGTGATCGGTGCCATTGCCGGGCAGACCAACCTGCTGGCCCTCAACGCCGCCATCGAGGCGGCCCGGGCCGGGGAACAGGGACGGGGCTTTGCCGTGGTCGCCGATGAGGTCCGGGCCCTGGCCGCACGGACCCAGGACAGCACCTCGCAGATCAACGAAATGCTCAGCCGCCTGACCCAGGGCGTGAGCTCCTCGGTCAGCGCCATGGAAAACACCCAGGCCAGTTGCCAGTCCGCGGCGGACGCCACGGCCCGGGTCAACAGCGGTCTGGATGAAATGGCCGACTCGGTGAATCAGATCAACAGTCTGAGCACCCAGATCGCCACCGCTGCCGAACAGCAGAGCGCGGTGACCGAGGAGATCAACCGCAGCATGGTCAGCATCCGACACATGGTCGAGGAGCTGGTGGAGAGTGCCCGGGCCGGTGAAAGCAATACCCAGAGCCTGTTGCAGGCCAATGCCCGGGTCAGCCACCTGATGGGCCGCTTCAAAGTCCGCTGAACGGTCGGCCCCCGCCGCTGGCGACGCGCCACGGCGGGGCTATATTTGCAGCCTCAGGTCACAAGGAAGTGGGGGGCAACATGGGCCAGCGCCAATCACATCTGCTGCAAGAGCGCATCAGCCATGAACTGTATATCCAGGCCGGAATCGACACTGTCTATTACTACGTCACCCAACCGGAGCGCTGGCCGGAGTGGCACCCATCCAGCCTGCGGGCCGACACCGGTCTGTGTGGCTCGCTGCCGACGGGTCACCGCTTCAGCGAAGTCATGAATCTCCTCGGGGTACAGATCCCCATGAGCTATCGTGTGCTGATCGCGGTATTTCCCAAAGAGTTCAAGGTCGTCTTCAGCTCCGCGGCCCTGGACGGCACTGTCCATTACCAACTGAACAAGCAAGACGACGGCACGCTGTTGCGGCACACGCTGGACTATTGCACCGACCTGCAACTAAGCAGCCTGCGGGCGCGCATGGAGCAGCTTTCGACCCAGGCCCTGGGCAATCTCAAGCAACGTCTGGAGCACCCGGACGACTGACAAATCTGTAATGCCCGCCTCAGTTTCCTGACAGCCAGCGCTGATTAGAGTCCCCTCCAATCCGCTGACCGACTGAAAGCCTGCCATGCCGCTCCCTACCTCAAGGCACACCCCGTCCCGACGCACCCTCGTCAAGGCCCTGGTGGTCGGCCTGCAAGGCGCGGACCGCTGACTACGCCAGCAACGATGACGCCCCGGACAACGGTGCCTGTCTGGTTTTGCGGTGACGGATGTGATTCTAGAACCCTTCATCCGCTCCCGGAGCTTGGTATCAACTTGAAACAAAAGCCCCCGGCAGCTGGCAAAAAAAACCGCAAAATGCACCACCCCGAGCGCGCACCCGCGGGGCCCGGCCCTGCCAGCGCCCCTTATTCAACAGCGACAACGAGACTTTCGATGAAAACTTCACTGCGTCTGGCGGCCCTGTCCGCCCTGCTGATCAGCTCCCTGGCTCAGGCTGGCGAACTGATCCCCATCGACGTGCACCGCGACGCCAACTGCGGCTGCTGCAAAAAGTGGATCGAGCACCTGCAGGACAACGGTTTTGCCGTCACCGACCACGTGGAAAGCAACATGAGCGCGGTCAAGCAGCGCTTGGGTGTCGCCCCGCGCCTGGGGTCCTGTCACACCGCGGTGATCGACGGCAAATTCGTCGAAGGCCATGTCCCCGCTGAACAGGTCCTGGCCCTGCGCAAGCGCAACGACCTGCTGGGCATCGCCGCCCCGGGCATGCCCATGGGTTCCCCCGGCATGGAAATGGACGGCATGGGCGCCGAGGCCTTCCAGGTCATCGGCCTGACCCGTGACGGCCAGGATGTCGTAGTAGCGGACTACCCGGCCCGTTGATCGCCAGCGCCTACCTCGGCCTGTTTCTCGCCGCCTTCGCCGCCGCCACCCTGCTGCCCCTGCAGTCGGAAGCACTGCTGGTCGGCCTGCTGCACAACAGCCAACTGGCGGTACTCGGGCTCTGGCTGGTGGCGACCCTGGGCAACGTCCTGGGCTCCCTGGTCAACTGGTGGCTGGGGCGGCGCCTTGACACCTACAAGGACCGTCGCTGGTTTCCCTTCAGCCCGCGTCACCTGGAGCGGGCCCGGGTGCACTACCAGCGCTACGGCCACTGGACGCTGCTGCTGAGCTGGATGCCCGTGATCGGCGATCCGCTGACCCTGGTGGCAGGCGTCATGGGCGAACCCCTCAAGCGTTTCCTGCTGATCGTCAGCCTGGCCAAGGGCGCCCGCTACGCCGTGCTGGTGTGGCTGACCCTGGGCTGGCTAGGCTGAACCACGCCCACGCACACGCCCCCCCGTAGGAGCTGGCTTGCCAGCGAAAGCGCCCTCACGACAAACGCCCACTTCACAGACCTCTTTGCCGGCAAGCCGGCTCCTACACCGTTAACCATGGCTTTTGTAAATGGAACCCGAGGCCAATCTGCGACATGATCGGCTGCGTCAACAGGCCCTGCCAGGCCACGTGAACCGTCCCCCAGAAAGGAGCCTGAACATGGCTGTACAGATTGCGGTCATCGATGATTGGCAAGACGTGGCCCGCGACGTGGTGGACTGGTCGGTGCTGCAAGGCATTGGCCAGGTCAGCTTCCTGCATGACTATCCAGCGGACCACGCCACGCTGATCCAGCGTCTGCAGCCCTTCCAGGTAATCTGCCTGATGCGCGAGCGCACAGTGTTCGACGCAGCCCTGCTGCAAGGCCTGCCCCGGCTCAAATTGCTGCTGACCGGCGGCATGCGCAACGCCGCCATCGACCTCAAGGCCGCCACGGCCCTGGGGGTCCAGGTCTGCGGCACCGACAGTTACAAGCACGCCGCTCCGGAACTGACCTGGGCCCTGCTCATGGCTCTGACCCGCAATCTGCTCAATGAAGCCAATGCTCTGCGCGCCGGCCATTGGCAACAGGGCCTGGGGGGCGACTTGCACGGCAAGACCCTGGGCATTCTCGGCCTGGGCAGCATCGGCCAGCGGGTGGCGCAGTTCGGCCAGGTGTTCGGCATGCGGGTCATTGCCTGGAGCGAGAACCTCACCGCCGAGCGCGCGGCCATCGCCGGGGCAACCCTGGTCAGCAAACAGGAGCTGTTCGAGCAGGCCGACATGCTCTCGGTGCACCTGGTACTCAGCGAACGCAGCCGTGGCCTGGTGGACGCCCAGGCCCTGGGCTGGATGAAGCCCGAGGCCTTGCTGGTCAACACCGCCCGGGGCCCGATCGTCGATGAGGCGGCCTTGATCGCCGCCCTGGAGCAGGGCCGCCTGGCGGGAGCCGCTCTGGATGTGTTCGCCCGCGAGCCGTTGCCCGCCGACCATCCGTTCCGGCGCCTGCCCAATGTCCTGGCCACACCCCATATCGGCTATGTCAGCCAGCAGAACTACCGGCAGTTCTTCACCCAGATGATCGAGAACCTGCAGGCCTGGCACGCCGGCCAGCCGATCCGTCCGCTCAACTAAGCGCAACACCGCAAGCCTCTCCCGCGGCGGCCTTGCCCATTTTCGGGCAAGGCCGCCAGGTGCCTGCACCACCCCCTCGCGCGCCCTCACCGTTTTCGCGCCGAGGCCATTTCGCCCCCGCTCTGCGGCGGTGCACGACCGACCTTTCGTCGGGATAAATCCGTTGTCCAACTCCCGCCCCGGGGGAAAACCCCGCCCCGCCCGGCACCGCTCTAGGTTCTGTCCTAGACTGCTTTTCGCATCGTGACCGAGCGGTCACTTTTGCATTGAAAAAGTCGAAACTTTTCGCTTCGGCCCAAGGTCAGGTTAAAGGTAGGGCCGCTGCCACTGGTGCATTCCTTGCAACGGCTCCTCCATCCTTTCTGCTGCAGCGCTCGAGCAGCTCAGGCTGATCGATGTGTGGCGCGATTGCGCCCGGCCACAGGAATGGCCCGACAGTAGCGCTTGAGTCACCAGAACAGATCAATAAAACGGGAGAGACCTATGATCAGCGCCGCATTGGACACTCAGGGAGAGCATCCTCAACAGCAGGCCGGTGAACGTGCCCCCCAGGCGATTTCCATCCCTGGAGGCAAGACCGTACTGCCGCTGGCTCGTCAGAACCCCAACCGCAAGCGGGTGCTGTTCGTCACCTCGGAAATCGCCGACCTGGTGAAGACCGGCGGTCTCGGCGACGTCTCCGCTGCCCTGCCCCGGGCCATGGCCCACCTGCACGATGTGCGGGTGCTGATCCCCGGCTATCCCCAGGTGCTGCACAGCGAGAACCCCATCCATATCATCGGCGAGCTGGGGGGCCACGCGGCGTTGCCGGCCTGCAAGATCGGGCGCATGGACATGCCCGACGGCCTGGTGATCTATGTACTGATCTGCCCGGAGCTATACGAGCGCGAAGGCTCGCCCTACGGCGCCAACAATGGCCGCGACTGGCCCGACAACCACATCCGCTTTGCCCGCCTGGGGCTGGCCGCTGCCGACATCGCCGCCAACCTGGCACAAATCCACTGGCGCCCCGATCTGGTGCACGCCCACGACTGGCCCGCCGGTCTGGCCCCGGCCTACATGCACTGGCGCGGGCAGCGCACGCCGACGCTGTTCACCATCCATAACCTGGCGTACCAGGGCGTGGTCAGCCTGGCCTCGTGCCCGGAACTGGGCATTCCCGAACACGCCCTGCAACAAGAAGGCATGGAGTTCTACGGCAAGCTGTCGTTCCTCAAGGCCGGCATGGCCTACGCCAGCCACATCACCACCGTGAGCGCCACCTACGCCCAGGAAATCACCACCCCAACCTTCGGTTGCGGACTCGACGGTTTTCTCGCCAGCAAGACCCAGCAAGGTTTGCTCAGTGGCATCCCCAATGGCATCGACGAAAGCTGGGACTCGGCCACCGATGCGCACCTGTTCTGCCCCTTCAGCATGGGCGACTGGGACGGCAAGGCGGCCAACGCCGCCCATGTGCGGCAAATGTTCGGGCTTGACGCCAGCAACGGCCCGCTGTTCGCCGTGGTCTCGCGGCTGGTCTACCAGAAGGGCCTGGACCTCACCGAGGGCGTGGCCGAATTCATCGTCGCCAGCGGCGGCCAGATCGCCATCATCGGGCGCGGCGAACCGGAAGAGGAACAATCCATGCGGGCCCTGGCCCGGCGCTTTCCCGGGCGCATCGGGGTCAATATCGGCTTCAATGAAACCGATGCCCGGCGCATGTTCGCCGGCAGCGACTTCCTGCTCATGCCGTCGCGCTACGAGCCCTGCGGGCTGAGCCAGATGTACGCCCAGCGCTTTGGTTCGCTGCCAGTGGCGCGCAACACCGGCGGCCTGGCGGACACCATCGAGAATGGTGTCACCGGTTTCCTCTTCGACGAATCCACGGTCGCCAGCTACCAGGAAGCCCTGACCCGGGCGTT
The DNA here is from genome assembly GCF_058744285.1 of Pseudomonas sp. E1BtOHC1. NCBI lineage: Bacteria > Pseudomonadati > Pseudomonadota > Gammaproteobacteria > Pseudomonadales > Pseudomonadaceae > Pseudomonas > Pseudomonas sp. E1BtOHC1. The sequence continues at coordinate 4,479,317 of NZ_CP196023.1, forward strand.
CAAGGTCTTCGCCTATCCGGCGCTGCTCAACGCCATGCGCTGCCGGGCCATGGCGGCCCCTTTCAACTGGTGCAAGGCGGTGGAACCCTACGCCGAACTCTACGAACAACTGGTGGCCAAGGCCCTGGGGCAGGCTGCCAGACAGTAAGGGGGCCTGGATCGATGCCATCAAGCACCCGGCACAGCTGGACCCATGGCGCAGTGATGCTGGACAGCGAACACACCCGGTTCGCCCTGTGGGCCCCGGATGTCCGTGAGGTCTGCGTGGAACTGGCGGACGGCCGGTCACTGCCGATGCTGGCCGAGGCTGACGGTTGGTTCGTGATTCAGGCACGTTGCCCGGCGGGCAGCCGCTACCGCTTCACCCTCGATCGGCAGATCCAGGTGCCGGACCCGGCCTCCCGGGCCCAGGACGGCGATGTACATGGCCCCAGCCTGGTGGTCGACCACAACGTCTACCCCTGGCAGCAGCCACAGTGGCGTGGCCGGCCCTGGCACGAGGCGGTGATCTACGAACTGCATGTCGGCGTCATGGGCGGCTACAAGGCGGTGCAGCAGGCCCTGCCGGCGCTGGTGGACCTGGGGGTGACCGCCATCGAGCTGATGCCCCTGGCGGAGTTTCCCGGCGAGCGCAACTGGGGCTACGACGGCGTCCTGCCCTATGCCCCGGAAGCCTCCTATGGTTCTCCCGACGACCTCAAGGCCCTAATCGACGCCGCCCACGGCCTGGGCCTGGCGGTGATCCTCGACGTGGTCTACAACCACTTCGGCCCCGACGGCAACTACCTGCAACGCTACGCCAAGGGTTTCTTCCGGGAGGATCTGCACACTCCCTGGGGCGCGGCCATCGACTTTCGCCGGCGACAGGTGCGCGACTTTTTCATCGACAACGCCCTGATGTGGCTGCTGGACTACCGTTTCGACGGCCTGCGCCTGGACGCCGTGCACGCCATCGACGACCCGGACTTCCTCCATGAACTGGCCCAGCGAGTACGCCAGGCGGTGCCGGCTTCGCGCCATGTGTGGCTCAACCTGGAAAACGAGTTCAACCAGGCCAGCCTGCTGCAACGGGGTTTCGACGCCCAGTGGAACGACGACGGGCACAACGCCCTGCACGTGCTGCTCACCGGAGAAACCGACGCCTATTACGCCGACTTCGCCGACGAACCCACCGCGCAACTGGCCCGCTGCCTGAGCCAGGGCTTCGCTTTCCAGGGCCATGCCAACCGCCACGGCGAACCCCGGGGCGAACCCAGCGGCCACCTGCCCCCCAGCGCCTTTGTGCTGTTCCTGCAGAACCACGACCAGATCGGCAACCGGGCCTTCGGCGAGCGCCTCAACCAACTGGCGCCGACCCAGGCCCTGCAGGCGGCCACGGTGTTGCTGCTGTTGTCACCGATGATTCCGTTGCTGTTCATGGGGGATGAAGTGGCGGCCCAGGAGCCGTTCCTGTTCTTCACCAGCCATCAGGGGGAACTGGCCGAGGCCGTGCGCCAAGGCCGGCGCAACGAGTTCGCCGCCTTCAGCGCCTTTGCCGACGCCGCGCAGCGCCAGCGCATCCCTGATCCCAACGCCCTCTCGACCTTCCAGGCGTCACGCCCCCTGCCCCAGTCGAAACAGGCCGAGACGACCCGTGAGCTGTACCGCAGCCTGCTACGTATCCGGCACCGCGAGTTGATCCCGCGCCTGCCCGGTGCCCAGGCCATGGACAGCCAAGTGCTGGCCGAAGGTGCCCTGAGCGCACGCTGGCGCCTGGGAGACGGCAGCCTGCTGCGCATCGACCTCAACCTCAGCCCGCACCGGGTCGAGCTGGAGCCCGAAGCAACAGCGCAACTCTGGTTCGAACACCCACCGCACACCCTTGAGCACTGGCAGCAGGGCTGGCTACCGGCCTTCAGCGTACTGGTGCAACTGGACAGCGGGCCTTGCCCCACCGCCCCCCATGGAGAACGCCTATGAGCGATGCGCAACTGGAAATACTCGCCAGCCGCGCCGGCCTGGCAGTGGACTGGACCGACGCCAACGGCCGGCCGCAAAAAGTTGAGGCTCGGGTGTTGCGGGCCGTGCTGGCAGGCCTTGGCCACCCCGCCGACAGCGACCAGGAAATCGCCGACAGCCTGCAGCAGTTGCACCAGCTGCAGCAAAGCCGACACCTGCCACCGTTGCTGACCGCCGACGTCGGCCAGGGCCTGGACCTGGCTCGGTACTTCGCCCCCGGGACCCGCTGTGCCATCGAACTGGAAAATGGCGAACCTTTGTCGTTGCTGCTCGATGAACAGAGCGTACTGCCAGGACAGATCCCGGTGGGTTACCACTCGGTGCGCATCGAGGAGGAACACTTCATCCTCGCGGTGGCCCCCGAACGCTGCTACAGCGTGGCCGACGCCGTGGCCCAGCCCACGCCGCGTGCCTGGGGCCTGAGTGTCCAGCTGTATGCCTTGCGCCGCCCCGGTGACGGCGGATTCGGCGACACCCAGGCGCTGGAAGAGCTGGCCCGGCAAGCCGCCGAGCGCGGCGCCGATGCCCTGGCCATCAGTCCGCTGCATGCCATGTTCAGCAGCGACCCTCAACGCTACAGCCCCTATTCGCCCTCCAGCCGGCTGTTTCTCAACAGCCTGTATGCCGCTCCCGGGGCCATTCTCGGCGACCGCGCCTGGCGCAGCGCCATCGAATCCTGTGGCCTTGGCGAGACGTTGCAGGCACTGGAACAGCAACCGCTGATCGATTGGCCCCAGGCGGCCCAGGCCAAACAGCAAGCGCTGCGCGCCTTGTACGAAGGCTTCTGCCATGGCCAGCACCCCTTGCACGAGGACTTCGCCAGCTATCGGCGCAGCGCCGGCGAAGCCCTGGAAAACCACTGCCGCTTCGAAGCCATCCAGGCCGAGCGCGCCGCCCGCGGCGAAGACCCGGACTGGCGCCACTGGCCGCAACACTGGCGCAACCCAGCGAGCCCGGCCCTGGCCCGGTTCGCCGAGGAGCAGGCTCATGAAATCGGCTTCCATGCCTTCTGCCAATGGCTGATCGCCCGCAGCCTGGAACGGGCGCAGAGCGCGGCCCGCAGCAGCGGCATGGGCATCGGCCTGATCGCCGACCTGGCGGTGGGCGCCGACGGCGGCGGCAGCCAGGCCTGGAGCCGCCAGGAGCAGTTGCTGGCAGCCCTGACCGTGGGTGCGCCACCGGACATTCTCAATCGCCAGGGCCAGGGTTGGGGCATCTCGGCCTTCTCTCCCGAAGGTTTGCAGCGCCATGGTTTTCGCGCCTTCATCGAAATGCTCCGAGCCAACTTCGCCCATGCCGGCGGCTTGCGCATCGACCATGTGATGGGCCTGCAACGGCTCTGGGTGATTCCTCTGGGGGCGCCTCCCAGCGACGGCGCCTACCTGTATTACCCAGTGGACGATCTGCTGCGCCTGCTGACCCTGGAATCCCATCGGCACCAGGCCATTGTCCTCGGCGAGGACCTGGGGACGGTGCCCGACGGCTTGCGGGAAAAACTCGCCGCCCGGGCCATGCTCGGCATGCGCGTGCTTTTGTTCGAACAGGATCACGGCTGCCACTTCAAGCCGATCCTGGACTGGCCGGACAACGCCCTGGCCACCACCAGCACCCACGATCTGCCGACCCTCAACGGCTGGTGGCAGGGCCGCGACATCGACTGGAACCTGCACCTGGGCATGGTGGATGAACAAGGGGCGCGGCAATGGCGCGAACACCGCCAGCGCGAACGTGACGGCCTGCGCCAGGCCCTGGCAAGGGACCCACAGAACTTTCACCAAGAGGCCCACGAAGCCGATCAAGTGCTGGACGCCAGCGTGCGCTTTCTCGGCCATACCCGCGCGCCCCTGGTGCTGCTGCCCCTGGAAGATGCCCTGGGCATCGACGAGCAGGCCAACCTGCCCGGCACCCTCGACAGCCATCCCAACTGGCGCCGGCGCCTGGCCAGTGCCAGCCGGCGCCTGCTGGACGACAGCGATGCCGCCCGGCGCCTGGAACTGCTGGCCTGCGCCCGGCAACAAGCCCTTGAGCGTGACCGATGACCTTGCCGTCCCTGCCCTTGCTGCGGGCCAGCCTGCGCCTGCAGTTTCATCAAGGCTTCACCCTCGATGACGCCGTGCCCCTGGTGCCCTACTTCGCTCGCCTGGGCATCAGCCATCTCTATGCCTCCCCCCTGCTCTGGGCCCGAGCCGGCTCCCAGCACGGCTATGACGTGGTTGACCCGACCCGGGTCAACCCGGAGTTGGGGGGCGAAGCGGCCCTGCGGCGTCTGGTGGCGGCCCTGCGTCAACATGAAATGGGTCTGATCCTCGACATCGTGTCCAACCATATGGCCGTGGGCGGCAGCGACAACCCCTGGTGGCTGGACCTGCTGCAATGGGGGCGCCTGAGCCCCTATGGCGAATTCTTCGATATCCAGTGGCACTCGGCGGACCCGCTGATGGAAGGCCAACTGCTCCTGCCGTTCCTTGGCAGCGACTATGGCGTGGCGCTGCAGGAAGGCAGCTTGAAGCTGCAACTGGACGACGAGCTGGGTGGCTTTCATGTGCAGCACCATGAACACCACTTTCCCATCTGCCCCTGGGACTACGCACAACTGCTGCGCCTCCCCGAGCCGCTGGACGCCGAGTCCAGCGCCGCCCTGAAGTCCCTGGCCGACGGTTTTGCTGCGCTGCGCTTCAACAGCGACGCCCATACCCAGGCCCGGCCCCTGCAACAGGCCCTGGCACACCAACTGCAGCAGCCGTCAGTACGCCAGGCCATCGACGCCCACTTGCAACGCTACGACTCGCGCCAGGCCGACGGTTTCACCCGTCTGCATCAGTTGCTGGAACAACAGAGCTACCGCCTGGCCAGCTGGCGCACCGCGGCCGATGACATCAATTGGCGACGCTTCTTCGACGTCAATGAACTGGGGGGGCTGCGGGTCGAACGCCCGGCCGTGTTCGAAGCCACCCACGCGAAGATCTTCCAGCTGATCGAAGAAAATCTGGTGGATGGCCTGCGCATCGACCACATCGACGGCCTGGCCGATCCCCGGGGTTACTGCCGCAAGCTGCGGCGCCGGGTCGACCGCCTGCGCCCGGGGCAGCACCTGCCGATCTACGTCGAGAAGATCCTCGGCCCTGGCGAGACCCTGCATCGCGATTGGGGCGTGGACGGCAGCACCGGCTACGAATTCATGAACCAGCTGTCGCTGTTGCAACAGGCGCCCGACGGCCAGCCGCTGCTGGCGGAACTCTGGAGCCGGCACAGTCAGCGTTCGCCGCAATTCGGCGAGGAAGCCCTGCTGGCACGCCGGCAGATCCTCAACGGTTCCCTGGCCGGCGACTTTGAAAACGTGGCCCAGGCGCTGCTGCAAGTGGCACGGCTGGACCTGATGAGCCGCGACCTGACCCTGGGGGCCATCCGCCGGGCGCTGCAGGAGCTGATCGTGCACTTTGCGGTGTATCGCACCTACATCAGCGCCCAGGGCCGCGGCCCCCAGGACCAGCTGTTTTTCCAGCAGGCCATGGACGGTGCCCGAGGCAGCCTGAGCGAGGCCGACTGGCCGGTGCTGGACTGCCTGGAACGCTGGCTCGGTGGCCAGGGCTGGCGCCGGCAGCCACCGGGCCGGGCGCGCAAGTTGTTGCGCCACGCCTGCGTGCGCTTCCAGCAACTGACTTCGCCAGCCGCGGCCAAGGCCGTGGAAGACACCGCCTTCTACCGCTCGGCGGTGCTCCTGGCGCGCAATGACGTGGGCTTCAACAGCGAACAGTTCAGCGCGCCGATCTCGGCCTTCCACAGCGCTTGCCAGCAGCGCCTGGAGAGCTTCCCCGACAACCTGCTGACCAGCGCCACCCATGACCACAAGCGCGGCGAAGACAGCCGCGCGCGCCTGGCCCTGCTCAGTGAGCGGGCTCCCTGGTATGCCCGTCAGGTGGCCAGCTGGCGACTGTTGGCCGCACCCTTGCGCCAGCACCCCGACGCCCCCTCGGCGGGCGATGAACTGATCCTCTACCAAACCCTCCTGGGCAGCTGGCCTCTGGATTTGCAGGCTGAGGATCAGCCGGGCCTGGAGCGCTATGCCCAGCGCATCTGGCAATGGCAACTCAAGGCCCTGCGTGAAGCCAAGCTGCACAGCAGTTGGGCAGCGCCCAACCCTGACTACGAAAAGGGAGTGCAGGCTTTTGTCAGCGCCGTGCTGGGCTCGCCGCAAGGCCTGGCCCTGCGCCAGTCGCTCGCGGCGGCCGCCAACAGCATCGCTCCTGGCGGCGCCCTCAACAGCCTGGCGCAAACTTTGCTGCGCATGACCGTACCGGGGGTGCCGGACCTGTATCAGGGCAACGACTTCTGGGATTTCAGCCTGGTGGACCCGGACAACCGCCGACTGCCGGACTACCCGGCCCGGCAACGGGCTCTGGACAGCCCGCGCGATCCTCGGCAGTGGCTGGTCCAGTGGCGTGACGGACGCATCAAGCAGGGCCTGATTGCCCGCACCCTGGGCCTGCGCGGTCAATACCCGGAGCTGTTCCAGCGCGGCAGCTACCAGCCATTGCCGGTGCTGGGTCAGGAAGCCGGTCGGGTGCTGGCGTTCATGCGTGAATACCAGGAGCAACGGGCCGTGGTGATAGTGCCGATCCGGGTGGCCGGCCTGCTGGATGACAGTGCAATCCCCCAGGTGGATGCGCAGCGATGGGGCGATACCCGGGTGCAACTACCGTTCACCGCTTCGGGCCGCAACCTGAATGGACTTTTTTCAACCGGAGCAGTCACACCCCACAAGGAATTGCTGATCAGCGCCGTATTGCAAGACTTTCCGCTCAACCTTTTGATTCAACATTGAGTTCAGTCCAGGAGCATTTCGATGAGTACCGACGACAAACGCATTCGTGAATTCGCCTATCAGATCTGGGAGTCGGAAGGGAAACCGGAGGGCCACGAAGCCCGACACTGGGAAATGGCCCGCAAGCTCGCCGAGGCCGAGGCCCTGGCCCCCAGCCAGCCGCCCAAGACCGCCAAGGCCAAACCTGCCACGGCCAAGCCGGCCAGCAAGAGCGCGAGCAAACCCGGGGCCAAGTCGGCCGCCGCGGTGGTAGTGCCGCCGGGCGAGAAGCCTGCTGCGGCGAAGAAACCCCGGGGCCCGCGCAAGCCGCCAGCGCACTGACGACACTCCCGCCCCGTCTATCGCCCTAAACCGGTGGCGCGCCCCTGCGCCACCCAGGATGGCTGCGCCCCGGAAAACCTCCGGCTGGCCCTCCGATCCTTTTTGCAGGAGCAACCATGAGCAGATCCAAGCAGACCCCGTCGACTCCCGAAAACGAACCCTCGCGCATCCGTGAAGGCCTGCCCTTCCCTCTGGGCGCCACCTGGGATGGCCTGGGCGTCAACTTCGCGCTGTTCTCGGCCAACGCCACCAAGGTCGAACTCTGCCTGTTCGACGCCGCCGGCGAAGTGGAGCTGGAACGTATCGAACTGCCCGAATACACCGACGAGATCTTCCACGGCTACCTGCCCGACGCTCACCCCGGGCTGATCTACGGCTACCGGGTGCACGGCCCCTATGATCCGGCCAACGGTCACCGTTTCAACCCCAACAAGCTGTTGATCGACCCGTATGCCAAACAGCTGGTGGGCCAATTGAAATGGTCCGAGGCGCTGTTCGGCTACACCATCGGCCATCCTGACGCCGACCTCAGCTTCGATGAGCGCGACAGCGCGCCCTTCGTGCCCAAGTGCAAGGTCATCGATCCGGCCCACACCTGGGGCCACGACCAGCGGGTCAGCGTGCCCTGGGACAAGACCATCCTCTACGAAACCCACGTGCGCGGCTTCACCATGCGCCACCCTTCGGTGCCCGAGAACCTGCGGGGGACCTTTGCCGGGCTGATGGTGGATGACGTGCTGGAGCACATCCGCAAGCTCGGGGTGTCGTCGGTGGAGCTGCTGCCGATCCACGCCTTCGTCAACGACCAGCACCTGCTGCACAAGGGCATGACCAACTACTGGGGCTACAACAGCATCGCCTTCTTCGCCCCGGACCCGCGCTACCTGGCCAGCGGCAAGATCGCCGAATTCAAGGAAATGGTCGCCCACCTGCACGAAGCCGGGCTGGAGGTGATTCTGGACGTGGTCTACAACCACACCGCCGAAGGCAACGAGCAAGGCCCGACCCTGTCCATGCGCGGCATCGACAACGCCTCCTACTACCGCCTAATGCCCGACGACAAGCGCTTCTACATCAACGATTCAGGCACCGGCAACACCCTGGACCTGAGCCACCCCTGCGTGCTGCAGATGGTCACCGACTCGCTGCGCTACTGGGCCACGGAGATGCACGTGGACGGCTTCCGCTTCGACCTGGCGACCATCCTCGGTCGTTATCACGATGGTTTCGACGAGCGCCACAGCTTTCTCGTGGCGTGCCGCCAGGACCCGGTGCTGCGCCAGGTGAAAATGATCGCTGAACCCTGGGACTGTGGCCCCAGTGGCTACCAAGTGGGTAAATTCCCGCCGGGCTGGGTGGAGTGGAACGATCGTTTCCGCGATACGGTACGGGCCTTCTGGAAAGGCGACGACGGCCAGTTGGCGGACTTTGCCGGACGCCTGACCGCCTCTGGCGAGATGTTCAACCAGCGCGGCCGCCGCCCCTATGCTTCAGTCAACTTCGTCACCGCCCACGACGGTTTCACCCTGCACGATCTGGTGTCCTACAACGACAAGCACAACGAGGCCAATGACGAGAACAACCAGGACGGCAGCAACAACAACCTGTCCTGGAACCATGGCGTCGAAGGTCCCAGCGACGACCCCGAGATCAATGCCCTGCGCCTGCGCCAGATGCGCAACTTCTTCGCCACCCTGCTGCTGGCCCAGGGCACGCCGATGATGGTGGCCGGCGACGAGTTCGCCCGCACCCAGCACGGCAACAACAACGCCTATTGCCAGGACAGCGAGATCGGCTGGGTCAACTGGGAGCTGGATGCCGACGGCAAGTCGCTGCTCAAGTTCGTCAAGCGCCTGATCAAGCTGCGCCTGAGCTACCCGATCCTGCGCCGCGGGCGTTTCCTGGTGGGCAACTACAACGAGGACATTGGCGTCAAGGACGTCACTTGGCTGGCTCCCGACGGCAACGAAATGACCACCGAGCACTGGCAGGATACCCATGGCCGCTGCCTGGGCATGCTGCTGGACGGCCGCGCCCAGGAAACCGGCATCCGCCGCCCCGGGGCGGATGCCACCGTGCTGCTAGTGGTCAACGCCCACCACGACATCGTCAATTTCCGCCTGCCGCACGTGCCCGCCGGAGAGTTCTGGACCTGCATGCTCGACACCCACCAGCCGGCGGTGCGCGGCCAGGAGCGCTTCGCCTTTGGTCACGAATATTCGGTGACCGGGCGTTCGCTGCTGTTCTTCGAACTTCAGCATGAAGAGGATGACTGAGCGCAAGGCTTGCAGCGCCCTCGATGCCGCCTTCGCTGGCAAGCCCGCTCCTACAATCCACCACAACCCGCAGGAGCCGGCTTGCCGGCGAACAGACCCTGCGCCAATTCACCGATGCCTTCGCTGGCACGCCAAACACCGACAAATTCCAGGCTTTCGTCAGGACCTCGGCCCTGACAACAAAATGCGACTACCCTGAGAAACGGGTCGCAATCGACAAATTCAATTCAATCCTCTGTGTAGGCAGCCACGGGCTGAGTATGATTGCGCTCGGATCAGGGTGCCCCAAAGGTATGGAGCACCGGTACTTCACGCTGAGGCAGATGCCATGGAATCAGCGTGCGTGCAAACCCAGGGTCGCCACTGAACGGATGTTCAGGCGCCATTGCCGTGACCCGGAAAACAGGGATGTGACACCTCATGAAAGCCATAACCGCAATAGACAGCAGCTGGCCCAGCCAGATCTGGAACGGTGCCCGCCATCTGGCCGACGTTCCCCCCATCAACCTGGGCAATCTGGTTCCACCCGGCTCCCGGGCCGTGATCATCGCCCCCCACCCCGGTGATGAAGTGGTGGCCAGCGGCGGCCTGCTGCAAGTGCTCGCCCACCATGGCCACCCCCTGCAACTGATTTCCATCAGCGACGGCAGCGCCAGTCACCCAGGTTCGGAGCTGTGGCCCAAGCGCCGCCTCAGCGTGTTCCGGCCCCAGGAAAGCGCCGAAGCCCTGCGTCGCCTGGGCCTGCCCCTGCACAGTCTGAAGTGGATTCGTGGCGGCTTTGCCGACAGCGCCCTGAGCGAGCGCGAACAGCAATTGGTGCCATTCATCAGCCGTTACCTGCGCGACAGCGATGTGGTGTTCAGCACCTGGCGCGGCGACGGCAACCTCGATCACGAGGCCGTGGGCCGGGCCGCGGCCAAGGCTGCCGGGCAGGTGGGCGCACGCTTTTACGAGATTCCGATCTGGGCCTGGCATTGGTCCTCGCGCGAGGAGCACCAGATTCCCTGGCAACGGGCACGCAAGCTGCGCCTGGACACCTGGACCGTGGCCCGCAAGCGCCACGCGGCCCACGCCTACGCCAGCCAGTTGCAGGGCGAACCGGAGATCGGCCTGGAACCGTCGCTGTCGCCGATTCTGCTGGAGCGCCTGCGCCTGCCCTACGAAATCATCCTGATGTAGGCCGGGCCCGGGCGGAAAATAAGCTGAACGTGAGTGCCGGCCATCAGTCCCATGAGTAACCGTCACTGAATCACAGGAGCGAGCGTGAGCAGCGAGTCCACCCGCCAGCCCCAGCCGGGAAGCATCCAGCGTCTGCAGATCCTGACCGTCAACACCCACAAGGGCTTCACCGCCCTCAACCGACGCTTCATTCTCCCGGAACTGCGAGAAGCGGTACGCAGCACCCAGGCCGACCTGGTGTTTCTCCAGGAAGTGCTGGGCGAGCATGAACGCCACGCGTCGCGGCTGGACAACTGGCCGCAGCAATCGCAGTACGAGTTTCTCGCCGACAGCATGTGGAGCGATTACGCCTACGGCCGCAATGCGGTGTACCCCGACGGTCATCACGGCAACGCCCTGTTGTCCAAGTATCCGATCCGCCAGTACCGCAATCTGGATGTCTCCATCACCGGCCCTGAGCGCCGCGGCTTGCTGCACTGCGTCCTGGATGTACCCGGATATGCCGAGGTCCACGCCATCTGCGTGCACCTGAGCCTGCTGGAAAGCCACCGGCAACTGCAACTGGCACTGCTCTGCCAACTGCTCGAATCCCTGCCCGAGGAGGCACCGGTGATCATTGCCGGCGACTTCAACGACTGGCAGATGCACGGCAATGTCACCCTGGGCCGACGCGACGACCTGCACGAAGCCTTCGAACGCCATTACGGCCGCCCGGCCAAAACCTACCCCGCGCGCTGGCCCTTGCTGCGCCTGGACCGGGTCTACCTGCGCAATGCCAGCAGTCACCGGCCGCAGATCCTCGGCAACAAGCCCTGGACCCATCTCTCCGATCACCTGCCTCTGGCGGTCGAGGTGCAACTGCCGCCCGTGGCCGCACATCAGAATCCCTGAACAAAGAAAGCCCGCCGAAAGCAGATTCGTCCATGCTTTTGCCCGGACATGAACCCCGGGGCATCCGTCCCGGGGCGGCCCTTGTCCGCGCAGAAGGAGTCAAACGATGAGCGATAAACCCACGATCGTCCTGGTTCACGGCTTCTGGGGCGGTGCCGCCCACTGGAACCGGGTCATAGTCGAACTGCTGAACCAGGGCTACGAGAAGATCCGCGCGGTGGAACTGCCCCTGACCTCCCTGGCCGAGGACGTCGCCCGTACCCGCAAGCTGGTGGCCCAACAAGCCGGACCGGTGCTGCTGGTGGGCCATTCCTATGGCGGTGCGGTGATCACCGAGGCCGGCCATGAAGCCAATGTGCAAGGCCTGGTGTACATCGCCGCCTTCGCCCCCGACCAGGGTGAGAGCCCCGGCGGCCTGACCCAGGAGTTTGTGCCCGAAGGTGCCGCCAATCTGGAGCCTGACAGCGACGGTTACCTGTGGGTTCGGCCCGAGCGCTTCCAGCAGAGTTTCTGCCAGGACCTGAGCCCCCAGGAGGGCCTGGTGATGGGCCTGACCCAGAAAGCTCCCTTGGCCAGTACCTTCGGTGACACCCTCGGGGCCCCGGCCTGGCGTGACAAACCTTCCTGGTACCAGGTATCGAACGCCGACCGCATGATCGCCCCGCAGAACCAGGAGCGCATGGCGGCGCGCCTGAACCCGCGCAAAGTCCTGCGCCTGGACGCCAGCCATGCCTCCCTCGCTTCCCAGCCTGCTGCCGTGGCTGCGCTGATCATCGAAGCCGCGCAGTCCCTGTAGTCCTGCCCCTCGGCAATACCTGCTCCCGGGCACTGGCAGCAGGTATGCCCGGGGGCTGCCCCCTCCTGACGACTCTGCTCCACCCCGCATCCCAGGCATCCCGATAAGCGCCAATTTTCAGCTATTTGGACACCCTGAAATAACCCTTCCATTTGTCAGGCATTTTCTTGACGAGCCCCCTGCTCTCTCCTTAGCTACACATGACCACCCCTGGAAACAGTAACCGGGAAAAGGCCGAAAACACCTGCTGCAGAGCGGGTCGACGGACTTTACCCGATTGAATCCGGCTGCCTCTCGAACGGGGGTGGGAGAGGCGCCCCAACGAGATAAAGCATGCATTTGCAAGGTAGACCTCCATGAATACCTCACTCACCTCAAGCCCTCTGCCACTCACCTTGTGCAGCCTGTGCACACCCCTGCTGTTGTGCTCCATGGAGGTCGCGGCGTCCCCGGGGGAGGACACCGACAACACCGGCTATCCCCCAGTTTCAAGCAGCCTGCCGATCAGCGCCCTCCCCCTGGACAACCCGCGCCCGAGCGACTTCGCGGTCCTGGACCGGCCCGGACTGCCGGCGCACCTTGAAGTCGGCTACCTGGCGCTGCCCGGCGCAGGCAGCGAACCGCGCAAGGGCCCCCTGCTCTACAGCATCCAGAACAACGGCACCACCCAGCGCATCGGCCTGCTGAGCAGCACCCACACCTACCAGCTCACCCAAGGCGGCGCCCCTGCCACCGTCAACGACCCACGCAATGCCGGGCTCAGCGTCCAGGGGCAAGGCCTGGGCGCCTTCTGGAGCCTGCAAGATGCCCGAGGCTGGCGTCTGGACATGTCCGCCAGCGGCGGCCGGGTCAGCGGTTTCAGTCGCAATGAACAGGGCCGGGCCTTGACCACCGAAGGCAACGCCCTGACCTTTTCCGTACAGGGCGGCGTGGCCATAGGCCTGAGTGACAACTGGGTGATCGAACCTCAGGCCCAGGTGATCAACCAACGCATTCGCCTGGACGGTGGCAGCACCGGCAGCGACCTCAACGCCTGGAGCGGCCGGGTCGGAGCACGTCTGCAAGGGCGCTATGACGTCAACGGCCTGCCCCTGGAACCCTATGTGCGCACCAACCTCTGGCACACCGTCTACAGCGGCGACACCCTGAGCCTGGGCCAGGTGGACAAGATCAGCAGCAGCCGCAACGCCTCCACCGTAGAGGTTGGCCTGGGGCTGGTGGCCAGAGTCACCCCCGCTGTCAGCCTGTATGTCAGTGCCGACTACAGCAGCGATGTGGATGACAACGACCTCAATGGCCTGATCGGCAGCCTGGGCGTGCGCATGCGTTGGTGATGCACTGAGTAAGGTGCCGGTAATGGCCCCTGTTCGCCATTACCGGTCGCCCGCCACTAAAGGCTGTCGGGGCGCAGGATCAACACCGCCAGGGGTGGCAGGTTGAGCACCAGGGACAGGGCCTGTCCATGGCTGCCCTGTTCTTCACTGAAGGCTTCGCCGCCATTGCCATAGTTGGAACCGGCATAGAGTTGCGAATCGCTGTTGAGCAGCTCGCTCCAGCGTCCCGCCAGCGGCACGCCGACGCGGTACGCCTGGCGCGGTACCGGGGTGAAGTTGGCCACCACCAGCAAGGGCTCGCCGGCCTTGCTCCAGCGCAACCAGGCATAGACGCTGTTGATCGCATCGTCGCCGATCAGCCACTGAAAACCCTGGGGCGCGTGGTCCTGATCATGCAGCGCGGGGTACTGGCGATACAGCCGGTTGAGATCGCCCACCAATTGCTGGACGCCCCGGTGCTCGGGGTATTGCAGCAGGTACCAGTCCAGTTGCTGGTCGTGGTTCCACTCGCGCCACTGGCCGAACTCGCAGCCCATGAACAGCAGTTTCTTGCCCGGATGGGTCCACATGAAGCTCAGGTACGCCCGCAGGTTGGCGAATTTCTGCCAGCGGTCGCCGGGCATCTTGTCGATCAGCGAATGCTTGCCGTGCACCACCTCGTCGTGGGAGATCGGCAGGATGAAGCGCTCGGACCAGGCGTACACCAGGCCGAAGCTCAGTTCGTTGTGGTGATGGGCGCGGTACACCGGGTCCTGCTGGATGTAATGCAGGGAGTCGTGCATCCAGCCCATGTTCCATTTGTAGGCAAAGCCCAAGCCGCCCTGGTCGGTGCGCTGGCTGACCCCGGGCCAGGCGGTGGATTCCTCGGCGATCACCAGGGCTCCCGGCGCTTCCAGGGCCACCACCTCGTTGAGGTGGCGCAGGAAGTCGATGGCTTCCAGATTCTCGCGACCGCCGTGGCGGTTCGGCACCCATTCACCGGCCTTGCGTGAATAGTCGCGATAGAGCATCGACGCCACTGCATCCACCCGCAGGCCGTCGACATGGAAATGCTTGAGCCAGTGCAATGCCGAAGCCAGCATGAAGCCATGCACCTCGGTCCGCCCGAGGTTGTAGATCAGGGTGTCCCAGTCCTGGTGAAAGCCCTCCAGGGGGTTGCCGTACTCATACAGCGCGGTGCCGTCGAACTGCGCCAGGCCATGGGTGTCGGTGGGGAAATGCGCCGGTACCCAGTCGAGGATGACGCCGATATCCGCCTGGTGGCAGGCATCGACAAAGGCGGCAAAATCCTGGGGCGAGCCATAGCGGGCACTGGGGGCGAACTGTGACAGCGGCTGATAACCCCAGGAACCGCCGAAGGGGTGCTCCATGATCGGCATCAGCTCGATATGGGTGAAGCCCAGGTCCTTGACGTAGGGGATCAGGCGTTCGGCCAGCTCGGCCCAACTGTACTGGCGGGCCACCTCCCCCAGGTCATCCACTTCGCACTGCCAGGAGCCGGCGTGCAACTCGTAGATGGACAGGGGCGCATCGGTTCGCTGATGTTCACCCCTGGCCTGCATCCATGACTGGTCCTGCCAGTGGAAATTCAGCGGCTCGGCGACCCTGGACGCGGTGTCCGGCGGCAACTGGGTGGCCAGGGCCATGGGGTCGGCCTTGAGCGGCAGGATGCCCTGGGGCCCGAGAATCTCGTACTTGTAGGCTTCTCCAGGCTGCAGGCGCGGAACGAACAGCTCCCAGACTCCGGAGGGGTGCCGCAGGCGCATGGGGTGGCGACGCCCGTCCCAGATATTGAAGTCGCCCACCACCGAGACCCGCCGGGCGTTCGGCGCCCAGACCGCAAAGCGCACCCCCGGGACGCCGTCCACGGTGATTGCCTGCGCTCCCAGGCAGGAGCCGAGGTCACGATGATTGCCTTCGGCGAACAGATACAGATCCATCTCCCCCAGCAGCGGGCCAAAGCTGTAGGGGTCTTCACTGACCTGCTCGCCACCGGCCCACTGCACCCGCAGCAGATAGGCCCGGCTCTCGCTGAAATGCCCGACAAACAGCCCGGGTACTGCGGCGGCCTGAAGGCTGCCGAGTACGTTTTGCTGGTCCCGGTCCAGTACCTGCACACTCAGGGCTCCGGGCAGAAAGGCCCGGATGAACTGCCCGTCGGCACCGTCGCCGTGGGGCCCGAGCACAGCGAACGGATCACGATGCTCCGCGCGCACCAGGGCATCGATGGTCTTGGCCGAAGGGAGCAATGCCGGTTGGTGCTTTCCCTGTTCCTTGTTCGAGAAACTCATGACTGCTCTCCACCACGCTCAAGATCGGAAAAGGGTTCCAGTTCAGACAACAGCCCGACCAGGCCGTGCAAGGGCACGGGCAGCCAGCTGGGCCGGTTTTCCGCTTCATAGGCCAGCTCATAGGCGGCCTTCTCCAGACTGAACAGGGCCAGGGCGGCATCCGCGGCCCCCGGGTCCTGCCATTCATGGGCAAGATTAGCCGTCGCCAGCCGATACGCCTGGACAAAGGCTTGCCGCGCCTCCTGCAGATAACGACGGACCACCCGTTGCCGGGCCTGCACGGCCATCTGCGCGCCCTCCATCGCCGGTGCCTCCAGGGCCATGGCCGCGGCGTAGTCGAAGGAGCGCAAGACCCCGCTGACATCCTTGTACGGGCTGTGCTTGCCCCGGCGTTCTGCCAGGGGCCGCGCCGGCTCGCCCTCGAAGTCGATCAGGTAGGCATCGCCCTTGATCACCAGCACCTGCCCCAGGTGCAGGTCGCCATGCACCCGGATGCGCAGCCCACCCAGCAACTGGCTGGCCAGTTGCTGGATGTGACCGAGAATTTTCGTCTTGTGCTGCAACAATCGGCTCACCCGCTTCTGATCGCCAGGACTCAGCTCGCCCTGACGCTGCTGGAGCAACTGCAACCCCCGTTCCACTTGCTCCGCTACCTGACGATTCCAGGCCTGGGTGTCCTTGAGGGTGCTCACTTGCGGGGCAAAGTCCGGGGGGTTGCCGGGGGCCGCCAGCAACAGGTGCATTTCTCCCAGGCGCTGCCCCAGCAGGCCGGCGAAATCCTCGAGTTCCCCCAGGGCGTTGTAATGCTGTTCCTGCTCGGACATGGCATCCGCCCACTCATCGCGGATGGCCCGTTCCAGGTTGTTCTGGGTCCACTCCCAGGCATCCCCCTGATTGCTCAGGTAGCCCTGGGCGATCATCAACAGATGCTCCTCGCCCTGGTCATCGCGGCGCACCACCGAGCCCAGCAAGGGCGAGATATGGCGGAACCCGGCCTGGGTGAGGAAGGCGCCCATTTCCAGTTCCGGGTGAATGCCTCCTTCCACCTTGCGAATCAGCTTGAGCACCAGGCTGCCACCCACTACCACCGAGCTGTTGGACTGTTCCGCCGAGAGGTAGCGCACCTCGGATTCGCCGGTCAGCCCCAACTCGGCCAGTGGCTCGGTGCCGTCGAAGCGGATCTGCCCGGCAGCGCTGTCCAGTCGGGTCTGCGCCTGCAGGGCCAGCAGCACGCTGCGCACGAAACCGTCGAGGGCGAAGGCGTCGGTGATCAGCCCGACCTGGCGTCCGCGACGCACCCGGGCCATGGCCAGTTGCTGAGGCAAGGCACTGCCGAGCTGCTCTTCGGCGAGCAGGCCGAAGGGCAGTTGATAGCGCTGGCTCTGCCCGTCGCTGGTGACCTCGATCTCGCTGAGCAGCACGGGATGCTGGGGGTCGCCAAAACCTGCACCGTAGGCAATCTGTACCTGCTCGATGGCGCTGTCCTTGCCGGCGAACCAGCGGCGCTTGGGCAGCCAGTGGGGCAAGACGTTGTGCTCCAGCGTGGTGCGCGAGGGCGCTTCGAGCAATTCTTCGAGGCGTTTTTTCAGCACCAGGGTGGTGAAGTCCGGCAGGCTCTGGGCCGGTTCCACATGCCAACTGGGCATCTGGTTTTCCGCCGCCAGGACAAACCAGTAGAAGCCGTAAGGCGCCAGGGTCAGGAGGAAATGCAACTGGCCGATGGGGGGAAAGGCATTTCCGCCGAGCATCTCCACCGGCACCATGCCGGCGAAGGCCGACAGGTCCAGTTCCGCCGCCTGGGCGCTGCGCGAGACGTTGGCCACGCAGAGGATGATCTCCTGCTTGCCGTCAGGCCCGGTGTATTCCCGGGTATAGGCCAGAATCCGCCGGTTGCTCGGCGACAGCATCTTCAGCGTGCCCCGGCCAAAGGCCTTGGACTGCTTGCGCACCGCCAGCATGCGCCGGGTCCAGTTGAGCAGGGAATGGGGGTCGCCGGACTGGGTTTCGACGTTGACCGACTGATAGCCATACAGCGGGTCCATGATCGGCGGCAGCACCAGGCTCGCCGGGTCCGCGCGGGAAAAGCCGCCGTTACGGTCGATGGACCATTGCATCGGCGTGCGCACACCGTCGCGGTCACCCAGGTAGATGTTGTCGCCCATGCCGATCTCGTCGCCGTAATACAGGGTCGGGGTGCCGGGCATCGACAGCAGCAGGCTGTTGAGCAATTCGATGCGGCGCCGGTCTCGTTCCATCAGCGGCGCCAGGCGCCGACGAATCCCCAGATTGATCCGCGCCCGACGGTCGGCGGCGTAGTAGTTCCACAGGTAGTCGCGCTCCTTGTCGGTGACCATTTCCAGGGTCAGTTCATCGTGGTTGCGCAGAAAGATCGCCCATTGGCAGTTGGCCGGAATCTCCGGGGTCTGGCGCAGGATATCGGTGATGGGGAACCGGTCTTCCTGGGCCAAGGCCATGTACATGCGCGGCATCAACGGGAAGTGGAAGGCCATGTGGCATTCGTCGCCGTCGTTGCCATTGGTTGATTGACCAAAGTACAGCTGGGTGTCTTCCGGCCACTGGTTGGCCTCGGCCAGGAGCATGCGGTCCGGGTAGTGGGCGTCGATCTCGGCGCGAATCTGCTTGAGCACGTCGTGGGTCTCGGGCAGGTTCTCGTTGTGGGTGCCATCGCGCTCGATCAGGTAGGGAATGGCGTCCAGGCGCAGGCCGTCGATGCCCATGTCCAGCCAATAGCGCATCACCGAGAGCACCGCCTTCATCACCTGGGGGTTGTCGAAGTTGAGGTCCGGCTGGTGGGAATAAAAGCGGTGCCAGAAGTACTGGCCGGCCACCGGGTCCCAGGTCCAGTTGGACGTTTCGGTATCCAGGAAAATGATCCGCGTACCGGCGTACTTCTGATCGTCGTCGGACCACACGTAGAAGTTGCGCGCCGCCGAACCGGGCCTTGCCTTGCGCGCCCGCTGGAACCAGGGGTGCTGGTCCGAGGTGTGATTGATCACCAGTTCGGTGATCACCCGAAGCTCGCGCTTGTGGGCCTCGGCGATAAAGCGCCGGGCGTCGGCCAGGGTTCCGAAGTCGGGGCTGACTCCGCGGTACTCGGCGATGTCGTAGCCGTCGTCACGCCGTGGCGAGGGGTAGAACGGCAACAGCCAGATGGTGTTGACCCCCAGGTCCTTGATGTAGTCGAGCTTGGCGATCAGCCCGGGAAAGTCGCCGATTCCGTCGTTGTTGGAATCGAAATAGGACTTCACATGCACCTGATAGATCACCGCGTCCTTGTACCAGAGCGGGTCCTTGATAAAGGTCGCTGAGCGGGGTTTCTTGGCCATCTCGGACTCCTGAAAAGATGAATGGGCGCCGACGCACCTGCCGATGCGCCACGACAACCGTAGGAGCTGGCTTGCCAGCGAAGGCGTCAGCCAGCCCGGCGCAAGGCTCATGGGCCTCTTCGCCGGCAAGCCGGCTCCTACAGGGGACTGATGCGCCAGATGCCGAAGGGCTGCGCCGGTTCCAGGCGCATGAATTGGGTCTTGCCGTACCAGGTCCAGCGATGACCGTTCATGAGGTCCTCTCCCTGGGTGGCGGCGGCGTCAGCCAGCCCCAGCTCCCACAGCGGCAGTTCGAAGTGCGCCTCCTGGGCATTGAAAGGATCGAGGCTGACCGCCACCAGGACGAAGTTGCCGCCCTCGGCGCTGCGTTTGCCGAAGTACAGGATCTGATCGTTCCAGGCGTTGTACAGCTTGAGCCCCAGGTGACTGTGCAGCGCCGGGTTCTGCCGGCGGATGCGGTTGAGCTGGGCGATCTCGGCAATGATGTTGCCGGCTGCGTTGAAATCCCGGGGCCGGATCTCGTACTTCTCCGAATCCAGGTACTCCTCCTTGCCCGGCACCGGTGCCGATTCGCACAGTTCAAACCCGGAGTACATGCCCCACAGCCCCGAACCCATGCTGGCCAGCACCGCGCGGATAAGGAATCCCGGACGCCCCGAGTCATGCAGAAACGCCGGATTGATGTCCGGGGTGTTGACGAAGAAGTTGGGCCGGAAGCAGTCGCGCCACGGCGGCTGATTGAGTTCGGCGAAGTAGCTGGCCAGCTCGCTCTTGGTGTTGCGCCAGGTGAAGTAGGTGTAGCTCTGGGTGTAACCGACCTTGCCCAGGCGCGCCATCATCGCCGGGGTGGTGAAGGCCTCGGCGAGGAAGATCACCTCCGGGTACTGGCGGCGCACGTCGCCAATCAGCCATTGCCAGAACGGCAGCGGCTTGGTGTGGGGGTTGTCCACGCGAAAGGTCTTGACCCCCTCCTCGACCCAGCCGATGACGATGTCCCGCAGTTCCAGCCACAGGCCGGGTATGGCATCGGCGGCATAGAAGTCGACGTTGACGATGTCCTGGTACTTCTTCGGTGGGTTCTCGGCGTACTTGATGGTGCCGTCCGAGCGCCAGTTGAACCAACCCGGGTGCTGCTTGAGCCAGGGATGGTCCTGGGAACACTGGATGGCGAAATCCAGGGCGATCTCCAGGCCGTGGTCGGCAGCGGCAGCCACCAACCGGCGGAAGTCATCCAGGCTGCCCAACTGTGGATGGATCGCCTCGTGACCGCCCTCCTCGCCGCCGATCGCATAGGGACTGCCGAGGTCGTCCGGGCCCGCCGTCAACGCGTTGTTGCGCCCCTTGCGGTGGCTGCGGCCAATGGGATGGATCGGCGGGAAATACAGCACATCGAAGCCCATGTCATGGATCATCGACAGCCGCGAGTGGACGTCGTTGAAGGTGCCATGGCGGGACGGATGGTCGGTGATCGAGCGGGGAAACAGCTCGTACCAGCTGGCGAACTGCGCCTGCACCCGCTCCACATCCAGTGGGTATTCGGGGCTCAGGCTCAGATAGGGCCGGTGATCGGCCTCGGCCATCAGCCGGGCACTGGAATCCCTGAGAAACAGGGCGACCTGTTCGGTCTCCAGCAAGCCGGCAAGCTGTTGCTGCAGCGCCAGCAACCGCTCGCGCAACGGCCCTTCGCTGCGCTCGGCGGCTTGCTGCACCTGGTTGCGTCCCTCTTGCAGCTCCAGGCTCACCGGCACCCCGGCCAGGTGTTTTTTCTCCAGCTCGTAACAGAAACTGGCGAATTGATCGATCCAGGCTTCGATACAAAAGCGATAGCGGCCCACGGTTGGCACGGGAAAGTGCCCCAGCCAGCCATCGTTGCCCTGGTCCTCAAGGGCCTGGCTGTCCCAGGCCTCCTGCTGCTCGTCGCGCCAGCGTACCCGCACGGCCAGCTTGTCGTGGCCGTCGGCGAACACCTTGCACGTCACCTCGATCTCCTGGCCGGCCACCGCCTTGACCGCGAACTGCCCACCATCGAGCACCGGGCGGGTGTTCTCGATGGCAATGCGCGGCAGCAACAAGGCCTGAGACAAGGGCACCTGCGCCTGGTATTGCTGTTCGGTCGGTTTTTCTGCAGTCATTGAGCATCACCCCTTTAACGCGCCATGGACGCTCTGGTTGGAGGGCGGTCAACGCCCCGATGAATCAATGCACCTAGTTTCCGAGCCACAGGCATCGGCGAAAGTTCACCGCGATTGGCGGCGAAATCGACGGGAATCAATTCCGCGCTCCCAGGGTCCACCGAAGGAGCCCGTGCATCGACAAGCACAAAGGAGGCCACAGCGATGAACATCCCGATCCCGGCAGAAACTCCCGATCCGAACATCGACCAACCGACCCTGCCCCCCAGCGAGCCGCAACCGGTTCCCGAGCAGGAACCTCCGGAAACCACCCCGCCGCCCAAGGGCGACCCGCCCAGCACCATGCCGCCCGTGGTGGTCAAGCATAGATAAGCGTCTGCGCTAACACCGTAGGAGCCGGTGCGCCGGGGAAAGCGCCTGTCAGATCGCCGCCCTCGTGCCGCGACCGTTCGCCGGCAAGCAGGCTCCTGCACGCGGACTCCTGCGCAAGCAGGCCCGCAACGGCCACCGTTGATCGCCGCTGCCGAACCCCGGCCAGGCCCCGCAGCCTAATCTGTATGCCCATTGCCAAGAGGTACGCATCATGAGCCTGCGCATCGAAAACCAGACCTGCTACATCGACACTGACACCCTCCACCAACACCTGCCCGCCAGTGCTCTGACCGTCATCACCGACGGTGCCAAATCCATGTCGGCCGTGGACCTGGCGGGAGAACGCATCTACATCACCGAAGCAGAAGCCGATGCTTTGACCGTAGCAGGCGCCACCGACGGTCGGCGCCATCTGAAGGCCACCGACGGTGATTCGGTGATTTGACTGATCTGGATCAGGGCTCGCCGCGAAGGCCTGTGCCAGAGGCCCCTGCGGCCTTCCCTGGTGGCGCTTGAGGGGGTGCAGCAAGTTGTCGCAGGGGCACCGTAAAAGCTCATCTGATACGGTTTTTTATCAAATAGCTGAGTCTGTTATGCAAACAGATCCATGGTCATAGTTGCCGGGCCTGATGGAGGCTGATGAGCGAACGACCATGAGCGAAAGAATCCCCGTCCGATTAGTAGAGAACTTCGAACCTTCACAACCCAAACAGATGAAGACGAAGACCACCGACAAACACGTTTACACCCGTAGCTTCAGCGGTTTGTTCCGCACCCTGCGCATGACCGGCGCGGGCTTCCTGTTCCTGCTGTTCTTCGGCACCGTCTGGTTGAACTGGGGCGGCCGTCAGGCGGTGCTCTGGGACCTGGCGCAAAGCAAGTTCCACATCTTTGGCGCGACCTTCTGGCCCCAGGACTTCATCCTCCTCTCGGCGCTGCTGATCATCTGTGCCTTCGGCCTGTTCGCCATCACGGTGTTCGCCGGCCGGGTCTGGTGCGGCTACACCTGCCCGCAAAGTTCGTGGACCTGGCTGTTCATGTGGTGCGAAAAGGTCACCGAGGGTGAGCGCAACCAGCGAATCAAGCTACAAGCCGCGCCCTGGGGGCTGAACAAGCTGGTCCGCCGGGCGATGAAACACACCTTGTGGCTGGGCATCAGCCTGCTCACCGGCCTGACCTTCGTCGGCTACTTCACCCCAATCCGCCCCCTGGCCCAGGAGCTGCTGACCCTGCAGATCGGTGGCCTGAGCCTGTTCTGGGTGCTGTTCTTCGCCGCGGCCACCTACATCAACGCCGGCTGGCTGCGCGAGGCGGTGTGCATGCACATGTGCCCCTATGCACGCTTCCAGAGCGTGATGTTCGACAAGGACACCCTGACCATCTCCTACAACCCGGTGCGCGGTGAAAGCCGCGGCCCGCGCAAGCGCGATGTGAAGCCTGCCGACGTCGGCCTGGGCGACTGCATCGACTGCCAGGTGTGCGTGCAGGTGTGCCCTACCGGTATCGACATTCGCGACGGCCTGCAGATGGAATGCATCGGCTGCGCTGCCTGCATCGACGCCTGCGACTCGATCATGGACAAGATGGGCTATGCCCGGGGCCTGATCGCCTACACCTCGGAACACCAACTGCAAGGGGGCAAGACTCACCTGCTGCGGCCGCGCCTGGTGGGCTACAGCGCAGTGCTGCTGGTGATGATCGGCGCCCTGGCGCTGGCCCTGGTACAACGGCCGATGGTGTCCCTGGACGTGAGCAAGGACCGTGGTCTGTTCCGCGAAAACGCCCTGGGGCAGATCGAGAACATCTACAGCCTGAAGATCATCAACAAGACCCAGGAACGCCAGAACTACCGCCTGGCCCTGGTGGATGGCGATGGCTTCGAACTGCAGGGCAAGACCGAACTGAGCCTGGCCCCAGGAGAAATCACCGACCTGCCGGTCTCGGTGGCCATGACCCAGGATCGTGCCCAAAGCAGCTCCCAGGCCATCAGCTTCAAGGTCGCCGACAGCGATGAGCCAAGCGTCTACGCCATCGCCAAGAGCCGTTTTGTTGCGCCGATGAACCGCTGAGCCACTAGAATGCCGTGGCCAGGGAGCCTGCTGCCGTCCCTGAGCCACGGGAACTCTGTACTCGACGCCGCCATGGGCCCATCCATGGTCGTCGAGCCTTCCCTTGCGAATCTGAACACCTAGACCCGATGACCAGACTGGATCTTGCACCGCAGATGAAACGCTACGAAAAATTCGCCGACGACATCGCCGAACTGATCCGCTCCGGAGTCCTGGGCCCCGGCCAGCGCGTGCCTTCGGTGCGCTACGCCAGCCAGACCTATGGGGTCAGCCCGTCAACGGTGTTTCAGGCCTACTACCTGCTGGAGCGTCGCGGCCTGATCCGTGCCCGCCCGCGCTCCGGCTACTTCGTCAATGCTCACGCACCGAGCCCGTTCTCCGAGCCGGTGATCAGCAGCGAAGTCAACGAATCCACCGAAGTCGATGTCAGCGAACTAGTGTTCTCGGTGCTCGACTCGATCAAGGACCCGAGCACCGTGCCCTTCGGCTCGGCTTTCCCCAGCCCGACCCTGTTCCCCCTGCAACGCCTGTCCCGCTCCCTGGCCAGCGCCAGCCGCGAGATGGACCCGCGGGTGGTGGTCACCGACATGTCCCCAGGCAACCCGCAACTGCGCCGCCAGATCGCCCTGCGCTACATGGTGGCCGGGCTGATGCTGCCCATGGAGGAACTGCTGATCACCAACGGCGCCCTGGAGGCCCTGAACCTTTGCCTGCAGGCCGTGACCGAGCCCGGCGATCTGGTGGCCATCGAAGCCCCGGCCTTCTATGCCAGCCTGCAAGTGCTGGAACGGCTCAAGCTCAAGGCGGTGGAAATTCCCGTGCACCCGCGGGACGGCATCGACCTCGGAGTCCTGGCCCAGACCCTGGAGCGGCACCCGATCAAGGCCTGCTGGTGCATGACCAACTTCCAGAACCCCATGGGCGCGAGCATGCCCGAGGCCAAGAAGCAGGAGCTGGTGGAGCTGCTGCGCCAGCATCAAGTGCCGCTGATCGAAGACGACGTCTACGCCGAGCTGTACTACGGCCAGCAAGCGCCAAAACCGGCCAAGGCCTTCGACACCGAGGGCCTGGTGATGCACTGCGGCTCGTTCGCCAAGAGCCTGGCCCCGGGCTACCGCATCGGCTGGGTCGCCGCCGGGCGTTACGCGCAGAAAATCGAGCGCCTGAAACTGATGACCTCGCTGTGCGCCTCGATGCCGGCCCAGGCGGCGATTGCCGACTACCTGCAGCACGGCGGCTACGACCGCCATCTGCGCAAACTGCGCTATGCCCTGGAAGAACAGCAGAGCGCCATGCTGGCAGCGATTGCCCGCTATTTCCCGGCGCAGACCCGAGTCAGCCAGCCGGCGGGCGGCTATTTCCTGTGGCTGGAACTGCCACCGCAGATGGACTCACTGAAATTGTTCCAGATGGCCCTGGCCCAAGGCATCAGCATCGCCCCAGGGCCGATCTTTTCCCCGACCCAGCGCTTTCGCAACTGCATCCGCCTGAACTACGGCAGCCCGTGGAACGAAGCGGCGGAACAGGCCATGGAAACCCTGGGCCGCATCATCCGCTCCTTCTGAGCACAACCGCCCCACCAGCCCGCGCATTTGCGGCTGGCTTACCAGCGAAAGCGCCCGCAAGCCCTGCTCCGCCCGGGCCGACGTCTTCGCTGGCAAGCCAGCTCCTACAGCAGTCAGATACACCGTGCAGTTCTCCGTAGGAGCCGGCTTGCCGGCGAAGAGGCCTGTAAGTCATGCAGCGCCTGGGGCGACGCCTTCGCTGGCAAGCCAGCTCCTACAGCAGTCAGATACACCGTGTAGCTCCCCGTAGGAGCCGGCTTGCCGGCGAAGAGGCCCGTGAGACATGCAGCGCCTGGGCCGACGCCTTCGCTGGCAAGCCAGCTCCTACATGGGGCGCTACACACCGCGCCAGCTTCAGGCCGGCCGCAAGGCCGCCGTCGCGCTCTTGATTTTGATCTTGATCTGAGCGCCCCGTTAACCACGATGGCCGAACGCAGGCATTGATCCGTGGGTAACCCGGCAGGGATGCCGGGTTAGCCGCCACCCGGCCAGGGATGGCCGGTGGCGGCGGCCCACGGATCAATGCCGGAGTGAGGGCATGCCTCGCTATGCGAGGCACCGAGTGGAGGGGCAAAGCCCTTTGGTTACTTTGGGGCCCCAAAGTGACTCGCCGTAAGGGCGAAACCGCCACCCGCCCCACCCGCAGCAACGGATATGCCCCCCCTCACCACCCACACAAAACCAAACGCCCCCCATAACCACAACAATGAACACCTCCCAACATAAAAAAACCGCCAAAGCACCTTGCCCCACCCCCTCAATTCATTCAGCATCCGCGCTCCAATTTTCCAGGGAAAGGAACACGTCATGGTCGAAGACCTGTATTACGACGACTACCCAGAGGCCAAGACCGAACTGATCAAGGCCATCGAGCGCGGCCGCCTGCCACTGCTGACCCAGGAACTCAACGCCTACGACTGCATCCAGGCGATCTTCGAGCTGGACGCCATCAACAACCCCAAGGACGAGGAAGATGCCTTCTTCGACCTGGCCCTGGCCCTGATCGGCTGGATTCCCGGCCCCGGGCAAGGCCTGAAGATCCTCCTGCGCCTGATCAACCGCGCCCCCCAGCGCCACGCCGAAAAGCTCTTCGACCTGATCCGCTACACCCTGCTGGCCTGCCGTCTGAAGACCAGCCCCGAACAGTTGCTGGAAAAGTGCCTGGACCCAGTGCGCCTGGCCGAGGAACTGCCCGAGATCATCAGCGGCGTGCGCGCCTCCTCGATCTTCAACAACCTAACGGCCCAGCAGCAACGTCTGGTGATCCACAACCTCAACGAAGCCCAGGAACACACTGAGTTCCTCATGGTGTCGGTGCAAGAACGCATGGCCCCCTGGATCGCCGAGCAGCGCAACAACTCGGCCGCCGCCCACAGCAGCGGCCCGGCTCTGGTGCCCAAGCCACAGTCCTCCCTGGAACCGCGCACAACGACCCTCACCCCCGCGCCACAACCCGGGGCCCACGACGCGGCGAGCATCGCCCAGAACATCAACCAGGGTCTGGAACACCTCACCGGTGAAGGCCACTGGCTGGAGCTGAACCTGCACTACCCCAACCTGGAACCGGTGCCCGGCGCCGCCTACCGAGCGGTGTTCAGTGACGGCTCGCAAGCCGAGGGCAACCTCGACGAAGAAGGTTTTGCCCGCCTGGAAGGCATCCCTGAAGGCCCGGTGAAGATTTACTACGGGGAAGACCCGCGGCCCTACCTGCGCCTGCCAATCAAGGCCCTGGCGGCCGATCCGCAGCAACTGGAAGAAGAGCTGGAAGAGCTGGAACTGGAGCCGGCCGAGGTCGACCTGCCGACCCTGATGCTGGAAGCCTCGCAGCGCAAGGCGCCCTTCACCCTGATTCCCGTCTACTGAAGCCAGGCACCGAATGAACCGCAGACAAGTGTTTCTCAGCCACGCCCATTACCACCGCTACCTGGAAAGCCTGGCGGGCACCGAAGCCCGCTGGCAGATGCACTCGATGACGGCCGACAGCCCCGAGCAGGAAGCCGCCCTCAAGGCCGCGGAAGTCAAGGACGCACGCCTGCATCATCTGATCCTGAACTACACCGGTGGTGCGTCCATGGAGGCCTTGGCCCAGGAGCTGGACGGGGTGATCGAAGGCTACGAGGACTACCAGCGCAAGCTGGGACTTTGTGAAGAACTGCCGAATATCGCGCCGCTGAACATCGACGACTACCCCCACGATTACGAGGAATATGTACAGGTCATCAGCCTGTGCATCCTGCTGCAGCGCGGCGACCTGCTGCCGCGGGTGGCGCTGTTGCAGGACCGTGCCGGCTACCATGCCGAGGACACCCTGATCGAGGATCTGCTCAAGCCCTACCTGCCGGATCGCGCCGACCTCGATGAGTGGTACCACACCCTCTACTCGCCCCTGATCTGGGCGATCTACAGCGAAGACCCGGACGAGCCTCGGGAGCTGCTGGTGGAGTACTGCAACCAGTGGTACCAGTCCTTCGAGCACGCCTCGTGGTACGACAGCCACCTGGACGGCGACGAGGGTTCCTACTTCGGCTACTGGGCCTTTGAAGCGGCGGCGGTGGCCTACCTGTACGGCCTGGACGACAGCGCGGTGAAGCATATGGTCTTCCCCCGGGACATGCTCGACTACGCCCGGCGCTTCACCCCGCCACCGATTCCCCAATCGGCGGCGCAGGACTGAAGCGCGCCTGGCTAGACGCCGCCCCCTGCCGGCGATGAATGGCCCACCAGTTCCTGGACCAAGCCCTGCGGGCCTCGCCGCTCGCGGGCGCCCTTTTCCCTGATTCGCGTCTACCGAGCCAAGGCACCGACATGAACCGCAGACAAGTGTTTCTCAGCCACAAGCAGTACCACGACTACCTCGAAAGCCTAGCCGGCGAAGAGGCCCACTGGCAGACCCACTCGATGATGGCCGACAGCCCCGAGCAGGAAGCCTCCCTCAAGGCCTCCAGTGTCCGCCGCGCGCGCCTGCACCACTTGATCCTGGGCTACACCGGTGGTGCGCCCATGGAGCAACTGGCCCAGGAACTGGACGGGGTGATCGAAGGCTACGAAGACTACCAGCGCAAGATGGGGTGCTATGAGGAACAGCCAGATATCGCGCCACTGAACATCGAAGACTACCCCGACGAGTACGAGGAATATGTCCAGGTGATCAGCCTGTGCATCCTGCTGCAGCGCAGCGACCTGCTGCCGCGTCTGGTGCTGCTGCAGGACCGCGCCGGCTTTGGCGGCCAGGACACTCTGATCGAGGACCTGCTCAAGGCCTACCTGCCCGATCGTGAAGACGTCGATCAGTGGTTCCACGACGTCTCCACGCCCCTGATCCGGGCCATCTACACCGAAGATCCGGATGAACCCCGGGAACTGCTGGTGGAGTACTGCAACCAGTGGTACGAGGCGTTCGAGCAGGCCCCATGGCACGACAGCCACCTGGACGGCGACGAGGGTTCCTACTTCGGCTACTGGGCCTTTGAAGCGGCGGCGGTGGCCTACCTCTACGGTCTGGACGACAGCGCGGTCAAGCACATGATCTTCCCCCGGGAGATGCTCGAATACGCCCGACGCTTTACCCCGCCGCCGATGCCCTTCCACTGAGGCCAGGTACTGACATGCAACGCAGGCAAGTGTTTCTCGAGCACAAGCAGTACCACACCCTCCTGGAGTTCCTGGCGGGTACCGAAGCCCATTGGCAGACACATTCTATGGAAGAGGACTACCCCGGGCAGGAAGCCTCGCTCAAGGCCTGGGAGGTCAAGCGAGCACGCCTGGACCATCTGATCCTGGGCTACACCGGCGGCAAGGCCATGCCTGAGCTGGCCCAGGAGTTGGACGCACTGATCGCCAGCTACGAGGAGCATCAGCGCACCCTGGCCCTGTGCAATGAAATGCCGGATATCGCGCCGCTGAACATCGAGGACTACCTCGACCAGTACGAGGAATACGTGCAGGTCATCAGCCTGTGCATCCTGCTGCAACGCCGCGACCTGCTGCCGCGCATGGTGGCGCTGCAGGACCGCGCCGGCTACCACGCCGAGGACACCCTGATCGAGGACCTGCTCAAGCCTTGCCTGCCGGACCGCGCAGACATCGATGAGTGGTACCACCCGGTCTACACGCCGCTGATCAGGGCCATCTACTGCGATCAAGCGGACGAGTCCCGAGCGCTGCTGGTGGAGTACTGCGACCAGTGGTATGAAGCGTTCGAGCAGGCCCCATGGCACGACTCCCACCTGGACGGTGAATCCTACTTCGGCTACTGGGCCTTTGAAGCCGCGGCGGTGGCCTACCTCTACGGCCTGGACGACAGCGCGGTAGAGCACATGGTCTTCCCCCGGGACCTGCTCGAATACGCCCGGCGCTTTACCCCGCCGCCGATACCCCAGCGAGTGGCACAAGACTGATACGCCCCGTCTACCTCCCCTCCACACAGGTTATGCATTGCCCATGAAGTCCTGGATCAAGACCCTGCTGATCACCCTGCTCGCGGCCACCCTGTGCCTGCTGTTCGCTCGCGTTGTGCTGCCCCCGCTGCTGGTGCACCTGATGCCGCCAAGCTGGGAAGGCGGAGGGTGGTACTGGGCCAATCTGCTGCTGGCCGGCTTCCTGGCCGGGCTGCTGGTAGCGCCCCTGCTGCGGACCCGGCGTTATTACCCGGTGCCGCTGCTGCTTCTGCTGTCTGCCCTGGTGGTGGTCGGCAGCTGGGCGCAGAACCGCTGTAACGACGCCCAGTTGCAGGCTATCGAACAGCTGGCGATGCGCAGCGCGAGCCATTCGAACCTGGGGTTCTCCAATGAGCAACCCGAGCCTTCGGCGCCAGTGGACGTGAGCGCCACACCGGGCGTCTGGGCGGATGAACAAGGCTATGGATTTGGCTACAGCTGCACCCGCCCGGAGGAAACTCTGGGTTACGTAATGCCGTTGGCGATGAGCTTTGGCATCAGCGTGCTGGGGCTGTTGCTGGCCTTACTGATCGGCCCCGGCCGACGCCAGGGAATGTAGGAGCTGGCCTGCCAGCGAAGGCATCCGCAAGCGCGGCGCAAGACTCAAGGGCC
Organism: Pseudomonas sp. E1BtOHC1; assembly: GCF_058744285.1. Classification (NCBI taxonomy): domain Bacteria; kingdom Pseudomonadati; phylum Pseudomonadota; class Gammaproteobacteria; order Pseudomonadales; family Pseudomonadaceae; genus Pseudomonas; species Pseudomonas sp. E1BtOHC1. Next base: position 4,509,758 of record NZ_CP196023.1, read on the forward strand.
GCTTCGCCGGCAAGCCGGCTCCTACGGGTTAGACCAGAAGCTCGAAGGGAAACCGTAGGAGCTGGCTTGCCAGCGAAGGCGTCCGCAAGCACGGCGCAAGGCTCAAGGGCCGCTTCGCAGGCAAGCCGGCTCCTGCGGTCAATCGGAGGGGCTCAGCGGCCGCCGCCCAGGTCGAGGAAGGTGCCGGTGGCATAGGAGGCTTTGTCCGACAGCAGCCAGACAATCGCTTCGGCCACTTCGTCCGGGCGGCCGCCACGGCCCATGGGAATGGCAGTTTCCAATTTGCTGACCCGGTCGGCATCGCCGCTCAGGGCGTGAAAATCGGTGTAGATGTAGCCCGGGCGCACCGCATTGACGCGGATGCCCTCGCCCGCCACTTCCTTGGACAGGCCAATGGTAAAGGTGTCCAGCGCGCCCTTGGACGCGGCGTAGTCGACATACTCGCCGGGAGAACCCAGGCGCGCCGCCACCGACGACACGTTGACGATGCTGCCGCCCTGCCCGCCATGGCGCGGCGACATGCGCAGCACCGCGTGCTTGGCGCAGAGGATCGGCCCCATGACATTGGTCTTCATGATCTTCTGGATACGAAATTCGGACATTTCGTCGAGACGGGACTTGTGCCCCACGGTGCCGGCATTGTTGACCAGGGCGGTGACCCGGCCCAGTTCGTTGTCGACCCGGTGAAACAGGCCAATGACCTCGTCTTCGATGCTGACATCGGCCCGCACCGCAATGGCCTGGGCGCCCAGGGCGCGGATCTGTTCCAGTACCTGCAGGGCCGACTGTTCGTCGGCCTGATAGTTGATGCAAACCTTGAAACCCTGCTGAGCAGCCAACAACGCCGTGGCTGCGCCGATTCCCCGCCCGCCACCGGTGATGACGATGACTTTGTCCATGCTGCCGACTCCCTGACTGATCGTTTCAACGCCCGTCATTAAACACTGCACCGGCAGCGATGAAAACCGCAGTGACATCAATCAGCCCCTATCCAAAGGTCGCAGCAACTGCAGCCCAGGTACGCGCTCAGGGCCGTAGTCAGGACTTGTGTTCAGCCAGCTGGATGCCCTGCATGAAGCCTTCGGGCGGCAGCGGGTGGCCCAGGTAATAGCCTTGCAACGAGTCGCAGCCCAGCTGGGTGAGGAAGGTCTGCTGCACCCCGGTCTCCACGCCCTCGGCGACAATACGCAGGCCCAGGGCCTGGCCCAGGGCGACAATCGCCGAGACGATGGCCGCGTCGTCGCTGTCATGCTCCAGGTCGCGGACAAAACCACGGTCGATCTTCAATTCGTTGGCCGGCAGACGCTTGAGGTACATCAGGCTCGAATAGCCGGTACCGAAGTCGTCGATGGACAGGTCCACGCCCATGTCCGCCAACTGCTGCAGGACGATCATGCTGACATCGGCGTCGTTCATCGCCGTTGTCTCGGTAATTTCCAGGGTCAGGTTATTGGCCGGCAATTGATAGCGCTGCAGGGCACCCTGCACGCTCTTAACCAGGCCCACATGACAGAACTGCAGGGCCGAGAGGTTCACGGCGATCCGCCAGTGGGTATAGCCCAGGACATACCACTCGCGCATCTGCCGGCAGGCTTCCTGCAGCACCCAGTCGCCGATGGCGATGATCAGCCCGCTCTTCTCCGCCAGCTCGATGAACTTGTCCGGCAGCAGCATGCCGTGCTGCGGGTGCTCCCAGCGCAACAAGGCCTCGGCCCCCACCGGACGGCCATTGCTGGCATCGAACTTGGGCTGGTAATACAGGCGGAACTGATGATGCTCCAGGGCATTGCGCAGGTCCTGAAGCAACTGCAGTTGGCGCCGGGCATTGGTGTTCATCGAGGCGTCGAAAAAACTGTAGCCGTTCTTGCCGGTGGCCTTGGCGTGATACATGGCCGCGTCGGCGTTCATCAACAGTTCCTGGGCGGTCAGACCATTGCCGGGGTACACCGCAATGCCGATGCTGGCGGAAATCTGCAAGTCGTGGTCGGCCACGCGGAACGAACGGGACACCAGGCCCACCTGGCGCGCCGCCAGGCGCAAGGCATCTTCCGGCTCGTCGAGCTGCACCAACAGCACGAACTCGTCGCCACCGATCCGCGCCAGGGTGTCTTCGCTGCGCAGGTCCTCGCGCAGGCGCTGGGCCACTTCGCGCAGCAACTGGTCACCCATGTGGTGGCCGAAGGCGTCATTGACCGGCTTGAAGCCGTCCAGATCGATGAACATCAGCGCAAAGCAGCCACCATGGGCGGTGACCCGGTGCATGGCCTGATCGATGCGGTCCGCCAGCAGGATACGGTTGGGCAAACCGGTCAGGGTGTCGTGCAGGGCCAACTGGGTCAGCTCCTTGTTGGCCTCGGTCAAGGACTGCGCCAGCACCGCGGTGCGGGCTTCCAGACGCGCGTCCAGCACCGAGGTCAGCAAGGCGATGATCAGCACCGCCAGGGTGGTGATCAGCACCAGATTGTCCAGGCCCTTGCCGCTCAGGCCGTTGCCCACCGCCCCACAGAAACTGCCATCGGCAAACCGCGCCGCGGCCATGCCGGTGTAGTGCATGCCGACGATGGCAACCCCCATCACAATCGCCGCGCCGGTACGCGCAAGCCGAACATGGGGCGTGTTCTGGCGCAGACGAAAGGCAATCCACAGCGCCGCCAGCGAAGCACCAAAGGCGATCAGCAGCGAGGCACCGAACAGGCTCGGGTCGTAGTCGATGCCCGGCTGCATGCGCAAGGCCGCCATACCGGTGTAATGCATGCCGCTGATGCCCGCGCCCATGATCAAGGCGCCGAACAGCAACTGCCCCAGCGGCAGGCGCGGCTGACTCACCAGCCACAGGGCAAAACCGCAGGACAGGATCGAAATCAGCAACGACAAGGCGGTCAGCACGGTGTCGTAGCCCAGGTCGATGGGCAGCTCGAACGCAAGCATGCCGATAAAGTGCATCGACCACACGCCAACACCCATGGCCAGCGCTCCGCCACACATCCACAGATGGGCCGCACGGCCTGTAGTGGTGGCAATACGCCCCGTGAGATCGAGAGCGGTATAAGAGGCGAGGATCGCCACAAAAATGGAAATCACGACCAGTGCGGGGGAATAACTACCGATGAGCATGGGGCATCTCTGGGCCGTTGTGCCGACAGTTTGCTCGGCGGGCAAAAGCGCAGATTGTACTGATTGCGTAGAAGAACGCATCTACAAAGTGAGCAAAAAGCCAGTAGCCAGACAGAACGTCTGGCACAGGCCCTTGATACCCCTACAGGCCTTGTGGGCAAAGGCTTTGCGCGCTTTGAGCAGTACCTCCGGTCAGAGTCTGGATCAGGCCTAGCTCCAGCTTCGCTTTTTACTACAGGAACCAGAGCACTTTCGCCTGGACCTCAAGAATCATCCCATATTCAGCGGCCTCCCCTCTCTCTAGCATCTGCGGGTAGCGTTCTCCCAAGCGTTTTTTTGCCCCTTCCAGCTTAAGGACAAGCTCATGTTCGCGCCGGCCGACTCTGCACAGTTCGAGCTTTTTATTCCCTCCGTCCGCCACGATTTCCAAGTGCTGGCCTTTGATGGCCTCGAAGCCATCAGCGCCTTGTATGCGATCCACGTTGAACTGGTCAGCGAAAAACCCGATTTCGATCTGCAAAGCCTGCTCTGCCAGCCCGCCTTTCTGCGCTTGAGCCTCAACGGCGAGGGCCTGCATGGCCGCATCGAGGAGGTGAAGGTGGGTGAGTCCGGCACGCGCCTGACTCATTACCACCTGACCCTGGTGCCAGCGCTGCATTACCTGCAGTTCAGTCACAACCAGCGGATTTTCCAGCACCTGACGGTGCCGCAGATCGTGGCTCAAGTGCTCCAGGAGCATGGCATTTTGCCGGATGTGTTTACCTTTCATATCGGCAATGCCCCACAGCGCGAATACTGCACCCAATACGCTGAAAGCGATTTTGAGTTCATCCAGCGCCTGTGCGCCGAGGAAGGAATCACCTGGCACCACCAGCACTCGATCGATGATCACCTGCTGGTGTTCAGCGAGGATCAAACCTGGTTCCCCAAGCTCGGCGTCACGCCCTTTCAACCCGGCAGCGGCACCGTCGCCGATCACCCAGTCATCAGGCGTTTTTCCCAGCGCTTCAGCACCCGCACCCGTGTGGTCACGCGCCGTGACTATGACCTTGAGCGGCCAAGCCGTTTGCTGGAAAGCCGGCACGCCAGTCAACAGGGCCCGCTGCTCGAGGACTATCGCTATCCGGCGTCGATGCCGGCCGAGGCACGTGGCAAGCATCTCACTCAGCGCGCCCTGGAAAGTCATCGCGCCGACTACCAGTTGGCCGAAGGCGAGAGTGACCAGCCGACCTTGCGCACTGGTCATTTCTTTACCTTGAGCGAGCATCCGCGCCGCGCCTGCAACGATTTGTGGCTGCTGCTCAGCGTTCATCACACCGGCAAGCAGCCTCAGGCCCTCGAAGAAGCCATCACTCACGACTCTGCGGCTGACGGAGGTTTTACTCAGGGTTACCGCAACCAGTTCAAGGCAATTCCCTGGGATGTACCTGTGCGCCCACCACTGCCCAAGCGCAGACCGTTGCTGGTGAGCCAGACCGCACGGGTCACCGGGCCTGTGGACCATGAGATTTTCTGTGATGCCCATGGCAGGGTCCGCGTCGAGCTGCCCTGGGACCGAGCAGAACTCAATAGCGACAAAAGCAGTTGCTGGTTGCGGGTTTCATCCAGTTGGGCTGGGGAGAGCTTTGGTGCAGTGACCATTCCCCGGATCGGCATGGAGGTGGTGGTGACCTACCTTGAAGGCGACCCCGACCAGCCCTTGATCACCGGTTGTGTGGTCAACAAGGCGACTCCGGTGCCCTATCCCTTGCCGGCGAACAAAAGCCGGACCGTGCTGCGTAGCCACAGCACCCCCAACAGTGGCGGCTACAACGAACTGATGATCGAGGACCGGGCCGGGCAGGAGAAGATCTTCCTGCGGGCGCAACGGGATCTCGAACAACTGATCCTCAACGACAGCGACACCCGCATTGGCCACTCGCGCCGAGAGCAAATCACCCAGGACAGCCACAGCCTGATCGGCAACGACCGTTCCGCGCAGGTCGACGGCAACAGCTCAAGCCTGATCCAGGGCGATGAAACCCACACCACCCAAGGCCTGCGCAACACCGTGATTGTCGGTGACGAGTTGCTTTCCATCAGCGGCAGCGCCAGCACCACCGCGGCGGGTACCTGGGTAATCCAGGCAGGCGCCCAGGCCCGGGTCAACGCCGCCAACGTGGTGATCGATGCCGGCATGAGCCTGACCCTTCAGGCGGGCGGGCAACATATTGTGATCAGCTCGGGCGGAATCTTCAGCAGCGTTCCGATTGTCGTTGGTGGTGCACCGTTGGCGGGTGTCGCAGCGCTGCAAGCCCTGAAGGCCTTGACGGATACGCCACAGGCAATCATCGACAACCCACTTTCCATCATGCACGCGAGCAAGCAACAGTCCCTGGATCTCTGCCCATTGTGCGAAGCCTGTCGCCGGGGACTGTGCGATACAGGAGAGCTTGCATGAATACGCCCGAACAATGGCGGTATGAACAATCCCGAATGGGGCGGTGCATCTATCTGCTGCTGGACTCCGATGGTAACCGGCAAGAACGCGATGCTCTGGTGGCGGAACTGGGCAACGAACGCTTTCGTGAGGTTTATCTGGGAACTCCGGCGCACTCATTGGCAAGCGCCGGGCCTTACCTGTTTCAGATCGATCAGGTGAACCATCCGGTGGTGCTTGCCCTGATCAAGGTGCTTGAACCTGATTGGGGCTGGCTGGCCAGCGGTTCGGACAGCGACCTGGATACCCTGACTCAACATTGGCGAGACCGATTGGTAACGGGCGAGCCCCCAAATCAAGCCCTGTACCGTTTTCACGACAATCGTGTGCTGGGACGTGCCCTGGCTGTTCTACAGCCCGAAGACTATTCCGGCTACCTGGGGCCCATGGCCAGTGTGTGCTACTGGCAAACCGAGCAATGGAAGGTCACCGATAACCCCGCTCCCGGGACTCATCCGCTGCCAGCTGAGCCAGCGTGGCTGAACATACCCACTCCACAAGCCACCTACGCCGCTGTGCAGTTTGACAATACCCGTCGTTATCTCATGCGCCAACACACGGAGCCACTGGCGGGGCTTGCCGAGCAGCAGAACATCGATGTCTGGCTGCGAACCCAGCTCGATCTGGCCCGAACGTGGGAGTGGCAGGAGCCCGACGCAATCTATTTCCTGCTGACCCAAAGCCTGCGAGCGCCGGGTTACGCCCCGCCTGCATCCTGGCAACCCAAGCCCAACGAAACCCCGGCGCAACACTTTGCGCGCCTCTATCAGGAAGCCCTGTATTGGCAGGGTGAGGAGCCGGTATGAAAACGCTTGTTCAACGCTTGTTCCTCACTGGCTGCCTGGGTTCGGCAATGGGCTGCTCGGCCATAGGCCAGTCAGACAGCTTTACCTTGAGCGCCGACTTGCCCGTGGACTTCGCTTACGAAGCCACAGCTGCTTACGTTCCGGCTCCAGGCGAAACATGCAGCGTGCCGGGTGGTAAAAACACCCGAATCGGCATCAATAGAAAGTGGCAGGAAAGCTATACCCGCGACTCCGAAATAGTGCTGCGCAGAACCGTCAGCGGCTGCCCATTGGTGTTGCAGTACGTTGAGTTCTATATCAATGGAACTTATGGCAAGGATCGGTGGGATTTTACCCGCGACTTTGGAAAAATTCTGGTGCGTGAGTACTTGAGCAGTGCTGATAGAGGCACCTTCAACGCTGCCGGTGAAAGTGAAATTCTGGGTCAGTGTCAGTGGTTGTTTCGGACGATTGGCCCTAAGCGCTACATCACGAAAATCCTCACCTGCAAAAGCACCGATGCCCAGGGCAAGGTGACCCGAGGGCAACCCTTTGCGGCTTACACCCTGGACCAACTGCCGGGTAAAACCGTGCGTTTGAAGATCAAGTTGGCGGATGAGGAAGAACCCGGTTGGGGAGATACGTGGGTCAAGGTACCCGGCGGCTGGAAGCGCTGCATGGGCAAAAGCTTCGAAGATCAGCGTGCGTACTGCAATGGCAACTACACCGATTTCAGTACCTTCAGAATGCCTGACGGTCGTATTTGCAACATTTATCCCGGTTGTACCGAAAACAAGGAAGTGAGCCCATGAGTTTCAAATCTCTTCCGGCCGGTGATGGCCCCTCCATGGAGGGACGTATGTACACCTGCCCATTGCGCGGCCAGGCGACCAGTTTTCAGTTGGTGGATGAGTTCGGTGACGGCAAGCCTTATGCGGGGCTGGCTTATGAAGCGACTGATTACGAAGACGTCACCTATACCGGCAGGTTGGATGCCAACGGCGTGGGTCGCGTAGAGGATCACTACTGTGGCCCGGTGCTGCTAAAACTAAACCAGCCCTATAAAGGTGGAGGCGAGTTGTATCAGGATTTAAGAAATAGGCCGCACTACCCACTCCCCATCACCGAGCTACAAGTCCGTGCCGAGAGCACCCGGTTTTTCAACAAGGATGGGGCTCGTACTCGCAGCAACCCGGCGCAAGCCAAGGCTGGCAGTTTTTATCAGGTCGAAGTGCGTGAGCTGGTGGAGCATGACGCCCACTTGCCGTCCATGGTCGAGCGATACTTCCCCCCCAATCGGCATGTGTACTCGCTGTTTCGACAGCCGCCCCAGGCCACGGGTTTCCTCGATGGCGGGGCAGCGCAGGGCGTCAGGTCGACCGACAGTGCAATGGCTGACCTGGGGTTTGCCCCGCCGTCGCCCAAGGTCCAGGGCATTGCCTTGCTGCCCAACCGCCACCATGTGCTGGAGGTCCGACCGCTGCGGGCCTTGCGGCCGATGCTGTCGACCGGCGCGCAGTTTTGCGCGCTCAACCTCTACCAACTGGCGCTGCTGGCGACCTTGAGTTACAGCGGGTTTGGTCAAGAGCCGCGCTTTCACCCGGTGGATAGCCCGCGAGTGAGTTTTCCGGGGCAACCCAGCAGCGGTAACTGGTTTGGCGCCGTGCTGCCGACCTTTGCCGAGTTGTGGCAGGTCGATGCCGACCAGGCCGGCGGCAAAGCCTATTACCCGCTGTATGAAGAGGTGCCTTACTCCAGGCGCCTGGAAATTGTCCCGTTCGACCCGCAGTTGTACCCCGAGGTCAATCACCCGAGCCTGGGGGAAGCCCAGGAAAACCCGGCCAACATTCATTTCTTTGATGACGGCCAGGATAAGGACGGCACGGACACCCAGGCCTATATCACCCATCACGAAGAGCTGATTCTGATTGCCGTGCGCGGCACTGCGGAAAAGGCCGATGCGTTGCGTGATATGGACGCCGAGCAAGTGCCCTTCGAGGAGGGCGAAGGCAAGGTGCATAACGGTTTTTATGGCGCGGCCAAAGTGGCCTACGGGTTTGTTGCCCGCTATCTGGACAAATTCTACAACGGGCAAAAGCTCGTGATCACCGGGCACAGCCTGGGCGGGGCCGTGGCGCTGATACTCTCCGAGATGCTGCGGCGGAGTAAGCGCTACGAAGCGAATATTCTGCTCTACACCTATGCAGCCCAAGGGTCGGCGATACCCGTTTTGTCAGCGGCGCCGAAGCCCTGGTGCACCACCGCTTTGTCAATCATAACGATCCGGTACCGAGTGTCCCCGCCACCTGGATGAGCACTTCCAAGCCCAAGGTGCTGGCGGCGCGTGGGGCGGTGACGGTGTTCAATGCTCCGGTGGGCTTGGCGTTGTTCATTACCGGGTTGATCAATTTTACCGGCGAGCCCTACGCCCACCACGGCACGTTGCGCCACTTTCTGCCGGTGGATTTTGGCTCAGGGCGCACATCGGCGATTCTCTGGGCGCCGGGTTGTAGCACCATTCTCGATCAGGGCTGCGCCAGGGTCTTGCAGGAAATCGACGGCCTGCCGGTGCGTGGCTCGCTCCTGCGGCAACTGCTGGATAACGCCGATCACAAGATGGTCGTCAGCTATATCCCTCACTGCTGGGCCACCCTGCGCCGTTGGCAGGAGTCACAGGCGTTCAAACGCCCCTTGGTGACCGAGCGGGAGTTCAGTCGGATCGATGGGGCATTGGGCAGTATCACCCAGCAATTGCGTGATCTGGACCGCAGCCTGTGGGGGCGGCCCGATGCCTACCTGCGTTCTCAACAGAGCGTGCTCGCAGTCGACAGGCTGCGCAATGAAATCAATGCGTTGGACATGACTCGTCAACGTCTGCGTGAATTGAGCGTTACCAGGATCGACGAAAGCGATGTGTACGGTGCTTTCGCCGGTCAAACGCAATTGCTGGCCGAAGGCCTGCCGCGTTGGCTGGATCACCCGGAAAACACCGTGCAGGAGCAATTGGCGATGATGGCGCCGCCAGTCGACGACTCTGAACAAGCGATAGCCGAGTTGCTGGGCGGCCATGTAGCGGGAGCGCCCTACCATCTGGATATCGACTCACTCATTTGAAGCCCGTTGCAGCAGGCAAGGCAGCGCTCGTCGCAGGGCCTTGCCTTGCAAGGGTGGCAGGAAACCGGGTTCGCTAGCTTCCCCCGGGCCTATTTCCGCTCGTCGGCCTGCAACTGACCATCCCAGCCACCGCCCATGGCGGCGATCAATTGCACACTGGCAATCAACCGGCTCTGCAGCAGACTGAGGACGCTGCGCTCGTTGCTCAAGGCGGTGGTCTGGCTGGTGACCACGTCCAGGTAGGCGATCAATCCGGCCTTGTACTGGTTCTCGGTCAGGCGCAGGGCCTCCCGTGCCGAATCCAGGGCCTGCTGACGCACCTCGGCCTCGTCTTCCAGGACCTTGAGCTGGACCATGTAGTTCTCCACCTCGCGGAAACCGTCGAGCACGGTCTGTCGGTACTTGGCCACGGTCTGGTCGTAGGCCGCTTCAGTGCGATCCACTTCCGCCGAGCGCTGGCCACCGTCGAACAGGGTCATGGCGAGCTTGGGCCCCACCGACCAGAACCGGTTCGGCAGGCTGATCCAGTCGGCGTAGGTACTGCTGCTGTAGCCACCGGCCAGGCTCAGGGTCAAGTCGGGGTAGTAGGCGGCCTTGGCTACACCGATATTGGCGTTGGCGGCGATCACCGAACGCTCAGCCGAGGCAATGTCCGGACGCCGCTCCAGCAGTTGCGAGGGCACCGCCAGGGGTACCTGGGGCAAGCCGGGAATACGGGTGTTTTCTGCCAGGTTGAACTCGGCCGGCGGCACACCGATCAGCACCGCGATGGCGTTCTCGAACTGCGCCCGCTGCCAGATCAGGTCGATCAGGTCGGCCTGGGTGCTTTTCAGCTGGGTCTGGGCCTGGGCGACTGCATCCTTGCCGGACACCCCGGCCTGATACTGGTTCTGGGTCATGGTCAGGGACCGCTGGTAGGCCGCCACCGTGGCTTCCAGCAAGCGCTTCTGCTGATCGATCACTCGCAGCTGCAGGTAGTTCTGCACCAGCTCCGACTGCTGGCTCAGGCGCATGGCCGCCAGATCGGCAAAGCTCGCCTCGGCGCTGGCTTCGTTGGCTTCCAGGCCGCGGCGCAGCTTGCCCCAGACGTCCGCCTCCCAACTCACCCCCAACTGGGTGTTGTAGGTGTCGCGAATACCGCTGCTGGAGCTGCTGAGGGCCGAACTGCTGCTGCCAGTGCCCTGGCTGGCCCGGGTCTTGCCGGCGCTCAGGTCGACACTGGGAAAGAACGCCCCACGGGAACTGCGGACCAGGGCCTGGGCCTGACGGTATTGCGCTTCTGACTGGGCGACGCTCTGGTTGGAACTGTTGAGCTTCTCGATCAAGCCGTTGAGCTGCGTGTCACCGTACAGCTCCCACCAGGCGCCACGGGCCAGGGCGTCGCTGGGGTTGGCCTGACGCCAGCCCTGGGCCTCCTTGTATTGCACCGGTTCGGCCACCTGGGGCCGTTGGTAGTCGGGACCGATGGCGCAGGCGCTGAGCAGCAGCACGCACAGGCCCAGGCTCAAGGCCCGCGACCCCCGGGCCATGGCCAGGCGCTGGGCGGACAGCGGAGAAACAGGACGGGACGAATGGTCGGTCATAGCGGCGTTTCCAGAGCAGCATCGGTACGGACCCCACGCCAGTGGTTGAACTTGTGGCGCAGGCGATCGAGATAGAGGTAGACCACCGGGGTGGTGTAAAGGGTCAGGATCTGACTGAAGACCAGGCCGCCAATGATGGTCAGGCCCAGGGGCTGGCGCATTTCCGAGCCTTCGGCGTTGCCCAGCAACAGGGGCAAGGCACCGAGAATCGCCGCCAGGGTGGTCATCAGGATTGGCCGCAGGCGCTGCAGGCAGGCACTGCGGATCGATTGCAGCGGGTCCATCCCGTGGTGGCGCTCCAGTTGCAGCGCCAGGTCGATCATCAGGATCGCGTTCTTCTTCACCACCCCGATCAGCAGGAACAGCCCCAGCAACGAGATCAGGCTGAACTCGCCGCCCAGCACGTAGATCGAAAGCAAGGCGCCGACCCCGGCCGAAGGCAAGGTGGAGAGGATGGTCAGCGGGTGGATGTAGCTTTCATAGAGCACCCCAAGCACCAGATACACCGCCAGCAGCGCGCCGAGGATCATGAACGGCTGGCTCTTCTGGGTGGCGGCGAAGGCATCGGCGGTGCCGGCCATCTTGACGATCACGTCCTCGGGCATGCCCAGCTTGGCGATCGCCCGTTCGATGGCGGCGGTGCCCTGCTCCACCGTCACGCCTTCGGCCATGTCGAAGGAAATGCTTTCCGAAGCGAACTGCCCTTCGTGGCTGACCCGGTCGTCTTCCAGGCTGTTTTCATAGTGAGCGATGGCCGACAGCGGAATCCGCGCCCCATCGGCGGTGATCACCTGCACCTGATTCAGGGTAATCGGGTCCTGGGCATATTTCGGGTTGACCTCCATCACCACCTGATACTGGTTGAGGCTGTCGTAGATGGTGGAGATCTGCCGCTGGCTGTAGGCGTTGTTGAGCACGGCGGTAACCATGTCCATGTCCACCCCCAGGCGCTTGGCCTGGTCGCGGTCCACCATCAGGGTCACTTGCTGGGCACCGTGGCCTTCCCGGGCATCGATGGCCGTGAGCTCCGGCAGGGCCCGCAGCGCAGTGACCACTTTCGGGTACCACTGGCGCAGCTCGCCCAGGTCGCCGCTTTGCAGAATGTAGGAATACTGCGAGGTGGTCTGCTCGCGGCCGCCGCCGAACTGCAGGTCCTGGTCGGCCATCAGCATCAACTGGGCGCCGGCCACCTTGGGCATTTCCTTGCGCAGCCGTTCGATGACCTTCTGCGCCGAGATATTGCGTTCCTTGATCGGTTTGAGGCGCACCAGCATGAACGCGTTGTTGGTGCCGTTGCTGCCACCGATGAAGCCGGCCACGCTTTCCACTGCCGAGTCCTTGAGCACCGCACGACGGAAGACCTCCATCTTCGGCTGCATCACGCTGAAGGACAGGCCATCGTCGCCACGGACAAAGCCGATCAACTGGCCGGTGTCCTGCTGGGGCATGAAAGTCTTGGGCACCACCACGTACAGGGCCACGTTGACGCCGATGGTCAGCAACAGGCTGAGCAGGGTCAGGCGCCTGTGCCGCAGCACCCAGTCCAGGCTGGTGGCGTACTTGCCCACCATCCACTCGTTGCTGCGCCGGCTCCAGCGTTGCAGGGCGTTTTCCTGACCCGGGGTATGGGGCTTGAGCCAGCGGGCGCAGAGCATCGGGGTCAGGGTCAGGGACACCACCAGGGAGACGACGATGGCCGCCGCCAGGGTGATGGAGAACTCACGAAACAGGCTCTCGATGATCCCGCCCATGAACAGGATCGAGAGAAACACCGCCACCAGCGACACGTTCATCGACAGCAGGGTGAAGCCCACCTCCTTGGCCCCCAGGTACGCCGCTTTCATCGGCGCGATACCTTCGTCGATATGCCGGGAAATGTTCTCCAGGACCACGATGGCATCGTCCACCACCAGCCCGGTGGCGAGGATCAGCGCCATCAGCGACAGGTTGTTCAGGGAGAAGCCGTACAGGTACATGATGGCGAAGGTGCCCACCAGGGACACCGGCACCGCCAGGGTCGGGATCACCGAAGCGCGGAAGTTGCCGAGGAACAGGAACACCACCAGGATCACCAGCGCCACGGCGATCAACAGGGTCATCTCCGCCTCGTGCAGGGTGGCCTTGATCACCGGCGAGCGATCCATGGCCAGGTTGAGCTTGACGCTGGCCGGCAGCACCGCCTGCAACGCCGGCAACTGGGCCTTGATCTCGTTCACCGTCTCGATGATGTTGGCCCCGGCCTGGCGGTTGATCACCAGCAGCACCGCCGCATCGTCGTTGAAGAAACCGCTGTTGTAGCGGTCTTCCACGCCGTCGGTGACCTTGGCCACGTCTTTGAGCCGCAGGGCCGCGCCATTGTTGTAATGGATGATCAGCGGCTCGTAGTCGCGGGCCTTTTCCAACTGGTCGTTGGCCTGGATCTGCCACAGCCGCTGGTCATCTTCCACCGAACCCTTGGGCCGGCGCTGATTGGCGTTGGCAATGGCGTTGCGCACATCGTCCAGGGCCACGCCGTACTGGTTGAGCAACTGCGGCTCGAGCTCGATGCGCACCGCCGGCAAGGAGCTGCCGCCCACCTGCACCTCGCCCACGCCCTGCACCTGGGACAGGCTCTGGGACAGGATGGTCGAGGCCAGGTCGTAGAGCTGGCCCTTCTCCAGCACATCGGAGGTCAGGGACAGCACCATGATCGGCGCCTGGGACGGGTTGACCTTCTTGTAGGTGGGCATGCTGCGCATGCCGCTGGGCAACAGGTTGCGCGAAGCGTTGATAGCCGCCTGCACTTCCCTGGCGGCACCGTTGATGTCGCGGTCCAGGTCGAACTGCAGGATCACCCGGGTCGAACCCTGGCTGGAACGGCTGCTCATGGTGTTGACCCCGGCGATGGCGCCGAAGGAGCGCTCCAGGGGCGTGGCCACGGTGGACGCCATGACCTCGGGACTGGCCCCGGGCAGGCTGGCCTGGACCACAATCACCGGGAAGTCCATCTGCGGCAGCGGCGCCACCGGCAGCAGGCCGAAGCTCACGCCGCCCAGCAACATGATCGCCAGACTCAGGAGCATGGTCGCCACCGGGCGCTTGATGAACGGTCCGGACAGGTTCATGGCTGAACGCCCCAGGCTTGAGGCTTACTGCGGCCCTTCATGCCTCCACCTCTTGGGCGTCTTCACGCTTGCCGAAGCGCCGACCCAGGCGGTCGAAGTACAGGTAGATCACCGGCGTGGTGAACAGGGTCAGCACCTGACTCACCAACAGGCCGCCCACCATCACCAGGCCCAGGGGCTGGCGCAGTTCGGCACCGGAACCGGTGGCCAGCATCAGCGGCACCGCACCAAACAGCGCCGCCAGGGTGGTCATCAGGATCGGCCGGAAACGCAGCAGCGCCGCCTGATAGATGGCCTGTTCCGGGGCCATGCCCTGGTGGCGTTCGGCGTCGAGGGCGAAGTCGATCATCATGATCGCGTTCTTCTTGACGATGCCGATCAGCAGGATGATGCCGATGATGGCGATCATGCCCAGGTCGTTGCCGCTGAGAATCAGCGCCAGCAAGGCCCCCACCGCCGCCGAGGGCAAGGTGGAGAGGATGGTGATCGGGTGGATGTAGCTCTCATAGAGCACCCCGAGGACGATGTACATGGTCACCACCGCCGCCAGGATCAGCAGCAAAGTGCTCGACAGCGAGGCCTGGAAGGCCTCCGCCGCGCCCTGGAAGCGGGTCTGCACCCCTACCGGCATGCCGATCTCCTGCTGCACCTGCTCGATGACATTCACCGCCTCCCCCAGGGCTACACCGGGCGCCAGGTTGAAGGACATCATCACCGCCGGGAACTGGCCGATATGGGCGATGGCCAGTTGCGCCTGGCGCTCCTCGACATGGGCCAGGCTCGACAGCCGCACTTGCCCGCCGTCGGTGGTCTTGACGTGGATCTGCTCCAGGGCCTGGGGTCCGATGCGCTCCCCGGCCTGGGCCTGGAGCACCACCCGGTACTGGCTGGCCTGGGTGTAGATGGTGGAAATCTGGCGCTGGCCGAAGGCGTCGTACAAGGCGTCGGTGATGTTCGACACCGAAACCCCGACCCGGGACGCCGCATCGCGGTCGATCACCAGATACACCTGCAAGCCCTTGTCCTGCAGGTCGCTGGCCACGTCGGTGAGCTGCGGACGTTGCGCCAGGGCTTCCACCAGACGATTGCTCCACAGGCTCAGCAGCTCGGCGTCCGGCGACGACAGGCTGAACTGGTACTGGGTACGACTGACCCGGTCTTCGATGGTCAAATCCTGCACCGGCTGCATGAACAGGCGGATGCCCAGCAGCTTGTCCACCTCGGGCTGGATCCGCGCGATCACCTGGGTCGCGCTCAGATCACGCTGGCTGTGAGGCTTGAGGTTGATCAGCAAGCGCCCACTGTTGAGGGTGGCGTTGTCGCCGTCGACGCCGATGTAGGACGACAGGCTTTGCACCGCCGGGTCCTGCAGGATGATCTTCGCCAAGTCTTGCTGGCGTTGGCTCATGGCGGCGAAGGACACCGACTGCGGCGCCTCGGAAATCCCCTGGATGACCCCAGTGTCCTGCACCGGGAAGAAGCCCTTGGGCACCACCAGATAGAGCAACACAGTCAAGCCCAGGGTGCCGACGGCCACCATCAGGGTCAGGAACTGGTGCTTGAGCACCCACTGCAACTTGCGCCCGTAGCTTTCGATCAACCAGTCGATCCAGGCCCCGCTGGCGCGATAGAAGCGCCCCTGCTCTTCAGGCTTGGGCTCACGCTTGAGCAGCCGCGCGCACATCATCGGGGTCAGGGTCAGGGACACCACCAGGGAAATCAGGATCGCCACGGCCAGAGTGATGGCAAATTCACGGAACAGCCGGCCCACCACGTCGGCCATGAACAGCAGCGGAATCAGCACCGCGATCAGCGACAGGGTCAGGGAGATCAGGGTAAAGCCGATCTGCTTGGCACCCTTGAGCGCCGCCTGCATCGGGCTGTCGCCCTCCTCGATGAAGCGCGAGATGTTCTCCAGCATGACGATGGCATCGTCCACCACAAAACCGGTGGCGATGGTCAGGGCCATCAGGGTCAGGTTGTTCACCGAAAAACCGGCCAGGTACATCACGCCGAAGGTGCCGATCAGCGACAGCGGCACGGCAATCGATGGAATGAGGGTGGCGCTGGCCCGACGCAGAAAGAGGAAGGTCACCATCACCACCAGGGCAATGGCGATAAACAGTTCGTGCTGCACATCGGTGACCGAGGCGCGGATGGTCTGGGTGCGGTCGGTGAGCACCGTGACGTCCAGGCCCGCCGGCAGGTTGTCGGTGATGCTCGGCAGCAGCGCCTTGATCCGGTCCACCACCTCGATCACGTTGGCCCCGGGCTGGCGCTGGATATTGAGCAGCACCGCCTGGTTCTCGTTGGCCCAGGCCGCGAGGCGCTCGTTCTCGGCGCCGTCGACGATCTCGGCCACATCCTTCAGGCGCAGCGGTGCGCCGTTCTTATAGGCCAGGATCAGCTCGGCGTAATCCTTGGGCGAGGTCAGCTGGTCGTTGGCATCGAGCATCGAGACCCGGGTCGGGCCGTCGAAGTTGCCCTTGGGCTGGTTGACGTTGGACGCGGCAATCAAGGTGCGCACATCCGCCAGGTTCAGGCCGTTGGCCGCCAGGGCTTCAGGGTTGACCTTGATCCGTACCGCCTGGCGCTGGCCACCGGCGATGCTGACCATGCCGACGCCGCTGATCTGGGCGATCTTCTGTGCCATGCGGGTGTCCACCAAGTCATTGAGCTTGGGCAACAGCATGGTCTTGGAGGTGATGGCCAGGGTCAGCACCGGGGTGTCCGCCGGGTTGACCTTGTTGTACACCGGCGGTGCCGGCAGGTCCTTGGGCAACAGGTTGGTGGCGGCGTTGATGGCCGCCTGCACCTGTTGCTCGGCCACGTCCATATTGATGTCGAGGCTGAACCGCAGGGTCAGCACCGAGGCGCCACCGGAACTGGTGGAGGCCATCTGGGTCAGGCCGGGCATCTGCCCGAACTGACGCTCCAGGGGCGCGGTGACCGCGCTGGTCATCACGTCCGGGCTGGCCCCGGGGTACAGGGTCATGACCCGGATGGTCGGGTAATCCACCTGGGGCAAGGCCGAGACCGGCAACAGGCGATAGGCGATCAGGCCGGCCAGGACAATGGCCAGCATGCTCAGGGTGGTGGCTACCGGACGCAGGATGAACAGCCGCGAGAAATTCATGCGCCGACCTTTTGCGCCTTGCCATCAACCGGCTTGCCATCCACCGCCGGCGCGCTGGCCGAGCCGGCGGGCTGGCCCTGCAAGTGTTCGGTGGGGGTGGTGGGCACTTCGCTGCTGTCGTTGACCACTTCCACCTCGCTGCCGTCCTTGAGGCGGTCGGTGCCTTCCATCACTACCCGGTCACCAGCCTTGAGACCGTCCTTGATCACCGTCAGGTCGCCGTTGCTGTCGCCCACCTGCAACTGGCGGATCTTCACCTTGTTATCACCGTCCATGGCGTAGACGAAGGTACCGTTGGTGCCGAACTGGATCGCTGCCGAAGGTGCCAGCACCACGTTCTTCAGGGTGTCGGCCAGCAGCCGCACATTGACGAACTGATTGGGGAACAGGCCCTGGTCACGGTTATCGAAGCGCCCCTTGAACTTCAGGGTGCCGGTGGTGGTGTCAATCTGGTTGTCCAGGCTTTGCAGCACGCCGCTGGCCTGCAATTTCACATCGCCACGATCCCAGGCTTCCACCGCCAGCTTGGCGCCGCTGTGGTAGCGCTTGAGCACGGTTTCCAGGCTGTTTTCCGGCAGGGTGAAGGCCACGCTGATCGGCTGGGTCTGGGTGATGATCACCAGCGCCGTGGTGTCGTTGGCGGCCACCAGGTTGCCGACGTCCAGTTGGCGCAGGCCCAGGCGACCGGCGATGGGCGCACGGATGTTGGTGAATTCAAGGTTGAGCTTGGCGTCGTTGACCGCCGCCTGATTGGTCTTGACCGTGCCCTGGTACTGGCCCACCAGCGCCGCAGCGGTGTCCAGGGTCTGTTTGGCGATACTGTCCTGGGCGTACAGGCCGCGATAACGCTCAAGGTCGACCTGGGCGTTCTTCAGCTGGGCCTGATTCTGCAGCAAGGTGCCCTCGGCCTGGAGCAAGGCATTCTGATAGGGCCGCGGATCGATCTGTGCCAGCAGGTCGCCGGCCTTGACCATCTGCCCTTCCTCGAAGTTGATCTTGACCAGCTCCCCCGCGACCCGGCTGCGCACATTGATGGTGTTGAGTGCCGTCACCGTGCCCAGGGCCTTGTAGTACAGCGGGAAGTCGCCCTGAGTCACCGGCGATACGCGCACAGGAATCGGTCCGCTGGCGCCGCCGAAACCGGGACGCACGCTGCCACTGCGCCCGGTATGCCCGGTCGCGGCTTTCTGCCCGGCAGCCTCCTGATGGGTACTGGCCGGCCAGAATTTCCAGCACAAGCCCACGACCAACAGCAGGACGAACAGGCCGAACAGCCAGCGACGGGAGTTGCGGGGAGCAGAGGATTGCATGGAGTGATCAACCATTGGGCGCGTGGGAGTCTTCTTGAGAAGGCTGAAAGATAAGCACTAGAGCTGTTTTAGCAAAGCGCCTTTACCGGCAATTTACCTTTGACTGACGTTTTAAGGTGCGGCGCTAAGCCACTGAAGCACAAATAAAAACGGCCTGGACAGGGCCAGGCCGTGAATAATTGTAAAGGCTGTTACTTGAGTACGGCCAAGGCCGCGTCGTAGTTCGGCTCTTCAGCGATTTCCTTGACCAGTTCGCTGTGCAGCACTTTGTCGTTTTCGTCCAGCACCACCACGGCGCGGGCCGTCAGGCCGGCCAGTGGGCCGTCGGCAATGGCGACACCGTAGTTCTCGATGAACTCACGACCGCGCAGGGTCGACAGGTTCTGCACATTTTCCAGGCCTTCGGCGCCGCAGAAACGGGCCTGGGCGAATGGCAGGTCGGCAGAGATGCACAGCACCACAGTGTTAGCCAGTTCGTTGGCCTGAGCGTTGAACTTGCGTACCGAGGTAGCGCAGGTTGGGGTGTCGACGCTTGGGAAGATGTTCAGCACTTTACGCTTGCCGGCGAGGCTGCTCAGGGAAACATCGGCCAGACCCGCGCCTACCAGGGAGAACGCAGGAGCCTTGGAACCCACTTGCGGCAGCTGGCCGTTGACCTGAACCGGGTTGCCTTTGAGAGTGACTTGAGCCATGAACGGAGTCCTTTATTGAACAGTGATGATGGAACAGCAATGAGAAATTCTTGAGAGGCCGAAGTTAAGCATGAAACGGCGCGAGCACCTATTGTCGGGCGGATAAATTGTCCAACAAACCGCTTCAACAGCGCCCAGGCGGACCGCGCAATGATTACCGATCGTGGATCGTGGATCGTGGATCGGTAATCGGTAATCGGTAATCGGTAATCGGTAATCGGTAATCGGTAATCGGTAATCGTAGGAGCTGGCTTGCCAGCGAAGGCGTCCGCAAGAGCACCGCAACGCTCAAGGGCCCCTTCGCCGGCAAGCCGGCTCCTACAGGTGCGCCAGCAGCAGCTCCGCTACCGGGCCGCCGGACGCCGGGTTCTGCCCGGTGATCACTCGCTGGTCTTGCACGGCAAACGGTGCCCAGGGCGCGGCGGCCTTCTGGTACAGGGCACCCCGCTTGACCAGCTCGGTTTCCGTCAGGAAGGGCACGTACTGGTCCAGCTCGACCAGCTTCTCCTCTTCATTGGAGAACCCGGTGACCTGCTTGCCGGCAATCAGCAGCGAGCCATCGCTGAGCCTGATGTTCAGCAAGCCCACCGCGCCATGGCAGACCGAACTGACATAACCGCCCTGCTCATGGATTTCACGGCTCAAGGCCTGCAGCCGAGCATTGTCGGGAAAGTCCCAGACCACGCCATGCCCGCCGGTGTAGTAGATCGCCACATAATCCTCTGAGCGGACCTGCTCCGGCTTCAGGGTCGCGCCCAGGCGGCACATGAAAGCGCTGTCCTGGTACCACTGCCAGTCGGTGTCGTCAGCCATGGCCAGGCTATGGGGATCGATGGGCACGTAGCCGCCCTTGGGGCTGACGTAGTCCACCTCGAACCCTGCCGCCTCGACCTTTTTCACAAAGTGCACCGCCTCCCCCAGCCACAGGCCAGTGGCACGGTTCAAGGTCGGGTATTTGGCCACGCTGGTCAGGACCACCAGAATTTTCTTGCTCACGGCATGCTCCTTGAATATCCACACAGAGAATCACGAAGACGGCGCAACGCTCAGCAAGCGCACCATGTTGCGCTGCCGGGCATCGAAAATACGCGCCATGTAGCGATTGACCACCAGCCGCTCCAAAGGTGCACCGCCAATGGCCCGATAGGTCACCCGGTCGGTGTACAGGGCTCCCCCTTCGGCAGCCTCCACCCGATGCTCATGGCGAAAGGCTCGCAACGGCCCCTTGAGCATTTCATCGACAAAATGCCGGTCGCTCACCTCACGGATGACCACCGTCCAGTTCGCCGGAATGACACCCCACATCCAGTGCCTGAAGCTGAACTGGCGCCCGGCGCTGATGCGCAGATCGTTGAGATCGATACCCCCCAAGGGCGTAACGGGCTCGGGAAAGATCTTCGGAAAGTTGCCCCCCTCAAGACAGAAATCCAGCACCTGAGCCGGACTGCAACCTGCCAGAAAAGTCGTGCGTTCAACTACGGGCATACCTGAAAGCTCCTTCCTCAACTAAAAAACACATCACACACAGGATTAGAATAAATCTATAAATAGTTGTTTTTATTGATTTTTTTAATCTATAAACAACATTAACTAAACCACTCAACGAATAAGGTTATAGTCACAATCCACTTGAGGTTGCTCACTCCCTTCGAGCAGTCCCATACCACTCGGAGCGTACCTTCCGGGCGTAGCAAATCAGCGCAGACGAGATCCTTGCCGCACCACACGGCCAACGCTGAACCGCCCTGGCCTTCCCACTTTTCAATAGACGGATTCGAGTCGGGGACTTTTATCCGAGAAACCGGTAGGGTGCGCAATTTCATCCATCCATCACTGGATGCTGCTGCGGGTTGCACGGAGTCTTACCGCCCAATGAGCTGCTGGACCCTACTCGGCCTGCCGGCCACCGCTGACATCCGAACCATCAAGCGCCACTACGCCAGGCTGCTGAAGCAGACCCGCCCGGATGAAGATCCGCAAGGTTTCCAGCGCTTGCGCGACGCCTATGAAGAGGCACTGGCCCATAAGGATTGGGAGCAACAGAACGAGACCCTGGAGACGGTCGAGACCTGGGCAGACAACGAGCCGGTCACCTTGGCGCTCTCACCCGTGCAGCGAGTGGCTATCCTGCTCAAGGAGCTGCATGTCGATCAGCTCGACCAGCGCTTTGAGCAGGCCCAGGAGCAGGCATGCGCCTATGAGTTCGAACTGGCCCTGCTGCGCTATTGCGTCGAACACCCGGCACAGGCCGACGCGGTGTTGCACTGGGGTTTCGAGCATCTGCGCTGGATGAGTGCCTGGCAACGCCTGGATCTGCCGGAATATCTGGTGCTGGAGTTGCAGCAACAGCTCTATCAGCGAGTGCAAGAGCCGCTGGCCGCAGCCCTGGAGGCCAAGGATGAAGCGGCGTTCCTGCAGGCCTACGCCCAGCGTTCAGCCCATTCCTGGCTGCTCCACCTGCAACATCGACAATGGTTCAACCAGTGGCTGGCACAGACACTGGCCAATAGCCCCTATTGGTCGGTGGCGGTGTTCCAGGCGGTCTGTGCCGGCCAAGGCTGGCACACCAATACCGGTGACAACTGCCCGGAAGTGCTCTGGCCGCGCCTGTTGAAACGCCATCAGGCACCGCTGTACCTGGCCCACCAGCAACAACTGGCGAGCGAACCGCCGAGCACCCCGGAGCACCGTGCTGCACGCTTGTTGCTCGCGCCCCTGAGCTTCCGTCAGCGCCGCGCCTGGGCCCGGCAGCTGGGCAGCCTGGACTGGCAAGCCTGCCACACGCTGGCCGCAAGCCTGGCCGCAGACTACCCGGAAGTCGCCGCCGGCATGCCCGCCAGCAACCCCTACTTCTGGCGGGACTGGGAACACGCGATCAACAGCTGGCCGATGCTCCTGGGCGTGGTTCTGGCCAGCCTCACCGGCGCAATGGCCGATTACGCCGGGCAAGACAGCAGTCCCTGGGAGATTGTCGGAGTGACGCTGGTCTGGGCTCTGTGCTTGTGCGCCGCAGGCGAAGGGCTGCAGCGACTTTGGCGGCCCCTGAGCCAACGTCTGTTCCAGTGGGACGAGCGCCTCAGCCAACGCCTGCCTCGGCACCGGACGCCCTATCACGGCGTGCAACTGATTCGCGACCTGTTGCCCGCAGCGCTGCTGGGCGGACTGCTGGGCGTGGCGGTCCACCCGGTGGCCACGATCACTTATCTTGGGGTCCTGCTGCTGGTGGCCCTGGCCCGTCAGCGCCAGATCGACCCGCTGAACGCCTGGCAACGCATCAATCCCTGGCCGCGCCGCCTGCTGCTGGGCACGGGACTGGTGCTGCTGGTGGCGGCAATTGCCACCCTCAAGTGGTTCGACGAGCGCCACACCACCGGGCGTTACCAGGGCCTGCAGCCCTGGACCGAGCGCCTGTGCGCGCGCATGCCGGCCAATGTCCCCGAGTGCGCAGCACCGGCCACCGAGGCACAGTGGTACCCCAAGGAGAACCGGCCATGAGCCAACGCCCATTGCTGATTTTCGGTTGCGCGCTGATTTTTGGCTTGTTTGCACTCCTGGGTGCCGGAGCCCCGATCGCCCGCTTCGAACTGTGGCTGGCCGGCCTGGACAGCGCCGCCAGTGCCCAGGCTGCGGCCAGGGCGCCGCTGATCGACTGCGTCAACCAATACGATGTGCCATGGCGCCTGGGCTATTACACCTACGGCACTCAACCGGCCTGGCGCATGGCGTTCGCCGATCTGCTGAACAATGCCAAGGACTTCGCAGACGGCGCGAAGACCGACATGGACACCCTGCCCGCCCGCGACTGTGAACCGCGCATGCTCTATCGACTGCGCCACCTGCAACCCGACGCCCCGCTGATCGGCCTTGCCGAGCGCTACATCGACGCGCTGCACCAGGCCAACCTTGCCCGTCGCGCTCATTCCAGCGCCGTACCCGGCGCTTACATGCCGGCCGAGGAAGACACAGCCACTGTTGCCCTGCTCCAACCCAAGTTCGACCACTACCTGCAAGCCTCCGCCGAGCTGCGTGACGCCCTGGCGAGCGCAGACATCGGCGCCCGACGCGAGCAACAGCGGCTGCTTGAGCAACGTCTTGGACAGGACATCCACTGGCACCTGCTGGACTACATGATCCAGGCGCGGCTCACGGTGGAGCAGATCAGCCAGGGCGTGCGCGAAAAAAAACTGACCCCGGAACAACTGGCACAAGCCAGCCAGGATCTGCAACGGGCCTGGGATGCCGGCCAGCCCTTGCGCAACCGACCACAAAGCAGCCGCACACAACCGGCCTATTACCTATGGAGCCAGATCACGCGGCCAGCGCAGCGCTACCAGCAAGCCTTGCTCGCCTTGCATCAGGACTGGCAGAAACAGGCTGCACCACAGCGTCTGAGCGAGGACTATCACGCGGTCATGCGGGCCTACGACTCGCTGCTCAGTTACTACAACAAGCAGGCCCAGATGGACTATTGAAGCGGCAGCAGCCCCTGTTGGCCGCCGCCGGACAATCAGGCCCTAACGCGCCTTGAGCTTGGCAAAAGACTGGTGGAAGTCCGCCGCCCAACCGTCGATGACGTTCTTCACGTCATCGGCCTTCATCACTTGCGTGTCGTTTTTCAGGGGCTTGCCGGTGCCCTTGCGCACCACCTGAGCAATCACTTTGCCACTGCTGCCATCGAGAAACACCGCCTCGGTGCCCAGCGTGGTTTCCTGGTCGCGAATTCCGGTGGCGGTGCTGACCGCCGCTGCCACCAGGGCCACGGGAATGATTTCATACGGCTTCAGGCCTTCGGTTTTACTGCTGACAGCAGTGATCGCCGCCCGTACGACCACCACGCCCGGACCAGGGCCCTCGGCGAGGGGCAAGCTGCGGGCCGCCTCACGCCTGAGGGCCTGGTCGTAATACTGATTGATACCGTTGAGGGTGCTCTGGGGAATCTTCGCTGTGGCTTGTGGCTGCGGGTAGAACTGGGTGGGCTCGATATAGATCGCCCGGTACCGGCCTACATCCAGTTTGGGATCGATCCAACGCATCACCTCCACCCCGGAGGGCGACTTGGCCTCCTTGAGCCGGCTGTAGTCCTGGAGAAACCCGGAATATTCGTCGGGCTGGGTCACTTTGCTGGAGCAGCCGACCACTGCCAAAGAGGCAAGGCACGCGGTGCCGATCATCAATGCAAGTTTCATGGGTAACTCCTGTAGGTGAAACAGCCAGGAACTGGCCAGGGGAATTACAGGTATAGCCAAAGGATTGTTGCTGAGCCGGGTGTTTTTAGGATGGAAAGACCCCAGGGACCCCGACAAAAGCCATCTTCGGGGCCCCTTCGCCGGCAAGCCGGCTCCTACGGAAAAGGTGCCGACGGTTACCGGCGGCGGAACAGCGGGCGAGGTTCGATCACTGAGCGACCATAGAGCACGCTCATGCCCACCAGTCCCTTGAGAGCGTCCTGGGCGCACTTGTCTTCACGCACGGCAAAGCTGTCGAAGCCGCACTGACGCATATGGCTCAGTTGATCGCGCAGCACGTCGCCAATGGCTCGCAACTCGCCCATCCAGCCCAGGCGGGTACGCAACAGGTAGGCCTGGCTGTAGCCCCGACCATCACGAAAACTCGGAAAATCCACGGCAATCAGCGGGATCAGCTTGAGCCAGGGCTTGAGGCTTTCCACTTCGTCATCCGGGCCGATCCATACGCCGTCCCGGGCCGGGTGATGCTCGATGCGCCGCATCAGCCACAGGGCCAGGGGCAGGATCAGCGGCCCGTCGGGCAGCGTATCGTCGACCCCGCGCACCAGGCTCCAGGCATCGTCCTCCACCAATTGGGCTTCGCCCTCATGCAGACGCAGCAGGTTGTTCATGCCAGCGCCTCCACAGCCTTGGGATAGACCCGCTCCTTGAACGGCTCCAGGCCGATGCGCTGCAGGGTTTCGACGAAGGGTTCGTCGCTTTCGCGGTAGCGCACGAAGGTGGCAATGATGCGCTCGATCACTTCGGGGATTTCCTCGGCGCTGAAGGACGGCCCGATCACCTTGCCCAGAGCACTGTCACGGCCCTTGGCGCCGCCCAGGGTGACCTGAAACCACTCGCTGCCGTTCTTGTCGACCCCGAGGATGCCGATATTGCCGATGTGGTGGTGGCCGCAGGCGTTCATGCAGCCGGAAATGTTCAGGCTGATGTCCCCCAGGTCGTGGAGGTAGTCCAGGTCCTCGAAGCGCTGCTGGATGGCCAGGGTAATCGGCAGTGACCTGGCGTTGGCCAGGGCGCAGAAGTCACCGCCCGGGCAGGCGATGATGTCGGTCAGCAAGCCGGCATTGGCGGTGCCCAGGCCGTGCTCGCTGGCACACTGCCAAAGCTCGAACAGCTGCGACTTGGGCACATCCGGCAGGACGATGTTCTGTTCATGGGCAATACGGATTTCGCCGAAGCCGAAGCGCTCGGACCAGTCGGCCACCGCCTCCATCTGCTGACCGGTGACATCCCCCGGCGGCGAGCTTGGCCCCGGTTTGGTGGACAGCACCACGCAGGTGTAACCCGGCACCTTGTGCGGGTGCACATTGCGCGCCACCCAGCGCGCGAAGGCTGGGGACTCGGCCAGGTGGCTGCCGTAATCCAGATCGGTGTCCGCCAGGCGCTCGTAGATCGGCGGCACAAAGGCGCTGGCGACCCGCTGGTACTCAGCGTCGGTGAGCTGCGCCGGGCCGTCCTTGAGGTGCTGCCACTCCTCCTCCACTTCCTTGGCGAAGGCCTCGATGCCCAGGGCCTTGACCAGGATCTTGATCCGCGCCTTGTACTTGTTGTCACGCCGGCCGTAGCGGTTGTAGACCCGCAGCACCGCCTCGACATAGGACAGCAGGTGCTGCCAGGGCAGCCCGTCGCGAATCTGCAGGCCAAGGATCGGCGTGCGCCCCAGGCCCCCGCCCACAATCACGCGCAGGAGCATTTCGCCGCTGCGGGCGCGGTAAAGGTACAGACCGATGTCATGCATCATGATGGCCGCGCGGTCCTGCTTGGCCGAGCAGATGGCGATCTTGAACTTGCGTGGCAGGAACAGGAATTCAGGGTTGATGGTGGACCACTGGCGCAGGATCTCCGCCAGGGGGCGCGGGTCCAGGTACTCATCGGCGGCAACCCCGGCAAAAGCCTCGGTGGTGATGTTGCGCACACAGTTGCCGGAGGTCTGGATGGCGTGCATCTCCACCTCGGCCAGGCGCTGCAGGATGTCGGGCACCTGGGCCAGCTCGATCCAGTTGAACTGCAGGTTCTGCCGGGTGGTGAAGTGGCCGTAGCCGCGATCGAAGTCCCGGGCGATGCTGGCCAGGGTGCGCATCTGCCGGGCGCTCAGGGTGCCGTAGGGAATCGCCACCCGCAGCATGTAGGCGTGCTTCTGCATATACAGGCCGTTCTGCAGGCGCAGGGGCAGGAATTCCTCTTCGCTCAGCTGGCCGCCCATGAAGCGCTCGACCTGATCGCGAAACTGCGCCACCCGCTCAAAGACCAGGGCCCGGTCATAGTCGTCGTACTGATACATGTGCCTACCTCGTCCTCATCGGTGCTGGTCGTGCTCTAAACGGCGCGTGTTGTGAGGGGGCGACTATGCGCGTGCGGCGCAGAACGTTACAGATTCAGGTAAAAACTAAAAAACCATATCAGCCACTACCGAAGCACCGTGGACATGAGATAAATCTGATCCGTATTAATGCTGTTTTTCTGAGTCTGTTTTGTTTCCCCGCTGATTCCTACAGTGCACCCCGTGCCAGACCGGGTGGCCTGGCAAGACTTTGCAACCGTGGAAGCATTGACCATGAACTCAGCAACAATCGGACAGGCTTACAACTACAAGGTGGTTCGCCAATTCGTCGTCGCAACCGTGGTATGGGGCGTGATCGGCATGGCCATGGGGGTGTGGATTGCCTCGCAACTGGTGTGGCCGGAGATGAACCTCGATCTGCCCTGGAGCACGTTCGGCCGCCTGCGGCCGCTGCACACCAGCCTGGTGATCTTCGGCTTCGCCGGCAGCGCCCAGTTTGCCGCCAGCTACTACGCCGTACAGCGCACCTGCCAGGTACGGCTGTACTCCGACACCCTGGCCGCCTTCACATTCTGGGGCTGGCAGTCGGTGATCGTGATCATGCTGATCACCCTGCCCCTGGGCTACACCACCACCAAGGAATACGCCGAGATCGAATTCGCCGGCGCGGTGTGGATGGCCGTGGTCTGGGTGGCGTATGCCATCGTGTTCTTCACCACAGTGGTGCGGCGCAAGTGCCGGCACATCTATGTCGGCAACTGGTTCTTCGGCGCCTTCATCCTGGTGATCGCCATGCTCCACGTGGTCAACCACCTGTCGATCCCGGTGGACTGGTTCAAGTCCTACCCGGTGTATTCCGGGGCCACCGACGCCATGGTCCAGTGGTGGTACGGGCACAACGCCGTAGGCTTCTTCCTCACCACCGGCTTTCTCGGGATGATGTACTACTTCGTGCCCAAGCAAGTGGGACGCCCGGTCTACTCCTATCGCCTGTCCATCGTGCACTTCTGGGCGCTGATCACCCTGTACATCTGGGCCGGCCCGCACCACTTGCACTACACCGCGCTGCCGGACTGGGCGCAGTCCCTGGGCATGGCCATGTCGCTGATTCTCCTGGCCCCCAGCTGGGGCGGGATGATCAACGGCATGATGACCCTCTCCGGGGCCTGGCATAAGTTGCGCACCGACCCAATCCTGCGGTTCCTGGTGTTGTCCCTGGCGTTCTACGGCATGTCGACCTTTGAAGGCCCGATGATGGCGATCAAGACCGTCAACGCCCTCTCCCACTACACAGACTGGACCATCGGCCACGTTCACGCCGGGGCCCTGGGCTGGGTAGCGATGATCACCTTCGGCGCTATCTACCACATGGTGCCCAAAGTGTTTGGCCGCGAGCAGATGTACAGCATCGGCCTGATCAACACCCACTTCTGGCTGGCCACCATCGGCACCGTGCTCTACATCGCCTCGATGTGGGTCAACGGCATCACCCAGGGCCTGATGTGGCGTGCAGTCAACGAAGACGGCACCCTCACCTACTCCTTCGTCGAGGCCCTGGTGGCCAGCCATCCGGGGTTCGTGGTGCGTTTTGCCGGTGGCGTGTTCTTCCTCAGCGGCATGCTGCTGATGGCCTACAACACCTGGCGCACCGTACGCGTGGCCGATGAAAAACTGGCCCTGAGCGACGCACAGATCGCCTGACCCAACCAATGCCCGCCGGTCCCAGTGACCGGCGTTTTTTTCAGGGAGCCGGATGACCGATGGATATTCTGTTCAACCTGCTGGGGGTGGCGTTTCTCTACCTCTGCATCGAGTACTGCCTGCGCCACCAGAGCGCCAAGAGCCTGGATGACGCCAGCCTGATTCCTTTTGCCGACGACCCCGACGTGGCCCGCCGGGTGGAGTTGGCCACGGGCAAGAAGATCAATGCCGTCGCGCCGGAAGAGCCCAAGCCGGGATGGATCAACCTGGACATGTAACGCCCCGTAGGAGCCGGCTTGCCGGCGAAGAGGCCCGCAAGACGTGCACGTGCTTGGCGGTCGCTTTCGCTGGCGAGCCAGCTCCTACAGAAAAAGCGAACCGGCTCCCTCCGTAGGAGCCGGCTTGCCGGCGAAGAGGCCCGCAAGACGTGCACATGACCGGCGATCGCTTTCGCTGGCGAGCCAGCTCCTACATCAGACGCGCTATCAGGCGCGCTCGCGGGGGATCAGGCTCTGCAATTGGGCCGCCAGGAAGTTGCCGTCGAAAACGAAGATATCGGGGTCCTTGAGGCCATTGGTCTTGCGCCATTGCCAACTGCCGGAGGGCTCGCCCACCAGGGAAACACTGCCCAGGCGCGCCGCGGTCAGGCCGATCACCGCCAGGGATATCTGCCCATTGGGCCCCATCACATCCGGGACGAACTCCACCGGCTTGCCCGCTATGGCGATGGTCAGTTTCTCGCTCTTGAAAGTGGAACTCTCCACCGGCAATGCCGGGCTGAAGGCCACATAAGGCTCGCGGTGCAGCTCCAGCAGGTCCGGCAGCAGCACTGGCGCCAACCACTCTTCAATCTGCCCGAACAACTCATGAATACGCTGGGCCCAGACCACCGACTGGCTGTCGAACAGCTGCTTTTTGTGGGCTTCGCTGGCGGCGTAGTGCCGGAGCATCTCGCCCAGTTGCTGGATATCGTCCATTGCGGTGTGTCCCTGGCATCGACCCTTGGGAACAGCAGGTCGCCGGACTTGATCATGGCAGATGCCGGTGCCGGACGTTGGGGTGTTTACCCAAGGGCGCGCGGGTGAAAGCGCAGCCGGTACTGGCGCGGGGTCAGGCCGAGGCTTTTGCGCAAGGCGCTGCCCAGGTGCGATTGGTGGGCAAAACCGCTGTCCTGGGCAATGGCCGCCAGGGGCAGGTCCGTGTGTTCCAGCAGGCGCCGGGCCGCTTGCAGCCGCACCTCGGTGATCCAGGCATGGGGCGTCATGCCGACGGCGCGGCGAAAGTCGCGCAGCAGGCGCAGTTCGTTGTGGCCGTAAGTGAGCGCCAATTGCGCCAGGGACAAGGGCTGGGCGTACTGGTCGGCCATCTGCTCCAGCACCTGGCCCAGTCGTGGTAACGGCGCCGTGGGAGTGTGGCGGGACTGGGACAGACCGACAAAGGCCAGGGCACAGTGCTCCAGGGCCAACTCATCGATTGCAGGCGCCAGCAACAGACGCCGGGCTTCACGGCCCAGGGCCAGAGCGCCGGCATGCCCCGGACTCTGCAGGCGGCGCTCGCCGGGGATCAGTGGCGTCTGCTCCTGCCAGCGCGCCAGCAGGTATTCACCGCCACAGGCAGATTCGGAGAACACTTCAACACCCTTGGGCGTCAAGGCCAGGGTGCCGGGCCAGGTGTCGAAATCCTCGCGCCGGTCGGAGTCGATGGCATGCACCCCACGCTGGCGTTCCAGGGTCACGCCCAGGGTCTGCCACTGCGCCGGATCGCGAGCGCTGTAGGCGGCTGCGGGCAACAGTTGCAGGCAGAGCCGACCGTCCAGCAGGCTGCGGTTGAGAACCTCGGGCATATGAAATTTCCTGATAGATCGATACCACGGACCACGGGAGACTGAAGGCCCTTCTACACCATGACTCAAGGAGCTGCACATGCGCACCATCGGCCTGATCGGCGGCATGAGCTGGGAATCCAGCGCCGAATACTATCGCCTGATCAATCAGCAGGTTCGCGATCAATTGGGGCCGCTGCGCTCGGCGCGGTTGCTAATGTACAGCGTCGACTTCGGGCCTGTCGAACGGGCCCAGCACGCCGGGCGCTGGGATGAAGCGGCGCGGATTCTGATAGACGCCGCCCAGCGTTTGCAGGATGGTGGCGCCGAGTGCCTGGTGCTCTGTACCAACACCATGCACAAGGTGGCGCAGCAGATTCAGGCGGCCACTGCAGTGCCCTTCCTGCACATCGCCGACCCCACGGCCCAGGCCGCGCTGGCGGCCGGCACCCTGAACGTCGGGCTGCTGGGCACCGCCTTCACCATGGAGCAGGAGTTCCTCAAGAGCCGCCTGAGCCAGCAAGGGCTGAAGGTACTGGTGCCCGATGCGCAGGAGCGCCAGGCGGTGCACCGGATCATCTATGAGGAGTTGTGCGTGGGGGTCATCAGCGACGCGTCGCGCCGGGTATACCAACAGGTGATCGAATCACTCAAGGCCCGTGGTGCCCAGGCGGTGATCCTGGGCTGCACGGAGATCGGCCTGCTGCTCAAGCCCGAGCACAGCCCCCTGCCCCTGCTCGACACCACCGAACTGCATGCCAGGGCGGCGGTGGCCTTTGCCCTGGCGGACGAGCCGGCCTGACGGGGTCACAGATCAAGCGGGACGGCGCAGGCGCGCCATGCTCAGCACGTCGACGTACTGCCCGCCACGGATGGCGTAGTCCCGCAGTTGGCCTTCGGTTTCAAAACCGAACTTGTGGTACAGGCCGATGGCCGCCTGGTTATCGGCATAGACCGTGAGTTCGACCCGACGCAGGTTCATCCAGTTGTCCGCCACCTCCAGCACCGCTGCCAGCAGGCGGCTGCCGATACCCTGGCGTTGCCAGGCCGGGGACACGCCCATGCCGATGTCAGCGCAATGGGCCCGGCGCACCCGCGCCACCTGCAGCAGGCTGCAACTGCCGATCACCGCGCCCTGGTGCAGGGCCACCAGGGCCACCAACCCTTCGTTGTCCTGGCCCAACCCGACGCGCTTGCGCCACAGTTCACGGGATTGGTAAGGCAGTTGCAGGGTCTGGGCCGCCACGCTGGGTTCGCTGTACAGCGCCGTCAGACCCTCGATATGGGCTTCGTTGCAACGCTCGATAACGATAGTGGGATTGGCGTTAGGCATGGCCAGGTCTTCCTTGAAGTGGAAATGGCCATCGAGTGTAAGGGCATGAGCCTCTGCATGACGAGGGGATCCTCGCCCGTTGGAGCTGGCTTGCCAGCGAAGGCGTATCGCAGAGCGACGCCAGGCTTGCGGACCTCTTCGCCGGCAAGCCGGCTCCTACGGGGGGAACGCGCAGTATCGGCAGTTGTGGGGGCTGGCCTGCCGGCGAAGGCGTCGGCAGCTCCAGCCGCGTGCCCTTTCGCCGGCGAGCCGGTCCCTACGCAAAGGCGGATCACGGGTGGATCAGGCGAACCAGTCCTCTCGCTCGCTGAAGGTGTGCAGGATCAGGTCCACTAGCTGCTGCACTTCGGCTTCATGGGCCACCTGGGCATTCACCGCCAACCAGGCGCGGCGTTGCATGGGCTCGGTGAACAACCCCGGCAAGGCGGTCAAGCCACGGTCGAAGCGGCTGATGTATTGCGGCAACAGGCCGATGCAGGCGCTGCAACGGATCATCTCCAGCATCAGTTCATAGGCATGTACGTGCACCACCCCCGCCAGGCGTTGTTCCACCAGGCTGTTCCAGGGCCGGAACGGCTCTACCTGACGGTCGTGCTGCCACTGCACCAGCATGTAGTCGGCCAGGTCGTCGAGGCTGTCGGGACGCGCCGCGACCCGGGAGTAGCGCTTGGCGATATGCGGCAGGTAGTCGATACGCGCCAGGGGCAGCGGCTCGCGGGTGGCGAAGCTGGGGCCCGGTAGCGGCGAGTCTTCGGCCGCCAGCCACAGCACCAGATCGGCACTCAGGGCCTGCAGGGACAGGTCGCTGTCGATGGAGATGATCTCCAGGCGTGCGCTGGCATTGCGCCGCAGCAAGGCGATCAGGTCGCGACCGAGAATGTCGTGGAGGATGGTTTCCGCCACGGCAACACGGATCAACGGCTGCTCGATCACCGGCAGGCGCCGCTGGTGGGCCAGGGCAATCAGTTGCGCCTGCAGTTGCAGGCCCTCGCGACTCAGGCTCAAGGCACTCCCCTGATAACAGAACAGTGAGCGGCGCAGGTGCTCTTCCAGCAGGGCCAGTTGCTTGCGTAACAGCGTGGCCTTGATGTTCAGGCTGCGGGCTGCCTGCATGAAGCAACCGCAGCGAGCACTGACCAGAAAATACTGGGCGACCTCCGGATCGATCCCGGCGGCCAGGGCCAGCCAGGCTTCCCGGGGTTCCTGGGGCGCAACGTAGGGTGCGACACCCTGGAGTGGAGCGGGTTCGAGAAATGACATTGGTGACTCCCTGTCTTGTTGAGTGTTGCTTCCTTGGCTAGCGGGCGGCGGAGTCCGCAAGATCGCCTTCGCTGGCAAGCCAGCTCCTACAGTTGCCGATGCTGCGTGTTGCCTCGTAGGAGCCGGCTTGCCGGCGAAAAGGCCCGCAAGATCGCCTTCGCTGGCAAGCCAGCGCCTACAGTTGCCGATGCTGCGTGTTGCCCCCCCGTAGGAGCCGGCTTGCCGGCGAAGAGGCCCGCAAGACCGCCTTCGCCGGCAAGCCAGCGCCTACAGTTGCCGATGCCGCGTGTTGCCCCCGTAGGAGCCGGCTTGCCGGCGAAGAGGCCCGCAAGATCGCCTTCGCTGGCAAGCCAGCGCCTACAGCTTGTCCTCCAGGACCTGATTCAGTACGGCGCCGTCGATGCTCAGGGTCGCGCTGTTGAGCATGCCTTCCAGGTAGGCCTTGGCGATCTGTTCCTGGCGCTGGGCGCGCAGGGCCTGGGTCAGGCGATCACGCAGTTCGTCCAGGCTGGCAGTGCGCGCCGGTTGCTGTTCGGTGAGCTTGAGCACGTGAAAGCCCGCTGCGCTCTGCACCACCTCAGAGACACCACCGACCTTGAGCCGGGCCACGGCGCTGCGCACTTCCGGCACCAGTTGCTGCAAGGGTTGCAGCCCCGAGTCGCCACCGCGCTGGGCGCTGTCGCGGTCCTGGGAATACTGCGCCGCCAAGGCGGCAAACTCCCCCGGCACGGCCTGGGCCTTGCGGCTCAGTTCCAGGGCCTGTCGACGCACCTGCTCCAGCGCCTGGGGGTCGCTCACGCCCAGGAAGATCTGGCTGACCCGGTACAACGCCGGGGTCATCCAGGCCGACTTGCCGCTGTCATAGGCCTGCTGCAGTTCGGCGGCACTGGGGTAGTCCGCCGGCACCTGGCTGACCGACTGCAAATAGTCGCGAAACACGATCTGCTCGGTGGCGGCGCGGGTCTGCTGCTCCACGTCCGGGCGCTGGCGCCAGCCCTGGGCGTCGGCCTGTTCCAGCACCGCCTTTTCCGCCAGGCGCGAGCGGATCCAGGCCTCCAGGGCCGGGCGATTGGCCCGCAGTTGCCCCCGGGACTCCTCGGGCAGGCTGGCGAACAGCGCCTTGAGCTCCTGCGCCGCCACAAGCTGGTTGCCCAGGCGCGCCACGGTCGGGGTTGTCGCCAGTTGCTGTGCCAGTACGGTGGGTGCCGGCTGCTGCGCCGCCACCGGATCGTTGCCCGGGCGCAAGGCCAGGCCGAGCGCCAGACCGAGCAGGGTCAGCGCTCCGGCACCGACCACCAGGGTCGGCTTCTTCACAGGCTGGCCGCCTCTTCCAGGGGTTGGCTTTCAGGGCTTGGCGCCTGCTCGGCCTGGGCCTGCAACTGCGCCGCCTGCTGGCTGTATTCGCGCAGGTAGACGATGAACTCCTGCAGCAAGCGATCCCACAGTTCCAGCTGGCTGCGCAGATGGGTCTCGCCGACCCCGGCCACCACCACGTCCATCTCCATCACCAGGAACTCGCCCTGCAGCGACAGCCGGGCAAAGCGCCGCGAGGCGTTCCACAGTTCCGCTAGCCCCGCCGGCAGTTCGCCCTGCACCCGCAAGGCGCAGCTGTAGGTGAAGTCCACATAGTGCCCGGCTTCGCTGCCCGGGTTGCCGAAACGCACGGCGTAGCCGATGCCCTGGCTGGCGCTGAGCAGTTGCACGATGCCGTTCTGTTCGGTCTGGTTGACCCGGTAGCCGGCGCCTTGCAGCAGGTCGGTGAGGCTTTCGGTGGTGACGCTGGTAATCAAAGTCATGGTCATCTCTTCCCTGGTGATCAGTGGGTGCTCGCCGCCCGGGGGGCATCGAACTGGGTTTGGTAAAGCTCGTCGCCAAAGCCCTGGGCCAGCTCTTCGAACTTGACCCGGGCGCTGCCGGCGAAGGGCTGGCGGATTTTCACCAGCTCAGCCACATCGATTTTTTCGTAGGCCGCCAGGATCTGTTTGGCGATGCCGTACATCTGCTGATTCTTGACCGCACATTGCTGCACTTGTGTGTCACGTTCGCTCAATTGCGCCTGCAATTTCACCCGCTCGGCTTCCTTGCCCCGGGCCAGCACCAGTAAGTCCTCGTAGGCTTTCTTGAACTTGCCCAACTGCTCGCTGCTGGCCGCCGCCTGAGCTTGTGCCTGGCTTTGCAGGTTCTGCTGCTGGCCGACCAGTTGCTCGGCCACGCCGCGGGTCTTGGCCAGCTCGGCGCTCAGTTGCTTGACCTGGGCCTGGGCTTCCCTGGCTGCGTTCTCGGCGGCAATCCGCGCCGCCGCAGCCTGGGCCTGCTCGCTTTGCAGCGCCTGCAACTGCTGGGTAGTGCTGCGCAACTGGGTGCGCAGGCGCTCCTCCATGCCTTCGGCGCTAGCGCTGGCGCTGGCCAACACGCCCCAGGCCACTAACAGGCTGACCGCCCCTGCCCTCGCTCGGCTGTTCATAACCTTCCTCCTGATGCTTAGAAGCGCGTGTTGAGTTCAAGCTGCATGACGTCGACTTCATAGCGCGGCCCGTAGACTTCCGAGGCGCTCATGTAGCGGGCCGTGGCGTAGATGTTCTTGTCGATGCCGTAGTTGCCGCCGACGAAATAACCCTTGGCGTTGGTGCCCCCCAGGTGGAACGAGGAATCGTTGAAGCCGTCGGGCAAGGCATCGGGCTGGATGTACTTGTAGCCAGCCAGCAAGTTCCAGTCGCCGGACTTCTTCATCTCAAGGGCGTTGCCCAGGGTGAACTGCACCAGCAGCGCGTTGCCGCCGCTTTCGAACTGGCCGTTGCGATTGATGTTGTTGACGATCTCGCCCTCGCTGCGCTTGAGCATCTCGCCCTTGTCGTAGGCCAGGTTGCGGATGAAGTTGGTCTGGCTGCGCAGGCGCAGGTCGTCTGGCAGCTCGGTGTCCCAGGCCAGGTTCAGGTCGAGCACGTCGAACTTCGAGGCCAGGCCGACGAACTGCGGCTGCGGGGTCAGGCCCGGCGTGGCCGGGTTGGGGGTGATGTCGCGCAGCAGGAACACGCTGTTGCCCTTCTGCATGAAGGCCACGCGCGAGCCGTCGGTGTCGCAGCCCGGGGCCCCGGCCCAGGGCGCGCAAGGGCTGGAGCGCTGGCCTTCGATGTCGTCGAAGCGGTAGTAGGCCAAGGCGCCCTTCAGACTGTTGCTGCGGTTGATCTTCCAGTTGGCGCCGATCTGCCCGCCGAACAGCCACTTGGTGTCGCTCTCGTTCTTGTCGAAGCCGTTGCTGGTGGCGGTGTCGTTGGTGTACTCCACCGGGAAGGCGCCGAGGGTGCCGAACAGGCCCCAGTCGCTGTTGAGTTTGTGGTTGAAGATCGCCGCCACGCCGTCGAAGTTGAGGTCGTTGGAATACAGCATGTCGGTGGAATAGAACGGGTTGGCAATCCGCCCGCCGGTCAGGGTCAGGTCCTGGGTGGCCTTCCAGGTCAGGTAGCCCTGGTCGAGCCAGATGTCCTTCTTGCCAAAACCGCCGCCCAGGGTCTGGGTGGTGGACACCGGGTTGTTGTCCGAGCCGGTGCCGATGCGGATGCCGGCGGTCCATTCCGGCGAGATCACCGCCTTCATCCCCAGGCGCGCCCGCAGGCGAAACAGATTGTCGCGGTCTTCACGGCTGTTGAGCAGCGGCGGCAGCTTGCTGTTGGTGTCCTTGTTGACGTCGTAGGGGCCGTTGTCGTTGAGCTTGGCGTAGTCGACGATCTCGTTGCTGTTGTTGTCGGCGAAGAACCGCGACTCGTCCCGCAGGCGGATGTCGCCGTCGAAGCTGATGCGCGAGATCCAGTCCGGGAAGGTGTTGGGCTGGGCCCAGTTTTCCTGCTTGGCGGTGGCCATGACCTCGGCCTTGACCTGATCGCGGATCTGCTCGCGAACGATGGCCGGCACATATTGCACCCGTACATCACCGGGCGCCGCAGCGGGACCAGTAGCGGCCACCGCGGTGGCGGCACGGGCCTGCTGGGCCTCTTTCTCGGCCTGGGCGATCAGCCCGTCGGCCTGCTCCTGCTTCAATACCCCCTGCTGCACCAACAGACGGATCAGGTTGATCGTGGCGTTCTCCGAAGGCGCGGCGGCAGCCGCGGCCTGTCCGGCCAGGGTCAGGGCGACCATGCCGAGCGCCAGGGTCAATCGATTCACGGTGGAAATCATCTGCACACAACTCCTGTAGAAACTGCAAATAGGGGTTCGCTCATTCCGGACGCCGGCCCTTGAGGGACAGGCGTACCGGCAAGGTCAGGGAGGCCGGCATGCGCTCTTTCAGGCGCGGCGTGGCCCGCAGCGCCGCCAGCACCTGCTGGTCGGTCTCGGGATTGCCGCTGGAGCCGGCCAGTTCAGCGCGGGTCACTTGCCCGTCGGCGCCCAGCCACAGGTCGACCTGCAGCGCATAGGCCTTCTTGCGCAGCTCCGGGTCCTCGCGCAGCGCGCGCTGGAAGGTCGCCGCCAGGTACTGCTTGTAGGTGCCGGTGCCCAGCCCGCCGCCACCGGCGCCGGCCATGCCGCCGCCCTTGCCGGCACCGACGTTGAAACCGTCGTTGCCGGACTGGGCCTCGCCGTCCATCTGCATCGGATTGGCCAGATCATCCGCCGGCGATGGCGGAGCCTCCTCCTCCGGCTTGACCTCCTCGGGGGTGGGCGTGGGTTCGGGTTCCGGGATCTTTTCTTCCACCGGCTCCGGCTCCTTGGGTTTCTCCGGCGGCGGTGGCGGCGTTTCCGGAGGCGGCGGCAGCGGGATGATGGTTGGCACTTTGGGCGCCTCCCGGCGTACCCCGGCCATGTCATTGGCCCACTGCCACAAGAACCAGGCGGCCACGGCACCCAGCAGCAGGCCGACGCCCCACTTCAGCAGCTGCACGGCTCGCGGCTTGT
The DNA here is from genome assembly GCF_058744285.1 of Pseudomonas sp. E1BtOHC1. Taxonomy (NCBI): domain Bacteria; kingdom Pseudomonadati; phylum Pseudomonadota; class Gammaproteobacteria; order Pseudomonadales; family Pseudomonadaceae; genus Pseudomonas; species Pseudomonas sp. E1BtOHC1. Next base: position 4,547,608 of record NZ_CP196023.1, read on the forward strand.
TCTGCACCGGGGGCAGCTGGATAGGTTGTTGTGCGGTCATGTCTCAGCCCTGGCTCGGTTTGCCGGTGACCAGGCCGACCTGGGACAACTCCAGGCGGCGCAGCAGGTCGAGGACTTCGATGACCTTCTGGTACTGCACCGTGGCATCGCCGCGGACGATGATCGGGAAGTCCGGGTTCTGCGCCTTCTCGATGCGCAGACGCTCTTCCAGCTCGCCCAGGGTCACCGGGTAGGCATCGAGGAACACCTGACCGCCGTCGTTCACCGAAATGGCCTTGGTCTTGGCCTCGGACAGCGACACCGAGGCGCTGGCCTTGGGCAGGTGGATCTGGATGCCCGAGACCTGGGCGGTGGCGGTGAGGATGAACATCACCAGCACCACCATCAGCACGTCCACCAGGGGCGTGATGTTGATGCTGTCGACGGCGGCATCGTCTTCGTCGTCATGGGAGGCGTTCACGGAAGCCATGGCAGTTCTCCTCAGGCCGGAACCGACGCGTTGCTGTGACTGACCCGCCAGTGGGCGTTCTCGCTGTGCTGGCTCTCGCCGTGCAGCTCCGCCAGCCGGGTGATGAATTCGTCGACGAACACCCGCATGTCGGCGCCTACTTCCTTGTTGCGGGTGATCAGGCGGTTGTAGCCAAACAGCGCCGGGATCGCGACGAACAGGCCCATGGCGGTGGCCAGCAAGGCCGCGGCCATGCCCGGGGCGATGGCGTTGATGTTGACGTCACCGGCCATGGCGGTGCCGAGGAACACCACCATGATCCCCAGCACCGTGCCCAACAGACCGATGTAGGGGCCGCCGGCGATGGCGTTGGACAGGGTCGAGAGCTTGGCGCTCAGCTGCTGGTTTTCCCGGGTGCGCACGCCGTCCATGGAGCAGCGGATGGCCTCGATGGTGGCCGCCGACACCGACGAGGTATCGGCGCCCTGCTCGCGGCGGGTGCGGATCTCCTTTACCGCCACCAGGTACAGGCGCCACAGCGAAGAGTGCTCCAGGCGACTGGCCAGGATCTGGTCGTCGGCGAACATTTCCAGGCGGGTGCCGACCTTGGCGAACTGCTCGCGGAACAGCGCATTGGCAGCGCTGACCCGGCTGACCATGCGGTTCTTGCGCAGCATGATCACCCAGGACTGGATCATCATTCCCACCAGCACCAGGATGATCACCCAGGCATCCACCGGCACCGCCTTGAGCAGGAAACCCAGACTGCCGAAACCGAAGCCCGACTGCTCTTCATCCACGCCATAGGCCACCAGCTTCGACTCGGCGCCCTGGGCGCTGGCATCGGCCAGGATCAGCGCCGCCGGACGCGCCACCTTGGACAGGCGCAGTTCGTCCAGGGCCCCAGTGAACGGCAGGAAGTGGCTGGCCTCGGCCCCAGCGGCTGCGGGCAAGTCGGCACCGATGGCCAACGGCGAATTGAAGGTGGGAATGGCCTGGGCCAGGCTCGCGGTTTCGCGGCCATTGACGTACAGCGCGAGTCGGCTGCCCTCGCCGCTCAGGGCCAGGTGCTGCCATTGCCCCGGGTTCAGCGGCTGGGTGGAGGCGGCGCGCTGGCCGTCCACTTCCACGAAGGGCATGCCCTGGTTGATGCCAACCAGCAGGCTGCCGGCGCCTTCGCGACGGGCCAGCAGCAGCTGTTCGCCACTGGCCTGGTCCAGGCGTACCCAGGCGCTGAAGGTAAAAGCGCCGCCGGCGTTGTGCTGCAACGACGGGCTGGCCGGCAGCAGCAGCGGCTGGCCGCTGAACTGCAAGGCGCGGCCGATGACCCCGTCAATGCTGGCGCCGGTGGCGTTCTGCGCGGTGTTGCCGTAGGCGGTGGTGTCCTTGGCCGGGGTGCCGTTGCTGCCGTCAAAGTGATAGATCGCGGTGTAGCTGGGGTCGAAGGTCAGCTGGCCATTGGCGGTGCTCGGGGCCTTCTGGTTGCCGTAGTACATCCAGATGTCCTGACGCTGGCCGCCTTCGACCTTGGGCACATCGACCCAGATCAGCGCCATGCCCATCAGCGGGTCGAAGCTTTCGATCTGGTGGTTGAGCAGGGTCTTGTCATCGGCGGCGACAAAGCGCAGGTCGGCGCCGTCTTCCTTGACCCCGTCGAAGGTGAAGTTGCCGGTGTGCAGGCGCACCAGCAGCGCGGTGCGGCCCAGGGCTTCATTGATGGCGGCGCCCTGCGGGGTGGTGTCCACCGAGATCTGCTTGCGGTAATGCCAGTCGTCCTGCCACCAGGCATGGGCCGTGGCCGGGAGCACGAAGCCCAGGCAGATCAACAGGCTCAGGAATAAGCGTTGCATGTGAAGGGTCTCCGTAAAGTCAGAACGTCGCTTGCACACTGAAGTGCAGGCGCGGGTCGTATTTCTGGGTGTTGGGGCCATCCTTGAGCGGGTAGCCCCAGTCGAGGCTGCCGGACAGCCACTTGCTCAAACTGGCGCGGGTGCCCAGGCCGACGCTGGCCAGGCTGTACTGGTCCTCCTGCTCGGGCAGCGGCTCGTGCAGGGACAGGTGCGCGCCTTCGGCAAAGGCGTAGAAACGCCACTCCTGCACGTAGCTGCCGAGGAACTTGGCCAGGGATGGCGTGCGCAGCTCCTGGGAGAACAGATAGCCCTCATCCCCGGTGCGCTCGGCGGCCAGATAGCCGCGCACCGAGGTGGCGCCGCCGGCCGAATACTGCTCGTTGGACACCAGCGGCCCGGAGGCCAGCTGGAAGGCGGTCTTGGATGCCGACTGCCAGTCGTTGGCGAAGGTGTAGGTGAAATTCAGGTCGCCCTTGAGCACCGAGAAACTGGCGCTGGCTTCGTCGCGCTTGTAGTGGAACTCCTGGGCGTCGCTGCCGTAGCCGAAGAAGCGCCGGGTGCCGATGATCAGGTTCAGGCCCAGGCCCAGCTGGGATTTTTCGCTGTAGCGATAGCCGTTGTAGCCGAAGGTCATGGGGGCGTACTTCAGCGGAATCTGGTCGCTGCTGCGGCCAAAGCGCATCTCTTCCTCGAAGTCCTTGAAATCCACCCCCACCGACAGCGAGTTGGCCCAGCTACCCGCGGCGGGCAAGGTGTAGATCGCCGACACCCCGTAGGAGTGGCCCTTGCCCAGCACGTTGCTGCCACCGATGGTGGCGATGTTGCTGTCGGACTGGTAACCGGAGAACTGCAGGGCCCAGCGATCGCTCAGCGGCGCGGTGTAGGAGCCGGACCAGACCTTGGCGTTGTCGGTGTCCTGGGGCGCGGTGAAATAGGTCAGGGAAATGCTGTGGCCCAGCTGCCAGAGGTTGTCGTAGCCGACATTGACCACACTGCGCAGTTTTTCGGTGTCGGCGCTGTAGTCGTTGTTCAGGCCGACACTGGCGTGCCAGGGGTTCTGGTCTTCCACTTGCAGGTCCACGTCCATGGTCCCCGGGCGCTGGCCTTCACGCACCAACGGCATGACCTGGCGCCCGGCGCCGCGGTTGAGCCCGGCTAGCTGGGTCTGCACCGTGGCAAAGTCAGGCACCTCGCCTTCTTTCAGCGCCGGCACCTGATCGCGGATCTCCACCGGCGAGTAATGCTTGGCGCCCACCACCCGCACCCGACCGACCTTGGTTTCACTGACCTGCAGGTAGACGATGCCGTCGTCGACCTTCTGCTCCGGCAGCTCGACGAACACCGACTGGTAGCCGCGTTCCTGATAGACCTTCTGCAGCGCATCCCGAGCGCCTTCGATATCGGCCAGGGCCTTCTGCGGCCCGAGGAACGGGTACACCGCCTCCTCGATGGCCCGGGCATCGAGCACGGTATTGCCGCGCACGAAGTATTCATTGACGTCCACCAACCGCGCCGCAGCCGTGGCCTCGACCGGGACCGCCTCGCCCTCCTCGGCCTGCACCGCCGGCGCCAGTGCCGCCAGCGTCAACCAGCCACACAACGGCCACCAGCGCCCGCCACTGCCGGGTCGCCCTGATTTGCCCAGATGCTCCACACCGCCCCCTAGAAGTCTGAAAATTGGCGCGCACACGCGCAATGCCGTCGCCGTCTGCACAGCGTTTGGCCGATTCAATTGCTGGTGATCGAGGTGTTTTCGTGGCGCGCCAGCCAGGTGTGCAGCAGCGCGAAGTTCAGCGAGAACTCGGGCATTTGCAGCAAGGCACCGCAGAACACCTCACCGATGATTTTCTGGATCAACTGCACCGCCCGCGGGTTGTTCAACAGCGTGGCGATGTCGCGACTCAGGACACTGAAGCTCCAGACCTTCTGGTTCAGATCGAGACCGACGAACCAACGGAACAACAGGTTGTAACTGAGCTGTTCATACAGCTGCTGTTCACTGGGCACCGAATACAGCAACTGCAGCAACAGAATGTGCATCACCGTACGCGGCGCGATCAGCATGCCGGGCTCGGCATTGAGGCCCTGGAGCAGATCGCGGTGCTGATCCAGCAACTCATCGATCTGCGGACGCAGCAGCACCAGCGAATGCCCCGGCGGGATATAGCTGGACACCTCCTTCAAGGCGCCCTGCCAATCATCCTGGGACACGATCCAGACCCACGGCGCGCCGTAGCGATAGACCGACACCGGCTTCTTGCGCGCCGCCTCGACAATCTTCGACAGCCGTTGATCCAGCTCCTGCATGCCCACTTTCGAGTAGCGTTCCATAGTCCCCATAGCCTCACTCCCGGCGTCCCGCCTCGGCTTAAAAAAGTGGCCTTGCGGCCCCCTCAAGCGCGTTACATACCCAAGACGTGCGTGGCCATGTGCTACCGAACTTTTGTCATAAAAGCTTCATTCACAAAGGCCAGCGAAAGGTGGAACAACGACATACAGGAACCTCGTAGGAGCTGGCTTGCCGGCGAAAACCGCCGCCAGGACAGCGCTGACCTGTCTTTATTCCGCGCACGACCGGACCGCCCTCTTCGCCGGCAAGCCGGCTCCTACGGAGGAGAAACTGATTGCTTTAACAAGACTGAAAAATGCGCCGCCCGGACGGGCGCGCCATTAGCCGTGGCTTTGGCTCTGGCTTTTGATCTTGATCTTGATCTTCAGGCCCCTTCCCAGCCGGCCGAACGCAGGCGTTGCGCAGGGGGCAGCTCGGCAGGGATGCCGAGCTAGCCGCCACCCGGCCATGGATGGCCGGTTGGCGGCGGCCCCCGGAGCAATGCCGGAGAGAGGGAACCCCGAGCCTTAGCGAGGGGCCCATGGAGGGGCAAGCCCTTTTGGTTACTTTTCGCTGGGCCGGCACTCCGGCGTTTGGTAAAAGTGACTCGCTGTAAGAGCGAAACCGCCAGCGGCCGCACCCGCAGGAATGGATATGTACCCCACCCCCCCAGAAAAACTGGCCGGCTCTCAGGCCGCCAAGTCCCCCTCCGCAATCCTACAAAACTTGCAGAATCGCCTGACTATCCACCGCAATCCACAGAGACTATGGTCCCTTACTCACCCAACTGGTGATCAGGTTTGGCGACCTGGAATTAACCAACAAGCAACCAGGTTCACAGCGCTCATCGCCCAGCAACCCCGCTGACGACAGCCCTCTGACCACGGCTAAACAGGACAGCCTCAAAGGACGGCCTGTTCAATATTGGTTAATACGGAGCCTTACCCATGACAGAGCGATACATTTCCATCACCGGCATCGACTGCCTGATTCCCTGCCTGTTTATAGACAAGACCGCACCATTGGACGTGCTGCACGCCAACGGCACCGCACGTTTACTGGCCGTGACTCAACTGCTGGAAAGCCTCTCCCGCGCAGAACTGAAGAATGCTGACGACACCGATCTGCAACATGTATCTAACGTTGCTGCGATTCTGCTACGTGACAGCTGCGACCTATTGGGAGTGATGGGCTGGCGCCTTCAAGCCTGACGCCTGGGCGCTCCGCGCTGCTTGGTAGCGCGGAGCGTTTCAAATGGGGCCTTGGACTTTTTAAGGGGGAAAAGTCTTTTAAACGTGGCTGCAATCGGCCAGAGACTGTCATTTAATGCTCTACAAATCAGGGGCGACTCACCTTGAGTATGATCACGCCGTCATTCTTGATGCCGAATCGCTTGATGCGAAGGAATTGTACGTCGCGATGACCCGATGAGCGAAGTCTCTCACCATCATCGGGACAGCCCGGCATCTACCTGCTTGAATGCATATTCAGTTTTGAACATTTCGGATCGGTCACTAATATCAATCGTTCAATACCTGCACAGGAGCAATATTCAAAATGGAAGGCGAGATGAATGAATTGGGACTGAGGCCTCGGGTGTTCGTCTCCGACCTAATCCAGCTCGGCGATATTGTACTTACAACCACGCCCGACCCCATGAGCAAAAAGATCCGTAAGACCATCGGCGCGGACATCTCTCACGCTATGATTTGTGTGGGGAAGTCGAGTGTGATCGATTCTACTGGTGACGGTGTTCATGCGCGCAATCTCGAGCGGCTGATGCTTGAGCCAGGCTGCGCTGGGCACGTTCTTCGGCCCGTTGTGCCCTTGACTACTGACCAACTGCACTCTGTTATCACCTTCGCCAGAGCTGCGGTTGGTACTCGATACACCAAGATCGGCGCCGCCAAGAGCGTGTTGGCTGGTTTTGTGGCCGGTCGGAGGCAGTTCTGCTCGCGATTGGTCGCACAGGCTTATCAAAGGGCCGGAGCAAACCTAGTGCCTGATGCTGACTTTTGCCATCCAGGGGAGTTACTGAATAGCGCAGCGCTTTTTGAGGTTCCTAATGTGCTTAGAGATCTCAATGCGGAAGAAGAGGCTCGCTGGCGTGAAGATATTGACCACGTTCAGGCAATGCGGGATTCAACCAATGCCTTGCTTCGGGAAGCCCGAAAGCTGTCCTCTGAGATTGAATCACTCAACGACATTGATGCATACCTAATAGACCATCAGGAGGCAGATGATCACCTAGTGCAAGCTCTGAGAACTTCAAGGTATCTGGAACTGTGGAAGGATGAGTTTGAAAGGAATGCTTGGCAGTATCACGCCGCCCTCATGGAGGGATCCGGAAGCTCGACGGAGCACAAGCAGAGATACTGTGAAGAGCTGCTGGCAAGCGAGAAGTTGGGGCAAAACCGCTTTGTCCTGAACCATGCGGGCTACGTGACCGTGAACGCATTGCATCCACGCCAATATTTCGCTCTGAAGATAGAGCTGTACGAGCTTCTGACACAGCTACATGCTCGTCGCATTAGGGCGGCAACTACTTGGCTTGAGCGTAAGGGGCTGCTTGAGCCGGAGCCTCGCACGCTGCTTCGTCCGCACACGCCGGAATGGTTCGCTTCGCTGCGCGAGTGGGACCCAAAGCAGGCTGCGATGACGGAAGCGGCTATCCGGGAAGCCGGAAGTTTGGATGTGTGCACTGTCTGTGCAGACGAACCAGTCTGCGATTATGTCCTCTTGAGTCTTCCACCGGCTGGACCTGGGACGTGTCGACTTTGCGATGACTGCTTTCATATCCGCTCCATTAACGAACCAATGAGGACTTTCTAGCCGTGGGGTAGTTTCATGTCAGCACGTGGGTCACGTTTTCAATCAGCGCCAACAGAAGAAGATACTCAAACAAGCTCAAGAGCGGGAATATGGAAATATTTAGCGTGATCGCCGGTACTTTCGGTCGAATTTTCGGAAAAATAGCTACACCTTACATAAAGAGCATTTGGTACCGGATCAGAGGTGAAAAATTTTGTAAGCGAGGTAAGCCTAAATACGAAGGTGTTATATCCTCCATTGCGGACTACAAAAAGTTATCAAATTTCATAGCTGGCAACGATGAAGGCATCGTGTTTCTTGACCTCACGATGGATGACAACAGCTTTCGAGGCGACACTGAAAGTACGGCCCCTTACTTTGTAGCTTTTGAAGATTGCTTTGAAGAACTTGAGAAAGGAGAAAAACCTTCAATTTTCAAATGCACCGGAACACAGTTTAACGTCCACATATCCCACGTAGAAGGAAGCTGTTTTTTTTACTCGCAGCGAGGGTTTATAAGGCTGAGGGGTTACTTCGTGATAACAGGCTATTCCGGACCCTATCAAGGCCTAATGGATTGCAACCTTAGAGGCGTAAGACACGAAGACGTAAAAGTGTAGTTCTAGTAAGCGGTCAATACCAACTACCTGAATCGCCCCGGAATTCTTAGATAGTAAGCGACCGCCTTTGTCCGGTTCTTGCCCCTCGTGAAGGGCCGCTTTGGGAGACTCTGTACGAAAACCCGGAACTCCAATCATGGCCCCTCGTTAGCTCAGTTTTTGTAAAGCCCCTACTCCTCTACAAGAAGGAGTTCTGCAATTGCAAAGCCTTACGAGTTCTCGGATGAAACCTGGTACAGGGTTGCCGATCTCTTCAAACCCCAAAGTGAGCCACGCACGCGCCTATAGCGCAGGTCGACGACCACTGTCCTGATGTGCATGTTCGTGGAATCTGTCCTCGCCAGCGGCCCATTCCTACCCTGCCGGCCCCATCTCGACCGCTACACAACGCCCTTTAGTTCGCACCTTCTCCACCAGTCGCGCTCTGTTGACGAACACATTGATTTCGCAACTGCCTGAGTGCTGCACGTCTTCCCAGTATTCTGCGTGCACAAGTTGCCCGTTCTGCGGCCCCGTGTAAGTACCCGCGGCTTCACGTGAAACATAGCTACTGTCACGTACATATCTGAGCACGACCATATCTTCCTCCAGCGCCACCATGATCTGTCTTGGCACGCCGAAGAAGTCGATCAGTTCGCCCACCGGGCGATCTTTCCAGGCACTGCTGGCCGACAATGATGCGCAGCCACTGAGCAAGGTGGCGAGCAGGGCCAACATAAACAATCGGTTCATAAGGTCTTCTCCCTGAAGGCCGCGTTACTTGGCAGGCATCTGCGCGAATCCTTCATCTATCTTCTGCATGATGGCCGTCTTGGCGGCCTCGCGGTTCAATATCTCGAAGAAATGCGGACCTGCCTGGCTCATTTGCGACGCGGGCATCACACCCAAGTGCTCCATCTTCTTGGCTTGGCGTGCAGTCGGCTTACAGACAAAGTCACGGCTTTGTGCCAGCCAGGCGTCAGGTTTGCTCTGCCACTGGCTGGAATACTTCGCATTGCGAAATTCATTGAACACGCTGTGGAAATCCGCCGCATCCATGATGCGCACGCGGTTCTTCGCACAATCGATTTCGACATCGTAAGAGGTGAAGTTGGGTTTACCGGGCTCTTCGTAAAGTTGATAGACACCCAATGATTTCGCGCCACCTGGACGATTGATGATGTGAGTGGGGTCGCCGTCTGCGATGAACACCTGATTCTTGCCCAAGGCGCCTTGGTAGTGAACGACCCAGAAGTCGCCCTTCAGCACTTCGCTCGCCTGGGCAGCGAGGGCACTACACAGCAATGCGGCAGGTAAAAGCTGCCTTGTAAAAGCGATCATGGGGGCGGTCCTTTGCCGTTATTTTTGAAGGCAACAGCTTGGCACCCTGAACATGTAGCAAAGGGCTATCTAGCACATCCGTCCTATGTCTTTGACGAGAACAGCGGTCGCAAGCCCCCCATGGAGCAAGCCTGCGGAACCCTCGCTGCGCCGCCAGGTGGGCCATGGCGTTGGCCTTGGTGGCCGAGGAACGTCCGCAAGTGGCCGCGAGCATTTTCGCGGACAAAAACAAGCGAAGTGCAATCTGCCAGACCGTCTTACTTTTTAAATTCCACCCTATATATGTTCCAGGTACTCCAAGAGAACCTCTCCGCCGATGTAAGGGCCGTCATCACTGCAATCCATTGCCGGCTCGTCAAAATCAATCCATACACTGGTAATAATCCTGTCTTTTCCAGCCATAGTTCGTTGAGTGCTAGAGAGCTCCACTTCACCACCCAAGGCTTCCTTTACATATTCCGGAGGTAACGAAACCACTCCAACCCCGCCATTCGGCCACCACACGTGGGGCTTAACTTTTACCCTGTCACCGTCATTGAATTTCATCTATTTTCGGCCATGCTACCGACTTCAATTTGCCATTTGACGTTTGGTTAAGGGACGGGCTTTAACCCATCTCGGTGAGCGAAGTGAACGACTTGAATCCGTTGTCAAAGGCTCAACTTCGCCCGGCAAGTACAACACAAAAACCGCCCTCCGACTCGGCTAGCCGCGTCGCCGTGCCAACAACACTGCCATCTCATCCCGGCCCGTTCACCCGCCCTCCATCAAGAGATCAAGCCACCCTATGCACTGTCACAACTTCCTCCTGGGCCATATCGAAGTCGAAGTGCAGGGACGCGCCTACGATCTGCATAACTTCTACAACGCCGAGGCTATACGACACGACGTCCTGAAAGGCTCGCTGACACTGACTTTCAACCGTCTGCAGCAAGACTGGGTGCCCGTCGAAGAGGCACGCCAGATCATCCTCAGCTTCAGTCAACTAAGCTACTTCTGCGCCGATGCCAGAGAGCTGAATGCCTTCGAGAGCGACCTGGGCTGCGTGCATGCCATAGGCGTGGTGGAAGCCGGCGCCGCCACCGAGACCTTCTACCTCACGGACCACTTTCCTGCGGATCATCATCTGGTGATTGAATTCACCTCGGGCCTGATCCTGCGTTTGCGGGCGCAAGAGGCGCAGTGCGCCTTATTTCTCTAGCTGATGGGCTGCTTTTGTGGAGCGATAGCAGCCAACCAAATGGATCTTTTTCAGGTGCTTTTGGCCGTGATATGAAGCGGCTCATGTATTAAAAATAAACCTGCGTGCATTTTCGGCTCAGGTTTTTGCCAATGACCGGTGGCGATTCAAAGCGTGAATGGGAGCGCTTTCTCAACTGCTACTGCTGCAGCCAAAGCAACATGCTCGTGCCAAGGTCGCGCGACGATCTGCACCCCCACCGGCAAACCCGTATCGCTAGTACCGGCACGAATTACCACGCTGGGCCAACCTGCCAAACTGTAGGGCAACGTGTGACTGAACAGGGTAGGCCGTGCCTCTCCCACGCACGGCGCCGGTGCGGCGTCGACAGGACAGAGAATGATGTCGTAGCCCTCCATGAACCCCAGCATTGCACTGCGAAATTGATCCCAGTCTGCCAACAACTGTACTAACTCCGCCCCGGAGCCTTTGCTCATGGCCCAATAGCGTTCGGTAATGGCTCTGGAATTGGCCAATGCCTCTGGGAACGCCGAAGAGAGCACGGCACCTGCCTCCTTCAATATCTCGGCCACCGACTGCAGAGTCGTCTGCGTGATGTCGTCAACAGGTGCAATGCCGCCCTCGCCGTACCAAGCCACTCGCAATCCGCGTAGTTCGACAGTACTCATGGCGCAGAGCGGCATCGGTATCACGCCGGCGTCCCGACCGTCCTCACCGGCGATCAATTGCAGCACCAAAGCCAGATCCTCGACATGTCGGGCCATTGGGCCAATCTGGCTGCGGTAGTCGCTGAGCCCGCCAAGATGATCGAATACACCGGTGTTGGGTACACGGCCACTGGTGGGTTTCAACGTACTAATACCGCAAAAATGCGCAGGCACACGCAAGCTACCGCCGGAATCACTGCCTAATCCCAATGGTGAAAGGCCGGCGGCGATCGCCGCAGCTTCGCCACCGCTGCTGCCTCCTGGGCTGTGGGATAGAGAATGCGGATTACGCGTAGCACCATATACGGGGTTATCAGTGACGCCCCCGCCGCCCCCGGGTGGGCAATTGCTTTTGCCAAGCAAGATCGCGCCGGCAGCTTTCATTCGCCTAACCACTACAGCGTCCTGCTCCGGTACGTATCGAGCCCGATCGACCAAGCCGACTGCTGACACCACACCGCGAGTATCCATAACATCTTTAACGGTGAAGGGGACGCCATGCAGCGCTCCCCAATACTCACCTTGGGCAACTGCACGATCGGCCTCCCAGGCGCGTGCCAACGCAGCCTCGCCACATACCTGCACCAAGGCGTTGAGTGATGGGTTAAGCGCTTCGATACGTGCTAGGTAGGTGGACACAATGGATGTGGAAGAGAGCTCGCGCCGTTGAATCAATCTGGCAAGTTCAGAAGCTGAATGACGTAGTAATGAATACGGTAAAGGCAATTGTGTTTGCTCCAATAAATTTACATGCCTATAGCATCATGGCAGCGCGTAATTTCAGGCGAGGGGGGGCAAAGTCCGCCAATGACCGCTCCTGGCCGAAAGCGATTAGCCCCCAAACGACAAAGCACCGACACAGCTGAATCCAGACGGGTAACTGCCAGGGCCACAGACACTTAGGTAAGGCTCCGACCAGGGATAGAGTATTGGCTCTCTCCGTCTATCTAGAAGCCTCTCAACTGGCATTGGTCGAGCAACGCCCGTTTACGCAGCCAAACGCCCTTTCAGCGAAGATCGCTAGCCTGGCCTCCGCTTTCGATAGCGCCATATCGCCCTACCCCAACTGCAAAAAGAACCGACCAATCCCCGCGCCTGTTCTCTCTGAAAAGTCCTCATCCAGAAACAGATACCCCATGCCATCCGAAAGCACGCCTTTGTGCTCAGGCAGCGCTACATCCAGATCGCCCCCATATATAGAAACCCTTCTACGCCCTGCCCCCGCTAAAACAGGCGACTGCAGCCAAGCGTCCACGCCATCCAACTTCGAGGCCAGGTTCTCATCATCATCGGCGTCGCAGTTCACCTCCAGCCGCACCGTCCCGCAATCTGAAATCGGCTGAGCTGCCTCATCCCGCTCGGAACCGGCGCGCACATAGCCCATGACAACCGCTTCCGAGCGTCCCTGGACGGCACGCAACTTTCGATAGTGGCCGACCTCGCCCGGCAAGTACGGCACAAAAACCGAAACCCAATAATTCCTATCGAGCAAGGCCTCTGAAAACCAACGTCCAGGAAAGGCCATCAGATGTGTCAGCGGCACTCCATCAGGCGAACAGGGCCAGGCCAGATCCGTGGGCAGGCAGGCCCCGCCACCAGCATATGCATCATCTTTTGCTGGCGCTTCACCGGTAAATATCAGCTCGTCAAACATCCGTATCTTTCCAATCAGTCATGGGTTGCAGCGTTCGTGAACAGTCTCTGGCCAATACTTGGGTCAAGACTTCACCCCTACACCGCACGTCCACAATCCACCATCAGTTCTTCCAGAAAGGGCCGCAACTGCTCCTCCTCCATCAACCCCAACACTTGCCCGGCAGCCTCCCGCAGCGACTGCCACTGCCCGTGCTCGAAGATCCCCCGGTCGCCACAATGAAAGGCCGCCTCGGACAACCCATTGCATTGCTCCCAGAGGCTTTGCACTCCAGCCCGAACCTCATCCGGCAAAGCGCTCGCGCACGTTGCAAGCAGCGCCTGCAACGGCAACATCGCCATGGACCAGACCTCACAGGCGGCGCAATCAGGGATGCTGGCCTGCTGAGCGTCGGCATCCAATGCCAGGAATCCGAGGGCATCGATCGCCTCGCCCACCGCCAGCACCCGCTTGTACTCATCCTGCCCGTACCATTCCCAGACAGTGGTGGAGAACCCCATGTTCAAACTCCAACATTCATCCAGGCGAATATACCGGCATCAAAGTCTTTGCGCGCATCAAGCACACTCGCACCTTGTATCGCGCCGCAATCTCTGAAATCTTCTGCCCCCTTGATCACGATGCCAATCCCCATGAACCCGCACCTCGCCCATCTTGTTTCCGACTACCAAGCCAGCATCCGCACGGCTGTCGAACTGATGCAGCAATCCGCCATTCCCCTCCCTGTCAGCAACGCCGATTGGGTGGGAACCGATATCCCGCAACAAGGAGAGCTGGCAGGCGGCATCCGTTACTTCAAGCACGGCTATGGCTGCGCCGTTCACCTGCCAACGGCAACGGTGAGCTTTGACTTTGGTGAGCAGGGCGAAATCGACGGCGTAACCCTATCGAGGCTGGCCGGCTTTGCCGAGAACAGGCTCGTGGAATACGGTTTTACGGATGAGGATGAACTAAAGCAGTGCTTCGACCATGAAGTGGCAGCAGGCTCGCTGGTGTATTCGGGCTATATCCTCTTCTACGTCGCAACCGTTAAACCCCAAGCGCGCACGCTCGAAGATAACGACAGTCTTTCACCACCCGAATAACCCGGAAGCCCATCATGAAGTTCACCTCAGCCGGCCAAATCATCGACCCACGAACCGTTGGCTATCGCAGCCTGGGCTTCGGCGAGACACCCACGATCCCGGTAATACCCTATGAGCTGCGCATCCACCACGGCGATCTGCCGCAACGCTTTCTTGAATGCGCGGACACCTTTGCCGCCGAATGCAAAACCGACGATATCTACCAGGGTTTTGTCGACATCCCGGAACTTGCAGAGCTGGGCTACCCAAGCTTCAGGACGCTGTTGAAGGAGCATCCCGATCTGGCAGCGCGCCTGGTCCAGGACTACCTGTACTTCGAGTTGTTCTTTTCGCTGTTCCCGCATTCCAGCGGCCTTAAAGTCGTTATCAACAGCCTCACCCGCGTCTGCTCCAAAGAAGGCGTCATCCTGCTGACGGGCGAGACCTACGCAGCCAGAAACTCATGAAAATACCCTGGCGTCAGGATCGAGCCCGGGAATCAGGCCAATGATGTCAAACAACGAATCACTATCGAGTGTGATCCGGGCCTTCTCCCTAGCGGCTTGATGCGCGTTCAGGGCAATGGAATAGCCCACCGCCTCAAACAGTGGAATATCCGACACCGAGTCACCAATGTGAAAAACCTGCGACAGGTCCACCCCTAGCGACTGGCACATTGAACCCACGAATACCGGCTTGTCGTGCTCGGTGAAATGCGCTTCAACCTCTCCGGTGAAAACGCCCATGGGGTCGGTTTTCAGTACCGGCCCGCTAGAGCCGATAAACCCGTAGCGCTGGGCAAAATAGTCACCCACACACTGCCAGGCCAGGGTGCAGATCACCGAGGGGATGCCATGGGCTGCAAGCCAATCGGTGGTTTTCCTGATATCGCGTATGACTGGAATATCATTGAGCATGCGGGCGATGTCGGCCTGGCCAAGGCCCCGGTAATACAAGCCATCGACCCGGGCCACTTCGATATTACTGACCTCGCCCGCCTGGTAGCCGTCCTCCAGCGTGCGCATGACATCGCCATGGCCGATTTTTTGCGCCAGATGCAGGCCGGTGCTGCTCCGGGCCAAGGTCCCATCCAGATCAAAACAGGCAAGCTTCCAGGTCAAGGGTTGTGACTCCTTTCAAACAGGGTTGTGGTGTTGCAGAACAACACCCAACTCTATCGACAGCGATGGCCCTGAAGATAGAGTCTGAACAAGGCCTACGCTTCGAGACCAAGGCTCGGTTATCAGCCGCAACACAGGCAACCGCTGATCAGCGGTTGATCGGGGTCGTTTTCAAGAAACGCGACCTTGACCTCCACGCCGGGTCGCAGCGGTGTCACTTCACAGCGCCAGTTGGCAGTGCCGGCTAGCCAACAACTGCTCTTGTCGTCAAACCGACCTTCGCGGTCCCAGGGAAACTTGACCTTGACCCTTTCGACACGCCGATCAGGCGGGTTCGCCTGGTCTTCCAGCGCGATGACCAGCGCCGTCTGGTTGCCCGGCGCCAGAGGTTTCTCATGAGCCAAAGGCGGGCGATAGCAAAGGTCCAACGCAAGCGCGGTGAAACGGTTGCGATACCCCTGACGCAGTTGATCCTGGTTGTCAGTGCTGACATTGGCGACGCTCTGCCCCGAAACCTGTGCTTGCTTGCCTTCATGGATGACCTGAGTCAGTAGCCACAGTTCGCCACTCTGGCCCGAGGTTTCCAGTACATGACCACTGAGCAACCCGCTCTGCTCCCCTTGCCCTGCAACCGCGCGCTGCTGCAGGGCTCGCAGGCTTGTCTGCTTGTCGTGACGGGTCGGTAACTCGTTGGCGGGCCTGGCGCGCGCTGGTGCAAAAGCCGTGGCTGGCCCAATCGGCGGAAAAGCCGCCCGGTTATCGCCAAAGACCAGCACATGGCCTTGAGCGTTATGTTGGAAGTGGAAGTGAATGCCCTCTTCCTCGCACAAGCGCTGAATAAAGTGCAAGTCCGTTTCATCGTACTGGGTACAACAGTCACGCTCGGGATAGCTCGACGCCAGCTCGAACCTGTAGGCGTCGCCGAGGATTCCATGCTCTTCGAGGATCAAGGCGACGATGCTCGGCACCGAGAACTGTTGATAGATCCGCTGATTGATGCGGTGGCGCAAGTAGGACAGGTGCGGTACCAGGGCCAGATTGTAGTGCGTCAAACCCTGAACGTTACGGCCTTGAGCCATGTGATAGATGCGTCCATGAACGCCGTTGCCCTTCATGTCGAAAGCCAGAAAAGCCTCCCTGTCGAAGAGGCTTTGCAGGTCCAGATCCGGCCGCTCGCACACACACTCCACATTGAAGAAATAAGGCTTGCTGATCGCCTCTTCTCCAGTAAATGCGAGCACTTGAAAGTCGTGCTCAAAACCGTCGATGGTCAAACTGAAGTGCGTTTGATTGGCTGGGCTGAACATCCACTGTGCTCCTCTTGCATCAGGTGTTGAATGGACGCAGGCGCATACCGCCCTGCGGAAAGAAACGGATTCCGCAAGGCGAGTACATTTCACCGAATGTTTTAAACAATGAGCCCGCACTCACCACAACGACGTGTATGAAGCAGCAGGCGAAAGGTCAAACCCGATCAGATACTGCTCTTGACCTTGGTCCAGACCCGCGTGCGGATACGTTCCAGTTTCAATGGCAGCGGCTCAAGCGGAACCAGTGTCGCGACAGTTGCCTTGTCTGGATAAATCCACGGATTATCGCGCAACTTCTGCTGGACAAACTCAGTGGCATCTTTGTTGGCATTAGGATACAGCGTGTGATTTGACGTCTTGGCAATCACTTCCGGCCGCATCATGTAGTTGATAAACGCCAGGCCTTCCTTTGGGTGGGGGGCGTCTTTTAGCAGCACCAAATTCTCCGACCAGACCAACGCGCCTTCGCGAGGCAGGCTGTAGTTGATCGTGCGTCCGGTATTGGCACTCTCGTTGGCAGCCTGCGCCGCCAGGGCGCCATTAGCCCAGCCCACAACAACACAAATGTTGCCGCCCGCCAGGTCCGTATCGATTTTCGACGAGTCGAAATAAACGATATAAGGCCGGATCTTCAACAGCAGTTCCTGGGCTTTCTGGTAATCATCCGGGTTCTTGCTATTGCTGGGGAGCCCCAGGTAATTCAAGGCAATCGAGATGATCTCGCTGGGCGAGTCGAGCATCGCCACGCCACAGGACTGTAGCTTGCTGATGTTCTCTTCCTTGAAGATCAAGTCCCAACTATTGACCGGCGCATTATCACCCAGTGCCGCTTTGACTTTATCAACGTCATAGCCAATGCCGGTGGTGCCCCACAAGTAGGGCACAGCGTAACGATTGCCAGGGTCATTGACCGCAAGTTGGGCGAGGATGTCAGGGTCGACGTGGGACAGGTTACTCAGCTGGGCAGGGTCCAACGGCTGCAGCACGCCCGCCTTGATCAGGCTGGGCAACACATTGGAGGTTGCCACCACCACGTCATAGCCCGTGCGCCCGGCCATGACCTTGCTCTGCATGATCTCGGCGCTGTCGAAGGCATCCATGTGAATCCGGGTGCCCGTGGCCTGTTCAAACTCTTTTGGGGTCTCCGGCGCGAGCAGCCCGAACCAGTTGTACAGGTACATCCCAGGCTCTACTGCCACCGCGGATGTACTGATCCCGGCACAGAGCAGCGCGACCGAAAAAACGGTTCGCAAAGGTAATTTTCTCATGCAACATCCTTGTCTAGACGACGTGCCCTCATGGCTGTCGTAAACCCTGAAGGCGAATATACCGAGCCTTGATCAATAGTAAATACCTACGATTACTTACCCTTGACCCACAAATCCCTAACCCTAAAGGGGTAGAAAATGCCACTCGACCTGCATAGCCTGGCTTGGCACCGCTCGATTGGAAAACTGATCATGCAGTTGAACCGCCCAGACTTCTGGAGCTCGCTTATTCGCACACTCAATGAATATGTGCAGATCGATAACTGGGTAGTCCTGATCTTCAGCAATCAACAGGTGCAAGTGGTCAGCCTTCCCGAAGTAGCCGATGTGGAAGAGGTGGATGCGTTCATTCATCTCTATGTAAAGGGGCTTTATCTGCTCGACCCGTTTTATATCGCCAATCGAGAAAAACCGCAGAGCGGTTTCTTCCACTTGCTGGATATTGCACCGGAGTACTTTCTGGAAACCGAGTACTACCACAAGTACTTTGCGCAATATATTTCTGTCGATGAAGTCCAGTACAACATCCAGCTCGATGCCGACAGAACCCTGTGCATCTCCATTGGCAGCGGCGTCCACTTCAATCAGGAACAAATTACGATGCTCGACCTGATCAAGCCATGGGTCACTGCCTTGATGCATCAGCGCATGTGCTTTGAGACGGATGTAGAGAAAAGCCTCAGCGCCCCGCCTCAATGGCCCGAAACGGTCAGCCAGCTTGGCACGCAAATAACAACCCGCGAAAGCGATGTACTCAGACTGTTGCTCAGTGGTTTTTCCAACAAGGAGATCGCCGGCAAACTTTCACTCTCGGCAGAGACGATAAAGGTTCATCGTCGCAACATTTACGCCAAGCTGAACATCAAGTCCCAATCCGAACTCTTCGCTCGATTCTTCATGCCCAAACAGGACGTTCTCTCTTGACGCTATCGACCTCGATGACGATCCTTCCCGGGAAGCCGTAAACAAACCACTGCTTAGCCTGGATGCCTCACGAACCGCGCATCCAATCAGCAACACCCTCCAAGCCCCTCTCAACACGGATGTCGAACACCCCATGTTTAAAGCCATTCTCTTCGGCCTGCTCTCCTGCGTCCTGGTGCTGCCTGTGTTCGGGCTGGCCATTTCACAGTTTCTCCCTCCTGCGTTCGTTGCCCTTGGCGAACCGGGTTGGAGACAACAGCACGATCAACTGGTCAGCATCAACACCGTTCAGTGGCTGACGGTGCTTGGCTGGACCGTCACGGCGGGCGTTGGGGGATTTGTCAGCACCCGGACCCAGGCGACCCGCACCTTGCGTCCTGCCATCTGGGTCGGGGTCATCATCCTGCTGGTCTGGGGCATTCCCGTGGGGATCTTCTCCTTAAGCCAAATAAGCTGGGTGCATCTCACCTGCTGCCTGGCCATCATGCCGGCGGTGCTAGCGGGAGGTGCGCTGGCGCGCAGAAAAGCTGAATCATTTGTCTGAACATCAACAGTGAACAGGTAGCCCTTCGATGGATATCCAATTTCGCGGTAACGCAATGCCTGGCAACCCCGCTGCCGGCACCTGCGATGAGTACAGCCTGAGCGGCATTTCCAGCCTGGACGAGCTGATCGACGCCTACCGCCAGATCGCCGACAACCACCCAGGCTTCAGGCCCCTGCTCTCGCTGGATGACCTGCCCCAGGCCCGCTACACCTCCGGCCATGCACGCAATAACCTGGGGCTGGACGATGCCTCGGAACAGGACATCGCCCAGTTACCTGCAGAGTGCTTCGAACAGGGCGAATACCTGGGCTATCCCACCACCAAAGCCGAGTTCCCGATCTGCTTGCGCAACTTCACCGATCTGGTGGCCGGTAGCTCGTTCGAAGACGCGTGCGCCCACGGACTGACCCTTGACCAGCCCGCCCTGCAGGAATGGATGGACTATCAGGACAACCCGGTTTCACTGCTCGACCAGCCCCTCTCGGCACTCCTGGTTCCGGTCGAGCATGCCTGCCAGGCCCTGGCGGCGTTTCCCAACGGCTATTTCAGTTGCGACCTGGGCCCTGCGCAGAACTTCGCGGTGGCCCGCCATTTCGCCCAGGCCCACGGTTATGAATTGATGGGGGTGGGCGCGTCTTACCTCGGTTTCCTGCGTGCAGTGCCTGCCGACCTGAGCGTCGCCAACGCAGTGGCGAGCGATTTTTGTGCGCTCTACAACACCCCTGAGGAGAACCGGCAAACGGTGATTTCAGCAGTCGTCCCAGCGATCTGCAACCGGACACATCTGTGGCTGCGTTACGTGGAATGACGCTCGGAGAAAGAGCATTGCCACAGCAGACGATTGATGGTGGCCGAGGCAGGTCATGAATCGAATAGAAAAGCCGATCGGTTAAATCTGCTTCAACTTTTCGGCAAACAGAGCGACTTGGGTCGGGGTGAGTAACAACGACCCATTGATCTGCCAATCACAGTCGTCATCTGAGGTTGAGCCTAAGTAGATGCGTAAAAAAACCAACCCTGGAAACATTGGATCTCTGCTGGCAGAGAAGGCCAAATCCTGGCCTTCAGAAAGCCAATCTTGAGTAATGCCCTCTTTAAGTTGCGCTGCCAGCATGAAGAATTCGTCCAGCGGTTGCTGCACTTCCCCGACTGAGTTTTTTTCCGAGACTATTTCTGCATGCAGAGCAGTGCCGGTGAGCCGAATCAGAACACAGCCCGGCCGGCCGCTTGGACACGACAGGATGGTCAGTGTCAGTCCATTCTTTTGACTTATTTGTGCAGACATTGATTCTCCGTTGTTGCTTATCAGAAGCACGTAATTACTTAAGCAAGCGCTTAAAGCTTAGATGGTGGTTTTAATCAGCTTTTGCAAGTATGGAAGGACCGAGATTGGGCAAATGCAGCGCTCATAAACGACCGCCTACGCCCCAACGCGGCCGCTCGAATCCAACCTTGAACAGCCTAGTTTCGGCAGCCCCCTAGATGAGCTCTGTTGGTTTAAAAAACGACCGCTATAGCGCTTCTCCGTAAATTCTAGGCCAGTGCTAAGTCGCCACTTTTTTCAGATTCTATAGAGATGCAACTTCACGCCATAATTTTTTACATTGGCTGAGGTTGTGTGTCAGGGTACTGGGACTGCGTCTAGCTGGGAGTCACGTCATGATGATCGTGAAAGCAACCGACTACGTAAATAAAAGCCCCGCTGATATGAGCTTACCACGCGATAGTTCAGACCAGACTTAATTAATACTCACAGCGCAAGATTGCAGTTGGGGAGTAGACGCACCCTCGAGTATTTTTTTTGCTTCTTCATTTCCGTCCACTGCAGCCTTAACCAAGTAATCTTGGCTTTTCACTATATCCTTAGGCATGTACTTTCCATCCTTGTAAATGCGAGCCAAATAGACTCGACTTTCGTTGCTCCCCATCCCTGCAGCGTCATTAAGATATTTCAGACCACGTACAACATCCTGGGTAGTCAACTCTCCCGTGACGTAAATAACTCCCAAATTGAATCCTGCGTTTGGCCGCCCCCCTGCGAAACCTTCTTCCAACCAATGTATAGCTCCTGGGAGATCCTTCTTCACGTGGTCTCCTCTCAATAAGGCTAAGCCATAGTCAACACTAGCGCACGGATGTCCATTTTTTGCGGAAATTTCCAGCCAGCGCATGGACTCATCGATTCTCTGATAATCAGGACTACGGTATATTTCGTACATGCGATACTGTGCCCACTTATCATCTGCCTTAGCGAATTCCAAGACCTTTGAGACGGCAGCGTCTTTTTCAACCTGTAGGGTTGACAAAACAAAATTCGAATAATGAACATCCACTTCATAAGTCTTATTAGAGGAGTCAAGCTCTTTTGCTTTTGTGAAATACTCTTTGGCAACAGCCATGTTAGCGGCGCCTCCCCTCCCCTCAAATATTGAGCCTAATACACTAGCCGCCTCAGCACTCCCAAGACTCACAGCCTTTTCTAATAAATTTAGCCCTTCCTTAGCATCTATATTTTCGTAAAAAAATCTTCCAGCCATATAAGTTAATTCGACATCATTAATTGCGACACCACGCTCAACCCACTTGCGAGCCTCCACCTTGTCGGCTGAAACCCCAATACCATCACGATGTATTTCGAACAGTCTTCCAATAGCATACGCATCATTCTCTTCCGCAGCCGCGGTGTAATATTCTATTGCTTTAATTGTATTTTTCGCGACTGCGACGCCTTGCTCGTAAAGCATACCAAGAGACGACTTTGCCGACGCACCTCCTCTTTCAGCAGACTTTTTTAACCATTTTAGAGCCTCTATTTCATCTTTAACTCCTCCCTTTCCATACAGCAATGATAGTCCATAACTATCCATTGCAATGAGGCTTCCGTATTCCGCCCCTTTTTTATAAAAGCCCCTTGCCTTTACCAAGTCTCTCGGACAGTCATTTGCGCCCATCTCATAATCGAGCCCCATTACAAAAAATGAGTCAGGACTTGTATCTTTCAGTGAATCTTCAAGGAGAAATCGGGCTTTCTTAGCATCGCGGGGTAATATCACACCTTCTCGGTATATTAATGAGAGTTCCAGCTCTGCTCTTGGATAACCTTTATCAACTGACTGCCTCAGATAATCCAAATACTTCACGCCATCCTCATCTTTATATGACTGAGCCAACAAATATAGCGCACGGCCATTTCCGAAGCTTGCAGATTTTATCAACCATTTCCTTGCAATATCCTTACTACTTTCCACCCCTTCTCCATCTTGATACATAGCCCCCAAAAAAACATAGGCTCGTTGATATCCATGATCTGCGGAAAACTTTATAAGCTCAAATGCCTTGAGCTGATCCCCCCCAACAAATACACCAGAACTATACATTTCACCTAGGTAAAAGCATGCTGCCGGCATTTGATGGACGCTGCACCAATTCTGGAGTTTTGGAAACGATTTCTGTGCAAGACTTATAGCTCGATCAACATCTTTTTTTGTGCTCATATCATTAAAAAGCTTGTCACTCAAAAAAGCCTCTCCCAATGGATTTTCGTCCTGCACAAGCTCTTCAAGTAAATCATATATTTTTTCTGAATCGCGTCCGGTGTAGTGGAGGGTCTCGGCCTCTTTCAACCTTTCATCTTCGGAGAACTCCTTTGCCCGGGATAACTCGTCCTCCACCTCACTGGCAGTATGCTTTCCCATGTAAACACTAATGAGCCAGCCTGCAATACCCGCAACAGCTATCACCCCCGCCCAGTTCACCACCAATCGCAGCAATCGAAATACTTGCATCGGACGCATAACCTTAATTATGCCACCTGATATTAATTTCATGAGAATAAACAAGAATACAACGACTGCTATACCACCAATCCCTGCGGTTTTCCCGACCACTTCAAAAACTTCTGCATTAATGTCCACGGTCACTCCTCCGCGGTGTGAGAGCGATACAGACCCATCATCACTATAGTTCACGTTTCATGACTCAAGGGGTTGCCAGCAACGTCCATACCAGGTGCCTATAGCCCCGCATTAGCGGGTCATTTTACTAATGCAGCGAATAGCTTTCCTATCCTGCCCTACTCGACATTTGGCGCAGCCAGTACCCTGGTAGATTCTGTTAAACCAGCTATGGATCAGTAAGTCCTTTTTCTCGGCTTCGACGTAAATCCAGACATTTCGCTCCAAATGGATTGAAAACACGTCCCTAACATCGAGCTACCCAATAGTTTCCAACTCTTCATTCGGTTCATTTTGCAAGCAGGACACTCTGGCGATTGAGTACCCAATACCCATCCAAACTGGATCGTGCCTAATTTCTTTCCCGTCATTGATCGGATGCTTCTGGCCGAACACAGGCATATCTACTGATCAACTGATACCAGACACCTCAATCATCGATTTCCAAACCATCGCCTGTCCGTAAATGCTCAACGACAAACAAACCAATTTCGAGCACCGCCATTATCCGTTGTTGTAAAACCCAACGACGTATTCAGTGATGTCACGAACCACTTCGGCATGGTTGGCATAATCGCGCCGCCACACTCGTTGCATTTTCAAGCTCAGAAAAAAGCGCTCAATCAAGGAGTGGTTCCAAAAGCTCCTGTTGCAACTCATCCTTCGCTGCGTGCCATTTCTCGCCAATAACAATCAGCTCCCTTCTTCACTGGATGATTTGCGCCAGCGTCGATGCCTGTTCGGCACCGGCGACGTTGGTGAAGCCCATCCCCATACCCTGCCTGGACTGGGCTTCCAGGCACCACTGTGACAGCGGCTCAACCGCGATGCCCACCGCCCGGGCACGCTGGACGAGCTCGACATCATTCCCTTCGCCAAGACCGGCGACCAAGTGCATACCGCCCGCTTGAGGGTTTATCTGTAAACGCTCGCCAAACTGTTGACACGACGCATCGATCAGCCATTGCCTCCGACGCGCATACAGGCCACGCATTTTGTTCAGGTGCCGGGCAAAGTGTCCCTCGTTGAGAAAGGCCGCGACCGTCGCCTGCAGCAGGTGCGGGCAGTGGTTGTGCAAACGATCCGCCTGGCGGGCGAACGCTGGGGTCTGTTCGGCAGGCACCACCAGGTAGGCCAGGCGCAGCCCTGGAAAAAGGACTTTGCTGAAGGTGCCGGTGTAGAGCACGCGGCCCTGCTGGTCGAGGCTCTTGAGGACGGGCAAGGGCTTGCCCTGGTAGCGGTATTCGCTGTCGTAGTCGTCCTCGATGATCCAACTGCCTTGGCGGTTGGCCCAGTCCAGCAGGGCCAGCCGCCGCGGCAGGGACAGCGACACCCCCAGCGGGCTCTGGTGGGTCGGGGTGACCACGGCAAAGCCGGCCTCTGGGGCGCGGGCGATGCCTTGGGCGACGTCCAGGCCCTGATCGTCCACGGGCACCGGCACCAACTGTGCGCCGGCTTCCAGCAGCGCGTTCCTGGCCATAAAGTAGCCGGGCTCCTCCAGCCAGCAGGTGGCGCCCGGGCGCATCAGCGCGTGGCTGATCAGGTCGAGGCAGGCGCGGTAGCCGGCGCAGACAAAAATCTGTTCCGGGTGGCAGCTGATGCCCCGGGAAATCCCCAGGTAGGAGGCAATGGCCGCCCGCAACGGGGCGTAGCCGCGCGCGTCCGGGTAGACCAAGCCTTCGACACCCGCCTGGCGCAGTTGCCGGCCCGCCAGGCGGGTCCAGAGTTTGCGCGGAAAGGCGTCCAGCGCTGGCAGGCCCATTTGCAGTGCCAGGGGCGAGGTGCCGGCATGGGTGGCTTGGTGGATCGTGGGAGGCGCTGGGGCCGCTGCGGGTGCTTGTGCGCCACAACACTATCGGCTTGTATCGTCCCCCTCTACGCCGGCTCACCTTTATCAACCGGCAACGAAGCAAGCATCTCAGCGCGACACACCTCAAGAATCTCATCCGCCAACGCGCAATCATCCGGGCAGGCACGCGACAACATAATCGCACCGACCGCACGGGACAGCAGATCGATCATTTTCCGCCGGCCCTCCCCCGGAGCGGCATTCGGCCTGGTCGGGTATTTGTCCCCCAGGGTTTGCAGGGTGTGCTCGACCCCTTCGGCAAACGTCGCTTTCACATCCTCCGATTGGCGCGCCGCATCGCCACACAACGCGGCCATGGTGCAACCGCTGCCACGTCCGTCGCGATGTTCTCTGCTCACATAGACGTCGATGAAGCCAGGAACATCCAGCGCTTGCGCGCCCGCCAGCGACTTGGCAAGGCTGCAGGCCGAGGCTTCGGCCATGAGGTCGGCCTTCGAGCCGAAATGCTTGTAGAAACCTCCGTGGGTGAAACCGGCCGCCGCCATCAGATCCGACACACCGACACCGTCGAAGCCGCGCTCACGGAACAATTCAGAGGCCGTTTCAACGATGTGCTCTCGATTGGCCTGCGCCTGGGCCTTGCTCACTCTCACGTGCAATACCTCATGTTCATTGGGAAATCATGGTCCCAATCATACATAGATGTCGACCATAATCAAAACCGTTGACAGTTTAGATTTCGATCATCATCCTAATTGCACGCACCACCGACCTCCACCACCGGGCACGGAAGAGACACCAGATGACCGATCAGAATCTGTTCACCCCTTACACCCTTGGCACCCTCGCGCTGTCGAACCGCATCGTCCTCGCGCCACTGACCCGCAACCGCGCGGGCGAAGGCTTTGTTCCCAGCGAATTCGCCGCCACCTATTACAGCCAACGCGCTAGCGCAGGCTTGCTGATCAGCGAAGCCACGCAGATTTCCCAACAGGGCCAGGGCTATCAGGACACCCCCGGGATCTACACCCAGGCGCAGATTGATGGCTGGCGCACGGTGACCGACGCGGTGCATGCCAAGGGCGGCAAGATCTTTATGCAACTGTGGCATGTCGGCCGCGTATCCCACGTTGATCTGCAAGAAAACGGCGCCGCCCCCGTGGCTCCTTCCGCGCTGCGCGCGGCCACCAAGGTGTTCGTCAATAACCGCTTTGAGGACGTCTCCGAGCCCCGCGCGCTGGACATCAGCGAACTGCCGGGGATCGTCGCCGATTTCCGCCAGGCCGCGGCAAACGCTGTCGCTGCCGGGTTCGACGGTGTGGAAATTCACGGCGCGAACGGCTATTTGCTGGATCAGTTCCTCAAGGACGGCGCCAACGTGCGCACCGATGCTTACGGCGGCTCGATTGAAAATCGTGCGCGGCTGTTGCTCGAAGTCAGCGCAGCCGTGGTCAATGAAATCGGCGCGGCTCGCACCGGGGTGCGCTTGTCACCGGTGTCGCCGGCCAACGGTGTTTCCAGCAGCGACCCGCAGGCGCAATTCGATTACGTCGTCGATCAGCTCGACGCCCTCGGCGTCGTTTACCTGCACATGGTCGAAGGCGCTACCGGTGGCCCGCGCGACGTGGCGCCATTGGATTTCGCCGCCCTGCGCCAGCGCTTCAAAAACACCTACATCGCCAACAACGGCTATGACCTGGAGCTGGCGACCTCGCGGCTCGCCGAAGACCAGGCCGATCTGATCGCCTTCGGTCGCCCGTTCATTGGCAACCCGGATCTGGTGGAGCGCCTGCAAAGCGGCGCGCCGCTGTCCGCCTTCAATCCCGCCACCCTCTACGGCGGCGGTGCGGCAGGCTACATCGACTACCCGACGCTGGTTGAAGCAAGCACCAACGCAAGCTGAGCAGTCCGATTCACGCTGTCTGTTCCCCCTCACTCTGAAAGAGAGATGACCCCATGAACCCTCGCCCTACCGTTCTTATCACTGGCGCCTCCACTGGCATCGGCGCCGTCTACGCCGAGCGCTTCGCGCAACGTGGCCACGATCTGGTCCTGGTCGCCCGCGACCGGGCACGCCTGGACGCACTTGCCGC
This sequence comes from Pseudomonas sp. E1BtOHC1, assembly GCF_058744285.1. Classification (NCBI taxonomy): domain Bacteria; kingdom Pseudomonadati; phylum Pseudomonadota; class Gammaproteobacteria; order Pseudomonadales; family Pseudomonadaceae; genus Pseudomonas; species Pseudomonas sp. E1BtOHC1. Next base: position 4,574,638 of record NZ_CP196023.1, read on the forward strand.
CCGCTTGCACAGCGAACACCGGGTCGCCGTCGATGTCATGACGGCGGACTTGACCCAACTCAGCGATCTGACAACCGTTGAAAGCCGCCTGCGCGACGACGCCCGTATCGGCATCCTCATCAATAACGCCGGCGCCGCGCTGTCCGGCAACTTCATCGAGCAAAGCACCGACAGCGTTGCGCAACTGGTTGCCCTCAACACCACGGCACTGGTGCGGCTGGCTAGTGCCATTGCCCCGCGCCTGGCCAAAGCCGGTGACGGCGCGATCATCAACATCGGTTCGGTGGTGGGCCTGGCGCCGGAGTTCGGCATGACGGTCTATGGTGCAACCAAGGCTTTCGTGCTGTTCCTGTCCCAGGGCCTGAGCCTGGAACTGTCGCCCCGGGGCGTGTACGTGCAGGCCGTACTGCCGGCCGCCACCCGCACGGAAATCTGGGACCGCTCCGGCGTCGACATCAACACCCTGGACGAAATCATGGAAGTGGCCGATCTGGTGGACGCCGCGCTACTGGGTTTCGATCGTCGCGAACCGGTGACGATCCCGCCGCTGCAGGAAGCGCAACGCTGGGATGACCTGCAGAGCGCACGTCAGGGCCTGCTGGGGCAAATCCGTCAATCCGAGGTTGCCCAGCGTTACCAGCCCCAACAGTGATCTTTAGGCAGCGAGCGTTCGCGCCGGATTCGCGGCAGGCACTGCGACGAATCCGGTCCGCTGTTCGGAGTAGCAATGAATCCAACGCAGACAACCTTCCCCCCGGCTTTGCAGACGTCGTTCATCAACGCGGCGAACCAGTCGATCATGCTCAGGGGCATTCCCTTCACCTATCGCGATACCGGTCCCGCGGACGGCGTGCCTCTGGTGCTGTTTAACCATTGGGGCGCGGTGCTGGACAACTTCGACCCGGCAATAATCGATGGGCTGGCACAGACCCGGCGGGTCATCACCACCGACTATCGCGGCATCGGCGGCTCGGGTGGAACCGCCCCCCTGACGGTCGGCGAAATGGCGCAAGACGCCATTGAACTGATACAGGCCCTGGGGTTCAAGAGCGTCGATGTACTGGGCTTTTCACTCGGCGGCTTCGTCGCTCAGGACATCGCCCTGAAGGCCCCCGAATTGGTACGCCGCTTGATTCTCACCGGCACCGGACCGGCCGGCGGCACCGCTATCGACAAGGTCGGCTCAGTGACCTGGCCCTTGATGCTCAAAGGCTTGCTGACCTTGCGCGATCCCAAGTTCTACCTGTTCTTTACCTCGACGCCCAATGGTCGTCGAGCCGCCTCGGAGTATCTGCAACGCCTGAAAGCCCGCCGGAAGAATCGCGACAAGGGCCCGACGCCCGGCGCTTTCCTGCGCCAGTTGCAAGCCATCACCGCGTGGGGCAAACAGGCGCCGCAGTATCTCGGGCGCCTGCGGGCGCCGACACTGATCGTCAACGGCGACAACGACATCATGGTGCCCAGCGTCAATTCCCTTGCCCTGGCCAACCGCGTCCCCAACGCACAGCTGGTGATGTATGAGGATGCCGGGCACGGCGGCATTTTTCAGTACCACGCTGACTTCGTGGCCAGGACCCTGGCGTTCCTTGACGACTGAGCCCCATGACAGCCACCCCACCCAAGCACCGCCCACACCTATTCCCACTGACACGAGCCGCACACCGATGAAGGCATTTTCAATTGATCGCTATGGCAAGAACACCGGGCGCATGAGCGAAGTGCCCGTTCCCGAGGTCGGTGCCCACGACGTCTTGATCGAGGTCCACGCCAGCGGCGTCAACGCGCTGGATTCGAAGATCCGCAACGGCGAATTCAAGCTGATCCTGCCCTATGCATTGCCACTGATACTGGGCAATGACCTGGCGGGCGTCGTGGTTGAAGTGGGCTCACAAGTGCAACGTTTCAAGCCCGGAGACGAAGTCTACGCGCGCCCGCCCGAAGCGCGGATCGGGACGTTCGCCCAATGGATCGCCGTGAACGAAAACGCAATTGCCCTGAAACCTGCCAACACCACCATGACGGAGGCCGCGTCGATCCCCTTGGTCGCACTCACCGCCTGGCAAGTGCTGGTGGAAACCGCCCAACTGAAAAAGGGCCAGAAAGTGCTGATCCATGCGGGCGCAGGCGGGGTCGGCACCCTTGCCATCCAGCTTGCCAAACACCTCGGCGCCTTCGTCGCGACCACCACCAGCACGGCGAATGTCGAATGGGTCAAAGCCCTGGGCGCCGATCAGGTGATCGACTACAAGCAGCAGAACTTCGAAAGCCTCTTGCATGACTACGACCTGGTGTTGAACAGCCTGGGCACCGACGTACTGGAAAAATCCCTCAAGGTCCTCAAGCCCGGCGGCCAGCTGATTTCCATCTCTGGGCCACCCACTGTGCAGTTCGCCCAGCAGCAAGGGCTGGCCTGGCCGTTGCAGCAGGTCATGCGCCTCTTGAGCTTCGGTATCCGGCGCAAGGCGCGCAAGCTGGACGTCAGCTACGCCTTTGTGTTCATGCGGGCCGATGGCGCCCAGCTGCAACAGATCACCGCGCTGATTGAGGCCGGAATCATCAAGCCCGTGGTTGACCGCAGCTTCAGTTTCGAATCGACGGCAGAGGCCTTGCAGTACGTCGAGCAGGGACGGGCCAAGGGCAAGGTCGTGGTCAGGATCAAATGACGACACCATCTATCGATGACTCAACTAAGGGGGCCGAGCCTGAGCACCTTCTGTCGCCTTGGCAGTCATCGCCAGAGCAAAATCCGGCGACGTCAGCTGAGGTGCTGGACAAGCTGGCAAGGCGACCGGAAGTTGTGCCTGTTGAACCGCTAGAGATCGTTTGGCGCAGCTTGATGCTTGAGCAGTAGGGCGAAACAGGGCGAACCCGCCCTCTTTCCCCCAAACATTTGCCTACTGCACGCCGCCAGCTTCTCCAGCACCTACATCCCGCAAAATCCTTTCCAGTTCCGGCCGCGTCCACCGCTCCCAGGGCAGCACATCCTGCACATCACCGCTGTGCCCATACTCCCCCGCATCGAACGCAAGGTAGATGGAAAAGGCCGGCTCAGGCATGTCCGCGTTCAAGGACAGATCAACGATGTCGCTGAACAAGGTATTCATCACTGCGTCGCAGTCATGAAAGTCGCGACGACCGCTGGTAAAGAGCCGGGCCATGGCAATTGCGAGCTGGTTCAAGAGCTCACGCCGATCGATCTGCAATCCCTCATAAAGAAGATTCAGGTCCTGGCTGGAGCCGTTTTCAATAGTTTCCAACACCTTGTGAAGATCAACCTCACTCAACACTGTGGTCATTGACTCCAATACCTTTTATCCGATTAGCCGACATTAGCATCTGCCAAACGCCCTGTTCACCGGCTCCCGACCGCGGCTCAAGGCCCGTCAGTCCGCCATTGCCAAAAACCGCCCCACTGCCGCGCAAAATCCCGGATAATGCCCGCCATTTTTTGCTTTGTGATGCCGGTGCCCCCATGGAAATCAAGGTCAACTTTCTCGACAACCTTCGACTTGAAGCCAAGTTCGACGACTTCACGGTGGTGGCCGACCAACCGATCCGCTACAAGGGCGATGGCTCGGCGCCGGGTCCGTTCGACTATTTCCTCGCCTCCTCGGCACTGTGCGCGGCGTACTTCGTCAAGCTGTACTGCAAGACCCGCAACATCCCCACCGAGAATATCCGCCTGTCGCAGAACAACATTGTCGATCCGGAAAACCGCTACAACCAGATCTTCAAGATCCAGGTCGAACTGCCGGCGGACATCTCCGACAAGGACCGCCAAGGCATCCTGCGCTCCATCGACCGCTGCACGGTGAAGAAGGTGGTGCAGACCGGCCCCGAGTTCATCATCGAGGAAGTGGAAAACCTCGACGCCGATGCCCAGGCGCTGTTGATGCCGCAATCGGGCTCCAGCGAAGGCACTTATATTGCTGGCAAGGACCTGCCCCTGGAGCAGACCATCGCCAACATGTCCGGGATCCTCGCGGGCCTGGGGATGAAGATCGAAATCGCTTCGTGGCGCAATATCGTGCCTAACGTCTGGTCGCTGCATATCCGCGATGCGCAGTCGCCGATGTGCTTCACCAACGGCAAGGGCGCCACCAAGGAAGGCGCCCTGGCGTCGGCCCTGGGCGAGTTCATCGAGCGCCTGAACTGCAACTTCTTCTACAACGATCAGTTCTGGGGCGAAGAGATCGCCAACGCCGAGTTCGTGCATTACCCGGACGAGCGCTGGTTCCAGCCGGGGCGCAAGGATGAGCTGCCCAAAGAGATCCTCGACGAGCACTGCCTGGCCATCTACAACCCCGATGGCGAGCTGCGCGGCTCCCATCTGTACGACACCAACTCGGGCAATATCGAGCGCGGCATCTGCTGCCTGCCCTATGTGCGCCAGTCCGACGGCGAGGTGGTGTATTTCCCCTCCAACCTGATCGAGAACCTGTACCTGAGCAATGGCATGAGCGCCGGCAACACCCTGGCCGAAGCCCAGGTGCAGTGCCTGTCGGAGATCTTCGAGCGGGCGGTCAAGCGCCAGATTCTCGAAGGCGAACTGGCCCTGCCGGATGTGCCCCAGGAGGTGCTGGCCAAGTACCCGAGCATTCTGGCCGGTATCCAGGGCCTGGAAGAGCAAGGCTTCCCGGTGCTGGTCAAGGATGCGTCCCTGGGCGGTGAATTCCCGGTGATGTGCGTGACCCTGATGAACCCGCGCACCGGTGGCGTGTTTGCTTCGTTCGGTGCTCACCCAAGCTTCGAGGTGGCGCTGGAGCGCAGCCTCACCGAGCTGCTCCAGGGCCGCAGCTTCGAAGGCTTGAACGACCTGCCGCAGCCGACCTTTGAAAGCCAGGCGCTGATGGAGCCGAACAACTTCGTCGAGCACTTCATCGACTCCAGCGGCGTGGTGTCGTGGCGCTTCTTCAGTGCCAAGGCGGACTTCGAATTCGTCGAGTGGGACTTCACCAGCCAAAGCGGCTTCAGCGAAAGGCAACAAGCCAGCGCCGAGGAAGCCGCCACCCTGTTCGGCATCCTCGAAGGCCTGGGCAAGGAAGTCTACATGGCGGTGTACCAGCACCTGGGGGCCACGGCCTGCCGCATCCTGGTGCCGGACTATTCGGAAATCTACCCGGTGGACGACCTGATCTGGGACAACACCAACAAGGCACTGTTCTTCCGTGAAGACATCCTCAACCTGCACAGCCTGGACGAAGATGGTCTGCGCTCACTGCTGGAACGCCTGGAAGAAAGCGAGCTGGACGACTACACCGACATCACCACCCTGATCGGCATCGAGTTCGACGACAACACGGCCTGGGGCCAGTTGACCATCCTCGAACTGAAGCTGCTGCTCCACGTGGCCCTGCAGCAGTTCGATCCGGCCAAGGAGCTGGTGGAGATGTTCCTGCAATACAACGACAACACCGTCGAACGCGGCCTGTTCTATCAGGCCTTGAACGCGGTACTGGAAGTGGAACTGGACGACGAACTGGAGCTGGCGGACTACGAGGGCAACCTGCGGCGCATGTTCGGCAACGAACGGATGGACGCTGTGATCGGCTCGGTGAACGGCAGCGTGCGTTTCTACGGCCTGACCCCGACCAACCTGCAGCTCGAAGGCCTGGACCGCCACCTGCGGCTGATCGACAGCTACAAGAAGCTGCACGTGGCGCGGGCCAAGTGGACCGCAGCCAACCGCTGACACCCCGTCCATGCGCCTCTGGCGGGCGGCCTCGGTAACAGGCGCCCGCCACAATCAACGAGCCAGGCATTGCCTGGCTGTTTTTTGTGCCTCTGCTTGCAGGCTATGGGGACGCTGGTGCGGCAAGTGCCAGCATCAGCGGCGTCAGCGAACCCGCTGCACCAGCAACTGCAACTTGCCGAAGTTGTTGAAGTAGTAGCCCGGCACGTCGTTCGCGCAGCAAAACAGGCGCCCCTGGGTCTCGGCCTCTATCTGGGCATGCCTGCCGATGGCAAACGCCCGTCCCTCGACACTCGCAATCACCCCCACCAGGCAGAACCAAAGTGCCGTAGGTACACGTCGCCGACTCTCGAAATGTCCCTGGGGCCACAGTTTGGTCGGGTAGCCATCGGCATCGGCGTGGATGAACAGGTCCCACCATTTCCCTTCGGCAGTGAGTTGATAGACCCCGCCCTGGATCAGGTCGATCCGGGTGTCATTCCACGGGGCCCGGGCTTGAATGGTTGCACTGGCGGTTTGTCCCACTTCCATGCTGTATCTCCACGGGCCGGTCGGCGAGGTTGCCGCCTTGTCGGCAGTTTCATCGGGGCGCCCGCACAAGCGCCGTGCAGATCAGCCTAGATCAGGCTGCGGGGATTGAAAGACCTCGCGGATCAATTTACAGGCGCGGCAAATGCCCCCCGTCAGCCTCATGCCAAGGCCATCCCGACAGCCGGCCACACACTTCGCGTGAGCAGCATCGGCGCTGTGTCTACGCTGAAGAAGCAATCACCAGCTCGCCGGGAAACTGGCCGGCCGAGTGATTGGGCTTGCGGTTTTGGCTGTGCCGCAAAGGATTGTGCTGCAGCGCTAACGGAGCCCCGGCCCATGCCCCAGGTTCAACGTTATCTCGTCAAAATGCTGCCTGTTGCCCAGGGTGCGACGCTGTCCCTGGCCGGTAGCTCACTCACCGCCCTGCCCCTGTCCGCCGAGGTTTCAGCGTTGCCACCCGGGGAGCCGGTCTGGCATCTAGTGGAATCCACCACCCCCCTGGACACGCTCAACCCATGGGACGTGTGCCACGCCATGGTCAGCGATGGCCTGGGCCTGGCGGGAGCGCCGCAGCCGGTATTCGCCGAGCCGGATCTGGCCCAGACCTGGCTCAGCGGCGAGCCAGAGGACCCCGCACTGGCGCTGAGTGCCACCTGCACCAGCGACCCGCAGAACACCCGCTACCCCACCGCCGACAACGACTTCTGGTATCAGGATGACGCCCACGGCCAATTCGATACGCTGCTGAGCCAACTCGCCGAAGTGCCCTTGGCCCAAGCCGTCAGGGTTGCCCACCTGGACACCGGATACGACCGCAGTCACCTATCCCTGCCGCAACGCCTGGAACAATCACTGGAACGCAACTTTGTCGACGAAGACCGCCCCCAGGATGCTACCGATACCTCATCCGGCCTGGTCAGCAACCCGGGGCACGGCACCGCGACCCTGAGCATCCTCGCCGGCAAGCCCCTGAGCGCAATGAAGCGGCTCGGCGCGGCGCCCTTTGTCAGGGTCGTCCCCATCCGGGTCGCCAACCGGGTCGAGCTGTTCTACAACAGCGCCATCGTCAAAGCCCTGCGCTATGTTCGCGAACTGTGCCGCCACCCCGAAACTGCAGTGCAGGTGGTGACGATGAGCATGGGCGGACTGGCCAGCCAGCTCTGGGCCGAAGAGGTCAACGCCCTCTATGACGAGGGGGTACTGCTGGTTACCGCAGCCGGTAACAACTTCGGCAACGCCCCCACCCATCACATTGTGTTTCCCGCGCGTTTCAACCGGGTGATCGCTGCCTGTGGGGTAATGGAGGATCACCAACCCTATGCAGACCTGCCGATCACCCTGATGGCCGGCAACTACGGGCCAAAGAGCAAGATGCGCACGGCGATGGCGGCCTACACGCCAAACATTCCGCGGGCCAAGTTCGGTTGTCCGAACGTGATCGATCGCGATGGCGGCGGCACCTCATCGGCCACCCCGCAAATCGCGGCAGCGGCGGCCATCTGGATTCAGGCCCATCAGCAAGCCTGGGAGGCCTACCCACACCAGTGGATGCGTGTGGAGGCGGTGCGCGCGGCGCTGTTTTCCAGCGCCAGCCCGAGCGACCAGAACAAGCTGGGACGAGGCCAGCTACGGGCCCTGGACGCCTACCACAAGCCGCCTCCCGCCGCTGAAAGCCTGCACAAGGAAGCTGCGGACTCTGCCGCCTTCCCCTTTTTGCGGGTCCTGACCGGCTTGGGCATGACGGAGTTTGGCGACGCCCAGCAACGCATGTTGGAGCTGGAGGCCTTGCAGCTTTCCCAATCGGCGGCAATCGAGGCGATCCTGCCGGACCCGGATGTGCATCCGGACTCCCTGAGCCCGGACCAGCGCGTGGCCCTGGCCCAGGCCCTGGCTCAACACCCCCGGGCCTCGCAAACCCTGCGCCGGGCCTTGCAACCAGGACAGTCCGAGCCGCCTGGCACAGCAAAGCGCGCCAGTTCCGCCTCGGCGCAACACCCCAGCCAGCCTTTTGCCGGGCTGAACGAGCAGCAATTGCAGCATGCCCTGGTGCCGGCAACGCCCACACCCACTGCCCGCCGGCTACGGGTTTACGCCTACGACCCGTCCCTTGGGCGCGAGCTGGAAACGGTGGCCATCAACGAAACCACGCTGCCGGTTCCCTGGGAGGAAAACCTCTTGCCCGGCCCCATGGGCGAATACCTTGAAGTCGTGGATATCGACCCGGCCAGTAACTGTCGCTACGCCCCGGTGGATCTCAACGACGCACGGCTCCTGGCCACCGATGGCCTGCAACCTTCAGAGGCCAATCCGCAGTTTCACCAGCAGATGGTGTACGCCGTAGCGATGCAGACCATCCGCTATTTCGAAAGAGCCCTGGGGCGCACGGCGCTCTGGGCGCCGCAGATCACCGGCAAACACTCGAAGTACGTGCAGCGCCTGCGCATCTACCCCCATGCATTGAGAAAGGCCAACGCCTACTACAGTCCACAGCACAAGGCCCTGCTGCTGGGCTATTTCAACTCCTCCAAGGCCAACGCCGGCATGGCCGGCGAGGACATTTTCACCGCGCTGTCCCACGATATCGTCGCCCACGAAACCTCCCATGCCCTGCTCGACGGCCTGCATCGGCGCTTCATCGAACCGACCAATCCGGACGTGCTGGCTTTTCACGAGGGCTTCGCCGACATCGTTGCCCTGTTCCAGCACTTCACCTTGCGCGATTCGCTGCGCGAGCTACTGGCACGCTCACGGGGCGACCTGAGCCAACAGTCGATGCTGGCCTGGCTGGCGGTGCAGTTCGGCAGATCCACCGGGCACTACAAGGCCCTGCGGGACGCCATCGGCACCGCAGACATGGACGCCGACAACCAGCCCATCTGGACCCGGCGCCCACCGGCTGCCAGCGACTACCAAAGCCAGACCACGCCCCATGAGCGAGGCTCGGTGCTGGTGTCGGCGGTGTTCGATGCCTTCCTGCAGGTCTACACCCGGCGAGCCCGGGTGCCCATTCGCCTGGCAACCAACGGCTCGGAAGTACTGCCTCAGGGGGCCCTGCAAAGCGACCTGGTGGATGCGCTGACAGACGTGGCCAGCAAAGTGGCCAAGCATATTCTCACCATCTGCATCCGGGCACTGGACTACTGCCCGCCGGTGGACATCACTTTTGGTGACTTCCTCAGAGCCCTGATCACCGCCGACCACGACCTGGTGCCAGACGACCCCTACGGCTATCGCGTGGCCTTTTCTTCCGCGTTCATGGCCCGCGGTATCTACCCCGAGGGTTTGCGCTGCTACTCCGTCGACACCTTGCGCTGGCAGCCGCCCCTGGAGCCCTTTACCGAGCTGTGCCGGGGCCTGCCGGAGTTGAGCCTGAAATGGACTCTCCAGACCCACCGCGAATCGGCCTGGACCACCTCAAGGGACAACGCCAAAAAATTTCATCATTGGTTGACGGACCCGAAACGGGTCAGCGACGCCGAACTGGCGGCACTGGGATTATTTCGCCGGGCCAACCCGAACTATCAACTGCAGATTGGCCAGGACAGCCAGACCTGCGACATGCGCGGGATCGAGGTCCACTCGGTGCGGCCACTGCGTCGGGTCGGCCCGGATGGGCAGTTGCTGTCACAGATGGTTGTCGAGCTGACCCAATCGCTGCATGCGCTGGACGGCAGCGCCAATGTGTTCCGCGGCGGTGTCACGCTGATCTTCGACCTGGTCAGTTCCCAGGTGACTTATGTCATACGCAAGCGCCTCGACCAGAGCGCACGCCTGGCTGCCCAGCGACAATTCCAGATGACCCGGGCGCAAGCGCTGCAGGACCCGCATCGCGGGCTTGGGGCTGGAGCCGACGAGCCCTTCGCGCAGCTTCATGAAGACCCGGCAGAAACAACACAACCTGGGGCCAGTTGACCATTCTGGAGCTGAGGCTGCTGCTCCACGTGGCCCTGGGGCAGCTCGACCCGGCCTAGGAGCTGGTGGAGATGTTCCTGCAATACAACAACACCGTCGAACGCGGGCTGTTCTAACAGGCGCTGAACGCGGTGCTGGAAGTGCCGCCGGACGACAAACTGGACCTGGCGGACTACGAGGCCAACCTGCGGCGGATCGACAGCTACAAGAAGCTGCACGCAGCGCGGGCCAAGTGGACCGCAGCCAACCGCTGACACCCCGCCCTTCCCTGTACCTGTACCTGTACCTGTACCTGTACCTGTACCTGTAGGAGCGAGCTTGCTCGCGAAGCACTCAAGAACGCCGCGTTCCCCCAGTGGGCGCGGCGTTTTCGTTGACGATCATCGCGAGCAAGCTCGCTCCTACAGTCAGACGGCCAATAGCTGGGCGATTCTTTCGCGCAACGCCCCATGCTCCGCCTCGACATAGGGCGGCGCGGTTTTCCAGTCGTAGAACCACACCGGCATCCTGCGCTTGCCTTCCGGCTCCGAGGCATAACGGGGAAAGATATGGCAGTGCAACTCAGGCTCGGAGTTGCCGAGGATTTCATAGTTCCAGTTCTACTCGTTGCGAAATCAGCGACATTCATAAGCCTTGATGAGGGGCTCATCGTTTCGAAGCCACAGTGCCCGGCGCTTGCATCCAGCCGTCGAGAAACCTAGGCCACGCCGGCGGGCCAGGGCTTGCTGTCGTCCCGATCGGGCGGCCCGTACAGCTCCTGCTCCCATTCCTCGAATGCCGGCAGGGCCGTGTAGCCCGGGTCGCAATACTGACGAATGTATTGGGCGGCGCGGTGCTCGGCGTACTTGGCATTCACCGGAACGCCCTGCTCGTCCAGCTCCAGCACATTGGCAAAGATGGCGTAGACCATTTCCAGCATACTCGGCTCGTCGCCGAGGCAACTGCGATAGTCGACGCCTTCCAGCAACGGGTAGCCGAGGGTGCCGTTGGCGACCCAGAAACTGAAGGTTCTCAGTGCTCCGGAAAACTCCGGGCTTAGCTTTTTCGGGTAAGACATGCAGATCACTTTCCTTGATAGGGGGCCGGAGCGGATTCTCAGGTGGCGGCTTCGGCAAGGCAAGGCTTCAAGCAACACGTATCCGTCAGTTTCCACGGGCACGGCAAACCGGTCACAATGCGCGCCCCTGTCTTTCTACCCGTGCGCTGTGCACTGCATGCAACGCACGGGCCCCGCAAGGATCGCCCGATGAACTTTCTGGAAAAGCTGCTCAGCGTCTTTAAAAAGCCGGCGCCACAAAAAGCCGAGCCCGCCCTGCCCGCCAGCGAGCCAACCGCTGCAGAGGAGCCCTACGCCCAGTACCAGCCAAGCGAAGCGGACCTGGCCAGCATTGCCCTGATGGAAGCCGGCGCCGCCTGCCTCGAGCGCCACTGGCAAGCCGTCGGTACTTGCGAAGCCGACGTCCTGGGCTTTGCCATAAGCCCCAGCTTCACGGGCGGGCCTCATTGGCCTTCCACGCGCCAGGCTTACCGCATCGTGCGCCGCAACAACGGCATCATCCTCGCCACCGAGGGCCTGTCCGACCCGTTCGACGGTGTCCAAGGTGACGATCTGGGCAACGGTTTCGAGATGGAGCTGTTCGTGGAAACCCCAGATATTCCGGCCCACGCCCAGGGCGCGGTCGGCGACGTCTATCCCTTTGCCGACAGCTGGACCTTCGAACTGCTGCGCTGCGTGGCCGGCACCGTGGCCGATGCCGGTGGCTACACCTCGCGCCTGGAACGCTACGGCGTGCTGTCCCTGGAGCTGCCTGGGGTCAGCCAGTCCCGGGCCATGAGTGAGCAGTTGCCCGCGCACTTCGTCAGCGCCGACGACTGCGCCGGGGTGCTGATCGGTGGCCCGGCCCCGGACTTCCCGACCCGTCTGGAAGACATGCCCCTGTCCCCCGTGACCCTGGTGCCGGTGGTGCTGATCACCGCCTCGGAGCTGGAATACGTGCGCAACGGCGGCGCCCAGGCCCGGGAAGACCTGGCGGCGCGCTTGAGCGCCGCTGGCATTGGCCATGTCAGCCACCTGCAGCGCGAGAGCCTGATCTGAAGAAAGGAGCCTTGCCGTCCATGTCAGAAGCCGAGAACTACTTCCCTTTCTACCTGTTCGCCGCCCGCTTCCCGAACCAGGCAGAGGCCGAACTGTTTGCCTTCGAACAGTGGGAGCCCGAACCTGCAGCAGATGTCAGCGCCGCCGAATTCAGCGCCTGGGAAGCACGCAATCCCAGCTGGCGCCTCAGGCAGGAATTGGGCTACTACATGGACGCCGATTTCGTCGAGCTGATCGACAGTGAAGACGGCCCGCAATACCTGGAATCGCTGATCCATAGTGATGCCGAGCAACAGCGGCTGCGCTCGCGGATCAAGGGGCATTACAGCCACTTCATCGTCGTCGGCAGCGAGTCGATTCATGGCGACCAACAATCGGCTGCATCCGGCCCCAATCAGCGCACCCCGCAAAGCACGCCGACGCTGGACTACCTGGGCGAGTTCAACGGTTCCTCTGCCCCGCACTAGATGCTAAAAAGGCCCACAGTTTTCCTTGCCACCCTTGTCGTGCCCAGCCGTACCACGAGAATCACCATGCACAACCATTACCCGAACACCCGCGCTCCGTTGCGCCCTCTTTACCTCATCTCCCACCAGCCAACGGCGGTAGCCCCATGATCGAAGTCACCGAAGTCTCCATCGCCGACCTGCGCGCCGCCCTGGAATCGGGCCGGACCACCTCCGTGGAGCTGGTCCAGGCCTATCTGGCGCGGATCGAGGCCTATGACGGGCCGAACACCGCCACGGCTCTCAATGCCCTGGTGGTGCGCAACCCCGAGGCACTGAAAGAAGCCGAAGCCGCCGATGAGCGTCGCGCCAAGGGCCTGACCCTGGGCCCGCTGGACGGCATTCCCTACACCGCCAAGGACAGCTATCTGGTCAAGGGCTTGACGGCTGCCTCGGGCAGCCCGGCCTTCGCCGAGCTGGTGGCCTATCGCGATGCCTTCACCATCGAGCGTCTGCGGGGCGCCGGGGCCATCTGCCTGGGCAAGACCAATATGCCGCCCATGGCCAACGGCGGCATGCAGCGCGGCGTGTATGGCCGCGCGGAAAGTCCCTACAACGCCGCGTACCTGACCGCGCCCTTTGCTTCGGGCTCCTCCAACGGCGCCGGTACGGCTACCGCCGCCAGCTTCGCCGCCTTCGGCCTGGCCGAGGAAACCTGGTCCAGCGGTCGTGGCCCGGCCTCCAACAACGGCTTGTGCGCCTACACGCCGTCGCGTGGGGTGATTTCGGTGCGCGGTAACTGGCCGCTGACCCCGACCATGGACGTGGTAGTGCCCTTCGCTCGCACCATGGCCGACCTGCTGGAAGTGCTGGACGTGGTGGTGGCCGAGGACCCGGACACCCGCGGCGACCTGTGGCGTCTGCAGCCCTGGGTGCCGATTCCCAGCGTGACCTCGGTGCGCCCCGCGTCCTACCCGCAACTGGCGGCCGATGCCGCGGCGCTCAAGGGCAAGCGCTTTGGCGTGCCGCGCATGTACATCAACGCCGACCCGGAAGCCGGCACCAGTGACAAGCCCGGTATCGGCGGCCCCACCGGCCAGCGCATCCACACCCGACCCTCGGTGATCAGCCTCTGGGAGCAGGCGCGCCGTGCCCTGGAAGCCGCCGGCGCGCAAGTGCTGGAAGTGGACTTCCCCCTGGTGTCCAACTGCGAGGGCGACCGCCCCGGTGCGCCGACGGTGTACAACCGCGGCCTGGTCAGCAAGGAGTTCCTGCATGACGAGCTGTGGGAACTGTCGGGCTGGGCCTTCGATGACTTCCTGCGGGCCAACGACGATCCCAAGCTCAACCGCCTGGCGGATGTCGACGGGCCGCAGATCTTCCCCCACGACCCGGGCACCCTGCCCAACCGTGAAGACGACCTGGCCGCCGGCATGGACCAATACGTGAACATGGCCAAGCGCGGCCTCAAGACCTGGGACCAGATCGCCACCCTGGCCGACGGCCTGCGCGGCCTGGAGCAGACCCGACGCATCGACCTGGAAGAATGGATGGATCGCCTGGGGCTGGACGCCGTGCTGTTCCCCACTGTGGCCGACGTTGGCCCGGCCGATGCCGACATCAACCCCGAGTCGGCGGACATCGCCTGGAGCAACGGCGTGTGGGTAGCCAACGGCAACCTTGCGATCCGCCACCTGGGGGTGCCCACCGTTACCGTGCCCATGGGCGTCATGGCGGACATCGGCATGCCGGTGGGGCTGACCTTCGCCGGGCGTGCCTATGACGATTCGAGCCTGCTGCACCTGGCTTCGGCCTTCGAAGCCACCGGCAGCAAGCGCCTGATTCCACCACGGACTCCGGCATTGCACAGCGGCCACTGACTAACCGGGACCGGGGCCGCAACGGCCCCGATCCTCAACGCCGCCCCGTCGAGTCCCCCACTGCGCATGACCTTTTGCGCTCAACCCGTTGGCAAGAGCCCCATGAACAACCTTCGCGCCGCAATGCATCAATCGAAATACACCAAGGCCCCCCACCCCGTCTTCACCGTCGATGGCGTCCCCCTGGACAGTTGGATCAAGGGCGTTATCTACGATGGCTCGGGGGCAGACAGCACCGAGGGGCTGGTACCGGCCCAGGGCTGGCTGATCGATGACGAGCACGCAGAACTTGCCTGGCAGTTACTGGCTCCCGCGAGCGAGGATTGCTCGAGCATCGTTCCGTTGCTGATCTGCCCCGACGACATGGATCTCAGTTGCACAGTGGCCGTGGTCGAGCAGGTGGTACGGGGAGACAAGCTGATCTGGGAACGTTTTGGACGAGCCGTCACAGTGATCGGCGGACTGGTCACTGCGGTGGCCTGGAACAGCAACGCTCAACGCGCCGAATTCTCCAGGCAACAGTTTGATGAGGCCTGCACTGAATTCAAAAGATTGACCGAGCATGAGTGGGCTTGATTGCAGATGGCTATGGCTGCCACCCCCAACTGGATCGACTATAATTCGCCCACTCACGCCATCGAGGTACAGTCCCATGGGCACCATCAGTCTTGAAACCAAGAGGGCCTACGCGGCCAAGACTCGTAAATCCAACTACGCAGCCAGCCTGCGTCTGGAAGGCTTCAAGGTTTCCCCGGCAGACGTTGAGCGCGCGCTGCCTTCCCGTGAAGAACTGTTGAAGGCCTTTGCCAAGACCGACGCCTGATGCCTGACAAATATGGCGTAGGCCAAGACCCCTACTGTTACCCCGGCTCTGCTGTCCTGCGCAACAAACTCGGCATACGCAACGATCCGACCTTGAGCACAGCCGAACAACTATTCTCTGCCCTTGCTGCGCAAAGCCTCGAATTCAGTCCACCTCCTTATGGACTCGACTCTCTCAGAACCATCCACCTGACGCTGTTCGCGGATCTGTATGAATGGGCCGGAGAACTTCGAACAGTGGGGATATTCAAGCAAGACACACGATTCTGCCAACCAGCCTATATAGAGAAAGAAGCGGACAAGATCTTCAAGATCATGGCTGCGGCCAACTGGTTCGAAGGTATGGAGCGCGAGGAGCTGATAATCGCTGTTGCAGAAACTTACTCCGAGCTCAACGTAGTGCACCCTTTTCGTGACGGTAATGGCCGCGCACAACGAATCCTTTTTGAGCATCTCATCATGAATGCCGGGTTTGAAATCAGCTGGTGGGAAATCGAAGGCGGCGAATGGATCAAGGCAAACATCGCAGCCTACAACGGCAATCTCAGACCGATGGAACAGGTTTTCCATCGCTGCATTGGTCAGCCGATACAAGCCTGACCAGGCAACTGCCTGGATCACCCCGGAGCCATCACTGCTCATCCTCAGGTCGCAATGGCGAGTGTTCCCAGTCGAACCGGTCGAGTAGCTGTCTGCCAAGGTCGTCCAACTGCGGATGGTAGTGATGCGTATGGGGCACCGGCAGTTGCGGCTCGCCATGGCTGAAGCCAAGCGCTCGCAAGGCGCTGGTGTAGTCGTCAAGCGGGCCGTAGGCGTAGATCAGATTGTGTCGGTCCCAGACCACCGTGGCCTGTTGCGCCGGCGAGTGAACCCAAAGATCAAAGCGGCTATCGCCACAAAGGAATGGCTTGAAGTCCTGGATGAAATCTTCAACCTCTTCACGCGACAGTTGCGGGCTCCAGTAACGCCCCGCTTGCGACTCGTCCCGCGGCGTGTGCAGCACGAACAGCAGCACCAGCGGTTCGGCCAGGCAGCCCAGCAGGCTGAGCAGGACTTGCGGGTCCGAGCCTGGAACGCCGGCCACCACGCGCTGCCCTTCGCCAATGGGCGCCACCACGAATACAGGCGGATAACTGTGCTCCACCCACTGGTTGTCTATCATGTGCCCAAGTCTGTACATAGCCAGCCGGATCCTCCTGATCAATTCCTGGGTTGAAGTAAAACGGCCGTGCATTATGCCGTACCCTGCAGGGCCGCTCACTGCCTGACTGAGCGATCACCGCGCTGAAGCGCTTCCCATCAAGGATATTCATTGCGTGCTTCATGCCCCGATCCGCACCGGCCCGCATGCCGGCATGACTGACGGGGCGCCACGGCCCCTGCCGTTTCGCGCAGCGGCTGACGTACAATCCCCGACCTTCAGGGACAGCCATCACCAGGACAACGATGACCACACACAGCATTACCCTCGCCAATGGCTGGACCGCCGAGTTTACCGAGCAAGGCGAATTCCGCATGGGCGCCGTCGGCTGGAACCTGCAGCTGCGCGGCCCCGAGCAACAGGCCATCCGCTATTTCGAAACCCAGATCGTGCTGGTCAACGACGAAGATGGCGAGCAGGCACGAAAAGCCATCAGCCTCTCCGAGGACGGGGTTTACGGTTACCTGGGCAGCGACTTGAGTCACGGTTGGGTGATCGACTTTTCCCGCGGCATGATCGCGCCCCATCGAGTGACGGTTTCCCACTACCACTACGCCTATGACGAGTACATTTCGCTGCTGGAGCAACCGGCGTACAAGCGAGTGCGGGAGTACATCAGTGTGATCGGCCGCACCGTCTACCTGACCTTTCCCTTCACCCGGGACGAGGACTTTCCCAAGGTCTGGGAGGAGTACCTGGTGATACGCCGGCGGCAGTTGGACGAGCTGTATTTTCGCAACTGAGTCAGCGCCAGGCCGCGCAATGATGGGAATGGGCCATTAGCACACTCGGGCTAATGGTCCCTGGCTCAGGGCGAGCTTATAGTCCGCACCACCCCCTTCAGGATGGCGCTCACAAGAACGTGCGGATTCATAACAAGGAGTATTCCCATGTCACTCAAGAAAATCGTCTACGCCTCGGCCATCGCTCTGGCGCTCACTGCTTCCAACGCCCACGCCTTCGCCAGCGACTGCGGCGATTCGTTGTGGAAATTCAGCGCCATCGAAGCCCTGACCTGCGTCTTCTCGGGCCAGTGGTAAGCCGCTGCTGCCTGGGCTGACGCGGCCAGGCCTGTACAAGGTGCCCGCAATTGCGGGCACTTGTTCTTGTTGATCTCGGCGCCCCGCTGTCAGCGCAGGCTCCAGGAAACCCCCAGGTACACCCCCAAGCCTTCTCCCGGCGTCGAGCGCGCCAAGTCTTGCCCTTTGTCGTCGTAGCCCGGGGTCACGGTGGCGGCGTAGCGCTTGTCGGTCAGGTTGCGCAGGTCGAGCCAGGTCTGCCAGTCGTTCTTCGGTGCGTTGTAGCCCAGTGTGGCGCCGAACAGCGCGTAGGGATCGGCGTAGTAGCTGTTGGCATAGTCCACCGCCACCTTGGACACCAGCTGGGTGTTGACGGCGGCGAAGAAACCCAGGGGCCAGTCGTAGCGCAGCTCGCCCTGGTAATAGTGCATCGGCAGGCCCGGCAGGCGGTTGTCGCCAAAGCGCGAATCGTCGC
This sequence comes from Pseudomonas sp. E1BtOHC1, assembly GCF_058744285.1. Classification (NCBI taxonomy): domain Bacteria; kingdom Pseudomonadati; phylum Pseudomonadota; class Gammaproteobacteria; order Pseudomonadales; family Pseudomonadaceae; genus Pseudomonas; species Pseudomonas sp. E1BtOHC1. Next base: position 4,592,711 of record NZ_CP196023.1, read on the forward strand.
GATAGTGGAAATCGCTGAAGGTGTAGGCCTGGCGCAGGCTCAAGCGGCCGACGCCCGGCTGCGACCACAGTTCACTCTGCAGGCTGGCCTCCACGCCCTGGTGCACCGTGGGGCTGGCGTTGAGTTCATAGGGTGTGGTGGCGCTGGGGTCCGGCAATACCGAGAGCAGTTCGTGGCGCACCTGGGCGTAGTACCAGGCCAGGCTCCATTGTCCCAGGGCGCTGTCGCCGCGGCCGCCCAGCTCCAGGGTGGTGGCGGTCTGATTGCGCAGCTCGATCGGATCGCGCTGAGCGCCCGTGGCCACGCCGCTACCCGTTGGGAAACGCCGGTTGGCACTGTAGATCAGCGACCAGGGGTGCGGTGCTTCCACCGAGCGGCTGAGGTTGGCGAACAGTTGCAGATCCGGGTTCAGCTGGTAGCGCAGGCCCAGGCGCGGCGCATAGTCCCAATCGCCGAGGCTGGTCTTGCCGCCCCCTTCGGGGTAGGTCACCGCACTTTCACGACGGGTGTAGATGGCCGCCAGGCCCGTGGTCAGCCACAGGTCATCGGCGATCTCCAGATCATTGCCAACGTGCAGGACGGTATCCGAGCCCTGGTAGGTGAAATTGCGCATTCGCGTGCCTGGCGTATAGCTGGCGGTGTTGCCCGCGGGAATCCGCACAAACTCGCTGGCGCCGTCATTGGGCAGGTGCTTGGTCACCCGCAGGCCCAGGGTGCTGTGGCTTTCCCGGCCCCAGAGAGTGTCGCGGCGCTTGTAGTCGAAGGTGCCGCTGACGTCGCTGTAGGCCACCTTCAGGCGGTTGGGGCCTTCGCGCAAGTCCATGGGGTAGTCGTGGTAGACCAGGCCCGTCTGGATGCTCGAATCGTCGTCGATGTAATAGGTGGTCTTGTTGCCGACAAAGGTGCTGCCCGGCTGCTTGCGACGATCGTCGCGGCTGACGTAGGCCGGGTTGGCCGCTCGCGGGTCGTGCTCGATGGAATGCTTGCTGACCCGCCCGGCCAGATCGTTGTCGGTCTCGCGGTAGCGCAGGTAGAAACGCGTCTCCAGGTTCGGATTGAAGCGATAGCCGAAGTTGCCAATCACCCCCTTGCTCTGGCTGCGGGTGTGGTCCTGATAGCCGTCCGCGTTGGCATCGGTCAGCGAGACGTAGTAGTCGAAATCCCCCAGCACTTGCCCGGAGCTGACCTGACGCTGCTGATAACCGTGGCTGCCGGTGGCGTAGCGCACCTGCAACAGCGGTGCGTCGTAGCCGGTGTGGCTGACGTAATCGATGGCGCCCCCCAGGGCCAGGGCGCCACGGTCGAAACCATTGGCGCCGCGCAGCACCTCTACGTGGTCGATCCACAGGGGCTCCAGCAACTCATAGGGGGTGCCGCCGGGGCCGGTCAAGGGCAGACCGTCGAGCATCGTGTACAGCCCAGAAGCATGGGCACCCGGAGCGCGGTTGATGCCCGAACCACGGATCGAGATCTTTACCCCTTCGTTCCCTGCGGACTGGGCGTAGACCCCGGGCTGATAAGCCAGCACATCCTGGTTGCTGGCGACCCGGCCTTGCAGCGGCCGGCGCATGTCCACCACATTGCTGGCGCCCGGCACCTGGGCCAGCCGCGCCTCGGCCTCTGCCAGCCGCTGTCCCTCGCCGCCCTGGTCCTGCCCCAGGACCTGCGCCGGGGCCAGCTCCACGCTCCGGGTCTCGGCGATTGCCGGGCAGGCAAGGGCCAGGCCCAACAGGGCCGTGGGCAAGGATTTTGGCGAAGACATCGAGAAAACTCCGACAGGCAGAAAGGGGGCAATGCAAGTTGCGACGCAGGAAAGAACCAAGAGAACACAGGGGAATTGGGCTTTTTTTCGCCAGGAAAGCGGATGTCGGCAGTCACGCCTTCACTGGCGAAGCCACAGCGTCCAGCACGCAGCGCTAAGGGGTCTTGGCCCCCGCCAGAAAGTGCGCCACCAAGGCATTGGCATGACCATGGCCCATGCCGTGTTCAGACTTGAGCCAGGCCACCAGTTCCATGTGCTTCTTGCCGCTGACGGCGCCAAGCAGCTCCAGCCAGTGGCTGATGGGCTGACCGTAGTTTTTCTCAATGGAAGGAAAGTACGACGCCGGGCCTTTGACCTGGCTGTCTTTGTTTTTGCTGTCTTCGCTCATGCTTCACCCTGTGCTTTTTTACTGCCCTTGATGTTTTCGATCAGATCGACCACGTAATTCTGGTTGAAACCCGCAACAAAGGACCAGAACAGCAACTTGCCATAGGCGGCGTAACCTCCAGCGTGCTGGCAGAAAATCACATAGAAGCTGTTCTCGGGGTAGTTGCAGCTCTTGTCACTGACGATCTCGGGAAACAGCTCCCCTTGCACCACCCCGGAGATAAACAGGATGTACAGCAGGCCCGCCAGGATGCCGCCGATGAACGAAGGCAGCAGCACGTTGAACCAGGAGCTGCACAGGCTGATGATCTCCTCCTCGCTGAGGTGGGACAGTTGCCGGTGAAAGCCCACGTAACCGCCGATGTTGCCAACGATGAACACCACCGAAGGGATGGTGTAGCCATCGGCCAGGGCGACCGCCCCCAGGGACGCCGCCAACAGCAGCACAAAGATGATGAACAATCGCTTCCATAGGATGTTCAGCGCTTCCTGGCGGTTCATGTTCAGCTCGTCGGTTCAGGTTGTCGGAGAGATCCGTCCACCTTGATGACGATAGATGAGCCTTGCCAGGCAGGCAGTTTTTTTGAACAGGGAATCCTTGCCCCTCCTGGCCGGCGCCCGCCGTGCCTTCAAGCCGGGTACCCGGTGATCTCGCGAATGCTCTGGTACAGCGGCTTGAGCTGGCGGTACATGCGCAGGTACACCTCGCTGTACAGCCGCTGGTACATCTGCTGCGCTTGCGGCTGCGGTTCGAACACCGCGCCCACCCGGGTCATGGCGCTGATGGCCGTGGGAAAGTCCGGGTACAAGCCCAGGCCCACCGCGCAGGCGATCACCGCCCCCAGCCCCGAGGCTTCATAGACATGGGGGCGCTCCACCGGCAGGCCGAAGATATCCGCCGTCAATTGCATCGCCGCATCGCTCTGGGAGCCGCCGCCGGCCACCCGCAGGCGGGTGATCTTCAGCTTGGAGCGTTTCTCCATGCGTTCCATGCCCTGGCGCAGGGCATAGGCCAGACCTTCAAGGATGGCCCGGTAGATATGAGCCCGGGTGTGCACGTCGCCAAAGCCGATCATGGCGCCCTTGGCTTCCATGCCCGGCTCGCGGATGCCCGGCGACCAGTAGGGTTGCAGGGTCAGGCCCATGGACCCGGGCGGCACCGCCTGGACCAGGGCATCGAACAGCTGTTCCGGCTCCAGCCCCTGCTCGGCCGCCTGCTGCACTTCCCGCAGGCCGAACTGTTGCTTGAACCAGCTGACCATCCAGTAGCCGCGAAAGATCATCACCTCGCAGTTGTAGTGATTCGGCACCGCCGCCGGGTACGGCGGGATCAGCGGCACCACTTCCAGGTAACGGGAACGGGTGGTGGTGATGGTGGCCGTGGTGCCGTAGGACAGGCAGGCCGTGGTGGAATCCTGGACGCCCGAGCCCAGTACTTCGCAGGCCTTGTCGGCACCGGCGGCAATCAGCGGCAGGCCCTCGGGAATACCGGTGTGGCGACTCGCTTCGGCGCTGATCCGGCCCAGGGTTTCACCGGGTTTGAGCAGGGTCGGCAACTGCTCCTGACGCACGGCCAGGGCCTGCCATTTCCAGTCGCTGGGGGCGGCCCAGCGCAGGCGCTTGTAGTCGAACGGCAGGTACGCCACGCAACAGCCGACGGAGTCGACGAAGTTGCCGGTCAGGCGATGGGTGAGAAAGCCCGAGAGCAGCAGGAACTTGTCAGTGGCCGCCCACACCTCGGGTTGCTGCTGGGCCACCCAGTTGGCTTCGGCCTGGGCCCGAAAGTACTCCACCGTGGCCTCGGCGCCGATCAGCTTGAACAGCCAGCCCCAAGGCCCCTTGATGCGGCCCTCGACCTCGACCTGGCGCTGGTCGAGCCAGAGGATGGCCGGACGCAGGGCTTTACCCTGGGCGTCGACATTGATCAGGGTGCCGCGCTGGGTGGTCAGGGACACGCCGCGGATCTGCGAACGGTCGATGCCGGTCTGCTGCCACAAGCGCTGGCAGGCTTCACCGAGCTTGGCCCAGTAGTAGTCCGGATGCTGTTCGGCCCAGCCGGGCTGGGTCGAAAAATAGGCCTCCAGCTCCACCTTGCCCTTGCCCAGCAAGTTGCCCGACAGGTCGAACAGCAGCGCGCGCACGCTCTGGGTGCCGTTGTCGATCGCCAGCAGGTAGTCCTGCTTTTTGTTGTTGTGGTTGTCCATGCGGCTCTCTTGGTTGGGGCATCAAGGGGTGACGGGTGGCAGGCTGTGATGGCGCTGCCACAGGTCGCGATAGCGCTGTTCTTCGGCCAGCCAGCGCGCGTCGTCCCAGCCCAGCCGGGGCTGGCACAGGCGGCGGATGGCCGGCAAGTACTGCGCCGCGCCTTCGGCCAGCAGCAGACCGAGACGAGTACGGCGCAGCAGCAAGTCGTCCAGGTGCAAAACCATCTCCGCCTCGGCGGCAAAGGCCAGCTCGGCCCACAGGGTGTCGCTGGCGCCAACGCAATCGCCTCCCAGCTCGGCCACCCGCTGCGCTACTCGGGGTAAGTCGCGGCCATGGCGCCCGGCCAGGCGCCGCAACTGAGCCGCGCTGAGCCCGGGAATATCCACCGGCGCCAGCGGGGAGAACACCGGTTCGCCGTCGTCCTCCACGCTGCGCCCGAGCATCGCCCCACAGGCTTGCAGCACCTCGATGGCCTGGGGCCGGAAGGTAGTGAGCTTGCCGCCGGCCAGGGTCACGCAGCCCGGTTCCTGCCACAGCACATGCTCGCGGGTTTCATTGGACGGCTTGCCCGGTTGCTCCCCACCCGCGCCGGCCACTACAGGACGCACCCCGGCCCAGGTCGAGAGCACATCGGCGGCGCTCACCTGAGCCTGGGGAAACTGCTGGGCACAGGCGGCCAGCAGGTACTGGAGTTCTTCCTGGCTGATGCTGGCGCTCTGGTCCAGATCGTCACGGTGATCAAGATCGGTGGTGCCCACCACCGTGGCCCCTTCCCAGGGGAAGACGAACACCGGCCGACCGTCCTCGGCATGCATGAAGCTGAAGGCATGGGCCACCGGCAACCGCCAGCCCGGCAGCAACAGGTGGCTGCCGCGCAAGGGCCGCAGCTGGCGGCCGCTGCCCGGCGGGCGCAGGCGCTCGGCCCAGGCACCGGTGGCCACCGCCAAAGCGGCGCAACGCAGCTGTTGCGGCGCGCCGCCCTCACTGTCCTCGATCTCGACCCCACAGACCCGCCCGCCTTCGCGCAGCAGTCCCGTAACCTGCAGGCCGCTGAATACCTGCGCGCCATCGGCCCGGGCCTCGGCCAGCACCCTCATCACCAGGCGCGCATCGTCGGTCAGGGCATCCAGGAAACAGGTGCCCCCCAGCAGACCCGGCTCCTTCACCCCCGGGGCCATGAAACGCAGGTGCGCGGCATCATGAAAACTGTGGTTGCGGCGCCCGGCCAGGGCGTCATACAGGGTCAACAGGCCACCGAACACCTTGGGCCCGGGAAACTGGCCACGGTAATGGGGCATCAGGAAACTCATGGGTTCCACCAGCCCGGGGGCCTCCTGCAGCAGGCGCTGGCGCTCGCGTACCGAGTCCCGGGTCAGGCGCCACTGGCCCTTGGCGATGTAGCGCAAGCCGCCATGGACCATCTTCGATGAGCGGCTGGAAGTGCCCCAGGCAAAGTCCCGCTGCTCCAGCAACAGGCAACGCCAGCCGCGCCGCGCCGCTTCCCGCACAATCCCGGCGCCGCTGATGCCGCCGCCGATCACGATCAGGTCCCAGGTGTGCGCCCCCAGCCCGGGCAGCGCCTGTTGGCGCCATTGGCCGTTCCAGTCCTGGCTCATGGCTTCACTGCTCCAGCAGGGTGCCGGGGTTGAGGCGCCCGGCAGGGTCGAAGTGGCGGCTCAGGGCCTGCAGGGTGTCGATGGCCAGCGCGCCCTTTTCTCGCAACAGGTACGGCGCATGGTCCTTGCCCACCCCGTGCTGGTGGCTGATGGTGCCGTGGTGATTGACGATGGTCTGGCTGGCGGCGTGCTTGAGGGCCTGCCAGCGGGCCAGGGTCGCCGGGTACTGGACGTCCGGGCGGAATACGTAAGTGGTGTAGATGCTCGACCCTTCGCCATAGACATGGGACAGGTGGGTGAACACATGCACCTGCTCGCCCACGGCAGCCAGGCCGTCCCGCAGGCTGCCCTCGATGCGTTGCAACAGGCGGTCGACATTGCTCCAGTCGGTGGCGGTTTCCAGGGTGTCCACCAGGTAGCCGGCATTCCACAGGCTTTCGCGCAGGTAGGGAAAGCGAAAGCGGTTCTGCGCCCATTTCTTGCCCAGCAAAGTCCCGGTAAAGACCCCGCCAAACCCCTTGAGGTGCCGCCGGGCGTGACGCAGGGACAAGGCGTTCTGCTGGCGATTGCCGGTCACGCCGAAGGTCAGCAGGCACTTGCCTGGCCCCGCACCGCGCAGGGCCAGGTATTTTTCCAGCCAGGCGATCTGCGTGGGATGGCCGGCCAGGGCCAGTTGGGTTTCGGTCTCCAGGGCATTGGACAGGCGCAGCATCGACAGCGGCACCCGGGCCTGGGCCAGGGCGCGCACCGCTTGCAGGGCCTGGGTCCAGTCCGGCAGGAACACGCCGTAGAAGCGCTCGTCGTCCGGCAAGCGGCTGACCCTGACCTTGACCTCGGAAATGATTCCGAAGCGCCCTTCGCTGCCCAGCACCACTTCCCGCAGATCCGGTCCGGCCGCAGACGCCGGAAAGGTCGCGATAGGCATCGGCCCGGCAAAGGTTTCCAGGGTGCCCCCGGCGAACAGCTGCTCGATGCGCCCATAGCGCAGCGACTGCTGGCCACTGGAGCGGCTGGCCACCCAGCCCCCCAGGGTCGACAGCTCCCAGGACTGGGGGAAGTGCCCCAGGGTGTAGCCGCGAGCCCGCAGTTGGCTCTCCACCTGCGGGCCGCTGGCACCGGGGCCGAAAGTGGCCAGCAGGCTGTCTTCATCAAGATCCAGGAGGCGGCTCATGCGCGCCAGGGACACCGTCAGCACCGGCCGCTCCGACCCGCTCGGATTGATGTGCCCGGCCACCGAAGTGCCGCCGCCGTAGGGAATCAGGCACAGGTCGCGATCCTCGGCCAGGGCCAGCAACTGACGGATCTGTTCGGCGGTTTCCGGAAAGGCCACGGCATCCGGATAAACCCCCAGCTCGCCTTCGCGCAGGGCCAGCCAGTCCGGCAGGCTCTGGCCGCGTGCATGCAGCAGGCGCTCCTGAGGGTCGATGCAATACAGCGGGTGGGCAGCAAGGCGAGAGGCCGGCACCTTGGCCAGCGCCTGTTCCAGAGTCGCCTCCGGCAAGCGGCGCCCCGGTCCCAGGCGCTCGGCCAGAAACCCCGCGCCCTGGGCCGGCAATTCGACCACCGTGGATGCATCCCCCCAGCCGTTCCAGCGTCGCATACGTGTGTCCTTCTGCTGTTCTTATAGGTCTTGCTTCAGGCTCCCTATACTAGTGCGCGGCTGGACGCTGTCACGGTCGCATCGCGCCAGGGGATGTAGCCGATTGAGTCAGACAGAGGTGACATCCGGCGCCAGTTGCCGAAGAATCCTCCCCCTCCCCATCACAGGCTCGCTCCCATGCCGGCACCTCTGAAAACCTGCGCCCCACTGTTCTGGTCCACCGATCTGGGCATCGACTACGGCGCGCCGACCTTGCACCTGCATGACTTGCTGCCGGTGGTAGGCGAGGAACACTCGGCCTTCTTCCAGCACCAGGACGGCATCGTGATCGGCGAAACCCTGCAACTGATCTGGTGCCCGCCGGTTGCCGACCTCAATGGCTGGAACGAGCAGCCTTCGGAAATTGCCCTGAGCCATCTGCTGCGGGTCAGGATCACCGGTCTGGCAGCCGAACCTCCTGCTCCACGCAATGCCATCCACCATGGCCGGCCGAGGTACCGCTTCCTGGTCCTGTCCTGTCAGCCCCTGCCGGCGGCCCTGCGCGCTCAACCGCTGGCACAGGACGCCTGGTCCATGCCCCTGATCGAGAGCGAACAGGGTAGTTGCCTGACCTGGGGTGCCATCCACGACTGTGGTCGCGCCGAGGTCCAGGGGCTGATCTACCTCAGCGCCTACCGCCGCGACGAAACCTATATGGAAATCTTCCTCGAAGCAGTTGGCGAGCAACTGTTCGGGCTGTTTTCGGTGCACCTTGGCCCCGGGGGTGACGACTATGAATTGGGCCGCCGCGCCCTTGAAGGCGCAGAGTTGCGGGCCATCCGCCGCGCCCTGGACATGGCCCGGCCCTTGACGGATTCACAGGCCGCTTACCTGGCGACCTGAGCCCTACAGAGTGCAAAAGAGCACTGAAAAAGACTAAGCAGCTGTTTTCAAACTCATTTTTTTGCTTTTGGGGCTTCACAGCCCGCGCAGAAATTGATAAATTTGCGCCCGTTCTTGCAGCGGCCCTCCCCGGGCCGGCAGTCAAAGCAAGTAACGTCGCAACAGCTACAGGGGCGTCGCCAAGCGGTAAGGCAGCAGGTTTTGATCCTGCCATGCGTTGGTTCGAATCCAGCCGCCCCTGCCATTTTTCTTCATGTTCATCCCCCCAGATTCCGTTCCAGCACCTCCAGCAATGCGCTGACCTTGGGCAACCCCTGCCGGCTTTTCAGCCACAGCAGATGAATCGCCTGCCCTTCGCTGGCCCACTGCGGCAGCACTTCGACCAGGGTGCCCTGCGCCAGCTGCTGCTTGACCAGCCACGAAGGCAATTGCGCGATCCCGTAACCTTCCAGCACCGTCATCAACAAGCCCTCGCCATCCCCCACCACGCAACTGGCGGACATCACCCGGCGCTCGCTCTCGCCCGGACGACCGGTGGCGAAGTTCCAGGGGCTGACTCGGCCGTCCACCCAGCCATAGGCGATGCACTGGTGCCGCTCCAGGTCCTGGTCGGTCAGCGGCGTGCCATGGCGGCGCAAGTAATCGGGGGAGGCGCAGAACAGGTGCCACTCACGGCCCAGGCAGCGATGCCCCAGCGCCGCCGGCCACAGGCCCGAACCGCCGAGGCGCACGGCAATGTCCACGCCGGCTTCGAGGGGGTCGATGCCAGAATCGGAAAAGGTGATGTGCGGCTGCAAGCCGGGGTGTTCCCGGGCAAACCGCAAGACGGCGGCCAGCACCTGGGAGCGGCCAAAGGTCCCGGGCAGATCGATGCGCACCCGCCCCCGCAGTTCGGTGTTTTCTGCGTTCAGCGCCAGCTCGGCCTCTTCCAGATCGGCCAGCACACCGCTGCAGGTGCGGTAGAAAGCCGTCCCCGCGTCGGTCAACGCCAGGCTGCGGGTGGTGCGCTGGAACAGCCGCGCCTGCAACCGCCCCTCCAGCCGGGCAATGGCCTTGCTGACGGCGGAAGCGGTGAGGTTGAGACGCTCGGCGGCGCCCTTGAAGCTGCCGCAGTCGGCGACGCAGACAAATACATCGATCCCCTTCAAGCGTTCGGAAGAAAACATCGGCGCCTCGCATTCATGAATCTGATTCCATTCATTGGGTAAAAATCATCATAAAACAGAATCAGATTCCCCAGTAAGCTGGCTGCATTCTCCCCAGACCCTGCTACGGACGATGAGGCACGGATGCTGCGCACCCTGAAAGGCTACCCGAAGGCAATCAACCTGCTGCTCACCGGCACCCTGGTGCTGACCCTGGCCCGGGCCATCACCCTGCCCTATCTGGTGATCTACCTGAACAGCGCTTTCGGCCTGCAGGTGAGCGACATCGGCCTGGTGATCGGCAGCAGCCTGATCCTCGGTTCGCTGCTGAGCCTGTATGGCGGTTTCCTGGTGGACAGGACCGCCAGCCACCGCCTGATCCTCGGCTGCTGCGCACTCTTCACCCTGGGCTTTATCGGCACCTTCACGGCCCGCCAGCTGTGGCTGTTCTACCTGTGCCTGGTGCTGATCAACCTGGCCTACGCGGTGATCGACATCGCGATCAAGGCCGGCTTTGCCCAGCGCCTGCCGGTGGAGCAACGCGGCGAAGCCTTCTCGATCAAGTACACCCTGACCAATATCGGCTACGCCGTGGGCCCGTTTCTCGGCGCCGGGCTGGCGCACCTGGAGATCAGCCTGCCGTTTCTGATATCCGCTGCCCTGGGTGCCGGGTTCCTGGCAATCCATCTGATCTGGGGCGATAGACAGTTGGACGGCGCCGGCGCAACGCCAGCGCCACTCTCCTTCCCGACCCTGGGCAAACAGCTGCTGCGCGATTACCGCCTGGTGTGCTTCACCCTCGGCGGCCTGCTCAGCGCCGTGGTCTTTGGCCAGTTCTCGGCCTATCTCTCGCAGTACCTGGTGATCACCACGTCCCCAGAGGCCACCTACCGCATCATCAGCACCCTGGTGGCGACCAACGCCCTGCTGGTGATTGCCTTGCAGTACAGCATTGGCCGGCGGATTTCCCCGCGCCATCTGAACCGCTGGCTGGCAACCGGGCTGGGGCTGTTTCTGCTGGGGGTCAGCGGGTTTGGCCTGTCCACCAGCCTGCCGCTGTGGGTACTGTCGATGGTGGTGTTCACCCTGGGGGAAATCATCGTGTTTCCCGCCGAGTACATGTTCATCGACCTGATCGCCCCTGAGCCGTTGCGGGGCCTGTACTACGGCGCACAGAACCTCTCCAACCTCGGCGGCGCCCTGGGTCCGATACTCTGCGGCATGGTCCTGGCCAGCCAACCGGCGCACTGGATCTTCTACATGCTGGGGGCGTTCATTGTCGCCGGCGGGCTGTTCTACTGCCTGGGCGCGGCCAACCTGAGCCAGCCAGGCGCCAGGAAAGCGGATTGAGGCCTGATCCTGTGCTGGCACGGCCAGCAGATTCACACCCGCCACCTTTCGCACGTTCCTCTTTGCACCCCCAACGAAGAGGAATACCCCATGAAAAACACCGACCTCAGCCAACTCATCCTGAGCGACCACGCCCGCATCGAAGCCGCCATCAGCACCGGCGCCGCCTGGGAAGTGTGGTTTCAAGTCGAGTTTCTGATGCTGCTGCGCTCGGCCCAGTTGTCCGCCGCCCGCGAAGTGCCCTATCCCGAACCGAATTCGACCTTGCGCCTGGACGTGCTGGCCAAGCACAACAACGAGCTTTATGCCATCGAGCTGAAAGTCGAAAGTGCCACCAACGCCGGCAACAAGCTGCTGGCCGAAACCCAGAAGGACATCGAAAAACTCACCAAGTACACCAGCCCCGTCACGGCACGCTGGGCCGTGGCCCTGGGTTACAGCGACGTTGCCAAACGTGGCTTGCGGGCCTTCGCCAACGCTCACAACACCCGGGTCATTTACCAGGAGTCTGGCGCCATAGGGTGCATGATCGCCACGGTTTGACCACCCGCTGCACCACGGCCCCGCCACGGCGGGGCCCTCGACGCCCAGGGCCTTCCGCCCCCTGGGCAGCCCCCTTCATCACACCTTGCGGCTCAGCCAGGCGCCCCAGAACAGGCTGCTGAAGAAGCGCGTTCCCTCGCTGAAACCACCCTCCTCAAGCAACCGCTGCACCGCCGCCTCGGAGTGCGGCGGGTCGGCGCCCTGGAGGATTTTCCCCAGCTTGGCCTGCACCTCATCCGCAGTCGCACCCTGTTGACGCCAGCGTTGGCCCCAGGCCTTGAGCAACAAGGGTTGACTGGCGTAGGCGTAGTGATTGCCCGCAACAACCAGCGGCGCACCGGGCTTGAGACGTCGGCCTATGGCTTGCAGGAGCTGGCGCTTGGCGTCATCGCCGGGCAGATGGTGCAGCACCCCGATCAGGGTGGCCGCCTCGTAGAGCTCCTCCGTCGGCAGATCATCCACCGTGGCCAGTCGCAGCTCTGTTCTGTGCAGCAGCCGGTTCGCTTGCAACTGCTGGCGGGCCGCCTCCAGCATCGGCGCCGAAGGGTCCACCGCGGTAAAGCGCCAGCCCGGCTCCAAGGCCGCCATGGCGATGATTTCCTGAGCCGTTCCACCCGCCCCTACGGCCAGTATGTTGGCCGAGCCCGATGGACCCAGGCTGGCCGCCAGCATGCAGGCGGTCAGATCGTGGCAGGCGTCATACCCGGCCAGGGCGATGCGGCTCTGGCGCGCATATTCCTCGGCCCGGGCGGTATCGAACTTTTCAATCGAGTTCACAGAAGATGAGTTCACAGCGTGGCTCCAAAGGTTGTCGAGCCAAGCTAGGTCATGGCGATCAATAATAAAAATTCATTGTTTTTATCCGCTGCATTCCCATAAGGAATAGCCAGTCAACACAACGCCCGCAACGCCGGTACAGCGCATAAAAAAGGGGCGATCAATGATCGCCCCCAAGCCTTGCTACCACGAGAGAACCTTACAGCGTCAGTTGTCCACGCTCCTCATCGGTCAGGCGCGCCCGGGCCTGTTCGCTCAAGGGCCCGGCCCCCAGTACCTGCACCGGGCTGTCGGGGTTGTAGCCCGGGGTGCGGCTGGCTTCTTCACGCTGGCGTTGCACCGGTTCGGAACCAAAGCCCAGCACTTCCACGGTGACGATGGACGCCCGGCCCTGCTTGGCTGCCGTCTGCTGATTGCGCGCCGCGTCCTCCGCGGCCTGGGACGCCGCCGAGCCCGCGGCACTGGCCGAGCTCATGGCCCCGGTGTTGACCGCCGCCGTCACCGGCACCCCGGACGACTTGCCCTGGGTCTGGATGTTCGCCGCGTTGACCACCCGCAGTGCCGCGATATTGACGTTGCCCGAGACCCGGATACCCGCCTCGCCGGCATCGATGGTGCCCAGGGGGGCGATCAAGTCGATGTCCCCGGCCGCCACTTCGGCAATCGGATTCAGGGTGGCGATCCCCGCCCCGGTGCTGGGCACCGACGGCGACAGGCTGACGTTGCCCCAGTTGTCGTAGACCCGCTTGGGCGGGGTGTAGACCACGGTGGTCTTGGAACCGCGACCGGCGTTGATGTCGCCCGCTGCCGACCAGCCCATGATCGAGCCGCCGAAGGTGGTCATGATCCGGCTCTGGCCCAGAAGGATGCTGCCCAGGGAGTACAGCTGGATGTCCCCCGAACCCTGGGTGATGACCCCGGCCGACGCCGGTGGCGCTGTGCCTTCGATGCCGAAGGTCTGGTTGCCGCCCGGGGTCAGCATCTGGATGTTGCCGCCGAAATCGGTGTGCACCCCGGCGCCGCCGAACAGGGTGATATCGCCCTTGTAGGTGATCGGGTTGCCGGCCACATCGGTGCTCGGGAACAGCCCGGCAATCGCCGCCCGGCCCCGGGCGTAGCTGCCCTGGCGTATCCCGCCGTCCTGGGTGTACTCGCGGCCGGCGGCCTTGAGCTCGGCAAAATACACATCCCGGGCAAACACCCGCTGCTGCTCCGCCGGCAAGCTCGCGTAGTAGGCCCGGGCCTGGGTGCTGTCGCCGACAAAGCCGAAGCGCTGCGCCAGCCAGTCCACCAGCTCAGCCTCGTAGGTCTTGGCCACCTTGCCCGCCGCCAGGCTTTCACCGGGCTGAGCCAGCCGGCTCGGGTCCAGATAGGCCTCGACGAAGCGCCGATAGTCCGGCCCCGAGGGTCCGACCCCGGCCTGCATCACGATACTGGCCCCGGGACGAGTGTCCCCCGGTGCCACGGCGCCGATGCTGGTGATGCTGACCTTGTCCTCCATGAGGATGTTGCGCCCCGCCGTCAGTTCCAGGGTGCCGGGACCGGCGACGTTGAAGTTGCTGTAGAGGATGTCGCGCCCGGCGCTGACGATGGAAATGTCGCTGGGACTGTTATGGACGAACAGGTTGCCCTGGGCAGACGAAGCATCGCCCGGATCGCCGACGCCGTAGACCCGGCCACTGCTGACGATGTCGCGCCCGGCCATCATCCACACCGCACGACTGCCTTCGTACCAGGTCTGCCCGGCGTGCAACTGCGAGGCCTGGGTGCCGAAGGTAATGATCCGCCCGCTATTGACCCCCAGCAGGTCGCCGTTTACCGCGTAGAAGCGTGCCGGGTCCATGGCGCCCTCGATGATCCCGGAGACGCTGCCGGAATCGAAGGCGAACAGCGGCAAGGTCGACACCGCCGGGTTGCCATTGACTGACAGGTTGCTGGCCACCAGCGTATTGCCGATGCGCCCGACAAAGGCCGGATGCCATGGCGTCGCCAGCGCACTGGCGGCAGCCCCGGACTGGCTGACCGTGAAACCACCGGCATAAATCGAGTCCTCGGCCAGGAACTGCAACTGCCCCTTGGCACCGGGCGCCAGCAGCAAGGGGTAGCGATAGTTGACGTCCTCACGCTGAGGCGCGGCGGCCTTGCCGTAGTAGAGGCTGCCACTGCTGGCCACGGCGCGCAGTATCGACGGGTAGACCACCGCCAGATCGGTCGCGCTGGAAGAGGTGGTGAACGGCGTCAGATTGCCGCCCAGGGACAACAGGTCGACGGCGGTGCTGTCGGTCCACAGGGTGAACCAGCTCTGGCCAGTGCCTGACTGGGTTCCACGGCTGAAAGGCGCCGGGTTGAACTGCTTGATCCGTCCCGGGTCCTCGACGTTCTGCACCACCAGATCCCCCAGGGTCTGCAGCTGGTAGGTGGCATCGCCCGGCACCAGGGTCATGCCGCCCTGGGCCAGGCCGCGCGTGGCACGCAATGGATCGAAAGCCCGGGTTTCGCTGGGGTTGTGGTCAACGCTGGTGCCGCCATAGAGCAGATTGATGCTGCCCTGGGAGGCACTCTGCAGTTGGGTGTTGCCGCGCAGGTTGACCAGCATGCCGCTGCGATGATCGTTGCTCAGCTCGGCGAGCGGGTTCAGGGCTCCGGCAATACGCACCCGCAGGTCGCCACCGCCGGTCAGTTGCAGGCTGCCATCGCTGGCGAGCCGTCCGGTGCTGCCCACCGCCAACACCAGCCCCTGGCTGCGCGGGCTGATGCCGGCAGCACTGGACAGCCCCTGCAGGACTCCGGCGTCACCGCCGACATTCACCTCCAGGTTGCCGCCCCCCAGGGTGCCGAAGCCGGTGAAACCCACCATCTTGTCGGCAACGCCCGCGGCGTAGGTGCCGAAGTTGATCCACCAGGCCGTGGGTTGGGCCGAGCCGCCGGTGGCGACATCGGCGCTGCCCTGGCGCCACAACCAGTTGCCCACCTCGGCCGAGTCCAGGCCGCTGTCCTTGGGATTGGGCCAACTGTTGCTGTTGCCGGCGACATTGGTGATGTTGCCGGTCAGGTCGCCACCGACGTCGATCCGCAGATTGCCCCCCGCCTCCGGGTACCAGGCACGATACAGGCTGGTGCCGCTGCCATTGACGAACTGCTCGAAGTAGCTGCCCGGATCGTTGAGCACCGTGCTGCCGCTGCCCAGGCCGCGAGGCTGGTTGTAAGGATCGCCGGCGCGAGTGGCCGTGGATGAAGTCCCGGCGGTATAGACCCCATACAGCGAGTCCATGCTCAGGTTGCCGGCGCTGAGCAGTTCCAGGTCGCCGGTACCGGTACGCACCACACTGAAACGGCTACTGGACGGCCGGGCCTCGTACTCCTTGGCGCTTTGCGCCTGGCAGAAGCTCGGCGTCTCGGCGCACATGGCCGCTACCGAAGGCAGCCCCAGGTCCTGAATGAACTTTTCATCGATCACCTCCCCCACCTTGACCACGATATCGGCCTGGGCCAGTTCGTCCACCGCGGCCTGGGTCCAGACGTAGGTGGCCTTCATTGCGCAGAACTCCGGCGTCTGCGCGCAGAACTCGGCAATGCTGCCCTGCTCCAGGTCATCGAGGACTTTCTGGTCCACCGGGTCGCCTTCCTTGACCACCACGCCGTTTTCCGCCAGGGCCTGGACCGCCGCCAAGGTCCAGGTCATCAAACCCCTGGCCGGCAGTTCCTTGGCAAACATGCCGTAGTGACTGTCCGCCAGATGCAGGTCGCCGCTGCGAGGCGTGGCTTGCAGGATGCGGCTGTCGGCGGCCTCGGTATCGGCCCCGGCCACCAGACGCAGGGACCAGGATTGCGAGCCCTCGGCGAGCATCGGCGCAATGGCCCAGAGCCGGCCCTGGGGCCCGGTCACGTCCGGTCGCAACTGCACCGACTCGACGCCTCCCGGCAGCTTGACGTTGGTTCCGGCAGGAATCAGCGCGCCCTTGGGCAGCGCCTTGCTGCCGTCGAGCAGCACCAGCCCGGCACTGACCTTGGGCAGTGCCACCCCCTTGGGCCAGGTCATCGGCTGCAAGCGCACGTTCTGGGTCAGCAGGCTGCCGGCGTCGAGCCGGGTGCCGGCCACCAGGGTCTGGGCCTCGCTGAGCAGAGTCCCGGCGGCGAACAGCAGATTGCCCGCCGCGTCACGCACCGCGGCCGCAAGTACCGTGCCCGCCGGCAGTACCAGGCTCTGGTCGAGCACTGCGGTGACCGGCAGGCGGGTGCCCGCACTCAGGCTCAAGCCCTTGATCGGCAGGTCGTAGTTGAGGATGGTGCCCGAGGGGAAGCCCGTGCCATCGGCCAGGGTCACTCCGCTGCCCGGCACAAGGGTGGAGCCGCCACTGAAGTCCACTCCCGACAACAGCACCCAGCCCTTGTCGTCTGCGCTCGGGGGCGGTGGGGCGAAACCATCGTTGATGCTGCCGTAGATGTTCAGGTCGCCGCCGGCCCGCAACGTCAGGCTGCCGACCTCGCCGGAGCCGTAGACCGAGGTCTTCTGGCTATGGGGATTGAGGCTGGCATAGCGATAGCCGGACAAGTCCAGGTCACCCTGCACCACCAGATCGCCGTCCGCAGTCTTGCTGACGATCTCGACCCCCGGCCGCAGATGCAAGGCATCGGCGTAGCTGGCGTTGTTCAGCCCGGCCAGTTTGTTCTGCAGCAGGTCGCTGTTTTGCAGGGCCGCGTTGATAAAGGCCGTGCTCTGGGCATGTTTGGCGTTGAGATAGGCCTGGGTGATCTCCTGGTAAGGGCGACCGCTGGCGGTGGCATCGGACTTCTGCGGTGCATCGTCGTAGCGCAGCATGCCGTTGACCGCGATCGAACGCGCCCCGCGGATATCCAGCGCGCCGCGGGCATCGATATCGATGTCATTGCTGCTCTGGTCCGCCTGGACGATACGCGGCGCATTCAATTCCAGGGTGCCGCGGCTGCGGCCGTCGTTCTGCCCCGCCGCACTGCCCGACGCCACCTCGGTGCCATGGCGCAGGTCAATGCGCACACCCTCGGCCAGGGTCAGCCGGCCCTGGCCGGAATTGAGCACCACGGTGGCACGGTTCGGCGCATCGATGATCTTGCCGTAGCTGTCCACGCGTAGCTGATTGCCATGGGCATCGAGCACCGCGCTGCGGTCCAGCGTCAGACCATTGCTGGCGGCCAGGTTGATGCTGCCGACCTGCTCGCCGCTGGCGTCCACCCGCCCGCTGACCCTCAGGCTGCCGTTGTCCAGCGAGACGTTGACAGTGTTGGCCTTGACCCCGTTGCCGATGTTCAGGTCGCCCTGCTTGAGCTGGAAGCTGCGCGCCCCATGGACCTGCCCCTGATTCAGACGCTGGTTGAGGGCGGCGAACTGCTCGTCCAGGGTGCCGCTGCTGCCCAGGCGCTGGGCCTGGATTTCCACCGCACCGCCCAGGTAAGGCACCCGGGTACCGCCGGCATCATAGGTACCGCTGCTGCTGCCGAGGATCTTGCCGGCCAGGTCCACTGTGCCGGCAGCGCCGTCCAGCGCCACCGCCCGCAGTTTGCCGGCCTGGTTGTTGCTGGCCGAGAGGTCGATGGTCGAGCCCGCCGCCTGCAGCACATTGCCCTCGCGGCTTTGCAGCAGCACTTCACCACCGGCACCGTAGCGGGTCAGGTCATTGAACGCGCTGGCCCGACCGGCCACATCGATCAACGCCGCATCGCTGAGCAGCACATCGCCACGGGCACTCAGGGTCACCTTGCCGCTGGGCAGCACCACGGCGCTGGCCAGACGCAGGCTGTCGCCCTGCAGGGACAGTTCCGCGCCCTGGCCATTGGCCGTGCCACGGGGCCCGGCCGAGGCGCTGATATCGATGGCGCCACCGGCAGTGATGCGGTTCACCGATCCGGCCTCGCCGGTCATCAGCGGGGTGAGGATATTCAGGTTGCCGCCGCTGTAGGCAAAGCCGCTGACCGGGTCGTAAGCCCCCTGGTGCTGATAGACCCTGAGGCTGCCCTTGTGGTTGGCGGTAATACGCTGGCTGGCATTCAGGTTGACCCCGGCAAAACCCAGGGCCAAGCGGTCCAGGCTCTTGCTGCTGCTGGGCTGAGCAAAGGCGCCATAGCCGAATTCAATGCGCTCGGCATTGATTTCCAGACGCCCGCTGCCAGTACCGGCACCACCGGCCACTACCGCCCCGGCCGGTGCCTCGGCGCCCTGCCAGATCAGGTTGGCGGTGTGGATGCTGGCCACATCGTTGGCACCACCTGCGCCATAGATCGCCGGAGTGGACAGCATCAGGTTACTCAGCAGCGACTGGCCGGTGAGCGGGTCGTAGGTGTCAAGGCGAGTGCTGCCGTAGAAGTTGAAACTGTCCCGGGCCGAGAGCTGCAGAGTCTCCAGGGCCGGCGCGCCGGACTGGGTATCGCCGCGCAGCAGGCGGTCCAGCACTTGCTGAGTCAGGGTCATGCCGCTGGGCAGGCGATTGCCGGCCGCCGCGGCCGCCAGGGCTTCGGCACTGCCGACATTGATGGTGTTCAACCCCAGGTTCAGATGGCGGGTGCCATAGCGCACCTGATCGCCCAGTTCAAAGGCGTTGTCGGTCAGGGCGACGATGCTGCCGTCGGAGTACAGCGCGGTCTGGCCGCTGCAGGGAGCGCTGCTGCACACCCCGAGCCGGATGCCGCCACTGGATTGCCCGCCCGCTTGCGCCTTGCCGATCACATTGAGCAGGCCGTTGGAGACAGCCAGCATGTTGGCCACCTGATAGGTGAAACCGTCACGGGCGTCATAGCTGGCCTTGCCGCGGCCCAGGCTGTTGATCGACGCGCCCTGCTCCAGGACGATCTGCCCGGTATTGCTCACCAGGAACACTTCCGGCGCCGCCAGGGTCACGCCCTCGCGCAAGGTGATGGAGCCCTTGGGCGCATTGATGCCTTCGGCCAGGGTGATGTAGTTGCCGCCCTGGCCATATTTGACCAGGGTCAGGCCACCGAGCATCAGGCGCGCCGCGCCCATGGCATTGAGGCTGTTGGCGTCCAGGGTGACCCCATTGAAGCCGCCGGTGGCGGACTTGCCCCTGGCCACCACTTCAATGCCGCCCTCGCCCATGTTCAATACCGCGACGGTGCCGCCGTAGCCCCCGGCAGCGGCATCGAAGCGCCCGATGCCCTGGAAGGAAAAGGCATCGGCACCGGCGCCCGGCTGCAGGGCCAGTTTCAGGGTCTTGGCATCCACCGGCAGCATCGGTCGTGGCACGCCGAGCTTGGCCGCATCGGCCAGGGCGAACTGGGCATAGCCGGTTTCGTTGTATTGGGAATAGCGGCGCAGGGTATCGGCCGACGTCAGGATCAACTGGCTGGCGACACTGTTGCCGATCCCGGTATGGGCGATCGACAAGCGCCCGGCGGTGGACCAGGAGCCGTTGCGCAGTTGCTGGGTCGCACCTTCGGTGCCGAGCCCGGCCAGGCCGTTGATCTCCACGCGGAAGGCCCCCGGCATCAGTGCATAGGTGGACGGCATCAGGGTGTAGGTGCCCGCCGCCAACCCCGGCACTCCGGCGCCGATAGTGATCTGCTGGCCGATCAGCGGGTCCACCGCGCCGCCCTCCGGCGCCACCGGTGCATAGCCCGGCTGCACTCCGGGGACGATGGCGTAGATCGGGTTGCTGGCCAGGCCCGGCAGGATGAAGCTGCCGTTGGCGCCGATCTGCACCAGTGGGCTGTAGCGCGCATCGGTGGAACCGCCGCGCCCGGAAATGAACCCGGCGCCCAGCAGCTCGCCGCCACCGGACAGGTCCACAGTGGCATTGGATTGCACCTGCACCGCCTTGCCCCCCAGGATCACCCCGACGCTCAGGTCGCTGTTCTCGTTCACCAGGGCGCCCTGGCCGAGGAAGGTCACGGTCTTGCCGTTGTACTTGTAGACCTGGCCATCGACGGTGCCGCCGTAAGGCAATACCAGGCCCTTGCCGCTGACCGAAGTCAGGCTGCCGGGCAGCAACTCGACCTGGCTGGCGCCCAGGTTGCCGATCTCGATCAGGCCCAGGGGCGCCCGAATCACCCCGCCTTGCTTGATGCTGGCCGCGCCCAGTTGCAAGCGGCCGAAGGCCGAGTAAGGCACAGGCGCCTGGTCATTGCCGGTGCGGCCGATGGTCAGGGTGCGCGCGGGGTCGAAGTTGATGCTGGTGCCGGAGATATCGTTGAGGTAACCGGCAATCACCCGGGCCCCGACCTCGGTGGCCGGGTACAGCTGTGCGGCCCGCAGGGTCATGTCGCCCTGGGTCAGCAACTGGGTGCTGATGCCCTTGGCGATCACATCGGCACCGGCCCCGGCAAGAAAGCGCAGGTCGCCCTGGCTGGTCAGTTGCACATGGTCGAAGCCCCGGCGCTCGACGCTGAGCAGGCTGTTGTCGGCCTGGCGCAAGGTACCCTTGCTGCCGAACACCACGTTGCCGCGCACATCGATCAACTGGCCGCTGGCGTTGAACTGCGCCTGTGTGCCCCGTTGCGACGGCGTGCCGGTGGCGACCGGACGCACGTATTGATCCTTGGCCTCCAGGGGCGCGAGGATGCCCGCCAGCAACAGGTAGGGTGCCGACAGGTTGACCCGGCTATTGGCCGCGGCGCTGTCGCTGAGGTTCAGGGCGCCGCTGTACAGGCGCAGGCTCTGGCCCATGTTCAGCGACACATCGCCGTCGAAGCTCAGCAGACCGTTGCTCAGCAGTGCCAGGTTGTCGAAGCCACCGGCTGTGACCTGATCCACCCCGAGGCGGCCGTGGCCGTACTCCAGGCTGGCGGCTGCGGCGTCGGCGCTACCGGGCAGCGCACTGCCCTGATGGCTCTGGCTGAGCACCAGCTCCCGGGCCTTGAGCACCCGGTCGTTGACCGCGTTCTTGATGTAGTACGGGCTTTCCAGGGCCAGGGACAAAGTGCCCCCCGCCGCGCCGGCGCCCCCGGCCCGGGCGACGAAGCTGCCGTCCAGGTACAGGCCGTTGTTGGAGGCGAAACTGATGCTGCCACCGTTGCTGGCCACCTGCACCCGGCCCTGGCCGGGAATGTCCAGGGCCGCCTGGGCCCCGGAAGCGTCGAGACGCGCCCCGTCGCGCACCACCACAAACAGGTCGCTGGCCTTGGCAATACCGGTGGCCAGGTCAATCTCGCCACCGATAGCGATCTTGCCGCCATTGCGCACCTGACCGTAACGGCGACCGCGGTTGTCCACGGCGCTTACCGCCCGCGCCGCCACGTCGATCAGCGCCTGCTCGCCGACCCAGATCGAACGCCCGTGACCGGCGGCGTTGGCGGCCTCGGAACTGGCCACCGTCAGGCCGCCCAGACTGACGCTGCCGCCCCAGGCATTCAGCGTGCCGTTCATGGTCAACTGGCCAACGCTGCGCAGGTTGATGGCCTGCCCCGGATCGACATTGATCACCGCGCCCTGCCCCACGTTCAGCGCCGTGGTGGCCAACTGGGCAGCCGTGGAGTACTGATTGCCGGCGCTCAGGGTCAACCCGGCGCCACGGCGCTGGGTCAGCACGCCCTTGGCCGCGTCCTGCGGGTAGAGCTCCGGCAGCCATGGCTGCAGAACGCTGGCCGGATCGCTGCCAGTGGCGCTGCTGCCAGCCTGGGCTCCGAAGCGGTAGACCGGCATCTTGACCTCGACCTGGGCACCGTCGGCCACCGTCAGGCCTTCGTTGCCGGTGATGTCGTAGGCGCCGAAGCCCTTGTTGAAGAAGTCCCCCGCCAGTTGCAGGGTGCCGGCTTGCGGGACGACGTCCTTGGCGCCGATCAGTACCTTGTGGGCCTGCAGGGCCAGGGTGCCGCCGCCGTTGACCCCATAACCGCGCAGCTCGCCATTGAGGTCGAGCTTGCCGTCGGCCGCCAGGGTCACGTCACCGCCCTTGCCGCCGCTGGTCTTGCCGTCATAGCCAATGCCGGCGCCGGAGCCGGCATCCACCAGGGTGCCGTTGCCCAGGTTGAGGTCGCCGCTGCTGCGCAACGACAGCTTGCCACCGTTGATAAAGGCCAGGCCGCTGCTGTCCGACGGGTCCAGGGCCAGGTTGCTCCAGCGCCCACTGACATCCAGCTTGACCCCGCTGGCCACATCGACCCGGGCCTGGGCACCGCCAGCGGGCGCGAGGATCACATCGCCGACCACGAAGTTGCGGTTCACATCCACCTGGTTCAGTACGTTGCCGGCGTTGATGCTGCCGCCATGGGCCGTGAGGTCGGCGTTGACCTTGACCTCTGGCCCGAACAGGGTGATGTCGCCGCCGTGCGCCACTTGCAGCGCGCTGTTGACCTGGATCTGCTGCTTGGCGCCGACCTTGATCGCCCCCAGCTGGAAGCCGTTGAGCGTGTCGCTGTCCAGCACCAGTTGGCCCTGACGGTTGGCCGGCAGCGCTGTAGTGAGGTCCAGGCCGTCGGCGATCTTCTGCTGGTTGGCCTCGATCAGCACCTTGTCCACGGTGGGACTCAGGGCATAGCGCAAGGTGCCGCTGGCCTTGTTGTAGATCGGCGTGTAGTTGCCAATGATCAGCTGCGCACGCTGGGCCGCGGCCTTGTGCGATTGCTGATAGCCATCGAGGTTGAGGTTCGGCGCCTGGGTCTGGCGGTCGCCCTTGAACACTTCGCTGACCAGCTGGCCTTCAAGCACCGCGTTGCCGGTACCGATCACCAGCTTGCCGGCATCGCGGCCGACGCTGTAGCCGGCCTCGTAGCGGCGCTGCTGGGCGATCAGCGGATTGTAGTAGTAATCGGTGCGGCCCCAGCGCGGGCTGCTGTCCACATAGCCCTTGTAGATGCCGGTGTAGAGCAGGTCTCCCGGAGCCCGGGACAGTTCGTACAGACGCCCGTCGGCGCCCTTGAGCCAGGTCTGCTGGATATAGCCGCCCTGCACATCGACGGTACCGCCGGACAGGTTCAACTGAGCCCCGGATTGGGTCACCACCTCCTTGCCGGTAAAGGTCAGGGTGCCGCCCTGGGCCATCCACTCGCCAATGTTGTGGCCCTGGGTGCCCAGGTAGCCGCCCACTTCCAGCAGGCCGCCGGCGGTGTACCAGCGATCGGTGGCGTAGCCGTTGGTGCCCGCCGGGACGAACACCAGTTCGCGCAGGTCGACCCAGACGTCGTTGTTGATCAACTGGCCGCTGTCGCGGTTGCCCGCCGAGTCGCGCTGCTCGTTGCCCTGGACGTTGATCTTGATGTTATTGGACTCCATCGCCACCTTGACCCCGACGGCGCCGGCCACATCGATCACCGCGCCATCGCGCACCAGACTGCGCTGCCCGGCGCTGACCGCCACCTGGCCACCGGTGGCCAGGGTGATGGAGCCGTTCTGGAAGTCCACACTGCCGCCGCTGACGATCTCCACCCGGGACTGGTCAGTGCGGTCGGCGACGCTGCTCAAGTTATTGAACTGGCCGGTGATCAGGTTGGTCGGGGTGCCGTCGAGGTTGATCAGGCTATTGTTGCGCTGGCTGTCCAGGGCGGTGCTGCCGGAGCTGTCCAGCACAATCGCCGTGGTGCTGCCCTGCCCCAGGGTCACGCTGCCGGTGCTGTCGCTGGCGGCGTTGAGCAAGTGGATAGTGCCGCGGGTGTCCACCGAGGTGCTGGCCAGGGCCACGCCGTTCTGTTGCACCTGATGCCCGGTCAGGGTGATGTCGCCGGTGGACGCCATGATCAGCCCGCTGTTGCTGACCTTGCCGGCGCTGCTGCCGGGCTTGAGCGAGGTGGCGACCTCATTGCCCCGTGTCGTCGAGTGCTGGTTGCCGCTGGTGCCGACCCCGCGGCGGATGTAGAAACTGTCGCCGGCAGCCAGAGTGGTCTGGCCCTTGGCGGTGACGAGGGTGCCGGCGTTCTCCACTTCCGCGCCCAGGAGCAAGGCATAACCGCCGGACTCGGTGGAACTGGCCGGAGCGTGGGTCTGGATCAGCGCGCCACGCTGCACCTGGACCTTGCCCAGCGCGTCGCTGAAGGTCGGCTGGGTGCCGTTGGCGTCCACATAGAGCCCGCGCTGGGTGAACTGTTCATCGCTGATGGTGGCCGCGGCCGCCACCAGATTGCGCACGTTGACCTGACTGGTGCCGGTAAAGATCACCCCATTGCGGTTCATGATCATCACCGTGCCGGCGCCCTTGATCTGGCCCTGGATCTCGCTGGGCCGACCGTTGGGGTCGTTGACCTTGTTCAGCAGCGCCCAGTTGGACTGCTGCTGGAAGTCCACGGTGGTGTTGCGCCCGACGTTGAAGGTCTCCCAGTTGAGGATGGCCTTGTCGGCGGTCTGTTCGATGGTCACCGTGGTCTTGCCGCCGGACTGGCTCTGCACCGGACCCTTGGCGTTGATCCAGCCCTGGGTCAGGCTGTTGTCGACCTTGAGCCCGCCCTGGCCAAGGCCATCGGGAATACTGCTCACCGTGCCGAAGGCCGCCTGACGCGCCGCGGCCTGGGCCGCCTGCTGGGCGGCGATGGCGGCGACGCTGGCATTGAGATTGCTCAAGGAACGCTGCAACTGCTGGTTGGCCCGGGTCTGCTGGGACAACGGCGGAATCCCCGGCACCTGGCCGTTGGTGCGCGCGGCGGTGGCAGCCTGGGAGGCGCCCTTGTCGGCAAACCAGCCGGAACTGAACGCCGTGGCGCCATGGGCACTGCCCGCCATCATCAACAGGGCGATGGCGTGGGCCAGGGGCTTGAGCCGCAGGATCGGCATCTCGCCATCAAGGCGCAGGGCTGGGGATTTGACCGGAGGTTTGCAGCGAACCATTACTACTCATCCTTTGTTATGACGCCCACGGGAGCGCGACGCTTGTAGGGCCCAGGGCGCGCGTCACTGCTTTAGGGAATAGGCCGTTGGCGCAAGGCGCGACCGAACGGATGTCACGGAAAATTCATCTGCCGGGTGTAATGCGGGCCACAACAGGTTGCGGCAACGGCCCGGGCCGTTGCCGCAGCGCCCTCAAAGAGGACGCCCAATACCGTTGCAGACGTTGGGATTGCCGATGCTCAAGGCGCTGGTCGGGGTGAGAAAGGTGTTGCGAATCGCCGTCTTCCAGTTAGCGGGCAGCGGTTGCAGGCGGTTGTTCCTGATGGCCGCGTCGTTGAGCCCAAACACGCTGTAGTGACGAGAGAAGAACGCCCGGACCTGCGCAGTCTGGGTGGCATCGGCGTAGCACTGGCTGAACACCAGATTGGTGAAGCCCAGAATCGGATACCCGACATGCGGATAAGCCACCACACTGGGATCGTAGGGGCTAGGGTTTGCGGCAAACTGCGGCACCCAAGTGTTGGGGTCGCTCAGGTACGGCATGAGCTCCGGCGACAATGGGGTCCTGATGGCGTCGATCGCATCGCGGATGTTGGCCGGTGTCGGGGCGACACCGTCCACCTGCGCCACCTTGCTGCCATCCTCAAGGCCCGCCAGGCTGCTCGCCGCGTACGGCGCGCCGATGAAGGTGATGCTGCCGACCGTGGCATTCACCGTCGCCATGATCTGCGCGCTGCCGACAGCGGTGACGGCATTGGCCGGAGGTCCGTAAGGATGGGCGTAGGCGAAGGATCGGCTCGCCGTGAATGGCCCGCCGGGCTCGGTGCAACGGGCATTGAGAAAGCGCGTGAACACTTCCGTGGTAGCGCTTGAACCCTGGGGGTAAACCACGGTGATCGGGCCGTTACGCGCCGAACCATAGAGGTGACTCCAGTCATACAAGCGACCGGAAAAAATGCCGCATAGGTCATTGGTGCTCAGGTTCAAGGCAGCGCCGGGCTTGTTGAACGCAATCGCGATACTGGTGGCCGCTGACGGCACCTGTATCAGTGGCCCCCAGGCCGGCTTGTGCAGCAAGGCATAGTTGTTCAGCTGGGCGCTGGTCAACTTGGACTCAGTGGCTATCCAGTGCACATTCTTGCTGTTATCCCCCGGCACCAGGGCGCCGTAGTCGTTGTTCAGAAACGCTTCCCGGTCGCGCTGATCCAGGCCCAGATACGGTGCGAACCCCGCACTCAGTACACCGGGGGTCTGGTACAGCGGCTGGGGCAAGGTTGAACCGCCACCATTCAAATCCGCCAGCGCTGGCTGGGCGCACACGGCACTGCAAAGCAATGAAGCCATCCACCAATGGACGTTGGGCATGATCAGACTCCTGTCGAATCAGGGCGTGCCAGGGACAGGTCCGCGAACCTGGGCAGCGCCGTGCGGATACCTGCAACGCCGTGGGTGGCAGCTGCAGGACAAAAAAATCAGCAACGGCGCAAACCGTTGCTGATCGGGTGTTGCGACTCGGTAGCAGCCTGCGTTACAGCGGACGACCGATGGTGTTGCAGACGCTGGTGTTGCCGATGCTCAGCACGTTGGAAGCGTTGACGAAGTTGTCACGAATGGCGGTTTTCCAGGCCGCTGGCAGCGGTACGAAGCGGTTGTTCTTGATGGCGTTGTCGTTGTTGGTCAGCGAGCTGGAACCATAGTGACGGCCGAAGAAAGTCCGCACTTGCGAGGTCTGGGTAGCGTCGGCGTAGCACTGGCTGAAGATCAGGTTGGTGAAGCCCAGGATCGGGTAGCCGGTGGTTGGGTAAGGCACGACGCTTGGATCGGTGGCGCTGGCAGTAGCCGCGAATACCGGTACCCAGTTGTTAGGCTTGGTGCCATCGACGATGGTGCCATCCTTGCGCAGCACGGTCGGAGGCTCGATGGCTTCGATGGCGGCGGAAACGTTGGCAGGCGCTGGCGAAACACCGGCCACCTTGGCCACCTTGGTAGCGTCGTCCAGACCGGCCAGGGTCGTGGCGGCGTAGTCCGGGCTCATGTAGGTGATGCGACCGTCGGCAGCGTTCAGCGCGTCCATCACGCCTTGGCTGGTGACCGCGGCTACTGCACCGGCAGGCAGGCCACCCGAGTAGCTGGAGGCGAAGTTGGTGGTCACGGCGAAGGTGCCGGTTTCAGCGCACTTGGCGTTGAGGAAACGGGTGAACAGCTCGGTGGTGCCGCTGCTTTCGTTGCGGTAGACCACGGTGATGGCACCGGTACGGCCCGAACCGGCGATCTGGTTCCAGGTAGAGACACGGCCCGAGAACACGCCGCACAGGTCGTTGACGCTCAGGTCAACGGCAGCAGTGCCGGCCTTGTTGAACGGAATGGCAACCGAAGTGGCGACCGAAGGCACCTGGATCAGCTTGCCCCATGCGGCTTCGTGACCGCTGGCGTAGGCGCTCAGTTCAGTGGCAGAGAGCTTGGAATCGCTGCCGGCCCAGTGCACGTTCTTGCCAGTAGTGCCGGCCACGAACTTGGTGTAATCGTTGTTCAGGAAGGCAGATTTGCCGTTGCCGCTGCCTACGCCGATGTAGGGAGCGAAGCCGGCAGTCAGTACGCCGGAGGTCTGATACAGCGGTTGTGGCAGGGTAGCGCCACCACCGTTGATGTCAGCCATTGCAGCTTGTGCCGAGCACAGGGCTGCCAGGGTCATGGATGCCGCCAGAACGTTGCGCTTAAACATGAAGAATCTCCTTTCGTCGTGTTCGTACGTTGGGTGAATAGCTCTTGCATGACGCCATGGCGCTCGGGCCAAAAGCCTTGTTCCAGACGGCTTGAGGGGTGAGGCCATGGAAAGAGAAGTTCGCAGTTTCCGGTGACAGATAAAGGAAAAAACCTCGGGAGAAACCGGCTGTTTTTGCAAAAGATTCTCGGGTGTTTGTCGCCGTTTTTCGGGCCTTTCCCGGGAAGGTGACAGCCAGGTTTCCGAGGCTGGCGCCGGCATCGCCCTGCAAGCGCCGAGGGTGGTGCAGACAGCGCTGGAACATGACAGAACGAGGAACCCGAGCTTGGCCCGTTGCCCGGTCGGGAGTGAGGCTGGCGGGATGAAAATTTATGCCTGCCCTGTACCTCGGCTGCGCCCCCCTCGTAGGAGCCGGCTTGCCGGCGAAGAGGCCCGCGAGACCTGCATCGCCGGTGCCGACGCCTTCGCTGGCAAGCCAGCTCCTACGGACCGAGCCAGATCGGGCCGGACGGGGTCAGGTTGGGTCGGGTTGTGCGGTTCAGGTCACCAACTGGTTGATCTCGATGATCGGCAGCATCACCGCCATGACGATCACCAGCACCACACCGCCCATGACCACGATCATCAGCGGTTCGAGCAACGCGGTCATGCCCATGGCCCGACGTTCGATATCCCGGGACAGGGTCAGGGCCGCCCGCTCCAGCATCGGCGGCAAGGCACCGGTCTTTTCGCCACTGGCGATCAGGTGGATCAGCACCGGCGGGAAGACTTTCTCCACCCGCAGCGCAGCCGCCAGGTTGGCCCCTTCGCGCACCTTGGCCGTGGCCTCGCTGACGCTCTGGCTCAGGCGGTCGTTGGACAGGGTCTGGCGCGCCGCGTCCAGGGCCCGCAGCAGCGGCACCCCGGCGCCGCTGAGAATCGCCAGGGTCGAGGCGAAACGCGCGGTGTTCAACCCCAGGACAAAACGCCCGAACAGCGGCAGGCGCAGAATCCGACTGTGCCAGCTCAAGCGTGCCCGGGGGTTGCGCAGGTACAGCCGCCAACCCCAGAACCCCGCCACCATGGCGCCGAAACACTGAATGCCCCAGGCACGAATGAAGTCGCTGGCGTTGAGCATGGCCAGGGTCAGCCCCGGCAGGTCCTGGCGGGCCTGGGAAAAGGCGCTGACCACCTGGGGCACCACATAACTGAGCAGGAAAATCACGATGCCGATGGACACCAGTCCCACCACCCCGGGGTAGATAAAGGCGGTCAGGATCTTGCCCCGCAGGCCGTTGCGCTCCTCGATATAGTCCGCCAGCCGCTCCATGACCTGGGCCAGGTCGCCGGACTCTTCACCCGCGGCAATCAGCGCCCGGTAGATGTCCGGAAAGTCCCGCGGGCGCGCCGCCAGGGCCTCGGCCAGGCGCATGCCGCTGCGCACATCCGCGCGCACCGCGCTCAGGGTCTGGGCGATGTGCTTGCGCTCGGCCTGCTCCACCGTGGCACTCAGCGCCGCCTCCAGGGGCAGGCTGGCCCCCAGCAGGCTGGCTAGCTGGCGCGTGGCCCAGGCTAGGTCGTTGTCGCTGAGCCTGGGGCTGAAGAGTCCCCCTGCTGCGCCGGTGCCTGGGTTGCTGTCCAGTTGCACCTTCAGCGCAGTCAGGCCCCGGCTGCGCAGGCTGGCGAAAGCCGCGCCCTGGCTGTCGGCTTCCAGGTGGCCGGACTCGATCTTGCCGAGCGCGTCGGCGGCTTCGTAGCGATAGCGATTCATCAGGCGTCCCGTGTCACACGTAGGATTTCTTCCGGTGCGGTGGCGCCGCTGCGTACCCAGCGCTCGCCGTCCTCACGCATGCTCAGCATCCCCGCCCGCCGCGCGGCGGCCCGCAGGGCCTGCTCGTCGGCGCCCTGGTGGATCAGGCTGCGGATGTCATCGTCGATGCAGAACAGCTCATGAATCCCGGTGCGGCCGCTGTAGCCGATGTGGTTGCAGGCCGGGCAGCCCACCGGGTGCCAGGTACCGGGATGGGCCGGATCGGCTTGCTTGCACTGGTTGCACAAGCGGCGCACCAGCCGCTGGGCCAGCACCCCGAGCATCGACGAGGCCAGGAGGAAAGGCTCCACCCCCATGTCAATCAGGCGGTTGACCGCCGAGACCGCGTCGTTGGTGTGCAGGGTCGCCAGCACCAAGTGCCCGGTGAGCGAGGCCTGGACTGCGATCTGCGCGGTTTCCAGGTCGCGGATCTCGCCGATCATGATCACGTCCGGGTCCTGGCGCAGAATCGCCCGCAGGGCCAGGGCGAAGGTCATGTCGATCTTGGCGTTGACCTGGATCTGGCTGATGCCCGGCAAGTCGTATTCCACCGGGTCCTCGACGGTGAGGATATTGCTGGTGCTGGCATCCAGCCGGGCCAGGGCGGCGTAGAGGCTGGTGGTCTTGCCGCTGCCGGTGGGACCGGTGACCAGGACGATGCCGTGGGGCTGACGGATCAAGCCATCCAGACGCGCCAGGACATCCGGGTCCATGCCCAGGGTTTCCAGTTGCAGGCGCCCGGCCTGCTTGTCCAGCAGACGCATCACCACCCGCTCGCCGTGGCCGGTGGGCACCGTGGACACACGAATGTCGATGGGCCGCCCGGCCACCCGCAAGGCAATGCGCCCGTCCTGGGGCAGGCGTTTTTCGGCGATATCCAACTGGGCCATGATCTTGATCCGCGACACCAGTGCCCCGTGCAGCGCCTTGCGTGGCGAGACCACGTCGCGCAGGGTGCCGTCGACCCGGTAGCGCACCACCGAGTGGGTTTCAAAGGGCTCGATATGGATATCACTGGCCTCATCCCGCGCGGCCTGGGTGAGCAAGGCGTTGATCATGCGGATCACCGGGGCACCGTCCTGGGTGTCCAGCAAGTCGGTGATTTCCGGCATGTCTTGCATCAGGCGGTCCAGGTCCACCTCATTCTCCGCTGCCCCGACCACCGCCGCGGCGCTGCCGGTGTCGGCGTAGGCCGTGGCCAAGAGCCCGTCGAGTTCGTCGTCGCGGATGCGCTCCAGGCGTGCGGGGCCGAACTGGCGACGGGCTTCGCTGATCGACCAGCCGGGGGTCGAGGGGCAAACCAGCAGGGTGGCGCCCTCCTCGCTGTGACGCAGGAGAATGCGTTGGGATTTGGCCCAGGCGTAGGGGAGCTGGGTGGTCATTGCTTGTGCCTCCTGGTGGGGTGCATATCCGGTGGTGCGGGTGGGGCTGATTACGGTTTTTGTTCTTACCGCGGGGTTGGGTACATATCCGTTCCTGCGGGTGTGGCGGCTTACGGTTCCGCTTTTACAGCGGGGGTTGGGTGCATATCCGGTGCTGCGGGTGCGGCCACTTAGGGTTCCGCTCTTACAGCGGCTCACTTTTGAAAAGCGCAAAAGTAAGCAAAACGCTCTGCCCCTCCACTCGGTGCCTCGCCTAGGCTCGGCATGCCCTCACTCCGGCATTGATCCGTGGGCCGCCGCCACCGGCCATCCATGGCCGGGTGGCGGCTAACCCGGCATCCCTGCCGGGTTACCCACGGCTCAATGCCTGCGTTCGGCCATCGTGGTTAACGGGGCGCTCAGATCAAGATCAAAATCAAAAGCGCGACGGCGGCCTGCCGGCCGGCCTGAAGCTGGCGCGGCGTGTAGCGCCCCCCATGTAGGAGCTGGCTTGCCAGCGAAGGCGTCCGCCCAGGCAATGCATGTCTTACGGGCCTCTTCGCCGGCAAGCCGGCTCCTACGGGAAACTGCACGGTGTATCTGACTGCTGTAGGAGCTGGCTTGCCAGCGAAGGCGTCCGCCCAGGCGATGCATGTCTTACGGGCCTCTTCGCCGGCAAGCCGGCTCCTACGGGAAACTGCACGGTGTATCTGACTGCTGTAGGAGCTGGCTTGCCAGCGAAGGCGTCCGCCCAGGCGATGCATGTCTTACGGGCCTCTTCGCCGGCAAGCCGGCTCCTACGGGAAACTGCACGGTGTATCTGACTGCTGTAGGAGCTGGCTTGCCAGCGAAGGCGTCCGCCCAGGCGATGCATGTCTCACGGGCCTCTTCGCCGGCAAGCCGGCTCCTACAAAAAGCGCGTAACACGCGCTTGGCTCTGGCTTTTGATCTTGATCTTGATCTTCAGGCCCCTTCCCAGCCGGCCGAGCGTAGGCGTTGCGTAGGGGGCAGCTCGGCATGGATGCCAAGCTAGCCGCCACCCGGCCATGGATGGCCGGTTGGCGGCGGGCCCCCGGAGCAATGCCGAAGCGAGGGAACCCCGAGCCCCAGCGAGGGGCCCATGGAGGGGCAAGCGTTTTTGGTTCCTTTTTAGGCGTTTGTAAAAAGGGACTCGCCGTAAGGGCGAAACCATAAGTGGCCACACCCGCAGGAATGGATATGTACCCAATATGTCCTCCATCCCCCGCTGTAAAAGCGGAACCATAAGTGGCTACACCCGCAGCAGCGGATATGTCCCCCGCCTCGCCATAAACGAATCTGCCCCCATTCATTGCACCGGCACCGCCCTGATCGTCGCCCGCGGCCCCTGCCCAGCCCCAGGCGTCTGCAACGACACCGGCACCGCCCCCGGAATCGCCTTCGCCGCCGAAGGCAACTGCGGCGCCTGCATATCCGGCATCGCCCAACTGCGCTCCGGCTGCAACTCCCCCTGCGCCCGGCGCATGAAGTCGTAACGATTGAGGGTAATGCTGCGCCCCGCGCCACTGTCACGAATGATGTAAGGCCGCAGGAACACCATCAGGTTGGTCTTGGTAATGCTGCGCTTCTCATTGCGAAACAACGCCC
Organism: Pseudomonas sp. E1BtOHC1; assembly: GCF_058744285.1. Taxonomy (NCBI): domain Bacteria; kingdom Pseudomonadati; phylum Pseudomonadota; class Gammaproteobacteria; order Pseudomonadales; family Pseudomonadaceae; genus Pseudomonas; species Pseudomonas sp. E1BtOHC1. Next base: position 4,625,212 of record NZ_CP196023.1, read on the forward strand.
CCAGCCCGGGAATGTTCGACAACCACGGCACCGCGTCATTGCTCTGGCTATAACCGTCCTGCAGCAACCCGCCCAGCACCATGATCTGCCCGTCATCCAAGAGGATGCTGGTATCGATCGCACGCTTGTTGGTCACGGTCCCGGCATCCACCGAGGCACGGGGATCGACGCCGCTGACTTCCTGGTAGATGTCCAGTTTGACCGTGCCACCCTCGGAAATCTGCGGCCGCACATTGAGCTTGAGACCCACTTCTTCGCGCTGCACGGTCTGGAACGGGTTGTTGCTGGTGCCGCCGCCTCCGGTGACATAACTGCCGGTAACAAAGGGAATGGTCTGGCCAACAAAAATGCTCGCTGCCTCGTTATCCAGGGTCAAAAGATTCGGCGTCGACAACACGTTGGTTCCGCCCTTGCTCTTCAACGCCCGGGCCAGGACCTTGAGGTCCAGCACTTTGCCGATCCCCGGGATGTCCACGGTGCCGTTGACCACGCCGATGTTCAGGCCCTTGGGCAATACGTCGATGCTGGTCTTGCTGGCCGGGGTGCCCACCAGCCCGCTGCCGCCGAGGTTGACCCCGCCAAAGCCGCCACGCCCACCGAGGTTGCCGGCCTGCCATTGCATGCCGAATTCACTGGCATCGTCCTCGCCGACTTCGACGATCAGGCTCTCGATCACCACTTGGGCGCGACGCTGGTCGAGCTGGTCGATGACTTCCCGCAGGTTGCGGTACAGCGGGTCCGGGGCGGAGATCAGCAAGGTGTTGGTGGTGGCGTCGGCCTGGATGGTGACCCCGCCGGCGCTGAAGGCGGTGTTCTGATCCGTTGCCTGGCCAGTGCCGCTCAAGCCGCTGCCGGAGTTGCTGCCCTGGCCGTAGGCGCTGCCGCCACTGCTGCTGACGTTGCCACTGCCGGTGGGCGTGCCGCTGCTGTTCTGAGTCGGGCTCTGGCCGCTCTGGCTGTTGCCGCCCATGCCGCTGAGCATGGCCCGGGCGCCGTCGTTGCCGCCGCTGTCGCTTTCGCCGGTCAACAACCCGCGCAGGGCCTGGGCCAGCTTGCCGGCCTGGGCGTTGCGCAGGTAGACCACGTGCAGGTTGCTCGGGTTGCTCTGGGCGTTGTCCAGTTTGTAGATCAGGTTGCGCGCCAGCTCGGTACGCTCCGGGCTGCCGGCACGGATGATGATGGAGTTGGAACGCGGGTCGCCGATCACGCTGATTTTCTGGGTCTGGTCGCCGCCCTGGGTTTCCAGCAGTTCGGCCACCATGGTGGCAATGTCCACGGCGATGCCGTTCTGCACCGCTACCACATCGGTGTCGATGGCGCTGGGGGTGTCGATGCCGTCGATGATCTGCGCGACTCGCTGCAGGTTCTCGGCATAGTCGGTGACCACGATGCTGTTGTTGCCCGGGTAGGCGTTGATCGGGTTGTTCGGCGAAACGATGGGCCGTAGCACCGGGATCAGGTTCACCGCATTTTCGTATTGCAGGCGAAAGGTGCGGGTCAGCATGCCGTTGCCCGCCGGCTTGTCGGCGCTGTAGATCGGCCCGCCCAGCAGCTTGGCGTCGGCCTCGGGCACCACCTGGGCTACGCCGCCCACGTCCACCACGGAAAAGCCCTGCATGCGCAGCGCCGCCAGCAGCATGTCGTAGGCCTGATGGGCCGGCACCTGGCCTTCGCTGACCAGGGTCAGGTTGCCCTTGACCCGCGGGTCCACCAGGAACTGCTGGCCGGTGGAGCGGGACAAGGCCCGTACCACCGCCTGGATATCGGCGTCGACGAAGTTCAGTTGCACCGGCTGATCCCCCAGGGGGTTGCGCGGCACGCTGGTGCTGCGCGGGCTGCCGTGGCCGCGACTGCTGTTGGTCACCGGGTGCAGGACCTTAGGTCGTTGAGCCTGTTGTGCCTGCAAGCGCTGGCGATCCAACAGGGCATCGCCGCTGCGCCGGGTATCGGCCAGGGGCTGGCCCAGTTCGCTGTCCACCAGCAAGGGCGGCGGCGTGGTGGACGGGGTGTTGCTGCAGGCCCCCAACGCCAGCAACAGAAAAGGTGCGGCCTTGCGACACTGGCGCACGTAATTGCAACCTGACCACTTCATGAAGCTTCCTTAGCGCCCTGCGCCTGATCCATGCGAACGGTCCCGGACAGTGTGCCTGCCGAGTCTTGGGCGGCGGCCGCGGCTGCGCGTTGCAGACGGGCCTCCACCACCTGCAGTGAAAGCTGCCGGGGAGCCCCCAGCAGCCAGCCGACCACGGCATCCGCCGGGGCCTGCTCAAAGGTCAAACGCCAGCTCTGGGGGCCGGCTTCATCAGGCTGTTGCAACTGGTAGTGGTCCTTGAGCCCGGCCCCGTCCAGGGTCTGGCGCAAGGATTGCTCAAGGCTAGTGCCACGGCTGTTGCTGCCCGCCGCCTCGTGCAACAGCACCTCCAGGGCCTCGGCCTGGGCGCGCAGCTTCGGCGTCTCGGCTTGCCAGTAGTCGATCTTCTTCAGCGGCGGCTGGATCAACAGCCACCACAGCAGCAGCCCCAGCACGCCCAGGGCGGTGGCGCTGAGCAGGCGTTTTTCCCTTGGCGCCAGAGTGCTCCAATGGCCCTGGGCCTGGGTCCGCAGGCGCGACCAACGCGCCTGATACTGCGCCAGCATGGCCTTATTCATCTTCAGCTCCCGCGGGGGTGTCGGCGACGTTGGCCGGTTCGTCTGCGGCCGGGCTCAGGCTCCAGCCATTGCCTTCGGCCCGGACGCTGTAGCCGGCCTGGGTCAAGGCGCCCTGCCAGCCGCTTTCGGCGCTCTTGGGCGTGTCCGGCAGCAGCTCCAGCTGCAAGCGCTCCTCGGCAAAACTCAGGCTCTGCACGCTGCCCACCATAAAGGGCATGGCGCTACCGGCCTGTTGCAACAGGCGGGTGAACACCTGGGTCGGGTCCGCCGCCCCGCTCTGCTGCGCCGCCAGTTGCTGGCGGGCCTGCTGCAAGGGATTGAGCACCACCGGCAACTGGGGGAACACCTGCCTGACCCGCTGACTCATCTGCGCCTTGAGCCGCTGGCCCTGTTCGGCCTCACGGGCGGCATACAGGTTCAGCCCCACGATCCAGATCAGCACTGCCAGGGCGCAGCAACCCAGGGCCCGGCCCCAGCCTTGGGCCTTCACGCCCCCCGCCACCGCGCCGGCGTGCAAGCCCCATCCCGGCAGCGGACCACTCCAGCGTTGCTCGGCCGGCAGCGGCTGGCAGGCCGGCGGCGCGGCATCGCCGATCCAGCCCACCTCGCAGCCCGAGGCCTGCAACTGTTCCAGGGTTTCTTCCACCAGCGGCTGCACGCTGCCCTGCCCGCTGCTCTGGCGCAGCAGTAGCTGGCCATCGAGCAGGCACAGGTTGGCTTGCCCCGACGGTGGCACCGGCAAGGCATAAGGCGCCGGGTACAGCCCCTGAAGCTTCAGTCCGGCCTCTGCCAACACACGTCCCAGGGCCTGCAGTGCGGTCTTGGGCAACCAGCTCAGGGCCACCTGTCCCTGGGCATCCCGGGCGCCATGGGCCACATGCATCTGCTCACTGGGGCCGAGGATCAGCGCCTGGGCAGCGCAGTCCACCGCGGCCTTGATCCGCGCCGCCGGCAACTGAGGCAACTCGATCTGGGTCAGCAGGCTGTCCAGCGGATGCAGGAAGCACTCCACCGGCACCGGTTTGTCACCCTGGGCCAGTTGCCCCAGGGGACTGCGGCCGATCTCCCTGACCCGTCCACTGCGATCGAGCCGGGCGAAGTCCACCGGGCTGGCCAATGGTGGTTCAGCCGCGAGCAACTCGGCCAGGGGCGGCAAGGCGATACGCAAGCGACTCATGCCCCCACCCGCGACCAGATCACCTGGGGCATGCGGTCCTCGGGACGGTGCAACAGGGCCTCCAGGCTGACCCGACGCTGATCGCGGCGAGCCTGGCCCTGGAGCAGGAACCATTCGCTGGTGATGCCGACCTTGATCTGCTCCACCGCAAGATGGGGCATGCGCAGACGGTTGAGGAAGTCGCCACGATTGATGAACCAGTGCCCGGCATCGCGTTCCGCCACCAGGGCCTTGGCCCGGGACAGTGGCAGCCCCGGCACCGCCGCCGTCAGTACCTCGGCACTGGCGGTGTTGCCGTTGATCCAGGTGTTGCCCGGCAGGATGCTGACGTAGGGTTCAAGACGGGCCAGCCGGGCCTGGTCCAGACCCTGGATGCCGCGCAGGTCGTCCAGGCTGCGCAGCATCGGCTGACGGGGCGGCAAGGTCTGGGTCGCTGCGCCCGGGGACGTCAGGCGACCGCTGTTGAAGCTGCCCGGGTGGCTGGCAGCGGGCGGTGTGCTGCCCAAGCGCTGGGGATAGGAAGCGATCACCCGCTGGCTGATGCGGCGGCTCAGGGCGCTGTCGATGCCGATCAGCTGACACAGCTGTTCGAAGGCCTGCAACTGCACCGGGTCCACTTGCTGGTTGAACACCAGATTGCGCAGGTTGAACTTGCCTTGCAGGTCTTGCAGGCGCCCCTGGAACCCAGCGTTGAAGCCGCCCAGGGCCTGATCGCCGATGGGCCGTGCCCAGGCCTGGTCGAGTCGGGTCAGGACATCGCGCTGACGGGCGTCCCACAGCAATTGCCGGCTGTATTCCAGGCCGCCCTGCAACACCCCGATCCCCATCACCCGCGCCTGCTCGGCTTCCACGGTGCGGGTAAAGGTGCTTTGCCGGGAGAGCATGGCAGCGGCAATCACCGCCACCACCGCGGCGATCAGCAAGGCGCTGATAATGGCCATGCCACGCTGCTTCGCCGCATTGGGCGAATGGCTGTTCATGGCCGGCCTTACAGCTGCCAGGAGCCGATATCGGCATTCACGCCGTCGCCATCGGGCTGGCCGTCGGCACCGAGGGAGAACACATCCACCTCACCATTGGCCCCCGGGTTGAGGTAGTGATAGGGACGGCCCCAGGGATCGTTGGGCAGCCGCTCCAGGTAGGAGCGCCAGTTGCTGTCCTTGGCATTGGCCGGACGCTCCACCAGCACCTTGAGGCCCTGGTTCATGTTCGGGTAGCTGCCGTGGTCGAGGCGATACAGCTTCAGGGCCTGCATCAGGCCGGCGATATCCTGCTTGGCCGCCGTGGCCCGAGCCTGGTCCGGACGGTCCAGGACCTTGGGCACCACCATCACCGCAAGAATCCCGAGGATGACCACCACCACCATGATCTCGATCAGGGTGAAGCCACGCTGGCTTCGGGGTGGAGCGGTTGAGGTGACAGGCGCGATATCCATCTCGACATTCCTTGGCTTGAGTTCGATTCGTCGCGCAGTGTTGCAAGAAGATATGTCAGTGGTATTGAAAAACCTCGGGAGTTTCAGTCGCCATTCGGTCAAGCCTGCAGGCTAGTCTGCGAGACTGTTTCCCAGTCTCGAGGGGCCCATGCGAGCCTTGTCCAAACAAGCTGGATTTACCCTGATCGAGGTGCTGGTGGCCCTGGCCATCATTGCCGTGGCGATGGCCGCAGCGGTGCGCGTGGCCGGGCTGATGACCCAGAGCAACGGTCTGCTGCGGGACAAGTCCCTGGCCTTGCTGGCAGCGCAGAGCCGGCTCGCCGAGTTGCGCCTGGAAGGCCGTTTGCCCAGCGGATTGAAGAGCGTCGATTGCGACCAGGGGCGCCTGAAGCTGCGCTGCGAACAGGCGATTGGCACCGCAACCGTGCCCGGACTGTTGCGGGTCAGTGTCCAGGTGCGTGACCGCAGCCGCGAAGCGCCGCCCCTGGCCCGCCTGGAAACCCTGGTCAGCCGGCCCCAGGCACCGCGCCAATGAGGCTCAACGGGTCAGCCGTGGCAGCAGCGGCGAGTCCGGCAACTTGCTGACCTTGACCCGCGACTGCTCGCCGCCGCGCTCGATCAGCACGCCGTCGGCCTCGACGGCCGCCAGGCGCACCCCCTGGGTCAGTTGCTCGCCGGCCAGGAAGCTGCGCGGTGGACCGTCGTTCAGGCTGAGGATTGCCACCGCGCCCTGGGCGCCGGCCATGACCCCGGACACCTTGATCTCCACCTGGACCGGCTGGTTGGCAAACCACTGCAAGGCCGGGTTGTCGGAGCGCGCGGCAAGCACCTGGGGCGCCACCGCCGGGGGCTGGGACTGCGCCGGGGTCAGCAGCAGCGACGACCAGGTGGCGACACCGGCCAGGGCCGCCAGCAACGCCGCGTATTGCAGCAGCCGGGGGGCGTCAAGGCGCGACGGAAATGACATGGCACGTAGCATCGGCGGGACCTCCTGTTTGTCCGTTGCCACAGCCTACAGCTCAATTCTCACGGTTTTATTTCACTGCACGATCATCTGCATCGGACGGGCCCGTCCCGTCGCCAAGGAGCACAAGGTGCGACACACAGGCAAGCAACAGGGCTTCACCCTGATCGAACTGATGGTGGTGCTGGTGATCATCGGCATCGCCAGCGCTGCCGTGGGCTTGAGCATCAGGCCCGATCCGCTGCAGACCCTGCGCAAGGACGCCGAAGGCCTGGCCCAGTTGCTGCAAGTGGCCCAGGCCGAAGCCCGGGCCGATGGCCGGCCGATCACCTGGCGGGCCACGGCCAAGGGCTATACCTTCAGCCGCCGCGAGGACCAGGGCAGCGGTATCGACGACTTTCGCCACGACCAACAACTGCGGCCACGGCCCTGGCAAAGCCCGGCGCTGCAGGTGCATATCGAGCCCAGGCAGCGCCTGGTACTGAACGCCGAATGGATCAACCCGCCGCTGCAGGTGGTGCTGTCCGACGGCCAGAACAGCCTTCGGGTGGAGCGCAGCGCCAGCGGCCAGTTGCGGGTGGTGAGCCAGCCATGACTAAGCAAAGCGGCTTTACCCTGATCGAGGTGATGGTGGCGATCATGCTCATGGCGCTGGTCAGCCTGATTGCCTGGCGCGGCCTGGACAGCGTCACCCGGGCCGACGGCCATCTGCGAGCCAGCACCGAACAGACCGAAGAACTGCTGCGCAGCCTCAATCAGCTGGAGCGCGACGTAGCCTTGCGGGCCGGTTCCCAGTTGCGCGAACCGAGCCTGGGAGAAAGCGACGAAGCCGAACCCGACAGCCCCGCCCCACTGAGCGTGCGCAGCTCCGACAGCAAGGGCTTTCGCCTGGAAGTGATCCGCAGCGCACCCGCTCCGGGGGTCGGCTTGCAACGCGTGCGCTGGTGGCTCAAGGGCGACACCCTGTACCGCGCCGAGGCCGAGGTTCGGGACCGCTACCCCTTGCCGGCACCCAAGAACGGGGTGGCCGTGCTCGGCCGGGTCAGCGACTTGCAGGTACGGGTCTGGAACCCTGACAAAGGCTGGCGTCAACTCAGTGGCAATCGCCAGGACAATCCCCCGGGCCTGGAAATCCGCCTGGTGCGACAAACGCCCCAGGGCGAAGAACGCTACCGCCAGGTGCTGGGCCCGCTCACCCCGTAGCGGCCAGGCAACATCGATCCGGAAATTGCGGAAAGCCCACCGGCCTCTTCTCCGGCGTACCCCGCAGCGCATCAGGCAATCAGGCGGTGCGGGTGGGGCCGTGTCAGCTCAGCAGGACAACGCCGCCCGGCAGTTCGGTGCATTTGGCACCATAGGCGTCACGGATCAGCAAGGCCACGCCCGCCAACTGGTTGAGGTTGAAGCGCGCCTGGACCTTGCGCTGGCCCAACTCGGCATTGAGCAGCACCAGCATCCCCGGACGATAGCGGTTGATCTCGCTGATCACGGTGTTGAGGCTGGCGTTGTCGAACACCAGCACCTGTTCGCGCCAGGCGATCACGCTGCGGGGGTCCACGGCGATCGGCTCACCCACCGCCCTGGCGTCGTAGGTCAGTTGCCGACCACTGTCCAGGCGAATGCTGCGCCCCGCCACTGCCACTTGCAGGCTGCCTTCGATGCAGGTCACGCACACCTGATGATCGGTATTGCGCAAATTGAAGCGCGCCTGACGCGCACTCAGCCAGCCATCACCGGCCTGGACCTTGAGCGGCTGGGTGCCGTGGCTGAAGACTTCCACCTCGCCCTCCAGCAGCTCGATGCCCTGCTCGCCCGCGCCCGGGTCGCGGCGGCTGATGCGGGTCTGGGTATTGAGCTCCAGGCTCACGCCCTCGGCCAAGTCCACCCGCCGCTGCTCGCCGACTTCGGTGGCGAAATCCGCGGTCAGCCCGGCAAAGCCACCCGGGACGGTGAGCCGGACCATGAACAGCGCCGCCGAGGCCGCAATCGCCCCGCCCAGAAAAGCCCGACGCCCCAAGTGCCGGGGCCGGGACTGTTGCTCCAGCTGCTGGGCTGCCGGTTGCAGGCAGTGCCACAGGGCCTTGGTGTGCTCGAAGGCGGCCGCGTGCTGCGGGCTTTGCGCGCACCACTGGCGCAGTGCCCGGGCGTCGGCCACGGTGGCCCGACCCGAGGTCAGGAGGACCAGCCAGTCCCGGGCTTCCCTCAGCAGTTGCGGGTCCGCCGAGGCCTGGGGAGTGGAGATGCTAAAAATGTTCAAGCGCGCAGGTACTCACGGATTGATCAGGGACTCATTGTCTAGGACAGTTTTCCGGCCCCGGGACCGAACCGCTGAATGACTTTTCTTTCAAGGCGCAAGGCGCAATGGCCCAGGGCAGCCTTGATTTCCTTCTCCACCATCCGTGTGGAAATGCCGAAACGCTGGGAAATTTCCAGGTGCGGCGCCTCTTCCAGGCGCGCCGCAATAAAGATCTTGCGCCGCCGCGCCGGCAGTTCGTAGAGGGCCTTGAGCAGGGTCTGGATTTCTTTCTGGCCGCCCACCACCCGCGACGGGTCCTGGGTGTCATCGGCGATGTGCAGCAGTTCCTCGACCTCGTCGCCGGTCAGCAGCCGGGCGTCGGACTGGCGGCGGTCGGCGGCAATGTTCAGGGCCATGCGATAGAGGTAGGCATTGGGTTGCAGCAGGTTGGGCGGCTCTTCCATGCGGTCGACCCGCAGGTAGGTTTCATGCAGGACGTCGTTGGCCAGGTCCTCGGAACCCAGGCGTCTGCGCAAGCGCACCCGAAAGTCCTCGTAGGACGTCAGGAACAGCCTGACCATCGCACTCTGTCCGGTATTTTTCATACCCCGGAAGCTCCTTCCCATTCCCTGCAGTCCATGCGTTTCCCTGTTGTGTCCGGTATCAAGAGTAAGGTCAGCGGCTGGCGCAGCGAGCTGGGTGCCTGGCGCTGAACCCGGGTATCGGCCAGGCGCTGCACCAAGGCCTCATCCCGTTGCGGATCGCCGGTGGAGCTCACCAGACGGCTGTGCTGCACCGTGCCATCGGCGCCGATCCACAGTTGCAGCAAGGCGCGAAAGCTGCCCGGACGGGTCAGCGCCGAACCACACAGGCTGTGCTCCACCGCCTGTTGCACGGCACTGGCATAACTGCTGTTGAGCCGCGCCGCCCGACTGCTTCCCGCACCCTGTAACGGCGTGGCCGGCGTCGCCTCCGGCACCTGCAGGGTGAAGGCATCGCTGCGGGCATAACGGGCCATCAGGCCACTGCCTGCCAGCAGGCGACTCAACCCCTCCCGAGCGCTGTAGCGGCCCTTGATCCCCACCGAACGCCGCCCCCGGGTCAACTCCCGATCCACCAGCACCGCCATCCCTGTGGCGCGGCTGAACAGCTCCAGGGCATCCACCAGGCTCTGCGCCGGAATCTCCAGCGCCAGCAGGGTCTGGGAATCCACCCGGGGTGGTCCCTCGACAGCAGGCTGGCCCCAGCCCTGCGGCATCGGTGCCAGCAGCACAAGCCCCAGCACACAGGTCGCCAAGCCCCCGTGCAATGAAGTCCATCGCCCGACCTGCGCGCTGTGTCGCTGCACTGCAGTCCAATCCCTAAAAGCGTCATCCTGAGGCCAGTTTATGAATCTGGTGTTACGGCCACGGCAAAAAAACCATCACTTTTCCAGTCATCGGTTTGCACTACACTCGGCCGGCATCGAGGCCCGCTTTCCCGGGCCTGCCAGGAGGCCAGGATGAATCGTTCAAGCCAATACGCCGTCACCTTGTTGCTGCTGTGCGCCCTGCCCTGGACGGTGCAGGCCGAGGAAGCCAGCGAAGGTTGCGTGGAAGTCAGCGTCGGCGGCTACAAGGCTCCCGACTACAACTGCCTGAGCAAACAGATGGGCAACAACCCGGACGCCGTCAAGGCAGCCCAGGCCAATCAGCAGGCCATGGAGAACCCGGTGCACAAGCGCCCGCCGAACCAGGTCGGGCTCTCGACACCGGCCGCCACCAGCGTGCGCATGGGCAATACCCTCGGCACGTCGGTCAAGCCGCAACGACCCTGAGGGCATTTCCTCGCGCCTCATGCGGCCTATTACCGGGACACTGCCCGTATACCGGCCGTTAACGTCTGCCGCGCTAGATTGCTGCACCTTAAACACCGGTGCCAGCAACGTCCCACGCCGCCATGCGTGCTTGGCGTTCGCCTACTGGCCACCGTATCGTCAGTATTTTTGTGTGTGTTGAGAGCATGGAAAGCGTTCAAAGACAAATCTGGCAACGACCCGCCCTGAGTATTTTCCTGGTGGCCCTCGTGCTGTTCATGGGCCTGCAGTACAAGCCTGCAGTCCTCAACTACACCACGCGCTTCGTCGACTTCGCCGACTACATGCTGCAGCACGGCATGACGCTGTTCCCCATCGCCGACGATCTGCAGCCGTATCCCGACTACACCGTTGTCAACACGGTGCTGGTCTACCTGGCGTCGCTGCCCTTCGGCCAGCTGTCCGTGCTGTCGATGGGCCTGCCTCTGTGCATTGCCGCGTCGCTGATGCTGGTGTTCATCTACAAGCTGGGGGCCCTGCATGAGCAGAAATGGGGCGTCTGCGGCGTGCTCTTTGCACTGTTCACCTGGGCGTTCCTGGACAGCGTCAACTCCCTGGCCCTGGACATCTATCCGGCCCTGATCACCGTGAGCTGCTTCTACCTGGCCTACACCGCCGATCTCAAGCAACAGCGCGGACGCCTGGCGCTGGTGTTCCTCGGCCTGATCCTGGGCTTTGCCCTGCGCGGGCCCATTGGCATGATCGGCCCGGCGCTGGTGGTCGGCACCTATTACCTGCTGAGCCGACAGTCGCGCAGACTGTTCGGGTTCTCATTGCTGAGCGGCCTGCTGTTTCTCGCCGGGGTCGCCCTGCTGGCCTGGGCCGCCCATGTGCAGGGCGGCGAGACTTTCATGCAGCAAGTGCTGGAGATGCAGGGCCTGGGCCGAATCGCCAGCGATCACTCGCCACGCTATTACTTCTACTTCAGCGTCGGGCTGGTCACCTACAGCGTCACCGCGTTCTACGCCCTCTGCGTCATGGCCAGAAGCGCCAGGCAGGGGTTCAGCGCCCCGCCGCCGTCGGCACCGCGCCTGCTGCTGTACCTTGGCGCCTGGTTCTTGGTGCTGATTGTGTTCTTCACCGTTCCCAACTCGAAGAAGGCGCGTTACATCGTGTCCATCACCCCGGCCATTTCCCTGCTGGCGGCCTATATATTCGTCGACCCCAACGGCCTGTTCAGCACCACCCGCAAACGCCTGCTGCGCCTGTGCCTGAACCTGCCGGCCAGCGGCGCGGTCCTGGCGCTGCTGGTGCTGGGCTACAACGCTTTTGCCGCCCAGCCCTTGCAGCCCAACTTCGCCGGTGTGTTCGCAAGCTTTGCCCTGCTCAGCGGCGTGCGCTACTGGATCGGCCGGCAATACGCCGAACACCGGCATTACGAGGTGATCGTCCTGGCGTTCGGCGTGGCGGCGTTTCTCTTGCTGGATGGGTTCTTCTTCAACGCCATCACCTATCACCTGGAACTGGCCAACGAGCCCACGCCCAAATTCCTGCCTTACTGGTTCTGGTAAGCCCTGGGCAGTGGGCGGCGCAGCGCAAGGTGCGAGGCCTGTTCGCAGCGCGCGTGCAAGATTTGGTTACACTCCCGGGGGCCACCGGCCATGAAACCGAACTGGCACAGTGCTGTCACATCGCAATCGGTAACGGCAGCGGTCGTCCGGCGGCGCCCGGCCCAGGTGGCGGGCGCCACGCATCGGACGCCTGATTGACTGCCCCAGGTTACCGGCCTGGGCCTGCCGCCAATGCCGCAGGTCATACTCCATCAAGGCTGAAAGAGCGAACCATGAAGCAAAACATCCTCCTCGTATCCGTCTGTGCCGCCCTGCTCCAGGCCTGCACCCCGGCGTCCACTCCCCCTGAAGGATCCTCTTCCATGCCCGCCAGCACTGCATCCGTCAGCGCCCAGCCAGCACTGGCTGCCTACTACTGGCAACTGGTCTCGGCCAGCGACGCGGCGGGCAAACCCGTTGCCGCCCTGAACAAGGGCATCGAGCGTCAGTTGCGCCTGACCTTCGTCGGGCAGAACCTCAACATCAGCGGCGGCTGCAACCGCCAGTTCGGCGGCTTCCAGTCTGCAAACGGCGTGCTCAAGGTGCAGCCCCTGGCCTCGACCATGATGGCCTGCGACCCGAGCCTGATGACCCTGGACGCCGAAGTCGGCCGTCTGTTCAAAGGCGACCTGCGCAGCACTTTCGGCGGCGGCGAATCGACGCCGACCCTGCAACTGACCACCCAGGACGGCACCCAGCTCAAGTTCGAAGGCCAGCCCACCCCCGAGACCCGCTACGGCAGCCAGGGCGAGACCCGCTTCCTGGAAGTGGCCGCCAAGACCGTCAAGTGCAGCCACCCGCTGATCCCCGACTTCCAGTGCCTGCAAGTGCGTGAGCGCCGCTACGATGCCGCAGGCCTGCAACTGCCGACCCAGGACAACTGGCATCCGCTGTACCAGTCCATCGAGGGTTACGAGCATCAGGACGGCGTGCGTAACGTGCTGCGCGTCAAGCAGTACGAATGGAAGAACCCGCCTGCCGATGCCCCGTCCACGGTCTACGTGCTGGACATGGTGGTCGAGCAGGACGCCTCGGCCAAGGCCCGCTAAGCGCCACCCAGCACCCGCTTGCCGACGCAATCGGCAGGCAATAAAAAAGCCCCGTATCGCAAGATACGGGGCTTTTTTGGTTCAGGGCGGGGTCAGGCCGTTACAGCACCGACTGACCGCTCATGGCCAGGTCCAGCAGTTCCCGGTTGGCCACTGCATACATGGCGTAGTCGGTGCCGCTGGCGGCACGGATTTCCACCATCATTGCGCGCCAGCGATCGGCCATGCTCGCGTTCTGCTCCAGCCACAGGGCCACGCGGGCTTCCATGTCGTCCGGCGCATCGGCCATCTGCAGAACCTTGATGGTGATCGCCCGTTGCTGCCAGTCCACGTCATCGCGGAAGGCTTCACGGGCCTGGGCCTGCCAGTTGTTGCCCACCGGCAGATCGCTGATCTGCTGCAGGTACCACGGCAAGTCCAGGGCGCTGCCCACGGCGAAGTAGGCCTTGGCCACATCGGCTGCGCTCTGACCGGTCACGTCGGCGGCTTCGATGATCGGCAGCAGGGTGTACAGGTGGGTAGTGCCTGCCACCATGCGCGCCAGCAACTCCGGCACACCGGCTTCGACATAGGCCTGGTAACGGTTCTGCCAGCCTTCACGGGTCGGGCCTTCCAGCAGTTCGTCGAGCTTGAGGCCCAGCGCCGCCAGGTGCGGACCGAAGTGCGCGACGTCGCGCGCCGCATCCTGCTCGTTGCGACGGCTGCGCAGGAACCAGCGGGTCGCCCGACGGCCCAGACGCATCAGCTCGTCCATCAGCTCCAGTTGCACCTGAGCCGAGACCTGGTGATCCAGGGCTTCGATCTGACGGAACCAGTGCGGCAGGTGGAAGATGTCCCGCACGATCACGTAGGCACCGGCGACGTTCGCCGGGCTCATGCCGGTGGACTCCTTCAGGCGCTGCACGAAGGTGATGCCCATGTGGTTGACCAGGTCGTTGGCGATCTGGGTGCTGACGATCTCGCGCTTCAGACGATGGCGACGCATGGCTTCGGAGAACTTGGCCACCAGGCTTGGCGGGAACGCGGTCTCCATGTCACGGGTCAGGTAGTCGTCATCCGGCACCAGGGACTTGAGCAGGGCTTCCTTGAGGTCGATCTTGCTGTAGGAAATCAGCACCGACAGCTCTGGACGGGTCAGGCCCTTGCCGGTCGCGGCGCGCTCGGTGAGCTGCTCCTCGGTCGGCAGGTACTCGATGGCGCGGTCCAGCTTGCCACGGCCTTCCAGGTCGCTCATCAGGCGCTTGTACTCGGCGGCACGCTCGTAGGCACGGCGCGCGGCCAGGGACAGGGCCTGGGTCTGCTTGTAGTTGTTGCCCAACACCAGGCCACCGACTTCGTCGGTCATGCTCGCCAGCAGCTGGTTGCGCTGCTTGTCGGTCATGTCGCCGGCCTGCACCACTTCGTTGAGCAGGATCTTGATGTTCACTTCGTGGTCGGAGCAGTCCACGCCACCGGCGTTGTCGATGAAGTCGGTGTTGGAACCGCCGCCATTGAGGCCGAACTCCACACGACCCAGCTGGGTCATGCCCAGGTTGCCGCCCTCGCCCACCACTTTGCAGCGCAGCTCGTTGCCGTTGACCCGCAGCGCGTCGTTGGCCTTGTCGCCGACGTCGGCGTGGCTCTCGGTGCTGGCCTTGACGTAGGTGCCGATACCGCCGTTCCACAACAGGTCCACCGGCGCCTTGAGCAAGGCGTTGAGCAGTTCGGTCGGGGTCAGCTTGTCGGCCTGGATGTCGAAGCGTTCTTTCATCTGTGGCGAGATGGCGATGCTCTTCGCGCTGCGCGAGAAGATGCCGCCGCCTTCGGACATGATGCTGGTGTCGTAGTCGGTCCAGGCCGAACGCGGCAGCTCGAACATGCGCTGGCGCTCGACGAAGCTGGTGGCCGGGTTCGGGTTCGGGTCGATGAAGATGTGCAGGTGGTTGAACGCGGCCACCAGTTGCAGCTTGTCGGACATCAGCAAGCCGTTGCCGAACACGTCGCCGGCCATGTCGCCGACACCGACCACGGTGATGCTGTCTTCCTGGACATTGATGCCGCGCTCGCGGAAGTGGCGCTGTACGCCGACCCACGCGCCCTTGGCGGTGATGCCCATCTTCTTGTGGTCGTAACCGGCGGAACCGCCGGAGGCGAAGGCGTCACCCAGCCAGAAGCCGTAGTCGATGGCGATGCCGTTGGCGATGTCGGAGAAGGTCGCAGTGCCTTTGTCCGCCGCCACCACCAGGTACGGGTCATCGTTGTCGTGACGCACCACGTTGGCCGGTGGCACCAGGGCGCCGTCTTTCAGGTTGTCGGTGATGTCCAACAGGCCGGAAATGAAGATGCGGTAGCAGGCGATGCCCTCGGCCGCGATCTCGTCCCGGCTGCCGCCCAGTGGCAGGCGACGCGGCAGGAAACCGCCCTTGGCGCCCACCGGCACAATCACCGAGTTCTTCACTTGCTGGGCTTTTACCAGGCCCAGGACTTCGGTACGGAAGTCTTCTTCACGGTCGGACCAGCGCAGGCCGCCGCGAGCGACGTTGCCAAAGCGCAGGTGCACACCTTCGACCCGTGGCGAGTAGACGAAGATTTCGAACTTCGGCACCGGCTTGGGCAGCTCGGGGATCAGGTGCGGGTTGAACTTGAAGCTGAAGTAGGACTTGTTCTGACCATTGGCGTCGGTCTGGTAGAAGTTGGTCCGCAGGGTGGCCTTGATCAGGTCCAGGTAGCGTCGCAGGATGCGGTCTTCGTTGAGCACCTGAACGTCGTCCAGGGCGGTGAGGATCGCCTGCTCCAGACGCTGCTGCTTGTCTTCCAGGTCTTCGCTGGTGAGCTTGCGCGCCAGGTAGAAACGGGTCTTGAACAACCGGGTCAACTCGCGGGCGATGTCGGTGTGGTTGTTCAGGGTGCTGGCGATGTAGCCCAGGTCGAAGCCCAGGCGGATCTGCTTCAGGTAGCGGGCGTAGGCACGCAGCAGCGCCACGTCGCGCCAAGGCAGGCCGGCGGTCAGCACCAGGCGGTTGAAGGCATCGTTCTCGGCATCGCCACGCACGATGTGGACGAAGGCGTCCTGCAGCGTGTCGTTGAGCTGCTGGATGTCCAGGTCCAGGCCTTCGGCGGCGGTGAAGGCGAAGTCGTGAATCCAGTACTCGCGGCCGTTGTTGTGACGCAGGCGATAGGGGAATTCACCCAGTACCCGCAGACCGAGGTTTTCCAGGATCGGCAGCACGTCGGACAGCGCCAGCGGGGTGTCGGCGTGGTACAGCTTGCAATGCAGCTCGCGCTGGTCGGAGACCTGGCCCAGGGGCTGGTAGAAGCTCATCACCAGCGGATTGGCTTCGGTGAGGCTCAGCAGGTGCTGCATGTCCACCACGGCCGAGTGCGCGGCAAAACGCTCGCGGTAGCCGGCCGGGAAGCCTTTGGGGAAGTCCGCCAGTACATTGGTGCCGTGGGCTTCGCCGAAGCTTTCCACCACCAGGCTGGCGTAGTCGTCCTGCCAGCTGCGGCAGGCCTGCACCACTTCTTTTTCCAACAGCAGCGGATCGATGTCGATGCGCTGTTTCGGGTCCACCCGCAGGATCAACTGCACGCGGGCCAGCACCGACTCGGAGAAGAAGGTCCAGAATTCGCAGTCAGTGGCTTGCAGGCGATCCATCAGCACTTGCTGGATCTTCTGCCGCACTTCAGTGGAATAGATGTCGCGCGGCACGTAGGCCAGGCAGTAGCAGAAGCGACCGTAGGGGTCTTTGCGCAGGAACACACGGATCTTGTTGCGTTCCTGGATCTGCACGATGGACATCACGGTGCTGAACAGCTCGTCCACCGGGGTCTGGAACAGATCGTCCCGTGGCAGCACTTCCAGAACCTGGGCCAGTTCCTTGCCCAGGTGCGCCTTGGCCTGGAAGCCCGAGCGCTGCTCGATGACTTCGACCTTGCGGCGGATGTAGGGAATCACTCGCACGCTCTCGCCGTACACCGAAGAGGTGTAGAGGCCCATGAAGCGGCATTCCTTGATCACCTTGCCGTCGGCATCGATCTGGCGGATCGAGACGAAGTCCGGGTAGGCCGGACGGTGCACGCGGCTCGGGTGCGCGGCCTTGGCGAACGACAGCGGCGTCGGTTCGCGCAGGTAGTTGACGGCGTAGTCTTCGATGCGCAGGTCATCGCTGGTGAGGCCGGCGCGCAGCAGCTTGGCCAGGCCGAGGAACGAGCTCGGGTCATATTCGATATGCCCGCCATCCTGATCGGTGCCGACCACGAACTCTTCGTAGCCGAGGAAGGTGAAGTGGTTGCCCACCAGCCATTCCAGGAAGCTCTTGATCTCGGTCTTTTCATCGGCAGCGATGGCGAACTGGCTGTTGTCGATGCTTTCGATCAGTTCCTGGACCTTGGCCTTCATCGGCTCGAAGTCGGCCACGGCGACGCGCACTTCACCCAGTACCTGTTCCAGCTCCTTGCCCAGCACGCTGAGTTCGGCAGCGTTGGCGCAGCGGTCGATCTCCAGGTACATCAACGACTCTTGCTGCACGCCCTCGCCCTGGGTGCCCTTGGGCAGGATTTCCAGCAGCTCGCCCTTGCTGCCGCGACGTACGCTGAGCACGGTGGTCTGCAAGGTGTGGATGCTGTAGCCGCGACGGTTGAGCTCGGTGCGGACCGAGTCGACCAAAAACGGCAGGTCATGGTGCAGGACTTCCACCGCGGTGTGGGTCGACTGCCAGCCATGACGTTCGTAATCGGGGTTGTAGACGCGCACTTGCGGTTGCGCGTGATCGAAGCGCTCAAGCAGGCGCCAGGCAGAAAGGGTGCAGCCCGCCAGGTCGGACATGCGACGCTGGGTGAGTTCGTCCAGGGAAATGATGCCGAAGAATTGTTCAGCGAACAGCGCCACTTGTGGCAGTGCCTGTTCACTGATGTGCTGCGCCAGTGCCGCTTGCAGTTGGTGCTGGAAGTCGGCCTTGCTGGCTGCGGTGAAGAACGCCATCTGTGGTACTCCGCTTGGGCTTGTTATTGATGGTAGCGTCGCGTGCAAACCCCTTGCGGGGCGGTGGTGCATCCTGCTCCTGGTCTCGGGCAGAGGTTGCAGGATGCCAGGTGGGTGAAGCTGGACGAGACGCGCAGGTCACATTCACCTTCCCGGGATGGGCATCTGCAAAAACGACTGGCGCTTGCATATCGCGCAATGCCTTTACAGGTGACCATCGCAAATCAGACGCAACCTATTGCACTTGAGAACAAATTGTCCGCTGCGCAGCTTAACGAGTGGAACGCGACAGCTGCTTGCGATGCTGCGACATATTCGGTCAACGGCACGCAACCGGCTGAAGGTGCCCTGAACAACACTAGCAGCCAGTACAGAAAAATCAGGGTTTTCTCCCGGTTTCACGGTACTTGCGTACCAGAAGTGACTCTGCAGGCGGTTTGCGTTCACGACCTGTTCTCTGACAGACAGGCCAGCAGAAATTCCATCGGGCTGGCAGAATTGCTT
Organism: Pseudomonas sp. E1BtOHC1; assembly: GCF_058744285.1. Lineage (NCBI taxonomy): Bacteria > Pseudomonadati > Pseudomonadota > Gammaproteobacteria > Pseudomonadales > Pseudomonadaceae > Pseudomonas > Pseudomonas sp. E1BtOHC1. The sequence continues at coordinate 4,643,591 of NZ_CP196023.1, forward strand.
CTTTTTGCACCGTCCGGCCGCTGCCGGCCCCAGCCCCAGGAATACGCCATGCACATGACCACTGCCCACCTGATCGCCAACCCTTGCGACGACGAAGAAGACAACATGGCCATGCTCTGCTGCCACAGCAGCCAGGGCGAGATGTTCCTGATGAGCCGCTACCCGGACGAGGACGAACTGGAAATCACCCTCGACGGCGAGCCCTCGACCCTCGATGGCGTCAAGGTCACCCTGAGCCCCACCACCCTGCTGATCGAAATCGCCGCGGCCGACGCCGATGCCCTGAACGGCTCCGACCACCTGGAAATCCGCCACAGCACCGCCGCCTCGGACCTGGCCGAAGTGGAAGCGACCCTGCAGAACATCCTCAAGGGCACCGGCACCTATATCAGCCAGTTGTCCTGAGCGCCCTCGTTCGCCTGCAGGAACGATGCACGGCTCAAGGGCCCCTTCGCCGGCAAGCCGGCTCCTACGGGGAGGTGGCGCGTGGGGCTGAATAAAACACGGATTTTTTTCGACTAATTGGCTAAATCAGGTTTTCCCCGTTAGTCGCCGACCCCCGCTATGGATTAAAGTATCGCCCCCAGCCCCGACGTTATTTCAACGCCCGGGGCGCACCCTCTCCAGGAACAGTCACCGATGGAACATCGTGAAGCGCTATTGGCGCTGCGAACCTTTCTTTCAACGCAGATTCTCGGCCAGGAAAAACTCATCGAGCGCTTGCTCATCGCCCTGCTCGCCGACGGCCACATGCTGGTCGAGGGCGCTCCAGGACTGGCCAAGACCAAGGCCATCAAAGAGTTGGCCGAAGGCATTGAAGCGCAATTCCATCGGATTCAGTTCACCCCCGACCTGCTGCCCGCCGACATCACCGGCACCGAGATCTATCGCCCGGAAACCGGCAGCTTCGTGTTCCAGCAAGGCCCGATCTTCCACAACCTGGTGCTGGCCGACGAAATCAACCGTGCCCCGGCCAAGGTCCAGTCGGCGCTGCTGGAGGCCATGGCCGAGCGTCAGGTCAGTGTTGGCCGCAGCACCTATGAACTGTCGCCGCTGTTTCTGGTGATGGCGACCCAGAACCCCATCGAGCAGGAAGGCACCTATCCCCTGCCCGAAGCCCAGCTCGACCGCTTTCTGATGCACGTCAAGATCGGTTTCCCGGACGCTGCCGTGGAACGCCGCATTCTCCAGCAAGCCCGCGGCGAAGCGCTGAATGGCGAGACCAAGCCCGAGCGCCGGGTCAGCCAGCAGGCGATCTTCGCCGCGCGCAAGGAAATCCTCGGCCTGTACATGGCCGACGCGGTGGAGGAATACCTGGTGCAACTGGTGATGGCCACCCGCACCCCGGCCAAGTTCGACCCGGAAATGGCCGAGTGGATCGCCTACGGCGCCAGCCCTCGCGGCTCCATTGCCCTGGACCGCTGCGCCCGGGCCCACGCCTGGCTCGCCGGCCGCGATTTCGTCAGCCCGGAAGACATCCAGGCCGTGCTGTTCGACGTGCTGCGCCACCGCATCATTCTGTCCTTCGAGGCTGAAGCGGCAGGCATCGACCAGGACCGTGTGGTACAGCGCATCCTCGACGTCGTTGCCGTCGCCTGATCTCCATGACTCAAGCCATCGCCGAACCCGGCATTCGCATCACCCTCGGCGAGCTGATCGAGATGCGCCATCGCGTGCGCGAGGTGCAGCTGTTCTCCACCCCCAGCCAGCGCAGCCCGCTGATCGGCCTGCACCACTCCAAGTTGCGCGGACGCGGTGTGGACTTCGATCAGGTGCGGGTCTACCAGGCCGGCGACGACGTGCGCACCATCGACTGGCGGGTCACCGCCCGTACCCAGGAGCCCCACACCAAACTGTTCCACGAGGAGCGCGAACGGCCGATCTTCATCATGGTCGAGCAGAGCCGCCAGCTGTTCTTCGGCTCCGGGCTGATGTTCAAGTCGGTACTCGCGGCCCAGGCCGCGAGCCTGATCGGCTGGGCCGCACTGGGCCACAACGACCGGGTCGGCGGCCTGGTCTACGGCGACGACGAGCACTACGAAATCAAACCGCGGCGCAGCAAGCAAAGCCTGTTGCAACTGCTCAACCGCCTAGTGCGGGTCAACCAGTCGCTGCACAGCGACGCCCAGCCCCAGCGTGATGCCCTGGGCACCGCGCTGCTGCGCGGCCGTGAAGTGCTGCGTCCCGGCAGCCTGGTGATCGTGATCTGCGACGAGCGCGCCCTGAGCGACGCCGCCGAGCAGCAACTGAGCCTGTTGTCGCGGCATTGCGACCTGTTGCTGATGCCCCTGTCCGATCCTCTGGACCATGCCCTGCCCGCCGCCGGCCTGTTGCGTTTTGCCGAGCGCGGCGCCCAGTTGGAACTCGACACCCTGAACTACGAGCTGCGCCAGGCCTACCGGGCCATGAGCGAGGCGCGGATTGCCCGCTGGGAGCGTCTGGCGCAAAAGCTGCGGGTGCTGCTGATGCCCCTGAGCACCCAGAGCGAGATGGTCGAGCAGTTGCGCGAATACCTCAATCCGCAGCGTCCGGGAGCCGGCCGATGAGCAGCCTGGAACAACTGCAACCGCTGCTGCTGCCTGCGCAGGTGAGCCTGTGGCCGCCAGCACCAGGCTGGTGGTTGCTGGCGCTGCTGCTGCCGGTGCTCGGGTTCGCTATCTGGCGCTGGCGTCATCTGTGGCCGCGCAAGGCCGTGCGCACACGCAGCGAACAACCCCTGGACCCGGTGCGCCTGGCGGCCCTGGCAGAACTGGCGCTGTTGCCCAAGCCCTATGACGGCGCCCCGGCGGGAGCCTGGCTGCAGGCCCTCAACGCCCTGCTCAAGCGTCTGTGCCGCAACCACTATCCCTACAGCCAGAGCCACACCCTCAATGGCCGCAAGTGGCTGGCGTTTCTCGACAACCGCTGCCCCGCCGCCGGCCTGACCCGCTGGATGGTGCTGGTGGAAGGCGCCTACAAGCCCGAGTGCAAGCTCGATGACAAAGCCATCGCCGGCCTGACCCAGGCGGTGGACACCTGGATTCGCAAACATGTTTGAGTTCGCCTGGCCGTGGATCTTTGCCCTGCTGCCGCTGCCCTGGCTGCTGCGCCTGGTGCTACCGGTGGCCGACAGCGGCGAGCCGGCGCTGAAGGTGAGTTTCCTCAGTGACCTGGAAGGCCTGTCCAAGCGCCGGGCCCGCGCCCACCTGCCGGCCTGGCGCCAGCAGGCACGGTTCATCCTGCTCTGGGTCCTGCTGCTGTTGGCCGCTGCCCGTCCGCAATGGCTGGGGGAACCGCTGCCGGTGGCTGCCAGTGGCCGCGACCTGCTGGTGGCGGTGGACGTCTCCGGTTCCATGGACTTTCCCGACATGCAATGGCAGGACGAAGACGTCAGTCGCCTGAGCCTGGTCAAGCACCTGCTGGGGGACTTTCTCGAACACCGCGAAGGCGACCGGGTCGGCCTGATCCTGTTCGGCAGCAAAGCCTACCTGCAAGCGCCCCTGACCTTCGACCGGCACACGGTGCGGGTCTGGCTCGACGAAGCGAAGATCGGCATCGCCGGCAAGAACACCGCCATTGGCGATGCCATCGGTCTGGCCCTCAAGCGCCTGCGCCAGCGCCCGGCGCAAAGCCGGGTGCTGATCCTGGTCACCGACGGCGCCAACAACGGCGGCGAAATCCCGCCCATTACCGCCGCGCGCCTGGCCGCCGAGGAAGGGGTGAAAATCTATCCCATCGGCATCGGTGCCGACCCGGACCAGAGCGCGACCCTCGGCGTGCTGGGGCTCAACCCGAGCCTGGACCTGGACGAGCCGGCCCTCAAGGAACTGGCCGAAGTCACCGGCGGGCGCTACTTCCGTGCCCGTGACGGCCAGGAGCTGCAAGCCATCAAGGAAACCCTCGACCAACTGGAGCCGGTGGCCCAGCAACCGACCCAGGCCCGCCCGGCCCAGGCCCTCTACCACTGGCCCCTGGCCACGGCGCTGCTGCTCAGCGTGTTGCTGGTGCTGCGCGAGCGCTGGCCGCACAACCCGCTGCAACGCTTCTTCACCCAGTCACACTTTCTGCAGCCGACCCATGATTGGCGCCAGCGCCTCAAGCGCCTGCGTCTGCGGAGGCGTCGATGATCAGCCTCTGGCCCCATTGGTTCCGTCCCGGGTGGTTGCTGGTGCTGCCACTGCTGGCCCTGCTGCTATGGAAACTCTGGCACCGGCAGAAGCGCGCCGGGCGCTGGCAGATGATCCTGCCGCCGGCCTTTCATGCCGCCCTGCTCAGTGGCGGCAATGGCCGCGAGAGCAAACTGCCCTGGGTCGCCCTGGGCCTGGCCTGGCTGCTGGCAGTGCTGGCCCTGCTCGGCCCGAGCTGGCAGCGGGTGGAGCAAACCAGCCAGAAACCCGCCGACCCGCTGGTGGTGCTGCTGGAGCTGACCCCGCAAATGCTGGCCAACGATGTGCCGCCCAATCGCCTGGAACAGGCCCGGCACAAACTACTGGACCTGCTGCAATTGCGCAGCGACGCCCAGACCGCGATCGTGGTCTACGCCGGCAGCGCCCACACCCTGGTGCCGCTGTCCGACGACCTGGCCACCAGCCGCAACCTGCTGGACGCCCTCAAGCCATCGATCATGCCCCAGGCCGGCCAGCGCGCCGACCTGGCCCTGCTCAAGGCTCTCAAGCTGCTGGACCAGGGCGCCCTGGGCCAGGGCCGGGTGCTGCTGATGGCCTCCTCCCTCAGCGAACAGGAGCGCCAGGGCATCCGCCAGGCGCTGGACAGTGAAGCACCGCAATTGCTGATGCTCGGCATCGGCAGCCGCGACGGTGCCCCGGTGGCCCTGGAAGACGGCAGCTATCTCAAGGACGACCTGGGGGCGATCCTGGTGTCGCGCCTGGACAGCCCGGACCTCAAGCAGTTCATCGGCGAGGTGGGCGGCCGCTACCGTCAGGCCCGCCTGGACGACAGTGACCTCAAGGCCCTGGGCCTCGCGGGGGGGCCTCAAGGCGTGCGCAGCGACGGCCAGACCCTGCGCCTGGACACCTGGGCCGACCAGGGCTATTGGCTGTTGCTGCCCCTGTTGCTGCTGGCGGCCTGCGCCGGACGCCGGGGCTGGTTGTTCTGCCTGCCGCTGCTGTTGTTCGGGCTGCCACAGCCCAGCTACGCCTTCGACTTCAACGACTTGTGGCTGCGCCCCGACCAGCAAGGCCGGCGCCTGCTGGAACAGCAGCGCCCGGCAGAAGCCGCACGGCACTTCCAGGACCCGCAGTGGCAAGGCGTGGCCCTGTACGAGGCTGGCAACTACAATGCCGCCGCCGAGCGCTTTGCCGAAGGCAACGACGCCCGCGCCCACTACAATCGCGGTAATGCCCTGGCGCGCAGTGGTGAGTTGGAAGCTGCCATCGACGCCTATGAACAGGCCCTGGAACGCCAGCCGGACCTGCAGCCGGCACTCCAGAACAAGGCCCTGGTGGAAAGCCTGTTGCAACAGCAGCAAGCCACCCCGCCAACGCCGCCACAGAAGCCGGAAAACCCCGACAGCGACGCCAGCAACAACCCCGGACCCAGCGGAGCGGCCACCCAGCCGGCCACCGGTAGCGAAACCCCGGACAACCCCGGGCAGCCACCGGCCAACGAGGGCGAGGCCACAGCGCCCGCCCCACAGAGCAATGGCCACAGTGAAGTGCCCGGCAGTGAGCTGGACGACCAGCACACCACCACGCCCTTGCGTCCGGCACAGGACAGCCTGGACGCTGAACACCAGCAGGCGCTGGAGCAATGGCTGCGCAAGATCCCGGACGATCCGGGAGAACTGCTGAGGCGTAAATTCTGGTACGAACAGCAACAACATCAGGATCAGGGAAAAATTCGATGACCCGCTGCACCGCCCTTCTGCTTGCCCTCGCGCTCTGGACCTCGCAGTCCCAGGCTGCCGGGCTGCTCGCCAGCCTGGACCGCAGCCAGGTGAACTCCGGGGAAACCGTCGAGCTGACTCTGGAGTCCACCGATGTCACCCAGTTTGGCAAGCCCGACCTGACGCCCCTGGACAGTCAGTTCGAAGTGCGCGGCACGCGCCAGGTCAACCAGCTCAACAGCCTCGGCGACAGCCACGCCAGCACCCGCTGGATCGTCACCTTGCTGCCGCGCCTGACCGGCACCCTGGAGATCGCCCCGCTGCAACTGGGCGACCTGCAGAGCCAGGCGCTGACCCTGCAGGTCAACGCCAGCCCGGTCCAGGATCAGGACGCCCGCCTGGAACCGGTGTTCATCGACGCTGAACTGGACCAGCCCAAGGTCTATGTCCAGGCCCAGGCCCTGCTGACCCTGCACATCTACCATTCGGTGCCGCTGTTCGACGACAGCAGCCTGAGCCCGTTGCAACTGAGCGACGCCCGGATCGAGCAACTGGGGGAGCCACGCACCTACGAAAAACTCATCAATGGCGTGCGCCATGGGGTGATCGAGATGCGTTACGCCGTCTATCCCCAGCGCAGCGGCGTACTGCAGATTCCGGCGCTGACCTTCACCGCCACCCCAGCCAACCCGGGCACCGGCACAGAGCCCACGTCCCAGCCCCCCAAGCCCGGCAAGCTGATCCACGTCAGCTCCGCCGAAATGACCCTGCAGGTGCTGGCCAAGCCTGCCACCTACCCCGCCGATGCCCCCTGGCTGCCGGCCCGCAGCCTGAGCCTGAGTGAAAGCTGGAACCCGGAGCCCGATCACCCGCAGGTGGGCGATTCCCTGACCCGTAGCCTGACCCTGCGTGCCGAGGGCTTGTCCAGCGCCCAATTGCCACCGCTGCCCCAGGCCGAGATCAACGGCCTGCGCAGCTACCCGGACCAGCCGCAACTGAGCAACCAGCACGTCGAGCACGGCCTGCTGGGGATTCGCGAAGACCGCCAGGCCCTGGTGCCGACCCGCACCGGGGAGGTCGAACTGCCTGCCCTCGAGATCACTTGGTGGAACACCCAGGAAGACCGCCTGGAGCAGACCAGCCTGCCGGCGCGGACCCTGCAAGTGGCGAACAACCCGAGCCTGGTGGTGGACACCCCGGCGGGCAACGCGCCGATCAGCGTCGACAGCGGCAACCTGTGGCTGTGGCAACTGAGCACCTTGCTGCTGGCCTGCACCACCCTGCTGGGCTTCGGCCTGTGGTGGCGCGCCCGCTGGCAACCGGCGGTGCTGCGCGCGGCCCAGACAGGGCCCAGCCCACGTTCGCTGCTGGACGACCTCAAGCGTGCCTGCCAGGCCAACGACCCCCAGGCCACTCGCCAGGCCCTGGACGCCTGGGCGCGCCAGCAGCCGGAAACCCTGGCCGACATGGCCGCGCGTTTCATCCCCCTGTCCGACGCCCTGGACGGCCTCAATGGCGCCCTCTACAGCGAGACCGGCCAATATTGGCAAGGTGAAGAGCTATGGCGAGCGATCCGCGCCATCCCCATCAACGACCGGGTCCAGGACCCGGTCGCGGACACCACCAGCCTGCCGCCGCTGTATCCCAAATAATCCGCTGCCGCGCAGTCCCCTCCGCGTAGGAGCCGGCTTGCCGGCGAAGAGGCCCGTAAGTCATGCAGCGCCTGGGCGGGCCCCTTCGCTGGCAAGCCAGCTCCTACAGCAACCGCCCCCCGTAGCGCCTCGCGGGGCCAATCGCGCCTGCATTTGCCGCAGCGTCGGGCATAAACACGCGTTTGCCAGTAAACTCTCGACCCTTTCGCCGCGGTCATTTTCTGTGCGGCCAGCCTTTTTCATGCGGAGCTTGCCTTGCGTCTGTTTCACACCTCCGACTGGCACCTGGGCCAGAACCTCCACGGCCAGGAACGCGACTTCGAACATGCCTGCTTTCTGGAGTGGCTGCTGCGCCAGCTCAAGCACGAGCAACCGGACGTCCTGCTGATCGCCGGCGATATCTTCGATACCGTCAACCCGCCGGTCAAAGCCCAGGAACGCCTCTACGACTTCATCGTCAGCGCCCACGAGCAACAGCCGGCCCTGACCATCGTGATGATCGCTGGCAACCACGATTCCGGTTCGCGTATCGAACTGCCCGCCCCCTTGATGCGCCGCCTGCGCACCCACGCCCTGGGCCGGGTGCTGTGGCTGGATGACGGCCAACTGGATGCCGAACGCCTGCTGCTGCCCTTGCCCGACGCCAGCGGAGCGATTGCCGGCTGGTGCCTGGCCTTGCCCTTTCTGCGCCCGGCGGAAGTCACCGGCCCGCACCTGGGAGACGACTACCTCAAGGGCATCGCCCAGGTCCATGAATGGCTGATCGCCGCGGCCAATGCCAAGCGCCAGCCGGGGCAGGCCCTGATCGCCGTGAGCCATGCGCACATGGCCGGTGGCTCGGTGTCCGAAGATTCCGAGCGCAGCCTGATCATCGGCAATGCCGAGGCCCTGCCCGCCAGCCTGTTCGGTGCGGACGTCAGCTACGTGGCCCTGGGGCACCTGCACAAGCCGCAGAAGGTCAATGGCGAGGAGCGCATCCGCTACAGCGGCTCGCCGATTCCCCTGTCGTTTTCCGAGATCGGCTACCAGCACCAGATCCTCGACGTGCGCCTGGACGGCGAGACCCTGGTCAGCGTCGAACCGCGGCTGATTCCCCGGGCGGTCAACCTGCAACGCCTGGGCCCGGCCCCCCTGGGGGACATCCTGGCCCAGCTCGGCGAGCTGCCGGACATCGACCTGCTGGCCGAAGAACAGCGCCAGCCCTGGCTGGAAGTGCGGGTGCGCCTGGACGAGCCGCAACCGGACCTGCGCCAGCAAGTGGAAAGCGCCCTGCAAGGCAAGGCCGTGCGCCTGGTACGGATTGCCGCCGAATACGCCGGCAATGGCGGTCGCGACGGTGAAGACAGTGGCGCCGAGCTGATCGAACTGGATCAGCTGAGCCCCGAAGAACTGTTCCGCCGGGCCTGGCGCGATGCCTACGCCAACGAGGTGGACGAAGCCACCCTCAAGGATTTCGCCCTGCTGTTGCAGGACATTCAGCAAGAAGGTGAACAGCCATGAAGATCCTGGCCATCCGCCTGAAGAACCTGGCCTCCCTGGCCGGCCCGTTCGAGATCGATTTCACCGCCGAGCCCCTGGCCAGCGCCGGGCTGTTCGCCATTACCGGGCCCACCGGCGCCGGCAAGAGCACCCTGCTGGACGCCCTGTGCCTGGCGTTGTTCGGCGCGGTGCCACGGCTGAACAATATCGGCCGCGAGACCAAGGTCCCGGAAGTCGACAGCGAGATTCTCACCAGCGACCCGCGCACCCTGCTGCGCCGGGGCACCGGCAGCGGTTATGCCGAGGTGGACTTTGTCGGCATCGACGGACGCCGCTACCGCGCCCGCTGGGAAGCCAACCGCGCCCGCGACAAGGCCAACGGCAAGCTGCAAGCCAGCCGGCAGAACCTCACCGACCTGGACAGCGAACAACTGCTGAGCAACCAGAGCAAGAACGAATACAAGCAGCTGATCGAAGCCCGGCTGGGGCTGAATTTCGAGCAGTTCACCCGGGCCGTGATGCTGGCCCAAAGCGAGTTCAGCGCCTTCCTCAAGGCCGACGACAAAGAGCGCAGCGAGCTCCTGGAAAAGCTCACCAACACCGCGATCTACAGCCAGCTGGGGCGCCGCGCCTACAGCAAGAGCAAGGAAGCCGAAGAGGTCCACAAGGCGCTCGAGGCCCAGGCCAGCGGTATCGTGCCCCTGGAGCCCGAGGCCCGGGCCGAACTGGATCAACGCTTCAACGACGCCCAGCAACAGCTCAAGACCCAGCAAGCCCAGCTCAAGCAGCTGGAAGCCCAGCACAGCTGGCTCAAGGAATTGCGCCAGTGGCAGGAGGCGCAGCAAGACGCCGCCGAGCAGTTGCAACAGGCTGAGCAGCAAGCCCTGACCCTGGCCCCGGAGCGCCTGCGCCTGCAACGGCTGGAGCAGTTGGCGCCGCAGCGTCACCAGTTCCTGCGCCAGATCGAGCTGCACCAAGCCCTGGAGCCTCTGCGCCAACAGATCGAGCAGCAGGCCGCGCAACAGGTTGAGCTGCAACAACGTCACCAACAGCAGCAACAGCAAGTGCTCGACGCCGGCAGCGCCCTGACCCAGGCCCAGAGCCAGCACAGCGACAGCGTCCCGCTGCTGCGCGAAGCCTTTGCCGAACAGGGCAACCTGAGTCGTCTTGGCCAGAGCCTGAACGACGCCGGCGAAACCCGTGACCGTGCGCAAAGCGCCAGCGCCGAAGGCCAGCAAAGCATCCAGCAACTGTTGGAGAAGCAGCGTCTGGTGGGTGAGCGCCTGGAGCGGATTGCCGGGCAGTTGGCGCACAGCGCCGCCCTCGCCCCATTGAGCGAAGCCTGGACGCTCTACCGCGAACGCCTGCAGCAACTGATGCTGATCGGTAACCGCCTGAACCAGGGCCAGGCCGAACTGCCGGCCCTGGAACAGCGGGCCGGCGCCGCGGCTCAGCAACTGGCCGAACAACGCAGCCACCTTGAATTGCTCTACAGCGAAGCCGGTGCCGAGCCCCAGGCCGTAGCCGAGCAGATCCAACTGCTGGACGGCCTGCTCAAGGACAACCGCAAGCAACAACGGGCCACCGAAGAGCTGGCACGACTCTGGGCCCAGCAACAGGAACTGGACCAGCGCGGCCAGGCACTGCAAGACAAGCAACAGGCCGTGGCCGTCCAGCGCGAAGCACTGAACAAGGCCGGCCTGCAAGCCAAGGCCGAACTGAGCGTCGCCGAGCAGACCCTGAGCGTCACCCAGGCCTTGCTGGAACGCCAGCGGCTGGCCCGCAGTGCCAGTGTCGAGGAGCTGCGCGGGCAGTTGCAGGACGATCAGCCCTGCCCGGTGTGCGGCAGCGTCGAGCACCCCTATCACCAGCCCGAAGCCCTGCTGCAAAGCCTGGGGCGCCATGACGAAAGCGAAGAAGCCAACGCCCGCCAGGCGGTGGACAGCCTCAAGGAACAGCTCAACGAACTGCGGGCCCAGGTCCAGGGCCTGATCGCCCAACAGAAGGAATTCCTCCAGCAACAGGAACAACTGGCCAGCCAGCAACAGGCTCTGGCCCCTAGCCTGCAAGCGCATCCGCAGAGTGCCAGCCTGCTGGACCAGGACCCGGCTCGACGCGATGCCTGGCTACGCCAGCAACTGGAGCAGTTGCAGCAGAGCATCACCCAGGATGAAGGCCGCCTGGATGCCTTGCTGACCCTGCAAAAAGACGCTACACGCCTGCAGCAGCAGTTGCAGCAAGCACTCGAAGCCAGCCAGCAGGCTGCCCAGCATCTGCACAAACAGCAGGAGCAATTGGCCGCCGACCAACAGCGTCTCGAAGAAGAACTGGCCAGTTTCAACAACCTGCTGCCGGCCGAGGTGCTCGAAGGCCTGCGCCGCGACCCGGCCAGCACCTTCATGCAGCTGGACCAGCAGGTCCTGCAACGCATCGAACAGCTGCGCGAGCGTCAGGACGAAACCGAAGAGCAACAGCAGCGCCAACTGCTGCTGGAGAAGGAACAGGACCGCCAACTGACCCGCCAGCAGCAACTGAGCGACGCTCAGCAGCAGCTCGACGCCCTGAGCCAACAGCAGCAGGCCTGCCAGGACCGGCTGGCCGCCCTGCTGGGATCGCACCCTAGCGCCGAACTCTGGCAGCAACAGCTCGATCAAGCCGTGGAACAGGCCCGCGCCGCCCAGGCCAAGGCCCAGCAGGACCAGCAAGAGCTGCAGCAGCAACTGATCCAACTGGGCGCCGAGCTCAAGGCCCGGCAAGAGCGTCTGCAGACCCTGGAAAGCGAACAGCAGCAACTGCTCGGCAGCATCGAACAATGGCGCGCCCAGCACCCGGAACTGGATGACGCCGGGCTGCAACAGTTGCTGGAACTGGATGACACCGACGTTGCGCAGCTGCGCCAGCGCCTGCAGGCCAACGACAAGGCCATCGAACAAGCCAAGGTCCTGCTCCAGGAGCGCCAGCAACGCCTGGAACAGCACCAGGCCCAGCACAACGGCAACCTGGAGGCCGGACAACTGCTCCAGGCCCTTGAAGCGCTGCAACAGCAAGCCCTCGCAAGCGAACAGCAAGTGGCGGAACTGCGGGCGCAACAGGCCGACGACCAGCGCCGCCAGGAAGCCAACCAGGCCCTGGGCCAGCGGATCAACGAGGCCTACAACGAATGGCAGCGCTGGGCCCGTCTGAATGCCCTGATCGGCTCGGCCACCGGCGACACCTTCCGCAAGATCGCCCAGGCCTACAACCTCGACCTGCTGGTGCACCACGCCAACGCCCAACTGCGCCAACTGGTGCGCCGCTACCGCCTCAAGCGCGGCGGCAGCATGCTCGGCCTGCTGGTGCTGGACACCGAGATGGGCGACGAGCTGCGCTCGGTGCACTCGCTGTCCGGCGGCGAGACCTTCCTGGTGTCCCTGGCCCTGGCCCTGGGGCTGGCGTCCATGGCCTCCAGCACCCTGAAGATCGAATCGCTGTTCATCGACGAAGGCTTCGGCAGCCTCGACCCCGAGTCCCTGCAACTGGCCATGGACGCCCTCGACGGCCTGCAGGCCCAGGGGCGCAAAGTGGCGGTGATTTCCCACGTGCAGGAGATGCACGAACGGATTCCGGTGCAGATCAAGGTCAGCCGCCAGGGCAATGGCCTGAGCACCCTGGAGGTGAAATGAGCAACCTGCCAACGCCCGGGGCGACCCTCTACTCCTTCCGCCGCTGCCCCTACGCCATGCGCGCGCGGCTGGCGTTGCGCTATGCCCGGGTGCAATTGCGGATTGTCGAGGTCAGCCTCAAGGCCAAGCCGGCCGAGATGCTCGCGCTGTCGGCCAAGGGCACGGTGCCGGTGCTGGCGGTGGAGGATCGGGTAATCGATGAAAGCCTGGAGATCATGCACTGGGCCCTGGACCAGCATGATCCGGACAACTGGCGGCTCATGGGCGCCCCCGAGGCCCAGAGGCAGATGGCGGCCTTGATTGCCGAGAACGATCAAGTGTTCAAGGTGCACCTCAATCGCTACAAGTACGCCGAGCGTTATCCCGAAGCGCCCATGGAGCACTACCGGGCCCAGGGCGAGGTGTTTCTGGCGCAGTTGGATAGCCTGCTGCAAGAGCAACGCTATCTGCTGGCGGAGCATCCGAGCCTGGCGGACATGGCGCTGCTGCCGTTTGTTCGCCAGTTTGCTCATGTAGATCGAGAGTGGTTTGCGCAGACGCCTTATCGCTTCTTGCAGGAGTGGTTGCAGGGGGGGCTCGAATCAGAATTGTTTCTGGCGGTCATGGCCAAACAATAACTTTCATAAGAGGCGCGGATCGGCAGTTTCAAATAGGTTGAGCTGCCGAAACCAACAGGCTTTCAGAATTTTCCTAAAGACTTCATGCACAACTAACAACTAAACTAACCCAACTCATTAAGTTCATACCCAACGCGACAATCACTTTACGCGCCTAGTTACTCCCCTCATGTAAGCAATACAACTTCGATTCACACCATCACGCCCAAAGCGGCCAACCCCCAAGCCAGACTGGCCTCAAAGCCTAATTACTGCGCAAACCAAGCCTCTACCTCGGCAGTAGCCTGCTCGCCCATAAAAAACTTCCATTATTCAGGCCGCTGTAATCATTTCCTATATTGCCAGGTTCATTACATTGAAATCGCCTTTTGCAACAGCCGCATTAATACTGATCTATGGAGTGATTTATTCAGCACAGTCCTGTGCCGACACTACTATCGACTTAAGTTCTTTGGGCGGTGATGGCTCGGTAGCCTATGGCTTATCGGCTGACGGTCACTTCATCGTCGGCACTGCGTTCGCGAACGGCAATCAATATGCGTTCAAATACAGCGATGCCACCGGCATGGTCAATCTGGGCACGCTGGGTGGCGTTCAATCCTATGCCAAGGCCGCATCCGCTGACGGCAAGGTGGTCGTGGGATTCGCCGGCGTCTCCAGTAACAACGCTCACGCCTTCAAGCACACCGACGCAACCGGCATGATCGACCTGGGCACCTTGGGAGGACTTACCTCACAGGCCACGGGCGTATCCGCTGACGGCTCCGTTGTCGTAGGCGATTCGACTACAACCAATGGCGACTATCGTGCGTTCAAACACACCGATGCGATCGGCATGATCGATCTGGGCACCCTGGATGCGGGCAACAGCGGCTACTCCCACGCCACTGCCGTGTCCGCGGACGGCAGCATCGTCGTGGGATACGCTGATATCGATGCCAGCACAGGCACGCAACACGCCTTCAAGCACACCGACGCGAGCGGCATGATCGATCTGGGCACCCTGGGAGGGCAGACCTCACAGGCATTAGGCATCTCCGCTGACGGCCATGTTGTCGTGGGAATGGCCCAGACAGCTACAGGCGGCAGTCAAGCGTTCAAGCACACGGACACCGCCGGCATGGTCGGCCTGGAGTCCTGGGGTGGCGATTCCTTTGCTTATGGCGCCTCCGCCGACGGTGCCGTCATCGTGGGTATAGCCGCGACGGCCACTGGCTATGCCCATGCATTCAGGCACACCGATGCCAGCGGCATGGTCGACCTGGGCACCTTAGGCGGTGAAACGTCAGCGGCGACCGGCGTCTCCGCTGACGGCAATGTTGTCGTGGGCCTCAGCCTGACGGGTGAAGGTGCCATGCACACCGCGCTGTGGAAAATCACCGACACAGGCTCCCACCTTGTCGACCTGGACAACACTCGCACCGCCATGGCCAAGAACGCCAATCGGGCCTGGGGGATGCTCGATTTGCGCAGCGCGCAACTGGCTCGATTGATGAGCCAGCAATGCCAGATCGACAGTGGCTCGTTCTGTATCGGTGTTGGCCCAAGCTACAGTCGCAACAGCGGGGCCAAGCAGACCACCATGAGTCTGACCTTGGGGGTTCGTCCCACCGAGCATCTGCGCCTGGGCGTCACCCTGGATCAGGACCTCGATCAGCAACTGCCGGACAACTACGCCAAGGCAGGGTCGGCAGCACCGGCGGTCGCCATCTCCGCGGCCGTTGATGAGTCAGGTCACGGGCTGGGTTGGCAGGGCCGTGTGGCCGCAGCCTATGTGTCTTCCAAGGTCGACATCACACGCGAACAACTGGCTTATACCGAAGCCGGCCAAGGGCGTTCGAGCCTGCGCGGCAAGTCCTTCAGCATAGAAGGCGCCTATGGCGTGATGCTCAATGCGATGACCCTGACGCCGTATCTCGGCCTCAGCCAGACGCAGGTCAGCCGCCAGGCTTATCGCGAAAACAGCGGCGCGGTGTTTGCGGCCAGCTACGCGAAAATGGGCCGCACGACGACCAGCCTGAACGTCGGTGTACGGGGCGCCAGGAAGCTCACCCAGCAGCTTGAACTCAGTGCCAACCTGGAACTGACCCAGGACCTGCGCAACAACCGTGACGCCTTTCAAGCCCGAATGGAGTATCTGGGGCGATACACCTACCAGGCCGAAAAACAGCACAACGCTCGCCTGGGCGCAGGCACAGGAGTGAGCTATGCCCTGAACCAACACAGCGCCGTCCATACGGGCGTGTTCTGGGCACAGCAGCCAGGCGGCAAAGATGTGACCGGCATTCAGACCGCCTTCACTTATCAGTTCTGACGGCAGCCTATCCAGCCTGCCCGAGATCGCGTGCGGCCGAGGCCCCTTGTGCACGTTCGCCAATCAGTGACTCGGGCAGGCCCGGGAACCAGGCGCAGATGGCGGCCTTGATTGCCGAGAATGACCAGGTGTTCAAAGCGCACCTCAATCGCTACAAGTACGCCGAGCGCTATCCCGAAGCGCTCATGGCGCATTACCGGAGCCAGGGCAAGGCATTTCTCGCTCGGTTGGATGGCCTGCTGGGGCCGAAGCTTACAAATCATCCATCCAGTCGCCCTTGGGTTTCAGGCTGGCCACAAACTCTTCGATTGCGTAATCGTCATTCTCAAATTTCGCCAACGAAGGGGCTGCCGGATTGCTTGCGGGCGCGGGTTGCTTAGTGTCAGTGCTGGCAGTTTGTGGCATCAGATTGACGCCGAACCTGTTGTCGAGAGGTTTTTTACCGGGTGTCGGTGAGGTGATGGTGATGATGGTTGCCTGGTCCTTGCGACGCAGGGGCATCACCACGCTGGTGTCGGCGTTCTGGTAACTGGCCATGGTGGCCAAGGCAATGCCCACGAACGGCGAGGCAGCACCGGTATCGCCCAGCCGTTGAGTCAGGTCGTAGCTTTCACGCGAGTCCAGCAGGTCCAGGGCGCTATGGGCCATGGTGAGCGCAGGCATCAGTTCGGCCAGTGGCACGCTGTTCAAACCACCGTCGTAGAACAACCGGGCCGGTGCTGGGGCAATCCCGTCGCTGGCTTTTTTCCAGCCTGCGGCTAGTTGTGCACTCAGGGCTTCGCGCTTGAGGCGTTCGCCGGTGTCCGGGCGCTGCAGGGAAACGGTGACCGGGCGATGGATCTGGGCCAGCACCGGTAAAGCGTCCCATTGCTCAAGGGCACGTTCGGTCCAGGGCTGAGGGATGAACTCTGAAGGTTGGAACTCCACGGCAGGTTTACGCCAACCCCAGCCGGTGAACTCGGGATCGATCCTGTTCTTGTTGACCTTGGTGAAGGGGGCGTAGTAACGCAGCCATTCGACGCGTTCGGGACGGCCGATGACCAGGGCGACCATTGAGTCGGTGAGTTCTCCTGGCTGTCGAGGGCCGGTTCCAAGTCCTATTGGCTTATTGCCTTTCGTTGTCAATGACAACGCCATGTTGAAGCCTTCATTGACGTACACCAGCAGCGCCGGAAGGTCTGGGTGCTGTTCGAATAGTTGGAACAGGGACTCCATGACGCCCTCGGGAGTGTCGTTGCAGACAATGCCGTCCTGTAAGTTACGAATACGATGCCAATGCAAACCAGCCGGGCTTCGCATGTCGTTGACCATCACAGATAAACTCTCTTGAGTTTCTTCGGGCGTAAAGCGCAGTTTGGGTGCTTTTGAGTCCCAACCTCGAACCACAGTGACGGTAGGGATCGGCCATTTCTCCAGAAAGTCCCTGAGCCCTAACTCAAGCGCATCGGCTTCACGTTTTTCAGAGGCCGTGTCTTTGTCATGAGCAGTGACTGGGTACTTCTTTGGGTCCATGGGCAAGATACTGCCTACGTGTAGCGATTCCGTTTGCTTTGCATTTTTCTCCTGCAACTCTTTCCAAATCTGCCCTTGCCGAAATACATCCAGACTTATGCCAATGCTGAGCACATCCAGGGTTTCTAGACGAGGTGAGGTAGTCGGTGCTCGGTAGCGAGTATCAGCAGACATATCAGCGGTCTTCTTGGTTAGAGGATAGGCAGGCACGGGCGTCGCCGGGTTGGCAAAACAGCGGGGCAGCGTTAATGGAGATTGCGCGGCCAACGTTGAACAACTGACCAGCAGCAGGCTGGCAATGCTCAAACTGGTAAATATCGAGCGCATCAGATGACTTCGCCTCCCTGGCCAATAGGCTTGCCAGCTTTTCGCTCCGCCAAGGTCTGCGAGAACACTAAGGAGGGCATGTTATTCACGACCGTGGTTGGTAGCGTGCCAGTTGTGCGGTATGTCACTGTAGAGACGATCAGGTCGCGGTTTTTATCGTTTTCCGCTCGAAGGAAGGTCTGTACAGCTTCGTCTGGAAGATCATTATCTAAATCTGAATCAGCCTGTGCCCTTCCTTTGGCCCGCTTGCTCTTCCAATCCAACCGCCAATCCGCCACCCGACACAAATACGCATAAAACGTCACATCATCCACGCTCTCTCCCGCCCCAATCGCCACGTCATAAGCCAGCACTCGCCGGCTATGGTCAGGGTTGTTGGGAATCGCCGAGTGAAACGACAGGGCCTCTTCATGCTCCCCGCTTTTGCCTCCCCCTTGCAGGCGCATACGAGCCTCGTAGGGGGTTTCTGAACGGGTCACCAGCACCTTGCCGTTGTCTGTCGCTCGGGCGACAAACACGTGGGTCTGTTCTGCCGTGTCCTTGCCTTCATTGAGCGCCTCTTTGACGCTGGCAATATCGCGTCCGTACTTGAAGGCGACGGCCTCATCGATCGAATCCAGCTTGGCGTATTGCCTGCTTTCGGAGGTCCAGGCGCCGTTACTGATCGCGATGGACGCATCAATGGGCGCCAGTGTGTCCTTGACCTGATAGACACCGCTGTTTGAGTCCGCTCCCGGCATGACCACCGTGCCATCGGCGTCAAAGTTGGTTTCAACAGGCACCGGCAACAACGGTGCGGTCAGCATCACCGACTTTCCTTGTTCAAGGGAGGCGCGGGCCACTGACATCCGTTGTTTGTACGGCAACCCCATGTCCTCCCAGGTGTCCTCACCCTTCAACAGCAATGGATAGACATAGGGTGGCGTGTGCAGACCAATCAGCTCTTTTTTCTCGCCGCGTTTGCGCAGGGTAAAGATCCGTTGGTGAAAGCTCAGTGGCAAGGTACTGCGTACCGGCTTGCCATACAGGTGCTCGTCAACGCCCTGCCAGCCGATCCCCTGCACGTTGGCAAGGCCGACGGTCTGGTCCTGAGGGGTGAAGTACAGAAAGATACTGCCGCGATTATCGCGCTCGTTGAACGAGATCTTTTTACCATCGATGGTGGTTTGCGACGCAGGCCCGCCGCTCCAGCCCGACCCGCCAATGGCGCCATCACCCTGGCAGTTTTTCAGGGCGACGCTCGACAATGCCGGGTACGGATTGGGCGCTCCGGCGATGTATTTGAGGATCCCCTCCAGGGTCGCAATGCGCGCTTCTGAGGTTTGCTGGCTGCCGTAACCCTGAAACTTCTCCGTGGTGGGCTCACGCAGGCTATAGGGGGAGTTGATCATCACCACGCCGTCGGCCGGGCGTACCTGAACCTCGTCATCCTTGAGAAAGGCATGGGCCAGCAGATTGATCAGCGTGCCCTGGCTGTGACCCACCACGTTCACCGTGTCGTTCGGGTAGCGTTTGCGGATGATCCTGATCAACATCGCCAGACGCATGGCGGCCAGCACCATGTAGCGCCGGCCGGGTGCGGAAAACAACGGGTGGGTCAGCTCACCGGCAAAGAAGTCCAGGGAAATGAACCCAAACAGCTTGCCGTTGAAACCCTTGCCCCACATATCGGGAAGGTTGGTGGTGGCATTGACGAAATGGCCCCCCTCCAGGGTGCCGGCCTTGTCCAGGCGGTTGTTGTTGCGGTCCAGCCATTCACCGTGGGGCTCGGTCTTGTTGATTGCCCCCTCTTCTTCGCGAAACCCCCAATAGAACGGAATCACCACGCTTCGCGTATCTGCGGCACTGAACTTGCGCCGGTAATACACCGCATCCGGGTTGGTCGCCTTGCCATCATCGTCCTCAGGCAGGCTGTAGCTGGCCGGCCGGAGAAAACCTGGGCTGCTCACCCCGTTGGGCAGCACCGAGGGCATGTCCAGGCGTTCATTCAGCCCCGCACACAAGCCGCGCTCGATGCGCTCGTAGCAACCGGCCAGGTCGTTGACCCCATGCACGACGATGGTCACGCAGGGCTTGGGCGGGGTCGCGATCAGGTGCACGTCACCACCGCCCGGCATGGTGATTGCCTGGCCTGTGCAAATGGTCCTCATCCGAACGGCGTCATTCATTGTGCATTTGCTCCTTGATGGCCTGAAAGACAACCTTTCACGTCGTCCAGCCGGATCACGTCCAATCCTTTCAGGGACGAGGCTGCGCAGCAGGGCTGAATGGTTTGGCCTGACGACACGGGTGCCAGACCTGACCCTCTACTGATGCTGCGCAAAAAAACCGGCGCCAGACCATAACAAAAGAGCCAGCGAGTAAATCTAGGAAGTATCTCAAAGCGTTCTGAGCGCAGTGCGGCCCACTGTCACAGGTACCGTTTGTTCGCCAGTTTGCTCATGTGGACCGGGAGTGGTTTGTGCAGGCGCCTTATCGCGCCTTGCAGGAGTGGTTGCAGGCGTTTCTTGAGTCGGAGTTGTTTGTAGGGGGCATGGCCAAGACTTTGGCGTGAGTTTTTGTTGTGGGGGTGGGGGGACATATCCATTGCTGCGGGGGTGGCGGCTGGCGGTTCCGCTCTTACAGCGGGGTTGGGGTACATATCCGGTGCTGCGGGTGTGGCCACTTATGGTTCCGCTCTTACAGCGGCTCACTTTTGAAAATCCGGAATGCCGGCCCAGACAAAAGTAAGCAAAACGCTCTGCCCCTCCACTCGGTGCCTCGCTTAGGCTCGGCATGCCCTCACTCCGGCATTGATCCGTGGGCCGCCGCCACCGGCCATCCATGGCCGGGTGGCGGCTAACCCGGCGTCCTGCCGGGTTACCCACGGCTCAATGCCTGCGTTCGGCCATCGTGGTTAACGGGGCGCTCAGATCAAGATCAAAATCAAGAGCGCGACGGCGGCCTGCCGGCCGGCCTGAAGCTGGAGCGGTGTGTAGGGCCCCCCATGTAGGAGCTGGCTTGCCAGCGAAGGCGTCGGCCCAGGCGATGCATGTCTCACAGGCCTCTTCGCCGGCAAGCCGGCTCCTACGGATGGCGCGTAACACGCGCTTGGCTTTTGCTTTTGATTTTGATCTTCAGGCCCCTTCCCAGCCGGCCGAGCGTAGGCGTTGCGTAGGGGGCAGCTCGGCAGGGATGCCGAGCTAGCCGCCACCCGGCCATGGATGGCCGGGTGGCGGCGGCCCCCGGAGCAATGCCGAAGCGAGGGAACCCCGAGCCCCAGCGAGGGGCCCATGGAGGGGCAAGCGTTTTTGCTTACTTTTTTGGCGTTTGAAAAAAGTGAGTCGCCGTAAGGGCGAAACCCTAAGTGGCCATAACCGCAGCAACGGATATGTACCCCACCCCCAAGCCATCAAGACGAACCCGCCAGCCGCCACACCCGCAGCAACCACTATGCCCCCCGATCCAAATCCCCCCACATGCTAATGTTCCCCCTCTGCCCAGAAGCTGCGAGCCCCCATGTCTTTCGTGATCCGAACCCACCCCCGCTTGACCATCGGCGTACTGATCGGCTGTGCCATCGGCCTCCTCGCCCCCGCGCAAACCCTGACCGGCAAGATCCTCATCGGCTGGAACGCCGCGGTCTGGACCTACCTGGCGCTGATGTTCTGGCTGACCGTGCGGGCCCAGGCCGAGGACGTGAAACGCATCGCCGAAGTCGAGGACGAAAACGCCGGGCTGGTGCTGTTGATCGTCTGCGTCGCCGCCGTCGCCAGTCTGGTGACCATTACCCTGGAACTGGTGGGCAGCAAGGATCTGGATACCACTCAGCGCCTGCTGCATTACGGCTTCACCGGGCTCACGGTGATCGGTTCCTGGTTGCTGGTGGGGGTGATCTTCAGCGTGCATTACGCCCGCCTTTACTACACCTGGAACGGTAAGGAGCCGGCCCTGCGCTTCGCCGAGGAACTGACTACGCCGAACTATTGGGACTTCCTCTACTTCTCCTTCACCATCGGCGTGGCGGTACAGACTTCGGACGTCGGCGTGGCCACCCGCGAGCTGCGCAAGATCGTCCTCGCCCAATCGTTGATCGGCTTTGTGTTCAACACTGCGATCCTCGGCTTTTCCATCAATATCGCCGCCGGGCTGTTCAGCTGAAGCTGCACAAAACTTCTAGACCCAAGCCCTGGCACAGGCGCTAACTGCCAGGGTTGAACCTCGCTTTTCAGGTAGCCCATGACCGCCGACAACTGGATCGATCTGGCCCAGGACGCCGACACCGGCATCGAGACCCTGCGCGCCCATTTCACTGGCCACGCCTATGACCCTCACTGGCATGACAGCTATCTGGTGGGCGTCACCGAGCAAGGGGTGCAGCAGTTCAATTGCCGTCGGGCCCAGCACCAGAGCACACCGGGCAAGGTGTTCCTGCTGGAGCCCGGGGAAATTCACGATGGCGAGGCGCCCACCGCGGGCGGTTTCACCTATCGCATGCTGTACCTGGACCCACAGTGGCTGGAGCGGGAACTGGGGGCGCTGTTTGCCGAGGCGCCGGCCAATACCCAGCTGGGCTTCGGCACGACCCTGGCCAGTGACCCGCGCCTGGCCCAGGCCACCAGCGCCGCCTTTCACAGCCTGCATCACGGTGAACTGCGGATTGTCCGCCAGAGCGCCCTGGACCAGTTGCTCGAACAATTGACCGGGCACCTGCATTGGCGCCAGCGCTATGGCCAGGACCCGCGCCTGCCGCTGGTGGCGCAACGGGCCCGGGACTACTTGCATGCCCAGCTGTGCCAGGACTTGAGCATGGACGCTCTGAGCCGGGCCTGTGGAGTTGACCGTTTTCGCTTGAGCCGCGCCTTCAAGGCGGCTTTCGGCTTGCCGCCCCACGCCTATCTGGTGCAACTGCGCCTGAGCCGGGCCCGGCGCCTGCTGGCTGGCGGCGCAGCCCCGGCGGACGTGGCCACGGCCCTGGGTTTTGCCGACCAGAGTCATCTGGGGCGCTGGTTCATGCGTGCCTATGGCCTGAGTCCGGCGCTGTACCGCAAGCGCTGCACAAAGCTTCCAGACGCTTGACGGGCCGACGGCGAAGATCACCTTCTCGATCTTCTCTGGAGTTGCCGGCCATGCCCCCTTCCATCTCGACCCTGCTGCCGTTCGTGCTGTTCGCCTTTGTCGCCTCCATCACCCCGGGGCCCACCAATATCCTGGTGTTGAGCAACAGCGCCCGCTATGGCCTGCGGGCCGCGCCGCCGATCATCCTCGGTGCCACCTTGGCCGCGGCGGGTATCGTGCTCCTGGTCGGCAGTGGCTTGGGTGACTGGCTGGGGCGCCTGCCCGAAGTCCGGCAGAGCATGCAGTGGGCCGGTCTGTTGTGGCTGAGCTGCCTGGCCTGGCAGATCTGGCGGGCACCGGCTACGAACCTGGACGCCAATGGCCACGGCCGGCGCCTGGGGCTGCTGGGGGCCGCGGCCTTGCAACTGGTGAACCCCAAGACCTGGATGATGGCCCTGGCGGTGGTCAGTGTGTTCGCCGGCAATGGCGCCGAGCGCCAGGCCCGGGTGCTGTGCCTGTCTCTGGTGTTCTTCTTCGTCGCCCTGCCCTGCCTCGGCACCTGGGCCCTGCTGGGTGCCGGCTCCGCCCGTTGGTTAGGGTCGCCCAGGGCGCTGCAACGCTTCAACCGCGCCATGGCCCTGCTGTTGCTGATCGCTACCTGGATGAGCCTGTGGGCGTGAGCGCGCCCAGGCAGTCGTCACCGTGCAAAAGCCAGTCGCCGCAGAGCGTTTCCCGGACCGTTGGCGCCACGTAAGGTGGCCAGCAGCAGCGACTTGGACTGTTTCCAGGCGCTGTACCTGCCCGGGCCCGAACAAAGGTCGCCCTACGCCCGGCCGCTGCTGGCAGAGGACCTCAGTAACCTACCGGCGGCCTTTATCGTCCTGGCACAGTTCGACCCTTTGCGCGATGACGGCCAGTGCTATCACCAGCGCCTGTTGCACGCCGGCGTCACCAGCCAGCTGTACCCGGGCCTGGGCCTGGTGCACGGCTGCTTGCGGGCCAGAGGGCTGGTGGCGGAAGTCGATGAGCTGTATGACGCCCTGCTGCAGGCCCTGCGCCCATGCCTTGAGCAACCCTGAGCCCCTACCGTTGGTCAGCCACCTTCAGCGCTGATGCAGATTTATCGATGTTTCGCCCTTGACGACAGAATGGGTTTTGCGGTTTCCTGAAACCGGTTTCAGCGCCGCACTCGGAAGGACTGCAAACCGATAATTCCAAGAATAAGGTCGTCGCCCGTGAATCAGTTTTCCGCCGCCCAGCGCAGCCGCGTCACCATGCTCGATGTTGCCCGTCATGCCGGGGTCTCCAAGGCCAGCGTGTCGCGCTTTATCGGCGAAGACCGGGCCCTGCTCTCCGATGCCATTGCCTTGCGCATCGAGCAGGCCATCAGCGCGCTGGGCTACCGCCCGAACCAGATGGCCCGCGGCCTGAAACGCGGGCGCACACGCCTGATCGGCATGCTGGTGGCCGATATCCGCAACCCCTACTCGATTGCCGTGATGCACGGCGTGGAAACCGCCTGCCGCCAGCACGGCTATAGCCTGGTGGTGTGCAACACCGACCGTGACGATCAGCAGGAAGCCCAGCACCTGGCCAACCTGCGGGCCTACAACATCGAAGGCCTGATCGTGAACACCCTGGGTCACCACCTGGAGCTGTTGCTGGAGTTGCAGCAGGAAATGCCCATGGTCCTGGTGGACCGCAAGCTTGAATCACTGCACGCCGATCTGGTGGGCCTGGACAACCCGGCGGCGGTGCACAGCGCCGTCGAGCACCTGGAACAACAGGGTTATCGCGACCTGCTGCTGGTCAGCGAACCCCATGACGGCACCAGCTCACGGCTCGAACGCAGCGCCGCCTTCCAGGACGAGGTCGCCCGGCGCCCGGCCTTGCGCGGCCAGTCACTGGAGACCGGCGAGACCCTGGCCCGCCATCTGAAAGACTTTCTCGACGCTCCCGGCCCCGGCCCCAAGGCGCTGTTCTGCGCCAATGGCGTGGCGGCCCTGGCGGCGACCCGGGTCCTGCGTGAACTCCAATGCCCGTTATTCGACGGCATCGGCCTGATCGCCCTCGACGACCTGGACTGGTACCCCCTGGTGGGCAGCGGCATCAGTGCCCTGGCCCAACCCACCGAGGCCATAGGCACCGCCGCTTTCGAATGCCTGCTCAAGCGCCTACGAGGCGATACCGGCCCGGCGCGGATACTGGACTTTGCGGCGCAACTGATGATTCGCGGCTCCACCCGAAAACACTCTGTGTAGTCCTGGGAACCCCTGCATTGCAGCGCGTCCCGGGTTTTCTCGAATAAAAATGAAACCGGTTTCAGAGGTCTGAAGCATGCATCAATCTCCCGTCTCCATCAGTCTGTCCAGCTACGGCGCGGATCTGGTCCGCCGGCACGGCCAGGGCCATTTCATTGCCCTGGTGGCCGCCGCCGGCGCTTCGTGCATCGAATGGCGCGAAGAACTGCTGACCCACGAGAAACCCGAGGAGCTGGCCCGCAGCGCCCGGGAACAGGGCCTGGAAAGCGTGTTTTCCTCGCCGCTGGAGCTGTGGCCGGCCGAGCACAGCGAACCCAATCCCGAACTGTCCGCCACCCTGCAGCGGGCCCGGGCGTTCGGCGCCAAGCGGCTCAAAGTGTCCCTCGGCCACTTCACCGAACATCACGACCTGCACAGCCTGGCCAGCCTGCTCTCAGGCCAGCCCCTCGCCCTGCTGGTGGAAAACGACCAGACCGCCCATGGCGGGCGCATCGAGCCCTTCCAGCGTTTTTTCAACGCCGTGCAAGGGTGGAACCTGCCCCTGCGCATGACCTTCGATATCGGCAACTGGGAGTGGCAAGAGCAGTCGGCGCTGACGGCCGCGCACTTGTTGGGCCGGCATGTGGACTACGTGCACTGCAAGGCAGTGCGCCTGCGGGTCGACGGCAAGCGTGTAGCCCTACCGCCCGGCGCCCCACAGTTGCAGCAGTGGGAACAACTGCTGCGGCACATGACTCAAGGTATTACCCGGGCAGTGGAATACCCCCTGCAAGGCGACGACCTGTTGCAAGTAACCACCGAGCAGGTCGACCTGCTGGCCCGCCTCGGCCAGTCGCGACTGGAGCCAGCCGATGTCTGAGATCGATATTCTGTCCTTCGGGGAAACCATGGCCATGTTCGTCGCCGAGCACAGCGGCGACTTGGCCCGGGTCGAGCACTTTCACAAGCGCATTGCCGGTGCCGACAGCAACGTGGCCATCGGCCTGTCGCGCCTGGGTTTCAAGGTGGCCTGGCTGAGCCGGGTCGGCAACGACTCCCTCGGGCGTTTCGTGCTCGACACCTTGCAGGCCGAAGGCCTGGACTGCCGCTTCGTGCGCCGCGACCCGCTGCACCCCACGGGCTTTCAGCTCAAGTCCCGCGAGGAAACCGGCGACGATCCACGGGTCGAGTACTTCCGCCGTGGCTCGGCCGCCAGCCACCTGAGCCTCGACGATCTGGCTCCGGCCCTGCTCCAGGCCCGCCATCTGCATGCCACCGGCATTCCCCCGGCGCTGTCGGAGTCGGCCCGGGAGCTGTCCGGCCACCTGATGCAGACCCAGCGCGCCAGCGGCCGCAGCGTGTCTTTCGACCCCAATCTGCGTCCCGGCCTGTGGGCCAGCGAGGCTCTGATGATTCGCGAGATCAACCGCCTGGCGGCCCTGGCCCACTGGGTGCTGCCGGGCTTGAGCGAGGGGCGCCTGCTCACCGGGCGGGACGACCCGGCGGACATCGCCGCCTTCTACCTGGACCAGGGCGCCGAAGCGGTGGTGATCAAGCTCGGTGCCCATGGCGCCTACTACCGCACCCATCTGGATGCCGGCTTCGTCGACGGCGTACCGGTGGCCCAGGTGGTGGACACCGTAGGTGCCGGCGATGCCTTCGCCGTGGGCCTGATCAGTGCCCTGCTGGAAAGCCGCAGCGTGATCGAGGCGGTACAGCGGGCCAACTGGGTCGGCAGCCGCGCCGTACAAAGCCGTGGCGACATGGAAGGCCTGCCCTTGCGCCACGAACTGCCGGAGCACACGCCCGCCCTGAAAACCGCCAGCGCCCTGTAGGAGCTGGCTTGCCAGCGAAGTTGCCCGCCAGGGCGATACAAGGCTAAAGGGCCTCTTCGCCGGCAAGCCGGCTGCTACGGAAAACGAAAACCAAGAACCACCTGTTGCGACAAAAACAACAAGCTCAGGAGAACTTTCATGGACACGCTCAAACTCGCCGCCCGCCGCTGGTGGTACATCATGCCCATCGTCTTCATCACCTACAGCCTGGCCTACCTGGACCGCGCCAACTACGGCTTCGCCGCCGCCTCGGGGATGGCCAATGACTTGCAGATCACCCCGGGGCTGTCATCGCTGCTGGGGGCGCTGTTCTTCCTCGGCTACTTCTTCTTCCAGGTGCCGGGGGCGATCTACGCGCAAAAACGCAGCGTGAAGAAACTGATCTTCGTCAGCCTGATTCTCTGGGGCGGGCTGGCCACCCTCACCGGCATCGTGTCCAACGCCTACATGCTGATCGCCATCCGCTTCATGCTCGGGGTGGTGGAAGCCGCGGTGATGCCGGCGATGCTGGTGTACCTGTGCCACTGGTTCACCCGCGCCGAACGCTCCCGGGCCAACACTTTCCTGATCCTCGGCAACCCGGTGACCATGCTCTGGATGTCGGTGGTCTCGGGCTACCTGGTGGAGCATTTCAGCTGGCGCTGGATGTTCATCATCGAAGGCTTGCCGGCGGTGATCTGGGCCTTTATCTGGTGGCGCCTGGCCGATGACCGGCCCAGCCAGGCCCAGTGGCTCAGCGACCAGGAGAAGCAGGACCTGGAAAGCGCCCTGGCCGCCGAACAGCAGGGCATCAAGGCGGTGAAGAACTATGCCGAGGCCTTCCGCTCGCCCAAGGTGATCATTCTCGCGCTGCAGTTCTTCTGCTGGAGCATCGGGGTCTACGGTTTCGTCCTGTGGCTGCCATCGATCCTCAAGCACGGCGCGCAAATGGACATGGTGGAGGCCGGCTGGCTCTCGGCCCTGCCCTATCTGGCGGCAGTGATTGCCATGCTCCTGGTGTCCTGGGGCTCGGACCGCACCCAGAAGCGCAAGCGCTTCGTCTGGCCGCCACTGCTGGTGGCCGCCATCGCCTTCTACGGCTCCTACCTGCTGGGCGCCGAGCACTTCTGGTGGTCCTACAGCCTGCTGGTGATCGCCGGGGCCTGCATGTACGCGCCTTACGGCCCGTTCTTCGCCATCGTCCCGGAAATTCTCCCGGCCAACGTCGCCGGCGGCGCCATGGCCCTGATCAACAGCATGGGCGCCCTGGGCTCGTTCGGCGGCTCCTACCTGGTGGGCTACCTGAACAGCGCCACCGGCTCGCCGGGGATGTCCTACCTGCTGATGAGCGGCGCCCTGCTGCTCTCGGTGCTGCTGACCCTGCTGCTCAACCCCGGTGCCAGTGCCCCCCAGGCCAAGGGCCTGCCCCTGCGTCGCCGTCTGGCCCACCCCTGAATTGCCACCGAGACCCTCATGAAAAAACACCTGGTGCTGTACAAGAAACTCTCGCCGTCGCTGATGGCCCGCCTGCAGGAACAGACCGAGGTCACCCTGATCGAAGACCTGGGGCCCAGCGGCCTCAAGGCCCTGCGCCAGGCCCTGCCCAGCGCCGATGGCCTGCTGGGGGCGAGCCTGCGCCTGGACGCCGACCTGCTGGACCTGGCGCCGCGCCTGCAAGCGGTGGCCAGTGTCTCGGTGGGGGTCGACAACTACGACATCGACTACCTGACCCAACGGGGGATTTTGCTCAGCAACACCCCGGACGTGCTCACCGAAACCACCGCCGACACCGGTTTCGCCCTGATCCTGGCCACCGCCCGGCGTGTGGTGGAGCTGGCCAATATGGTTCGCGCCGGGCAATGGAACCGCAACATCGGCCCACTGCATTTCGGCAGCGACGTGCACGGCAAGACCCTGGGCATCATCGGCATGGGCCGCATTGGCGAGGCGCTGGCCCAGCGTGGGCATTTCGGCTTCGGCATGCCGCTGATCTACCACAGCAACAGCCCCAAGCCCGCGGTGGAGCAACGTTTCAATGCCCGCTACCGGAGCCTGGAGCAACTGCTGCAAGAAGCCGACTTCGTCTGCCTGACCTTGCCCTTGACCGAGAAGACCCAAGGACTGATTGGCCGTCGGGAGCTGGCGTTGATGCGCCCGGAGAGCATTTTCATCAATATTTCCCGGGGCAAGGTGGTGGACGAAGCAGCCTTGATCGAAGCCTTGCAGGAGCGACGGATACGGGGCGCCGGGCTGGACGTGTTCGAACGCGAACCGCTGGATCACCGTTCACCGCTGCTGCAGTTGCCCCATGTGGTGGCCACTCCGCACATCGGTTCGGCCACCCACGAAACCCGCGAAGCCATGGCCCGCTGCGCGGTGGACAACCTGCTGGCGGCCCTGTCGGGACAGCGCCCGCCCAATCTGGTGAACACCGCCGCGTGGACCACCAAGACACGGCAGGCCGGATAACGGCTTGACAACAACACAGCGCCCCCTTGTAGAAGCTGGCGTGCCAGCGAAGGCGCCCGCCAGAGCACCACAAGGCCCAAGGCCCTCTTCGCCGGCAAGCGCAACGCCGCCCGACAGGCGCCTACGGGTGGCGGGTTGGGGGGCGGCGTTCGAGGAGTTCGCCGGTGCAGCGGGCAATGCGCCGGCAGGCCTCGGCCAGGCGTTCGCAATCCAGCACCAGGCCTATGCGAATGTGGCCTGCCGCGCTGGGACCAAAGGCCTCTCCGGCCAGTACCGAAACCCCGTAGCCCTCCAACAGGCAGTCGGCAAAGGCCTGGGCGTCCAGCCCGGTGCAGCGTATATCCACCATGACGAACATGCCGCCATCCGGGCAGATCGGGGTCAGCCCCGGACACTGGCCCAGCAGCGTGCACACCAGGTCCCGACGCCGACGGTACTCGTCGCGCATCTGCGCCAGCTCCGGCAGGTCGCGGTCCAGGGCCACCACCGCGGCGTTCTGCACAAAGTCCGGCAGGCCATACAGCATGCACAGGGCCAGATTGCTCAGGTGCCCGACCAGGGCCGGCGGGGCAATCACCCAACCCACCCGCCAGCCACTCATGGCATGGGACTTGGACAGGCTGTTAATGGTGGCCGTACGCTCACCCATGCGCGGCAGACTGCCGGGGCTCAAGTGCTGGCCCTCGTACAGCAGGTCGCAATAGACCTCATCGGAAATCAGCCACAAGTCATGCGCAAAGCACAGCCGCGCCAGGGCTTGCCAGTCGTCGAGGGACAGGCTCGCGCCTGATGGGTTGTTCGGGCTGTTGAGCAACATCGCCCGGGTGCGCGGAGTGATCCGCGCCGCCATCTCCCGCGGGTCGACGCGAAACCCCTGCTCGGCCCGCACCGGCACCGGCACGATGCGCGCCCCGCAGGCACCGAATACGCCTTCGTAGGTGACATACATGGGCTCGGCCACCAGCACCTCGTCCCCGGGATTGAGCAGGCACTGGGCCACGGAAAACACCGCACATTGGGCGCCCGGCAAAACCACCACATGCTCGGCGTCGACAATCTGCCCGCTGCGCTGATGATGGCGACGGGCAATGCAGCTGCGCAGGGCCAGGTTGCCGCGCACGTCCGAATAGTGGGTATCACCGGCCAGCAAGCTGTCGATTGCTGCCTGGACCACGGGCTTGGGGGTATCGAAATCCGGGTCGCCGATGGTCAGCAACAACACATCCCGCCCCTGCTCGCGCAGGGCCAGGGCCCGGTAGTGGATGTTCCAGGCTGCGGAACCTTCTCCGACAATCCGTTGGGTCAGGGCTGAGTAGCGCATCGTTTTCTCCATGAAAGATGCTTCAGCCAAAACCCTAGGTGCTGGCGGGGCACTCGTCGAGCGCCCCGCCCCACCGTTCGCGCCCTTAGACCACGAAGCGCGCCACCATGGCGTTGAGATCCACCGCCAGACGCGACAGTTCATGGCTGGCTGAACTGGTCTGGTTGGCCCCGGCCGCCGACTGGATCGCCAGGTCGCGGATGTTCACCAGGTTGCGGTCCACCTCGCGGGACACCTGGGCCTGCTCTTCCGAGGCACTGGCGATCACCAGGTTGCGTTCGTTGATCTGGTTGATGGACTCGGCGATCTGCTCCAGGGACACGCCAGCGGCGCGGGCCAGTTCCAGGGTGCTCTGGGTCCGCTGATTGCTCTGCTGCATGGACTCCACCGCTTCGCCGGTGCCGTTCTGGATACCGGCCACCATCTTCTCGATTTCCTGGGTCGACTGGGCGGTGCGATGGGCCAGGGCCCGAACCTCATCGGCCACCACGGCAAAGCCGCGCCCGGCCTCACCGGCACGGGCCGCTTCGATGGCGGCGTTGAGCGCCAGCAGGTTGGTCTGTTCGGCGATGGCGCGAATCACGTCCAGCACCTTGCCAATGTCCCGGCCCTGAGTCGCCAGGCCTTCGATCATCACCGAGGTGTTTTGCACGTCGTGGGCCATGGTCTGGATCGCCTCGACGGTCTGCACCACGCGGTCGCGGCCTTCACGGGCGGCCTGGGTCGACTGCTGGGAAGCCTCGGAGGTGGACACCGCGTTGCGTGCCACCTCTTCCACCGCCGCGGTCATTTCGTTGACTGCGGTGGCGGCCTGTTCAATCTCGGTGTTCTGCTGCTGTACGCCGCGAGAGGCCTCCTCGGTCACCGCGCTGAGTTCCTCCGAAGCCGAAGCCAGCTGAGTCGCCGAGCCGGCGATCTGCTCGATGGTGCGGCGCAGGCTGGCCTGCATTTCCGCCAGGGCGCGCAACAGGCGCGCCGGTTCGTCCTTGCCGTCGACCTCGATGGCCTGGCGCAGGTTGCCGCCGGCGATCACCTCGGCGGCGTTGAGGGCCTTGTTCAGGGGGGTGACGATGCTGCGGGTCAACAACAGCGCCAGCACGATGGTCAGCAACGCGGCCAGCAGCGCGACGATGACGATCCCGGCAATGGCACTGTTGTAGTGCTCGCCGGCCGCCTTGGAGGCACTCTTGGCGTCCGCGGCATTGATCGCGATGAGCTTGTTCAACTGCTCACCCATCTGGTCGGTGCCGTCCTTGATCCGGGTGTTGATCAGGGTGCGCAGCTCTTCCAGCTTGTCCTGGCGCGACAGTTCGAGCATCTCCTTCTGCGCCTGCAGGTAGTTGTCCAGGGTCGCGCTGAAGGTCTTGTACAGCGCCACTTCTTCCGGACCCGCCGGCAACGCCGCGTAGCTGGCCTGGGCCTGCTTGGCCTTGTCCACCAGCACGCCGATGCGGGTCTGGGCTTCGGCAAGGCCGGCCGGTTCGCGGTTCACCAGCACGCGAAATGACAGAATCCGCAGGCGCAGGACGTTCTCGGTCAGGTTGCCGAGGTAACCGACGCTGGGCAGCTGATTGCTTTCCATCTCCAGGGACGCGTCGCGGATGATCGACATGCGGTTCACCGCAAACACGCCCAGCACCATGACCAGCAAGGCAATGAAGGCAAAACCGAGGAAAGCACGCGGGGCGATATTCAGGTTACGCAAGGACATAGGGCGAGTCTCGAAGGAGAACGGGGCGGCGAGCATCCATGCCCTTGATCCGCCGACGCATCAGGACTGCATCGACGTGGGACACCATAGAAACAGTGTCCATGGGCCTATCAGAGATATCGGCCGAACTTGAGCTTTCATCTGGCTGATTGGCAAAAATATTTCGAAATGTGACCCCTGTTTCAGGACTGATACAGCACAACGCGAAGTGAATCGATAAAGCAGTGATTCGCTGCTCCGGGACAGTGCGCTGTATCCCGCCCGAGAGCACCAACGCGCCCTATGAAAAGTGCAATTCATTCGCCGTAAAAGCCATTTTTTCAGCGCCCGCCCCTGCCCATCATGGTCCCAGTCAATAAAAACAACGCCGAGACTGGATATGAAACCCGAAGACTTTCGTGCCGCAACCAACCGTCCGCTGACCGGTGCCGAATACCTGGCCAGCCTGCGCGACGACCGTGAAATCTACATTTATGGCGACCGGGTCAAGGACGTCACCACCCACCCGGCTTTCCGCAACTCGGCGGCCTCCATGGCCCGTCTGTACGACGCCCTGCACGACCCGGCCACCAAGGAGCAACTGTGCTGGGACACCGACACCGGCAACGGCGGCTACACCCACAAGTTCTTCCGCTCGGCGAAAAGCCCCGATGAACTGCGCCAGCAGCGCGATGCCATCGCCGACTGGTCGCGCCTGACCTATGGCTGGATGGGCCGCAGCCCCGACTACAAGGCCGCCTTCGGCAGTGCCCTGGGGGCCAATCCGGAGTTCTACGGGCGCTTCGCAGACAACGCCCGCACCTGGTACAAGCGCATCCAGGAAGCCTGCCTCTACCTCAATCACGCCATCGTCAATCCGCCCATCGATCGCGACAAACCAGTGGATCAGGTCAAGGACGTGTTCATCTCGGTGGACGAGGAAGTCGAGGGCGGGATCATTGTCAGCGGCGCCAAGGTGGTGGCCACCAACTCGGCCCTGACCCACTACAACTTCG
Organism: Pseudomonas sp. E1BtOHC1; assembly: GCF_058744285.1. Taxonomy (NCBI): domain Bacteria; kingdom Pseudomonadati; phylum Pseudomonadota; class Gammaproteobacteria; order Pseudomonadales; family Pseudomonadaceae; genus Pseudomonas; species Pseudomonas sp. E1BtOHC1. Next base: position 4,676,565 of record NZ_CP196023.1, read on the forward strand.
TCGGCCAGGGCTCGGCCCAGCTGTTGGGAGACAACACCGACTTCGCCCTGATGTTCATCGCGCCGATGAACACCCGGGGCATGAAGCTGATCTGCCGCCCCTCCTACGAATTGCAGGCCGGCATGACCGGCTCGCCCTTCGACTACCCGCTGTCCAGCCGCTTCGACGAGAACGACGCGATCCTGATCATGGACAAGGTGTTCATCCCCTGGGAGAACGTGCTGATCTACCGTGACTTCGAGCGCTGCCGCCAGTGGTTCCCGCAAGGTGGTTTTGGCCGGCTGTTCCCGATGCAGGGCTGCACCCGGCTGGCGGTGAAGCTCGATTTCATCACCGGGTTGCTGGTCAAGGCCCTGCAATGCACCGGCTCCCTGGAGTTTCGCGGGGTCCAGGCCCAGGTCGGCGAAGTGGTGGCCTGGCGCAACCTGTTCTGGTCCCTCACCGACGCCATGCATGGCAACGCCAGCGAATGGATGAACGGCGTCTACCTGCCCAGCACCCAGGCGCTGCAGGCCTACCGGGTCCTGGCGCCCCAGGCCTACACCGACATCAAGAAAATCATCGAGCAAGTGGTGGCCAGCGGCCTGATCTACCTGCCGTCCGGCTCCCGCGATCTCAAGGACCCGGTGCTCAACCAGTACCTCGGCACCTACTGCCGCGGCTCCGGCGGCATGGGCCACGAGGAGCGGATCAAGATTCTCAAATTGCTCTGGGACGCCATCGGCACCGAATTCGGCGGCCGCCACGAGCTGTACGAGATCAACTACGCCGGCAGCCAGGACGAGATCCGCATGCAGTGCCTGCGCCACGCCCAGGCCAGCGGCTCGATGAAGGCCATGACCGACTTGGTGGACAAGTGCCTGGGTGACTACGACCTCGACGGCTGGACCGTTGCGCACCTGACCAACCCCGACGACATCAACATGCTGGACCGCATCCGCCAGTAACCGCTGGCGTCTGCTAGGAGCTGGCTTGCCAGCGAAGGCGACCGCCAGAGCGGCACAAGGCTCAAGGCCCTCTTCGCCGGCAAGCCGGCTCCTACAGGAAAGGCCAATGTCCACCTGTCGTCGTAGGAGCGGGCTTGCCAGCGAAGGCGACCGCCAGAGCGGCGCAAGGCTCAAGACTCTCTTCGCCGGCAAGCTGGCTCCTGCAGCGCAATGCCCTGCGTCCATGAGGAATTCGTTATGTCTGTACTCGATCCCAAGCAACTCGCCTTCCGCAACGCCATGGCCCACATGACCGCTGCGGTCAACGTCATCACCAGCAACGGACCCGCCGGCCGTTGCGGCATCACCGCCACCGCGGTCTGCTCGGTCACCGACAGCCCGCCGACCCTGATGGTCTGCGTCAACCGCAACAGCGCCCTGAACCCGGTGTTCAAGGGCAACGGCCATTTGTGCATCAACGTCCTCAGCGGCGAACACGAGGAAGTGGCCCGGCACTTCGCCGGCATGACCGGGGTGGCCATGGACCAGCGCTTCGGCCTGCACCCCTGGCGCGACGGCCTGCAGGCCCTGCCGGTGCTGGACGGCGCCCTGGCCAGCCTCCAGGGACGCATCACCGAGGTCCAGGAAATCGGCACCCACTCGGTGATGCTGGTGGAACTGGATGAAATCAGCGTGCGCGAGCAAGGCGACTCGCTGGTGTATTTCAGCCGTTGCTTCCATCGCCTGCAGCGCCCTGGCCAGGCTGCCTGAACAGCTCCCAGCCCTGGCTAGGATTCAAGGAGGTCCGGCTGATGCAGGCCGAAGCACACGCCCTGGGGATCGTGGCACTGGCAGAACCGGCCGAAACCGGGTTCGTGGGGACTGATGTCACCGGCCTGCCCCCCCAGAGCCCGGACCCGGGACACGCTGTCGGCCATGTCGCTGACCCGGAAATACACGACCATGCGCGACTGCGGATCGTCGCCATGGACGCCGACCCGGATCGAGGGCGCCTGCAACCAGGCATCCTCCGTTGCACCTAACCGCTGCGGCGACCAGTCGAACAGGCGCTGGAAAAAAACCAGCGACTGCGAAGCGTCGGCAACCCCGATTTCCACATGAGAAAGACTTCCTGGCATACATCCTCCACGTTCACAGAGACAGAGCCGTCACTGTCCGCTGCAAAGGCTCGGCGGGTCTTGAATAAAACTGACCGGGCCACTCAATTCTCCCGGCCTTCGAGCAACGATGCCGGTTTGCCAGGAATATCGGCCCAGCCGCCTCGGGCATAGGCTCCCGGGGAGCAGCCGGCGAATGCCTGGAACTCCCGGGTGAAGTGGCTCTGGTCGCTGTAGCCGCACAGCACCGCAACCTGCACCAGCTCCAGCGCCGGTAGCGATTCCAGCAACTGCTGGGCGCGAGCAAAACGAATATGCCGGGCGCAGGCCTTGGGCCCTTGTCCCAGATGGGCCTTGAAGCGACTGGCGAAATGCCGTCCGCTGCAGCCGGCCTGCCGACTCAGATCAGCGATCGAGGTACCGCCAGCGCTTCGCTGCAGTTCCTCCCAGGCCCGGCGCAGCATCTCGGGCACCTCACGGCGCGAGTTGTGCAAACGCTCGGCAAGAAAGGTTTCGACCCGCTGCAATCGACTCGTCCAGCAAGGGCTTTCTTCCAGTGCCTCGACCAACAAGCCAACCGACGTGCCCCACAGTTCCCGCAGATCCAGCCAAGGGCTGGCAAGCACTTGGCCATCGCCCTGAAACAGGCGATACGCGGCCCAGGGTGGTAGCTCCACCTCGATGCATGAATGCACACCGCGCTGCTCGACGAGCATCGGAGCTGCCGGGCGGCTCACCACGAACGCCTGACACCGCTCCTCGCGCCCATTGGCGGCAAGCCCGTAGGGGCACGCCAGCCCGATGACCAGCTTGACCTGTGGCTGCGCGACCTCAAGTCGCCGCACGGTGCCCGGCAGCGTCTCGCTGAAGCCATACAAGCGACCGCCCCAGGGCCGCAGCCTGACGGCATCAAACCCTGTGACGCAGTGCGAAACAGAGAAAGGCTGCATTGGCATCGAACTCACTCCCCATAGTGATCATGGTTTACCAGCTGAAGCATAAGCGACCCGCGCCGCCGGGCCATGGGCCACCTCCTGCATCTGTAGGATGGCGGTGGCCGGCCAAGCCATCGATACTCGCACCAGGCCCTGCCCACGTCCCCCCGGCGTAACGGTCCTCAACCACTTCCGTGACGAAAACAATAACAACGTCGCACAGAGGTACAGCCCCATGAACCGACCCGATCATGCTCCGGCCAGCCTGTTGCAGGCCTTCAGCGAGCTGACCCTGGAACTGCAGCAACTGGCGCAGAACAAGGACATCGAAAACCTTCACCAGCATGCCCTGGCGCGCATCAGCAAACTCTTGCCCTTCGACAGTGCCTGGTGGGGCCGCGCCGCACTGATCGACGGCTTGCCGGATGAACACAGCTGCTACCTGTACCGCCTGCCACCAAGCTACCTGCCGGACTGGCAATCGATCCGCCACACCGATGTCACCGTCAGCCGGGTCCACGAGGTGCCGGGACGGGCGGTGATCGTCAACATGGCCGATCCGCACAGCGGCCCTGGCCTCAACTGGCTGAGCCGGCTCTATAACATCGGCGAACTGCTGTGCGTGGTGCACATCGATCCCCATACCCAACTGAGCAACCACCTGGCCCTGTACCGTGCCCCTGGCGCCCCGGCTTTCACCCTGGACGACTGCCATGTGCTGAACAACCTGATGCTGCACCTGGTGGCAGCGGTATCGGCCAATCAGATCCGCACCCTGGTGGCCATGCGCGAGAAGCTCACCCGCCCGCGCAACCTGGCCCTGGCCGTGTGCGACCGGCGCGGTGTGCTGCAATGCGCCGAGCGCGGTTTTGTCGATCTGCTGCTCCATGAATGGCCGCAGTGGAACGGTCCGCAACTGCCCATGGCGCTGGACAGCAACGGCTTCGAAGGCAAACGCCTGCAGATCGACTGCTCGGCCGTGGGCGACCTGTACCTGCTGGCCGCCCGCAGCCGCAGCCTCCTGCCCAAACTCAGCCCCCGGGAAAATGCCGTCGCCCAGTGCTTCGGCGACGGCAAGACCTACAAGGAAGTGGCCCGGGACCTGGGTATGTCGCCCAACACCGTGCGCCATCACATTCGCGCCATCTACAGCAAGCTCGGGGTCAAGGACAAGGCGCGCATCGCCCAGTTGCTTCACGCCCCGCCCGACTGACCCCGGCCCCTGACCAGCGCTGATTTGCGCCGTCGCATTTGACGGCCACGGGCTGCCTTTGCCCTTTTTTTGCCCCACTGCCGTGTGCCGGCGAGCCCCTCGCCGAACAACAACGCCAACAAGAGACGCACCGCCCATGACAAGGCTCATTACCCGTACCACCCTGGCCGTGGCTGGCGCCCTGGCCAGCCTGTCGCTCAACGCCGCGGACCTCAACGCCCGGGACTTCTTCGCCGCCCCCGTGGGTACCAGCCTGGGGGTGCTGTACCTGCCGGCCACCCGCGCCGGCGACTTTCACGGCCCGGCCGACAGCACCGGCAAGGCCGAGCTGCGAGTCAATGCCATGGCCTACCGCCAGGTGTTCTTCAGCGACCTGTGCGGCACCCTTTGCACCCCCCAGTTCATCGTGCCCTTCGCCGACATCAACGCTCGCTTGCCCGGCGCCGAACGCCATACCGGGGAAAGCGGCTTCGGCGATCCCCAGGTGGGGGGCACGCTGTTTTTCATCAACCAGCCGCAAACCCGCACCTACAGCGGCCTGTTGACCCTGATCACGCTGCCGGTGGGCGAGTACCACAGCCGCAACCCGGACGTCTCCCCGGGAGCCAATCGCTGGGGCGCGACCTTTGTCTACAACTACACCCAGGGCCTGGGGGAGAAATGGGTGCTGGAGGCCAACCTCGAAGCCCAGTTGTACGGCACCAACGACGACTATTTCGGCAGTGACCTGAAGCAGGACCCGCTCTATCGCCTGCAAGCCTTCGCTTCCTACGACTTCACCCCCAGCACCTACGGCGCCCTGCGCCTGATCCACGCCGATGGCGGTGAACTGCGGATCAACGACCGGCGCATCGACGACACCCACAAGCGCTACACCCAGGTCGGCTTCGAGCTCGGGCACTGGCTGGACAAGCGCAACCAGCTGATGTTCAGCCTGTCGCAGAACGTCGCCACCGATAACGGCTTTGCCGGCACCGACGCCCTGCTGCGCCTGGTCCACGTGTTCTGAATCCCTTGCCTTTGGAGCCTGTCCATGAACACCCAGAACCCTGTTTTGAGCCCCACCGCGCCGGCCACCCGCCAACCCCTGGGGCTGCTGGCAGCCATAGTGCTGTTCGCCGCCATCACTCCCGCCGTGCTGCTGATGGCCCCGGCCATCGCCGCCCAACTGGCCAGCCAGTGGCACTTGAGCCCCGCACAGATCGGCGACCTGTTCTCCGCCGAACTGGGCGCCATGAGCCTGGCCACGCTGCCGGCCATCTGGTGGCTGAAACACATCGACTGGCGCCGCGCCGCCCTGTGCAGCGCCGTGCTGTTCATCTGCGCCAACCTGCTGTCGATGCTGGCCCATGACTATTCGCTGCTGCTGATGGCGCGCATTGGTAGTGCCCTGGCCGGCGGCTCGCTGATGATCATCTGCCTGGCCAGCGCTGCCGCCAGCCCCAGCCCCAGCCGTGCCTACGGCTTCTGGGTGATGGGCCAGCTGGTGCTGGGCGCGGTCGGCCTGAGCCTGCTGCCGATGCTCTTCGAACGCTTCGGCCTGGGGGCCTGCTACCTGATCCTGGCGCTGCTGATGACCCTGTGCCTGCCCCTGGCCCGTTGCTTTCCAGCAGGCGCTGCGCGCCCGGCCGTCGACGCCCCGCAAGCCCCGGCGATCTCCTGGCTCAAGGCGAGCCTGGGTATTCTCGGCATCCTCACCTTCTACATCAGCCTCAGCGGCGTCTGGACCTTCATCGGCTCCATCGGCAGCCAGTCCGGCCTCTCGGCGCAGACCAACGGCGACATCCTGGCCATTGCCACCTTGATGGGCATAGTCGGCGCCTTGTGCGCCACCCTGTTCGGCGACCGCTTGCCCCGCAGAGCTCTGCTCCTGCTGGGCTACGGCCTGATGGCCGGCTCGGTGCTGCTGCTTCTGGGGCAGCCGCAGCTGGCGCGCTTCGCGCTGGCGGCGCTGGTGTTCAAGTTCACCTGGACCTTCATCCTGCCGCTGATCCTCGCACGCATGGCAGAGATGGATCGCAGCGGCCGGTTGATGAACGCCTCCAATCTGGTGATCAGCGCCGGCCTGGCCATAGGCCCGACCCTCGCCGGACGCCTGATCGAAAGCAGCGGCGGCTTCCAGGGCCTGTTGCTGGGGGGCGCCGTCATCACCCTGCTGTCCCTGGCCCTGGTACTCAGCTGCCGGCCCGCCCTCCAGGCCCCTTCCCATCCCCAAGGGCGATGACTGCCACCGGGCAGCGCCAGCGCGTCCTTGAACAACACTTTCCTTGAAAAATGGATATCACCATGACCTGTAGAACCGCTTTTTTCTTCGATGAACTCTGCCTGTGGCACAGCGGCGGCCCCCACGTCCTGACGCTCCCGGTAGGCGGCTGGGTCCAGCCGCCGTCTGCCGCCGGGCACGCCGAATCACCGGAAACCAAGCGCCGGCTGAAAAGCCTGATGGATGTCTCCGGCCTGACCCGACAGTTGCACCTGCGCAGTGCCCCAGCAGCCACCGAAGACGACCTGCTGCGGGTCCACAGTGCCGCCTACCTGCAACGTTTCAAGGCCTTGAGCGATGCCGGTGGTGGTCACCTCGGTGACGAGGCGCCGGTGGGCCCCGGCAGTTATGAAATCGCCAAGCTGTCCGCCGGGCTGGCCATGGCCGCCGTGGACGCCGTGCTCAGCGGCGAAGCCGATAACGCCTATTCCCTGTCCCGTCCACCGGGACACCACTGCACCCGCGACCAGGCCATGGGTTTCTGCTTCCTGGCCAACATCGCCATTGCCATCGAGGCCGCCAAGGCCCGTCATGGACTGGGCAAGGTCGCGGTCATCGACTGGGACGTGCACCACGGCAACGGCACCCAGTCGATCTACGAGGAACGGGCCGACGTACTGACCCTGTCCCTGCACCAGGACGGCTGCTTTCCAGCGGGTTACGGCGGTGAACAGGACCGTGGCCGCGGCGCCGGGCTGGGCTGCAACATCAACGTCCCGCTGTTGCCCGGTGGTGGTCATGACGCCTACCTGTACGCCATGCAGCGCATCGTGATACCGGCCCTGGAACGCTTCGAACCCGAGCTGATCATCGTCGCCTGCGGCTATGACGCCAACGCCGTGGACCCATTGGCGCGGATGCTGCTGCACAGCGACTCCTTCCGCGAGATGACCCAGTGCCTGCGGGACGCCGCCGAACGCCTGTGCGGGGGGCGCCTGGTGCTGGTGCATGAAGGCGGCTACTCCGAGGCCTATGTGCCCTTCTGTGGGCTGGCCACCCTGGAGGCGCTGTCGGGCGTGCGCACCGCGGTCAAAGACCCGATGCTGGCCTTCGTGCATCTGCAGCAACCCAAGGAAGCCTTCATGACCTTCCAGCGCCAGTTGCTGGACCGCCAGGCCGAGGCCATAGAGGCCGCCGGTCGCTAAATTCCCTTTGCAGTGGTGGCCGATGATCACCGGTCGCCAACTGTCCGGCAGCGCCCGTCGCCGGACAGTCAGCCTCACGGGCCGTTTCGGCCTCTTCGCCGGCAAGCCGGCTCCTACGATCGTGCTGTAGGGGCCGACTGGCCGGCGAAGGCATTCTCTCTGTCCAGCACATTGGTCTCGGCAAAGCTGAAAGGTTTCCTATCCTCTCCTCAGCTACATGACCCTCAGGACAAGCACCTCAACACCCAATAACCCTGCGTGCCGCTGCGCCCCAGGCCTTGAAGGCCGGGTGTGCCGCGCGCGCGGGGCTGCCCGTCTGCTTGTCCGCCCCTCCCTCGATGCCAGTGCTGTCCGGCAACGAGTCACTTGCGTTCCCGCTGAGACAAAGGAGATGTCCATGCACCGCAAAACCACGGATTACCTCGACGAAATCGGCTTCTGGCACTGCGCCCGGAGCCGACTGCTGCACCGCGCGGCCCAACTGCGGAACAGCCCCGAGATCCCGCCGCAACCAAGCCCACCCACGATGCCCAGGGCCGCCCTGGATGACCTGTTGCAGAGGTGCGGCCTGGGGGAGCTCTGTCGCTGCTCCAGGCATGCAACACGAGGTGGTCCCGAAAGCGACTTGCCGGACTCACCCTCCGACTCTCAGGACTGATGGGCACCCGGGGCTGTTACTGGCCACTCCGATAAGGCGCCCTGAGCCCGCGCTTCACTGGGTGTGTGCTGATAACGAGCCTTGAATGCCCGGGCAAAATGCGCCTGGCTGGCAAAGCCATGACGGTAGGCGATTTCACTGATGTCCAGGCCCGCCCCCTGGCTGCTGCAGAGCAGCTGGCGGGCCTGCTGCAGGCGTTTTTCCAGGATGAAGCGGCTGGGCACGGTGTCTTCCATGGCGAACAGCCGGGCCAGGTGCCGGGTAGAAATACCAGTCTGGGCCGCGACCCGTTCGCAGCTCAGGGTCGGGTCCCCCAACTGTTCATGGATGCACTGTTTGGCCGCCAGCAGGTAGGAGGCACTCAGGGCATTGATGGGCCGCTCTCCCACCTGTCCGGCGATGATGCTGGCCAGGAGTTCGAAGGCCTGCTCCTGATAGGCCTCGGCCTCGCCACACAGCGGCTGCTGGAAAAACGCCCGGGTGTGCTCCCCAAGGGTGCGCAACAACAGGCGCTGGACTCCGCTGTGCACGCTGATCTTCAGCGTCCGGTCGAAACGCTTCAGACAGCGCGCGGCAAACTGCTCCTGGGGAATATCGAAAATGAACTGGCGCATCGCCCCGGAGAAGCCGAACAGGTAAGGCTTGTCGGTGCGGTAGACCACCAGTTCCCCCGGCTCCAGTACCTGGCAGGCGCCGTCCTGATAGAAGAACGAACCGCTGCCGGTGACCAGGGACACGAAGATCGAGTCCTTGGGCACGCCACGGATCATCGAAGTGTCGCGTTCCACCACATGTTCATTGCCAACGATGCGCGCCAGGCGCATGGCACCCAACTGCAGGTTGTCCTGGCTGGCCATGAAACCGTCTTCGGCGTAGGAGTTGCACTTGAGCCCCACCAGGGTGCTGGCGTTGTAGTCCTCCCAGAACCTCAGGCGGTGATCCGGGTCGACCGCCTGGGTGCTGGCGTGCCGGGTTTCGAGCAAGGCGCATGGAGACATTGTTGTTCTTCTCATGGGCGGCGGGATGTTCCCCGGACGGCAAGGCAGTGTCCGGGCACCTGGGCCGCATGATCTGCGGGCTGCGGCCATTCATTAACATCTGAACTATATAGCCTGTCAACTTGAAACGCAGTGGGAGCCGTTCGCCGGAACGACCTCATTACATCGCTATTTTCGGTAGGAAAAATCCCTGTCCGAAACAGACAACAAACCGGTCCGATTCGATCAAACCGGCGCCCAGCCATGGGCCTAAAGTCACCTCAGTCACCCCCATGACGCCCCCCTATAACAACAATCGAGGTCGACCATGCCTGAAGCCGCCACCCGTGAGTTCTGGAAAGACCTGCAACCCATCGCCAACTGTTTCAAGCCCGATGCCAAACCCGAGGTCTACCTGCCGGATGCCGCCAGTGACGACCTGAGCCTGTACGTGCCCTTCACCGAAACCGTGTCTTCGCGACCGCTGTGGATTTCCCCCAGCGAGAACCGCTGGTGCGACATCCTCATGGCCCGCAGTGCCGGGTTGGTCAACCGCCACTACCACCCCCACGAAGTCTTCGCCTACACCCTGTCCGGCAAGTGGGGCTACCTGGAGCATGAGTGGACCGCCAGCGCCGGCGACTTCGTCTACGAAACCCCGGGCGAAGGCCACACCCTGGTGGCCTACGAGCACGAGCAGCCGATGCGGGTGTTCTTCATCGTCAAGGGCCCGCTGATCTGGCTCGACGAACAGGGCGAGCCCGACGGCTACTTCGACGTGCACTCCTACATCGCCCTGTGCCGCGAACACTACGAAAAGATCGGCCTGGGCGCGGCCCATATCGACACTCTGTTTCGCTGATCGGCGTTTCTCACGCCTCCTCGGAGAACCACCATGGCTTATAAAAACAACAAGGCCGGTTACGAGAACACCTTGCTGGGGGTGCTGTTCCTGACCTTCGGCTTCGTCTTTTTCGATCGTCTTGCGCTGTCATTCCTGTTCCCCTTCATGGCCGACGAACTGCAATTGAGCAACAGCCACCTGGGCATGCTGTCGTCGGTGCTGGCCCTGGCCTGGGCGGTGTCCGGTGCCCTGGTGGGCGCCTGGTCGGACCGCCGAGGCGTGCGCAAGCCGCTGCTGATCGTCGCGGTGATCCTGTTTTCCCTGTGCTCGGCCCTTTCCGGGCTGGTCACCGGCTTCCTCAGCCTGCTGCTGTTTCGCGCCATCATGGGGCTGGCCGAAGGGCCGATCCTGCCCTTGTCGCAATCCTTGATGGTTGAGGCTTCATCGCCCCAACGCCGGGGCCTGAACATGGGCCTGCTGCAAGGCTCGGCGGCCGGGCTGCTGGGGGCCGTGATCGGACCGCCGGTGCTGATCGCCCTGGCCGAAGCCTATGGCTGGCGCCACGCCTTCATCATCTCGCTGGTTCCCGGCCTGCTGATCGCCCTGTTGATCTGGCGCTACGTGCACCCGGACCCGCCACGGGGCGAGCCCCGGACCAACGCCGCACCGAGCAACGGCGGCGGACATCGGCTGGCCCTGTTGAAAAGTCGCAACATCGTGCTCTGCACCCTGATCAGCTGCGTGTTCCTGACCTGGTTCATCATTCTGATTTCCTTCACCCCGACCTTTCTGGTCAAGGTCCGCGACTACAGCCCGGCCAGCATGGGCACGGTGATGAGTTGCCTGGGCGGCGCCTGGGTGCTCTGGGGCTTCGGCGTGCCGGCGATCTCCGATCGCATCGGCCGGCGACCGACCCTGGTGCTGTTCTCGCTGATCGCCGCCTGCTGCCCCATGGCCCTGCTCTACGCGTCTTCGCCCTGGATGCTCGGCGTACTGATGCTGCTGACCTACACCGGCCTGGGCTGTTTCACCCTGTTCATGGCCACCATTCCGGCGGAGACCGTGCCCCGTGAAGTCATGGCCACGGCCCTGGGCATGATCATGGGCATTGGTGAACTGGTGGGCGGCTTCGTCGCCCCGACCATCGCCGGGTTCGCCGCCGACCGCTTCGGCCTGTCCATCGTCATGTGGATGTCATGTGGCGGCGCCTTGCTGGCAGCGGTACTGGCGTTGTTCCTCAAGGAAACCGCCCCGGCGGTGCTGGCCCGTCAACAGCGCCGGCACGCCGACGCCTCCTCTGTCCTGCAAGGAAACCAGCCATGAACGCACTGCGTTGGCACGCCGCCCGGGACCTGCGCCTGAGCCAGGTACAACTGCGCCAGCCCGGCCCCGGGGAAGTCCTGTTGCAGGTGGCCTATTGCGGTATCTGCGGCAGCGACCTGCATGAGTACGCCGATGGGCCGCACTCGATTCCCCAGCACGCGGCCCATCCGCTGTCCGGCTGCCGGGCGCCACTGACGCTGGGCCATGAGTTCTGCGGCCAAGTGGTGGCCCTGGGCCCCGGCGTCGACCCACGTCTGCTGGGGCAGCGGATGGCGGTGGAGCCGGAGTATCGCTGCGGTGAATGCCAGTACTGCCGCATGGGCCAGTACAACCTCTGTGACTCCATGGGTTTTATCGGCCTGATGGGCGACGGCGGTTTTGCCGAGCAGGCGCTGGTGCCCGCCTACATGCTGCACCTGCTGCCGGAGCGCGTCAGCTTCAAGCAGGCCGCCGTGCTGGAGCCGGCGGCGGTGGCCTACCACGCCCTGAACCAGAGCAGCCTGATGGCCGGCGACAGTTGCGTGGTGTTCGGTCTGGGCCCCATCGGCCTGCTGCTGATCCTGCTGGCACGGCTGCGGGGCGTGGAGCGCATCTACGCCGTGGACCTGGACCCGCAGCGCCGACGCCTGGCCCTGGAACTCGGCGCCTCGGCCGCCCTGGACGGCCGCGATCCGCAACTACAGGAACACCTGCGGCAACTGAGCGATGGCGGCCTCGACACGGCCTTTGAGGCCGCCGGCACCCAGCAGACCCTGAGCCATGCCCTGCACTGCCTGCGCAAGGGCGGTGAAGCGGTGCTGGTGGGCTTGATGGGTCAGGTGCAATTCGACGCCTTTCATCTGGTGAACAACGAACTGCGCCTGCTCAGCAGTGTCGGCTACCGCCATGTGTATCCCGAACTGATCGAGCTGCTGGCCAGCGGACGCCTGGACCTGTCCCGAGTGGTGACCCGCTGCCTGGCCCTGGAGCAGGCGGTGGAACAGGGTTTCGAGGTGTTATTGCACGACAAGAGTCAGATCAAGGTGCTGGTCAACCCGACACCGGCCCTGGCCGAGGCCTGAGCCATCGGTTTCAACACTCAAGACAAAAACAACAAGAAACGAGTACCCGACATGAATGCTTCCTATGCGCTGTGCCCGCTGCTGGCAGCCCTGCTGCTGCCCCTTGATTGCTTCGCCGATGCCCCAGTTGCGCCTCGTAGCGGGCCGCTGTCCGGTCTGGGCGACTACCTGGCCGACCGGGGCATTACGCCCCACGTGCAGTTTCTCAGCCTGGCCATGAAGAACCTCGACACCGGCCCCCGCCCCCACAGCTTCGGCAACAGCGGCGATCTGTTCGTCGGCGCCGACATCAACCTGGGGACCTTCGCCGGGCTCGACGGCGCAGCGCTGCACTTCGAGCAGACACTGTTCATCCTCGACCACCAGACCGGCGTGCCCACCTCACGCAACTGGCAGGGCGCCGCCGGCAGCTACTTCGGCGGCGCGCCGATCCACAACGACCTCACCAGCAACCAGTTGAGCCTGCTGACCTACCAGCAGACCTGGCTCGACGGCCAGGTCGACCTGAGCCTGGGGCGAACCAACGCGCGGCGCTACTTCTATATCTACAACTGCGAAAGCACCATCACCTGCAACGACCCGATCATCGATTCTTCCACCGGCATCCTGCCGCCGCCCTACGGCAGTTGGGGCGGCTACCTGAAGTACCAGCTGACACCCCAGTGGTACGTGCACGGCGGCGCCTTCGAATCCAACCCGGTGGACTACCTGAAGGAGCGCAAGGGCCTGGATTTCAGTACCGACGACGCCAGCGGCACCAGTCTGTTGCTGGGCATCGGCAGCCAGAACCGCGATGCCTACAGCTCCCACTACGAACTCAACGGCTACTACAACACCTCCAAGCAGGTGGACCCGCTGACCGGGGCCATGGCATTCGGCAGCGGCGGCGCCTTCTTCAAGTTCCAGCAGTCGCTGTGGCGCGCCGACGCCGGCACCGGTACTGCGCCCCAAGCCTTGCTGCTGTTCGGTTCGCTGTCGGCGGCGGCCGACGATAAACAGCCCTTCAGCCAGTTCGCCGAAGCCGGGCTGACCTACCTCGCCCCCTTCGACCGGCCCCAGGACAAGCTCAACCTCAAGGCCAGCTACCTGCGCCTCAACGATCACCAACTGCGCTTCCAGCAGCAGGCACGGACCGCCAACGGCGGCGACCCGCGCCTGGGCGAGCGCAATGTCTATGCCCTGGAAGCCAACGCCCACATCGCCCTGACCCGGCAACTGGCCCTGGAGCCCAGCGTCCAGTACCTGATCAACCCGGACAATTTCTACAACCCCGAAGCCCGCGAGCTGAGCGGCAACGGCTTTGTCGTCGGCCTGCAAGTGACCCTCGACGTCGGCTCGCTGCTGGGGCTGTGAGATGGATTTCTGTGACTGCCCAAGAGGTATCCCCCATGAGTGAACACACCACGCAAACCTTCGACTACATCGTGGTGGGCGCCGGTTCCGCCGGTTGCGTGCTGGCCAACCGTCTGTCCGCCGACCCCAAGCTCAAGGTCTGCCTGATCGAGGCCGGGCCCAGTGACCGCACCGTGCTGCCCGCCGCCTATGTGCGCACCCCGGCGGGGATCATCCGCCTCATCGCCAACCCGCGCTGGAACTGGATGCATCAATTCAGCGCCCAGGCCGCCAGCGGCGACCAGCCCATCCCCTGCCCCCGTGGCCGGGTCTGGGGCGGCTCCAGCGCCATCAACGGCATGATCTACATCCGTGGTCACCGTCAGGACTTCGACCGCTGGGCTGCCGCCGGCAACCAGGGCTGGAGCCATGACGAGCTGCTGCCCTATTTCAAGCGTTCGGAGCATTTCGAACCGGGAGACTCGCCCTGGCATGGCCAGCACGGCGAGCTCAACGTCGCCGAGCAGCGCAGCCCGAGCCCAGTCAATCAGGTGTTCTATGAAGCGGCCACGGAGCTGGGCTGGAGCTACAACCCGGACTTCAACGGCCCGGAACAGGAAGGCTTCGGGCCCTTCCATGTCACCCAGATCAACGGCGAACGCTGCAGCGCGGCACGGGCCTTCCTGCATCCGATCCTGCAGCGGGAAAACCTCACCCTGCTCAGTTCCACCCTGACCCACAGAGTGCTGCTGCAAGGCACTCGCGCCAGCGGCGTGGAGATCAGTCAGAACGGGCAGGTCCGTCAGTTGCAGGCGCGCCGGGAAGTGATCCTGTGCGCCGGGGCGATCAACTCGCCGCAGTTGCTGCTGCTCTCCGGTATCGGCCCGGCAGAGGAACTGAAACCCCACGGCATCCTGCCGCGCCACCCGTTGCCGGGGGTCGGCCTGAACCTGCAGGACCACCAGGACATCGTGCTGATGTACCGCAGCGACCCCGAGCTGAGCTACGGCCTTTCGCCCAAGGGACTGTTGCCCCTGGCCCGTTCGCCCTGGCAGTACCTGACCCGGCGCCAGGGCCCGCTGACCTCCAACACCGTCGAGTCCGGGGCCTTTTTGCGCCTTACGCCCGAGGACCCGGTGCCGGAGCTGGGGCTGATCGTCGCCCCGGCCCTGAAGAACCAGCCCCAGCGCCTGATTCCCGTGGGCCATGGCATCAGCCTGCATGTGGCGGTGATGCACCCGCAAAGCCGAGGTCGGGTGCGCCTGAACTCCGCCGATCCCCACGACAAACCGCTGATCGAGGCCAACTTCCTCAGCCACCCCGAGGACTTGCGCAAACTGGTGGCCGGCTTGCGCCTGGTGCGCCAGCTGGCCGCGACCCGGGCCTTCTCCCGGCGGCTCAAGGGCGAACTGGTGCCCGGCCCGCAGGTACAGAGCCAGGAGCAGATCGAGCAATGGATTCGCCAGCACCTGGGCACCGTGTTCCACCCGGTGGGCAGCTGCAAGATGGGCCATGACGAGCTGGCGGTGGTGGACGATCAACTGCGGGTCCACGGCCTCCAGGGTATGCGGGTGGCGGACGCCTCGATCATGCCGAGCCTGATCACCGGCAACACCAACGCGGCGGCGATCATGATCGGGGAAAAGGCCGCCGACCTGCTGCTGGGCACGGCACCGGCGCAACCGCGCAGCATGCCTCAAGGCGAAACATGCACTTGAACCGGGGCTCAGGGGCGCTTCGGCGCCTCGGCACTCCAGAGTACCGGCCAGTTGTCGTAGCCCAGGCCACTGCAATTGGGCATGCGCCGGTAGTCGGTGAGCTGGAAGGCCTGGCCGTCGAAGTGCCAGCTGGCCATTTCACCGCAGTCACCCATCCCGCGGCCCATGAGGAAACTGCTGAGCTCGCCGGTCTCGGGGTAATAGTTGATGCCCCCGGCATGGTCGACGCTACCGTTCGGCAATGCCTGCATCTGCAGGGGTTGCAGCGCATAGGGCGCGGTGCGCGAGCGGCTGCTGATATCGAACAGGCAGATGTAGGCGCCGCAGTCGGAGAACTCGAACACCAGCGCCTGCTGCGCGGTCAGGGGATAAAGCTCGATCCTCGGCGGCATGACGTAGTCGTCGTCCTCTTCAGACTTGGGCGGCGGCAAGGTTTTCTGCACCGCTGCCCGCAGCCCGCTGCGTTCCCGGGCACTCAGGGGCGTCACCCCGGGATAGGCGCCCAGGGCCTTGGCCGCCTGGACCCTGGGCACCGCACTGACCGGTTGCGCGCCGGGAGCCGCCAGAGCGCTGACCGTACCCAGGCGTTCCTGTACCTGATCCACCCGTTGCAGCAGATCCGGCAACCCCTTGAGCTGCACCTGGGCCGGCTCCTCTCCCGGCAGTTCCAGCACCTGCCCGGTGCGCAGCCGCGCCAGCCATTGCCGGGCCAGGGCCTGATCGTCAACCCGGAAGTACTGTTGTTGACGGGTGCTGTCGGAGGCCTCCACTTCTTGCACCAGGGCTGCCAGCAAGCCGGGTTCCAGCGGCTGGCCATCCAGGCGCAGCGCGGCCGGATCGAAGGGCGCGCCCTGGTGTTCCAGTTGCAGCTGCACCTGGCCCTCGGGACCGGCCTGGCTGCGGATCAACAGGGTCAGGTGGTTGACCTGCTCGGCAAAGGCGATGTTCGGCGCGTAGAGCAGTTGACAGTCGCGGCGGTTGTCGCACGCGCTGATCCAGCCTTCTTGCTGCAGCCACAGCGGCGTCAGTTCCGGCAGCTCTCGAGCCAGGCACGGCGTGGCGCCAAGCGCCAGCAGGGACAACACAACGGCACGCAGCATGACGACGCTCCTTGTCGGGCAAAGGCGCGGATTCTGCCATGGTCGAAAGGCTTCGAATACAGCCATTGGCGACGGTCTGTGCAACGCCACGCGGCCCCCGCGGTCAACCTTGCCCTTCCCGCGGTCTCAGGGGCCGGGCGCCTCGGCCACTGGCGGGTTCGTCAGCCCCTGGCGCGCCCGGTATTCCCCCGGTGCGGTCTTGGCGTAGCGCTGGAAAAACCGACTGAAATAGGCCGGATCCTTGAAGCCCAGCTGGTAGCAGATTTCATTCACCGAGCTGGCGGTGAACAGCAGCAAGCGCTTGGACTCTTGCATCAGGCGCTCGTACACCAGGCGTTTGGAGGGCAGATCGGCGATGCGACGGCAGACGTCGTTGAGGCGCGCTTCGGTGACCCCCAGCGTGCTGGCGTAGCGCGCCAGGGGCCAGTGCTCCAGGTAGCGGGCCTCGATCAGTTCGTTGAAGCGATGGAAGATCTGCAAGTCTTCATGCCGGGCCGGGCGGGCCTTGAGGGAATTGGCCGAAAGCCTGAGCAGGCTGATCATCAGCAGCCGGGTCAGGGCTTCCAGGGCCGGCTCGCGCCCAGCCCCCTGCCCGCCGATTTCCTGCTGCAACTCCTGGAACAGAGACTCCAGGCGCCGCACCTCACCGGCAAACTCCGGCCCCAGGCGCGCCAGCGCCACACACACCGGCGGCACCTGGGGCGCGGGGGCCAGCGTCGGATCGGCACCGATCAATTCCCACACCAGCTGTTGGCGCACGGTGAGTACGTGGCCTTCGCTGTCGGCCTCGGTGACGAAGGCATGGGGAATGGTCGGTGGCGTGAGAAAGAACATCGGTCCCGACTCCAGGTATTGCTGGTCGTCCAGATAGACCCGCACCGCGCCGCTTTGCACGTAATGCACCTGGAAGAAGCGGTCGTGGCGATGCACGGGCATGTTGCGCCCGAAGAAGCCGGCGAGATTGCTCAGCTTGTCGTAATGCACCTGGGCATCGGCGTAGCGCTGATCGTAGACCTGGCCGATGTTGATATTGGGAATGGGTTGGCGTGGGTTCATGGCACCCTTCTGTTTTTATTTTTCAGCACGCAGAGCGTTGGCATCCTGCGGGATTCACGGCTTGCCCGCCAGTGCACGAAGCAATCGATCAGGCTGTCGCTTGACGATCGTTAACATATTAAATATAACGTTAATACATTAACGAATTCACCCCGCGAGCGGCAAGCGCATTGCGGGCCCCGACACCAGGAACCAGGAGACGCTCGATGAGCCGTGCACTGAACGATCACGCCGGCGGCACCCTGTTCGGCGTTGCGCTGAACTACCAAGGGTTGCTGCAGAGCCATCTGCAAAGCTTCACCCAGCCGCCCTACCAGAAGCCTCCGGTGAAACCGGTGCTGTTCATCAAGACCCCCAACACCCGCAATACCCATGAGGCGCCGGTGGTGTTCCCCAAGGACGTCGAACGCCTGCAACCGGGCCCGGCCCTGGGGGTGGTGATCGGCAAGCGTGCCAGCCGCGTGCGCCTGGAGGACGCCCTGGAGCATGTGGCCGGCTACACCATCGTCAACGAGTTCAGCCTGCCGGAAGACAGCTACTACCGCCCCGCGGTGAAGGCCAAGTGCCGGGACGGCTTCTGCGCCATCGGCCCGCAACTGGTGCCGGCCGCCCAGATCAGCGACCCCCACGACCTGAGCCTGGAGCTGTTCGTCAACGGCGAGCGGGTGCAGCACAACAGCACCGCCAATCTGGTGCGCAGCATCCCTCAGCTGATTGCCGAGATCAGCGAATTCATGACCCTGCATGCCGGAGACGTGCTGATCACCGGCACCCCCGAGGGCCGGGTCGATGTGCGGCCCGGCGACCGGGTCGAAGTACAGATCAGCGGCCTGGGCCGCCTGGCCAACAGCATCGTTGCCGAATGAGGAACTGACATGAAACACGCGCGCATCCGTTATCAGGGCCAGGTCCACCAAGCTCGGGTCACCGGCCCCAATACCCTAGAGCTCGAAGACGGCCGGACCCTGGCCGAGGATCAGGTGCAGTGGCTGCCACCGGCCACCGGCACCATGTTCGCCCTGGGCCTGAACTACGCCGACCACGCCGCCGAACTGGCCTTCAAGCCGCCCACCGAGCCCCTGGTGTTCATCAAGTCCCCGGGCACCTACACCGGCCACCAGCAGGTGACCTGGCGCCCGGACAACGTCGCCTACATGCACTACGAGTGCGAGCTGGTGGCAGTGATCGGCAAGACCGCACGCAACGTCAAGCGCGAGGACGCCCTGGACTACCTGGCCGGCTACACCCTGTGCAACGACTACGCGATCCGCGATTACCTGGAGAACTACTACCGGCCCAACCTGCGGGTGAAGAATCGCGACGCCACCACGCCAGTCGGCCCGTGGATCATCGATGCCGCCGAAGTACCGGAGCCCAACAAGCTGACCCTGCGCACCTGGGTCAATGGCGAACTGCGTCAGCAAGGCAGCACCGCCGACATGATCTTCGACATCCCTTACCTGATTGAATACCTGTCCGGCTTCATGACCCTGCAACCGGGGGACATGATCGCCACCGGCACCCCCGAAGGCCTGTCCGACGTGGTGCCCGGCGATGAGGTGGTGGTGGAAATCGAAGGTGTCGGCCGGCTGGTCAACCGCATTGTCAGCGAGCGCGATTTTTTCGCCCATCACGCCCAACCAGAGCCCACTGCCGTGGCCAAGGAGCACGCATAAATGATCAAACACTGGATCAACGGCCGCGAAGTCGAAAGCCGTGAAGTGTTCACCAACTACAACCCCGCCACCGGTGAAGCCATCGGCGAGGTGGCCAGCGGCGGCGCCGAGGAAATCGCCCAGGCGGTGGCCGCGGCCAAGGACGCCTTCCCGAAATGGGCCAATACCCCGGCCAAGGAGCGCGCCCGGCTGATGCGCCGCCTGGGCGCTCTGATCGAGGAGAACGTGCCGCATCTGGCGGAGCTGGAAACCCTGGACACCGGCCTGCCGATCCACCAGACCCGCAACGTGCTGATTCCCCGGGCCTCGCACAACTTCGACTTCTTCGCCGAGGTCTGCACCCGCATGGATGGCCACAGCTATCCGGTGGACGACCAGATGCTCAACTACACCCTGTACCAGCCGGTGGGCGTCTGCGCCCTGGTGTCGCCGTGGAACGTGCCGTTCATGACCGCCACCTGGAAGACCGCACCCTGCCTGGCCCTGGGCAACACCGCGGTGCTGAAGATGAGCGAACTGTCGCCACTGACCGCCAATGAGCTGGGCAGGCTGGCGGTGGAAGCCGGGATTCCCGCCGGGGTGCTGAACATCGTCCAGGGCTACGGCGCCACTGCCGGCGATGCCCTGGTGCGCCACCCGGACGTGCGGGCCATCTCCTTCACCGGCGGCACCGCCACCGGCAAGAAGATCATGCAGACCGCCGGCTTGAAGAAGTACTCCATGGAACTGGGGGGCAAGTCGCCGGTGCTGATCTTCGAGGACGCCGACCTGGAACGGGCCCTGGACGCCGCACTGTTCACCATCTTTTCCCTGAACGGCGAGCGCTGCACCGCTGGCAGCCGGATCTTCATCCAGGAAAGCGTCTACCCGCAGTTCGTCAAGGAATTCGCCGCTCGGGCCAAGCGCCTGATTGTCGGCGACCCGCAAGACCCCAAGACCCAGGTCGGTTCAATGATCACCCAGGCCCACTACGACAAGGTCACCGGCTACATCCGCATCGGTCTGGAAGAAGGCGCAACGCTGCTGGCCGGCGGTCTGGAACGCCCGGTCAACCTGCCGGCGCACCTGGCCCGCGGGCAGTTCATCCAGCCCACGGTGTTCGCTGACGTGGACAACCGGATGCGCATCGCCCAGGAAGAAATCTTCGGCCCGGTGGTGTGCCTGATCCCGTTCAAGGACGAGGCCCAAGCCCTGCAACTGGCCAACGACACCGAATACGGCCTGGCCTCCTACATCTGGACCCAGGACATCGGCAAGGCCCATCGCCTGGCCCGGGGCATCGAGGCCGGGATGGTGTTCATCAACAGCCAGAACGTCCGCGACCTGCGCCAGCCCTTCGGCGGCATCAAGGGCTCGGGCACCGGCCGCGAAGGCGGCGAGTACAGCTTTGAAGTGTTTGCCGAGATCAAGAACGTCTGCCTCTCCATGGGCAGCCACCACATCCCGCGCTGGGGCGTGTAAGGTTCAGAACCGTCCCGGATCACGCCAACAATAAGATGTTTCAGGAGAAGCACCATGGGCGAAGTCGTCATGGCCGCCAAGGTCTGCCACGTACCATCGATGTACCTGTCCGAACTGCCGGGCAAGCACCACGGCTGCCGTGAGGCGGCCATTGCCGGGCACAAGGAAATTGCTCGCCGCGCCCGGGAGCTGGGGGCCGACACCGCGGTGGTGTTCGATGTGCACTGGCTGGTCAACAGCGGGTACCACATCAACTGCGGTGAAGCCTTCAACGGCACCTACACCAGCAACGAGTTGCCGCACTTCATCAAGAACATGACCTACGACTACCAGGGCTGCCCGGAGCTGGGTCAACTGATTGCCGCCGAGGCCAACGCCGCCGACGTGCGCACCCTGGCCCACAACATCCCCAGCCTGGAGCTGGAGTACGGCACCCTGGTGCCCATGCGCTACATGCACATGGACGTGCCCGCCGCCGAGCACTTCAAGGTGGTGTCCATCGCCGCCTGGTGCGCCTGGCACCGGCTTGAGGACAGCTTCACCTTCGGCGCCGCGGTGCGCCGCGCCATCGAGAAGAGCGACCGTAAGGTCCTGGTGCTGGCGTCCGGTTCGCTGTCCCACCGTTTCTCCAACGACCGCGAGGCCGAGGCCAACATCCACAACTGGACCCGGGAATTCGACAAACAGGTGGACCAGCGGGTGGTGGAACTCTGGCAGCAGGGTCGCTTTCGCGAGTTCTGCGCCATGCTCCCGGACTACGCCGCCAGCTGCCATGGCGAGGGCGGCATGCATGACACGGCGATGCTCCTGGGGCTCTTGGGCGGCGCTGAATACAACCGCCCGGCCGAGATCATCACCCCGCTCTTCGGCAGCTCCGGCACCGGTCAGATCAACGCCATTTTTGAAATTTAGAAGCAGCTGCAAGCTCCGAGCTACCCGCTGCAAGACGACATCGACAGCAGCGACAAACCACAAGCGCCAAGTCACAGGAGTCCCCTCTTGCGGCTTGTAGCTTGCCGCTTGCCGCTGCCTGCGAAGGAGGCCCTCATGCCCCATTTCATCGCTGAATACACCGACAACATCGAACAGGCGGCCGATCTGCCGGGGCTGTTCTCCAAGGTTCATGACTACCTGGGCGCCACTGGCGTGTTTCCCCTTGGGGGCATTCGCAGCCGCGGCGTGCGCCTGGACACCTGGCGCATGGCCGACGGCAAGCACGACTACGCCTTTGTCCATATGCGCCTGCAGGTGGGTGCCGGTCGTGACCTGGCCACCCGGCGACAAGTGGCCGAGGGGCTGTTCGAAATCATCAAGGCGCACTTCGCCGAGCTGCAGGCGCAGCGCTTGCTGGCCCTGTCGTTCGAGATGAGCGAGCTGGATGCCGAACTGAACTTCAAGCACAACAACGTGCATGAGTTTCTGCGCGGACAGGCCTGAGCATTGTGCCGGTGCTTTCGCCGGCAAGCCGGCTCCTACCAACGCCCATGTGCCCCGTAGGAGCTGGCTTGCCAGCGAACAGGCCCGCAAGCCTTGCGCCAACCCAGAGTGCGCTTTCGCCGGCAAGCCGGCCCACACAAGAACAATAACGAGATCGCCCCATGTCCCATCCCGCAATCGCCGAGGCTCCTGTGGCCGAGGTCAACGACTGTTATCGCAAGATCACCTGGCGCCTGATGCCGTTGTTGTTCGTCTGCTACATCTTCGCCCACCTGGATCGGATCAATATCGGCTTCGCCAAGTTGCAGATGACCCAGGATCTGGGCTTCAGCGACAGCGTCTACGGCCTCGGCGCCGGGCTGTTCTTCGTGGCTTACGCGCTGTTCGGGGTGCCCAGCAATCTGGCCCTGGACCGGGTCGGGCCACGGCGCTGGATCGCTTTCCTGATGCTGGTCTGGGGCTTGCTGTCCAGTGCCCTGATGCTGGTGGACAGTGCCTGGGGCTTCTATGCCCTGCGCTTTCTGCTGGGGGTCGCCGAGGCGGGTTTCTTCCCCGGCATCCTGGTGCTGCTCAACCGCTGGTACCCCGCCAGTCGCCGCGGTCAGGTCACCGCGCTGTTCGCCATCGCCGTGCCCATGGCCGGAGTGATTGGCGGGCCCTTGTCGGGGTGGATTCTGGAAAGTTTCCACGACTTCGGCGGCCTGCGCGGCTGGCAATGGATGTTCCTGATCGAAGGCTTGCCCGTGGTGTTGCTCGGGCTGGTGGTGCTCAAGGCCCTGCCGGAAAGCATCGAGCAGGTGAACTGGCTGACCCCGGCGCAGAAAACCCAGCTGTTGCAGGCGCTGCAACAGGAAGAACAGCGCAAGTCCATCAACCGCTTCAGCGACATCCTCACCGACCGCCATGCCTGGCTGCTGGTGTGCATCTACTTCGCGGTGATGCTGGCGGTGAACACCATCGCCTTCTGGATGCCGACCCTGATCCACCACGCCGGCATCGCCCGGGACAGCAACGTCGGCATGCTCAGTGCCCTGCCCTATCTGGCCGGCTGCCTGTTCATGCTCGGCGTTGGCCGCTCCTCGGACCGCCTGCGCGAACGCCGCTGGCACCTGGGGGTACCACTGCTGATGTCCAGCCTTGGCCTGATCCTCACCGGGCTGGCCCCGGAAAACCCCTGGCTGGTGATGTTCGGCCTGCTGGTGGCGGGCATGGGCGCCAGCGCCGCGCTACCGATGTTCTGGCAGTTGCCGCCGGCCTTTCTCGCCAGCAGCACCCAGGCGGCGGGCATTGCCCTGATCAGTTCCTTCGGCAGTGTTGCCGCTTTCCTCGCGCCCTACCTGATTGGTGTGGTGCGTGACGCCACCCAAAGCGCCAGCCTCGCCCTCTATGCCCTGGCCCTGCTGATCGCCCTGGGCGCCTGGCTGGTGCTGCGGGTGCCTGCCCATATCGTCAACCCTCGGGAGAAATAAACATGCTCAGCCCCTCGGATATCCAAGAGGCCGCCGCACGCCTCAACGCCGCCGAACGCAGCCGCGAACAGATCGGCCAGTTGTCCCTGCAATACCCGGCCATCAGCATCGAAGACGCCTACGCCATCCAGCGCAGTTGGGTGGAGCAGAAGATCCGCGACGGCCGCAAGCTGGTGGGCCACAAGATCGGCCTGACGTCCCGGGCGATGCAAGTGTCGTCCAACATCACCGAGCCGGATTTCGGCGCCCTGCTGGACGACATGCTGTTCGATGAAGGCAGCGACATTCCGTTCCAGCGCTTCATCGTGCCCCGGGTCGAAGTGGAGCTGGCGTTCATCCTCGGCAAACCCTTGAAAGGCCCCCACTGCACCCTGTTCGATGTGCTGGACGCCACCGACTGGGTGATTCCGGCCCTGGAGATCATCGACGCCCGCATCCAGCAGGTGGACCCGCAGACCCAGGCCACGCGCAAGGTCTTCGATACCATCTCCGACAACGCCGCCAACGCCGGGGTGGTGATGGGCGGCCGCGCCGTGCGTCCAGGGGATGTGGATTTGCGCAAGGTGCCGGCGGTGCTCTACCGCAATGGCGTGATCGAGGAGTCCGGGGTATCCGCCGCGGTACTCAACCACCCGGCCAAGGGCGTGGCCTGGCTGGCCAACAAGCTCGCGGCCTATGACGTCGGCCTGGAAGCCGGGCAGATCATTCTCGGCGGCTCCTTCACTCGCCCGGTGGCCGCCCGTCCCGGAGATGTATTCCATGTGGACTACGACCAGTTGGGCAGCATTGCCTGCCGTTTTGTCTGAGGAGACTGCCATGGACATGCCGCTGAACCTGTTCAAGCAACGCCTGCAACAGCGCGAGCCGCAGATTGGCCTGTGGCTCGGCCTGGCGGACGGCTACTGCGCCGAGCTGGCGGCCAACGCCGGTTTCGACTGGCTGCTGCTGGACGGCGAACACGCGCCCAACGATCTGCGCAGCCTGCTGGCGCAGTTGCAGGCCATCGCCCCCTACGCAGCCCAGGGCATTATCCGCCCGCCCATTGGCGATACAGCGCTGATCAAGCAATTGCTGGATATCGGCGCCCAGACCCTGCTGATCCCCATGGTGGAAAGCGCTGACCAGGCCCGTCAGCTGGTTCGATCCATGCGTTATCCACCCCAGGGCATTCGCGGGGTTGGCAGCGCCCTGGCCCGGGCGTCGCGCTGGAACAGCATCGCCGGCTACCTGGACCAGGCGGACGAGCAGATGTGCCTGCTGGTGCAGATCGAGAACCTCGAAGGCCTGCGCAACCTGGATGAGATGCTTGCGGTGGACGGGGTCGACGGCGTGTTTATCGGCCCGGCGGATCTGTCGGCGGCCATGGGCCAGCGGGGCAACCCCGGGCACCCCGATGTGGTGGCCGCGATTGAAGACGCCATCGTGCGGATTCGTCGAGCGGGCAAGGCCGCGGGAATTCTCAGTGCCGATCAGCGGCTGGCCCGGCGTTGTATCGAACTGGGGGCGAATTTTGTCGCGGTGGGCGTGGATACCACCGTGCTGATGAAGGGCCTGCAGAGTCTGGCCGGCCAGTACAAGACCCTGGACACCCCCACCAGCGAAGGCGGGGTTTACTGACGGGCGATTGCTGTAGGAATCGGCTGGCCGGCGTAGGCGTTCTTGCGGACGCGGCAGGGCTTTAGGGCCTCTTCGCGGGCAAGCCCGCTCCTACACAGGGGCAGCAGGCGCCGGCGAGGATTGAACGGCCAGGCGCCAGACGCGGGCGATGTCGGCGGCGCGTTCGCGCAGCAGGCGCGGGGCTTCGCGGCAGGCCTGTTGCAGGCTCATGGGGCCTGAGGTCAGGGCGAAGGCTGCATCCACGCCGTGGGCATACATCTGCTGGTAACCCTCGCCCAGGGTGCCGGCAATGACGATCACCGGAACGCCCTGCTCCCGGGCAATGCGTGCTACGCCAAAGGGGGTCTTGCCGCGCAGGGTCTGGGCGTCGAAGCGGCCCTCGCCGGTAATCACCAGATCGGCACCGCACACGGCCTGCTCCAGGCCCACCAGCTCCGCCACCACTTCCACGCCGGGGCGAAATTGCGCGCCGAGGAACGCCTTGGCGGCAAACCCCAGGCCGCCAGCGGCGCCGCTGCCGGGCTCATCACGGACATCCCGGGTCAAGACGCCGGCACACAGGTCGGCGAAGTGCCCCAGAGCCCGGTCCAGCGCTTGCACTTGTTGCGGCGTGGCACCTTTCTGCGGACCGAAGATCGCCGAAGCACCGTGATCGCCACAAAGCGGGTTGTTGACGTCGGCGGCGATTTCAAAACGCACCTGGGCCAGACGCGGGTCCATGCCATCGGGCTCAATGCCGGCCAGATCAGCCAGGGCCAGACCACCACGGGGCAATACCTGACCCTGGCGATCCAGCAATTTGAGACCCAGGGCTTGCAGGGCGCCGGCGCCGCCATCGTTGGTGGCGCTGCCGCCGATGGCCAGGATGATGCGTTGGGCTCCGGCCTCCAGCGCGGCCAGGATCAACTCCCCCGTACCGAAGGTGCTGCTGTTGCAGGCATCGCGCTGGTCCAGCGCCAGCAATTGCAGGCCGCTGGCCTCGGCCATTTCGATGATTGCCGTGTGGCTCTGGGGCAGCCAGCCCCAGCGGGCTTCGACCGTCGCTCCCAGCGGCCCCTGGACCCGATGGCTGCGCAGTTGCCCGTCACAAGCGGCAAGAATCGACTCCACCGTGCCCTCGCCACCGTCAGCCATCGGGCATTGACGTAGCTCGGCGTCGGGCCAGACTTCGGCCAGCCCCAGGGCAATGGCCTGGGCCACGCCTTCGGCACTCAGGCTGTCCTTGAACGAGTCGGGGGCGATGATGATCTTCATGGGCTATCTCCGGTTCTTGTGCTGCCATGCTGCCATCTGGCGCAGGCGCTGACCCCGGTCCGCTGCACAAGTCCGAGGGCGCTTTATTGTTCATTGCTACAACGGCGCAGGAGACGCCGCGATCTCAAGGCCGTCAGCACCTCGACGACGAGTCGCCAGGCAGGGTCCCGGGGACCTTTGCGCCGCCTCGCTGACGCTCGGCAGCCGCTACAGGGAATGCTGTTGATCGGTGCTGTGAGGCAGTAATTGCACCCCCAGGTACAGGGCCAGCATGCCATCCAGACGCAAGGGGTCGACGCCGCTGAGTTCGGCAATCCGCTCCATGCGATAGCGCAGGCTGTTGCGGTGGATGCCCAGGGCATCGGCGCAGGCCTGGCTCTGGCCATCGTGGTCGCACCAACTGCGCAGGGTCGCCAGCAACTGGCCGTTGCTGTCCTTGGCCAGGACCTTGCGCAACGGTGTCAGCAGTTCGTCCAGGGCGTCGTCGTTGCGGTGGCGCCAGAGCATCACCGGCAAGCGGTAGCGGTTGAGGGTTAGCAGGCGCGAGTCCGGCAGGATATCGCGGCCGTAGGCCAGCAGGTCGCCGACCCGACGATAGCAGCGGCGCAATCCGGCCAGGCCATCGGCCTGCCCACCCACGGCGACCCGCAGGATGTTCCAGCCCTGGCCGTCGAGTTTTTCCAGCAGCCGCGGGTTGTCCAGGCTGAGGTTCGCCGGGCGGCACCAGAGCAGGGATGTCTTTGACGAACTGACGCACCAACTGTCCGGGTAACGGCTCATCAGCCAGCTGCTGAGGGTCTCGACGCCCTGCCCCGCGGCCTGCTCCGGCGCCAGTTCGAACAGATAGGGGGTTCGCGCCAACTGCGGTTTGAGTCCCATCTGCTGGGCTTCGTCCACCAGGCGCGGGGAGTCGCCGCTGTCGCTCAATAGCAGGGCCAGCAAATCGTCGCAGCGCTGGCGCCGCCATTGCTGCTCAGCCTGCTGGTGGCGCTGGCTCACCAGCATCTCGGCGGTCATGCGCACCAGTTCGGCGTAGGTGCGCAGCAGCGCCGGATCACCGGTGATGCCCAGCACGCCAATCAGCCGCTGGTCGTGCAGCAACGGCAGGTTGATCCCCGGCTGCACTCCCTTGAGCTGGCGCGCGGTGGGCTCGTCAATCTCCACCACGCGGCCGTTGGCCAGCACCAGTTGCGCGCCTTCGTGGCGGGTGTTGATCCGCTCCGGCTCGCCGCTGCCAAGGATCAGGCCCTGGCTGTCCATGACATTGACGTTGTAGGGCAGGATGGCCATCGTGCGGTCGACGATGTCCTGCGCCAGGTCATGATCGAGTTCGAACATAGAGGGAAGATCCTTGGACGTTGTTCAGAGGCACAGGGTCGGCAGCCAATCGCTGTGCGCAGGCACAAAGACAGCGCTCTCGGTGTGACCGAGACTCTCAGGGCGGTCAACGTTACCCTTGCACCGCAAAAAATCATAATAAAGAGAGACACACCATGTCACAGAGCGCCGCTGCCCCACTGGCCCAGGCTGACGACAAGAACGCCGTCTACAAGCGCATCACCCTGCGCCTGATTCCCTTCATCTTCGTTTGCTATCTGTTCAACTACCTCGACCGGGTCAACGTTGGCTTCGCCAAGTTGCAGATGCTCGATGCCCTGAAATTCAGTGAAACGGTCTACGGCCTGGGCGCCGGGATCTTCTTTATCGGCTACGTGTTGTGCGGCGTACCGAGCAACCTGGCGCTGAACAGGTTCGGCCCACGGCGCTGGATCGCGCTGATGATGATCACCTGGGGCACCCTGTCCACCTGCCTGCTGTTTGTCACCACGCCGACCCAGTTCTATACCTTGCGCCTGTTCACCGGGGCCGCCGAAGCCGGCTTCTTCCCCGGGGTGGTGCTGTACCTCTCGCAGTGGTTCCCGACCTTCCGCCGTGGCCGGATCATGGCCCTGTTCATGTCGGCGATCCCGGTCTCGGGCCTGTTGGGCAGTCCGTTTTCCGGCTGGATCCTCAATCACTTCGCTGCCGGGCAAGGCGGTCTCGCCGGCTGGCAGTGGATGTTCCTGCTGCAGGGCATTCCCACGGTGATACTCGGCGCCCTGGCGTTCTTCCTGCTCAGCGACAGCTTCGCCCACGCCAAGTGGCTGACGCCGGCTGAACGCGCGGTGCTGGAGGCCGACCAGGCCACGGACGCCGCCAACCAGCCGAAAACCGCCAGTGACTCCCTGACAGCCGTGTTCAAGAATCCGGCGATCTGGGCCTTCGGCCTGATCTACTTCTGCATCCAGAGCGGGGTCTACGCGATCAACTTCTGGCTGCCGTCGATCATCAAGAACCTGGGCTTTGCCGACAATCTGGTAATCGGCTGGCTGAGCGCGATTCCCTACCTGCTGGCGGCGGTGTTCATGCTGCTGGTGGGCCGCTCGGCGGACCTGCGCAAGGAGCGCCGCTGGCACCTTGTGGTGCCGATGCTGATGGGCGCCGTAGGTCTGCTGATCGCGGTGAACTTCGCCACCACCCCGGCCCTGGCCATCTTCGGCCTGACCCTCGCCACCATGGGCGCCCTCACCGGCCTGCCGATGTTCTGGCCGGTGCCCACCGCCCTGCTGAGTGCCGGAGCGGCGGCCGGTGGCTTGGCGCTGATCAACTCCATGGGCCAGATGGCCGGCTTCCTCAGCCCCTATCTGGTCGGTTGGGTCAAGGACAGCACCGGCTCCACCGATGCCGCGCTGTACCTGCTGGCCGGGGTGATTGTCGGCGGTAGTCTGCTGGCGCTGCGCATGACCCGCACCCTGAACCGCTAAGCCCCGGCCATACACAGCCCCGGCAACGACAAAAGCCCGTTCGAGCCTCTGCTCCAACGGGCTTTTTCACGCCTGGCCTCAGGCCGGTGCGCCACCTTGCCGGGCGTAGTCGTGACTGATGCTCAACTCCCCCGCCGCCGGAGCATCCAACTCCAGCACCAGGCCACCGGGCAAGCGGACGAAGATCTGCCAGATGCCGTCTTCCGGCACCTGCGCCACTTGATGCTCCAGGCCACTGGCTTGCACCCGCCGCAATACCGCTTCGGCCGCCTCCTGGGTGCTGAAGGCGATGTGGCTCAGCTGCGGCTCAGGGCAATCGGCCTGTTCGATGACGTGAACCAGCGCCTGCTGGTCCTGATACAGCCAGCGTCCGGGAAAGGGAAACGGTGGACGCCGTCCCGCTTGCAGGCCCAACAGATCGGCGAATGCCTGCTGCAACGCCTCGCCCTGGACGCAGTTGAACGCCAGGTGATCGAAGCGCCAGCTCACAGCAGGCCACCGCCATCGACATCGATCAGGCTGCCGCTGATAAAACCGTTCTCCATGGCCAGGATAAAGGCCGCGGCTACATCGTCCGGCTGCCCGACACGGCCCACCGGCAAGTTTGCAGCGGTGCGGGCGAACATGGCCTGCCGAGCCTCCTCGGGCATCCCGGCATAGGCTTCAGTGTCGGTGACCCCGGGGCTGATGACATTCACCCGACGCGGCGCCAGTTCCTTGGCCAGGTGCTTGCCCAGGGCTTCGAGGGCGGCATTGAGGGTGGTCTTGAGCACTTGCCCGGGGACCATTTTGCGCGACAGCAGACCCGAGGTCAGGCTGATGCTGCCCTGGGGCGCGAGCGTCGGCAGCGCCGCCTGGACCGCACGCCACACGCCCCAGAACTTCACCTCGAAAGCCCGCTGGGCATCCAGCAGGTCAGTGTCGGCCAGGGGCTTGGCGGCGATGGCCGGACCGGCACTGATCACCAGATGGTCAAAGGCACCCACGGCGCTGAACAGGTCACGGAGGCTGGCGGCGTCGGTGATGTCCACGGCGATGCTGCGGGCCGAGGGCGGCAACTGCGCCTGCTGCCGTTGCAGGGCTTCCAGGCTGCGCCCGGCCAACACTACCTGTGCCCCTCGTGCGGCTGCCTGACGGGCCACGGCAGCACCCATGCCGCTACCGGCGCCAATCACCACTACGGTCTTGTGCTGCAAGCTTGCGTTGGAAAAACTCATTGCGATCACCTGGGTCATGTAAAGGTGATTGCATCTTCACAGCTTGCCAATCGAGGAAAAATCCCGCTAAAACGCAAAGATCTTTAAAGGATTTTTACTAATGAGCTCAATCCTCGACCTGGAAATCTTCATGCGCACCGCCGATTCCGGGAGCATATCCGCCGCCGCACGCTCCCTGGGCATGACGGCTGCCGCGGCCAGCATTGCCCTCAAGCGTTTGGAAACCCGCCTGGGCAGCCGCCTGCTGGCGCGCTCCACCCGCAGCATGCGCCTGACCGAAGAGGGGCGCCGCTACCTGGAAAGCGTGCGCCTGGCCCTGGCCACCCTGGAGGACGGTGAACAGGCGCTCAAGCAACAGAGCCAGGGCCTGGCTGGTGTGCTGCAACTGTCGGCCCCGTCGGACTTCGGCCGCAACGCGCTGCTGCCCTGGCTTGACGAGTTCAAGGCCGAGCACCCGCAACTGCGCCTGCAACTGCGGCTCAATGACCGCCACGCCGACCTGTTCCGCGACACCGTGGATGTGGCCCTGCGCTTTGGCGTGCCCGCGGACTCGAGTCTGGTGGCCCTGCCCATTCTCCCCGAACATCGCCGCCTGGCGTGCGCCAGCCCGGCTTATCTGGCCCGTTGCGGTACCCCGCAGTCCCCCGAGGCACTGTCGCACCACAGCGCCCTGCTTTACCTGCGTAACGGCCAACCCTATGACAGCTGGCGCTTCAGTCGTGGCGACGAGATTCGCGAGGTGTCGGTGCGTGGCGACTACCTGTGCGATGACGGCGAAGTGGCCCGACGCTGGGCCCTGGCCGGCCACGGCATTGTCTACAAGGCCCGGCTGGATGTGGCCGAGGATATCCGTGCCGGGCGCCTGGTGCCGCTGCTCGGCGACTGGCAAGGGGAACCGGCGCCGTTCAATCTGCTGTGTCCCCATCGCCTGCAGGTTTCCGAGCGGGTGCGCCTGCTGCACAGCTTTGTGTTGCAGCGCTGTCGGGCGCTGTGTCCCTGACCAGCACCGGCCCGGGGCGACTGGCCGCTGCGCGGTTCGCCGGCAAGCCGGCTCCTACACGACAGCAGAATCTCCTTGCAGGAGGCGCCATTCAGGCATTGCAGAAGCCGGGCTTTGTGGTATTTGATGGTCGCCCCAATGGCCGGAAATGCCCTGGCCCCCCCTCTAGCACAAGGATTTCGCCCATGAGCTATCGCATCCTCGGCCATTCCGGTCTCAAGGTTTCCAGCCTGACCCTGGGCACCATGATGTTCGGCGAGCAGACCAACACCGAAGACTCGCTGCGCATTATCGACAAGGCCTGGGACCAGGGGATCAACTTCATCGACACCGCCGACGTCTACACCCAGGGCCGCTCCGAAGAAATTGTCGGCGAGGCCATTGCCAGCCACCGTCATGAGTGGGTGCTGGCATCCAAGGTCGGCTTCGGCCCGGCGGATGGCGTGCCCAACCGCAGCGGCCTGAGCCGCAAGCACATCTTCAACGGCATCGACGCCAGCCTGACCCGCCTGGGCACCGATTACCTGGACATCTACTACCTGCACCGCGAGGACCACGACACGCCGCTGGAGGTGAGCATCTCGGCCATTGGCGATCTGTTGCGCCAGGGCAAGATCCGCTACTGGGGCCTGTCCAATTACCGGGGCTGGCGGATTGCCGAGGCGATTCGAGTGGCCGACCAGTTGGGGGTGGACCGTCCGGTGATCAGCCAACCGCTGTACAACATCGTCAACCGCCAGGCCGAGGGCGAGCAGATTACCGCGGCCAAGGCCTATGGCCTGGGCGTCGTGCCCTACAGCCCCCTGGCTCGTGGTGTGCTCAGCGGCAAGTACGCTCCGGACGTGGCCCCGGACAGCGCCAGCCGCGCCGGACGCCAGGACAAGCGCATCCTGGAAACCGAGTGGCGGGTGGAATCTCTGCGCATCGCCCAGCAGATCCAGGAATACACCCAGGGTCGCGGGGTCGGCATCGTCGAGTTCGCCATCGCCTGGGTGCTGAATAACCAGGCGGTGAGTTCGGCCATTGTCGGCCCGCGCACTGAAGCCCAGTGGGACGCCTACACCCGGGCCCTGGAGGTGAAGATCAGCCCTGAGGATGAAGCCTTCATCGACGCCCTGGTGACCCCGGGACACGCCTCGACCCCGGGCTTCAACGATGTGAGCCATTTCGTCTCCGGTCGTTTTCCGCACCTGGGCTGAACGCTGCCGGTGGCGGCGCAAAGGCGTGCGCCACCGGCCTTGGGCTCAACCGGCTCTGCTGCACTTTGGCCTTAAACGAGAAAAAATCCCGCCGCGATGGCGCAATCAGAGCAAATATCTCGCGTCTGACCCTCTATATTCCTCCTCGCTTCTCCCCCCCTTATTTCTATGTGTCCCGAGCGTTCGGGTATTACGAGGACAGTGTGTCTAAAGGAATTGCGTTATCGGTCCTGGCGTCGGTGCTGTTTGCCGTCATGTATTTCTACACCTCCCTGCTGACGCCCCTGACCGGGGTAGAGATTTTCGGCTGGCGCATGCTGCTGACCCTACCCTGCATGACCCTGTTCATGATCTTCAGTGGCGAGTGGCACCGGGTCGGCGAAGTGCTGCGACAGGTGGCGAGCAAACCGATGCTGAGCCTGGCGCTGCTGCTCTCGTCAGCCCTGGTGGGGGTGCAGCTCTGGTTGTTCATGTGGGCACCGCTCAACGGCTACAGCCTGGATGTGTCACTGGGGTATTTCCTGCTGCCACTGACCATGGTCCTGACCGGACGCATCGTGTATGGCGAGCGTCTGTCGCGCTTGCAGAAAGTCGCCACGGTGCTGGCCTGCCTCGGGGTGCTCAACGAGCTGTATCAAGTGGGCAGTTTTTCCTGGGCGACCCTGGTGGTGGCCGTAGGCTACCCGTTGTATTTCGTCCTGCGGCGTCGCCTGGGCACCGATCATCTGGGCGGCCTGTGGCTGGACATGGCGTTGTTGATCCCGGTGGCACTGTGGTTTGTGCAAGGAGGCGAACAGGGATTTGCCGTGGTGGACAGCCATCCCGGCCTGTACCTGCTGATTCCTCTGCTGGGGGTGATCAGCGCCTCGGCGTTGGCGTGCTACGTCATCGCCAGTCGCTTGCTGGCCTTCAGTCTGTTCGGCCTGCTCAGTTATGTGGAGCCGGTACTGCTGCTGTTTGTCGCGCTGCTGCTGGGGGAAAGCATCAAGGCCGGGGAATGGCTGACGTACATCCCGGTCTGGCTGGCGGTGCTGGTGCTGGTGCTCGAAGGGGTCAAACACCTGCTGCGCCAACGCCGCAACTGATCGACGCGCCCGCATGGGCCTGGGCAGGCCAGGTTCGGGCGCCGTTGGGGATCAGGGCTTGATCTGCTTCAGCTCATTGAGCAGGGCCAGCAAGGCCTGCATCTTGTCCTCGCCAAATTGCTGCTGGATTTTCTGGTAATTGATTTCCATGTCACCGCTCATGGACTCGAAACACGCCTGGCCCTTTTCGGTCAGGGTGATGAACAGGCGGCGCTGGTCCTCCGGAGATTTGCGGCGGCTGACGTACTCATCGCGCTCCAGGCGAGTCAGCACGCCGGTCATGCTGGGCGGCAGGATGCAGGCCATCTTCGCCAACTGGTGGCTCTCCAGCTCACCGTTCTGGCGCAGGATGCGGATGACCCGCCATTGCTGCTCGGTCAAGTCGTGCTGGTTCAGCGATGGGCGGAAAAATGCCATGGCGGCCTCACGGGCCTGCAGCAGGGTCAAGGTCAGGGAAGGTCTGGGTGTTTTCATCGAGGCATCGGTCAAGGGCTGGGAAACAAAGGCGGAAACATTAACACATTCACTATCGCCAACCGACAGGCAAAATAAAGCCCGATCAGGCATGGCCTGATCGGGCTCTGTGCTCAAGCCTGCCGAGGGTTACTCGGTGGCCAGTACACCGCGACGCACCTGGTCGCGTTCGATCGATTCGAACAGTGCCTTGAAGTTGCCCTCGCCGAAACCATCGTCGCCTTTACGCTGGATGAATTCGAAGAACACCGGGCCCATCAGGGTTTCCGAGAAGATCTGCAGCAGCAGGCGCTTGTCACCGGCTTCCGAGGAACCGTCCAGCAGGATGCCGCGGGACTGCAACTCATTGACCGGCTCGCCGTGGTTCGGCAGGCGACCTTCGAGCATCTCGTAGTAGGTTTCCGGCGGCGCGGTCATGAAGCGCATGCCGATCTTCTTCAGCGCGTCCCAGGTCTTCACCAAATCGTCGGTGAGGAAGGCCACATGCTGGATGCCCTCGCCGTTGAACTGCATCAGGAACTCTTCGATCTGCCCGGCGCCCTTGGACGATTCCTCGTTCAGCGGGATGCGGATCATGCCATCCGGAGCGGTCATGGCCTTGGAGGTCAGGCCGGTGTATTCGCCCTTGATGTCGAAGTAACGGATCTCGCGGAAGTTGAACAGCTTCTCGTAGAAGCCGGCCCAATAGGCCATGCGCCCGCGATACACGTTGTGGGTCAGGTGATCGATGATCTTCAGGCCGGCACCCGGTGGGTTGCGGTCCACGCCTTCGAGGTAGACGAAGTCGATGTCATAGATCGAGCTGCCTTCACCGAAACGGTCGATCAGGTACAACGGCGCGCCGCCAATGCCCTTGATCGCCGGCAGGTTCAGTTCCATCGGGCCGGTTTCAATGTGGATCGGCTGGGCGCCGAGCTCCAGGGCGCGGTTGTAAGCCTTTTGCGAGTCCTTGACCCGGAACGCCATGCCGCACACCGACGGGCCGTGTTCGGCCGCGAAGTAGGAAGCGACGCTGTGGGGCTCGTTGTTGAGGATCAGGTTGATCGCGCCCTGGCGGTACAAATGCACGTTTTTTGAACGATGGGTCGCGACTTTGGTGAAACCCATGATCTCGAAGATCGGTTCGAGAGTGTTGGGGGTAGGCGATGCGAATTCGATGAATTCAAAGCCCATCAGGCCCATTGGGTTTTCGAAGATATCTGCCATGGTTGGCGCCTCATCATATTTTTAGAATTAACGGATCGTTAGTTGCTATCAATGCTGAGGAAAGAAGGTGGTGCGCAGGAGATACCCCGCACGCTGCGGGCGAGGAAGTCACCGTAGATCAGTTGAAACCCGAGAATCTTCATTTCGACCCTGTCTTACAGGCTGGGGGACGAGGCTTCTGCTGCCAGAAGACTTTATTATTGTATGCGTAACCGGATTCTACACAGCGTAAAAGCCTTTGTCCGCATTCTCTATAAAATCGCCTTTTTCGCCTGGCCCGCAAGGGGTTTGTTGCACTGGTAGATGCCGCCGAGAATCAACACCCCGCCCAATCCCATCACCAGGCTCAGTTGCTCTCCCAGCAACAGTGCGCCCAGCAGCACTGCCGTCAGCGGGTTGAGGGCAATGAACACTCCGGAGCGGGTGGCACCGATGCGTCGCAGGCCGTCGTAGTACCAGATATAGGCCAGCGCCGATCCCAGGACACCCAGGTACAGCAGGCTCAAGCCCTGGCTCAGGTCCAGGCGGACAATGGCATGCAGGTCAAACTCGCCCCGGGCCAGGGTCGTGGCCCACAGCATCAGGGTTCCCATCAGGATCGAATAGGTGACGGTCTGCAACGGGCCGAGGTGCTGATTGAGGTCTTTGGAAAACAGCGAGTACACCCCCCAACCCAGGACGCAGCCGAGTATCAACAGGTCGCCATACCAGCCCCCTGCCCCGGCAGCCAGGGCCGAAGGATCGCGACTGCAGATCACCAGGGCGGCACCGCTCAGGCACAACAGGATGCCCAGCAACTTGCGCCGGCTCAGGCGCTCCTTGAACAGTGCCCAGGACGCCAGGGCAATCAGCGCAGGATTGAGCGCCACGATCAAGGATGCCCGCGATGCGTTGACCTGTTGCAGGCCGAGGAAGAAGCACAGGTTGTAGAAGAAGATGCCGAAGAACCCCAGGAGTGCCAGTTGGCCGAGCTGCTTGAGGCTGGGGCGGACCAGGGCAATACGCGCCACCGCCATGAAGCCAAGTAGGGCCAGGCTGGCGAGCAAGAAACGCAGGCTGGCAGCCAGCAAGGGGGAAAAGCCACCGGCCAGGTAACGTCCGGCGACGAAGGTGCCGCCCCAGATCATGGTCACTGCTGCCAGTTTGCAATAGACCACCAGGTCCCCGTGATCGGCCGCCAGGGGGCCGCTAATACCGCTTTCATTCATGTTCATGCTGCTCTGTGGCCGTGGATTTGTGCTGCGAGGCCATTCTTTGTCTAATAGCTAATCATCGTAAAATGAGCGTTTACTCATGACCCTGACCCAATTGGAGATCTTCTCCCGGGTGGCCGAGCTTGCGGGCTTCACCAGCGCCGCCACGCGCCTGGGCATCACCCAGTCGGCCGTGTCCCACGCCATCAAGTCCCTGGAACAGGAACTGGGGGTCGAGTTGTTCCGCCGCCATCAGGCCCAGGTCGAGCTCACCGATATCGGTGGCCAACTGTTGCTGCGGGCCCGGGCCATGCTGGGGCTGGCAGCGACCTTGGAGCAGGAGGCCGCCGATGCTCGGGGCATGAAGCGCGGCACCTTGCGCATCGGCTCCTTTGGCCCCACGTCCTCCATGCACCTGTTGCCATCCATCCTCAATGAGTACCGACGCGAGCATCCGGGAATCGAGGTGCATATCGACGAGGGACCGGATCGCCAGGTGCTGCAATGGCTGGAGGAGCGACGGGTCGACGTGGGGTTCGTGGTGTTGCCCGAGGAGCGTTTCGATACCTTCGCACTGATCGAGGACCAGTTGGTCGCGCTGATTCCGGCAGGCCATGCCCTGGCCCGGGAGCAACAGATCCGCCTCGAACAGCTGTGTCACGATCCCTTCGTACTTACCGAAGCCGGCTCGGCCGAGCTGGTTACGCGCTTATTCACCGGCGCCGGCCTGAGTCCCAACATCCGCTATCGCAGCTCGCAGTTGCTCAGCACCCTGGAAACCGTGGCCCGGGGTGACGCCTTGAGCATTCTGGCCGAGCTGTCCTTGCCACCGGCTGCGGACGCCCGCTATGAAAGCAAGCCCCTGTCGCCGCCGGTGCGGCGCCAGGTGGGGATCGCCGTGCTCGACCGGCGCCAGGCATCGCCGGCAGCTCTGGCCTTTATCCAGCATGCGCAACGCCTGTATCGTCATCCAAAGCCGTCTATCCTGCGATGATCGAGACAACACCAGGAGGCTGCTGCCCCTGCTGCGGCAGCCACACGCTGGCAGGCCCCTCCTCTTCCACAGGTTCGATCCATGCCCCTGACCGCCAAAGGTCCGCTAAAGCGCTCTACCCGCACACTCTGGACATTGCTGGCGATTGTGCTCCCCATCGCACTGGGGGGCGTCATTCTCTATGCCCAGGCCGAACGAGCGCTGGTACGCAGTAGCCTGGAAACCGCCGAAGAAGCCGTTCGCCAGTTCGACCTGATGCTGGACAACACCGACATCGCCGCCAGGGCGCTGCTGCCCCAGGCAGGCCTGGAGTGCGACGAGGTCCGGCAACTGGCCCTGCGCGACCAGGTGACTCGCCGGCCATTCGTGCGCTCGACCAACCTGGTGTGGCGCAACAACAACTATTGCAGTTCATTGCTGGGCAACTATCCGGTACCCCTCGAGCCCCGGGACTACGTTGATGGCCGGCTCTGGCTCATGAGTGGCAACCCCATCACCCCCAACACCGCGCTGCTGGTCTACCGCTGGAGTGAGGGCGAGCGCTCGGCCCTGGCGACCATCGACGGTTATCACCTGACCAACGCCCTGCGTCTGATCAGCCGCTTCGCCCATTTGCAACTGCAGGTGGGCGAGCACTGGTTGTCCAGTGACGGCAGGGTCCACGACGGCGCGCCGCCACTGGCAGCAGTGGCCAGCGAGCAATTGAGCTCATCACGCTATCCCTACAGCGTCAGTGCCGGATTTCCCGAGGGGGACACCTGGAAATACATGAAAAGCCAGTATCCGGCGTTGTTCAGCCTGCTGGTGTTTCTCGGTGCCGCCGCCGGTGTCCTGGCCCATTGGCTGCAAAAGCGCTCCGCCTCTCCCAGCCATGAATTGCGCCGGGCACTGGAAGCCCGGGAATTCATTCCATACTTTCAGCCGGTGGTGCGCGGCGACACGCTGCAATGGGCCGGCATTGAAGTGCTGATGCGCTGGCAACATCCGAAAGAGGGGCTGGTGCGTCCGGACCTGTTCATCCCCTTCGCCGAACACTCGGGGCTGATCGTGCCCATGACTCGTTCACTGATGCAGCAGACGATGCAGGCGTTGG
This sequence comes from Pseudomonas sp. E1BtOHC1, assembly GCF_058744285.1. Classification (NCBI taxonomy): domain Bacteria; kingdom Pseudomonadati; phylum Pseudomonadota; class Gammaproteobacteria; order Pseudomonadales; family Pseudomonadaceae; genus Pseudomonas; species Pseudomonas sp. E1BtOHC1. The sequence continues at coordinate 4,715,413 of NZ_CP196023.1, forward strand.
CCCCCCACGCTGCCGACTTCACTGACGGTTTTCATATCGGCATCAACATCACCGCCAGTCACTGTCATGACCTGCAGTTGCTGGAGGACTGTCGGGAGTTTCTCGCCGCCTTCCCTCCCGGCAAAGTGATCCTGGTACTGGAGTTGACCGAACGCGAGCTGATCGAGCCCACGGCCACCACCCTGCAGCTGTTTGCCGCCTTGCATGAGCTCGGGGTAATGATCGCCATCGACGACTTCGGCACCGGGCATTCCAGTCTGGGTTATCTGCGTCAGTTCAATGTCGATTACTTGAAGATCGATCAGAGCTTCGTCGCCATGATCGGTGCCGACGCACTGTCGCTGCATATACTCGACAGCATTATCCAACTCTCGGCCAAACTCGATCTGGGCATCGTCGCCGAAGGTATTGAAACTGCCGAACAACGGGATTACCTCGCAGCTCAAGGGGTGGATTTCCTGCAGGGTTATTTATTCGGACGCCCCATGCCCAGTGCAGAATTTGTTGCGACCGTTGCGCGCCATTAAATGGCCATACCAGAACATCAAGTACTCGATACCGATAACTCGGGACATGCACCAATTTGATTAAATTGGCAAATACAGGCTTGAACAAGAACAACCTGATTTACTCGCGCGCCATTAACTACTACAATTTTTCCCGCCTGTACAAGATTCACAGGTAGGCCACTTAATCGAGCCTTAACCGGCTTATGGCTTATAGCTTTGTTTGTGGTTTGTATCAGCCAAAATAGACTATTGGAGTGAAGATATTGTCCAGACTTGCTGAATTTCGTGCTGCAGAAAAAGCACTTCAAGAACAGCTCGCGCAGCTTGAATCCCTGAAGAATGACGCCGGACTCAAAAAGGAAATCGAGTTCGAAGAGAAACTCCAGGCCCTGATGAAATCCTACGACAAGAGTTTGCGTGACATCATCGCAATCCTTGATCCCAACCTGGGCAAAGGCGGCCTGCCACAGGCCAACGCCCCTAAACAGCGCCGCGCACGCGTGGTGAAGGTCTATCAGAACCCGCACACCGGTGAACTGATTGAAACCAAGGGCGGCAATCATCGCGGCCTGAAAGCTTGGAAAGAACAGTACGGTGCTGCCACTGTGGATTCCTGGCTGCGCGCTTGAACAAAGCCGCAACCTGAAAAAGGCCCTGCATATGCAGGGCCTTTTACATTGATAAGAATATTCTTATTACGACTTGAATCTAAGGGAAGATCCAGCCCAGCTGCCGGCGATGAGCCAGCCCATGATAGACCTTGCAATAAGGCCAGCCCCGAACCAACTACTCGCTTAATGCCTTTTCGATAACGAACTCGCCACACGCGAAAAGCAAACCGACTATTTCAGATTTTTCCTTAAAGTTTGAGGCTATTTCGTACAGCGAGTATTTGATCCTGACTGTCGGCATAAGCCGCTGCTTGGCCGGCGTATGAAAGTACATAAGCCTTATCCCCATCCAGCGCCGCCACCAGTGTTTGCGACAACACATGTCGCCCATTCTGGGTAATGGTACAAGTGGTCTCCAGAGCGTCGAGACGACTCAACTGCGCGGCATGAATCTTGTTACAGACACTCTGATATCCGCCTCGGGCAAAGTCTTTCTGTACCGACTTGCGCATTTCCAGCAATACCCCTTGAAGATTGACTACATGCCCACTCTCCACCTGGGTCATGGTCAACTCCATGACCAGTTGCGGATTGCCCGCGGCATCGTTCTTCACCGCCCGCTGCCGGGAAACCTGGGCGGCCTGATCCGCCTCCTGGACGGGCACTGGCTCCACGGTCCAGCCCTCGGGCCAGGCAACCTCCGGTTGCGCCTGGACAACGCCCGCAAACATCAGCAGCAACAGGCCCGCAGCCTGGGTTCTAAACGACTCGATCATGGACTGGCACACTTGAGGAACAGGCCTTGAAGTCTGAGCCTGGCGCCAGGAATGGGCAATAGATCAGGAGCTTTGGGTTTGGCGCCATCCTGCCCAGTTGCGTATCATTGCCCGATTCCAAGGATGTCCGAACCATTACCTGCCAAGGACTTCCCCACCCTCGCGGGAAGCCTTTGCCGCACTTTCTTCTGGAGGGCCCATGAGCCTTAACGATCTCAACACTTTCCCCGGCGTGACTGCCCAACCGGACCCAGCCACTGCCCGTTTCGTGTTCAACCACACCATGCTGCGGGTCAAGGACATCACTCGCTCCCTGGACTTCTACACCCGGGTCCTGGGCTTTTCCCTAGTGGAAAAACGCGATTTCCCCGAAGCCGAATTCAGCCTGTACTTCCTCGCACTGGTGGACAAGTCGCAGATTCCGGCCGACGCTGCGGCCCGTACCGAATGGATGAAGTCGATCCCCGGAATTCTCGAACTGACCCACAACCACGGCACCGAGAACGACCCGGACTTCGCCTACCACAACGGCAACACCGACCCGCGTGGCTTTGGTCATATCTGCATCTCGGTGCCGGACATTGTCGCTGCCTGCGAACGTTTCGAGACCCTGGGCTGCGACTTCCAGAAGCGCCTGAATGACGGCCGCATGAAGAGCCTGGCCTTCATCAAGGACCCGGATGGCTACTGGGTCGAGATCATCCAGCCGGCGCCGCTGTAACCCTTTGCCGGTACAGAGCCGGCCTGTGTAGGCGCTGGCCTGCCAGCGAACGCGTCCTCAACGGCGCAAGGCCCAAGGGCCTCTTCAGCGGCCAACCGACGCCTACCAGCACAGCAATAAAAAACCCCATGAGCCAAGCTCATGGGGTTTTGTTTTTTCAGCGGCCGATCAAGCCGGTGCTGATGTGCGGATCAAGTGATCGAATGCACTGAGGGAGGCCTTGGCGCCCTCGCCCACCGCAATCACGATCTGCTTGTAGGGCACTGTCGTTACGTCACCGGCAGCAAATACTCCAGGCAGCGAAGTCTCGCCACGGGCATCGACGATGATCTCGCCACGGGGCGACAGTTCCACCGCGCCCTTGAGCCAATCGGTGTTGGGCAATAGGCCGATCTGCACAAAGATGCCTTCCAGGTCCACCGTGTGGAACTCACCCGAATCGCGATCCTTGTAGGCCAGGCCGGTGACCTTCTGCCCATCACCCTTCACTTCACTGGTCAGGGCACTGGTAATGACCTTGACGTTGGCCAGGCTGTACAGCTTGCGTTGCAACACGGCATCGGCCCGCAGCTTGCTGTCGAACTCCAGCAAGGTTACGTGGCTGACGATACCCGCCAGGTCGATCGCCGCTTCGACGCCGGAGTTACCGCCACCAATCACCGCCACCCGCTTGCCTTTGAACAGCGGACCATCGCAGTGCGGGCAGAAACACACGCCCTTGGCCTTGTACTCCTGCTCACCCGGCACACCCATTTCACGCCAGCGGGCACCCGTCGCCAGGATCACCGACTTGGCCTTCAGGCTGGCGCCGCTTTCAAACTGAATCTCATGCAGACCGCCCACTTCCTTGGCCGGCACCAGGGCACTGGCACGCTGCAGGTTCATGATGTCGACGTCGTATTGCTTGACGTGCTCTTCGAGTGCCGCGGCCAGTTTTGGCCCTTCGGTCTCTTTCACCGAAACAAAGTTCTCGATGGCCATGGTATCCAGTACCTGGCCGCCGAAGCGCTCGGCCGCGACCCCGGTACGAATGCCTTTACGAGCGGCGTAGATGGCTGCCGCAGCACCGGCTGGACCGCCGCCGACCACCAGCACATCGAAGGCCTCTTTGGCGTTGAGCTTCTGCGCCTGCTTCTCTACCGCACCGGTGTCGAGTTTGGCGAGGATCTCTTCCAACCCCATGCGACCCTGGCCGAAGTTCACGCCATTGAGGTAGACACTGGGCACCGCCATGACCTTGCGTTCATCAACTTCGGCCTGGAACAGCGCGCCGTCGATCGCCACATGACGGATGTTCGGGTTGAGCACCGCCATCAGGTTCAGGGCCTGGACCACGTCCGGGCAGTTCTGGCAAGACAGCGAGAAGTAGGTTTCGAAGTTGAACTCACCTTTGAGCGAGCGGATCTGTTCGATCACTTCAGCGCTGGCTTTCGATGGGTGACCGCCGACTTGCAACAGGGCCAGCACCAGCGAGGTGAATTCGTGGCCCATGGGAATGCCGGCGAAACGCAGGCTGATATCACTTCCCGGGCGATTCAACGAGAACGACGGCTTGCGCCCATCGGTACCGTTGTCGAGCAACGTAATCTGGTTGGAAAGACTGACAATGTCTTTGAGTAACGCGAGCATTTCCTGGGATTTCGCACCGTCGTCGAGGGAGGCGACGATCTCGATCGGCTGGGTGACCCGTTCCAGGTATGACTTCAACTGAGCTTTAAGATTGGCGTCCAACATACGGGCGATTTCCATGTTCTGAATAAAGAGATGATTCGATAAAAAAAAACGCCCGAGCGAATCTCGCCCGGGCGTTTTGGGGGCGGTGCAGCTTACTTAGGTGCGGATCACCGCCCTGGAGTCAAACATGGACTTAGATCTTGCCGACCAGGTCCAGGGACGGAGCCAGGGTGGCCTCGCCTTCTTTCCACTTGGCTGGGCAGACTTCGCCTGGGTGCGCGGCAACGTATTGAGCGGCCTTGATCTTGCGCAGCAGCTCGGAAGCGTCACGGCCTACGCCGCCATCGTTGATTTCAACGATCTTGATCTGGCCTTCCGGGTTGATCACGAAGGTGCCGCGGTCAGCCAGACCGGCTTCTTCGATCAACACGTCGAAGTTGCGAGAGATGGCCAGGGTTGGGTCGCCGATCATGGTGTACTGGATCTTGCCGATGGCTGGCGAGGTGTTGTGCCAGGCAGCGTGAGCAAAGTGGGTGTCGGTGGAAACGCTGTAGATCTCAACACCCAGCTTCTGGAACTCGGCGTAGTTGTCGGCCAGGTCTTCCAGCTCGGTTGGGCAAACGAAGGTGAAGTCAGCCGGGTAGAAGAACACGACAGACCATTTGCCTTTCAGATCAGCGTCCGACACTTCGACGAATGCGCCGTTTTTGAATGCGGTAGCTTTGAACGGTTTAACTTGGCTGTTGATGATAGGCATCGTTGACTCTCCATCAGTGGTTGAAAACATTGGGTGAAAACTTGATGGAGAGAATCCTAACCAATGAGTCTCCGCTTGGCTCATTGGCAAACCTGATGCTACCGATTGGTTTTGGCTATCAGCCGACAGTATTAATAGAAGAAACCTCTGACTACTGGCGAACCGGCTTCGGATCAATCAGTGCCATCCCCATGAACGGGCTGGCCTCGACATAGCGCATGGCGGACTTCAGGTCCTTCCAGCCCACATAGCTCATCAGGGACTTGAGGTCCCAACCGCTGCGGTGGGCCCAGGTGGCAAACCCACGGCGCAGGGAGTGGCTGGTGTAATGCTCGGCGTCGATGCCGGCACGCTCCAGAGCCTGGCGCAGCAATGGAATCACGCTATTGGCGTGCAGCCCCTGTTCGCTCAGGTGGCCCCAGCGGTCGATGCTGCGAAACACTGGGCCGCGCACCAGTGCGGCGCCGTTGATCCACTCGACATAGGCCTGTACCGGACACAGACGCTGCAGCGCCGGCGTGTGAAAGGTGCGTCCCAGATTGTCGCGATCACCCTTGCTGCGCGGCAGATAGAGGCTGATGCCGGAACCGGCCATGGCTTGCACATCCTCGACCTGCAGGCGACACAGTTCATCACTGCGAAAACCCCGCCAAAACCCCAGCAGGATCAGGGCCCGGTCGCGGCGCGCTCGCAACAGGTCGGCCTGACGGCCTTCGGCGGCAGCGGCTGCACCCTCCTCGTCAAGCCAGGCAATCACCTGCTCCAGATGCTGCAACTGCAAGGGCTCGGCTTGTTTCTCGCGCACTGGATGCAATGCACGAATGCCCTTGAACACCTGGCGTACCACTGGCGCCTTGGTCGGATCGGCAAAACCCTGGCTGTTGTGCCATTGAGCCAGGGCAGAAAGGCGCAACCTCAGGGTGTTGATCGACAACTCCCCGGCGTAGGCCGCGAGATAACGGGCCACGCTCTCCGCCGTCGTCGGCAGGAACCCGCCCCACTGCCCCTCGAAATGCTCGATCGCCGCCCGATAACTGCGACGGGTGTTATCGCGGGTAGCGGCTTGCAGGTAACGCTCCAGCTCACTCATGACAGTTCAACCCCCGACAGATGTACGCCAGCGAAAAGACAAAGAAGCGCCGAACGCCCCATGACACTGGGTAATACTACAATATCCCAGGTCATATTTTCTCTATCTTGAAACTATACCTACCTGTACAATAATCAGTAATTACATACCATGTATCACAGTATTAAATCGTTGGAGGAGCCATGGCTCGCGGAGGCATAAACAAGGCGGTGGTGAAGAAAGCGCGTCAGGCGATTCTTGCCCGCGGCGAACACCCCAGCATCGATGCAGTACGCATAGAAATGGGCAATACCGGCTCGAAAACCACCATCCACCGCTATTTGAAGGAGCTGGATGACGGCACCAGCCGCCGAGATGCGGGCCCGGTGCCACTGGATGAGGAGTTGAGTGAACTGGTAGGACGACTGGCTCAACGCCTGCAAGAGCAGGCCCAGGAACCTCTGGAGCAGGCCCTCGCCCACTCCGAACAACAGAAGCAGGCCTTCGAGCAACAACTGGAGCAAGCGCGGCACACCCAGGAACAACTGCAGCAGCAGCTACAGATCCAGGCCAGCGCCCTGGCCGGGGAAAGTGCCGCCCTGCAAGACACCCGCTCCATGCTGCAGAGCGAACAAACCCGCAACGCCGAACTCAATCAGGCTTTGAAGGATTGCCACCTGCGCCTGGAAGACAAGGAGCAACAGATCCGCTCCCTGGAAGAAAAACACCTGCATGCAAGGGACGCTCTAGAGCACTACCGCGCCGCCAGCAAGGAACAACGCGAACAGGAACTGCGTCGCCACGAAGGCCAGATCCAACAGGTGCAGATGGAGCTGCGCCAGGCTCAGCAGAGCGCACTGGTACGCCAGGACGAAATCACCCAACTGCATCGCGACAACGAACGCCTGCTCAGCGAGCAGCGAGCCACCCACAAGGAGCTCAAGCAGGTCCAGGACGCAGCGAGCAAGAGCGCTGTATCGCAGGCACTGCTTAACGAACAACTGGCGCGCCAGGACAGCGCCGGCACCCTGCTTCAGGAACGCTTGCGCGTCGCCTCGGAGGAGATTCAGGCACTCAAGGAAAGAGCCGACAAACAGGCTCGATTGAGCAAGGAGATGGAGTTGCGCGCCACCAAGGCCGAGGCCGGCCTCGAGGCGCTGCGCCTGGCTGCGGCAACCAAGGCGCAGCCAGACACACCCGCGGACTCGTGATCAGTCCGCGACAGGGGTACGCATGGTAACGAACTCTTCGGCAGCCGTCGGATGCACCCCGATGGTTTCGTCGAAATCGCGCTTGGTGGCTCCCGCCTTCAGGGCGATCGCCAGGCCTTGGACGATTTCCCCGGCATCAGGCCCAACCATGTGGCACCCCAGCACCTTGTCACTGTCGGCGTCCACCACCAGCTTCATCAAGGTGCGCTCCTGGCAGTCGGTCAGGGTCAGCTTCATCGGCCGGAAGCGGCTTTCGAAAATCTGCACCTTGTGCCCCGCCTCGCGCGCCTGCTCTTCGGTCAAGCCAACGGTGCCGATATTCGGCAAGCTGAAGACCGCCGTCGGAATCATCCGGTAATCCACCGGGCGGTACTGTTCCGGCTTGAACAGACGCCGAGCCACAGCCATGCCTTCCGCCAGGGCCACAGGCGTCAGTTGCACACGCCCAATCACATCGCCAATGGCCAGAATCGACGGCTCGCTGCTCTGGTACTGATCGTCAACCTCGATAAAGCCGCGCTTATCGAGTTTGACGCCGGTATTCTCCAGCCCCAGGTTGTCGAGCATCGGCCGACGCCCAGTAGCGTAGAACACGCAATCCGTCACTAGCTTGCGACCATCCTTGAGGGTGACCTCCAGGCTGCCATCGGCCAGCTTGTCGATGCGCTCGATATCCGCATTGAATTGCAGCCCCAGGCCGCGCTTGGTCAGCTCTTCCTGCAAGTGCTTGCGCACCGCGCCATCAAAGCCACGCAGGAACAGATCACCGCGATACAGCAACTGGGTATCGGCACCCAGGCCGTGGAAGATCCCGGCAAACTCCACCGCAATATAACCACCGCCCACCACCAGGACACGCTTGGGCAAAGCCTTGAGGAAGAACGCCTCATTGGAACTGATGGCATGCTCGCGGCCGGGAATATCCGGAATCTGCGGCCAGCCGCCCGTGGCAATCAGGATGTGCCGGGCACTGTAGCGCTGGCCATTGACCTCCACCTGATGGGGATCGATCAACTTGGCATGGCCTTCGTGCAGGGTCACACCACTGTTGACCAGCAGATTGCGGTAGATGCCGTTAAGGCGATTGATTTCGCGATCCTTGTTGGCGATCAGGGTCGCCCAATCAAAGTCCGCCTCGCCCAGGGACCAGCCAAAACCCGAGGACTGCTCGAAGTCTTCAGCGAAGTGGGCACCGTACACCAGGAGTTTTTTCGGCACACAGCCGACGTTGACACAGGTACCGCCCAGATAGCGGCTTTCGGCCACCGCGACTTTCGCCCCGAAACCCGCGGCAAAGCGCGCGCAACGCACACCGCCGGAACCGGCACCAATTACATAAAGATCAAAATCGTAGGCCATTTCACTCTCCCAGGCAGGCTGACAAGCATAACCGCAGATGGCGATTGGGTCAGCGCAGAGGATCTACATAAGGACGACAAATGAAAAAGCCACCCGAAGGTGGCTTTTCCGACAAACCCGTGCAGCAGCTATCAGTACGCCTTACCGGTCTTGTAGAAGTTCTCGAAGCAGAAGTTGGTCGCGTCGATGTAACCCTCGGCGCCACCACAGTCGAAACGCTTGCCCTTGAACTTGTAGGCCATTACACAGCCGTTCTGCGCCTGCTTCATCAGGGCGTCGGTGATCTGGATTTCCCCCCCCTTGCCCGGCTCGGTCTGCTCGATCAGATCGAAGATATCCGGAGTCAGAATGTAACGACCGATGATCGCCAGGTTCGATGGAGCGTCTTCCGGTTTTGGCTTCTCGACCATGCTGTGAACGCGGTAGATGTCGTCACGGATCATCTCGCCGGCGATCACGCCATACTTGTTGGTTTCCTGCGGATCGACTTCCTGGATGGCCACGATCGAGCAGCGGAACTGCTTGTACAGCTTGACCATCTGGGTCAGTACGCCGTCGCCTTCAAGGTTGACGCACAGGTCGTCCGCCAGCACCACGGCGAAGGGTTCGTCACCGATCAGCGGGCGACCGGTAAGAATGGCGTGGCCCAGACCTTTCATTTCGGTCTGGCGAGTGTAGGAGAACGAGCACTCGTCCAGCAGTTTGCGGATACCGACCAGGTATTTTTCCTTATCGGTGCCCTTGATCTGGTTTTCCAACTCGTAACTGATGTCGAAGTGGTCTTCGAGGGCGCGCTTGCCACGGCCGGTCACTATGGAGATTTCAGTCAGTCCAGCATCCAGCGCTTCTTCAACGCCGTACTGGATCAGTGGCTTGTTCACCACCGGCAGCATTTCTTTAGGCATGGCTTTAGTCGCTGGCAGGAAGCGAGTACCGTAACCGGCTGCTGGGAACAAGCATTTCTTGATCATATGAGTCCTTAAAAAGGCTGTGCGTACGAGTTTCGGCGCAGTCTAATCAGGCGGCGTGCACCTTACAATGCCCCGCGCTGGCTAACCGCTGCCATCATAGAGAAATAAAGCGCCAGATAGTTCCGCAGCATCCTCTAGATAGCGCATGGCGTAAACCTTCATCACCTCACAGGGCTTGTAAACCGGTGCCTGAGCGCCTTGACCGGCCAAGTCGAGACGCTTTCCGGGCAAGCCCATAAGGGCACGCTCAATTGCATTTTCCACGCGACACTGATGGCACCTTCAATGGCAGCGAAATACCCCCGAAATGCCCGATTCAAGGTCCGTCATATCCAGGCGTGGCACTTTTCGCCAGCGCCCGCGGACTAAGGTGATGCGCTGTACCGAAATGGCCATTAGCTATAGCATCGCCACATCGATACCCACCCCCCCAAGACATCCCTCTTCCAGACGACGAAATCCCCATGAACAGACTTCTCGCAGTCACCGCTGTACTGGCTCTGACCGGATGCGCCACGGCTTCCAACACCTATCTGACCAATGGCGAACAAGGCCTGAGCATCGATTGCTCCGGGGAAGCCGGCTCCTGGGCCAGTTGCTATGAAAAAGCCGAAGCGTCCTGCGCCGGCACTGGCTATCAGATCGTCAGCACCGAAGGCACACCTGCCCCCAAGGAAAGTGACAAGACCCTGGGAGTCGACGTTGGCAACTACAAAAGCCGTAGCGTGATAGTCGTCTGCAAGTAGTGGGCGAACGCGCCACTACATGTGAATCTCGGCGAACTTGATGCCCAGGCCGCGAATGGTTTCAATCAGATCGTCAAGACGGGAAAAGGATTCCACCTCGTCGCTCTCATCCACCAGAAAGTAGCTGCGCCCGGCGCTCTTCTTGAAAAACACAATCCATTCCCCGGAATTGGCCGGGTTCTGAATCACGTGGGTGGCAGAGATCAAGCCCTCTGCATGCTTTTCCCTGACGTGTTCCCGCTTCATGCTTTCTCCCAAAAAGACGATGCCGCCAAGGTTTGAACCCGGGCGGCATCGTTGACGATGAGGGATAGTTTATCGGATGCCCTGGCCTATCAGCACGCCCTCTACCGTCTGACCGTACAAATTTACCCCGTCATTGGCGTGGAATTTGACTCGGGTCTTCTCGATGGAGCCCTCCACCAGGCGCGGATCCTGCGGCCGCTCGTGGCTGTTGACGAAGGCTGCCACGTCCCAGGCCTGCTGGTCGCTCAGGCTGCCGCCCTTGCCCAGTGGCATGTTGTGCTTGATAAAGGACGCTGCGGTATTGATCCGATGCATCCCCGCTCCCCAGTTATAGGAATCCTTGCCCCAGAGCGGCGGCATCACATAGTCCGTCCCGGCTTTCTGGCCCTGGCCTTGCTCGCCATGGCAGACCGCGCACTGCGCCTGATACACCGCCGCGCCCTGCTTGAGGTCATAGCCCTTAGCGGGCTGGGCCACATCGGGGTACCCCCTTCCAGGCAACTCCACACCCAGGGGCGCCTTGCTCGCCAACCAGTAGGCATATACCGACAGCGCGGTAATCTCCGGACTGTCCGCCGCCGGCGGCTTGCCACCATTCATGCTGAACTGGAAGCAGCCCTGCAAGCGTTCGGCAAAGGTGTTCACCTTGTCGTTCTTCTTGCGGTAGGCGGGGTACATCGGATAGGCGCCCCAAAGCGGCGCGGAGTTGGCCAGACGGCCCTGGTCAAGGTGACAGTTGCTGCAATTGAGCCCATTGCCCACGTACTGCGGCGCCAGGCGCTTGGTGTCGACAAACAAGGCATGACCTTCGCGCACCAGCCTGCCGTAGGCATTGTCCGGCAACTCACTCTCGGCCGGCGACTGGAAGTACTCGGCATGAGCGGAAGCGCTTGGCGCCGGTATCTGCGACTGATCTTCCATGGCAATGGAAGCCGCCTGCACTTGAACCGCAAGCAATGCCATCAACGATCCTGCAATCAATGGTTTCATGGCCGCGCCTCCTGAGGTTTCAAGCTGGCAAAGTAATCCGCCACTGCGGTGACTTCTTCAGCACTCAAGGACTTGGCAACATGCCCCATCAGGTCATTGGGGTCGTTGTGCCGACTGCCATCACGCCAGGCATTGAGTTGCGCCACCAGGTAGCCGGCCGGCTGCCCGGCCAGGGGCGGAAAAGCCACACCGACACCGACACCGCCAGGCCCGTGGCAACTTACACATTCGGGAACCTGCCGCTCCCAGGCGCCACGCAAGGCCAGGCGCTCACCGACGCCGCTGGCGACTTGACTACGGCCGACCGCTTGGGTTTTCGGCCCGGGCATGGCCGCGAGGGTGCCGGTCACGGCGCTGATTTCGTCTTCGCTCAATGCCTTGGCAAGAGGCTGCATGACCGGGCTGCTGCGCGCACCGCTGCGAAAGTCATGCAGCTGTTTGGCGAGATAGCCTGCCGGTAAGCCGGCAAGACGCGGGAACCCGGCGGGGGCGAGGCCCATCGCATCAGCCCCATGACAGGCCTGGCAGGCTGTTGCCCCTGGCTGGGTGCCGCCCTGGGTGAAAACTTTCTGCCCATCCACGGCGTGGGCAGATTGCACAAACAGCAGCATCAGGCCACTCAATAGCATTCGATCCAGTGGGATCATATGGACTCCATTATTCTAGTTATATGCTTAGACCCAGTCGGCATAAGCACACAAATAGTAGGGCAATCGATCCATAGCGACAATGCGAAATTGGTGCGGCTAGCTGTTGCTGCTCACCAGAGCAGTCAAAGGCCCTGGCAAGGCCCTGGGCTTGGGGTCAGCCAGAGATACAGGCCTCTCCTGCCTTGCGCACATCCTGTGGCCGCAGGGGGTTGTTGGACATTTGCTCGTGCAGTTTGATGCTACTGCCGCCCGAGCGTTCATCGATGTAGAACACCGCCGCCGGAGCCGCCGACAGGCTCTGGGGCACGATCACCCGGTAACCTTCCTTGCGCGGCTCGACCTGCAGTGCGCCACGGCTGTCGGAAAGCTTCCCGGACAGGCACTTGGCGTAATCCTGGGGCTTCTTGCCAGAGATGACGCTCAGGGTCGGCGGCGTCTGGTTGATATCCGAGACGGAGGCGCAACCGCTGATGGCCAAGGCCAGAACCCACACCCAGCGCTTCATATAAAATCTCCAATAAAAGTCCCTCCGACAGCAAAGGCGCTGTTTTTCTCCAGAGGCACGGCTTTATCGCCGATAAAAATCCAAATAACTGTTTTAAATTGTCAAAGCCCGAGGCTGGGGCCGAATAATAACCCTTTGGGCCTGATAAACTGCGCCATCGCCCACGCCAACGTTTTGTTTTTGTAGATATAGCCCTTCTGGAGGCGCCCATGAAATTCATCCACCAGCGCGAGCACCTGAACGAAGACGATATCGTCGTCATCGAATGCTCCCAGGTCTGCAACATTCGCCTGATGAGCGACGCCAATTTCCGCAGCTTCAAGAATGGCGGCCGTCACACCTATCACGGCGGAGCCTTCGACAAGTTCCCCGCCAAGATCACCGCCCCCAGCACCGGCTTCTGGAATATCACCATCGACACCGTCAACCGGCGCCCCATCAGCGTGACCCGCAAGCCGAACCTGACTCACTCGATCCGCATCATTCGTCGCTCCAGCTCGAAACTGCGCTAAGCCCCAAACTCCTCGCGACAACAGGTAGCCCCGTGCCCCAGACCACCAAGTACGTCATCAAATACAAGCTCAATGGTGAGCGCCGCTTCGAATTTGCCCAGCTTGAAAACGGCACTCAGGAAGAGGCCCTGGCCGCCCTGGAAGCCCTGCATGGCCAGTCCGACGACGTCATCAGCGACGTCAGCGTCAGCAAAGCGTTGTAGAGCCGCCCTCCCCGCGACCGATTCAAGCGCAAGCAACGGAGTGTTCAGCAGGCACCCCAGCCGCAGACTGGCCAGACTCTTACTGCCCAGGACACTCCCGCCATGCCCGCCTCATCGCTCCATGATCGCCTGCAACAACTGGATTGGGCCTGCATCGAACAGGCCCTCGACCAGGACGGCTGCGCCCGGCTCGAAGGCCTGCTGACGGTGCCGCAGTGCCAGGCCCTCAGCCGTCTCTACCAGAACCCTGGGCTGTTTCGCTCGAAAGTGATCATGGCCCGCCATGGTTTCGGCCGCGGCGAGTATCAGTACTTCGGTTATCCACTGCCAGACCCGGTGGCGCAGTTGCGCCAGTTGCTCTACCCGCGCCTTGTCGACCAGGCCAACCGCTGGAACCGCCTGATGAACATCGACGTTCACTACCCGTCGGAGCATTGCGCATTCATCCAGCGCTGCCATGGCGCCGGACAACTGCGCCCGACCCCACTGCTCCTGCAATATGGCCCAGGGGACTACAACTGCTTGCATCAGGATCTGTATGGCGAACACGTTTTCCCCCTGCAAGTGGCCTTCCTGCTCTCACAGCCGGGAACCGATTTCAGCGGCGGCGAACTGGTGCTCACCGAACAGCGCCCGCGCATGCAATCACGGCCGCAGGTCATTGGTCTGAAGCAGGGTGATGGCCTGGTATTCGCCGTGCATCATCGCCCAGTAGCCGGAGCGCGCGGGCCTTATCGAGTGACCTTGCGCCATGGTGTCAGCCGCGTTGACAGCGGCCAGCGCCACACCCTTGGAGTGATTTTTCACGATGCGTTGTAATGACGACGGGCCCGCCAACCTCGGGCTGTTCAGTGACAGCGACCTGCAACAGCCGGCCCGCATCGAAGCGCTGGGCCCACAATCCAGGGTCTTGCGCGGCTTCGCCCTCCCCTGGATCGAAGCACTGCTGCCTCAGCTCGACGCCGTGCTTGCCGCGGCGCCGTTTCGCCACATGATCACGCCAGGCGGCTTCACCATGTCTGTCGGTTTGAGCAGTTGCGGCCAATTGGGCTGGACCACCGACAGCAACGGCTATCGCTACAGTCCCATTGATCCGCAGAGCCAACGGCCCTGGCCGGCAATGCCCGAGGTGTTCCGTCAACTGGCGGAGATGGCAGCCGATGCTGCCGATTTCAAAGGCTTCAATCCCGACTCGTGCCTGATCAACTGCTACCGGCCCGGAGCGAAGATGTCCCTGCACCAGGACAAGAACGAGCGCGACTACAGCGCGCCCATCGTCTCCCTGTCCCTTGGTCTGCCGGCGATCTTTCTTTTCGGCGGCCAGCAGCGCGGCGACAAGAGCCAGCGGGTGCCGTTGCTCCACGGTGATGTGGTGGTCTGGGGCGGCGTCGATCGCCTGCGCTATCACGGGGTGCTGCCCCTCAAGGACGGCAGCCATTCCCTGCTCGGCCGGCAACGGATCAACCTGACCTTTCGCCACGCCGGCTGAGACGTGGAATTCAACCGCAAGCCCCGGAGTGCCGAACGGGGCCCGGGCCGTTAATCTGACCGCCACTCCCCGTCGAGCACCGACCATGAATGCCCTGACACGCAAACAACAGATTGAACAGGACCCACGTTGGCAGGCCGTGCTCAAACGCGACGCCAGCGCCGATGCCAGGTTCGTCTATGCCGTGCGGACCACGGGGGTGTACTGCCGTCCCAGCAGCCTGTCGCGCCTGCCGAAAGCGGAAAACGTCGAGTTCTTCGACAGCGCCCAACAGGCCGAAGCGGCGGGCTATCGTCCGAGCAAGCGTCAAGCCAGCGACCAGACCCAGGTCGCCGCGCACCATGCGGCGCTGGTGGCTGCCGCCTGCCGGCTGATTGAAGCTGCCGAATCGGCTCCCAGCCTGGAACAACTGGCGCAGCACGCGGGCGTCAGCAGCTATCACTTCCACCGGGTGTTCAAGGCTGCCACCGGGCTCACACCGCGGGGCTACGCCAATGCGCAACGCTCGCGCAAAGTCCGCGGCCATCTGCAAAGCGGACACTCGGTGACCACAGCGCTGTACGACGCCGGCTTCAACTCCAACAGTCGCTTCTATGAAGCCGCGGACCAGTTGCTGGGCATGAAACCCAGCGACTACCGCGCCGGTGGGCCCAACACCGATATCCGCTTCGCCGTGGGCCAATGTTCCCTGGGAGCGATCCTGGTAGCCCAGAGTCACCGGGGTGTCTGCGCCATCCTCCTGGGGGACGACCCCAACCCGTTGGTGGAGGAACTGCAAGACACCTTTCCCCGGGCCAACCTGATCGGCGCCGACGCTGATTTCGAACGCCTGGTCGCCCAGGTCGTGGGCTTTGTCGAAGCGCCAGCCCTCGGCCTGGACCTGCCCCTGGACCTGCGCGGCACCGCATTCCAGGAGCGGGTGTGGCAGGCCCTGAAAAGCATTCCCGCCGGCAGCACCGCCAGCTACGCCGAGATTGCCCAGCGCATTGGTGCCCCCAAGGCCATGCGTGCGGTGGCCCAGGCCTGCGCGGCCAACACCCTGGCGGTGGCGATCCCCTGTCACCGGGTGATACGTAGCGACGGCAATCTTTCAGGCTACCGCTGGGGAGTGGAGCGCAAGCGTCAGTTGCTGGAACGCGAGACGCCATCCGAGGCCTGAATCCCGATGTAGATCGCCACCGAATCGGCGCTGGTATAAACCTCAAAGTCCGTAGCGAAGGCGCGCTGCACCTGCGGGTTGTCCTGGAAGTAGGCCCAGATCAGGCCCCAGGTCTGGATCACGCAATCGGGCATCGCGCCCTTGGCGCTGAACACCAGATAATCACCGCCCTGGATGTCCACGTTGGGGTAGTCCGCACAGGCACTCGTCACTGCCACACCGGCGGTCACATCGAAATGCCCCGAAGCGTCGGACTCGTAATTGGAATAGACGCCATAGACGAAAGAGTCCGCCTGACGAGGGCCGATTTTGTCGAACAGGCCATCGACATAAAAGCGCTGCCACATCGGTCCGATCCTGGCACTGTCCGCCTGCTGCTCTTCGACATTGAGGGTGCGAACTTGCAGGCCTGCGACGCTGAAGGGCAATACTTCGCGCAGTTTTACTTCCATGATCAAGCTTCCTTACGCCGCGATGAGGGAAAATATCCGCCGCAGTCTAGCGTCGGATCAACCTCCGCGACAGCCACCCTGCCACCGCGGTAAATGCCTGTGTTTGAGCCCACCCGGGAAAAGTCAGCTGGCCTAGGGCGCCCCTCTCCTGCTAAAAACCATCGCCTGCCTCGTCCAATCCTGCCGCCGGAGAACCATGCACATGAGCCAATGGACCGATAGTCGCCTCCTCGATCTGCTGGGCATCGACCTGCCCATCATTCAAGCCCCCATGGCCGGCGCCAACGGCTCCGCCATGGTGATTGCCGTGTCCCGGGCCGGCGGCCTGGGCTCGTTGCCATGCGCCATGCTCACCCCGGAACAGATTCGCCAGGAAGTGCAGGTCATTCGCTCGGCCACTCGGCACCCGCTGAACCTGAACTTCTTCTGCCATCAGGTGCAAGCCGTGGACAGCGAACAGGAGCGCCGCTGGAAGAACGCCCTGCAACCCTACTACCGGGAACTGGGCGCCGACTTCGATGCGCCAACCCCGGTCAGCAATCGGGCGCCCTTCGACGAAGCCGGTTGCCAGTTGGTGGAAGAGCTGCGGCCCGAGGTGGTGAGTTTTCACTTTGGATTGCCGGAGCCGGCGCTGCTGGCCAGGGTCAAGGCTACCGGGGCCAGGGTGCTCTCGTCGGCCAGCACCGTGGACGAAGCCTTATGGCTCGAAGAGCGCGGCTGCGACGCGGTCATTGCCATGGGCTACGAAGCCGGTGGTCACCGGGCGATCTTCCTCAGCGACGACCTCAACAGCCAGGTGGGCACCATGGCCCTGGTGCCGCAGATCGTCGATGCGCTGAAGGTACCGGTGATCGCCGCCGGTGGCATCGGCGACGCCCGAGGCATTGTCGCGGCCCTGGCGCTGGGCGCGTCGGCGGTACAACTGGGCACCGCTTACTTGTTCACTCCGCAAGCCCACATCAGCGCCGCCCATCACCGGGCCCTACGTACCGCCAAGGAAAGCCAGACTGCGCTGACCAACCTGTTCACCGGCCGCCCTGCCAGAGGCATCGTCAACCGGGTGATGCGCGAAATCGGTCCCATCAGCCCCCTGGCTCCGGCATTTCCCCGAGCCGGCGGAGCATTGCTGCCGCTGAAGGCCAAGGACGATGCCGACTTCGCCAACCTCTGGTCCGGCCAGGCCCTGCGCCTGGGGGTGGAGCTGCCAGCCTACGAGTTGACCCTGCGCCTGGCCGAACAGACCCTGGCGCAGCTCAAGCGGCGCTGACCGCCCGGCGCCGCGACCGTGATCGCGGCGCCGGGTGCTGCACCGGTTAATGTGCCGGTTGCAGCCCATTGCCAGCGAGGCCTGCAGCACAGTTCCGTTCATCGAGAATTCGCTATATATTTCGCTATACAGCGATAAGCCCTGCCATGGGTGCAGATTCCCTCCAAGCATTCGCTGCCCAACGCGTCCTTCCCCCCAATGGAGCTGTTCGATGAACCTTCGTGCCTCAGGTTTTGCCCCGACTTGCCTCGCTGGCCTGCTCGCCCTCTTCGCCTTCGGCTCGGCCCAGGCCGCTGAAGTCCAGGTGGCGGTCGCTGCCAATTTCACCGCACCGATCCAGGCCATCGCTGCCGACTTCGAAAAAGACACGGGCCACAAGCTGGTGGCCGCTTATGGTGCCACCGGGCAGTTCTACACCCAGATCAAGAATGGCGCGCCTTTCGAAGTCTTCCTCTCCGCCGACGACAGCACCCCGCAGAAGCTCGAAAACGAGGGTGATATCGTCAAAGGCTCGCGCTTCACCTACGCCATCGGCACCCTGGCCCTGTGGTCGGCCAAGGACGGCTACGTCGATAGCAAAGGCCAGGTGCTCAAGGACAACCAGTACCAGCACCTGTCCATCGCCAACCCCAAGGCGGCGCCTTACGGCCTGGCCGCGACCCAGGTGCTGGCCAAGCTGGGCCTGACCGACAAGGTCAAGGCCAAGATCGTCGAGGGCCAGAACATCACCCAGGCCTATCAGTTCGTCTCCACCGGTAATGCCGAACTGGGTTTTGTCGCCTTGTCGCAGATCTATAAAGACGGCAAAGTCACCAGCGGCTCAGCCTGGATAGTCCCGGCCCAGATGCATGATCCGATCAAGCAGGATGCGGTGATCCTCAACAAGGGCAAGGACAACCCGGCTGCCAAGGCGCTGGTTGACTACCTCAAGGGGCCCAAAGCCGGCGCTGTCATCAAATCCTACGGCTATCAACTGTAAATGACCCTTTCGAGTGCCGATTTTTCCGCCATCTGGCTGACCCTTAAACTGGCGTCCCTGACGACCCTCATCCTGTTGGTCATCGGCACTCCGATTGCGTTGTGGTTGTCGCGCACCCGCTCCTGGTTGCGCGGGCCGATCGGCGCCGTGGTGGCATTGCCCCTGGTATTGCCACCGACGGTGATAGGTTTCTACCTGCTGCTGGCCCTCGGGCCCAACGGCTTTTTCGGCCAGTTCACCCAGTCCCTGGGGCTGGGCACCCTGACTTTCAGTTTCAGCGGCCTGGTGCTGGGGTCAGTGATCTATTCCATGCCTTTTGTGGTGCAACCACTGCAAAACGCCTTTTCTGCCATTGGCAGCCGTCCCCTGGAGGTGGCCGCCACCTTGCGTGCCAATCCCTGGGACACCTTTTTCTCGGTGATCCTGCCCCTGGCGCGGCCGGGCTTCATCACCGCCTCGATTCTCGGCTTTGCCCACACCGTCGGCGAGTTCGGCGTGGTGCTGATGATCGGCGGCAACATCCCTGACAAGACCCGGGTGGTCTCGGTGCAGATCTACGATCACGTCGAAGCCATGGAGTACGCCCAGGCCCACTGGCTGGCCGGAGCCATGCTGGTGTTCTCGTTCCTGGTGTTGCTGGCGCTGTATTCCAGCCGCAAGACCAAAGCAGGCTGGAGCTGAATCGATGAGCATTCACGTCAAGCTGCACCTGGGCTACCACGATTTCGCCCTGGACCTCGACTTGCAACTGCCGGGGCGCGGCGTCACGGCGCTCTATGGCCATTCGGGCTCGGGCAAGACCACTTGCCTGCGCTGCATAGCCGGCCTGGAAAAGGCCGGGCATGGGCGGATCCAGATCAACGACGAAATCTGGCAGGATAGCCAGCGCAAGCTGTTCGTCCCGCCCCACAAGCGCTCCCTGGGTTATGTGTTCCAGGAAGCCAGCCTGTTTCCCCATCTGTCGGTCCAGGCCAACCTGGAATTTGGCCTGCGCCGCATCCCCAGGCTGCAGCGCCGGGTGGACATGGCCCAGGCCACCGAGTTGCTGGGTATCGGCCACCTGCTCCAGCGCCACCCGCAGAACCTTTCGGGCGGCGAACGCCAGCGCATCGGCATCGCCCGAGCCCTGCTCACCAGCCCACGGCTGTTGTTGATGGACGAGCCCCTGGCAGCCCTGGACTCGAAACGCAAAAGTGAAATCCTGCCCTACCTGGAACGACTGCACGACGAGCTGGATATCCCGGTGCTGTACGTCAGCCACTCCCAGGATGAAGTGGCGCGCCTGGCCGACCATATCGTCCTGCTCAGTGACGGCCGCGCCCTGGCCAGCGGCCCCATCGGCCAGACCCTGGCGCGACTGGATCTGCCCCTGGCTCTGGGGGATGACGCTGGCGTGGTGGTGGAAGGCCGGGTCAGCGACTATGACGCGACCTACCAACTGCTGACCCTGCAACTGCCCGACAGCCAATTGCAGGTGCGTGTGGCCCACCAGCCCCTGGCGCTGGGCAAGTCCCTGCGCTTCAAGGTCCAGGCCAGGGACGTCAGCCTGAGCCTGCAGGCCAGCGAACACAGCAGCATTCTCAATCGCCTGCCGGTAACCGTCAGCGACGAGATTCCCGCCGATAACGCCGCCCACGTCCTGGTGCGCCTGGACGCAGCCGGCACCCCTCTGCTGGCACGCATCACCCGCTACTCCCGGGACCAGCTCAACCTGCACCCCGGGCAGCAACTCTGGGCGCAGATCAAAGCGGTGGCAGTGCTGGCATGACACTGGACAACTCAGCCCTGCGGCATACGCGAAGAACCGGCACCGATCGCCTGAGCGTCAGGCTGAAACGCGCTTGAATATAAAAAGAAACAAGTACAGTAGAAAGCGTTCGATTACTTCATCGTAGTTGCCCGAAATGCTCGGCCCATCGAGCAACTACGACTAATACCAGCACTGTTTCAGAAGGAAATCTTTCAGACAGTAAATTCAACCATTCCGCCATTCAAGTGATACATAGCACCGACTATTTTTATTTTTCCTTCTTTTTCCAGTTGGCTCAGTATCGAACTTTCCTGACGAATTTCATTGAGGGTGTTCTGCACGTTGGTCTTGGCCACTGCATCCACAAACTCATCATTCTTACTGCTGCGTTCTCCGGAATACTTAGTTGCACCGATTGCCGGTTTGATCTTGTTCAGCAGCCCGGTCAGGCTACCCAACTCGACATTATCGATAGCACCTTTGACGGCGCCGCATGCGGTATGCCCCATCACCAGAATGACTTTGGCGCCGGCGGCCGCACAGGCGAATTCCAGGCTGCCGATCAGGTCACTGTTGGTGACATTCCCGGCTATACGGGCATTGAAGGTATCGCCAATCCCGGCATCCAGAATGATCTCCGCCGGCGCCCGCGAGTCAATGCAACTGAGGATGACCGCTGCAGGAAATTGCCCAGTCGCACTGGCTCTCTTCTGTGCCAGGTAGTCGTGCTGATCCATTTTTCCGTTGCGAAAACGCAGGTTGCCCTCCTTCATGCCGGCAATGATCTGATCCGGCGTCATGTTGTCGCGCTCTTCCTTGGTCAAGGACGCGGCATAGGAAAAACTTGATACACCCAGCCCCGCCCCTGCAACAATACTGACAGCAGTCAACCCTAGTGCTGTTTTCAACACCGTGCGCCTACTATTGGACAAGCATTCTTCACAATCATTACCAATGTTATTCTGCATGCCAGCTGCCTCAAACAATAAGTTTCAGAGATCCACCGCTTGAATTAAAGTTCGCACCCCAACCTTAGTCAACCTGAACACAGTCAAACAATCTGAAGTCCAAACAACTGCAATAAAAACAATAGCAATAAAGAATAAAAAAACTTTCACATTGATAATATCCAGTCTCATTCCAGGACTGGGGAGCCTTCTGCGGGACCTGGAGCAAGTGCCGAAATCCACCTGAAAGATCCCGACTGCGAATCAGCGGACTTGTCAGCCAGATAATTCCGCGGTTAGGCTACGCACCTTCTTTCCAGTCCCAGGACGATTGCCGACGTGAACAACTAAGCCTTCCAAAATGTATCCGCGACGAGCCTTGCTAGTGCTCGTTGGCCTGTTCCAACATTTTCTGGAGGTGCTGATGACTCACGTCACCCGGCTGCCTGCGCTGGTTTCACTGAACCAGCTGACTTATCAATTCGCCAATGGCGAAACCTTGCTTGATGCCCTGAACCTGAGCTTCGATCGCCTGCCCACGGCCATAGTCGGGCGTAATGGCATGGGTAAATCCCTCTTGCTGCGCCTGATCGCCGGTGAACTGCAACCCTCTTGCGGCAGCCTCAATCGTAACGCCAGCCTGGCCTATGTCCCCCAGGACCCGCTGCCGGCCCCACAACAGACTGTGGCTCAGGTCGCAGGCGTCGCTGATACGCTGCAAGCCCTGCAGCGCCTGGCAGCCGGCACCGCCGCCCCGGAAGACCTGCAACGGGTGGATGATCGCTGGGACCTGGCCGAACGCCTGCGCCAAGCTCTGGATGAGGCCGGCCTGCAACATTTGGAACCGGATCATCCGGCGGCCAACCTGAGCGGCGGGCAACTGGCCCGGGTGGTACTGATCGGCGCCCTGCTCAGCGACGCCGACCTGCTGTTGCTTGATGAGCCCAGCAACCACCTGGACCGTGCCGGACGCCGTTGGCTGATGGAGCAACTGCAACAGTGGCGCGGCGGTCTGATCCTGGTCAGCCACGACCGCCAGTTGCTGATGCAGGTGCAACGCATCGTTGAACTCAGCCCCCAGGGAGCCCAGGTCTACGGCGGCAACTACGCGCTGTACCAGGCTCAGCGTCAGGCCCATAACGATGCCGCCCAGGCGGCACTGGAACACGCTCGTACCCAGCGCAGCCGTGAGCACAAACGTCTGCAACGCGAGCACGACACCATCCAGCGCCATGCCGCTACATCGCGCAAATACGCCAAGACCGCCAACGTCTCCGGCTTTGAGCGAGCCAAGATACTGGGTGCCGCCCGGGACATCATGGGCCAGGTGCGTCACAGCCATCAGGGGCACAAAAGCGCCCTCGATGAACAGGTACGCAGTGCCTACGCCCGGGTCGCGGCGGAACAACCGACCTTGCTGACACTGCCCGATACCAACCTGCAGGCAGGCCAGCCAGTGCTCAACCTGCAGCAGGCGCAATTGCCCTGGCTGGACAGTCGGTCGCCGGCGTCCTATCTCACCTGCCACGTCAGCGGCCCGGCACGTATTGCCCTGATCGGCCCCAACGGTTGCGGTAAATCCACTTTGCTGAAGATGCTCGCCGGTCAATTGCAGCCCCTGAGCGGCGAATGCCGGGTGGCGGTGACCGGTGCCTACCTTGACCAGCACCTGCTGCAACTGGCCCCCGAACCTTCGCTGCTGGAGCAACTGGCCAAGGCCGCTACACCGCTGGAGGAAAGCGCCTTGCGCACCTGCCTGGCACGCCTGCAACTGGACGCTCGGCGGGTGCAGCAACCCTGCGCCCAGCTCAGCGGCGGAGAGCGGCTGAAAGCGGCATTGGCGCTGGCATTGTGGGGAGGCAGCCCGGCCCGCCTGCTGCTGCTCGACGAGCCAACCAACCACCTGGATCTGGAATCGGTACAGGCCTTTGAGCGAGCCCTGCGGGACTACCCCGGGGCACTGGTGGTGGCGTCCCACGATCAGGACTTTCTCCAGGCCCTGGCACCGACCCATGAACTGCAATGGTCCCCACGTGGCTGGCAGCTGCTGGAGCGTCGCCAATGAATCAGCGCCTTACCGCAAAAAGCCGCGGGCAAGCGAGCGCCCATGCTAGATTCGCGTCCTCTTATCCATAGACAAGGAGCGTCACGCCATGCAGTTCGGCTACACCATCATCTATGTGCCCAAGGTTGAAGACTCCCTGGCCTTCTTTGAGCAGGCCTTCGGCTTCAAGCGGCGGTTTCTCCATGAGTCCGGCACCTACGGCGAACTGGAAACCGGTAGCACCACCCTGGCTTTCGCCGACCACGACCTGGCAGAACTGAACTTCAAGGCCGGCCACGTCGCCGCCCACTCCTCGCCGCAACCCCTGGGCATGGAACTGGGACTGGTGACCGATGACGTCCATGCAGCCCATGCCCGGGCCCTGGAACAGGGCGCCCAGGAACTCGCGGCCCCCAGCAGCAAACCCTGGGGGCAGACGGTGTCCTACGTGCGTTGTCCGGATGGCACCCTGGTGGAGCTCTGTACCCCGGTAGGGGCTTGAGTCCAGGGAGGGCGGGGACAGTTGGGCGGGAAGTTGGGTAGAGCGTTACTTGAGCTTGACGGCGGTCCCGGTGGCAAACACCACCACCATGCCGCCACGCCCGGAAGGCATGCTGATCTCGAAATCCACGCCGACCACTGCATCAGCGTTGAACTGACGGGCCCGCTCCTTGATTTCATTGGTGGCCTGGATCCGCGCCTCCTTCAAGGCGCGTTCCAGGGTCTGGGAGCGCCCGCCAAAAAAGTCGCGCATGCCGGCAAAGATATCGCGGACCACGTTGATGCCCTGGACGGATTCAGCACTGACGATATCCAGATAGGAGGCAATTTCCCGACCTTCGATATGGGCGGTAGTGGTGACAATCATGTATTTCTCCCTTGAACAGATATTCCGTCCCGAGGTCCCGGGACATTAAGGCTGGGGATGGTATCAGAGCGACGGCGACGGTCGGTCATGGGCAACAATGGCTTCGCCACAAACAGCAGCCCCGCTCTGGAGCGGGGCTTTGGATCAGGGTTTCAAGGGACGCTCTTCGTCCCGTTCCGACAGGCTCTTGCCATCGTCCGGGTGTTTCCAGGTTTGCGGTGGCGGCTCTTTGTGTTCGACCTCGTACTGCGCCGCCTCATCGCTCCGTTCCTGCTCATAAGGGCGTTGCTGTTGTGTTGCCATGCCCACCTCTCTTCCTGAAGGGATTTTTGACTCGCCATTTCAGGTTAGAACAGATCCGACAACGGCTCGGCTGAGCCGACAAAACAACCACCACGCAAGATGAAACTTCTTTCACCCAGACGCCGATCCCGCCTGTGTATAGTTCCTTCGCTCATTCAAGCAACTACGTTCGCCCGCGCTCTGCCGCGGGCTTTTTTTGCCTGAAGGCCAGCTGCGTGGAACTGTTACTGCGGATCGATCTCCTGGCAATCCTTGAGCAGTTGCTGCTCCTTGGCGGTGTGATCTGCCTCCAGGAACGACAACATGCCCAACTTGCCTTTGGTGTGCCAGCGAAAGCTGTTCTGCTCGTCGTCCGCCACATACAGCGCGCCGGAAGCCGAACGGGCAATGTGCATGGGAATCAATTGGTCCTTGTAGTAGAGCGTGGCGAACGAGGTGCCATTGTCGATGTTCAGATAGGCCGCATCGATGCGGACATTGCCCTCGCACTGATAGCGCGCCACCTGGCTCTGATAGGTCGGTTCAGGAGCGGGTGACTGAGCCTGGGCAGCCTCGGCCAGAATTGGCAGGGCCGAAGCCAGAGCTGCGGCGCAGAGCGTTGCGAGACGAGTTTTCACGGTATTTCCCCGAATGGTCAAAGATGTCCCATGGGACTGGCGACAGCGGTTTTAGTTCATGCCCGAGAGGCCTTCACCATGTCCTGCCGACCGCTCCAGAACAGCGGTTGCGTATGTTCAGGACTAGCGCTTGCGGCCCCAGAAATCGATGACATACAGCTCGCCATTTTCAACCATTTTTATCAGACCGACACCAGAGGCTCGACCCGGTCGCGGGGCATAAGGGTCAGGTAGTCTTCGAGGGAGTCCGAGGACAGCGGCTTGATCATGATGCGCACCCGGTGCCGTAACTGGCCTAGCTCTATCCCGTCACGGGTACGGGCCTCGACATAGCCACAGGCTCTCCAGAAACCCTCGGCCCGGACGTTCTCGAACACCACGCTCAACCGCAGCCAGCGCGCGCCCTGCCCGGCCGCCCAGTCTTCAAGCTCGCGGTGCAACTGCCGGGCAACGCCCCGGCCCTGCAGCGAGCTGGCCACCATGAACAGACCAATGTGCCAGACCCTGGATGCCAGCAGATCACTGACGATACTGACCATTGCCACCAGGGCACCGGTCCCGTCGAAGTAACCGATCTTCCACTTGCGAGTGAAGGACCAGCCCTCTGGCAAGCTGTCATCGATTTCATTGCGGGCTTCATCCGGCTGCGGTGCACAGCCGTGGACGATGTGAAAGTAGTCCGGATTCTCAACGAAGAACGCCTGCAGCCGCTCGACATCTACCAGGGTGATCTCCCTGGCCAGCAATCCAGTGGATGAATGAGGCAATAGCCCTTGTGGCATGGGGTAACACTCCGAAAGGTCCACAGGACCCGTGCATGAAAGGGCGATCCTAGCGCTCCCTGCGCCCCCGGGAACATGGTTGATTTGTTGAAAAAATGTGTAAGGCACTGTGCCGGACCAAGACTCAGGTAGGCGCCAGGACTTATCATGGCCGCCCCTAGCCAGCGGCTCAGCCCGGCCCCACCCAGCAGCGGATTCCAACCATGTCCCTCCCTCTGTCTTCGCCGGGCTACCAGCGCCTGCTGGCCCTGCAGCAACGCATCCATGACTTCACCCGGGACCAGGCAGCCGAGCGCGACGACAACCCCGAAGACCTGACGGGGCCGCTGTGGGTCAGCGACTACAACTACCTGGCCCTGGCCCCAATACGTGGTGGCCTGCACCTGGAGTTTCATGGTGACCTGTGGGAAGAGCCGTTTGCCTGGACCCTGGAGTGTCTCGCCGACCAGGCAGTGGCCGACACCCTCAGTTCCCTGGCCTTTTCCGGCCCGGACCAAGGGGCAAACGGCACCCGCGAATGGGAGTTCACGCCCTTGTTGGACAGCGCCGTCAGCTTTCCGATTCTCAGGTCACTGTCCATTCGCCCCAGCGAGCCCCAGGACCACAACGCCTCGCTGATCCAGAAAGCCGGCACGCTGATGGAGGAAGCAGGAGAAATCGCCCGCTTTGTAGCGAAAGCCCCGCACTTGAGCGAACTGACCCTGCCCAACGCCCCCGACTCGAGCTTCTTTCAGGTCCATCTGCCGCACCTTGCCCACCTGCGCATTGGCGGCCATTGGGACACCCAGCACTTCATTGCCAACCTGGCCGGCTCGGACAATCTGCCGCGGCTGAGCAACCTGGACTTCACCGAGTCCAGCGAACTGCAGAACAACTGGGCGGATCAGCGCGAAGAACAGACCGTCACCTCCTTCGCCAGCTATGAAAAACTATTCGCCAGTGCTGCCTGCGAGCCACTGAAAGTGCTGCGCCTGCGCAACACCTGCCTGAGCCTGGAACAGCTCGAGACCCTGCGCCAGCTCCGCCCTGCATTGCAGTTCATGGTGATCCAGGCCACCCGCGGCGGCTACGTAACGCATTTTGCTCGACAGGTATTCCCCTGGCGGCATCTGGTGCAGCCTGATCCGGGACAGCGCTGAAACAGACAAGCAACGGCAACCGACAATCAGTGCTAGGTTTAAGTGTCGATTAATTGAGTTTCCACTCTGGGCGCAAGTTTGCAATCTCCGCCATGACCGAAAGGAATCGTTCATGAACGCGGACTCCACACTGAAAAAAGCACCAAGAAGCACTGCCACAAACCTGCTCTATCTGCTCTACAGCCTCAGCAGCTATGTGATTTTTCTCCTGACCTTCCTCTACTTGATTGGCTTCCTTGGTGCGTTGTCGGTACTGAAGAACATTGACTCAGGGGAAAACCGCCATTGGCTGGTTGCAACAGCCATAGATGTCGCCCTTATCACCCTGTTCGCCGTCCAGCACAGCGTCATGGCCCGCGAAAGCGTCAAGAAAAAAATGTCCAGGATTATTCCCGTCCCCATAGAGCGAGCGACTTATGTTCTATGCAGCAGCCTGGCGCTGATCCTCTTGTTCATTTTGTGGCATCCCATACCGACCATGGTCTGGAGCGTTCAGTCCGAGGTGCTCAGGGCGTTGCTGAACGGCTTGTACTGGGCAGGATGGGGGATTGCGTTAGTGGCAACGTTTCTGATCAGTCATTTTGAGTTGTTTGGTTTGAAACAGGCTTACCCTAGCCTCTACAAAACCCAGCCGGAGCCCCTCAACTTCATCACGCCCTTTCTCTACAAGATTGTTCGCCACCCCATGTACCTGGGCTTTCTCATTGCCTTCTGGGCAACACCGGCGATGAGTGTCGGACACCTCGTATTCGCACTGACCTGCACCGCTTACATATTCGCGGGAACCCATCTCGAAGAGAAAGACATGGTCAGAGTCTTTGGCAAGCAGTACCTCGCTTATCAAAAGCAGGTCGGCATGCTACTGCCTTCACGCAGAAAGCCCTGAGTTGGCCAAGAAGGTTGAGAGTTCTTGAAATCTTGATCAGGAGAATGACTTCAACTGTCGCGCGCCTCCCGCCCTCAGGACGAGGCCACAGCCCCTCCAAGAGACATGCACCTGTCGCCTGCATGGACCTGAAATGACCAATACGCAGTCATTGAAGAGGTGCGACAGTCACGTCGGCCTGACCGCTCTGGGCCAATGCGGCCTTAATGAATCCTTCGGCCTTCTTGCGCTCGATGAAACCCCTGACATAGGCCGCTCCTGCTTCCCGCGGCCGAGGCACTGCCATGGCCTGCCGAATAGCCGTAAAGGCCCCCTCCAGTACTCGATAACCCGGAGTGTTTGCCGCCATCAACTCCAGGGGTTGGCGCACACCCGCCGCCGCATCCAGGCTCTGTTGCAGATAAAGATCTACCGCGCCCGCCGAGGTTTCCGCCCGTTCAAGCTGAGCATGTTTCAACGTGCGAGACAGAAACAGGTCGTAGGCCGCGCCCTTGCCCACCGCCAACCGCAGGCCTGGCTGGTCGAGATCCTCGACCGCCTGGAAAGATGAGTCTGCCGCCACCAGATAGGTGCCTTCGATGATGACGTAAGGCTCGCTGAAGGCTATCTGCTCCTCACGCACCGGCTCGATAGCCAGAAAAGCGACGTCCCAGCCCCCCTCCTCCAGCGCCGCAAAGACCTTGCCGGCCGCATCGAAGGTGGTCATCTGCAAGCTTACGCCGAGCTCTTCAGCCAAAGCTTTTGCCAAGGCGACCGACACACCTTGCGGCGAACCATCGCTACCTTTTTGCGCCAGGACAGGGTTGCCAAAATTAATCGCGGCCCGCAGCACGCCTTGCGGTGCCAGGTCGTCCAGGACCGCGCGGTTGATAGCACTCATGTTTTGCTCCGTGAATGAGGTTCAGAAAAAAGCAGGACCGGTTGACCGGCGACAACTACCTGATGGGCTCGGACTAGCGCATTACTGTCTCTGCACTAGCGGCACAGCTACCTCAATCCTTCTGCCGTTGTGACCACCCGATCATCATAAACACGCTCCCGGGTATCCAAAAACCGGGGTTTGAGGTCCCTATTCCTACAGCAAGCAGAGTCATGCCGACTACGAACAACGGTTGCTTGAACACATTTTCCATAACAAAGAACCTCCTGTAAAAATGAGCCACATTTAACCAGAAGCACGCCGTTTGAGTACGGTAAACACCAGACACCCTCTACCGCGCCCGGTTGGCACGCCTGCCGATCTTTTCTCAGTGCAATAAAGAACCCGCTCAGGGCGGGTTCTAAGGGAGCGCGCTTTACTGCCTGCTCGGGAGCGGACAATACCAACTTCACAAAGCAGGTCCGGATCCAACCGGACCCGCCAGATAACCTCCCTAAGGGCATTCGCAGGTAGACGGACCAAACACCGGACCACTGCACGGATCCTCAGATGGGCCAAACACCGGGCACGCTGCCTGGGCAGTCAGGGAAAAACCACAAAGCAGCAGTACAGCCAACATGACTTTCTTCATTTGTAACCTCCTGGTCAGTAGACGAGCAATCCATGCCCCCCTATCGAGGGCACAAGCCAATATCAGGGACATTCGCAAACCGTAGGCCCTAGAACCGGGCCCGCACAGGGATCTTCCCCAGGCCCCAGTACCGCGCAATCCGCCTGCGCCGTCAGCGAGAACATCCACAACAGCAGCGAAGCCGCCAACATTTTCCTGTTCAATATGAGCTCCTTGGTCGAAACATCGATAACGATCCGTGTAGGCTCCTGTAGCCAGGCCGTTGCCTGCCGAAGGATCAAACACCCGTCCCTCGCGCGCCTGCCGCCAGACCGGTCAGCGAGCACAACAACGGACCCGAAACAGAAAAGACCAGTCACGTCAGTTGCGCCAGTGCGGTGTATTGTCACGTCAGAGGCGAAGCTGATCAGGCAGTCATCGTCCCCATCGGAGAGACTATGACTTTTCGAAGGCAGTCCAATCGATAAATGCGCCAATGTGACAGTGAACGGACAAAACCACTCTTGAGCCCAAAGGGAAAAATGATGCAACTGCTGCCACTCGCCCCCTCAACTATTGGTGAATCGCTAGAACTGCGCCCACTGGAAATTGATGACTTCGAAGCGCTGTACCGTGTTGCATCCGACCCGCTGATCTGGGCTCAGCATCCAAGCCCAACGCGCTATCAGGAACCCGTTTTTCAGCAATGGTTTAACGAGGCGCTTGCTTCAAAGTCTGCGCTTATCGTGATCGACCGCAGGAGCAACCAAGTGATCGGCTCCTCTCGCTACTCCGAGTTCGATGAGAAAAAACGAGAAGTGACGATCGGCTATACCTTCCTGGCTCGTGATCATTGGGGAGGCGGAACCAATAGAGAGTTGAAACATTTAATGCTGACTCATGCATTCCAATGGGTCGACACTGTTTGGTTTCAGGTTGACAGCCAGAACGTTCGATCTCAACGCGCCATGGAGAAAATCGGTGGACGCCTCTTCCGTCGCGCCACTAGACAACTCACCGATCGCACTCAAGAGTACCTGCTCTACAAAATAGATAAGCCGAGTCGCTCTGCTTGAAGAACAGATAAGCTCAACAGCATGGCGTCTCCACTGCGAGTGAAGCAAGTCTAGCGACTGCCAACAGGGCGGCGCCTGCGCAGCTTCTATCAGGATGAGCGTCAGCATGAGAGCTACACATTTACTGAGCTTCAGGAGCTGCAGGTTACAACCCTAGGTCACGTGTTCTAGTGGACAATGTATTCGCGCTGATTCTCAAGCGCCCAGGAAATATTGAATGCCAAAGAAACAGCCAGCGGATAAAAAAACAGCGACTGCCGCTGATATAGAACGATCCATTCAGGCGCTCAACACGATGGCTGAAAGGCTTTGGGGAGATGGCCGGGAGGCTGAAGCGCAAGCCTTGTTGAATGCGCTGGATGCGTTAAACCGAGCGCTTGATCGTATCAGAATTGGAGAAAATCGCAGGATTACGACTCTCCATTAGAGTCAAGGGGAAACGTCGGACACCGATGGACTTTTTAGAATTCATATCCAACCTTCTCAGTGTCTTCGGTAACTACCAAACTTCTGGCACCAAGCCTCGCAGGGTTTTTACTCGAGGTTTTGTCGGGTTCTGCCTGATGGTTGTGATGTTTGAGCTGATAACGCTGAGCTACCTCTATCGACAGACTTGATGGTGTTTGGGCACAGGTAGCTCGTCACTAACATTTGGCCCCAACCGCCCCGACTAGCCAATCAGGGTGGTAATACAGTCCCGATGAAAGAAGTGACATGCCTGGCTGTTATGATTCCCAGCCCAGACAGTCAGGCTTCATATCCAGTGTCTCCGATCATCTGCGCCAATGAATTCGACCTCAGCGTATCCATGCCTGTTATCGAACCCCAGACGTTGCTGGGGCTCGTCTGTGAACGGCATCTGGAAACGAGCTACACGGCCAAAGTCTTTCAAACAAGTGATCACAAGTGGGCAGCCGTGCAAGATATGAAAGCCACGCCGAAAAAATAACCAACTGCGGAACGAAAACAAGAAGGGCCTGCATAGTAAAAACCAGGCAAACCCTTGATATGAATGCTGCCCGAAGTCTGAATCGAAATGCCACGTCCTTACGAGCGGTAGCCTTTAAGGCCCTAGGCAAATCGTTAAATACCCCTTAAAACTCCATATCGCACTCTTACCTCAACATCATCGCTTCTTTAAAATCACACCACTCATATATTGATTTAAATCGCGAAAATCATTAACCCGCCAAGAGAATGGCGATAGCTTCACACCATTTTCTCGCAAAGTTCTAGGAATCAAGTCGCCATTTGGACGCAGTATTATCGATGACACAATAACGCCCGGGTAATCATTCAGTCGTTTTTTGAAAGCGGACGTTGTTAGATCTGGCGTAGGAGGATTGCTTTTATTTGCCAATGGTCCTGTCCCTTTGATATCTGCTCCATGGCACATAGCGCAGCGCTGTAAATAGATATTTTTTCCATTGGCATCATCCGCGAAGGATAGTGATGCTTGAAACAGCGATAGAATCCCTAGCGAAGCGATGAATAGTACTTTTATTTTCATTTTTCCATATGGCCTTATTGGATAAATAAGATCTGAATCGAAGGCAAATCCCTGGCGTGCTTCTGCAGCACTCAACTCTCTCGAGAACATTTGAACCGAGGCTGTTCATGAGCAATGTGTTCGCGCTCGTAAGAGAAGAACTTCAGATCACACGGTGTTTCGCTTGGCATGCCCGTCCACAAGCTTGATACCAACTCACTGATTTCACTGAGCAATCCTGGTGACGGTGATTAGAAGCCCGCCATTCTCCTTCGGGACGCCCTTGCGTGCAACGATCGCCCAGAGGAGTTGATGACCAATCCCGGGGCAATGCTCGCGTCGATAAGGTCATCCCCGGGCATTTCTTCCGCAAAATCTGGGCAAACCGGACGGTCCCCCCAATCGATAGCTTGTTTGAATGGATCAATGAGGGTGGGCCCAAGAAACAGCACTGTCTTATTCGATACCGCGACAACCTGCAATATTCTGCAGCTCAATTGGACTTCTCCCGGATCATCAGCGCCAGTCGATGGTCCTGGAGCCAGACCCGACAACGCCAAAAGAGCGCACCAAGCAGAAGCAATCAAAGCTCGGAACCAATAGAGTCACTGACCAAGGCCACAGGTGGTGGCATGGTGAACAGCGGCTGATCATCGGCAGGTTTACTGAAGGAATAAATGCCCGATCCATTGCCGGCGCTCGGCCAGGCCGACATGCACCGTCAATGGAGACTGAGGGCTGTACAGATAACCATACGGGCAACACCGCTTACGCCATCGCTTTAAGCGCTGGGATCAGGGCTACGTATTACCGGACTTTATCGCTTAGATGTCTAAATGCTTTTGCATAAAAACCACTAGTGTCCGACGGCGTAAGCCTTAAGTTCGACGAAGATGCTGAAGCCAAGCCGAAGATGAAAATTCTGTGCTTGGAAGGAAAATACCTCCAACCACATACCTTGGCCCCCATTTAAAGGACCAAGAGGGATAAATCTTTCAAACTACAGTGTCAGGCTGGACGAATGTTGATGGCGTAGTTGAGCGGATGTCGTGCCCTCCACAATATTGACACCGAAAACCAATCTGCTAGCGTTAAATTCTATGGAGAATTCATAATCAAAGGACGCTAAAAAAATGAAAAAGGATAGTGTTGATACAAGTGCACGATCTGGGGTGGATTTAGACACCATGCTCAGAACCATGTTGGTAAATTATGCAACACATACCCAGCGGCCCGGTACTGCAAACACCCCCCTTGATTATCTGGGGCATCGAGTTGATGATGCCAAACTGTCAGGACAGAGCATTCCCGCATCCGTCGCTGGATCAGTCGAAATATTAACTGTTACGCAAAACATCATGAGCAATGATTTGTCGCATGAAATATCTCTCCCTGTGCCCGGCTTCAGCTATGTAGAGACAAGCGAAACATCAACCACAAACTCAAGTGGATGGGTGTTTACTTATGGAGTAGAGACTACTGCATCTGTAGATGTACTATTTGCCAGCGGAGGAATTACTCACAACTTTAGCGTTGAATACAATATGTCCACTCAAAATACCGTCACAAGGACAACGCAGAGGAGCTGGACCGTTGACCCGTTTTCGATTTCGGTCCCTGCAAACAGAAGGTATCGAGTTGATTACATTATGGAGAGAGTGATTGCTTCGGGTAGAAGTACAGTTCGTGCCGAGCTTTATGGCACTGCCAACTATAGAGCTCGGACTAATCATGTGCGACATGACTCTCCGCTTGGTAGTATTGCAAGAGTCATGAGTAACTGGGGAGAAAACCCGTCTCAATCTGAAGGTTTTTTAGACGGTGGCTGGCCACTCAATCCAGCAATAAACTCGGCAGAAACAAGGTTCGTCACTAATCATGGACTTCGATTTGACGTTCGAATTTTTGATATAACCAATATCAGAAACCTAGAAGAAAAAGGTGTATTGATTGAGGAGAGTCACTTCCCAGCAAGATTTGAAATAATCCATGACAATGTGGCCGTTTCACAGTCAGTGTAAATATTGGTATGCGTTCAGGATTCAACCCTTGTGTAACTAGACCAGCTGCCACTTATGTGGCAGCACGTCATCAATCTTGCTCTCCCACTGCGGCGGCAGGAGCGTAAGCCAGGCAGCCGATTTCGGTCATACCTTTCTCGAAGCCGATTTTAGTAGCCCATGAAATCGTCGCACACCCGCTTGCTGCTCCAAACACCAATGCCTTTGTCTATAAGAGGTCTAGCCAACAAAGTAGATTGCGGCTACATAGAGGATTGCGACAACTTGCTTTCTGCCTAAGAAGCGAGGAAACACGCCTAAGCTCTTGAAGTAGATGGGTCCCGAAGCCGGAGTCTAATTAAGCCAAAAACGTCAATGTTTGATAGGAAAAACTGGACTGGCGCAATTCAGATGTATTTCCTGCTTTACTATTTTTTCGGCGCTGGATGGCATCCAAATCCTGATGAGCGCCAAGGCATAATATATCCCGGCGTCCTGCCGAACAGAATTGGCGA
This sequence comes from Pseudomonas sp. E1BtOHC1, assembly GCF_058744285.1. Classification (NCBI taxonomy): domain Bacteria; kingdom Pseudomonadati; phylum Pseudomonadota; class Gammaproteobacteria; order Pseudomonadales; family Pseudomonadaceae; genus Pseudomonas; species Pseudomonas sp. E1BtOHC1. The sequence goes on from NZ_CP196023.1 coordinate 4,750,175, forward strand.
TGAGTCGGTCACCGCTGCGACTCTACACATCGCTTACCAGTTCTCAGGCCTCATTTCAGCGCCAGAAGGCTTGTACCGCTGCAGATTCGATGATCAAGGCATCTAGACCGATAACCCCTAGTTCGTTATATTGAAAAGTCACCAAATCAAGATATGTCACAAGGATGATGACGTGATAGATTTAAGTTTCAGACTCATACTGCACACTCTAAAAATTTAAACCAAACCCTGGTGTAGAATGATACGTTTATTCGCAAAAGCATCTTCTATATTATTGATCGCCCTACTCGCTATATATGTGGCACGTCCAACAGCATCAGTAGACTTAAATAATATAAAACACCAAGATCGCAACGCTTATATTGCAGCCGTACCTTTCTGGATTACAATATTTTCCGCGCCAGAGAATCAAAAAAGCATTTTTAAGGATGGCATTTTATTCGAAAATGGCAGGCCGATAGGACGCGGAGGAGCACTTCATGACGACATAAGCGAAAATGGAGGGGGAAAATGGTCTTACTGGGGGAGAGATATCTATCTCTCCCAGACGAAACACAACTCAAGCACCACCCCATCAGAGATGGCCTACAGGCTCTCCGTTAGCTTTGATCCGCCACTTTATATAATATTGCCAACAGCAACACTCCTTATACTATTCATCCTCCTTCACACAACCATAAGAACAAGAGAACTAAGTGCCGACCATTTAAAAAGAGCTGCCCCCTGTAAAAGCTGGAAAATAAAAGCCTTAAAGTACTCTCCAGAAATTGACGGAATCCGCGCTATAGCCGTAGGCCTTGTATTACTTTATCACTTTGACTTTCCGCACCTTAAAGGTGGTTTTGTAGGAGTTGATGTATTCTTTGTAATCAGCGGATACCTAATAACAAGCATCATATGCCAAGACTTGCACTCTGAAAAATTCTCTTTTAGAAAATTTTACTTCAGGAGAGCCAGGCGAATATTCCCCGCATTGATAGCAGTGTCGCTGCTTACGATTTTATGTGCGACTGCAATCACCCCTCCTGAAAATTATAAAGAATTCGGTGGCTCGCTCCTTTCCTCATCATTATTCATTTCAAATATTTACTTCTATTTTCAGTCAGGATATTTCGACTCAGACGCCATTAGCAAACCGCTACTACACACATGGTCGCTTGGAGTTGAAGAACAATTCTACATATTCTTTCCACTGCTTTTATTTTTTACTGGGCGACTCTTAAATCAATCAAAGGCCATAATTTCAATAATAGCTTTTGCATTAATCTCTTTAATCTCCGCAGAGATCGCATTAAGCTTTAGCAGAAATGCCGCTTTCTTCCTGTCTCCGTTTCGATTTTTCGAGTTTACTTTTGGCGCAATTCTTGTATTTATAAACAAAGACTATTTAAATCAAAAAAACAAGGAAGTCGTGGCTGCTATAGGAACATTGCTAATCTTAGCCCCAAGCTTTCTTTACTCAAGCCAGATGAGTTTCCCAGGAATCGCCACATTACCAATATGTATAGGGGCGGCGTTACTAATATATTGCAATGACGCTCCGATAACTTCAAAAATTCTCAGCTCAGGAGCTTTTGTTGCTATTGGAAAAATTAGCTATTCTGCATATTTGGTGCACTGGCCAATCGTTGTTTTTTACAAGTCCATAAGAGTAAGTCAGGCTCCGCTATCACTACTGGAAATTGCAGCCTTGCTATCTGCAACATTAATTATCGCAAAATTACTATATCAATATGTAGAAACACCATTTAGACACATCGAATACTTAAAGCAGCATGGCCGCATTAAGGCAGGCCTCATATCTTTCTGCGCATTACTGGCACCACTTGCAATTATTGGAGGCTTAATTTACTCCTCCAGCGGTCTGCCACAACGGTTCTCAGATGCTACTCAGCAGCTACTCAAAACGCCAATAGAGCAACATCGTGCATATGTATGGAATCGCTTCAACAAGCTTGAAGGGAAAAAATTTTCAAACAACCACAGAAAACGAGTACTGATTATTGGAGACAGTCAAGCTGCTGACTTTTTGAATATAATAGAAGAAACAACCCCTGAAAAACTGGACATCTCCACAATTTTAATACCAGTTTCATGCCAAGCGGTAATACCCATAAATACAGAGTTTTACGACAACATTCCCACTGATACCATGCAAAAAAAAGAGTGTCGAGAAAGGCAAAATAACATCTTAAATGACATACGCATTTCATCGGCCGACATTATAGTAATAGCCTCATCCTGGACAGACTATGGAATAGATCAAATACAAAACACCATACATGCACTGACGACATCAAACCGAAACGCCAAACTAATCATCATACCTTCAAAAGCTCAAGGTAAAGGGGGCATTGACGTAATGCTTCTATCTCGTTGGAAAGATGTCATCCCAGAAAAAATAGCTTTCGCCTCTCGAACCTCAAATCTTGAAAGCAAGAGAGCCAAGCTTATGGATCAAGCTCACGGGGCGCAAATCCTAGACATTGGAAAATACATCTGTAACTGGAACAAAAAAACATGCTCTGTTTTTTCAAATACCGGTGATCCAATATTCTCTGATGTCTCTCACATTACAAAAAGTGGAGCAATTTTTATTGGAGAGAAGCTTCAGAAATCAGGCGAACTTGAAATTTTCAACTAGGATGAATGGACTGCCCCCGCCCTTCAGTCAGATCTGAACGAAAGAGATCAGCGCATAGACGAGCTGACCTTCAACGACAATGATCGCGAACTGTCACGACGCAGCTGGGCCGCCAGCGCTGAAGATTGAGAGCTCGACAGTGACGAAGCTGGTCATTACCGGCGAGCCAAACTTCGATCCGCTGCGCCCTGTCCAAGCAACTACAACTCTCAAGACAGGAGTAGCGCCCTCAGTTGCTCAGGAACCTCAATAACTTCTCTGGTAACCGGCGAGACGCAAACGTGCGTAAGACTAGAAGTAAATGCTATGACACCTGGCGCTACATGCCCCTCGACTTCAAATGTGAACGAGTGAAGTCCAACACTGGAAACACTCACTTTCATCGAAAGCTCATCATCCCAAGTGACTGGGCGAAGAAACTCTAGAGAGAAAGCCCTCGCTGGAGGCAGTAGATTAAAACCCAGCAGAGTTCTTAATCCGGGGCCGGAGAGCCACACTGTAAGTGCATCATGAACAGCCTCAACAACGAAGTACGAAAACCTAGGTGTATAGACTATCCCCTCCGGATCACAATCGCCGAACAATACCTTTCTCTTAATAATCACAGAGCTCGGCACTAGATCAATCCTTAATATTGAGTGATAGAGATCGCAAGACCACATCGCAGCTCCTGCGTGTTCGGGTCGGACGATACCTCCCTCCCCCTTCAAAGTCAGCCGCTATAGCGGCCAAGGACGAAGTCATGCCTGAAGAAATCAAACTGATCCAAGCAGCACCGGTCGTTCGCGACGAATACGGAATGTTCCAGCACCCGAGCTGCCGGACTTCGACGAGGGCGACGGCGAAAAGTGCAAGGCTTGGGTCGCACAGCAGGGCCTGAAGCTCGTCATGATCAGCCTGGAGGCAGACGCACCGGAAGAGGTCGCAGATCGCTACTTCCAGTCCGATGAGCCGCACTGCGGCTACTGGGAGCCGGGCAAGCCTGAAGGCGAAGGCTGGTTCTGCTTGGCTATCCATGACACCAACGATGGCCCGGTCTGTTGGTGGGCGCGCCGGGAGGTGCAGCCATGATCCTCCCCGCCCTCTACATGCTCTACCTGATCTACACGGGGCCAAGGCCATGAATGACGTTGCCGAACCTGCGCGGCCTAGACAAAATCCAGCGTTACCCATAACCGTAAATGCACTTTTGGTTCATTGCCCGAGGTTAGGCTGGACGGGAATCAGATCCTGAACTTCTGCGCAAGAGTAGGTGTTGGAATAGTCGAAGAATTTCGGCCTTAATTCGGAGCCGTAGCTCATACATTGGAACGCAGACGAGCCTTTTTGCAAGATTAGAAAGTGAACCGTGCCGACTCTTGCTGGCGACTGGTAGGCGGCTTTGATCTCATAGCCACTGCGTAACAGATCGGTCACCTTTTGAGTTTCCGCCAAGGCCAATGTGCTAGTGACTAGTAAGCCCAGCAGCGAGATACTCAGGGCATTTTTTGCAATACGATTCGTTCTTGGCATGAATCCGTCATCCGTGAAGGGAAAATGCCAAGTTACCTAAGTTCAACAAAACCGTCACGGCCCAAGCCAGCTGAGTCGTAAAACTCAGCGGACTGGTCACACTCCGACAGGACTGGTCCAGAAGAGTCCACCCGACCCGAGAGCCCAGGACTTGGATGAAGGACTAGGCCGGGCGAACGCTGCAACCCTGCCACGGCGCAACGCCGGCGGCGATCAGCGCCATCTGCCCCCCCTCAACAATCGGAAAGCCTGTCCGCGGCGCCGGTACACCACCTACTACCAGCTACAGGCCGAATAACTACTTTCTGCCGCCACGCGCGGCATGGATATCTGCATGAGTATTATTGAATTTTTGAGTCATGACGAAGTGTGTGAGCTGACTGGCGCAAAAACAAAAGCCAACCAGATTGCTGTGCTGTGCAAAAACGGAATCAGGCACACAATCAAGCGTAACGGTTGGCCCTGCGTCACCACCGCAGCACTGATCGCGGGGAAAGTGGAGCTACCGACAGGGCGTGCCAAGTGACAACCGCGTAAGGCTCGATGATGGGCAGAAAACCGACACTTCCCGGGAGCATCCCTCGCCTGAGACTTCGCAAGCGCGGGGACAAGATCTACTACCTCTACGACACTGGAGGCAAGCCACGAAAGGAGATTTCCCTGGGGACTGATTACGGTCTGGCCATCATGGAGTATGCCAAGCTCGAGCAAACAAGAACCGCGTCAGCTCTGGCACAATCAGTGCTGACCTTTGCCTATGTGTCCGACCTCTACATGAGCGAGGTCGTCCCAACCAAGTCAGCCGCCACCCAGAAGAACAACAAGCGCGAGCTGAAAAACCTACTCGATTTCTTCAATGACCCACCGGCGTCGCTCGAGGATATTGAGCCGCAACATGTGCGGCAATACCTACGGGAACGAGGAAAGACCGCGCCGGTTCGGGCGAACAGGGAAAAGGCGCTGCTCAGCGCTATCTGGAACTTTACACCCGAGTGCGGATACACCGCGCTGGCCAACCCCTGTGCCGGGGTAAAGGGGCACAAGGAGACCGGTCGTGACGTATACGTCGAGGATGAAATGTTCGCGGCTGTCTACGCGAAGAGTGATCAGCCGCTCAAAGACGCCCTGGATCTCTTCTATCTAACCGCACAGCGAATCGCCGATACGCTGAAAATGGATTAGCGGGACATCAAGGATGGAAAACTTGCTGTTGCCCAGAGCAAGACCGGAGCCAGGCGCAGGATTGAGACCATTGGGGAACTAAGGGTCGTGATTGACCGCATTGCGGCCAGGAAAGCGGGCTACAGAGTGAGATCTACTCGGCTTGTAGTGATGGAGGATGGACAGCCAATGACCACCAGTATGCTGCGGGGAAGGTTTGATGCGGCGCGCGAGGCGGCAGGAGTTGAAAAAGCTGATTTTCAGATGCGAGATTTGCGAGCGAAGGCCGGCACCGACAAAGCGGAATCCAGTGGCGACATACTTGCAAGCAAGAGATCAGCTCGGGCACACCACGGTGGTGATGACAGAGAACTACATCCGCAAACGGATAGGCAAAAAGGTCACGCCTACAAAGTGAATTGCGGAACAGTATTTGAAATTGCGGAGCAGTTCAGGATAAGGCTCACTCAAAAAAACCGTGCAAGCCCTTGAAATAGATGGTGCCCGAAGCCGGAGTCTAATTCAGTGCAAAAACATCAACGTTTACTGGCCAAACCTAAAGCGACGCTATTCAGATGTACTTCCTGCTGTACTTTTTTCTCAGCGCTGGCTTGCATTCAAGCCCTGATGAAAGCTGATGTTACCACCCTCCAGCGTCCTGCCGACCGAACACCTCCCACTCAAATGCATGTTTCCACATCAGATCTAGCCTAGTCGTGTAGCTCTGACTCATCATTTCGCGCCGCATCCCCCAGTCCGGATTGCTCGGCACGCTGGCCGAACGAAGCGTTCTCCTGCCCCATCGTTGATTGATCTCGTCCAGACCCCCCTTCAGCTTTGTCGAGGCGCGCGAATGTGAACAAATGGTGACGTAGCAAGGCAGGCCGTTCGAGGATATTGGAATATTCAGGGCTGTATGCTGAATTGATCGCCCCGTGGGTAAGTGCACCATTTGCGAGTTTATGTGTATTGATAGCAATATCAGAGCTGACAAAGTCCAAAACTCCGCACCGTACCTTTAAGCCAAAACTGAATATTGAAATAACAAAATACAACCCTTTGCAATAAAAAAAACACCTATTCAACCCATGCTGGGCTACCGCTCATCTCTTGTCTACAAATATTTAAGATAATTATTTGACTCCCCAAACCTTGGACCTATAGTCAACTCGAAAACTGCTTAACAAAAGCCAATCCGCCGAACATTTAATTCATCGCACCCCTCTAACCCAGACAAAGGAAAGTCATAATGGGAATTATTGTTGATGTACTAACCGTGATAGATGTAGACACCATTATTCAATACTACAACGAAAAGGGACACCCGGACATCAGCACTAACCGCAACCAACCAACTGCGCTGAGCTATGATTTAGCCCAAAAAACAATCCACATGACTGCCAAGTTTAGTAATGGACTTCGACATCAAGGAACAGGCGACCTATATCTCCCAGTAGGAGTTGGCGATGTCATTCGATGGCGCGCAACAGACATCTCAAGGAACCTCGGCACTGCGGTGATATTAGATAAATTCAATATCCTTAGTTCCACCCCCCCTGGAATTATTACCCAGCCTAGACTAACGCCAATCACTGACAACGTATCATCGCTTAATCCCAATAATCCAAACGGACCACCAATCCCACAGATGATCACTATAAATACATGGGAGGCTACTGCAGAAGCAAGAGGTACCGTATTATACACATGGTCCTTTATTATCGTCGACAGATTTAACAAAGTCGTTGGATGCTGCATATGGGATCCAACACTCAACATCGAATAAACTGGACGACTATTAGGCAGCAAGACTCTCGCCCAACACAAATTGGGCGAGAGCCCTAGTACTGTTCACCTATTACGAAAGTCTATTTAGTACATACGCCACACTCGCAGCACTAAGTCGCCCCCCCCTAAGCGCTGACATTTAAAGAATTCAATACTTGTAAAAACCCCAATTTTCAGAAACATCCATTGCATACGCTTGACACGCAGCCAGCGCGATCATTCCTCGGTCTCCGTCGTCGGTGATACCGATAACGGGATTTTCCGCCACAAATTCCAGTTAACTGGATTCGGTCCAGAACACCCGATTCAGAGCGCTCGTACCCGGCATGCTAATTTTTACGCCCATAAATGTAGGCGAAAGCGTCATTCTTCTTAAAGCGGATTTTCAGCTGAATTTTATTCTTTTTGAATTTCCCGAACATACGCTTGGCAGGCCCGCAGCGCGATAAGTCCCCGGTCGCCGGAGTCGGTGACGATGTGACTGAAGGGTTCAAGGCCACGCTAATCCAGGCCGCCGCCGGCAAGATCAACATCGCGGTGTCGAGCAGCCACATGATCTACAGCAACGCAGGGGGCCGCACGCGCACGCTCAACCCCCCTAGATGAATTGGAAGTCAGCACCTTCCCATTCGGCCCGGTGTACCTGGCCTTCCGTGTCAGACCTACTGCATAACGATCTGTCGCGCGCCGGCTGAGCCTTCACTCAACGCCAGCGTCGTACTCACATCCGAGCCACCGACAAACCTGGTCGACGATACCGGCCAGCGGCATCGAAGATGCTAGGCCATGGCCAAGACCAACGCGGAATTGCAACAGCAGAAACGCGCCAAGGAGAGGGCGTTGCTCGAGCGGATCGGCGCTGAGCAGCCTACAGCAACTACTGAGCAGCCGAGGTAGTAGAGGTAGTGGATGAATTCGATTAACGCTCCACGGTTGCCACTAGCAACACTGCCAAGATCAACCATAGGCGCCAAGCAAGCGTTGTGAGCGACAACACTTCCCCAGGACCGGAATCTGCTGAGCGCTCCGGCTTCGAGATAACTACGTCTATTGACAGGTACCGAAGTAGTTCTTGTTGCCCTGCTTCTTATATGAGAAAGCGTGGCATGACTTAGAGGGCCTCGCGCTGGTGGGTTTATCATAAATATAAACAGTCACATGCACATCCTCCGAAAAAGGAACTGAACCCCCTTTATGCCATAGGTCTTTCTTGAGGTAGAGATTTTTACCTTTCGGATCCTTAGTCTTGTAAGCACTGGAAATTTCTGTCTTTACTGAATTCTCCAGGGTCGCCTTAATAGTGGTTTTATTACTATCTGGAGACTTTATATTACGTTGATCTTCTGTGAGTGGAGTCGGCTCCCAAGTATTACAAGGATCGGATGTACAAAGGTATACATCCGCTAGAGCATAACTAGAAAGAACAGATAGACTCAGCGCCGAGGCAAGTGAAATCAAACAGGCTGGTAGTTTTTTCATTGGTATCCCTCCCAATGGGAATTTGCTAGATGTAACTGTGAAACGTGGCCGATTCCTACCCTGCACTGAATGCCTCCTGGCACGCTGAAGTAAGAACTGAGATAGACCTTAGACCGGTCAGGGAAATTAGCAAGGTTGCAATCGCAACGTCCACTGTAGTGGCCTAATAAAACCGGACACCTGCAACCTGAACCTATTTCACTGCCCGCCAGCATTTCCAGGGGCAACTAACTCTCTTCAGTTATCCCTTCTTACCAGAAGGAATTGAGAGAGCACGCTGAGCGAGCGCTGAAGGCAGGTGTCCCACCGGCTTCTGCCGTATCCCCCCTGAAGCTCGGCATCGATATTGGCAATATCAAGACCAATGCCACTACCACCTTGCCCGGCATCAGCAGTAACGTGTTGCCCCTCTCAAAGACAAGGAGCGGTGGTGTCAATCAGAAGCCTCAGGAAAAACCTTCCCGCTGACCCAGACAACAACGGCTGGGTACTCGGCTGGGCAGTGATGAGGGACGTTCCCGGATCATGGCAATTCATCGATATCTACGCAGATAAACCTACCGCCGAAGCGCAGGCTAGACGTCTTGGTGGGTGGTACGTCGTCGAATACGGTGCCCACCAGCCTGGTACTGAAAAATTCATTGGCGGCTCTGCACCTCCGCAATAACGGGCCGATTCTCCTCGGCCAATCCCCTGCGGCACGAACCAGGCCCCGGTTCAGCAGTGAGCCCGGCTTTACCCTTTTGTGCCGCCAATCAGCACCCCGGATCTCGCGCCCGCATCCACCCTGGATGCCGTGCTTGCGGTCCCTATCCTGCAGGTGGTGCATCTGCATCAGCCGTGCAACGGCGCACTGACGCGCTGCAAGCCTGTCGCGCCCGCTGCTTCAGGTGCAGGTTCGCGCTCTGCCCCGCCAGCCATCCTTCTGCTCGGGGATAGTGCATGCCGAATTGATCACCGCCAGGTAGTTACGCCCCGCAAGACGTCTAGCAGTAGAGAGGCCCACCCTCTATAACCATCAACAGCTTGATTGCTAAAAACATCCTGTTTTTATCGTATTCCCGAATGCCCCGTTTAATAGGGACAACTATTAAACCCAACTCAAAACTACACCCACATTAAAAATATGCTTGCTACAGTTTAAGTAGCCAAAGCGCAGCAACCGCCATTCAACCTTTACATAAAATTGAATCACCCTATCGGAAACAACGCTCGTTCCTGCTGTGATATTTGGCCCGCAACAGCTGTTGCAATTGTTTCAACAAGCTTCACCCCAACCCACGAAAACAGACCCAGCATCAAGCAGCATCGATTGGCATGCCACACAACCCACATGCCATTCAACGGCACTAAGGAAAGCAGACAAGAATAATTGCTTTATACATCTCTAGTTCAACACTTGTCGAACAAGAAACAAGGCATCCACCCGCCAATGGTGGATATCGAATTATCTTGATTGAAAACTTTTACCCTAACAGGAGATTACTATGAGACCGGTCCAGAAAATCACCGTTAACAACAAAGGCGGCTACGTATTCAACTTCTCGGTCCAATGGCTGGGCAGCGACGGCAGGTGGGTGACTTCCGAATGGAATAGCGGCAACTATCCCGTGGCGACCTCGCGGACAACTCCCGATCTGAACACCATTGGGGTTCCGGCCAATGCGCTGGCGGTCACGGTCTATGGACACGCAGTAGCCGGGACTTCCGGTCAGGGAACGCCGTTTGTCGCGTTCGCGGCTAACGGTCAGATCGCCACCTATGACGCTGTCGGTACCACGTTCATTGGCTTTGCAATCAACTTGATCGAGTAGACCGCAACCCTTGTCCCGATGATGCCTGGCGCCAATGCTCCATGGAGGGTTGGCGCCAGCGCATTTCATCGACCGCATGTTTCATGCCGCCACCACCCAACTGGACATCATCATGAGAAAAGTCGAGCGCATTGGCTGCCTTAACAATGGCATCTTCATCATGAACTTTTCGATTCAGTGGTTTGATTCGAAGGGAAGCTGGCATACCTCAGCCTGGAACAGCGGCAACTTCAACAACGGCCTGTACAAGGTAAGCCCGGCACTTTCGTCGCTCGGAGTTCCAGCCGATGCGATCGGGGTGGCCCCTTATGTTTGTGCAGTGCTTGGAACAAGTAGTCGAGGGACGCCCCTGGTGCAGTCGGCAGATAACGGCAGGCTGGCAGCTTACGAAGTGACAGGAACGACCCTGGACTTCAAGGTCCAGCCTCTGCCGTGGAGGAACTGGGCTCAGAACATCGTTCATACAATGTCGATCGATGGGGAATATTACTTCTCGCCGACGAACCTGGTTGAACTCCAGGCCATCGTCAGTCAAGCCGCACTGGCTGGCGCGACTGTCCGCGTTTCCGGCCAGCGGCACGCGCAGCCGGCCCTGGTGGCCGAAGACAATCGCCTCGCGCCGAACCCGGCACGCTGGCTGATCGACCTCTCCTGCTACAAGGACCTGGGGCCCGAGGGCAATCAGTCCATCGTGCTGCACCCCTCCGAAACCAAGGTCACGGTGAACACGGGTGTACGCGAGGATGTACTGGATGCGTTTCTGACGGGCCACGACATGATGCTCAAGACCGTGACCGCCGGCGGTTTTTTCAGCCTTGGTGGGATGACCGCGGTGGACGTGCACGGTGCCACCATCAACGCGCCGATCTTCGCGGAAACGGTCTCGGCGTTCAGCATCATGGGCCCGGATGGCCAGGTAAGGACCCTCGACACACAGACCCCAGCGGTGGATGGCTGGTCGCCCCTGCAGTTCGCCCGCGTCTCTCTGGGGGCCCTGGGAATCGTCACCTCGGTCACCGTGGAGGTGATGCCACGCCCCTGGGCCACGACCTTGAAATCGGGCAAGGAGGGCAACATCACCTGTAACGATCAGCAGGCGTTCATTGCCCAATTCAAGACCCTGCTCGCGAGCCATGACCGCGTTGAGTCCTTCGTCAATCCGTACACCCACCACTTCCTCATCCTGTGGTGGGACCTGGTTTCGTCCCCAGCGACGAAGATTCCGAACCTGAAGGCAAGCGTTCCCGATGCCTGCGCCCTGGCGCAAGAAAACATCTTCGGCGCGCCCTATTTGATACCGATGGAGCCAATCCTCGAACCGCCCCTGATTGCGGCGCAGTATCTTGGAAACAAAACGGCGGCCAACGCGATCATCGATGCGGGCTACCTCACCATCGAAACGCTCTTCGATCAGGCTGCGGCTGTCTACTCCGACTTGTGGCTGACCCGGGCGTCGCGGGTGATCTTCATGTCTTATTTCATCGAACTCCCGGCACTCGATGACTCAGGGCTGGGCAAGGCCTGGCAGGGTCTTGACGCGGTCATGGAGCGCCTCAAGCGTTCCAGCGACTTCCTGCTGGTTGCCCCCATGGAGTTCCGCTTCGTCCGTGGCGGCGACAGCGTACTGGCCGGAACCTACACCGAAACCCCCAACGCGACCTTCGTCAATCTGGACCTGATCGGTTACGTACCGGCCGTCGCGGGGGCTGAATACCCCCAGCTCCTGCTGCACTTCTTCGCCGACATCGAGCGCGCCTGGGTGGCCCTGGGAGGAATGCCGCACACCGGCAAGATGTTCGGTTTCTACGACCCGAGTCGCCCCGTTGGAACATTTTCGCCACCGTTCAACCCGGCGTTCCTCAAGGATCTGGCGACGCGGCGCGGTGCCAGAATCAAGGCCTTCGATTCCTACCGCAGAAGCTGCGATCCACAGGGTGTGTTCCACAACCGTTTCGTAGCGGCGCTGTTGGGAGACACGCCCCAGTAGAGCTGCCCCGCCAAGGAAAGCGTCCGGTGCCTGATCTACAGTTGAAGCAGGCATTGAGGACATGACCATGTGCGGGCGCCTTTCCCAGTACCGTGGCATTCATGATTTCGTGGCGGCCTTGAGCATGCCCGGGGCCCTGGTCGACAACCTGGGCGAGCAGCCTCTGGGACACTACAACGGCGCACCGAGCATGCAACTGGCCCTGTTCCATGTCGCCGCTGGCAGGCTTTACGCCGACCCGGTGCGCTGGGGCTGGAAGCCGCACTGGGCCAAGGATCGAGCCCCACCGATCAATGCCAGGGCCGAGAACGTGGCCCACGGCCCGTTCTTCCGGCAAATCTGGCCACACCGGGCCCTATGCCCAATAGACAACTGGTTTGAATGGGTGGACGAAGGCGGCCCGAAGAAGCAGCCTTACCTGATCCGGCACCGGGACGGCTCGCCGATTCTCTGCGCTTCGATCGGACAACTTCCGAATCCAGACGAAGGCCACGGGGAGCACGAAGGCTTTGTGATCATCACCGCCGACAGCGCCGGCGGCATGGTCGATATTCACGACCGCCGACCTGTGGTCCTTGCGCCTGAGCTGGCCCGGGAGTGGCTCGACCCGGCCACGCCGAAGGAGCGCGCCGAACAGATGGCCCTGCACCAGGGCGAGGTCGCCAAGGCCTTCGAGTGGTTCAGGGTCAGCACTGCAGTAGGAAATGTACGCAACCATGGGCCGGAGCTGATAGTGCCGCTGGCCAAGGCCGTCGGCGACAACATGATGAACTGCGGATAATCACTAGCGAGCAACGACAGCCGCCACCAACCAGAAACTCCGTTCGTCAGTTCTACATGAAATACCAAACTCTCACGTTTGAAAGTAGAGTGCTAGGATCTACAGTGAAATCGCAACATCGCCTTTTAGCACCCTGCATAGCCTCCGAACACAGAAAAAATTAAACACTCGTTATCAAGGATGATAAAGATGAGCGCAACCCAAAAATTACTTCTAATTTCCATATCGACACTGGCACTCATCTCATGCAGTAATTTCACATCACCACCTACCACGAAGCTAGCAGCAACCACATGCCTTCCCAAACAAGTAGTGTTGCCATCTACAAAGACGCCAATAGATCAGGGACATATTTTTTGCGGAGAAGTGAAGTCCGGTATCGCAAAAGGCTTTCATTCAGCGGCAAATGCCACATTCGTCAGTACAATTCTTGCCGAAACAACGATAACAATGACAAAAATCACAACAACTACAACTACAAAAACAAGTCCACCGCCTACTTCATTACCCCCAACACCCTTACCACCGCCCTTAATATTCAATCTCAACAACACTCAAATATACAAACTGTTCAACTTCATTATTCATGATGGATCAAACTCTGCAGTCAAATCAAGTTCGACAATGTTTCCAAACAGCTGCACAGCAAGCCAAGTACTAATGAGTATTGATTATGCCTATAATCATAAGTACGATCAAAAAAACCCTATACCAACCTCGTATAACTGCGACGCCGACGCAAATAGTAGGTGCGGCCCCTCCTCACCCATTCCCGTAGACAAAAAATACTGTCTGGTCTTTAACAAACCGATTCCGCTGCAAACTTTTTTCGACGGCAAAACCATCACAACTGCGTATCCAATTTTCTAAAAGGCACGCCCCAACAAAGGTTACAACCTGGCACGCCATTTATAGGAGAGTGATGGAGCATGAATTGAGGTGATGCTTAAAATGTAGGTCAGTGCGTAACCTCTCTGACATACGCTTGACACGCGGCCAAGGCGATCAGTCCTTGATCGCCGTCACCGGTGATGGCGACAATTCGTTGAGCAGCCGCTGGGGCAAGTTCGGCTCGCGTTTCTCCATGAACCACGCCGCAGGTGCCGGCGGTGGCTGACACCCCACTGCCACCACCCGTGGCGGCGGTGTTGAGTAGGACTGACAACCGCAGGTCAGCAGTAGCAAGCCGATCACGCAGGCGAGCTTGGATCGATTGAGCATCGCGTAATTCCTTGTAGTGGTTTTTGTCATTCGCCTGCAGGCGGTCCTCCAGCGCCCGGCGCGTGTCCTGCTGGGTTTCCTGCCAGTTGATCACCGCCGTGGCAGCCTGCTCGCGATCCGTGCTGTACGCCTGAGCCTTCTCGGCCAGAGCCTTACCGTAGGCGTTGGCCTGCCACGCCCATGCGCTCCAACCGCCCAGGGCGACCCCCAGAACCAGGGCCAGGGCTGGCAACAACCAGCTCAAGGCCTTCATGCAGCCTCCAGGAACAACGCTCGCTCGGCCTCCCGGCGGCGCGTCAGGCCGGGAAGCACCTTTCCTCCTGCCTTATTCCAGCGCGGGAACTGCTCGGCCGCGGCAGCATAGTCGCCAGCATTGAGCAGACGACGCAGCGTCGACGACTCCAGGTTCGCCGCTCCCAGGTTGTAGGTGAAGCTCATCAGGGCGTCCCACTGGTTCTGGTTCAGAGGCACCGTAATCAGGCGCTGCACCTCGGGCTCGAAGCGCTGCGCATCGTTCAGCAGCATGCGCTCGGCCGCTCTTTGCTGATCGACATGCAGGCCTTCACACCGCGCGTTGTTCCATAGCCAATGGTCCAGACGCCAACACTGTCTTGGTAGGCCTGCAGGCGCAGGCCTTCGAACGACTTGATCAAGTTCATGCCGCGTTGTGATGTACGCATTACTTTTCTCCAGGCAATAAAAAACCCGCTCAAGGCGGGCGTGTTTACACGTCGCAGTTACAACTGCGGATTGAAGGGGTATGGGTATTCAGCAGTGTCTATGTACGAGCAAGAAGGCATGCGATCTGAAAGCAGCGACATGAACCCCTGGGGGGTCGTGCTGTGAACGCCGTCGTACGTAGTTTCCGGCGAGTTCCACTGCAGTGCACAATTGACCCCTGCTGCCCGTAGCAGCACTCATGAACAGCGCCTCTGAAGACAGTGCCGCTGCCGAGCTGGCTCACAAAGCCGCAGCCGCGGTCCCATGGAATATGCGCGGCGTACGTCTTGTTCGCCTCGAGACTTACTGCGTAATGGGCATACCACCGTAGTGATGACTGAGCAGTACATCCGCAACCGCAAAGGCAAGAAGGTCTCACCGACAAAGTGAATTGCGGACCATTGGATTAATTGCGGACCGGAAAGATACAGGCATTTACACTGGCTATAGCCCGTAAACCCTTGATTTTAGATGGTGCCCGAAGCCGGAATCGAACCGGCACGCCCTTACGAGCGGGGGATTTTAAGTCCCATGCGTCTACCAGTTTCGCCATTCGGGCGGTAGCGCGATCACGCGACACTGGAACAATCAATCGGCAGCAAGCCGGCCAGTGCTTAAAGCAGGGTGTGGAATATATACATCCAGTCCTTGTGAAGCAAGGTCGAAGCAGGCAAAAAAACCTCTCCCTCCACTCTGAGTCCTGTGTAAAAAAGCACAGGAAATCAGGAGCCTACAGCGGCGATCTGATCATCCTCGAGAGGCTCACCAAACACTGCGTCGACTTTTTCAGCGGCGCCAAGACTAACATGGAGATATTAGCCAACCAACTGATTTATAAAGACTTATCATCAGCCCCATGCTCGTTCGAGTCTGGCACCAGCCAAACCAAGCAAAGCGTTCGGCGCGAAGCAGCCCATTGGCAGGCCTCAGGCCTCAGCCAGAAAACGCAACGATAGTTTGAGTTTGAGCGGGTCTTCCTGGGAGGCGGCCAACTCGGTCTCCAGGTGAGTCGAAAACTCCTGCTCCACTGGCGCCTCAGGGCCTTTGACCTGGGCCACTGTTCGGTTGTTTTCCAGCACCTTTGAAAGTTGCGCATAGGTGTAATTGGCGGGAGGCGTATTGCCTATATTCATGGAGGTCGTCCTTGATATTGAGTCAATCCGCGAGGACAGATCGAAGAGTAAAAAGTCATGGCATGCCGCGCTCAGGTCATTGATCAGATGCAGGCACTGCGATGGGATACTACAGGCTCTGAGCTGGAAACAAGCACGTCAATAGCCAACGGAGTTCGCCCAGTACACATGACCTCGCCATCCATGAACCGGTAAAGAGCCATAGATACCGGGCGAACGACACAAAGCTATGCGTTCAGAATGACATGTTCAACTGTCACCAATAACGTCCAGATGGCGTTATCCGGCGTAGTTGGTAAAACCACCAGCAAAGGCTCTGCGCCCAGCCCGGAGTTCGGTGCGCAACTCGCCGATCAGGTTGGAGATGTCGCGCACACTAGTGAGTTCGGCGGTCGAGACACCGGTCAGCAACAAGTCCACCCGGCCAGATTCGGCATCGTAGATCTTGATCGTCAAGGAACCGTTGGGATGCACGCTGCAGACGCAAGAAAGCGGGAGAAAGCCAGACTCCAATATGTGACAAAGCTCGCTGGTGGAGAGCATGGCTTCTCGCCTGTGTGGGATTTTGTGGATTTTTCCTATTGAGAATAGGTCAGCGTCTGATCCTGTGTATCGAAAAACACACAAAAATGCTAACTACCTCTCAGTTCTGCTACGCAGTTTCTGAACCCGACCATTCTCCGATCGTCTGAGGCGCAAAGCCCGGGAGAAAAGCATGAACCATTCATCCCCTGCCGTTCTACACCTGCTGTGCGGCAAGATCGCCTCGGGCAAATCCACCCTGGCCAAGCGATTGGCCGAGGCTCCCGGCAGCGTGTTGATCTGTGAGGACCAATGGCTGGCGCAGCTGTACCCGGGCCTTATTCATTCAGTTGCTGACTATGTACTGCATGCCCAGCGCCTGAAAAATGCGCTGGAGCCTTTGGTCATCACCCTGTTGCGCGGGGGAACCCATGTCGTGCTGGACTTCCCCGCCAATACCCTGGCCCAACGCGCCTGGTTGCGAGCCTTGGCAGATAAGGCTCAGGCCGAGCATCAATTGCACCTGTTGCATGTCGATGAGGATATCTGCCTGACAAGACTGCGGGAACGTAACAGCCAGGGGGATCACCCCTTCAGTACCAGTGAGGAGCAATTCGAGCTGATCTGCCGTTACTTCGTGCCTCCACAGGCGGAAGAAGGACTGCACATCCTGGAGCACTGAAATCCGGGATAGCTGGGCCGGGCCCTATGCTGGGCCCGTTTCCGAATCTTGCGTGGGAAAAGTACGCCGAGAACGGTGACGACGGCAAATTTCAGGCAAAAAAAAGCCCAAGTAGCTGATGGACACTTGGGACTAAAAATGCATAAACCGTGGTAGGTGAACGCGGAGCTATAGTAACGGAACAGTACATTCTGTAACAAGATATTTTGAAGAAAAAAACGTAAATAAAATCACCTAAGTCATTAAATATCCACACTTTTTTTGAGTCTTTGAATTTCAGAGCACTTCTTCCCGAGCCTTTTCCAGGCTCCACGGCGATGCGCCTGAGCTGGCCATCGCCGTACTGCGACCAGCCGTCCAGGTTTAAACGAAAATGCGCTGAAAATTCACAGAATCGCAACAGACAGACAACATTGCTCACCTTAAATTGCCGGCACTTGCCTGAATGGAATGTGTTGGTATGAATGACTTTCTCGACGCCCTGCCCCTGATGCTGTGCCTGACCACCTTTGCCTGGTGTTGCTGGGGCTAGGAACTCGAACCGGCCCTTCCCGAAGCGGACCGTGACGCCAAGTACGAAATCTCGCCGCACAACTGTTCCCGCCCCCAATCCCCACTCTCACACCGATTCGACGACCGCCGCGGGACTAAACAGTGCCTGCCCTAGCGCTCGTGCCCGCTCCAGGCAAGGCGCCACATCCCCGCTCTCCGAGTCAAAGATCAGTTGCGAGGTCACCACACTGGCCCCGCAGTAGTCGAAGATCCCATGGTCGATCTGGGTCTGCATCGCGTCGAGATACCCATGTCGCTCATAAGTGCCAGCGTCGGCACCGGCAACCCCCACCAGGTGCACTCGCAGGCGCCCAAGCTTTTTCTCCAGCTTGGTATCCGCGCGAAAATCGAAGGCCCAGCCATTGGAGAACACGCGATCGATCCAGCCCTTGAGTAGCGCCGGCATGGACCACCAGTAAATCGGGTAGACCAGCACCAGGGCATCGGCGCGGTCGATGCGTGCCTGTTCGGCGAGCACATCGGCGGGAGGAAGCGCCTGGCTTCGATGCACTGCGATATCGGCAGCACCGAATCGTGGCTCGAACCCTTCAGCCCAGAGATCGGCAATCTCCAATGAATGCCCGGAACCGCGCCCCAGCCCCTCGGCAATCTGCGACGCAAGGCTATGGGTGAGAGACTTGGGATCATGATGAGCGACAACAACAAGTGCATGCATGGCGAGTACTCCTGCGGACGGATTGCGCTAGGGGATCTAGCTTTATATACTTTTAGTAAGTTACTGCCGATAAGTTACTTTTGGTATATAGCCATGTCAAGCAATCAGAAAACCGATTCCGTTTCATCGCCGCGACGGCGCCTGTCACGGGAGCAACGCTTGCAACAACTGATGGCCGTGGCCTGGCAGATTGTCCGTGAGCACGGCACTGAGGCACTGACCCTGGGGCATCTGGCGGAACAGGCCGGCGTCACCAAGCCGGTGGTTTACGACCATTTCAGTACTCGAGCGGTGCTCCTGGCGGCGTTGTATCAGGACTTCGACCAGCGCCAGACTCTGCTAATGGAACAGGCCCTGCAAACCAGCGAACCGACCCTTGCCGCCCGCGCAGCGGTCATTGCCACGTCCTATGTCGACTGCGTGTTGCTACAGGGCCGCGAAATCCCGGGGGTGATTGCCGCCCTGGCCAGTTCACCGGAGCTGGAAATCATCAAGCGCGACTACCAGGCGATATTCCTGGAAAAGTGCCGCAGTACTCTGGAACCCTTCGCCGCCGAAGCCGTGATCCCAAGGGCCGGGCTGCGCGCCATGCTCGGTGCGGCCGAAGCGGTGTCCCACGCAGCAGCGTTGGGAGAAATCACTCCCGCACAAGCCCAGGAAGAACTCTGCGCCACCATAGTGGCCATGGTTGAAAGAGCACGCGCCAGCACCTCTGCAAGCCAATGAGCCCCTGCCTGGATATAGACGACCGGCCCCTGCGCCAGTCCCGCAAGGAAGAAGCAATGTTGCTGACCCGATTGGAACCGCTGGATGAATTGCTGCAACGCTATCGACAAGAATTGGGCAAGGACTTCACCGGCTATCGCAACCATGTGTACCGGGTGATCAACTTCTGCAACCTGCTCATCAGTGCCGATGCCCAGCAGTTGCAGAAGCTGGCCATTGCCGGCGCTTTCCACGACCTGGGCATCTGGACCGCCAGGACTTTCGACTATCTACCGCCGTCGCTGCGCCTGGCTGAAACCCACCTGGATGAAATCGCCAGGCCCGAGTGGAAAGCCGAAGTGCTGGCAATGATCGAACAACACCACAAGCTCACTGCCGCCGCCCCTCGCCCAGACAGCCTGGTGGAAAGCTTTCGTCGAGCCGACTGGATAGATGTGTCGCTGGGAATGTTGAGTTTCGGCATCTCGCGGGACGATCGGCGCCGGGTATTTTCAGCCTTTCCTGATGCGGGCTTTCATCTGCGCCTGGTTCAGCTGTCTTTCAAACAACTGCTGATCCGCCCCTGGAAGCCATTGCCCATGCTGCGCCTTTGATCCGCCGGCTGCCCGGCCCGCCGCTAAAGGCCGGAGCGCGTAAACTGCACCCATTAATGGCAATACCGGCCGCGAGTCAGGCGGCTGCAACCACCGAGAACACCTATGTCGCCCCAACCCCCTACGGCCCTGCCGCCCCTGAACGCTGACGCTGAAACACAGCCGCTGCCCCCAGACACCGTTGGACTCAATGCCGAGGCCAACCGAGTGCTTTCAGTATTCGACTTCGACGGCACCCTCACCCACCACGACAGCTTCGTGCCCTTTCTGAAGTTTGCCTTCGGGCAACGGGCGTTCAGCCAACGGATACTCAAGCTGGCGCTGCCCAGCCTGGGCTACCTGGCTCGTCGTGTTGAACGCGACCAACTCAAGGCGCAACTGATCAGCACCTTTCTCAAGGGCATCGAGGCGACGTGGCTCCAGCAACAGGCCGAAGCCTTCTGCCTGAAATCCTGGACCCGGCTGATGCGCCCGAGTGGACTGCAAGCGGTAGCCGGGGAACTGCGTTCCGGGGCGCTGGTAACCCTGTGCTCGGCGTCGCCGGCCCTGGTCCTGCAGCCTTTCGCCACGCGCTTGGGCGTCAGGCTGATCGGAACCGAACTGGAGGTGATCGATGGCGTGCTGACCGGCCGCATCGCCGGCCACAACTGCCGTTGCGAGAACAAAGTGCTGCGCCTGGAAAGTGTCTACGGCCCATTGAGCCAATACCGACTCAGGGCCTGGGGCGATACCCGGGGTGACCGCGAGCTTCTGGCTGCGGCACAGGACGCCCACTGGCGACACTTCCACCCGGCCTGGCGCCGCGGGCTTGGCGCTCGCTGACACCCACCGCCCCCACACAAAGCACCCGACCAACGGCAAACGGCCAGGAAAAAGATTCGCTATACCCAACAGCAGGCGCTCCGGCGGCCATAGGCCGGAGGGCGCTGGCGACGGTAAATAGCCTGAGAACAAGAGCAGCCTCGCAGACCAGGGACAAAGAACCGCTTACACAAGGAGAGGGCCTGCCACGATGAAGACCAATGGCTATCTGCTGCGTACGCTGGCCGTATTGCTTGCGGCCGGAGCACCCGCCGCCCTACTTCTGAGTCACCCCAGTCCTCCCCCTTACCTGGCAGTTGCACCTGCATTCGATTGGCCGCGCCTGGGCGCCTGGGCCAGTTGCCTGGCAGGCCTGTTGGTCTTGTTCGTCCTCGCCGGCCTGCGAATTCGCGGCCGGGTACTTGGAGTACTGATCGACGAACGCAACCGCTACTCGCTGTCACGTCTGCAAATGACCCTATGGACGCTGCTGGTGCTGGCCACCCTGTATACGGTGTATATCGGCAACATTGTCCGGGGAAACGCCACTACAGCGCTGATGGTGGACCTGGATTACAACCTGATCGCATTGATGGGCTTCAGCCTGGCCAGCTTCGTCACTGCCCCCATGGCCTTGAACCGCAAGGCCGAGCAACCCGCAGATCATAGCGCTCTGGCAACCACTGGCCAGCAGTTGCTCGACAGCCAGAGCCTGGTGGCGCTGCCGTCGGCCAAGGGCCAGGTACTGATGAAAAGCGACCCGAAGGACGCACGATTGGCCGACCTGATTCGCGGCGAGGATGTGACCAATGGCGCCATCGTCGACCTGCCACGCCTGCAGATGCTGCTGATCACCATGGTGGTGGTGTTTGTCTATGGCGCCGCCGTCGGCCATATCCTGGGTTCCGGCAGCTGGGTGCTGGAGGTATTGCCGAAACTGCACAACACACTGCTGTTGTTGGCCCTGATCAGCCACAGCGGCTACGTGGCGGGCAAGTTGATCCCCAGCAACCTCAGTCCTTCCGCCATTTTTCCGGGGCCCACCGTCCAGGCCGACCCGCCAGGCACCGCAGCCGCGGTGCGCAGCCTGCCCCAGGCCGGACTCACTCCACCATAGCCATCAATCGCTGACGCATGCCGTCGCTGGCAGCCGGCCCCGCCTGCACCGTACACGCCTGCAACGGCACCAGACGACCATCGGCAACATCCACCATCACGGGCTGCACAGGTCGTCCGCTTTCACGTTCGACCAGTTGCACGCTCTCGCCCTCGGGCGCGTAGTGACGATTGCCCCAGGCTACGAAGGCCATGAGTACGACACGGAAGTCCTCGCCCTTGGCAGTGGGCACATATTGATAGCGCAAGGGGCGCTCGCTGTAGGCCTGGCGCTCCAACAGACCCGCCTCCACCAGGGAGTTCAGGCGGCGGGTCAGCATGTTCGGGGCGATCTCCAGGCTGCGGGAAAACTCGTCGAAACGTCTCAGACCGTGCAGCGCGTCGCGCATGATCAAGATGCTCCACCATTCGCCGACCCGTTCCAGGCTGCGGGCAATTGGACATTCAGCGTCGATCAGACTTTTTCGTTGCATGGCTGGCTCCTGCGATGCACCTCAGTATTTGTGGATTTGGATGTTACTTTCATGATGATAGTATCGTCCACGTTTCGTTGTTCCCCACGCAAACCAACTAAGGAGCAGGACCCGCATGAGTAAACGCATCGTAGTCACCGGCATGGGCGCAATCACTCCACTGGGTTGTGGGGTCGAGCAGGTCTGGCAGCGCCTGCTGGCGGGACAATCCGGAATCCGTCAATTGCCGGAAGAGTTTATCCAGGATCTGCCCACCACCATTGGCGGCCAGGTGCCCGACGCGCTCGAAGATCCCCAGGCCGGCTTCGATCCGGACCAACTGCTGGCCCCCAAGGAACAGCGCAAGATGGACCGTTTCATCCTCTTCGCCCTGGCGGCGGCGGAAGAAGCCCTGGCCCAAGCCAACTGGAAACCCGATAACCCTCAGGCCCAGGAACGTACAGCCACCATCATCGCCTCAGGTGTAGGGGGCTTCCCAGCCATCGCCGATGCCGTGCGAACCACCGACAGCAAGGGCCCGCGACGCCTGTCACCGTTCACCATTCCTTCATTCCTGAGCAATATGGCTGCAGGCCACGTCTCGATCCGCCACAGCCTCAAAGGGCCACTGGGAGCGCCAGTCACCGCTTGTGCTGCCGGGGTCCAGGCCATCGGCGACGCCGCACGGATGATCCGCGCCGGTGAAATCGACATCGCCGTCTGTGGCGGAGCCGAGGCGGCGATCCATCGGGTCAGCCTGGGTGGCTTCGCCGCGGCTCGGGCCCTGTCCAGCGAGTACAACGACACCCCGGAACGGGCTT
The DNA here is from genome assembly GCF_058744285.1 of Pseudomonas sp. E1BtOHC1. Taxonomy (NCBI): domain Bacteria; kingdom Pseudomonadati; phylum Pseudomonadota; class Gammaproteobacteria; order Pseudomonadales; family Pseudomonadaceae; genus Pseudomonas; species Pseudomonas sp. E1BtOHC1. Next base: position 4,773,356 of record NZ_CP196023.1, read on the forward strand.
CACGTCCCTTCGATCAGGCACGGGATGGTTTTGTCATGGGTGAAGGTGCCGGGCTGCTGGTCATCGAGGAACTGGAGCATGCCCTGGCTCGGGGCGCACAGCCCATTGCGGAGTTGGTGGGCTATGGCACCAGCGCCGACGCCTACCACATGACCGCGGGCCCGGAAGATGGCGACGGCGCCCGGCGCGCCATGCAGCAAGCCTTGCGCCAGGCCGGCGTACAAGCCTCCCAGGTCCAACACCTGAATGCCCATGCCACCTCCACGCCGGTGGGCGACAAGGGCGAACTGGCCGCCATCAGGAGTGTATTCGGTACCGGCAGCGGCCTGGCCATCAGCGCCACCAAGTCTGCTACGGGTCATCTGCTGGGTGCCGCCGGCGGGATCGAGGCGATCTTTGCCATCCTTGCCCTGCGTGACCAGATCGCTCCCGCGACCCTCAATCTGGACAACCCGGACAGCGCCGCCGAGGGCCTTGACCTGGTGCGCGGCGAGGCACGCAAAGTGGCCATGGAATATGCACTGTCCAATGGTTTCGGCTTTGGTGGGGTCAATGCCAGCGTGCTGTTCAAACGCTGGCAGTAACGCATCAAGAAGACGGGCTCAATGTTGAGGTTTCAGCCACGACAGGCTGGAACCTCAACAGGCCCGTCAATCAGTTGAGGACGTCATTGAGCACTTCGTAGATGATCCCGCTGGCGATGGCCACCAGAATCAGGTCGGTTCCGGCCTGCCGCCATTCATAGCCGTCATAGCGAGGGAGCTGTCCCAGCAGCCGGTGGTCCAGCTTCTTGGCAATGCCCGGGGGCAGAGGTTTACCCCGAGCCAGATTTTTCTGGATGCCTGGAGGCAATGCCGGTCCCGGGCTCCAATAGTCACGATGCACACCCAGTATGCTCAGGACACTGCCGCGATCGACACTGGGGCCATGACTCCAATCATCGGCGCCTGACTTCTTGCCCTTGCCATGCCCACCCTGGTCATCCTGCGAACTGTGTTTGGAGTGCCCCTGCCCCTTGCCATTTCCGGGGTCGGCCAATGCCAGAGGGGAAGCGCCAGCCAGGAACACGCCGGCAAGAACAACGATCAACGAACGGGACTTGAGCATGTCGGTTCTCTTTAGGAGGCCAAGGTCACACTCAACTGTAGACGGCAGTTCCTGTCATTGATCGAAGATCAGGCAGATAGAGCTCCGCCTCCATCAGTGCTCATCAGGTCATCGGCCAGCTGAGGATCAAAGCGTGCAGCTGTACTGATACTCGAAGGGAAACATCAGCGTATCCACCACGCCGGAGAATGGAGCATCCAACGCCAGAAACGGCCAGAGCACACCGTTGTTCTTCTTAGCCAATGCCCAATCCATGCGTACGCCAATATAGGGGCAACTCAGGGGAGTAGTGCGAGTAATCAGGGCCGTGCATCCACTCAAGACAAAGATCAACACCAGCAACAACAGGCTTCGCAACACATAACTTCCTTTTTACGTTCATGACATAGGCACTCTGGACTCGGCGTCAGAGGCCGAGGCAGCAGCACCTGGCTATCAGGCCTTGTAGTCGCAATGGATCTGCAGGCTCTCCGTGTGATTGCGATGAATCTCGAAACCGTAACGCCTCAACACATCCTTGACCTCATCAACGACAGCCGAGTACCGCCCTTGCAACTGATGCTGCCGCGCCGGCGAAGTAAACACCCCCAACGGCAGAAAGCGCAGGCGCTTGCCATCAAAGACAATGGACACATCGATATGAGTGCCATCCACATCATGGCCATTGGAGCCGAAGATATCCTCCAGTTCCTCTTTACGCCCCGGATAACACAAGCAGAACAACCTGATCCCCAGCCAGCGGGACAGCGTCCTGAAAAACCCCAGGTAACTGCTTTTGCTCTCGTAGCCCCGGGTCACCAGCAACTGCACCGAACGCGGCAGACTGGACTGGACCTTGAGCAGTTGTAGAAAGACTTCGCGCTCCATCAACACCTTTGCAGACGGCCAGCGCGGCCCCACTCTCAAGCCTTGGTTGTCGCCCCTCTTGAGTATCAGCATGCAGATCGACCCTGGTCCTTTTTCACGGGCCGCAATGGTACACAGAGCCGCCGCAAGCGTGCTGAAAATTCAAAAGCGCAAACAGCTATCAGCCTGCGACACCGCCCATCTTCTCCCGGTGACAGCGCACCCGCCGTTTAGTTAAACTGATCATGGCTTATAGCCATTACTCATTAGCACAGTGACCACAGGGGCTGTATGTACGATTTAACGAATCTGGTCATTGTCGATAGCCGCTTTGGATTGAATGTCCTGCAAGTCACCGCCGATCTGGTAGCCGGCGCCCTGGATGAACTCCTGGCCAATTGCGCAGGCGGCGCCAACATCACCCAAAAGCTGGATTACTCCATCCTGACGATCTATCAGGACAAACTCGCGGCGGCCATTCGCGACATGAGCCTTCCGCCCCTGTCCCTACCCTCTCCAGCCGATAGCCTTTGCTGAATCGAACAACTTGCCAGCACTTGGCAAGTTGAGCCCGAACCTGCGTTCATTCAGGTAAAGGACTCCCGACTCCACAAAGTGGCCGCTGCCATCCACTGTCGCGGCCTGGGTCCGAATCACTGCGAATCAGATACCAGCATCAGATACCAGGTAACAAAGCCTGCTAACACCATGCCATGCACAATCAGAAAGTGCCGCAGCCCAATGGGCCGCCCCGAGACCCACCAATAGGCGAAGACCAGCGGGTAGCACAGCAGGCAGGTCAGCCCCAGGGTAACGATCGTCAGGGTGCTGCCGATCCCAGGAAGAAACCCGGCAGAAGAACCCAGCAGAAAGACGACGAAGGCAATGCCGCCTAACGTGATGACAATGATTAAAAGAGCAACGATAGCGCGCTGGGCGTCGAGGCGATTATCCATAACTGACTACTTGCAATCCTTTTGGGCATGGCTGAGTTGGAGCCATAGTATCGGGCCAAACACCCAGCAGACGGTAAGACAAAATGTTGAACCTTGTGCCATCGGCGGCACATGCGCCGACCCGCTTGGCGGGCAAAATCCAGATTCTGCGCCAACCAGTGAACGGGCTTGCGTCGCCTCTCGCGGGGCACGCGCAACATCGGTCACCTGGAACCTTTTCCCTCAATGAGGATCAGTGCTGCACATTTCCCTATCACACAGTAAGCGAGTGCCAGCATGGCCCTGAGAAAAACCGTCCTCTACATTGCATTGGTGTCCGTCGGCTTCTTTGCCGGGTACGCGGCAAAACCAACAAGCGGACTACAGGTCACGGCGGGACAACTGATAAGTTGCGGCAAAAGCACCATGCCGACTATCGAGATGTGATTGCCAGGCAACTCAGCACTCGATGACACAGCGCCCAATACTCAGCAATACCGGCTCAATCCACAGCGACAGTCGCCAACATCAGGCAGCCGGAAACGAAAAAGCCCGGCAAGCGAGCCGGGCCATAAGCAATCTTGAAGACTCACTTGGAAGACATGAACAACCAAGCGACAACAGCTGCACCAGCGGCCATATAGGTGCCAACCGTCTTGGTCTTCTCCCAGCCACCCTTCTCGGCCCAGGGCTTGCCTGGCTCAGACGAAACCTGCGGGTCTTTGTGCTTGGTCTGCTTGGCAGTAATCGAGGCAACTCGCTGCTTCAAGTAAGCGACTACTTCAGCCCCGCCCTTGCTGAAGCCTTCAAGATCCACCTCAACGACGCTTTCATGCACCGCCTTGTTACGTACGCTCGCAATCCAGCGAATCTTTTTCACCATCGGCGGGCTGATCATTCCCTCAACCGAGCTCAGTTTTTCATGCAACCCTCGGCCTGATGCGCCCAGCTGCAGGAGCAACGATTCGACTTCTGTCGAGATATCCAGTATCTGACCCCGCATACCGCCCTCCCTTTTCAATCGCGGCACTTTAACACCGGGGTTGTACCTGCCCAAGGCTCTGAACGTGCACACGAGCGTCCTTTGCAGGTTTCGTTGACCCAATCGATAAAGGCAATGCGCCATTAGCACATCCGCCCTAATCGACCCCCGCTGCTGGCCAGCCCTATATTCCTTCTCTTGGACGGTCCCGTGCGGCCGCGGACAAGCACCCTCAAGGAACGAAATATCATGGCGATCCCATTCCCCCACGCCAGATGGTTGCCGCTATCACTCATCCTGCTGTGCACCAGCGTCACGGCCCTCGCCAACCCTCAAGGTGAATACTGGATCGTCTACGGCAAGGGCGAGCGCTACCACAACGAGGTATTCGTCGCCGATGCCGCCGGTGTCCTGCAAAAGCCCCAGGGGGTGCAGTCGGCCATGATCATGCAGATCTTCGAAGACCCGGCGATGCCCGTGCTGGCGGCCTACGAGATCCAGTACAAGTGCAAGGAGCGCAAGGTGCGCTTCGACAGCGCCCGAGCCATGCGCCGTTTCGACCATGCCATGAAAGACGTGACCACCGCCCAAGGCTGGATCGCCCCGAAGGACTACTGGCTGCAGCGCACCTTCGCCTTCGTCTGCGCACCCGGCAACCGCGAACACAACCAGATGCTGCCAATGGGCAAGATGGCCGCCGGCCGCATGGTCGAGACCGTCCAGGCCATGTTCCAGCAGCTGTACGGCATACAGGCCAACAGCGAGGCCGTGCAGAGCCTGGACGCAATGCTCGGCAACAGCCCGCAATGAAGGAGGCCGCCATGACCCGGCACCTACTTGCCCTCGGCCTGCTGTTGCCTTTGCTGAGCGGCTGCATACCCACCCTCCCGGAATACATGGCCGGCCAGCAATGGAAGGGACGCGACGCCAAGGAAGCCATCGACTTCTTCGGCCCGCCTGGACGCATGCAGCCCTCGCCCGATCGCAGCGAGGTGCAAATGCAGTGGTACCGCGACACCTCCTACGTAAAGAAGGAAGTGGTTGGCGGCTCCAGCGAGATGCAGGGCGGCGTGATGGTCCACACCAACTACTGGGACGACGTCACTCACACGAGCGGCTGCACCCTCTCCATGACTGTCGACAAGGCCAGACAGATCAAGGACTTCTCCATTCGTGGCCGCTGCACGGGCGTGGCCCTGGCGCCGCAGTGACTGGCCCGACATAAATAGCCCGCAGAGTACGATCGCCCATGGCCTTCAAGGATTGCTACATGAAACTGTTTCGGCCGCGTTCGGCCCTACCCGCTGCGTTACTTCTCTCTCTTTCCCTCTCCGGCTGCATGTCCGATCTTGATTCGGGTGCCTACGGCAGCATGGACGATCCGCGTTACGCGCAGTTGCTGGACCTAATGGACGCAGCACTCAAGGGGAACATGGCGGTGGTACTGGTGGCCGACGTAATGCCACACAAGTCGCTAAGCGACGCGCTGACCATGACTCAATGGACGCCGACGGTAATCTGGGAATACGAGAAAGATCCGAAGATCACCTTCGGCCGCAAGTTCCAGACCAATGCCCTGCAGAGAAAGCCTGACGAAACCTATCTGTTCAAGGCCTTCGAGGTGCATATCCTGCCGCCCGGCAAATACCTACTGACCGGCGGCGATGACTACCAGATCAAAGGATTGCTCGACCAGGTCGGCGCCCGCAGCGGCCCACCCGGTTCGGGTCGTGGTGCCAACGGTACTGCGTACCTGTCCCCCGAGCTGTATCGCGAGTACTACAGGGAAGAGGTCTGGAAGGACGCCACCTATGGCAGCGAGACCAAGACCGAAACTGTCTGTACCTCCGTGCTCAGGGCCTCGGGTGCCTGCGTGAGCTGGGGTGAACAGCAATATACCCAGACGACGGCGGGCTCCCCGGCCGGCTATTACCAACAGACCGATTCTCGCGACGTTCCCGCAATCAAGGTCCAGGCGCGCCTGCCGGTCGACAAGGCGCTCGCCAGTTTCACCATCCAGGGCGGGCAATTGCTGCTGGCCCCGCGCATGCATCTGAAGACCCCTGGCTACAAGTACCAGCAGTCGAAGTGCCGGGCGATCGATCCGAAAAAAGTCGAGTGTCCGCTCGACAACCTGACCGTCTACACCTGGCCGGCACCCATGAGCTTTACACAGAACCTCATTGAGCAGCGCAACCTGAGCGAGAAGCACCGGCAACTGCTGTCCAGGCTCCAGCCCATGCAGATCACGCCGCTGGGCAAGCAAGGCATGGAAGATCCCATCTGGGGCGTGCCGTTGTCGCTGCCCAAGTAAGGCAAGTCCGGGGGTATTGGCTGCTCATCGAACATCGTGTTGAACATGGGCAGCCTGCCGATCAACGGTGGATGCCTTGGCTCAGTTCGACGCAGATGCATCCGCAAGCCACGCTCAATGAAGTTGCAAGGCAGCTAAATAGCCGTCCTCGGAAAACACTAGACTACGAAACACCCGCAGAACGATTTAGCCAATCTGTTGCATCGACCGGTTGAATCCACAGCCAGGAGCGGTCACTGCATAAAATCCGCGCTCGCGAACCGGCAAACCGGAACGCCTGCGGTGTCCACGCTCCTGAAACAAGACTCAGTTGCCCAAGCACTTTAACAAGAGGGCCAACACCCAGTCTTCTTGCGAAGCCAATGCCGCGCTGATCTCCTCGCATCTCCCATTCAGAGACAGCAGGTCGCCAGCCAGTACTTCTCCACTGGACATGCACATATCCAAAGCAACACTAAAAACCCCGCTACTTACCTGCTTGCTCTCAAAAACAAGCTCAACCTCTTTAGGGAAGATCGTCACGTAGACGAAGAGTATTTCATCCGCGTATGTGTAGTGACCATGATTCCTTTTGAGTAAAACACTCTGGCTTTTCAAAGCCTTCTCATAAACATTATCTAGAAACCTTTGAAGGATGAACAAAAGCTCTGGCTTTTCAGCGCTCATTGGATTCCCTTGCGAGCAATAGACTTCAACACGCCATTCTAACCAACATCGACGGTGCCCAAGCTGCACAATGCGCAGGGGCGATTCAGTTTGGCGTATGGATTGCTCCATTTTTGCCCCACAACCTCACCTCCCTAACCAACAACCAGTTCGCCAAATGCAATCAGGGTAGCGAGAATAGGGATTCGAACCCCTTCCCGAATCTGCACAGGCCGCTTTAGGCCGATTGCTGCTGCACGATGAGAGTAAAAGATGGAGCTGTATAATGATTGATAGCCTGGAGGTTCAAGAGTTTGATCGCCTTGAAGAGGCGTTACTTGAAGCAAGCGTGTCTTTCGGTGAAATGACACGTCAGTACGCTCGCTATTTGCTCAGTCTGATTGACGGCGGTGTACTTGCTAGCATTTCTGATTCTAAGTTGAAGGTGCTGATTCCATATATCGAAGAAAGTATCCTGCGAGAACGTATAGAAAGCGATGGATATCTCCGGAGAAAGCTTGCACTAGAACTCTGGGCGGTAGAGAAACAGCACCGTCAATCAGATGAAAACTTTGCGTTTCTCATACGCTGCGTACTTTTTTGCTTTGAAACTGAAGAGCGCTGGATAGAGGAAGGCACGGGGGACACAACACCTATCTATCTTTACTTTCTGACTCTAAAAAAATATTGCCTGACATAAGACAAGGCTTTATTAAAAGCTTTCAAGATTTTATTGCAGCCAACAGGAAACATACGTTCAAAGAATAGATCGGCCGGGCCGGGCATCTCCAGGCGCACATCCGCGGTGCTGCGCTGAAACGCAGCCAGGCGGAACTGATAGCGGCTCACGTCGCCGCGGGTGATGGTGACGGAGCCAAAGGCTTTGCCGCTCGTGGCTTTGCCCGGCCTACCGAGGCAACAGCAAAAGTTTGCCTTCGATACTTGGCTGATGACCCTCCTGAACTGGACATTCCCCTTCCCTCCCTTGATAGAAAATTCCACTCAAAGACCATAATTGAAAGGAACTACGCGGCCTCTCGACGAACCTCCAGCGCACCGTCAATCCAAGCCATTCAGGCCTTCCAGAGCTGACGAGTCCTCTCTTCGCCGAACTTCATTTTCTTGCCAACTTCCATCAGCAAGGTGTCTCGGCTGGTTGGGTAGCGCATCAAGGGGCAGAACGATACAGAGCTGATCATTCTGAATGTAGTCGGCTTCATCGAGGCTTGAGCGCTTGGCTGGCTCGTGCTCGTGCTCGGCAAAACGATGATTTCCTCGAACTCGCCGGGATGTTCGCCATTACTCGCGGTATATCTTAAAATGGCCGGCTGCCGACGAACCGTAATGACCATAGCCATGGACGGCTTCCATTCTTTACAAATAAGTGTGGTTTAGATGAACAAGCCTTTCATTTCGCTGTGCCCTGAAATTACTCGGGCGCACGCGCTGACATTAATGGATTGGTTGGAGGATGAGCGCGTTACCTGCTATCTGAGCGATTCACGCGATGTCTCCCGCTCCATCGAGCAAGTCATCGATCGAACTCAATTGCCGATCCTGACCCATCTGTTCAACCGGGGCGGCCGATTCTTCATGGCCTATGACCGGCATGACGCCCCGGTGGGCTTTGTCCGTCTGATCAAGACCGGCTCCAATTGCGAGATAGTTCTGGTCATCGGAGACAGCGACAAATGGGGCCGAAACCTTGGCGCCCGCACCATCCGCGAAGGCATGAAACTGGCCTTCCTCGACATGCGGGCCGAGAAACTCATCGCCAAGATCCACCCGGACAACACGCGCTCGCTGAAAGCCTTCCAGCGCAGCGGCTTTCTGCTTGAAAGCGAAACGCCGACATTGAAATCATTTTCCATGACGGCGGGGCACTATCTCCAGTTCTTGCGCGAAGGTACCGTTGCCGACGCCACTGAGATCTACATCACTGAAATCGACAAGGCCAGGCTCGAGAGCTTGATCGCACTCGAGCAAGGCCCGGCCGTTTTTGAACTCGAACATGAGCTTGAGCGAGCCATTGTCGTCAAGCCGCAGCAGGTGGCGCGCAATGTCGTTACGATGAACTCCAAGGCCTTGCTGCAACTGGACGACGAAGAGATCGAAGTGGCCTTGGTCTACCCGGAAGACGCGGACAGCAAAGCAGGGAAGCATTCCGTGTATTCCGATATAGGCGTCGCCATCCTTGGCTATCAGGAGGGGGACGCCATCGACTGGCGAGTTTCTGATCGGACCCGCCGGATTGAGATCAGGAAAGTGCTTTACCAGCCGGAGGCTGCGGGCGATTTCCACCTATAATTGCGCCTTTCGCTTGGTGTTCACCCATCAGACGCGAGGACTCCCCAAAGGACGGTGCCTCGCTTTCCGTGCCTGAGCAGCTCGTTGTAGGGTCAAGGGTAGGCGCGGAGCCAGTTGCGAAAGCAGGAGTCGGTAGAACAGATCTAGCCGGCTCCGGCGACAATTTGAATTCTCTAAATCGACGGATTCCCGTAATCCCCCAACCCAAATCAAATTGCCGCCACCGGCCACGGAGGGCGGCGCCTGCAGCATTGAAGAGCAAATAGGAAACTGACTAATTTAATGCTTACGGTCTCCTCCCAAGACCGAAAGCACCGCCGGCGATAGTGATCACGCTGCGAACTTTCTTCTTTTTCTTTTTTGGGCTGAATAAGAGTCGCAGGCATCTGGCTCTGGCGGCACCAGCCAGGTCACAAACTCTCACGCCGTCAGGGCCTTTGCATGTGTCGAGATGTTTGCGTAAGCGCCTAAATTTCTCGATCCAGGCGATGCAAGCCGGCTTCTCGGACACTCAAAACAGGAGGCTACGAAGAAGATCTACGTTCCCGTGGGCGTCATCGCGAACCCGACGAAATAGGAAAGTTTTGGTACGCCAGCACTTTCACCCAGGCAATAAAAAACCCCGTAGACGTTAATCTACGGGGTTTTCAAGGGTGGAGGCCGAGGTCGGAATCGAACCGGCGTAGGCGGATTTGCAATCCAGATAAAATTTCAATTTTTTCAAGCACTTAGCAATAAAGCAGTTCCGCAAGTGTGATTCTTTAGGAGGGCTGGAACCCACGGTCTATGCGGCTCAGGATTGTGATTGCGGAACTGATTTTGTACACGTACTCAACTGCCCAGAACCCAATGACAGCTGTCTTCCACCAACAACAGCCGTATACGATAGCAGTTGAAAACAGATAGGAATTCGATCCCGCTTAGTATTGTGTTCAGATTGGATCAGCTCACGCGGGCAAATCGTTTTTCGCTCGTCTGTCGAGCCTAAGCGAGAGTCGAGCTGCCTCGTAGAAGCAAACCTGACTCTTCCCATCGGCAACCGACACCAACCAAGGCTTAGTATCACACTCGGAAGGATTACCAAACTTCTTTTGGGCCTCACAAGCCCCACGAAATGGACAGGCCGATTCGCCTAAATCCTGTGTATTAGCGAGACGACCGCTTCTGGTGAAGTGTTGCTGAAGGTAATGGATACACGCTTGCAGCACACCGAATTGATGGTGATCTTCAGGCTCAAGGTCAGCAACGCTTCCTAACGCACCAATCCATTCGATTTGAACAGTGCCATCTGATTTTTCCTGGCAGACTTGTCGCTCAAGAAGGTTTACAGTGACGTTCCTGAAATTTTCAGGCGTCAAATGAGTCTGAGCAAAAAGATGCTCCATCAACGGAATCGATGATCGAAGCTTTAAACCTTTTTCGATCAGTCTTCCGTATAGCTCAACAGCAGGGTATAAGTCCTTCGACCCTTCTAGGATCGACTTTATTTGGTCAACATGCGAGATGTCAGCCCTTGTTGAATGATCGCGGAATTTTTCCAGCACTCGCTCTGCAACGTACATTGTTTCTTGTATCTGACCGTCATCTCTTTCTCTGTCACTCTTCAGAGCAGCACATAGTTCAAAAAAAGTATCGGAGACGTGATGACTCAACAGAGAAAAATTCCCTATTAGAACTCTTTCGAAAACCGTCGTTTTATGTCCCACAAAATGGTCGACAAGAGGCTGATATGCCAAATACGGATAACTTGGCGTTTGAGCGTCTAAAAACTGCTCAGGGATACCAGCCAACCTGCGCTGTTCACGCTCGATTTCGTAGGCAACACCTTCCGATATGAAATCCAACCCAAGACGAAGCACCAAATCGTATTGAGAAAACTTTGACTTGGCGGTTATCGATAACGAGCTAACATTAAACTTCCCTATATGCCCCTCGATCGAGTGTGAAAGCGGAATACTTTCCGAATGCAGGCCACCAAAGATCCACTCTTCTATAATTGGCCACTTGAAATTTTTTTCATTAGGAATTCCGTCGACCGAGCCTCGCGCATTCGTCATCAACTTAAATGCTAGTGCAAGATTTTCATCTTCAGTAGTTTCTGAGTCTGCAGGAGTACTATACCAACCTCGATCGTCCGTATGGTTCACAAAGGGAACTACCAACCAGAAGCATGCCAGCATAGCCTCCAGACCAGCTGTAGTCGAAAGGTTGTGCAGGTAGTGCGTATATTCATGAGCGTGAAGAGAAACAGCACCAGGAAAAGGCTCTTCACCCTCCGGTTCCATATCTCCCTCGCTACTAATCCGTGTTAACAACGAATGTACACGATAAGTACCAAGGGTTCCTGCGTTTAGAACTTCTCTCTCATGATATTCGGACATCTACGCCTCCAGCGTGATCAAGGCTAAAATCCCATGCACCGTAACTATACATCATCCTAGCACTACGCGATAAGTAGAAAACTAAGAAAGAAACTTCAATTAATATAGATAACTATTTGCAACTAGGGATTCTCGGGACAAGTCCCAAAATATGCTGAAACTCTTTTCGCTACCTGATCCGAGCATTGAACGGGCTTCCAGACGTGATTTGTGGGTTGACGGGTCAGTAGATGTTGCCGCTGCCCACCGGCCCGTTCCTTTTCACTTCGTTGAAACAACTCCCTTCACGTACTTTTGGCAGGCAGCCAGGGCGATCAGTCCTTGGTCACCGTCTCCGGCGATGGCGACAATTCGTTGAGCAGTCGCTGGGTCAAGTTCGACTCGCGCTCCTCCATGAACCACGCCGCTGGTGCCGGCGGTGGCTGACAGCCCACCGCTACCACCCGAGACGGCGGTGTTGAGTAGGACTGACAGCCGCAGATCAGCAGTAGCAAGCCGATCACGCAGGCGAGCCTGGTTCGTTTGAGCATCACGCAGCTCCTTGTAATGGGTTTCGTCATTCGCCTGCAGGCGCTCCTCCAGCGCCCGGCGGGCGTCCTGCTGGGTTTCCTGCCAGTTGATCACCGCCGTGGCGGCCTGCTCGCGATCAGTGCTGTACGCCTCGGCCTGATCAGCGAGATCCTTGCCGTAGGCGTTGGCCTGCCACGTCCAGGCCAGCCAACCACCCAGGGCGAACCCCAGCACCAGGGCCAGGACCGGCAACAGCCAGCCCGGGGCCTTCAAGGCAGCACCTTCAATGCACGCTCATACAGCGCCTCGCGATCCGCCAGGCTATTGGTCCCGCCGTTGATGCGCTTGGTGATGGTGAGGAAGTCGCTCTTATCGGCCAGGGTGTTCAAGCCCGCCCGCTGCCAGAACCAGCCCGCCGACAACGCGGCATAGACCGGGACTTCCAGCAGTTCCGGGGTATTGAGCAACCGCGCATCGCCGAACACCGCTTCGCTGCAGGCTTCATAGTTGGCCCGGCCGGTGACCTGGATCAGGCCCCGCCCTCGGTACTTCTTGCCGTCGCCGTCCGCCTCAGGGGTGTTGCCCAGGCGCTTGGCCAAGGCGCCAGTGTCGTACTTGCTCAGGTACTGACTGCTGCCCAGCTCGCGTACCCATTGCAGCTGGCCGGACTCATGGCCGATCTGCGCGATGAACGCTGCCATCCGCAGCCGGGTGATAATTGCGTACTTGCTCATGGCAGCGTTGAGAGCAGGAACAAAAACGCCGGCTTTAGCGCCGGCGTTGGGGAGGATCTGCAGCAGCTGCTGCACTGTAATCGTCATGCCTGATATCTCCAGTGATGATTGGGGTTAAAGCTGCACAACCTTGAGCGGCTTGGTTTCTTTCTTTTTCTTGCCTTTGGCTTTCGCCTTGCCCTTTTTCCCGCCGTTGCACTCGACCGTGGTGCTCCACCCGGACTGGGTGAACACCTGCTCGACCGAGTCCATCAGGTACTCGCCATCGAGGCCGACCTTGAAGCCCTGGGCATTGATCATGCGCTCAGCGAATAGATCGGTTCGGCCTGGCATCTCCAGGCGCGCGCCCGCGGTGCTGCGGTTGAATGCCGCCAACCGCGCCTTGGCAGCCTGTTCGGCTGCGGACTTGTTCGGATAGATATGGCGGTCGGTGTGCACCGGCGGCAGATCGTCCGGGAGTCCTCGTTGCCCAGGTCGACGACGCGCAGCTTTCCGCTCTTCTTGTCCTGGTGCTTGGTCCGCACCGCCTTGTGGGTGCTTTTGTCCCCCAGGCGGAACTGATAGCGGCTCACGTCGCGGCGAATGATGGTGACGGTGCCTAGGGCCTTGCCGCTGGCGCTCTGCCCGGCCTGTCGAGGCAGCACAAGCAGTTTGCCGTCGGCCACCTTGGCCGTGCAGTCGTATTGCTTGGCCAGGCGGGTGATGAAGTTGAAGTCGGATTCATTGAGCTGATCGACCCGGGGCACCTTGGTGGTCACCGGGCACACCGGCTGCCAGCCATTGCGGGTCGCCACATCGCGCACGATCTGCTGCAGCGGGACGCTTTCCCAACTCCCGCTGCGGGTGGTCTTGCCACTGCCGCGCATGTCGCTGGCCTTGCCCCGGATCTCGATAGAGTCAGGCGGCCCCGTCACCACGACCTCGTCCACCATGTAGCGACCCAGGCGCGTCAGTGACTGGCCGGCGTAGCCCATGAACACCTCGATACTGGCGCCACGGCTGGACAGCGCCACCGCGCCGTCGCGGTCGTCGATGCGCAGCTCAAACTCGTCCGACTCCATGCCGGGCTTGTCAGAGGTACGCAGGGTCAACAACCGATCATTGATCAGTGCGGTGATGTTCTTACCGTCCGCAACGATTCGGAACATGGGGCTCATTTAAATACCTCAGAAACAAAAAAGCCCCGTTTATACGGGGCTCTGTCATATATTTTATGTCTTAAAAGGATTCGACAGGCTTTTGGGCTGCGGCTGTAACTTTCTTCGCGTCAAGATTGGGGAAGCTGAAGCTAATTATCAAACTAGAGTCGGCTCCCTCTCCTGCAAGCTCGACCTCAGCAATTCGAATATTGTCAGCGGATGCATCCAGAAGACTGGCAATGCTAGCGAATCTTTTATTCAAATCGACCCCTTCAATGAACGTGTAAACCAAGTTACCGCTATTGAATGCTGCCGACTCATAGTTGGTAAGTTTAAAGTTAAACTCCTCAGGGCTAGAGGCCTTAGAAGCCAGCTGGACCAAATCTAGTTCAGTCTGACCATTAGCAAGACCGGCTAGAGTGAACGTTTTACTAAGAGAGCCTACTACAGTTGCGTAAAGATTCTGATCATAGGCACTATTCAACGACACCGCGATCAATTTTGAATTAGAAAAAACCAGTACTGCATCAAACTTATGCCCAAGAAAGTCCACATCATCTAGGCACAATGCCTTCCCGCCGATCTCTTCAGAGCAGTCATAATAACCCTTTGACTTCGGATAAGCGGAAATAGGAGATTCATAGGCATAGGACTTAAAAAGGTTATCACTAGCAGAAGCACTCAGCGCGCATCCCAGCATTCCCATACCAACTAAAAACCCTACAACTTTTTTCTTGTTCATCAGCCAAGTCCCTAGCATTGTAGAAATTACTATCCGAATGCTATCAAACTGCCACCTTTAATCCCATAACTTCACCACAGCATCAGGCACGCTAGGCAACTCCGGCAGCACGATCAGCACCCCTGCCCGGAACGGCTGGGGCTCATCGGCAAGCCCCTGGTTTGAATCCAGCACCGCTTCGACACTGCCATTCAGGTGCCCGTAGTACTGGTGGCACAAGGTGTCGAGCAGATCCCCGTCAGACGTTCTGCATGTCATTGCCATAGCTCACAAACTCCATTGAAAAGCCCTGCTTACGCGGGATGCCCCCGGCCAGCAGATGGCCCTGCTCTTCTTCAAGGCTGGTCAAGCACCAGGTGCCCAACACTTCGCCATAGCCCGTAGTCAGGCTGAGCGGCTGCAGGCGTCGCCCGATGCTGCGCAGTTTTTGCAACTGACCCAGTCCCCCCTTTAACCCAGGAAACACCGCGCCCTTGAAGGTGATCTAGTCGTCACCCTGCCCCACCGCCTGCTGCGCGATGCTGCGGGTCAGGCGTTCCTGGCCCGCCCAGCGAAAGCCAGTCTAACGGCGCAGCTCTTCAAAGGCTTCTGTCCGCCGATCCGGTTGATCGCCACGCCGGCTTTGGCGGCCTGCTCCTGCAGGGTGCCGAGTCGCTGCTGGATCGGCCCCGCTGCCGTCACGGCCAGGCTGAATTTGGCCGCCATCTCGCCGACAATGGACTGCGCGGCGGCGATGCCATGCAGGGTTCGCTTCAGCTTGGCGCCCAACGCTTCGAATCGATCCCCCCCAGGTGATCGCCCAATACCGCGATGCCAGAACCGCCAAGGTCCGGGCCAATCGAGAAATCGCCCTGCTCTCTCACGCATTCACCATTGCCCGAGAGTGGGGCCTGACCGACAAAGCCAACCCGTGCTTCGGCGTTCGCCGTAACAAGGAAAAACCCAGGGACTACTACGCCGGCGAGACTGTATGGAATGCGGTCTACGCCGAGGCGGCGCAGGAACTGAAGGACGCGATGGATCTGGCCTACTTGACCGGACAACGCCCCGCAGACGTGCTCAAGATCGCCGCCACCGACTTGAACAATGGGTTCTTACTGATAGGTCAGGGCAAGACCGAAAAGCGCCTGCGGCTGCGCCTGGAGGAGGAAGGCGTCCAGTCAGGCTTGAGTGCTTTTATCGAGGATCTCCAGGAACGCAGGGCCATCAACGGCATCAGGACGTCGACGCTGATCACCAACGCGTCGGGGCTACGAATGAGCCAGCAGATGCTGCGCAACCGCTGGGACGATGCGCGGGAGAAGGCAGCCATCAAGGCTGCGGCCGATGGCGATCCGGCATTGGCGGTCAGCATTCGGCAATTCCAGTTCAAGGACATTCGGCCCAAGGCGGCTAGTGAGATTGAGCTGACGCATGCAAGCCGATTGCTGGGGCATTCAACCGAAGAGATGACCAAGAAGGTCTACCGACGAGTTGGTGAGATCGTGAAACCTACTAAATGAACACCTCACCCACTACTGCGCCGAGAGTGTTTGAGAGATAGGCCCCCAAAATAGTTCTTAGCGCTATACTGTACATAAATACAGGATTCAGCTAGGCGAGCCGCCATCGCCCCCATGGCTGCCCATACGGGCAGGAATTCATTATGATGGCCTCCGAATTCGGCTCGCTCGGAAACAAATGCGCCAGCTAGGAACGCAAACGAGGAGTTAGGAAGGGATATGGCAGAGACACAGATCGAGTGGACGGACTCTACTTGGAATCCGGTAGCTGGTTGCTCCATTGTTAGCGCCGGCTGCAAAAACTGCTATGCCATGGAGATGGCACGTCGCCTTGAGGCAATGGGGACACCGAAGTATGCGGGTCTCACACGCAAAAAGAACAAGCGCATTATTTGGAACGGCTCGATTGTCGAAGACCAGGATGCCTTAACCATCCCATATCGGTGGAAGAAGCCGAGAAAAGTTTTCGTGAACTCAATGAGTGATCTTTTCCATGAAAAGGTCAGCGATGAGTTCATCATCGCCGTATGGAAAGTGATGAGGGAGACGCCTCATCACAACTACCAGATTTTAACCAAGCGCCCTGAACGCATGAGGCAGATTCTCAATGAAGTCATCACCGAGGTGCTACCCAATGTCTGGCTGGGTACGTCTGTGGAGGATCATGATGCTGCAAAGCGCGTTCAATACCTGAAGGACACTCCTGCCCAGATTAGGTTTATCTCGTTTGAACCTCTGATTGGGCCAGTAGGCCAGATCGATCTTTCGCACATCGACTGGGCTATTGTCGGCGGCGAGAGCGGGAATAAGGCACGTCCAGTTAGAGAAGAATGGATCGATGAGATCTACACTCAGTGTTTGGAAAGCGGGACAGCGTTTTTCTTTAAACAGTGGGGAACATGGGGTAAAGACAATGTTCGCCGCTCGAAAAAAGCCAACGGTAGAGAATATCGTGGCAAGACCTGGGACGAAATGCCTATCAAACTGGTAGACATGACCCAGTAGATCTACCGTAGCCTGACAAGGAAAATCTATGGCTGAGAAGAAGTACGCTTGGGAAGAGGGTGCAATCCTCGCTGAGCACTCAAGGAAGAAACATCAGATTCTTCGCGAATATTTCTACAACTATGTCCAAACTCGGTGCACATCCCCCCTAGTCAGAAAATTTCGTCTAGCTGTAGTCGACGGTTTCAGCGGAGCAGGACGCTACAACTGCGGTGCGGCTGGTTCTCCTCTTATTTTTGTTGAGGAGCTAAACCGGGCAATTAGCGATATCAATCTGCGCAGAGCGATGAGCAATATGCCGCTGGTTGATATTGAGTGCAGCCTGATCCTCAATGATGCAGAAAAAAATGTCATTGAGCTGCTAAAAGAAAATCTGGCTCCTGCACTAATTCAGGCCAAGCTCTCCAATGACCATCTAAAGATCAATACACATTACTTTAGTGACTATTTTGAGAATATTTACCCATCGATAAAAACACTAATTCGTTCGGAGCGGCATAAAAGCATTATTTTTAACCTCGATCAGTGCGGCCATAGCCATGTTCGGACTGAGACTTTAATTGACATGATGGGTTTAAATGAATCCGTCGAAATCTTCTACACATTTGTAATCACTGCGTTACTGGCGTTTCTAAAGCAGAACGATCCTAAGGCCTTATCTTCTCAGCTCTCCTACCTCCAACTATCTGAGCAAGATTTTGAAACCTTGGTCAAACAAGCTTCTAAAAGAGAATGGCTCGGAATTGCCGAACGAATTGTTTTTGACAGCTTCCAAAAATGTGCAAAATTTGTAAGCCCTTTCTCAATTAACAATCCTAATGGGTGGCGATACTGGTTGATTCACCTTGCCAACTCTCATAGAGCTCGTCAGGTATACAACGATATTCTTCACCAAAATAGCCATACACAGGCACACTATGGAAGGTCAGGACTCAATATGCTGGCTCATGATCCGAGTGCAGATAAGACCCTATATCTTTTCGATTCATCGGCCAGAGACCAAGCAAAGGATGAACTCCATGACGACATCCCACGCTTCATTTGCGACTCTGGCCAGCCACTGCCTGTAAGAAGCTTCTACGAGATGATCTACAACCACACTCCAGCCCACAGCGACGATATAAACGCAGCAATAATTGGGAGCAGCGACCTCCAGGTTAAGACTGTTGGTGGAGGCTCCCGGCGAAAGGCTAACCAAATCAACACCTCAGACTTCATCGAGTACAAGAAGCAGCGGAGCTTTTCTTTTAAATCGAACTAATTCCTCTCAAACGAGACAAGCTTTTAGCTGACTCCAAACATCGTAGAGATTAACAGTTCCTGGCATAGCGCGATTCCTTATCGCCAATTCCGAAAGATCCATAAGAACGAAGGGAAAATCTCTTCAGATCAGCGCTAAAAACCGATCACTTGCGGAAGCGATCCAAAAATTTGCGGAAGTGATTACCCAAATCCCAGGCAATAAAAAACCCCGTAGACGTTAATCTACGGGGTTTTCAAGGGTGGAGGCCGAGGTCGGAATCGAACCGGCGTAGGCGGATTTGCAATCCGCTGCATAACCATTTTGCTACTCGGCCCCAAAATGTCCAATGCCTGAAAAACAACACTGCACACGTACAAACTGGAACGGCTTTCGAGATCAACCTCATCTCGCAACTCTTTGATTTCTAAAGAGTTTTTCCGTTTCCTCGCTGAGGAATGGTCGCAATTATGGACATGTTTTCCATTCCTGGCAACTCCTATTCGATATTTTTTCTGCCGGGCTGTTTCTACAGGTTTCCGGGCGGGCAAATACGGCTCGAAGTCGCCGGCGGGGCTGGATGATTGCATAAATCAAGTCCGATAGCTCGCCCTTGCCTGTTCCTCGCTCACCTACCCGATCGGGTTATGGCGTGTGTGCGGCGGCTCGCGGACAGTAACGCCAACGGCTCGACCCGGGCTCCTCCCATCAGGTTCAAGGCGGAATTCCAGCATGCGTACAGCATTCCCTGCGGTATTTGGCGTGGTTCTGACGGTAGCGGCGGCCTGGGTGCAGGCCGAGGAGCCTGCAAGCAAGACGTTGCGGCTGTACAACTGGTCGGACTATATCGGCGAGAACACCCTCGCCGGCTTCGAGAAAGCCAGCGGCATCAAGGTGATCTACGACACCTTCGATTCCTATGAAACCGTCCAGGGCAAGCTGCTGCCCGGACGCTCCGGCTACGATCTGGTGGTACTCAATGCGGCGCTGGTGCCGCCCTTGATCAAGGCGCGGGTGTTCCAGCCGCTGAACAAGCAGTTGTTGCCCAGTTGGCAGAATCTCGACCCCCAGGTGCTGACAAGCCTGGAGAATTACGACGCTGGGGTGCAGTACTCGGCGCCCTATACCTGGGGCAGCAACGGGGTGACCTACAACGTCGACAAGATCCGCGAGCGGATGCCGGACGCGCCCATCGGTTCTCTGGCGATGCTGTTCGATCCCAAGGTGGTGTCGCGCTTCGCTGATTGCGGGGTGACGCTGCAGGACTCGCCCACGGATATTCTGCCGCTGGTGCTGGCCTGGCTGGGGCGCAACCCCAACAGCGCCGAGCCCGCAGACCTCAAGGCCGCGCAGGATGCCTTGATGGCCGTACGGCCCTATATCCGCAAGTTCGACTCCACCAGTTACCTCAATGGCCTGGCCAATGGCGACCTGTGCCTGAGTGCGACCTGGTCCGGCGATTACGCCACCGCCCAGGCCCGGGCCAATGAAGCGGGGGCACCGGTCAGGCTCGACTATTTCATTCCCAGGGAAGGCTCGCTGATCTGGTTCGACGATTTCTACATTCCCGCCGATGCGCCGAACGTGGCCAATGCCCATGCCTTTATCGAGTACCTGTTGCAGCCGCAGGTGATGGCCGAAGTCAGCGACTACATCCGCTACGCCAATGCCAACCTCAAGGCCACCCCGCTGCTCACCGCCGAGGTGCGTGACAACCCGGCGATCTACCCCGATGCCCAAACCCGTGAGCGGCTGTTCACCCAGAAGATCCAGTCTCCCGTCAGCACCCGCCTGATCACCCGCACCTGGAACATGGTGAAGATCGGCAAGTGATCCATTCCTACCCATTCCATAGACATTGCGTCCAATGATTCGACCCGAGGTGAAGCCCATGGCTATCCAACCCGAAGCCTTTTTTCAACAGTTCGATGACCCTCAACTGGTGGCCGCCGACAAGGCCCATTACATGCACGGCTTCCATATGTTCGACGAGCACCGCGAGCAGGGCTCGCTGAACATCGCCGCCGGTGATGGTGCCTATATCTATGACACTGCCGGCCAGCGCTACCTGGATGCGGTCGGCGGCATGTGGTGCACCAATATCGGCCTGGGCCGCGAGGAAATGGCCGAAGCGATCGCCGATCAGGTACGGCAGTTGGCCTATTCCAATCCGTTCTGCGACATGGCCAACGTCAGCGCCATCCAGCTCTGCGAAAAGCTCGCCAGCCTGGCGCCGGGGGACCTGGACCACGTGTTTCTCACCACTGGCGGCTCCACTGCAGTAGACACCGCCTACCGCCTGGTGCAGTTCTATCAGAACAGTCGTGGCAAGCATGAGAAAAAGCATGTGATTTCGCGGATCAACGCGTACCACGGCTCCACCTTCCTGACCATGTCCATCGGTAACAAGGCCGCCGACCGAGCTCCCGAGTTCGACTTCATGAGCGACCTGTTTCACCACATCTCCTGCCCCAACTACTACCGTGCCCCGGCAGGCATGAGCGAGGAGGATTTCCTCGACTTTCTGGTGGCCGAGTTCGAAGACAAGATCCTCACTATCGGCCCGGACAAGGTGGCGGCCTTCTTCGCCGAACCCATCATGGGTTCCGGCGGAGTGATCATTCCTCCCGAGGGCTATCACCGGCGCATGTGGGAAATCTGCCAGCGCTACGACCTGCTGTATGTCGCCGATGAGGTGGTGACCTCGTTCGGTCGCCTGGGAACCTTTTTCGCCTCGCAGGACGTATTCAACATGCAGCCGGACATCATCACCACCGCCAAGGGCCTGACCTCGGGCTACCTGCCCCTGGGGGCATGCATTTTCTCCGAGCGCATCTGGCAGGTGATAGGCGAGCCGGGCAAGGGCCGTTGCTTCACCCACGGTTTCACCTACAGCGGACACCCGGTCAGTTGCGTCGCAGCGCTGAAGAACATCGAGATCATCGAGCGGGAAAACCTGCTGGCCCATGTCGAGGATGTGGGGGCCTACATGGAGCAACGCCTGCAGAGCCTGGCGCAACTGCCCCTGGTCGGCAATGTGCGCTGCAAGCGGCTGATGGCCTGCGTCGAATTCGTCGCCGACAAGCACAGCAAGAGCCTGTTGCCGGAGGCCCTGAACATTGCCGAACGCATCCACCTGCGAGCCCAGGCCAAGGGTTTGCTGGTGCGCCCCATCGGCCATCTCAACGTCATGTCGCCACCGTTGATCATTACCCGCGCGCAGATCGACGAGATTGTCGAGACCTTGCGCGAATGCATCCTCGAGGCTGCAGCCGAGCTGCGCCGTGACGGCCAGTACCTGGGTTGATGAATCGACAACAGGCACCGGCAGCACTGCGAATCGGGGTCTTACCCGGCCTGCGCCCGGCAGTTAAACTGCCGGGCATGAGCGCACCTGCCAATACCCCCGACGCCCCTCTCTCCCTCCATGCCCTGCAGGCCTGGCATGCCGGCTTGGCCAAGGCATTCGACAGCGTGGACGATGAGGCCTTCCTCAGCCATCTGGCGGCAGCGCTGAATGCCCTGACCCCCATCGAATCCATGATGATCAGCCTGGAACGCAAAGGCTTGCCACCACAGCTACTGCATGAGCAAGGCATAGTCGGCGAGTACCGCGACGAGATCATCAACCGCTACTTCTCCCGCGGCTACCTGCTCGACCCCTTTTGCCTGGCGGTGGAAAACGGCCTGGCGGAGGGCTTCTACCACCTCTCGGAAATCGCCCCGGACGATTTCTTCGCCAGCGAGTACTACAAGACCTACTACCTCAAGACCGGGGGCGCCGAAGACAGTTACTACATCGTCGACCTCGACCCGCATAGCAAGATTTCCCTGTGCATGTTCCAGGGTTTGAGTGGCGCGCGCTTCGCCAGCGAACCCTTGGCGCTACTACGTGCGGTGGAACCGCTGGTGCGTGAACTGATCCGTCGCTTCGGCAGTGCCGGCGGTTTGCAGCAACTGGTGCGGCACGCCACTCAGGGCTCGCTACCGGCCCTGGCACCGGCCAACCTCAACCAACAGATCGAAGCCGCCTTCATGAGCTTCGGCACTCCGCTGCTGACAGTGCGTGAACGGGAGATCGCCCACTTGATCCTGCGCGGTCACTCGGTGAAATCCACGGCCAAGGTGTTGGAAATTTCTCCGGAAACCGTGCGCATGCATCGCAAGAATCTCTACACCAAGCTGGCCATCAGTTCCCAGGCGGAGTTGTTTTCGCTGTTTATCGACTGGCTGACCCAACGCCATTAAAGCCCCGGCCCATTGAGCCGGCTGGTGCGTTCAGCTCGCCGCCGCCCAGTGTTTGAAGCGCTCCTCCAGGGCCTCTCCGTGATCACGCCAGAAGCCGTGATCAACCCGTAGTGCCTGTGCATGGCTGGGGCAGCCATGAATGATCCAGGCAAACAGCTCCTGCTGCTGGGACACACTGGCAAAGGCAATGCAGGTTTGCGCTGCGGCCTTGTCTCGTCCGCCCCTGACCACTCCCCAACTGTCCATGTCGTAAAGACGCCCGCGCCACTGCAGCGGAAAGTCCGCTTCCTGCGGGCGCATATCGATGGATCGCGCGGTGTAGACCGACGACATGCTCACCTCTCCCGAAACCAGCCATTGCAGCGGTTCGGCTCCCGCGTCCCACCACTGAATGTGGGACTTGATCTGCTCCAATTTGTGAAACGCCCTATCAACGCCACTGCTTTTTCGCAGGGCGGGATATACCTGCGACACCTTCACGCCGTCCGCCAGCAGCGCGAGCTCCAAGGACAATCGGGCACTGTGGTGCAACCCACGGCGTCCCGGAAACGCCGCCAGGTCCCAGAAATCGGCCCAGTGGGTGGGGGCCCATGGCAGGGCCTTGGGGTCGTAAACCAGCGTGGTCGCCCAGATGTAAGTCTTGAACATGGAGAATCTTCCTTTTTTTCCAGGCCAAAACGGCAAGCCTAGTCAGCCGTCGTAACCATTGAGGTGGAATAAAAGGCAGTGTTCCAGGGAGGTTTTTTCCAATCTGACAGCGTAAGTCTCCTCTGGCACCGTCAGATTTCTCAAGATCGAGGTCATGGATGAACAGCAACCTACGCTCCCGGTCACCCTTTGAGCAGGCACTGGCCAAAACCGCCCTGCACCGGATCAACGACTATCGCCTGCCCAGCCTCGATGCCCTGCTGGCCTTTGCCGTCGCGGCACAGATGATGAGCATTGACCGGGCCGCGAAGTCCCTGTCGCTGACCAACAGCGCTTTGCGCAAACGTATCTTCACCCTCGAGCAGTTACTGGGACTGCAGTTGTTCGATCGCCAAGGCGGGCCCCTGGCATTGACCGTCGAAGGCCAAATTTATCTGGATCAGATCACCCCGATACTCACGCAACTACTGGCTGTGCCCTTGCACCGCCGTCAGGCCCAGCGCAAGCAACGGCTGACACTCAACTGCCCGCCCACCTTCGCCCGACAGATCCTGGTGCCGCGCCTGGCGGAGCACAGCCTGGCTCATCCAGATATCGATTTGCAGATCCAGCTCTGTGCACCGCTGACCCGGCGCACAGGTCAGGACATCAATATCTGTGGTGACAGCGCCCATGTGGCGCCCCAACAGCGTCTGCTCAATGAACTGCTGCAACCCATGGCGGCACCGGCCCTGTTGGCACGCTTCGGCTATCTGCACCTGCCACGGGACTTCAGCCGCCTGCCGCTGCTGCGCTCGCCCCTGGAGCCTTGGCGCCCGTGGTTGCTGGAAGCACGCCTGAGCCTGCCGGAACCTGACCATGGCCCGGCCCTGCTGGATCTGGGAATGATGCTGGAGGCTGCCGCCAACGCCCAGGGCGTGGTGCTGGCTCGTCCTTCCCTGGCCCACTCGTGGCTGGCAGACGGTCGCCTGCTACCTCTGGGACGGGTGCGCTGCCAACCGGCCTATCACTACGCGCTGCATCAGCACAGTTCGTCGCCCGCTGCGCAAACCCTCTGTAACTGGCTACGACAGGTATGCCGCGACGCGGTGCATCAGGCGGAGAAGCAATTGCAGAACCCGCTTTGAACGCTGCCACAAAAAAGGGCCTGCACAACGTGTGCAGGCCCTTTTTCCTCAGCGCATCAGTAGCCTCTCAACGGGCCGCCCAGGCGTTGAAGCGTTGCTCCAGCTCCTCGCCATGATCGACCCAGAACCCAGCATCCACCGCCCGCGCGCCTTGCAGGTTGGCCTCGTAGGTCGGCAGTTGCTGCTGCACCGCCTCAGGCAACAGGGGCAGTGCCTGACGGTGCACCGGTCCATAGGGGATGTTCTCCGAGAACACCTTCTGCGCCTGGGGCTGGCTGGCGAAGAGAATGAAATCCTCGGCCAGGACCTTGTTCGGCGAGCCTTTGACCACCGCCCAGTACTCCGGGTCGTACAGGCTCTGGGGCCAGAGGATACTCAACTGCATGCCCTCTTTCTGGGCCATGGCAATGCGTCCGTTGTAGGCCGCGCTCATGACCACATCACCGGCCACCAGCCATTGCGCAGGCTGAGCCCCGGCTTCCCACCACTGGATGTAGGGTTTGATCTGATCCAGCTTGGCGAAGGCTCGGGTCACGCCTTGCGGGGTGTTGAGCACCTGATACAACTGGGCCGGCGCCACACCGTCCGCCAGCAGGGCGATTTCCAGGGTGTACTTGGCACTCTTGCGCAAACCGCGCTTGCCGGGGAAATCCTTGAGGTTCCAGAAATCGGCCCAGGATTCGGGAGCCTTGGCCAGCTTCTGCGGGGCGAAGGCCATGACCATCGACCAGACGTAAGTGGCCACGCCGCACTCGCTCAGGGTGCCCGGAACGAACTGCGCCGGATCACCGAAGCGGGCCAGGTCCAAAGGTTCGAACAAGCCCTCGTCACAGCCGCGCAACAGCTCCGGGCTCTCCACTTCGACCACATCCCAGCTGGTCTTGCCGACATCGACCATGGCCTTGATCTTCGACAGTTCACCGTTGTACTCACCCGCCACCACTCGGGCGGCGCCGCTCTGGTTGAAGGGTTGGAAATAGGCTTTTTCCTGGGCCTGTTTGGTCGCTCCGCCAAAGGAAATGACGGTGAGGTTCTGTGGTTGAGCCGAAGCCCCGGTGCACAGCAGCACCCACGACAATGCAACGCCGCAACGCAAGGTGTTGGACATGAAACCCATCCTCAAGAAAGCCGGCTCGCCCGCACGAACCCGCACAGCAGGAGCCTGGAAGCGACCGTATTCACGGGCGGTACTGCACCAGGCACTACGAGTCTTGGTCAGCGGTGTAAGGCGCCTCGCAGCACAGGCCACGTGGCCGGATCCTCACCGTTGCGGGCTCTGTGGCCCCGTTCGTTTGGAGTGTTTGCAACCGGTCCGGGGTGAGCGGACGCGGTCTTGCTCGAATGGCGGTTCATCGCTTGCTCCCTGTTGTTTTTGTAGGAAGAACAAATCGATCGGCAGTGCATCGCCGGATGCGCCCGTGGCAGTCGGGCAGGCGTATGCAGGGGGTCATTGTTTCCATAACCCGGAACGTTGCGAAACGAGGTTTTTGTGAGGCACAGGCAAGGGAAAAGCTGCTTTGCGGGCAACTGTTGCAGGTCCTCCCAGGGGTATCAGCCCCGCGGCGAACGCCGCGGGACGGGCAAACAAAACACCCCGCAAGCGCATGACGCTTGCAGGGTGCTGAGGCCGGTCATCAACCGGCAGGCTTGAGCATCAGTCCAGCACGACCAGCAACCCCGAGATCACTCCGATGCCCATCACCGCGGAGAGCAGCATGCTGCTGGAGACCTCCGTCTCATAGGTCTTGTAGCGCGACGCCAGGATGAAAACGTTAACCGCCACCGGCAGCGCCGCCATGATCACCGCAATCTTGACCAGGAAGTCGCTGAGGCCAAATACATACCTGGCGGAAACGAACACCAGCACCGGCAGCACCACCACCTTCAACAGAGCCAAAGCCAGGGCGTCGCCCTTGATCAGGTTCTGATTCCTGTGCACGGCAAAGGCAGCGCCCAGGGCCACCAGGGCCAAGGGGCCGGTAGCATTGGTCATCTGCGTGGCGAAGATCTGCAGCGGACCGGGCAACTGCCATTGCAGCGCAATGAACAGCACCGCCAGCAACACCGCCAGGATCAGTGGGTTGCTGACAATGGAGCGGGTCGTGGTGAGCAGCACCCGGGCCAGGTCCGGCTTGGCCTGTACCTCCTGCTGCGCAGTGAGCTCCATGATCAATGCCCCACCCGCCAGGATCACCAGGTTGTCGGCCATGGTGATCATCAACGTCGGCAAGGCCGCCTCATCGCCAAAGGCCATGACCATCAAGGGCAAGCCCATGTACCCCACCACTCCCGATATGGACGACAGCCCACGCAGGCCGGCTACGCGCCCATTACCGCCCCAGATCAGCCGACCGCCCACCGCGGCGATGATGAAGGTCACCAGGCAAGCCAGGTAGTAGGCGCTGAGCAGCCCCCAGTCCAGCTCGCCATGATCCCGGGTGCCCAGGGTCTTGATGAAAATGAAGCATGGCAGGAACAGCCAGAACACGACCCCCACGAGGCCCTTTACCGTTTCCTTGCCGATGACCCCGATCCGCACTATCCAGTAGCCGGCGAAGATCATGGCAAACAGCGGCATCACCACCGTAAAGACCTTATCCATGAGCGGCATGCCCCCGAACAATCCGCCGTTCGGCATACAACGCCAGTTGCCGGGGGGTGTAAGTCGAGGCGCGGTAGAAATCCATCACCCCGCCCATGACCCGGCGATAGTGGGACTCGATGTCCTTCATGGAGGCCTGCATCTCCACTTTCAGGCTGTCCACTATGGGCCACAGGTCTGCATCGGCAATCGCGGCCACATCCAGTCCTGCCGTTGAATAATGAGTCAGGGCCTGGCGAATGGTCTGCGGATGCAGGCCGACATAGTTGACGAAGTACCCCTTCTCATCATTGGTTTCAAGAAAGTCCGGAATATTCAGGACGCCGTAGTTAGAGAGTGTTTCAAACTTGCCGCTCACCGGCCGATAAACACTGGGCAATTGCAAGAAGGTGTCTTCACATTGATGAGCTGCGTTGATCAACTTATCCAGATCAAGTTCACAGGAACCCAAGTTTATATTATTGACCTTGCACAACTTGACCACTTGTTCCAGGGGGGCAATACCCGATCTATTGCCAAAACCGGCCAACGCCCCTTCAACCATCTGAAAGCCCGAATGAATGGCTTGCATGGTATTGGCAAGGGCCAGTCCGTTGTCGTTATGGGCATGCAGGCAAAACACCAGATGGGGGTAATCCTGCACCAGCTTCGAGCACAGCCACTGGGTCACATGGGGCTGCAGCGAGCCCACCGAATCGTTGATCCTGATGACCTCCACCCCGAGGCTGGCCGCCCAGTCGATCTGCCGGCAGATTTCCCCATAGCGCTGGTCAGACACACCCTTGCGAAAATTGTTGAGCACACTGGCCTTGAACCTGACGGCGCCGATGCTGCGGAACGCCTCGATGGCCCGCTCGAACTCCCGCTCACCCTGCCTGTAGGTGATCATGCCGAAACTGAACACCGTGTCGGCGATCCACTGGCGATGTTGCTGGCGGGACTGGAAATAGGCGAAAGCGGTTTCCCAGCAGTTGAGCAGAATGATGAAGGTGGCCCGGGTATCGGCGGGCAGTTCATGGGCTTCCCGGGCCTGGTGCAGACGGTCCCAGACCAGCGGCTCTTCAGGCCCGCAGCCCACCACGAAATCTCTCAATCCTGCTGCCGCCATGGATTTGAGAATCGCCACCTTGGCGTCCACGGAAATGGGAAAGGCCGTACGTTCAATACCTTCCCGAAGGGTTTCATCCACTAGATAGGGGACCGAATAATCACGATAGCGAAGTCCACTTTCAACCGTCATTGCCCTGCTCCTTGCCGGTTCGATTATTGATATACCCACTCACGTTGAAACTTTGAACAAGTCCAATAACCGCCACACCATATAACACCGACTAAAAAAGACAAACTAAGACAATTCTTAAAAACTCCAGCAACAAACAATGACAAACAACCCACAAGAAGTCGCTTGACATAAACTCTATAAAAGACAACCAGAGAACACTCGACATTGAATAAACACCTGTTTCAATTTCAATACTTCACTCTGTACACAAACCATATTCGCCACCATCCACTTCACTCCCCTTGAACCTGCCAGTGCCTTTGCCCCGGGCCTGGCCCAACACACCCTGCCGGCCACCCTCAGGGAAGGCTAGAATCCCTTCCACCCTCCCCATGCGATTCGACGAGACCCGTTCATGAGCTTCGATTTCGATACCCTGCATCCCCGCCAAGGCACCGGCAGCACCAAGTGGAGCCGCTACCCCGAGGACGTCCTGCCCATGTGGGTGGCGGACATGGACTTTGCCGTGGCGGACGGCATTCTCCAGGCCTTGCACCAACGCCTCGAGCACCCGCTGCTGGGCTATAGCGTGGCCCGGGATGAACTGCGCGAAGCCGTGGTCGCCGACCTCTGGAACAAGTACGCCTGGCGTGTGCAGCCCGACGAGTTGATCTTCCTGCCCGGGGTCGAGCCCGGGTTCAACATGGCCCTGCACGCCTTCGTCCAGCCCGGGCAAAAAGTGCTGGTACAGACCCCCAACTATCGCCCGCTGCGCATGGCCCCGGACAACTGGCACCTGGACAAGGTCGAAGTCCCGTTCCAGCTCACCGAGCAAGGCACCTATGTCACCCCCATGGACGCGCTGCGTCAGGCCTTGCAAGGTGCTGGCGCCCTGCTCCTGAGCAACCCTCACAATCCCTTGGGCAAGGTCTTCCCCCGGGAAGAACTGCAAGCCGTGGCCGACGCCTGTCTGGATCAAGGCGCACTGATCATTTCTGACGAAATCCATGCCGAGCTGTGCTTCGACGGGCGCCGGCATATTCCCACCGCATCCCTGAGCCCGGAGATCGCCCGGCGCACCATCACCCTGATGTCAGCGAGCAAGGCCTACAACATCGCCGGGATGAAGACCTGCTTCGCCATCGTCCAGGACCCGGCCACCCGCCTGGCCTTCAACAATGCCCGCGCCGGCATGGTGGACAGCGTCAGCCCCCTGGGCCTGGAAGCGACCCACGCCGCCCTGACCCACGGCGGCCCCTGGCTGCAGGCACTGCTCGGCTACCTGCAAGCCAACCGTGACTACCTGCTGCACGCGGTGCAGACCCGCTTGCCGGGCATTAGCATGCACGCGCCCCAGGGCACTTATCTGGCCTGGCTCGATTGCAGCGCCCTGGGCCTTGCCGACCCCTACGCCTTCTTCCTCAAGGAGGCCAAGGTCGGCCTCAGCGCCGGGCTGGAGTTCGGCGACGACTGCGGGCAATTCGTGCGACTGAACTTCGGCTGCCCGCGGGCCATGCTTGAAGAAGGCATCCAGCGCCTGCAGGACAGCCTGCAACGGCGCTGATTGCCGCACAAACCCACCCCGCCACCGCAGCCGCCAGATTCCAGCCCCTGGCGCTGCGCCCTCCTGGCCTAGCCCCGCAACCACGCCCCGCCCTGGCGCAGACGGTGTCCTGACACGCGCTCAATGGATCCATAAAAATCGCTCAATGGATCCACAACCCCCTAAAACCTCAAGAGCAACCGATTATCGAACAAAATATCCGTGCATTCGTTTGACACTCCTAGAGCGCGAACCCTTTAATGGATCCATTAAATAAAAAAACAAACGCCTGGAGAGACGTCATGTACCCAAAAAATGCCTGGTACGTTGCCTGCACCCCCGATGAATTGCAGGGCAAGCCCCTGGGCCGGCAGATCTGCGGCGAACGAATGGTGTTCTACCGCGCCCATGAAGGCCGGGTGGCCGCCGTCGAGGATTTCTGCCCCCATCGCGGCGCCCCGCTGTCGTTGGGTTATGTCGAGAATGGCAACCTGGTGTGCGGCTACCACGGCCTGGTGATGGGCTGCGACGGCAAGACCGTGGAAATGCCCGGTCAGCGGGTACGCGGCTTCCCTTGCAACAAGACCTTCGCCGCGGTCGAGCGCTACGGTTTCATCTGGGTCTGGCCCGGCGACCAGAGCCTGGCCGATCCCGCGCTGATCCATCACCTGGAATGGGCCGACAACGAACAGTGGGCCTACGGCGGCGGGTTGTTCCACATCCAGTGCGACTACCGGCTGATGATCGACAACCTGATGGACCTGACCCACGAAACCTATGTCCACGCCTCCAGCATCGGCCAGAAGGAGATCGACGAGGCGCCGCCACAGACCACAGTGGACGGCGATCAAGTGGTCACCGCCCGGCACATGCACAACGTCATGCCGCCGCCGTTCTGGCGCATGGCCTTGCGCGGCAACCAGCTGGCCGACGACGTGCCGGTGGACCGCTGGCAGATCTGCCGCTTCAGCCCGCCCAGCCATGTGCTGATCGAAGTCGGCGTGGCCCACGCCGGCCACGGCGGTTACGACGCCCCCGCGGCATTCAAGGCGTCGAGCATCGTGGTGGACTTCATCACCCCCGAAAGCGACACCTCGATCTGGTACTTCTGGGGCATGGCGCGCAACTTCAACCCGCAGGACCAGGCCCTCACCGCCAGCATCCGCGAAGGCCAGGGCAAGATCTTCAGCGAAGACCTGGAGATGCTCGAACGCCAGCAGCAGAACCTGCTCGCCCAGCCCCAGCGCAGCCTGCTCAAATTGAACATCGACGCCGGCGGCGTGCAGTCGCGACGGGTACTGGAACGCCTGATCGCCCAGGAGCGCGAGCCCCGGGAAGCACTGATCGCGGCAAGCCGATAAGTCCCTCTCCGCCCCCGACAGCCAGCCGGCCCGGATGCGGCCACTGGCGAGGACCGACAATGATCGACGTACTGGTGGTCGCGCGCCACAGCGAAGCCCTGGACATCTGCAGCTTCGAACTGGCCGCGGCCGACGCAAGCCCCCTGCCCGCCTTCAGCGCCGGCGCCCATATCGACGTGCATCTGGCCAACGGCCTGGTGCGCCAATATTCACTGTGCAACCACCCCGAAGAACGCCACCGCTACGTGATCGGAGTACTCAAGGACCCCGCCTCGCGAGGCGGCTCAAGCAGCCTGCACCAACAGTTGGAGGTGGGCGCGCGCCTGCGCATCAGCCAGCCACGCAACCTGTTCGCCCTGGCCCCCGGCGCGCGGCGCAGCCTGCTGTTCGCTGGCGGCATCGGCATTACCCCGATCCTCAGCATGGCCGAGCACCTGGCCCACAGCGGCGCGGATTTCCAGCTGCACTACTGCGCCCGTTCGGCCGAGCGCGCGGCCTTTGTCCCGCGCCTGCGGCAATCGCCTTTCGCCGAGCGGGTCAGCCTGCATTTCGACGAACAGCCCGAGACTGCCCTGGATATCGCGCACGCCCTGGGCGCGCCGCAGGATGATCTGCACCTGTATGTCTGCGGCCCCAGCGGGTACATGCAGCACGTGCTGGACAGCGCCAGGGCCCTGGGCTGGAAGGAACAATGCCTGCACCGCGAGTACTTCAGCGCCGCGCCCGTGGACCACAGCTCCGATGGCAGCTTCGCAGTCAAGCTGGCCAGCAGCGGGCAGGTGTTCCAGGTGCCGGCCGATCGCAGCGTGGTCCAGGTGCTGCAGGACCAGGGCATCGAGGTGGCGATTTCCTGCGAACAAGGGATCTGCGGCACCTGTCTGACCCGGGTGCTGGAGGGGGTGCCGGAGCACCGCGACCTGTTCCTCACCGAGGAAGAACAGGCGTGCAACGATCAGTTCACGCCCTGCTGTTCCCGCGCCAAGACCCCGTTGCTGGTGCTGGATCTCTAACGCCTCACGGCGAGGGCAGGATCAACTTCATGCGCTCGTCGGCCAGCGCCGAACCGAAGATCTCGGCGTAACGCAAGGTGGCGTTGGCATGCTCGCGCATCAACGCTTCGGCCCGTGCGCCCTGGCCGTTGACCAGGGCGTCGAACACCGAATGATGCTGCATGTGGGCGTAGTTGAAGCGCCGGTATTCCCGGGCCATGTCCTGGCGGTCCACCGCCAGGGCGGTAACCGAGGCAAACGGCAGGTGGTCGTTGCGCGCCAGGGCATCGGCGATCGCCGGGTTGCCGCTGCCCGCCACGATCACCTGGTGAAAACGCATGTTGAGGTCGTGATAGACCTCCAGGTCTTCCTCGTTGACATAGCCCTTGTCGAACAGCGCATCGCCCTCGACCAGGCAACGTTCGAGAATCGCCCGGCCCTCGGCCGACAGCCCGCGTTCGGCGGTCTGGCGCGCCGCCAGGCCTTCCAGCACCCCGCGCACCTCCACCGCACCGGCAATGTCCTGGGCGCTGACCGAACGCACCTGAAAACCGCGGCCGCCGAAACGCACCAGCAGGCCTTCCTGCTCCAGGGTGCGAAAGGCCATGCGCACCGGCATGCGCGACACCCCGAAGCGCTCGGCGGTAGGCACTTCCATCAAGCGCTCGCCTGCCGCCAGCTCGCCCGAGGCGATCATCTTGCGCAGCGCGACCAGCACCGTTTGACCGGGTTTGCTCATCCGGGCAGCTTCCTGAAAAAAGGTGGGCGGCCATAGTAACGCAAGGCCCGCCGCAACGCGTATCCAGGCGTAGCCTGGCGCCGCCGCCGGGCCACGGCGAGGCGGCGCACAGGCCCACAGGGCCTTGCCTGGCGATCTACCGCAAGACCTCCCGCGCCCTTGCAATCGCCGCCTGCGGCAGCGGCTACAGGCTATTCACAGCGACAACGGGTAGCTGACGATCAGCCGGGTCTGGTCGAAGTCGCTGTTAAAGCTGCGCCGGTTGGTAGCGTTGTTCAGCCGCAGGCTGAGGTTCTTCAGGGTGCCGCTTTGCAGGGTGTAGCTGATCTCGGTATCGCGCTCCCACTCATGGCCGTCCTTGCCGGCCTTGGTGGTGGCGTTGTCGCCACGCCCGTAACGCACCATGGCCAGCAGCCCGGGAACCCCGGAAGCGGCGAAGTCATAGTCGTAGCGCAGCTGCCAGGAGCGCTCGCCGGCGTTGCTGAAGTTGCCGTTGAACATGTCGTTGCCCAGGGTCCGGCCGCTGCTGCCGTAGACCGACATCCAGGGGCTGTCGCCGCTGACCTTCTGCAACCCCAGGTACAGCGTGTGCCCGGCCCGCGCGGCGGAAAACAGGCCATAGGCGGTGTGGCTGTCGACCCGGCCGATGCGCGCGCTGCCATCGTCGCGGTCGATGAAGTAGCCCAGGTTGCTCCCCAGCACCCAGTCGCCCACCGGCTGTTTGTGCTGCAAGTTGAAATAGCTCTGGCGGTAGATGTCCTGCAGTTGCGAATGCCAGGCGCCGAGCAGGGTGCGCTGCTGGTTGAAGCGGTATTCGGCGCCGGCGTAGTTGAAACCATCGGACTTCACCCCCGGCGCGGCCCAGGCCGAAAGGTCCTGCATGTCCGATGAGTTGCGCAGGCTCACGGCCCGGTACTGCCCGGCCTGCAGGCCCAGGCCGTCGATCTCGCGGGACACCAGCATGGCCCCGCGAAAGGTCTGCGGCAGCAGGCGGCCATCGTCATAGCGCAGCAGCGGCACGTCCGGCAGCAGCTCGCCGAGCTTGAATTCGGTGGCGGAAATCCGCGCCTTCAACGCCGCCCCGGCCCGGCCGAAATTGTCCGCCGCGCGACCATCGTCGTGCACCGGCAGCAACTCCGAGCCGCTGACCCGGCGGCTGCTGTCGAGCTTGAGGCCGAACAGGCCGATGGCATCCAGGCCAACACCCACGGTGCCCGGGGTGTAGCCGGAACTGAACTTGAGGATGAAGCCCTGGGCCCACTCCTCGATCTGCCCCTTGGGCGCGTCGTGGTCGCGAAAATCCCGGTTGAAGTAGTAGTTGCGCAGCAGCAGGTCGGTCTTGCTTCCCTCGAAGAAACCGCTGTCGTCGCCAGCCCAGGAAGGGGCGCACAGGCCCGCTGACAGACAAGCCCCAACCAGGGAACGGCAGAGCATCGGATGACGGGTGTTCATTATTATTGTTCTCCGTTTTTCATAAGCGCAGCCGTGCCCCGACAGGCCGGTAGCGGCCCGTCCGTTCACGGATGCGCAAGTGCCCGGCCTGGGCGGCCGGGGGTTGTTCAGGTCAGCCCGTCAGAAGGGATACTGACGTGGCCGGTGCTGCACGCTAATCCAGTGGTCGCGGGTGAACTCGTCGATCGCCCAGTCGCCGTTGAAGCGCCCCAGCCCGGAGTTCTTCTCGCCACCGAACGGCGCGTTGGCCTCATCGTTCACCGGCACATCGTTGATGTGGGTCATGCCCGCGCGCACCTGGCGGGCGAAGTTCACCCCGCGCTCCAGGCTGCGGGTGAACACCGCGCTGGACAGGCCGAACTCGCTGGCATTGGCCAGCTCCAGAGCGTGAGCTTCGTCCCGGGCGCGCAGCAGCCCCACCAGCGGGCCGAAGATTTCATTGCGTGCCAGGTCCATGTCGGCCCGCACCTCGCCGTAGACATGGGGTGCCAGCA
Source organism: Pseudomonas sp. E1BtOHC1 (assembly GCF_058744285.1). Taxonomy (NCBI): domain Bacteria; kingdom Pseudomonadati; phylum Pseudomonadota; class Gammaproteobacteria; order Pseudomonadales; family Pseudomonadaceae; genus Pseudomonas; species Pseudomonas sp. E1BtOHC1. Next base: position 4,808,170 of record NZ_CP196023.1, read on the forward strand.
GATTGCCGTTCACCCCGCCCTCGTACAGCGGCTCGGCGCCCTGCTCGCGGGCCAGGGCGATCTTGTCCTGCAAGCCCTGCAACTGGCGGGCGTTGATCACCGGGCCGATCACGGTCTCCAGCGATTGCGGATCCCCCACCTTGAGCTGCTTGACCCGGGCCACGAAGCGCTGGGCAAAGGCGTCGTAGAGCCGTTCATCGACGATGATCCGGTTGATCGCCATGCAGATCTGCCCCTGGTGCAGGAACTTGCCGAACACCGCGGCGTTCACCGCTTGCTCCAGGTCGGCATCGTCGAGCACCACGAACGGGCTGTTGCCCCCCAGCTCCAGGGCCACGTGCTTGAGATGCTCGCCACCACTGGCGATGCGACCGATGCCGCGCCCCACCGGGGTCGAGCCGGTGAAGGTGATCAGCGCCGGCACCGGGTGCTCGACAAAAGCATCGCCAATCTCGCTGCCGGCCCCCACCACCACACTGAACACCCCGGCGGGCAGCCCCGCCTCCTCGAAGATCCTGGCCAGCAGCAGGCCACCGCACACCGGGGTATCGCTGGCCGGCTTGACCACCACCGCGTTGCCCAGGGCCAGGGCCGGGGCGATGGAACGCTGGGTCAGGTGCAGCGGAAAGTTCCACGGGCTGATCACCCCCACCACCCCCAGGGCACTGCGGTAGACCCGGCTTTCCTTGCCCGGCACATCGGACTCGACAATCCGCCCATGCACTCGTGCCGGGAACGACGCCGACTCCAGGGTAATGGCCCGCGCCGCGCCCCATTCGGCCAGGGCCTTGATCCGCGTGCTGCCGGATTCGCGGATGATCCAATTGACGATTTCCTCCTGGCGCCGGTCGAAGATCGCCACCGCCCGGTGCAACACTGCCGCGCGCTGCGACGGGCCCAGGGCCGCCCATTCCGGCTGCACCTGGGCGGCCTTGGCATAGGCCACATCCAGGTCGCTACGGTTGGCCTGGGCCACTTCCAGCAACAGCGCACCATCGAACGGATTGGTCACCGCCAGGGTCTTGCCGGCGGCTCCGGGGCGCCACTGCCCGGCGATGGGTTGCAGATGCAGATCGCGATAGACCGCGTTGGATTCACTCATGAAAAATCTCCTCATGGAACAGCATTCATAAACCGATGTGTCGCCGATAAACCGCCGGTGTAGGCGCTGGCTTGCCAGCGAAGATACCCACCAGAACAACACAAGACTCAAGGCCCTCTTCGCCAGCAAGCCGGCTCCTACAAGATGGCGCGTTGTTCGATCAGCCGCAGCAGGCCGAGCAGGGTTTCGGTGTGGGGCACCGCCACCCCCGCCTCTCGCGCCCGGGCCACTACCTGGCCGTTGATCGCGCCGATTTCCGTGGGCCGCCCGGCCAACACGTCCTGCAGCATCGAGGGCTTGTGGGTTCGGTGGTGGTCCATGGCAAAAGCCATGCTGTCCAGGCAGCGCTGGGCATCCAGCACTATCCCCTGGGAGCCGGCCACGGCCACCACCTCCATGACGATGGCCCGGGCCAGCGCCACGCCTTCCGGCGCCGCGGCCAGCTGGCCCACCGTGCAGCCAGTGGCCGCGCACAGGCTGTTCAGCGCCGCATTGAAGGCAACCTTCTCCCAGATCGACGTCCAGACCTCGGGGTCCACCGAACAATTGAGCCCGGCCGCGTCCAGTACCGCCGCCACTTCAGCGCTGGCCTGGCGCTCACCCTCGTCGAGGGCCAGCACCCGGACCATGCCCTGGCCATGGGAATGCACCTGCCCCGGCCCAAGCATGTCGGCGGGCCAATTGGTCATGCCGATCAGCACCTGCTGCGGGGCCACATGCCGCGACAAGGCTTCGGCGTTGCCCAGGCCGTTCTGCAGGGTCAGCACCCGGGTGTGCCCGGCAATATGCCCGGCAACGCTGCGCAAGGCGCTGTCGGTGTGCAGGGTCTTGGTGAAGACCAGCAGCAGGTCCGGGTGCCCGCTGGCCTGTTCCGGGCGGCAGGCGTTCAAGCCCCTGATGCGCCGCTCGCCGTGGTCGGTGGCCAGCAGCAGGCCGTCACGGTGGATGGCTGCCAGATGCGCGTCATTGATGTCCAGCAGCGTCACCTGCTGCCCGCTTTCCGCCAGCAGGCCGCCAAACAGCGAACCCATGGCACCCGCACCGAGAATGGTGATGTTCATCGAACCTCCTGATTGAATGAGCGTTTCAAGGACGGCGTTCATGACTGGCCCGGCAGGCGCCGGGGGATGTGCCGGCGCACGATCAGCAGCGCGATCAGCGCCATGAGCATCACCGCGCCCAGCAGCGTCAGGTAGCCCTCGGCCCCACCCCGGGTGATCACCAAGGCCCCGGCGAAGGCACTAAGGATCGCCCCCAGGCGTCCGAAGGCCAGGGCCGAGGCGGTGCCAGTGGCGCGCACGCCGGTGGGGTAGATAAAGGCGCACAGCGCGTACATGGTGGACTGCACCGCGTTGACGAACAGGCCGTGTACGCCGAAACCGAAGATCAGCAAACCGGTGTCCTGATGGATATCCACCCCCTGCAACGCAAAGGCGCTGGCCGCGCCGCCGGCACAGCAGATCAGCAACGGCCAGAACGAGCCCCAGCGGGTGATGGCCATCGCACAGACCAGCGCGCCGATGACCCCGCCGAGGTTGTAGGCGGTCAACCCGGACCCGGCCACCGACAGCTCCAGACCTTCGGACAGGAGCATGGTCGGCAGCCAGCTGAAGGCGCTATAGACCGCAGTCAGGCACATGAAGAAGGCCACCCAGAGGGCCAGGGTGTCGCGTCCATAGCCACGGGCGAACAAGGTGCGGAAACCGCCCTGCTTCTCGCTCTTCTGCTCCAGGGCATCGGTGTAGACCACCCCCGCTGCCATCGGCCGACCCATGCGCCCGAGCAAGGTACTCAGCTCGTTCCAGCGCTGGGGCCGGCGCGCCAAAAAGCGCGGCGACTCCGGCAGCGTCGCCAGCAAGGCAAAGCCCAGGACGATGGGCAGGCTGCCACCGATGAAAAACAGGGTGCGCCAGCCGTACAGCGGCAACACATGGGAAGCGAACAATCCCGCCAGCATCCCGCCCAGGGGCACGCAGACAATGGTGGCAGTCACCGCCAGGGTGCGCCGCCGCGCCGGGGTGAATTCGGCCGTCACCGTGGTCGCGCTGGGCAGCGCGCCACCGATGCCCAGGCCGGCGATGAAGCGCAAGACCGCCACCGCCAGCGCATTGGGTGCCAGGCCAATGGCGCAAGTGGCCACACCGAACACAAAGACACTGGTAATGATCGCCATGCGTCGGCCGAACCGGTCGGCAAACAAACCGGCGCAGGCACTGCCGATGCCCATGCCGATCAGCCCGGCCGCCACCGCCGGAGCAAATGCCTCACGGGTGATGCCCCACTCCTTGATCATCAGCGGAATGGCAAAACCGATCAGTTGGCCGTCGAAGCCGTCCATGACGATGGACAGCGCCGCCAAGAGCACCACCAGTTTCTGCATGCCGGTGAAGGGGCCATGGTCGAGCAAGGTGCCGATGTCGGCGTGGGTGGAACCGGCACGCGCCGGCTGGGGCGCGTCGTCTATCACAACAGTGACCGAAGTCGTGTTCATAACCACCTCTTTTTATTCTTCTGGTGAGTCCGCAGGTTGCGGTTGGCAAGGCCGGGCTCGCGCCCGGCGACTAGGCAGCCCTCAGGGTTCGATGGTCAGGGTCGGCACCTCGATCAGTACCGGGCGGTTGCCCGCCAGGGCTTCACTCAGGGCCTGGGCGAACTCCTCGCGGGTGTTTGTCTGCACCGAGTGCACGCCATAGCCGCGGCCGATGGCGCAGAAGTCCAGGCCGGGCACGTCTAGCCCCGGGGCGTCGCTGACCTGCAGCACACCGGCGAACCAGCGCAGGGCGCCGTAGGTGCCGTTCTTGAGGATGATGAACACCACCGGGATCTGGTACTGGGCGGCGGTCCACAGCGCAGTGATACCGTAATTGGCCGAGCCGTCCCCAATGACCCCGATCACCCGCCGCTCGGGTCGGGCCAGTTGCACCCCCACTGCCGCCGGCAGGCCGAAGCCCAGGCCACCGGCCGCCGGGAAGTAGTAACTGCCGGGTTCGCGCATTTCCACTCGCTGCCAGAAGGCACCGACGGTTGAGGTGGATTCCTTGACGTAGATCGCATCCTTGGGTGCCAGCTCGTTGATCACGTCGAACACGGTTTCCGGGCGCAGCAGGCCGTCGCTTTCCTCGACCGGCGCCGGTGCCGGCAAGGCTGCCGGCTGCGGCCGGTCGCACTCTGGCAGCGCCCAGACCAGGGCCTGCAAGGTCTCGGCAATGTCCCCCACCAGCGCATCGCCCATGGGCGCTCGGGCCGCTTCACCGGGATCGCAGGTGATGTGCAGCAACTCGGTGCCCTCAGGCAGGTAGTCCCCCGGGGCGAACTGGTGATAACGGAACACCGGAGCGCCCACCACCAGGATCAGGTCATGCTCCACCAGACAGCGACTGATGCCGGCGATGGCCGCCGGCAGTACCCCGCGAAAACTCGGGTGGCGCGTAGGAAACGGGCAACGGGACGCAGACGGCGCAACCCAGGCCGGCATCCGCAGTTTCTCCGCCAGTTGCACCGCCAGCGCGTTGCTCTGGCTGCCGTCCACATCCGGCCCCAGCACCAGCACCGGGTTGCGCGCCGCCGCCAGGCGCTGTACCAGGCTGCGCAGTTGCGCCGCTGAAGGCAGCCCGGCGCTGGCCACCTGGCGCCGCGCCAGATGCTCGACCCCGGCCGGTGCCGCGCGTGCCCAATCGTCATAGGGAATCGACAGATACACCGGGCCCTTGGGCGCCTGGTTGGCCAGATGAATCGCCTGGCTCAAGGCCCGGGGCACGTCCTCGGCACAGGCCGGTTCATGGCTCCACTTGACCAGCGGCTTGGGCAACTGCGGCGCATCGACGTTGGCCAGCATCGCTTCGACACCGATCATCGACCGCACCTGCTGGCCGGCGGTGATCACCAGCGGGCTGTGGGAGTACCAGGCATTAGTCAGCGCGCCCATGCCGTTGCCGGTGCCCGCCGCCGCATGCAGGTTGACGAACGCCGGCTGGCCACTGGCCAGGGCGAAGCCGTCGGCCATGCCGACCACCGCGCCTTCATGCAGGCCGAGGATGTAGCGGAAGTCTTCAGGAAAGCCCTTGAGAAAGGGCAGTTCGTTGGAACCCGGGTTGCCGAACACCGTGGTCAGGCCGTGTTGCCGGAGGATGTCGTAGGAAGCGCTATGGACGGTTTTCATAGGGACCTTTGCCGCTGCTTTTTTAGAATTTGAGTTACTCTTGCAGCCGCGATTAAATTGATCAAATCGATACTATTTCTATTAAAAATAAGATCCATCTATATCCATGAGGCACCATGAGCCACATCGATCTGAACCTGATCCGCACCTTCGTCACCCTCTACGAAGCCCGCAGCGTGACCCTGGCCGCCGAGCGCCTGTTCGTCACCCAACCCTCGGTCAGCTACGCTCTGGCGCGGCTGCGGGAACTGTTCGACGACGGCCTGTTCAGCCGCAGCCGCGACGGCATCCAGCCCAGCCAACTGGCCGATGAGCTGTACCCGCCCCTACGCCAATCTCTGACGCGGATCGAAAACACCGTGCACAGCACCCGGCGCTTCGACCCGGCGACCACCGAGCGACGCTTTCGCATCGCTCTCTCCGACCTCGGCGAAATGGGCTTTCTGCCGCTGATCCTGGCGCGTCTTAACCAGCAGGCCCCGGAAGCCGAAGTCGAGGTCCTGCCGCTGCAGGTGGACCAGGCCGGCGAATGGCTCAGCAGCGCCAAGGTCGACGCGCTGATCTGCCGCAAGCCCCTGACCGGCACCCGCAGCCAGGTACTGATCCGCGAGCGCTACGTGTGCCTGCTCAGCGACCGCCACCCACGCATCGGCCAGCACCTGAGCCTGGAGCAGTTCCTCGCCGAGCGGCACATCGCCGTGACCCGCACCACCGGCCACGGCAGCATCGAGGACGTGCTCAAGCAGATGAACGCCAAGCGCCGCATCAGCCTGCAGGTGCCGCACTTCTCGGTGCTGCCCAAGATCCTGCCCGGCACCGACCTGCTGGCGGTGCTGCCGGCGCAGATCGCCCGCCTGTTCATTCTCGAAGGCGGCCTGCAGCAACTGGAGCTGCCGTTCCCGGTGGGGGAATTCGACGTGTCCCTGCACTGGCACCCCAACAGCGACAGCTCCGCCGCACTGACCTGGTTCCGCCAGACCGTGACTGCGGCGATCATCGACGGCCAGTCTTGAAGCGGCGCCCGCTGCCGCATCCAGTTGCGCGAGCTAGGCCAGGGCCGCTTGCGCCTGCGGCGCTGCCGGGCGCAGCAGTAACAGGCAACCCGCCGCCAGCACGAAGACCACGGCAAACACCCCATACAGGTGCAGCGGCTGCCAGCCGGCATCCAGCAGCATCCCGGCCACCGTCGGCGAGACAATCGCGCCAATGCGCCCGATGCCGATCCCCCAGCCCACCCCGGTAGCCCGTACCGAAGCGTCGTAGACCACCGGCGACAAGGCATACAGACCGGCCACGCAGCCGTTGGCGAACAGCCCGATCAGCAGCCCCAGGCCCAGGGCCGCGGCAATCGACGAGGCACTGCCGACAAACAACACCAAGAGCCCGGCGGTCACCAGCATGAACAGCGACAGCACCCGGGTCAGCGGCCAGCGCGAAGACAAGCCGCCGATCAGTGCCGCGCCGAAGATCCCGCCAACACTCAGCAGCACCCCGCCGGTGATCCCCTGCTGCGCCGAAAGCCCAGCGGCCACCAGCAGTTTCGGGGTCCAGCTCATGACGAAGTAGAAACCGAACATCACCAGGAAAAACAGCAGCCAGATCAGCAGCGTGGTGCGCCGCATCGGCCCGGCGAACAACTGGCCGAAGCCGCTGACGGCGCCCTCCTCGCGCAGCGCCGCAACGGGCAGCCGCGCCAGCGTCGGGTGCCCCAGGCGATGGGCCAGGCGATTGACCCGCAGCAGAGCATCGGCCGGGCGCCGGGCCAGGAGAAAGTCCAGGGATTCAGGGAGCCAGAGCAGCACCAGAGGGATCACCAGCAAGGTGACGATGCCGCCAAACACAAACACCGAACGCCAGCCCCAATGGCTCAGCAGCCACACCGCCAGCAAGCCGCCCAGGGTCGCCCCCAGGGCATAGCCGGTGGATTGCAGGCTCACCGCCAGACCACGCCAGCGGCGGCTGGCGTACTCGGCGGCGATCACATTGCTGCTGGCCAGGATGCCGCCAATGCCCAACCCGGTCAGGCCGCGCAACAACGCCAGTTGCAACGGGCTCTGGCTGGTGGCCGAAAGCAACATGCCGACACCGGACAGCAACAGGCACCCCAGAATCAGCGGCCGGCGGCCGAAGCGATCGGCCCAGGGCGCGATAAACAGCGAACCGCCGGCCATGCCGAACAACCCGGCACTGAGCAGCAGGCCGATCTGCGCACCGTTGAGTTGCCACTCGGCGGACACCGAGGCGGCGGTGAAGGCCATCACCAGCACATCGAAGCCGTCGATCATATTGAGGACGATGCAGATACCGATCGCCAGACACTGGAACGCACCCATCGGCCCCTGATCGAGCCGTTGCTTGAGATCGCGGTTCATGGGTGCACCTGCCATTCGGCCATGAGCCGAAGCGCAACACCCAGCGAACCTGTGCACACAGACAGCCAGCGCGCGCCAGCCAGGTGGCCGCACGCCGTCGAAAAGACATTCATGACGAAACCCTTTTTGTTGTTTTTATTGCGGACGGTCAGGAGGGCTCCTGCCATCGCCAGGTCGCCAATAAAGCGCCTAATGGATCCACTAGCAAGAGAGAAACGGACTGAAAAAGTCGGTAAAAACACTCGAAATCGACCTGAAACGAGCGAAATGACCATAAGGATCAAAGACTTATGTACCGGACAAGCCCCCCGGATTAGCGGGCGATTATCGCCCACCCGCGTTCACCCAAGGGACTAAAACCGCTAAAGACAGTGCACTTAAGGGCGCTTGAGCTTCACAACGGCCTGACACCGGCCCTTTCAGGACGCCGAGCGCCCCGCAAGGGCCAGCGCCCTCCCGGCACCCACCTTCACCGCTGATCCATCAGCGCCTGATCGTCGCCGCTGACACCCACCAATGGATCCAATAAAACGAGCCGCATCAAATAAACGCCAACTCCGCCCGGGCGTTGCGTACTGCCGTCATCCGCTGTTCGACCTGGGGCAACAGGTAGCTGAAAAAGAACCCCGCCGTCTCAAGCTTGGCCCCACGCAGCGGATCGCCCTCGGGCAGCCTGCGCGACACCCGTGCCGCCCGCGCCCAGGCCAGTGCCAGTAGGCTCAGGCCACACAACGCCAGAAAATCCCCGGCCGCGCGATACGGGTACTCGGCATCCTCCAGCGCCCACTGTTGCACCTCGCCCACCCGTTCCTGCAACGCCTCGGCCAGATCCCCTAACGACCGGGCAAACCCTGCGCACTCGGGCACCTTTGCGCCGCGCCCAGCCTCGGCGCACAGTTGCTCAAGCAACAGCGCGAAGCCCTGTCCCCCATCCCCCAGCACCTTGCGCAACAACAGGTCGTTGGCCTGAATCTCGTTGCTGCCTTCGTAGATCATGGCGATGCGGCTGTCGCGCAGGGTCTGCTCGATGGCGAACTCGGCGACGTAGCCGTAGCCGCCGAAGACCTGCAAGGCGTTGCTGGCCTGACGAAAGCCCTGCTCGGTAAAGAAGGCCTTGATGATCGGCGTCAGCAGTTGCGCCAGTTGATCGGCCTGGCGCCGGACCTGGGGCTCAGGGTGATGTTCGGCCTCATCCAGCAGGTGCGCAGCCCAATAACCGATGGCCCGCAAGCCCTCGCTGGTGGCGCGCAATTCCAACAGCACGCGGCGCATGGCCGGGTGGTAGCGAATCGGGTCGGCGGCCTGGGCGGCGACACCGGCGGGGCGCAATGGCGCACGCATCTGTTGGCGTTCGCCAGCGTAGTCGCGGGCGTTCTGCCACGCCGCTTCGACATGCCCCAGGCCCTGCAGGCCCACGTGCAGGCGCGCCGAATTCATCATCACGAACATCGCCGCCAGGCCGCGATGGGCCTCGCCCACCAACCAGCCCTGGGCCGCCTCGAACACCAGGGAACAGGTGGCGCTGCCCTTGATCCCCATCTTGTGTTCGATGCCGTCGCAGCGCACGCCGTTGCCCTGGCCCCGCTCCAGGCGCTTGGGCACCAGGAACAGCGAGATTCCCCGGCTGCCCTCCGGCGCGCCCGGCAGCCGGGCCAGCACCAGATGCAGAATGTTGTCGGTGAGGTCATGCTCGCCGCCGGAAATGAACAGCTTGCTGCCGCTGAGGCGATAGCTGCCGTCGGCCTGGGGCTCGGCACGACAGCGCAACAGGCCGACATCACTGCCGGCCTGGGGCTCGGTCAGGCACATGGTGGGCAGGCTCGCGCCACTGATGATCTCGGGCAGGTAGCGCTCCTGGAGCCAGGGCGCGCCGTGGGTCTTGAGGCACAGGTAAGCGCCATGGGCGATGCCGGTGTACATGGCCCAGGCGTGGTTGCTGGCGTAGAGCATCTCTTGCAGCGCCGCGTCCAGCAGCTGCGGCAGGCCCTGGCCACCCAAAGCTTCGGCGCAGACCAGGGCCGGCCAGCCGCCCTCGACATAGGCCCGATAGGCCTCGGCAAAACCCTCCGGGGTGCTGACCTGCCCGTCCGCCCACTGGCAGCCCTGGCGATCGCCTCTGGCGTTCAGCGGGGCCAGCACGTCCTGGCTGAAACGCGCGGCCTGCTCCAGCACCTGCAGCGCCAGGGGCAGGTCCAGCACGTCGAACGCCGGGCTCCGACGCCACGCTTCGGGGGCCTCCAGCCAGTGCTCAAGGACAAATTGCATATCGCGCAGCGGCGCCTGGTAGCTCCACATGGGGACACCTCATCAAGTAGAAATAGAGTGGCCCGCCAGGGGCGGCGGGCCGGTCGGACTCAGCCGCGCCAGGCCGGGTTTTCGATCAACAGCGCCATGCCCTGGCCACCACCCACGCAGGCGGCGGCGATCCCGTAGCGCAGGTTGTGCTCGCGCAGTTGCCGGGCCAGGGTCAGCACCAGGCGCAGGCCACTGGCGGCCAGGGGATGACCCAGGGCCAGGGAGCCGCCCTGGGCATTCAGGCGATCACTGTCCAGCTCCAGCTCCCGGGCCACGGCCAGCACCTGGGCGGCCTGAGCCTCGTTGATTTCAAGGCGACCGATCTGCTTGAGGCTCAGGCCACTGCGCTGCAGGAGCAGGCGGATCGCCGGGGCCGGGCCGATGCCCATGCACTCCGGCGCCACCCCGACCACCGCACTGGCCAGCAACAGCGCCAGGGGTGGCGTGCTGCAGGCCGATGCCCGCCCGACCAGGGCCGCCGCCGCGCCATCGACCACCGCGCAACTGTTGCCGGCGGTCTGCACCCCGCCCTCGTGGATCGTCCGCAGTCGCGCCAGGGCAGAAAGCTCACTGGGGCGCGGATGACTGTCCTGGCTGACTGCCTCGACACCCCGTGGCAGGCGAATGCCGCGCGCTTGATAGCCGTCGAGCTCGAAGGCCTGCTGGCTCACGGCGACGATTTCCGGCGCGAACCAGCCCGCCTGCTGGGCCGCCAGGGCCCGCTGATGGCTGGCGCAGGCATAGCCGTCCACGGCTTCGCGGGTCAGCCCATAACGCCGCGCCAGGTTGTCGGCGGTGGCGATCATGTCCAGCCCCGGCGCCGGGTCGTACAGTGCCTCCCATAAAAAGTCCTTGAACTGCACCGCCGCCCCCAGGCGGAAGCCGCCGCGATGGGTGTAGGCGGCAATCGGGTTGCGCGACATCGATTCACTGGCCACGCACAACGCCAGTTGCACCTCGCCCCGCACCTGCTCGGCTGCCTGGCGCAGCAGCTCGAAACCGGTGGCGCAGATGCGCTGCACCCCCAGGGCCGGCACCGCTTGCCCGACACCGCTGTACAGGCCGATGTGCCGAGGCAGCAGGTAGGCGTCGAAACTGGCCTGGGCCATGGAACCGGCCAGCACGCTGTCCACCGCCCGGGCATCGATGCCGGCGCGCAGCAGCACCTCGCGCCCGACCTTGATCCCCAGATCGATCGGCGAGATCTCGGCCAGGTCCCCGCCAAGGTCGACCCAGGGCGTGCGCAACGCCTCAAGGATCGCCACATCGGCAAACCCGCTGTACTGCCCGGCGCCGTTCATGGCTTGGGCTCGGCGCGCAGGATCGACGGCTCGCGGCCGCGATACAGGTCCTCGACCTGCTCGGCACGCCACTGCAACACCGCGCGCTGGTTGATCGAGCCCTTGTCGGTGATTTCCCCGCGGTCGATGGACGCCGGCTCTACCTGTAGGGCGATCCACTCCAGGCGGCTGGCATTGCCGCTGGCCTCGCGATTCAGGCGCTGCAACCAGTCGCTGAACCACTGGCGCACCGGCGCGCTGGCCAGCACCTGGGCATCGCTGGCCTCGGCGCCCAGCGCCGCCAGCCGCCGGCATTCATACAGGCGCGGGAACACCAGGGCCCCCAGGCACTCGCGGTCGGGTGCGGCTACCACCAGGTCCTGGACATAGGGCGAGCCTTCGAGCACCGCGCGATTGCGCAGCGGGCCGACGCTGACAAAGACCCCGGACGACAACTTGAAATCCTCGGCGATGCGCCCGTCGAACATCAGCCCCAACTGCGGGTCGTCGGGGTCGGCGAGCTTGAGCGCATCCCCCGAGCAGTAGAAGCCCTGGGCGTCGAACACCTCGGCGGTCTGCTGCACCGCGCGCCAGTAGCCGGGCATGATGTGCGGCCCGCGAAAACGCCCTTCGAGCTTGCCGTCCACCGGCACCAGGCGCACTTCGCAACCCGGCGCCGGCAGGCCGATGTAACCGGCCATCGACAGCGGCCCGGTGGTGAAGGTGCAAGACGGCGCGGCCTCGGTCATGCCGAGCCCGGCCATCATGCGGATACGTTCGCCGCAATGCTGCTCGGCAACCCGGTCGAGACGGTCCCAGACACTTTGCGAAAGCCCGGCGGCGGCGAAGAAGAACAGGCTCATGCGCTTGAAAAAACACTCGCGCAGCTCGGCATCCTGCTCCAGGGCATTGACCAGCTCCTCCCAGCCCTTGGGCACGGTCAGGTAGGCGGTGGGCGAAATCTCCTTGAGGTTGCGCAAGGTTTCGGCAAAGCCCTGGGCCGTGGGCTTGCCATCGTCCAGATAAAAACTGCCGCCGTTGTAGAGCACGATGCCGACGTTATGGCTGCCACCGAAGGTGTGGTTCCAGGGCAGCCAGTCCACCAGCACCGGCGGCTCTTCACCGAACACCGGAAAAGTCTGCAACAGCATCTGCTGGTTGGCGCAGAGCATGCGCTGGGTGGTGATCACCGCCTTGGGCAGCTTGGTCGAGCCCGAAGTGAAGAGAAACTTGGCGATGCTGTCGGGGCCGGTGGCGGCAAAGGCCGCATCGGCCTCGGCACCACCGGGCTCGGCCAGCAGGCTGGCGAAGCTCGCCTGGCGCCGCCCCGGCACCTGGCCACGCACGCAGATCAGCGGCGTCTCGGGCGGCAGCACCGCGTCGATGGCCCGCTGGTAAGCGCCAGCATCGCTGACAAACACCAGCCCCGGCTGCAACAGGTCGCAGACATGGCGCAGCTTGGCAAAGTCCTGGGACAGCAGCGAATAGGCCGGCGACACCGGACAATAGGGAATCCCGGCGTACATCGCGCCCAGGGCCAGTTGCAGGTGTTCGATGTCATTGCCCGAGAGCAGCGCCAGCGGCTTGTCGGCCGACAACCCGTAGCCGAGCAGGCCCTGGGCGATGGCGCGCACGCTGTCGAGCATCTGCCCATAGCTGACCCGGCGCCAGTCGCCGCCGGCCTCGCGGGCGGCAATGAAGGTCTGCTCGGGACGCACCCGGGCCCAGTGCAACAGACGATCGAGCAAGCGCTGCGGCAAGGGCGCCAGGGGTTCCAGGGAACGCATATGCAACACGCCCTGCTCTTCACTGACGGCAACCGCCGGCCGGCCAATGGACACCTGACGGTAACGCGGCGGCTCGGCCACGGGTGGGGATGGCGCTCTGAATTGGCAACTCACGTACATGTCCTCCATCAAGGCACGCCTGCGCCGCGCACGCAGGGCGACAGCTGGCAAGCGTGGCAGCCGGTGGCTGCGGCCTTGTTATTGTTATGCCTGGCCGGCACACGGGCCGCGTGCTCAAGGCACCGCGCCCGTGGCGACGGATCAGATCGGGTAGTGCCGCGGGCCGTTCTGCAAGGTGACCCAGCGCAATTGGGTGAAGTGCTCGATCGAGGCCTTGCCGCCAAAACTGCCGTAGCCGCTGGACTTGACGCCGCCAAACGGCATCTGCGCCTCGTCATGCACGGTGGGCCCGTTGATATGGCAGATGCCCGACTCGACCCGTTGCGCCAGGGCCAGGGCACGCCCGGTGTCGCGGCTGAAAATCGCCGCCGACAGGCCGAACTCGGAATCGTTGGCCAGGCGCAACAGTTCTTCATCACCGCTGCCGCGCAGTACTACCGCCACCGGGCCGAAGGACTCTTCGCGGTACAGGCGCATGGCGTCGGTGACGCCGTCGAGCAGGGTCGGCTGCAGAATGCTGCCGTCCAGTTGCCCGCCGACCACCCGCCGCGCGCCCTGCTCCAGGGCGTCGTCGATCAGCGCCTTGATGCGTGTCCCGGCGCTGGCATCCACCAGCGAGCCGAGCACCGAATCTGCGGCCGCCGGATCGCCGGCGCGCAGGCTCTCGACCTTGGCCGCCAGCTTGGCGACGAAGGCATCGGCCACCTTGGCATCGACGATCAGGCGCTCGGTGGACATGCAGATCTGCCCCTGGTTGAAGTAGGCGCCAAACGCCGCGGCCGCGACAGCCGCATCCAGGTCGGCATCGTCCAGCACCAGCAGCGGCGCCTTGCCCCCCAGCTCCAGCAGGGCCGGCTTGAGGTGGCGCGCCGCAAGCTCGCCGACAATCCGCCCAACATGGGTCGAACCGGTGAAGTTGACCCGGCGCACCGCCGGGTTGGCGATCAGCCGCTCGACAATCGCCGCGGCATCGGCCGGAGCATTGCTGATGACGTTGACCACGCCATCGCCCAGGCCGGCGTCCTGCAGCACCTGGCCGATCAGGCGATGAGCCGCCGGGCTCAGTTCGGAAGCCTTGAGCACCACGCTGTTGCCACAGGCCAGGGGCATGGCAATGGCCCGGGTGGCGAGAATCACCGGGGCGTTCCACGGGGCAATGCCCAGCACCACGCCGCAGGGTTGGCGCAGGGCCATGGCGAAGCTGCCGGGGACATCCGAGGGAATGACTTCGCCGTTGATCTGGGTGGTCATCGACGCTGCTTCACGCAGCATGTTGGCCGCCAGGCGGACGTTGAAGCCGTACCAGTTGGCCATGGCCCCGGTCTCGCCAGCGGCGGCAATGAATTCGCCGCTGCGGGCCTGCAATTGCTCGGCGGCCCTGAGCAGACGGCTGCGGCGTTCGTTGGGGGCCAGAGCCGCCCAGGCGGGGAATGCGGCCTGGGCCGCGGCCACGGCGGCGTCGGCATCGTCCAGGGTCGCGGCGGCCACGCGCGATACCACAGCGCCGGTCACCGGGTTGCGGCGTTCGAAGGTTCGACCGTCGCCGGCGGGGCGCGACTGGCCACCGATCAGCAGGGGCACGTCCAGCATGGTGATTCCTCTTGTTGTCTTTGTCGGGAATGCAGCGCAGCGGTGTAACAGTAATGCCAGGGGCATGGCGAACAGCGGGATGCGCCCGCCGTTCGCCGGCCGGGCTCAGCGTTTATACGCCTGCAGGCCGGGCTTGATGCTCTTGTCGTCGAGGAACTGCTTCATGCCCTGCTCACGTCCGCCTTCGGTATCCAGCAGGCGCGACTGATCGAGCTTGGCGTACAGGTAGTCTTCGTTCTGCTCCCAGGTCAGCTCGCGGCAACGCTTGAAGCCATGCTTGGCGGCACGCAGCACCACCGGGTTTTTCTCCAACAGATTGCGCGCCAGCTCGATCGTGACTTCACGCAGTTGCGCCAGGGGCACGCTGTCGTTGACCAGGCCCATTTCTGCGGCTTTCTGCCCGCCAAAGGTCTTGCCGGTCATGATGTAGTACAGCGACTGGCGATGACCGACGGTGTCGGCCATGGCCTTGCTCACCAGGTTGCCCGGCGGGATGCCCCAGTTGATTTCCGAGAGGCCGAAGGTCGCCTCATCGGCGCAGATCGCCAGGTCGCAGGCAACCAGCGGGCTGAAGCCGCCACCAAAGCACCAGCCGTTGACCATGGCAATGGTCGGCTTGGCGTACATGCGCAGCAGTTTCCACTGCCACTGGGAGGCTTCGCGGCGGATTTTTTCCTGAAGGATCTCCGGGCCGGCATCCACCTCGCGAAAGTACTCCTTGAGGTCCATGCCGGCAGTCCAGGCTTCACCGGCGCCAGTCAGCACCAGCACGCCGGCGGCCGGGTCCTGCTCCAGGGTTTCCAGCACGTCGATCATTTCCCGGTTCAGGGTCGGGCTCATGGCGTTGCGTTTTTCCGGGCGATTGAGGATGACCCAGGCAATGCCGTCTTCGATTTCGACCTTGACCGTTGTCCAGCGACCTTCGTAGTTGCTCATGGCGATGCTCTCTTGTTCTGGCTTGAAGATGGATCGAAATTAAACCGCAAATATAGTTATGTCAATTAACTATTAATCAGATTAACCATTTTCCTTAGCCCTGGAAAAATCCTTCTGCAACGCCTGCCAACATAGGCAAACGTAGCTATCAGCGGCCGACCCCGGCAAACTGGATAGCCTTGTTAACCGACCCAGGATGTTTTTGTCATGGCCAAGCCTGCTCCCCTCGCCGACCCGCGCGAGGCCCCACCCGCCAACGCCGAGGTCCAGGCGCCGCTGGATTCGGCATTGGACGAACTGATTGGCTACGCCATGCGGCGCGCCCAGCTCAAGCTGTTCCAGAACCTGATCGGCCGGCTCTCGGCCCACGACCTGCGGCCCGCACAGTTCTCGGCCCTGGCGATCATCGACAGCAACCCGGGGCTGATGCAGGCCGACCTGGCTCGCGCCCTCGCCATCGAGCCGCCGCAAGTGGTGCCCCTGCTCAACAAACTGGAAAGCCGCGCTCTGGCGGTGCGGGTGCGCTGCAAGCCGGACAAGCGCTCTTACGGGATTTTTCTGAGCAAGACCGGCGAAACCCTGCTCAAGGAGCTCAAGCAGATCGCCGCGCAAAGCGACGTCGACGCCACCTCGGCCTTGAGCGCCGGGGAGCGCGAAGAGCTGCTGCGCCTGCTGAAGAAGGTTTACCAGGACTGAACCCAAGGTGCCGGCACAGGGCCGGCACGCTGACGCAGCAAGGCGCTTGCGGGCCTACCAGATCGGCAAGGTGTAGAGCACCAGGAAGCGGGTCTGGTTTTCATCGCGGAACGCCGCGCCCGCCGGGAAATCATTGCGATAGATCGACTTGCGCGCCACCAGCCCGAGGTTCTTCAACGGGCCGCTCTGCAGCACGTACCCCAACTCCATTTGAAACTCGCGCTCCTTGCGCTCACTGGCATTGAAGGCCGCCAGCTCGATATTGTCGCCGCGCACGTAACGCAGCCGACTCTTGAGCCCGGGCAGGCCGGAGGCGGCAAAGTCATAGTCGTAGATGGCTTGCCAGGTGCGCTCCTTGGCATTGAGAAAGTCCGAACTCATGGTCAGCTCGCTCATGCCCATCAACTCGGTGCCGGAGATGTAGGGCGTGGCCGTGTCGCCGCTGGAATGCATGTAGCCCAGGCTCACCCGGTGCCCGCCGAACTTGTAGCCAAACAGCGCCGAGAGGTTGCGGTTGTCGACCCGGCCGGCCTTGGCACTGCCGTCTTCCCGGCTGAAAAAACTGCGCAGGTCGCTGCTCAGCACGCCATCGCCCAGGGGCAGGTTGTGCAGCAGGGCCAGAGTGTCCTGCTGGTAGAGGTCGGTCACCTGCGCGTGATAGGCGCGCAGGCTGAGGTCCTTGTTGACCTGGTAGTCGCCCCCCAGGTACGCCAGGTGCGAGGTGCTGGCCGTGGCATTGAAACGCCGGTTGGGCGAGGCAATGGTCATGGCCTGGTAGTCAGTGGAGTCGCGCTTGTTGATGCGGTCGATGTAGCCGGTGTTGAGGGTCAGGCCGTCGATGTCCCTGGAACTCAGGGTGGTGCCGCGAAAGGTCTGCGGCAGCAGGCGCGACGGGCTGGCAAAGGCGAACGGCAGGAAGATCGAGACATCGCCGGTCTTCACCGTGGTCTGGGCAAAGCGCAGTTTGGCGGTGGGCGCCAGCCGCGAGTATTCATCGGCGGCACGCTTGTCGCTGGCCGACACCGGCAGCAGTTCGGTGCCGCTGCGGTCCGGCGAGGAATCGAGCTTGACCCCCAGCAGCCCGCGCACATCCAGGCCGAAACCGACGCTGCCCTCGGTGAACCCCGACTCCATGTTCATGATGAAACCCTGCGCCCATTCCCGCGCGGCGGTCTTCGCCCCATCGTCCTTGTAGTCGCGATCCAGGTAGTAATTGCGCAGGGTCAGGGTGCCGTGGCTGTCATCGATAAAACCCGCCGCCCAGAGTGGGCCAGGCAACAGGCTCAAGCCCAGCAAGGCCAGAGCCAGCCGCGTGGGGCGACTGGGCACACAGGAAGCTGACGCCGCAGCAACGGCGTTGGTGGGGATATTTGGCATGTCCGATGTCCATTTTTTGTTGTTGTTTTAGGTGTCGAGCGAGGGCCTGGCAGCCGACGTCGCGGACAGAGAATGGAAACAGCCCAAGCCTTACGTCAACCACAAATGACCGATAATCGAACATTAATAATATTATCTATTTTTTAAACAAATCCTTATTGTCAGTTTATCTATCTGATTTAAATCACTTTATTTGCATTTATTGGCTGAAATTAAGGCTCTATTCATTTTTTAGTTATCTTTGTTATCTTAATCACCAGCCACCAGCACCGGCGCATTCAGGCCCGGCGTCCGGTTGGCCACCACAACAAAAACAACAATGAGGTTTGCCCATGGACAGTCCATCGCGTCGTTCGACGCTGACCATCGCTTTGTGCTTTATCGTTGCGCTGATCGAGGGGTTCGATCTGCAAGCGGCCGGCACCGCCGCTGCCGGATTGCGCCAGAGCTTCGCCCTGGACCCGAAGATGATGGGCTGGGTGTTCAGCGCCGGGATCATCGGCCTGCTGCCCGGGGCGTTCTTCGGCGGCTGGGTCGCCGACCGTATCGGGCGCAAGAAGATCCTGGTCGGCGCGGTGCTGCTGTTCGGCCTGTTCTCGCTGTGCACGGCCTACGTCGAGAGTTATTCGAGCCTGCTGCTGGTGCGTTTCATGACCGGCCTCGGCCTCGGCGCGGCGCTGCCCAACCTGATCGCCCTGTGCGCCGAAGCGGTGAGTGAACGCCGCCGGGGCACGGCCATCAGCATCATGTACTGCGGCGTGCCCCTGGGTGGCGCGCTGGCGGCAGTGGTGGCGATGTTCTCCAGCGAACATTGGCAGACCACCTTCATCATCGGCGGCCTGGCGCCGCTGCTGGTGGTGCCGCTGATGGCCGGGTTGCTGCCCGAATCCAGTGCCTTTCGCCAACACACCGCCAGCGCCGGCACCCAGCGTGCCTCCACCGCCCAGGCGCTGTTCGGCGAAGGTCGCGCGCGCACCACGCTGGCCCTGTGGCTCAGCTACTTCTTCACCCTGACCGTGATGTACATGCTGCTCAACTGGCTGCCCTCGCTGCTGCTCGAACAGGGCTTCAGCAAACCCCAGGCGGGCCTGGTGCAGATGCTGTTCAACATCGGCGGCGCCCTCGGTTCGTTGCTCGGCGGCCTGCTGCTGGACCGTTGCAACGGGCTCAAAGTGGTGCTGTTCGTGTACGCCGGGTTGCTGGCGGCGCTGGCCGGGGTCGGGCTGTCGCAGGGCATTGTGCCAATGGCCATGGCCGGGTTTGCCGCAGGGCTGTTCGTGATGGCCGCACAATTGGTGCTCTACGCGCTGGCACCGCCCTCCTACCCGACCGCAGTGCGTGCCACCGGCGTGGGCGCTGCCGTGGCCATCGGCCGCCTGGGCTCGATGGCCGGGCCCCTGGCCGCCGGGCAGATCCTCGCCGCCGGCGCCGGCACCGCCGGGGTCCTGCTGGCCACCTCGCCAGGGCTGGTCATCGCTGCGCTGTCGATCCTCACTGTCATCGCCCGGACCAACGCCACGCCCGAGCTCAAGCCAGCGCATTGAACCTTGCATAGGGCGGTTACCGGGTTCCCGGTAGCCGCTGCAAGAAGGTTCGACAGCGGCTGCGCAATGTTCGAGGACGGCCCTAGAACCCCACCGTGGCCGACACCAGCCAGGTGCGCGGCGTCGACAAGGTCAACCCCGCCGCGCTGTCGGACGAGGTAGCGGCCGAGGCCCAGTAGGTGGTGTTGAGCACGTTCTCGACACTGGCGCGCAGGGTGATCGGTTTTTCGCCCAGCTCGAAGGCGTAGCGCGCCCCCAGGTCATAGCGTTCCCAACCAGGGATTTTCTGCTGGTTGGCTGGGTCCAGGTATTGCGAGCTGGAGTGAATCGCCCGAGCAGTCAGGGTCAGTCCGCGCAAGCTGTCGATGTCCCATTCAGCGCCAAGGTTGGCGTTGACCACCGGCGAACCGGTGCCGCGATTGCCGTCATACAGGCCCTTACCGGTTTCGGTCTGCACACTGTCGAGCAGCATCAGCCCGCCCAGCAGGCGCACACCGTCATGGGGTTCGCCGAAGACATTCAGCTCCAGGCCCTGGTTGCGCAACTGGCCATCGGGCTTGAAGTTGTTGTTCTCGTCGTAGACATACGACGGCTGCTGGATGCGAAACAGGCTGGCGCTCATACCGAAGCTGCCCAGGTCGTACTTGGCGCCGACTTCCACCTGTTTGCTGCGGTACGGCGCGAACACTTGATTGGCATTGGTCGCCGTGGTCGGCGCGGTTTCGCCCTGGCTCAGGCCTTCCATGTAATTGCTGTACAGCGACAGGCGATCGCTGACCTTGACCACCAGGCCCAGCGCCGGGGACAGGGCCTTTTCATCATTCACCGGCTCGTCACGCACGCCGTTGCTCCAGGTGCTGACCTGGACCCGCTGCAAGCGTGCGCCCAGGGTCAGCAGCACCTGGTCCTCGGCAAAGCTCAGGGTGTCGGCCAGGGCCAGGCTGGTGAAACGGTTTTCCGTGTGGGTGCTGGTGTCGATGCGGTTGGGGCGCCCGGGCAACGGCAGCTCCACCGGCCGGTAGAGGTTGCTGACACGGCGCAGGTAGCGCTCGCCGGCGTTGTCGAAATCCATGTTGAAGCGGTTCAGACTCAGGTTCACCGTGTGCCCGATCGGCCCGGTCTGAAACCCGCTGCGCAGGCCGATGACGGCGGTCTTGACGTCTTCATCGCGACGGAAGGTACGCGGGGTCACGGTGAAGTCGCCCGCGCTGTTGGTCACCTGCACCGCATGACGCAGAAAGTCGTAGTTGCCTTTGCGCGCCCCCAGAGCGGCATACACCATCAGTGAATCGCTGAGGTCGTACTCGCCGCGCAGCGCGCCGAAGCTGTCCTTGGAATGGGCGTAGGTCCAGGACTGGGCGATGTTGTGTCGGATGTCTTCGGCCTTGGGCATTTTCGCCGTGGCCGCCACTTCGACCCGCTCGATCGGCGCGTCAGCGTGGCGCTCCTGGTGCCCCAGGTCCAGGGACAGGCGCAGCCGCTCATCACGCAGATCGAGGCCGATGACTCCGGTTTCACGCTGGAGCTGCTGGTGGTCCCACTCGGTGTCGCCGGACTGGCGCACACCATTGAAGCGCAGGCCAAAGCGGTTGCCCTCGCCAAAACGCCGGCCGATGTCCACCGCGCCACCGGTCTGCCCGGCGGACGCGTAGTTGGCGGTGAACTCAGTCAAGGGCGTGTCCTGGGCGCGCTTGGGCTCGATGTTGATGCCGCCCCCCACACTGCCCCGGGGCGCAATGCCGCCCAGCAGCATGCCCGGCCCCTTGAGCACATCCAGGCGGCCGACCATTTCCATGTCGATGGCGTAGGTCGGCAGGATCCCGTACAGGCCGCCGTAGGACACGTCACTGTTGAACAGGCTGAAGCCGCGCACCGAGAACTGCTCGAAACGCCCGCTGGCCGGGTTGGTGGTACGGACCGAGGGGTCGCTGGCCACGGCGTCGCCGAGGGTTCGCGCCTGTTGGTTCTTCAGCGCCTCGGCGGTGTAGGACGTGAGGTTGAACGGGGTGTCCATGAAATCGCGGTCGCCGAGCAGGCCCTGGCCGCCCTTGCGATCCACCTGGCCACCGGCATAGGGCTCGCCGCTGCCTGGGAGATCGCTGCCGAGAATCGAGGTGGCGGGCAGCGCCAGGCCGCCTGCCTCGGGAACCGGCGCCAAGGTGTAGGCCTGTTCGCCCACGGCGTGCAACTGCAGACCCGAACCCTGCAGCAGTCGGGCAAAGCCCTCCTGCACCGCGAACTCACCGGAAAGCCCGGGGCTGCTGCGCCCTTCGACCAGCCCCGGGTCCACCGCCAGATCGACGCCGGACAGCCCGGCAAACCGGGTCAGGGCAGCGCCCAGGCTGCCGGCCGGCACCTGGTAGCTGCGGCGGCCACCCTCCTCGGCCCAGCTCAAGGGAACCAGCAACGGGCTGGCGCTCAGGCTCAGCAGCAGACTCAGACGCAACAAGGGACGCACAGCAGCAGGCATGACGCGGGGCATTGAAGAGGCTCTCTTTTTCGTTCACTTACCTGCAATGACAGGCACCTGGAAAAAAGGGGACAGCCCTCAAGCCAGTTTTTTACGCGAGCGCAGCGTGACCCAGAACCGCGTCCGCGCCTGCACCTCCAGCGGCAGGCTGGCGGCCAGCAAGGCCAGCACCCGGTCGGTGTCATCGACGCGGAAACTGCCGGTGACCCGCAGCGCCTCCAACTCCGGATCCCAACGCAACACACCGCTGCGGTAACGACTCAACTCGCGCAAAAAATCCCCCAGCGGCTGGTCCTGGGCCATCAATACCCCTTCGCGCCAACCGGGTATCGCACTGTCGAAGACTTGCAGCAACCCGGCGCCGGAAGCCTGCAGACTGACCTGCTGTCCGCCGTGCAAAGTCAGGGCAGGCCCCTGCAAAGGCTGCACCTGCACTACGCCACTGAGCACCGACACCCGACAGCCGATGCGCTCCTGACGCACGCAGACTTCGCTCTGGCTGACCCGCACCCGGCCGAAGTCGGTGTACAGGGTCAGGGCCGAGCGGCCCGGCACTTTGAGCGCCATCTCGCCCTGCACCAGGGTCAGGCGGCGCGCCGCCAGGTCCAGGTCCACCGCCGTGGCGGTATTGAGTTGCAGGAAACTGCCGTCGGCCAGGGGCACCTGTTTGCGCTCGCCAGTGGCGGTGTGCAGGTCGGCGCGCCACACCTCCAGGGGCAATTGCCGGCTCAGCCACCAGGTACTCGGCACCAGCAGCGCTACCCCCAGGCCGCGCTTGAGCAGCGCCCGACGTCCCGGTTGCGGGCGGTCGAGGCTGGCCAGGGCCAGGGCCGCGGGCAGCGCGGCGAAGCGTTGGCGCAGCAGTTGGGCTTTCTGCCAGGCCTGTTCGTGGCTGGCGCAGCGCTCGCGCCATTGTTGCAGGCCCTGCTGGTCGCTCTCGCTGGCGCTGCCCGACTCCAGCAAGGCCAGCCAGCGCGCGGCGGCGCGGGCGACCTGACGCGGATCGCTGCCGGTGGACGAGGTCACAGCTCCACCAGCAGGCAGTGTTCGTAGGCTTGGGCCATGTAGCGCTTGACCGTGCGCTCACTCACCCGCAGGCGCTCGGCAATCTCGCGGTAACCCAGGCCTTCCAGCTGGCTCCAGAGAAACGCCCGGCGCACCCGATGCGGCAGGCCATCGAGCAGCTCGTCCAGCGCCTGCAGGGCTTGCAGAACGATCCAGCGCTGTTCAGGCGAGGGCACGCAGGCCTCGGGCAGGGTCGCCAAGGCGTTGAGGTAAGCCTGTTCGAGACTGCGCCGCTGATGGAAGTTGATCAGCAAGCGCTTGCCCACAGTCAGCAGATAGGCCCGTGGCTCCTGCAACTGGGCCAGGGGCTGGGTGCTGCCGAGCACACGCAGGAAGGTGTCCTGGCTCAGGTCGGCGGCATCCCAGGCGTTGCCCAGGCGTCGCCGCAGCCAGCTTTCGAGCCAACTGCGGTGATCACGGTACAGGTTGTCGAAGGTGTGCTCCGTTGGCAGTACGGCGTCATTCATGGCAAGGGCACCCGGCGTGGCACGTTAAATCAAATGAGACTCATTCTATTTAATATCGCTCGCCGACACACCTTCTTTCATTGCCTTTGCCGTAGCTGCCCCGCCCCGCTCATGCCTCATCTGCGGACTTGCCATGTTCAGACGAACGCCGCGCTGCCCCTGACAGCACGAACGCCACAACCGGCTACCACAGCGCAATATGGGAATCTGCCTGGGATTCAGTGCCGCCACAGATCACGCCGCTGACCGGGTCGCGCAGGATGATCTGGCCGCGTCCGTAGTGGGCCCGGTCGTGGGCGATCAACGCCTCAGAATGTCAGGCAGATTTTCCCCAGGTGCGCGCCCGAGGCTTCATGGGCGAAGGCCTTGGCGATCTCGGCCAGGGGGAAGGTGCTGTCGATCACTGGCCTGATGCCGGTGGCTTCCAGGCCACGGACCATCTCGATCTGCTGCTGGCGACTGCCGACGATCAAGCCCTGCAGGCGCTGCTGCTTGGCCATCAGCGCCGCCGTCGGCACCGGCCCGGCCCAACCGGTGAGCACGCCGATCAGGGCGATATGACCGCCGATACGGCAAGCGGTGATGGACTGCGGCAAGGTGCCCGGCCCGCCCACTTCCACCACATGGTCGACGCCCCGGCCGCCAGTCAGTTTGAGTACTTCGTCACCCCATTCAGGCTGGGTGCGGTAGTTGATGGTGTGGTCGGCGCCCAGCTCACGAACCTTGGCCAGCTTGGCGTCCGACGAAGAGGTGGCAATCACCGTAGCACCCATGGCCTTGGCCAGTTGCAGGGCGAAGATCGACACTCCGCCGGTGCCCAGTACCAGCACGGTTTCCCCGGCCTTGAGCCCGCCGTCCACCACCAGTGCACGCCAGGCAGTGAGACCGGCAGTGGTCAGGGTCGCCGCTTCGGCGTGGCTGTAGCCCTTGGGCGCATGGGTGAACCAATGGCTGGGCTGGATCACCACTTCACGGGCATAACCGTCGACGCCGTCGCCCGGCGTGGTGCTGAAGTCGGCGATGGCCGGGCCCCCGTCATGCCAGTGGGGGAAGAAACAGGAGACTACCGAATCCCCAACCTGGAACTCGCTGACACCTGCGCCCACCGCTTCCACCACCCCGGCACCGTCGGCCATGGGAATCCGTCCGTCGGCGGTGGGCAGTGCGCCAGTCACCACCGCGTAGTCGTGAAAGTTCAGGGAACAGGCATGAATGCGCACACGGATCTCACCGGCACCGGGCTGGCCGGGATCCGGCAGCGCCACGGTTTTCAGGTTGTCCAGGGATGCCGGCAGGCTGAGCTTGATGGCTTGCATGGGGTGCTTCTCCACAGATCGGTAATGTCTTCAAGACCGACGCTCAAGGCGTCGGCACAACCAGGGGGCTCACCCTAACACCGATGCCGACTCTCTGTTGCCACCGGGGCGCCAACCAGCGAGCTCAAGCCAGCACCCGGCAGCCGCCTCGATCAAGCTGCGCCGGCCCGCACGAAACACTGTTCAGTCACCGCTGCACCCCACTGCTCGCCCAATTGCTCCTGCACCAGTTCAAAGCCGTGTTGCTCATAGAGCGTGCGCGCCGCATCCAGGCCCTTGAAGGTCCACAAGCGGGTGGCTGTAAAACCCCACTGGTCACAGAACCCCAGGGCCTCGACCAGTAGCCGTCGGCCCAAGCCCTGGCCACGCGCTGAATCATCGAGGATGAAGCAACGCAGGATCGCCTCGCCGTCCGCGCCCTCCCCGTCAATGGCGATGGAACCGACAATCCGCTCACCCTGCAGCGCCACCCAGACCTGATTGCGCGGGTTGTGCAAACGTCCCATCAGCTCAGCCATGTCCGCTGCCACCAGGCTTTCAAAGGCCTGGCCGAAACCGGCGCGGGCGGCGTAGTAACAGGCATGCATTTCGGTAATGCGGCCAATCACCCCCGGCCTATAGCCACGAGCGATGGACCAGCACGCGGGCGGCTCGGGCGCCTCGCCCAGGCGCACCGCACGCAGTGCCCGGGCGTAGTCGGCGATGCCCGTCGAGGCGCAAAGCTGCTGGTCCGCGCTCAGGTGCACCAGGGCTGCGGCCACCTGGGCCTGGGCAAAACGGTCGATACCGTTCAGGGTCTGGCGTCCCTGGGCGGTGAGGTGCAGGCGCTTCGAGCGGGCATCCTGTGCATCGGCCTGTTCGCTGATCTCGCCAGCCTCCACCAGCTTGCGCACCAGACGACTGACGCTGGATTTTTCCAGCCCCAGCAGCGTCACCAGATCGCCAGCGGTCAAGGCATTGCCCTGGCCGATCTCCAGCAACGCATGCACTGCCGAGGGCGAGTAGTCGGTGGCGGCCAGGGTGCTGTGCATGAAGCCCAGCTCACGGACCATCTGCCGGGAAGCCTGGCGCAATTGCGGGATGAAACCTGCGGATGGGCTCGACATAAAGGTGACCTCGCTCGTGGAATATTTAGTTGTAGCCTACAACTATATGAGCGACAAGCCCGGCGTGCTCAGACCCTGGCCGGCAGCGATAAAAACTTGAGCGCTCACTAATGAGAAGCATTACCATAAACACCCTTTTCGCCCGCCTCGGTCCCGGAACCCCTATCGATGGTGCCCAACTCTTCGCTACAGCACGCCGTGGGCGAGCTCTACGTCCAGCATCACAACTGGGTGGTGCAACTGCTGCGACGCAAGCTCGGTAACCAGGACCAGGCCATGGACCTGGCACAGGACACCTTCCTGCGGATTCTGCGCAGCGAACAGCTGCCGGTACTGCGTGAACCCCGGGCCTATCTGAACACCGTGGCCAGCCGGCTGTGCGGCCAGTATTTCCGCCGCCAGGCCCTGGAGCGGGCCTACCTGGAATCCCTGGCGCAGTTGGAGCCGCAACACCAGCCTTCACCAGAAACCCGCCTGCTGGTGCTCGAAGCCCTGGACGCCGTGGGTCAGGTGCTGGACGGACTGGGCCATCGGGTGCGGGAAGTGTTTCTGCTGTCCCAGCTCGAAGGCCTGACCTACCCGCAGATTGCCGAGCGCCTGCAGCTCTCGGTCAACGTGGTACAGAAAGCCATGCTCAAGGCCTACCGCCACTGCTACGCGGCGGTGTACCCGGCATGAGCGCCTTTGAGCCCATGGACGATCAGGGCGCGCTGGATCACCGGGTACTGGATCAGGCCCTGGAATGGCTGGTGCTCCTGCAGTCGGGCACCAGCAGCGTCGAGCAACAGGCCGGGTGCCTGGCCTGGCGCCGGGCCGACCCGCAACATGAACTGGCCTGGCAACGCCTGGCCGGGCTCGGCCAGGACCTGCGCGACAGCACCCGCAGCCTGCCCGCCGCTCGCACCCGGCAGTTGCTCCAGGCCCGCAGCCACCCCACGCGGCGCACCTTGCTCAAGGGCGTCGTCGGCCTTGGAGTGGTGGCCGCCAGCAGTTGGAGCGTGCGTGAGCGGCTGCTGTTGCCGCAGCTGTTCAGCGACTACCACACCGCCACCGGCGAACGCCGTCAACTGCAACTGGCCCTCGGCACGGCGCTGCAGTTGGACACCCGCACCACGGTGGATCTTCAGGACCGCGTGCAAGGACCGCAACTACGGCTCAACAGCGGGCGCCTGCTGCTGACCCTGGGCAACGCCGCGCCGGTGCGGATCGTCACCGCCGACGCCAGGATCAACCTGGCACCGCTGTCGCAGTTGATGGTCAGCGTCGGCTTGCCGGGACACCACGGCACCCGGGTGCAACTGCTGAGCGGCAGCGCCTCGGTCAGTCTGGCTCAGGGGCCCGGACAGGTCCTGGGCCCGCGCCAGCAGGTGGACATCGAGCAACGCATGAGCCCCATAACGCCAGTGGCCCCCGCGGCCAGCGCCTGGACCCAGGGCCTGCTGATCGCCGAACGCATGCCGTTGGGCGAGGTGATCGCCGAACTCGACCGCTATCGTCCGGGCCTGCTGCGCTGCGCCGCCGAGGTCGCCGGGCTGCGGGTATCCGGTTCGTTCTCCCTCGACCAGCCGGACGCCAGCCTCGACTTGCTGGCCCGAACCCTGCCCATTCGCATTCAGCGGGTCATGGGCTATTGGGCCTCCGTGACGGCAGCCTGATTTTTTTCCAGGACGGCGGCAGTTTTTCCAATCTCACGCATCAAGACCAGGGAAGAAGCTGGAAAACAGCTCGGCGCCAACCCTTCCCAACCCATGGACTTTCTTATGCACATCCGCCTCACGCCCCTTGCCGCGGCCCTGCGCCCGTTCCTCATCGGCCTGTCGATCGCCAGCACCAGCCTGCCGCTGCTGGCCGCCGAGGCCAACGCCGAAGTGGCCGACAGCCAGCGCCACGACTATGCAATCGCCCCAGGCAACCTGGATCAGGTACTGGGGGCTTTCGGCCAGCAATCCGGGGCCATGATCGCCGTCGATGCCAGCCTCAGCGCCGGCAAGCACAGCCCAGGCCTGAGCGGCCGCTTCGCCATCGGCGAAGGCCTGCAACGCCTGCTGGCGCCCCTGGGCCTGCAAGCGGTGGCCGAAGGTGCGGGTTATCGAGTGCTCAGGGCCGGCGGCGGCGAACGCGTGGAACTCGGAGCCACCACCGTCAGCACCAACCAGCTGGGGACCATCACCGAAGGCTCCGGCTCCTACACTCCCGGCACCATCGCCACCGCCACCCGGCTGGTGCTGACACCCCGGGAAACCCCGCAGTCGATCTCGGTGGTAACCCGCCAGGCCATGGACGATTTCGGCCTCAACTCCATCGACGACGTGATGCGCCATACCCCGGGCATCACCGTGGCCACCTACGACAGTGACCGCACCAGCTACTTCTCTCGCGGCTTTGCCATTCAGAACTTCCAGTACGACGGGATTCCGATCCTGCAGGACGCGCAGTACTCCTCGGGCCATACCCTCACCGACACGGTGATCTATGACCGCGTGGAAATCCTCAAGGGCGCCACCGGCCTGCTCACCGGTGCCGGGGGCCCCGGCGGCACCATCAACATGGTGCGCAAGAAACCCACCGCCGAATTCGCCGGACACATCGACCTGGGGGCCGGCTCCTGGGACAACTACCGCTCGCAGGTCGATGTCAGTGGCCCCCTGACCGACAGCGGCAATGTCCGCGGCCGGATGGTCGCCGCCTATCAGGACAAGAAATCCTTCCTTGACCACTACCAGCGCCAGACCAGCGTCTACTACGGCATCCTCGAGTTCGACCTGTCGCCGGACACCCTGCTGACCGTCGGCGCCGACTATCAGGACAACGACCCCAAAGGTTCCAGCTGGTCGGGCAGCAGCTCGCTGTACGACTCCAAGGGCAACGCCATCAGCACCTCGCGCTCCTACAACAACGGCGCGAGCTGGAGCCGCTGGTCGCAATACACCCGCACCGTGTTCAGCACCCTGGAGCACAGCTTCGCCAACGGCTGGGTGGCCAAGGCCCAGTACAACCACCAGATCAATGGCTACAACGCCCCCCTGGGTTCGTTGATGTCGCCCAATGCCGAGACCGGCATCGCCTCGCTGCTGACCCGCAAGTACACCGGCGAAACCGTCAGCGACAGCGGCGACCTCTACGCCACGGGCCCCTTCGACCTGCTGGGGCGCGAGCATCAGTTGGTGGTCGGGGCATCGATCTCCAACTCGCACTGGAAAGGCCGGGACTTCACCAACGCCACCAATCACAACAATTTCTACGACTACTTCAACTGGGACGGGCACAGCCCCAAGCCCGACTGGGGCAGCATGACCAAGAAGAACGACGAGACCACCCGCCAGAGTGCCGGCTACATGACCGCGCGCTTTAGCCTCAACGATGATCTTTCGTTGCTGCTGGGCAGCCGGGTCAACAACTACGAGGTCAGCGGCACCAGCCAGACCAAGGACACCGGCAAGGTCATTCCCTACGCCGGGGTGGTCTACGACCTCGATCAGAACTTCTCCGTCTATGCCAGCTACACCGAGATCTACCTGCCCCAGGACGACTACCGCGACCGCAACGACAAGGTGCTCAAGCCCGACGAAGGCACCAACTACGAGGTCGGCCTCAAGGGCGAGTTCTTCGACGGTCGCCTGAACTCCAGCCTGGCCTACTTCGAGGTGCATGAAGAAAACCGCCCGGTGGATGACCTGGCCTATAACGCCAACCCCACTACCCCCGGGCTGGACTATGCCTCCAAGGGCATCAAGTCCAAGGCCAAGGGTTATGAAGCGGAAATCTCCGGAGAGCTCGCCCCCGGCTGGCAGCTGCAGGCCGGTTACACCCACAAGATCATTCGCGACCAGAGCGGGGCCAAGGTCTCCACCTGGGAACCGGAAGATCAGGTCAACCTCTACACCAGCTACAAATTGACCGGCAGCCTCGACAAACTGACCCTGGGCAGCGGCGTCCGCTGGCAGGGCACCGGCTGGAAGATACTCAGCAACTACGGCAAGGGCACCGAGGAAAAATTCGCCCAGGACCCTTACTGGCTGGTGGACCTGATGGCCCGCTACCAGATCACCGAGAACGTCTCGGCCACCCTCAACGTCAACAACCTGTTCGACAAGAAGTACTTCACCAACATCGGCTTCTACAACTCGTCGTACTACGGCGACCCGCGTAATGTGATGCTCAGCACTCGCTGGAACTTCTAAAACCTCAGCCGCGTCGTGGCCCACTGAGTTAGCGGCTGGCCACGGCGCTGCCCCCCTCCCGTAGCATTTGCTAACCCTTGCCACTGACCACTGCGCCGAAATCCCTGCAGCCATCCCGGCACATCTGTTAAAACGCGTTTTCGACTGTTCTGTGGTGAAGCCTTCCATGTCCCCAACCCTGTCCCAGCGCCTGCGCCGTCGCTGGTTTCCCCTGCTGTGCATGGCCGCGCTGCTGGTCGGCCTGCCGGTGAGCTGCGCGGTGCTCGAACACAAGGAACGCCAACTGGTGTTTCGCATCGAGCCTGGCACGGCCGGCTGGTACCGCGGCCTGCCGAGCACGGTGCAGGAGCTCGAGCTCAAGCCGAAAAACTTCAAGCCCGGGCAGAACATCCACGCCTGGTGGTGGCCGGCGCAACGCGCCGATGCCCCGGCGATCCTCTACCTGCACGGAGTGCGCTGGAACCTTACCGGCCAGTTGTTTCGCATCGAGCAACTGCACGCCCTGGGCTACTCGGTGCTGGCCATCGACTACCGGGGTTTTGGCCAGAGCCACGGCGACCTGCCCTCGGAAACCAGCGTCTATGAAGATGCCAGAGTGGCCTGGGAGCGGCTCAAGGCGCTGCAGCCCGATGCCAGCAAACGCCTGATCTACGGTCACTCCCTGGGAGGCGCGGTGGCCATCGACCTGGCTGCCGAACTGGGGCGCAATGCCGCCGCCGACAAGTCCCCGATTGCCGCTCGCGGGCTGATTGTCGAATCCACCTTCACCACCCTGGCCGATGCCGCAGCAGCGGCGACCAAGACCTCCCTGCCGGTGCGCTGGCTGATGTCGCAGAAGTTCGACTCCATCGACAAGATCCGCGAGATCGGCATGCCCTTGCTGGTGGTCCACGGCCTCAAAGACGACTACGTGCCGCCGCGCCTGAGCCAGCAACTGTTCAAGGCCGCCCTGGAGCCGAAGAAACTGCTGCTGGTGCCCGGCGGCACCCACAACAACAGCATGAGCCTGGCGGGCAAGGACTATGGCCAGGCCATCAACGCCCTGCTGCGGGCCAAGCCCAACCACAAAGTCGCCGGCCCGCCCCCCAGCGCCGTCCCCACCAGCTGAAGCTGGCTTGTGTAGGAGCTGGCTTGCCAGCGAAGGGGCCCGCAAGAGCGCCACATTCCCTCGCCACAAACCGCGCCAACCGGCCGCTGCGCGGTTCGCCGGCAAGCCGGGTCCTACAAGGGTGCGCATCTGCTCATCCGTAGGAGCTGGCTTGCCAGCGAAGAGGCCCGCAAGAGCCTCACATTCCTTCGCCACAAACCGCGCCCACTGGCCGCTGCGCGGTTCGCCGGCAAGCCGGCTCCTACAGGTGCACACCTGCTCATCCGTAGGAGCTGGCTTGCCAGCGAAGGGGCCCGCAAGAGCGTCGCATTCCTTCGCCACAAACCGCGCCCACTGGCCGCTGCGCGGTTCGCCGGCAAGCCGGCTCCTACAGGGAGAGGCCGCGTTTTTCGTAGGTGCTGGCCGGTTGCGGACGCAGGGCTTCGCCGATGGTGCGCAACTTCAGGCAGGTTTCCTGATATTCGCTCAGAGGGTCCGACTCGCCGACGATGCCGCAGCCGGCAAACAGGTGCGCCTGGTTGCCGCGAATCAGCGCCGAGCGCAGGGCCACGGCAAACTCACCATCGCCCTCGGCGTTCAGCCAGCCCACCGGCGCGGCGTACCAGCCACGGTCCAGTTGTTCATGCTCGCGGATATAGCCCAGGGCCTTGGCCCGGGGCAGGCCGCCCACCGCCGGGGTCGGGTGCAGCGCGTCGACTATTTGCAGCAGGTCCACCTGGGGCCGCAGCCGCCCCAGCACCGGGGTCAGCAGGTGCTGGACGTGGGCCAGGCGGTGCAGTTGCGGCTGCGCAGGAATTTCCAGCATGGCGCAATAGGGCTGCAGCGCTTCGCGCAGGGTCTGCACCACCAGGGCGTGTTCGTGGCGATCCTTGGCGCTGTCCATCAGGCCCTGACCCAGTTCGGCGTCCTGTTGATCGTGCTGGCCGCGGGCGCAGGTGCCGGCCAGGGCCACGGTGCTCAAGGTGCCCCGGGCCACGCGCACCAGACGTTCTGGGGTGGCGCCGAGGAAGCAGCTGTCGCCTCGGCTGAAGGCAAACAGGAAGGCCTGGGGATAGGCCGCCCTGAGGTTCTCCAGCAAGGGCCCGCAGGGAATGCTGCGCTGGGCCCGCAGGCAGACTTCCCGGGCCAGCACCACCTTGCTCAGTTCACCGGCGTTGATCCGGTCGATGGCGCCGGCGACCGTGGCCTGCCACTGCTCGGCGCCCAGGGCATCGTCGTCCTGCCGGGTGCCCGCCGGCACCTGCAGTGACGGTGCATGGGCATAGCGGGCCTGCAACAGGTTCCATTCCGCCGCAAGGCCGGCAGCGCAATGGGCCACATCGGCACCAGGCTCGATCCACAGGCTGAACAGCCAGTGCTGCTGTTCGCCTTCGCGCAACAACAGAATCCGCGGCAGCACCAGGGAGGTGGCGGCAAACGACTGCCACTGGGCGCTGCGCGGCCCCTGGGGGTCAAAGGCGAACCCGCCGCACAGATAGGCCTTGCGCGGGCCGACCTGATGGGCCTGCTCCAGTAGCTGGTGCCAGGCCTGGGTAGTGGCGGCAAAGCGCTCGGCGGCCGGCGGGCTGATTTCCTCGGTGCAGCCGAATCCCGCCAGGGCCAGAGCGCCCTGGTCGCTGGACCAGAACAGGCTCTGGCCGAACACCTGGCGGTTGGCGGCAAACAACCGCAATGGCTCCAGGCGCTCGGCGGCGAGGCTGAACACCACCAGTACCGCGCGACTATTGCGCCGAGCCTGGGCCTCGCCTTCGCGCAGGGCCTGGGTCAGCCCGGACAGGCACGACTCATTCATCGCCAACTCCTTGTTCAAGCCCGCGCTGGACGCGCCAATGGCGCACTTGCTGGGCGATGTTCCAGTGGATGATCTGGGCAAACAGCGGCACCACGAACATCGGGTCCAGGCCTGCCTGCTCGGCCCATTGCTGACGCTGCGGGAGCATCGCCGCGACCCGCTCCGGCGCGGCGATGCTGTCCTGGGTCGGTTTGAATTGCGCGGCTGCCTTGACGTAGGCCAGGCGTTGGCCGAGGGCCTGGATGATCTGCTGGTCCAGGGTGTCGATCGCCCAGCGGATGTCATCCAGGGCGCTGCATTGCTCGGGGGTTTTCATGTCGATTACTACCAAAGGAAAATTCACGGGGTCGAGGGCCAGCACTGCCACGGCTGCTCGCCGTGGCCCGCCAGCAGCCGGGTCAGGTGCCGCAGCACTTCGGCCTGCTGCTCGCGCAAATAGAAGTGCCCACCGGGGAAACTCTGGAAGTCGGTGACCTGGGCGCTGACCTCGGCCCAGGCATAGGCTTCGTCCGCATCGACTTCAGTGTCCTGGCCGCCCAGGCACACGCTCAGGGGCAGGTCCAGGGCACGGCCGATGTCGCCGCGATAGGACTCGATCAGCCGATAGTCATTACGCAGTGCCGGCAGGTACAGGTCCCGCAGCGTCGGGTCGTCCAACAGTGACGGCGCGCCATCGGACAGGCGCTGTACATCCGCCAGCAACGCCTCGTCCGACCCCAGGTGCAGCTCGCTGTGGCGCTGGCGATGGGGCGCCGGGTGTGCGGACACAATCAGCCGCTGAGGGGCCGAGCCTTGCTGCTGCATGCGCCCTGCCACTTCATAGGCCAGGGCCGCGCCCATGCTGTGGCCGAACAGCACCAACGGCCGGTCCACCAGGTCCGACAGGGCCCGGGTGATAGTGCCCGCCATCCACTCCAGGCTGCCGGGCCAGGTTTCGCTCAGGCGCTCCTCGCGCCCCGGGTACTGCACGCTGATCAGCTCGACATCCGCCGGCATCTGACGGCGCCAGTCATTGAAAAAACTCGCACTGCCGCCGGCATGGGGCAGGCACACCAGCCGGCAGCGTGGCGGTTGCGGCTGCGGGTAACGGCGCAGCCAGGCACTGGGAGCCTTTCTCACAGCACACCCTCCTCTAGCTCGACCAGTGGGGTACCGGCGCTGTGGCCCAGGCTGACCCGGGTGTCCGGCAACCACTGACAGACCTGTTCCAGGCAGGCCTCGGCATCCAGCACCTGGGCCGCGTAGTGCAGGCCTTGCGGCAATAGCTGCCAATGCAGCGCGCAGAACGCCGCAACGCTGCCGGTCAGCCGCGAACCGTCGCCGGCCCGCAGCCAGGCGCTGGCCTGCTGCTGGCGGCCGTCACGCAGGCCGTCGACCTCCACCGCCAGCAGTTGGTACGGCCGCCGTCCAGCGACATCCAAGGCGCTGGCCTGAACCAGCGCGGCCACATTCTGCGGACAGTGGCGCGCTTCTGGCGCCGAGCCCTGGATACGCTGCAGGGCGGCCGCCAACTGCCCGCCCTCGAACAGGTTGAAGCCCTGGCCGTGAGGCACTTGCAGTTGGCTGAACAAGCGCTGCTGCTCGGTGCTCAGGTAGGGATAGGCCTGCACCCCGGCCACCGGCAGCCAGTCCCGTTCCAGGTGCTGCTCGGCACTCGCCGTGCTGCGCACCACCTGTCCCTCGCGCCAGCCGCACTGGGCCTGGCCAAAGCCGTTGCCCAGGCTCAACAGGAAGTCCTCGGCGGCCGTGGCGGACAGACGCCCCAGGCCACCGGCATAGCAGCGCATCTCATCCACGCGTTGGAAGGACTGCGCCAGCAACCGCGGGAACACCCCCGACAGCCCCGGCAGCATGCCCGCCGACAACAGCACCCGGCGCCCTTCGGGCACCTGCCCGGCCAGACGCTCGTGCAGCGGATCGTCGCCGCCCACATCCAGGTAGTCGGCGCCCGCCGCCAGCGCGACCCGGGCCACCCGATCGAGAATCCGGTAGCTGGGCCCGGCGCAATTGATCACCAGGGCGCAGCCGGCGCAGAAATCGGCCAGGCTCGACTCATCCCACAGGTCCAGGGCGCGCACTTCGGCGCACGCCCCCAACTGCTGGTTCAACTGCTCGGCCTGCTGCGGGGCACGCCCGCCCAGGCGCAGCGCTACGTGGCCGGCCAACAGCTGCGCCACCTGACGACCGACGCTGCCATAGGCCCCAACCAGTCCAATGACCGCCCCACTCATGCCGCCACCTCGGTGACGGCATCGAAGGCCTGGGCCACGGCTTGCACCTGGGGCTGCTGCATGCAACTGAAGTGATCCCCGGGCACATCCACCACCCGCAGCTCACCCAGGCACAGGGCCTGCCAGTAGGCGCTCATGTCGCGGTGCATGCCGGGCAGCACCTGAACCTCGCCGCTCTGGCGAATGAACAGCATGTCCCCCTGATACGGCGTGGCTTCATGCAGAGCCACCGCCGCCAGGCTGTGGCGCAGCACCCGCAGTTGCTCCTGCAGCCAGTCCAGGTCACTCAGTTGCGAACCGGCATGGCGCATGGCCTCGGCAATTGCCTGCAGGCGCTGCTCCGGGGTCTTCTCTGCCAGGCGCTGCAGACAGGCCAGGGCCGAGGTGCATTGGCCATCGTCGCTCAAGGCCAGCAGCGAACCCTGGGGCACCCGCCCCGGGGTCTGGGCCAGAACCCGGGCGATGCTGCGTTCCATGGCCTGTTCGTCCTCGGGGTAACCCAGGGCCAGCGGATCGGCCTGCATCACCCGGGCGAACACGTACTCGGCCAGCAGGTCATCCTCGATCATGAACGGCACCCGGTAACTGCTGATCACGCTCAGTTGCAGCACCTCGATGGAGCGCGCCGCCAGGCACGCCGCCAGTTCGGTGGCCAGCAACCCGCCCAGGCAGTAGCCGACGATGCTCACCTGGCGCCGGCCTTCGGCCTGCAGGGTGTCGGCATAACGTTCGGCCAGCTGACGAATCG
Organism: Pseudomonas sp. E1BtOHC1; assembly: GCF_058744285.1. Lineage (NCBI taxonomy): Bacteria > Pseudomonadati > Pseudomonadota > Gammaproteobacteria > Pseudomonadales > Pseudomonadaceae > Pseudomonas > Pseudomonas sp. E1BtOHC1. The sequence goes on from NZ_CP196023.1 coordinate 4,843,912, forward strand.
CCGTGGCCGGCTCCAGCGCCAGGTAACCCGGCACATCGTTGAGCACCAGCCCTTCCAGGGGCGCTTCCTCCCCCAGGGCAGCGAACAGCGCACGGTACGGCGCCAGGGTGCCGCTGCCGTCGTGGACGAAGATCCGCGTCGGGCCCTGGGCCTTGTCGCTGACGCGCACCAGAGGCGAATCGCTTTGTACCCCTTGCCCGCGCAGGTAGTCGGCCAGGGCCGCTACCGTGGGCTGGTTGATCAACTGCCGCAGCAAGTCGCTCCAGGGCAACTGCCGGGCCTGGGGCAAGGCTTCGCGCAGGCGGCCCACCACTTGGGCCACCAGCAGCGAGTCGCCGCCGAGCTCGAAGAAGCCCTGCTCGCGGCCTACCGCCGGCACCCGCAACAGGGTCTGCCAGACCTCGGCGATGCTGCGTTCCAGATCGTCCAGGGGCGCCGCGCCGCTGTTGACCTGTTGCTCGGGCCCGGCCACACCGATCCGGGCCAGGGCCTGACGGTCGACCTTGCCGTTGGCGGTCAGGGGCATTTCATCGAGGATCTGCCAGTCCGCCGGGATCATGTAGTCCGGCAGACGCTGGGCCAGATGGGCACGCAGTTGCTCGGGCTCCAGGGTCTGGCGCTCGCTCTTGAAGCGGGTGATGAACAGGTGCTGACCGATCTGCGACATGGCGTCATCGGCCTGGGGCAGGCACAGCGGGGTTTCGCCCCCGGCCTCCAGCAGCAACTGCTGCCACTGCTCGCGACGGATGAAAGTGGTGTCCAGTTCCGCGCGGAAATCTTCGAAAGCGCTCAGGCCTTCCTTGAACTCCATGGAGGCCATGATCTGGTAAGTGTCGCGAGTGGCCTCGATGAAGATCAGCCAGCCACCCGGGGCCAGCATCTCCCGCAGCCGCGCCAGCACCCGGCTGGCATGCCGCGAGTTGTGCAGCACGTTGGCGCAGAGAATCACGTCCAGGGAGTTGGCAGCCACGCCCTGGGCCCAGTGATCCTGGTTGAGGTCGAACAGCCCGTAGCTGACCCAGGGATAGGCAGCGAAATGCTCCCGGGCCTCATTGAGGAAGAACTGCGACAGGTCGGTGAACTGGTAGTCCACCGGCAGGCCGTCCAGGGCCGGGATCAGATCGGCGCTGGTGCCGCCGACCCCGGCGCCGATCTCCAGCAGGCGCAGGCGCTGGCCGGCGGGACGCTGGCGGATGATCTCCTGCACCGCGGCGCACACTGCCTGGTTCAGGTACTGGCTGATCAGGTTCTTGCGGTAGGCGCCCTCGGCGGTGTCGGTGCGGCCCTCGGGGAACAGCAGATGCAGCGGGTCCAGCTGGTCGCTCATCAGCGCCGGCAGTTGCTCCTGGCTCTCGCGCAAATAACGCAGGACCTCGGCGCCCCAGCCCACGGAAGGCTCCAGGGCTTCGATGCGCTGCCACAGCTGACGGTATTCCTCGCGCTGCACCCGCAGGTCCGAGTAGCCACCGGACTGCCGGTCATGCTGCACCAGCCCTTCTTTGGCCAGGGCCTGCAACCAGCGCCGGATCAAGCGCTGGTTGCGCGGCGCGACTTCGCTCAAGGCCAACACCTCTTCCAGGGAGTGACTCTGTCCCGCCTGTTGGAACAGCCCGGGACGCTGCAGGGCCAGGCCCATGGACAGCAGCGCGGCGCGCTCGACACAGGCCGACATCTCGCTGACCAGGGCATCGCTCAGATCGCCACGCACGGCCTGGGCCGCTGTCTGGGTGCGCGCCTCCAAGTGCTCCGGCCACGCCAGCGGCATGTCCCGCAGACTGGCCCGCAGGCAGGCCTGCAGACGCCGATCGAAGGCCCCTTCGCCCGCGGCCACCACCACCGCGGACTCCACATGGGGATGGCTGAGCAAGGCGCTCTCCACCTCCGCCAGTTCGATGCGATGGCCGCGGACCTTGACCTGGAAATCCTCGCGACCGAGGAACTCGATCAGGCCATCTTCCAGGTAGCGGCCCAGGTCGCCGGTGCGGTACAGGCGCTCGCCACTGCGGGGATGATCGACAAAACGCTCGGCGGTTTTCTCGGCATCCCCCAGATAACCCAGGGCCAGGCCGCTACCTGCGATGTACAGCTCGCCGGCCACGCCTTGGGGACGGTCGCGGCCCTGCTCGTCGAGGACCATGAACCGCTGGTTGGCCAGAGGCGCGCCGTAGGGAATGCTGCGCCATTGCGGATCGACCTGGGTGATCGGGTAGTAGATCGACCAGATCGCCGCTTCCGTGGCCCCACCGAGGCTGATCAGCCGCAACTGCGGCAACAGTTGCGCAGCCTCCGCCGGCAGGTTCAGGGGAATCCAGTCCCCCGACAGCAGCGCCAGACGCAGGGCCCCAGGAGCCATGGACGGCACCGCCTGCAGGTAGTGGGTGAGCATCTGCAATTGCGCCGGCACCGAGTTCCACAGGGTCACCCCATGCTCCCGGGCGCACTCGGCCCAGTGCGACGGATCGGCGCGGCGTTGCGGGTCCGGCAGCACCAGCGCGCCGCCCACTGCCAGCAGGCCGAAGAGGTCGTACACCGACAGGTCGAAGCCCAGGCTGGCCAGGGCCAGGACCCGATCCTCGGCGTTGATGGCAAAGCGCTGGTTGATGTCGACGATGGTATTGAGCGCCGCCTGATGGCTGATCATCACGCCCTTGGGCACCCCGGTGGAGCCGGAGGTGTAGATCACATAGGCCAGTTGCTGCGGATCGATGTCCTGCACCGGCAACGGAGCTTGCGCCGCCAGCGGGCTCTGATCGACCTGGATCACCTGAGTCACCCGCGCCGGCCAGCACAGTTCATCGCTCAACCAGGACTGACTGAGCACCCGGCCGACCTCGGCGTTGTCCAGGATCAACTGGCGCCGGGCTTCGGGCTGATTGGTGTCCAGGGGCAGGTAGGCCGCCCCCGCCCGCAGAATGCCCAGCACCGCGATCACCTGCTCCAGGCCCTTGTCCATGCACACCGCGACCCGCTCGCCCGGCTGGCAGCCGGCCTTCAGCAGGGCCTCGGCCACGGCCTCGGCGCGTCCGGCCAGTTCGCCGTAGCTCAGTTGCCCGGCGCCCTGGATCAAGGCCACACGCTGGGGCGTGGCGGCCGCCCGACGCCAGAACGGCTCATGCAGCCCTCCGGCGGACAACGGCGCCGCTGTCTGGTTCACCAGCTCGCGCTGCAGGCGCTGGGCCGCCGGCAATTCCAGGCAATCGTCCAGGGTCCAGGCCGAGGGTTCCCGGGCCAGGCGCTTGAGCAACCGTTCGAAGGTATCGAACAGGTCGTCGAGCAGCGCCTCACTGAATACCCCTTCGCGAATGTCCCAGTTGATCGCCAGACCGTTGTCCCGTTCGCTGACCTGGCAATCGATCAGCACCTGGGGAGTCTGGCTGATGCCGAACACCAGCTCGGCTCCCGGCATGAAGGCCCCGCCGCCGCTTTCGCCACCCGCGCCCAGGGTGCTGGTGAAGGCGTACGGCATCAGCGCCGCATCCTGACCCTTGCGCCGCGCCAGCTCGCGCAGCACTTCGATGCCCGAGCACAGGCGATGGTCCATGTCCTGCCACAGGCGCTCCTGCAACTGCTGGCTGCGCTGGCCGAAACTGCCCCCTTGCAGGGTCTGCACTTCCAGCAGTTCCACCGAGCTGAAATCCCCCACCAGGCGATCCACCTGGGGGTGCAGCGACAAGCGATTGAGCAGGGTCAGGCTCAGGCAGAAGTGCCCGCGACGGCTCCAGCGGCCCAGGGTTTCGGCATAGGCCGACAGGATCGCCGCCGACACACCGACCCCGGCGGCGGCCGCATTCAGGCGCAGCGCGTTGCAGTCCCGCGCTTCCAGGCTCATGGCCCGGCGCTGGAAGCGTGGCCCGGTGGGTGCTCCCAGCAGCGGCAGCTCCGGCGCCCCCGGCAGGCTGTCGACCCGCGCCCACCAATAGTCACGGTCGCGCTGGTAGCGCGGTTGCTCGCGCAGGCGCCGCTCGCCCAGCACGTAGTCGCGGAAGCTGATCTGCGCCGGTGCCGGCAGGGCCTCGCCACGGTACAGCTGCTGCAACTCGGCCAGCAGCATGCGCACGCTCTGGTAGTCGCACACCAGCAGATCCACCGACAGGTGCAGCCGCGAGGTGTCGCGGCCCTGGCTCACGCACAGTTCGATCAAAGGCCATTGCTGGGGCGTGGCCCGGCGCAGTTCCATGCGCTCGCGCAAGGCCTGCAAGGCACTGCCGTCGTCCTGGCTCAGGTCGTGGCTCGCGATGGTGTAATGCGGCACCTGGGGCAGGATGCGCTGGTAGCCCTCCTCCAGCACCACCGCGCGGAGCATCTCGTGGCGGGCGATCAGCTGGTTCCAGGCCTGTTCCAGGCGCAGCGGGTCGAGGTCCTGCTGGGCGAACTCCAGATAACCGTGACAGGCCACGCCGCCAAAGCTGAACGCCGTGGTGCGGCCCAGCAGATAGGCCGCCTGCACATCGGTCAGCGGGAAGGGTTCTTCCCGGGCCGGCAGATCGGCCTCCAGGGTCGGCATCTGCGCCGCCTGCAGCTGTTGCAGCAGCGCGTCCTTGTGTTGCCGAAGCTGCTGCAGGCGCGCTTCGTCCATGACCCCGGCCGGAGCCCGATAGCGCAGGCGGCCCTGTTCTTCCCAGAGTTCCACGCCCAGTTGTTGCAGATCCTGTTGCAGTTGCTGCAGCGTCATAACACGCCCTCCACCATTGCGTTCTGATTGACGGGCCGCTGTTCCCGGCGCGAGGCGAGCAACTGCCCCTGCAGGGCCACGGTGGCCGCGTTGAAAAAGTCCTTGAGCGACAGTTCCAGCTGGAACTGCCGAGCGATGCGTTCGATCAAGCGGGCTGCCAGCAGGCTGTTGCCGCCCAGGGCGAAAAAGCCCTGGTGCCGGCCCACCTGTGGCACCTCCAGCAACTCCTGCCAGAGGGCGGCTACGGCCTCTTCCCACGGCCCTTGCGGGGCCTCGCAGCTCTGTGGCTGGATGCCGCGCCGCTGCTCCTGCAACAGCCACAGCAAGGCGGCGCGATCGACCTTGCCGTTGCTGCTCAGCGGCAGTTCGGCCAGGGTCAGCCAGCTGTCCGGGAGCATGTGTTCGGGCAGCCATTGACCCAGCCACTGCCGCAGGGCCTGGGGCTGTGGCAGCGCCTCGTTGGCCACCAGCACCGCCGCCAGCTGCGGCTCGCTGCCGGGCAGCACCAGGCTCAGGGCACGGCTGATGGCCGGGTGGCGTTCCAGGGCCGCGTCGATTTCCGCCAGCTCGATGCGAAAGCCGCGGACCTTGACCTGATGGTCCAGGCGCCCGAGGAACTCCAGGGTGCCGTCGGCCCAGTAGCGCCCCTGGTCGCCGGTGCGGTACCAGCGTCCGCCGTCATGCTCGACAAAGCGCTGGGCACTGAGGCTGGGCAGGCCGCGATAGCCCGCGGCAACGCCGGCGCCGCCAATCCACAGCTCGCCGGGCACCCAGTCCGGGCAATCCCGGCCCTGGCTGTCCACTACCCGGAAGCACTGGTTGTCCAGGGGCCGGCCATAGGGGATCGAACGCCAGTGCCCGGGCACCGCGTCCACGTCCTGGTAGTTGGACCAGATCGCCGCCTCGGTGGCGCCACCCAGGGCCACGAACTGCAGGTCACGCCCCGCCGCCTGGCGCAGGCGACGGGGCAGATCGAGGCCGACCCAGTCCCCGGAAACCATGGCCAGGCGCAACGACGCCAGGCCGGCACCGTCCCGTACCTGCAAGGTCAACATGTCCAGCAGCGCTGGCACCGAATTCCACAGAGTGACCCGCTGTTCGCGGATCAGGCGCAGCCATTCCTGGGGCTCCTTGCGCATGGCGTCGGCCGGCAGCACCAGGGCGCCACCGACACTCAAGAGGCCGAACAGGTCGTACACCGACAGGTCGAAATCCAGGGCCGAGACGCCCAGCACCCGATCCTCGGCGCTGACCCGATAACGCCGGTTGAGCGCCTCGATGGTGTTCATCGCTGCCTGGTGCGAAAGCTCCACCCCCTTGGGTTCACCGGTGGTGCCAGAGGTGAAGATCACATACGCCAGGGCATCCGCCGCAAGCGGTAACGGCTGCGCCAGGGCAACTGCCGGGCGCGCCTGGGCCAGGGTCACCACCCGCAGTGCGGCGAGCCAGATGCCGCCGTCGCGGTGAGCCGTGTCGGTGAGTACCACACGCACCCCGGCACGCTGATAGATCACGTCGCGCCGGGCCGGCGGCTGCTCGATGCCCACCGGCACGTAGACCGCACCAGCCGCCAGAATCCCCAGCACCGCGATCACTTGCTCGCGGCCCTTGGGCAGGGTGACCGCCACCGCCTCGCCGGGCTGCACGCCCCACTCCACCAGGGCGCCCGCCAGCTGCAGGGCTTGCCGGGCCAGCTCGGCATAGCTCAGTTGGCCCTGGTCACAGATCAGCGCCAGCCCCTCGGGATGGGCCTGGGCCTGCTGGAAGAAACCCTGGTGCAGTAGCCGGGCCGGGGTCGCGTGCCGGCAGTCGTTGACCGCGCTGCGCACCCGCTCCTGCTCGGCCGGCAGGGGCAACGGCGCCACCTGTTGCCAGTCATGCTCGCAGAGCCACAGCAGCAGACCGCGATAAGCCTCGAACATCTGCTCCAACAGGCCCTCAGGGAACAGCCCCTGCACCGCGTCCCAGTTCAGCAGCAGGCCGTCGGCCATGGGGTAGCTCTGGTGATCCAGCCACACCTGGGGCGTCTGCGACAACGCCCAGCCGGGCTCGCCCAGTTGCTGGCGGCAGGTGTCATCGACAAAGGCCGGACCCAGGTTGCAGGCAAAGACCACCGGTGCGCCCTGACCGCCGCCCTGGCGCAGGCGTGCACGCTCGCGCAGCACCTCGACCCCGGGCCAGGCACTGTGGGCGATATCCCGGTGCAACTGAGCCTGCAGTGCCAGGGCCTGCCGGCAGAAATCCAGGGGCTGGCGCTGATCCACTTCCAGCAGCACCAGATTGGAGAAGTCCGCCAGCAGATGGGGCACGCAAGGGTGCAGTTCCTGGCGGTTGAACAGCGGCACGTTGAGCAGGAAATGCTGACTGGCACTCCAGCGCCCCAGCACCTGGGCATAAGCACAGGCCAGCACGCTGGCCAGGGTCAGTCCATGCTGCCGGCCCTTGTGCTCCAGGACCTGCAACTGGTGTTTATCCAGGCGCATGGCCAGACGCCGGAAGCGTGGCGTGCCCAGTTGCTGCGGCTCCTGGGCCAGGGGCAATTGCGGGCCGTCGGGCAGATCCTCCAGGCGCGGTAGCCAGTAGTCCCGGGCCGCCGCCAGTTGCGGCGCCCGAGCCGCCTGTTCGGCCTTCAGGTAGTGGGCAAAGTCCCACTCCAGGGCCGGCAGTTGCTGTTCGAGACCGGCATGGATCAGGGCCAGATCCCGCAGCAGGATGCCAATGCTCAGGACATCCGCCACCAACAGGTCGATGTTCAGGTGCAGACGGCTACGGCCTTCGGGCAGCAGGCTCAGTTGCACATCGAAGACTTCCCCGCGGCCGACCTCCAGGCAGCGATGGGACAGGCGCTGACGAATCTGCTCCAGGGTCTGGGCCACGACCACGCTGCCAGCCTGGCGCAGGTCGTGAACGCTGAGCCCGGGCCAGGGGCTCTGCGGCAGGATGCGCTGGCAGGTGTCATTGACAAAGCAGGCCCGCAGCATCGGATGACGCTGGCACAGGCGGCGCAAAGCCTGTTCCAGACGCTCAGGCTCCAGGCCCTGGCCATCGAGCTCCTGATACAGGTGGCAACCCACGCCCCCCAGGGGCATGCCCGGATCGCGACCGAACCAGTAGGCCTGTTGCAGGGAGGTCAGTGGAAAATCAGGGTTGTCGCCGGCGCCGGCTACCGCCTGCAGGCGCGGCGCCGCGAGGCCGCGACGGGCCTCGATCAGCGCCCACCAGGCGTCCAGGGTCGGGTGCTGGATGAGTTCGGCAAAGCTCAGGGTCACGCCCTCGGCGGCCAGCAACGCCGGCAGGCGCATGATGCTCACCGAATCGAGGCCCTGCTCGATCAGCGAAGCATCCGCCTCCAGGTCCTCGGGCTCGTAGTTGAGCAGCCGCGCAATGCCTGCGCAGAGTCCTTGGGGTGAATGACTCAGGCTGGCGTGCGCTGGATGAGCGCGTGCCAGTGCTGGGTTATCAGTCATGGTGGACGGTCCTATGGGGTACGGAAGGGGTGGGTCGCAAGCGCCAGCGATTGATCGCCTCGCGCTCGTGGAACAGTTCGCGATAACGGCCCGCAGCCGCCATCAGTTGGGCATGGGTGCCGCGCTGGGCCAGGCGGCCCTGGTCCAGCAGGAAGATCTGCCCGGCATCGGGGGCCAGGGTCGGCTTGTGGGTCACCAGCAGCACCGTGTGCTTACGCGCCAGTTGCAGCAGGCTGCGGTTGACCCGTGCTTCGCTGATGGCGTCCAGGGCGGCGGTGGGTTCATCCAGCAGGATCAGGGTGGCGTCCTTGAGCATGACCCGGGCCAGGGCCAGGCACTGGCGTTCGCCGCCGGAGAGGCTGACGCCGCCCTCGCCCACCCGGGTCTGCCAGCCCTGGGGCAGGCGCTGGGCCAGGCGGTCTAGGCCGGTGGCGTGGGCGGCGGCCATCAGTTGCGCCTCACTGGCCTCGGGGCGTCCCAGGCGCAGGTTGTCCAGCAGGCTGGCGGCCAGCGGCGGACAGTCCTGGAACATCAGGGCAATGTCCTGGTCGCGCTGCCGGGCCGAGAGCTGGCGCAGGTCCACGCCCCCCAGCAGGATGGCGCCGCTGCTGACATCGCAAAAACGCGCCAGCAAGCGCAACAGGCTCGACTTGCCGGAGCCCGAGGCCCCCACCAGCAGGTTCAGGGAGCCCGGTTCCAGCTCGAAGCTGATGTCCTGCAGGACCGCACGATCCTGGCGAACCAGCCTCAGCTCCCGCACCTCGACCCGTTGCCCCTGCGGCGTCTGGGGCTCGGCCGGCTCCGGCAGGGGCGCCAGGCTCAACAACTGGCACAGGCTGTCCACGCCGTGGCGAGTCTGGCGCAAGGTGGTGCCCAGGTTGACCAGGGCCCCCATGGGCTCCACCAGGCAGCTGGCAAGCACCGCCAGGGCCAGGTATTGCACGGCCCCGAGGCTGCCGCCGAGCACCGCATAAAGCCCGCACAGCAACACGGCGGTGTAGCCGGCCTGAAGCACCACCACCAGCCCCAGGGCCGCCGGAAAGGTGCGCCAGTGGGCCCGGCGCTGAGCCTGACGCTGTTGCTGCAAGGCTTCGCCCAGCAGGCTGAAGCCTTCAGCGTTGCGCCCGCAGGAGCGCAGCAGCGGCTGCTGACGCAGAAACTCCAGGACCCGCGCCGCCGCTTCGCCGGCCGCCGCTTCGCTGAGGCGCTCGGCCTGCCCGCCCCAACGCACGCCCCAGTGATAGAACAACAGCAGCAGGGGCACACTGGCCAGGGCGGCCAGGGCCATTGAACGGTCGTAGAAAAACAGCGCCAGCAGCAACGCCAGGGGCGTCAGCAGGGCATTGGCCATGGGCTGCAACAGGTGCGCCGGGGCACTCATGATCTGCGCCACGGTATGGGTCACCAAACGGTTGAGCTCGGCACCGCGACGCTCGACGAACCACTCCAGGGGCAGGCGCGCCAACTGCTGGCCGATGCGCAGGTTCAGCGACTGCGCTGCCGCAGCCCCGGCCCTGTAGCCGGCAAGCTGGGCATGACGACGCAACCACAGGCACAGCCCGGCGAACCCGGCAAAGGCCCCGGCCCAGAGCCAGGGCGCCTTGCCCGACGCGGCGTCGAAGACACAGGCAAACGCCATGGGCAGCAAGGCCAGCGCCAGGCCCTGGGCCAAGGCACTGGCCGCCATGGCCAACAGCGCCCGGCGCAGCAGGCCGGCTTCCTTGGGCTGCAAGCTGCGTAACAGGGCAGCGATCATGGCAGGGCCCTCGTCAACGCGGCAGCGCCAAGCTGCTCCGCCGCCCACAGTTCGGCATACACCCCCTGCTGATCCAGCAAGGCCTGGTGCCGACCGCACTCCAGCAATTGCCCGCCCTGGAGCACGGCAATCTGATCGGCGTCCTGAATGCTGCTCAAGCGATGGGCGATCACCAGCACCGTGCGCCCTGCCGCCAACCGCGACAGGGCCTGCTGGATCGCCGCTTCGGATTGCGGATCGCTGGCCGCAGTGGCCTCGTCGAGTACCAGGATCGGTGCCTGGCTGAGCATGGCCCGGGCAATGCCCAGACGCTGGACCTCGCCGCCGGACAACTGCACGCCGGTCCCCAACAGGGTGTGATAACCCTCGGGCAAGGCGCTGATGCGCTCATGGATCTGCGCGGCCCGGGCCGCCTCCTCGACCTGTGCGAGGCTGGCCTCGGGGCGCCCCAGGCGCAGGTTATCGAAGACGCTGGCGCGCAGCAGACGCACCTCTTGAAAGACAAAGGCCACCTGGCGATACAGGGTCGCGCTGTCCATGTCCCGCAGGTCGACACCGCCGATGCGGATCGCCCCGGCGCTGACATCGGCAAAGCGCGCAAGCAAGGTGGCCAGGGTGGATTTGCCGGCCCCGGAATCCCCCACCAGGGCGGTCAGGGTGCCGGGCTGCAGACGCAGATCGATGCCCCGCAGCACCTGGGTGCCGTCGGGGTAGCTGAAGTCCACGGCATCGAAGGTCACCAGGGCCCCTTCAGGTTCCCGGGAGAACGCCGGCTGCGCCAGCACCGGGGTGCTCAGCACCGCGCTGATGCGCTGCGCCGCCGTCCGGCCCTGGACCAGGGAATCGGCGCCATGCCCCAGAGCCGCCACCGGCGCCGCCAGGGCCGGGCCAAGCAAGGCGAACGCCAGCAACTGCACGGGCTGCAACCAGCCGCCGGCAATCAGCGGCACCCCGCCCACCAGCACCAGGGCCAGCACCAGCAGAGGCGAGAGCAGCACTTCGACACTGGCCCCCAGGCCGGCCCAGCGCTCGACCCACTGGGAGAAGAAACCGGCAAAATCCTCTACTGCCTTGAAGAAGTCGTCCTGTACCCGCTCCACCCGGCCAAAGGATTTGACCATGGCAATGCTCTGCACAAAGTTCAGGGTCGCCGTCGACAGTGCGCCCATGGCCCCGCCCAAGCGCTGGCGCTCGGCGTGGTAAGCCGGGGTACGCATCACCCGCAGGCGCCACAGCGCAACCAGCGGTGGCGCCAGCACCACCAGGGTCATGGGCAGGCTCACGGTCAGCAGGTAGATCAGGCTGGCCAAAGGCACCACCAACGCCGCCACCAGATTGTTGGGCAGGTGTGCCACCAACTGATGCAGAGCACCAACATCCTCCAGCAGCACCCGCTCGGCGGTTTCCCGCTGACCACCCAACCAGGCCAGGGGCACCCGCGCCAGATGGGCTGCAATGCGCTGGCGCAGATGGCGCTGCAGGTCACTGTCGGCCAAATGGGTAATCTGCAACCCCGCCGCCAACCCCAACAAGCGCAAGAGCAAGGCCCCGCCCCCGGCCAGCAGCCAGAAGCCCGCGCGGTCCACGTCCAGCTCGCCCGCCAGCAACAGCGGCGCCAGTTCGGCCACGGCAATCAGCGGCAGCAGGCCCACCAGCGCCGCCAGCACCTGCAGCAGCATCGCCGCCAGCAGACGCCCGCGCACCGGTTGCAACAGTTCAGTCAATCCTGGTTGTTCAGCCACGGGCATCACTTCCCACCTGAGCTTCGGCCTCAGCGCCGAAGTACAAGGCCTGGATCGCCTCACGCAGGTGTTTGCGGCTGACCTTGCCGACCCCGGTCTGGGGAAAGGCCGGGATGAATTCGAAGCGATCCGGCAGCTTGAACGCCGCCAGGCCCTGAGCCCGCAGATGGCGCAGCAGTTCCGGAGCCCGGGGCGCCGGGCCACGGGGAATGACGAAGGCGCAGGTGCGCTCGCCGAGGAAGGCATCGGGCATCGCCACCAGGGCGATGTCGGCCACCGCCGGATGGCTCAGCAGCAGGTTCTCCACTTCTTCGGCGGCGATCTTTTCGCCGCCGCGGTTGATCAGGTCCTTGTCCCGCCCTTCCACCATCAGGTAGCCGTCGGCGGTGAGCTGCACCCGGTCACCGGTACGATAGAAACCGTCGGCGGTGAAGGCTTGGGCGTTGTGCTCGGGATAGCGGTAATAGCCGCGAATGGTGTAGGGACCACGGGTCAGCAACTGGCCCACCTGCCCCACCGGGACGGGCTGGTCCTGCTCGTCCACCACGCGGATTTCGTCCGCCGGCGACAGGGGCCGGCCCTGGGTGTGCAGCACCCGCTCGGGCGGGTCTTGCGGGTCGGTGTAGCAGATCAGTCCTTCGGCCATGCCGAACACTTGTTGCAGGCGGCAACCGAGTACCGGCTCGATGCGCCGCGCCGCCTCGAAGCTGAGCTTGGCCCCGCCCACCTGCAACAGCTGCAAAGACGGCAATCCGCGTCCGCGTGCCTGGGCCGCCTCCATCCAGACCAGGGCCAGGGGCGGCACCAGGGCGGTGTGGGTCACGGCTTCGCGCCCGATCAGTGCAAAACAGACTTCCGGGCTCGGTGAGTGGCCGAGCACCACCCGCCCGCCGACCGACAAGGTGCCCATGAACCCCGGGCAGCACATGGGAAAGTTGTGGGCCATGGGCAGCACCGCCAAGTACACGCTGGCACTGGACAAGCCGCAGCGCTCGACGCTGGCCCGCAGGTTGTAGAGGTATTCGTTGTGCCGCCGCGGGATCAGCTTGGGAATCCCGGTGGAGCCACCGGACAACTGGAAGCAAGCGACGGCATCGGCACTCGGCACCGGGAAAGCCGGCGACGGGGCCGGGTCATACAGGCCATCGAGGGCGGTGAATTCCTCGGCCTCGCCGGCCACTATCACCCACTCCAGGTGCGGATTGCCGGCCTTGAGACCCCGGGCCATGGCCCGGAAATCGAAGCTGGCGTCACGGTCGGCGCACAGGTAGGCGCGGGCCTGGGCGAATTCGCAGAAGCGACCGATCTCCAGATGCCGGTGCGCGGGCAAGGCGAAGATCGGCCGCACGCCGAGGCGGTACAGGGCAAAGCAGGTTTCGACGAAGGCGCTGCAATTGGGCAGTTGCAGGACCACGTTGTCCCCGGCCCGTAACCCCAGGCGGTACAGGCCGGCGGCCAGTTGGTCGACCCGCAGGTCCAACTGCCGATAGCTCAGGCGCTGTTCGCCATCGGTCAGCGCCTCGCGCTCGGCGAAGGCCTGGGCAGCCACCCGCAGCAGGTCGCCAAAGGTTTCATCGCGCCAGTACCCGGCCTGGCGATAGTGCTGGGCAAACGCCTCGGGCCAAGAGGGGCAATCCTGCAGATCATCGAAAGTGGACATGCTGTCTCCTGAGTTTTTTGACGCAAAAAGCGGCCCCGGACCTGAGGTGCCAGGCCCTTGGAATGAACGGGAAAACGCCGTCAGCGCGGAAGGAAATGAAGGTCCACAGGCGCTCCTGCGGTGCTGTTGCGTGGGGTGTCATCCATGAAGGGCTGCCGTGCCTGCAAATGAGAGTGATTATTAACCGGCAATTTCCAGGGCCCGGCAATCGGCAGGACATTCGTTTGCGCGGCTTTTTCTTTTGATTGCGCGGCGAGGCCCCGGCCGGCCCTGACAGGACGGGGCCAGAAAGCTAAAGGATAATCATTCTTAATTACAGGGGAGGATTTTCCTGCTAGCTTATGGCCTCTTTTTCGGGTTCACAGGGAGTTCGCCATGCTCAGCCCCCACGCTGCGCCGCAGCCTGTCCAAAGGGATTTCACCCTGCAGTTTCCCAATCCGCAGCACGCCGGCACGGCGGCTGTGGTGCCGGAAATCACCTTGTCCACCGGGACTGTGCTGATGGACAGCCAGATGTGGATGCAAGAGCCGCTCTGGCAAGGTTTGAAAATCATCCTGGTGCTCAGCGGCCAGCTCAATTGCCGGGTCGAGGGCCAACCGGAAGTGGAAATTCGCGGCCCGACCCTGTGCGCCGTGGCCAACCAGGGCGAGCACTGCGGCGACCACCTGTTCGCCAGTGGCGTACCGGTGCGCTACACCACGGTGCAGCTGGACTTCCCGTCGATCCGCAATGCCGGCCTGGAACCCGAGCGCCTGCTGGACCCGCTCGGCGGCGGGCCGATGCTGTTCTGCCAGCCGGCCAGCAAGCCACTGCTGGCCCTGGCCCAGCAGATCTTCACCTGCCCGCTGCAGGGCCCGACCCGCTCCTTCTACCTGGGCGGCAAGGCCCTGGAGCTCACCGCCCTGGGAGTCGAGGGCATCCTCGCCCATGCCGAGTCCCGACCACTGCAGGACAGCCTGTGCAGCTCGGCGGACATCGAACGCATCCATGCCGCAAGGGACCTGCTGCTCAACTCATTGCAGGACTCGCCGTCGCTGTCCGAGCTGTCGCGTCAGGTGGGTCTCAATCCGCGCAAGCTCACCGCCGGCTTTCGCCAGGTGTTCGGCACCAGCGTCTATGCCTACCTGCAGGAACAGCGCCTGGGCGAGGCTTACCGCTTGCTGGCCAGTGGCGAAACCAATGTCTCCAGCGCGGCCTATCGGGTCGGCTACAGCCCGGCGCATTTCTCCACCGCCTTTCGCAAGCGCTTCGGGGTTTCGCCCAAGTCCCTGCGCTGAGTCGGGCGCGCTTGCCCTTGACCTTGCCCCGCCGTACCGCAAACGAAAGAAATGATCGCTCAAGCCAAAGTTTTAGGCCCTAACCCATGCTCACAAATGAGATACGTTTGCATTCTCATTTAATCCCCATCACGGAGTGAAGCATGGGCACCAGCGTTGCGCACCGAAACACCTCAGGTTGGCCTGTCGATTCTGCGGTTCCTCGCCCGACCCTGCGCCGCAGTCCGCTGGCGTGCCTGATCCACGGCGTGGCCCTGGGCCTGACGTTGACCCAGGCAGGTAGCGCGCTGGCCGCGGACGCCGAGCGCGAACCGCAACAGCCGCTGACCCTGGACACCAGCGTGATCAGCGCCACCCAGGTCGACTCCCCCACCGGCCAGCAAAGCGGCTATGTGGCCAAGCGCAGCCTCAGCGGCACCAAGACCGATGCCTCGCTGAGTGAAATTCCCCAGTCGATTTCCGTGATCACCCGCGACCAGATGGATGCCCAGCAGGTGCAGTCGGTGAACGAGGCGCTGCGCTACACCGCCGGGGTCCAGGCCAATACCACCGCCGCCAGCCAGCGCTTCGACACCCTCTCGATCCGCGGTTTCGACGTCACCACCGGCATGCTCCGCGATGGCCTCAAGGGCAATACCGCCCAGGCCTGGCCCAAGGTCGAAGCCTATGGCCTGGAGCGCATCGATGTGCTCAAGGGCCCGGCCTCGGTGCTGTTCGGTCAGAACTCCCCGGGGGGCGTGGTCAACCAGATCAGCAAGCGCCCGCTGGACAAACCCTTCCATGAAGTGCAGATCCAGGGTGGCAGCTTCGACCGGGCCCAGGGCCAGTTCGACTTCAGCGGCCCCCTGGACGATGAAGGGCAGTTCCTCTACCGCCTGGTGGGCCTGGAGCGCGACAGCGGCACCCAGTTCGATCACATCAAGGACGACAAACAGTACTTCGCGCCCTCCTTCACCTGGAAGCCCAACGACGACACCAGCCTGACCCTGCTGGCCGACTACACCCAGGACACGTTCGGCGCGCCGCGGGTGTTCCTGCCGGCCCGGGGCACCCTGCTTGGCAACCCCAATGGCAAGGTCAAGCACAACGTCTTCCTCGATGAACCGGGGCTGGACAACGACCGCACCCAATACTCCCTGGGCTACCTGCTGGAGCACCGCCTGAATGACGTCTGGAGTCTCAATTCCAGCGCCCGCTACGGCCACGTCAACCTGCTGACCAACACCGCCAGCGGCATGTCCCTGGCCCCGGACCTGCGCACCTTGAACCGCGCCGCCTATCGCTTTCGCATCGTCGGCGACACCTACTCCCTGGACAACAATGCCCAGGCCCGCTGGAACCTGGGCAGCACGCAAATGGTGTCGCTGCTGGGAGTGGACTACCGACGCACCCGCGAGGACTACTACCTGCGCGGCGGCACCGCTTCGCCCATCGACATCTACAACCCGGTGCATGGCGGCGTGTTCAACCCCACCACCCCCTTCACCAATACCGTGCAGCGCGCCGATCAGGTTGGGGTCTACGCCCAGCAGCAGTTCACCTTCGATGAGCATTGGGTGCTCACCGTCGGCGGACGTCAGGACCGCTCCAGCGCCCGTACCGACAATCGCCTGGAGCATACCGGGAGCAAGCAGGACGACGAGAAGTTCACTTACCGCACCGGGCTGGTGTACCTGGCGGACAACGGCCTGGCGCCCTACATCAGCTACTCCACGTCCTTCGACCCGGTGCTGGGCACCAACTTCTACGGCACGCCGTACAAGCCCACCAGCGCCAAGCAGTCGGAAGTGGGGATCAAGTACCAGCCGCCGGGGATCGACAGCTACATCACCCTGTCGCTGTTCGACCTGACCCAGGAAAACGTCCTGACCACCGACCCGGCCGAACGCCTGAACAAGATCCAGACCGGCGAGATCAACGTGCGCGGCATCGAGCTCGAAGGCAAGGCCAGCCTGGCCCGGGGCCTGGACCTGCTGGCGGCGCTGACCTACAACGACGCCGAGGTGAGCAAGAGCAACAACCCGCTGGAGAAGGGCAAACGCCCCACCGACACCCCGGAAAAAATGGCCTCGCTGTGGGCCGACTACACCCTGCCCGAAGGCCCCCTGAGCGGCCTGGGCTTTGGCGCCGGGGTGCGTTACATCGGCTCCACCGAGGCCGATGCCGCCAACACCCAGCGCGTGCCCTCCTACACCCTGCTGGACGCGGCGGTGCACTACGACTTCGACAAGCTGATCCCGGCGGCCAAGGGCCTGCGCCTGGCGGTGAACGCCACCAACCTCACCGACAAGCGCTACTACGAAGGCTGCTCGCTGACCAATTGCAGCGCCGGTTATGACCGCAGCGTCATCGCCAGCCTGCGCTACCGCTGGTAAGTCGCCGATGCTGCCCATACGTGAAATCTGGCTCCGGCTGCATCGCTGGCTGGCCCTGAGCCTGGGGTTGCTCCTGGCATTGTTGGGCCTCAGTGGTTCGCTGCTGGAACTCAAGGGACCGATCCTGCGCTGGGAGGTCGGTGCGCCGATGCTGCAACTGGCCCCCGGCGAGCACGGCACGCTGCTGGAACAGGAGGCCTGGATCAGGGCCGCCTCCGACGCCTACCCGCAGTTGCACAAAGTCTTCGGCGCGGCGCCGCCGCGCCAGGGCTTTCTCGAATCGGACAATGTGATCGTCTTCGGTGCCCTCAAGGAGCGCCCCGGAACCGGCATCGCCATGATCGATCCCTACACCGGCGAGCCCCGGGGCTTCTTTGTCTTCGAAGACCTGTGGCTGGCCAAGCTGGTGGCGCTGCACCGCAGCCTGCTGTTGCCGCAGGCCTGGGGTTCGACCCTGGTGCTGGTGTGCGGCCTGGTGTTGCTGGGCTCGCTGGGCAGCGGCTTGTACCTCTGGTGGCCGGGGCGCCGCAGCTGGTGGAAAGCCGCCAGCCTGCGTCGCGGCAGCCAGGGCACCCGGCGCCTGCGCGAATGGCACAACCTCGCCGCCGCGTGGCTGTGCCTACCGCTGCTGCTGATCGCCGCAAGCGGTGCCTGGCTCGCGCGCCCGGAACTGTTCACCTGGCTGGCGGCCCGGCCCATGGCCGTCAAGCCGCTGTTTTCCGCTGCCCACGGGCATTTGCTGCTGGGCACACCCGGCGCCTGGCTGGCTTTTCTCTGCGGTATTTCGTTACCCCTGCTGTACATCACCGGCCTGCTGTTGTGGTGGCGCAAGCGCGTCACTCGCCGGGCCGTTCAATCGTTCAAGGAAACCTCCCATGACACACCGTGATTTCTTGCGCCGCGCCCAGCGCGGGCTCTTGCTCGGCCTGCTGCCCCTGGGCCTGCTATGGGCCGCCACGGCCAGCGCCGCGACCCTCACCGATCTGGCCGGACGCCAGGTCCAGGTGCCGGAGAAGGTCGAGCACATCCTCCTGGGTGAAGGCCGGATGATCTATTCCCTGTCGCTGCTCGAAGGCCAGAATCCCTTCGCCCGTCTCGCCGGTTGGCAAGGGGACTTTCGCGGCCTCGACGTACAGGGCTACGAGGCCTATCACAAGGCCTTCCCGGAGGCGGAAAAGGTGCCGCTGGTAGGAGGAACTTCCGCCGAAACCTTCAGCGTCGAAAAGGCCCTGGCAGTGCACCCGGACCTGGCGATCATGGCCCTGAGCGGCGGCCACGGGCCGAGCCCCGACAGCGAGGCGGTGAAGCAGCTGGAAGCCGCTGGGGTGGCGGTGATCTTCGTCGACTTCAGCGACCATCCCCTGAGCCATACCGTGCCCAGCATGCGCCTGCTGGGGCAGGCCCTGGGCCGTGAACAGCAGGCCGAGGCGTTCATCGCCTTCTACCAGCAGTCCCTGGCCCGGGTCAGCGAAACCCTGGCCAAGGCCGGCAACGTCAAACAGCCGAAGATCTTCGTCGACATGCTCGCCGGCTTGCAGGATTGCTGCGGCTCGCCGGGCACCGGCAACTTCGGCGAAATGATCAAGTTGGCCGGCGGGCGCAACATCGCCGACGGGCGCATTCCCGGGCCCATTGGTGTGCTCAATGTGGAGTACATCCTCTCCAGCGATCCGGATGTGTACGTGGCCACCGGGGTGTTCGCTGCCGGCCAGGGCGGCGTGACCCTGGGGTACTCCGCCACCCTGCAACAGGCTCGGGACAGCCTGCGCCAGGCCGCCCAGCGCCCACCGCTGAACGAGCTGCGGGCGGTGCGCGAGGGCAATGTGCATGGCCTGTGGCACATCTTCTATGACTCGCCGGAGCACCTGATCGCGGTCCAGGCCCTGGCCAAGTGGCTGCACCCTGAACTGTTCAAGGACCTGGACCCGGACCAGACCCGCCGGGAGCTGTACCAGCGTTTCATGCCGATTCCCGCCAGCGGCGTATTCACCACGAGCCTGGTGCCATGACCCAGGCTGCCACCGACGTGCAGGAGCGCGTTGCCTCAGGGCACTACCAAAGACGCCATGGCCGCCGGGTGCTGCTGTTGTCCGGGCTGGCCCTGGCCTTGCTGCTGTCACTGGCCCTGGACATCACCACCGGGCCTTCGGGCATGAGCCTCTCGCGCCTGCTGCAGGTGCTCTGGGACCCGGGCTCGATGCCCCGGGTCGAAGCGGTGATCGTGTGGAACGTGCGCCTGCCCTACGCCCTGATGGCGGTGCTGGTGGGTGCCGCCCTGGCCCTGGCCGGGGCGGAGATGCAGACCGTGCTCGACAACCCCCTGGCCAGCCCCTTCACCCTCGGCGTATCCGCGGCCGCAGCCTTTGGCGCGGCCCTGGCCATTGTCCTGGGCCTGGGCATTCCCGGAGTGCCGGCGCAGTACCTGATTTCGGCCAACGCCTTCCTCTTCGCCCTGGCCTCGGTGGCCTTGTTGTACCTGCTGGCACGCTGGCGCGGCTTCGGCGTGGAAAGCCTGGTGCTGTTCGGCATCGCCCTGGTGTTCGCCTTCAACGCCCTGGTGGCCCTGCTGCAGTTTGTCGCCACCCAGGACAGCCTGCAGCAACTGGTGTTCTGGACCCTGGGCAGCCTGGCCCGGGCCTCCTGGGAAAAGCTCGGGGTGCTGGCCCTGGCGCTGTTGCTGTGCCTGCCGTTTTCCCTGCGCCAGAGCTGGGCCCTGACCGCCCTGACCCTGGGCGAGGAACGGGCCCGCAGCTTCGGCATCGACGTCGGTCGCCTGCGCCTGCTGTCGCTGCTGCGCATCAGCCTGCTGTCGGCCCTGGCGGTGTCCTTTGTCGGCACCATCGGTTTTATCGGCCTGATTGCCCCGCACATCGCCCGGCTGCTGGTGGGCGAGGACCATCGGCTGTTCCTGCCGGCCAGCGTGCTCAGCGGCGGGCTGATCCTGTCCATGGCCTCCATCGCCAGCAAGGCCCTGATCCCCGGGGTACTGGTGCCGGTGGGCATCGTCACGGCCCTGGTGGGCATTCCATTTTTCATGGCCATCGTCATGCGCAACCGTCGAGGTGTCCTGTGAGCCTTATCGCCTCCTCCACGCCCGGGCTGTGCACTGCCGGCCTGAACATGCACTACGGCAGCCGCCAGGTACTGCGCGACGTGAGCCTGCCACCCCTGGCCGCCGGCACCCTGACCGCGCTGATCGGCCCCAACGCGGCGGGCAAATCGACCCTGCTGCGGGGCATCGCCGGGTTGCAGAAAACCACCGGGCAGGTGCTGCTCGATGGCGTCGACCTCAACCGCCTGCCCCAGGTCGAACGTGCTCAACATATCGTCTACTTGCCCCAGAGCCTGCCGGAACGCACACGCCTGTGCGCCTTCGAAGCCGTGCTCAGCGCCGCCATGGCCGGGCATCGCAGCGCCGGTTTCGCCCCCGGCCGCCCCAGCGCCGCGGTGCTGCACGGGGTCGAACAGGTGCTCCGGGACCTGGACCTGACGGCCCTGGCCGACCGCCCCATCGATGCCCTCTCCGGCGGCCAGCGCCAGCTGGTGGGGCTGGCCCAGGCCCTGGTGCGTCAGCCCCGGGTGCTGCTGCTGGACGAACCCACCAGCGCCCTGGACCTGTACCACCAGTGCCAGGTGGTGGACGCCATTACCCGGGCCACCCGCGAGCGCCAACTGATCACCCTGGTGGTGGTCCACGACATCAACCTGGCCCTGGGTTTCAGCCAGCAGGTGGTGGTCCTGCACAACGGCCGCCTGGCCGCCGCCGGACCGGCCCTGGAAGTGGTCAACCAACAACTGCTGCGCGACGTCTATGGCGTCGACGGCAGCCTGGAACAGGTGCGCGGTCGACCGCTGGTGATGGTCGACGGCCGCCTGCCCTTTCACTCAGCCCTGGGATAACTCATGAGCGACATGCAACAGCTGCCCCTCGACACCCTGGAAACGCCCCAGGACGCACCGGCCTTCGACCTGCGTCCGCTGCTGGTGGCCAACCTGGCCTGCACCATGGCGATGATGGCGTTTGTCTCGCTGATCGGTCCCATTGCGCGGATTCTGGGCCTGGCCACCTGGCAAGCGGGAATGGCGGTGACCGTCTCCGGCGTGATCTGGATGCTCCTGGCCCGCCCCTGGGGCCGGGCCAGTGACCGCCTGGGTCGGCGGCAGATCCTGCTGCTGGGCACCGGCGGCTTCACCCTGGCCTTTCTCGCCCTCAGCGTATTCATCGACCTGTCGCTGCACGCCCTGCCTTCGGCACTGCTGGCGTTTGCCGGGCTGCTGCTGGGCCGCGGCCTGATCGGGGTGTTCTATGCAGCGATTCCGGTGGGCGGTTATGCGCTGATCGCCGATAACATCGAGCCCGAGCACCGGGCTCGGGCCATGGCTTCCCTGGGGGCGGCCAACGCTTGCGGCCTGGTCCTGGGCCCGGCGATTGCCGCGCTGCTGGCACGCCATAGCCTGAGTCTGCCGTTCTATGTGCTGGCGCTGCTGCCGCTGCTGGGCTTCGCCTTCCTCAAGGCACGACTGCCGCGCCAGGAACTGCACCTCAAGCAACCGCCAAAGTCGGTGAGCCTGACAGACCCGCGCCTGCGCCGGCCGCTGCTGGTGGCCTTTATCTCCATGCTGTGCGTGGCCATGGCACAGATCACCGTGGGCTTCTTCGCCCTCGACCGCCTGGGCATGGGCCCGGCGGACGCGGCGCAGACCGCCGGTGTCGCCCTGACCCTGGTGGGGGTGGCGTTGATCGCTGCGCAACTGGTGGTGCGCAAGTTGGAGTGGCCGCCACTGCGAATGATCCGCGTCGGCGCCCTGGTGGCCGCAGTGGGCTTTGCCGCGAGCATCCTCGCCGCCCACGCCTGGGTGCTATGGCTGGGGTTCTTTGTCTCGGCCGCCGGCATGGGCTGGATCTTCCCTTCCTTCGCCGCCCTGGCCAGCAACGCAGTGGACGCTGCCGAGCAAGGCGCCACCGCCGGTTCCGTCGGTGCAGCCCAGGGCCTGGGGGTGGTGGTCGGGCCCTTGGCAGGCACCCTGATCTACGCCGTGGAGCCGCGCCTGCCCTACCTGCTGGCGGCGCTGCTGTTGTTGCTGGTGGCCTGCTGGCCGGATCGCCGCAAGCCGGTGCACGCCTGAAGCCTGGCGCTGCCGAGGAACACCAAAGCGCCAGCGGCGTCGGGCAATGCCTGCCTCAATTGCCCGGCGCGGCGGCGGCCATGCGCCGGATCGCCAGGCCATAGAACAGCAAGGCCACGGTGGCCAGTGCACCGCCCGCCAGGCCGACATAGGCGAACCCCAACTGGCCGCCCACCCAACTGCCCAGCAACGCGCCACCGCCGATGCCGATGTTGTAGATCCCGGAGAACATCGCCATCGCCACGTCGGTGGCGTCCGGCGCCAGCACCAGCACTTTCGATTGCAGGGCCAGGCCGAAGCCCATGATCGCCATGCCCCAGACCACGCTCAGCGCCACCAGGGACCAGACGTGGCCGTTGAGAGGCAACAGCAGACTCAAGCACAGCGCCAGCAGGGTCACCGCCGTCAGCAGGAAACCCTGGGGACTGTGACGGTGCAGCCAGCTGAACAGCAGCGAGCCGATGATTCCGGCACCGCCGAACACCAGCAGGATCAGAGTCACTACATCGCCCCCCAGGCCCGCCGCCACCTTGATGAACGGTTCGATGTAGCTGTAGGCGGTGAACTGCGCGGTGACCACCAGGGCCGTCAGCACATAGATCGCCACCAGCGCCGGGCGCTTGAACAGCAGCGGCAGGCTGCGCAGGGAGCCGGAGTTCTGGCTGGGCAGCAGCGGCAAGGTACGGATCAACCACAACACCAGCAGACCGGCCATGGCCGCAATCACGCTGAAGGTGGTGCGCCAGCCCAGGGCCTCGCCCAGCAGGCGCCCCAGGGGAATGCCCAGGACCATGGCCAGGGAGGTGCCGGTGGCCAGCAGGCCCAGGGCCTGCACTTGCTTGCCCGGCGGTGCCAGGCGCACCGCCAGTGACGCGGTGATGGACCAGAACAGGGCATGGGCCAGGGCCACGCCGATGCGGCTGAGCATTAACAGGCCGAAACTGTTGGCCAGGCTGGAAAGGACATGGCTGACGATGAACAGCCCGAACAGCACCGTGAGCAGCTTGCGCCGCTCGACGTTGCGGGTCAGCAGCATCACCGGCAGCGAGGTCAGGGACACCACCCAGGCATAGAGGGTCAGCATCAGCCCGACCCGCGCAGTAGGCAGGTCGAAGCTGGCGCCGATGGCGCTGAGCAGCCCCACCGGCACGAATTCCGTCGTGTTGAAGACAAAGGCCGCCAGCGCCAACGCGATGACCGGCTGCCAGTTACCTTGAGGTGTAGCCGCGGAGTTACTCATGTGCGGGTCGTAATACTCTATCGATGATCGAACAGGTCCAGGACCCGATAAAAATGCACAAGCCGGGCCAGGAACAATGACTCGGGCTGCCCGCTTGCGCACCTGGTGCGCGCTGCGCGGCAGACGCTGGCAGGCGCCTGGTCAGTTGCCCCGCGCCGCCTCGAAGACCGTCATGGCCAGCGCCACCCCATTGAGCAGGCGCGCCTGGGTGACCCCGTCCCGGGCCTGTACCGACAGTCCGTGCAGCACCGTAGAGTAATAATCCCCCAGGGAAGTTGCATCGGTGTGTGCCGGCAGTTCCCCCGACTGCACCGCCGTTTCCAGGCGCTGGATGATGCTGGCGGTACGTGCCCGGCGATGCTCGGCCAGCCACTCACGCACGCTGTCGTTGTCGCTGGAGCAGTTCACCGCCGAGGACACCACCATGCAGCCCTGGGGATGACCGGCCCGGGTGTAAAGCGCCACCGCCTCCTTGAGCATGCGCTCGATGGCGACGTAAGCGCTGGCTTCGCCCAGGGCCTGATCGGCAAAGCCGCCCTCATGGCTTTCATAGAGTTCGATGGCCTCGCGAAACAGCGCCTCCTTGGAACCGAAGGCGGCGTAGATCCGCGCCGAAGCGATCCCCAGGGCCGCCACCAGATCGGCCATGGAGGTGGTTTCAAATCCACGGGCCCAGAACAGCTCGAGCGCTTGGCGCAACGCCTGGTTGCGATCGAATTCGCGGGGTCTTCCAGCCATGGGGGTCGGGTATCTCGTCAAGACAAGGAAACTGACCGGCAGGGGCCGGTCAGTGAGTGGGCGCAGGCGCCGCGACGAAATGATATTAGATTTGCACCGGCCCCGGCCATTTTCCATGCCCCGGGGCCGTCTGCGCCGAACTTCAGTCGGCGCCTTCCTGAAGAAAGGGCAGCAGGTGAGCGAGGAACTCCTCGGGCGCCTCTTCCATGATGAAGTGCCCGCAGTCGGGCACGATGGCGCCGCGCAGATCCGTGGCGTGGCCCTGCAGGGTCAGCAAGGGCGCATCGTTGGTGGCGTGCTCGGCACCGATGGCCAGCACCGGCATCGCCAGCGGCCGCTGCGCGCGCAGCTGATTCTGGCGCACCGTCTCGGGAATCGCCCGGTAGTAGGCAAAGCCCGCGCGCAGGCCGCCCGGCACAGCATAGGCCTCGATATAGACCTCGGCGGCCACCGCCTCGCGACGATGGGACCAGTGATCGAAGATGTAATTCAGGTAGGCCCGCTCGCGCCCGGCGATCAAGGCTTCCGGCAAATCCCGCAACTGGTTGAACATGAAATGCCAGAGAAAGATGTTCTGCTCTGGCGCGACAAAGATCGGCGGCGCCTCCGCCAGCCCCGGGATCACCGCTTCGGTCAATGCCAGGCGCTCCACCGCCTGCGGATGATCGCTGGCCAGGGCGTAGGCGATCCACATGCCGACGTCGTGGCCGACCACGCTGTAGCGCTCGAAGCCCAACTGCCCCATCACCTGGTGCAGCACCCCGGCCACATGGCCGGTGTCGTAGCCCTGCTCCGGGCGGTCGGACTGACCGCTGCCCGGCGGGTCCACGGCGATGGCCTGGAAGCCCCGGGCAGCCAGGGCCCGGATCACTTCGCGCCAGGCGTACCAGGTCTGCGGCCAGCCGGGAATCAGCAGCACCGGTCGGCCCGTGCCGGCGCTGACGCAGTGGATGCGCTGGCCATCGACGCGCACGTAACGGTGAACCAGGTCGACGCTGTCGGCCTGGAGGTTGTCAGTCAAAGCATTCATGGTTTTTTCTCGATGAAGGGTTTCAGGCAATGCCGAGCATGGCGTTGATCTGTTGGCGGTCGATCCCGGCCCCGGCGAAGTCGTCGAAGATCCGCTCGGTGACCTGGATCATGTGGCGCTTGATGAACTCGACACCCTCCCGGGCGCCATCCTCCTGATCCTTGAGGCAGCACTCCCACTCCAGGGTCGCCCAGCCCGAGTAGTCGTATTGCGCCAGTTTGGAAAAGATCCCCTTGAAATCCACCTGGCCATCGCCCAGGGAGCGGAAGCGCCCGGCCCGCTCGACCCAGGAGCTATAGCCGCCGTAGATGCCCTGGCGGCCGCTGGGATTGAACTCGGCATCCTTGACGTGAAACATGCGGATGCGCTCGTGGTAGATGTCCAGGTAACTCAGGTAGTCCAGCTGCTGCAGCACGAAGTGGCTGGGGTCGAAGAGGATGTTGCAGCGCGGGTGGCGATCCACCAATTCATAGAAACGCTCGAAGCTGGTGCCGTCGTGCAGGTCCTCGCTGGGATGGATCTCGTAGCACAGGTTGACCCCCTGCTCGTCGCACACATCGAGGATCGGCCGCCAGCGCCGCGCCAGCTCCTCGAAAGCGGCTTCGATCAAGCCTTCTGGGCGTTGCGGAAAGGGAAACAGATAGGGCCAGGCCAGGGACCCGGAAAAGGTGCCCATGTCGCTCAGCCCCAGGCGGCGCGAAGCCTTGGCCGCCAGCTTCATCTGCTCTATGGCCCAGGCCGTTCTGGCTTGAGGATGGCCCCGCAGCGCCTGAGGGGCGAAGTTGTCGCACATCGCGTCGTAGGCCGGATGCACCGCCACCAGCTGGCCGAAGATATGGCTGGTCAGCTCACTGATCACCAAACCCTTTTGTGCCAGCTGGCCCTTGAGGTCATCGCAGTAGTCCTGGCTGTCCGCCGCGGTGGCGACATCGAACAACCGCGCATCCCAGGCGGGAATCTGCAGCGCCTTGAAACCCAGGTCGGCGGCCCATTGGGCAATGCTCGGCAGATTGTTGAAAGGTGCAGTATCGGCACTGAATTGTGCCAGGTGCAGGCTGGGACCCTTGAGGGTTTTCATCGAATTGCTCCCTATTCTTTGTCGATCGACAAAGAATAGGGAGGCGCTGTTGCCGCGTCAATCATCGGTGTGCAGAAAAGTGCTTTTGAGGCGAGCTGATCACCTGTAGGAGCTGGCTTGCCAGCGAGGGCGTCGACAAAAAAACCGCGATCAAGATCGCGGGCCCGCTTCGCGTTACCGCCGAATCACGGCCGGCGGTACACCTCGCGTCCGGCAAAATAGGTCGTCAGTACCTGGGTATCCGCCAACTGCTCCTGAGGCACCTGAAACACATCGCGGTCCAGCACAATCAGGTCGGCCTGCTTGCCCGGGGCCAGGCTGCCGATCTGTTGCTCCAGGCCAATGGCTCGCGCGGCATTGCGGGTGTAGGCGTAGAACAGGGCTTCCCGGTCGATGCCTTGATCCTTGTTCAATACGCCCTTGGGGCCCTTGCGACTGATGGCCTGGGCGATGGCCTTCCAGGGCTCGGGGGTGCTCACCGGCCAGTCGCTGGCGCCGGCAATGGTGGCGCCGTTCTTCAAGAGCGAGCGCGCCGGGTACATGAACTGGAACTGCATGGCGCTGATGTAGGGCTGGAGCAGGTCGATGCTCAACTCGTCGGCGGACGCCCAGTACAACTGCATGGAGGCAATCACGTCCAGAGGCTTGAAGCGGGCGAACTCCTTGGGGTTGACCATCTGCAGATGAGTGATGGAGTGCACCACGCCACTCTGACGGTCGCGCCGCGCCTGCTCGATGCCGTTGAGGGATTCGCGCACCGCGCGATCGCCGATGGCGTGCACGTGCACCAACCAGCCCCGGGCATCGGCGGCGCTGACCAACTCGCCGAAATGCGCCGGGTCGATCAGCAGTTCGCCGTCCTTCTTCGAGTTCTTGTAAGGGGTGAGCAAAGAGGCGGTCTGCGCCGGGAACTCGGCCACGCCGTCGGCGAAGATCTTGATCCCTGGCAGGCTCAGGTTCTCGACGCCGAGGAACTGCCTGCGTACCTGGTCCAGCACCTCGAGGTCCGCCGGGCGGCTCTTGGGATTGGCCACCATCAGCGCCGCGACCCGCAGGTTCAACTCGCCTTGCTGTGACAGCGCCTTGTACACCGGCAGCACGCCAACCGTCTTGGCAGTGGGGTGCATGGCGAACAGCGCGTCGCCGGGGGTGGCGTTGGCCGCCGGGTCCATCAGCGCGGTAATCCCCAGGCTGAGGTTGAGATCACGGGCGGCGCGCCCGGCATCCAGCAACTGCTCGAAGCTCGGCGGCGGCAGTTGCGAAGTCAGCGCCGAGAGCCCGGCGTCGGCGACAAAGCCGTTGGGGCTGTGGTCGGGGTGGTGGCCGATGGTGGCCTGCGCTTCGCCCTGCAGCGCCTTGACCCGCGCGGCATCGATCCCGGCGCGTTTGAGCATGGCGCGGTTGGCCCAGCCGGTGTGGTAGTCCCAGCCGACGAACAGCACCGGCGTGGTGGCCCATTCGCCCTGGTTGAAACGTTGCTCCAGGGCGTCCACCTGGCTCCAGTAGGTCGAAGGAAAACCGCTGACGCTGAGGATGTCGCCATGCCGCGCCCTACCGTCATCGCGCCAGCCGCGCAGGCGCTGCTCCAGCTCATCCAGGGGCAGTTGCTGGCTGTCCAGATCGGCGGCCTTGAGCTTCAGGCCCCCGAAGATGGCGTGGCTGTGGCTGTCGATGAACCCCGGCATCAGCACCTTGCCCTGCAGGTCGATGATCCGGGTCCCGGCAGCCTTGAGCGCCAGGACCTCGGTATCGCTGCCGACCTTGACGATCCGTCCCTGCTCCACCGCCACAGCCTGTTGCAGGGGCTGGCCCTGTTCGGCGGTGAACACCTTGCCGTTGTGCAGTAGCAGGTCCACCGCTGCCTGGCTGTGCATCGAGGCCAATACCAGCGCCGAGGCCAGCGTGATCTTCAGAGCGTTTTTCATTGTTGTTGGCACCCTTGGGTCAGAATGGGCGAGAGACTAGCCAACTCATCGGCGCTTAAGAATACTGCTTCGCGCAAGACATCCTTTCCAAAGAGGCAAGACTGAAATGGACCAGCTGGGCGCCATCACCATGTTCGTGACCACCGCGGACCAGGGCAGCTTCACTCGCGCCGCCGCGTGCCTGGGCAAGACCACCTCGGCCCTGACCAAGGCGGTCAGCCACCTGGAAAGCCAGCTGGGCACCCGGCTGTTCGAGCGTTCGACCCGACGCATCGCCCTCACCGAAGCCGGGCATATCTACCTGGCCAGCGCCCGGCAGGTGCTGCGCCAACTGCAGCAGGCCCAGGAAGACATCGAGCGCCTGCAGCAGGAAATGTGCGGCACCCTGCGCCTGGTGGCGCCGCCCTCCTTTGCCCCGGCCTTTCTCAATGGCGCCTGCTATGACTTTCTTGAGCAATACCCGCAGATGCGGCTGGAAGTGGAACTCACTGACGAGTTCGTCGACCTGCACAGTGGCGGCTATGACCTGGCGGTGCGCGACGGCCCGGTGGAGCTGCCGGACCTGATCGCCCGCCCGCTGACGGCCAACCGCATCCTGCTCTGCGCCAGCCCGCGCTACCTGGAACGCCAGACCCTGCCGGTGACCCCGGCGCATTTTGCCGCGCATGACTGGCTGATCTTCCGTCATCCGGCGCTGAACCCGCATTTCTGGCGCTTCACCTTGAATGGCGAGCAGCAGCGTGTGCCCCAGCCGGTGCCGCGACTGGCCAGTGACAATTACGACTTTCTGTTCGGCGGGCTATTGGCCGGGCTGGGCCTGCAACTGTGCCCGCAGTGGAGCGCGGCGCCCTACCTGCGTCGCGGCGAGCTGGTGCAACTGCTGCCCGAGGCGCAGCTCGACCCGGAGCAATTCGGCCCGCGAATCCATGTGATCTACCCGGCTCACCGGCGCCAGACCCGCAAGCACCAGGCCTTTATCGAATGCCTGAACCGCTACCTGGACGAACAGCAATTGCATTGATGGGACAGGTCCCCGGTCGCTGCGTGCCCAGGCCCCCTCTGGCTGTGATCTGAAGCCCATCGAGTTTTGCCAAAACTGCCACGGGTCGGATTGCGCCAGGGCCCGAGCGCTGCGGCTCTTCAAGCCTTGAAGATGTTCTGTCATGCGATGGCCAACTCCCCACGCACTCGCCAACTCGCACACCTTCAGTTGCTTGTTTCGCCGATCAGTAAATCCTGTGGGAAATAGACTTCTACAACTGAATGAACATCACATCATGAATGTGACTAAAGGCTCAGTGAAATCAATTCATTTTCACTCAATTAATAGCTCAGCATAAAATGCGCCTAAATTATAGATAACATAAAGACTACTGAGCAAAAGAAACCAGAAATAAAATTGGGAAGCACTAAGAACCCACAAATGAATTCAGGTTCTATCTCGGAAACCAGGATGCCAGATTACCATGAGCAAAGAATTTACATTTACCATTAAAAGCATTTGCTTCGACGAGCACTATCACCCTTCCGAAAACACACGCATCACTACCAATTTCGCCAACTTGGCCCGTGGAAAGAGCCGCCAAGAGAACTTGCGCAACACCTTGAGAATGATTGACAACCGTTTCAATGCATTGGCGCATTGGGACAACCCCAAAGGCGATCGTTATACCGTCGAACTTGAAATCATTTCCGTTGAAATGGGTATCGATACTGAAAGCAGTGACAATGCCATCCCTCTGATTGAAATATTGAAAACGAATATTTTTGATCGAAAGACCAATGAACGCCTCGAAGGCATTGTCGGAAACAACTTCTCCTCTTACGTACGAGATTATGACTTTAGCGTGCTGTTATTGGGGCACAACAAGGATCAACCAACATTCAGCGCTCCTGACAATTTCGGAGAGCTGCATGGAAAGCTATTCCAGCACTTCATCAACTCAAGCGCTTACAAGGAAAACTTTAATAAGCCACCGGTCATTTGCCTCAGTGTTTCGAGCAGCAAGACCTATCATCGGACTGAAAACCAGCATCCTGTATTGGGCATCGAGTACCAGCAGGATGAATACTCCTTAACTGATGATTACTTCAAGAAAATGGGCTTGAAAGTTCGCTACTTCATGCCTTCAAATAGCGTTGCGCCTTTGGCTTTCTATTTCGTCGGCGACTTGCTCAGTGACTACACTAATCTTGAGCTTATCAGCACCATCAGCACGATGGACACTTTCCAGAAAATTTACCGCCCTGAAATTTACAACGCCAACTCTGCTGCAGGTAAATCCTACCAGCCAAGTCTGCAACATCAGGACTATTCATTAACTCGAATTGTCTATGACCGAGAAGAACGTAGCCGCCTGGCTGTTGAGCAGGGGCAGTTTGTTGAAAACAACTTCATCAAGCCGTACCAGGCCATTCTTGAGCAGTGGTCCGCCAATTACGCTCTTTGACTGATTAAAAACACAAGGCCATTCATGATGAAAAAACTGTTACCCACTTCAACTGCCGGCAGCTTGCCTAAACCCTCCTGGCTGGCACAACCTGAAACACTGTGGTCGCCCTGGAAGTTGCAAGACGAGGAATTAGTTGAGGGCAAACACGATGCGTTACGTTTGTCACTGCAGGAACAACAACAGGCCGGTATTGATATCGTCAGTGATGGCGAACAAACGCGCCAACACTTTGTCACTACTTTTATTGAGCACCTCAGCGGCGTTGATTTCGCGAAACGTGAAACCGTTAGAATTCGTGATCGCTATGATGCGAGCGTGCCAACGGTGGTGGGTGCTGTTACTCGGCAAAAGCCGGTGTTTGTTGAAGATGCCAAGTTTTTACGTCAGCAAACCAAGCAACCCATAAAATGGGCGCTGCCAGGCCCGATGACAATGATCGACACGCTGTATGACAGCCACTATAAAAGCCGCGAAAAACTGGCGTGGGAATTCGCCAAGATCCTCAATCAGGAAGCCCTGGAGTTAGAGGCTGCCGGTGTGGATATCATCCAGTTTGATGAGCCCGCCTTTAACGTTTTCTTTGATGAGGTGAATGATTGGGGAGTGGCCACCCTGGAAAGGGCAATTGAAGGTCTTAAGTGTGAAACGGCGGTCCATATTTGCTATGGCTATGGCATCAAGGCCAATACAGACTGGAAGAAGACCCTGGGATCAGAGTGGCGACAATATGAAGAGGCTTTCCCCAAGCTGCAAAAGTCCAGTATCGATATAGTCTCACTGGAATGTCACAACTCTCATGTCCCAATGGATCTCATTGAACTCATCAGAGGCAAGAAAGTGATGGTCGGGGCCATTGATGTGGCATCCAACACCATTGAAACACCAGAGGAAGTGGCCAATACCCTACGCAAAGCACTGCAGTTCGTGGATGCCGACAAACTCTATCCTTGCACTAACTGTGGCATGGCACCCTTATCTCGTGGAGTGGCAAGAGGCAAGCTAAAGGCTTTGAGCGCCGGTGCAGAAATTATCCGAAGAGAACTCTCGAACCCGTGCTGAACTAAAGCCGGAAGTGCTGTGCGGGGGGATTGAAGCGGCGGATTGAAAAGTTACGGGACTGTTTCAGGCCCTCCTCAACATTTTCGAGCAGCACCCAATATTTAGGACCCACTATGTCACTTCCCAGTACTGCTATCGAGCCATTGAACTTTCGCGAAGCGCTCGGGCACTACGCATCCGGTATCACGGTGATTACCTCACAGGTTGATGGCGAGCCGATTGGCTTTACCTGTCAGTCGTTTTATAGCGTGTCGATGAGCCCGCCGCTGGTGTCATTCAGCGTCATGTCCAGCTCGGCCAGCTATCCCAAGATTCGCCAGGCGGGTCGATTCGTGGTCAATATCCTGTCAGGTGAACAGGTCAAGATTTCCAACCAGTTCGCTCGCAAAGGCACAGACAAATGGCATGGCGTTCAATGGCAGGAATCGCCGTTGGGTAATCCGATCATCACCGGCAGCCTGCACTGGCTGGATTGTGAAATTCATGCCGAACACGCCGCAGGTGATCACCTGATCGTGGTTGGTGAAGTGAAAGCGTTAAACCTGCAACAAGCGGCTGCTACGCGGCCATTGCTGTATTTCAAAGGGCAGTATTGCAACCTCGCGGCCCATGGCGCGGTTTGAGCCTTGACCTGCACTGCGCTCTTTCGCTGCGGGCCTGTTTCAGGCAGCTCGATGGCTTGTGAAGCAGCGGGACGCCATCGCCGCGGCCTCTGGGCGATCGCGCTGAACAACAACGGCGCCGATCGCCGCCAAACGGCCGCCGCTCTTACTCTTGTACCGGAATCTGCCGCAACGGCTTCACCGATTTGAAGGAAAAGCTCGAATAGATCTCCTTCACCGCCGGCAGGGCCTGCAACACCTCCCGGGCAAATTCACCGAAGGACTCCAGGTCCCTGGCCAGCACTTCGAGAAGAAAGTCATAGCGTCCGGAGACGTTGTGGCAGGCAATGATTTCCGGGATCTCCAGCAGCCGCTGCTCGAAAGCCCGGGCGGTCTCCTGGGAGTGTGACTCCATCATCACGCTGACAAAGGCAGTGACCCCATAACCCAGAGCCTTGGGCGAGAGGATCGCCTGGTAGCCGGTGATCACCCCGCTCTCTTCGAGGATTTTCACCCGTCGCCAGCACGGCGACGTGGTCAGGGCAACGTTGTCGGCCAGTTCGGCGTTGGTGAGCCGGGCATTGTCTTGCAGGGCGATCAGCAGGGCTTTGTCCGTGCGATCCAGACCTTGGGGCATGTTTTGCCTCTTTATCTTGTTTTTATGATGATTTATTCCAATCACCCGACTTTTAAGGGGGCAGATTAGAATTTATTGCGCCGAATTTGAGCATAGCATTAAGGCCTGTACCAAAACTCACCGAGCAAAGATCAGGCAAGGCAAAAACAGGCGAGGAAGGGCCGGAGTCGCGGTCGACTGTAGGGCCTACATGAGCATTCCGATCGGACTCGCGCACGAGCCTGTTTCTACGTAGCGCCGAAGGCGCGAAGTGCACAGCATGGTCGAAGCGCAGGCAGTTTTCGTATAGAGCCTAGAGCAAATCCGGGAGTGTTCACCATGCACACCAAAAGCGGCGACCTTGGTTTTTCCACCCGAGCCATCCACCACGGCTATAACCCTCAGGAGCACCAGGGCGCGCTGATTCCACCGATCTACCTGACCTCCACCTTTACCTTCGCCACCGCCGAATATGGCGCCGGCTGCTTTGCCGGCGAAGAACCCGGCTACTTCTACACCCGCATCGGCAACCCGACCCTGGCGTTGCTCGAAGCGCGCATGGCGGCCCTGGAAAATGGCGAAGCCGCAGTGGCCTTCGGTTCCGGCATGGGCGCCATTGCCGCCACCCTGTGGACCCTGTTGCGCCCCACCGACGAAATCATCGTCTGCCGGACCTTGTATGGCTGTACCTTCGCCCTCTTGCACCACGGTCTGGCCGAGTTCGGGGTCAAGGTGCGCCATGTGGACATGAGCGACCTGGGCAACCTGCGGGCCGCCATCAGCCCTGCCACACGCATGATCTATTGCGAGTCCCCGGCCAACCCCAACATGCAACTGGTGGACATTGCCGCCGTGGCCGAAATCGCCCGCCAGCACCCGCGCATCACCTTTGCCGTGGACAACACCTTTTGCACCCCCTATCTGCAGCGTCCGCTGGAGCTGGGGGCAGATCTGGTCGTGCACTCAGCCACCAAATACCTCAACGGCCACGGCGACATCACCGCCGGTATCGTGGTCACCCGCCAAGGTCTGGCAGAGCGGATTCGCCTGCAGGGCCTGAAGGACCTCACCGGCGCGGTGCTCTCGCCCCAGGACGCCTTTCTCCTGATGCGCGGCCTCAAGACCCTGGCCCTGCGCATGGACCGCCACTGCAGCAACGCCCAGACCCTCGCCGAGTACCTGGAGGAACATCCGCTGGTGCAGTGGGTCGCCTACCCCGGCCTGCCGTCCTTCGCGCAATACAGCCTGGCGCAACAGCAGATGAAATTGCCCGGCGGCATGATCGCCTTCGAACTCAAGGGCGGTCTGGCCAGCGGCAGCCGCTTCATGAACGCCCTGCAACTGTTCAGCCGCGCCGTGAGCCTGGGGGACGCCGAGTCCCTGGCCCAGCATCCGGCGAGCATGACCCATTCCACCTACACCCCGGAAGAACGGGCCGAACATGGCATTGCCGAAGGCCTGGTGCGCCTGTCGGTGGGTCTGGAAGACATCGCCGACCTGCTGGCCGATATCGCCCAGGCCCTGGATGCCTGTGTCGAACCCGCGGCGCCGCTGCCGGCCTTCGAGGCGGTGGCCAGGATCGGCAAGGCCCTTCCTTGAGCGGGGTCAAAACCGTCCCGGGCTGGCCGGTCTACAACCCCGAGTTGCCGATGCGCCGCTGTCTGCGACGCATCATGCATTCACGCAACACCCGCAACACCCCTTGAACCGTTACCCACAGGAGTGGAACAACATATGAGTCGTATCAATAACAAAGCCACCCAACTGCTCAGCGCCATGATTCTTGCCGGCCTCGCCTGCCATTCCCTGGCAGCCGACAGCATCAGGATCGGCATCGCCGGGGCCAAGACCGGCCCGGTGGCGCAATACGGAGACATGCAGTTCAGCGGCGCGCGCATGGCCATCGAGCAGATCAACGCCAAGGGTGGCGTCGACGGCAAGCAACTGGTGGCCGTGGAATACGACGATGCCTGCGACCCCAAGCAAGCGGTGGCCGTGGCCAACAAAGTGGTGAATGACGGCGTCAAGTTCGTGGTCGGGCACCTGTGCTCCAGCTCCACTCAGCCAGCGTCCGACATCTACGAAGATGAAGGCATCGTGATGATCACCCCGGCCGCCACCAGCCCGGAGCTGACCGCCCGGGGCTACAAGATGGTGTTCCGCACCATCGGCCTGGACAACGCCCAGGGCCCGGCGGCGGCACGCTACATCGCCCAGCTGAAACCGACCAATGTGGCGGTGCTGCACGACAAGCAGCAGTACGGTGAAGGTATCGCCAGCTCGGTCAAGGACATCCTCGGCAAGGAAGGCATCAAGGTCGCGATGTTCGAAGGCATCAACGTCGGCGAGCGCGACTATTCGTCGATCCTGGCCAAGCTCAAGCAGGCCAATGTCGACTTCGTGTACTTCGGCGGCTACCACCCGGAAATGGGCCTGCTGCTGCGCCAGGCCAAGGAAAAGGGCCTGACCGCACGCTTCATGGGGCCTGAAGGCGTAGGCAACGACTCGATCTCGCAGATCGCCAAGGATGCCTCCGAAGGCATGCTGGTGACGCTGCCCAAGTCCTTCGACCAGGACCCGGCCAACAAGGCCCTGGTGGAAGCCTTCGAAGCCAAGAAGGAAAACCCCAGCGGCCCGTTCGTGCTGCCGTCCTACTCGGCAGTGGAAGTGATTGCCGGGGCCATCGCCGCGGCCAAGAGCGAAGACCCGGAGAAAGTCGCCGAGGCGATCCACGCCGGCACCTTCAAGACCCCCACCGGCGACCTGAGCTTCGACGAGAAAGGCGACCTCAAGGACTTCAAGTTCGTGGTCTATGAGTGGCACTACGGCAAGCCCAAGAGCGTGGCGGCAGAAAGCGCCGGGCTGTAAGTCAGTGACAAGGTGCCGCCCCGCCCGGGGCGGCATTCTACTGGCGCCAGGAAACAATCAATAAACTCAATTAAAACCAATACTTAGATTCTGCTATCGAGTTAGCGCTGTTCTTTCTCGAACAATACCCGACGCTTTTACTCTGAAATCCCGCCTCTAGCAGACGCAACTAAAACAGGCGCAAACGGCATTCAACAACCGTTTGAAACGCATAAGACCTTAGACTAAGCATCCAGTACTTTCGTACAGAATCGTTAGCCTGCTTAGTTTCCTAACACTCAACTTAGAAGCCCAAGCCCAGCGCATTCTAAAAGTGAAGCCCAGCCTGTAGCGCATGCAGACCGGGGCTTACCCCCTATAAAAATCGATTTCCCCGGTAACAGACAAAGCGCATCAAGCGCTCTTACGGCCAATACAAAAATTGAGCAGCAACGTCAACCTTTGGCGTTACAACGAACGCTTAATCAAGCGCCACCGAACAACTAAAAAATAAAATTTGCGAACTAAATTCAATTCTGTTTATTGTGCATTCGCGCACTCGCTAGCTTTAGCGAAAGATGGATTACCGACGCCAATATTTTGTTCAAGGAGAAAAGAACGTGGATCCCTTTATCGGAGAAATTCGCTTGTTCCCTTGGGGTTGGGCACCTCAGGGTTGGCTGCCTTGCGAGGGCCAGGTTCTGCAAATCAACTCCAATGTGGCGCTGGCTTCCCTCCTGGGCAAAACCTATGGCGGTAACGGCACCACCACATTCGGCCTGCCGGACCTGCGTGGCCGGGTCGCCCTGGGGCAGAACTACAAAGCCTCCACCGTCGATCCGATCATGGATGTGCACGCGCTGGGCAGCATCGGCGGTAGCGAGACCGTTACGATGCCGCAAAACTCGGTGGCCCTGCACAACCATGCCACGCATGTCTCGACCGACCCGGGCAACGATGACCCGGCAGGCAACATTCCCGCCGTCAGCTCGAACTCCAAGGGGGCCGCGGCAAAACCGACCTACGCCGTGGCCACCGGCGCCCTGATCAGCCTCAATCCCGCCACTATCACCCAAACCCAAGGCGCGGCCATGCCGAACATGCAGCCCTCCATCGTCGGCTGTTTCTGCATCGCTACGACGGGCATCTACCCGCCGCGCCAGTAACGGCTGTCTACAGACCCTCAAGCAAGGAAACTGACATGTCTGAAGCCTTCGTCGGAGAGATCCGCATGTTTGCCGGTAACTATGCGCCGGAAAATTGGGCGTTTTGTGACGGTACGTTGCTGCCGATCAGCAACTTCCAGGTCCTGTATTCATTACTGGGCACCCTGTACGGCGGCAATGGCAGCACCAACTTCGGCCTGCCGGACTACCGGGGTCGCCTGCCCGTGGGCCAGGGCACCGGAACGGGTCTGACCCCAAGAACGCTGACCCAAACCTTTGGCGTGGCAGCCGTGACCATGAGGCCGGAAAACACCGCGCCCCATACCCATGGCTTCATGGTGAGCAGCCAGGATGCCACGTCGGCGAGCCCGTCCCCCGCCGCCACGCCCAACAACATGACCTTTGCCACATTCCCGGGCGTGGGGATCATCACCGGGCTGTACAGCGCAGGCACCGGAACCTCCGCCAGCGTCCCGCTGAACCCACAGTTTCTCGACTCGGCACTGACCCCGGCCGGTGGCGCCACGACCCCCCATAGCAACCTGATGGGTTCATTGGCGATCAACTACATCATTTGCCTGCTCGGCCTCTATCCGACCCGACAGCAGTGACCCCCTCACTCAATCTGGAATGACCGATCATGGATGCGTTTACCGGTGAAATCAGACTGTTTCCCTACAACTTCGTCCCGCAAAACTGGGCGTATTGCGATGGCTCGACCATCACGGTCCAGCAAAATCCAGCCCTCTATTCGGTGATTGGCAACTTGTATGGCGGCACCCCCGGCCAGAACTTCAAGTTGCCCGATCTCAACGGGCGCGTGGCCATGGGTGCCGGGCTGAGCGATATCCCAGTTGGCAAGGCCCTCGGCGCCGACCGGATAACCATGGTGGCCAGCAATTTCGCCCCGCACACCCATCAGGTGGTGGCCAAGGACGGCAACGAATCAGCGGCCGCCCTCGATATCCCCAACAGCACCGCCTATCTGGCGCAGCCCCGCAACATACGCCTGTACAACAACACTGCACCGACCGCGACAGGCCCGAGACTGGCGGCCATCACGGTGGGCAACGCCGGCAGCGGCGCAACGTCGACGGCCTTGCGCAACACCATGCAACCCTTCCAGACGCTGTCCTACTGCATCTGCCTGGATGGCGAGTACCCGATCAGAGCCTCATGACTCACATCACCCCTCTCCAGTTGCCGGCAGGCAGCGTGGCCGTACTGCGCAAGCAGAACGGCCACGACCTGGGATTTCTCCAGGCGCTGTACGCCTCGCGCCGTTGGGCCGAAGTCAGTGCAGTGCCTGGCTGGAACCACGCCCAGCGCCGGGCTTTCCTGCACACCCAGGCCGAACTGCAACGCCAGCACTATGAAAAGCACTTCCCTGCTGCGGACTTTCTGATCGTCGAGCAGGCCGGTAGCCCGATCGGGCGCCTGTGCGTGCAGTACGCAGCCGACGATGTGCGAATTGTCGATATCGCCCTGCTGCCGGACTGGCATGGCCGGGGCATCGGCACCGAGTTGCTGCGCACAGTACTGGCCAAGGCCGACGCCCAGCATCAGACCTGCAGCCTGAGTGTCGAGCACGGCAGCCGGGCCCGCGGATTGTATGAGCGACTGGGCTTCCGCGCCGGCGCCGATACCGGCCTGTACACCCAGATGCAGCGTCCCGCGCGGATTGCCGCACGAGAAGAGATCGACAGTCCCTGAGCATCAAGTAATACCTGCCCCCAAGGGGCCGGCTGTAGCCGTGCTGTAACCGCTGGACCTTTATCAACACTGACGCTGGACACGACCCTGAACCGGTCGCAAGGCAGGAAGCCCTCATGAGAACACCGCTGATCGCGCCAGGTACCTGGCTGACACGCCCGCTGATTTCACTGTTTCTGCTGCTGGTCATGCTGACCCTGGCCAGCCAGGCCATGGCGGCCGCCCCCGTGATCACCAGCCCGGCCTCCGGCAGCACCTTGCCCACCATTGCGGTGGGCCAGAGCATGAGCATCAACATCACGTCCGTCGGCGGCACCATGCCCCTGGACCGTTGGGTGGAGTGCGATGCCAACGACCCGGACTACGATGGTGTGACCCCCTGCCTGCCGCCGGGCCTGATCCTCAACGCGTCACCCGGCAGCGCCACCACGTTGTTGCACGGCACCCCGACCACCGCCGGCAACTACACCTTCAGCATCACCCTCAATGACGGCCACAACGATGGCGGGGTCGCCACCTACAACCTGCTGGTCACCAGCTCCGCGACTCCGACCCTGACTTCAGTCAACCCAAGCAGCGGCAGCACCGCAGGCGCCACCTCCGTCACCCTCACCGGCACCAACTTTACCGGTGCCACAGCGGTGACCTTTGGCGGAACAGCAGCCAGCAGTTTCACCGTCAACAACGCCACCACCATCACCGCCACCACCCCGGCCCACGCCGCAGGCACGGTGAATGTGGCGGTCACCACGCCGGGCGGTAGCGCGACCCTGACCAATGGTTATACCTATACAGCGGCAGCGCCCACGGTCGGCCCGGTCAGCGCCACGGTGGCGGCCAACAGCAGCGCCAACCCGATCACCCTGAGCCTGAGCGGCGGCGCGGCCACCAGCGTCGCCGTGGCCAGCGCGGCCAGCCACGGCACCGCCACCGCCAGCGGCACCAGCATCACCTACACCCCGACCGCCGGCTTCTCCGGCGCCGACAGTTTTACCTACACCGCCACCAACGCCAGCGGCACCTCCAGCCCAGCCACGGTGACCATTACCGTCAGCGCGCCGACGCTGGCGATAACGCCGACCACTCTGCCCAATGGCACTCAGGGCACGGCCTATAGCCAGACCCTAACCGCCTCCGGCGGTACCGCGCCCTACAGCTTCGCCATCAGCGCCGGCAGCCTGCCTGCCGGCCTCAGCCTGAACACCGGCACCGGCGTGATCAGTGGCACACCGAGCGTCAGTGGCACCTTCAACCTGACCGTCACCGCCACCGACGCCAACAGCGCTACTGGTTCCCGCGCCTACAGCTTGCTGATCAACGGTCTGGCGCCACCCGTGGCCAACGCCGTCAGCGTCATCGTCGCCGCCAACAGCAGCGCCAACCCGATCACCCTCAACATCACCGGTGGCGCGGCCACCAGCGTCGCCGTGGCCAGCGCGGCCAGCCACGGCACCGCCACCGCCAGCGGCACCAGCATCACCTACACCCCGACCGCCGGCTTCTCCGGCGCCGACAGTTTTACCTACACCGCCACCAACGCCGGCGGCACCTCCAGCCCAGCCACGGTGACCATTACCGTCAGCGCGCCGACGCTGGCGATAACGCCGACCACTCTGCCCAATGGCACTCAGGGCACGGCCTATAGCCAGACCCTAACCGCCTCCGGCGGTACCGCGCCCTACAGCTTCGCCATCAGCGCCGGCAGCCTGCCTGCCGGCCTCAGCCTGAACACCGGCACCGGCGTGATCAGTGGCACACCGAGCGCCAGTGGCACCTTCAACCTGACCGTCACCGCCACCGACGCCAACAGCGCCACCGGCTCTCGCGCCTACAGCATCGTGATCAATGGCCTGGCGCCGGTCGCCGGCGCCGTCAGCGCCACGGTCGCCGCCAACAGCAGCGCCAACCCCATCACCCTGAACATCACCGGTGGCGCCGCCACCAGCGTCGCCGTGGCCAGCGCCGCCAGCCATGGCACCGCTACCGCAAGTGGCACCAGCATCAGCTACACCCCGACCGCCGGCTTCTCCGGCGCCGACAGCTTCACCTACACCGCCACCAACGCCAACGGCACCTCCAGCCCAGCCACGGTGACTATTACCGTCAGTGCACCAAGCATCAGCCTGAGCCCCGGCTCCCTGAGCAACGGCATCGTCGGTACGGCCTACAGCGCCAGCATCAGCGCTTCCGGCGGTACTGCGCCCTATAGCTACACGATCACCACCGGCAGCCTGCCGGCCGGCCTGAGCTTGAACACCAGCAGCGGCGCGCTCAGCGGCACGCCGAGCGCCAGCGGCACCTTCAACCTGACCGTCACCGCCACCGACGCCAACAGCGCCAGCGGTTCCCAGGCCTACTCGATCACCGTCGCCATCCAGGCGCCTGTGGCCAACGCTGTCAGCGCTTCGCTAGCGGCCAACAGCAGCGCCAACCCCATCACCCTGAACATCACCGGTGGCGCGGCCACCAGCGTCGCCGTGGCCAGTGCAGCCAGCCATGGCACCGCCACTGCCAGTGGCACCAGCATCAGCTACACCCCGACCGCCGGCTTCTCCGGCGCCGACAGCTTCACCTACACCGCCACCAACGCCAGCGGCACCTCCAGCCCGGCCACGGTGAGCATCACCGTCAGCGCGCCGGTCCTGACGGTGACACCAGCGTCCCTGGGCGCCGGCACGGCGGGCAGCCCCTACAGCGCGACCCTCAGTGTCTCCGGCGGTACCGCGCCCTACAGCTACAGCATCACCAGCGGCAGCCTGCCCGCCGGCCTCAGCCTGAACACCGCCAGCGGTCTGATCAGCGGTACGCCGAGCACCAGCGGCACCAGCAACCTGAGCATCACCGCCACCGACGCCAATGGGGCGACGGGCTCACAGGCCTACTCGATCGTGATCGCGAGCGTGGCGAT
The DNA here is from genome assembly GCF_058744285.1 of Pseudomonas sp. E1BtOHC1. Lineage (NCBI taxonomy): Bacteria > Pseudomonadati > Pseudomonadota > Gammaproteobacteria > Pseudomonadales > Pseudomonadaceae > Pseudomonas > Pseudomonas sp. E1BtOHC1. The sequence continues at coordinate 4,885,364 of NZ_CP196023.1, forward strand.
CACCGTACCCGCCTCCAGCCAGATCCTCGCCGCAGGCCAATCGGCCACCGTCGACCTGACTCAAGGCGCCACCGGCGGCCCGTTCACCCAGGCCACCCTGGGTTCGGTCACACCTGCATCGGCCGGCAGGGCGATGATGATGGGCCCATTCTCGATGCGTTTCGTGCCCTCGGCCGCCTTCGCCGGCACCGCCATCGTCAGCTTCAGCCTGCAGAACGGCAGCGGTTCCAGCGCCGCGAGCACCGTCAGCTTCATGATCCAGGAGCGCCCGGACCCGACCAAGGACGCCGAAGTCATCGGCCTGCTCAACGCCCAGACCCGGGCCGCGGAACGCTTTGCCAGCACCCAGATGGACAACTTCAACCGGCGTCTGGAGCAACTGCACCAGATCAGTTGCGACCGCAATTCGTTCAACGCCAGCCTGCGCAAGGAAGGTCGCGAAGTGCCGCTGGGCGAGATCGCCAAGACCGTCCAGGACCAACTGGGGGCCTCGGCCAACCAGACCGAGCAGGAAAAACGCGAAGCCGCTGCCGCCCTCAAAGACAATTGCCAACAGGATGCCCTGGCGTTCTGGAGCGACGGCTTCGTCAACGTCGGCTCGACCCATGCACGGGGCGCGCGGGACAACAGCTTCACCACCCTGGGCCTGAGCGCCGGGGTCGACTATCGCCTGTCGCCGACCGCCATTGCCGGTGTCGGTTTCGGCTACGGCAACGACCGCAGTGACATCGGCAAAAACCACACCCGCAGTGATGCAGACGCCATCGGTATCGCCACCTACCTGAGCCTGAACCTGGCCCCGCAGGTGTATGTCGACGGCCTGCTGGGCTACAACCGCATCAGCTTCGACTCACGCCGCTACATCACTGGCAGTGCCGATGACTATGCCCGTGGCTCGCGGGATGCCGATCAGTTGTTCGCCTCCTTGACCGCCAGCTACGAGTACCGCCAGGGCCCGCTGTCGCTGACCCCTTACAGCCGCCTGAATGCCAGCACCACGCGCATGGACGCCTACCGTGAAAGTGGCGGCGGCATTTACGCTTTGTCCTACGACGAGCAGCGCCAGCAGAACTTCACCTCCTACCTCGGCGTGCGCTCGGGCTACGACCTGATGACCCGCATCGGTGTGGTCACGCCCAAGGTCGGCCTGGCCTGGGGCCACAACTTCAGTAGCAGCAGCGACTACAAGATGCGCTACACCGACCAGGGCGACGAAGGCACGCTGTACCGGCTCAAGCCCGATGCCCTGGACAGCGATTTCGCCAGTCTGGACATGGGCGTCGACTTCAACCTCGGACGCGCCTGGCAACTGGGGCTCTCGTACAAGACCGCCCTGGGCTCGGACGAACGCAACGACACCTTCCGCCTAGGTTTCAACGGCAAGTTCTGAACCCTGGCCACAGATTAGTGGCCCGGATCTGAACCCCACAGCAGGAAATGGCTCCCCCTGAGCCATGGCAACAACACCACACCCCGCCAGAGTCCGACTCTGGCGGGGTGTGGTGTTTTAACAGCGCCGACAAGCGCTCGATCCAGCGCCAGCCCTCAGGCCGTTGGCAACTGCCCGGTCTCGATTTCCTGCGCCGTGCGTTCCACGGCGCGGCGGGTCTTGTCGATCAGCTCATCAATGTCGCCACGGCTGGCCACCAGAGCCGGAGCCATGATCATGCGCCCGAAGGTCGAGCGAATGATCACGCCCTCTTCAAAGCCCAGGGTGCGACAGCGCCAGGCGATGTCGTTCTCGTTGGCAAAGCGTTTGCGCGTGGCCTTGTCCTCGGCGAACTGCAGGGCCGCCACCAGTCCGGTGCCCTGGATCTCGCCGATCAACGGATGGTTGCCGAACACTTCACGCAGGCATTGCTGCAGATAGGGACCGGTGTCGCTCTTGACCTGGGTCACCACGCCCTCATCGCGCAGGGCCTTGAGGTTGGCGATGGCCACGGCGGCCGCCACCGGGTGCCCGGAATAGGTCAGGCCGTGGGCGAACACCCCGCCCTGCTCCACCAGCACCTGGGCGATGCGCTTGCTCAGCACCAGGCCGCCCATGGGGATGTAGCCCGAGGTCAGGCCCTTGGCGATGGACAGGGTATCGGGCTCGAAACCGAAGTGCTGGTGAGCGAACCACTCCCCGGTACGGCCGAAACCACCGATCACCTCGTCGGCACACAGCAGCACGTCGTACTGGCGGCAGATGCGCTGGATCTCGGGCCAGTAACTGTCCGGCGGGAAGATCATGCCGCCCGCGCCCTGGAACGGTTCGGCGATGAAACCGGCAACGTTCTCGGCCCCCAGTTCGAGGATCTTCTCCTCCAACTGGCGGGCGCAGCGCAGGCCGAACTCGGCGGGTGTCAGGTTGCCTTCATGGGCGAACCAGTAAGGCTCGTCGATATGCGCCACGTCCGGGATCAACCCGCCCATGTCGTGCATGAACTTCATCCCGCCCAGGGCGGTGGCTGCAAGGGTCGAGCCGTGGTAGCCGTTCCAGCGGCCGATCATCACCTTCTTCTGCGGCTGGCCGAGGATCTGCCAGTAACGGCGCACGCTGCGGATCAGCACCTCGTTGGCCTCGGAACCGGAGTTGGTGTAGATGGCGTGGCTGTAGTGCCCCGGCAGCAGGCTGAACAGCAACTCCGACAGCTCCACCACCGCCGGGTGGGTGGTGTGGAAGAACATGTTGTAGTACGGCAGCTGTTCCAGCTGGGCGGTGGCGGCGGCCGCCAGGTCCTTGCGGCCGTAGCCCAGGTTGGTGCACCACAGGCCGGACATGCCGTCCAGGTAGCGCTTGCCGTCGTTGTCCCACAGGTGCAGGCCCTGGCCACGGACGATGACCCGCGGGCCTTCGGCATTCAGCGCCTTCTGGTCGAGAAAGGCATGGATATGGTGGGCGGCGTCCAGGGCCTGGTAGTCCTGGGTACTGCGTTGCGGGGCGTTGTCTGGCTGAGGGTTGGAAGCACTCATGGTCATTCTCCTGCACGGCAAGTGGATTCAAGGGAAGGGGTTGCAGCGGGACCCGGGTCAAGGGGCAACAGCGGCTCGGGAACAAACAGTGGCTTGCGCATCACCCATTTGATCCAGACCACGGCGATCACCGAGATCACCCCGAGCACCACCCCGGCGCTGCCGAAGATCCGCGCAGTCATCTGCGGCGACGGCGAAACGTGATAGATCGCAAACAGCATGCCGACGATGCCCAGCACCTGGGGCCAGGGGTAGAACGGCGAGCGGAACGGCCGTGGCGCCTCGGGATAGCGACGCCGCAGGGCGATCACGTCGATGTGCACAATGATGTAGGCCAGCAGCCAGGCCAGGGCCGCGGCCAATAGCAGCAGGCTGATGGAATCCGGGTCCTGGCCCAGCAGCAGGATCGGCAGGCCCGTGAGGGCGGCAATGAACAGCACCGCCACCCAGGGCGTACGGGTGCGCGGACTCAGGCGCTTGAACTGGGGAAAGGCCTGGCCGTTCTGCGCCATGCCGTAAAGCATGCGCGGCAGCGCCGCCAGGGACGAATTGACCGTGCTGCAGGTCGCGGTGATCACCGCGCCCACCAGGAACAGCTTGCCGGCCTCACCGAACACCGAGGTGGCGAAGAGGAAATGCGGCAGCGGGTGGCTCGCCAGTTGCTCCCGGGGAATGCACAGCAGTGCGCCGAGGCAGTACAGAGTGATCACCAGGAAAATAATGCTCAGGCCAATGATCATCGAACGCGGGATATTGCGTTCCGGGTTGCGGGTTTCCTCCACCAGCGGGCAGACGAATTCGGCACCGACAAAGCCCCAGATGGCCATCGCCGCCAACGCCAGCGCCCCCACTTCCATGGGGTTCCAGCCCTGATCCAGCGGCAGTTGCAGATCCGCTTGCGCGCTGCCGATGGCGCCCAGGCCCAGGGTCAGCAGAATCACCACCATCACCACCGCCAGTACCGTCTGCAGCTTGGCGAAGACATCGATGCCCAGCAGGTTGAGCAAGGTGAAGGTGCCCAGTACGCCATAGGCCACCAGCATCGGCGGCAGCGCGCCGGGGTAGACCTTGCCGATGATCAGGTCCAGGAGCAGCAGTTCGGCGGACAGGGCGAACATCGCCACCACCATGTAGCCGGAGAAGGTGGCGAGGATCGCCGGGAAGTGCCCGATGGCCACTTCGGTGTAGCTGCTCAAGCTGCCGGCCCGAGGCACCATCAGCGCCAATTCGGAAAAGGACAGCGCGTAGGTCAGGGCCATCAGATACGCCAGCAGCAGAGGCATGAAGAAGCCTAGTCCGGCCATCCCCGCCCCTTGCAGCATCAGCACCATCACCCCCTGAGACACCACCAGGCCGACGGCCACCGAGACCAGCGAACCCAGGCCCAGGACCCGGCGCAAACCGCCGCGTTGCAGGGGGCTTGCAGCCTCGAGGGAGACACTTGCAGTCATGGCACACACTCCGTTTTTTATTGTTGTGGGCCTGCCGCCGGAGCGGCAGGCAAAGACGCGCTCTGACGGCGCGGCACTGGACCCGGCGAGCGGGTCGCAAGGCATGGCTCAGCGCAACTGGAACCAGGTGGTTTTCAGTTGGGTGTACTTGTCGAAGGCATGCAGCGACAGGTCGCGGCCAAACCCCGATTGCCGGCCGCCGCCAAAGGGCACGGTGACGTCCAGGGCGTCCACGGTGTTCACCGACACCGTGCCGGCCCGCAGTTGCCGGGCCACCCGGTGGGCACGGTTGAGGTCATCGCTCCACAGCGACGCAGCCAGGCCATAGACACTGTCGTTGGCCAGCGCAACAGCCTGCTCCTCCTGGTCAAAGGGGGTCACCGCCAGCACCGGGCCAAACAGCTCCTCGCGGAACAGGGTCATCTGGCGATCCACGCCAGTGAAAATGGTCGGTTCGATGTAGTTGTCGCTGCCATCGATGATCAACTGCCGGCCGCCACACGCCAGCTCGGCACCCTGCTCCCGGGCGCCCTTGATGAAGCCCATGACACTGGCGGTCTGGCGGGCGTCGACCATGGCCCCGGCACGGCTGGCCGGATCCAGGGGATTGCCCGGCCGCCAGTCCCGAGCCTTGGCCTGCAAGCGCTCGACGAACTCGTCATGAATGCTGCGTTCCACCAGCAGCCGCGAGTTGGCCGAACACACCTCGCCCTGGTTGAAGAAGATGCCAAAGGCGGCCTTCTCGGCGGCCAGGTCCAGGTCCTGGCAGTCGGCGAACACCAGATTCGGGCTTTTGCCGCCACATTCCAGCCAGACCTGCTTGAGGTTGGATTGGGCCGAATACTGCATGAAGTACTTGCCCACTTCGGTGGAGCCGGTGAACACCAGGCAATCCACGTCCGGGTGCAGGCCCAGGGCGCGGCCGGCCTCGGCACCCAGGCCCGGCACCACGTTGAGCACCCCTTCCGGCAACCCGGCCTCCAGGGCCAGTTCGGCCAGGCGCAGTGCCGAGAACGGCGACTGCTCGGCGGGCTTGAGCACCACTGAGTTGCCCACCGCCAGGGCCGGTGCCAGCTTCCAGGCAGCCATGTCCAGGGGGAAGTTCCAGGGCACCACGGCGCCGATCACCCCCAAGGCTTCACGGCTGATACTGGCGTGGCTGTTACGGGCGCCGGGGGCCACCTGATCGTAGAGCTTGTCGACGCTTTCGGCGTACCAGGCGAAGACGTTGGCGGCGCCGGGCACATCCATGTTCCAGGCATCCATCACCGGCTTGCCCATGTTCAGGGATTCCAGCAGGGCCAGTTCCTCGCGGTGGGCAAGCATCAGCTCGGCCAGGCGCAGCAGCACCTTCTTGCGTTCCACCGGGGCCATGCGCGCCCAGGGCCCCTGGTCGAAGGCCCGGCGCGCGGCGGCCACCGCCAGGTCCACCTCCGCTGCGCCACAGGCGCTGACCCGGGCCAAAAGTTGATTGGTGGCGGGGTTGATGGCGTCGAACGTGGCGCCGGACTGGGCGGACAACCGTTGGCCGCCGATCAGCGCCTGGTCAATGAATGTTTGCCGGGCAGCTCGCTGCTGCCAGTAACCGAGATCGAACACGCTGCACTCCCTCGTCGACCGTTGTAACGGCCTGGTTGTTATGTAGGTAGGGAGGATGGTGCGTCACAGCGAGCGAGAGGAAAAATACTAAAAATATGCTCCGGCACCATGAAAAAGCTCTGTAGCCAAGGCCCTGGACCGGCCGCGCAAACGCCAACGCCCAGGCCATCCGGGAGGTGGCCTGGGGGCGTAAAACAGCACCCGTCAACCGCCGGACAGGGTCAGGCGGGACGTTCCAGCCAGTCCCCCAGGCGCAGCAGCATGGCGTCACAGGCGTGCAACTGCTCAAGGCTGATGAACTCGTCCGGCTTGTGGCCCTGGTCCATGCTGCCCGGACCGCAGACCACCGTAGGGATGCCGGCCTGATGAAACAGCCCACCCTCGGTGCCGAACGCCACAGTGCCGAACGCCCGCGAACCGCTGAGCAGCGCCAGCAGTTCGGCGGCCTCGCTGTCGGCGGCGGTGGTCAGCCCCGGGTAGGCGCTCAAGGGTTGCAGGGCGATCCCGGTGTCGGCCTGTACCGCCTGCATCTGCGGCAGCAATTGGTCTTGGGCATAACGCTGCAGTTCATCCACCACGGCCTGGGCATCGAACTGCGGCAGGGTGCGCACCTCGAAATCGAACTCGCAGTCCGCCGGCACTATGTTCAGTGCCCGGCCGCCCTGGATGGTGCCGGTCTGCACCGTGGAGAACGGCGGATCGAAGCGCGGATCGTGGTGTTCGGAACGGGCCAGTTGGCTGCCGATCTCCCCCAGCTTGCCGATCAGCCGCGCCGCATACTCGATGGCATTGACCCCGTACGGCGCATAGGCGGAATGACAGGCCGCGCCACGCACCTGGCAACGCATGGCCAGCTTGCCCTTGTGGCCCAGCACCGGGCGCAGTTCGGTGGGCTCGCCGATCAGACACAGCAACGGCTTGTGCGGCCGCTGCTGCAATCGTTCGAGCATCGGCCGTACGCCCAGGCAGCCCACCTCCTCGTCATAGGAGAAGGCCAGGTGGATCGGCATGCGCAGCTCTCGCCGGACCAAGCCCGGCACCGCCGCCAGCACCGAGGCGATAAAGCCCTTCATGTCGGCGGTGCCACGGCCATACAGACGCCCTTCCCGCTCGCTCAAGACAAACGGCTCGACGCTCCAGGCCTGGCCATCCACGGGCACCACGTCGGTGTGCCCGGACAACACCACACCGCTACGATCGCTGGGGCCGATGCTGGCAAACAGGTTGGCCTTGGTGCGCTGCGGGTTGTAGATCAGTTCGCTGTCCACCCCATGGCCCGCCAGGTAGTCGCGGATAAAACCGATCAGCTCCAGGTTGGAGTCGCGGCTGACCGTGGCAAAACCCACCAGCCGCGCCAACAGCTCGCGGCTCGAATGCTCACTCATTGCCCGGTACTCCATAACTGGGGGCCGCCGTGGGGTCCAGGGCCCGGGTCAGGTAGTCCTGCATCTGCGGGCGATAGGCCTGCCACAGGCCCGCGAGCTGGCCAATGGGATCTGCATCGGCCCAGTCCACCCGCAGGTCGACGATGGGCCAGGTCAGGTCGTCCACCACGCTCAGCGCCGCCGAATGCACCGGCCCCGCCTCGCCCCCCGCCGCCATCGCCGCCTGCATGGCCGCCAGCAGGCGCTCCACCAGCATGCCCGGGGTGTTTTCAAAGGCCTGGACCATGGCCTCGATCACCTCGGGCCGCGCCAGCAGGTTGCCGGCAGCCACGCACTGCTCCCCCGCCACCGCGTTGTGCAGGCCCAGGGCTTGCTGGCCACTGAACAGCGCCGTGCGCCCCTGGCCGTCGATCACCGTGACCTGGCGGTACTGGCTCCAGCCGTTGCGCCCCAGGGCCTGATCGAGGGCGGCGCCGGGCTCAAGTTTCTGATGCTCGAGCAGGTCGAGGATCTGCGGCCCCAGGGCCGGCAGGGTCACGTTCTGGGTCGCCACCGCCCCCACTCCGGCCCGCAGCCAGGGGCAGCGGGCGCCGACGGCAATGCTCGACGAACTGATAGCGATGCCCAACTGGCCGGTTTCGGCGCAACGGCCAACGATGGAAAAAGTCATGGGAACTCCTTGGCCCACTGGGCCCGCATGGACGCTCGACGCGGCGCCGCTGGAAACCACCGCACAGGGGTCACTCGGGAATCACCGCGATCACGTCGATCTCCATCAGCCACTGCGGCTGGCCGAGGGCCGAGACCACCAGGCCGGTGGAAATCGGGAACACGCCCTTGAGCCACTTGCCCACCTCCTGATACACCGGCTCGCGGTAACGCGGGTCGGTGAGGTAGGTGGTGGTCTTGACGATATGGGACAGGTCGCTGCCGGCTTCTTCCAGCAGTTGCTTGACGTTTTTCATCGCCTGCTCGGCCTGGGCCCGCGGGTCGCCGAGGCCCACCAGCCGACCGTCGAAATCGGTGCCGACCTGACCGCGCACGTACACCGTGTTGCCGGCGCGCACCGCCTGGCACAGGTCGTTGTCCAGGGACTGGTTGGGGTAAGTGTCCTTGGTATTGAACATGCGAATACGGGTATGAGTAGGCATCAGTGGGCTCCCACGCTGTCGAGGTTGTGGACCGGCGTCTCCGGCTGCGCGCAGGTCTGCGCCGAAGTCTGCCGGGCTTGGCTGTAGGCAAGGTATTTACGCTGGGTGGCGATGTGATCGGCGACGTGCTTGGCGTCGTGCCAGACGCCCCAGATAAAGGAGGAGCCCCGGCGCGACAGCCAGGGCAGGCCAAGGAAATAGATTCCTGGTTCGCGGGACACACCGCGCTGATGCAAGGGCTTGCCCTGTTCGCTGAAGGTATCCACCTGCAGCCAGGAAAAGTCCACGGCATAGCCGGTGGCCCAGATGATCGAGGTAACCCCCGCCGCCAGCAGATCCAGTTCCAGGATCGGCTGCTTTACGCACTGCGGATCCGGGACACGCTGCCGAGCCTCGGGCTCCGGCGGCAGGTCGAGGCCGTTGCGGGCGATATAGGCATCGGCCGCGTCCAGCAGCGCCAGGTAGTTCTCGTCGCCACGGGCCAGGTTGTCCACCAGGTCCGCCTGGAAGGTCACGCGCTCACCGTCGAAGGCCTGGGTCAGACCCACCAGGGTGATGCCTTGATGGGCCAGGGCGCGGAAGTCGATGGTCTGGCCTCCGCGGGCACCACTGACGGCAATGGTCACGTGCTCCCGGCCCGGCTTGGCAATCTCTGCGTCCCATTCCCCCAGCACTCCGAGCCACCAGCAGAAATCCCGGCCGCGATAGGAGCGCGGTGGACGGTCATGGGCACCCACCGACAGGTAGACCTGGCGCCCCGCGCGCTGCAGCTCATCGGCGATCTGCACGCCGGAAGAGCCCGCCCCCACCACCAGCACCGCCCCCGCGGGCAGTTGCTGCGGATTGCGGTACGCGGCGGAATGGATCTGCTCGACCCGTGCATTCTTGGGCGCGATCGGCGGAATCACCGGGCGCTGGAAAGGTCCGGTGGCGGCCACCACGCGATTGGCCTGGATCACCCCCTCGGAAGTCTCGACGGTGAAGCCCGGGCGTCCGACATTGCGCTGCACCTTGCGCACGTCCACGCCGGTGCGGATCGGCGCATTGAACTGGCGGGCATAGGCCTCGAAGTAGTCCGCCACCTGATCCTTGGCCGGGAAGGCATCGGCAGGGATATCGAATTCCAGCCCCGGAAAGCGGTCATGCCAGGCCGGCCCATTGGCCACCAGCGAGTCCCAGCGCCCGGTGCGCCAGGCCTCGGCGACCCGGCTGCGCTCCAGCACCAGATGGGGCACCCCCAGCTTGCTCAGATGTTCGCTCATGGCCACGCCGGCCTGGCCTGCGCCGACCACCAGGGTATCGACTTGTATTTGTTCTACGGTCATGTCTGTGTCCTTCTGCGAGACGAGGGGCGCCAGCGCGAGCGCTGGGCGCCTTGTTCAGAACCCGGGTGTGAGTCGGATGCAGCAGATGGTGCGACAGACGTCGGCGAAGGAAAATGACTAAAAATGTGCTCCCTGGATAAGAAAAAACGAGGCAGCGCCAAGGCCTGCAGCCCCGGGTTGCCGAGGGCCGGACTGTAGTCGGGGGACATCCGGGCGCAAGCCAATGGCGATCAGACTGATCGGCAGGGCCTTTCAGATGATTACCCGGCGAAAATGCATTTCCGAGCTTTCGATCTGCAGGCACTGAAGGCACAATGCGTACCTTTTTGGCTGGCCCTGCCGGAGACCCTGAAATGATCAAGACGCCGTACTACCTCATCGACAAGCAGAAGCTTTTGAGCAACATGCAGAAGATCGCCTACGTGCGCGAGCAGTCCGGCGCCAAGGCCCTGCTGGCCCTCAAGTGTTTCGCCACCTGGTCGGTGTTCGATCTGATGCAGCAGTACATGGATGGCACCACCTCCTCGTCGCTGTACGAGCTCAAGCTCGGCCGGCAGAAGTTCGCAGGCGAGACCCATGCCTACAGCGTGGCCTGGGCCGATGACGAGATCGAGGACATGCTCGCCAACTGCGACAAGATCATCTTCAACTCCATCAGCCAGCTGCAGCGTTTTGCCGAAGCCTCCAGTGGCAAGGTCCGCGGTCTGCGGGTCAACCCTCAGGTGAGCAGCTCGGACTACCTGCTGGCCGACCCGGCGCGGCCCTTCAGCCGCCTGGGCGAATGGGACCCGGCCAAGATCGAGCAAGTCATCGAGCAGATCTCGGGCTTCATGTTCCACAACAACTGCGAGAACGGCGACTTCGGCCTGTTCGACCAGATGTTGACCACCATCGAAGAGCGCTTCGGCCACCTGCTGCACAAGGTGGAGTGGGTCAGCCTCGGCGGCGGCATTCACTTCACCGGCGAGGACTACGCCCTGGACGCCTTCTGCGCACGCCTCAAGGCCTTCTCCCAGAAGTACGGCGTGCAGGTCTACCTGGAGCCGGGCGAAGCCGCCATCACCCAGAGCGCGTCCCTGGAAGTGACCGTGCTCGACACCCTGTACAACGGCAAACACCTGGCGGTGGTGGACAGTTCCATCGAAGCGCACATGCTCGATCTGCTGATCTATCGCCTGAACGCCAAGCTGTCACCAAGCTCGGGTGAACATACCTACATGGTGTGCGGCAAATCCTGCCTGGCCGGGGACATCTTCGGCGAATACCAATTTGATCGTCCGCTGGCCATCGGCGATCGACTGTCGTTCATCGACGCAGCGGGTTACACCATGGTCAAGAAAAACTGGTTCAACGGTCTGAAAATGCCGTCCATTGTCGTGAAGCAGCTCGATGGCAGCATCGAAGTGGTTCGCGAGTTTGGTTTCGAAGACTACCTGTCCAGCCTTTCCTGAGCGGACAGTAACGAGGAGACGTAAATAAATTGAAGAAGAATGTTCTTATCATTGGTGCAGGAGGTGTCGCCAAGGTGGTGGCCCACAAGTGCGCGCAGCACAACGACGAACTCGGTCGTATTGCTATCGCGTCGCGCAACATCTCCAAATGCCAGGCCATCATCGACAGCGTCAAGGCCAAGGGCAGCCTCAAACAGCCCGCTGAAATAAACGCCTTCGCCCTCAACGCGCTGGACATCGAAGCGACCAAGGCGCTGATCCGCGAGACGCAATCGCAGATCGTCATCAACGTCGGTTCCGCCTTCCTCAACATGTCGGTGCTGCGTGCCTGCATCGATACCGGTGTGGCCTACCTGGACACCGCGATTCACGAAGAGCCGGGCAAGATCTGCGAGACCCCACCCTGGTACGGCAACTACGAGTGGAAGCACCTCGAGGAATGCCAGGAGAAGAAGGTCACCGCCATTCTCGGCGTGGGCTTCGATCCGGGCGTGGTCAACGCCTATGCCGCCCTGGCCAAGCAAGAACATTTCGACCGCATTGATTCCATCGACATCCTCGACGTCAATGCCGGTTCCCATGGCAAATATTTCGCCACCAATTTCGACCCGGAAATCAACTTCCGCGAATTCACCGGACAGGTGTGGAGCTGGCAGGACAGCCAGTGGACCAGCAACACCATGTTCGAAGTCAAGCGTACCGATGACCTGCCCGTGGTGGGCTCGCAGAACCTGTACCTGACCGGTCACGACGAAGTGCACTCGCTGTCGAAGAACCTCGACGTGCCCAACGTGCGCTTCTGGATGAGCTTCGGCGAACACTACATCAATGTGTTTACCGTGCTGCGCAACCTCGGCCTGCTCTCCGAGCAACCGGTCAAGACCGCCGAAGGTCTGGAAGTGGTGCCGTTGAAAGTGGTCAAGGCCGTACTGCCTGACCCGGCCTCCCTGGCCCCGGGCTACACCGGCAAGACCTGCATCGGTGACCTGGTCAAGGGCACCAAGGATGGCCAGCCTCGCGAAGTCTTCATCTACAACGTGGCTGACCACGAAGAAGCCTACGCCGAGACCGACAGCCAGGGCATTTCCTACACCGCCGGCGTACCGCCAGTGGCTGCCGCCCTGCTGGTCGCCCGTGGCGAGTGGGACGTGCAGCGCATGGTCAACGTCGAGGAGCTGGCGGCCAAGCCGTTCCTCAAGGCGCTGGACGTGATGGGCCTGCCGACCCGCATCAAGGACGAGCATGGCGACCGTCCTTGGGACGCTGCCATCTGATCCTGCCTCACCCACAGGGGGCGCCCACCCAGGCGCCCCCTGTTCCTCGCTCTGCAACATCTTTCGTTTGTGCGCCGCTTTTGCAGTTCTGTGCGACAGATCCCACATCCGGGACTCCCGCCGCCCTCCTTCGTAGTGTTAGCTTGGGAACGTTTCTGTCTGAACCATCAGACAGTTCCTACTCACCGCCTGCAAAGGAATGCCCTCAACAATGGATTTCTCTCTCAAGCACCTGGCTGCGGCCACCCTGATGCTCGCCAGCCTGTCCGCGTTCTCCAGCGCCGCCCAGGCCAATATCACCCCGCAACAGAGCGCGGCCATCCTCAAGTCCTTCAGTGATGCCTCGGTCAGCGACTTCCGTCAGTTCCTCGGCAGCCTGGCCAAGAGCGAAGTGGGCAAGGACGCCAACCTGGGCCCGGCCATTGGCGCCTTTCTCGACAACAAGAGCCTGTCCGCCGAACAGCAGAACGAGATCCATCGCCTGCTGGGCCTCTACGCCCGGGTGAAGTACGGCAAGGCCGCCACCGAAACCCTGCGTGAACTGGTGGCCATTCCCACCTTCAACATCGACGGTGTGCCGCAGTACAAGAACCCCGAGTTTCTCAAGATCGCCGAGAAGATCCAGGGCCTGGCCAAGGCCTTCAACCTGAATTTTCGCAACATCGACAACCGGGTCTACGAGATTTCCCTGGAAGGCACCGGCGACGAAGTGGTCGGCATCCACGCCCACGCCGACGTGGTGCCGGTAACCCCGGAAAACTGGGTCCTGGAAGACGGCACCCGCCTCGACCCGTTCAAGGTCACCCTGATCGGCGACCGCATGTATGGCCGCGGCACCGAGGACGACAAGAACGGCATCGTGGTAACGCTCTACGCCATGAAGATCATCAAGGAAGAGCAGCTGCCCCTGGCCCGGAACTTCAAACTGCTGGTGGACACCACCGAGGAAACCAGCGGCGACGCCATCCCCTACTACTTCGAACGCAATCCGACGCCCAACTACAACCTGGCGCTGGATGGCGGCTACCCGGTGGTGATCGCCGAGAAAGGCTACGGCACGGTGATGGCGACCTTTGCCCGGCGTGCCGCCGAGGGCAAGGGCGCGGAAATTACCGGGCTGACCGGTGGCCTGGCCACCAACCAGATTCCTTCCACCTCGGTGGCCACCCTCAAGACCGACACACCCGCCGAACTGGTGGCCAGCCTGCAGCAAGCCGGTGCCGCCTATGCCAAGGCCAACGGCGGCAACTTCCAAGTGGCCGCCAAGGTGGTGGGCAAGGAGGTGCAGTTGACCGTCACCGGCGTGTCCGCCCACTCCTCCGAACCCGAGTCCGGGGTCAACCCGGTGGCGCGGATGCTGGACTTCATCCACAGCCTCGACGGCAAGGTCGCCCTCAAGCACAACGCGTTCACCGACGGTGCCCGCTACGCCGCCGACAACTGGGGCCTGGACTACCTGGGGAACAAGCTGGGCATCGGTTTCGCCGACGCTTTCATGGGCCCGCTGACCACCTCCCCGACCTTCGTCGGCGTGGATGACAAGGCCTTCAAGCTGGCGGTCAACCTGCGGGTGCCCAAGGGCAAGACCCCGGACGTGCTGAAGGCTGAAATCACCGACAAGCTGGCGGCCTGGAGCAAGAAGACCCAGGTGGCGGTGAAGCTCGACACCTCCATCGCCGCGCCGATGTACCGCAACCCCGAAGGCGAATGGGTCAAGGCCTTGCTGGCGGTGGCCAGCGAGAACCTGGGCATGGAACACAAGTTCGGCACCTCCGCCGGTGCCACCTCGGTGCATGAACTGCCCAACGGCGTGCAATTCGGCCTGGCGCGGCCCGAAGTCAAGTACACCGGCCACACCGACAACGAGTTCAAGACCGTGGAGCAGTTCCTCCTGGACTTGCAGATCGTCACCGAAATGGTCGGGCGTATCGGGCAACTGCCCAAGCTCTGACGCTACTGTCGGACCCGCCGCAATGGCGGGTCCGATGGCCTTGTTCCGGTTGATTGCCCAGCGCCTTCTACACCTCCCTTCCTATAGCCTCGATCAGTATCCGGAGGATGGGTGCGCAGATGCCATGAGCAGTCAGGCCGTCGGCGGCTTCAACGCCGGGTAGCTGACATCCCGCAATACCCCGATGTAACCGCCATAGAGATTCCCGGCAGGCAGCAACTGCCGCGCTGCCAGTTGCTCATGCAGATGGCGCAAATGGTAGAACGGCACGCGCACATAGAGGTGATGCTCGATGTGGTAGTGGATCCCATGGGGACCGAAGAAGAAGGTCTGCCCGTTCGGACGCACGATGCTGCGGGCGTTCTGGCTCTGGTCAGCATGGGCGGGCAATCCGGCGTGTTCCATGAGCGCCCGGACCCGGCCCATCAAGGGCAGCAAAGTGATGGCTGGCAACAACCACAAGCCCAGGTAGAGCCAGGGATGCCCGAACGCACTCAGCAGACCGAACAGCACGCCATTGCCCAGCAGCATTGAGCAGATCTCCCAGGACACCTGCCCCGCAGACTTGTCGACCTTGGGCATGATGGCGCGGTAGTCGCCCCGGGCAAATCTGTAGGCGCTGATGAAGTAGCCCACCCCGAACAGGTCCGCCAGCAACCGCCTGGCCAGCTTGCCCCGAGGCAGCGGGTAGTCCCCCATGCCGAACACCGCCATCACCGGGTCGTCATGCAGCATCGGTTGCCGGTGGTGCTTCAGGTGGCCGGCGCGGTAGGTCGCCATGGAAAGAAACAGCGGGCCAGCCGCCAACAACTGCCCCACGCAATCATTGAGTGCCTGCCGGCGCAAAAGCACGCCGTGGGCACTCTCATGCATGATCACCGCCAGGGCCAGCTGGCTGCGGGCAATGATCAGCGCCGCCAAAAAGTAAATGACCGGGTGCGGCCAGCGTGCGGCACAGACGAACGCAGCGGCGATCAGGGCCCAGTCGGCCAACAGCGCCAGCATGCCGATCCAGGGCTTGATGACAAACAGCTCGGCGGCCGGGACAAAGGCATTGAGCGCCTGATTGTCGCCGGCACGGGCATTAGGCTGGGACACGGGCATGGCTTCCTTGTCGTTGGGTGGCCAGGGCGCAGGCCAGGGCCAGCAGTAGGCCGCCTGCGACATCCAGCAGCGTGTGTTGCTTGAGGGTCAGGGTCGACAGGCAGATCAACAGGCCGGTAATGCCGATCAGCCATTTTCCGGGGTGAGACCAAAGGGCACGGCAGGCCAGGCACGTCACTGCCACATGCAGGCTGGGGCAGCCGTTGGACGCCAGGTCCAGTTGCCACATGCGGCTCAGGCGCTGATACACAAAGGCATTGTCGAGGCTGCCAAGATCGGGCCTGGGCAGGTGTTCGGGGAACAGCCAGAAACACAGGATGGCGATGACGAAGGCCATGCCCGTGGCGTTCTTGAACGCCCTGAACGCCTCGCCACTGGCGTAGGTCGCCGCCAGCAGCACGAAGGGAAAGAACAGCACATACAACCACCAGGACTGGGCAATGAAAGGAATCTCTTCATCCAGCGGCGTGACCCAGGTGTAGCGCGGCGTGATCAGCCGCTGCAGGCCGATGAAAATGCCCAGGCCCAGCAACAGTCCAAGCAGCGCAACCAGCGCCTGTCGATAGTTGGCTCTTGGGGTCGGGCTGGGTAAGGGATTGCTCATGGCTGCTCGCTTAGCGGGTGCAGGGGTGGATAACGGCCCACAGCGGCGCGCTCACAGGCTGAGCAGGCGGCTGACCCAGGCGTCGATCCGCCCCTGGGCCCGCGCCCGACCTGCAGCCGCTGTCGACTCGGCCCCCGCCGCTGCAGTCAATTGCTGCGCCGCCTCAGCCACCTGGCGACGAAAATCCGCGGCGTCGCCGCGCCAGGTCACCACCCGATGCAGCAGCTGTAGCTGGGCGGCACGCGCCGCATTGCTGGTCTGTTCGGGCTGATCGCTGAGCACCAGGATGATCGGCCGCTGATAGACCCGAGCGATGGACAGTGCCGCCATGCCCGGCGCTGACACTATCAGCCGTGCCTGGGCGGCGCGACTGGCCCAGTGCGGATCGACCCCGAGCCAGCCACGGCGCCCGGCATAGCCCTCGCCCACCCGATGCCCGTCCAGGCCGGCGTCCTCCAGACCCGCGCTCAAGGCATCGGCCAGGCTGGGCTCGCTGAAATGCGGATTGAGGTACACCGCAGCGCCGGGGGCCGATGGTTCCGGCATCACCGCCGCCAGGGCCACCGGAGTCGGCAGGCGATACAGCAACGGCGCCTGGGCGTCGTCCACTTCATAGGCGAAATCATGCTCGATGCGGGCTCGCGCCGCGTTGATCTGGCGCTCGACAATCCAGCCGAACAACCGCCCGAACTGACGCGGCCACATGCCCGCGAAATTGTTCAGCAGCGCCACCTTGAGGCTCGCACCGTACACATGCACGACCTTGCGTCGCCATCCCGGCAGCATGCCCATGTACAGCAGCGCCGGGTGGAAGGAGTCGTTGATCACCCGATCCACACTGCGCAGCCTGCGCCCCAGATGGAGAATGTCCCGCAGCATCCGCCCGGGACGAAACAGGTAATGGGCGACATTGCGATTGGTGGCCTGGCGCAGCATGTTCTGCTCGCTGTCGAACTGCACCGCATAGTGCCTGGACAGCAGCTCGGCCTCGATGCCGAAGCGTTGCAGAAAGTGCTGCCCCTGCTCCGAGGTCGTCAGCACGTCGACCTGGGCCCCTGCCTCGCGCAGGGCATGCACCAGCAACTGCGCACGCATCAGGTGGCCACGGGCATCGGCGGTCGCCAGGTAAAGAATCCGTTGACTCATCGAGCCGCGCTGCCCACACCGCCCAGGACCCAACCGGCGATGTACATGGCCAGGGCACCGGTCACGCCGAAACTGGCATCCACTGCGCGAATGTCCTTGAGCAACAGGTCCAGGTGTGCCGACTCATGGGGCGCGACGATGCGGCGCAAGGTGTTCTCGCACAAGCGCACGTGGCCCTGCTCGTCGGCCAGGACCCGGGACAGCAGCGGATACAGCTCATGCCCGGCCCCTATCACCGCACAATGACGGCTCAATACCCGCTGGGCCATCTGCTCGGCACAGAGCCCGGTGGCGTAGGCCGGCACCAGCAGGCCATGCGCGAAATGTGCCGCATAGCGATGGGCCAGGCGCTGCCAACGCCGGATCTTGCGCCGGCTGAGCCAGTCCGGTTCCAGGCGTACCGAGCCGTCGTCGCCCAGGCCGCGCAAGGCGTCGGCAAACAGCGTCACATGGCGACGCTCATCGGCCAGATGCTGTTGCACCTGACGCTCGAGCCAGGGCGGTGACTGGGGGAGCAAGTCTTCCAGCAGCGTGCGCTCGGTGGCGTCTTCGCCGGCCAGGTACATGCGCAACAACAAGCGCTCCCCGCGGGGGCTACGGTGCAGGCGCCGCAGCGCAGCGCGCTTGATGCGATCCACCAGGCGCGCCTGCACCGCCCCCAGGCCCTGGGCCTGAGGCATGCTCAGGCAGCTGAAGTTCGCCTCGGTGGCGACCGCTTCACCCACACTCATTGCGCGGGCTGCGGGGCAGTGGCGGATGCCGTGGCCACCTGCTGGCTGCGGTGCCAGGCCAGGATCAGGCCGATAAAGCTGTCACGCATAAAGGCCGCTCCGGATGCCCCGGCATCGGCAAAGGGTTGTTCATGGCCGTTGTAACGCAGGTAGCCCTTGCCGTTGACCGCCCCCAATTCGAGGATGTCGCGCTTGTTCAGGCCGCGTTGGCGCACCTCCTTGAGCAGAGGACTGTCTTCGAGGCCGAACACGAACAGTTGGCGTTGAACCACCCACAACGGAATCTGGCCACTCAAGGCCTGCAGGTTAAGGTTCCAGGTGCCCGTTGCCAGTAACGCGTCCAGTTCGCCAGTGCCCGGTTGCGTGGCGCTGAAGCTGGCACGCATCACCGACTTGGACAGCCGCCCGACACCCAGGCCGATGGTGATGTCGTCGGCCGCCGGGTTCCGGGCATCGCTGGGGCGCACGACCACGAAGTAGCTGGCCACTCGCGCGGCGATTGACGGCTGCGCCAGGACCTTGCGCGCCTGCTCGGCGGTGAACAGCACGCGCTCAGCGGTGCCTTCGCGGACGCTGATCTGATAAGGGTCGAGGACGATGTCGCTGAACTTGCCACGCACGGGCGAGTGCACATAGGTGTCGGACTTCCACTTCGTGCCCGAGCGCCGCAACAGCACCTGCAGGCTCAGCGGCACACGCTGGCCATCGGCGGCGATGCCACTGCCGTGCAGCAGCACGTCGCCGATCACCGTCTTGCTGTCATGGTGGTCGTCAGCGCCAATCACGATGGCGCGGGTTTGCGGGTCGACGCTGGCCTGGGCATCCGCCACATCCAGGGCAATCCGGTTGCAGTCGCGCTCAGCGCTGCGGGTGGCGGTCGCGCAGCCACTGTCCGAGGCGAAGTGATACACCCCGCGACCACTGAACTCGGAAGGCGCGGCAGTGGCCTGACCGCTCAGTGCCAGCAGTGCCAGGCACGCCAGGGAGTAGCCGAATGAAGCGAGCGAAGGTGTTTTCATGGGGTCTTCCTGTGGGCACGCAGCCTGCGTGCGACGGTACGGCGCGACGCGGATCAATCCAGGTTGCGGTGATAGGACAAGGCTTCACTGTGACCGGCGCTCCGACGCCCGACACTGATGCCCATGCCACGCACCACAGCACCGGCGGTATCGAGCAACGACATGCCGATGACCACCAGCGTCGCCCCAAGACGTCGGAGCCCGCGCAAGGGCGGCAAGTCCTGATGGTTGAGGGCCCGCAGGCTGTAGCCGAGGCGCCCGAGCATCACGCATAGCGGCCCGATCGGACCGCTGCGTCCAAGCCATTGCAGCCAGCCCGGCATATAGGCGCGGACCAGATAGGGGGTCAGGCCGACGCTGTCGCCGCCCCTGAGCCAGCGCAGCTTGACCACTTCGCCATGGCTGTCGGGCAGTCGATGCTCGGTATGGGCGCCTGGCGCATAGGCCACCGCCACCCCCGCCGCTTGCAGACGCAGGCCCATGACCTGGCAGTGGGCGCGATAGACGCCATCCAGAGGCTCATAGCGGTACTGCTCGAAGGTGTCACAGCGAAAGGCCACGTTGTTGGCGTAGAAGTTACGCGTGGCGCCGTGGCGCAAGGGGCTGGGGAAATACATGAAATCGATGGCGGTCAGGGCACTGCCGGCGACGCTGGCTGCATAACTGGTACGCCCGGCAACCGCCAGCGGCGCGTCGTCCTCGGCAAAAGGCACGAGCAACTGCTCCAGCCAATGGCTACAGGGAATGCAATCGGCATCGGCAAAGACCACGTACTGGCAACGCCCCTGATCGACCGCGTCGAAGCCGACATTCTTGGCATCGTAGTAACCGGTAAGAGTATCGATCTCGACGAAGTCCAGTTCCCGTCCGGCCAGTGCACACAAGGCCTGGCGTGCCATAGGATCGAGGCCGTCATGGGTGATGACCCACTGGGCAAAACTCTGGGGTGGCAGGCTCTGCAGGGCAAGGCGTGCGATCAGCCGCTTGAGGCTGTTCAAGGCCTCCTCTGCATCCTTGCCGCCACGCAGGTTGTTGGTCTCCAACACCAGTGCGGTATGGGCTGAGATACCCTCCAGGTGCTCGCGCCTATCGCTGCCGGGAGGCAGCTGCGACGTCCTGGTTGTCATTGCTTGGCTATCCATTTCACTGTGTCTCTGAAAAAAGCGCGGCCACCCGGAGGGCGCGACGGGCGCAATCACAGCATTATTCCCGAGATTATTCAAACGCCACGTACGTCCGGTGTGATGGTCCACGCAGTCGGCTCCCCCGACAGCGCTTCCAGGCTCGGGATTGTTCACAAGCCCAACGAGGCGCACGCCGGGTAGCCGCCGCTATCTGTGCGGATGAGGCGATGGGATAAGGTATTCTTCGGCGCAAAACGGCTATCACCACTGTCGGACCAGTTCGAGCGGGCAAACACCATGGACATCAAGCAACATCACCAGGACGTCTTTCACAAGATCACCTTCATCCTGCAACAGGATGCTGACGGTTATCCGCCCGTCACCGCCGAGTCCCTGTGGGGCATCAAGCAAGGCGAAACCACCTACCTCGTCGACAACACGCCCTATTACATTTATGGACTCAGCAAAGGCGACCTGATTGATACGCGACAGGAAAACAGCGAGCTGATCGCTACCGTCGTTATTCAACAAGGAGGCCACTCCACCCTCAGAGTCTTCGCTGAAAACCCACAAGACAAAGCCAACATCATCAAGAAACTGCGGCAGCTGGGTGCCCACTGCACAGTGACGCGTAGCCTGTCACTCTTCTCGGTTGACATACCGCCAGCGTGCAGCTTCGAAGCTATAGATTCCTACCTGTCCTCGATAGCTGACGATGACCAGATCGCCTATGAAGACGCCTGCCTGCAACATCACGGGATCGACTTCGCCCGACAGTCGGAATGTTCATCCCTGGCATCGTTACGACGCATGACCCATTGATCATTGAACAGCGCCTGGAGACAGCCGGCGTTGCCAACCAGAGTTCTGGACGGCTCTAGCAAAACCCGATGACGCAATGGATCAACTCGATGGCAGAACAGATTGCAACCCAAGGGTTCAGCTCAATAACAGGCAAGCGCCATGGCACTCTATAACTTCCTCGCCGGAGAAGCCGTTACCGGCGCCGACCATGATCTGATTGAGATCAGCTCAAGTTTGCGAGGTGTCTTTGCAAACCTGGAAAGAAACGTCGATCGCTTTGGAAACAGCAGAGGGAAAGTCGTTAAATACTCGGAGAAAAATCTCCATAAAAGCCTTCTGCATCCTGAGAACGGAGGCGTTGAACTCTTCTCACAACCTGTCCTTGCGAAGGATGAATGCGAAGAAGTGTTCAACTGCGAACTGGCCGCCCTATTCTCTCGGGATCGTGGCTTAGCGATCAGCGCCAGCAGCAACATCTTCTCTATTGAAGACCTGCTCACTGCATCATCGGCATGCTGTGGATTTCTGGATCGCTTTGACTACCTGTACGGCTACCGCGAAACACAAGCCTTCGGAACGGGATTTGCCCGCGGCTACCACCTGGTGGATCAAGAGCACCCGTTGCTCTGGCCCGGAAAAAAGCAGATTGGCAATTGGGCAAGCATTGTCAGGACCTCTCGACACCTCGACTTCATTAGAGACGTCTTCGATGTAAACCTGTTCTCCCCATCCAGACTCGAGTCCCTGCCCCGGAAAAAAAGAATGGCGTTATCGACGGCCACTGAACACTTCGGAAAATCCGCACACTTCCATTCCTTCATCAGGTGGGACCTGGACAACCAAGAACAGCCCCGTGCCAGATCCTTTCTAATCGAACACAAGGTCCTTGGCGCCTATGCGGATGATTGAACCTGCCACTGAAAAAAACGGGACTGCCCGCCAACGTGATGGGCTAAGGGGCGATAGCAAATATCGCTACCTGACTAACACTGCGCACCTGCTTTGGGGCCGCTAGCGATCAGGCTGGCACCACACGCGGTTTTCATACCGTCAAGGGCCACCGCAACACCACCGACATCCAACAGCGCACTGCCTTCTGAAATAGGAAACACCCCTTTGCACAACGGGCACACAACCTTGTGCCCAACGCCCGCCATGGGTTTACCGTTCAAGTCGGTTTGGCTGAATGCCTCAATGACAGTACCGCCATGACTGGTACTGTCCCCCAGTCGAATAATGTCCATGTCCACTCCTTTGCGACCTTAAAGGTCATCCATTCCGTTTTTCTTCGGCTGAAGTTCAGCCAGAAACGCTTCCTGCGTGTAGTCCTCTTCCACAACCGACATCCGCGATACCGCAGGAGCAACCGATGCAGGTTTTACCGAGGCGCCGTCGTCATTGCTGGCAGTTTGGGGCATCAGGTTGATGCCAAATTTGTTGCCAACGGGCTTTTGCCCAGGTGTCGGTGAGGTGATGGTGATGAAGGTCGCTTGATCCTTGCGGCGCAGAGGCATGACCACACTGGTGTCGGCATTCTGGTAGCTGGCCATGGTGGCCAGCGCGATGCCCACGAATGGCGACGCCGCCCCGGTATCGCCCAGGCGCTGGGTCAGGTCGTAGCCTTCGCGGGAATCGAGCAGATCCAGGGAGCTGCGGGCAGCAGTCAGAGCAGGAAGCAGCTCGGCCAGTGGCGTGCTGTTCAGGCCGCCGTCGTAGAACACCCGGGCCGGTGTGGGCGTAACGGCATCAGTGGCTTTTTTCCAGCCAGCGGCCAGTTGTGTGGTCAAGGCTTCGCGTTTGAGGCGCTCGCCGTTGTCCGGACGCTGCAAGGAAACACTGACCGGACGATGGATCCTGGCCAGCACCGGCAAGGCGTCCCATTGTTCAAAGGCGCGCTCGGTCCAGGGTTGCGGGATGAACTCCGAAGGTTGGAATTCGACAGCAGGTTTACGCCAGCCCCAACCTGTGAATTCGGGATCGATCTTGTTCTTGTTGACCTTGGTGAAGGGGGCGTAATAGCGCAGCCATTCGACACGTTCGGGACGGCCGATGACCAGGGCGACCATTGAATCGGTGAGTTCACCTGTCTTACGTGGCCCTGGTCCACCAATCAATGGGGCTTTTTTGGCAGAAAGCGCATAGGACATGCTGAAGCCTTCATTGGTGTAGACCAATACAGCAGGAAGGTCAGGGTTACGCTCGAACAGTTGGAACAGGTTTTCCAGCAAGGTTTCAGGAGTGTCATTACAGATGATGCCGTCCTGCAGGTTGCGAATGCGATGCCAATGAAGTCCTGCAGGAGTTCGCATGTCATTAACCATGACAGATAAGCTGTTCCGGGTTCTTTCAGGTGTAAAACGAAGGTTCGGAGTTTTAGGATTCCAACCTGAAACCACAGTAATAGTGGGAATCGGCCACTTCTCTAAAAAAGCCCTTAATCCCAGCTCAAGTGCATCCGCTTCCCGCTTTTCATAGGCCATATCCTTATCATCGGCGGTTATTGGATACTTTTTCGGGTCCATAGGCAGAATGCTACCTACATGTAGTGCTTCCTCTTGTTTTAAGTTTTTTTCCTGTAACTCGTTCCAAATCTGTCCCTGCCTGAACACATCCAGACTCACACCGATGCTGAGCACATCCAGTGTTTCCAATCGCGGCGAAGTAGTGGGTGCACGGTAACGAGGTTCAACAGTCATGGTGGAAGCCTTCCTGTCTGAGGTGTAGGCCGTCACGGGCGTGGCCGAACTGGCAAAGCAACGACCAGAAGTCAGGGGCAGTTCGGCGGCTTGAACACCCTGACTGAGTAACGACAAGCAGCCAATCAGCAACAGTATGCGGTGCATCGAAACAGCCCTCTCCCTTTGACCCGGGTCTTCAGCGCAGCTTGATCAGCAAGCGCTAGAGATCATCCATCCAATTGTCCTTGGGCCTCAGCTCAGCCAGAAACTCTTCCAGCGCATAGTCCTCTTCCACAACCGACATCCGCGATGCCGCAGGAGCAACCGATGCAGGCTTTACCGAGGCGCCGTCGTCATTGCTGGCGGTTTGGGGCATCAGGTTGACGCCGAATCTGTTGTCGAGAGGTTTTTTACCGGGTGTCGGTGAGGTGATGGTGATGATGGTTGCCTGGTCCTTGCGACGCAGGGGCATCACCACACTGGTGTCGGCGTTCTGGTAACTGGCCATGGTGGCCAAGGCAATGCCCACGAAAGGTGAGGCAGCGCCGGTATCGCCCAGCCGTTGAGTCAGGTCGTAGCTTTCACGGGAGTCCAGCAGATCCAGGGTGCTATGGGCAATGGTGAGCGCAGGCATCAGTTCGGCCAGTGGCACGCTGTTCAAACCGCCATCGTAGAACAACCGGGCCGGTGCTGGGGCAATCCCGTCGATGGCTTTTTTCCAGCCTGCGGCTAGTTGTGCACTCAGGGCTTCGCGCTTGAGGCGTTCGCCGGTGTCCGGGCGCTGCAGGGAAACGGTGACCGGGCGATGGATCTGGGCCAGCACCGGTAAAGCGTCCCATTGCTCAAGAGCACGTTCGGTCCAGGGCTGAGGGATGAACTCTGAAGGTTGGAACTCCACGGCAGGTTTACGCCAACCCCAGCCGGTGAACTCGGGATCGATCCTGTTCTTGTTGACCTTGGTGAAGGGTGCGTAGTAACGCAGCCATTCGACGCGCTCGGGACGGCCGATGACCAGGGCGACCATTGAGTCGGTGAGTTCATCGGGTTTACGTGGCCCAGGCCCACCAATCAATGGAGCCTTTCTGGCGGAAAGCGCATATGACATGTTGAATCCTTCATTGGCGTAAACCAGTACTGCAGGAAGATCAGGATAAAGCTCGAAGAGTTGAAATATATTTTCGACTAAACCTTCGGGCGAGTCATTGCAGATAACACCGTCCTGAAGATTACGAATTCGGTGCCAATGCAAGCCTGCAGGTATCCGCATGTTATTGACCATTACAGACAAACTGCGCCTAGTTCTTTCAGGCGCATAACGCAGATTCGGTGTTTCAGCGCTCCAGCCGCGAACCACCGTGATAGTAGGAATCGGCCACTTTTCCAAAAAAACCTTCAGTCCCAACTCCAATGCATCAGCTTTTCGTTTGGCATAAGCCATGTCTTTGTCATCGGCAATTACCGGATATTTTTTCGGATCCATGGGCAAGATACTACCGACGTGTAAAGCCTCGAGCTGTTTAGCATTTTGCTCTTGCAAAGCCTGCCAGGCCTGTCCTTGCCGAAATACATCCAGGCTCATGCCAATGCTGAGCACATCCAGAGTTTCCAAACGAGGCGAAGCAGTGGGTGCACGGTAGCGAGTTTCAACGGTCATGGTGGAAGCCTTCTTGGCCGAGGAATAGGCAGTCACGGGCGTGGCCGAACTGGCAAAGCAGCGAATAGACGTCAATGAGGATTCGGCGGCCTGAATCAGTTGGCTGGTCAGGAGCAAGCCGGAGAGGGCCCCATACGCAAGCATGCGGCGCATCAGACGGGCCCTCCAGGACGGACGGAATGGCCCGCTTTGCGTTCCGCCAGAGACTGGGTGAATACCAGGGAAGGCATTTGGTCCCTCACGGCATCAGGAAGCTCACCAGTTGCTCGATACGTGGCTGTCGAGTTAATCAGGTCAAAATCCCTAGGCTCCTCTTGACGATAAAGTGCCTCCACTGCTTCGTCTGGCTGGTCTTGTTCTACCTCAATGTCTTTATTGGCAGACTCATCAATAATTTCCCAATCCAACCGCCAATCCGCCACCCGACACAAATACGCATAAAACGTCACATCATCCACGCTCTCACCCGCCCCTATCGCCACGTCATACGCCAGCACTCGCCGGCTATGTTCAGGGTTGTTTGGAATGGCCGAGTGAAAAGACAGCGCTTCCTCGTGCTCCTTGTTCTTGCCTCCACTTTGCAGGCGCAGACGTGCCTCGTAGGGTGTCTCTGAACGCGTCACCAGCACCTTGCCGCTGTCTGTCGCTCGGGCGGCAAACACATGGGTGGTTTCAGATATTTCCTTGCCTTCGTTGAGGGCCTTTTGAACGCTGCCAATATCACGCCCGTGCTTGAAGGCGACGGTTTCGTCGATCGACTCCAGCCGGGTGTGCTTGGCGCTTTCGGGAGACCAGGCCTTGTTGCTTACTGCGATAGCTGCATCGATAGGCGCCAGTTTGTCCTTGACCTGATAGACGCCACTGTTTGAGTCCGCCCCCGGCATGACCACCGTGCCATCGGCGTCAAAGTTGGTTGCAACGGGCACCGGCAACAACGGCGCGGTCAGCATCACCGACTTCCCTTGCTCAAGGGAGGCGCGGGCCACGGACATCCGCTGCTTGTACGGCAGACCGGCGTCTTCCCAGGTGTCCTCCCCCTTGAGCAGCAATGGGTAGACATAGGGCGGCGTGTGCAAACCGATCAGTTCCTTTTCACCGCCGCGCTTGCGCAGGGTAAAGATTCGTTGGTGAAAGCTCATCGGCAAAGTCCGGCGCAGTGGCTTGCCATACAGGTGCTCGTCAACGCCCTGCCAGCCGATCCCCTGGACGTTGGCCAGGCCAACGGTCTGGTCCTGTGGGGTGAAGTACAGGTAGACGCTGCCTCGGTTGTCGCGCTCGTTGAAGGCAATGCGCTTGGCGTCAATCGTGGTTTCACAGGCGCTGCCACTGCTCCAGCCAGGCCCGCCAATAGCGCCATAACCCTGGCAGTTCTTGAGGGCGATACTCGACAAGGCCGGGTACGGATTGGGCGCTGCGGTCATGAACTTCAGGATGGCATCAAGGGTCGCCAGGCGGGCCTCGGCCGTCTGCTGCGCGCCAAAGCCCTGAAGCTTCTCCATGTTGGGTTCGCGCAGGCTATAGGGCGAGTTGATCATCACCACGCCGTCGGCCGGCCGCACCTTGTCTTCATTGAGAAAGGCATGGGCCAATAGGGTGATGAGCGTGCCTTGGCTGTGGCCCACCACATTCACGGTGTCGTTGGGGTAGCGCTTGCGGATGATCTTGATCAGCATCGCCAGACGCATCGCTGCCAGCACCATGTAGCGACGTCCAGGTGCGGAGAACAATGGGTGAGTCAGCTCTCCGGCAAGCAGATTCAGGGAAATGAAGCCAAACAGCTTGCCGTTGAAGCCCTTGCCCCACATGTCCGGCAGGTTGGTGGTGGCATTGACGAAATGCCCCCCCTCCAGGGTGCCGGCCTTGTCCAGGCGGTTTCTGTTGCGATCCATCCACTCGCCATGGGGCGCATCCTTGATGATGTGCTGCTCTTCCTCGCGAAAGCCCCAATAGAACGGAATGACCACGCTGCGGCTGTCGGCGCCGTTGGCCGAGGCGCCGAACTTGCGCCGGTAGTACACCGCGTCGGGGTTGCTGGCCTTGCCATCATCGTCCTCGGGCAAGCTGTAGCCGGCCGGGCGCAGCAAGCCTGGATTGCTCACGCCATTGGGCAGGGTCGGCGACATGTCCAGGCGTTCGTTGAGCCCCTCGCACAGGCCGCGCTCGATGCGCTCGTAGCAGCCGGCAAGGTCGTTGACGCCATGCACCACGATGGTCACGCAGGGCTTGGGCGGTGGCGCGATCAGGTGCACATCGCCACCGCCTGGCAGGGTGATCGCTTCACCGGTGCAAATGGTCCTCATTCGAACGGCGTCATTCATCGTGCGTGTCCTCCTTGATGTTGCGCTGCGATCCTTCGAGCCCGACAATCTGCGCGGGTCAGGACGCGCAAGGCGTCAGATTTTTCTTCCAGGCAAAACTCGGTAACGGTGTTGTCGACCGTCTGCTGGTGCAGTCGGCTCCGCTCGTTGAAATGAATGAACAGGTTGTAACTGCCTCCTGGTTGTAAAGCCTCATGTCTGAGAACCCTTACGGTTGCTCCCGGGTAGTTGCCAAACAAGGTGAGATCCGGCTGCTGCCAACCAGCGGGGAGCGCAATGTCCCATATCGTTTCATCGCAACGCTGAGCACCAAGGCGGCAGACAAGCACATGCGTAATTTCTAGATTGTTGGTTTCAGCCAACAGGGGACGCAGATCAACGACAGGCTGGTTATCCCTGATCAAGACCGGGGTCGCTGGCGGCATTCTGGAAACGGCCTGGACAGAGGTTGCGATCAGGGCGATCAACAGGAATAAAGGCGATATATCAGACTTCATGACTTGGTACCCTGACGCAGTTTTTTCAATGTGAATTCGATTTTTGCCAAGGACTCAGTTGCCCCTTTGGCCGACGTCGGCAGCCCTCATCTGCAGCTCATCTTTGATCGTGCTTATCCTCATTGAGGCATGAACAGCAAGCATCCAGATTACGGGCTACACCCCATCGATTCAGGGCAGTGATTGCCGCTCTTCGGCATTTCTTCGAGCCAGGCAAAGCGCCGATTCCTGGACTTTTACCCCCTCCCCTTCGTCTATCAGACAAAACTCCAAAAAGGTGCTGGAAACTGTTTGTTTATGCCAACGACCGCGCTCCTTGAAATGAATATTGAGGTTGTAACTACCCCCCGGCTGCAGCGCTTTGCGGTTCTGCGTTCTGACCAAAGCACCGGGGTAGTCGCCCAACAATTCTATTTGCGGCTGAATCCAGCCGTCGGGAAGGTCAATATCCCAGAGCGTTTCGTAACACCTGCTGGCGGTCCGACGGCAGAGAAACACATGGGTGATCTCCAGGTTGTTGGTGTCCGCCAACAGAGGTCGAAGGTCCGCTATTGGACGACCGGAATTGATCGTCACTGGCGTTTCCGGAGGACGTTTGGACACGGCCCATGTTGGCCATGGCATCAGCAAAACCCCACAGAACACAGCAAACATCAGGCCTTTCATCGTTCAATACCCCGCCGGGAAGTTGCCCAATACAGGCTTGAGCTTTGTCAGTACCTGAGTGTTTCCAGATTCCAGGCCTTGGTAGTAATCACGCACAATGTCTCCTTGCTGCTCGATGTTGTAGTCCTTGAGCGTCTTCCCAGGCTCCACCTGATACTGGTACTGGTCTCCTATCAGGAACTGCTTTGCCTGCTGATAGGCGCCCACCAACAGCACATTGACGCCGTGCTGGTGTTGCCATACGTGGGTCATTTCGTGAATGAACAAGCCCCGCTCATCGGCCGGCAGCAGGCTCCAGTCGGCCACACCTCGCAAGTCCTCCCCAAAGTAGATGTGCCCGTTGGGGGCCATTACGTAGTTCTTGCCCTGCCACGGCACATAGTCCTCATCACGCAAGCGCACCTTGTCGTAATCGATAGAGTCGCCAAACACACGTTTCGCCAGAGTGATCTCTCCCTCCGTCAGGGCCCGCCCTTTTTCACTATCCGGTTCGGAGAAGGCCTTGGCCACGAGAGCTGCCGCTCCCACTGCTGCAGCGGCCGCAATCAATGGCGTGCTCGAACGCTGCATGCTCACCTTGGCGATACTCATGGCATCTTTCTGCAACAGCTGCGTCGCGCCTTGTGCATCGGTCACGCCTTCGACGATTTCACCATTGGCCAGGGTGATCTTGTAGGGCACGTTGGGCATGGCTGACTGACCATCGATCTGCTTGAGCATGAAGCGCCGCTGGGTATCGCCCACGTTGAAGTTCGGCAACTGCGCCGCAAGACTGGCCCCGCCGACGAGGCTGTGTTTAGCCGCCTTGACCGTGAAATTGCCCGGCATGCCCAGCTCGATATTGCCGCCCTTGAGCGTCAGGTAAGCCCCGCCGCACATCAGGGTGATGTGCTCCTTGGCAGACACCAGGACGTGCTGCTTGCTTGCACTGACTTCCACGCTCTGATCCGCTTCCAGGCGAATGCTGTTCTGTTGCGCCTGCAGCAACATCAGCCCCTGGTGGCTGATGTGGCGCATCTCGCCGCTCTGGGCGAACAGGCCAAGGTCGGTGCCGGCATTGACTACAAACTTCTGCCCCGAGGTGAGCTGCTGATTCTGCTGGGCGACGCTGTCGATATGCTCGCCCGCCGCCAGGGTGACGCTCTGGGGAGACACCGCGGCGATGCCCGCCTGGCCACTCAGGGCAATGGCCGGGTTGCCGCCGTTGCTCTGCTGCGACTCGTCGTTGGCGCCATGCCCCAGGTCGCGCACCGCCTCGCTGAGGGTTTGCTGTGGCTCGGTGTCATGCCCGATGCCTTGATGGTCTTGCGCATAGTCGCCCAGCCCCTTGGCCAGTTGCAGCGCGGCTTCCAGCACCTGGATGGCCGCGCCACGCTGCAACTGCCCGGCATTGGCCTGCAGTTGCGCTTCGGTGCTGAGCAGCAGCCCCCTGGCCGCGCGCAGGGCGCCGCGCTCGTCGGTGCGCAGTTCAAAACCCTCGCCACGCGGTGCGCCACCTTCGGGACGGGGATGGGTCAGGTACCCCAGGTGCAAGGCGCTGCTGCCGTGGTCGCTCATCAAGGCCGCACTGATCTGCTGGGTGGTGTCATCGATGCGCAGTTCGTTGGCCCGGCTGCCCTTGTGCTCCTTGCTCTTGATGGTGCTGAGGATCTTGTGATCCGGCAGGCGGTAGGGCGGCATATGGCTGGCCCGGTAGGTGCGTCCGGTGATGATCGGCTGGTCACAGTCGCCATCCAGGTAGTCGACTATGACTTCCTGGCCAATACGCGGGATCGCCATATGGCCCCAGTCCGCTCCGGCCCAGTTCTGTGAAACCCGGACCCAGCAGGAACTGAACCCGTTGTGCTTGCCTTCGCGGTCCCAGGGGAACTGAATTTTTACCCGGCCATATTCATCGGTGTGGATTTCCTCGCCTTCCGGGCCCACCACCGTTGCAATCTGCGGCCCGTCAATGACCGGCTTGGGCAGTGGCATCGGCCGCCATTCGCAGTCCTCGGCAATGATCTGGGCGCGGAAGTCGTAACTCACCCCCATCTCGGCGCCAGCGGCCTCTTCTTGCTGGCTGGCGTGCTGTATCCCTGTGTGGGTGATGCGCACCGAGCGCCACCAGCGGTTGAAGTCGCCCCGGGGGTGCCCGGTCAGTTGGAAGGAAAACCCTGGAATCAGCCGCGGATCATCCCCTTCCACCGTCGCCACCCGGGCATCGCGACGATGGCCCAGCAGGCGGTTTTGGGTGAAGGGTTGGCCGACGGCGCTGCTCTTGTAGCGGCCCGGATAATCGTAGCGCTCATAGCGCTGGGCCTGATGCTCAAGGTTATCGCCGAGCAGTCGCTGCTGCTGGTCGAAGGCCGGGCGCTTGAAGCTGTAGTCACGCTGCGTCTGCTCGGCGCTACGCACGTTTTCCGTGTAGCTGAACGCGTACAGCACCGGTTGCGGGGCATCCCCGGCCGGCTGAGTGCTGTACAGCACCGCAGCCCCCTGGATGCGCTCCTGGACGTACAACTTGTCACCCTGGACCAGGGTGTGGGCGTTGGCATCGTGTTTGAAAAAATAGAACAGGCCTTCCTCGGTGGACAGGCGGTCAAACAGGTAGAGGTCGGTGTCTCCGGCCTGGACGCAGTATTCACGGGGCGCATGCTGGGTATGGATATAAGGTTGGTAATCAAGGACGCCGTGCTCGTCCAGCACCGACTTGAGGACCTCGGGCACCGTTTTCTGCTGAAAAATGCGCCAGTCGGAACTCAGGGCCAGCCGGGCCAGTTGCGGCTCCACCAGCAGACGGTAACGGGTGCGGCGAAAACCGCTTTTACCCTGGGTGAAGCTGCTGACCAAGCCATGGACATGCCGCACCTGAAGGCCGCCTTGCCAGATCGTCAGCAAGGCCGGCTGGTCGAGGATCTGGCCGAAGTCGATAGCACCGTTGTCGCTGGCCAGCTCGAGCGTCAGGCGAAAAGGCTCGGACAAGGCTTCTTCCAGGGTGAACTCGACCACCTCGAACGCCACCTGCGCGGTCAGCACGGAAAACGTGAACTTCAAATCCTTTTGACGCATGACACACATCTCCACTTAGAGAACCATTGGCCTTCCGAGCCCGACGAAAAAGACCGGAACCCTCCCCGCTCACGGACTATCTTCTGCAGCGCGACATCCAGCGCGACATCCAGGACGGTTGCGTACCCATCGCCTCACGCAGGGCCTGAAGGCCGCCGCGGCGTTCCTCCACATTGAAGGCCAGCGCCGATCGCAGGGCGGGCCAGCAATGCCCGGGAAGATGCTTTGGCGCCTGCAGCGTGCGCTCCAGTCGCTCATCACGCGCCCGGGTCGACGGCAAGCCGCGGAAGGGATGCTTGCCACAGGCCAGTTCAAAGATCACGCAAGCGACGGCGTACAGATCGGCAGCGGCCGACAGAACACCGCCCTCCAGCAATTCCGGGGCAGCGTAGCCCAGCGTCCAGGCATTGAAGCGACTGCGGCTCAAGTGAGGCAGGCCGGGCAAGACACCTGCTGCGGCCTGACCCAGGCCGAAGTCGAACAGGCGCACGCCCTCTTCGCCGAGCATCACGTTGCTCGGCTTCAGATCCCCATGCAGCACGCCGCGTCCGTGGCTGTAGGCCAGGGCATCGAGCAGCGGCACGACTACCTCCTGCAAGGCTGTCCACGGCAGGCCCGTCGGGTGCTCGCAGAGCAGCTTGTCCAGCGTCAGCCCGCGCATCAGCTCCATGGTGATGAACGCACACTGGCATTGGGCATCCACTTCAAAGCTGTGCAAACGCACGATGTTCGGGTGGCGCAATCGTCGCGTCAGAGCGAACTCGCTATAAAGCACCAGGCCCGCATCCGGCGACTCGGAAAACTCCTCGCTCAACACCTTGAGTGCGATGTAGGGATCGGGGTCGCCAAACTGTTCGTGCAGCAGGTCACGCGCGCGATAAACCGTGCCCATGCCTCCAGCACCGAGCAGCCGCTCAAGACGATAGCGACCCGCCAGCAATACCGGCAGCGTGCCTAGCGGCGCCGACTCCGCAGGTTTGGCTTTGCGACGCTTTCTGCCCCGGTGTCGACCCTTGCCTCTGGGGCGCGCCACGGCAGGCGCAGCGGGTTGGGGTTTGACGAAGGCAAAGTAGGTCTGGTTGCCGGCCTCAGCCTCGCTGGCCAGGATGCGCTGCATATCGGGCTTCATATCCGTCATTGGCGGATCACCACGGCCGTCAGGTTGTCTCTGGCTGCGCCGCGCAATGCCCCTTCAAACAGGCGCTCCAGGGCAACCCGGGGCGACGCCAGGCTCAGGGCCCGGCCCAAGGCATCCCCGGTCAGCCCTTGATAAAGACCATCGCTGCACAGCAGGAAAACATCGCCCGCATAGACCTCGAACTCCAGCACATCCAGGGCCAACCGCTCGCTGGCGCCCACCGCGCGAGTCAGGGCATTGGCATCGGGATGGGCACTGGCCTGCTCCGGACTCATCCGTTGTTCGTCCACCAACTGCTGCATCAGCGAGTGATCCTTGGACAGTTGATACAGGCACTGCCCACGCCATAGATAACAGCGGCTGTCACCGGCCCAGATACAGGCCGCGCGGTTGCCTTGCAGCAGCAGCGCCACCACGGTACTGCCAACAATGCTGTCATGCCGCCCCGCACTGACCGTCAACTCCTGGCCAAGGCGCCGGTTGAGCCAGTGCAGGCATTGGCGCAACTCATTGAGCCGTCCATCGAAACTGTCATGCAGCGACAGCTCCGCCAGACTGGCGACAATCAGCTGGCTGGCAACATCACCGCACTGGTGGCCGCCCATGCCATCGGCGACCACCCAGAGCCCCTGCTCCGGGCAATCGAGAAAGGCATCCTCATTGCGCCGCCGCACCTTACCCGGATCGGTGCGCGCGGCGCTGCGCCAAGTACTGGCAACCGACATCAGAGCTGCGCCGGCATACGGAAGGACCGCAGCACGCCCATGTCGAACGGATTCGGCGTGCGCTGGCTCAGCAGCAGATAGTTGGCACGCAAGCCACCCAGCTCGGCCTTGAGCACCAGCACATCGCGACCGGTCAGGTACTCGGTCTGCATCAGGTCCAGCAGGCGGAACAACGACCAGGGCCCGGTGTTCTTCTCGATACCGATCGGCCGGCCGACCATCTTGTCCAAGACCAGGCTGGCACGGCCCTCATCAGCATCGCTAGGCCACTTGAAGGACATCGGCACAATGGGGCCGTGCCGGTATTCCAGTTGCCGGTTGCCAAAACGGAACTCGGCGCGACTCACGGCCGGATCGAGGGTGTAGGGCTCTAGCCTGAACTGCACCTGGGGCTCGGCCGGGTTCTCTGCGAAGAATCCCTGGCGAATCACTTGCGCGGCGACCATCTGCTCAAGGTAGGCCTTGTTGATTGGCAGGCTTTGGCCGTCGATGTTGCGCAGGCGGTAGCTACCCGGATCACCACTGACGAAGGGTCGTATGTAGGTGTCGAAGAAGCGGTCGGCGATGCCCTGAGCCTTGAAGAACTCGCGAAAATCGTTGACGGCCACATCGCTGGTGCTGTGAGCGTTGAACGGATAGCGCTTGCTGATCGCCTTACCGTAGAAGCTGTACAGCTCGCTCTGGTATCGCTGGTTGAGGTACTGGTACGAATCGTTGAGCACCAGGCGCCAGGCGTCCTCGGCCAGCGTGTTGAACCACAGGCTCACCGGACGCGGCAGGCGCACCGAGGCATTGCGCAGGCTGCTCAGGGCATCGCGCTGGCCGCTCATGCGCGCCTTGGCCATTTCAAACGCGGCCTGATCAGGCTGGCTGGACCGCGCCAGGCTGGACAACTGCAGCTGCAGGTCGTTGAGTGCCAGCAACGCCGGGGTCAGGTCCGCCGCCGGGCCGTTGTTGTCATCCAGCAACCGGTGCAGGGGTTCGAAGCGACGTTGCAGCGCCTTCTTTGCCGTATCCGGCAGGCTCTTGGCGAGGGCCTGCCGGGCCTTCCCCGCTGCGGCGACCAGTCCCTTGCCCGGCACATCCGGCTGTACATCCCCCTGCTCCGCCTTGCCTGCCTGCACCGCCACCTCGTCGGCAGCCTCGACCATGCTCTGGAAGCGGGTGTTCTCCCGTATCTCCACCAGCAATTGCAAGAGCGGCGAGTTGGCCGCGGTCAGACCGGCCAGTTGTTCGGCCCCATCACCGGCTTCGTGGAACGGCGGCAGGCTGACCCGGCCCAGGGCTTCACTCCAGTGGTTGGCATAGTCGCGAAAGTACAGTTGCTCCAGCTCGACCATCAGCCGACGCAGATCCATGCCACTGATTCCCGAGCCTTCGCCCAGCACCCAGTTGTCACGCAGGATATCGGTGACCAGCGCTGTGCCCTGGATCGAAAAATACTGCTGATAACCCTGCTGGGTATAAAAACCGGGGATCACATAGTCAGTGCCGACAAACAGACTGCCTTGTGGCCCCAGGTGCTGGCTCAGACGGTATTGCGGCAAGCTGCGAGCCTGTTCGCGCAACACTCGGTAGACCACATTGGCCAACGACTCACTGCGCAACACCTGGCGGGCCTGGCTCACCAGTGCGTCGTTGAGCGGATAACTGAACGGCAATTCAAGCAGGCGTTCGAAGTGCCCATTCAGACCGTTCTGCAAGGCGCTGTTGCCGGCGTAGCGGCTCGACCATTCTCGCGCCACCCAGTCCTTGAGCAAGGAGGGATCACGACGGTCCTGCAGGTTCAGCATCAGATAGGCGCGCAAGCTGTTGAGCAGGCGTTCGCGATCGCGCATGTTGGCGCGAACCTGCCCTTCGAGCATCTGCGCAACCCTGGGCAGCAGTTGCTCCTGCAACTCACGCTCATAGGCACGCACGAGCACCGGACGGCTGGCCTCGCCTTGATACAGTCCGACACGCTCATGCAGCGGCACCTCACCCTGAGGCGCAAAGACCTGGGTGGCCGCAAAGCGGGTGTCGAGGGGTTTGAGCAGGGCCTGCGCGTCATCCCGCGCACTCAGGGCCGCGCGTTGCTCACTCCAGGTCTGTGCCAGTGAACGCAGTTGCTCCAGGCGCCCGTGGTTGGCCGAAAAGCTCCCCGCCCACAGCATGCCAAACACCGCCAAGGCCGCCAGGGCGCCCACGTACAGGGCACGCTGGCCCCAGTGAATGCGTCGGCGCTCCCGCTGGTCGAGGCCGGCCAGGTCGGCCTCGGGAAAAATCACCCGGCTCAACAGGTGGTGAATAAAGCGCGAGCGACCGCTGCGCAGGGTCGGCAGGACGGCGGCCGACATGCCCAGGGTTGCACCGATACTGGCCGTGTCTTGATCGAGCTCTTCAACCAGGTGCGGCGCACTGGTCAGGTAGAAGCCCCGCAGTTGACTGGGGCGCTGATAGCGGTTGCCGGTGAATGCCATGTCGACGAACAGGCACAGGCGCTCACCGATCTGTCCCAGTTGGTGCGGGAAGTCGAGAATGCGCCCGCGACGCTGGGTGTCTCGCTCCTGGTGCATGCGCATGATCACCTGGCTGTTCAAGCGCCGCAGCAACTCCTCGAACTCCTGGCGAAGTACCGCCACATCGGTGCCGCTTTGTTCCTTGCTAAAACTGGCGCCGAGTACCTGATCGCTTTCCTCGCGGCTCATCTGGTCAAAGAACTCGTCGAACCCCGACAGTTGGTCGGCCTTGCTGAGCACCAGATAGACCGGAACATCGACGTGCAACTTCTGATGAATATCCTGCAGGCGCACGCGAACCTGATGCGCCAGGGTGTCCAGCTCCTGCTCGTCGACGCTCAGCAGTGCCTCCACCGGAACGGTCACCAGCACGCCATTGAGCGGGCGGCCGCGACGACGCTTGCGCAACAGACCCAGCAAGGTGTTCCAGGCACTGGCGTCGACGTCGGCAGCGCCTTGGCTCAGGTAGCGGCCGGCCGTGTCGATCAGTACGCCATGTTCGGCGAAGTACCAGTCGCAGTGACGTGTGCCGCTGGTGTCGCGGGTCAGCTTGCGGCCCATTTTGTTGAGTGGAAATTCAAGGCCCGAAAAGTCCAGCAGGCTGGTCTTGCCGCTGCCTTGTGGACCGAGCAACAGGTACCAGGGCAGATCACTGCGCCAACGCTCGCTGCGACCGCGGTACAGGCTTGAGGTCTTGAGGGTGCGCAGCGCCTCCTTGAAGCGCTCAAAGAGCTCTTTGTGCTCCTGGTCGATCAACTCGTCACGCTGCATGCGCTCTTGTCCGGCCTCGCTGTCCTCGACGGCTTTCTTGCGAACGCCGGAGCGCCAACTGACAAAGACCATCGTCAGGCCCCACATCAGAAACAGCGCGCTAATGGTTAGCAGGCGCGAGGTTGCGCTGGCCCAGAACTTATAGTCGTTGACCGCCAGTAGCGGCCCGACGAACCACACCAGCAATGCCACACTCAGCACCAACAGCAACGTCCAGACCCAGGTCTGGCGCAGGAAGGCGCCGGTTTTCTTGAAGAAGTTATTCATCACACGTCCCTGTCTTACTGCTGGGGCTGGACCACCACCGGGTCAAGCGGCTGATACGTCTGCAACAGACTTTCGCGCTGCTGGCCAAGCACCCAGGCGAATCCTGAGTACATCACCAGCAGACACACCACGGTGAACAGCGCGACCATCCACCCCGGTACGATGCGTACCAGGCTGCGACGCTGATCGCGGAGCCCTTCCCAATGTGGCGACAGTTCACGAGGCACATCGCCACGCAGCTGGCGGATCTGCCGGTACAACGCGTCGCGGATACCCTCGAGTTCGAGCACGCCGCGGGGAATGACCCGGTACTTGCCCTCGAAACCCAACGCCAGGCACAGGTACATCAGTTCCAGCATCGGCAAATGCTTGACCGGGTTCTTCGACAGTCGATCCAGCAGTTGGAAGAACTTTTCGCCACCGAAGGTTTCGTTGTGAAAGCTGCTGAGCAGACTCATTTGCGACCATTCACTTTCATTGCCCCAGGAGGTGCTCACCACCGCTTCGTCGACCACCGTACACAGCACATAACGTGCGGCCATCACCTGGCTGCTCTGCGCACCGTCCTGCTGGGCCCGCGCGTCGAACTGCTTGAGGCCGGCACTCAGACGCGTATTGAGCGCACGCAAGTCTTCGGCAGACTTGCTGTGCTTGAGGCGAACCACTTCCGACAGCAACTCGGACGCCGCCGCCACAAGCGGGTTGAGGCTGACACTGAAGGATTGCGCAGGGCCCAGGCGCGCGGCATAGATCATCCGTTCCTCAAGTTGCTCGAAACGCGGTGGTTCGGCGAAGTCGGTCAGCGGGTTGCGTGCCGGACCATGCCCATGACGGTCAAGCAAAACGGTTTTATCGTCCTGAGGGTGTTCCAGATCCTTGATCATGTCGGTCAGTTCCTGATGGCCCAGAATTTCAGTTCAAGCTCGGCGAACTCACCGGAGACATGGAAGGCGAAACCTCCCGAACGTTCCAGTTGCGCCAAGTCCTCGGGACTGAGGTCGAGGATGAAATAGGTCTTGTTGGAGTGGAATGCGATCTGTCGCGGAGCCACCGGCAAGGGCCGGACCTTGATCCCCGGCAGGTGCAGGTTGACCAGTTGCCGAATGCTTTCCACCGGCCCGACCTTGAGGTGCGCCGGCAAGCGATGACGCAATTCTTCGGAGTCGCAGTTGGCACTGGCCGCGAGCACGAACGAGGCCGACTCCAGCAGCTTGTGGTCATGCAGCGGCGACACCAGCACGCCGTATTGGCGGGCTTGCAGCACCAGCTCGATGGCATGCTGCTCGAGCACCATCGACAGCACCTGGCGAATGGCGTCCATCAATTTGCGAAAGCTCGCCCCCTGGTCGCTGTGCTGATAGCGGCTGTCCAGCCGTGGGCGTTTGCTGTCACTGGCGAAAGTCGCCAGTTCCCCGAGCATCACCAGCAGCGAACGATAGAGCTCCTCCGGATGGACATGCTCAAGATCCAGGTAATGCCGCAACAGCAGTTCGGTACGGTTGATCAACTGCAGCATCATGAAGTCGCCCACCTCGGCGCCACCAACCTTGCCGTTGGAGCGAATCCGCTCGGCGATGGTGTCCCCCCGATGGCTGAGCATGCTGATGATTTCTTTCAGGCACGAGAGCAGATAGGCGCTGGCATGGGTGTGCAGGAAGGTCGGCACAAAATCCGGATCGAGGCTGATCACGCCATCGGAGGTGGCATCCATCACTTCGCAGATTTTCAACTTCACATAGGCTTGCTCGCTCTGCTGCTCGCCCAGTAGCAGACGGAAGTCCGGACGGGCACAACTGAGCTGGCTGCTGGAATCATCACCGGCGTTGGAATCGGCGATTTGTGCCTCGTAGGTGGTGTAGCGCGCCAGCACGTCGGACTGCTCCGGGCGCCGTGACTCGATGTGGTTGCCCGTGACCAGCGGCAAGGCCAGGTAAACCGGGGTACTCGCCGTATTGGGCGGCACATCCAGGGCCAGCGGCTCGGTATCGTCCCCCAGCTCGAACAGGCTGCCATCCGGCAAGATACCGGAGGCTCGGCTGATCACCAGCTTGCCCATGTTGAGAAACTGCAGATCGATCTCCAGCGCCAGAAATCCCCAACTGTAACTACTCAGCAACTGGGTACGGGTTTTCATCTGGTAATCGTAGTAACGATCGTTGTGCTGGAAATGTTGAGGCCGCAGCAACATGCCTTCCTGCCAAATGATTTTATGCACGTTCATGAGTTGTCATCCGCGTGGGTGAGCACATCGTTGCTGTTGCGGATGCCGGACTGGTCGAGGATCAGGCCGACCTCGGTCACCTCCTGCGGGGTGAGCTGCACCACATAGCGCCACTGGCTTTCCGGCAAATCGCGATAGGCCGCAAGCACGCCGACGAAACGGCTCCCGTCTTCGACGCGCAACTTGACATCGAGGCTTTCGCCCGGTCGCAACTCCAGCTCTTCACTGGCCACAAGATCCGGCGCCAGGGATTCCCTGGCACGCTCGTAGAGACTGAAAAAATCGGCGTTCTCGAATGCGACCGGATGCTTGAGCTCCATCAATCGCACCACGATCGGCGACGGGCGCCCATTGAGGTCGGGGTTGAGCCGATCGCTGGCGCTCAGCTTCAGGTTCAACTTGGTCAGGGTCGAATACGGCGACATCGATGCGCAGCCAGTCAACAGCGCCAGGGCCATGAGCACCGTCAGGGCCTTGAGTAATGGGTGGGTACGGCGAGACATGCAGGTCATCCTTGATCATCGAGGTGGAGGGTGGAGATCAGGCGGATCTGTTCTTCATAGGCCTGAGCGAAATCCCGCGCCAACAGGCGCTCGTTCCAGTCATCGTCCTGGCACAGCGCCTGGTGATAGCGGCGATACGCTCGCCAACGGCTACCGGAAGTCACCAGCAACGGTTGCTGGCCATCGCGCTCGAAACGCAGGGTCAGCTGTTGCGGCGAAAAGTGTTCGAGGGTGCTACGCACTGCGGCGCGGCTGGCGCTGAGCAACGCCACCTGATGCGCCTGCAGGTCGCGAAAGGCACGGGAGATCGCCTGCTCGGCGGACAGTTGCCCTGGCTTGTGATCCAGCAGCAGGATGCCCAGCACCGCTTCGCAATCCACGGCGAACTTGAGCGGGTTCTGACTGTTGCCCTGGGCCGTGGTGAGGGCCAGGCGCAACTCGTTTTTCAGTTCGCTGCGGGTGCGCAGGCTCTGCTGCAAGCCGCCAATGCTTTGCTTGAACAGGCCCGCGACATTGACCGCCAAGGCTTCACGCTGATCGTTATCGAGCGCCTGCAGATCCACCCCCAGGACCGCACCGAAACTCGCCCAGAAAGCGTCACTCTGACACGCCGGCGCCATGGGCTCGGGGAGCGCCAGCGGCTCGGGGGGCGCCACCAGTTCCGGCACCAACAAGCACTCCCTATCGATGCGGGCATAATCGGCTCGCTGCCCAGGTTCCTGGTGCGGCACCTCGAGCGCGCTCAGCTCGTCAAGCTCTGCCCCACTGTGCTCCTGCTGGTCCAATGCAGTAAGCGGGTCAAGATCAAAGAATGCGTTATCCGGAATGATGCTGCCGGCCGCCTGTGGACGACCGGCTTCAACGGCGAAGGCTTCCGGGGCTTGCACCAGGCGCGCACGGATCTCGAAATCCCCCAGCACGTAGACACTGCCCTGCTCGATACGCTGGGCTTCGCCCTTGCGCAGACGCGCGCCACTGCCACGGTCCTGGATACCGTTGCTGCTGGTATCGGTGAGGAAAAACTGGCCATCACGATAACTGACCAGCGCATGATGGTTGGACAGATGACGGTTGCTATCCGGAATCTTCCACTCGCAATCCTCTCCCCGGCCGATGACACCACCGGCCCGCCTGAAGGTTTTGCTGCTCAAGTCCGCCGGCACGAATTGCTTGGCATTCAGCATTTCAAAAACCAGTTCCATGGTGATGCTCCTTGCGCTCACTTGCCGCGATTGACCGCCTGCGGATCACCCAGCGGGCGATAGGTGTCGTCGTTGAATTTGTAATTGCCGCTGCAGGCGCCGAGGCCAACCAGAACAAAAAGGCTCAAAAGCACGGCTTGCCAGTGACGAACAGACATCAGAAGGTCTCCATAGGTAGACAGTGCACAAAACGCCTTCCCTTGCAGGCACGCCGAGAAGTACGAAAAACCAGCCAAGGCTCCATGTCTCGCTAGGCCTCAAAGTCGCCAAGATTGATATTCAGGCGCCCCAGGCGGTACAGCAGCGTGCGACGGGGCAATCCCAATTCCCGGGCCGCCAGGGTCTGATTGCCGTCGTTCTTGCGCAGGCAATCGAGCAACAGGTGGCGCTCGACGTTCTCCAGTTGCTCGCGCAGGTTCAGGCCCACCGCTTCAGGCATGACCTCGATGTTCAGGGAGAAATGCTCGACCATGAGCTCACCGCCTTCACAGAGCAGCACCGCACGCTCCACCAGCCCCTTGAGCTCGCGCACGTTGCCTGGAAAGGCATAACCGGACAGATGATTGAGGGCCGCCGGCGACCAGCTCAGCGGGTCCCGTTGCAGGAAGGCACAGGCCTTGTCGGCGAAATGCCGGGCCAGGTCGAGGATGTCATCCTCACGCTGGCGCAATGCCGGTAACTCGATCGGGAACTGAGCCAGACGGTAATACAGGTCCTCACGGAACTTGCCTTCGCCAACCAGCGCCGCCAGATCGCGGTGGGTGGCGGCGATGATGCGCACGTCGATGGTATGCGTGTCGTTGGAGCCCAGCGGGCGGATCTCGCCGTCCTGCAGCACCCGGAGCAACTTGGCTTGCAGGGACAGCGGCATGTCACCGATTTCGTCCAGCAACAGCGTGCCGCCATTGGCCGCATCAAACAGCCCGGGGCGATCGCGGTCAGCGCCCGTGAATGCACCCTTGCGATAACCGAACAACTCACTTTCCAGCAGGTTTTCCGGGAACGCCGCGCAGTTTTGCACCACAAATGCCTGGGAGCGACGCGGGCCGTAATCATGAATGGCGCGCGCCACCACTTCCTTGCCGGTGCCGGTTTCGCCACGCAGCAACACGGTGTAAGGGCTGTGCAGTACCTTGCTGATCAATTGATAGGTCTGGCGCATCACCGTACTGGTGCCGATCAGGCCATAGCCGCTGGTGATGACCTCGGGATGGAGGAGCGGCGCCTGCTCGCCCGCGGGGAGGTGCAAACGCTGGAGCAACGCCCATTGCCCAAGGACAAACGCCCCCAGCTGGCCCAACGACTGGGCAAAGGCTTGCAGGTCTTCCTGTTCCGCGCTGGCACACAGCAGCAAGCCTTGGACAGCCTGGCGCGAGTTGACCAGCGGTACGCATAACAGTGACTGCCACGCGATGCTGCGCACGGGCAGGAAGCTGGTGTCGTGGAGGCTGTGGTTCAGGCCCACCAGGCTCACCACCCGGTTCTGGCACAGGGCGAACTGCAGCAACTGCTCACCGCTGTAATCGCTCGGCAGGTTGATCACTTCCCGCGGTTGCACAAGGCCGCCGAGGCATTCGGCGCGCAGTTGCAGGCAGCTATGGGTGGCATCGAGCAGGTACAGCTGGCTCAGTTCACAACCACTGAGCTGCGCTGCCCCCCGCACAAAGTCTTCAAGCAACGCAGAGCCTTCCGAGGCCCGCGAGAGGCCGGAAAACTGCGCCAGCAGCGCCTCTGCATAGACCAGCGGTTGCGGCACCCGGGTGAACATGATGCCCACCTCAGGCGAACTCACAGGCCACGCCACCGCTGCTATCGAGCGTTGCGTACACACGTTTGAGGTTCTCGCCGCTGGCCATGGCCGCCAGCAGGCGGTCGGCCACCAACGGCAGGACGTGCAGGTCGAGCAAGTAGTCGATCAGGCGCGCACCGCTTTCGCTCTGAGTGCAGCGTTCGGCCAAGTGATCGACCAGCGCCTGGCAATGGCTGAAATCCAGCTGCCGAGCGTTCAGCCGCTCACCCAGCCGCCCCAGCTTGATTTCGATCAGTTCACGCAGCACCGGGCCACTCACCGGGTAGTAAGGCACCACGCGCATACGTGCCAGCAGCGCCGGTTTGAAATGCGTGTTCAATACCGGACGGATTGTCTGTTCCAGGGTGTCGACGCTTGGGCGCTCGGCGTTCTCGCACAGCGCACTGATCCGCTCGCTGCCCAGGTTCGAAGTCATCAGTATCAGCGTGTTGCGAAAATCGATCTCACGCCCCTCGCCATCGTTGGCCACGCCCTTGTCGAAGATCTGATAGAACAGGTTGAGCACATCCGGATCGGCTTTCTCGACTTCATCGAGCAGCACCACGGAGTACGGTTTTTGCCGCACCGCTTCGGTAAGCATGCCGCCTTCGCCATAGCCGACATAACCCGGCGGAGCGCCGATCAAGCGCGAAACAGTGTGTTTCTCCTGGAACTCGGACATGTTGATGGTGGTGATGAAACGCTCACCGCCATACAGCAGGTCTGCCAGGGCCAGGGCGGTTTCGGTCTTGCCCACACCGCTGGGGCCCACCAGGAGAAATACCCCGACCGGCGCGTCCGGTTTGTTCAGGCCTGCGGCCACGGCACGCATGGAACGATCCAGAACCTGCACCGCCTGGTCCTGACCGCGAATACGGGCACTCAGGTCAGTGGCAAAACTCGCCACCTTGGCGTTGTACTCACGGGCCAGTTGCGC
This sequence comes from Pseudomonas sp. E1BtOHC1, assembly GCF_058744285.1. Classification (NCBI taxonomy): domain Bacteria; kingdom Pseudomonadati; phylum Pseudomonadota; class Gammaproteobacteria; order Pseudomonadales; family Pseudomonadaceae; genus Pseudomonas; species Pseudomonas sp. E1BtOHC1. The sequence goes on from NZ_CP196023.1 coordinate 4,929,356, forward strand.
CAGCGGTACACCGGTCCAGGCGCTGATGACTTCAGCCACCAGGCGTGGACAGACCTCGAAACTGACCAGCCGCTCCCGGGCTTGCGCGTCGCTCAGGGCGCGATGGGTGTCGTTGAGTGCCGACTCCAGCTCCCCCACGCCAGGTCCGCTTTGCACATCAGTCTCCAGGCTTGCATCCGGCGAGCCTTCGTTCTCCGGTGTCGAGCGCAGGATGCTGGCGTCACGGGCCTTGGCCAATTGCACGCGCAACTGCAGCACGCGCTCGGCCAATGTGCGTTGCTCGTGCCAGAGTGTTTCCAGGGCCTGCTGTTGCTCTGCGGCTTCGGCCAGTCGCGCTTCCAGGCTGTCCAGGGCCTCCTGGTCGATCTTCAATCCGGCTTCGGCATCGCGCCGCAGCGCCTGGCACTGACGCCGCCCTTCAGCGCTCTCGCCCCGCAGACGCTCCAGACGCTCAGGGGCCGCCGCAAGGCTGATGCGAACCCGGGCACAGGCGGTGTCGAGGACATCGACAGCCTTGTCCGGCAACTGACGTCCGGCGAGGTAGCGGGCTGATAGCTCGGCAGCGGCCACCACCGCGTCATCACGCAGGTAGATACCGTGGCTCTTCTCATAGACCTGAGCCAGACCTCGCAGAATGGTCACCGCCTCGGCAACGGTGGGTTCGTGCAATTGCACGGGTTGGAAACGGCGGGCCAGGGCCGGATCTTTCTCGAAGTATTTTTTGTATTCGGTCCAGGTGGTGGCCGCAATGGTACGTAGCTCACCGCGGGCCAGGGCCGGCTTGAGCAGGTTGGCCGCATCGGAGCCTCCGGCATTGCCGCCTGCGCCGATCAGGGTGTGAGCCTCATCGATGAACAGAATGATCGGCTTGGGCGAGGCTTTGACCTCGTCAATCACCCCTTTCAGGCGACGCTCGAATTCACCTTTGACGCTGGCGCCCGCTTGCAGCAGCCCCATGTCCAGAGAGAGCAGCTCAATGTCCTTGAGCACGGGCGGTACTTCTCCGGCGGCAATGCGCGAGGCCAGGCCTTCGACGACTGCGGTTTTCCCGACGCCGGCCTCACCGACCACAATCGGGTTGTTCTTGCGGCGACGGGCGAGGATGTCGACCATCTGCCGGATCGCATCATCGCGGCACAGCACCGGGTCGAGTTGGCCGTCTCGCGCCTGTTGGGTGAGGTTATGAGTGAAGCGCTGCAACAGCGACTCCCCCGCTGCCGCCGGCCCGCCGCCGGAGGTTCGTTCCTGTTGTGACAGGGCAAAATCCTTCAGGCGTTCGATGTCCAGTTTCGCCAACAACGGCTGGTAGCGACTGCCGGCATAACGCATCGGGTTGCGCAGCAAGGCCAGAATCAAGGCCGCCTGCTCGACCTGGCTTTGACCCAGTTCAAGATTGGCCACCAGTAACGCGTCCTGCAGCCACTGCACCAGTTCCGGAGCGAACACCGGGCTGCGTGAGCCGCTATCGCCGACTTGCGATTGCAATGCCTCGGTCAACTCGCCGGCATCAACTTGCGCGTCCTGCAACGCCCGGGCAAGCAAACCCTGGGGGCGCTCCAGCAAACCCAGCAGCAGGTCTTCGACCAGCACCTTGTTGCCGCCACGGGCGACACAGCGTTCAGCGGAGCGCTCCAGGTCGCGGCGGGTTTCAGCGTCCAGTGCCTGGATAAGTTGTTGCAGGTCTAGGTTGATCATGGGTCATCTGTCCTTAATGAATTTTGCTGCCCAAGGTCACCACGCCGTCGGCCTTTTCATGACCGAGCCAACTGGTCCACCCCAGACGACAGGTGTTCTGTTCGCCGATGCACAGTTCGCGGATTTCCTCCTGGCGCAGCACCAGGCGAATGTCGTAGTTCAGCGGGTCGCGCAGGGTGAATCGCACCAACGCGCACAGCGGCTGGTAACCGAAACCGATCGGCAGGAACTCGTGGAAACGTTGCCAGTCGAGCTGACTGATATGAATGCGAAACTTGCCGCTGCGGTCGCGTACCCGCTCGCCCAGTACCAGGTCCTCACCGAGCAGGCTGTTGGCCTGCCCCAGGCAGTTGCGCTGTTCGTCGAGAATCTCTACCCGGCGCTCGATGCACTGCTCGATCACCAGATCGGCGTGTTTGAAGTAATAGCGCAGCACCGCCTCGATCAGGGCGGCCGAGTGGGCGCGCAAGCTGAGCAATCCGAGGTAAGGCAGCAAGCGTTTCCAATTCAGTTCCTGGGCCTTGCGGATGTCTTCGCCACCCAGGCCGATCAAGGCAAACAACTGAGCTGAAAACGGGTCCAGGGCACCGCTCTTGAAGCTGGCGCGGTAGCGATATTTACTCCAGATCGGCAGCATCAGGCGTTGCAGGCGGTGATGGAACAGATCGAGGAAGTTGCGCGTGGGGTTGCCCTCTTCGCTATCGCCCAGGGCCTGCTCGCCATAGAACGCTGGCAAGGGCGAGCCCGCGCCGAACAACCCGATCAGGTTGAAACGCAAACGCGCACGCATCTGACCGCACTCTTCGAAAAACTCCACGCGATCGACATCGCTGCCAGGGAAACCCAGGCTCGGATTGGCCTGGAACTCCAGCTGATCGTAGAGTTCCTCGTCGCTCAGGTGCGGGTGGGCATCGCGCAAGCGATCGACGACCAACAGTACGGCCTGAAACAGCGAATACTCTCGTATTACCGTGCTCAGTCGGCTTAAAGCAGGGGCTGCAGCCCCATGCGTGGTGCCCATTTGTACACCTCTCCCTGTGTACTTTTTACCCGCAGCTCGTGGTAGGAATTGAGACTGGCGTAAAGAGCAAAAAACTCGTTAAGAACCGACGCGAAAACGAACAGGTCGCCTTCACCGATATAGCCTTGGGGATCGATGCTCAGCTCGGTGCGCAACCCGCGCAGCGGCAGACCTCGGTGCAGGCGATCAACGTGCTCGTGACGAATCGACTTGAGCCCGCCCAGCAAACGCTTGCTGACCTTCTCCAGGTGCTGGTCGTAGTAGCGTGGCAAGTCGTAGGTTTCGAGGATGACCTTCAACGCATCAACGTTGGCCAACGACAGATAGTTGAGCGACATGTTGCTGATGAGCTTCCACAAAAAATCGCGGTTCAACGGCGGTGCGTAGCTCGACGTGACCGGCGTGATATTGCGGAAACTGAGGAACTCCGGGGTTTCCTCGCACAACTGGTTGATGTCGCCGAGCTTGAGCCGGCGCGGCAGGTTCTGGTTAGTGCACGTCAGCTCGATCGACAGGGTTTCCTGAGCATCGGTGTGACGGATACCGAAGCTCAGGTAGGTGTCGAGGCCGTCGTGCAGCAGTGATGAGCGCTGGCGAATGCTGTAGTGCGGACGGCTGTGGGGCACGTCGAAACTCGGATCATGCTCGAACGACTCGAAGGGTACATACGCCTGATAACCCAGGCCGCCCGGCTTCCAGCCGGTGACGCTTTCAATGGAAAACACGCCGCAATGTTCCAGTTCGTACTTGGCCGGCAGCAGCAGGTACTCGTCCTGCTTGCCGTCGAGACGAATCGGCAAGGCATCGTGCTTGAACAGATTGACGATAGGTGTGCAGTAGAGCTTCACGTTGTCCAGGGTCGGACGCAGACGTTGTACCCCACTGTTGCGAATATCGAAGCGCAACTCCAGGCCGTGCATGCGCTGGAGAACGTCTTGTGGCAGCCTCTGCAGCAGATCCAGGCCACTGAGGTCGACGAACAGGAACTTGTCCTGGAAGGCAAAATACTCCTGCAAGTAGCGATAACCGCGGAAGGTATTCAGCGGGTACGGGATCAGCGCTTCCTCTTCAGCAAAGCCCACGGGCTGTACAAGGTTGCCCGGTATCTTGAAGGACATCCCGCTGCCGTTGGCCCCGGCAAGCGGCTCGCCACCCGCCCCCAGCGGCACCAGTTCGATGCCCTCAAGGTTGCGCAGCAGGCTGAGGTAAAGCATCTGACTGATGTAGCGCTCACCGGCCAAGTGCAGGCGCAGGCGTTGCAGGTTCAGTTCACCGAAATGACCGTCGCAACTCATTTCCAGGCGCAGGCTCAACAGTGCACCATCGCCCTTGACCGAGTAGCTCAATGCCGTCAGGTCCAGAGGCAGCACCTCGGTCGGATAGCAGGTGCGAAAGCGACAGCTGACATCATCGATGGGCTGGCTCTCTACCGGCGTATCTCGCGGTATTCGCTGGGCAGGTCCGGACTGCTGCAGGGGGTCGAACTGCAAGATGCTGAACGCCGGCAATGGCCGCATGTAGTTCGGCCACAGCAGATGCATCAGCGAGTGGCTCAGCTCGGGCAGCTCATCATCGAGCTTCTGGCGCAGACGCCCCGTCAGAAACGCAAACCCTTCGAGCAGGCGCTCCACATCCGGGTCTCGTCCGGCCTGCCCGAGAAAGGGGGCCAGGGCCGGACTGCGCTCGGCGAAGCGACGGCCCAGCTGGCGCAGCGCGGTAAGCTCACTTTGGTAATAGTGGTTAAAGGACATGGGCTCAGTGCCTGGTAGTAGGAGTCATGGATCACTTCGGTGGAACGCGTTGCCGGTACCCGTGCCGCATTACCCCGCGCGCCAGAGGTCCCTGCTGTGTTCGCGACGCGTACGGGATCGCCAACAAAGGTCGTGGCCTGGGCAGTCAAAAGACCGGCTGGCGCAGACCGCATGGTTTCCTGTCATCGTCGTCTCCTTAACTGACCTTGACCTGTCCACTGCCATCCAGGCAGGCGGAAAAACTGACCTGACGCTTGATCCCTTCCACCTCAAGCAAGCCTTCAATACTGAACGCCAGCTTGAGCGGGTCATGATCACGCGGCAGAGAAACGACACGCACCTGACTGAGCCGCGGCTCGTAGGCTTCGATGAAATGCTCGATGGCCAACCGGGCCTGGCTCAGGGCATCGTGCAAGCTCAAGCGCATGTCGTTGAGATCGGGCAACCCGTAGTCGGACAGCGTTTGCACGCTCCCCGCTCGGGTGCTGAGCATCTTGCCCAGATGGGCAGCCACCGATGCCATCGCGCTTACCTCGCGGCTCCAGCCGACGCGCTGGCCGGCCTCGGCACTCAGGCGTTCGAAAAGGCTGCCGTATCCGTTCATGGCCTGACTCCCGGTTACTCTTTGTCCAGCTTGCCAACCAGAGAAAGCGTGAAGTCGGCCCCCATGTACTTGAAGTGCGGGCGTACGTTCAGACTGACGCGATACCAGCCCGGCTCGCCTTCCACATCGCTGACGATGATCTGCGCAGCGCGCAGCGGACGACGGCCACGGACTTCGGCACTGGGGTTTTCCTGGTCAGCCACGTACTGACGGATCCATTTATTGAGCTCCAGCTCAAGATCGGTACGCTCCTTCCATGAGCCAAGCTGTTCACGCTGCAGCACTTTGAGGTAATGGGCCAGGCGGTTGACGATCATCATGTAAGGCAGTTGCGTACCGAGCTTGTAGTTCAGCTCCGCGGTCTTGCCTTCGGCGCTGATGCCAAAGAACTTCGGCTTCTGTACCGAGTTGGCAGAGAAGAACGCTGCGTTGTCACTGCCCTTGCGCATGGTCAAGGAGATGAAGCCCTCCTCGGCCAATTCGTACTCGCGACGATCTGAAACCAGCACTTCAGTCGGGATCTTGGTTTCGATTTCGCCCATGCTTTCGAAATGGTGCAACGGCAAGTCTTCCACTGCGCCACCGCTCTGCGGACCGATGATGTTCGGGCACCAGCGGAACTTGGCGAAGCTGTCGGTCAGTTTGGTGCCGAACGCATACGCGGTATTGCCCCACAGGTAGTGCTCGTGGTTGTTGGCAACGGTTTCCTTGTAGACGAAGGACTTGACCGGGTTCTCTTCCGGATCATAGGGATTGCGCAGCAGGAAACGCGGCAAGGTCAGGGCGATGTAGCGCGAGTCTTCCGATTGGCGAAAGCTCTGCCACTTGGCAAATTGCGGGCCTTCGAAATGATCCTTCAGATCCTTCAGGTCCGGCAGGCCGGTGAAGCTTTCCAGGCCGAAGAAGTTCGGACCTGCCGCGGCAACGAACGGCGCATGGGACATGCAGGCAACGCTGGAGACGTACTGCATCAACTTCACGTCGGGAGAGCTGGGCGACATGAAGTAGTTGGCGATGATTGCGCCTACTGGCTGGCCACCGAACTGACCGTACTCAGCGGTGTAGATGTGTTTGTAAAGACCGGCCTGCATCACTTCCGGCGAATCTTCGAAGTCGTCCAGCAGGTCCTGCTTGGAGACGTTGAGGATTTCTATCTTGATGTTTTCACGGAAATTGGTGCGTTCCACCAGCAACTGCAGCCCCCGCCAGGCAGACTCCAGCGACTGGAAGTCCTCGTGGTGGAGAATCTCATCCATCTGCTGGCTGAGCTTGGCATCGATCTCGGCAATCATGCGATCGACCATAGCCTTCTTGACCGGCTCGCCACTGTTCTGCGGCTTGAGCAACTCCTCGATGAAGGCTGATACACCGCGCTTGGCGATGTCATAGGCTTCGTCGTTCGGAGTCAGACGGGTTTCGGCGATGATGCCGTCGAGAATGCTGTACTCGCTGCTCTCGTTGCTTTGGTGTTGCGCGGCACGGGTAGTCATGTGTTGTGGCTTCCTTGTCTGATGGGTCAGGCGTCTGGGGCGGCGGCGTTCAAGCCCAGTTCACCGAGCACGCGAACGCGGGATTCGTCGTCGGCGAGAACGCCTTCGATGGCTTTGCGGAACGCAGGGGCATTACCCAGCGGCCCCTTGAGTGCCACCAGGGCATCGCGCAGTTCCATCAGTTTTTTCAGCTCGGGCACCTGCTCTACCAGGCTGGCCGGGTTGAAGTCCTTCATCGAGCTGACCCGCAGACTGACCGCCAGCTCATCAGCGTCACTGCCCTCCTGAAGGCGGTTAGGCACGCTCAGCGTCAGGCTCAGTTCCTGCTTGGCCAAGACTTCGTCGAAGGTCATCTTGTCGATACTGATCGGCTTGCGATCTTCTACCTTGCGCTCGTCCGAGCGCTGGGTGTAATCGCCGATCGCCAACAGTTTCAGTGGTAGCTCAATTTCCTCCTGAGCTCCGCCAGTCGCGGGTTTGAAGGTGACGTTGATGCGTTCCTTAGGGGCTACAGAGCCTTCTTTGGCCATGGGTTCTTTCCTTGCGATTGTCGGCCCGTGGGCCTATTCGAGTACCACCTCGAGGTCGAGATGGCACAGCCTGCGATAAATCTCTTCCTTGCGTTCTCGCACTGCGTGGTTCTGCGGCAACAACTCACAGCAGCTATGCAGGAGGTGCAGCACTTCCAACGCAAGATCCGGCTCCCAGGCGTGCAAGCCTGAGTTCTGCAATTCTTGGTCAAGGGTTTCCAGCTGGGTCTTGGCCAGCTCGTACTTCTTGGCGATGAAACACAGCCGGGCCAGGCTGAAATGCCAGAAGAACCTCACGCGACCGCCACGCGCACTCTGCAAGCCGGGCTTGAGCACCTGCACAGCCGCCTTGAGGCCATCCTTGCGCAGGATCGGCAAGACCTCTTCCAGGGCTTGCTCCCAAATCGGCTGGCTGGAACTGGCTTCGACCTGGCGCGGCGCGCTGGTGGCGGATAGGTGAGGCATGACATGGGCGCTGATCCAGCTTCGGGTGGCCGGATCGGCGAAGGGGGTGCCGTCGTGAAAACGCAGCTCGACCACTCCCGGCAGACGCTGCAGCAAGAGCGCAAAGTGAAACTCGACTTCACGCATGGCCTGGTCGGCGTTCAACTCTTGCAAGCACTCCCAGACCAGGCGCTGCCCGTCGAACCAAAAGGGCGCCCTCGACAGGCTGGCTTCGAGCTCCAGCAACAAATCGGCGAACTGACCGCCGGCAAAGCGTTCCTGGTAATTATTGAGCTTGTCCCCTGGCAGCCCTCGCAATGCCGTGACCTGTTCAGCGTTACGCTCAGGGACAGTATCGATGGGCAACCACAGCATGGTGCGGTTCAGGCGCAGGGAACGCACATCGGTAGCCTTCTGCTTGAGCCACCAGGCGCACAGAGGTCGAGCATGTTCCTGCAGCGCACGCAGGACCCTCTGGGCATCCTTTTCGTTATCGATCGAAGAAGCCGATGAGAAGAGCTGGGTCGCGGCCTGCTTGACCTGTGCTACCACGGTGCCGACGGCGCCGGGCTCCGGCTGATGCTCGACGGCACGCTGGATCATGCTCGACAGGCGCCGACAGATGGGCAGCAACAAGGGGGCATCATCGCCAAGATGCTGGGTCAGTGCAGCATCAAGTTTTTCCAGATTCAGCACCAATCGACGGAACAGCGGCAACTGTTCCTTGATCGCGATACTTTCGCTTAACGCCTGCTCCAGTCGTGGCACCAGCCAACTGATGGCGGCACCACGGGTACGCGGTTTATTGGGATGGACAACGACCCAATGCTGTTCACACAAGTACTGCAAGAGGCCGGAACCCGCCAGCAATCCCGCGAAGGACTCACGCTGATACAGCGCCCAAGTGAGCCAGGCCGCCACCCGCAGATCCTTGGACTGCACGCGTAACAGGGTTTCACTGTTTTCAAGAACTTTCAGCCAGTCGATCTGACCGCTTTCATGCATGGACTGGGCTTTGCCCAACTCGTTTTCAAGGGCTTCATACTCAGTCGAAAAACGAACATCCGCGCCCGCAAAACTCTCTTTGGAAATAGAGGTTTTAGCGACTTCAAGATAATGAGCAGACAGTTTATTTGAGTGGTTCATCCATGACCTATTTAAAGCTTTGCCGCAAAGCAGGCGGCTAATGCTTTAAAAATATACCCCCTAAGCCAGAAGCATTAATTTAAGAAAAATCCTAAATTCACGAGAATAATTCCCTGACTAATTCGGTTTTTCCTAAAAACGCACACTGCACCGGTTTTTTGTTTCTAGATGACTCGTTCACGCCGTGTGACCGCGACTTATTGTCACAGATCAATGTCTCAACTTACTATGTTGCATGAGCAAGCAACATCGAGCCGGCACGATCTCATTCAGCCATTGGCGCATCGAGAGACAAATAAAATTAACTGATAATTATCAAAAACATAATGCACTTATTTAGAAATAAACATTAAAAACAGTCTCCTTTCGAGGTCGCACCCAATGAAAGGAACACCGGCATAAAGGTGTAAACCCTCGCAGTAGGCGGCACAACAGATCACCCAAAAATTGAAACTTTTCAGCAATCACTCTCCACATTAAAAATAAGCCAGACGTTATCCATGCAAGTTTCGGACTTTTCTTATATCGATCAGTTGCGAATTAAGTACAACCTCTTTGCCGCCATACAATTTTTTCTGATTTTGGATTCACCACACACTCAGAAAAACAGACGTATTTAAACAAAGAACTCAGGGAGGGATAGTCAGTGCCGTTAAGGGATTCGTTCCTCAAGGAGTTGACCCTCCCACTGCTTCAGCGGATAAACACCGACGCGCCGGTTCAGGGTAAACAAGGCCAATCCCGGCAAGGGCCGGCCACCCAGGACCCATCCCCGCAAAAGGCCGGAACCTGCACCGGCAGCTGCGCCAGCATCAGTTTTGCCATGGGCAGCGAGATCATTTCCCATACCGATTTCACCTTGCCCGGCCCCTTCCCCATCGACTGGACCCGGACTTACCGCTCCAGTCTGGGCGCCTATGACCAAAGCGAACTGGGCGCACGCTGGATCACACCCTTCACCACACGCCTGGACCTGATTGGCGACGGTTTGCGCTACCACGCGGCCGATGGGCGCAGCTTCGACTACCCACTGCCCAAGGTGGGTGAGGCCCACGATGATCGAGTGGAAAACCTCACGCTGATTCGCATCAGCGATGTGCAAATTGCCCTATGTCGCGGCCTCGATCGGCGGGAAACCTATCGCCGCGATGGCGAGCGTTTTTTGCTCGTGCAAATCGAACTGCGTGGCGGTGCCGGCATGCTGCTGGGCTATGAACACCGCATGGGTAAAAAGGCTGTGCTGTCCGACTTGATGACCTATCAGGACGAGCCCGGTCAGGTTCATACCCACCTCGGCACACTGGTGGATGAAGACGGGCGCATTACTGGCTTGTAGCTGATGGGTGAAAAAGAACCCCAGCGTCGCCTGAGTCTTTATCAATACGATGCCGCCGGGGACCTGATCCTCGCCCAGGACGAGAACGCCGCCACCTGGACCTATCAGTACCAGCACCACCTGGTGACCCGCTACACCGATCGCAGCGGACGCGGCATGAATCTGCGCTGGCAAGGCGAAGGCCCCGATGCTCGCGCCGTCCATGAATGGGCCGACGATGGCAGTTTCGAAACGCGCCTGGAGTGGGACCGCAATATCCGTCTGACCTATGTCACCGACGCCAATGGCCACGAAACCTGGCACTACTACGACAGCCTCGGCTACCCCTATCGCGTTCTACACCCGGACGGTCTTTCGGAATGGTTCTTCCGCGACGATGCCAAGAACGTCGTGCGTCATGTGCATACCGACGGTAGCGAGGATCGCTACGCCTATGACGAACGCGGGGGCAACCTGCTTGAACATACGCAAGCCGATGGCAACACCCTGCACTACGCCTGGGATGCCCAGGACCAACTGATCAAGATCAGCGACGCCGAAGGCGGTCAATGGAGCCGTGACTACGACTTGCGCGGCAACCTCACCGAGGCCGTCGACCCCCTCGGCAACAAGACCGAATACCAGTACAACCAGATGGGCCTGCCCACTGCCATTACCGATGCCAATGGCAATGAAAAAAAGCTGAAGTACAACGACAGCGGGCAGCTCACCGACTATGTCGACTGTTCCGGCAAAGCCAGCGCCTGGGAATACGATGCCCGTGGTCAACTGATCTGTTTCACCGACGCCCTGGGGCAAAAAACCAGCTACCACTATGACGCCGGCCAGTTGGCCGTCATTGTTCATCCCGACAAGACCGAGGAACGCTTTGAGCGCGATGCCGAGGGCCGACTACTCGGTCATATCGACGCCCTGGGCCAAGCCACTTCCTGGTCCTACAGCGAAGCGGGACTGTTGAGCGAACGCATCGATGCCGCCGGACACAAGCTGCGTTATCAATGGGACCGGCTCGGGCAACTGCAGCGCCTGCAAAACGAAAACGAGCAATACACCACCTTCGTTTATGACCCGGTCGGTCGCCTGCTTAAAGAAACAGGTTTCGACGGGCACAGCACCCGCTATGAATACGCCCCTGAAACAGGCCGTCTCGCCCGGACCATCGATGGCCAGCGTGTCATCAGCCTCGAGTTCGACCCCATGGGCCGACTGACCGAACGCCGGGCCAGCCTCAGTATTGAAGGCGCCGACTCTTCGAGAGCCAAGGAGCAGCTTGAACGCTATGCCTACGATGGCAATGGCCACCTGCTGCTGGCCAGCAACAACGACAGCAAGTTGCAGTTCTTCCACGATGCCGCCGGCAACCTGACACGCGAACATCAGCACTACAGCTGCCTGAAACAACCCCAGGTCGCGGTCTGGCAGCACCAGTACGACGCCCTCAACCAGCGCATCGCCACCGTCCGCCCTGATGGCCACAAGGTCAGTTGGTTGACCTATGGCAGCGGGCACCTGCTCGGCATGCGCCTGGACGCGCATGAACTACTGGCCTACGAACGCGACGACCTGCACCGCGAAGTTGCCCGACACCAGGGCAACCATCTGCTCCAGACGCAAAAATGGGACCCGCTCGGGCGACTCCAAGAACAGTTGCTGGGCAGTGGCGACGGCAAGAGCACATTGATCAAACGCGGTTATCAATACGACGCTATCGGCCAACTGCTGCAAATCGACGACAGCCGCCGCGGTACGCTGAGCTATCAATACGACCCAGTGGGCCGCCTGCTCGGGGCAACGTCGCGCCTGGGGCAAGAGACCTTTGCCTTCGACCCCGCCAGCAACCTCCTCGACCCCAAAACAGCGGACCTTCCACAACGCGGCCTGCCCCGCAGACGCCTGCTGGACAACCTGCTGCGCGAGTACGCCGGCACCCACTACCAGTACGACGACCAGGGCAATCTTTCCCAACGCCTGCGCGATGGCCAGCGCAGCCATTTCACCTGGGACCTGTTCGACCGCCTGGTGAGCTACCGCGACGACCGTCTACAAGCGAACTATGCCTACGATGCCCTCGGCCGACGCCTCTACAAACAGACCGAGGCCCACTACAGGGATCGGCCTAAAGCCGGCTCCGAGTTCAATCGCCTAGAGCGCCGCAAACGCAACAGCCAAGCCGGTTGCGGCGTGACGCTATACGGCTGGGATGGCGATACCCTTGCCTGGGAAAGCCGGGCTCCGGACCATATCGGAGAAGGCGCACGCACCACCCACTACTTCTATGAGCCGGGCAGTTTTGTACCGGTGGCCCAGGCGATAACCCATCAGTTCATTTATCTGATTCCTGAGCCCGAATACGGCGCCTTTTACCAACTGGACCATGACCCGCTTTGGGCCAATGCACCAGAACCCAATCAGATCGTTGCGCTGGCCTGGTATCAGTGCGACCACCTGGGAACACCACAAGAGTTGACGGATCAGAGGGGAGAAGTGATCTGGAGCGCGCAGTACAGGGCTTGGGGTGGGATCAAAGAGCTACATTCGGATACCGCTCGGCAGCAAGAGATTACCAACCCGATCAGGTTCCAGGGGCAGTATCAGGATCATGAGACGGGACTGCATTACAACCGGTACAGGCACTATGATCCGGAGTTGGGGCGGTTTGTTAGTCGAGATCCGATTGGGTACGCGGGCGGACTCAACGTCTTCCAGTACGTGCCGAACCCCGTGGGCTGGATTGATCCGCTTGGCTTACTGAAGAAGCGTCGCGTCGCGTCCCACCACACATTTCACAACAGAAACAGGCCAGGCATGTTTTGGGTGAGCCACAGTATGACAATCGTGTAAAGCAAGGTTGAGCGTTTTGGGAGATGCCCCATTCCGGACTTTAAAGCGCTGGATGGTGCTGAATCACTGCGGAACCCACAGAAACGCAAAAAGGACCCGAAGGTCCTTTTTGCGATCGCTGCATAATTCATTCGAACTCTACAGCGCTATGTTTGGAGCGGGAAACGAGACTCGAACTCGCGACCCCGACCTTGGCAAGGTCGTGCTCTACCAACTGAGCTATTCCCGCATCGTCTTGGTGTTGCGCATTCTATAGAAATCCGAATGCGCGTCAAGCCCTTGATTCAAAAATACTTATTTTTTCTCGTTGTCGATTTTCAGATGCGGCCATGCAGCCCGCAGATACTGCAACATCGACCACAAAGTCAGGCCCGCCGCTACCAGCAGCAAGGCATAGCCTACCAAGACCCAGAAGCTGAAGTCCGAAGGGTTGGCCAGGAGGATCACCAGCGCCAGCATCTGCGCCGCTGTTTTCCATTTGCCCATGTTGGACACTGCCACCTGGGCCCGGGCGCCAAGTTCAGCCATCCATTCGCGCAGTGCCGAGACAACGATCTCGCGACCGATGATCACGGCAGCCGGCAAGGTCAGCCACAGGTTGCCGTGCTCTTGCACCAGCAGCACCAGGGCCACCGCCACCATCAGCTTGTCGGCCACAGGGTCGAGGAACGCGCCAAACGGCGTGCTCTGCTCCAGGCGTCGTGCCAGGTAGCCATCCAACCAGTCAGTGGCAGCCGCGAAGGCAAAGACTGAACTGGCCGCCATGTAGCTCCAGCTATAGGGCAAATAGAACAGCAATATGAAAATCGGTATGAGCAGGACGCGTAGAACGGTGATCAGATTAGGGATATTCATCGGCACAACTGGCTACGAGGTGATTGGGCATTCTACTCGCTGTGCAGGTTTGCATAAATCAACTCTGCGAGCTTTTTACTGATTCCCGGTGCTTTGGCTATCTCGTCGATGCTGGCACGAGACAGTTCTTGCAATCCACCAAAATGTTTAAGAAGGTCCCGCCGACGCTTCGGACCGACGCCCGCCACCCCTTCCAGGGTCGAGGTACGCCGGGTCTTGCCACGTCGGGCACGGTGACCGGTGATCGCGAAGCGGTGAGCCTCATCGCGGATTTGCTGAATCAGGTGCAACGCCGGCGAGTCGCCCTTCAGGGTGAACTCATGGGCGGCGTCATTCAGGTACAAAGTCTCGAAACCGGCCTTGCGGGTCGCCCCCTTGGCCACGCCGAGGAGGATCAGGTCCGGTACCGCCAGTTCGTTGAGCACGTCGCGAGCCATGGACAGTTGCCCCTTGCCGCCATCCACCAGAAGGATATCCGGCAGCTTGCCTTCGCCTTCCTTGAGCTTGCTGAAGCGGCGGGTCAGCGCCTGATGCATGGCGGCATAGTCGTCGCCAGCGGTGACACCTTCAATGTTGTATCGGCGGTAATCGGATTTCAGCGGCCCTTCTGGCCCGAAGACCACGCAAGAAGCCACAGTAGCCTCGCCACTGGAGTGGCTGATGTCGTAACACTCCAGGCGCTGAGGCGGCTCGTCCAGATTCAGGACTTCAGCCAGGGCTTCAAAGCGCGCTGCTACGTGCTGGCGGTTGGCCAAGCGTGCACTCAGCGCCTGTTCGGCATTGGTCACCGCCAGTTGCTGCCAGCGGGCACGGGTGCCACGGACCCGGTGACTGATGCTCAGCTCGCGGCCCCGCAGTTCGTCGATGGCGGCGATCAGGATCGGGAAGTCTTCGTGCACCACGTTGACGATCAACTCCGCAGGCAGATCGCGCTCAGGGCTGCTGACAAAATACTGGCCGAGAAAGGCCGACATGACTTGCGCCACGTCTTCCTCGATGCCCACCTGGGGAAAGAAGTTCTTGCTACCCAGCACCCGACCGCCACGCACGCTGATCAGGTGCACGCAGGCGCCGCCCGGGTTGACGAAGGCCGCGACTACATCCACATCACCCGTGCCGCCTTCCATGCTTTGCTGGTCCTGGACCCGGCGCAGCAGGGAAATCTGATCTCGCAGCTCGGCGGCCTTTTCGAAATCCAGGGTGCCGGCGGCCGCTTCCATGGCACTGGAAAGTTCGTCGGTCAGGGCATTGCTGCGCCCCTCCAGGAACATTACCGAGTGGCGCACGTCGTCGGCATAGACCTCAGGCTCCACCAGGCCGACGCAAGGCGCCTTGCAGCGCTTGATCTGGTACTGCAGGCAGGGCCGCGTGCGGTTCTTGTAATAGCTGTCCTCGCACTGGCGGACCATGAAGGTCTTCTGCAACAGGCTGAGGCTTTCACGAATGGCGCCGGCACTGGGGTATGGCCCGAAATATTTGCCCTTCTGCTTCTTCGCCCCACGATGAATGCTGAAACGCGGAAAATCGCCGTCCGAAAGAAACACATAGGGATAGGACTTATCGTCGCGCAGAAGAATGTTGTAGGGCGGCCGCCACTCCTTGATCAGCGTCTGCTCCAGCAGCAGTGCTTCGGTCTCGTTGGCGGTAATGGTGGTTTCGATCTGCGCGATGCGCGCCACCAGGGCTGCGGTCTTCGGTGCCTGGCCGGTCTTGCGGAAATAGCTGGACAGCCGGTTTTTCAGATTCTTGGCTTTACCCACGTAAAGCAGGCGTGCATCGCTGTCGAACATGCGATACACGCCGGGGCGGCCACTGCAGGTAGAAAGAAAAGCACTGGGATCAAACAGGTCAGTCATTTCAGAGGCTGGCATCAACCATGCCATGACGAACCGCCAGCAGCGTCAACTCGACATCACTACTGATCGACAGTTTCTCGAAGATACGATAGCGGTAGGTGTTCACGGTTTTCGGCGACAGGCACAACTTGTCGGAGATGATCTGCACCTTTTGGCAGCCGACAATCATCAGCGCAATCTGAATTTCCCGCTCCGACAAGGCATCGAACGGGGAATCGCTGGAAGGCTGGAATGATTTGAACACCAGTTGCTGAGCAATCTGCGGGCTGATGTAACGCTGACCGGCAAAAACCAGGCGAATGGCCTGGACCATTTCATTGAGGCCCGCGCCCTTGGTCAGGTAGCCCGCCGCTCCGGCCTGTAGCAACCGAGTCGGAAACGGATCTTCCTCGCAGACAGTCACTGCCACGACCTTGATGTCCGGATGACTGCGCAGCAATTTGCGCGTGGCTTCGAGGCCGCCGATCCCGGGCATCTTTACGTCCATCAGGACCACATCGGGCTTCAACTCCCGAGCCTTGAGCAGGGATTCTTCCCCTGACTCCGCCTGCCCGACTACTTGCAGGCCATCGATGTCAGCCAACATTCGTGTAATGCCCGTACGAACGAGATCATGGTCATCGACTACTAGCACCCTAATCAAGCAGACACCTCGCGATTTGGTCTTTATAGGTTGCCGGATACCTTAGCAAAAAAGCGACGTACAAACCTAATCACAAGCGCTATATAAAAAACATCAGCACGCGATAAGAGACGCCGCCGGCCAGATGCAAGAAAGCGCTCTGGCTTCAGGGCTCGGCGATCTGTGGCTTTTTGCGCAGGCTCTGGGTCTGCGACAACTCGCCAGGGTCCTGATCAGGCGACAGATTACCTTCTGATCGTCCTTGAACAGCACCCTCCAGCAATTTGAACGGCTTTGAACTATGCCCGGTATCCACATTGCCGCACAAGCCAAGCCTGACCGAACGATCAAGGTCAATCGGTTCAACAGTTTTCCCACGAGCACAGACTCGATCCTGTGCCCACCGATCAACCACTGGCAGGCCGCAAGAACGGCAAACGGGGTAAAGCCCACAAGGTTGCGCTCAATTGCCGCAGGAGCCTGCCTCAGTATCTGAGGCGCAGGAGCGCTCCATCCGCAAAAAACACTCCTCCTCCCCCACCACCTTCAACCCCATCCGCTCATATAGACGCTGTGCTGGGTTGCCTTTGAACACGGTCAGGCGCAGCAAACCCCGCCGCTCCGAGCGCGCCCTTTCCATCACCTGCAATAGAGTCCAGGCTCCGGCGCCCTGCCCCCGCCACGCCTCAAGTACATGCAACTCACGGATGTAGACGGCGCGCAGGTCCCGGCTCAGGCTAACAAACCCCAATACCCGGGCTCCCGAGCAAATCAAAAGATTCTCACGACCGGCCCAAGCTACATCAAACGCTTCATCAAGCCACAGCAGATCATTGCGGATGTAATAACGCAGCATTGTGGAACGAGTCAGATCCCGGGCGAAGGCCAAATCCGCCTCAGCCGCCGGACGCAATTGAAAGGCGCTCATCAACCCGTAACCGCCCGCGCTTCGACCCGCCATTGCCGCCCATCGCGCCGGGCGATCAGCAGCGCTTCGCCGACGCCTTCCACAGCCCCCAGCAATTGCCCCTGAGTGCCCCAGATTGCGCTGCGCCCGGCACAAGACCAGCCACCGCTGGGGCCGCCATGGTTAGCCATCAGCACCAGTATCCCGTGGTCCCGGGCATACCCTTGCAGCAGAGCACTGTCGACGGCGTACCCGCCTTCACTGATCAACACCCCGGCGGCGTAGATGCCAGCACCAGCGTCCACCGCAGCCTGCACATGGCTGGCATGACAGAAATCCGCGCATACCGCCAAGGCCAGGACCTCATCCCCCAACTGCAACGGCGCGCCACCGCTACCCGGAGCAAAAACTCGCTCCTCTCCAGGGTGCAGATGCTGCTTGCTGTAAACCGCCAGCGTGCCGTCCGCCCCCAGCACCAGTGCGCCAATCAGCACCGGCCCATCGACGGACAAGCGAATCGGCATGCCCACCACCGTCGTCAGCTTCAGCTCGCGGGCCAGATCCCGCAGCGGCTGCAACTGCGGGGAATCGGGCGCCAGCGCCAGCTCAGCGGCCAACTGCGGTTCATAACCGGTCAGGGACAGTTCAGGAAACACCAGCAACTGCACCCCCTGCTGCGCTGCCAACCCCATCAAGTGCTGATGTCGAGCCAGATTCGCCGGCAAGTCTCCAGCAATGGACACCGATTGGGCGGCAGCGAGGGTCAGCACGGTCATGGAGGTTCCTTGGCAAGACAACGAGAGGCAGCGGCGAGTGTGGCATAAATCCTTTCACGGCTTAATCCAAGGCTCATTGCATCAGCCTCCATAGAAATTACTGATTGAATCGCGGCCCCGGCCTCTAGTAAGCTCGCCCCACTTCACGGAGAAACTCATGTTGTCCCAGACCCTTTCCCTGCATCGCCACACCGCCAGCGCACTGCGTTCGGTTGCGGCTGCCTGGGTCAACGGCACCACAGCTCCGGTCAACTTTTATTTTGGGTATTGGTTTAGCCACTGGCGCGCCTGATACCCAACCGGCGCCCACTTTAACGGGTCGCCTACCAGAGAAATCTCAACCCCCGGTCGGCCTCCCGACCGGGGGTTTTGTTTTTTCAGGCCCAACGTTTTTAACCACGACTTTCAGCGACACACCGAACTTACTGAGGATTGCTCCATGAACTACGCCACCTATTACCGTTACGACATGTTCTGCGCCTGGCGATTTAGCAGCCTCCGCTCGGGACAGCCTGCCGCCTCCGATCGGTCACCTACCGGTGGCAATTGCACACTTGTGGCCAGTACGGCCAATTGTCGAACACCCCAGTAGGGCCGCGCGCGGGACATCGCCCGCCGCCCGCCCAGGAAGACCGAACATGAACTCGTCCGTATCCGCTCTGCCCCTGTCCGCCCACGTCAGCGCCAACGAAACCCTGACCCAGCGCCTGCCCAGCTCTCTGGAGCTCAAACAGCAATTGCCGCTGTCTCTGGCCCTGAGCCAGCAAGTTGCCGCCCACCGCCAGGCGGTACGCGCCATTCTCGAAGGCCGCGACCAGCGCCTGCTGGTGGTAGTCGGTCCCTGCTCCATCCATGACCCGCAATCAGCCCTGGAATACGCCGCCAACCTGGCCCGCCTGGCCGAAGAAGTGAGCGACCAGATGCTCCTGGTGATGCGCGCCTACGTCGAAAAGCCCCGCACCACCGTGGGTTGGAAAGGCCTGGCCTACGATCCGGACCTGGACGGCAGCGACGACATGGCCGGCGGCCTGACCCTGTCCCGGGAACTGATGCGCGAAATGCTGCGCCTGGGCCTGCCGATTGCCACCGAATTGCTGCAACCCATGGCCGCCGGCTACTTCGATGACCTGTTGAGCTGGGTCGCCATTGGCGCGCGCACCACCGAATCGCAGATCCACCGCGAGATGGCCAGCGGCCTGGAAATGCCTGTGGGCTTCAAGAACGGCACCGACGGCGGCGTCGCCATCGCCTGTGACGCCATGCGTTCGGCCGCCCACTCCCACCGCCATTTCGGCGTCGACAGCCAGGGCCATCCGGCGATCATCCAGACCCCGGGCAACCCCGACACCCATCTGGTGCTGCGAGGCGGCCACAGCGGCCCGAACTACGACCGCCAGAGCGTGGCCCAGGTCCAGCGCGACCTGCACAAGCTGAAGATCCCGGCGCGGATCATGGTGGACTGCAGCCACGCCAACAGTGGCAAGGACCCATTGCGCCAACCGGCCGTATTCAACGACGTACTGGAACAGCGCCTGCAGGGCGACACCTCGCTGATGGGGGTGATGCTGGAAAGCCACCTGTTCGAAGGCTGCCAGCCCCTGAGCGGCCAGCTGCGCTACGGCGTATCAGTGACCGACGGCTGCCTGGGCTGGAACGCGACCGAGCAATTGCTGCGCAATGCCGCGCAACAACTGCAGCACGCACACAAGGTCGCTGCCGTTCCCGCCTGACCACGGCCCTCTGTAGGAGCTGGCTTGCCAGCGAAGACGTCCCCAAGAGCACCGCCCCCTCCAAGGAACTCTTCGCCGGCAAGCCGGCTGCTGCAATACCCGCCGCCCGCACAGGCGCCAGATGGCAACGCTTTGAAGGAACTTTGAGAAGAAATAGCCACCTGAATCCGGTAGGCTCTCAACTTTCTTGAAAGGAGCAATATCCATGGCCAAAGCCACTGCCCGTCACATCCTGGTTGCCAGCGAAGCCAAGTGCAACGAACTCAAAGCCGAGATCGAAGCCGGCGCCGACTTCGCCGAAGTCGCAAAAAAGAACTCCACCTGCCCGTCCAGCCGTGACGGCGGTAACCTGGGCTCCTTCGGTCCGGGCCAGATGGTCAAGGAATTCGACACCGTGGTGTTCAGCGCTCCGGTAAACGTGGTGCAAGGTCCGGTGAAAACCCAGTTCGGCTACCACCTGCTGGAAGTCACCAGCCGCCAGGACTGATCCCCTCGCGACTGCGTCTGCTCAACGGCCCGCCTCCTGGTGGGCCGTTGTGCATGTGAAAGCGGCTGGCCAGTCACGCGCCGCTAGCGTACAAATCGTGGTCATCGATCACCCGGCTCGTAAGGCTGACAATGCGACTGCTTTTCCCCACCGTGCTTTTCACCGCCCTGTTGCTGGGGGCCACGGGTGCCCAGGCGGCACCGCAACACGCCATGACCGTCTACGGCGAACCGGCCAAATACCCCCAGGGCTTCAGCCACTTCGACTACGTCAATCCCCAGGCCCCCAAAGGCGGGACCCTGCGCCGCTCGGCCATCGAGATCGGGCGCTTCGACCACGTGCTGCCTTATATAGACAAAGGCATCGGTGTGTCCCAGCTCGACGGCCTGGTCTATTCGCCCCTGGCCCTGCGCTCCCTGGACGAGCCGTACACCGTCTACGGTCTGGTGGCCGAAAAGATGGAGCGTGCCGAAGACGGCCTGTGGCTGCGTTTCTACCTCAACCCCAAGGCACGCTTCGCCGACGGCACTGCGATCACCGCCGAGGACGTGCGCTACAGCTACGACCTGCTGATGACCCAGGGCAGCATGCGCTACCGCACCCAATTCGAAGACGTCAAAGGCGTCACCGTGGAATCGCCACGAGTGGTGCGCTTCGACTTCAAAAGCAATGAAAACCGCACCCTGCCCCTGGATATCGCGACCCTGCCGGTGTTCCCCGAACACTGGTGGAAGAGTCGCGACTTCGCCAATGGCGGCGGCTACGAAGCCCCCCTGGGCAGTGGCCCCTATCGCGTGGCCAAAGTGGACTCGGGCAACAGCATCACCTTCGCCCGCAACCCCGACTGGTGGGGCAAGGACCTGCCGGTCAGCCGCGGTTTGTATAACTTCGACCATTTCAGCGTCGAGTACTTCGGCGACATCGACGTCGCCCGCCAGGTGCTGCGCGGCGGCGCCTACGACTACAACCGCGAGTTCTCCGCCACCGGCTACTCCATCGGCTACGACAGCCCGGCCCTGAACGACGGTCGCCTGCAAAAGGCCCACCTGGCCCAGTCGGCGCCGCAACCGGCCCAGGGCTACGTGTTCAACCTCGACCGGCCAGTGTTCAAGGACCGTCGGGTGCGCCAGGCCCTGGCCATGCTCTGGGACTTCGAATGGAGCAACCGGCAGATGATGCGCAACCTCTACATCCGCCAGCAGAGCTTCTTCTCCAACACGCCCCTGGCCGCACGCAGCCTGCCGGACGCCGAGGAGCTGAAGATCCTCGAGCCCCTGCGTGGACAGATCCCCGACGAAGTCTTCACCCAGGTGTTCGAGGCGCCGAAAACCGACGGTAGCGGCGTGATCCGCGACAAGCAACTGCAAGCCCTGGCCCTGCTGGAACAGGCCGGTTGGAAAGCCGAAGGCGACAAACTGGTCAACGCCGAAGGCGAGCCCCTGAGCTTCACCTTCCTCATCACTCAAGGCTCCATCGAGCGCCTGCTGCTGCCCTACAAGCGCAACCTGGCGCAGATCGGCATCAGCCTGAACATCCGCCGCATCGATTCCTCGCAGTACGTCAACCGCCTGATGGCCCGGGACTACGACATGATCGTCACCGGCTACCCTGTGACTACCTCGCCGGGCATGGAGCTGTACAACTACTTCGGCTCCGCGGCAGCCAACGATCCGGGTTCCAACAACTACATGGTGCTCAAGAACCCGGCAGTGGACACCCTGGTCAATGGCCTGGTGAAGGCCACCAGCCAGCCGGAGATGCTGCGCTACGCCCACGCCCTGGACCGGGTGCTGCAGTGGAACTACTACTGGATCGCCAACTACTACCCGCCGGGCACCTCCACCGTCTGGTGGAACCGCTTCGGCATCCCCAAAGTGCCGGCAAGCAACGACGAAGCCATCGAAAGCTGGTGGGAAGTCAGCAGCACGGCACTGACCGATGAACAAATGGCCGCCGAACTGATCCGCCGTGGCAAACCCGGAGGACGCCACTGATGCTGGCCTACATTCTGCGGCGCCTGCTGCTGATCATTCCGACCCTGCTGATCATCCTCCTGGTCAACTTTGTCATCGTCCAGGCGGCCCCCGGCGGCCCGGTGGAACAAGCCATCGCCCGCCTGCAAGGCATTGGTGGCGGTGGCAGCGTCGGCGGCTCCGCCGATGCCATGAGCAGCAGCGGCTCCCGAGCCAGTCGCGGGCTCGATCCCAAGCTGATCCAAGACATCGAAAAACAGTACGGCTTCGACAAGCCGGCCCATGAACGCCTGTGGCTGATGCTCAAGAACTACGCCCAGCTGGACTTCGGCAAGAGCTTCTTCCGCGGCGCCACAGTCACCGATCTGATCCTGGAAAAGATGCCGGTGACCATTTCCCTTGGCCTCTGGGCGACCCTGATCACCTACCTGGTGTCGATCCCCCTGGGGATTCGCAAAGCGGTGCACCACGGCAGCCACTTCGACATCTGGAGCAGCACCGCGATCATCATCGGCTACGCCATGCCGGCCTTTCTGTTCGCCATGTTCCTGATCGTGCTGTTTGCCGGCGGCACCTCGCTGAACTGGTTCCCGGTACGCGGGCTGGTCTCGGACAACTTCGAACAGTTGAGCACCCTGGGCAAGATCGCCGACTACTTCTGGCACCTGGTACTCCCGGTAAGCTCCCTGGTGATCGGCGGCTTCGCCACCCTGACCATCCTCACCAAGAACTCCTTCCTCAACGAGATCACCCGCCAGTACGTGGTCACCGCACGGGCCAAGGGCCTGAGCGAGCGCCGGGTGCTCTATGGCCATGTATTCCGCAACGCCATGCTGCTGGTGGTCTCGGGGATTCCCCAGGCCTTTATCAGCGTGTTCTTCGCCGGTTCCTTGCTGATCGAGGTGATCTTCTCCCTCGACGGGCTGGGGCGCATGAGCTACGAGGCGGCGGTGTCGCGAGATTACCCGGTGGTGTTCGGTTCGCTGTTCATCTTCACCCTGTTTGGCCTCTTGATAAAACTCATCGGCGACCTGTGCTACACCCTGGTCGACCCGCGTATCGACTTCGCCGCGAGGAACGCCTGATGCTCAAGCTTTCTCCCGTCGCCCGCCGACGCTTCGACCGTTTCAAGAAAAACCGCCGCGGCTGGTGGTCGCTGTGGCTGTTCATCGGCCTGTTCATCCTGACCCTGGGCGGCGAGCTGATCGCCAACGACAAACCTCTGGTGGTCAGCTACCAGGGCTCGCTGTACTTCCCGGTGTTCAAGCGCTACACCGAACAGGAGTTCGGCGGCCAGTTGCCGTTCCAGGCCGACTACCGCAGCGAATATGTACAGCAGCTGATCCGCAAGGACGGTGGCTGGCTGCTGTTCCCGCCGATCCCCTTCAGCGAGGACACCCCCAACTACGACCTGACCCGTCCGGCTCCCAGCCCACCGAGCAACGTCAACTGGCTCGGCACCGACGACCAGTCCCGGGACGTGGCGGCGCGGGTGATCTACGGTGCCCGGGTGTCGATCCTGTTCGCCCTGGCCCTGACCGCCATCAGCGCCCTGATCGGTATCGCCGCCGGTGCCCTGCAAGGCTATTACGGCGGCTGGGTCGACCTGCTGGGCCAGCGCCTGCTGGAAGTCTGGTCCGGGCTGCCGGTGCTCTACCTGCTGATCATCCTCTCGGGGTTCGTCGAGCCGAACTTCTGGTGGCTGCTGGGAATCATGGCGCTGTTTTCCTGGCTGGCGCTGGTGGACGTGGTGCGTGCCGAGTTCCTTCGCGGGCGCAACCTGGAATACGTCAAGGCCGCCCGGGCCCTGGGCCTGACAGACCGCAAGGTGATCCTACGGCACATCCTGCCCAATGCCATGAACGCCACCCTGAGCTACCTGCCCTTCATCCTCACCGGCGCCATCTCGACCCTCACTGCCCTGGACTTCCTCGGCTTCGGCATGCCCGCCGGTAGCGCCTCTCTCGGCGAGCTGATCGGCCAGGGCAAGCAGAACCTGCAGGCACCGTGGCTGGGGCTGACGGCGTTTTTCACCCTGGCATTGATCCTCTCGCTGCTGGTGTTTATCGGCGAGGCGTTGCGCGATGCCTTTGATCCACGATCTTGAAGCGGATTGTAGAAATGACTGAAAACCTGATCGAAATCCGCCAGCTCAACGTCGCCTTCGGCGAGCAGACTGTGGTTCGCGACCTGAGCCTGGACATCCGCCCCGGCGAATGCCTGGCCCTGGTGGGCGAGTCCGGTTCGGGCAAGTCGGTGACCGCCCACTCGATCCTGCAACTGCTGCCGCAGACCGGCTGCAGCAGCTCCGGCAGCGTGCGCTACCGCGGCCAGGAGCTGAACGGCGCCACGGCTGCGACCCTGCAAAAACTGCGGGGCAACCGCATCGCCATGATCTTCCAGGAGCCCATGACCTCCCTCAACCCGCTGCACAGCATCGAGAAGCAGATCGGCGAAACCCTGCTGCTGCATCGCGGCCTGGGGGGCAAGGAGGCCCAGGCGCGAATTCTCGAACTGCTGGAACTGGTGGGCATCCAGAAACCCAAGGAGCGACTCAAGGCCTACCCCCACCAGCTTTCCGGCGGCCAGCGCCAGCGGGTGATGATCGCCATGGCCCTGGCCTGCGAACCGGAGCTGCTGATTGCCGACGAACCCACCACCGCCCTCGATGTCACCGTGCAGCGCAAGATCCTGCTGCTGCTCAAATCCCTGCAACAGCGCCTGGGCATGTCCCTGCTGCTGATCAGCCACGACCTCAACCTGGTACGGCGCATCGCCCAGCGGGTGTGTGTGATGAAGGCTGGAGAAGTCGTCGAACAGGCCGACTGCGAAACCCTGTTCAACGCACCGCAACATCCCTACAGCTGTGAGCTGCTGCATGCCGAGCCCGAGGGCGAACCGCTGTGTCGCGACACCCGGGAAACCGTGCTGGAGGTGAATAATCTCAGCGTCGAATTCCAGATAGGCGGCGGCCTGTTCCGGCACAAGGAATTCCTGCGGGCGGTGGACGGCATCAGCCTCAGCGTGCAGCAAGGCAAGACCCTGGGGATTGTCGGCGAATCCGGCTCGGGCAAATCCACCCTCGGCCAGGCAATCCTGCGGCTGCTGGATTCCCAGGGCGGCATCCGCTTCCAGGGCCAGGCCCTGGATGGCCTCAACCAGAAGCAACTGCGCCCCTGGCGCAAGCAGATGCAGGTGGTATTCCAGGACCCTTTCGGCAGCCTCAGCCCGCGCATGTCGGTGGCGCAGATCATCAGCGAAGGCCTGGAAGTCCACAGCCAGTACGACGCCCGTCAGTGCGACGTACAAGTGATCCGCGCCCTGGAGGAAGTGGGCCTCGACCCCGACAGCCGCCACCGTTACCCCCACGAGTTTTCCGGTGGCCAGCGCCAGCGCATCGCCATCGCCCGAGCCCTGGTCCTGAAACCGGCGCTGATCCTGCTGGACGAACCGACCTCGGCCCTGGACCGCACCGTACAGAAACAAGTGGTAGCCCTGCTGCGCCAACTGCAGGAAAAGTACGGCCTGACCTACCTGTTCATCAGCCATGACCTGGCGGTGGTGCGAGCCCTGGCCCACGACATGATCGTGATCAAGGACGGCAAGGTGGTTGAGCGCGGCACCAGCCACGACGTATTCGAAACCCCACAGCATCCCTACACCCAGGAACTGCTTGCCGCCGCCCATCCCGGCTGACCCAAGGGCCCCTTCGCCGGCAAGCCGGCTCCTACACGGGCGAACACATTCACCGCCACCGTAGGAGCTGGCTTGCCAGCGAAGACGCCCGCAAGATCACCGCCCCACCCAAAGGCCACTTCGCCGGCAAGCCGGCTCCTACAAATCGGGCATAATCCCTGGCGCCCATTTTCAGGATGCCGCCATGAACGACAGCGAAAGCCTCAAGGATTACCAGCGTGTACGCCAACTGGCGATCCGTTCGCTGTTCGAGATCATCGAGCAGTCCAGTGAAGGCACGGTGATCGTCGATCGCGACGCTAATATCGTCTGGATGAACGAGCGCTACGCAAGGCGCTTCGGCCTGGAATCCGCCGCCTTCGCCATCGGCAAGCCCTGCGAAAGCGTGATCCCCGGCAGCCTGTTGCGAGAAGTGGTACGCACCGGTCGCCCGATCCTGCTGGACATGCAGGACACCCCCAAGGAGCCCCTGGTGGTGATGCGCCTGCCAATCCACGACGCCGCCGGCACAGTGATCGGCGCCATCGGCTTCGCCCTGTTCGACGAACTGCGCAGCCTGTCCCCCATGCTCAAGCGCTACCTGAGCATGCAGGAAGAGCTGGCCTCCACCCGTTCCTTGTTGCGGGCCCGGCAGACCAAATACAACTTCGCCCATTTCATCGGCACCAGCGCCGCCAGCCTGGAAGTCAAACGCCGGGCTCGGCGCAGCGCCAGCGCCGAATCCCCGGTGCTGCTGCAAGGCGAGACCGGCACCGGCAAGGAGCTGCTGGCCCAGGCCATCCACGCCGCCTCGCCCCGGGCCCACAAGCCCTTTGTCAGCATCAACAGCGCCGCGATTCCCGAGGCCCTGCTGGAAGCCGAGTTCTTCGGCACCGCCCCCGGCGCCTTCACCGGTGCCGACCGCAAAGGCCGCGCCGGCAAGTTGCAGATCGCCCAGGGCGGCACCCTGTTCCTCGATGAAATCGGCGACATGCCCCTGCCTCTGCAAAGCAAGTTGCTGCGAGTGCTGCAGGAAAAAGAGTTCGAACCGGTGGGCTCCAACGAAGTGATCCACAGCGACGTGCGGGTGATCGCCGCCACCTCC
This sequence comes from Pseudomonas sp. E1BtOHC1, assembly GCF_058744285.1. Lineage (NCBI taxonomy): Bacteria > Pseudomonadati > Pseudomonadota > Gammaproteobacteria > Pseudomonadales > Pseudomonadaceae > Pseudomonas > Pseudomonas sp. E1BtOHC1. The sequence continues at coordinate 4,956,200 of NZ_CP196023.1, forward strand.
ACCGACCTTGAAGCCGCGATCAAGCGCGGCGAGTTTCGTGCAGACCTGTATTACCGGCTGAACGTGCTGCCGATTCAGGTGCCGGCTTTGCGCGAGCGCCTTGACGACCTGCCGGCCCTGAGCGAGGGGATACTCGAAGAACTGCGCAGCCAGCATGAGCTGGATCGAGAAGCCCTGGACCTGCTGGCGCAACATGCCTGGCCGGGGAATATCCGCGAACTGCGCAACGTACTGGAGCGCGCGGCACTGCTCAGCGATGACCTGATGCTCAATGCCGCGGACATTCGTGCGGCCATCGGCAGTTTCAGCCCGGTGCAGCGCAATGCAGCGGCGATGCCGGCCGAGTCGGCGGACCAGGAAACCTTCGCCGCGGCCCGGGAGCGATTCGATCGGCAATTGATCAGCACCACCCTGGCCCAATGTGCCGGCAAGGTGGATGAAGCGGCCCGACGCCTGGGGCTGGGGCGCTCCACGCTGTACAAGAAGATGGCGGCCTTGGGGATTGCCGAGTCTCCATAGCGAGACATCAATCTCCATTTGGAGAACTGGCCGGGCACGCTGCGCGCTTTTCGCTGGCAAGCCAGCCCCTACGGCGGGCTGAGCGATCTCCGTAGGAGCTGGCTTACCAGCGAAGAGGCCGGCCAATCCAAAAAAGTCTCAAAACAGAGACAATCAACTCCAGCGCGCCTCCGGAAAAATTAAAATACCCATATATTTCAAAAGCTTACGCATCTGGCACAGTTCTCGCTATAAGCCTCTCCACACGCAACACCCGACAACAATAACAATCCTGGAGAGACACACCATGAGTGTGATCATTGCCTTGGCAGCCCTGGCGCTGCTGATGCTGGCTGCCTACCGTGGCTACAGCGTTATCCTCTTTGCCCCCATCGCCGCCCTCGGCGCGGTCCTGCTCACCGATCCCTCCGCCGTTGCGCCCGCCTTTACCGGGGTGTTCATGGAGAAGATGGTCGGCTTCATCAAACTGTATTTCCCGGTATTCCTGCTGGGCGCGGTGTTCGGCAAGCTGATCGAGCTGTCGGGCTTTTCCCGCTCCATCGTCGCCGCGGCCATCCGCCTGCTGGGCACCCGCCAGGCGATGCTGGTGATCGTTTTGGTCTGCGCCCTGCTGACCTACGGCGGGGTTTCGCTGTTCGTGGTGGTGTTCGCGGTCTACCCGTTCGCTGCCGAGATGTTCCGCCAGAGCAATATCCCCAAGCGCCTGATCCCGGCCACCATCGCCCTGGGTGCATTCTCCTTCACCATGGATGCACTACCCGGCACCCCACAGATCCAGAACATCATCCCCAGCACCTTCTTCAATACCACCGCCTGGGCAGCGCCCTGGCTGGGCGTGATCGGCACCATTTTCGTGTTCTGCGCCGGCATGCTGTTCCTCCAGCGTCAGCGCAACAAGGCGCAAAAGGCCGGTGAAGGCTATGGCACCGAGCTGCGCAATGAGCCAGAAACCGCCGAAGACCTGAAGCTGCCCAACCCCTGGCTGGCACTGTCGCCGCTGCTGCTGGTGGGCATCATGAACCTGCTGTTCACCCATTGGATTCCCCAGTGGTACGGCAAGACCCACAGCCTCAGCCTGCCCGGCATGGCAACACCGGTAACCAGTGAAATCGCCAAGCTCACCGCCATCTGGGCAGTGCAGGCCGCCTTGCTGGTGGGCATCCTGATGGTGCTGGTATTCGGCTTCTCGGCCATTCGCAGCAAGCTCGCCGAAGGCAGCAAAAGCGCGGTCAGCGGCGCCTTGCTGGCCGCCATGAACACCGCCTCGGAATACGGTTTCGGTGCGGTGATCGCCTCCCTGCCAGGTTTTCTGGTGCTGGCGGACTGGCTGAAAAGCATCCCCAACCCGCTGGTCAACGAAGCCATTACCGTGACCCTGCTGGCGGGCATCACCGGCTCGGCCTCGGGGGGCATGAGCATCGCCCTGGCGGCCATGTCCGAGAGCTTCATCAGCGCCGCCCACGCCGCCAACATTCCCCTGGAAGTGCTGCACCGGGTGGCCGCCATGGCCAGCGGCGGCATGGACACCCTGCCCCACAACGGCGCAGTGATCACCCTGCTGGCAGTCACCGGGCTGACCCACCGCGAAGCCTACAAGGACATTTTCTGCATTACCCTGATCAAGACCCTGGCGGTCTTCGTCGTCATCGCCACTTTCTACGCCACCGGCATTGTGTGAGGTATTCATGAGCACTCTTTCTGGCAAGACCGCCCTGGTCACCGGGTCCACCAGCGGCATCGGCCTGGGGATCGCCCTGGTCCTGGCCAAGGCCGGGGCCAAGCTGATTCTCAACGGTTTTGGCGACGCCTCGAAGGCAATCGCCGAGGTCGGGCAATTCGGCGGCCAGGTCGGCCATCACCCGGCCGACGTCAGCGACCCGGCGCAGATCGCCGAGCTGTTCGCCTACGCCGAACGGGAGTTTGGCGGCGTCGACATCCTGGTGAACAACGCCGGCATCCAGCACGTGGCGGCGGTGGAGGAATTCCCCGTGGAGCGCTGGGATTCGATCATCGCCATCAACCTGTCCTCGGTGTTCCACAGCACCCGCCTGGGGTTGCCGGGAATGCGTGCCAAGGGCTGGGGGCGCATCGTCAACATCGCCTCGGTGCACGGCCAGGTAGGCTCGGTGGGCAAGGCCGCCTACGTCGCGGCCAAACACGGGGTGATCGGTTTGACCAAGGTGGTGGGTCTGGAAACCGCTACCAGCAATGTCACCTGTAATGCTATCTGCCCGGGCTGGGTACTGACCCCGCTGGTACAGAAGCAGATCGACGACCGGGTCGCAGCGGGCACTGATCCGCAACAGGCCCAGCATGACCTGCTGGCGGAAAAGCAACCGTCCCTGGCGTTCGTCACCCCGGCGCAACTGGGGGAACTGGTGCTATTTTTGTGCAGCGAAGCCGGCTCCCAGGTGCGTGGTGCGGCGTGGAATATCGATGGCGGGTGGTTGGCGCAATAAGGCGACACGCTGGCTGAGATCTTCGCCGGCAAGCCGGCTCCTACACGGATGTGGCGGTCCCTGTAGAGCTGGCTTGCCAGCCAACAGCCCCCCCAAAAAAACAATAAGAACACGAGGCCTTGCATGTCCGAAATACTCTGGCAACCCAGCGCCGAGCGCATCGGCAAGACGCGGATGGATGCCTTTCGCCGCTTCGTCAATCAGCGCCACGGGCTGAATCTTCACGACTACCCCGCCCTGCACCAGTGGAGCATCGAGCAGCGAGAAAGCTTCTGGCAGGCCATCGTCGACTTCTTCGACGTCAGCTTTCGGCAACCGGCTGAAGCGGTGCTCCGCGAAGGCCCGCAGATGCCCAGTGCCCAATGGTTTCCAGGAGCCACGCTGAACTTCGCCGAGCACCTGCTCAAGCGCCGGGACGACGCTGTGGCGGTGGTGGCCATCAACGAGAACGGCCAGCGTGAACAATTGACCTACGCCGAACTGGCCGCTCAGGTGGCCGGCCTGCAACGCAGCCTGCGGGACGCCGGAGTCGGCCTCGGCGACCGGGTTGCCGCCTGCATGCCCAACACCTGGCAGACCCTGGTAGGCATGCTGGCCAGCACCAGCCTCGGTGCGGTGTGGTCCAGCTCCTCGCCGGACTTCGGCACCCAGGGAGTGATCGATCGCTTCGGCCAGATCGAACCCAAGGTGCTGATCACCTGCGCCGGTTATCGCTACGCCGGCAAGGACATCGACCAGACCGCCAAGATCAACGAGATTCTTGAGCGCCTGCCGTCCCTGGAACAGTTGCTCATCGTGCCTTATGCCCGCCCGCAAGCCCGGGTCGACGACTACCGTACCCCAGCCCGGGTCAGCCTCTGGGACGACTTCTATCAGCTCGGCGGCGAACCCGAATTCGTTCCGGTGCCCTTCGCCCATCCGCTGTACATCCTCTACTCCAGCGGTACCACCGGGGTGCCCAAATGCATCGTCCACGGCACCGGCGGGGTGCTGGTGCAGCACCTCAAGGAACACGGCCTGCACGCCGATCTGGGGCCTGGCGAGCGACTGTTCTACTACACCACCTGTGGCTGGATGATGTGGAACTGGCTGGTCTCGGCCCTGGCCACCGGTGCCAGCCTGGTGCTCTACGACGGATCGCCCTTCCATCCCTCCAACGAACACCTGATCGACCTGATCGATAGCGAAGGCATCAGCGTCTTCGGCACCAGCCCCAAATACCTGGCGGCCCTGGAAAAGGCCGGCAGCCGGCCGCGCCAGAGCCACTCGCTGGACCGCCTCAAGACCCTGCTCTGCACTGGCTCGCCGCTGTCGCCACAGAGCTACGACTACGTGTACCGCGAGATCAAAGGCGACCTGTGCCTGGCCTCCATGTCCGGCGGCACCGACATCGTCGCCTGCTTTGTCGCCGGCAACCCGGTGCAAGCGGTGCGCCGCGGCGAGATGCAGGGCAAGAGCCTGGGCATGGCCATCGAAGTGTGGAACGACCAGGGCCAGCCGGTGACCGGCGAGAAAGGCGAACTGGTGTGCACCCGGCACTTTCCAAGTATTCCCGTCGGCCTGTGGCACGACCCGGACCAGAGCAGACTGCGGGCTTCGTACTTCAGCCTGTTTCCCGGGGTCTGGGCCCAGGGCGACTACGCCGAACAACTGCCCCATGGCGGCTGGCTGATTCACGGACGCTCGGATGCGGTGCTCAACCCGGGTGGAGTGCGGATCGGCACCGCGGAAATCTACCGCCAGGTGGAGAAGCTGGAGCAGGTGCTGGAAAGCCTGGCCATCGGCCAGAGCTGGGAACATGACGTGCGCGTGGTGCTGTTCGTGCGCCTGCAAGATGGCGTGGTGCTGGATGACGGGCTGCAGGAGCGGATTCGTCAGGTGATCCGCAGCAACACCACGCCGCGCCATGTACCGGCGAAAATCCTCGCAGTGACCGACATTCCCCGGACCATCAGCGGCAAGATCGTTGAGCTGGCGGTGCGCAATGTGGTGCACGGCCTGCCGGTGAAGAATACCGACGCCCTGGCCAACCCCGAGGCCCTGGAGCAGTTTCGCGACCGCGAGGAACTGCGCAGCTGACCCCGCCCCCTTGTAGAAGCCGGCTTGCCGGCGAAGACGTCGTCCAGGTCGGTGCACCAGGCAAGGGCCTCTTCGCTGGCCAGCCAGCTCCTACGGGCAAAGCCTCAGCAGACGCCACGGTGATAACCGTTCAGCCTCTCTAGACTGGTCATCTGCCGCAAAAGCAGGTGAAAATAACCCCGCCCGAAACACCTACAATCCATCCGTTTGAATATGCACCGCATGTCCATGCGACTTTTCGAGTGAACGAGCCTGACGCCTCGCCGCGCACGACTGCTCCACCCAGGACACCTTCGACATGAATGGCACCCACTCCGGCAGCGAAGCCGCCCACCTGATTGCCCGTCTGGACTGGTCCGCCACAACCCTCGGTGAATCCGACCACTGGCCGCAAAGCCTGCGCACCGCCGTGGACATCGTGATCCATTCGCCGATGCCAATGCTGCTGCTCTGGGGCGCCGAGCTGACCCAGATCTACAACGACGGCTTCGCCCTGCTGGCGGGCAACAAGCACCCCAACGCCTTCGGCCAGCCCGCACACCTGACCTGGCCGGAGCTGATGGACTTCACCGACCCCATCTATCGCGCGGTGCTCAAGGGTCAGGTCCGCAGCTTCAGTGAGCAGCGCTTCAGCCTGCAACGCAGCAACGGCACAGAATACGACCTGTGGCTGGACCTGACCTACAGCCCGATCCGCGATGAGCGCGGCGACGTCGCCGGGATCCTGGTAACCGCCATCGAGACCAACGAGCGCCGGCGCATTGCCCTCGAACTGCAGCAACGCTCCGACGACAGCCTGCGGGCCCAGCACGAGACCGAAGAACGCCTGCAGCTGGCGCTGGCAGCAACCGACGCGGTGGGCACCTGGGACTGGGACATTGGCGAAGACCGCTTTATCGCCGACACCCATTTTGCCCAGCTGCACAGCGTCGACCCCCAGCAGTCCCGGCAACTGCCTATCAGCGAGTACCTCAAAGGCGTGCACCCGGAAGACCGCGGCATGGTGGCCCGGGGCATCAAGCACTGCATCACCCATGGCACCGAGTACGCCGAGGAATACCGCCTGCAATTGGCCGATGGCCAGGTACGCTGGGTGTTCGCCCGGGGCCGCTGCTACAAGGACCACCACGGCCGGCCGACGCGCTTTCTCGGCGCCGCACTGGACCTGACCGAGCGCAAGCAGATGGAGCAGGCGCTGCGCCAGAGCCAGACCGAACTGCAACTGATCATCAACGCGATGCCGGTGCTGATCGGGTATGTCGACCGCGAGGAGCGTTTTCGCCTGAACAACAGCGCCTACCTGGACTGGTACGGCCTGACCCCGCAGGAGCTGTACGGCAAGACCATCCGCGAAGTGCTGGGCGACGAGATCTACGCCACCCGCGCCGAGAACATTGCCGCCGCACTGGCGGGCAAGCCCTGCAGCTTCGAAGCCAACTCGCCCCACCGCGACGGCCGCCCGCGCCATGCCCTGATGAAGTACCTGCCGCGCTACGGTGCCGACGGTGCCATCAACGGTTTCTACATTTTCGTCATTGATGAAACCGAGCGTAAACAGACCGAAGAGGCCCTGCGCAACCTCAACGAAACCCTGGAAGAGCGGGTCACCCGTCGTACCGAGGCCCTGGCCACCGCCAACCAGCGCCTGCAGAACGAAATGTTCGAGCGCGAGCGCGCCGAGGACGCCCTGCGCCATGCGCAGAAGATGGAGGCTGTGGGCCAACTCACCGGCGGCATCGCCCACGACTTCAACAACATGCTCACCGGCATCATCGGCAGCCTGGACCTGATGCAGCGCTACATCGACAACGGCCGCGGCGATGAAATCGGTCGTTTCACCGAAGCCGCCATGTCCTCGGCCAAGCGCGCCGCGTCCCTGACCCACCGCTTGCTGGCCTTCTCCCGGCGTCAGTCCCTGGACCGCCAGCCCCTGGACCCGAACCAGCTGGTGCGCTCACTGCAGGAGCTGTTCAACCACACCAAGGGCGAGCACATCCAATTGCAGATGCAACTGGCGGACGATGTGTGGCCGGTAAACACCGATGCCAGCCAGCTGGAAAACGCCCTGCTCAATCTGGTGATCAACGCCCGCGACGCCATGCCCCACGGCGGCCGGCTGCTGATCGAAACCGCCAACAGTTACCTCGACGGCAGCGACATCAGCACCCTGGAGCCGGTCAAGGCCGGCGACTACGTGATGCTCGGGGTCAGCGACAACGGCGCGGGCATGAGCCCGCGGATTCTGGCCAAGGCCTTCGACCCCTTCTTCACCACCAAGCCCATCGGCCAGGGCACGGGCCTCGGGCTGTCGATGATCTACGGTTTTGCCCAGCAGTCCGGCGGCCACGTGACCATCAGCAGCGAACCGGACCAGGGCACCTGTGTGCGCCTGTACCTGCCTCGCCTGCACAGCGCGCCCCTGGAAAAGCCGGAAGCCACAGGCAGCAGCGAGGCGCCCCAGGCCATGGCCGGGGAAAGCGTGGTGGTGGTGGAGGACGACCCGGCAGTGCGCATGCTGGTGCTCAACGTCCTCAGCGAACTGGGCTACCGCGCTTTCGAGGCCGAGGACGCCCGCAGCGCCCTGCCCCTGTTGGAGTCGCCGATGCGCGTCGACCTGCTGGTGACCGACGTCGGCCTGCCGGGCATGAACGGCCGGCAACTGGCGGAGATCGCCCGCCAACAGCGGCCCGCGCTGAAAGTGCTGTTCATGACCGGCTACGCTGAAAAGGCCGCGGAGCGCCAAGGCTTTCTGGAACCGGGCATGGACCTGATGGCCAAGCCGTTTTCCATCGAAGAACTGGCGCAGAAGATTCGCCAGATGATCGGCCGCGAGTCCTGAATTCAGGCATAATCCGCGGCCGCCGATTTCCCGCTACAAGGTCACGCCATCATGAAAGCCCAAGCCCGCCACATCCTGGTGAAAACCGCCGAAGAAGCCGAGCAGCTCAAGCAGCGCATCGCCAAGGGCGAAGCCTTCGATGTCCTGGCCAAGAAATACTCCACCTGCCCGTCGGGCAAGCGCGGCGGCGACCTGGGAGAAGTGCGTCCGGGACAGATGGTCGGTGCCATTGATCAGGTGATATTCAAAAAGCCCCTGCGCACCATACACGGCCCGATCAAGAGTAAATTCGGCTATCACCTGGTGCAGGTGTTCTTCCGCGACTGACCCACCACCCCCCGTAGGAGCTGGCTTGCCAGCGAAGGCGTCCGCAAGAACACCGCCCCATCCACAGGCCTCTTCGCCGGCAAGCCGGCTCCTACAAAGCGGCCTCTCGGGGAATCAACGCCCCCGGATGCTGAATCACCCGGCTCGCCAAGCGATGCCCGGCCTGCGCCGCGTCCACCGGACTGCCACCCAGCAAACGACAGGCCAGATAAGCCGCACTGAAGGAATCCCCCGCCGCCGTGGTGTCCACCACCTGTTCCACCTGCTGCGCCGGTATTTCGTAGCTCTCACCGCCACAGCGCACCAGGCACGACTCGGCCCCGCGCTTGAGCACCACCTCGACAATATTCGGATACGCCGCGAACACCCCATGGGCGTAGTCATGGCCAAACAACGCCTGCTCGTCATCCAGCGTCAGCAACGCCAGATCCACATGCTCCAGCACCTGCAAATAGGCCGCCCGAGCCTGCTCCACCGAGGCCCAGAGCCGGGGACGATAGTTATTGTCAAACACGATCTGCGCCTGGCGGCGACGTGCCTCCACCAACAGGTCAATCAGCTTCTTGCGCCCCGACTCCCCCAGCACCGCCAGGGTAATGCCGCTGAAGTACAGCACATCGTAATCCTGCAGATCCTCGAGGATCGGCCCCGCGGCCGCCGTATTGAAACAATCGCGCACCGCCGCTTCATTGCGCCAATACAGAAAACGCCGCTCCCCCCGAGCATCGGTCTGAATGCAATACAACCCCGGCAAACGCCCGGGCAGGCGCTGAACCTTTCCCAGGCCGATACCTTCCTCGGCCCAGCTCTGGCACATGGCATCGCTGAAACTGTCGTAGCCCAGGGCCGTGACGTAATCCACCTGTGCCTGCTGCCCGAGCTCCCGGCACAGATACACCGCAGTGTTCAAGGTATCGCCACCAAAGCTCTGTTGCAGACTGCCGTCGTGACGCTGTTGCAGCTCGATCATGCATTCGCCGATGGCGGCGATGCGCTTCTTGCTGTTCATGTTCCTGACCTCTCCTTCAAAGCACACACCACCGGGTAGGAGCTGGCTGGCCAGCGAAGGTGCCCTCAAGACCTGCGCCCTAGCCAAGGGCCTCTTCGTCGGCAAGCCGGTTCCTACGTGTCAGAAGCAGGTTTCCAGGCTTTCGATCACCTGCAGGTGCTCATCCACCAGCAAACCGGTGCGCCACTTGTCGAAGGTCAGGCACGGGTGCGATGTGCCGAAGGAAATGATGTCGCCAATACGCAGCTCCACTCCCGGCGCCACGGTGAGAAACGCGTGCTGATCCATCACCGCCGTCACCTTGCACGCCGCCACATCATCGCCGGCACCGGCCTCGGCTCCCGCGCGGTAACGCCGCAGCGGCACCGGCAACCCGGCGTCATAGGCCACATCGCGCTTGCCCAGGGCCACTACCGCAAACCCCGGCTCCGGCAGCGACTGCACATGGGCCCAGACCTCCATCGCCGGACGCAGGCCTTCGTGCAAATCACTGCGTCGATCCAGCACACAGCACTGGGCCTCTTTGTAGATGCCGTGGTCATGGGCGACGTAACTGCCCGGACGCAGCACGCTGAGGAAACGCCCCTTGGCGTTGTGGGCCTCGAAGGACTCGGCAATCAGGTCGTACCAGGCCGAACCCGAGGCGGTGATGATCGGCCGCTCGATGGCAAACAGTCCGTCGTTGTGCAGATCCACCGCCAGACGCACCAGGGAATCGGCAAACTGGCGAATGCCGCTGATGGCCTGGTCGCCATGGATCACCCCTTCGTAACCTTCGATACCGCACAACGCCAAAGCCGGCTGCGCCTGGATCGCCTTGGCCAGGGCCAGTACTTCCTGCTCGCTGCGGCAGCCGCAACGACCGCCCACCACGCCGTACTCGATCATCACCTTGAGGGTGACCCCACGCTCAGCGAAAAACGCCCCCAGATCGGCCACGTTATCCGGGTGATCGACCATGCAATAGAAATCGAAATGGGCATCCGCCAGCAGCTCGGCGATCAGCGCCATGTTCGGCGCACCCACCAGCTGGTTGGCCATCAACACCCGACGCGCGCCATGGGCGTAGGCAGCGCGAGTCTGTACCGCCGTGGCCAAGGTGATACCCCAGGCACCGGCCTCCAGCTGCCGCTGAAACAACCCCGGCATCATGCTGGTCTTGCCATGGGGCGCCAGCTCGGCGCCGCTGTCGCTGACAAACTTCTGCATCCAGCGAATGTTGTGCTCCAGCGCCTCGCGGTGCAGCACCAGGGCCGGCAGGCTGACGTCGCTCAGCAGACTCACGCCGTTAGCAGCGGCGCCCTTTTCCACCAGGGGCAGATTCAAAGCAGAAGACATGTTGGCACTCCTTATCAAGGCGGCTGCGCACAGCCGCGACACAGGCATCAATCGTTGATACGCCGGGCCAGACGATTGGCGCTGTCGATCAGCACCCGGCGATATTCCTGGTAATTGCGCTGGGCATCGGCCCTGGGCGCGACAATGCACAGGGTACAAATGCACACCCCGTGCGCATCGCGCACCGGCGCGGCAAAACAATGGGTAAAGGTGTCGGCGACACTGTCGAAGGAAAAGAAACCGTCGTCGGTGGCCTGACGAATTTCCTGGAGGAAGGTCTCCAGCGGCAGACGTTCACCATTGGGCAGCATGAAGTCCTGATCATCGATCATCTCGACGATCTGCTCATCGCTCATATGCCCCAGCAGCAAGCGCCCGGACGCGGTCCAGGGGATCGGCGCGTTCTCGCCAATGTCCGAGGAAATACGAAAATGCCGCTCGCCTTCCTTCATCAGCGCGACGGTGTATTTGCGCCCGTTGAGCAGGCACATCTGCGCCGTTTCCCGGGTCTGACTGACAATTTCCTGCAACGCCTGATCGGCCTCGCGGCTCAGATCGAAATGGCGCAAATGGGCCTGCCCGAGAAAATACAGCTGACGCCCCAAGTACACATGACCGTCCTTGCCCACCGGCTCCAGAACCCGCCGTTCCAGCAAGGACGCCACCAACTCATAGACCGTGGACTTGGGACTGCCAATGCCCTTGGCGATATCGTTGGGCCGCAGCGGCTGACCGATCTCCTTGAGGAAATCGAGAATATCGAACGCCCGATCCAGACCCTTGGCCCGGCGCTTGATGCTGTCTTCACTCATCTATCTGGCCTTCACAAAAAAACATGGCGCCCCTATCGACCCGTAGGAGCCGGCTTGCCGGCGAAGAGGCACTCAAACCTTGTGTCGCCCTCACGGCCGTCTTCGCTGGCAAGCCAGCTCCTACACAAGCCAGCTCCTGCACAAAACAGCCGAGACAAGTTCGCCCCCATCAAGGCTTCTTCTTGTAGGCCACACAATCGATCTCGACCTTACAGTCCACCATCATGCTGGCCTGCACACAGGCCCGGGCCGGCGCGTGTTCGGGCTTGAAGTACTCGCCGAACACCTTGTTGAAACTCCAGAAATCCCGCGGGTCTTCCAGCCACACGCCAACCCGCACCACATCCTCCAGGCCGTACCCGGCCTCTTCGAGAATGGCCAGCAGATTGCGCATCGTCTGATGCGTCTGCTCAACGATTCCACCGTGAATGATCTCGCCATCCAAAGCCGGTACCTGACCGGACACATGCAGCCAGCCATCGGCTTCGACGGCGCGAGCGAAAGGACGCGGCTGGCCGCCGCCTGCGGTGCTGCCTGTGCCGTAACGGGTGATGCTCATGAGAGGTTCTCCTGGTTGAAGGTTGGCCATCTTGCTGGCCACGCCCAAGAATGCTGTCCAACTCGCCGCGTGTTTCTGTGCAGTCAATACCGCAGAAAACAACGATGACCTGGAAAACGCCAAGGCTCTAAACAAAGACACTCCGCCTCAAAGCATTCCGCTACAACGGAATAAAATATGAAACAACGGAATAGGCGCCAGAGTGTGCCATGGAGAACAAAGGAGATGACAGGGGGATGGCAAAACTTTCCAGGAATGGGTCATCCCGTCGCCTTGATCAACCCTCAAGCTCCTTTGCTTGACCTGCTGACCTGCGCCATGACCACCCGCAATGCCGATCACCTCGACCTGAAGCGCTTCTCGAGCGTGACGACCTAGTTGTTACACAATGGCTGCGATGTGTTGCGCGTCACGGAACAACAAGCATTGCAATTGCCGAAGCCGACTTGCCGGAGATGAGGCCCGCAAGACATGCAGCGTCTGGACCGACGTCTTCGCTGGCAAGCCAGCTCCTACACGAGGGGCGCGACACGCCGCTCCAGCTCCAGCTTCAGGCCGGCCGGCAGGCCGCCGTCGCGCTCTTGATTTTGATCTTGATCTGAACGCCCCGTTAACCACGATGGCCGAACGCAGGCATTGAGCCGTGGGTAACCCGGCAGGACGCCGGGTTAGCCGCCATCAGGCCATGGATGGCCTGTGGCGGCGGCCCACGGATCAATGCCGGAGTGAGGGAATGCCGAGCCTAGGCGAGGCACCGAGTGGAGGGGCAAGACTTTTTGGTTCCTTTTGTGTCGTTTGACAAAAGGGACTCGCCGTAAGGGCGAAACCGCCAGTGGCCACACCCAAAGCAACGGATATGTACACCTGCCAAATCGGGGACTCCGGTTTACGCGCGCCGAAACGCCAACCGATCGACCGAGAGCAAGCTCCCTCGCCACAGAGCTTGTGTGGCCATGGCAGACAACTGGGTGACAGCGCAGCAACCGCTACCTACAACACCCAATCCACCGGTGTCCTCGATGCCGCCTTCGCTGGCAAGCCAGCTCCTACCCAAGAAACCCCATCGTGCGTGTCACCCCCGTGCCTGACCCAAACTCTTCCCCATGGAAAGCCTGGCGCCCACAAGGCATCAATCAACATCAGCAACGCACAACACCCACCAAAGATTTCGCGCCCCCTGACAAACCACATAGGCAGAAGAAATAGTCGAATCCCTGGTCAACTCACACCAATCGGAACTATCGAACCGATACACCACCAGCTCGGAAAACGGCGCCGGAAACACAGCATCCAGCGCTTCGAACACCACCTCGCGGGCATAGGCCACGGAACATCCACGGGTGGACGAATGACACCCGCCCCGAAGCACCACCGCCAATAACGAGCCCTCGAACTCATATCGATTCAGCATGGAAAAGGGCCCGAACTCACCCTCGATCTGCCCGATAGCCGTCGACCTGGCGAAGTGGCTGAAACGCTCCAGAAACTCGGCCAGTCGCTGCCTCTCACCCAACACCTTGATGGCGGGCTCAGGCTTGAAGAAGCAGGACACCACCTCGCCACACTGGGCAAGCACGGCAAGCAGTTCGACAAGGGGTCGCTTGTCGACGACGAACTCGCTGGCACCTGTCAATGGCGCTACAGCATCGTGCTTCAGACTTTCATCTTGATTCATGATCGAGCACCCCACCTTGGCCGCAAACAGGCAATCACCAGAGCAACTACCGTGCCCTGGGCTTTTGCGGCCGCAGATAGAAGCCAGAAATAAGCGCAATCAGCACCAGCATCAACGCCAGGCTGGGATCACCTTTAGGCAGCATGAACTGATAAAGGCCAGCGCCCATCGAGAGCATCGACCCCATGCACAACACAAACCAAACAGCTTTTTTAAGCAACTTCACGATCTGATGACATCCCTTGCACAGATAACTTCAACGACACCGCTCAGAACGACCAGGCCGGGGGGCGACAATGTATCGGCCGCACAGTTGCACGGCAAACCCGAAAACCATCCCCGCCCCACAGTCCCTGCAAGCTTAAGCCTTGAAGGTCAAGATCGGCGAAAACCGCGCCATCACCGACACCGTGCCCTCTTCCACCTGGGACTGGATCACCTGGCCAATTTCCTTGTAGGCCCCCGGTGCTTCTTCGATCATCCGTTCTTCCTTGGTGGTGATGCACTCCACCCCCTGCAAACCGAGGAAAGCCTTGTCCTTCTTGGCCTTGAACACGATCTCGCTGCGGGACATGGAACGCCCGGCACCATGACTGGCCGAGCGCAGCCAGCGTTCGTTGCCCAACCCGGTGAGCAGGTAGGAGTCATGCCCCATGCTCCCCGGAATCAGCAGCGGCTGCCCGGCATAAGCCGGTGTGGCGCCCTTGCGGTGCACATTACCGCCTTCTTCGCGCAGCACGATGTTGTGCGGCACATCGACAATCAACGGCGCCTCGATGCCCGCGCCAAACACTTGCCGGGTGCGCTGGCGCACCATTTCCGCGATCAGCGCACGGTTGGCGTCGGCGTAATGGGCGGCGCTGTGCATGGCCAGCAGGTACTCGTCGGCCATCTCGCCAAACAGGGCGAAGATCTTCGAGTCGGGGTGCTTGATCCCCTCCGGCCACAGAGCCTTGGCCTTGTCCATCCAGCGCCGCCCGACATAGAAGCCTACGTCCCGGGAACCGGTGTGAATCATCATCACCACCTGCCCCACGGACAGGCCCTGAGCAAAGCAGGCCTGACGGTCCACCAGCTCGGTGACCACCTGGATCTCGACAAAGTGGTTGCCGCCGCCCAGGGAGCCCAGGCCCGGGTCGCGGAGGATTTTCCGCGACCGGTCCTGCAAGGCTTCAGGCGCGTAGTCGGCGCTGCCTCGGGCGAAGGACGACTCATGCAGGCCCGACAACTCACGCTGCAACTGGGCGAAATCCGCCCCGGCAAACAACCCGATGGGGTCCTGCTGCTGCACCTGGGCCCAGAAGTCCCCCAGCCCGGCTTGAAACAGCGCGGTCATGGCCGTTGGGCTGGTGGGGATATTGCGCGTGCCCTCCAGCAGATCGCCACGGACCAGGGCGGTCCACTTGGCTTTCTGCGCCATGAACTGCTCGTAGTTCAGCCCCAGCTTGTGCAGGCGCATCCCGCAATTGATGTCGGTGCCGATGGCTTGCGGCACCACCATGTCGTGGCTGGTGACGATCACACTGCCCACCGGGATCGGGCTGCCTGTGTGGAAGTCCGGCGTGGCGCAGGCGCACTTCACTTCACCGCCATGGGGGTGGGCGACCTTGGCGAAATCCATCAGTTGGAGGATGGCTTTCTCTTCGATGGCAAAGCTATCGGGCAGCAGCAAATCCACCTTGAGCCCGGCGTCATTGATCGAAGAAATAGAGAGAGAATTGGAATTCAGGCGTTCGATAGCCACCCCGGAACGGGCGAGCTTGTGCTGAATTCTTTTCAGAGGAGTCTTGGTCATTTTCAACTGCTTTTCTTGGACGCAACAAAACAACCACCCTTTTGGTGGCTGGAATTGTCTGGTCAGCAGCGAAACTTAGACGGCGCGGATGATGCTCAGCGCAAGGCTGAATGTAAATACCCTACTGCAAATTATTTTCTGGATTGACTGACCCGCCTACCCTCCAGACTGCCCGAAGAGGATCAGCCTGGCATGCCTCCCTCAGGCTCAATACCTAGTGCGCTTTACAAACGCTTGACCTGAAAGGCGTTCGGGCTCGATGCAGCAATGTCCTCGCCCGACTTGCCGCAGTCTTCAGTCACGTCTTTTTTCAATTCTGCATCTTCAAGTGCGCAGGCCTTGGCAATTTTTTCACTGGTGCTTTTCTTCCAGATCGAAAATTTAACGACACTATTTGAAGTCTCTTTTCGTATAGCATCATCCAGCTGCTGAAAAACAGCATCAGTGCAACTTGTATATATATTTTTCAAGGCCGTCGCATTATATAACTTCTTATGATACGGATATTGCATCAATGTATTATTCACTTTGCAGTCGCGCTCTCTTTTCAACTTATAAAGCGCAACATCAGGTGTTTTTCTTATGCGATCCGTCCATATACCCTGATCCCAATCATTTCTCACAGCATAGCCAGCTGTCAGCGCAAGATCATACACAGTAGTGACATTACGAAGTTTCTCGATCGTCAAGTCATATGTGTCCTTGCTATCCACGCCCGCAGGCACCACAACCCTGCCAAGATAGTCTCGCGCATCGGGGAAAATTTCATTTGTCTTTAAATACGCAAGATCATAGTTACGCTTTCTTTCACTCACAATCTCGGTTGTAAACCCCCATTTCAAAGAAGATACAAGCAATGAGCCTTGAAGCAAGCGCGATCTATGAGCCTGTTTGTACTTGAGATAGACACCTATATTTTCCGCCCGCTGCAACTCTCTCCTCTGTTGATCTTCTTGTATTTTTGAAGCTGTGCAAGAGGTGAAAAAAGAAAAAGCGCCTACCAATGCCGCCCCGACAAAAACAGGGCCAAAAATGTACTTTACCAGTTGATCCCTGTAACGTTCCTTCCGAACAGGAAAAGCACGAATCGCAGCATCTTTAATAGCATCTACAGCAATCTGCTCAATGGCGTTTCTTATATAAGCCTCCATCTTAAGATCGCTTTCAGTCTTATCTGCATCATCCTTACCCATTTGCACTCTCCCTAACGAGCTTAAACAAGGTAAAACAACTGACCAATAACAAACGCAGACACCACAAACACACCCACAAGCCACCAACCCCAGCCTAATAACAAACAGCTATTTCAAGTAGTCCAAACATTCAAGGCAACAGCTGTCTTACCATTGCAAATATTAGCCGAGCCATAAGAAGCCACAGTGAAACCGATCAGAGGCAGTTGCTGTGATCGCAACCAAGCCAGCTCAAGGGGGAAAGAATGTGGACGTGGCAAATGAAGGTGGGAAACTACCAGCCCAAGACAGGACAGAAGGCCAAGTTACGCACGCCGCACGAGCTTATCGAGGGGGCCGATCCGGGATCTCCGGCAGCCAAGGGCAGGACTGCCAACGCCTTCGCCAGCAAGCTGGCTCCTACAGAGCTGCGTGGGGTCAAAAGTTGAAGCGCACGTCCTTGACCACTGGCACGCTGCCCCAGTGAAAGTTGCACAACCGCGCCACTTCCAGATTGCCCTCGCTCACCGGTACGCAGCCGCCCTTGAGGGTGACGCTGCTGGTGCCTTGGCGCGAGAGCGGGTATTCCACGGCAGGTCCCGCGGGGATGCGGTGAACCAGGGTGACGTCTTCGGCGAAGTCGTCAGTCAGGCTGAAGATCAGACTGCCGTCCACGATCAGGCGGTAAGTGTCGTGTTGAAAAGCAGCGCCTGGGAGCAGGCACATTTGCGCGCTGTGACCCTGCACCTTCTGCTCCTGGCAGTTGGCTCCCGGCTCGGCTTGTGCCCCTTGCGCCAGGAGCAATGCTGCCAGCGCCCCCAACCATTTTGACTTGAACATCGGCCCTGCCTCCTTGGGAAAAGGCCGCTGTTATACCCGTGGCCGCGGGGAATCGCCAGCTACCGTCTTCGCGAGCAAAGCTCGCTCCTGCCACAGCAGGGGTAATCGCCGTTAGCGGGGCTGCGGGCCAATCGCAAAAGCTTTAGTGAAACCTGCTCACCGTTGAGCAACAACCAGGCTCAACGCTCCCCGCCGTTTGCCTGAGAAAGGCGCGCGGACTTGTTCGGCCCGCCTTTCCACGGTGTGTAAAACACGCTGGCGTGGATCGGCTGCACCTTGCCCTGCTCGACCGAAAAACCCGGCATCTGCCGCAAGTCCAACTGCTCACATAGCTCTGTGGCGCGATTGCGCAATTGATTGTCAGGCTTGAACGACTCGGGTCGGTAACGCACTTCCCGCAGGTTCACCCAGCATTCCTGCACACGACCCTGAGGATCGGCCTTGACCTGGAAACTGGCCACCCCGACGCTGTCCACCGGCAAGCGGGCCAGCGTGTGTTCCCAGAAGAAATGACTTTGGGCGTATTGAACGGCCTTGAAATCAAATGCCTTCAGCTGCTAGGACTCCAGGGTCAACTGAGGGAACATCAAAGTCCCTTTGACCTCCAGCACGCCGTCAGGCTCAAAAGCCGTGGCAGGCGCTAGAGGAAACACCGTATTCCAGCAGATTGCCTTGACCATTTCCCCAAGCTTCGGGTTGTAGGGATAGGCTTGTGCGCTAGGTGCCGAGCTGCTCTGCGCCTCACAACTGATGACCTGATTCTGCCGATCGAACCTCATGACCAGCTCCACGCTGCCCATCAGTTTCTCGCGGTTGGCCCTGAGGCTTTCGCGGTGCAACACCTGCTGTACAGTGGCGGCATAGAGTTGCGTATCTGTCCGCTGTTGCTGCTCTTCCTGGGATAGCAAGGTGCTGGGTGAGCCGGATTGGCAACCGGACAGCACCAGAAGAATGCCGCCCCATAACCCGCACTGCGCCGGGGTCCCGTTCAGAAAGCTGTACATGTTCAGTTCCTTTGATGGGTTCACTCACGAACCGCCTTGCTCTGTATTCAGTGACGTCAAGGCGCGGGATCTTAAGCGAGCCCCATCCTTAAAAGCCAACGACAATTGCCGGCTGTCACTGTCGTCCCACAGACTTCTACATTTACGCCTGTGCAGTAAAAGCTTCTCCATCCGCCAGCCGAAAAACGGGTTACCCTGACGCCCTACCAATGCTCATTGCCCCAAGGAAGGACAACCACGTGACCCGCGCCATCACTATCATCTGCGACAATTTCGCCGACTGGGAAACTGCCCTGATCAACGCCACCGGCCGTGGCTACTATGGCTTCGACTGCCGTTATGCTTCCCCCAAGGGCGCCATCGTGACCTCCATGGGCGGCCTGCGGGTGACCCCGGACCTGGCGTTGGAAGACATTCGTCTGGATGAAGTGGATCTGCTGATGGTCTGCGGCGGGAGCGTCTGGCAAAGCGACCAGGCGCCGGACATCGGCAACCTGCTGCGCGCTGCCCAGGCACACAACATTGTGATCGCCGGTATCTGTGACGGCACCCGCGAGCTGGCTCGGGCCGGGGTGCTGGACGCGGTGAAGCACACCTCCAATTCGGCGGCCAACCTGCTGGCAGTGAACTATGGCGGGGCCGCGCACTATCAGGAGGTGCCCCATGCCGTCGCGGACCAGCGCGTGATCACCGCCCCAGGCAGCGCACCGGTGAGTTTCATGGCACAGATTCTCGGCACCCTGGGCATCAACGACGACAACCTGACCTACTACCTGGGCCTGCACGCCGCCGAACACCAACAGAAGATCTGACCTCTCCCCTGTAGGAGCCGGCTTGCCGGCGAAAGCGATCTCACGGCCGCCTTCGCTGGCAAGCCAGCTCCTACGGAAGGTGGTGGGCGGGGCGGCAGTGCGGGCGCGTGGCCGTGGATCATTTCACCAGTCGAAAATCCCGATGCCCCAACCATGCCGCAAAGTCCACAGAGCTGAAAATGCTCTCGCCCTCATGCTCGATGATCGCCAGCCCCGCCAGAAACTCGCTGTCCCGGGTGTAGGCATGGATGCTGGCGCAGAAGGCCACCACGCCATCCAGGCGCCGGACCAACGCCAGCGCCGCCTGTCCTAGCCGTTGGTGATCCAACAGATCTTTATCCATGGCCGCCAGGCTCAGGATACCTTCAGGGAGCCATCCCAACGGCCCGGCCAGCCCGGCATATTCCGCCAGTTCCTCTGGATAATCGGGCCCTAGCGCGTAAAGCATGGGGCTGCCTTCAATGAAGAACGATCCCGTCCCCATCCAGGGCTGATCTGCTACTTCGGCCAAGCAGGCCCGTACCAGGCTTTCGACCAAACCATCGATCTTGCGCGGCAACAGCACCCTGACAGTCGGTCCGGCCATTGATTGATGTTCTCCAGCGGGCCGCCTGCGCATTATCGAGAGCGGACAAGTCATGGTTGCTTACATCCGCTCCGGCCCCCGGAGCGAATCACCGGGCCGGGAGCATACAGACAGCAAGAGGCGTGTACAAAAACCTGCGCTGCATTGATGCGACTCAACGCCTGGAGCCATTGACCCCAAGCACCTCCTCCAAGCGCTTCGCCTCCCCCTCCGACAACAACGGCGCAGGCGGCTCCATAGCGTGCCGGATGGCAACCTGCGCCGCAGGGGCAGGAGGCTTGGCCCTGGCGGTACGGCTGCGAGTCGAGCGGCTCTGCGGATACAGCGCCTCGTCCAGGCATTTGTCCCGCATGCCCTGGCTGGACAAACCCTGACAGCCCTTGCCGTTGGACCAGGCCCGGGCACCACAGGTGGTCTTGCTGTCGGGGTCTTGCAGGTCGACGCAGCCCAGGGAGCCAAAGCCGTGCCCGAGCACTTCAGCGGGATCGGCGGCGTGGGCCGCTGCGCCATATAGCAGCAGCGAAGCGATAAGCAGTGTCTTGTGCATGAGTGCGCATCCTTGGCGACAGCATCTCCTCGGCCCGATCCCACCACCGAGGCTTGCTGTGGTGTGGTAGGAAATACACTGTTCTATCAGCCGAAGATGACAGTTCCCCACCTCTGCCGCGCGCCCCTGCTCCGGTGGCTTGAAACGCCCCTGCCCTCAGGTGCCGCTGGTGATCCGGGTCCACAGGCGAGTGCTCAGGCGCATCCCGGCCGGGGTCATGGTCTTGATCGGGAACAGGGTGTCGAGCACCGATTGCGGCGGGTAGGCGGCCGGGTTGTCACGCAGCCGTGGCTCGATGTAAGGCAAGGACGCCGCGTTGCCGTTAGCGTACTGCACGAAGTTGCTGATATTGGCGATAACCTTGGGGTCCAGCAGGTAGTTCAGGTAGGCGTAGGCGTTTTCCAGGTGCGGGGCGTTCTTGGGAATCACCACCATGTCCATGGCCACGGTAGAGCCTTCCCGAGGGATGCTGTAGCCGATGTTCACGCCGTTTTTCGCCTGCTGGGCGGTGGCCATGGCTTGCAGCACGTCGCCGCTGAAACCCACGGCCACGCAGATGTTGCCGTTCGCCAGGTCGCTGACGTACTTGGCCTGGTGGAAGTAGAGGATCGAAGGACGGATGGCCCGCAGCGCCTCCTCGGCCTGCTTCAGCTCTGCCGGCTGTTCGCTGTGGGGATCAAGCCCCAGGGCCTTGAGGGTGATGGGTACCATCTGCGTCGGGTTGTCGAGGAAGGCTACGCCGCACTGCTTGAGCTTCTGGATGTTCTCTGGCTTGAACAGCATCTGCCAGGACTGGGTGACATCGGTGTTGCCGAAGATCGCCTTGATCTTGTCGACGTTGTAGCCGATGCCAACGGTCACCCACATGTAGGGAATGCCGTACCGGTTGCCCGGGTCGCTGGTTTCCAGCAGCTTCATCAGCTTGGGATCGAGGTTGTTCCAGTTGGGCAGCTTGCTCTTGTCCAGGGGCTGAATTGCCCCGGACTGGATCAGCCGCGGCAGGAAGTGGTTGGACGGGCTGGCCAGATCGTAGCCACTGCCACCGGTCATCAACTTGGCCTCGGTGGTCTCGTTGCTGTCGATCACGTCGTAGGTGGTCTGGATGCCGGTGCGTTGGGTGAACTCGCTCAAGGTGTCGGGAGCGATGTAGCCGCTCCAGTTGGCGATGCTCACTGTTTCTGCCGCCTGTGCGCCTGTGGCGCACAAGGCCAGGGATAACAGTGCCGTAGTGGTGCGATTGATCATATTGCCGCCCTCTGTGCTCTTATTATTGCGGCGATTTTTCGCCGCGACGGTTAACGTTCGTGTCGCGCGCGCTGCACTTCCCAGCCCATGCGCAAGCTTGCTCCAATGTCAAAAAACGGTCGCGGCGGCAGGTAGCCGGGGCGGGCCTGGGACAACACATCGCGCAACAGCGGCGAGTCGCCGCCGGCCGCCATTTCCGCCAGCAGCCGCCCCCACAGGGTGCCCCGGGCAACCCCGGAGCCGTTGCAACCGGCCACTGTGTGCAGGCCCTCGGCTACCCGGCTGAAATAGGGTTCGCCAGAGCGGGTGCCGCTCAGGTGTCCGGTCCAGGTGTATTGCAGATCGGCATCGGTGATCCCGGGAAAGCGCTTTTGCAGACCCCGCAGATGTGCCTCGCGGCGTACCGCCAACTGCGCCAGCCCCAGGTCACGCTGGCGGTATTCGACGGTATTGCGCATCAGCAGCCGGCGCCCTGGCAGCAGGCGCACGGTGGCCGCTCCCGGCAGGGTGGAAAGCACGCCCCAGCCCTGCTCGTCCAATAGGCTCTGCCAGGGTTGTTCTGGCAGCGGCCGGGTGATGCTGGCGCTCAGCTCCAGGGGAAAGGTGCCGCTGTGCTTGACGCCAACCCGAGGCAGGAACGCGCCGACACAAGCCAGCACCTGGGCCGCCTTGATCTCGCCCTCTCGGGTCTGCGCCCGCCAACCCTCGCCGGGCACGGGTCGCAGGTCGTCCACCGGGCTGTTTTCATAGACATCCACGCGCTCGGGCAACGCTTGCAGCAGGCCCTTCACGTACTTGGCCGGCTGCAGCAAGGCGTTGCCACCGGCGCAGTGAATTGCCCGCTGATAGAAAGCGCTGCCCAGGCGTTGCTGCAGCGCCGGGCCTTCCAGATAGCAGGCCTGAGCCCCGACCGCATTCAAGGTGGCGACCCGCGCGGCACTGTCCTGCAGGTGCTGGGGCTGATGCACGGCGAAGTGGTAGCCGCCGTCATTGAACTCGCACTCGATGGCCAGTTCGGCAATACGCTGGCGCACCTCCTCGCCGGCGGCGAAACCCACCCGCGAGGCGACCTGATAGGCCGGATAACCAGGGCGGTCGATCAGTTCGTCGGCACCCGGCAGTTCATGGCTGACCACAAACCCCGAATTGCGCGCCGAGGCGCCCTGGGCCGCACGCTGACGATCCAGCAGGACGATGCGCTGCTGGGGAAACATCCGCGCCAGGGCGTGGGCAGCCGAGAGGCCGGTAATGCCGCCGCCGATGATCAGCCAGTCGGTTTTCTGCACGCCCTTGAGTGTCGGCCGCTGAGGGGCTTCCCCCGCCAGGGCGATCCAGCCACATACATTGTTCAAAGCCTGCCACTCCTTCACAATCCATGCGCCAGGAGCATTCAACAGGGAATCCACGCCGGCGCCACATGCCCACAATCTATGGCGACCCAAGCTGGATTTCGAACGTTATTAATTCATTGATCTATTCGGAAAACGCATGGATAACCCTCTTCGACTGCCCTCGCTGCAAGCCTTGCAGACCCTGCTCAACGTGGCCCAGACCCAGAGTTTCACCGAGTCCGCCGCGCGCCTGCACCTGACCCAGAGCGCAGTGAGTCGGCAGATCCAGCAACTGGAGGAGCACTACGGAGTGACCCTGTTCGAACGCAGCAGTCGACGAGTGTCACTGACCGACCAGGGCCGCGATGCCTGCAGCGTGGCCAGCGAGATTCTCCGGTCCCTGGGAGCGCTGCAGGAACGCCTGGCCCCGGCGCCCCTGGACCGACCGTTCCGTATCCGCATCTTCGTGTCCCTGGCGGTGCGCTGGCTGCTGCCCCGGCTCAGTGGCTTCTACGCCGCCAACCCCGGACTGTGCCTGTCCATCGAGACGGTGGGGGGCGCCCTGGTGGACACCGGTGGCGACTGTGATGCCTATGTGCTGTACCTGCCCGAAGGCCTGGACGAACGACCGCTGACACTGCTGTTCGACGAGTACCTGGTGCCGGTATGTGCACCGCAGTTGAGTGACGGGCAACAGCCGCCGCGCTCCCTGGAGGAACTGGCGGGGCATGCGCTGATCCACGGCTCCATTAGCCGCCAGGAGTGGACCGCTTGGCTGCAAGCCCAGGACGATCTGACCCCTCGCAGCTACAAGCACATCCTGTTCAACCTCGACGACCTGGCCCTGGACGCCGCGGCACGAGGGCTGGGAGTGGCCATGACCGACCTGATCCTGGCCCAGGACTCGATCGCCCGGGGCAGCCTGCTGATACCCTTCGGCGCAGCACTGAAGACCGGTGGCGTCTATGCCCTGTGGCTGCGCGACAGCGGCGCCGCGCACCCGGCCTGCGAAACCGTATTGAACTGGTTCCAGGCCCAGGCCGCCGAACGGGATCTACCCACCCCGGACAATGGCTGAACCAGGCCCTGCTGATCATGGGCCGGGACAAACAACGCTGAAGGACCACTGAACAGGGTCCGGGGAAGGTTCGAAAAGTGCTGAGCGCTCAGTTGTAGACCGCCGTCATTGCCCAGGCAAAACACCCCAGCACCAGGGCCATTGCTACTACATACACCGCTAAAGCACGACCCACAGCACTACTCCACAAAACAGACTGCCACCCATACCTGCACCCCCCAGGACGGGGGATGACGCGCATTTTAACAGCGAGCGACATCATTTTGACACAATCGCACGCGACGGATTTTCAACCTCCCGACAAGTGGCATTAGCGTCAATTTTGTGACAAGCATTTCACTGACGTGGAGGTGCCCTGTCGAGGATCGAGAAAGCATGATCCTGCATCTTCAAAGCAGTATTGCGCCATACAAAGGAATTTAACCTCAAGATCGCCGCAACATCCTCTTTTTTCAGCAACTGCACACTTGAGCGATAGCACAGCGTCCCTGCCCCTGCTGGACAGGAGTAGTTAGCACTGCTTTGATTCAACGTTCGTTCCGATTGCATCGCACCCAAGGAGGGGACATGCCTTTTAAAGTCATGATGGTTTTCGGTACACGCCCTGAGGCAATCAAGATGGCTCCACTGGCCCGGGTTCTAAAACACTGGCCAGGTCTGCAACTGCACATCTGTTCCACCGGCCAACACCGGGAGATGCTCAAACAGGTACTGGATTCCTTCGAGTTGCAAGTCGACAAAGACCTGGAAGTGATGACCCAGGGCCAGTCCCTCAACGGCCTCTCGCAACAACTGCTGATCCATCTGGATACCACCTTCGAGCGCCTGCAACCGGACATCGTCCTGGTGCATGGCGACACCACTACCAGCTTTATCGCCGCCCTCGCCGCCTTTCACCGCCAGTTGCCCATCGGCCACGTCGAGGCCGGGCTGCGTACCGGCAACCTCAGGGCGCCCTGGCCCGAGGAAGCCAACCGGCGCCTGACCGGGGTCATCGCCGACCTGCACTTCGCTCCGACTGCCGAGGCCCAGGCCAACCTGCTGCGGGAAAACGTGCCCGTGGAGAACATCGAGGTCACCGGCAACACGGTGATCGATGCGCTGCTGTGGATGCGTCACCACCAGCAACAGACCCAATGGCGCCCCGCCGCCGATTCGCCCCTGGCGGTGCTGGAACACAACCGGCGCATGGTGCTGATCACCGGCCATCGCCGGGAGAATTTCGGCGACGGTTTCCGCGACATCTGCGAAGCCCTGGCCACCCTGGCCCAACGCTACCCGGACGTGCAGTTCGTGTACCCGGTGCACCTCAATCCGCAGGTGCAGAGCGCGGTCTATGGCCTGCTCTCGGACACACCCAACATCTACCTGATAGCGCCTCAGGACTATCAGCATTTTGTCTGGCTGATGGGGCGCTCGTACTTCATCCTCAGCGACTCCGGCGGCATCCAGGAAGAGGCGCCGGCCATCGGCAAGCCGCTGCTGGTACTGCGCGACGTCACCGAACGGCCGTCGGTGCTAGAGGGCGGCACCGTGTTGCTGGTGGGCACCGACCGCGAACGTATCGTGCGCCATGCCAGTGCATTGCTGGACGATGCCGAGTTCCATGCCCGCATGAGCCGGGTACACAGCCCCTGTGGCGACGGCCATGCCAGTGAGCGCATCGCCCGCCGCCTATGCACCTGGCTGGAGGCTCAAGCCCTGCGTGACAGGGCATGAGCCTGGACTTGGTCGATGCCTTCATCTACATCCTCTACGGCCTCAAATACCTGGCAATCAGCCTGGCCCTGCTGATGTTCCTGCTGGGCCTGGATGACCTGTTCATCGACCTGGTGTACTGGAGCCGCAGGCTGATCCGGCGCTGGCGGATCTACGAAAAGTTCAAGCCGGCAGACGAGGAACGGCTGTTCGCGACCCCGGAAAAACCGCTGGCGATCATGGTCCCGGCCTGGAACGAGGTGGGTGTGGTGGGCGAGATGGCGCGCCTGGCGGCGTCCACCATCGACTACGAAAACTACCAGATCTTCGTCGGTACCTACCCCAACGACGCCGAGACCCAGGCCGACGTCGACGCGGTGTGCCTGCACTACCCCAACGTGCACAAGGTGGTCTGCGCACGCCCCGGTCCCACCAGCAAGGCCGACTGCCTGAACAACATCATCGACGCCATCCTGCGCTTCCAGAGCGAGGCGAAGATCGAGTTCGCCGGCTTCATCCTGCATGACGCCGAAGACGTGATCTCACCCATGGAACTGCGCCTGTACAACTACCTGCTGCCCAACAAGGACCTGATCCAGATCCCGGTCTACCCCTACGCGCCGCAGTGGCAAGGTTTCACCGCCGGACATTATGTCGACGAATTCGCCGAGAACCACGGCAAGGACGTAATCGTGCGCGAGGCCCTGACCGGCCAGGTGCCCAGCGCCGGGGTCGGCACCTGCTTCAGCCGCCGCGCCATCAGCGCCCTGCTGGAAGACGGCGACGGCATCGCCTTCGACGTGCAGAGCCTGACCGAGGACTACGACATCGGTTTTCGCCTGAAGCAAAAAGGCATGAAGTGCATCTTTGCCCGCTACTCGATAAACGACCCCAAACTGGCCCTGGACTACCAATGGGTACCGGGCATGAACCGCCAGTTCGCCCAGGTGATCTGCGTGCGCGAACACTTCCCCCGAAACTGGCAGCACGCCGTCCGGCAGAAGTCCCGCTGGATCGTCGGTATCGTGTTCCAGGGCACTACCAACCTGGGCTGGAGCCGCACGGGCCTGCTCAACTACTTCCTCTGGCGCGACCGTCGAGGGCTGATCGCCTACCTGCTGAGCTTCATGGTCAACCTGCTGTTTCTGGTGCTGCTGAGCCTGTGGCTGATCACTGTGCTGACCCCGGATGCCTGGCACTTCCAATCAATCCTGAGCGACAGCTCGCTGCTGGTGGCGCTGCTCTGGCTCAACGGCCTGATGCTGCTCAACCGCCTGTTCCAGCGAGCCTGGTTCGTTACCCGCTTCTATGGGCTGGTGCAGGGACTGTTGTCGGCACCGCGGATGATGTGGAGCAACTTCGTCAACTTCTTCGCCAACCTGCGAGCCCTGCGCCAAGTACTGCAGATGGGCGATTCGCGACGTGTGGCCTGGGACAAGACCACCCATGAGTTTCCCGCCCTGACCAAGGCCCAGCGCACGCCCCTGGGCCAACGCCTATTGGAAAAGGGCCTGCTCAGTGAAGAGCAGCTCGAAGCGGCAATCACCAGCCCGGTGCGTCGGCGCCTGGGCCGCGAATTGCTATTGCGGGGCTACATCGACAGCACCCAACTGGTGCAGGAACTGGCGGCACAGTTCGATCTGCAATGGGCGCCACTGAACCCGTTCAAGCTCGATCCGCAACTGATCGCCAGCATGCCCCGGCGCATTGCCGTGCAATACGCTGTGCTGCCGGTGGCCGAACAGGGCGAAACCCTGATCCTGGCTTCCGAAGACCCCGTGAGCCAAGTGTCCCTAGGGGCCATCAGTCGCCAGCTCAAGCGCCCGGTAACCTGCCGCCTGGCACCTCAGGGCCGGGTGACCCTGGGTATCCGCCACTGGTATGCCGGCCAACATCAGGGCGAGGAAACCCGACGCATGCTCGCCACCCTGGAACGGCGTCAGGACGATGAAGCGCTGCTGGAACGGGTCAGCCGTCATCAGGTGCAAATCGGCAGCCTGCTGCAAGTGCGTGGCCTGGTTCCGCCCAGCCTGTTCAACCAGGCGATGATCGACTACGACGCCGATCGCGGCTCCCTCGGTGAACATCTGCTGGAGCGCGGCATGATCACGCCTCAGGTGCTGCAACAGGCCCTGGCAGACCAGGCCAGTGAACAACAAGCGGCCTACCGCATCTTCGCGCGGGAGGATGCATGAACACGCGCAATCAACTGCTCCTGGGCGGCCTGCTGCTGAGCCTGTCCGGCCTGCCCCTGGCGCAGACCGAAGCCCTGAGCGAATTCGAGCGTTTTCGCAGCTATCCCTATCTGGATCGCAGCTACCGCGAAGCGCACAAAGGCAACTGGAAGGAAGTGGAACGTCTGACCCGGCACCTGTTGCAACAGGTGCCGAAAAACCAGGAGGCTCAGGGCCTGCTGGCCCAGGCCCTGGCCAGGCAACGCCGTTACAAGGATGCGTTGCAAGCCATGCACACCCTGCCACCAGACAGCGCGGCCCTGCTGGAGCTGCGCCTGACCTGGATCGAACAGGACCCTCCCGCCCCCCGGCAAGTGGAACGCTGGATCGACAGCAGTGCGCTGGAACATCGCATCCGCCTGTGGCAGGCCTACAGCATGAGCCTGGCCAAGTTCGGCGGCGCCGCCCGTGCCCATCAATGGCTGGCGAAACTGCCGGACAAGGGCGACGACAGCCAACTGCGCCTGGCCAGCGCCAGCTGGTCCGAACAGCTGCGCAACTGGGATGAAGTGATTGCCCAGCTCGAACCCGTAGCAGCCCGCCAGCAGCTCGATGCAGACGGCTGGCAGCGCCTGGCCAACGCCTACATGCAGCACCTGGACGAGAGCAAGCTGCAAGCCCTGCTGAAACAGGCACCCAGTCCGCAAGCTGCCCACAAGGTCCATATGGCGATGATCGAACGAGCCATCGCCCTGGGTTACCGGGCCCAGGCGCAGCGCTGGATCCTGCGCCTGCCTATGCAGGATCAGGCCGATCCGGTCCTGCGGGTACAGCATTGGGAACTGGCCCGCCAGGAGAACGACAGCGAAACCGTGCTGCGCCTGAGTGCCGAGCTGCAGCGACCTTGCCTGGAAACCGCGGAGTGGTTGTCCCGGCATGACCCTGACGCCGCCCTCCGGCAGTTGCATCAATGCTCGCCCAAAGAGGACCCACAGGCCTGGTTGGTGCTCGCCCAGCGCCTGCAGGCCGGCGACCTGCTGCAAAGCCAGCGGCTGCCGGAGCCTTGGGACACGGCGCGCCGGGAGCGTCTGCTGGAGGTCTGGCTGAAACAGGGCCAAGGCGCCCGGGCCCTCCAGTGGTTGAGCCAGCAGGAGCAAACCCCGGCGGTGCTGAAACAGCGCGCCATGCTGTTGCAGGCCCAGGGCCGCACCCGCCAAGCCGCTGAACTGTGGGAGCGCCAGTACCGCCAGACCGGCAACCTGGCAGCCCTGGACCAAGCCTCCTACCTGGCCCTCGACAACGGCCGGAAGGCCCACGCCCAGGCCCTGCTGGAGCAGGCCTACGACCGCCACGGCGGCGGCTTGCCTGCCTCCTCGCTGCAACGCCTGGCCGGGCTGTACGCCGCCCCATCTGCGTTGACTCCGGCACAGTTGCGCCGCCTGGGTGCACTGCTCAAGCGGGTCGATCCCATCACCCGCGGCCAACTGCTCGCGCAACTGGCGCAAAACGGTGGTTGCGACGCGGCGCAACAAGCCATCGGCCCACGCCCAAGGGAAATCGGGGAATACCGGGCCCTGGGCCGTTGCGCCATGCCCGGACAACCCGGCGCCGCCGTGGCCTGGTACCAGGCCGCCGAACGCCTGGGAGATCGCAGCAGCCGCTTGCCGCTGGCCTATGCCCTTGAAGCCTCCGGTGATTCGGCCGGTGCCTTGGCCATCTGGCGCAGCGTGCCGGACAGGCAACTGAGCGACAATGCCCGCCTCACCGCCAGCCGCAGCGCCTTGAATCTGGGCGACAACGCCAGCGCCGAGCACTACTGGCAACAGAGCCAGACCCGTGGCGCCGATGAGTGGGCCCTGGGCGCCGCCATTGCCGAGCAGCGTGGCGACTACAGCGGCGCTCTGGAACGTCAGCGTCAGGCCCTCGGGCCGTCAGCCAATGGCGGGCACCACTACGCAGCCTCGGTAACCGCCCAGAAGGCCGGCGACCTGTCACAGAGCACCCTGTGGCTGGCCGAGGCCGTGCGCCTGGAGCCGAACAACCCACGCTTTCGCGCCGACTACGGCATGCGCCTGGCCGGCACCCGAACTCCGGAGCAGCGGCGCCTGGCCATTCCCTACCTGCAACAGGCCACTCGAGACTTCCCCGAAGACTATCGCCTGGGCGAGACCCTGGCCTGGCGCTATGACGAAATCGAAAACAGCCTCGGCGCCCGCAAGGAACTGCGCCGGGTCATCGACCTGGAGCAGCACCCGGTGGCCGCCGACGATGAGAATGGCAGCATGCAAGCCCGTCGCTACCGTCAGCGCCGCGCCCACGAAACCCTGTCCCGGCGCGACAGTCTGACCCTCGCCAGCACCTGGTCGCCGGGCGGGGTCTCCACCCACAACAGTCTGTTGCCCAACAACCAGCACCAGGGCCACCACCGCCGCCCGCAATCGCAGAACGTCCAAGTGGCCATGTGGGACCACGCCCTGGGCGAAGAACCAAGCCGCAACGGCAGCAGCCTGTCGGTCTACGGCCGCACCCTGCTCGGCGGCCGCGGGCGCTCCTCCTACGGCGAGTCGGCCGCTGCCGGCCTGGGCCTGCGCTACAAGCCCTGGGGCAACGCCAACATCAACTTCTACGGCGAGCTCTACAGGCAAAGCCAGTTCGACGACCAGGACAACCACGGCCTGAGCCTGGGCCAGATGCTCGACCCCGGACGCCTGCTGGACCAGCTCAACGACCATCGTAAACGCGGCCACACTAGTACCGACTACCTGCTGCGGGGCACCGCCTCGTTCCTCGACCAGGGCCAGTACCGCAATGACTGGCGGATCGACGAGAGCGACTGGGACGAGCGCTTCCTCTACCTGGACGCCGCCTGGTGGACCAAGGCCGGTGACCATCAATGGCTGTCGCGCTACCAACAGGGCCACGCCTGGAAACTGCCGGTCAGCACTGCCCAGACCCTGATGCCCTACGGGTTTCTCGAGTTGGCCGCCCAGGACCCGCGCAACCACTGGCGCCAGGACCTGCGTACCGGGGTCGGCCTGCGCTGGCAGTACGGGTTCGACGATGACCAGTACAACGCCTATCGCAGCCGCCTGACGATACGCGCCGAATATCAACAATCCCTGGGAGGCAACCTGTACGAAGGGAGCAACGGCGTCCTGGTGGGCGTGGAGCTGAATTTCTGATGAAACGACTGACGTTGATCACCCTGTTGTACCTGGGCCTGAACCTCGGCGCCCAGGCCGAGGAGCGGCTGTTCTACCAGCCGCTGAACAGCGATGCGGCGCTGAGCCGCGAACAGTGGCGCGAGATCTGGCAGGCCAGCGCCCGCCAAGGCGTACGCACCCTGATCGTGCAGTGGACCGCCTACGGCGACTCGCACTTGGGCAATGCTCACGGCTGGCTCGCCGACAGCCTGCGCCAGGCTCGGGAACAAGGCCTGCAACTGGTCCTTGGGCTGTACATGGACCCGGCTTATTACCAGCGCATCGAGCAACTGGACAGCGCCGGTCTGGAAACCTATTGGCAAGCGCAGTTGGCCGGGTCCCTGGAGCGCCAGCACAGGCTGCGCAAAGACTGGAAGCTGCCGGTCAGCGGCTGGTACCTGCCCATGGAACTGGACGACCTGCACTTCCAGGCCGCGGAGCGGCGTAGCACCTTGCAGCGCCAACTCCAGGACTTCGCCCATCAGCTCGATGCGCCGCTGCACCTGAGCGCCTTCAGCGCCGGGCACCTGGCGCCCCGGGTCAATGGCGCCTGGCTCGGTGAACTGGCCGCCGGCGGCATACAGGTCTGGTGGCAGGACGGCGCCGGTACCGGGCGCCTGGCGCCGGGGGTGCGCGACAGCTACGCCGCCGCCCTGCCCTGCGGGGTCGGCATCGTCCGGGAGGCCTTCCGCCAGACCAGCGCCGAGGGCCAGCCGTTCCGTGCCGAACCGGCGGCGCCTGACGCCCGCCCCGGCGACTGCCATGCCACCGCGGTGTTTTCCCTGCGTTACCGCCCGTGGGGCAAACCGCTACTGGATCAGTTGCTCATGACCAAGGCGGGCCAGTGAAAGCCCCCATCCGTCAGGCAGGCGCCTGGCGGGACAGCAGGACCTGGGTCACGCGGCGCTCTTCCACCGCCATCACCTGAAGGCTCCAACCATCCCATTCCAGGCGGTCGCCCTTGACCGGCAGACGGTCCAGCAGGCTCATCACCAGGCCGGCCAGGGTCTGGTAGTCCTCGGTAGGCTCGGCGCCAAAGCCGGTACGCTGGCGCACCTGGGGCAGGTTCAGGGCGCCATTGACCAGGAACCCACCCTCTTGCCCTACCACATCCGGCCCTTCGACCTCGCTGGCATCCGGCAGCTCGCCGGCAATGGATTCGAGAATGTCGGTCATGGTCAGGATGCCCATGAAGTCGCCAAATTCATTGATCACGAAGGCGATGTGCGTCGACGCCTTGCGCATCTGTTCCAGGGCGTTGAGGATCGAAAAACTGTCCAGCAGGTTGATGGTCTTGCGCGCCAGGTGCTCAAGGTTCGGCTCGTTGCCGGCCAGGTATTCCTTGAGCAATTCCTTCTTGTGCACGAAGCCCAGCGGCTCATCCACCGCACCATCGCGAATCAGCGGCAGGCGCGAATAGGACGAGTGCATCAGCTTGGTCCGGATGCTCTCCGGGCTGTCCGTCAGGTCGATGGAGTCGACCTCGGCCCGCACCGTCATCAACGTACGGATCGGCCGCTCCGCCAACTGCAGTACGCCGCTGATCATCACCCGTTCGCGGCGGTCGAACAGCTCGCTGCTCGGCGCATCACCGTCTTCCAGCAAGTCGGCGATTTCCTCACCCACCTCTTCCGCCGCCAGCTTGCGACCACCCAGCAGGCGCATCACCGCATAGGCCGTGCGCTCACGCATCGGGCGCAGGCCCTGCATGGACTTCTTGCGTCGGGCCCGGGCGATCTGGTTGAACACCTCGATCAGAATCGAGAAGCCGATGGCCGCGTACAGGTAGCCCTTGGGAATATGGAAGCCCAGGCCTTCGGCGGTCAGACTGAAGCCGATCATCATCAAGAAGCCCAGGCACAGCATGATCACCGTCGGGTGTTCGTTGACGAAACGGGTCAGCGGCTTGCTGGCGACGATCATCACGCCGATGGAAACCACCACCGCAATCATCATCACCGACAGATGTTCCACCATGCCCACGGCGGTAATCACCGCGTCCAGGGAGAACACTGCATCAAGCACCACGATCTGCGCCACGATCGGCCAGAACAAGGCGTAAGTGGCACTGCCGGCGCGCTGGCTGACATGGCCCTCCAGGCGCTCATGCAACTCCATGGTGGCCTTGAACAGCAGAAACACACCACCGAACAGCATGATCAGGTCGCGGCCGGAAAAGCTCTTGTCGAACACCTCGAACAGCGGCTGGGTCAGGGTCACCATCCAGGAGATGCTGGCCAGCAGGCCCAGGCGCATCAGCAGTGCCAGGGACAGGCCGATCAAGCGGGCGCGGTCACGCTGCTCCGGCGGCAGCTTGTCGGCAAGGATGGCGATAAACACCAGGTTGTCGATGCCCAGCACCAGCTCCAGGACGATCAGGGTCAAAAGGCCAAGCCAGGCCGTGGGGTCTGCGATCCATTCCATAACGACGACTCAAGTTCTCCAGAAAATTCAAACGGCCAGGCGCGACGAAGCGCCAAGGTGCAGGGCATGCGCAACCTTGGTGGCGGGCTGGTCAGGGCGGGAAGTGGCAAAAGCCGGGGAAGTACGGCCGGGAGAATGACTGCCTGAGCGTCTGCGTCTCAATGTGGCCGGAGGGCGCGAGAAATCATGGGGCAAAGCGAAGGAAGAGCGCCGACTGGGGGGCTCCGAGAGCGTGTTCATGCAAGTCCTGAGTGAAAAAACGGACTTGGAGGTTACAGGGGCGGCGGCGCTTTCCCCCAGCGGGAAATCATTACAAAAGTTTATCCGTACCGCCCCCGTAGCCGCCCTACACCCGCTCGGCAATCTCGATGAGGTTCAGGTCCGGGTCCCGCAGGTACACCGAGCGGATCGGCCCTGTGGCTCCGGTGCGCAACACGGGGCCTTCGATGATCGGCCAGTTGACCTGCTGCAGATGGGCAATCACCTGCTCCAGGGGCACGCTGGCGATGAAGCACAGGTCCAGCGCGCCCGGTACCGGCAGGTGGGCCTTGGGTTCGAATTCCTGGCCACGCACATGCAGGTTGATCTTCTGCCGGCCGTACTTGAAGGCCTTGCGCCCGCCGGCAAAGGTCTCCAGTTGCATGCCCAGCACACGGACGTAGAAGTCCTCGGCGGCAACCGGGTCGATGGTGGTCAGTACCAGGTGGTCAAGGTGGTCGATCATCGAAGGCGCAGCTCCTGAAGCTAGAAGAATGGCCCGGGGATTATGCAACCCGGACCGTCGCTTGAACATGCCGCTTCAGGCCTTGCTGCGGTACTCGCGCCGTACCTGTTCGATGTAGCGCACCACTGCCGGTGCCTGTTCAAAACGCCGGTGGATCAGCGACAGCCAGGACGTCGCCGAGCTGCCGCCAATCGGCCGGTACAACACATGGGGCAGGCTGATGTGGCCCACCACCGACTCCGGCACCACCGCCACGCCCTGCCCCAGGGACACCAGGGCCAGCACCGCTACCAGGCCGCCGGGCTGGGGCCCCAGTTTGGGGGCGTAGGCGCCCTGGGCCGCCACCTGCAAGGTGCCGCTGATCTGCTCCGGAAGAATGAAGGTTTCATTGAGCAGGTGTTCGGAGGCGATCTGCGGCAGGCGGCACAGCCAGGATTCATCGGACAGCGCCAGGACAAAGCCCTCGGCATCCAGGCGAATGGCCTCGACGCCTTCCGGCAGGGTCATGGGCGAGCGGATGTAGCCCACGTCCAGGCGGCCATCGGCAATCCGCGCCGGCAGCGTCGCCATTGGGCACTCGCGCACGTTGAGGCTGACGTCCGGGCAGTCGCGGCCAAAGCCCTGCACCTGCTTCTGCAACAGCCCGGAATACACCGCCGAGGCCACGTAGCCCAATTCGATATGGCCGATCTCACCGCGTCCGGCGCGCTGGGCGTTGCGCTGGGCGAACTCGAACTGGCGCACCGTGGCCTCGGCCTCCAGCAGCAGGGTGGCGCCGGCCTCAGTCAGGCTTACCTCACGCTGCTGACGCAGGAACAGCCGGGTGCCGAGGGCTTTTTCCATGTCCTGGATCTGTCGGCTGAGGGTTGGCGGGGCGATCCCCAATTGCTCGGCGGCGCGGGTGAAATTGCGCTGCCGGGCCACTGCCAGGAAGTAGCGAAAGTGACGAATTTCCATGATTGGCATTAGCTCAAAGGTAATGAACTGCTCGCCAGCGGCTAACAAAGACCGCTAAAGGCCGGGATAAGCTGAGCAAACCTTCACAGTAGAGAGCCTCTGCCATGCGCGTCAAACCCCTGTTTCTGGCAATGATCAGCTGCTGCGTGCTGCAGACCGCGGCAGCCGAGGAAAGCCGGCCTGTCGTTGCCCACAAGGCAATCCTCACCCTGGACAACGCCCAGCGCCTGCTCAGGGCCGCCCAGCAAACCGCCCAGGCCAAGGGCTGGCCCTGCGCCGTGGTGATTGTCGACGACGGCGGCTGGCCGATACTCGGCGCACGCATGGACGGCGCCCCGGTGGTGGCCGGAATCGAGCTGGCCCAAGGCAAGGCACGCACCTCGGCATTGTTCAAACGGCCTTCCGGGGACCTGGAAAACGCCGTCAATGGCGGCCGCCCCGCCGCCCTCAGCGCCGGCCTGCTGATGATGAAAGGCGCACAACCGATCATCGTCGACGGCCAGGTGATCGGCGCCATCGGGGTCAGCGCCGACACCCCGGCCCACGACGATGAAATCGCCCTGGCCGCCCTCGCCACCCTCAGTCGGCAGACCGCGCCATGAGCCGCGCCATCAACCCGCGCCTGACCCTGCTGACCGCATCCGGGGTCTGTTCGCTGATCGTTCTCGACACCAACATCGTCGCCGTGGCCCTGCCGAGCATCGCCCGCGACCTGGGGGCCAACTTCGCCGACATCGAATGGGTGGTCAGTGCCTACATGCTGGCCTTCGCCGCTCTGCTGCTGCCGGCGGGCAGCCTGGCCGACCGCTTCGGGCGCAAACGGACCCTGCTCTGCGGCCTCGGCCTGTTCATCCTCGCCTCCCTGGGCTGCGGCGCCGCGCCCAACGCCTTGCTGCTGGACGTCGCCAGGGCCCTCAAAGGCGTCGGCGCAGCGCTGTTGCTGACGTCGGCCCTGGCCTCCATCGGCCATACCTTCCATGACGAAGTGGAGCGGGCCAAGGCCTGGGCCTTCTGGGGTGCCTGCATGGGCATGGCCATGACCGCCGCGCCCACGGTCGGTGGCTTGATCACTGAATACTTCGGCTGGCGCTGGATCTTCTACTTCAACCTGCCGGTAGGCGCCCTGTTGCTGTGGAGCGTGCTGCGCAACGTACCGGAATCCCGGGATACCCAGGCAGCGCGCCTGGACCCCTGGGGCAGCCTGGCCTTCAGCGCCAGCCTGCTGTGCCTGATCTGGGGCCTGATCGAAGCCAACCGCATCGGCTGGAGCCACCCGGCCACCACCACACGGCTGTTGGCGGGCGTGGCGCTGCTGGGGCTGTTCGTGCTGATCGAGCGCCTGCAACGCCGGCCCATGGTCGACCTGCAGCTGTTTCGCCACCCGCGTTTCATCGGCGCCCTGCTGGGCATGTTCGCCTACGCCGGCTGTGCCCAAGTGATGATGACGTTGCTGCCCTTCTACCTGCAGAACGGTCTGGGCTTCTCCGCCATTGCCTCGGGCCTGGGCATGCTGCCCTTCGCCCTGACCATGCTGATCTGCCCCCGGATCGGCGCCCGCCTGGCCGGGCGCTACACCCCCGCCGCCCTGATGGCCGCCGGACTGACCCTGGTGGGCTGCGGCAACCTGCTCAGCGCCTGGGCGGTGCATGCCGGGGGCTATCTGAGCTTCGCGATGGCGATTGCCGTGACCGGTGCTGGAGCCGGCCTGCTCAACGGCGACACACAGAAAAACATCATGGCCTGCGTGCCCCGGGAACGCACCGGCATGGCCTCGGGCATGAGCACCACCATGCGCTTCAGCGCCATCATGCTGGCCATCGGCGTGTTCGGTGCATTACTGGCCAGCCATACCCAGCAACGGCTGCAAGGCAGCCTCAGCCAGGTGCCCGGGCCTTGGCTGGCCCAGGCGCCGGACATCGCCTCGCGGGTGGTGGCCGGGGATATGCAGGGCGCCTTGGCGAGCCTGCCGGAAAGCGCCCGCGCCCTGATTGAACCCCTGGCCCTGCAAGCCTTTGTCGGCGGCTTCGGACTGGTGCTGACAGTGGCAGGCATTCTCGCCCTGCTTGGGGCCCTGGTGGTGGGCCGGCTGATGCGCAACCCCCTGCCCCAGGCCCAAGGGTTGGTGCTGAAAGCCCAATGAAACATGGGGTTGCCGGCTGGCCCCATGGGCCGCTGCCAAAACGGGCAGCGGCCCGCCGCTTGCAATTTCATAACATTCAATAAATTGCTGGCGCAATAAACGGCCGATTAAGGTACAGCCCTCAGCAGACGAGGTCAGCGTGAAGCCTTCAAATGTGATTGTGGTCGGTGCCGGCATTGTCGGTGCATCCATCGCTTACCACCTGGCCCGACAGGGCGCGCAGGTCACGGTGATCGAGCAAGCCAGTCCAGGTTCCGGGGTCACCCGCCATTCCTTTGCCTGGATCAACCCCCACGGCGAGTTCCCGGCAGCCGCTCGGCCGCTGCGCTCCCTGGCGCTGGCGGACTACCGGCGCCTGCAGCAGGAGCTGCCCCGGTTGCCGATTCAATGGACGGGAGCACTGTCCTATGCCGAGGCCGGCCAGGACTCGACAGACACTAATGACCAAGAGCCGATGTCGTCCGCCCACTGGATCGACCGTGCCCGGATCGGGGCGCTTGAACCCAATCTGCAAGTGCTGCCGGAGCGAGCCCGGTACGCCCCCGGCGAAGGCAGTCTCGACCCGGTAGCCACCACCCTGGCCCTGCTCGAAGGGGCCCGCGCCCATGGCGCCCGGGTGCTCACCCAGACGCCGGTACAGGGGTTGCTGGTAGAGGGCCGGCGCGTGCTCGGCATCACCACTGCGGCCGGGCCTTGCCTTGCCGACCACGTCGTCCTGGCAGCGGGCTGCGCCACCCCTGAGCTGTTGGCGCCCCTGGGAATCGAGCTGCCAGTGCAGGCCTCGCCGTCGATCCTGATCCGCTTCGATGCCCCGCCCGGCCTGGTCAAGACCCTGGTTTCCAACAACCTGCTGGAGATTCGCGAAGCGGCGGACGGCAGCCTGCTGGCGGCGGAAGACTACATCGACGACAGCGGCCCTCAAGGACCCGAAGCCATCGCGCAGCAAGCCATGGCCACAATCCGCCGTTTGTTCCGTGGCGCCGAAGAGATAGCCCTGCGCAGCGTTGAAGTTGGTCAGCGCCCGATGCCCCGTGACCAGTTGCCGATCATTGGCTCGAGCGAGCAGTACCAGGGCCTGTATCTGGCGGTGATGCATGCCGGAGTGACCCTGGCGCCCACCATCGGCCGCCTGATCAGCCAGGAGCTGCTGCTGGGCCAATGCTGTGCCGAGCTTGCCTCGTGCCGCCCGGCACGTTTGGGCTGACACCACAGTCTTGCGGAATCATCCGCCCTTGCCTGCTGTCCTCTCTTGATCGCGACCACTTCTTGATCGGACAGCAGGAGCATTCCATGGCGAACATCAGCATTGCCCGACAACTGGCGAACACCCTCGAGCAGGCCGGGGTCAAGCGCATCTGGGGACTGACCGGCGACAGCCTCAACGGCCTCACCGACGCCCTGCACAGCATGCAGACCATTGAGTGGATGCACGTGCGCCACGAGGAAGTGGCGGCCTTCGCGGCCGGTGCCGAAGCCGCTGCCACCGGCAAGCTGGCGGTATGCGCCGGCAGTTGCGGGCCGGGCAACCTGCACTTGATCAATGGCCTGTTCGACTGCCATCGCAACCATGTACCGGTGCTGGCCATCGCCGCGCAGATCCCCTCCTCGGAGATCGGCCTCGACTACTTTCAGGAAACCCACCCTCAGGAGCTGTTCAAGGAGTGCAGCCACTTCGTGGAACTGCTGAGCAACCCGGCGCAGATGCCGCAGGTGCTGCACCGGGCCATGCGCAGCGCGATCCTCAATCGCGGCGTGGCGGTGGTGGTGATTCCCGGTGACGTGGCCCTGCAACAGGTGCCCGCCACCAGCAAGCCCTGGCCGACGCTGCACCCGCCGCGCACCCTGCCCGCCCCCCAGGACCTGGACCGACTGGTGGAGCTGCTGAGCCAGAGCAAGGCCGTGACTCTGCTCTGCGGCAGTGGCTGCGCCGGCGCCCATGATCAGGTGGTGGCTCTGGCCGATGCCCTCGGCGCCCCGGTGGTGCATGCCTTGCGCGGCAAGGAACACCTGGAATGGGACAACCCCTTCGACGTCGGCATGACCGGCCTGATCGGCTTCAGCTCCGGCTACCACGCCATGCTCAACTGCGACACCCTGGTGATGCTCGGCACCGACTTTCCCTATCGCCAGTTCTACCCCAGCGACGCCTGCGTGATACAGATCGACCGCAACCCCCAGGCCCTGGGCCGACGCGTCAGCCTGGACCTGGGCATCGCCGCCGACGTCGGCGAAACCCTCGCCGCCCTGCTGCCGCGCCTCCCCTACCAGGGCGATCGCGGCTTCCTCGAAGAATCGCTGCAGCACTACGCCAAGGCACGCCAGGGCCTGGACGACCTGGCCCAGCCTTCAGCGCCCGGGCGACCGATCCACCCGCAATACCTCACCCGCCTGCTCAGCGAACTGGCCGACGACGATGCCATCTTCACCGCCGATGTCGGCACCCCCACGGTGTGGGCCGCACGCTACTTGAAGATGAACGGCAAACGCCGCCTGCTGGGCTCCTTCAACCACGGCTCCATGGCCAACGCCATGCCCCAGGCCATGGGCGCCCAGGCCGCCTTCCCTCGGCGCCAAGTGATCTCGCTGTCCGGCGACGGCGGTTTCAGCATGCTGATGGGGGATTTCATTTCCCTGGCCCAACTCAAGCTGCCGGTGAAGATCGTGGTCTACGACAACGCCTCCCTGGGCTTTGTGGCCATGGAGATGAAATCCGCCGGGTACCTGGACATCGGCACCGACCTGCACAACCCGGACTTTGCCGCCATGGCCAACGCCATGGGCATCCTCGGCCTGCGCGTGGAGAACTCCGAAGAGCTCGAAGGCGCCCTGCGCACCGCCCTGGCTCACGACGGCCCGGTGCTGGTGGACGTCATCACCGCCACCCAGGAACTGGCCATGCCGCCGGCAATCAAGCTGGAACAGGCCAAGGGCTTCAGCCTGTACATGCTCAAGGCCGTGATGAGCGGGCGTGGTGACGAGGTGGTGGAGCTGGCCAGGACCAATTGGTTGAAAGGCAAGTGGTTCAATCGTTAGGGCCAGGAAGCGCCATGTATGCCGCCAGGGTTTAACCGGCTAGTCATCGGTGCCCGCTTCGACTGATGCAGCCAGTGAGCTTGAGCGGGGTCATGACCTGAGTGGGTCAGTCATAACCTCGCTGCTTGCTGCGGAAAGCCAAGCCAGGTGCGGAAAATTCAACTGACTTTCCAGACTCGTCTCATATTAGCGTTTGCGCACCCTTTGCTAGGTTGAGCGCCACTTTGCACCCGGGCCAGGTACGGCACGGGTCTGGCCTCTCTCAAGCTTAAGGATGAGCCTATGTTCGCGCCGGCCGACACTGCGCATTTCGTGCTGTCCATCCCTTCTGTTCGCCACGACTTCAAGGTGCTGGCCTTCAAGGGCCGCGAAGCCATCAGCGAGCTGTATGCGATCCATATCGAGCTGGTTTCGGACAACCCCAACATCGATCTGGAAAGCCTGCTCAACCAACCGGCGTTCTTGCAGTTCGGCCTCAAGGGTGAAGGCATCCACGGCCTGATCGACGACATCGAAATCGGCGACAGCGGCAAGCGCATGACCCACTATCACCTGATCCTGCGCCCGCACCTTTACCAGTTGCAGCACCGCCACAACCAACGGGTCTACCAGAACCTGACGGTGCCGCAGATCATTGCCAAGGTGTTCAAGGAACACGGCATCCTCGCCGACCAATACCGCTTCAACATTGCCCCCAAGCCGTCGCTGCCCCGGGTGTATTGTGTGCAATACGGCGAGACGGATTTCCAGTTTCTACAACGTCTGTGCTTCGAAGACGGCATTCACTGGCACCACGAACACAGGCCCGACCAGCACCTGCTGGTGTTCTCCGACAATCAGACCGACTACCCGATCCTGGCCCATGCGCGCTATCAACAAGGCAGCGGCCTGGCTGCCGAAGACCCGGTGGTCAGTCATTTCGCGGTGCGCTTCAGCACCCGCACCAGCCAGGTGGTGCGCCGCGACTACGACCTGAAAAAGCCCGATCCACGCGGCGCGTCCAACGGCGCCAAGCTCGATCCGGTGCCCAGCACCCTGCACAGTTCCGCACAGAGCGAGGCAGCGCCGATCCTGGAGGACTATCGCTACCCGGGCCGCTACAACACCGGCGCAGTGGGCAAGCATCTGAGCCAGATCGCCCTTGAAGGCCACCGTGCCGACTACCAACTGGCCAAGGGTCAGGGCGATCTAGCGAGCTTTCGCTGCGGCCATCTGGTGACCCTGACCGCGCATCCGCGCAGCGAGTACAACCAGATGTGGCTGCTGGTCAGCGTTGAACACGAGGGGCGTCAGCCGCAGGTACTGGAAGAGTCGGTCACCAGCGACGACCGCCACGGCGGCTTTACCCAGGGTTACCGCAACCACTTCAGCGCCATCCCCAGCGAGATATTCTTTCGGCCGCAAGAGCCGGCCCCCAAGCCTCGACTGAGCAGCCAGACCGCGCTGGTGACCGGTCCTGCCGGTGAGGAAATCTGGTGTGACGATTTTTCGCGCATAAAAATTCAGTTTCATTGGGACCGCGAAGGCCAACGCAACGAATTCTCCAGCTGCTGGGTGCGCGTGGCCACCAGTTGGGCGGGCGAGGGTTTTGGTCACGTGATCATCCCGCGGATCGGCATGGAGGTGCTGGTCAGCTTTATCGGCGGCGATCCCGAGCAGCCGCTGGTGACCGGTTGCGTACCGAACCAGCACACGCCGGTGCCCTACCCGCTGCCGGCGAACAAGACCCGCAGCGTGTTCAAAACCCGCAGCAGCCTGGGGGGCAAGGGGTCCAACGAGTTGCGCATCGAGGACCGCGCCGGCCAGGAGCAAATCTACATCCATGCCCAGCGCGATCAGGACTGCACCGTCAAGAACAATGAAAGCCATTGGGTCGGCGTCAACCGTGTGCACTCGGTCGGCCAGGACGAAACCATCACCGTCGGCCAGAACAGCCTGAGAACGGTCAAGGTCGACGACACCCTGCAAGTCGGCGCCACCAAGAAGGACAGCATCGGCACCCAGTACTTGATCGAAGCCGGGGAAAAAATACGCCTGGTCTGCGGCCAGAGCGTTTTTGAAATGAAAGCCAGTGGGGAGATCAACCTTTATGGCTCGAAGTTCAACTTCTCGGTGACCGGCGACGCGCAGATCAATACCGGCGGTCAGCTCGACATCAATATGCCCGGCGGCGCCGCAACCACCGCCCCCGAAACGGATG
This sequence comes from Pseudomonas sp. E1BtOHC1, assembly GCF_058744285.1. Taxonomy (NCBI): domain Bacteria; kingdom Pseudomonadati; phylum Pseudomonadota; class Gammaproteobacteria; order Pseudomonadales; family Pseudomonadaceae; genus Pseudomonas; species Pseudomonas sp. E1BtOHC1. The sequence continues at coordinate 4,998,779 of NZ_CP196023.1, forward strand.
GCGTCAAAGGCAACATCGATGCCGAAGTCGAGGCTGCCTTCTCTCCACCACCGGCACCCACCGCCTGACCTTCATTTCCCAAGAGCAAGCACCCATGGACTACCTGATCCAGGAAGGAAAACTCACGCTGCCCAGCGGATTTCAAGATCGCAGCGTCAACATGTTCGTCCCAGGCGTCGCCCTGCCCGCGCCCTTCAGCCTGACCCTGTCCCGGGACCTCACGCTGCCCGGGGAAAGCCTGGCGGAGTATGTCGAGCGCCAGGTCGGCCTGATTGCCGCCAAGTTGCGCAAATACAAACGTCAGGACCTGCAAGAGGTCTGGCTTTCGACGCAGTCGCCGGTACCGGGCCTGCAAGTCGACGCCCATTACCAGAGCGACGGGCGTCCGGTGTACCAGCGGCAGGCCGGTTTCATCGTCTCGCCGCAGCGCGTGCTGGTGTTTTCGGCCACTAGCCAGCAGCCCTTTGACGACTCATTGAATCAGCTGTGGACAGACGTCCTGGCGAGCTTTGAGGCCCATCCTCCATCCCCGTCCAAGCCATAAGGCGCCTGCGCACTCAAGGAACGAGAGGCCTGGGAGGCCAAGCATGTTTGAAGCGGCACGGTTAAACGACGAACTGGCCCACAGCAACGCGCTGGTGGGGTTTCTGGTGGGGGCGGCGCTGGGGATCGCCTTGATTGCGGCCGTGGCCATACTCACCGTCGCCACCTGCGGATTTGGCACTGCCTTGCTGGCCGGGGTGCTTGCGGGTGTGGGAGGTATGGCACTGACCTCCGCGGGCGAAGCCATTGGGCGAATGTCCAAGGCCCCCGCCGGGGGCATCAGCAGCGGTTCGCCGGACGTATTCATCAATGGCCTGAATGCCGCACAAGTGCAGGATAGCCTGGGTATCTGCACCAAGCATCCGGCTCCTCCGATGGTGGCGGAGGGCTCGGCCAAGGTGTTTATCAACGGCCTGCCGGCGGCGCGCAAGGGCGACAAGCTGACCTGCGGCAGCGTCATCGACAGCGGCTCGGACAGCGTTTTTATCGGCGCCGAAAAAGAGCAGTACCTGGAGATCGAAGACGAGATTCCGCAGTGGCTGCGCACCACCGTCGATATCCTCATGGCCGTGGCCGGCGCCGCCGGCGGCCTACTGAAACTGGCGTTGACGGCCGGTAAAATTGGCCTGAAGGCCGTCGCCCCTTGTGCATTGAAATTTGCTGCCGGGTTTGTCGCGGGTGAACTGGCAGGACGCTTCGTCATTGGTCCGGCTATTGGCCGCGTGGCCGGTGCCCTGTTCGGCAATCCGGTGGACGCCATCAGCGGGCGCAAACTGCTTCTTGAAGAGAGCGAAACCGACTTCAGCCTGCCAGGACTGATGCCCATCACCTGGGCGCGCTTCTATGCCAGTGACCTTACCCACGAAGGCTTGCTCGGGCGCGGCTGGGTGCTGCCCTGGGAGCAAAACCTGCGCCTGGAAGACCAGCAACTGTACCTGCGCGACAACCAGGGGCGTGATCTGCCCTTGCCGCAACTGGAGCCCGGCGAGCGCGCCTACCTGACGGACGAACAACTGTTCGTGGTGCGCTCCGAAGGTGGGCACTATCTGCTGCAAAGCCTGGACAACAGCTTCTTCTATTTCGGTGAGCTGGCCGACGACGGTCAGCCATCTCCCCTGCGGCGTATCGAAAACGCCCTCGGTCACTTTCTCAATTTCAGCTATGACGGTCAGCAGCGTCTGAGCGACTTGTGCGCCACGGGCGGCATTCGTCTGCACCTATGTTACGAGCAGCACGAACGACGCCTGAGCCGAGTCGAACGGGTCGTCGATAACCAGCCTGTCGAAACCCTGGTGCATTACCAATACGACGCCAACGGCCAACTGCGCCAAGTCATCAACCGCAACGGCGAACGGGTGCGAGGTTTTGCCTACGACCAGGGCCTGATGGTCGCCCACGAAAACGCCCTGGGCCTGCGCTGTCACTACCGCTGGGCGACCCTGAACGACGGTCAGCCCAGGGTCACCGAGCACTGGACCAGTGACGGTGAGCGCTACCTGTTCAGCTATGACCTGGCACAGCGTCAGACTCATATCAAAGACGTGCTCGGTCGTACTGCACGGATCGATTACAACGAAGGTCGGCGAGTTATCGCCAGCCGTGACTTTGGTGGCGAGCAGTACCGTTTCCAGCTTGATGAGTCCGGCAACATGACCGGCCTGGAGTTGCCCGACGGCAGCACCTTGAGTTTTACCTACGACAAGCTCTCGCGACTGGAGGAAGAAACCGATCCCCTGGGCCGCTCGATCCGTTACAGCTATCACCTGGACACGGACCTGATCACCACCATCGAGCGTGCCGATGGCAGTTGCCAGCGCTGGAGCTATGACCGTCACGGTAACCTGCTCGACAGCACCGACCCTTTGGGTCAGGTGACCCAGTTCTTCAACACTGACGCCGGCCTGCCCCACACCCGCATCGACCCGCTGGGCAACAACACCCGACTATGGTGGAACGAACTGGGGCAGATCGAGCAATACCAGGACTGTTCCGGTCAACTGACGCGCTATGGCTACGACAGCCACCTGCACCTGGCGAGCATCACCGATGCCCTGAAGTGCACCACGCGTCTGACCCGCAAAGCCGATGGCGAAGTGCTGCGCGTCGACCATCCAGGCGGTAGCCATGACCAGTACCGTTACAACGCCCTTGGCCAGTTGCTCAGCCACACCAATGCCGATGGCCACACCACCAGCCTGGCGCGCACGCCCCGGGGCCTGCCCAGCCAACGCAAGGACGCCCGTGGCCAGCAGGTTCACTATCAATACGACAAAGCCCAGCGCCTGATCGCTCTGCTGAATGAAAACAAGGCCGCCTACCGCTTCAGCTACGACGCCAGCGATCGCCTGCATGAAGAAGTGCGCATCGATGGCCTGCGCCGCCGCTTCAGCTATAGCCTCAACGGCCAGCTGAGCCAGTTGGAAGAAATCGCCACCAGCCCGACCCTGGTCCAGGTCACTCGTCAGCAACAATTCGAACACGACGCCGCGGGGCGTCTGCTCAGCCGGGTCACGAGCGATGCTCGCCTGGATTATCACTACGACGACGCGGACCGTCTGATCGCCGTCGAACGCCTGCCAAGCAAGGTGGGAGACGCCCTGGGCATCCGCTCCGACCGCCTGGCCTTCAGCTATGACGCCGCCGACCAACTGCTGAGCGAAAGCAGCAGCACCGGCAATCTTGCCTACCACTACGACGCCCTGGGCAACCTCACCGGGCTGACCTTGCCCGACGCTCGCCAGCTCAACCAGCTCTATTACGGCAGCGGCCACCTGCACCAGATCAACCTCGATGGCCACCTGATCAGCGACTTCGAGCGCGACGCCCTGCACCGCGAAACCCTGCGTACCCAAGGCACACTCACCAGTCGCTACGGCTACGACAGCCAGGGGCGCAAAATGTGGCAAGCCGCGATCCGCCTGCCCCACGAGCAACTAAGCCAACTGCAGGAAAAAACCGACAGCCTGCTCGGCCTCCCACAACATCCCGCCACCGCCCTGCACCGCCGCTATCACTACAGCGACGGCGGTGAAGTACAAAGAATCGTCGACAAACAGCGCGGTATCACCGACTTCCACTACGACGCCAGCGGCCAACTGCGCAGCCGCCAGCCGAACCACCCGCAACTGCACACCGAAGACTTTTCCTACGACCCGGCCGGCAACCTTTGCGGCAGCGGCAGTTGGCAATTCGATCGCATCCAGAACAACCGCCTGGTCGCCTTCAAAGACCTGCGTTTTACCTACGACGACTGGGGCAACCTCAGCGAAAAAAGCTGCACCAACGGCGCAACGCAACGCTTTACCTACGACTGCGAAAACCGCCTGATCCATGCCCAGACCTGGCACGGCGCGACCCTGCACAGCGAAGCGCGTTACCACTACGACGCCCTCGGGCGACGCATCGCTAAAGCCGTCACGCAAAGCGGCCAAACCCAAGACACGACGTTCCTCTGGCAAGGCCTGCGCCTGCTGCAAGAACAACAACCACAGCGCCACAGCACCTACGTCTACGAGCCGGACAGCTACGCGCCCCTGGCGCGCATCGACACAGATCCCAAGCTGCCCGAACACCCCGGCCAGGCCTACTACTTCCATACCGACCAGATCGGCACACCGCAGGAAATGACCGACGCCCAAGGGCATGTGGTGTGGCGCGCGTACTACAAAGCCTGGGGCGGATTGGAAGCGTTATCACCGAATGCGGTGGAACAGAATCTGCGCTTTCAGGGGCAGTACCACGACCGGGAAAGCGGGCTGTACTACAACACCTTCAGGTACTACGATCCGACGGTGGGACGGTTTACCACGCAGGACCCGATTGGGTTGGCGGGTGGGGAAAACCTGTATCGGTATGCGCCGAATGCGTTGGGGTGGGTTGATCCGTGGGGTTTATGTGCTTCCAAATCTACATCTAATTGGAAGAGCGTTAAAAAATACGGTCACACCTTTAACGAACATGGCGCAGGAGCAAAAAACACAAAACGATTAATGGATAGAGCTCGTGGAACAAATAACAATCAAGGGCAATGGCTTAATAATGAGCAGGCTGCAGAGTTACTCAGCAATGTCAATGTTACTAAGCCAACGAAAATTCCTATCCCTGAGGGATTAGGGCAAGTCATAAAGCCAGATGGCAGTATTACTCAAGCTAAGCATGCCCTTGTCGTCCCTAGAGGAAATGAGATCAGAACTTCCTATCCTGTCTTGGAGTAATAATGTCGAATTTCAATATAGAGCTGAAGTTTTTTGACAAGCTAAAAAAAACTTCCCCATTCCGTAGATATAACGTTGAAGATGATGATGTGAGGTCCATTTTAATGGACGCCTGTAAAAAGCTGGAACTATCTGGATATTTTAGTATTTCTGGTTTCGGCCAAGAAAAATGGCCTGTTGACATAGGAACAGATTTGTCAGTTTTTCTCGAGCAAATGCCCGATGCTGTTCGGGCAATAAATTCGAGTCTTGCATTTGAAATTGATCTGTATGAGCAGGGGGTTGAGCGACTTATATCTTTCAGTCCTTCGAAGGAAAATTACGTAGCAGTCTGCACAAGCCAAACAAGTTGGCAGCCGAACCCAATGATCGAGAACATCCCTATAGTTCATCTAAAGCATTTGTTGATCAGCGTGATAAGTGAGTTTTCTCGAGCTCTAGAAAATGTATCACCTGAGCTAATGAAAAACTCGTGGATCAAGGATTGGTTGCAGAGCACAAAGCTAAATTAAATCAGCAGATATTAATGGTTTAGATATTTTAGTGCGATTAATAGGACTAATAGCCTGAGCGGTTAATCAATTAACTTATTTTTGATCGCACTCAGCTTTGCTTTATGTACCGAACTGATGATGCTCTCAGCCGTGTTGTTCCATTTAAAGGGCTTGGCTGAGTGCTCGTTATGAGCTTCGATAAATTCACGGATAGCCCTTTTCAAATCGGCCACGCTTTAGATATAGGCGTTTATGGTTCGTAAAGTAGCCATGGTTAATAGCCAATCCCCTGAAGGGGTTGTTTCAGACGCACACTAGGTGAAATGTGGCAAGCCGCGATCCGCCTGCCCCACGAGCAACTAAGCCAACTGCAGGAAAAAACCGACAGCCTGCTCGGCCTCCCACAACATCCCGCCACCACCCTGCACCGCCGCTATCACTACAGCGACGGCGGTGAAGTGCAACGGATCGTCGACAAACAGCGCGGTATCACCGACTTCCACTACGACGCCAGCGGCCAACTGCGCAGCCGCCAGCCGAACCACCCGCAACTGCACACCGAAGACTTTTCCTACGACCCGGCCGGCAACCTTTGCGGCAGCGGCAGTTGGCAATTCGATCGCATCCAGAACAACCGCCTGGTCGCCTTCAAAGACCTGCGTTTTACCTACGACGACTGGGGCAACCTCAGCGAAAAAAGCTGCACCAACGGCGCAACGCAACGCTTTACCTACGACTGCGAAAACCGCTTGATCCATGCCCAGACCTGGCACGGCGCAACCCTGCACAGCGAAGCCCGTTACCACTACGACGCCCTCGGGCGACGCATTGCTAAATGCCGTCACGCAAAGCGGCCAGACCCAAGACACGACCTTCCTCTGGCAAGGCCTGCGCCTGCTGCAAGAACAACAACGACGCCCTGGGCAACCTCTCCAGTCGCTACGGCTACGACAATCAGCGGCGCAAAATGTGGCAAGCCGCGGTCCGCCTGCCCCATGAGCAACTGAGCCAACTGCAGAAAATGCCCTCAAGCAAGGCCATCCCAGCGCAAGACTTGCCCGGGAGATACTTATCAGGGCTTACCCAAATGTATTTGATAATCATTTGTGATTAAGAATAGAATTCCGCCCCCCTGGCCTGATCCCGCCTTGAATGATCGCCGCCGTGTCTTATCTCAGCGATAAACTCGAGCTCTACCTTTCCCATCGCACCGCGCTGGTCGACTATTCGGCGCCCATTGTCGGTTGCCGGGCGCAAGCCGAAGAAGTGGTCCAGGAGGCCTGGCTGCGCTTCTGCGGCCAGGCTGATAGTGCCGCCCAGCCGAGCAACCCGGTGGGCTACCTGTACCGTATCGTGCGCAACCTGTCCTTTGACCTACTGCGGCGCTCGACCCTGGAAAACCGTCATCCCGATGGCGCCGATCTGCTGAACGAACTGCCTTCGAGTACGCCGTCACCGGAACATCAGGCGTTGCACTGCGACCAGTTGCGCCTGCTGCAGGATGCCCTGAAATTGCTGCCGGAGCGCACACGGCGGGCCTTTCACATGCATCGTCTGCAACACATGACCTTCCAGGAAATTGCCGTTGAGCTGAAGATCTCCACCAGCTTGGCGCACCAGCTGGTGCGTGACGCACTGACCCACTGTGCGGAGCACCTGGCCGATGACTGATACCCCCTTGCCTCAACCTGTATCCGGTTCACTGAAGGACGACCCGGTGTGGCAGGCGGCGATGGATTGGCTACTGCAATGCCACGCCGCGCCGGATGACGCCTTACTGCAACAGGCCCATGCGCGCTGGCTGGCCGCTGATGAGCGCCATGCCCGGGCCTGGTGCAAGGCCGAGAAAATCTGGTTGCTCACTGGCGGCCTGGAGCCGCTGGAGCCACCCGCGCCCCAGCCTTTGCCAACCCCGATCCAGGCCCGGCGCAACTGGCCGGGTCGGGCACTGAAGGCGTTTGCATTGGCGGCCTGTGTGCTGTTGTTGCTCGGACCTAGGCCTCCGACCGCCTATACCAGCCCAACCGGCGAGCATCGACAGCTGCTCTTGAGTGACGGCAGCCGTATCGAACTGGGCAGCGACAGCGCTATTGGAGTGGACTTCGAACCCGGTACGCGGGCGGTCACCCTACTCCGGGGACAGGCGTTCTTCGAGGTCAGCCACGATGCCGCGCGCCCGTTCACGGTACAGGCCGCGGACATCAAGGTCAGGGTCGTAGGGACCGCGTTCGACGTGGATCTCAGCCGCAACGCCGTGGTGGTGGCGGTGCAGAGGGGCGCAGTCCAGGTTCGCGATGGACGCGGCGAACTCGCGGTGCCGGCCCTGGGCCCGGGCGATAGCCTTCGCCTCGGCCTGGACCAGGGCCCGCCGCAACGCGGTCGGCTGTTGCCTGGCCAGGTTGCCTCCTGGCGCCAGTGGCAATTGCTGGTCAATGACCGGCCGCTCTCCGAGGTGATTGATGCGCTGCAGGACTATTACCCCGGTGTACTGCTATTGGCGGACCCTGCGCTGGGCGAGCGGCGTATCACCGCTTCGCTGAACCTGCGCTCGCCAGTCAGCGCGCTGCAGCTGGCGATCGCCCCACTGGGCGGGCGCCTCAGTCAATGGGGGCCGTACCTCACCCTGATCCGCGAAGAGCCGCAAGTACCGGTAAAACAATAAATTTCACAATTTTCTGGAAGTTCTCGATTGCCGTTCGTTTATTGCCCCGCTGAGTTAATCATAATTATTCTCATTAGCATGTGCGTATTATTCGCACTATCGGGGAGTCCACCAGAGCATGTCCATTTTCCCCCCACAGGGTCTTCAGGGTTGCCGGCGCAGTGCGCGGCTATTGTGGCTGTCAGTAGGGCTGGCGGTGTCCTTGCCGGCCTTGGCCAGTGACCTGCGCACACGGCATAGCATCGACATCGCGCGCCAGCCGTTAAGCACGGCGCTGATGGCGCTGGCACAGCAGACCGGTCTGCAGATCAGCGTCGAAAGCCAACTGCTGCTCAACCTGAACGCTCCGGCGGTACAGGGCGAGCTGAGCGCCGAGCAGGCGCTGGCAAAACTGCTCAAGGGCAGCCAGTTGGAGTGGATTTACGTCGGTGACGATGCGCTGATGGTGCAACGGGCGACTCGCCCGCGTACCGATCCGGTCCGCCTGGGCAATACCAAGGTCCCTGGCGAGTGGGTGCTGCCTCAGGGGGAGACTCGTATCGACCGCGCGACGATCGAAGCCATGCCGGCGGGCAATGGCGACATCACCAGCTTGCTGCGCAGCCATCCCAACGTGCAGTTCGACGATGCCCAGCTCAGCAGCAAGACCCCTGGGGAAATCGGCCCGGCCAACATCAGCATCAACGGGGCGCAGTTCTACCAGAATGCCTTCCTGATCGATGGCATCAACATGAACAATGACATCGATCCGGCCGAAGACCGGGTACAACTTCTGGACGCGGTACCGGGGCGCAGCCAGGGCCTGGCACTGGACAGCGACCTGCTGGAGAACATCACGGTCCTGGACAGCAACGTGCCAGCGGCCTATGGCGGCTTCAACGGCGGCGTCATCGATGCGCAAACCCGTGCGCCAACCCAGGCACTGCACGGCAAGTTCTCGGTGCAGACCACCCGTTCCGCCTGGACTAAATATCACATCGACGAAAGCGAAGAGCTGCGCATGCAGAACTCCGGCTCTCCCGACGAGCAGCCCAAGTTCGACAAGGTCACCGTTCGCGGCACGCTGCAGGGCCACCTGACCGACAATTTCGGCCTGCTCGGCAGCTTCAGCCAGAAGCGCTCGACCATCCCGCTGGGTTTCTACTCCTACAACAACGTCGAGGAAATGGGCTTTCACGAGGAGAAGCAGAAGCGGCGCATCGACAACTACTTCCTCAAGTCGGTATGGAAAGCCAGCGATCAGCTCACTGTCGAGACCAGCGTGACCCATGCCCCAGAGGAGAGTCATTACTTGCGTGCCAACGTGGCCAACTCGGGTTATGACAACAAGGCCGGCGGCACCCAGTTGAACCTGCGCACAATATGGGATGGCGACCTGGCGCGCATCGAACAGAACCTGGCGTGGAGCGGCCAGGAACAGAGCCGCCAGTCGGATTCGGCCGACTACTGGACCTGGCGCAAGTCGACCACCAAGGACTGGGGCATCGGCAACAAGCCCACCGCCAATACCCTTGAAGGCGGTTGGGGGGATATCGAGCAGCAGCAACGTACCTGGCAGTACAAGCTCAATGCCGACTGGCGCAGCGTCGACTGGCTGGGCATGACTCACCGTCCGCAAACCGGCCTGGAATTCTCCCGCCAGTACGTGCGCTACGAGCGCCTGACCGACAGCAGCACCTATGTTGCCCCCGCGGCGACCACAACCTGCACCAACAGCGCCGGGGTTACCGACAGCGTCGCCTGCAACATGGGCCGGACCCTGAACGGCTGGGCGGGCCAGTACATGAAGAGCCGTACCCGCTACGCCACCGGCGAATTCGACTTCACCACCACCTCCTGGGGCAGCTGGTTGCAGGACGAGATCACCATCGGCCAACTGACCTTGCGCCCGGGCGTGCGCGTGGACAGCGACGACTACATGGACAAGACCACCTGGGCGCCGCGCTTCTCCCTCGAATATGACCTGTTCGGTGACCGCACCACCTTGCTCAATGCCGGCGTCAACCGTTACTACGGGCGCAGTGTCAGCAGCTGGCAGCTGCAAGACGGACGCAACCGCCTGCGCTTCAACGAAACCCGCGACAGCCTGGACAAACCCTGGGTGGTCAAGTCCAACGCCGCCAACCAGGTGCGTTTCAATCAGCTGGACATTCCCTACGACGATGAGCTGATGCTGGGCGTGGTGCAGCAATGGGCCGGGGTCGAATATGCCCTCAAGTATGTCAATCGCAAGGGCCGCGACCAGGTGGTGCAGGTGTCCGGAAAGACCTTGGGCGAGCCCTCCACGGACCCGACGCTGGCGAGCAACTACACCACCTACACCAACGACGGCAAGAGCGAGACCGACACCTACACCCTGACGGTGACGCCGTTGCAGCGCTGGACACTGCTGGGCACCCAGACCGGCGGGCAGCTGGCGCTCAACTGGACCGACAGCAAGGCCTCCGCGCCGACCTACGTCGCTGCCGAAAACCTGTACTACCAGAACAACGTCATCCAGTACCAGGGCAGCTTCATCAATTATGACGACCGCCCGGCCAGCAACTTCAACCGGCCCTGGACGGCCCGCCTGACCACCATTACCCAGATCCCCCAAGCCAATCTGCAGTGGAGCAACTTCTGGCGCTACCGCGCCGGCTACAAGCGCATTGGCGACACGGGACGCAATGTGGACTACATGGGGACCTCGGTGGATGTCTGGGAAGAACAGAAATTCCAGGCAGCGCTGACCTGGGACACGCGCCTGGGCTGGCGCATTCCCACCGCCAAGGACCAGACAGTGTTCGTCAATGTCGACGTGTTCAACGTGCTCGACAAGAAGTCGGTCAATGCCAACCAGACGGTCAACAGCAACTCGGTCTCGACCTATGAGGTGGGCCGCCAGTACTGGCTCGAAGTCGGGTACGCGTTCTGAAATGCGCCGGTCCCTGAAGAGTCTTGTGGTCATGCTCGGCATGTTGTTGATGGTCGGGCTGGAACAGGTGCGTGCCTGCGCACTAAGCGAACCGGCTTGCCTGCGCGAAATGTACAGCCGGCCCTCCGCGCAGTGGCCGGCGCCGCAGGTGGATGCCGGGGTGGCCTGGCAAGAGCTGGGCCCCTTGCCCGAGCGGGCGCCGTCCCCGGAGTACAACCCTTACACACAGCAGAAGGCCGACCTTGGCCGCCAGCTGTTCTTCGACCCGCGCCTGTCGCGTTCGGGGCAGATCGCCTGCGCCTCCTGCCATGAGCCGGACCTGAGGTTCGCCGATGGGCGCCGGGTTTCATTCGGGCATGACCGTGCAGCGGGCCGGCGCAATGCGCCGAGCCTGGTGGCCAGCGGCCTGGCCGGGCATCTGTTCTGGGACGGGCGCGCCGACAGTCTGGAGATGCAGGCCCTGATGCCGGTCGTCGACCCGAAGGAGATGGCCTTCAGCGTCGCGGAGCTGGTGGCCCGGCTGCGTGACAGCACGGACTATCCGGCGCAGTTCGCCAAGGTATTTCCCGGACAGGCGCTGGGGGCCGAGCAAGTGGCGGCGGCATTGGCGACTTATCAGCGCAGCCTGCTGCAGGTTGCACAACGCACCCCCTTCGAGCGCTTTCTGCGAGGGCAGACGAAGGCCCTCAACGACCAGCAATTGCAGGGGCTGCACCTGTTTCGCACCAAGGCGCGCTGCATGAACTGCCACTTCGGTCCAGGGATGCAGGACGACCGTTTCCACAATGCAGGCCTGACCTTCTATGGGCGTCGTCGCGAAGACCTCGGGCGTTATGAGGTCACCGGGCTGGTGCAAGATATCGGGCGCTTTCGCACACCTTCACTGCGACTGGTGAGCCATACCGGCCCCTGGTTTCACAATGGGCTGGCCAGCAGCCTCGATCAGGTGCTGTTGTTCTACAACGCCGGCATGCCCATACCCGTCCCCAAGGGTGGACAGTTGCAAGACCCGCTGTTTCCCGTGACCTCAGCGCAATTCAAGGTATTGGAGCTGGACCGGAGCGAACTGAAGGCGCTGAAGGCTTTTCTGGAGGCCCTTTGAGAGGTTGGCAGCAGGCGGCTGCATCCCAGGCTGCGAGCCGCACTGCCTAGGGCAGAGGGTAGCTACCCGGCAACAGGATGTCGTGATCCAGATGCTGCACATCGGTGTGCCCACACAGGGCCAGGGTCAGGTCCATTTCTCTGGCGATGATCTCCAGGGCCTTGGCCACTCCAGCCTCACCCATCGCCCCCAGGCCATACAGATGTGCACGCCCGAGCATGACCCCCTGGGCGCCCAGCGCCAGGGACTTGATCACGTCCTGACCGCTGCGGATACCGCTGTCGAGCCAGACTTCGATCCGCTCGCCGACGGCCTCGACGATCGCCGGCAGCATGCTGATGCTGGAAGGCGCACCGTCCAGCTGCCGGCCGCCGTGGTTGCTGACGATCAGGGCATCGGCGCCGCTGTCCGCCGCCAGGCGCGCATCCTCGACATCCAGAATGCCCTTGAGGATCAACCTGCCGCCCCAGCGCTTCTTGATCCATTGAATGTCGTCCCAGCTCAGGCGCGGGTCGAACTGCTGGTAAGTCCACTCAGCCAGCTGGCGCCTGTCATCCACGCCTTTGACATGCCCCATGATGTTGCCGAAATGGTGCCGACGGGTACTCAGCATCCCCTTGATCCAGCGCGGCTTGCCGAGGATATTCAAGAGACTGGAGGAGGTCAGTCGCGGTGGAATGCTCAGGCCGTTTTTCAGGTCTTTGTGGCGCTGGCCGCTCAACTGCAGATCAAGGGTCAGGACCAGGGCATCACAACCGGCGGCCTTGGCCCGGTCAATCAGGCTGGCGACGAAACCGCGGTCGCGCATGACGTAGAGCTGGAACCAGAACGGCGCGGCAATGGCCTGGGCGATGTCCTCCAGGGAGCAAATGCTCACCGTCGACAAGGTGTAGCGAATGCCGGCGGCGGTGGCGGCGCGGGCGGCAAGAATCTCGCCGTCGGCGTGGATCATTCCTGCCAGGCCAGTGGGCGCGATGGCCAGCGGCATGGCCATGTCGATGCCCATTCGCCGAGCGCTGAGCGAGCGCTGCTCGACGTTGCGCGCCACCCGCTGGCGCAGCTTGATCGCGCTGAAGTCGGCCTGGTTGGCCTGGTAGGTGCTCTCGGTCCAGGAGCCGCCATCGACATAGTCATAGAACATTCGCGGCACCCGCCGCTGGGCCATTACACGCAAGTCTTCGATACAGGTGATGATGGGCATTGGCCCGCTCCCGATTGAGGTTCAGCGCGAGATTAACGGCCTGCCCGAGGCGTGACCGGGAAAAGATTTCGCGCTTATCGGGCGTAACTTTCCTACAGCGAATGCTTCAAGCGTGCCTGCGCCTCAAGCACGGTTTCATGACAGACCCGGGTCAACCAGGTGCTGAAGGCTTCCGCCGCCGGCGATGCCTGCCGAACCCGCAGTTGATAGTGAAATGAGGGCTCGCTGCGCACCTCGCCAATCGCCACCAGCTGCCCATCGGCCAGCCACGCCTGTGCCAGTGAGGGCCGCGCCAGAACCACGCCCTGAGCCTTGGCCGCCGCCTCAAGCATCATTCCCAGGTCCAGCAGCGCCGGGCCCTGCCCCGGTTCGACGAGTTCCAGGCCGGCTTGCATGAACCAGGGCCGCCAGGGCTCCAGAGGTGAACGCAACAAGGGCAAGCGGGCGAAATCCCGCACCGGATCCAGGCCCGGGAAATGCGCCAGCAAGGCCGGTGCGGCCATGGGCAGCAGTTGTTCGTCGAGCAGCCGCTGACAAGGCGCGACCTCGGCGCTGTCGCCACTGATCAGCACGTCGCAGGCTCCACCATCGACACTGCCCATGGGCGCACTGAGCTGGATCTGCAGGTCGACGTCCGGGTAGGCCAGGCTGTGCTCCTGCAGGCGCGGGATGAGGACCTGACGGGCGAAGGTCGGCGGGCAACTGACCGTCAGGTGCTGCTGGCGCTGCACCGGACGCTGATGCCCGGGGATTGCCAGCAACTGCGCGAGGATCGGGCTGACCTGCTCCAGGTAGACCTGCCCCTGTACGGTCAGCACCACACTGCCGCCCAGGCGCTCGAACAACGATACGCCCAGCAGTTGCTCCAGGCCTGCAACACGCTTGCGCAAGGCGCTCCCGGTGAGTGCCAGGGCATCGGCCGCGCGCTCGAAACTCTGCAACTGCGCGGCCGCCTGGAAGGCCAGCAGAGCATCCAGGGAAGGCAGGCGATAGTCCGTGAAGTTGTTCATGTCTGGGCTCCCGGGCGCACTGCGACGATGGTCCGGGCACAGTGCCCGGTACAGGGTTGCGCCAGTCTCTGGATCTTACCCAGCCTGCTGGCACCGGGGCGACGTCTGTGCAACGCCGTGAGAAAAAAACTCCCGTTGAGCGCGCCTTTTATTCCTCATGAGCTGCAGCCGTGCTGGCTAGGATGGCCCTCGCGATCTTTAAAACAACAACAAGAAGGAAGACCAGCCATGCTTAAAACTGCTCTTGCCAGCCTGACCCTGGCGCTGCTTTGCAGCGCCGTCCAGGCCGATACGCTGACCGTGGTTTCCGTCGGCGGGCTGAACAAGCAAGCCCAGCAGCAGGCGTTCTACACCCCCTTCGAGCAGCAACACTCGATTAGCGTTCGGGCCGGCGAGTACAACGGCGAAATCGGCATGATCAAGGCCATGGTCGAGACCGGGAGTGTCGGCTGGGACGTGGTCGAAGTGGACCATGCCGAAATACAGCGCGGCTGCGACGAGGGGTTGTTCGAACGGCTGCCGGCCATGCCTGAGGTGGCCCAGAACGACTTTATCGAGGGCACCCTGAGCGAATGTGGGGTGGGGGCCGGCGATCTAAAGAGTTCGTAAAGACTGCCCGGCCGCCACTGACCCGGCCAGGCAAATGCGCTTCAATTCTCCTTGAGCCAAGCCTGAAACGCCCGGAGAAGCCCATGAGCAAGCTTGCCCGCTATCTGCAGGTCGAGGACATCCTCCTCGACGTCCATGTGTCGAACAAACAGTGCCTGTTCGAACAGGTTGGCCAGCATCTGCAAGAGACCCGACAGCTGCCCGGCGCTGGGGTCACGGCCAGTCTGTGGCGCCGGGAACTGGCCGCCAGCACCGCCATCGGCGACGGTGTGGCCGTGCCCCATGCGCGGCTCGCCGAGCTCGATAGCATCCATGCGTTGTACCTGCGGCCGCAGACCGCCATGGCCTTTGCCGCCCCCGACCAGCAGCCGGTGAGCGATATCCTCGTGCTGCTGGTGCCCGCCCCCGCCGATCAGCAACACCTGGAACTGCTGGCGGACACTGCCCGGCTGTTTTCCAATCCACGCTTTCGTCAGGCGCTGCTGCGCTGCCACGATGCGTCGCAGGTCAAGCAATTGGTTGACCACTGGTAGTCCGGGAGACGTCCAGCGCGGACGCTCCCCTCTCCATCAGCGCTGTTCAAGGTGCTCCATGAAGGTGCTGCCGCTGTAGGCCTCGCGAAACAGCCCGGCCGCCACCAGTCGCGGTACCACCTGTTCAAGGAAGATATGCATCGAACGGATCGAGCCTCCCGGCGCGGCGATGAAGCCGTCCATGGCACCGGCCTCGGCCCAGTCGACGATCTGTTCGAAGGCATCTTCGGCGGTGCCGATCACTTGCCAGTGGGCGGCGGAAATCACTTCCGGGCGCAGCAGCAATTCATCCAGGCGCAAGGTCTCGCGCTCGATTAGACGCCGCAACAGGTTGGTATGGGTGCGGCTACCGGGGTTGTGCACCGGGGCCGGCAAGTCTGCCGCGCTCACTGGGCGGTCCAGGGGCCAGTCACTGAGGTCCAGGCCGAGCATCTGCTTGATCGAGGCGAATTTGCGTCCGTTGTCCGGACGGCCGTGGGTCTGCATGAACAGCTCTCGAGCCTCTTCCCGGGTCGCGGCCAGATACAGGCTCAGACCGGGCAGCAGGCGAATGTCTTCGGGCTTGCGACCTTGACGCCGGGCCCGCTGGGAGAGATCGCGGCGCAGCTCCAGGGCGGCGTCCTTGTCCGGGGTCGGGGCAAACACCAGATCGGCCACCGAGGCGGCAAAGTCGCGGCCGGTGTCCGAGGCGCCGGCCTGGATCAACGGAATCCGCGCCTTGAACGCCGGCAGGTTGAGCGGACCGCGCACCCGAAAATGCTCACCGTCATGGTCCACCGGATGCACCTTGGCACGGTCGGCGTAACGGCCATGCTCACGGTCCAGCAGCAGCGCGTCGTTGGGGTAGCTGGCCCAGAGGTCATGCACCAGGCGGGTGAACTCCGCCGCCCGGGCATAACGCTGGTCCGCGCTGGGCATGGCCTCCAGGCCGAAGTTCTCGTGGCCCTGCAAGGCGGTGACGATGTTCCAGCCGGCGCGACCGTTGCTCACCCAGTGCAGCGACTGCAACTGGCGCGCCACCACATAGGGCGGGAAAAAGGTGGTGGAGACGGTGGATACCAGGCCGATGTGCGAAGTCTCCCGGGCGATGCACGCCAGCAGCACCGTGGGGTCGAGGCTGGAGAAACCCGAGCCGCTTTCCAGGCCGTCCATATTCAGGCAACTGACGTCGGGGCGGAACACGAAATCCAGGTGTGCGGCCTCGGAGCGCTTGGCGATGTCCACGGCGAAGTCGGCGCTGTAGATACCCTCGATATTGCTGTCGGGCTGGCGCCAGGCATCTCCGCTGAGCCAGGTGGGGGCCAGGGACATGCCGATATGCAGGCGTTTGCGGTTACTCATCTGTTGCCAATCTCCTGTGTACGAATGAACGCCGACCGCGCCTCGGGCAGCAGCCGGCGATGGGTCCTCGGGGCCTCAGAACGCCCCTTTGACGCCGATGCCCAGGGTCCGTGGCTGGGTCATGCTGGCTTCGATGCCGCCAATGCCGCGGTTCTGCTGCATGTACGTGGGCGAGCGGTCGTCGAAGACGTTCTTGACGTAGCCATAGAGCTGCACCTGGTCGTTGAAGCGATAACTCATGCGTGCATCGGTGAGGGTGTAGGGCTTGATCGAATAGCTCGAGGTGTTGGCGACATCCGAGTAGTAACCGTCCAGGTAGCGCACCTGGGCGTTGAGGTTGAGGCGCTCGGTGATGTCCCAGCTGGGGCCGAAGCTCAGGGTGTAGCCCGGCGAACGGGCGAACTCGTTGTGGGCGTAGCCGGCGTTGCTGGAGATTTTGTCGATGCGGGTGCGCAGGGTCCCGGCACTGGCCTTGAGCCGCAGGTTGTCCAGCAGGCGGTAGTCGAAATCCAGTTCCAGGCCATAGGCGTGGGCCTTCTCGGCGTTAATGGTGTAGGACTGCGCCACCCCGGGGGAGATCACCACCGGGATGTTGTACTGGGCGTCCTTGAAGTCCATGTAGAACAGGTTGGTGTTGATCAGCAGGCGGTCATCGAGAAGGCTGGCGCGGCTGAACAGTTCATAGTTCCAGATCGACTCTTCCTTGAAGTAGGCCCATTGCCGGGTGCTCAGGTTCAGCGACACGCCGCCCGGGTTGTAGCCACGGCTGATCAGGCCGCCCAGGGTCCAGTGCGGGGTGGCGGCGTAGGCCAGTGACACCTTGGGCAGAACGGTGGAGAAGGTCTTGTCATAGTTCAGCGCGCCGGGGGCCAGCACCGAGTTGCCGGTACGTTCGATGTGGTCCTGCTGGTAGCGCAGGCCGGTGCTCAGGGTCCAGAGATCGGTGAGGCGGTAATTGACCTCGCCGAAGATCCCCAGGTTGGTCTTGGTGTCGTCGAAGGCCGAGCGGCCCCTCAGGTTCAGGGTTTCGTCGGTGCGGGTGCGGGCGTAGTAGACCCCGCCCATGCCGCTGAGCAGGTCCTCTTTCTCACCGAAAGTCAGGCGCGATTCGTTGGAGGCGTTCTTCTGGTGGATGTCGGCATCGCCCTCGCCCGCCGCGCCGGTGACCCGGTGCACCGATGACAACGAGTATTGGGCCTGGTTGAACAGCTTGAGGCCGTTGCCCAGCTCATAGGAGACATCCAGGATGCTGGTGTTGGTGTCCTGCTGCCAGGAGGGCATGGTGGTGGAGCTGTGTTCCAGCTTGTGGAACGGCGCCGAGGCGGCTTCCTGGGTCGGGCGGTTGCTGTCGTTGTGGGAAAAGGTGAACTTGCTCTCCAGCCCCGGAATGTCCGTAGGCAGCCACAGCAGCTTGGCCCGGGCGTTGAGGTTGCGAAAATCCTGGTCGGTCTTGCCGCCCTGGAATTTCGGGTTGTCGTAGTCGATGAAGGTATCGCGGGCCGAATAGTCCACCGCCAGGCGCCCGGCGAAGTCCTGGGCCAAAGGGCCGGACACGGCAACGGAACTGCGCCGCGAGTGGTAGCTGCCGATTTCAGCCTGGTAGGCCGCCTCGGGGGTGAAGGTCGGATCCTTGGTGTTGACGATGATCGCCCCGGCAATCGCATTGGCCCCTTGGGAGGTGGTCTGCGGGCCGCGAAAAACTTCGATGCTGTCCACATCCCAGACCGAGGTCGCGCCGAAGAACATCTCGTTGTAGTTCAGATAGTGCCCGTCGAGGTTGATGGTGGCCCGGGGCACCGTACCGCCCCAGAACACGTTCTGCCCGTTGTTCGGCCCCTGGGTGTCCTGGCCACGGATGATCGGCGCCCCCACCGAATCGGTGTAGATCACGTTGGGGCTGCCGTTGATGACTTCCGAGACCGACCCATCGCCGGTCCGGGTCTGCTGGATATCGCGGTCGGTGATGATCGACACGGATGACGCCGTGTCCTTCAATTCACGGTCGAGTTTTTCACCGGTCACCACCAGTGCGTCCAATGCCAGGCCGCCCTTCGCCACGACGTGCTCCCGGGCCCGACTGTCTTCAGCCAGGGCCGGCGGGGTCGCCAGCAGGGTGGACAGGGTAAGAACGCCAATACCGTGGCTGAATGTGCGATACGTAAGGGCCATCAAAACTTCCTTCCAAATGAGAATGATCCTCTTTCAGGATTAGGCTATCACGTAGCCATCAAATTCCTCAATACGGAATACATTCTGCAAATTGGAATGACCTTCAGGTTCGGCCCGGGTACATTCGCCCGTCCCTGGCCGACGGCGAAACCGCTATCATGGCCGCCGCTAGTGCCAGCGCCACGCAGGCCGTAGCCTGCGCACCCCACGCGGCCAGACATTGCTGAGGAGACCAGCCGTTGAACACTTCGCACAACCCGTTGGACGACACCCTGGATGCCCCACCGGAAAAACGCTCCGGGGTCATCCAGTCGGTTTCCATTGCCGCGCGCTTTCTCAACACCCTGGCCAATGCCGAGGGCGAGCTGGCCCTGGGGGAAGTGGCCCGGCGTACCGGCACCGGGGGTTCCACCGCCCACCGCTACCTGCAAAGCCTGGTCAAGGAAGGCCTGGCCAAGCAGGACCCGGTCAGCGGCCTCTATGACCTGGGGCCTGCGGCCCTGAGCATCGGCATCGGCGCACTGAAACGCATCGACGCCGTGGACATCGCCGCCCAGCATATGAAGGCCCTGGCCCAGCGGCATGCCGCCAGCGGTGGCGTGGCGATCTGGACCGACCGTGGGCCGACCCTGGTGCGCTGGTATCGCAGTGCCTATTTCTCCATTAACCCCCTGGCCCTGGGGGACATCCTGCCCATCGACAACACCGCCTGCGGGCTGGTGTTCCAGGCCTTTCTGCCCAAGGCCGTCATCGACGCCGCACGCAAGCAGCAGCCGGCACACTTTCGCGGCACCCCGCCCAGCAGCGCGGTACTCGATCAAGTCCGTCAGAAGCATTGGGCCGAGCTCACCAGCCACCTGCTGTCCAACGTCACCGGCCAGGCATCGCCGGTGTTCGACGCCCAGCAGGAAATCGTCTGTGTGATGACCACCGTCACCGACCTGGGGCAACTGCAGGCGCCGGAAGATCGCGAGGCGCTGTTCCACGAAGCCGCTCTGGTCAACCAGGCCACCGGCGGCCAGCGAGTTCCTCAGGAACCGCTCCCTTCACGTCGCTGAGTCGTCACCCAGTGAATCAGGCGCGCCGGATGACGGCGCCTCGACCCGGCCCCTGGGCACCATCAAGGGGGTGCCGCTGACCGGGTCGGTGATGATCATCGAGGCAAGCCCGAACACCTGCTCCACCAACGCCTCGGTGAAGATCGTCGCCGGCGCCCCCTGGGCAACTACGGCCCCGTCCCGCAGCGCAATCAGGTGGCTGGCATAACGGCAGGCCTGGTTCAGGTCATGCAGCACCGCGACGATGGTGCGCCCCTGGCGGTTGAGTTCGGCCAGCAGTTCCAGCAGCTCGATCTGATGGACGATGTCCAGGTAGGTGGTGGGCTCGTCCAGCAGCAGGATCGGGGTTTCCTGGGCCAGCACCATGGCAATCCACACCCGCTGGCGCTGGCCGCCGGACAGTTCGTCCAGCAGTCGCTCGGCCAGCTCGCTGACCCGGGTCGCGGCCATCGCCCGGCGCACGGCCTGCTCATCCTCCAGCGACCATTGGCGCAGGAGCGACTGATGCGGGTAGCGCCCCCGCGCCACCAGATCGGCGACGGTGATGCCGTCCGGCGCCGTGGCGCTTTGCGGCAGCAGGCCCAGGCGCCTGGCCACCTCCCGGGCCGGCAGTTGGCGAATGTCCTTGCCATCGAGCAGCACCTGGCCCCTGGCCGGGGCCAGCAGCCGCGACAGCGCCGCCAGCAGGGTGGATTTGCCACAGGCATTGGGCCCGACGATGACGGTGAACGAGCCATCGGGAATGGCCAGGGAAAGGTCCTGGGAAATGATTCGCGCGTCGTGGCGCAAGGTCACGGCATCCGCGTGCAAACGATGAGTCATGGGCAGGTTTTCCTTGGAGCAGCAGGCGCTTGCAGTATTGCAATTGCGGAATGGATTCTACAATATGGAACACATTGCATGAGAAGCATTATCATATAAGCCCTGCAGTCCAGGCCCTTCAGGCGAAATAGAAGGCGCCCCAGCCGCACTCCACCCACCGCCCAACGGATCGACGATGAACCCACGCCTTACTGTCCGGCTGCTCAGCGCAGCGGTCCTGGCCCTGTCCGCTCACCTTGCCTGGGCCACCCCGACCGCCCCGTCCCGTATCGTCTCCACCAGCCCCAGCGTCAGCGGAATCCTGCTGGCCATGGACGCGCCGCTGGTGGCCAGCGCCGCCACCACGGCCAGTCGCCTCACCGATCAGCAAGGGTTCTTTTCCCAATGGGCCAAGGTGGCCGAACAACGGGGCGTGCAGGTGCTGTACCGCAACCTGCAATTCGATATCGAAGCGGTGATCGCCAGTGACCCCGACCTGGTGGTGGTGTCCGCCACCGGCGCCGACAGCGTCATCGCCCAGCGTGCCGAACTCCAGGCCCAGGGCATCGAGACCCTGGTGGTGGACTACTCGAACCACAGCTGGCAGGACATCGCTACCGAGTTGGGCCAACGCACCGGCCTGGAACCACAGGCCCGGGCCGCCATCCAGCGCTTCGGCCAATACGCCGCCGACACCGCCGCCCACATCACCCCGCCTCCCGGTCCGGTCAGCGTGGTGGGCTACAACATCGCCGGCAGCTATTCCATCGGCCGCCTCAACAGCCCCCAGGCCCGGCTCCTCACCGGCCTGGGCTTCAAGGTGGTAGAGCTGCCCGAGGCGCTGGCAGGGAAAGTCACCCGTGCCTCGGACTTCCAGTTCATTTCCCGGGAGAACCTGCCCGCAGCCATCAGCGGCGACAGCGTGTTCCTGCTCAGCGCCGACGAGAACGACGTGCAGGCGTTTCTCGCCGATCCGGTGCTCGCCAACCTGCCGGCGGTGGTCCACAAGCGGGTCTACGCCCTGGGTCCGAGCTCGTTTCGCATCGACTACTACTCGGGGCGGCAGATGATCGACGCCGTCGCCGGGCACTTTCGTTAAACCATGAGCCTGTCTGCCCAAGGCCGCGGCATACCGCTGCGACTTGCCCGAGGCAACACGCCCCGTACCTGGGGCCTGCTGGCCGGGCTCGCGCTGCTGGTTCTGCTGGCCCTGCTGAGCCTGGCCGTCGGCTCGCGGGCCATTCCCCTGAGCGTGACCTGGGAGGCGCTGCACGCCGCCGACCTGCACAACGACCAGCACCTGATCCTGCGGGAACTGCGCCTGCCGCGCACCTTGATTGCCCTGCTGGCCGGAGCGGCCCTGGGCATGGCCGGCGCGGTGATGCAGGCCGTCACCCGCAACCCCCTGGCCGAACCGGGCCTGCTGGGGATCAATGCCGGTGCGGCCCTGGCGGTGATCATCGGCGTGGCGCTGCTGCACCTGACCAGCATGGCCGAGTACCTGTGGCTGGCGTTCTTCGGGGCCGGGCTGGCCGGCGTCGTGGTGTTTCTCCTGGGCCAGGCCCATGAGACCGGCACCAACCCGGTACGCCTGGTGCTGGCCGGGGCCGGGTTGTCGGTGATGCTCACTTCGCTGACCGGCATCATCGTGCTCAACAGTCCGCCCGAGGTCTTCGACCACTTCCGCCACTGGGCCTCGGGCTCGCTGTCCGGCAGCGGCTTCGCCCTGCTGCATGTTCCGGCCATGGCCATCGCCCTCGGCCTGTGCATCGCCCTGGGCGTCGCCGCCAACCTCAATGCCCTGGCGCTGGGCAAGGACCTGGGGCAGGCCCTGGGGGTGAACCTGCGCCTGACCTGGCTGCTGTCCTGCCTGGCGGTGATGTTGCTGGCCGGCGCGGCCACCGCCGTGGCCGGGCCCATAGGTTTCGTCGGTCTGGTGGCGCCGCACCTGGCGCGAATGCTGGTGGGCCCGGACTATCGCTGGATCCTGCCCTACTCGGCAGTGCTCGCGGCGAGCCTGCTGCTGGGGGCCGACGTACTGGGCCGAGTGCTGGCGGCACCGGAGGAAATCGCCGCCGGGATCATCACCCTGCTGCTGGGCGGCCCGTGCTTCATTGTCCTGGTCAGGCGCTTTCGCCTGAGCCGCCTGTGATGGGCCCTCAAGCCCTGCGTCTGGGCCCCTTGTCCCTGCGCTGGCGGCCACGCACGGTGTTGGTCTGCGGCGTCCTGATCCTCGCCACGCTGCTGCTCTGGGCCCTGTTGCTGGGCACCGGCAGCCTGGCCCTGCCCCCGGATCAGGTGCTGGCCAGTCTCCTGGGTTACGCTCAGGACTCCACTGCCCAGCGGGTGATTCATCGGGTGCGCCTGCCCCGGGCGCTCACCGCCACCCTGGTGGGCGCAGCCCTGGGCATGGCCGGGGCGATCTTCCAGTCGATCTCGCGCAACGCCCTGGGTTCGCCGGACGTGATCGGCTTCACCACTGGTGCTGCCAGCGGCGCCATCGTGCAGATCATGCTGTGGGATTGCGGCCCCCTGGCAACGTCCCTGGCAGCAGTGGGCGCTGGCCTCTGTACTGCGCTGTTAGTGCTGCTCCTGGCGCGCAAGGGCCACAGCAGCGGCGGCTACCGCCTGGTGCTGGTGGGCATTGGCGTGGGCGCCAGTCTGTCCGGCTTGAACAGCATCCTGCTGGTCAGCGGCAACCTCGACCAGGCGATGTTCGCCCAGCTGTGGCTGGCCGGTTCACTGAACACCCGCACCTGGTCCCACGTACTGCCCGCGGCCCTGGGCCTTGCGGCCATTG
The DNA here is from genome assembly GCF_058744285.1 of Pseudomonas sp. E1BtOHC1. Taxonomy (NCBI): domain Bacteria; kingdom Pseudomonadati; phylum Pseudomonadota; class Gammaproteobacteria; order Pseudomonadales; family Pseudomonadaceae; genus Pseudomonas; species Pseudomonas sp. E1BtOHC1. The sequence continues at coordinate 5,022,230 of NZ_CP196023.1, forward strand.
TGCCCATAGCCCTGTACCACGCCCGGCGCATCAACCTGCTGGAAATGGGCGACGCCACCGCCACCCAACTGGGAATCGCGGTGGAGCGCACCCGGCTGATCATGGTCCTGGCGGCCGTCGGCCTGACCGCCATCGCCACCGCAGCGGCCGGGCCCATCGCCTTTATCGCCCTGGCAGGCCCGCAACTGGCCCGGCGCCTGACCCGTTGCGCCGAAGTGCCGCTGGTGTCGGGGGCGCTGATGGGCGCGGTCCTGTTGCTGACCGCGGATCTGCTCAGCCAGCGCCTGGCCTGGTACGCGAACCTGCCGATCGGCCTGATGACCGGGCTGCTGGGGGGCTTCTACCTGCTGTGGTTGCTGGTGCACAGCCGGCGGATCTGAGGGGTTCGTGGCTCACGGCGGCACTGGCCACTATTGCCCCGTCACCTTCCTGAACCGCAGGTTGCGCGCCACGCTGCTGGTCAACACCTCACCCTCCTCGGCAAAGCTGATCACCCCCAGTTCACCGGCGCGAAAGCGCTCCGTCGTCAGCGGCTGCAAAGGGTAGCTGTGCTGGCCGATACGTACGTAGAGCTTGCCTTGCCGGGGGTAGACCTTGAGCTGTCCGGGGCTGGTTTGCAGCGCGTAGAGGCCGACATAACGACGGATGTCCTCGGGTTTCCAGGCCGGCGCCAGGACATAGGTCGAGGCCGGGTTGTTGCCAACGATCCGTGCCCCCGGTGCCGCCGCCAGATAGATCGGGATGCCATCGTTGTCCGCCGCCATCAGTTGATCGCTCTGGCGAAGCAACGGCAGGACCTCGTGAAAGGTGTCCAGGACAAACCCATCGCCGGTGCGTTGCAGCTGGAACTGATGACCGAGATCATCCAGGTAGGTGCCGGCCACCAAGGTATTCAAGAACGCCTTGGGCAGCGCCTTGATGCTCGGCGGCGGCGCGGGAATGTCCGTGTACCGGGGTAACCAGGACGGGCCCAGCATGACATCCAGCAAGCGGTGCCCGCGCTCCGACGCTTCCCCTTCCGTGCTGTTGCACAGGACTACAGTGGCCACATCCAGCTTCGGGTACCAGGCCACATCGGTGCTGAAACCGGCCCAACTGCCGCTGTGGGACACCTCTTGCAAGCCCCGATAACTGCGGTTGGCCAGGCCCATGCCGTAATAGCCCGGGTCACCGTCGTTGAAGGGCTCGGTCTGGCGCATCTTCTCCACCAGCGCCGTGCCCCCGACCCGCCCCGTGGACAAGTTGCGTAACCACAGCATCAGGTCCGCCACAGTGCTGTGCACCTGACCGTCGCCGGTCTGTTCCCAGCGGGCGTCCACGGCTTCGGGGCCCTTGGACGACTCGCCCTGTTCATAGCCCTGGGCCAGGTTCGGCAACTGCACCGGGTACTGATCGACAATGCTCGAGCGACTCATGCCCAGGGGCTGGAACAGATGGGCTCGACTGTAGTCCTTGAGGGGCATGCCGGCGGCTCGCTCGGCGATGCTCGACAACAGCACATAACCACTGTTGCTGTAGCTGAACTCGCTGCCGGGGGGAAACATCAGAGCGTTCTGCTTGAACAGCAGATCCAGGGCCTGTTGCTGGGTAAAGCGCTGGTTCAGGGCAATCCCCGCCAACTCCGCCAGCAGCATGTAGTCCTGCAGGCCCGAGGTGTGGTGCAGCAGATGACGGATCTGAATGCCCTCGGCATAGGCCGGCAGTTCCGGCACAAAGCGCCGGATCGAGTCATCCAGATCCAGGCGGCCTTGGGCTTCGAGCTCAAGGATGGCAAAACCGGTGAACTGCTTGGACACCGAGGCCAGGTTGAACAGGGTGTCGGCCTGGATCGCCCGGCCGGTGGCCAGGTCGGCAGCGCCGTACCCTGCGCTCCAGATCATTTTGGCGCCGCGCATCACCCCGGCGGCGCAACCGGGCTGGTCCGGCTTGATGTCGTCGAACACCTTGTGAAACGCCGCAGGCGCGGTGGCATGGGCCAGGGGCATCGCGCCCAAGGTGCAGATCAGCAAGGTGGCAAGCATGCAACGCATGGGTTTTTCCTCTGGTCACGTCGATCCTTCAGGCTCCTCGGGAGCCGCCCCAGTATCCCCATGGCAAGCGTTGGAATCTGTCTGCAGTCAGTGATTTTCTGTGAATAAACGTGCACAGATGTGAGACGCGGCGGGCCCAGGAAGAAAGCCTGCACAAATGCCGTTATCATCGACCGCTCGTACGCCATCCTCACCCGCGTCCCTTGACCCGGCCCCCCTTTCACTCGATGGAACCTGCCATGCACCTGCTGTATCCCAGCGACCCGTTCGACCCCAAACGCCCGGACGAGCATTACCTGGACGAATATGAGGCGGTGCTGGCCGCTGGCCTGAACGCCTCGCTGTTCTCTTTCGAGGATTTCGAAAGCGGCCGCTTCAAGGCTTCCCCGGCCCTGCCAGGCGACGAGCCGGTGCTCTACCGCGGCTGGATGCTGACGCCCGAAGGCTACGGCGCACTGCTCGAGCACTTGCACGCCAAGGACGCCAAGGAATTCACCTCCCTGGCCCACTACCGACACTGCCATCACCTGCCAGAGTGGTATCCGCTGCTGGCCCGGTACACCAGCGAGACCCGGGTACTGGCGCCCGACGCCGACTTTATCCAGGCACTGGCAGACCTGAACTGGCCGGGCTATTTCATCAAGGACTACGTCAAGTCACTGAACACCGGCAGCGGCAGCCTGGTGGCTTCGCCGGCAGACATAGCCCCATTGGTAGAGCGCATGCGTCAGTATCGCGGGCAGATCGAGGGAGGCATCTGTGTCCGGCGCCGGGAGGACTACCTGGAGGACAGCGAACGGCGCTACTTCGTGCTCAACGGCAAGGCCCATGCGGCACAAGGCGAGGTGCCGGCACTGGTGAACGAGTGCGCCGCGCTGATCGACAGCCGGTTTTTTTCGCTGGATGTGGTTTTGCGGGCCGACGGCGTGCTGCGTCTGGTGGAACTGGGGGACGGTCAGGTATCGGACCGCAAGGAGTGGTCGGCGCAGCGCTTCGCCGCCATGCTCGGCGCTGCCGACTGAGCACTGCTCAGCGCAGCAAGCGCCGCAACCCCGCCTCAAAAGCACCCTCAAGCCCCGGCGCGCCCTCCCCGGCCAGAGCCAGTGCCAGGGCGTGGCCGTGGGTGTAGTCCACCAGCAGGTCGAACAGCACCGGGTCATCGTCGAGTTGCCGTACGGCATCACGCAGGCGCTCACTGAAGGCAGCCAGGGCGCCATCGAACAGCTGCGGATCGCTGAGCACGCACAGGGTAAGGGCCGGATGTCGACGGACCCGCGCCATGTAATGGCCGAGCAACACCTGGACCCGTTGCAGCGCTGGCAGGTCCTCTTGCGGTTCCGGCAGTGGCACGCCGTGCACCCGCTCCACCAGCAGGCGCATCAGGTTGTGCTGGTCGCCCACGTGATAGGCCACCGACATCGGGGTGATCCCCAACTGTCGCGCCAGGGCCCGGCCGCCGAATCCCTCGGGGCCCAGTTCCTCCAGCAATCTCAGGCCGGCCTGCAGAACCTGATCGAGATTCAGCGAACGACCGGCAGCAGGACGACCGCTACGCTTGGCGCGTTCACTCATCGGGGCGGCTCCCCTCGACGCGATAGCAGGTGCTGACCAACCCATCGGGATACTGCCGCGAGGCGATACAGTGCAGTCGCAGGTCGCCTTCAAGCCCACCAAACAAGGGCCGCCCACTGCCGATCAGCACCGGCACCCGGGTCAGGGTCAGTTCCTGGATCAGCCCCGCCTGCAAAAAGGCCCGGATCACCGCACCGCCATCGATATAGGCCCGTGTCCAGCCTTCGCCCCGCAACTGCGCCACCAACTCCGCGGGCTGCGCGGCGCTGATGCGCAGCTTGTCCCGCAGGTGCTGCGGCACATCCTCAGCCGCAAGGCTGCGGCTCATGACCACCACCGGCTTGTGGAACGGCCAGGACTCGAAACCCAGAACGCTTTCATAGGTCCCGCGCCCCATGACGATGCCATCCACCGAGGCCATGAAAGCCGCGTAGCCATAGTCCTCGCCAGACTCGCCACTGGGCAGCCAGTCGATGGCACCATCGTTGCGAGCGATAAAACCGTCCACCGAAGTGGCGATGAAGACCTTGCCGAATGCCATAGCCATTGCCTTGAGAAAAAACATACGGCGTATGATAAATCACTTTGGGGAGTATCGGACAATCAATAGGCCGCTCGACGGGCGGCACGTCTTGCGCGCAACGCTGCCCTGCCCTCAGTCTGCCCCGGCGTAGGCCACCAACCCCTGCACCAGTGCGGCGAAGGTCACCGCGCAACGGGGGCTGTTGCGCAGGTCCTCATGCATCGCCACCCAGGTCTCCAGCCGCACCGAAAACTCCTGCGCCAGAACCCGTACCAGGCGCGGATCGGCGCTGGCCAGACGGACCTGGCACGCGCCAATGCCAAACCCCGCGCGCAACGCCGCCAGTTGCGCCAGATCGCTGTCGCTGCGCCAGGCGAAACGGGCGCGGGAGAGCAGCGGATACTGCTGTTGCAGACGGCGGATAAAGGCGGTTTCCCGATCGAACCCGATCAAGGCATGCTGCTCCAGCTGCTCCAGGGAAGCCGGCGTGCCCTGGCTCGCCAGATAATCCCGATGGGCATGCAAGCCCACTTCGATGTCCGCCACCCGGCGGACCAACAGCGCCTCCTGGGTCGGGCGAAACATCCGTACCGCGATGTCCGCCTCCCGTTGCAACAAGTCATCCGCACGGTTGGACAGCACCAGTTCGATCACCAGTTGCGGATGCTGCTGACGCAAGGTGGCGAGAATCGGCGGCAACACCTCGACGCCGATGATTTCGCTGGCCGAGATGCGCACGCAGCCCTGCACGCCCGCGCCCTGGCTGCTGGCGACCCGGCGCAACGCCGCGTCTCCCGCCGCCACTTGCAACAGATAAGGCTTGAGCTCCAGAGCCGCTTCGGTGGCGGCATAGCCATCGAAGGAACGGATGAACAATTTCAGGCCCAAGGCCGACTCGAGTTGGTCGATATGCCGCCCGACCGTGGGCTGGGTCAGGCCCATGGCACGGCCGGCAGCAGAGAGTGAGCCGGTCTCCAGGACGGCGAGAAAGCTCCGGTACCAGTCCCAGTTGGGCGGATGGTCAGTCAGGGTATGCATTTATGTATAGAAACCATCAACAAGTGGGCAATTTCCATTTAGCCGAGGATTTCGCACCCTGCAAGCTCTCTTCAACAAAAAGGAAGCCTGTCATGCCACAAATAGCCCTGTTCGGCGCCGTCGGTGCCATCGGCCAAAGCATTGCCAGTGCCCTGCACAGCCAGGGGCAAGCCTATCGTGTGGTGGGCCGCAGCGAGGCCGGCCTGGCCCAGGCCTTCGGCGCCGACCCACTGGCCGAACGCGTCACCTGGGACCCGGACGTGCCCGCGTCGATCGCCGCCGCCGCGGCCGGAATCGACACCCTGATCTATCTGGTAGGGGTCGACTACTGGCAGTTCGAACTGCACCCGCAACTGATGCGCAAGACCCTGGAAGGGGCGATCGCTGCCGGGGTGCGCAAGGTCCTGCTGATCGGCACTGTTTACCCCTACGGCATGGCCCAGACCCATCCGGTGCGCGAAGACCATCCGCGCCAGCCCAACAGCTTCAAGGGGCGCATGCGCAAGGCCCAGGAAGACCTGCTGTTGCAGGCCCATGCCAGTGGCCGTATCCAGGCGGCGGTACTGCGCCTCCCGGACTTCTACGGTCCCTGGGTCGACAAAAGCCTGCTGCACGGCGCCTTTCAGGCGGCGGTTAAGGGCGGCACCGCGAACCTGGTGGGGCCCCTGGATCGCCCCCACGAGTTCGTCTTCGTGCCGGATGTGGGCCCGGTGGTCTGCCGCTTGATCGACCAGCCCGACGCCTTCGGCAGGACCTGGCACCTGGCAGGCGCCGGGGTCACCAGCCAGCGCGACCTGCTGGCCCTGATCCGCCAGCACGGCGGCGCGCCCTTCAAGCAGCGGGTGATCGGCAAGCCCCTGCTGCGCCTGCTGGGGCTGTTCGATCCGCTGCTGCGGGAGATGGTGGAGATGCACTACCTGATCAGCTCGCCGCTGATCCTCGATGACTCGGCCCTGCAAGGCTTGATCGGGCCCATCGCCAAGACGTCCTATGCCGAAGGCGTGCGCCGGACCTTGCAGGCGGCGCACAACGCCCAACAGCCGTGAAGTCGCCTCAGAAGCTCAAGCGGTAACCGACATTGGCCGCCCAGGGCCGGTCGATGTTCGAACCTTCACTCGTCTCGACCTCGGCATACACCTGATGGTTGCGGGTCAGTTCCCCGGTGATTCCGGCACCGGCATACCAGCCGCCACCGCTGCCATCGGGACGGCTGCCGATGCCGTTGGTACGCACCTTGTTCTGCGCCGAAAGATCCTCGATCCAGCCGGCCTTGAGGTAGGGCTGCAGGCGCGTGCCATTGTCCAGCTGCAGGTTGCGGCCAACCCGGGCGCCGCTGCGGACCTGGGTCGACAAGCCATCACCGGGCTCCACTTGCAGTCCATTGTCCAGGCGGTAGTTGTCCGAACGGGCGTAGAGCATGGAGACTTGCACCTGGGGCTCGACGAACCAGCGGTCGCCGAGATCGATCTGTTTGCCGGCCTCCACCGACAGCCCCGCGCCCTTGCTGCGCGCGTGCCCGGAGACCTTGGCGCCGTCGGTGCCCCACACGTCCAGGCGGGTGGACCAGCGGTTCAGAGTCAGTAAGGTATCGGTGTACCAGCCCGAATCATCCAGGTAGGTGGCGTAGCCGCCCAGGTGATAGCTGTCGAGCTTGCCGCTGCCTTCGCGCTTGAAGTCGCGGTCGGTCTGGCTGTATCCGGCGAGCGCACCCACCACGAGTTGACCGCCCTGAGTATCGATCCGCGTATCGATCCCCAGTTGAGTGCCTTGCACCTGCTGGGAAAAGTTGCGCCCCACGCCGTTATCCAGGGACTGCTGCTGACCGAAGCCGCGGACCCACACCCCCTGGCGCTGCGCGCCTTCACGCAGCTCGCCGACCCGCTGCACCAGCGTCGCCCGCTCGGCGTCCCAAGTAGCCCGCAAGCTGGCGATGGCGCTGCTGTTGATGGCCGCGCTGGCACCGGTGGACAGGTTGTCCGGCCCCGGCGTCGGCTGGCTGCGGCCCACATTGACCAGATTCCAGTTGCCCTGGGTATCGGCCCGCAGTCCATAACGGTAGGTCCCGGCGTCCACCATAGCGCCCTGGTTGGCCAGGCTGAACGAACCCGGGCCGCCGGCGCTCTGCACCAGGGTCAGGTGTTGCCCCTCGGCCCCGGGTTCGGACCCGGAGTTGCGGACCAGGATGCTGTTGTCGCCAGTCACCTGGCCACCGACGATCAGGCGGTCGCCCTGCTGCCGCCCCAGGTCGGTGTTCATGATGTAGTGGCCATCGCCCGTCAGGTCGCCGGTCACTTGCAATTGCTTGAAGGCCCCTGCCAGTCCCGGGTCGGCGAATTCCACCACCCCATGGTTGGCCAGGCGACTGAGCACCGAATCACCGCGCAAGGTCCAGGCGCTGCTGTCGTCCAGGGACAGTTGGGTGTCACGCCCGCCCCCCAGGATTGCCCCCTCCAGGCTGGAGTGATCGGCCAGGGACAGCTGCAGGCTGCCGCCGTCCACCCGCACGTCTCCCGACAGATGGGACCTGACCGCCTCCAGGTTCACCGCCTCCGCCAACACCCCACTGGTGCGGTCGGTGATCCACAACGCGGTGCCCGGCTGACCGCCGCTGCGGCCGGTCAGGGTGCTGTCGGTGAAGCGCGTGTTCAAGCCGCCACCGTTGACCAGAATGCCTGCTCCGTCCTGGGTCTGGATGTGGCTGGCGGTGACCTGAACCTCATTCACCACACCGGCGCTGGTGGCGTAACTGACAATGCCGTTGGCGTTGGCGCCGCCGGTGCTCAGGGTCGAACCCTGGAGCAGGGAGTTGGCGTTGTTGCTGATGGCCAGGCCATGGGCCTCTCCACCGGAGGTCAGCACATCGCTGTCGATCGACTGCACACTGGCGCCCCGGCCAGACGCGAACAGGCCATAGCCCAAGTCGCCGTGGGTGACGACGCGACTGTCGTTGAGGGTGATCTTGGCCCCCCCTATCCGCGCCAGGGCGCCCACCGCGCCACGGCCCGACGTCTCGATCAGGGCCCCGCGGACGTTGAACACCGCCCCCGGGCTGTTCGGGGTATCCGCTGATGCGTACAGGGCATGGGAACTGTTGCCCTGGGTGATGACGGCACCGCCGTCCATGGTGAACACACCGGCGCGGTTGTCGACGCCCACCGCCGCAGCCCCCTTGGTTTCCAGACGGGTGTCCTTGGCGTCCACCCGGGTGTTACTCCCCGGCATCCAGATCGCCGTGCCGTAGTCACCCAGGGTGGTGATCTGCACGTTATCCAGATCGGCCGTGGCCAGGTCGGCATTGACGTTGATGCCGTTGCCATTTTGCGAGGTGATCTGACTGTCGCTCACCACCGCAGTGCCACCGGGCACCTGATAGAGCGAACTCAGGGTAATGCCATCGCCCTTGGCGTTGATGGTGCCGTTGCGAAAGGTCAAGGCGGCGCTGGTCACACCAATGCCACGGCCATTGCTGGACGTGACATCGACCCCATTGGCACTGATGGACGAGCCGACGCCTTCAGCGGACATCGCCCCGATGAAGCTTTGGGAGTCAACGCTGACCCGCTCCAGCTCGACGGACGCGCCGTCGGAGGCGCGCACAACGACGGCAGAACCGGTCGAGCTGTTGCTCAGGGCCATGTCCGCAGCCTTGATGCTGGAGCCCTTGCCACTGGCAGACAGCGCCTCGGCCTGGTTGCCGGCGGTGCTGATCGAGCCTCCGGACAACAGCGCCTGGCCGCCGGCGGTGACCGTCACGCCGCGACTCTGGTGACCGCTGGTGGTGATCTGCGCATTGTTCAACGTCAGGCTACTGCCGGCGCCGCTGACCACCGCGCCCGTGGCGAAATCGGAACCACCGGTGGTGATCTTCACATCCGACAAGCTGGCCTGGCCGCCGGCCTCCACTTGCACCCCTACCACCGAACTGCTGGAGCTGCCCGCCGTGACCTTGATCTGGTAGTCACTGCCCTGCAACTGGTTCTGCGCACCACTCACCCGTACCGCCGGGCCGCTGCCGGAATGCTCGACGTTGGCCCCGTCCAGGGTCAGGGATTGCCCACCAGGCGAGGACAGATCGATCGTGTCGTAGTCGGCCGCCACAGCGGACAGGGGGGAAAGTGTCATCAACGACAGCGCCGAACTGACCGCTACGCTTATCGTGTTCTTAACCAGAGTCATAAACTTTCAAGCCTTTGCGTTAAAACACAAGAGGCCCGCATGTTCGAGTCAAGAGACCAACTAACAAATAAGAATCTTCTTAAAGACCGGGCATTAAGAATATTCTGAAGAAGCCAAAAGATAGTTCTATTTACCATGGGCCGATGCACACACAAGCCCACTTGCCACCCGTAACCAGTCACTTTGCCGGGGCCCATATTCCGGTGGTACTGCTACGTCTGTTCATGTACAGCCTGCTGTCCTGCATCCTGATCATTGCGGGCTTTGTGGTGCACTGGTCACTGAATGAAACCCTCTCCAACTATCGACGGCAGATGAATGCCGCGGCATTTAACGCCCAGCAGTTCTTCAATCAGCGAGAGAGCCTGCTAAAGGCCATTTCCTCTTCAGCCGTAGGCACTAGCGAAGAACGCCTTACTTCAGACAGCAGGAACTTTCTCGCAAGTAATAACCAGTTACGCCTATTGCCACTGGGCAATAAGCCCCCAGCATCGAACTGGGCCCTGGTGCTCACTGCGCGTGATTTGGAGGAAGTCGACAGCACCCACAGCCGCCTGCTGTACCTGGCGCCGGAGCAGGACCTGATCCGCACCCTCTACGACCCAGCGGGCGCCCATGCCATCGAGTCGGTCCCCAGGGCCATCGACGACCCCTGGCTCAAGCACCTCGACCAGCGCGCCGCACAGAACCTGCTGTACCAGCACCCCGGGGCCCGAACCCTATGGTCCTGGGCCGCCAGCGGCCGGCAAAAACAGGTGTATCTGCTGCGCCCGGTGGACGAGCGCAACGCCGCCGATGGCTGGCTCGGCCTGGAGCTCAACGACATCGACCTGGCCCTCGATCCCCTGGGGCTGCACCAGGGTAAATACGTGCTCTATGACGCCGCCGGTGCGGTCGTGCTGCACAGCGCCGCCTGGCAGGTCCCCGAGAGCCTGTCGCAATTTCGGGCCGACGAAGACTCCTTCGGCCTGCACCGGTTGCGGGGGCTACCGGACTACATAGTGCTCAACAAGTCGGTGGGCAACGCTGGCTGGCGCCTGGTGTACTACGCACCGGTCAGCCAACTGCTGCAGGACACCTCGGGCCCTCTGTACAGCAGCGCATTGCTGACCCTGCTGCTGTTCGCGGCGATCTTCCTCGGGGCGCGCTACATCCGCCTGCGCCTGGTGGAGCCTGCGATACGCCACTACAGCGCCTTGAACGACAGCGTCTCGCTCAATCGCCGCTTTATCGAGGTGGCACCGGTGGGCCTGTGCCTGATGCGTCGGGACAACGGCCGACTGATCCTTTCCAATGCGGCGGGCCGGTGCTGGCTGGCCTCGACGCCCGAATGGCGCGAGCGAATCCTCGACACACCCCATGATCAGGTGCAAACCATCGACCACGCCCTGGCGGACGGCAGGTTCATCCAGCTGACGTGCGCCCCTACCGGCTACAACGGCGTGGCGGCGGTGCTGTGCTGCATCAGTGACGTCACCGACTTCAAGCTGGCCGAACAGTCGCTGCTGCAGGCCAAAGGTCTGTCGGACCAGGCCAACCGCGAGAAGACCCTGTTTCTGAGCACCCTCAGCCACGAAATCCGCACCCCCATGTACGGCATCCTCGGCTCCCTGGAAATGCTCCGTACCACGGCCCTCAGTCCCGAGCAGAACGACTACCTGGAAGCCACCCAGCAAGCCTCCTCGGTGCTGATGCGAACCATCAACGACACCCTCGACATGTCGTTGATCGAGTCCGGGCGGCTGACCCTCAACTGCGCACCGTTCTCGGCGGTGCGACTGGTGGAAGAGGTCGCCTTCAGCTACTCGGCCAGGGCCCGCAGCAAGGGTCTGCGGCTGTATGTGACTCTGGACCCGGACACGCCGGAGCAGGTCATCGGCGACGGCGGACGCATTCGCCAGATCCTCAACAATCTGGTGAGCAATGCCATCAAGTTCACCGAATCCGGCCAGGTGGTCATGCGCTTGCACTGCGAACTGCCTCCGGGCCAGCCACCCAGGCTGCGCTTCCAGGTGACGGACACCGGACCGGGGATCGATCCGCAGTTTCAGGCCAGCCTGTTCGAACCCTACTATCGGGTGCCCGACTGGCTGGGCCAGAAAGCCTCTGGCACCGGGCTGGGCCTGGCCATCTGCGAACGGCTGGCGTTCATGATGCAAGGCCGGCTCGCAGCCATCAGCGAACCGGGGCTGGGCTCCAGTTTCAGTTTCAGCCTGGACCTGGAGCCGTGCGCCATCGTCAGCGAAGCCGAGGCGCCGCGCCTGGGGGTGATCCCGGTGTACGTGCACGGCGATGTGCGGGAGGTGACCCTCAACCTCTGCCAATGGTTGCGCCGCTGGGGCGCCCTGGCGCTGCCCTACTCCGCGGACCGCAACCCGCAGGCGCGCCAGGCGGTGCTGGTGGAGGCCTTCTTCGGCACCTGCCGGGCCATCAACTGGAGCGGCCCTCGGGTGATCATGCACGCCCCTGGCCTGGGCCCGCCGCAGCCTCAGGCCGGCGACAGCTGGGTGGCCCGCACCTTCAGCCTCGACAGCCTGCGCAACGCCGTGGCCCAGGCCCAGGCCGGGATTGTCAGCGAAGGTCGTTTTGCCTCACCCCAGGCCCTGGCCCCAAACCTGGACCTCAAACTGCTGGCGGTGGATGACAGCCCGCTGTCGCTGCAAGTGCTGTTCCAGCAGGGCCGCTACCTGGGCAACCGGGTGGTGGCCTGCAGCAGCGCCGTCGAAGCCCTGAAACGTGGCGACCTGCTGTCCTTCGATGGGGTCCTCACTGATCTGCAGATGGCACACATGGACGGTCTGTCGTTCGCTCGCACCCTGCGCAAACAGGGCTTTTGCGGCCCCATCATCGGCATTACCGGTGAACTCTCGCCCTTGCTGCGTGGCCGTTGCGAAGCCGCCGGGATCCGTCACCTGCTGATCAAGCCGGTGCCTCTGGACGCCCTTAGCGAAGTGCTTCAATCAATCAAGAGGAAAGTCACGTGAGCCTGCCCAAGCCGCTGCGAGTGCTGGTGCTGGACGATCATCCGCTCCACTGTCTGCAAGTCAGTCAACTGTTGCAGGAAGCCGGGTTCGGCCCCGTGGACACGGCCTTCGACGGGCGCCAGGCGCTGGCCATGCTGCACCGCCAGGTCTACGACCTGGTGCTGCTGGACCTGCACATGCCGGAAATGGATGGCGTGCAGTTCATCCATGCCCTGACCGGCGTTGAGCGGGTACCGATTCTGGCGATCGTGTCCTCCTGCTCCCGCCGACTGATGAACAGCGTCAGCCTGATGGCCAAGGAAAAGGGCCTGGCGGTGCTGGGCACCTTCTCCAAGCCCCTGCAAGCCAGGCATGTCGAGCAAATCAGCGCCATCATCGGGGCCGGCCAGGGCCCTGCCCTGCCACTGCCCCCGGAGCATGAGCCGGTGTTCGAACGCGAAGTCCTGGAACGGGCCATCGCCCGTCGTGAACTGCGCGCACGGTTCCAACCCCGGCGCGCCCTGGACAGTGGCCGGATCGTCGGCGCCGAAGCCCTGGTGCGTTGGCACAATCCGTCCTTCGGCCTGTTGATGCCCGATTCCTTCCTGGCCTCCATCAGCCGCTGCCGGCTGGATCACGCCCTGTTGTTGCTGATGCTCGACGACGCCATCCAGGCGCAACGGCACTGGCAGCGCCTGGGCCATCGCCTCACGGTCTCGGTGAACCTGCCCACCGGCCTGCTGGAGGACCCCGGCCTGCCGGACCAGTTGCAACGCATCACCCTGGCGGCCGGGCTGGCCACCCGCGATATCTGCTTCGAGTTGCTGGAAACCGAGCGGCCGTTGTCCCCCGGCCAGTACCACATGGGCGCCAGCCGCCTGCGCCTGAAAGGTTTCGGCCTGGCCCAGGACGACTTCGGCATGGGCTACAGTTCGATGTACGCGCTGATTTCCACGCCTTTTACCGAACTGAAGATCGATCGCCACTTTGTCCATGGCGCCGCAGCCGATGAGGCCCGGGCCGCGGCCCTGGTGGCGGCGGTGCAACTGGGCCGGCAGTTGGGCCTTGAAGTGGTCGCCGAAGGCGTAGAATCGGCCCGTGACCTGGAGTTTCTACGCTTGATTGGCTGCGACAGCGCCCAGGGTTACCTTATTTCCGCGGCATTGGAGCTGGACGCTTTTACACAACTGCTGGGATGCAGTGTCACACCGCCCTTTTCGCCACCCACCCGGCCTGTCTCTCCCAACCCATGCCAGATATCCCGCTACGACGCATCGCCCAAAACTTCCGACGGCTGAATGTCGTCATGTTCGTCATTCTGCCCTTGCTGCTGATCATGGGCGGCGCCCTGTTCTGGGGGGGCCAGCGGATCATCCGTCAGGAGCAGGAACGGATGGCCGTGGATTTCCAGTTGCTGACCCGCTACATGGGCGAGCAGCAAGCCCTGCTCCGGCGCCTGGCCGGAGAACCCATACTCGAAGACAACAATGCAACCCAAGGCTCACCGCAGGTTTTCCACCTCATGCACCAACAGCAGGCACTGGGCGCCACACTGTTCCAGGGCCGCCTGTCGTCGGTGGAAGTCCCGTTCACCCTGGTGTGCGAAGACATGACCCAGTGTCCCCTGGACAGCCCCCGGGCCGTTGGCCTGGGCCGCTACCTGGCGGATCTCTATTCGAGTTTCTGGGTGCGTTCGAGTTACCCGGCCTCGGCCCTGCTGCTGGTGGATGCCGGTGTCGGCAGCACCTATACCGTGCCCACCGTCGGCAGCAGCCAGCCGCGGCTGTCCGCCGCCCTGGCGATGGCCAGCATCAAGGCCATACGCACCAGCGCCACGGATCACAACGAGATCCGCTGGATTCACCTCAAGGACTTTCCGGAACAGATGCTGGCCTTTATCCCGCTGCACGGCCTGTCCCTGGGCAACGGCGTGGGCAAGACCTATGCTGCCACCCTCACCTACCGGGACCGCATCAACGTCTTTTCCCGACCACTGCAGCGCAACTTCTACGATGCCTTCTGGCTGCAAAGCCAGCACGACGGCCTGTTGCTGGGGGAGCTCCCGCCGCCCACGCAGCTGACCCGGGAGGTCAACCTGCGCAGCGACGGCCTGGTGTTCCGGATCAGTGACGAGAGTGCCGTCTGGACCGGCTACTACCTGCTCACCTACAGGACCCTGTTCCTCGGGCATAGCTGGCCCTTGGTGGGCGTCTTGCTGCTGCTGTTGCTCAGCCCTCTGGCCGGCCGCAGCTACGCACGCTGGTACCAGCGCCGGGTAATAGTGCCGGCGCAACGGGCCCACACCGAGCTGGTGGAAAACGACCAATTCAGCCGCACCCTGCTGGAAACCACCCCGGTGGCCCTGTGCGTGCTCAGCCGCGAACACAGTCGGATCGTCTTCGCCAACAACCTGGCCTTGAAGTGGTTCGATACCCAGGTCGGGCAAAGCCTGCAGGACAGCGGGCTGGAACACGAACTGCTGGAGCGGATCACCCAGGCCCGGGGCCCGGGAGAAGTGGAGAACTATCAGAGCCACGACGGCCGCTCGTTCTACATCGCCTATGCGCCCACCCGCTACCGCAATCAGGAGGTCCTGATCTGTGCCTTCGCCGACCTCAGCGTCCGGGCCCAGATGGAGCAACAACTGACCCAGGCCAAGCAGGCCGCCGACAAGGCCAACGGTGCCAAGTCGGTGTTCCTCGCCACCATGAGCCATGAGATCCGCACACCGCTCTACGGTGTCCTCGGCTCACTGGAACTGATGGGGCTGACCGACCTGGACCGGGAGCAGCGCCAGTTGCTCGAACGCATCCAGGTGTCCTCGGCGCTCTTGCTGCAGATCATCAGCGACATCCTCGACATCACCCGGATCGAGTCCGGCCAGCTGTCCCTCGGCGATCAGCCCTTCGATCCCCGGGCGCTGGTGCAGCGCTGCACTGCGGCCTTTATCGACAGTGCCCGGAACAAGGGGCTGCTGCTGTTCTCCTGGGTCGACCCGACACTGCCCCAGGCCCTGCTCGGCGACCCCGGGCGGATCAGCCAGATCCTCACCAACCTGATCAGCAATGCGATCAAGTTCACCCATTCCGGGCAGGTGATCGTCCGCGCCCGGGCCGAACCCGGCAGTGACGGCCGGACACGGCTATCGCTGCAAGTGGCGGACACCGGCATCGGCATCGGCCAGGAGGAACAGCAGCAACTGTTCATCCCCTTCTATCAGATCGATACCCACTCCCACACCGTGCACGGCGCGGGCCTGGGCCTGTCGATCTGCGCCAAACTGGCCGCGCTGATGGGGAGCCGGATCCACCTCACCAGCGAACTGGGCCTGGGCAGCAGTTTCTCCCTGCAATTGGATCTGCCGGTGGCCAGCGAGCCCCTCGCCGAACGCCAGCCGGAGCTCAGCGGCGCCCGGGTCTATGTCCAGAGCCCCCACCATGAACTCAGCAGCAACCTGTGCCAATGGCTGGAAAAATGGGGCGCCCGAGCCAGCCCCCTGGAAGGCTCGAACCCCGCTCCCCAGGCCCCGGGCATTGTCCTGTGCCTACTGGACGACAGCCCCGACACGGCCCCGCAGCAGGCCAGCGGCTTGATCCGCATCGACCTGGGAGGCCATTACCAGGGCCCCGGCGCGAACCTTGCCCAAGCCTGTGATTTCAGTGCCATCGGCCGGCTGATCGAACGCAGCCTGGGGCGTCCCGCCGACACCCCCAGCGAGCAGGCCGAGGAACTCAGCGCCCTGCCGGCCCTGGGACTGAACGTGCTGGTGGCCGAGGACAACCCCATCAACCAGGCGACCCTGAGCCATCAACTGCAGCAACTGGGCTGCCGCAGCACCCTGGCCGCCGATGGCGCCGAAGCCCTGGACCTGTGGCGCGTGGGCGACTACGACCTGTTGCTGACCGACGTCAACATGCCGCGCATGAACGGTTACGAACTCACTTGCATCCTGCGGGCCTCAGGGGATGACCGCCCCATCATCGGCATCACCGCCAATGCCATGTGTGACGAGGAGACCCGGTGCCAGGCCGCCGGCATGGACGCCTGGCTGGTCAAGCCGGTGCCCTTGCAGACCCTGCGGGCCAGCCTGCTGCGGCTCACCCAGCTCGACCCGCAGGAAGACGAGGCTTCGCCCTCCACCCTGCGCCAGCCCCCGGAACCTGCGAGCCTATCGAGCAACCTGCGACAGATATTCATCAGCACCATGGCGGTGGACCTCGAACAATTGCGCCAGGCCATCGACAGACAGGATTACCCACACATCTTCCACCTGCTGCATCGGATCCGCGGGTCCCTGGCGGTGACCGGCTACGACGCCTTGATTCAACAGCTGGAAGCCTTGGGACATAGCCTGCGACAAGCCGGTTTGACGCCCACCACGCGCGCGAATAGCCTGACGCTGCTGCACGCCTTGCAGGACATCAGCCAGCCCGACTGAGCTCTCGCTGCACTCGCATCTCTGCGCATTTCCTATAGAAAATGGATCGTGTCCACCATGAAAAAAATCCGAGTTGCCCTGGCCGACGATCATCCCCTGGTGCTCGCTGCCGTCAGCGACCTGTTGCACAAGACACCCAAGTACGAGGTGGTGGCCGCCGTCACCACCCCCAGCGCGCTGATCCAGCAACTCTCGGACGACCCGCGGATCGACGTGGTGATTACCGATTACTTCATGGAGGGCGACGAGAAGTTCGGCGACGGCATCCGTCTGGTGACCTACTTGATCCGCCACTTTCCACGGGTCCAGGTGCTGGTGTTGACCATGATGTCCAACCCGATGATCGTCGCGGCGCTGTACGACATCGGTGTGCGCTCGGTCCTGCTCAAGCGCCACGACATGAGCGAGCTGCTGTGCGCCTTGAAGAACGTCCGCCTGGGACGCATCCATTACCCGCCAAGCCTTGAACAGAACGAGCTTCTGAGCAGCCCGGTGCGCTCCATGGCCGACGGCTTGAGCAGCCTCACGCCCAAGGAATACGAGGTGCTGCGGCACTTCGTGCGGGGCGAATCGATGATGCAGATCGCCGCCAACCTCAAGCGCAGTGTCAAGACCGTCAGCGCACAGAAGATCTCGGCGATCCGCAAACTCAACCTGGACAGCGACCAGGCCCTGGTCGCGTTCTGCCTGGAGTCCGGAGAGTTCCAGTAACCCGGGTTCGATTCAACGGGCCGGTGCCGGGGCAATCGCCAGGCGGCTGGTGGCCTTGATCTCCCGCAGCGCCAGGCTCGACTGGATCGAGGCGATGCCCGGCTGGCGCCTGAGCACCTGCTCGACAAAATCGCTGTAGCTGTCCAGGTCCTGGGCCAGCACCTGCAACAGGTAGTCGGCGTCACCGGTGATCTTGTGGCAGGCCTGGACCTCGGGCAGACGCATGATCACCGCCTCGAAGTCATCCGGCGTCTGGTCGGAGTGGGTGGCAAAACGCACATGCACGAAGGCCATGATGTCCAGCCCCAGCAGGCGCCGGTCGAGGTTGGCCTGGTAATCCTTGATCACCCCTTCCTCTTCCATGCGTTTGCGTCGGCGCCAGCAGGGGGTGAGGCTCAGGGACAGGCGCTCACTGAGTTCGGCATTGGAAATGCTCGCGTCCTGCTGCAGCAGGGCGAGGATTGCCAGGTCGGTTTCGTCCAGGGACACCCTTCGAGTCATTTTTTTCACAATCAGCCTCCCAATGGAAAAATATTACCCAAAACTCTAATTCCATCAGAACAAAAAGCAAAGAAGTCGCAGGCATGCCGGAACAAACTATTTGCACCGGACAACCACAATGGATGCGTTCAGCATGCTTACCGTCTTCAGCGAATCCCACCGCCTGCACCACGGCACCGAGTTGAAGGATGGGGTGCTCAAGCCCTCCTTCGAGCAACCCAGCCGGGCCGATACGGTCCGCGACCGGGTCAGGCACGTGGGGCTTGGCGACATCATCGTCCCCCGCAGTTTCGACCGCTCCTGCTACGTCGCCGCCCACAGCGAACGCTACGTGACCTTCCTGGAAAGCGCCTGGAGCGAATGGCACGCCACTGGCCGCAGCCACGACGCCCTGCCCCTGGTGTGGCCGGTACGCGACCTGGCCAACCAGCAGGTGCCGGAGTTCATCGACGGCAAGCTGGGCTTCTTCGCCATGGATGCCGGCTCGCCCATCACCGCCACCACCTGGAATGCCGTGCGCACCAGCGCCGATATCGCCCTCACCGGCTTGGCGCTGATCGACGAAGGCCACGACAGTGCCTTTGCCCTGTGCCGTCCGCCGGGCCATCACGCGGCCCGGGAATACATGGGGGGCTACTGCTACCTGAACAACGCCGCCATTGCCGCGCAACACGCCGTGACCCGGGGCGCGAAGCGCGTGGCGGTGCTGGACGTGGACTTCCACCACGGCAACGGCACCCAGAACATTTTCTACGAGCGTGATGACGTGCTGTTCGTCTCGCTGCACGGCGATCCGGCGGTGTCCTACCCCTATTACTCGGGGTTCGCCGCAGAGCGTGGGGCCGGGGCCGGCGAAGGCTGCAACCTGAACTTCCCCCTGCCCCGAGGCACCACCTGGCAGCGCTACCGGGAAGCACTGATCCAGGCCTGTGCCCGGCTTCGCGAGTTCTCCCCGGAGCTACTGGTGGTGTCCCTGGGCGTCGACACCTTCAAGGACGATCCCATCAGCCACTTCCTTCTGGAAAGCGAGGATTTCCTCGGCATGGGCCAGGTCATCGCCAGCGTGGGCGTACCCACCTTGTTCGTCATGGAGGGCGGCTACATGGTGGATGAGATCGGCATCAACGCGGTCAATGTGCTCCACGGCCATGCCAACCGCTAATGCGCCAGCGTCGCACCGCCCAGCAGTTTTCAACGTTCTGACCGAGAGGGAAAAGACATGACCTTGTTCATCGATGTGGATCACGCAGCGGACCTGTATTCACGCCTGGGCATAGCCCGGGCGATCCGGGAAATGGCCGGCTACATCCAGGCCGACTACCAGCGCTGGCAAGCCTTCGAGAAATCCCCGCGCACCGCCAACCACTCCGCCACCGGGGTCATCGAGCTGATGCCCGCCGACGATGGTCAGCAATACGCGTTCAAGTACGTCAACGGCCACCCCGGCAATCCCGCCCGGCACCTGCTGACGGTGATGGCTTTCGGCGTGCTGGCCCAGGTCGACAGCGGCTACCCGGTGCTGCTCAGCGAGCTGACCCTGACCACCGCGGTACGCACCGCCGCCACTTCAGCCCTGGTGGCGCAATCCCTGGCGCGCCAGGACGCCCGCCGCATGGCGCTGATCGGCAACGGCGCCCAGAGTGAATTCCAGGCCATCGCCTTCCATGAAATGCTCGGCATCAACGAGCTGCGGATCTTCGATATCGACGTCGAGGCGTCCCATAAGCTCAAGCACAACCTGCAGGCCTGGCCGGGACTCGAGGTGCGCATCGCCGACTCGGTAGCCGATGCGGTCAAGGGCGCGGACATCGTGACCACGGTCACCGCGGACAAGGCCTACGCCACCATCCTCACCCCCGAACTGATCGAGCCGGGCATGCACCTCAACGCCGTAGGCGGCGATTGCCCGGGCAAGACCGAGCTGCACGCGGACATCCTGCGCAACGCCCGGGTGATCGTCGAATTCGAACCCCAGACCCGCATCGAAGGCGATATCCAGCAGATGCCGGCACACTTCCCGGTCATCGAGTACTTCCGCATTGCCCAGGGCCTGGCGCCGGGCCGCGAGCATGAGGCCCAGGTCACGGTGTTCGACTCGGTGGGTTTCGCCCTGGAAGACTTCGCGTCCCTGCGCTACCTGCATGACCTGGCACGCCAGCACGGCATCGGCGAGCAGATCCAGCTGGTGCCTACGCCGGCCAATATCAAGGACCTGTACCAGTTGCTCCAACCGCGCCCCGCCCCCCTGGCAACGGCACCGCGACGGATCGCCGCCGGCTGAAAGAGCGCTCCCGTGGCCCATGAACAGGGAACCGGCCTCGTGCCCCTGTTCACGGGCATTACCTGAACCGGCTGCACCACAACAATCACAGACCGCAGCCCCCTACGACCTTCCACTGCCAAAACTCGACAACTATAAAATCAAGAGGTTTTGTGATGAATCCAGATACCTTCGGGGCCTGCGAGCACCCGACGCTGCAACGCACCCTGCATAACCGTCATATCCAGCTCATGGCCATGGGTGGCGCCATCGGCACCGGGCTGTTCATGGGCTCGGGCAAGATCATCGCCATGTCCGGCACCTCGATCATCCTGATCTACATGATCATCGGCCTGTTCGTGTACCTGGTGATGCGCGCCATGGGCGAGCTGCTGCTGTCCAACCTGAACTTCAAGAGCTTTGCCGATTTCGCCGGTGCCTACCTGGGCCCCCAGGCGGCGTTCTTCCTCGGCTGGTCCTACTGGCTGAGCTGGAGTGTGGCGGTGGTGGGCGACGCTGTGGTGGTGGGCGGCTTCTTCCAGTACTGGTTCCCCGATGTACCGGCCTGGATTCCCGCCATCGCCATGATGCTGACCCTGTTCGCCCTCAACGTGCTGACGGTGAAACTGTTCGGCGAGGTGGAGTTCTGGTTCGCCATCATCAAGATCATCGCCGTGGTCACCCTGATCGCGGTGAGTCTGGTGCTGATCGCCAGCGCCTTTGTCTCACCTTCCGGGGTGAGTGCCTCCCTGAGCCACCTGCTGGACCGCCAAGCCGCCTTTCCCAACGGCCTGCTGGGCTTCTTCGCCGGTTTCCAGATGGCAATCTTCTCCTTTGCCGGCACCGAGCTGATCGGCACCGCGGCAGCGGAGACCCGCGACCCGCGCCGGACCCTGCCCAGGGCCATCAACGCGATTCCGCTGCGCATCATCCTGTTCTACGTGCTGGCTCTGGCGTGCATCATCGCCGTGACCTCCTGGCAGCAGGTATCGCCGAGCAAAAGCCCGTTCGTGGAGTTGTTCCTGATCGCCGGCTTCCCGGCCGCGGCGGGCATCGTCAACTTCGTGGTACTGACCTCGGCGGCGTCCTCGGCCAACAGCGGCGTGTTCTCCGCCAGCCGCATGCTCTTCGGCCTGGCGGACCAGGGCAACGCGCCACGCTTGTTCAAACGCCTGTCGGGGCATAGCGTGCCGGTGATCAGCCTGGCCTTCACCAGCCTGCTGATGCTGCTGGGGGTGCTGTTGCTGTACGTGGTTCCAGAGGTGATGACCGCCTTCACCCTGGTGTCGACGGTGTCGGCGATCCTGGTGATCTTCACCTGGTCGACCATCCTCGCGTCCTACATCGCCTACCGCAAAAAGCACCCTGAACTGCACGCCGCTTCCCAATACAAGATGCCCGGCGGCGTGCCCATGGCCTGGTTCGCCCTGGCGTTCCTGCTGTTCGTCCTGGCGTTGCTGGCCCTGCGCCCGGACACCCGCCTGGCCCTGTGCGTGATGCCGGCGTGGTTCGTCTGGCTGGCCATTGCCTATCGCCTGACAGCCGGGCGCAAGGGGCGGCTCCCTGTGCAAGCGGCGGCGCAATACCGCTGAGGCGCGAGCCTGAAGGACTGGGCCAGGGACCGGCCCTGTCGGAGCCTGGTCCTGCGTGCAAAAGCATCGACAGAGCCCCCCTCGTCTTGCTCTACTCCCGCCGCCATCGCCGTTGCCAGGGAGTGCCCACATGCAAGTCGCAGGACCCACCTTCGAAGAGGTGTTCAGGAAAAACCTCAAACGCGTCCTCAACTACTGGAGCCAGATCGGCACCGTCATCGGCCTGAGCGCCGCCGCGCTGGGGTTGTTCAGCCTGTACATGTACACCCGGGCCATCGGCCGCACCGACCTGTTCATGGCCTCCATCGATGCCAGATCGGCGCTGGTGGTCTGGCTGGTCATGGTGCTGTTTCTCATGCTGATCTACTTGCTGCTGCTTACGGTCACCACCCTGCTGTTCGGGCTGGCAAACGATGTGTTTCGCAACACTCCAGAACACATGAAAGATGTGGTGGTATGGCTGACCTTGCCGGTCCTGGCAGGCTTCATGACCCTGATCGTGCTCAGCTACTACGTGCATCTGGGTGAGGCACTGGCGTCGCTGATACTGGTGGCGATGGTGGTACTGGTGACAGGGCTGGTGATGTCACGCCCCGCGTTCAAACGCGTGATCCACAGCAGTCTGGAGAAACACCCCGCTGCGGGCAGAGGCACCTGGGGTGGCCTGTTCGTGACCCTGACACTCTGCCTGCTGGGCACGGTGATCTCGGGGATCTTCACCAGCCTGCTGATCATCAATGCCTACAACAACGAAGTGTCCAATGACTCGCCGCACTTACCAGCCTTGTTGAACTTCCTGGGGCTGCTCTTCTCCTTGCTGCCCATCGTGTTCTTCTACTGCAAGGCCGGTAGTCCCTACAAACGGGTCTTCTATGCCCTGATGTGCACCCTGCTCCTGGCCGCAGCATTTCTTCTGGTGCTGCCCGGAGCCATGAGTCAGATCACCTACAAGGCCGCCGGCAGCCTCGACGTGCGTCAGGACGGAATCGAACGATTCGTGCTGCACGATGACCTCGAACTGCATGACCTGGACCCACTGATGTGGAACACCCGCCTGACCTCTGAGCAGCGCCTGGAAGTTCAGGGCTTTCAACTCTTCTCTTTCGGCGAGGCCCTGTTGATCTGCCCCAAGGGGCTGCGCAACCTGGCGCTGAACCAGATGCACCGCTATACCCGCACCTGCATCAGGACCCGCAACAGCGCGGTAACCCGCAAGCCGGCAAAACCGCTGTATAGCCAAAACCGCGCCTGTGCCGGTGCCGCGCCACCGGCGGCATGCTGGAAACCCCAAGGCTTCTGAGTCCCCCACTTGCTGAACCTCCAGGCCGTAACCGGCCTGCTGGCTCAGGGCGCCGGGTTGACCAGCAACGGGGGGCTCAGGCTGTCGTGGTTGTGCGAGCCGGGAGCGCAGGCGACAAAGTCCTCCTTGCGCAGCACCACCAGGGCAATCAACGACACCACCCCGGTGGCCACGTAGAAGTACCAGGGCGCGGTGATGTCGCCGGTGAGCTTGATCAGCCAGGTGGAGATCAGCGGCGCACTGCCCCCGAACACCGCAACGGGGATGTTGTAGGCCACGGCAATCCCGGTGGAGCGGATGCGGGTCGGCAGCAGTTCGCTCATCAGGGCGTAGGTCGAGGAGGCGTAGAGCCCGAACAGGATCGCCACTGCCATCAGCGGCCAGAACAACGTGGCCGGGGTGGCGTTGGGCGCCGACTTGAAGAACCAGTACATGGCCAGGGTGGCCAGGGTGCCGATCACCATCAGGAACGGCTTGCGTCCGTAGCGATCGGTGAAGGCGCCGCCCAGGGGCATGACCAGCGCCGCCGAGAGGCTGGCGACGAACACGTAAAGCAAGGTGGTGCCGCTGTCGAACTTGAGGGTGTTGGACATGTAGGTCGAAGCGAAGGTCAGCACCAGATAAAAGATCGAGCTGTGCAGGGTGATGATGAAGAACACCAGGGCAATCGAGCGTTTCCACTGCCAGACTTCCCGCAGCGGCGCCTTGGAGGTTTCTCCGGCGTGCACCAGGGCCAGGAACTCCGGGCTGTCTTCGAGCTTCAGGCGGATGTACAGCGAGATGAACCCCAGGGGCCCGGCGATCAGGAATGGAATCCGCCAGCCCCAGTCCTGCATCAGCTCGGCCCCCAGGGCCCAGGTCATGCCATTGGCCACGGCGCCGCCCAGCAGCAGGCCGAGCACCGCGGTGACCATCAGCCAGCAGGTGGCGAAGCCCCGGCGCCCAGGTCCGGCGTACTCGGAAATGAAGCTGGTGATGGTGCCGATCTCGCCTCCGGCAGAAAACCCCTGCACGCAGCGGATCAGTACCAGGAGGATCGGCGCGGCGATGCCGATGCTGGCGTAGGTCGGCAACAGGCCCAGCAGGCAGGTGGAACCGGCCATCAGCAGCAGTACGGTGATCAGGGTCTTGCGCCGACCGATCTTGTCCGCCAGGGGACCGAAGAACAGCCCGCCCAGAGGACGGATGAAAAAGCTCAGGGCAAAGGCCGCAAAACTTGCCAAGAGGCTGCTGGTGGGGTCATCGGAGACGAAGAACGCCTTGCCGATGTACAGCGCCAGGAACCCGTAGACGCCGTAGTCGTACCACTCGATCAAGTGGCCCGAGGTAGCGCCGATAAAAGCCCGGCGCCGCTGGCGCCGGGGATTGCAAGAGGACACGTCCATGCTTGGAGACTCCTGTCGTATTGCTGTCCATGGAAAAATCGTTCAGAGGTCGGCGACGGACCCTGTGGGGTCCTGCAACCACTGCCGCAAGCGGGTCTTGAGAATCTTGCCGTAACTGTTCTTGGGCAGCTCGCTGCAGAACAGGTATTTCCTGGGTTTCTTGAACGAGGCCATGCGGGTCACGAACCAATGGTTGAGCGCCTGTGGATCGAGGCCGCCAGGAGAACGCAGCACCACGAAGGCCACCACCGCCTCGCCCCACTCGGCATCCGCCTCCCCCACCACGCAGACCTCGAACACTTCGGGATGCTGCATCAGCACCTCTTCCACTTCCCGGGGATAGATATTGCTGCCGCCGGAAATGATCACATCCTTGGAGCGGTCCGTGAGGGTCAGAAACCCGCGACTGTCGAGAAAACCGATATCGCCGGTAAGCAACCAGCCGTCCACCAGAGTCGCCTGAGTGGCTGGCGGGTTGTCCCAGTAACCGTGCATCACCGGGGCACCGCGCACGGCGATCTCCCCGGGTTCGCCGGGCGTCAGGAACTGCCCGTCGGCACCGACTATCCGCACCTCCACACAGGACTGTGGCCGCCCCACCGAGGCCGCGATCGCGGGCCAGTCGGGGTGCTCGCGGTCGGCGATCAGCTCCCGGGACAGGGCGCTGATGGTCATCGGGCACTCGCCCTGGCCGTAGATCTGCACCAGCCGCGGGCCGAAGGTGTCCAGGGCCTGGCCCAGGTCCGCCAGGTACATGGGCGCCCCGCCGTAGACAATGGTCTTGATCCCCTCGCCCGAATACCCCTGGCGACAGGCCTGCTCCACCATGCGCTTGACCATGGTCGGCGCGGCAAACAGGCTGACCTGTCCCAGTTGCTGCGCCAGCCCGAACAGCTCCGCCGCATCGAACCCCCGTGACTCCGGCACCACATGCCGGGCACCGCAGCGCACGTGAATGAAGTTGTAGAGCCCGGCCCCGTGAGACATCGGCGCGGCATAGACCACCGCATCAAGGGCCTGCACCGGGTCCACATCCAGTGGGTAGCACAGCGACATGGCCATCAGGTTGCCGTGAGACAGCATCACCCCCTTGGAACGGCCGGTGGTGCCCGAGGTGTAGAACAGCCAGGCCAGCTCGTTATCCCCGCGCGGGCAGGGCTCCACCAGCTCGTGGCCCGGGGCTGCAGCCGGCACGGGGGTGGCGTAACCAGGCAACTCGCGGCAGTTGTCCGGCAAGTCCTGGAGCTCGAAAGTCCGACCGCTGTCGGTATAAATCGCCCGGGCCCCGGCGTTGCCGACGATCCAGGCCGCCTCCCGCGGATGCAGCTTGCTGTTGACCGGCACCGCCACCGCCCCGCTCCACCAGATGGCGTAGAGCAGCTCCAGGTAGTCGCAACTGTTCTTCATCAGCAACGCCACCCGCTCCCCCGGGGCGATGCCATGGCCGTGGCGCAAGTGCAGGGCCCGAGCCCGGACCCGCGCCGCGAAGTCCTGATAGTCGGCCACCTGGCGGTTGCCCTCGAACAGCGCTGGACGCTGGGGCCAGCGTTGAGCCGCATCCAGCAGCCAATGAGCGATGTTCATCTCAGGCCCTGACCGCTTGCAGGACCGAGGCGTAGTTGGCCACGGCCATTCCGCCCATGTTGAACAGCAAGCCGAATTCGGCACGGGGCACGCCGAGGCCAATCGGTTCGCCGATCAATTGGCGAAAGCCCAGGGCATGCATCGAGACCCCGGTGGCGCCCACCGGGTGGCCCTTGGCCTTGAGTCCACCGGACAGGTTCACCGGCAAACGACCGCCCTGGCGCACGATGCCCTCATCCAGCGCCCGATGGCCTTGGCCCCTGGGCGCCAGGCCCATGGCCTCGTAGATCAACAGCTCGGCGATGGTGAAACAGTCGTGGACCTCGGCGAAGTTCATGTCCCCCAGGCTCACCCCGGCCTCGCGCAAGGCGCCGTGAATGGCCCGCTGCGGACCGTCGAAGGCCAGGATGTCGCGGCTGGCCATCGGCAGCAGGTCATTGACCTGGCTCAGGGCGCGGATCGCCACCTCGCGCCGGAACGAACGGGCGCGCTGCGGTGACGCCAGAATAATGGCCGCCGCGCCGTCACTGATCAGCGAGCAGTCGGTGAGGCGCAGCGACGGCGCGATCAGCGGATTGCTCTGGGAAACATTGTTGCAATGCTCGAAGTCCATCGGCCGGTGCATCTGCGCCAACGGGTTGGCCATGGCATTGGCGTGGTTCTTCACCGCAATCGCCGCCATCGAGGCCAGCGGGCTGTGGTAGCGCTCGGTGTACTGCTGCGCGACCCGGGCAAACAGCTGCGCAAAGCTCAGGCCGGCCTCCTGGGGATCGTTCTGGTAACCGGCCCCGGCCAGCGCTTGGGTGACTTCGGCGGTGGAGTTGCCGGTCATCTTTTCCGCCCCCACCACCAGCACCAGTTCGGCGGCGCCGCTGCGGATCGCGTTGACCCCGGCCTGGATCGCTGCCGAGCCCGAGGCGCAGGCGTTCTCGCAGCGGGTCGCCGGTTTGAAGCGCAGTTGCGGGTCGGCCTGCAGCATCAGTGAGGCAGCAAAGCCGTCCGGCACCAGGCCTGAGTTGAAGTGCCCGAGGAACAGGGCGTCGATCTCGGCCGCGTCAATCGCGGCATCCGCCAGGGCTTCACGAGTGACCTGGACAATCAGGTCCTCAAGGGTCGAGCCCTGCAGACGACCGAAAGGCGTGTGGGCAGCAGCAACAATGGATACGGAAGCATGGGTCATAGTGATTTTCTTCTGTGCTTGAAGCGGGCATTCCATACAATGGCGAGCGCCGAAATCAGACGCTAGTTGGGGCAACTACGTACAGCAGTAAGTAGTGCCTGCCCAGCTAGAGCGGCGCACCAACCCCCACGAGGCAGGATGCCCAATGACCGTACATGCCCAGCAGCTCCAGGACCTCGAGCGCCTGGCTTTCCAGGTTTCACCCGCACCGCAGTTGATCACTGGGCATCGGCGCATGCTCGATTGCAACCAGGCCTTCCTGCACCTGTTCGGCTATGAGCGCGAGCAGCTGCTGGATCACCTGACCCTGTTGCTGTATCCCTCCCAGGCCGATTACCAGAGCATTGGCGAACGCAGCGAACACTGGCTGCGCAACGGCCAAGGCGCTTCCTATACCGACGAACGCTTCATGCAGCACCGCGATGGTGAGGTGTTCTGGGCCCGGGCCCACGGCTTTTCCCTGACCCCGGACGACCCGTTCGGGCTGATGATCTGGCACTTCGAACGCCTGGACCGGCGATTGGCGCCGACCGTGCGCCTGACCCCTCGCGAGCGGGAAATCTCCCTGCACATCGTCAACGGCCTGACCTGCAAGGAAGTGGCGCGCAAACTGGCGATTTCCCACCGCACCGTGGAAGTCCATCGCGCCCGGCTGATGAAGAAGCTCCAGGCCAAGAACAGCGCGGAGCTGGTGTCGAAGATCATCTACATCAGCTAGGCGTTTGCTCCAGCACCTCGCTGGCGCTCAGCCGCAGCAACTTCAGGGGCCCGATCGTCCCGCCCTCCAGGCTGCCGCCCTGGTTCAGCACCTTATTCGCCGCGTTCATCTCGGCGCTGTGTTGAGTCACGCTGACAAAGGTGCTGTGCGGCAACTCCTCGCTCCAGCCCTCTTCGAGCGTGTTGTAGGCCAGCATCAGCGCAGCGGTGAAATAGTGCTGGCTGGAAACCGGGATTTTCACCTCCTGGTCATTGTCGTCGTAGGCGATGAAGTGACCGACGAAGGACTCCACCCCCAGGCGCTTGAGCAGCGGCCAGCTCAGGGCCGAGGGCACAAAGGCGTTGAGCTTCTCGGCGACGATGGCCGAGTAGCCACGCGCCTGGAGCATCTGGACGATTTCGTCTTCGCTGGCCTTGGGGTGGGCGCCCATCACTTGCAGGGCTTCGACCACGGCCTGGTGGGCGGTCTGGTGATCAGGGTATTGGGCGCAGTGCGCGCAGTTTGGCGGGCAGGTATCGGTCACGGGAGGCGAAGGTCCATATCGGTCTCGAAAAAAGTGCCGCAGGGTAACCCCATAACCTGCGGCCCGCCAGTGTCGAGCCGGGCGTTTACTCAAGCGCCGCCTTGGCATCCAGACGCAGCAGTTGCACGGGCTCCAGGGTGGACCCCTGCAAGGACTCCCCGGCATACAGCGCCTCGTTGGCCATGGCCATTTCGGCGCTGCGGCCAGCCACCATTTCGTAGGTCTTGCGCGGCAGCACCTTGCTCCAGCCGTTTTCAAAGGTGTCGTATGCCAGGGTCAGCGCGGCGGTGAAGTAGTGCTGGCCGGCCACCGGAACCCGGACCTCCTCGCCCTCCTCATCCAGGGCGATGAAGTGGTTGGGCAGGTGTTTCACCCCCAGGCGCTTGAGCACGATCCAGGCCAGGGCCGATGGCACGAAGGCGTTGAGTTTTTCCGCGGCGATGGCCGAGTAGCCACGCTCCTGCAGCAGTTGGACGATGTCGTCCTCGCTGGCCTCGGGGTGGTCGGCCATCAACTCCAGGGTATCGAGTACGCCCTGATGGGCATTGGCGTGATCCAGGCAGCAGCTGCAGTCCGGCGAGTGCGAATCGTCATGCATGATCGGTCGATGATCCCTATCGGTCTTGGTGAGGGGGCGCAGGATAAACCCTGCGCCCGCCTCTCCACCAGCAAGCGCCGGCTACTTGATGACGATGGGGTTCACCGGTGCCCCGCTGCCGCCGACGATCTTCAACGGCGCGGCGGTGTAGAGGAAGGTCCACTGGCCGTCGGCGGCGCAATCCTCGGCCAGGTCTTCGAGCAGCACGATCTCGGTGAAGGCGATCCCCAGGTTGCGCATCAGCGCGCAGTGCAGCGGAATCTGCACCCCGGACACCGGGTCGGTGATCACTTCGTTGGCAATGGTGTCGGTCACCAGATTGGGGATTTCCATCTGGTTGAACCAGTCCACCAGTTCGCGACTGTAGGTCAGCCCCGGCTCCACCAGATCCTTGAAGAACTCGGTCTTGCCGTACTCGTAGAAGGCACCCATGGAGCCGGTACGGATGATCAGGATGTCGCGCTTCTCGATGGCCACGCCCTGGGCCTTGGCGGCGGCCAGCAGGTCCAGGTGATTGAAGGTCTCGCCGCGCCCCAGGTACTTCTTGCCGCGGTGGCGGGCCATGTCGATCAGTACCGCGCGGCCTACCACGCCACGCTCGGCAATCGGCAGCACGCTGGCCTTGGCCATGCCGCCAACGGTGCTGCTGGCGTCGTAGCCGTTCCACAGCTGGTTGTCGTACCAGGCGTGGCCCAGGGCGTCGTACTGGGTCGAGCCCTGCAGCTGCATGAAGATCACGTCGTCGCAGTACTCGGCACCGCCGGTCATGGACGGCTGCTTGCCGGCCTGATAGTGGCTGCGGTCCAGGGTGTTGAAGCGCATCGAGGGGTTGCGCGCCGGCCACATCGGGTCGCCGCCGGGGTGGCCGATCTGCACTTGCAGGGTGAAGGTCTTGCCCTGGCGCACGGCGGCCACGCCCCGTAGCACTTCGGCCTGTTGCAGGTAGTTGAGGGCACCCACCTCGTCGTCCGGGCCCCACTTGCCCCAGTTCTTGGGCAGGCCTTCAAGCAGTTGCTTGGTATTGGGGTGGCTAGTGTTGTTATCGATCCCACACATGTCGACTGCACTCCGTAGCTGGGTTTGGATTTAGCCAAAGGGCTTTCTACAGATCATCAGACGCAGCGTCCACCATCCACTTCCAGGCAGGTGCCGGTGATAAAGGCCGCCTCATCGGAGGCCAGGTACAGACAGGCGTTGGCCACGTCCTGAGGGGTGGAGAAACGTCCCAGGGGAATGCTGGCCATGAATTTCTGGCGGTTTTCCGGGGTGTCCGGCACGCCCATGAACTCACTGAGCAGGGCCGTGGCGCCGACCACCGGATTGACGCAATTGACGCGAATGTTGTCCGGCCCGAGCTCGGCGGCCATGGTCTTGCTCATCACCACCACCGCGCCCTTGCTGCCGTTGTACCAGACCAGCCCCGGGCGCGGCCGGATCGCCGCGGTGGAGGCGATATTGATGAACACCCCGCCGCCCTGGCCGCGAAAATGCGGCACGAAGTGCTTGGCGCTGAGGTAGATGCTTTTCACGTTGACCGCAAACACCCGGTCGAACTCGGCCTCGTCCACTTCCAGCATCGGCCGGTTGCGGTGGGTGGTGCCGGCGTTGTTGACCACGATGTCCAGGCCGCCGTATTGCTCCAGGGTATTGCGCAGCAGGTCGCCAACGCTGGCGTCCTGGGCCACGTTGACCTCGATGAAGTGGGCCTGGCCGCCAGCGGCGCGGATCTGGTCCACCACCCGCTGGCCGCCCGTGGCGTTCATGTCGGCGACGATGACCCGGGCGCCCTGCTGGGCGAAAGTCTTGGCGATACCTTCACCAAAGCCGGAACCGGCGCCGGTGACGATGGCAGTCTTGTTGGCTAGACGCATGGGAGTGACTCCTGTTTTTGTTGTTATGGGCCGCCGTCGTGGCGGCCCTCAGTCGTGACGAATGGCAATGGTCTTCAAGGTGGTGAAACCCAGCAGCGCCTCGAAGCCCTTCTCCCGGCCATAACCGCTGGCCTTGACCCCGCCGAAGGGCAGTTCGACACCGCCTCCGGCGCCGTAGTTGTTGATGAACACCTGGCCGCAACGCAGCTTGTGGGCCATGCGCAACTGCCGCGCACCGTCTCGGGTCCAGACCCCGGCCACCAGGCCGAAGGCGCTGTCATTGGCCAGGCGGATGGCGTCGGCCTCATCCTCGAAGGGCATCACCGCCAGCACCGGGCCGAACACTTCCTCTCGGGCCAGACGGCTGTCTGGCGGTACATCGCGAAACAGCACCGCCTCCTGGAAGTAGCCGCCGCTGCCGGCCTCGGCCACCACCTGCCCGCGCGCCGCCACCGGGATGCCGGCGGCTTCGGCCTCACGGACGAATTCGCGCACCTGGCGCAGCTGCTTCTGATTGATCAGCGGGCCCAGGTCCAGGTCCAGCTCCGAGGGCCCGGCACGTAGTTGGCCAAAGCACTGGGCCAGGCGCTCCAGCAGCGGTTCGTAGAGGCTGCGTTGCACCAGTAGGCGGCTGCCGGCAGAACAGGTCTGGCCGCTGTTCTGCACAATGGCGTTGATCAGTACCGGCAGCGCCCGCTCCACATCGGCGTCGGCAAACACGATCTGCGGCGACTTGCCCCCCAGCTCCAGGGTCACCGGGCAATGGCGCTCGGCGGCGGCCTTGGCCACCAGGGCGCCGGTGCCGGTGGAACCGGTGAAGGAGATATGCGCGACGCCAGGATGGGCGCACAACGCCGCGCCGGCTTCGTGGCCATAGCCGCTGACCACGTTGATCGTGCCTGCCGGAAAACCGACCTTGGCCGCCAGTTCCGCCAGCCGCAGCAGCGACAGGCTGGCGTCCTCGGCGGGTTTGACCACACAGGCGTTGCCCGCCGCCAGAGCGGCGCCGACGCTGCGGCCGAAGATCTGCATCGGGTAGTTCCAGGGAATGATGTGCCCGGTGACGCCGTGGGGCTCGCGCACGGTGAGCACGGTGTAGCCAGCCTGATAGGGCAAGGTGTCGCCGTGGAGTTTGTCGGCGGCCCCGGCGTAGTACTCGAAGTAGCGCGCGAGGGCCGTGACGTCGGCCCGGGCCACCTTCAGCGCCTTGCCGGTGTCACGGGCCTCGATCTGCGCCAGCTCTTCATGGTGCTCCAGCACCGCCTGGCCTAGACGCGCCAGCAGGCGCCCACGTTCCAGTGCCGAAAGGCTGCCCCAGGGTCCATCGAAGTTGTCCCCCAGGGCCCGCTGCGCGGCCTGCACCGCCAGGTCGATGTCCTCGGCAGTGCCGCGGGCGATGCGCGCGTAGCTGATGCCGGTGCTGGGGTCGAGTACCGGAATGTCCTCGGCCCAGGACGAGGCTTGCCATTGGTTGTCGATGTAGTGTTCCAGACTCATCAGCTCAGCTCCTGTTTCCAGCCAGACATTCGGCAATCGCCCTACCCACTTCCACGGTGCTGGCGTTGCCGCCCATTTCCCGGGTGCGCGGGCCTTCGGCGAGCACCGTCTCGATGCTTCCGACAATCGCCGCCGCGGCCCGTTGGTAGAGCTCGTCGCCCTGCCCCAGGTGTTCGATCATCAGGGCCGCCGACCAGATCTGGCCGATCGGGTTGGCCACCCCGAGACCGGCGATGTCCGGCGCCGAACCGTGCACCGGCTCGAACAGCGAAGGGTACAGACGCTCCGGATTGAGGTTGGCCGAGGGTGCAATGCCGATGGTCCCGGTACAGGCCGGACCCAGGTCGGAAAGGATGTCGCCAAACAGATTGGAAGCCACCACCACATCGAACCAGTCCGGGTGCTGGACGAAGTGCGCGCAGAGAATGTCGATGTGGAACTTGCGGGTATCGACCTGGGGATAGGCCTTGGCGAGTTGCTCCACCCGCTCGTCCCAGAACGGCATGGTGATAGCGATGCCATTGGACTTGGTGGCCGCCACCAGATTGCGCCGGGGTCGGCGGCTGGCCAGTTCAAAGGCGTACTTCACCACCCGGTCGACACCGTGACGGGAGAACACCGACTCCTGCAGGGCAATCTCCCGCGGGGTGCCCTCCCACATGCGGCCACCGACGCTGGAATATTCGCCTTCGGTGTTTTCCCGGACCACGATGAAATCGATGTCCCCCGGCACCCGTCCGGCCAGGGGGCACGGCACTCCGGGCATCAGGCGCACCGGACGGATATTCACGTATTGGTCGAACTGGCGGCGGATCTTCAGCAGCGAGTCCCAGACCGCAATATGGTCGGGGACGATGTCGGGGGCGCCGACGGCGCCGAAGAAGATCGCCTCGTGGTCGCCGATCTGCTCGGCCCAGTCCTCGGGCATCATGCTGCCGTGGACCTGGTAGTGCTCGCTGCACCAGTTGAAATGATCGAACTCAAGATCGATGCCGAAGCGCCGGCTGACGGCTTCCAGCACGCGCAGGCCTTCGGGCACCACTTCGCGGCCGATGCCGTCACCGGCGATCACGGCAATGCGGTGGCACGGTTTTACAGCGGAATTGATCCTGGACAAGCCGTATCTCCTGGTCTGACGTGTTGTTGTTATTGAGGCAGGTCAAGCGCAAGGGCGAGCCCATTCTGGGCACGGGGAAGCACCCAGGGGAATTGCTCATTGTGGAAACCGCCTTCGCAAAATTCGAAGGCTCGCGGCGCCAGCCAGCCAGGGGCGCGCGACTAGGGCGGCGGCGCTCCGCTCTGGTCGCAGTCAGCCAGGTAGTCGAACAGCTCGCGGCTGGCCAGGGACGGTTGCTCCAGACGTCGGCACAGGAACATCTGACGATCGGCCCAGGGGTCGTCGATTTCGATAAAACGCAAGGCCATCTCCTTGCGAAAGATCTGCACCGCGCCCTGGGGCAACACCCCCACGCCCTGCCCGGCAGCGATCAGCCGGCACACCGCCTCGAAGCTGCGCACCTGCACCCGCAGGCGCAGAGGCATGCTCACCGCAGCCGCTGCCTCGGTGATCAACGGGGTGATGGCGGCGTTGTCCTCCAGGCCGACGAAGTCGTAGCCCAACAGGTCCTGGAAACGCGCATGGCTCATCTTGAACGGGTGATCCTGGGGCACGATCAGGCACAGACGGTCGCGGCAATAGGGCTTGAAGTACAGGTCCCGGGCCTGGGGCAAGGTGGTAACGATGCCCACATCGGCGATGCCGTCGCGCACCGCCAGGAGAATCTCGCGGCTGCGCTCCTCGCGGATGTCCACGCGAATCCCCGGGTGCAGGTCGCTCCACTGGGTCAATTGCCGGGGCAGTTCCTGGCTCATCGCCGAGCTGTTGGCGTACAGGCTGACCCGGCCGGTGGCGCCCTTGGCAAAGTCGGCCAGGTCAGCGTGCATCACATCCACCGCCCGCAGGATGCTCCGGGCATGTTCGGCCAGGGCCTGCCCGGCCGCGGTCGGCTGCACCCCGGTGGAGGTGCGAGTCAGCAGCGCCACCTTGAAGTGCTGCTCCAGCAGCGACAGACGCCGGCTGGCGGCCGACAGCGACAGGTGCGACTGCTCGGCAGCCCGAGACAGGTTGCCCAGGGTCAGGGCCTTGAGAAACAGCTCGATGGAAGTCAGGTCCGGAGACATGGCGGAGTCCTTGTGCGCAGTCCGTGAAAACTACGCAGTTGGCGCGGCCCTGTCCAACGCTGCAGCGACGGTTCAAGCCCCCTCGGAGAGGGCCCCGCCGGCCAGCGCCAGCAGCCTCGAATATTGTCCGACAATAATCTTCAAAGCCCCGTACACACGGGCCGAAACACGCACTAATGGCAAACTGGCATTTCGCCAAAACTGGACAATACTAGGTCGCGACGGACCTCCCTGTCCGCCTTCCAGCGAAAAGGACTTCAGCATGAAACCTCAAGAACTCGAACTCGATGTCGCGGTGGTCGGTGGGGGCGTGTCCGGCACCTACAGCGCCTGGCGCCTGCAGCATGAACAAGGTGAAAAACTGCGTGTCGGCCTGTTCGAATATGGCGACCGCATCGGCGGCCGGCTGTTCAGCATCAACCTGCCGGGGCTGCCCAACGTGGTCGCGGAAGTCGGCGGCATGCGCTATATCCCCGGCCCCACCGGCCATGTGCTGGTGGACAGCCTGGTCAAGCAGTTACGCCTGCCAAGCCAGAAATTCCCCATGGGCGCGCCGCCCCCAGTGGGCTCGCTGAACAACCTGTTCTACCTGCGGGGCAAGCGCTTCCGGTATCGCGACTTCAAGGAAGCGCCACACAAGATCCCCTACGACCTGGCCTGGTCCGAACGTGGTTTCGGCCCCGAGGACCTGCAAGTCAAGGTGATGAACTACGTCTACCCGGGCTTCGACCAGCTCAGCCTGTGCCAGCAGATGCAGGTCAAGGTGTTCGGCAAGGAGATCTGGCGCTACGGCTTCTGGGACCTGCTGTACCGGGTCATGAGCAATGAGGGCTACCAGTTCATGAAGGACGCCGGCGGCTACGACGCCAACGTCGCCAACGCCAGCGCGGTCACCCAGCTGCCCGCCACCGAATACAGCGACGACACCGAGTTTCTGACCCTGACCAAGGGTTTCCAGAGCCTGCCCCTGACCTTGGAGGCCAAGTTCCGCAAGCTGCCAGGGATCTTGCCCGGCGCCCAACGGGTGCAGATGAACCAGCGCCTGGTGCAGATCAGCTACGCCAAGGACCGCGACTTCCCCTATCGCCTGCATTTCCAGAGCACCGTCACCGAGCAGGGCAGCACCCGGGACGTCGGCGGCAGCCAGGTAGTCAAGGCGAAGCAGATCATCCTGGCCATGCCTCGTCGCGCCCTGGAGCTGATCGATGCGCCGCTGTTCGACGATCCCTGGCTCAAGGAAAACCTCGGCTCGGTGCTGATGCAGTCGGCGTTCAAGCTGTTTCTGGCCTACGAACAGCCCTGGTGGCGCAGCCTCGGGCTGGTGGCCGGACGCTCGGTCACCGACCTGCCGGTGCGCCAGGTCTACTACATGGGCACCGAGTGCGAACAGCCCGGCGGCCAGCCGAACCTCAACTCGTTGCTGATGGCCTCCTACAACGACATCGGCACCGTGCCTTTCTGGAAAGGCCTTGAAGGCGGTGCGCCCTTTGTCGGCCATGTGCCCTCCAGCCTCGCCGGGCAACTGCAAGCCGCGGCAGTGGTGCCCAGGAGCGAGTTCCAGGTCAGCGACGAAATGGTCCGGGTGGCGCAGATGCAAGTCACTCAACTGCATGATCAGGTGGAGCTGCCACGCCCCTATTCGGCGGTCTACCACGCCTGGGACGCCGATCCCTACGGCGGCGGCTGGCACGAATGGAAGGCCAACTACCGGATCGACCAGATCCTGTGCCGCATGCGCAAGCCGGTGGCCGACCAGCAGATCCATATCGTCGGCGAGGCCTACTCCATGGGCCAGGGCTGGGTGGAAGGCGCGCTGACCGTGGCCGAGTCGACCCTGCAGGACTTCTTTGGCCTCAAGCGCCCCAACTGGCTGCCCAAGGACTATGCCCTGCTGCCGGTGCCGACCCCGGACGGCTGCACCCTGCCCGGCGACCAGCCGCTGCCCTGCCAGGACTGCGCCAAGACCCTGGACAGCGTCACCCAGTTCGCCTACGAGGGGATCGCCCATGACCAGCAATGACAATTTCAGCGTCGCCGACTACCTGCTGACCCGCCTGCAGCAACTGGGCCTGACCAAGGTATTCCAGGTGCCGGGGGACTACGTCTCGCACTTCATGTCGGCCCTGGACGACTTCGACGGCATCGACGCGGTGGGCGAGATCAACGAGATGGCAGCCGCCTACGCGGCCGACGGCTATGCCCGTTACACCGGGATCGGCGCGGTATCGCTGCAATACAGCGTCGGCACCTTCAGTGCCCTGAATGCCATTGCCGGCGCCTATGTCGAACGCAATCCGCTGGTGCTGATCAGCGCCAGCCCGTCGGCGCAGAACCGCAACCTGATCTGGTCCCAGGATGTGCTGTTCCACCACTCCACCGGTGATCTGGACGTGGGCCGCAAGGTCTTCGAGCCGGTGACCGTGGCCAGCCTGATCCTTGACGACAGCCTGCGCGCGCCGGCGCTGATCGATGAGGCGCTGGTCAAGGCCATCAGCGAGCGCCGGCCGATCTACCTGGAGGCCTGGCAGAACGTCTGGGGCGAACCTTGCCCGCGCCCTCAGGGCGAACTGCAACCGCTGCCCACCCGCTGCGACGAGGACTCGATGCGCGCCGCCATCGAGGCCAGCCTGCTGCGCCTGGGCAGCGCTCGCTCGCCGCTGATCATGCTGGGCATCGAAGTGGCCCGCTACGGCCTGCAGGAGCAGGTAATGCGCCTGATCGAGGCCAGCGGCCTGCCCTTCACCACCAGCCTGGAAGCCAAGACCGTGGTCGACGAAAGTCACCCGCAGTTCATCGGCACCTGCGCCGGCACCGCTTCGCGCCTGTGGACCCAGGCCTTCATGCAGGACGTGGACTGCATCCTCGCCCTGGGGGTGATCTTCACCGACGACTACCTGCAACTGCTGAACAAGGACTTCAGCCGGATCATCCTGGTCAACAGCCAACTGGCCCGCACGGGCCTGCAGTACTACCCCCACATACCGCTGCCGGACTATGTGCAACGGCTGCTGGGGGCCATGGGCCTGGACAGCGACTACCCTCTGCGCAACCAGGTTCCTGAACCCGCGCGCCCGCCGCTGCTGCAACAGGGCGCAGCCGACGATGCCCTGGGCTACGACCTGTTCCTGGAGATCCTCGACGGTTTTGCCCGGCAACAGAATCTGTGGCCGAGCAGCAGCCTGATCCTCGGTGAAAGCTCGGCCCTGTATGCCGCCAGCAACCTCAACGGCCTACCTCGGGACAGCTTTGTCGCCGATGCCATCTGGGGTTCCCTGGGCCACGAAACCGGCTGCGCCCTGGGGGTGGCCATGGGTAGCGGTCGGCGGCCGATCGTGGTGGCCGGCGACGGCGGCTTCATGATGATCTGCCAGTCGCTGTCGACCCTGGCACGCAACCGGATCAACGCCCTGGTGTTCGTCATGAGCAACGAGGTCTACGCCATCGAACAGGCTTTCGTCGACATTAACGCCTTCGAACCCGGCGGCCAGTTCGCCCCGTTCGACACCCTGCCAAGCTGGGACTACCTGGCCCTGGCCAAGGGTTTCGGCGCCGAGGGGTTCAAGGTCTCGACCCGGGCCGGGCTGGAACAGTTGCTGCCGCAGCTGCTGCAGATCAAGGACCGCCCGGCGCTGATCCAGGTGGTGATTCCCCGGCAGGACCTGGCACCGCAGATCAAGCGCCTGGCCAAGCCGGACGGCCCGTTGTTCGTCGCCCGCCACAGCCACGACAACGACTGAACCCCGGCGGTTGTCATTGCCCCTCCACTGTAGGAGCCGGCTTGCCGGCGAACAGGTCGCTAAGACCGCCTGCGCCGGCAAGCCGGCTCCTACCGAGCATGTCCTCTTAGGAGCAACACAGCATGGACGTTCCCTTCCTGCGCTCGACCCTCGCCGCCGGCCTGCTGCTGGCCAGCGCCAGCGCCCTGGCCCACACCATGAACCACGGCAGTGATGAACACAGTGGCG
The DNA here is from genome assembly GCF_058744285.1 of Pseudomonas sp. E1BtOHC1. Taxonomy (NCBI): domain Bacteria; kingdom Pseudomonadati; phylum Pseudomonadota; class Gammaproteobacteria; order Pseudomonadales; family Pseudomonadaceae; genus Pseudomonas; species Pseudomonas sp. E1BtOHC1. The sequence goes on from NZ_CP196023.1 coordinate 5,060,836, forward strand.
GCTTCACCCCGGTGCCGCCGGACACGCCCTACCTGCAAGTGCTGCACAAATGCGTCAGCCCCCAGGACACCGAGGGCGACCAACTGCTCTCGGGCCTGGGCGGCACCCGTTACCCCCTGGTCAGTCTCAAGCAGCCGGAGCAGGTCCAGGCCTTCTACAGCCAGGGCATGGCCCTGCAATACGGCTTCAATTTCTCGGCAGCGATCCGCGCCTTCTACCAGGCCAGCCGCTTCGACGAAGACTCGGCCATGCCCTATTGGGGCATCGCGCTGTCGGCCAACTCCAACATCAACAGTGTCGCCACCACCGGTTGCAACCAGTTGGCCTACCGCTCGGTTCAGATCGCCCTGGAGCACGCCAGCGCCCGGCTCAAGGACAGCGTCGCACAAGCCGCCTTCAGCCAGCGTCAGTTGCAGCGCGAGGTGGACTACGCCAAGGCACTGCTGAGCCTGTATAGCGAAAAGGACGGCCAGGTCAGCCTCGGCGATGAGGGCAACAAGCGCTACGCCGACGCCATGAAAACCCTGTCGGAAAACTACTTTGACGACCTCGATGCCGCGACCCTGTACGCCGACGCCTTGCTCAGCCGCGACCCGTGGAAATGGTGGGACGGCACCGAGGCCGTATCCAATCAGGTCAAGCCGACCGACGCCGCCTACGAGGCCCTGCAAGTGCTCAACCGGGTACTGGTCCAGGACCAGCAGCACACCGGGGCCAATCACTTCTACATCCACGCCATCGAAGAATCACCGTTCCCCGACAGCGGCCTGCCCATGGCCAATCGCTTTCGCGACCAGAACCCGGCCATCGGCCATCTGGTGCACATGGCCTCGCACATCTACCAGCGCACCGGCAACAACAACCTGGCCAGCGTGGCCAACTACACCGCAGTCTCGGTGGACCGCGCCTATGCCCATCAGGTCCAGCCGCAAAGCCCCTATGCCTTGCACTACCTGGGGCACAACATTCACTTCCTGACCTGGACCCTGTCCATCGAAGGCCGGCAGAACGAATCCCTGAACATGGCCGAGGAACTGGTGGAGAACACCACCCGCTACTCGGCCGTGCCCTTCCTTTGCCAGCAGTACCCCGAAGAGCTCAAGACCAAGACCGACTACTTCTACGCGGTGCCCTACTACTTCGCCGTGCGCTTCGAGGACTGGGACGCCCTGGCACGGATCGAACCGAAGATCGACGCCGGCCTGGCCAGCATCAACCAGGCTTGCCGCGAGGCGAACCAGGGAACGGACAAGCCCTGGCAAGACTTGACCAAGCCCTACACCCAACTGATGAAAGCCTATGCCCTGGCGTACCGGCAACTGAGCGCCCAGAACCTGAACCAGGACCAGGCCCGTGATGCCCTCAAGGGTTTCTGGCAGGCCGTCGCCACCTCGCCCCAGCCCCTGACCGGCAAGGACGCCCTGCAATATGGCAACAATCCGGCGCTGCAGCTGCTGCGCATCGCCAACCTGATCCTGCTCGACCGCGCCCAGACCGGTGCTGCCGGCCCACTGGATCTGGCAGCCCTCAAAAACCTCGGCAACCAGGTATTCAACAACGCTAAAGAGGGCCTCAACGCTGACCTGCAGGCCCTGACGGGCGATGCCGGCCAGCAGCAGATTGCCGCCTGGCGCAAGGCGGTGGAGGTGCAAGACGCCCTGGCCTACAACGAGCCGCCGGACTGGTACTACACCCTGCGCGAGTCCCTGGGTTATGCCTTGCTGGCGCAGAAACGCTATGCCGAGGCGGAACAGGTGTTCCGTGAGGATCTGGCGGGCAACCGCCTCAGCGGCCGCTCCCTCAACGGCCTGAAGCTGAGCCTGGAAAACCAGCCCGGCAAGCCGGTCCCGGCGTTGCTCGAGGAGCAACTGCAAACCGCCTGGCGCAATGCCACGGTGAGCCCGGCGCCGCGGTTGTAGGCCTTAGGCAAAGGCTACCAGGGGCGGGATCGCAATCGCGGGCGCCCCGCCCCTGGGCAACCTCAGGCAACGACTAGGACAGACCCCGCGGATGCCGCGGCCAGGGCCAGTACCAGCGCAAGACCCGAGGCCGCAACAGGCGTTCGTAGAGCATCCACAGCATGCCCAGCAGCATCAGCGCCACATGCCCCTGTTCCAGCAGCACCGGCAACAGCATCAGCGGCCAGCAGGAACCTACGCACCAAGCCCCGGCGGACAGGCCAAAACCCAGGCAGTCCCTCAGGTAGCCCAGGCCAAAGGCACTGATCCGCGGCTGCCGGTGGCACTGGTTCAGGCAATGTTGCTTGAACGGCGAGGCCTGCCAGGCCAGGCACAGCAGCAACACGGCGAAAAAACCCTGCCACGCACTCAGGCCAAACCACACCCGAACCGCCACCACCAGCCCCATCAGCACCACGCCTGCCAGGCTCCAGACCGCACCGAAGCCCAGCACGAACAGGGCAACGCCCTGCCAACGCTTGCGCCGCAAACTACGGTGCCAGACGTAGAGCAAGGGTTGCACCAACAGCAGTGGCAGCATGGCAAGCAGCATCAGCCACCAGCCCAGCAACAGTTGCTGCGGTGGATTGAACAGCAACGCCTGCTCGATGCCCTGCCAGCCCAGGGCATAACCGGCCAATGGCAGGCTGCCGCAAAACGCCGGAATCGACAGCATCGCCGTCGACCCCAGCAACCACCCCCAGCCCACCAGGCTGGTCAGCAGCAACCAGGGCCGCGGGTTCTGGCCCGAAGGTCGCAGCCCGCGTAGCACGCCCCTCAACCGCCCAGCCGGGTAAGGCTGACCCGCGCCACCGTGATCTGGTTCTCGGCCAGCACTGCCGCCCTGGACACCAGGCGGATATTCAGCTGATCCGCCGAGGTGATACCCCCCAGGTGCAGGGCATCGATGATATCGGTGATCTCAAACACCTCGGTGATGCCGTGCCCGCCATGCTCACGGTCGGTACGACTGGCCTGGCTCACGCCGAACAGCGACAAGACGCCGGCGCGCAACTCCGGATGCTGGCTTGGGTCGGCATCGGGCGGCAGGTTGACATAGACCTCCAGCAGCACCGCATCGCAGTTGCCACGAATGTTTTCCAGATTGAGGAAGACCCGGTCCGGCGGCGTGAAGCTGGCCGCGAACAGGTTCGACTTCAGGCTGTTGAACATTTGCTGCGTGACCTGCTTGTCCAACTGCACCGAGGTCTGCACCGAGTGCCCGACTATTTCCAGCGGTGCGCGATTGGCGCCTATCAGTTCTGTATCCGGTTCCTTGGCCATCAGTGCTCCGTTTGCGCTGAAGTTTTGCAGTTGATCGGCCTCCAGTCCCAGACGCTGCAAACGCAGGTGCAGCAGGTTGACCGGGCTCTTGGCGGCAGCGCTGGTGTCATAGCGATAGTTGAGCTTGGGCGCCAGGGTATCGAGCATCTCCACCACCTTGAACTTCCACGGCTCGCCGCTGACGGTGGGTACGATAAACGACCGGCTCAAGCTGTCGGGGGCGTTGTACCAGTCCGATTTGTCGGGGTTGCTGTGATCGGCGGAGCTGTCTAGCCAGACCTGCCACAAGCGGTCGATATTGGCATGGTGCAGCCAGAAGATCGGGTCCAGCGCGGCGGTATTGGGATAGCTCATCAGGCCACGAACCGTATACCGAGAACCGTCGGGTGCGGTTCGCACCTGGTCGTAGCCACCCACTTCGGTATGGACGATGTTGTGCGGGGACGACTCCAGGCCGCCGGGGACGCCGCTGTCAAGCGAGGAATCCGGCACGCCGCCAAACCCTGGCGGGGTGCCCCTGACATTGCCTTCGTACAGCGGATCATCCAGGCAGCCGAGACCGATCAGGCTGCCATCGAGCACCACGTTGCCGTCGCCCGAAAGGCCAAAGCGCTTTTCAACATACAGCGGGTTGGCCCCCTCATTGTTGGGCAGGGTCTTGGCGGCAAAGCACGCGGGCAGGTGCAGGGACTGCTGCCCCTCGTTGTAATTCCAGTAAGGCAGCGCCCAATCCTTGGGACCACCCAGCTGGACGACCACATCGCGGACGATCTGTTCGAAGGACGCCAGGTAACCGCGGTGCCAGGGCAGGAAGAACCAGTTGCCATGCTGGCACTGGTCCCAGTACAGCAGCTGTTCCGCTTCGTTGGGCAGTGCCTCACCGGCCTTGAGGTAGCCGTCCATCCTCCACCACGACTCGGAGAACCCGTGAATTGCCGCGAGGAATCGCCAACTGGTGCGATCGGTGATCGGGCGCTGGCGCAGGACGCCCACCGCTCTGGCATACCACAACAGGGTCGGGTCCCAATCGCCGCTCAATTTCCCTACATCACGCCGTATATAAACCATGATTTATCTCCCTGAAAAGGCTCCGTTGCGGAGGGAGCGCTCGCTCCGCTGGCAACGCTAGATCAGGTGATATCAATTTGCCTGTTCCGGCCCCGTAAAAGCGGACCGGTGGCAGGCCGTTCGGCGGCTCGGTTCAGCGCCCGGAAAAACGCAGGCGCGACAGCTGGCGCAGGTCGCCGTCCAGGTAGTAGTCATTGCTCCAGCTGTCGTCCATCGCCAGGGGCTGGACCTGTTTCAGGGCCAACTGCCTGGCGAAATAGCGAAACCGGTAATGCTCGTAGAAACGCAGCAGTTCCAGGCCGTAGCGATCCGCCAGATCGGTGTCGCCACGGATGATCAGGAAGTTCTCGTCATTGCTCTGGCTGGCGCCGACGCTGAGGTTGTGGCTGCCGCTGATGATCACCGGGGCCTCGCTGGTGAAGTCGGTAACCAGCGCCTTGGTGTGCACCAGCAGGTTGCCCTTCTGGCCCTTGAGGCCCTCCTTGAGCCAGCCCTCGAGGCCATTGTTGAGCAAAGCGGTGGCGGCGAATTCGGCGGTGCGGTCGGCGTGGAAGCCGGTGATACGGCTGGCGGTGTTTTGCAGGCCATAACGCAGGACATCGTCGTGGGGCTGGCCGAGCAAGGCGTCGAGAATGCTGTCGGGCAAAGCGAAGGCGGTGACGAACAGCAGGTCGCGGCGGGCGCTGTTGATGATGTCGACGAACTCACTGAGATCGCCCTGACCGCTGCGCGGGGAAAAACCGGCGAACAGCGGTGCATCAGGCTGCATGGGATTGTTCTGGGTCAACCATTTGCGGGTGGCACCCACGTCCGTCGGCGCCTGCCAGATCTGCTCGAATACCTGCAAATAGCGCCCGGCAATGTCCGGGTGATCGAGGCTGTGCAGCACATTGGCCTGGCGGTAGACCCCGTTGGCGGTGAAGTTGGTGCTGCCGCAGAGCACCGCTTCGGGCTGACGCTGGCCGGCGGCGTCGAGGCGGCTGAGGACGATGAACTTGTCGTGGAAGATCGCGTGGGTCACCCGCCCGCGTTTACTGTCCTCGGGCAGGTGCTGCAGGCTGGCCTGGTTCTGCGTGGTGTCGTCGTCCCCGGGGCCGGCGTGGTACAGCACCCGCACCTGCACGCCACGGTCGAAGGCGGCGTTGACCGCGTCAATGACGGCCTGCAACTGGTACTCGTAGATGGCGATATCCAGGCTCCAGCTGGCATCCGTGGCGCGCTGGATAAACCCCAGAAGCTCCTCCAGCAAACCGTTTTCCAGCCATTGCCGGGGTGCGTCGGGCCAGGCCTCGATGGGCAGTTTCTTGTTGCTGCTGAGCAACCCATCCAGTTCGGGAAACTTGCGCGAGAAGGCCTGGCTGGCGGCCACGGCACGGTTGAAGATCACCCGTTGCCCCGGGGGCTGGCCGTTGTCGGCGGTGATACTCAGTTCCAGGGCCTCACCCAGTTGCAGTGCATCGGGACTGCCGTAGGCCAGGTGAACCCGATAGTTGAGGGTGGTGCCGGGACGGACCGCGTAGTCGGCCCAGCGAAATTTCTGCAGCGGCGCCTGATCGCTGGGGGTGGCGTTGTATTGGGGGAAGGTGTGGGGCTTGCCGGGGAAGGTCAGGCTATTGAACAGAAACAGCCAGGGCTTGCTGTCGACCTGTTTCTCGATGGCGAAGCCCAGCAGCCCCTTGCGCCGCGACGCATCCAGATCCATGGCCAGCAACACGCCGTTGGTCCCGGCATAGGCCTTGACCCGGAAATCGTCCTTATCGTTACGCACCAGTACCCGCATGGATTCACTCCTGTGAAAGACAGCGCAAAGCGTAGCCGTTCCCGCGATACCCAGGCACTAGGCCCCCGCAAGTCACGCATCGCCCCGACCGACGCCTTCGCTGGCAAGCCAGCTCCGACGGGGAGATGGGTATCCCTCGAACCGCCCCGCCCCCTGTAGGAGCCGGCTTGCCGGCGAAGAGGCCCGCAAGCCTTGCACCGTCCCGACCGACGCCTTCGCTGGCAAGCCAGCTCCTACGGGGGGATGTTTATCCCTCGAAACGCCCCGCCACCTGTAGGAGCCGGCTTGCCGGCGAATTGGCCCGCAAGCCTTGCACCGTCCCGACCGACGCCTTCGCTGGCAAGCCAGCTCCTACGGGGAGATGGGTATCCCTCGAACCGCCCCGCCCCCTGTAGGAGCCGGCTTGCCGGCGAAGAGGCCCGCAAGCCTTGCACCGCACCGGACGACGCCTTCGCTGGTAAGCCAGCTCCTACACGGGGGCGTCGAGGTGGCGGTAGTCGGCGTTGAGAAGCTGCGCCAGTTCCCGGGCGCGGCCCAGGCGGATCGGGCCGCGTTCGATGTCGAGCATCAAGGTCGGGCAGTTGAGGGGTATCTGGGCGGGTAGGGTTTTCAGCCGGCCATCGGTGATCAGCAGCACGCGCTGGCGCTCCGCCGGCAGGCGCCGCTGGCGCTGTTCCAGCCATTGGGCGGCCTCGGCCAACGCTTGTAGCAAGGGCGTGCCACCGCCAGCTCCGAGACCGTCGAGCCAGTGGCGCAGGTCCTTGGAGGCTTTCAGGCCCTGGACCTGCCAACGGGGCGCTTGGCCGCTGGCAGTGAGCAGGGCCAGGCGCGCACGCCGGCGGTAGGCGTCGTCGAACAGTTGCGCCAGCAGGCCCTTGGCGTCGCTGAGGGCCGAGTGCCGACGGGTCGAGGCCGAGGCGTCGACGATCACCAGCCACAGTTCATGGGGCGCGCGGCTGCGCAGGCGAAACAGCAGGTCTTGGCGCAGGCGCGGCCGGCCTTTGAGCAAGGTGCCGGGCCAGTTGATGGAACCGGCGCGGGCCTCGCGGCTTTTGCCTTGCCGGCCCTGATCCAGGTGCCCCGCCCGGGGCTTGGCATCCGCCCCCCGGTCAGTGCGGGGACGAATGCCTAGGGCTTTTTTGGCCAGCTGGGCACTTCACGACGGGCGCCGGTCGGCAGGGCCTGGGCCGGCATTTCGCCCCATTGGCCCTGGCCTTCGCTGGGCTGAGCGTTGTGTGATGCCGGTGCCTGGGGGCTTTGTCCTGATTGAGGCGCGTTGGGCGCAATCTCCCGGCGGCGGTGGCGCAAGGCGAACTCGGCCACCGCGTCGATATCCTCCTCGGCGATGGCGCTCGCACCGCGCCAGGCGGCGTGGGCTCGGGCGGCCCGCAACCACACCAGATCGGCACGCAGGCCGTCGACTCCTGCAGCAAAGCAACGCTCGGTGATCAACTCCAGGGACCGGTCATCGAGGGCGATGGCTGGCAGCAGGGCTCGGGCCTGCTGGCAACGCTCGCGCAACGCTGTTTGTGCCTCGGCCCATTGGCCGCAGAAGCCCTGGGGATCGCTGTCGAAATCCAGGCGCCGCCGGATGATCTGCCCGCGCTCCAGCGGCGCAGTCTGGCCACTGAGGGCGACGTTGAGGCCGAAGCGGTCCAGCAGTTGCGGACGCAGTTCGCCCTCTTCCGGGTTCATGGTGCCGATCAGCACGAATTTCGCCGAATGGCGATGGGAAATGCCGTCGCGCTCGATCAGGTTGGTGCCGCTGGCGGCCACGTCCAGCAGCAGGTCCACCAGGTGATCGGGCAGCAGGTTGACTTCATCGACATAGAGCACGCCGCCGTCCGCCTTGGCCAGAACCCCCGGGGAGAACTGCGCCCGGCCTTCACCCAGGGCGGCATCCAGGTCCAGGGTGCCCACTAGGCGCTCTTCGGTGGCGCCCAAGGGCAAGGTGACGAACTGCCCGCTGGCCAAGAGGTCGGCCAGGCCCCGGGCCAGGGTCGACTTGGCCATGCCCCGGGGGCCTTCGATCAGCACACCGCCGATCTTCGGGTCGATGGCGGTCAGGCACAGGGCCAGTTTCAGGGCGTCGGCGCCGACCACAGCGGACAGCGGAAAATGGGGGGTGTCGCTCATGTCGGGGTCTCGCTTGGGTCGGGTCAGGGGTGTCTGGGAGGACGCCTTCGCGAGCAAGCTCGCTCCTACAGGTAGGGCATTGCCGTTGTAGGAGCGAGCTTGCTCGCGATCTACGCCGAATCAGGAATCTTCTTCTATATCCAGCAGCAGGTTTTCCAGGGCTTCACGATAATCGCCGGGCTCTTGCCACAAGCCACGCTGCTGAGCCTCCAGCAGGCGCTCGGTCATGTCGCGCAGGGCGTGGGGATTATGCTGGCGAACGAACTCGCGGGTCGAGTCATCCAGCAGGTAGGCGTCCGCCAGCAAAGCGTATTGGTGATCGTCGATCAGCTCGGTGGTGGCGTCGAAGGCGAACAGGTTGTCCAGGGTCGCGGCCATTTCGAAGGCGCCCTTGTAACCATGGCGCTTGACCCCTTCGATCCACTTCGGATTGGCCGCCCGCGAGCGGATCACCCGGTTCAGTTCTTCCTTGAGCGTGCGGATCTTCGGCAGGTCCGGCTGGCTGTGGTCGCCGTGGTAGCTGGCGGCCTTGGCGCCGCTGAGGCTTTCCACCGCCGCCAGCATGCCGCCCTGGAACTGGTAGTAGTCGTTGGAATCCAGTAGGTCGTGCTCGCGGTTGTCCTGATTCTGCAGCACCGCCTGTACTTGGCTCAGGCGGGAGGCGAACTGCTCACGGGCGGCAGTGCCTTCGTCGCTGCCGCCATAGGCGTAGCCGCCCCAGTTCAAGTAGACCTCGGCCAGGTCTTCGCGGCTCTGCCACAGGCGGCCGTCGATGGCCCCCTGGACCCCGGCGCCATAGGCCCCGGGCTTGGCGCCGAAGATCCGCCAGCCGGCCTGACGCGCGGCGGTGTCCTGATCCAGACCGGAGGCAATCAAGGCTGCGCGTTCAGCGCGGACTCTGGCCGCCAGCGGATTCATGTCATCGGGTTCGTCGAGGGCCGCCACCGCTTGCACCGCCGCGTCGAACAGGCGGATCAGGTTGGCGAAGGCGTCACGGAAGAACCCGGACACCCGCAGGGTTACGTCAACTCGGGGCCGGTCCAGCAGGCTCAGGGGCAGGATCTCGAAATCGTCGACCCGCTGGCTGCCGGTGGCCCACACTGGACGCACCCCCATCAGGGCCATGGCCTGGGCAATGTCGTCGCCGCCGGTGCGCATGGTGGCGGTGCCCCAGACCGACAGGCCCAACTGCAACAGGTGGTCGCCGTGGTCCTGCAGGTGGCGTTCGAGGATCAGGCTGGCTGACTGGAAACCGATGCGCCAGGCGGTGGTGGTGGGCAGGTTGCGCACGTCCACCGAATAGAAATTGCGCCCGGTGGGCAGCACGTCCAGACGGCCACGGCTCGGCGCACCGCTGGGGCCGGCGGGAACGAAGCGGCCGCTCAAGGCGTCCAGCAGGCCGCGCATTTCTGCGGGGCCGCAAGCGTCCAGGCGCGGGGCGACCACCTCGCGCAACGCCTCGATGATCACCTGCACCGGCTCCCAGCCCGCCTCGTCCAACTGCGCCACCGGGCCCTGGAGCGCGGCTTCGATCAAGGCTGCGGCATACAGCTCCAGGCGTTCGCGCACGTCACCCGCCGTGCGCCACAAGGCCTCGCTGAGCCGTTGCAACGGCTGCGGACGGCGCCCGGTCCAGGGCTCGGCCAGGGCGCAGTCCAGGGGATCGAAGCCCAGGCCGAAGGCCTTGGCCAAAGCTCGCAGCAAGCTGGCGTGGGCACCCTTGCCATCGCCCCGGGGAATGCGCAGCAAGGCCAGCAGGGTGTCGATGCGCAGTCGGCCGTCAGGGGATTCGCCGAACACATGCAGGCCATCGCGGATCTGCGATTCCTTGAGGTCGCACAGGTAAGTGTCCAGGCGCGGCAGCCAGATCGCCGCATCGGCGTCGCTGTCGAGCTGCTCGCCCAGTTGCAACTCGCGGTCGATGTGGGTCTCGCGCACCAGTTGCAGGATGTCCCGCTGCAGCTCCCGGGCACGACGTGGATCCAGCAGTTGGGCTTCGTAGTACTCGTCCGCCAGCAGCTCCAGATTACGCAGCGGGCCGTAGGTTTCGGCACGGGTCAGGGGCGGCATCAGGTGGTCGATGATCACCGCCTGGGTGCGGCGCTTGGCCTGGGCGCCCTCCCCCGGATCGTTGACGATAAACGGGTAGATGTTCGGCAGCGGGCCCAGCAGCGCATCCGGCCAGCAACTCTCCGAGAGGCCGACGCCCTTGCCCGGCAGCCATTCCAGGTTGCCGTGCTTGCCGACATGGATCAGCGCATGGGCGCCGTAGGTCTGGCGCAGCCAGAAGTAGAACGCCAGGTAGCCATGGGGCGGCACCAGATCCGGGTCGTGATAGACCGCGCTGGGGTCCACCTGATAACCCCGGGCCGGCTGGATGCCGACGAAGGTCAGGCCAAAGCGCAGGCCAGCGATCATCATCCGCCCGTCGCGGAACATCGGGTCTTGCTGCGGTGCACCCCAGCGCGCTAGCACGGCCTGACGATTGGCTTCCGGCAAGGCCTGGAACATCACCGCGTAATTGTCCAGGGCCAGACTTTGCTGACACGGGCGTTGGTCGAGGCTGTCCAGGTCGTTGCTGACCCCGCCCAGCAGTTGCCGGATCAGCTCGCTGCCGCTGGCGGGCAACTCGGCCGGCAGCGGGTAGCCTTCGGCGTGCAGGGCCTTGAGGATGTTCAGCGCGGCGGCCGGGGTGTCCAAGCCGACGCCGTTGCCAATACGACCATCCCGGGTCGGGTAGTTGGCCAGCACCAGGGCAATGCGCTTCTGGCCATTGTCCAGGCGTCCCAGCTCGACCCAGCGTCGAGCCAGTTCGGCGACAAAATCCATGCGCTCGGGCTGGCCGCGATAGCAGACCACATCCGACTGGCTGCGCTCGCTGCGCCAGGCCAGGTCCTTGAAACTGATGGGCCGGCTGATGATGCGCCCGTCCAGTTCCGGCAAGGCAATGTGCATGGCCAGGTCCCGCGGCCCCAGGCCCTGCTCGCTGTCACGCCAGCCGGGTTCGTTGTCCTGGGCGCAAATGGCCTGGATCACCGGAATATTGCGCCGGAACGGCCGCAGGTGCGGGGCTTCGGGGCTGGATTGGGCAAAGCCGGTGGTATTGAGGATCACCCCGGCCGCGGTTGCATCCAGCCAGTCTTCCACCTGGCTCAGGCAACCGACTTCCTTGAGGCTGGCCACGGCCATCGGCAAGGGGTTGAGCCCCGCCGCCTGCAGGCGCTGGCAGAACAGATCGATAAAACCGGTGTTGGCCGCCTGCAGGTGGGAACGGTAGAACAGCAGCGCCGCCACTGCTTGATCGGGCTGCCAATCGGCCTGCCAGTCGCTGAGGGTGGCCTGGCTTTTGTGTGGGTGATAGATCGCCGTGCGTGGCAGGGTCTGCGGTTCGCTCCAGGGGTAGTCGCGCCCCAGCAGACCGCTGGCCAGGCAACGATAGAAGTTCAAGGCGTTATCGCGGCCGCCCTGACGCAAGTATTGCCACAGGCGATCACGCTCGGTGGCCGGCACCGTGCTCAGGTCGCTGAGCTCCGGGTCCGGGCGATCGTCCCCCGGCACCAGGATCAACTGCACTCCGCGTCGGGACAGTTCCACCAGCCGTTCGACGCCGTAACGCCAGTAACCAATGCCGCCGTGCAGGGAAATCAGGATCACCTTGGCGTGGCGCAGCACTTCGTCCACATACAGGTCCACCGACGCATGGTTCTGCACCTGCATCGGGTTGGCCAGGCGAAAGCTGGGGTAGTCCTCGGGCAATTGCTCGGCAGCGTCCGCCAGCAGCGCCAGGCTGGAGTCGCCGCTGCACAGGATCACCAGCTCGGCGGGGGTCTGTCCAAGGTCGGCAATGTTGTCATCCGACACGAAACCGCCGGGCTGGGTCCTGAGCAGGTGCATGGGTTACACGCTGAGGGCGGCGCGCAGTTGCGCTTCGAGCTGAGCGGCGTCCAGTTCCTGGCCGATCAGCACCAGGCGCGTGGTGCGGGCTTCGTCAGCACCCCACTTGCGGTCGAAGTGCTTGTCGAAGCGCGTGCCCACGCCCTGGATCAGCAGACGCATCGGCTTGTTGGGGATCGCGGCAAAACCCTTGACCCGCAGGATGCCGTGCTTGACCACCAGTTGGGTCAGGGCGTCCAGCAGCAGGCTTTCGTCGGCCTGGGGCAGTTCGATGGAGATGGAATCGAAGGCGTCGTGATCGTGATCGTCGTGGTCGTCGTCACCGTCGTGGTGGTGATCGTGGTGGCTGTGGCGGCCGTCGATGTGCTCCTCGGAGCCGGCGCCCAGGCCCAGCAGCACGTCCAGCGGCAGGCGGCCGCTGCTGGCTTCGATGACTTTGACTGCTGGCGGCAGCTCTTCGGCCACTTCCAGGCGCACCTTGGCCAGGTCTTCGGGGTTGATCAGGTCGGTCTTGTTGAGGATCACCAGATCGGCGCTGGACAGCTGGTCGGCGAACAGCTCATGCAGGGGCGATTCGTGGTCCAGGTTGGGGTCGAGCTTGCGCTGGGCGTCCACCTGATCGGGAAACGCGGCGAAGGTGCCAGCGGCCACGGCAGGGCTGTCGACCACGGTGATCACTGCATCGACGGTGCAGGCGCTGCGGATTTCCGGCCACTGGAAGGCCTGGACCAGGGGCTTGGGCAAGGCCAGGCCGGAGGTTTCGATGAGGATGTGATCCAGATCGCCGCGGCGCGCCACCAGTTCGCGCATCACCGGGAAGAACTCTTCCTGCACGGTGCAGCACAGGCAGCCGTTGGCCAGTTCATAGACCCGGCCACTGGCCTCTTCCTCGGTGCAGCCGATGGAGCATTGCTTGAGGATCTCGCCATCGATGCCCAGCTCGCCGAACTCGTTGACGATGACCGCGATGCGCCGGCCCTGGGCGTTATCCAGCATGTGCCGCAGCAAGGTGGTCTTACCCGAGCCAAGGAAGCCGGTGACGATGGTGACGGGAAGTTTGGCCAGTGTTTTCATCGGATGCCCCTTGGCAAAGGTGGCGGGCAAACGGGACGAGAGCCGCAGCGCAGGGGCGCGCGGAGATTTCGCCACCGGATCACCCCGCCCGGTTGTAGTGAGAATCTGGGATCGAGGCAGGTCTCCTGGCTGAGGGCTTGCCAGTCATTGGACTGGCGGTTTCTGCGCCTTCCCGCAGGCGTTCCGGACGCGAATGCAGTGGCCTTGCAGAAATGAAACCCTTCACAGTTGCGGGGGCAGCCGCGGCATCGACCGCGTTCCCTTCTTAGCTTCGACCGCTGGCCGAAGAACCTCGAAGGCGCAAGGCTACGCAGAGCGCGGGGGACGGTCAATCGGCAATGCGCCGGCGTCCGCAATTGACGACGTTACCCCGGCCATGATTTCCTACGCGCCTTGTTACGGGTGCCCTTCACAGGGTGAAACGGGAAACCGGTGAATCACGTGCTTTACTACAAAAGCCGTGACCAGTCCGGTGCTGCCCCCGCAACGGTAAGCGAGCGAAGTGTCAGATCCACTGTGCCAAGGCATGGGAAGGCGACACTTGCCGGCACGGTCCGACATGACTCGGCCCCTGCCCCTCGCCAGCCCGGAGACCGGCCCGCAACACACACATAACAAACCCGCGGTGGGCGGGCGCTGTTGCAAACCCTGCGTGCCGGTCACGCGGGGTTTTCCTGCGCCACTCTCCCCGCTGACACTCCAGAGGGAAGCGCCATGTCGATCATCAGCAGCACCAGCCATTCCACCAGCAGCACCTCCACCCTGAGCCAGCGCCTGGTGGCCGCCATCGGCGCTTCGCTGCTGGGCGCCTGCCTGGTGTACTTCGCCGGCTTCTCCCATATCGAAGCGGTGCACAACGCCGCCCACGACACCCGTCACAGCGCTGCTTTCCCTTGCCACTGAGACCTGCCGACATGATCAAGCGTATTGCGCAAACCGCAGGGTTCACCGGGTTGCTGGCGGCCTTGCTGCTGACCCTGCTGCAAAGCTTCTGGGTGGCCCCGCTGATTCTGCAGGCGGAAACCTATGAAAAGGCCCCGGCCGCAGAAGTCCATGAACACGCCGAAGGCGCCATGGCCGGCCACAGCCACGACGCCGAAGCCTGGGAACCGGAAGATGGCTGGCAGCGAGTGCTGTCCACCACGGGCGGCAATCTGGTGGTGGCCGTCGGCTTCGCCCTGATGCTGGCCGGGCTCTACACCCTGCGGGCGCCCAGCCGCACCTCCCAGGGCCTGCTCTGGGGCCTGGCGGGTTATGCGACCTTCTGCCTGGCGCCGACCCTGGGCTTGCCACCGGAGTTGCCGGGCACCGCCGCCGCCGACCTGGTACAGCGCCAGGTGTGGTGGGTCGGCGCTGCCGCTTCCACCGCCGTGGGCCTTGCCCTGATCGTGTTCGCCGGCAACTGGCTGCTGAAACTGCTGGGCGCGGCCATCATCGCCGTGCCTCACGTGATCGGCGCGCCACAACCGGAAGTGCATTCGATGCTGGCCCCGGAAGAGCTGGAGGCACAATTCAAAATCGCCTCGCAGTTGACCAATGCCGCCTTCTGGCTGGCCCTCGGGCTGATCAGCGCCTGGTTGTTCCGGCGCAGGAACACGGATCAGTACTCGGCATGATCGAAGTGCGCGCAGCGTCGACCCTGGTGGTCGGCCTGGGCTGCCAGAAAGGCTGCCCGGTGACCACGCTGCGCGCGCTGCTGGATCAGGTGCTGGAAGCCCATCGCATCGATACGCAGCAGGTTTTCGCCCTGGCGAGCATCGACCTGAAACAGGCCGAGCCCGGTCTGCTGGAGTTGGCCGAGCAACTGGCACTGCCACTGACCTGTTTCAGCAGCATGCAACTGGCACCTTATGCCCTGCGCCTCAGCCACCGTTCACAGATCGCCTTTGAACGCACCGGCTGCTACGGCGTTGCCGAAAGTGCTGCCCTGGCCATGGCCGAACAGCTGCATCCCGGCCCGGCCCAACTGCTGATCCCTCGTCAGAAATACGCCCAGGCCACCCTGGCAATGGCCGCTTGCCGGTAAAATCCTCGATAATCCCCCGCCTTGATCATGAGCAATCTTCATTTGAAGCACGGCTCCAGCCCCTTTCTCACAGGAGACAGCCATGACTGTCTATTTCATCGGTGCCGGTCCCGGCGACCCGGAACTGATCACGGTCAAGGGCCAGCGCCTGATCCATCGCTGCCCGGTGATCATCTACGCCGGCTCCCTGGTGCCTCAGGCAGTACTGGAAGGCCACCGTGCTGAGCGGGTGATCAACAGCGCCGAACTGCACCTTGAACAGATCATCGAGGCCATCCGGGAAGCCCATGCCCAAGGACAGGATGTGGCCCGGGTACATTCCGGCGACCCGAGCCTGTATGGCGCCATCGGTGAACAGATCCGCTGCCTGCGGGAGTTGGGCATTGCCTTCGAAATCGTCCCCGGAGTCACCGCCACAGCGGCCTGCGCCGCGCTGCTGGGGGCCGAGCTGACCTTGCCGGATGTGTCCCAGAGCGTGATTCTCACCCGCTATGCGGACAAGACCGCCATGCCTGCCGGTGAGGAATTCGCCAGCCTGGCGGCCCACGGCGCCACCATGGCGATTCACCTGGGGGTCAATCACCTGGAGAAAATCGTCGCCGAGCTGCTGCCGCACTACGGCGCCGACTGCCCGATTGCGGTGGTGCATCGTGCCACCTGGCCGGACCAGGACTGGGTCCTGGGGACCCTGGCCGACATTGCCGAGCAGGTCGCGGCCAAGGGTTTCCGGCGCACGGCGCTGATCCTGGTGGGCCGGGTGCTGGCCACGGATGTTTTCAGCGAGTCGTCCCTGTATCGCGCCGGACACGCGCACCTCTATCGCCCCTGACACCTCTCCCCCTTTGTAGGAGCTGGCTTGCCAGCGAAGGCGTCCTCGGTATCGGTGCAAGGCTCGGGGGCCCATTCGCCGGCAAGCCGGCTCCTACGGAAGTTTTTTTGGGGGGGACTTGCGGGCATAAAAAACGGCGCTCACGGGGCGCCGTTTTTTAGTTCGCAGCGAACGCCTTAGTAGTAGGCGTTTTCTTTCTGCGTGTGGTCGGTGACGTCGCGGACGCCCTTGAGCTCGGGGATGCGCTCGAGCAAGGTGCGCTCGATGCCTTCCTTCAAGGTCACGTCGGCCTGGCCGCAACCCTGGCAACCGCCACCGAATTGCAGCACGGCGATGCCGTCGTCAACGACGTCGATTAGGCTGACCTGGCCGCCGTGGCTGGCCAGCCCCGGGTTGATCTCGGTTTGCAGGTAGTAGTTGATGCGCTCGTTGACCGGACTGTCGGCATTGACCATCGGCACCTTGGCGTTGGGCGCCTTGATGGTCAGTTGGCCGCCCATGCGGTCGGTGGCGTAGTCGACCACCGCGTCATCGAGGAAACCTTCGCTGAAGGCGTCGATGTAGGCGGTGAAGCTCTTCAGGCCAAGGGCCTTGTCTTCGGGTTTCTCTTCGCCCGGCTTGCAATAGGCGATGCAGGTCTCGGCGTACTGAGTCCCTGGCTGGGTAATGAAGATGCGGATGCCAATCCCCGGGGTGTTCTGCTTGGATAGCAGATCAGCCAGATAATCGTGGGCGGCGTCGGTAATGGTTATGGCGCTCATGGTGGTTCCTCGCAGACGTGGGCGCAGTTTACGCCAATCGACGCCGCTGACAAAGTCCTAGTATTTTTGTCGGGATAGACCTTGGTATAGGGCATCCCCGGGCCCCGTCAGTAGGCGGCCCGAGGACAGATAGCGGCCCTGTATCAGAGGTTTTCGTAACGGTTCATGTCCATGACGCCGGCCTCGACCGGGTCGACTTCCTGTAGATAGCGGGTCTGGTCGTGGAAGTACTGCCAGAACTGCGGATGACTGCGGCGAATCCCCCAGCGATCGACGATCTTCTCGAAGCCGGCAGCGTCTCGGGCCTCTTGCATGGCCTGGACAAACGCCGGCACCTGCTCGGTGGGAACGTTGAACATGAAGTTCGGATAACTGCTGAGAATGCCCGGGAAAATGGTCAGGGTGTCCAGGCCCGGCTGGTAGCGTAGCGACTCGCCCAGCATGAAAGCCACGTTACTGTGGGCGCGATTGCGCAGCATGCTGTAGAACTCGCGCTTGCCGCTCGGGGCCTGGACCCGCAGCAGGGTGGCTTCCGGCAACTGTTCGATGACCTTGAGCCCCGCCGCCGGGCGCGACGCCAGGCTGCTCAGGGCCTGCTCGGCATCCTGCAGCGCCGGGTCGATATTGGGCCGCGAGCAATAGGCACTGTCACAGCGATTGATCGGGTCGGGCTTGGCATTGAGCTCGCCATAGCGCGCCAGCAACTGATGGGCGAAGTCTTTCTTCGGGTCCTTGGGGTCCAGTTTCAGCGCGCTGCGCTTGTCATCGTCGATGGACTCGTAATCCAGCCACATCTTGAACTTGCCGCTGTTCTGGTACCAATCGTCGAGGAAATCCTCGCGGGTACCGGCGGGCATCAGGCGCAGGAAGTTCTGCTCGGCGCCGTTGCGGATCAGGTCGAAGTACAGCCGGGTCTGGGCCTGGTGGGAAACGTTGCCGAACACGTCGAAATTCACTGCCAGCTGATAATAGGTGCGCTCCAGCAGCGGGTAGTCGAACAGCCACATCGTCTGCGGCACCTCGCCGATCAGGCCCTTGGTCACCGAAGCACTGTCGAAGTGACGGAAGATGCTCAGCAGCGCGTTGTCGTTGCCGGCCCACAGGGTTGACCAACTGGGTGCCGGAGAGTCTGCATAGAAGTCGCGGCGCAGGGCTTCGTACTCGTTGCGCTTGTCGCGATAGGACAGCCACAAGCTGAGCACGCTGCCGACATCGTCGTTCTGCCCGGGCATGGCCAGCAGCGGCGTGACCTGGCCGCGATAGGTAGGATCGGTGATGTACAGGTCATGTTCCGGGGCCTGGAACAGCGCCCAGAAGTTGTCGCGGATCACATCGGTGGCGATCTGCCCGCGGCACACCGGGCCACGAATGAAGGTGCGCACGAAGTATTCGGCGTTATCGAGCATGAACTGGTAGCGGGCCTTGGCCGGAATCGCCTCAAAGGTCTCGAACGGATTGGCTCGGCGCCCGGGTCCGTAGCCCGGCAAGGCAGTGACCTGCCAGTCGCCGCTGTAGAACAGGGTCTTGACCCGGGCCATCTTCGCCGCGCTCAGCGGGTAGGTGATGTGGGTCTTGTGCACGATCACCCCTTGCACCGGCCACAGGCGGTAATACACCTGGGTGCCCGGGTCGTCGTTGGGGCGACGGGTGTTGATCAGGTCAATGGGCTGGCCGCTGGGGGTACGCGAGCGCACCCACTGGAAGAAGTGCCCCGGCTCGCCGCCTTCGAAATAGACATGGGCCAGGAACCAGTGTTCGTAGAGCCAGCGCGCCACCAGGCTTTCCCGAGCGCCAGGGGCGTTGAGCAGGTTCTCCCACTGAGCCACTTGCAGGCTTTCCCGGGCACTGGGGGCCAGACCCTGCTCGTCGATGGGTGCGCCGGAGGCCAGCCAGCGTTGCAGGGTCTGGTATTGCTGATCGGTAAGACCGGTGACCGCCAGCGGCATGCCCTCTTTCGGATGCGCGCCGGCATAGGCGTCGAACTCCGCCGGCTGCGGGCACATGTTCTCCCGGTTCAGGCCCAGGGCGATTTCACTGGGCAACTTGGCATTGGGCTGCAATGGCGTGCGATGCCCCAGTTCCAGCATCCGCGCCATCAGCGCGGCCTGGCTGCCCTGGGCATCGAGCACCGAATAGAAGCCCTGGCGCTGCCAGGCCGCCTTGCCACTGGCGTCGTAGAACAGGCGGGTCGGGGCCTGGGCCTTGCTGCGCTCGCCGTCATACACCGGAATTTTCGAGGCACCGCGACCGGCCCCCTCACCACTGCCCAGGTTGAGCTGACAGGCGGAGTCGTAGCAGGCATGACAGGCCACGCACTTCTCGGTGAAGATCGGCTGGATGTCGCGGGTGTAGGAAATAGCCGGACCTTGGGCCATACACAATGAACTGAGAAGCAGCAAAGCGCTGGCAACGACAAAACGATACGGCATGTCCCTGATCCCGAAAATAAAAAACGCCGCGATTCTACCGGGGTCGCCCACCGACCAACATGAGCGATATTCATGAAAAACCCGTACATGCCGCAAATCCATGCAGGTTTGCTATGATCCACGCCCTTCGTAATGGCCCTACCAGGTAGTTCTCATGTCTGATCGCAGTGCTCGCCTCCACGCTCTCCAGCAAGCCCTCAAAGAGCGCATTCTGATTCTCGATGGCGGCATGGGCACCATGATCCAGAGCTACAAGCTCGAAGAACAGGACTACCGTGGCAAGCGTTTCGCCGACTGGCCCAGCGACGTCAAGGGCAACAACGACCTGTTGGTGATCACCCGTCCGGACGTGATCGGCGGCATCGAAAAAGCCTATCTGGATGCCGGCGCTGACATCCTGGAAACCAACACCTTCAACGCCACGCGCATTTCCATGGCCGACTACGGCATGGAAGAACTGGCCTACGAATTAAACGTAGAAGGCGCACGCCTGGCGCGCAAGATCGCCGACGCCAAGACCCAGGAGACCCCGGACAAGCCACGTTTCGTCGCCGGCGTCCTGGGCCCGACCAGCCGTACCTGCTCGCTGTCGCCCGACGTCAACAACCCCGGCTACCGCAACGTCACCTTCGATGAACTGGTGGAGAACTACACCGAGGCCACCAAGGGCCTGATCGAAGGCGGCGTCGACCTGATCCTGATCGAGACCATCTTCGACACCTTGAACGCCAAGGCGGCGATCTTCGCCGTACAGGGCGTGTTCGAGGAACTGGGCCTCGAGCTGCCGATCATGATTTCCGGGACCATCACCGATGCCTCCGGCCGCACCCTGTCGGGCCAGACCACCGAAGCCTTCTGGAACTCCGTGGCCCACGCCAAGCCGATCTCGGTGGGCCTGAACTGCGCCCTGGGCGCCAGCGAACTGCGTCCGTACCTGGAAGAGTTGTCGAACAAGGCCAGTACCCACGTTTCGGCGCACCCCAACGCCGGCCTGCCCAACGAATTCGGCGAGTACGACGAACTGCCGGAACAAACCGCGAAGATCATCGAGGAGTTCGCCCAGAGCGGTTTCCTCAACATCGTCGGCGGCTGCTGCGGCACCACCCCAGGGCACATCGGCGCCATCGCCAAAGCCGTTGCCGGTTATGCGCCACGGCAGATTCCGGATATCCCCAAGGCCTGCCGCCTGTCGGGCCTGGAGCCCTTCACCATCGATCGCAACTCGCTGTTCGTGAACGTCGGTGAACGCACCAACATCACCGGTTCGGCCAAGTTCGCCCGACTGATCCGCGAGGACAACTACACCGAAGCCCTGGAAGTCGCCCTGCAGCAGGTGGAAGCCGGCGCCCAGGTGATCGACATCAACATGGACGAAGGGATGCTGGATTCGAAGAAGGCCATGGTCACCTTCCTCAATCTGATCGCCGGCGAGCCGGACATCTCCCGCGTACCGATCATGATCGACTCCTCCAAGTGGGAAGTGATCGAAGCCGGCCTCAAGTGCATCCAGGGCAAAGGCATCGTCAACTCCATCAGCATGAAGGAAGGCGTGGAGCAGTTCATTCACCACGCCAAGCTGTGCAAACGCTACGGCGCTGCCGTGGTGGTGATGGCCTTCGACGAGGTCGGCCAGGCCGACACCGAAGCGCGCAAGAAGGAAATCTGCAAGCGCTCCTACGACATCCTGGTCAATGAAGTGGGCTTCCCGCCGGAAGACATCATTTTCGACCCGAACATCTTCGCCGTGGCCACCGGCATCGAGGAACACAACAACTACGCGGTGGACTTCATCAACGCCTGCGCCTACATCCGCGACGAGCTGCCCTACGCCCTGAGCTCCGGGGGCGTGTCCAACGTGTCGTTCTCGTTCCGCGGCAACAACCCGGTGCGCGAGGCGATCCACTCGGTGTTCCTGCTGTACGCGATCCGCAACGGCCTGACCATGGGTATCGTCAACGCCGGCCAGCTGGAGATCTACGATCAGATCCCGCAGCAGTTGCGTGATGCCGTGGAAGACGTGGTACTCAACCGCACGCCCAATGGCACCGATGCCCTGCTGGCCATCGCCGACCAGTTCAAGGGCGATGGCAGCGTCAAGGAAGCCGAAACCGAGGAATGGCGCAGCTGGGAGGTCAACAAACGCCTGGAGCACGCCCTGGTCAAAGGCATCACCAGCCATATCGTCGAAGACACCGAAGAGTCGCGCCTGAGCTTCAGCCGCCCGATCGAAGTGATTGAAGGCCCGCTGATGTCCGGCATGAACGTGGTCGGCGACCTGTTCGGCGCCGGCAAGATGTTCCTGCCCCAGGTGGTGAAATCCGCCCGGGTGATGAAGCAGGCGGTAGCGCACCTGATCCCGTTCATCGAACTGGAGAAAGGCGACAAGCCGGAGGCCAAGGGCAAGATCCTCATGGCCACGGTCAAGGGCGACGTGCACGACATCGGCAAGAACATCGTCGGCGTGGTTCTGGGCTGTAACGGCTACGACATCGTCGACCTCGGGGTGATGGTGCCGGCGGAGAAGATCCTCCAGGTGGCCAAGGAGCAGAAGTGCGACATCATCGGCCTGTCCGGGCTGATCACCCCGTCCCTGGACGAGATGGTCCACGTCGCCCGCGAGATGCAGCGCCAGGATTTCCACCTGCCGCTGATGATCGGTGGCGCCACCACCTCCAAGGCCCACACTGCGGTGAAGATCGAGCCCAAGTACAGCAATGACGCAGTGGTCTACGTCACCGACGCCTCCCGCGCCGTGGGCGTGGCCACGCAGTTGCTGTCCAAGGAACTCAAGGCCGGTTTCGTGCAGAAGACCCGCGAGGAATACGTCGAAGTCCGCGAGCGCACCGCCAACCGCAGCGCCCGCACCGAGCGCCTGAGCTACGCCGCAGCCATCGCCAAGAAGCCGCAGTTCGACTGGGCCGGCTACCAGCCAGTCAAACCGAGCTTCACCGGCGCCCGAGTGCTGGACAACATCGACCTCAAGGTGCTGGCCGAGTACATCGACTGGACGCCGTTCTTCATCTCCTGGGACCTGGCCGGCAAATACCCGCGCATCCTTGAAGACGAGGTGGTCGGTGAAGCCGCCACCGCGCTGTACAAAGACGCCCGGGAGATGCTCGACAAGCTGATCAACGAGAAGCTGATCAGCGCCCGTGCGGTATTCGGTTTCTGGCCGGCCAATCAGGTGCAGGACGACGATCTGGAAGTCTACGGCGATGATGGCCAGCCTCTGGCGCGCCTGCATCACCTGCGCCAGCAGATCATCAAGACCGACGGCAAGCCGAACTTCTCCCTGGCGGACTTCGTGGCACCCAAGGACAGCGGCATCACTGACTATGTCGGCGGCTTCATCACCACCGCCGGGATCGGCGCCGAGGAAGTGGCCAAGGCCTACCAGGATGCCGGCGACGACTACAACTCGATCATGGTCAAGGCCCTGGCCGACCGTCTGGCCGAAGCCTGCGCCGAATGGTTGCACCAGCAGGTGCGTAAAGACTACTGGGGCTATGCCAAGGATGAGCAGCTGGACAATGAGGCGCTGATCAAGGAGCAGTACAGCGGCATCCGCCCTGCCCCGGGTTATCCGGCCTGCCCGGATCACACCGAGAAGAGCACCCTGTTCGCCCTGCTCGACCCCGAGGCCAGCGAAGGCCGCGCCGGCCGCAGCGGCGTATTCCTCACCGAACACTTCGCCATGTTCCCGGCGGCGGCGGTCAGCGGCTGGTACTTCGCCCACCCTCAGGCGCAGTACTTCGCCGTGGGCAAGGTCGACAAGGACCAGGTGCAGAGCTACACCGAGCGCAAGGGCCAGGACCTGACCGTAAGCGAACGCTGGCTAGCGCCGAATTTGGGCTACGACAACTGATCCGGACGCGGTAGGAGCCGGCTTGCCGGCGAGGGCGCTCGAGCGTGCGATGCAAGACTCTCGGGCCTCTTCGCCGGCGATCCGGCTCCTAGGTAAGTGCAGCCCCCATCACAGGCGGCATTGTCTATGCTCTGTTGACACCCAACCGTGTCGAGGGATTTATGGACGATCCAAGCAGCGACAATCAGCCCCCAACCTTCCTGCAGATGCTGCAAAGCGTGCTGGCGGCCGCCTTCGGCGTACAAAGCGGGAAAAATCGCGCCCGGGACTTCAGTCACGGCAAACCCAGTCACTTCATCGTGCTGGGCATTCTCTTTACCACCCTGTTCGTACTGGTGCTGCTGGGTATCGCCAACCTGGCCATGCACCTGGCGGGGGTCTGAGCGGCGTCAGTGCAGCAGCAGTTGCAAACTGAAGGGATAGCGGTAGCTGTCCGGCTTGCCTTGGGCGGACAGCCCGCGAAAATCGAACCGGGCCCCCATCTGATCGCCCATCCGCAGCAGTTGCTGGGCCTGGGCTCGGGTCAGTGACTGGAACAGCGACAATTGCCAGTCCGGCCCACCCAGGCGCCTGGCATCGAGCCCCAGTGCATCATCATGCAGGGCAACCAGGGCCCAACCGCCGATAGTGAAATGTCCGGCCATCAGCACCGACAACTGCCCGTCGATCAATGCCTGTAAGGCTTCGGGCGAACTGTTGACCCCACTGAACAGCAGGTCGACACCCGGCTTTCGGCCCAACTCCCGAGCAGCCTGCATGGCCCCCAGAGCCATTTCGTCGTTAGCCGACCAGATCAGTTGCGTCAGCGGGTAGCGCTGCAGCAACTGTTGCGCCTGCTCGTGCGCCCGCTGCCTGTTCCATTCGCCATACACCAGTTGCCGCAGGCGCACCTGCGGATTCTCAGTCAGGGCCCGGTGCAGTCCCTGCTCGCGCAACTGCGCCGCCGGCGTGACTTTCACCCCGGAAAAGGCCAGCAAATCGATTGTTTGCCCTTGAGGCACAGGGCCATGCTTGCGCAACAACTCCTTGAGCATCCGATAACCGGCCTCTTCATCGTTGCCCATCATGCTGCCGATCCAATCGGAGTAACTGCTGCGGCTTTGGCTGATCAACGCCCGCTGATCCTCGGTCAGCGGGCTGTTGACGATAAACAGCTTGACCCCGGTACCCTGAGACATGCGCAGGATCTGCGGAGCGACATACTGTTCGTTGACCAACATCAGATAATCGGGCTTTTGCGCTCGCTGAAACAGCTCCCGAGCCTGATCGAGAGAGTTCTGGGGATTGCGTTCGCCATAGAGAATTTGCAGATCCATACCCAGATCCCGGGCGGCGGCCTGCATGAACTGCGAATAACTGACCCAGAAGATTTCTGTCGAATTACCGGGGTTGAGAAACACCACCGACGTTGCTTGAGCCACCGTCCAGAACGGCAAACTCAGCCATATCACCCACTTGCACAGAACCTTGAACATTGTGAAAAGAGCCCCTGGATTATCCCAGGCAGTATAACTGGCAAAGTGCTAGCCAACGGCGGCAAATCGTCCTGATTGTCCGACAATTCGGGCTCTTCTTTTACGTTCGACTACTGGTGGCTGACCCAAAACACGGCCGTACCCACGACCAGTATGATCAGAAAAAGAATCGCCCATGCATCAACGCTACTGTCACTTTTCCTTACTTTGGTTGGATGGCTCATAGCATCGCCTCTAGTAGATTTTGTCGGTGACTGCTCAAAGACACGACCACAGTTAAGACCAGGATTGTCCCCACCTCAAATGTGGATACTCATATACCCCTACCGTTAGTCGTTTTGGTTCTTTGCATATACTCAAACATCACTTTTGCGCATAACCGCAAACTGGTATCGTTCGGCGGCTCCGATCGGAGTGCGCGGCCGTGCGCGCAGATTTGCTTACATGGGTGGGGTTGAGCGTGAACGAAGGCAGGACGAGGTGAAACCGGCGACAAGCCCCGGTCGACGCCAGTCGAAGCAACGTACCGAAGCCGTTCACCGCAGTATTTGCCAAGTGCGCTTTGGCGCCACCTGTAGCCTGAGAACTGGACCTATATGTACGTATACGACGAGTACGATCAGCGGATCATCGAGGACCGCGTCAAGCAGTTCCGTGATCAGACCCGACGCTATCTGGCAGGCGAGCTGAGCGAAGAGGAATTCCGTCCCCTGCGCCTGCAGAATGGCCTTTATATCCAACGTTTTGCCCCGATGTTGCGGGTTGCCGTGCCTTACGGCCAATTGACCTCGCGCCAAGCGCGGATGATGGCCAAGATCGCCCGCGACTACGACAAAGGCTATGCGCACATCAGCACCCGGCAGAACGTGCAGTTCAACTGGCCGGTCCTGGAAGACGTGCCGGAGATCCTGGCCGAGCTGGCCACGGTACAGATGCACGCCATCCAGACCAGCGGCAACTGCCTGCGCAACGTCACCACCGACCAGTTTGCCGGTGTCGCTGCCGACGAGTTGATCGACCCGCGTCCCTGGTGCGAGATCGTCCGTCAATGGACCACCTTCCACCCTGAATTTGCCTATCTGCCGCGCAAGTTCAAGATCGCCATCAATGGCTCGACTTCCGACCGCGCAGCCATCGAGGTCCACGACATCGGCCTGGAGCCGGTGCACAACGCTGCCGGCGAACTGGGCTTTCGCGTGCTGGTGGGTGGCGGTCTGGGCCGCACCCCGGTGGTCGGCGCCTTCATCAACGAATTCCTGCCATGGCAGGACCTGTTGAGCTACCTCGACGCCATCTTGCGGGTCTACAACCGCTACGGCCGTCGTGACAACAAGTACAAGGCGCGGATCAAGATCCTGGTCAAGGCCCTGACGCCGGAAGTGTTCGCCGAGAAGGTCGAGGCGGAAATGGTCCACCTGCGCGGCGGCCAGACCACCCTCACCGAAGCCGAAGTGCATCGCGTGGCCAAGCACTTCGTCGACCCGGACTACAAGACCCTGAGCAACCAGGATGCCGAACTGGCCACCCTGGACCAGCAACACCCAGGCTTCGCCCGCTGGCGCGTACGCAATACCCTGGCCCACAAGAAGCCGGGCTATGTCGCCGTCACCCTGTCGCTCAAACCCACCGGCGTAGCGCCTGGGGATGTCACCGACAAGCAATTCGACGCCATCGCCGACCTGGCCGACCGCTACAGCTTCGGCCAACTGCGCACGTCCCACGAACAAAACGTGATTCTGGCGGATGTCGAGCAAAGCCAACTGTTCACCCTGTGGGGCGAGCTGCGCGAAAACGGCTTTGCTACACCGAACATTGGCCTGCTGACCGACATCATCTGCTGCCCGGGCGGCGACTTCTGCTCCCTGGCCAACGCCAAGTCGATCCCGATCGCCGAATCGATCCAGCGCCGTTTCGATGACCTGGACTACCTGTTCGACATCGGCGAGCTGGACCTGAACATTTCCGGTTGCATGAACGCCTGCGGTCACCACCACGTGGGCCATATCGGCATCCTCGGTGTCGACAAGAAAGGCGAGGAGTTCTACCAGGTCTCCCTGGGTGGCAGCGCCAGCCGTGACGCCAGCCTGGGCAAGATCCTCGGCCCATCCTTCGCCCAGGACGACATGCCCAACGTGATCTCGAAGCTGATCGACGTGTACGTTGAACAACGTACCGAAGACGAACGCTTCATCGACACCTATCAACGTATTGGCATCGACCTCTTCAAGGAGCGCGTCTATGCAGCGAATCATTAAGAACAACGAGGTCATCGACGAAACCTGGCACCTGCTGCCCAAGGACGCGACCCTCGACGGCATCTCCAACTGCGACGACCTGATCGTGCCGCTGGCCCTGTGGCGCGATCACGCCCATGCCCTAAAGGCTCGCGACGGCGGCCTGGGCGTGTGGCTGGATGCGGACGAAGAAGCCGAGGAAATCGGTGACGACGTCCAGCATTTCCAGGTGATTGCCCTGAACTTCCCGGCCTTCACTGATGGCCGCAACTACTCCAACGCCCGCCTGCTGCGTGACCGTTATGGCTACAAAGGCGAACTGCGGGCCATTGGCGACGTGTTGCGCGACCAGCTGTTCTACCTGCACCGCTGCGGCTTCGACGCCTATGCACTGCGGGCCGACAAGGACCCCTATGAAGCCTTGGAAAGCCTCAAGGACTTCTCGGTGACCTACCAGGCTGCCACCGACGAACCGCTGCCGCTGTTCCGTCGCCGCTAAGCCCTGGCGCCAACAAAAAGCCCTGAGCCGGTTTCCCGGCTCAGGGCTTTTTTGTATCGGCTCCCCCAACCACTGTAGGAGCCGGCTTGCCGGCGAAGAGGCCCTCGGGCCTTGTGCAAATATTGCGATCGCCTTCGCTGGCAAGCCAGCTCCTACAGAACAGGCGCCTGCAATTCGGGGCTTACCAGAACCGCTGCTGGGTCAGGCGGCTCCACCAGGTCAGCAACACGCGATCGATGGAACCGCTGGCCGCCAGGCCTACGCGCTCCTGCAGGCTCTTGCGCTCGGCATAGTGCAGGTGGAACACCTCGGCATTCTTGGCCTTGTCCGCCAGGTACTCGTCGCTGGTCTGCAGCTCGTCCACCAGCAGTTTTTCCTGCGCTGCCACCCCCAGCCAGACTTCTCCGGTGGCCACCTCATCAATGGCCAGTTGCGGGCGATAGCGGGATACGAAGTTCTTGAACAACTGATGGGTCACGTCCAGGTCTTCCTGGAACTTCTCCCGGCCCTTCTCGGTGTTTTCGCCAAACACCGTCAGGGTGCGCTTGTACTCACCGGCGGTCAGCACTTCAAAATCGATGTCGTGTTTCTTCAGCAGACGATTGACGTTGGGCAACTGCGCCACCACGCCAATGGAGCCGAGGATGGCGAACGGCGCACTGATAATCTTCTCGCCGATGCACGCCATCATGTAGCCGCCGCTAGCCGCGACCTTGTCGATGCATACGGTCAAAGGCACCCCGGCCTGGCGAATACGCGCCAGTTGCGACGAGGCCAGACCATAGCTGTGCACCATGCCGCCACCGCTTTCCAGACGCAGCACCACTTCATCCTTGGGCGTGGCCAGGCTCAGCAAGGCGGTGATTTCATGGCGCAGGCCTTCGGTCGCCGAGGCCTTGATATCACCATTGAAATCCAGCACGAACACCCGAGGCTTGGCCTCGGCCGGTTGTTTCTTCTGTTTCTTCTCGGTCTTGCCCTGGGCCTTGCGCAGGGCCTTGAGCTGATCCTTGTCCAGCAGGCTCTGCTCCAGGCGCTCGCGCAGGTCCTTGTAGAAATCATTCAGCTTGCTGACCTGCAACTGCCCGGCGCCTTTGCGGCGACCCTTGCTGCGCAGGGCAGCGGCAGTGATCAGCACCACCAGGATAGCGACCACCAGGGTCACGGTCTTGGCCAGGAAACTGGCGTATTCGGCGAAAAACTCCACAGGGACTCCTCAAACATGAACCGCTGCCAACCAGCAGCGTAATGGGCTCAAGCATACCGACGAGACCGGCCGGCCACCAGTCGCGAAACCTTGTGTAACGAGGCTCCAACAAGCATTTCAAACAAGCGTATGTTTTTTCATTGACAGCTCACCGGCATCCTCATAACCTCGCAAAACTTTCAACGTACCGGGACGACGCGGACGTGGGCAGCATCTACTTGATTCGACATGGCCAAGCCTCTTTCGGTGCAGACGACTACGACGTGCTGTCTGCCATCGGCGTGCGCCAGGCGGCAGTTCTCGGCGATCATCTGGCCGCCCTTGGAGTGAGCTTCGATCGCTGCCTGTCCGGTGACCTGCGGCGCCAGCAGCACACCGCGCAAACCGCCATGGAACAGATGAGCGCTGCCGGTTTTGACCACCCGCCACTGGAAATCGATTCAGCCTTCAACGAATTCGATGCCGACGCCATCATCCGTGCCCTGCTCCCCGACCTGTTGCCCCAGGAACCCGAGGCCCTGAATATCCTGCGCAATGCCGCGCAGAACCGTGCCGAGTTCCAACGCATCTTCGCCCTGATCATCCAACGCTGGCTGGCCGGCACTTACGATCCGCCCGGGCTGGAAAGCTGGCTGGGGTTCGTCGAGCGTGTCCAGGGCGGCCTGCAACGGATTCTCGAAGCGGCGGACAACCCGCACAAGATCGCGGTATTCACCTCCGGCGGCACCATCACCGCCCTGCTCCACCTGATCACCCGGATACCTGCCCAGCAGGCGTTCGAACTGAATTGGCAAATCGTCAACACCTCGCTCAACCAGCTGAAGTTCCGCGGGCGCGAGGTGTCTTTGGCTTCCTTCAACGGTCATGCCCATCTGCAACTGTTGAAGGCCCCGGAGCTCATCACTTTCCGTTGAGCCCGGCTTACTGTGACCCTTGCTGTAACCACCCATAAAAGGATCGAACCATGACCTCCGTAGCTGACGCCGTACAAGCCATGCAAGCCAAGTTCAACCCAGCTGCCGCTGCCGGCCTGGACCTGGTTTTCGGTTTCCGCATCGATGACTCCAAGCACTTCTCGCTGGTCGTCAAGGACAGCACCTGCGAACTCAAAGAAGGCGAGAACCCAGACGCACAAGTCACCCTGGTGATGGACGGCGAAACCCTGGACGGCATCGTCAGCGGCGAAACCGACGGCATGCAAGCCTTCATGGGCGGCAAGCTGCGCGCCGAAGGCGACATGATGCTGGCCATGAAACTGAGCGAGCTGTTCCCAGCCTAAGACCCCACAGGTCCGGCTGCACACAAATCCCGCCCCTGTGGCGGGATTTGTCGTTTCTGCACCACGCAACGCCTCTATCCCCCCGCTTTGCCCTGGATCAATACCACTGGGCGGCTCAGCCTCCAGGCCGCACGCTTGATTGATCTCGGTCAGCTTGCGCCCCGCAACCCCCCTCTACTCTTGCGCCTCCATCGCGGCCAGGGACGGCACAGCCGGAGCCCTTTGCCACACCGCTATCACTCACGGAAGAGTCTGCTTATGCGATCACTGAAGATCATCCTGCTGTCCACCGCCTTCAACGGTCTGACCCAACGGGCCTGGCTCGACCTGCGCCAGGCCGGGCATCGTCCCAGCGTGGTGCTGTTCACCGGCGAAGAAGAGGTCTGCCGGCAGATCGAAGAAGCCCAGGCCGACCTGGTGATCTGCCCCTTCCTCAAGGATCGCGTTCCGCAGCAGCTGTGGAGCCACCCCAAGCGTCCGGTGGTGATCATTCACCCAGGGATTGTCGGCGACCGTGGCGCCAGCGCCCTGGACTGGGCCATCAGCAAGGAACTCAAGCGCTGGGGCGTGACCGCCCTGCAGGCCGTCGAAGAAATGGATGCAGGTCCGATCTGGTCGACCCATGAATTCAACCTGCCCAGCGGACTGCGCAAATCCGAGCTGTACAACGGCCTGGTGAGTGACGCTGCCATCCGCTGCATCCGCGACGTGGTGGAAAAATTCCGCAACGGCTTCAGCCCTGAGCCCCTGGACTACGACAACCCTTCGGTGCTCGGCCGCCTGCAACCGAACATGAAGCAGTGCGACCGCACCTTCAGCTGGCACGACAGCGCACAGTTCATCAAACGCAGCATCGACGCCGCTGACGGCCAGCCTGGCGTCCTGGCCAGCCTCGCCGGCGGCCAGTACTACGTCTACGACGCCCACCTGGATTCACGCACCGGCATGCCCGGGCAACTACTGGCGGTGCACGACGATGCGGTGCTGGTGGCCTGCGGCGATCACAGCCTGTGGATCGGCTACCTGCGCCTCAAGCCCCAGCCCGG
Organism: Pseudomonas sp. E1BtOHC1; assembly: GCF_058744285.1. Taxonomy (NCBI): domain Bacteria; kingdom Pseudomonadati; phylum Pseudomonadota; class Gammaproteobacteria; order Pseudomonadales; family Pseudomonadaceae; genus Pseudomonas; species Pseudomonas sp. E1BtOHC1. The sequence continues at coordinate 5,091,680 of NZ_CP196023.1, forward strand.
CGAGGAAACCTTCAAACGCCCCGCCCGCCACGTACTCGGCGAACGCCTGGCCGACGTGCCGGTGCTGGACTGGTCAGTGTCCAGCAGCCCGTTCAGCACCGAAGCCTACCAACCGATCCGCTACCGCGAATCCGGCAGGGTCGGCGAGCTGACCTTCGAGTTCTACAACGGTGCCATGAGCACTGAGCAATGCCAGCGCCTGGTCAGCGCCCTGCGCTGGGCCAAGGCCCGGGACACCCAGGTGCTGCTGGTACGCGGCGGTCGCGGCGCCTTCAGCAACGGTGTGCACCTCAATGTGATCCAGGCCGCCCCGGTGCCGGGCCTTGAAGCCTGGGCCAATATCCAGGCCATCGACGACGTCTGCCTGGAGCTGCTCACCGCCCGCCAACTGGTGGTCAGTGGCCTGACCGGCAACGCCGGCGCCGGCGGCCTGATGCTGGCCCTGGCGGCGGACGTGGTTCTGGCCCGCGCCGACACCGTGTACAACCCGCACTACAAGAGCATGGGCCTGTACGGCTCCGAATACTGGACCTACAGCCTGCCCCGTGCCGTCGGCCAGCCCATGGCCAAGCAACTGACCGAAGCCTGCCTGCCGATCAGCGCGCTCCAGGCCCTGCAGATGGGCATGGTCCAGGAAATCGGCCCACGCTGCCCGGATGAATTCGGCCTGTGGCTGCTGCAGCGAGCCAACGGCGTGCTCAACGACCCGCGCTACCAGCACCTGCGCCAGCGCAAGCTGGATGCCGATCCCCAGCTGATGCAGCACTGCCGCAACGCCGAGCTGGAAGACATGCACATGGACATGGTGCAGAACCGCAAGGGCTTCGCCGAGAAGTGCAGCAACTTCGTCTACAAGCGCAAGACCTGCTGCACACCAGAGCGGCTGATAGAAGCCTGGGCCAAGCCCCAGGACATTGCCCTGGTGGGCTGATTCACAGCCTGAGCGACAGGCTTTAAAAGCACCGCCAGGCCACGTACCATTCGCCGCCTTTTATTGCCGCCCCCAGGGGCGGCAATACTTTGCAAGGAGGCGATCATGCAAGACATTCCAGGCCACGCCACATGGCGCAGCATCGAAGCACAAACCCTTGGCTGGTCCAGCGATCGGATCTTTCACATCGTCGACGAACAAGGCCAACACCTGCTGTTGCGCACCAACGACTCATCCCAGTACGTCAACAAACGCGACGAGTTCCAGTGGACCCAGCATCTGGCGGCAAAGGGCATCGCCATGTCCCAGCCCTTGGACTTCGGCCTGTTTGATTCAGGACGCCAGGTTTACTCGCTGTTGTCGTGGATCGAAGGCAAGGATGGCGCGCAATGGGTGGCTGAACAGCCCGCCGCTGCCTGTTATGAGCTTGGTCTGCAAGCCGGTCAAATACTCCAGCAGATCCACAGCGTTGCTGCGCCTGAAGGCACTGAAAACGCCGAACAGCAGATGCGTGCCATCTACCGTAAAAAGCTCGAACAATACCGGAGCTGTGGCCACAAGGTGGCCCATGAGCAAGACTTCCTGCAGTTTCTCGAACAGCACTTTCATCTGCTGGCAGACACGCCGCTGGTGTTTCTCCACGGTGACTATCACCTGAACAACATGATCGTGGGCGCCGATGACCAATTGTCGATCATCGACTTCAACCGCTGCCGTTTCGGAGATCCGGCGCGGGACTTCAACAGGCTGGCGCTGTTTTCCTGCAACCTCAGCAGCGACTTCGCCCGCGGGCAGATCGACGGCTACTGCGCAGGTCATGCCGACCCTGTCTTTCTCACCCGCATGGCGTTCTACGCCGCGTTCGATACCTTCTTCAGCGTGCTCTGGGCCATGGCTTTCGGCGAGCAGGAAGTTCAGGCCACCCTGCAACGCACGCAAAAAGTCTGGGAGGACTTCGCCGGTTTTTCCAGGCATGTGCCGCGCTGGTATGGCGAATGAACGCTTTGGGCTGCGTCCTGTAAGCCGCCGGCAAAGCGATCACGGCTGCAACAGCAACGCCACCAGCGCCGTCCAGCCGGTCTGGTGGCTAGCCCCCAATCCGCGCCCGGTTTCACCATGGAAGTACTCATGGAACAGCACCAGCTCGCGGTCCTCGGCCTCCACCTGCAACTGTGGGTAGCCGCTCATCGATGGCCGATGCCCCTCCTCATCCCGCAAAAACAAACGAGTCAGGCGCTGGCTCAAGCCGTCGGCCACTTCCTCCAGGGACGCCAGGTATCCAGAACCTCGCGGATACTCCACCGAGAAGTTGACGTCGTAGTACCGATGAAATTCACGAAGGGATTCGATCAGCATGTAATTGATCGGCATCCACAGCGGCCCGCGCCAGTTGGAGTTGCCGCCGTACAACCGTGAATCGGACTCCGCCGGCTCATAGCGGGCACACAACTGCTTGCCATCCACCTGCATGGCGAACGGCTGCTCGAAGGCCTTGGACAGGGAGCGGATACCGAAGTCCGAGAGGAACTCGCTTTCATCGAGCATGCGCTTGAGCAGGTCCTTGGTGCGCTCACCTCGCAACAGCGCCAAGAGCATGCGGTTGCCCTTGCCCGGTTCGTACCAGCGCGACACCAGATTCGCCAGGTCCGGACGATGATGCAAAAAGCCCAGCAGACGTTGAGCCAGTCCCGGCAGGTTCTCGTGCTCGTGCTGCTCCAGCACCTGCACCGCGAACAGCGGCATCAGGCCGACAATGGAGCGCAAGCGCAGGGGTTCGTTGTGGCCGTCGGGCCGGTGCAGCACGTCGTAGAAAAACTGGTCCTGTTCATCCCACAGCCCTTCGGCGCTTTCATCCACCCGGTTGATGGCCCCGGCTATATAGAGGAAGTGCTCGAAGAACTTCACCGCAATGTCCACGTACACGCCATTGCGCTTGGCCAGTTCCAGGGCGATGCGCATCAGGTCCAGGGCATAGGCCGCCACCCACGCCGTACCGTCGGCCTGGTCCAGAGCGAAGCCTTCCGGCAACGGCGCGGAACGGTCGAACAGGGCGATATTGTCCAGGCCGAGAAAGCCGCCCTGGAACAGGTTGCGGCCCTCGGCGTCCTTACGGTTGACCCACCAGGAAAAATTCAGCAGCAACTTGTGGAAAATGCGTTCGAGAAAATCCAGGTCACCGACGCCGGTCATGGACTTTTCCTGCTGATAGACCCGCCAGCAGGCCCAGGCGTGTACCGGCGGATTGGCGTCGTCGAAGCGCCACTCGTAGGCCGGCAACTGACCGTTGGGGTGCATGAAGCGGTCTTTCACCAACAGCAATAACTGCTGCTTGGCAAAGCCGGGATCGATCAGGGCAAAGGCTACCGCCTGGAAACCCAGGTCCCAGGAGGCATACCAGGGGTATTCCCAAGTGTCGGGCATGGACACGATGTCGCAGTTGGACAGATGGCGCCAATGGGTATTGCGCAGGTGCGCGCGCGCCTTCGGCGGTGCCGGCTGCCCGGGATCACCATCGAGCCACTGGTTGACGTCGAAGTAATACAGCTGCTTGGACCACAGCAGCCCGGCCAGGGCCTGACGCTGGACATTGCGCGCATCCGCATCATCGAGGGGCTGTTGCAGCGCCGCATAGAAGTCATCGGCCTCGCGCCGACGCTGCTCAAACAGGTGGCGAGCATTGACCTGCTCACTGCCCGCCGGGGCAAAGCGCAAGAACAGACTCTTGCTCTCGCCGCCCGCCAGCTCCAGGATAAAATGCGCCGCGGCCCGGGTGCCGCCATCGAGGGCCACCGCAGTGGCCTGCCCGTTCACCAGATAATCGTTGATGCCGTCCTTGAACGGCCCCGCAGAGGCCACCCCGTCCAGCTTGGGAAAGTTGCTGTCGTTATTGCAGAACAGCCATTGGCAAGGCGCCGCCCCCCAGGCGGTGACCTGCCGATCGGCTAGCTGCGCATGCCGCGCCAGTACCTGATCACCTTCCAGGCGCAGGCTGGGCCGAGGCCCATCGCCGCCCCAACTCCAGGTGTTGCGCGCCCAGACCTGGGGCAGCACCCGCAAACGGGCCGGCTGGTGAAAACGGTTGTGCACGGTGACCCGCATGAAGAGGTCGTCCGCCGTGTACTTGGCGTACTCCACCGTCACATCAAAGTAGCGATTGTCCTCGAAGACCCCGGTGTCGAGGATCTCGTACTCGGCCTCAGACAGACCACGCCGGGCGTTTTCCGCCACCAGATCGGCATAGGGAAAGGCCGCCTGGGGGTACTTGTAGAGCATGCGCATATAGGCATGGCTGGGCACGCCGTCGAGGTAGAAATACAGCTCCTTGACGTCCTCGCCATGATTACCTTCGGCGTTGTTCAGGCCAAACAGACGCTCCTTGAGAATACTGTCGTGTTCATTCCACAGCGCCAGCCCCAGGCACCAGTGCTGGGCCTTGTCGGAGAACCCGGCCAGGCCGTCCTCGCCCCAGCGATAGGCACGGCTGCGGGCGTGCTCATGGGGAAAATAGTTCCAGGCATCGCCGTCGGCGCTGTAGTCCTCGCGCACCGTGCCCCACTGCCGTTCACTCAGGTACGGCCCCCACTGGCGCCAGTGCTCGGCATCGCTGCCCTGCAGGCGCTGGCCTTCCAAGGTGTCGAGAATGCTCGCTGGGGTACTTGCCGTCATGGAGGGAGTCCTTGGCCATGGAGGTGAGTTGCAGTGTAGGAGCGACCCGCCCCGCCGGTTCATGACATATGTTTCATGGTGCGAAGGGCTAACACCGGTTAAACCGCAGCAAAAGCTCGATCCAGAGCCGTTGCCGCTAAATTTTCGGCGCCGGGCTCGTTATAATCGGCAACCCTTTTATGGCAATGCGGATTCGATGATGTTCAGTTGCAAAGCGTTTTTCCCAGGTCTGTTACTGATGGCAACCTGTTCGGCCCAGGCCGCAGGCCTTGACCTGAGCTACCCGCAGCCTCCGTTGCCGGCCCCCGCCCAGACCCCGGCGCCAGAGCGCGACACGCCGAAGCTCAAATTGCAGTTCAAGCCGACCATCAGCTACGAGTACCGCTGCAGCGGGCAATGCACCTACGAAACCAATATCGACCAGTTGCACGAACGCGAAACCCGCCACAGCGCAAGCGTCGGCTTCGACTGAGCCCCGCCATTGAACCCGCGGCACGCTTGATCCACACTCGCGCTCCTGAGTCCTACAGCAAACTCAGAAAGTCCTGCCCTGCCAGTGCCTTGTTCCGTTTTGGGGTACATGCCTATAGTCCCGGGTCGTCCTGATGACGAACGGGTTTGGCGACCCGATGACCGTGTGCGAGAGCCCTGTGCTTATTTGCAGGGCTTTTCGCATCCGTAACGCTGCCTATATGGCGGCTGTACGCGGGAGACCTTCGGGTCTGCCGGCTCCCCGGTCCCGGTTCGCCAACCTGCGTACAGCTGCCACCTTTCGTTTGGCGACGATCCAGTGGCGCTCTCAACCGACCGAGGCGTTACTTATGAACAGATACATGCCGATCACCGGCCACGACTGCACCATCCCTTCCCTGCTGATCGATACCCAGGCCCCTGCCGATGTGCTGTACGAAGCGGCCGCCTATCGCATCCGCGCCGTCACTCATCTGCTGGAAAACTTCGCCGCCCGCCCCGACATCCCCGGCGATGCCGTGGTGCTGCAAGAGCTAGCGCTGATCTGCGCCATCCCGCTGCGCGATGGTTGCGATGTGCTGGATGTGCTGGGTCGTCAGTTGCAAGCGCAGACCCGCTGAACCGGTAGGAGCCGGCTTGCCGGCGAAGAGGTCCGTGAGCCTTGTGCAAACCTTGAGGCCGCCTTCGCGGGCAAGCCCGCTCCTACAGAACGTCTCGAACGGGTGGGGCCGCATTCAATCAGGCCGAGGAATACGCCGCCGCAGTGCTCACAAAAACGCAACACCAGGCTGCGTCCTTTGTGATGGTTGGGCTAGGGTGGAAGCGATACAGTCGGGCCATCAGCAACCCGACTGACGCCCGACACAAGGATGCGTTCGATGACTGATTTGCACGATCTATCCACCACCCAGCTGCTGGCGCAATTCGCCAGCCGCACGCTCTCGCCTCTGGATTATTACGAGCATCTGCTGGCCCATATCGAGCGCTGGGAGCCGCATGTCCGTGCGCTCTACGCCTTCGATCCGGAGCAGGTGCGTCAGCAGGCCCGGGCCGCCACCGAGCGCTGGAACAAGGGCACGCCCAACGGCCCGCTGGACGGGATTCCAGTGACGATCAAGGAGCTGATCGCCACCCAAGGCACGCCGATTCCCCTGGGCAGCGCGGCCACCACCCTGAAGCCGGCGTTGCAGGATGCTCCACCGGCCGCGCGGATGCGTGAAGCCGGGGCGATCATCCTGGCCAAGACCACGGTGCCGGATTTCGGCATGTTGTCGTCGGGGCTGTCGAGCTTCCACGGCATTACCCGCAACCCCTGGAACACCGCCTGCAATACCGGCGGCTCCAGTTCCGGAGCCGCTGCGGCCGCCGCGGCCGGTTACGGGCCGCTGCACATCGGCACCGACATCGGCGGCTCGGTGCGCCTGCCGGCCGCCTGGTGCGCTCTGGTGGGGTTCAAGCCGACCCTGGGGCGGATTCCCATCGACCCGTATTACACCGGGCGCTGCGCCGGGCCCATGACCCGCAGCGTCGCGGATACCGTGCTGCTGATGCGCCACCTGGCCAGGCCCGATGCCCGGGATGCCACCAGCCTGCCGCCCTTGACCACGGACTGGAGCGATGAGCCGGTGTCGGTCAACGGGTTGAAGATCGGCCTGATGCTGGAGCCCGGCGCAGGGCTGCAGCCGGAAGGTTTTGTCTGCGCAGCGGTGGAACAGGCCGCTCGACTGTTCGAGAGCCACGGCGCCCAGGTCCGCACCCTGGCGCCGATCATGGATCGCGCCCAACTGGACGGCCTCGACCGCTTCTGGCGCGCCCGGCAATGGGCGGAACTTTCGGCCCTGGGTGCCGAGCAGTTCGCCAAGGTGCTGCCCTATATCCGTGACTGGGCGGCGCCGGGGGCCGACTTGTCCGGGGTCGAGGCGGTGCTGGGCTTCAACCAGACCTTCGAGATGCGTCGCCGCGCCGCCCAGGTGTTCAGCGAGTTCGACCTGGTGTTGTCGCCCACCAATCAGATCAACCATTTTCCCGCCCAGTGGCCATCGCCGAGCAACGACCCGCAGCAACCGTTCGAGCACATCGTCTTCACCCTGCCCTGGAACATGGGCGAACAACCGGCGCTGTCGATCAACTGCGGTTTCGCCGCCGATGGCATGCCCATCGGCCTGCAGATGATCGCCCCGCGCTTTGCCGATCAATGGCTGCTGCAAGTGGCCAAGACCTATGAGAGCTGGCGCGGAGCGATCCACAGCTGGCCAAGTCCGCCGTCCCACTGACACACCGAAACTGCCACCTTCACCCCAGCCCCGGGCCTCGCCGCCCGGGGCCTGGGCAACCTATGAATAAAAATTCGAGGGGCCAGTATGCACAGTCACGATTCCACCCACTCCCAGCACCAGGATCCTGAAGCGCCGAATGTCCCGGGGGGCAAGCGCAGCGTGTTCGCGGTGATCCTCGGCAACGCCGTGGAGTTCTTCGATTTCGGGGTCTACGCCACCTTTGCGGTGATGATCGGCCACACCTTCTTTCCCTCCGACAGCGCCTTTGTCAGCCTGATGCTATCGGTCACCGCCTTCGGCGTCGGTTTTATCGTGCGGCCCCTGGGGGCGGTGCTGATCGGTGCCTATGCCGACCGCGTCGGCCGCAAGCCGGCGATGCTCCTGACCCTGGTGATGATGGCCGTGGGCACCGGCAGCATCGCCATCCTGCCCAGCTACGACAGCATCGGCATCGCCGCGCCGATCCTGCTGGTGCTCACCCGGCTGATCCAGGGCCTGGCCTGGGGCGGCGAGGCCGGCCCCGCCACCACCTACATCCTCGAAGCCGCGCCGCCGCACAAGCGCGGCACTTACGCCTGCTGGCAGGTGGTGGCCCAGGGCGTGGCCGCCATGGCCGCCGGCACCGTGGGCTACACCCTGACCCAGGTGCTGTCCCCCGAGGACCTCAACAGCTGGGGCTGGCGCGTGCCCTTCGTGTTCGGTCTCTTGGTGCTGCCAATCGGCATCTACATCCGCCGCAACCTGGCGGAAACCTTCCATGGCCAAGGCGAAGAAGCCAGCACCGGCAGCCTGGTGCGTCAGGTGTTCGGCGAACATCGCCGGGCCCTAGTGCTGGGGCTGCTGATTCTGTCCGGCAGCACCATCACCCAGTACTTCATCAACTACATGACCACCTTCGCCCTCACCGAACTGAAACTGCCCACCAGCATCTCCATGCTTTCGACCCTGGTGGCCGGCGCGGCCATGGCGGTGTGCGCGATTGCCGGCGGCATGCTCTGCGACCGCTTCGGCCGCCGCACCATCCTCATGGCGCCGCGGGTGGTGCTGTTGCTGGTGCTGTTCCCGGCGTTGCAGTTGATGACCGAGCACCCCAGCCCGGCGACGTTCCTGCTGACCCTGGCGGTGTTGTCCGGCCTGCACGGCATGAGCGGCGCGGCGCTGATCGTGTTGCTGGTGGAGAGTTTCCCCAAGGCGGTGCGCTCCACCGGTTTCTCCATCGTCTACGCCTTTGGCGTGGCGGCTTTCGGCGGTACGGCGCAGATCATCATCACCTGGCTGATCGGCACCACCGGCAACCCAATGTCACCGGTGGGCTACCTGCTGGTGGCCAACCTGGTGTGCCTGACCGCCGCCTGGTTCGCCAAGGAAACCCGCCCGCAAGCACCCGGACGCAGCAACCCCGGCCAACGGCTCGCAGAAGCCCGCGCCCGCTGATCGCGCTTCGCACTGCCCAGCACTCTTTTCCGGCACCGCGTTTTTCTCTACCCTGCCGGCCGCGCATAACCGCGGTCGGGCGGTGGCTTGACGCCTTTGATTTGTGGGGAAGCAGCATGAAACAGCTTGTACTTTGCGTCCTGGCCATGAGCGCCAGCAGCACCCTCCTGGCCCAGGACAACCCGCGCCCGAGCCAGCAGGATCAGGCGCCGGGGTTTATCCAGGGCAGCCACCTGGACCTCAACCTGCGTCACTACTATTCCAACCAGCACACCCAGCGCGACACCTACCTGTCGATCAAAAAGGCCGACGGCATCGAGCGCACCCGGGTGCGGGAAACCTGGGTACAGACCGGCATGCTCAAGTACAGCTCCGGCTACACCCAGGGGCTGGTGGGTTTTGGCGTCGACGCCGGGCTGTTCAGCGCGGTCAACCTGGAGCGTGGTCATGGCCGGGTGGCCAACGGCGGCGACCGAGTGCTGGTGGACAGTGACGGCGATGCCCTGCCCACCTGGAGCCGCCTGGGCATCGGCGACGTACGCCTGCGCCTGTCCAACACCGAGCTCAAGGCCGGACGCCTGATGACCGACAACCCGGTGCTGCGCTACAAGGACAACCGCGCCCTGCCCTCGAGCTTCCAGGGCGTGGGCCTGTACAGCAACGAAACCGACTGGCTGTCGCTGCAGGCCGGCAGCTTCGACCGGGCCATCCCGCGCACCGGCACCGGCAGCGAACGCCTGACCACCACCTTCGGCAACCGCGCCTACAGCGGCGAGCGCATCAGCTACCTGGGGGCGACGGTAAAGCCCGGCCTGGGCCTGGAAGGCAGCCTTTATGCCTCGCGCTTCGAGAACATGTGGGACCAGTACTACCTGGGCCTGACCCACCGCGCCGGGGACAAAAGCCGGCTGGCGCTGAAGACCGCGTTCAACTACTACCACACCCGGGACCAGGGCCAGCAGCGCCTGGGCTACATCGACAACGACGCCTTCAGTCTGGCGCTGACCGGCAGTCACCAGGCCCACAGCCTGACCCTGGCCTGGCAGCAGGTGTTCGGCAACGAGTACTTCGACTACGTCTGGGAGTCCACCGGCAATTACATGGCCAACTCCCTCTACTCGGACTACAACGGCCCCAATGAAAAGTCCTGGCAGTTGCGCTATGACCTGGATTTTGCCGCCTATGGCGTGCCGGGGCTGAGCGCCAGCCTGTGGCACGCCAAGGGCTGGGGCATCGACGGCACGCACTACGACGGCGATCGCGATGGCCGCAACCGCGGCTACAACGTGCGCGGCCTGGACGGCGCCAAGCACAACGAAAACGGCCTGATGCTGGCGTATGTGGTGCAGTCCGGGCGGCTCAAGGATGCGGTGCTGCGCACCATCGTCTACAACCACCGCGCCAGCGGTGGGCAGATCGACGGCAGCTACGACGAATTCCGTCTGGTGGGGAATTTCCCGTTCAACCTGTTCTGACCCCATCACCCTCCCCCGTAGGAGCCGGCTTGCCGGCGAAGCGGCCCGCCAGCCTTGCATCGCCCTGGCAGCCGTCTTCGCGGGCAAGCCCGCTCCTACGCCAGGCTATGGCGTTGCATGGCGCGGGCGAGCATTTCCTGGCATCTGAGGGTCGCTACCGATAGGGGGCGGTGACGGACCACGCACAAATCGACACGAATCCGTTCCAGGTGCTCGTCGTCAATCGGCACCGCCACCAGGCCATCACCCAGGTCCCGGGCCTCGGCGTCCACCTGGGGCAGGATCAGCACTGCCGCGCGCTGGCGGGCCAGGCTTTTCTGCACCTCCAGGGAGCTGGTGGTGAACACCGGCAAAATGTTCACCCCTCGCTTGCGGGCTGCGCCTTCCAATGCCTGACGCACGCCGTAGGCCGAATCCGGAATGGCCAGTGGCTGCCCTTCCAGGTCCTCCAGGCGAATGCTCGGGCACTGGGCGAAAGGATGCTCGGCGCTGACCAGTACCCGGTGCCACAACTGGCAATGGGCGGTCACTTCCACTTCGACCCGTTCCTGCAGGTAAAAGGCCAGGCCCAGATCGGCCTCGCCGCTGCACAGAGCATCGAGGGTGGCGCCGGCACTGGCGATGACAATGTTGAAGGTGACTTTGGGATGGGCCCGATTGAACGCGGCCAGTACCGGCGCCAACACGCTGGAAACGATACTTTCCGACACATGGATGCTGACGTTACCCGCTACCTGGCTCTGCCGGCTGGCGATCACGTCACGCACCTGATCGAAGCCGCGCAAGGTGGAGCTGACCTGCTCGGCCAGGCACTCGCCTTCCACCGTCAGGCGAATCCCCCGGGGCCCGCGCTCGATCAGCGCGGTGCCAAAGAAGTGTTCCAATTGCTCGATCTGCCGACTCACGGCGGTGGGCGTGACGTACAGCCGCTCTGCCGCCTGGCGCAGGGAGGCGCAACGGGCCACCTCGTGAAAATAACGCAACGCTCGTAACTGCATGGCCGCTCGCCCCCTCGCTGAACTGATCCATGAAGCACGCAATTACTGCGCCAGAGCGCCTGGACTTTGCCTGCCAAGCCCCGACAAAACATTGATCTGGGCGCCAGCCGTGCCTACCCTGCTAGGCAGCCGATTGCACGATTCGGCATGAACCAAGCCCGGCGCCACTGCCGGCCCTTCGCCAAGGATTGTCCATGAGTACTCTGCCCCGCACTGCACCGCTTGCCGCCCTGCTCGCCGCCCTGATGCTGCTCAGCGCCTGCTCCAGCGTCACCCGCAAGATCGACCCTGAACCCACCATCACCTCCGCCGGTATCCTGGCCTTTCGCGATATCTGCCTGAAGTCCGCACCGTCCTTCGCCGGGGCCGAAAGCGCCGCCCGGGCCCATGGCATTGTGGAACTCACCGACGCCGGTTTCGCCAAGATGGGCATGAACCAGGACCAGACCCTGGGGGTCCAGGTCCAGATCAACAAGGAATGTGCGATCACCACCCCCAGCCAGAACGACAGCTCGCTGACCCTGCAGTTCTTGAGCAGCGTCGCCAAGTTTTCCAGCACGCCGGTGGCGCAGAACGTCCCGGCGCGGATCACCCTCGACGGCCAGAGTTTCATCCTCATGCACGATCGCCGTGGCGGTGAAGCCTATGTGATGCTCAAGGCGCCGTAACAGCGCAACAGCCCCTGGGCTGTGTCTGCGACCGGTCGCCCGGCCATCCTCAGTCCCTGGCCGGGCTGAGGACGCCGCGCAAATTTCCCACTTGAGTACAGCCTTCAAGGACAGCGCGCCCCCCCTGGCAAGAAGCGTCTTGGAAATTTACCAGTCGCTTCTTGCACGAATCTTTTGCCCGTTCTTCTGAACTAACATGCTCGCGCCGTTTGCCACGCCTTCACTCTCTTGGGGTTGTGCCGCCGTCATCACGACCCGGCAAAACAACTTTGATCCCCTGCAAAAGAGTCATCGGGCCTATGACTTCCACAACAAAAACAGTGACTGCCGAGTGACCCATTTTCCGCAACGAGCCCTAACGGCGCTCCCTAGGGTGTCTTCCGAGGGCCCCATGAAAAACAGACGTGTGCTTATCGTCGACGACCATCCCATCATCTGCGCCGCTGTCAGCGAGCTGCTTGAAGAAAACGGCTACAAGCCTATTGGTGAATCCTCTGACGGCTTCGACGCGCTGGACAAGATTCACAAGCTGCGCCCCGACTACATGCTGCTGGACATCACCCTGGACAACCTGGATGGACTCTCGGTCCTGCAACGCATTGCCATGGACCATCTGGAGGTCAAGACCCTGGTGTTCACCGCCAATCGCGCCAGCACCTACGGCGTGCGCTGCATGCAGGCAGGCGCCATGGGCTTCATCAGCAAGAGCGCCGGCCTGCAGGAGCTGGTCAAGGGCCTGAATGCCCTGGCCGACGGCTATCTGTATTTCCCCAGGGAAGTGCTGGAGATGTACCGGGGAACCGGCCACGACCCGAGCGATGCGCTCAACAACCTGACCAACAAGGAGCTGGTGATCCTGCAGTTGCTGGCCAACGGCTACAGCAACCTGGAGATCGCCACCAAGCTCAACTTGAGCAACAAGACCATCAGCGGCCACAAGATCAATGTGCTGAAGAAACTTGGGGTGCGTACCACCATCGAACTGGCCACTATCGCCAGGCAACTGAACCTGATGTGAGAACCGCGGGCCTGCTGCGCAGCTAGCCCTGACGAATCAGCCGCAATGGCGAGTGGCTCGCGCTCAGCACCTGGAGCAGCGCCTGGCCCTGCATCGGCTTGTGGAACAGATAGCCCTGGGCCGCATCGACCCCCAGGCGCTGCAGGTGGGCACGTTGTTTCTCCGTCTCGATGCCCTCGGCCACCAGCTCCAGATTGAGCGAGCGTGCCAGCCCCACCACCGCCTCGATGATCCGGGTTTCCTTGAGCCCCAGGGCGTTGGCGACAAAACCCGAGTCGAGCTTGATCTGGCCAAAGGGAATATCCGCCAGGCGCATGATCGACGAATGGCCGGTACCGAAATCATCAAGGGACAGGCGCACACCGCTTTTCACCAGAACGCTGATGTTCTCGATGCTTTGCATGTCCAGGGTCAGGGCCTGGCGCTCGGTGATCTCCAGGGTCACCTGCTTCTTGGGCACCCCGGCCTCCTCGATCTGCCGCAGCACCTGGGCGGCAAACTCGGGGTCGGTCAGTTGGCTGGCTTCGATGTTGTAGGAGAACACCAGGGCCTCACCCTGGGTGTGGGCCTGCAGTTGCCGCTGCAGCATCAGGCCCTGTTGCAACAGGCAGTCGAACAGCTGTCGCTGGCGCTCCGGGCTGTCGAACAGATCGAGGAAGAACTGTGGCCCCAGCACGCCCTTGTGGGGATGCTGCCAACGAGCCAGAACCTCGGCACCGGTGATGCGCCGGGTTTTCAGGCACACCTGGGGCTGGAAATAGGCAACGATCTGCTGCTGTGCCAGAGCCTCGGCGACATCCAGCTGCGCCATCCAGTCATTGCTGGCGGGGGCACGCCGATCGGTCGCCAGGCTGTTGCTGCGAGAGTGGTTCTTCACCGTGCGCTTGACGGTCAGGGCCTTGAGCAGCAAGCCACCGATCTGCGCCGTGTCCAGGTCGCTATAGCTGCCGACGCAATACTTGCCGGAGCGCACGCGAAAGTTCGCCAGGCCCCAGCGGATAGACGCCTCCAGGGCTTCGCACTCGATCATCGAGAAGAAACCGTAGTGTTCGCAGAGTCGGCGCAGGTAATAAATGGCCGTCAGGGAGTGCAACGAGTCGCAGATCACCAGGTCCAGTTCACCCAGTTCCGGTGGGAATTGGGTCCACTGGCTTTCCTGGCTGATCACCTGAACCCGGGCAAAGCCCGAAGCCGCCAGTATTCTGGAAAACCGTCGAGCCCGAAAAGCGTTCGAACACAACAACAGTACGCTTAGCGTCGACATGACCTGCGGCTCCGGATAAAAAATCATGCTATCCAAATCAGACTCAACTGAATTCAGGATGCTTCTTGAATGGAGGTAGGAAGCGTCTGAGACTGAGCATCTTCTTCGTCAATAACGCCCAAACGCCTCAGCAACTGACCTTTGCTCTTACTTGCAAGTGAGGGTAAAGGCCGCCCGGGGATTGGCCGTGCCCTTATGAAAATCCGCATAAACATTAGTACTGCCACTGATGCAATCAGCCCGGGCGCCACTACTAATACAACAACTCAAGGACAACAACTGACAACCCATTGACTGCCTCTGCGGTTCTTTTCCAGCACAACTAGAAGAGCCCTCAGACTAACAAAAGCGCCCGCCAAAGAACCCGAGATGCTTCTCGCATAAAACCAAGAAGATCCTTAAAAGTGCACCAGACAGTCAGCTTTAGAGCCGGAAAACGAGTGCCGGAGGGTATAGTAAGTCCGGCGATTCGAAACCTTATTGCATACAGCTATAAGCGCTCTAGAGGTAATAATGAGAATGAGGGAATCATGAGTAAAACCGTACTGATTGTGGACGACCACCCCATCATCTCTGGTGCGATTAGAGCCACCCTTGAGCAAAACGGCTATCAGGTTGTCGCCGAGTCCGCCGATGGCCTGGATGCCCTGGCGAAAGTACGCAGCCTTGCTCCCGAGTACCTCCTACTGGACATCGGGCTTGATAGCCTGGATGGTTTGTCGGTGCTGCAGCGCCTCAACTCGGAAAATCTCAAGATCAAGACCCTGGTCTTCACCTCGCAACTGGCCAGCACCTATGCCGCGCGCTGCATGCAAGCCGGGGCCTTGGGGTTCATCAACAAAAGTGCAAGCATGGATGAACTAATCAAGGGGCTTCACACCATCAACGATGGTTATCTGTATTTCCCCAAGGAAGTGCTGGCCCACTACATGGAACACGGCCAGAACAGCGACTTGAGCGCGCATAAACTCACCAACAAGGAAGTTATTGTCCTGCAACTACTGGTCCAGGGCCTGAGCAACGTGGCCATCGGGGAGAAGCTGCACTTGAGCAACAAGACCGTCAGCGGACACAAGATCAACATCCTGCGCAAAATGGGAGTACGCACCACCATAGAACTGGCCGGTATCGCCAAAGAAATGAACCTGATTTGACTCGCGCAAGATGAAAACCATCCTGCTGACGCTACTCATGACACTGAGCCTGACGCTACTGCCCGGCGTTGCTTCAGCCGCTGAAACCTTCCAACTGTCCTCACGGGGACAGAACCTGCAGTTTTCCGCCCAGGTCAGTCCCGAGGACCAGGCCTGGCTCAATAAAAAGGGCTCCGTAAGAATCGGCGTAACCTTCCCCGACTACCCGCCCCTGACCATCTTCTCCGAGAAAAGGGAGCTGGAGGGCATACTCGCGGAAAACCTGCTGGCCCTGCAGAAAGTCCTGAATATCCGTTTCGACATCATCGGTTATCCGGACCGCTGGAGCGCCTTCAAGGCACTGAAAGCGGGCGAGATCGACCTGGTGGACGCCACCACCCCGCCAGAGGCGGAAAAATACGGCGTGCAGATTTCCGCCCCTTACGCCTATACCCAGATCGCCTTGTACTCCACCACCGGTAGTCTGCTGGATGTGGACCTGCGTGATCCCACTGCGCAGATTTCATCGACCCATGATGGCTTTATCGATGAGGACACCTTCAAGATCTTTCGCAGCGCCACCATCAAGAACTACAACTCGCCCTATGAAGCCATTGCCGCCGTGCTCAAGGGACATGCCCAGGCTTATCTGGGAGATACCGTCAGCACCAACTACCTGCTGAACCAGAGTTTCAACAATCAGCTGGTGACCAACGTCAGTGTCAACGGCCTGGAGGCGAACATAGGTTTTGCCTACACCGACAACAACAGCCACCTGGCGTCCATCCTCGACCAGCAACTGCAGTCCCGCAGTCGCTGCCAGATCATCAGGATGGTCAATTGGTGGGTGGTGACCCTCAAGTGCAGCGATGACGAATTCGTCAGCGTGCTCAACAGCGAAGAGAAACAACTGCTGGGCAGCAAGAAGCCCTTCAGGATTGCCGTCAGCGAAGACTTGGCGCCCTACGCCCTGTTCGACAACAGCGGCCAGTTCGGCGGCACCATGTCCGACATTCTGGAGCTGGTACGCCTGAACTCCGGGCTGCGTTTCGAGATCGTCCGCACCCGCTCGGTGCACAAGGCCATGGAGTTGCTGGACAAGGGCGAAGTGGACCTTGGCATCATGTCGGAGACCGACTCCCGAGATCGCAAGTACCTGTTTACCCGACCGGTCATCACCACGCCCTACACCCTGATCACCAAAAATACCGGCCCCGAGGAGTTCGAGCTCCAGGACAATCCCGAACAAAGCATCGCCCTACCCCGCTCCGATGCCCTGCTGGAGCATATGCGCCAGAACTACCCGCACCTGAAGATCCACACCACGGACAACGTCGCCGACTCCTTGAACCGGGTTCGCGACGGTGGCAGCGACTTCACCCTGACCTCCACCAACCAGGCCCGGTACTACCTGTCGTACAAATACGAGGACGCCCTGAAGGTCTCGGGTCTGCTCAAAGGCGTCAACGCCCGAATCGGTCTCGCCAGCCAGCCGCATAACAAGGTGCTGATTTCCATTATCGAAAAGGCCCTGCTGCGCATTTCACCCAGTGAAACCGCGGCCATCTCCGGACGTTGGCGCGCCAATGCCGCGACCGACAACATGTATTGGGAAGGTGTGGGTCTGAGGGTCTACCAAGTGCTCAGCGCATCCTTCGTACTGCTGCTGGCCACCTGCATCTGGATCCTCTACCTGAGAAAGCTGATCTTCAAGAAATCCATCGTGCGCCAGCAATTGCAGGAACGCCTGAGCCTGATCCAGAACATCGTCGACAGCATTCCCCACCCCATTTACGTACGTGGCCGCGACGGCGAACTGTTGCTGTTCAATACCCCCTACGCCCAGACCTTCATACCCGGCGCTACCTCAAATACCCACACCCAGATGCTCGACGCGATGCTCGGGCGCGCGGTGCTCGGACAATGGCTACAGGACTACGAGCAGGTCGCGACCAGCGGCGTCGCCCTCTCCCGTGACCAGACCTTGCCCCTGGGCGGCCAGACGCTAGACATCTACCACTGGGTCCAACCGCTGCGGGACGACCGGCAGCAGGTCTTTGGCGTGGTCTGCGGCTGGCTGGACATTGGTGATCGCCTGCGCATCCTCGAAGAACTGCGCCAGGCCAAGGAGACGGCGGATCAGGCCAACAGCGCCAAGTCGATTTTCCTCGCCACCATGAGCCACGAAATTCGCACCCCCATGAATGCCATCATCGGCATGCTGGAGCTGGTACTGACCCGCAAGGCGCCCCAGGGCAAGAATCTCGAGTCGCTGCAATTCGCCCATGAAGCGGCCGTCAGCCTGCTGGAACTGCTGGGGGGCATCCTCGACATCTCCAGCATCGAATCCGGGCAGACCCGCCTGCATCTCGAGACCTGCACCCTGAAGCAGATCGTCACTTCCACCCTGGCAATCTTCGACAGCCTGGCGACCCGCAAAGGGCTGTCGATCAAGACCCGGTTCGATGCCTGTGCCGATCTGCCGTTGCGCCTGGACCGCCTGAAGATCAAGCAGATCCTCTCCAACCTGATGAGCAACGCGATCAAGTTCACCGACAGTGGCGATATCACCCTGCGGGTCCAGGGCGTTGCATTGGGTGAGCGACGTTTCGCCTTTTCCATCAGCGTGCAAGACACCGGCCCGGGCATCGCCACTGCCGACATGGCCACCCTGTTCACGCCTTTCTCCCGGGTCACCGCCAACCGTAACAGTGGCGCCGGGATCGGCCTGTGCATCTGCCAGTCATTGAGCCGGATCATTGGCGGCGACCTGTTGGTGGACAGCGCCCCGGGCAAGGGCACCACCATGACCCTGACCGCCTGCGCCGAGGAAGCCACACCCAGCGACACCCCGCTGGCACTGCCTGTGAGCGAGCCCGCCCCCCCGATCCAACAGCGCCTGAAGATCCTCATCGTCGAGGACCATCTACCCAGTCTGACCCTGCTCAAGGAGCAGATCGAGCTGCTCGGCCATCTGCCGATCCTGGCCCACGACGGGCTTGAGGCACTGTTCATCTGGGAGGACAGCGACGTCGACCTGATCATCACCGACTGCAATATGCCGGAGTTGGACGGCATCACCCTGACCGAAGAGATTCGTCGCCTGGAACAGCAACTGCGCATTCGTCCCTGCACCATCATCGGCACCACCGCCAGCGCCCGGGCAGAAGACATGCAGGCCGGTCTCGCCGCCGGCATGGATGTGTGCCTGCTCAAGCCTCTGAGCGTGTCGATGCTGGCCCGCTACGTGCCATTGTTCGCCGAGAGCACGGCACGGGAGGCGGTGGAGGACGGGAGTTTGGCACTGCAGTTGTTCAACCTCCCGGAGGACAAGCGGCGCAGCCTGCTGGGTAACCTGATCGTATGCAATCAGCAGGATCTCCAGGCCTTGGAGGACGCCATGGCCCGGGTTGATCTCAAGGCCCTGGCCCACACGGCCCACAAACTGAAAAGCTCGGCGCAGATGATGCAGTCCGAGTCGCTGCTACGGTTATGCGAAGCCCTGGAGCAAGCCCTTGAGGACAATGCCGCCACCAGCACCTTGTCGCAGCTGTGCAATGAGGTGCGTGGGCTGATGGACAAACTCAACAGGACCCTGACGGCCTCCGCCAACCCCGACTGAGTGCCGCCGCAGACACGACAACGCCCACACGCCAGAGCGTGTGGGCGTTGCCCGGATTGAGGTCGAGCGCTCGCTACGTTGCAGCAGAGCTTGACCCGGCCAGCGATTCAGAACCTGACACTGGACTTCAAGGGCTCGCTGTAACCGCCGTAATCGTTGATGATCGAAAACTCGACGGTGGCAGTGCCGGACTTGAGCTTGTGTTTGAGCCGGTAGTCCTGGCTGGACTTGGGCGCCACCATGCCGACATTTTTCAACTCGATGGGCCGGCCGCCGTCCATTATCCGGACCCCCATGAAAGTGACGTGATAGGCACTGGGGTTGGTGACGCGCAATACCGTCCCGCAAGGTTGGTCCAGCAGTTTCCATGACAGCTGGCTGGGGGCTTCCCGGGCCGTACCCGGCAACTTCCCGGGGCGGTAGAACAGCTTCACCCGGGTGCGTGCCGCGACGTTCAACGGTTTGTCCTGCTTGTGCGCCAACGGCAGAATTTCCTCGGCATTGAAATAGAACAGCGACTCCCGATCCTCCGGCAGTTGCCCGGGGGTCTTGATGATCCGCACCACTTGTTCTTCGCCTGCCCGCACCTTGAACAGGGCCGGCATGGCAATGAACGGGGTGTACGGATCCTGACTGTCCCTGGCATCGTTGACCCAGGCCTGCACCGCGTAATCGTTGCTGGTGAGGTTGGACACAACGGTCGACGCGCTGTGTTCATCAGCACTGAGGATGATTCGCGTCGCGCTGAGCATGATCTCGGCGGATGCCTGGGAGTCTGGCCAGAGTGTTGTCAAGGCTGCGCAGAACAGCCAGTTCCGGTGAGACAAGCCAGTACGCAATAGAAGAGAAGTAGTCATATCCGCTTAACCCCGGGGGAGAATACAGGGCATGCCGGGGCCGGCCGCAGAGCACAGGGTCGACTCCCGATTGGGGATTAACTTCATTGGTTTTTTACCTAACTCGTGTGTGGCATTGGCCTTATGCCCAAGGCCCGAAAAGCCTACAAACGTTAACTTCCGAATGAGACAGGACGGCTCTTGGCCTTGACCAAGAAGGCTCTTGATTGCCAGCCGGACACCCACCAAGACCTCTGGCCGGCAAATGCCCGCGAGCCTTGCTACACGAGCGCTGCAACCACTAGGAACCCCTCGAGAGTCGCACTTTCAAGGCGCCGGGACGGTGCGCCCTTCACTGCGCAACCCCACTGGCAATCGCGCTGACCTCTCCCCGCAGCCATTGCAACCCCGGCGCCTGCTGTTGCTGGCGGTGCCAGATCAGGCTGACCTGCACCGGCGCTGCCAGCAGCGGCAGGCGGGCGATGCGGATCGGCAGCAACGCGGCAAAATGCTCCGCCAGATGCCGTGGCACCGTACCCAGCAGATCGGACTGGGCCACGATCAAGGGAATGCTCAGGTAATGGGGCACCCACAACTGCACCTGACGCTGGACCTTGGCCGAGCCCAGGACGATCTCCAGCGGCGAACCGCGCCCGCCGCGATCGGGAATCGCCACATGCCGGCTGCCCTGATAGGCGGCCAGGTCCAGCTCCGGGGTGAAGGCCGGATGGCCGGCGCGCCCGATCACCACCAGTTGTTCCTCCAGCAATGGCTGGTAGCACAGGTCCGGATTGTCGAAGTACAGGTAGTCCACCGCCAGGTCGAGCATTCCGGCGCAGAGCCAGGCCGCCAGCGAATCGGCGCTGTCGCTGCGCACCGCCAGCCGGACTTTGGGCGCCACCTGCTGCAAACGCTGGGACAGCGCCGGCAGCAGCCGCGCCTGGGCGTAATCGTTCATCGACAGGGTGAACAACGGGTCGGCCGCCGCCGGATCGAACGCGGCAGTCGGGTCCAGGCCCTGCTGCAACAGATGCAGGGCCTGGCGCACAGCGATATGCAGGCTTTGCGCCCTGGAAGTGGGCTGCATACCCCGGGCGGTACGCAGGAACAGCGGCTCGTCCAGGTGCCGGCGCAGACGCGCCAGGGCATTGCTTACCGCCGGCTGGCTGAGGTTCAGGCGCACGGCGGCCCGGGACAGGTTCTGCTCCTGCATCAGGGCGTCGAACACCCGCAGCAGGTTGAGGTCCAGGCGTTGCACATTCAGCTTCATGAATAATGCCCACTGAGGTTATCCGGGGGCTGGATAATTCGCAGCGCCGCCCCCGGCTGTCAATAACGGCAACCGGGGGGCACGTGGATCATTCGGCCACGGTGGGACCAGGATCCTGCTGCGGCAGGAACAAACGCGCGGTCAGCCAGCAGGTCATGGCTGCGGCCAGGAAGATCAGCAACAGGCCAAGCAGGTAATCGGAATATCGGGCCGTTGCAACGTAATTGACCACTTCGCGAATGAACAGCAAGGCCCATGACATGGCAAGACCGCCGCCAATCAGCGACACAGCGCTGCAACTGAACGCGCTCCTCCTGACTTTTATCAGCGCCACCCCCAGGGCCAGCCCGAGGAAAGGCACGAAGAACACCAACAGCGTCATTAGCGGCGCCAACACGGGCATCAGCAACAGCTCCCCTCCCCTGACTTCGCCCAGCAAGCGCGGATTGCTGGTCAGATGAGCAAGCAGCAACACGAAGTTCACCAGGCCGGCAACAAAACCCGGCACCAGGGGACACAGCACAAACACTGCAAACACCTTCAGACGTGGGTATTTCACCTCAGTCATGGAGCGCATCCCTGACTTTTTGAGTAACCCAGCAGCTTGCAACCAAACTCGACCCTGGAGGCGTAATCCAGAATATTGATTCCACCTGGAACACCCTGCCTCTCCTCAATAAAGTGCCCTGCTATTCCTGAAGTATTGGTGGCCTTGCCCGATATCGTCTGAAACAGATCACGGCCCCCCAGGTACTTCTCATGAACCGGCTGCAATATAGTCTGTTCGCCTTTCAACTGCTTGATATCCCAGGCGACCGGATCGGTGGTGGCCTTGTTGTAGAGATTCTTGAAATTATCGAAGCCACCGGTGATCAACGCATCCCCGGCCGCCTTGCGCCAGTCGTAGACCGGCGCCACTACTCGTCCAGCAGCGAAGGTGATGTAGGACGGCAGGTAGGTCCCATCACCATCGGCACCCAACCCGGTCAAAAAGGCCCTGGACACTTCTTCCGCCCCGCCAAACCACTTGGCGCCAATGCCCAGGTTCTGCTCATAGACATTACTGGCACCGAAGAAGTTGGCCCGGTTGTCGATGGTGTTCAGGTAGGTCACCAGGCGCGTCGCTGCCCCTTCAGTGTTGTAGAGGTAGTCGAAGGTGTTCTTCGAGGAACGGACCACGTCCTTGTTCATGATTTTCCAGGCATCCTTCATGGCCACGTACTTGATCGAAGCGTTGACCGCCGCCCGGCAACCGTCGCCGGTCGGCGCCTTGTCGCAGATGCTGCGCATCTCCGAGTCCAGCCACTCGCTGAGTTTCTCGGCCTTGGTCACGGCGGCCTTTTTCTGCTCATCGGTGGAGCAGGTACGGCCCGACAGGCAGTTGCCCAACTCGTCGAAGGCCTGGTGCGTCAGGTAGTTGTTCTGGGTGCCATTGGCCGCCACCGTCGAGGCGATGCTCAGGTCACCGCCGGCGGCGGCCGCCCCGAGAACCCCGACAATCTGCGACAGGGCCATCAGGTTGGCCTGGGCCTGGATGTACTCCGGCGAACCGGGGATCAGGTTGTCCGGTAGCAGCTTGTCCCCCAGCACCCCCACCAACAACTCGTTGGCACCACCGGCGATGGCTCCAGTGCGGAAATCACCGCCCATGGCTTCAGACAGCAGGCCGCCAAGCCCGGCATGCAGGGCAATTTTCGCCAGGCCGCCCTCGGTCAGGCCCAGGTCGCCGATCTTGCCGGCGCCATACGCCCCGCCGATGCTGGCGGCGGTTCCGGCTGCCGAAGCTGCCAGGTTGTCCTTGAAGCTGCCGCCATAGACTGCGGTCTTGATCAAGGCATCGGCCGTGACCTTGACCGCCACGGTCTGCAGGCTCTTGGCATCCAGGCCCATGGCGCTCGGGTTGTAGTTCAACCCCTGGGCCACCCCGGCGGTGGCTGCGGCCACTGTGTAGCCCTTGATGCTCTCCTTGGAAGTCACGTCCTTGAGGACCTTGCCCAGGTTGCCGCGGTTGTCGATGGTGCTGACCGTGGCCTTGGTGGCGACGTTCACCGCCACTGCCTGGAGCATGGTGTTCATCCCGGCCATCATCGGCCCCATCACCGCCGCCAGGGCGATGGCGATGATCAACTGCGCTGCCGGGCCCAGGCCCGAGTTGTTGTACTTGAAGGACTCGTGGATCTCCTTGACCTGGCGCCAGTCGACGTCGCCCCGGGCCTCGGCCTGTTTCAGCCAGGCCAGTTGCGGGTCGGCCTGGACCATGGCGTCGATAGCCTGGCTGACGCTTTTCTGGTCGATGTGCTTGATGTCGATCTTCAAGCCTTCCACGGCCTTGATGGTCAGGCTGCCGCCGGCCACCAGGCTGCTCTGGCGCAGGGTTTCATCGGTGTTGCCGCGGCCTTTGGAGGAATTCCAGAAGGCATTGTTGTTGCTCTTGGTGTGGCTTTCGTCGTGCAGGTCCTTGACCCCCTCGAAGGTGATCGCGCCGCCACTGTCCAGGGTCAGGTCCTTGGCGCTTTCCAGCTTGGCCACCTGGTACTTCTGGTCGCCGCCGCTCTTGAGGGTCAGGTCGCCGCCAGTCGTGATCTCGCTGCCGATGTTGGTGACCTGGGTCACCTCGTCACGCCGGGTCTTCTTGCGGCCCCAACTGCCCTTCTTCTTCATGTCGTACAGCGAGTAGTCGCTGTCCTGGGCCGCCAGCAACTCCAGGTTGTCACCGGCCACCAGGTAGGCTTCGTTGCCGGCGCTGATGCGACTGGAGATCAGGCTCAGGTCCTTGCCCGCACTGAGGACCACATCGGCGCCGGCGGTCAGCGAGGTGCCGACCTGGCTGACATGGTCTTCCTGGCGGGTGACCTTCTTGGTCTTGGAGTAGCTGTGCTGCTCGTCCGCCGCCGAGGCCAGGGTCATGTCTCCCACGGCATCCATGGCGATGTTGCGCTTGGCCTCGATCTGGCTGGCGACCGCCGTCAGGTCGCGTCCGGCGCTGACCGCCAGATCCCGCCCGACGCTGACGCTGGAACCGTGCTGGGTGATGCTTTCGTTCAGATAACGGTCGCGGGTGAGCTTGTCGTGCTCCTGAGCCGATACCAGATTGACGTCACGAGCGGCGATCAGGGTGGTGTCGCCACCGCTGCTCAACACGCCGCCGACGTTGTTGATGTCGCGCCCGGCGCCCAGGTTCAGGTCGTTGCGCGCCTCGATCCGCGCCGCGTTGTTGACATAGTCCTGGCGCTGGGTGGTGGAACCGGGGTTGCTCTGGAAGGTGGTGATGCTGCGCTCGTTGATCACATCCCCCGCCAGGGCGCGGACGGTCACGTCACGCCCGGCAATGATGCCGCCGGCCTGGTTGACCACGTTGTCCCCGGCCAGCAGGTTCAAGCGATTGCCGGCCTCGATCAGGCCACTGTTGAGCAGGTCGGTGCCCGCTGTCGCACTGAGGTTCTCACTGGCACGCAAAGTCCCGGAGTTGACCAGGTCCTTGCCGGCGATCAGGGTCACGTCCCGGCCCTGGACCAGGGCGCCGTTGGCCGCCAGACGGTTGTTGGCGTTGGCCAGGTACAGCACCGGCACCAGCACCTTCTCGCCGTTCACCTCCTGCTCTTCGAGCCAGACGATGTCGTGGGTCAGGGCCGCCACTTGCTGGGAGGTCAGGGTCACGCCCACCGCCAGGTTGAGCGAGTCCTTGCTGGCGATGGCGTTGTTCATCAGGTACTTGAACATGCCCTCGTCGCTGTTCTGGCCATCGAGGAAACGCTGGCCGGTGCGCGCCGTCACCGCTTGCTGGATCAGCCGCTGCTCATAGAAGCCGTCACCCAGGCGCTTGGCACTCTGGTCCGGGTCATACCCCAGGTTCGACAGCAGATAATCGGAGCTCATGAACTGCTTGAGGTCGGTGAGCAGCGGATTGGTTTCGATCAGGTATTTGTGGGGATTGCTGCGCACGCTGCTGTCCGGCAGGCCCTGGACCCGGCTGACGCTCTGGTTGCCGGTGCCGCCCACTGGCGACAGCACGCCCAGCGGCGAGTCCGCCGCCGTCGCGCTGACCTGGACCGCGGCAGTGCGGCCATCGATGCCGGTGGCCTGGTGATCCTGCAGATTCAGCTCGCGGGCGCCCAGGGCCACCTGCGGCAGCGGTTGGCTGCTCAGGTCCCGAGGGCGGATCGGCTCCGGCCCGGCCTGACGCGAGGTCAGCTCCAGGCTCGCGCCCCCCATGTTCCAGCTTTGCGCCGGCGCTGCGGGCGGCGCAGTGCCCCCCTGGCCACTCAAGCGAAACAGCCCGTTCTGCCCCGACGGCAGGCTGAAGTTCGGCAGGCTCAGGGGATTGACCTGCTGCTGCGCCAGGTCCGGCGGCAGCTGGGAGTTGAGCACCACCATCAGCGGCTTGCTCGATGCCCCGACGCCGGTGTCCCGGGCGCGATCGCCCACGGCAATGGCGCTCTTGATCACGCTGATGTTGCTGATGTCGTTGGCCGCCGTGAGCCGGGCCTTGCCGCCGGCCTGGATGATGGCCGGTGCGGAGGAAGAACTCAGGGTCGAGGTCTCTACCGGCCGGTCGATGCCATAGAAGATCCCCGGGTTGAACTTGGCCACCAGGGCCGCGAAGTCCTGCTGGTTGAAGGCACTGCCCTGGGGGTGCGCCCGGTCGTAGGCCTGCACGTCACGGGCCAGCTGGAAGAACAGCCCGCGCTTGATCTTGACCCCGGCACCGACTTCATAGCCGGAAGACCCGGACGCCACCAGAGAGGCCTGGTTGGTGATGGTGCCGCTGCTGATGGTCAGGTCATTGCCTGCCGATACGGTGCTGTAGCGGTTGAGGAAACTGCTGCTGTTGACCGTCAGGTTGCCCCCCGCGTTCAGGGTCGACTGCGGTGAGTCGCTGGTCACCACCCCTTCTACCGTCCGGTAGATAAACACCGGCCCCCGGACCCAACTGGCGCCACCGCCGCAGTGCTGGACGCAGCGGATGGTCATGCGGCCATCAGTGATCTGCTGGCTGGCCTCGTATTTTTCCCGGTCGTTGACCAGATCCAGTGCAGCGATATTGATATCGCCGCCGCTCTGGATATTGCCGGAGATGTTTCTCAGGCTTTGGGCCGAGGTGCCGGCCGCCATGCCGGCCACGGTCAGGCCGCCCAGGCTGTAGAACTCGCCATAGCTGTTGGTCAGGGTGTTGACGTTGAGGCTGGCGTTCTGGCCGCTGAAGACAAAACCATGGTCGTTGACCAGAGTCGGGGTGGTCAGGCTCAGGTCCTGGGCGCCGCCCAGGGTACCGGTGTTGAGCACGCCGCCGGCCTTCACGGTGAGTTTGGCGTTGGAAGTCAGGCGCCCGGCGTTGTTCAGTTGCCCGCCGATATTGACCTGGGTATCACCGCCGCCGGCGATGCTGCCGGCACTGCCCAGGTTCACCTGGGCAGCACCGAAGGTCATGCCGCCCAGGCTGGACACCCGGCCATTGCCGGAATAGGTGCCGCCGATCTGCAGGTCCAGGCTGCCATCGCTGGCCAGCAACCCGTCGTTGCTCCAGTTGCCGCCCCGGGCCTGCAAGTGCTGGCTGGCCAACAACTGGCCGCTGGCGGTCTGGGCGAATTGGTTGACGTTGAGGTTCAGGCGTCCGGCCTGGATCACACTGCTGTTGGTCCAGCTGTCAGCAGTGAGGGTCAGGCCTCCACGGGTGATCAGGCTGCCGCCGGCATTGATCACATTGCCGGTGGCGATATCGAAGTTGCCTTCACCCAGGTGCAGCAGGCTGCCACCCTGGTTGAGCAAACCCGACGCCGCCAGGGTCAGGTCGGTGTTGGCGGTTTCCAGCAGGCCGTTGCGGTTGTCGAACTGACCGCCGATCTGCAGTTCGGTCTTGCCCCCGGTCGCCAGGGCCCGCAGCTTGCCGCCCTGGTTGTCGAGGCTGGCGCCTCGCAGGGCCAGGCTCTCGCGGCTTTCAATCAGGCCGCCACGGTTGTTCAGTGGCCCCTTGAAGTCCAGGTCGATGTGCTGGCCGTTGACCTGCCCGACACCGTTGTTCAGCGAGTTGCCACTGGCCTTGACCCGCCCGCTGGCGTACAGCCCGCCGTTGCTGTTATCCACCCCTGCGCCACCGCTGTTGAGCAGCAGGTCGCCGCCCTTGGCCGCCATGCGCCCACCACCGTTATCGATCCCGGCCAGGGCCTGCAGGTCCAGACTCTGGGCCTCGGCCTGGCCGCCATGGTTGTTCAATTGCCCCCAGACACGAGCCTGAAACAGACCCTTGAGGCTCGACAGCACCCCGCCGCGGCTGTCCAGGTTGGCGCCCTGGATACGCAGGTCGCCGTCTTCGGCGATCAGCTTGCCACCCTGGTTGTCGATGTCCCCGGTCATGGTCAGGGTCTGGGCCTTGGCGCTCTGGATCGCTCCCTGGGCATTGTTCAGACTGCCGGCATTGAGACTCAAACCGGCGTCACGGCTGTAGATCAGGCCATCACCCTGGTTGCTCAATTGGCCAGTGGTGGTGATTTGCAGCGCTCCGTTGGCGGCCAGGGTGCCACGGTTGCTGTTGTCCAGGCTGGCGCTGAACAGGGTCATCAGGTTCTGGCTGATCAGTTGCCCGCCCTGGTTGTCGATCCGGCTCGAACGCTTGAGCAACAGCGGACCACTGGCGGCCAACTGGCCCTGGGCATTGACCAGGGCGCCCAGCAGGTCGAGGGTCACCGCGCCTTCACTGCGCAGGTTGCCACCCTGGTTGTTCAGACTATTGCCGGTGAAGTTCAAGGCGCCCACGGCGCTGAGGCGGCCGCCCTGGTTGTCCAGTTCGCCGGCGCCGATGTCGAGGCTAGCGCTGCTTTCAATCAGCCCGCCCCGGGCGTTGTTCAAACCGCCACTGCCAAGGATCAGTTGCTGCTCGCCCTTGCTGGTGACGATGCCCTTGTCGCTGTTGTCCAGGCTGGCGGCCTTGAGGGTCAGCTGACCCTGGCTGGCCAGCCCGCCTTGCGCACTGTTGAGCAAGGCGCCGCTGAGGTCGATATGCAGATCCCCCAGCAGGCTCGACAGGGTGCCTTGCTGGCGGTTGTCCAGGCTGCCACCGCTGAGGTTGAGCCCCTGCCAGCCGGAGACCAGCCCCTGCTGGTTGGTCAGCTGCGCTGCCTCGACCCCTAACTGCTGGTTGCTGATCAGTGTGCCGGCGCTGTTGTCCAGATTGCGCCCGGCCAGGTTGAACCCCTGGGCGCTGGAGATTTCACCTTCGCGGTTCTGCAGGTCCCGCAGGTGGGCGATGCTCAGCACGCCCTGGGTGTTGATCAGACCCTGGCGGTTGTCCAGGTCCGAGGTCTGCGGTCCCAGGTCGATGCTCAGCGCCGTGCCGCCCAGCAGCTTGCCGCCCCGGTTGTCCAGGCCCTTGGCGCTGAGCTGCAAGCCCCCGGCGGACTGGATCAAACCCTGGTTCTGCAGCGGTCCGGCGACCCTCAAGCCCAGGTCGTGGTCACTGAGCAGCGAGCCACTGTTGTCCAGGCTGCCGGCATCGATCTGCAGGGCGGCAGCGGCAATCTTGCCCTTGAGTGCGGTCAGCGCGCCGTCGATACGCAGGGTCAGCGCCTGCTGGCTGAGCAGTTGCCCGGCGCTGTTGTCCAGGCTTTGCGCCGCCAGTTCGAAGGCCTGCTCGCTGGAGATTTCACCCTGGCGGTTGTTCACCGAGCCCAGGTTGTTCAGCACCAGTGGACCGGGGGCGTTGATGAAGCCGCCCTGGTTGTTCAGCGTGCCGTGATTGAGGTCCAGGCTCAGGGCAGTCTTGCTGAACAGCTTGCCGCCTTGCTGCTGCAGGCCACTGACCGAGGCCTGCAAGGCCTTGGCGCTGCCGATGCTGCCCTGGTCGTTGTTGACCTGGGTCGCGGTCAGGTTCAGTTCATCACCGCTGTTGAGGTTGCCGCCCTGGCTGTTGTCCAGTTCGCCCGTCTCCAGTGCCAGCTTGGCCTTGCTGCTGATAACGCCCTGCTGCTGGTTGTCCAGACGAGCGCTGGACAGGGTCAGCGCGGCGTCGCTCAGCAGCTTGCCGCCCCGGTTGTCCAAGGCCTCCCGGGCGCTGATCTGCAGGGCGCCAGCGCTGGACAGACTGCCCTGGCGGTTGCCGAGATTGCGCACCTGGATGCCCAGACGGCCTTCGCTGCTGATGCGGCCTTGATGGTTGTCGAGGTCGCCGGCGAGCGCCAGGTCCAGGCGCTGCAGCCCCACCAAGTGCCCGTCCTGGTTATCCAGGCTCGTGCCTTTGAGGCTCAGGCCCTGGTCCGCGCTAATCAGCCCCAGGCTCCGGTTGATCACCTGGGCCACGGTCAGCGTCAGGTCGCCGCTGGCCAGTACCCGCCCGGCATCACTGTTGTCCAGGCGCTCGCCGACCAGGCCGATCTGCCGGCTGGACAGTTCGCCGCCACGGTTGTCCAGTTGCCCGATGTTCAGGTCAAGCTGCCGGGTCGCCCCCAGCAGGCCGTCCTGGCGGTTATCCAGGGTACCGGCCTTGAGGATCAGTTGGGCGTCGGCCAGGATCACTCCGCCCTGGTTGTCGGCCGCCTCGGTGACCTGCAACTGCAGGTCGCCACGGCTGTGCAGCTCACCCTCGCGGTTGTCCAGACGGGTGCTGCGGCTGTCCAGTGCCGCCGCCGCCATCAGGCCCTTGACGTTGATCAGGGCCTGTTCGATGCGCAGGGTCAGCGCCTGGTTGCTCAGGACCTTGCCGCCACTGTTGTCCAACTGCCGAGCGTTCAGGCTGAAGGCCTTGGCCCCGGAGATCTCGCCACCGCGGTTGTCCACCTGATCGAGGTTGTGCAACAGCAGTTGCCCGGGGGTGTGAAGGTTGCCGCCCTGGTTGTTCAACTGCCCGTGGTTGAGGTCCAGGGTCAGATCAGCGTTGCTGAACAGCTCGCCCCCCTGCTGATCCAGACCGCTGACACTGGCGTTCAGGGCCTGATCGCTGCCGATCCGGCCCTGGTGGTTCGTCAGTTGTGCGGCGGTCAGGGTCAACTGCCCGGCGCTGGTGAGGCTGCCGCCCTGGCTGTTGTCGAAGTCCCCGGTGTTCAGACGCGCGTCAGCCTTGGCACTGATCACGCCCTTGCCACTGTTGTTCAGGCTGGCGCTGTCCAGGGCCAGGCCTTGTTCGGCGACGATGGCGCCAGCCTGGTTGAGCAGCGCCCCGCGGCTGTCGATGCTCAGGGCCTGGGCGCCGGTCAGGCGGCCGCCGCGGTTGTCCAGGCTGCCGACCTTGAGGGTCAGCAGGTCTTCACCGCTGATCAGGCCACGCTGGTTGTCCAGGGCTGCGCTCAGGGTCAGCAGCAAGGGCTTCTGACTCACCAACTGGCCGCCGCTGTTGTCCAGGCTACTGCCGCTGAGATTCAGGCCCTGCTTACTGAACAGCAGCCCCTGGTTCTGGTTGATCACCCGGGCCACCTTGAGCAGCAGGCGATCGTCGGCCAGGATCTTGCCGCCGTCGCTGTTGTTCAGCCCCTGGCCGTTGATCTGCAGCTCGCCCCGGCCCGACAGCGCACCGCCACGGTTGTCCACTTCAGCGACGTCCAGGGTCAGGGTCTTGAGGGACGCCACCAGGCCTTTGTCGCGGTTGTCCAGGTGCTGGCCTGTGAGGTGCAGATCGCCTTCGGCCACCAGTTCGCCGCCCTGCTGGCGCAGGCTGTCGACCTGGGCCTGCAGGTCACGTTTGCTGGCGATACGCCCGCCGTTGTTGAGCACTTCCCGGGTCTTGAGCTCCAGGCCGGAGGTGGCGCTGAGCAGGCCGCCGCTGTTGTCCAGCCGGCGACCTTCTACAGTCACCGCGGCCTGGCTTTCCAGGCGGCCCTGGTCACGGTTGTCCAGCTCGCTGCTCAGCAGGTTCAGGGCCTGGTCCGCCCGCATCACCCCGCCGCGGTTGTCTGCCATCTCGCCACTGACCTGCAAGGTGTCGCTGGCGGAAACCTTGCCCTTGCGGTTATCCAGATGCCCGGCCTGTACCTCAACGACTCCGGTGGCCTGGATTAGTCCCTTGTCCTGATTGTCGAGACGCCCGGCGACCTCGGCGCTGAGGCGCCCCTCACTGCGCAGATTACCGGCCTTGCTGTTGTCCAGGTCCCCTGCGCGCACCTTCAGCAGTTGCTCCGCCCCCAGGGCCCCGCCCTGGTTGCTGATCTTCCCGCTGGCGCTGATGTCCAGGGTGTCGCCCGCCATCACCAGCCCGGCGACGTTGTCCAGTGAAGTCACTTGCAGGGTGACCTGGGTCAGGCTGGTCAGCTCACCGTGGCGATTGCCCAGGTGGCCGAGATTGGCCTTGAGCTCGCCATCACTGGTGATCAAGGCGTTGTGGTTCAGCAGTTGCCCGGCTTGTAGCACCAACGCATCGCTACTGAGCACCCGGCCCTGGTTCTGGTTGTCCAGGGTGCCGGCACTGAGCGTCACCTGACGTTGCCCACTCAAGGTACCGCCCCGGTTGTCCAGGGTCTGGGCGGTAGTGATAGTCAGATCGCGGCTGGCGACAATGCTCTTGCCGCGGTTGTCCAGGCTCTGGGCGGTGAGGGTGATGTCCGCGTCGGGGTTGCGGCTGTTGTCGACATTGATCCCGGCTTCGATGATGCCCTTGTTGGTCAACTGGCCACCGCTTTCGAGGGTGATGCGGTCCCGGGCGGCGAGGGTTTTCTGGCTGCTCAGGTCGTCCCGGGTCTGCACCTTGAGCTCGCTGCCGGCGTAGACCGCGCCCTGGGCATCGAGGCTGCCGGCCTTGATCGCCACCGCGCCCTTCTCGGCAGTAGCGTCGGCCATGCGCAACTGGCCATCGGCATCAAGCTGGATGTCGCCGCCACTGGCGATCAGCTTGCCGTCGAGCTTGACCCCGACCCCGGCCTCGGTGCCCACCAGCTTGATGGCCCCGGCGTACATGCCGCCCAGGGCTGAAGAGTCGATCGCCAGTTGCGGCGCATCCGCCGGGTTGGCGGCGCGGGCCGTGGCGTTCAAGGTCTTGGCGTCGACATCGTTGGCCCCGGCGATCACCGCCAGGTGCTTGGCCTGGATCTCGGCGTTGATTTTCGCGCTGCGGGTGATGATTTCGAACTGGTCGATATTGCTCGCGTTGAGGCCCGCGCCCTCGATGGACACGCTGCCCTGGTCCACCTGATAACGCTGGATCTGGCCGTTCTCGATCACCGGTTTGCCGGTGGTCAGGGTGGCCTTGGGGGTGTTGATGAAGCCGCAGCCGTTGCAGCTGACGCCGTAGGGGTTGGCGACGATGACATGGGCCGATTGCCCGGCCACTTCGGTGTAGCCCTTGAGCTGGCTGGGGCTGCCGCCGTTGACTTCGTTGAGAATCACATTAGCCGAACGGCCGCCCAAATTGGCGTTGCCGAGGATGATCCCCCCCAGCTGGGTGGACTGGGTGCGGCCGGTGGCGTTGTTGAGGATCACGCCCTGCTGGCCGACGTTGTAGTCGCTGAACTTGTTATGGGACAAGCCGCTGCCATTGGGCGCGGCAATGTTGACGATGGGCACGCCATTACCCGCCTGACCGAGTGTGGTGCCGCTGCCGTTGACCACAATGCCGTCGGCCATCACCACCAGCGGCTGCCAGAACATCATGTTGGCGAGAATGAACGCCAGGCTGCGCTTGGACAAGCCGCAGAAAGAGTCACGCGATTGCAGGGCAGCCGAAGGCTGGCGGGCCATAAAGGCGAGTTGGCGAACGTCCATGTCAGTCTCTCAACAATGCAGGAGTCAAAACCCCAAAGGCCTTCATCCCGAAGGCCCACGGCGAGCGATAATTGATTTCACGAGGCAAGATCGGACTGGAAATCCATCGATCCGCAGCAGAGAAAAGCGGGTCAAAAGAAACAGAACATCAGCAAAAGTAATATCAATTTGATGGCAAAATACTAAATAGCCACTATTCTGGCGTCAATCTTTCATTCACCCCGTCGCCGCCTCGACACGCTTTCCCCCGGCCCTTTTCACGGTCTTTTCAGCTTGATGAATAATGCTCATTCCCACTATCCATTGGCTGGATAAAGGGTCGACGGCTACGCTGCAGCCCACAAAAACAACAACGGGAAACAGCGCCGTGCGAACCACCACCCAACACTTTCGCGAGCAGTATCGAGCCGCGGTCAGTCCGCGCTACAACCCCTGGCTGCATGGCGGCTTCGTCCTCGGCTACGGCGTGCTGTGCATCACAGTGCTGTGCAGCACCCTGGAGCGGGTGCTGCCCCTGGAATGGCTGGCGGTGCCGGTGTCGCTGCTGTTCTTCAACCTGTGCATCTACGTGGTGCATCGCTGGCTGGGGCATCACAAGCAGCCTTTCGCCCGGCTGTTCTATGCCCGGCATACCGGCGACCACCACAGTTTCTTCACCCCGGGACTGATGACCTATGAAGGCCGCAAGGACTGGCGGGTGATTCTGTTTCCGGCCTGGCTGATCGTGGTCCACAGCCTGCTGTTCGCCCTGCCCCTGTGGGGGTTGCTGAGTGTCTGGAACAATAACGTCGCGGCGCTGTTCGCCAGTGGCACCTTGATCGGCTACCTGGCCTATGAGGTCTTCCATGCCTGCGAGCACTTGCCCGCCAGCCATCCCCTGGCGCGCCTGCCCTGGGTGCGGCAGATGCGCCGCCTGCACGAACTGCATCACCGCCGGGAGCTGATGCAGGAGCGCAACTTCAATATCGTCCTGCCGCTGATGGACTGGCTGTTTGGCACCTTGTACTGGCAACCGGAAGAGGTGCCGGCCCCCGTTCCCTTTCCTGACGAGTCCACGCCCATGACCCGCATGCAGCATCAGATCGAGATCCCCCGCAGTGCCGCCACCACCCTGGCCTACGCCGCCAGCCCACGCTGCTGGCCACAATGGCATCCATCCTCTCTCAAGGTGTTCGGTGACGATGGGCCCCTGTTCGCCGGACAGGGTTTCGAGGAAGACATCCATGCCGGCGGACGCAGCGGCCACCTGAGCTGGCAGGTCCAGGAGTACCTGCCGGGGCACCGCTGGCGCGCCACTGCCCGGGGCGATCATGGCCTGGAACTGCAAGTGACCTATGAATGCCAACCGCTGGCGGCCGAACGCACGCGTTTTGTGCGGACCCTGGAATACCGCTTCGACAACCTGCTGATGCGCCTGGGCAATCAGCTGTTATTCAAACGGCGGATAGAGCGAGAATCCGCCGCGTCATTGCTGGCATTGTGTGAGACGGCCCAACAGGCCATCCCGCTGCCGACCAGCGACCCGGCCCGCAGCCCATCCTGAAGCCGCCCCACGACAGGAGTCCTTGCATGAATCAGATTGCCCCCCGACGCTTTTCCCCCGGCCGCATCCTCCTGCTGCTGGTGGTCGCGATCCTGGCGTTCCTGCTGCTGGCACCGACCCGGGTCCAGCCAGTGGCCTGGACCCCGGCCCCTGCCCCCTCACTGAGCCAGGGCACCTATGCCAAGAACCACAAGCTCAAGGCGGTACAGCCCGTGGGCGCTCGGGACATCGATGGCCCCGAGGCCCTGCTCCTGGAAAACGACCAACTGATCACCGGCCTGCACGACGGCCGGGTGATCCAGACCAGCCTCGACGGCAGCGTCCTCAAGGTGCTGGTCAACACCGGTGGCCGTCCTCTGGGCCTGGCCCGGCATCCGGATGGCCGCCTGATCATCGCTGATGCCATCAAGGGCCTGCTGGCCCTGGACCGGCAAGGTCAGTTGCAGACCCTGAGCACCGCCGCCAATGGCCTGAAGTTCGGTTTTACCGACGACGTGGCCGTGGACGCCGCCGGGCGCTATGCCTATTTCAGCGACGCCACCAGCCGTTGGGGTTATGGCCACGACGGCGAGGCGGTGATCGAGCATGGCGGCGATGGCCGCCTGTTGCGTTACGACTTCCAGAGCGGCAACACCGAGGTGCTGCTGGAGCGCCTGGAATTCGCCAACGGCATTGCCCTGGGGCCGGACGAGGCGTTTGTCCTGGTCAATGAAACCGGGGCCTACCGCATCAGTCGTTACTGGCTCAAGGGCGACAAGGCCGGCAGCCATGACCTGTTCATCGACAACTTGCCGGGGCTGCCGGACAACCTCAGTTTCAATGGCCGGGAGCGCTTCTGGGTGGCCCTGTATGCGCCGCGCAATGCCCTGCTCGATGGCACCGCGGCCTATCCCTTCGTGCGCAAGATGCTGGTGCGCGCCATGACCGTGTTGCCCAAGCCGGTGGAAAAGCGCGGCTTTGTCCTGGGCCTGGATACCCAGGGCCGGGTGATTGCCAACCTGCAGGATGGCAGCAGCGGCAACTACTCGCCGATCACCACGGTGCGCGAATATGGAGATGACTTGTACCTGGGGTCCTTGAGTGCCAGCCATATGGCACGGCTGCCATTGAAGGAGGCGCTGGCGCCTTGAGGGGATGAGAGGGGTGCGCTGATGAGAGGGCTGCGCTGTAGCGTGTAATGGGGACAGCGCGGCGGGCGTCAGGGCGGCTATGCCGCCCAGCGGGAGCAAGCTCCCTCGCCACAACAAGCCTCTGCTACAGCGAGCGCCCTTGTCACAGGGGGAGGGTCAGGAGCGGGCGGTGAGTTTCTCGGAGATTTCGTCCTTGATCAGCAGGCGCTTTTCCTTGAGTTTCTTCAATTCGTCGTCTGCGGCGGCTGCAGCTTCGGCCTTGAGCACCTGATTGTCGATGCTGGTGTACTTGTCGAACAGCGCATTCAGGTGGGGATCACTGGCCCGACGCTGTTGAATGTCCTCTTTGCTGCAGCTCAGGTCCTGGTAAAGGTCGTGGATCACCGGCATGGAACACCTCCGTGGTTGATGGCAGCAAGGGCTTCATTACGCCCCTGCCAGTCATCAGAATGGCCTTGGCGCCCCGGGTCTGTCGACCGCCAATCAGACCAGCGGTAACCGTTCGTCGCGGGCCCCTGTTCTGGATCAATTTCCGGCCAGGGCCTGGGCCAGAAACGCGGCGGTGCGGCTGTTGCGCTGCGTGGCCACATGCTCCGGCGTGCCGCAGGCCACCAGACTGCCGCCGTGGTCCCCCGCGCCCGGGCCAATGTCCATGACCCAGTCGGCCTGGGCCACCACGCGCATTTCATGCTCGACCACCACCACGCTGTGGCCCGCCTCCACCAGTTTGTCCAACTGCTCCAGCAGACGGTCCACATCCCGTGGGTGCAGGCCGGTGGTGGGTTCGTCCAGTACGTACAGGGTGGCGCCCCGGGCATTGCGCTGCAGCTCGGTGGCCAGTTTGATGCGCTGGGCCTCGCCGCCGGAAAGCTCGGTGGCCGGCTGGCCCAGGCGCAGGTAGTCCAGGCCGATGTCCCGCAGCACTTCCAGGGCGCGGCGAATCCCCGGCTGCTCGGCAAATACCGGCAAGGCCTGTTCCACACTCAGTTGCAGCACCTGGGCGATGTTCAGGCCCTGCCAGGTCACAGCCAGGGTCTGGGGGTTGTAGCGCGCGCCCTGGCAGGTGGGGCACGGGGCGAAGACGCTGGGCATGAACAGCAGCTCGACGCTGACAAAGCCTTCGCCTTCGCAGGCCGGGCAACGACCCTTGGCGACGTTGAAGGAAAACTGCCCGGCATCAAAGCCCAGGGCCTGTGCCTCGGCGGTAGCGGCGAACAGCTTGCGCACGTTGTCGAACAGCCCGGTGTAGGTCGCCAGGTTGGAACGCGGCGTGCGACCGATGGGTTTCTGGTCCACCTGCACCAGGCGCTTGATCCCCTCCATGCCCGCCGTGATCTGCCCCGTGCCACTGACCGGTGCCTCGTCCGCCAGATCCAGCTCCGGCGCCTCTTCGCGGCCCGACACCTTGCCCAAGTGACTGCCCACCAGTTCCAGCAGGGCCTGACTCACCAGGCTGGATTTGCCGGAGCCGGAAACTCCGGTCACCGCGGTGAAACAGCCCAGGGGAAACGCTGCGTCCAGGTCCTTGAGGTTATTGCGGGTGATGCCCTCCAGGCGCAGCCAGCCCCGGGGCTGGCGCGGGGTACGCCGGGCCGGGGCCTGTTCGGCAAACAGATAGGCCCGGGTCTGGGACGCTGCGACGGCCGCCAACCCCGCCGGCGGCCCGCTGTACAGCACCTGGCCGCCGCGTTCCCCCGCCGCCGGGCCAACGTCCACCAGCCAGTCGGCACGGCGCATGGTCTGCACATCGTGCTCCACCACAAACAGCGAGTTGCCCGCAGCCTTGAGTCGTTGCAAGGCCTCGAACAGGGCCTGCGCATCCGCCGGGTGCAGGCCCGCCGAAGGCTCATCCAGCACATAGATCACCCCGAACAACTGCGACCCCAACTGCGTGGCCAGACGCAGGCGTTGCAACTCGCCGGACGACAGGCTCGGGGTGCTGCGCTCCAGGGCCAGGTAACCCAGCCCCAGGTCGGTCAGGGTGCTGACCCGCTCCAGCAGATCCTGGGCGATGCGTTGCGCGGCCAGACGCTTCTCCACGGACAGGTTGGGGGTATGCCGCACATCCGGCGCGCCACGGTGCTCCGGGGCACCCTGGGCATGGCGCTGCTGGCGCGCAGCCCGGGTCTGCGCCTGGCTCAGCACCTCGTCACCGGCCGCCGCCTGCTCCAGGTAGTCTGCCGCCGCCACAGGCCGGAGCACCTCGGCCAGCTGCAGCAACGGCAGGCGCGACAGTTCGCCGATATCCAGCCCGGCAAAGGTCACCGCCAGGGCCTCGCGCTTGAGGCGCTTGCCTTCGCACAGCGGGCACGGGCTGCCGCGCATGAACTGCGACACGCGCTTTTTCATCAGCGCGCTCTGGGTGTGGGTAAAGGTGTGCAACACGTAGCGCCGGGCACCACTGAAGGTGCCCATGTAGCTGGGCTCCTGTTTACGCTTGAGGGCTTCGCGGGTCTGCTCCGGCGTCAGCCCGGCGTACACCGGCACCGTGGGGGTTTCCTCGGTGAAGAGAATCCAGTCGCGCTGCTTTTTCGGCAGTTCGCGCCAGGGAATGTCCACGTCGTAGCCCAGGGTCACCAGAATGTCCCGCAGGTTCTGCCCCTGCCAGGCCAGGGGCCAGGAGGCCACGGCGCGCTGGCGAATGGTCAGCGAAGGGTCCGGGACCATGGTCGCTTCGTTGACTTCATACACTCGGCCCAGGCCGTGACACTCGGGGCAGGCCCCCTGTGGCGTGTTCGGCGAGAAGTCCTCGGCATACAGCATCGCCTGCCCCGGCGGGTAACTGCCGGCCCGGGAATAGAGCATGCGCACCAGGCTGGACAAGGTGGTGACGCTGCCCACCGAAGAACGCGTGCTCGGCGTACCGCGCTGCTGTTGCAGGGCCACTGCCGGCGGCAGGCCGTCGATCCGGTCCACATCCGGCACCCCCACCTGATCGATCAGCCGTCGGGCATAGGGCGCCACCGATTCGAAGTAGCGGCGCTGGGCCTCGGCATACAGGGTCGAGAAGGCCAGGGACGACTTGCCCGAGCCGGACACCCCACTGAACACCACCAGGGCATCCCGGGGAATGTCCACGTCGACATTCTTCAGGTTGTGTTCGCGGGCCCCGCGCACCCGGACAAAACCGGAACTGAGGGTCGGCAGCGTGCTCGTCAGGGGATCAATGGGGGCGTTGCGCGAAGAAGTCATGGACCTGCCTGGTGTTGAAATTCGGGATGTGTCGCGCATGCAAACGGCGCGAGCGGCGATCATCACACAACCCGCAGGTGCCGGGGCAAGCCCGGCAGCGGGTAGGCGAAGGTGCTTCAGGCCCCCAGCAAGGACCGCA
The DNA here is from genome assembly GCF_058744285.1 of Pseudomonas sp. E1BtOHC1. Lineage (NCBI taxonomy): Bacteria > Pseudomonadati > Pseudomonadota > Gammaproteobacteria > Pseudomonadales > Pseudomonadaceae > Pseudomonas > Pseudomonas sp. E1BtOHC1. The sequence continues at coordinate 5,130,422 of NZ_CP196023.1, forward strand.
CCATGGCGCTCAGGTCCTCGGGCCCGTAAGGCTTGCTCAACAGATGAGTATCCGGGCTGAGCTGATAATTGCGCGAGATCATGTCCCGGGTGTGCCCCGAGGTGAACAGCACCGCGATGGGCGGTGCCTGGGTCCTGGCCCAGATGGCCAGGTCGGTGCTCTTGATCAGGCCGGGCATCACCACGTCGGTGAAAATCAGGTCGACCTTGAGCCCTGCCATCAGCAAGTGCATGGCGGCATCGCCATTGGCCGCGGTACGCACCCAATAGCCCTCGTGCTTGAGCATTTCCACCGCCGCACTGCGCACATCGGCGTTGTCCTCCACCACCAGGATGCGCTCCTGCCCTCCTGGCTCACGCGCCGGGCAGGCCGATGTTGGCTGGGCCTCCTGAGCGGCACTGCGGGCGAAATACATCTGCACCCGGGTGCCCTGCCCCGGACGGCTGAGGATGTCGATATGGCCGCCGCTCTGCTTGACGAAACCGAACACCATGCTCAGGCCCAGGCCGGTGCCGTGCCCATCGGACTTGGTGGTGAAAAACGGCTCGAAAGCCTGCTTGAGCACTTCAGGGGACATACCGCTGCCGCTGTCGGCCACGGTCAGGCGCAGGTACTCGCCGGGCTTGAGGTCCTTGCCGGCACAGAAGCTGCGGTCCAGCAGCAGATTCTCGGCGCTGATGCTGATGGTGCCCTCGCCGCCCATGGCGTCCCGGGCATTGATCGCCAGGTTGAGCACGGCGTTTTCCAACTGATTGCGGTCCACATGGATGCACCAGGGCTGGTCGGGCAATTGCACCTTGATAGCAATGGTTTCGCCCAGGGCTCGCTGCAGCAATTCACCCAGCCCCTCGTACAGATGGCGCGGATTGTAGATCGCCGGCGACAACGGCTGGCGCCGGGCAAAGGCCAGCAGTTGGGTCGACAGCTTGGCGCCGCGCTCCACCGCCGCCAGCGCGGCTCCGGTACGGCGCTGCACATTGGCGTTGTCCGGCTCATGGCGGGCCAGCAGGTGCAGGTTGCCGGAAATCACTTGCAGCAGGTTATTGAAGTCATGGGCCACGCCACCGGTGAGGCCGCCAATGGCTTCGAGCTTCTGTGATTGACGCAACTGCTCCTCGGCGCTCAGGCGCGCATTGACCTCCTCCAGCACCCGCTGCTCGAGGTTGCGGGTCATCTGCCGCAGGTCATCCTCGGCGGCCTGCCGGCGCTGCTCGGATATCACATGGGCGGTGGTTTCCACGACGATGGCAATGACCCCGGCCGGCGCCTGGTCATCACCGGCCACCGGGCTGTAGTAGAGGTCCAGCCAGACGTTTTCCGGTTCGCCGTTGCGCAGCAGCACCAGTTCCTTGTTGCGGTAGGACAAGGTGCCGCCACTGAGGCAGGTGTTCATCACGCCACGATTGAACTCGGCCACTTCCGGCCAGCCCAGCTCCACCGCGCAGCCCAGCAGATAAGGGTGGCGACCGCCAGCGAACACCGCGTAGGCATCGTTGTAGATCATGTAGCCCAGCGGGCCCCAGAGCATCACCATCGGCACCGGCGAGCCGAGCATCAGCTGCACCGTGCTGCGCAGGCTATGGCTCCAGTGCTGCAATGAGCCCAGGCTGGTGACGGACCAGTCGAAGGCGCGGATGCGCTCGGCCATCTCGCCTTTCCACCCCTGGCACCCGTGATGATCTGATAAGAACGGCATGAACGGACTCTACGAAAAACGTGATACAGCATGGGTTTTCAAGAGGTTGCGCACAGCCTCCAGAGCCTTTGAGCACGGCCCGGGCGGATGGTTTCACGGTTTTCAGCCCTGGACCGGAAAACCTGGACACGCCCGGTTCAACAGCACTGAACACTCAGGATAGGCGATCCCGGCAAGTCCAGGAGGACGCCGGCAAGCGCCTCCCTGGCAAAGGGCGGATTGCCCGCCCGCGAGGACCTCAGTCGGTGCCGTATTTCGGCGAGCGCGGACCGTACAGCAGACCGGTGCGTTGCCCGGCCGACAGCAGGCGCTGGCTGGTGATGCCGGCGATCGGGTGCCCGGCGTCGGTGGAAGTGTTGATGATCTGCTTCACCGCAGCGGTGATCAGCATGCCCACCAGGCCGCCGTTGTTGCCGTTGTTGCCTTCCTCGCTGGAAGCACGGGCGCTGCCGGTCCACAGGGTGGTGCCGGTCTTCAGGTCCACCAGGGTGGCACTGGCAGTGACCACGGTCTCGCTGCTGATCAGCATGTAGCTGGTGCCGTATTCCTTGACCGTGATGTACAGCCCGGCGTCGGCGCCGAAGATCTCGTTGAGCTTGGCCGGCGACAGGCCGTGGATGTCCGCCGGGTTGGTCAGGCCGTTGTGACGGAAGGTTTCATCCACCAGCGCAATCGGCATCACGTAGTAACCGGCTTCGGCCAGGGGAAAGGTCACCTGGGACAGCATGCTGTAGGTGGCCTTGACGTCCGGCGACTCATTGAGCGGCGGCAGCACCAGGATCGACTTCGGCCGGGCCTGCTTGTAGGCCGAGTAGTCCACGGTCTTGGGCGCGGCGCAGCCCACCAGCAAACTGACACTGAGCAGGCCCAGCAGGTTGCGCAGGGTATTAAGGCTCATTGGGCAGCTCCCTTCTTGGCGCTCTTGAGCAGAAAGTCCATGTAGCGCGCCGACTCGGGGAACAGCGCCTTCTCGGTGTTGAACTGCTGCACCATCTGGTCATCCTTGCCCAGGTCTGCATAGAGCATGCCCAGGTGGGCGTGGTAGCCCGGTGGCACGGCCTTGCCGGTGGACTTGATCTTCTGCAGGTCGCGCTCCAGCGCCTCGACCTGGGCTTCCCTGGCTTCCTCGCCCTTGAAGTACTCGTAGGTCTGGGCCTGGTAGGTTTCCCACTGGTATAGCGTCTTGGGCCCACTGCAACCGGCCAGCAAAACGCTGCACAGCAGAGCGCCGGCCAGCAGTGGCCGCGCGGTGATTGTCTTGAACATGCTTACGTCTCCCTGTCAGCAGTGTTGATCAGTGGCCGGGTTTCCAGGCACCGGCGTCGATGGCCTCGACCATGCGGTTGACCGCCTCGCGCATGGCCAGGTCCAGCACCTTGCCGTTGAGGGTCGAATCGTAGGAAGCGGTGCCGCCAAAGCCGATCACTTCACGGTTGGACAGGGCATACTCGCCAGCGCCCTGGGTCGAATACACCACTTCGGAAGTGCTGATATTGACGATGTTCAACGCCACCTTGGCGTAGGCCACCTGGGTCTTGCCACGGCCGAGAATGCCGAACAGCTGGTGGTCGCCGGTTTCCTTGCGGCCGAACTCGGTGACGTCACCGGTCACCACAAAGTCCGCGCCCTTGAGCTTCTGCGCCTGGCCCTTGATCGCCGCTTCCTGCTGGATCTCGCCCATGTTGTCGCGGTCCAGCACGTTGAAACGGTTGGTCTGCTGCAAGTGGGTGATGAGGATGGTCTTGGCCTGGCCGCCGAGGCGGTCGACGCCATCGGAGAAGATCCCGCGCATGTAGCTGGAACGGTTATCGAACTTGCCCACCGCCATCGGCACCCGAGCGCCGGTCCACACCTGGCTGGCGCTCTGGACTTTCTCCACCGGCAAGGCCCGGGAGCTTTCGGTGGCACAACCGCTCATGCCCGCCAGCACCGCCAGCGCTGCGCCGGACAACATCAACTTCGAGATCAATCTCACTCTATGTTCCTTTTTGAGTATCCATTTAGAGGCACTGTCTAGGTGCACTTTCGCCCTGCCGTACTTCTGCGAACCCCAGTCTGTGCGGGCTCGAAATCGTCGGCAGGGCGTTCTGAAACTTGATGCGGGGGGCATCATCGGCGGCGATTATGCCAAAGCGCCATCAGGCCGAAAAGGAATAAAAAACCTTGGCGCCATTTCATTGACTGCTTGATTCCTCAGTGCACCCAAGCACTTCAGACAAGTGCCTGATCCCTCAACGAAAATCCCGACTGCGCACGCTGATGCCGTCCAGCAACGGACTCAGGTCACTCAGGCGCCCGGCAATCAGGTGACGCACTTCACCTTCTGCTTCCAGGGTGCCGTCGACCCGGAGCAACTGCGACCCCACCAGTACCCGACGCTGGCGTTCGGCCAGGTCGCGCCAGACCACCACGTTGACGTTGCCGAACTCGTCTTCGAGGGTGACGAAGGTCACCCCGCTGGCAGTGCCCGGGCGCTGGCGCCCGGTGACCAGCCCGGCCACGCTCACCGAGCGCCCGTGCTCCACCTCCAGCAGTTCCCGCGAGCTGCGGCAACGCTGGGCCTTGAGCTGTGGGCGCAACAGCGCCAAAGGATGCGGCCCCAAAGTGGTACCAAGGCTGTGGTAATCGGCCTGCAGGTCCTCACCGACGCTGGGCCGGGGCAGGTTCACCGGGATCTCCTCCTGGCGTGGCAGCTCGGCGAACAGCCCTAGCTGCTTCTCCACCCCCGCTACTTCCCAACGCGCCCGATAGCGATCCCCCGCCAGGCCGCGCAAGGCCCCGGCATCCGCCAGCAACTCCTGGGCACGCAGATCAAGCCGGGCACGCTGGCCCAGGTCGGCGACATCGGCAAAGGCCCGTTGCTGCCGGGCGCTCTCGATACGTTGGCCATCCTCCTGGCGAAAGCCCTTGATCATGCGCAGCCCCAGGCGCAGAGCCGGCTGCCCGGACATGAGGTTTTCAGCGCGTCCGGGGTGGCTGGGGATCGGCTCCAGGCTGCAGTCCCAATCACTGGCCCCCACGTCCACCGCCAGAATCTGCAAACCATGGCGCCGGGCGTCCTGGAGGATCTGGTCCGGACTGTAGAAGCCCATGGGCCAGCTGTTGATCAGGGCGCAGGCGAAGGCCGCCGGTTCGTGGCACTTGAGCCAGCAACTGGCGTAGGTCAGCAAGGCAAAACTGGCGGCATGGGATTCGGGAAAGCCGTAGCTGCCAAAGCCCTTGATCTGCTCGAAGATCTGCGCCGCGAACTCGTCGCTGTAGCCGTTCTTGCGCATGCCTTTGCGCAGCCGTTCACGGTGCGGTTCCAGGCCGCCGTGGCGCTTCCAGGCGGCCATGGAGCGGCGCAACTGATCGGCCTCCCCCGGGGTGTAGTCGGCGGCGACAATGGCGATCTGCATCACCTGCTCCTGAAACAGCGGCACTCCCAGAGTACGCTTGAGCACCGCTTCCAACTTCGGCGACGGATAAGTCTCCGGCTCTTCACGGTTACGCCGACGCAGGTAGGGATGCACCATGCCGCCCTGGATCGGCCCGGGCCGGACGATGGCCACCTCGATCACCAGGTCGTAGAAGTTCTGCGGTTTGAGCCGGGGCAGCATCGACATCTGCGCCCGGGACTCGATCTGGAACACGCCAATGGTGTCGGCACGACTGATCATCGCGTAGGTGGCGGGGTCTTCAGGCGGAATGCTGGTAAGGCTGTAGCGCTGGCCACGGTAGCCGTGGATCAGGTCGAAGCAACGGCGGATGGCGCTGAGCATGCCCAAGGCCAGGATGTCCACCTTGAGCAGGCCGACCATGTCCAGGTCGTCCTTGTCCCACTGGATCACCGTGCGCTCAGCCATCGTCGCGTTCTCCACCGGCACCAGGCTGTCCAGGGGCTGCTCGGAAATCACGAAGCCGCCGGGATGCTGGGACAGGTGCCGGGGAAAGCCGATCAATTGCCCGGTCAGGCTCAGGACCCGGCGCAGCACCGGGCTCTCGGGGTCGAACCCGGCCTCCTGCAGGCGCTCGACACTGGGCGGCGTATCGCTCCAATGGCCGCAGCAGTCGGCCAGGGCATTGACCTGATCCGGCGGCAGGCCCAGGGCCTTGGCCACATCGCGCACCGCCCCGGCGCCGTGGTAGGTGCTGACCACAGCGGTCAGCGCCGCGCGATGTCGGCCATAGCGCTGGAACACGTACTGCAGCACCTCTTCCCGGCGCTCGTGCTCGAAATCGACATCGATGTCCGGCGGCTCGTTGCGCTCCCGGGACAGGAAGCGCTCGAACAGCAGGGTCGAGCGGTCCGGGTCGATCTCGGTGATGCCGAGGACGAAACACACCACCGAGTTGGCCGCCGAACCCCGACCCTGGCACAGGATGCGCTGGCGCCGGGCGAAGTCGACGATGTCGTGCACGGTGAGGAAATAACTCTCGTAGCCCAGGTCGCCAATCAGCTCCAGCTCCTTGTCGATCTGCTTCAGCACCTCGGCCCGAGCCCCGGCCGGCCAGCGGCGCAGAATGCCGCGCTGGGTCAGCACCCGCAGCCAGGAGCCGGCGTCGTGCCCCTCGGGCACCAGTTCCCGGGGGTATTGATAACGCAGTTGGCCGAGGTCGAAAGCACAACGCCCGGCAATCTTCAGTGACTCATCGAGCAGGGCTTTGGGGTACAGACCTTGCAGCACTTCGACGGGCCGCAGGTGGCGCTCGCCATTGGCGAACAGCCGCTGCCCGGCCTCGGCCACCGGCAGGTGATGGCGGATCGCGGTCATGGTGTCCTGCAGCGCCCGGCGCCCGCGCACATGCATATGCACATCGCCACAGGCCACGGCCGGCAGCCCCGATTGAGCGGCCAGGGCCAGCAGCGCCTGCAGGCGCCGGGCATCGTCCTGGCCGCAATGCAGCTCCAGCGCCAGCCACAGGCGCTGGGGAAATACCTGGCGCAGCCAGGGGCCGTGGTCCGCCGCCTGGCCATCGTCCGCCAGCCACAGGGCCAGCAGCCCCGGCAGCGGTTCGGCAAAGTCTTCCCGCAACAGGCGATAGTTGCCCTTCTCGGCCCGGCGCCGGGCCCGGGTGATCAGTCGGCACAAGCCCTGGTAACCCGGCAGGTCCTCCACCAGCAGCACCAGGCGCGGGCCGTCCTCGACCTGCATTTCGCTGCCGACGATCAGCTTGAGTTGCGCCTCCCGAGAGGCCTGCCAGGCCCGGACAATTCCCGCCAGGGTGCATTCGTCGGTGATCGCCAGGGCCTGGTAGCCCAGGGACTTGGCGCGCTGGAACAGCTCCTGGGCACTGGAAGCTCCACGCTGGAAACTGAAGTTGGACAGGCAGTGCAGCTCGGCGTAACCGCTCATGCGAACCAGCCTTGCAGCAGCAAGGGCCCGGGCTCGCCGACCTGGCGATAGGCCCAACCCTGCTGGCCGGCGGGGGTTTCGATCAGGTAGTAGTCGCGGCGCACATCGGCACCGTCCCACCAGCCGGACTCGATGCGCTCCGGGCCCATGAGAACCCGCACCGAGCCCTCGCCCAGAACCTGGGGTTCGGTGAACAGCCAGCCGGGGCGGCGCAACCCGGGGCTGGCCGGACAGGGTCGCGGATCGGTCTGGGGCTGCCAGCTGCGCTCCGGTCGGTGATCGGCGCGGTGCCCCAGGCCTTGCACCGCGTCATCCCCCAGGCGCGCCCGCAGGCGTTCGCGCAACTGCTCCCAGGGCAGGTTCTGCTGCGGGCGCTCGTCGAACAGTTCGCTGTGCTGGGGCACGAACAGCGGCAAGTCCTCGGCCACCAGCCGCAGGTTGCGCACCGGCGCCGGCACCTGGATCTGCTCCAGGCGCCCGCGGGCCAGTTCAAACAGCATCGCCGGGTCGCGCTCGGCACTGAGCAGCCCCACCGGAATCAAGGTGTCGGCGCCGTCGGCATGCTCCAGGTGCAGGGCGAAACGCTGCACCCCGCTGTCACGGCCACAGAGGAAGGCCGCCAGATCGGCGGTCAGCCGGCGCAGGGGGAACAGCAGCGCCTGATGGGACAGCACATCGAAATTCAGCTCGATGCGCAGGTCGAAGCGATCCGGCGGCTGATAGAACGCCAGCCCCAGCGGACGCTCGCCGAGCAAGGTATCCAGGTGCTTGAGCAAGCGGCCGTCAAAACGCCGGGCCAGGCTGGGCCGGGGCAGATCCCGCAGTTGCTCGAAGCTGCGCACCCCCATGCGCGACAGGGCCGTGGCCTGCTCCGGGGCCAGGCCCAGGCGCTCGATGGGCATCGCTCCCAGAGCCTGGGCCAGGGCCTGCCGATCGGCCACCGCCAAGCCGTCATAGGCATTGGCCAGGACCCGGGCCGCCGCCGGGTTCGGCGCGGCCACGATGCGATGACGAAAACCCAGAGCCTGCAACTCCCGGCGCAGGCGCGCTTCCAACTGCGGCCAGGGGCCGAACAGGCCCAGGCTGGACTCGATCTCGAACACCAGGGTACGGGGGTAGGCCACGCTGACCTGGGAGCTGAAACCGTAGGCCCAGGCGGCAAGAAACTGCTGCCAGTGCTCGATCTGCTGCGGGTCGTATTCGGCGCTGGCAAAGGCCTTGGTCAGGGCCTGGGCGGCGGTCAGGGATTGCCCGGGGCGCAGGCCCAGCTCCCGGGCGGCGCCATTCACCGCCTGGATCACCCGGCGTTGTGGGGTGCCACTGAGCAGCGCCAGGGGCGCCTCGGGTTCGGCGCGCTGACGCAACACCGCGTCCAGCGCCAGTTGCGGGAACAGGATACAGACCCAGCGCATGCCAACCTCAGTGCCCGGAATACAGGGCAATCGGCGCCGGATGGGCCAGCCCGCCCCGGCACTTGAGCACTCGCAACTGCGGGGGACGACCCTGCACGGCAATCCGCAGGGCCGCCGGCGACGGGTTGTGCGCGGCGTCCAGGGGCCGATAGGCAAAGGCCAGGGTCTGGCCGCTTTCCGCCGCCACCTGCAAACGGCGCAGGGCACGGTCGTCGGCCTGCTGCGGCCAGCACAGCACCGCGCCGCAACTGCCGGAACGCAGGCACTGCTCGGCGGCCCACAGGGCATCGCGCTCCCCGGCCTGGATGAGCGACAGCTGGCGCACATCCACCCCGGCGTTCTGCCAGGCCTGGGGATAGGGCACGAAGGGTGGCGCCACCAGCACAATGCGCTCCCCTGCTGCGGTCAAGCGCGCCAGGCTGGGCCACAACAACTGCAACTCGCCCAGGCCCTGGGCGGCGATGAGGATTTCCGTCAGCGCCGCCTCCGGCCAGCCGCCACTGGGCAGCACCGCATCCAGAGCAGCATGCCCCGTGGGGTGCAGACTGACCGGCGCGGCGGCCGGGCGGCCTTTCCACACCCGTCCGGCATTGAACAGGGAATCCAGTGCGACCACGGCGCCCATCAGCCTTGCCTCACCAGACCGCAGAACACGCCTTCGATAAACAGTTCGTGGTCGGCCGTGACCTCGATCGGCTGATAGGCCGGATTGCGCGGCAACAGGCGAATGCCCTGCCCCTTGCGCTCGAAACGCTTGATGGTGACCTCACCGTCCAGCCGGGCGATCACGGTCTGACCGTTGCGCACCTCACTGCTGCGGCGCACCGCCACCAGGTCGCCGTCGAGAATGCCGTCATCGATCATCGAATCGCCCTGGACCCGCAGCAGGTAATCCGGAGTACGAGAGAACATCCCCGGATCCAGCAGCAACTGGCCGTGGACTTCAGCATCGACGCCGATAGGTGCACCGGCGGCCACCCGCCCCAGCACCGGAATTTCCAGCAGCTCGGGGCGCCGTGGCTGGTTGAGCAGGCGAATGCCCCGGGCCTGATGCGGGTTGACCTCGATGAACCCGGCCTCGGTCAACGCCAGCACATGCTTGCGTGCCACGCTGCGCGAGGCGAAACCGAACGCCTCGCTGATTTCAGCGAGGCTTGGGGGCTGACCGTGATCGGCGATGCGCTCGCGGATAAAGGTCAGGATGGCACTGCGGCGGGGAGATAAAGTCGTCATGGAGTACATTTGTACTCCTCTCGGATTTATCTGACAAGAACCGCCAATCAGTCCAGGCCACGGCTGGCCAGAAAGCCGCCGACATAGTCGATGAACGCCTGCACCTTGGCGGTCGCCCGCCGATGGCTGGGGTAGACCGCGAGGATGTGCGGCCCGAAGCTGTCCGGGTCGATCTCGTAGTCGGCCATCACCCGCACCAGGCGCCCGTCTGCCAGGTACGGCGCGGCGCTCCACAACGGGGTGTGCAGCAGGCCGCGCCCGGCCAGGGCATTGGCCAGCAGCAGGTCGTAATTGTCACTGCGCAGGCGTGGTGCCTGGGGCTGGGGCAGGCTCAGGCGCTGCCCGTCGCGCTCGACCCACCAGAACTCGCGGCTGAGCAAGGGGTGGCGATACAGCAGCCATTCATGTTCTTCGAGGGTCTGCGGGGTCACCGGCCGCCCCTTGCGCGCCAGGTAGGCCGGGCTGGCGCACAGGGCCAGACGGTTGCGCCCGACCACCCGGGCAATCAGCCCCGGCAGGTCGTCATGGCCTTCGCGCAGGGCCAGGTCGTAGCCGCTTTCCAGCAGGTTGACGAACTCGTCGCACAGGTCCACTTGCAGATTGATCTGCGGGTACTGCTCAAGAAAACCGTCACACACCTGATCCAGAAACGCCTGGCCGTAAGCCAGCGGCGCGGTGACCTTGAGGTTGCCGCGCAGGCCATGCTGCAACTGCTCCACCTCCTCGCCCACCTCTTCCAGCCGCTGCAGCACCTGGCGTGCAGTTTCCAGATAAAGCCGGCCGATTTCGGTCAGCACGATGCGCCGGGTACTACGCTCGAACAACCGCGAGCCCAATTCGGCCTCCAGGTGATTGACCGCCTTGGTCAGGGCCGACGGGGTCTTGCCCAACTGCTCGGCGGCCCGGCTGAAACTGCCCAGCTGGGCAGTGACCACGAACATCTTCAAGGCATTCAACTTGTCCATGGTTTTTCCATCCAGGCAAAAATGTTTTTCGTGAAGCAGCCGTTCTGCCCGCTATGGACAGCCCCTAATCTGGCGATCAGACGCAATAACAAGGAAATGTTCAATGAAAAGATTGACCCCCACGCTGTTACTGGCCGCCATGAGTTTTGCCTCGTTGGAAGCCGTGGCGGCAGCCGACCTGGTGCTGCTCAACGGCCAGATCTTCACCGCCGACCGCGCCCAGCCCAAGGTCCAGGCCCTGGCGGTGGAAAATGGCAAGATCCTGCAAACCGGCAGCGACCCGCAGATCAAGGCGCTGATCGACAGCCACACCCGGGTCGTCGACCTGGGCGGCAAGACCCTGATGCCGGGCCTGATCGACACTCACTCTCACGCGATCTTCGGCGGCCTGGAAATGACCGGCGCCAACCTGCAGGACGAGGTGGTCAGCCTCGACGAACTGGAGAAACGCCTGCGCGCCTGGCGTGACGACGGCAGCGCCCGGCATGCCGACGTGCTCAACATCGCCGGCATGAGCTCGGCCTACTGGGCCCAGGCCGAGGCCCTGGGCCAGCGTTTCAACCAGGGTGAATGGGCCGGGGTGGCGGTGGTATTCACCGGCAGCGATCACCATACCGCCTGGGCCAATGACGTCATGCTCAAGCGCGCCGGGATCGACGCCGCCCTGCTCAAAAGCCTGCCCGAGGCCGAGCGCAACACCATCGGCCAACTGCCTGACGGCCGCCCCAACGGTTTCCTGGTGGACGCCGGCTGGGACCGGGTGGCCGCGAAAATGCCAGTACCTGGACCCGCCCAGATGCTGCGCGCCGCACAATCGGCCCTGCACTACAACAACAGCCTGGGGATCACCGCCTGGATGGACCCGGCCGCCAACGCCGCCCCCGGCGAGGCGGTGTTCGCCCTCAAGCCCACCGAACACACCGTCGGCGTCCTGCCGGCCTACAAGGCCCTAGCCGAGAGCGGCGGGATGACCGCCCACGTCGCCGCGCTGCTGGTGGCCAACCCCCGCAGCCGCCCCGCCGACCTCGACACCCTGGACAAGGTGCGCCAGCAGTTTCAGGGCATCCCCAACCTGACCCTGCCGGGCATCAAGATCTTCGCCGACGGGGTGATCGAATACCCGGCCCAGAGCGCGGCGATGCTCGAGCCCTACAGCAACTCGCACAAACCCGGCGAGCTGCTGATCGACCCGGCGCATTTTGGCGAACTGGTCAGCGCCATCGACCAGCGCGGCTGGCTGGTGCACATCCACGCCATCGGCGACCGCGCGGTGCGTGAATCGCTGAACGGCATCCAACAGGCGCGCCAGGATCGCCAGAGCGGCATCAGCCACTCCATCACCCACCTGCAGATGGTCAACCCCAAGGAATTCGCCCGCTTCAAGCCGCTCAACGTGATTGCCTCGATGCAACTGCTCTGGGCCTCGGCCGACGACTACACCCTGGACATGATCAAGCCCTACGTCAGCGCCCTGGCATTCCGCTACCAGTACCCGGCGCACTCGCTGCTCAAACAGGGCGCGACCATCGCCGGCGCCAGCGACTGGCCGGTGTCGTCGCCCAACCCGTGGAACGCCATGGCTCAGGCCATCACCCGCCAGGGGCCCCTGGGGGTGCTCAACGCCGACGAACGCCTGGACCGCGAAACCCTGTTCTACGCCTACACCCTGAATGCCGCGCGCACCCTGGGCCTGGAACAGCAGATCGGTTCGCTGACGGCCGGCAAGCAGGCCGACTTCATCGTTCTCGACCGCGATGTGTTTACCGTGGACGAAAAGGCCCTGCATGAAACCCAGGTACTGCAGACCTGGTTCGCCGGCCGCGAGATCTACACCCGCCCGCTCTGACCCAGCCCCACCGTTGCACCGCCTGCCCCGCGTCCTGGTGACGCCGGGGCACGGCACCACCTTGCCCGCTCCACGCCCATAACAATCACAACAACGGGATACCCATGAAGACCCTCACCCTGCTCACCCTGGGCGCCGCGTGCCTGCTGCCCCCGGCCAGCCACGCCCTGTCCCTGACCGACGAACTGGCCGTGGAACTGCAACTGACCCTGGCCAGCGACTACCGCACCCGCGGCATCTCCCAGACCCAGAACGACCCCGCGGCCCAGGCGGCCGTGACCCTGCTGCACAACAGCGGCCTGTACCTGGGTGCCTGGAGCTCCAACGTCGACTTCGGCGGCGGCCTGAAGACCCGCCAGGAGCTCGACTACTACGGCGGCTGGCTGTGGCAGGCCAGCGAAGACATCAGCCTGGACCTGGGCTACCTGAAGTACAGCTACCCCCGGGAAGCCCAGTTCAACCAGAGCGAGGTGTACGGCATCCTCAGCGTCTACGGAGTCAAGCTGGCGACGTATTACTCCAGCGATGCCCCCGGCATCGACAGTCAACAAAGCACCCTGTACCGCTACCTTGGCTACGAGACCCGACTGCCCCTGAAGCTGGGGCTGCAACTGCGCTATGGCCAGATGGACTTCAAGGACCCGCGGCTGATCCGCGCCTCGGGCCAGGGCGAGGACAGCTACCACGAGTGGGAGGCCAAACTGACCCGGGACCTTGCAGGGCTGGAACTGGGCCTGAGCTACATCGACACCGACCTGTCCCGCAGCCAGTGCACCAGCAACTACGGCTTCAGCGACCTGTGCGGCGCCTCCTGGGTGGCCAGCGTCAAGAAGACCTTCTGAGCGACCAGCCGCCCGCCCCCGTAGGAGCCGGCTTGCCGGCGAAGAGGCCCGAAAGACTGGCACCCTCCTCAAGGCCGCCTTCGCTGGCAAGCCAGCTCCTACAAAAGCTCGCTGGAAACCGCCGGCAATGCCCCCGCAAACCCCGTAGAAGCCGGCTGGCGGGCGCCCCGGGATCAGCCGCGCTGCAGAATCCGGTCCATGACCCAATCGGTCTTCAGGGCTTCGCTGGCCAGGGCCGGGTGCCGGGACTCGCCGCGGATATGGGCGTTCATGCCCTGTACGTGATGCCACTGGATGTGCACAGGGTTGTCGATGACCAGGCTCAGGGGCGCTTCGGCTTCAAGTTGCAGCGGATGCTCGTCGAACACGGAAAAGCCGATGCGTCCCTGGCTGCCGATGATGTCCACCCGGTCCACCCGGCGGTCCGCCACAAAATTCCAGGCGCCGCTGCCCAGGGCCCCACAGGCGAAGCGCCAACTGGCGCTGACCGCATCCTCGGCGGCATAGAGTCCGGCCTGGCGGGTACTGATGCCGGCCACCTCGACGATGTCGCCCAGCAGGTACTGGAACAGGTCCAGGCCATGGCTGGCCAGGTCGGCGAAATAACCGCCACCGGCAATCTGTGGATCGGTACGCCAGTTGGCCGCGCCGCTGCGGTCGGCCTCGGAAGCGGCCTTGCTCAGGCTCCAGTGCAGATGCCGGACCTCACCGATGCGCCCGTCCGCCAGCCATTGCCGCACCTGCGCAAAGCGCGGCAGGGATCGCCGGTAGTAGGCAACGAACAGGTGCAGCCCGGCCTGCTCGAAGACCTGCTGCATGGCCAGGCTCTGCCCGGCATGCAAAGCCATGGGCTTTTCCACGCAGCAATGCTTGCCGGCGGCAGCCACTTGCAGGCTGTAGGCGTAATGGCTGTCGGGGGGCGTGGCGATGTACACCGCGTCCACCTCGGGGTCGTCGATCAGCGCCTGAGCATCGGTGTAGTACCGGGCAATGCCGTGGCGCTGCGCGTAATCGCGCACCGCCTCGGCCCGGCGTCCCATCACCGCCACCAGCGCCGAACCCGCAACCTTGTAGAAGGCCGGGCCGCTCTTGCGCTCGGTGACGCTGCCACAACCGATCATGCCCCAGCGCACGGTGCGCAGCGACGCGGCCTCGGTGTTCATTTCGGCGCTTGCAGCGCGCGCAGGTCGAGCTGGCCGTTGTGCAGCGGCGGGCACCAGTAGTAGCCACCGGTGATCGGCCGGCTCATGCGGTACAGGCCGTCGGTGATGCCGTCTTCCAGGCCGCTCATGCGTCGCAGTTGGACTTCGAAGGCGTTCAGTGTGTGGCCAAAGGCAAGGAACATCAGGCCGCCCTTGTCACCTTCGATCCACGGCATCGAGCGGCGCACGATAAAGGCTTCCGGAGTGAAGCTTTCCTGGGCGGTGCGCTTGACGTGGGCCGAGACCGGTGCGTCGTCCAGCTCTTCGTTGTCGCTCAGGCGCCGGCCCATGATGTGGTCGCGCTCTTGCTGGTGCATCGCGGCAAAGCCCTTGAAGTCATGCTGCCACTGCTGGATCGCGGCAAAGCTGCCACCGCGCAGGCCGTCTTCACCCTCGGCCAGTGCGGCGGCTGTGGCGGCTTCATCCTGAGGGTTTTCGGTGCCGTCCTCGTAACCGGTGAGGTCGTGGCCGGTCTTGTGGCGGAAGGTCTCGTTCATCTGCACCAGGCGAAAGGCCGGAGCCAGGGCAGCCTCCAGCTCGTTGCTGCGGTGCAGCAGCTCGCCGCGCTCGTCACCGTGCAGCCAGACCCACAGCGCGTGCTGGGTCGAAGGGTTGTCCACGCCCACGCCAGTCAGCGCCGGGAACGCCTTGAGGCCCTGCACCCGAGCGCCCAGGGCCTTGACCAGCGACGCACCAAAACCTGCCACCGCCGAAGCACCGTCCACCCGTGCCAGCAACTGGTCGAGGGCCTGGGGCAGCGCTTCAATGGATTCAAGGGCAAAGAACAGGTGACGGGCCTGGGACGGAACGGGTGCAGCGAGGATGCCGGGCTGGTAGTAACTCATGGGAACTCCTGAATAAAGGCCGCGAGTTTACCGCCATGGGCTGCCGGCGTCAGCGCTGTCGAACAATCCGCGGGAACCTATGGCCGGCCGCGGTGGTCGCGCCCCAGGCCGCTGCGGCTTCAATGCAGCGCCGCCTCTTCGCGAAAGGCGCTGGGGCTCAGCCCGGTCCAGCGCTTGAAGGCCCGGCGAAAACTGCGCACGTCGCTGTAACCCACCTCCTCGGTGATGCGTTCGATGGACAGCTCCGGGTTGCCCAAGAGGTTCAGGGTCCGCGCCTGGCGCACCCGTTCCAGCAGGGCTTCGAAGGTCAGGCCGTGCTCGGTCAGGCGTCGGCGCAGGGTGCGCCCGCTCATGTTCAGGTCCCCCGCCACCTGCTCGATATGGCTGCCGGCCCGCAGGTCCCGGCTCAGGGCCCGCTCCACCGCCTGGATCAGGTCCATCTTCTGGTGCACCTGGGCGCTTTCCAGCTCCAGCAGCTTGAGGGCCTGGCGCAGGGCCACCGGATGATGGTTGGGCAAAGGCATCTGCAGCCAGCGCGCCTCGATCACCATGCGCGCGTGCAGGCAGCCGAAGCGGACATGGGGGCCCAGCAACTGCGGGTAGAGCTCGGCGTAAGCCGGCGCGGCGTGCATGAACTCCACCCGCAAGGCCTGGAAATCCGTGCTCAACAAGGCCCGGCCATAGATCAGCAGACTGGCGAAGAATTCTTCCGCAGCAAAGATCTGCACCTCGCCATAGGGTAGGCGGCACTGCAGTTCGACAAAGAACTCCTCGCCCTGACGCCCGACATCGGCGGTGACGATGGTGCCCGAGGTGTGCTGATGACGGATGCCCAGTTCGAAGGCGTCCCCCAGGGTCCGGCACAGGGACAAGGCATGCCCCAGCAACCCCAGGGTGCCCAGCACATTGCGGCTGCCGACCCAGAGCCCCAGGCCTTGCTGGGGCAGCGCCGCCAGGGCGCGCTCGATCATCGCCACCGCCTGGCGGTAGGAAATGCGCAGGGTCGGGTCCTGCAGGTCTTCCAGGGTGAAGCCCAGGCCCCGGCACAGGCGTTCGGCGCTGATCCCTTTGTCAGTGGCGACGTCCGCCAGGGTCTGCAACAGAAAGGGTGAAACCAGGGCCAGCTGGTCGTGGGGATCGACGGCTTTGATCTGCATGGGTATCGGCTTCCGGGCCGCTTGAGCGGCTGTTTTTATTGTCTGCTACGGCCGGTGCCAAGGCATCACCGACCGCTGGAGCATATCCCGTCCCACGGGGTTTTATGGAGGAATGTAACAAAGCATTGCAGCCTGTCCGACAAAGTCCCCCTCCCTGTCCGCCAATACCCTGCCCCGCGTCCGGCCCAGGGCTTATTTCTATGGGGCCTGCGGCGCGCCTGCCGCCGCGCTCCCCACTAACAATAAGAATGAGCCCAACCATGCACCCGACCCGCCTCACTCGCTCTCTGCCCCTGCACCTGGGCGTGGCCCTGGCCGCCTGCGCCAGCCTGAATGCCCAGGCCAGCGAATCCGGAGTGGACAATATCGGCCCCGGCACCGACGGCTTCTACGTGCTGCCCCTGAGCCCCGACCAGCTGCCGGAGCACATGTTCGCCTTCAACCTCTACTACAACCACTACCAGGCCAAGAAGCTCGACATCAGCTCCTTTGGCGGCAAGGTGCAGGAGGTCAAGATCACTTCCGACGCGATCATCCCGCGCCTGGATTACCTGAGCCCGCTGCGGGTCTTCGGCGGTCGCCTGGGGGGCTACGTGGCCCAGCCCTACCTGCGCCAGCAAGTGTCGCTGTACGGCCAGAGCGATCGCCGCGAAAGCATGGGCGATACCACCTTCGCGCCGATCATCCTGTGGGACATGGGGCCCAGCCTGACCCTGGGCGCGGCCGTGGAAGTGACCCTGCCCACCGGCCAGTACGATGCCGACCGGCTGGCCAACACCAGCAACAACTTCACCACCTACAAGCCGCTGTTTTCCATGACCTGGCTGCCCAGCGAACGCACCGAGCTGTCGTTCAAGAGCACCTACAGCTTCAACCGGGAAAACCGCGACACCCACTACCGTTCCGGGCAGATTTTCCACTTCGACTATTCGGCCAGCTACCGCCTGACCGACGACCTGAGCCTGGGGCTCAACGGCTACTACCTGAAGCAGACCACCGACGACAAGCAATATGGCAAGACCGTGACCTTCATGGGCGAGGACGTGAGTGACGGGGTGCGCGGGCAAGTGTTCGCCATCGGCCCGGCGCTGCACCTGCGTTTTCTCAAGTACGCCAGCGCCGAGATCCGCTGGGCCAAGGAATTCGACGTGGAAAACCGCCCCGAGGGCGACATGCTCTGGGCCAAGCTGAGCATTCCTTTCGCCTTCTGAAACCGACAGCAATCTGCGCCCCTGTAGCCGAAAACAGGCTACAGGGAGCGAGCACATACCTCAGCCATACACCGGCCAGCGCTCGACGATACGCCCGCCACGCAGCGCCAGCAGATCGCCGAATTGCAGCAGCACCGCCTCGCTCTGCTGCGGGCGCAGGAACACCTGATCGTCCACCTGCAAGCCCACGGCGCGGGAGCCATTGACCATCTCCTGGTTGGAACTGCGGCCGAACAGCTCGTTGCTCTGCAACCCGGCCGGCGCTGCGAAATCCGCCAGCCAGTGGCCGCCATAGATGAAGAAGGTCTGGCGCTGGTTGCGGTCCCACCAGGAGAACAGCCGCGACTGGTCATCCAGGGCCGGAATCCGCACCGGGCCGGTGCTCTTGAGCACCGGGGTGGCGATAAAGGCGGCCGGCACATGCTGTTCCAGAGACGCCAGGTCGTAATGGCTGGGCTTGAGCAGCGCGGTGCCCACCGACACCTCGGTGCTCAGGGCCTCCTGCTCGTGCCGGCGATAGCTGGGGCTGCCGGCGGTGTTCAGGGTCAGCTCGGCCTGCCACAGCGCCGGGTACTGCTGGCGGGTGAAATCGGCAAAGCCGTTGTAGAGCTGCATGACCTTATCGAACAGGCTTTGCGGCGAGCCCAGAATCCCCGGCACGCCCATGTCGACAAAGGGGTCGTAGCCCATGAATCCGGCAAACTCCAGGTGCCGGGGGTTGGCGCTGATCAGCGCCAGCATCTGCCCCAACACGCCGTGGTCGGCCACACCACCGCGATGCAGCCCCACATCCAGCTCGATATTGATGCGCATTCGCGTGCCCAGGCCCTGGGCCAGCCCCAGGTATTGCTGCAGGCGCTCGGGAGTATCGAGCAGCCATTGCAGTTGCCGGCGCGGGTCGAACGGGCCCTTGAGCTGCTGGTAGAACAGCTCGGCGGCGCGGACCGGCAGGGGTTTGCCAAGGAGGATATCGGCGTCGGCAAACACCTCGGCGTCGTGGTTGAGAAACGGCTGGTGGAAGGACATCAGGCGCCGGGTGCCGGCGCGCTGGGCGATATAGGCCAGGAGCCCCGGCGACGGCAGGGATTTTTCCACCAGCCGCAGGTGCTTGCCGCCCCGTTGCACCGACTGCATGACCACCTCGATGTTGTGGTCCAGGCGATCCAGGTCGATCAGCATCACCGGCTGCATCGGCCCGTTGGCCTTGAGCTCGCGATTGAGCTCGGCGAAATAGGGGCTGTAGGGCGCTCCCCGGTCGCCGGGCCGCAGCCAGGCACCGACACCGGCCAGCAACACACCGGCCCCCAGGGTGCCGGCCATGAAATGACGACGATTCATGGGTCTGATCTCCTGTTCAAACCACACCCAGCACCGAGGCCAGGTGGGCGTTGATGAATTTGCCTTGCGGGTCCAGCGCCTGACGCACCTTGGCGAAGGCCGACCATTGCGGGTACAGCCCCTGCAGGGTGCGGGCATTGAGGCTGTGGTGCTTGCCCCAGTGTGGGCGTCCCTGGTACTTCCAGAAGATCGGCTCCACCGCGGCGAAGAAGTTGTGGTGATCCATGCTGTAGTGCTGATGCACCGAGATCGAACAACTGTCGCGCCCCTCGAACATGCTCAAGGGAATGTCGTCGGCCTTGACGTAGCGGTACTCGATGGGAAACCAGGTACGCAGGTCCTTGTCACGGATCAGCGCCAGGATCTCCCGCAGGCACTCAGGCCCCAGGTGCGCCGGCACCGAGTACTCCATCTCGTTGAAACGCACGCTGCGCACATTGGCGTAGACCTGATAGGAATCCCCCACCCGCTCATCGAACCGGGCCAGCCAGCGCAGGCTGTTGAGCAGGTGGCGGCGAGTGTCGGGGAAATCGCTGAGGTACTTGTCGAGGTTCTCGATCAGGCCGACGAACTCGTTGCCGCCCTCCTCGGCCGGGTCCCTGGGCGGGGTCGCCGGGTCGTCGGTTTCGTTCAGGGCCACCGCCAGGGCGTAGTCGGAATGGGTGACCACGAGCATTTCCCAGTGCTGGTTGTCGCGAACATTGTTGGCCATGTCTTCCAGCAGTTCATCGGTCCTGGCAATCCACTGTTTTTCCCGCAGGCGATAGGCGGCGCGGTTCTGCAGGCGCACCCGGGTCGCCACCCCCAGCGCCCCGAGGGACACCCGGGCGGCGTGGAACACCTCGGCGTTGCGCTGTGGATCGCAGTCCAGCACCTCGCCACTGGCGGTCACCAATTGCAGCCCGCAGACCTGGGACGAATAGGAGCCAAAGCCGATCCCGGTGCCGTGGGTCGAAGTGGCAATCGCCCCGGCGAGGGTCTGGTAGTCGATATCCGCCATGTTCCACAACGCCTGCCCCACCTCCTTGAGCGCCGGGCCCATCAGCGCCATCGGTGTGCCAGCGGCGAACTCGGCTTGCAGGGTCTGGGGATCGTGGGCCAGCAGGCCATTGAAATAGGCCAGGGACAGCAAGGTGCCGTCGGTGGGCACCAGGGCGCTGAAGGAGTGGCCGGAGCCCACTGGGCGGATCTTGCCCGGGGCCTGGCGGATCACCTGCCGCAGCTCATCCAGGTCCTTGGGCGCCAGCCGCGCTTCGGGCAGGCAGCTTTGCGCGCCGGACCAGTTGCGCCAGGGAATCAGCCGCGGGGCGCGGGCCAGCTCGGCCAGCAGCGGGTTGCTGCACAGCGCGCTGAAGGCGCCGAGGGCACCGGCGCCTTGCAGCAGCCGGCGTCGAGAAAGGTGCGTGACCATAAACGAAGACCTTGTCTTTTTATTGGAATGAGTGGCCGGACATGAAGCTGATCAGGGCCAGGAACTGCTCTTCGCTGCACTGCATGCACTGGCCCATGGGCGGCATGCCCTGGTAGCCGTTGATGCTGTGATCCAGCAGGGTATCGGCGCCCTGGGCCAGGCGCGGGGCCCAGGCCTTGGCATCCCCGGCCAGGGGCGCGCCGGAGGCCGGGTTGGCGTGACACAGCTGGCAGCTGCTGGCATAGACCTGGGCCAGGGCCGGGTCGGCCGGGCTCTGGCGCACAGCGTCGAGGCGCACGGCAGCAGGCGGTTCAGCCTCACCGCAAGCGCTCAGCAGCAAGCCCAGAGACAGGCCCAGGGCGCTGCGAATCAGCGAGCAAAAGTGACGCCGCAACGGGCGCGAACAGACGGGGGTAACAGTGGGCATCGGCGGTCCTCAGTGCGGCCAGGGCAAAGGGCCCGCCCCGACAACAGAGGCGGACCACACAGGGCAACACTAAGACACCCGGCCCTTGGGGTTGAGGGCATTGGCGGCCAGCCAAGGGGGCAGGCTCGGCCAGCCAAGGGGACAGGCTGAGCCAGCCAAGGGACAGGCTCAGCCAGGGCGCGCACGGTCAGCCAGGTGGCGGTCTGCACGGCGACGGGCGCACGCCTACCCCCGCCTTACTTGATCCGATAGTGAAAGGTGTTGCGCACCGCCGGCACTGTCACCGCCTGGCCATCGATCAGCCGTGGCTGGTAACGGAAAGTCGCCACCGCCGCCAGGGACGGGCGCATGAACAGGGGGTGGCAACCGTCGATGACCTTGGGGTTCTCCACCCGTCCCTGAGGGTTAACGCTGTACTCCACGGTGCAGTCGCCTTCCAGGTTCTTGTCCAGGGCCCGTTGCGGATAGTCCGGGGCCTCCTTGCTCAGGGGCTGGTACTGGCGGCTGTCGGCCGCCGCCTGGGCCGCCTGCTGACGCCCGCGCTCGGCAGCCAGCCGCGACTGTTCGGCGCGCTGGGCCTGCTCCTGGGCCAGGCGCTCGGTATCACGCTGACGCTGTTCGGCGTCCAGGCGCTCGCGCTGCTGGCGTTGCTGTTCCTGCGCCTGCTCACGCTTCTTGTCTTCCACACGCCTGCGCGCCAGGGCCGCCTGTTCCAGCTTCTGCGCCTGCACCTGGGGGTCCACCCGGGGCTTGGGGGGCTCCAGCGGCGCCGTAGGTGCCGGAGGTGGTGGTGCGACTTCAGCCACCGCCGGCAACGGTTCCGCGGGGGCGGCCGGCGGCGCCAGCATCACCAGTTGGGTGGTCAGTACCGGCGGTGTCTCGACCTGCGGTTTGTCCACCGACCAGCCCAGTACCAGCGCCGCCAGCACCCCGGCGTGCAGGGCCAGGGCCAGGGTCGCCGCCAGGCTGTTGCGCCAGAAGCCGGCAGTTGCGGAGCCCATGGGCAGGGCTATCGGGCTGTGCATGATCATCGCCGTCATTGCGGGGCCTCGGTCACCAGCCCCAGGTTGTGCACCCCGCCCTGCTGCAACGCCGCCATGGCCGCCACCACGCTGGAATAAGCGGCGTCCTGGTCGGCGCGGATATACACCTGGGTGTCGCCGCGCTGGGCAATCACCTGGGCCACCTTGGCGCGCATCTGCTCAAGGTCCACGGCGCTATCGGTCTGGTGGCGGGTATCGAGTTCGCTGCCCAGGTTCCAGTAGTAGCCGCCGCCGGCCTGCACCGACAGGGTGAGGATCTGCTGGCGGCTGTCGGTGGCCAGGGCCTCGCTGGCCACCTTGGGCAATTCGATCTTCACCCCCTGGGTGAGCATCGGCGCGGTGACCATAAAGATCACCAGTAGCACCAGCATCACGTCGATGTAAGGCACCACGTTCATTTCCGCCTTGGGTCCGTGCTTGCGTTGCGGCCGGGTCAACATCAGTTTGCTCCTTCTCTCAGGCGGCCACGGCCAGGTGACTCGGGGTGCCCTGCAAGGTGCGATGCAGGCGTACTTGCAGTTCATTGCCGAAGGCGTAGTAACGGGTCAGCAGGGTCTGGCTGCGGGCGGAGAAGCGGTTGTAGGCGATCACCGCAGGAATTGCTGCGAACAGGCCGATGGCGGTGGCGATCAGCGCCTCGGCAATGCCCGGAGCCACGGTGGACAAGGTCGCCTGCTGCACCTGGGACAGGCCGAGGAAAGAATTCATGATCCCCCACACGGTGCCGAACAGGCCGATATAGGGGCTCACCGAGCCCACGGTGGCGAGAAACTGCAGGCCCTTTTCCAGACGGGTTTCCTGCTCGCTGATGGCCACATACAAGGCCCGCTCCACGCCTTCCAGCACCCCTTCGCCGGCACCGCCTGCCTGGCCCCGCAGGTGGCTGAACTCCTGGTAGCCGGCGGCAAAGATCGGCTCCACGCCGCCTTCGGCGTTGCTGCCCTTGGCCACTTCGCGGTACAGCGGCAACAGCTCGGGGGCGCCGCGAAAGCGCTGGATGAAATCGTTGAAGCGCTGCTCACGACCGCGCAGCACCGCGCCACGCTGAATGATCAGGTACCAGCTGAGCAAGGATGCCAGGAGCAAGGTCAGCATCACCGCCTTGACCAACAGGCTGGCATCGCTGATCAGCCCCCAGATGCTCATGTGTTCGAGTGTGGCCTGCATGGTGGAACTCCTTCTCGGGTGCCCGCCAGGGCTGGCGGGGCTATTCGATGAAATGCAAATGACAAGGTGATGACCGCCGGCTCAGGGCAGCTTCAGGGCCTGGGTGACCTCGGCCCAGGGCACGAACTTGAAGTTCTGGGTCTGCTCGGGCATGCGCTTGCGCCCGTCCTGGACCACCAGCAGGCCCTGGCTCCAGGGCCCGCCGAGGTTGGCCGAGGTGACTTCCAGGCCGTCGGTTTCCGCGGCACCGTCGATCCCCGCCCGGGCATTCAGGCTGACCCGGAAGGCGCCGTGGGAGGCGAACGGCGGTTCGGCATCCAGCACCAGGTAGCTGTCGTTGCCCTGGCTGGAAATCACCAGGTAGTCCCGGGCGCTGCTCTGGTACAGGGCCAGCCCCTCGACATCGGCCTGCAACAGGCCGCCGACCTTGATCACGCTGTGCAGGGTCGCCGGTTGCTCGGGCCGGGCATCCACCGCCCAGACGCCGACGTCCTCCTCACCGAGGAACAGGCGCTGGCGCTGGTCGTCGGCGACACAGCCCTCGGGCTGGCTGGCCACCTTGAACTGGCGCACCAGTTCGCCCTGGGCGGTGCCGCCGGGGGCGCTCAGGCGGTACTGGACGAAGGTGCCGTCCTTGTCGTTGGCAATGGCGTAGATCTCGCCGCTGGCCGGCTGGAACAGGCAGATACCGTAGATTTCCTTGAGCGGCGTGGGCACCTCTCCGGCCTCGCTCAGCTCGCCGCTGGCCCGGTCGATGGCAAACAGGCTGAGGCTGTTGCGGTCGCGGTTGCTGGCCACGGCCAGGTCCACACGGCGCTCGCCGAGCTGGAAGTTGGGCCGCACATCGACATTGTTCAGGCGCCCCACTGCCAGCTCCTGCAACAGCTTGCCCTGCAGGTCGTAGGCCAGCAGACCCTGCTTCTTGTTGGTGCCCAGCACCCGGCTCTGGGACGGCTGCTGCGGGTGGACCCAGATCGCCGGGTCATCGGCGGCGTCGCCCTGGCGCCCCACCGGCTCGCTCTGCACCGCCGCCTGCACGGTGGGCAAGACCGGCGGCAGCGCCACTGGGGTGGCTTGCCAGTTCAATTGGCCCTGGTACAGGCGCCCGTCTTCGTCGTCGCGCAGCAGCACTTGCAGACCCTTGTCGCTGGCGCGCAGGGCAAGGTTTTCCGGCTCCTTGAGGCCGGCCAGGGGCAGTGTGGCCTGGGCCGCCCAGCCTTTTTCCTGCTGCTGGTAGAGGTGCAGTTGCGCGGCTTTCGGGTCCAGGCCGAGCATCCCGCCTGGCACCAGGGCCATGGCCCCGGCGCTTTTCCTGATCTCGCCGAAGGGCGCGCGCAGGGCCACCGGCTGGCGCGTGGTGTCGGCCTCGGCATGGGCCGGGTAGGCCCACCAGCCGACATTCTGCTCATTGACCAGCAGGTGCTGGGCGGCATCGTCCACCTGGCAGAACTTGGCCTCGGGAGGCAGTGGCAGGCCACGCACCCGCTGCGGCTCGACGCTCAACTGCGCACCGTGGCCCACCAGCCACTGCTCGCCCTTGCCCTCCTCGCCCACCAGGAACAGGAACAGGTTACTGGCCTCGTCGCGGTACAGGCACAGGCCGTTGACCGGGTAGTCGCGGGGTGGCAGGTACAGCGGCTGGCCCCAACTGCGGCTGGCCGGGTCGAGGCTCACCAGCAGCGCCTGCTGGCGCTGGTTGTCGAGGCTGGCCACCAACACTTGCTGGCCGGCGGCGCGGCTGTCCAGGCCATTGAACGAGCCCTTGAGCCGGGCCAGTTGCCGGCCCTGTTCATCCAGCAGCAACAGGCCTTCGCGCTCGCTGGCCAGCAGCCGGTCGGCGCCTGTGCCGGCGGGCACGAAACCCAGGCCGGTGACGCCCGGGGTCTGCTCGGCCCAGGGCTTGAGGTTCAGGCCGGGCACGCTGGGCGCGGCCAGGGCGGCGCTGCCGGCCAGGGCCATGCACAGGGCCAGCAGGCCGTTTCTTGCGGTCGATACAGTGCTCATCACAATCCTTGGGGGTGCAGTCGGGCAAGGGCCCGGTACTTAGAAATGGGTGAAGGTCAGGCCGAGCTTGTAGGTCGGGCCGTATTCCTCGTACTGGGCGTTGTAGGAGCGCTTGCCGGTGTAGACGAAGTACGGCTGGTCGGTGAGGTTCTGCGCCTCGAAGCTCAGTTGCAGGTTCTTGGTCAGGGAATACTTGGCGCTGAAATCGACGAAGGTCTGGGCATCCACGTGCAGGTCGTGGGCCTTGTCGTTGATGGACGCCAGTTCGAACAGGTAGGCCGACTTGTAGTTGGCCGACAGGCGCAGGCTGAGCTTGTCGTCTTCCCAGCCGAGCATCAGGTTGCCCACGGTGTCCGACTGGTTGGGCAGGTCGATGTCGCGCTTGCGGTTGACCCCGGCCTTCTGGTCGAAGCCCTCGATGCTCGCGCTGGAGCGGCTGAAGGTGCTGTTGGCGCCCACCAGCAGGCCGTTCCACGGCGCCGGCAGCCAGTCGAACTTCTGCGAGTAGGCCAGTTCCAGACCATACAGCTTGGCGCTGTCGCCGTTGGCGAAGCTGTGCGCCTCGGAGAACCCGGTCCAGGCGCCGGTGCCGGCCAGGTCGGTGTTGTAGACGAAGTTCTGGATGTCCTTGTAGAACACGAAGGCCGAGACGGTGCCGGCATGGCCCATGTAGTGCTCGATGCCCAGGTCCAGGTTGCTCGACTCCAGGGGCTTGAGATCGGGGTTGCCGAAGGTCGCCTCGTCGCCGTCGATGACAAAGCCCGGGGCCAGTTGGCCGAAGGTCGGGCGCACCACGCTCTTGGTCCAGGCCGCGCGCAGCTGGGTGTTCTTGTCCAACTGGTAGCGCGCATGCAGCCCCGGCAGCCAGTGCTGGTAGCGGCGTTTGGTGTCGGTGGCAGTGAAGGCACCGTCGGTGACCCCGGTACCCTTGGCCTCGAACTCGGTACCCTCGTAGCGCAGGCCGGCGATAAAGCGCCAGTCGTCGATGTCCAGGGTGTTCATGAAGTAGCCGGCATTGATGTCTTCGCGAATCTTGAAGTCGTTGACCCGGGATTCTTCCTCGTCATAGAAGGCCGCCTGATTCAGGCCGCCGATCAACTGCTTGATGGCGCCGCCACTGATGCCCGGGCCGAAGCGGCCCAGGGAATAGTCCACGCTGCCCTTCTGGAACTGCCCGAGGTTGAGCTGCTGATCAGTGAAACCCAGGGTGTCGAAATCCTTGTAGACCCAGGCCTCCAGATCGTTGTCCTTGTTGCGCCGGCTGATTTTGCCGCCGAACTTGAACTGCGCGGCATAGCCACTGAGGTCGTAGTCCCGGGCCAGGTCCAGGCGCAGGTTCTTTTCGGTGTCGGTGGTGTTCTGCTTTTCCCAGTCGACCTTGTCCAGGGTGAAGTTGGCCGCATCAAAGAAGCCTGAGCCGATCACCGGGCGCGGCTTGCCGTTGTCGTAGAAGCCGCTGTCGGAAAAATCGCTGTTGCCCTTGAAGGTGGCCCCGGCGATATGCGCCGGGCTGTCTTCGCTGGAGCGGCTGTAGCCGGTCTGCCCGCTGAGAGTCCACAAGCCCAGTTGGCGCTCGCCGCCGAACACGTAGGACTGGATTTCCTGGGTTTCCTCGCGCTGCTTGAGTTTGCGCTTGGCCTCAGCGTCGCCGCGATCACCCGCGGCCAGGGGGTCGGCGAACTCGATGCTGGTGGAGTTGCGCGTCTCGCTGTCCTTGTAGCGGCTGTAGAGGGTGCGCAGGTAATAGCTGCTGCTGTCATCAGGCTTGTAGTCGAAGTTCAGGCCGCCACCGGCGCGCTCGCGGCTGATGGCGTAGTCGCGCTGCTCGAAAGACTGCAACTTGGCGCCCTGGTCGAAGTCCCAGGCGCCGCCGGTCTCGACATTGTCGGAGCCGAAATCGCGCTTCTGCCAGCTCAGGGCCGCGGCCACGCCGAAGTTGTCGATGCCGTCGCCGAGGCTGAAACGGTTGCTCGCCGCACCGGAGAATTTCGGGCTGGTCTGGCGCGTGTTCTGGTCGTAGCTGGCCTCGCTGCTGCCGGTGTAGAACAGGCCCTTGTGGTCGAAGGCCGAGAGGCTTTTCACATCCACGGTGCCGCCCAGGGAATTGGCGTCCATGTCCGGGGTCAGGGTCTTGATCACCGACAGCGACTGCACCAGCTCCGATGGCAGCACATCCAGTGCCACGGCCCGGCGCGCGCTTTCCGGCGAAGGCACCAGGGTGCCGTTGATGGTCACGCTGTTGAGGTCCGGACCCAGGCCGCGGACGCTGACAAAGCGCCCCTCGCCCTGATCGCGCTCGATGCTGATACCCGGCAGGCGCTGCACCGCCTCGGCGACGTTCTGGTCCGGCAACTGAGCCACGCCGTCGGCATGCACCACGCTTTCGATGCTGTCCGAGCGCCGCTGCTCCTTGAGCGCCTGATCGACGCTGGCGGCCTGGCCGACCACTTGCACATGCTCGGTGGCGGCCGTTTCGGCGGCGCTCAAGCGTTCACTGGCGATGGCCATGGCCAGCGCGGTCAAGGTAAAGCTGACAAGCCCGGGACTGCTGCGCTTGTACATGATGGTCCTCCCCCAAGAGTCCGCTAACGCCGGGCAAGGGGCCCGGCAACTGGGAGGGCACGCTAGGGTTGGCGAATGACGGTTCTGTGACAGGCCTGGTCGACAGGTCGCCAAAACAGCCGTTTTCCCGGGTTTAGCCCCGGCAAATGAGCTGAATTGACCCCTGTGGGAGCGGGCTTGCCCGCAAAAGCCATCACCCGTCGGGCGCAGGTCTTGCGGGCCCCTTCGCCGGCAAGCCGGCTCCTACACATCCGTGGCGCACCCGCCGCCCCGTAGGAGCGGGCTTGCCCGCGAAGAGGCCCTTGAGGCTGCCCCATCCAGCAAAAAAAAACACCTGAACCCTGAGCTGATTCGACCCCCGGCGGTTTTTTCCGGCGTCACCCCAGTGTCATAAACATCTGCTGTGCTGACGCCCTCTCACTCCTGGCAAAAAGGATCGCGGCCATGTTCTGCGTGCTCAAACCCCACCGCTGGAAACTCGCCGCGCTGTTGCTGGCGGCCAATGCCGGGCTGCTGCTGCACCTGGCTTGCGGCAGCCTGAAAGCGGTCAGCGAATGGCAGTGGCTGGACATCATCGGCGAAGGCGGCTCGGCGCTGCTGGCCCTGGTCTGGCTGGGGCTGGTGCTCAAGAGCCGCCCCGCCGGGCGGGTCACCAACTACCTGGCCCTGGGCCTGAGCTGCATCTTCTTTTCCTGGTGGATCGACAGCCTCGACGAGTTCATCCGCCTGCCCGACAGCATCACCTGGGACCACTGGCTGGAGTCCGGGCCGATGCCCATCGGCATGATCCTGCTGACCCTTGGCATCTACCACTGGCACCGCGAACAGCTGGCCATCAGCGCGCAGATGGAAAAGAAGGAGCGGCTGTTTCGCGAACACCGCCAGTTCGACAAGCTCACGCCCCTGGCCGGCGCCGACTACCTCAAGCACCAGCTGGCCAGTAGCCTGGCCGACAGCCGCCGACAGCAGCAGCCACTGTCGCTGCTGGCCCTGGACCTGGATCACTTTGCCGCGATCAACCAGGACTACGGCCATGCCGAGGGTGATGCGGTGCTGCAGGCCCTGAGCCATGTGCTGCTGCTCAACCTGCGGCGCCAGGACCTGCTGTGCCGGCTGGCCGGTGACCGCTTTGTGGTGCTGCTGCCCAACACCGGGGAAAGCCAGGCACGGCTGCTGGCCCTGGAACTGCAACAGGCAGTGCAGGGGCTGGCGCACAAGACCCGGCAACACGGCGAGCGCCTGCACCTGGCAGCCAGCACCGCGGTGGTGATGGCCCTGGAGGAAACCCCGGAGGGGCTGCTCAAACGCCTCAACCTGGCCCTGGCCCGGGCCAAGCAGCCCCTGGCGAAAACCGCCTGAGGCGCCGTCATGACCGTGAAGACCAGTTGGTACGAAGCCGATACGCGGTTTATCCCCGGGCACTATCAACCGGCAGCGCTGATCGATCTGGCGCTGTCCCGGGACATCGACAGCCACCGCCTGCTGCGCGGCACCGGGCTGTTCCATGAGGACATCCTGGCCGGCCAGACCCGCCTCAGCCCGCAGCAGTTCCTGGCGCTGATCGGCAACGGCCGGCGCCTGCTGGATGCCGACGACAGCAGTTTTCTGTTTGGCCAGCGCCTGCTGCCCGGGCATTACGGCGCCGCCAGCCATGCCCTGCGCCATGCACAGAACCTGCATCAGGCCCTGGATGCCCTAGTGCAGCAGCAGGCCCTGCTCAGTCCCCTGGCCAGCCCGCGCCTGGTGATCGATGAACAACACGCCTACTGCTACTGGCTGGACAGCTGCGGCGCCGGCGAGCACTGGCGGTTCCTGCTGGAAGCCAGCATGACCTCGCTGGTGGCCATGAGTCAGTGGCTGGCCGGACAGCGCCTGCCCTGGGAATGCAGCTTCAGCCACAGCGAACCGCGCTACGTCGAACAGTACTGGGTGCACCTGGGGGAACAGACCCAGTTCCAGCGCCCCCTGGACCTGATGCGCATCCCCCGGCAATACCTGACCCGGCCCTGGCCGGGCGCCTCGGCCACCGCCGGCCAGGTGGCGCGCCTGGAGGCCGGCGAGCACCTGCGCCAGCTGGGGTTTTCCAGCAGTTTCCTCGATGCCCTGTACCGCTACCTGAAAGCCCATGTGCGCAGCATCCCGACCCTGGAACAGGCGGCCCAGGACTTCGCCATGAGCCCGGCGACCCTCAAGCGCAAGCTGAGCAAGCACCACAGCGGCTACCAGCAGCAGGTGGACCGGGTGCACAAGCACGTGGCCCTGTACCTGTACCAGATCAAGGGCTGGAGCAACGAGGCGGTGGCCGAGTACCTGAACTTCAATGACCCGGCCAACTTCCGCCGTTCGTTCAAGCGCTGGACCGGCAGCACCCCGACCCTGATCCGGCAGTTGCTGGGCAGCGGCTGAAACGTTTAATCTCGAACCACGACCGCCGACGCGCCGCAGGTCCGCACGCTTGTGCCACGGGCCGTCGCGCTCGCACGCCCGGTGCACAAACCGCTAAAGCGCCGGGCCATTCAGGCGTATAAACCATGGAGCGATGCCGCCGCTGTCACCGCGCCGGAGCCATTTCCAACACGGGGTAGAGTCATGACCACAGCCAATGTCCTCAACAACCTGTTTCCTGCTGCCGCCGACATCCCCGAAGCCTATCGCCTGCCCGAGCCGGTGGAGCAGCGCGACTACCTGGTGGACGGTGAACTGCGCACCTGGAACGGCCCCCTGGCCCAGGTCCGCAGCCCGATCTACCTGAGCGGCGCCGAGGGCGACACCCAGGTGATACTTGGCAGCACACCGCTGCTGGACGCCGACACCGCCCTCACCGCCCTGGACGCCGCCGTGCGCGCCTACGACCGCGGCCAGGGCGCCTGGCCAACGATGCGCGTAGCCGAGCGCATCCAGCACGTGGAAGCCTTCCTGGCGCGCATGCGTGAACAGCGCACGGCGGTGGTCAAGCTGCTGATGTGGGAAATCGGCAAGAACCTCAAGGACTCGGAAAAGGAATTCGACCGTACCTGCGACTACATCGTCGACACCATCGGCGCGCTCAAGGAACTGGACCGGCGCTCCAGCCGCTTCGAACTGGAGCAGGACACCCTCGGCCAGATCCGCCGCGTGCCTTTGGGCGTGGCCCTGTGCATGGGCCCCTACAACTACCCGCTGAACGAGACCTTCACCACCCTGATCCCGGCGCTGATCATGGGCAACACCGTGGTGTTCAAACCGGCCAAGCTCGGCGTGCTGCTGATCCGCCCGCTGCTCGAAGCCTTCCGCGACAGCTTCCCGGCCGGGGTGATCAACGTCATCTACGGCAGCGGTCGCGAGACCGTCAGCGCCCTGATGGCCAGTGGCAAGATCGACATTTTCGCCTTCATCGGCACCAACAAGGCCGCCAGCGACCTGAAGAAACTCCACCCCAAGCCCCACCGCCTGCGTGCAGCCCTGGGCCTGGATGCGAAGAACCCGGGGATCGTGCTGCCCGACGCCGACCTGGACAACGCCGTCAGCGAAGCCCTCACCGGCTCCCTGTCGTTCAACGGCCAGCGCTGCACCGCGCTGAAGATCCTGTTCGTCCATGAAAGCGTGGTGGAGCGCTTTATCCAGCAGTTCAACGCCAAGCTGCAAGGCCTCAAGCCGGGCATGCCCTGGGAGCCGGGCGTGGCCCTGACGCCGCTGCCGGAAAACGCCAAGGTCGACTATCTGCATGCCCTGGTGGCCGATGCCCAGGCCCACGGCGCGCGGGTGGTGAACCCTGACGGCGGCGCTTCCCGGGCTTCGTTCTTCTACCCGGCGGTGCTGTACCCGGTGAACCCGCAGATGCGCGTCTACCACGAGGAGCAGTTCGGCCCGGTGGTGCCCATCGTGCCCTACCGCGACCTGGACACGGTGATCGACTACGTCCTGGAATCGGACTTCGGCCAGCAGCTGAGCCTGTTCGGCAGCGACCCGGCAGTGATCGGCCGGCTGGTGGACACCTTCGCCAACCAGGTCGGGCGGATCAACATCAACGCCCAGTGCCAGCGCGGGCCGGACACCTTTCCCTTCAACGGTCGCAAGAACTCCGCCGAGGGCACGCTGTCGGTGCATGATGCGTTGCGCACCTTCTCGATCCGCACCCTGGTGGCCACCAAGTTCCAGGAGCGCAACAAGCAGCTGATCAGCGACATCATCCGCAATCGCGACTCCAGCTTCCTGACCACCGACTACATTTTCTAGACAGTGTTGCCGGGCTCGCCAGGGGGCGAGCCCCTCCCTTAATCTGCCCCTGAATCAGCCACTCATCAGCTATTGGAGAAACCGGTCTGGGCCCGTTCAAACACCTGCGGGGCATCCACCTGCCCCCCTTGCTGCAGCGCCTGCTGCGTCCCGTGCTGGACCCGTACCGGCGCTACCGTCACGCTCGTCTGATCCACGCGGTGCGGGTCGCCCTCGGCCTGATCGCCACCATCCTGCTGACCACCGGCCTCAACCTGCCCCACGGCGAGTGGGCCTCGGTGACCATGCTGGTGGTGATCGGCGGCCTGCAGCACCACGGCAATATCGGCAAGAAAGCCGCCGAGCGGGCCATCGGCACCCTGGTGGGTGCCGGGGTCGGCCTGGTGCTGGTGGTGCAGCAGGCATACTTCGGTCATCCCTGGCTGACCTACCTGGGGATGTCGGCGGTCTGCGGCTACTTTTCCTACCACGCCATCGGCAAGGGCGGTTACACCGCGCTGTTGGCGGCCATTACAGTGTTCATCGTCGCCGGCCATGGTGACAACCAGATCAGCGACGGCCTGTGGCGCGCGGTGGACATCCTCATCGGCATTGCCCTGGCCCTGGCGTTTTCCTTCGCCATTCCGCTGTACGCGGTGTACTCCTGGCGCTACAACCTGGCCAGCGCCTTGCGCGACTGCGCGCAGTTGTACGGACGGATCATCCAAGGCCAATCGGTGACCGACGACGAACACCTCAAGCTCCTGGGCCGGGTCAACGCCGCCATGCTGCAACTGCGCTCGCTGATGCCTTCGGTGTCCAAGGAAGTGCGGATTTCCATGACCGAGCTGGACGCCATCCAGCGCAATCTGCGGATGTGCATCAGCACCCTGGAGATCCTCGGCAACACCCGCCCCGACGCCAGCGACCCGCACGCCATGGCGCAGATGCAACTGGCGCTCAAGACCGAGCACCGGCAAATCCGCGTGCAGCTGATCGGCATGGCCCGGGCCCTGCAAACGGGTGTCACCCAGCGCCTGGAGAAACCCCTGGAAGGCCATGCCGATAACGCCCTGGAGGCGCCGCTGTATAGCGCCCTGGACGGTTACCGGCTGCTCACCCGGCAGTTGGCCGCGACCCTGGGCGAGATGCGCCAGCGATTGGCCAAGAACGCCCGGCACTGGAAGATCTGAATCAAGTGCAACCCTCAAGCGTCGGTCCAGAGTGACTTCTGGACACTAGCCAGACAGTCACTCAGTTTTTCAACCCGCTCGCACAACACTTTTCACAGACCCGACCTTATTATAAAAACAACTTAACAACGCCACTTCCGCCCCTGACAACATATTGAATCACCCCCGCTTTCAGGAGGTTCTTGGAGAATTCCAAGAACCTTCTTGTTCCTTTCCAAAACTAAAATAGCGATCATTATTGCGGGTTACTTACTACTAGTCACCCATGCATATCAAAAAGTAACCCACATAATAAAGTTACTTTTCCGCCTCACTTTTTAGTACGGAAGTCATCATGAAGCTTAAAAACATCCTCATCGCCATGGGCTTGAGCGGTGCACTTATTGGCATGGCACATGCCGCGCCAAGTTCGACGAACATCGTCTCCAAAAAAATTACACTCACCGCACAAATCAACGATGCCATGTTTGTTTCCAAAGCGGATGGCACGACCTGGTATGAAACTGAGGAACTGGAGCCCCTGGACCAAACCCAGAAAGCTTTCACCAAGACTCTGCCGATCCGGGTCTGGACCAAAAATAGCGAGTTCAATGTTTCGCTGGCACAACCGTTGAAAATGTCCAACGGCACTTATGAGATGACCAACACCACAGTCAGTATTTTTCATGCCGGCGGCGAAGGTGCAGTGACCTTCGGCAAGCCGTTGAAAGTGACCCAGACAGTAGCCGGCAACGGTGGTTATGACGAAGTGCACAATCTGAAGATCAGCGCCAAGGCACCGACCAAGACCGAAACCGGCCCCAGCACCGATGGCAGCTACAGCGGCGACCTGGTCATGCTTTTCGAGCCTGTTGCCGCCTCCGGCAGCTAAATCGCAGCGCCCCGTCTCATGAGCCCTCCCGAGGGCTCTTCTTTGCTGTCACTGGAAACACTCAGGCATGCGCCCGTATAAACTTTCCCATCAACTACACAGACTTCTTGTGTGCGTCATTTCGCTTGTCTCGACCCAAGCGCTCGCTCAAGTAAAGATCACCTATGGAGTTCCTGAAGGTTTTAGCGCGGTGGAGATGGAAAATACTGCACGTTATGTCGCCACCTATAATGGTCGAACCTTACCCGGCTTTATCAGTTATTCCCTGGAACAGAGTGGCCTGGTGTTCGACTCGGCGCAATACAGAGAGAATGGCATTGCACTTGAAGACCTGCGAACAATCAAACGCATTCTCACCGAAATCAACTATAAGCAATGCACTAACGGTTGCGACCTGCGCGTGGCCGATCATTATGTAACCCTCGATAAAACCCGGCGTACACTGAGCATTCGCAATACCCGCGAAGACTATCTCGCGCCTACAACTTCCTGGGGCCTGATCAACAATCAGTCCCTGGACCTGCGCGGTTCTTCCGACCGTTATCGCGCCCTGAACTTCAACGGCAATACCTGGCTCGGCTTACCGGGGCGCAGCTTTGGCTATATGAACTGGTATGCCAACCGCAGCCGCAGCAGCAACGGTCAGAGCAGCAGCGATCAGGGCATATCGTCCTATTACCTGCAGAAGAACTTTGCCGACACCTATGTGCGAGCCGGCAAGCAAAACAGCATCGACTTCGGCTCGGGCTCGGTCAGCACGGTGCTCTCACCCAGTTTCGACCAGTTCTTGACCTTGGGCAGCCAAGGCAACCTGCGCAGTAACCGTGACGCCGGTTCCCTGGTGCTGTTCTCCACGGCCGAAGGCAACTACGAGTTCTATCGCAACGGACGTCTGGTGCTCAAACGCCCCGCTGCGCTAGGCCGCAATGAAATCAGCTTCCTCGATCTTCCGGGTGGCTACTATCCCATCGAAATTCGCCTGGTGGACCGCAACGGCGGTCTGGTGAGCCAGGAAACCCAGGACGTCAACAACCTGAACTTTACCGGTGAAGGGGCAAACTCCTGGCGCGTCACCGCGGGCAAGGATATGGAAGAAGGCGGACAACTGTTCGAGGCCGCCCTGAGTCGCAACCTCAGCCAGCTCTATTTGAATGCGGCAGCCGTGGCCAGTGACAGTGCAAGCTGGGCTTCGGAGATCAACCTCTCGCGCCCCACCACAGTGGGCAGCCTGAACCTGTCACCCACGCTGGGGATGTTGTCTGGCGAGCGGGGTTCAGGCGGCTACGTCAACCTGAACCTGAGCGATGAGATGCTCGGTAGCCTCATGCTCAGTCGCTATCAAAGCCGTGAGGTATCGCGCTTCTATTGGGGAACGCCCAGCACCAGTCTTTCGTACAGTAAAAACCTCGGGGGTGTGCTGTTCGCCTACAACTATCGAACCTTCAGTGGCGCCGAGACCCAACAGGCTGAAATACGCTGGAACTACCGGCCCAACGGCCTATGGTCGACGTTTTCGCTGGGGGTGCAAAAAGGCGGTTCTCTGCCGGGTGATAGCGATTACACCCTCTACGTCAACCTGTCGTGGATGCTCGATCGGTCCCAGGCGAGCTTGCGCGCCGCGCAGTTTGGCGGCCAGACACAGGTGACCGCTGACTACCGCAAGACCTTCCAGGACAGCTACGGCACCTCCTCCAGCGGCCTGACCGTCAATCGCAGCAATGGCATGAACAACATCAACGCCTATGGCAGCCGTTCCGGTACCCGGGGCGACGCCTCGCTGAACGTCGGCCACAGCGATGACGCCAACAACCTCGACTTCAACTACCGCGGCATGCTCGCGGCCAATAGCCAGGGCATGGCCCTGGGACGCTACAGCAGCAGTGGCAGCGCCATGTTGCTGGAAACCCCCGATCTCAAGGGCACCCCCTACGGCTTCAGCGTGGAAGGTCACCCCGTGGCAGGAGGCAGTACCTACGCCGTGCCCCTGGACCAATACGGCGATGTGCCCTTTGCCCGAGTCGTGAGTGCCAGCCAGGACATGGACATGAACATCGAGGTGCCGGCGAACATCGTCCGGGCCCACCCTGGGCAGGTGTACAACGCCCGGGCCAAGGTGGATATCAACATGGTCTACAGCGGCCTCCTGGTGGACGCCAGCGGCCGGCCCGTGGGCGGCAGAATCCTCGAAACCGGTGATACCGCCTATCCCAACGGCCTGTTCTCGATCAGCCACAAGGCGGTGCTGAACAGCATCACGGTGGAACAGGCGGGGCGCCAATACCAGTGCGACCTCACACGTACCGTCAAAGGCAGCTACTACCCGTGCCAGTAACCCAACCCTCCAAACAGGAACCCACCATGACATTGCGTACCACGCTGCTGGCGCTACTGAGCTGGACTGCACTGGCTCAGGCCGAGGGCGAGTTGCTGGTCATGCCCGCCAGCCTCAAGGTCTACAACAACCACGAGCACTCGGTAACCGTGCGAAACGTCGGCGACGCTCCACTTTACCTGTCGATCAATCTGCTCAAGGTGATGAACCCGGGGCTGGAGCCGGAGCACAAGGTGCCTCTGCAGCAACTCGATCGCCCGGGCATTCTTGCCAGCCCGGACAAACTCACCCTGGGCCCTGGCCAAAGTCGCGCCATCAGCCTCAAGTCCCTCGCCGAGCCGGGGGCCGAAGAACTGTTTCGCCTGTACATAGTGCCGGTGCGCTCCATGCAGGTGGAAGAAGCCCCCCAGGACAAGATCAGCGCGCCGATGTCGGTGGCCGTGGGTTACGGCGTGCTGGTGCGCCACATGCCGCCGCCGGCCAAACAGCGATCGGGCTGGTCACATCGCTGCGATGCCACGGGCCTGACCCTGGAGAACACCGGTAACGTCCGCCTGGTGCTGTCGGAAGTCGAGGTGGATCGCGGTTCGCACAAACGCAAGGTGGCCTTGTTCCCTGGAACGCCCCAGCACTTCAACGGCAAGCGCCTGAGCCTGCTGAGCAATGATCAGCCACAGACCCTGGAATGCCCCTGATGGATACACAACAGCAGTCACCGATCAGGATCACTCCAACTACCGCCCTGCCCCTCAAGGGCTGGGGCTGGAAATTGCTGTGCTCTGGGTTGCTGGCCTACCTGGCGCTGGGAGCGGGCGAGGCATCCGCTCTGGTCTTGAAATACAGCAACCTAAGCAACGGCTATAGCAGCTGTAGCTTCAAGGACAACGGCAATGGCACCAGCACTTTGCAGGTGACCATCAGCTACAAGGCAGCATCGGGTCATACTGACGGCAAATCGTTTACTTCACGGGGAGTTCTCATCTACACCTACGACGCCAATGGCAAGCTGAAAACCAGTTCCACAGTTGCCAAGAATCTGACGCTGGGCGGCAGTAAATCCTCGAGCGCCTACACCGGGGAGGACTACGTGATCTATTACGGCAGCAATAGCCCATGGGCAACCTCAAGCGCCGTTACCACCACCGTTGAGCTACAGGTCGACAACTCAAATATCGCAGCCTGGCCTGCCGTCGGTGTACGCGCAGGCAACTACACAAATAGCAATGACGTGGGCGAAAGCACCGGTCTGGCCTACCTGTCATCGACCACCAAGGGCGGCGACTGTCGCGTACTGACGGACGCGAACCTGCCTCCTCCGCCCGTGGATACGACCATCACCATGACGGCG
Organism: Pseudomonas sp. E1BtOHC1; assembly: GCF_058744285.1. Taxonomy (NCBI): domain Bacteria; kingdom Pseudomonadati; phylum Pseudomonadota; class Gammaproteobacteria; order Pseudomonadales; family Pseudomonadaceae; genus Pseudomonas; species Pseudomonas sp. E1BtOHC1. The sequence continues at coordinate 5,168,057 of NZ_CP196023.1, forward strand.
CCGGACTGGGATCTGGGTGAGCTGCTCAGGGGCGAGGAAACCCTGAAGACCTTCAACGCCAGCCAGGATCAGCTGTGCTTCACCTATGACGGATCGAAGTTCATCACCTATCAAAAGTTCATCATCAACGCGAGCAGCGAAAATGGCCTCTCGGCCAACGGTCGCTACCAGCTCAGGAACCTCGAGGACAGCTCGCAAACCGTGCCGTACACGGTAGCGCTGAACAGTGGCAGCACCCTGGTGCCCTTGCCCAACACCAAAAATGCCCTGTTGTCCCTGAGTGCCGACGGCCGCACCTGCTTTGTGCCAACGTTCAGGACATTGGCCGAGAAGTGGGTGAAAGGTGGGGCGTACAGCGATGTACTGACCTTCACCATCGTGGCCAAGCCCTAGGAAAACCTCTGCCGATGAACTATCCCATCGTGGTTTTTCTGCTCTTGCTGTCGCTCTGGTCACCTGTCGGCCTGGCAGCCGGAGTCCTGAAACTGTCTCGCACAGAGTTGCGCTTCACCCCCGACGAACCTCAGGGCGAGCTCTATGCACAGAACACCGGCGATACCCCCCTGTACCTGGAAGTGGATCAGCGGCTGGTGCTTAACCCGGGGCAGTCCCCCGAGCACCTGCTAGCCATTCATGAAGTGCAGCGGCCCAGCTTGCTGGTCACCCCCAGTCGGCTGGTACTGGCACCGGGGCAGAAGTACCGGATGACCTTGAAAGCCCTGAAGTCTCCCACCAGCAATCAGGTCTGGCGCATCACCTTCAGGCCCCGGGAGCGCCTGATAGTGGAGGCCGGTACGGACGCCGGACAGCCGGCGCCCCTGGCCGTGAGTGTGGGTTATGGCGTGGTGATTTATCAGCGGGCGGCGAACCACAGGTCCCCGGCCCATCTGGAGTAGCACATGAACAAAACAGTAATCGCCTGCTGGCTAGCGGTCCTGGGGGCACTCCCGGCCCTGGCGCCGGCGGATGTGATCCTGCAAGGCAAGACCCGTAGCAAGATCAGCGCCTACCTGAAACCGAACAACAACCTGTTCGTCACCGACGACCAGGGCGGATGGTTCGATCAGGGCCTGGAGATGGTGCAACTGGGAGGCTGGAACACACCCTACGAAGTGCAGGCGCGGCTGCGCATTGTCTCGTCCACCGGGGTCTTCCAGGTGCGCCTGGATGAACCGTTGCAGATTCGCAACGCCAGCAACGCCGCACAGGTGTTCCTGCGCCCCAAAATCAACCTGGGCGCAGAAGGCGAGATGCCCAAGACCCTGGCGGTCGGCCTGGGCACGGAATTCAACAACCCTCCCCGGCCAGCGCCCGGAGAAGACTCCACCGGCTATTACGGCCTGACGGTCTCGGCCTATCCACCCGATGGCAGTTTCAAGGAGACCACCGGCGCCTACAGCGGAGTCTTGTCGCTGACCTTCGAGCCGGTGATTACCGACCCTTGATCCGTACCGTTCGCGGCCGTGCCTAGCAAGGGCCGCCGGCCTGGCTTTAGTCCTTCCCATGGGAACCTCATGAAACTCTTTAACCTGTGTACGCGCGTGCTGTTGTCGTGGTTGGCGATGATTGCGCCGGCCTTGGCACTCATCGATATCCAACCCCAGATCAGCGAGGTTCGGGACACACCGATGACGGTGGAAATCACCAACAAGGGGCAGCGTCCTGAATATGTCTCGATCAGCCTGTCGCGACTGATCAACCCGGGAGTCGAGCTGGCGGATGAGCGCCTTGAACCCATCACCCAAACGGTCCGGCCCCAGCTCTATGCCTCGCCCTTCCAGCTCAAGCTCGCCCCGGGGCAGAGCAAGACCGTCACCTTGAAACCCCTTGAGTCGGTGGAGCAGGAGCAGGTTTACCGCCTAGACATAAAGCCGGTCATGAACCTGCTGGACCCCAAGCAAACGAATATCGCCGGCAGCGTAGTGATCAACCTCGCCTTCAGTGCACTGGTGCGCCAATTACCGCTGAAAGAGACGGCTCGGCTGGAGGTGCACTGTGAAGCCGAGGGTGCGCGTTTTTTTGCCACCGGCAACACCCGCTATCTGGTTGAAAACGCCATCGTCGATGGCTCGCCCAATGAGCCATTCAATGTGTATCCAGGCGTCCCGTTGCTGTTGAAAGGCACGAAGATTCAAGCGCCTGAACAACCGCCCTGCTCAGGTGCCGGTCAGGGTGGGCCTGGCGCATCAAAACAGCACGCCACGGCCCGCCTCGCACCGGGAATCTAGAACAACTCGCTGAAGGGAATGAAACGCGCCGAGTCGCCCACCTGCAGGGTATGGCCTTCAAGAATCTCCACCAGGCCATCGGCCCAGGACGCTCCCAGCAGGACCCCCGAGCTCTGGTTCGGATAGAGCACGGCGCGGCCGTTTTCCAGGCGTGCCCGCAGGTATTCCCGGCGGCTGCCGGCCTTGGGCCAGTTGAAGGCCACGCTGACCGGCACACTCAAGGGCGCGACCTGCTCCACTCCCTGAATCCGCAACAGGTAGGCCCGGGCCAGCAGGCCGAAGGTCACCAGGGCCGAGGCCGGATTGCCCGGCAGGCCGATCACCGGCACCTGGCCGAAGTGGCCCACCGTCAGCGGTTTTCCGGGTTTGATGGCGAGCTTCCAGAACAGCGGCCGACCGTTGTTCCTCAGCACCTGGCCCAGGCAGTCGGCATCCCCCGCCGAGACGCCACCGGTGGTCAGGATCAGGTCCGCGCCGTGCTGCAACTGCTCCAGCCTGAGCCGGGTCTGCTGTGGCTGGTCGGGAAGAATCCCGGCGTCGATGACCTCGCAGCCCAGGGTGTCGAGCCAGTGGCGCAGTAAGGTGCGATTGCTGTTGTAGATACAGCCCGGGCGCATGGGCATGCCCGGCTCCAGCAGCTCATCGCCGGTGGACAGCAACGCCACTCGCGGACGGCGCACCACTTGCAGCTCGGTGCAGCCCTGAGCGGCAGCCACCGCCAGTTCGAAAGCCCCCAGGCGTTTGCCGGCTTGCAACAGCACCTCACCGGCCCGGTTCTCCTGGCCTTGGGGACGGATGTTCTGTCCCGGTTTCAGCGCCTGGGTGAAGCGTGCCCGGCCATCTTCCAGCCACTCGACATTCTCCTGCATCTCCACGCAGTCAGCGCCAGCGGGCACCGGGGCGCCGGTGAAGATCCGCGCACAGGTGCCCGGCTGCAAAGGGTCGCCGGGCTGCCCGGCAAACACCGTCTGCGAGACCGGCAATGGCTCACCGTCCCAGTGCTGCAGGTTCAGGGCGTAGCCGTCCATGGCGCTGTTAGGCCAGGGCGGCAAGTCCAGGGTCGCCACCAGGTCAGTGGCCAGCACCCGTTGCCGGGCTTCATCCACGGCCAGGGTTTCGCTCTCTGGCAGGCGCTGGGTATCGGCCATGGCCAGCAAACTGGCCAGTGCTTCTTCCAGCGACATCAAGTGGCCCTGGCTCATCCCCGGGACTCGCAGGCCTGCACCGGTTTGAGGTGCGGCACGAAATTGCACGGCCGATGGCGGGCATCCAGTTGCTCGGCAAGGATGCCTTCCCAGGCGGTCCGGCAAGCCCCGGTGGAGCCCGGCAGGCAGCACACCAGGGTGCCGTTGGCCAGCCCGGCCAGCGCCCGGCTCTGTACCGTGGAGGTGCCGATATCGAGGATCGAGATGGCGCGAAACAGCTCGCCAAAACCGTCGATGTGCTTGTCCAGCAGGCAGCTCACCGCTTCAGGGGTGCTGTCGCGGCCGGTGAAGCCGGTGCCGCCGGTGATCAACACCACCTGGATGCGCTCATCGGCGATCCAGGCCGCCACCTGGGCGCGGATCTTGTACAGATCGTCCTTGAGCAGGTTGCGTTCGCTCAGAGTGTGGCCGGCTTCCAGCAGACGACTGACCAGCAGTTGCCCGGAGGTATCCGTGGCGTATTCCCGGGTATCGCTGACCGTCAGCACGGCCATGTTCAAGGGTACAAACAACGCATCCGACTTCACGCTCATGTCATTCTCCGACCGGCAAGATAAAAACCATGGGTGCAGGCTAAAGGCCCGAAAGCGCGGCTGTCTAATCGTTCTGGCTGACCGGATTATCGAGGCGCTCTATCGTCTGGCCCCAGGCAACGGCGCGTTGATAAGCCGGATCAATCGGCCATTCAACAGTTCCGATTGGACGTGCCCGAAGGACAATGCCATCGTTTGCGCCACCTACTTGATATGCGTCCCGCCATGACCCCGATCCAGCCTGCACCCGCCTGTTCCCTGCCCTGCTCGATCCTGCTGCTGGCCGGTGGCCGCGGCTCGCGCATGGGCGGCCAGGACAAGGGCCTGGTGACCTGGCACGGCCAGCCGCTGATTGCCCATGTGCAGGCGGTGGTGCGGCCCTTCAGCGATGACCTGATCATTTCCTGCAACCGCAACGCCGAGCAGTACCGGTCCTATGCCGATCGTTTGGTGGCGGATGAACAACAGGACTTTCCCGGCCCTCTGGCGGGCGTGCTGGCAGGCCTGGCAGTGGCCCGGCATCCCTGGCTGTTGGTGCTGGCCTGCGACGCGCCGCGGATCGACAGCGCGCTGATCCAGGCGCTGCTGGATGCTCGCGCAGAGGACGCCCCTCATCCGCTGATGGTGCAACAGGCCGGGTACTGGCAACCCATGTTCAGCCTGATTCCCACGGCGCTGGCAGCGAGCTTGCGCCAAGCCTGGAACCTGGGTGAACGCAGCCTGCTGCGGGCCCTGGCACCCCATGGACTGAGCGCCCTGCCCTGCGCCGCGGACGACCCGCGACTGAGCAATTTCAACACCCCTGAACTACTGTCTGAAACAGACCCCAGGCCCTTGGCCTGAACGCCGAAGGTGTTCCCCGAAGGTCCGGCCCGGGAAGATTGAAGGCCTTTCCATAGGCCGGACACCTGCGTTAATACTGACTCCGATTTCCTCACAACAGGTGCCATTGTGGACATCAAGCAACTCAAGTTTCTCATCGCCCTGGAACAGACCCGGCACTTCGGCCAGGCCGCCGCGCGCTGCCACATCACCCAGCCGACCCTGTCCATGCGCCTGCGCAACCTTGAGGACGAACTGGACCTGATCCTGGTGACCCGAGGCCAGCGCTTCGAAGGCTTCACCGAGGCCGGCGAGCGGGTGCTGGCCTGGGCCAAGACCCTGCTGGCGGCCCACGACGGACTGTTCGCCGAAGCCGCTGCCTGTCGCGGGCAACTGGTGGGTAACCTGCGCCTGGGCCTGGTGCCGCTGAGCGGCTTCAACCCCATCAGCTATGTGCAGAAGCTCTCGGCGAGCTTTCCCGAACTCAAGTTCAGCCTGTCGTCCGCCAGTTCCGACCGGATCATCGAGGACATCGGCAACAACCAGCTGGACCTGGGGGTCTGCTACCTGGACCACGTCAACCCCAACTACCTGGACTTCTTCGAGATCGGCGAGACCCGGGTCGGCCTGCTCTATGACACCCGGCACTTTCATTTCGAAGGCAGCGAGATGAGCTGGGAGGACGCCGCCGAACTGCCCCTGGGAATGCTCAGCACCGGCATGCACTATCGCAAGTCCATCGACCTGAGCTTTCGCAGCCGCGGCCTGAACCCGACGCCGATCCTGGAGAGCGATTCCACCTACCAGCTGTTCCAGGCGATTCACGAAGGCTTCTGCTGCTCGATCATGCCCCTGGACAGCGGCCTGGATTCGCCCATCGACAACCTGGCCTTTATCCAGCTGCCGGATGCCAGCGTGCTGGCGCCCCTGGGCCTGGTGATGCGCAAGACCGAGCCGCGCTCGGCGATTGCCGAAAAGTGCTTTGCCGAAGCCAGGAAACTCTTTGCCATCAAGGCCGAATGAACGCCCCCGGGGCCAGCGTGCCCCGGAGTGAATCGACTGTATTGAGGTGTCGTCATGGTTTGCCGTATCGAACAAACGGAACAACAGCCCGAGGCCAATGCACCGGCGCCCGCGCCGCAGCGCGTGGCCTATCGCGAATACAGCCCCGAGGGCGGAGTGGCCGAGGCGCCGCTGGCTGCGGAAATTGCCCTGGCCATCACTTACAACGGCCTGAGCCAGGCGGTGATGATGGTGTCTCCCGGCAACCTGGAAGACTTCATTCGTGGCTTCAGCATCACCAACGACATCGTCAGTGACCTCAGCGAAATCTACGACATCCGCCTGAGCCACTTTCCCCAGGCCTGCCAGGCCGATGTGCAGATTTCCAGCCGGGCCTTCTGGGCCCTCAAGGACCATCGCCGGCAAATGGCCGGAACCAGCGGCTGTGGCTTATGCGGCGTGGAAGCCCTGGAACAGGCGCTACCGCAACTGCAGATCCTCGAACCTTCGCCGCTGCCCCCCGCCGTACACCTGCAAGGCCTGCGCGAGCGCATCGAACAGGCCCAGCACATGGCCCGCAGCAGCGGTGCCCTGCATGCGGCGCTGTACTTTGACGAACAGGGTGACGTGCGCCTGTGCCAGGAAGACATCGGCCGCCACAACGCCCTGGACAAGCTGATCGGCGCCCTGCTGAACGCCGGGATCGACGGCCGCCGGGGCTTCACCGTGGTCACCAGCCGCTGCAGCCTGGAACTGATCCACAAGGCCGTGCGCGCCCGTCTCGGCACCCTGGTCAGCCTCTCCGCGCCTACCGCACTGACCGTGCAATGGGCCAACAAGCACCACCTGAACCTGATTCACGTGCCCCACCGCAACGCCCCGCGGATCTACAGCCCGGTGTAAATGCACAACGCCGGATGACAGGCATCCGGCGTTGTTCCCCCCTTCCCTCAAGCCTCACTCACCGGCATAAGCTCAACGCTCTGCTGCTCAACGTTCTGCAACCCAACGTTCGGCAGCCTGCCGGTCGCTCTCGCGTCCGTCGATCCAGCGTTCGCCGCTGGGGGTGACTTCGCGCTTCCAGAACGGGGCGCGGGTCTTGAGGTAATCCATGATGAAGGCGCAGGCCTCGAAGGCGGCTTGCCGGTGGGCACTGGCCACGCCGACGAAGACGATGGGCTCGCCCACCTGCAGCAGGCCCACCCGATGCACCAGGCTCACGCGGTTCAGCGGCCAGCGCTCCTGGGCCTGTTGCACGATGCCCTGCAGCGAGCGCTCGGTCATGCCCGGGTAGTGTTCCAGGAACAGGCTCTGTACCGCCTCCCCCAGGTTGAGGTCACGCACATAACCGACAAAGGTCACCACGGCGCCGACACGGCTATCGCCGGCCTGCAATCCGGCGTTGAGTTGCTCAAGGTTGAAGGCCTGGGTCTGCACCTGAACGCTCATGCTTCAGCCTCCGGTCACTTGGGGAAAGAAGGCGATTTCATCGAAGTCCTCGATCACCGCATCGAGCTTGCACAGGTCCTGGTTCAGCGCGCACATCAGGCTGTTCTCCCCCAGCACAGCGGCCCAGTTTTCACCCCGGGCCATCAGCAGCCGACGCACGTCATCGACGGTGCGCAAGTCGGGGTCCAGCGGCAGCTTCTCGCCGCCGCTGCCCAGTTGTTCGCGGTAGCGGGCAAAGTAATTGACCAGAATCATTGCGTGTCTCCAGCGATGAACAGCCCTGATTTGCCGCCCTGCTTCTTCAGCAGTTGCAGGCCCTCGATGACCATGCCCCGGTCCACTGCCTTGCACATGTCGTAGATCGTCAGCGCCGCCACGCTGGCGGCGGTCATGGCTTCCAGCTCGACCCCGGTGGCACCGTTGAGGCGGCAGCAGGTGGTGATCCGTACCCGGTCCGGCGGCACCGCTTGCAGTTCAACGCGGATGCCGCTGAGCAGCAGCGGATGGCACAGGGGAATCAGCTCGTGGGTCTTCTTCGCCGCCATGATCCCGGCGATGCGCGCCACAGCGAACACGTCGCCCTTGGGGTGGCCGTTGTCCTGGATCAGTTGCAGGGTCGCCGGGAGCATGCGCACCCAGGCCTGGGCCTGGGCTTCGCGGTCAGTGGCCGGCTTGGCGCTGACGTCCACCATGCTGGCCCGACCCTGTGCGTCCAGGTGAGTGAGTTCGTTCATGTGCAACCTCGGAAAAAGACAGTGGATCAGCTCAGGACATAGTCCACCGGCACCAGGGCCGGCGGCAGTTCAGTGGCCCCCAGGGCGTCGAGAATCTCGCGTTCGAGGGTGCGCACCAGGGCGTCCATCGGCAGGTCGTTCTCGTCGTGGCCAAAGGGGTCCTCCAGCTCGTCGCCAATGGCGTCCAGGCCAAAGAAGGTGTAACTGACGATGGCGGTGAAGATCGGCGTCAGCCAGCCCAGGGGCTCGGCCATGGCAAAGGGCAAGAGGATGCAGAACATGTAGCTGGTGCGGTGCAGCAGCAAGGTGTAGGGGAACGGCAGCGGCGTGCCCTTGATCCGCTCGCAGGTGGTTTGCGCGGCGGTGATCCCGGACAGCAGATTGGCAATCAGCAGGTAGCGCCACTCGCTGATCACGCCCGAAGTCGCCAGGGCCGAGCACTGGCGTGACACCTGGCGCAGGATGCTGTCCGGCAGGTTCGGCGTCCGGGCCGCCGGCCAATGGCTGAGCCAGGTGCCTGCCGCGCTGAGCTCGTCTTCCTGGCGCAGCCGGGCCTTGAGGGCGTGGGCGAAACCGCACAGGTCCCGCAGGATGCTGCTGCGGGCCTGGGCATCGCCGAGCACCTGGGTTTCGCGGATCAGCGAACGCACCTCGGTAAGCACCGCGCCCAGGGCCTTGCGCCCTTCGTACCAGCGGTCGTAACAGGCGTTGTTGCGAAAGCTCATGAAGATCGACAGCGACAGCCCGAGCAAGGTGAAAGGCGTGGCATTGACCTTGGAAAAGTACGCCGGGTGCAGGGTTTCGATCAGCACGATGGCCGAGGCCAGCAGGGTCACCAGCAGGCTGCGCAAGGCGATGCGCTTGGCAATCGAGCCCTTGAGGGAGATCAGCACGCTGATCAGGTTGGGTTTGGATCTGACGATCATCGGGGCACGACCTGTAAACCAGAGAAGAGAGCGACGACGGGCCGATCAGCCGCCGGTCATGTTCATGAAACGCACCACCTGGACCTCGTCGTTGAGCTCGAAGTGATGACGGTAGGGCTTGAGTTTCATCGCCTCGACAATGGCCCGCTGCAGGCGCTCGGCATCGCCGGGATGGGCGCGCAGCACGGCCTTGAGGTCCACCGAGTGTTCGTTGCCCAGGCACAGCAGCAGGCGCCCTTCCACCGTCAGCCGTACGCGGTTGCAGGTGCCGCAGAAGTTGTGACTGTGGGGCGAGATGAAGCCCAGGCGGATCTGCGGCGCCTCAGCCAGGCGCCAGTAGCGCGACGGCCCCTGGGTCGACTCGGCGGACTCCATCAGGGTGTAGCGCTCGGCGATCCGCTCGCGGACCTGGGCGCTGGAAAAGAACGCATCGCTGCGGCTGTGCTCGCTGATGGTGCCCAGGGGCATCTCCTCGATAAACGAGAGGTCCAGGCCGCGGTCGATGGCGAACGCCACCAGCTCGTTGATCTCCTGGTCGTTGCGCCCTTTCATCACCACGCAGTTGAGCTTGGTGCGCTCAAAGCCCGCGGCGTTGGCCGCGTCGATGCCGGCGATGACCCGGGACAGGTCACCGCTGCGGGTCAGTTGGCGAAACAGCGTCGGGTCCAGGCTGTCGAGGCTGATGTTGAGGCGCTTGACCCCGGCCTCGAACAGCGGCGCCGCCAGCTTGCCCAGTTGCGAGCCATTGGTGGTCATGCACAGCTCCCGCAGCCCCGGCAGTTGCCCGATGCGCTCGCACAGTTGCACCACCCCGGGACGGATCAGCGGCTCGCCCCCGGTGAGGCGGATCTTGCGCGTACCCAGGGCGACGAAACGCTGGGCCAGCTGGTACAGCTCTTCCAGGGTCAGGATGCGTTGGCGCGGCAGGAACTGCATGTCCTCGGCCATGCAATACACGCAGCGGAAATCGCATCGGTCGGTCACCGACATACGTAAATAGTCGACCCGTCGAGCAAAGCCATCCACCAATACTTGATCTGACATCACAGCCTCTATCGACGGTTGCGACCTATAGGTCTTAGTTGTAATTCGCGGCCACAAACGACCGTTAAGGAGTTATTGGCGGCAAGACTAAGAGCGATTAAAAGTTGCGTCCAATCGCTATTTGCAACTGATTGATCAATGCAATCTATCACCGAAAAAACCGCCAGCAATCAGTACCGCAAAGTCTACTCAAGCCATTGTTTATCATGACTTTTAATTCTTGATAGAGGCTTTCGATCAGCCGGTCATTAATTGCGATTAGACAGCCGACACAGGCGCCGAATAGGCTTTATTCGTGGCCCATGAAACAGGCCTTCAAGTCACTCCGTAGCCCTAAGCAGATCCAAACTTAAACGGCTTCACAACAAAACCGCATTTAGCCTGTGCAGTAAAACAATCACTGACATTGATTCATTGTCGGGCGGTTGCCTGCGTGCGCTGTATTGGAGAAATATCATGAGCGAAGTTGATCGATACAAACCCTACAAGGGGGCGGCCGCCGGTTGGGGGGCACTGATCGCCGTGACCAAGAACTGGCTGGGCAGTGAAAACGCCTTCAAGAACATCCGCGCCATGCTCAAGACCAACCAGAACGGCGGCTTCGACTGCCCGGGCTGCGCCTGGGGCGAGTCGCCGGAAAACGGCATGGTCAAGTTCTGCGAGAACGGCGCCAAGGCAGTCAACTGGGAAGCCACCGGGCGCCTGGTGAACCCGGCCTTTTTCAACAAATACACAGTCTCGGCCCTGGCCGCGCAGAGCGACTACTGGCTCGAGTACCAGGGCCGCCTGACCCACCCGATGCGCTACGATGCGTCCCAGGACCGCTATGTAGAAACCACCTGGGACGAGGCCTTCGAGCTGATCGCCAGCCACCTCAAAGGGCTGGACTCGCCGAACCAGGCAGAGTTCTACACCTCGGGCCGGGCCAGCAACGAAGCGGCCTACCTGTATCAGCTGTTCGTGCGCGCCTATGGCACCAACAACTTTCCCGACTGTTCGAACATGTGCCACGAGGCCAGTGCCGTGGGCATGTTCGAAAGCGTCGGCGTGGGCAAGGGCACGGTGGTGTTCCATGACCTGGAAGAAGCCGACGCGATCTTCGTCATCGGCCAGAACCCCGGCACCAACCACCCACGGATGCTGGAGCCACTGCGCGAGGCGGTGAAACGCGGTGCCCAGGTGATCTGCTTCAACCCGCTCAAAGAGCGTGGCCTGGAACGCTTCCAGCATCCGCAACACCCGCTGGAGATGCTCACCAACGGCTCCGAGCCCACCTCCTCGGCCTACTTCCGCCCGGCCCTGGGCGGCGACATGGCGGCCTTTCGCGGCATCGCCAAGTTCCTCCTGCGCTGGGAGCGCGAAGCCCTGGCCAACAACGGCGAAGCGGTGTTCGACCGGGCCTTCATTGCCGAGCACACCTCGGGCCTGGACAGCTACCTGGCCGAGGTCGATGCCACGTCCTGGAACCACATCGTCGAGCAGTCCGGCCTGACGCTCGCCGACATCGAGCTGGCGGCGCGCATGTACCGCAAGGCCAAGCGCGCGATCATGTGCTGGGCCATGGGCCTGACCCAGCACACCCATTCGGTGCCGACCATCCAGGAAGTGATCAACGTGCTGTTGCTGCGGGGCAATATCGGCCGCCCCGGCGCCGGCCTGTCGCCGGTGCGCGGCCACAGTAACGTGCAGGGCGACCGCACCATGGGCATCAACGAACTGGCGCCCACCGAGCTGCTGGATGCCCTGCAAGCGCGCTTTGGCTTCAAGCCGCCACGGGAGCACGGGCACAACACGGTGATGGCGATCTCGGCCATGGAACAGGGCCGGGCCAAGGTGTTCATCGGCCTGGGAGGCAACTTCGCCCAGGCCACCCCGGACACCCCGCGTACCCACGCCGCCCTGCGCAACTGCGAGCTCACCGTGCACATTGCCACCAAGCTCAACCGCAGCCATCTGGTGACCGGTCGCGAGGCGCTGATCCTGCCGTGCCTGGGCCGCACCGATATCGATATCCAGGCCAATGGCCCGCAAGGCATCACCGTGGAAGACACCTTCAGCATGGTGCACATCTCCCATGGCCAACTCAAACCCAAGTCGCCGCACCTGCGCTCGGAACCGGCGATCATCGCCGGCATCGCCAACGCCACCCTGGGCCAGCACCCCATCGACTGGCTGTGGACCATCGAAGACTACGGACGCATCCGCGACCTGATCGCCGATACCATCCCCGGGTTCGAGGACTTCAATCTCAAGCTGCTGCACCCCGGCGGCTTCCACCTGGGCAACGACGCCACCCAGCGGCGCTGGAACACCACCACCGGCAAGGCGCGCTTCATCCCCAGCGTGCTGCCCGAGCACCTGATCAGTGCTGGAGTGCGCAAGCTCAAGGTCAAGCCGGACCTGATCCTGCAGACCATGCGCTCCCACGACCAGTACAACACCACTCTGTATGGCCTGGATGACCGTTATCGCGGGGTCTACGGCATGCGCGAGGTGCTGTTCGCCAACGAACAGGACATTCGCCAGCTGGGTTTCGAGCCGGGGCAGAAGGTCGACATCGTCTCGCTGTGGGATGACGGCCGGGAGCGTCGGGTCAGTGGTTTCACCCTGATCGCCTACGACATTCCCGCCGGCCAATCCGCCGCCTACTACCCGGAAACCAACCCCCTGGTGCCCCTGGAAAGCTATGGCGACCGGACCTACACGCCGACCTCCAAGTTCATCGCCATCCGCCTGGAGCCGGCTGCGGCCAGCAACCTGATCCAGTCCGTCGGCGTGTGACCCAGCCTGGGGCGGTGCGACCACCACCCCAGCCTTCACCCGCGCAGTGCCCCTGCCCCCGCCGCGAGCCCATGGGTTCGCGACGGCCGCGCAGTGCCTGCTCGGGCATCAAGCCAATACGAGGGTATCGTCATGTTTCATCTACAGGCGCTCGACCTTGCACGCATCCAGTTCGCGTTCACGGTCTCGTTCCACATCATCTTTCCCGCCATCACCATCGGCCTGGCCAGTTTCCTCGCGGTGCTCGAAGGGCTGTGGCTCAAGACCCACAACAGCACCTACAAGGACCTGTATCACTTCTGGTCGAAGATCTTCGCCGTCAACTTCGGCATGGGCGTGGTCTCCGGGCTGGTCATGGCTTATGAGTTCGGCACCAACTGGAGCCGCTTCTCGGACTTTGCCGGGAGCATCACCGGCCCTCTGCTGACCTACGAGGTGCTGACCGCGTTCTTCCTTGAAGCAGGCTTTCTCGGGGTCATGCTGTTCGGCTGGAACCGGGTCGGCCGCGGGCTGCACTTCTTCGCCACGGTGATGGTGGCCATCGGCACCCTGATCTCGACCTTCTGGATTCTCGCCTCCAACAGCTGGATGCAGACGCCCCAGGGCTTCTCCATCGTCGATGGGCGGATCATGCCCATGGACTGGCTGGCGATCGTGTTCAACCCGTCGTTCCCCTTCCGCCTGGCGCACATGGCGATTGCCGCGTTCGTCGCCACGGCGTTCTTCGTCGGATCAAGCGCCGCCTGGCACCTGCTGCGGGGCAACGACACGCCGCCGGTGCGCAAGATGCTGTCCATGGCGCTGTGGATGGCGCTGATCGTGGCGCCGATCCAGGCGGTGGTCGGTGACGCCCACGGCCTCAACACCCTGGAACATCAGCCGGCAAAAATCGCCGCCATCGAAGGCCACTGGGAAAACCACGGCAGCGAACCCTCGCCCCTGGTGCTGTTCGGCATTCCCAACATGGACGGCGAAAAAACCGACTACGCCGTGGAACTGCCCTACCTGGGCAGCCTGATCCTAACCCACAGCCTGGACAAGCAGATCCCTGCGCTCAAGAGCTTCCCCAAGGAAGACCGTCCCAACTCGGCCATCGTGTTTTTCAGCTTCCGCATCATGGCCGGGCTGGGCATGTTGATGATCCTCACCGGGGTCCTGGGCCTGCTGTTGCGGCGTAACGGCGCGCTGTACCGCAACCGCCTGTTCCTGCGCCTGGTGCTGTGGATGGGCCCCACCGGCCTGATCGCCATGCTGGCGGGCTGGATCACCACCGAAGTCGGGCGCCAGCCCTGGGTGGTGTACGGCCTGCTGCGCACCAGCGACGCCGCGTCCAACCACAGCGTGACCCAACTGAGCATCTCCCTGGCGCTGTTCGTGGTGATCTACTTCTCGGTCTTCGCGGTGGGCATCGGCTACATGATGAAGCTGGTGCGCAAGGGCCCGCAGCCCCACCACGAGCACCCGCCGACCCACCCTGTCGGCCAGGAGCCAACACCGCGCCGTCCACTGTCCGCCATCGCCGAGACCTTCGCGTCCAGCGACCACCACCACTGAAACAAGGGATATCGACATGACGATTCAAGGCATAGACCTGTCGTTGATCTGGGGCGTGATCATTGCCTTTGGGGTGATGATGTACGTGATCATGGACGGCTTCGACCTGGGGCTGGGGATTCTCTTTCCGCTGATCCCCGATGCCCGGGAACGGGACGTGATGATGAACACCGTGGCCCCGGTCTGGGACGGTAACGAGACCTGGCTGATCCTCGGTGGCGCAGCGCTGTACGGGGCCTTCCCCCTGGCCTACTCGGTGATTCTCGAAGCCCTGTACCTGCCGCTGATCTTCATGCTGGCGGGGCTGATCTTCCGCGGTGTGGCCTTCGAGTTCCGCTTCAAGGCCAGCCCGCAGCAGCGGCATATCTGGGACTGGGCCTTTATCGGCGGCTCGCTGCTGGCGACCCTGTGCCAGGGCATTGTGATCGGCACTTACATTTCCGGCATCGCGGTGGTCAATCGCCAGTTCGCCGGCGGCTCCCTGGACTGGCTGGCACCCTTCCCGCTGTTCTGCGGCCTGGGGCTGATCGTGGCCTATGCGCTGCTGGGCAGCACCTGGCTGCTGGTCAAGACCGAAGGCATGCTCGAAGCGCGCATGCGCCACTACACCCGGCCCCTGGCGTTCGCGCTGATGGCGGTGGTGGCGGTGTTGTGCGTCTGGACCCCATTGCTGCACCCGGAAATCGCCACCCGCTGGTTCAGCCATGCCCATATCGTGATCTTCGGTGCGTTGCTGGTGCTGGGCCTGCTGGCGTTGTGCGGGCTGCTGGGGACCTTGCGCCAGCATCATTCCCACTGGCCGTTCGTGTTCACCCTGGTGCTGGTGTTCCTCGGCTACATCGGCCTGGCGTTCAGCATCTGGCCGAACATCGTGCCGCCGTCCATCAGCCTGTGGGACGCGGCATCGCCCCTGTCCAGCCAGTTGTTCATCCTGATCGGCACCCTGTTCATCCTGCCGATCATCCTGATGTACACCTGCTGGAGCTACTACGTGTTCCGCGGCAAAGTGAGGATTGGCGATGGCTACCACTGATCGAGCAAAGGCCCTGACCAGCCAGCCCTGGCACAGGCAAGTGGCGCAGTTGAGCCTGCTGTTCTTTGGCCTGGTGCTGATGCTCGCCTGCAGCGGCGCACTGATGCTGGAGCTGGCTCATGGATAAGATCACGACCCGGCCGGCACAACCGGCACCCGGTTGGCAGCGCCTGCTGTGGATGTTCGGCATCTGGCTGAGCAGTGTCATCGGCCTGGGGCTGGTGGCCGGCCTGTTGCGGCTGCTGATGCAGGCCGCTGGAATGCACAGTCACTGAAGATGGCTGCATAACGCCTGGAACCTCGGCCCGCAGCAGCGGGCCGGGGTTCTGTCGTTTACTGGCCGGCCGCGGCGCGCTCGGCCAGGTCTTCCAGCAGATCGGCGGACGGCACGAAGAACAGCCCGCCGGTGACCGCGGTACTGAAGTCCAGCAGGCGATCGTAGTTGCCCGCCGGGCGACCGACGAACATGTTCTCCAGCATCTGCTCCACCGGCCGTGGCGAACGGGCGTAGCCGATGAAGTAGGTGCCGAACTCCCCCGCGCCCGGACGGCCAAAGGGCATGTTGTCGCGCAGGATCTTCACCTCCTCGCCGTTCTCTTCCAGGGTGGTCAGGGAGCTGTGGGAACAGCTGGGTTTGACTGAATCATCCAGTTCGATATCCGACAGCTTGGTGCGGCCGATGATGCGTTCCTGAGCCTCGACCGTCAGCTCGTTCCAGGCCGCCATGTTGTGCAGGTACTTCTGCACCAACACGTAGCTGCCATTGCAGAACGACGGGTCTTCGTCCCCGATCAGGGTGAAATCCACGGCCTCGCGGCCTTCCGGGTTCTCGGTGCCGTCGACGAAGCCAACCATGCTGCGCATGTCGAAATAACGGAAGCCCTGGACCTCATCCACCACCTTGACTGCATCCCCCAGGGGCTTGAGCAGTTGTGTGGCCAGCTCGAAGCACAGGTCCATCTGCTCGGCACGGATATGCAGCAGCAGGTCGCCCGGGGTGGAGGGCGCACGGCGGCCTTCTACGCCCACTTCACGGAAAGCGTGCAACGACGCCGGGCGCGGGCCGCCGAACAGCCGGTCCCAGGCATTGGAGCCAAAACCGCAGACACAGGACAGATTGCCCCCCGGCACGCGCTTGCCCACCGAACGGGTCAGAGCGGCGACATCGGCGCACCACTCACGCACGGTTTTCGCCGCGCTGGCGCCGGGGGCCAGGGTGGCGACGATAAAGATGGCGCTACGGGTGATGGGGTTGCAGATGGCTTGCGGCTCGGGCAGACGCTCGGCCATGGATGAAAGGTCGGTCATTGATGGTTTCCACAGGCTGCGGTCGAAAAAATCACCGACAGGAAAATAGCAGATTGTGGCCGTGGCGAGGGCGCTTGCTGCCGCTGCGCGACCGAGCGCAAGCAAGCTCCCTCGCCACATCGGCGGTTCAGGAGGCGGCGCTGCCCAGGGTCGAGCGCAGCACCCGCACCGGCACCGATTTGTAGGACGGCGTGCCGCTGTCCACATCCAGGTAGTCCAGGGGCACCAGGCGGTTGGCTTCGGGGTAATAGGCGCCCACGGTGCCCGGGGCGATCTTGTACTCGATGGCGGTGATGTTTTCGTAACGCAGCCGACGCCCGCCGATGACCGTCTCGATGTCCACCAGATCGCCGTGGGCCAGGCCACGGGCGGCCAGGTCCCCTGGGCTGATGAACAGCACGTCGCGCCGGCCGAAGACCCCGCGATAGCGGTCGTCCAGGGCGTAGATGGTGGTGTTGTACTGGTCGTGGCTGCGCAGGGTGATCAGCCGCAGCACATCGGCGCCGTCCACTTCCTTGTCCTCGTGCAGCCCGGGGAAGACGAAGAACTCGGCCTTGCCCGAGGGCGTCAGCCATTGGCGTTCGGCCGCCGCCAGGGGCATGCGGAAACCACCCGGTACACGGATGCGGGCATTGTAGCCGTCGAAGCCGGGCACGGTCTGTTCGATCAGGTCGCGGATCTTGTCGTAGTCGGCCACCAGTTCCAGCCAGGGCACGCGGCTGCCGGGCAGCGTGGCCTTGGCCATGCCGGCGACAATCGCCGGTTCCGAGAGCAGCAACGGCGACGCCGGGGTCAGCTTGCCCGCCGAGGCGTGGACCATGGACATCGAGTCCTCCACGGTGATGGCCTGGCGCAGACCGTCCTGCAGGTCCAGCTCGGTGCGGCCCAGGCAGGGCAGGATGAAAGTCTCCTTGGCCACCAGCAAATGGCTGCGGTTGAGCTTGGTGGCCACGTGAACGCTCAGGTCGAGCTTGGCCATGGCCGGGAAACATTGGCCAGGGTCCGGCAGGGCCACGGCGAAGTTGCCCCCCAGGCACAGCAGCGCCTTGGCACTGCCGGCAATCATCGCTTGCATCGCCTGCACCGCATCATGGCCGTGGGCCGAAGGCGGCTTGAAGCCGAACGCCTGTTCGAGCTTGTCGAGGAACGCTTTCGAAGGCTTCTCGGTGATGCCCACGGTGCGGTTGCCCTGCACGTTGGAATGCCCGCGCAACGGGCAGATCCCCGCCCCCGGCTTGCCCAGGTTGCCCCGCAGCATCAGCAGGTCGCAAATCAACCGCACATTGGCGGTACCTTCGTTGTGCTGGGTGATGCCCATGCCGTAGGTGACGATGGTGGCATTGGACTTGGCGTAGGCCGCGGCGACCATTTCCAGGTCCGCCTGGTGCAGGCCGCTGGCCTGTTCGATGTCCGCCCAGGCGGTGGCGTGCAGATCCGCCACCAGGGCCTCGAAGCCCAGGGTGTGCTCGGCGATGAACGCCTTGTCGAGGACTTGCCCGAGGCTGTCCTCCAGGGCCAGCAGAGCCTTCATGATGCCCTTGATCGCCGCCGCGTCGCCGCCGGCCTTGACCTGGAAGTACGACGAGGCAATGCGGGTCGAGCCGTAGGTGGCCATCTCCACCATGTTCTGCGGGTCGGCGAAGCGTTCCAGGGCACGCTCGCGCAGCGGGTTGAAGACCATGATCGGCACCTTGCGCCGCGAGGCTTCATGCAGGGTGCCCATCATCCGCGGGTGGTTGGTGCCCGGGTTGTGGCCGATGGAAATGATCAGCTCGCAGAAATCGAAATCCTCCAGGGACACCGTGCCCTTGCCGATGCCGATGGAGCGCGGCAAACCGACACTGGTGGGCTCGTGGCACATGTTCGAGCAATCGGGAAAGTTGTTGCTGCCGTATTCCCGGGCGAACAGTTGGTACAGGTAGGCTGCTTCGTTGGAGGCGCGGCCGGAGGTGTAGAACTCCACCTGCTCGGGTTGCAGGCCGCGCAGGATCTGGCCAATACGCTCGAACGCCGCCTGCCACGCTACCGGCTTGAAAGTGTCGCTGACGCGGTCATAGACCAGAGGCTCGGTGAGGCGGCCCAAGTCTTCGAGCTGGTAGTCGGAGCGCTGCAACAGCGAGGTCAGCGGATGCTCGGCGAAGAAGGCCGGGGTCACGCGTTTGTTGGTGGCTTCCCAGGTCACTGCCTTGGCGCCGTTTTCACAGAACTGGAAGGTCGACTTGTGCTCCTTGTCCGGCCAGGCACAGCCGGGGCAATCGAAGCCGTCGGGCTGGTTGGTGCGCATCAGGGTCAGCGGCGCCTTGAGGGTATCCATCTGTTCGCGCACCGCGGTGGCGGTGGCCTTGAGTGCACCCCAGCCACCGGCGGGGCCATCGTAGTTGCGGATTCCGGGAACCTTGCGTCGAGTGCTCATGATCGCTCCAGGGCCGACCCGGCACGACGCGAGTCGGTGGTTGCGGATGATCGAGGCGTACCCGGGCGAGTTGCCAGGGGCCTGGATCACCGGCGGAAAGTGCGTGGCCAATCGGCCGACACTGGATAAAAACTAGCGCTGCGCCCCGGCCTGTCAAGGTCAGGTGCCGACCGGTACAGGCGCGGCACTACCCCCCAGGCCAGCGGGCGTGGAACCCATTGCAGGTCTGCGCCCTGCGTCCCCTGCGCTCATTGCAAAACGCTGCGCCGGCGCTTCAGGGTCCAGCCCTGCTGCATGCCGGCGGCGGCCAGCAGAATCGCGCCGACGCCCACCCATTGCAGCAGTCCCAGGCGATGACCGAAAGCCAGCCAGTCGACGAAGATCGCCGCGATCGGATAGATGAAGGACAAGGCCCCGGTCAACGCCGTCGGCAACTTCTGAATCGCCCCGTACAACAGCACGTACATCACCCCGGTATGCACGATGCCCAGGGTCAGCAGGCTGGCCCAGGCCGTGGCCTGCTGGGGCGGCGCGCCGAGGTTGGCCCAGGGCGCCAGCAACAGCACCCCGGTGCAGACCTGGATCAGCGCAATCAGGTGTGGCGGCGTACCGCTCAGGCGCTTGATCAGCAGCGCGGCAAAGGCATACAGCAACGCGGCGCCCAGGGCCAGGGCGATGCCCAGCAGGTAGTCGTTGCCGGTTTCGCCCTGGGTGCCGTGGGCACTGACGATGGCCAGCATCCCGGCAAAGGACAGGCACAGCCAGAACAGCTTCTGCGGGGTGATCTTCTCCCCCAGGAACAACGCCCCCAGAGCCACCAGGATAAAAGGCTGGACGTTGTACACCGCGGTGCCAATGGCAATCGAGGCTCGGGAATAGGAGCCGAACAGCAGCACCCAGTTACCGACAATGGCCACGCCACTGAGCACCGCCAGGATCAGCGTGCGCTTGGTCAGAATGTTCTTACGAAGAAAACCGAAAGCGCCGCAAATCAGCAGCAAGGCCCCGGCGCCGAACAGGCAGCGCCAGAACACCACGTCCAGTACCGGTTGCCCGGACACCAGGACGAACCAGCCGATGGTTCCGGAAATCAGCATGGCGGCGGTCATTTCCAGCGATCCGCGACGAGTCAGTGCATCCATCATCAAGCTCCTCTGGCAGTGGGCAAATTATGCCCAGCGCGAACTGACCATCGCCAGTTCAAAACCTAGGCTAGACTGCCACAAGGCCTTTTTTATCAAGGCAAAATAGCCATCCAACCTAACGAGATCGCCATGCTTGATGCCATCGACCAGGCACTGATCAGTGCCCTGATGCAGGACTCCCGCCGCTCCCTAAAGGCCCTGGCGCAGATCAGCGGCCTGTCCGCTCCCAGCGTCGCCGAACGTTTGAAAAGACTGGAAGAACGCGGCGTGATCAGCGCTTATACCCTGGAGATCGATCCAAGACTTCTGGGCTACCAGTTGCAGGCCATCGTCCGCATTCGTCCCTTGCCGGGCAAACTGCAGGAAGTGGAACGGCAGATTCTGGCGATTGCCGAGTTCACCGAATGCGACAAGGTCACCGGTGACGACTGCTTTATCGCCCGCCTTCAAGTGCGCTCCATGGAACAGCTGGACACCCTGCTGGACCGCCTCAACCATTTCGCCGAAACCAACACCGCAATCATCAAGAAGTCGCCAATCAAACGGCGTTTGCCGCCCCTGGAGTGACGGGGTTGCCCCGGGCACCAAAGGCTGTAGATCCGACAGGGAAAACACCGATGAAACGTCTGTACTAGAGGCGTTTCTTGCAAGATCTTTAGTAATTCCCCTACAACTTCTCAGGAAATTTCCTGGCAAACATAAGACGATTCTTAAAGTGCCAAAGACGTCTTTTTGGCGTCAATTTCAGTGATACCCTGCGAATCCTCTGACGACCCCACAAGCAAAATGCCCGCTCCTTGATAGGAAGCCGCGCGTTTTTGTGGGCTCATGCCTGTCGAAAAGCCGAGTAAACAAACACGATGCCGATCCGCGTCCAGATAGCCGATGACCATCCCCTGACTCTGATTGGGATTCACACCCTGCTGGAAAGCCGTGCCGACCTGGAGGTCGTCGCTCAGGCCCACAGCGTGGAAACCCTGCTGGAGAACCTGCAGCGCCAGCCCTGCGACCTGCTGCTGACCGACCTGATGATGCCCGGTGGCGACCAAGTGGACGGGATTCGTCTGATCCGTCGCCTGCGTTCGCTGTATCCGAAACTGGCGATCGTGGTGATCACCATGCTCGACAACCCGGCGCTGATCAGCAGCGTGCTCAAACTGGGGGTCCAGGGGCTGGTGAGCAAGCGCGGGCTGCTCAATGACCTGCCCAAGGCGGTCGCCGCCAGCCCGCGCTCGCCCTTTGTCTCGGCCTCGATCCAGCACTTGCTGGACACCAGCACCGCCCTGCACGGCAAGCCGCTGATGCAACCGGAGCAACTGTCCGCGCGGGAGATCGAGGTGCTGCGCCTGTATGGCACCGGCATGAGCATCGGTGCCATCGCCCAGCACCTGTGCCGCAGCAAACAGACCATCAGCACGCAAAAAAGCAGCGCCATGCGCAAGCTCGGCCTGGACACCTCGGCCAGCCTGTTTCTCTACATCCAGGAACACGGCCTTTCCTGAGCCGCCCCGTGCGGCAGAATCCCGGAGCTTCCCCCCTATGCCCCTGATTTCGCTTTCCTTCGTGCGCCGGAGGATGCAGCGCTTTTGCCTGCTGCTCATTCCCCTGGCGCTCCTGGGCACGCTGCCAACCGCCTGGGCCGACAACCCGGACACCGCGACGGACGGCAACCTGCCCTTGAACAAGCTGCTGGCGATGCGCAACAGCCTGCCGCGCAAAACCCTCAAAGTGGCCCGCATCGTGCCGCCCGACCGGCCTCTGGAGAGCGCCGGCAATCAGGTCCTGAAGTCGATCTCCGATGACTACCTGAAGCTGATCGGCGAACAACTGGACCTGCACTTTCAGAGTGTCGAGGTGCCCTCGCCCCAGGCCGCCGTGGAGGCTCTGTTGGAGCACCGGGTCGATTTGCTGGCCCGGGCCACCGAGTTCGAAGAAGCCAACCCGAACCTGCGCCTGAGCCTGCCCTACCTGCGCAACCAGCCGATCATCGTCGGCCGCACCAGCGACCAGAGCCTGCCCCTGGACCTGCAGAACAAGCAGGTGCTGGTGCTGGACAACTACCTGCAACCGGAGCAGGTCCGCCAGGCTTACCCCCAGGCGCTGATACGCAGCGTGCGCACCACGGCACTGGCCTTCGAACAAGTGGCCCAGGGCGAGGCCGATGCCTTTATCGGCGATCAGTTCCGCGCCAACCTGTATCTGCAGGCACGCCCGGACCTGGCCCTGCACAACAAGTTTTCCGCGCACCTGCCCACCACCGGTTTCGCCTTTGCCGCGCGCCGCGACGAGCCCACCCTGCTGGCCCTGCTCAACCATGTGCTGCACAGCATTCCCGAGACACAGAAACTCAAGGTCCAACAGCACGCCAGCCACGGTCCCTTCCCCTATTCGCCCACCGATGCCTTCATGCTCAGCCCCCAGGAACTGGCGTGGCTGAAGGACCATCAGCAGATCAACCTGCTGGCCCAGGAAGCACCGCCGTACCTGTATCGCAACAACGACGGCGAGTGGGCAGGACTGAGCATCGACCTGCTGCAGACCCTGGCCAGCTCGTTTCGCCTGAAACTGAACATCCAGCCCAGCCTGTCCCGGGCCAACGATCTGGAACAGTTGAGCCAGGGCCAGGCCGATCTGACCAGCCGCACCCTGGGCATGGTCGACGGCGCGCGCGGCGTGCGTTTCAGCCAGCCCTATGGCACTCGCACCTGGACCTTCATCATCCGCACCGGCGACAGCTCTCCCAGTTCCCTGGAAGCCCTGGAAGGCCGCAAGCTTTCGCTGTCGCGCTATCACCCGCTGTATGACCATTTGCGCCTGCGCTACCCCAAGATCCAGCTGCTGCTCACCGAGAACTACCAGCAGTCCCTGGACCTGGTGCTGCAGCGCCGGGTAGACGCCACCCTGGACACCCCCAGCGCCAGCCAGACCCAACCCGGAGCGGGCCTGCAATACGGCCTGTCGATCAAGGCCACGCCCAGCCCCCATCAGTTCGCCGTGGCCGCAGGCTCCGGCGAATTGCTGAGCATCCTCAACAAGCTGCTGGACTCACTGTCGCGCACCCCGCAGAGCGATATCCAGGTGATCGCCGAACGCCCCCGGGACAACTTCTGGGAATGGGCGGCCGAACAGGCCTGGCACATCGGCATCGTGGCGCTGGTGATCTTCGTCCTGTCCCTGGTGTGGAACTGGCGACTGAAGATCCAGGTCAAGGAGCGGATCTGCGCCCAGACCCGGCTGCAGGACAAACTGGCGTTCCAGTTCTCCCTGCTCAACGGCCTGCCGACTCCGCTGTACGTGTGCGACCTGCACGGACGCTTGAGCACCTGCAACCGCGCCTACGAAGAGTTTTTCTCCACCGCCGAGGATCTGGTCCAGAACTGCCTGCCCACCGAACAGCCGAACATGCCGGCAGACTTCGCGCAGATACTGCAGGACGAACACCGGCAACTGCTGAACAACCACCGGCCGCGCTTTCTCGACACCAGCCTGGTGATCAAGGGCGAGCAGCGCTACCTGTATCAGTGGCTGGTGCCGTTCTACAACGCCCGGGGCCAGTTGCAAGGGCTGCTGGGGGGTTGGCTGGATATCTCCGAACGCAAGCACCTGGAGATCAAACTGCGTGAAGCCAAGCAGGTGGCACTCAAGGCCAGCGCCGCCAAGAGCGAGTTCCTGGCCTCCATGAGCCACGAACTGCGCACCCCGCTCAATGCCCTGGTGGGCCTGCTGGAGCTTGAAACCAGCGGCCGCAACACGCCCTCGCACAACCTGCGGGTGGCCCAACAATCGGCGACGTCGATGATCGACCTGATCGGCAACATCCTCGACCTGGACAAGATCGAGAGTGGCCTGATGCAACTGGCCCCGCACCCCACGGCACTGGAACCGCTTTTGACCAACAGCCTCGGCCTGTTCGCCGCCCAGGCCCGGGAAAAGAACCTGCAACTGCACTTCGACTACCAGGCCGACCGCCAGCGCCTGCACTGGATCGACTCCCTGCGCCTGCAGCAGATCTTCCACAACCTGATCAGCAACGCGCTGAAGTTCACCGACCACGGCAGCATTCAGGCCCGGGTCAAGGAAATCCCGCTGCGCGAAGGCGTGAGCCTGCTGACCCTGAGCGTCTGCGACACCGGCATCGGCATTCCCCAGGCCTTGCAGCCCCTGATCTTCGAGCCCTACCGCCAGGCCAGCGCCCGCACCGCACACCTGTACGGTGGCTCGGGCCTGGGCCTGAGCATCTGCAGCCAACTGGCCCAGTTGATGGACGGCCACATCTGGCTGGAAAGCGAACCCGGCCAGGGCTGCTGCGTGCATGTGGAACTGCCCCTGAGCTGGCAGTTGCCCCTGGCGCCGTCACCCGAGCCGCTGACGCCACAACAGCAAGCCGCCGAATCGCTGCGGGTGCTGGTGGTGGACGACGTGTCCACCAATGGTCTGGTGCTGACCCTGCAACTGGCCCGCCTAGGCCATCAGGCCGAGCATGTGTGCAGCGGCGAACAGGCCTTGCTGGCCCTGAGCGAGTCGCCCTACGACGTGCTGATCAGCGACTGCAACATGCCGGACATGGACGGCTATGCCCTGACCCGTGCGGTGCGCGAAGACGAGCGGCGCCGGGGCACGCCAGCGCGCCTGATCATCGGCTACACCGCCAGCGCCCTGAGCAACGAGGCCACCCAGTGCTCCAACGCCGGGATGAACGATTTGATGATCAAGCCGGTGACCCTGGCGCGTCTGCGGGAAGTGCTCGGCAGCCATGCCCCGGCTGACGAGGATGTGGAGCACGAGCGCTCGTTCAACCTCGACCACCTGGACGAAGTGGGCAAGAACAGCTCGATCCTGCGCCGACGCATCCTCCTGGAACTGACCAAGAACCTGCAGCAGGAAATCGCCCAGTTGCGCGAAACCGATCTGACCGCGGCGCCCCAGACCATCGGCGACCTGAGTCATCGCCTGACCGGCGTGGCCTGCCTGATCGATGCCAGCGAAATGGCCGCGGCCTGCCATGGGCTGAGGCAGGTCAATGTCCAGCAGCCTGACGCCGTGCGCCGCTGCCAGGCCAGGCTGCTGGCGTCCATGGAACGCATCTTCGAACAGGCCAAGGCCGACCTGGCCGCCCTGCGTCAGCCCCTCAGGCCCTGGTCCCGGGGTATCGCCCGGGCGCCCCTGGTGCACTCTCGTACCCGTCCCATGTGAACCGACACTCACCCGTCCTACTCTGGCGCCTGCTTTCGGGGGGCGCCAGACAGGGATGCCAGACTCAACTTGAGCTCGTCCATCCTTCCCCACGATCGCCTGTTGAATCCAATAATTTCAAACTAAGGATCAATCGATGATCACGTTGCACCGAGCCCGTTCATTCCTCAAATTGCCTTTGGCCATGGCCATCGGCATGGCTTCGCTCGCGGCTCAACAAGCCAGCGCCCACGGCTACATCGAAAGCCCGAAATCCCGTTCGTTCATGTGCAGTGCCGGTGGTGGCAACCAGAACGGCAACTGCGGCTCTGTCGCCTATGAACCGCAAAGCGTCGAGTACTTCGGCACGCCGGGTGGCGGCCGCGAGCACTTCCCGAGCAACGCCAAGGCCTGCACCGGCGACTTCCGCGTTTGCGGCCCGGCCGACGGCACCATTGCCGCCGGTGGCATGACCGGCTTTGCCAAGCTCAACGAACAGTCGAGCAGCCGCTGGACCAAGAACACCATCAAGCCGGGCCCGCAGACTTTCACCTGGAAGTACACCGCCGGCCACGCTACCCGTTACTGGCAGTTCTACATCACCAAGAAAGACTGGAACCCGAACCAACCGCTGACCCGCGACTCGTTCGAAATGACCCCGTTGCTGGATGAAAAATGGAACGGCAGCATGCCGGCCAAAGCCGGGCAGAACACCAAGCACGTGGTCAATATCCCGGCCGACCGCAGCGGTTATCACGTGATGCTGGCGACCTGGAAAGTGCATGACAACTCCAACACTTTCTACTCGGTGGTGGACCTGAACATCGACAACGCCAACGCGGTTGAATCGCAGTGGAGCGACATCGGCGCGGTCCAGCCCGAGCCGCTGAAAGTCGGCGACAAGGTCATGACCCGGGTGTTCACCAACAGCGAACAACAGGCCAAGCAAGTGGTGCTGAATATCGATTCGGCAGCACTGGCCAACGAAAACGTCTGGCCGTTCGAACTGGCGAAGAAGGTCAACGCCGCCAAACTCGGCTACCAGATGGGCTTGCTGGACGACAAGGATCAGATCGTGCCCAACCGTGGCAAGAACAGCATCTTCGTCAACAAGGGCAGCGACATCAGCAGCGTGATCATCGCCAAGGAACTGGCCAGCCAGCCGAGCGAGCTCAGCGTCACCGGCGTGCAGCCTGAATACACCGCGAAGAACGGCCAGGTCGACCTGCACTTCAACGCCATCGTCAAGGCCAGCGACCCGAAAGACGAATACACCGTCTACGCCAAGGTGTTCGACACCGCAGGCAAGACCCTGGCCTATGAACATGCACCGATCGGCAACCTAACCCCGCACTTCTCGATCTCGCTGAAAGACACCAAGGCCGGCAAATACGACCTGGTGGTGGTCTCCAGCTCGAAGAAAGGCGAGTTGATGCAGCAAACCGCACGCTTCACCGTGAAGGCTGAAGAGAACGTCGGTGGCGGCGAAACACCAGGCAACGGTGGTGACAAGCCGGGCAACGGCGGCGACAAGCCCGTTGAAGGCGGCAAGTACGACCACGTCTTCCCGCAAGGCTTGAGCGCCTACAAGGCCGGCACCCTGGTGCTGCAGCCCAAGGACGGCAAGACCTACAAGTGCAAACCGCACCCCTACAGCGGCTACTGCGTGCAGTGGAAAGCCGGCGCCACTCAGTACGAGCCGGGTACCGGCAGCCACTGGGGCATGGCCTGGGATCGTCAATAACCATTAAAGCGAAGGTTTGACCCTTGAGCGTGGCATGTGAATGCCACGCTTTTTTTTGCCTGTTGGTCCGGCTTCAGCGGACGACTCTCGTACTCGTCCCATGGGACCGCTCTGCCCCGCCACGTAGCCTGTCTCTGCTCTCGGGGATGCGTCGGCACGGAGGCCAGCCGCCCCATCGGTCGGACCCCATCCGCACCCCCGGGACCTTTTGTATCCATTTCTAATTGCTCAAGGCTTTCTCAATGATCAACTCCACCCGAGCCCGCTCGTTCCTCAAACTGCCTCTGGTCCTGGCCATGGGCGCTGCCGGTCTTGCCGCTCAACAAGCGTCCGCCCACGGTTACATTGAATCCCCTAAAGCTCGCTCCTTCATGTGCAGCAGCAATGGCGGTCAACTCAACGCCAACTGCGGCGCCATCACCTACGAACCGCAAAGCGCCGAGTACATCGGTCGTCCGGGCGGTGGTTTCTCGCACTTCCCAAGCAGCGCCCAAGCCTGTACCGGTGACTTCACCAAGTGCGGCCCAGCCGATGGCACCATCCCTGCCGGCGGCCTTGACCGCTTCGCCGAGATCAACGAGCAATCGGCCACTCGCTGGACCAAGACCACCGTCAAGCCGGGTCCGCAAACCTTCACCTGGAAGTACACCGCCGGTCACGCCACTCGCTACTGGCAGTTCTACATCACCAAAAAAGACTGGAACCCGAACCAGAAGCTGACCCGTGACTCCTTCGAGCTCAAGCCGCTGCTGGATCAGCCATGGCCAGCCCTGAACACCCCGGCCCCCGCCGGTGGCAAGACTCAGCACACCGTGAACATCCCGTCTGACCGCAGCGGCTACCACGTGCTGCTGGCCACCTGGAAAGTGCACGACACCGACGCCACCTTCTACAGCGTGGTCGACCTGAACATCGACAACGGCGCAGTGATTCCATCCTCCTGGTCCACCGTGGGCGCAGTTCAGCCTGAAGCACTGAGCATCGGCGACAAGGTCAAGACCCGCGTGTTCAACGCACAGGGCGAAGTGAACGCCAAGCAAGTCGTGCTGAACATCGATTCTGCCGAACTGGCCAAGGCCGACGTCTGGCCGCGCGAACTGGCCAAGAAGGTCAACGCCGCCAAGCAGGGCTACCAGATGGGCCTGCTCAACGACAAGGACGAAGTGGTGCCCAACTTCGGCAAGAACGACATCCTGGTCAAGAAAGGCAGCGACATCGTCAACGTGATGATCGACAAGGAACAGGCGGCCAAGCCGGGCGAGCTGGCCATCACCGGCATGCAGTCCGAATACACCTTGAAGGACGGCAAGGTCGACCTGCACTTCAACGCCATTGCCAAGGGCGGCGACTACACCGTGAAAGCCACCGTGTACAACGCCAAGAATGAAAGCGTAGCGTTCCAGCAGGCTCCGGCCGGCAACACCCCGCACTTCTCCATCCCGCTCACCGGTCAGAGCGCCGGCAAGTTTGACCTGATCGTGGTAGCCACCTCGAAGAAGGGCGACCTGCTGCAACAGACCGCCAGCTTCACCCTCAAGCAGGAAGAAAGCAGCGGCGGCGAGAGCGGTGGCAAGTACGACCACGTGTTCCCACAGGGCCTGAGCACCTACAAAGCCGGCACCGTGGTCCTGCAGCCTAAAGACGGCAAGACCTACAAGTGCAACCCGTTCCCTTACAGCGGCTACTGCATTCAGTGGAACAGCGGTGCCACTGCATTCGAGCCGGGTGTAGGCGCCAACTGGCCGTCGGCCTGGACTCGCCAGTAAGTCACACCTTCGTCAACCCGAGCGTGGCGCCCCGGCGCCACGCTTCTTTTGCCAGTCATGCCCCCTATGCCTACTTGCAATTACTCCAGACCCCACGTGCTGCTGCACTGGACGTTCGCCTGCATCATCATCTGGGCGACTGTCAGCGGCTTCGGCAACGCCTTGCTTGACCTGCCAACCGTGATCGCCGATGGCATCAGCTTCGTCAATGTGTCCTTGACCTTCATGCTGATTCCCCTGTTCGGTCTGCGAATTCTCTGTGCCCTGGATCATCGTGAACCGGTGCACGCCAATCGAACCCTGCGCCTGCTGGCCAAATGCGGCCACCTGGCGCTCTACGTCGTGACCGGTTTTGTCCTGGTCACCGGCGTGCTGATGATGGAGCGACCGATCAACCTCTTCGGCGTGCTGTCTCTGGCTCAGCCCCTTCAAGAACCCCTGCTCACCGACTTCTTCAATGTGCTGCACAAGTACGCCTGTATGGCCCTGGCGCTGCTGGTGGCCGGGCATGTGGCGGCGGTGGCCGTGCATCATTGGCACGGTGAAAAACTCCTGCAGCGCATGTCCCTGTGAACGCCTTGCGCTTTTGCCCACGCGTCGCCCTGCGGGCCGGCGCGCTGCTATTGCTGTTGAGCTGGCTGGGCTGGCTTGGCCGTGACAGCTGGCTGTGGCTGCAGAATCTGGAGCAGAGCGGCACCGCAGTGCCTGCCGAAGCCCCGGCCCCGGCCCATCAGCCACCCGACACCGCAGCCATTGCCCAACTGTTCGGCGTGCAGCCCCAGGAGGCCAGCGGCAACCAGCCACGGGTGCCCCTGACGCTGCTGGCGAGCCTGGTGGAAAGCCGCCCGGAACTGTCCCGGGCCTTGATCGAGTCCCCTGAAGGCAGCCGTTTCTACCGCATCGGCGAGCCCCTTCCCGGGGGCGGCAGCCTGCGTGAAATCGGCACCACCCAGGTTCGTGTCCAGCGTTATGGCGAGGACCAGGCCCTGTCCCTGGCCGGCCATGCCACCCCCTTGCTGATCCCGCTGCCCGCTGTCCGCGACGTGCCTTCGAGCACCGCGGCACGGGGCGAGCCCGACAGCCCTGTCCAACCTTCCTTGTGACCCCCCAAGACACCATGAAACGAGCATTTATCGCAGGTTCCCTGCTGGCCCTCGGCACGCTGATCGGCCCCCTTCACGCCACTGAAAAACTGCCCCTTGCGCAGCAGTGGACCTTGAACATGAAAGACGCGGAACTGCGCGATCTGGTCAACGAAGTCGGGCAGATCACCGGCAAGACGATGATTCTCGACCCACGCCTGAACGGCAAGGTGACGGTGCAGTCCAGCACCGCCATGGACCAGAAAGGCATCTATTCGCTGTTTCTCACCGCCCTGCGCAGCCAGGGATATGTGGCCATGGACCAGGGCGACCGGGTGCTGATCCTGCCGGTGGCCGAGGCCAAGACCAAGGCCCATGTCGAAGCCAGCGGAGCCAGTGAAGAGTTCGTGACCCAGGTCATCGAACTGCACAACGCCAATGCCAGCGAAGTGGCCGCCGCCGTGCGCCCGCTGGTGGCGGTGGATGCCTACATGGCGCCGTCCACCACCTCCAACGCGCTGATCGTTTCCGACAGCGCCAACAATGTGCAGCGGGTGCGCCAGGTAGTGGAAGAACTGGATAACGCCGGTGGCCGCCAGTTCAACATCCTGCAGCTCAAGCACGCCTGGGCCGGTGATGTGGCCAAGACCCTGACCGACAGCCTGACCGACAGCAACGGTGCCCAGACCAGCGCCAAGGCGATTGGCGATGCCCGCAGCAACCGCCTGATCCTGGTGGGCCCGGCGCCCATTCGCCAGCAGATGCAACGCCTGGCCCAGAGCCTCGACGTGCCGAACAACGCCGGCGAAAACGCCCGGGTGCGGCGCCTCAACCACAGCGACGCGAAGAAGCTCGAAGAGCTGCTCAGCGGCATTGGCAAACGCCTGGAATCCGGCGGCCGCGGTGACGGCCAAAAGCAGGACAACCCGGTGCTGGTGAGCGCCGACGAAAGCCAGAATGCCCTGGTGCTGATGGCCTCGCCGGCACAACTGGCGACCTTCGAAACCATCATCGACGAACTCGACCAGCCCCGCGCCCAGGTGCTGGTGGAAGCGGCCATCGTCGAAGTCAGTGGCGACATCAACCAGGCCCTCGGCGTGCAGTGGGCCGGAGGCCGGGGCAAATGGGGCGCGGCCAGCAACTTCAACAGCGCCGGCATGACCATCGGCACCCTGCTGGGCAACCTGGAGAGCGGCAAGAGCCCGACCCTACCGGACGGCGCCGTGATTGGCATCGGCAGCAGCAACTTCGGCGCGCTGATCACCGCCCTGTCCAGCGACTCCAACAACAACCTGCTGTCCACCCCAAGCCTGCTGACCCTGGACAACGAGCAGGCGGAAATTCTCGTCGGCCAGAACGTCCCCTTCCAGACCGGCTCCTACACCACCGACACCGCCGGTGCCAGCAACCCCTTCACCACCGTGGAGCGCAAGGATGTGGGCATCACCCTCAAGGTCACCCCGCACATCAATGAAGGCAACTTCCTGCGCCTGAAAGTCGAACAGGAAAGCTCCGAGCTGGCCGCCGCGCCGCCGGGCATCAGCACCAGCGACGTGATCACCAACAAGCGCTCGGTCAAGAGCACCATTCTGGCCAACGACGGGCAGATCATCGTCCTTGGCGGCCTGATCAAGGACAACATCAAGGTCCAGGTGAGCAAGGTGCCGTTGCTGGGTGATATCCCTTGGGTCGGCAAGCTGTTCAGCAGCAGCAAGGAGGTCAACGAGAAGACCAACCTGATGGTGTTCCTGCGCCCGACCCTGCTGCGCAACACCGGCAATGCCGACAAGCTCAGCACCCAGAAATACAACAACCTGCGCTCGCTGCGCACCCTGGACGGCAAGACCCGGGGCCAGTTGCCGCAGAACCCGCACCAACTGTTCGACGCCAACAGTGACGGCGATCAGGGCCTGATCGACATGCGGGCGACCGAGGCCGCGCAGCAACCATGATCACGCCCATCGAAAGTCCGCGCCTGGCCTTTGCCTATGCCCGGCGCCATGGCGTGGTCCTGGAGCATCAGGCCCAGGGCGCCGTGCTCTATTGCCGGGTCAATACGCCCTGGTCGGTGATCGCCGAGGTGCGCCGCTTCAACGGCGCGCCCCTGCGCAGTGAAGTGCTCGACGAACAGGCCTTCGCCGAGCGCCTGGCGGCCCACTATCGCGACGGCCAGGACGGGGCCAAGCAGGTGGCCGATGGCCTGGGGGAGCAGTTCGACGAAGAGTTCGATCTCTGCAGCCTGGCCGACCAGTTGCCGAAAACCACCGACTTGATGGAACAGGAAGACGACGCGCCGATCATCCGCCTGATCAACGCGATCCTCAGCGAGGCGGTCAAGAGCAAGGCCTCCGACGTGCACCTGGAGGCCTTCGAGGAACATCTGTCGGTGCGCCTGCGGGTCGACGGCCTGCTGCGTGAAGTGCTGCGCCCGCGGCGCGAACTGGCGACCCTGCTGGTGTCGCGGATCAAGGTCATGGCCAAGCTCGACATCGCCGAAAAGCGCATCCCCCAGGACGGGCGCATTGCCCTGCGCATTGCCGGGCACGAGGTGGATGTGCGGGTCTCGACCCTGCCCTCCAGCCACGGCGAACGGGTGGTGATGCGCCTGCTGGACAAGCAGGCCGGGCGCCTGGACCTGGGCCACCTGGGGATGAACCCGCAGGTACGCCAGCGCCTGGAAAACGCCCTGCACAAACCCCACGGCATCCTCCTGGTCACCGGCCCCACCGGTTCCGGCAAGACCACCACCCTGTACGCCGGGTTGGCCAGCCTCAACAGCCTGGAGCGCAATATCCTCACCATCGAGGACCCGGTGGAATACCACCTCACCGGCATCGGCCAGACCCAGGTCAACGCCAAGGTCGACATGACCTTCGCCCGGGGGCTGCGAGCCATCCTGCGCCAGGACCCGGACGTGGTGATGGTGGGCGAGATCCGTGACCGCGAGACCGCGGAAATCGCCGTCCAGGCCTCCCTCACCGGGCACCTGGTGCTCTCGACCCTGCACACCAACAGTGCCATCGGCGCAGTGACTCGCCTGGTGGACATGGGCATCGAGCCGTTCCTGCTCTGCACCTCCTTGCTCGGCGTGCTGGCCCAGCGCCTGGTGCGCCTGCTGTGCCCCGAATGCAAGGAACCCCATGACGCCGACCCGGCAGCCTGCGAACGCCTGGGCCTGAACCCCGCTGGCGCACCGCTGCTGTACCGCCCGGTGGGTTGCCCGAGCTGCCAGCAGTCGGGTTATCGCGGTCGCCGGGGGATCTACGAGCTGGTGCTGTTCGACGACACCCTGCGCCAGTTGATCCACACCGGCGCCGGTGAATATGAACTGCTGAATCACGCCCGCCAGCACAGCCCCAGCCTGTTCGACGACGGCCAGGCCATGGTGCTGCAAGGGCTGACCAGCCTGGAAGAGTTGCTGCGGGTTACCCAGAAGGACTGAAGATGGCCGCCTACGAATACCTGGCCATGTGCGCCGCCGGGAAAAAAACCAGCGGCGTGCTGGAAGCCGACAGCCCACGGCAGGCGCGGCAGATGCTGCGCGAACGGCAACTGATCGCCCTCAAGGTCAGCGCCAGCCAAGGCAAGCGCAGCAGTGGCGCCGGCAGCGCCAAGGTCTCCGGTGGCGGCTTGAGCAGCGCCGAACTGGCGCTGCTGACCCGCCAGCTGGCCACCCTGGTGCAGGCTTCGCTGCCCCTGGAAGAAGTGCTGGCCGCCGTGGCCGCGCAGTGTGAAAAGCAGCGCCTGAAAAGCATGCTGCTGGCCATACGTGGCCGAGTCCTGGAGGGCTACAGCCTGGCGGTGGCCCTGGGCGGCTACCCCAAGGCCTTTCCCGATCTGTACCGGGCCACGGTGGCCGCCGGCGAACGTTCCGGACACCTGGATCAGGTGCTGATGAACCTCGCCGACTACACCGAGGCCAGCCAGGCGGCGCGCCAGCAGATTCAGTTGGCCATGCTCTACCCCAGCATCCTCATGGTGGCGGCCATCAGCATCGTCGGTTTTCTCCTGGGCTTCGTGGTGCCGGACGTGATCAAGGTGTTCATCGACAGCGGCCAGGAGCTGCCGCTGCTGACTCGCGGCCTGATCGCCAGCAGCGCCGTGCTGCGCGATTACGGCCTGCTGTTGCTGATCCTGATCGGCGTCGGGATCACCGCAGGGCGGGCCGCGTTGCGAAAGCCGGGCAACCGTGAACGCTGGCACGCCCTGGTGCTGCGCCTGCCGGTGATCGGCGGCCTGGTCAGGGCCAGCAACTGCACGCGTTTTGTCAGCACCCTGGCGATTCTCGGACGCAGTGGCGTACCGCTGCTGGACGCCCTGGCGATTGCCAGTGAAGTGGTGGCCAACCAGAAAATTCGTACCGGTCTGAAAGACATCGTCCGAGGCGTGCGCGAAGGTATCAGCCTGACCCGAGCGCTGGAGCTCAACGGCAGTTTCCCGCCGATGATGCTCTACATGATCGCCAGCGGTGAACGCTCCGGCGAGCTGGACAGCATGCTCGAACGCGCCTCCCAGCAGCAGGAACAACAACTGGCCAACCGCATTGCCTTGCTGGTGGGCCTGTTCGAGCCGGCGATGCTGGTGTTCATGGGCGCCTCGGTGCTGGTCATCGTGCTGGCGATCCTGATGCCGATCCTCAGCCTGAACCAATTGATTACCTGAATCTGGAAAGCCCCCAACGTGTACACAGCTAAAAAACAACGTGGTTTCACCCTGATCGAAATCATGGTGGTGGTCGTGATCCTCGGCGTCCTTGCCGCCCTGGTGGTGCCACAGATCATGAGCCGTCCCGACCAGGCCAAGGCCTCGGCCGCGCAAAGCGATATCAAGGCCATCGCCATGGCCCTGGACATCTACAAGCTCGACAACCACCAGTACCCCAGCAGCCAGCAAGGCCTGCAGGCCTTGGTGAGCAAGCCCAGCGGCGCGCCAGCGGCACGTAACTGGAACCCCGACGGTTACCTCAAGCGCCTGCCGATCGATCCTTGGGGCACCCACTACCAGTACCGGGTTCCGGGCACTCGGGGCGGCGCCTACGACCTGTTCTCCTTCGGTGCCGACGGCAAGATCGGCGGCGAAGGCCTGAACGCGGAAATCGGCAACTGGGACCGTTGACCGGTGCAGCGACGCCACGCCCGGGGCTTCACCCTGCTGGAATTGTTGGTGGTGATCCTGTTGATTGCTCTGACTGCCGGCCTGGTGGGCCTGGTCAATCCCGACTCCGGCCCGCGCCAGGCACGCCAGGAAGCCCAGCGCCTGCAAGCGCTGCTGCAGTTGCTGCGCCAGGAAGCGGTGCTCAGCTACAACGACTACGGTCTGCGCATCGAACCTGACGGCTATAGCGTGCTGCGCCTGGACGCCCGTGGACGCTGGGTGGCGGACCCTGAATTGCGCCCCCACCGCCTGCCCGACAAGTTGCGCCTGCGCCTGGAAGTGGCCGAAGCCGGGGCTGCCCTGGGCAGCGGGCGCCAGCGCGATGGCCTGCCGCAACTGCTGGTGCTCTCCAGTGATGAAACCAGCGCCTACACCTTGTGGGTCGAATACCGTAATCAGCCGCTGGTGAGTCTTTCCAGCGACGGCATACAGGATGCGCAACTTGATACCCAGGACTGATCGGGGCTTCACCCTGCTGGAGGTGATGGTGGCCCTGGCGATTTTCGCCACCTTATCCATCGCCCTGTTCAGTGCGGTGCAGCATATCGCCGTGAACAGCGCCAACCTCGCCGAACGCACCCAGGCCTTGTGGATCGCCGACAACCGCATGAATGAGCTGCGCACCGCAATGCAGCAACCGTCCATACGCTCTACGCAAGAACGCATCGAATTCGGCGGCCGTAGCTGGTGGCTGTCGAGCGACGTCGAGGCCGTGCCGGATACCCGCTTGCTGAAGATCGAACTGCGGGTTTCCGCCGAATCCAGCCCGCAGCGCGCCCGCCAGTACAGCCGCGCGCGGCTGCTTGGCTACATTGAGGCACGCCCATGAAGCAACGGGGTTTCACCCTGCTGGAGGTGGTCGTGGCCATCGCCATCTTCAGCCTGCTGGGCCTGGCCACCTATCAGTTGCTCGACCGGGTACTGCGCAGCGACCAGCGCATCGGCTTGCATGAGCAGCAACTGCGGGACCTGCAACGGGCCATGAGTCTGTTCGAGCGGGATCTGGTCCAGGCCCGTCGCCAGCCCCTGACCGATGATCCCAGCCACAGCCAGGCATTGATCAGCCAGCCCGACGGTATCCGCCTGGTGCGTGGCGGTTGGAACAACCCGCTGGACTATGCCCGTAGCGACCTGCTGCAGGTCAGCCACCGCTGGCAGGACGGCGTCTGGCTGCGGGAAACCCGCGCCCTGTCGCAAGCCATTGCCGAGCCCGGAGCCCAGGAGCGCGCCGTCGGCCCCACCCGCCAACAGCAGCAACTGCTGAGCGGCGTGCAACTGACCCGGTTGCGCTTTATCGACGCCCAGGGCCAGGGCCACGAACACTGGCCAGTGGGCACCGAGAGCCTGAGCCTGCCGGCGGCACTGGAGATCGAACTGGATGCCCCGGGCTATCCCCAGGTGCGCCGGGTAATCCTGTTGCCCGGCGGCCTCGATAGCGAAGAGGAACCCGGCCATGACTAGCCCGGCCCGGCAGCGAGGCGTGGCCCTGCTCAGCGTGTTGCTGATCACCGCCCTGGTGACCCTGGTGGTGAGCAACATGCTGGCTCGGCAACGGCTGAACCTGCACAGCAGTAGCAATCTGCTGCAACAGCAACAGCTGTGGAATCTGGCCTTGAGCGGTGAAAGTTGGGCCCGCCAGCAACTGCTGGAAGACGCCCGCAGTGAAGGCGGCCTGCTGGTGACCCACCTGGGCCAGCACTGGGCACAACCGGCGCCGCTGTTCGAAATCGACGGCGGGCGCATCCACATTCAGTTGGAGGACCTCGGTGCCCGGCTCAACCTCAACAGCCTGCGTCAGGGCAACGACCTGAATCTGCGGGCGCGCTACCAGCGCCTGCTGGCCCAGCAAGGCATCAGGGCCCATGACCCGGCGCTGCTGATCGGCCAGAACAATCGCGACGGCATGCCGCTGCCCTTGAGCGACCTCAGTGAACTGCGGCAACTGCCCCAGGTGGACAGCCAGGTCCTGCAACAGCTCGAACCCCTGGTAGGCGCCTTCGGCAACAGTGCAATCAACGTCAACACCACCCGCGCCGAGGTGCTGGCCAGTATCGAGGGCATCGACCTGCCCACCGCCCGTACCCTGGCCAGCTCACGTCCGGCCAAGGGCTACCCCGACGTGGCGGCCTTTCTCTCCAATCCCATGCTCCAGGGGCGGGATATCAGCCCCCGGGGACTGGGGGTCAGCAGCCGGCAATTTCGCGCCACCATCGACGTCGAACAGGGTCAACGCCGACTGCGGCTGGTCAGCGACCTGCGAGTAATGGATGCCGAGAACGTCCGGGTTCAGCAGCGCACGCTGCTGCCCAGCCCACCTCCTGATCAATCGAAAACCGAGTAAACCGACATGAGCCAGTGGCTTTATCTTTCCCCCCACGCCACCGGGGCGACGCCATGGCGCTGTTTCTGGTGGCAGGCCGACGGCCCCCTGCATCAGGGCAACCTGGAACAGGCCGCAGCGGACCTGGACCAACAGCCGTTGACCTTGCTGCTGCCCATGGAAATGGCCAGCCATCATCAGGTCAGCGTACCCGCACGCAGCGGTCGCTGGCTGCGTCAGGCGCTGCACAGTGCCCTGGAGGAGCAACTGATCGATGAGCTGGACAGCCTGCACCTGGCCCACGGACCGCTCAAGGACAAACGCCATTGCCCGGTGCTGGCCCTCAATCGCGAGCGCCTGGGCTATTGCCTGGAACAACTGGCCAGGCACGGGTTGCAGCCGTCGCGCATTCATATCGATGCTGATTGCCTGCCCCAGGACCGGCCCCGAGCCCTGGCCTGGGACGGCCGCTGGCTGCTGGGCGGCAGTGCGCCGCTGCGCCAGGCCCTGGGACCGGATGAGCTGGGCAGCCTGGCCCCGCTGCTGCCGGCGGACCTGCACTGGCAAGGGCCGCAGCCGCCGGCCCTGGACCCAGTCGAGACCCAGGGCTGGCAAGCCGACGAACGTCCCTGGGACTGCCTGAGCCAGGGTTCGCAACAGGCCATCGACCTGCGCCAGGGCGAGTTCCAACTGCGCCATCGACAGGCCGCCCCCTGGCGCCTGGCCCTGCTGCTACTGCTGATTGCCGGCGGCGCGCAACTGCTGCAGAGCGCTGGCCAGCGCTGGTACCTGGACCATCGGAGCGACCGGCTTGAGGAACAGAGCCTGGCCCTGTGGCAACAGCGTTTTGCCGATGAAGGCCCGGCCACCGACCTGGCGGCACAGATTCGCGCCAAGCAACAGCAAGAGGTCGAAGAGGTCATCGGCAGCGCCCACAAGCTGTCGCAACTGGCCGGCCAATGGAGCGCCAGCCACGGCGCCCTGGCGCTGGTCCACCGTCTCGACTACCAGGCCGGCGAAGGCTGGAGCCTGCACATCAGCGCGCCGGCCTTTGCCGATCTTCAACAACTGCGCGAAGGCCTGATTGCCCAGGGCCTGGACGCCAGCACCGACTCTTCCGTACGCGACGCCCAAGGGGTCAGCGCGCGGTTGCAGATCAAGGAGTGAACGTGACCCAAGCCGTACGGAAAAAGTCGCCCCTGTCCACCCTGCTCCGCCAATCCCAAGGGCACTGGCAGCGCCTGGCCAAACGTGAGCAGCGGGCCCTTCAAGGGCTGGCCCTGTTCAGCGCTGCGACCCTGTTTTATCTACTGCTCTGGCAGCCACAGCAGCAGGCGCTGAGGCTTGCAGAGCAACGTTTTATCGAGGTAACCGATTTGCATCATCAGCTTCAACAACTGCCCGCCACCGCGCCGTCCAGCACCGCCATGGCGATTTCCGCCGAAGCCCTGCCCGGGCTGCTGGCTCGCTCCAGCAGCCAGGCCGGTCTCAACCTTGAGCGCATGGACAATGACGCCCCAGGCCGGATCAACCTGGCCCTGGAAGGACCGCTCAACAGCCTGATCAGCTGGGTTGATCAATTGGAACAGCAGCAGGTGGAGGTGCAGTCGTTTTCCATCGAGGTCAGCAAGGAAGCCATCGCCACCGCGCGCCTGCAGGTCCAGACCCGCTGAACCCGGCGCCCTTTTCTCGAAGACACAAAAAAGCCCGCCGAAGCGGGCTTTTTCATTGATTCAACGCCAGGGATCAATCATCGCGACCCATGATGCCGAACAGTTGCAGCAGGCTGACGAACAGGTTGTAGATCGATACATACAGGCTGATGGTGGCCATGATGTAGTTACGCTCGCCGCCATGGATGATGGCGCTGGTCTGGAACAGAATGCAGACCGAGGAGAACAGCACAAAACCGGCGCTGATCGCCAATTGCAGGCCGCTGATCTGGAAGAAGAAGCTGGCCAGTACCGCGCCCATCAGGACAAAGAAGCCGGCGGTGATGAAACCACCGAGGAAGCTCATGTCCTTGCGGGTGATCAGCACGTAGGCCGACAGACCACCGAACACCAGGGCGGTCATGGCGAAGGCCGAGCTGACCACTTCAGCGCCGCCCTGCATGCCCAGGTAGCGGTTGAGAATCGGGCCGAGCAAAAAGCCCATGAAGCCAGTCAGGGCGAAGGCCGAGACCAGGCCCCAGGCCGAGTCACGGAGTTTGTTGGTGAGGAAGAACAGACCGTAGAAGCCGATCAGCACGACAAAAATGTTCGGGTAGCCGACGCGCATCTGCTGCGCCACATAGGCCATGACACCGCTGAATGCGAGGGTCAGAGCCAGCAAGCCGTAAGTGTTGCGCAGGACGCGGCTAACCTCTAGCTGCTCGGCCTGCACGCCGTTGTTAACTGCGTAATCCTGTTCGCGCATGGCGACACTCCTGTTGGGGGAAACGTTTAGTGGCAAAGATCATAACAGAGGCTCTGTAACTCGCGATGCAGAGAGTTTGACAGTGTGTTTCATTCGGGTATTATGGCGCCCGCAATGCGATCTGGAGGTGTGGCCGAGTGGTTTAAGGCAGCGGTCTTGAAAACCGCCGACTGTAACAGGTCCTAGAGTTCGAATCTCTACGCCTCCGCCAAATCTCAACGAGAAAGCCCTGATTTTTCAGGGCTTTTTTGTGTCTGGGGTTCAGGCTTGGCGCAATTACACTTAAAGCGTTCCATAACTATTATGGACGTGTTCCATAACTAACCCTCCTCCGACGTCCTGTCGAACAACTACCAATCCTCTATACCTACATCTCGTCGGCTCAAATCGCAGCGCTGCAAAACCTCGTTTACTGTATGCACATACAGCATTGGATTCGAGGTAGTACCGTGCACACAGATGACGACACATCCGATTGGCTGGGCATCCCCACGCCCCTAGAAACTGCCCGGCAGCATGCTCTGCTGCTGGAAAATGAGGTGGCAGAGCTGAATCTGCAGCTGCGCGCAGCCCGGGAAAACATCTACAAGCTGATGAACATGCATGCCCAGACAGAGAAGGACCGCGACGAAGCCCTGGCCAGGCTGCGTGAAAAAGCGGGAGAAGCGGCGCGGTTGCGGCAGCAAGTCAACGACCTGGAAACAACAGTCAGGTGCAAGGACCGAGCGAATGAGGATCTTCGGCGGCAGATACCCGCTGGCGCACGCGGAAAGCTACGCTGAGAGCAAGCGAGGACACAGCCATGTGCGGACGACTCTCTCAGTATCGCGGTATCCACGACTTCGTCACTGCCCTGAGCATGCCGGGGGCTCTGATCAATAACGTCGGTGACCAGCCCCTGGGGCGCTACAACGCAGCACCGACAATGCAGCTCGCCCTCTTCCATGTTGCCGGCGAAGCGTTGCATGCCGACGCTGTGCGTTGGGGCTGGAGGCCGCATTGGGCCACCGACCGCGCCGCGCCGATAAATGCCCGCGTCGAGAAAGTGGCCCACGGCCCCTTCTTTCGGCAGATCTGGCCACACCGTGCTGTCTGCCCGATCGATAGCTGGTTCGAATGGGTAGACGAAGGCGGCCCGAAGAAGCAGCCATACCTGATCCGTCACCGCGACGGCTCTCCCATACTCTGCGCCTCAATTGGACAGTTTCCAGCCCTGGACCAGGGCGAGCACGACGGCTTTGTGATCATCACCGCCGACGCACAGGGCGGCATGGTCGATATTCACGACCGCCGGCCGGTGGTCCTGGCCCCAGACCTGGCCCGGGAATGGCTCGACCCAGCAACGCCCAAAGAGCGCGCCGAACAGATGGCCCTACACCAGGGAGAGGCCGCCGAGGCCTTCGAGTGGTTCAAAGTTAGCGCCGCCGTCGGCAATGTCAGGAATCACGGCGCGGTACTGATCGAGCCCACGACCAAGCCCGCCGGTGGCGATGCGGTGAATAACGGCTGACTGCCGACAGGAAAGTCAGAAGCCTCTAATGCCCGCTCCACTTCCGGGCTTTTTGTTTAATCCGCTTCGGGCTTGCTCCAAAACAAGATTGTTCTACAATTCCTAAGCCGGGCCACAATCCCCCTACCGGCTTAAGCCCGCTTCGGCGGGCTATTTCATTTTCCAGCCTGCGCTTGCTCCTGCTCAATTGCGGCGACCAACCAATCTCCGGCCTGTTGAATCTGACCATGCCATTCATTACGGTCAACGAGACCAAGTCGCAACATTTCGTTAGCGGCGCAGATCAAATCACAGTAGTACTCATCAAGACACTTCTCGGAACCGACCTGCACAACGAGTAGATTTTGCCAATCCGACAAAGTCATATTCTTCATGAGCTCTACCTCATCGAATGCTGATCACAGTTTTTAGTTATAGCAATTTTTCCCTCGCACGATGATCTCGCCTTAACCAATTTTAAAGGCATCAACTCACCTCGTTAATCCTTCATAAGCCTGCTCACAAGTCACTCCCCTGCTCCGGTTTTGATCAGCATCTGCTGCCAGCTGGCCCGCTCGGTCGTCAGCGCGCTTGAACAGCTCGGCAAGCACCAAGGCTGTGCGGGTTGCTGCCTGGCTTGCGGCGGCAGTGCAGGAATTGCTGCTGGCCGAACGCTTGAGGCGCTCGGTGAGATCGTCGACTGTCCGCTGCAGGCTCCCAGCAGCAGCGCGAGCAGTAACAGCGTCAGCGACTGCACTATCGATTTTCCGTTGTCCATCCTGCACCGCCTTGTTGATTGAGTTCTGCCGATCCTGTTCTTTGTCGCGCTCTGCGCGCTCATCGATGGCCCAAGCCTGCTTATCGCCGGCGTCACGCGCATTCCAACGCGCCTGCCACTCTGCGCTCTCGATCGACCGTCCGTGCTGATAGATCCCCCAGTAAGAGGCAAGCACCAGCACCAGCAGGCCGCCACGTAACAGCCAGGCGCTCACGCCAGCACCTTCAAAGCCAGGTCGTAGAGTGCTTTCCGTTCCACGGCACCATTTGGCACCCGGCCTGGCTGCCCGGTGTTGATGATGCTGCCAATGTCTTGGATGCGTCCGGCGTCGGCCATTTCGTTCAGACCATGGGTGGTCCACCACCACGCTGCCGATTGGGCGGCATGCTCAGGCTGTTCCAGCAGCTCTGGCTGCGCCTCCAGAGGCAGGCCCAGGCCGCTGGCGACAGCGCGGTAGTTGTTGCGTCCGGTGACCTGCAGCAGGCCGCGACCGCGGTAGCGGAAACCATCACCCGAGCTTTCCGGGCCATTGCCCATACGCCCGCCGTAAACAGCATTGCCGAAGCGCTCCGGCTTACCGCCCAGTTCATCCGCCCGCGGCACCAACGAACGCCACCGGCTGGCTACAGGAGAGGCCTGGCCGATCTGGCGGATGCGATCGGCGCGGTAGTTGAGATTTTCCACCAGCTTGCGCAACTGACCGGACTCATGACCGACCTGGGCCAGGAACGCGGCCTGGCGCACCCGGCTGTCGATCTTCCAGCGGGCCATAGCGCGGTTGAGCGCAGGAACAAAAACGCCCGCAACAGGGCGGGCGTTCGGGAGGATCTGCAGCAACTGCTGCTCGGTGATCGGCATTTATTTTTCTCCAGGCAATAAAAAACCCGCTCAGGGCGGGCGCATTCGGACGCTTCAGTTACAACTGTGGATTAAAGGGGTATGGGTATTCAGCAGTGTCTATGTACGAGCAAGAAGGCATGCGGTCTGAAAGCAGCGACATGAATCCCTGAGGGGTCGTGCTGTGAACGCCGGCGTAAGTAGTTTCCGGCGAGTTCCACATGCAGTGCACAATTGACCCTTGCTGGCCGTAGCATCCCTCATGAACAGCGCCTCTGAAGACAGTATCGCTGCCGAGCTGACTCACAAAGCCGCAGCCGCGGTCCCATGGAATATGCGCGGCATATGTCTTGCTTGGATTGAGGTTGACCGTGTAATTCGCCCACAGGACGCCGCCGAGTGTCGAACCCGTGGGCTGAGGGATGAGCACTGCAACAGAACCACCGGTGAATGGCGTTTGCATTCCATTGGGAAATGTCACAGGGCCCGGAGGAGTCGAAGTGCCAATGACGTTCAACGGTCGCTGCAGACTATTGAACGTGAACCCTCCGTCCTCCTTTCGCGTCTTGAGCGCCGGCCCGGTAAAGATTGGCCGCATGATGTCGAAGCAGTAAACCTTAATGCCGCTGACTTGGCCGGCGAAGTAGAAAACTGTCTTGTTACCCTCCTTTGACTGAAACGGCTTGTTGCTTGCGCCAGTGACGAATACAAGCGGGCTGATTGCGCCTTCAACTTCGAACTTGTAGATATTGTCGTAGAAGACACTCACTGCACCACTTGGCTGCAATCTGCTCCATGTGCCCGCATATTCGACGGGTCCGCTCTTTATGAGACCGTAGATCGACTTCGACGTGTCATAGAGAACATTGCCGCTCTCGTCGCGGACTATGAGTGCGGTATTCATCAGTAGTACCCATAGAAAATTTCGCAGTTCATCGCAAAGCCGCCCGGTATCACGTACGACCATTCGAGCCTATTCTGCGTAATCGTGACGCCAGGCTTCTTGCCCGCTGTGCGCTGCGAGTCTTCCAGCGGCTGAACAACGTAGAAGTACGATCTGCCGGCCGGCAGCGAAACGGGGATCGATCCGTTGCTGCGATTGGTGATGACGGAGCCTGCCCCCTGACTCAGCTTTTTGGTCATGTTGGTTGTGATGTTGCCGCTTGCATCACGCGTTATCAGCCCGACCGTCATGTTGCGTCCACGCTCAGATC
Organism: Pseudomonas sp. E1BtOHC1; assembly: GCF_058744285.1. Taxonomy (NCBI): domain Bacteria; kingdom Pseudomonadati; phylum Pseudomonadota; class Gammaproteobacteria; order Pseudomonadales; family Pseudomonadaceae; genus Pseudomonas; species Pseudomonas sp. E1BtOHC1. The sequence goes on from NZ_CP196023.1 coordinate 5,212,208, forward strand.
GATGGCTTTGACGCCATTCGGATGGAACACATACAGCCCTTTGTTGTTGATCATGAGCCTTGCTCCTCCGGGGGTATTGCCCATCATCTGGAACGTTCCATCCGGTCGGAATGCCCAGCCCGAAACGTCAGGCACATAGTTGTTCGACTGCAAGTTGCTGCCGATCTTGAGCATGTCGATTGAGCCGTTCTTGATGAACGCGGTGTCGATATAGGCGGCATTGTTCTGAACAACAAACGGGTAATAGATCTCCGCGGCGTTCGGGTCGACAATCGCGAACCGGCTTGCCGCGATCAGCACCTGACTGGTGATGATCCCTTCATTGTTCTCTACACCGATCCCGATGCCGGCCAGGTACGGCTTGTTGTCGACGGTGAGCTGGGTTTTGATCGAGTACATGGCCGCCAGCTCGCTCTTCAGGGCCTCAACCTCAATCGAGGCACCGCCGCCCGAGTCGATCTTTTCCAGCAGGTGCTGGCTCAGCTGCGTTTCAGTGATCTGATCGTTCAGGTAGTCAAGGATCACGCCGGCATCAGCTGAGGACTGCCCCATCACTGGCCCGTAAAACGCCCCCACGTTGCCGATACGGTCCACCAGCCTGGCCCAGAAGAAGAACCGCACACCGGCGGCCAGCCCCATGATCGTTAAGTCGGTCTGCGGATAGGCGTAGTCGCCGAACTTGGTCGCCGTAGCCACCTGGTTGGTCTGGCTGTACCAGATTTCAGTTCGCTGCAGGTCCGCGGTGGTGACTCCGGCCGGAATGCCCCAGGCCAACTTGATGCCGAACACGATCGATTCGGCGGTGAAGGACGACGGCACCGGCGGCGGCGTGGTCTTGCCGTTCAGCACAGTCTCGACCGAGGTCGCGAACACTGACCCGATGTCGAGCGAGTTGATGGCCCGCACCTTCGCGACGTAACGCCCTGCGTAGATCCCGCTCACATCGATGGACGTGGTGCCCGTGCGGCCGGCAAAGATCCAGTCACCGTCGTTCTTGCGCCAGTACACCTCGTAGGCGATCGCTGCCTCGGGCTTTTCCCACTCGATCGTCATGACGCTGACCGCGCTGCCCTGGTCGACAAAGTGGTCATTGCTCACCGTCACGTTCGACGGCGGCCGCTGGACGCTCGGCGGGATCACCGTCACCGGTGGCCGCTCGATGCGCGTGCCGTTGTCGATTGCGCCGTACTTGCTCGCGTTGTGACGGACCGCGCTGATCGTGAACTTGATCTCCGAGTCGGAGAAATCCTCCGCCACCGACATCACGCGGAACAGCTGGGTGGCCAGAGTGGTCGAGTCAATCGCCCACATCGAGTGCTGAGGCGGCAGATCGTCCAACTTCTGGGCCAGTACCACCTGCTGGACGTCGGATGGAAAGCCTGTGGTGTCAAAGGTAATCCGCCCGTTGTCCCAGGTGATCCCCGTGCTGTCCCAGGTCAGCGGATACCCGACCGACTTGATCTTGCGGGAGACCGCCGTGCCCGTGGGCATGATCACGGTGATCGTGTCACCTGGGTATGCCTTCACGTCGGCATCCAGTATCAAGGTGTCGAGCGTAGAAGAGCGCAGGCGCCCGCCAATGCGCCGCCCTGCCCGATCGTTGTCCGCGATGCGGATGATCTGCCCGGGGCGCGCCAGGGTGCCGTCCAGGCCCACAGAGAACCCCACGCTTTCGGTTTCCAGGCGGTTGGTCAGCAGCGCCCACTTGCCGATGCGTTGGGCCTGGGCCTGGGATGTACAGCCGGTGGCTGTGATCTCGGTCTGCTGGATGCCGTAGCGGGTGATCCCGGCCTGGTCGTCGACATACTCGACCTTCTGCCGGTAGAAGTCGGCCGGGTCGTTCCAGCTCACCAGGGCCACGGTGTAACGGGTCTTCTTGGCCGAGCCGAAGTAACCGAACTTGCCGTCGATCACGTTTGCGTTCGAGTAGGTGTACACCGGGTCTTCCGGGATATCGGCAATGGCCATCACCGAGCCAGCGGCCCAGTAGGACATCCCTCGGAAGGTCGTGGCCAAGTCCTGCAGCACGTCCAGGGCGTTCGACCGGGTCTGCAGGAACAGATTGCAGGTAAACCGCGGCTCCATGCCACCCTTCCCGTCCGGCACCGGCTGGTCGCAATACTGACCAATGCGGTACAGCTCCCAGCGGTCGACCTGGCCCTCATTCAACAGATGGCCCAGGCCATAGCGGAAGTGCAGCAACAGGTCGTAGAAGATCCAGGCCGGGTTATCGGTCCAGGCTAACTTGAACGAACCATCCCAGATGCCGGAGTACAGCCGGCTTTCCGGGTCGTAATTGCTCGGCACGCGAATGATGCGGCCGCGCAGGTCGAAGGATCTCGTGGGGATCGCCTGGAACTGCGAGGCGTCGAACTGCAGGCCGACGACAGCGGAACCCGGATAGCGCAGCTTCGCGTCGATGACCTCGGTGATCGCGTCGATGTTGGTGGTGTCAGCGATCACGCTGCTGGTGCTATTCGGCGTCAGGCGAGTGACGCGAATCTGCCAGTTGCTGCTCGCCGGCGGCAGGTCCACCCGGTGGGAGCGCTCGTACTTGGTCGAGGTCTTGCCGCTGAACGCCGAGGCCAGTACCTGCACATAAGGCCCGCCGTCGGTGGACACCTCGATCTTGTACTGCACGGTGTAGCCGTTGGTGTCGCCGTTGCTGGTGTTTGTCTGCGCCAGGCGCGGGGTAGACAAGCGTACGCGCACGGCCGACAGCTGCAGGTTCTGCACAGCCCGAACCCAGGGCTGGCCATACTTCAGCTCAACACCCACAGCAATCTCGCTCTCGACTGCCGGAAAGCCCGGGATATGTAGCTGATCCTGGCTGCCGGTGCGGGCGTCCAGGGTGACGCCGCTGAAATTACGGGTTCCGTCGGCATTGGCCAGCGGGGTTTCGTCGAGATAGACAGACCGCTCGCCCGCGACCAGGCCCTGGATCTCGCCCTCGCTCACCAGGTCGAGGATCCGCGCATAGGCAGTGCTCTGCAGGCTGTCGGGGGCCTCAACGGACGGCCGCGGCTTCGACTCGCCGCCTTTGCTGCCGGTAATGTGCTGGTTCATGACTTTCCTTCAGGCAAAAAAATACCCGCGCTCGGCGGGCCTGGTGGCGGGTTCGGTTTACATCTGGTCTTCGGAGTAGATCCCGGCGCTGATCACCGCGCTGCCGACAATCATCCGGCCGTAGAGAAGCGGGACAGGGTTGCCCTGGACGCTGGTGTTCACGGCTCCGTTGAAGCTGTAGCTGGGTCGGTTGTTGGGGGTGTCTTGGGTGCCCAGGCCTTTTGCTTGGGGGCTCAGCATCTGGATCACGCCGCCGGCAACCATGGCGACACCTGCTGCAAGGGTTGTTCCGCCAGTAAAATAGGATGCGGCTATCAACACTACTCCAACAATCGTTTGCAGCAGGCCGGCGCGCTTCGAACCAGTGATCACCGGCACAACCCGGATCACATCACGACCGGTTGGCTTCGCCAGGTCATCCTCAGAAAGGTTCTCTTTGCCGTTGAAGATCGCGTAGCGCAGCCCCTTGCTGGAGCTTTCGGCCATGTGTTTCTCGAATCCTGGGAACTGCTTGAAATACCCGATGATGTCGCGCCAGCCACCGCGGGTAATCATTCTATGCCGGCGGCCAAATAGCCGTGCCAAGGAACCGGAAAGCAGCACTGTCTGCATCTTTTCAGCTGATTGAGCCATTGCTCTTCCTCATTGTTTTGCGTGCCGCCAGTAGCTGACCGTAACTTCGCGCCAGTAGCCGCCGTAGGTGTCCCGCTTGCTGTCTCGGTTGTAGAGGTGGTGCAGGATCGACCCGGGCGCTGGGAAGTGCTGAGGCTCGGACTTCAGCACACCGTCGGCCAGGTATACCCCGGCGTGGTTCGGCACCTTCGACCGGATCTGCATCAGCACGATGTCGCCATGCTGCGGCACAATGACCTGCGTGAAGCCAGCCGCCGGCAGGTTCTCCAGGTACAGGTTTCCGCCCTTCTCCCACCATCCGTCCTCCCGTTCGTACTGGCCCAGATCGATGCCCATTTCGCGACAGTAGAAGTCGAGGATGATGCTCAGGCAGTCGTGCACGCCGTGGGCGAACTTGCGGCCAATCAGCGGGGCCTGGTAGCCCTCCGGCGCGAAGCTGCACAGCTCGCCGGGGCGCATGACGTCATCATCACCTTTCCTGACTTCAAGGATGTGCCAGGGAAGCCCGGAGGCCTCGCATGAGACGCGATCTGCTTCACTGGGTGCTGCCGGGTGGTCTGGGTGGCTATGCACGACCGCCAGCACCTGGCCGCGGTCCTCGGCAGCGACGAAGTCCGCGGGCGCGAGGCGGAAATGCTCGCTGGGTGTCGAGGCCGTGTTGCGGCAAGGCACATAGACCTCCTTGCGCCCCTCGCGAATCACCAGGCCGCAGCACTCACGTGGATACTCGGCAAGTGCATGCCGCTCGATGGCGGCGCGGGTGGACTTGTTCATTGTCAGCTCCGAAGCAGGCCGGCGGCCGGGAATGAGCCATAAGGCAGAGGGTTGTTCTCGCCGAAGCGCAGTTTGCAGCTGCTCAAGCGCCCGCCGCATTTGTCCTTGGAGGCGTCGGTGACGATGATGTCGTTCTCATCGGCCACGGGCCCGCCGTTGTAGCCGCAGTAGGGCCCGCGGTAACCGCCGCAGCTGAGCCACCAGCAAACGTTTGCCACGATCTGCCGGCGCGGCAGCTGGACGCCGGCGAAGTCCAGGGCTGAAGCCAGCTCGAACTGCACCGTCTCGTTGTTCTCGGCAGCTTTGCGCTCGACATACCAGATGTCCGGCGGCAGCTCTTCGTCGGGGTCCGCCTCGGGCTGGCCGTCCAGGTACTTGCCCAAGGTCCGGTGCCGGATCAGCTTCGCCCCCACTAGGTCCTCGAAGTACAGCACCAGGGCCGTGATGAACCCACCGACATTGCCAACAGACAGGGTTGGCATTGGCTGCGCGCCCTGCCCTGTCATTTCGAAGCCCTCGGCCTGGATCGGCCAGGGCGAATACTCCTCGCCCTGCCAGTAGATCGACGACTGCTGCGGGTAGCCGTGAAAGCGATAAAGCTCGGCGCCCAGAGCAGTAGCGTCGAGCTCGAAAAGCTCCACCCACGCGCCAGGCTCCAGGGTCTGGATATCGGCCGTAATTGGCATGGAAGTTCCTCAAAAAAAGAAACCCGCTCATGGCGGGTGACGGCAATTCAAATAGGGCGAGTTGGGCGTTTGGTGATGTCTGGGTAATCTCCCTTTCCTGAGCTCCAGTTCCGCACCAGGCCGCGATACCGAAGCCACTGCGAGCGAACCCCGGGCAGCAAGTCTTCTGGCGCCTGTCCGGCCTCAGCTTCTTCCAGCGCATCAAGCTGAGCGGCGATCACAGCCAGTTCGACTTGGCACCACTCATCTTCAGCTCTGCGCAGCTTGCTTGGGCTCGGCGCCCAACCGGGGAATTGCCATACTTGATCGGCGTACTCGGGAGGCGAATCAACTTCAACAGCACTTAGAGCCTCTCCATCCGACGCGCCAAGATATTGCCCTTCGGGAGTCACGTAGTGATGAAACGGCTCCCCATGCAATTCATTCATGCATACAACTCCAAGGTCAGAACACCCGATGAAGGCAGAACCACTGCTCCTCCGCCTACCGTAGACAGGCAAACAAAACCTCCATTTCCAACGGCCGCATTAACAGTCGTTTCTGTTGAAGCAGCCAGCTGAAGCCCATAGGAAGATCCCGTAGTCCCGCCCGCATCCATGAACGGAATCAGCTCTAACCGAGTGCCGACAGGCCAGCCTCCGACAGAAGTGGTCAACACAATGAACAGCTTCGCGAGTTTGAATTTCTGCCCGAGGTTGTGCGTGATCAGGTTGTTCGATCCGACGGCAAAAGACAGTGGCGAACTTGTCCACTTCTTTGTGAACACTCCCGGGATTGGCTCTTCGTACGTTCCGCTACCCGTCAAGTACTTTGCCTGATCTCCAACTGCTGGAGCCGGAGCAAGCCCAGGCTTGCCGGCGGACGACGCCGTTGCTCCAACCATCTGTGCGGTGTAGAACGAGGCAGGTTGGCCTCCGAGCTTTTCGGAGTCGGTTGCCGCCTCACTCCTACTCAGCTTGGCGTTGAGCTGGCCCTGCAGCTTTGCAAAAGCCTGCAGCAACGTGTCGGTTGCCAGGATCGCAGCATTGACCAGAGCGCCCAGGCCAGAAAGAGTCGTCGAGCGCACGCGGGACTGCGTGAAGTATTGGTTTGTCGATCCTTCCGGGACTTGATCCGTCGAGCCCGGAGAGGACGGGATCAACACATACGCTGAGCCGCTCCACCGGTACTGACGAGTAGGATTAGTCGGGCTGTCGCCATCATTGATCGCAAGGTAGATCTTCCCTGTCTCGCCCGGCGCGGGGAAATCGACCCGCGCCGGAAACTCCAACACATCATCAACGAAGCTCGGCAACTGAGAAGCGGGCACAACACCACTGACCAGTTGAGCGACAGAAATCCCGAGCGCAGCGCCTGGAACCGCGGCGTCAGCCTTCGATTTGGCAGCTTCTGCGGCGGCGTTTGCCGCAGCAGCATCCAAAACGCCCTGCTCAGCTTTCTCCTGGGCGGCAGCCGTGCGGGTATCCAGCTCCGCGAAGTTGTCGTTGATGATCTGACCGCCCGAGCGCAGGTCCTGGCCGTTGCCATCGTTGGGCGCCCCGCCGATGTTGATGGGATCGATGCTCATGGGTGGAATGCCTGTTCGAATGTTGCGGTCAGGGTGTAGGCATCGCCCCCCATGGCCTTGGGTTGATACTCGGAACACCGGTAGAGCATTTGATCGCCCAGCGGGTCAGCCCAGAAAAATGGTGTTGCGCCGGCATGTCGGTCGAGAAACGCCATGATCTCCTTGATGCGCGCCTTCTGGCCTGTGAACGTCAGGGGCCAGGACTGCGAGCGGTTGTTGATTCCGTCCTGGGCACGCTGCTCGTAACCGTCGCCGAACTTGGCCGACTTGGTTCGAAACGCAATGGTCGCCGCGGGATCGTTATTCGGCTTCCAGGTGAAGGTTTCAGTTGCCATATTTTCTCCAGGCATAAAAAAGCCCGCCGAAGCGGGCAACGCCAATCAACCACGCCCCCTGATGGCCATGTAGATCTGGCCTCCTGGCCGGAGGTCTCTCGCGATCTGCTCCTGAGCGCCCTGCTTGGCGGACTTTGCATAGGCCTGGGCCAGAACCTGGCCGTCCGCTTCGCTGGCCCCGCCACTCCCTTCAGGGATGTTGAAGGTCTGCTGAATCACGACTTGGTTGTTGCTCGGGGTTGAATCACCGCCCAACGCTCGAATACCCAACTGGCCGCTGGAGGTCCTGGCCAGCGGCACAATCGCCTCGGGGCCCGCCTCGCCCATCACTCCAGTCTGGCCGCCAGCCATTCCGAAAGCCGTTGGCTTGCTGACCACGCTGTTCGTGAAGGCGCCACCATTGGCGAACATCTGCACGCCAGCTCCCCAGGCACCGCCATTGGCCTGGTAGCTGGAGAAGTCGACCCCGGTATACCCGGCCTGCGTTGAGCCGGCCGAAGCCGCCCCACCGCCGAAGTACGATGCGGCAGCAGAGGCAGCCATGCCGAACAACGAGCTGAGCGCCGAGGAGCTGGCCTGGCGAACAGCGATCCTGGCCATATCTGCGAGGATCGACTTCGTGAAGTCAGCAAACGATAACTTCCCGGTCATCGCGAACTGCACAATCGCGTCTTCCATCGAGCCGTAGGCGTTGGTGAACAGGCTTTTGGTCTGGCCGGCAACATCCCGTGCTGACTCCAGGTAGTTCTGCCAAGCCGAAGATGCTCCATTCCTCCAGTCGCCCTGCGCAGCCGTCATGTCGTCGTAGTTGCTGACCACAGTGTCGTGGAGCTTCTGCTGGGTGGCTTCCAGCGCCTGCAGCTTCTGCGTGTACTCGTCGAGGCTCATGCCCCGGGAGCCATCGCCGTACTGGTTGGCCAGGTCCAGCTTCTGCTGGTTGATGCGGTCGTCGATCGCGTTCTGCTGGTTGGTCAGATCGCGCTGGCGATCACCCTGGCCAAGGCCAGCGGCAGCGCGCATGCCCTGCTCGCGCAGAGTGTCGACTTGCTGCTGCAAGGCGCTGGTGTAGGTCTTAACCGCCAGTTCCTGCTTCTTCAGCCGGCCCTCTTCGTTCTTGGCCAGCACGCTCAGCTCGGTGTCAGCGTCCTGCTGGGCCTTGACCATGGCGGCGCGGGCATCGGCGATCTTCTGGTCCAGCTGGATGCGCTGGGCGGCAGATGTACTGGCTTTGCCCTTGGCAGCCTCAAGTGCCGTAATCTTCGCCTCATAGGCCGCCGTGACCTCGTCCCGCTCATTGCCGATCATGGCCTCACGCTTGAGCAGGTAGTCGGCCTGGGACACCAGCCCCGCCTTCTGCGCTGCGTCCAGTTCCTTCTGAGCGTTTTTGTACTCGGACAGGATGCCGGTGAGGTTGTTTTTCGAGTTGTTGAAGGCCGTCAGGTCTACCGCGCCGGCGGCAGTCTTCGTGTCCTTGAACTTGTCGTTGATGTTCGCAATGTTCTTATCAACGACAGCCTTATCCAGGCGCTTGTCGTTGGGATCAGTCTTGCGAATGTCGTCGAGCCAGCGCTTGTACTCCTTTACCGCTTCCGTGCGCTTCTGCTCGTTCGTCCATGACGACTTCGCCAATGCATCGACCTTTGTCATAGCGTCGACAGAGGCGCTCTGGGCCTTCGCTTGCTCTTTCTCCCACTTGGCAATGTCTTCCTCAGCAGCTTTCTGGTCCTCCAGCATGTTGAGGCGATTCTGGTAGAAATCGACCATCACCGTCTTGTTCTGGAAAGCGCCAATATCTCCAGCTTGTGCCCTGGCCAGATTAAGCCGAGCCTGCTCTATATCGCTGCCGATGTCCTGTCGGCCAACGTTCTTCAGGTTATCTGCAGCGCGGGCCACTGCGTTGTAGCCCTTCTCCCAGAAGCTCAGGTTCTCCAGGATTCGCGGCGTCCGCTCATTGATTGCATCAGCGTACTGCTCAGTTGCCAGCTTTACGGCCCCAGCATGATCGCCCTGCTCTTCCAGTGCGGCGATCTGCGAGTAAACCGAGGCCGTCAGGTAGTGATACTGCTCGTTCAGCGCTGCAGAGGCCTTCACCGGGTCGTCGGCCAACTTGGAGAGCTCGGCGACTGTCTCGCTCACCGCTTTGCCCGTAGCCTCCTGCATTGACACGGCTGCCTGGGTGATGCCTGTGAAGCTCTCGCCGGCAATCTTTCCGTTTTCGGCCAGCATTGCCAGCACCGCAGCCGCTTGCCCGGTAGTGCCAACCGTGGCACTGACCTGGCGCGCCATGTCGCCCAACTGCCCGGCACTCACGCCCGCATAGTTTCCGGTAAGGATCAGCGATTTGTTGTAAGCATCCTGCTCTTCGCTGCCCTTGTAATAGGCGTAGGCAAGAGTACCGATTGCGGCCGTGACAAGAGCGATAGGCGCCGCGAGCGCGAGGAGACTTGCAGCACTGGCCCCGGCTCCAGCGCCAAGCTGCGTAACTGCGCGAACACCACTCCCCCAATCCCCGGACTGCAAGGCGTTGGCCAGTTGCATGACGTTTTCTTGGGCCTGGCGGGTGCCGAGCTTCAGCTTGTCGAATGCGCCCTCTGTAGCAGTGATGCCGGCCCGATCCTTGCCGACCTTGGCCAGGGCCTCGCTGTAGCGTTCCGCGTTGATTGCGCCAAGACGGAAAGCTTCATGTGCCGCCTTTTCCTGCGCCTCCAGCTTGGCCAACTTCACATTCAGGGGATCGATGCTGTTGACCGTGCGCTTTAGTGCCTCGATCTGCCGGTTCTCGGCGTCAATCAGGCGCTGCTTCTGCACCGTCTCCTTGGCTTCGGCTTTCTCGATCTTGTCGAAGGATTTGCCGAGGCGCTCCTGATAGGCCTCTTGCTGTTCAATGGTGACCAGGCCGCCCTTGCGGGCCCGCTCAAGCAGTCCTTCTGCCTGGACCAGCTTCTCCATGCTGTCGATGTTGCCGGTCATCGCCCTGTCGAGCTGGCTGATGATTGCGATTTCGCTGGCGGCGCTTGTCCCGGCCTTGCGGCTCGCGTCGACCTGGCGCTCCTTCGCACTGGTCGCTTTATCGATGCCCTGGGCGGCCTCCGCCTCCGCTTGGCTGATTTTCTTGCCGGTGTTGGCCAGGCCCTCCCCAGCCTTGCCAAGGTCATCGACGGCCTTCTCTGCCCCTTCGGCCGCGTCGACCAGTTTATCCAGGTCATCGGCAGCCTTGACCGCCTGAGACGACTCAACCGCAATGCCAAGCGATGCGAAGGTAGTGCTCATTTGTTGTCTCTCTGTTCAGCCATTACGGCCAGGGCCTCAGCCTCCATCTGCCGGATGTCACTGAAAATGCTTTGCCTGGAGCCAGCCGGCACGCCACACATTCGGATGACGCTCGGCAGAGCGCCGTAGTCCAGGCCAGTAGCGCCGCACGCACCGACCCGCCACTGAGTGCTCATCGCCTCGAAAACGGTGAAGGCCGGCCAGTTGTCCGGCCACACCTCGCAGTCCTGGCCGGTAAGATCACCCACCAGAAAGCCAAAGGTCTTCAGCTCTTCAGCCGAAGGCCCTTGCTCATAGAGTGCGCGCGCGGCGCTTAGGAGTTTCCCAGGCGGGCCTGGTTGAACGCTTCGGAATAGGCCGCCAATACCGCGCTGGGTATCGAGACAATCGAGGTGACCAGAATGCGGATGTTCTGCTCGTTGAACTCTTCTTCGAAGTCCCAGCCAGCCACCACGGCCTTCACCTGGTCCACCTGCAGGTCGATCTGGGCTGCGGTGAAGGCTTTCAGGTCCATCTCGTCAGCCTTCAACCCCAAGGCCTTGTGGCGCTCGCCCCACTCAGCGTAGAGCTCGGCCAGGCCGGTCCGGTCCAGGTACTTGAACTCAAACCCCACCTTCACTGGCTCGCCGCCCAACTGCGGGATCAGCACGTCGGCGTTGAAGGTTGGATTCTGGATCAGCGAGAACTTGGCCATGGGTTACACCGAGGTCAGATAGCGGGTTGGCTCGGACTGCAGCGCCAGGTTGACGGTGCGGGTCAGCAGGTTGTTACGGGACACCGCTGGCTGCTTGGAGAACGAGGTGTAAGCCCCGTAAAGCAGAGTGTCATTGCCTGGAAGATCGAGGCGCGCAGCATGTACCTGCTTGCCGGCATCGGCCGACATCAGGACAGCGTTGAACGGCTGGGCCGGGTCATCGGCGATGGTCAGGACCATGCTGGCAGCCGACTTGTCAGTAGGGATCTGCTTGCCCTGGTCGTTCTCGAGGAACACCACGTCGAGGTAGTTCTGCTCCCCGCCCGAGAAGGCCAGGTCAGTTACTTGCGGAATCAGCACCCAGGTCAGCACCTTCTTCATGGTGCCCGAGCCATTGCCGGCTGGAAAAATTTGAGTGTCGGTGGTGTCGATGCCTTCCAGCGTGATCGCAGTTGCCGTGGCAGCCTTCACGCGGACGACCTTGCTGTCCAGCTTGCTCCAACCGGAGGTGAGCAGCACGATGTCTCCAGCGTCCAGATCGGCGCCGACAACGGTGGCCACAGCCTCACTTGCGTTGGAGATGGCAGTGAATGCCAGCGGAGCCTCGTAGGTGGCGGCGTGTTTAAAAGTGCCGCCGTTAGGAATTTTGTATCCCATTGGGTGTTTCCTCTTTGCAGAAATGACAAAACCCGCTCAATGGCGGGTCTGTGGGGTTGCCCGATGGGCGGAATTAGTTGGTGTCAGCGCGGTACTGGAAGGACACGGGCACGGTGTAGGTCGTGTCTCCCTGAATGCCTGAGCCCTGGTCTGGTGGCGTCATGGTGATCACCGTCAGGCCGGCCTTCTCGTTCCGTTCATACAGCGGAAACAGCGCGCCGATCTCATCAGCGAGGCCGCCGGCCGGACCGCGGTACTTGCCCGATGGCGCCACTACGCTGGCCTGGAAGACACCGGTGTACAGCCGGTGGTCGCCGCCCAGGGTGTTGCTCGTCGTGTCAGCCGGCAGGGTGTAGGTCCTAATGTGGGTCTCTCCGTCCTTCGGCGTGTAGGCCTCGTTCTCGACGACCACCTTCAGCGGCGGAACCCTAGCTTTCGCCCAGGCGATAACCCGGGCCTGATAGATCGTGGCGATAACGTTATGGCTCATACCTGGTTGTTCCTGATGGCTTCGTCGACGATCTGCTGGAACCTGGCGAGCGTGATCCGGACCATGCCGCCGGGGGCCTGCTTGGAATGCCCGTATTCAAGCGGAACGGCATAAGGCAGGTTGTTCACGATGTAGGCAGTCTGGCCGGCGGTCAGCTGTCCGACCTGCAATCGCAGCTTGGCCAGCGTCACGCCGCCTGCCGGGTCGACCTGATCCAGCACGCCTTCAGCCGGTGTATCGATCGAGAACTGCCAATTCCCCCGGAAGCGGCCGCCGACATAGTCCTTCCCGGCGACCAGGCCGTTTACGTTGAAGTTCTGGTCGCGCTCGGTCTTGGTCAGAGGCTTGGCGTACTTCACGCCGCGGCGCAGATTGCCGGCCTTGGTGAAGTTGTTTTCGTCCAGGTTGATCAGTGTGTTGCGCACCGAGACCTTGAAGTCGTAGTCGTCGGCTGCCCGCGTGTTGGCCGCACGGTGCGCCACGTTGGCGGCCCAGATCTCCGGATTACCCACCGGAGACATGCGAATCACGCTGCTGCCGATCTCGATCACGATCTCGCGAAAGATGGCGTCAATGCCGGCCTGGGCCTGCTCGGCGAACTGGCGGATGTTCTCGGCGAAATTGCCGCTCCGGCCCGCGTAACGCGAAGACATGGCTGAACTCCTCCCTGATCATCAGGCGTAAAAAAGCCCGCTTGGAGGCGGGCTTTCGAATAGTGGAGGTCATCGCATAAGAGAATAGTGACTCAGTACTCACCTAAGGCCTTCGCCGCCTCAAGGTCCTGGTCGACGCATGCTTTCACCATACTGTAACCGTACTTACGCATCTGCTTCATGCAGCGTGCAACGGTCTTCTTATGCTCATCTGGGATTTGCTTAAGGCCAGCGACCGCTTCTAGATCTTGGTCAACGCAGGCTTTCACCATCACTGATCCGTACTTATCCATCTGTGACTTGCAGCGATCAATGATCTCTTTTTTGACATCAGTGTCTGCATGTGCAGCAACTGAAAAGAAAACAGCCGCACCAACAGCAAATACAATACCGCGCATATCCATATACTTTACTCACAGCCGGAAGATAAAGGCACAACGCTATTACGGCATCGAGTCGTTGTCCACCCATCAATACAGGTAGTGCGAAAGCCACCTTTCGAAGCCTACGCCTTACAAGAAACTCCAGGGCTTATCTTAACTGCCGTCGTCATTCGGGTCGGTTCATGACCGCACCTGCAGCTCGTACAGAATAGGCGTACCGGCTGGGTTGATCTCTTTCAGCGGCGGAACGATGGACCAGGTGCGCCCCTGGATGATGACCTTGTTGAGCAGATCAGGCGCCCACGCCAGCCCTTGGGCTGCGACCTTGAACTTTTTGTCGCCCTGCTTGATGAGGCTGTTGTTCTGGAACTCCAGGCCTGTGAAGTCGAGCAGGATGCCCTGGGCGGTTTGCTCGGTGACGGTGTCAGGGCCGGCCGAGTCGGTATCAGGATCGTACTCGCCAGGCTTGATGTCGCGGATGGTTACGGGCTGGCCGAGCTCTGTGATCATCTCCAGAGCCATCACGGCCATTTCGTCGTAGAAGGCCATGGTGGCTCCAGATGTGAAAAGCCCAGCGCGATGGCTGGGCTACAATTATTCGCTGTAAGCGGCGAGTCGCTCATCTTCGAGTTGTTGCTTTTTTTTCTCCCACTCTTTCAACATGCTATCCGCGTAGCTCGCCGCTGTTTTTGTTGGATTGTCATGTGAAATTGAGTTTCCTTTGGCAGTTATAACTCCGATCAATGCACTTTCAGCAAATCGAGTCCAAGCTTCTAATTTCGTCATTTTCTTGCTCCTCCGCATACAGAGGCACAACGCTACCATCAGGCTCTCACTGCAAACAACCCGCGCTTCTGTAGGTAGTCAGCAAATTGCGTGGCACTCGGCCGGTCCGGTGCCGCAGGCAACAGGCGGCCGCTTGTGTTGGGAATAGTCGCGTACTCGCGAGTAACCGCACCCTCTACCCGCTCCAGCGTCACCGCGCCTTTGCGCTTCTCGATCGGGTCGATATCGTCCTGATGGATCTCCGCAGCCAAGGCCATCTGGCCGTACTGGATCCGCGCCGGCAGGTAGTTATTTGGCTTGATCTCCTGATCCAGCAGCACTTCCCGGCGCGGCCAGGCCAGAGCCTGCTCGCTACTGCTCTTGCGCCCTTTCCAGGTCATGCCATCCATGGCCAGGGCGGCCCGTCGCAGCAAGGCCTCTTGCGCTGGCACCTCCGCAGGGATGGCTAGGCCGAATTTCACGGCGTACATGGCCAGGTCCTCGGCGGATGCGTAGCTTTCGGCGTCAGACTTCCCGGTGCCATCCTCGACTATGAGTGCCATAAATCAGCTCGCTGGAATGAGTTTCACAATTTCGGCCTTCGGGGCCTTCGGATCGAACTCGATGCCCTGGGCGGTGAGCCAATCACGCAGATCTGCTACGCCCATTTTAGCCGGGTCAGTTTCAGCAGCACCGCCGGGCTCGACGACATCCACCTCGATCTGGACGGCCTTATAGGCCTCAACCACGACCGACCAATCCCCCACAACAGTGACCTTGGTCACACCGGATTCTGGCTTATCGAAGTACTGCGGGTTGCGATAGCGCTTATCGGGATCGAAGTCCGTTGTTTGCGCAGAGTAAGTCAATTCCATGGGTATCTCCAAAGCGGCTCATGGCGAACCGCTTGCTGAGGAAGGCGCTGATTAAGGCGCGGACAGGTCGATCAGAACGCCGGCGGTGACCTTGTCGCTGGTGGCGTATTTGGTCCAGTTGGCACCCGCGCCGATCGCGGCCAGGTTCGGGTTCACCCCACCGGTGGCGTCCTTCCAGCTGTAGCCAAGCAGGTCCAGGTTGAAGGTGCCCTCAGCGCGGAAGCCCATCGCCAAGTTCTCCTGGGTGTTGATGGGGTACGAACGGAAGCCCGGGGCCTGCGACTCAGTGATTTTGATTGCCCCAGCCTGCAGGCCGAAGATGGCTTCGGTCGGAATCGTGTCCGATACCAGAACGGGCTTGCCCATGGTGCCGGGCTGGCCACCGTAGATAACCACGCCAGCTTCTTCGTAGACCTTCTCGGTGATGGCCTGGTCCACCATGTCGAAGTAGGTTGCCGAGTCCATGGTCCACAACGCAATGCGGCCGAATCGGTCGCCGAACTTGCGCATGCCCTTGGTCAGCGCCTTCTTGCCGTCAGTGGCGAAGCTGGCCTTGGTGACCATGTTGGGGTTGGCACCGATGGCAGCCTTCAGTGCGGCCATTGCGTACTGAATGTAGCCTTCCAGCACTGCGTCGGCATAGTCCTGACCCACCAGTTCGGAGAACTCTTCCGGCGAGCGTGCGCGACGCTTGAAGGCCTCTTCGGTGGTCTCGTAAGGACCGTACTTGAACGGCACCTTCACGCCGACCATTTCGCCGGAGCCGATCTTCTGGCCGGCCACCGCGGCGGTCGAGTTGACATCGCGGTGAGCGATAGAGCCGCCGAGCTTGTAGAAGGCGCGCTTGCGCAGGTCGCCCTCGATCAGTTCGTTGTCCAGAACCAGGGCGCCGTTGGAGGAGGTATTGAAGATGTCGATCACGTCCTGGATACGCTCCAGGTAAGCGGTTTGGGCGAGATCGTTGTAGACGATCATGTCCGAGGTGACGGTAGTCCCCATGGGTTACTCCATTATTTGGGCAATTTCAGGTAGGCGTCCTGGCCGTTTGCAGTGATGAACTCACGCTTGGCGACAGAGGACATTTCGGAACGTTTCAGAGCGGCCCCACCGCTATTGCCAGCACCGCCGGCCCCGCCGCCAGATGCCTTGCTGCCTGCGATCAGAGGACCGAACGCAGGGTCTTTGGTGAATTCATTCTTCAGCTCTTCCAGCGTGGTTGCAGAGAGCTTGCCGGCCGCATCCAGCACCACGACGGTTGGCTTACCATCGCGCTGCTCGACGCTCAGTCGGCGTTCGATATGAGGAAGCAGTGCCTTTGCACTGCCTTGGATGGCCAGGGTGGTTGCAATCTCGGTAGCAGTACGCCCCACGGTCAGATCCCGGATCTGGCCCTGCAGGGTGCTGCGCTCCGACTCGAGCTGGCCATTCAGCTCTGCCTCGCGGCGGCTGTATTTCTCGGACCAGGACTTCTCGAGTTCCTCGACGTTGCCAGACTTGCGCAGCGCCTCTTCGCGCTCCAAGCGAGCCTGTTCTTCAGCAGCCTTGCGCTTGTCGGCTTCGGACTTCTTCTCGGCCAGCAGCTCTTCAACCTTCGACTTCAGGCCAGATACATCTTCAGGCTGAGGCAACCCTTCAATGCCCAGGACGTACTTGCCATCCTTCTCGGTGTAAAAAGCGCGCACGGATTCGTCTACCCCTTCTAGGGTATCCAGTTGGAATTTCAGCATGGGGTGTCTCCCTGAGACTTAGGCGCAGGCCCTGCCTGCGGGCATAAAAAAACCCGCGTTAGCGGGTCGGACTGATTAATAAATTAGTATGTCAATGGCGCTGGCTGTGGCGGGCTCGTAAAGATTATTGGGATAAGCGGCTCTTACCTCCCGATGAATATCAGAAATCATTGGTGTAAGGCGTCGTCGCGTCTCCAGAGTCTTGAGCAGGTCTTTTGACCCAGCTATAAACCAAACGATTTCTTTCAAGTCTTTATCGGGTAAGTTTTTGCGGGAGAGCTGCCTCGCAACCAGGTTTTCTATATGCACTTTATTCGCGATGATTTTGTCCGGATCAGTTTCTTTGTTCGCCTTCAAAATAAACCAATAGAAACGCAACAAATGCGATATTTCTTCCGGCGGAAGATTAAATAGTTTGGTCATACGCAATCCCTAGCAATTTCCAAAATACTAAAGGTCCGCAGATTGAAATGCCAGCGGCTCAAGTGTCCTCATCTGCTTCAGAGTCAACGGCTTGAAACTCCGATCAAGCTGCAGCTCTGCAAAGCGCTCCACACTCAGGCCACCCTCGCGGAATAACCTGGCGCGCTTAGGGCCAATCGCCTTGTCTTGGAATGCTGCCGGCTGCTGCTTGAGCCACTCGTAATAGCTAAGGTCGGCCCTCACCTGCTGCGGTCCATCCTCACCGACAGATGCCCGTGTAGCGTCCTTGGCGAACAGCGCGCTGAACCTGGTCACCGCCACCACCGTCGAGCGACAGTTGATGTGGATCGGCGGCCTGGGCCCTTCGGTCAGCTTGAACCGATGTTTGTCGAGCGTTCGGCACTGAGGCGTGGTCTTCGAATCCAGCGTGCTGACCCACTCCACGGCCTGGACGACGTCGGGGTTCTCTTTCAGCGTTTCCATGCGCGCCTGAGTAGCGACGTGCTGCACTGCCGTCCGCACAATGGCGCCGGCGTTGCGGTTGGTCGTGGCCAGGATGCCGTCATTGTAGTTGAGCGCCTTGGTCCCGCGGATGTTCTTGATGATCTGGAAGTTGGTCTGCCCTTCGAAGAAGCCCTGCCAGATCGCGCCCGTGAGGCGTTGCCGCTCGGTGGCCGTGAAGCCATCAATGAACGACTTGAGCAGCTTGCCGCCGTCCACGCCGCGCACACTGAGCGGATTGGAAAGGATCGCCGTCCTGATCGCTGCAGCGCCTGGGACAGCAGCTTCAAAGGACACACCCACCGGCGCCGCCCTAGTCAGGCTGGTAGCCTCGAACTGCGCCTCATAGTTGGCGATGTCGACCAGATCCAGGTTCAGCTTCTCGCTGTACCGGTCGAAGATGCCCAGCAGCAGGCTGTCGACTTCCTGCAGCAGCACCTCAAGGCGCCGGGCGGTGTAATCAGTGAGGTCAGCGCGTGCCAGGCGGTCACGGATCGATCTGTCGATCTCCTTGAGAAAGGGGCCGAACTTCTCGACCTCTCCCGATTTCAGCTGCTCAAGGAAGACGGCGTGCCGGATGGTTGCATCAAGGGTCGCTTGGTTTGCCGCCATCATCAGCCCCTCCGGTCAGGTCATCCAGTTGCGGGCCCGCATCAGCAGTCTGCAGCTCATCCCGGATCTCGTCGTCGGTCTTCTCCGGATCGATAACACCGCGGTCGCGCAGGTACTGCCAGAAGTCAGCCTCAGGCAACCGGCCGCCCTGCACAGCATTGAACAAGGCAGAAAGGATCGCAGGGTCGAGACTGATCTGAGTGAAGTCCTGGTTCAGCTTGTAGAGCGATTCGCCGACGACGTTGAGGAACTCGCCCATCCATTCCAGGCACTGCGAATAGGCCTCGCTGACGTTGCTCACGATCAAGGACAGCACGCTGTGCTCGGCGGCGCTGTCGTTGTCGGCCTGAGTGGCTGTCTTCACTGCACTACCACGCTCGATCAACCTGGCGCCGAGGGCGATCAACTGATCCTCCTTGGTGTCCATGGCTTCCTTGATCATGGTGTTGGCCTGGGCCTGGAGAATGCCGGCGGTTCCGTTCTGGGGCAGCGGCAGAATGGCCCGTGAACCGAAGTAGATCCCCTTCTCTTCCAGCATCTTCACCCACTGCTCATCAAGGCCAGCCATGTACACCTGGGGCTGGCCCATCAGGTAAGCCGCGTCCTCGTAGTCAGCGCTGTTGCGGTAATGCCCGATGTTGATCTCGGCCATGTCGTACAGTGGGGAGTCGTCGATGCTCGCGTCGTTGTTCTCGCTTCCCAGGAACTGGAAAGGGATCACCCTCCACCGCTGGCCCGTGCCGTTCAACGGGGTAAAAGGGGCGATGACCATGGAGGCCTGACCCGAGCCCTCCTCCCACACCTCCTGGGTGTAGTTTCCTTCGGCATCCAGACGCAACACGCGATACTGGGTTACCTGCTTGCTGCCGAAGCCATCATCGGTGTCGACATCGACCTTCTCCTCCAGAACCACCAGGCTCAGAAGATGCTGGCCACCTACCTTGCGAGTCTTCCAGTTCTTGATCGCTTCCGTCGGGTAGCTGCTGATCGTCGAACGGACACGGCCAGACGCCATATCGGCAACACTCACAGCCTGACCATCAACTTGCGGGTAGTCCACCAGCAGCCCGTGACGGCCCACCTCGAGCAGGTGCCCAATCACTGACTGGGACTGCTGATAGATGCTCACGCCCTGGCCATCGACATCCTTGGCCACGTAATCGAGCGCGCCCGGGACCGTCAGCGTCGGCCAGGTACGGAATACGGCGCCCACCAGGCTGTGCTTGGTCCGGCCGGTGGCGTTGTAGAACACCGCCCGCTGTTTGTAGCCGTCGTAGCGTTCCCGGTTCTCCTTGCTCTTGTCGTGAGCATTGGGCCTCGGCAGGTATCGCTCGCCGGCAGCCTTGATGGTTTCCGAACCCTTGCAGACGTCGCGCACCAAGCGCCAGCGGTTCCGCGCCGCGTCGTACTCGGGGCGGGTGAAGGTGACGTCTGTCATCGGGCAAATCCCATGTTCAGCGAGGTGATCGGCTTAACGATCGGGAACTCTTTGTGGATGAAGTACCCGCCGGCATCGTTGGCGTGGTCGTTTCCTTGTGACTTGTCGGGCTCGCCATTGGCCGCCCATACCTGCTGCTCCAGGCCGTCGGCGTAGGTCGGGCAGGTAAACGGGTTCACCAGGTAACGCCGCTCGCCCTGGGCATTGCAGAACATGGCGTTCATGGCGTTGATCCGGTCCTTGACTGGCGGGTTGGCCGCCGGCGCGATGACAGAGAAACCGGCCTGTTTGAGCATGGCGATGTCCGTCATGCTGGCGTTGACCGACTTGCGGGAGTCGCCCGAAGCGTCCGGGTAGATCCTGATCTCGCACGTCTTCTTGAAGTCGTTGCCGTCGTGCTGCCAGTAGCGCTCCTTGATGCGGCGGATCATGTCCGGCGTGTCGTAGCCATCGATCAGCTCATCGACTGCCCTGGGCAGCCCCTGGTCGCGTTTGACGTGGGTGATCGCCGCCATCTTGCCGACGTTGAAGTCCATCCCGATAAACAGCGGCTCGCCAGCCTGGACCGTGTCGAAGCACTGGTTCAGCTTCCGGTCGTAGGCGTGGTAGATCGACCCAGACGTCAGGTTGACGAACTGGCCGTTCAGGTAGGCCCTGATCAGTTGCTCGGGGTATGACTCCATCAGCGACGGGATGTAGTCGTCGGGCAGGTTCAGCTCGTTGTCGAAGGTGCTGGCCTGGACCAGGCCATACATCTCCTTGAGCGCCGGCTTGTCGCGCAGTTGCTTCACGAACTGCTGGAAGACGAACTTGAAGCCCTCAGGCGTCGTGGTGACGTCTACCCCGTTCTTCAGGCCCGGCAGGTTGTAGCGCATACGGGCAATGATCTTGCGCCAGGCCTGCTGAGCCTTGATCGACGTCAGCACGTCCAGCTCATCCACCAGGGCGTGGCCGATCTTGAAGCCGACGATGGTCTGGGGCTTCTCCATCGACCGACAGATCACAGTGCCACGGCATTGCCGGCCGCTGTAGATATGAACCTCATGGTTCGCCTGGTTGATCTTGGTCTTCAGCCCCCAGTCGTAGGCCACTTCATCCATGGTCGGATAGAAGATGTCCCGGATCTGCGGATAGGTTGGCGCGAAGTAGCCAGCGTTGACGCCGGGCCACTCCATAAAGTGTTTGCTCAGCGCGGAGCAGCCTACCCAGGTCTTACCCGAGCCAAAGCCGGCAACGAAGGCGCGGAACTTGTGGGGCAGCGTGAGAAACTGAGCCTGGGGAATGTTAAGGCTCGGCATTCGGTTTCCTCGCATCCACCACATCGACCTGGATGCGGGTCGGGATCTGCGGCTCGTCGTCCGGCTCTTCCTTGCGGGCCCGGTTGACGTACATATCGCCGCACTCCTTGGCGGCCTGCTCGTAAAGCTGGGCAGTCAGGGCCAGGTTGCGCATGTTCTCGGCCTTCTCGGCCATCCGGGCCAAGCCGCGGAGGCGAAACGCGCGGTTGGCGATAGGGATATCTGCCGTGTCCTCTCGGAAGCGCTTGCGGGTATCTTCAAACAGCTGCTTCCACTTAACCGCGAGCCCTTTCCCGGACACCTTCGTCGGGTCATGCGATTCAATCTGCTGGCGGGTGATAGACAGGCCGAATTCCTTTTGGACCGACTCGACTACCTGGGAGGGCGTATCGAAGCAGGCCAAGGCCTGAATTACGAAGATCTTCACCTCACTTGATAGGGCTGCCATAGGCGTTCATCCGTCCAAACCTGTCCAAAATCAGGCCGACTTGAGCAGACAGGTTCCGCAGGCCCTCGATATGTTCAATTTCCCCACCTCAGCAGGATTGTTTGCAGCGTCTACCAGCGCCTGAACGTCAGGGCTCGCACCATAGCGGCGGACCACACCGACGAACTCCTCGACGTCATGGCCACGTAGCTTCAGCTTGGGTGCGCCTTCCTGGGTGAAAGCTGGCTGACCGTACTTATCGGTCGCCTGAGCAATGTGGTAGAGCTCGTGTTCGATCAGAGCGCAGAACTCAGCGTCGCTGCACTGAGCGCAGTAGTCAGCCGCCAGGGTGATGATGAAGGCCGGGACATCGCCAAACCAATCACGCATCTGTTGCTCCATCCGCGCCTTCTGCCAACCTCCAGCGCGGAACGCCACTTGCTCAGCCTGACCCAGGACTATGCGGCCCTGCTTCTCGAAGCTCGACGATGCCCACATGATCTGGATGTCTGCATCCAGTAGGTGGGCATGGTCTTCGTTATGGATGCTGCCCGCGTCAGCAAGGATCTCGGCCTGGAGCCATTCCCAGACTTCAGGGGCTGGAGTCAGCCGGATACCGAAGTCGGATAGATCAGACAGCTCAAGCAGCGACGAGGGAGGGTATGGCCTATCCACGGGTCACCTCGAACTTGAAATAGTTACGCGCTACAGGTATTGGTTAAAATCAACCAATCACTTGGAGAGCAGCATGTCAGAGGTAGGAAAGCACGGAGTGCTGGCTGGAACGGCAAGCACTGGGCGTCGTACTCATGCAGTGGCTGCTGCACTCGAAATAATTGCGGCCCGCGCAAGCAGTTCCACACCAGTTGATCTGGCCGCAGAGTTCAATAATCTCAAGCAATACGCAGACCGGATTCAGGAAGCCCTGAAAGTTTGATCAAACCGTGCCGCACTCAGCTGCGGCACACCCACTCTTCCAGCGCACTTATTTCCTGATGCAAGCTCAGATCTCAAATTGGCGTCGATACGCCTCAACATGCTCAGGAAAGACTTCAGCATAGTCAGGGTACTCGATGCCCAGAACGACTATCTCTATTCCATCAGCCCCACAATCGGCCGAGTAGTCAGCGATGGACGCGCCAGAGGCGCGAATCTCCTCTCCTCCAACAATACGCACCGTAAAGTTGAAGTGCCTCTGATCACGCTGAGTAGAGGCTAGCACTTGGTCTTGGATGCGGGAGTAGCCGGGGCCTGGAACAAATACACCAAAAGCGACCCCCATGGGCGGGTCGCCGAGCTCCAGATCGGACCAACCGATATGCTGCCCATTGCTGGAAACCTCGAATCGCGACATGAGTGCTACCTAGAGAACGTGGCTGAATGTCTCAAAGGGTAACTCAATCGCCAGCATTACCAATTGCCGCGCCACGATTTGGCGCATTCGAAAACGTGTCGCGGATCAGCCCTCAGCCTTACGACTCATGAACCGATCGGAGTAGTCCCGCAGCTTCTCTACTCCAACAAAGCCGACCATGCAGCCAGCGAAGGTGGCCAGGTTGGCCGGGAGCGTGAAGTACTCAAGCAACGGGATAAGGCTGGAACCGATCAGGCCGCAGATGACAGCTTCCAGTACCATCTTGCGTCTGCTGCCACCGCCATAGATAACTCGGAATACGGCAACAATGGCAGCCGTACCGCCTGCATAGATCTGTGGCTGATGGGCCGCAAACCATGCCAGCGCTGCCGCCCATAGATCGGGGTTCTTTTCTGGCATTTTGGCCATCTCTGTTCCTCCCTTTCGGGGAGCGCAAACGAAAAAACCCCGGCGGATGCCGAGGCCTGAATAGGTGCGCGCGTCTTTCCGCGCTGTCTGCCAAGGACCTTCCCGACGTCGACGCCCCATTGCATCGATCTCGCCAGACCCAGTCTCGCGCCACCCCGACAGCAATGGTGAGGTAAGGGTGCGCGGGCTGCCGGTGTTTTTCCGTTGCACTGCACTTGCCGGCTTATCAGTGTCCAGGCTTTCCGTGAGGTTGCCCTGGCTGCAGGAAATCCGAAAGACATCCGGGAAAGCGTCCACTTGGTAGCGGCTTTCCTCAGAGGCACAAAAAAGCCCGGTACAGGTCCGGGCTTTTCTATTTCATCCAGGCTTATGGAGCAGGAGGCACCGTTAAGCCAGCAAGTCCCAGGTCAATGCGATTGCGCCACCCGGAGTAGACGAGTACGTCCACAGCGCTTTGCCCGCAGGGATGCGAATCGGGTACGGCATAACAACCTCCGAGTTGCTATTCGTGATACGAGAACCGTTGGCGGAGAAAATGATTGCTGAATCGGCAAGGGAAGAACCGGTCGGCCCTACGTATAGATCAACGGTACCGTTCGAGGGGGCGATCAGACCAGTCTGGAT
This sequence comes from Pseudomonas sp. E1BtOHC1, assembly GCF_058744285.1. Taxonomy (NCBI): domain Bacteria; kingdom Pseudomonadati; phylum Pseudomonadota; class Gammaproteobacteria; order Pseudomonadales; family Pseudomonadaceae; genus Pseudomonas; species Pseudomonas sp. E1BtOHC1. The sequence continues at coordinate 5,235,889 of NZ_CP196023.1, forward strand.
GATCAGACCACCAGTGTTTTGTGCTGCCGATACAATCTCCACAATCCCGTTCGGGTGCAGTGTAGTGAAGTGCTTACCCATAGTTACTGCGTTCATTTTGCCACCTTTGAATGGAATGATTAGTTGCGGGAAATTCCGCTTTCATGTCGCTCAAAGGCGATGGGTTGAAGCTCTTGGCTTTCAGTGACTGCCTAATGGAAACTAGTCCACGTTTTGGGCGCTGGGCGCGGGCAACACATCATAAGTAATAAAGACCAGAAGTTGGCCATTATTCTCATAAGCCCAGAGGCCGTTACCAGGAGGTAGATAGACTGGATTTGGGAGTGTCTCTGAACTTGACCACGCCATCAACAGCACCGGGACACCAGGACCACTCCAATAAGAAGGCTCAGCTGTACCGGTCGAAATAAACGAGAGGCTACTGCCTACGATCTGAGTAGTACGCAGAATGATTCCATTAACGTTCGCAGACGGTGCAATAAGCTGTTGTTTCCGTGTGACGTTGGCAGAAATGAACTTCTGGCCAAGTGTTACTGGTTCCATGATTTTCACCTTTGAGTCGAGTAAGTGATTGCGGAGATTTCCGCACTCATGTCGCTCAAAGGCGATTGCTCGAGGCTCAAGGCCTTCACACGAGTCGAGAAAGTAAACACCAGCAACGCGGTGGGTTTCGCTTCTGATACACCCGAGGAGTGAAATTACTATCTCAGCAAAATACTGTACATGCAAACAGTATTTTTCATACTACAGCCCGCCCCTACAAAAATCATTCTGCTGAAATCGGAGTAATAAAAAACCCGGCGCTTGGCCGGGTTCAGGGTTCGTGTGCGTTTCGCGTTACTTGTGCACTATGGGAAAAGTACGCTCAAAACCCCACCATGTCAATATCTTTATGCCGCCTTTTCATCATTTTCCGAGTGAATCACCTGCCAGATCGGCTGTTGAGCCTGAATATCCACTTCCTTGATCACTGCTTTTAGTGATTCCCATAAGGCGAGCCAGTCACGACTCCAATGCTTAGGCTCGATAGTGACACCGAAGAACTCCTTCATCTCAGAGGCGACCCGGGCCGGCCCCCACTCTGCCGCGCCGTGCGCCTCTCCCTTGTAGGACTGCAGGGCCAGGGTTACCAGGTATTGAGCCTTCACTCGCTTGGCCGATGTCAGGTCTGGCAACTGGGCCTTGGCGGTAATCAGCAGCACCGCGTTCAGTAGGTGTCGCATATTCATCGCTGGGTGGTACAGGTAGTGCCCGAACTGCTGCACCTGGAACGGCAGCGTATCGATGGCGCGCAGTACCTTTCCGATTGTGGCCAGGTGCGCAGCGCGGGCTGTGGACCGACCAATCGGCGTGCGGCGCGTCTCGCTGATGCTGATGCGCTGCCCAGGTACAGCAAAGCGCGCCGCCTCCTCCCCTTTCTCGCTGCCCAGCGCCGGGAACTGCACCTCGCGCTTGCCGATACGGCCGCCAGTCTTCACCGATGCCGACTCGGCCCGCTCAATTGCCGCAGCGCTGATCGACGCGTTCGATTCGTGCTGAGCCTCTGTCCATACCTGCCTTGCGTTGATCAGCTTCATGCTGCGATCCCCTTCTTCAGTTCTTTGGTCTTTTCGCGGTAGTCGGCCTTGATGGCTTTCATGATCGCCCTCTCCCGTTGTGAGTTTTCTTGGGAGCGAACAAGGCGTCGTAATCGGACATGCCCTGCCTTTTCCGCCTCATGATGGTTGCGCCAGTGACCTTGACGCGCGGGTCCATTCCCCATTGAGTGGCCGTGTTCCGCTTGCCCTCAAACTCGATCAGACCGACATCACTGCGGTTGGCATGACTCTCTGGGGTAAAGCCGCGCTTCACGTTGCAGCCACGACAGAGAATCCTCAGATTGGAGCGCTCGTTGTTCTTACGGTCGTCGTCGATGTGATCGACGTGACAGGTAAGCCAGCTCTCATGCTTTCCGCACAACTCACAATCTCTGCCGCCCGGCCCAACCTCCGCCCACATGACGTGGCGATGCTCGAAGACATATCCGCCTTTGTCGGCTAGCGGATGACCCGGCTCGAATACGCGGACATACCCATTCGGCGTGATGACCCGCCGCTGCCGACTTGTGGGAAGCTTGTCGGTTGTACCGTTCCGCATCACCCGGAAGTAGTGCATCTGGCAAAGCTGGGCGGTCTTGTACATAGCGGCACGACCGCAATTCACTACGCTGCATTGCATTGGATTCGCGCCTCAAGCCTTTTGATTTTTTTGGTGAAGACGGACTTCAGCCTCTTCAGGTAGTCGACCTCATGGCGGACCTGGTCCTGGTTGCACTCCAACCACTCCACCTTTTCCGAGCCGATCTTCTCGACCAGTCGCGGCCGGTAAACCATGATGTTTCCGCTCAGGTGGGCGTTACATTGGGAGCAGGACTTGTTCATGTTCCAAAGGTTGAACCGGAGGTGCTTAGCAGCGCCGACGCTGCGGAAATGCGAACAGTGCCATTGACCGCCCCATGAGGCCGGCTTGTCGCAGCTGATACACCCCAAGTGCGCATCACGCAGGCGCACATAGCGATTGATTACCGCCTGAGCCTCCCTTGCATGATCCGCGCGACTCTTCAGCTTCTCCTTACGGACCTTGATCTCCCGGCGCTCGACATCAGCCATGGCTTTCCGGGCGCTTGCCTGCCCCATCTCTGACTGGCCATGAGCGATGGCGCACTCGATCTCCCCGCACACAGCCTGGGAGGCGCGTACGGGCGTGAACATAACCCGGCAAGATGGACAGCGCTTGCGACGCTTGCCGACGGACGTGAGCGGGGTTTTGCGCTGTAGTGGGGTGCGCTTCACGCGGCCTCCTTGAATGCTTCGAACTCAGCCATTTCGGTCAAGCGCTCTTCCGTGAGCGACGGCCAGTCATTCAACACCAGGTACGCACAGCACTGGCGCCAGAAGTCTTGGAACACCTCCTCTCCCATTGAGTCGTAGGAAAGGCTGCGCGGCGTCTTACGGGTGAGCTGACCCAGGCCGGGGATGTCGAACCGCTCCTCGTCGCAGTACACGCCCGACTCCAGTTGCAGAGCCTTGATCGCGTCGTGGGACTGCTTGCCAGAGAAGCGGTCGATGTTCTGGCTCAGTACCCGGCCCAAGCCGTGGACCAAACCGTTAAACCGTGGGTTGCGTGGCTGTTTGAGGTCGGCGCGGATCTTCGTGTTGATCCGAAACTCACGCTCTCGAAGGATCGACCGATCGGCATCGGAGGACGGCACGAACGCGGCAACTTCCTTGCCAGTGGCAGGGTCTACCAGGCGGCGCAGAACCAGGTACACGGGCATTGGGCGGGGCTTGGCTGGCTTGGTCATTGCGCCGCCCTCTTCGCTTCCAGTTCCTGCGCCTGCTTGATCAGCAGGGCCCGGCGATCAGCCAACTCATTGTCTGCTGCAATTCGTATCTCGTCCTTCTGCTCTGCGCTGGCTTTGCGCATTTCCAACATCGAGCTTTTCACGAGCTCCAATTTCTGGCGAAGCGCAGGCTCCGGCCGGGTGACTGTGCCGGTAAGCAAACCCGCGATAGCCCGACCATCCTCGGTGATCGGCTCGACACTCAGGTCCGCCAGGTACTTCTGGGCGTGTTCGCGCGGGATGCGTTTCAGCTCCATCGCTTTGGTCACAGCCTGGATGCGACGGTTGGCGTCGAAGCCTACGGATACGTGCCAGCTGACTGGTTTCGCATCCTCTCGGGCCTGACTCACGAACCGCTGGTAGGCGTCGATGAACGCCATGCGTGCGCCGATTTTGTCGCCGCCATCCAAGATGGGCTTCGCCGCAACCAGGGCCAGATGGATCTCGTCGGTCAGCACCACGGTTTCGAACTCGTCGCTCGTGGTCATGGCAATGGCCCAAGCCTCATCCTTTCCCGGGCGCCCATCAGCCGACTGGGCATGCTTCAGGATCGATGCAACCGTGAGTCGGCCACCTTCGATTCGGCAGTTACGAAGCGCTGCGGTAAGCACAGGCTCGGTGTATTCGCGCAGGTCCTCAACCATCAGCAATGCTGCGGCCTGGGTGAGCTGCTGCCCCATCACCTCGGCAGTGGCAAACAGGGACAGGAGCAATTGTTCTTGCTGTGCGTCATTCAGCATGGGTCGCAACCCTCTTAGCTCGAAGCGCTTCAAGGGCCTGCTCGGCAGCGCTGAAGTTGGTTTGGGTCTGCTCGATCTGCCGAGCCGCAGTCCCGTTCATCTGGCGATTGGTGACCCATTGGGTGTGGTACGCCTCGGCCTTGGCCAGCAGGTCGCCGATGCTGTGCATATTCGAAACCACCCGAGCATCGTTGATGGTCAGGAAATACGCGGCGACGTGGTGTGCAACGTCAATGCCAAGGCGGTCGATGACCTGGCCCAACTGTCCGGCGACCTTGGCGTTCCACACCGGCCATGCGCCGTGGCGCTTGCGGTAAGCCATGGCGTAGTTGGCCCAGGCCTTGAAGGTTTTGCAGGTTTGGTCTTTCGGGCCCGGCATGTCAGCGGGAATTTCGACTCGGGGCACTTCGATGCGATCAAGCACCACCAACCCACCGGATGCAGCCGGCTCGCCAGAGCTGGGCGGCAAAGTATCTGCCGTAATCTCTGGGGTAATCTCTGCTGTAGTCTCTGTAATAGCCTGCGGCTTTCTAGCACGCTTGCTTGCGGGCTTGCTGCATCCTTGTTTGCAGGATTCCTGCAAACTGGATTGCGGGTTTTCCGCAGACAAGTTTGCGCGAATGGCTTCGATGTTGACCCGGTAAAACAGACGGCACGGGACGCCCTTTTTCATCTCCTGCAGCGCCCCGACCTTGACCAACTTCTTGCGCGCACTCTCCTGCTCCGAACGCGTCATGCCCGTCTCGGCCTCCCACTCCTCCATGGTCTTGTAGAACCAGCCGTCCTGGTCATCGGTACGATTTGACCAATAGATGGCTTGGGACAGCATCAGGGCCCCTGTAATGCCCACACCCAGAGTCACGAACGCGCGCTGGAATGCGATAGGACGATCGAGCAGTTCTTGGAAGGTCATGGCATCACCTTCGGCCCGAATTGATGGCTACCAGGCTTCAAGCAGCACCTCGAATAGCCTTGTCGTGAGTGAACAGGCCGTCCCAGGTCTTTTTCATAGGCAGCTCGCCGGCCAGGTACAGGCCGTACAGGCGCACCGCGCCCTTCTTGAGCAAGACTGGCGTGAAGGAAATGAAGGCTTCTTTGCCGTGGGGAGTGACTTCGTGCTGATGCTCGGTCATGTACTTGTCGCGGGCGTAGGACGCCACACGAAGGCGCAGGCCGGACTTGTTCTCGTTGTAGAGCCAGCTCCGGCCCTCCAGGTACTTGCCAACCTGCATGACGTTGACCCCATTGAGGCCCTTGCAGAACTGGGTGTGGGTCATGCCTTCCTTGAACAGGTTCTCCAGGGAATGGATCTTGGTGGCCTGGGCTTCAACCTGGATGGTCAACTGAAGCCGGGCCTGCTCGGCCTCAAAGGCAAGCTGGATCAGATCCATGCGGGAAAGCTCGCGTGGCTGGGCAATGGCTGCCTCCAGCTCACGCCAGCGGCGAACTACGGCCAGGCGCATCTTGGCGCTGTAGCCGGTCAGCAGCGTGTCGGTCATCTCTCGGTCGAGGTTGAAGCACGGCAGGAAGCGCCCGGTGCTGTCCTTGTACTGGGCTGAAAAATCAGCCGAGTCGATTTCGAGCTCAGCGAGCATCGAACGGATATCAGCCAGCACGTTCTTGTGCAGCTTTCCGGTCAGTTCGGCGATCTCGACAGACGACATAGTCCGCGCCACGTTTTGCGAGCTCTGAAAACGTGGCGCGATATTGGTAGGGGTATTGCTGGAATTGGGTTGGCTCTGCATAATCGGCCTCATCAAGTGGTAATGAATCAGCCGGGGCGCAATCCCGGCTTTTTTGTGCCCGGGATTCAGGCAAGTTTCAGATTCGGTCGGTGTTTTGCGATCAGCGCTTCAGCCTTTCGGCCAAGCTCCCCTGCTCGAGCTTCAACTTGGCGGCACTGTTCAGCGAACGCCGGCAGATGCGGCAAGTCCTCTTCGCACATCACCTGGTCGTCAAAGACCTCGCTGCCGGTATCGATCACATCGCCCAGGGCGCGGATCAGCGCACCAAAGCTTTTATTGGCACATTGATAGCTCTGCATCTGGCGGGCGCCGGTCAAGCCATGACGGCCAGCCAATTCGTTGATGCAGTTGTCGCGAAACTCCGGCTCCAGAGCGTTCACCCATGACTCTTCCAGCCACGACGGCATTTCCTGATCGCCGGAGAGCCAGCGCTGAACGCGCTTCAGCCAGCGGCCTGTTGCCTTAACGAACTCCCCCACATCGTTCATGCGCGCCAGCTCATTAAAGTCCGGGACCTTTGCCTGAATTATCTTGGCGGCGGGAACACGCAGGCAGATTTCACGACTCAGCGCTTGGGCGAAAGCGTCCTGACTCAGGCTGGTACGGGCGATCTGGTTTGCGGCATGCGCCACCAACACCTGGTCACGGGTTTGCACGTTGTGTCTTGAACTGGACGTATTCATGGAGACTGCACTCTTCTAATCTGGACTTACTGAGGAGGTGGACGGGGCAATCGCTCAAGCGACCATCTCGCCCCAGGGAAACGAAGGGCAAAGCTGCCCCCTCTTAACTTCGCCACCTGTAAGCGCCTCAATTTGAAGCGCCCTTGCTGCCGGAACGGGCCGATCTCCCGAACACCACTGGCTAACAGTCGGGGTTCGAACATCAAGACGGCTGGCCAGCGCTGTTTGGCTGCCCAAAATCCCGGCTGCCTTCCGAACCGCTTCTGCTGGTGTCATGGGTTTTCTCCGGTTTGTCATGCGCCAAATATAAGGCATTAGCTAATCACTAACAAGCCATTGCCTACTCGGCAGCGGACTAGGCTTAATTAGGCAATGCTTACAGGAATAGAATTAGGCGCAGCCATCGAGCGAGCTCGGGTCGCCAAAGGCGTTACAAAGAAAAAGCTCGCCGAAGATTTCGGCGTGGCGGGCCCCTCTGTCCAAGGCTGGGTGAAGACGGGGCGAATCGACAAATCTAAGCTGATGGAGCTGATTGAGTATTTCTCGGATGTCGTTACCCCTGCGCACTGGGGGTTGAGCGAACGCATGGGGGATATTCTGAGCGTCGCTGAAGCTCCAGCTGTCTACGACTCGTCACCAAAGGCTAGCGTCAAGCTCTCCAGCATCGAGACCTGGGATGACACAACCCCGCTCCCTGACGACGAGGTCTACGTCCCCTTCCTGCGCGAAGTTGAGCTGGCAGCCGGCTCTGGCCGGTTTGTGATCGAAGAAAGCGATACCGCCAAGCTGCGCTTCTTCAAGAGTGATCTGCGCCGCAACAATGTGCAGTTCAACAATGCCAAGTGCGTGATCGTCCGCGGCAACAGCATGTTTCCAGTACTGCGTGATGGCGCCACGGTAGGCGTGAACACCGGCAAGAACTCGCTTGGCGATATCGTCGATGGCGACCTCTACGCGATCAATCACAACGGCCAGCTGCGCGTGAAGCAGGTCTATCGCCTGCCCACTGGTTTGCGTCTGCGAAGCTTCAATCGTGACGAGCATCCGGATGAGGATTACACCTTCGCCGAAGCCCAGGAACAACAGATTTCAATTCTGGGTCATGTGTTCTGGTGGGGGATGTTTGCTCGCTGATTCTCCAGCTCCACGGAAGTGTTGAATGCCAAAGAAACAACCATCGCACAGCAAAGCAGCAACTGCTGCTGATATCGAGCGATCCATCCAGGCCCTCAACAGAATGGCTGAGCGGCTTTGGGGTGATGGACGAGAGACTGAGGCGAAAGCCCTCCTCGATGCGTTGGACGCACTAAACCGGGCACTGGATCGTGTCAGAATTGGAGAGAGCCGTAGGGTTCTCCATTGAAACGTACACGTCCCAGCCGAACACTGGGTGTATTAACAACGAGGCAGATGACTGATGGGGCTGCTCGATTTTCTATCCGACCTTCTCGGTGGTCTTGCTGGTCTCCAGCCTTACGAAAAGCCTCGCAGGGTATTCACGCGAGGCTTTGTTGCATTCTGCGTGATGGTGGCTGTTCTTGAGCTGATAGTGCTGAACCACCTCTATGGTGCACAGCGATGAGCGAAGGTAGATGGGGTCGTGCGTATAGAGCAGCGTGAGCTACCACGAATCTAACGAAAACATAGTGCGTAATTATCATCATAAAGGGACTTATATGAATTACTACCAACACACAGTCGCAAACATCGAAGGTAATAGCAAACTTCGCTCACCCCAGATAGAAGCTTACTTACAAATAAAAAAATACTTTTCAGACAATCCTAACGGCGAAGCATTAGTAGTGCTACCAACTGGTACAGGCAAAAGCGGCCTAATTTCAATAGCACCCTATGGTGTTGCGAATGGTAGAGTATTGATAATTACGCCTGGACTAGTAACAAAAAACAGCATAAGAAAAACCCAGGAAGCCTTGGAGGATAATTTCTGGGTAAATTGCAATGTCCTACTAGACCCAGATGACCTTCCGGCGATCACAGAGTATGACTCAAGCACGCTCATAGCCAACCTTGATACATGCAACATGGTGTACACCAACATCCACCAAGTCTATAGTACAAGAGGCAACAGCCTTGTGGATCGAGTGCCCAAAAATTATTTCGATTTAATTATAGTTGATGAGGCTCATCATGCACCGGCAGAAAGCTGGACTAAAACTTTAAGCTATTTTAGCGCAGCCAAAAAACTATTCTTAACGGGGACTCCTTTTCGGGGTGACAATCAAGAGCTTCCAGGCGAGCTAATTCACGAAACGCAGCTATCTGAAGTAATGCGTGACAGATACGTAAAATGGCTTCGTAAGGAAACCGTCAATGCACACAACTTATCTTTCACGTTAGCCGCGTATCCTGGGCGCAGCTTCTCCAAAGAAGAGGTGCTTCAATTAAAAGACAGAGAGTGGCTTGAAAAAAGTGTCGCATTGTCAGAAGCATGCTCTAAAGACGTCATTCAACACAGCTACTCCAAGCTCAGAGAGCTTAAAAGTGAATCTCCCTCTGTACCTCATAAAATCCTTGCTGTGGGATGCAGCATTCGTCACGCCAACGATCTTCACTCGTGGTATGAAGAGCTCGGTACCACAGTAGTTACAATTCACAGCGAGATGAGCGAGGAAGACCAAGAGCAAGCGTTCCGGAAAATTGAAAACCATGAATGCGAGGTTGTTGTTTCGGTGAACATGCTCATGGAGGGGTATGACCATCGCTACCTCACTGTCCTTGCGCTTTTTCGCCCTTATCGAAGCCTGAATGCGTTTGCTCAAATCGTCGGCCGGGTGCTGCGAGCGATACCAGAAGACGAAATTAAAGCATTTGAGATAGATAACAACGCACTGATAGTCTTTCATCAGGAAACGGGGCTTGATGTAATGTGGCAAGCATTCCAAACAGAAGTCGACCGAGCCAAGCATCAGCGCACTAGAGAGTATGAATTCAGCGAATACGAATACACTGAACGAGATAACGCTCTAGCAGGTATAAGTACAGAAGACGTTTTTGCAGGACAAACGGATTCCTACCTGGACGACATAGACTTTAATGAGCTATTCGAAAAAAAGCGATTAGAGATCTCGCAGTCAGCAGACAAGCAACTTGAAACACTACAAACCTCAGGTCCGGCTCTAGACCTATCCACTATTGAAAAATTACGTAGTGTTTTAATAGATGCCGAACTAAAGAAGGCATCCTCAGAAATAAATCCGAACCTCATTGCAAAGCGTCCCGAGCTAGCTCGCAAAGACCTTAGAGCCCTCCTGGTTAAAAAATCTCAAGACGCTGCCGCAAGCCTGATTAGCGACAAAGGCCTTGAGGATAAGGGAATAGAGCTTTTCCCTAGGTTTGCCAGACATCTAAAGTACATGAAGAAAGACACTCCGAACGATGGCGTGCTTGTAATGTACATCAATGCCAAGATACACTCACGCTATGGTGCGCGCGATCAGATGGACAACAGGCAGCTATTAAATGCCGTAGATATGATGCCGCACATTGTTAATGAGCTTCGAGGCATGTTGAAATGAACAAACTACTGAAGGATGCCTTAGATGAGCTTAGCGCACTGCATCTTTTTAATGGAGTGCAGCCTTCAGACCTAGCCGATGCTATGTATGAAAGTCCATATTTAGAATTCAAGACCATTAAAACCGCTGAACACTTAACTGTTGAACTTAGCTTTATCGATGAGTGTGAAGAGTCTGTAAACACCGTCAAGATGAAGTACATTTACAGTCTTGATAGAAAATTACAGCGTATTGACCAGAAGATAGGTTCAAAAAAATTCGCAATACAGTGGTGTCGAAAAACTGCGACTAACGATGCCATTGCCAAGGTAGAGCTAGCACTAAGTAAAATTAGAGTTACTGATAAAAGAATCAGCGCAATTATGTCCACGCTTCCAAGTAGCACAAGTTCTCTTATTCGTGCAAAATTGTCTCTAGTAGCCTAAGACAGCTCCTTGTACAAAGCCCGGCCCAGCGCCGGGTTTTTTGTATCCGCCCTTGCCGCCTCCCCTCAAACTCGATCCGCCGCCAGGCCAGCAAGCCCCCCGCCGATGGAGGCTGCGCACCATGGGTGGTAAAATTCCAGATCTATTTGAGGAGTAGTCCAATGAAAGGAATTGGGACGCTTGCCCTGGTGGTGGGTATTTGCTGGGCCGTATTCGCACTGAGCATGGACGTGTCTGTCGCTACTGGATCTGGCGGCAGAGTGAACAATCTTGGGCTTATGGCTGATCGCCAATTACATACCATTGTCGGCGGGATGATCGCCCTGGCAGGCCTGATTATCTTGATGCTCGGCGGTAAAGGCTCTGCTCCGTCGGCAGCCACAACAACTGATACCCGCCCCTGCCCCGCCTGCGCAGAAACCATCAAGAATGCCGCCATCAAGTGCAAGCACTGCGGGGCTGATGTTGAGCCAGTTGCAGCCCCAAGACTCAGAAATGGCTGGGTGGCCTCCATCCCATGCAAACCCGAAGATGTTGATCGGTTTCACGAGGCTGTCCGGTCCCTGGGCCTGCCGTTGGTCAACATGGTTGAGGGGCAATGGGGAGCCGGACCTTACGAATCAAAAAGCGAGGCTCGCGAGGCGCTGGCCAGGCTCCATGAAAGCTACAAGTTCTTTGGCGATATCGTCTACAGAGACTCGGTGAGCGGCAAGTACCCACCAATCATTGACTGATCCAATAGCTCCTCCAGGCCCGCCTTGCGCGGGCTTTTTCATGCCTAATCGAAAATAATTAGGCATTACCTATTTACATAAAATTAGCCTATGCCTAATATCACTCCCAAGCCAATGCAACACCGGCCCAGCAGCGAAAGCCGCGCCGCTCTTTAACAACCTGCGCCATTAACGATTACCCAGCGATTCGCTGGGAGGTCAGCCCCGGCCACACCTGTGGGGCGAGAGAAAGTCAGGTGAACAAAATCGCGCTGCGACTACTGGCGACCGGCGATCCGATAGCCCCGAAAGGCTACCAACGCGCAGAACTGCGACGGCGGACGAGGTGTTGACCGAACTGGCGAATGACCCGGTAGGAGGCGCGAAACAGATTCAAAAATTAGCGTCCCCGATAGCTTCGGCTGGGGACGCCGGACCTCATGCACCCTGCCCCACTCAGCAGGGCATTCAGAGCTGTAGCGTGCATGTTGTAAGGACCTGTGATCCGTGGCGAACAGATGCTGTTTGACGCCACGCGGAGGAAGCTCGAAGCCCACACCGACGAAGATCCGCCAGCCCTGCAATCAGCGGCGGGTAACTGGCCAACATCGCTGACGCAACAACCCCGGTCTGACGCCAGTAGCGGGCCCGGGGCACTTTGGAAAGCATCACTGAAGCCCGTTCATTGAGCGGGCTTTGGGATGACGGCCAGGAGATACAGAAATGCCAACGAAGCGCGGAAGCGAAATTCAAATAGGTGACGTGATCTTCCTGGGTCTTGGTGACCGAACTGGAAGGGTCATCGATTTCAAGGCCCACCCAAGGCTTGCAGAGATGCACCCGGGCTTGACGGCCAGAGTAGCGGTTACTGATCGAGGATCAATCACGATCATCGACCAGCAGCCAATCAGTATTCCCGCATAAAACTTCACTACGGACCTTTTCACTTCTGCCACCGGATCGGTGGCAGCGGGAAAACAACCGGAGGGATTCACGATGTTCAACATGGCAACCATAGCGGCTGACGAATGCCGCGAAGATACACAAGAGCGCCACTGGCACCGCTGGCAAGCCCAGGCGGCAAAGATCCTGGGCCGCGATCTGGTCTACGGATCGGACGACGACATGCTGCACGACCTTTACTGCGACGGCTGCACCCCGACCGAGGCTGTAACTGAGCTGCTGGCTCAGATGGAACTGGACCGCGCTGCCTGATTTCACTGGCTGGCCTTGGCGACAGGGCCAGACGGGAAATCAACCGATCAAGCACGGAGCACCAAATGAGCGAACAAACACTTCAGGCACTGCTGGCCGAGCGCGTCACTGCATACGCCGCGTCTGATCGGCCGCGTGAGCTGATCGACGAAGGCATCGAGAAGATGTTCAAGTCTGTCGTCGAGGATGCGTTCCGATCCTACGGCGACTTTTCTGGCCAGATCAAAGAGGCCGTAAAGGCCGCCCTTCCCGCGAACGTATCCGATATGTTCGAGCTTCAGCGGTACAACGCCCTAATTGCCAATGCCCTTCGCCAGCGCTGGGAAGATGCAGCCATGGGCTCGGCCATCCTGGAGCACGCCGACAAATCGATCTCCGAAGTTCTTTCGGCAGACGGCCTGCTGTCTGGTGAGGTTTCGCTGAGGGCTCTGCTCGACGAGTTCGTCGATGATCACAAAGAACAAGCTGCTGAAGATCATTGGGACCGGCCGGAAATCCGATTTGAAGAAAGCAGCGGCTACTCAAATGAATTCCTCTACATCGCATTCGACCCTGAGCCGGAAGACTCCCGAAGCAGCCGCCTTTATGGCTCCAACACGCGCAGCATCCATAGTCTGAAGCACTCGCTGCACATCCACATCAAGGGTGAGCGAGAAACGGGCGACCACTTCCGCAAGAAAGAGCAGTTCGGCGAAGTGATCAGCGCGAAGCTCGACGAGAAGAAGGTCGCCATCAACATGCGAATCCGCACGAAGTGGGAGCGCATGCTGGCGTCCCTGTACTTCGGCAACGCCACCCTGGTGATCGACTGCGACCCTGACGACTTTTCGTACGGTTTTGACGGCTGAACAACCAGCACCACGTCAGCCTGACGATAACTGCCCGGACACCTGCGTGCCGAAGCGCAGGCTGTATCGGGGCGGGTCTGAATACACAGGTTGATGCAACAACACGGGTTGGCGGGCTACTGCATCCCTTGGAAGAACTGCAGGGAAATTCAACTCGGAGTGATGATCTTATTTTGGGGCGTAAGGGCCGCACAGTTCCTTCTGAAGGACCTGAAAAGGTGGAGCGCTTAGGGTGTTTACCATCGCTGCCACTTCAGCTTTATAAGCAGGGTCTGATTGCACTTTTCTAACTTCAGGCTTTATTGATTCCATTGATGGTTCGTTGGCGAAGGCATTTTCGATGCTTGCGTTCATACCCGGGTTTGCTTTATCGCAAACTTGTTCCATTGCAATGGCAGTGAGAGCGGTTTGATGCAGCTCCTCATTCTCGTTTGCAATAGAGCTACCAGCGAAGCAAAGGCATGCCAAACATAGCGACAACCTGCAAATCCTTACTACCGACATTCAAAACTCCTTATTTATAGACGCTGAGGCCAGCAAGCCCCTAGTCAAAGCCCTATCAGCTTAACACCTGCCCCGCACCGCCTCTATTGCGTCAGCACTCCTCCCCCGCGCCCATCGGCAACCAGCGGGAGGCATGAGTGTTGACGAATACAGGTGAACCAAATCCACGGAGACATTCATGAGCGATCAACGAGCGCCATTTCCGCGGTCGGCGGACAACGCTGACCAGATGAACTTGCCCGAGGGCAAGACCTGCGGCGACTGCGTGCATTGCCGTCGCTGCACGCTGATGTTCGGCCATATCCCGGCTGATGAGTGGTGTGACTGGAGCCCTTCGCGCTTTCGTGAGGCTGTTCCGGCTTCCGCCCAACCCTAAACACTGGAGGCGACCATGCTCGACCAAATCGACAAGCTCATTGATGGCCTTGGCAAGGTCAGCCACCTCGCCTACCTGAAAAGGGAGCGCGCCCGGATTCAAACGGCAGCCCGGCCAAGGTGCGGCAACTGCCATTTCTGGATGAAGTCCCGCGAGTGCCCGGCTGAGAAGAACGTGAACGGCATGAGTCGCGGCCCATCCTGCGAAGGCATTGCCTGCCAGAAGTTTCAGGCATGCCCGCGCATGCAAGAGACGTTCGCCAAGCTCCTTTCAGACAACGAAGCCGAAATCACCACGATTACCGCTTAGCTCGCCAACCTGGAGGCAATCATGTCAGCGCTACGCAAGCCCATCCCGGAAGACGACTTTCTCAACACAGAGGCTGGCCAGGAATGGTTGGCTGAGTCGGTCGACGATCTGCTCTCTCGGCACCACATCGAAGCGCCGAACCCGGTTGGCCGAAGCAAGGTCCTGGTCAACTCCGACCACCTGCCAGAAGCGCTTGCGGATCACATGGCCGCAACCCCAGATCCTAATCGCTACATCGAGAAGATCCTGATTGAACTGATCAGGCGCCAAGACGGCGGGATTTTGCACACCTGGGCCATCGAAGCCGTCGGCGGTGATCCGCAGATCGTTCGGTCTCTCGCCAGCGACCTGGTCGCAGTGCACGCCAACGAATACCGAGACGCCAAGCGCGAAAGCGATCGCGTCGAGCAGGAGTGCGGTTTTTGAGCCCTCACATTCTCATCGACCAAGCCCTAGAAGGCGTTGCCGATCCCAACAGCCAGTCCGATATCGATGTCCTGGTGCAGGGCCTGATCACCCGCCTGTTCACTGACGGGGCAATCACCACTGACGAATTCACCCACTACTGCAAGCGCCTGATGGAAGCCTGTCACCGGCGCAAGGAGGCAGAATGACCACTTCCCCAGTCAAATCTCTGGTCGACGAGCAGCTGGAAGATATCACCGCCCATAACCTGCGTGATGCATACAGCCTGGCCGAGCGCCGGGGCTTCTTCGGGCCGCCAGTTGAGCAGTACGCGGAGCCAGGCTACCGCGGCCGGGTCCTGCAGGTTCTGCGCTATCGCGTGGCTCAGTTGGAGCAGCGGCAATGAGCGGCGCCGGCGCACACAAGCGTGGTCAGCAGCTGGCGATCCGCTGCGCGAAACTCCGACGCGAGGGCCTATCCCTTTCCGAGGTTGCCCAGGCCACCGGCATCAAGAAGGAGCAGGCCAACGCCAAGATCACCCTGGGCGAGCGGCTTCTCTCGCTGGTCGAGTCGTGATCGCCCTTCTCTACTGGCGTAGCTCCTTCCCTGCCCTCGCCCTCTGCACCGCCGCAATGCTGATCAGCGCTCTCGCCGATCATCTCACCCAATAACCCACATCTTTCAAAGCTGCGCACCTCCGCGGCGGGAGATAGTCATGCCTGTACCTAACCTCGCCCTATGGGAAGAGGTCGAAAAGACCGACCCCAAGTTCACCAAGGAGTACACCGGCCTCGGTGGCTTCACAGGTACCGCGGTGAATGCCCAGTACCTGGCCAAGCGCGCCACGGAACAGTTCGGCCCCTGCGGTACCGGCTGGGGTTATGACGTGATCGAGGAGCGCTTCGACATCGGCGGCCCGTTGCTGAACAAGGAAGGCGTTGTGCTGGCTCATGCCCAGGTGCACACCCTGAAGGTCGCTCTGTGGTACCTGGGTGGCGACGGTGAACGCAAGACGATCACGCACTACGGGCACACGCCCTTCATCACTCAAAACAAATTCGGCAGCATCAGCACCGACTTTGACGCGCCGAAAAAGTCCCTCACCGACGCGATCGGCAAATGCCTAAGCCAGCTTGGCTTCTCCGCCGACGTTCGCCTGGGCCTGTACGACGACATTCACTACGTCAACGAGCGCCTGGGTGAAGCCGAGATCGAGCGAGCCGAGGACAAGATCGAAGCGAAGGAGCGCCTCGCCGCTGAGTACCGCGAATGGCTAGCCAAAACCCTCCACCTGATCGGTACCGCGCAGTCGCTCAACGAGCTGGAGCAGCTCTACAAGTCGGCCATGCGCAAGCTGGAGCTGCGCAAGGAAAGCCCAGAGCGCGAAGCCCAAAAACTCAAATTCACCCGCGCCAAGGAAGCCCGCAAAGCGGACCTTGAAGACTCTATGGAAGGTGCAGCATGACCGAACTCTACGCACTGACTGGCCAGATGGCCGAACTCGCTGCCCTCGCAGATACCGACGACGAAGGGCTGCGCCAGGCCATCCAAGACACCATGGACGGCATCAAGGGCGAGTTCGAAGTGAAGGCCGACAGCATCGTCATGCTGCGCCGGAACATCGAGGGCGACATCGATGCCATCGACAAGGAAGTCGACCGCCTCAACGAGCTCAAGCGCATCAAGAAGAACACCGTCGGCCAGATCAGCGACTACCTGCGTCGCAACATGGAAGCCGCAGACATCAAGTCGATCAAGCGACCGCTGTTCACTATCACCCTCGCCCTTTCGCCAGAGAAGGTGATCGTCGATGACGAAAAGGCCGTGCCTGACGAGTTCGTGTCGCTAAAGAGTGTGATCACCCCGGACAAGAAAACCATCGCCGTCCGGCTCAAGGAAATCCGCGATCACAACGAGGCTGTGCGCAAGCGAATGGCCGCCGGCGATGACGCGGAAGCCGAACTTCTGGAAGAACCAAGCTGGGCCCACCTGGAGCGCGGCGAGAGCTCGATTCGCATCAAGTGAGGTAACCATGAGCAACAACTTCATCCTGGTCTGCTCCGAGCGCCAGGCAGAACTGGAGGCAGCTAAGGCTGCCTTCTTCATGTCCGGCAACAAGGTCCAGGTGCTGGAGTCTTTCAGGTTCCAGCCTCGCCGGCCACGCAAGGACCTGGGTGGCCAGCATGGCAAACGCGCCACCCGCCCGCAGCTCAAGCGAACCTACGAAGGCCAGTTCGCCCAACGCAAGGCCTACGTCGACACGATCCGAGAGCTCGCCAAGACCATGACCATCGACCAGGCCATGGCCGCCACTGGAAAGTCAGAATCGGCCATGCGCCGGGCTGCCCACGAAGGCGGATTCACGTTCAAGAGCAAGATCGTAGATAGGGAGCGGGATTTGAAGCTCATCGAGCGCCTGTCGGCCCTGCGGGACGCTGGAGTTTCACGAATCGCTGCGCGCAGGAAGGTCGGGATCTCTGACACCCTGCTGAACCGCCTGGTGCTCGACTACGACTTCAACTTCCCGAAGCGCTGGGAGAAGCGAGCTTGAGGCGCTTCAGCAACCGCCCGCAACAGCGCAAACGTCAAACCTGGTCGACGATACCGGCCAGCGGCATCGAAGAGGTAGGTCATGGCCAAGACTGGAAAAGAGCGATCGGCGAAAACCGCCGCGAAGCGGATCGAGTTCGACGAGAAGGAGTTGCGGCACAGGCTGCGACTGGGCACCCGCCAGAAGCTTGAAGAGTTGATGGCCTGGAACGATATCGAAGAGATCAGCGAGGCGATCCAGAACCTGATCCTCAACGCTCACGCCCTGGGCCCAACTCTTTCCTACCAGGCAATGGAAAGTCCGCGCCACAAAATAACGGTTAGTGAAAACGTGGCGCGGATGATCCAGGCCGTAGGCCAGCGCAAAGCATCTCGACTCGATGCTGAAGAGAGATAGTCCCATCTCGCCGCAAGAGCATGCTGATGATTCAGCAGGCCCCCGGTGATGAGATGCTAGCCCCTACTCTATAGCTGCTAGCGACGGTTTTGGTGCCAGGTGGCAATGAGTCCGCTTGCAAACTTACGACCTTCCTCTTCCGCTCCTTCGACGTCTTCCCAGTTCTTTGGAAGCGGCTGACTTGACTGGCTGAAATTGTCAGGCTTTGCGCTTTCGGCTACGTGAACCTTTACGCCAGATGGGACTACGCCGGGTTCTGCCCAAGAGAAAACCAAGGAAACCTGATAATCACCATCCTTGTAGAAAACGTTGCGAGGACGATCTTCACCCATTTTGATTTCTTCCATTTTTTACTCCATTCCAACCCCATGCCGATCACCCGTAATACCCCAACCCAAACCAAATTGCCACCACCGGTCACGGAGGAGCTATTCGACTCTAACCTTCATCGTAGGCTCTGCTTCCATCGTGGGCCGACGCAGCTCTGGATCGTTTGAATCAAGGCACCGGAACTGAAGTTCGGCATTGGCATAGCGGCCATATCCAGAATCCCGGGACGCCTCTTTGACAGGCATGAGCTGCTTGCCTTTACGTTCGCAGAAAGCGTTAGCCTCCTGATAGAGCTCCGCCTTTACGGCGCCTCCCCCAAAGGTGGTAAAGCTGCCATCCTTCGCGATCATGTAGGTGTCTTGGCCCATCGGGACGACGCCAGGGCCTGAGCAGCCGGCGATAACCAGGGCGGTCATTGGAACCAGCAAACACCGCATTGGCAGTGCTCCTTGCGCAATGTACAAAAATTCAGCAATCACTCTGCCATACCTCAAATATCACAACCACTGCCACATCCGGTCTCGAAGGGCGACACTTAGGATTTTATGCAAGCGCCTAATGCAACTCGACGCACAAGCTCTAACCCATCGTCACCCGAGCGTAGCTTCCATGGGATCACTTGCAATACAGCCTGGATACCACCTGGAAGGTCATGGCACAGAGAGATACAAAACTCGCGCGCCTCTACCAAAAGCCGATCGATATCGCCGTCCTTAATTGAATGAGAAACGGGGGATGCACCGAAAACAGCTGACAAATCGTTATGAGCGATTAATTTATTTCTGAATTTCTTTATATTTAATCTATTGAATTCATCATTTAAATTTTGAAACTGCCCCAAGGTCCTTGTGCTTAGTAGCCCGTGGTATTTATCCTCCACGAATGCAAGAGACAAATTAGGATCACTTCCGAAGCTCTTCGCATCGAAAACAGCAGATACACGGGTCAAGATACTGATAAACATTGACCGCTGAACTATCGAAAACACTGACGTCAAATTCCCATTTAAAACCGATAGTGAACCTGGTACACAATAGAGCTGCTCATAAAGATTAACCTCTCTTCTGATATCAACCAGATAGGAGTTGAGTCGAGAAAGCTCAGCAAGCGCTTTTTCCAAGTCGAACATAACCTCTCCTACCGGCCCCATGCCGGCCCGTCAAGAAATAGACCACAAACCAAACTCACGCCACCAAATCCGACCACTGAGGGCGGAGCATGCATGGAGATAGCCATGAACGCCTACCAGATAGCTGGACCAATGCAGATCGGCACTTCATTGGCGATGCGCGTTCAGCGCGTCCTCATGATCGCCGCCGAGAACAACATACCCATCGATGGCACACTTTGAGACGAATCAGCACCAGAACAGCCGGCCGGCGCCGGCAGACCTGGCTGGATTTACCAACACATGAAGTTGGAGAAGGCGGCCATGGCCGAGGAAGAACAACAACCAACGGCTGAAGCCATCAAGCAGCGCAGGAAGCGCGAGAAGGAAGCGGCCAGGAACACTGCCTTTGGAATCGAGAAGTTCACGATTGAGGTGGCCGGGGTGTTCAAGCGTGACCTCAAGAAGGTCATGAAGGCCCACGGCATCAACAATCAGCAGGACATTCACCAGCGACTGCTGATCAACCTCATCGGCGCAGACTTTGAGACCCAGGCCGCGATGCTGCGCTGTGTCACGACACCTATTTTTGTTAGCGAAAAGGTGTCGCGACTCATCAGGGCAGCCGGAATAAAGTCGCTCACCGACGATCCGCCTGAGCCTGATGACGAAATCGAAAGGCCCGATTAACGGATGCGGGATGCTATGTAGTTGAGATAGTCGACTGCTGCCGACTTCTGCTCAGGGCCTCCAGGGCCATCACTTCCCAGCAGAGATCCCTGTGCCGTTTCGACCAGGTGTTTTTTTGGTGCCCCGGGCGTACTGCTCAGAACAGCAATCAGCAGGTGTTCCAGTGCGTCTATTTGTGCCTGATTACCCATGACTCTCTCCTTTATCCGGCTCCATGCCGGGCCATCAAGAGATAGACCACAAACCAACTTCACGCCACCAAATCCGGCCACGGAGGGCGGCGCATGCATGGAGGAAGACAAATGCCGCAGATCGAACGAAGCGCCAGCATCATTTTCGGCGACGCCGATATCGTTATCCGCGAACCTCACCCTGGGCGCCAGTCTTGGGAGCAAGAGAAAGCCTGGGAGCGTGAGTACCGCAACCAGGTGTTGAAGCGCATCGTGCAGACGCTCAACCGCCTGGGCTGGACCTGCGCGATGCCAGAGCTGCGCGAGCGCGACAAGCGCGACCAGTACGGCATTGCGGAGAACTTCCGTCGTAACAAGCGCGTGTGTAGCAAGGGCGACCTGAAAGCCGATCTGGAGCTTTGCGGGGCTACGATCACCTTCCAGATGTTCCAGAACGTAAACGCGCCTGATCGCCCTGACCACGATGGTCGCTACCAGGGCGAAAAGGAAAAACACATGCCGTACCTCATGCGCCTGGAGATGGAGCGCACGCGTCGGCGGATCTGCACCTACCTCTGCAACATCTTCAGCGGCTATCACTTCGACGTGGAATGGATGCGCAAGCATGAGCGCAAGGTTGGACCAGGTCACCTCACTGCCATGCAGCGCATCCAGCTCCACTACGAGGGCAGCCCGCACTTCAAGGGCGTGGATTGGGAAAAATACAAGTCCGGTTCATGGATGGTCAGCAACGTGAAGTCAGCGGACGGCAAGATGCTGGAGCATGGACAGACAGTCTGGTTTACCGACTACGAAGGCCGCTGGCAGCGGGGCACAGCGCTCTACAACATCAACAACATGTGGTGGGTGGTCACCGGGCCATTCAGCTACACAAATGAGTGTTGCTTCGAGCTCTACACAACTCCACCTGAGCATCCCTGGGTTAAAGCAAATCAGGCTCGGCGCCGCAGCAGGCTGGAGTCGCTGATGTCTCAGGCCGCGAAGAAGCTGGACTTCAAGCGCGCCGAAGTGCTGAAGAACATCCTGTTCCCGCCCAATGAATCGCTCTTCATGATCTGGACTGATCGACACGGCGGCGCCTACTTCGGGCCCGGTTACAGCGGGTACACCAACGACACGAACCAGGCCGGCAAGTACACCCGCGCCGAGCTCAAGCCATACCTGGGCGATGCCGACGAGAAAGAGCACCTCCGCGCAATACCTGTCCGTAAAGCCGCCTGACACTCCAGCGCTACCCGCTAACACTCCACTCTACCCCATCGATCACGCCAGCCAGGCCACGGCCATCGGCTGCCCGGAGGAAAACTATGCAAGCAGTCATCTATGTTGCCTAACAGCTCCAACCTCGTGAAGTGCCCGCCCACTGAAAAGATGATCGCCGCCGGCCGGGGCCGCCAGTTCAAGCAGCCATCCGTTGCCGAGGCCCTATTGCACTTCACGGGTGAAGAACTGATCGGCGGCCACCGTGCCCGCGCTGACGCCGAGGCCTGCGCCCACCTGTACTTCACAATACAGGCACATAAGTAAGAAATATCACTAAGGTAGTACCGTTCCCTGCGAAATGAGACACCATGGTGTCTTTTAATACAGTCGTTCAAGCCATGGTGGGCTCTGGCTTATTTTTTTCGATTAAGACTCTAGTGAATCCCCCCTTAGAAACCTTACAAACTTCGAAGCCTTGCTCACCGGAAACACCGTTAGACTTAGAGTATGAAACCGTTAAGTCATAGTAGAGCGCCTCTGAAAAAACGCCATCAAAAACCAACTCCTCTCGCTCGCCACTATTAAGTGACTGGCATCCAGAAACACCAACCTGGTTACCATTCAAAGTTACTCGCACAACTAAGTGCTCGCAATAATCACCTAAATTAATCAAACCAAGAACAATGCGTTCCTTGGGCACTCCACCAAGCGAAACCCCAAAGGCACTTGAGAACACCAACTGCAACAATGGTTCTAGCGACTTCTCATAGTTCTCTAATGATTTATTTGTTGCCTTTAATAGCTCTGCTTGCTGAGCCACTGAAACTCTCAACTCGCTGGCTTGTTCCCGCAATGCATTAGAACTCAGCTTCAACTCTCGCCCTTGCTGCATGTAACCAAGTACTAACCACAAGAAAGCGATAGGGCCGAATACCCCCGCCAAAAAATCACCTATGGCATTTAGCTCAAGCCCAGGAAGACTAGCGCGTTTTACATAGACAAGAACTGCAACACCAAAAAGATACGCAACTGTAACCACGCCACCGACAACTTCAGCTTTTAACTTCATCAATCGTTCCCTCGAATTTTCCGAGATTTTAAGTGCTACGGCCTCCTGTTGCGAGCGATTTGCCACCCTGGAACTGGCCGCCCTGCAGAGCCGGGTCGAGCCAGAGGAATGACTTGAGCTGGACGGCCTGAGCGACCAGGCCTGGCGGGAACGGATCGGCAACGCAGTTCCACCAGCAGCGGCGGAAGCTATCGCCCAGGTCATGGGCACCACCCTACTCCTGGCCGAGGCCGGCGAGACGTTCATGCTCAACAGCATGCCTGTCTGGGTTCAACCCGTGGCTGTAGGCCTGAGCGTTTCACAGCAGGTAACTCCATGATCCATAACCAACCAACAAGGAGCCGTTACATCTATTTCGAAAACAGTCTCTGGAGTCGCGGTGGACTATCCCGATAGACGGGACACGATGACAGGCGTCTCGCAAAGTAATAATCAGTAGATCGTGCAATAGCGATTTGATTAGTAACTGCAACCTCACTGCGGGTGAGTATTGAATTTGGCTGGTCAGCCATAATCATTAACTTGGGGGAAACGGGAACAATCATCATATCTTGAAAACAATCAGGAACGATGAACTCCCCCTCGCCCGCACGAACTACTCCCCACTGCATGTCCCGATTGTTTTCGCGGAAAGTATTCATATATCCGATGACATGTATCTGTGCAGCGAAACGTCCAGGCATTACTCCGTCTCTAAAAAAACTTACGTGCTTCCTCTCAAGAATCTCCTGCTGATCTTTTGTCAACGAATCCCCCTCAATACCTTCTAATCTTAAGTCTTCAAGACCCTCTACCCTAAATTTTTGCCTGGTTCTCCACAACGAAAAAAAGTCTTCGACTACTATTTTTTCAAAATGCCCGATGACTTTGGAAGAGTCTGTCAGGATGGACTCCGCCAGATCCTGAAACCGATCTTCGATGTTTTTTCCTATACCGGCTTCTGTACTTTGATCCCAAACGCGTTTAGCACAGAACAAGTAGTTCGAAGAGTTCACCTTGATTACCTTCGCACAATTCTTTCTAACCAGCTGAACAACACCTTCCCCATCTGAAAATCTGTCGATGCTTTTCTTTGGAAAGACGTGTTGCTTTATCGTCAACATATGCGGGTTTCCCTTTTGCGTTGCTTCAAATCCCATATTTCCCTCGACGTACTGTCTGACAGATCGCTCCACTTTAGCCGATCCAAACCAACCTCAACCGCCGGGCACACCCCGGTAAGGACTCCCCATGCCCACAGAAACCCAACACCTGGAGCGGCGAGTAGCTGCCCTTCAGTCAGCACAGATCCTATCGAGTATCGTGCGTAGCTGAATCTCGACAGGAGTACATTTGTACTCCACCAGTAAAAAACTCACCCCTTCCCCACTTTCAAGCCAGCCGCAGCAGCGGCAAGGACAAGTCATGCCTGAAATAAAAGAACGCCCGATCCTGTTCTCGGGGCCCATGGTGCGCGCCATCCTGGAAGGACGGAAGACAGTCACGCGGCGCGCTGTGAAGCCGCAGCCTGAAGTTCGCGAGGTCGACATGATCGGTCCAATGCTGACGTTCAAAAACAAGCGCGGCGGCCACTGGCTGTACCCAAATGCCAAAGCTCAGATCATTGCCGATTGCCCCTACGGCCGGCCCGGCGACCGGCTGTGGGTACGCGAGAGCCTCGGCTATGACTGCGAATACGGTCACTACTTCGCCGCCGGCGGAAAGCATGGGGAAACGGTTTATCTGTGCTCGCTGTTCGATGATGAGGATGCTCAGAAAGGTCCAAGCTATGACGGTCTGCTCCCCGAGCGATCCGTGCCAAGCATCCACCTGCACCGGCGTTACAGCCGCATCCTGCTGGAGATCACTGACGTGCGCGTCGAGCGGCTTCAGGAGATCACGCCAAGCCAGTGCATAGCCGAAGGGGCATGGCGAATAGAGGACAAGGCGCTCGGGCGCGGACATGAGGCTGTGGGCGCGTTCAAGGACCTCTGGCAATCCACCGGCGGCGACTGGGACGCCAACCCCTGGGTCTGGGTAGTCGAATTTCGCAGGGTGCAGCCATGATCCTCCCCGCCCTGCTCTACCTCGCATGGAACATCTACACAGGGCCAAGGCCATGACTGACCATGAGTTGTTACAGCTGTCCGCCAAGGCCATGGGCTTCGAACTGGAGTATCGGCACGGAAGCGATGCCTTCTACTACGACGATCCAGAATCCGGCCGGGAGCAATGGCAGCCGCTCAGTGATGACGTCCAGGCCCTGCGCCTAGTGGTAGACCTCCAGCTCAGCATCCTCTGGTTCTCCAACCTGCAGTACGTGATGGTCGAGCGGCGCGGCTTCGGAGAGAACATCGGTTGGACCGATGACGCGGATCGAGGTGGCGCGCTACGCCAGGCAGTCACCGTCGTAGCAGCACAAATCGGCAGCACGCTTTCCTCATGCCTGCCCGTGAGCGGCTAGCGAGCCATTCCCATGGCTCACGAACTCGACACCAGACCAAGGCCCTAGCCCACCCGGCCCTACAACGGTCAGCAGATGGTGCCAGGACATAGGCCGGGCGAACACCCGCACAGTGCCACGGCGCAACGCCGGCGGCGATGAGACAAATCCTAAACCACCCATCACGCCATCCGGCGAGGATCACCTATGCCCATTACCTATGGCTCGGTTTGCTCAGGCATCGAAGCCGCAACCATGGCCTGGCACCCGCTGGGCATGCGCGCCACCTGGCTTGCCGAGATTGAGCCGTTCCCCAGCGCGGTGCTGGCTCATCACTACCCCACTACGCCGAACCTTGGCGACATGACCAAAATCGGCGCCCAGGTGCTGGCCGGCAAGATCGCCGCGCCGGACGTGCTGGTCGGTGGCACCCCATGCCAGGCCTTCTCGGTCGCCGGCATGCGCGAAGGCCTCACCGATCCCCGGGGCGCCCTCACCATCAAATACGTGGAGCTTGCAGATGCAGTTGACTATGTTCGCGCCGGCCAGCGAAAGGCCGCCTCAATCGTCGTCTGGGAGAACGTCCCCGGCGTCCTCAGTGACAAAGGGAACGCCTTCGGATGCTTTCTTGGCGCGCTTGCTGGGGAAGACTGCGAGCTGCAGCCTCCAGGGAAGAAATGGCAGGACGCTGGTTGTGTGTATGGACCCAAGAGAACAATCGCGTGGCGGGTCCTGGACGCCCAATATTTCGGCCTGGCCCAACGACGCCGTCGTGTGTTCGTTGTCGCAAGTGCTCGAGACGGGTTCGATCCCACCGAGGTACTTTTTGAGCGCGAAGGCGTGCGCCGGGATACTGCGCCGCGCCGAGGCGAGGGGCAAGACGTTACCGGAACAGCTCCTTTCGGCCCTGCACTCCAGTGTGGATGCGGATACGTCTTCGCCGAATCCCTAGGTGTGTTTGGCTGCCCCAACTGCGAGGGGGACGAAGGGCCGGCGGTCGGGATGTTCGGCGGGATACCAGCGTTTGGCGGCCACAGCCTGAGCGGCTCAATTGAGCGCGCTGCAACGCTCACCGCCAAGGACAGCCGGCTCGATATCGAAAGTGAAACCTTCTTTGTCGCACCGACGTTGGCCGGCGGCGCCCGCAAGAATGGCGGTTACAGCTACGACGATGTGCCGTGTGTTGCCGCAACTCTAGACGCCAGCTTTGGACGCTTACAGGGCTGCTCAGGCCAGGACGCGAATCACGGTCATAGCCACCTGGTTGTACACGGCACACAAGACCCTTGTGTCAGTATTGATCAGGCGCACACGCTTGGTCGGAACAGCGGTCAGGAAAATGCCTTACTGATGGCCTTTACCCAAAACAGCAGGAGCGAGGTTCGTTATATCGGCGGGGATGGCCAGGTGGTTGGAGCTCTTGCTGCAGAAGCAGGAGTCCAGCAGCAAAACTATCTGTATTGCCGCGAGGTAGCGCAAACGGTTACCAGCAACTACGGCAAGCAGTTGGACAACACCAACTCTGCCATGGGGCCGAACGTCGTAACACATACGATCCAGGCCGGCGCGCTGCGTACGAATCCGGACAGCGGGCCTGACGGTGTTGGCGTTCAGGCCGATCACGCCTACACGCTTGAAGCCCGCGCCGAGGTCCAAGCGGTTCAGGCTGGCTCAGCCGTGCGCCGCCTCACTCCCGTCGAGTGTGAACGCCTCCAGGGCATGCCAGACGACTACACGCTGATCCCCTGGCGCGGCAAACCTGCCGAGGAATGCCCCGACGGGCCACGATACAAGGCGATCGGCAACAGCAAGGCCGTCACCGTCGTCCGCTGGATCGGCCAGCGAATCCTGCAACAACTCTAAATACCCCACTCAACAATCGGAAAGCCTGCACCTCTGCGGGCGAGGATTTCCTATGTCCCAAGAAAAGAACGCATTCCGCGAGGCCGCTATCGAATTGATCTCGGAGATGGCGCAGCACCTGCCGCTCGACTGCGAACTGCTGGTCGTGGCTTGCCGTCCTGGCAAGAAAGATTTTGACCTGGTGCTGCCTTCGCCCGAGTCCAATTTGAACAACGCTCTGGACGCGCTGCGCCGTAACGGCCTGAGCATCGACGGCGACAACGCCTATAAGCGCGATCTGTGCGACTCAATCGTCGGAGCCCTGGCATTCGGCGCCCAGAACCGGAACCCGCCACCGCCTGGGCACTGGGCCCAGAAATTCTGGGAGATTGGTCGCGAGGAGCGCGGACTGCACGAAGAGCTGGTCGCCGCGCTGAAACTCAACCGCGAGAACCTGCGCGCCTGCCAAGCAACCATCCATCTCGCTGGCGGGTTCGATCCCGCCTACGTGGACGATGCCCAAGCTGCAATGGCGATCGCCGACATAGTCCTGGCCAAGGCCGGCGCATAACCCATCACCACCTTCTGCCGCCACGCGCGGCGTGGAGAACCCCATGGAAACCGAGATCCTTTCGGAAGAAGAGCTAGCCGACATCACCGGCTACAAGGGTCGATTCCACCAGAGACGCTGGCTGGACGATCGAAAGTGGCTGTATGTCGAGAGCCGAGGCGGCCGGCCGCTAGTGGGTCGCCAGTACGCCCGCATGAAGCTGGGCGCTTTGGTTCCGACAATCCTTGACCCTAACCCGCCGCCGGCAGCGCCGGCATGGACGCCAGACTTTTCGCGAGTGAACTGATATGCGCCCCCGCAAGACTGAGCACCATCACCTGCCGCCTCGCATGTACAAGCGCTCCCGGACACGCAAGAACGGCAGCGTATGGACGGCTTACTACTACCGCGACCTTCTCGGAAAGGATATCCCGCTAGGCAAGGATCTAGACCAAGCCAGGATGAAATGGGCTGAACTCGAGGCGAAGGAAAAGCCGCTGGACCTGCGCACCATGAAAGGCATCTTCGATAGATACATCCGCGAGGTGATCCCCAAGAAAGCACCGCGCACGCAGAAGGATAACCTGGCGGAGATCAAGCAACTCCGGACAGTGTTCGATAGCGCGCCAATTGACGCGATCACCCCAGCGTCGATTGCCGGTTACCGGGACGCCCGATCGGCTAAGGTTCGGGCTAACCGTGAGATTGCCACCCTCTCCCACATCTTCAACATCGCGCGCGAGTGGGGGCTGACGACGAAAGAGAACCCTTGCCAGGGTGTGCGGAAGAACAAGGAAACACCGAGGGACTACTACGCAAATGATGTGGTGTGGGATGCGGTCTACAAGAAGGCAGCTCAAGAGCTGAAGGACGCGATGGACCTGGCGTATCTGACCGGGCAGAGGCCGGCAGATGTACTGGTCATGCGCAAGGACGATATCGACGGCGGATATCTGGTGGTGCAACAGAACAAGACGCAGAAGAAGCTGCGCATCTTGCTGACTGCTGGAGGGGAGACAAACAGCCTTGGTCGGCTGATCGCGGAAATCAGTGCGCGAAACTCCCAGCATGTGTCGAGCTATTTGATCGTCAGCCGGCATGGAAAGCGGATGACTGCGACGATGCTGAGGAAGCGCTGGGACGCCGCACGGGAAAACGCAAAATCGGCGGCGCTGGAGATTGGTGACGAACTGCTGGCCGCCAAGATTGCTGGCTTTCAGTTCAGGGATATCCGGCCAAAAGCGGCCTCTGAAATTGCGGACGTAGGCGAAGCGAGCCTGCTGCTGGGCCACACCAAAGGCGACATCACAGAGCGCGTCTATCGACGCATCGGCGCCATCGCAAAGCCGTCAAAATAGCCCGAAAATCCGTTCCATAACTTAAAGCAGGCCCCTTGTAGAATGCGGCCTGTAGAGGTGTCAAAAAATTAAAGTAATGGAACGGAAAACGCACGCAAGGCGCGGCCCGCCTGCCTCTCTCTATCGGTCTTGAAAACCGCCGACTGTAACAGGTCCTAGAGTTCGAATCTCTACGCCTCCGCCAAATCTCAACGAGAAAGCCCTGATTTTTCAGGGCTTTTTTGTGTCTGGGGTTTGGCATTCCTGACGCACCGACACATGGCGTTTCCGCAACTCCCCCCCTTCTAAGGCGTTCCGCCTGACAATCCCCCCAAGCTACAGTTCGTCGGTGCGAATCGCGCCTCACTCAAGCCTCTTTGGATTCATCCCAGAGACAGTCCGCTATGCCAGCAGTTCCTCAACTGCCAGGCATCCTGGAAAAGCCCCACGAAAACCAGCTCACGCCAATCGATGCTCTTGAGTCGATAGGCATTGAGCATTAACAGAGCATTGAAGGCACTGTCTTGGGACTGAGCTCCTCCTGCCCAATCAACCACATCTTCATTTTGTAATAATTCAGCTGCAATACTGCGCATACAAAGCGTGCTTTTTTTCCTGCTGCCACCTAAGGCAGCTTTTTTTTGCCCGCTTGTTTTGGGACCGCTTTGTCTGATTGACCAATTGGACCTCAGCCTTTTGCAGTGCCGTCCAGACCTGCTTCAGAGGCCGCAGGTCGGCTTCAATCAGATCGCCATTGGCCTCAATCACGCGAAAGCTTGATGGCCATTTATCCAGCCGAACCAACAGGTTCTTGATGGACTACCCATTGAGAATGCTTTCGTAGCTTGAATCCAATCGAGACGCTCTGGTTTGCGCCAGCCCGCCCCCCCTTCTCCTGAAGCTCCAGGATCATCACTTCCAAATCCCGGGCCGGGGTCGTTTCTCTGCCGACTTCTGCTGCCGCGCTGTTTAAAGCTGCAACCTCATTCAATAAACGAAATGGCTTCAACAGGCTTCTAATCTTCCTGACGGCTATTCTGAGATCGTGCAAAGCCTCATTGTCGGTACGACACTCCAAGCGCGCCTGCGCGTGATAAAGCGCAACTTGGAGGGTCAGTATCTCAGCCACAAACTTGTTCACAAATGATGTTCAGAGCAGCCTCGTCGAGAGATTGCTGGGTTAGATCAAGCAACGACCTTGAACACGTCCTTCATGCACGAACGACAACGGGATAGGCCAAATGCAGTGCACTTCTACTATGCCGGCCCTTGCAGATGTCGGTATCCAGCCGCTTGAATGAAATCAGCCAAGTGCCAAGTCTCTCCATTCGCAGCCCATAAACCATCTTTGACTTCATCAAGGATGATAGAAGTCATGACGATCCGTTGATCGCCGGCTGCTTGCGCCTGGCTGACTGCCTGATGCAAACGCTTTACATAGTCGCTTCGCATGGCCTCATTCAACACGCCAACAGGAACCTTGACCTGCACGATGCAGGGAATGGCCCGAGCGCTGATATCCATCGCGCCGCATGTCCAGGAGCCTGCAGGCACTTCATCAATGAGCGTCCAACACAGTCCCTGTTGACGAGGATCATCGCCGATTTGTTCGACTGCCACGGCCACTTTCGTAACCTCTTCGCAAAGCCGTGCCCGTTGCTCGGGAGTAAAAGAACCTTGGGGCACTTTGATCAAAATATTTGGCATACCGGTTAACGCTCGATGAAATGGAGGCGTCATTAAGCCAGTCATGCAACACTGCAACCAGAGACCGATTTGACATCTTTCATGCATAATCAGCCAATGAACGACTTCACGATTTTGGTCGCCAATGGCGCCTTCGCCTCCAGTGTCGCCCTGACTCTGGACATCCTTTCGACAGCAGCCGTAATCGCTCAGCGACAAGGCACTGCCGTACCACGCTGGCAGATCTGCGGGGTGGACACGGATTGCGTGCCCCTCGGCCACGGCATGCAAATTGCCGTTCAGCCCTTGACCACTCGATTCGATGACCGCTCTTGCTGGATTATCCCCGGCATCGGAGTCGCCGATGCCCTTTCACTCGAACACCGATTGAAACAGGCGGATATTGCCCTGTTGATTCCGGCATTACTCACCCACGTGCAATCAGGAGGCGACGTAGCCGCATCCTGTTCCGGGGTATTCGTCCTGCAGGCTGCGAACCTGCTCGCCGGGCACTGTGTGACCACTTCCTGGTGGCTGGCCCCCTTGCTCCGGCAGTGGGCACCTGAGTGCCAGGTCGATGCCGATCGCATGGTCATCATCGACCCGCCATTGATCACCGCGGGCGCAGCGCTGGGTCATAGTGATCTGATGTTGCATCTTCTGCGAAGCCGCTTCTCCCCGGCTTTGGCAGATGCCGTTGCAAGGGCACTACTGATAGATGGCAGGCAACTACAATCGCCCTTCATGGTTCCGGCAATGATGGCTCAGGGGAACGAATTGATCGCACAGTTGACGGCCCATATTGAAGACTCGCTACCAGCGACTATCAGTGTCAGTGCACTCGCCTCCAGCTTTGGTTTGTCAGAACGGACCTTGTCTCGACACGTCCACAAGGCAACCGGTTATAGCCCGTTACGGCTGATCCAGCGAGTCCAGGCCAATAAAGCCCGAGAACTGCTGGCAAACAGTAAATATTCAATCGACACCATTGCCGAACACGTCGGATACAGGGACGCCACCTCCCTGCGGCGACTGATGAAAAAGATGCTGAACGCAACACCACGGCAATTGCGCTAGCGACCATGGCGAACTGTTTTCAATTCAATTATCCGATGTGGAGTGCGACTCGAACAGCTCGCTTGTTCATAACTGCACGTCGATAACCAGCTTCGCCTCCGCTCGCTTTGCGGCAAGTCTTTATCACCCTGGCTAGATACGCATGGTGGGTTGAAACGCATTACTTGCACGCTTTTAGATCAACTCCCAAGCATTAGCCTTCTGAAAAAAAAGTACAGACATCAATCTCAGGCGAGTACTTTTCTACCCTGGAAAGCGAATATGAATATTTAAAAAATGGTCAACACCTGCTGACCGTCAAGCGGTCGCACGAGAAAAAAGCGATGCGTTAAGTCGCTGGCAAAGATAGCGCCAAGCCCCCAATGTTGTTTCACTTCTGAAGCAGCTCAGCGCAGCTGTCGGCATTTCAGCAGCTCTTTTTACTGCCCCCAATCGTAATCACTATAGAAGACATAGAAAAACAGGCATTGAGTCTTTCAGCGACTACAATGAAAAAAATAGAACACTCAAACCATTGTCACGTCTCGACACTACAACACTTGAAAACAATCCTTATCCCTCGCTCCTACTGACGGATCATGTATGAAGCTTGAAATACTCAAACAGGCGGTTATGGATTCGCGAGACGGGATCACCATCTCCGACAATTGCATTGATGACAATCCGTTGATATTTGTAAACCCTGCTTTTGAACGGATGACCGGCTATTCATTCGAAGAAATTACCAACATCAACTGTCGATACCTACAAAGAAACGACAGAGATCAACCTGAACTGGAGCTTATTCACAACGCGGTAAAAAAAGGCGAGTACTGCCTCGTAACCTTGCGCAACTACCGCAAGGATGGAAGCATGTTCTGGAATGAGTTAAGCATATCGCCAATCCATGATGAAAACGGGGCTGTCAGTAACTTTATCGGCATCCAAAAAGATGTAACATCGAGAATGCTTATACAGCAGCAACTTCGCGACGAACATCAGTCTCTCGAGGAAATGAAAATACACTTCGAGCAACTGTCCATAAAAGACGGACTCACGGGGATATACAATCGCCGTTTTTTTGATACGCAGTTCGAAATCCAATGGAAAATTGCCTGCCGCAATGGCGACTCATTGACTCTTGCCATGATTGATATTGATCACTTCAAATCTTTCAATGATATTTATGGGCATCAAGCGGGTGATGAAGCGCTCATACGCGTCGCTGACAGTTTGAATAAATCCTTTCAGCGTGGCTCCGACTTTGCAGCCAGGTATGGCGGCGAAGAGTTTGTAATCCTGTCCAATGGCATGACCAAAGAGCAAGCCTCTCTGTATGCCCAAACACTATGCCAACGAGTTCGGGATCTAAAAATACCGCACTCCGCCTCCAGCACGGGATACTTAACCATAAGCATCGGCTTTTCAGTTCATACATTTGGTCTGCGGCATCCGTCTAACGTGCTACTGGCTCAAGCCGATAAAGCGCTCTATGCAGCTAAAGAACGGGGCAGAGACCAATCATTAAGCTTCTAGGTTCTGTAGCAAAAGCTGGAGCTTGCATCACCCGCCTGTCGATAACCCATCGAAAGGTCCACGCCCAGGCCAGCCGTACAGATGGTGCAGCAGTTCGGCCCATGCAGTACCCGCCGGGGTTATGACGTAATCGAGGGTGCTGACCACAGGATCGAGGCGAAGAAACACCTGGACACGCTTCCTTCATTTGTCCAGATTCAGTAGTTCCTGCATCCGTAAGCCAATTATTCCTCGCAACCACGCAGCGTGAAACTCCATTTCTTCCAGAGAAGTATCCTCAGCCAATCGATATACAAACTCCTTGTCCCTCGGTCCCTGACACACGACGCTAAAATGGCCATGACGGTCATAACTGGCGAGCACGTAAGGGCAGATACAAATAATGTCGCTAAATGGCACCTGCACTTCGGTGGGCTTACGACCGCGACGGGTGACCGTGAGGGTCAGCAATTGCTGGTTTTCGTCGAACGTGAAGGCCAGCACTCTAGGCGCAGAGAAGATCCACGCGAAGACCAGCCCCATGAGCACAACAGAACCACACAGGAGCTGGATGAACAACCACGTTGTGAGGCTAGACCCATCGCTGTTCGGTTCATCTGACATCGCTTCGAACCCGAGAAGGACCAGTATCGTCAGCACTAAGCCCGGCAACAACCCAAGCACCACAAAGCAGAAACCCAAAATGGCCGCCCCCGTGCTTCCAATGGTCAGTAAGTCCGTGCCGCGATGCCAGATAGGTGGGTGGACGCCAGGGTTTTCAGTACTTGGCGCGGCTAGAGGCGTTGCGACAGGCTGAGGTGGGCTTTGACGATTCATCTAGCAGGCTCCAGGTTTTGCAGCGCAGACGGTACCACTACTACCAGATGGCCAGGTCCAGGATCATCGGATTTTTTCACTGCGTTTATTGGTCGATGCTCTACCCAGGGCGCTCGCCTTTCATACCAGGCAGTCGAAGGTGCGAGCTACAGCGATTCAGTTCCTTGTTCTGAGTATCAGAGCCAGCACTATGAAGAGGCAGGCAGGTAACAAAAACCAATTACCTCCACCCGCCATACCCACACCAAACAATGTGCACCCAACTAATAACAACGGCAGATTGATTGCGAATTTCATAGCACGCTCCGTGTTTTAGAAAGCAATCCAAGTGGGTCAGACACGCAGCCAATATACCAGTTGATCCTGGTCTTCGGTCCTCAGTCATAGGTCGCGCTACGTTTGGCGAATCTGCAAATTGTGACGCGACAACAGGTGATGCCGGCGATTGAGTTAGCCTTCGAGACGTTCAGCCAGGTTATCCAGTTAACGCCTATGTCACGCTTGGAGATTTCCAGTTATGGGCAGCATATCGGTTGGCCCTATCTGGAGCATGGCGCTAAGCCCACGGGACTTCTTCCCGCAGATCTGATCACACCGGGTGATCGGCCCGATCGACAACTGGTTCGAGTAAGTGGACGACAGCGGCCCGAAGAAACAGACCTATCTGATCCGACACCGCGACGGCTCACCCATCTCTGCGCCCCGATCGGACAGCTTCCGGCCCCAGATGAAGGCCAGGGCGAGCATGAAGACTTTTTGATCATCACCGCCCGCCCAGCGCGGAATAGATCGAACCATCTGAGTAAGGCGAGTCAGCGATGAATAGCGCCATTTCTCTCTTCAAGGCTCGGGACGCAAGTAGTCAAATCAAGGACAGACTCAAGAATGTTGTTGAGCACTGCCTTGCTGATAGCAAAATAGTATCTAGACTCCAGTGCGCTTCACCCTCATTGACTGGCAGGTCTAGTTAAGTTGTATAGAACAACATAACGACTGCAAGCATTGGATAGCAGTCAATAGCCAGATCAAATAAACCTCAATCTAAAAGGAATATAGATATGGGTATTACCGTTACCAACAAATCATCGAAAAAAATTGAAGCCTCGATCAACAAATGGGGTAGCGACGGCGACACCAAATTCTTCGGAATCGATAGCGGCAAGCAGGAAAGCTGGGACCGATCAGACGACCGTGGCTTTGTGCTGTCCCTGAAAAGGAACGGCACCCAGGCGCCTTACTATGTGCAGGCCACAAGCAAGATCGAAATCGAAAACAGTACGGTGAAAGACCACGGTGAAACCATTCACCCGGTCGCGTAAGGCACTAGCAACAGCCAAGGCTGCCCTCGGGCGCCTTGGCTTCAAGTTGATACGTTGGAACAGCGCTCAATAACCGTCTACTGGTCCGAGTCAACTCGGCGGATGTCCGCCTGATACGTCGAGATATCCCTCAATCCCGGAGCGAGCGTCGGCGCGAAAGAACATCGCTCCCCCCTCCGGCGCCTTCATCTCTACCCCGCTGCGCAATCAAAAAACCGGCGAATGATCGCCGGTTTTCATGACGTGCCGTTCGGCCGTGCAGAGCGTCGAACCGCCCCTGCCCTGCCATCGAATCAATGCGGCGCGTTCAGGGTCAGGCGCATCTGGCGGTTCACATCCTTGTACAGCAGGTAGCGGAAGCGACCCGGGCCGCCGGAGTAGCAGGCCTGCGGGCAGAACGCGCGCAGCCACATGAAATCGCCAGCCTCGACCTCGACCCAATCCTGGTTCAGGCGATACACCGCCTTGCCTTCCAGAACATACAGGCCGTGCTCCATGACGTGGGTCTCGGCGAAGGGGATCACGCCGCCCGGCTCGAAGTTGACGATGTTGACGTGCATGTCGTGGCGCATGTCGCTCATGTCGACGAAACGGGTGGTGCTCCAGCGACCTTCGGTGTCAGGCATCACCCGCGGCTCGATGTCCTGCTCGTTGGTGACGAACGCGTCCGGATAAGGCACGCCGTCGACTTTCTGGTAGTGCTTGCGGATCCAGTGGAAACGCGCTTCGGTGCCGCTGGTGTTGCGCAGCTTCCAGTCGGCGGCCGGAGGGATAAAGGCATAGCCGCCGGGCTTGAGGACGTGCACCTGGCCTTGCAACGTCAGGTTGACTTCACCCTCGACGACAAACAGCACCGCTTCGGCGTTGGGGTCCTGCTCGGGCTTGTCGCTGCCGCCATTGGCGCCCACTTCAACGATGTACTGGGAAAAGGTTTCGGCGAAACCCGACAGCGGACGGGCAATGACCCACATGCGCATGTTGTCCCAGTGCGGCAGGTGGCTGGTGACGATGTCACGCATCACACCCTTGGGGATCACCGCGTAGGCTTCGGTGAACATGGCGCGGTCGGTGAGCAGCTCGGTCTGCGCCGGGTGCCCGCCGTGGGGCGCGTAATAAGTGGTTTTGGACATGGAGACTCTCCTCATTGTTGTTTTGCTGCCCCGTGCTACAACGCCGCCGGGGTGAACAAATCTGCGGAGCGACGCGCCAGGCAATGCCGGGTATCGCTGCTGGCCACCACGATATCCAGCGCCGCTTTCATGCACAAATTAAATACTGAACTACGGCATATTCATTTATCGAATACCAAGCGGATTCAGCCACGGGTGTCCTGGGCCAGCACCCGTGACAATACCCGCGCCAGCTCCTTGACCATGGGATCGGCCGCCGGGCGGTGCAGCAGCGCCACCTCGAACACATCCACCGATGGCAGGCCGATGCTTTTGGGCAGCACCTCATGCCCCGGGGTCACCGCCCGCAGCGGCAGCAAGCCGATGCCCATGCCGTCGGCAATGGCCGACTGCAAGCCACTGAGGCTGGAGCTGGTGAAACTGATATGCCAGCGCCGGCCGATGGTTTCCAGGGCACTGATCATTTCATCGCGATACACCCCGCGAGGCGGGAAGGTGACGATGGGCAACGGGTCGAGGTCGATGCAGGGGTTTTTCGCACTGTCCACCCAGCGGGTCTTCTCGGGCCAGCACGCCACGGCCTCACGACTGTTGCGCAATTGCTTGAGCACCACCAGGTCCAGTTCGCCACGGTCATAACTGCCACTCAGGTCGCGGCTCATGCCGCTGGTGACTTCCAGCTTGACCTGGGGGTAGCGCCGGTTGAACGCCGCCAGTTGCTCAGTGGTGCGCCCCGCGGCAAAGTCGTCCGGCACACCGATACGTACCGTCAGCGCCACCGTGGCCCCGGACAGCGCCTCAAGCATCTCGTCGTTCAGCGCCAGCAGCCGCCGGGCATAGCCCAGCAAGGTCTCGCCGGCATCGGTGGGTAGCACGTCGCGGTTGCCGCGCTCCAGCAGCCGGTGCCCGGCCATGTCCTCC
Organism: Pseudomonas sp. E1BtOHC1; assembly: GCF_058744285.1. Taxonomy (NCBI): domain Bacteria; kingdom Pseudomonadati; phylum Pseudomonadota; class Gammaproteobacteria; order Pseudomonadales; family Pseudomonadaceae; genus Pseudomonas; species Pseudomonas sp. E1BtOHC1. The sequence continues at coordinate 5,272,923 of NZ_CP196023.1, forward strand.
AGACGGCGTATCTTCTGGCTGATGGTGGACTGGGTGGAATGCAGGCGACTCGCCGCGGTGGTGAAGCTGCCGCAATCGGCCACCGTGACAATGGCGCGCAGCAAGTCGAGGTCGAACAGGCGGCTATTGGGTTTCTCAATGTCGCTCATGCAGGTATCTGTTTTCTGAATGCGAGGGTTCTTTCTACCGGTTCTTGTCCCAAGAGACAAATCCATGCAACGGCAGTGGATATGCCATCATGCACCACCACCGCTCACCCATCCGAGAAGGACATCAGGATGCAGTTCATCCCCCTGGTCGATGCCGATCCCGCCACTCAGGCCCATGTACGCACGCTGCGCAACCAGGAGGAGGTGCGCAAGTACATGTACACCTCCCATGAAATCAGTGAACAGGAACACCAGCGCTGGCTGAGCTCCTTGCAGGGCAATCCGGCCCAGGCAGTGTTTGTCGTCGTGGGCGAAGGCCAGGCCCTGGGCATCGTTTCACTGAATGCCATCAATGCCCGACAGAAAACCGCCGACTGGGCGTTCTACCTGGACGCCAAGCAGCAAGGCAAGGGCCTGGGCAGCCTGATCGAGTTCTGGATGCTGGACTACGCCTTCACTGAAGCCGGTCTGGAAAAGCTCAACTGCGAGGTGCTGGCCAGCAACCCGGCGGTGATCAACATGCACCTGAAATTCGGTTTCCAACAGGAGGGGCTGCGGCGCCAGAACATCCTCAAGGATGGCCAACGCATGGACGTGGTCCTGCTGGGCATCACCAAGGCGGAGTGGCAGAGCAAACGCCCGATGCTTGAGCCGCTGATCGCCCGCCTGGGCAGATAAACCGCCAAGGCGCCCGGCTGTAGTTGCAGCGTATCGGGCGCCCTGTCCTGGACAGGAGCAAGCGGCGGTTCAGCCCTTATTGCGGTTTTTCGCCCCGCCCTGGCGCGCCTTGAAGCGTGGATTGGATTTGCAGATCACGTAGATCCGGCCGCGACGCTTGACGATCTGGCAGTCGCGGTGACGGTTCTTGGCTTCTTTGAGGGAGGACAGGACTTTCATGGGAGAGGCTCCTTGGGGTGATTTTAAAACGTAATAACATATCTTATTTGTAAACAAGAATAATTATCAACATCAAATCCCTTCCTCTCGAAAGAAGGTTCAGCTGGCGGCCTAGAGCATTGGCTCTAAAGATCACCACAAAGCGGTCGTTATCCTTTATTCACCCCCACTCAAGGAAGCAGTGACATGGAAATAAGCAACCGTCCCCTCCCACCACTGACCGCCGGCGGCTCCCAGCCCGGCATCAAGCTGCCTGACTCGGGCAAGGTGCTGACCCCACCGCCCCTGACGGCGGAACAGAAAGAGGCGCTGGAAAAACTCCGCGACAAGGCCAAGGAACAGCCTCAGCCACCGGTTACGGTCACGCCGCCAAAAAACTCATTGATCGACGAAGTCGTCTGATCCAAGAACCCGGACGGACACGGCAGCGCCTGGGCCGGTCCGTTCGGCATGGGAAGGGAAACAGGCGCGTCACCAACTGCCCGACGCCCCCCCGCCGCCACTGGAGCCGCCGCCTCCGGAGAACCCGCCTCCCGAGCTCGAACGACCGCCGCTGCCGCTACTACCAGCGCCACTGGACCAGTGAAAGCTGCTGCCACTGGCAAACAGCATAAAACCGAGGAAGTAGGCGAACGGCAACACCGTCAGCCACTGCCGGACCGTGCTCCAGGCGTCGACACCCCAGGCCATTAGTAGAATCAGCACCAGCAGCGCCCCCAGTCGCCACGCAAAGCCCTTGGGGCTCTTGCGCCACCGGTTGCGCATCATGCGGTAGAGCAGCCAATGCCCCCCCAGTACCAGCAGCACAGCGGCCGGCCAGGCCAGCCCGTAAAGGAAGGTCGCACTGCCCAGATACTGGCTGATCAGGCTCAACAGCGCGATATACAGCAACAGCCCCAGCACTCCGTAAAACACCCGACGCGCCTGCCACAAACCGGCGAAGGTCGCGCCGCCCACCAGCATGCACAGTGGCACCAGGAACAACTGCACCAGCCACTCGCGACCGCCCACCGCCCCTACCAGCAACGCCACCAGCAGTACCAGAGCGGCCAGGACCCGACGCCACTTCCAGCCTGCGGCCAGCATCACCCCCGCCACCGAACCGCTGATGAACGCCAGCAGCAAGGCATAGGCTTCCAGCGGTACGCTCAAGGGCGCCGGTTCCGGCAGCTCACCGCCGTCCACCAGGATGATCAGATCGTCCAGCGCACGATCGATCCCACCGGCAAAGTCTCCCTGGCGAAAGGCCGGGGTCAGGTCCCGGGCGATGATCTGCCCGGCCAGCAAGTCGGTGACCACCGGTTCCAGGCCGTAGCCCACCTCGATGCGCACTTTGCGGTCGTTTTTCGCCACCAGCAGCAGGAGGCCGTCATCGACCCCCTTGCGCCCCAGTTTCCACGAGCGAAACAGCTGGTTGCTCAAGGCTTCGATGCTTTGCTGGCCAAGGTTGGGCACCAGCATCACCGCGATCTGCGCGCCACGGCGCTGCTCCAGTGCCGCCAGTTTGTTCTCCATACGCTGCTGATCGGCAGCGTCCAGCGTGTTGCTCAGATCGATGACCCGGCGATCCAGGGAGATCTTCAGCAGCCCGGGCGGGGCCGGCTCGGCCACCACCAGTGTCGGTAACAGCAGACCGAGAAACAGCGCCAGCCACAGGCCGCGCCCTTGTTGCCACAACACCTTGATCATCCGAGCGCTTGCCCCATCGTTCTTCCTGAGTGGGCGAACTTTACCACTGCCTTTGTGCGGGTCGATTCGACAGCACGGCCCCCAGGCAAAAAAACACCGGGCAGGTGACCAAACCTGCCCGGTGCCCGACGACCTGTCGTGTTGCTGCAACCAGCCTCAGCCCAGGCGGTTGAGACACACCACTTTGGGCTGGGTCATTTCCTCATAGGCGAACCGCACTCCCTCACGGCCCAGGCTGCCGTATTTGAAGCCGCCAAACGGCATGGCATCGAAACGGTAATCGGACGAATCGTTGATCATCACCCCACCCGCCTCGATCCGCCGCGCAGCGTCCATGGCGGTGCGCAGATCGTTGGTGAAGATCCCCGCGTGCAGGCTGTATTCAGGCTGGTTGGCCAGGGCGATGGCCTGATCCAGATCGTCGAACGGCTGCAGCACCACCACTGGCGCGAACACTTCGTCCTGCCACAGGCGACTGCCGTGGTCGACATTCTCCAGCACCGTGGCGGCGTAGCAGGAACCCTGGCGCCGATGCCCACAGAGCAGGCGCGCGCCCTGCTGCAAGGCTTCATCCACAACTGTCTGCGCATTCTGCGCCGCCTGCAGACTGATCATCGGCCCGATATCCGTGCTGTCGGCCAGCGGATCACCACTGACCTGAGCCCGGGCCAGGCACACAAAGGCCTCGCGAAAGGCCGCATAGATCGAGGCCTGGACCAGCAGGCGCTGGGTGCCGATGCAGTTCTGCCCCGCCGCCCAGAACGCCCCCGACACACAACTCTGCACCGTGGCCTGCAGATCACAATCGGCCATCACGATCACCGGCGCGTTGCCTCCCAGGTCCATGGCCAGCTTCTTCAGTCCGGCGCTGCGGGCGATCTGCTCACCGGTGACAAAGCCGCCGGTGAAGGAAATCATCCGCACCTCACGCGCCGCCACCAGGGCCTTGCCCAACTCCGCGCCACCGGTGGCCAGGGTCACCACCGACGTCGGCAGCCCGGCATCACGCAGGTATTCCACCAGCTTGATGGCCGACAACGGCGCCAGCTCCGACGGTTTGAGAATCACCCCGTTGCCCCCGGCGATGGCCGGGCCCAGCTTGTGCGCCACCAGATTCAGCGGATCGTTGTAGGGCGTGATGGCCAGGATCAGCCCCAGAGGCTCGCGGGAGAACCAGCCCTGGCGGTTTTCCGAGCCTTCATAGGCATCGAACGGCAGCACCTCGCCCGCATTGCGCTTGGCTTCTTCCGCCGACAGCTTGAGGGTGTTGATGCAGCGTTTGACCTCCTTATGCGCCTGCTTCAAGGTCTTGCCCGCTTCGTCGACGATCAGTCGAGCAAAATGCTCGGCGTCGCGCTCAATGTTCAAGGCCGCCCGTTCCAGAATCCGTGCCCGCTGATAACGCGGCAGCGCAGCGCAGTCCTTTACGCCCTGGCGGGCCTGCTGCAACAGGTACGGCACGGCACCGGCCTCAAGGCGTGGCACCGTGCCAATGACGCGGCCATCGAAGGGGCTGCAGACTTCAATCGAATCGGCGACCGGCGCCAGGCGTGACAGGTTCATGGGCAGGCTCCTAGCGGCTCGAGCGCGACTGGTGGATGTGGATGATGTCCGAGAGCAAGGCAAAGGCGGTCTCGATACGCCCGGCGCCCGGCCCGGACACCGTCACCGCGCCCAGCAGCCCGGTGTTGAACGACACCGCGTTGATCGCCCCGGAAATACCCGCCAGCGGATGGGCCAGCGGCAACAGCCGCGGCTCGACACTGGCCTGCAGCGAACCATCGGCTTGACGTTGGGCCGAACCGATCAGCTTCCAGCGCGCACCCTCGACCCGGGCCTGCTCCAGGTCCGCAGCCGTCAGACCGGAGATGCCCCGGCAACTGACGTCGCTGACGCTCAGCTGTGCACCGAGCAGTTCATTGGCCAGGATCACCACCTTCAAGCGCACATCGAAGCCTTCGACATCCGCCGTCGGATCAGCCTCGGCATACCCCAGGGCCTGAGCCTCGGCCACCGCCTCGGCAAAGCCCAGGCCGCCTTCCATGCGGGTCAGGACGAAATTCGAGGTGCCGTTGAGAATGCCCTCGAAACCCAGCAGCTCGCTGCCGGCCAGGGACTGCTGGGCCAGGCGGATCACCGGAGTGCCGCTCATCACCGCGCCCTCGTATTCGAAGGCCGCCTGATTACGCTGGGCCAAAGCCTTGAGCTCAGCGCCGTGCAGGGCAATCGGGCCCTTATTGGTGGTCACCACATGCTTGCCCTGCTCCAGGGCCCAGCGGCAGAAAGTCGTGGCCGGCTCGCCGTCCACCGGGTTGGTGAAGGTGGCCTCGGCAATGATGTCGGCGCCAGAGTCCTTGATCACCTGCTCGTTGAGCGCCTCTACCTGACCACCGGGCAGTTGCGCCAAAGCGCCTTTGGTTGCCGGCAGCTTGCTCAGCAGGCCGGCGTCCAGCCCCTGGGGAGCAACGATGGAACCGAGGAACAGATCGCTGATGCCGACGATTTTCAAACTGAAACCCAGTTGTTTTTTCCATGCCTGATTGCGCTCGGCAATCAATTGCGCCAGGGCTCGATTGACCCCACCGAAGCCCACCAGGGCGATGTTGTATTCAGTCATTTTTGTTGTGTTCCATCCGGGTTGAGAAGCTGATGGACACAAGGTTAGGGGGCTGGCTCGGGCAGTGAAATATGCCGTTTTGCTGTATTTGCTGAGCATTTTGCCCACGCCTGGAGCCAGGTGCGCGGGCATAGAAATATGGCGGGTTGCGCAGGGACGCCTTCGGGAGTGCCAGGTCCTATATCCCTGGTCCGCCAACCTTGTGCAATCCGTCACCCTTACTCTGCTTGGCGGCAGAAGGTGATGGCTCTGATTGATATAGGAGTAAGATCCATGACGACTCTGAATCGATACATGCCGATTACCGGCCATGACTGCAACATTCCCTCGCTGCTGATCGATATCCAAGCCGCCATTGACGTCTTGCACGATGCGGCGGCGTATCGCATTCGCGCTGTGACTCAACTACTTGAGAACCTCTCGGTTTCTGATGAAGCGCCCGAAGGTGCAGTGGTTCTGCAGGAACTGTCGCTGGTGTGCAGCATTTTGCTGCGAGATGGGTGTGATTTGATGGATCTGGCAGGGCGACTGATGCAAGACCAACTAGCAGCATAAGCCAAAAGAGGCGGTATTAGAGCCTCCCCTTAGCCTTGGTACATAGTAGGGAAATATTCATTTATACGCTCGTTATCCAGCAACCGATCAACTGTAAAGTCCAAGCGATCCGAAACAGCGATGCCTCTTCGCAATGCTTCAGGAAAGTCCTCGACTGAGGCGAAAACTGTCGGGACCAGATATCTAAAATAATCACCCATCTTGGTAGTCCCATCGTACCCTACTGGATAGTCCTCACCCTCATAGCTGCCTTCAATAGCGTGATAGACAAAGAAGCCCTTATTAACAGGTAAATTGGCCTCACTGTAGTTACCCATTTCCGCCAAATCACTCTCAAACTCATCTAAAATAAAACCTTTACACAAGTTACTTCGATGACGACAAGCGGAATACAGGTCCACATCAAAGCTGCCATCTTTCACTATCGGGTAATCATAAAACTCTTTTGACTCCTCCCACATATATTCATTCATTCGATCGAGTAGTGACTCAACCTCGGCAATCCTGAGCAACTCCCTGGGCAAATCTCCGAAGCAGTTATTCACCATTACTGCAACCCGTCCAAATTTATCCTTTGCATACCAAGTGAATATTGAACCAAACTCAGGTTGCCAATCAGCGTCTAGAACCGTCATATGTATGCCACCTAGAGATATTTAAAAATCGACACATACGCCCACCAACATCTATTACGAGATAATGAACTTCTTCCACCCTAGCAATGCGCCTTCAAAATCTTCAAGAGTCACATCTAAAAAATACGTTTCATCATACAAGGAATATATTTTCGCCACCTTACCAGCAAGAACTACGCCCCAAGCATCACGACTCCATTCAATTACTTCAATCTGATCCCTGCTTATCTGACGAATCTTGTCCAGTCCTTCATCAAGCCATGGCACAGTTTCCAAATAAGGTTGACCACCATCATCCATTAACAAACAGGCGATTAGATCAACTCCATCTCCATTCAAGACACCTGAGCGACAGCACGGCCAGCGTCTACCATCACTTTCACCCCAATAAAAATCCATCCCTACACCCAACAAGTCTATAAATAACTTCCTGACAGACACACAATTAAAGACCTTCCTTAAAACGCTCTGGCAAGTACTCCTGATGGACCATACCCTTCAGCAACTCCTTAATCTCATCAAGATAGAAAGAAAGTTCCTCCTTCGACTCACACACTGTATTTTCCGCAAGAACTGTATCGCTAAAATTTTTCATAACCATGTCTATGCAATCCGCGAACACCATCAACTCACCCTCTGAAACCCTAAGATCATAAAGAGTGATACTTGCCACACACTCTTTCTTTAACATTTCCACAAAGCATCTCCTCAAACGCAATCAAAACAATCTAAAATATAACCTTACATTCAAATTCAGTCGCACCAAATTTCTCAAGCAACACACTCAACCTTGAAATATATCAAGTAAAATCAGGAACACAATCTTTTATATAAAGCCTATCTATTGAAATAGACAGTGACATCCAAGCAGTCCAGATCTGTGGCCTCCAAAAATTCTTCAGTCATTTCCATTGAGTCCACCCAGAAAAATTCTATTGGAGCAGTTCCAGCCGAGTAGAATTTAGAGCCACTTACACAAGTGCAATTTCCAATTCATCACCCTCCCTCTTTACTCCCTCTAAACCAAAAACCCATCACCCTCTACATAGTCATAAAGCTGGATCTGCGGAAACTCTGTATCACTGACAAACATAAGCTCATGCCCCTGATGCTGCTGCATAAAAGCCTGGATAATAAACCACGCACGACCGTCATTAAGCCAAGTTCGATGCTTGTCAGAATATACCCCCTGCACAACCAAACGAGAATGTTCTCGCCCCAATTTCTTGCCCAGATTCAAAGAGATCCGACATGATTTACAACATAAGTAATGATATTCGCCCATCCCCGCCCCCAAAAAAATTCAATAGTCACATCAGCATTTTGCCAATCACAACATAGTCTTTCAATTCCCCCCTTGGCCGTACCAATAGACAACGTCCTTCTTCGTTAAACTCCGCCTCATCTGCATCACTGGGAAATTTGGAGTGTAGAGGGTATTCCGTATCTAAACCTCCATCATACTTCAATGCCCATGACATCCGATCTGACTTAAGCTTTTGTGAAATGGGATATTCATCCGGATCAACATCCCCATAAGACCCTGGTGATACATCCCACAACGGAAAACACTAATAGTCAGCCATCAGTCTAATTATTTTCATTATTATCCCTCACCGGATACGCCCGCCTTCGGGAGCAAAGCCCCATTGAAAACCAAGCATCACTATTTAGCCAAAAACCCTTTAAGCCCAATACAAAATTTATTCAGATCGGACACATCGACAACCGTCTCAAACCCAAAGTAAGTATTTGTCGTTGCCTTTTCGCCCTGACCACAATTAAATAATATACGTATTGAAAACTCTCCATCTGACAAATCGACCGCATCACCACTCAGGGCTGTTATGTGCATATCGTTCTCCAAATTTACATAAGTAAATGACTCAGCCAACTCCCCCGCCACCAGACCTTTAACATGACTATCAAAATAAGATATCAACCTTTCTATATCACGCCTATACAGCCTGCAGAAAAATTTCTCAGATAAAAAACCAGAAAACCCACTATCAAGCGCACAAAATATATTAAAATCAAAAACCCCATCATTTACATAAATATTAACTGGCACAAACTGCAATACCCCCACATCCAACTTAAGACCCACACTTTGCAAATTATTCACTACCACCTTCCCTTACCGCCCAAGACTCACTTACACCAGTCATCCCTGAGCCCAGTCAGAATATTTAGAATATTGGAATAGCTCAAAAAAGGTACTGAAAGAGAAAAATTAAAAGACTCACACTCAATATCTATGGGCAGAAAAAAATCAAAACTCTCTCTTCCACCAGAAAAGAAACTCACATTCAAATGGCTTTTAATAGCAAGCACATCATCAAATAAAATCTTACGCACCTCACCCTCACTCACGAATGAAAAACCATCTACAAAAACATCTAAAGTATCAGCCTCAAGTTCAACTGAACATAGAACCTGCTCCCGCCCTACCACTTCATAAAAGCGACCACGCCCCGAAGCCTCTAGCTGCCTCATTCTTTTTTCAAGGGCCCGACGAATTCTCATACTTTAAACCACTTCTCAATACGATTAGATTTTATACCTTTCAAAAAAAGCACTCCAACCTCCACTTCACCACCAAATATATTACTTCCAAAAAAACCAGATCCAACAACTCAAAAATACCACTTTCAACAGATTCTAAAGAAGCCGCAATCTCAAGAGCAAACTCAACATAGCTAACACCACCATCCAAATTCCGCCCCTTACCTCATCTAACACTAAATAATTTCAACCCTAGATCTAACTATAATTAGCTCACTCCATGAACAGACACATGCCGATTACCGGTCACGACTGCAACATTCCCTATCTGTCGATCGATACCCAAGCTCCCCATTAACGTCCTACACAATGCCACGGCGTATCGCATTCGCGCTGTGACTCAACTGCTGGAGACCTTCGCGATTTCTGATGACGCGCCCAAAGGTGCAGTGGTGCTTCAGGAACTGTCGCTGGTGTGCAGCATTTTGCTGCGCGATGGGTGTGATTTGATGGATCTGGCAGGGCGACGGATGCAAGGGCAGCTATCCGCATAAGCAGACAAGGGCATTATAAATCCACCTCCTTTAGCCAACCGCTGCGGGCGCTCTGCCAGAGACGCCCGCACTTTCAACTCCGGTCTTCCGCATTCGTGGCAGCCTTACCTCGATTTCTCTTAAGTTTCTTATCAGCACAGATCCCTAACAAATCACCAACAACCTCAGCTTTAATTCTGCTTCAATATCGCCGCCATATGCACACATCAACATTTTCAAAAAACCACTTACAACATCACTATCCTTCATTAGCTCGCGCACGCCGATCCTCCTCAGGGTTAGTCGACAACATCAACATCAAATCCGTCACTATCGCCTTTCTCAAAGCCAAACTTTCTACTCCCATCTGCTTGAAAAACAATAAACCTATCATTAACCACATCAGTCTTATGAAGGTAGTCACCGATGGCAACTTCAGCCCCAAAGTCCTCAGCAAGATATTTCGCAAACCCAGCCAAAACTTCATCAACAACTTCAAAACAGCAATAGAATATAGCCAACGTCCTATAACCTACGTCATTGTATTCCAGCCTGATTCCGATCGATTTCTCCTGCTCAACCTCTGACAACTCCCAAAAAGCATCGACACTTAAAACATTCAAATCCGACAACTCAAAAAAAAACTTAAGCGCAGCCGAAATTTCGCTTATATGGAGCTCTTTTCTGATCGACACTTCAAATATTGAAATATTCATTTTTCTCTATTAAAAATAGCCTATTAGTTTTTGACGAGATACTTCATTCAACGCGGCATTTTCTATACAAAATCTAATAAAGCGCCAAAAGTTAAAATAGTGCCACAGGAAATGTCACTGGCGTGCAGAATTCTGCTGCGCGGCGGGTATGATTTGATGGATTTTACAACAAGGTGAATACAAGAGCAGGTACTTCAGCAAGCAAAAATCGCGGCTTGAAAGTCGCGATTTTTCTCTCGTGCTCTTCGACGCTCAGTTCGCGACAAGATAGTTACTCTTATTTTCAGAAGCAACCCCTCTTCCAGCCAGCACAGCATCATCAACATCAGTTTCTTTACACCAAATATCAGTCAGGAAATATATTCACATCTAATATCAGAAAAACCAAAGCCACTCACAACTTTCTTAAGTCTAAAAACATACTCAGTAAAATCCGGCACAGTGCCAAAGACACAAATTCTATTTATTGAAATAGACAACGATATACAATCCCGACTAATTAAGAACTCCCCTCCAAACCTACCATCAAAAACCATAGCAATACCAATCCTCCCGAATGGCGAATGAGAGTCGAGAAATTCCTTTAAGTTGAAATGCTCAGCATACTCTTTCTGCCAATCATAAGAGTCAATATCTGATGACAACAAAAATAGAACATCCCCTTCAAAATCAAAACTCCACCCAGAATCAAGTAGTGCCATCACTATATCTTTTGGACTACAAGGCCGAGACAGACTTACATCTACAGATGCTTGGCTACCCATATTAATACTCCTTAAAAAATATCCCTTTTGAACTCAGCCACTCCTTGGCATGCTGAGGAATCGGTGTATTGGAATGGACCTCAAAAGAAGCGCCATTATCTTTAGCTATTCGAGAATGCGCGCCGACATCTGACTTAAACTTATCAAAACCTTTAGATCCGGCTTGAGCATGATCCTCCCAGTATCGGCCAGATTTAGCCTCGTACCATATAGAGTTATTCGCTCCATAAGCCCCGTCAAACTCTCGTCCTTTCGTCGAAAAGCTTGGTTTTCCACCCAGTTCTTTATAGAGATATTTTTCAAAATCCTGTCCGATTAAACCTTTTGCAGTTCCATCTTCACTATACATCACCCCCGGATTCAGCTTGTGCTCCGGAGTCACATAGGCACCATCCTTCTGCACTCCATCCAGCTGAGTACCGCCGGTATGCGGCGTTGTAATAACTCCGCCACCCTCAGCGTAGCCCCCGCTGGCGGGGTTCCATCCTGATGTAATAACAATCGGATTAACCAGCTTTCGGTTTTCGTCATCAAGTAGATGAACTGGGAACGGCATGAGGGTGACCATTTCCCAGGCTGCCATCGTAACCTTGAGTTGGTTCTGCATTTGCTCCTTTGTTAAAGCGAAATCTTGGCTTACAGCTTTAATCATCGAATTAGCAGAGTTACGCATCCGCTCTTGACTTTCAGGTGTCAAAGTAGGATAGACCAGAGCCGCAGCAAGTGCTGCCATTACTCCAACATAGGCTACCCCTTGTACATAATTCTGCGCCGTTGTAGGAGAACCTCTCAGAGTGGAAATCATTGCTGTCAGTTCAACTGATTTCTCAGGGCTTTCGCGGACAATTTCCTTCATCCGAGCGAGAAGAATCTTTTCCCCATCGGAATTTAAGTCTCCCAACTGCTCCCTCAGGCGAAACTCAATAGCCTCCGCACGTCTGTTCTCATCCTTACTGAAGGCTTTTAGATAGTTTTCGGTTTCTACCAGGACTCTATTAATGTCTTCGGATGTGCCCTGAAGATTGTCTGGCGACGCGATTAGAACGCCCATGCTGGCCAAGAGAAGGGTCAGCTTTACCATCGTCTCCCGGCTTTTTTCCCCATACAACTCAACACTCTTCTTCCACTGCTCATACGCCTTCTTCGGGCTCGCCACCGCTCCAAGGGAAGAACTGCTCGCATACAAATCCGTACGCGACTCCTCATCCTTGGTGATCTCATACGCCTTGCTCACATCCCGGTTCAGCCCGGCCGTTGAATCGGCCCCGGTCTCGGCATCCTTGCGCACCACGATCTCGCCCGCCCCGACGGTGGCGCGCACGATCTGCTCGCGGTCCTTCTGGTAATCCCAGCCGCTGACGCTCCAGCCGGTTTCACCTTCCTTGCCTTTACCCACCTGGCTGCTGTCTTGTGTGGTGCCACTACCGGAGCTGTAGGTGCCGCCCACGAACAGATGATCGCTTGATGCTCAACGGTGTCCTTTGGGTACTTTGTTCTGGCGCTGCCTGGCGCGACATGCCCGAGCGTTTCGGCCCCTGGTCAACGGTTTATCAACGTTTTCGTGATTGGCGCAATCGGGGAGCGTTTGACCAGATGCTCAAACGGCTTCACATCAAGCTCAACGAGCAAGGGTTAATTGACCTGGAAACTTGGATGATTGACTCCACGGCAGTACGAGCAACCCGGGCCTCTTCTGGTGCCGGGAAAAAAGGGGGCCTGAAGAACCACAAGATCACGCGCTCGGACGCAACCGGTGATTCCTCTGCCCAGCATGAAGCGCAAACCCAAGCCGGGGCTGCCGAAACTGTTTGATCATCCCAAGTACAGACAGCGCAATATCATCGAGCGTATGTTTGGCTGGCTTAAGGAGAACCGTCGCATCGTTACGCGTTTCGAAAAGCTCGCGAAAAGTTATGTCGCGATGGTCTCGCTGGCCTTCGCAATGCGGTGATTACGACATTACTTTTCGTATAGAGCCCAGCATAGAAGCCTATGTCTTTCGGTTCCCTCGGTGATACACATTTCCCCACCACCACTGTTGCGATTTCTCGTTAAGGCGCGAATGCTCAAGTCTTTGTTTACATCGGAGGTTTGTATAGATATCAACTCTCAGTCCGAAGCCGGCTGTTTTATAAAAAAACCAAAACAGAAACCATTTACACACCCCCTCCGACCTCAACTTAAAAACCCAAACCGCCAATCAGAAAACCTCAACTTTGCAAACTAGGAGAAACCTCAACACCATTCTTAAAAATGGATAAAACGCTACCCTCCCACCCATATACAATTAGTCCACCATCGAAATACTCAACTTCAAAAACACCATCAGCCACGCCTCCCTCACCTATCACTTCCACCGACTGGCCAGGTTCCAGCAAATATTCTTCCGCCCACGGCTCGACAATAAGCAGAATTGTTTTTTTTGTTCCGTTTTTACATATCATATTCATACAATCTCTACCCCCAATTATCCAAAATCTTCTGCATCAATTCCACTCGATTTTTCGCAGTAATATTATTTCTATTTCTAGAAAATTCATTTGCATAAAAATCTTTCCACTCCGAAGCCATACTACGTGTAAGCCCTTGTTTTTGCATTGATGCGACCTCAGCAACATTAATGGTTTCGAGGCGCTGTAGCGCACCCTCGGGCCTTGCTCCCCACCCGACTACATCCTTGCCAAATTGACTTTGTGTCATCCCCTCAGGAATCGAAGGACGCCCTAATTTAGGCACCTCTGGATTAGTTACTCCTTTAGGAGTATCAGTTCCAGAATTCCCCCCACGTTCATTAACTCGACTTTCGTTAACAGAAACATGAGCCTCACCCTTCGCTCCCCTCTTACCCGGTAACGCACCAGTAAAGATGCTATAGATCAGCTCGCCACCGCCAATTATATAGGCATCCCCTTGATGATTCGGGTTTAATTCTGTCCCTTGAATAGCCTGTGCCGCTGCTTTTCCCGCGTAGGCTTCCGCCTTACCCATATTTTCAGAAAACTTCTTACCAAACTCTGTTCCCTCAATAGCTTTCATCACCAGAAACTGCGCAACACCTTTAGGCCCCTGCGCAGCAGCCATAACATAACCTACAGCTTCCGCTTGCTCTGGATTTTCCTTAATATATTTCTGAGCTGCCGCAAGACTCTCTAAAGTTCCCTGAAGCTCCAATATACCACTGGGATTAACCTGCGTTTCTTTCAGCACCAGCGAACCTTGACTAGGAACGTAGTTACTGGGTTCTACGACCCTTTCAATTTCCTCCAGAACCTTCGGTTCGATACCATTTAATGAGGCGATACCAACAAGAACGCCATCGATGAACTTTTGATCACCCATCATCGCCATAGCTTCGCGGCGACTTTTACCGGAAAGAATCAGTGCCTCAAGTGTACTTTCTGCTAAGTCCTTCCCTGCCACAGCTTCCGCACGAGCATCCATGGGACGCCCTAAAATTTTATCCACGCGATTAATCATCACGTTGAGCGCTGACGCCGCTTTGTTAAAGTTATTCAGTGCAGTTTTGTCATAGTTGAGCAACCCATCAGACCATTGTTTCAGCGTTTCACCCGGTTTGAGTGCAGCGTCAATGGAAGAACTGCTCGCATACAAATCCGTACGCGTCTCCTCATCCTTGGTGATCTCATACGCCTTGCTCACATCCCGGTTCAGCCCGGCCGTTGAATCGGCCCCGGTTTCAGCATCCTTGCGCACCACGATCTCGCCCGCCCCGACGGTGGCGCGGACGATCTGCTCGCGGTCCTTCTGGTAGTCCCAGCCGCTGACGCTCCAGCCGGTTTCACCCTCCTTGCCTTTACCCACTTGGCTGCTGTCTTGTGTGGTGCCACTACCGGAGCTGTAGGTGCCGCCCACGTTCAGGTAATAGCCGTGTTCCTTGTCCTTGCCGGCGATATCGCTGAAGCCCAGGGTGCCGGTGTCCAGCTTGAGGTTGCCGTTGTCAGCGGCGATCAGCGCACCGTCAATCTGGGTGTGGTTTTCGGTACGGATATCGACCTTGTTCTTGCCGGTGATGCGGGTTTGTTCTTCAACCCAGTCGGTCTTGCCGGTGGTCTGGCCATAGCCGACTGAGCCACTGAGCCCCGGAGCAGGACCAAAGGTGGCGGTGACGCTGATGTCGAATTCCTTGCCCTTGACCTTGCCGGTATCGGCGACCGAAGCGACGTTCAGGTCCCCCCCGACACGCCCGATCACTTCATCGCCACGCAGGTTGGCACCAGAAATGTTGGTGTCCTTGCCACTGGTGAAGCCCAGACGCTCCCCGGCATAGAGATAAGCCTCTTGCTGGCGCTCGCCTTCACGCTCCAGATTGCCTTTGCCCATGCTGACGCTGGCGTAGACGCCCACGCCTTCTGAACCAAAGGTGAAGCCCATCTCCCCACCACCACTGTTGCGGTTGTTCTCGCTGCTGTGGTCGTTCTGCGCGGCGCGGATGTTCAGGTCGTTGCCGGCATCCAGGTCAATGTTGCGTCCGGCCTGGGCCTGGGTCCCGATCAGGTTCAGGTCGTTGCTGGCCTTGAGGTTGATGTCGCGCCCGGCATCCAGTTGGGTGGCGGTGGAGGAACCTTGGCTGCTCTCGCTGCTGGCGGTGCCGAAGCTGCCGCCGACGCCGATCTTGAAGCCACCGCTGGTGCCGCCGTGAATGCCGCCCCACATCTCGGTGTTGCGGGTTTCCTCGCTGATGCTGCCTTTGGCCACATCCAGGGTGACGTCGCGCCCTTTGATGTTGATGTCGCGCCCGGCACCCAACTGGCTGCCCTTGACGGTCACGTCGTTGTTGGCCGAGAGGTTCAGGTCGTTGCCGGCCTGCAGGGTTGAAGAGCGGTTGCTCTGCTCGATGATCTCCTGGCTGCTGCTTTGCTTGCTGTTGCCAAGCTTGACGTCAGCGGTCGGCCCGGCGAGGAACTGGCTGACCGAGTCGACGGCCTTGAGGGTGCTGGAGGCTTTGCTGGTGTTGTTTTCACCGTCGCCGGCGCCGTTGACCGCGTCCTTGGTCTTGCCATAGTTGTGGTTAATGGTGACACCCAGGCCATTACGCTCGCTTTCACGCTGCTGCTCGGTCACCCGCACTTCCCGGGCGGCGTCGATCTTGATATCGCGACCGGCCACCAGGTTGATGTCGTGATCGGCCCGAAGGTCGGAACCGATCTGATTGATGTCGCGCTTGGCGTTGACCGACAGGTCTGCACCAGCGCTGATCTGGCTGGCGGCGGCGGTCTGGGTTTCGACGCGATTCTTCTCCTTGTTGCGCTCGGCACCAGCGAAGAGGCTGACACCGTTGTCGTCGCTGCTGACGCCCACGCCGACTTGCTTGCTCTTCTTCCAGTCCTGCTCCGCCGAGCTGTTCTGTGCCGCCACGACATTGACGTCACGTCCGGCGTCGAGGCTGACATTGCGCCCGGCGCTGATGCCGCTGCCCACCACATTGATGTCGCGCTCGGCCTTCAGGCTCGCATCGCGCTCGGCCAGCACCTGGCTGCCCACGCTGGTGCTGCTTTGCGCCTGGCGCCCGGACTCCTTGGCCGAAGCAAAGGAGACGCTGGCCCCGGAGGAGGAAAGCCCGACCTTTTTCTTGTACTGCTCGCTGCGGCTGTAGGCCGTGTCGTTGGCCGAAACCAGATTGATGTCACCTGTGTCCTTGACCAGCCCGGCGCGCAGTTCCACATCGTTGCCGGCCGTGGCTTCACTGGCCCGCAGGCGGATATCGTTGCCTGCTGCCAGCACCACATCGTTGCCAGCGCTCAGCTCGCTGCCGACCTGGGTCGCGGTGGTTTGCAACTGGCTCTTGCCGCTTTTGGACAGGCCAAGGAAACCGGACTTGGTCTTCTTGCTGTAGGAGCCATGCTCCTCGACGCCGGAAAGGATCGCCACATCGCCGGTGGCGCCCACCATCAGGTCTGCACCAGCCTTGAGCTGGCTGCCGATCAGCGTGACATCGCGGCCACCGTTGATGCTCATGCCGCCATCGGCTTTCTTGCTGGTGTTGAGGGTCAGGTCTTTCCCGGCCTCAACCACAGAGGCGACGTTGGTGCTGTGGTAACTCTCCTGTTGCTTGCTGCTGCTCTGACCAAAGGAGCCTTTGCCCTTCTTGGACATGAAAGAGGCAGTTTCATCCTTTGCCGACAGCACATTGAGATCGCGAGCGGCATCCAGGGCGACGTTCTGCCCCCCTTTAACCCGGCTGGCCACCAACGTCAGATCCTGGCCTGCCTTGATCGACAGATCACCACCCGCCTCTACGCGTGAAGACTGCTGGCGAACCTGATCGTCAGAACTTCTACCGTTACTGGTTTTGAACGAGCTATGACCCGCATTCGCCGCAGACTCGATGGTCACATCTCGCGCTGCAACCATCGACAAGCTTTGCTGGGCAGCAACCTTGCTCGCCACAACTTGAATGTCTTGACCCGCTGCTGCTTTCAGACTGCCGGCTATCTGGACGTCACTGGCATTTTGTGTGGTCTGACTACGCGTCCAGAGATCTTTCTTGAACTGGCCATTGCTGCTGTTCGCCTGTTCGGTGGACGTAATGGACAGGTCACGCCCAGCGCTGAGCACCGCATCACCGCCTGCGGTCAATGCGCTGCCGGTATTTTTCAGGTCCCGGCTTGCAGTCAGGGTCAGATTGTTGGCGGCCTCGATACGCGCTGCACTATCAACAAAATCGCGCTGCTCATTACTGATGGAAGTGGAGCTCTGATGGCGAGTCAAAGTGCGCTCGTTAACCACGTCCCCATCAGTTGCCGTCAAGGCCACATCGCGCCCAGCGATAACACCACCGGCCTTGTTCAGCAGATCCTTGCCTGCCGTCAGATTCAGGCCCTTGCCCGCCTCCACCAACCCACTATTAACCAGGTTCTCCCCCGCCACCGCCGACAGGTCATTGGCCGCGCGCAGGGTGCCGACGTTGTTCAAGTCCTTGCCGGCAATCAGGCTCACGTCCTTGCCGGCGATCAGCGCGCCGTTGGGCGCCAGGCGGTTGTTGGCCTGGGCCAGGTACAGCACTGGCACCAGCACTTGTTCGCCGTTCACTTCATGGCTTTCCAGCCAGACGATGTCGTGGGTCAGGGCGGCGACTTGTTCGGAGGTCAGGGTCACGCCCACCGACAGGTCAAGCTGTTGCTTGCTCTGGATGGCGTTGTCCATCAGGTGCTTGAAGAGCTTTTCGTTGCTGTCCTGGCCGTCGATAAAGCGCTGGCCGGTGCGGGCCACCATGGCTTGCTGGATGAGTTTCTGTTCGTAGAAGCCATCACCCAGGCGTTTGGCGCTTTCATCGGGGTTGTAGCCGAGGTGGGACAGCAGGTAGTCCGAGCTCATGAACTGCTTGAGGTTGGTCAGCGCCGGGTTGGTTTCGATCAGGTACTTGTGCGGCCGGGACAGGCTTGCGGCGTCCGGTAGGCCGGCGATCTGCGCAGGGGTTGGGGCCTGGGCCAAGGTGCTGCCCTGGCCGCTGAGGCGGAACAGGCCGTTGCCGCTGGTGGGCAGGGTGAAGCCCGGCAGTATCAGGGGGTTGACCTGTTGCTGGGCCAGTTCCGGGGGCAGTTGCGGGTTGATCCGGATCGGCGTCGAGTAGCCGTTGCCAACGCCGGTGTCGGTCAGGGTCTTGCCGGCGCCGACGTACTCGTAGAAGGAGCGGATCACGCTGTTGTCGAGGGTTTTGTCAGCCTTGAGGTTGACCTTGCCACCGGCCTGGAGGGTGGCGGCGAAGGATTGGTCGCCATCCACCACTTTGCTGCTGGAAGACCGCAATACCCCGGTCCAGGCGATAAAGCCGCTGAGGTCGGAAGCGAAGCTGGCCGAGGGCGTCGGGTTGTTGCGGGCGTTGAACGCGGCGGCATGGGCGGCGGCGTTACCGGTCTCGTTGACGAAGCTCTGATAACGCCGCAGGGTAGTGATTTCCTGGGGTTGCAGGCCCTGGTTGTGGACGGTCTCGGCCTTGACGTTGAGGTCGCCGACCGCGGTGATCAGGCTGCTGGTGTTGGTCAGGGTCTGGGTGTCGATCTGCAGGTCGGCGCCGCTGTTGAGGCTGGCGGCGGCGCTGCTGTTGGTCACTCGCAGACGATCGGTTTCGGCCACTTCCCAGAAGCCGTTGATGCGGCCGCCTCCGCGGTCGTCGCAACCAATCCACTCACACGGCAAGCGGGTGATACTGGCTGCACTCTTTTCGTGCTCGGTGTACTGCAGCACGTCCATGACGTTGTTGACAGTAGTGGCGGCGATGCTCAGCTTGCCGAGGCTTTCGATATCCCCGGAACGGTTGTCCAGCAGGTCGGCGCGGGTTTGCTGGTCGTCCTTGGCGATCAGCGCGGTGCCCAGGCTGTACACCTGGGCGTAGCGGTTGGTGAAGCTGGTGGTTAGCAGCTGCATATTGCCGCCGCTGGAGATCAGGCCGTGGTCGTTGACCAGGGTGGCGGCGTTGAGGTTCAGGTCTTCGCCGCTGCCCAGGGTGCCAAGGTTGTGGATGCTGGCGGCGTTCAGTTGCAGTTTCTGGCTGGCGGTGATGCGCCCGGCGCTGTTCAGCGCCCCGTCGATCTTCAGCGTGCTATTAGCGCCGCCGGCGATGCTGGCGCTGTCCGCCAGATCCAGTTGGGCGGCATGCAGGTCCAGTTGACCAATGCTGCTCAGGCGGCCCTTGCCGCTGTAGTTGCCGCTCAGGTCGAGGTTGAGCGCGGCGTCACTGCCGATCAGGCCGTCGTTGCTCCAGTGGCTGCCGCTGCCGGTCAGGCCGTTGCCCGCCAGGAGCTGGCCATCGGCGGTCTGGCTCAGGTGGTCGACCTTGACCAGCAACTGGTCGGCCTGGATTGCACTGCTGTTGGTCCAGCGCTCGGCCTCCAGGGTCAGTTGGCCGGCGGTCTTCAGGCGGCCGCCGACGTCTTCGAGGTTGGCCATGGAGATGCCGAACACGCCACTGCCGCTGTGCAGCAGGCTGCCGCCACGGTTGTTGAAGCCGCCGGCGTCGAAGGCCAGGTCGTGGTTGGCGGTTTCCAGGAAGCCGTCGCGGTTGTCGAAGGTGCCGCCGATATCGAAGCGGGTTTTGCTCGCCAGGCCCAGGGCCCGCAGTTGCCCGCGCTGGTTGTCCAGGCTGGCGGCGGCGGTGGCCAGGGTACTGCGGCTTTCGATCAGGCCCTGGCGGTTGTCCAGGGCGCCAGCCAGTTCCAGCTCGATCTGCCGGGCGCTGATCTGGCCGGCGCTGTTGTCCAGGTCCTTGGCGCTGATGTGCAGCGCCTGCTGGGCGAAGAGCGCGCCGTCACGGTTGTCGAGGCGGCCATCGGCGGCGGTTTCCAGAGTGGCGCCGCCGTTGAGGGCCGAGACCTTGCCCGCGCGGTTGTCGAGGTGGGCCGCCTTGAGCGTCAGGTCGCCCTGCTGGGCAATCACTTGCCCGCCCTGGTTGCCGGCAGCGGCCGCCACATCAAGGCCCAGGGTGGTCTTGGCCTGCAGGAGACCCTTGGCGTTGTCCAGGCGCTCGGCATTGAGTTGCAGGTCGGCTTCGCGGCTGAGGATCTCTCCGCCGTCGCTGTTCTGCACTTCGCCACTGGCGCTGATCAACACTGAATCATTGGCCGCGACCCGGCCCTTCTGCCGGTTGTCCAAGTGTTCGGTGAACAGCCGCAGCCACTGCTGGCTGGAGAGTTCGCCGCCCTGGTTCTCAACCTTAGTGCTGCGCTTGAGCAGCAAGGGGCCGGCGGCAGACAGCGTGCCCTGGTTGTTGATCAAGTGTCCCAGCAGGTCGAGGGTGACGCCCTGCTTGCCGGTGAAGGTGCCGTGGCTGTTGTCCAGGTCACTGCCGATGAATTCCAGGTCGCCGGTGGCGTTGACTGTGCCGCCCTGGTTGCCCAGGGCCATGGCCTGCAGGGTCAGGGTGGCGGCGCTGTCGATGGAGCCGCCCTGGCTGTTGTCCAGCCGGTCGCTGAGTTTGAGGCTCTGTGCACCCGCGCTGGAGATCACGCCCTTGAGGCTGTTGTCGAGGCTCGCGGCCTTGACGTCCAAGGCCTGCTGGCTGACCAGTCCACCGCCCTGGCTGTTGTTCAAGGCGTCGCTGAGGGTGATGTCGACACCGCCCTTGAGGCTGGAGACGGTGCCTTTGTTGCTGTTGTTCAGGCCGGTGCCCTTGAGGGTCAGGCCCTGCCAGCCCGACAGCAGCCCACCCTGGTTGTCCAGCTCAGCGCTGCCGGTGATGGTCAGGGTCTGTTGCGCCAGTACCACGCCGGTGAGGTTGTCCATCCCGGCCAGCACCAGGGTGCTGCTGCCCTGGCTCGACAGCTCGCCGCCGCTGTTGCCCAGGTGGCCCAGGGTGGCATTGAGGGACTGCTGACTCTTGATCAGGCCGCCCTGGCCGTTGCGCACCTGATCGGCATTGAGTTGCAGGCGCTCGGCGCTCAGCAGCTTGCCCTGATGGCTGTTATCCAGAGTCCCAGCGCTGACCGTTACCTGGCGCTGCCCGCTCAGGGTGCCGCCCTGGTTGTTCAGGGTCTGCTTGGTCGTGACCGTCAGATCACGGCTGGCCACCACGCTCTTGCCAGTGTTGTTCAGGTTTTGCGCCGTCAGGGTGACATCGCCGTTCGGGTTGCGGCTGTTGTCGAGGTTGACCCCGGCTTCGATGATGCCCTGGTTGTTCAGTTGCCCGCCGCTGCCCAGATTGATGCTGTTGGCCGCCGCCAGGGTGCTGTGGTTGTTCAGGTCGTCTTGAGTTTGCACCTTGAGATCGGTGCCGGCGTAGACCGCGCCCTTAGCATCGAGGCTTTGCGCCTTGATCGCCACGGCACCCTTCTCGGCGGTGGCGTCAGCCATGCGCAACTGGCCGTTGGCATCCAGCTGTATATCTCCACCACTGGCGATCAGCTTGCCGTCGAGCTTGACCCCGACCCCAGCTTCAGTGCCCACCAGCTTGATGGCCCCGGCGTACATGCCGCCCAGGGCCGAAGAGTCGATGGCCAGTTGCGGTGCCTCCGCTGGGTTGGCGGCGCGGGCTGTGGCATTGAGGGTCTTGGCATCGACATCGTTGGCCCCGGCGATCACCGCCAGGTGCTTGGCCTGGATCTCGGCGTTGATTTTCGCGCTACGGGTGATGATTTCGAACTGGTCGATATTGCCAGCGTTGAGGCCCGCGCCCTCGATGGACACGCTGCCCTGGTCCACCTGATAACGCTGGATCTGGCCGTTCTCGATCACCGGTTTGCCGGTGGTCAGGGTGGCCTTGGGGGTGTTGATGAAGCCGCAGCCGTTGCAGCTGACGCCGTAGGGGTTGGCGACGATGACATGGGCCGATTGCCCGGCCACTTCGGTGTAGCCCTTGAGCTGGCTGGGGCTGCCGCCGTTGACCTCGTTGAGGATGACATTGGCCGCGCGGCCACCCAAATTGGGGTTGCCGAGGATGATCCCGCCGAGTTGGGTTTCCTGGGTGCGGTTGATGGCGTTGTTGAGGATCACGCCCTGCTGGCCGACGTTGTAGTCGCTGAACTTGTTATGGGACAAGCCACCGCCATTGGGCGTGGCAATGTTGACGATGGGCACGCCATTAGCCGCTTGCCCGAGGCTGGTGCCGCTGCCATTGACCACAATGCCGTCGGCCATCACCACCAGCGGCTGCCAGAACATCACGTTGGCCAGGATGAACGCCAGTCCGCGTTTCGGCAGGCCCAAAAAGGACTCACGGGATTGCAGGGCAGCCGAAGGCTGGCGGGCCAGAAAGGCAAACTGACGAACGTCCATGTCGAATATCTCAGGCAAAAAGCGGAATTAGAGGATCAGATCCTGGTCGCCGGGGTTGAAGGTCGGTGCGGGCAAGGGAGCGGCAATCGCCATGTGCACGGGGCCGGCCAGCAGCAGGCAAGACAAGGCACAGCACAACCTCATCCCGAGGGCGGAGATAGGCATATTCGGTCCTTCGAAAGGGCAGCAAGGGTCAAGACAGGGCGGCGATATTAATGTGCCACTATCCTGGCGTCAAACAAGCGCCGAGCACCCCAGCAAACGGCGTATACCCCCGGAATACGGGCCTTGCAGTGGGTGCCGATACTGGATTAACCCCAATAACCGACACATCAGACACTTCTGAATTTTCAGGAAAGGTTTCTTGGTAGCGGACTGTTGATCCGCCAGAGGCGTTTCTTCGAGCCATCGGCTACCCGCGCAGATTTCCACCGAAGCCATTTCAAGGCGTACCGCCCAACACCTGCTCATGAGGCATGAACGGGCACATTCCGCGGCGCCAAAAAAGCAAAAAAGCCAACACTGGTTGGCTTTTTCAAGCAGGCAGACAGCCCCTAACTCACCGAGGACAGGACAAAGGACGTGACGGTGTTTTCCACCCCGGGCAAGGCGGCGATGTCATTCCACACCCGATGCACCCGCTCCGCCGTGGCGGCGCTGACCCGCACCAGTACATCGAACTCGCCGCTGAGCACTTCGCACTGGACGATCTCCGGCATGGCACGCAAGGCCTGCAGCACTTCGGCGCCGCGCATGCGGTCGTAGCGGTAGACGAAGATCAGCGCATTGATCCGGGTGTCCGCGCCCCGCCCCTCCCCCACGCGAATGGTGTAGCCCTGGATCGCCCCGTCCCGTTCCAGGCGCTCGATACGCTGGCGCACGGCATTGCGCGACAGGTTGACCTTGGCCGCCAGCTCGGCGTGGGCGGCCCGGGCGTTGAGGGTCAGTTCGGCCAGGATGCGCTCGTCCAGAGGATCAAGAATCCGCTTCATGGGCTCACCTTGCACCGGCCCATCACCAGGACTCCAGGCAGTGCAGCAGCGCGCCAAAGTCATCCGCGGCCAGCGTCTGCCACTGCTGCGTCGAAGGCTGTGCCACCGGCTCTTGCGGCAACCCGGGGAGGCCCAGCGAGCTCAGCAGGCGCGCCGACTTGGCCGGTGCAATCTCCCCCAGGGTGACCATCGGCGCCACCAGGCTGCGGCGGTACAGGCGTGCCGCCAGAACCCCGGTGGCGGCATGGGGGTCAATGACGTAGCCGGTGTCCCGATACAGGCTGACGATCTCCTTGCCGGTCTCTTCGTCGCTGACCGAATAGGAGTCGATGATCATCCGCGCCTGCAGCCAGGCTTCGTTGTCCAGGGTCATCTCGCCGTTGTCCTCGAAGCCCTGCATCAGCACCGCCACCGCGTCCGGGTCCTGGCCATACAGCTCCCAGACCAGGCGCTCCAGGTTGGCGAACAGCGACAGGTCCATGGCCGGCGACAGGCTCTGGCTGGCCTGCCCCCGGGAATACTGGTTCTTCAGGAACAGTTGGTGCAGGGCGTCATTGCGGTTGGTGGCCACGATCATCTGAGTGATGGGCAGGCCCATTTTCTGCACGATGTAGCCGGCATAGACCTCGGCGAAACTGGCCGCCGGAACACTGAAGCCGATGGGCCGCTGGCCCCCGCCAAGTTGCAGCACGGCGTGGAAATACAGCACCAACTGGGCCATGACCCCGACCCAATTGCTGGAGTTGAAGCCGATCACCTCGTGCTCGGCCAACGGCCACTGACGCAGCAAGCGGCTGACCAGGGTCTGGCAGTCATCGAAGCTGCCCTCCACGGCGAAGCGCCACAGGCCCGGCTGGTGCGCCGCCTGCAACTGCCGCCCTTGCTGCTCGGGCACCCCGTGCTGCGGATAGAACACCATCAGTCGCGTCTGCGGGCAGTCCTTGAAGGCCTCGATGGCCGCCAGTCCGGTGTCGCCATTGGTGGCCCCCACCAGCACCCCACGCCGCTGCCGGCGCTGGAGAAAGTAGCTCACCAGTTGGGCCTGCAGGCGTGCGGCAAAGTCCTTGGCCGAACCACTGGGGCCATGAAACAGCTCCAGCAGCCACTCATTGCGATCGATCTGGCGCAGCGGCGCCACCGCACGATGGCCAAAACCGCTGTAGGCCTGCCGAAGCAGCCCCTTGAAGTCCGCCTCGGGCAGGCTGTCGCCAACAAAGGGGCTGAGCACGCGAAAGGCCAGTTCGGGGTAATCCAGGGTCGACCAGTTGGCGATTTCCTGGGGGCTGAAACTGGGCAACTGCTGCGGCACATAAAGCCCGCCGTCGGCCGCCACGCCGGACAGGACCACGGTTGCGAAATCCACCTGTTCGGTGGCACTGCGGGTACTCACATAACGCATGCTTGGCTCCGGCCAGTCATTTGTAGCGATGGGCCTGCTCCACCAGCCAGGTGGAAAACTTCAGCGCATCGGGGTGTTGCTCGGCGTCGGCGCCGCGCACCAGATAAAAGGACTCGCTGGCCTCGATGCGTTGCTCGAAGGGTTCCACCAGACGCCCGTCAGCAAGCATTTCAGCGACCATCGAGGAACGGGCCAGGGCCACGCCCTGGCCCAGCTCGGCCATGCGCAAGGTCGAGATCAGGGTGTCGAACTGCATGCCCCGGGACGAGTCCACGCCACTGGCGCCGGCGCGCTTGAGCCAGTAGCCCCAGCCCTCCTCATAGCCCAGTACATGCAGCAGTTGATGCCGGGCCAGATCGTCCGGCACCTGCAGTGGCAAACGCGCCAGCAAGGCCGGGGCGCAGACCGGGAACAGGCTGTCCCAGGTCAGGCGCTGGGCCACCAGCCCCGGCCAGTGCCCGCGGCCCCAGCGGATCTCCATGTCGTCCTCGCCGTCCAGTTCCTTGACCCAGATATTGCTGATGTAGCGAAGGTCCACCTGGGGCTGGGCCTGCTGGAAGGTCACCAGCTTGGGGGCCAGCCAGTGGACGAAGAACGCCAGGCTGCCGCGGACCTTGATCGGCCGGTGCTGGTGCTGGCCGAAGATTTCGTTGGTGCCCACCGCCAGCCGGGTGATGGCATCCTGCACCACCGGCAGGTAGGAGCGCCCCTCCTCGGTCAGGTCCAGGCCCCGGGGCAGGCGCTTGAACAGCGCCACCCCGAGGTGGCTTTCCAGTTGGCGGATCTGCTGGCTCACCGCGCCCTGGGTGAGGAACAGTTCCTCGGCGGCGTGGGTGAAGTTCAGGCAACGGGCGGACACTTCGAAGGCGCGCAACCAGTTCAGCGGGGGCAAGCTTTTCTGCTTCATGGCCTGGCTCTCATGGACACCCTGGATACCGCTCCCGTCCTTCAGCCCTGCAAGGCATCGGACGAGCGTGCCAGAGGTGCCAGGGCCAGGCGCCGCTGGCGGCTACTGCGGGTAATGTAATACACGAAGTAGCACCAGGCGATGAAGGGCAGACCGAAGTACAGGGCCACCCGCTGCTCGGGATCAAAACCGATGCCGACACAAGCCAGGGCGCAGCAGAACAACGCCCCCAGCGGCACCCAGGGATAGCCGCGGACACGGAACTTGAGCTCGCGAACATCGCCGCCGTTGGCCACATAGTGACGGCGAAAGGCGATCTGGCTGGCGGCGATGCTCATCCACACCACCACCACCGCCAGCCCGGAAATCGACACCAGGGCCAGGTAGATGGTGTCCGGGGCGAACACACTGCTGAGCAGAGAGGCCGCACCGCCGGCCATGCTTACGATGATCGCGTTGAGCGGCGTGCCCATGCGGGTCAGGGCCGAGAACTGCTTGGGCAGATGGCCCTGGTCACTCAGGGTCCAGAGCATCCGCGAGGCGGCGTACAACCCGGAGTTGGCGGCGGACAGCAGCGCGCTGATGATCACGAAATTCATGATGTCCGCCGAGTACGGAATGCCGATGTAGGTGAACACCGTGACGAACGGGCTTTCCACCAGGCCGGCCTGCTCCCGGGGCAACAGGGTGGCGAGGACGAAGATGGTGCCGACAAAGAAGATCGCCAGGCGCAGCACCGTGGTGCGGATCGCCCGTGGCACGTTGCGTTGCGGGTCGCGGGTTTCGCCGGCGGCAATGCCGATCAGTTCAGTGCCGGAGAAGGCGAAGGACACCGCCAGCAGGGTCATGGCAATCGGCATGAAACCGGTGGGGAACAGCCCCTCACGAGTGAAGTTGCTCAAGCCGATGCTGTGGGCCTGATCGATGTTCAACAGGCCCAGGATCGCCCCGCCACCCACCGCCAGGAACACCAGCACGGTGATCACCTTGACCAGCGACAGCCAGAACTCGGTCTCGGCGAACAGCCGCACCGAGACCACGTTGGACAAAAACACCACCATGGCGAACAGCGCGCTCCAGATCCACACCGGGGTGTCGGGGAACCAGCGGGCCATGAGGATGCCGGCGGCGGTGAATTCCGAGCCGATGGCCACGGTCCAGGTCAGCCAGTACAGCCAGGCCACGGTGTAGCCGGTGCCGGGGCCGAGAAAGCGCGTGGCGTAGGTGCTGAAGGAGCCGGTCTCGGGCATCTGCACCGCCAGTTCGCCGAGGCACATCATCACCATGTACACCATCAGCGCGCCGATGATATAGGCGATCACCGCCCCCAGGGGGCCGGCCTGGTTCACCGTGTAGCCGGACGTGAGGAACAGCCCGGTGCCGATCACCCCGCCGAGGGCGAGCATGACAATGTGCCGGGTCTGCATTTCTTGCTTGAAGCCGCCGCGCAAGTCGGTCTGTTGTTCTTGTAGGGACATGATGGTTCTCATGAAAGTTGTCAGGGCAAGTCTCAATTTCTGCGACTGTGGAAATGGGCAGAAAACAAATCGGATGCCACCAGGTTTTTATTGTTATTCCTCTTCATGAAGCCCCCACGGGCTGCCTTGCTGTGGGGGTGTTGCGCGCTCTTTCAGTGGGCGACCTCGGCCCGGGCATTCAGGGAAGGGACGGCGTCGGGCGCCGCATTCTGCTTGAGGGATTGGCGCAGCCAGGCAAAGGCCTGTTGCAGGTCTGCCAGCAGGTCATCGGTGTCTTCGATGCCCACCGAGATCCGCACCAGGCCTTCGGAGATGCCCAGGGCCTGGCGCTCTTCCAGGGTGTTCTCCACATGGCTGGTGGTGCGGGCCGGGCCGTAGATGGTTTCCACCGCCCCCAGGTTGCCGGCGCAGTGGGCATAGCGCAGGCGCGGCAACAGCAGCTTGACGCTGTCCATGCCGCCCGCCAGGACAAAGCTGACGATGGCGCCAAAGCCGCGCATCTGCGCACAGGCCACGGCGTGGTTCGGGTGGCTGGGCAACCCTGGGTAATTCACCGCTTCCACCAGCGGCTCGTTGAGCAGGAACTGCGCCAGTTGCGCCGCGCTGTGCTGTTGCTGACGCATGCGCAGGGCCAGGGTCTTGATCCCGCGGATGATCAGGTAGGCTGAAAACGGATCGAGGCTGGCACCGTTGATTTCCCGGTAGTGACGCACCTGGCTCATCAGCGCTTCGCTGCCGCAGGCCACGCCACCGAGCACATCGCCGTGGCCGCTGAGGAACTTGGTGGCGCTGTGAATCACCACATCCACGCCCAGCGCCAGGGGGTTCTGGTTCAGCGGCGTGGCAAAGGTGTTATCGGCCACCACCAGGGCGCCGACCTGTTTCGCCGCGCTCACCAGACGCTGGATATCGACGATCTTCAGTGTCGGGTTGGTCGGGGTCTCCAAGTACAGCAGATCGCAGCCCTTGGCGATCTCGGCTTCGATCTGCTGCTGGTCGAAGGTTTCGCAGAGGGTCACGGCCACGCCCATGCGCGGCAGGAACTCTTCGAAGATTTTGTTGGTGCCACCGTAGCTGTCCTTGGTGGATACCACTCGCTGACCGTGGCGCACAAAGCTGTAGAGCACGCCGCTGATGGCCGCCATGCCGCTGCTGAAGGCCACCGCCGATTCGGCGTTTTCCAGGTCCCGCAGCTTGGCTTCCAGGGTCTCCACCGTGGGGTTGCTCATGCGGCTGTAGATGAAGCCCGGAGCCTTGCCCAGGGCCACGTCGTACCACTGGTCGATGTCGTCATAGCCATAGGCGGCGCTGGCGATAATCGGCGTTTGCGTGGCGTTGTAGGGATGACGGATCTGCTCTCCGCCCCAGACCACCCGGGTGGCGGTTCCGGGATTTTCCAGCCCTGTGCGTTCAGGTTTTTTATTCATTGCAACGGCTCACCATAAAGGGTGCGCGGCTTGTTGCCGCGCTGGATCTGGTGGCCAATATAGAGAAAAGCCCAAGCCCCGAGAAACGATGTTATCGGGGCCAAAGGGGCGTTTTTTTTAATGCCTCGAAGGCCTGGAAAACGCCCATCGCACGGGCATTTTCAAACCGCCCTTGCGCGCCGGCCATCCTCCTTGCGAAGCTGATGCCCGCCTGATCGAGCGCCCTACACCACCACAAGGAACGGCCATGAACCGCACCGAACACCTGAACCTGATGGCCCGCTACAACCAATGGATGAACGCCAAGCTGTACAACGCCGCCATGAGCCTGCCCGAGGGGCAGATCGTGCTCGACCGCCAGGCATTTTTCGGCTCGATCCTCGGCACCCTCAATCACCTGCTGGCCGGTGACACGATCTGGCTCAAGCGTTTTGCCCAGCACCCTGCGCAGCATCCGGCACTGGCCCCTCTGCAGCAGGTGGCCCAGCCACAGGACCTCAAGACCCTGCTGTTCAGTGACCTGCGCGGGCTCTGGCAGCAGCGCCAATGGCTGGACCAGTTGATCCTCGATTTCAGCCAGTCCCTGAGCGAGACCGACCTGGACAGCAGCCTGCATTACGCCAACACCCGGGGCGTGGT
The DNA here is from genome assembly GCF_058744285.1 of Pseudomonas sp. E1BtOHC1. Taxonomy (NCBI): domain Bacteria; kingdom Pseudomonadati; phylum Pseudomonadota; class Gammaproteobacteria; order Pseudomonadales; family Pseudomonadaceae; genus Pseudomonas; species Pseudomonas sp. E1BtOHC1. Next base: position 5,302,552 of record NZ_CP196023.1, read on the forward strand.
CGCCGAGCGCAACTTCCATGCCCTGCTGGTGCATTTTTTCAATCATCAGACCCATCACCGAGGCCAGGCCAGCACCCTGTTGACCCAAGCCGGCGTGGACATCGGCGATACCGATCTGCTGCTGTTGATTCCATCAGCGATCTGAGCGGGTGCCGATTATTTATTCGAGCCTATCTAGCGTGCGTCCCAGGCTTCTGCGACGATGCGCGCGGCAAAAATCTGCTCGCTAAGGAATGGCATCATCAAAGCCCTCAACGCTGTACTTCTGCTGTCCCTGCTGTCCCTGACGGGCTGCGGCACCCTGATCGCCCGCACGCCCAACGCCCATACCGGCTACGACTACTACAAAGGCACCCAGGCCAATATCGAGCTGCTGACCATGCGTGGTTCCAGTGGCTACGACGGCTACGCCACGGTCTTCTGCTGGGTCAGCATCGTCTGCCCGGTGGTGGCCATTGTCAGCCTGCCGGTGGATGCCGTGGCCGACACCGCGCTGCTGCCCTATGACGCGATGAATCACTGATCCGCGCCGCCCCCTGTCTCAACCCTGCGTGGAAGCCTGATCATCCGAATCACCCCTTGCCTGTTGCTGCTCAACACCCTGCTGCTGAACGGTTGCGGCACCTACATGGCGCGCAGCGGCCATGATTGGCGTGACGATCGCTATTACCGCGGCACGACGATGAACGCGCAGATACTCACCGGCTATGACATGGGCTACGCGGGCATGCTCACCGGCATCTGCTGGGTGAGTGTGGTGTGTCCGATCCTGATGGTCGCCAGCCTGCCCCTGGACGCCGCCGTCGACACCGTGCTGCTGCCCTACGACGCGAGCAAGCCCTGAGCCCCGCCCCAACCGCTACCTGAATGGAATCCCGATCATCCGAATCATCAACTACCTGTTGTTGCTCAACACCCTGCTGCTGACTGGCTGCGGCACCTACATGGCCCGCGGCGGCAGCATGGACTGGCGCGACGATCGCTATTACCGCAGCACCAGGACCAACGCGCAGCTGCTCACCGGCTACGACATGGGCTATGGACGCATACTCACCGGCGGCTGCTGGGTGACGGTGGTGTGCCCGATCCTGATGATCGTCAGCCTGCCCCTGGACGCAACGCTCGACACCGTGCTGCTGCCCTACGATGCGTTCCAGCCGGAGCGGCCCAAGCGCGACATGCACGTCAGGAGCCGGCCGGTGCCCGAAGAAGACCTGCCTGCCTTGCCCCTCGGTGCGCAGGTGCAGGATCCAACGGCCAACACCCCACCCATTACCCCCCATCCCGACTGAGCCGCCGGCCATCCCCGGCCCCTGGCCCAAGCACCGCTACGCCTGATCCGGCGCGCAAAGCTCCGCCACCCGCTGCTCCAGGCAGCAGCGCCGGCCGAGGCGATCCACCTGCGGGCGACCGAACAGATAGCCCTGCCCCCACTCGCCACCACAGGCCGTGGCCAGGCTCTGGTCGGCAGCAGTTTCGACCCCTTCGATGATCACGCAAGGCGCCAGAGTCTTGCACAGCTGCACCAGGTGGCTGAGGGTCTGGGCGCTGTTGAGTTCGCCACGGGCGCGCTGGATGTAACCCTTGTCGATCTTGACGATATCCGGCCGGGTCTGGCGGATGAATTCCAGGGTGCCCAGGCCCGCCCCGAAATCATCGATGGCCACCCGGCAGCCCAACGCCCGCAGGCACAGGACGAATTCGCTGGCGGCCTCGATGCTCGGCGGCGTGGCGCTTTCGGTGATCTCGATCACCAGCCGCGCGGCCACGGAAGGAGCCTCCTGCAACAGCTCGATGATGGTGTGCCAGTAGCTGTCGATGATCGCGCTGCGGGCCGAGATGTTGCAGCCCAGGCGCAGGCGTTCGTCACGCTGCAGACCCTCGATCACACAGAGCACCACACTGCGGTCCAGCTCGCGCATCACCGGGTGTTTCTCCAGCAGCGCCAGGGGATAGGCATCCCCACCCTGGGCATCGACCTGGCGCAACAGCCCTTCGTGGTAAAGCACCCGGCTGCTGTCCGGCAGCCATACCACCGGCTGGAACGCCAGCATCAAACGGCCTGCGGCCAGTTCGCGATAAAAGTCTTTGCTGCTTTGCATGACAGATCCATAGGCAAGACAAAGGCACACCCCGACAAGCAGCACCCGACGAACCGGCCGTCGTGGTCACTCAAGGGTCCCTGCCCGACCATGATCGACCCTCCCTCGCCCCTTGAGGAAGTGTTCCCGGATACCTTTCGCTTGTCCTCGGAAACCCTGGCCTCGGCTTAATCGTCTGCGGCCTTTTGTTTATTGCAATCATGCAAAAGGCCTCATCGATATCATTTAGCCATTAGTTCAGGAAGACCTATGCACAGAATGACCAGCGCCAGCTTTCGGGTGCTTGCCGATGTCATGAGAGAGGGCGGCGCCAATGTCGATGCCCTGCTCAAACAGTTCGGCAGCAGCATCCAGGACGTTGATGAAAACCCCAAGGGCGTCAGGCTGGAACTGGTCTATCAAGTCATGGGCGAGGCGACCCGGCGCACGGGCAATCCGGATCTCGGACTGCTGGCCTACAGCAAGGCCCATCCGGCCAACCTCAAGGCGCTGGGGTATGCAGTGATGTCCTGCGCAACCCTGGGGGCGGCCCTGCAACGCCTGGTGGACTATCACGCGCTGATCAGCAATGGCTTCTGCATGTGCCTGGAGCGCAATCCCCAGGCGCTGAAACTGATAGGTTTCGATGTCACCGCCGCGCCCTCGCTGATGCCCCGGGCCGTGATCGACGCCGGCACGGCCCAGACCCTGGGCCTGCTGCACTGGCTGCTGCCCCAGCACAAGCCCCGCCCACTGGCTGCGGCCTTCACCTACCCCGAGCCTGCGGATACCCGGGCCCTGCGGCGCCTGCTGGGGGACAACCTGCAATTCGCCGCCCCCCACAACAGCCTGACCTTCAGCCACCAGGACTGCGCCATCGCCCTGCCCACCGCCGACCCGGCCCTGGATGTGCTGCACATGGAATACGCCCGCAGCCGGCTCAACGTGCTGCTCAGCGGCTCGATGACCGCCCGGGTGCGCCGGGCCCTCTCGGAATGCCTGGCCCGGGGCGCCCCCAGCGACCTGCCGCACATCGCCGAGCGGGTCGGCGTCAGCACCCGCAGCCTGCAACGGCGCCTGGGCCATGAAGACGTGCACTTTTCGGCCCTGCAGGATGAAGCCCGGTTGATGCTGGCCCACAGCTTCCTGCGCAACTCCATGCGCAGCGTCAAATACATCGGGGCGTTACTGGGCTTTCGCGACCAGAGCAGTTTTCACAAGGCCTGCATGCGCTGGTTCGGCATGACGCCCGGGCGTTACCGCGAGCAGTAAGGCAAACGCCGAGCACAGGCTCGGCGCAAGAGGTGACGCGGATGAATCAGTGGCTGGCCTGCAACTGCGGCTGCACTTGCGGCATGGCCGAAGAGTGGTGGTTGAGGATCTTCCACTGCCCGTCGAGGCGCTCATAGAGGAAGGTGTAGCGAGCCTGGACCTGCTGCTGCTTGCCGTCAGCGGCGGTCAGCGTAAAGGTGTAGACGCCGCTGTCCATCGCCGCGTCCGGGCTCAGGTGACGGATCTCGCGGTAGTTGATCTGACCGACCGGCTTGGACGCCAGGAAATGCTCGAAGTAGTCCTGGATCTGCGCGTGGGTGCTGCGCACCTGGTTGGAGACGGTCGGTTGCAGCACCGCGTTGGGCGCATAGAGGCCGACCACGGCTTGCGGATTGCCGGTCTGCAGGGCGCTGTTCCAGCGATCGAACAAGCCGGCGATTTCCCGGTCTTGCACATTCTGCGGCTGCTCGGCCACGGTGCGGTACACGTAAGGGGTGGCTTCCAGGGCCTGGGCCAGAGGGGCGCCCAGAACGAAGAACAGGGCCAGGGCGGTGGTTTTCAGTTTCATTGGCAGACTCCAGTGGGTTTCAATGAGCCACACTGTGCCAAGGGCCGCCGCCCGCGCCATCGGCCAACTGGAGCCATCGGCCTATGCCATTCGGCAGATAGGCGCAGCCCAGGTCACAGGGTCTAATGCCCCGGCCCGCTCAATCACACCGACGCCCCGCTGGAGTCCTGTCATGTCCACCCCGCCCCTCGATCCCGGCAGCGCCCTGGCCCTGCGCAGCCAGTACCGGCAATCGCAAAGCCGCGCCGCGCGCCTGCGCCTGCTGGTGGACACCGGCCAGGAACTGCTGCAACTGCCTCCCGAGCAGATGCGCCTGCGCGTCGTGCAGCGCGCCTGTGCCTTTGTCGCCATGGATCACGGCGTACTGCTGGAGTGGAACGCCGACGGCGTGGTCCGCACCACTGCCGAGCATGGCCACGGCGAGCGCCTGAAGGCCCTGCGCGCCCTGGCCGAGCAACCCCAGTGGCTGGCACGCCCGGTCACGGAGCCGGCTTCGGTACTGCGGGTGTTGTTGCACCGTGCCGATGGCCAGGCCTTTGGCGCCCTGCTGCTGGCCAACAGCGTGCCCATCAGCGCGCCGGACAGCGAAGACCTGGAATCCCTGCAACTGCTGGCCACGCTGCTGGCGGCGCACCTGGAAAACCAGCGTCTGTTGCAGGACCTGCAAGCCCGGGAACGCAGCATGTCGGAACTGGTGCTGCGCCTGTTCAGCGCCCAGGAAGATGAGCGCAAGCGCGTCGCCTATGACCTGCACGACGGGCTGGCCCAAACCCTGGCCGGGTTGCATCAGCGCCTGCAAGGTTTCGCCGGGCGCTGCCCGTCACTGCCCAGCGAGTTGAACGACGAACTGCAGACCATCTTGCAACTGGCCCAGGGCTGCGTCGGCGAGGGCCGACAACTGATCGGCGGCCTGCGGCCCCACGTGCTCGACGACTTCGGCCTGCTGCGGGCCATCGACCGCGAGGCCGACCGCCTGCGGGAGGCGGGCCTGAGCGTGCACTGGGAGCAGCGTTGCCCGGAGCGCCTGCCGGGGGCCGTGGAAATCGCCCTGTTCCGCATCGCCCAGGAAGCCATCAACAACATTCTCAAGCATGCCCGGGCTGACGAGGTGCGCCTGAGCCTGGCCATGGAAGACCGCCACGCCCTGCTGCGCGTCAGTGACGACGGCTGCGGCTTTCTCAGCCTGGCGACCCAGGGCGTTGAACAACTGGGACAGGTGGCCATGCACGAGCGCGCACACTTGCTGGGCGGTCATTTCACCTGCCATAGCCAACCCGGCCAAGGCACCCGGATTCAGGCCCGAGTGCCGGTTCAACCTGTGGAGCAACCTGTATGAGCGAGGTAATACGCCTGGTCCTGGCGGACGACCATGAAGTGACCCGCACCGGTTTCGTCGCGCTGCTGGCGGGCAACCCGGAGTTTGCCGTGGTGGGTCAGGCCAAGGACGGCGAAGAAGCCCTGGTGCTTTGCGAACGCTTGCGCCCGGACATCGCCATCCTCGATATCCGCATGCCGCAGCTCAATGGCCTGGGGGCGGCGCGCCTGCTGCAACAGCGCCAACCCGAGGTCAAGGTGGTGATCTTCACCATGGACGACAGCCCCGATCACCTGGAAGCGGCGATGGCAGCCGGCGCCGTGGGCTACCTGTTGAAGGATGCCAGCCGCGATGAAGTGATCAGCGCCCTGCAACGGGTGGCCCAGGGCGAGGAAGCCCTCAACAGTGCGGTCAGCGCCCGCCTGTTGCGCCGCATGACCGAGCGTGGCAACGGCACGACGCCCCAGGCCCAGCCCCTCACCGCCCGGGAGCGCCAGGTGCTGGGTCTGGTGGCCGGCGGTTTCAGCAACCGCGAGATCGGTGAAAAACTCGGCATCACCACCGGCACCGCCAAGGCCCATGTGGAACGGGTGATCGGCAAGCTGGGCGCCGCCGACCGCACCCAGGCCGCCGTGCGCGGCATTGCCCTGGGGCTGGTGGCCCAACCCGGCGGGCAATGGCCATGAACCTGTTGAGCGCCCGGCGCTGGGCCGATCTGCCGCTGCGGGGCAAGGCGCTGGTGGTGATCTCGCTGCCGCTGGTGATCCTGCTGCTGTCCCTGGTGCTGATCTACAGCACCGAGCGCCAGACCGCCCGTGCCGAAGAGGACGTGCGCCGGGTGCTACTGGTACAGGGCGACATCCAGACCGTGCACACCCTGCTGGCGGAAGCCGCCGCCAGCGTGCGCGGCTACCTGCTGACCCGGCGCGAAGACTTCCTCCCGGCCTACCTTCAAGCCCGGCCGCAGATCGAGGCCGCCCTGCAGCGCCTGGACCAGAATGTGCGGGATGCGCGCATGCGCGAGTACCTGCAAGCCATCACCCCGCTGATCCACACCAAGCTCGATGGCCTGGTGGCCCTGCGCAATGGCAGCCGTGACGACGCCGACACCGTGACCGCGATCCTGATCGACAACAAACAGGTGCTGGACGTGCTGCGGGAGAAGATCAGCGCCATGCGCGTGCGCGAAGACGCGCTGCTGGCCGAGCGCACCGAAGCCGCCGTGGCGACCCGCATGCGCCTGCTGTTCGCCACCCTGCTGGCCGCCGGTTGCGGGCTGTTCGGCGCCATCATCGCCGTGCTGTTGCTATCCCGGGGCATCGTCACCCGGGTGCAGCAGGTGCAGGGCAATGCCCAGCGCCTGGCCCTGGGACAGCCGCTGCTGCCGCAAGCCCCGGAGCAGGATGAAATCGGCCAGCTGGGCACCCGCCTGGTAGAGGCCGGGCAACTGCTGGCCGAGCGCGAGCGGGCCCTGCGGGACAACGAGGAACGCCTGCGACTGATCATCGACGGGGTCAAGGACTACGGGATCTTCGCCCTGGATACCCAGGGCCGAGTCACCACCTGGAACGTCGGCGCGGAACGGATCAAGGGCTACCGCGAACAGGAAATCATCGGCCGCCACTTCTCCCTGTTCTACCTGCCGGAAGAATGCCCGCAGCACCCGGACATGGCCCTGCGCGAAGCCACCGCCCACGGCCACTACATGGAAGAAGCCTGGCGCTGCCGCAAGGACGGCAGCCGCTTCTGGGCCAGCGTGGTGATCACCGCCCAGTACGACGCCAGCGGCGCCTTGCGCGGTTTCTCAAAGATCACCCGGGACATCACCGACCGCCGCGCCGCGGAAATCGCCCTGGGCACCGCCCGCGAGGAAGCGGAAAGCGCCAGCCGCGCCAAGAGCGAGTTTCTCTCGCGCATGAGCCACGAACTGCGTACCCCGCTGAACGCCATTCTCGGCTTCGCCCAGTTGCTGGACATGGATTCCACCGCCGGCCAGCGGCCCCAGGTGGGGCACATCCTGCGGGCCGGGCAGCACCTGCTGGGGCTGATCAACGAGGTCCTGGACATCGCCCGCATCGAAGCCGGACGCCTGCCGCTGAACGTCGAGCCGATCGCCCTGAAGGCGGTGCTGCATGAAGCCCTGACCCTGGTTTCGCCGATGGCCGCCGACGCCGGTATTCACCTGGCCCCGCTGCCGGAACTGCCGGCGGACAGCGGGGTGATCGCCGATCGCCAACGGCTGATCCAGGTGCTGCTCAACCTGCTGTCCAATGCCATCAAGTACAACCGCAGCGCCGGCCAGGTGAACATCGAGGTGGCGATCGACGAGCCGCGCCTGCGTATCAGCGTCATCGACACCGGCGGCGGCATTGCTGCCGATCACTTGGAGCGCCTGTTCAAGCCGTTCGAACGCCTGGATGCCGACCCCAAGGTCGAAGGCACCGGCCTGGGCCTGGCCCTGAGCAAGAGCCTGCTGGAAATGATGGACGGCGCCCTGGACGTGCACAGCACCCCGGGCAGCGGCAGTTGCTTCACCCTGGAACTGCCCTTCGTGCGCCTGGCCGATGCGGCCGACGGGGCCTCCTTCAGCGCCCCGGTGCTGAACGTGCCGGCGCCACAACCCGCGAGCCGTTACCAGGGCAAAGTGCTGTGCATCGAAGACAACCTGCAAAGCCTGGCGCTGATCGAAACCCTGCTGCAGCGCCGTCCGGGGATTCAGTTGCTGTCGAGCATGCAGGGGCAGATGGGCCTGGACTTGGCCCGCCAGCACGCACCGCAGATGATCCTGCTGGACGTCAACCTGCCGGACCTGCAGGGCCTGGAAGTGCTGCAACGCCTGCGAGCCTCCGCCATCACCGCCACCACACCGATCCTGATGATTACCGCCGACGCCAGCGAGCTGACCCAGCGCACCCTGCGCGAAGCCGGGGCGACGGCGATCCTCACCAAGCCGATCCATATACCGGCGTTCCTCGCCCACCTCCAAGCCTGCCTAGCGGAGCCCGTATGACTGCCGATATGCGCATCCTGATTGTCGACGACCAACGTCCCAACCTCGACCTGATGGAACAACTGCTGGCCCGGGAAGGGTTGCACAACGTTCTGAGCAGCACCCAGCCGCTGCGCACCCTGGAGCTGTTCAACAGCTTCGAGCCGGACCTGGTGATTCTCGACCTGCACATGCCCGAGTTCGATGGCTTTGCGGTGTTGGAGCAACTCAACCGACGGATTCCGGCCAACGACTACCTGCCGATCCTGGTACTGACCGCCGATGCCACTCGCGACACCCGCTTGCGGGCCCTGGCCCTGGGCGCACGGGACTTTATCAGCAAGCCCCTGGACGCTCTGGAGACCCTGTTGCGGATCTGGAACCTGCTGGAAACCCGAGCCTTGTACAAGACCCTGCGGACCCTGGTGCCGCCGGAGCAGATCGAACTGCTGCGCCCGTCAAGAACCTGAAGCCCGCGGCCCCCTGCGGCAGTGGCAACAGGCGTCGGCGGCGAGACGTCATAGATCGCGGAAGAATTCCCCCGGCGTGGCATCGAACTGCTGGCGAAACGCGGCGATAAAGGCCGAGGTCGAGTCATAGCCACAAGCCAGGGCCACATCCGTGACCCGCTCGCCCTGTTCCAGCGGGGTCAGGGCGCCGAGCAGACGCAGACGCTGGCGCCAGGCACGAAAGGTCAAGCCAGTGTCCTTGAGAAACAACCGGCTGAGGGTCTTCTCCGTCACCCCCAGTTTCTGGCTCCACTGGCCCAGGGTGGTCTGCTGTTCCGGGTGCGCCTGCAGGCTGCGGTAGATCGCGCGCAAGCGCACGTCGTGAGGCAGCGGCAGCATCAGGTCCAGTTGCGGCGCGGCCGCCAGCTGATCCAGCAGCACCTGGGCCAGGCGCCCGTCGGCGCTGTCCTCGACATATTCCACCGGCAACTCGCTGAAGGCGCGGATCAACTCCCGCAGCAGGCTGCTGACCGCCAGCACCTGGCAATTGTCGGTGGCCGCCCAGGCGGTGACGCTGCAGTCCAGGTACAGGCTGCGCATCTCGGTACGCGGCGAGCTGAACACCCGGTGCGGCACCCCGGCGGGAATCCATACCGCCCGTTGCGGCGGCGCGATAAAGCGCCCGCCGCTGGTGTGAATTTCCAGCACCCCCTGGATCGCATAGGACAATTGCACCCAGGGATGGCTGTGGCGCCGGGTCAGGGCCCGATTGGGCAAGGATTCGGTGCGCCCGTACACCGGCCGGGGCAAGCTCGGCAGCCCGGGAATACTGCGCCGGACGATCTTTTCATGTCCTTTAGGCGGCATTAACTGGCTCCTTGGCGTTAGTCGGTAAATTCCAGCCACGTTAGAGTCGCCCCATCGCTCTTGGCAACCCCCGGATGATCCCGCTATGACTCGCTCGCGTCTTTTACCCGACAACTTCACCCTGACCCTGATCGGCGTGGTCCTGCTGGCCAGCTTCCTGCCAGCCAGTGGCCAGGTGGCGGTGGGTTTCGGCTGGCTGACCAATATCGCCATCGGCCTGTTGTTCTTCCTCCACGGCGCCAAGCTGTCGCGCGATGCGATCATCGCCGGGGCCGGCCACTGGCGCCTGCACCTGTTGGTGTTCAGCCTGACCTTCGTGCTCTTCCCGCTGCTGGGCCTGGCGCTCAAACCGCTGTTGTCGCCGCTGGTGGGCAATGAGCTGTACATGGGCATGCTGTATCTGTGCGCTCTGCCGGCCACGGTGCAATCGGCCATCGCCTTCACCTCCCTGGCCCGGGGCAATATCCCGGCGGCCATCTGCAGCGCTGCGGCGTCGAGCCTGTTCGGGATCTTCCTCACCCCGCTCTTGGTGACCCTGCTGCTGAACGTGCACGGCGACGGCGGCTCGACCCTGGACGCGATCCTCAAGATCAGCGTGCAATTGCTGCTGCCATTCATCGCCGGACAGATCGCCCGGCGCTGGATCGGCGCCTGGGTCGGGCGCAACAAGCACTGGCTGCGCTTCGTCGACCAAGGCTCGATCCTGCTGGTGGTCTACGGCGCCTTCAGCGAGGCGGTGAATGAAGGCATCTGGCAGCAGATCCCGCTGTGGGAACTGGGCGGGCTGCTGGTGGCCTGCTGCATCCTCCTGGCCCTGGTGCTGCTGGCGTCGAGCTTTCTCGGCAAGCTGTTCGGCTTCGACCAGGAAGACCGCATCACCATCCTCTTCTGCGGCTCGAAAAAGAGCCTGGCCACCGGCGTGCCCATGGCCCAGGTACTGTTCGCCGGCAGCACCATGGGCGTGCTGATTCTGCCCTTGATGCTGTTCCACCAGATCCAGCTGATGGTTTGCGCGGTGCTGGCCCAGCGCTACGCCAAGCGCCCGGAATCGGTGGCCGAGCTGATGGGCCAGGTCGACCCGTAACGCTTCCGGCAAGGCGGCCCGGCATCTAGCCGGGCCTGCGCGCAGATGGCGATGAAGCGTGCGCAATGGCATGATGCCGCGGCGAAAATCATCAAGGACCGCTGATGTTTCCCCATCGAATTCAAGCCCCCAGCCAGGCCGACCTGGAACTGCAGGTTAGCGCCCGCCTGGAGGCCGATGACCAGGCCCAGGTCATCGTCCAGTTCGCCAAGGCCGAACAGTACGACGGCGAACTGCTGAGTCAGCTCGACACGCTCTGCGCCCGTTTCGGTGAACGCCTCAAGGTGCGTTTCTATAGCCATTACCCGGGCAGCGCGTTCGATGCCCGGGTGTTGCTGGCCCTGCCCCATGTGCAGTCCCTGAGCCTGGACTGCCTCGACACCCTGGATCACTACGAGGCCATCGGCCGCCTGCCCCTGCTTCGGGAGTTTGCCCTGCAGGTGATCAGCGCCGACCTGCCTGAACTGCTCAGCATGCCCAACCTGGAGCAACTGCACAGCCTGCGGCTGTCCATGGACAAGGGCCCGGCGCTTGAACTGGCGCCGATTGGCTGGATGCCCGAGTTGCACAGCCTGAGCATCAGCGTGCAGAGCCATCAGCTGGATGTGCTGAACCAGTGCCCGAGCATCAGGCACCTGAGCCTGCATCGCCTGCCGGCCAAGACCACCCTGGGCATGGTGGCCGGCATGGCCGGGCTGCGCAGCCTGGCGCTGAGTTTCGGCAGCCGCGAGAGCATGCCGGAGTTGCGCAACCCCCAGGTCACGGACCTGGAGATCCTGCGGGTGCGCGGCCTCCACCAACTGCAACTGGATGGCTTTCCTCAGCTTGAGGTGCTGAAGATCGAGGACCAGGCGCAACTGCGCCGGCTGGATCTCGCCGGGCTGGCGCGGCTGCACCAGCTGAGCCTGATCAACCTCAAGAGCCTGGGGGAACTCAGCGGCCTGAAAACCTCGAACATCGCTGATCTGCGCATCATCAAGGCCCCACAGATGGATCTGCTGACACTGATCGACAGCCAGTTACCGCCCAGCGTGCAGCACCTCAAGCTCATCAGTGGCAAACGCGCCGTGGACAAACAGCTCGAAGCCCGGCAACAGCAACTGGGCATTCCTGAACCCCGCGGCCCGTTCTGACCGCCGCCCTCTCGTAGGAGCGAGCTTGCTCGCGAAGCACCTCAACGATAATCCGCACTCACCGCGAGCCTGCGCAGTGCTTGCCACCATCGCAAGCACGTCAGCCCCGGCGGCCCGTTGGCTATCGGCGTTACGCCAAGCCCAGAGTGATGGCATGATGCCGCGCGACAATCATCAAGGACTGCTGATGTTTCCCCATCGAATCAAAGCACCGACCCAGGCCGACCTGCGCCTGCAGGTCGGTGCCCGGCTGGAGGCCGATCCGCGGGCCCGAGTCATCGTTCAGTGGCACAGCGTCGAGCAATACGATTACCCACTGCTGAAACAGACCGATGCCCTCTGCGCGCGTTATGGCGAGCGCCTCACCGTGCGTTTCTACAACCACTATTCGAGCAGAAGTTTTGATGGCCGGACCTTGCTCGCCCTGCCCAACGTCCACTCGCTGAGCCTGGACGGCCTCGAAACCCTGGAACATTTCCAGGCCATTGGCAGCCTGCACCCGCTCAGGGATTTTACCCTGGAAGTCTTCCGTGCCGATCTGCCCGGGCTTCTGGCCCTGCCCAACCTCGAACACCTGCACAGCCTGCGGCTCTCCCTGGACCAGGGCCCAACCATCGATCTGGCGCCGATTGCCCGCATGCCCGAGTTGCAGAGCCTGCACATCAGCCCGCAGAGCCATGACCTGGAGATTCTGAGCCAGTGTCCGAGCATCAATACCCTGAGCCTGCATCGCCTGCCGGCCAACACCCCCCTGGGGATGGTCGCCGGCATGAGCGGCCTGCGCAGTCTGTCGGTGGCGTTCAGCAGCCGTGAGCAGATGCCCGAGCTGCACAGCCCCTACGTCAGGGAGCTGGAGATCATGCGGGTGCGTGGCCTCAACCGCCTGGACCTGGACGGCTTTCCACAGCTTGACGTGCTGAAGATCGAGGACCAGGCGCAATTGAGCCGGCTGGACCTTGGCGGGGCACCGCAGTTGCGCAAGCTGAGCCTGATCAACCTCAAGACCCTGGGGGAAATCAGCGGCCTGAAAACCTCGAACATCGCTGACCTGCGCATCATCAAGGCTCCTCAGCTGGATGCACTGACACTGATCGACAGCCAACTGCCGCCCAGCGTGCAGCACCTCAAGTTACTCAGTGGCAAACACACCCTGGACAAACAGCTCGAAGCCCGACAACTGCAACTGGGCATCCCACGGCCCGTTGGGCATTAATCTGACCGCTCCACCTTTTCGGACCTGATAAGGAGATCCCATGTCCTTTGTTCCCCGCTTTACCGAACTGCTGCTGACGCACCTGCAACAGGAAGAACGCCAGCGCATTCTCAAATCGATTGTTGTCAGCGTCGCTCCGGAACTGTGGCTGAGCCTGGAATCGGCGGCATTGCTGGACATCAATCGCGAGCACTTCGGCCTCGGCGGCCAGTTCGATGAACGCGAAGACTACCGCCCCAGCCACATCAGCGCTCCTCGCTGCAACGTCCCCCGCTGGCTGATCGCCGCCGAGCGACGCAAGGTGGATATCTGGATCGAGGACAGCTACAGCGAAGAGGCCTCAACCGCCATCGAATTCAAGGTGGTGCACAACAACAAGAACGCCCACTCCAAGATCCGGGAGATCCGCAAGGATCTGGTCAAGCAGATCCCCCACACCACGCCTGACGACCATATCGAACGCTGGGGCATCGTGCTGCTGACTTACTCACAGTTCTACGTGGACCAGAAAGGCGGCTACACCTACGGCAACTTCGAAAGTTGTAAGGCCTTTCACCATGCCTTCAAGTACGGTCTGAGCAGTGGAGAGGAGCGCTACAAGGGCGCACCCGAACTGGAACTGGTGATGGAACCGACCAAGGTTGCCGATCTGGAAGGCGCCCATTACATCGAACCGGGGAAAGAAGCCGGGGTGTATCTGGCACTGGTCAGGTGCAAAGGCTGAAGGCTCTTTGCAAGGGCCACCTGAAAGCAGTTCCTGGTGGTCGCCAATGGTGGCACTATGCCGCCCCGCTTATCGCACATTCATGGAGTGACTGTGACTCATCTGTTTTCCCCGCCTGGGGCCTGCGCGCCCGAGCGTTCTACCTACCGGTTCTTTCCTAGGCTCGGACTATTCATTCTGGCTGCCCTGCTGTTCTTCCTGGCTGGAATACCCGGCATCCTGCTGGTGCCGGCAGAGATGCAGAACCACCTGATGATCGTCATCAGCAGTGGTTCCGCCGCACTCGTCCTGTCCATCCTGTTCGTCATCCAGTACCGCTCTGACCCGGCCGCTGTATGGCGCGGGCGAACATTCAGCCAGCCATTAAAAGTTGGCGCGCTGGCCCTCATCGCACTCTATGCACTGTTTGGCATCGTCATCGCAGTTTTGCATCTGCCTCAAGAAGCCTTCATGAACGACTTGCTGGCCGGGCTTAGCCCTTGGCAAACCTTGATCAAAATCGCCTCACTGCTGGTGCTGCCGCCGATTGCCGAGGAACTGTTTTTCCGCCACTACCTGCTGCGGCTATTTCCATATGAGAACAGCCAGGTCTGGAAATGGATTGCCATCATCGTGACCTCGGCCATTTTCGCCGGGCTCCACCTCCAGTACGGCAACTGGACGTCAGTTGCCCTGATCTTTTTGAGTGGCTGTGTGTTCGCTGTCACGCGAATTGTCAGTGGAGGACTATTGGTCCCCATGCTGCTGCACCTGCTGTTGGAGATCATCGGGTTGAGCACCGATTGGGCATTCAAACTGGCAGGTCTCTACGGCTGATCGGCGGTTCAATCAGGGCGAACACACGGGTTCGCCCAGCAGGCTCGGCCACTGCCCAAAAACTATTGAACAAGCGCAACGGGTCGAGCGCGTGGCCTGTTAACGTGCCTGCACCCTCACCTTGAAGCCTGCCTCATGTCGATCACTGAGAGTCTCCTGGCCTTCGGCCAGGGGGCCTTGATTGCGGTGTCGGAGCTGGCCTTCAACCTGTTGAAGAACTGCGGCGCCGCGTACCTGGCGTGGCTGGGGCCCCGCCATTCACCCCTCGGCGAGCACCGCCCCCCGCTCCTCCAGCAGCTTCACAAAACTGCTCAAACTCTGGGACACGGTACCGCGCCGCCAGACCAGCCAGGTGCGCAGGAAGCGAAAGCGCGGGGACAGCGGCCAGACGCTGACCGTGGCGCAGCCGGGCATGCTTTCCAGCATGCTGCGGGGCATCAGCGCCAGTCCGGCACCGGCGCTGACGCAGGCCAGCATGCCGTGGTAGGACTCCATTTCGTGGATCTTGCCCGGCACCGCGGCGTCCTGGGTGAACCAGCTTTCGAAGTGATGGCGGTAGGAGCAGTTGGCGCGAAAGGCGTAGATGCTTTCGCCATTGACCTCCCGCGCCCGGGTGATGGGCGCATGCCCCAGGGGCGCGATCAGCACCATTTCTTCCTCGAACACCGGCAGCCCTTCCAGGGCCGGGTGGCGCACCGGGCCGTCGACGAAGGCCGCCACCAGACGGCCGGAGAGCACGCCTTCGATCATGGTCCCCGAGGGGCCGGTGGACAGGTCCAGCTCGACCTTGGCGTATTGCTGGTTGTAGGCCGCCAGCAGCGCCGGGATGCGCACCGCCGCCGTGCTTTCCAGGGAACCCAGGGCAAACGGGCCCTGGGGTTCCTCGCCGGCCACGGTCAGGCGCGCTTCGGCCACCAGATCGAGAATGCGCCGGGCGTAGTCGAGGAAGTTCCACCCGGCAGGCGATAGGCGCAGACGGCTCTTCTCGCGGATAAACAGCTCCACCCCCAGGTCCTGCTCCAGTTGTTTGATCCTTGTGGTCAGGTTCGACGGCACCCGGTGGATCAGTTGCGCCGCGGCGCTGATGCTGCCCTGTTCGGCAACTGCCTTGAAAATCTCCAGCTGGACCAGATCCACTTCATTCTCCAAACGTGAACGACTCGCTTAATATTATTCAGTTTTCAGCAAAGATCCAGCACCGTAACCTGCTGTCATTCCCACTCAGCAGGACGGTGCCATGAGCCTTGTTTCCAGCCAGACCCACGCCTTGTCGATCAACCCCGCCACTGGCGAGCAGATCGGCGCCTACCCCTACCAGTCCGAGGCCGAGCTGGACGCTGCGCTGAGCCGCGCTGCCGAAGGTTTTGCTCAGTGGAAACGCCAGAGCGTCGCCGCCCGCGCTACTCACCTGAACGCCCTGGCCCAGGCCCTGCGGGACAACAGCGAGGCCATGGCACGCATGATCAGCCTGGAAATGGGCAAGCCCCTGCCTCAGGCCCGCGGCGAAATCGAAAAATGCGCCCAGCTGTGCCTGTGGTACGCCGAGCACGGCCCGGCCATGCTGGCCCCGGAAGCGACCCTGGTGGAAAACGACAAGGCGCGCATCGAGTACCGCCCCCTGGGCCCGCTCCTTGCGGTGATGCCGTGGAACTTCCCGATCTGGCAAGTGCTGCGCGGCGCAGTGCCGGCACTGCTGGCGGGCAACACCTATGTGCTCAAGCACGCACCGAACGTCATGGGCAGCGCTTACCTGCTGCTGCAAGCGCTGCAGCGCGCCGGCTTCCCTGAAGGCGTGTTCGAGGTGCTCAACGTCACCCCGGACGGCGTGTCCCGCGCCATCGCCGACCGCCGCATCGCCGCCGTGACCCTCACCGGCAGCGTGCGCGCCGGCATCGCCATCGGCGCCCAGGCGGGCGCCGCGCTGAAGAAATGCGTACTGGAACTGGGCGGTTCCGATCCCTTTATCGTGCTCAACGACGCTGATCTGGACGAAGCGGTGAAGGCCGCGGTGATCGGCCGCTACCAGAACACCGGCCAGGTCTGCGCCGCCGCCAAGCGCCTGATCATCGAACAAGGGGTGGTCGCGGAGTTCACCCGCAAATTCGTCGAAGCCACTCGCGCCCTGGTGCTGGGCGACCCACTGGCGAGCGACACCTACATCGGCCCCATGGCCCGCTTCGACCTGCGCGATGAGCTGGACCAGCAAGTCCAGGCAACCCTGGGCGAAGGCGCCACTCTGCTACTGGGCGGCGGCAAGGTCGAAGGCACCGGCAACTATTACCAACCGACAGTGCTGGCGGACGTCACCGAGCAGATGACCGCCTTCAAGCAGGAACTGTTCGGCCCGGTGGCCGCCATCATCAGCGCCCGCGATGCCCAACACGCCCTGGAACTGGCCAACGACAGCGAATTCGGCCTCACCGCAACGATCTTCACCCAGGACCTGGAACGGGCCCGGCAGATGACCGACGAGCTGGAAACCGGCGGCGTGTTCATCAACGGCTACAGCGCCAGCGACCCCCGGGTGACCTTCGGCGGGGTGAAGAAAAGCGGCTTCGGCCGCGAGCTGTCGCACTTCGGCGTGCGCGAGTTCTGCAATGCGCAGACGGTGTGGCTGGATCGACGTTGAGGTCGGGCACGGGGCTTCAGCCATCGGCCAGCCCCTGATGCAAACGAACCTTCACCTGTGGCGAGAGGGCAGGCGCCCTCTCCCCCACCTGTTGATTTCATGGCATGGCTTTATGGGCGCAAAGCCCAGATTCGGCTCAGCGAGCCGCCCATCCTGCTCAGCAAAACTAAGCCTGATCCTGCTGTTTTTTCAGAATTTTCTTGAAGCCCCCCTACCCCGATCTTTCTATGATGTTTCTTTTTGATATCACCTGAGGTCCGGCATGTGCGCCCCCGTTCAAAAGTTCATCGTTCGCCTGCCTGGTGAGCTTCACCTGCAAGTCAAGCGCATCGCCAAGCAGGAAAACCGCAGCATGAACCACGAAATCGTCAACCGCCTGGAAAAGTCCCTGACTGTCACCGACGCCCGCCCCCTGGACGAAAAACTCATCACTATCCTGCTGAACAAGATTGAGTCCCTGGAACAGCAGATTGAATCCCTGCAAATGAACACCCCTGAGCCTGACCAGTAACGCCATTCCTGTTCACCTATCAGAGCCGCCCCCTCGGCAACCTGAGCTGATTCCTCTCCTGCCTTTACCCCCACGCCGCACCTTGTATGATGGCGCCTGCCCGACAGCACCCAGCGGCAACCGCCAGGCCCTTGCCTGATGCCTGCAGGGCTCCCCCGCTGTTCTTCACTACACACGCAGGTCGACGATCGTAGCCTTCTCAGGAACCTCCCCCGGCTTCTGCCATGGGACAGCGTCGCCTTCTAGGATTGTTCATGAGCCGGATTCACCCGACGCCCCCCACACGCGCCTGCTCCAAAGGATTGCCTTTCAATCGCCTGACCCTGAGCCTGCTGCTGGCCGGCAGCCACGCCGTGGCCAACGCCAGCGGCACCCAGTTGCCGACCCAGACGGTCAGTGGCGAAGCGCAGTACGGCTATCGCGCCGACAGCGCCTCGGTGGGCGGCTTCAGCGAAACACCGCTGCTGGACACCCCGGCCTCCATCAGCGTGATCAACGAAGAGCTGATCAAGGACCAACAGGCGCGACTGCTCAGCGAGGTGCTGAAGAACGACGCCTCGGTGGGCCAGAGCTACGCGCCGGTGGGCTACTACGAAAACTTCGAGGTGCGCGGCTTTTCCCTGAACGCCGCCAGCAGCTACAAGATCAACAACCGCACCGTCACTGGCGAACAAAGCGTCGCCCTGGAAAACAAGCAGCGGGTGGAATTGCTCAAGGGCCTTTCCGGCCTGCAAAGCGGAGTCAGCGAGCCGGGTGGCTTGATCAACTACGTGACCAAGCGGCCCACGGATATCCGCTCGGTCACCGTCTCCACCGACGATCGCGGCAGCGGTTACCTGGCCACCGACGTGGGCGGCTGGTTCGGCAGCGAACAACAGTTCGGCCTGCGCGCCAACCTGGCCCATGAAGACCTGCACTCCTACGTCGAGCACACCAACGGCCAGCGCGACTTCGCCTCCCTGGCCTTCGACTGGAACATCAGCCCCGATGCCCTGCTGCAACTGGACATCGAATACCAGAACAAGCAGCAGCGCTCGGCACCGGGCTATCAACTGCTGGGCGGCGCCAGCCTGCCCCACCACGCCTCGCCGAAAAAGCTCCTGGGACACCAGAGCGGCTCCAAGCCGGTGACCAATGAGTCGCTGAACATCAGCGGCAACTTCGAGTACCGCTTCAACGACGACTGGAAGGGCAACCTCAGCGCGTCCCGCAGCAAGGTGGTGATCGATGACTACAGCTCGTTTGCCTGGGGCGGCTGCACCACTGGCTGCATCAACGCCAACGGCAACTACTTCAGCCCTGAAGGCAACTACGACATCTACGACTTCCGCAGCCCCGACGACACCCGGCGCAATGATGAAGCCCAGGCGCTGCTCAATGGTCGCTTCGACGCAGCGGGCCTGGGCCATGAACTGAGTGTGGGGACCAGTGCATTTCGCCGTGTGGTGGACCGGCGCGAGTCCATCAATCAATGGATTGGCACGGGCAATATCCAGAGCGAGCCGGAGAACTTCAAGCGCTACGACGGCGCCCTCAACGACCCCCATAAACGCCTCGACAGCCGCCAATACGGCCTGTTCCTCAGTGACCGCATCAGCTTCAACGAACAGTGGCAGACCGTCCTCGGCGGGCGCGAAGTGCGCCTCGACGAAGAGAGCTTCGACAAGGACGGCGTGCGCGATCGCCACACCCAGCGCTATGTCTTCCTGCCTCAGGCGGCGTTAATCTACAAACCGATCAACGACATTTCGTTGTACACCCAATACGGCAAGGGCTTGTCCTTGGGTGGCCAGGCCCCCTGGTTCGCCACCAACAGTGGAGCCACCCTGGCCCCCACCGTCTCGCGCCAAATCGAAACCGGGATCAAATACGACTGGCAACGCATGAGTTTTACCGCCGCCCTGTTCCAGATGCGCCAGGCCTACCAGTACTCGCGCCCGGACGCTGCCGGCGGTTTCACCTACGTCCAGCAGGGCCAGCAAAAGAACACCGGCCTGGAGCTCTCCGCCAACGGCTGGGCCACCCAGCGCCTGCAGATTGCCGCCAGCGTCGCGGCGATCCGCTCCCGGGTCGAGGGCACCGGCACCCCGGCCTACGAAGGCCATCAAACCCTCAACGTCCCACGCCTGCGAGCCAGCCTCCAAGGCGACTACGCCCTACCCTGGCTCGACGGCCTGGCATTGCTGGGCGGCATGCAATACAGCGGCAGCAAATACGCCGACCGCCAGGGCAACGTCGCCACCGGCGCCTACGCCATATTCAACATCGGCAGCCGCTACAGCACCCGCATTGATGGCTAGTACACGCCATACAAACATATTTTCTTCTTTATTTTCAGCAGCTTAGAACAAAAACAACCAAAAAAAACCACTTTATTTAGAACGTTTTAAGCTCAATAGGCATTGGTGCAAACGGATGCTTATTGGGGAAGAAAAGCTGTTCCTCAGTTCGGAGGCTCCATTACAGGTTGAGCGAGACTTCATCCATTTTCGTCAGGTCGCAAACCAACATCTTGACCATCGCTGGCTTGCTCGGGTTTGTCCCCCCCGTCACCGACGGCCATTGGTTGCCGCTGGTGGTTCGCCTGAATAGCAGGTAGTCGAACGTAACGCGGTTGCCAGTCACGTAGGCCGACACGCCAGCGAGGCTTCCCCATCCTCCACCCGCGCTGCCACCAGAATCGACGTACCACTGCGGCTGCGATATCACCAGCCCGATCTTTTGTGCGTTCGGGTACGTTGTTGAAAGTTGCCCAGCGCCGTAGTAATGCTCTCGATAGTCAAGCACTTTGAGGAATGGCGCCTCGCTGTCATAGATCAGCTTGCCGTGCTCGTTCCAGATGTTGAGCAGCCCTCGCGGCGGTTCTAGCGACACCTCGGGATCATCCGAGGGGATGAAGACGTAGTAAGTAAGCTTCTGGTTTGAGGTGTAAACGTCGCTGGAGTAGATCCTCGCCCATTGGGTGCTCCCGTCCAACTTCTGGAATAAGGTCAACGGCGCGCAGCCTGAAGGGAGCTCAATGGCGATTATGGCCCTCGCACCACTCTTAGGAACAGGAGCTCGCATGTCCCACATCTGTGTGGCTGCCGCCTGCCCAACCCCGCTGTACACTTCACCCTTTTTCCATAGCACATAGTTTGAAAACGAGTCGCTGATCTGCACAGAGCCCCAGTCGTTGATGCTTTCGAAATATACGCTGCTCATCAATAGCACCCGTAGACCAGCACTGCCGGCCCCCATTGCGGATGTGGCTGCGTGCTCCAGGTCAGCGTTGTACCGCTAATGGATGTCTGCGTGGTGTTGATCTGGTGCGGACCACCGACTTGGTCCTTCAAGATTACGAACCACGGGCGACTACTAGCCCATTCAGGAACCTGCACGCTGCCGGACCACTGGGCTGGCGTGATCCCGAGGTAGCGAGGCAGCCCTGCGCTCGTGTCGATATTGACCGTTCCGTCAGCATAAAACGTCTGTAATCCTGCCGGCATATAAACCTCCTACAAAAATAGCGCTGCTCTCGGCCTGTTCAGCGACACGCATCAACTGCGGCCAGCAAAAGCCGCTCATACCCTATCCGCTGCCAGCGCTCCGCAAGCAGCGCCCGCACCTTCAACTCCAGGCTGTCGGTCTTCTTAAGGCTATCCGTGGCCCAAGCGGGCACGGGCACAACCGGCGCCCTGCAGGGTACTTGCACCGGCACCTCCACACGCACGGTGCGCACTTCAGGTTCCCGGGCTGCGCATCCGACCAGGAGCAACAGAAGACCGGTCAGGAATAGCTTCTGGAATATTTTGCTGTGCGTTTTGTCGTTCACAACCCCAGCTCCTGATCAATGATCGATTCCGCCGCCGGCGCCGGGTCACCGCCAGTACGCTCCTGCAGCAATCGGTTCCCCGCCGAGTAATCGTGCTGGGTCAGCTCCTTGGCATCAGCCTGGGCCAGGGCGGCGCGACGCTCGCGCTCCTGGCCAGCCAGCACCAGGTCACCCAGCCTCCGCCCCTGCTCCCCCGCCAGGGCTTCCAGGTTGTTGCGGCCAGCCTTTGCCGTGGCCAACTCGGTTTGGGCGGTATCGAGCAGCGGCCGGTAATGCCTGGAAGACAGCCAGGCCCCCAGGGCAGCTCCGGCGGCCAACACCAGGACGACGGCCAGCAGAATGCCAACCACCCGCCAGGCGCCGGCGCTCACCTCAAGGCCCTGCGCAAGCCTTCCTCGAACACAGCATCCGGGTAAGGGTTGCCGCCGTTTTCGTGCACGATGATCCCGAGCATCACAGCCCGCAGGGTCGCCGGGTTCTTGATGTCGATCGCGTCGTTCGCCTTCACGCCCAGGCGCTTAGCGATTGCGGCGATGTAGGCCTCGGTGTCGTTCTCGTTCCCAGGCGCCCAGCGGGTGATGAACTCGCGAGGGGTGTCGATGCCTGGGCCGCCGACTCCCGGCATACCGTCTTTGCCTCGGTAGTTGAGTAGCAGCTTGCCCAGGGCACGGATGCCGTTCTCGGCAGTGTCGAAGATGGCAAAGCGGCCGTTCGGCTCCTTGCCGAGCTGGCCCTGCCAGTCGTTGCGGGGGTTGTAGTCGATGTTTCCCGGGTTGCGGTTGCGGACGCCGCGGGCGTTTTGAATTGTCATGGTCAAACTCCAGGCACAAAAAAGCCCGCGACTTGGCGGGCTGGCTGAGGGAGGAAAAGTGGAAGTCGCTGATCGGTGATAGATACTTTTTCAACAGGCAAAAAAAACCCGCTCAATAGCGGTTTTTATTGGTCCTATGGAGCTTCTGGCCTTGGCCTTCCTCCAGAGTACCGGCGCAGCTCGCCGCGATAAGTGAGCCAGTCTTTCAGGCTGCCGTGGATTGCATCGGGAGCCTCGACCTTTTCTGCGATCTCTTGCAGACACTCAAGCTGGGCGGTGGTGATAGCTGACTGCTCGGCTTTCCATTCGGAATCAATCCTCGCGTTCTCAGAGGGGGACTCACTCCAGCCCGGGAATAGCCAAACCTGATCCCAGAACTCGGAGATGCTATCTACGAGGATTGCCCCCTCTGGAGGAGTATGGTCGCCCATGAACTTACCGGCCTGCCTTCCGCCCTGGTAAACGTACTGATAAAGCGTGTAATCCATGATTTTAACTCCTTAAATTGCTAGTACAGTGAACTGTATGTCGCAGCTTGACCATGGAAGGAAAGTTCCCGTTCCTCCGGGCGTTGCGTGAATGACTGCGGCGTTCTGCCCGTTGGTTGCTTGTATGGCGAAGTTGTTTAAACCAAGGTTGTACATGCTCATTCCAACCGCTGCACTACTTTCCGCGTTGTTGCTTATATTGAGGATAGTGCCCGCCGCATAACCAGCAACCGCTACTTTAAGTTTCGCCTCTAGCGTAATAGAAAATGGTTTGGCGTTGAGATTGTGGGTTATATAGATGTTGGTTGAGGACGCTATAGGCGTCCAGCCGCTAACCCATTTTTTAAGTGATGTTGCTTGCAGGTTTTGAATCTGCGAAGAGTGGGTTGCGACTTGGGCGGCCGTAGCGGTGATATCGACAGTCCCAGGGTTTACTGCGGTTGTTCCACCAATGAAGCACCAGATAGCGCCGAAGTTTGCCGGACGAGTCTCTGCAGCAACCCTTAGAGCCTTGTTCGCCGGGGATACTGGGACCAGCTTAATTTGATTGCCCTGATTCGCCTGTGCCCATACGTTCCTTGACGTACCTGAGTTCGTTGTTGGATTAGAATATCCAGTCTCACTTGCATATAAATCAAACGGCGAATCAACAAAGCCTATCTTGAAGTCTTGCGTAGCGTCAGTCTGAAGCCGCTGTAGGCCTGCCGATGCTCGGCCATATCCCCGCATGAACAGTCCATTCAGGGCGCCGTTCGCAAGCTTTCCGTTAAGGTCTGGTGCTCGGAAGTTGGTCGAGCCATCACCTGAAGACCAAGAGGTCTGAAGATATGCGTCACCTGCCCATGCGGCTTCGGTTACCGCGACCGGCGATACCAGGGCCCAGAGCTCTGGCCACATAGCTCTAGACAGCAACTGTCCGTTTGCCGGGATATGACCGGCAGGCAGGGATGCCTCAGATAAATGCCATTGAACCAGGGAGCCCACAGGCAGCCCTGCGCCACCCGAGCCAACTTTCTTCCAGGGCTGAATGGCGCCGTTAATGCATCCGCGAACCCACACGATAGGCTCATTGATTTGCGTAACGGTTTGCGTCCAGCTCGTCACGTCATACCACTCCATTCGGAACGTGCCGTAAACCTTCGGGCTGTTCAGGGTTTCGGTGTGGACAAGGTATGTTCCTGTTGGCTCCAGAACGTTTGCGTCAGAAATAGCCTTTACGCTCTGCTGAGCACTGCCAGCTCTTGGGTCTGCCCCTACGCCAAAATCTCCTTTGGTTATGGACCTGAACCATTCTGTCCAGATGTTACCGCTAACCGATCGGAACCACGAAACCTCCCCAATAGGGTGCCCCCTGGTGGTAGTAAGCCTCTGCAAGACTGAGCTGCTGTCGAAAGTAATTACCTCAAGGAACCCGTAGGTCCCTTTGCCGTTTGCGTCGGTAGGTTTGACGGCATAGTTCCCATACACCAGGGCCTTGTTCAGGTCTCCATCAGGGACCGGGATTCCAGGGCCGCCTATACCCTGATCCTTTAGGTTGGTCAGGGTTCCGAGTTTGGTTTTCTCGGCGGTTGTAAAGTCGTTTGTCGAAAGCCCCTTACCCGGGACCTTGTCCGCTTTCTCGCTCAGCGCGGTATTGACTGCCGCTTTGTCCGCTTTGTCGTCCACCCCAAGTGCAGTCGCCAGAAGCGCCTTGGGGACGTCCTTGACGGCATCAGGCTCGACGCCTGCGACTGTCTGAACCTTTCCGCCGCCCTCCTCGATTGCCGTGTACAGCTCGGCGGTCATGTCGTTAACTTTGATCATCGCTGAGCGGAACGTGTCGCCGCCTTGGCCCGTCGGGATCACTCCAAGCTCAATATTCTTGCGTGCCATGCGCACCCCTCATCTGTAAAACAAATGGCGAGAGAGTCTTTCCTCTCCCTCCCGCCTTATCCCCAAATACCAAGCCGGACCCGCAGCCTGTCGTTTGTGTCGAACACCTGGATCAGTTGGTTCGACATGGTCAGCCTGCCGCCACCCGCCAGGTTGCCGTTAAACTCCAGATTGCCGCCCCTCCAGAGCTTCCAGCCGCGCTTTCCTGGCTCATAGTCGGCAGACTGCAGGTTGTCGCCGATTTTGAGCATGTCGATAGAGCCGTTCTTGATGAATGCAGACTTCATGAAGACCTGGCCGCCCTCAACAGCAAACGGAACAGTTCCACCCTGCTGAATTGCGAACATGTCGGCATCGATGATGAACTTCGATTCCAATTGCCCCTCGGCGTTGTTCTCTAGGCCCAAGCCGATACCGGCGTACTTGTACTCGCCGTTACTCGCGTTGTACTGCAAGCGCACGGACCATGAAGCATTGACCTTGCCGCTTGCATCCGTAGCGAGCTGGAAGCCTTGATCGGCCTTCAACGAGGTCTTGCCAAGGTTCACTTCGAGGGTGTCCGTTTTCTGCGCCAGGGCATCGGTTGCCGTCACGCGGGCCAGCGTTTCCGCCTTGATCGCGGCAGAGTTATCTCCGGCTTTTGCGTCAACCTGGGTGATACGTTCGGACAGCGCTGTATCAGCAGTAACCATCGCCGTGGTCAGATCCGTGACCTTGGCATTTGTCTCGCCGAGACCTGCTTCGACGATGTCTGTGCGCTTGGCCTGCTGGTAGTCGCCCTCGGCGATTGCAGACCAGACAGACCAGACACCGGCGTAGCCCGCGTCCTGCCCCACCAGCTCCCCGCTGTCGCCCGCCATTGGCGGATTGAGCTGCACATAGACCCCGTCGACCTTCTCCGACATAGCTGTCACCTTGCCGTCGATGTTGGTGATCTGCTGGGTCAGGTTATGCACCTCTCCGGCCAAGGCATTGGCTTCCTCAAGGATCGTGCCCACGTCTTTCCAATAGGCCGCGTTCGGAGGTTGAGTACCCACCGGAACAGGACCGAGAGCCTGGTACAGGTTCTGGCCCTGGCGCACGATCTCGCCCTTGCTGTAGGTCTTCTCCGGGTCCCACACCAGCGCATCGGTGTACTGCTTGATCAGATCCTTGATCGCCTCCAAGCGATCATTCACCGACCCCGGCCCATCTCCACTGATCTTGGCGATCTCATCCTTGAGGTGCTGGCCCAGGCTGGACTCATCGATCTTGCCCTTGATGTAGTCGAGTATCAGGTTCGCGTCGGAACTGGCTCGCCCCTGTACGCCGGCACCGGTCGGGTAGAACGGCCCCACGTTGCCGGTCCGGTCCACCAGGCGAGCCCAGAAGAAAAACGTGGCGCCCGCCGCCAACCCCTGCATGAGGAAGTCCGCCTGTGGGTGTGCCAGGTCGGTCAGCTTGGTGGCCTCCTCCAGGCTGTTGCCTGGGCCATACCAGATCTCGGTGCGCTGGGTGTCCTCGGCGCCTGATGGGAAACCCCATTTGAGGCCGATGCCGAACAGCTCACTCGATGCCGTGAGATGCGTTACCGCTGGTGGTGACGCGGTCTTGCCTGCGACATCAGTGAGTACCGACGTTGCGGGGATAGATGCCACGTCCATTGCGTTGACGGCTCGCACGCGGGCCAGGTACTGGCCTGCATACACTCCACGCACATCGACGGCGAGCTCACCGGTGCGCGGCACCTTGGTCCAGTCACGGGAGCCCCAGCGCCATTCCACGTCGTACGCCACAGCGCCAGGCGCAGCATCCCACCCGATGGTCATGGTGGTAACCGCAATGCCCTGGTCTACAGCGGAGTGGCTGCTGATCAGCACGCGGGCCGGAGCTTCTTGCACGCCAGGCGGCAAAACACTGATTGGCCGGTCGTCGATCATGGTGCCGTGATCGATGGCGTCGAACTTGCTGGGCTCATGCTGGATCAGCTCGAGTTGGAACCGAGTCCACTCTGGCCGCGTCACGTTGCGAACGTAGAACTGCATCAGCTTCAAATCGTCGTAGTCGATCGCCCAGCCGCATTCGGATTGCGGGGCCTCGCTGAAGTCGGCCATGACGGTGATCTGCCGCCCGCTCACCGAGCGAACTTGCCGCGTCTCGGCCTTGCCACTGGGCAGGTTAACCAGCAGCCGGGCGCCGGCGGGAACCTCGACGTCACGGTCAACGGTCACGGTGCGGCCAGCGACGGCAGCAATCCGGCCGCCGTTGGCCCTGCCGGCCAGCATTGGATCGGACAGCGCAATCACGGTTCCAGGCTTCGGGATATAGCCATCTAGGCCAACGTTGATCGTCGCGCCGCGGATCTGCAGCTGCTCAGTCAGCAGCGCCCACTTGCCCGCGCGCTGGGCCTGGCCACGGCTGGTGCAGCCCACCGCCTCAACAGAAACGCTTCGCACGCCGTACTCGGCCATGGCGTCCTCATCGAATACCGGCTCCTTGTCGGTATCGAACCCCTGATCAGGATCATCGAACGAGACCATGGCGAGGCTGTGCCTGTCGCGCAACCTGCTGCCGGAATACTTGATCGCCCCGTCTCCGAGAATCTGTGACGGCGTGTAGGTGTAGACCGGGTCCTGCGGAATGTCGGCATTGACAGTGATCTGGCTGCCGTCCCAGTACGCCAACCCGTGGAAGATCGCAGCCAGGTCCTGCAGCACCGCCCAGGCCTCGGCCTGCTTCTGCAGGTAGAGGTTGCAGGTGAAACGCGGCTCCATGCCCCCCTGGCCTTTCCCGTCCGGCACCAACTGGTCGCACCATTGGGCGATGCGGTACAGCGACCAGCGGTTAATCATCGAGGCATCGATACGATCGCCCAGGCCGTAGTACGGGTGCAGAGCCAGGTCGTAGAACACCCAGGCCGGGTTGTTGGTGTAAGCCTCCTTGAACGAGCCATCCCACACGCCGTTGGTGGTGCCGGCGCCGGAGGTGGCATAGGTGCGCGTCTCTGGGTCGTAGTTCATCGGCACTCGCACGATTCTGCCGCGCATCAGGGCCGCAATCTTCGGGAAGTCCCCGCCGAACTGTTGGGCGTCGTATTCGATGCAGCCGACCGCCGTGAGCGGATACTCCTGGTCGCTGTTGACGACCTCGGCGATCGCCTCAACGACCATGGCGTCTTGCACCAGCGAACTGCTCGCCTCTGGTGTCAAGCGACGCGCACGGATAGTCCACCTGCTGCCCGCGGGCAACTCGATACGGTGCGATCGCTCGTACTTGGTGACGTTCTTGCGGTCTACGCTCGACGTCAGCACCTGCTGGTAGGGACCGCCATCCGTGGCCACGTCAATCGCATAAGCGATATGTACGCCGTTGATGTTGCCGCCACTGTCCTGGGCCTGCAGCACCGGCCAGGAAAACCGCACGCGCACGGCGTCGATAACGGCGTTATTGATTGAGTAAACCCACGGCACGGTGCTACGCAGTTCCAGGCCGACCCTGATCTCGTTGCTCGACTCGGTAACCCCCTCAAGGCGATCCTGGTGCAGCTCTCCCGACCGGAACTGCCACTTCACACCTGGGTAGTTAATCGTGCCGTCCTCGGCAATGATCGGCGTCCCATCGAGCTTTACCGAGCGCAATCCGTTCACAGGTCCGACGATAGGCCCCCAGCTCCACAGGTAGACCAAGCGAGCGGTCGAGATTGACGGCACGCTGTTCGAGGCAATGCTCGGCTGCTTCTGCTTCTTGCCGCCCCCTTTGTACCCGACGACTTGGCGCCGCTGCGCCCGAGTTGCCAGCGTGCTGCGCTTCACTTTCGCGACCATTCACTCCTCCAGAAACAAAAAACCTGCGGAGCAGGTCAGGTGATCGGCTGGTTACAGCCTGTCTTGTGGGTACACACCGCCGGACTCGATCGCCCCGCCGATCTCACGTTCGCCGTAAAGGACGGGATAAGGGTTGCCCTGGGCAATGGTGGTCACCGCTGAGCCGAAGCCGTAGCTGGGGTTGTTGCCGTCCTCGTTACGATCGAGACTTCCGGTCTTGGCCGTGGGCGACAGCATCTGCACCACGCCTCCAAGCGCCATTGCGGCACCGCCGGCCATCATTGCCAACCCGGCCGCCGAGGTAGTCCCGAATGTGAAATAGCCAGCCACCACCAACACGGCGCCGAGCACTAGCTGGAACAGGCCGGCCTGTTTGCTGCCCTGGATAATTGGTGCAATGCGGATCTCGCTACTATCACCGCCCTGCAGATCCAACTCTTCGGCTGCGAGATTGCGGCGACCAGAGAACACCGTGAACGCCAGGCCTCGCTCCTCGGCAGTGGCCAGGAACTTCTCAAAGCCCGGAATCATGTTGCACAGGGCCTGTATTGCGTCCCTGGCGCTGTGGACATCCAGCACGTACTCGCGCCCGAAGTGCCGGCGCAAAACCCCGTAGAGCTTCACGGTGCGCATCATGGTTCGTACTCCTTATGCCGAAGGATCAGGCGACAGCGGTTGGCCATCGACCAGCCGTAGATGTCGCGCGTGGAGGCGCGACCAGCCATGTGGTGATAGATGAATGGGCCGGAGCCACCCAGCGTTGGTGCGTCCTCGCTGACCAGGGCCGGCTCGTCGCCCAGGTAGATCGCCGCGTGATTCGGGTGGAAGCATGGTCGGCCAAGTGACGGCACCATGAAGACGAGCATGTCACCACGGCGCGGCTCGCTGACCTGATAGAAGCCGGCTCCCTTGAAGTTGTCTTCATACAGGCTCGGGCCGTCGGCCTCCTCCCACCAGAGATCCTTGCGCTCGAAGTTTGGCAACTGCAGGCCGACCTCCCTGGAGTACCAGTCGCGGCAGGCGCCCCAGCAGTCGAGCAGGCCATGCGAGAACTCGCGGCCCAGCAGCGGCGCGGTATATCCGGACGGCTTGAACCACTCCATGTCACCACCTGGCCAGGCCACGATGCCCCACGGCACTTCATGCAGCTCGCAACTGACGCGGTCGGCCATGCTCGGGCGCGGCGTAGCGTCCGGGTGGCTGTGGATGATAGCCAGCAGCTCTCCGCGGTCCTCGGCGTTGGCCAGGTCTTTATGGTGCAGGGTGAACTGGTCGCGGGGCGTCTTGGCCAGGTTGCGGCAAGGCACGTACTCGCGGCCCGCGGCCGTCTTGATCAACACGCCGCACGCTTCCGCCGGGTGCTCGCGCTCGGCATGCTCGCGAATAGCGGCCTGCAACTGTTGGTTGATACGCATGGATTACCTCGAACTTGCGATCAGGCTTGCGCCCATGGAACCGCCGAATCGGCGTGTGTTACCGCGCAGCTTGCAGCTGTTCCAACGGCCCGCACAGCGATCGAGCGCCGGGTTGTCAGTCGGCTCGTTCTGCTTGGTGAACATCGCGGCGCCGGAATATGCGCAAGCCTCGCCGCGGTAACCGTTGCGCGTAGCCCATCGGCACAGCTTGGTGATCTGCTGGCTGGGCAACTGCACCCCACCAAGGTCCAGCGGGCTCGATAGCTGGAACGTCACCTGCTCCCGGTCTTCCTCGGTCTTCTGTTCAATGAACCAAAGATTTTCCCGAGCCTGATTGGCAGCGCCGGGGTTGCCCTCCGGGAAGTTTGCCGCGTCAAGGAAGTGCCGGAAGGTCTCAATGACCTTCACCTTAGCGCCTGCCAGGTCCTTGAGGGCCAGGCATAACGCCGAGACGGCACCTCGCACACCAGCGATTTCGTTGGCCAACTGTAGCGTCGGTGTAGCTGGCCGACCGTCGCCGCGAATATCGAAGCCTTTGGCCTCGATCTGAATTGGCTCGTACAGCTGTCCCTGCCAGACGATGTCGCCCTCTTGGGCGTGCCCGTGAAAGCGCATCAGGTTACCGCCCAGGCGCGTAGCGTCCACCTCGTACAGCCGGACTTGGTTGCCCGGCTCGAGCTTCTGGATATCGGTTTCGAAAGTCATGGGGCCTCAGAAAAATAAACCCCGCTCGGGCGGGGTCAATAGGGGGTGAAGACTTGCTTCATCGTGAAGCTAAGCTTGAACAGGCCAGCACCTTGTGGATCGAGCTTGTAGTCCTTGGACTTGTACCGCCCCAACGTCCCGCCTGGAGGGGTCCAGAAAAAAGACTTGTAGCCCTCATGGCGATCAAGGAAGTCACGCATTAGGCGAAGCTCCTGCCCCGCCTCCAGGCTACCCACCGCTTGGTGGGCCCACTCCTGCGACTTGCCGTTGATCCCGGTGCCGCCCGACTGGACGTATCCATCACCGAAATCGTTCTCCCATGTACGTTGCTTGATCTCACCCGATGCGCCGACCCTGGTGCAGAAGCTAAATGTCTCTGCCATTACCTCCTCCACATCGACCCGCCCTGGGCGAACTCTTCATTCAGCACCTCGCGGATGGTTTGCCTGAGCCCCTGCCCAACCATCTCGCCCTGGCGGCGAGCATCCTCGTCACTCATGCCTGGCTGGGCCTGGACAGTGACAGGGGCATTGATTGTGACGCCGCCACTCCCCACTCCAGCACCCGCATCGTTCGCACTGCGCAGGTACTGGGTCAGGTCGCGGTTCTGGTTCGGGTTAAGCACCCGCTCGCCACCATCGAGCAGCCATGTGCCCTCACGCGGGATGTTGTCGAGGCCGTTGTGTGCCATACCGACCAAAGCACTGGAGGCCACGCCGGCGACCATTGGGGCAGTTGCTGCAGCGGCTGCAGCGGCGGCCGCTGGTGCCATTGCTGGGCCGACAATTGGAATCGCCGCAGTAGAGGCGAAGGCGGCAAGGCTTGCCTGAAATGACGTAGCCTGGGCATTGGCGACAAGCGCCATGCCAGCAGTCGCTTGGGTGCTTTTTCCAACCACTAGCTGGATTGCCTGATACACAAGCCATTGAGCAGCCATATCCGCCAATGCATTGATCATGGACTTGGCGAAACCAGCCACCATGTCCATCAGTGCATCTCCAGCATCCTTTGCCCCAGTGGCTACGTCCGACAGAAGCGTACCAAGCTCGCTTCTTGCGCTGCCGAGGATAGAGGTTGTTGCATCAGCGGCCATTGCCGAATAGTTCGTGGCCGCATCGGCGAAGTTCTGCCATGCGCTAGTGACGCCGTCCATCCAGTTGGCTTGTGCATCATCAAGCTGGCTGTAGTAGTCGTTCTGAAGCTCCAGTCGTGCGGTAAGTGCATCACTGAGAATCTGAGTTTCTTGGTCGTACAGTTCCTGGCTGACGTCGCCGCTATTTCGCTGGAGGACAAGTTCGCGCTGCTGACGGTTGAAGTCTTCCTCAATCGCCAGTCGCTCCTTCAGGCGTTCCTTGTATTTATCGCCCTGACCGGCACCGGCTAGCTCCTGATCAAATCCACTTTTAGCAGTCTGGTAATCCTCGTTCACACTGGATCGGAAGGATGCTAGCTTCTTGCCGTCCTCCTCCGCCTGCTTCAATTTCTTGAGTGCGTCGAGTTCAGCGGCCAAGCCTTCCAGGCGCTTGCGCTGCTGCGAGTTAACGCCTTCCAGCTTCCCACTGGAGACCTCAAAAGCGAGCTTCTCCACCTCAGTGGCGTTCTTTCGCTTGTCAGTGGAGGTGTTAATCAGCTCGATCTGCCGCTTGTAGCCCTCCTCCATGTCCTCAAAGCGTTTGCCAAGCGCCTTGCTGTCCTTGTCGATTGCCTTCGACTCTTTAAGGGCCTTGTTGGCCTTATCTATGGCGTCGGCAGCAGCCAGGGCCTTTTTTTCGTCCGGCGGCGACAGCTTCAACGAGCCAGCTGCAAGCTGAGCCCGGAGCTTCTCGACCTCTGTCAGCTTGCCAGCAACAACCGCTTGCTTTTCCAAGTTCTTCAGGTAGTTGCTGCCCTCTTTGTCCGAGGCAAGCCTTGTGCCGTTCAGCTCCTTATTGAGCTCTTGGAGCGCCAGGCGCAACGCCCCAACCTTCTCCTTCTGGATATCAAGGTTGCCCTGTGAGGTGTTTTTCCCGTCGTCAACGTTCTTTTGGAACACCTCCTGCCACTGCTCGGCCTCCTTGAGCTCTTTGGTCAGGCCGGCGACCTTCTCCTGGATCTGTTCGAAAGACTGCCCCGACAGGTTCTGCGGGATCATGTCACGCGAAGCTCGGCGAATCCTCGTGGATGCATCCTCAAAGGCGTTTGCAGCCTTTCCCGCGCCGGATGCGGCATTGTCACCAAATGTCAGAAAGGACGCGCCTACAGCAGCCACGGTGAGGACCAAGCCAGGAAGGCCACCCATAACTCGCATCAGACCAAACCAGGCCCCTTGCAGCGCCGAAATTGCCCGCCCTGCAAAGGTGGCAGTCGCGGCCCATGCCGCTGTTGCGGTACTTGCCGCGTATTGAGCCGCGGTGACCTGAAGCGTAGTGACCGCAACGGCCTCAGTAGCCGCAGCTTGTTTCGTCAAGGCACCCGCGACTGCGGTTGAGCTTGCAACGGTCGTTGACGCGAGCTTCGCCTCGGCGACTGCCAGTTGATTGGTGATCGCGACCTCCGCCACGCGCAGTTCTGCCATCCGCGCAATGGACTGCTGCCTACCGACGTCGGAGATCTGGGCTTGTAATCGCTGCGTTTCAAGTTGCTTTTCCGCAGCTAGCGACCCCATCACTGCCTGGACGCGAGAAACCTCTGCAGCTGCAATCTGTCGCTCTGCTGCGACTTGGGCGCTGGCAGACTGAACCGCTTGCCGAGCGGAGTTTTGCACCGCCAGGGCTTCAGCATGCGCCGCCTCGGCGCGCCGCAACGAACCGTTGGCCGCAATCATTGATGCTTCTGCTTGCTCTTGGGCCGCGACACGACTGGCACGCCATGCCGCGAGCATGTTGGCAAACCCCAAGCCTACCTTTCCGATCGCCACATACAGGCCGGCAGTCAGGACCTGAGCAAAAGCTTGAACCCCTGCTCCATCCCAGGCTTTAGATACAGCAAGTACGGCGTCAGTAAAGGCCTTGCTGAGGCCCAATGCCTCATCAAGCGAACCAATAAATTTGGTCGCGCTGTTCTCGATAGTCTGGAATGCCCCCGAAATGGTCGCCTGAGACCTGGCGAAAGCATCATCAATCGCCTGAGTTTGGGCGAGGATCGCACCAAACACTTCCTTGGACGTCAGCTTGCCAGCCTCGCCCATAGAACGCAGCGACTCCCGTGCCACCCCCATACCATCAGCGATGGCCTGGGCAAGGCCGGGGGCCTGCTCGAGCACAGAGTTAAGTTCTTCACCACGCAACACGCCCGACGCGAATGCCTGGCCAAGCTGTACTAGGGCGCCCTGTGCAGCCTCAGCGGATACGCCACTGGCAGACATGGCCTTGCTGATGTTCTGCGTTACCTGGGCTACCTTTTCCTGGGTCGCACCGAGTTGACCAGAGTTGGCGGCGATGCGCTGATAGAGCTCGGCGGTAGCGTCCAGAGACGAGCGGGCGTTCTGCGCAACAGCAAATACCGATTGCGACTGCTTGGCGAACTGGTCAAACGTCTCGGATACCTGCTTGACGCGGTTTTGTACTCCAACCCACGACTGGGAGTATTTAATAACCTGCTGAACGCTAAGGTAGGCTGCAGCAGCTCCAGCGATCGCCTTGAAAGACGACATCACCGCGTGCGAGGTGTTTGCGGCGTACCGCTCTACCTGCGCCATGCTGCGCTGTGTAGATCTTGCGGCCTGATCCATGCCTTGCTGGAAGCCGCCAATTCTAGCGATCAGATCAAGTGTCAAAGTGCCTAGAGAACGGCTCGCCATGCATTCCTCCAGGCGAAAAAAATCCCGCCATTGCGGGCTTAGTTGGCTATCACCGATACGGGCTTACCATGTCGGTAGTTGTTTGGCTGGCGGTTTTCCCTAATGAATCAAGGGTTACGTCGCGTTACGCCCACTCAGCCATTGCTTGCTTCAGGGCATCCCCAGGATTGACGTGATGTGGCATGAAGTCGTAGAGCTCCGCCTTGCCACCGCCCGAGCGATTGACCTGCAGGGCGATCAGCGCCGCGGCCAACTCCTGACGGCGAGCAAGATTGAGCGATCCATGCTTGTCTCGGTAGGCCACCCAGGCCAGCACTTCCGCATAGGAAAGTGTGGCCTTGGCCTCGGCTATCGATCGTCCACCGACCCCGTTGAGCACCAACTCATGCCAGAGCTCGTCGCCTGGGGTCAGTTCTTTGCAGGGGGGTTGTTCACCTCGTTGACCGCATTCAGCAGAACAATTCCCAGGCTCGAATCGAGGTTCACCGCGTCATCGAACGGCAGCTCTTCGGTGCCGTCCTTGCCAAGCATGATGCTAGCGGACAGGTAGCGAGCATTCTTGAATCGCTCGGCCTCACCGCCGGCAAACATCGCCTCCATCACGCCGAAGTTATGGCGTCGAACGTGTACGGTGAACTTGTCGGTGATGCTCTTGCCGGTCTCGTCGGTATGTGTCCACTCGACCTTCTTCGGAACCAGGGCGTCAGCGACAACGCCCCCCTTCTTTTTCAGTTGTGCGAGATCCATGGTGGCCCCTTAGGTGGTTTTCTTAACCCAGGCGGAACCGCCCGAGCGTTGGATAGATACCGCGGTGCTGACCACGGCATTGGCGGCGAAGTCGAACGGGAAGTCAGCCACGTAACCCTCGAATACAAACCAGGTACGCGAAGGCGGAAGAACGAAGTCTTCCTCCAGGTTGACGGTTGCGGTGGCGACAGCGCCAGTACCGGAGCCGCCGTTGAAGGTGACATTTGGTGCGCTGGTGTAGCCGGTTCCTGAGGCGGTGATGTTGATGGCCACCACCTTGTCACCATCCAGCACGGCAACGGCCGTGGCCCCGCTACCGCCACCGCCGGTGAGATTTACGGTCGGAGCGCTGGCGTAACCGCTGCCGCCATTGGTCACCGCGATCAGATCCAGACTGCCGGATGCTGCGACGCTCGGAGCCGAGGAGCCATCGGACCAGCCAACAGCCCACTTGAGCGTGGTGTCGCCATTGGCTTCAGACAGCTGATGCAGGCGGATGTGGCTTGCGCTATTGGGATCGGCGTTGATGGTCAAAGAGGCTTGGCCCGGGGTGCGCAGCCCCGGCTTGTAGGTGCGTTCGTTGGAGCTGAGGCAGGTATCCTCGATCTGCTCCTTCGGCGCGCCGCCAGGGTTGAATGCTGTGGCGCACTCGACCTCCATCACAGTCGATGGGCCTGCGCCAGTGAGTGGAGGCATCAGGGCATAAACCTGGGTGCCTTGGGTGAGAATCGACATGGTGGTCTCCTATCGGGCAAAGAAAAGCCCGCACTGGGCGGGCTCGGTTGATTCATCGGCGGACTATCCAGTCCACGTCGAAACTTCGGTGGTAGTCCTTTGTTTTCGGGTCGCGGTCCGTGGCGCCCCAACGAACGACATAAGCTCGCAGCTCAATCGCCGCACAGATAGCCTTGGTCACTGCAAGCACCGGAGAGGCGGTGGCCGCATACACATCCACCTGCAGGGTAAAGCTGTCGGCGTCTGGCCGGCCGGCGAGGAAGTTCTCAGGGCTGCCAGCGATCAAGTTCCAGACGACGTATGGCTTCACCGGCTTTTCCGGGGCCTCCCCGAATGAGTAGAGCCGGCAGTCAACGCCCACGCCGAGCAAGGCAGTAACGCCGGGATCTGTCGAGCACACGGCAAAAATGGGTGCTTCCATGATCTCCTCACAGCGCCGCGTCGATTTCCTGCCCGAGCACCTGCACGAAGCGGTCGGTCACGGCATTCACGTTGGTTGAGAAGGCGGGCCGCATGAACGGCGCCGGCGGGTTGTGCTGGGTGCCGAACTCCAGATACCGCCAGTGTCGGGTGTCGCCACCAGGGTTGCCGCTGGCATCCTTACTGTGCTGGTTTGAACCGGCTCCGCCACGAACACCAACTTTCATCACCACGCCACCCTCGCGCTGGCCCTGTCGCCCCGACTCTTGGGTAACGATGTTTCGCCAGATCTTCTCGGCGGTTTCCGGGTCATCCATTGCCCTGGCCCGCGCCTTGGCATCATCGCGAACGATGTTCATGGCCTGGCGCGCAGCCTTGCGCAGCCCTTTGCGGCGAAGCTTTGGAGCCAGGCCCAGCATCTTGCCAGTTACGGGCTTGAGCCCCTGCAGGCGAGCGGTGATCTGGTCAGCCATCTTTAATCCCCTTCGAGACGATGATGGTCAGGTACTCCAGGCCCGACTTGGGATCTTCCAGCGGCGGGCCTTCGATGCTGTAGATCTCGCCGCGGTAAACAATTCGCATGATAGGGAGCACACCAGCGCGATACCGAATAACCACTCTCGCCGTTGCCTCAGACTGGGCAGCCTGAGCTGCCACTAGATCACGGGCCGAAAGCGGCTCGAAACGCGCCGGACACTTGCCCCAGCGCACCACCCACTGGGGTTCGCCATACTCACCGGTGCCCGGGTCACGGGGAGTCGTTTTCTCCTCGATGTCGATGCGGTGCCGAAGTTTACCGGCCTGCATCACACACCCATCCGGATGCGGTACGGCATCAGCAGGTGCTGGGACGCCATCGGAAGCTCGACAGCTGTCGCCCCGGTGACAACCTCCTCGCGGTTGGCGAACAAGTGGCCCAGCTTGAGCAGGCAGGCCGCCTGGATCGCAGAGTTGAGTACCATGCCGTAGGCGATGGCGTCGCACTGGTCGTAGGCGTCGGCCAGCGCCTGGCGGGCATGACCGAGAAGGCGGCAGCGCAGCGTGTGGTCCTGCTCCGCCTCGGCGGCCGCTACCGCTGCGGCATTCGCTTCCTTGGCCGCTAGCATCGCCCCCTGCACCCCGGCACGAGCTGTGTCGAGCGCGACCTGATCAAGGTAGAAGCGGCGATTCAGAAATTTCATCGCCGTCTCTTCCGCTGCCTCAAGCTGTGCCTGTACCAGTACCTGGTCCTCTGGCTCGGCCAGCAAGTGGTGCATGGCCAGTTCGATGGCGATCACTGGCATGGGTTACTCCTTGACCTTCTCTGGCTCGCCACCCGCGACCAGTCGCTCAGCTTCAGCATTGGCTTCTTCTTGGTTACCGGCGAACTCGCCAACCTGGTTGCCTTCAGCATCCACCACGATCCACTTGCCACCGCCCTTGTGCTTCGCCTTGAAGACTGCGACTGGTGGAGTAATCGGCAGGGTGACGGCGCCCAGAGTGCTGGTGGTCAGCACGCCGGCGCCAGTCGCATCTTCCTGGGTGATGGTCACCACCACCTCGCCCTCGGAGCTGTCCAGCTCGGCATAGCCCCTCTGGATCAACTGGCGCCCGTGCTGCTCGATAGTCTCGAAAGAGGTGCCCTCCACCAGCGTTTGGCCGCCCAGATAC
This sequence comes from Pseudomonas sp. E1BtOHC1, assembly GCF_058744285.1. NCBI lineage: Bacteria > Pseudomonadati > Pseudomonadota > Gammaproteobacteria > Pseudomonadales > Pseudomonadaceae > Pseudomonas > Pseudomonas sp. E1BtOHC1. Next base: position 5,340,441 of record NZ_CP196023.1, read on the forward strand.
AGAGGTTTCAGGGTTTTCAGCTTCATGAGTGCCTCCTGGGGCCGCATCTTGTGCGGCCCTCACATTGGGTTACGGAGTGACCGGGGCGGCGAACTCACCAAAGATGAACGCTTCTGGACGCTTCACCGCCAAGGCTGCACGTTCTTCACAGCGGATCGAGATCAGGTTCTTCTCGAAGTCGTCGGCGTTCTCGGTCGAGATGACCACGTTGGCGTCTTCACGGTCGAACAACTGAGCGCCGGTCTGGAATGCGCCGGTCAGGAACTTGCCCAGGAAAGCAGCGACCTCGGTAGCCACGACAGGCAGCCCCCACAGCACAGGGCCAGACAGACCCAGCGGGTTGGCGAGGATATAGCGGCCCAGCGAGTCCTTGGTCAGCTCGATCTTGGCCCAGTCCATGAAGTGCAAGACATGACCAGAAGCAGGCAAGCGTGCCAGCTGGGCTTGCAACATCGCCAGGCGGAGATCATCGATGCCCGACCGTTTCTCCACCTCGAATGCCGGGACGTATTTCGAGGCCTGAGGGACGATACCGTGCAGGTGCACGCCAGTGCCGTCACCGAACAGGATCTCCTGCTCCTCTACGTACTTGAGGCCGTAGCGCATTTCAACGTCGATGGTCGAACCCAGCTGGGCAAAGTCGTCCAAGATTTGCTTGGAGGCCTTGAACATGTGAGCGATGGTCGACACCGCGGTGAGCTTCGACGCGAATTCGATGCTCGAGTACGGTTTGGCGGTACCCTCGGCCACGACCTTGGCGGCGTTGGTGAAGCCGGTCTGCTGCACCCAGAAGATCGCCGGTGCGGTGGTTTGGCCAGGGGCGATCAGGTCGCGGATGAACAGGCGCTGCTTCGGCGCGGTGTCGATGCCGGGCAGGCGCTGGGGCTCGACGATGCCGGCCGGGACATCGGTAGACAACAGGGCGGCACTGACCGGAATGTTGACGCGCTTGCCACCTTCGATGCTGGCCGCGAACTGCTTGAGTGCTTCGCTCTTGATCACAACGCCGCCGAGGCTGTCCTGGGGTTGCGGGGTGCCAGCCGAAGGCCGGCGCGCGAACTCCTGTTCGAGCTCGCCCAGCTGGGCTTTCAGCTGCTTCTCGGCCTCGGTCAGGCTGTTGAACTTGGTCGCCAGTTCGTCGACGGCATTCTTGGTTTCTTCAGACAGGCTTCCGGCCTTCTTGGCCTCGGCCAGCGCGTTCTCGGCCTGCTTGCTGAAATCGCTGGTAGCCTGCTTGAGCTCGTTGGAGACCTGCTTCAACAGGTCAGCGGTATTGTCTGCCATGGGATTTTCTCCGGTTACTTAAGGGCTGCTGCCGAGAACCGCGACATGGCGGCCTGTAGATCGGCAAAGTGGTTGGCCAAGTCGGCCTGGTTTTCGGCAGCGCTGCGCGTACCGGAGGGGGCAGCGCCAGACGTACCCCCTTTGAGTTCTTGAATCAGGGAGCGCCGCTCGGAGCGAGGCATGCCCTGTTTGGCCAGGATCGTGTCCAGGCGTCGAGCCGCGACCTGCTGAGGCGCAATGGCTTGCGGGTCTTCCTGGGCCGCATCCGAAGGAAGAAGGCCGTCAGCGAAGCCGGCATCGACGGCAGCGGTGCCTCCCATCCATGTCTCTACATCCATCAGGGTGCGCATCGCGGCGGGCTCATCACCGGTCCTGACCGAGTAGATGTCAGCCAGCGTCGCGTCAATCTGGTCTAGGAAGTCTGCGACTTCGGTGAAGTCGTTCCGGTCGCCAGCGGCGATAGTCCAGGCGTTGTGGATCATCATGAAACCGGCTCGGGCGATCTGAATTTCATCACCGGCCATGGCGATGAACGACGCAGCGGAGGCAGCCAGGCCAAGCACCTGAACGGTCACCTTGCCCTTGTGCTCGCGCAGCAGGTTGTAGATCGCAAGCCCCTCAAAGACGTCGCCACCTGGACTGTTGATCTTCACGGTGATGTCCTTGTCGCCGATGCTGCGAAGCGCGGCACTGACGCGCTTGGCGGTGACGCCCTCGCCCGTCCACCAGTCCATGCCGATCGGGTCATACATGGTGATAGTGGTGGAGTCGTCACCGGCTGCAGCCTTGATCGCCGGATTCCATCGTTCCATTGCCTTCGGCAGCAGATCGGATTCGACGCGCGCGTGCGGCCGCACCGCCGGCGCTGCCGGTAGTGTTTTGAGAGTCATGGGTTACTCCAGGTCAGGCCGCTTTGAGCAGCGGCATCGATATCAGCGCGTGAGCCATCATGGGGCCGTCCGGGTTTCCTGTTTCCAAGGCCTCTGACGCCAGTTCGACCGCCTTGTTGATGGCTTCTCGGTCGTCGTTGTTGCGCGCCGAAACCAGCCGAAGCATGAATGCTGAGGCTGCTGGCGATACGCCTGCGGTAGGCTTTCCGAGTTGGTCCAACGGCACCAGTGCGGACTGGACTGTGTACGTGTCGCCGCCCGGGATCGGCGGCAGGTTCTCCAGCCGACGCACCTCGTTTCGACACATCCAGCCATTTTGCAGAGCCGTGTTGTACCAGGCGCCGCGGCCGGCGCTATCCGCACGCAGCAGGCCTTCCACCGAGAACTCGGCGAAGAACTCTTCAGCATCAGCCTCGCCGATAAGGCAGCGGGTGATCTCCTGCTCGATGTTTACGAGCAGCGGCCGCAGGCTATTGGTGAGGAAGTGAAGGTTCTGGGCCTCAACTGAAGCGGCCCAGCTGGATTGCTTGTCCATGTGGCCGACCATGAAGGGCGGCACGCGAAACCACCGGCACATTTCCTCGATTCCGAACGCCCGAGACTCCAGCATCTGCGCGGCCTCAGGATTCATCGTGATGCCCTGATACTTGAAGCCTGCTTCCGCCACCATGATCTTGCCGGCGTTCTTCGACCCCATGAACGCCTGCATGCTGGCCCGAAGTTGCTCGCGCTGCTGTGGCGTGATCTTGGCGTCACTGCTCAGAATGCCGGAGGCCTGCATTCCCTGTGCGAATACCTTCGCCGCGGCCTCCTCGATCGCCATAGCCGAGCCGAAGATCTCGCGACCGGTGGTGACAGGAAGCATCCCGCACACTCCATCCAGACCAAACCCCCGGATGTGCATCAGGTTCTTTTCGGGAATGTCGCGCTCAACGCCATTCTCGTTATACGTGTACTTGAGGCGTCCGTTGTCCTGCCGTTTGACCTTCATGCACTGAGGCAAGAGCGGTACCAGGGCGATCACCCGGCTACCGATCATCTTCTTCTCTACGAATGCATTGCCTCGAAGGCAAATACTCGCCACCACCAGCAACATGAAGCGCTGCGGCGTCATCTCGGCGTTCGGTATGCGGCACAGCAAGCGGTACAGTGGGTGCTCTTTGGCCACCTCGCGCGACCCATCCGGGAGGCGCCGGTAAAGTTTAAGTGGGAGCGTGGAAACGGATTCGGACAGCAGTCTCACACACGCCCATACCGTGGACAGCTGCATGGCCTTGTCGACCGACACGTGCTTTCCAGATGCGGAACTCCCGAACCACTCTTGCCAAAATGCGCCGTCTTTCAGGCCAATCGGGACGCCGAGCCAATTTTGCAGCGCTGCCTTCACCCGGCCTGGTTTTTTGTTGGCCATCAGATTCCTACCATGATCGGGTTATCAAAGAAGCCCTGGAGGTCACCAGAGCCTTCCGGGTTCAGCGCCATCAGGGAGACGGCATCAAATGTGGACATGAGCGGGTCGATCTTGGCCGAGCCACTGGCCTGCTTAGTGATAGTTATAGCGTTGCCTTGAGGTACTACCCGGGCGTTGCCGACGCACCAGTTCATCAGCGCGCTGCCGCAGTGGACCAGCTCGCCGCCGGCCACCTTGCGCTCGGTCGTCTTGATTGCGCCGTTGAGCTTCCAGCCCTGCGAGATGGCCACGATCTGCTCCATAACGATCCCCCGCTCTTGGGTGGTCAACTCATCAACGATGTCACCGATACCTGCCGCATCTACGCCGATAGCCAGCTTCTCCGGCAGCAAGCCGCGATCCCTGATGTCGCAGATGATGTCGGCAACCTGCTGGACATCGTCACCAGGTCGATCAACGACGGTCAAATCGCCGGCCTTCTCAAAGTCCCGCAGCGCACTGGCGATATCCTTCCGCCGTTCAAACACGATGCTGTGCGCCCAGGCATGAGCCCAGTGGAGCCATTGGCGAGTCACAGGCTCGCGGCCAAGCACTGTCAGGCCGAGCAGGTCGTCAAGGCCGCCGCCGTCAATCCCGACTGTCACCACCTCGGAGCGCTGCAGCAGGGTATCTAGGTCCAGGCCAGCCTCAGATGCAGACTCCCAATGATCAGCGCCTGCCCACCGGTCAGACCGCAGATCCAGGCCGATCTCGACGTTCAGGTGCTTCGCCAAGAAACCGCGTATGGCCCCCTCGCCCTCTGCCTGCGCCTCCTGATACTTCTGCTCGATCACCTCCTGATCGACAGAAAGCCCCCAGTTGGGGTTGGTCACGTGAGCGTTTGCAAGGTCGCGATGCTCGTTCCGCTTGATCATCTCTTTCGGGAACTCGTAGATCACCGGCAGGAAGCGCCGGTCCTCGATCTCGCCATCACGCACTTTGCGCGCATAGTCCAGCTTGGCCTTGAAGACACCGGCCGGCGGCTCGTCTGACTGCGTTGTGCAGTAGAAAACGAACCCTTCGGGACGCGACGCCAAGCCACCGGTGGCCTCGACCAGCATCTTCGCCGACTTGGCCTGCTTGCCGAACTCCCAAAGTTCGTCGATGAACACGCCAGTGGCTTTCTTACCGGTGACAGTGGCCGAGTCAGCCGCCACCACCTTCAAGTTCGCCTTGTTCAGGTTGTCGGTGACGATCCGGTTGTATTCCTGCACATGGAACCTGGCCTGCAGATCCTCATCCGCGTCGATCATGTCTCGAATCGGCTTAAATGCGTTATCTGCCGCTTCCTTCGTCGGCGCCAGGATGAGGAACTCGCCAGAAGGCCGGGTGTTCAGGATCAGAGCCGTAAGCATGATGCCCGCGGCGATGGTCGACTTGCCGTTCTTCTTGCTGACCATCAGGAAGTAGTTGGTGATCAGCCGGCGGCCGGCTTCCGCGTCATATGCGCCGAAGAGCGCGGCCACAACGTCGAGCACCCAGCTGCGGCAGGTATCGCCCATCAGCGGGCTGCCATCGGCATCAACCATTCGAAGGTTGCAGAACACGTCGAGAGCGTCTTCCGCCTGCTCGGGAAAGATGGGCTCCAGCGGAACGAGCGCCTGCCCACGGACGATACGGCTTTCCCAATCGGGGCACGCGGTAGTCCATTTCTTCATTTGACGGCCTTCAAGTGGCGCTCACGTAGTCCGAAGCGGCTGCCGCTGGCACCCACCTTCGCCGCGTCTTCGAGTTTCTGTTCCTTCTTGCCCATGCCGGATTTCTTCCCGTGGAAGTACGGCAGCGCCGACTGGGCCGCGTTACGCCGGTCAAAGATCTTGGCCTGGGGATCGTTCATCAACGCCAGCAACCAAACCAGCGGATCGTCAGTGCTGGGCAGGTTGACCAGGTCGCCAGACTCATCACCCAGCGGGGCTGGGTCGAAGGTCTCGCCATCTGGCTCCTGCTTAACATTTCGGGTCGCCTTTAACTTTTCCAGGGCAGCAACAACGTCAGGGTCTTTGGCGAGCCGAGAACCCGCCGCCGATGCGCTGCCCGCCGCGTATCCTGCGGCTTCCGCCGCTTCGCGATTCGAGGCACCAGCAGCCTTGGATTCGACAAAACGGCGCTTCTTCTCTGTTAACGCCATTAACAAAAACCTCTGAAACGGGGAAAAAATTCACGCGTGCGGGGATGGGTGGTCTAGGAGCAAAAAGCCCTGAACTCTCGACCCACCCCTCCCCTCTGAATCGGGGAGTTGACGTGCTTCAACTAATTTGATGCACACCATTGACGTGCATCAACCGATCTGGCCTGCGGCCTCCTCGGCAGCCTTCACCACGTCATGGCAGGGTCGGCATAGGGTCTGCCAGTTGCCACGATCCCAGAACAGCTTCATGTCACCCCTGTGTGGGATGATGTGGTCAACGACTGATCCTGCGGTAACACGTCCCTCGCGCTGGCAGTACACGCACAGCGGGTTGGCTACTAGCCATCCCGCCCGCGCCACTTGCCATTTGTACCCATAGCCACGTTGGGCAGCGGTCCCCTTGGCGGTCCGCCATGACTCCGGGTTGACCGTTGCCAGCTTTGATGGCTGGGCTTGCATCGCAGGCTTGAGGGTCGTGAGCCTAGCCATTACCGGCCACCGTGAACTGGCGCGCCACTCAGGTAGGCCCGAGGAGCAGCATCAGGATCAACGCCCTGGTCATCAGCCAGCGCCTCGATCAGCGCCAGGTTCTGCGTTGCGATCTGTTCAAGTAACGCCGTCTGCTTACGCTGCTCGGCCAATAGCTCGCCGAGGTCTGGCTGCAACTGCGCAGTTGCGCCGCCGTCCAGAACCAGAGCCTTAAAGCCCATGCGCTCAGCGTGCGCCTGTAGAGCTGAGCTCATCCGCTCGCGCTGCTCCTTCGTCATCAGATGCGGAATGCTCACCACCAGCAGGTCGCCGGTCTTCGGGCTCAGCTTCTCGATCTGCTGCGAACAGGTGCCGTGCTCGTTCATATCCAATCCTCGTCCACTTGTTGATCCATTCGCGCCGTGCGGCGCATCCACTACAGGCCATCACCAACCTCCTGCCATCTTGGCGCCTACCGCCACCCCGGCCAGGAACACGACAACCACCAGCATCGAGCCAAGGCTTGGCATAAGCGGCGCCTCTTGCGACTGCATGATGGTCATGCCTCCAGCGAAAGCTTGATTGAGGCCAGGATCACGCCCAGGGCCGCAGACTGGGACGACTTGGCCAGCTCGATAACCTGAGCCTCAACCCGGGCGACCTCGGCCTGCTCCTCGGGCGGCATGTCACTGACCATGCCCTTGATCTGGTAATACTCGGCGCTGATGGTGCTCATGGGGTATTCCTCATTCGGCGCCACGATTGGGCGCATTCGAAAACGTGGCGCGTATTAATCGGCCTTGCGACTGGGCAGCTTGAAGTCGGTGAATCGGTCGGCGATGGTGCGGATCTTCTCGACGCCGAGGAAGCCAACCCAGCCACCGACGAACGTGGACAAGGTCTGAGGCAGGCCGAAGAATTCCAGGCCGCTGATGATGGTCAGGGTCAGGCCGCCGCAGATGGCGCCCTCCACCAGCATCTGGCGCCTGGTGCCGCCGCCGTAGATTATCCGCAGGACCGCCATGGTCGCGGACAGGAACGCAGCACCCAGCACTGGCGAATGCTGACTCAACCACGCAAGCGCAATCGCCCAAGTGTCTGGTTTGTCTGGCATGTTCATCTCGATATCCTCCCAGTTAGGGAGTGAAGGAATGGGTTAGCGGAGGCAATGCATGGTGATCGAGGCGTCCTTGATCGCGGCCTCGCTGATGTAGGTGACGCCATCGACAACAACGAAGGGCTGCCCAGGCTCTGGAGTCTTCTCCAGGATGATCGGCCCCGGACCGCCATACAGCTCAATGCGGCCATCGGCGATGCGCCAGCCTGATACCCCCTCAACGAAGTTCGAACTCTGCATTGCTGTGCTCCAGAAATGAAAAAGCCCCGGCAGTTGCCGAGGCTCGAATGGGTGCAGAGGGCCGGCGCATGTCCGGCTTGGTGGTCTGGCTCGTTGGGTCACGTACCCCAGACTCTCATCGCGTAGTCGATCAGGGAGCGCACGGCTTTGATCCACGCCACTACCGACTTAGCCCAGCTGCCTAGGCGCGTCATCTGCGTAAAAAACCCAGCGCATGCCGGGCATAAACGAACACCACAAAAACGTTGTATTACCACAAAATAGTGGTATACTGGACTCATCCAAACAACGAGGCGAGGTGATGAAATACAGCGAGTTCAGACGATGGTTGAAGGCCCAAGGGGTGACCTTCGAAGCAGCTAAAGGAAGCCACTTCAAGATCACAGCACCAAACGGCAAGCAAACGGTCTTTGCGGACCACGGTTCAAAAGAGATGAAAGAACCGACCCGCAAAGGAATCATCAAACAGCTGGGGCTTTAATGAGCCCCAGCTCACTCGCGTTCATCACCCCCAAACATTCACCAGAGGGCCGCCCAATGGAGGGCCAGAAATGTTTGATTATCCAGTAACTATTCACGAAGACGAAAACCCAGGCGTCGCAGTAACCTGTGACGACCTGCCAGAGTTCAACAGTGCCGGGGACAATGTTGCCGATGCGCTGCGTGAGTCTGTGGACGGTATCGAAAGCGCGCTGTCCATCTACGTCGACCAGCGACGGGTTATCCCTGAAGCATCTAACCCAAAGCCTGGCCAGCATGTCGTCCGCCTCCCCACCGTAACCGTGGCAAAGATCATTCTGTGGAACGAAATGATGGCTCGCGATATGCGTAAGGCCGATCTGTGCAGACTCCTTGGCATTGCTCAGACACAAGGTGATCGCCTGGTCGACTTTCTCCACACCTCCAAGATGGAGGCGATTGAGAACGCTCTGGGCGCCCTGGGCAAGCGCCTGGAAGTAGTCGTTCGCGCAGCTTGATCAATCAGCCCCGGCAGCACTCCTAGCTCATAGCGCGCAATGGCCTTGTGCTATCTTCATTTCTCTCAAATTGCGAGGTGCTACGCATGACAGCAAACATCGAAAGATTCGAAGAGATCGCAAAGAAGCTTTTAATTGCCTTACATGAGTCATTCCCTGCCGCGACCTATCTGGGGCCGACCGAAATCGGGCTGACGAGTGAGCAACCCACAAACGACGAATCGGGTCGCCGGAATGCTTCAGAAGAATGGCGTGAACTCGATCAAGAGGTTAAGAGAGCCACGCTTTGGCTTGTTGAAGAAGGATTCGTACACGATCGCCAGTACAAAATGTCGGCAAGCCATGTGCTGACCGCCCAGGGCTTTATTGCTCTTGAGCAGCTGGACTCCGCGTACAAAGCCCCGGTATTGACAAAGACTTCCCTGTAACAAAAAGCCCGGCTCAATAGCCGGGCTTTCTCTGTGGTGTCGCGCTTGAAAAGCTAAACACGCTGCCATGAAAACAGGTGTTTATCCGCGCTGCGCAGTGGCAATCTTTTCCAGCGCCAATTGTGTCAGACGATCAAAAAGAGGGTAAAACGACGGGCCACGGAAGGTCTCGTTCTCGAGATCATCAATCAGTTCTACAACGAATAGATCCAATTCTTCGCCTTGCTGGATCGATAACTGGAAGACCGCATCGATAGGGACTTCCCCCGATGCATCCCCCCCAAAAACGATCCGCAGAGCAAAGCTCATGGAGTCGCCTTTCCGAGGAAGGTTTTGATATGGGCGGTGGTCAAACTTTTCACCCCGCTCAATGTAGCCAACGGTCAAGACTGGCAAGGGGGCCGAGCCATACACGTCGACCTTTTGATCGGAATTGACCCTTAGATACTCAGCAAATGACTTTACCAGTTGCTGGGCACCAGCCGTAACATTCGACCAGTATGCATTATGCGCTTGAGCCGCTTGGTTATAGGCATTTTGCAACTCTTCAAAACTTGCCATGGAAATCCATCTCTCATCAAAAAAGACAGATTGCCATATCAAGCAGATAACAAAAAGCCCGGCTCAATGACCGGGCTTTTTCTGTCGATCCCGTTAACGCGCAGGGATCAGATGATGGTTAGCAATTTCGCTCATTTGCCCACCACTGTCAAGCCGTTGGCTCCAAGAGCTGCTGCTCCTCCAGGATCTCTGTCACATGGACCACCGCCTCCTCTTCCATTGCATCCAACCGCTTATGGATTCCGAGTCTCCAGCGACCCCTGGTTGAATCTGGGCGAGCCTCTGTGTCCCAAGTGTTGATGTCGTAAAACTCCGCCGGGAGGATCGCCACGTCAGTCGAGCGCTTGCCCTGGACGCCCTTCAGTTTCGGGATAAACCAGACCGTGGTCGCCTTGTAGATGAACAATGCAGGGGCCGGCGAAGTGATGCGCGGGATGGTCCGCGAGATAGCACCAACGCGATTCCCCTTACTTGTTGAGTACCTGCCCACCAGGATGTCCCAATGGGCCGCACTCAACTCGCGATGCAGGAGAGCATGCAGGCAGCAGTCGTAATCGAACTGATCTCTGGCCGACAGCAGCGCCCTGAATCCGCCAGTACGGGGCCCTGAGTCGATGAGCTTCTGCCAGCTCTGCTTGGCTGAGTTGTCGATATTGTCGGCGGCCAACACTCGAACAATTGCCGACATGACGCCTCGATAAACTCCCGGGCTGAAGTCAGCCAGGCACTTGCGCGGCAGTGCCGCAGTCACCTTACTCATTGTCTTCCCCCTGCTGCACCTTGGCAGCATCAGGACCGCTGTCGGCGCGGCCTTTGTCGTTTCGCATCCTCCCTTGGGATGGATGCTTAAATGCGCTGCGAGCCACGCTCTGTAAGGCGCGCGCCCCTTCTGATGGTTTTTCGTGTCTCGGGTATGTCTCAGCGGCAACCACATCGAAACCCTGCTGATCCAGGTGCTCATGCCAGGATTCCAGCGCCCGACGTTTCAGCTCCTCGGCCGTGGTGTGGATGTAGGTAGCGTCCAGATCCTTCATCGCGTGATTGAGCAGCAACTCGCCGACCATGTAATCGGTGCCCAGGTCCGTCCAGGCGGTGCGCGCCACCTTGCGCAGGTCGTGACTCGACCACTCGCCGCGGGCGATGCTGGTAAACAGACTGCTGGCCTTGGTCGCGCTCAGGGCACGGCCGGAGCTGCCCGGGAACAGGAACGGGCCGCTGTACCCCTTGGCCGCCTGAATCACCCGGTACCGCCGGAGCAACTGCTGGGCCTGTTCGGTCAGCGGCAGGGTGTGCTCGGCCTTGGTCTTGGTGTCCGCCGCCGGAATGAACCACTTAGCCGTGGCCAGGTTGACGTGCCTCCAGCGGGTCAACCGGGTCTCACCCAGGCGCGTGCCGTGGTACAGCATCATCAGCGCCAGCATCGACTCCACCGGCCGTTCCTCGAACTGTTCGTGCAGCACCCGCAGCAAGTCCGGCAGGTCGTCCGCCCGCAACTGGGCCGGTTTAGGCCTGATACGGGTGGTCACAAAGTCGGTGAACTTCAAATCCGCCATCGGGTTGCGCTCGATCAGGCGCAGCCGCGACGCTTGCCGAAAGGCCACCGCCAGCACCGCGTACACCGAGCGAACGAACGACAAGGCGAAGTGCTCCTGCATCGGCCACATCAGCAGCCGGTCGAGGGTGGCACGGTCCAGACTGCCCAGCGCCACCACGCCAAGGCCCGGCACCAGGTGGCACTTCAGCGCCGACTTGATGCTGGACTTGCGCTTGCTGGACAGGCCCTGGTTGCGCGCTGTGCGGTCGGCGTACCAGTCCAGCAGATCGCCCACGGTGGCCCACTGGCTGACGGTGGAACTGGCTGCCGGGTCGGCCGAGCGGCGCGTCAGGATGCTCGGCAACGTGGCCAGCATCGCCTTGGCGCTGATTCCCGGGTAATCGCCAGCCTTGCCCCACTTGCCAGCGATAACGACGTGCCACGCGCCCCTGGTGCGATCGACGGTTGAATAGCGAAAGCGCAATTCACGATACCGCGGGTCGCGCAACTGGCGAACATCGCTACCCTGGTGCCGGCGGATCTCGGCATCACTCAGGGCAACAGCTAGGGTCTTCGGGGTGATCGTCACGAATGTGCCCTCCCCTTGTACTTGCTGGCGTAGCTGCTTCTGCCCATTTCCACTTCGTCATCGCTGGGCAGAGATCCCGAGAAGTTGGAAAACCGTCCGTACTGGCCTTCCTGCTGAACATGGCAATTGCCCACCCGGGCGTGCCGGCACTTGGTCATCAGAATTTCAGTGATGCCGTTCTGGCCGGCTTCGCTGTCCATGTCGCGGTGAACCATGAGAATGCAGCTGGCGTCAGCCTCAATCTCGCCGGAGTCGCGCAGATCACTGGATTGGGGCTTTTTCCCTACCCGCTTCGTCGAATCGCGGTTGAGCTGTGCAAGCTCAATGACCGGGATGTCCATTTCCTTGGCCAACTGCAGCAGTGCCTTGCTGATCTTGCCTACCTCCTCACTTCGGCTACGGCCTGCGCGCTCGCTGCGTACCAGGGTCAAATAGTCAACGACGATGCCAGCCAGGCCGTGCTCGCGCTGGCATTGCCGAGCCGTGGCCCGGATGCTCGACGGGGTCTGTACAGGCTCATCGCAGACGAACAACGGCGCTTTGTTGGCGATTGCCACTGCGCCGACCATATTCGCCCAGTCGGCGTCCCCCATATCTTCAGGGTTGTCCAGCTTGCGCAGGCTAACTCCGCCCAGCGAAGCAATGGCGCGCAGCCCCAGCTCCTCACCAGGCATTTCGATAGAGAACACCAGCCAAGGCTGTTTCTTCCTGATCGCGTTGTGCTGAGCGATTAGCAGAGCCAGCGTGGTTTTGCCGCTTCCGGGCAGCCCAGCGATAACGGTAACTTTCTTCGGCCGGATGCCCTGCACCAAATCATCCAGGTCGGCAAGCCCGGTGGTGGGCCACTCTGGAGCAACCCCGCGGAACTTTTCGTCCACCAGATCGGCGGCATCACCCATCCACTGGTCCAGGCGTTTAAAGCCCTTGCTCTCGCCGTCGAGATTGCGAAGATCTGCCATGGCCTGCTGGGCGGCGGCGATCACCTCGGCGGTATGGGTACCCTCCTGCACCATGTCCCGGGCCTGGTCAGCAATATCCAGAATGCGGCGAATTACGCCCCACTCCTTGACGTGCTTGGCATAACTCTTCCAGTTGGCCATGGAGGGCACGCTGCTGGTGAGCTCGGCGGCGTAAGCCATGACCATGTCACCGCTGGGCAGCGTCCGCTGCACCACCCCCACGGTAACTGGATCAACCGGCATATTTCGGTCGCGGCACTCAAGCATCGCCTCGAACAGCGCCGCATTGTCCAAGTGGTAGAAGTCTCCAGAACTCATCTGGCCGAGGATGTCCTCGACAAGACCTGTGTCACCTTGCAGGGAGGCCTGCATCACCGCGCCGAGCACGCCATGCTCGGCTTCGTTGCTGTAGAGCTCCCTCATGCCGAAGCCCTCATCGAGGACCAAGTGAAGCCAACCGCCTTACCGCCGCTCTGCCGCAAGCGATCAAGTGCACGGTCACCGATGTATGCCCTCAAGCCATCGACGCTCAGATTGCTGATCAGCACTGTAGGCAGCACAGCCTGATACCGGCGATCAATGATGCCGTGCAGCAGCCCCAGCTCATACTCGCTACCTTTCTGGCACCCAACCTCGTCAATCACCAGCAGATCCAGGCCGCCAAGGTGCAGGATCACATCGCGGTCGGTGTAGCCAGAGCCTGGCACCATCGAGGCACGCGCAATGCTGACGATATCGCCGGCGGTGACCAGCAATGGCTGCGCGCCATCCTCGACGACTGTTCGCACGATGGCGGTGGCCAAGTGAGTCTTGCCGCAGCCCACATTTCCAGTCAGCAGCAACGAGCGGCCGGCTCGGTAGTGCTCAGAGAATCGCTCGGCATAGTCCTGGCATTCAGCCAGCGCCTTGGCCTGGCCAGCGATTGGCGTGCCGTAGCTGCCAAACGTCGCATCAGCGAAGCGAGGTGTGATGCCGGCTCCAATGAGAGCGGCCATAGCCCGCTCGGCATGACGCTGGGCGCTGGCCAGAGCGAATTCCTCAGAATCCCGAGGGGTTGCGTGCAAGGCGTCCCAGGCGCAGCGCTTGCAGCCTCGGGCCAACATAGATCCGTCCAATTGCTCGACTTCACTCATGTCGACATCGCCATGGATGGCGCACTGGCCGGCGAAAGACCGCATGGCTGGGCGGCGGTGGAAAAGGTCAGAAATTCGAACGGCCATCTTGCGCCTCCTGGTACATGTCGGGGGTGTGGTTGGGCAGGTTGTTGAACGCGGATGATTTGCCGCCAGAGGCAGGCAACAGCTCATCAGTCCAACGCTCACCGTTCAGCCAGGTCGAAGCGTTCGGAATGTAGCGACCTCGGTCCTTGGTCCAGTCTTCGGAAACACTGTGTTGGCCAAGCGCACTGATCAAGGTCTGACGTAGCTCCTCGCTCGGTTTCAGCTTTGTCCAGGCTCTGGCTGCGTCCTTGCGCCCTTTCTTCTTCGGGTACAGCTTCCAGAACTGATCAAACCCCTCTTCCGAAACACCTTTTTCACCACCCGATGCCGGAGGGGTTTTAATGCTCTTTGTATTGTTGCTGTGTGTATTGCTCCCCTGCGTGTTTTCCGAAGGGGGTTCGCCGTGTTTTCCGAAGGGGTTCGCCGTGTTTTCCGAAGGGGTCTTCGGAAAACCGAAGGGGTCAACAAGCCGCAGTCTGCGCTCAACAACACGCTTCCCCTCGCGGATCAGTTCGACCCGCAGGTGCCCCTTTTCGACAAGCCCACTGATGATCTCGGAGACTCTGGAAATAGACAGATTGAAGAACTCGGCAAAGTGCGCATTCGTGGCGTAGCAGCCACGCGGGCCAGTGTCCAAGCTGGAGATCTCGCCCAGCATGACCTTCTCGTTCGGCGACAGACTACGATCTAGCCAGCGCTCGGCCGGAATCCACACCCCCTGGAATTTGCGCTGAATGTCACTGCTCATAGCTCAAGCTCCCGGCAGACTCGACTGATGAATTCGTCATACCCCTCAGCCATCACCAGGCCCTGATTCTCCAGCGCCTCGCGATAGGCCTTGGCGCTGCCGTACAAAACCCAGCGATCACGCTCCGGCAGGCCCTTGAATTGGCTATAGGTCGGCCACGGGCCGGCGATCACCGAGACAGGGCCTTTCTCGGCAGTTGTGGTTTGCGATTGGGTGATCATTGCAGTGTCTCCGGGCCCGGAGCGTTGATCTTGGTCAGATTGCTTTCTTTGTCCGACAGGGCATTTTCCGAAAGCCTTGTGATCAGCAAGCTGACTGCATTCATCGAGTCGAGCGAGTGGGAGCGCGCAAGATCGAGTTCGATCAGCTGGGGCGCATTACTCAGGATCTGCTCGTGCGCACGCCTGACGTAGTTGAACCCCGCTTGCGCCAGGTCAAGGTCTGACAGGTGATTGAATGCTGACGGAGGAAGCGGACTGAGTGCCGACGCCCTGATGGGGATAGGGAGCGACTGCACCTCCTTCCCAATCAGTAAACAGCGCCGCTGTTCTTCCAAGTGGTCAGCGGAAACCTGTTGCACGTCGAACCCGGTCCGGCGCCGGAACAACACCGCCAGAGCCATGCAGGCCTCGACCAGGCCGACGTAGGTTTCGTCTCGCTCACAGATCTCGTTTCCGCCCTCGATGACATCGACTGCATCAGCCATCTTCTCGAATGACATCAGCAAGAGTGAGGCGTCGGCGCACTTCTCGAAGAAGGCCTCATTGATGGTTTCGGCCTGCGCCGGTTTGGGGAAATCGATTACTTTGCTCATGCGGCTGTCCTCCGGCGCAACTTGAACCGGCCTTGCTGAATGTCGGGATGGGTGGCGCGCTCGGCGGTCTCGAAGGTGCATTCGGCTGCGAACCGGTCGAAGCGACGGGTGATGTCGGCCGTTGGCCAGATTGGGTAAGGCTGGGCGCCGTCGTCGGAGTGCGCACTGCGAACCATGGCGAACGGCAGCGGCGCGCCGGCGATATCACGCATCACGGCATTGATCGCCCACTGAGGCAGCCCATGGCGGCGGTTGATGCGATCCCGGATTGAGGTCATAGACTCGAAGCCGGCGGGCATCGAATCCAGGTAACGGACTCGCTCGACGTTGGCGACCCGGGTCTCGATCCGCTCCAGCGCCGCCTGATGCTCCCGCTGCTTGCGCTCGACGGCCACCAAGTGGTTCACGTTGGCCGCGGTGATCTCGGCCTGAGTCATCGGCCGAGCGGCCTGTTCTTCCAGGGCCTGCCACCGATCTACCAGCGCGGCGGTGAACTCAGGGCTGAGCTGGGCGACGATCACATAGCTATCGCGCTTACTGACCCGGTACTCTTGAACTACCACGCCGTTGGCAGCCTTAGGTCCGTCCGCCATTGGCGGCTGGGAAATAACTCCCCGGGCTACAAGGCGATCAATGGAACGCTTGACGTCGTCGTGACGCGAACCAACAAGATCGGCGATCTCTTGAGAGGACATCGTGACGGCATCACCGCTTGTGAATGGGGTGATGTTCATTGGACGCCACCTCCTTGTGAAGGGAATGCCTTGGCTATGCGATCCTCCAGATCATGGAGCTCGACACTGAGCTGGTTGTGCCAGTCATCCGTGTTGTAGATGGCCAGGTCTGCCACGGTCGCGTAGTGCTCGCAGCCATCAACCCGCTGCAGGTGATCACGCATGACATGCAGCACCCCGCGCAGCCAGTGGATGTGGTCCATGGCACAGTGAATCTGAAAGGCCGCGTCGTCAGCGATCTGCTTTTGCTCAGTCATGCCGAACCTCCACCGCCGACTCAACTCCAGCGTGGGCGGCATAGACGAGCGCCAGCGCGGTATCGGCAGCAAAGAGCACCAGGGTCGCCCGATTCGATACGGAAGGTTCCTGTATCAGCTCCCGCAGACCGGCGACCACTGCTTCCAGGTAGTCAGTAGCTGCATCAAGCGACTCATGGAGAGGAATCCCCCCGTTGGCCTGCAGAACAGCGTGCTGGCCAAAGATGCAGAACTCGTGATCGACAGTTTGAGGTTGGGCGGTCATTGCTCACCCCCGCACCCAGCGGCGGCATCGGCGCCTTTTTGCACAGACCAGACCAGGGCGCTGACCGTTTCGGCCAAGAACCCCATGGCGACCATGCCGTCGCAGTAGACCAGCTCGCCCATGTTCAGGCTGTCATGCATGTGCTGAGCGAGCTGGCCCAGGCCAGAGGCGAGGACCTTTGCCGTTTGAAGCGCGTCCTGAGTGCCAACTCCTGGTTCCACACTGAACATCTGCGCGCCTGTATTGCTGTTGGGCGCATTGCAAAACTCGACCTTGACGGTTAGCAGGTCTTGCGCCCCTGGTGGGGTGGTGCTATTTTTCGGGTGCATGAGATCGTTCTCCAGAACGAGAAGTACAGAAAGCCCACGCCAATGGGCTGGTTAAAAAAGGCTCGCGAATGCGGGCCTTTTTGTTGCCTGGGATTTAACCGGACAACAAAAACAGGGTTGTGGGGTTGCTTGCTTTCATCACTCGATAATGGCGGCTGGGCGCGAACGATTCATCCGAAGTGACTGCAGTTACTATCAAGGTCATGACGAGATCCCCGCGGCACTGGATGAATTAACAGCACCATCAGCGGACTGACCTGAAGATGATTTCTGGAGCATCATTTGCTCCAAGGTCGGCGGAGCTTCTGGATACAGATCAGGCCTTAGCAGGGACCGGGATACACCAGACGCCTCCTCAATACGAAGGACGTGCTTGGCTGGAACGTGACCCGTTGCACACATCCGCTGAACATTTTGAGGGGTACAGCCAAGCGATTTCGCTAGTTTGGTTTGGCTTCCGACCGCTCCAGCAGCCATTGCCATTGCGTTGATACTCATAGTTGGTCTCAGCGGGCTTATGACATTGCCGCCGAGACTACAATCGCACTTTCAATTTTACAAACGATATTTGCAATGCCACCTACAAAGGACGCTTGTACGCTATGGATATGAGCACACAAACCATTGCAGAAATGATTGCCAGGGGCCGCGAAAAGCTAGGGCTAAACCAGTCGGAGCTTGCTCGCCGCCTTCAGGTTTCGCCTCAGGCAGTGCAAGCCTGGGAGTCTGGGCGCGCCAAACCAAGGGTCACTAAGCTGCAGGAAATTGCGAATGCGCTTGGCATCCCAGGCCGCTATTTGCTGAGCGCTAGTGGCCTGTTTGAAGGTGACGTTTCCAGCCTCATGACGCGGCTGACCAATGCCACCAAAGACACTGAAGCTACTCTGGATGGTGATGTCAGAGTTTGGGACGACGCCACTCCTCTAGAGGATGATGAGGTTTATGTCCCGCTACTGAAGGAGGTAGAACTTTCCGCGGGCTCTGGACGGTTCACAATTGAAGAGCGACCCACTTCTAGCCTGCGCTTCTCGAAGCGAGATCTGCGGACAAACGGCGTGCAATTCTCAAATGCCAAGTGCGTTTCAGTAAGCGGAAACAGTATGTTCCCGGTTCTCCGCAGTGGCGCCACAGTCGGCGTGAACGTTGGCAAAAACAAACTGACCGACATCATGGATGGCGAAATGTACGCCATTAACCACAACGGCCAGTTGCGCGTGAAGCAGGTGTTTCGCATTCCGAATGGCTTAAGGCTCCGCAGCTTCAATCGGGATGAGCACCCCGACGAAGACTACTCATTCCAGCAGCTCCAGGATGAGCAAATCAGCATTGTTGGCCATGTCTTTTGGTGGGGCATGTTCGCTTAACTAGCCACGACCAGGCCGCTTTGCGGCCTTTCTTTCCCCCTCAATTACAAATTTTGTTTGCAATTACAAATTGCAGGTTGTAATTTTGCTCCATCGCAACCCGCATGGAGCTCCCCAAATGATCACCGCAACCATCACCGCCGGCAGTTGGACAGGCTCCCTTGGCAAGGGTCTGGCGCCGCGTGAACTCGAAGCAACGCTCTACGCTGCCAACGACCTGACGGCAAAAGAGATTGCTCGGTTGATGGGAATAGCCCCAGGCACCGTTTCCAAGCGCCTTGATGACGCGAAGTTCAAGCTCGGTGTCCGAAGCATTCGCGGCCTCGTAATGGAGGCTTTCAAGCGCGGGCTCATCCATGCGTGCACTCCCAACCCACAGCAGCCACAGCCGGAGCGCGATGGGGTGTTCCTGGCCTGATTAGCCAGCCTCACCAGTAACAACTTTTTGATTTTTTGCGAAAGCCAACAACGCGGCCGGGATTCGTTCGGCCAGGAGAAAGTGAATGTCCGCACAGTACGATTCCCGCCTTGCCGATAAATTCGTGGTTCGCCTGCCTGATGGAATGCGCTCCCGGGTCGAGGCCGCGGCCAATGCTGCCGACCGCAGCATGAACAGTGTTTTCATCCAGGCCCTACGCCAGTACCTGGACAACCAGAACCGCCAGGAGCTACTTCTGGGAGCGCTGTCGGCGTCGGTTGGCGCGAATCAAACCCGGCAGTTGGCAGACCCGCGCGACCTGTTCATCGCCGCCAATCCCGTCAGCGTAGCCCCGGGCGACCTGGAGAAGGGCTGCAGCGGCTTTGTTGATCACCGCACCCACGCCGACTACCTGATTTTTCTGGCCGGATACCAGGCCGCGCAGGGGGTGCAATCGTGAAGCGCCGCGAGATCTCCCCAGCCGCCCTACCTGTTGTTGGCCAGCCCTTGGGCGGCGGCTTCTTCGCCGGCCGGATCTACTTCAACGGCGCCGAGCACGCGATCATCGATGCAGGACGCGAGTTCGAAACTCTGGCCCAGTGGTGGGAGCAGCCAGGCCCGCGCATCACGGTGCGCGGTGCCAAGTCATTCCATGACGGCCACGCCAACACCCTTGCGATGGCCGAGGCTGGCAGCTCCATCGCGCGCAAGGTGTTGGGCATGACGATTCGCGGCCAACGCGGATGGCACCTGCCAAGCGTCGAGCAGTTGCAGGTGATGCGCGCCAACCTGCTGCAACTGCCCGATTGGGACAGGTACTGGTCCGTTGATCGTGCTGGCGGGCCAGCGCAGGCCTTCACGCACGCCGAGTACTGGACGAGCACGCAGAACAGCCCCGGCAGTTCCTGGTGTCTCCACATGCTGCCCTGGTGCACGCCCACCACAAGCTGGGCCAGCAAGTGCAAGGGCATCCGTCCGGTGCGCACGCTGCTGATCAACCAGGACGCCTATGTGCACTCGCCGTCGACTGACGCGGCTCTGCCCGCCGCCGACTTGCGCGGCCTGGCCAACCAGCAGGCCGTGGCCTCCGTGCTCGAGCGGTTCGTGAACGAAGACGCCGGGAAGTTCTACGGTCGCACTGATCATCTAGTGGCCGAGCTGGCTGCGCTGGCGGGAGGTCGAGCATGAGCAAGCTCAAACGGTTTGAGATCAACACCGCCGGGCGCGACTTCGCCGTGGGAGACATTCACGGGCATTTCACCAAGCTGCAGGCCGCCCTTGATGCTGTGGGCTTCAACCCTGCCACTGACCGACTGTTCAGCGTTGGCGACTTGATCGACCGCGGGCCGGAAAGCGCCCTGGTGCTGGAGTGGTTGGCCAGGCCATGGTTTCACGCGGTGCAGGGCAACCACGAAGACATGGCCATCTGCTTTGTGCAGCAGGCACTGCGTGACGATCTGTACATGCACAACGGCGGTGCCTGGCTGATGGCCAAGAACCGAGACGAGAAGGCCGAGTATGCGATGGCGCTGAGCGAACTACCGGTGGCGATCGAGGTGGAAACGGCTGCAGGCCTTGTGGGGATCGTACACGCCGACTGTCCATATCAATCGTGGCCTGAGTTCAAGTGGGCTCTGGAGAGCGGCGGGCCAGTAGAGTCTGAGCACGTCAGGACCTGCTGCCAGTGGTCTCGCTCGCGCATCACCAACGAGAACCACGAAGTTATCGCCAGCGTTCGCGCAGTGATAGTTGGCCACTCCGCAGTGCGCCAGCCCGCGGTGCTGGGAAACGTCTACCACATCGACACCGGGGCCTGGATGGGCCGCCACTTCACGCTGATCGACCTGGGCACCCTGGAGTGCTATCCGCCGATCAATCCAAAGCTGCACTGGGACTGGGAGGACGCGCCATGCGCGAATTGATTACCTACCTACATTTACGGTCGAAAAAATTAGCATGCCCTCAATCCATGAGGGTTCTGACCGCCTTCACCCTGCTGCTGATCGCAGGACAGGCCACCGCCGGCGAACAAGTCATCAGCGTCCAGCACGACAGCCAGCGCGGCGTTACCTGCTGGATATTGAACAACACCGGTATCAGCTGCCTGCCCGACAGCCAGCTCCAGCAGCAGGCCACCCCCTCAAGTGAGACGGGCCGGGCGTTTCCGGCCAGTTCAGAGCGGAAAAACGTGCCGTTGGTGGCCGGCCCACCACCAGGGTTCGACGAGACTCCGCCCGCGCCACCACTCCAGAACCAGCCAACCCTGGCCCCGGAGCAGGATCAGGACGGGCCAACCCCTGTCGCGGTGCCGCTCCGGCGCCAGTACAAGGAGACATTCCAACTATGACAACGACAGCACAACAACGCACCGCCACTGGCGGCAGCGAGTTCGCCAGCCTCGGCGCCCGCCTGGTGCGCTTCGGCCAGGCCCTGCAGGAGCCCACCACCAGGGTCGGCGAGCTTGTGGCCCTGGCCCAGGCCTGCGGGATCAACTTCAAGCTTCGCATGGTGGCCGACTCTGAGGGACGAAGTAATGAGTAAGCCAAGCGCTGAGCTGACAGCCCTAGCAGGCCGCATTCTGACCGATCATAGGTTTTGCTCGGACGAACATCACAGAAACCTTGCCGCGGGCTATTTGGCCCTGATCACCGAGAGCGAGCAGCTAAAGGGTGACCTGCAGGTCAGCAACCATGCCTGTTTCCTGAGCATCGCAGAGAACAAGAAGCTCAGGCACGAACTCGACACAATGACAGCATCCGCGGAGTCGATCCGCGACGAATGGCGCAAGGATCAGGCGGCAGTCGAGGTTCTTTTAGAAGGTATGACACGGATCATACGAGCAACTCGCCTCGGCGATCCGGCCTTCTCCATAGCCTGCGAGGTTATCGGAGAGCTAAGCGCCAAAGCCGCGACAGGCCATAGCACCGACGGGAAGTCCGCGACACAAAGCGTGGATATCGAAAACGTGTCGCGACACAAGGAGAGTTAGAGATGAGCAAAGTAACCCTGGACGAATGGGCAGCGGCTGAGTTCAAGACTCCGCCCAGTCCCAACACCCTGCGGAAATGGGCGCGAGAAGGGCGAATCTCACCACGCCCGGTAAAACATGGGCGCAGCTACTATGTTGATTCAGAAGCACGCTATCAGGAGCCAGCCAAGCTATCCGTTCGGAGCGCTGGAGGCAGTCTACTCAGCAGAATAGAGAGAGCACGTCATGGCGCCGAGGCCGCGTAACACGGGATCAAAGGACTTGCCTCCGAATCTGTACCGTAAAACCGACTCCCGCAACGGGATCACGTATTACACCTACAGAGATCCCATCAGCGGTAGATGCTTTGGACTTGGCAAGGACAAGGATGCGGCAATTCGCGAAGCGATAGCTGCAAATTTCGCCGAGGCCTTGAAGCCCACTTTATCAGAGAGAATCAGCGCACCACCGAAGCCAAAGGGCAAGACATTTTCGGAGTGGCTTATCGAGTACAGAGCAATTTACTTAGAAAGGAATCTGTCACCAACAACCAACAAATCAATAAGAACAAGGCTTGATCGTCTCTGTGACGTTTTCGGCTCAATGCAGATAAAAGATGTCACAACAATGGATGTCGCCAACTACCTGACAGCTATAACAAAGGAGGGGAAGGCACAGATGGCAAAAGCGATGCGATCGTTGTTGCGAGACGTGTTCTTTGAGGCGATGGCTAGAGGGTGGGTTGGGGCAAATCCAGTTGATCTTACCAAGCCACCGAAAGTAAAAATCAAACGAGAAAGGCTGTCCCTTGAGCTGTGGCAGGCTACTTATGCTGAAGCGACGGAACCCTGGTTGCGCAATGCGATGCAGCTGGCTCTGATTACCGGTCAGAGACGGGATGACATTGCCTCGATGCTTTTTAAAGACGTTCATGATGGCTACTTGCACATTGTGCAGGCGAAGACGGGGACGAGAATCCGCATCAGCACAAAGCTTCGCCTTGAAGCTCTTGGGCTTGAGTTGGGAGAGGTGATAAAGCAATGCCGAGGGGGCTCACTCTCAAAGCACTTAGTGCATCACTCCAGAAGGAATGGAAATGCCAAGGTTGGCCATCCATTGGCTCTTGATACTCTTAGCTCCGCATTTTCTCGGGCAAGAGATAAGGCTGCCATGAAGCTAGGGATCACCTTCGGTTCACACCCTCCAAGCTTCCACGAGCAACGCTCGCTATCGGCAAGGCTTCATGAGGAAGAAGGTCGCGATGCTCAGAAATTGTTAGGTCACAGGTCGTCAGCGATGACCGACGTATACCGCGATACCAGGGGTTCCGAATGGATAGACGTAGCCGCAATCTGATCCTGAGTTTTGCAGAGGAATTGGGGAGATTTTGGGGATGATTTTATTCCCTTTAAAATCAGCAACTTATAATAGTGGCGTGTAGATGGCTACGACACCGTGTTCCGCCTGACCGTGGACAACCTGTTCGACAAACGCTACTGGCGCGATGCCGGTGAATACATGGGCGACGACTACCTGTTCCAGGGCGCGCCGCTGACAGCACGGTTGAGTGCTTCGGTGAATTTCTGATGCAGACGGCCCCTTCCTACCTCTCCCGTAGGAGCCGGCTTGCCGGCGAAGGCGTCCTCAAGACCGCCCTCGCCAGTAGAAAGCACACCCAAATGCAGACCCGCCCCACAGAACGGCCGCTGTAGCACTACCGGGTGCTGACTTGGTCGCTTACTTGGTCGCTACTTGGTCGGTTTGTTTAGTGGCATACCCAGGTCCCGGGGAGGATCACACGCCCAACCACCAGTTCAACAGCGTCTCGTCCTCATCGTCGTCGAGGTTTTTATAGACATTGGCGTAGTACCACTCAATCCCGGTTCTCTCGCGGAAGCGATCGAACACCGCATTGATACGGTCCATGCCATTCCTCGCAGGAACAGCGAATGACAGGTTCCCTTCGAACAGCCCATCCAGGGTTCCGCTCAGTTCACCAGCGACCTCGTTTTCAAGCGCACTGATCACCGTAGGATCAATGTAATCGGCATAGATCTGAATGCAGAAATTCCCACCTCGTTTCAGCACTTGCGCCGGAGCATCGGGATTGCGGATTGAAACGATATCGCCCCGCGCCAGGTTTTGCGCCAGGCCCGGTGAGGACAGTAACTCGTAAATATCCTCATCGATCTGCCGCGCCAGCAGCTCCTCGCGAACGGCGCCGCCGTCATCGGCCATGTACACCTGAATCAGCACAGGGGGTTGCTTGTCATCCATACGGGGCTCCACAACTTCCAGGTTCAACACCAGACTCATCCAATCCACTAGCCGCCAGGTCGCAAAGGGCGCAAACGAACGGGCCTCAAGGCAACGGCGCAAAGCTCCCACCGCCCTCATTCCAGCGAAACCCCGGAA
Source organism: Pseudomonas sp. E1BtOHC1 (assembly GCF_058744285.1). Lineage (NCBI taxonomy): Bacteria > Pseudomonadati > Pseudomonadota > Gammaproteobacteria > Pseudomonadales > Pseudomonadaceae > Pseudomonas > Pseudomonas sp. E1BtOHC1. Next base: position 5,364,598 of record NZ_CP196023.1, read on the forward strand.
ACGTGCAGTCCTTGAAAGCAATCCGCAGTTGCTCCCCCTCACCCCGCAACTGCAAGGTATCCACCCCCTGATTCGGACAGCCCGGTGCCGCGATCGCCAGGCTCACCAGCAACTTGCCGGTGGCCTTGTCCATCACCTCCACCGTCGTGATCCGCCGATCACTGCCCGGCATCGGCACCTGGAAATACCAGCGTTTGGTGGAAGCACTCTGCAACAGCGTGGTGACCGGCTGCGGCCACGAGCGATCCGAATCCACCAAGCCCACCAGCTTCAGCGCAATGGGCAAGGTCTTGCCCGTGCGATAACTGGTCCAGGTGCCGCGCACAAGCTCCTGCTGGCGGGAGTTCATCAAGTCATTGAACTGCAAACGCGCCACCGGCAAGCCCTGCTCGTCCAGCTCATCCATGGCCAGCACCTTGTTGCTGTAGCTGAAGGTCGGCTTGAGGCGAATCGGCGTGCGATAGCGCTGATAGGCATAGGTGCCCTGGTAGACCGCATTCTGGCTACCCAGGGTCAAGACAATCGCCTGCTTGCCCAAGGTCCCCTCATACACCCCGTGTGACGCCTGCGCCGGCAACAGCCACAGCGCCAACACCAGCACCGCCAACCCCCGAGCAAAATCAAACCCGCGCATCAGAAACGCTCCTCGCCCGACGACAGATATTCCAAACGCTCAGGGGTGATCACCCGGTAATAATCCCAACGCCGAGTGCGCTGGTCGTAATTGATAAAGTCCTGCTTGCTGAACTCCATCTGCCCGCTGGGGGAAAAACGCAGATCACCGTCCACCGCGAACTGCTCCAACTGCGGATGACGCCGATAGGTCCGCAGATCCCGGCTGTACAGGTAGTACTGCGTAGGCGAGCACCACACCCGACCATCCGACTCCCCTACGCGATAGCCCTGGACCTGAAAATCCATCCGCGCCTCGGCATGAAAATGCCCGAAGGTCAGCGTCCTGGTGCCTACGGACGACAGACACCACTGCCCGCTAATCTCCTGCACCCGCTTACCGGTGGCCCGGCTGATCACCCGGATACTGTCCACCTGCGCCACCTCCTCCCCGGCCTTGCGCGCGGCATGCACACTGAAATAGAAATCCCGATCGAACACCGGCTGCAGCAACTCCCCCTCAAACGCCTCCCGCTGACTGCCGCCAAAACGCGTCACCCGCTGCAACTGCAACGGCTGCTGCGTGCCCGTGCGCAAATCCACCAGACTGCCCTGCAGCGCCTCTGCCCCCTCGGCGAACGGCTGCAACGACACCGCCGTCGCCGGCAGGGTCGGGTTGTCCATGATGTTGATCAAGAGCGCAGAGCCGGGATGGAAAGGCGTGGATTCCAACGCCATGGGCAGGCGCTCGGACTCGGAAAACCAATAGCCGGACATACCGCCGCCGTATTGGGAGTCGTAGGTGAGCGCCAGTTCAACCGGGGTGTCGCCGAGGATGCCGCGGTAGGTGGTGGTGGGGTTGGCTTGGGCGGTGGGGGTGAGGAGTGCCAGGCCCAACAAGAGTGCTGGAGCCAGGTGGGATAGGAGGTGTTGGAGGTAATGCTGTTTGCCAGCCTTTGTTTGCTTACTGCTGCCAATGGGCTGGGTCATGCCTGCGGTCCTTGCGGTGGGGAAAAGGGGCGCAGGATAGCAAAGGTTAGGACGTCAGCACCGGAGTGGGTTGGTTTTCACGCTGCTAAAACCTTTACAGGTTAGATAGCGCTGTATTCAGACAGCACAATCATTTTTAGCCAACATCCTCTAACAGTACTGTTCAATTTGGTTTTGATTGTTTTAAAAGAAAACGGATGCGTTTTGGACGCGAAATAAGCTCCGAGCCGTAATTCAACGAGTACCGGCAAAAAACCTTACTCAAAAATCGAAATCTCTTACAATCTGCCTTCCCATTTCTGACACAGCTCTCAGTCGCGCCAGCTGTAGTCAAACTACGAGGCAAGATTGTGAGCACTGTAGTTGCCACCACTGAAACACTAATCGACACCCATCGCCTAGCAACTGCTCTACAGCGCTTCGCAGACGATCGCGACTGGCAGCAGTTCCACTCCCCCAAAAACCTGCTCCTAGCCCTCACCGGTGAAACCGGCGAGCTCTGCGAAATTTTCCAGTGGATGAGCGAAGCCGACGCCAAGGACGCAGCCAAGCGTCCAGAAACCGCTCAAGCCGTGAAGGATGAATTGGCCGACGTACTCATGTACCTCGTACGACTAAGCACGGTGCTGGGAGTCGATCTAAACGAGGCGGTGACAAACAAACTCGCGTTGAACGGCCAGAAGTACCCCGTCGACAAAGCCAAAAGCACCAGCAAGAAGTACGACCAACTCTGACCCCTTGGGCTCTAAGGACCACTTGTGATCGTTTACTCGGCGACCAAACAACAATTCCTCGATGTTTGCGACAACAACGATATTGAAGAGGTGATCCTCAAGCACTTTAAAGAAGCCACTGGCAAGAAAGTGGCGGCTTCAGAGATCCGATCTTGGCAGGGATCGCTCACTTACATGGCCAAGGTTCTACGGGATAAGGATCTGCCGGAGGATGCCGGAGTGGCCATTGAGCTACATATTCCGCAATCCATGAAACGCATCGATTTCTTGCTGACAGGCCACGACCAGAACCAGGGTAAAAATGCCGTGTTGGTGGAACTGAAGCAATGGAGCAAAGCCAGCGCCACCAGTAAAGATGCGATCGTAAAAACCGCGCTGGGTGGCAGTCATGTTGAAACCATTCATCCTTCCTATCAGGTGTGGTCTTACGCCACTTTGCTGGAAGGCTTCAATGAAGCCGTTTATGACCAAGGCATCAAAGTCCACCCATGTGCTTACCTGCATAACTATGTCAGCGATGGCGTTATCAACTCGGCTCACTACGACGCGTATACCAGTAAGGCGCCTTTGTTCCTAAAAGGTCCTGACGAGTTAACGAAACTAAGAAGCTTCCTCAAACAGCACATCTATTACGGCGACAACCAAGACGTTCTTTACGAGCTTTCTAGCGGTAAGAGCCGCCCCTCCAAAGCTTTGGCTGAAGCACTCAGTGGGCTAATGGAAGGCAAGCCTGAGTTCGTTCTGATTGATGATCAAAAGACCGTCTTCGAGTCAGTACTTGCGGCAGTCGCAGAGGCCTCTGCTGATGCTCCGAAGGTACTGATCATTGAGGGTGGCCCTGGTACCGGAAAGACCGTAGTGGCCATCAACTTGTTGGTCCAACTCACCGCCTTACGGCTGATGAGCAGGTATGTCTCAAAAAACGCCGCTCCACGTGCTGTATACGAGAAAAAACTGGTCGGCACTATCAAGCCCACCAAGTTCTCCAGTCTTTTCTCCGGCTCGGGGGCCTATACCAATATCAAGCCTGACTTTTACGACGCGCTGATCATTGATGAAGCCCACAGGCTGAATGAGAAAAGCGGCTTTTATGGCAACGAGGGTGAAAACCAGATCAAAGAACTAATTGGGTCCGCCAAATGCTCAGTGTTCTTTATCGACGAGGATCAACGCGTAACCCTTAAGGATATTGGCAGCAAACAAGCAATCCGAGAGTTTGCTAAGGCCCGAGGGGCAACGGTGGAGGAGTACACCTTGTCCTCCCAATTCCGCTGCAGTGGCTCCGATGGTTACTTGGCATGGCTAGATGACGTACTGGGCATTCGCACAACCGCCAACCCAATACTCGATGCCAGTGAATACGAGTTCAAAGTGTTCGACTCACCACAAGCAATGCATGAGGCAATCGAACAAAAGAACCACGGAAACAAGGCGCGTGTCGTCGCAGGTTACTGCTGGCCATGGAGCAGCAAGAAAGACCCTAAAGCCAAAGACATTGAAATCGGTGAACACTACGCCCGCCAATGGAACCTGGATCAAGACGGCAGTCTGTGGATCATCGCGGATAAATCCGTGGATCAGGTCGGCTGTATTCACACCTGCCAAGGGTTAGAGGTGGATTATATCGGTGTGATCATCGGGCCAGATTTGATCGTGCGCGATGGAAAAGTAGTGACATCCCCCAAAGCGCGAGACAAATACGACAAGACAATTCGTGGCTGGAAAAGGCTGATGAAGGAACAACCCGACTTCGCACAGCAAGAGACTGATCTCATCATCAAGAACACCTACCGGACCTTGATGACCCGAGGAATGAAGGGCTGCTACTTGTACTGTACTGACCCAGAAACGGCGCAATATTTTGCCAACCGACTGGCAGAAGGCGAGTCAGCTTTGTAGGTGTCATTAGTCACGTTTCCTCTAACAGTGATGGCGTACTCAATCCTGCCATCACTGGACGGCTAACGAAGACTAACCACCTTCATCTCTACCCTTCAGGTGCCATATTCCCTACTCAGTTCACAACTCCTTGTAAGGCTAGTCCCTTTCTATTGAGCGACTTTTCCTAGAGAATCCAACCCGCTTGCGCCTGATACTTCGGCTGGCTAGGCTCGGTTCATCACTGCATATCAGTGATCGGGTTTAGCAGCTCGAATCATCACATTGGGCGCATCGACGTCACCTATTGCCAGAGTTTTTCTTCTGCTTTTTATGGTGGCTGTGCGCAGGGCACCTTCGGGTGCGCCGGTTTCCAATGTGACCGGTCTGCTAACCTGCGTACAGCTGCCACTCCTTCGTTTAGCAGCGATAGCTGGCAGCTCCATTCACATTGGAGATGCACCATGAAAAAGCTCGTTCCCGATCCGCCCATGTCCTTACCTGGACAATTCAGAACCCCCGAACACGATATCGACACCCAGCGAATTCGCTTGGCCTTGGCCGCGCATAGCGCCGAAACCTCAATCCTGAATAGTCTGAAAGACACCGTACCTACGTCCGTAGGTCATCAATCCATGTTCAGTGTCCGTCCCGGTATCAATGCCGAAGAAGCGTTGGTGCATGTGTCGTTGCTGCTGGACTGTGCGGTACAGGTCAGCGATGAAATCACCGAACGCGCCAGCGGTGTGGAGCGTGGTTTGATTTGGTCAATGATTCATTCGGTGGAGATGGCTAGAGCAGTGGTGGATTCGTTGCTGGATGCCAATAGACCGGCGCAGCCTCGGTAATCGATTAGATACGCAGAAATCCGAAAAATATGGAAACGGGGTGAAGGATGGTTTGCCCCGTTTCTGTTAGGCCGCTTTCGCTGGCAAGCCAGCTCCTACAGATGCTGTAGCCCTTCGATATTGCTTAAGCTCTCTCACTGCCCAGCCACGGCCATAGACACGTGGTGAGAGGCAACGCGTCCCTTCCCTGCTCGTCCCGTTTCCTACTCACAAGTGAACTCCCAAACCTGTTGGGAAAAGAATATCCTTACGGCCTCTTACGCTGTTTCGTACAGCGAATCGGGAAACCTACGGATAGCCCCCCGCATGACCTCTGCACCTATCAGCAATCAATCCAACCCTGCTTGGAGCCGCGACGAGCTCGTTCTTGCCCTGAACTTGTATCTCCTTCACCGCAACGGTTTACCCGGTGTCAATCATCCGGATGTTTTGGCGTTATCGCAGGCTCTCAATCTCATCGGTAATGCCACCGGGGTGAGCAAGAATCAAAGCTTTCGCAATGCCAACGGTGTGTGTATGAAGCTCAACAACTTCCGGCGTTGGGACCCGAGCTACACCAATAACGGTCGTACGGGGCTCGCGAAAGGCAATAAGGATGAGCAGTTAGTGTGGCTGGAATTTGCCAATGACCCGGAGCGTCTTGCTGAGGTTGTGGCGGCGATCAATGCCAATGTTCAGACGATTCCAGCTAGCCCTATCGATTTAAGTGCAGCAGATGACCCGGGCTTCTTCGAGGCAGAGGAAGGCAAAGTGCTCACTCGGGTGCATCGGGTACGGGAAAGAGACAAGAAAATCGTTAAGCGCAAAAAGGAAGAGGCGCTGAAGCAACATGGAGCGCTGCAGTGTGAAGCTTGTGGTTTTAACTTCAGCCAAACCTATGGTGCAGATGTGGAGGGGGTGATTGACGTACACCACACTAAACCTCTGCACACGCTCCAGCCGGGTGACAAAACTAAGCTCGCTGATTTGGCGTTGTTGTGTGCCAATTGCCATCGGGTGGTGCATTCGCAACGTAAGTGGCTGAGTGTGGCTGAAGTGAAGGAGCGGTATCAGGCCAATCTGAAGCAAACGTAAAGGTGATGTTGTGACTCCCTGGTTTAGGGAGTCAGAGTGGCTGGTTGGAAGGTTTGGTGGCGATCTTGCGGCCGCCTTCGCTGGCAAGCCAGCTCCTACACGGGCCGGCGTCAACCGATGACTGTGCGGTGTCAGCGAACATTCCATAGAACATCAACCGCGCTCCCTCATGCATCCCCGCGTCAACTCCAGCAACCGTTCAAACTCCTGCGGATGCTCCTGCGCCACATCCTCACGCGGGGTATTCGACGCCAAATCATGCAAAGTCGCGCCACTGCCGTCGTGCTGCATCTGCAACAAAAAGTCCTTGGTCACGCCGCCAATCACTGGAAAGGTCCCTTCCCTTAATACCAGCGGCACCACGCGCTCGCCTTCCGGCGGGGGTTGTTGAATGTCCCGCCCCATGGCGCCATTGGTGAAGGGCATGCCGGCCACGGTGGGCAGCAGGTCTGCCAGGCCGACGGCTTCTTCGATCACTCTGGGCTGCAACATCCCCGGGGCATGGATCAGCAGCGGTACGTTGTTGCTTTCCAGCCCTAGCTGTTCAAACGCGGGGGCCATGTGGGGGATCTGGCTGATGCGGGTATTGTGGTCGCCGAAGAACACGAAAATCGTGTTGTCGTAGTAGCCGCCCGCTTTGGCGATGTCCATCAGGCGGCCGATGTTGAAGTCCAGCAGGCGTTGCCGCCGATCAGGTTGAGCTTGTGGTAGTCGATATTGCTTAAGCACTCTCGATGATCTGCCACTCCCGTGGCCGCGTAGTGGGAGCATCCCCTCTCTCCCCTACTCGCCCCCTTTCCTACTCACTACTGAACTCCCAAACTAGTTGGGAAAAGAATATCCTTACGGCCTCTTACGCTGTTTCGAACAGCGAATCGGGAAACCTACGGATAGCTCCCGCATGCCCCCTGCACCTACCCGCAATCAATCCAACCCTGCTTGCAGCCGCGACGAACTCGTTCTGGCCCTGAACCTGTATCTCCTTCACCGCAACGGTTTACCCGGTAAGCGCCAACCTGATTTGAAGATGGATACCTGCCCATCGTGACCGCCTGACGCCAACGTTGCTCGCTTGGTGCTCCGGTGCTGGCTTTCCAGCAACCCATTAGAGAAATCCATATGAACCCCAATCCGACAATCGATAACGTATTACGCGTCGCCTTGGTTACAGGATCCACTTCCGGTATCGGCGCAGCCATTGCACGTGTGCTAAGCCAGGCAGGCTATGCGGTGGTGCTCCATTCGCGAAATTCTGCGGATACGGGACGCGCTATGGCTGCCGAAATGCAGCAGGCGATTTACGTGCAGGCTGATCTTGCTGTCGAAGCTGACAGGGTCAGGCTGATTAACGAGGCGATCGCCGCGTGGGGGCAGCTCGACGTATTGGTCAATAACGCCGGTATTAGCAAAGTTATTCCTCACGGCGACCTTGCCTCGGCCAACTCGACGGTGTGGCACGAACTTAACGAGGTGAATGTCGTGGCGCCGTTCCATCTCGTCACTTTGGCCGAGTCGGCATTGCGCAATGCCGCCCGTTACCGTCGAGCAGGTTGCGTCGTGAATATCAGTTCCCATGCCGGTATCCGTCCTAAGGGCGCATCGATTCCCTATGCGGTCAGTAAAGCCGCGCTTAATCACATGACCCGCTTGCTCGCGTTATCCCTGGGGCCAGATATTCGCGTAAACGCTGTGGCGCCTGGCTTGGTCGACACGCCTATGACCGCAGAGTGGACGGGGGCCCAAGAGCTATGGCGAACTCGCGCCCCTATGCGCAGGGCCGCTAGCCCAGACGACATCGCAAAAGCTGTTGTAATGCTGGTCGAGTCGGACTACTTGACCGGCGAGATACTCCTCTCAGACGGCGGGTTGAATCTGACCTAGGTTTAGCGTGCTCCGGTGTAGCGGATGAGTACCGGCAAGCCGGCTCCTACACATGAAATGACAATCAGGGAGACACCCATGGCCATGCCGGAACGGCTGAAACCAACACCCGCGACGCCAAAAATACGGGCGTTGATGAAGGCCTTGCTCAAGCAGATCCTCGATCAGATCTGGGCCAACCAGGAACGGGAAAGCCCCGAGATCAGTGCGCTGATCGAGCAGTGGAACAGCCACGCCGGCCGACCTTTCGAATTCCACGAATTTCGCGATATGCACAGCCATACCAGCGCGGCGAACTTTCTGCGCACGGCCTTTCATCAGCAGCGCTACGTTGACGACCTGAGCTTCGACGAGGCGTGCGCCGTGGCAGATTTCATTTGCCAGTGCGAGGGCACGGAATCTGATACGGACTACGCCCTGGGCCTGCTGGAAACCAACTTCCCCGAGGCCAATGCCTCGGACCTGATCTTCTGGCCCAACGCGTGGTTCGACGATGAAGGTCTGTTGCATATCGAGCTGAGCTCGGCGCAGGTCATTGGTTATCTGATGGCGAGGTCTTCGCGGCCTTTGCGGGACGCGCCGCCTATCACCCTGCCCTATGCCATTCCCCAGAACAGGTCATAGCGCCGCCGAGGTCGTCTCCACCCGGTGCTCGGCTGTGGCCATTGGCTGCAGCGGCCTTAGTCTGTTTTATCCCCGGCTCTTTTTCTTCGATCGCCCCGCGCGCCCGTCGTACTCCGGGCGGCCCGACACCACCAGCCCGAAGAAGTAGGGATCAGCCCCTGGGTCTTCCAGCTGTCCGGCGGATTTGTTGTGCACTTCTATCACTGAAAAAAGATCGACAAGACGGTCCTGGATCTCTTCGATTTCCGCCGCTTTGAGCGTGACCATCGCGCTGTATTTGAATGATCCGGATACGTTGAAATATTCGCTCTGCTCGGGCTTGGTCAATGATCGGTCGATCTCATGACGCAGGAACCGGTCCTTGAGCGCCAGGGCCTCTGCGGTTCTTGGCATTCTCAAGGTGGGGGCATGGCGCACGAAGGGTGACTGCGGGGTGCTGCGCTCTTTGGCCACAAGGCTCAGGAAGGCTTCGGTGCGCGCGTCGTAGGCCAGGCCGAGCTGCTGGCACACCGCCTGGATTTCGGCCACCGAGGCGCTGTCCACCATGTACAGATAGGTCATCAACGGCAGCAGTTCGAAGTGTTCCTTGAAGGCTGCAATGATCTCTTCGGTGACGATGAACTCACGTTCGTAGCGGCTCAGGCTCAAGGCGCGACGCAGTAGCTTGGAGTCGTGCTCGCGCACCTCAAGCATGGCGGAAAGATCCTTGACCTCCACCCCTTTGCCAAACAGCATTTCATGCACGGGGGCCGGCAACAAATCACGAAAGTAATGCCAGTAGTAATCGAAACTCGACTTGCTGGAGGGGGCGATGCCCAGGTTGTCATGCAGCTCGACGGCCGAGTCGAGACTCAGGTGCTTGCGCCCTGCCTCGACGTCTCGGTAGTGGTTGGCGGAAAACGGAATGTTCACGCTGTCCAGGAAGGTTGAAATCTTCAGGTGGCCGCTTTCGAGGCGCAACTGGGTGAGAAACGCGCCAAAGGCCTGCTGGTTCTCCGACATTTATTCAGCCCCTGCAGCAAGCGTGACAGCGACCCGGGTGGTGTTTTTCCTGATTTTCATGCTGGCAGTGACGGCCCCTATCTCTCGCGTATTGCCGACATGCACGCCGCCACAGGGGATCGACCACTCGCCGCATTGCCACCAGCGATAGCCTGGACCTTTGCCGGTATCGGCCTGGGTTCTGACGGCATGACCGGCCGCGCAAAAGCGATTCAGCTCTTGCGTGGCGCGCTCCAGGCTCTGCTCATCGAACTCGCCCATGAACTCATAGTGGTTTTCCCCGCCCTGGTCATTCAACGGCGAGCGAACCGGGTGTGGAATCGAGCGCCCCAGCGTCTGCTCCAGCAGGCAGTGCATCAGGTGCATGGCCGAATGAATGCGCATCTGCTGATAGCGCAGGGACCAATCCAGGGTCGCCGTCACCCCCTGCCCCGGCACAAGTGATTGCAGCTGGCCGAACCCGGCGTCATCCAGCTTCAGGTAATGCCTGATCTCGTCGTCCTTCCTTTTGGTGGTGGTGATCTCGATCACCTGCGGCACATCACCGGCCCCGGGTTCGCTGAGGGTCAGCTGCCCCCGATCTCCCAGTTGGCCGCCGCCCTGGGGATAGAACACCGTCTCGCTCAATAGAGCGAAGGGCGCACCCGAATCGTCCCGTTCAAGCCGGTGGATCTGGCATTGCACGGTTTGCAGGTAGGGTTGCTGGTGAAACAAAGGAAGGGTTGGGTTCATGTGTGCCTCGCGTCCTTGAGCATTCACGGCCGGCCGGGGATTCCCATGAATAGCCGTTGCCTGTGCGATGTATTAAGAACCATCTGCCGACAAAAATTCAACCCATGGATTAATAATAAATCCATAGGATTAATTTACAGCACGCACGATCCCCAACCTACCCCTCGTGCGAAAGCCAATCCAATACGTTTTTACCGTAGGAGCCGGCTTGCCGGCGAAGGCGATCTCGCGGACGCATTCGCCGGTAAGCCGGTTCCTACAGGTCGGTTATTCAGCAGGAGGTTGCCCCTCAGCCCTGGTCGCCACCGCCCACCGGCAGCACCGTGCCGGTGATATAGGAAGCTTCGGCGGAGGCCAGAAACAGGATGGCTGAGGCTTGTTCGTCGACGTTGCCGTAGCGTTTCATCAGGCTGCTGTCGAGGGTCTGATCGACGATCTGCTGGTACCAGACTTGCTCCTCGGGGCTTTGTTCAGCGCTGTTGCGCGGAATGCGCCGCGGCGGGGCTTCGGTGCCGCCGGGGGCGGTGGCGTTGACCCGCACGCCACGACCGGCGGTTTCAAAGGCCAGGCACGCAGTGAGTGCGTTGATGCCGCCCTTGGCCGCGCCGTAAGGCACGCGATTGAGGCTGCGGGTGGCGATGGACGAGACGTTGACGATGGCGCCGCTGCCCTGCTCCAGCATCTGCGGCAAGGCGGCGTGGCAGCACCACAGGGTGGGGAACAATGAGCGGCGGACTTCGGCTTCGATTTGTGCCGGTTCGTAGTGCTCAAAAGGCTTGGCCCAAATGGTGCCGCCGACGTTGTTGATGAGGATGTCGAGGCGGCCGAAGTGGGCGATGGCCGCCGCCATGATCCGGCTGCATTCGCGGTACTGCTCCAGGTCGGCGGTGAGGGCCAGGACCGGGAACCGGGGGCTGAGTTCGGCGGCCAGCTCGAAGATCAGTTCGGAGCGGTCCACCAGCACCACCCGGGCGCCCTCTGCGGCCAGGCGTTCGGCAACGCGACGGCCAATGCCTTGGGCGGCACCGGTGACCAGGGCGACTTGGTTGTGGAAACGGTTCATGGAAACCTCATGAGTGCAAAAATATGGAGAGGACCTTGCCGTGCGTGACTCCGTAGGAGCCAGCTTGCCGGCGAAGAGGCCTTTGACCCTTGCAGCGTTCTTGGGGACGCCTTCGCTGGCAAGCCAGCTCCTACAACGTTATGCCTGGCCGTGCTGGGTTCAGTAGGAGCCGGCTTGCCGGCGAAGAGGCCCTTGAGCCTTGCAGCGCCCTTATGGACGCCTTCGCTGGCAAGCCAGCTCCTACAGCGGTGAGGCGCTCTTCAGGCAGCGCTGGCGGCGAACTTCTCGTAGTAGAAATTCGCCGGGGCGATGCCCTGTTCGCGGATGTACTGGCTCACCGCTTCGACCATCGGCGGCGGTCCGCACAGGTAGACGTCCACATCGCCCTGGTTGAGGTGCGCCGGTTCAATGTGCTGGGTCACGTAGCCCTTGCGCGGGTACTGGCTCTCGGGGTTGGCCACGCAGGCGCTGAAGCTGAACTGGGGGATGCGCGCGGCAAAGCCTTCCAGGCGCTCCAGTTCCACCAGGTCGAAATCGTTGGTCACGCCATAGATCAAATGCAGCGGATGTTCGCTGCCCTGCTCGGCGATCTTCTCCAGCATCGCGGTGAACGGCGCCAGCCCGGTGCCGCCGGCCAGCAACAGCAAGGGCCGGCGAATATCCCGCAAGTAAAAGCTGCCCAGGGGCCCGGCCAGGCTCATGCTGTCGCCGGCTTTGGCGAGACGGGTGAGGAAGCTGCTCATCAGGCCACCGGGCACGTTGCGAATCAGGAAACTGACCTCGCCATCACGCTGCAAGGAGCTGAAGGAATAGGCCCGGGTCTGCTCACTGCCGGGTACGCCGAGGTTGACGTATTGCCCCGGCAGGAACGCCAGCTGGCTCAGGGCTTCGCCTTTGATCGACAGGGCGATGGTGCTGGCGGACAGCTGGCGCACGGCGCTGATACTGGCCTGGAAAGTACCCTGCCCGGCGCGACAGACCTGGGACGAGGCCGGTACCCGCACCACGCAATCGCCGAGGGCGCGCATCTGGCAGGTGAGGACAAAACCCTGCTCGACCTCAGCAGCGCTCAGGGCGTCTTCGATGTAGTCCTCCCCCAGCTCGTAGCGCCCCGCGTCGGCAACGCACTTGCAGGTGCCGCAGGCGCCGTCCCGGCAGTCCAGGGGGATGTTGATGCCCTGGCGGTAGGCCGCGTCGGCCACGGTTTCGCCCGGGTTGGCGTTGACGAAACGGGTCACGCCGTCTTCGAAATTGAGTGCGATTTGATGGCTCATGGCAGTCGCCTCAGAGGTGGTAGATATCAACGACCTGGCGAACGTAGTCGTTCTTCAGGATGACTTTCTTGGCCAGAATCCGCGGGTTCTCGCCCCGCAGGTCGAGGGTGTAGAAGCTGCAGCCGAAGTAGCTGTCCACGGTCTTGTAGCGAAAGCTCAGGGTGTGCCAGTTGAAGCGCAGCTTGCAGAAGCCGTCGCCGTGCTCCAGCAGCTCGATATTGCTCAGGTTGTGGGAGGTGCGGGTGTCGGGAATGCTGGCGCTGGAGCGCTCGGTCTTGATGCGGAACACCCGGTCTTCCAGGCCGCTGCGGTTGCCGTACCAGATCAGCGAGATTTCCCGCTGCGGGTCTTCGGTCAACTGGTCGCTGTCGTCCCAGGAGGGCATCCAGAAGGTCGCGTCCGGGGCATAGAGTTCCAGCCAGCTGTCCCACTCCTTGTCGTCCAGGTAGCGGGCTTCGCGGTACAGAAAATCCCGCACGGCATCGTAGGAAATGTTCATTGCACGGCCTCCACTGCGATCTGGCGTGAGGCTTCACGCTCCAGGGCCGCGAGCAGGGTTTGCTGCCAATACTTGTGCTGCATCACGAACAGGCCTTCGTCCTCGGTGCGCACGCCGCTGAGGAGCGGCTGCAGGTCGATTTCTTTCGCTGCGGCGTCCGCCCCCTGGACCCAGTGTTCGGCGCCGCGGGACATGTCGTTCCAGGCCGTGGTGCTGCCCTGATAGCCGAGCTGGCAGGAACGGAACTCCTCCAGGTCGTCCGGGGTGGCCATGCCGCTGACGTTGAAGAAGTCTTCGTACTGGCGGATGCGCCGGGCCCGGGCTTCGTCGCTCTCGCCCTTGGGCGCAATGCAGTAGATGGTGATTTCGGTGCGGTCCACGGAGATCGGCCGGGCAATGCGGATCTGCGAGCTGAACTGGTCCATCAGGTAGACGTTGGGGTACAGGCACAGGTTGCGTGAGTTTTCGATCATCCAGTCGGCGCGGGCCTGGCCGAAGTCCCGGGACAGCTCATCGCGACGCTCGTACAGCGGGCGGTCCTCGGGGTTGGACCAGCGGGTCCAGAGCAGCATGTGGCCCTTGTCGAAGGAGTAGAAACCACCGCCCTGCTTGGCCCAGGTGCCAGCGCTCATGGTGCGGATGTCTGCCCCGGCCTCGCGCTGCTTGCGCTGGTTCTGGGTGGCGGCGTAGTTCCAGTGCACCGAGCTGACGTGGTAGCCGTCGGCGCCGTTCTCGGCGGTGAGCTTCCAGTTGCCTTCGTAGATGTAGCTCGACGAGCCGCGCAGCACTTCCAGGCCGTCGGCGGACTGGTCGACGATCATGTCGATGATCTTCGCCGACTCCCCCAGGTGCTCGGTCAGAGGCAGCACGTCGGGGTTGAGGCTACCGAACAGAAAGCCGCGGTAGGACTCGAAGCGCGCGACGCGGGTCAGGTCGTGGGAGCCTTCGCAGTTGAAGCTGGCCGGGTAGCCGGCGGCGGTCGGGTCCTTGACCTTGAGCAGCTTGCCGGCGTTGTTGAAGGTCCAGCCGTGGAACGGGCAGGTGAAGGACGCTTTGTTGCCGGTCTTGTGCCGGCAGAGCATGGCGCCGCGATGGCTGCAGGCGTTGATGAAGGCGTTGAGTTCGCCGTTCTTGTGGCGGGCAATGAAGATCGATTGCCGGCCCATGGTGGTGCTGTAGTAGTCGTTGGGGTTGGGGATCTGGCTTTCGTGGGCCAGGTACAGCCAGTTGCCTTCGAAGATGTGCTGCATCTCCAGGTCGAACAGCCGGGGGTCGGTGAACATCTCCCGCTTGCAGCGGTAGACGCCCTGGTCGGGGTCTTCTTCAAGCAGGGAATGCAGGTATTCGGGTCGCAGGGACATGGCCGCCGCCTCCATTGTTTTTATTCAGGCAGGGCCATGCTAGGACGGGGGTTGGCGGGGCAATAGCCGATGCGTGCAGACCTGTATCCGTATTCTGCAAAAGCGCCGACGGCGAGTTGTGTGGGAGCCGGCTTGCCGGCGAAGAGGCCCTTGGACGGGGCGCTGGGCCTGCCGGCCCTTTCGCTGGCAAGCCAGCTCCTACAAGAGGCCGATGCCTGAGGATCAGTGTCGACGCTTGAGGGTGTCGGAGGGCAGTTCGCCGTATTGCTGGCGGTAGCTTTGGGCGAAACGGCCCAGGTGCAAGAAGCCATAATCCAGGGCCAGTTCGGTGACGTTGCGCACCGGGCTTTGCGGGTCGCTGAGGCAGGCGTGCACCCGTTGCAGTTTCTTCTGGCGGATGTAGTACTTCGGCGTGGTGCGGGCGTTGCGTTCAAACAGGCCGTACAGCGAACGCAGGCTCATGCGCGCCTGTTGCGCCAGTTCTTCGCAGCCGATGTCGTGCCTGAGGTTGCGGTCGATGTAGTCGGCAATCCGTTCGAAGGTCGCCGCCGAGGCGCCCAGGGTGCCGCGCTGGACGTTGGTCTGCATCAGGCCCAGCAGTTTGCCCACCAGGATCTGTGCGTAGTGCTCCTGGACCTTGGGCATGGTCTCCAGGGCTTCGGCTTCCTGGCACAACAGGCTGAGCAAGGGCACGAAGCCTTCCAGTTCCTGCAATTGGTAGCGCTGGCGCAGAAAGCGCACGCCCTGCCCTGGGTACTGCCAGCGCTGTTCCTGGCAGGCATTTTCCAACAGGCGGGTGGGAATCTTGATGATGAATTTTTCGCAGTCGTCGGAATAGGTCAGGTCCACCGGATCGTCCGGGTTGATCAGCAGCAGCTCCCCCGGGGCGAAGGCGTGTTCCTGGCCCGCGCCGCGCCACCGGCAGTGGCCCCGCAGCAGCACTTGCAGGTGGTAGATGCTTTCCAGGGCCGGCGAGGTGACGCGCACGCTGCCGCCGTAGCTGAGGCTGCACAAGTCCAGGCTGGCCAGGGCTCGGTGGTTGAGGCTGGCCTGGGGTTGGCCCGCCCGGGGCAGACGGATGCAGTGGCTGCCCACGTGCTGATTGACGTAACCGGACACGGCATAGGGATCGGCTTGAACAAACACGCGGCTGCGCTCACTCAACAGATGCATTTGCATGATCGGGTCACTCTGATGGTTCTTATCAGGTCTGCGTTTCAGGCACGCAACGCAGTCTCGTCAGGCCAGGCATAACGGCAAAAGCCACGGGGCACCTGGGTCGGTGCTCCGTGGCCGGGTCAAGCCTGGTCGGCGCTTCAGTCCTCCAGGGCGCGAACCCGTTCGTGGCGCTGCTGTTCTTGCGGCTGGGCCGACGACTGCAAAGTGAAGTCGAACTCGATCTCGGCAAAGCGCCCGCTGACGCCCAGGGCCTTGGCCCGGGCCTGGTCTTCGCTGAAGGTGATCTGGGCGATCAGCTCGTCGCGGGTGGCGTAGGCGAAGTCGTCGTGCAGGTACTGATCACCATCCAGGTTGATCTGGGTGGTCAGGTGGCGATGGTCATCGGCCGAGATGAAGAAGTGGATGTGCGCCGGGCGCTGGCCGTGGCGTCCCAGTTGGTCCAGCAGTTGCTGGGTCGGGCCATCCGGTGGGCAGCCGTAGCCGGACGGCACGATGCTGCGAAAGCGGTAGCGACCCTCGGCGTCGGTGACGATGCGCCGGCGCAGGTTGAACTCCGACTGGCTGCCGTCGAAGTAGGAATAGGTGCCGCCGGTGTTGGCGTGCCAGACATCGACGATGGCGCCGGCCAGGGGTTCGCCGGCGGTGTTGGTCACCCGGCCCTGCATGAACAGCACCACGCCCGGATCGACGCCGTCATCCAGGCGCGCTTCACCCTGGCTCAGGGGCGCGCCAGCCACGTACAGCGGGCCTTCGATGGTGCGCGGGGTGCCGCCGGTCTTGCCGGCCTGCTCGTCGGCGGCGTCCATCAGCAGGTCCAGGTAGTGCTCCAGGCCCAGGCCCGCGGCCAGCAGCCCGGCTTCCTGGCGGGCACCGAGGACGTTGAGGTAGTTGACGGCCTTCCAGAACTCTTCCGGGGTCACGTCCAGGTCTTCGATGATGTTCACCGAGTCCCGCAGGATGCGGTAGATGATGGCCTTGGCCCGGGGGTTGCCGCCCTCGGTGAACTGACCGCTGGCTTCTTCAAGAAACTGTTGGGCACTGGCAGTGTGGGAAATTCTGACGTTCATGATTAATCCTCATCTTGTATTTATTAGAGTGGTGAATGGGCTGGCCCGGGCTCAGCGGTCATCCTCATGAATGGAAGAAGGATGCCTGCACATCGCATCAACTTCGATGGCCATGTACGGGTACAGCGGCAATTGCATCAGGGTGTCGTGCAGTTCCTGCACGCTGTCGACGTCGAACACGCTGTAGTTGGCGTACAGCCCGGCGATGCGCCACAGGTGGCGCCACTTGCCTTCGGCCTGCAGGCGCTGGGCCAGGGCCTTTTCATCGGCTTTAAGTTGCGCGGCGCGCTCGGGGTTCATGTCGACCGGCAGGTTCACGGTCATTTTCACGTGGAATAGCATGCAGCCCTCCTCAGGTGTGATGCAGCACGGGGGTGGTTTTGTCGCGACGGAAGAACGCCAGGCGCTCTTCGTCCAGGCTCAGGCCGAGGCCCGGCGCCCGTGAGACATGCAGGTGGAAATCCCGGTACACCGGCGCCTCGGCGAGGATGTCCTCGGTCAGCAGCAGCGGGCCGAACAGCTCGGTGTCCCAGCTCAGTTTGTTCAGGGTCAGGAAGGCGTGGGCTGAGGCCAGGGTGCCGATGCCGCCTTCGAGCATGGTGCCGCCGTACAGGCCGATGCCCGCCGCTTCGGCAATTGCCGCGGTGCGCAGGGTGGCGCGGGGTCCGCCGTTCTTGGCGATCTTCAGGGCGAACACCGAGGCCGCGCCTTCGCGGGCCAGGTTGAAGGCGTCTTCCACGCATTCGATGGATTCGTCGGCCATGATCGGCGCCGGGCTGCTGGCATTCAGGCGCACCATGCCGGCGCGGTTGTTACGCGAAATCGGTTGCTCGATCAGGTCGATGCCGTTGCCGCCGAGGATGCGGCAGGCGCGCAGGGCCACGGCTTCGTCCCAGGCCTGGTTGACGTCGACCCGCACGCTGGCGCGCTCCCCCAGGGCCTTCTTGATGGCGATCACATGGGCCAGGTCGCGGTCCACTTCACCGGCACCGATCTTCAGCTTGAAGATGCGGTGGCGGCGCAGGTCGAGCATCTTTTCGGCTTCGGCGATGTCCTTGGCGGTGTCGCCGCTGGCCAGGGTCCAGGCCACGGGCAGGGCATCGCGCACCCGGCCGCCCAGCAGTTCGCTGACCGGCAGCCCGAGGCGCTTGCCCTGGGCGTCGAGCAAGGCGCTTTCGATCCCGGACTTGGCGAAGGTGTTGCCGCGGATGCTCTGCTCCAGGCGCAGCATGGCGGCATTGATGTTGCTGGCGTCCTGGCCGATCAGCAGCGGGCTGAAGAAGCGGTCGATGTTGGTCTTGATGCTGTCCGGGCTTTCATTGCCATAGGCCAGGCCACCGATGGTGGTGGATTCCCCCAGGCCTTCGAAGCCGTCGGCGCAGCGCAGGCGGATCAGTACCAGGGTCTGGTTCTGCATGGTGTGCATGGCCAGTTTGTGGGGGCGAATGGTCGGCAGATCGACGATGATCGTTTCGATCGATTCAATGGCAGAAGCGTGCATGTCCATACCCGTCAGGTTCTTGAAGTTCTGCGCTCGATTCTGTCCCGGCTTTTTCCGGGGTTCCAATATAGAATTGGTCTGGCTTGATACCTATAAGGTATGCACATCATCACAGGGGAGCTGTCATGGAGCTGCGTCATCTGCGCTACTTCCAGGTGCTGGGGGAAACCCTCAATTTCACCCGCGCCGCCGAGCGCCTGCACATCGCCCAGCCGCCCTTGAGCCGGCAGATCCAGCAGTTGGAGGACGAGCTGGGAGTGCTGTTGCTGGAACGTGGCCGACCGCTGCGCCTGACCGCCGCCGGGCGGTTTTTCTACGAGCACTCCAATCGGGTACTGGAGCAGTTGGGCAAGGTCTGCGACAACACCCGGCGCATTGGCCTGGGGCACAAGACCTGGCTGGGCATCGGCTTTGCCCCTTCGACCCTGTACGGCGTGCTGCCGCAACTGATCCGCCGCCTGCGCAGCAACGAGACCCTGGAGCTGGAGCTGGGCCTGTCGGAAATGACCACCCTGCAACAGGTGGAAGCCTTGAAGGCCGGGCGCATCGACATCGGCTTCGGGCGTATCCACATCGACGACCCGGCCATCGTGCAGAAGGTCCTGACCGAGGACCGGCTGGTGGTCGCCCTGCCCGCCGGCCACCCCTTGCTGGGACAAGAGGTGAGCCTTGAGCAACTGGCCAGCGAGCCCTTCGTGCTCTATCCGGCCAACCCGCGCCCGAGTTACGCCGATCACGTGATCGCACTGTTCAGCGCCCGCGGCCTGAACCTGAAGATCGCCCAATGGACCAATGAACTGCAGACCGCCATCGGCCTGGTGGGCGCCGGGATCGGCATCACCCTGGTGCCGGCCTCGGTGCAGGTGCTGCATCGCGACGACATCGGTTTTTGCCCGCTACAGGAACCCGAGGCCACCTCGCCGATCATCCTCAGCCGCCGGGTCGGCGAGCCCTCACCGGGGCTCACCCACTGCCTGCACCTGATCGCCCAGCTACGGGCCGAGATCGGTCGCGAACAGCCCGTGGTCAGCTGACTCGGCGCGGGTGTGGTAGGCCCCGGCCAAAACCACTGCTACACCCCGCCCTGCGGGGATTACACTGCGCCCGATGTGATGGAAAAAACTTTGGAATCGACCATGGAAGTCTCAAGAACCCAACTGATCCTGCGCCGTGCCGCCGCCTTCATGCTCGACCAGGTGCTGGCGCTGGCGGTGTATTTGCTCCTGTCGCTGAGCCTGCACGGGGTGCTGGCGTTGCAGCCAGTCAGACGCTTGCTCGACCTCGAGCAACAGACGGGGCTGGAGCCCTACCTCCATTCAATGCTGTTCATGCTGATCTGGCCCTTGTACTTCGTGGCCTGGGAGTATTTTTTCAAGGGCCGCACGCCCGGCAAGTGCGCCCTGGGCCTGGTGGTGATCAACGCCGCCGGGACGCCGCCGACGCTGATCCAGGTACTGATCAGAAGCGCCACCCGCTATCTGGAGGCCGCTTTCGCCTTTGTCCCGCTGATGGCCTGCGCGGAATCAAGCCGCTGCCAGCGAATAGGCGATATGCTCGCCCGCACCTACGTGATCCCGCACAAGGATCTGCAGCAGATACGCAGTGAAATGCCAGAACATCCCCTGTCCCAGGCTTGATGCCTGAAGACTGCCCGTTCCCCTCAAGGAGCCCCGATGCCCGCCAATGCCCTGCACCACGAAATAGCCTTGGAAAGATTTCTCGCCGCCCGCCCCGAACTGCGCGAAGCCCTGGACAAGCTCAATCCGCTGGAGGCCCAGGTCAAGGGCGAGACGCCCGAGCAGTACCGCAACGAACGCCTGCATGAAGCCTTTGAAGCCGAAGCCGAGCGCCTGGGGCTGTTCGCCTGGGAGCTGAGCCTGCAACTGACCGCCGCCAGCCCCGAAGAATTCCACGCCCAGCGCCTTGAAGTGCACAGGGAAGTGGCGCAAATGGCCGGCTTGCCCTGGGATGAATATTGCGCCCTGCATCCTCTCGATCCATAGCCTTGATCCGCACGCGTCCCTCGCAGTCCCTGTTCAGGAGAACCGACGATGTTGCCTTCGACTTCCACGCAATCGGCCAGCGCCGCCCTGCAGCACACGCAGAAATGGCGCGGGCGGGTCGGCCTAGGGCTGGTGGCCTGCCTTTCGGTGCTGGCTGGCATGACCGACGCCATCGGCTTCATGGCCACCGGGGATTTCGTGTCCTTCATGAGTGGCAACACCACCCGCATGGCAGTGGCCATCAGCGATGGCGAGCTGGGCCTGGTGCTGCGCCTGCTGCTACTGCTGGCGACCTTTATCGTCGGTAACGCCCTGGGCGTGGTGGTCAGCCGCCTGGCCGGGCACCGCGCCCTGCCCTTGCTGCTGAGCATTGGCGCATTGCTCTGCGCGTCCGCCGCCTGGCCTTTCGAGCAGCAACTGCCGGCCCTGCTGGCGGCCATTATTGCCATGGGCATGCTCAATGCGGCAGTGGAGGAAGTGAACGGCCTGCCCATCGGCCTGACCTACGTCACCGGTGCTCTGTCGCGCTTTGGCCGTGGGCTGGGGCGCTGGATGCTCGGTGATCGGCGCAATGGCTGGCGGGTGCAACTGGTGCCCTGGAGCGGGATGTTCGCCGGGGCGGTACTGGGGGCGATTCTGGAACAGCACCTGGGGCTCAAGGCGCTGTATGTCAGCGGGTTGTTTGCAGCCCTGCTGGGCATCGCGTCATTGAAGATCCCGCGACGCTGGCAACTGGGCTACAAGAACCGCTGACATCAGGCCCGGCGATCAGCTGAACAGACCGCCGCTGTCGGTATCGATGACGATGGATGACAAGCTGATATGCCGCGGTCGGGTCAGGGCAAAGACCACCGCTTCCACCACGTCACGGTTGGTGCCCTGCTCCCCCTTCTGCCGCGCCGGGATCTGTTGCCAGGCGTCGTCCAGCGGCGAGATATCTTCCAGGTACGGTGGATGCACGCACAACGAACGCACCGGCGTGCCCTTGAGCATTTGCCGCAGGCCGTCGGCCAGGGCCAGTTGCCCGTGCTTGGCCGCGTAGAACGGCAGCGACACGCTGTGCAGTGGTGCATTGGGCAAGCCACTGATGGAACCGATGGTGACGATGTCCGGACGCTTGGAGGCCTTGAGCGCCGGCAGCAGGCCCTGGGTCAGGAGGAAGGTGCCCGTCAGGGCCGCATCGATCACGCCCGTGACCTCGGCAGCGCTGTGGGGCTGCTCGCTGGCCTCCAGCCACATGGCGCCGTTGTTGATCAGGATATCCACCTGGGGATGGCGCACATGGATCTCCGCCAGGGCGGCCTTGACGCTGTCGCTGTTGGCCAGGTCCACCACTACGTGATCGGCGGGGCTGCCGGTGCGCGCTTCGATGGCCGCGCTGACTTGCGCCAGGGCCACGGGGTTGCGCCCACAGAGAATCAACTTGCAGCCCTGGTCCGCCAGACTGATGGCCAGCGCCGCTCCCAGACCGCGACCGGCACCGGTGATCACCACCACCGCCGAATTCAAATCCATCATCCCTTGCTCCTTGTCCCAGGTTGAATGAAGGCGCGAGTCTATCCCTCGCCCCGGGGTTTGGGGCCTGGCAAAGCTTTACCCGATATGTCCTGAGCTCCCGGAGCCAGAGCCTTCGGGGCGAAAGGGGTTTAGCCGATCCACGGAGAAAGCTTTATCATGGCCGCAGTTTTATCCATCGAGTCCGTCATGAAGTTCGCCATCGCCCTGTTCTCCGCCGCTCACGCGCCTTCCTCGCGCCGCGCCCTGCTGTTCGCCCAGGCGGCGCTGGCGGGCGGGCATGAGATTGTCCGGCTGTTTTTTTACCAGGACGGCGTCTACAACGCTGCCAACAGCATCGTCACGCCCCAGGATGAGCAGAACCTGCCCCAGGAATGGCGCGACTTTGTCGGCCAGCATCAGTTGGATGCTGTGGTGTGCATCGCCGCGGCCCTGCGTCGGGGTGTGTTGAATGCCGACGAAGCCCAGCGCTATCAGCGCACGGCGGTGAGCGTCGAAGCCCCCTGGGAGCTGTCGGGGCTCGGGCAATTGCATGACGCGGTACAGGCCGCCGACCGCCTGATCTGTTTTGGAGGGGCGTGAGATGGCCAAATCCCTGTTGCTGATCAGCCGTCAGGCGCCCTGGTCCGGCCCCGGTGCCCGGGAGGCCCTGGATATCGTCCTGGCCGGCGGCGCCTTCGACCTGCCCATCGGCCTGCTGTTTCTCGACGATGGCGTGCTGCAACTGGCGCCCGGGCAACAGGCTTCATTGCTGCGGCAGAAGGACTTGAGCGCCAACCTGCAGGCGTTGTCGCTGTTCGGCGTCGACGAGCTGTTTGCCTGCAGTGCCAGCATCGCTGCTCGCGGCCTCGACCCGGCGGCTTTGAGCCTTGACGCTGTACAGCTGCTCAACGCCCCGGAACTGGCCGGGATCATCGACCGTTTTGACCAGGTGATTACCCTCTGATGTCGACCTTGCATGTGTTGTCCCACTCGCCCTTCACCGACACCCGCCTGAGCAGTTGCCTGCGTCTGCTGGGCAGCGCCGATGGCCTGCTGCTGTGCGGCGACGCCGTCTATGCCTTGCAGCCGGGTACGACGCTTTACGGCGAACTGGGCGCCCGTAGCGGCCTGAATCTGTATGTGCTGGAAGAGGACTTGCAAGCCCGGGGCCTGACCCTGCCGGCCTGGGCCCGCGCAGTGGATTACCCGGGCTTCGTCGAGCTGTCGATCGAGCATGACAAGGTCAACACCTGGCTATGAGTACCCTGACTGTGGGCGCTCGCGCCATCGAACTGGACAAGGACGGTTACCTGGTCAACCTCGACGACTGGTCCGCCGACGTGGCGCAGGCCCTGGCCGCCAATGAAGAACTTGAACTGAGCCCGGAGCATTGGGAAATCCTCAAACTGCTGCAGGGCTTCTATAGAGAGTTCCAGCTGTCCCCGGCCACCCGCCCGCTGATCAAGTACACCGCCCTCAAGCTGGGCCCGGACAAGGGCAACAGCCTGCACCTGAACCGACTGTTCAAAGGCACTCCCGCCAAACTTGCCGCCAAGCTGGCGGGCCTGCCGAAGCCGACCAATTGCCTATGAACGATTTCGCCCCCCTGCTCACCCAGACCCCGCAAGAGCACCCGTTTGCCCAGTTCGTGCGCATCCTCGGCAAGGGCAAGCGCGGCGCCCGCAACCTGACCCGGGAAGAAGCCCGGGAAGCCATGGGCATGCTGTTAGACGGCAAGGTCGAGGACACCCAGCTCGGCGCCTTCCTCATGCTGCTGCGGCACAAGGAAGAAAGCCCGGAAGAACTGGCGGGCTTCACCGAAGCCTTGCGCGAGCGCCTGAATGCCCCGGCGATCCAGCTGGACCTCGACTGGCCGACCTACGCCGGCAAGAAGCGCCACCTGCCCTGGTACCTGCTGGCGGCCAAGTGCCTGGCACAGAACGGCGTGCGCATCCTGCTGCACGGCGGTGGCGCCCATACGGCCGGGCGCCTGTACACCGAGCAGTTGCTGGAGCCCCTGGGGATTCCCCTGTGCCGTGACTGGCCATCGGTCGCCAAGGCACTGGATCAGGGCAACCTGGCCTTCATGCCGCTAGGCGACTGGGCGCCACAGCTGCAACGGATGATCGACCTGCGCAACATCCTCGGCCTACGCTCACCGATTCACTCCCTGGCGCGCATTCTCAACCCCCTGGGCGCCCGTTGCGGCCTGCAGAGCATCTTCCACCCTGGCTATCAGGCGGTGCACCGCGATGCCAGCGGCCTGCTGGGGGACAACGTCATCGTGATCAAGGGCGATGGCGGCGAGATCGAGATCAACCCGGACACCACCAGCCATCTGTACGGCAGTACGGGCGGCGTCAGTTGGGACGAGGAATGGCCGGCACTGTCGGCGCAACGCCATGTGAAACCGGCCAGCCTGGAACCCGAGCACCTCAAGGCGCTGTGGCGTGGCGAGGTGGAGGACAGCTACCCGCAGTTGGCCCTGTTGGCCACTATGGCTCTGGCCTTGCGTGGCCTGGGCATGCCTCGGGAGCAGGCCTTCGAGCGCGCCCAACACTACTGGGACGCCCGGGACAGATCGATTTAATCGATCCTGACTGCCCAAGTTTTGCGCTTTTTGTTCGAACCCAGCGCAATAGACTGCACTCCAACGCAAAATGGCTGAGGAGCATTTCATGGGTCTGCTGATCGAAGGGCGCTGGCATGACCAGTGGTACGAAAGCGGCAAGGACGGCGCCTTCCAACGGGAACAGGCGCAACGTCGCCACTGGGTCACCGCCGACGGCAGTCCGGGGCCCAGCGGCGAAGGCGGCTTTGCCGCCGAGGCCGGGCGCTACCACCTTTATGTATCGTTGGCCTGCCCCTGGGCCCACCGCACGCTGATCTTGCGCAAGCTCAAGGGCCTGGAACAGTTGATCGACGTCTCGGTGGTCAGCTGGCTGATGCGCGAGAACGGCTGGACCTTCGACAGCGCCTTCGGCTCCAGCGGTGATGCCCTGGACCCCTTCGACTTCATGCACCAGCGCTACACCGCCGACAGTGCCCACTACACCGGTCGGGTTACCGTGCCGGTGCTCTGGGACAAGCAGCAACAGCGCATCGTCAGCAATGAGTCGGCAGAAATCATCCGCATGTTCAACAGTGCCTTTGATGACTTGACCGGCAATGAGCTGGATTTTTATCCGCAGCCTTTGCGCGCACGCATCGACGAACTCAACGCACGCATCTATCCAGCGCTGAACAATGGCGTGTATCGCGCCGGGTTTGCCACGTCACAACAGGCCTATGAGTCGGCGTTCGATGATGTCTTTGCCGAGCTGGACGCTTTGGAAGCGTTGCTGGGTAAACAGCGCTACTTGGTCGGCGAGTACCTGACCGAAGCCGATGTGCGGCTGTTCACCACGCTGATCCGCTTCGATGCGGTGTACTACAGCCACTTCAAGTGCAACCTGCGACGGATTGCCGATTACCCGAACCTGTCGAACTGGCTGCGGGAGCTGTATCAGTGGCCGGGGATTGCCGAGACCGTGGATTTTGCCCATATCAAGGGGCACTACTACGCCAGCCATAGCACCATCAATCCAACGGGGATTGTGCCGAAGGGGCCGTTGCAGGACTTCAGCCGCGCACATGATCGGCAACGGTTGAGTGGGCAAGGGGTTTGGTGCAGGGGTTGAGGACGCTTTCGCTGGCAAGCCAGCTCCCACAGCGATCCTGTAGGAGCCGGCTTGCCGGCGAAGCTTTTCAGACCTCGGACTGAGCGCCTTCGAACCAGGCCAGCTTCTCGCGTAGCTGGACCACTTCGCCAACGATCACCAAGGTCGGGGCATGCACTTCGTGTTCCGCCACCAGGGCCGGCAGGTTGGCCAGGGTGCCGGTGAAGACTCGCTGGTTGCTGGTGGTGCCCTGCTGGATCAAGGCGGCCGGGGTATCAGCGCCGCGCCCGTGCTTGATCAACTGCTCGCAGATCGTCGGCAAGCCCACCAGGCCCATGTAGAACACCAGGGTCTGCGCTGGCGCCACCAAGTCGCTCCAGGGCAGGTTGCTGGTGCCGTCCTTAAGGTGGCCGGTGACGAAGCGCACCGACTGCGCGTAGTCGCGGTGAGTCAGGGGAATCCCGGCGTAGGCCGAGCAACCACTGGCTGCGGTAATCCCCGGCACCACCTGGAATGGAATACCGTGGGCCGCCAGCTCTTCGATCTCTTCGCCGCCCCGGCCGAAGATGAACGGATCGCCGCCCTTGAGACGCACTACACGTTTGCCTTGCTGGGCCAGGGTCACCAATTGCTGGTTGATCTGTTCCTGGGGCACGGCGTGATCGGCGCGACGCTTGCCGACATAGATGCGTTCGGCGTCACGGCGGCACAGCTCGAGAATCGCCGGCGCCACCAGGCGGTCGTAGAGCACTACGTCGGCCTGTTGCATCAAGCGCAAGGCGCGAAAGGTCAGCAGGTCCGGATCACCCGGGCCGGCCCCCACCAGATACACCTCGCCCGGCGCATGGGGCGCCTTGCCGGCAATCTTGGCCTGCAACAGACGTTCGGCTTCCGCTCCCTGCCCCGCCAGTTGGCGATCGGCGATGGGGCCCTGGAATACATCCTCCCAGAACGCCCGGCGCTGCTGCACATCCGGAAACAGGCCTTTGACCTGGGCGCGGAAACGCGCCGCCAACCCGGCCAGTTGGCCGTAGGTGGAAGGAATCCAGGTTTCCAGCTTGGCCCGGATCAGCCGCGCCAGCACCGGCGCATCGCCGCCACTGGAGACTGCGATGACCAGTGGCGAACGGTCGACGATAGCCGGGAAGATCACGCTGCACAGGGCCGGCGCGTCCACCACATTGACCGGGACGCAACGCCGATGGGCATCGGCGGAGACCTGGGCATTGAGAGATTCATCGTCGGTGGCGGCAATGATCAGGGTGCAGCCGTCGAGGTCGGCCTCGACATACCCGCGCAACAGGGACTCACCGCCGCTGGCGACGATCAGCTCCTGCAATTGCGCTTCTATTTCAGGTGCAACCACTCGCAGCTGCGCACCGGCATCGGCCAGCAGACGGGACTTGCGCAAAGCAATCTCCCCTCCGCCGACCACCAACACACGACTGCCGCGAAGGTTGTGAAACAGCGGCAGATATTCCATTTAGCCGATGACCTCAAGGCCACCCATGTACGGCTTCAGCACGTCCGGCACACGGATCGAACCGTCGGCCTGCTGGTAGTTTTCCAGCACCGCCACCAGGGTACGGCCCACGGCCAGGCCGGAACCGTTGAGGGTGTGCACCAACTCCGGCTTGCCGGTTTCCGGGTTGCGGAAGCGCGCCTGCATGCGACGGGCCTGGAAGTCGCCGCAGTTGGAGCACGAGGAGATCTCGCGGTATTTGTCCTGGCTCGGCACCCAGACTTCGAGGTCGTAGGTCTTGACCGCGCTGAAGCCCATGTCGCCGGTGCACAGGGCCAGTACGCGGTACGGCAGTTGCAGCAGTTGCAGGACTTTCTCGGCGTTGGCGGTCAGGCCTTCCAGGGCCTCCATGGAAGTCGACGGCTCGACCACCTGGACCATCTCGACCTTGTCGAACTGGTGCTGGCGGATCATGCCGCGGGTGTCGCGACCCGAGGCACCGGCTTCACTGCGAAAGCACGGCGTGTGGGCGACGAACTTCAGCGGCAGTTGCTTCGGATCGAGGATCTCACCCGCGACGATGTTGGTCAGGGACACTTCGGCGGTCGGGATCAGGTACAGATCGGCTTCGCCTTCGCGAGTGATCTTGAACAGGTCTTCCTCGAACTTCGGCAGCTGGCTGGTGCCGACCAAGGCCGGAGCCTGCACCAGATACGGGGTGTAGGCCTCTTCGTAGCCGTGCTCGCCGGTGTGCAGGTTGATCATGAACTGCGCCAGGGCGCGGTGCAGACGGGCGATAGGACCGCGCAGCAGGGCGAAACGCGCACCGGACAGCTTGGCCGCGGTTTCAAAGTCCAGCCAGCCGTGGGTTTCGCCCAGGGCCACGTGGTCCTTGATCGGGAAGTCGAAGGTAGTCGGGGTGCCCCAACGGCGCACTTCGACGTTGCCGTCTTCGTCTTCGCCCACCGGCACCGATTCGTGAGGCAGGTTGGGAATACCGAACAGGATCGAATCCAGTTCGTTCTGGATGTTTTCCAGCTCCACCTTGCCGGAGCTCAGCTCGTTCCCCATGCGCTCAACGTCGGCCATCAGCGGGGCGATGTCTTCGCCACGCTGCTTGGCCTGGCCGATGGATTTGGAGCGCGCGTTACGTTCAGCCTGCAGTTGCTCGGTGCGGGTCTGCACGGTCTTGCGCTGTTCTTCCAGCGCTTCGATGCGTGCCACATCCAGGGCAAAGCCGCGGGATGCCAGACGATCCGCTACGTCCTGGAGGTTGCTACGTAACAGTTTGGAATCGAGCATGTCGTTCTCTCGTTTATCAAAGTTTGGTCAAGGACAGGCCGGCCCAGGTAGCAAGCAGCCCGCCGAATACACTCAGTGCCGCATAACCCAGGGCCAGCGCCACTTGTCCGCTTTCCAGCAGACGCACGGTATCCAGTGAAAAGGATGAAAAAGTCGTCAGGCCACCGAGGAAGCCCACTATCAATCCGGCACGCACTTCGATCGGCACTTCCGGACGGATCAGGAACAGTCCGTACAACACGCCGATCAGCAGGCAGCCCACGATATTAACGGCCAGCGTCGCGGTATAGAAGTGCCGCGGCCAATTGGCGTTGATCCAGTTGCCCGTGGTGAAGCGCAACAGGGTGCCGGCCACGCCGCCGGCGGAGACTGCGAGGATCAGGGGGATCAAGGTTTTCTCCGCTGCAGGGGGCTGGCCCGGTCCAGGGCAGCCAGATGCTTGAGCTTCTCGCCGATCTTCAGCTCCAGGCCACGGGGCACCGGCTGGTAGAGCGGCAAAGGCTCGAGCTCTTCGGGGAAATAGTCTTCGCCGGCAGCGTAGGCATCCGGCTCGTCATGGGCGTAGCGGTATTCGTCGCCGTACCCCAACTGCTTCATCAGCTTGGTCGGAGCGTTGCGCAGATGGATCGGCACTTCCAGGGAACCGTGCTCGGCAGCGGCGCGCATGGCGGCCTTGAAGCCCATGTACACGGCGTTGCTCTTCGGCGCACAGGCCAGGTAGGTGATGGCCTGGGCCACCGCCAGCTCGCCTTCGGGACTGCCCAGGCGCTCCTGCACATCCCAGGCCGCCAGGCACAGGCTCAAGGCCCGCGGGTCGGCGTTGCCGATGTCCTCGCTGGCCATGCGCACTACGCGTCGGGCCAGGTACAGCGGGTCGCAACCACCGTCGAGCATGCGTGCAAACCAGTACAGGGCGCCGTCAGGGTTGGAGCCGCGCACGGACTTGTGCAACGCGGAAATCTGGTCGTAGAAGGCTTCGCCGCCCTTGTCGAAACGCCGGCGAGTATCCCCTAACAGGCTTTGCAGAAGATCGACGCTGATCTCGCCACCGTCTTCCGCCAGGTCCGAGGCGTTTTCCAGCAGGTTGAGCATGCGCCGGCCATCGCCATCGGCCGCCGACAGCAGCATCTGGAAGCCTTCCTCGCTGAGGCTCAGCTGACGCTTGCCCAGCCCCCGCTCTTCCGTCAGGGCACGCTGTACCAGAGTGCCCAGGGCCGCTTCATCCAGGCTCTTGAGCACATAGACCCGGGCCCGGGAGAGCAAGGCGTTGTTGAGTTCAAAGGACGGGTTTTCCGTGGTGGCACCGATAAAGATCAGCGTGCCGTCTTCCACGTAGGGCAGGAAGGCATCCTGCTGCGATTTGTTGAAGCGGTGCACTTCGTCGACGAACAGAATGGTCCGCCGCCCGTATTGTCCGGCCTGCTGCTTGGCGATTTCCACCGCCTGGCGGATCTCCTTGACCCCGGCCAGCACCGCCGAGACGGTTTCGAAGTGGGCGTCCGAGACTTCCGCCAGCAGCCGCGCCAGGGTGGTCTTGCCGACCCCGGGCGGGCCCCAGAAGATCATCGAATGCAGGGCGCCCTGCTCCAGTGCCTCGCGCAGCGGCTTGCCCCGAGCCAGCAGGTGCTGCTGACCGACGTACTCGTCCAGGTTGGTCGCACGCAAGCGTGCAGCCAGTGGCTGGGCGATCGGGGCACTACGAAACAGGTCCATGGACTACCTTCGAAACCTTGCGGCTGCGGCTGCTTACTCTTGGATCACATCGGCACCCTTGGGGATGTCGAACTTGAACTTGGACGCCGGGATCGATTCGTTGGCCTTGACCCCGGTGAACAGGATATTGGTGCGCTGACCAACGCTGTCAATCAATTGCATGTCATTGATCATGCCGTTGCGGAACGACAGGCGCAGGCTGTCGAACAGGGTGTCGCGGGTTTTCGGCTTGAGGGTGAAGTCCATCACGCCGCCGGCTTCCTTGGAGGTGATGTCGAAGCTTTCGCTGATCTTCGACACGTCACCGGACAGCAACAGGGCCGGAGTCTGGGTCAGACGCTGGTCGAGCTTCTTGATGGTCACCTGCTCCAGGTCCGGGTCCCACAGGGAGACTTTCTGGCCATCGGACACCATCAGTTGTTCTTGCGGCGCGTCGGTGTGCCAGTAGAACAGGCCAGGACGCTGCAAGGACATCTCGCCGGCGGTTTCCTGCAACTGAGTGCCGCTGCCGTCGAGGGTCAGCTGGGAGAAACGCGCCGTCAGGGTCTGGGACTTTTCCAGCAACTGGGTCAGGCGTGCCACGTCTTTCGGGTCGGCGTGGGCCGACAGGGTGGTCACAGCCAATACCGGCAGCAGCAACATGCGAATCAGGCGCATGGAATTCCTCATAAATTGGATGGGTATGCGAGCGGCGTGACCTCACGCCGCTGAAAGCGAAACAGGGATCAGTCGCGCATCGGGCCCGGCGCCAGCACTTCGCGGGAGCCGTTGGTGTTCATCGCCGTCACCACGCCGGCCATTTCCATGGCCTCGATCATCCGGGCGGCGCGGTTGTAGCCAATCTTCAGCTTGCGCTGTACCGCCGAGATCGAGGCCCGGCGGCTTTCCAGGACGAACTGCACGGCTTCGTCGTAGAGCGCGTCGGCTTCCGGGTCATCGCCGTCGCCACCGCCGCTGCTACCTTCGAAACCACTGCCCGCCTCTTCGACACCGTTGAGGATGTCGTCGTTGTATTCCGGCGCGCCCCGCAGCTTCCAGGCCTCCACCACGCGGTGCACTTCATCGTCGGAGACGAAGGCACCGTGGACACGAATCGGCAGGCTGGTGCCCGGTGGCATGTAGAGCATGTCACCGTGGCCCAGCAGCTGTTCGGCGCCGCCCTGATCGATGATGGTCCGCGAGTCGATCTTGCTCGACACCTGGAACGCCATGCGAGTCGGAATGTTGGCCTTGATCAGGCCGGTGATCACGTCCACCGACGGCCGCTGGGTCGCGAGGATCAGGTGGATACCAGCAGCACGGGCCTTCTGGGCGATACGGGCGATCAGTTCTTCAACCTTCTTGCCGACGATCATCATCATGTCGGCAAATTCGTCCACTACCACCACGATGGTCGGCAGCTTGGTCAGCAGCGGCGCTTCGTCGTGGATGCTTTCGCGGTTGTACAGCGGGTCCGCCAGCGGCGTACCGGCTTCAATGGCTTCCTTGACCTTGGCGTTGAAGCCCGAGAGGTTGCGCACGCCCATCTTGGCCATGAGCTTGTAGCGCCGCTCCATCTCCGCCACGCTCCAGCGCAGAGCGTTGGCCGCGTCCTTCATGTCGGTGACCACTGGGCACAGCAGATGCGGAATGCCTTCGTAGATCGACAGTTCGAGCATCTTCGGGTCGATCATGATCAGCTTGGCGTCTTCCGGGCCGGACTTGAACAGGATCGACAGAATCATTGCGTTGACCCCCACCGACTTACCGGAACCGGTGGTACCGGCCACCAGCAGGTGAGGCATTTTCGCCAGGTCGGTGATGATCGGTTTGCCGCCGATATCGTGGCCCAGGGCCAGGGTGACCGGGGATTTGAAGTTGTCGTATTCCGGGGTCGAGAGCACTTCGGAGAAGCGCACGATCTGCCGGTCTTCATTGGGAATTTCGATGCCCACGGTGGTCTTGCCGGGAATCACTTCCACCACGCGCACACTGGTCACCGCCAGGGAGCGCGCCAGGTCCTTGGCCAGGTTGGCGATACGGCTGACTTTCACCCCGGCCGCCGGCTGGATTTCGTAACGGGTAATCACCGGGCCGGGATGGATGGAATCCACCGCCACTTCGACGCCGAACTCCTTGAGCTTGATCTCCAGCAGGTGGCCGACAGCCGCCAGGGATTCGGGGGAGTAATTGAGCTGTTTCTTTTCCGCGGGATCGAGGATCGAGATCGGCGGCAAGGTGCCTTCCACCGCACTGTCGACGAACAGCTGTACTTGCTTCTCTTTCTGCACGCGCTTGCTCGGCTCAGGCGCCTTGGTGACCACTGGAGTGATCACCGGCGGCACCTGCTTCTCGCGCTCGGACATATGCTTGCTCAAGGCCTGCTCGCGCTCGATAAGACGCTCCTTGACCTTGGCCTGCTCGCGCTTGTCGGCGATGCTCGGGGACACCACCTCATCGACCCGGGCATCCACTTCGCGCAGTTGCGCCACCAGCTGTTTACGCTCGACGCGAGCGTCCCACCAACGATTGGCAGCGCCCTGGAACAGTTCGAACAGGTCGAGCGTGATCTTGCCAGTGACGTCCATCACCTTGAACCACGACAGGTCGGTGAACACCGTCAGGCCGAACAGGAACAGGGCAATGAACATCAGGGTGCTGCCCTGGACGTTCAGCGCATTCTTGGCCAGGTCGCCCAGGCTCTCGCCCAAAGCGCCACCGGCACCGGCCGGCAGGCCCGTGGCGGCATGGAAATGGATATGCGCCAGCGCCGCGCCGGACAACACCAGGAACACCAGACCGATCAGCCGCCAGGAAAACAGCCAGCCGCTCCACTGCCAGGGTTCATGCCGCTGACGGAAGATCTGGTAGGTCTTGATCGCCAACAGCAACGGGAAGATATAAGCGAAGTAACCCAACACCATAAACAGGATATCGGCGCTGTAAGAGCCAGCAGGACCGCCGAAGTTCTGCACATCTTCGATCTTGCTGTTATGGCTCCAACCCGGATCATCTTTACCGTAGGTCAGAAGTGCCATCATCAAGAACAGGCACAGGGCTCCAATGGCGATCAATGCACCTTCCTTGAGCCGGTAGTGCAATTGCTGACGCCAGAGCGGAACAACAGGTTTAGGTGCTGCGGTGGATTTCTTCAAAACGCGTCTTTTCCTGCGCCATAAGCGCGTCCAACGGGTGATTGACTACAAGATACTGCTCAATCCGAGCAGGTAAATAAAGTTGACCGGCGTAACTGGGGCTACTTTTAACACTCTGCCCCTTGCTTCTGAAACGGTGCAATTCTGAATAAGCTTGGTACATCGTCGTATTGTACGGGTTTGTTCACACCATGCCACGTCAGAACAGTCTGTTAAGCATAGCCAATTGCGTAATACGCACTGTTCAATTGGAGCATGCATTCTCTTTTGTGACAAAGGCTTATGAGGTGTTTTTATGAACCAAGCGAAGCATTCACGCCTGATCATTCTGGGCTCCGGCCCTGCCGGTTACAGCGCCGCCGTTTATGCCGCTCGTGCCAACCTCAAACCGACCGTGATCACCGGCCTGCAAGCTGGCGGCCAACTGACCACCACCACCGATGTCGACAACTGGCCCGGTGACGTCGAAGGCCTGACCGGCCCGGCACTGATGGAGCGCATGCAAAAACACGCCGAGCGTTTCGACACCCAGATCGTCTATGACCACATCCATACCGCTCAGTTGCAGCAGCGGCCGTTTATCCTTATCGGCGACAGCGGCACCTACAGTTGCGACGCGCTGATCATTGCCACCGGCGCATCGGCCCAATACCTGGGCCTGCCATCGGAGGAGGCATTTGCCGGCAAAGGCGTTTCAGCCTGCGCCACCTGCGATGGTTTCTTCTATCGCAATCAGGTGGTAGCCGTGGTGGGCGGCGGCAACACAGCCGTGGAGGAGGCACTGTACCTGTCGAACATCGCCAAGGAAGTGCACCTGGTGCACCGCCGCGACAAGCTCCGCGCAGAGAAAATCCTCCAGGACAAACTGTTCGACAAGGCCGCCAACGGCAATATCCGCCTGCACTGGAACCAGCATCTGGACGAAGTACTGGGGGATGCCAGCGGCGTGACCGGCGCCCGCCTCAAGGACAGCCACAGCGGAGAAACCAGGGATCTGGCACTGGCTGGGGTGTTTATCGCCATCGGCCACAAACCCAATACAGACCTGTTCCAGGGGCAACTGGAGATGCGCGACGGCTACCTGCTGATCAAGGGTGGCAGCGAAGGCAATGCCACCGCCACCGGCATTCCGGGAGTATTCGCTGCTGGCGATGTGGCCGATCATGTCTACCGCCAGGCCATTACGTCCGCCGGCGCCGGCTGCATGGCAGCCCTGGATGCGGAAAAATTCCTCGACGACAACTAAGCCCTCGCCCTACGCTTGTGGCGGGCCATCATTGGCCTGCCACCGCCCTCCCCTGCCGTAAGTCTGGATGCCATGCTGACCTGGTTACAACGCAACAAACTTGATTTCCCCCCATTGGAAAAGGCCATGCGCGAGCCCAACGGGCTGCTGGCTGCGGGCGGTGATCTGTCCGCCGATCGCTTGATTCAGGCTTATCGCCACGGCTGCTTCCCGTGGTTTTCCGAGGGGCAACCGATCCTCTGGTGGTCTCCCGATCCACGCACCGTGCTGCTGCCGGACGAACTGCATGTCTCCCGCAGCCTGGGCAAGCTGTTGCGCAAACAGCGCTATCAAGTGACGTTCGACCAGGACTTCGCTGCGGTCATCAGCGCTTGCGCAGCACCTCGGGCTTATGCCGACGGCACCTGGATCAGCGAGGCGATGCAACAGGCCTATTTGCAATTGCATCAGCGCGGCTATGCCCACTCGGTGGAAGTCTGGGATCAAGGCACGCTGGTGGGAGGGCTGTACGGCCTGGCCATGGGCCAACTGTTTTTTGGCGAGTCGATGTTCAGCCGCGCCGACAACGCCTCGAAATTCGGATTCGCCACCCTGGTACAGCATCTGAAGGAATGGGGATTTGTATTGATCGACTGCCAGATGCCTACCGAGCATCTGCACAGCCTGGGTGCGCGCTCCATTTCCCGACCAGAGTTTGCCGGCTACCTCACGCGTCACCTGGATCAGCCGAGCCGCGCCATATGGGTTTCCTAGGCGGGTTTGACGGCAGTGGCTTACACTTAATTTCAAAGCTTATTCCGAGGGTTGACTCATGACCGAGTTGGCGCGCCTGAAGTTTTATGCCACTCAACCCCATTCTTGCAGCTACCTGCCCGACGAACAGGCCACTACCTTGTTCCTCGATCCCAGCCAGCCCATGGACGTGCATGTCTACGCAGATCTGTCGGAAATGGGATTTCGTCGCAGCGGCGATCACCTGTATCGGCCCCACTGCCAAAACTGCAACGCTTGCGTCCCGGCGCGCATTCCAGTGGCGCAGTTCCTGCCCAATCGTCAGCAAAAACGCATTCTCAAACGCAACAGCGACCTGAGCGTACAAGCGGCCAAACCTGGCTTTAGCGAAGAGTACTTCGACCTCTACCAACGCTACATCGAGCAACGCCACGCCGACGGCGACATGTTCCCCCCCAGCCGCGACCAGTTCTCGACCTTCCTGGTGCGCGACCTGCCGTTTTCCCGCTTCTATGAGTTCCGCCTGGAGGGGCGCCTGCTGGCGGTAGCCGTTACCGACCTGTTGCCCAACGGGCTCTCAGCGGTCTACACCTTCTATGAACCCGATGAAGAGCGTCGCAGCCTGGGGCGCTACGCGATCCTCTGGCAAATCGGCGAAACCCTGCGCCTGGGGCTGGACGCGGTGTACCTCGGCTACTGGATCAAGAACTGCAAAAAAATGAGCTACAAGACCCAATATCGCCCCATAGAGCTGCTGGTTAACCAGAGATGGGTGATCCTCAACTAGAAGGTCTTGGCTTAAACCCCACTTTTCGGGCACAATGCACGCCGCTTTTGCCTGGCGCAGTTGCACCGGGCCATTCATTGGACACCGAGGGCTTTACTGCATGTCGAAAGAAGACAGCTTCGAAATGGAAGGCACTGTCGTCGACACCCTGCCCAACACCATGTTTCGTGTGGAGTTGGAAAATGGGCACGTCGTAACCGCGCATATTTCCGGCAAGATGCGCAAGAACTACATTCGTATTCTTACCGGTGACAAAGTGCGCGTCGAGCTGACGCCCTATGACTTGAGCAAAGGGCGCATCACTTACCGCGCTCGCTAAGCAAGTCAATACAAGACGCCCGGTTATGCCGGGCGTTTTTGTTCGTCTGCAAAAAACTGTTCAAACCCCAGATAGCACAAAGGCACCCTCCGGTGCCTTTGGCGGTACTACTGCGTTACGCGGCCATCAAGCCATTTCCGCCGTGGTCTCGAAATCAAAGGTCAACTCGCCATCCTTGATGTCGATGTGTACCACACCGCCATGGTCGGACAATTCGCCAAACAGGATCTCCTCGGCCAGGGGACGCTTGATCTTGTCCTGGATCAAACGCGCCATTGGGCGTGCACCCATTGTCACGTCGTAACCACCGGCAGCCAGCCAGCTGCGAGCGGCATCGGTCACTTCTAGCTGCACGCGCTTGTCTTCCAACTGCGCTTGAAGCTCGGTAAGGAACTTGTCCACCACGCTCTTGATCACTTCATGACTCAGACGACCGAACTGGATAATGGTGTCCAGACGGTTGCGGAACTCCGGCGTGAAGCTCTTCTTGATTACTTCCATGGCATCGGAAGAGTGATCCTGATGAGTGAAACCGATAGAGGCTCGCGCCGCGGTTTCAGCACCGGCGTTGGTGGTCATGATGACGATTACATTGCGGAAGTCCGCCTTGCGCCCGTTGTTGTCGGTCAGAGTGCCGTGATCCATCACCTGCAGCAGCAGGTTGAAGACTTCCGGATGCGCCTTCTCGATTTCATCGAGCAGCAATACGCAATGCGGCTGTTTGGTGATCGCCTCGGTCAGCAAGCCACCCTGGTCGAAACCGACATAGCCGGGAGGCGCACCAATCAAGCGCGATACGGTGTGCCGCTCCATGTACTCAGACATGTCGAAGCGCACCAACTCGATCCCCATGGCCTTGGCCAACTGCCGTGCCGCTTCGGTCTTGCCGACACCGGTAGGACCGGCGAACAGGAACGAACCCACAGGCTTGTCCGGAGACTTCAGGCCCGCACGGGACAACTTGATGGCGGTAGACAGCGAATCAATCGCCGCATCCTGGCCAAACACCGTCAACTTGAGATCGCGCTCAAGGTTGCGCAGCAGCTCTTTGTCGGAGCTGGTGACATGCTTAGGCGGAATACGGGCAATTTTCGCCACGATGTCCTCAACCTGAGCCACTTCGATGCGCTTCACGCGCTTCTCGGCCGGCTGCAGACGCTGGTAGGCACCCGCCTCGTCGATGACGTCGATGGCCTTGTCCGGCATATGCCGGTCATTGATGTAGCGCGAGGCCAGTTCCGCTGCGGCGCGCAGGGCTTCATCGCTGTATTCGATGCTGTGATGCTGCTCGAAACGACCTTTGAGACCGCGCAGGATACCAATGGTGTCCTCGACCGAGGGTTCGGACACATCGACCTTCTGGAAGCGCCGAGCCAGGGCCCGGTCTTTCTCGAAGATGCCACGAAATTCCTGGAAGGTGGTTGAACCGATGCAACGGATATCACCCGAGGACAGGAGCGGCTTGAGCAGGTTCGAGGCATCCATTACCCCACCGGAAGCCGCACCGGCACCGATGATGGTATGAATCTCGTCGATGAACAGAATTGCCTGAGGACGCTTCTTCAACTCTCCCAGCAACGCCTTGAAGCGCTTCTCGAAGTCGCCACGGTATTTGGTACCCGCCAGCAACGCCCCCAGATCCAGGGAGTAGACAACGCTATTGGCCAACAGATCTGGAACCTGATTGTCGACAATACGTTTGGCCAAGCCTTCGGCAATGGCGGTTTTGCCCACACCCGCCTCACCTACCAATAACGGATTGTTCTTGCGACGACGAGCGAGGATCTGCGCAACGCGCTCTACCTCCTGCTCGCGACCCACCAACGGATCAATCCGCCCTTGACGGGCCAGTTCATTGAGGTTGCTGGCATAGGCATCCAGAGGATTGCCCGAAGAAGACGACTCACCACCCTCTTCGTCCTGCATATCCTGTTCACCTTCAGAATGATCACCATGCCCAGGCACCTTGGAAATGCCATGGGCGATGTAATTGACCACATCGATACGGGCAACGCTCTGCTGTTTCAGCAGGAACACTGCCTGACTCTCTTGCTCACTGAAGATTGCCACCAGCACATTGGCGCCAGTGACTTCACGCTTGCCCGAGCTCTGTACGTGAAAGACAGCACGTTGCAGCACACGCTGGAAACCCAGGGTTGGCTGAGTCTCGCGATCCTCGTCATGCACAGGAATCAGCGGCGTGGTGGAGTCGATGAACTCCTGCAGGTCGTGCTTGAGTTTGTCGAGGTTTGCTCCGCAGGCACGTAAAACGGTGGCGGCGGCCTCATTATCCAAAAGAGCCAACAGAAGGTGCTCGACGGTCATGAATTCATGACGCTTCGAACGGGCCTCCTTGAAGGCGAGATTGAGGGTGACTTCGAGCTCGCGGTTTAACATAGCTTCACCTCATACCCAAGTGGTCGGCGTTAACCGTCCTTCTCGATTTCACAGAGTAGCGGATGCTGGCTTTCCCGGGCGTACTGGTTGACCTGCATGGCCTTGGTCTCGGCGATGTCGCGGGTAAACAATCCACACACTGCTCGTCCCTCGGTATGGACGGCCAGCATGACCTTGGTCGCCAGCTCGCGATTCAGGTTAAAAAACATCTCGAGCACTTCGACGACGAAATCCATCGGGGTGTAGTCATCGTTGAACAAAACCACCTTGTACATCGGCGGCGCCTGTAACGCAGGCTTAGCTTCCTGTACAGCCAAGCCAGCGGAATCGTCGTCGTGCAAGTCCGGGCGATCCTGATTGAATGTTAGTCGAATCTGGCTGATTGCATGCATGGAAAGAAAGGTTCGTCAGTTGTGCAAATACAGTGGTGGGGGCGCCCTGGATGGAATTCAACTCCGACCGCCGGGTCACCTTGACTATCGGCAAAACGGTGTTACAACCAATAGGGCCCACATTGGGTAATAAACGTCCGCGGCGTCAACCTTTTTACCAAGTTTGGCGGCGGATGAACTGGATGATACTCCAGTGATGGAGTCTGTTGCAGAGGGATATGAGTATGGCTAGCGGTAAGGTCAAGTGGTTCAACAATGCCAAGGGTTATGGCTTTATTAATGAGGAGGGCAAGACTGACGATCTCTTTGCCCATTACTCGGCCATCGATATGGATGGCTACAAGACCTTGAAAGCCGGACAGGCTGTGAGCTTCGAGATCATCCAAGGCCCCAAGGGGCTGCATGCGATCAAAATCAGCGCCTTGAAGGTGCCCGGCGAAATCGTCACCGCCGAGGTCCAGACTGAAAGCGCCCTGAGCTGATTGATACAACATCCAGTCATAAAAAAACCGGCCGACTCAAGGGATTGAGTCGGCCGGTTTGCTTTCAGCCCGGATTCGCTTACATGTGCGAGATCAGCGCATCACCGAATGCCGACGAAGACAGCAGGGTCGCCCCTTCCATCAGACGCTCGAAGTCATAGGTCACGGTCTTGGCCGAGATGGCGCCATTGGTGCCCTTGATGATCAGGTCGGCCGCTTCGGTCCAGCCCATGTGGCGCAGCATCATCTCCGCAGAGAGAATCAGCGAGCCTGGGTTGACCTGGTCCTTGCCGGCGTACTTGGGCGCGGTACCGTGGGTCGCTTCGAACATGGCCACGGTGTCGGACAGGTTGGCCCCCGGAGCGATACCGATACCACCGACTTCCGCCGCCAGGGCGTCGGACAGATAGTCACCATTGAGGTTGAGGGTCGCGATCACATCATACTCGGCCGGGCGCAGCAGGATCTGCTGGAGCATGGCGTCAGCGATAGCATCCTTGACGATGACGTTCTTGCCGGTTTTCGGGTTCTTGAACTGCATCCAAGGGCCGCCGTCCAGCAAGGTTGCGCCGAACTCTTCAGCCGCCACTTCGTAGG
The DNA here is from genome assembly GCF_058744285.1 of Pseudomonas sp. E1BtOHC1. Taxonomy (NCBI): domain Bacteria; kingdom Pseudomonadati; phylum Pseudomonadota; class Gammaproteobacteria; order Pseudomonadales; family Pseudomonadaceae; genus Pseudomonas; species Pseudomonas sp. E1BtOHC1. The sequence goes on from NZ_CP196023.1 coordinate 5,404,639, forward strand.
CCCACTCTTTGAAGGCACCTTCGGTGAACTTCATGATGTTGCCTTTGTGGACGATGGTCAGCGAGTCGCGGTCGTTATCCACTACATATTGCAGCGCCTTGCGCGCCAGACGCTTGGTGCCCTGCAGGGAAACCGGCTTGACGCCGATGCCGCAGTTTTCGTCGAAACGGATCTTGGTGACGCCCATTTCTTCTTTAAGGAACTTGATGACCTTGGTGGCCTCTGCCGTACCGGCCTTCCACTCGATACCGGCGTAAATGTCTTCGGAGTTTTCACGGAAGATGGTCATGTCCACATCGCCAGGCTTTTTCACCGGGCTGGGCACGCCTTCGAACCAACGCACCGGGCGCAGGCATACATACAGGTCCAGCTGTTGACGCAGGGCCACGTTCAGGGAACGGATGCCACCACCGACCGGTGTGGTCAGCGGGCCCTTGATGGAAACCACGTAGTCCTTCACCGCGTCCAGGGTTTCCTGAGGCAGCCAGGTATCCTGGTCGTACACTTGAGTCGCTTTTTCCCCGGCATACACTTCCATCCAGGAAATCTTGCGTTCGCCGCCGTAAGCCTTCTTAACCGCAGCATCGACAACCTTGATCATGACCGGGCTGATATCAACACCAATACCGTCGCCTTCGATGAAAGGAATAATCGGGTTGTTAGGAACATTGAGAGAATGGTCTGCGTTGACGGTGATTTTGTCGCCGACTGCTGGAACCTGAATCTTCTTGTATCCCATGCTGAACTCCGTTGTGTGGATTGAACATCTGGCTGCGTTCGAGCGTAACCCAGTTGAATCTGGACGGGAACCTCATGTTCCACCCATATGCCGTGAAAGCTGCACAGTTCGCGGCCTACAAGCCTGAAAGCAAAGGGAAAAGTGCCAAAATCGAGCACCTCGAACGACTCTACGCCTGCACCCCGCCTGCGACCTTTAGACCAATGGACGAGAACGGGCACCTATGAAGCATCGGCGTTTTGCTAGCTACCTATGTATAATGCCGCCGCTGACCACAGAGTCACGACGGCCGAACGCTCTGCTACCGAATAAAACAAGCCGAGAATGGCCGCCCAAAGCCGGGTTGTTACCGCAGCCCACCCGCTTGACGCTCGACTGATGCACCCAACATCACCGCGAAGAAACCTCGACATTCGGCTCATGGATGACCTTTGAACGAAAGCGCTTACCCGGCGCACCTCGAGTTTCTGCGCACGCTTTAGCAAAGAAGAGAGTTAATCCGAATATGCCCACCCGCTCGAAGATCATCTACACCTTCACCGACGAAGCCCCGGCCCTCGCCACCTATTCCCTGCTGCCTATCGTAGAAGCCTTCACCGCTTCGGCTGATATCGCCGTGGAAACCCGCGACATCTCCCTGGCCGGCCGCATCCTCGCCAGCTTCCCTGAGCAGTTGGGTGCCAAAGCGGTACCGGACCACCTCGCCGAACTGGGCGAACTGGCGGTCACCCCGGAAGCCAACATCATCAAGCTGCCGAACATCAGCGCCTCGGTACCGCAACTGCAAGCCGCGATCAAAGAGCTGCAGGCCCTGGGCTATGCCCTGCCGGACTATCCCGAGACCGTCACCAGCGACGCCGACAAAGACGCCAAGGCCCGTTACGACAAGGTCAAGGGCAGCGCCGTGAACCCGGTCCTGCGTGAAGGCAACTCCGACCGCCGCGCCCCGCTGTCGGTGAAGAACTACGCGCGCAAGCACCCGCACAAGATGGGCGCCTGGGCCAAGGACTCCAAGTCCCACGTTGCCCACATGAGCAACGGCGACTTCTACGGCAGCGAAAAAGCTGCCCTGATCGAAGGCGCAGACAGCGTTAAAATCGAGCTGATCGCTCAAGACGGCACTGCCACCGTCCTGAAGGAAAAGACCACCGTGCAAGCCGGTGAGATCCTCGATTGCGCAGTCATGAGCAAAAAGGCCCTGCGTGCCTTCATCGCCGCCGAAATCGAAGACGCCAAGAAGCAAGGCGTACTGCTGTCGGTGCACCTCAAAGCCACCATGATGAAAGTCTCCGACCCGATCATGTTCGGCCAGATCGTTGCCGAGTTCTATCAGGACGCCCTGAGCAAGCACGCCGCCGTGCTGCAAGAAATCGGCTTCAACCTGAATAACGGCATCGGCGACCTGTACGCCCGCATCAAGGCCCTGCCAGCCGACCAGCAAGCTGCGATCGAAGCCGACATCCAGGCCGTCTACGCAGCCCGCCCTGCCCTGGCCATGGTCAACTCCGACAAAGGCATCACCAACCTGCACGTGCCGAGCGACGTGATCGTCGACGCTTCGATGCCGGCCATGATCCGTGACTCCGGCAAGATGTGGGGCACCGACGGCCAGCTGCACGACACCAAGGCAGTGATCCCGGACCGTTGCTACGCCACCATCTACCAGGCGGTGATCGAAGACTGCAAAGCCAATGGCGCATTCGATCCGACCACCATGGGCAGCGTGCCGAACGTTGGCCTGATGGCGAAAAAAGCCGAAGAGTACGGCTCCCACGACAAGACTTTCGAAATCAAGGCTGACGGCGTGGTTCGCGTCACTGACGGCAAAGGCAGCCTGCTGCTGGAGCAGAAAGTCGAAGCCGGCGACATCTTCCGCATGTGCCAGACCAAAGACGCGCCGATCCAGGACTGGGTCAAGCTGGCGGTCAACCGTGCCCGCGCCAGCAGCACCCCGGCCATCTTCTGGCTGGACCCGATGCGCGCCCACGACGGCGTGATGATCGAGAAAGTTCAGGCCTACCTGAAGGATCACGACACCAGCGACCTGGACATCCGCATCATGTCTCCGGTCGACGCCATGAAGTTCACCCTGGCCCGCACCCGCGACGGCAAGGACACCATCTCGGTGACCGGCAACGTACTGCGCGACTACCTGACCGACCTGTTCCCGATCATGGAGCTGGGCACCAGCGCCAAGATGCTGTCGATCGTGCCGCTGATGAACGGTGGCGGCCTGTTCGAAACCGGCGCCGGCGGTTCGGCTCCGAAGCACGTGCAGCAACTGCTGGAAGAGAACTTCTTGCGCTGGGATTCCCTGGGTGAGTTCCTGGCCCTGGCCGCCTCCCTGGAGCACCTGGGCAACACCTACAACAATCCGAAAGCCCTGGTACTGGCCAAGACCCTGGACCAGGCTACCGGCCAGTTCCTCGACAACAACAAGTCGCCATCGCGCAAAGTCGGCAACATCGACAACCGCGGTAGCCACTTCTACCTGGCGCTGTACTGGGCCCAAGCCCTGGCCGCCCAGACCGAGGACGCCGCCCTGCAAGCGCAGTTCAGCACCCTGGCCAAGACCCTGACAGAGAACGAAGCGACCATCGTCGCCGAGCTCAACGCGGTACAGGGCAAGCCCGTGGACATCGGCGGCTACTACAGCGCCAACCCTGAGCTGGTGAGCAAGGCCATGCGCCCGAGCGCCACCCTCAACGCAGCCATCGCTGCGCTGGTGTAAGCAGGACCGCCCTACACAAACCCCGGCCATGTGCCGGGGTTTGTGCTTATGGATTGCGCAGGAGCCGGCTGGCCGGCGAAATGCACCCACGCCAAACAGGCGGTGCTCGCTTCGCCGGCAAGCCGGCTCCTACAATGCTTACCCCTTATAAAAGGAGAGGCTTTATGGAATGGCAACCTCACATCACCGTCGCCACCATCGTCGAAGATCAGGGGCGCTTCCTGTTCGTCGAGGAGTACTCGGGCGAACAGGCCGTGCTCAATCAGCCTGCCGGGCATCTGGATGCCAATGAAAGCCTGCTCCAGGCGGCCATCCGCGAAACCCTGGAAGAAACCGGCTGGGACGTGGAGCTAACCGGCGTGGTCGGCATCTACCTCTATACCGCCCCCAGCAACGGCGTGACCTACCAGCGCGTGTGCTTTGCCGCCAAGCCGCTGCGCCATCATCCGGACTATCAACTGGACGACGGCATCATCGGCCCCCGCTGGCTGACCCGCGAGCAACTGCTGGAACAACGGGCCAACTGGCGCAGCGAGCTGATCCTGCAGTGCCTGGACGATTACCTGGACGGCCAACTGCACAGCCTGGCGCTGATCCGACCAATGCTTTAACCGCAGTTTTAGCCTTGCAGGCCTCAGCCTGTTAGAATCGCGTCCTTTTTCAAGACACCCATTGAATTCCTATGCGTGATCCAGCCCCTTCTGACACCCAAAAGAAGCGCGTCATTGTCGGCATGTCCGGCGGCGTGGATTCTTCCGTTTCCGCCCTCCTGCTGATGGAGCAGGGATACCAGGTGGAAGGCCTGTTCATGAAGAACTGGGAGGAAGACGACGGAACCGAGTACTGCACCGCCATGGACGACCTGGCGGACGCCCAGGCCGTGTGCGACAAGCTTGGCATCAAGCTGCACACCGCCAACTTTGCCGCCGAGTACTGGGACAACGTGTTCGAGCACTTCCTGGCCGAATACAAGGCCGGCCGCACGCCGAACCCGGACATCCTCTGCAACCGCGAAATCAAGTTCAAGGCGTTCCTCGACTACGCCATGATGCTCGGCGCCGACTTGATTGCCACCGGGCACTATGTGCGTCGTCGCGACACCGACGGCCGCACCGAACTGCTCAAGGGCCTGGACCCAAACAAGGACCAGAGCTACTTCCTCCATGCCGTTGGCGGCGAGCAGATCGCCAAGACCCTGTTCCCGGTGGGCGAGCTGGAAAAACCCGAAGTGCGCGCCATCGCCGAGAAACACGACCTGGCTACCGCCAAGAAGAAAGACTCCACCGGCATCTGCTTTATCGGTGAGCGGCGCTTCAGCGACTTCCTCAAACAATACCTGCCAGCCCAGCCCGGCGAGATCAAGACTACCGAAGGTGAAGTCATCGGCCGCCATCACGGCCTGATGTACCACACCATCGGCCAGCGCCAGGGCCTGGGCATCGGCGGCCTGAAAGATGCCGGCGAAGAGCCGTGGTACGTGCTGATCAAGGACCTGGAGCACAACGAACTGATCGTTGGCCAGGGCAACGATCATCCCTGGTTGTTCTCCCGCGCCCTGCTGGCCTCCGACATCTATTGGGTCAACCCCATCGACCTGAGCCAGCCACGACGCCTGACCGCCAAGGTGCGCTACCGCCAGAGCGACCAGCCCTGCACCCTGGAAAAGACCGCCAACGGCTACCGCGCCACCTTCGACGATCCACAGCGCGCCGTGACACCCGGCCAGTCCGTGGTGTTCTACGACGGTGAAATCTGCCTTGGTGGCGGCGTCATCGAAGTGGCCGAACCCTGGAGCAGCAAGGACGTCCGTCCATGAGCCCGATTCAGGAGCAATTGACGGCGCTGGGTGGTGTATTCCTCGCAGCGGTGCTGGTGGACCGCATCGCCAAGACCGGCCAGGTCAGTGAAGCTGCATTGAGCTGCATGCTCGGTAGCCTGCTGATTCGCGACCCGAAAGACACCCTGGAAGTCTACGGCGGCGACGACATCAACCTGCGCGAGGGCTACCGCGCCCTGATCGGCGCCCTGGAGCGCGACCCCAGCACCCTGCAACGCGAGCCCTTGCGCTACGCGCTCTCGATGCTCGGCCTGGAGCGTCAGCTGGCCAAGCGCGACGACCTGCTGGAAACCATTGGCAAGCGCCTGCCGCAGATCCAGTCCCAGGTCGAACACTTCGGCCCGGCCCACGAAAACGTCATTGCCGCGTGCGGCGGGCTGTATCAGGACACCCTGAGCACCCTGCGCCAGCGTATCCAAGTCCACGGCGACATGCGCAACCTGCAGCAACCGAGCAACGCCTCGAAGATCCGCGCCCTGCTGCTGGCCGGCATTCGTTCGGCGCGCCTATGGCGCCAGTTGGGCGGCCATCGCTGGCAACTGGTGATCAGCCGGCGCAAATTGCTTAAAGAGCTGTATCCGTTGATGCGCAGCAGCTGAGCTGCGCCTGATTTTTCAAGAGCTGCGCGTAAGACGCTGGTCAGTTGGCAACGGACCTGCGGATATTTTCATGTATGATACGCGCCCCATTTCGTTGCCCGACTGTCCGAGAACACCCCATGCAGCTCTCTTCGCTCACTGCGGTTTCCCCTGTTGACGGCCGCTACGCCGGCAAAACCCAGGCCCTGCGCCCCATTTTCAGCGAATACGGCCTGATCCGTGCTCGCGTCCTCGTTGAAGTGCGCTGGCTCCAACGCCTGGCCGCCCATAGCGCCATCAGCGAAGTGCCGGCGTTCTCCGCCGAAGCCAACGCTGTCCTCAATGCCCTGGCAGAGAACTTCTCCCTGGAGCACGCCGAGCGCGTCAAAGAGATCGAGCGCACCACCAACCACGACGTCAAGGCCATCGAGTACCTGCTCAAGGAACAAGCCGCCAAGCTGCCTGAGCTGGCCAACGTCAGTGAATTCATCCACTTCGCCTGCACCAGCGAGGACATCAACAACCTGTCCCACGCCCTGATGCTGCGCGAAGGCCGTGATGAAGTAATGCTGCCGCTGATGCGCCAGACCGCCAACGCCATCCGTGAACTGGCGATCCGTTTCGCCGAAGTGCCGATGCTCTCGCGTACTCACGGTCAGCCGGCCTCCCCGACCACCCTGGGCAAAGAACTGGCCAACGTCGTGTACCGCCTGGAGCGTCAGATCGCTCAGGTCGCTGCCGTGCCGCTGCTGGGCAAGATCAACGGCGCCGTGGGCAACTACAACGCCCACCTGTCGGCCTACCCGGACATCGACTGGGAAGCCAACGCCCGCGCCTTCATCGAAGACGAACTGGGCCTGGCCTTCAACCCCTACACCACGCAGATCGAGCCGCACGACTACATCGCCGAGCTGTTCGACGCCATCGCCCGCTTCAACACCATCCTGATCGACTTCGATCGCGATATCTGGGGCTACATCTCCCTGGGCTACTTCAAGCAGCGCACCATTGCCGGCGAAATCGGTTCCTCGACCATGCCGCACAAGGTCAACCCGATCGACTTCGAAAACTCCGAAGGCAACCTGGGGATCGCCAACGCCCTGTTCCAGCATCTGGCGAGCAAGCTGCCGATCTCCCGCTGGCAGCGCGACCTGACCGACTCCACCGTACTGCGCAACCTGGGCGTGGGCTTTGCTCACAGCGTGATTGCCTACGAAGCCAGCCTCAAGGGCATCAGCAAACTGGAGCTCAACGCCCAGAAGATCGCTGAAGACCTGGACGCTTGCTGGGAAGTCCTGGCCGAGCCGATCCAGACCGTGATGCGTCGCTACAACATCGAAAACCCTTACGAAAAACTCAAGGAACTGACCCGCGGCAAGGGCATCAGCCCTGAAGCGCTGCAGACTTTCATCGACGGGCTGGACATGCCTGCCGCGGCCAAGGCCGAGCTGAAGAAGCTCACCCCGGCCAGCTACATCGGCAATGCCGTGGCCCAGGCCAAGCGTATCTGACCGATTGCTCGACCTTTTGACGCCCGGCCGCGCCGGGCGTTTTTATTCCTGCTAGAAAAGTACACTTTTTCAATAGGTTACACATGAATCCTGATATTCCACTTCAACTTCTGGGCGGCATCACTGCACGGGAATTTCTGCGTGACTACTGGCAGAAGAAGCCCCTGCTGATCCGTCAGGCCCTGCCTGACTTCGAAAGCCCGATCGAACCCGACGAACTGGCCGGCCTGGCCCTGGAAGAAGAAGTCGAATCGCGCCTGGTGATCGAGAACGGCGAGCGCCCCTGGGAGCTGCGTCGCGGCCCCTTCGCCGAAGACGAGTTCAGCAAGCTGCCGGAACGCGACTGGACCCTGCTGGTCCAGGCCGTGGACCAGTTCGTACCGGAAGTCGCCGAGTTGCTGGAACACTTCCGCTTCCTGCCGAGCTGGCGCATCGACGATGTGATGATCAGCTTCGCCGCACCTGGCGGTAATGTCGGTCCGCACTTCGACAACTACGACGTGTTCCTGCTGCAGGGCCACGGTAAGCGCAACTGGAAGATCGGCCAGATGTGCGACTCCGAAAGCCCGCTGCTGCAGCACGCGGACCTGCGCATCCTCGCCGAATTCGAAGAGACCGAAAGCTGGGTCCTGGAGCCGGGTGACATGCTCTACCTGCCACCGCGCCTGGCTCACTACGGCGTCGCGGTGAATGACTGCATGACCTACTCGGTGGGCTTCCGCGCTCCAAGCGCCGCCGAAGTGCTGACCCACTTCACCGACTTCCTCGGCCAGTTCCTGCCGGACGAAGATCGCTACACCGATGCCGACGTGCAGCCGGCCAGCGACCCGCACCAGATCCAGCAGGACGCCCTCGATCGCCTCAAGGGCCTGCTGGCCGAGCACATGAGCGACGAGCGCCTGCTGCTGACCTGGTTCGGCCAATTCATGACCGAGCCACGCTACCCGGAACTGGTGGTCGGCCCGGAACTGGAAGAGGACGACCTGCTGGGCAGCCTGGAACAGGGCGCTATCCTGATCCGCAATCCAAGCGCGCGCCTGGCCTGGTCGGAAGTGGATGAAGACCTGCTTCTGTTCGCCAGCGGCCAAAGTCGCCTGCTTCCCGGTAAACTGCGCGAGCTGCTGAAAATGATTTGCGCCGCTGACGCCCTGCATATCGACAACCTCGGCCCCTGGCTGGCGGATGAAGATGGGCGCGGCCTGCTGTGTGAACTGGTCAAGCAAGGGAGCCTGGGGTTTGCCGATGAATAAGATTCACGTACGTGTCGCAGACTGGCAAAAGGATAACGCCGAGATCCGGCGCATTCGTGAAGCAGTGTTCATTGCCGAACAATCCGTTCCACCCGAGCTGGAGTGGGACGCCGACGACGACAGCGCCGTGCACTTCCTGGCCTTCGAGGGTGATTTCCCTATCGGAACCGCACGCTTGCTGCCGGACGGCCATGTCGGCCGGGTCTCGGTGCTCAAGGACTGGCGCGGCCTCAAGGTCGGCGATGCGCTGATGCGCGCAGTGATCGACGAAGCCGAGAAACGCGGCCTGAAGCAACAGATGCTCAGCGCCCAGGTCCAGGCCACGCCGTTCTACGAGCGCCTGGGCTTCTCGATTGTCAGCGAGGAATTCCTCGAAGCGGGAATCCCCCACGTCGACATGGTTCGCGGCGCCTGACCGACCAGCCCTAGCGGCAATGGCCAGAACGAACGCCCCGCCATCCCCTTGCACCCACCAGGCGCAAGACCAGGATGCCGGGGCGTTTTGCCGTCTAGGATTCAACTTGCCCCACCCAAAGCCGACAAAGTGTCAAACTCAAGGCTTTACGCCAGCTACTCCCGGAGATAACGGATATGTCCCTACGCACCTTGCTCACGACGCTGCTGCTGACCTTCAGCTGCTCGGTCATGGCCGCCACCGAGATCGTGCCCCTCAACAACCGCACCAGCGCCGACCTGCTGCCGGTGGCGCAGAACTTTCTTGGCAAGGACGGCAAGGTCAGCGCCTATGGCAACCAACTGATCGTCAATGCCGAACCGAGCAAGATCGCCGAACTGCGGGCTTTCATTGCGCAATTGGATACGGCGGCCAAGCGCCTGCTGATCACCGTCGACACCAATGAAAACAACTTCCAGGACAATCAGGGCTATTCGGTCAACGGCGCGCCTCAGACCCGAATTATCAATCGCAGCACCGAGAGCCGCGATGGCGGCATCCAACAGGTCCAGGCCAGCGAAGGCGTGCCGGCGCTGATCCAGGTAGGCCAGAGCGTCCCCCTGACCACCACCCAGACCGATCCCTACGGTCGCCTGCAAAACCAGACTCAATACCGCAACGTCACCCAGGGCTTTTACGTGACGGCCAGCGTGACCGGCGAGACCGTGCACCTGAGCATCAGCACCAACCGTGACCGCATGAGCCAGGAACGTCCCGATGTAGTGAACGTGCAAAGTACCGACACAACTGTCAGCGGGCGCCTCGGCGAGTGGATCACCCTGGCCGGGGTCAATCGCCAGACCCAGGCCGACAAACAGGCCCCGGGCCGCAGCTACTCGACTCAAGGGCGGGATGACATGACCTTGCGAGTCAAGGTCGACGCCTTGGACTAAAGCACCAAAAACTGACTGATTAGTCGTATTAGACCAAAGATGTAGTGCCATAAAAAAAGCACTACAAAACATTTGACGAGCCCAAAAACCGCGGGCATGATGGCCTCGCTCCCGCTAATCAGGGGCCCTGGCAAGGGCCTTCGGATCGCCGCTCTAACCTACCCACCTGAGCCGATTCGTGTCTGTACTGCCCACAAGGTGTGTTTGACGAGATTGCGACTGGAACGAAGTTGTCCCGAGGGACGGAAGCGTAATTAGGTCGATCGGCAACACACTGATGGAACGCACCAAGGCCCACGACGCCCGCATGCGCACCGCAGCTCGCCTTCACCTGCTCACTTTCCCCTCGAGCCCATCGTTCACCCGTCGCCATCCCCGCCAGACCCGACTTGACCACCTAAGCTTCCTGGTCAGCGAGCAGCCTTCCACGCAACGTTATGCTGCGTGATCGGCGGAGCCGGAATTCTCCAACCAAGAACGACTTTTTACACAAGACGCGACGAGGTTTATCTCCATGGCACTGACACGCGAACAGCAAATTGCAGCCCTTGAAAAAGACTGGGCTGAAAACCCGCGCTGGAAAGGCGTGACTCGCACTTACTCCGCTGCCGACGTGGTCCGTCTGCGTGGCTCGGTCCAACCCGAGCACACCCTGGCACGCATGGGCGCCGAGAAGCTCTGGAACCTGGTCACCCAAGGCGCCAAGCCGTCCTTCCGTCCTGAGAAAGATTTCGTCAACTGCATGGGCGCCCTGACCGGCGGCCAGGCTGTACAACAAGTCAAAGCGGGGATCCAGGCGATCTACCTGTCCGGCTGGCAAGTGGCTGCGGACAACAACTCCGCCGAATCCATGTACCCCGACCAGTCGCTGTACCCGGTGGACTCGGTTCCGACCGTGGTCAAGCGCATCAACAACTCGTTCCGTCGTGCCGACCAGATCCAGTGGAAAGCCGGCAAGAACCCGGGCGACGACGGCTACATCGACTACTTCGCACCGATCGTGGCTGACGCTGAAGCCGGTTTCGGCGGCGTGCTGAACGCTTACGAGCTGATGAAGAGCATGATCGAAGCAGGCGCCGCTGGCGTTCACTTCGAAGACCAGCTGGCTTCCGTGAAGAAGTGCGGCCACATGGGCGGCAAGGTACTGGTTCCGACTCAGGAAGCCGTACAGAAGCTGACCGCTGCCCGTCTGGCGGCCGACGTTGCCGGCGTACCGACCATCATCCTGGCCCGTACCGACGCCAACGCTGCTGACCTGCTGACTTCGGACTGCGACCCGTACGACCAGCCGTTCGTGACTGGCACCCGCACCCAGGAAGGCTTCTACAAAGTAAAAGCCGGCCTGGATCAAGCGATCGCCCGCGGCCTGGCTTACGCTCCGTACGCCGACCTGATCTGGTGCGAAACCGCCAAGCCGGACCTGGACGAAGCCCGTCGTTTCGCCGAAGCGATCAAGAAGGAATACCCGGACCAGATCCTGTCGTACAACTGCTCGCCTTCCTTCAACTGGAAGAAGAACCTGGACGACGCAACCATCGCCAAGTTCCAGCGCGAACTGTCCGCCATGGGTTACAAGCACCAGTTCATCACCCTGGCCGGCATCCACAACATGTGGCACAGCATGTTCAACCTGGCGCACGACTACGCCCGCAACGACATGACCGCCTACGTGAAACTGCAAGAGCAGGAATTCGCTGACGCCGCCAAAGGCTACACCTTCGTGGCTCACCAGCAGGAAGTGGGCACCGGCTACTTCGACGACATGACCACCGTGATCCAGGGTGGTTCGTCCTCGGTAACCGCTCTGACCGGCTCCACCGAAGAAGAGCAGTTCCACTGATTCCAGGCCTCGTGCCTTGATCGAGCGGCCAATGCAGACCCGCTAAAAACAACTGCATTGCTGTAAAGCTGACGCCCCGACCTGGTTCGGGGCGTTTTTTTTGCACACCCACCCGTAGGAGCCGGCTTGCCGGCGAAGCGGGCTCCCCGCAACACCCACCCTCCCACTGGCCGGAAAATTCAGCGTCAAGCCGACTGCTGCGCAAAAGCCGACAAAAAATTGATCCAGAGCGGTGTTACCCGTAGCGAAACAGGTTAAAAGGTGCGCCCCTGCTACTTGCAGTAACAGGGATATAACAAGCAACTTTCCCACTCCCCGAAGGAAAGCAGATTAAAACAACCTCCAAACAATAGTGATTATCATTTAGACGCTGTAACTTTCGTTGCAGCAGCAACAAAACATAATTAACAAAACCTCCCCTAATGCCCACAGGCCGCGGCTTACGGGGCTACAGGGGTGAGCTATGTCCTTATTACGATAAACAATTTCGCTTTAGAAATTTTACTTGCCCGGTGTTTAGCCATAAAATCAGCGCGATTGATTGCGCTGCGACATATCGTCACTGCTTTATTTCTTTATCAAGCTCAGAGACTCTTGCTCTCTGTTAAGGATTACCAGCATGCCCGAAGCGACAGGACTCATGGCCCACAACTGGGGCTTTGCCATTTTCCTTCTGGGTGTTGTCGGCCTTTGCGCCTTCATGCTCGGCGTCTCCAGCCTCCTCGGGTCAAAAGCCTGGGGCCGCAGCAAAAACGAACCGTTCGAGTCCGGCATGCTACCTACCGGTGGCGCCCGCTTGCGGCTCTCAGCCAAATTCTATCTGGTCGCGATGCTCTTCGTGATCTTCGATATCGAAGCCCTATTTCTCTTTGCCTGGTCTGTGTCCGTCCGCGAAAGCGGCTGGACCGGATTCGTCGAAGCTCTCGTTTTCATAGCAATTCTGTTGGCAGGTCTTGTCTACCTTTGGCGAGTGGGGGCTCTTGACTGGGCTCCGGAAGGTCGTCGTAAGCGGCAGGCGAAGCTAAAACAATGAGGCTTTGGCGATGCAATACAATCTCACCAGGATCGACCCCGATGCTCCTAACGATCAGTACCCGATCGGCGAACGGGAAACCGTTTCCGATCCGTTAGAGGATCAGGTCCACAAAAACATCTTCATGGGCAAGCTGGAAGACGTGCTGAGCGGCGCGGTCAACTGGGGGCGTAAGAACTCCCTGTGGCCGTACAACTTCGGTCTGTCCTGCTGCTACGTGGAAATGACCACTGCCTTCACGGCGCCCCACGACATCGCGCGCTTTGGCGCCGAGGTTATCCGGGCATCGCCGCGTCAGGCAGATTTCATGGTTATTGCCGGCACCTGCTTCATCAAGATGGCGCCGATCATCCAGCGTCTCTATGAGCAAATGCTCGAGCCAAAATGGGTTATCTCCATGGGTTCGTGCGCCAACTCCGGCGGCATGTACGACATCTACTCCGTAGTTCAGGGGGTGGACAAGTTCCTGCCCGTGGACGTCTACGTACCTGGCTGCCCGCCCCGCCCTGAGGCATTCCTGCAAGGCTTGATGCTCTTGCAAGAGTCCATTGGCCAGGAGCGTCGCCCACTTTCCTGGGTCGTCGGTGATCAAGGCGTGTACCGCGCCGAAATGCCGTCGCAAAAGGAGCAGCGCCGCGAACAGCGTATTCAGGTCACCAACCTGCGCAGCCCTGACGAAGTCTGATCCAGATCTGTTCTCACGAAGAAACGACACTGGTTTCACTCTTTACGTTGACCGAAAGCGATAAAAAACCATGACTACAGGCAGTGCTCTGTACATCCCGCCTTATAAGGCTGACGACCAGGATGTGGTCGTCGAACTCAATAACCGTTTTGGCCCTGAGGCGTTCACCGCCCAGGCCACCCGCACCGGCATGCCGGTGCTGTGGGTTACTCGCTCCAAACTCGTTGAAGTCCTGACCTTCCTGCGCAACCTGCCCAAGCCGTACGTCATGCTCTATGACCTGCATGGCGTAGACGAGCGCCTGCGCACCAAGCGCCAAGGCCTGCCGGGTGCCGATTTCAGCGTGTTCTACCACTTGCTGTCGATCGAACGTAACAGCGACGTGATGATCAAGGTGGCCCTGTCCGAAGGCGACCTCAGCCTGCCGACCGTGACCGGTATCTGGCCCAACGCCAACTGGTACGAACGTGAAGTCTGGGACATGTTCGGCATCGACTTTGCCGGCCACCCTCACCTTTCGCGGATCATGATGCCGCCGACCTGGGAAGGTCACCCGCTGCGCAAGGACTTCCCGGCCCGCGCCACCGAGTTCGACCCGTTCAGCCTGACCCTGGCCAAGCAGCAGCTGGAAGAGGAAGCCGCGCGCTTCCGTCCGGAAGACTGGGGCATGAAGCGTTCCGGTGCCAATGAGGACTATATGTTCCTCAACCTGGGCCCGAACCACCCTTCGGCCCACGGTGCCTTCCGCATCATCCTGCAGCTGGACGGTGAAGAGATCGTCGACTGTGTACCGGACATCGGCTACCACCACCGTGGTGCCGAGAAAATGGCCGAGCGTCAGTCCTGGCACAGCTTCATCCCTTACACCGACCGTATCGATTACCTCGGCGGGGTGATGAACAACCTGCCGTACGTGCTGTCGGTCGAGAAGCTGGCCGGCATCAAGGTACCGGAGAAGGTCGACGTCATCCGCATCATGATGGCCGAGTTCTTCCGCATCACCAGCCACCTGCTGTTCCTGGGTACCTACATCCAGGACGTCGGTGCAATGACCCCAGTGTTCTTCACCTTCACCGACCGTCAGCGTGCCTACACCGTGATCGAAGCCATCACCGGCTTCCGTCTGCACCCGGCCTGGTACCGCATCGGCGGCGTCGCCCACGACCTGCCCCGCGGCTGGGAAAAACTGGTCAAGGACTTCGTCGAATGGCTGCCCAAGCGCCTCGACGAGTACACCAAGGCTGCCCTGCAGAACAGCATCCTCAAGGGTCGGACCATCGGCGTTGCCGCCTACAACACCAAGGAAGCCCTGGAGTGGGGCGTCACCGGTGCCGGCCTGCGTTCCACCGGTTGCGATTTCGACCTGCGCAAGGCTCGTCCGTACTCCGGCTACGAGAACTTCGAGTTCGAAGTGCCGCTGGCTGCCAACGGCGACGCCTATGACCGCTGCATGGTTCGCGTCGAAGAGATGCGCCAGAGCATCAAGATCATCGACCAGTGCCTGCGCAACATGCCGGAAGGCCCGTACAAGGCGGATCACCCGCTGACCACGCCGCCGCCGAAAGAGCGCACCCTGCAGCATATCGAAACCTTGATCACGCACTTCCTGCAGGTTTCGTGGGGCCCGGTGATGCCGGCCAACGAATCCTTCCAGATGATCGAAGCGACCAAGGGCATCAACAGTTATTACCTGACGAGCGATGGCGGCACCATGAGCTACCGCACCCGGATTCGCACCCCAAGCTTCCCGCACCTGCAGCAGATCCCTTCGGTGATCCGCGGCAGCATGGTCGCGGACTTGATCGCGTACCTGGGTAGTATCGACTTCGTTATGGCCGACGTGGACCGCTAAGCATGAACAGCACGCTTATCCAGACAGACCGTTTCGCCCTGAGCGAAACCGAGCGCTCGGCCATCGAGCACGAGATGCATCACTACGAAGACCCGCGCGCGGCGTCGATCGAAGCCCTGAAGATCGTCCAGAAGGAACGTGGCTGGGTGCCGGACGGCGCGGTCTACGCCATCGGCGAGATCCTTGGCATCCCCGCCAGCGACGTTGAAGGTGTGGCGACGTTCTACAGCCAGATCTTCCGTCAGCCAGTGGGCCGCCACATCATTCGCGTCTGCGACAGCATGGTCTGCTACATCGGCGGCCACGAGTCCGTGGTCAGCCAGATCCAGAGCGAGCTGGGCATTGGCCTCGGCCAGACCACCGCCGACGGCCGCTTCACCCTGCTGCCAGTGTGCTGCCTGGGCAACTGCGACAAGGCCCCGGCGCTGATGATCGACGACGACACTTTCGGCGACGTGCAGCCTGCTGGCGTGGCCAAACTGTTGGAGGGCTACGTATGACCCTGACCTCTTTCGGCCCTGCGAACCGCATTGCGCGCACCGCAGAAACCCACCCCCTGACCTGGCGCCTGCGTGACGACGGCGAGCCCGTATGGCTCGACGAGTACCAGGCCAAGAACGGCTACGCGGCGGCCCGCAAGGCCTTCGCCGACCTGTCCCAGGACGACATCGTCCAGACCGTCAAGGATGCCGGCCTCAAGGGTCGCGGCGGTGCGGGCTTCCCCACCGGCGTGAAGTGGGGCCTGATGCCCAAAGACGAATCCATGAACATCCGCTACTTGCTGTGCAACGCGGACGAAATGGAACCCAACACCTGGAAAGACCGCATGCTGATGGAGCAACTGCCCCATCTGCTGATCGAAGGCATGCTGATCAGTGCCCGCGCACTGAAAACCTACCGCGGCTACATCTTCCTGCGCGGCGAGTACACCACCGCCGCCAAGCACCTGCGGCGTGCCGTGGAAGAAGCCAAGGCCGCGGGCCTGCTGGGCAAGAACATCCTGGGCAGCGGCTTCGATTTCGAGCTGTTCGTCCACACCGGCGCCGGGCGTTACATCTGCGGTGAAGAAACCGCACTGATCAACTCCCTGGAAGGCCGTCGCGCCAACCCACGCTCCAAGCCGCCCTTCCCTGCCGCCGTGGGCGTATGGGGCAAGCCGACGTGCGTGAACAACGTCGAGACCCTGTGCAACGTGCCGGCGATCATCGGCGACGGCGTGGAGTGGTACAAATCTCTGGCCCGCGAAGGCAGCGAAGACCACGGCACCAAGCTGATGGGCTTCTCCGGCAAAGTGAAGAACCCTGGCCTGTGGGAGCTGCCCTTCGGCGTGACCGCACGCGAGCTGTTCGAAGACTACGCCGGCGGCATGCGCGACGGCTTCAAGCTCAAGTGCTGGCAGCCAGGCGGCGCCGGTACCGGCTTCCTGTTGCCAGAACATCTGGATGCGCAAATGTATGCCGGCGGCATCGCCAAAGTGGGCACCCGTATGGGTACCGGCCTGGCCATGGCGGTGGACGACAGCATCAACATGGTGTCGCTGCTGCGCAACATGGAGCAGTTCTTCGCCCGTGAATCCTGCGGCTTCTGCACCCCTTGCCGCGATGGCCTGCCATGGAGCGTCAAGCTGCTGATGGCCCTGGAGAATGGCCAAGGCCAGCAAGGCGACATCGAGACCCTGCTGGGTCTGGTGGGTTTCCTCGGCCCAGGCAAGACCTTCTGTGCTCACGCACCGGGTGCCGTGGAGCCTTTGGGCAGTGCCATCAAGTATTTCCGTCCAGAGTTCGAAGCCGGCATCGCGCCTACCAGCGCCGCCGTCCCGCCTCTGGCCCGACCGATCGTAGTCGGCGCGTAACGCTTAGATGAGGGTGCAGGGTCCGTGCCCTGCGCTCGACGTGCGATGACGCCGTGAACGGCTGTGTTGATTCGCACGCATAACAAGATTCCATTAGCCACGCCCGCTGACACCGGGCCAACGAAGAACTTTGAACCATGGCCACTATCCACGTAGACGGCAAAGCGCTCGAAGTCGATGGGGCGGACAACCTGTTACAGGCTTGTCTGTCACTAGGCCTCGACATCCCTTATTTCTGCTGGCACCCCGCTCTCGGTAGCGTCGGTGCCTGTCGCCAGTGCGCGGTCAAGCAGTACACCGACGAGAACGACACCCGTGGTCGTATCGTCATGTCCTGCATGACCCCAGCCACCGACAACACCTGGATCTCCATCGACGATGAAGAATCCAAGGCCTTCCGCGCCAGTGTTGTCGAGTGGCTGATGACCAACCACCCCCACGACTGCCCGGTCTGTGAGGAAGGCGGTCACTGCCACCTGCAAGACATGACGGTGATGACCGGCCACAACGAGCGCCGTTACCGCTTCACCAAGCGCACCCACCAGAACCAGGACCTCGGCCCGTTCATTTCCCACGAGATGAACCGCTGCATCGCCTGCTATCGCTGCGTACGCTTCTACAAGGACTACGCCGGCGGTACCGACCTGGGCGTCTACGGCGCCCACGACAACGTGTACTTCGGTCGCGTTGAAGACGGCACCCTGGAAAGCGAGTTCTCCGGCAACCTCACCGAGGTCTGCCCGACCGGTGTGTTCACCGACAAGACTCACTCCGAGCGCTACAACCGCAAGTGGGACATGCAGTTCTCGCCGAGCATCTGCCATGGCTGCTCCAGCGGTTGCAACATCTCCCCGGGCGAGCGCTACGGCGAGCTGCGGCGCATCGAGAACCGCTACAACGGTTCGGTGAACCAGTACTTCCTCTGCGACCGTGGCCGTTTCGGTTATGGCTACGTCAACCGCAAGGACCGTCCACGCCAGCCACGCCTGGCCGACGGCACCAAGCTGACCCTGGACCAGGCTCTGGACCAGGCCGCCGACCTGCTGCGCGGTCGCAACATCGTCGGTATCGGCTCGCCTCGCGCCAGCCTGGAAAGCAACTACGCCCTGCGTGAGCTGGTAGGTGCCGAGCACTTCTACAGCGGTATCGAAGCTTCTGAACTGGAGCGCATCCGCCTGGTTCTGCAGGTTCTGAACGACAGCCCGCTGCCGGTTCCGAACCTGCGCGACATCGAAGACCACGATGCCATCTTTGTCCTCGGCGAAGACCTGACCCAGACCGCCGCACGCATGGCCCTGGCCCTGCGCCAGTCAGTCAAGGGCAAGGCCGAGGAAATGGCCGATGCCATGCGCGTCCAGCCTTGGCTCGACGCTGCGGTGAAGAACATCGGCCAGCACGCGCTGAACCCGCTGTTCATTGCCAGCCTCGCTGAAACCAAGCTCGACGACGTGGCCGAGGAGTGTGTACACGCCGCTCCGGACGACCTGGCGCGCATCGGTTTCGCCGTGGCCCACGCCATCGACGCCAGTGCCCCGGCCGTAGAAGGCCTGGACAGCGAAGCCCTGGAACTGGCCAAACGCATCGCCGATGCTCTGCTGGCGGCCAAGCGGCCACTGATCATTGCCGGTACCTCCCTGGGTTCCAAGGCACTGATCGAAGCAGCGGCGAACATTGCCAAAGCCTTGAAGCTGCGCGAGAAAGCCGGCTCCATCAGCCTGATCGTGCCAGAGGCCAACAGCCTCGGCCTGGCCATGCTCGGTGGCGAATCCGTGGACGCGGCCCTGCAGGCGGTGATCGACGGTAAGGCCGACGCCATCGTGGTGCTGGAAAACGACCTGTACACCCGCACCGACGCAGCCAAGGTGGATGCCGCGCTTAATGCAGCGAAGGTGGTGATCGTTGCCGATCATCAACAGACTGCAACCCTCGAGCATGCACACCTAGTGCTGTCGGCGGCCAGCTTCGCCGAAGGCGACGGCACCCTGATCAGCCAGGAAGGCCGCGCCCAGCGCTTCTTCCAGGTCTTCGATCCGACCTACCTGGACGCCAGCATCATGGTTCACGAAGGCTGGCGCTGGCTGCATGCCCTGCGCAGTACCTTGCTGAACCAGCCGGTGGACTGGACCCAGCTGGACCACGTGACCGCTGCCTGCGCCGCGAGCACCCCGCAACTGGCCGGCATCGTTGACGCCGCGCCATCCGCCGCGTTCCGCATCAAGGGCCTGAAACTGGCTCGCGAACCGCTGCGCTACAGTGGCCGTACCGCCATGCGCGCCAACCAGAGCGTGCACGAACCGCGTACTTCGCAAGACCCGGATACTGCCTTCGCCTACTCCATGGAAGGTTACTCGGGCTCCGCCGAACCGCGCTCGCAAGTGCCGTTCGCCTGGTCGCCGGGCTGGAACTCGCCGCAAGCCTGGAACAAGTTCCAGGACGAAGTCGGCGGCCACCTGCGTGCCGGCGACCCGGGTACCCGCCTGATCGAAAGCCAGGGCGACCGCCTCAACTGGTTCGCCAGCGTGCCGCGGGCCTTCTCCCCGGCTCAGGGCACTTGGCAAGCGGTGCCGTTCTACCATCTGTTCGGCAGCGAAGAGAACTCTTCGAAAGCCGCTCCAGTGCAGGAACGCATTCCGGCGGCCTACGTGGCCCTGGCCAAGTCCGAAGCCGATCGCCTGGGTGTCAACGACGGTGCCTTGCTCACGGTGAACGTAGCCGGCCAGACCCTGCGTCTGCCACTGCGCATCAACGAAGAGCTGGGTGCTGGCCTGGTGGGCCTGCCTGCCGGCCTGGCGGGGATTCCTCCGGCGTTCTTTGGCAAATCCGTTGACGGTCTGCAGGAGGCGGCGCAATGAGTTGGTTTACCCCTGAAGTGATCGACGTGATCCTGACGGTCGTCAAAGCCATCGTGATCCTGCTGGCCGTGGTGGTCGCCGGTGCGCTGTTGAGCTTCGTCGAACGTCGCCTGCTGGGCTGGTGGCAGGACCGTTACGGTCCGAACCGCGTTGGCCCGTTCGGTATGTTCCAGATCGCCGCCGACATGCTGAAGATGTTCTTCAAGGAAGACTGGACTCCACCGTTTGCCGACAAGGTGATCTTCACCCTGGCACCGGTGGTCGCCATGAGCGCCTTGCTGATCGCCTTTGCGATCATCCCGATCACCCCGACCTGGGGCGTCGCGGACCTGAACATCGGCCTGCTGTTCTTCTTCGCCATGGCCGGTCTTTCGGTCTACGCGGTGCTGTTCGCCGGCTGGTCGAGTAACAACAAGTTCGCCCTGCTGGGCAGCTTGCGTGCCTCGGCCCAGACCGTGTCCTACGAAGTGTTCATGGGCCTGGCGCTGATGGGCATCGTGGCTCAGGTCGGTTCGTTCAACATGCGCGACATCGTCGAGTACCAGGCGCAGAACCTGTGGTTCATCATTCCGCAGTTCTTCGGCTTCTGTACGTTCTTCATCGCTGGCGTGGCCGTGACTCACCGTCACCCCTTCGACCAGCCGGAAGCGGAACAGGAACTGGCCGACGGTTACCACATTGAATACGCCGGTATGAAATGGGGCATGTTCTTCGTTGGCGAGTACATCGGCATCATCCTGATCTCGGCACTGCTGGTCACCCTGTTCTTCGGTGGCTGGCACGGTCCGTTCGGCATCCTGCCGCAACTGTCCTTCGTCTGGTTCGCCCTGAAGACCGCGTTCTTCATCATGCTGTTCATCCTGCTGCGCGCCTCTATCCCGCGCCCGCGCTATGACCAGGTGATGGACTTCAGCTGGAAATTCTGCCTGCCGCTGACCCTGATCAATTTGCTGGTAACCGCAGCGCTTGTGTTGTTGAACACGCCAGCGGGCGCGGTTCAGTGAGGATTTGACCCATGTTCAAATATATTGGCGACATCGTTAAGGGTACTGGTACCCAGTTGCGCAGCCTGGTGATGGTGTTCGGTCACGGCTTTCGCAAACGCGACACCCTGCAATACCCCGAAGAGCCGGTGTACCTGCCGCCACGCTACCGTGGCCGTATTGTCCTGACTCGCGACCCCGACGGCGAAGAACGTTGCGTTGCCTGCAACCTGTGCGCCGTGGCCTGCCCTGTGGGTTGCATCTCGCTGCAGAAAGCTGAAACCGAAGACGGTCGCTGGTACCCGGACTTCTTCCGTATCAACTTCTCGCGCTGCATTTTCTGCGGTCTTTGCGAGGAAGCCTGCCCGACCACCGCAATCCAGCTGACACCGGATTTCGAAATGGCCGAGTTCAAACGTCAGGACCTGGTTTACGAGAAAGAGGATCTGCTGATCTCCGGTCCCGGAAAGAACCCTGACTACAACTTCTATCGTGTTGCAGGTATGGCCATTGCCGGTAAGCCAAAAGGCTCCGCGCAGAATGAAGCCGAGCCGATCAACGTGAAGAGCTTGCTGCCTTAAGGAAGAACGATGGAATTCGCTTTCTATTTCGCATCAGGTGTTGCCGTTGTTTCCACGCTACGCGTGGTCACCAACACCAACCCTGTGCACGCCCTGCTCTACCTGATCATTTCGTTGATCGCCGTGGCCATGACCTTCTTCAGCCTCGGCGCGCCGTTCGCCGGCGCCCTGGAAGTGATCGCCTATGCTGGCGCCATCATGGTGCTGTTCGTGTTCGTGGTGATGATGCTCAACCTCGGCCCGGCCGCGGCTCAGCAAGAGCGTATCTGGCTCACGCCCGGCATCTGGATCGGCCCGGTGATTCTCGCCGCGCTGCTGCTGGCTGAACTGCTGTACGTATTGTTCAGCCACCAGAGCGGTGCCGGTATCGGTCAAACCACCGTCAGCGCCAAGGCCGTGGGCATCAGCCTGTTCGGTCCTTACCTGCTGGTGGTCGAACTCGCCTCGATGCTGCTGCTTGCCGCAGCCGTCACGGCGTTCCACTTGGGCCGCAACGAGGCGAAGGAGTAATACCATGCCTGTTATCCCTCTCGAGCACGGTCTGGCGGTTGCCGGCATCCTGTTCTGCCTCGGTCTGGTCGGCCTGATGGTCCGCCGTAACATCCTCTTCGTATTGATGAGCCTGGAAGTGATGATGAACGCCTCTGCACTGGCCTTCATCGTTGCGGGCGCCCGCTGGGCGCAACCGGATGGACAAGTGATGTTCATCCTGGTGATCAGCCTGGCAGCCGCCGAGGCCAGTATTGGCCTGGCGATCCTGCTGCAGCTGTACCGCCGCTTCCACACTCTCGATATCGATGCAGCCAGCGAGATGCGCGGATGAACCTTCTCTTTCTGACTTTCGTATTCCCCCTGATCGGTTTCCTGCTGCTGTCGTTCTCCCGGGGACGCCTCTCGGAAAACCTCTCGGCCCTGATCGGCGTCGGCTCCATTGGCCTGTCGGCCATCGTGGCCGCCTACGTGATCTGGCAATTCAACGTCGCGCCGCCCGAGGGTGGTCACTACACCCAGGTGCTGTGGCAGTGGATGTCGGTGGACGGTTTCGCACCGAACTTCGCCCTGTACCTGGATGGTCTGTCCGTGACCATGCTCGGTGTAGTAGTGGGCGTGGGCTTCCTGATCCACTTGTTCGCGTCCTGGTACATGCGTGGTGAAGCCGGCTACTCGCGCTTCTTCGCCTACACCAACCTGTTTATCGCCAGCATGCTGTTCCTGGTGCTGGGCGATAACCTGTTGTTCCTGTACTTCGGTTGGGAAGGCGTGGGCCTGTGCAGCTATCTGTTGATCGGTTTCTACTACAGCAACCGCAACAACGGTAACGCCGCACTCAAGGCCTTTATCGTCACCCGTATCGGCGACGTATTCATGGCCATCGGCCTGTTCATCCTGTTCCAACAGGTGGGCACGCTGAACGTCCAGGAACTGCTGGTGCTGGCACCGCAGAAGTTCCAGGCCGGCGACTTCTGGATCACCCTGGCGACCCTGATGCTGCTGGGCGGCGCCGTGGGTAAATCCGCGCAACTGCCGCTGCAGACCTGGCTGGCGGACGCGATGGCCGGTCCGACCCCGGTTTCGGCACTGATCCACGCCGCGACCATGGTGACCGCTGGTGTCTACCTGATCGCCCGTACCCACGGCCTGTTCACCCTGGCGCCGGAAGTCCTGCACCTGGTAGGCCTGGTCGGCGGCGTGACTCTGGTTCTGGCCGGCTTCGCCGCGCTGGTGCAAACCGACATCAAGCGGATCCTCGCCTACTCGACCATGAGCCAGATCGGCTACATGTTCCTGGCCCTGGGCGTTGGCGCCTGGGACGGCGCGATCTTCCACCTGATGACCCACGCCTTCTTCAAGGCCCTGCTGTTCCTTGCTTCCGGTGCGGTGATCGTTGCCTGCCACCACGAGCAGAACATCTTCAAGATGGGCGGCCTGTGGAAGAAACTGCCTCTGGCCTACGCCAGCTTCATCGTTGGTGGCGCAGCCCTGGCAGCCCTGCCTCTGGTAACCGCGGGCTTCTATTCCAAGGACGAGATCCTCTGGGAAGCCTTCGCCAGCGGCAACCACGGCCTGCTGTACGCCGGCCTGGTGGGTGCGTTCATGACCTCGCTGTACACCTTCCGCCTGATCTTCATCACCTTCCACGGTGAAGCCAAGACCGAAGCCCACGCCGGCCACGGGATCTCCCACTGGCTGCCGCTGGTGGTGCTGATCGTGCTGTCCACCGGGATCGGCGCGATGATCACTCCGCCCCTGCATGGTGTACTGCCGCTGAGCGCCGGTCATGCCGGTGGCGAAGCCAAGCACAGCCTGGAAATCGCCTCGGGCGCCATCGCCCTGGCCGGTATCCTGCTGGCCGCCCTGTTGTTCCTTGGCAAGCGTCGCGTTGTGACCGCCATCGCCAACAGCGGCATCGGGCGTCTGCTCTCGGCCTGGTGGTTCGCCGCCTGGGGCTTCGACTGGATCTACGACAAACTGTTCGTCAAGCCATACCTGGCCATCAGCCATGTACTGCGCAAGGACCCGCTCGATCAGACTATCGGTTTGATCCCGCGTATGGCCAAAGGGGGTCACAACTCCCTGAGCCGTACCGAGACCGGTCAACTGCGTTGGTACGCCGCCTCGATGGCAGCCGGTGCCGTGCTGGTCATCGGCGCCATTGTGCTGGTAGCGGTCTGATATGAACCTTGCGAACTTGCGAAAGGAATTGAGCCCGTCATGATTCTGCCTTGGCTAATCCTGATCCCCTTCATCGGCGGCCTGCTGTGCTGGCTGGGTGAGCGCTTCGGCGCCACCCTCCCCCGCTGGATTGCGCTGTTGACCATGACCCTGGAACTCGCTCTCGGCCTCTGGCTGTGGGCCCACGGTAACTATTCATTTGCTCCGGCGCCTGGCGCCGATCCAACTTGGGCCATCGAGTTCAAGCATGTCTGGATCGAGCGCTTCGGCATCAACGTGCACCTGGCGCTGGACGGCCTGTCGCTGTTGATGATCCTGCTGACCGGCCTGCTGGGTATCCTCTCGGTACTCTGCTCCTGGAAAGAGATCCAGCGTCACGTGGGCTTCTTCCACCTGAACCTGATGTGGATCCTGGGCGGTGTGGTCGGCGTGTTCCTGGCGCTGGACCTGTTCATGTTCTTCTTCTTCTGGGAAATGATGCTGGTGCCGATGTACTTCCTCATCGCGCTCTGGGGTCACAGCTCGGCAGACGGCAAGAAAACCCGGATTTACGCGGCGACCAAGTTCTTCATCTTCACTCAGGCTTCCGGCCTGATCATGCTGGTGGCGATCCTGGGTCTGGTGCTGGTCAACTTCAACAACACCGGGGTCATCACTTTCGATTACGCCCAGTTGCTCAAGACCAAGATGTCCACCGCCACGGAGTACATCCTGATGCTCGGCTTCTTCATCGCCTTTGCGGTGAAGCTGCCGGTGGTGCCGTTCCACTCCTGGCTGCCTGACGCTCACGCCCAGGCACCGACCGCCGGTTCCGTGGACCTGGCGGGCATCCTGCTGAAGACCGCGGCCTATGGCCTGCTGCGCTTTGCCCTGCCGTTGTTCCCCAACGCCTCGGCCGAGTTCGCACCGATCGCCATGACCCTGGGCCTGATCGGGATTTTCTACGGTGCCTTCCTGGCATTCGCCCAGACCGACATCAAGCGCCTGATCGCCTTCTCCAGCGTTTCCCACATGGGCTTCGTGCTGATCGGTATCTACTCCGGCAGCCAGCAGGCCCTGCAGGGCGCGGTGATCCAGATGCTGGCCCACGGTGTTTCGGCAGCCGCGCTGTTTATCCTCAGCGGCCAGTTGTACGAGCGCACCCATACCCGCGACATGCGTGAAATGGGCGGCCTGTGGTCGCGTATCGCCTACCTGCCGGCCATCAGCCTGTTCTTTGCAGCAGCTTCTCTGGGCCTGCCGGGCACCGGTAACTTCGTCGGCGAGTTCCTGATCCTGATCGGCACCTTCGTCAGTGCGCCATGGATCACCGCGATCGCGACTTCCGGCCTGGTGTTCGGCTCGGTCTACTCGCTGATCATGATCCACCGTGCCTACTTCGGCCCGTCCAAGTCGGACGCGGTACTGCACGGTATGGATGCTCGCGAACTGATCATGGTGCTGGGACTGGCGGTCCTGCTGATCTACATCGGCGTGTACCCGCAACCGTTCCTCGATACCTCTGCCGCCACCATGCATGGTGTGCAGCAATGGCTCAGCACCGCCTTCACTCAACTCGCTTCGGCCCGGTAAGAGCGCTATGGACTTTACGATTCAACACTTTATAGCCCTGGCGCCGCTGCTGATCACCAGCGCCACCCTTGTGGTGGTGATGTTGGCGATCGCCTGGCGGCGCAACCACGCCCAGACCTTCCTGCTGTCGGTGGCCGGTCTGAACCTGGCATTGCTGTCGATCTTCCCGGTGCTGAAAGTGGCACCCCTGGCGGTCACCCCGCTGTTGCAGATCGACCAGTTCGCCTGCCTCTACATGGCCCTGATCCTGGTGGCCACCCTGGCCTGCGTCACCCTGGCCCACGCCTACCTGGGCGACGGCAGCAGCGGTTACCCGGGCAACCGAGAAGAGCTGTACCTGCTGATCCTGCTGGCCGCCGCCGGTGGTCTGGTACTGGTCAGCGCGCAGAACCTGGCCGGCCTGTTCATCGGCCTGGAGCTGCTTTCGGTACCGGTCTACGGCCTGGTGGCCTATGCCTTCTTCAACAAGCGCTCCCTGGAAGCCGGCATCAAGTACATGGTGCTGTCGGCCGCCGGTTCGGGCTTCCTGTTGTTCGGCATGGCCTTGCTCTACGCAGAAGCCGGTAGCCTGAGCTTCAGCGGCATCGGTCAGGCCCTGGCCGCCACTGGGCTGCCAAGCCCGCTGGCGCAACTGGGCCTGGGCATGATGCTGATCGGCCTGGCCTTCAAACTGTCGCTGGTACCATTCCACCTGTGGACTCCGGACGTCTACGAAGGCGCCCCGGCGCCGGTCGCCGCCTTCCTGGCCACCGCCAGCAAGGTGGCAGTGTTCGCCGTACTGGTGCGTCTGTTCCAGCTGTCTCCAGTGGCCAGCAGCGGTGTCCTGAGCAACGTGCTGACCGTGATCGCCATCGCCTCGATCCTGGTGGGTAACCTGTTGGCGCTGACCCAGAGCAACCTCAAGCGTCTGCTGGGTTACTCGTCCATCGCCCACTTCGGTTACCTGCTGATCGCCCTGGTGGCGAGCAAGGGTCTGGCCATGGAAGCCATCGGCGTGTACCTGGTCACCTACGTGATCACCAGC
This sequence comes from Pseudomonas sp. E1BtOHC1, assembly GCF_058744285.1. Taxonomy (NCBI): domain Bacteria; kingdom Pseudomonadati; phylum Pseudomonadota; class Gammaproteobacteria; order Pseudomonadales; family Pseudomonadaceae; genus Pseudomonas; species Pseudomonas sp. E1BtOHC1. Next base: position 5,431,579 of record NZ_CP196023.1, read on the forward strand.
CTCGGCGCCTTCGGCGTGATCACCCTGATGTCCTCGCCGTACAAAGGCCGTGATGCCGACGCCCTGTACGAGTACCGCGGCCTGTTCTGGCGCCGTCCGTACCTGACCGCCGTGCTCACTGTGATGATGCTGTCGCTGGCCGGTATTCCGCTGACCGCGGGCTTCATCGGCAAGTTCTACATCATCGCTACCGGTGTCGAAGCGCACCAATGGTGGCTGGTCGGTTCCCTGGTAATGGGCAGCGCCATCGGCGTCTTCTACTACCTGCGAGTGATGGTCACCCTGTACTTGATCGAGCCGAACCTGCGTCGCGTCGATGCCCAACTGCACTGGGAACAGAAAGCCGGTGGCGTCATGCTGCTGGCCATCGCGGTCCTGGCGTTCTTCCTCGGCGTATACCCACAGCCGCTGCTGACCCTGGTCCAGCACTCCGGCCTGGCGGGTTGATCACTTAGGTTTCAACGCAACAAACAGAACGGCACCTTCGGGTGCCGTTTTGCATTTCAGGCCCCTGCCCTCCCCTCTTCCCAGCGAAACTCGGAATCGCCCTTCCTGTCACGTCGGCCCGGTCCGACATTCAGCCCACTGCCGCGGGCATAGACTGTTGCCAGATCAAACGCGGCGCTCAGCGGGCCTTGACCAAAGCTGCAGCGTCATCCAGTCTATACGCAGGAAGCGTATGAAATGAATGCTCTGTTTATTGAACTACCGGCATTTGCACGATACCGAAAGGACTTCCTTGACGACGAGTTGTTCTGCGAACTGCAGATCGAGTTGCTGCGCCACCCGCACGCGGGTGTTCTGATTCAGGGCACTGGCGGCTTGCGCAAGATGCGTTTCGTCGATGAGCGACGCAACAACGGCAAGCGTGGCGGGCTGAGGGTGATTTATTACTGGTGGTCCAGGGGAGCGCAGTTCTGGCTCTTTACCTTGTTCGACAAGGAGCAGATGGACGACCTGCTACCGCAGCAGCGACAACAGCTCAAACAACTGCTGGAACGTGAAATCGAGGCCAGAAGACATGACCAAACGTGACATCTTTTCCGAACTGCTAGAAGGCGTCGATGCCCTCACCCAGGAACGTCAGGGCAAGATCACCCTGCGCAGCCATAAAGTGAAGCTCGACAAGCTGCCGCCCATCACCGCCGCCGAGGTGATGAACATCCGCCAGCAACTCAACCTCTCGCGCTCGGTATTCGCCATGTACCTGCGCACCAACACCCGCACCCTGGAAAACTGGGAACAGGGCCGCGCCACCCCCAATGCCCAGGCCACAACCCTGATACGCCTAGTGGAACGCTACCCGGATACCGTAGAGCGCCTGGCCTCGCTGGCCTGAGCAAGCCTGGGCTTTGCAATGGGCAACAAAAAACCCGCACCAGGCGGGTTTCTTGTTGCTGCGAACCTAGGCCTAGTCAGCCAAGCGCCAGCTAGTGCCGCCCTTGCCGTCTTCCAGAATCACGCCCATGGCGGTGATCTGGTCACGGATCCGGTCGGACTCGGCCCAGTCCTTGTTGGCACGGGCCGCCAGGCGAGCCTGGATCAGCGCCTCGACTTCGGCCGCATCGACCCGGCCTTCGGCACCGGCTTGCAGGAAGTCGTCGGCTTCCAGTTGCAGCACACCCAGTACGCTGGCCAGCTCTTTCAGGCGCGCCGCCAGACCGGCCGCCGCATCGATATCGCTCTCACGCAGGCGGTTGATCTCGCGCACCATCTCGAACAGTACGGCACAGGCTTCCGGAGTACCGAAGTCGTCGTTCATCACCTGGGTGAAACGTTCGACAAAGGCTTCGCCACCGGCCGGCGCCACTTTCGGCAGGCCCTTGAGCGCGTGATAGAAACGCTCCAGTGCGCCCTTGGCGTCCTTGAGGTTGTCTTCCGAATAGTTGATGGCGCTGCGGTAGTGGCTGGCCACCAGCAGGTAACGCACCACTTCCGGATGGTACTTGTCGAGCACATCGCGAATGGTGAAGAAGTTGTTCAAGGACTTGGACATCTTCTCGCCATTGATGCGGATCATGCCGCAGTGCATCCAGGCGTTGGCGTAGGGCTTGCCGGTGGCGGCCTCGCTCTGGGCAATCTCGTTCTCGTGGTGCGGGAACTCCAGGTCGCTGCCGCCGCCATGAATGTCGAAGGTCTCGCCCAGGCAGCAGGTGGACATCACCGAGCATTCGATGTGCCAGCCCGGACGACCGTCACCCCAAGGCGATGGCCAGCTTGGCTCGCCCGGCTTGGTGCCTTTCCACAGAACGAAGTCCAGTGGGTCCTGCTTCGACTCGTCGACTTCGATCCGCGCGCCGATGCGCAGGTCTTCGATCTTCTTGCGCGACAGCTTGCCGTAGCCCATGAATTTGCCGACGCGGTAGTACACGTCGCCATTGCCCGGGGCATAAGCGTAACCCTTGTCGATCAGGGTCTGGATCATCTTCAGCATGCCCGGAATATGATCCGTGGCACGCGGCTCCATGTCCGGCTTGAGGATGTTGAGGCGTGCTTCATCCTCGTGCATCGCCGTGATCATGCGTTCGGTCAGGACATTGAACGGCTCACCGTTCTCCTTGGCCCGGTTGATGATCTTGTCTTCGATGTCGGTGATGTTGCGCACATACGTCAGGTCATACCCGCTGAAACGCAGCCAGCGGGTAATCAGGTCGAAGGCCACCATGCTGCGGCCATGGCCCAGGTGGCAGTAGTCGTACACGGTCATGCCGCACACGTACATGCGCACCTTGTTGCCATCCAGAGGCTTGAAGACTTCTTTGCTCTTGGTGAGCGTGTTGTAGATCGTTAGCACGTTAGTTCCTTGACTGAATCACTGACCCCAGGAGTCGCGCAGGGTCACGGTACGGTTGAATACCGGAGCACCTGGTTTCGAGTCCTTGATATCCGCGCAGAAGTAGCCTTCGCGCTCGAACTGGAAACGGTCTTCCGGCTGTGCGTTGCCCAGCGAGGGTTCAGCACGACAACCAGTGAGCACTTGCAGGGAGTCAGGGTTGATGTTGTCCAGGAAACTCGCGCTGTCTTCGGCCTTCTCCGGGTTCGGAGAGCGGAACAGACGATCGTACAGACGCACTTCGCACTCGACGCTAGCCGCAGCCGGCACCCAGTGGACCACGCCCTTGACCTTGCGGCCTTCAGGGTTCTTGCCCAGGGTGTCCGGATCGTAGGAGCAACGCAGCTCGACGATATTGCCCTCAGCATCCTTGATCGCTTCGTCGGCACGGATCACGTAGCTGCCGCGCAGGCGCACTTCGCCGTTCGGCTCCAGGCGCTTGTAGCCTTTTGGCGGCTCTTCCATGAAGTCGTCACGGTCGATGTAGATTTCACGGGCGAATGGCAGCTTGCGCACGCCAAGTTCTTCTTTCTGCGGATGACGCGGCAGTTCGAGGTTCTCGACCTGGTCTTCCGGATAGTTGGTGATCACGACTTTCAACGGACGCAGCACGCACATGGCGCGCGGGGCATTCGCGTCGAGGTCCTGGCGGATGCTGAATTCCAGCATGCCGTAGTCGACCACGCCGTCGGAGCGGTTGGTGCCAACCATCTCGCAGAAATTGCGGATCGATGCCGGGGTGTAGCCGCGGCGGCGGAAGCCCGACAGGGTCGACATGCGCGGGTCGTCCCAACCATTCACGTGCTTCTCATCCACCAGTTGCTTGAGCTTGCGTTTGCTGGTGATGGTGTAGTTCAGGTTCAGGCGGCTGAACTCGTACTGGCGCGGGTTGGCCGGTACTGGCAGGTGCTCGAGGAACCACTCGTACAGCGGACGGTGGCTTTCGAACTCCAGGGTGCAGATCGAGTGGGTGATGCCTTCGATGGCATCCGACTGACCGTGGGTGAAGTCGTAGTTGGGGTAGATGCACCACTTGTCACCGGTCTGGTGGTGATGGGCGTGGCGGATGCGGTACATGATCGGGTCGCGCAGGTTCATGTTCGGCGAGGCCATGTCGATCTTGGCCCGCAGTACCCGTGCACCGTCCGGGAATTCGCCGGCACGCATGCGGGCGAACCAGTCCAGGTTCTCTTCTACCGAACGCTCGCGGAACGGGCTGTTCTTGCCCGGCTCGGTGAGGCTGCCGCGGTATTCCTTGGCCTGCTCGGGGGTCAGGTCGCAGACGTAGGCTTTGCCTGCCTTGATCAGTTCCACGGCCCAGTCGTGCAACTGGTCGAAATATTGCGAGGCATAGCGCACTTCACCGGACCATTCGAAACCCAGCCACTTGACGTCGCTTTCGATGGCGTCGATGTACTCCTGGTCTTCCTTGGCCGGGTTGGTGTCGTCGAAGCGCAGGTGGGTGACACCCCCGAACTCCTGGGCCAGACCGAAGTTCACGCAGATCGACTTGGCGTGACCGATGTGCAGGTAACCGTTGGGCTCCGGAGGGAAGCGGGTCACGATCTGTGTGTGCTTACCCGAGTCCAGGTCCGCCTGGATGATCGGGCGCAGGAAGTTGACCGGTACGGCCGGTCCAGTCTTGGAATTCGAGGTAGGGTCGACAGTGGGCTTGCTCATAGGATCCTTGAACGTACAAGTGCGCGGCCAGGTGCGGCCTGATAAATCAAAACGGATATCATAGCCGATGCTGTCAAGTGCCTGACAGAGCGCAGCTTTAAAACTGCGGCTATTAATGGCACCCAAGTGAAAAAACAGCCTCGAAATTCGTGGCGGTCACGCTAAACTGCGCTCCTTGGCTGCAGGATGGCCAAATCGGTGCGGACCCCATGCGTGCCCCGCCACCCAGGATTTTCTTGAAAACGCTTCTCCTTATACAGAGTACCGACCATGACCCAAGTCAAACTGACCACCAACCACGGCGAGATCGTGCTGGAACTGAACGCCGAGAAAGCCCCGTTGACCGTGGCCAACTTCGTCGAATACGTGAAAGCCGGTCACTACGAGAACACCGTATTTCACCGCGTCATCGGTAACTTCATGATCCAGGGCGGCGGCTTCGAACCTGGCATGAAAGAAAAGAAAGACAAGCGTCCAAGCATCCAGAACGAAGCGGACAACGGCCTTTCCAACGACAAGTACACCGTCGCCATGGCCCGTACCATGGAGCCGCATTCGGCCTCCGCGCAGTTCTTCATCAACGTCGCTGACAACAGCTTCCTCAACCACAGCGGCAAGACCGTTCAAGGCTGGGGCTATGCCGTATTCGGTAAAGTGATCGCCGGCACTGAAGTGGTCGACAAGATCAAGGGCGTGGCCACCACCATGAAATCCGGCCACCAGGATGTACCCGCAGAAGACGTGATCATCGAGAAAGCCGAGATCGTTGAGTGATACTGCTGATTTCAGATTTGCATCTGGAAGAGGAACGCCCGGACATTACCCGGGCGTTTCTGGATTTACTCGGTGGGCGCGCTCGCGCCGCCGAGGCGCTGTACATACTCGGGGACTTCTTCGAGGTATGGATCGGCGACGATGCCATGACCCCCTACCAGCTTTCCATTTGCCAGGCACTGCGCGAGCTCAGCGACAGCGGCACGCAGATCTTCCTGATGCACGGCAATCGCGACTTCATGCTCGGCCAGGCCTTCTGCAAGGCGGCGGGCGCCACCCTGCTCAAGGACCCCAGCGTCGTCGACTTCTATGGTGAACCGGTATTGCTGATGCACGGCGACAGCCTGTGCACCCGCGACGAAGCCTACATGCGCATGCGCCGTTACCTGCGCAACCCGTTGAGCCTGTGGATTCTGCGGCACCTGCCCTTGCGCACCCGGCGCAAACTGGCACGCAAGCTGCGCAATGAAAGCCGTGCCCAGACCCGCATGAAAGCCAACGACATCGTCGATGTGACCCCGGACGAAGTGCCGCGGGTGATGCAGGAACATGGCGTGCACACCCTGGTACACGGCCATACCCACCGCCCGGCGATTCACAAGTTGCAGATTGGCGAGCAAGCCGCCAAACGCATCGTGCTGGGGGATTGGGACCGTCAAGGTTGGGCGTTGCAGGTCGATGAGCAAGGCTTTCAGTTGGCGGCATTCGATTTCGTACCGGCTCAGTTGGCGCTACCCGGTTCGTCTTGAATTTCGCGTCTTTCGCTGGCAAGCCAGCTCCTACAACGATTCCTCAACCGTAGGAGTCGGCTTGCCGACGAAGAGGGCCCTGGGCCTTGCATTAGCCTTGGGGACGCCTTCGCTGGCAAGCCAGCCCCTACAAGGTAGCTGGGCATCAATGCCCCGCCGACGCCGGGCCGGCCTTGGCGGCGAACGGCGGCTTGGCCAGCCAGACCAGCAGAATCAGGCCCATGAACACCCAGCCCAGCAAGGTGAAATAGTCCACCGTCGAGAGCATGTACGCCTGGCTGGTGAGCACTTGATCCAACTGCGCGTAGGCCTTGGTGCTGGCACCGCCGAGGTTGTTCAGTGCATCCCGGGTGACCGGATCGAAGGTGCTCATGCTTTCGCTCATGTAGGCATGGTGCTGATCCGCCCGACGTATCCAGATCCAGGTTGTCAGCGACGCGGCAAAGCTGCCTCCCAGGGTCCGCAGAAAGGTCGCCAGGCCAGCGCCGTCGGCGATCTGGTGCGGCGGCAGATCGGACATCAGGATGCTCAGGGTCGGCATGAAGAACAGCGCCACGCCAATCCCCATGAACAACTGCACCAGGGCGATGTGCTGGAAGTCCACCTCATTGGTGAAACCGGCACGCATGAAGCAGCTCAGGCCAATGGCCAGGAATGCCAGGCCAGCCAGTAGGCGCAGGTCGAACTTGTGGGCGTACTTGCCGACAAAGGGCGACATCAGCACCGGCAGGATGCCAATCGGTGCCACGGCCAGACCGGCCCAGGTGGCGGTATAGCCCATCTGGGTCTGCAACCATTGCGGCAGGATCAGGTTGATCCCGAAGAACCCGGCGTAGCCGCCCACCAGCACAATGGTGCCGATGCGGAAGTTGCGATGGGCGAACAGCCGCAGGTTGACCACCGGATGACGATCGGTCATTTCCCAGATCACGAACACCGCCAGGGCAATCACCGAGATCAGCGTGCCGACGATGATGAAGTTGGACTCGAACCAGTCCAGGTCGTTGCCCTTGTCGAGGACGATCTGCAAGGCACCAACCCCGACAATCAGGCTCAGCAGGCCGATATAGTCCATCGGCTGACGACTGGTCACCACCGGCCGCGCTTTCATTTGCTGCTGCACCACCCAGGCGGCAAACAGGCCGATCGGCACGTTGATAAAGAAGATCCACGGCCAGCTGTAGCTGTCGGTGATCCAGCCACCGAGTATCGGCCCGGCAATCGGCGCCACCACCGTGACCATGGCCAGCAGCGCCAGGGCCATGCCCCTCTTCGCGGGCGGGTAGACGGCAATCAGCAGGGTTTGGGTCATGGGATACAGGGGACCTGCTACCACCCCTTGCAGCACCCGAAAGCCCACCAATTCCGGCATGGAGGTGGAAATGCCGCAGAGAAACGAGGCCACCACGAACAGCAGCGTGGCCCAGATAAACAGCTTCACTTCACCGAAACGCCGGCTCAGCCAGCCGGTCAGCGGCAAGGCAATGGCGTTGCTCACGGCGAACGAGGTAATGACCCAGGTGCCCTGTTCCGAACTCACCCCGAGGTTGCCGGAGATGGTCGGCAACGCCACGTTGGCGATGGTGGTATCGAGCACCTGCATGAAGGTCGCCAGGGACAGCCCGATGGTACTCAGCAGCAGGCTGGGAGGCGTGAAAGACGCATTATTGCTCATCGCGAATCCTTTGGAACTGGGCTGGCACCCTGGCCTCTAGACGAAACCAGGGTTGACGGATTGGCGAATCAGCGCTGGGCAGTCTTGCCGATGGTCGCGCTGTTGTCGTGGATCAGGCGGGCGATCAGGGCGTCGGCCTCACCCAACTGACGGTCATAGACGTTGGTGCTCAAAGAAGCCTTTTGCGGTGGTTGCTGGGCCAGTACCGGACCGCTCTGATCTCGCAGGTTGACGTTCACCAGGGTCGACAGGCCGACCCGCAGTGGGTGCTTGGCCAGCTCATCGGCGTTGACGTGGATACGCACCGGTACGCGCTGCACGATCTTGATCCAGTTGCCGGTAGCGTTCTGCGCCGGCAACAGGGCAAAGGCGCTACCGGTACCGGCGCCGAGGCTATCAATGGTGCCGCTGTATTTCACATCGCTGCCATAGATGTCGGCCTCGATATCCACCGGCTGGCCAATGCGCATGTCCCGCAGCTGGGTTTCCTTAAAGTTGGCGTCGATCCACAGCTGGTCCAGGGGAATCACCGCCATCAGTGCAGTACCCGGCTGGACCCGCTGGCCCAGTTGCACGGTGCGCTTGGCCACATAACCGGTCACCGGCGCGATCAGCGTGCTACGGGCGTTGGTCAGGTAGGCCTGGCGCAACTGCGCAGCGGAAGCCTGCACATCCGGGTGATTGGAGACTACGGTGTCGTCTACCAGAGCATTGGTGGTATTGAGCTGCTGCTGGGCATTGGCCAGGGCATTTTGCGCCGAGGTCAGGTCATCGCGAGCGTGGGACAGTTCTTCCTGGGAGATCGCACCACTGGCCGCGAGGTTCTTGCGGCGATTGAAGTTGTCCTGGGCTTTCTGCACTTCGGCCTTCTGCGCCGCCACCTGGGCCCGCATGCCATCGACGTTGCTGTACAAGCCGCGTACCTGGCGCACGGTGCGGGCCAGATTGGCCTCGGCACTCTGCAGGCCGACCTGGGCATCGTTGGGGTCGAAGTTGATCAGCACCTGGCCTTCATGCACCAGGTCGCCATCATCAGCGCCGATGCTGACCACGGTGCCGGTGACCAGCGGGGTGATCTCCACGACGTTGCCGTTGACATAGGCATCGTCGGTGCTTTCATTCCAGCGTCCATAGAGTTCGTGCCAGGCGAACACGCCCAGGCCGCCGAGGATGACGATGGCCGTCAGCCCCAGGAGCATGACTTTGCGCTTGCGGGAGTTGCTGGCGTCCGGGGTGTTTTCGGTTGTTTGAGTGTCGGCAGTGACCATGACAAATACCTCGAATTATTTGGTCTGAGGGGCTGGGGCTGGGTTGGCCGAAGCCAGGTTCTGGGCGCCGAAGCCGCCCCCCAACGCCTGCATCAATTGAATCGACAGGTCGATCTGCTGAGCATTCAGCGTGGCCAGCTGGCGCTGGGCCTGCAGCAATTGCTGCTCGATGCTCAGCACGTCCAGGTAGTTGCCGATCCCGGAACCGAAACGCTGGACCACGGTGTTGTAGGAATCCTGAGCGATGTCGGTGGCGTGCTGCTGGGCGACGATCTGCCGTCCGATATCCCGCAGTTGAGAGATGCTGTCGCTGACATCCCCCAGGGCGGACACCAGGGTCTTGTTGTATTGCGCGACTGCCAGGTCGTAGTCGGCATCCCGAGCGTCCAGGTCGGCCCGCAGTCGCCCACCGTCGAAAATCGGCAGCGAAACGGTCGGCGCAATACTGAAGAAGCGACTGGCGGAACCGAACAGCGCATCGCCCAGCAACGCCTCGGTGCCCGCTCGCGCACTGAGGTTGAGGTTGGGATAGAAACGGGTCTTGCTGGCATCGATGTTCTTGCTCGCCGCTTCCACTCGCCAGCGAGCCGCCACCAGATCCGGCCGGCGTCCCAGCAGTTCAGCAGGCAGCGTCGAAGGCAGGGCTACGGCGCTGGCTTGCAGGACCTTGGGCCGGGAGATGTCATCGGCCCGATCCGGACCTTTGCCCAGCAACACGGCCAGGGCGATCTTCGCGCTCTGCAATTGCTTCTCGGCGTCGATCAGGCTGGCCTGGGAGCTGGCCTCCAGACTTTCGGTCTGCTGGTACTGGTACTGACTGTCGATCCCGGAGTCCAGGCGACGGCGGCTCAGGTCGAGCATCTGCCGGGTACGCTTGAGGTCCTCGTTAGCCAGGTCGTAAACGATATGCGCACGCCCCAGGTCGCTGTAGGCACGCGCCACATCGGCGGCCAGGGTCAGGCTTGCTGCCTGGCGATCGACTTCAGCGGCTCGGGCCTGCCCCAGCGCCGCTTCCCAGGCCGCGCGCTGGCCGCCCCAGAGATCGAAGTTGTAATTGAAGCTGGCGCCAACATTGCGCACCGTGGAATAGGCCCCGCCCTGCCCCAGCGGGTCCTGGTCACGGGCCAGGCGCGATCGGCTGATACCGGCGCTGGCATCCAGGGTTGGCATCCGCTCGGCATCCGCGGCATAGGCCGCAGCACTGGCCTGATGGGCACGGGCACTGGCGATCTGCATGTCCGGGCTGTCCCGCAGGGCTTCCTGGATCAGACCGTCAAGCTGGGTATCGCCCAGGCTTTTCCACCAGTCGCTTTGCGGCCAGGCGGCCGGCGACAAGGTCACGCCGTTGAGAGACTGGCCAGCTGCGAGGCTTTTTGCCTCAAGGCTTACGCCGGAGGTATCCAGGCCGCTGTAATTGGCACAACCGGCCAGACTCATGGCCAACAGCACCAGGCTGAGGCGAGTACGCAAGGATTTACTGCTCATTTATCACCAATGCGCAGGACGGTGATCGGATCACCGGCTGCCAGCAAAATTTTCTTGAGAATCTGTTCCAGGGTGCGCAACTCCTCGGGAGAGATGGCACCGGCAAGCTCGTTCATCGCATTGGCGCCGATGTAGGGCAGCCGATCGGCGAGCTTCTGCCCCTCTTCGGTCAGCACCAGCTGCACTTGGCGGCGATCACCTTCCGAACGCTTGCGAGCGAGAAAATCCTTCTGCTCCAGGCGATCGAGCATGCGGGTCATGGAACCGCTGTCCAGGGACAGGTGGCGACACAACTCGGCTGGCGTATCGACACCGAACTGGGCCATGATGATCAGCACCTTGAACTGCGCGGCGGTGATGCCGTGGGGTTCCATATGGGTGTCAATGATCCGGTCCTTGAGCAAGGCGGCACGCCCCAGCAGCAGGCCGAGATGGCAATTGTGAAAATCGTCGGGTTCGAAATGCTTCATCTGACCACCAATTAGCTGCCTAGGCAGAGAGTGTGTGTCGAGATGTTACTGCCTAGGCAGCCAATGTCAACGCAATAATTAGCTTGCTCTTTATTTGCTTGATAAACGGTGCAGCGCCGCCGGTTCGAAACCGGCGGGTGCCTTGTTCTGTTGGAGAGAGGTGGCGTGGACAAGAAGGGGGGCTGCCCCTCCTCTGACGGCGAGCCTTAGAAGTCGCGCTTGTAGAAGATGTCCAGGGAGCTGGCAAAACCGCTGGCCGCTTCCAGGTAGACCTTCTTGCTCAGTTTGTAGCGCAAGGCAATGGTGCTGGCAGGTTCGAAGACCCCGACGCCATAACGCAGGCTGAGCTTCTCGGAGATATTGCCGCTGGCCACCACGCTGGTGCTGTTGCCGCTGCCTTGGGTATCGAGCTGGAAGTCCTGGATGCCCAGGTTCTTGGCAATGCCGCCGGTAAGCTCGGAACTGCCCATCAACCCCAGGCCCAGGGCGGCCTGGGCCAGCATGTTGTTGTCTTCACCGGTGGAGCTCAGCGGCCGCCCCAGCACCAGATAGGACAAGGCCTGTTCCTGGCTCATGGCCGGCTCGGAGAAGATCTGCGTCGCCGGTTGCTCGGCGCTGCCACTCAAGCGGATGCCGGCAATCACGTCGTCGGTCTGGCGCACCGCTTCGATATCCAGGTACGGCTGGTCGATGGGGCCGGCAAACAGCAACCGTGCGCGACGCACCGTCAGGCGCTGGCCATAGGCTCGGTAACGACCGTCGTTGAGCCACAGCTCGCCACGGGTATCCATGTTGTCGCCAATGTGCACATGCCCCTGCAGGTTGGCGGTGAGGCCGAACCCGGCAAAGCTGAGCTTGTCCTGGCCCACTTCCACATCGATGTTCATCGCCATGGCCATAGGCTTCTTACCCTCGTCGGTCTGCTGGCCGACGATGACCGTGTCATCGGAAACCTTGACCGTCGACGGCGGCAGTTCACGTACGGTGATCTGCCCCTTGGGGATCAGCACTTTGCCGTCGATTGCCAGTTTGTCGTCCTGCAGTGAGATCTTCAGGTCCGGAGCCATTTCCAGCGCCGCATAGGGCTCGACAGTGACGGGTAACTGCGTGCCCTTGAGGCTCAGGTCCACCGCCAGGGCACGCCCCCAGGCGATATTGCCGTTGAGGCTGCCCTGCCCGGCCTTGCCGCTTTTCCAGCCGCCGTTGAGTTGCACGCTCTCGCCCATGATCTGCGCGCTCAACTGCAAGTCTTCAAGGCTGATGGGCAGCTCGGAACCGGAGACCTGACCGCCACTGAGTTGCAGATTGCCGTTGACCTGGGGCGCTAGCAGCCCACCAGACAAGCGACCACTGCCGTTCAGATTGCCGCTGAGTTTCTCCACCATGGGCACAAACGGCCGCGCCACGGACAGATCAAGACCACTGAGGCGGAACTCCCCGGACAACGGTTTGCTCTTGGGCAACGGATTGATCTGTGCCTGAACCATCAGTTCTCCCAGCTTGCCGCCGTCGAACTGCAGCTGAGTATCGATGCGTCGCGGGTTGAGGCGGGTGTCGAGCTTCAACGCCTGATAGGGGAAGTCCAGCCACTGCCCCTTGTCCTTGACCCGCAAGGTGCCACCACTGGCATCCAGCAGGATCTGGCCTTTGGGACCACTGGCCGGCAGGTCCAACTGCACCTCGGCATTGAGAATGCCCTTCCAGGCGAAGTCCTTGGGCAGCCATTGAGCCAGGCTGTCGATGGGGAAACGCTTGAGGTGATAACGCAGCTTCGGATCAGGCATCAATCGCTGGTCTTCGCCGCACAGACTGGCATCACCGCTGGTCCAGCAATGGGCGCCAAAGTTGAGGGTGCCATTGGCCAGCCGCTCCAGCTTCGCCGGGCTCTGCAGTTTCCAGTCCTGGCCGCCGGTCTGTACATCGCCACTGGCCAGGCGTCCCCGCCAATTGCCCTGATCCAGCGCGCCGTCCAGCCCCAGGGCCAGTTTCAACAGCGGGCCTTGCAGGTCCAATTGCAGTTTCTGTTTCTTGATATCGCCCTGGCCGGCCAGGGTCAGGGTGCCAAGCTGGGTGTCTCCCGCCTGAATCCCACTGCCCTTGAGTTCCACCTGAGCCTGTTGTGCGCTGTCGAGAGTGGCTTCCAGCTTGAGGCTTTGCAGACGGTTGTCGGCAAAGGCCAGTTGCTGCCCCGAGAGGTCCACCTTGCCCTGTGGCGCCTTGAGCGTGCCTGCCAGGTCTACCCGGCCATTGAGTTGCCCGCGCAACTGCGGCCAGAGCTGGCCCAGGCGCGGCAGCTTGATGTCCAGTTGGCCGGCGATTTTCTGCTGCAGGCTGCCGGAGCCGTTGATGCGGTTGTCCCCCAGGCGGATATCCAGGGCACTCAGGTTCCACTGCTCCCCTGCCCCGTCGGCCTTGGCCAGCAGCACGGTTGGCTGCCCCCGCAGGCGCCCCTTGAGGTCGAGGTCGGCCGTGACCTTGAGCTGTTCATTCTTCATTTCACCCTGGCTGCGCAAAGGGCCGGCCAAGGTGCCGGGCAACTCGGCCAGCCAATAGGCCGGGTTGATGGCCGACAACTCCAGGGCCGTATCCCAGGCCACACCGTCGGCAAATTGCAGGTTCAGGTGCCCCTGGGCCTTGCCTTGTCCGGCCGTGAGCTGAAACTGCGGCAGGAAGATCTTGCTCAAGTCGCCGCTGAATGGACTGCTCAGGCTGAAGGCGCCTGCCGGGCCATCCAGATCACCCTTGAAGTTGCCCAGGTAATTGCCATCCCGATACGCCACTTCTGCATTGAAGCTGCGCAACGCCACGGCCGGTTCTTCGATCAATGGGTAAAGGCGATGCCAGGGGAAATCCAGCCAGGCAAGCTTCGCCTCGGCCGAAAAGCCTTGGCTCCAATCAAGCTGACCGCTGAGATTGAGGCTTTGCTTGTCGTTGGCCCGCAGGTCCAGCGTGGCGATCTGCGCGCCCTTGGCGTCGACCTTGCCTTGCAACCGCAGAGCCACCGGCCCTTGCTCCGCCGGCAGACTGGCCTTGCCGTTGAGCTGGTAGCCGTTTTTCAAGTCCCCCTTGCCGGTCAATTCCAACTGGTCCAGTTGCAGGGTATCCGGCAAGTCGGCGCTGGCCTTGAAGCCATCGGCAATGATTCGCACCTGCGCCGGCAGGTTCTCCACCAGGGGTTGCAGCTCACCGCTCAACTGCCCTTGCAGATAACCACTGCTGTCGACCTTGAGTTTCAAGGTCTTGAGCAGATCGCCTTCGATCTTCATAGCCAGGGCCCAGGGGCCACCGCCAGGAGCGGGCAAACCGAGGGTACCCTGAGCCGTCAGAGGCCAGTCGCCACTGGGTTGCAACAGGCCGGACAGGTCGAGGCTCAGGTCATCGCGCTGCAGGTGCACCGAGTCGATCTGCAAGCCCTGAGCGGTCCAGTGCGCCGCCAGTTGCAGCCCCTTGAGTTCTTCACTGCCGTTGAACAACAGACGGCCAACCCGTACCTGTCCAAGCTCGATGGCCACGGGCAGACGCAGTTCCGGCAGGCTGATGGGCCCCGTGCTTTCTTCGGCATCGTTGCCGGGAGCGAACTGAAGGCTGACCTGATCGGCCTCCAACTGCTCGATGCACAGGGTCATGCGCAACAGGCAGGCAGGAGACCAGGCAAATTTCACCGATTCGAGCTCAACCCGGCTGCCGTCCTGCTGCCAGAGCAGATGGTCTGTGCTCCACTGGCCGCCCAGATGCCCCTGGAAATTGTCCAAGGTCAGTCCCGGCACCAGGCCCAGGGCCCAGCGGCTGCCGGCCTGAGTCCCCAGAACCGTGGTCAGGGCCAGGAGGGTGAGGATCACCAGCGCAAGAATCGCCAGCAGCGTTATCTTCAAAGCGCGCTTCAAAGCTCTGGCCCCATGGAAAAGTGCAAGCGAATACCACCGTCATCATTCATTGCGTGGGCCAGGTCGACCCGGATCGGTCCTACCGGCGAAACCCAGCGCAGCCCTACACCGACCCCGGTCTTGAGGTTCGGCAGTTCTAGTTTGTTGAACGAGTTGCCCTGATCGACAAAGGTCGCGATCCGCCATTTCTCGGCGATGGAATACTGATACTCGACACTGCCCGCCACCATGTAACGACCCCCGATACGATCGCCGTCGGAGTTCTTCGGGGACAGGGTCTGGTAGTCGTAGCCACGCACGCTCTGGTCGCCACCGGCGAAGAAGCGCAAGGACGGCGGAATGGATTTGTAACCGTTGGTGGCGCTGCCTCCAAACTGCACACGACCGAGAAAGCGATGATTGTCCCAGGCTGTGGTCAGGCCTTTGAGCAGGACCGTTCCGTACAACAGGTTGGTGTCGGAACCCACGCCTTCCTTGGCCAGCTTGGTATCGAATTGAATGCGATAACCGTTGTGCGGATCGATGCGATTGTCGCTGCGCAGGTAGGAATAGGTCAGGCCAGGCATCAGCAGATTACTCAGGCCCGAGTCGTCCCCAAGGCGATACTCCTCACGCTGATACTTCAGCGAGACCACGCGCTGCCAGCCGCTGGGCAGCTTGCTGTGCCACTCGGGGCCCACTGTGAGCAACTTACTCAGGGTATCGGTGCCGGAGATTTCTTCGTTCTGATAACCACCGGCAAAGCGCAGCTTGTCGGTCAGGGGCGGGTCCAGAGGAATGTCGTACCACAGACCGACGTTCTGCCGCGGCGCCGAGACTTCCGCCTCCCAGCCATAACTGTGGCCCTGGGGATTGACCCAGTGCCGGGTCCAGTTGGCCTTGACCCGGGGGCCGACGTCGGTGGAGTAACCCAGGCCAAGCCCCATGGTCCGGGGCTTGCGGGTTTCCAGCAGGACCGCTACCGGAATCACCTCATGCTCGGCAGCAGTGGGCGCCGCATCTACCCGAACACCCTCGAAATAGCCACTGGACTGCAGCGCCTGATTGAGTTCGGCAATCAACTCGGAGTCGTAGGGGGCGCCGTTCTTGAAGGGCACCATGCGCCGCAACAGGTCTTCGTCAAACAACGAGTCCCCGGTGAAACTGACCTTGCCCAGTGCGTAACGCGGACCGCTTTCATAAACCAGTTCGATGTCCGCCACCCCGGCCAGGGGATCTACCGACAATTGCTGGCGGGTAAAACGCCCGCTGAAAAAACCATAGCGCGAGGCCTGGTTCTGGATCAGGCGCTTGGCATCTTCATAACGGCCATGATTGAGCACAGCGCCAGGCTTGAGCTGGTCACTGTCGGGGGTGCGGAAGGACTTGAGGGAAGCCGCCGGGCCTTCGACCCGGATCGTCACATTGCGCAGATGCACCGGCTCGCCGGGGTCGATACGCAACAACAGGCGGGGTTTCTCGCCGCCACGCACTTCGCTTTCGATATGGGGCTGGTAGTAGCCCAACGCCTGGGCGGCTTTCTTCGCCTGCTCCTCGGCGCCCCGGCTGAACCGCAGCAGGGCTTCTTCATCGCGATCACCGACACCGCCAATGTAACCCTCCACATTGGCCTTCAGCTCGTCGTTGGCGGGCTTTACCCTGACATCCAATTCGCTCTGCGCCAGCGCCGCACAGCTTGTGAACAACAGCAAAAAGCCGCTGGTAAATCTTCCTGAAAACTTCATAGGCGCGGATGCTATCACGAGCTTGGGGGGGCGATAGAGCGCTCAAGTGCTAGGAAAGTTCTATATCAGGCTGTTGCTCTTTGTAAGAGCTGCGGGTTCGCATGAAAGAAAACGTGCTCACGGACCGGCCCTACCGCGATCTCCCCGATCTCCTCATAACCCTGACGTTTATAGAACTCCAGATAGCGCGGATTGCCCGTATCCAGGACCACGCCCTGGGAATGTTCATCCACTGCACACCAATTGTGAACCGCCTGCAGTAACTGTTCGCCGAAATGCTGCCCCTGAAATTGCGGGTGCACCCCCAACAGCGGCAGCACATGAACCGCATCGCCGGGTAGGCAAGCCTGCACCGCTTCGTGGTACTCCAGATACCGCCGCGTACACCGGAACCCCGTGCTCAGGACCATGCGCAGCCGCCAGGCCCAGCTTTCGGTAATGCCCAGGCGGCGTTGCGGCGGGGCGATCAGGGCAATGCCAATCAAGCGGTCATTGACGAGCAGGCCGATGGCCGGCAGGTCTTGCAGAAAATGTTGCTTTACCAGCTCGCGCACCGTCGCCCGCACCCGCTGTTCATAACCGGCGCGCTCGGATTCGAAAATGAAACCGAACGTCGGTTCATGGCGATAGGCCTGGTACAGCAGCGACCGCGCTTCGCGGGAATAGCCGCTGTCGAGCATATGGATATCGGCGATGGCGTTGGAGGTATCAGGCATGTCGGTCACTCTCCCCTGGACCCGGCTCGAATGGCCGCGCTCTTGTTATTACGAACCTGGCGCGGCGCTGATCGTTCCCACGCTCAAGGACATTAGCAGCGCATTCGCGGGGCTGCCATGCTGGTCGACCCGGGCGTAGTCAGCTAGCATCGCTGTTTTGCCAGGACCGCCGACCATGAAGATCGTCTCGTTCAATATCAACGGGCTGCGCGCCCGCCCCCATCAGTTGGCGGCGCTGATCGACAAACACCAGCCGGACGTGATCGGCCTGCAGGAAACCAAGGTCGCCGACGAGCAGTTTCCCCTCGCCGACATCCAGGCCCTGGGCTACCACGTGCATTACCACGGCCAGAAGGGCCATTACGGTGTCGCCCTGCTCTCGCGCCAGGCGCCACTGGCCCTGCATAAAGGCTTTGAAGGCGATGACGAGGACGCCCAGCGGCGTTTTATCTGGGGCACCTTCGCCGATGCCAACGGCACGCCGGTGACCATCATGAACGGCTACTTCCCCCAGGGTGAAAGCCGCGACCATCCCACCAAGTTCCCGGCCAAGGAACGCTTCTACAACGACCTGCAGCACCTGCTGGAAAGCCGCTTCAGCAACGACCAGCCCCTGGTGGTCATGGGCGATGTGAATATTTCCCCGCAAGACTGCGACATCGGCATCGGCGCCGAAAATGCCAAGCGCTGGCTCAAGACCGGCAAGTGCAGCTTCCTGCCGGAAGAGCGCGAGTGGATGGCACGCCTGAAGAACTGGGGCCTGGTGGACAGCTTCCGTCACCTGAACCCCGAGGTGAACGATCGCTTCAGCTGGTTCGACTACCGCAGCCGCGGCTTCGAGGACGAACCCAAGCGCGGCCTGCGCATTGATCTGATCATGGCATCCCAAGGGCTGCTGCCCCGGGTCAAGGACGCTGGTGTCGACTATGAGCTGCGGGGCATGGAAAAGCCTTCTGACCATGCGCCAATCTGGCTCGAGTTGAGCTGATCGACAGGTACAAAAAAGCCCATCACTAGATGGGCTTTTTTCTACTGCTTACAGATGGACCACTTCAACCCGCTCAGTGGTGCCGGCTGCTGCAATGGCGCTGATCGCGTTTTCAAGGGTGGCTTCCGAATCGTACAAGTGACTGACCAGAATCACTTCCTTGCCAGACTTGAGCTTGAAAAAAGGTTTACCGCCCGATGAAATTTTCTTGACGTAACGCTCGGGAGAAGAGCAGTGTGCGCGGAACAGGCCGAGAGCTGCCTCGGCACTGTCCCGGCAAGGGAATCGGTCGCTTTGAAGCATGGTCTGCGCCTCCTTTGTCTTCAGCAAGAATCTGCATGCACCACTGCCATACTGCTTCAGCTCGAACCAGGCACTCATTTGTAACTCCTTTGCTTACTACGAAATAGCAGCACAACACTGCCGAGGCATCCGCGGGGGGATGACGCGTTGGCAGTCGCCCCAATCCCCGCCAGACAAAGTTGCCCACTCTACGCAGCCTTCGAAGACTGGTCTCTAGGACAAGTCTCAAAAAATCTAGAGAAAACAGCTATTTACGACGTAGGACTTTCGCCATTTGTGGTCAGAAAGTGCCACCCGTCACATCCCTGTCACCTCCCTGACTTAATCTCACCAGCACTCTCCTCTTTCTCAATAGAAGGCCAGTGCCGCCATGCCCCGCGCTTCCACCGTCAGCGAACGAGATATCTGGTGCCGGACCATCAGCCTGTTTCTGATCGGCTTCGTTTGCTATGCCCTGCCTTGGTCGGTGTTCGCCGCCTTGCCCCTGGCACCTGAAAATACCGCTGTGTTGCACATCCAGGGCTCCAACACCATCGGTGCCCAACTTGGCCCGGCGCTGGTCAAGGGTTTGCTCGAACAGCAGGGTCTGCGCGACGTCAGGATCGAGGCCGGCGACAAGGACAATGAGAAACGCGTTCTGGGACAGAGCGCCCAAGGTCGGACAGTCAGAGTCGATGTCGCCGCCCACGGTTCGAGCACCGGCTTTGCCGCGCTGAAAAACGCCCAGGCCGATATTGCAGCCGCCTCCCGACCGATCAGGGACAGCGAACTGGTGGAGCTGGAAAACCTGGGAGACCTGAAAAGTCCCGGCGCTGAACAGGTCATCGCCATCGACGGACTGGCAATCATCCTTCATCCACACAACCCGCTGAGCCAGCTAAGCACCGAACAACTGGCCCGCCTGTTCAGCGGCGAGATCAAGACCTGGGAAGAACTGGGGAGCACGGGCGGACCGATCCACCTGTATGCCCGGGATGACCAGTCCGGCACCTACGACACCTTCAAGGAGCTGGTACTCAGCCGTCGCGGCAAGACACTGAACCCCGCCGCCAAGCGTTTCGAGTCCAGCGAGCAGCTGTCCGACGCGGTGAGCCGAGACCCTCAAGGCATCGGTTTCATCGGCCTGCCCTACGTACGCCAGGCCAAGGCCGTGGCGATTATCGACGGCGACTCCCAGCCCATGCCGCCCCTCAACAGCCTGATCGCCACCGAAGACTACCCACTGTCGCGGCGCCTGTACCTGTACCTGCCGCCCAATGGGCAGAACCCCTGGGCCGACGCTCTGGTCAGTTTTGCTCAGAGCACCAAGGGCCAGGCCATCGTCGCCGCCAACGGCTTTATCGCCCAGACCGTACAGGCCATGAAGGTGGCACCCAGCGCGCAGATGCCCAAGGCCTATCAGGCGTTGAGCCGAGAGGCCCAACGCCTGACGGTGAACTTTCGCTTTGAAGAAGGCAGCGCCAATCTGGACAACAAGGCACGCCAGGACCTGAATCGCGTCCTGGATTACCTGCGCCAACACGGCAAGATGAACCGGCAAGTCACTCTGGCCGGATTCGGTGATGCCAAGAGCGACCCGGCACGCGCTGCGCTACTGTCCAAGCTGCGGGCCATGACCGTGCGCAGGGAACTGGTAAAAAGCGGGGTGGTGTTTCGCGAGATCCGCGGTTTCGGCGCTGAACTGCCAGTGGCAGCCAACAACGCCGACGAGGGCCGGATCAAAAACCGGCGCGTGGAAGTCTGGGTGTACTGAATACACAGCAATCGGCCTGCCACAGGCGTCGCCCGGCAGGCCGGCTGCATGACCATCAATGGCCGCTGCGCAGCATTTCCTTCGGCACATACTTGCCGATTTCGTACTTGCCGATGGCCGCGCGGTGCACTTCATCCGGGCCGTCCGCCAGGCGCAAGGTGCGCTGCATAGCGTACATGTAGGCCAGAGGGAAGTCATTGGATACCCCGGCCCCACCGTGAATCTGGATCGCCCGATCGATCACCCGCAGGGCCACGTTCGGCGCCACCACCTTGATCTGGGCAATTTCGCTCTTGGCCACCTTGTTACCCACGGTGTCCATCATGTAGGCCGCCTTGAGGGTCAGCAGCCGAGCCATGTCGATCTCCATCCGCGAGTCGGCGATCTTGTCGATGTTGCCACCCAGGCGAGCCAGCGGCTTGCCGAACGCGGTGCGATTCACCGCGCGCTTGCACATCAATTCCAGGGCTCGCTCGGCCATGCCAATGGAGCGCATGCAGTGGTGAATGCGGCCCGGGCCAAGACGGCCCTGGGCAATCTCGAAACCACGTCCCTCTCCCAGCAGCACGTTCTCATAAGGCACTCGAACGTTGTCGAACAGCACTTCGGCGTGACCATGAGGCGCATCGTCGTAGCCGAACACCGGCAGTGGACGAACGATTTTCACCCCTGGGGTATCCACCGGCACCAGGATCATCGAGTGCTGCTGGTGACGCGGCGCATCCGGGTTGCTCAGGCCCATGAAGATCAGGATCTTGCAACGCGGGTCACAGGCGCCCGAGGTCCACCACTTCTTGCCGTTGATGACCCACTGGTCGCCATCGCGTACCGCGCGGGCCGCCATATTGGTGGCGTCGGACGAAGCCACATCCGGCTCGGTCATGGCGAATGCGGAGCGGATCTCGCCCCGCAGCAGCGGCTCCAGCCAGCGCTGCTTCTGTTCTTCGCTGGCATAACGCACCAGTACTTCCATGTTGCCGGTATCCGGCGCCGAGCAGTTGAACGGCTCGGGGCCCAGCAGCGAACGGCCCATGATCTCCGCCAATGGCGCATATTCAAGATTGGTCAGGCCGGCACCCAGTTCCGACTCAGGCAGAAACAAATTCCACAGCCCTTCAGCCTTGGCCTTGAGTTTCAGCTCTTCCATGATGGCGGTCGGCTGCCAGCGATCGCCTTCGGCAACCTGACGCTCGAACACCGCTTCAGCCGGATAAACATAGGCATCCATGAACGCGGTGACGCGCTCACGCAGTTCCTGAACCTTGGGGGAATAGGCGAATTCCATGGGCAGTTCTACCTTTGTGAAGAACGGGTGTTTGGGGACTGAAATCGATGCTAGATCAGCTACGAAAATTTACCTAGCCTATTCTCGGCGTGTATTAACATTCATCACCGATATATGATCGGCTGATCCGAAAGGCTTCCGAGCCTCCCTCACAGGCCCTAACAATAAGAGTGCAGCGCCATGAATCTGAGCAAGGTCGACCTCAACCTCTTCATCGTTTTCGACGCGATCTACACCGAAGCCAACCTGACCCGCGCCGGGCAGATCGTCGGCATCACCCAACCGGCCGTGTCCAACGCGCTGGCGCGTCTGCGCGAGACCTTCAACGATCCGCTGTTCGTCAGGACCGCCCAGGGCATGGTGCCCACGCCCATGGCGCAAAACATCATCGGCCCGGTGCGCAACGCGCTGTCGCTGCTACGGGTTTCGGTGCAGGAAAGCCGCATCTTCAACCCCCTGCAAGCGGTCAAGACCTATCGCATCAGCATGACCGACCTGACCGAGGCGGTAATCCTGCCGCCACTGTTCCAGCGCCTGCGCCGCCTGGCGCCAGCGGTGATCATCGAGAGTTTCCTCTCCAAGCGTCGGGAGACCACCAAGGAACTGGCGGCCGGGCGTCTGGACTTTGCCGTGGATGCCCCCCTCAACACCGACCCCCAGGTGCGCCACGTCAAGCTCATGGAAGACCGTTACGTGTGTGCCATGCGCAAGGGCCATCCCCTGGCGGGCAAGGAAAAGTTTACCCTGGACGACTACCTGTCCCTGACCCACATCCATATTTCCAGCCGCCGCAGCGGCCTGGGCCATGTCGACCTGGCGCTGGGCAAGATGGGCATCCAGCGCAAGATTGCCCTGCGCTCCCAGCACTACCTGATGGCCTCGCAAGTCCTGCAACAGACCGACATGGTCATGACGGTGCCGGAACGTTTTGCCCGACGCCATGAACTGCATGCCTTCAATCTGCCAGTCAATGATGTGCCACCGGTGGAAACCCACCTCTATTGGCACGAAAGCACCGACCAGGACCCGGCCAACCGTTGGATGCGCGAGCAGATGATCGAGCTGTGCCAACAGGTTACCGCCTACGAAAAGAAGCTCGACCAGCAAACAGCCTGACCCCTTCGCCGGCAAGCCCTCTCTGTAGGAGCCGGCTTGCCGGCGAACGGGATCGACTCGGATTGCTTGACGTATACGTAAACCTGCCTTTAGCTTAGCGCCAAGTCCCACCTTGAGCGCCTCCATGAGCAGCCAGACCTACAGCATCTCCGACCTCGCCCGCGAGCTCGACATCACCACCCGGGCCATACGCTTCTATGAAGAACAGGGCCTGCTGGCCCCTGAGCGTCGCGGTCAGGAACGCATCTACTCTCCCCGGGACAAGGTCAGCCTGAAGCTGATCCTGCGGGGCAAGCGCATCGGCTTTTCCCTGGCCGAATGCCGTGAACTCATCGAGCTCTACGACCCCAGCAGCGGCAACCTGAAGCAGTTGCACAGCATGCTGGCGAAAATCGGCGAGCGGCGCGAGCAGCTCGAACAGCAGTTGCTCGACATTGAACAGATGAAGCTGGAACTGGACACCGCCGAAGAGCGCTGCACCCAGGCACTGGAACAAACCATCCAGAACCAGAAAAGCACCGCACAATAATCCTTGGGACACCTGCGCCGCTCGCGCCGGCATCCGCCATCCCTCATAGAAGGTGAACCTGAATGTCACTCCCCAGCCATGTACGCCTGATCGAAGTCGGCCCCCGCGACGGTCTGCAGAACGAAGCCCAGCCCATCAGCGTCGAAGACAAGGTGCAGTTGGTCGATGCCCTGACGGCGGCAGGCCTGGGCTATATAGAAGTCGGCAGTTTCGTCTCGCCCAAGTGGGTGCCGCAGATGGCCGGCTCGGCCGAGGTCTTCGCCCGCATTCAGTGCAAGCCGGGGGTGGTCTATGGCGCGCTGGCGCCGAACCTGCGGGGCTTCGAGGACGCGCTGGCAGCGGGGGTCAAGGAAGTCGCAGTGTTCGCCGCCGCATCGGAGTCCTTCTCCCAACGCAACATCAACTGTTCCATCAGCGAAAGCCTGCAGCGCTTCGTGCCGATCATGGAAGCCGCCAAACAGAACGGCGTCAGTGTGCGCGGGTATGTGTCCTGTGTGCTGGGCTGCCCTTACGAAGGTGAGGTAGCCCCGGAGCAAGTGGCCCTGGTGGCCCGTGAGCTGTACGCCATGGGCTGCTACGAAGTGTCCCTGGGCGACACCATCGGCACTGGCACCGCCGGCGCCACCCGCAGAATGTTCGAAGTGGTGGGCGCCCAGGTGCCACGGGAGAAGCTCGCCGGCCACTTCCACGACACCTATGGCCAAGCCTTGGCCAACGTCTACGCCAGCCTGCTGGAGGGCATCGCGGTGTTCGACAGTTCGATCGCCGGCCTCGGCGGCTGCCCCTATGCCAAGGGCGCCAGCGGTAACGTCGCCACCGAGGATGTG
Organism: Pseudomonas sp. E1BtOHC1; assembly: GCF_058744285.1. Lineage (NCBI taxonomy): Bacteria > Pseudomonadati > Pseudomonadota > Gammaproteobacteria > Pseudomonadales > Pseudomonadaceae > Pseudomonas > Pseudomonas sp. E1BtOHC1. The sequence goes on from NZ_CP196023.1 coordinate 5,455,638, forward strand.
CTGTACCTGCTCAACGGCCTGGGCATTCACACCGGTATCGACATGGATCGCCTGATCGACGCTGGCCGGCAGATCTGCACGGTACTGGGACGCCCCAGCGGTTCTCGTGTGGCCAAGGCACGTAACGCCGGGTGAGCCAATGTGCGGCCGGGTGTTACCGGCCGCTCTAAACGGCGGCGGGAACGAGTAACACGGAAACAGTTTGTCGATTTTCTTGCGATACAGATTGTCCTACAAAAACATTAAGTCGTTGAATTTAAAGGATTTTAAAAAGTTGGCACGGCTTCTGCTATCTCTATGGCATAACAAGAATAAAAAGCAGCAAACCTAATAAGAATAAGACGTAACGACTCTGACATAACAAAAACAACACGGCAGAGACGCAGCTAACAGATTTTTTTGGAGAGGATGTAATGTGCAGGAGGGCTTGCAAGAGCCACCCGCAACCGGTCAGAGAACAATAAAACTACCCTGAGGTAGCTCCCGAACTGGTTGGATCGCTCTGGCGACACGTTAGATCAGCGCTCAAAAAAATACGTTTGCTCTTGATCCCGGATGGGGATCGCCAAAAACAGCAGTAAAGGGCCACGGTTGCCAAAAACAACAATAGACCGCCCCTCAATAATAAAAAAAGAGCACGCAACGACAAATTAAAGGGGAGCTTCGGCTCCCCTTTGTGCTTTCTGCGATTCGGCTTTGGCCTGCCCTTCTCGCCCATAAAGCGTGCACCCGTCCCGATGCACGCTCCAGCAATGCTCACACTCTGCCCACCTGCTCGCGCAGCTCCTCAATGCTGATTTCGCGCATGCGGAATTTCTGGATCTTGCCGGTCACCGTCATCGGAAACTCCTCGACGAACTTGAAGTAGCGCGGCGTCTTGAAGTGGGCGATGCGCTCCTTGCACCAGGCTTGCAGTTCCAGTTCATTGGCGCATTGCCCAGGGTGGAACTTGATCCAGGCGACAATCTCCTCGCCGTACCTGGCACAGGGAATGCCGATCACCTGCACATCGGCCACCGCTGGATGAGTGAAGAAGAACTCTTCCAGCTCCCGCGGGTAAATATTCTCGCCACCGCGGATGATCATGTCCTTGTTGCGCCCGGCGATGCACACGTACCCCTGCTCGTTCATGGTGGCCAGGTCACCGGTGTGCATCCAGCCGGCCTGATCGATGGATTCGCTGGTGCCCTGGGGGTTGTTCCAGTAACCGAGCATGACGCTGTAACCCCGGGTGCAGAGTTCACCGATGGTGCCCCGGGGCACCAGATTGCCGGCCTCGTCGATGATCTTGCTCTCCAGATGCGGCTGGGTCCGACCCACTGTGGTGACGCGCAACTCCAGATCGTCGGCAGGACCGGTCTGCAACGATACCGGACTGGTCTCCGTCATCCCGTAGGCGATCTGCACCTCGCTCATGTGCATCTCGCTGATGACCCGGCGCATCACCTCGATCGGACACGTGGCACCGGCCATGATCCCGGTGCGCAGGCTCGACAGATCAAACTCGCCGCGCCTTGGCTGGTCGAGCATGGCGATGAACATGGTGGGTACCCCATACAAGCCGCTAGCCCGCTCCTCGGCCACGGCGCTCAGCGTCAGCAACGGGTCGAAGGCATCGTTGGGGTAGATCATGGTGGTGCCGTGGGTGATGCAGCCCAGGTTGCCCATGACCATGCCGAAGCAGTGATACAGCGGCACCGGGATCACCAGCCGATCTGCCGCGGTGAGGCCCAGGCTCTCCCCCACCATGTAACCGTTATTGAGGATGTTGTAGTGACTCAGGGTCGCGCCCTTGGGGAAACCGGTGGTGCCGGAGGTGTACTGGATATTCACCGGCTGATCGAAATCCAGGCTGTCCTGGCGCACCTGCAATTGCTCGGCGGTAGCTCCAGCGGCAAGGGCCGTCAGTTGCGACCAGGGCAGAAAACCGGATGGGGGCTGAGCATCCAGACTGATCACCCCACGCAACTCGGGCAGGCGCTCGCAATGCAGTTGACCGATGGATTGCTCCGCCAATTCGGGGATCAGCCCCTGCAGCATGCCGTGATAGTCGGAAGTCTTGAACGCCCCGGCACAGATCAGCCACTGACAGCCGGATTGCTTGAGCACATATTCCAGCTCGGAACTGCGATAGGCCGGATTGATGTTCACCAGAATCGCGCCGATCTTGGCACTGGCGAATTGGGCGATGCACCACTGGGCGCAGTTGGGGGCCCAGATCCCCAGACGATCACCCGTCTTGAGACCCAGGGCCAGCAGCGCCCTGGCATGCAGGTCGACGGCCTCACGCAGTTGCTGCCAGCTGTAGCGCAACTGCTGATGACGCACCACCAGGGCTTCACCCTGGGGATAGGCAGCGACGGTGTTGTCGAAGGCCTGGCCGATGGTCAGCGCCAGCAATGGCTTGTCTTGCATACCACGGGTGTAACTGCGATCCGGCTGGAAACCCGAGTGTTCCATGACGACCCCTATTGTCTTTATTAGTGGGTGTTCAGGAGCCTGGCCGATGGTGCGAAAGAGCCTGGCTCCAATCGAAAGCCCTGCTACTCTGGCGCAAGTTGACGTTTACGTAAAGGGCGATTGACAGCCTTCGGTCGCAGGTTTACGTTAACGTAAAGGTGAGAGCCCGACAGCCCGTTCTCTACCGCCTATTCCCTCAATAAAAACAAGTTTGAAGGTGCCCCGCCATGAGTTACCCGACCCTGAACTTCGCCCTCGGTGAAACCATCGACATGCTGCGCCAACAGGTCCAGGCCTTCGTCAGGGCGGAGCTGGCACCTCGGGCGGCACAGATCGATGTCGACAACCTGTTCCCCGCCGACATGTGGCGCAAGTTCGGCGACATGGGCCTCCTGGGCATTACCGTAGCGGAAGAATACGGCGGCGCCGGGCTGGGTTACCTGGCCCACGTGGTGGCCATGGAAGAGATCAGCCGCGGATCGGCCTCGGTGGCCCTGTCCTATGGTGCCCATTCCAACCTCTGCGTGAACCAGATCAACCGCAACGGCAACCATGAACAGAAGAGCAAATACCTGCCCAAGCTGATCAGCGGTGAACACATTGGCGCCCTGGCCATGAGCGAACCCAATGCCGGTTCCGATGTGGTGTCGATGAAGCTGCGCGCCGACAAGCGCGGTGACCACTTCGTACTCAACGGCAGCAAGACCTGGATCACCAACGGCCCCGACGCCAACACCTATGTGATCTACGCCAAGACCGACCTGGAAAAGGGCCCCCACGGCATTACCGCATTCATCGTCGAGCGTGACTGGAAAGGCTTCAGCCGCAGCAACAAGTTCGACAAGCTGGGCATGCGCGGCTCCAACACCTGTGAGCTGTTCTTTGATGACGTCGAAGTCCCGGAAGAAAACATCCTTGGCGTGCTCAACGGCGGAGTCAGAGTGCTGATGAGCGGCCTGGACTACGAGCGCGTGGTGCTCTCCGGCGGCCCGACCGGGATCATGCAGGCCTGCATGGACCTGGTCGTGCCCTACATCCACGACCGCAAGCAGTTCGGCCAAAGCATCGGCGAGTTCCAGCTGATCCAGGGCAAGATCGCCGACATGTACACCCAGCTCAACGCCAGTCGCGCCTACCTGTATGCCGTGGCCCAGGCCTGTGAGCGTGGCGAAACCACCCGCAAGGACGCCGCCGGGGTGATTCTCTACAGCGCCGAGCGCGCGACCCAGATGGCCCTGGATGCGATCCAGATTCTGGGAGGCAACGGCTACATCAACGAATTCCCCGCGGGCCGCCTGCTGCGTGACGCCAAACTCTACGAAATCGGCGCCGGCACCAGCGAGATCCGCCGCATGCTGATCGGTCGCGAACTGTTCAACGAAACCAAGTAAGAACAGCCGCAAGTTGCGAGCTACAAGCGGCAAGCCACAACTGCCGTAACACCGACTTACTCTTGCAGCTTGAAGCTTATGGCTTCGAGCTGCGCTGGGAGCACCGATGATTCTGAAGTCTCAGCTCAACCCTAAATCACCCGAATTCGCGCAGAACGCTGCCAGCATGCTGGCCCAGGTCGACGCCTTGCACACCCTGCTCGCCCAGATCCAGCAAGGCGGCGGCGCCAAGGCCCAGGAACGCCACACGTCCCGGGGCAAACTGCTGCCTCGAGAACGCATCAACCGCCTGCTCGACCCTGGCTCGCCATTTCTCGAAGTCAGCCCCCTGGCCGCCTACGAGGTCTATGGCGAAGACGTGCCCGCCGCCGGCGTGATTGCCGGCATCGGCCGGGTAGAAGGCATCGAATGCATGATTGTGGCCAACGACGCCACGGTGAAAGGCGGCTCCTACTACCCGCTGACGGTAAAAAAACACCTGCGGGCCCAGACCATCGCCCAACAGAACCGCCTGCCCTGCATCTACCTGGTGGATTCCGGCGGCGCCAACCTGCCCCGCCAGGACGAAGTATTCCCGGACCGCGAGCACTTCGGCCGGATCTTCTTCAACCAGGCCAACATGAGCGCTCAGGGTATCCCGCAGATCGCCGTGGTCATGGGTTCCTGCACCGCCGGCGGCGCCTACGTGCCGGCCATGGCCGACGAAGCCATCATGGTCCGTGAACAGGCCACCATCTTCCTCGCCGGCCCACCCTTGGTGAAAGCCGCTACCGGCGAGGTGGTGAGTGCTGAAGAGCTGGGCGGTGCCGACGTGCACTGCAAGATTTCCGGCGTTGCCGACCACTACGCCGACAGCGACGAACATGCGTTGGCCCTGGCCCGACGCAGCGTGGCCAACCTCAACTGGCACAAACAGGGCCAGTTGCAGCAACGCCCCCCGATCGCTCCGCTGTATGCCCGTGAAGAGCTTTACGGCGTGGTGCCGGCCGATCCCAAGCAACCCTTCGATGTACGCGAAGTCATTGCCCGGTTGGTGGACGGCTCGTTGTTCGATGAGTTCAAGGCCCTGTTCGGCACCACCCTGGTCTGCGGCTTCGCCCACCTGCATGGCTACCCCATCGCCATCCTCGCCAACAACGGCATCCTCTTCGCCGAGGCCGCGCAAAAAGGCGCGCACTTCATCGAACTGGCCTGCCAGCGTGGGATACCCCTGCTGTTCCTGCAGAACATCACCGGCTTCATGGTGGGCCAGAAATACGAGGCTGGCGGCATCGCCAAGCACGGCGCCAAGCTGGTCACCGCGGTGGCCTGCGCCAAGGTGCCGAAATTTACCGTGATCATCGGCGGCAGCTTCGGCGCCGGTAACTACGGCATGTGCGGCCGCGCCTACGATCCACGCTTTCTGTGGATGTGGCCCAACGCGCGGATTGGCGTGATGGGTGCCGAACAGGCGGCCGGGGTGCTGGTACAGGTCAAGCGCGAGCAGGCGGAACGCGGCGGACACCCTTTCGACGCCGCCCAGGAAGCCGAGATCAAACAGCCGATCCTCGATCAGTACGAGCACCAGGGGCACCCTTACTACTCCAGTGCGCGGCTGTGGGACGACGGCGTCATCGACCCGGCACAGACCCGTGACGTCCTGGCCCTGGCCCTGTCCGCGGCCCTCAATGCCCCCATCGAACAGAGCCGCTTCGGCGTGTTCCGCATGTAATCCTGCGCGAGAAGAACATGAGCGACTTCAACACCCTGGAACTGCTGCATGACCCTCGTGGCTTCGCCACCCTGTGGCTCAGCCGTGAAACCAAGAACAACGCCTTCAACGCCGAGATGATCCGCGAGCTGATCCTGGCCCTGGATCAGGTGCAGGGCGACCCGAGCCTGCGCTTCCTGCTGCTGCGCGGACGCGGCAAGCATTTCAGCGCCGGCGCCGACCTGGCCTGGATGCAGCAGTCCGCCGAACTCGACTACCAGACCAACCTCGACGATGCCCGGGAACTGGCGGAGTTGATGTACAACCTGGCCAAGCTGAAGATCCCGACCCTGGCCGTGGTGCAAGGTGCAGCATTCGGTGGCGCCCTGGGCCTGATCAGTTGCTGCGACATGGCAATCGGTACCGACGACGCCCAGTTCTGCTTGTCGGAAGTACGCATCGGCCTGGCGCCGGCGGTCATCAGTCCCTTTGTGGTCCAGGCCATTGGCGAGCGCGCCGCCCGACGTTATGCCCTCACCGCGGAACGCTTTGGTGGCCAACGGGCACGGGAAATCGGCTTGCTGGCGGAGAGTTACCCGGCTGCCGAGCTGGAACAGCAAGTGACCCAATGGATCGACAATCTGCTGCTCAACAGCCCCCAGGCCATGCGTGCCAGCAAGGACCTGCTGCGAGAAGTGGGCAACGGCGCCCTCACCACGGCCCTGCGCCGCTACTGCGAAAATGCTATCGCGCGGATTCGGGTCAGCGCCGAAGGCCAGGAAGGCCTGCGGGCCTTCCTGGAAAAACGCCCGCCCAGTTGGCAGTCCGAGACCGCGACCAAGGAGTCCCGCTGATGAACGCCCCTGTTCTAGACACTTTGCTGGTGGCCAACCGTGGCGAGATCGCTTGCCGCGTGATGCGCACCGCCAAGGCCTTGGGCCTGACCACCGTGGCCGTGCACAGCGCCACTGACCGCAATGCCCGGCACAGCCGCGAGGCAGATATCCGCGTCGACCTGGGGGGTAGCAAGGCCGCCGACAGCTACTTGCAGATCGACAAGCTGATCGCTGCGGCCAAGGCCAGCGGCGCCCAGGCCATCCACCCCGGTTACGGCTTTCTCTCGGAAAACGCCGGTTTTGCCCGAGCCATCGAAGCGGCGGGCCTGATCTTTCTCGGTCCGCCCGCCTCAGCCATTGACGCCATGGGCAGCAAGTCGGCGGCCAAGGCACTGATGGAAACCGCCGGCGTTCCTCTGGTGCCGGGTTATCACGGCGAAGCCCAGGACCTGGAAACCTTCCGCAGTGCCGCCGAGCGCATCGGCTACCCGGTGCTGCTCAAAGCCACCGCTGGTGGCGGCGGTAAGGGCATGAAAGTGGTCGAAGAGGTCAGCCAGTTGGCCGAAGCCCTGGCTTCGGCCCAGCGTGAAGCCCAATCGTCCTTTGGCGATTCGCGGATGCTGGTGGAAAAATACCTGCTCAAGCCCCGTCACGTGGAGATCCAGGTGTTCGCCGACCAGCACGGCAACTGCCTGTACCTCAACGAGCGCGACTGCTCGATCCAGCGGCGTCACCAGAAGGTGGTCGAGGAAGCCCCCGCTCCCGGCCTCAGCCCCGAGTTGCGCAAGGCCATGGGCGAAGCCGCTGTGCGCGCGGCCCAGGCCATCGGCTACGTCGGCGCCGGCACCGTGGAATTTCTCCTCGATGCTCGCGGTGAATTCTTCTTCATGGAAATGAATACAAGGCTGCAGGTGGAACACCCGGTTACCGAAGCCATCACCGGCCTCGATCTGGTGGCCTGGCAAATACGCGTGGCCCAGGGTGAAGCCCTGCCCATCAGCCAGGAACAGGTCCCGCTGCTGGGGCACGCCATTGAAGTGCGCTTGTATGCCGAAGATCCGGGCAACGACTTCCTTCCCGCGACCGGGCGCCTGGAGTTGTATCGCGAATCCGCCGCCGGCCCGGGCCGTCGGGTGGACAGCGGGGTCGAGGAAGGTGATAGCGTGTCGCCCTTCTACGATCCTATGCTGGGCAAGCTGATCGCCTGGGGCGAGAACCGCGAGCAGGCTCGTCTGCGCCTGTTGAGCATGCTCGACGAGTTCGCCATCGGTGGCCTGAAAACCAACCTGGCGTTCCTGCGGCGCATCGTTGCCCATCCGGCGTTCGCCGAGGCGCAACTGGATACCGGATTTATCCCACGCTATCAGGAGCAATTACTGCCAGCGCCCAGCGAACTCGGCGCGGACTTCTGGCAGGCAGCTGCACAGGCATTCACACAAAGCCAGCCAGAGCGGGTGCGCAGTGACGACCTGCAGTCCCCCTGGTCGGCAGTCAATGGCTGGCGCAGCGCGTTGCCGGCCCAGACCAGCCTGCACCTGAGCTGTGCCGGACAGGATCAGGCCATCAGCCTGGGCGCTCGCTCGCCGGCCTTCCAGTTGCAAGGTGAACGCCTGTGGGTAGAGCAACAGGGGCTGCGCCGTGAACATCGCGCCATCCGCCGTGGCGACACCCTCTACCTGCACTGGCAGGGCGAGATGCACAGCGTCACGGCGTACGACCCGATTGCCGCAGCCGATGCCAGTCACAGCCAGCAAGGCGGGCTTACTGCACCCATGAACGGCAGCATTGTGCGGGTGCTGGTCAGCGCCGGGCAAAGCGTCGAAGCCGGTGCGCAACTGGTGGTGCTGGAGGCGATGAAGATGGAACACAGCATCCGTGCGCCCCAGGCAGGCGTCATCAAGGCACTGTATTGCCAGGAAGGCGAAATGGTTAGTGAAGGCAGTGCGTTGGTAGAGTTGGAGTAAACCCACTAATAAGAAAGCCCCTTCCTAGCTGTAGGAAGGGGCCTTTCAAGCAAGTTAAAACTTCGCAGTAGCTTGTACGACTACACCAATAACCCGGCACTCATCGCTGTAGAGCATCTTCGGATAGGTGGGATTGAGGGGAACCAGATAATGCTGACTACCCTCTTTCACCCACTTGCGAAAGATCGCCTCGGCATTACCGGGACACTGTACGACCACCAACTTTCCAGGTTCGGCGGTAATAGCCGGATCCACCAGAATCAGCATGTCCTGACTGATGCTCAAGCCGCTGGGCGCGATCATTGCGTCACCCACTACCACCAGCCAGAACGCCGCGCCTTGAGCCTGATAATCGGAAAGCTCATAGCGCTCCGGCACATAGGCTGACTGACCATCTTCACGCACTTCCCCTGCAACCCGCCAATCGCTCACCGGGTAACGGAAATACGGATTGTACTTGTGCAACAGTGAAGGCTCGTTCACCAGGGGTTCGCCATCGTCACCCAGCATGGGCTTTTCGCGAACCACCAGGGCGACTTCCAGAAAGCCCATGCCGATCTCTTCAAGCACCCGGTTCATGTCTTCGATCTTTGGCTGACGGCGTTTGCTCAACCAATGACCGATACCACCCTGAGACATGCCCAGACGCTCGGCGAGTTTTTCCTGTGTGACCTTGCGGCCTTTCATGTTGGCTTTGACCAACTCGATCCATTTGTCCATGGACTGAACAATACGTTGTGTATTTCCCGCCTCAACACACAACTTGTAGTATTTGAAATCTCGTCACAATTACAATACGTATTAACCTAGTTCATACCCCTCTTTCCTTTTCTCAAACAGGACGGAACACTTTATGAACGCAAGCAGCAAGGACGTGCCGGAGCTCGATACAGAGACCACATTGAATTCACTCAAGGGCAGCCACGCAGCACGACGGGCGATGGACTATTACTTGAAGCCCGCGCTGACCGCATCGGACAAGGAAGAGAAGTTCTTCGAGGTCAGGCGCAACCTCAGCAGCGAGGAAGCCATGATCCATGCATCCGATCTGCTGCGCTGTGCAGCAGCCACCGCCTATGACGCGGCCGACAATCTGCGGGGGGCCAATCGCGACCTGGCTTTTTCCGTGGTGCACATGATCGACCTGGCCAAAGCCCTGGTGGACAAGTCCCTGGAAAGTCAGCGCTTTGAGTCCAGCTGAGACGCTGGCAAGGAATAAACAGCGGAAACAGGAGAAATGGAAAAATATTTTCCAAAGGGCGGGGAAAAACATTTGACTTGCAAATGATAATGATTATTATTGCAAGCAACTGGTCGCGAGATCAGTCGATAGCCCAAAGGACCTTAGGTCGGACCTTTGGATTATCTCCTCATCAGGCTAATCACGGTTTTTGACCCGGCTTTTTGCCGGGTCTTTTTTTTTGCCAGTTTTCTGGCTTGGCTTCAGGCTAATGAAGACGTGGGTGCTGCTAAAAATAATGGCGGCGATGATAGCAAAAGAATGTCCTTTTGCAAGGGAACACCCGTGGTAAAAGGCCAGGAAAGACAAAGTAGCGCTTGAGAATCAATCGCATAGCCACTAAGCTTCGTCTGCGTCAAGGACGACGCCCCCCCTTCTATTACCCCCCTCAGTGTGTAGAGTAGCGGTCATAACAATCCTATACAGGGACCGACCATGACCGTGGGCAATCACACTTCGTTTCAAATTACTGCCGACTTCGACAGCGGCAATATCAACGTGCTGGACATCAGCAATCCGCTGCAGGCACTGCTGGCCATCCGCCCGGATACCCAGAGTCCGCATTTCCAATGGTTTCACTTCAAGGTCAGCGGCCTGCATGTCGGCCAGGAACATTGGTTCCGCCTGACCAACGCCAGCCAGTCCTCCTACAACAAAGCCTGGACCGGTTACCAGGCCGTCGCCTCCTATGACCATGTGAACTGGTTCCGCGTGCCGACGATCTTCGAAGGCGACGCCCTGCGCTTCAATCTGGAAGCCACCCAGACTCACGCCTGGTTCGCCTACTTCGAGCCCTACAGCCGCGGGCGCCACGACTGGCTGATCGATCAGGCCCTGAGCAAGGCCGACACCGAACTGCTGGCGGTGGGCAAAAGCGTCGAAGGCCGAGACATCCAGCTCCTGCGCAAGGGCAACGGCAAGGAAGGCCAGCGCAAGATCTGGATCATTGCCCAACAGCATCCCGGCGAGCACATGGCCGAATGGTTCATGGAGGGCGTGATCGAACGCCTGCAGCACCGCGATGACCCAGAGCTCAACTCGCTGCTGGCCAAGGCCGATCTGTACCTGGTGCCCAACATGAACCCGGACGGCGCGTTCCACGGCCACCTGCGCACCAACGCCAAGGGCCAGGACCTGAATCGCGCCTGGCAGAACGCCAGCCAGGAGCTCAGCCCGGAAGTGCTGTTCGTCCAGCAGCAGATGGAAAAGTACGGCGTCGACCTGTTTCTTGATGTGCACGGCGATGAAGAGATTCCCCACGTGTTCACCGCCGGCTGCGAGGGCAACCCGGGCTACACACCACGCCTGGCGGGACTCGAAGAACATTTCCGCAGCCACTTGAAGCGCCAGACCCGGGACTTCCAGACCACCCATGGCTACGCCCGGGACAACCCCGGAGAAGCCAACATGACCCTGGCCTGCAACGCCGTCGGGGAAAAGTACGACTGCCTGGCATTGACCCTGGAGATGCCCTTCAAGGACCACGACGACGCGCCCAATCCGCTAACCGGCTGGTCCGGAAAACGCTCCATGCAACTGGGCAAGGATGTGCTGAGCACCCTCGCCGACCTGGTGGACAGCCTGCGCTGAGCCCAGGCAACGACTGCGGGAGCCGATCCCGCAGTCGTCCCCCTGCTCACGAAGCCGGTACCCGCAGGCAATCCTCCGGGCCCAACAAACGCCCGTCCGCCGTACGCAGTTCCAACGCAGGCAGCGGCTGCCCGGTTTCCCGGTCCAGCATGCGCGAATGCGCCTCACCCTCTTCGTAGAAAAACGCCTCGCCCCATTGGCGCAAGCCGATGATCAGGGGAAACAGCCCCTTGCCCTTTGGCGTCAGCACGTACTCCTGATAGGCACTGCCATCAGAGGCCGGCACCACTTCAAATACCCCATGCTCCACCAAGGTCCGCAAACGTGTGGCAAGAATGTTCTTGGCCATGCCGAGGTTGCGCTGGAACTCGCCAAAGCGACGGATACCGTCGAAGGCATCCCGCACAATCAGCAGCGACCACCAATCGCCTATAGCGTCCAGTGAACGGGCCACCGGGCACTCGGCATCTTGCAGGCTGGTGCGTTTAACCATGCTGGGCATTCTCCGTTCGGGTCACAGGAAAGTGGTTGCAATATAAAACCATGATCCTTACCGTACAACTGGTTTCATAACGAAACCATAATCGGAGCCCGACATGTCACACGATCCTTCCCCTCCTGCCACATCGACTCTTTCACCACGGGTGGTGCTGCTGTTCGCCATCGCCTGTGGCCTGGCGGTGGGCAACGTCTACTACGCCCAGCCGCTGCTGGACGCCATGGCCCGGACCTTCGACCTGCCGCCGGCCACGGTGGGCATCGTCATCACCCTGACCCAGGTGGGCTACGGCCTGGGGCTGCTGTTGCTGGTGCCCTTGGGCGACCTGCTCAACCGCCGGCGACTGATCGTCACCCAGACCCTGCTTTCAGTGCTTGCCTTGCTAATGGTGGCCCTGGCCCCCAGCAGCGCCTGGCTGCTGTTGGGCATGGCCAGCACCGGCCTGCTGGCAGTGGTGACCCAGATTCTGGTGGCCTATGCCGCGAATCTGACGCCCACAGCCCAGCGTGGACGGGTGGTAGGCATGGTCACCAGCGGCATCGTGGTGGGCATTCTGTTGGCCCGCACCGTGGCCGGGACCATGGCCGATCTGGCAGGTTGGCGCTCGGTCTATCTGTTGTCGGCCGGCTTGACTCTGCTGGTGGCCCTGAGCCTGTGGAAAGTGCTGCCGAGGGTTGAACAGCCACCCGCAGTGCAACGCTACGGGCAATTGCTCGGCTCGCTGCTGCAACTGTTCAGGGAAGAAAAAGTGCTGCGCGACCGTGCAGTGCTGGCCATGTTGATCTTCGCCGCGGGCACCGTCTTGTGGACCCCATTGGTGCTACCTCTGAGCGCCCCGCCGCTGTCGCTGTCTCACACCGAAATCGGTCTGTTTGGCCTGGCCGGGGCCGCGGGCGCCCTGGGCGCAGCACGAGCCGGGCACTGGGCGGATCGCGGCCTGGCGCAGTGGACCAGCGGCCTGGCCCTGGCGTTGATGTTGCTGTCCTGGCTGCCCATCGCCTTTACCCAATCGTCCTTGTGGGCCCTGTTACTGGGGGTGATCACCTTCGACCTGGGCCTGCAGGCCGTTCACGTCACCAGCCAGAGCCTGATCTACAGCGTGCGCCCGCAAGCCCAGAGCCGCTTGGCTGCCGGTTACATGCTGTTCTACTCCCTGGGCAGCGCCGGCGGCTCGATTGCCGCCACCGCCACCTACGCCTGGGCCGGCTGGAGCGGGGTCTGCCTGCTCGGAGCCGCTATCAACAGCCTGGCACTGGTCTATTGGCTGTGGAGCCTGAACCCCGTAAAAACCCGGGCCGAGGCTCGCTGTGTCACTTGAGCGACACAGCAGGCTCGCTTAAGGGGGACTCAACCACGCCCCCGCAGCATGCTCTGCAATACCCCGTCTCGGCGGACCCAGCCATGGAACAGTGCCGCCGCCAGATGCAGCAACACCGTCAGGAACAGCAGATAAGCCAGGTAGCCATGGGCCTTGCGCAAGAGAGCGAACACCTGGGCATTGGCCGGCAGGATCGCCGGCAACTGCAACGAACCGCTCAGCATCACCGGGTCCCCGGCCGCCGAAATCATGGCCCAGCCCAGTACCGGCAAGCCCAGCATCAGGGCATAGAGCAGCACATGGGAGGCTTTGGCCGCCAGCACCTGCCAGCCCGGCAAGTCTGCCGGCAGCGGCGGTTGCCGAGTGGAAAAACGCACAAACAGGCGCACCGCCGCCAACAGCAGAATGGCGATGCCCAGCGGCTTGTGCAGGTGGATCAGCCACTCATGGCGGGCGGACACCGAGGTCACCATGCCGGCACCGATAAACAGCATGGCAATGATCATCAGCGCCATCAGCCAGTGCAGCAGACGCGCCAGCGGGGCGAAGTGTTGAGGTTGGCTATTCATGGACGCGGTTCCTGGGCGGAGGGCAATTGACTGACTTCACTGGTGCGACGCAGGTAGGAACTGGCGTAGGCGGCAGAGCGTGCGGCCAGCAAGGGATCATCGGAGGCCTGGATGCCATTGGGCAGGATCAGCGGGTCGTAATTGATGTCCCGGCACTGGCCACTGCTCTGCGGCTGGGTGCCTTGCAGCACCAGGGTCCCGGCATTGATCACCGGACGCTCTGCGGGCCAAGCCTTGCTGGCGTCATTGGTGGGATCTCCCGGTGCCGCCAGGGTGATCTGCAAGCGCCAGCGCAAAGGCCCTTCGGCCAGCCGCCGGAGCAGATCCTGCTCCAGGTAGTCGGCACCCGCTGCGGCGCTGCCGACGGCCTGGGCATCCTGTACTAGCGGCACCAGGCCCCAACGCACCGCCTGGCGCTGGCCACTGGCGTTGACCAGGTAGAACGCGTTGATCCCGTTGTAGCTTTCACTGGCGTAGCTGGTTGAAGGCTTGGCGCTCTTGACCCATTGCAGGAAGGGCCCGGCCTCGGGGTGGGCGGCAAAGAACGCCGGCACCTTGGTCGGGTCCGGCTTGCCCGTGGACGGATCGGGGGAACTGGCCTGCTGCAGTTGATAGAACGCCTCGGGAGTGCCCACCGGAAACACCGGCATGCTGTTCATTCCCGTGCGCCACTGCTGGCCGTTGGCCTGGAGGAAACGCAACGCCAGGCTGCGGATCGGCACGCTGCTGTCCGGCGCATAGGGGTTGCCGCTGGGCAGGGCAAAACGCCCCACCACCGGCGTTTGCGCCTCGCTGAACACCTGCGCCGTGGAGTAGGCCCGGGCCTCGCCACTGCTCTGGAAGTAACCGGTGACACACACGCCCTTGGCGTGGTTACGGCGAAAGCCCGGATGCACGCCGTTATTGGTCTCCAGCACATCCACCAGGGCCTTGGGAGTCAGGCGTTGCGGGTCGAAATTGCCGTGCACGTAGGCCAGCGCCGCAGCAGCGGCGGCCACTACCCAGGCAATGGCCCCCAGGCGCAAGGTCAGGCTGACAGCACTCAAGGGCGGACGATCGGGTGGCGAGGATGGGGCAACCATGGACATCTCCAGTACGCGGGGCCACAAGGACCAGGATCAGTCAGACGTAGCCCGGTACCGGTTATTCCAGACGCCGATATTTATTTTTCCGCGACTGGAATAACCTGCAGCACGGCGCGTCTTCCTAGTCCCAAGCCTAGTGACTGGCCCAGCACCTGCAGGACTTCATGAACGATTTCGACGAACAGCTACGCCTGCTGCTCCCCCGCCTCAGGCGCTTTGCCCTGTCCCTGACACGCCAGCCCAGCAGCGCCGACGATCTGGTGCAGTCCTGCCTGGAGCGCGCCTTGTCGAGTCGGGCCCATAAACGCCCCGAGGGCGATCTGCGAGCCTGGCTGTTTGCCATCCTCTACCGGCAGTTTCTCGATGCCCACCGACGCTCCCGGCGCTACGCACGCATGCTCGAATTCTTTACCGGACGTGACGACGCCCAGCCTTCGGTGGAGCGCACCGTAGTCGCCCAGTCGACCCTGGCAGCCTTCGACCGCCTGAACGCCGAGCAACGCGCCCTGCTGCTCTGGGTCTCGGTGGAGGGCTTGAGCTACAAGGAAGTGGCAGAGATCCTCCAGGTCCCCGTCGGCACCGTGATGTCTCGCCTGTCCAGGGCCCGCCAGGCGCTGCGCCAACTCAGCGACGGCGAAATCAACAGCCCCTCTCTACGGATACTCAAATGATCAGCCTGCCCCCCAGCGACAGCGACCTGCACGCCTACGTCGATCACCAACTCAGCGAAGCGGACCGCCGGGTGCTGGACAGCTACCTGGCCAACCATCCGCAAACGGCGGCCCAGGTCCAGGCCTGGCAGCAGGATGCCCAGCACCTGCGGGCCGCCCTGGGTGGAGCCCTGCTGCAAGCGACCAACCCGGCGCTGGAGCCGACCCTGATCCGTGCGCGCCACAAGCAGCGGGGCTTGCGGCGCCTGGCCAGTGCCGCGGCGCTGCTCGTGGCGGTCGGGGTTGGCGGTCTGAGCGGCTGGCAGGCCCGGGAACTGACCCTGGCCGGCAACACCGTGCTGCCGATGACCGATGCCCTCCAGGCGTATCGCCTGTTCGCCGAGCAAGGCATCCTGCCCGCGGACTTCAAGGTCCAGGACAACGACGCCATGCAAGCCTGGCTGGATCGCTACTTCACCCAGGCCAGCCCACTGCCGGACCTGCACGACGCTGGCTTCAAAGCGGTCAGCGGGCGCCTGTTGAGTACCGAGCAAGGGCCTGCGGCAATGGTCCTGTACCAGGATCGCGAGGGGCGCAAAGTCAGCTTCTACATCCGCCCGCCAGGACCGCAGAACACCCTGCTGCCTCGTGGCAGCCGCCGTGACGGCTCATTGCAGACACAGTACTGGTCCGGCGGGAACTACAACTACGCCATGGTCGGCCCGGCGGAAATTCCCCTGTAGGTCTTCAGAACCCCACGTCCAGCACCACGTTGTCGATGTAGGTGCCCGCTGGCGGCGTGTTCTGGTCGGTGTAGATCCTGGCGTTGTAGTTGAAGATCTGGCTGCCGGTACCCAGGCCATTGCCCGGGTTCACTTCGGCATCGGTGCTGGAGCGCCGGGCACTGCCGACGCTGCCCCAACGGGTGTTGCCGGCACTTTTGAAGATGTCGTAGGCCAGGTAGTTGCTGCCGGATATCATCTGCCGTCGCCCTCCTGCGCTCACGGGGTGCTGGCCGTCGCTCAAGCCCACGGTATAGGCGCTGCCCTTGGTGCAGGACAGGTTGATGGTCTGCCCGGTGACCGTGGCGAATGCGCTGACCACCGGCGCGCTGCCGAAACTGATGTTCGGCGCGGTGATCACGCAATCGTTGGACACCGTCATGTTCACCGTGAGGGCCTGAGTGCCGCTGCCGATGTCCCGTCCCAGGCAGATCCCCAGGGCGCCGATCCCGGCGCAATAATTCCAGCTCCAGAAGATGCTCAGGTTCTCGGTGTAGACCCCTGCCGCTACGTTGCTGCCGGTGATGGTCCCCATGTAGATAGGCACGGTCTTGGCCACGGTGGAACTGCCCAGCAATCCCAGGACATCGATGATCGAGTTGCGGGCGAAGTCGAACTGCACCCCCCGAGTGATCGGATAGCTGGTGCTGTTGTTGGCGTACAGGGTGTAGCCGATGACATCGCCCGTGGGGCCAACCATGCCGCTGGTGCTGGAAGTGATGGTGGCGTAGAAGTGGTCGTTGCTGGCCAGCAGGCTCAACAGCGAGCCGGTGCAACTCAGGCCCGCATTGGTGGTGGAAGCCGGCTGCGAAGTGGTACGCACCAGGATCGAGCTGACGGTGCCGAACCCCGCCGGTGCGGTGCTGACGGCGTTGCACAGCGCCTGAGCCTGCAGCGCCAGCAGACTCGCCAGCAACCCCACTATTGCCTGTCGCCATCCCTTGAAGCTGTCCACCCTCAGCACTCCCTTGCCTCGTGACGCCACGACTACTGGCAGACCAGCGGGCCGATCAACGGCACCTGCTGCTGTTGCAGATCCATGTCGAACTGCGCACGGCAGCTCTGGCCATCGGCCAGGCTGACGTGCAGGCTGTTGTGTTGCGAAAGGTTCTCCAGATACACCAGCCCATCCCAGCCGACCACCGCCCGAGCCCCACTCTGCTGATGGGTCACGGTGCTGCCCAGGGGCAGTTCCCGTTGCTGGGCGTCCACCAGCACCACGCTGGCGGCGACGATCCGGGTCAGTGGGAACTCCAGCAAATAGCCACTGCCGCGACGCACCGCCACTCGCTGCTCCACATTCGGGGTCTGGACGTTGGCCGGCAGGTTCAACGGATCGATCTCGTACTTGCCCCGGTAATAGGCACTGCTCCACGGCACCAGCAAGTGTCCGTTCTTGTCGGTCTGCCCCACCAACTGGTTTTCATAGCGCACCGGAATGTCCTGATAGCCATCGGTGCTGACCACCACGAAGGCATCGTCAATCTGGTTGGCGGCGAACACCTGACGGTCCATCCACACCAGCGAGCCACTGGCATCGGCCCAGCGGGTCTCGGCATCGCGGGAGCCATAGACCCCGGCCTGCAGGCGCACCGACTGCAGGCGCCAGGTGACATCCGCCTGACGATAGTCGGCGCCGCTGCCCGTGGCATAACCCAGGTTGTAGCCAACCCCGCCCTCCAGGGGCACCGAGCGACTGAAATTGACCCGCTGGCGGTTTTCCCCCGTCTTGCTGCGTTCGTTGCTCAGGCTCAGGCTGCCGTGCAAGTCGAAGGGAATCACCAGCTGCGCCTGCATCGCCCACTGGCTGTCGCCGATCTCCCGGTTGGCCGACAGGTAGAAGCTGCTGTTGTGCCACAACGGCTTGCTCCAGGTCAGGTTCAACAACCGGGTGCGGCTCGAGTCGGCGGCACGCACATCGAAATAGCCGGCTCCCAGGCTACCGTAGCGGTCCAGGTTGAGGCTCAGGGTCAGTTGCTCGCTGCGCTGGCTGAGGCTGATGTAAGGGCTGTCGACCACCGTCAGGTCGGCATACTGGTCACGACGTTGCATCCGTTGGTACGCCAGGCTGAAGCGCTGGTTGTTGTACTGGTAGCCAAAGCTGAACTGCTGGCCGCCGCTGCCGTCGAAACGGCTCTGGCTGAGCGCCGTGTTGAGCACGCCAAAGTTGCCCAGGCGCATATTGCCGCCCACCCCGCCCAGTGTCAGGGAGTCCGAGGCTTCGGCATGCGCTTCCAGGGTCAGGCTGTCGCTCAGGCCATGGCGCAGGCTACCGGAGGTGACACCCGGGCCATAGCCAAAATCACGCAGGGTGTAGTCCCGGCGCAGGTTCCCCGCGGCCACCGAGAAGTCCGTCAGGCCCTTCTGCAGCAGGCTGCTGGTGACGTAGAACGGCACCGTGGTCGACACTTGTCGCCCCAGGGCGTCCGTGGTCACCACCACCGCCTCCCCGGCCCCGTTGATAAAGGGAATGTTGGTCAGGGTGTAGGGCCCCGGCTGCAACTCGCTGCTGCTGGACTTGTAGCCATTGATGAACAGGTCCAGGGACGAGGGCACCGCCGCTTCACCGGCAAACTGCGGCAAGGGATAGGTCACCAGATCCGGACGCACGGCAAAATCCCGAGACAGCTGGACCCCACCCAGACGCACCGAACTGCTCCAGGGCAAGGCGCTGCTCACCACGTCACCCGCCTCATAGGTCAGCAGGCGTTCTTCATCGGAAAAACGCCAAGTGGTGTCATAGCGCCGATACCCATTGTTCAACGAGCCGCTGGCAACGCCGGACAAGGTCCGCCGGTACTGCCCGGTATTGGACAAAGTGCCCCAGGTGTCAAACAGCCGCACTTCATTCCAGGCCGCCAGGTAGGTGCCGCCGTCGTCGGTGTCATTGAGGTACAGATCGTAGTTGAGCAGCGCGCCAAAACTGCTCAGGGCCGGCGTCCGCGGATAGGCCTGGCGACTGCCGATGAACTGCTCCGGCAGCCAGTCCGGCGGTACATCAATCAGCAGGCGCTGGCCCTGACTGTCGTAATCGCTGTGCAGGCCCGGCAGGCTGTCCAGATCGACTTCGCTGCCCAGCCCCTCCGGCAACTTGATGCCGGTTTCCCGCAGCGCCTGCACCGGCATGAACAATCGTCCGGCACGCTGCTCCACCGCCACCACCTTCCCTGTGTTCATCTGATTGATCACCAGCTCCAGAAACAACTGTGCATCGGCCAGCGACTCCAGGCTGCTGGGCGGTGGCGGCAGCTCGCCAGCCTGGGAGAGAGGGGCCAACAGCAAACCGCACAGGCCGGCCATCAGCCCTTTCCAGCAGCGCAAACGACGAGCCGCGTCCTGGCTCATGGCGGGTTCAAGTCCATCTATGGACATCTCCATCCCAAGGCGGATGCGCCACCGCGCTCACATCCGTCCGTACCTCTTCCCGACCGCCACCTGGCAGGCGCCTGCCTGACGCCTCTGGATCAGTGCGCAGGCGCCAGACTCTGCACCTGCGGCGCCCCATTGACCCGCAGTTGCAGGGTCGAATCCATCGTCAGGGGGTCCGTCACCGGCCAGCGCATGACCGCCCCGGGCAGCACGTAACCGAGCAAGCCCGGCGCCAGCGGCCGAGTCTGCCCACCCTGCTTGAACGCCACATCGGTCAAGCGCGCATGCACCGCCCCCTGGTTACGCAGCTCGAAAAACGTCTTGCCGTCCACCGCCACTTTGCGCCAGCTGAGGTCCGGCACCCCGGCGCCCTTAGGATCGCGAGGGCGGGAAGTGTCTTCCTTGCTCCAGAGCCCGGCGCCATAGGCGAACAACGGCACCGAGTAACGCATCTGGAAGCGAATCGCCGCCGCGCTCTTGGCCCCCTCTTCCGGGGTGATGGGCTTGGCCGAAGGAATCTCGTCGATGATGATCCGGTACGCCAGCTCCTGCCCCGGCGGCACCTCACGGGTTCGGGTCAGACGCACCAGTTGCTTCTGACCGGGTTCGATCTTCGCCACCGGCGGGCTGCCGATAACGTCGCGCTGGTTCTGGTACTGGTCGGCAAAACCGCTCTGGCTCCAGGCGAACACCCGGATCTGCAGGTTGGCGGTTTCCGTGCCGCGGTTTTCCAACCACAGTGCGCTGGCTTGCTGATCCGCCTCCAGAACCGGGTCGATTGGCCAGATCAGCACCGAACTGGCGGCCTGGACCCTGGGTGCAACCGACAACAGCCCCAGCACCATCAGATATCCAATCCCCCGCATGCCTCGCAAAGGTAAATGCATACTGCTACTCCTTGTCCGCCTGCCGACTGGTTGTCGACTCGCCCCATCACCACGACAGCTGCACTTGCAGCACATCGCTGTACGTCCCCCCAGGCTGATTGCCCGGCAACTGCACCTGCCCGTAGATCGGCAGGCTGATGTTATTGGCATCGCTGTAAGCCACGGCCACGCTCTGGCCTATGCCCAGGCTCTGGCTGTATGCCGCATCGCGAAACAACTGATAGGCCACCCGGGCACTGCCGCTATTGAGCTGCATATGTCGCCCGCTGCTGTTGTACTGGCCTCCGTCCACGGTCATGTTCAGGGCCACCCCCGGCGTGCACTGCAATTGCACGCCCCCGGTCAACGCCACTTTCACGGTGCTGGTGGACAGCGCCGACTGGCTGCCGAACGCCAGGCTGCCGTAGTTGCTGACACCGCCCACCACCAGGCACCCGGCGGTGATGGTGGCGCTGACCTGGAAGCTCTGGCTGGTGGCCGCCGCGATCCACGCCGGCCAGGCACTGGCGCAGATCAGGGCGAACAGCGCAAAACCTTGGCTGGCCATGACATCAGAAGGTCAGCTGCACCGACACCGTATCGGTGTAGGTACCGGCCGGTAGCCCTGCCTTGCCCACCGCCTGGCCATAGAGGTTCACCGTCTGTGCAACGCCGGTGCTCGGCGCCAGGTTGATCACCCCGTTGATCGCCACAATTTGCGAGTGGCCGGAGTCGGTGTACAAGTCGTAGGGCACATAGTTGGCCACCCCGTCGAACAGCGCCCGAGTGCCGCCGGTGGACTTGCCGTCATTGGCGCCGCCCTGAATGGTCAGCGAGGGCGTGGTGCCCGAGGAGCAGAGGATCGACAGCGCGCCGCCTCCGCCCCCCAGCACCTGGCCAGTGGCGGTGGTGAACAGGCTGTTGGTGGTGCCGAAGTTCAAGGCGCCGAAGTTCAGGCCGGTGCTGCCGCCCACCCCGTTGACCTGACAACTGCTGGTGAGAATCAGGGTCGAGCTGATCTGACCGGTGACCGTAGTGGCAGCGTTGGCCGTGGAAACCATGACCAGTCCCAACAAGGGCCAGCCAATCCTGGATACAAGCGCGTGCATGATGTGCGTCCTCTCGTGATTTACCAATCCAGCGTGATGGTCAGGGTGTCGGTGTAGACCCCTGCCGGAACCGCGCGGGTATTCGCGACCACAGAGCCGAACACCGGAATGGGAATCCGCCTGGCGCTGCTCACTGCGAAATTGCGCTGCTGGCCGATGCTGTAGCTGTCGCTACCCGATGCATCGACAAACAATCGATAGGGAATGGTCTGGCGTCCGTTGCTCAAGCGTCGGGTCGTACCGTCGCCGTTGAGGCCGCCATTGATGGTCACGGTGAAGCCGGTGACCGAGGGATTGCAGGCCACCTGCAGCTGGCCTTCGGCGCTGTCGGTGAGGCTGGCCTTGATCGGGTTGACCCAGGTCGGGCCCTGTTGCCCGAAGTCGAGCATGCCCAGGTCGCTGATCGGGCTGGTGGAGGGCGCGCTGCCGCCACTGCTCACCTGACAGCTGGCAGTGATCACCAGACGCGCCTGGATCTGCCCGCTAATCGCTGCCTGGGCATCCTCCGCCAGCAGACACAGCGAGCCCAGAGCGACGATCGTCCAGGTCCTGCCTTTCATTGCACCCATCCCGGTTCCATCAGGACTCCTACGTGAGCCGTTCACCATGAGCGGCTGTCCCTGCTCTGCCCGGGTCCCCCGTGGCAGCTGTCATGGCCCCGACCTCACCAGGTCAGGGTCACCTTCAATACATCGGAATAGCCCCCGGCCCGGGGAATCTCGGCCAGGGGTTCAATACGTCCGTACAAGGGCAGATCCACGGTGCCGGAGTTCGGCACCCGGCCACTGACCGGAACATTCACTGGCAGCGCAATGCGCCGGGCCGGGTCCTGGTAGAGGCGATAGGGAATAGGCTTGCCCAACGAGTTGTTGCTGGCCAGATAGCGCACTTCGCCGACACCGCCGTGCAGGCCGCCATCGATGCGCATCTGATAAGGGGTATCGGGATTGCACTCCAGGCGTGGCTGACGACCACTGACCAGTGCCGCAGCCAAAGGCCCGGCCGGATCATTCAGGCGCGCGGTACTGCCGAAGTCCAAAGTACCGAGTTGCTCGATACCTGCCTCCCGCTGCTGACCCACCAACTGGCAGCCGCGCTGCACATCGACCCGGACCTGCACCTGCAAATCCGCAGCCCCTGCCGTCGCACTGAGCAACGCGCTCATGACTGCCAAACCCTTATATCCATTCAAGGCCTCAATCCTTATGAGGAGCATTCGCTGAAATCAGGTTAGCAACCGCGGGCGAAACCGCCAGTTAGCGTATTAATCGGCCTGCCCGTTGTGAATGACCGTCCATCGCCGCCGCCATGCTTTTTCGAGATCACTGGTCGTTGGGTTTTCTATTGGTTAAATTGTCGCGCCGCTTTTAAGGTAGGCGGCCTGGAATCATCGGGGTAACCACCATTGGCCGCTTTACCGCCAACACCTGCACAGACTCGATCATCCTGGCGACGCCTGTTCGCCCGAGCCTTGCGCCGCCCGAACAGCGGCGCCGGCGTGATCCATGACTACTTTCGCCACAAGGCCCTGGAGCTGGGATACACCCTCAGCCACAGCCAATTGCGGGTGATCGACTGCATGGCCCGGCAGGCCGATGACCTGACGCAATCCCCCGGCAAGGCCCAGAGCCTGTACCTGCACGGCGCCGTCGGCCGGGGCAAGAGCTGGTTGCTGGACGGTTTCTTCCGCGCCTTGCCCATCGCCGAAAAACAGCGCCTGCACTTCCACGACTTCTTCGCCCAGTTGCACCAGGGCATGTTCCGCCATCAGCAGCAAGCCGACGCCCTGGAAGCCACCCTGGATGAACTGCTCAACCAGTGCCGGGTGCTGTGCTTCGATGAGTTCCATGTCCATGACATTGGCGATGCGATGCTGATCACCCGACTGTTCAAGGCCCTGTTCAAACGCGGCATCACGCTGTTGTTGACCTCCAACTACGCCCCCGAGGGCCTGCTGCCCAACCCGCTGTACCACGCCCGCTTCAAGCCGGTGATCGAACTGATCAACGGGCGCATGCAGGTGATGGAGGTGGGAGGCCCCCACGACTACCGGAGCCAGGCCCGCACCCACGATCAGCAGCTCTTCACCCAGGGTCACTATGTGTGGCCCGGTACCCAGGCCCAGCGCCACGCCCTGGAACTGCCCGAGCGCCATGCCGCGGCGGCGCAACTGACAGTGGGCGCCCGACAGTTGACCGTGCGGCAGATTCAGCAGCGCAGCATTCGTTTCGAATTCAGCGATGTGTGCGAACAGCCCACGGCGGTCATGGACTACCTGGAACTGAGTCGCCGCTTCGACACCTGGATCATCGACGAACTGCCGGAGCTGGGAGAGTGCTCGATTGCCGCCCAACAACGCTTCATCAACCTGATCGACGTGCTCTACGATCAGGACAAGCGCCTGCTGCTGATCGGCCAGCGCCCGCTGCACGAGTGCCTCGGCGGCCACGCCATCGACCTGGCCCGCACCCGCAGCCGCCTCGGGCAGTTACAGGAAATCGGCCCCGAGCACCCGCTTGAGCGAGTAGCCACATGAGTTCGATCAGCTTTTGCGAGCTGGTGTGCCTGCACCTGCAAGATTCAACCCTCAAGCACTCCCGGCTATTTGGCCTGGAGAGTTTCTCGGCAGCCGAACTGGCGGCCAAAGGCTATGAGCGGGTCGGCGAGCCCCAGGACTTTCACCAGTATGAAAAAAGCTGCACGACGCGCTACCACCAGCGAACCCTGGAGGTGCTGTTCAAGTGCTACTTCCTTGACCGGCAACGGGTCGGCAGTGGCTTCAGCCTGGCCCCTGGGGCCCGCCTGACGTCCGTGCTCAAGTACAGGAAACGCCTTGCGGCCCAGCAAAACCTGCCCCCTTCGCAGTTGGCTTTCCATTTCTCGGATGACAAGCAGGAAGGCGCGGTGATTCTGGATGACCGCCACGTCATGCGTTTCAACCAATGGAGCCGCCAGGGCGCCTACTTGCTTGCAACCCTGGAGAGCGACTTCGACCTGGAAAACCCGCTGGGCAGAGCCGCCACCGGATCGGTAAAATACACCTTGGAGCACCACAGCCTGGAGTCGATGTTGGCTGAAGCCAGGAACCCCAGGCACCCCGCGGCATTTCGCCGGTTAGCTGAAGCACTGCAAGATGCAAGAATTTGACCGCAAAGAGATTTATCGACTGGCAGCGGCGCTCTTGCGCGCTATTGAAAATGCCCAGCCAACGGTATTGGCGGCATTTGGCGTAAGCCCGGCGATTTATGCAGAAATCCTCGAAGAGCTGGACAGCTCGGGAGAACAGGCCGTGGACCTGGCCCTTGCGCCCTATGATCGGGCATTCCAGCCGGACCGCAGCGGCCGGGTCGCCCTGGACCTTTACCCGCTGGACACCGAGCCATCCGTCATGAGAGTGGCCTGCCAGCTGTGGTCCAAAGGCCGCAAGACCGACCTTACCCTGATTGCCGACTACGTACAGGGAGCGGGCGCGTTGACCTTCAGGTTGCTGGAAACCCAATAGCACTCATCCCATGGCCGCTCAGGCAGCCAAAACCACCGAACTGCTTTATTCTGCCCGCCTTTTTCTTCTTTCGAGTACTGACGCTGTTCATGGATACCCTTGCCCAACTGCGGGCCGGCCAATTGGCCGGCATCAAGCGCCTGGACCTGTCCTGCGGGCTGACCGAGTTCCCCCGGGAGATCTTCGATCTGGCCGACTCCCTGGAAATCCTCAACCTCAGCGGCAATGCACTGAGCAGCCTGCCCGACGACCTGCACCGGCTCACCCACCTGCGCATCCTGTTCTGCTCGGACAACCAGTTCAGTGAACTACCGGCCTGCCTCGGCCATTGCGCGCAACTGAGCATGATCGGCTTCAAGGCCAACCGCATCGAACGGGTCCCGGCCGCCGCCCTGCCGCCGCAGTTGCGCTGGCTGATCCTCACCGACAACCGCATCAGTGAACTGCCCGAAGAGCTGGGCAAGCGCCCGCTCCTGCAAAAGCTCATGCTGGCCGGCAACCGCCTGACCGCCCTGCCCCAGAGCCTGGGCCAGTGCCAGCGCCTGGAGCTGCTACGGGTCGCCGCCAACCGGCTGCGCGAACTGCCGCCGTTTCTCCTGGCCCTGCCACGCCTGACCTGGCTGGCCTACGCCGGCAATCCGCTGGAATCCGAGGCCGACGCCCAGGCCCTGGAGTCCACCCGCACCATCCCCTGGCACGAACTGCGCCTGGAGCAACGCCTGGGCGAAGGCGCCTCCGGGGTGATTCACCAGGCGTGGTGGCAGCCGACGGGAGAACCCGCCCGCGCGGTGGCGGTCAAGCTGTACAAGGGCGAGATGACCAGCGACGGCTCGCCGCTGCATGAAATGAACGCCTGTATCAGTGCTGGGCTGCACCCGAACCTGATCCGGGTCGAGGGTCGCATTGTCGATCACCCCCAGGGCCAGAACGGACTGGTGATGCAACTGATCGACCCCAGCTACCGCAACCTCGCGGCGCTGCCGAGCCTGGACTCCTGCTCCCGGGATATCTACCCGGACCATGCGCACTACAGCGCCAACGTGACGCTGCGGATCGCCCGCGGCATCGCTGCGGTAGGCGCCCACCTGCATGCCCAGGGCATTACCCACGGCGACCTCTACGGCCACAACACCCTGTGGAATGAACAAGGCGACTGCCTGTTGGGGGATTTTGGCGCGGCGTCCTTCCATGCCAAGGACGACACCCTACAGAGCCGGGCGCTGCAACGCCTGGAAGTACGTGCTTTCGGTGTCTTATTGGAAGAATTGCTGGAGCGTGGGAATGGCTCGCTGAGCCCGGGGCAGCGGCAAAAACTGGCGGCGCTGGTGCAGCGCTGCTGCCAGCCGGAGGTGCTGGCGCGACCGGATTTTGTTCAGGTCTGCGAGGAATTGGCGGGGCTTTAAAACAGCTTCGCCGGCGAGTCGGCTCCTACAGAGGTATGCAGGAGCCGGCTGGCCGGCGAATCGCGCTTAGCCCGCCAGGCCGACGAACATGTCCTGCACGTCGTCATGGTTGTCCAGGCCTTCGAGGAAGGCCTCGACTTCAGCCATCTGCTCATCGCTCAGGCCGCTCACCGGGTTCTTCGGCTGATAGCCCAGCTTGGCCGACAACACAGTGAAACCTTGCTCGGGCAATGCCTTTTGTACTGCATCCAGGTCCGCAGGCTCGGTCAGGAACAGGGTCGCGCCCTCTTCGCCCGGCTCGAAATCCTGGGCACCGGCCTCGATGGCCGCCAGTTCCGGGTCGGCGTCCGGGCTGTCCGGCGAAGCTTCGATCATGCCCACGTGGTTGAAATCCCAGGACACCGAACCCGAAGCGCCCAGTTGGCCCTTGCGGAACGCCACGCGGATTTCCGCCACGGTGCGGTTGATGTTGTCGGTCACGCATTCAACGATCAGCGGTACCTGGTGCGGGGCAAAACCTTCGTAGGTCACGCGGTGGTACTGCACGGTCTCGCCCAGCTGACCCGAGCCTTTCTTGATGGCACGCTCAAGGGTCTCGCGAGGCATCGAAGCCTTTTTCGCCTGCTCCACCACCAGCCGCAGGTGGGCGTTGGTGGCGGTGTCAGCGCCGTTACGTGCGGCAATGGTGATCTCTTTCACCAGCTTGCCGAAAATCTTGCCCTTGGCGTTGGCTGCCGCTTCTTTGTGTTTAACCTTCCACTGTGCGCCCATTACTCACTCTCTTGATCTATGGCGTCGAGTTGGATTTGGCCGACGCGATGGGCAAGTTTATACGTCCTCAGGGCCCTGATCGACCAAAAAGTCAGCGACAGTCCTACCCCGCCAGGCTTCAGCCCTTGTCGGCCTTGCCAGCGGCCGCGGCGAACCGCGCCAGACGCACATCCAGATGCCGCGGCCGACGCCCATGATCCTCGGCCCGCTCCTTGCGGCGAATGGCGTTGCGCACCATCAACGAACCCAGGTAGCGGATCGGTTCCGGGGGGAAGTAACCCAAGGGACCGTTGACCAGGGGCGAGCGGGTCCAGGGGTTGTCCAGGCCCTGGACCAGGGAGGCGAGGATCTGCCCTCCCATGTGACAGGGGCCCACACCGCTGCCGGAATAGCCGAACCCGTAGAAGAGGTTGCCGGCGCGGCTCATCTGGCCGAAGAACGGCAACCCGGTGACCGAGCGATCCGACGGACCGTTCCAGGTCCCGGCCACCGGCACCTCGGCAAAGGCCGGGAAGAACTGCCCCAGGCTCTTGTGCAGCAACCCGGCATAGGGCGACGGTTGGTCGAACACCGGCAACATGCGCCCGCCGTAGGCAAAGGTGTTGCCGCCCTTGCCGAGCATGATCCGGCCGTCCGGAGTGTTGTGGTAGTAGTGCACGAAGATCCGCGAATCCAGCACCGTCACCCCGCTGGTCAAGCCGATCTGCTGTAGCAACTGCGGACGCGGCTCGGTGATCAGCATGTCACTGGACACAATCGCCACACTGCGTTCGAACTGCGGGAAGGCCCGGGCCATCCAGGCGTTCATCGCCAACACCACGCGCTGGGCACGAATCTGTCCCAAAGGTGTGCGCAACAACGCCGGGCGCCCCTCTTCCAGTCCGGTCATGGCGCTGTGCTCATGGATTCTGACCCCCAATTGCAAGGCCACCCGGCGCAAACCTCGCACCAGCAACCCCGGCTGTACACTGGCAGCGGCTGGCGAATACCAGCCTTCCAGGTGCTGGCTGGAACCGGCCATGCGCTGCACATCGGCCAAGGGGCGCTTCTCGAAGGAATTGATGCCCCGGCGTTCCAGGGCCGCGATCACTCCATCGGTGGAACCGACCTGGGCCTGGTTGGTGGCGGTGTACAAAGTGCCGTCGAGGCGGTACTGGGCATCCACGCCATAGCGCTCGCAGAAGGCGCCGATGGCATGGATGCTGCGCTCCGACTCCTTGACCAGGCGCACCGCCTCCTCGATGCCGAACAGACGCTCCAGGGTGAAGTACTTGGCCGACCAGGACAGCGCACAGCCGCCATTGCGCCCACTGGCACCGGCGCCGCAGATATCCGCCTCGATCAGCAGCACATCCAGCCCGGGGTTCTGTTCCTTGAGCATGATGGCCGTCCACAAACCGGTGTAGCCGCCGCCGACAATGGCCACCTCGCAGGTGGTATCGCCTTGCAGTGGCGGACAAGGATCCGGGGTTTCCTGTTGCAGGGCCTGTTCCAGCCAGAAAGGTCGCATGGGTGAGTCTCCAGGGAAAAAACGGCGAGTGGGTTTGCCGGCCAACCAGCGCCTACAACACTGCGTAGGAGCCGGCTGGCCGGCGAAGAGGCCGGACAGTCAGGAACGCAATGGCTTTATCAACAAAGGTCCATTGGGAACGAGCCCGCGCACCGGCTCGACCCCATGGGGCCGGCTGTTCCAGAACGGCATCAGCAACAGCGCCGAGACCAGAGCGCAGCCGGCAAACACGATGAACACCGTCACCGTGTCGAAATAGCCCGGCAACAAGCCCCCCAGTACCGCTCCCACCGAGCCGCAGCCATTGACGAATCCTGCCGCCGTGGCCCCGGCCTTGGCCGAACCGAAATCAATGGCCGCCGCGCCGCTGATCATCGAGTCAGGTCCGTACAAGGTCAGGCCCATGAAAAACAGCAGCAGCATCACCAGCAGCACGCTGCCGGTGTGCAGCGCCCCCATGAACAGCGCCAGGGACACTGTCAGCGCCAAGAGGCTGAGGACACAGGCCGGCATGCGCCGGGCACCGAACAGTTTGTCCGAGGCCAGGCCGATCATGATCGGCCCCAGCAGCCCGGCCAGCTCGAAGGTGGTGGGCACGATCGCCGCCCCCACCTTGCCCACCGACGGCATCTGCTCATAAACGATCACCGGTCCCCACAGCAGAATCGCGTAGCGCGCCGGTTTGAGCAGGAAGTACGACAGGCCGAGGACCAGCACCGTGCGATTGCGCAGGATCTCCCGCAGCGGCTCCCAGACGCTCATGCCCCGCTCGGCGGCGTCTTCTTCGGCGCTCTGCCGGGGCAACGGCTCCACAGCCGGCAGCCCCACGTCCTGCGGTGTGTTGCGCTGGAAGATGAAGAACAGCACCGCGGTCAAGCCCACCACCACCGCGCTGGAAATGAACGCCGCGTGCCAGGTGCCGATCAGCGTATAGGCCCACCAGCCGGCAAAGGGCGAAGCCACCAGGCCGCCGAAGGCGTAGCAGGAACTCCACAGCCCCAGGACCCGGCCACGCTCGCGGGCCGGAAAGAAACTGCCCATGTTCTTGCACAGCCCGGACCAGCCGGTGGACTGCGCCAGCCCCTGGATCAGCATGCAGGTGGCGAACACCGGCAAGGTGGCGAAGCTGCCCATGACCAGGGCCGCGGCCGCGGAGATCAGCAGGCCGCCCAGCACGACCACCCGCGGGCCGAAACGGTCGGCGAAGATCCCCCAAGTGAACTGGCCCACGGCGTAGGCCGCCAGATAGATGGCGTCGAGGTTGGCCATGGCCATCTTGTCGAGGGTGAAGTCGGGATCGTCGGCGATCCCCAGTTTGGCGACGGAAAAGGCTTTGCGGGTGAAGTAGAACGCCGCGTAGGCGATCCAGGTGATGGCGAAAATCTGCACGCGCCAACGTTTGATGGTGCCGTTGTGCTTGTTCATTGTGGTTCTGACCTCAGGGTGAGTGTGCCGGCAGAATGAGGAGCAAACGCCTGTGTTTTTTATTGTTGAGCACTGCAGCAGAGCCCTTGAGGCAGGCACTGCTGGTCAGATGAGTCCTGTTGCTTTCCCTGTTTCGGGATTTGCAGGTGCACGCACAGGCATCAGGGCCGGGTCGACTGACGGGTCACCCGGCCTTGAAAGATGGAAGCAATTACCAACTAATAAATGAAATCGATTTATCGTATTTCAAATATAAGTTCAGCTTGTAAGAGGATCTGCCCATGTCGGTTTCCCACGCACAGTTGAAGGCCTTTCATGCGGTGGCCGTGCACGGCAACTTCACCAAGGCCGCCGAACGCCTGTTCCTCACCCAGCCGGCGATCTCCGATCAGGTGCGCAAGCTCGAAGAGCGCTTCGGCGTCATCCTGTTCCACCGCAACAAGCGCTCAGTACGCCTCACGGATCTGGGAGAGCGCCTGCTGGCCATCACCCAGCGCCTGTTCGTGGTGGAGGCCGAAGCCAAGGAACTGCTGCAGGATTCCCAGGCCTTGCAGACCGGCAGCCTGGTACTGGCGGTGGATGCCCCGGTGCATGTGCTGCCGCAGATCGCCCGGTTCTGCGAGCTGTACCCCGGGATCAACGTGAAGATCGAGACCGGCAACACCGATGAATCCCTGCTACGTCTGTTCAACTACCAGGCCGACCTGGCCCTGCTGGGACGCGAGGTCGACGACGAGCGCCTGCTGTCCTTGACCCTGCGCAACGACCCGATGGTGGCCTTTGTCTCGCGCAATCATCCCTGGGCCGATCGCCAGTCCATCCGCCTGGCCGAACTGGATGACACGCCTCTGGTCCTGCGGGAAGTCGGCTCGGTGACCCGCCAGACCCTGGAGGAGGAAATGAATCGGGCAGGCCTGCGGATTCGCCCGACCATTCAGGTGGAGGGCCGGGAAGCGGCGCGCGAGGCGGTAGTGGTGGGGATTGGTGTGGGGGTGGTCTCGGCGGCGGAGTTCGGCGCCGACTCCAGGGTCTGCGCCCTGCCGATCGTCGACTGCCAGCGGCGTCTGACCGAAACCCTGGTGTGCCTGCGCGAAC
Organism: Pseudomonas sp. E1BtOHC1; assembly: GCF_058744285.1. NCBI lineage: Bacteria > Pseudomonadati > Pseudomonadota > Gammaproteobacteria > Pseudomonadales > Pseudomonadaceae > Pseudomonas > Pseudomonas sp. E1BtOHC1. The sequence continues at coordinate 5,486,762 of NZ_CP196023.1, forward strand.
AGAGTTCACGGCGGATCGTCGCGACCTTCCTTGAGCTGGTACGCGAAAGCCAGGCCTCCCCCACCGCCCCGTAGGAGCCGGCCTGCCGGCGAAAGCAACCTCCAGGCACCACTACCGTAGGAGCCGACTTACCGGCGAAGGCAATCTCTCGGGCCTCTTCGCTGGCAAGCCTGCTCCTACGGGGTGGTCAAGGAGCCAGGGCGAAAAACGCCTGGATCAAGCGCAGGTCACGGCGCCGTTCCATGCAACCGATCATGTGCCGGTTGATCAGACCAGCGCCACGAATCGGCACGGTGCACACCCGCGGGTCGTGCCCCACCTCCACCGAACTGACGATCCCGACGCCCAACTGCGCCGCCACCGCTTCGGTCACCGCCTCGCGGCTGTCCAGCTCCAGCAGCACCCGGGGCTGGACCCTGGCGAGCACGCAAGCCTCATCGAAGGTGCGCCGGGTGATGGAACTGGGTTCGCGCAGCACCATGATCACCTGATCCAGTTGTTCGATGGCAATGCCTTCAGGCAGCTCCAGCCAGGGATGCCCCTGGGGCACCAGGGCACACATCCGCGACTCCCCCAGGCTTTGCAGGTGCAGGCCCTTGCGCGGCTCGACTTCGGTCAGCACCGCCACGTCGGCGTGTTCCGACAGCAGCGCCGCCAGGGTTTCCTGGGCATTGCCCAGGCGCAGATTGACCGTCACCCCCGGATACTTCGCCCGCAGGCGGGCCAGCATCGGCATCACCATGTGCGGGCCGTCCGCCGCCACTTCCAGACGCCCGGTCAGCAATTGCCGGTTGGCCTCGAGCATGGCCTGGGCCTCTTCCGCCAGGCCGAACATGGCCCGGGTGATGGCCGCCAGCTTGATGCCTTCCTCGGTCAGCTCCACCCGGCGTGCGGTGCGCCGCAGCAGGGTGATCTGGTAATGCTCTTCCAGGGCCTTGATATGCCCGGTCACCGCCGGCTGGCTGATAAACAGCCGCCCGGCGGCCCGGGTGAAGCTGCCTTCACGGGCCACGGCGTCGAATGCGCGGAGTTGGAACAGGTTCATAGCTATCGGCCTCACTGATGGCTGGCATAACAACAAACAATTTGATTGATGACAAGGCAAACTGCAATTTAGTCCCCGTAGCTTCATCCCATCATTTTCGAGGACACAGCATGAGCATCGCCGAGCCAATCCTGCTTACCCCCGGGCCCCTGACCACGTCCGCCCGCACCCGCCAGGCGATGCTGGTGGACTGGGGTTCATGGGATGAGCGCTTCAACCAACTGACGGCCAGCCTGTGCCGGCAACTGCTGGCCATCGTCAACGGCGCCGACAGCCACCACTGCGTCCCCCTGCAAGGCAGCGGCACCTTCGCCGTGGAAGCCGCCATCGGCACCCTGGTGCCCCGCAACGGCAAGGTCCTGGTACTGATCAACGGTGCCTACGGCAAGCGCCTGGCGAAAATCTGCGAAGTGCTCGGCCGCGACTTCAGCACCTTTGAAACCGCCGAGGACCAACCCACCACCGCTGCCGATGTCGAGCGCCTGCTCCAGGCCGACCACCGCATCAGTCACGTGGCCCTGATTCACTGCGAGACCAGCACCGGCATCCTCAACCCGCTGCCGGACATCGCCCAGGTCATCGCCCGTCACGGCAAGCGCCTGATCATCGACGCCATGAGCTCCTTCGGCGCCCTGCCCATCGATGCCCGGGAAATCCCCTTCGAGGCGCTGATCGCCGCCTCCGGCAAATGCCTGGAAGGCGTGCCCGGCATGGGTTTTGTCTTCGCCCGCAAGCAATCCCTGGCCCAGGCTGCGGGCAACGCCCATTCCCTGGCCATGGACTTGCACGATCAGCACAGCTACATGGCCAAGACCGGCCAGTGGCGCTTCACCCCACCGACCCACGTGGTCGCCGCGCTGCATGAAGCCCTGCTGCAATACAACGAAGAAGGCGGCCTGCCGGCACGCCATGCGCGCTACGCCGACAACTGCCGGACACTGCTGGAAGGCATGGGGGAATTGGGCCTGCGCAGCTTCCTGCCGGAAGCGATCCAGGCGCCGATTATCGTCACCTTTCATGCCCCGCAGGACCCGCGTTACCAGTTCAAGGACTTCTACGAGCGGGTCAAGGCCAGGGGCTTCATCCTCTACCCCGGCAAGCTGACCCAAGTCGAAACCTTCCGCGTGGGCTGCATCGGCCACGTCGACCGCCGCGGCATGCAGGCCGCTGTCGCCGCCATCGCCGAAGTGCTGCAGGAAATGGAAGTCCTGAACCTCTGACGCCCCACCCTGCCTGTAGGAGCGAGCTTGCTCGCGAAACAGGCGACACGACCCCCGAACCCTTTTTTGCGAGCAAGCTCGCTCTTACACAGGCATTGAAACCATGAACTACAACAACCCTACGCAGCTGCAAGCGGCGATCCTCGACTGGGCCGGCACCGTGGTGGACTTCGGCTCCTTCGCTCCGACGCAGATCTTTGTCGAAGCCTTTGCCGAGTTCGATGTCCAGGTGTCCATCGAAGAAGCCCGCGGCCCAATGGGCATGGGCAAGTGGGACCACATCCGCACCCTGTGCAACCTGCCGGAGGTGGCCGAGCGCTACCGCAAAGTCTTCGGCCGTACGCCCACCGACGCCGATGTCACAGCCATCTACGAGCGCTTCATGCCGTTGCAGATCGAGAAAATCGCCGAACACTCGGCACTGATTCCCGGTGCCCTGGAAGTGATTGCCAAGCTGCGCGAGCAAGGCATCAAGATCGGCTCCTGCTCCGGTTACCCCAAGCAAGTGATGGACAAGGTCGTGGCCTTGGCCGCCACCAACGGTTACGTCGCCGATCATGTGGTGGCCACCGACGAGGTGCCCAACGGTCGCCCCTGGCCGGCCCAGGCCCTGGCCAATGTGATCGCCCTGGGCATCGACGATGTCGCCGCCTGTGTGAAGATCGACGACACCGTGCCGGGGATTCTCGAAGGCCGGCGCGCCGGCATGTGGACCGTGGCCCTGATCTGCTCGGGCAACGCCCTGGGCCTGACCTATGACGGTTTCCGTGCTCTGGCCAGCGACACCCTGGCCAGCGAGCGCAAGCGCATCCACACACTGTTCGAAGCTTCGCGCCCGCACTACATGATCGACACCATTGCCGATCTGCCCCAGGTGATCGCCGACATCAACCAGCGCCTGGCCCGGGGAGACATGCCCCAGAGCCATTGATCAGGCCCCTGGCCGAAGAAAAACGGCGGTGCCACTGGCTCCGCCGTTTTTTTATCGAGCATTGGCCCACCAGGGCCCTGGCACGGGCGATAAAAGCCCCTGGCGGCTCAGGCAAACCCGAGGAAAGCGGATTACAGTTACAGCACTCCGTCATTCAAGAACGGAGGCTTCAGACCTGATGACCGAGGATGGCCCGTATGCCCTGGAAAAACACTGAGTCTCGCTACAGCACCATGACAATCACCCTGCACTGGTTAACGCTGGTGCTGCTGGCGGTGGTTTACGCCTGTATCGAATTTCGCGGCATCTTTCCCAAGGGCAGCGGCGGTCGCACCCTGATTGTCGAAGCCCACTTCATGCTCGGCCTGACAGTGTTCGTGCTGGTCTGGCTGCGCCTGTTCGCGCGCACCCAGGGCGTAGCACCGAAGATCGTGCCCAACCCGCCTCAGTGGCAAAGGCTGCTGGCGACGCTCATGCACTGGGCGCTCTACCTGTTCATGATCGCCATGCCGCTCCTCGGTTGGCTGACCACCAGCGCCAAGGGCCATCAAGTGATGTTCTACGGTTTCGACCTGCCGCTGTTGGTGGCAGAGGACAAAAGCCTGGCCAAGCAACTCCAGGGCTGGCACGAACTGCTGGGTACCTTCGGCTACTGGCTGATCGGTCTGCATGCCCTGGCCGGGCTCTATCACCACTACGTGATGCGCGATAACACCCTGCAACGCATGTGGCGCAAACCGGGTCAGGCCTGATCGGCGAATCCACGGCGGCCCTGCAAGCCGCCGGTATGCACGAAGATCAACCGTGTACCCGCGGCAAAACGCCCGGCCAGGACCTGCGCCTGCAACGCCAGCAGGGCCTTGCCGGTGTACAGGGGCTCCAATGGCAAGCCGCTGTGTCGCTCGCTCAGTTGGATGAACTCCCGCAGTCCTGCATCGACCTTGGCAAAACCGCCACGACTGCTGTCCAGCAGCTCATAACGGCCACTGTTCAGCCCGGCTTCCTGCAAAATATCCGCGACCTGCTGCGCCACCCCGTGATCCGCGGGCACCGCCAGTGCGCCATACACCGGGTGCGCGCCAGCCTCCGCCAGCACCAGCCCGGCCAAGGTGGTGCCGGTACCGGCGGCCAGCCACCAAGCGTGATAGTCGCTCCAGCCCAAGGCCGGCAATTGTTGCTGCACCTGCTGTAGCAACGGCCGGCAGCCTGACGCCCCCGCCAGGCCACCGCCCCCCTCGGGCACCGGATACAGCTCGGGGTACTGCGCTTGCCAAGGCGCCCAGAAGCCGGGGGCATGGCGCTCCCGGTAACCGGCGTAACCCAGCCAGTGCACCTGCATACCGAAACGCTGCAGGTCGAGCACGGTCGGGGTGTCTTGTGGATGGCCGCGCAACAGCCCGACCGTGGGGAAGGCAAAACGCCGACCGGCAGCGGCCAGGGCATGCAGATGATTGGAATGGGCACCGCCAAGGCTGATGATGCCCGCGGCGCCGCGCTGGCGTGCGGTTGCCAGGTGTTCGGTCAGCTTGAACCACTTGTTGCCGCTGATCAGCGGATCGATCAGGTCCAGGCGCAGCACCGCCACCTCGACCCCGGCTCGGGACAGCCAGTCCAGGTCCAGCCGTTGCAGCGGGGCCTGGGGCAGCCAATCAAAGGAATCGGGAAAGGACATCGGCGTCAGGTTCACAATGCAAAGAGGCGCAGTCTACCAGTGCGCCTCTTTGCTCGCCGTGTGCCGCTGACGCCGTTACAGCTGTGCCGCCAGGCGCGAGCCCTGGTTGATGGCACGCTTGGCGTCGAGCTCTGCGGCCACGTCGGCACCGCCGATCAAGTGCACATTCTGTCCCGCCGCCAGCAGGCCGTCCTGCAGCTCACGCAGCGGGTCCTGACCGGCGCAGATGACGATATTGTCCACCGGCAGCACCTGGGGTTCCCCTGCCTCGCCGATGCGGATGTGCAGGCCGGCGTCGTCGATCTTCAGGTATTCGACGCTGTTGAGCATCTGAACCTGCTTGTTCTTCAACCCAGTGCGGTGAATCCAGCCGGTGGTCTTGCCCAGACCGTCGCCGACCTTGGTTTTCTTGCGTTGCAACAGGAACACCTGACGGGCCGGTGCATGGGGTTCAGCTTTGATTCCCGCCACGCCGCCACGGGCTTCGAGCTGGGTGTCGATGCCCCACTCCTTCCAGAACGCTTCACGGTCCTGGCTGGTAGCCACGCCCTGGTGCACCAGGAACTCGGAGACGTCGAAGCCAATGCCGCCAGCGCCGATCACCGCCACGCTCTTGCCCACCGGCTTGCGCTCCAGCAGCACGTCCAGGTAACTCAGGACCTTGGAATTCTCCACCCCGGGAATCGCCGGCAAGCGCGGGGCGATACCGGTGGCCAGGATGATTTCGTCAAAACCGCCGGCCACCAGTTGCTGCACATCCACCCGAGTGTTCAGGCACAGCTCGACATGGCTGGTCTGCAGCTTGCGCTTGAAGTAACGCAGGGTCTCGAAGAACTCTTCCTTGCCCGGCACCCGCTTGGCGATGTTGAACTGGCCGCCGATCTCGCTGGCGGAGTCGAACAGGGTCACCTGATGGCCACGTTCGGCGGCCACGGTGGCAGCGGACAGGCCCGCCGGGCCGGCTCCCACTACGGCAATCTTCTTGATCTGCGTGACCGGCAGGTAGTTGAGCTCGGTCTCGTGGCAGGCACGGGGGTTGACCAGGCAGCTGGTGAGTTTGCCGCCAAAGGTGTGGTCCAGGCACGCCTGGTTACAGCCGATGCAGGTGTTGATCTCGTCGGCGCGGCCGGCAGCGGCTTTATTGACGAAGTCCGGATCGGCGAGGAACGGCCGAGCCATGGAAACCATGTCGGCATCACCCTCGGCAAGAATCTGCTCGGCGATTTCCGGGGTGTTGATGCGGTTGGTCGTGATCAGCGGAATGCTCACCGAACCCCGCAGCTTGGCCGTGACTTTGCTGAATGCGGCGCGAGGCACCTTGGTGGCGATGGTGGGAATCCGCGCTTCGTGCCAGCCGATGCCGGTATTGATGATAGTGGCGCCGGCCTGTTCGATGGCCTGGGCCAGTTGCACGATTTCTTCCCAGGTGCTGCCGCCTTCCACCAGGTCAAGCATCGACAGGCGGAAGATGATGATGAAGTTCGGACCTACCGCCTCACGCACCCGGCGAACGATTTCCACTGGCAGGCGCATGCGGTTTTCGTAGCTGCCGCCCCAGCGGTCGGTGCGGTGGTTGGTGTGGGCCGCCAGGAACTGGTTAATGAAATAACCTTCCGAGCCCATGATTTCGACGCCGTCGTACTCGGCTTTCTGAGCCAGGGTCGAGCAGGTGACAAAGTCGCGGATCTGCTTCTCGATGCCCTCCTCGTCCAGCTCCTTGGGCTTGAACGGGTTGATCGGTGCCTGGATAGCGCTGGGGGCGACCTGCTTGGGGCTATAGGCATAACGCCCTGCGTGGAGAATCTGCATGCAGATCTTGCCGCCCGCCTCGTGCACCGCACGGGTGACGATCTGGTGCTTGAGGGCCTCATCCTCGGTGGTCAGCTTGGCGGCGCCGGAATACACCCCGCCCTCATCGTTGGGGCCAATGCCGCCGGTGACCATCAAGCCCACACCGCCACGGGCACGCTCGGCAAAATACGCCGCCATGCGCTCGAAACCGCCGGGCTTCTCTTCCAGACCGGTGTGCATAGACCCCATCAGGGTGCGGTTGCGCAGGGTGGTGAACCCCAGGTCGAGGGGGGCCAGCAAGTGCGGGTAAGGTGCGGCAGCCATGGTGTCACTCCAGATCGGGCAATCACGGAAAATGTGGAAGCTCTGCGTCTTCCATCGGTAGTGCTCCACAGACTAAGAGCACAGTACCCGGCGCTCAATGACCGTAACTGACAACTTATTGATCCAAACGCACAGCGCCCCTTGGCAAGCGTCGGCCCGGGCCCTACCCTAGTCGACGAATCCTGCACACGGCCCCTGACTGTTTTCCCATGCGCAAACTTCTCTACATCACCCTCGCCCTGGCCCTGCTTGCAGCCACCACCCGCTACGCAATCTGGACCCGCGACCGTCCAGGGGCGCACTACCTGTCGGACCTGCGCATCCAGCTTGCGGTGGATCAAGGCGTCCCAGCCGATCATGGCAACCTGTTGGCGATCCAGCCCGAACTGTTTCCTACCGACTACCAGAACATCGAACGCCTGCATCGCAAACTGGCGGCCTACTTGCAGCAAGCCACTGACAAAGGCCTGGTCAACGCCAAGACCATCGTCGTGTTGCCGGAACATATCGGCACCTGGCTGATGGTCAGTGGTGAAAAGAACGAGCTGTACCAGGCCACTTCCTTGAAAGAAGCGATGAACTGGCTGGCCGTGAGCAACCCCCTGCCGTTTCTCAAGGCGTTGATCAGCGCCAGGGGCGAAAGCCGCCTGGACGATGCCTACTTGCGCATGAAGGCGAAGAAAATGGCCAGGGACTATCAGTGGCTGTTCGGCGGCCTGGCCAAGGAGTTCCAGGTGACCCTGGTGGCCGGCACCATCATTCTGCCGGAGCCCAGTGTCAGCCAGGGCAACCTGCAGATCGGTAGCGGCGCCCTGTACAACAGCAGCCTGGTGTTCGGCAGCGATGGCCTGCCCATGGGCCAGCCCCAGCGGCAGATCTACCCGACCTATGCCGAAAGCGGCTACCTAAAGGGCGATACCGATAAAGCGCTACAGGTGATCGATACCCCCGCCGGACGGCTCGGCGTACTGATTGGCAGCGACAGCTGGTACCCGGAGAACTATCGCAAGCTCAATGAGCAGAGCACTCAATTGGTGGCCGTTCCGGCCTTTGTCATGGGCCGCGACGGCTGGGACAAACCCTGGCGCGGCTACAAGAGCATCGCCACACCCAGTGAAGTCAGCCTCAAGCCCGACGAAGCCAGCGAAGGCGAGGCCTGGCATCGCCTGACCCTCACGGCCCGCCCCCCCAGCAGCCAGGCCAGTGCCGGGGTCAGCGTGTTCCTGCGGGGTCAGTTCTGGGATCAACGCAGCAGCGGCCAGAGCTTCATCAACAGCAATGGCCAGACCTTTGCCGACGAGGGCACCCGGGGTGCTCGCTTGCTGAACATCTGGTTGTAGTCGATGAAGACGCCGACGATGCGCCTGGGAGACCTGTCGGTGGGGTTCGTCCACAGCCTGGCGGACGCAGTGCGCAGCTATGGGCTGGATCCGGCACCGTTGCTGGAACAATACGCACTGGATGCCGCCCGACTGGGGGAAGCCGGGGCACGATTGTCGATCCCCCGCTACATGCGCCTGGGCCACGGGGCGATCCAGTTGACCGGTGATCCGGCACTGGGCCTGCGCATGGGCCGTCTGAGTCGCCTGAGCCAGGCGGGCCTCGCCGGGGTGACTGCCGCGCAAGCCCCCACCGTGCGCGAAGCAGCTCGCTGCCTGACCCGTTTCGAGGCCTTGTACGGCTCCAACTATCGCGGCCAGTCGAGCTTTCACGAGGACGCCAACGGTGCCTGGTTGCGCTTTTACTCCATCAGTCCCTACAACGCCTACAACCGCTTCGTAGTGGACTCGATCATGTCTGGCTGGCTTCAACAGCTGTCGAGCCTTTGCGGCCAGGCCATTCATGCCGAGCAGATCGACATCGAGTTCGAGCGCCCGGACTATCACGACGCCTATGCCCTGCTCGGCCCAACGCCCATACAGTTCGGCGCTGAACAGAACCAGCTGCGCTTGAGCCAGGCCAACCTGGCCCTACGCAACCCGGAGCATTGCCCAAGCACCTGGCGGCATCTGCTGCAGTTATGTGAAAGAGAACTGGAACAACTGACCCGGACCCGCAGCCTGCGCGAACGCATCATTCAGTTGCTGGGCCCCCTGCTCAACGGTGGCCGAGAGCCGGACCTGGAAGAAGTGGCGATGCGCCTGAAGCTGCCGACCTGGACCCTGCGGCGCAAGCTGGCGGAAGAAGGGACGCAGTTTCGGGCGATTCTCAACGACACTCGCCGCGACCTGGCCATGACCTATATCCGCGATACCGAACTGGCATTCGGCGAGATTGCCTATCTGTTGGGCTTTGCCTCAGCCGAGGCATTTCAGCGGGCTTTCAAGCGTTGGAACGGGCAGACCCCGGGGGAATTCCGGCGTAGCCACCGACAATTCGGCTAAAAAAAACGCCACTGGCGTTACAGCTCGGTGGCGTCTTCTGCTGGTTCCAGGGGATCGAGCTCAAAAGCTTGATACTCCAGCAGTTCCTCTTGGTATTCGTCCATGGCGGACTCCTTTTCCGTTGATTGAATAACCCTGTGCCTAATGACTATCGGGACCAGCATAAAGTGCCGGGATGACAGAAAAAATACTACCCCCCCGGTCAAGATTTATGTCGTTAAAACGTAACAGCCCGTGAGAAATTTAAACGGTGGATACCCATACAACGGCAACGATTGCAGTCGAGGCTAGCGCGACGTAAATGTCGGGCCGACTTTAAAGAGTCGACCCGAGCGCCCTCGAACCGATCAGTGCCCGCTGCCCGGCAGAGCGGGAATCGGCTCGGTCGGCGGCGGCAGACTGCTGGCGGGGGGTGGAGTGACGGCTTGATTGGCAGGCGCCAGCTCACTGCTGGCAGCCGGCACAATCGGCGCGGCCTCCGCCGGTGGAGCCAATGGCTGGGAGAGCGTCGGCTCAGGCTCGCTGGCGGGCACCAGCGGCGCGGCCGCCGCACTCGGCTCGATCACAGCGCTCTGTGGCTTGGATTCGGGAGTGGGTTGCGCCTCGGGCTTGTTTTCGGGAACGCCCAGATCAGCCTTGGGCTTCTCTTCTATATGTGCGGCCTTCTTCACTTCCTGGGGCAAAAACAGCTCGACCAGCGCAAAGTAGCGTTCATAGAACTTGGCGGACGACACCGTCTCACTGGCCACCTTGACCATGGAATCGTCGGTGGAACCGATCGGCATCGACACCGAACCCAGCACACCCACGCCAAGGCTGGCCGAGTTGTTCACCTTCTTCAGTGCATAACGGTCCTGCAAGGCGTTGGCAAACACCGTCGAACGCTGGTCGCCGCTGCCGTCCTGGGCACAGACCACATTGAAGCTGATCTCCAGATGGGTCTCACCGGTCTGCTGGAAGCTCTTGTGGCCACTGACCAGCTTCGGGTCGTTGCTGGTGATGATGTAGCCCTGGCTCAGCAGAGCCCGCCGTGCGGCCTCACAGGAAGCGGCATCACTTACCGGGTAATTGCGCGAAAAAGTGCCGGAATCATCGAAGCTTTCATGCTCGTAGATGGCGGTCTTGTGCGACGAACAGCCGGCAACAGCAGACAACAGCAACGCCGCGGCTGCGGCACGCAGATGAAATGATCTAAACATCGAAAATCCTGAGGAAAACGCTCCGGCGCATATTGTGCAACAGATCAACGCCGCACCGCGCAGGTAATTGGTGTCTTAAATTTCACACAAGTTTACTGACCGCTGTTTGCCGGAAAAAGTCGCTCGCTCAAGTGCTCGATCAACACCCGCAGCTTCGCCGCCGCGTGCCGGCTCGATGGCCACAGCACCCAGAACGTGCCGTTGTGTTCCAGGTACTCGTCGAGCACGGTCTGCAACGCTCCCCGGCGGACCGCCGCCTGCACCATGAAATCCGGTAGACAGGCGATACCCAGGCCGCTGCGGGCGGCGTGTTCCACGGCCTCGATGGAGCTGCTGGTCAAACGGGTCGGCAGCAGCGGTTCAGGCACGTGGGCCTGGGGCCTGAACGGCCACGGCTCAAGTTTTCCGGTGTGGTGAAAGGTGTGCCGCAGGCAGGCGTGCTCGCGCAGTTCCTGGGGAGATTGCGGCAAGCCCCGCTGCTGGAAATATTCGGGACTGCCCACCAGCACCATGCGAAAGCGCCCCAATTGTCGGGCCAGGAGCCGGGAGTCCTTGGGATTGCCCGTGCGCACCACCAGATCAAACCCCTCCTCCACCACATCCACCATGCGATCGGAAAGGTCGACGTCCAGCTCGATCTGCGGATAGCGCTGCATGAACTCCGCCAGCACCGGCATCAACAGTCCGTGAACTTGGGGAGCACTGATTCGCAACTTGCCTACGGGCGCACTGGAGGAATCGCACAGCTGAAACTCTGCGGCCTCCGCTTCGGTGGCTATCCGGCGGCAGCGTTCGAGGAGCCCGGCCCCCTCCGCGGTCAGGCTGATACTGCGGGTGGTGCGGTGGAACAGGCGTGTCTCCAGACGCTCCTCCAGCCGCGCGATGCTCTTGCCCACGGCTGAGGAAGACACTCCCAATAGACGCCCTGCTTCGGTAAAGCTACGCGTCTCGGCCACCTGCATGAACACCGGAATACTGCCCAGCCAGTCCATTCTGTCCTCCTGCAATTAAGGACTTCTATGTCCGATAAGTTCGGAACCTTAGCCTATTTTTCCGCCATGCGCAGAGCCCTACCCTGTGAGCTTCATTTCTGCCCCTGCGCAACGGTGCCCGACCATGAGCAACTCCGCCAATACCTGCGAACTGTTACAAGCGCCCGTCGAGACCCGCGAACGCCTGCCTGTCGGCGGCCTGCTGGCTCTCGCCAGTGCCGGTTTCATTACCCTGATGACCGAGACTCTGCCGGCCGGCCTACTCCCACAAATGAGTGCCAACCTTGGCGTCTCCCCCGCACTGATTGGCCAGCTAGTGACCTTCTATGCCCTGGGATCGCTACTGGCCGCCATTCCGCTGATCATCCTCACCCAGGGTTGGCGGCGGCGCCCCTTACTGTTGCTCGCCATTGCCGGCTTTGCCGTGGTCAATAGCGTTACTGCCCTCTCCAGTGACTACAACCTGATCCTGGTGGCACGCTTCTTCGCCGGAGTCTTTGCCGGCCTGCTCTGGGCCTTGCTGGCCGGATATGCCAGCCGCATGGTGGCGCCCCACTTGCAGGGCCGGGCAATCACGCTGGCCATGCTCGGCGCGCCGGTGGCTCTGTCAGTGGGAATGCCCGCCGGAACCTGGCTGGGCAATCTGGTGGGCTGGCGCATGAGCTTTGCGGTCATGACGCTGCTGACCCTGGGCCTGATAGGCTGGGTGCTTGCGCAGGTGCCCGACTTCCCCGGTCTGCGTGCGCAGAAACGCTTGTCGCCACGTCGAGTCCTGGCCCTGCCAGGGATCAAGCCAGTGCTGTTCGTGACCTTTGCCTATGTGCTGGGGCACAACATTCTCTACACCTACATCGCCCCCTTTCTCCAGACCCTAGGACTTGCCGGACAGATCGAACAAATCTTGCTGGTGTTCGGCCTAGCAGCGCTGCTGAGTATCTGGATCGTCGGTCTGCTGATTGACCGCTGGTTGCGTCGACTGGTGCTGCTCAGCTGCCTGCTGTTCATGGCGGCAGCGCTGCTGTTGGGGTTCCTCAGCCAGTGGCCGGTGGCAACCTACGCCGCGACAGCGATCTGGGGATTGTCTTTCGGTGGCATGGCCACCCTGCTACAGACCGCGCTGGCCAAGACTGCCGGCGATCATGCCGACACGGCGCAATCGATGCTGGTCACTCTGTGGAACCTGGCCATCGCCGGAGGTGGCCTGGCCGGCGCCCTGCTACTGCAGGGACCGGGCGTGGCCACCTTCCCCTGGGTCGTTGGGGTCTTGTTGCTGATGACCTTGCTGGTGGCGTCCTGTGCCAGGCGCCAGGGTTTCCCTTCCAGCTACTGAGGCCCTGCGCACCAGGCTGCCGACGCCCCCTGGCCAGGGGCCGATGCAACCAGCAATGCAAAAAAAAGACCCCGGCGTTTCGGCCGGGGTCTTTTCAACACTGCGGTTCAGGCATTAGTAACGCTTGATGTCCGCCTGGTTCTCCAACTGCTTGCGGTAGGCGGCAAAGTCTTGCTGCCCTACACGCGAGGCCAGGAAGCGACGGTATTGAGCCTTCTCTTCCTCGGTCGGCGCAGCGGCTTCATTGACGCCATTGAGCTGCAGCACCAGCAGATTGCCGTTAGGCAGGGTCACGCTGGTGAAGGTCGGCTTGTCCTTGGACTCCGGCTTGTTCATGCGGAACAACGCCTGCAGAACAGCCGGGTCGATACCGTCCTGACCACGGGTCACAGCTTGTGCGACTTTCCAGTTCTGGCCATCAACCGGCTTGTTCAGCGCGGTCTTGCCATCACGCAGGCTGGCAATCAACTCTTCAGCCTTGGTCTTGGCTGCAGCACTGGCGTGCTCCTTGGCCAATTGCGTGCGAATGGCGCTGGCGACGCTTTCCAGCGGCAGCTGCTCAGGCTTGCGGTGCTCTTTGGCACGCAGCACCACGACAGTTTCCGGGTCCAGTTCAATGGCGGTGCTGTTGGCACCCTCGTCGAGGACTTCAGTGCTGAACGCGGCTTGCACCACTGCACGGTTGGCGGCGATGCCGTCGCCACCCTCACGACCAAATGGCGCGGAGGTGTGAACAGTCAGCTTCAGGTCCTGAGCCGGTTGTGCCAGATCGGAGGCCTCGAACGACGAGTCCTCCAACTGCTTGGTCGCCTCGACAAAACGCTGCTCGACCTGCTGAGTTTTCAGGTCGCGGGTCAGCTTGTCCTTGAGACTGGCAAAGCTCGGTACTTCCGGAGCTTCGATACCCAACAGTTTGATCAGGTGGTATCCGAAGTCAGTACGCACCGGTGCCGAGACCTGATCCTTGTTCAGCGCATACAGCGCCTTCTCGAAGGTTGGGTCATAAACACCTGGACCGGCATAGCCCAAGTCACCACCGTTATTGGCCGAGCCTGGATCCTGGGAGAACTCCTTGGCCAGTGCCTCGAAGCTTTCGCCCTTGGCCAGACGGGCCTGGATCTCTTCGATCTTGGCCTTGGCCTGAGCCTCGTTCACCTTATCGTTGACTTCGATCAGGATGTGCGCGGCACGACGCTGCTCGGACAGGTTGGCAATTTCTTTCTGATACAGCGCTTGCAGGTCCTCGTCCTTGACACTGACCTGATCAAAGAAGGCGGCCTTCTTCAGCTCGATGTAATCAATCACCACTTGGTCGGGAGTCATGAACTCCTTGGCGTGCTGATCGTAGTAGGCCTTGACCTCGTCATCGGTCAGTTTGACCGCTGCCGGATCGGCCTTGATGCTCAGCGAAGCGAAATCACGGGTCTGTTTTTCCAGACGGGCGAATGCCAGTACCTGAGCGTCGGTGACGAAACCACTGCCCGCCAGACCGGCACGCACTTGGCCGATCAGCATTTCCTGAGCCAGCATCTGACGGAATTGCAGACGGGTGTAGCCCAGCTGACGAATCACTTGATCGAAACGCTCAGGGCTGAATTTGCCTTCAACCTGGAACTCCGGCGTCTGCAGGATCACCTGGTCCAGCGCGCCTTCGGAGAAGGCAAACTTGGAATCCTGTGCACCTTGCAGCAACAGCTTGCGGTCGATCAGCCCTTTCAGAGCGGCTTCGCGCAGCATCTTCTCATCCAGCAGGGAGGCATCGAAGTCTTTGCCCAACTGTTGCATCAGTTGACGACGTTGCATGTCGACGGCCTGGCTCAACTCGTTCTGAGTGATTTCCTCGCCGTTGACCTTGGCCGCGTCCTGGTTATGGGTAGTGGCCTTGAAAATGGCATCGAAACCGGTCAACGCCAGCAGTGCGACGATGACCCCGATGATGGTTTTGGCAATCCAGCCTTGTGAATTGTCCCTGATATTCTGCAGCATGCGTCCCCCAGAAACGGCTGTACTTCAATTTAAGCAACCGTGGAGCGTGGGTAGAGTCCGGATAGAAGAAAGGCGCATCCGAGGATGCGCCTTCTCGTAACTGGCGGAGCGGACGAGAGCTGAACCTGCGACCCTCGGCGTTGGCCGGTGATGCACCGGCCTACTGGCGCCCCGCTGCCAGATCAGGCATGACCCCGACCCGGATGGGCAAAGACCCTGAAGAAACTTAGTTTACGGCTTCTTTCAGTGCTTTACCGGCTTTGAAACCTGGCTTTTTAGCGGCAGCGATTTCCAGAGTCTTACCGGTCTGTGGGTTACGACCGATACGAGCTGGACGATCAGTTACGGAGAAAGTACCGAAACCAACCAGAACAACAGAGTCACCGGCCTTCAGAGCGCCAGTAACGGATTCGATTACTGCGTCCAGCGCACGGCCAGCAGCAGCTTTCGGGAGATCAGCAGATGCAGCGATAGCATCAATCAGTTCCGACTTGTTCACTCTAAGTCCCCTTATATATCTATGAGTATGATTCTAAGTTTTTTGGTGAAAGCAAAAACGAGTGCTGAATGGCCTACAGACACTTAAGAGCCGCTTTATAACAAGGGCTCTAAAAAGCTGTCAAGGAAGCCCCCCAGGCTAATGCGTACTAATGCGTGCTAATTCTTTCCTTAGAGTCAGACTCGCGTTTTTCGTCCTTTGCAACTATCTCGGGAGCCACATCCGGCAAGGGCTCCGGCGCGTATTGCAGCGCAATTTGCAGGACTTCGTCAATCCATTTAACTGGTTTAATCTGCAGATCCTGCTTGATATTGTCAGGAATTTCTTTCAAATCGCGAACATTCTCTTCAGGAATGATCACCGTCTTGATTCCACCCCGATGAGCTGCGAGTAATTTCTCTTTCAGCCCGCCGATGGCCAATACCTGACCACGCAAGGTGATTTCCCCCGTCATCGCCACATCAGCCCGCACCGGAATGCCGGTCAGCGCTGAAACCAACGCCGTGCACATGCCTATGCCCGCGCTAGGACCGTCTTTAGGGGTGGCCCCTTCAGGCATGTGGATGTGGGTGTCGCGCTTCTCGTGGAAGTCCAGGGGGATGCCCAAGCTCTTGGCACGACTGCGGACCACGGTCAGCGCCGCAGTGATCGACTCGACCATGACATCTCCGAGGGAACCGGTCTTGATCAACTGGCCCTTGCCTGGAACCACAGCGGCTTCGATCGTCAGCAACTCACCACCTACCTGAGTCCAGGCCAGACCGGTCACCTGACCGATCTGATCCTGCTGCTCAGCCAGACCGTAGCGGAATTTACGCACACCCAGGAAGTGCTCCAGCAGGTCGGAAGTGACCTTCACCGAGAAGCGCTTTTCCATCGCATGCTCTTTCACCGCCTTGCGGCAAACCTTTGCAATCTGACGCTCCAGGCCCCGTACACCGGCTTCGCGGGTGTAGTAGCGGATGATGTCGCGAATCGCATCAGGGTCGAATTCCAGCTCGCCTTTCTTCAGCCCGTTGGCCTGAATCTGCTTGGGCGACAGGTACTTGACCGCGATGTTGATCTTCTCGTCCTCGGTGTAGCCCGGCAGACGAATCACCTCCATCCGGTCCAGCAACGCTGGAGGAATATTCATCGAGTTGGAGGTGCAAAGGAACATCACATCAGAGAGGTCGTAATCGACTTCCAGATAGTGATCGTTGAAGTTGTGGTTCTGCTCAGGGTCCAGGACCTCCAGCAACGCCGACGCCGGATCACCGCGCATATCACTGCCCATCTTGTCGATTTCATCGAGCAGGAACAGTGGGTTGCGAACGCCAACCTTTGTCATCTTTTGAATCAATCTTCCTGGCATCGAACCGATGTAAGTCCGACGATGCCCACGGATTTCCGCTTCATCACGTACGCCACCCAGAGCCATACGCACAAACTTACGGTTGGTCGCGTTGGCGATCGACTCTGCAAGGGAGGTCTTACCCACCCCAGGAGGACCAACGAGGCACAACACCGGACCACGAATCTTCTTAACGCGCTTTTGTACGGCGAGGTATTCGAGAATCCGCTCTTTGACCTCTTCCAGACCATAGTGGTCGGCATCGAGAATATCTTCGGCGCGGGCCAGGTCGAGACGCACCTTGCTCTGGGCCTTCCAAGGCACCTGAACCAGCCAATCGATATAGGAGCGAACCACAGTCGCCTCGGCAGACATCGGCGACATCTGCTTGAGCTTGTTGAGCTCGGCCTGAGCCTTGGTCATGGCGTCTTTTGGCAAGCCGGCGGCATCGATGCGCTTCTTCAGCTCTTCGATTTCATTGTGACCTTCGTCACCATCGCCCAGCTCTTTCTGAATGGCCTTCATCTGCTCATTCAGGTAGTACTCGCGCTGGCTGCGTTCCATTTGCTTTTTGACGCGGCCACGAATGCGTTTTTCCACCTGCAGCAGATCGATCTCGGCATCCAGCAATGCCAGGACATGCTCGACCCGAGCAGACAAATCGATGATCTCGAGGATTTCCTGCTTCTGCTCGATCTTCAACGCCATATGCGCGGCCATGGTATCCACCAGGCGGCTTGGCTCGTCGATGCTGTTGAGGGAGGACAACACCTCGGCAGGAACTTTCTTGCCCAGTTGCACATATTGTTCGAACTGGGACAGCAAGCTACGAACGAACACTTCCGACTCACGATCAGGAGCATCCACTTCATCAATCAGGGAGACTTCTGCGCGGCAATGGCCATCAACTTCGCTGAAGCGCTCTACAGCACCGCGCTGTTCACCTTCAACCAACACCTTGACGGTGCCGTCAGGCAGCTTGAGCAACTGCAAGACAGTCGCAATGGTACCTACGCGATAGAGTGCATCTTCACCGGGATCGTCATCAGCAGGGTTTCTCTGTGCCAGCAAGAGAATCTGCTTGTCGCCCGTCATCGCTGCCTCAAGGGCTTCGATAGACTTCTCGCGCCCCACAAACAGCGGGATAACCATGTGCGGATAAACCACAACATCACGCAATGGCAGGAGAGGCAATTCGATGGTTGTCTTCATGATTTCGCCTCTACGGCGGCCGTACGGCCGTAAACAGATGGAAGTAAGCTTGAAACCAAGATGGGGGCTGCCTGTAAAAAAAACAAGCTTAAAGACAGCACTTTAAGACGCTAAAAGCAAAGGGGCCCGAAGGCCCCTTCTTTCAATCCAACAGCGCAACGCTTACGCGTCTGGCGCCGCCTTGGCCGTCGGCTCACTGTTTTCATAGATGTACAGTGGCTGGGACTTACCTTCAATAACGCTTTCGTCGATCACTACTTTACTCACCTCGGATTGCGAGGGGATCTCATACATAGTGTCGAGCAGAACACCTTCGAGAATCGAACGCAGGCCACGAGCGCCTGTCTTGCGTTCAAGTGCGCGTTTGGCGACCGACTTCAGGGCGTCGGTACGGAACTCCAGGTCGACACCTTCCATCTCGAACAACTTGGCGTACTGCTTGGTCAAGGCATTCTTCGGTTCAGTGAGGATCTGAATCAACGCTGCTTCGTCCAACTCATCAAGGGTTGCAAGAACCGGCAGACGGCCGACGAATTCCGGGATCAGACCAAACTTGACCAAGTCATCAGGTTCGACTTCACGCAGGGACTCACCAACTTTCTTGCCCTCTTCCTTGCTGCGCACCTCGGCATTGAAACCAATGCCGCCACGGGTGGAGCGGTTTTGAATAACCTTTTCCAGCCCGGAGAACGCGCCACCACAGATGAACAGGATGTTGCGAGTATCGACTTGCAGAAATTCCTGCTGCGGGTGCTTGCGACCACCTTGCGGCGGAACGGAGGCAACCGTGCCTTCAATTAGCTTCAACAGGGCTTGCTGAACACCTTCCCCGGAAACGTCCCGGGTGATCGAAGGGTTGTCAGACTTACGGGAGATCTTGTCAATCTCATCGATATAGACAATGCCCATCTGGGCTTTCTCTACGTCGTAGTCGCACTTCTGCAGCAACTTCTGAATGATGTTCTCGACGTCCTCCCCCACATAACCGGCTTCGGTCAGGGTGGTTGCGTCGGCGATAGTGAACGGTACATTCAACAGACGAGCCAGGGTTTCCGCCAACAGCGTCTTACCCGAACCTGTAGGGCCGATCAGCAAGATGTTGCTCTTGCCAAGTTCGACGTCGTCACTCTTCTTGTCACGCTGGTTCAGACGCTTGTAGTGGTTGTACACCGCTACCGCCAGAACCTTTTTTGCACGCTCCTGACCAATCACGTATTGATCAAGGATGCCGCTGATTTCTTTAGGCGAAGGCAATTTATGCGCGCTGCTCTCGGCCTGTGCTTCCTGCACCTCCTCACGGATGATGTCATTGCACAAGTCGACGCACTCGTCGCAGATAAAGACCGAGGGGCCGGCAATCAATTTGCGTACTTCATGCTGGCTTTTGCCACAGAAGGAGCAATAAAGCAGTTTGCCGTTGTCCTCGCCGTTGCGGGTGTCAGTCATTCGTTCGATCCAAATCCGATAGGCTTGCAACACAAGATGAAGGCTATTGCGGGCTTTTTCAAGCCCGCCACTGATCAGAACAACTGACCAAGCCTATTTTGAGCTGCTTATTTTAAGCGGGGCGCTGGTTGATTACTTCATCGATCAACCCGTACTCACGCGCTGCTTCGGCGCTCATGAAGTTATCGCGATTGGTATCGCGCTCAATTTCTTCCAGAGTACGCCCGCTATGCTTGGCCATCAGCGTGTTAAGACGCTCACGGATGAAGAGGATTTCCTTGGCATGGATTTCGATATCCGACGCTTGGCCTTGGAAACCGCCCAGTGGCTGGTGAATCATCACTCGGGAGTTTGGCAGGCAGAAACGCTTGCCAGGGGCACCGGCCGTCAGCAAGAACGCGCCCATGCTGCATGCCTGACCAATACAGGTGGTTGAAACGTTAGGCTTGATGAACTGCATGGTGTCGTAGATCGACATGCCAGCCGTCACCGAGCCGCCCGGGGAGTTGATATAGAGATGGATGTCCTTGTCCGGGTTTTCCGCTTCAAGGAATAGCAGTTGCGCACAGATCAGGTTGGCCATGTAGTCTTCTACGGGACCTACCAGGAAGATCACTCGCTCCTTGAGGAGGCGCGAGTAGATGTCGTAGGCGCGCTCGCCACGAGCAGACTGCTCGACAACCATCGGGACCAGACCGCCTGCGGCCTGGATATCAGAGTTCTGCTGAATATACGAATTACGGAACATGCTCTGCAGTCACTCCCAAATAGTCACGTCTTGAATACGCATAAGCCAGCGCGAAGGCTGGCTTATGGTGTGTGCTTCGAACGAGAAGAAAATCAGTCGGCTTGAGGTGCTTCTACCGGCTTGACCGCTTCTTCGTAAGAGACCGATTTGTCGGTCACGCTAGCTTTCTGCAGAACAGTATCCACAACTTGTTCTTCCAGCACAACCGAACGGACTTCGTTCAATTGCTGCTCGTTCTTGTAGTACCAGGACACGACCTGCTCAGGCTCTTGGTAAGCCGAAGCCATTTCCTGGATCAGCTCGCGAACACGGTCTTCATCAGGCTTCAGATCGAATTGCTTAACAACTTCAGCAACGATCAGGCCCAGCACTACGCGGCGCTTGGCTTGCTCTTCGAACAGCTCGGCAGGCAGTTGGTCCGGCTTGATGTTTCCACCGAATTGCTGGACAGCCTGAACGCGCAGACGGTTAACTTCGTTTTCCAGCAGTGCCTTCGGCACTTCGATCGGGTTGGAGGCCAGCAGACCGTCCATAACCTGATTCTTCACCTTGGACTTGATGGCCTGGCGCAGTTCGCGCTCCATGTTCTTGCGAACTTCGGCACGGAAACCTTCCAAACCGGCTTCCTTGATACCGAATTGAGCGAAGAACTCTTCAGTCAGCTCTGGCAGCTTAGGCTCGGAAACGCTGTTAACAGTCACGGTGAACTCGGCAGCCTTGTTGGCCAGATCCAGGTTCTGATAGTTCTCAGGGAAGGTCAGGTTCAGAACACGCTCTTCACCGGCCTTGGCGCCGACCAGACCGTCTTCGAAGCCAGGGATCATGCGACCGGAGCCCAGTACCAACTGGGTACCTTTAGCCGAACCGCCTGCGAAAGCTTCACCGTCAACCTTACCTACAAAGTCGATGTTCAGTTGATCATCGTTCTGCGCAGCGCGATCAGCAACTTCGAAGCGAACATTCTGCTTACGCAGGATTTCCAGCATGTTGTCCAGATCAGCATCAGCCACGTCAGCGCTCAGACGCTCAACAGCGATGTTTTCGAAACCGGCAACCGTGAACTCTGGGAAAACTTCGAAAGTGGCAACGTATTCCAGATCCTTGCCCTTCTCCAGCACCTTAGGCTCGACCGAAGGAGCGCCAGCCGGGTTCAGCTTCTGCTCAACAACGGCCTCATAAAAGGAAGCCTGGATCACATCACCTACTGCTTCTTGACGCGCATCAGCCTCATAACGCTGACGAATCACGCTCATTGGAACCTTGCCAGGACGGAAGCCCGCAATTTTGGCCTTTTGGGCAGTCTGCTGCAGACGCTTGTTGACCTGGCTCTCGATGCGCTCAGCCGGCACGGTGATGCTCATGCGGCGCTCAAGAGCAGAAGTATTTTCAACAGAAACTTGCATGGATATTCCTCGTTGCACAGACGTTAGCCGGCCGTTTTCCGACCCCAGAATCAAGGGCATGCATTCTAGTGGGTCAAACTCAAGAAGTCACCCTACTGAAAACGGGTAAAAAACAGCCGACAATGTGAAGGCGAGGACAAAGGGTTGAGCCTCGCCATGAGAGCAAATACTACGAATCCAACCAGAGCCTCTACACCAACCCTTCTATATATAGAAGGAGTCGCTCAGAGCACCCCTGACAAACACCAACCAATAGCCAAGATCCGAGCACCCGGCGACCAAAGGCCAACCATTGCCCAGCCCAGCCCAGCCACCCCATTATTTGCGGAACCACTGGACATACCGGACCCAGAAACGAAAACGGCGCAGCCCTTTTCAGGTGCTGCGCCGTAATCTGCTATTAACTAGCTACTTTATTGGTGCGGACGAAGAGACTCGAACTCTTACACCTTGCGGCGCTGGAACCTAAATCCAGTGTGTCTACCAATTCCACCACGTCCGCTTAACAAGCTTTTAAAGCAAAGGCGCCAGACTATTAATCTGGCGCCTTCTTCGAATATGGGGTGGACGATGGGGATCGAACCCACGACAACAGGAGTCACAATCCTGTGCTCTACCAACTGAGCTACGCCCACCATATTGCGTTACTTGTGCCAAAGCTGCCTAATGGCGCACCCGGCAGGACTCGAACCTGCGACCATCCGCTTAGAAGGCGGATGCTCTATCCAGCTGAGCTACGGGCGCCTTATTAATCTGTATTCTTTAACGATTACAAACTAATTGCTTTCAGTCGTTACGAGTTAAACATCAACTCTGCCCGACCTTCTTAACCAGTGCTAGGCTGTGCCCGACAAGTGCGACGAATGTTATAGACGAGCCTTTAGGTCGTCAACTCTTTTTTGAAAAAAATTCATTTAATTAAAGGAGTTAGGGGAATTTGCAGACCAAGCGCCTTTGCCCTCACGTTCCGACATGCGAGAATGCGTTCTCTTTTTCTCTCCCTCTCGATGGTTAATCACGCGTCATGACTGCACAACTAATCGACGGCAAAGCGATCGCCGCTAGCCTGCGCCAGCAGATCGCCAAACGTGTCGCCGAGCGTCGCCAGCAAGGCCTGCGTACTCCGGGCCTTGCGGTGATTCTGGTCGGCAGCGACCCGGCCTCTCAGGTTTATGTCTCGCACAAGCGTAAAGACTGCGAAGAGGTCGGCTTCCTTTCACAAGCCTATGACTTGCCCGCCGACACCACTCAAGAAGCCCTGGCTGGCTTGATCGATCGCCTCAACGATGACCCGAACATCGACGGTGTCCTGCTACAGCTGCCACTCCCTGAGCACCTGGATGCCTCTCTACTACTAGAACGCATTCGTCCGGACAAAGACGTGGATGGCTTCCATCCTTATAACGTCGGGCGTTTGGCCCAACGCATTCCCCTGCTGCGGCCCTGCACTCCGAAAGGCATCATGACCCTACTGGAAAGCACCGGTGCCGATCTGTATGGCATGGATGCAGTAGTAGTCGGCGCATCCAATATCGTCGGGCGCCCGATGGCCATGGAGTTGCTGTTGGCTGGTTGCACCGTGACCGTCACCCACCGTTTCACCAAGGATTTGGCCGGCCACGTTGGCCGTGCCGACCTGGTAGTCGTTGCAGCAGGCAAGCCAGGCCTGGTCAAGGGCGAGTGGATCAAGGAAGGCGCTATCGTCATCGACGTCGGCATCAATCGCCAGGAAGACGGCAAGCTGGTGGGCGACGTGGTTTATGAAACCGCCCTGCCCCGCGCAGGCTGGATCACTCCAGTACCGGGTGGCGTAGGCCCCATGACCCGCGCCTGCCTGCTGGAAAACACCCTGTACGCCGCCGAGTCGCTGCACAGCTAAGTTTTCGACAGCGTATAAAAAACCCGCCAATGGCGGGTTTTTTTATGCGCCAACGCTACACCGCCCCGGAGCTCTTTATCGCACCTGAATCTTAGCGCTCAGGATCGCCCCCGGCCTATTCTGAAACCGCAGTACCGCTCAGGAAAAAACGGTGTTTTTTCTTGGTTTTTAAGGGTTTTCGACTGACCGCTGAAGAACAATCGACAGTACCTCAGCTATATTCATAAAATGTAACGTTTTCCCGAAAAAGCCCGTTGCCAAACGGCATATCCATCTTTATCGAGTCCGCCCGCGTGAAAATTCGTCTCTCCATCCTCAGCTTGTTGTTTGCTGTGTCCGGCACCTTGATCGCGCACAGCGTCGACGCCAGCGAAACCACCGCGGCGCCAAGAGACACTTCACAATTGCATATTGCATCCGGCAGCGCCCTGCTGCTGGACCTGCAAACCAACAAAGTCATCTATTCCAGCAATCCCGACGTCGTAGTGCCCATCGCTTCGGTGACCAAACTGATGACCGCTATGGTGGTTCTGGACGCCAAGCTGCCCCTGGACGAATACATCTCCATGAACATCAGCGACACCCCGGAAATGAAAGGCGTGTTCTCCCGGGTCAAGCTCAACAGTGAACTAAGCCGTCGGGATACCCTGCTGATCGCCCTGATGTCCTCGGAAAACCGTGCCGCCGCCAGCCTGGCCCATCACTACCCGGGAGGCTACCCGGCCTTCATCGCAGCCATGAACGCCAAGGCCAAGTCCCTGGGAATGACCCACACCCGCTATGTGGAACCCACCGGTCTGTCGATCCATAACGTGTCCACGGCTCGCGACCTGAGCAAATTGCTGGTGGCCGCCCGCAAATACCCGCTGCTGAGTGAACTGAGCACCACCAAGGAAAAGACCGTGGCATTCCGCAAGCCCAACTACACCCTGGGCTTTCGCAACACCGACCACTTGGTCAACAAGGAAAAATGGGACATCAAGATCACCAAGACCGGCTTTACCAATCAGGCAGGTCACTGCCTGGTGCTGGTCACCAGCATGAGCAATCGCCCGGTAGCCCTGGTGATTCTCGATGCCTTCGGCAAGTACACCCACTTCGCCGACGCCAGCCGCATCCGCAACTGGGTAGAAACCGGAAAGAGTGGCTCGGTACCGGACGTAGCCTTGCGCTACAAGGCCGACAAAAACCTCAAGAACCGTCAGACCGCGGCCCCTCAAGCCTCGCACTGATACTCAAGCACAACAACGGCGCCCCATGGCGCCGTTGTTGTCTGCAGGCTTCAGTGGCTGTCGAGCGCTTTGCTGGCCCTGGCCGCCGCCTGTTCCTGACCGGCCTGCCCCAGTTCATTGGCGGCTTTCAACCAGCGTTGGCGATCGACCTTGGCCGGCAACTGATCGGGCGCCTGAATCAGTACCGCAAAGCTCCCGGCGTTCTTCCAGGAAGACTCGAACTCACTGAAACTCATCAGTTGCCGACGGCTTTTCGCTCCGCGCAGCAGCACTGTTTGCTTGTCCCGGTTATAGCCGGCCAATACCGCATAACGCGGTTCAGCCCAGAACGTCGAACCTTCGGTAAAGCGCACCAGTACCGGATAACCCGCCGCCACCTGGGTCAGCAGGGCTGCTAAATGCTCATCCAGGGGATAGACCACCATCCCGTACTCACGCGCCAGACTCTGCATGTTCTGCTGCAATTGCGCCTCGGCGCCAGGCAGGTGCAAGGGTTTGTCCAACAGCCCCGGAGTAATCACGATGCCCTGTTGCGACAGCATGCCAGCCAAGGCTCCGGGGCCACTTTGATACATCTCTCCACGGAAAAACGGCACGCTGTTGAGCTCCACCCGCTCCGGCAGGCGCTGGATCTCGGGTTGCACGCTGCCAGCACAACCGGCCAGGCTCAAGACACAGGCGCTGACCAGCAACGCCGCTCGAAATCGAGGAAATACCCGCACCATCATCGCTCTCTATATTCAAACGCCGGACGACCCGGTCCCGGCTGGGGACTTGATCATAGGGTGCTCACGGGCAAGGGTATAGCGTTAGGCGGCAGTTAATTGCAAACCATAGAGCGAAGTGTTCGAAGACTCTCGACTATTGGTCAATAGCCTGAAACACAGAGGCTACTAGACTGTCCATTGGTAAGAGTGTGTGCCCTGGACAGGGCATCAAGGAGGCACTTATGAGCCTGACAACGACGATAGTGATGCTGATCCTGGGCTGGCTGGCCGTAGCCGCTGCAATGCTCTGGGGCGTGCTGCGCATCACCCGCCGCCACCATCATCAGCCCCAGCAGTCCACCCCCGACATCAAGACCGCAAAAGCCGCCCGACGCCCTGCCCCTGCTCACTGATCAGCATTTGCGCTCTCCCGAAAACAACACGGCCGCCTGACTCCAAGGAGTACAGACGGCCGTTTGCCATGATTGCGAATCAGCCCTCGGCCTGCGCCGCCTGACGCTTCTGCCGAGCCCGACGAGCCAGCATGTTCAGGCTTTCAATGGCCGCCGAGAACGCCATCGCCGCATACACATACCCTTTGGGCACATGAGCGCCGAAGCCTTCGGCGATCAGGGTCATGCCGATCATGATCAGGAAACCCAGGGCCAGCATCACCACGGTCGGGTTGTCATTGATGAACTTGGCGAGCGGCTCGGCAGCCAGCAGCATCACCAGTACCGACACCACCACGGCAATGATCATGATCGGCAAGTGCTCGGTCATGCCCACGGCAGTAATGATGCTGTCGATGGAAAACACCATGTCCAGCAACAGGATCTGACCGATCGCAGCGGCAAAGCCGATGGCCACGCCCGGTGTCTGGGGTTTGTCCGCCTCAGGCTCCGGAACCATGCTGTGGTGGATCTCGGTGGTGGCTTTCCACACCAGGAACAAGCCACCGGCAATCAGGATCATGTCTTTCCAGGAGAAGCTCTGCCCCATCACGTCGATCACCGGCTCGGTGAGCTGGACAATGAAGGCGATGGTGCTGAGCAGCGCCAGACGCAGGAACAACGCCATGCCAATACCGATGCGCCGCGCCTTGGCCCGATGCTTTTCCGGCAACTTGTTGGTGAGGATGGAAATAAAGATCAGGTTATCGATGCCGAGCACGATTTCCATCACCACCAGGGTGGCCAGGGCGACCCAAGCAGTGGGGCTGGCAGCGAGTTGTAAAAGGTAATCCATGGGTCAATCCTGAATCGGTTGTATGAAAGATCAGATTTCCTGGGAAGACTCCGGCTTCTTGGCCGCGTCTTCCTGTGGTTTTTCCTTACCGGTCACACTTTGCGTGGCGTCACTCAACGCTTGCTCTGCGGCCTTGTGGGTATCGTCGATGGCTTGCTTGGCAGTCTCGGCCGCCTTGTCCAGCACCTGTTGGGCGCTTTTTTCCGCCTGATCACAACCCGCCAGGGTCAGCATAGACAGGGCCAGCAGCGACGCTGCGCCCAGGGTTTTGAATGACATGCCGTATTCCTCGATAGAACGGACGGGGCCAAGTGGGGCCCCTTCGATAGCGAGGCATTCTAAGGAGAGTAATACTTCAGGAAAATTCGTATTTTTAGCAGTTATACTTCGGTTTTAACGAACTGACAGTCACCATGCTCAACTACCGCCAACTGCATTATTTCTGGGTTGTAGCCAAGACCGGCAGCATCGTCCGCGCCTGCGAGCAGCTCAACCTGACCCCACAAACCATCAGCGGCCAGATCAGCCTGCTGGAGCAGACCTATGGCATCGAACTGTTTCGCCGGGTCGGACGCCAGCTGGAGCTGAGCGAAGCCGGGCGCCAGGCCCTGCCCTACGCCGAACAGATGTTCCAGCTCGGCGGCGAACTGGAAGCCATGCTCCGGGCCCGACCCGACGAGCAACAGATCCAGTTCCGTGTCGGCGTGGCAGACGTGGTGCCCAAGTCCATTGTCTATCGCCTGATCGCGCCGACCATGGAGCTCAGCGACCCGATTCGCCTGACCTGTCGTGAAGACAAGCTGGAACGGCTGCTGGCGGACCTGGCCATTCAGCGCCTGGACCTGGTGATCTCCGACAGCCCCATGCCCTCGCACCTGGACATCAAGGGTTACAGCCAGAAACTCGGAGAATGCGGCGTCAGCTTCTTCGCCACCGAGGAGTTGGCGCGATTGCACGGTGCGGACTTTCCCCGAGGCCTGCACGGCGCCCCGCTGCTGATCCCGGGCCAGGAAACCGTGGTTCGCAGCCGCCTATTGCGCTGGTTCGCCGAACAGCAGTTGCAACCGCGGATCATCGGCGAATTCGATGACAGCGCTTTGATGCAGGCCTTCGGCCAGTCCGGCAGCGGGATCTTTATCGCTCCCAGCGTGATTGCCGATGAGGTCCGGCAACAGTACGGCGTGCAACTGATTGGCCAGACCGATGCCGTGACCGAATCGTTCTATGCCATCTCCGTGGAGCGCAAGGTCAAACACCCCGGCATTGTCGCCATCACCGAAGGGGCGCGCCGGGAACTGTTCACACCCCTGAACCACTGATCAGGAAGGACAGGCGTCCGGTGCCTTGAGATTCATCAGCAGCAACGCCAGGGCGATGGACAGCAAAATGAAGCCGGACGCCGCGAACCCCAGGCTGCCCAGCCCCAGGGTATCGATCACCCGGCCGCCGACCATGGCCCCCAGGCCGATTCCCAGGTTGGCCCCGGCGATGTTCAGCGACGCGGCGAACGCCGGTGCTTGCGGTGCCGCCTTGATCAGCCGCACATGGCTGACCAGGAACAACGCTGCCTGGGTCACACCCCAAACGCCCATGGCTGCCGCCAACCCCAGGGTCGAATGAATGCTCGGCACCAGGGCCACCATGCCGCCGATCATCAACCCACAGAACACCATGGACGCGATCAGCGGATGCCGGTCCACAGCTCGCCCCCCCAGAGAGTTGCCAATCAACCCCACCGCGCCGAAGCCCATCAGGCACCAACCCACCAACGTGCCATTAAAGCCCGCGAGGCGCTCGAGAATATCCGCCAGGTAGGTGTAGGCAGTGAACATGCCACTGAACACCAGGATCGACAGCAGCACATGCCCCAGCATCAGCGGGCTGCGCAGGATGCGGAACTGCGAACGCAGGCTCGCCTGTTCGTTATGTGGCTTGGTAGTCGGCAGATAGACCCACAGCAGCAGGGCCTTGCCGAAGGCCACCAGAGCCAGGAGGCCGAAAGCACTGCGCCAGCCAAAGGCGTCAGCAATCAGAGTGCCCACGGGAATCCCGAACACCGTGGCGCAGACAATGCCGAAGCCGATCTTGGCAATGGCGCGCCCGGCATAGTCCGGGCCGACGATGTCCACTGCCGTTTCGCTGGCCAGGGCCCAGAACACCGGCAACCCCAGGGCCGGCACCAGTCGCGCCAGGGACATCACCCAGATGTTCGGCGCCAGGGCGGCCAGGGTATTGGCCAGGCCAAACATCAGCAGCACGCTGATAAACAGCTGCTTGCGCGGAAAACGCGCGAAATAGGCGGTCAGGAAGGGCCCGAAAGCGGCGACGGTGAACGCGAACAGGGTCACCAGCAAGCCGGCCTGGGACACACTGACTTGCAAGTCCCGGGCAATCGACGGCAACAGGCCGACGATGATGAATTCCGTGGTCAGCACGGTAAAACCCGCGGCCGACAACAGCAGGATGGGCAACAACATCAAGAACTCCAGAAACGGCGACAGCAGCGACAGCCCGAAGGGCCCGCTGACTGGATAGGAAAAGGGGATGGCGAATATTAACAGAGTGTGTACGGGTCAGGGCAACCGCCACGTCGTCGCTTTTCTTGCAGCGGCAAGTGGCAGATCGTCACATCGACGCGGGAAGCCCTGATTGCTGTGATAAAGTCCGCCCCCTGCCAGAAACAGGCCTGATCGCGCGCTGCCACTCAAGCGGCCCGATCGCCGGTTGCCATTGACCACCGCAGCCATGGGTGCCGCTCCAGCCCGGACCACTTCCGGCCCAGGGTACCCGGCATGCACTGCACATTAAAAAAAATAGAGATACCGCTATGAGCGCTTCCCCTCCTTCCCTTCTGCACACCCTCAAACGCCTCAGCCTGGTGACACAGATCGTCATCGGCCTGCTTGCCGGGATCGCCCTGGCCCTGTTGGCACCTGAAGTGGCGAAGTCCACCACCTTCATCGGCAAGGTCTTCGTCTCGGCGCTCAAGGCCGTGGCACCGATCCTGGTGTTCGTGTTGGTGATGGCCTCCATCGCCAACCACAAGCACGGCCAGGAAACCCATATCCGGCCGATCCTCGTGCTCTACCTGCTGGGCACCTTCGCTGCCGCCGTGGTAGCCGTGATCGCCAGCAGCCTGTTCCCTTCCGCCCTGGTGCTGTCGACCCACGACGTCGCCATCACCGCTCCCGGCGGCATCACCGAAGTGCTGCAAAGCCTGCTGCTGAGCGTGGTGGACAACCCGGTCAGCGCCCTGATGAACGCCAACTTCATCGGCATCCTGGCCTGGGCCATCGGCATGGGCGTGGCCATCCGTCATGCCGGCGAGACCACCCGCACCGTGCTTGATGACCTGTCCAATGGCGTTACCCTGATCGTGCGCGTGGTGATCCGCTTCGCGCCCCTGGGGATCTTCGGCCTGGTGGCCTCGACCCTGGCCACTTCCGGCTTCGATGCGCTGCTGGGCTACCTGCACCTGCTGGCGGTACTGATCGGCTGCATGCTGTTCGTGGCCCTGGTGATGAACCCGCTGATCGTGTTCTGGAAGATCCGCCGCAATCCCTTCCCACTGGTACTGACCTGCCTGCGCGAGAGCGGCATCACCGCGTTCTTCACCCGCAGTTCGGCGGCCAACATTCCGGTGAACCTGGAACTGAGCAAGCGCCTGGGCCTGCATGAAGACACCTATTCGGTGTCCATCCCCCTGGGCGCCACCATCAACATGGCCGGCGCGGCGATCACCATCACCGTGCTGACCCTGGCCGCCGTGCACACCCTGGGCATCGCCGTCGACCTGCCGACCGCCGTGCTCCTCAGTGTGGTGGCAGCGATCTGCGCCTGCGGCGCTTCCGGTGTCGCCGGTGGCTCGCTGCTGCTGATTCCGCTGGCCTGCAGCCTGTTCGGCATCCCCAGCGAAATCGCCATGCAAGTAGTGGCCGTAGGCTTCATCATCGGCGTGCTGCAAGACTCGGCGGAAACCGCGCTGAACTCCTCCACCGACGTGCTCTTCACCGCCGCGGCGTGCATGGCCCAGGAAGACAAGGCGCAAGCCTCAGCCTGATTCACGGCCACTAAAAAGCCCGGCCAGGGTCAACCTGGCCGGGCTTTTTTATGTGCGCTGAAAGGGTCGTGCCGCTCTTCAGCGGGACAGCTTAGAACGCGCCCATGTAGTCGCGCTTGCCCACTTCCACACCGTTGTGACGCAGGATCGCGTAGGTGGTGGTGACGTGGAAGAAGAACTGCGGCAGGCCGTAGGTCAACAGGTAGGACTGGCCACTGAAGCGCTTCTCTTTCGGAGTGCCCGGACGGGTGACGATCTCGATGCCTTCCTTGCCATCGATCTGCGAAGGCTGGATGCCCTCGATAAAGGCCAGGACCTTGGCGATCAGCGCCTGCAGGTCAGCGAAGGTGACCTCAGTGTCGTCGTACTTGGGCAGCTCGACCTCGGCCAGGCGGGCCGATACGCCCTTGGCGAAATCCACGGCGATCTGCACCTGACGCACCAGCGGGAACATGTCCGGGTACAGGCGCGCCTGGAGCAAGGCATTGGGTTCGATATTCTTCGCCGTGGCGTGAGCTTCGGCCTTGTGCAGCACATCGCTCAAGGCGTTGAGCATTTGCTTGAAGACAGGAACGGAAGCGGCGTACAGGGAAATAGTCATGACAGTCTCGACATGGATGGCGGAAATACAACGAGCAGGGATTATAGCCACAGCGGCCGGCCCCGGGGCCTTTATCCCGGAGGCCCTTGGCGATAAGCGCTGGGCGCGACGCCAAACCAGCGCTTGAAGCTCTGGGAAAAACTCGACAGGTCGCTGAAGCCCAGCCGTTCGGCGATCTGCGTCAGGCTCAAGGCCGGGTTGCCCAACAGCTCCAGGGCCCGGGCGCTGCGCTGCTGGCTCAGCAATTGCCGGTACGACGTGCCCTCCTCCTGCAAACGACGCTTGAGGGTGCGCACGCTGGTCCGGCTCAACCGCGCCATGCTCGGCAGGTCCGGTACGCTGCCGACGGGGGCGGCCTCAAGATGCTGGCGCACCAGGGCCGCAGCCCCCTGAGGCGCCGAGCGACGCTCCAGCAACTGTGCACACATCTGCTCGCACATCGACACCGTCAGTGGATTGGCCTGGGGCAAGGACCGGGTCAGGAAGCGCCGGTCGAAGGCCAGGTCATGCTGCTGGGCCCGATAGGCGGGACTCAGGCCAAGGATCTGCTCCACCTCCCCCGTGCTGCGCGCCACAGGACGGCCATTGCACCGGGTAAACCGCGCCAGGCGAAAGTCCGGGCCCACAATCTCCTTCATCAATACCGCCGAAGCGGCCATGTCCCGCTGCAGCAGAAACTCCCGTACCGCCAGGTCCGCCACCGCAGGCTCAGCAAACGTCAGCACTCCCAGCTCCTGCTCCAATCGATAGCCGATCGTGGCAAAGGCATAAGTCAGGGGTAAAAAACGCAAGGCCAGGTTCAAGGCATCCGCCGCAGTCGCACTGCTGATCAGGCCATAGCCAAACAGGCCGTAGCTGGAAAAGTGATAGCGCGCGCCCACGGCGTAACCCAAGCCCCGGGGATTGCCCAGCAAACCCAGCAGATTGCTCACCAGCTGCAGTTCCTGAGCCGCCGTCAACAGGCTGTTGGGGTCCCGCAGCTGCTCCAGGGACAACCCCGAGCCGGCCAGCAAACTCACCGCTGGCAAGCCCTTTTCACGGCCGAAGTTCACCAGCAGCAAGGCGCTGGAAGGTCCTCGGGTATAGGTCTGGAAACTCATGGGCCGGGCTCATGAACCGCTGATTTGGCCCAAATACTAAAGCACTTGTCCCGTTACAGCATGGGGCCTGCGTTTTATTCCCTGCATGCTTCACTGATCGGGGCTGCACCACAGAAACAAGGAAGTGGCCTCGGGTGGATCAACCCAGTGCCGCACAACAATAACAACGAGGTCGTCATGCCCCAATCAGCACCTGCCTGCAACCCACCCTCCAGCCCAACCGCGCCCCTTGAGGCCCTGATCATCGGTAGCGGCTTCGGCGGCCTGGGCATGGCCATCGCCCTGCGCAAGGCCGGGGTCAGTCAGTTCATCCTTCTCGAGAAAGGCCAGGACGTCGGTGGCGTCTGGCGCGACAACACCTACCCTGGCGCCGCCTGCGACGTGCCTTCGCACCTGTACTCGTTTTCCTTCGAGCCCAACCCGAACTGGTCCCGGGTGTTCGCCCCTCAGGCAGAGATCCACGGCTATCTGCAGCATTGCGCCCACCGCTACGACCTGCTGCGCCACATCCACTTTGGCAGCGAAGTGCGCCACGCCCGGTTCGATGAAGCCGGCAGTTACTGGCAGGTCATCTGCAGTGATGGCCAGGAACACTTCACCCGCCTGCTGATCAGCGCCACTGGCCAACTGAGCCGCCCCGCCCTGCCCAATCTGCCGGGTCTGGACAGTTTCCAGGGCCATGTATTCCATTCCGCAGCCTGGGACCATCACTATCCCCTGGCCAACAAGCGGGTGGCGGTGATCGGCACAGGAGCCTCGGCCATCCAGTTCGTTCCGCAGATTGCCGATCAGGTGGCCGCGCTCAAGGTCTTCCAGCGCTCCCCGGCCTACATCATGCCCAAGGCCGACCGCGCCTACCGCCCGGAGGAAAAACAGCGATTCGCCCGCCATCCGCTATGGACCAAGCTGGTGCGCGCCGCTCACTACCTGCATTTCGAATCCCGGGCCCTGGGCTTTACCCGCCTCAAGGACCTGACCAAATGGGTGGTCGGCATTCCTTTTCACAAGCTGCTGAACGCCTCGGTGCCCGATCCCGAACTGCGCCAGCGCATGACCCCGGACTACCCCATCGGCTGCAAGCGCATCCTGCTGTCCAACGACTACCTGAAAACCTTCGCCAGACCCCATGTCGAGCTGCTGACCCAGGGCATCGAACGCATTACCGAGCACGGCATCGAAACCCTCGACGGCCAGCAGCACCCGGTGGATGTGATCATCTATGGCACCGGTTTCGCCGCCACCGAATTCCTCTCGCCGATGCGCATCAGCGGCCGCGGCGGGGTCGACCTGAACCAGGCCTGGCAACATGGCGCGGCAGCCTACCTGGGGCTCAGCGTGCCCGGTTTTCCCAACTTCTTCATGCTCTACGGGCCCAACACCAACCTGGGCCACAACTCCATCATCCACATGCTGGAAAGCCAGATCTCCCATGTGATCAAGGCCCGCCGGGCGCTGCTCAAAAGCACGGCGAAAACCCTGGAGGTGGACGAGGCGCCCCACCAGCGTTTTCAGTTGCGCATCCAGCGCCGCCTGGCCACCTCGGTGTGGAGCGGCTGCCAGAGCTGGTATGTCGACGCACGGGGGCACAACAGCACCAACTGGCCCGGCTTCACCTGGAGCTACAGATGGCTGACCCGCTATGCCGGGCTGTCCGCCTACCGGTTTGCCAGCCCCTTGGACGCGCCGTTTTCGCCCAGCGATGGACAGCGAGTGGCCCCACCCGGGGATTGGCTGGAACGGGGTAATGCGGCTTTCTTGCGGCTTTTCCTGAGAGCCAGTTTCAGGACCCTGATCGGCCCGCCGCGGGAACTGGTGAGCCAGCGCCAGCTCGTCAACGCTCTCTCCTGGCTGATGCCCGGCGGCCTCGACGTAACCCGACAGCACACGGACCTGGGTCAGTTGAGGGTGCAGACAGTCGAACCCAAGGCCCGGACCTCGAACGCGGTCATCCTCTACCTGCACGGCGGCGCCTTCTGCCTGGGCAACCCGGACACCCACTACAGCGTCACCAGCCGCCTGGCCAGGGAAAGTGGCTGCCGCGTCTGGGCACCCGACTACCGACTGGCACCAGAGCATCCCTACCCGGCCGCGCTGGACGACTGCCTGGCCTGTTATGACGCCATCCGTGCCCAGGGCTGCCCGGCGCAACAGCTGCTGATTGCCGGCGACTCTGCCGGTGGCGCCCTGGCGCTGGCACTGGCACTGGCCTTGAAGCAACGCGGCGAGCCGTTCGCGGCCGGGCTGATACTGCTCTCGCCGGTCACCGATCCCGACCTGGGCGCAGACAGCATTCAATCCCGAGCCGCCGTCGACCCGATGATCCGCCGCGACTGGCTGGAACAGGCCCTCAAGGCCTACGCCGTCCCTGCGCAGACGCCTTCACATCGCCCTCTGGAAGCGGACCTGCACGGCCTGCCGCCGATGCTGATTCAGGTCGGCGACCAGGAGCTACTGCTGTCCGACTCCCTCCGCCTGGCGAAACGCGCACGGGCCTGCGGCGTGCCCTGCCAGCTGGAGATTCATGATGGCCGCTGGCATGTCTTCCAGCTGCAGGCCTTCTATCTGCGCTCTGCCAGGAACGCCCTGCGCAGCATCGCCCGATTTGCCCATCGCTGCCTGGAAACCGCTGCCATTCCCGCAGCGCCGTCCGCGCCGCTTGCCGCGGCCGAACCGGCACAAGCCCCGCAACCCAGCTGAAACACCCGCCGCCGCGCTGACTGCGCGGCGGCATTACCCCCTTGAAAGCCGCCGCCCGATCCCCGCTCCACCAAGTTCTGATGGCCAGAACCGGCTTCTGAAGGTAAAACAGAGCACCTCGAAGAGGGCCGACTCGGCCACGGAAAACTCAAGACCGCCCTAGCGCGCCATGCACCGGGTTTTCCACGACCCCATCCATCAGTGACCAAGGGACCAGCACTTATGAGCAGCGAGCACGACACCCCCAACGAAGCACTGCGCCTGAGCAGTACCGACATCCGCGTTCTGGGTTCGTTGATCGAAAAGCAGGCCACCAGCCCGGAAACCTATCCCCTGACCCTCAACGCTCTGGTGATCGCCTGCAATCAGAAAACCAGCCGCGAGCCGGTGATGAACCTGACCCAGGGCCAGGTCGGCCAAAGCCTGCGCGCCCTCGAGGCCCAAGGCTTCACTCGGCTGGTCATGGGCAGCCGCGCCGACCGCTGGGAACAGCGCCTGGACAAAGCCCTGGAACTGGTGCCGGCGCAGTTGATCTTGTGCGGCCTGATGTTTCTGCGGGGCCCGCAGACGGTCAACGAACTGCTGACCCGCAGCGGGCGCATGCATGACTTCGAAGACAGCGAACAGGTCCTGCACCAGCTCGAGCGCCTGATTGCCCGGGGCCTGGCCCTGCATATCCCGCGTCAGGCCGGCCAGCGCGAGGACCGCTACACCCACGCCCTGGGTGACCCGGCGGATATCGAAGCCATCCTCGCCGCCCGGGGCAACCCGGTGGAGCGCAGTGCCGGCGGCGCGGTTTCGGTGGAGCGCATCGAAGAGCTGGAAGCGCGGATTGCCGCCCTGGAAGAACGCCTGGCCCTGCTTGAAGGCTGAGCTGACGCACGCCCATGGGCCGCTAACGAAATTGCCGGCTCAAGCCCGGGCGAAGGCCACCGCCTTGTGGAACTGCTCCTCGCTCGGGCGCACGCCGGTATACAGCACAAACTGCTCCAGGGCCTGAATCGCAATCACCTCCAGCCCGGTGATGACTTGCTTGCCCTCGGCCCTGGCCCGCAGGATCAACGGCGTCTCGGGCGGTACGGCCACCACATCGAACACCCGATCCGCTGCAGCAATCGCCTCGGCCTCGAAGGCCAGCTGCTGCGCTTGCGGGCCACCGCTCATGCCGATCGGGGTCACGTTGATCAGCATCTGCGGCCGCAGGCTGCCCAACTCCGCCTGCCACTCATATCCCAGCGCACCTGCCAGGGCGCGCCCGGTGACTTCATTACGCGCGACGATCACGCCCTGGGAATAACCGCCATCACGCAAGGCGCTGGCCACCGCCTTGGCCATGCCGCCGCTACCGCGCAGGGCGAAGGTCGATTCCCGTGGCACGTCGTGCTCGGCCAGCAACTGGGCCACAGCAATGTAATCGGTGTTGTAGGCCTTCAGGTGGCCGTCGGTGTTGACGATGGTGTTGATCGAAGCAATGGCCCTGGCCGAGGCATCCAGCTCATCCACCAGAGCGATGCAGTCCTCCTTGAACGGCATGGACACGCCACAGCCGCGAATCCCCAACGCGCGAATCCCGCGCACCGCACCAGGCAGATCCTGACTGCTGAAAGCCTTGTAGTAGAAATTGAGCCCCAACTGCTCGTACAGATGATTGTGAAAACGCAGGCCGAAGTTCCCGGGACGCCCGGAAAGCGACATGCACAACTGGGTGTCTTTGTTGGGGTTCATTTGCATATACATCTCCTCGCTGGGCACTTTCGGATAGACGGGATTGGTCAGCCAAGCCCCTTGTGCCTGATCATATCGGCGCTGGTTTGCAGACCTCTTCAGCGCCCAGGGATGACGGTAAAGAGGCCGATACAGACCTTACACAACATTTACTCAGCGGCTGTGCAGATTTTCCAGAAACCGCTGTCTTAGAAGTATCCCCGCGTCAGTTCTTGAGTCTGGTGCAGACCATAAACGCAGGGGTTGAACCGAGGAACAACCATGATTTCCAAAATCCCCAAGATTGCCCTGCTCATAGGTGCGCTGGCTGTCGCCGGCCAGGCATCGGCTCACGGTGGCGGCTGGGCCGGCCCCGCAGCGCTGGGCGCAGTTGTCGGTGCAGCCGTTGTGGGCTCGGTGATGGCCAACCAGGATCGCACGGTCTACGTGCAGCAGGCGCCGGTCTATGTGCAACCCCAGCCGGTGTATGCCGCACCACCGCCGCCGGTCTACTACCAGCCGGCACCGGTCTATGTACAACAACCGGTCTATTACCGCCCGGCGCCGGTGTATTACGGCCCACCACGGGGCTACTACGGCCACCCGCATTACTACTACGGCCCAGGTCCCGGCCGCTGGTAACAGTCCGCTGAAACAGCCACAGGCCCCGCCCCCGAAGCGGGGCCTGTTGCATTTTGCCATCACCCGAATGTCTGAATAATTCTGAACAATGTCGCGACTGGAACAGTATTTGCGTTCAAATCCGGGAATAGTGTACTGATCCCACGACGGCCCTGAGCAACATGGGACTGTCATGTTTGTGTCATTCAAGCACTGCAAGATCGACCCAGTCCGCTCGCCACAGGCCCATAACAACAAGGACGACCCCATGCCCACGCAAAACCCCCATCGCGTCGAAGGCCTCTGCACTTCCAGCCGGGTGTACGACGCCCTGACCGAACTCAAGCATCTGGAAGGCCATCGCAGCGCCAAGTTTCTCTCGCTGCTGGCCCAGAATCTGGTGCGCAAAGGCCTGCTCAATGAGCAGGAAGTGCTGCACATGCTCGATCAGGTCGTGGACTGAACGACCGTTGCCGCTAGCACCGGCATCAATGTCCACTATCAGACTGGGTGATTTTTCGTAGCACTTGGGGCTTTGTAAGGTAACTCCTCGCAAATCGAGGAGCTTGTCATGCCCAAGGTTCAGATCATGTCCGTCATCGGCAGTGCCGTCCCCGCGTCGCTCAGGGAACTGGGTTTGCTGGCCTGCTGGTACCTGGTACGCGACGGCGAAGCCGTCAGCGGCCCGCTGACCTCCCTACCCGCCGCCCAGGCCCTGTCCAGGCAACTCGATCTGCAGAAGATCCACTTCTAAGGCAACTGCACCCGTGGCCGGGTTTCGACGAACAGCGCCCAGCTGGACATGAACAGCGCGGCGATCAAGGGCCCGATGACAAAGCCATTGAGGCCGAAGATCGCCAGCCCGCCCAGGGTCGAGATCAGGATCAGGTAATCCGGCATCTTGGTGTCCTTGCCCACCAGGATGGGCCGCAGCAGGTTGTCCACCAGACCGATCACGAATACCCCGAACAACCCCAGCACCACCCCTTGCCAGATCGCTCCGCTGATCAGGAAGTACGCTGCCACCGGCCCCCAGACAATCCCCGCCCCCACCGCCGGCAACAAAGACAGAAACGCCATCAACACCGCCCACAACAGGGCGCTGGGAATGTCCAAGAACCAGAAGATCATTCCACCCAGGGCCCCCTGGGTCACCGCCACCAGCACATTGCCCTTGACCGTGGCCCGCACCACCCGATTGAACTTCAGCTGCAGCCGGCGTTTCTGGTACTCGGCCAGGGGCACGGCAGTACGGATCTTGCGCGCCAGTTCGGCGCCATCGCGCAAAAAGAAGAACAGCAGATAGAGCATGATGAAGAAGCTCACCACGAACTCGAAGGTGCCCTGACCAAAGCTGAACGCCTGGGTCGCCAGGTACTGGCTGCCCTGCATCGCGCTCTTGACCACCTTCTCCTGCAAGCCCTTGAGTTCGCCAAGGCCGAAGCGATCCAGCAGGTGCTGAAAGTAGGGTGGCAAGCTGTGCTTGAACTGGGCCAGGTAGCCGGCGATGTCCAACTGACCGCTTTCGATTTTCTTGTACAACTCGGCTCCCTCCTGGACCAGCAACACACTGGTGATGATCACCGGCAGGATGGCGATCAACAGGCAAACCAACAGGGTGCACAGGGCCGTGAGATTGCGCGGCCAGCCGAACTTCAATTGCAGACGGCGCTGTAAGGGAGCAAAGACGATGCCCAGGATCACCGCCCAGAACAGCGCCCCGTAGAACGGCAGCAGAATCCAGATGAACGCCACCGTCACCAGGGCCAGTAACAGCAGCAGGCTTTTGTTTTGCAGGTTGTTTTGATTCATGTCCGATCCAGGTCAGTCAACGCCCAATCACGGCGTCCTGAGGGTTAGTCCACAGCCGCGATGCCGAGTGCGTTTTTTTCTGCGCCAGACATAGATCCAGATCAATGAATGCCCGCCAGCACTGGCTTACCCTCGCGACCTTTTGCGACCGACAGCCCCATGACGCTCCTCGCCAAGCCCGAACTCCTGGCCCCCGCCGGCACCCTGAAAAACATGCGCTACGCCTTCGCCTACGGCGCCGATGCGGTGTACGCCGGCCAACCGCGCTACAGCCTGCGGGTACGCAACAACGAATTCGACCACGCCAACCTGGCCCTCGGTATCCGCGAGGCCCAGGCCCAGGGCAAGCGTTTCTACGTGGTGGTCAACATCGCCCCGCACAACGCCAAGCTCAAGACCTTTCTCAAGGATCTGGAGCCTGTCATCGAGATGGCCCCGGACGCGCTGATCATGTCCGACCCAGGGCTGATCATGCTGGTGCGCCGGCACTTCCCGGCCATGCCGATCCACCTCTCGGTGCAGGCCAACACGGTGAACTGGGCCAGCGTCGAGTTCTGGCAACTGCAAGGGCTGACCCGGATCATCCTGTCCCGGGAGCTGTCCCTGGAAGAAATCGAGGAAATCCGTCAAAAAGTGCCGGCCATGGAGCTGGAGATCTTCGTCCACGGCGCCCTGTGCATGGCCTATTCCGGACGCTGCCTGCTCTCGGGCTACATGAACAAGCGCGACGCCAACCAGGGCACCTGTACCAATGCCTGCCGCTGGAAATACAAGGCCGAGGAAGCCACCGAGAACAACCTCGGGGAAATCGTCCAGACCTTCCAGCCGGAGCCGACCCTGGGCCTGGGAGCGCCCACCGACCAGGTGTTCCTGCTCCAGGAAGCCAATCGTCCGGACGAGCTGATGCCGGCCTTCGAGGACGAACACGGCACCTACATCATGAATGCCAAGGACCTGCGGGCGGTGCAGCACGTGGAACGCCTGACCCGCATGGGCGTGCACTCGCTGAAGATCGAGGGCCGGACCAAATCGCACTTCTACTGTGCCCGCACCACCCAGGTGTACCGCCGGGCCATCGACGACGCCGCCGCCGGACGCGAGTTCGACCGCAGCCTGATGAACGACCTGGAGTCC
Organism: Pseudomonas sp. E1BtOHC1; assembly: GCF_058744285.1. Lineage (NCBI taxonomy): Bacteria > Pseudomonadati > Pseudomonadota > Gammaproteobacteria > Pseudomonadales > Pseudomonadaceae > Pseudomonas > Pseudomonas sp. E1BtOHC1. The sequence continues at coordinate 5,527,072 of NZ_CP196023.1, forward strand.
CTGGCCCAGCGCGGCTACACCGAAGGCTTCCTGCGGCGCCATGTACATGACGAGTACCAGAACTACCAGAACGGCAGCTCGGTGTCGGAACGCCAGCAGTTCGTCGGTGAACTCACCGGCGAACGCCGTGACCGGCTGGCAGAAGTGAAGGTAAAGAACCGCTTCGCCCTGGGCGATCACATGGAACTGATGACCCCCAAGGGCAACTTCCACTTCGACCTGCACGAACTGCAGAACGCCAAGGGCCAAGCCATCGAAGTCGCTCCGGGGGATGGCCACACCGTGTACCTGCCGATCCCCGATCAGGTGGACCTGCGCTTCGGCCTGTTGATGCGCGACATCAGCGCCTGAGGTACAGCGCTCTGGCCAGCCGCCCCGGGCGGCTGGCTGGGCACAGTATCAGATCCGGAACTGCCCCACCAACCGACCCAGGCGCTGCCCCAGGTCCGCCAGGCTGCGGGAGGTCTGGGCGCCACGCTGGGTTTCATCGGCCACGCTGTCCACCGCTACGGCGATCTGGTGCACGCTGCGGTTGATCTCTTCAGCCACCGCGGTCTGCTCCTCTGCCGCACTGGCGATTTGTGCGTTCATCGAATTGATGGTGCCGATCAGCTGGGCCATGGTGTCCAGCGAGGCACCGGCCTCGTTGGCTTTCACCGAGGTGCCATCGCCGGCATCGCTGGAGCGGCGCATGGCATCCACCGCCACCCGGGTGCCCTGCTGCAGGCGATCGATCATGCCCTGGATTTCCTGGGTGCTTTGCTGGGTACGGCTGGCCAGGGCGCGCACTTCATCGGCGACCACCGCGAAACCACGCCCGGCCTCCCCGGCCCGGGCCGCTTCGATGGCGGCGTTCAAGGCCAGCAGGTTGGTCTGCTCGGCGATGGAGCGGATCACATCCAACACGCTGACAATCGACGACACGTCCTGCTGCAAGCTGTCCAGGGACGTGCCGCTGTTGCGAATATCGCTGACCAGGGCATGGATCTGCTGGATGCTGCCATCCACCACGCGCTTGGCCGCCTGGCCTTCCTCATCGGTCTGTTGCGCCGCCACCGCCGCACCTTGAGCACTGCGGGCCACTTCATGGGCCGCGGAGGACATTTCATTGATCGCCGTGGCCACCTGATCGGTCTCGTGACGCTGACGCTCCATGGCCTGTTCCGAACGCTGGGCCTGATCCGAAACCTGGGTCACCAGCTCGGTGAGCTGCCCGGTCATCTCGGTGATCTGGCGTACCAGACCGTGGATCTTGTCGACAAAACGGTTGAACGAACCGGCCAGATCCCCTAGCTCGTCCTGGCTGGTGATCGCCAGGCGCCGGGTCAGGTCGCCTTCACCGGCGGCGATGTCATCGAGGTTGGCTTTCATCAGGTTCAGCGGCCGCAGCATGGTGTTGGCCACCAGCATGCCCAGGGCCGCAATCACCAGCAGCACCACCGCAGCGATCCCGAGAATGCTCAGGACCATGCCTTCCATGCGCTGGTTGACGCTGTCCTGGACTGCAGCCACCTGGGCGTCGATGCCATCGAGATTGACCGAGGTGCCCAGCACCATGTCCCACTTGGGCAGGTACTCGGTGTAACCCAGCTTGGGCACCAGCACGTCGCTGCCCGGCTGAGTGGAGCTGTATTGCACGTAATGGCTACCGTCCTTGCCCACGCGCACCAGTTCGCGGTTGACGTAAACGCCGTTGGGGTCGCGATTGTCCTTGAAGCTCTTGCCCACGCCGTCCGGGCTGTTGCCCTTGAACAGGCGCACGGTCTCGGAGTCGTAGCCGAAGAAGTAGCCGTCCTTGCCGTACGTGATGTTCGACAGCAGCTTGACCACCTCGGCCCGCGCCGCCTGATCCCCAGGCGCCGCCGCGTCGTACAGCGGCTTGACCGTGTTCAGGGCCACTTCGACATAGCTCTGCAGCGTGGCCTTGGCCTCGCCCAGCAGCCGATGACGGGTTTCCTCGACTTCTTTCTGGGCCTGCTGGCGCAGCATGAACACCGTGCTCAGGCTGATCACCAGCGCAAACAGCAGTACCGGGAGCACCGCCAGGGACAGGACTTTGGCCTTCAGGCTCAAGCGCATAAGGGACTCACTCTTGGTTTTTTATTGGCGTGATAACCGCGTTAACGGCACGCCAAAACAAAAGTTGAGCCTGAACCCGTAGGAGCCGGCTTGCCGGCGAAGAGGCCCTTGAGCCTTGCTCCGACCTTGCCGACGCCTTCGTTGGCAAGCGGGCTCCTACACCCCCCCCCGACTTCTACGAGAGCGAGATAATCAGAGGACCATGGCCGCGACCCAGCCAAAGGCCAGCAGCGGCAGGTTGTAGTGCAGGAAGGTCGGGACCACGGTGTCCCAGATGTGATGGTGCTGGCCGTCGATATTCAGCCCCGAGGTCGGGCCCAGGGTCGAATCCGAGGCCGGCGAGCCCGCGTCACCCAGCGCCCCGGCGGTGCCCACGATGCAGACAATCGCCAACGGGCTGAAACCCAGCTGTACGCACAAGGGCACAAAGATCGCCGCCAGGATCGGCACCGTGGAAAACGACGAGCCGATGCCCATGGTCACCAACAGGCCCACCAGCAACATCAGCAAGGCGCCCACGCCCTTGCTGTGGCCGATCCACGCCGCCGAGGCTTCCACCAGGCTCTTCACCTCGCCGGTGGCCTTCATCACTTCGGCGAACCCCGAAGCGGCGATCATGATGAAGCCGATCATGGCCATCATCTTCATGCCTTCGGTGAACAGGTCGTCAGTCTCGCGCCAGCGCACGATGCCCGACACCGAGAAAATCAGGAAGCCGCACAAAGCCCCGATAATCATCGAGTCCAGCAACAACTGGATCACGAACGCAGCGATGATCGCCAGGCCCGCCACCAACAGGGTCCGCGGGTTGTACTGCACCGCCACCTGCTCGACTTTCTCGATCCGGTCCAGGTCATAGATGCGCTTCTTGCGGTAGCTGACAAAGGCCAGCAGCAAGCCGCAGAGCATGCCCAGGGCCGGAATACCCATGGCGTGAGTGACATTGACCTGGCTGATGTCCACGCCGCTGCGGGCCACGTTGGCCAGGAGGATTTCATTGAGGAAGATGTTGCCGAAACCCACCGGCAGGAACATGTAGGGGGTGATCAGGCCGAAGGTGATGACACAGGCGATCAACCGCCGATCCAGCTGCAACTTGGTCAGTACATAGAGCAGCGGCGGCACCAGCAGTGGAATGAAGGCAATGTGGATCGGCAGGATGTTCTGCGAGGCAATCGCCACCACCCACAACAGGCCGATCAGCAGCCATTTGACCTGGCCGCCGCCGTGGGCGTCCTGGCGATCCACCAGTATCAGGATCTTGTCCGCCAGGGCATGGGCCAGGCCGGACTTGGCGATGGCCACGGCGAAAGCGCCGAGCAAGGCGTAGGACAGGGCCACGGTGGCACCACCACCCAAACCGCTGTTGAACGCCTTGAGGGTGGCCTCGATCCCCAGGCCGCCCGTCAAACCGCCCACCAGGGCACCAATGATCAGGGCGATCACTACATGCACGCGGGACAGGCTGAGCACCAGCATCACGCCAACCGCGGCAATTACTGCGTTAATCATCGTTACCTCATTACTGCGCCGCTAAAAATGGCGCAAAAGCCTGTGACCGACCGGAAGGCAGCGGACTGCCGACATCGAAATGAAAGAGGTTCTTATTAGGGGCGCGCACTTTGCAGCAGCAGGCCCGGCTTGTCAAAACCCCAATCCCGGTGAAGCCCAAGACAGCGCGGCTTATTTCGAACAAGCGTTTAAAGAACACCGTTCGTCGGCCGTTACAGTGCAAAGTCTCAGATATTTATCGAATAAAGGACGCCTTCATGTCGCTCAGACAACTTTCCATCCAATGGAAGATCACCCTGCTGGCCGGACTCTGCCTGTTGGGCATCGTGTCGCTGTTGGTGGGACTTTCGCTGTATCGCATGGAGCACAGCTCCGAGCGGGTGAAAGCGTCGAGCATGGAGATGCTCAATGAAGCGGCCCAGGCCCGGATCGAAGCCCAGGGTGAAGTCCAGGCACTGGGCATTCGCCAACAGTTCATGGACGCCTATCAATACGGCCACGGCTTTTCCCGCCAGGTGCTGTTCCTGCGGGAACAGGCCGAGAAACGCTTCCTTGACGCCTTCGACCTGCGCGAAGACCTGACCCGCCAGGTCAAGTCGGCGTTGCAGGCCAATCCCGACCTGCTGGGCCTGTCCCTGGTGTTCGAAGCCAACGCCCTGGATGGCAAGGACGAGTTGTTCAGCGGCCAGAGCGAGCTGGGCAGCAACGAAAAAGGCCGCTTCGCCCTGTACTGGTCACAGCCCACCCCAGGCAAGCTGACCTCCATGTCGCTGCCGGAAAGCGACATGAACGACACCCGCAGCGGGCCCAGCGGCCAGCCGGCCAATGCCTGGTTCACCTGCCCGCGCAGCACCCTCAAGCCCTGCGTGATCGAGCCCTACTTCTATGACATCGACGGCCAGAAGGTGCTGATGACCAGCATCGTCTTCCCGCTCCTGGTGAACGGCAAAGTCATCGCCTCGCTGTCGGTGGACATCAACCTCAACAGCCTGCAGGCCATCAGCCGCAATGCCAGCCAGAAGCTCTACGCCGGCCAGACCAGCGTCAGCATCCTCAGCCCGGTAGGCCTGCTGGCCGGCCATAGCCCGGATGCCGGCAAACTCAGCCAGCGCCTGGACAGCGTCGACAGCGTCAACGGCGCGCAACTGATCCGCCAACTGGCCAGCAGCCCAGAAACCCACAGCCTGCACAGCAATCAGAAACTCAAGGTCCTCGCCCCCTTCACTCCGATCCCTGGCGGCCAGCCCTGGGGCGTGCTGCTGGATGTGCCGGAAAAGGTCCTGGTGGGTCCGGCCGAAGCCTTGAAAAGCGAACTGGACGCCAGCAACAGCAGCGGCACCCTGATGGAACTGGGCCTGGGCCTGCTGGCTGCCTTGGTGGGCCTGCTGCTGGTGTGGCTGATGGCGCGCAGCGTGACCCGGCCGATTCTCGGTGTGGCCCACATGCTCGAAGACATCGCCAGCGGCGAAGGCGACCTGACCCGGCGCCTGGCGTACAACAATAAGGACGAGCTGGGGCAACTGGCCGGCTGGTTCAACCGTTTCCTCGACAAGCTGCAGCCGATCATTGCCGAAGTAAAACGCTCGGTGCAGGACGCCCGCGGCACCGCCGACCAGTCATCGGCCATCGCCACCCAGACCAGCGCCGGGATGGAACAGCAGTATCGTCAGGTGGATCAGGTGGCCACTGCCTCCCATGAAATGAGCGCCACCGCCCAGGACGTGGCCCGCAGTGCGGCCCAGGCGGCTCAAGCGGCGCGGGATGCCGACCAGGCCACGCAACAGGGCCTGAGCGTGATCGACCGCACCACCCGCAGCATCGACCAACTGGCCGCCGACATGAGCGCCGCCATGACCCAGGTCGAAGGTCTGGCTGCCAACAGCGAACAGATCGGCACGGTACTGGAAGTGATCCGCTCGATTGCCGAGCAGACCAACCTGCTGGCCCTCAACGCCGCCATCGAAGCAGCCCGCGCCGGGGAAGCTGGGCGCGGTTTCGCGGTGGTCGCCGACGAGGTGCGCAACCTGGCCCGACGCACCCAGGAATCGGTGGAGGAAACCCGCCAAGTGATCGAACAACTGCAAACCGGCACCCGGGACGTGGTGGGCTCCATGAACAGCAGCCATCGCCAGGCCCAGGGCAGCGTCGAACAAGTGGGGCAGGCCGTGACCGCCTTGCGCCAGATCGGCGACGCGGTGACGGTGATCAGCGACATGAACCTGCAGATTGCCAGCGCCGCCGAACAGCAGAGCGCAGTGGCCGAGGAGATCAACAGCAACGTGGCGACCATTCGTGACGTCACCGAATCCCTGTCGGAACAAGCCAATGAATCGGCGCGGGTCAGCCAGTCCCTCAACAGCCTGGCCAACCAGCAACAGAGCCTGATGGATCAGTTCCGCGTCTGAACAGAGGCAACGGGCTTAAGGTGACGGTGGCCGCAAAGCCCACTGTCACAGGAAGGCGCTGACGGTGGCACGAGGACTTGCTCGCGCCGGACCGCACAGCGGCCCTCCCCGGCCCGTCGACCTAGCGCCTGGGCAGTGCGATTTCGACCCGCAAGCCACCCAGCGCGCTCTCCTCCAGGCTCAGGGTTGCGCCCCACGCTTCAACGATATCCCGCACGATGCCCAGGCCCAGGCCGTGGCCATCGGTCTGCTCATCCAGACGCGCTCCGCGACTGAACACTTCACTGCGCCGCTCCTGGGGAATCCCCGGGCCATCGTCGTCCACCGCCAGGAAGAACCCCATGGCCCGCTCCTCGACACTCAGGCGTACCTGGGCATCGGCCCATTTGCAGGCGTTGTCCAGCAGGTTGCCCAGCAGCTCCAGCAGGTCCTCGCGATCCCAGGGCAGGCGCAACCCGGGCGCCGCCTGAAAACTCAGGTCCAGATGCTCGCCGTGGATCATGTTCAAGGTGGCCAGCAATCCCGGCAGTTCGGCATCACATTCAAACAAGGCGCCGGGCAAGGCATCGCCGGCCAAGCGCGCACGATTGAGTTCGCGATTGAGCCGTTGCTGCACCTGTTCCAGTTGCTCCTGAAGCATCCGCTGCACCTCAGGATGCCCTTGCAGTTTCGCCCCGCTGGCCAAGCTCAGCAGCACCGCCAACGGCGTCTTCAACGCGTGCCCGAGGTTACCCAGGGCATTGCGTGAACGCTTGAGGCTGTCCTCGGTGTGGGCCAGCAAATGGTTGATCTGCGCCACCAGCGGCTCCAGTTCAACCGGCACCTGGGCATCCAACTGCGAGCGCTGGCCTTGCTGCAACTGGGCAATCTGCTCCCGTGCGGTCTCCAGGGGGCGCAAGGCGCGGCGCACGGTAATCCGCTGCAGCAACAGGATCAGCAGCAACCCCGCCAGCCCCAGGCCAAGGCCGACCTGACGCATGCGCTGGAAGCTCTCGCGTACGGGGGTGTAGTCTTGGGCCACGCTGATGGAGATCGATTGCCCGAGGCGCTTGTAGTCACTGCGCAATACCAGCAGTTGCTGCCCTTCCGGCCCCAGTTGCAGGTTGCTTTGCAAGCCGGCGCGCTCCAGCTGCGGCAGTTCCTGATCCCACAGGGATCGGGAACGCCAATGCACATCGGCGAAATCGATACGGAAGTAATGCCCGGAAAAAGGCCGTTGATAGGCGGGCGACAGACGACGCTCGTCCAGTTGCAAACCTTGAGGACCTCTTACCAGCGCCAGCAGCAAACTCTCGCTGTCTTCCCGAAGCCCCGCCTCCAGGTAGCGTTGCAGGCCCACTTCGAACAGCCAGAGGCTGGTCTGCGCCAGCACCAGGCCAACCACCACCATCACCGTGATCAGGCCCAGGCTCAGACGGCGCTGGATCGACCTCACGAATCACTCCCGCCGAACAGGTAGCCCTGGCCACGGCGGGTTTCGATCACACTGCGCCCCAGCTTGCGCCGCAGGTGATTGACGTGGACTTCAAGGACATTGGAATCGCGTTCGGTTTCACCGTCGTACAGGTGTTCGGCCAGGTGGCTTTTGGACAGGATCTGCTGCGGGTGCAGCATGAAGTAGCGCAACAGGCGAAATTCCGCGGCGGTCAGCAACACGTCCTGGCCATCGCGGACCACGCATTGGCGGCCTTCATCCAGATGCAGCCCGGCGGCCTGCAAGGTCTGCTGATTGGCCTGGCCGTGGGAGCGACGCAACAGCGCCTGCACCCGCAAGTGCAGCTCCTCGGGGTGAAAGGGCTTGCTCAGGTAATCATCGGCGCCGGCCTTCAGACCTTCGATACGCTCGGCCCAGGAGCCGCGGGCGGTGAGGATCAGCACCGGGGTCGCCAGGCCACCGGCACGCCATTGACGCAGCACATCGAGTCCCGGGACCCCGGGCAGGCCGAGGTCGAGAATGATCAGGTCATAGGGTTCACTGGCGCCCTGGTACAGGGCATCGCGGCCGTCGGCCAGCCAGTCCACCGCGTAGCCCTGAAGTTTCAGGCCCTCCAGCAGTTCATCCGCCAGGGATACGTGATCTTCCACCACAAGCAGGCGCATCAGTCATCTTCCTCATCTTTCAACAGGCGCCCAGTGGCGGCATCCAGATCCAGCTCGCGGACCACGCCGTCCACGGTCAACAGCTCGACCTCGTAAATGTACACATCATGTTTTTCTTCCAGTTCGGCTTCCAGCAGCCTGGCACCGGGATAGCGGTCCATGGCCTGCTGCAGCAGTTGCTCCAGAGGCAGGATCACCCCCCGCTGGCGCAGGCGCAGGGCCTCGTCCTGGTCCAGGTCGCGGGCCACGGCCAGGGAGCAGAATAGCAACAGCGCCAGGGCCGCCCGGCTGCCGGCGCGCATCGTCGAGTTCATTAAGTGTCCTGATGGTCCTTGAGCACCTGGCCGGTCACCGCGTCCAGTTCCAGGTCCCACTCCAGCCCTTGCGGATCGCGCAGTTCAACCTGGTAGATGTACTTGCCGTACTCCTCTTCCAGCTCGGTTTCACTGATGCTCGCCCCAGGATGCCGGGACAGGGCCGTGGCATTGAGTTTTTCAAAGGACACAATGGTACCAGCGTCGCGCAGCCTCAGGGCTTCGTCCGGACCCAGGTCCCGGGCATGGGCGAGGCTGGCGGCCAGGCTGGTGGTCAGAGCAATCAGGCTGGCGCCGAACAGCGCGGTCAGGGTTTTCATGGCAGGTCTCCAAGGTCAGTGGCCAAAGGCCGATGACGCCGACGATACCCAAGGCAACTTAATTGAAACTGAATGGCCATCATGGGCCTGACACAAGTTTCACTCGGCCCGCAGCGGCGGGGTTCTCTATACTCGGCGGCTGATTCAAGAGTGAGCCCGGTATGACCGCCATCCATATCAAGTTTCCCGCCCTGTCCCTCAAGGCCGGCCCCCGCGCCCTGGCCCGCATCCGTCGTCAAGGCCTGCACGCCGGCGAAGTCGGCACCTTGCCGGGCGCCGCCGGCGGGCCCAAGGCCCTGGGCATTCAGGGGCTGGACCTGGCGCTGTTCGGTGAATGGTTGCCCGCAGTCCCCCGTGAGCGTTCGTTGATCGGCGCGTCGGTGGGTTCCTGGCGCTTTGCCAGCGCCTGCCTGCCGGACGCCGCCGAAGGCATCCGCCGCCTGGGCCAGCTGTACAACGCCCAGAGTTTCGCCAAGGGCGTGACCATGGCGCAGATCAGCCAGAGCTCCCGGCGCATGCTCGACGACCTGCTCGATGGCCGCGACGCTTCGATCCTCGACAACCCCCACTACAGGCTCAACATCATGGTGGTCAAGAGCCACGGCCTGCTGGCGGACGATCACCGCGCACGCCTCGGCCTGGGCCTGTCCTCGGTGATCGCCGACAACCTGCGGGGCCGCGCGCGCCTGTCCCGGCACTTCGAGCGCCTGGTGCTGCACGACCCGCGCCTGGCGCCGCCGCTGCTGGCCCTGGAAGACTTCCCCTCGCGCTTTGTGCCCCTGGACCGCGGCAACCTGCGCCAGGCCCTGCTGGCCTCGGGCTCGATTCCCATGGTCATGCAGGGCGTGCGCGAACTGCCCGGCGCCGGGGCCGGCACCTTCCGCGACGGCGGCCTGCTGGACTACCACCTCGACCTGCCCTACAGCGGCAGCGACATCGTGCTCTACCCGCACTTCACCGACCGGGTGATTCCCGGCTGGTTCGACAAGACCCTGCCCTGGCGCCGGGCCAGCCCGGAGCGCCTGCGGGACGTCTTGCTGCTGGCGCCGTCGAAGGAGTACCTGGCGCGCCTGCCCTACGGCAAGCTGCCGGACCGCAACGACTTCAAGCGTTTCATGGGCGACGACGCCAGCCGGCAGAAATACTGGCGCAGCGCCATGGACGAAAGCCGGCGCCTGGGGGACGAGTTTCTCGAACTGGCGGCGCAGAACCGCCTGGGCGAGCGCTTGCAAAGCCTGTAAATCCAGAGCTGCGCTGCGCACTGACCCTTTAGTCAGGGTTTTTCCGCAGCCTTGGGGCCAAGCTGATAAACTCGCCGCCTGCCTCAACTCGCCCCCCGGCGATCGCCATCTGACAGAGCTGACCGACACTGTGGAAATCTTCAAAGAATTTACCTTCGAATCCGCCCATCGCCTGCCTTTCGTGCCCGAGGGCCACAAGTGCGGCCGCCTCCATGGCCACTCGTTCAAGGTGGCGATCCACCTCAGCGGCGAGGTCGACGCACACACCGGCTGGATCCGCGACTTCTCGGAAATCAAGGCCATCTTCAAGCCGCTCTACGAGCGTCTGGACCACAACTACCTGAACGACATTCCCGGCCTGGAAAACCCCACCAGCGAGGTCCTGGCCAAATGGATCTGGAACGAGCTCAAGCCCCTGCTGCCGGAGCTTTCGGCGATTCGCATCCACGAAACCTGCACCAGCGGCTGCATCTATCGCGGCGAATAAGCCGAACCATCTGCAGGTCGCAAGGAAGCTGGCCATGAGCCCACGTATCTACCTCGCCGGGTTCGATGTGTTTCGCAGCGACGCCCAGGCCCATGGCGAGTACCTCAAGCGACTGTGCAGCGTTCAGGGCCTGCACGGTCTGTTCCCCCTGGACAACCAGGCCCCGCAGAACCTCTCGCCAGACGCCACCGCGCAGTGGATCTGCCAGCAGAACCTGGCCATGATCCGCGACTGCGACGCCCTGCTGGCCAACCTCAACGACTTTCGCGGCCTGGAGCCGGATTCCGGCACCGCCTTCGAAGTGGGTGCGGCGATCGCCCTGGGCAAGCCGGTGTGGGCCTACTTCAGCGGCCCCGCGACCCTGCGCCAGCAGGTGCCCCACGATGACGCCGGGCGCGACGCCCAGGGTTTTGCGGTAGAAGACTTCAACCTGCCGCGCAACCTGATGCTGGCCTGCAGCTGGAGCGGTCGCAGCACCTGTGTGGAAGCCGCCATCAGCGACCTCGGGCGCTGGCTGAACGCTTCCCCTGCACCTCGCTGAGATAGCCAGCAACGTCACTTTCTGCCGAAAACGACCACCCCGGACAAAAGCCTTGTTTTGTCGCGAAAGCCGATGTTATGTTTCTAACACAGGCCACAAAAATGAAACCTTGATAACATTTTCCGCGAACGCCCTGCGAGATCGTCATGGACAAGAACAGTTTCCAAGTCACCCTGGAACAGCAGTTTGCAAGCCTGACGCCCACCGGCAAGCGCATCGCTACCTATCTGTTGGCCAACCTCCAGCAACTGCCCTTCGAGACCGCTGACAGCATCGCCCAGCAAGCCGGCACCACCGGCATTTCCGTGGGGCGCTTCCTGCGTTCGTTGGGCTACCGCAACCTGGATGACGTCAAGCAAGGCCTGCGCGGCGATGCCCCGGCCTCCTGGCTGATCACCGACCGGCTTGGCGCGTTTCGCAGCGAGGCCCATCAGGACGATGCCCTGGAGCGCTCGATGCATCGTGAGATCGAAGCCATCCAGCACGTCTACGGCCTGGCCCGCAGCCAGCCGTTCGCCGATATCGTGCGGCAGATCGTCGAGGCCGACGCGGTGTTCATCATCGGCATCCAGTCGACCCGGGGCATCCTCAACGCCTTCCACAGCCACCTGGAATACATCCGGCCCAAGGTCTACTACGTCGATGGCCTGTCGGGCATTTATGCCGAGACCCTGAACTCGGGCTTCGCCAAGCCCTACGCGATCATTTCCGACTTCCGCGCCTACTCCGCCATCACCCAGACCTTCTGCGAAGTAGCCAACGCCAATGCCCTGCCCCTGGCCCTGGTCACCGACCTGCAATGCCCTTGGGCCCGGGATTACCCGCTGGACCTGCTGCAACTGAAAACCGATGTCGGCCAGTTCTGGGACTCCCTGGCGCCGCTGACCTGCCTGTTCAACCTGATGGTGTCCGCCGTGGCCGAGGGCTATGGCGAACGTCTGGACCAGCGCCTGGCGAAGAACCGTCAGTTGCAGGAAGCCTTCGGCCAGTTCGAGTCCTGACCTTCAAGCGTTAACCCAGATGGAGTGAGTGAGTGAACAACAGCCCCCTTGTCGAAATCGACGCCCAGCGCCACCAACTGGAAATCGACCTGATCTACGCCAGCGCCGACAACCTGGCCGGTCAGGTGATCTACCGCAACGCCCGCTGCCTGCTGCACAAGGACGCCGCCGCCTGCCTGTACAAGGCCAGCCAGCTGGCGCGCATGGCCGGCCTGGGCCTGCGCATCTACGACGCCTATCGCCCGGCCTACGCCCAGCAGCTGCTGTGGCAGGCCCTGCCCAATCCGGACTACGTGCGCGACCCACGCCTGGGCTCGCACCACACCCGGGGCGTGGCCGTGGACCTGACCCTGGTGGATGAAACCGGCCAGCCCCTGGACATGGGCACCGCCTTCGATGCAATGGAGCCCAAGTCGCACCAGTTCTACAGCGACCTGCCGCCCCAGGTGCAGCGCAATCGCCTGCTGCTGCTGGGGATCATGCTCAGCGCCGGCTTCGAGGCGATCCCCACCGAATGGTGGCACTACGAGCTGCCCAACGCCGAGGACTTTCCCCTGATCCAGGAGCACGACCAGCCCTTCGAACACTGATCTCCCGTTCCCCAGCCGGCCACAACAACAGGCAGCCCACTGCCCCAAGCCGGTCGTTACCCGCAACACCGCTTCAGCTCCAACTGCCCGGTTATAGCTTTTATAAAAAACCTGACGAACTTCCCAACATCGAATGATCAAGGAAACCGGCATGACCCCAAATCTGCGCAATTACCCTGATGTGCGTCTGTCCACCCGTGTCGCCCTGTCGCTGCTGTGCGCCGCCCTGAGCCTGGGGGCCTGGCAGGCGGCCAGCGCCGCTGCGCCCAAGGACACCCTGATGATCGGCAAGGCCGCCGACCCGCAGACCCTCGACCCGGCCGTGACCATCGACAACAACGACTGGGCCGTGACCTACCCGGCCTACCAGAAGCTGGTGACCTACAAGGTCGAGAACGGCAAAGGCAGCACCGAAGTCCAGGGCGACCTGGCCGAGAGTTGGAGCACCTCCGCCGACAACCTGACCTGGGACTTCAAACTCAAGCCCGGCAACAAGTTCGACGACGGCAAGCCGGTGGACGCTGCGGCAGTGAAGTTTTCCTTCGAGCGCCTGATGCAGCTCAAGCAGGGCCCGTCCGGGGCCTTCCCGGATGACATGAGCGTGGCCGTGGTCGATCCGCTGACCGTGCGCTTCACCCTGAAGAAGCCCTATGCGCCCTTCCTCTACACCCTGGCCCACAACGGCGGCGGCATCATCAACCCGGACGTGGCCAACAAGGGTGAGGACGTCAATGCCTACCTGTCGACCCATACCGCCGGCTCCGGGGCCTTCCGCCTGAGCAACTGGCAGAAGGGCCAGTCGCTGACGCTGGAGCCCAACAGCTATTACGCCGGCCCCAAGCCGAGCCTGAACAAGGTGGTGATCAAGATCATCAGCGAAGCCTCGGTGCGCCGCCTGCAACTGGAACGCGGCGACCTGGACATCATCGAGGACATGCCCGAAGACCAGCTCGGCACCCTGGCCGGCAAGTCCGGGGTGGTGATCCAGACCTTCCCCTCGCTGCGGGTCAATTACCTGTACCTGAACAACCAGCGCGCGCCCCTGGACAACGTCGAGGCACGCCAGGCGCTGGTCCAGGCCATCGACTACAAGGGCATCGTCGACGGCATCCTCAAGGGCCAGGCCAAGCTGATGAACGGGCCGATCCCAGACGGCATGTGGGCCCACGACCCGAGCCTGCCGCTGATGCAGCAGAACCTCGACGGCGCCAAGGCCAGCCTGGCCAAGGTCCCGCAGAAGATCAGCAATCTGACCTACCTGTACTCGGACAAGGACGCCAACTGGGAGTCCATCGGCCTGACCCTGCAAGCGGGCCTGGCGCCCCTGGGCATCAACCTGAAGATGGAGAAACTGGCCAACGCCACCATGCGTGAACGGGTCGGCAAGGGTGACTACGACGTGGCCATCGGCTCCTGGAGCCCGGACTTCGCCGATCCCTACATGTTCATGAACTTCTGGTTCGACTCCAGCCTCCAGGGCTTGCCGGGCAACCGCTCGTTCTACAGCAACCCCGAGGTCGACAGCCTGATCCGCGAGGCGGCGGCCACCAACGACACCGCCAAGCGCATCGAGCTGTACCAGAAGGCGCAGAAGATCGTCCTCAAGGACAACGTCTACGCCTACCTGTACCAGAAGAACTACAGCCTGCCGATGCGCGATTCGGTGAAGGGCTACGTGTTCCATCCGATGCTGGAACAGGTGTTCAACATCGCCGAAATCAGCAAGTAGGACCGGCCCTGCGATCCCCGTCGCCAGCCCCTGAACCGGGCCGGCGCCGGGTTGCCGTGTCCCCGCTGCGGGGCTGCTGTCGCCCCTGCCGTTCGTCAAGCGTTAACGAGGTTGCCTCATGGCCTTCCTGAATATGTTGCGCAAACGCCTGCTCGGCCTGTTGCTGGTCGTGGTCGGGGTTTCGCTGATTACCTTCACCATCTCGCACCTGATTCCCGGCGACCCGGCGCGGCTGATCGCCGGCGACCGGGCCAGCGATGCGATCGTGCAGAACATCCGCCACCAACTGGGCCTGGACCTGCCCCTGTACCAGCAATATGGCCGCTACATGCTCGACCTGCTGCACGGCGACCTGGGCACCTCGATCCGCACCAGCCGCCCGGTGCTGGAGGACCTGCAAGCGTTCTTCCCGGCCACCCTGGAACTGGCCCTGGCGGCGCTGCTGCTGTCGGTGCTGGTGGGCGTGCCGCTGGGGGTGCTGTCGGCGGTCTATCACAACCGTTTTATTGACCAGATCGCCCGCACCCTGGCGGTCACCGGGATCTCCACCCCGGCGTTCTGGCTGGGCTTGGGACTGATCCTGCTGTTCTACGGCCACCTGGGCTGGCTGCCCGGCAGCGGCCGTCTGGACGAAGGCCTGGAGCCGCCGCCGACGATCAGCGGTTTCTACCTGATCGACTCGTTGCTGGCCGGGGATATCCCGCTGTTTCTCAATGCCCTGCAGCACCTGATCCTGCCGGCCGTGACCCTGGGCTTCGTCAACCTCGGGGTGGTGGCGCGGCAGATTCGCTCGGCCATGCTCGACCAGTTGGGCGAGGACTACATCCGCACCGCCCGGGCCTATGGCCTGTCGCGCTGGGCGGTGATCCTGCGCCACGCCCTGCCCAACGCCCTGATCCCCTCGGTGACGGTGCTCGGCCTGACCCTGGGCGACTTGCTGTACGGCGCGGTGCTGACCGAGACCGTGTTCGCCTGGCCGGGCATGGGCGCCTATGTGGTGAAGTCGATCCAGGCCCTGGATTTCCCGGCGGTGATGGGCTTCGCGATCCTGGTGTCATTCATTTATGTGCTGCTGAACATGGCGATCGACCTGTTGTACCGGGTGATCGACCCGCGCATTGGCGAGGTAAATTGAGATGTCCGCTCCCTTGAACATTCCCCTGCCGCTGCCCGTGGTCCAGGCCAACGGCTGGCGCGCGCGTCTGGCCTACCTGGGCTACCGCGTGCGGCAAAGCCCGCTGACCATCGCCGGGCTATGCATGACCCTGCTGGTGCTGCTGTGCATGGCCTTCGCCCCCTGGCTGTCGAGCCATGATCCCAATGCCCTGAACCTGGCCGAACGCCTGGCCGCCCCCAGCGCCAGCCATTGGTTCGGCACCGACGAAGTCGGCCGCGACCTGTTCAGCCGGGTGCTCCACGGCAGCCGCCAGTCGGTGGGCGTGGGCCTGTTCGTGGCCTTCGCCTCGTGCCTGGCCGGGGGCCTGTTGGGCTGCCTGTCGGGGATCATCGGCGGGCGCTTCGACAGCCTGATCATGCGCCTGATGGACATCATGCTCTCGGTGCCGTCGCTGGTGCTGATCATGGCCCTGGCCGCCGCCCTGGGCCCGAGCCTGTTCAACGCCATGCTGGCGATCACCCTGGTGCGCATTCCGTTCTACGTGCGCCTGGCCCGAGGCCAGGCCCTGAGCATCCGCCAGATGGGCTACGTCAAGGCCGCCCAGACCTACGGCGCCGGGCGCTGGCACATCGTCAGCTGGCACGTGGGGCGCAACGCCATGCCGCCATTACTGGTGCAACTGAGCCTGGACATCGGCAGCGCCATCCTCATGGCCTCGGCCCTGGGCTTCATTGGCCTGGGCGCGCAGCAGCCCACCGCCGAATGGGGGGCGATGGTGGCCACCGGGCGCAACTTCATCCTCGACAACTGGTGGTACTCGACCTTTCCCGGGCTGGCGATCCTGTTCACCGCCACCGGGTTCAACCTGCTGGGTGACGGCATCCGTGACCTGCTCGATCCACGGCAACAGGGGAAATGACCATGAGCTCATCCGCCGTTCTCAACATCGATAACCTGAGCCTGGAATTCCCCGCCTACCGCAGCAACGTACAGGCGCTCAACGGCGTGTCGCTGCACGTCAACCCGGGGGAGATCGTCGGCGTGGTCGGCGAGTCCGGCTCGGGCAAGTCGGTGACCGCCATGCTCAGCCTGCGCCTGCTGCCCGAACGCAGCTACCGCATCACCTCCGGCAGCCTCAGCCTGCTGGGCCGCGACATGCTCGCCACCCCGGAAAAACAGCTGCTGCAGATCCGCGGCCGCGACGCGGCGATGATCTTCCAGGAACCGATGACCGCCCTCAACCCGACCCGGCGCATCGGCCGGCAGATGCTCGACGTGATCATCCATCACCAGCGCCTGAGCCAGGAGCAGGCCCGGGCCAAGGCCATCGCCCTGCTGCGAGACATGCACATCGCCGACCCCGAGCAGGTGCTCCAGGCCTACCCCTTCGAGCTGTCCGGGGGCATGCGCCAGCGGGTGATGATCGCCCTGGCGTTTTCCTGCGATCCGCAGTTGCTGATTGCCGACGAGCCGACCACCGCCCTGGACGTCACGGTGCAGCGCCAGGTGCTGCTGTTGCTGCGCGAGAAGGCCCGGCAACGGGGCACCGCGATCCTCCTGATCACCCACGACATGGCGGTGGTCTCGCAGTTCTGCGACCGGGTCTATGTGATGTACACCGGCGCCGTGGTCGAGCAAGGCAGCACCGCCCAGGTCATGCTCGACCCGCAGCATCCCTACACCCGCGGCCTGCTCAGCGGCCTGCCGGAACAGGTGCCCCCCGGCGCACCGCTGCTGACCATTCCCGGGCAAGTGCCCAACCTCGCCCACCTGCCCGGCGGCTGCACCTTCCGCGAACGCTGCAGCCAGGCCATGGCGATCTGCGCCGAGCGTCCGCCGCTGCATTCGATCAACGCCTGCGAGCAGCGCAAGAGCGCCTGCTGGCTGGCTGCCCCGGAGTCCGCCCAATGACCGCCACCCACTCCCAAACCGGTAGCGCGCCGCTGCTGCGCCTCAACGATGTGCAAGTGCGTTTTCCCCTGAGCAATGATTGGCTGGGGCGGCCCCGGGCCTTTGCCCATGCCCTCAACGGCATCGACCTGGAACTGCGCCCCGGGGAAACCCTGGGCATCGTCGGCGAATCCGGCTGCGGCAAAAGCACCCTGGCGCAACTGCTCATGGGCCTGGTCAAGCCCAGCAGCGGCGACCTGCGCTGGGCCTACGCCAGCGACCGCGAGCGCCACAGCCACGTGCAGATCGTGTTCCAGGACCCGCAATCGTCCCTCGACCCACGCCTGCCGATCTGGAAGATCATCACCGAGCCGCTGTTCGCCCTGGGCAACACCCCGGCCGGGCAGATGCGCGAGATCGCCGCCAAGGTGGCGCAGCAGGTGGGTATTCGCGGCGAATACCTGGAGCGCTACCCGCACCAGTTTTCCGGTGGCCAGCGCCAGCGCATCGCCATTGCCCGGGCCCTGGCGTCGAACCCAGACATCATCGTCCTCGACGAACCGACCTCGGCCCTGGACATCTCGGTGCAGGCGCAGATCCTCAACCTGCTGGCAGACCTGCAACGCAGCCGCGGCCTGACCTTTGTGCTGATCTCCCACAACGTTTCGGTGGTGCGGCACATGGCCGACCGGGTGGCAGTGATGTACCTGGGGCAGATCGTCGAACTGGGCAGCGCCGAACAGGTGCTGGAGCGGCCGCGCCATCCCTACACCCAACTGCTGCTGGATGCGGTGCCACGCCTGGGCGCGCCCCTGGCGGACAGCCAGGTCTCGGCCCCCACCGAACTGCCGGGCAACCGCAAGCTGCCCGCCGGCTGCTTCTTCTTCGACCGCTGCAGCCGGCGCGGCCCGGGCTGCGAGCTGCCACAACAACTGCTGGGCGATGCCGACCAGCAGGTGCGTTGCCACCGGCAGGATCTCGCGGGGTAATCCAACAGCACCACGCCGCCTGGCGCGGCGTGGTGCTTGCTCCCTGCTCGCCAAGGGCTTAAAACAAGCGCCTTCTCTTTGACGTTGCAGGAACCTCTCTTATGGAAAGCAGCTGGCTGACCCACGCCAAACGCTTGCAAGCCATCGCCTCGACCGGCCTGCACTTTTGCCAGGACGTGCACGACCGCGAGCGCTACCAGGAAATCGCCGACATCGCCCACGGCATGCTGGCGCAATTGGGCAACGTGCCCCTGGAGCGCATCACCGATCTGGTCTCGGACTTCGCCCAACGCTATTCGACACCAATGGTGGAAGTGCGCGGCGCGCTGATCGAGGACGGTAAGATCCTCCTGGTGCGCGAGCAGCACGACGGCCTCTGGGCCCTGCCCGGGGGCTACGCCGATGTCGGCCTGTCGGCGGCGCAGAACATCATCAAGGAAATCCACGAAGAAGCCGGGCTGCAGGTTTCGGTGCGCCAGCTGTACGGCCTGCGGCACAAGGCCAAGGGCCCCTACAAGCCGGATCACCGGGACTTCTACAAGCTCTACTTCCTCTGCGAACGGCACGATGGCGAAAGCCCGGTGGCAGGTAGCGAAACCAGCGACGCAGCGTTCTTCGCCCCGGACCAATTGCCGCCGCTGTCCCAGGGCCGCACCGTGGAACGGGATATCCAGGAAGCCTTCGATTTCCATCAGGGACGGCGCAGCGTGACCCTGTTCGACTGAGCAGAGCACCAGATGTAAAGCACCCTTGACACAGAAAAGACTCGCGCCTAATGTAAAGGACACTTTACTTCAGGAGATCGCCCCATGGGCAGTAAACGTTATTTCGTCGAATTCGGCCTGGCCTTGCTGGCCTACATCGCCTGCGTGCTGCTGAGCAGCCACTGGCTGGCGGACCTGAACCCGGGCCCGGGCAAGATCGCCCTGGCCCTGGTGCCGGTGATCCCCATGGTGGCCATGGCCCTGGCGGTGGTGCGCCAGTTGCGGCGCATGGACGAACTGGCCCGGCGCATCCAGCTCGAAGCCCTGGGCCTGTCCTTTGTCTGCACCGCGCTGATCACCTTCAGCTACGGCTTCCTGGAAACCGCCGGCCTGCCCCGGCTCTCGATGTTCTACGTATGGCCCGTGATGGGCCTGGTCTGGGCCCTGGCCACGGTGGCCGGCGTGCGGCGCTACCGATGAACAACCAACTGCGCGAACTGCGTACCCGGCAAGGCTGGTCCCAGGCCGAACTGGCCACCCGGCTCGAGGTATCACGGCAGACGGTGAATGCCATCGAGACCGGCCGCTACGACCCCAGCCTGCCCCTGGCGTTCAAGATTGCCCGGGCCTTCCAGCTGCCCATCGAAAGCATTTTCAGTCCCGACCAGGACTGAAATCGGCCACGCGGCAGTGCACCACTTTCGCCCCGGTGCCGCCTGCATCCGGTGCAGACCCACGGGCATCGGCTATAACTGCTGGGGCGCCCGCCCCGGCGGTACCGGTTTGGCACGGCGCCTGCAACGGCGAGGCACCACTGCGACCAGGGACAGGCCATGACCCAGCACGAACCCGGCAACGACTACCCCTTGAGCGAAGTTCCGCAGCACGCCCGCAAGGGCCTGGCCTCCATGGCCATGGTGCTGCTGGGCTTCACCTTCTTCACCGCCACCATGTTCGCCGGCGGCAAGCTGGGGGTGGCTTTCGACTTCCCGACCCTGCTGGCAGTGATCCTCGTCGGCAATCTGCTGCTGGGGATCTACGCCGCAAGCCTGGGCTACATCGCCTTCAAGAGCGGGCTGAACACCGTGCTGATGGGGCGCTTCTGCTTCGGTGAACGGGGCAGCAAGCTCAGCGATTTGATCCTCGGCCTGACCCAGGTCGGCTGGTACGCCTGGGGCACCGCCACAGCCGCGGTGGTGCTGGGCAAGTATTTCCAGCTGGATTCGGGCGCGGTGCTGGGGCTGATGCTGCTGTTCGGCATGGCGTTCTGCGCCACCGCCTATATCGGCTATCGCGGCCTGGAGATCCTGTCGTGGATCGCGGTGCCGGCCATGGGCCTGTTGCTGGTGCTGTCGATGGCGGTGGCAACCACTCAGGTCGGCGGTCTCGACGGCCTGCTGGCCCTCACCCCCAGCGCCACCATGGACCTGTCCACGGCCCTGACCCTGGTGTTCGGCACCTTTGTCAGCGGCGCGACCCAAGCTACCAACTGGACCCGTTTCTCCCGCTCGGCGCGGGTGGCGGTGAGCGCCAGCCTGATCGGTTTCTTCATCGGCAACGGCCTGATGGTGCTGATCGGTGCCTACGGCGCCATCGTCTACCAGCAGCCGGACGTGGTGGAGGTCTTGCTGCTGCAAGGCTTCGCCATGGCGGCCATGGCCATGCTGCTGTTGAACATCTGGAGCACCCAGGACAACACCATCTACAACTTCGCCGTGGCTGGCTGCAACTTGCTGCGCACCCGTCGACGCAAGACCGTGACCCTGGTGGGCGCGCTGATCGGCACCTTGCTGGCGATGCTCGGCATGTACGATTTGCTGGTGCCCTACCTGGTGCTGCTGGGCACGGTGATTCCGCCGATTGGCGGGGTGATCATGGCCGACTTTTTCTATCGCTGGCGCGGCCGCTACCCGCGCCTGGCCGACAGCCAGTTGCCCGCCTGGAACTGGTCCGGGCTGTGCGCCTATGGCCTGGGCACCCTGGCGGCCTTCTGCTCGCCCTGG
The DNA here is from genome assembly GCF_058744285.1 of Pseudomonas sp. E1BtOHC1. Classification (NCBI taxonomy): domain Bacteria; kingdom Pseudomonadati; phylum Pseudomonadota; class Gammaproteobacteria; order Pseudomonadales; family Pseudomonadaceae; genus Pseudomonas; species Pseudomonas sp. E1BtOHC1. The sequence continues at coordinate 5,548,094 of NZ_CP196023.1, forward strand.
GTCGCGCCCCTGGTGGGCATCGCGGCTGCCGGCCTGAGCTACATCCTGTTGAGCGCGATGCTGGGCGCGCGCGTCCCCCAGGCCGTCGACATCCAGGCCTGATTTGCTCACCCGGCACCTTCCGGGTCTATCATGGCCCGGTCACGCAACACCCTGCCCCCTGCCCCACGGCGCGTTAACGCCTGGTCGGGAGCAGTCCAACGACCGTGGGACAAGGACCTGCCCTGATCCGACGGCTGAACCACTGATTGCCCGACCCGAGGAACTGCTCCGATGCTGATCACCAACGCCCGCCTGCGCCACCGTGAAGGCCTGCACCAACTGCACCTGGAAAACGGCCGCATCGCCCGCATTGTCCTGCAAAGCGCCGACACCTCTGACGCCGTCCCGGCCTTCGGCCCCGAACACCTGGATGCCGGCGGCAACCTGGTGGTGCCGCCCTTCGTCGAGCCGCACATTCACCTGGACGCCACCCTCACCGCCGGCGAGCCACGCTGGAACATGAGCGGCACCCTGTTCGAAGGCATCGAGTGCTGGGGCGAGCGCAAGGCTACCATCACCGCCGAAGACACCCGCACCCGCGCCCACAAGACTATCCGCGCCCTGGCGGCCCACGGCATCCAGCACGTGCGCACCCACGTCGACGTCACCGACCCGGACCTCACTGCCCTCAAGGCCATGCTCGAAGTGCGCGAGCAAAGCGCGCACCTGATCGACCTGCAGATCGTCGCCTTCCCTCAAGAGGGCATCGAATCGTTTCGCAACGGCCGCGAGCTGATGGAAGAAGCCATCCGCCTGGGCGCCGATGTGGTGGGCGGTATTCCGCACTTCGAATACACCCGGGACCAGGGCGTGAGCTCGGTGAAATTCCTCATGGACCTGGCCGAACGCACGGGTTGCCTAGTGGACGTGCACTGCGACGAAACCGACGACCCGCACTCGCGCTTTCTCGAAGTGCTGGCCGAGGAAGCCCGCAGCCGCGACATGGGTTCACGGGTCAGCGCCAGCCACACCACCGCCATGGGCTCCTACGACAACGCCTACTGCGCCAAGCTGTTCCGCCTGCTGGGGCACTCGGGCATCAGCTTTGTCTCCTGCCCCACCGAAAGCATTCACCTGCAGGGGCGCTTTGACAGCTTCCCGAAACGCCGTGGCGTGACGCGGGTGAATGAGTTGCTGGAAGCGGGAATGAACGTGTGCTTTGGCCAGGACTCGATTGTCGACCCCTGGTACCCCTTGGGTAACGGCAACATCCTGCGAGTGCTGGAAGCCGGCCTGCACATCTGCCACATGCTCGGTTACCGCAATCTGCAGAACGCTCTGGACCTGGTCACCGACAACAGCGCCAAGGCCCTGGCCCTGGGCGAGGGTTACGGCCTTGAAGAAGGTCGACCGGCGAACCTGCTGATCCTCTCAGCCGACAGCGACTACGAAATGATCCGCAGCCAGGGCCTGCCGCTGTATTCGATCCGCCACGGCAAGGTGCTGATGCAGCGGCAGATGGCTCAGGTGCAACTGGCCGGCGACTGACCCGTGGCGATGCTTACTTGACCCGAAACGGCTGGGCCGCCATGAACGCCACCGGCAACAGCGGCAGGGCGAGGATCGTCAATACGCCGTCTGCGGTGAGGGTCACCGGCGTCAGCAGCACCTGGCCAACCTTGCTCTTCTCCCGGTACGCCGAGAAGTTCAGGGTGTAGGTGCTGTTCAACGCGTTGGCCTGATAGACGCTGATATCGCGCTTGGACTCAAAGCGGCTGCCGCGAATGGCATAACGGTGCAACAAGGCGTTCTGCGACGTCGCCACGACGAAGCCCAAAGCCTTGGCTTCATCGATCTGCTGGGCGTCAAGCTGGTCCAGCCCGGGAATCCTCAGGACCAGCTCACCCTCCAGGTTCTGCCACGCATTGACGAGGATCTGCGAAAACTCGGCCTGCATTCTTCCATGCAGGCCCGACTTGATGGCCTGTAGCAACTCCGGATCGACCATCACGAAGTAGTGGTACTTCTTGCCCAGGATGACAAAGCTCTTCGCGTCCGCCGTGAGATAGAACTGGCTGACGGTTTCCGTATAGACCTCATTGCTGGCTCGGCTTTCGTACAGCTTGCTGGTCAGACAACCACCAAGACTGCCAGCGACCGCAGCCCCCAGGGCCATAACCGTGCCTTTGAGCAAAGCTCGGCGGGGCGTTCCTTTTTGCATGTCGAGTCCTTTACGTAAATGTGGGCTGTGTCGAGAGACGAGCCGCGACTGCCGCCACGCTATAGAAACTCCAGCCGTTTTGCACTCTGCCACCGCAACTCCGACGTCCTCACTCAGCCAGTGCCAGCGCCGTGCCGAACAGGCTCACCCGGGTTAACACCCCGTCGGTCTCTTGCAACATCAACGGCGCAGTGCCGCCCGGCATCAGTACTTCGACCCGCCCGGCCTGGACCCAGCCAACCCGCCAGGCCGCGCAAGCCACGGCGCTGGCACTGGTGCCGGACGACGCGGTGGGACCTTCGCCGCGCTCGAAGACCCGGGCCGCGATGCGCCCTTCGCCTGCGCGCATGGCCCATTGCAGGTTGACCCCGGCCGAGCATGGCTCGCCGCTGCCGAAGGGCCGGGCGAACGCGGTACGGGTCAGGCCCTCCAACAACGGCGGTTCGAGCATCTGCCGATTGCTCGGCAAAGCGTCGGCGTGATCAACCAGGCTCACACAATGGGGATTGCCGATACGCACGAACTGGCTGTGCTGCCACTGTGGATTCAGCGCCTGCAAGGGCGCGACCCGGCTCAGTTGGCAGCCATTGAAGGTCACGCTTTCGACCCCAATGGCAGCCACCGCCTCAGGCCCGAAGCTCGGCTGCCCGAGATCCAGCCAGAACCCCTGCACCCCCGCCACCTGCGCCGGCTCCACCGCGGTGATCACCGGCGACTCGCCACCGGGCTGGTCATGATGCACCCGCAATAGCGTCTCCCCCTCCGCCGCCAACAGCCCCTGTTCGGTGAGGGCCTGGGAAAAAATCGTCAGGCCATTGCCGCTGCGCTCCGCCAGGGTACCGTCGGTATTGACGATCAGCAGATCGAAAGGCGCGCTGGCCTGAAACGGCCCCACCAACAAACCGTCACTGCGATGAGCCTTGGCCCCTGGCGGCCGGGTACCCGGCGCCCAGTCACACAGCGCGGCAATGGCCTGCACGGCCCACCGGCGCCGGTCCAGGGCCGCCTGCGCCGCCGTGTCGGGCAAGGCAATGCCCAGGCTGCGCAGCGCCTCGGGCGACACCACGCCATAGATATTGCCCCGGGCATCGTAGAACGCCGCCATCACCCTGCCTCCAGAAAAAAACCGAGCCGCTGACATTACGGGCAATCCAGCGGCTCGACCAGAGGGGACTAAGCAACCTGGGTGGACATCGCGCGCTGCTGAAGAAAAACCATCCGCCAGGCTAGCGAATGGGCAAGGCCATAGGCCGGATCGGCGCCGCGTCGGCACCCCGCAGTTTGAGTGAGGCACCGATAAAGGCGAACTGATAGACCTTGTCCCGGGACAAGCCTTCCAGATTCACCAGCTCCAGGATCGGCGCGCCCTGCATCGCCAGCAGGTAAGTGTGCAACGGCAGGTAATTGCCCTCGACCTCGGAAGGGAAGGTTTCAAAGCTGAGGTTGTCCGCCCCCACCACCATGGCCCCGCCCTCTTCCACCAGGAACTTCGCCGCATCCAGGCTCAGCCCCGGCGGGTTGGCCATGTAGCGCTGGGCATTGTCGTAGTCGCGCATGCGCCCGGTACGGATCAGCACCACATCGCCCTTCTCCAGGGCGACCTGCTGTTTGGCCAGGGCCTGTTGCAGGTCGGCGCGGGTGACCCGGTAGCTGTCCGCCAGCTGTTCCAGGCCCTTGGCCGCGGCGACGTCGATCAGCACCCCGCGAGCAATGATCGGCGGCAGTTTTTCCGCGCCGGTGACGTTCCAGCCGCGGTCCCCCAGGTGCTGGTCGGCGCGGTAGCCGTTCCAGATCTTACCGTTGAGGCCGAAGTGGTTGAGGGCGTCGATATGGGTGCCCATATGGGCGTACATCGACACCGCCGAACCGCTGTAGCTGACGTGCTGGTTCATCGGTTCGCCGACCTGCATCGGATCGGCGACCACATTGCCGTGGGGCGTATGGGTCATCCACATCTGATAGGGCGGATCTCCAGCGGCCTGCCAACTAGGCATGCCGACAAAGTAATCCACTGCTAGGTCGTAGGCCTGCTCGCCGCTGACCCGGGCCATGATCGCCGCCCGGGACTCGGGGGTGATCAGGTTCAAGCGACCGATCTCATCCTTGGCCCCCCAGGGGCTGATACCCACCTCGGCTCGGGCCGCAGTGGCGGCATTGCAGCCACCGCTGAAAAGGGCCAGGGCTAGCACCCCGGGAAGGATCTTCGACATTGCGCGATGGGCCATGACAACACTCCTGTGAAATGAAGTGCTCATGGTATTGAGAGATCAATCAGAGATAATCAGCCGATTCGTGGATAGATATTCAACCCTGAGGAAACAATATGGACGTACTGATGGCCATGCGCACCTTTCGCCGGGTGGTGGAGCGGGCCAGCTTCAGCCAGGCCGCCGCCGACCTCGGACAATCCACTGCCGCCGTCAGCAAGCAGGTGCGGCAACTGGAAGAGCGCCTGGGCAGTCTGCTGATCCTGCGCACCACCCGACGCATGAGCCTCTCGGAAGCCGGACAGAGCTACTTCAATGAGTGCTGTCATCTGCTGGATGAGCTGGACACCCTGGAGCGCGCCACCCAGGCTGGCAGCCGCGAACCCGGAGGCCGCCTGCGGATCAATGCGCCCCTATCCTTTGGGCTCAAGGTGCTGTCGCCGATCCTGGTGGCCTTTATGCAGCGCTACCCGCAATTGCAGGTGGACCTGACCCTCAACGATCAGGTGCTGGACGTGGTGGGCGAAGGCTTCGACGTGTCCCTGCGAATTCGCCGGCAACTGGAGGACTCGACCTTGATCGCTCGTCACCTGGGTCAGGTTGAGCAGGTGATCTGCGCCGCGCCGACCTATCTCCAGGCCCAGGGCACGCCCAGCGCCATTGCCGACCTGCATCGCCACCGTTGCCTGGCCTACCGGTTGGCGGAGCATCCCGGACGCTGGCAGCTGGAGGGCCCGGAAGGCCAGACGCGACTGGAACTGCCGGTGCACTTTGCCGTGGACAACAGCCTGCTGCTGAGCGAGATGCTGGTGGCCGGCCTGGGCATCGGCGCCCTGCCCGGCTTTGTCGCCCAACCGCTCCTGGACAGCGGCCAACTGCTGCGAGTGTTACCGGAACAACGCCTGCCCAGCCGCCAGATCTACGCGCTCTACCCCAGCCAGCGCCACCTGTCCCAGAAAGTCCGGGTGTTCGTCGACTTCCTGGTGGAGGCGTTGCAGACCCCTTGAACCTCAACCGTCGGTGGGCACCTGGAGCCCGACCTTGACCCGGTTCATCGCCACCAGGGTCTTGAAGCGCTTGACGTTGTCATTGCCAAAGAACAGTTCGCGGGTCAGCTGGGTGTACTGGGCCATGTTGCGCACGCAGAAAATCAGCACGAAATCGCATTCGCCGGCCACGTAGTAGCACTGCTGGACCTGGGGACAGGCCTGGAAATTGCGCTTGAGGGCATCGATCTGGTCGATGCGCTCACTCTCCACTTCCACCTCGACGATGATGCTCAGCTCATGCCCCAGGGCATCCGGGGCGACGATGGCACTGTAGCGCTCGATCACCCCCTCATCGCAGAGGCGCTTGAGCCGCCGGTTGACCGCCGCCGTGGACAGGTTGACCCGCAGGCCCAGTTCGCTCTGCGCGGTACTGGCATCGCGTTGCAGCTCGGCGAGCAGCTTCAGGTCGTAGGCATCGAGACTGGCATTCATGGGGGGGCGAAACTCCGGGGATGGATGGCGCGCGCTGCAACGTTTTTGTGCAAAGCCGGCGAGTATGCGAAACAAACCGCCGACCTGTGCAAATTTATTTCACCCGCAACTCACTGCGCAAACGCCGCGCTGGCGATTACTGCAACCTTCGAGAGCTAGATTTGTCACAATCCCCACCCGGCCGCCATCACGCCATGGGGGCATCAGGTGGCCGGCAGCGAGTTTGATCGCCAAGGATTTTTATGACTGCCAGCAACACCCACTTCCAGGCCACCCCCGGCCGCCTCGAACAGATGTCCACGCGCATCGCCTTTTTCATCGCCGGTTTCGGCATCGCCGCCTGGGCGCCGCTGGTGCCCTACGCCAAGGCCCGGGCCGGGCTCGACGAAGGCACCCTGGGCCTGCTGCTGTTGTGCCTGGGCGTGGGCTCGATCCTGGCGATGCCGATCGCCGGAGCCCTGGCCGGGCGCTTCGGCTGTCGCCGGGTCATGGCCGGCGGCACCCTGCTGATCTGCCTGGCCTTGCCGCTGCTGGCCACCCTGACCTCGATCCCGCTGTTGATGGCGGCGCTGTTCATGTTCGGTGCCGGGCTCGGTGGTGTCGATTCCACGGTCAACCTGCAAGCGGTGATCGTCGAGCGCGCCAGCGGCAAGACCATGATGTCGGGCTTCCACGGGCTGTTCAGTCTCGGCGGGATTGTCGGCGCCGCAGGGGTTAGCGCCCTGCTGGGCCTGGGCCTGTCGCCCCTGGGCGCGACGCTGGTGGTGATCGCCCTGATGCTGGTGGCCCTGCTCAAGGCCGCGCCGCACATGCTGCCCTACGGCAGCCAGAGTTCGGGCCCGGCCTTTGCCGTGCCCCATGGCGTGGTGTTGTTCATTGGCTGCCTGTGTTTCGTGGTGTTCCTCGCCGAAGGCGCGGTGCTGGACTGGAGCGCGGTATTTCTCACCGCCGAACGCGACCTGGATGCCGCCTACGCCGGCCTGGGATACGCCGCTTTCGCCCTGACCATGACCCTGGGCCGCCTGACCGGGGATGCCATCGTCCACCGTCTGGGCGCACGGCGGGTGATCGTCATCGGCGGCAGCACGGCGGCGGCCGGCCTGCTGCTGGCCACCCTGGCCCCGGCCTGGGAAGCGGCACTGGTGGGGTACGCCCTGGTGGGCGCGGGTTGCTCGAACATCGTGCCGGTGCTGTACACCGCCGTGGGCAAGCAGAACGTCATGCCCGAGAGCATTGCCGTCCCGGCCATCACCACCTTGGGCTATGCCGGCATCCTGGCCGGCCCGGCGGTGATCGGCTTCATTGCCCATGGCAGCAGCCTGAGCCTGGCCTTCGGCCTGATCGCGGTCCTGCTGCTGGCGGTGGCCGCCAGCGGCAAGGTGCTCAAGGTCTGAGCCACTCAAGCAACCCAGCGGCCACGCCCTGCGTTGCACCCGGGATTCGCCGCCGGTTGCTGTAGGCGCTGGCTTGCCGGCGAAGAGGCCGCCGGCCATGCCCCATCGTCCAGAACCTGCGCCGCTCTCGGGATTCGCCGGCAAGCCGGCTCCTACACCGGCGCCACCGTCGGTAGTGGGTAAAAATACCCCCAGTCGAAGTAGGTTATTCAGCTACTGTTCTGGAGTGCATGGACGTTCGCAATCGGCACCTAGCTCCCCCCTACCTATCGCTGCCAATGCCAGGAGTAGCGCGCCCAAGTAGTCCTGTGCAGTCAAGCTTGATCGTAATGACTCATGGCCAAGGAGAGTCCTATGTCATCCAGATCCTTGTTGCTTTCCATCGTGATGGTCCTACCCACCGCCTACAGCATCAACGTTCACGCGCTGTCCGGTGACGACGGCTATGACCAGGCCGCCATCAAGCAATTCAACACCTCCGCCAGGGCGCCCTGCATCCCCGGCGCGCCCTGCTTCGCTATCAACAATCAATACCCCGCCAGCCCGCCGGCCCATGTCCCGAACTTTCCCTGGAGCGGCACCAACTACAAGACCGATCCACAGAAGTACATGGCCGAGGTCCTGAGTTATGTGATCGAAGGCAATACCGGGGTCGACTGGGAAGTGCAGAAGAACAGCGTGCGTCGCTGGTACCACGCGCCCTGGATGCACGCCAAGCGCGAACCCGTACATGGCCTGACCATGGAAAGAGGCAGCCGCCTGCATGAACTGGGACCAAACCAGACCCGGCGCACCAGTAACTGGGCGGTGGGTTTCTATAACGATTTCGGCGGCAGTACCTTCGGCAAGGTGTGGAAAGGCTCGGTGCGCCCGACCACTACCAACGCCTCATTCCCGGTAGGTACGGTCACTGCCAAGCTGCTGTTCACCGATGCCACCGATAACGAAGCGCCCTACCTCAAAGGCCACAACCTGGAATGGCAAGCGGACATCACCAACAACGGTCAGTTGAAAAAGCTACGCCTGCTGCAGATGGATATTGCGGTCAAGGAACAGGCCGATGCCACCCACAGCGGCTGGGTATTCGGCACCTTCGTATTCAACGGAGCCCGGGGCTCCGCCAACTACTGGGAAAACCTGATTCCCGTGGGCCTGGAGTGGGGTAACTCACCGGGGTTCACTTACGCTGACTACCGAACAGGCAAGCGCCCGGAGGAAAGCTGGATCAACCCCGAGGCCAAGGCGTTGTTCGCCAACCGTGCACCAGACGACCAGATGGGCTACCTGGGACGCATGAACGGCCCCGTCGACAGTCCGCTTTCCGGTTGCATGAGCTGCCACAGCCGGGCCATGGATACTCGGGGCAAAGCCGGACCGGATTTCAATCCCAAAACCAAGGACAATTGCCTGGAAGTGGTCAAGCTCGCCGACAACAGCAACGAAACCTACAAGCGTTTGCCCGGCTGTGTGGTCAATGAAGCAGCGGTGGCGCCGTTCTACCGCAATCTCAAGTCCAACGAGCCCTTCACTCCCGGCTTCAATTCCCTGGACTACTCGCTGCAAATGGCCCTGGGCGTGGCCAGCTGGAACACCTGGACCCAGCAGAACTACCCGACGGTGTTCAAGGCCAACAGCATGACCTTCAAGCTCAAGAGTTTCAGCCTCGACGCGCCGGCGTCGATGACCATCCCTCTGCTACCTGCCGAACAGGCCTACCATCGCGGCGATTGATCGCTCTGGCTGCCCATGGCGCTTTCTCCTGCAAGCGCCATGGGCAGCGTCTCAGACCGTGGATGGCTTAAGCAGGTCAGGTGACTGCCAAGTCTCCGCTAAACGCCTGCCGCGGGTATTTATCTGCTCACCCGAGTCTGGAATCATGCCCACTCGTCTCGACAGGAGTGAGCCCCGATGAACCATGTCTTACGCCTGGGCCTTGCCCTGGGCACGCTGCTGGCGAGCGCCTGGCTGCAGGCCGCAGACCCGGCCGAACCCCATGTCTACTACAGCCTGGTGCCCGGCCAGTTCATGCTGATCGGCAAGGAGCCGGACGGCGGCCCGACCTACTCGGGCACGGCGGTGATCCGCTTTGAAAACCAGGCCCTGACCCTGGTCAGGACCATCGACGGCAAGACCACCACCGCCATCGGCAAGGTGGAGCGGGCCACCATGGCCGAGGCCGATGTGCTGCGCTTCAGCTGGCCAGGGCACGACGCCACCTGCCTGGTGCGCGGCGATCTGGACAACTACTCGCGCTTGAGCTGCTACTGGACCCGGGACGGTGTGGATCACAAGGAACCGGGGCTGGAGGCCTACTTTCCCACCGAAACCTGGCCCGGCCACCAGGACTGAAACCCGGCCACCGCCCCCCCTATGCCCCCCTTTTTAGCGAGCCCACGCCTTGATCCAACTCGTCGAATACAGCAACGCCCACCATCGCCAACCCGTGATCGATCTGTGGAACCGCGCCTTCGGTTATGACACCGCCCACAACACCCCTGACCTGGCCATCGATCGCAAGCTCGCGGTGGATGACGGGCTGTTCTTCGTCGCCCTGGACGAAGAACAGGTCATCGGCACCCTGATGGCCGGCTACGACGGCCACCGCGGCTGGCTCTACTCTCTGGCGGTAGACCCGCACCAGCGCCGGCTCGGCACCGGCCGGGCGCTGGTGCGCCATGGCGAACAGGCCCTGCAGGCCCGCGGTTGCCTGAAGATCAACCTGCAGATCCTCAGCAGCAACGTCGCGGTGCAGGGTTTCTACCAGGCCCTGGGGTATCAGGTTGAACCACGGATCAGCATGGGCAAGGTGATCACCGCGAACATCCCCGAACACCTGCGTCATTGAAGCCAAAGCCCTACCAGTTGTGCTGGTTGACCCGGGCTGTGACCAGCAATTGCTGGGCCATAGCGGCGGCGGCCTGCTGCGAGGCACTGTGCAGCAGCGGGTAACCCCAGAACTTTTCATAGGTATCGGCAAACGCCTCGACCCCGGCCTGGGCCTCAGGCTCCGGGGCGATGACGATCATTGCCTTGATCCAGCGGCGGATCGCCGCCTTGTTGCGCTTCATCCACAACGAACCCTGCTTGAGCCGTTCCTTGCTCTGCACACTGTTGCGCTGCGCGGGGTCAGGCATGGCATCGCTCATCAGGACAAAAGCCTGACCGCGCTGCATTAGTGCCTCCAATTGCTGGAAAGGAGTGTTTCCAGGCTGCTCGACGCCCTCGGCGCGACGCATCCAGACCAGGGGGAAATGCTGATGATCGAAGTACATGGGAACACCTCAAGAGAGCTGACAAACAAGAATGCTTATCATCTTCTTGAAAAGAACTGTCCGCATCAGTCGAGATTGACAAGTTATTGACCAATCCAGCCAAGCGATTACAGCGTCAGGTGTCACCGCTGCCGCAGGCTGCGCACGAGCGCGCAACGGCCGCGACAATCTTGAGAGCGCGGGTGCTCGACATCTCCCCAGGGCCTTTGCGCTGCCTCGCAGGCTTGGCAGCAGCTACAGGGGTTGGTCGTTCTCCAGGGCTTGGCGGCGTTCGGCAAAGAAACGCCCGGGCGGCTGGCCGACGGCTTTCTTGAACATGCGGATAAAGGCGCTGGCACTGTCATAGCCCAGGGACAGCGCCACACGCTCCACCGCGTCGCCCTGGCCCAATTGCTTGAGCCCCAAGAGGATGTGCAACTGGCGCTGCCAGCGACCGAAGCTCAGGCCCGTCTCGGCCACGATCAGGCGGCTCAGGCTGCGTTCGCTGAGGCCGATCAGCGCCGCCCAATGCTCCAGGCTGTGGCGCTGCCCGGGCTGTTCGAGAATCTGCTGGGCCAGGCGCCGCAGCTGTTCATGCCGGGGCATGGGCAGGTGGATCTGCTCCCGCGGCGCAGCAGCCAGCTCGTCCAGGGCTACGGCCATCAACCGCCCTTCGGCGCCCTGCTGGTCATACAGAACGGGCAATTGCGCACAACGCCGCAGCAGCTCCTGCAACAGCGGCGACACTGCCAGGGTGCAGCAGGCCAGCGGCAGAGATCGGGCATGCTCGGGTTCGACGAACAGGCAGTAGCCCTGAGCGTTCTCCAGCCCCTGGACCCGGTGTTCGATGGCGCTGGGAATCCACACCGCGCACTGCGGCGGCGCCAGCCACAGGCCCTCGGAGCTCTCGCAACTGAGTACCCCGGACAGGGGGAACAGCAACTGCGCCTTGCGGTGGCTGTGCCACGGCCGTTCCCAGCGCTTGTCCTGGCTTGAAATGCGCAGAGCACAGACCGGCCGCGCGATCGCATCCGGGTCATGCTCCTGCTCCTGGCCTTTGAACACCGACATCCTCGTCTCCCTCCTAGGCACCAGCAGTTTCCAGCAGCCAGCCCTTGAACGCACCCATGGCGGCGGTTTCGGCCCGGGACTGCAAACGGGTCAGCCAGTAGCTGCCGGTGACAATGCCGATCTCGAACGGCTGGACCACCGCCCCGCTGGCCAACTGTCGCTCGAACATCAGCGGCGGCGCCAGGGCCACCCCCAGTCCTTGCAGCGCCGCTTCGAGCATGCCCAGGGAAGAGTCGAAAACAATGCTCTGGGGCAAGGGACTGCCGCCGCCCAGTCCCGCCTCCTGGAACCATTGCGGCCATTCATCGGTGCGGTAGGAGCGCAACAGGGTCTGGCCCAACAGGTCCGCCGGGCTGTGCAACTGATGGGCAATCTGCGGTATGCACAACACCGACAGCGGCGCCTGCAACAGCTCCAGGGCCTCGATGCCGTGCCAGGCTCCCGTGCCAAAACGGATCGCGTAGTCCAGGCCCTCGGCGGCCACGTCGACACGGTTGTTGTTGGTACTCAGGCGCAGGTCGACAAAGGGATAGCGCGCCTGGAAATCCCCCAGGCGCGGCAACAGCCAGCCCACGGCAAAGGTGCCTACGGCCCCCACCGTCAGCACTTCGCGGTAGTGCCCACCCTCGAAGCGTCCCAGGGTCTGAGCGATGCGGTCGAAGCAGTCCCGCAGCACCGGCAGCAGGGTCTCCCCTTCGCTGGTCAGCATCAGCCCCCGGGGCAAGCGCTTGAACAGGGTGACGTTGAGCTGGGCCTCCAGGCTCTTGACCTGATGGCTGACCGCCGCCTGGGTCACACAGAGCTCGATGGCGGCGCGGGTGAAACTCAAATGACGGGCCGAGGCTTCGAAAGCCCGCAGCGCGTTCAAGGGCAGATGTGGACGGAGCATGGGCATTCCCTAGTTTTTCTAATGGCTCCTGCGAAATATCGTCGTTTGCCGATCCTGCGCAGACTGCCTACATTGGCCTCGCTCGCGCAGTGCTGACCACGCTCTCCCTTATCGGGAAGACTTCGCGAGCACTGCGCTCCGGGGTTCCGGCAAAGAACCCCAAGGCCGAAAAGCCGCTGGGAATAGGCGGCAAAAAAATCAGAACCCATGGAAAACAAACCATCATGCGCCAAAGAACCTTAACCGGATTGGGCATCATCAGCGCCTGCGTACTGCTCCTGGGCAGCGTCGACGCCCTGGCCGAGAACACCCAGGACAGCCGTCTGAAAACCACCGTGGACGCCACCATCCGTCCGCTGATGCACCAGCAGGGCATTCCCGGCATGGCGGTCGCGATCATCGCCAACGGCAAGCGACATTACTTTAACTACGGCATTGCCTCCAAGGACAATCAACAGCCGGTGGACAACGACACCCTGTTCGAAGTGGGTTCGGTGAGCAAGACCTTCAGCGCGACCCTGGCCGGCTACGCCCAGGCCAGCGGCAAGCTGGCCCTTGAGGACCACGCCAGCCAGTACTGGCCAGCCCTGCGCGGCAGCGCCTTCGACGGCATCAGCCTATTGCAGTTGGGCACCTACAGCGCCGGCGGCCTGCCGCTGCAGTTCCCCGACGACGTCCAGGGCGAGGACAAGACCCTGGATTACTACAACACCTGGAAGCCCACCTTCAGCCCGGGCACCCAGCGTCTGTATTCCAACCCCAGCATCGGCCTGTTCGGCTACCTCGCTGCCCGCAGCCTGGGCCAACCGTACGCTCAACTGCTGGAAAAGAGCCTGTTCCCCAAACTGGGGCTCAAGCACAGCTACCTCCAGGTGCCCAAGGACCAGCAGGCCCACTACGCCCAGGGCTATGACAAGCAGAACAAGCCGATCCGGGTCAGCCCCGGCCCCTTGGATGCCGAGGCCTACGGGGTCAAGACCAGTGCCCCGGACCTGCTGCAGTTCGTTGCCGATAACCTGCAACCGCAGCCGTTGGACGACACCCTGCAAAAAGCCATCGCCAGCACCCAGAGCGGCTATTACCGGGTCGGCGACATGACCCAGGGCCTGGGCTGGGAGCGCTACGCCTACCCGGTGCCCCTGGCACGGCTGCTGGCAGGCAACTCGACGCCAATGGCCCTCGAACCGCACCCGGTGCAGTGGCTGACTCCGGCCCAACCGCCCAAGGCCGACGCCTTGTACAACAAGACCGGTTCCACCAGCGGCTTCGGCGCCTACGTGCTGTTTGTCCCGAGCCAACAGATTGGCATTGTCCTGCTGGCCAACAAGAACTACCCCAACGAGGAACGGATCAAGGCCGCCCATGCGCTCCTCAGTGCCCTGGAGGCAACGAAGTAACCGAGCAGCGCAGCATCACGCCCCTCGGGGGCAGCCAATAAAAAACGCCACCGGTGTTCAGCGCCAGGTGGCGTTTTTCTTGTCGCTTCGGCCATGGCGCCTAGACTCAGGAAATCCCCCTCGACCGTTGACCTCGGCCAGCTGTGCAACGCCCGCCTTCCTGGATAGCGACAAGGACCGCAAGGCCCGCATCGAGCCTGATTCAGGGGTGGCGCTGAACCTTCTGCCAGGCTTTCCGGTCGATAACTGCAACCTGGACCAGCACCGCCGCGTGCACAACGCTGGTCGTCCGGGAACCACAGCCGCCGGAGAAACGCCCCGTGATATCGACCCTGCAAATCGCCAGAATCAAAGCCTGGGGCGCCCATGGCTTCACCGCCACCGGAGTGGTCAGCGCCCTGCTCGCCACCCTGGCACTGTTCGACAACCAGCCCAAGGCCTGCCTGTTGTGGCTGGGGGTGGCGCTGCTGGTGGATGGCGTCGACGGCTCCCTGGCGCGCAAGGTCAAGACCAGCTCGGTGCTGCCCAACATCGACGGTTCGGTGCTCGACCTGGTGATCGACTACCTGACCTATGTGTTCATCCCGGCGTTGTTCATCTACCGCTACATTCCTCTGCCGGAGTACAGCGCGCTGCTGGCCACCTCACTGATCCTGCTGTCGTCGCTGTTGTGCTTCTGCAACGTCAACATGAAGAGCCACGACAACTACTTCCAGGGTTTTCCCGCCGCCTGGAATGTGGTCGCCCTGTGCTTCTACCTGATCGAGCCCGGCCCCTGGCTGAGCTTGCTGAGCATCTTCGCCCTGGCCCTGCTGACCGCCACCCGGGTGCAGTTCCTGCATCCATTCCGGGTGCGCAAGTGGATGCCGCTGAACATCATCGTGACGTTCGTCTGGCTGCTCAGCGGCGCGCTGCTGATCCTCAGCCACCCGTTGCACAGCCCGCCGATCATGGGCCTGTGGCTGGCGGCTTCGGCCTATTTTCTGGGGATCTGCCTGTGGCGCTCGGCCCAGGAATGGATGAAGGGCAGCCACCAGCCCTAAGCGGCGGCCTGTGTCACAGCGGCAGGTCGTTGCCGATCGCGGCACTCAAGGCCTGGGCCAGGGCCGCCACCGAGTAGGGTTTCTGCAGGAACACGAACTCCCGGGTCTGGCCCTGGGCCAGGGCCGGGCTATAGCCGCTGGTGAGGATCACCGGCAGTCCGGGGTAATCACTGCGGATGCGGGTGGCCAGTTCGATGCCGCTCATGCCGGGCATCACCACATCGGAAAACACCGCCTGGAACACCCCCGGTTCCTGGCTCAGGCGACGCAGCGCCTCGATGGCGCTGGTGGCCCATTCGGTCTGGTAGCCCAGCTCGTTCAAGGCCTGGGCCAACAGCACGCCCACCTCGGGATTGTCTTCCACCACCAGCAGCGTGGCGCCCTGGCCATCCACCAGCAGCGGCCCCGGGCAAGCGGGTGCTGACGGGCTGACCACGGCTTCGGAGCGCGGCAGGTACAAGGTAAAGCGCGTGCCCTGCCCCGGCTGGCTGTGAACCACCAGGCCGCCGCCGGACTGCTTGGCAAAACCGAACACCTGGGACAGGCCCAGCCCGGTGCCCTTGCCCACCTCCTTGGTGGTGAAGAAGGGCTCGAAGATCCGCTCGATCTGCTGCGGGTCGATGCCGGCGCCGGTATCGGTCAGAGACACCGCGACAAAGTCACCGTTCTGGGCGCCCTGGCTGGTGCTGGCGGGAATCTGCCCGACCCGTTCCACGGCTATCACCAGCAGGCCCTCGCCCTGCATGGCGTCCCGGGCATTGACCGCCATATTGATCAGCGCGGTATCGAACTGGCCGGCATCGGCATGGATGCAGCACGATTGCTGCGGCAGTTCGATACGCAGTTCGATGCAGGCGCCGATCAGCGGATTGATCATCTGTGCCAGCAGTTGCACGCTGACGCCGACATCGAAGGTTTCCGGACGCAGATTCTGTTGGCGGGCATAGGCCAGGAGCTGGCCGGTGAGTTTGCTGGCGCGATCCACGGTGTCGGAAATGGCATCGATGTACAGCTGCCGGCGCTCCTCGCTGAGGTTGCGCCGCAGCAAGTCGGTGGACGAGCGGATCACCGTCAGCAGGTTGTTGAAGTCGTGGGCGACACCACCGGTCAGTTGCCCCACCGCCTCCATCTTCTGTGCCTGGCGCAGGATGTCCTCGGTCTTGCGCAGCGCCTGCGCGGCTTCACGCTCGGCCTGAATGTCACGCCCCACGGCATGCAGGTGCTGAGGGTCGGGCACGGCACTCCAGGACACCCAGCGATAGCTGCCGTCCTTGTGCCGAAAGCGGTTTTCCACCCGAGAGAAACTCTGGCCCAGAGCCAGTTCGGTACAGGCGTTGACCGCCGCCACGCTGTCCTGGGGGTGGATAAAATCGTAGAAGCTGCTGCCTTCGAGTTCGTGCCGCTGCCAGCCCAGCAATCGGGTCCAGGCCGGGTTCACGGCGACGATGCGCCCGTTGAAATCCGCCACCAGCATCAGGTCGGTGGACAGTTGCCAGATCCGGTCGCGTTCCTGGGTACGCTCCTGGACTCGCTGTTCCAGGGACTCGTTGAGGCGGCGCAATTGCTCCTCGGCCTCGCGGGTAGCAGTGATGTCCCGGGAAATGCAGAGGATCTTCTCCGGCTGACCGGCCTCATCGAGCATCGGCGTGACTTGCACATCCCACCACTTGGCGTTGCCGGCCAGGGTATTGGCGGCGCCCTGGAACCGCGCCGACTCCCCGGCCTGGGCGGCGGCGATGGCGGCCTGGGCGTCGAGGTTGCCCTGGCCCTGCCAGAAGTCCGGCCAGGGGCAGCCGGCAATGGCGTTGAAGTCACTGACCTCCATGACCCGCAGGCCACCCTCGCTCATGAACGACAACTGACCATCGAGGTCCAGCACCTTGATGCAGTCATTGCTGCTGGCCAGCACCCGGGTATTGAGCTCGCGGGTCTCCCGCAGGCGCGCCTCGGTGAGCCGGGCATGCAGCCCCAGGCGCACCCGTGCGGTGGTTTCCACGGTGTGGCAGAGCACCCCCAGCACCTGCTCCTGGCGCTCGTCGAATACCGGGCTCATGGAAAACGACCACCAGGTCAGTTCCTCTCCGGGATAGCGCTGCATGTTCACCGGCAGGTCTTCGTGACGACAGGCCTGGCCGCGAAACGCCTGCTCGACCATGGGCTGCACATCCGGCCAGGCATCGGCCCAGAGCGTCTCGATGGTCTGCCCCAGGGCATTGGCCAGACGCGGCCCCAGCACCGGACGATAGGCGTCGTTGAAAAAGAACTGCTTCTGCGGGCCCCATAGCAGGTACAGACTTTCAGGGGATTCGAGCACCAGGCCCAAGGTGCTGTGCAGCAGGCTCGGCCAATGCTCCCGGGGGCCCACCGCAGTCTGCGACCAATCGAACTGGCGGATGGCGGCACCGGTCTCGCCGCCACGCCAGGTCTGGGGAGCTGCACCATCAGAAGAGGAAATAGTCATGGACCGCATCACACAAGGAAAAAAGGGGCAGCACTGCCAAACAAAGGCCTGCGCAGGATAACTGACCCCTGGAATCCACGGAAGTTAGCTGCCTCGAAGGCCGTTTCAGATCTGTCACCGGGAATCCTCCTGATGCCTTTAAACCACGCCGGGCTTGGGGCATCCTCCGTCAACGCAACGCCCATCGGCCTGACGAGAACGCCTCGATGAACACCACGACCCTGCTGCTCTACACCTCAAGCTGCTTTATCGGCGCCGTGATCCCCGGCCCCACTTCGCTGCTGGCCATGGCCAACGGCACCTCGCGCAATCGCCAGCTGGTGGCGGTGGGCATGGCCGGTGCGGCGCTCTCGGATGTGCTGATCATTGCCGCGGTGGGCCTGGGCCTGGGGGCCATGCTGATGGCCTCGCAGCAGTTGTTCATGGTCTTGAAGTGGGTCGGCGTGTGCTACCTGGCCTGGCTCGGCATCCAGCTCTGGCGCAGCACGCCCCAGGCCCTGGGCGAGCAGCAGGTGCGGGCCGGCTCGCAACGTGGCGAGGTGTTCCGTCGCAGTTTCTCGGTGGCCATGACCAACCCCAAGGTGCTGCTGTTCTTCACTGCCTTCCTGCCGCAATTCGTCGATCCCGCCCAGCCGGTCTTCGCCCAGTACGCCACCCTGGCGCTGGTCACCGCGCTGGTGGAAGTGCTGGTGATGGGGCTGTATGCCGCCGGCGGAGTGCAGGCGGCGAAGTTCCTCACCCAGACCGGCATGCGCCGGCTCAATCAATGCTGCGGCGCGGCCATGCTCTCGCTGGCGGGGTTTCTGGCGCTGTATCGCCGGGCCTGAACTGGCCCGGCCGCAGAGGAATCAGAAAGCCAGCTTGTAGCCGATGGAAAACAGCATGACCGCCAGGCACGGCCGCAGGATCTCGTCGGAGATCCGTCCGGTCATGTGGCTGCCGATCCAGATCCCCGGCAGCGAGCCCATCAGCAGGAACCCCAGCAGGTGCCAGTCCATGTTGCCCATGCTGGCATGGCCCAGGCCGGCCACCAGGGTCAGGGGCACGGCGTGGGCGATTTCGGTGCCCACCAGGCGCTTGGTGGCCAGGAACGGATAGAGGATGAACAGCGCCACAGTGCCCAGGGCGCCGGCACCGATGGAGGTCAGCGCGACCATGGTGCCGAGGATCAGCCCGGTGACCACCGTCAGGCCATTGAGACCGCGGGGGCTTGGCTGATAGTCGCTACCGTGGCGCTGGGCGAAGGCCATGAGCTTCTTCTTGAAGACAATGGCCAGGGCCGTGAGCAGCAGGACGAACCCCAGCCCCTGCTTGATCACCGCGTTCAAGGCCTGGGGATCGGAGTCCAGGTTGTTCAAGAACCATAGGGTGGCCAGCACCGCCGGCACGCTGCCCAGGGTCAGCCAGCCGGTGATGCGCCAGTCGATATTGCGGTTTTTCTGATGCACCAGCACCCCACCGGACTTGGTGATGGCGGCGTACAGCAGGTCAGTGCCCACTGCGGTGGCGGGGTTGATGCCGAACCAGAGCAGGATCGGGGTCATCAGCGAGCCGCCGCCCACCCCGGTCATGCCCACGATGAATCCCACTACCAGGCCTGCGATTACAAAACCGAAATTACCCACATCCATCAATAAAACCCTACAAATCACACGGCCAGGTCAAAAACTGGCGGCAGCATAGCGGCTAAAGCTTATGTCCATTTATATGAATAAAATCTAACGTTATAACCAGGGTTGTTTTTTCCATGCGCCAGACGCATCAAGCGCCTTCACCCCTTGCATCCGCCACATGCCCGGTCAGCCCTCCCGACTTGCGCCGGTGTCGCCCACCGGAGCCAGCGCATCCGGTATTCTGCTGGGCGCTCGCCGGGGCAACCGATCCAGGGCTCCCCCAGATCCTGCCCCCTCCGTCTCCCAAGGAAGGCCCATGACATCCGACGCGAACCCGTACCAGATCGAGCAACAGCGCATTCGTTTCAGACGCCTGAGCCTGCATCAGCAAGCCCCCGGGCAAACCACGCCCCAGCGTGGCAACTGGGGCCTGGCACTGTCCGGTGGCGGCATCCGCAGCGCCACCTTCTGCCTCGGCGTCCTGCAAGCCATGGCCCGGGCGCCGGCACCGGCGACGCCCTCCACGCCCCCACTCCAGCCAGTACCCGAAACCGCCACAGAGCACAGCCTGCTGTCGCGCATCGACTACCTGTCCACGGTCAGTGGCGGCGGCTATATCGGCAGTTTCTTCTCCAGCCTGTTCCTCCCCGGACGCCTGCGCGACCGAGACCTCCAGGACCCCGTGGGCCAGGCCGCCCGCGATGCCTACCAGGCACTGCGCTTCGAGCCGCCGGGACGTATCAGCACCGGCGTCGACTACGCCCAGCAGCCCGTGGGCCGGGGACCGGGAGCCTGGCTGCGGGAAAACGGCCGCTACCTGACGCCCACCGGCTCCGGCGACATGCTCTATGCCCTGGCCATGACCTGGCGCAACTGGCTGTCGCTGCACGCCATGATCGGCATGCCGATCCTGTTGATGCTCAGCCTGCTGACCCTGTTCCAGGTGCTGAGCCAGGCCAGCCTGCTGCTGTGGCCGCTGATGGCTGCCCTGCTGTTCGCCCTGCCCTGCGCCGTGGCGTACTGGCTGGTGATCCCCCAAGGCGACCTGGACCAGCCACCCAACCTTGGCAACCCGGCATTTCGCTTCATGCTGGCCATCGTCACCGGCCTGTGGATCGGCGGCGCCCTGGCCTATGACCTGGCCCAATGGCAGGTGGTGGGCACCCTGGCCCTGTCGGCCGCGCTGGTCGGCAGCAATGCGCTGCTGATCACCCACCGGCTGGTCCGCCGGCTGGCGGATCACCGAGACCCAGCCAAGGACAGCATCTGCAACAACTGTGTGCGCAACTACCGGGTGCAGATCACCCGCGCCCTGGGGCGGGCCATGGCGGCGGTGGCCATTCTCGGTTTCCTGGCCTTGCTGGTGACCGGTGCCCAGGCACTGTATCGCTACCTGCTGGACTATCAGGCCCTGGCCACGCCCATGCTGCTGGCGCTGCTGGTGTGGCTGGTGCGCCGCCTGGTGCTGCTCAAGGATGAAAAACCGCTGCCCGACTGGATGCGCAAACTGCCCCTGGATGTACTGGCGCTGGTTGCCGGATGCCTGCTGTTGAGCCTGTTGTGCCTGTGCTGGGCGCTGCTGGTGCAATGGGTCGCCCATGACGGTGGCGCCATCAGCTACAGCGCCGCTGCAGTCTGGCGCCTGCTGGCCTTGAGCCTGGTGACGGCCTTGCTGGTTTGCGTCAGTGGGCGCTTCATCGGCTTTCTCAACACCTCGTCGCTCCAGGCCTTCTACAGCGCCCGGCTGACCCGCGCCTACCTCGGCGCGTCCAATGGCCGGCGCTTCAACGGCCCGCCCCAGCAGCGCCGCACCTACCTCAGCGTGGCCGAGCCGATGTCCAGCGACGACCTGTCGCTGCAGCAGTACTACGCCACCCCCAGTGCCGGACCGGTGCACCTGATCAACGTCACCATGAACCTGACGGTGGACCCCGCCGAGCAACTGGTGCAGCGCGACCGCAAGGGCAAGCCGCTGTGCATCGCGCCGAACTGGGCTCCCGCAGCCGAAGGCGGCATCGCCAGCGACGGTCCGGCGGAACGCTACACCCTCGATGGCAAGCCCTACCGCCGTGACCTGAGCCAGGGCTCGACCTCGGAAATCATGAGTCCCCTGAGCCTGGGCCAGTGGATTGGCGTCTCCGGCGCCGCCTTCAGCACCGGCCTGGGGCGAGCCAACAGCCTGGGCATGTCGCTGATCCTGGGACTGGCCAACATACGCCTGGGCATCTGGTGGCCCAGCCACTTCGTCGATCCCGGACAGCAACATTGGGTGCCCCGTGACCTGACGCCCTGGACCTACTTCAGCACCCAGGCCTATCTGTTCTATGAGCTGACCTCGCGCTTTCATGGGCATCGGCGCGACTACCAGTACCTGTCCGACGGCGGGCATTTCGAAAACACCGCCACCTACGAGTTGCTGCGTGAGGGGCGCGGGGTGGAACTGATCGTCACCTGCGACAGCGGCTGCGATCCGGATTACCAGTTCGACGACCTGGCCAATCTGGTGCGCCTGGCGCGCATCGACCAGGCCCTGGAGATCCGCGAAGACCCGGGGGTGCTGGCCCATCCCCAACTCAAGGCGCTGTTCGCCAGCCAGCAAGAGTTTCGCCAGCCACCGAGCGCCGACAGTCAGAAGTGCGCCTTGCTGCTCAACGTCTATGCCCATAGCCCCGACACCCAGGCGGACATCGCAGCCACACCCCACTGCCGGATCCTGGTGCTCAAGCCGCGGCTGATCGCCGGGCTGACACCGGACGTACTCAACTACGCCCGGGCCAACCCGGGCTTTCCCAACCAGAGCACGGTGGACCAGTTCTTCGACGAAGCGCAGTTCGAGAGTTATCGCCAGCTGGGGCTGAATATCGGCCAGAAGCTGTTTGGCCGCAGTGGCCAGTCCAACGAAATGGCCGAGGCCTTGTGGCGCTACCTGGATGATCCGCAGCCCTGAGGCAGGGCTAGCGGATCAACCTGAACGTCAGCGCGGCTGGTGCACCTTGACCGCTTCCAGCCACTGCGCCTCCAGGCGCTCCTGTTGCGGGTCGATGCCCTGCTCGGCCAGCAGCGCCAGGTGGCGCTCCACTTCGCCATGCATCTGCCCGTGGGCACTGGAGTTGGCGTCCAGCTGATGCATCTGGGTCAGCCCCAGGTGATAGAAACGCAGCAGCTTGAGGGCCGCAGGGTCTCGCGCCGCCACCCCGGCGGTGACCTGATGCATGACATTGGTCACCCGCATCAGGCTGCGCTTGAGGCGCCAGCCATACACCGCCGAGGCCATCCACGGCTGGGTCCAGAACACCGTGCGCAACAGCACGGCGCTGATCACCAGCCCGGTGAACACACCACCGGCATTCCACACCAGGTTATCGCCGCCGGGCTGGCCGAACACCGCCACCGCCGCGCTGGAAAACAGCATGGCCAGGACGATGAACACCAGGGCGATGATCAGGGTGCTGCGGCGAGTTTGCCGGCGATAGAGTTCGGGGTCCTGCGGGGTGATGACGAACATGGGCGCGACGGGCTCCAGAAGCAGTAGGGAAATGAGCAGGCGGGCATTATCACCGCTGGGGCCGGGAGCGGTGGCTTAAATCGTCGGGGAGGGACACAAATACTGCATAACCCTGATCCAGGTCGCGGTATTGCGCCCTCCCCCCGTTCACCGCCGACGCGCACGCAATGAACGCCCCAGGCGACGCCAGCCCAGCACCACGCCGCTGACGCTGATCAGTAGGCCTGCGGCGCTGAACAGGATCATCCACAGGTCCCACAAGGGTCGGTTGGCCAGCAGCGGCAGCCAGTCCCAGCTGTGCAACAGAGCGAACAGCCAGCGCGAAGCGCGGCGCGGCTGATCCAACTGCCCGGTGATCGCCCCGGTGTGAAGATCCAGGTGCAGCCAGGTCTGGGCCGGGTCGTCGAAGCGCACCCGCAGCACCGGCAGGCGCTGCTGCAGGTGGCCCATCATGCTCTGGGGCTCCCGAGCGTAGTAATAGAAATCGTAGGCGGCCAGTGGCTGGACGATCATCGGCCGCTCGGGGCGAATGGCCCAGGCCGCCTGCCGCAAGGTGTCGGGGTTGAACTGACGCAGCACTTGGTTCTCGGCCATGGCCAGAATCCGCGTGCGCCCGGCACCGTCGTAGCCAATCACATACCCCTGGCCGCCGATCATCCGCCACTCCAGCTCCCGGGCCTGCAGGCCGTCATCGGCAAAGCGCTGCAGGGCCTGGGCCGCACTCAGGGGGAAAGCCGCCGCGTGCAGCGATCCGCCCTGGTAGGCCGTCACCGACAAGGGCTGGGCACTGCTGAAGATCCGCCACGGGTTCATCGACATCAGGCCGCTGAAGATCCAGGTGATCAGCAGCACACCGAACAGCATGCCGCCCAGGTGATGCCAGCGGGCAAAACCCTGGTACGGCGAGTGCGAGCCGTTGCGATAGGTGCGTTTGAAGCGCCAGCGCAGCACGCCCACCGCCAAGCCGAGCACGGCCATCAGGGTCGCGGCCAGGGACAGGTAAGTGACGATCGGCCCCCAGGCGCCATCGATGCCGATGCCCCGCAGCGGGTACAGCCAGTGCAGCCAGGCACCGATCCAGTTCCAGCCACGTTCGGTGGCGGTGGCATCGCGCACCACCTCGCCCGTGGTGCCGGAAACATACAGCAGACGTCGTTCGGCATCGGCGGTGGCCACCCGCAGCAAGGGCCGATCGGCGTCCAGGGCTCGGGATTGGCTCCACATGTCGCCGTTCACTGTCCCGCGATCACGCACCGCCACGCCCGGCGCAAACTGCCGGGCCGCCGCCAGGGCCTCGACCCGATCGGTGGGCAGCGCCTGCAGGCCGCTATCAGCCTCGATCGCCACCTTGCGCGGCCCGGGGTATTCGAGAATGTAACGGGGCGCGCCGGCCACCGTGGTCAGGCGGATGCTCGAAGGCGGATGTTGCGGGTCGGCGGCATGCAGCACCTGTTCCAGGTCGGCGCTTTGCTCGTCCAGGACCAGCGCCGGCAAGTGCGCCAGATGCTCGGCGGGGGTCAACTTGGGGTAGCCGACATACAGCATCACCACCCCGGAAATAAACCACAGGGCCATGAACAGGCAGGCCACTATGCCCAGCCAACGGTGCCAGAGGTACAGGTAACGCTTCATCACAGGCTGCTCGCAAATGCGCGGGGCGCCATCGGACGCCCCGCTGTCTCAGGTTAAAAGCGCGTTTGCAGCGCCAGCTCGAAGGTCCGCGGCGCCCCCAGGTACAGCTGGGTGGGCGCAGTGGTACGGGCGTAGACCTGATCGGTGAGGTTGCGCACCCGACCGGTGATCCGCGTATCGGCATTCAACTGGTAGCCGACGAAAGCGCCGAAGATCGTGTAGGCCGGGGCATAGCGAGTATTGGCTGCGTTGGCGTACATCGACGACACGTAGCGTGCATCGGTCCCGACCTGCCAGGACGGGGCAATGTCGTAGGTCAGCCACAGGTTGCCCACCTTGTCCGGGGTGTTGGTGGGGCTGTTGCCCTTGCGCGACACCGGCCGCCCGCCGACGTTTTCATAGAACTCATCGTATTGGGCGTCGACGTAGGCGAAGTTGCCTTCGGCCAACAGCTTGGGCGTCACCCGCAACGAGCCCGCCAGCTCCACGCCCCGGGACGATTGCTGGCCCACCGGCTGGCTGCTGCCGGGGTTGCTCGGATCGGCGGTGGACAGGTTCTTGCGTTCGATGCGGTAGGCGGCCAGGGTCGCCGAGCCGCGGCCATCGAGGAAATCGAACTTGCTGCCGATCTCCCATTGATTGCCGGTGCTGAGGTCAAAGTCGCGCACCTGACCGTAGCTGGCGGTGGTCAAAATCCCCGCCGGTGGATCGGCGGCGGTGCTGTATTGCACGTAGACGTTGGCCGCCGGCGTCAGCTCATAGACCAGCCCCAGGCGCCCGGTGGTGGGCCGGTATTTACGCTGGAAGAACGCCGGGTTGGCCTCGGTGACCGCGCGGTAGTTGGTCACTTGCAGGTCGATCTGGTCATGGCGCAGGCCACTGAGCAGGGACAGGCGATCGGTCAGTTGCAGGCGGTTTTCCAGGAACAGGGCCCAGGTGTCCACCTGGTTGCGGCGGTTCTTCTCGAAGCCGCGCTGCATGCCCGGCAAGTCCCAGAAGCTGCCCGGATCAAAGGCGTCCGGATCGACCCCAGGCAGCGAGCCCGACACCGAGCGCGGGTAGTTGCTCATCACGTTGTGGCTGTAATCGATACCCGCCGACCACTGGCTGTCGAGGCCGAACAGGCTGTTGTGATGCAGCAGTTCGAAGCGATTGCCATTGAGCTCCTGAGCGTGACGCTGGAGCAGGATGCCGGAGCGGTTCACCTGGGTGTTGCTGCTGTTGTAGGCGTAGGTTTCCAGGTTGCGGTATTCGCGGTCGGCGTTGTAGTGGTACAGGGTGTTGCGCACGGAAGTACGGTCATTGACCTGATAGTCGATGATCGAGCGCAGCCATTGCACCCGCTGTTCATAACGACCGTCGCTGACGTTGTAGTTCTCGAAGCGCCGGCTCTGGTCCACCTCCATCTTGCCCCCCAGCGGATTCAGCGCCGGCGTGCCCCAGTAAGGGCTGTCGACGCTTTCGTTCTGGTACTCGTAAGCCAAGGTGTGGGACAGCTGGTCGTTGAAATCCGTCAACAGGGAAAACACCGTGGTCCAGGCATCGCGCTGCTCGCGGTCGACATAACCGTTGCTGGTGGTGTGACTGACATCGAAGCGCGCGTAATGCCGCGGCCCTGCCCCGTCGTTCAGCGCATGGTTGAAACCGAAGGAGGTTTCGCGGCTGTCGTAGGAGCCATAGCTGACCCGCCCTTCATTGAACGACTCGGTGCGCGACGGCAACTTGGTGATGTAGTTGATCGAACCGCCCACGGCGCCGGCGCCATAGAGAAAGCTCGACGGCCCGCCGACGGCCTCGACCCGGTCGTAGATCCAACTGTCCACCGGGCGCGCCGCAATGGAGTCGTATTGCACGCTGATGCCGTTGAACAGCTGGGTGATCTGCGAGCCGGAAAACCCGCGATACGAGACGAACCCGGGCACGCCCGGTGACGCGGCGGCGTTCATCCCCGGCACGCTGGCAAGCATGTCCTGGGTGTTGGCAGCGCCGCGCTGCTCGATCTGCTGGCGGTTGACCACATTGACCGTCGCCGGGGTTTCCCGCGGGGTCAGGCCCAGGCGCGAGCCGGTGCTGGTCTGGGTATCGAGTTGCAGACCGGTTTGTGGCGCTTCATCGGCGCTGATGCGCATCTGCGGCATTTGCAGCGGGGCATCGGCCAGGGCATTGAACGACAGGGCACAGCACAGCGCCGCGCAACTGGGGGAGCGATACAGGAACTTCATGGACTCGGACTCGAAAAAAAATCATCGAACAGCGTCCGGCAGCCGTCGCCACAGCGACCGTGCAGCTAATGCCGGAGGACGAGAAAGCGCGACCGTCTGATGCGGTCGCCAGGGCGAGTCAGCCCAGTGGCGGTGCCCGGGGATTGAGCGCAGGCCAGGAATAACGTGGCGGCGCCTTGCTGCGCTGCTCGCCCCCCAGCCGTGGCGGGCGTTGGCGGCGCAACATCCAGCCCAGGCAAAACAGCAGCGCGATGCCCAGGCTCACTGCCGAGCACAATGGGCACATGAACGTGCTCAGCCCGCCGGCGGCGGCCTGATCACTGAAGTCAGCGTCCAGCGCCGGGCCCGGGTTGCCCATGGCGGAACAGAACTGCCCGCCGACGCCATTGAGCTCCAGCCCGACCATCTGCCCATGGCCCAGACCGCAGACGAACACGTTGAACAGCACGCAGAAATACAGCGTCCAGGCAATGTGGGGGCGGTGGGAGGAGGCATGGGTCATGGCGGCAAGATTAACAGCGAAAAAAGCACTGGAAAATCACCAATGCATGGCAAGCGAAATTCATCGGCCTGCCCGCGGTGAGGTTGTGGCGAGCTTTATAGCCGACTCCCGAAGAGCGGAGGATCGGACCAGAACTAAAGTCGCCGGGTGGCGGGGACGGCAGCCCCCGGGTGCCGCCGGGTGAGCCCGTGCCTTGGCCGCCCCCGGCTACCTGCATTGCCCCTGATGGCTTTTGGCCTTGATGCGCAAGAAGTTGCGCACTCAAATGTGGATAAGCCTGTGGGCACATGGCTGTAGGCCTGATGGCCGGGGCTGTACAGAGGAGTGCGCAAGAAGTTGCGCAGTACTGCGCAACTTCTTGCGCACTTTCTGTGGGAATTTCGGTTGGAAACAGCCTGTTGAACCCTGCATTTTCTTCAAGTGATTGATTGACAAGGGTTATTGGCAAGTTGGCATGACTCTTGAGATGTCCCTGGAGCCCGGCGGCCATTCAGGCCTCCGGTTTTCCGTATGTCCAAGCAAGGAGAGCAACAATGGCAACCCCAGCGTACATGTCCGTCACCGGGACCAAACAAGGTCTGATCACCGCCGGTGCCTTCACCGCTGACTCCGTTGGCAACACCTACCAGGAAGGTCACGAAGATCAGGTCATGGTCCAGGGCTTCAGTCATGAAGTGATCATCCCCCGCGATCCGCAGTCCGGTCAGCCCACCGGCCAACGGGTACACAAACCGGTGAAGATCACCAAGGTTTTCGACAAGGCTTCACCGCTGCTGCTCGCGGCCCTGACCTCCGGTGAGCGCCTGAGCAAGATCGAAATCCAGTGGTTCCGCACCTCTGCCGCCGGCACCCAGGAGCACTACTTCACCACCACCCTGGAAGACGCGATCATCGTCGACATCAAAGACTACATGCACAACTGCCAGGACCCGTCGAACGCGCATTTCACCCACCTGGAGGACGTCGAGTTCACCTACCGCAAGATCACCTGGACCCACGAAGTCTCCGGTACTTCGGGCTCCGATGACTGGCGTACCCCAGTCGCCGGCTAAATCCAGCGAAACGTTGCAACCCATCGACCAGCCAGGCGGGTCGATGGGGTCGCGCGCCCCTGGCAGACCTGGGGAAGGCGCACCGGTCATCCGTTGGAGGGGGTGAAACTCGGGAAAGCCGAGTGCCGGATGCGCAATCCCTGATCGGTCATGTTGTCAGGGGGGATGAGCACTTCACGAAGTGGAGATGGGAGTCATGCGGCAAAGGGATTTGAAATTCACTTTTTCTGTGCTGACCGCGCAGGTGGCGTTCGAGGTGGTCGAGTTCACCCTGGAAGAAGCCTTGTCCGAGCCTTTTCGCTTGACGCTCGAGCTGGCCAGCGACAACGGTGCTATCGACTTCGGCCAGATCCTCGACCAGCCGGCCTTGCTGACGATCTGGCAAGGCGGCCTGCAGGTGCGGCATGTCCATGGCTTGGTCAGCAGCTTCACCCAGGGTAAAAGCGGTTTTCGCCGCACCCGTTACCGTCTGCTGGTGGAGCCGCAACTGGCCCGGCTGGCCCTGAGTTCCGACTGGCGCATTTTTCAGCAGAAAACGGTGCCCGAGGTCCTCAAGTCGGTGCTGGACGAGCACGGCGTCCTTGATTACCAACCTTATATCCATACCCAGCATGCGCCGCGTGAATACTGCGTCCAGGCCGGAGACACCGACCTCTACCTGTTTGACCGCCTGTCCACCGAGGAAGGCCTGTTCTATTTTTTCAAACACGATGCCAACGCCCACACCCTGGTCCAGGGTGACAAGTTGTACGTCCAGGAGCGCATCCAAGGGGCTGCGGTGCTGTACAGCACTCAGCCGCCCGGGGATGCCCCGCAACCGGTGCTGTACGCGTTCAGCTACACGGAAAACGTGCGTAGCGCCGAGCAGACGCAGCGTGACTACAGCTTCAAGCGCCCGGCCTTCGACCAGCAGCAGCGACTGCTCGGCGATAACCTTGAGCATCAGGCTCAGCGCTATGAGCGCTACGATTACCCAGGCCGCTACAAGAGCAGCGCCGTCGGCCAACCCTTCACTCAGAACCGCCTGCTGGGCCATCGTCGCGATGCCCGTGTCGCGACGGTGGAAGGGGATGATCCGCGGCTGATTCCAGGGTTTTCCTTCCAACTGACCGGGCACCCCCGGGGCGACTTCAACCGCTGGTGGCGCTCGGTGCGCATCACCCACACAGGGATACAGCACGCCAGCCAGCAAGAAGAGGCCGCTGGCGCCGAGATGGGGGTGAGTTACGACTTCCGCGCCCAGATCATTGCCGAGGACTGCGAATGGCGGCCGATGCCACTGCCCAAGCCGGTCATTGACGGGCCGCAGATAGCCACGGTGGTGGGCCCGGAAGGCGAGGAAATCCACACCGATGAATATGGCCGGGTAAAAATTCAGTTCCCCTGGGACCGCGAGGGCAAGCACAACGGACTCAGTTCCTGCTGGGTCCGGGTTTCACAGAACTGGGCCGGAGCGGACTGGGGCCATATGGCGATCCCGCGTATTGGCCAGGAAGTCATAGTCGACTACCTGGATGGCGACTGTGACCAGCCGATCATCACCGGACGCACCTACCGGGCCAGCCATATGCCGCCCTACCGCCTGCCGGATCACAAGATCCTCAGCACCATCAAGAGCAAGGAACACAAGGGCAGCCGGGCCAACGAACTGCGCATCGATGACACCACCCAGCAGATCAGTGCGGCCTTGATGAGCGACCACGGCAGCAGCGCCTTGCACCTGGGGTACCTGACCCATCCCCGTCCCGAAGGCGGCGCACCGCGTGGCGAGGGTTTTGAACTGCGCACCGACGAGCGCGGCGCCTTGCGCGCGGCCAGGGGGCTGCTGCTCAGTACCGAAGCGCAACTGCAGGCCAATGCCGGGCAGTTGCAGCGTGGCGCGGCCATCCAGGTGCTGGAAGCCGCGCTGCAACTGGCCAAGGGGCTGGGCGACTATGCGCAAGACCATCAAGGCATCGGGCACGACACTGAGCCACAGCAAACCCTCAGCGAGGCGGTGCGCGACCTGGGGCATGGCGCCAACGACGAGTCGCAGCAGAATAACGGCGGCAACCCGGCCATTGCCCTGAGTGGCCAGGCGGGCATCGCCGCGGTGTCTCCCCAGAGCGTCACCCTGGCGGCGGGCGAGCATATCGACAGCGTCGCCCAACAGAATCAGCAGCTCACCTCGGGGCAGAAGTTTGTAGTCAATGCCGGCACCGACCTTGGCTTGTTCGCCCAGAGCGGCGAGATGCGCCACATCAGCCACCAGGGGCCGATGTTGTTGCAGGCGCAACAGAACAGCATTCGCCTGGAAGCGGATCAGAGCGTGGAAGTCAGTGCAAGCAAGCAGCACGTCCTGGTGTCTGCCAAGGAGCACATCACCCTGATGTGCGGCGGGGCTTACCTGACGCTCAAGGGCGGCAATATCGAGCTGGGCATGCCGGGCAATTTCACGGTCAAGGCGGCCAAGCACTCCTCTATCGGTCCCGCACATGCCTCGACCACGTTCAACTCATGGGAGTCGACCCCGTTCAATGACGCCTATGTGCTGCGTGATGAAATCACCCTTGACCCCCTGGCAAACACCACCGTAGAACTGCGGCGCGGCGACGGTGGGGTCACCACCCTCACGACCGACGGACAAGGCCGTCTGCCCAGGCAGCAGGACCTGGCCATGGATCAAGTACAGATGCGCATTCTGGCCAAGGGAAAGAGTTCCAACGACGACAGGGAGTCCACTGCATGAGTAGCCAAGCAGCCGATAACACTGAGGACGTCATCATTCCTCGCTCGCGCGACAATCTGGGGCGTCCGGTCTACAAGACCCAACTGACCCGCACCGAGGACCAGCGTGAAAAGGTCCTGCTGGCGAGGCAGGCCGCGCCGATTCCGGTGATCTTCATTCCAGGCATCATGGGCAGCAACCTGCGTAACAAGGAGGACCAGAGCAAGGTCTGGAGTCCGCCTAATGCCAGCTTTAGGCCCACTGATATCCTCTCCGCTCTTGCAGCCTTGCTGGTCTGGTGGGGCCGAGGCCCCAAGGATCGACAGATACTGCTAATGCCGGAAAACGTCGAGGTGGATGATCGAGGCTCGATTGATACGGGCTCATCCGGCCTGAGCAAAGAGGCGGCGCGCATTCGTGGCTGGGGGACGGTGATGCGCAGCGCCTACAACCCGTTCATGGCCCTGATGGAGGGCCGCTTGGACAACATCGTCAGCCGACAACAGATCCAGCAATGGTGGAACACTGAAAGCCTGCATGAACCCGCAGCCTATGGCGAAGAACTGGGGCAGGCGACGCCCCTCAGCGAAGATGAACTGCAACAGGCGAGCAAGTATCAATTCGACGTCTGGTGCGCCGGTTACAACTGGCTGCAATCCAACCGGCAGTCCGCCCTGGATGTGCGTGACTACATCGAGAACACCGTCCTCGCCCACTACCGCGAACACGCAAGCGTCAGCCCTGAGCAGGCGGATCAGATGAAGGTCATCCTGGTCACCCACTCAATGGGTGGGCTGGTTGCACGCTCCCTGACCCAATTGCACGGTTACAAACGAGTGCTTGGCGTGGTGCATGGCGTGCAACCGGCAATCGGTTCATCGGCCATCTACCACCACATGCGCTGCGGCTATGAAGGTATTGCCAGCATCATCCTTGGCTACAACGCAGGCGAAGTGACCGCAGTGGTGGCCAATGCCCCAGGGGCGCTGGAACTGACGCCTAGCAACGAGTATCGGGAAGGTCGCCCCTGGTTGTTCCTGTGCGATGCCCAGGGGCAGGTCATCAAGGATATGGAGGGAAAACCCCGCGCCTATCCGCAGAACCAGGACCCTTACGAGGAAATCTATAAGAGCACTGCCTGGTATGGGTTGGTGCCGGAGCAGAACACTCAGTATTTGGATATGTCGAGAGAGGGAAGTACTGACGGAAGGATAAACCTGCGGTCAGATTTCGATGAGCGAATAGATTTTGTAGCCAAATTCCATCGCCAAATGTCCACGTCAGGCTATCACTCTGAAACCTATGCCCACTATGCGGCTGATGACGGCCGCCACAGCTGGCGGGACATGATCTGGCAAGGCGATCCAGCTCCTTTGGAGGCGCCTGGCTCTAAGCTCAAGGATAACGAGACCGGCAGCTACAGCAGTTGGTTTCGCCGAGGCCTGCCCGTCATCGTACCTACGCTTGAAAACTGGACTGTCAAGGAAGAGGACCAGTCTGGCAGTGGTGGCGATGGCACGGTGCCAACCGACTCCGGGCAGGCCCACAAGAAGTCGGGCATCAAGGCCAGTTTCCGCCAGGGCGGCAAGGGCGCGGGGCAGTACAACACCGACAAGGGTTACGAACACCAAGAAAGCTACAACGACAGACGAGCCCAGTGGGCCGCGCTTTATGGCGTGATCAAGATCGCTCAGTTGGCTGACTGGCACCCTAATGATAAGGGGGGCTTATGACACTCACTCGTCGCTTGTTTACCGTTCTTGGCCTGGTCACTTTAACCAGTGTGGCCAGCTGTACTTCGTTTTCATCTTCTCGGAGTCCCACCATGGACAAAACCGGATGGATCACTCATTGCTACGGACGTTTTTTGATTGATTTACCGCCCCAGGCAGAGATCAATGCTGGGTACTACCTCTGGGGCGACAACATCGAAGCGCTCGACGATACCCCTGAGGCCCTTGCTAATCAGATTGATCGACGCGAACAAAAATTGAAAGGTCAGCAACATGATACGAAAGGCAGTATGTTTCTTCGTCGAATAGATTTTGGTGGAGGCTCAGTAGGACTAATGTCTTGGTCTTCTGAAGTTGCCTCCAAGGTATATCTGCTTGATACCTATGTTGCCTCGAAGCCAACGTGGCGTGCTTATCGCTGGACAGGAAAAATATCAGAGGATAGAGAGCGTCGAGCTATGGAGATATCTAACTCTCTGGCCCGCAACCTACGCTCGCGCGCGCCCCACGAGATCCCCACCGATCCTGGGTTCTGTATCGATCGGGCCTATATCGCGGGTGACAGCTTTCAAAGTGAAGGCTTCGGGATTGGCGTGACCTTCCCGGAACACCCTAGAACCTTTTTGGCATTCAGATCCAGCACCGGAGCCGAACGTGATCGGTTACTGGATCGAGTGAGTGGTTTTCTGATGGGTGCGGCAAAGATGGTTACGGGCATCGAAACCCTGCGCAAAAGAGAGCGTGGCGGTGCCATTCCCGCCGATGAGTACCTGCTGGCAGGCAGCGCAAAGGGGCAACGCACCTACACCTTCCTCTGGGAAGCCCAGGGCAAGGACGAGTCGGTCAACGAGCCCCATCTCAAGGCGGAGCTGAGCGTAGAGGAAGCTGACGTCGATGACGATGCCACTCCCCCGGCTCCCGCTTTCAAGTCCGATAAAGCCGCACTGGAATTGTGGGATGCCATCATCGATTCGATTCGCCTGCGTCCGGTATCGGCTCCTGGACGCGGCGACAATGCTGGCACGCCCTCCCCGCCTAAAGGCCCGCAACAGAGGGCCAACAGCCCAGCGGTAGATGATGACTACGCCCTGGGAGAGTTCCTCGCTGAGCTGAAGCCCAAAGATAACTGGATGGATGATTTGTGATTTTCCTAAGGAAGCGCGCGCGACCACAGAACACTCGCCAATGGACCGCATTATCCGACGTGATCAAGATCGCTCAATTGGCAGACTGCCAGCTGGATGCCAAGGAGGGTTTATGAAGCGCACTCATTGCCTAATAACCATCCTTGGTCTTATCGCCATGACTAGCGTTATCAGCTGCACATCGATTTTTTCCTCTCGGAGCCCGGCCATGGACAAGAGCGGATGGATTACTTATTGCTACGGACGCTTTCTAATTGATTTACCGCCCCAGGCGAAGATCAATGCTGGCTACTACCTGTGGGGCGACAATATCAAAGCGCTCGACGATACCCCTGCCGCCCTAGCAATCAGAATCGATAAGCGTGAACAGAAACTAAAAAGTGAACGCCATAGCAAAACACAAGAGAGCATGTTTCTAAGGCGGACAGAACATCAAAATGGTTCAGTTAGCCTGTGGTCATGGGATTCAACAGCTAGCACCTTGTCATACAGAGTTGATTCATATTTGGTGACACCACTAAAAGGCTCTGTCTATTACTATTCGGGAGAAGTTACTTATGACAGAGAGAAAAGAGGATTAGAAATAGTTAATGATTTAGCCCGTAACCTACGCTCTCGCTCTCCCAACGAAATCCCCGCCGAACCAGGATTCTGTATCGACCGGGCTTATATCGCGGGTGACAGCTTTCAAAGTGAAAACTTCGGGATTGGCGTGACCTTCCCGGAACACCCTAGAACCTTTTTGTCATTCAGATCCAGCACCGGAGCCGAGGACGATCGGTTACTGGATCGAGTGAGTGGCTTTTTGATGGGCGCGCTGAAGATGGTTGCAGGCATCGAGACCCTGCGCAAAAGAGAGCGTGGCGGTGCCATTCCCGCCGATGAGTACCTGCTGGCGGGCAGCGCAAAGGGGCAACGCACCTACACCTTCCTCTGGGAAGCCCAGGGCAAGGACGAGTCGATCAACGAGCCCCATCTCAAGGTAGAACTGAGCGTGGAGGAAGCTGATGACGATGACGATGGCAAGCCACCGGCTCCCGCTTTCAAGTCCGATAAAGCCGCACTGGAACTGTGGGATGCCATCATCGATTCAATTCGCCTGCGTCCGGTATCGACGCCTTAAAGCGATGGCAATGACCGGATGCTCAAGGCTGCAATACTGCAGAAGCAGCCTTGAGCAAAGACCCTGAAAGGGCTGGCCTTAGCGGCAAAATCCTAAGCCGGCGTTACCGCAGCAACGGGTATGTCTCCCCATCCGTGTCGCCACCTCGCCGACGGCCAGCACACTCTGATTTGAAGAAGACCGGGGGACTCGGGCTTTACGAGCGCGGCTCGTCCGAGCATGAGCAGAGACCTCGCGGGCTAGCGTCCAGCAACGCCTCCACCACCGCCCGGGCCATCTCCACGGAATGCACCATGGACCAGATCAGCCCGCGCTCGATACCGCTGCCCTGCTGGGTGATTTCATCGCAGACCTCTTCGGCGCATTTGAGCAACAACGACACATGCACCAACGCCTCTTCAGCACTGACGCCTGGGCGCACGCTGAACAGCGAGTCGGGGGCAACGGGCTTGGCTTGGGTGGTGAGATGGGGAGAGAGCTGCGTGGGGATCACGGGCTGCTGAGCCAAGACAACGCGCAGGCTGGCATTGGCAGATTTCAGTTCGGGATAGCGATAGGACGTGGACTTTTTCATGGATGAACGCCTCAATACTGTGGATAAAAACACTTGGCAATAACGCCTCAGCGTCAATAGGTTCCTTGCAGTATTCGGACTTGCACATCCGGCCATCCACTGAGCGATGACCCTCGCAGACTAGCGGCTCAAAACAAGCAGATGCAAGTGACAAACCACTTCTCGGAATGGCCTTACAAAAGAAAGCGAATCGGCGTAGTTCCAAGCACCTTTCAGCACTCTCTGAAACAGCCAAAGATGTGTGGCGATAGCGTTTGCCCCCGCGGGTTAGCTTGTCAGCAACCAGCCCGCTCACAGTCCCGCCGCCCTGTTTTCGTATCTGCGATGTGCCTGATGTACCGCGCCGACTGGCCGGGCGATGCTCGCCCGTTCGCAGCCTTCGGCAGCTCCTACAAGGGAAGGTGCTCCCCCCATTCCCGCTCCAGGCCGGCCGCAAGGCCGCCGTCTGGCTCTTGATTTTGATCTTGATCTGAACGCCCCGTCACCCGCAGCAACGGATATGTACACCAACAAGACCGCAACCTCAGGTCCCACAACCGCTACGCCCCCAAACAGGAACAAGCCCCCTCGCCACACCAAGCCACCCAGCAGCAATGCATGATCATCCGCCTATGTGCCCCAACGCACAGACACCCTCCCCCACTCCCGCCACCGTCAAGGTTGCAGCTTTTTGCCTGAAACGTTCGTCGCGACGGTGCATCGATTTGACCGCACGCCCCGCTCCCGGCCCTCCCTCGCACCCCGTGCCGAGGGACGGCTCTGTTATGCCAAGGAAAACATGGACAGTCATTGGACCCACGCATTCCTGAGGTTCTGGCGTCTGCCCGCCGCCAGATACGGCCAATGGAAGGCCTCGCGCAACAGCATCGAATACGAAGCACCGCTGCGCTCGGAATTGTTCAGCAGTGAACAGATGGCCAGCCACGGTACCCTGCTGGCGCAACAGCACCGCCTGAGCCAAAGCCGCAACCCCGACTGGCTGCTGGCACGCCTGGCGGACAACGCCAGCGCCCTGGCCAGTTGCTGCAAAAGCCTGACCGCCGCCACCGGCAGCTCGCCCCGGGCCACCCCCGCCGCCGAATGGCTGCTGGACAACTACTACCTGCTGGAAGAACAGATCCGCATCACCCGCACCCACCTGCCCCGAGGCTACAGCCGGCAATTGCCGCGCC
The DNA here is from genome assembly GCF_058744285.1 of Pseudomonas sp. E1BtOHC1. Classification (NCBI taxonomy): domain Bacteria; kingdom Pseudomonadati; phylum Pseudomonadota; class Gammaproteobacteria; order Pseudomonadales; family Pseudomonadaceae; genus Pseudomonas; species Pseudomonas sp. E1BtOHC1. The sequence goes on from NZ_CP196023.1 coordinate 5,584,471, forward strand.
TGGCCAACGGCCAGTCGGCGGGCCTGCCACGGGTCTACGACATCGCCCTGGAAACCATTTCCCACGGCGACGGCCGGGTCGACAGCGAAAGCCTGGGACGCTTCGTCGACAGCTACCAGAGCGTCACCCCGCTCAAGCTCGGTGAGCTGTGGGCGATTCCCATCATGCTGCGCCTGGCCTTGATCGAGAACCTGCGGCGCGTGGCCTTCCGGGTCATGGCCAACTGGAGTGAGCGCAATCTGGCCAACGACTGGGCCGACCGCCTGATGGAAACCGCCGAGCAGGACGCCAAGAGCGTGGTGCTGGCCGTGGCCGACATGGCGCGCTCGGCACCGCCCATGAGTGCCGCCTTCGTCGCCGAACTGGCGCGGCGCCTGCAGGGCCAGAACGCCGCCCTGGTGCTGCCCCTGGCCTGGATCGAGCAACTGCTGGGGGAAACCGGGTTGAACATCGAGCGTCTGGTGCAGCTCGACGCCCAACAGCAAGCCGCCGATCAGGTGTCCATCAGCAACAGCATTTCCAGCCTGCGCCTGCTCTCGGCCAGCAACTGGCGCGAGTTCGTCGAGCTGATGAGCCGAGTCGAACAGGTGCTTCAGGACGACCCGGCCCAGGTCTACCGGCGCATGGACTTCGCCACCCGCGACCATTACCGGCATGTGCTCGAACGCCTGGCCCGCCACTGCCCCCTCAGTGAAGAACAGGTGGCCCGCCAGTGCATCGAACTGGCCCGGGCCCACTACCGCGTCGACGACCCGGAAGCCGTGGCCGGACACGTCGGGCATTACTTGATCGGTGCCGGACGCCGCACCCTGGAACAACAGATCGGCGCTCGGGTGCCCCTGGCCGAACGTGGCCGGCGTCTGCTGACCCAGGCGCCCCTGGGCTTTTTCCTGGGGCCGGTGATGCTGCTCTCGGCGCTGTTCGCCTGGCCGTTTCTCGACACCCTGTACCAGGAAGCCAGCCCCGGCCATTACTGGCTGGCACTGTGGGCGGTACCGGCGCTGTTGCTCGCCAGCCGCTTGGCCATCGGCCTGATCAACGGCCTGGTGACCCTGACCGTGGCCCCGGGCATTCTGCCGCGCCTGGACTACAGCGAAGGCATCGCCCCCCGCGCCCGGACCCTGGTAGCGGTGCCCTGCCTGATCGGCAGCGCAGCGGATATCGAGGAACTGGTGGAAGGCCTGGAAGTGCGCTTCCTGGCCAACCGCGACGCCCAGCTGTATTTCGCCCTGCTCAGCGACTTTCTCGACGCTCCCAGCGAAACCCTGGACAGCGACGCGGCCCTGTTGCTGCTGGCCCGGCAACGGATCGAAGCGCTGAACCTTAAATACCCCGAAGAAGCCGTGGACCGCTTCTACCTGCTGCACCGGCCACGGCTGTGGAACGCCGCCGAACACTGTTGGATGGGCCATGAACGCAAGCGCGGCAAGCTCGAAGACCTCAATGCCCTGCTGCGCGGCCGGGGCCAGGAGCGCTTCTCGCTGATCGTCGGCGATATCCAGGCCCTGCCCAGCATCACCTACGTGATCACTCTGGACAGCGACACCCAACTGCCCCGGGACGTGGCCCAGCAATGCGTGGGCGCCATGGACCACCCGCTGAACCGGCCCCAGACCGACCCGCTCAGCGGGCGCATCGTCAGCGGCTACGGGATTCTCCAGCCACGGGTCGGCATCAGCCTGTCGAGCACCGCGCGCAGCGCCTACTCCCGGCTGTTCGCCAGCGATGCCGGGATCGACCCCTATACCCGCGCGGTGTCGGACGTCTACCAGGACCTGTTCCAGGAAGGCTCCTTCGTCGGCAAGGGCATCTATGTCCTGGACACGTTCGAGCAGACCCTGGGCGGGCGCTTCGCCGACAACCGGATTCTCAGCCATGACCTGATCGAGGGCTGCTACGCCCGTTCCGGGCTGCTCAGCGATGTGCAGCTGTTCGAGGAATACCCGGCCCGCTACAGCGCCGACGTCAAGCGCCACCAGCGCTGGATTCGCGGCGACTGGCAACTGCTGCCCTGGCTCCTGCCCTGGTCGCCCAAGGCAGCCGGCGGCCTGGAAAGCAATCGCCTGAGCCCTCTGGCACGCTGGAAAATCCTCGACAACCTGCGCCGCAGCCTCGAGCCCCTGGCCTTGCTGAGCATGCTGTTGTGGGGCTGGCTGGGCTCCACCCAGCCCCTGGCCTGGACCCTGGCGGTGCTGATTGTGCTGCTGGTGCTACCCCTGTCCGCCGCCTTGCGCGAGCTGGTGCACAACACCCCGGAAGTACCGTTGCTGCAACAACTGAACGCGGCCCTGGGCAGCGCCGGCCAGCACCTGTCTCGGGCCCTGTTGCCCCTGGCCTGGCTGCCCTATGAGGTCGCCTACAGCCTGGACGCTATGAGCCGCGCGCTGTGGCGCATGGGCATCAGCAAAGCTCATCGCCTGCAATGGCAACCCTCCCGGGAAGCCGAGCGCGGCCCGGATGACAACCTGCTGCAGCTGTACCGGCGGATGTGGATCGGTCCGCTCCTGGCCCTGCTGCTGACGGGGCTGCTGTGGCCGCGCCCGCAACTGCTGATGGCCGCGCCCTTGCTCCTGGCCTGGCTGGCCGGCCCGGCACTGGCCTGGTGGCTCAGCCGCCCTGCAAGCCAGGTGGCGTTCGAGCCCTCCAGCGGCCAACGGCGTTTCCTGCAGAGCCTGGCCCGCCGCACCTGGGGCTTTTTCGACCAGTACGTCGGCCCCGAGGACAACTGGCTGGCTCCGGACAACCTGCAGGAGCAGCCGCAGCGCCGCATCGCCCATCGCACCTCGCCAACCAACCTCGGGCTGGCCCTGCTGGCCCATCTGGCGGCCCACGACTTCGGCTACCTGAGCAGCCGCCGGCTGATGCAGCGCCTGGAGCAGATGCTGGCCAGCATGGGCCGGCTGGAACGCTACCGCGGGCACTTCTACAACTGGTACGACACCCAGAGCCTGCAACCCCTGCCGCCGCGCTACGTGTCCACCGTGGACAGCGGCAACCTGGTGGGCATGCTGCTGACCCTGCGCCCCGGCCTGCAGGCCCTGGTGGATAGCCCACCGGCGCTGCTGCAGATCGCCAACGGCCTGCTGGACAGCCTCGATGTGTTCCAGGACGCCCTCACGGCGGCCGGCCAGGACACCGCCCCGGTGCTGCGCTGGCGCCTGGAAACCCGCGCCGTGCATGAGCACCTGAGCCTGCACGCCGACGTGGCTCCGGATGCCTTGCTGGGGCTGCTGCAACGCATTGCCGAAAGCACCGACCAGGCGCAGACCACAACGACGGACGATGTGGAGTTCTGGCGCCAGGCGCTGGCCGCGCAATGCCGTGACCTGCATGACGAACTGCAATGGCGCTGCCTGCCGCCCATGGCCGACGGCCGCCGCTTCGGCACCCTGAGCTGGCGCCAGCTGGCCCAGCTGGACGCCGGATTCTGGCTGCCGATGCACCACGAGCGGATCGCCGCCGTGCAGGAGCTGGCCCTGGAGCGCATCAGTAGCCTGAGTCGATTGCTGGAAGCGGTAGCCAGCATGGCGCAGATGGACTTCGGCTTTCTCTACGACACCCGTCGTCACTTGCTGGTGATCGGCTACAACGCCGACGAGCACCGCCTGGATGCCGGCTACTACGACCTCTTGGCCTCGGAAGTGCGCCTGACCCACTTTGTCGCCATCGCCCAGGGGCAACTGCCCCAGGAAAGCTGGTTTGCCCTGGGCCGCCTGCTCACCAGCAGCGCCGGCACCCCGGTGCTGCTGTCCTGGACCGGCTCGATGTTCGAATACCTGATGCCGATGCTGGTGATGCCCAGCTACCAGGGCACCCTGCTGGACCAGACCTGCCGCGCCGCGGTGGCCCTGCAGATCGAGTACGGCCAGCAACTGGGCCTGCCCTGGGGCGTGTCCGAGTCGGGCTACAACACCCTCGACAGCCAGTTCAACTACCAGTACCGGGCGTTCGGCGTGCCGGGCCTGGGGCTCAAGCGTGGCCTCGGCGCGGAACGGGTGGTGGCGCCCTATGCCAGCGTCCTGGCGCTGATGGTGGCGCCCCAGGCCGCCTGCCAGAACCTGCAGCGCCTGGCACAGCTGGGGCTGGGTGGACGCTTTGGCCTCTATGAAGCCGTGGACTACACCGAATCGCGCCTGCCCCGGGGCCAGGACCATGCCGTGGTGCAGTCGTTCATGGCTCACCACCAGGGCATGAGCTTGCTGGCCCTGGCCTGGTTGCTGCTGGATCAGCCCATGCAGCGGCGTTTCGAATCCGATCCGCAGTTCCAGGCCATCGCCCTGCTGCTTCAGGAACGGGTACCGAAAACCGCCGCCCAATACCTGCACGCCGCCGGAGCGCCTGCGGCCGACGAAGCGGCCCGGGCCCACGAGAACAAACTGCGGGTGTTCGCCGACCCGGACCGCAAGCGTCCGGCCGTGCAACTGCTGTCCAACGGTCACTACCACCTGATGCTCAGCAGTGCCGGTGGCGGCTACAGCCGCTGCAACGAACTGGCGGTGACCCGCTGGCACGAGGACCCGACCCGGGATCACTGGGGGCAGTTCTGCTACCTGCGGGACGTGGCCAGCGGCGACTTCTGGTCCGCGGCCTACCAGCCGACCCGACGCCGCCCAGAGAGTTTCGAGGCGATCTTCACCGATGCCCGGGCAGAATTCCGGGTGCGGGAACGGGACTTCGACAGCCACATGGAAATCGTCGTGTCACCCGAGGACCCCATCGAACTGCGCCGCTTGCACCTGTGCAACCGTGCCCGGGGGCGCCGCAGCATCGAGCTCACCAGCTACGCCGAAGTGGTCCTGGCCCCGGCCCAGAGCGATGCGGCCCATCCGGCCTTCAGCAACCTGTTCATCGAGACCGAACTGCTGCCCAGCCTGCAGGCCATTGTCTGCAGCCGCCGGCCACGGGCCCAGGAGCAAGCCGTGCCCTGGATGTGCCACCTGCTGGCGGCCCACGGTGTGGACATCGACGCCATCTCCTATGAAACCGACCGCGCACGCTTTATCGGCCGCGGCCGGGATCTGGCCTCGCCCCTGGCCATGGACCCGCAGATCGAACGGCTCTCGGGGACCGACGGCTCGGTGCTGGACCCGATCGTGGCGATCCGCTGCCGGATCACCCTCGATCCCGGTCAGAGCGCCACCATCGACCTGGTGACCGGGGTCGCCGACAGCCACGAACAGTGCCTGCAACTGATCCACAAATACCGTGACCGGCACCTGGCGGACCGGGTCTTCGACCTGGCCTGGACCCACAGCCAGGTGCTGTTGCGCCAGCTCAACGCCTCGCTGGCCGAAGCCCGGCTGTTCCAACAGATGGCCGCGTCGCTGCTCTACGCCAACGCCACCCTGCGGGCCGACACCAGCCTGCTGCTGGCCAACCGCCGCAGCCAGTCCGGGCTCTGGGGCCAGGGCATTTCCGGGGACCTGCCGATCGTCCTGCTGCAAGTGGGCGACCTGGCCAACATTACCCTGGTGCAGCAGTTGATCAAGGCCCACGCCTACTGGCGGCAGAAAGGCCTGGCGGTGGATCTGGTGATCTGGAACGAGGATCAGGTGGGCTACCGTCAGCAGCTCCAGGACCTGATCATGGGCCTGGTGACTTCCGGCAGCGAAGCCAGCCTGATCGACCGTCCCGGAGGCATCTTCGTGCGTCCGGCCCAGCAACTGTCCGGCGAAGACCGCATCCTGATGCTGGCAGTGGCGCGCCTGGTGATCAGTGACAGCCGCGGCAGCCTGGCCGAGCAGGTCCATCGGCGCCGTGCCGACCCGTCGCTGCCGCGTCTGGAGGCGCCCCTGGTGCGCCTGCCACAGCCGGCCAGCAATGCCCCGGCAGCCCCGCTGCCGGAGCTGATCCTGGAAACGCCCTTTGGCGGTTTCAGCAGCGACGGCCGCGAATACCTGATCACCCTCAACCCCGGGCAACCCACCCCGGCGCCCTGGGCCAACGTGCTCGCCAACCCGCTGTTCGGCACGGTGATCTCGGAAAGCGGCGGCGCCTACAGCTGGCGCGAAAACGCCCACGAGTACCGCCTCAGCCCATGGCACGACGACCCGGTCAGCGACCCCAGTGGCGAGGCCCTGTACCTGCGTGACGAAGACAGCGGCCAGGTCTGGTCGCCCACTCCCCAGCCCTGCCCCGGCAACGGCAGCTATCGCACCCGCCATGGCTTCGGCTACAGCGTGTTCGAACATGAGGAGAACGGCATTCACAGCGAGTTGACGATCTATGTGGCGCTGCAGGCGCCGATCAAGTTCTCGCGGTTGAAGATCCGCAACCGCAGCGGCCGGCCACGGCGCCTGACGGTGACCAGCTACGTGGAATGGGTGCTGGGGGAATTGCGCGGCCGCTCGGCCATGCATGTGGTCACCGAAAGCGATCCGGTGAGTGGCGCCCTGTTCGCCCGCAACCCTTACAACATGGAGTTTTCCGGGCATGTGGCGTTTCTCGACACCGACTCCGCGGTGCGCAGCTTTACCGGCGACCGCAGTGAATTCATTGGCCGCAACGGCAGCCTCGCGGCGCCCGCCGCGTTGACCCGAGAGCGTTTGTCCGGACGTTCCGGCGCCGGTTTCGACCCCTGTGCGGCGATGCAGGTCGCGGTGGAGCTGGCGGACGGCCAGAGCCAGGAAGTGCTGTTCCGCCTGGGGGCCGAGGTGGATGCCAAGGCCGCAACCCGACGGGTCCTGCAATACCGCGGTACGCAGATGGCGCAGAGCGAACTTGCCGCCGTGCATCAGCACTGGCAGCACAGCCTGGGCACGCTGCAAGTGCGTACCCCGGACCCGGCTATCGATGTCATGGCCAACGGCTGGCTGATGTACCAGACCATCGCCTGCCGCTTCTGGGCCCGCAGCGGTTTCTACCAGTCCGGTGGCGCCATAGGCTTTCGCGACCAGTTGCAGGACAGCATGGCAATGATCCACGCCGAGCCGGCCCTGGCCCGCGAGCACCTGCTGCTCTGCGCCGCCCACCAGTACCCCGAGGGCGACGTCCAGCACTGGTGGCATCCGCCGCAGAATCGCGGGGTGCGCACCGGCTGTTCCGATGACTTCCTCTGGCTGCCCCTGGCCACCAGCCGCTACGTGCAGATCACCGGCGACCGCAGTGTGCTGGAGGTCGAGGTGGGTTACCTGGAAGGTCGTCTGCTCAATCCCGGCGAAGAGTCCTACTACGACCTGCCACAAGCCTGCGGGCTGCGGGAAAGCCTCTACCGCCACTGTCAACGGGCCATTGAGCACAGCAGCCGGCGCGGCGTCCATGGCTTGCCGCTGATGGGCACCGGGGACTGGAACGACGGCATGAACCGCGTCGGCGAGCGGGGCCTGGGGGAAAGCGTGTGGCTGGGGTTCTTCAGTCACGAGGTGCTGCAACGGTTCGCCGTCACCGCCGAACAGCACAACGATCCGGCCTTCGCCCTGACCTGTCGCAATCAGGCCCTGGCCTTGCGCGCCGCCCTCGACAGCCAGGCCTGGGACGGACAGTGGTATCGCCGCGCCTGGTTCGACGACGGCCAGGCCCTGGGCACCGCCAGCAACCTGGAGTGCCGCATCGACTCCATCGCCCAGAGCTGGTCGGTGTTGTCCGCGGCCGCCAGTGACGCCCGCCAGCACCAGGCCATGGAGTCCCTGGACCAGCATCTGGTCCGCCGGGACAGCGGCGTAGTACTGCTGCTGGACCCACCGTTCGCCCACAGCCCACTGGACCCGGGCTATATCAAGGGCTATGTGCCCGGGGTGCGGGAGAACGGCGGCCAGTACACCCACGCGGCAATCTGGGCCAGCATGGCCTTCGCCCGCCTGGGGGACAGCGCCCGGGCCTGGGAACTGCTGCACATGATCAACCCGGTGAGCCGACGCAGCGCCGAGCAAGTGGCCACCTACCGGGTCGAACCCTATGTGATGGCCGCCGACGTCTATGGCGTGGCGCCCCACACCGGGCGCGGCGGCTGGAGCTGGTACACCGGCTCGGCGGGCTGGATGTACCGGCTGATCGTCGAGTCGTTGCTGGGGCTGCGGCGTGAAGGCGACCGCCTGTACATCGAGCCGGTGATCCCGGCTCATTGGCCCGGCTACAGCATGGACTACCGGTTTGGCGCGACGGTCTATCACATCGAGGTGCGGCAGAACCCCGGCGCCAGCCTCAGCCTGAGCCTGGACGGCCGCCCCCTGACGGGGCTGGCCATTCCGCTGCTGGACGACGGCACCACACGCCGGGTGTTGCTCACCTGGCCCGTCAACGTCCCTCCGCCGCAGACCGGGCTTTCCCCGACAGCGGCCATCACCGAGTCGGCGCCATGACAGACACCGGGCAACGCCCTGGACTACCCTGAGTGAGCGCTGACGCCTTGCCATCCGGTGGTTCTGAGATGTTCGACAACCTTGGGCTCGGGCCCAATCACTTGCTCAACGCACTGCCGGCCGAGGTGCAGGAGCGCCTGCTGCCCCACCTCAAGCCAGTGCCCCTGGCCCTGGGCCAGGTGCTCTACGAGTCAGGGGATATCCCGCGCCACGTGTATTTCCCCACGGACGCGGTGGTGTCGCTGCTGTACCTGATGGAGAACGGCGCCTCGGCGGAAATCGCCGTGGTGGGCAACGAAGGGCTGGTGGGCGTGTCCCTGGTCATGGGCGGCGAGAGCACCACCAGCCGGGCCATCGTGCAAAGTGCCGGGCATGCCTTGCGCCTGCCCGGGCAGCGTCTCAAGGACGAATTCAACCGCCACGGCGAGATGCTCCTGCTGATGCTGCGCTACACCCAGTCGCTGATCACCCAGATGGCCCAGACCGCGGTGTGCAATCGGCACCACTCCATCGATCAGCAACTGTGCCGCTGGCTGCTGCTGTCCCTGGACCGCCTGCCGGGCAACCAACTGGTGATGACCCAGGAGTTGATCGCCAACATGCTCGGGGTGCGTCGTGAGGGCGTCACCGAGGCCGCCGGCAAACTGCAGCGCCAGGGCATCATCGAATACAGCCGGGGGCGCATCAACGTCCTCGACCGGCCACGCCTGGAACAGCACAGTTGCGAGTGCTACGCGGTGGTGCGCAAGGAGACCGCGCGGCTGCTGCCGTACCTGCCCCAGGCCGATCCGGGAGAAAAACCGCCGGACTGAAATTTCCTGATAGAAACCGGGCGTCAGAGGCGCAGAATCCTCGGCTGATCCTGCCTCGCCCGGCCCTGCGCCAGGCGGCTGCAGGCCGCTTTTTCTCCAGCCACGGCCAAGCCCATGACGCCCTCTACCTGCGCTGACAGTGGCGCCTTCGTCACTCGCCAGACCTTTGCCCCCTATGCTGGCGGCCCGCTCTCGGGGCTCAGCTTCGCGGTCAAGGACAACATCGACCTCAAGGGCCTGACCTGTACCTACGGCAGCCCGGCCTGGGGCGCGGCGCACCCACCGGCCAGCCACCACGCCTTGTGTGTCGAGCAGTTGCTCGGTGCCGGCGCCACCTGCCTGGGCAGCACGGTCAGCGATGAGTTCACCTACAGCCTGCAAGGGGAAAACCCGTTCTTTGGTACGCCCCTCAATCCCAAGGCCCCGGGACACATACCCGGAGGCTCGTCCAGCGGCTCGGCCTCGGCGGTGGCCTGCGGCCTGGTGGATTTTGCCCTGGGCACCGACTGCGCCGGCTCGGTGCGGGTGCCGGCCAGCTTCTGCGGGATCTGGGGCCTGCGCCCAACCCCGCAGCGCATCTCGGCCGCCGGCGTGCTGCCGTCGGTGCCCAGCGTCAGCACGGTGGGGGTCCTGGCCAATGGGCTCGACACCCTGAGCCGGGTCATGCCGGTGCTGCTCAGCAGTTGCACGCCAGCGCCCCAGCCCATCGGCACCCTGTATGTGCTGGAAGACGCCTTTGCCCTCGCCGACCCGAAGATCCAGGCCCGGCTGCGGGCGGTCATTCGGGCGTTGCAGGCGCGGGTGCCGGTCGTGGTCAAACCCCTGACCTTCGCTCAACTGGTCAAGGGCGACTGGGACCTGAAAGCCTGCAATGAACAGGCGCTGCGTCTGCTGCAAAGCGCCGAGACCGGCAACTCCATCGGCCACTGGGTCAACACCTTCGAGCCGCCATGCAGCCCCGGTTTCCAGGCCGCCTTCGCCAATGTCCGGCAGCTGGATCGCCGCCACATCAGCAGCGCATTGCGACATTGCGAACAGCTGTTTGCCGCGGTCAGCGCCTTTACCGCCAGCAACGACCTGTTCTGTTTCCCCACGGTGCCGCTACCGGTTCCGGGCAAGGGCCAGTTGCAGGCGCCCGAGGCGATCATGGACTTCTACGACCGTTGCATGGCCGTCAGCAGTTTTGCCGGGGTCGCGCGGCTACCGGAGCTGTCCATCCCGGTGGGCCGGGTCGAGGGACTGCCGGTGGGTCTGTCCCTGGCGGCGGGGCATTACCAGGACCTGTTCCTGCTGGACGCGGCCCGCGAGTTGTTTGCCGCCATCGATTGATTCCCGGCCCTGCGTGGCCTTCGAGGCGGGCGCTGTCTGGGCGCCTGCCGCTGATTCTGTTTCGACTCACAAGAGCACCGCCAATGTCACCACAACCTTTTGCAACACCCCGCCGTTTGCTGCCCGTGGCCCGGCCGACGTCCCTGCAAGCAGTGCCCGGCGCGGTTACCCGGGTGCTGGTGGTAGGCGCCGGATTCGCCGGCCTCGCCGCTGCCAATGCACTGATGACCGCCGGCATCGAGGTGCAGGTGCTGGAGGCCCGGCCACGGATCGGCGGCCGCACCCACACCCTGGCCCTGGGCAATTCCCGAGTGGATGCCGGCGGTTCGTGGATTCACGATCCCGAGGGCAATCCCCTGAGCCAGCTGGCCCGGTTCATGGCACTCGATACCCGGGCGTTCTGCATCGCCGAACTGTTTGCCGGCATGGGCCTGGTGGACCCGCAGGGACAACGCCTGGACCCGGCGCGGCGCGTGCAGATCCTCGAACTGGCGGACAGCTTCGAAGCCGAACTGATGCAGGACGCCGGGCAGTACCCGGCGGATCTGTCCCTGGAGCAGTGGCTGGAGCTGCGCGCACAGGACATCGCCGATCCCGACCTGCGGGACTGGGTGCAGTTTGTGATCAGGACCGGATTGCAGGCCGACCTGGCCGCGCCGGCCCGCGACATTGCCCTGCTCAACTACAGCCTGGAGTGCGATTACGAGGGCGCGGACCGCTGCATCAGCGGCGGTTACCTGAACCTGCTGCAAGGCCTGGCCGAGGGCCTGCCCATCAGCACCGACTGGCCGGTGGCGAAGGTCCGCAGCAATGCCTGGGGCGTGACCCTGGAGTGCAGCGACGGGCGTGTGGAAAGCGGCTCCCATGTACTGCTGAGCGTGCCGCTGGGGGTGCTCAAGGCCGAGGCCATCGAGTTTTCACCGGCCTTGCCGGCGCAAAAGAAGGCGGCCATACAGCGCCTGGGCTTTGGCCATTTCGAAAAGCTTCTGCTGAGTTTCGACCAGCCTTTCTGGCCCACAGGGCAAGCGACGTGCAGCGGGTTGTTGATCAAGGACCATCCGCTGTTCCCCTACTGGATCGACGTGACGCCCCTCACCGGCACCCCGACCCTGGCGGCCCACGTCTCGGGGCCTCCGGCCCTGGAGCTGGCCAAGCTGGACGATCCGACCGCCCTGGCACTGGCCCTGGAGGCCCTGGCCACGGCCTGCGGCGGTTCGCTGCCGACACCGAGCGCGGTGCACCGAACCCACTGGTCGAGTGATCCCTACAGCCGCGGCGCCTACCTGCACCTGACGCCCCAGGCCTCGCTGGCCGACATCGCCCAGCTCGCAGCCCCCTATGGCCGGGTACTGCTGGCGGGCGAAGCCACCTCCTGCGAGCGTTACGGGTATGTCGATGGCGCCTATTGCTCAGGGCTGCGAGAAGCCGCCCGATTGCTACCGGGGGTCGAACTGGCGGTGTCGATCGCCGAACCCGGGCACTGACCCGGGTCGTCTCAGGCTGCCCAGCGCGCTGCGGTGCTCAGCTCGCGCCGCCTGACTTGACCGCCAGGATGCTGCCCGGCATCGAGTACAGGGCCCGTTCGGTGGTACTGCCGATCAAGCGGCCAAAGCCGGTGCGGTGCACGGTGCCCATGACCACCACGTCCACCAGGTATTCGTCGACGAACTGGGCGATGCCCGGCACCGGCGGTCCCATGATGAAGTGGCGAAATTCCTGGGGCACGTTGTGTTCATCGCCCAGGCGTTCGAATTCCTTGTGCAGGGATTCGCGCAACTCGTCCAGGCAATTGACGCTCCAGGCGGTGGACGCCACCGGCGCGACACCATCGAGCATCGGCATCAGGTCGTAGGCATACAGCAGGTGCAACTGTGCATCGCATTGCAGGGCCAGGGCGTTGGCGGTCTGGATGATCAGGCCATTGAGGCCGCTGATCTGGGTGTCGGACTGGGCCGGGTCGACGGCGGCGACAATGCGCCGGGGCAGTTTGTGCGGGGCATCGTTGACCAGATGCACCGGCACCGGGGCTTCACGCAGCAGGTGGCAATCCAGGGGGGTGACGAAAACGCGCTTGAGGGCCGATTCCAGGGTCACATCCTTGATCAGCAGATCGGGGCGGAATGCGCTGATGTAGTCCAGCATGTCCTTGAGCACCTGAGTGCTCCAGATCACCTGGGTGGTGACCTCCACGCCCTGCTCGCGCATCCATTGGGCTTCCACCTGCAGCCAGCGCTCATGGCGTTGCAGGTAGGCCTGGCGTTCACTGTCTTCCAGGTGCTCTTCCCACAGGTAGGTGCGCGCCGGTGGTTCGACGAACACCAGGGCATGCAAGGCCGCTCCGCTGGCCTTGGCCAGGGCGGCAGCGCGGCGCGCCGCAGGAGACTGGTGCTGCTGGGGATCGGCAATCAGCAACAGACGCTGGTACTGGCTCATGGTTGACCTCCTTGGACGTTGATGGGCCTGAGTGTCGAGGCAGACGGGCGCGGGCGCCTTGATGTGCATCAAGGACACCCGGCGCACGGATCAAGGTGTCACGGCAATCTTCATCACCCCGTCGCGCTGGCTGGCAAACAGCTCGTAGGCGGCTTCGATGTCATCCAGCTTGAAGCGGTGGGTAACCAGAGGCTTGAGGTCCACCTGGCCACTGGCGACCACTTCCATCAAGCGGCGCATGCGCTCCTTGCCGCCGGGGCACAGGGTACTGAGGATGCTCAGGTCGCCGAGTCCGGCGGCGTAGGCATCCAGCGGGATGCGCAGGTCGCTGGAATAGACCCCGAGGCTCGACAGCTTGCCGCCCGGGCGCAGCACCCGCAGCGCCGACTCGAAGGTGCCCTGGGTGCCCAGGGCCTCGATCGACACATCGACCCCGCGACCGTCGGTCAGATCCATGATCTGCTTGACCACGTCGCCCTGCTTGAAGTCCACCACGTGGGTCGCCCCCAGGCCCCGCGCCACGCTCATGCGCGCCGCCACGGTATCGACGCCGATGATGGTGGTGGCGCCCTTGAGCCGGGCCCCGGCCACCGCGCACAAGCCGATGGGCCCCAGGGCGAACACCGCCACGCTGTCGCCGATGTTGACCTCGGCGCGCTCGGCGCCGGAGAAACCGGTGGACATGATGTCCGGGCACATCAGTACTTCTTCGTCACTCAGACCGTCGGGAATCGGGCACAGGTTGGCCAGGGCGTCCGGCACCCGCACGTACTCGGCCTGGCAGCCGTCGATGGTGTTGCCGAACTTCCAGCCGCCGCTGGCGCGAAACCCGTGGCGGGTGTCCGGACCGTCCTGTGAGCCACAGCCACAGAGGCAGGCATAACTCTGGCCGCTAGGGGTGATGGCCCCGGCGATCACCCGCTGGCCCTCATGGAAACCGCGGACCTGGGAGCCCAGGCGCTCGATCACGCCCACCGGTTCGTGGCCGACGGTCAAGCCCTTGGCCACCGGGTATTCGCCCCGCAGGATGTGCACATCGGTGCCGCAGATCGTAGTGGTGGTGATACGCACCAGAGCGTCCAGCGGACCGATTTCGGGGATGTCCTTGTCTTCCAGCACGATGCGGTTCTTTTCCACGAATACCGCTGCTTTCATCTTGGCCATGTTGCCGATCTCCATTTCCGGGAAGGGGCTGCGCCGTTGCACAGATCTGCCAACAGGCTGCGCGGATGCGCCGGGCAACGGCTTGATCATGATCAAACAATGGACCCTTCAGGGGCGCTGCGGCGACCGCGTGTCGCAAACCCGACATTCACCTGCGACGCGCGCCCAGGCACAGCAACAGGGCCACCACGCCGCACAGGCAAAGGCTCAGCCCCAGGACCTGCCCCCAGCCCACCAGCAGCAGGCCGGCGCCGATCAGCAGGTAATAGAACAAGCCGAACCAGGCCCCGGCGCTGCCCAGCCGGTCGCTGTAGGCCGCCAGGGCCGAGCCGAGAATGTTCGGGATCGCCAGGCCAAACCCCAGCACCACCCCGAACATCGGCAGCACCAGCCACAGGCTGTGCTGCAAGGCCAGGACCCCGCCGCCCCCGGCCAACACCGCCAGGGCCGCCAATACCAGTAGCCGCTCGCTGCACCAGCCTCGGCCCAACAGCCGGCGGTTTAGCCAGGCACCCAGGCCGGAGCCCAGGGCCAGCAACGCGCCGCTGTAGCCGAACCATTGCGCGCCCTGCCCCAGGCCTCGGAACACAAAGGGCCCGAGGCTGTAATAGCTGAGCAAGGCCAGGTTGAACACCGCCACCAGCAGCGCCGAGCGCCAGATCGCAGGGTCCCGCAGCATCTGCCACAAGGTACCGGCCAAGGGCGCCAGAGGCTGCGCAGGCGGACGGGTTTCCGGCAAGGCCCGGGCGCACCAGCCGAGCAACGCCAGGGCCAGCACCAGCAACCCCGTCAGCGCGCCCTGATAGCCAAAAGCGCGGCTCAGGGCCGCCCCCACAAACAGCCCAATGGCGGGGCTGGCCGCCAGCACCATGCCCATCAGCGAGAACACCCGGATCAGCTCGCGGCCCTGGAACAGGTCCCGCAACAGGGTCTGGGTCACCACGGAACAGGCGGCCACCCCCAGCGCCGCCAGGCCCTGGCACAGCAACAGCTGGGCAAAGCTGCGAGCCTGCAACTCCAGGACCAGCGCCAGGGCATACAGCGCCAGCCCGCCGAGCAAGGCCGGGCGCCGCCCCCAGCGATCGCTCAGGCGTCCCCAGAGCACCACCCCCGGCGCGAAACCGAGGATAAACACCGACAGGCTCTGGGCCGCCTGCTGCGCAGGAACGCCAAAGACCCGGCCGATGTCGGTCAGGGCCGGGCTGAAGAGGGTCTGGGCGATCTGCGCAAACATCAGCAGGGCCATGGCCAGGGGCAACAGGGAACGGGGATTCATCAGGTGGGTGCTCGGCAAAAAAAACATGCCGGCGATTCTAGGCAGGCGACATTGGCGTATTATCGCAACCTGGCCAATAAACAGTGGAAATCGGACAAAGATGGCATGGCTCGATCCCCAGGCACGCTTCGACCCGGACCCCTTCAGCGCGCCGGTGATCGGCATTGCCGCTACCCTCGGCGATCATGATTCCGGCCTGCACCGGCACCGTCGCGGGCAACTGCTGTACACCCGCCAGGGCTGCACCCGGATCACCCTCGCCGACCGCCTGTGCCTGCTGCCTCCCTCGCGGGCGGCATGGATTCCCGGCGGGGTGCAGCACCGCGCGCAGATGCAACAGAGCGTGGATTACCGCTCGCTGTACTTCAGTGTTGAACTGAGTCCGCGCTTGCCTGCGGAGGTGGCGGTGATCGATGTCAGTCCCTTGCTGCGCGCCGTGCTGGAACCCATGGCCCTGGCGGCGTTCGATTGCGACTGGAGCCAGGGCCGCTACCCGCACCTGCTGGGCCTGTGCCTGGAGGAAATCGGCGCCGCGCTGCACCAGCCACTGTCCTTGCCCCTGCCTCGGGACAAGCGCCTGCAACCCTTGCTGGAAGACCTGCAGCGCCTGCCACCGGAGCTGCAGGTGCTGGCCACCCGGGTCGGCGCCAGCAGCCGCACCATCGGCCGCATCTTCCAGCGCGAGACGGGCCTGGGTTACCAGCAATGGCGTCAGCAATGGCGCTTGATGCGTGCCATCGAGCTGCTGGCCACCGGCCGCAGCATCGGTTACGCCGCCTTCGAACTGGGCTTTGCCAGTGACAGCATCTTTATCGCCTTTTTCAGGGCCATGACCGGCACCACGCCCCGGGCCTACTTCAAATGAGGAACCGCGACGGGGCACCTCAGGTGCGGCTGCGCAACCACTGCAGAAAGCCCTTCTTGGCCACAGGCTTGGGCGGCGACTGGGCCAGGCTCTGGGCAATGTGCTGGCGGAAGTCCAGCAGGGTCTTCATGGCGTCGCCGATGTCGTGACGGGCATCCAGGCAGGGTTTGAGGAACTCGTTGTCGATGCGGTACAGGCTGCAGAAGGTCTTGGCCGAAAACTCCGCGATCGTGGCCTGCTCGGCCACCACGCCCGCTTCGCCAATCACTTCACCCGGGCCCATGCGCCCGGCTTCAAAGGGTTTGCCGTCACGCTGCATGGTCACCGACACCACGCCGGACTCGATGATGAACAGGTGATCGCTGACCGCCCCCGCCGGCAGGATGATTTCGCCGGCACGGAAGGTCTGCAACTGCATGTTCTGGCTGAAGGTGTCCTTCTCTTCCTGGCGCAGGGTGGAAAAGATACTGGAGGCGTCCAGCAGCGCCCGAGGTCGCGACAGCGCCTGGTTCTGCACCGGCTCGTCGCTGGACAGCAGGCTGATGCCGCTGGCCTGCAGATGACGGAATGCCAGGTCGAACAGCTGGTTACGCACTTCGCGCTTCTGCCCCATGGTGGCGACGAAGCCGCTGATCTCGTACTCCGCGCCGCTGCTGCCGGAGCTTTTCAGGGCCACGCTGGGGGCCGGGCTGCCGAGCAGGAAACGGCAGCCGAGCATGGCCCGCTCCAGGGCCTCGATGACCTTCTGCGGGCGAGCGTGGGGGCTGACCTGCACGCTAATGGATAAACCGTAGATATCGCTGGGGCGGCTGAAGTTGGTGATCTTGGCCTTGGACGCCAGGGAGTTGGGGATCACCACCATGCTGCCCTGGGAGGTCTGCAGCCGGGTTGCCCGCCAATCGATGTCCACCACCCGGCCTTCAGTGCCGTCGATGGCGATCCAATCATCGATCTGATAGGGCTTGGTGGTATTGAGGACCAACCCGGAAAACAGGTCGCTGAGGGTGCTTTGCAGGGCCAGGCCGACGATGATCGCCAGCGCCCCGGAGGTGGCCAGTACGCCCTTGACCGGCAGGTCCAGCACGTAGGCCAGGGCGGCGATGATGGCGATCAGGAAGATCACCGCGCCCATCAAGTCCTGCAGCAGCCGCCCGGTGTGACCAACCCGCTGCATCATCAGGGTGCCCAGCAACACCGTCAGGGTCCGTGCACCGAACAGCCACCAGCCGATCTGCAAACCGGTGGCAGCCAGGTGCAACGGCACATCGTCCGGCCAGGGCGCCGTCTGCATGGGGCTCAGGCCCTGGTTGAACAGCATCAGGCTGTACAGGCAAAAGATCAGCACCCGTACCGCCAGCTTCCAGCGATCGCCCTGGCGACCGATCAGGTGCCACAGGGCAAGGTCCAGCAGCAACAGCGTCAACGCGGCCAACAGCAGGTGATCGGCGAATGGGGCAAGCATCGAGCAACTCCAGCAGGACAATGGCGGCAAGATCGCACGAAAAACGCTGGGGCAGGTATAGCTGGAAAAGACAAAAACCGGTGATGAGGCCATGCCATACAGCGGCGGACGCGATGCCCGCCGCTGCCGGGGCTTTATTGGCCTTGGGTCAGGGTGTTGTAGCTGGTCATCAGGTTGCGGTAGTCGGGAATGTGGTTGGAGAACAGGGTGCCCAGGCCTTCGACGTCGTTGCGCCAGTCGCGGTGCAACTCGCACGCCAGGCCGAACCAGGTCATCAACTGCGCGCCGGCGTTGGACATGCGATTCCAGGCCGAGTCCCGGGTCAGCGCGTTGAAGGTGCCGGAGGCATCGGTGACCACGAAGACTTCAAAACCTTCTTCCAGGGCCGAGAGCGCCGGGAAGGCCACGCAGACTTCGGTGACCACCCCGGCAATGATCAGTTGCTTCTTGCCGGTGGCCTTGATCGCCTTGACGAAGTCTTCGTTGTCCCAGGCGTTGATCTGGCCGGGACGGGCAATGTACGGCGCGTCGGGGAACAGCGCCTTGAGTTCCGGCACCAGCGGGCCGTTGGGACCGGTTTCGAAACTGGTGGTGAGGATGGTCGGCAGCTTGAAGTACTTGGCCAGGTCAGCCAGGGCCAGCACGTTGTTCTTGAAGCGATCGGGCTCGATATCGCGGACCAGCGACAGCAAGCCGGCCTGGTGGTCGACCAGCAGAACGGCGGCGTTTTCCTTGTCGAGACGTTTGTAGGCGTTAGTCATGGTGAGTCCTCGCTAATGATCGATGCCGGATAACCCGGCTGGGGTTAAACCCATGGCCGCACCTGCAGCGTGAGGGCGGACATTGGGGATAGCGCGCGACTCGCAGAGCCTAGTCGGCCATGCGCGCCGCGCCAGCGCTGCCGGTCAGTGCCCGGTGGCGTCCATCTGGCCGAAGCGGCCCGATTGAAAGTCGACGAAGGCCTGATGAATCTCCTCTTCGCTGTTCATTACGAACGGGCCGTGACCGACGATGGGTTCGTCGATGGGCTCGCCGCTGAGCAACAGCACAATCGCGTCGTTGTCGGCCTGCAGGCTGATCAGGTCGCCCTCGCGCTCCAACAGCGCCAACTGCCCTTGCGCTACCCGCTCCTGGCCATTGATCTGGACCGTGCCACGCAGCACCACCAGGGCGGTGTTGCGCCCCGGGTGCAGGGGCAGCTCCAGGTGCTTGCCGGCCAGCAGGCGCATGTCCCAGACGTCGATCGGGGTGAAGGTCTGTGCCGGACCGCGCTGACCGCCGAACTCACCGGCGATCAGGCGCAGGCTGCCGGCATGGCCGGGCAGCGGGATCTGCGGGATGTCCGCCGCGACGATGGTCTGGTAACCGGGGGCTGCGAGCTTGTCCTTCGCCGGCAGGTTGACCCACAGCTGGACCATTTCCAGAGGACCGCCACGCCGGGCGAAATCGGCGGAATGGAACTCCTCGTGGAGAATCCCCGACGCGGCGGTCATCCACTGCACGTCGCCCGGACCGATCGTGCCGCCGCTGCCGGTGGAGTCACGGTGTTCCACTTCGCCGTCGTAGACGATGGTCACTGTCTCGAAGCCGCGATGGGGATGCTGGCCGACGCCGCGGCGAGCGCTGGTAGGGCTGAACTGGGCGGGACCGGCGTGATCCAGCAGCAGGAACGGGCTGATGTGCTGACCCAGGTTGTCGTAGGAAAACAGGGTGCGGACCGGGAAGCCGTCACCGACCCAGTGAGGCCGGGGGCTGGTGTAGATGCCGATGATGTTTTTCATGTCGTCCTCCAGAACTATCTGATGGACACACCTTAAAACTCACACCTTTGCCGCGCTAGACTGCAAAAATCGCCCTTAGCGTTCTATTTGGAGAACGATCTTGGAAGACCTGAATACCCTCTACTACTTCACCCAAGTGGTGGAGCACCGGGGATTCGCCGCCGCCGGGCGCGCCCTGGACATGCCCAAGTCCAAGCTCAGCCGACGGATTGCCCAGCTGGAGGAGCGCCTCGGCGTGCGCCTGATCCAGCGCACCAGCCGCCACTGTTCGCTGACCGAGATCGGCCAGGAGTATTACCAGCGCTGCCTGGCCATGCGGGTGGAAGCCGAGGGTGCGGCGGAAGTCATCGAACGCAATCGCTCCGAACCTCAAGGCCTGGTGCGCGTGGCCTGCCCCACTGCCCTGCTCAACTCCTGGGTCGGGCCGATGCTCACCCGTTTCATGCTCAAGTACCCCTTGGTGGAGCTGTTCATCGAAAGCACCAACCGCCGAGTCGATCTGATCCACGAGGGCTTCGACATTGCCCTGCGAGTGCGTTTCCCGCCCCTGGAAAACACCGATCTGGTAATGAAGGTGCTGGGCAACAGCACCCAGAGCCTGGTGGGCCATCCGGACTTTCTCCAGCGCCTGTCGAGTCCGGCCGCACCGGCGGACCTCAGTGGCCTGCCGAGCCTGCACTGGGGCGCGGCGCAGCGCGATTACCAATGGCAACTGCTGGGGCCCGACGGCGCCGAAGCCTTGATCCGCCATCGGCCGCGAATGGTCACCGACGACTTGCTGGCCCTGCGCCATGCGGTGCTGGCGGGCGTCGGCATCGCCCATTTGCCCAAGGTGGTGGTCCGCGAGGACCTGGACGCCGGACGTCTGCTGGAACTGGTGCCCGGCTGGGCGCCGCGCTGCGGGATCGTCCACGCCATCTTCCCGTCGCGCCGCGGCCTGCTGCCTTCGGTACGCAGCCTGATCGACTTTCTCGGCGAGGAATTCAGCCAGAGCGACATGGCCTGAACAGCACCACCTGCGCCTTGATCGAACAAATCGCCGTGGGACTGACTGCCGATTGTTTATCGCGCAACGCAAAACGGCATCCCCTGGGGATGCCGTTTTGCATAGAGCGCGGTTACATCAACTGGCGCTGGCACTCCAGCTGCCGTGCTGCGGTTCCGGCAGCCATTGGATACCCGGCCTGGGTGCCTTGAGCCGCGGCGGATCGATGTGCAACATCAGGCGCTTGATCGCCTCGTTGTCCGGCAGCTCGGCGCGGCTGGCCTGAATCCTGTGTCGCAGGCTGCTAGGAATCGGCGGGAAGCGCTGACTGTCGTAAATCAGTGCATGGTCGACCTGAGGGTTGTCCAGGCAGAAATCCAGCAGATCGAAACCACTGTGAGTAGCCAGGGTGCCGTTGATGATCAGCAGATCGAACGGATCGCAGGCGTACTCCACCAGCGTCAGGAGCTCTTCAAGCCTGTGCACCGGAGCCACGCGGTAGTAATTGAGTTGGTTAAGTGTTCGCTCGATCTGCATTCGATGAAAATGCTGATCATCGGCAATCAATATACGCAGCGCTCTATTGGACATTTTTCTGATCCTGCTCATGAGACTACGACCGACGATTGCCGGCCTTTCCTCCTAGATCGGTAGAAGGCTAGGGAAGTGTTTATGGGTTTTCTTTAGGATTATTCTGAAAACCATCCCCAGTTCAGTCTTACCGTTGGTTTTTCGGACAAGTCCGCTGTCACACCGGCCCAATCTCCAACCCTTTACGAGGCTGCGAACTACCTTAATCGCCCCTCAGCTTTTTTAGAGGGTGAAAGGTCTCATGGTTTTGTAAGGCTTTTCCCAGACTAGGCAACACACCTCTGAGGGGACGCAATAGGCCAGCACGTTGCCAGCAGCCAGGCCCCATTCACTCGGTGGTACTCGGGCTCCAGAAAGCCTGATGCACCAAGGACGAGGTAGACAGGCGAGCCACCAATGCATCCAGTTCATCGCCGTCCACCGAGGTGGTGGCCAGGGTGGCCTCGATCTCCACTTCATCGTTGCCAAAGGCATGCACGTCGACATCGCTGGCCGGGTAGTTGCTGCGCGCCAGCTCCGCCTCCAGCAGCGCGAACACCGCCTTCTGTTTCGAACGGTGGGCAATCACATAAACGATGTTGGTGACCTCGGCGGAAATCACATCCAGGGGCTGGCGGTTGATGTTGTTGACGATGGGCCGCAGCAATGTGTTGGCCGCCAGCACGAACAAGGTTCCCAACAGCGCTTCGAGAACCAGATCGGCACCGGCACAGGCCCCCACCGCAGCCGACGCCCAGAGCGTCGCGGCGGTATTCAGGCCACGGACGTTACCCTCCTCGCGCATGATCACCCCGGCCCCGAGAAAGCCGATACCCGAGACCACATAGGCCACCACCCGCACCGCGCCGTCGGCGCCTCCCAGGCGGTTGGCCATGTCGACAAAGATCGCCGCCCCCACGGCCACCAGCACATTGGTGCGCAAACCGGCGGTGCGTTGTCGGTACTGGCGCTCGAAACCGATCAGGCCACCGAGGATAAAGGCAGCGCTGAGGCTGACCAGGGTATCGATCAGCGAATCCAAATTGATGTTGTTCAGGGCTTGCATGGCAACTGTCCTTGAGCGGGGCGGCATGAATGGCACCAGAGGACTCTAGCAGCGGTCCATGAACGTCTCATGGCCTGCGGTGGGCGCACGGCCTGCCGTAGGAGCTGGCTTGCCAGCGAAGAGGCCCGTGAGGGCGCCTTCGTCAGCAGGGTAACTTTCGCGGGCAGAGACGCGTTCGTCTGCGGGGTAACTTTCGCTGGCAAGAAAGCCTTCGCCAGCGAGCTGGCTCCTACAGGGGCAGCATTACTGCCAGCCAAAACGGCGGACGTAGTAGCCCTTCACTGCCTGGGTCAGGGCCATGTAGGCCAGCAGGATCAGCGGCAGGAACACAAAGTACAGCGACGGCAACGCCTGCAATTTGAAGTAGTGCGCCAGCGGGCCCATCGGCAGGAAGATCCCCACCGCCATGATGATCCCGGTCATCACCAGCAACGGCGTGGCCGCGCGGCTTTGCAGGAACGGAATCTTCGGCGTGCGGATCATGTGCACGATCAGGGTCTGGGTCAGCAGCCCCACCACGAACCAGCCGGACTGGAACAGGGTCTGGTGATCCGGGGTGTTGGCGTCGAACACGTACCACATCAAGGCAAAGGTGCTGATGTCGAAGATCGAGCTGATGGGCCCGAAGAACACCATGAAGCGCCCCACATCCGCCGGCTGCCAGCGCTGGGGTTTCTTCAGCATCTCCTCGTCAACGTTATCGAAAGGAATGGCGATCTGGGAAATGTCGTACAGCAGGTTCTGCACCAGCAGGTGCATCGGCAGCATCGGCAGGAACGGGATGAAGGCACTGGCCACCAGTACCGAGAACACGTTGCCGAAGTTCGAGCTGGCGGTCATCTTGATGTACTTGAGCATGTTGGCGAAGGTCCGGCGCCCTTCCAGCACGCCCTCCTCCAGCACCATCAGGCTCTTTTCCAGGAGGATGATGTCCGCCGCTTCCTTGGCGATGTCCACCGCGCTGTCCACGGAAATACCGATATCAGCGGTACGCAGCGCCGGGGCATCGTTGATGCCGTCGCCCATGAAGCCCACCACATGGCCGTTGGCCTTGAGCAAGCGAACGATGCGTTCCTTGTGGGTCGGGGTCAGCTTGGCGAAGACGTTGGTGGTTTCCACCGCCTTGGCCAGTTGCTCGTCGCTCATGCGTTCGATGTCGTTGCCCATCAGCAGGCCCTGCTGCTCCAGGCCCACTTCGCGGCAGATCTTCGCCGTTACCAGTTCGTTGTCGCCGGTCAGCACCTTGACCGCCACCCCATGCTCGGCCAGGGCCTTGAGGGCCGGAGCGGTGCTTTCCTTGGGCGGATCGAGAAAGGCCACGTAGCCGATCAGGGTCAGTTCGCACTCGTCCGCCAGGCTGTAGGTGTCGCGACCTTCAAGCATCGGCCGCGCGGCCACCGCCACCACCCGCAGGCCCTCTTCGTTGAGATCGGCGGTGACCTGGCGAATCCGTGCCAGCAGGCTGTCGGTCAAGGCTTCCTCGGCCTCGCCGTGGCGCACGTTGCGGCACACCGCCAGCACCTCTTCCACCGCGCCCTTGCAGATCAGCAGATGTGGCCGGTCCTGTTCCGCCACCACCACCGACATGCGCCGACGGGTGAAATCGAACGGGATCTCGTCGACCTTCTGGAAGGCGGTGCCGACCTTCAGTTCCCGGTGGACCTCGACGTGCTCCAGCACCGCGACGTCCAGCAGGTTTTTCAGCCCGGTCTGGTAGTAGCTGTTGAGGTAGGCCATTTCTAGCACGTCATCGGAATCCTCGCCCCAGACATCCACGTGCCGCGCCAGGAAGATCTTGTCCTGGGTCAGGGTGCCGGTCTTGTCGGTGCACAGCACGTCCATGGCGCCGAAGTTCTGGATGGCGTCCAGACGCTTGACGATGACCTTCTTGCGCGACAGGAACACCGCCCCCTTGGCCAGGGTCGAGGTGACGATCATCGGCAGCATTTCCGGGGTCAGGCCCACGGCGATGGACAGGGCGAACAGCAACGCTTCCATCCAGTCGCCCTTGGTGAAGCCGTTGATGAACAACACCAGGGGCGCCATGACGAACATGAAGCGGATCAGCAGCCAGCTGACCTTGTTGACCCCGCTCTGGAACGAGGTGGGCGCGCGGTCGGTGGCGCTGACCCGCTGGGCCAGGGCGCCGAAATAGGTGCTGTTGCCGGTGGTCAGGATCACTGCCGTGGCCGAACCGGAGACCACGTTGGTGCCCATGAACAGAATGTTGTCCAGGTCCAGAGGGTTGCGGGTGTCGGCGTCCTGCTGGCGGGGAAACTTCTCCACCGGCATGGATTCACCAGTCATCGCAGCCTGGCTGACGAACAGATCCTTGGCGCTGAGTACCCGGCAGTCGGCGGGGATCATGTCACCGGCCGAGAGCACGATCAGGTCGCCGGGCACCAACTGCTTGATCGGTAGCTCGATGCGCTGGGCGCCCCTGGCCTCGGCGGCAGCTCCCAACAGGCGGTCGAGCATCGGCGCAGCCTGGGGCGCCGACCCTGGGCGCATCACCGTGGCGGTGTTGCTGACCATGGCCTTGAGAGCATCGGCGGCCTTGTTGGACTTGGCCTCCTGCCAGAAACGCAGCAGGGTCGACAGCACCACCATGGAGAAGATCACCGTGGCTGCCTTCATGTCCTCGGTCAGCCAGGAAATCACCGCCAACAGGGTCAGCAGCAGGTTGAAAGGGTTCTTGTAGCAGTGCCACAGGTGAATCCACCAGGGCAGCGCCTGCTCGTGCTCGACCTCGTTGAGGCCGTGACGCTCACGCAAGGCATCGGCTTCTTCGGTGCTCAGGCCATCGGTGTGGCTGCCAAGCTGGTCCAGCAGTTGCGCGGCATCGCTGTTGGCCGCGGTCACCAGGGTTTGCGCCAGGGTCGGCGGCACCTCGCGGCTGACACTGGCGTCATTGAAGCTTTCCAACAGGGCCAGGCGGCGGAAGTGCCGGGCGAAATGCCGGGTCCGCAGGAAGCCGGCAAAGAACTCTTTCAACAGGGTGAGCTTCATGGTGATGACTCCTGCAGCAACGGCGTAGGGAAAACCGCAGGCAGGTACGACCGGGCGTGCCGGAGGGAGAAATCCTCCACGCAAGCCTGATCCGCAGGTCCGGGACCTGCGCGTCGGTGCCACCACGACACGGCAACCGGCCGGGTCGAAGGGAAAATAGAAGTCGCCAGGAAGTGACGTCGGGAAGCGAACCGCAGAGGTTCGCGATCGGGATGCCGCATCTCGCTGGACGGCGAGACAACGGCAGGAACAGGCTGCGCGTTATCTTGCCGGGACTGCGCCGGTTACTGAAACCGGCCGACTCCTGTCACTCGAACAAGTACCCACACTGGGCCTCCACTGATTGAAAACGCGCGCAGCTTACGCCGCACTATTTGCAGAGTAAACCTGGGAAAAACCCTGACAGAGGGAATCGAAAAGTTCTTCAGCCAAGGTTCAGGAACGCCTTCGCCGGCAAGCCGATGCCTACGGCTCCCCACACTGTCACTGACAACCGTAGGAGCCGGCTTGCCGGCGAAGATGTGCGCAAAAATGCCTTGCCGCTGATCAGCTGGCGGTGGCCAGCAGCAGGTCGCGTACCGAGCGGCTGTGACCGCGGGTCTTGCCATGTTCGTACAGCGACTCGGCAATCTCCTGGGCACGAATCGGCAGTACCGACAGCAAGGTGTCGCTCAAGCCATGACTGGCCTGACTGAAGCCCTGCATGTAGATACCGGCCTTGCAGCGCTCGTCGGTGATCACGCGATAGTTGCGGTCCACTTCGAAGTCGCCCAGGTATTCCTGCAGAGGCGCCAGCAGCTGGCGGTGCATCTGCCGCTCGTAGCCGGTGGCCAGGACCACAGCATCGTAGTGACGCACTTCGCGCTCGCCGCTGGCACTGTTGCGCAGGGTAAGCTCGATGCCCAGATCGGTGGCGGTGGCCTTCTCCACCGTGGTCATGGTGCGGAAGGTGTGGCGCGCGATGCCGGAAACCTTCTGCCGATAGAAGATCCCGTAGATCCGCTCGATCAGGTCGATGTCCACCACCGAGTAGTTGGTGTTTTGGTACTCGCTGACCAGGCGCTCGCGCTCGCTGCCAGTCTGCTGGAACACCAGGTCGGTGAAGGCCGGGGAGAACACTTCGTTGACGAAAGGGCTGTCATCCGCCGGCTTGAGTGCCGAACCGCGCATGATGATGTCGGCCTGCACCGAAGGGAAACTGTCGTTGAGGTCGATGAAGGCTTCTGCCGCGCTCTGCCCGCCGCCGATGATGGCGATATTCATCGGCTTGCCACTGACACAGGGCTGGCTGGCCATGCGTTCCAGGTACTGGGAATGGTGGAACACCCGCGCATCGCCCTTGAGCCCCTTGAAGGTTTCCGGAATCCGCGCCGTGCCGCCGGCACTGACCACCACCGAACGGGTGGTGCGCACCAGTTCGCTGCCCTGGGCATCCCGGGAAATCACCCGCAACGCCTCGACCTGCTGGTTGTGCAGCACCGGCTCGATGGCCAGCACTTCTTCGCCGTAACGGCTGTGTTCCTGGAAGTGCCCGGCCACCCAGCGCAGGTAGTCGTTGAACTCCATGCGGCACGGATAGAAGGTGCCCAGGTTGATGAAGTCCACCAGGCGCCCGTGGTGCTTGAGGTAGTTGACGAAGGAATAGGGGCTGGTGGGGTTGCGCAGGGTCACCAGGTCCTTGAGGAAGGAAATCTGCAGTTCGCTCTGGGTTACCAGGGTATTGCCGTGCCAGCGATAGTCAGCCTGCTTGTCGAGGAACAGCGCGTCCAGCGGACCGTGCTCCTGCCCGCGCTCTTCCAGCGCAATGGCCAGCGCCAGGTTCGAGGGGCCGAAACCGATACCGATCAAATCGTGAACGTGGGCCGATGCAATTGCCTGTGTCATTTCCAGTGTCCTCTGGATAAACCGCCTCAACGCGGGGGATAAAGTGTCACGGTGACCCGACTGGCCCATGCAGGACAGCAGATCGTCTGTTGAGTAGGGACGAGGACAATGAAAAAAAATTTAACTAAATACGTCTCAACGGCAACGCGTTATTGAGCATCCCACTGGCGCAGGCGCGACCGGCAATGCTTCATGGCATTGACGATGTGTTTCTCCACCAGGCTGCGGGAAATCCCCAGCTGTTCGGCGATCTGCAGGTGAGACAGGCCTTCGAGCTTGCGCAGCAGGAAGCTCTCGCGACACAGCCGGGGCAGCTCGGCCAGGGCCCGTTGCAGCATTTCCAGGCGCTGGCCATGATCCAGGCTGGTCTGCGGCGAAGGGTTGAAGTAACGCTCTTCGTTGTCCAGCACCTCCAGGGGCTCGGACTGGCGCAAGGCATTGCGCCGATGGCCGTCGATCACCAGGTTCAGGGCCGTACGATAGAGAAACGCCCGCGGCTGCTCGATGGGGGTATCGCTGGAGCGCTCCAGGACCCGCACATAAGCGTCGTGCACCACATCCTCGGCCACCTGGCGATTGCCCAGCTTGGCGTTAAGGAAGCACATCAGCTCGCGATAGTAGTTTTCCAACAGGGCTCCCGAGCGCCCACTGGGGCGATTCTGTCCTTGAGCAAGACCGGCAATGGCCGATTGCACCCGGTAATTCGTGATGGCTGTTTAGTAGCGGCGTAATTTATAGTAATTCTCATATAGATTTAAAGTACCGCAGTGCCGCGGTGGGTTTATTTTCAGTATTCCGACAGCTGTAACGCCATGTGTCGGCAGTTAAATTCCCCCCCCGGCATCTCGTTTACCTGACAGCTCCCCGTCTCTGCCGTTCCTGCGGCAGCCGCAAGCCTGGCTGCCCCTTGTGCGGCCGGCAGTTGTGACGGGCCGATTTCCCCTGGCCGGAACCCTGCATGAAACGTCCCCGACATACCCGACGCGCCCTGCTTGCCGCACTCTGCTTGATTCCCGTTGTAGCCATCACTGCCTGGACCGTCATTCCCCCTGGACGGGATCAGTTCGCGACGGTGCAAGTCAGCCGCGGCGATATAGAAAGCAGCGTCACCGCCCTGGGCACCCTGCAGCCTCGGCGCTATGTCGACGTCGGCGCCCAGGCCTCCGGGCAGATCCGCAAGATCCACGTCGAGTCCGGCGACCAGGTCAAGGAAGGCCAGTTGCTGGTGGAAATCGACCCCTCCACCCAACAGGCCAAGCTCGACGCCAGCCGTTTCTCCATCGAGAACCTGCAAGCGCAGCTGCAAGAGCAGTACGCCCAGAATCAACTGGCCCGACAGAAATACCAGCGCCAACAGAACCTGGCGGCCGGCGGCGCCACTCGCGAAGAAGACGTACAGACCGCCCAGGCCGAACTCAAGGCCACCCAGGCGCGGATTGACATGTACAAGGCGCAGATCCGCCAGGCCCAGGCCAGCTTGCGCAGCGACCAGGCGGAGCTGGGCTATACGCGCATCTACGCCCCCATGTCCGGCACCGTGGTCGCGGTGGACGCCCGCGAAGGCCAGACCCTCAACGCCCAGCAGCAGACGCCGTTGATCCTGCGCATCGCCAAACTCTCGCCCATGACCGTCTGGGCCGAAGTCTCGGAAGCCGATATCGGCCACGTCAAACCCGGCATGCACGCCTACTTCACCACCCTGAGCGGCGGCAACCGGCGCTGGACCAGCACCGTGCGGCAGATCCTGCCGATCCCGCCCAAGCCCCTGAACGAAACCAGCCAGGGCAGCGGCAGCCCCACCAGCACCAGCAAGAGCGGCAGCGGCCGGGTGGTGCTCTATACCGTGCTGCTGGACGTGGACAACGCCGACAACGCGCTGATGGCGGAAATGACCACCCAAGTGTTCTTCGTCGCCAACCAGGCAAAAAATGTCCTCACCGCCCCCATCGCCGCTCTGCAGGGCAGTACTGAACCGGACCTGCAGATTGCCCGCGTGGTGGCCAAGAACGGTTCGATCGACGAGCGCAAGGTCCGAGTCGGCATCAGCGACCGCCTGCGCATCCAGGTAATGGACGGTTTGAACGAAGGCGATCACCTGCTGATCGGCCCGGCCAACAGCAGCGGGGGTTGAATGCAGACTCCGCTGATCGACCTCAGAGACATCCGCAAATCCTACGGCGGCGGCGACAGCCCGCAAGTCGATGTCCTGCGGGGCATCGACCTGTCGATCCACGCCGGGGAATTCGTCGCCATCGTTGGCGCCTCCGGTTCCGGCAAGTCGACCCTGATGAACATCCTCGGCTGCCTGGACCGCCCCACCTCCGGCGAGTACCTGTTCGCCGGGGAGAACGTCGCCCAGCTCGACAGCGACGAACTGGCCTGGCTGCGCCGCGAAGCCTTTGGCTTCGTGTTCCAGGGCTACCACCTGATCCCCTCGGCCTCGGCCCAGGAAAACGTCGAGATGCCGGCCATCTACGCCGGCACCCCGACCGCCGAACGCCACGCCCGCGCCGCCGCCCTGCTGGAGCGCCTGGGCCTGGCCAGTCGCAGCGGCAACCGCCCGCATCAACTGTCCGGAGGCCAGCAGCAACGGGTGTCCATCGCCCGCGCCCTGATGAACGGCGGCCACATCATCCTCGCCGACGAACCCACCGGCGCCCTGGACAGCCACAGCGGCGCCGAAGTCATGACCCTGCTGGACGAACTGGCCAGCCAGGGCCACGTGGTGATCCTCATCACCCACGACCGTGAAGTGGCAGCCCGGGCCAAGCGCATCATCGAGATCCGCGACGGCGAGATCATCAGCGACACCGCCCACCAGGACCCGTCGGTGCAACTGAGCGCCAATGCCGGCGCCTTGCAGGCGGTGGACCTGCGCCAGCGCCTGGCCGACGGCAGCGAAGCCACCGGCGCCTGGAAAGGCGAACTGCTGGAAGCGGTGCAGGCTGCCTGGCGGGTGATGTGGATCAACCGCTTCCGCACCGCCCTGACCCTGCTGGGGATCGTCATCGGCGTGGCCTCGGTGGTGGTGATGCTGGCGGTGGGCGAAGGCAGCAAGCGCCAGGTGATGGCGCAGATGGGCGCCTTTGGCTCGAACATCATCTACCTGAGCGGCTATTCACCCAACCCGCGCACCCCGGAAGGCATCGTCACCCTCGATGACGTCGCAGCCCTGGCCAACCTGCCCCAGGTGAAACGCATCATGGCCGTCAACGGCGCCAAGGCCGGGGTGCGTTTCGGCAACGCCGACTACATGAGCTACGTGGGCGGCAACGACACCAACTTCCCGGATATCTTCAACTGGCCCGTGGCCCAGGGCAGCTACTTCAGCGAGGCCGACGAACGCTCGGCGGCGGCAGTGGCGGTGATTGGCCACAAGGTCCGGGAAAAGCTCCTCAAGGACGTGACCAACCCCATCGGCCAGTACATCCTCATCGAAAACGTGCCGTTCCAGGTGGTCGGCGTACTCTCGGAAAAAGGCGCCAGTTCCGGCGACAGCGACAGTGACGACCGCATCGCCGTGCCCTACTCCGCCGCCAGCATCCGCCTGTTCGGCGACCACAACCCGCAGTACGTGGCGATTGCCGCCGCCGATGCCAGCCGGGTCAAGCAGACCGAACAGGAGATCGATGAACTGATGCTGCGCATGCACGGCGGCAAGCGCGATTTCGAACTGACCAACAATGCCGCGATGATCCAGGCCGAGGCCCGAACCCAGAACACACTGTCGCTGATGCTCGGTGCCATCGCCGCGATCTCGCTGCTGGTGGGCGGCATCGGGGTGATGAACATCATGCTTATGACCGTGCGCGAACGCACCCGGGAAATCGGTATCCGCATGGCCACCGGTGCCCGCCAGCGCGACATCCTGCGCCAGTTCCTCACCGAAGCGGTGATGCTCTCGGTGGTCGGCGGCCTGGCCGGCATCGGCGTGGCCCTGATCATCGGCGGCATCCTGATCCTCAGCGAAGTGGCAGTGGCCTTCTCCCTGGCCGCAGTGCTCGGCGCCTTCGCCTGCGCCCTGGTCACCGGCGTCATCTTCGGCTTCATGCCGGCCCGCAAAGCTGCCCGGCTCGACCCGGTCACGGCCCTTACCAGTGAATGATCGACCTATGAAAGCGCACCTGACCCTCCTGGCCGCCAGCATCTTGCTGGCGGCCTGCAGCAGCCCCACGTCGCGCCCGGAAAGTGGCCTGCAAGCACCGGCGTCCTGGCACTCTCCCGCCAACCAGGGCGCCCGGCAGCAAGACCTGCGCTGGTGGACCCGTTTCGGCAGCCCGGAGCTGGATCAACTGATCGTCGAAGCCCGGGCCGGCAGCCACGACCTGGCCGCAGCCATGGCCCGGGTCCGCCAGGCCCAGGCCAGTGCCATCGTGGCCGGGGCGCCGCTGCTGCCCAGCGTCAATGGCACCTTCAACGCCAGCCGCAGAAAACAGCTGCGGGGCAACAACTCCAGCCAGCTCGATTCCAGCAACAACAGCAAAGTCACGAACTCGTTAGATGCGGGCCTGAGCGCCACCTATGAAGTCGACTTCTGGGGCGGCCGCCGCGCCGCCTACGACAGCGCCTTGCTCGGAGTCCAGGCCAGCGAGTTCGATCAGACCACCGTGGAGCTGACCCTGCTCAGCGGCGTGGCCAACAGCTATGCCCAGGCGCTGTCGCTGCGGGAACAAATGCGCATCGCCGAACTCAACCTGGCCAATGCACAGAACGTGCTGCAACTGGTGCAGACCCGCTACGACTCCGGCTCGGCCACCGCCCTGGAACTGGCCCAGCAAAAGAGCCTGGTGGCCGCCCAGCAACGCCAGGTGCCGCTGGTTCGGCAACAGGCTGAAGAAAACCTGATCACCCTTGCTGCCCTGCTAGGCCGGCCGGTGCAGAGCCTGAAACTGAGCGACCAGCCCTTTGCCCAATTGAACTGGCCGACCATCGATGCCGGAGTGCCCAGCGAACTGCTGACCCGCCGTCCCGATATCGCCGGTGCCGAGGCCCGGCTGGCAGCGGCCCAGGCTGACGTCAAGGTGGCGCGAGCGGCAATGCTGCCAACCCTGACCCTGACCGCCAACCTGGGCACGGGCTCCGACAAGCTGGGCGATGTCTTGCGCAACCCCTTCTACAACCTCGCCTCCGGCCTAGTGGCGCCGATCTTCAACAACGGGCGCCTGGGCGCCGAACGGGACAGGGCCACCGCGCGCCAGCAAGAGCTGCTGGAGACTTATCGCGGGGCGATCATCAATGGTTTTGCCGATGTGGAAAAAGCCCTCAATAGCATTCGCGGCCTGGACCAGCAGCGCCAGTGGCAGAGCGAAGAGCTGAACCAGGCGCAGCGCGCCTTCGAGATCGCCCAGAGCCGCTATCAGGCCGGCGCCGAAGACTTACTGACGGTCCTGGAAACCCAGCGCACCCTGTACACCGCCCAGGATCAGAACGTGCAACTGCGGCTGTCGCGCCTGCAATCGAGCATCGCCCTGTACAAAGCCCTGGGTGGCGGCTGGAGCCACTGACACGGCGGGAGTGGCCGGCCCGGCCACTCCTGCGTCCAGCGCAGCGGTCGAGCGTTAAATCGCTTAGAATCCCCTCCCGCCCCACCGCCAACAGAACCCCATGCCCCTCGAAAACGCGCCACGCGATCCACTGGCAGACCTGCTGCCCCTGCTGCGCAAGGTCTACCCCAACGGGCTCGACAGCCGCGACTACAACCGCCTTCTGGTGCTGCTGTACCCGCACTTGTGCGACCGCAATCTGGCGCAGCTGATGGCGCAGCTCACCCACAGGGACGCGGACATCATTCTCAATGAGATCTACGCGGCAGTGACCGGCCAGCCGCCGCCCGCCGCAGAGCTGGAGGCGTTGCAGGACTTACTGGAGCGGCACGGCGCCCGGGCCATCCTGGCGGACGACTGACCGCGCAAGGAGCAAAAAATGAACGTTGAGAACTTCAAGCAACTGCTGAGCGAGCGCAAGCGCAGCCATCCGATCTGGTTCGAACTACCGTCGGACCGCCTTGCCAGCCAAGCCCAGATCCTGGAGGCGCAGCAGGCCTTGGGGCTGCAACTGCCAGCCGATTACGCCTGGTTCCTCAAGGAGTGCGGCGGCGGCTACTTTGCCCTGGGCACGCTCTACTCACTGGACAGCAGCAGCGATTTCCACCTGGTGGAGATCAACCGAGCGCACCCGGCCATCGCCCGCAGTCACCTGCTGTTTTCAGAGAACGGCTGCGGTGACTTCTACGGGTTCAGGATCGATAACCGGCACTGCCTGGCGCCGGTCGAGTTTTTCGACCACAGCTGCGGGCAATGGCAAACCAGCCGATACAGTGGGCTCTTGAGCTTCGTCGCCGAAGTGGCCCTGAGCAACTGAATCCCCCGCCTCACAGCTTCAAGTGCTGGGCATACCAGGGCCGCCGCGGTGCCCGCTTGAGCAGGTCCGGCACCTCTTCGTCGCGGCTCAGGGCGATGCGCAAGGCCAGCTTCATGACTTCCTGATCCATCTCCAGGGACATTTCTCCCGGGGCATTGCCCAGGGGGCCGCAGCCATGGGTCGAGGCCCCCAGCCACGGGTCGTCGATCTCGACCCAGCGCCCGGGAGCGAACCAGGGCACGCCATTGACCTCGCGGCGCAACACTTCGCCGGGGTGGTAGCGCTCGTGGGCCCGGAACCAGTCGTCGATCCGGTCATCGATCCAGCCATGGAATTTCCAGAACATGGGGTGCACGTGGGACGAGAAGGGATCGCCGAGAAAGTCGTTCTGGGGCTGGTACCAGCGCCCGGCGAAGTCCGAGGACAGGCGAGCTTCCATCACTGGCATGCCGTTGGAAGGATCGCGGGCGACATCAGCCCAGCGCATATGCAGCCAGTCGTGCAGGCCCAGCTCGACCTCGGACCCGAACTGGCCCAGGGTCAGGCGACTGAGGTACTCGGGGTCCTGGTACTGCGACTCCCAGACCTGGAAATTGCCATAGAACGCCGCATCGCTTTTCAGCCCGTGCAGCCATTGGGTGAACTCTTCATCGTCGTCGGCCACCCAGGCCGGCGGCACCGAACAGCCGTCATGGTTTTCGTAATAGCGGATAAAGGCCTGCCGGTCCTGCTCAAGACGGGCACAGGGCTGCGGCAACTGGTGCCAGGACACCAGGTCCGGCTGCAACGAGCGGGCGTGCAGCAACATGTGCCGGTGCATGAACAGAAAGTCGATGCCCGAGGCATTGCGATGCTTGCGCCGCCCACGGGCATCACGCTCATGCTTGACCGGGCCCGGCTGCCAGCCGAGCCCTCGCAAACTGTTGCGCTTGTCCTTGGGCAGGGTGTGCCAACGGTCCCGCGAGGCGTGCCAGAGTTGGTGGAACAGGCGGTGCTGTGGCGATACCAGCCACGCCAGCAAAGCGGGACTCAACCCGCTCTGGTCCCGGGCGGCAGGAAAGACCCGCTTGCGCGCTACAAAACGCGCCGCGGATACCGGCGCCAGCGGCGACGCCTGCAACGACTGCAGGCTGCCACTGAGGGTGCCACTACCGGCATTGCCCCAACTGGCCCAGACCTCGTCGAGCACCACCTGACACTCATGACTGGGGGCGCCGGATATCCGGCCACCGGCAAACAGACGCCAGCGCAGCTTGGCGGCATCCACCGACGCCAGGTCGCCCTGCACCAGGAACTCCACCGGGCCATCGCCTCGCAGGCTCTGCGCGCGTCCCAGGACACCGCGCAAGCCGCGCCCGGCGGGGCCGGCATCCAGCAACAACTCACACCCTTTACGAGGCAGGGATTGCGGTCCGTTGGCGTCAAGGAACACGATATCCCAGATGCCCCGCAGGTGATCGGCAAGGCGCACGCCAGGGTCCAGGGCCACCTCCAGCTTGGCTTCCCCGGGGGTGATCTCCTGCTCTTCCTTGCGACGAACATCCTGACGCAGCAACTCCTTCTGGGTGTAGAACGCCACAGGGATAGCTGCTCCTGTCACCGCCAGACCGGTCAAAAATCCTCTTCTCGAAAACCTCATCGCTCTACCTTTATCCAGTGGCGCGTCACGCATCTAGCTAGAACGTTGGATTTGCAGGGAAATTTACCGGCCAGCGATTCCCGGAACGCTAAATTTGCTCTCGGCCAGCTCGTTTATCGCGGATAGATGTGCACAAAAGGTCGGACCCGGCAGCACTGAACCCCAGGGCCCGACCCCGTCATCAGCCCGCCTGCGACTGGGATAGCAATGATCAAAATATCTGGTAAGAAAACCCTCTATCTGAGCCTGCTGATACTTATCGTCGCCGCCCTCGGTGTCGGTGCCGGCGCGGCCTGGCACTACTACTGGAAGGACCGGGTGTCCTACCCCAACGAGATCGTCAAGCACGCCAACGACCTGCAGGAGCGCATCATTTCCTTCGACAGCCACATCACTGTACCCCTGGATTTCGGCACCGAAGGCAGCGAAGCGGACAAGGACACCTCTCGCCAGTTCGACCTGGTCAAGGCCGGTCGCGGCCGCATGTCCGGGGCCGCCCTGAGCATTCTGGCCTGGCCGGAAATGTGGAACGGCCCCAACGCGCCGCACCGCCCCACCGCTGGCTTCGTCGAGGAAGCCCGCCACCAGCGCGAGACCCGTTACCGGATCATCCAGGGCATGGTGCGTGACTTCCCCAACCAGACCGCGATTGCCTACACCCCCGCCGACCTGCGCCGCATTGCCTCCGAAGGCAAGGTGGCGGTGGTGATCAGCCTGCTCAACGCCTACGCCATGGGCGACGACCTGGACCAGCTGGACCAGTGGACTGCCCGGGGGATGCGCCTGTTCGGCTTCAGCTATGTCGGCAACAACGAATGGGCCGACTCGTCGCGCCCGCTGCCCTTCTTCAATGACACCCGTGACGCCCTTGGCGGTCTCTCGCCCATCGGCAAACAGGCCGTGCAGCGCCTCAATGACCTGGGGGTGGTGATCGACGTCTCGCAGATGTCGAGCAAGGCCCTGGACGACGTTGCGAGCCTGACCCGGGCACCGGTGGTGGCTTCTCACTCCGCCCCCAGGGCGCTGGTGGATATCCCGCGCAACCTCAGCGACCAGGAAATGCAACAGATCAAGGCCACCGGCGGGGTGATCCAGGTCGTGGGCTTCTCCACCTACCTGCGCCCCCTCAGCCAGCCGACCCTGGACAAGCTCAATGCCTTGCGCAAGCGCTTCGACCTCGGGCCGCTGCAAGGCCTGGAGAACGCACTGATGCCCGGCGACGCCGTGATCACCATCTGGCCGGAACAGCGCTTTGGCGAATACGCCAGCTCCCTGTACGGCATCCTCGATGAAGAGCCCAAGGCCAGCCTCAAGGACTATGTCGACGCCATCGATTACACAGTGAAGAAAGTCGGCATCGACCACGTCGGCATCAGCTCCGATTTCAACGAGGGCGGCGGCGTCAATGGCTGGATGAGCGTGGCGGACAACCGCAACGTCACCGCCGAGCTGATCCAGCGTGGCTACAGCGATATCGAGATCGCCAAGCTCTGGGGCGAGAACTATCTGCGCGTCTGGGAACAGGTGCAGAAACTGGCCAAGCCTGCAAAACCCGCCCCTCAACCCGCCATCGCCGGCTAACCCATGACCACGAGCCTTCCTGTGACCAATCGTCGGACATTCCTCAAACAAGCAGGCCTGTTGGCCGCCGCCCTGCCCCTGGGCAACCTCGCCATCAGCCAGGCCCGGGGCGACAGTGCCACGCCGTCGACCGTGGCCGTGAGCACCGCACAATGGACCCAACTGCGCCAATTGTTCGACCTTGACCCGGATTACGTACACCTTTCCAACTTCCTGATCACCTCGCACCCGAGGCCGGTGCGCGAGGCCATCGAAAAGTACCGGGCAGTGCTCGATCGCAACCCGGCCCTGGCCATGGACTACGACACCCAGTACACCTGGCAGCGCGAGGCCCAGGTGCGCGAAAGTGTCGGCCGCTACCTGCAGATCAAGCCCGGCCAGGTGGCCTTGACCGGCAGCACCACAGAAGGCCTGGCCCTGATGTATGGCGGCATCCACGTGCGCCCCGGACAGGAGATCCTGACCACGATTCACGAGCACTACTCGACCCGCAACGCGCTGAAGTACCGCACCCAGCGCGACGGCACCCAGGTGCGCACCATCGAACTGTTCAAGTCGCCCCACCGGATGTCCACCGACGAAGTGCTGGGCAACATCGATCGCAACATCCGCGCCAACACCCGCGTACTGGGCATGACCTGGGTGCAGTCGGGCAGCGGCGTGAAACTGCCGATCGGCGAGATCGGCAAGCTGGTGGACCAGCACAACCGCAATCGCGATGAGCACGAGCGGATTCTCTACTGCGTCGATGGCGTGCACGGGCTGGGGGTGGAGAACATCACCTTCGCCGACCTGAACTGCGACTTCTTCGTCGCCGGCACCCACAAATGGATGTTCGGCCCGCGCGGCACCGGGATCTTCTGCTCGCGCTCGGAACAACTCGAGCACCTGACGCCGATGGTGGCGACCTTCTCCGAAAACCAGAACTTCGCCACCATCATGACCCCCGGTGGCTACCACAGCTTCGAGCACCGCTGGGCCGTGGACCAGGCCTTCGACCTGCACATGCAGCTGGGCAAGGCCAACATCCAGTCGCGAATCCATGAACTCAACAGCTACCTCAAGCAGCGCCTGCAGGAGCACCCAGGCATCGAACTGGTCACGCCCCTGAGCCCGGAGCATTCCGCCGGCTTCACCTTCTTCCGTGGCCAGAACCTGGACACCGATGCCACCGCCGCCTGGCTGATCGAGAACCGCATCCTGGTGGACGCAGTAGACCGTGATGCCGGGCCGGTAGTGCGCATGGCCCCCGGCCTGCTCAACAGCGAGGCGGATATCGACCGGACCATGGACCTGCTGGGCAAACGCCTGCGCAGCAGCAAGACCGCCTGAGCCGTTGGCCCCCTGAACTCACATTGCACAAGGCTATTGACTGATGAAACCCGTCGCCTACTCCTCCCTGGCCGCCCTGGCCGGTTGCCTGATCAGCCTCAACGCCCACGCGGTAGAACCTCCCAAGCCCGGCAGCGTGTTCAAGGACTGCAAGAACTGCCCGGAAATGGTAGTCCTGCCTGTCGGCAGCTTTGTCATGGGCACCCCGGAAGACGAAGTGGGCCGCGAGCCCGATGAAGGCCCGCAGCACACCGTGACCTTCAAGAAAGCCTTCGCCATGAGCCGTTTCCACGTGACCGCCGCCGAGCTTGACGCCTACATCCGCGAAACCGGCACTGTGATCAAGGACGGCGACGACCGCCCCGGCCGCCTGTGCCAGGCCAGCAAGCCACGCTATGAACAGGGGCCGCGCCAGCCGGCGGTCTGCGTCGACTACGCCGACGTGCAGGCCTATACCCAGTGGCTGTCGAAGAAAACCGGCAAGCACTACCGCATGGTCAGCGAGGCGGAACGCGAATATGCCGCACGCGCCGGCAGCACCGGCTCCTTCCCCTTCCCTTTCGATGAGGAAGGCCAGTACCAGATCACCCAGCACGCCAACACCTACGGCCCCAAGGACGGCTTCAGCTTCACCGCCCCGGTGGGCAGCTATCCGCCCAATGCCTTCGGCATGTACGACATGCACGGCAATACCTATGAGTGGGTCGCCGATTGCTGGCACCCGGACTATGCAGGCGCGCCTGCCGATGGCCGGGCATGGATGGAAGAGTCGGAAGGGGTGTGCCTGGACGCCCAGATCCGCGGCAACGACTGGGGCGAGGCACCGGTATTCTCGCGTTCGGGCAACCGCAACAGCCGCAAGCGCGAAGTGCGCGGCGACTGGCTGAGCTTCCGAGTCGTGCGTGAGCTGGAACAGCCCGGCGCCAGCCACAAGTAGACACCCCGATGAACAGCGGCCCGGCTCAACAACCGCACCGGGCCACTGACAGTATCAGGCGACGTCCCGGGACTTGTCGGCCTGAGCCTGACGAAGATTCTCCAGCATCAGCCACAGGCCCTGGCGCAAGGCCGGGAACAGGCTGTTGTTGAAGTTGTTCCAGCGCAGTTCGAGGATGGTGTCCTCGGGGCCGATTTCGGTGTTGAGCACGTCATGCAGCACCTCGCCGGAGTCGATACCGTTGTCCACGTAGTGGAACGACGCCCCGGTCAGGTATAACGGCTCGGTCGGCTCGGTTTCCTTCGTCGCCCAATCCACTACTTTCT
The DNA here is from genome assembly GCF_058744285.1 of Pseudomonas sp. E1BtOHC1. Lineage (NCBI taxonomy): Bacteria > Pseudomonadati > Pseudomonadota > Gammaproteobacteria > Pseudomonadales > Pseudomonadaceae > Pseudomonas > Pseudomonas sp. E1BtOHC1. The sequence goes on from NZ_CP196023.1 coordinate 5,623,579, forward strand.
GCCCACGGGCGCCGTACAGGGCATTCCAGGTGGCATAGGCTCCGCGACGCTCATAGGGCGACTCGATGCGGGTGATGCCCGGGTGGATGTTCATGATCCGCCGGGCGAAAGGCGCTCCCGGGCGTACCAGCTCATCGAGGATCACCAGCAGGCCGTCGAGCACCACGATATCGGCTTTGAGTTCCACCAGAGTGTCGTGCAGGCGGCGTTCGAAATCCTGCTTGCCGGCGATGTGTTCGGCACTGCCGCGGGGATGGCGACGATAGGTGGACGGCACGCTCAGCAGCAAGTCGTTGACCCGCTTGCCCTGCACTTCCAGGTCCGCCGGGTACAGCCACTGGCGGCCCGGCTGGTAGGCAAAGCCGTAGTCGCTGACCAGCTGCTGGTCCCGTGGCGACTGCTCGTCATCGTCGTAGACCACGCCCACCAGTTCGTAGGCCTCGCCCAGGGGCGTCTGGTTCAGCGTCTGAACCAGAAATTCCAGCACCGATTTCATATAGCGCTCGTGGTCCTTGTAAGCCACCGCCTGCCCGGCCTTGTCGGCGGCGGCATTTCGCAGGGACCAGACATACACCAGATTCTTCTTTGTCATTTGCTCGCTCTCGCTCAATGGTTCAGGCACTGCGTCGATACACGTGCGCCCACAGAACAAGAACGAACCACAGGCAGGGCAATTTATCCGCAGTGCCCGCGAGGCTGGCATGCCGAGCTAAATACTGGCGTCGGCGCTTCGTTTGTCAGGGGTAAGGGTCTGCGTGCTACGACCCTCTATCCACTCTCTGGGAAGTACTTATGACCGACCCCAAGCGCGGCGCCTTCAACGGTCTGCTCGCATTGCTCAGGCCCTTTCGCACCATCGTGGTGATCTCCGTTGCCCTGGGCATGGCCGGCGGCCTGGCCATCACCCTGTTGCTGGCCACCATCAACAACGCCCTGCACTCGGCGACCGGCATGACCCAGGGCGTGGTCCTGACCTTCGCCGCCCTGTGCGTGCTGGCCCTGATCAGTTCCATCGTCTCGGACATCGGCACCAACTATGTGGGACAACGGATCATTGCTGCCCTGCGCAAGGACCTGGGTGAAAAAGTACTTTCGGCGCCCATCACCCAGATCGAGCGCTATCGCTCCCACCGCCTGATCCCGGTGCTGACCCACGACGTCGACACCATCAGCGACTTCTCTTTCGCCTTCACTCCCCTGGCCATCGCCACTACCGTCACCCTGGGTTGCCTGGGCTACCTGGCGTACCTCTCGGTGCCGATGTTCCTGATGATGGTGGTGGCCATCATCATCGGCACCAGTGTGCAGTTGGTGGCCGGCGGCAAGGGCATCAAGGGCTTCGATGAAGCTCGCGACCATGAGGACGAGCTGCAGCGCTACTACAACGCGATCGCCTCCGGTGCCAAGGAACTGCGTATCCACCGGCCCCGGCGCTTTCGCATGAACACCCAGCGCATCCAGAGAACCGCGGATCGCATCAGCGATATCCAGGTGCGTTCGGTGAACATCTACATCCTGGCCAAGAGCTTCGGCTCGATGCTGTTCTTCGTGGTCATCGGCCTGGCCCTGGCCATGCAGGCCTACTACCCGAACCCGGACCCCGCGGTGATCACCGGCTTCGTGCTGGTGCTGCTGTACATGAAGGGCCCCCTGGAGCACGTGGTCGGCTACCTGCCCATCGTCGGCAAGGCAAAGATCGCCTTCGCCCGGATCAGCGAACTGTCCGAACGCTTCTCCTCTCCCGAGCCGCATCTGCTGATGGACGACAGCGAAGCGCCGCAAGCGGTGGTGCACAGCCTGGAACTGCGCGAAGTGCGCTACAGCCCACCACCGGTAGAAGGCAGCGAACCGTTCCACCTGGGCCCGATCAACCTGAACATCAAGCAGGGCGACATCGTCTTCATCGTCGGCGAGAACGGCTGCGGCAAGACCACCCTGATCAAACTGTTGCTGGGCCTGTACCAGCCTCAGTCCGGGGAAATCCGTCTCAACGGCGAAGCAGTGACCGACCGGGCCCGGGATGACTACCGGCAGTTGTTCACCACGGTATTTGCCGACTACTACCTGTTCGACGACCTGGTCCAGGGCAACGCCGGCAAGTCGCTGGATGTCGCCACCCAGTACCTGAACCGCCTGGAAATTGCCCACAAGGTCAGCGTCAAGGATGACGCCTTCACCACCACCGACCTGTCCACCGGCCAGCGCAAGCGCCTGGCCCTGGTCAATGCCTGGCTGGAAGAACGCCCGGTGCTGGTATTCGACGAATGGGCCGCCGACCAGGACCCGGCCTTCCGGCGGATTTTCTACACCGAGCTGCTGCCCGATCTCAAACGCCTGGGCAAGACCATCATCGTGATCAGCCACGACGATCGCTACTTCGACATTGCCGATCAGTTGGTGCGCATGAAGGCCGGACGAGTCCTGACTGAACTGCAACCGGCGTGATTGTTTCCGGTTTATGGCAGCTGATGCGTCATACAGACAGAACTGAGAATTAATACCATTAACAGTCATTACATCTGCCGGATTTATAAGAGCATATGAGCATGCCCGCACAACACCGACTGACCCCTTTGACGAAAGCGCTGCTTCGCCAGGCGTTCTCGCCAAAACTGGCTTCCCGCGCCCTGGGCCTGGCCCTGACCCTGCCACTGATGGCTCAGGTCCAGGCCCAGGAAATCCATTTCAACATCGTCTCGCAGTCCATGTCTGCGGCCCTGCAGGAGTTCGGGCGCCAGGCCAATATGCAGGTGCTCTACAACCCTGACGATGTGCAAGGCAAGCGCAGCAACGCCCTCAGCGGCAGCTATTCGCCGGAGCGGGCCATCGCGGCCATGCTCAATGGCACCGGGGTGGCCTACACCCTCAAGGACAACTCGGTCACCATCCGCAACCATGGTGGCAACGGCTCGCTGGAACTGGGGACCAGCACCATCAGCGGCCAGGGCCTGGGCACCACCACCGAGGACACCGGCTCCTACACCACCGGGGCCATGCAGACCGCCAGCAAGCTGTCGCTGACGGCCCGGGAAACCCCGCAGTCGGTCACGGTCATCACCCGCCAGCGCATGGACGACCAGAACATGAAATCCCTGGAGGATGTGCTCAAGGCTACCCCCGGCATTTCCATCACCAAGGACGGTCCGCAGCGGCCGACCTTCTATTCCCGTGGCTTTGCCGTCGAAAACCTGATGACCGATGGCTTGCCCAACGATTTGTCCCACTACCTGAGCCGGGACATGAACTCCTCGGCTGACATGGCGATCTTCGACCATGTGGAAGTGGTGCGTGGCGCCACCGGGATGATGCAGGGCGCGGGTAACCCGTCGGCAGCGATCAACATGGTGCGCAAGCGCCCGACCGCCACCCCGCGGGTCACCGTCACCGGCAGTGCCGGCAGCTGGGACAACTACCGTACCGAGATCGACGCCTCCAACGCCCTCAACGAAAGTGGCACCCTACGAGGCCGGGTGGTCACCGCCTACCAGAGCAAGGACAGCTTCCAGGACTTCGTCAGTTCCGAACGTTCGGTGTTCTATGGCATTACCGAAGCCGACCTGAACGAAGACACCACCTTCACTTTTGGCGCCTCCAACCAGAGCGGCAGAAACAACACTTCCTGGGGTGGCCTGCCGGTTGCCGCCGACGGCAGCGACCTGCACCTGAAGCGTTCTAGCTACCTGGGCAGCAAGTGGGAGTACTGGGATCAGAACAACACCACAGCGTTCAGCCGCCTGGAATACCGTTTCGCCAATAGCTGGAAAATGCTCCTGTCCGCCAGCAAGAGCTGGTCGGACCTGAACATGCTCGGCTCCATTCCGGAACGCATGGGCGCCAACTACGATGAGTTCGGCCAGAATATCGGTCGCTACGACTACGAAGACCAGCAAAACAGCTACGACGGCTACGTCACCGGTCCCTTCTCCCTGTTCGGGCGTACCCATGAACTGGTGGTGGGCGCCAGCCGGCGCGACCTGACGTTCAAAGGCAAGGGCCTGCCCATCGACCTTGAGACCCACACCAACATCTACAAACCCAGCGGCATTCCCAAACCGGACATGAGTGCCAACCCCTGGACCCAACGCCGTACCAGCCAGCTGGAAGGTACCTACATCACCACTCGGCTGAGCATCACCGATGACCTGAAGCTGATCCTTGGCGGCCGCCTGGACTGGTACGACTACGACGTGACCACCACCTGGAACGGCAAGCCTTCGGCCTCCAGCCTGCCGAACAAAGTGACACGCCACCTGACCCGCTATGCCGGGGCCATCTATGACCTGGACCAGCACCACTCGGTCTATGTCAGCTACACCGATATCTTCAAGCCGCAGACCGAGCTCGACGCGTCCAACAGCGCCCTCAAGCCCATCGAAGGCAAGAACTACGAACTGGGCATCAAGGGCGAGTACTTCGACGGCAGCCTGAATGCCAGCGCGGCGATCTTCCGCATCGACCAGGAAAACCGCGCCAAGGCACTCCACCCCGACCTGTGCAGCCCCGGCACCGCCTGCTACGAAGCCGCAGGCCAGGTGCGCAGTGAAGGTATCGAGCTGGAAATCAACGGCACCCTGGCCCCGGGCTGGGAACTGGGGGCGGGCTACACCTATGCCTCGGTCAAGTACACCAAGGACTCCAACGAAGCCAACGTCGGCCGCCTGTTCGACACCGACATCCCGCGCAGCGTGTTCAAGGCCTTCACCACCTACCAACTGCCCGGCGACCTGAACCGCTGGACCATTGGTGGCGGGATCTATGGCCAGAACACCATCTACAACAAGGGCACCAACAACTACCTGAGCACCTTCGACTACCGCATCGAACAGAAGTCCTATGCCCTGGTGGACCTGATGACCAGCTACAAGGCCTCGGAGAATGTGAACATTCGCCTCAACGTCAACAACCTGTTCGACAAGCGCTACTACCAGAGCATCGGCACCAACACCGACTACGGCACCAGCCTCTACGGCGACCCGCGCAACGCCATGGTCACAGTCAGCTGGTCTCTGTGAAACACCCCCTCCCCCTGTAGGAGCCGGCTTTCCGGCGAGGGCGCCCTTAAGACTGGCGCACCTTCGCTGGCAAGCCAGCTCCTACAACGCGATGAATTCCCCACCCGTCCCACCTACGCCCCCGTAGGAGCCGGCTTGCCGGCGAAAGCGCCCTCCAGGCCTGCGCACATTCGCTGGCAAGCCAGCGCCTACAGAGCGATGGCGGGCCGTTGATTTGCTTATGGCGCAAACGACAAAGGCCTGGACCGTTGCCGGCCCAGGCCTTTGCTGACCACTCAGTTCAAGCAGATCGACAACTGCTCTCTGAAGCTTTCCAGCAAGGCAGTGCTGTCCACCATGGCTTCATGGCGGACCTCGATACGGCGTGAAGCGGCGATCTCACCACCCTGCACCTCGCAACCCATGGCCTGCTCCAGGACCTGGATCTGCTCCGGAGTGTAGTCACTGGACCACCATAGCCGTGGCGCAACCCGCAGGGGGCGATAGGCATAGGCCGCAGACAAGGCGCTCAAGTCATTGAACACAGCGCTGACCAGCGAGGCGTCGAACTCGGCCTTGAACAGCCCCACCACCCGATCCAGCTCGCCGGGAGCCAGGGGGATATTACCGGCCACCCAGCCATGGATGCTCTGCCAGTCGAGCTCGGCTTCGCGCGTCAAGCGGCTCTCGATCATCCCTGCACTGCCCGGGAACTGCTGGCAGAGCTTGTCGATGATCGCCCGCCACTCGGACTCGGCTGTCACGGTGACCGGCGCCTCCTGCCTTTGAACCAGGTCATCCCCGGTGCCCTGGGGCGGCGTCGGGTCGAGCAGGCCGAGGAAGCGTACCGTCTCTCCTGCCGCCTCCAGTTCGCTGGCCACGTCCATGGCAATGGACCCGCCCAGGGACCAGCCCGCCAGATAGTAGGGACCGCTCGGCTGTACCTGACGGATGCTGGCGACATAGCGCTCGATCATCGCCAGCCATGAAACCTCGCTCCAGTCGGCTTGCAGATAGGCCTGGTGCAGCACGCCATACACCGCACAACGGTCGCGCAACTGCGCCGCCAACGGCAGGTAGCCATACACGCTGCCCCCCGCCGGGTGGAAGCAGAACAGCGGCTGGCCGGAGCCGCCCAGGGCGATGACGTTCTGTGCACTGTCGGCCTGACCGGCTGCGATCACGCCAGCCAGTTGCCCCACGGTCGGCGCCGTGAACAGGGCATTGATGCTCAGTTGCACAGCCAGTGTCTGGTTGATGGCGCCGATCAGGCGCAATGCATCCAGGGAGTGCCCACCCAGCTCGAAGAAGTTGTCGTCCAGGCCCACCTGATCTACGCCCAGCACCTGGCTCCAGAGGGCGGCGACCTGCTGTTCCAGTTCGCTCTGTGGAACGTTGTAGGCCTGCTGCAACTGGCTGGCGTCGGCCTTGGGCAGGGCTTTGCGGTCCAGCTTGCCATTGGGGCTCAGCGGCAACGCTTCGAGGAACAGCAGGTGCGCCGGCAGCATGTAGTCCGGCAGCACCTCCTTGAGGGCCGCTTTCAATTGCTCGCGCAATTGCGCCTGGGCCTCTGGCGTATCGGCCGCCACCTGCGCGGCTGGCACCACATAAGCCACCAGCTGCGGCCCGCTCGCGCCGTCCTGGGCCAGCACAATCGCCTCGCGTACTTGCGTCAGCTCCAGCAGCCGCGCTTCGATCTCACCCATTTCGATACGGAAACCGCGGATCTTCACCTGGTGGTCGATGCGCCCGGCGTACTCGATCACACCTTCGGCGTCATAGCGGGCCAGGTCACCGGAGCGATACAAGCGACCGCCATCGCTGCTGAACGGATCGGGAATGAATCGCTCGGCAGTCAGGCCTGGGCGGTCGTGGTAACCCCGGGCCAGCAGGTCGCCACCGATCATCAGCTCGCCAATCACACCGTTGAGCGGCAGGTTGCCGCTGTTGTCCAGCAAATAGATGGAGCGGCCCGGCAGGGCCTTGCCCAGTGGAATCACCGCCGGCAGCGGCTCGGTCCCCTTCAGGTAGGCACCGCAGTCATGGGCCGTGGCACTCACGGTGGCCTCGGTCGGCCCGTAGGTGTTGAGCAGGCAGGCGTGTTTCAGGCCAGCCTGTTTCCAGGCGGCCACACCTTCCGCCGGCATGGCCTCGCCCCCCAGGTTGAGCTGACGCAGGCGGCCAAAGTCCCGCGGCCCCTTGGCGGCGAAGTCCTTGCCCAGCATGAACCAGTAGGCGGTGCTCAAGTCGACGATGCTGATGCCTTGTTCGATCAGCTCGCGGTAGAAGGTTTCGCTGTCCCACAGCTCCTTGCCGCGGATCACCACCGAAGCACCACGGATCAGCGCCGGGTACAGCTGTTCGACAAAGGCATCAAAGTTGAAGGTGGAGAACTGCAAGCCACGGTCCGTAGCCGTCATGTTGAAATAGCTGGCGGTGGCCCGTGCATGCTGGCTCAGGGCGTTGTGGGTGATGCCTACGCCCTTGGGCCGGCCGGTGGAGCCGGAGGTGTACATCACGTAGGCCAGGTTTTCTGCACTGCTGCGCTCTGGCGGGTTGCCCTGCGCCATACCGGCCAGCCAGACGGGAGCCTGGTCCAGGCACAGGTACGGCACCACGAGGCCATCCTGCAAACGCTCCAGCAGCGGCGACTGGGTCAGCAGCAACTGGATGCCGCTGTCCTGCATCATGTAGTGCAGGCGCTCCTGGGGGTACTCAGGGTCCAGCGGCACATAGGCGCCGCCAGCCTTGAGCACCGCCAGCAAGCCGACAATCATGTCCAGCCCGCGCTCCACGGCAATACCCACCCGCACATCCGGGCCCACGCCCTGCTCGATCAGCTTATGGGCCAACTGGTTGGCCCGCTGGTTGAACTGGCCATAGCTCAGTTGCTCACCGGCGCACAGCAGCGCCACGGCATCCGGAGTGCGCGCGGCCTGGGCTTCGATCAACTGGTGGATATTCAGGTCTCGGCCCACTTGCCCGGCCGCCCGGCGGGACTCTTGTTCAACGGCTGCCCGTTGCCCGTCGCTGAGCAGCGAAAGATCCCCCAGGCACTGCCCGGGGTTGCCGATCATGGCCAGCAGCAGGTGCTGCAGACCCTCGGCCAGTTGCCGGATCACTGCGCCACTGAAGTGCTGGCACGAATAGCTGTAGTCGAACGACAAGCGTTCAGCGACGAACACCGACAACGTCAGCGGATAGTTGGTCTGCTCATGATTGCCTACCGCGCCAAATTGCAACTGTGCCGGCGAACCTTTCTCCAGGGCTTCGGACACCGGGTAGTTCTCGAACACCAGGATGTTGTCGAACAGGGCCTCGCCCCCCAGGCCGGCCCAGCGCTGCACGTCGTACAGCGGCGTGTGTTCAAAGTCACGCAGGGCCAGGTTGCGTTCCTGCACAGCCTGCAACCAGTCGCTGACCGACAACTGCGGACGTGGCGCGGCCACCACCGGCAAGGTGTTGATGAACAGGCCGATCTGCTGCTCCACGCCCTTGAGTTCCGCCGGCCGGCCGGACACCGTGGCGCCGAACACCACCGTGTCTTGCCCGGTGCAGCGTTGCAGCAGCAACAGCCAGGCGGCCTGCACCAGGGTGTTGACCGTGACTTTCTGCTGGCGGGCAAACTCGCCCAGGCTGCGGGTCTGGACCTCGTCGAGGGTGCAGCCATGGCTACCATGCCCCTCCTCCAGCGGCGCACGTGCACCGGTAGCAATGGCCTGGGCCAGACGGGTCGGCTCATCCAGCCCCTGCAGTTGCTGTTTCCAGAAATGCTCACTGAGGGTTGCGTCCTGGCGTTGCAGCCAGGCGATGTAGTCGCGGTAGCGCCCGGTCAAGTGCTGCGGCAATTGACCGGCATAACGTTGCAGTACTTCACCGAGCAACTGCGAGTTGCTCCAGCCATCCATCAGGATGTGGTGGTTGGTGTAGATCAGGTGGTAGCGCTGTTCACCAGTACGCACCAGAGTCAGGCGCAACAGAGGTGCAACGGCCAGATCGAAGCCCCGTTGACGTTCGGTCGCCGCCAGGGCGTCCAGGGCTTGCGGGGTCTGCTGCGCCGAGCGCCAATCGTGTTCGGCACACTCCAGGCTGACCTGCTTGTACACCACCTGGATCGGCGCCGGCAGCTCGCCCTGCCAGAGGAAACCGCTACGCAGGATGTCATGGCGCTCGATGGTTGCCTGCCAGGCCTGGCGGAAGCGCTCGGGATCGAGCCCGTCCACGTCCACCCGCAACTGGTTGATGTAGTCGCCGCCCTCCTCTTGATACAGAGTGTGGAACAGCATGCCTTGCTGCATCGGCGACAGCGGATAAAGGTCTTCGACCTTGGCCAGGGCCAGCGGCAAGCGGTCCAGCTGCTGCTGGTTCAAGCCGGCCAGCGGGAAGTCCGACGGCGTCGCGCCACGGTGCTCGGGCTGGCTGCAATGCTCGATCAGGGCCTGGAGCTCCTGGGCATACTCGTCTGCCAGGCGCTGGATGGTGGTGGTATCGAACATCGCCTGGCTGAAGTTCCAGCCTAGGCTCAGCTCACCGCCATAGACCTGACCGTTGAGGGTCAGCCAGTTGCCCAGGGGGGCTTGCAGGCTCTGGTCGTCGCCCTTGGCCTCATTGGCCGGGGCAAACCATGCCTGCTGCTCATCGAAACTGCCGTCGAACTGGCCCAGGTAGTTGAAGGTGATGCGCGGCACCGCCAGTGCGGCGAGGGCTGTCTGTGCTTGCGCATCCCCCAGGTAGCGCAAGGCACCGAAGCCGATGCCCTTGTTCGGCACCGCCCGCAGCTGTTCCTTGATGAGCTTGATCGAGTCGGCCAGCGCCGGCTGCGGCGTCAGCTTCACCGGGAACACGCTGGTGAACCAGCCCACGGTGCGGCTCAGGTCGATGCTGTCGAACAGCTCTTCGCGGCCGTGGCCTTCCAGTTGCACCAGGGCGCTGCTGTCGCCGGTCCAGCGGGTAATGACCCGGGCCAGAGCGGTGAGCAGCAGATCGTTGATCTGGGTGCGATAGGCTGCCGGCGCGTCCTGCAACAGGCGCTGGGTATCACCCTTGCTCAGCCGGGTTTCGACACTGCTCGCGTACTGGTTCTGCAAACCGTCGTGGCCATGGTCACAGGGCAGGTTCGGCTCGACACCCTGCAGTTGCGCCTGCCAGTAAGCCAGCTCCTGCTGCAGCGCAGCACTGCTGGCATAGGCTTGCAATTGCCCGGCCCAGGCCTGGGTCGAGCTGGACTTGGTCGGCAGCGTCTGATTGCCCAACAGGGCTTGCAGATCCTCCAGGAGAATCCGCCAGGACACCCCATCCACCACCAGGTGATGGACGATCAGCAACAGGCGCTGGCTCTGATCGGCCAGGGTGAACAGCACGCCACGCAACAACGGGCCGGCCTGCAGGTCGAGACTGCGCTGGGCCTGCTCGGCAAACTGCTGCAACGCCTGGGCGTCGACCACATTGGCCTGCCACAGCAGTTGCACCGACTCATCGGCGTCGGCAAAGGCTGCGCTCCACATGCCCTGATGTTCGGTAAAACGCAGGCGCAGGGCATCGTGCTGCACCGTCAGGGCCTGTAATGCGCTTTCCAGGGTCTGGGCTTGCAGCGCCTGTAGCGGCTTGAGCAGCACCGACTGGTTCCAGTGATGACGCTCCGGCACCGGGGTGTCGAAGAACCACTGCTGGATCGGCAGCAGCGCCATTTCGCCACGCACCGGACCCTGGTCGATCTGCAACCCGCCCTCGCCCTGCTCCGCCACCGTGGCCAGCCCTTGCACCGTCTGGTGCTGGAACAGGTCCTTGGGGGTGAAGCGGATACCGGCCTGCCGCGCACGGCTGACCACCTGGATCGAGATGATCGAGTCGCCCCCCAGCTCGAAGAAGTTGTCGGTGACGCCCACCTGCTCAAGTTTCAGCACATCGGCCCAGATCGCCGCGATCTGTTGTTCCAGCGGGTTCTGCGGCGCCACGTAGGTCTGCTGCATCAACTGCGCATCGACTTTCGGCAGCGACTTGCGGTCCAGCTTGCCGTTCGGCGTCAGCGGCAGTGCTTCGAGGAACAGTAGGTAGGTCGGCACCATGTAGTCCGGCAGGCTCTCCCGCAGACGCGCCTTGATGCTCTCGCGCAACTGCGCCTGACGCTCGTTGCTCAACGCCACCTCGGCGTCCACCGGCACGATGTAGCCCACCAGCTGCTGGCCACTCGGCCCTGGCTGGGCGATCACCGCCACTTCCAGCACCGGGTCCTGTTCCAACAGGCGCGCTTCGATCTCGCCCAGTTCGATACGGAAACCCCGCACCTTCACCTGATGGTCGACACGCCCGACGTATTCCACCAGACCGTCGGTGCGATAGCGGGTCAGGTCACCGCTGCGGTACAGCCGGGCACCGGTGGTGCTGTAGGGGTCAGGGATAAAGCGTTCCGCCGTAAGGCCCGGACGATCCAGATAGCCCCGGGCTACGCCCAGGCCACCCAGGTACAACTCGCCGGCCACGCCAACCGGTAACAGGTTGAGGTTGGCATCGGCCACATAGGCGCTGCGATTGCCGACGATATTGCCGATAGGCGCATAGGCCGCATCGCACGGATCGCCCGCCTTGGCCTTCCAGATCAACGGCGTAACCACAGTTTCGGTCGGGCCGTAACCGTTGAAAATGTACTTCGGACGCAGCACCCGCCACGCCAAATCGTAACTGGCCTGGGGCACTGCATCGCCGCCGAAGCAGTAGACCCGCACCGCCGGCGGATTGCCGTCGCGCTCGGCGTGTACCGCCAGTTGTTGCAGGTACACCGGCGGGAACACGCCCACGGTGACGCCGTAGCGATGCATCTGTTCGTAGGTGAATTCCGGCGACCACAAACTATCGTCGCGGATCAGCACGCTGGCGCCGTAGATCAGCGGGTGCATCCAGCCTTCATGGGAGCCGTCGAAGGCGAAGGACATGAAATGCAGCTCACAATCCGCCGGGCTCATTTCATAACGCTCGCCGGTGGCCAGGCTGTGCATGGCCAGCGGGCCATGGGACACCGCCACGCCTTTGGGCAGCCCGGTGGAGCCGGAGGTGTAGATCACATAGGCGAGGTTTTCCTCGGCCAGCTCCACCTGCGGGGCACTGGCGGGATAGCCGGCAAAATCCGCGGCCCGCTCCACCGACAAGGTCGGCAGGCCATCAGGAATCGGCAAGCGATCCAACAGATGGCTCTGGGTCAGCAGCAGCCACGCGCCGCTGTCCTGCATCATGTAGCGAAGACGGTCCTGGGGGTACTCGATATCCAGCGGCACATAAACCCCACCGGCCTTGAGCACGGCAAGGAAGGCCACCATGATTTCCGCGCAGCGCGGCATGGCGATGGCCACCCGCACCTCCGGGCCCACCCCCAGTTCGATCAGCTTGTGCGCCAGCTGGTTGGCCTGAATATCCAGCTCGCGATAGCTCAGGCGCTGCTCGGCGAAGAACACCGCCGGCGCGTCCGGGGCCTTGGCCGCCTGATCGGCAAACAGCTGATGGACAAAACGGTGGGTCGGGTAGACCACATCGGTGTGGTCCCAATCCTGGCGAATGCGGCGCTGCTCGTCCTGCGTCAGCAATGGCAACTCACCCAGCCCAGTCTGTGGATGCTCCATCAGGCTCAGCAACAGGCCCTGCAAGTGCCCGCCCAACTGCACCATTGAAGGTTCGGAGAAAGATTCACGGGCATAGATGAACTCGAACGACAGGCTCGCCCCCAGGTTCACCGCGACGGTCAGTGGGTAGTTGGTCTGCTCGTGGTTGCCCACCGCGCCAAAGCGCAGTTGCGCCGGAGCGCCTTTTTCCAGGGCCTCGGACACCGGGTAGTTCTCGAACACCAGGATGCTGTCGAACAGCGCATCCCCACCCAGCCCGGCCCAGCGCTGCACTTCGTACAGCGGCGTGTATTCGTAGTCGCGCAGCGCCAGGTTGCGACTCTGCACCGTTTGCAGCCATTGGCTCACGGTCATGTCCGGGCGCGGCGTGGCCACCACTGGCAAGGTGTTGATGAACAGGCCCACCTGCTGCTCGATGCCTTTGAGCTCCGCCGGGCGCCCCGCTACCGTGGCGCCGAACACCACGCTGTCCTGCCCGGTGCAACGCTGCAGCAACAGCAGCCACGCCGCCTGCACCAGGGTGTTGACCGTGACCTTCTGCTGCCGGGCAAATTCGCCAAGCCGAGCCGTCTGTGCCAGGTCCAGCTCGCGATGGTGCTTGCCGTGGCCGGTGCCGGCCGCAATGTCCGCGACCCGGGACAGCGCCTGGGTCAGGCGGGTCGGTTCATCCAGCGTCTGCAGTTGTTCTTTCCAGAACTTTTCACAGGCCTGGGCATCCTGGCGTTGCAGCCAGGCGATGTAGTCCCGGTAGCGGCCCGGAGCGTGGCTGGGCAACTGACCGGCATAACGTTGCAGCACTTCGCCAAGCAACTGCGAGTTGCTCCAGCCGTCCATCAGGATGTGATGGTTGGTGTAGATCAGGTGGTAGCGCTGCTCGTCGATACGCACCAGGGTCAGGCGCAACAAGGGCACGGCATCCAGCTCGAAGCCACGCTGGCGCTCGGCGGTGGCCAGGGTATCCAGGGCTTCCTGCTGCTGCGGCTGGCCGCGCCAGTCATGTTCGGTGCAGTCCAGGGCAATGTGCTTGTGCACCACTTGCAGCGGCGTCGACACCTCGCCCTGCCAGATAAAGCCGGTGCGCAGGATGTCATGCCGATCGAGGGCCGCCTGCCAGGCCTGCTGGAAGCGCAGCGGATCGAGGCCATCCACGTCTACCCGCAGCTGGTTGATGTAGTCGCCCGCCGCCTGTTCGTAGAGGGTATGGAACAGCATGCCCTGTTGCATCGGCGACAGGGGGTAGAGGTCTTCGACACCGGCCATCGACACCGGCAGGCGATCCAGTTGCTGCTGGTTCAGGCCCGCCAGCGGGAAGTCCGACGGGGTCGCGCCCGCCTGCTCCGGTGTGCAGCAATGCGCCACCAGCGCCTTGAGCTCCTCGGCATAGTCGTCGGCCAGCCGCTGCACGGTGGCGGTATCGAACATCTGCTGGCTGAAGGTCCAGTTCAGGCTCAACTCGCCGCCATAGACCTGGCCATCCAGGCTCAGCCAGTTGCTCAGCGGGGCCAGTGGGCTCTGGTCGTCGCCCTTGGCTTCACCGCTGGGTTTGAACAGGGAATCCTGCTCGTCGAAACTGCCGTCGAACTGGCCCAGGTAGTTGAAGGTAATACGCGGCACGGCCAGGGCTGCCAGGGCCTGCTGCGCCTGAGCATCCCCCAGGTAACGCAGGGCGCCAAAGCCGATGCCCTTGTTCGGCACCGCCCGCAGTTGTTCCTTGATGAACTTGATCGAGTCGGCCAGGGACGCCTGGGGCGTGAGCTTCACCGGGAACATGCTGGTGAACCAACCCACGGTGCGGGTCAGGTCGATGCTGTCGAACAGGTCTTCGCGGCCGTGGCCTTCCAGTTGCACCAGGGCACTGGCTTCGCCGGTCCAGCGGGTGATGACCCGGGCCAGGGCGGTGAGCAGCAAATCGTTGATCTGGGTGCGGTAGGCCGCCGGGGCGTCCTGCAGCAGGCGCTGGGTATGGGCCTTGTCCAGGCGTGAGCTCAGGTTGCTGGCGTGCTGGTTCTGCAACTCGGTGACCGGGCGATCCTGCGGCAGGTTCGACTCGACGCCCTGCAACTGGGCCTGCCAGTACTTGAGTTCTTCCTGCAGCGCTGCACCTTGGGCATAGGTCTGCATCTGCTCGGCCCAGGCCTGGGTCGAGCTGGTCTTGGCCGGCAACGCCAGGGGCTGGCCGGCGCTGAGTTGAGTGTGGGCCAGTTGCAGATCCTCCAGCAGGATCCGCCAGGACACGCCGTCCACCACCAGGTGGTGGATCACCAGCAACAGACGCTGGCTGCCGTCCTCCAGGCTGAACAGCACGGCCCGCAGCAGCGGCCCGTCCTGCAGGTTCAGGCTGCGCTGCGCCTCGATCGCCGACTGCTCCATGGCCTGGGCGCTATCCACCGCAACCCGCCAGAGCAGCTCCGGCCGCTGGCTGGCATCGGCAAAACGCGCCGACCAGCCATCAGCCTCCTGGCGGAACTGCAACCGCAAGGCGTCATGCTGCACCCGCAGCGCCTGCAAGGCGCTCTCTACCACTTCGGCACACAGCGGCTGGGACGGTTTGAGCAGCACTGACTGGTTCCAGTGATGACGCTCGCTCATGGGCAGCTCGAAGAACCACTGCTGCACCGGCAGCAGCGCAGTCGCGCCATGCACCGGGCCCTGGTCGATCTGCACCCCGCCTTCACCCTGCTCGGCCACTGCCGCCAGCCCCTGTACCGTCTGGTACTGGAACAGATCCCGCGGGGTGAAGCGGATACCGGCCTGCCGCGCGCGGCTGACCACCTGGATCGAGATGATCGAATCACCGCCCAGTTCGAAGAAGTTGTCGGTGGCACCGACCTGTTCGAGCTTCAGCACATCGGCCCAGATCGCCGCGATCTGCTGTTCCAGCTCGCTCTGCGGCGCCACATAGACCTGCTGCATCTGCTGGGCATCGACCTTGGGCAGGGCCTTGCGGTCGAGCTTGCCGTTGGGGGTCAGGGGCAATGCTTCGAGGAATAGCAAGTACGCCGGCACCATGTAGTCCGGCACATGTTCCTTGAGTGCACTCTTGATGTTCTCGCGCAGGGTGGCCTGGGCATCCCCGGCGACGGCCATTGCCGCGTCGCTCGGCACAATGTAGGCCACCAGTTGCTGGCCGTTGTCACCCTCGTGGGCCAGGACGAAAGCCTCGCGCACGGCTGCTTGCTGCACCAGCCGCGCTTCGATTTCCCCCAGCTCGATACGGAAGCCGCGGATCTTCACCTGATGGTCGATGCGACCGATGTATTCGATCACCCCATCGGCGCGGTAACGGGTCAGGTCGCCGGTGCGATACACCCGGCCACCGTCGCTGGAGAACGGATTGGGCACGAACTTCTCGGCGGTCAACGCCGGGCGTGCCAGGTAGCCACGGGTGACCCCGGCACCGGCCAGGTACAGCTCACCGGCACTGCCCAGCGGTACCGGTTGCAGGTCCGGGCTGAGGATGTAGCTCTGGGTATTGCTGATGGCCCGGCCGATATTCGCCTGACCGCCGGCCTCGCGCCGGGTGTAGGTCGAGTAGGTGGTGTCTTCCGATGGGCCGTACAGGTCGTAGACATGCACCAGCCCCGGCTGTTGGTAGAGGCTGTCCACCAGGGCCTGTTTCAGCGGCTCCCCCGCCAGGTTGATGATCCGTACGCTGGGCGGAATCTGCCCGCTGCGCTGCAGCGCGGCAATCGCCGAGGGCACGGTGTTGATCAAGCGCACCCGGTCGCGGTCTGCCAGCTCCGGCAGCTCCAGGGCGTTGCGGGCCAGGACGATGGAACCGCCGCTGGACAAGGTGACGAACAGCTCCCACACCGACAGGTCGAAGCAGATCGAGGTGGAGGCCAGCACCCCTTGCAGGTCTTCAGTGCTGTACACCCGGCTCGACCAATCGATCAATGCCAGCACGTTGCGATGGGCAATCGCCACGCCCTTGGGCAGGCCGGTGGAACCGGAGGTGTAGATCACATAGGCCAGATTGTCCGGGGTCGCGCGTGGCGCCGGGTCGTCTGTCGAGTAGCCATCCAGCCAGCCCGGCTGGGCATCCAGTTGCAGGGTCTGCAGGGATTCCACGGACGGCAGCAGCGACAGCAAGGCGCTTTCGGTCAGCAGGATCTGCGCCTGACTGTCGCGCAGCATGTGGGCTAGACGGTCCTGGGGATAATCCGGGTCCAAGGGCACATAGGCGCCGCCGGCCTTGAGCACCGCCAGCAGCGCCACGACCATTTCCGGGGTGCGCTGCAAGGCCACGCCGACCCGCACTTCAGGCCCCACGCCCAGCTCGATCAGCTTGTGCGCCAGGCGGTTGGCTCGGGCATTGAGCTCTCCGTAGCTCAGGCGCTGGCCGGCAAACAGCAGGGCTTCGGCCTCCGGGGTTTTCAGTGCTTGTGCTTCCACCAACTGCTGCACGCAACCATCGCTGGGGAACTCACCGGTGGCCGGGGCCCACTCGTGCAGCAACTGGTGCTGCTCGGCAGCGCCCAGCAGCGGCAGGTCTCCCAGGCGCTGGCGCGGCTGCTGGACGATGCCCTGCAGCAACTGCACCCAGGACTGGGCCAGACGCTCGATGGTGGACGCCTCGAACAGGTCGGTGGCGTAGGTCAGGGAGGCCCAGAGGCCATCCTCGGATTCGAAGGTGTCCAGGGTCAGGTCGAACTGCGCGGCACGCCCCTGCCAGCTCAAGGTCTCGATGCTCAGGTCGTCCAAACGCTGGCTCTGCCCACCTTTCTTGACCGCGGTCTGGTGGTTGAACATCGCCTGGAACAGCGGGCTGTGGCTCAGGCTGCGCTCGGGGCGCAGGGCTTCCACCAACTGTTCGAAAGGCAAGTCCTGATGGGACTGAGCCATCAGCGCGGTCTGCTTGACCTGCTGCAGGAAATCATTGAAGCCCAGCTGCCCGTCGACCTCGGCCTTGAACACCTGGGTATTGACGAAGAAGCCGATCAGGCGCTCGGTCTCCACCCGGTTGCGGTTGGCGGTCGGCACGCCGACGCGGATGTCCGCCTGGCCGCTGTAACGGTGCAACAGCACCTGGAACGAGGCCAGCAGCAACATGAACAGGGTCGCCCCTTCACGCTGTGCCAGTTGTTTGAGGCCCAGGCGCAGCTCTTCCGGCAAGGGAATATCCAACAGCGCCCCACGATAGCTCTGGATCGGCGGGCGCGAGTGGTCCAGCGGCAGCATCAGCAAGGGTTGCTCCCCAGCCAGTTGCTCCAGCCAGTAGCCCAGTTGCCGCTCACGCTCGCCGGCATCCATCCACTGGCGCTGCCAGTTGGCATAGTCGGCGTATTGAATCGGCAAGTCCGGCAGGTTGATCGTGCGTCCCAGGCGGTAGCCGGCATAGAGCTGGATCAGCTCGTCGACCATCACCCCCATCGACCAGCCATCGGAAACGATGTGGTGCTGGGTCAGGACCAGCACATGCTCGTCTGCCGCCACCCGCAGCAACTTGGCCCGCAACAGCGGGCCATTGCGCAGATCGAAGGGCGGCTGGCTCTTGCTGTCGGTCAGGGCATGGACCTGGGCCTCATAGGACAGGCCGCCGGCGTGCAGTTCGATGACCTCGATGTCCAGCGGTGCCGGTGGATGGACCACCTGTACCGCAGTGCCATCGTCTTCGGAAAAGGTAGTGCGCAGGGTTTCATGCCGGGCAATCAGGGTATCGAATGCATGGCGCAGCGCGTCGAGGTCCAGTTCTCCGGTCAAGCGCAGCGCCGTGGTGATGTGGTAGGCGGTGCTGTCGGGCTCCAGTTGCCAAAGGAACCATTGGCTTTCCTGGGTATAGGAGAGAACCGGCGCCTCGTCGGCGCCGCGGCTGCAGATAGGAGCGATACCAAAGAGGTTGATGCCCTTTTCTTTAAGCAAAATCGCCAGGGCTCTTCTTTCCTTGGAAGAAAGCGTGCCTACCGAGTCGATTAAAGCTTGCATGTACTACCTCGCCTAAGAAATTATTTTTTCAAGATCATCGGGAGATAAACGTTTGAGGGCCTCCAAAGATTTAGCCAATTCATCCTGCAGTGAAGAAGTTGTCTGCCGCAGGGCCTGAACCTTCTCGACAAAGGCTGCGAGGCTCTCCGCGCCGAACAGCGACTTGATGGGCATATCCACGCCAAACTGCTGCTTGACCCGAGTCACCACCTGAGCCACCAACAGGGAGTGGCCGCCCAGCTCGAAGAAGTTGTCGCTCATGCCCACCCGATCCAGCTTCAGCACATCGGCCCAGATCGCCGCGATCTGTTGCTCCAGTTCGCTCTGCGGCGCCACGTAGACCTGCTGCATCTGCTGGGCGTCGACCTTGGGCAGGGCCTTGCGATCGAGCTTGCCATTCGGGGTCAGGGGCAGCGCCTCCAGGAACAGCAGGTAGGCCGGCACCATGTAGTCCGGCACATGCTCTTTCAGCGCCGTCTTGATGCTTTCGCGCAGGGCCGCCTGAGCGTCCCCTGCCACCGCCATTGCGGCGTCGCTCGGCACGATATAGGCCACCAGTTGCTGGCCGTTCTCGCCGTCATGGGCCAGGACAAAGGCTTCACGCACCGCCGCCTGCTGCACCAGCCGCGCTTCGATTTCCCCCAGCTCGATACGGAAACCACGGATCTTCACCTGATGGTCGATACGGCCGATGTACTCGATCACCCCGTCGGCGCGGTAACGGGTCAGGTCGCCAGTGCGGTACACCCGGCCCCCGTCGCTGGAGAACGGGTTGGGCACGAACTTTTCGGCGGTCAGCCCTGGACGCGCCAGGTAGCCTCGGGTCACCCCGGCGCCGGCCAGATACAGCTCGCCGGCACTGCCCACCGGCACCGGTTGCAGGTCCGGACTGAGGATGTAGCTCTGGGTGTTGCTGATGGCCCGGCCGATATTGGCCTGCCCCCCCGCCTCGCGCCGGGTGTAGGTCGAGTAGGTGGTGTCTTCCGAAGGGCCGTACAGGTCGTAGACATGCACCAGCCCGGGCTGTTGGTAGAGGCTATCTACCAAGGCCTGCTTCAGTGGTTCGCCCGCCAGGTTGATGATTCGCACGCTAGGCGGAATCTGCCCGCTGCGTTGCAGCGCGGCAATTGCCGACGGCACGGTGTTGATCAAGCGCACCCGGTCGCGATCCGCCAGCTCCGGCAGTTCCAGGGCATTGCGGGCCAGGACGATGGAACCGCCGCTGGACAGGGTGACAAACAGCTCCCACACCGACAGGTCGAAGCAGATCGAAGTCGAGGCCAGCACCCCTTGCAAGTCTTCAGCGCTGTACACCCGGTTCGACCAGTGGATCAGCGCCAGCACGTTGCGATGGGCAATCGCCACGCCCTTGGGCAGACCGGTGGAACCGGAGGTGTAGATCACATAGGCCAGATTGTCCGGGGTCGCTCGTGGCGCGGGGTCGTCTGTCGAGTACCCATCCAGCCAGCCCGGCTGGGCATCCAGTTGCAGGGTCTGCAGGGATTCCACGGACGGCAGCAGTGCCAGCAACGCGCTTTCGGTCAACAGAATCTGCGCCTGACTGTCGCGCAGCATGTGGGCCAGACGATCCTGTGGATAATCCGGGTCCAGGGGCACATAGGCGCCACCGGCCTTGAGCACCGCCAACAGCGCCACGACCATTTCCGGGGTGCGCTGCAAGGCCACGCCCACCCGCACTTCAGGCCCCACACCCAGCTCGATCAGCTTGTGCGCCAGACGGTTGGCCCGCTCGTTGAGCTGCCGGTAGCTCAGGCGCTGACCGGCAAATAGCAGGGCTTCGGCGTTAGGGGTTTTCTGTACTTGCGCTTGTACCAACTGGTGCACGCAGTGCTCGCCGGCAAACTCACCGGTGGCCGGGACCCACTCGTGCAGCAACTGGTTCTGCTCGGCAGCACCCAGCAGCGGCAAATCCCCCAGACGCTGGCGCGGCTGCTGGACGATGCCCTGCAGCAACTGCACCCAGGACTGGGCCAGACGCTCGATGGTTGATGCCTCGAACAGGTCGGTGGCGTAGGTCAGGGAAGCCCAGAGGCGATCCCCGGACTCGAAGGTGTCCAGGCTCAGATCGAACTGGGTCGTGCTGTCCTCGCCACTGAGCATCTGCACCTGCAACCCTGGAATCTCCAGGGTTGCAGCGTCCTGGCGGGCGGCAGCCTGGTGGTTGAACATCACCTGGAACAGCGGGCTGTAGCTCAGGCTGCGCTCCGGCTTGAGGGCTTCCACCAGTTGTTCGAAGGGCAGGTCCTGATGTTCCTGGGCCTCCAGCGCGCGTCTTTTGACCTGACTTAGAAAGTCGCTGAAGCTCAGTTGCCCGTCGACTTCAGCCTTGAGCACCTGGGTATTGACGAAGAAGCCGATCAGGCGCTCGGTCTCCACCCGATTGCGGTTGGCGGTCGGCACCCCGACGCGGATGTCCGCCTGACCGCTGTAGCGGTGCAGCAGTACCTGGAACGAGGCCAGCAACAGCATGAACAGCGTGACCCCTTCGCGCTGGGCCAGCTGTTTCAGCCCCCCCGGTAAGGCGCCATCCAGGCTGATGCCATGGCGCGCGCCCTTGTGGCTTTGCTGCAACGGCCGCGGATGGTCCAGAGGCAAATCCAGAACCTGAGCGCCGCCTTCCAGTTGCTGCAACCAGTAATCCAGTTGCCGCTCGCGCTCACCGGCTTCCATCCACTGGCGTTGCCAGGCAGCGTAGTCCGCGTACTGCACCGCCAGCGCCGGCAACTCGGCCTCCTGCCCCTGGCTATGGGCGCCGTAGAGCCGGATCAGTTCCTCCACCATCAACTGCATCGACCAGCCATCGGAAACGATGTGATGCTGGACCAGCACCAGCACATGCTCGTCCGCCGCCAGGCGCACCAGGGTGGCCCGCAGCAAAGGCCCCTGGCGCAGGTCGAACGCCTGCCGTACCTGAGTGTCGATGACCTGCTTGATCAAGTCATCGGCATTGCCGGCCTCCACCAACAGGGACAAGTCCTGCTGGCTGATGGGCAAACGGGCCTGGGCCGCGATCACCTGGGTCAGGCCCCCGGCGCTCTCGACAAAGTGCGTGCGCAAGCTTTCATGGCGGGCGATCAAGGCATCGAAACTGCTTTGCAGGGCCTGGCTATCCAGAGCGCCACGCAGGCGCAGGGCCATGGGGATGTGATAGGCGCTGCTGTCGGGGTCCAGCTGCCAGAGGAACCACTGGCGCTCCTGGGCATAGGACACCACCAGCGGCTGCTGCCGGTCCACCAGGGGAATCGACTGGAGTGACTGGGCGGTTTCCGGCCCCAGCAGGCGGACGAAATCTTCCAGCGACTCGCCTTCGAACAGCAGCTTGAGCGGCGCCTCGATGCCCAGCTCCTGGCGGATGCGCGACATCACCTGGGTAGCCAGCAGCGAATGGCCGCCGAGCTCGAAGAAGTTATCGGTCAAGCCGACCTTTTCCAGTTTCAGCACCTGGGCCCAGATCCCGGCCACTTGCTGTTCGCGCTCGCTGCGCGGGGCCACGTGGGCCTGCTGCAACAGGCTGCCGTCGATGGCCGGCAAGGCAGCGCGATTGAGCTTGCCGTTGGCGGTCAGGGGCAGCGCCTGGAGGAACAGCACATGGGCCGGAACCATGTAGCCCGGCAGGTGCTCGCGCAGCCCGACCTTGATGGCGTCGCGCAGTGGCAGTTGCTCGGCAAGCGGGTCCTGGCCGTTCCAGTCCAGGCCGGCGGGCACCACGTAGGCCACCAGTTGCGGGCCGTCGGGGCCTTCCGGGGCCAGCACCACCGCCTCACGCACCGCAGACAATTCCAGCAGCCGCGCTTCGATCTCCCCCAGCTCGATACGGAAACCGCGGATCTTCACCTGGTGGTCGATACGGCCGATGTAGCCGATCGAACCGTCGGCCTGATAACGCGCCAGATCGCCGGTGCGGTAGAGACGCCCACCAGCCTCGCCGAACGGGTCCGGGACAAACCGCGCCGCACTCAAGTCGCCGCGGTTCAGGTAGCCCCAGGCCAGCCCGGCACGCCCGACAT
This sequence comes from Pseudomonas sp. E1BtOHC1, assembly GCF_058744285.1. Lineage (NCBI taxonomy): Bacteria > Pseudomonadati > Pseudomonadota > Gammaproteobacteria > Pseudomonadales > Pseudomonadaceae > Pseudomonas > Pseudomonas sp. E1BtOHC1. The sequence goes on from NZ_CP196023.1 coordinate 5,646,133, forward strand.
ACAGCTCACCGATGCAGCCCTTGGGCACCGGTTGCAGGTTGCCGTCCAGCAAATACCAGGACATGTCGGGAATCAGCTCGCCAATCGGGCTGGCCCCCGTCAGGCTCAGATCCGCCACGGACAAGGGACGATAGGTCACGTGTACCGTGGTTTCGGTGATGCCGTACATGTTCACCAACTGCGGGCGCTGATCGCCGAAACGCTGGAACCAGGGTTGCAGGGTATTGACCTCCAGAGCCTCGCCACCGAACACGATGTAGCGCAACCGATGCACAGGCTCGGCGCTGCAGGCCACGTGCATCAACTGGCGGAACGCCGACGGCGTCTGGTTGAGCACCGTCACGCCTTCGGCGCAGAGCAGCGGGTAGAAGTCCTGGGCCGAGCGCGCCACCTCCTGGGGCACGATCAGCAGCCGCCCGCCGTACAACAGGGCCCCGAAAATCTCCCACACCGAGAAGTCGAACGCATAGGAGTGGAACAGGCTCCAGACATCCTCGGGGCCGAACTGAAACCACTCCTGGGTGGCCGCGAACAGGCGCAGGACGTTGTGGTGCGGCTGCAAGGTGCCCTTGGGCTTGCCGGTGGAGCCGGAGGTATAGATAACGTAGGCCAAGTCCTCGGGTGTTACCCCGACCTCGGGGTTGTCGACCCGGTAGCCGTCCAGGGGTTGCTCCAGCAACCAGGTACTGCCGGCAAACGCCGGCAAGCCCTGCAGCAGATGCCCCTGGGTCAGCAGCAACGCGATGGCGCTGTCCTGCATCATGTGCTGCAGGCGATCCTGGGGATAGGCCGGGTCCAGCGGCACATAGGCACCGCCGGCCTTGAGGATCGCCAGCAGGCCAATGACCATCTCCAGGCTGCGCTCCACCGCCAGCCCCACCAGTACATTGGGGCCCACGCCCTGCTCGATGAGCTTGTGCGCCAGGCGGTTGGCCCGATCGTTGAGCTGCCGGTAGTCCAGGCTCTGCCCGGCGAAGGTCAGGGCAATGGCCTGGGGCGCCCTGGCGGCCTGAGCCTCGATGAGCTGATGGACGCAGGCCCGGGAAGGGAATGCCTGCTGCTGCGGGTTCCACTGGTCGAGGATCTGCGCCTGCTCGTCGGCCCCCAGCAATGGCAACAGGCCGATGCGCTGCTGCGGCTGGCGGGCAACGCCTTGCAGCAAATGACGCCAATGGGCGGCCAGGCGCTCGATGGTGGCGGCGTCGAACACATCGGTGGCATAGACCAGGGACGCGGCGATCCGACCCTGGGTTTCCACGGTGTCCAGGGTCAGATCGAACTGCGCCGACTGCCCTTGGGAGTCCAGAGCCTCGATGCTCAGGCCAGGCAGGTTCAGGGGTTTGCCTGCGACCGCCGCTTCCACCTGGTGGTTGAACATCACTTGGAACAGCGGGTTGTGGCTCAGGCTGCGCTCCGGCTGCAAGGCCTCCACCAGTTGCTCGAAAGGCAGGTCCTGGTGCGCCTGCGCCGCCAGGGCGGTCTGGCGCACCTGCTGCAACAGCTGGCTGAAGGACATCTGCCCGTCGATCTCGGCCTTGAGCACCTGGGTGTTGACGAAGAAGCCGATCAGGCGCTCGGTCTCGACCCGGTTGCGGTTGGCAATGGGTACACCGACGCGGATATCGGCCTGACCGCTGTAGCGGTGCAGCAGGGTCTGGAAAGAGGCCAGCAACAGCATGAACAGGGTCACCCCTTCCCGCTGGGCCAGGCTGCCCAGGGCTTCACTCAACGGCTGCTCCAGAGTCAGCTCCAGGCGCCCGCCCCGATGGCTCTGCACCGCGGGACGCGGGCGGTCCAGAGGCAGTTCAAGCAAAGGTTGCTCGCCGCCCAGTTGCGCCGTCCAGTAGGCCAGTTGCCGGTCCTTTTCACCGGCCTCCATCCAGTGGCGCTGCCAGAGGGCGTAGTCGGCATACTGGATCGGCAGCGCCGGCAACGGCGCCGTCTGCCCTTGGCAGTAACCGATGTAGAGCGCGATCAGTTCATCCACCATGACCTGCATCGACCAGCCATCGGAGACGATGTGGTGCTGGGTCAGGACCAGCACATGGTCATCCTCGGCCACCTGCAACAGGCCGACCCTGAGCAACGGCCCGGCCAGCAGATCGAACAGCTGCCGGGTCTGGGCCTGGACGAAGTCCTGCACGGCCACCTGGATCTGCTGTTCGCTCGCCTGCGCCGGCAGTGCCTGGCGCACCAGTTCCAGGCGCGCCTCGGGGGCGACCACCTGCAGCGCCGTGTCGGCCTCCTCGACAAAATGCGTGCGCAGGCTTTCATGGCGGGCGATCAGGCTGTCAAAACTGCGCTGCAAGGCCTCGACGTTCAGCTTCCCGCGCAGGCGCAGGGCTTTGGGAATGTGATAGGCCGTGCTCTCGGGCGCCAGTTGCCAGAGGAACCACTGGCGTTGCTGGGCATAGGACAGCGGCAGGTGCTCCTGGCTCAGGCGTACCTCGGGAATCGGCAGGTTGGCCGGGGAGATGCCCTGTTCGAGCATCTTCTGCAGGTAGACCTTGCGTTTTTCCAGGGGCAGCAGGATGAAGCCTTTGACAATTTTCAGCGCGGTGGTGTTGTCCATTACACAGCCTCCATTTCGTCGAGCAACAGTTCCAGCGCACTCAGGTCGGCGTCTTGCACCTGGCCGGGCGTCTTCTGCAACTGGCTGACGAACAGCCCCAGGGAGGGAAATTCAAACGCCATCTGCACACTGACCTGGCGTCCAAGCTTGAGCTGGACTCGAGAGACCATCGCGGTTACCAACAAGGAATGCCCACCTAGTTCAAAGAAGTTATCGTTCATGCCCACCTGCTCGACCTCCAGCACCTGGGCCCAGATCGCCGCGACCTGCTGTTCCAGTTCGCTCTGTGGAGCGATGTAGGCCTGCTGCAACAGGCTGGCGTCGGCCTTGGGCAGAGCCTTGCGGTCCAGCTTGCCGTTGGGGCTCAACGGCAGAGCCTCAAGGAACAGCAGGTGCGCCGGCAGCATGTAGTCCGGCAACACCTGCTTGAGGGCCGCTTTCAATTGCTCGCGCAACTGCGTCTGCTGTTCCGGGCCCTCCACCGCCACGCCCGCGGCCGCCACCACGTAGGCCACCAGCTGTGGACCACCGGCTGCCTCCTGGGCCAGTACCACTGCCTCGCGCACCAGCGGTAGCTCCAGCAGCCGCGCTTCGATCTCACCCATTTCGATACGGAAACCGCGGATCTTCACCTGGTGGTCGATGCGCCCGGCGTACTCGATCACGCCTTCGGCGTCATAGCGGGCCAGGTCACCGGAGCGGTACAGGCGCCCACCATCGCTGCTGAACGGATCGGGAATGAAACGCTCGGCGGTCAGGCCTGGGCGGTCGTGATAACCCCGGGCCAGCAACTCGCCACCGATCATCAGCTCGCCGGTGGCGCCGCTGAGGGTCAGGTTGCCGCTGTTGTCCAGCAGGTAGATGGAGCGGCCCGGCAAACCCTTGCCCAGCGGCATCTGGCTCGGCAACGCCTGCCCATCCTGCAGGTAGCGACTGCAGTCATGGGCGGTAACGCTCACCGTGGCCTCGGTCGGCCCGTAGGTGTTGAGCAGGCAGGCGTGTTTCAGGCCGGCCTTCTTCCACGCCGCCACGCCTTCTGCCGGCATGGCTTCGCCCCCCAGGTTGAGCTGGCGCAGGCGACCGAAGTCGCGGGGTTCGCGGGTGGCGAAATCCTTGCCCAGCATGAACCAGTAAGCGGTGCTCAAGTCGACGATGCTGATGCCCTGCTCGATCAGCTCGCGGTAGAAGGTTTCGCTATCCCACAGCTCCTTGCCGCGAATCACCACCGAGGCGCCACAGATCAGCGCCGGGTACAGCTGTTCGACAAAGGCGTCGAAGTTGAAGGTGGAGAACTGCAGGCCACGGTCTGCCGCGCTCATGTTGAAGTAGTCCCGGGAAACCTGGGCGTGCTGGCTCAAGGCGCTGTGGCTGATATCTACACCCTTGGGCCGTCCGGTGGAGCCGGAGGTGTACATCACATACGCCAGATTGGCACCCTGCGCCCGCGGTTGCGGGTTGCTCCGGGCATAGCCGTCCAGGCCCTGCTGATCCAGGCACAGGTGGGGTACCTCCACGCCGTCGCGCAGGCGCTCCAGCAGTGGAGTCTGGGTCAGCAGCAGCTGGATGCCGCTGTCCTGCATCATGTAGTGCAGCCGGTCCTGGGGGTACTCGGGGTCCAGCGGCACGTAGGCGCCGCCGGCCTTGAGCACTGCCAGCAATCCGACAATCATGTCCAGCCCGCGCTCCACGGCGATGCCCACCCGCACATCCGGGCCCACGCCCTGCTCGATCAACTTATGGGCCAACTGGTTGGCCCTCTGGTTGAATTGGCCATAGCTCAGTGGCTCACCGGCGCACAGCAGCGCCACGGCATCCGGAGTGCGCGCGGCCTGGGTCTCGATCAACTGCTGGACACAGAGCGGCGACAGGTCACGCGCCGGAGTACGACTGCGTTGTTCCTCGATCAAGCGGCGCTCGGTAGCGCCAGTCAGCGCCAACTCGCCGATGCTCGACTGCGGCTGCTCCACCAGCGCCATGAGCACCTGCTCCAGGTAGCCCGCCAGTTGCTGGATGTTCGCCTGGGCGAAATGCTCCAGGGCATAGCTGTAGTCGAACGCCAGAGTCTGCCCCAAGTAGACCGACAGGGTCAGCGGGTAGTTGGTCTGCTCATGGTTGGCCGCCATGCCAAAGCGCAACTGTGCCGGGGCGCCTTGGGCCAGGGCCTCGGACACCGGGTAGTTCTCGAACACCAGGATGTTGTCGAACAGCGCCTCGCCCCCCAGGCCGGCCCAGCGCTGCACGTCGTACAGCGGCGTGTGTTCAAAGTCACGCAGGGCCAGATTGCGTTCCTGCACCAGTTGCAACCAGTCACTGACAGGCATGTCCGGACGCGGCGCAGCCACGACCGGCAGAGTGTTGATGAACAGGCCGATCTGCTGCTCCACGCCCCTGAGCTCCGCCGGACGCCCGGACACGGTGGCACCGAACACCACGCTGTCCTGCCCGGTGTAGCGTTGCAGCAGCAACAGCCAAGCGGCTTGCACCAGGGTATTGACCGTGACCTTCTGCTGGCGGGCGAACTCGCTCAAGCGTTGCGTCTGTTGCAGATCCAGGTGCTGCTGATGGGCGGCGTAGCCCTTGCCGGCCGGAGCCTGGCCACCGCGGCTGATGGCCTGGGCCAGACGGGTCGGCTCATCCAGGGCCGCCAGTTGCTGTTTCCAGAAGGTCTCACTGAGCTGGGCGTCCTGGCGTTGCAGCCAGGCGATGTAGTCGCGATAGCGCCCGGGTGCCTGGCTCGCGAACTGCCCCGCATAGCGCTGCAGCACTTCCCCTAGCAGCCGTGAGTTGCTCCAGCCGTCCATCAGGATGTGGTGGTTGGTGTAGATCAGGTGGTAACGCTGCTCGCCAGTGCGCACCAGAGTCAGGCGTAGCAGTGGCGCGGCCAGCAGGTCGAAACCACGCAGGCGCTCCTCCTCGGCCAAACCATCCAGGGCGGCTGGCACGGCCTCGTTCGCCCGCCAGTCATGCTCGACAAAGTCCAGGCGGATACGCTTGTGCACCACCTGGATCGGCGCCGGCAGCTCGCCCTGCCAGAGGAAGCCGCTGCGCAGGATGTCATGGCCGTCGATGGCCGCCTGCCAGGCCTGGCGGAAGCGCTCGGGCTCAAGCCCGTCCACATCCACCCGCAGTTGGTTGATGTAGTCGCCCGCGCCCTGCTCGTAGAGGGTGTGGAACAGCATGCCTTGCTGCATCGGCGACAGCGGATAAAGGTCTTCGACCTCAGCCAGGGCCAGTGGCAACTGGTCCAGTTGCTGTTGGTTCAGGCCCGCCAGCGGGAAGTCCGACGGGGTCACCCCACGGTGCTCGGGCTGGCTGCAATGCTCGATCAGGGCCTGGAGCTCCTGGGCATACTCGTCTGCCAAGCGCTGGATGGTGGTGGTATCGAACATCGCCTGGCTGAAGGTCCAGCCCAGCTTCAATTGGCCGCCATAGACCTGGCCATTGATGCTCAGCCAGTTGCCCAGCGGAGCCTGGGCGCCTTGATCGGCACCCTTGGCTTCGGCGCTGGGGGCAAACCAGGCATCCGGCTCATCGAAGCTGCCATCGAACTGGCCCAGGTAGTTGAAGGTGATGCGCGGCACCGCCAGTGCCGCGAGGGCTGCCTGTGCTTGAGCATCCCCCAGGTGGCGCAGGGCACCAAAGCCGATGCCCTTGTTCGGCACCGCCCGCAGCTGTTCCTTGATGAGCTTGATCGAGTCGGCCAGCGCCGGCTGCGGTGTCAGCTTCACCGGGAACATGCTGGTGAACCAGCCCACAGTGCGGCTCAGGTCAATGCTGTCGAAAAGCTCTTCGCGGCCGTGGCCCTCCAGTTGCACCAGGGCGCTGCTGTCGCCGGTCCAGCGGGTAATGACCCGGGCCAGGGCAGTGAGCAGCAGATCGTTGATCTGGGTGCGATAGGCTGCCGGCGCGTCCTGCAACAGACGCTGGGTATAGCTCGGGTCCAGTTCGGTGCTGACGCTCAGGGCGTCCTTGATCACGACCTGATCCGTTGTCCGGTCACAAGGCAGGCCCGACTCGACGCCCTGCAGTTGCGCCTGCCAGTAACCCAGCTCCTGCTGCAGCGCCGCGCTGTTGGCATAGGCTTGCAATTGCCCGACCCAGGCCTGAGAGGAGCTGGTTTTGGCCGGCAGTTTGATGGCTTGCCCGGCGGCCTGCTGTACCAGGGCCTGATGCAGGTCCTCCAGCAGCACCCGCCAGGACACCCCGTCCACCACCAGGTGATGGATGGCCAGCAGTAGGCGCTGGGTGCCGTCCTGCAACGTGAAGAGCACGGCACGCAGTAAAGGCCCCTGTTGCAGATCGAGGCTGCGCTGTGCGGTATCACACAGGGCTTGCAGCGATTCTTCATTGGCGTCGTCCGCCAGCCACAGCAGCGCATCGGCCTGCGTCGCCGCCAACGGTGCCGCAGTCACCTGCCCCAGCGGAGCATAAGTCGCGACCCAGGCTGCGCCTTCTTCGACAAACTTCAGGCGCAGGCCGTCGTGGTGTTCGAGCAAGGCTTGCAAGCCCTGCTGCAGTGCCTGGGCACTCAGAGGCTTCAGCGGCTTGAGCAGCACCGACTGGTTCCAGTGATGACGCTCCGGTACCGGGGTGTCGAAGAACCACTGCTGGATCGGCAGCAGCGCCATTTCGCCACGCACCGGACCCTGGTCGATCTGCAACCCGCCCTCGCCCTGCTCCGCCACCGTGGCCAGCCCTTGCACCGTCTGGTGCTGGAACAGGTCCTTGGGGGTGAAGCGGATACCGGCCTGCCGCGCACGGCTGACCACCTGGATCGAGATGATCGAGTCGCCCCCCAGCTCGAAGAAGTTGTCGGTGACGCCCACCTGCTCAAGTTTCAGCACATCGGCCCAGATCGCCGCGATCTGTTGTTCCAGCGGGTTCTGCGGCGCCACGTAGGTCTGCTGCATCAACTGCGCATCGACTTTCGGCAGCGACTTGCGGTCCAGCTTGCCGTTCGGCGTCAGCGGCAGTGCTTCGAGGAACAGTAGGTAGGTCGGCACCATGTAGTCCGGCAGGCTCTCCCGCAGACGCGCCTTGATGCTCTCGCGCAACTGCGCCTGACGCTCGTTGCTCAACGCCACCTCGGCGTCCACCGGCACGATGTAGCCCACCAGCTGCTGGCCACTCGGCCCTGGCTGGGCGATCACCGCCACTTCCAGCACCGGGTCCTGTTCCAACAGGCGCGCTTCGATCTCGCCCAGTTCGATACGGAAACCCCGCACCTTCACCTGATGGTCGACACGCCCGACGTATTCCACCAGACCGTCGGTGCGATAGCGGGTCAGGTCACCGCTGCGGTACAGCCGGGCACCGGTGGTGCTGTAGGGGTCAGGGATAAAGCGTTCCGCCGTAAGGCCCGGACGATCCAGATAGCCCCGGGCTACGCCCAGGCCACCCAGGTACAACTCGCCGGCCACGCCAACCGGTAACAGGTTGAGGTTGGCATCGGCCACATAGGCGCTGCGATTGCCGACGATATTGCCGATAGGCGCATAGGCCGCATCGCACGGATCGCCCGCCTTGGCCTTCCAGATCAACGGCGTAACCACAGTTTCGGTCGGGCCGTAACCGTTGAAAATGTACTTCGGACGCAGCACCCGCCACGCCAAATCGTAACTGGCCTGGGGCACTGCATCGCCGCCGAAGCAGTAGACCCGCACCGCCGGCGGATTGCCGTCGCGCTCGGCGTGTACCGCCAGTTGTTGCAGGTACACCGGCGGGAACACGCCCACGGTGACGCCGTAGCGATGCATCTGTTCGTAGGTGAATTCCGGCGACCACAAACTATCGTCGCGGATCAGCACGCTGGCGCCGTAGATCAGCGGGTGCATCCAGCCTTCATGGGAGCCGTCGAAGGCGAAGGACATGAAATGCAGCTCACAATCCGCCGGGCTCATTTCATAACGCTCGCCGGTGGCCAGGCTGTGCATGGCCAGCGGGCCATGGGACACCGCCACGCCTTTGGGCAGCCCGGTGGAGCCGGAGGTGTAGATCACATAGGCGAGGTTTTCCTCGGCCAGCTCCACCTGCGGGGCACTGGCGGGATAGCCGGCAAAATCCGCGGCCCGCTCCACCGACAAGGTCGGCAGGCCATCAGGAATCGGCAAGCGATCCAACAGATGGCTCTGGGTCAGCAGCAGCCACGCGCCGCTGTCCTGCATCATGTAGCGAAGACGGTCCTGGGGGTACTCGATATCCAGCGGCACATAAACCCCACCGGCCTTGAGCACGGCAAGGAAGGCCACCATGATTTCCGCGCAGCGCGGCATGGCGATGGCCACCCGCACCTCCGGGCCCACTCCCAGTTCGATCAGCTTGTGCGCCAGTTGGTTGGCCTGAATATCCAGCTCGCGGTAGCTCAGGCGCTGCTCGGCGAAGAACACCGCCGGCGCATCCGGGGCCTTGGCCGCCTGATCGGCAAACAGCTGATGGACAAAACGGTGGGTCGGGTAGACCACATCGGTGTGGTCCCAATCCTGGCGAATGCGGCGCTGCTCGTCCTGACCCAGCATCGGCAGCTCGCCCAGGGCCCGCTGCGGTTCAAGCAGGCCTTGCAGCAGGTTGCGCCAGTGGTCGGCCAACTGTTCGACGGTGGCCACCTCGAACAACTCGCCGGCATAGATGAACGAAGCGTTGATCCCGGCGTCGGTCTCCAGGGTTTCCAGGGTCAGGTCAAATTGCGCGGTCCCGCCCTGCAGGACCATTTCCTCGGCCAGCAGGCCCGGCAGACTGGCGCCGTCGGTGCTCTCCCCAGCAATGCTCAGGTGGTTGTACATCACCTGGAACAACGGGTTCTGGTCCAACGCACGCTGAGGCTTGAGAGCATCCACCAGACGATCGAACGGCAGGTCCTGATGCGCCTGGGCGGCCAGGGCCGTAGCCTTGACCTGCCGCAGCAACTGCCCCACCGGCAGGTTCGGCGCCAGCTCAATGCGCATCACCAGGGTGTTGACGAAGAAGCCCATCACCCCTTCCATTTCCTGGTGGCGACGATTGCTCACCGGCACCCCGATGCGGATATCCGGCTGGTCGGAGTAACGGTGCAACAACAACGCGAACGATCCCAGGAAAAGCTGGAACAGGGTCATGTCATGTTCCCGCGCCACCCGGCGCAACCCCTGTTCCAGGTCCGTCGGCAGGCGCAGGCCCAGGCGCTCCTGGCGGTGGGTGACCAGGGCCTGGCGTGGATGATCCAGAGGCAGCTCCAGCACCGGATGCTCCAGCCCCAGTTGCTGGCGCCAGTAATCCAGCTGGCGCTGTTGCTCGCCCTGCTCCAGCCAGTTGCGATGCCAGTTGGCGTAGTCGGCGTACTGCACGCTCAACGGCTCGAACTGCGGTGCCTGCCCCTGGATCAAGCCGCGGTACAGCGCGACGAATTCCCGGGCCAGCACACTCATGGAAGCGCCATCGGAAATGATGTGGTGCAAGGTCACCACCAGCAGGCAATCCTGCTCGGCGATCTGCAGCACCCGGGCCCGGCACAGGGGGCCGTGCTCCAAGTCGAACAGTTGCTGGGTCTCCTCAAGAGCGCGGGCCTGGACGGCCGCGCGGGGCAGGCCCGGCGCCAGCCGCTCCCAGGCCACACTGATCTCACCTTGCGCATGCACCACCTGGCACAGACGGTCCTGATGCTGGGTGAAAGTGGTGCGGAACGCTTCATGGCGCTGCGTCAGGGCGTCGAAGGTCTGCTGCAAGGCAGCCTGGTCCAGCCCCCCCTGCAACCGGACCACGATCGGCGTGTGGTAGGCGGTGCTCTGCGGGTGCATCTGCCAGAACAGCCACTGCCGCTGCTGGGCATGGGAAGCCGGCAAGGGCCCATCACGCTCCAGCGCCTCGATCTGCGGCAGTGCCGCGGCGCCCGCGCAGGCCTGTACCTGTTCGACGAACTCGTCCAAGCGCGAGGTTTCGAATAGCACCCGCAGCGGCACGTCCGCCGCCAGCAGGCGTCGCACCCGGGACATGATCTGGGTCGCCAGCAATGAATGACCGCCCAGGGCGAAGAAGTTGTCACCCAGGCCCACCCGCTCGACCTTGAGCACCGCCTGCCAGATCGCCGCGATGCCCTGCTGCAGCTCGCTGACCGGGGCCACAAAGGCCTCCACCGGCGCCTGCTGCTGCAACGGCGGCAAGGCCCGCAGGTCGAGCTTGCCGTTGGGGGTCAAAGGCATGCCGTCCAACGCCAGGAAATGCATCGGCAACATGTAGTCGGGCAAGGCCACCGCCAGTTGCCGGCGAATCTCCTGCCACGCCGCCTCCGGCTCTTGAGCCTTGGCCAGTACCACATAGGCCACCACTTGCGACTCGCCCGCCACACTGACCACCTGCGCCACGGCGTCTTCGACCTGGGACAACTGCTTGAGGGCCGCGGTGATTTCCCCCAGTTCGATACGGTAGCCGCGGATCTTCACCTGATGGTCGATGCGCCCCAGGTAGTCGATAACCCCACCCTCCAGATAGCGCGCCAGGTCACCGGTGCGGTACAGACGCTGCCCATCGCCGCTGAAGGGGTCCGGCACGAAACGCTCGGCGGTCAAGGCCGCGCGCTGGTGGTAACCCCGCGCCAGGCCGGCGCCACCCAGGTACAGCTCGCCCGGGGTGCCGGGCGCCACCGGCTGCAGCGATGCATCCAGGACCCGCGCGCGGACGTTGGCCAGAGGCTGGCCCAGGGGCACCACCGCCAGCTCGTCCGCCAGCGCAGCGGCAGCCATGGTCAGGGCGCCGACCGTGGTTTCCGTGGGGCCGTAGTGGTTGAACACCGCGCACTCTGGCGCCAGGGTCGCGATCCTGCGGACCAGCGCCGCCGGACAGGCCTCGCCGCCCAGCACCAGGCACTGGCGCGGCAGGGAACGGGCCGGCTCTTCGCCGCTCATCAGCGCCTGCAAATGCGACGGGACGATCTTCAATACATCAATCTGGTGGGTGTGCAGGTAGGCGCCGAAGGCGTCGGCGTCCAACCCGGTATCCAGGTCGATCACGTGCAGGCAACTGCCGGAGCACAGGGCGCCGAACAGCGTGGTGTGGCCAAGATCCGCGGCGATGGTCGAGACCACGGCCATAGTGCGCGCAGCCCCCAGCGGCAGGCGCTGGATGATCGCCTGCACATAGTTGGCCAGGGCTCCGTGGGTGATGCTCACGCCTTTGGCGGCACCGGTGGAGCCGGAGGTGTAGATCGAATAGGCCAGGTTCCCGGCAGCCATCCCGGGCAAGGCTGCCAGCGGGTCACTGTCCGGCGCCCAGGCCTGTGCCTGATCCAGCAACAGCACCTCGACCCGGGCCGCCACCGGCAGCCGCGGCTGCACCGCCGTCTCGCTCAGCAACAGGCGTACGCCGCTGTCTTCAAGCATGTAGCTCAAGCGCTGTTCGGGGTATTGCGGGTCCAGGGGCACATAGGCACCGCCGGCCTTGAGCACCGCCAACAGGCCCAGCACCATCTCCAGGGAACGCTCCACAGCGATACCCACCGGCACTTCCGGCCCCACGCCACGCGCCACCAGCGCTGCGGCCAGACGGCTGGCACGCAGGTCCAGCTCGCGGTAGCTCAGGCACTGCCCGGCGAATACCAGGGCCGGTGCTTCGGGCTGCGCGGCGACCTGGCGGGCAAAGAGTTCGAGCACCGATTCGGCGCTGAACACCTCTTCTGCGCCAACCCCCTGGGCCAGGATGCCCCGGTGCTGCTGGGCACTGAGCAGCGGCAGTTCGGCAAGCGCCGACTGCGGCTCGCGCACCATCGCCCACAGCAGGTTCTGCCAGTGGCCGGCCATGCGCTCGATGGTCTGCGGCTCGAACAGTTGGCAGTCATAAGTGAAGGCGGCCTGCAACTGACCGCCGCGCTCGAAGGTGTCCAGGGTCAAGTCGAACTGCACCGTGCGCTCGTTGCGCGGCAAGGCCTGCACTTCCAGCCCGGAGCGGCTGCGCAGGGTGGTCAGTTCGGTGACCTGGGGCTGGTGGTTGTACAGCACCTGGAACAGCGGGCTGTGGCTCAGGCTGCGTTCCAGGTGCAGAGCTTCCACCAGGCGCTCGAAGGGCAGGTCCTGATGGGCCTGGGCGCCCAGGGTGGTCTCACGGATATCGGCCAGCAGTTGCTGCACCGTTAATTGCGGGCTCAGCTCGGTGCGCAATACCTGAGTGTTGACGAAGAAACCGATCAACCCCTCGGCTTCCTGGCGCGTGCGGTTGGCGATGGGCACACCGACCCGGATGTCCTGCTGGCCGCTGTAGCGCGACAGCAGCAGCTTGAAGCCAGCCAACAGCACGGCAAACAGGGTCACCCCCTGCTGGCGCGCCAGGGCGCCCAGTTGCTGGGCCAGAGGCTGCTCCAGTGCGAAATCCAGGCGGCGCCCCTGGCGGCTGGAATGGGTCGGCCGCGGATGGTCGGTGGGGAGTTTCAGCGGCGGATGCTCGTCACCCAGCTTGGCCCGCCAGTAGTCCAATTGACGCTCCTGCTCCCCCGCCTCCAGCCAGCTGCGCTGCCACAGGGCGTAGTCGCGGTACTGGATCGGCAACGCCGGAACACTTGGCGCCTCACCCTGAAGCAGGCTGTCGTAGGCGTGCAGGAACTCCTCGATCAAGACCCCCATCGACCAGCCGTCCGCGACGATATGGTGCAGGGTCAACAGCATCACGTGCTCCTGCTCGCCCAGGCCCAGTACGCAAACCCGTAGCAAAGGCCCCTGTTGCAGATCGAAGGGCCGGCGCGCTTCGGCGTCGGCCAACTGCTGCACCCGGGCTTCGCGCTGCGCCGGGCCGAGGTCGCAGAGATCCCGATAATCGATGTCGACCCGCGCCTCCTGAATCACCTGCCGAGGCTCATCGTCCTCCAGGGCAAAGACCGTGCGCAGACTCTCATGCCGCTCCAGCAGCCAATCGAAGGCCTGCGCCAGCACTGTCCGGTCCAGAGACCCGCTCAGGCGGACCGCGTTGGGCAGGTTGTAGGCCGCGCTCTGCGGGTCCAGTTGCCAGAGAAACCACATGCGCTGCTGCGCGTAGGACAGGGCCTGGCGATCAGGCACCGCAACCCCCGCAGGAATCGGCAGCAGAGAGAAGTCGACGCCTTCCTTGTCCAGAGCCTTCAAGAACAGCCGGCGCTTTTCCAGCGGCAGTTCAATGAATCTGCGGGCGAGCTTCAAGGAGTCTTCTGCATTCATCGGGAGTCATCCGTACTTACTTGTTGGGTATCGAGCATTGGCTCGGTCATCCCTACGGAACGGATGAAGGCCGGGGAAAATTAACCCGACACACGGCTCGACCCAGCAACCTCCGGGCCCCTCAAGGCGACCCGACAGACGGCGCCGGCAGTAAATCACCTCGGCCATCCTTCGTTCCTTCCTTATCCTCCCCTTGCAGCAGGTACCTGCCCATGTCCTCCGCTCAATCGCTGACCGGCCTCCTCACCCAAGGCTTGCGCAAACTGACCGGCGTCGATCGGTCCAGGCCGAAGGGCTACCGGGTGATCAACGTCGAACTCAAGCAACGCATCGACCTCAGCCCCTCCCTGGTGCGCCTGGTGTTCGGCGGCGAGGACGTTGCCCAGGCCCGCACCCTGGCCCCGGACCAGCGCATCAAGCTGCTGTTTCCCGGGGCCGATGGCAGCGTTGCGCAGTTGCCGGTGCAAGGTGACTGGCAGGCCGCCCGGCGCCAGTTGCCGGCCGAGCAGCAACCACCGATGCGCACCTACACCATTCGCGCCCTGCGCATGCAGCCGGCGGAGCTGGATGTGGACTTCGTGCTGCACGGGGTCAATGGGCCGGCCTCCACCTGGGCCACCCACGCCCAGCCCGGCGACCGCCTGCAGATGGTGGTGCCGAACAAGGCCTACAGCGGTGACCCCGGCGGTTATGAGTGGCTGCCGCCGGCGGGGATTCGCAAGGTGCTGTTGATGGGCGATGAAACCGCCCTGCCCGCCATCGCCGGGATTCTGGAGGAGTTGCAGGATTATCCGGACTACCCGGATGTGCAGGTATTCATCGAGGTGCCCTACGAAAGCGACTGCATCGACCTGCGCTGCAACCCGCAGACCCGGGTCAACTGGCTGCCGCGGGACGTGCTCAATGCCCAACACGGTGAAACCCTGATCCATGCCGCCCGGGAGCTGGCCGAGCTGCCGCCGGCCAATAGTGGCCGACGGCCGATCAAGGTCAGCGAGCGCAATGAAGCACAACGGCTGTGGGACACTGCGGCGCCGGCGGACAACAGTTTCTATGCCTGGGTGGCCGGCGAGTCGGCGACGGTGATGAGCATCCGCCGCCACCTGATCAACGAGCGCGGCCAGGAACGCCGCAACCTGACCCTGATGGGTTACTGGCGCCTGGGGACGTCCCTGGGCTGACTGCACCTGCAACCGCCGGCGCAGTCAGCCCGGCGGCTACAGGGCCGCGGCGACTTCAGGCTGCAGATGACGCCGACGATGCACCTCAAGGTGCCCCTTGATCAGGCTCAGGACCTTGGCTTCCTGCTCGTGGATGAAGAAGTGCCCGCCCGCCAGCATGTCCACGGAGAAGCTGCCACAGGTTTCCTTGCTCCAGCCGATCAGTTGCTCGGTGGTGGCGCGATCGGTCTTGCCCCCCAGGACATGCACCGGGCAATTGAGCAACGGGCGCTGCAACGGGCGAAAACGGCCGCACAGCAGGAAATCGGCCCGCAGGATCGGCAAGGTCAGGCTCATCAGTTCCTGGTTGGCCAGCACCTCTTCGCTGGTGCCATTGAGGGTGCGCAACTGCTCGATCAGTTGCTGGTCAGTCTTGGCCTCGGCAAAACCCCGGTCGTACTCGCTGCGCAAGGTCGGTGCGGCCGTCCCGGAAGCGAACAGTGCCACCGGTTCCGGACATCCCAGGGCACGCAGGGCGTGGGCCAATTCGCAGGCTAGCAACGCCCCCAGGCTATGACCGAACAGGGCATAGGGTGCGCGCAACGTGCTCTGGACTTCCCGGGCAAGCTGCATCGCCAGCACACGCATGTCGGTGTGCAGGGGCTCGTTGTAACGGGCGCCGCGCCCGGGCAGTTCCACGGGCGCAAGGTGCAGCCACTGGGGCAGCTTGCGCCGCCAGCGGCTGTAGACCATGGCGCTGGCTCCGGAATACGGCAGGCACAGCAGGTTCAACTGGGTCACGGTTTATCCCTCAACAGATGATCTGTTAAGAACAACGCGGCACGGGGCGGACAAATTAGTCCGACGGTCGCTTCAGCGCAGGCGGCGATAACTCTGCAACGCCGCCCCCAGGACCACCGCGCCGCCGGCCAGGGCCAGCCAGAAGCCGCTGCGGGCGCCGAAATGGTCCACCAGCCCCCCGGAACCCGCAGCCCCCAGGGCCACGCCAATGCTCAGACCGGTGACCAGCCAGGTCAGGCCCTCGGTGAGTTTGGCCGGGGGCACGATGCGTTCCACCAGGGCCATGGCGACAATCAGGGTCGGGGAGAAAAACAGCCCGGCGACGAACACCGCCAGGGACAGGCCAAAGATGTTGCTCGCCCAGAGCAACGGCAAGGTGGCCAGGGCCGTGGCGATACCGCCGTACATGAACAGCCGGGGCAAGGGCGTGGCCAGTTTCAGCGCGCCGAAGGCGATGCCCGCCAGGCACGAGCCGATGGCGTACACCGAGAGCACGACGCTCGCCGCCGCCGGCTGCCCCTGTTGCTGGGCGAAGGCCACGCTGACCACATCCACCACGCCGACTATGGTGCCCATGGCCACCATCAACAGGATCAACAGGCGGATTTCAGCGGAGCGAATGATCGAGCCTGCATGCCCCTCTTCGTGGGGATGCACCGGCGGCTCGGTGCTTTTCTGCATGACGAACACACTGACCCCCAGGGCCAGCATCAACAGCGCGGCCAGGGGCCCGGCCTCGGGGAACAGCCCCACGCACAGGCCCACCGACACCGGGGGACCGATGATGAAGCAGACTTCATCGAGCACCGATTCCAGGGCGTAGGCGGTCTGCAACTGCGGCTGGCCACGGTACAGCTCGGTCCAGCGGGCGCGGACCATGGCCGACATGCTGGGCATGCAGCCGGCCAGGGCGGCGCAGATGAACAGGGTCCAGTGCGGGGCCTGCAAACGCGTGCACAGCAGCAGCGCCAGCAAGGCACCGCCTCCTAGGCCCGCGGCCAGGGGCAGCACCCTGCCCTGGCCGAAGCGATCCACCCAGCGTGACACCTGGGGCGCGCAAAAGGCCGTGGCCAAGGCGAAGGTGGCTGCCACCGAACCGGCCAGGGCATAACCGCCATGGAGCTGCGCGAGCATGGTGATCAGGCCGATACCGGTCATGGAGATCGGCATGC
Organism: Pseudomonas sp. E1BtOHC1; assembly: GCF_058744285.1. Classification (NCBI taxonomy): domain Bacteria; kingdom Pseudomonadati; phylum Pseudomonadota; class Gammaproteobacteria; order Pseudomonadales; family Pseudomonadaceae; genus Pseudomonas; species Pseudomonas sp. E1BtOHC1. The sequence goes on from NZ_CP196023.1 coordinate 5,662,985, forward strand.
GCGCGATCATCCCGGCCAGGACGAACGCCCGGCTGCCGGGGGCATTGAACAGTTCGCGATAGGGGTTTGCCATTTACAACGACTCCTTGGGGGGGTGCAACTTGCCACAAAGTGCTCGCGCAGTAGAAACACATACGCCGCGTATGTTAAAAATCATGTAAACATACGCCGCGTATGTCAACCCACCCTTTGTTGGAGAACTGTGTTCATGAGCAGCCGCCCTCGCGCCGAGATGATCGAAGCCACCCGCGCCAGGCTGATTGCCAGCGCGCGCCAGGCCTTTGCCCGCCTGGGCTACGCCAAGACGTCCATGGACGAGCTGACCGCCGAAGCCGGGCTGACCCGCGGCGCGCTGTATCACCACTTCGGTGACAAGCAGGGCCTGTTGGCGGCGGTAGTGGAGCAGATCGACGGGGAAATGGATCAACGCCTGGAGGCCATCTCCAGCGAGGTTGCCGATCCCTGGGAGGCTTTCTGCCAGCGTTGCCAGGCCTATCTGGAGATGGCGCTGGAGCCGGAAATCCAACGTATCGTCCTGCAGGACGCACGGGCGGTGCTGGGGAACGTCACCCAGGCCGGCGAGGATCAGTGCATCGACACCCTTGGCGCCCTGCTGAGCCGGCTGATCCAGGAGCAGGTGATCGAACCGGCGTCGCCCCAGGCCCTGGCACGGTTGATCAACGGCAGCCTGGTGGAGGCCGCCTTGTGGATTGCCAATGCGCCGCAACCGGCACAGAAACTCGAAGAGAGTCGGGTGGGCCTGCAACTGATCCTGCGGGGCTTGCGCCGCGACAATCGCTCGCCGAGCGCTGACACCACGCCTGCCTCAGAGTGATAGAACCATGGACAGCTTGACCCGACGCCCTGCCCAACCAGCCTCCTGCTGTTTTCTCCTCGATGTCTCGAAACTGCAGGTGGGCGACATTCTGCTCAGCCGCAACGATGCACTGCAAAGCAGCCTGATCCGTTCCGCCACCGGCTCCGGATTCAGCCACGCGGCGCTGTTCGTTCACGACGGTGGCGTGCTGATCGAAGCCATCAAGACCGGGGTCAAGCTGAGTTCGATGCTGGGACGCGCCGCTCTCACCCGGGCCAGCATCAAGGTGCTCAGACTCAAGGAACAGATCATCCTGGACAAGGCTCAACTGGCCAGCGTCGCCAAGTCCCATGTTCACAAACGGTACTCGCTCAAAGGCGCGCTGCTGACCCAGATCGCCACTGCTCGCGTCCCAACCGCCGATGAAGACCGGCTCTTCTGCTCGCAGTTGATCGCCTCCGCTTTTGCCCAGTGCGGGGTCCCCCTGAGCGGGCAACCCGCGCACTTGATGACCCCGGGAGACCTCGAACGCAGCGATCTGCTGGTCGATGTCACCGACTCGGTGATCATCCACAGCCAAGTCGCCGACCTGCTGTCAGTGAGTTTTATCGAACAGCACCAGGAACAGGACCTGAGCGACTTCTTTCACCAACTGAACATGAACATCGCCACGCTCACCCAACAGGCCTGCCCCTTTATCAAGCCGCTGAAACTGCGCTCACTGACGGATATCTGCGTGGCCCTGAAAATGGGTGACATGCTGTTCGCCCCCCAGCAACTCGACGAACTGGCCCAGGCCTTCGGCGAAGCCGTTGGCGACCGCCTGGAACACTTTCACCTGCGCTTTTGCAGCGAGCATCAGGGCTCGTTCCAACAGCCGCAGTTGATGCGGCTGTTTATCGACGATCCGCGTACCACCCGAGAACAACTGCTGGCCCAGCTGGACTTTCTGCAACACGCCGTCCACGCACACCGCGCCAGCATTCGGGTCCGTCAGCAGCAGATTGAGGAGTCCCGGCAACTGGACCTGAAGCTGGCCGGCCATCGCTCATTTGCCATCGTCCGCAAGGTCGAGGACTTCTTTGCCCTGGCACTGGAAACGGAGCGGGCCCTGTTGCAGTCGGCCAGTTCCGGCGCCGAGCTGATTCGTCAGCATCTGGCCAGCAGCGAGGCGCCCAGCCACTGACATGGCCGGTGGATCGAGCGCATCCGCTGAACGCCCAAACACCTTTATCTGATGGAATGGATCCCATGCCCGACTCTCCGATCATCGCCGTAATGATCCACGCCGCCGACTGGCGCGCCGCGACCACCTGGTACGCCGAGGCCTTTCCCCGGGCTCGCCGGGTCGTGCATGAACCGGATGACTTTGGCCATTTGCAGCTCGATGGCCTGTCCCTGGAAATCGTCCCCAGCGACGCCAAGGTGGGCCAGGGCCCGGCGGGCACAGTGGTGTATTGGCAGGTCAGCGACCTGTCCGGCGAGGTACAGCGTCTGGCGTCCCTGGGCGCACGCCTGTATCGCGGCCCCCTGGCCATCGAAGGCGGCGAATGGATCTGCCAGGTGCAAGACCCCTGGGGCAACTGCATCGGCCTGCGCCAGCCGGCGACGCTCGCCTGACGCGTTAACTGGCGGCACACTGACGAGCTTTTCACCCGAGCCCCAAGGAGAAACGGCATGCATCAGGTGCTGCTGATCATTGATGTGCAACCCTGTTTCAACCCTCCGCAATGGCTGGTGGAAGGCATCAACGCACTGCTGGGACAGATGCCCTCGGTGGCCACGGTGGAACGCCATGATGAAAGCCGCACGCCGTTCGCCCGGCAACTGGGTTGGCAACCGCCGGTGGACGACCAGAGCCTGGTGGCCGCCGACAAGGTCTTTATCAAGCACGGCTACGGGCCTACACAGGAACTCCTCGATTACCTGAAAAGCCTAAGTCCCCAGCGGGTGCTGGTGTGCGGCATCCAGACCGACACCTGCGTCCTGGCCGCGGGTTTTGCCCTGTTCGATGCCGGCCTGCAGCCGACCCTGCTCACCGACCTGACCGTGGGCTCATCCCTGGACCGCAGCGGCGGCCTGGGCATCGAGCTGTGGCGGCATCACTTCAAGCACCTGATCCGCAGCGACGAACTGTAGGGGCCGGTTTGTGGGCGAAGGCGATCTCACCGGCCCTTTCGCTGGCAAGCCAGCTCCTACGCCAACCGCTCAGGCACTGCGCCACCCGTAGGAGCCGGCTTGCCGGTGAAGGCGGTGGCAGGCCATCGATACGCCGGGGGCCAGCCAGCGCTAAACTCCGCGCCTTCGATCCGCTCGCCTACACCACAACGCAAGGGACTCCCACCCCCATGAAAAAATTGGTCGCCCTGCTGGCCCTGCTGTTCAACAACGTCGCCTTGAGCGCCTCGTTCAGCGACTCACCCGAAGCGCTGGTACGGCAATTCATTGCCGACTATCAGCAGTGGAGCGACAGGGCCAGCGCCCGCCAAGCGGACAACGCGCCCCTGCAATCGATGGATCTGGCACAGCAGGAGTACGCCCAGTTGCTGACCAAGTTCTGTCTGCCGGGCTTTCAGGGCCAGCCCATTGCCTTCAGTTCTCCGGCCAGCCACGGTGCGCAGTACGAACAGATCCTTTCCAGCAGCCGAACAGCCGATCGTGCGCTGGTGAGAACCCGCTCGGTCAGTCCCGAGCTGGGCTTTGCTGCCGATTACCACTACCACCTGATCTTCAGCGGCCAGCGCTGGTACCTCAGCGAAGTGTTCTACGTCGACGAGGACGGCCAGTACGAGTCGCTGTAGATCGCCCGTAACGCGTTTTGAGCTAGGGTGTTCCAAGTCACCAAACCCCGGAGTCGCCATGCCCAGTTCAGCCGCCCTGCATCAGGTCACTACCCTCAGCCTGCACCTTGCCTATGAAGAACACGGCCCGGCCAGCGGCGAGCCGGTGATCCTGCTCCACGGCTTTCCCTACGACGTGCGAGCCTACGACGAGATCGCCCCGCCGCTGGCCGAGCGCGGCTATCGGGTCATCGTTCCCTACCTGCGGGGCTACGGCCCCACGCGCTTCGTCAGTCGGCAGATCATGCGCTCCGGGCAGCAGGCGGCGCTGGCCCGGGACCTACTGGAACTGATGGATGCACTGCAGTTGCCCCGGGCCACCCTCGCCGGCTACGACTGGGGCGGTCGTGCCGCCTGCATCGTCGCCGCCCTGTGGCCGCAGCGGGTCAAGGGCCTGATGAGCGCCGACGGCTACAACATCCAGGACATCCCCGGGGCCTGCGAACCCAGGGCGCCGGAGACCGAGCATCGGTTGTGGTACCAGTACTACTTCAACACCCAGCGCGGGGTGGACGGGCTGACGGCCAACCGTCGGGCCTTCTGCGAGCTGTTGTGGCGCCAGTGGTCGCCGACCTGGAACCAGGGACCGCAGTGCTATGGCCTGAGCGCGCCGTCCTTCGACAACCCGGACTTTGTCGAAGTGGTGATCCATTCCTACCGCCATCGCTTCGGCTACGTACCCGGCGACCCCAGCCTGGAAAGCATCGAGCAGGCGTTGCAGGCACAACCGCCCATCCAGGTGCCGACCATTGCACTCTGTGGCGCCGATGACGGGGTCGGTCCGGCCACCGAGCCGGACCCCGATATCGGCCTGTTCAGCGGGCCCTATCAGCGCAGGATCTTGCCCGGCGTCGGCCATAACCTGCCCCAGGAAGCCCCCCAAGCCACCCTCGACGCGCTGCTGGAGTTGCTCCAGAACGCCTGAGAAGAGCAGCAGGCCGCACGCCATGCCGGGGAAAAATCGGTACACTTCGCGCCTTTGATCCCCCACAGGACATGGAATGTTACCCGCCACGACTTCTCCCCGGCCCGGCCTGCGCCGGGTCCTGGTGCTTTGGCTCTACGCTGTCGGCGCCGGTCATCTGCTGGCCGGGCTGCTGCTGACCTGGGCCGGCCACAGCGGCCTGTTCAACGACTACCTGGCCAGTATCGAACAGGCTTTCTGGGGCGCCGCCGCACCGGCTCCGGCCCGGGCTCAGCAGATCTGGTGGCTGGGTCTGTTCGGCGCCACCCTGCAAAGCTATTCGTTGTACCTGCTGGGCCTGGTGCACCTGGGCAATCGCCTGCGGGCCCCGGCGGCCTGGGCCTGGCTGATGGCCGGGATTGTGCTGTGGGCACCTCAGGACATGTGGCTGTCGTGGCAGATGAACATGACCGCCCACCTGTGGATCGACAGCTTCGCCCTGCTGGTGCTGCTGCCACCGTTACTGTGGCTGCAGCGCCATGACCGCCATACCTCTCGTCTTCCCTCGTAAAAGGACTTCACCATCGTGGCTGATTTGCCAATCCTGCAGTGGGCCATCGCCCTGTTGCTCGCCCAAGGCGTGCTCGGCGCCCTGGACACGATCTACCATCACGAACTCACCGTGGCCCTGCCGCAACGCCACAGCGCCCGCAAGGAACTGAGCATCCATGCCTTGCGCTCGTGCTTCTACGGCGTGTTGTTCATGGGCATCGCCCACCTGGCGTTCCAGGGCATCTGGGCCCTGGTGATCGCCGTGCTGTTCGCCCTGGAAATCGGCTTGACCCTGTGGGACTTCGTAGTCGAGGACCGCAGCCGCAAGCTGCCGGCCATCGAACGCATCATGCACACCGTGCTGGCGATCAATGCCGGGGCCTTCTTCGCCCTGTACGGCCTGCAACTGCTGGAATGGTCGCGCCTGCCCAGCGCCTTGAGCCCCATCGACCTGGGTTGGCAAGGCTGGGCCCTGAGCCTGTTTGCCGTCGGCGTGACGGCGTCGGGCATTCGTGACGGCCTGGCGGCGTTGCGCCTGCAACGCCAGGGTCAGGCGGCCAACCCCTTTGCCGGCGGTACTGGCAAACGGGTGCTGGTCACCGGTGGCACCGGCTTTATCGGTGAAACCCTGGTCAACCAACTGCTGGATGCCGGGCACACCGTCAGTGTGCTGGCCCGTGATCCGCTGCGCGCCGCCTACCTGTTCGACGGCCGCGCCCGCTGCCTGCGCTCCCTGGGCAAGCTGGGCCACGGCGAGGCCTTTGACGTGATCATCAATCTGGCCGGTGCCCCGGTGGCCGGACCGCGCTGGTCGGCCAAGCGCCAGGCGCAACTGTTGGCCAGCCGGGTTGGCACCACCGAGGCCCTGCTCAACTGGCTGCAGCACGCCCAGCACAAGCCGGAGCTGTGGATCCAGGCTTCGGCCATCGGTTTCTACGGGGTGCGCGACGCCAGCCAGAGCCTGGATGAAAACGCCGAGCGCGGTGAAGGTTTCATGGCCGACCTGTGCGCCCGCTGGGAGTCCTCGGCGGAACCGGCGACCCGCTTCGGCGTGCGCCAGGTGGTCCTGCGCCTAGGCATCGTGTTCGGTCCCGGCGGCGCCCTGAAACCCCTGCTGATGCCGTTCCATTTCGGCTTTGGCGGACGCATGGGCAATGGCCAGCAGATCATGAGCTGGGTGCACCGCGACGACGTCTTGCAAGTGATGGCCCGGGCCATCAACGACGCCTCTCTGTCCGGCACCTACAACATGGTGGCGCCGGAAGCCGTGAGCCAGGGCACCTTCGCCGCCACGGTCGGCAAGGTGCTCAAGCGCCCGGTGTGGCTGCATGTGCCGGCCGCGCCGGTGCGAGCCCTGGCCGGGGAAATGGCCGAGTTGTTCTTTGACGGCCAGAAAGTAGTGCCCGCGCGCCTGCTGCAGGCCGGCTACCGCTTCCGTTACCCGACCCTGGACGCCGCCCTGCGGGACCTGACCTGAGCTGAGGAATGCCCATGAGCAAGCCCCTGTTGTACCTGCTGGCGGGCAATGGCAGCGCCGCCGATTGGTGGGACGATGCCCTGCCGCACTTTCAGCGCTATCAGGTGCAGCCCCTGGAGCTACCGGGTTTTGGCGACAATCCACTGCCTCCTTGCAATGACCTCGGTGAGTACGCCGAGGCCCTGCTGGGCATGACCGAGCCGGGCCAGGGGATTGTCGCGGTGGGGGTCAGCGCGTTGATCGTGCTGCACGCCTTGCAACGCCGCCCCGGGCATTTCTCGCGCAGTGTGCTGCTGTCTCCGGTGGGGGCCTTTCTCTGGCAACGGCGCCTGCCGGCACTGATGTCGCCGCTGCCGGCGCGCCTGCTGATTCATGGTTTGCTCAGCCATAAACCAACCTTGTTCGCCGGCAAATTCTCGCGCCAGCCATGGACGCCGCAGCAGTACCTGCGCATGGGCTCGGGCTACGCCCGTTGCCGGTCTTTCGTGCCCTTGTGGGAACAGCTGCGAGCCGACACCGCGCTGCCGCTGCTGGAGTGGATCAAGGACCCGGTCCAACTGGTCTGGGGCGACCAGGACCGGCTGCTGGGGATTGCCCAGGCCGCGGCCTGGTCGGCGATCCTGGCTCGGGCCGACCTGCGGATCAGCCTCAAGCCGGGCTGGGGCCATTACCCCTGGATCGATGCGCCGACGGCGTTCGTCGACTGGCTGGAATCCGCCGACCCGGGGTTTGTCGCCCACACCAAGGGCGGTCGCCTGCGTCTGGCGGAGCTGGCCGGCCAGCCGGTGCCCAGCGCCCTGTCCCTGGACAGCGCCGGCGACCCGCGCCTGCCGACCCTGCTCGCCAGCCAGCCGCAGGCCCTGTGGGCAGTGCGCTCCTCCAGCTACGGCGAGGATCAAGCCGACTCGGCCAATGCCGGGCTGAGCACCACTTACTTGCGGGTCCCCCGGGATCAGGTGGCGTCGCGCATTGGTGAGCTGCGGGACGCCGGCGTCGAGGAAGTGGTGGTGCAGCGCTTCATCCAGCCGACCCTGTCGGGGATCGCCTTCGTGCGTCATCTCTCGGTGGAACTGGAGTGGGTCGAAGGCCATCTGGAAAGCCTCGCCGACGGTCAGGTCAGCCCCCAGCGGGCGGTGCTCTCGCGTCTGGGCAGTGCTTGGGAAAGTGGCCACTTCGCCAGCACCCAGGGACTCGACGCCAGCGCCTTGTGGGACTTCCTGCAAGGGGTGCTGAAGGTCTTCCACTATGTGCCCGGCGATGTGGAGTGGGCCTGGGACGGCCAGCAACTGTGGCTGCTGCAGTACCGCCCCATCAGCGACTACGGCTGGCGCCGGCACCTGACCGCGGCCAATATCGCCGAGATCCTGCCGCCGCAACCCAGCCGCTTCGTCGAGTACGGCCAACGCCGGGCAGCGGCGAGCATCCCGGCGATCATGGCCCGCTGGGACACCCGGGTCTTGCAGGACAACGAACCCTTCACCGCGGTGTTCGGCGGCGCCTCCTATATCAACAACGACCTGTTCCTGGCGCGCCTGGCCGATTGGGGCCTGCCCTCCTCCAGCTATGCCGGAGAAGTCGGTGGCGCCACCCCGGAGCTGCCCCTGCGCCCGCTGCGCCTGTTGCGTTCGCTGCCGCGTTTCCTGCGCATGCAGCACGTCGCCCGAGGCCATCTGCTGACCCTGGAACAGGGCCTGCGGCGCTTCGATGACGAGTTGGCGCAGTTGCACCAGGGCGCTGCCGATGGTCAGCAACTGGCGGACTGGTTCAGCCGTTTCTACGTGTTCGTGGTGCAGGGCAACCTGTGCATCGCCACCGCCCTGGCCAGCAGCGGCGGCGCGCTGCTGGGGCGCCCGCCCACCGCTTACGACAACCTGGACAACAGCCCTCACCGCCTGCCCTGGGAAACCGACCCCGGCACCCCGCGCCCGCCGTGCGCCGAACTGCCGTTGCAGGCATTTGCGCACTGGAGCCCGGCCATTGCCCTGGCCCATCGCCTGGGCTTGCCGGGTATGCGCGGCTATTACCTGCAAGTGCGCGAGTGGTACCGGGACAACCTGATGCGGATCTTTTTCCGCCTGCACCACGCCGTGCCCGAGGCCGATCGCGACTACTGGTTTGCCCCCCACGAGCATCCGCGCAGCCGCGGCGGCAGCTTCTGGCAGGACGGCCGCGAAGGCAGCGAGCAGGCCGCAGGCTTCATGATCTATCCGGGACAGGTACAGGGCGTGCTGGGGGTCGATATCCTCCTGGAAGACACCCTCGATCCCGGGCGCCACGCCCACTACCAAGCGGCCCGGGCCGTGATTGCGCGCATGGGGGGGCGCCTGTCCCACGGCTCCACGCTGCTGCGAGAACTGCGCAAGCCGTCGGCGGTGCTGCCGCAAGTGGACCCGGCCTGGGTCGGACGCGAAGTGCTGTATGCCGACGGCCAGTTGAGCCTGGTCGAGGGCTGAACCGCACCCCCCCGGGGCTCAGGCCTGCTCGGTGGCGGCAAAGCGTTCGCGGTAGGCCTGGGGCGTCACCCCGAGGGCCCGCAGCACACTGCGGCGCAGCGTTTCTTCACTGCCAAAACCGCATTGTGCGGCAATGCGCTTGATCGGCAGGCCGGTGTCGGCCAGCAGGCGCCGGGCGGTTTCCACCCGGATCAGTTCGATGGCCCGGGCCGGAGTCTGGCCGGTGTCGGCGCGGTAGTGACGGATGAAGCTGCGCTCACTCATGGCGGCCTGCTGGGCCAAGATCGGCAAGGTCAATTCGCGGCTGAGATTCTCGGCAATCCAGGCGTGCAAGCCATCGAAACGCCCGCCGCTGTTTTGCAGCGACAGGGTCACGCTGAACTGCGACTGGCCTCCCGGGCGCTTGAGAAACACCACCAGTTGCCGGGCCACATCCAGCGCCGCCTCGCGCCCCAGGTCGGCCTCCACCAGGGCCAGGGCCAGATCGATGCCGGCGGTGACCCCGGCCGAAGTCCACACCGGGCCATCGTTGATGAAGATCGGATTGGGCTCCACCCGCAACTGCGGGTATTGCTCGGCCAGTTGATCGCAGCGGGTCCAGTGGGTCACCACCCGGCGCCCGTCCAGCCAGCCGCTGGCAGCCAGCATAAAGGCCCCGGTGCAGACCGAGGCCACCCGCCGCGAGGCGCTTGCACGCTGGGCGACCCAGGCGACCAGTTCCGGATCCCGGGCCGCCTCATAGACGCCCCAACCGCCGGCGATGATCAAGGTATCGCAGGCCACCTCCGGCGCCGGCAGGGCATCGGCCAGCAGCGCCAGCCCCGAGGAACTCAGGGTCGCCCCGCCCGGGTTGGCAATGACCCGGGGGTTGTAGGGCAAGGGCAAGCCCAGGCCACGGGCCCGGTCATTGGCCGAGGCGAACACCTGCAACGGGCCGGTGACATCCAACAACTGGGCATTGGCAAAGGCCAGGACAAACACGTTTTTCGCGGAGCTGGGCATGATTGGCGTGAATCGAGGGCAGGTTGGCGTATGCGCCAAATCCTAGAACGCTAGAGTCAAGCCGTCCACCCCACCCACACAAGGAACAGGCCATGGCATTGCAGATAGGTTTTCTGTTGTTTCCCGAGGTTCAACAACTGGACCTGACCGGTCCCCACGACGTGCTGGCATCGCTGCCCGACGTACAGCTGCACCTGATCTGGAAGGAAGCCGGACCGGTGGTCGCCAGCTCCGGCCTGGTGCTGCAGGCCACCACGGGCTTTGCCGACTGCCCGCCCCTGGATGTGCTCTGCATCCCCGGGGGCGCCGGGGTCGGGCCCTTGATGGAAGATCCCCAGACCCTGGCGTTCATCCGTCGCCAAGCAGCCCGGGCGCGCTATGTGACGTCGGTGTGCACCGGCTCCCTGGTACTCGGCGCCGCCGGACTGCTTCAGGGCAAACGCGCCACCACCCACTGGGCCTACCACGAACTGCTGGCGCCCCTGGGAGCGATCCCGGTGCGCGAGCGGGTGGTGCGTGACGGCAACCTGCTGACCGGCGGCGGCATCACCGCCGGCATCGACTTCGCCCTGACCCTGGCCGCCGAACTGTTCGACGCTGCCACCGCGCAGCGGGTGCAACTGCAACTGGAGTACGCCCCGGCGCCGCCGTTCGAAGCCGGCAGCCCGGACACCGCCCCGGCCAGCGTGGTGCAAGAAGCCCGCAGCCGGGCAGCGGACTCCCTGCACAAGCGCCGGGAGATCACCCTGCGGGCGGCTGCCCGGCTGCAAGCCGGCTGACCCCGCAACGCCCCGCCCCTCAGGCGCGGCGTACCTGTCCCTGACGATCATTGCTCAGCAACTGAGCAATGGCGCCGTCACCATAAGTGCGTTCGACTTTGGAAATCACCACCTGATAACCGGCGTACCAGCGCCGGTACTGGCGCTTGGCTTCCAGGTGCCTGGGGTGACGGGCGAAGGCCTGGATCGAAGCCTCATCCTCCCAGTAGTAACTGGCATTGATCAGTGCCTGGTCGGCGCTGGTCCAGGATTGGGCGCCGACGAAACCCGGCAGGCTGATGGCGATGTCGTCGATGATCGCGCTGAGGCGATGGAACTCCTCGTCCCGCTGGCCCGGCTTATAGATAAAGGCGGCGATGTACATGCTTGAACTCCGTTGAGGTGATAAGTCAGACCGGGCGGGCCAACAGTGCCAGATGCAAGGCCAGCGCCAGCAACACCGCCGCCAGCAGCCAGGATTGCAGCCGGGCAAAACGTGCCGTCGTACCGGAAAAGCTGCGTATCAGGAGCGCGCCGAAGATCCCCAGGCTGGTGTGAAAGATTCCGCTGACCAGGGTCAGCAACAGTCCCAGGACAACCAGCTGCCAGGCGATGCTGCCGTGATCCGGCCTGACGAATTGCGGCAGGAACACCATGAAGAACAACAACGCCTTGGGGTTCAGCAGGCTGTTGTACAGGGCCCGGACAAACACCGTGGACAGCGGCACCCGGACAGTATCGACGAGGTTCAAGGCGCCGTTACCCGCCAGGGCTTTCCAGGCCAGCCACAGCAAGTAGGCAACCCCGGCATAGCGGAGCAGATCGAACGCCGGCGGCCAGTTGGCCACCACGGCGGTGACGCCTGTGGCCGTGAGCAGGGTCAGGCCAATATCCGCCGCGCCAATCCCCAGCCCCGACGCCACCCCACCGCGCCAGCCATAGGCCACGCCGTGGCTGATGACAAAGGCCATGTTGGGTCCCGGCGACAGCAGCAACAGCAGCACGGCGCCGAGGAAGATCGACAGGGTGGAAAGGTCCGGCATGTGAGCGCTCCTGCGCAAAAGCCGCTAGATTAGGACGCCTACCTGATACAAACAAAAAAGTGTTCTAGATACATAAGGTGGCCGAGCATGCGCCGTACCCGCTACAAAACCATCGTCGATCACTTCGCCCAGCGCATCCGCGCCGGCCAGTTGTGCCCAGGCACTCAGCTACCGACGGTGCGGGCGCTGATGGCCAGCGAGCAGGTGGCCCTGGCCACGGCGCTGCGTGTCTACCACGAGCTGGAAGCCATCGGCCTGGTGGTGGGCGAGCCCGGGCGCGGCACCTTTGTCCGCGACACCAGCCTGCCCCGGGGCATGGGCCTGGAACAGCACCCGGCCAGCGCCGCCTCGGTGGACCTGGCGTTCAACTACCCGTCCCTGCCCGGCCAGGCGGAAAGCCTGCGCGAGGGGCTGCGGGCGATAGCCGCCTCCGGCGACCTGGATGCCCTGCTGCATTCCGCGCCCCAGGGCGGCCGCCCCCATGAACGCCAGACCGCGGCGCGGCACCTGCGCAACCGTGAAATCCGTGTCGCCGCCGAGCAGGTGCTGATCGTCAACGGCGCCCAGCAGGGGCTGGCGGTGAGCCTGCTGGCGCTGCTCCAGCCCGGGGACATCCTGGCGGTAGACGCCCTGACCTACCCCGGCCTCAAGACCCTGGCCCAGGTCCATCGCCTGGACCTCGAAGCGCTGCCTCAGCACAACGGCCAGATGGACCTCGACGCCCTGCAGGCCCTGTGCCGCCGGCGCCCGGTGCGGGCGCTGTACTGCATGCCGACCCTGCACAACCCCCTGGGCACGGTGATGCCCCTGGCCGAACGCCGGCGCCTGGCGCAACTGGCTCGCGAACATGACCTGCTGCTGATCGAGGACGGCGCCTACGCCTTCCTCGCCGAACCGGCACCGCCGCCGCTGCAGACCCTGGCCCCGGAGCGCACGCTGTATATTTCCGGGCTGTCGAAAAGCGTCGCCTCGGGCTTGCGCCTGGGGTTTATCGTCGCGCCCCTGGAGATGATCCCGGCCCTGGAACGGGCGATCCGCGTGTCCACCTGGAGCACCCCGTCGCTGACCGTGACCCTGGGCTGCCGCTGGATCGAATCGGGGCTGGTGGACAGCCTGGAAGAACAGAAGCGCAACGATGCCCGCAGCCGCCAGCAACTGGCCCGGAGGGTGCTCAAGGGCTGCGATTACCAGGCCTATGGCTCATCGTATTTTCTCTGGCTGAAACTGCCGGAAGGACGGAGGGCCGATGCCGTGGTGGCGGCCCTGAAACATCAGGGGGTAACGGTGACCTCGGCCGAGCCCTTCGCCACCACCGCCCATGTACCCCAGGCGTTGCGCCTGGCCCTGGGCTCCATCGGCCTGCCGCTGCTGGAGCAGGCTCTGGAAAAGGTCCGCAACGAAATCACCCGCTAAGCACACCTGTAGGAGCCGGCTTGCCGGCGAAGAGCGCCCGCTCACCGGCGTCAATGGCCGCAGGCATCATCCGTGGCGGGCGGCTCGCACGCCTCACGGCCATTCGGAGCACGCCAGCGCCGCCAGACCGACTTGATCTTCCGGCCGATCATCCACAGCGCACCAAGGATATTGGCCAGGACAAAGGCCCCCAGGAAAAATGCCAGCATCGTCAGCAAGCCGGGGCAATCCGGCCCTTGGCACGACATTCCCCCCCAGCTCAAGGTGGGTAGCAGCGCCGCCCCCAGTACAACGATCTGCCGCAACCACGGCCATTTGCACAGAAGCCCGCGCTTAGCGTCGGGCTGAAAAAAACCTGCCACGTTCATGTTCCACTGCGTGAAGTATCAAAGCGGCCACCGCACCCAGGCAGCAGGCACGAAATGCCGGACGAAAAAAAACCCGCCGAAGCGGGTTTTTTCCAAGACCATTATGACTTCCTGTCTGCAGCATCCGTGCTAATGGTCGATCTTCCTTGATCCTGAGCGCTTCCTGCGCTGCAGTTGTGGGAAAGAAGATTAAACACAAAGCCCGGTGCGCAGAAGGCGCATTGAATTACAGCGCGTGTAGGAAATTCGCTATAGCTCACTTACGCAAACCCTTAGCTCAACACTCCAGTGCCCGAACGGCCAAAGCCGCGAGCTTGAGCTGGTGGCGGGCGCCGGCCTGGTGGTCATCCTGGAGAAACCAGGCGGCGGACAGGCCACTGAATGCCAGCACCCATTGCACCAGGCGTCGAGGATCGAGCTGCGCCGCCGCGGCGATCACCTGGACCTGCCGGGCAAAGCGCAGTGGATCGGTGGCGCTGGGCAAGTCCGGATTGCAGATCAGGTTGGCAAAGTCGAAGGTGCGCTCACCGTGCACGCGCTTTGGATCAATGACCCGCCAGCCGCGCTCGCCGAAGTCCAGCACATTGTCGTGGTGCACATCGCCGTGCAGCACCACGGGGTCCCGAGGCGCGGCCAGCAGGTGCTCGGCCATGGCCAGGCTATTGAGAAACAAGCCGCCCTGCTGTTGCGCCGCCTCGCGCAAATCCTTGAACCAATGATCCAGGGGCAGCAACGCCGGCAAGGGTTTCGCACGTGGCGCATGCAGGCGCGCCAGCGTGGCGCAGACGATATGGCTGACGGCATCGTGCTCGCCCGCCAGGGCCATGCGCATCAATGAACGCGGTCCCAGCGCACGCGCCATCAACAGCGCCTGATCCTCCTGGGCATAAACCTGCGCCGCGCCCTCCCCGGCCCACCAGGCCATCAGGCGGTTGCCGGCCTGCTCGTCTTCATCCAGAGCGATCTTCAGCATCGCCGGCGCGCCGTCTTCCAGACGCACCGGCAGCAAGCGGCTGCCCGGCGTGACGATGGCCTCGCCATCGGGCAACAGACGCCAGCGTTCGAGATAGGTTGCGAACAAAACAGCAGCTCCAAGCGGTAAGCGGTAAGCGGTAAGCGGTAAGCGGTAAGCGGTAAGCGGTAAGCGGTAAGTTTCAAACGCCACGACTCGATCCGCAACGTGCCGCTTGCCGCCAATGGCTTCAGCGCAGTTGCAAGTGGTTTTCTATATTGCTCATCTGCTCGTCCCAGCCGCGACTGTTCATGCGAAAAGCCTTGAGCCGGCGCTCGCTGGGAATGCCGTCGAAGCCCGATTCGATAACCCGCAGCAAGGTGCCGCCGCCGTGCTGTTCCAGTTCGAACTGCACCAGGGTGGTGGGCTCCGCCGAGTAGTCATGCGCCGGGTCAACGGCGTAGGGATGCCAGCGAAAGGAAAACAGCTCCTCGGGCAGCATCTGTTCCACCTGCACATCCCAGGTCAGGTGTTCATAACCAGGGTAAGTGACGGCGCCCCGAGCGCGTTGGCCGGGCACGAAATGCTGGCCCTGCAGGGCCACGCCAAACCAGCGACCGAAGGTCTCGGCTTCGCTCAGCGCCGTCCACACCTGAGCCGGGCTGGCATGGAGCAGGATCTTGCGTTCGATACGATCTGAAGAGTTCATGGATCACCTCCAGTGATGAACACTAGCTCTGTAGGGAAACTACCTGATCTTCGTTCGGCGAGTTTTCGTACAGACCTTAGACCTCTGTGACTGCAGCGCAACCTTTATCTGGCCGAAGGCGCGACTGATCGTCCCCAACGAAAAATGCTAATGTCGCCGGCGCAACTGCACCTCTCTTTGCAAAGGATCTGCCATGCCCCCCTCCCTTATCGACCGCTACCGCGGCAGCCTGCTGGGCCTGGCCTGTGGCGACGCGGTCGGCACCAGCGTCGAATTCAAGCCCCGTGGCAGCTTCGCGCCAGTCACCGATCTGCTGGGCGGCGGCCCCTTCAACCTCAAGGCCGGACAGTGGACCGACGACACCTCCATGGCCCTGTGCCTGGGGGAAAGCCTGCTGCGCAAGGACGGCTTCGACCCGGCCGACCAGATGGGCCGCTACCTCAACTGGTGGCAATGGGGCTACTTGAGCGCCACCGGCGAATGCTTCGATATCGGCATGACCGTGCGCCAGGCCCTGAGCGATTTCCAGGAACATGGCCAACCCTTCGCCGGCGCAACCGACCCGCACACCGCCGGTAATGGTTCATTGATGCGCCTGGCGCCCGTGGTGCTGTTTCACTACCCCGACCTGGCCCGGGTCCGTGAATTTGCCGGTGCCAGTTCCCGCACCACCCACGGCGCCGCCGAAGCCGTCGAATGCTGCCAGTTGTTCGCCGGGCTGATCGCCAAGGCCCTGGGTGGCGCCAGCAAGATGGAACTGCGACAGCTCGATGATCAGGGTTTCAGCCAGCACAAGGTCACGGCATTGGCCCAGGGCGGCTACCTGGAGAAAACCCGCGAGCAGATTCGTGGCAGCGGCTACTGCGTCGACTCCCTGGAGGCCGCGCTATGGTGCTTCCAGCACAGTGACAGCTACGCCGAAGCGGTGCTCGCCGCCACTAACCTGGGGGACGACGCCGACACCACTGCCGCCATCGTCGGTCAACTGGCTGGAGCCTTTTATGGCGTCCAGGGGATACCGCCGCACTGGCTGGCCCGGCTGCACATGGGCGATGAAATCCAGGCCATGGCCGACGACCTGCTGCAGGCCGCGCAACGCCACGCCTCTGCCCGACCACTCAACGGCAGTTGCCTGTGCCAGGGCGTGCAATATCAGGTGCAACGCCTGGACATGCCCATCGGTCACTGCCATTGCCGGACCTGCCGCAAGGCCCATGCCGCGGCCTTTGCCTCCACCGCCGGGGTGATGCGCGAGCACTTTCGCTGGACCCGGGGCCAGGAGCTGCTGAGGACGTTCGAGTCCTCGCCGGGCAAGCTGCGGCACTTCTGCTCGGTCTGCGGTTCTCATTTGCTGGCGGAGCGGCCGGGCCAGCCCCACGTGATCCTGCGGGTGGCGACCCTGGACGATGATCCGGGACAGACGCCCCAGGTGCATATCTGGACTTCCCACGATGTGCCCTGGCTGGCCGACGAAGCGCTGCAACGCTGGCCCGAGTGGCAACCCAGCCGCGGCTAGACTGTTTTTTCCTCATTGACCGATTGCGAGACTTTCCATGCGTCCGATCCTGTTGCTGGCCCTTGCGCCGCTGCTGCTGGCTCCATTGGCCCAGGCCTATGAGTGCAACAGCACCACCCAGACCGATATGAACCTGTGCGCCAACGTCCAGCACAAGGCCGCGGACAAGGAGCTGAACACCCTTTACCAACAGATCAACCAGCGCCTGAAAGACCAGCCACACAGCAAAAAGCTGTTGGTCAGCGCACAGCGCGCCTGGGTGGCGTTCCGCGATGCCGAGTGCAGTTTTTCCACCTCGGGCGTGAAAGGTGGCAGCCTGTATCCGGTGGCCTACAGCAACTGCATCACGGCCTTGACCAAGGCCCGCGTGGAGAGTTTCAAACAGTACCTGCAGTGCGAGGAAGGCGATTTGAGCTGCCCGGTGCCCAGACAGTAGGAGCGGGCTTGCCCGCGAAAGCATCGGTGAGGACGCCTCACCGCTTGCGGGCCTGTTCGCCGGCCAGCCGGCTCCTACCACAGGAGCCGGCGGCTGGAGACGCAGTCAGCGGATGAAAATCTGCGTTGTGGTGGCCGCCATGTCGCCACCGGGCAAGGTGATCTTGCCCACCTGCGCCATGCTCTCGGCATCGAAGATCGCCACGTCGTTGAAGGTCCCCGTCAGGTAGATCTTGCTCCCGGCCTTGTTGAACGAAATGCAGTAGTAGGAGTGTTCCAGGGTCGCGGCCTGGAGCAGCTTCTTCTGCTTGATGTCGTACTTGGCCAGACGGTTGAGCACGCCGAACATCAGGTTCGGGTCCTTGGGCGAGCGCATGCCGCTGAAGTAGATTTCGGTCAGCGGACCGAAATCGGTGGTTTCAGTCTTGCCGGTCTTCAAGTCGATGCTGAACAGCCCGTACAGCGGCTCGGCGGTGGCCGGGTCCTGCTGCTTGTCCTTGAATTTCGCCGCGGTGTAGAGCAGCGAGAAATCGTGGCGGTAGGTCTGCTGGTTCCAGATGTAGAGCACGTCGGGGGCGCTGTAGTTGGGGCGTTTCCAGTGCCGGCTGGGGATCAGTACGTCGAACTTGCCGGTCTGTACGTTGACCTTGTACAGGTCCGGACCGGCCACATACAGGCTGCCGTCGTCGCCGCTCTGCATGATGGTCAGCTGGCGCGGCGCAGGGAAGCTGCGCAGCGGCTTGGCATTGAGCCCGGCGTCGGTGGCGTAGACATCCAGCCGCGGCTCCTTGACCTCGTAGCGATCATTAAGCAGCAAGGTCGGGTTGGCCACGGTGTACAACTCCTTGCCGTCGTGGCTGACGGTGAAGGCGAACATCGAGCGCGCCTTCTCTCCCGGGTGCTGGGTGATGCTGGCGTGGAACACCTGCTTGCAGCTGTCGAGCTCGACGCCGTAGACATCCGCGTAGTGGTTGTTCAACACGTAGGCGATCTTGCGGTCCGGCGACAGTTGCACGGTGCCGGGGCCGAAGGCGTCGGGCATCTTGCAGGTCTTGTACAGGCTGTCGCTGGCCAGATCGATGACGTGCAGGTTGTTCGGGTAGTTGGTGGTCACCATGTATTCGTGACCGCTGTTGAGCGCCAGGCTCTCATCGGCCAGGGCACTGAAAGAACAGGCGCCGAGAACCGCGAGTGCGACCAGGCCGCAGGCTTTGATGCTGTGCATGCTGGAATCCTTCTTCTTGTTCATCACTTGTCTTTCGGGAAGACAGTGCCGAGGTTGCGCCAGTTGTCGTTGGAGGCCTGGGCGTCCTTGTTCCAGTCGGGGTAGGTGCTCATCATGTCCGGCACCTGGGCCGGCCACCAGCAAGGGTCGGAGCAGCCGTAGAGGTCGGCCTCCATCGGCTGGCACAGGGACGAAACCCCGCCAAAGGCATCGATTTCCCAACCCGGGTCAGTGGTGGAAGCGCAACCGGCCACGGAGTTCATCGCCAGCACGTCTTCGATCCGGTCCTGGGCCGCAGCCTCGGTCAGTTTCTGAGCTTTGTTATTGATCGGCTTGAGATGTTTCATGTCAGTGAGCCTTGCGCGGAGTGATGTAACTGCTGATGAACGCAGGGTTGTGCGCCATGATCCGGCTGTAGACTTCGATGCCGAAATCCACCCAGTCACGCATCAGTTCGCAATAGTGATAAGTCGGATGCGCCGGGTCGCCATAGCGGGCGTAGCTCTCGTGATAGCAGCCACCGGAACACAGGTTGCGGATGCGGCAGCTGTCGCAGCCGGTGTTGGTCCGGTCCAGGCGTTGGGACAGGAAGTCGTTGAGTTCCACCTGCTTGACCCCGCCGTCATGCACGTTGCCGAAGGTCGGCAGGGATGAGCCGGTGAAGCGGTGGCACAGGTTCAACTCGCCCTTGTGGTCCACCGCCAGCATCTTCAGCCCGGCGCCGCAGGGCAGCGCCTTCTTGTGGCCTTCGTGGATGTCGGTGATCAGTTGGTGCAGGTTGGAGAAACCGATATTGCGGTGCTCCAGGGCCGCCGCAAGGTAACGCCGGCCCAGGCGTTTCATGCTGGCGAAGACTTCGATCAGCTCCTCGCTGCTGAGGTTGAAGCTGCTGATGTCGCCCGAGGTCACCGGGGCGAAACCCACCTCGGCAAACCCCAGCTCGTTGAACAGGTGGTCCCAGATGGTCTCAAGGTCGGTGACTCCAGTGGTCAGGGTCACCCGCGCCCCCACCGGCCGGCTGTCGTAGCGCGACAGGAGCATCTGCGCCTTGCGCCGTACCACGTCATAGGTGCCCTGCCCGCCCACGGTGATGCGGTTGCGGTCGTGCACGGTCTTGGGCCCGTCGATGCTCACCGACAGCCCGAAACGGTGGGCGTTGAGGTAGTCCACTGTCTCTTCGGTAAGCAAGGTGGCGTTGGTGGTCATGACGAACTCGACGAACTTGCCGGCCGCGCGAAAACGCTGTTCGCAGTAGTCCACCATGGCCTCGATCAGCGGCCGGTTGCTCAGGGGCTCACCGCCGAAGAACACCACGGTGTAGCGTTCCTCGTCCGGAGACTCCTGAAGCAGCATCTCCACCGAGGCGATGGCCGTTTCCAGGCCCATCTTCTTGCCCGCCGAGGGCTTGTCCAGGTCTTCCTTGTAGCAGTAGGTGCAACTCAGGTTGCAGCCGGTGTTGACGTTGAGCACCACGGTATTGATCGCTGTGCGCTCGACCCGCTTGATGCCGATTTCCGGGGTCAGGGGCGAGCCGTCGCTGACCAGCTCCAGGGCGATCAGCTCGCGCAGGGTGTCGCTGACATCCACGCCGTCGTAGCTGCCAGCCAGCTGTTGGATCAAGTCTTGCGGGGTACAGCCCGGCCCGCGCAGGGCATCGATGATGCTGCAGGTCAGGGCATCGCTGGCGAACAGCGAACTGCTGGGGATATGGAACAGCATGCGGTCGGCGTCCACCTGCACTTCATGCAGATTGCGCTCCACCAGATTCAGAATTGCGCCCATTACAACCTCCTGTGCAAAGCCCCGCTTTCGGGGCCTGCGGTCATTGCCTGAAAGTGTCTGTCGGTAGCGTTCGACGGCCCTCAGGGAATGGGTGGATTGTTCCAGCGTTGCACGGTGACGATCAGTTGGCCCTCGCCAGTCAGGGCCTTGCCGGCGTCATCCACGGCGGCGATCACCTTGAGGTTGCCGGCGTTGTTGGTGGACATCTTGCGCTGCGGGTTGGGCCCGGCATCGCCCGGGGTGAACACGCCGCTGTCGGCCTGCATGCTGCCGGCGTACTTGACGTCCTCGTCCTTGGCCGCCTGGGCATCGAAGGCCTCGACCTTCCACTGCGCCGGCATCACGCCGATGCGATAGGCCTTGCCGTCGGCGCCCTTGCCCCAGGCCTCGGCATCGAAACGCCCCTGGACCTTGGGCGTGGAACCGCCGCCGTCACCCACTCGGGCCACGGAGAACGCCGGCACCACCTTGACCTCGGCGATGCGGTTGTACACCGCCAGCGTCGCGCCCTTGAGACTGCCGACACTGACCTCGCGCAGGCCCGGCTGGGCCGTCGCGGCAGCCTTGAGCCTGACCCGGATTCGCTCTGGATGCTGCTCCAGCACCTGCACCACCTCGACCCCCTTGCCAAAGCTCGGGGCGCCCGCAAGGCCGGCGCCCACCAGGGTCACTTCGGCCTCTTCACCGGCCTTCAGGTAACCCGGCTGCACCGCCAGCAGTCGGCTGCTGCCCTGCCTGGCGGCGATGAAGTCCAGGCCGCGCTCGTCGTGCTCGGCCTCGAACATCCGCCCTTGCAGGGTATTGCCCTGGGCCGCCAGCACCTGGCGCATGACCACGCCGTCGACAGTGACGTTGCCGCGCCACTCATAACCGTTGTAGAGGATCGCGCTGCCCTCGCCATTGAACGGGCTGCCATCGGCGTACTGGCCCTTGACGCTGACCTCGAACTGATCGCCCTCCCCGGCGCTGACGCTCATCACCCCGGCCAGTTCGCCCTTGCCCGGCAGGTGGCCGCTGAAGCTCCAGTCGCCGGCCAGTGCCGCCGCTTGCGGGCGGGCCTGTTGCCAGGCCTTCCAGGCCGGGTTGTCGAGGGGATAACGCGTGGCCAGCAAGGGCACCATTTCCTTGAGGGCGGTGGGGAACCACTCGCGGTCCCGGGACAGGGCCTGGTACTCCAGGGACGGCCACTGACCGAGGTGGAAATTCACCAGGCGTTCCCATTCCTGGGCCGGGCGCCGTTGCAGGGCGATGCGCGCGCCAGAGTGACAACGGGCGCACATCTGGGTGGTCTGCTCGTCAAAATGCTCGACGGTGTTCAGGCGCCGCTCCAGGGCGTAGCGCACGCCGTCGGTCTCGCTGGGGGCCAGGCCCTGGGTATCGGCCAGGTACTTGACCAGGGTGCGGCGGTCGTCATCGCTGATTTGCAGGCCGTGCATGGTCTGCATGCGGGCAATGCTCATCAGCCAGCCTTCCGGGGTCTTGCGCTGGTGGCTGATGCGGCTCAGGGCGTCCCCGGCCTCAGGGGTATGACAGCCCTGGCAGGTTTCCTTGAGGATGCTCTGCGCATCCCGGGCGGCGAAACTCGAAGGGGCATGCAAGGCGCTACAGGTGGCAATGGCCAGCAGGCTGGCGCTCAGCCTCAGGCGGAGTTTTCTCTTCATCAGGGTCGAACCTCCCACGGTGCTTTCTTATTTTTAGCGAGTCGTTTTTATGGTTTCTGCCATGTCCGGCGATACCGGCCATGGAGGCAAGAGAAACGTCTGAAGCTATGCAATACACGGAGCGTGCCAGCTTACAAACCAGCGCCCGATCAATGACTTAGACAGATGCCTGGGGCGCCATCGGGCTGATGGGTGTTACCCGCCGTACAATTTCGCGACAAACGTCTCAGTCTGAGACAGGGTTTAGCGCTGTACCTGTGGTTTTCTTTGCAATTGGATCTTGCATTTATCCGGCGCCACCGCAGAATCACCCGCGCTTTGCCCGCTCCGCATTCCGGGGCGCTCTGCACTACCCCTCATTTACAAGGAACCTGAAGTTCATGGATAGAAGCGCCTGTGCCCGTCTCGGCTCGCTGATCCTCTCGTTGTCTGCTCTGACCCTGGTCGGATGCAAGGAAGACTCCAGTCCCAAAACCGCCACACTCGCGCCGGCACCGGCTCCGGCGGCCATGGTCATGCCGATCTGCGCCAATGGCGAATGCGCCGTGCTGGACCAGAACGGTGCGGTACTGGTCAGCGCCGACAACGACTACGACGCCGTGGTCGCCCTGCCTCTGGAAAAGAGCTTCCTGTTCGCCAAGGACGGCACCTGGAACCTGGCCAGCGCCGATGGCAAGCAAGTCATCAAGGCCGACTTCACCGATGACCTGCGCCTGCTGACGCCCGGCCTCTTCGGCTTCGGCCAGGACGGCAAGCTGGGGATCATCGACCAGGCCGGCAAGCAGATTCAGCCACCGCGCTTCGACGATCTGTACATCGGCGGCAATGATGACTTCATCGTCTACGAGATCGGCGGCAAGCGCGGCATTCTCAGCGCCACCGGGCAGGTGATCACCGAGGCCGTGTTCGACAGCAGCATGGTCCGCGACGATTTCGCCAAGCGCGGCTGGTGGATGATCGCCGAGCGTGGCAGCGACAAGTGGGCGCTGAACCTCAAGACCGGCGAGCAGAAGAAGATCGACTTCGACAGCATCGACTACTTTGCCAACCAGCATCTGGTGGTCAGCACCGAACAGGGCAAGGCCCTGGCCGATGCCAAGGCTCAGTTGATCAGCGCCGCCACCTACAACTGGATGGGCGAGCCGGGTGACGGCCTGGTGGCCTTCCGCGAAAAATACGACAGCCCCTGCGGCTACATGGACTTCCAGGGCAAGACCGTGATCCAGGCCCAGTTCGGCACCTGCCAGGTGTTCGGCAAGCAGGGCGCGCTGGTCACCGCCAAGAATGCCGACGGCAGCTCCGGCAAGGCCGGGATGATCGATCGCCAGGGTCAGTGGAAGGTGCAACCGGTCTATGACTCGGCGGACCCGGCCGGCTTCAGCCCCCTGGGGATGTTCAAGCACATACCGGGGCTGAACCAGGTCGCGGTGCTGCAGAACGTGTTCAGCGCCACCTTCGGCATCTTCGATGTGGACAAGGGTGTCGAGCTGTTCAAGCCCACCTACGCCCAGATCGGTGCGATCAACGCCGACCTGTTCGTCTTCAGTACCGCCAACAGCCCGACCAAGCAGGCCACCCTGTTCGGCCAGGCCACGCAAGTACGCACCGTGGGCCTGATGGACGCCAGCGGCAAGGTGCTGCTGGAGCCGGGTCAGTATGTCGACATCCACCTGGACAGCAGCGGCCACTACCTGCTGGCCACCGACGACACCTCGCCCCTGGCCACCTCGGCCCTGTATGACCTCAAGGGCAAACGCCTGATCGCCAGCAAGTGGCAGGAACTGGTGGTGGACGAAACCCGCGGTGCGATCTTCGGCTATGCCGTGGAAGGCCTGGGCGACGACCAGACCCGCAGCCTCAAGGCCCTGTATCGCCTGGACGGCACCCCGAGCTTCCAGGTCAGCCAGGTAGAATGCGGCGCCGAACAGGTGCGTGACGGCCAGGACAAGGTGCTGTGGCCGGCCAACCCACAGGACCACTGCCCGCAACCGGACGAAGAAGAAGACCAGGGCGAAGGCGACAACGCTCAGGGCTGAGGCCAGCGGTCACGGTTGGGATCAAGCCTGCTAGGATGCGGGCTTGATCGATTCAGCCAACCGGCCCGGATGGGGCCCGACAGGAACTGTCCCATGCTCAACGCTCTGCTTTTCGACCTTGACGGCACCCTGACCGACACCGACGCCCTGCACCTTCTGGCCCTGCAACAGTTGTTGCACGAAGAAGACGGCCGGGTGTTCACCGAGCAAGAGTTCGCCGCCCACGTCAGCGGCCAGGCCAATGCCAACATGTGCCGTTACCTGTTCCCCGAGCGCAGCGTGGCGGAACATGAGGCCTTCGCCGAACGCAAGGAAGTGCGCTTTCGTCAATTGTCCCCCCAACTCAAGCCCATGCCCGGCCTGCTGCGCCTGCTGGATTTTGCCACCGAGCACGGCATCGGCGTGTGCGTGGTGACCAACGCCCCACGGGCCAACGCCGAGCACATGCTCAAGGTGCTGGGCCTTGAGGAGCGTTTCCAGACGGTCCTGGTGGCCGAGGAACTGCCTCGGGCCAAGCCCGATCCCCTGCCCTACCTCAGCGGCCTGGAATGTCTGCAAGCCAGGGCCGAGCATTCCCTGGCCTTCGAGGACTCGGTCCCCGGGCTGACCGCCGCGGTCAAGGCCGGCATCTGCACCTTCGGCCTGGCCACCAGCCAGCAACCACAGACCCTGCTGAGTGCCGGCGCCCATCGGGTGATTCAGGACTTCGACGACCCGCAGTTGTGGGCCGAGATTCATCGCCGCCTCAACCTGGCCTGAAGGGCGGGCCGCCACGAAGCGGGCGCCCGTGAAGGCACTGAGCATGGATCAGGTCTTGAAAGGAGTATCGCTGGAGCGTGCAGCGGGACGGTTGGCGCAGGCCAACCAGAGCGGAAACGACAGGTGAGGAGCGATAGCTGGGAAACAAACAGGTGGGAAACAGCAGGTCGGAAGCAACAGGTGGGAAACGAGAAGCAGGAAGGAAAAAGTGCTCGCCCATCACTTCGGCAGTGGCACCTAGGCCGAAGTACCCCCTTTGGCTGGGCGAGCAGGGAGGAATATACGCGGGCGCTGGGGACGCTCCTATCGGACAGATCCTAAAACGCGGTGCGATCTGGACAAATGATTTTAGGTTTTTTCCTCAGCACGACCTTTTTTTCACTGTCCTTTCACCTCGCCTCCCTTAGATTGACTACCACTCCTTAACGAATCCCATTTGGCCCGCCTATAGCGGGCTTTTTTTTGCCCGGGCATCCGCCGGCCGGCACAACAGGGTGCCGACCGCGGGCCCGAGTCACTCAGCGAGTCGCGGGCTCCAGGACGGATTCCGCGGCAGGGGTGAACGTCAGCACTCGCTCCGGATAAAACCGCGCCGCGGCATTGAGCACCGCCTGCACCGAAGCGGTGACGATGTTGGCGTGACATCCGGCGCCAAAACGTGAACCGGCAACCCCGGGCCACGCCGCTTCCACAATAGCCAGCGCCTGGGCGTCGGCCCCCGCTCCCAGGTTGCGCTCTTCAAAACTGTCGATGCGCAGCGGCAAGCCCAGGGCCGCCAAGGTCGCAGCAACAGGTCCGTTGCCCACCCCACGCAAGCACAGTTCCTGGCTCCCGAGGCGGGCGATGCGCAACTCGATCCCTTGCCCCTCGGGGGCATCGAACAATCGGTGACCGAGATACACCAGGCTCGCCTCCCCCTCTCCAACAGCCAGGTAGGTGCACTGAAACACCTCCCATAAAGCCTCACTGCTCAGTTCGGCATCACTGGCATCGGCCAGCTTCTGCACGATGGCGCTGAATTCGATCTGCATGCGCCGGGGCATGACGATGCCGTGGTCGCGCTGCAGCAGGAAAGCGATCCCGCCTTTGCCGGACTGACTGTTGACTCGCACGATGCTGTCGTAGGTCCGCCCCAGGTCCTGCGGATCGATGGGCAGATAGGGCACCTCCCAGAAACCGTCGGCCGCCTGGGCGGCAAAGCCTTTGGCGATGGCGTCCTGGTGCGAGCCGGAAAAGGCGGTGAACACCAGATCGCCGACATAGGGATGGCGCGGATGGATCGGCAGCGCCGTGCACTCCTCGGCGACTCGAGCCACCGCAGCGATATCGGAAAAATCCAGCCCGGGGCCGATGCCCTGGGTATAGAGATTCAGGGCCAGGGTCACCAGATCCAGGTTGCCACTGCGCTCACCGTTGCCGAACAGACAACCCTCCACCCGCTGGGCTCCCGCCAGCAACGCCTGTTCGGCACAGGCCACGCCGGTGCCCCGATCGTTGTGCGGGTGCACTGACAGCGTCACCTCATCACGGCGCTCCAGGCGCTTGTGCATCCATTCGATCTGGTCGGCAAAGACGTTGGCCGTGGCCACCTCGACGGTGGTCGGCAAGTTGATGATGATCGGGCGCCCGGGGCCGGCGTCCCAGGTGCGGATCGCGGTGTTGCACATGCGCAGCGACACCTCGAGCTCCGCCATGCAGAACGTTTCGGGGGAGTACTGCAGCACCCATTCGGTTTCCGGGTGCTGATCGGTCAAGTCGCGTAACAGCCTTACATGGCGTTCCACCAGGGCCTCGACCTCGTCCACCGAAAGCCCGAACACCACGCGCCGCCAGACCGGGGCGATGGCGTTGTACAGATGGACGATGACCCGGCGCGCGCCCTGCACGCTGCGTACGGTTTCGCGGATCAGGTCCTCACGCAGTTGGGTCATCACCATGGGGGTGACATCGGCGGGAATCCGCTGCTGTTCCACAAGCTCACGAACCACCTCGAAATCGGTGCGCGAGGCGGCGGGGAATCCCACTTCGATTTCCTTGAAGCCCAGGCGCACCAGTTCCTCGAACAGGCGCAGCTTGCGCTCACGGTTCATCGGCTCGAAGAGCGCCTGGTTGCCATCACGCAGGTCGGTGGACAGCCAGATCGGAGCCTGGGTGATGGTGCGTGACGGCCACTGGCGCGAGTCCAGGTCCACAGGGGCAAAGGCACGATATTTGGTATGTGGATGGGTGAGCATACTGACCTCGAAAGAAGCATGGAGAAGGCAATGGATCTCCCCTGCTTTCAGCATGGAAAGCGCTTCGAGGCCGGAGTCTGGGGGAGATCAGCCTGGGTGCCAGCTTCCTGGCAGCACCGGCAGACCCCGGCCGTAAGGCAGGGGTAGCGCTAGTAGCAGGGTCAGGAAGCGGGGAGTCATGGGCAGTGGCAACCGTCTGGGAGAAAGGAGTGACTGGCAGTCTAGGGGGCTGTCATCTGAATGTACTGCGCTAAACACCCTTTCATTGTCGTGAAATAGACATTTGAACTTATGATGGGCGCCCCATGATCCCTTCCGCTCCGGAGGCGCTGCGCTGCATGTCCGATCTGCTGGTTGTCTCGTCCATCGATTGCCTGTCCATGCCGGTCACCAGCATCGCCGTGGATTACCCCAACGGCCATGAAATACCGGCCCACAGCCATCCCCGCTCTCAGCTGGCCTACGCCATCGAAGGCGTGCTGGTGATCGACACCGAGTCCGGACGCTGGGTGGTACCGCCCAGTCGCGGGGTGTGGCTGCAGGCGGGTGTCGAGCACCGGGTGCGGATGCGCGGCGCGGTGCGCATGCGCAGCCTGTTCATCAACGTCGATGCCATAGCCGGCCTGCCCGAGCATGACTGCGTGATCGAGGTCTCGCCGCTGCTGCGTGAACTGATCCTGGCCGCCGCCCAGGTCGGCACGCAGTATGCGCAGGACAGCCGCGACGGCCGCCTGATGCGCCTGATCCTCGATGAGATGCGCTCGCTGCCGGTGCTGCCGTTCAGCCTGCCGTGGCCCCATGAACCGCGCATGCTGCGGGTGTGCCAGGCGCTGGCGGATGACCCGGCGGACAATCGCACCGCCGAGCAATGGAGTGACCGCCTGGCCATGAGCGCGAAAACCTTCCATCGCCAGTTCCTGCGCCACACCGGCATCACCTTTGGCCGCTGGCGCCAGCAGGCGCGCCTGCTGATGTCCCTGGAGTGCCTGGCCGAGGGCATGCCGGTGGTGCAAGTGGCACTGCAACACGGCTACGACAGCCAGAGCGCCTTCGCCGCCGCCTTCAAGCGCCAGTTCGGCACGCCGCCATCGGAGTTCTACCGCTGACGGCTCAGGCCCGGCGCAGCAACAGACCGGCCACTACGCACAACAGCATGGCCAGCCCCGCCAGCAGGAAGGCATCGCTGTAGGCCAGCAGCAAGGCGTCGCGGTGCAGCACCTTGTCCATCAGGCCCAAAGCTTGCTGACGCAGTGGCGCCAGCGCCGCCGAGTGCAGGGCCCTGGCGTACTCCACCGGCGCCTGGGCCAGCAACCGCACCAGCTCCACCAAACGCTCCTGGGTGGCCTGGGCGAACAGGTTGATGGATTCACCGATGCGCAGGGCATGGAGTTTCTCGCGCTCCACCACGATCTGGCTGGACAGCGCGATACCGATCGCCCCGCCGACATTGCGCACCATGGAGAACAGCCCGGAGGCCGAGCCCACCTGATCCTTTTCCAGCCCCTGGATCGCCATCACCCCCAGCGCCACCACCACCAGCGACTGGCCGATACCGCGCACCACCAGCGACGGCACGATGACATTCACCGAGGCATCGGGGTTGAGGTGGATGTTCATCAGGCAGCCGATGCCAGTGATGGCGAAGCCGGCAATGATGATGGTGCGGGCACTGCTCCAGCGCATCAGGCGCGGGGTGGCGAACGACATGACGAACTGGATCAGGCCATAGGGAATCATCATCAAACCGATCTGCCGGGCGTTGTAGCCGTGGATTTGGGCAAAGTAGTTGGGCACCAGGAACACCACGCCGAACACCACCGCACCGAAGGTGAATTGCATCAGGCTGGCGATGCCGAAGTTGTAGCGGCCCAAGAGGCGCAGGTTGATCAGCGGCTGCTCGCGGCGCAGTTCGATGGCCACGAAAGCCAGCAGGCCGACCGTGGCCAGGACCGCACAGTTGAAGATGAAGCCCGAGGCGAACCAGTCATGGCGGCCGCCCTCCTCCAGCATGATCTGCAACGCCGAGAGGCCCACGGCCATGCTGGCGATCCCGCCCCAGTCGCCCTGGCGCAACTTTGCCAGGACCATGGGCTGGGGCCGCACCGACCAGCCGATGGCCGCCAGCAGCAACAGCCCCGGCGGCACTTGCAGGTAGAAGATCCAGCGCCACGAATAGGCATCGGTGAGCCAGCCGCCCAGGGACGGCCCCGCTGCCTGGGCGACATTGTTGGCCACGGCAAACAGGGCCATGCCCATGGGGTGCCGGGCCGCCGGCAGCTCGGTGACGATCAGCTGGAATGACAAGGGAATCAGTACCCCGCCAAAGGCCCCTTGCAGCACCCGGGCGACGATCAGGCTGTGGATATTCGGTGCCAGGGAGCAGGCGATCGAGAACAGCACGAAACCGGCGGTGCCGACCATCAGCACCCGGCGCATGGAAAACACCGAGACCAGCCAGCCGGTCATGGGAATGATGATGATCTCCGCCACCAGGTAGGCGGTGGTGATCCACGAGCCCTCCTCGAAGGTGGCGCCCAGGGAACCGCGCACGTCCGGCAATGAAGCGTTGGTCACGTGCACGTTCATCCCGGCCATGAAGCAACCCACCACGCTGCCCAGCACCGCCACCCAGGTGCGCAGGGAAATCGCCTGTACGGCGGCCTCGCCCGCGCTGTCATGTACTGCCTGGGCACTACTCATGACGGGTATCCACGCTCACCACTACCGACATTCCGGGGCGCAGTTCTGCCTGTCGCGGCTGCCCCGGATCGAGGCGGATGCGCACCGGCATGCGCTGCACGATCTTGGTGAAGTTGCCGGTGGCGTTGTCCGCCGGCAGCAGGGCGAACTCGGCGCCGGAGGCCGGGGCGAAACTCTCCACCCGGCCCAGCAGCACGTGGCCACCCAAGGCATCGACCTCGACCCGCGCCGGCTGCCCGGGGCGCATGCCGTCGACCTGGGTTTCCTTGTAGTTGGCCACCACATAGGCGTCCTCAGGCACCACCGCCAAGAGCGGTGCGCCGACTTCGACGTACTGCCCCAGGCGCAGGCGGCGCTGGCCGGCGATACCGTCCACCGGGCTGCGGATCAAGGTGCGCGCCAGATCGATACGGGCCAACTGCCGCAGGGCACTGACCCGGGCCACGCCCGCTTCGAGCTTGTCCAGCTGCGCCCGGGCGCTTTGCTGCTCGGTATCGAGCACCTGTACCTGTTGGCGCCGCGCGGTCAGGCTGGCACGGGCTGCGCCCAGGGCGGCATCGGCCTGACGCGCCAAGGCCGCGGCGTTTTCCAGTTGCTGCACGCTGCTGACCTGCTGGCTGGCCAGGTGTTGCTGCCGCCGCCCTTCCTGACCGGCCCGTTGCGCCTCGGCCTCAGCAGCAGCGACCCGGGACTGGGCCTCGGCGATCAGGCTCTGCTGCTGTTGCTGGCGGGCCTTGAGATTGGCCAGCCGCGCCTGCCCGGCACGCTGTTCGGCCTGGGCCTCGCGCAGCGCCGCCTCGGCCTGTTCGACCCGGGCCTGATAGTCGCTGTCATCGATCCGCGCCAGCAGGTCGCCGGCCTTGAGCGGCTGGTTGTCCTGGACCTCGACCGCGGCCAGGTAACCGGCCACCCGTGGCGCGATGGTGACGATGTCCGCGCGCAGGTAGGCGTCGTCGGTCTCCACCAGGAAACGCCCGCTGAACCACCAGTGCAGGCACCAGGCCAGGATCAGCAACACCACCAGCGCCAACCCGGCATAACCCAGGAAGCGACGGCGGGTGACGGCTTGCGCCGGAGAAGCAGGAACAGGGTTCTGGGTCATTGCACTGGCTCGTCGGAAGTTCGCAGGAAAGGGTTGGCCGCCGCCCGGCTCGGCGGCGGAAGGACAATCGGCGGCGCGCTGCGCCAGCCACCGCCCAGGGCCTTGAACACCAGCACCTGGGTATCGATCACGGCCGCATCGGCCTGGGCCGCCGCAGCCCGGGTGCGCACGTCGGTGCGCTGGGCGTCGAGGTAATCCAGGGCACTGGAGGCACCGGCCGCGCGGGCCAGCCCGGCCAGGCGCAGGGCCTGGTGATCGCGCTCGGCCGCCAGGTGCAGGGCATCCTGGCGCTGCAACGCGGCCTGGTAGTCGCTCAAGGCTTGCTGCTGTTCCTTCAAGGCCGCCAGGATGCTGCGGTCAAAATCCGCCAGCGCCGCGCTTTCCCGGGCATCGGCCTGGGTGATGCGCGCGTGGGCAGCATTGAGGTTGGGGAAGCTCCAGGACAGCAGCGGCCCCAATTGCCAGACCGAAGCGTCGCGGTCGTCGAAACCCGAGGGCTGGTGCGCCGACGTGAAGACCCCAGCCCCCAGGCTGACCCGCGGATAGAGGTCGGCCCGAGCCACGCCGATGCGTGCCGTGGCCGCCGCCAGCCGGCGCTCGGCCTGACTCACGTCGGGACGCCGGCGCAGCATGGCCAGGGCATCGCTTTGGGGCATGGGCGAATCCAGGGTCGGGGCCTGGTGGCAAGCCTTGGCCGCCACCGGTGCATCACCCGGAGGGCGCCCCAGCAGTACCGCCAGCTCAGCCAGGGCCCGCTGCCGCCCGGCCTGCAACGGCGGCAGGCTGGCCTGTACCTGGCCCACCAGGCCTTCGGCGCGCACCACATCCAGGGTCACTGCGGCGCCGGCCTGATACAGCTGGGCGCTCAGGGCCCGGCCCTGCTCCACCAGCGCCAGGGATTCACCGGCCACCTGCAGGCGCTGGCCATAGCTGCAAGCCTGCAACCAGGCGCGGGTGGTTTCCGCGGCCACCACCACCCGCAAGCCGTCTTCGGCGGCCCGCGCCGCCTCGGCATCGGCTCGGGCAGCATCGGCCAGGCCGTGCAGACGGCCGAACAGGTCAGCCTCCCACTGCACATCCAGGCCAACCCCGTAGCGGCTGCCGGTGCGGATCCGCTGGCTGTTCTGCAAGGCGGCTTCCAGCTGGTCATCGGCGGTGCTGCCGTAGCCGGCCTGGGCCGTCACCTGGGTGGCGGGCTGGCGCAGGGTATCGGTTTCGCGCAGCAGCGCCCGGGCCTGTAGCAGGTTGGCCGCGGCCATCCGCAGGTCGCGGTTCTGGCTCAGGGCCTCCTGCACGGCGGCATTGAGCCCCGGGTCACGGTACAGCTGCCACCATTGGTCGAGCCCCTGCTCGGCCGCTGCATCCAGCTGGCTCACAGGCAGGGGCACAGTGCTGCCGGGCGGCCGTTCCGGCCCCAGGGTGCAGCCGGCCAACAGGGCGCACAGGGCCCATGCAGGTCTTGGGTAAATGGGCATGGGAAGTACTCACGGATTCGAAGCAGCTACTTTAGAAAGGCCAACTGGCGACCGTCTAACGAGAACTTCTTTTCAATTATCGCGAAATGGTCATCTTTCCCCCTGAGCCGCTTCCTTCCAGGTATGCGGTCATGGCCCCAGGCTGTCGCCCAGCTGAACGAATTCGCACTGGCTCTACGGCGATCCAGCACCGTGGATACAATTTGATACTTCTCCCCACCCCCGCCGATCGATCGCCATGACCGAAGACTTCGATGTGCCCAGCCCCCACGAAAAGCACCTGGAACACGTGGCCGAACACGCCCACGCCCGCAGCGACAATTTCGCCAGCAAGATCGCGGTGATGACAGCAATCATGGCCACCCTGGGAGCGCTGCTGAGCTATCAGGCCGGCTCCACGGAAAGCCTCGCGGCCATGGACAAGAACAACGCCGCCATGAAGAAGACCGAAGCCGCCAACCAGTGGAGCTACTACCAGGCCAAGTCCAGCCGGCAGAACCTGGCGGAACTGGCGACCCATATTCCCGGGGTCGATGCCACGCATTACGGCATCGAGGCCCAGCGCTACCAGAAGGAAA
This sequence comes from Pseudomonas sp. E1BtOHC1, assembly GCF_058744285.1. Lineage (NCBI taxonomy): Bacteria > Pseudomonadati > Pseudomonadota > Gammaproteobacteria > Pseudomonadales > Pseudomonadaceae > Pseudomonas > Pseudomonas sp. E1BtOHC1. The sequence goes on from NZ_CP196023.1 coordinate 5,695,776, forward strand.
AGGAGGCAGTGCGCCTCAAGGCCGAGGCTCTGGAAGCCGAGGCTCGGGACTGGGACGAGCAATCGGAAGCCGCGCTGCACCAGCACCACCGCTGGGCCCAGGCGATGATGGCGATCCAGATCGCCATCTCGATGGCGGCCATCACCCTGCTGACCCGCAAGGAATGGTTGAAGAAGCTCGCCTACGGCGCGGCCGGCGGCAGCGTGCTGCTGGGTTCCCTGGCCTGGCTGCACCTCTAGAAAACCCGCTCGGGTAGCGCCCAGACCGGCGAGCCGGTGCGTCTCTTGAATCTCACCGGGCTGTCGCAGTTTGCGAAAAGCCGCCGCCGCGCCAGCCTCGGTCATGTGCCCAAGCCCCCGCAATCCCGAGGCCACGCCGCCACGGCGGAACTGGCATAGCCATTGCGAAAGCCCCTGCCTCACCTACAACAAGAGGCTTCGCCATGGCTATTGCCCCACTGCTCGCCGCTACCACGGCGTTTATCCAGCGCGCCCCGCGCATGTTGATCGGCGCCCACTGGGTCGAGGCCGCCGATGGCCAGACCATGCCCCTGCGCAACCCCGCCACCGGCGAACAGCTGTGCCTGGTGCCCCGAGCCACGGTGGACGATGTCGATCGTGCAGTGCTGGCGGCGCGTCAGGCTTTCGACGACTCCTCCTGGACCCGTACCCGCCCCCGGGAGCGGCAGAACCTGCTGTGGAAACTCGCCGACCTGATGCAGCGCGACGCCGAACTGCTGGCCCAACTGGAATGCCTGAACAATGGCAAGAGCGCCGCCGTGGCCCAGGCCATGGACGTGCAGTTGTCCATCGACTTCTTGCGCTACATGGCCGGCTGGGCCACCAAGATCGAAGGCGCCAGCGTCGAGGTTTCGCTGCCGCTGATGCCCGACGACCAGTTCCACAGCTTCATCCGTCGCGAAGCGCTGGGCGTGGTCGGCGCCATCGTCGCCTGGAACTTCCCCTTGCTGCTGGCCTGCTGGAAACTCGGCCCGGCCCTGGCCACCGGTTGCACCCTGGTGCTCAAGCCGGCCGATGAAACCCCGCTCAGCGCCCTGAAACTGGCGGAACTGGTGCAGGAAGCCGGCTACCCCGACGGCGTGTTCAACGTGGTCACCGGTACCGGCATCACCGCCGGCAGCGCCCTGACCCACAACCCTCTGGTGGACAAACTGACCTTTACCGGCTCCACCGCCGTGGGCAAAGAAATCGGCAAGATCGCCATGGACTCCATGACCCGGGTCACCCTGGAGCTGGGGGGCAAGTCGCCGACCATCGTCATGGCCGATGCCGACCTGGCCAGCGCCGCCGCCGGGGCCGCCAGCGCGATCTTCTTCAATCAGGGCCAGGTGTGCTGCGCCGGCTCGCGGCTGTATGTGCAGCGCAAGCACTTCGACAACGTGGTAGCCGACATTGCCGGCATCGCCAATGCCATGAAACTGGGCAACGGCCTGGACGCCAGCGTCGAAATGGGCCCGCTGATTTCCGCGCGCCAGCAGGAACGGGTCTACCGCTACATCGAGATGGGCCGGGACAGCGGCGCCACCATTGCCTGTGGCGGCGAGCAGTTCGGTCCGGGGTATTTCGTCAAACCGACGGTGATCGTCGATGTCGACCAGAAGCACTCGCTGGTCCAGGAAGAAATCTTCGGCCCGGTGCTGGTGGCGATTCCCTTCGACGACGAGGCCGACGCCCTGCGCATGGCCAACGACAGCCCCTATGGCCTGGGCGCAAGCATCTGGTCCAACGATCTGGCAGCGGTGCACCGGATGATTCCGAAGATCAAGTCCGGCTCGGTGTGGGTCAACTGCCACAGCGCCCTGGACCCGGCACTGCCGTTCGGCGGCTACAAGATGTCCGGACTCGGCCGGGAAATGGGCCACGCGGCCATCGAGCACTACACCGAGCTGAAATCGGTGCTGATCAAGCTCTGAGCCGCGGCCAGGGCGAACGCCCCTCGGCCTGCCGGATGACGCCTGGGATGCTCCAGGGACGACGGCGCTGGATGGCCGCGGGGCGGTTCGCGAGCAAGCTCGCTCCTACGTGGGCATCCGCGTAGGCGCCGACTTGCCGGCGAAAGGGCCCTAAGGTCGATAGCCCTGGGCCAGCAACCAGCCCCGCACCACCCGTCCCTGCTCCGGGCTCAGGTCCGCCAGCGCCTGAGTCGGGGGCTGGTGCTGCAAGCGTCGCAACAACGGCGCCAGTTCCACACCCTGCACATGCCAGATGCCCAGGGGCTGATCCGGGGTGATCACCACTTCGGCTGCGTCCACCAGGCCATCGCGCAGTACCGGGGCGTGCTCGATACGCAAGGCTGCGAAGTCCACGCTGGCGTGCGCCGGCTGGCGGTCCGGCCACTGCCGGCGGGCCTGCCAGAACGGCTGCTCGGGCCAACGTTGCTCGTCGGCGTAGAAGTCCCGGCCGATGCGGGCAAACCGCAGGAACAGTTGCTCCACCCGTTGCTGATGAAAACGCCAGGCCAGGGCCGTGCGCTCCGGCCGCTGCAACAGGGTATTGATCACCGCCGGCGCCTGCAGGGCCGAGGACAGGGACTGGAAGATGCCATTGCCAGACAGCGGGTCCACCGCCATGGCCGCATCCCCTACCCGCAGCCAGTGATCGCCGCACACCTGGGGGCAGAGAATCGCCGTGCTGCTACGGGCGTGCAGGTGCAGATCATGTTCGACACCACCGGCAAAAAAATCCGCGACCAGGGCAGACGCCTGACGGCGCCGACGGCAGTACTCCAGCAACTGCGCCTTGCCCGGCAGTGCAGCGCTGGCCACATCCAGGGTCAGTTGCCAGTAGCACTGGCCGTCGCTGCGCCGGGCCATCCAGGCCCAGCCGTCCTCCAGGCTGTGCACGGCACTGGCGGCAGTGCCGGGCGGCCCTTGCCAACGGTTGAGCAGGCTGAGGGTTTCCGGGCCACGCCGTCCGTTCCCGACGCCCTGCTGCAGTGCCTTGTCCAATGCAGGCGCCTGACGTCCGCGGGCTTCGACCAGGAACTCGCCGAGCTGCTCCTCGTGCCCCTGCACCTGCACCCGGTGCCCGAGCGCAGTGGACTGCACACCCAGCACGCGGCCCTGGATCAGCGTCACCCCGGCCTGATGCAGGGCATCGCGCAGGCCACGGTCGAACGTTGGGCGATCCAGCAGGTATTCGATGTTCTGCGCGTGCTGCGCGCCGTTCCACGCCACTTGCCGCTGGGAAGGGTGCAGAGCCTGGGCCAGTGCCGACTCCAGACCAGCGCTGCGCAGGGCCTCCAGCACCCGCACGGAAACCCCTTCCAGAGCCGGAAAACGCCGCCAGTCGCTGATCAGGGTCACCGGGTAACCGAGGCGCCGCAGCCCCAGGGCCACCGCCGCACCGGCCGGCCCCGCCCCCAGGATCAGGATCGATTGCATGGCACGCTCCGGCGCTCGGGCCCCTGGTAGGCGGCCTGCTCCTGCAGCCACTGGCGCACCTGCAGATTGCTCGCGCTGGGCTGGGTCTTGAGGTAGGCGGCGATATGCCCGCTCAACGCGGCACAGCCCAGGCTGGCGCCGGACGGCCCCGGGCGGCTGGCGCGCACGCAGGCGGCGAAATCGGCCTGGGCGGTATTCAGCCACGACCACTGCTGTAGGCTGCAGCGCGCATCGCCGGTGACCCGCAACACGCCAGGATAGCTGGCCGGGAATACCGGCTCACCCTGGGCCGGGCTGGATGCGCAGAGCAGCACGCCACGAGCCACCGCCTCGGCACAGGCGGCGCGCAGTGAATCGCGATCCTGGCGCAGCCCGAGGCTGAGGTTGATCAGGCGTACATCCTGTTCCAGCAGCCAATACAGGGCGGCACTGACTTGCGCGGCGCTGGTGACCCCGCGCTGATCGAACACCTGGGCCAGATACAGCTGGGCATCGGGCGCGCGCTGCTCGATGGCCTCGATGATCGCGCTGCCATGGCCGAGAGCGTCCTGCTGCAACTCGCCCTCGCCCATGCCTTGCGCCAGCAGAAAGAAACGCCGGCCGGCCGCCACCCGCTGATGAGGGGCATGGCCGCTGTCGATCACGCCGATGCGCAGTTCAGACTTCATGGGCCACCACCACGCTATGCAATACACCGTCCAGCAACTCGAAGCGCAGGTCGGCATCGGCCAGGGTCGAAGGCCGGTGGCTGATCAGGATGCGCGTACGCCCGGCGAACAGACGGTCGATGGCTTCGATCACCTCGCGCTCGGTGGCCTCGTCCACCGCCGAAGTGGCTTCGTCCAGCACCAGGATCAGCGGGTCCTGGAGCAATGCACGGGCGATAGCAATGCGCTGTTTCTGCCCACCGGACAACTGCTGGCCGCGCTCCCCCAGGGGACTGTCCAGGCCCTCGGGCAGAGACTCGATCAGCCCCTGCAATTGCGCCAGCCGCGCCACTTCGGCCACGGCTTCACGGCTGGCAGCGGGCACGCTGTAGGCCAGGTTGTCCGCCAGGCTGCCGCGAAACAGCACAATGTCCTGACTGACCACCGCCACCTGACAACGCAGTTGCGCCAGGTCCAGTTGACGCAGGTCGATGCCCCCCAGCAGGACCTGCCCGGACTGGGGATCGTGGTGACGCTGCAACAGGTCGATCAAGGTGCTTTTACCGGCCCCCGAAGTGCCGCTGAGGGCCACCTTGAGGCCGTAGGGAATCCGCGCTTCGATGCCCTTGAGGATCGAGCCGCGCCCCGGATGACTGAAGTGCACATCCTTGAAGTGCAGCTCGCCGTTGTCCGGCACCGGCAACGGCGCCGCGGGGGTGCTGATGCCCGGCTCCTCACCACGCAGCTCCATGACCCGGCCCAGGCTCACGGTCATGCGCTGGATCGCCACATACAATCCCAGCAGGCTCTGTACCGGGCCCACCGCCATGCCCAGGTAGGTGGAAAAAGCGATCAGCGCCCCCAGTTGCCAGGTGCCCTGCACCACCCAGTAGCCGCCAATCAGGAAGGCGCAGGCCCGGGACAGCGAGGTCAGGGTACCGGGTACCGCCTGGGTGAAGAACTCGGTGACTTGCAGCTTCAGCAACTGGCTCAGGTAGCCCTGGCCGAGGCGATCCAGGCGCTGGGCCTCCCGTTGCTGCTGGCCGGCGCTCTGGATGAATTTCATCACCGGCAGGGTTTCCACCATGAACGAGGACATGTCCGCAGAGCGCTCGCGCAACTGGCGGACATCGCGCTCCACCTTGCGCCGCATCCAGCGCAACCAGAGCACATCCAGGGGAATCAGCACCAGGGCCAGCAGCGAGAGTTTCCAGGACAGGGTCAGGAGCATGGCCAGGGCGACGACAAGACCGATCACACTGGACACTGCGGAGAACAGCGAGTCCACGGCAAAGCGCTGGATTTCCGCGACATCGCCGTCCAGGCGCGACATCAGGTCGCCGATTCGCCGTTGACCGTAGAAGCTTGGCGACAGCCGTTGCAGATGGCGGTAGAGGTCGTCGCGCAGGGCAAACAGGATGCGCCCGGACAGGCGTGTATGCAGGTAGCGATTGACCCCGGACAGCAGCGTGCCCAGCAGGCCGGCGAGGATCATCAGGCCGGCGATCAGCACCAGTCTGGAAAAGTCGCGGGCCAGCAGCCCGTCGTCGATCAGCAGCTTGGTCAGCCAGGGTTGCACCAGCACCAGCAACGAGGCGCACACCGACAGCCCCAGCAGACCGCCGATGGCCAGCCGGTGGGGCCGCACGAAACTGTAGAGCCAGCCCAGGGCGGCACTCAGGGCCTGGGGATCGCGGCTGTCCACCAGCCGGGTGATCAGGCGCTGCATCAGGAGCGCAACTGCTTGAGCTTGCGGTACAGGGTCGCGCGGCTGATGCCCAGGGCGTCCGCTGCCGCCGAAACATTGCCCTGATGGTTGTCCAGGGCAGTGCGGATCAGCTCCAGTTCGTTCTCGCGGATGCTCCCGGTCTGCGGCCGTTGATGGGCATTGAGGTCGTCGAGCATGCTGTCCGGCAAGTGCTCCAGGCCGATATGACTCTCACCCTCTTCGCGCAGGGCCAGGGCGGTGCGCAGGACCATCTCCAACTGGCGGATATTGCCGGGCCAGTGGTAGTCGGCCAACAGGCGGCGCAGATCCTCGGCGATGTTCACCTCGGCGCCGCCGAGCTTGGCCAGCAGGCTGTCCACCAGGGCCGCCAGGTCTTCGCGCTCGCGCAGGGCCGGCAACAGCACGCTGATGCCGTTGACCCGGTAGAACAGGTCTTGGCGAAAGGCCTGGTCCTGCACCTGCTGCTTGAGGTCGCGGTGGGTGGCGCAGATCAGGGCAATGTCGATGTCCTGTTCCTCACCGGCCCCCAGGGGCGCCACCTTGCGGTCTTGCAAGACCCGTAACAGGCGGGCCTGCAGGGCCAGAGGCATGTCGCCGATTTCATCGAGGAACAAGGTGCCACCGTGGGCCTGTTGCAGGCGCCCGATCATCCCGCCGCGGCGCGAGCCGGTGAAGGCACCTTCGCGGTAGCCGAACAGTTCCGACTCGATCAGGCCTTCGGGAATCGCCGCGCAGTTGACCGCGACAAAGGGTTTCTCGGCACGACTGCCCGCGCGATGCAGGGCCCGGGCCAGGACTTCCTTGCCGGTGCCGGTTTCTCCCAGCAACAACACTGGCAAGCCGTTGGCCAGGCCCTGGCGGGCCATGCGCAGGGTGCGGGCGTAGCGGCTGTTGCCCCCGGCCAGGGCTTCCAGGTCCTGGGGCATGGGCGTGGCTTTCGGCGTGCTGCGGGGCGTACGGTGCAGGTTCAGCGCAGGCTGGGGCGCCCGCAGAGCCTTGTAGAACAACTCGCCCTTGGCGGTCTGCAGGCTGCCCACGGCGCCTTGCTGTAGGCGCGCGAGCAGTTGCAGGCCGTCGACCCCGAGGAACTCCTCGCAACGCCGCCCCACCAGAGCCGCACGCGGGGTGTTGAGCAACTGGCAGGCCTGGCCGCTGACCGCAAGAATCTGCCCGCCCAGGCTCAGGGCCAACAGGCCTTGCCAGGGCGATTCGAGGTATTGCCGACGACTGTGGAAGGCCAGGACGATCTGCTCCGGGTAGGACGCGTGGAACACCCGGGCCTCGATCTGGCTGACCGCCATGGACAACAGCGCGGTGCTGTCCTGGACGCGGCCCAGGGGGCCTTCGCGGGTCAGGTCAAGGACCCCGAGGATCTCGCCCTGGGGGCATTGGATGGGCACCGATGTGCAGGAAAAATGGCTGAGGCGATCCAGGTAGTGTTCGCCGCAATCGATCAGGGTCGGCCGGGCTTCCACCAGGGCCGTGCCCAGGGCGTTGGTGCCGCGAGTGGCTTCGCTCCAGCAGGCGCCGAGGGTGATGTCCTGCACCCCGCTGTCCTTGAGCCGATCGGCCCGGCCCTCGATGGCCAGGATGGTGGCGTCGGCATTGGCGAGGATGATCATGCCGTCCTGGCCCTGATGCTGGGTCAGGTAGTCAATGGCCGGGGTCGCCGCGTCCAGCAACAGGCGGTTGCTGGCCAGCAGCACCTCGAGGCTGGCGCTGGATTCCAGGGTCAGTTGGTGTTGGCTGCCAAAGTGCACACCATGGCTGAGGCTGCGCCGCCATGAGGCATCGATTTCCGCACGCAGGACCCCGTCGGGGATCTGGCCTTCCAGGTGCAGCCGTTCCCGGGCCAGCCGGGCTTCGTGTTGCTGCTCACCCTTTATTGTTTTTATAAGCGTCATCAAGCGCTCCGAATCGGTCCGCCCGCTGCTTCCCGCTCCACTCCCTTGGATTGCGCGAGGCACGCAAGCCGTGGTCAATGTCTACACCGGGTTCAGAGGGCAGTAAAGGGGCTTGGCCCGGATCATCGGGCAGCCCTGCATTGCTTACCCTGTGATTCGAGATCAAGCAAAACCTGCGCCAGTGAAACGGGCGCCCGAGCATCTTGACGTTAACGTAAAGCAAATGGCAAGTACCGCATGCCTCCTCCCAGCCCCTGCTGCAGGAGCTGGCTTGCCGGCGAAGAGAGCCTTGAGAGCAGCGCAAGACTTGAGGGCCCTTTCGCCGGCAAGCCGGCTCCTACGGTGGGGGAGAAATGCAGGTTTACCGTAGGAGCTGGCTTGCCAGCGAAAAGGGCATTGAGCGGAACGCCGACCGGCCGGTCCTAAAGGGCCCAGGCGGCGCTGTCGGCAAAGAAGGCGCGAGCGTTGTCTTCCAGGCTGTCCAGGTGGTAACCACCTTCCTGAACAATCAGGCACGGCAGGCCCAGGCTGCGGATGCGCTGGCCAAGGATGGCGAAGCCGTCTCGGGTCACCGCGACCTTGCTTTGCGGGTCGAGCTCGTAGATATCGAAACCCAGGGACAGCACCAGCACCTCGGCACCGAATTCCTTCACCGCCACCAGGGACTGTTCCAGGCGGGCAAGGAAATCCCCTTCGCTGGCGCCGTGGGCCATGGGCAAGTTGAGGTTGTAGCCCTCCCCCGCTCCGGCGCCACGCTCTTCGGCAAAGCCGGCCACCCCCGGGTAGAAGTTGGTCGGGTCGCCATGCACCGAGACATACAAGACGTCGGCGCGCTCGTAGAAGATTTCCTGGATACCCTGGCCGTGGTGCATGTCGGTGTCGAGCACCGCCACCCGGGCGTATTTGTCCCGCAGGACCTGGGCCGCCACTGCCGCGTTGTTCAGGTAGCAGAAACCGCCTGCGGCTTCGGCCCGCGCGTGGTGGCCCGGCGGGCGGCACAAGGCGTAGGCTGCCGGCTCACCGTCGAGCAATGCCTGGGCCCCGGCGACGGCACTTTGCGCCGACCAGTAGGCTGCACGCCAAGTCGACTCACCCACCGGGCAACTGCCGTCGGCCAGGTAGCACGCGGCCTGGGCCAGAACCCCGCGCAGGGCATTGGGCTCACGCACGAAGATGTTGGACATCACCTCATCGCCCCAGTCTTCGGGGATGTCCTTCCAGCCCTGGTGCGCATCCTGCAGGAACGCCAAGTACGGCGCGCCGTGTACCGCCAACAACGGTGCCATCCCGGCATCCCGTGGCTGCTCGACGGCAAAACCCAGGGAGTGTGCGGCCTGCACCAGGCGCTGGGCGCGCTCCGGCACCTCCTGGGGTATGCGCATCTGGCCGCGCGAGTAGTAGCTGCGTGGATGGTGGAGCAACTGTTCGGGGTGGAAAAAACTGCGCATGACCTTCTCCTTATTCAACCTGGCCGGCACGGGCCAGCACGGCGTTAAGCAATACATCGGCGCCCTGGCGCACGTCCTCGGGCAACACGTCTTCGGCTTCGTTGTGACTCAGGCCACCGACACAGGGAATGAACACCATGGCGGTGGGGCAATAGCGTGCCAGCAGGATGGCGTCGTGGCCGGCGCCGCTAACGATGGACTGCTGAGCATAGCCAAGCCCTTCCACCGCCTGTTGCACCGCCGCCACGCAGTCGGCGTCAAAGGGCGTGGCCGGGCTGACCCAGTGACGGTCGATGCTGACCTTGAGCCCGCGCTGCCGGGCAATGCTGCCCAGGCGTTCCTCTACCTGCTGCTCCATGGCGGCAATCTGCTGATCATGGTGGTGGCGCAGGTCGACGGTGAAGGTCAGCAACCCGGGAATGGTATTGCGCGACGACTTGGCGACGCTCAGCTCACCGACAGTGGTCAGGCCTTGCGGGGCAAAATCCACCGCCAACTGCTCCACGGCGAGGATCATCTGCGCGGCGCCATACAAGGCATCCTTGCGCAGTGGCATCGGCGTGGTGCCGGCGTGAGCAGCCATGCCTTCAACCTGAACATCGAGCCAACGGATTGCCTGGCCGCCACTGACCACGCCAATGCTCTTGGCGTTGTCTTCAAGGATCGGGCCCTGCTCGATATGGGCTTCGAAATAGGCATCCACCGCCCCGCCCAAAGGCCGATTGCCAGCGTAACCGGTGCGCTGCAGAGCCTGGGCGACGCTGATGCCATCGGCATCGCGCACCGCCAGGGCGGCGTCCAGGGACATGCTCCCGGTGAACACCGCCGAGCCGAACATCGCCGGGGTGAAGCGCGCGCCCTCCTCGTTGGTCCACACCGCCACCTCCAGGGGCTTGCGGGTCCGGACCCCAAGATCATTGAGCGTGCGCACCACTTCCAACCCGGCCAGCACGCCGTAGACACCGTCAAAACGTCCACCTTCGGGCTGGGTGTCGAGGTGGCTGCCCATCATCACTGGAGCAGCGTCCGGGTCGCTGCCGGGACGGCGGGCAAACAGGTTGCCGATGGGGTCGACGCTCAGGGTCATGCCGGCTTCTGTACACCAGTGGGCGAAGAGCTCGCGCCCGGCCCGGTCCTCATCGCTCAGGGCCAGACGGCAGCTACCGCCGCGAGCGGTGGCGCCGATTTCGGCCATGGCCATCAGGCTCGCCCAGAGGCGTTCGCCATTGATTTTCAACATCAATCATTTCTCCAGACAATCAAGCGTTGGACGCCATTTCCAGGCGCTGGGCGTGGGCATGTCGGCGCGACAGGGCCAGCACGCAAATCAGCGATACCGCGGCGATCAGGCTGTAGAACAGCGCCATCGGCCACCATTGGCCGATGAACCTGTGGGCCAGCCAGGTGCCGATCAGCGGGGTCAGGCCACCGGCCAGGGCACCGCAGACTTGATAGGCGAGGGAGATCGCGGTGTAGCGCACCCGCGTCTCGAACATGCCGCTGACGTAACCGGCGATCACCGCGTAGAAGGAGGCCATGCACACCACTGCCAAGGCGATGCCGAAGATCATCAGGGGCGCCTGAGCGGAACTCACCAGCACAAACATCGGATAGGGCGAGGCCATGGCCAGTACTGACACCAGGCATAGAAAGCGCGTGGCGCCGATTTTCTCGGCGGTCCAGGCCGCCAGGGGCTGGATGCAGAACTGGATGATCGCCACCACGAACAGGCATTCGAGAATCAACGAACGGGGGATTTCCAGTTGCTGGGTGGTGTAGGCAATCATGAAGGTGTTGGTGAAATACACCCCGGCGATTCCCAGGGTATTGGCGCCAATGCACAGCAGCAGCGGGCGCCAGGCCGTGCGCAGCACTTCCATCACGGGTGCCTGCTCCTTGCGCACCGATTTGGCCGCCTGCTCGCGGCTGGCGAGAAATTCCGGCGACTCGTTGACCCCCAGGCGTATCGCCAGGCCCACCAGCAGCAACAACGCGCTGGCGAGGAACGGCAGGCGCCAACCCCAACTCATCAGCGCGTCCTCGGGCAGGCGGGTCACGGCGCTGAAAGCCAGTAACGAAAGGATCAGTCCCGCCGGGCTACCCAATTGGGCGAAGGAGGCGAAGAAGTTGCGCCGGCCCTTGGGCGCATGTTCGCCGGCCATCAGCACCGCCCCGCCCCACTCGCCTCCCACGGCAATGCCCTGGACGATGCGCAGCAGGATCAACAGCACCGGGGCCAGGGCGCCGATCTGTGCATAAGTCGGCAGCAAGCCGATGCACACGGTGACCACGCCCATCATCAGCAAGGTGATGACCAGGGATTTCTTGCGGCCGATACGGTCGCCGATATGGCCGAAGATGATGCCCCCCAGGGGCCGGGCGAAGAAGCCCACGGCAAAGGTCCCGAAAGCGGCCATGGTGCTGAACAGTTTGTCGTCGGAGGGGAAGAACAAGGCACCGAACACCAGCGCCGCAGCGGTGGCGTAGATGTAGAAGTCGTACCACTCGATCATGGTGCCGATAAAGGCGGCAGCCGCGGCTCGGCGTGGCTGCGGCGAAGCGGAAGGCTTCATGGTTGGCTCCTTTGGTTATTTTTGTGGCAGGAGAAAGGGTCAAACGCAGGGGCTTCTGTGGGCGCCTGTCTGGGAGGGATTTATCCGTTTCGCCAGATAATTAGTCAATTTTCTATTGGTTATCTCGATTATTATCCTGGCTTATTATCCACCTAGATCCCGATCCAGAGCCCTGCCATGTCCGACCGCGATGCCCGACGCCTGCTCAATGACCGCCTCGACTGGAACCTGCTGCGCACCTTCCGGGTGATCGGCCAGGAACTGAGCATCAGTCGCGCAGCGGCGCGCCTGCACCTGACCCAGCCGGCGGTGAGCCAAGCCCTCAAGCGCCTGGAAGAACAGCTGGGGCGGCAGTTGATCGCCAGGCGCGGGCCGCGCTTTGCCCTGACCGAAGTGGGCGAACAGATCTTTGCCCTGGCCGGGGAAATCTACGGCCAGGTGTCCCAGGTCAGCAGCGTGCTGGAGCAGCCCGCCGACGAGGTGATCGGCAAGGTGCGACTGCTGATCATCAGCCGGATCCTCAATGAGCGTTTCGATGATTTTCTGGCCGACTTCCATCGCCAGCATCCGCGAGTCGACCTGGAGGTGGAGGTGATGCGCAGCTCGGATATCGTCAGCGCCCTGCAGGAGAAGACCGCGACCCTGGGCCTGAGCCTTAATCGGCGGCCACAGCCACGCCTGGAACAACGGCTGTTCCTGCGGCAGCGCTACGCATTTTTTTGCGGCAAGCATCACCCGCTATTCGGGCGTCAGGACGTGGCCGAGGGTGATCTGCAGCGGGAGAATTTTGTCAGTTTCACCAGCGACCAGATCGGCGGCATGCTCTCGCCACTGACCATCTTCCGTGACCAGCAGGGCTTCAGCGGACGCATCGTCGCCTCCTCGCCGAGCCTGGAGGAGGTACGGCGCCTGGTGATCGCCGGGTTTGGCATCGGCTGCCTGCCGGAGCATGTGGTGGCCGCCGATGTCGATGCCAGGCTGCTGTGGCGCCTGCCGCCCCATGACGGCATCGCCGATGTCGATATCCATCTGCTGTGGAACCGTGAACAACGCATGAGCCGTGCCGAGGTCCTGTTCCTGAAGCTGCTGCAGGACCGCCTCACCGCTCAGTGACTCAAGGAACGATCGGCTGGGCTCACAAGGTGCGGGGCAGCCCGATGTTGCAATGACTCAGACGTGGGGATCGCCAGGGGCCTTGGCGGGAGTAGCGTATTGCGGCTTGAGGTGGCCGTTCTGGTCCAGCAGCCAGGCGTCCATGATCTGTCGCACCACGGGCCCGGCGACCCGGCCGCCGGCCTCACCGTTCTCGATCATTACCGAGATCACGATCTGTGGGTGCTCGGCGGGGGCGAAGCCGACGAACAAGGCGTTGTCGCGGTTGCGTTCGCGGGTCTTGAGACGGTCATAGCGCTCGCCCTGTTTGATCGCCACCACCTGAGCGGTACCACTCTTGCCGGCGATGCGGTACTGCGCACCGGCGGCGGCAGCGCGGGCGATGCCCCGCGGGTCGTGCATCACCATCTGCATGCCGTGGTTGACCTGATCCCAGTCGTGAGGATTCTTCAGCAGGATGTTGGGCATCGGATGCTCATCCACTGGAGCCACGCCATCAATGGTCTTGGCCAGGTGCGGACGGTTCCACACGCCCTTGTTGGCGATCAGCGCTGTGGCCTGGGCCAGTTGCAGCGGCGTGACCTGCATATAGCCCTGACCAATGCCGAGGATCACGGTTTCCCCCGGGAACCAGGGCTGGCGGCGGGTGGCGCGCTTCCAGGCTTGGGATGGCATCAATCCTGGGGATTCCTCGAACATGTCCAGGGAGACTTTCTCGCCCAGGCCGAACATCGCCATGTAGTCGTGCAGACGGTCGATGCCGAGCTTGTGGGCCAGATCGTAGAAGTAGGTGTCATTGGAGCGCATGATCGCTGCGTCCATATCCACCCAACCATCGCCGCTGTGGTTCCAGTTGCGGTATTTGTGATCGAAGTCCGGCAACTGGTAGTAACCGGGGTCGAAGACTCGGGTCGAGGCGGTAACCACGCCGGTGTCGAGGCCGGCAATCGCCACCTCCGGCTTGATGGTGGAACCTGGTGCGTAGAGGCCGCGCAGCACCCGGTTGAACAACGGGCGGTCGATGGAGTCGTGCAGCGCGGCGTATTCCTTGAAGCTGATACCGGTGACGAACAGGTTGGGATCAAAGCTCGGCTTGCTGACCATGGCCAGGACTTCGCCCGTGGCAGGGTCGAGGGCTACCACTGAGCCGCGACGATCCCCCAGGGCCTCTTCGGCAGCTTCCTGAAGCTTGATATCCAGGCTCAGGACAATGTTCTTCCCTGGGATAGGATCGGTGTGTTTGAGCACGCGCATGACCCGTCCCTGGGCGTTGGTCTCGACCTCCTCATAGCCTACGTGACCGTGCAGCTCGGACTCGTAGAACTTCTCGACGCCCGTCTTGCCAATGGACTGGGTGCCACGGTATTCCACCGAATCTAGGGTCTTGGTTTCTTTCTCGTTGATCCGCCCAACGTAGCCGATGGAGTGGGCAAAGTGGGCGCCCATGGGGTAATGGCGGACGAACTGGGCTTCCACATCCAGTCCTGGCAGGCGGTACTCGTTGACCGCAAGGACGGCGATTTGCTCTTCGGTGAGCTCGTAGAAGAGGGTCACGGGGACGAAGGGGTGGCGGGCCTGCTTCATCTCCTTGTCGAACAGGGGGCGATCCTCTGGCGGCAGGTGCAGCAGGTCGATCACCGCGTCCAACTCGCCCTTGAGATCGGTGGTGCGTTCGCGGGTGATGGTCAGGTTGAAGCTGGGGCGGTTGTCCGCCAGAACCACGCCATTGCGGTCGTAGATCAGCCCGCGGGTCGGGGTGATCGGCAGCACGTGGACACGGTTGTTTTCCGAGACAGTGGAGTGATAGTCGAACTCCACCACCTGAAGGAAGTACATACGCCCTACCAAGGCGCAGGTAATGGCCACCACCAACACAGCGCAGGCCAGAAGGCGCTTGTTGACCAGGCGGTTTTCTTTCTCGTGGTCCTTGATCGGAATCGCTTCGGGCATTGCTACAGCTTCTCGTTGAATAGAGGTCGACGCTGATCCGTGCGGGTGAACTCAAGTCCTTAAAAAGAGCTGCACCATACCAAAAACCACCCGCTGATTTTGAGGGGATTTCCATCGCGGGTGATCAGTGGTGCTGGCCCCACTGCAGCTGTGGGGCTATGCGAAGGCACTGTCTTTTCTGGTCGTTGCGGGAATTGGCTTTTTCGCGCGCAAAAACAAAACCCCAATTGCTTTCGCAATTGGGGTTTCGGAATTTAATCTTGACGATGACCTACTCTCACATGGGGAAACCCCACACTACCATCGGCGATGCATCGTTTCACTTCTGAGTTCGGGATGGGATCAGGTGGTTCCAACGCTCTATGGTCGTCAAGAAATTCGGTAGCCAGACCGTCGCTTATGCAACGTGCCAGCAAATGGGTATGTAATAGATTCGTGTGCTTTGTGAGCGGTGCAAACTTTCGGTTTGTTTCGTCTTCACACACCGCAACTCGCTTCTTAAGCAAATTGCTTGGGTGTTATATGGTCAAGCCTCACGGGCAATTAGTATTGGTTAGCTCAACGCCTCACAGCGCTTACACACCCAACCTATCAACGTCGTAGTCTTCGACGGCCCTTTAGGGAACTCAAGGTTCCAGTGAGATCTCATCTTGAGGCAAGTTTCCCGCTTAGATGCTTTCAGCGGTTATCTTTTCCGAACATAGCTACCCGGCAATGCCACTGGCGTGACAACCGGAACACCAGAGGTTCGTCCACTCCGGTCCTCTCGTACTAGGAGCAGCCCCTCTCAAATCTCAAACGTCCACGGCAGATAGGGACCGAACTGTCTCACGACGTTCTAAACCCAGCTCGCGTACCACTTTAAATGGCGAACAGCCATACCCTTGGGACCGGCTTCAGCCCCAGGATGTGATGAGCCGACATCGAGGTGCCAAACACCGCCGTCGATATGAACTCTTGGGCGGTATCAGCCTGTTATCCCCGGAGTACCTTTTATCCGTTGAGCGATGGCCCTTCCATACAGAACCACCGGATCACTAAGACCTACTTTCGTACCTGCTCGACGTGTCTGTCTCGCAGTCAAGCGCGCTTTTGCCTTTATACTCTACGACCGATTTCCGACCGGTCTGAGCGCACCTTCGTACTCCTCCGTTACTCTTTAGGAGGAGACCGCCCCAGTCAAACTACCCACCATACACTGTCCTCGATCCGGATAACGGACCTGAGTTAGAACCTCAAAGTTGCCAGGGTGGTATTTCAAGGATGGCTCCACGCAAACTGGCGTTCACGCTTCAAAGCCTCCCACCTATCCTACACAAGCAAATTCAAAGTCCAGTGCAAAGCTATAGTAAAGGTTCACGGGGTCTTTCCGTCTAGCCGCGGATACACTGCATCTTCACAGCGATTTCAATTTCACTGAGTCTCGGGTGGAGACAGCGCCGCCATCGTTACGCCATTCGTGCAGGTCGGAACTTACCCGACAAGGAATTTCGCTACCTTAGGACCGTTATAGTTACGGCCGCCGTTTACCGGGGCTTCGATCAAGAGCTTCGCGTTAGCTAACCCCATCAATTAACCTTCCGGCACCGGGCAGGCGTCACACCCTATACGTCCACTTTCGTGTTTGCAGAGTGCTGTGTTTTTAATAAACAGTCGCAGCGGCCTGGTATCTTCGACCGGCATGAGCTTACGGAGCAAGTCCTTCACCCTCACCGGCGCACCTTCTCCCGAAGTTACGGTGCCATTTTGCCTAGTTCCTTCACCCGAGTTCTCTCAAGCGCCTTGGTATTCTCTACCCAACCACCTGTGTCGGTTTGGGGTACGGTTCCTAGTTATCTGAAGCTTAGAAGCTTTTCTTGGAAGCATGGCATCAACCACTTCGTCACCTAAAAGGTAACTCGTCATCAGCTCTCGGCCTTAGAATCCCGGATTTACCTAAGATTCCAGCCTACCACCTTAAACTTGGACAACCAACGCCAAGCTGGCCTAGCCTTCTCCGTCCCTCCATCGCAATAACTAGAAGTACAGGAATATTAACCTGTTTTCCATCGACTACGCTTTTCAGCCTCGCCTTAGGGACCGACTAACCCTGCGTCGATTAACGTTGCGCAGGAAACCTTGGTCTTTCGGCGTGGGTGTTTTTCACACCCATTGTCGTTACTCATGTCAGCATTCGCACTTCTGATACCTCCAGCAAGCTTCTCAACTCACCTTCACAGGCTTACAGAACGCTCCTCTACCGCATCACTTACGTGATACCCGTAGCTTCGGTGTATGGTTTGAGCCCCGTTACATCTTCCGCGCAGGCCGACTCGACTAGTGAGCTATTACGCTTTCTTTAAAGGGTGGCTGCTTCTAAGCCAACCTCCTAGCTGTCTAAGCCTTCCCACATCGTTTCCCACTTAACCATAACTTTGGGACCTTAGCTGACGGTCTGGGTTGTTTCCCTTTTCACGACGGACGTTAGCACCCGCCGTGTGTCTCCCATGCTCGGCACTTGTAGGTATTCGGAGTTTGCATCGGTTTGGTAAGTCGGGATGACCCCCTAGCCGAAACAGTGCTCTACCCCCTACAGTGATACATGAGGCGCTACCTAAATAGCTTTCGAGGAGAACCAGCTATCTCCGAGCTTGATTAGCCTTTCACTCCGATCCACAGGTCATCCGCTAACTTTTCAACGGTAGTCGGTTCGGTCCTCCAGTCAGTGTTACCTAACCTTCAACCTGCCCATGGATAGATCGCCCGGTTTCGGGTCTATTCCCAGCGACTAGACGCCCTATTAAGACTCGCTTTCGCTACGCCTCCCCTATTCGGTTAAGCTCGCCACTGAAAATAAGTCGCTGACCCATTATACAAAAGGTACGCAGTCACAGAACAAAGTCTGCTCCCACTGCTTGTACGCATACGGTTTCAGGATCTATTTCACTCCCCTCTCCGGGGTTCTTTTCGCCTTTCCCTCACGGTACTAGTTCACTATCGGTCAGTCAGTAGTATTTAGCCTTGGAGGATGGTCCCCCCATATTCAGACAAGGTTTCTCGTGCCCCGTCCTACTCGATTTCATGACTAAGAGATTTTCGCGTACAGGGCTATCACCCACTATGGCCGCACTTTCCAGAGCGTTCCGCTAATCTCAAAGCCACTTAAGGGCTAGTCCCCGTTCGCTCGCCACTACTAAGGGAATCTCGGTTGATTTCTTTTCCTCAGGGTACTTAGATGTTTCAGTTCCCCTGGTTCGCCTCTTGCACCTATGTATTCAGTACAAGATAACCATCTTATGATGGCTGGGTTCCCCCATTCAGACATCTCCGGATCAAAGTCTGTTTGCCGACTCCCCGAAGCTTTTCGCAGGCTACCACGTCTTTCATCGCCTCTGACTGCCAAGGCATCCACCGTATGCGCTTCTTCACTTGACCATATAACCCCAAGCAATCTGGTTATACTATGAAGACGACATTCGCCGAAAATTTGCAATTGCTGCTCAATTAAGAGCCTCACAAATTTTACCTTAGCCTGATCCGTTACCAGTGAAAGTAACGTTCAGTCTATCTTTCTATCACATACCCAAATTTTTAAAGAACGATCTAATCAAAAGACTAGAAATCAACATTCAAAGTGAATGCTCATTTCTAAGCTTTCAGAAGCAGTTTATGGTGGAGCCAAGCGGGATCGAACCGCTGACCTCCTGCGTGCAAGGCAGGCGCTCTCCCAGCTGAGCTATGGCCCCATAACAAAATTGGTGGGTCTGGGCAGATTCGAACTGCCGACCTCACCCTTATCAGGGGTGCGCTCTAACCAACTGAGCTACAGACCCAATTTCGAGCTTGTAACTGTTAGCTTGGAGCTATCAGCTTGGAGCTTAAAGCTGCTTCTATCGTCTTCTTCAATGAATCAAGCAATTCGTGTGGGAACTTATGGAGCAGCTGATGTCGTCGATTAAGGAGGTGATCCAGCCGCAGGTTCCCCTACGGCTACCTTGTTACGACTTCACCCCAGTCATGAATCACACCGTGGTAACCGTCCTCCCGAAGGTTAGACTAGCTACTTCTGGTGCAACCCACTCCCATGGTGTGACGGGCGGTGTGTACAAGGCCCGGGAACGTATTCACCGCGACATTCTGATTCGCGATTACTAGCGATTCCGACTTCACGCAGTCGAGTTGCAGACTGCGATCCGGACTACGATCGGTTTTATGGGATTAGCTCCACCTCGCGGCTTGGCAACCCTTTGTACCGACCATTGTAGCACGTGTGTAGCCCAGGCCGTAAGGGCCATGATGACTTGACGTCATCCCCACCTTCCTCCGGTTTGTCACCGGCAGTCTCCTTAGAGTGCCCACCATAACGTGCTGGTAACTAAGGACAAGGGTTGCGCTCGTTACGGGACTTAACCCAACATCTCACGACACGAGCTGACGACAGCCATGCAGCACCTGTCTCAATGTTCCCGAAGGCACCAATCTATCTCTAGAAAGTTCATTGGATGTCAAGGCCTGGTAAGGTTCTTCGCGTTGCTTCGAATTAAACCACATGCTCCACCGCTTGTGCGGGCCCCCGTCAATTCATTTGAGTTTTAACCTTGCGGCCGTACTCCCCAGGCGGTCAACTTAATGCGTTAGCTGCGCCACTAAGAGCTCAAGGCTCCCAACGGCTAGTTGACATCGTTTACGGCGTGGACTACCAGGGTATCTAATCCTGTTTGCTCCCCACGCTTTCGCACCTCAGTGTCAGTATCAGTCCAGGTGGTCGCCTTCGCCACTGGTGTTCCTTCCTATATCTACGCATTTCACCGCTACACAGGAAATTCCACCACCCTCTACCATACTCTAGCTTGCCAGTTTTGGATGCAGTTCCCAGGTTGAGCCCGGGGCTTTCACATTCAACTTAACAAACCACCTACGCGCGCTTTACGCCCAGTAATTCCGATTAACGCTTGCACCCTCTGTATTACCGCGGCTGCTGGCACAGAGTTAGCCGGTGCTTATTCTGTCGGTAACGTCAAAACAATCACGTATTAGGTAACTGCCCTTCCTCCCAACTTAAAGTGCTTTACAATCCGAAGACCTTCTTCACACACGCGGCATGGCTGGATCAGGCTTTCGCCCATTGTCCAATATTCCCCACTGCTGCCTCCCGTAGGAGTCTGGACCGTGTCTCAGTTCCAGTGTGACTGATCATCCTCTCAGACCAGTTACGGATCGTAGCCTTGGTGAGCCATTACCTCACCAACTAGCTAATCCGACCTAGGCTCATCTAATAGCGTGAGGTCCGAAGATCCCCCACTTTCTCCCGTAGGACGTATGCGGTATTAGCGCCCGTTTCCGGACGTTATCCCCCACTACTAGGCAGATTCCTAGGCATTACTCACCCGTCCGCCGCTCGCCACCAGGTACAAGTACCCGTGCTGCCGCTCGACTTGCATGTGTTAGGCCTGCCGCCAGCGTTCAATCTGAGCCATGATCAAACTCTTCAGTTCAAACATCTTTGGGTTTTGAGAAAACCCTAAACTTGGCTCAGCAATCGTTGGTTACATCTTTGATTTCTCGCGGAGTAACTTGTGATGCTGATAATCTTTTTGACTATCAGTCTGACTCCACAAGCACCCACACGAATTGCTTGATTCAGTTGTTAAAGAGCGGTTGGTTAAGATCTTTCGTCTCAACCGAGGCGCGCATTCTACAGCAGCCTCATTTACTGTCAAGTGATTTTTTTAAGAAGTTTTCAAAGTTTCCTTTTTAACTTCAACCACTTGCGCCTCCGATCTCTCGTTAGCGGGAGGCGAATTCTACAGCGTTACACGCTGCTGTCAACACCTCTTTTCAACCGCTTTCGACCGAGAGGATCGAATCGTTAATAAGGCGAAAACACACTGCCTTACCAACTGCTTCTGGCTTCGATGAACTGAAGCGTAACCGCTGTCGAAAACTGTGTAACTCGTTGAATATCAAGGAGTTTTCCGTTTCGACTGCGCCGGAAGTGGGGCGAATTATAGACCTGTAGAATCTGCCGTCAAGGGTTAATTTGCATTTTCTATGATTCAACGCAAAAAGCCTTGCCGACAGCTTCTATATAGAAGCGCAAAAAAGACTTTGCGCACTATATTGCTCATCGCTCATTAGTTAAGCATCATGGCCCACATGCTCCCCCCCTCACACTCTGGATGACTCCCTGCATGAACGACCAACCGCGCAGCCTTGCCTCGACCTTGTTTCCGGTGGGGCTACTGCTTATTGCCATGGCCTCGATTCAATCGGGCGCCTCCCTGGCCAAGAGCATGTTCCCCGTCGTTGGCGCCCAAGGCACAACCACCCTGCGCCTGATCTTCGCCAGCATCATCATGCTGCTTCTATTAAGGCCATGGCGCGCCAAGTTCACCGCCAATACCCTGCGCACCGTGATCGTCTACGGTATGGCCCTGGGCGGGATGAACTTCCTCTTCTATATGTCCCTGAGAACTGTGCCCCTGGGAATTGCTGTCGCTCTGGAGTTCACCGGCCCCTTGGCGGTGGCCATCTACGCCTCACGCAAGGCTATCGACTTCCTGTGGATCGCCCTGGCCATCGTCGGACTACTGCTGCTCATTCCCACTGGAGCCACCGAAACCGCCATCGACCCGATGGGCGCAGGCTACGCATTGGGGGCCGGAGTCTGCTGGGCACTGTACATCCTGTTCGGGCAAAAGGCCGGGGCCGAGAACGGTATCCAGACCGCAGCCCTGGGAGTAATGATCGCAGCACTCTTCGTCGCCCCCATTGGCATCGTCCACGCCGGCGCCGCCTTACTCACCCCTTCCTTGATCCCCGTAGCCCTGGGCGTGGCCATCTTGTCTACCGCGCTTCCTTATAGTCTGGAGATGGTCGCCCTGACCCGCATGCCAGCACGCACCTTTGGCACCCTGATGAGTATCGAACCTGCTTTCGGCGCACTTTCCGGCCTGCTGTTCCTGCACGAATACCTTTCCCTTGCGCAGTGGATGGCCATCGCCTGCATCATCCTTGCTTCCGTAGGAGCAACCATGACTATGCGTCGCGAGTCCAAACCATTAGTTGCGGTTGATTGAGATTCAACTCTGGTAATTACCGTTCAATTAGGCCATGTTTAGTCGGCTACTCAACGTCAACCATGGAGTTGTCAGACAGGGATATCGCAAACGTAAAAGACCACCGGTAATGCAGTCACACTCGGGCGATAGATCCGGGGCTAGCGATAAGGACGGGGATGAAACGATTTTTGATAGTGTTGGCCGTACTTGCTATTGCAGGCTGCGCTGCGACCGCGAAAACTGAAGTCAAACGGGGTAAGAAAGGACTCCACATCAACTGCTCGGGTTTGTCTTCTTCCTGGGACAAGTGCTACACCAAGGCCACCCAGTCCTGCGGCCCCAAGGGCTACAAGGTGATCGCAAAATCTGGTGATACCGTGGAAGACCCGGGGGATTACCCCTTCGGCCTGAACCCAGCCGGTTACACCAGCCGCAGCATGATCGTTATCTGCAAATAGCGGTACCGTTCAATCTTCGGGCAGCCCTTCCAGCTGCCCAATGATCTGCTCATGACTCGATGCCAGCACCTGCTGCTGAATACTCGGGCTTACCAGCATTCGCGCCACCACCAGTGCGCCGACACACTGCGACAGGATCGACCAGGCCAGACTCTCGCTGCCCAAGGTCTGCGCCCAAGCCTGATGCAAACGGCAGATCCAGTCTTGCGCCTCCTGCCGTACTTCGACACTGCCCCGAGCAATCTCCGCGCCCAACGCTGGCAACGCACATCCCGCCCCCGGCTGCTGCAGATGCGCCACACTCAGGTACTGCTTCAAGCAACGCCGCAGCTTTGCCTGATTCTGCTGCCCCTCCCCGCCCAGACGCTCCAGGCTCTGGCTCAACTCGCGCTCGACGATGGAGCCGAACAGCTCGTCCTTGGATGTGAAGTGAGTATAAAAAGCCCCGCCACTGAGGCCGATGGCCTTCATTAACGCATCCACACCGACGGTAGAAAAACCATCGTTCTTGGCCTGGGTTGCACTGCTCTGCAACAGGCGTTCTCGGGTTTCCTGCTTATGACCGACTGAATAACGCATTCCTGATGGACTCCCCTACTTGCTTGACGACAGAAAAATCATAGCATAACGTTCGTTTAGTTAACGATCGTTTACTAAACAGCGAGCCTCCCATGACTACAGCCTTGAACAAGAACAAAGTCGTACTGGTGGTCGGTGCCGGTGATGCCACCGGTGGCGCCATTGCCAAGCGTTTCGCCGCAGAAGGCTTTACTGCCTGCGTGACCCGACGCAGCGCAGACAAACTGCAGCCGCTGGTAGACGCCATTCAGCAAACCGGTGGCCAAGCCCATGGCTTTGCCTGCGATGCCCGGAAAGAGGAGGACGTGGTGGCACTGATCGAACAGATCGAAACCCAGATTGGCCCGATCGAAGCCTTCGTCTTCAACATCGGTGCCAACGTCCCTTGCAGCATCCTTGAGGAAACCGCACGTAAATACTTCAAGATCTGGGAGATGGCCTGTTTTTCAGGCTTCCTCAATGCCCGCGAGGTGGCCAAGCGCATGGTCACCCGCAAGCGCGGCACCATCCTGTTCACCGGCGCCACCGCCGGGGTCCGCGGCGCCGCGGGCTTTGCCGCCTTTGCCGGCGCCAAGCACGGCATCCGCGCACTGGCCCAGAGCATGGCCCGGGAACTGGGGCCCTTGAACATCCACGTCGGCCATATCATCGTCGACGGTGCCATCGACACCGACTTCATCCGCACCAGCTTTCCCGAGAAATATGCCCTCAAGGATCAGGATGGCATCCTCAACCCCGAGCATATCGCCGAGAACTACTGGTACCTGCACAGCCAGCCCCGGGATGCCTGGACCTTCGAACTGGACCTGCGCCCCTGGAGCGAACGCTGGTAACCCCCCCCTCCATAACAACAATCAGGGAATCTGGATCATGAATAAAAAGGTGGAGTTCTACTTCGACCTGGGCAGCCCTACTTCATACCTGGCTTACACCCAACTGCCGAAGATCTGTGCCCAGACCGGCAGTCAACTGGTCTACCAACCCATGCTGCTGGGCGGTGTCTTCAAGACCACCGGCAACGCGTCCCCCATCAGCGTCCCTGCCAAAGGCCGCTACATGTTGCAGGACCTGGCGCGCTTCGCCCAACGCTATCAGGTGCAGCTCAATTTCAACCCGCACTTTCCCATCAATACCCTGCTGCTGATGCGCGCCACTACCGGAGTGCAGATGCATTTGCCGGAACGCTTCATCGATTTCGTCGACTGCCTGTTCCGTGCACTCTGGGTCGACAAACGCAACCTCAACGACGCCGCCAGCGTCGCCCAGGTCCTGGAACAAGGCGGTTTCGACCCACAACAGATCCTCGACCTGAGCAATGCCGAGGACGTCAAGACCGCTCTCAAGAACAAGACCGAACAGGCGTTGCAACGGGGAGTATTCGGTGCTCCCAGCATGTTCGTGGGTGAGGAACTGTTTTTCGGTCAGGATCGGCTCGACTTCGTCCGAGAAGCCTTGAGCAAGTAACCACCGGCATCTGCGGCGACGCTTGAGTCGCCGCAGCCACCTCACCCGCGTTGCGCGGGTGAGGCCTTACTTCAGATCGCCGCAGTCCGAGCCTGCAACCACTCCAG
This sequence comes from Pseudomonas sp. E1BtOHC1, assembly GCF_058744285.1. NCBI lineage: Bacteria > Pseudomonadati > Pseudomonadota > Gammaproteobacteria > Pseudomonadales > Pseudomonadaceae > Pseudomonas > Pseudomonas sp. E1BtOHC1. The sequence continues at coordinate 5,720,191 of NZ_CP196023.1, forward strand.
CGCCGCCCCTTCCAACAGTGGACTGAGACGCCGACGAACATCACCGTGATAAGCGTTGAACCACTCACGCTCCTCCTGAGTCAGCAACGACGGCTCCAGGCAACGGCTGTCGATCGGGCACAGCGTCAGGGTTTCAAACCTCAGGAACTCACCAAACTCAGTAGTACCTGCCTCGCGGTTCAACACCAGATTCTCGATCCGCACTCCCCAACGCCCGGGACGATAAGTCCCCGGCTCGATGGAGGTGATCATCCCCGGCTGCATCGCGGTTTGCGGCGCTGGTGCGGCCTGATAGGCAATCACCTGCGGACCTTCATGAACGTTCAGGAAGTAACCGACACCATGCCCGGTGCCATGTCCGTAATCCACGCCTTCGGCCCAGATCGACGCACGAGCGATGGCATCCAGCAACGGCGAAAGAATGCCCCGTGGGAACTGCGCCCGGGACAACGCGATAACCCCCTTGAGCACTCGGGTGCAATCGCGCTTCTGCTCGGCACTCGGAGTACCGATAGGCACCATGCGGGTGATATCGGTGGTGCCGCCCAGGTACTGGCCACCGGAGTCGATCAGCAACAGACCATCGCCCTCGATCACCGCGTGCTCTTCAGGCGTAGCGTGGTAATGAGGCATCGCCCCATTGGCATTGAATGCGGCAATGGTATTGAAACTCAGGGATACGTAGCCCGGACGCCGCTCACGAGCCGCCGTCAGGTGTTTATCAATGGTCAGCTCGGTGACTCGTTCACGACCCAGGGCGCTCTCCAACCAGGCGAAGAATTCACAGAGGGCCGCGCCATCCTGCTCCATGGCCTGGCGAATGTGCTCGGCGTCCGCCAGGCTCTTGCGCGACTTGGCCAAGGTCGTGGGGTTGAGCCCTTCCAGCAGTTTCACCCCGGGAAGCAGATTGTCCAGCAGGCCACTGGTGACCCGTGCCGGATCAATCTGCAAGGTCGCATCTTCAGGCACTGCGCGCAGCGCCGCCGCCACTTCCGAATAGTCCCGAAGGCTCACGCCATCCGCCTCCAGCACCCCACGCAGGTGGTCATCAACCTTGCTCAAGGCCACGAACAAAGTGGCCTGCTGCTGGCTGATCAGGGCGAAGGACACAAACACCGGGTTGAATGAAACATCCGCCCCCCGCAGGTTGAACAGCCAGGCGATATCGTCGAGGGTGGCAATGAAATGCCAGTCCGCGCCCCGCTCCTTCAGGGTTTCCCGCAGCTTGCCGAGCTTCTCCACCCGGCTCTGCGTCGCCTGTGGCGGCAAGTGTTGATAGACCGGCTGATCCGGCAACGCGGGACGATCACTCCACACCTCCTGAAGCAGATCGATATCGGTCCGTAGATGGGCTCCGCGTTCCTGCAACTTGGCGCCCAAAGTGCGGGCCGAGGCCACAGCCATCACCGCACCATCCACCGCCACCACCGCACCTTGCGGAGTCTGCTCCGCCAGCCAGTCCAGGGGGCCGGGCTGGCCCGGCTGCAACTTCACCAGTTCGATACCGCTGCCCTTGAGCTCCTTGCTGGCCTGTTCCCAATAACGACTGTCGGCCCAGACCCCGGCGAAATCCGCGGTCACGATCAGCGTGCCCACCGAGCCATGAAAGCCCGACAGCCACTGGCGCCCCTGCCAGTAACCCGGCAGGTATTCCGACAGATGCGGGTCGGCCGACGGCACCAGCAAGGCATGAATGCCCTCGCGGCTCATCAACTGACGGACGTGCGCCAAGCGCTGGGTGACCACTCCCTGGGTCGAAGGCTGGGTACTCATTGTGTCTCCTTAACCGGCTTATTCATTGTTATGGAAGGTCGAGATCACTCGCCCCTCAAGACTGGGCTCCGGCCCAGAACGCCGGAGCGGTGGCGCATGACGCCTTGATCAACTGTGCGGCGCGATCCACATCCTCCTCGGTGGTGAAACGCCCAAGGCTCAAGCGGATGGTGCGAGCGGCCTGTGATGCATCGTGCCCCAGGGCCAGCAGCACATGGGAAGGCGCATGGCTCGCCGAGTTGCAGGCCGAGGTCGCGGAAAACGCCAGGGACGCACTCAGTGCCGCCGAATCGAAGCCCCCCTCGCTGAAAGTCAGGCTCAAGGTATGGGGAATGCGCTGGCCGACACTGCCATTCAAGCGCAGGCCGGCAATGCCCGCCAGTTGCTCCAGCAATCGCTGGCGCAGACGGACGATGGTCGCGGTTTCTTCCTCGAACAGCTCACCCGCCAGGGCAAAGGCCGCGCCCATGGCGGCGATCTGGTGGGTGGCCAGGGTCCCGGAACGCAATCCGCCTTCGTGACCGCCACCATGAATCTGCGCCAGCAGCCGCTGCTGAGCCCGCGGCCCGACATACAGCGCGCCGATGCCCTTGGGGCCATACAACTTGTGCGCGGAGAACGACATCAGGTCCACCGGCCAGTGCTCAAGATCGATAGCCACCTTGCCGGCACCCTGGGCCGCGTCCACATGCAGCAACGCACCTCGCGCACGCACCACCTGGCCAATCGCCGGGATGTCGTTGAGGGTGCCCAGTTCGTTGTTGACCAGCATCAACGACACCAGAAAAGTGTCGTCGCGCAAGGCTTCACTGACCGCCTGGGCCGTGATCAACCCGTCGGCATCCGGCACCAGATAGGTCACCGCCACACCGGCTTCCTGCAACTGGCGGGCGGTGTCGAGCACCGCCTTATGCTCGATCTGGCTGGTGATGATGTGCCCACCGCTCAGGCCCCGGGCCTGCATCACGCCCTTGAGCGCCAGGTTGTTGGATTCGGTGGCACCGGAGGTCCAGACAATCTGCTCCGGCTGCGCGCCCACCAACTGTGCGACCTGCTGCCGGGCGCGCTCGACACTGCGCCGCGCCTCCTGGCCAAAAGCATGGGAACTGGACGCCGGGTTGCCGAAATTGGCGTTGAAACCCAGACACTCCAGCATCACCTGGATGACCCGCTCATCCACCGGCGTGGTGGCGGCGTAGTCGAAATAAAGAGGACGTTTGTTCATGACTGAAGACCCGCAGAGCTTGTTCCAGGATCGGCATTGGCTCGAGAGAAGATGACGCACAAACGCGCCGTACAAGAACGGCGCGTCAAAGCAGGCACTCAGCAATACGCGATCGGATGCAGTTAAAGAAGAACAACTTCGTTTAAAAGTGCGTAGGAACGCTCCTGGGACGCAGCTTAACAGGCTCGGGGCAACGCGTTGAAGCGCCGCTTAACTGATGTTTTCCAGCAGCAGCGGCGCCAGGGAAATCACCAGCAATCCGGCCATTCCCAGATTGAACAGGCGCAGCCAGCGAGGATTGCGCAGCACGTTGCGCAGCAGGCTGCCGCACGCGGCCCAAAGGCTGACCGTAGGAGCATTGATCAAGGCGAACACCGCCGCGATCACCAGCACATTGGTGAAGTAACCCTGCAACGGGGTGTAAGTGCTGATAGCCCCCACCGCCATCACCCAAGCCTTGGGATTGACCCACTGAAACGCCGCAGCCCCCCAATACCCCAACGGTTGCCCCTGGCCCTGTTGCTCCTCGGACATGGGCCCGGAACGGGCGATCTTCCACGCCAGGTACAGCAGGTACGCCACTCCGACATATCGCAGCACGCTGTACAGCAACGGATAGGCCTCGAACGCCGCCCCCAGGCCCAGGCCAACCGCCAGCACCAGAACGAAAAAACCGCAACTGATGCCGAGGATATGAGGAATGGAACGGTTGAAGCCGAAGTTCACCCCCGAGGCCAGCAACATGGTGTTGTTAGGGCCGGGCGTGATGGAAGTGACCAAGGCAAACAGGGCGAACGCCAACAGCAGGTCAAGGGAAAGGGTCATGAATGCAAGGTCCTGGGCAAGGTCGATCAGGCCTCGACCCTAACTCAGGGCCTGCCTGAAACCCACGGACAGTTGCGCAAAACTTCGACCAGTACAGTTTTAATCAACTAGCCGGATGGTGCCGACTGATATTGCGCTGGGCGCTCATCTCGCCCTGCCCATCGAACGTCCCAGGACGGCCAAGCAGCTCGGCCTTTTTCTGCTGGTACTCATCGAACGACAGGCCGCGACGATTCAAGGCTTCCAACGCCAGTTCGCGAGTTTCCCGGGCCGTGTAGGGACGCAACTCAGGAGTGCCCGGGCTGGCACAGCCGGCCAGCACACTAAAAACCAACATCAACAGAACAATGGAGGAAGCCTTCATGGCGAGCACCTGGAGCGGGTTGCGAACAATGCACAAAGGCTACTCCCGCACCGGCAACGGCAAAAATCATCCAGCTCGATAGTCGCTATCGACTGTTCCAAGGTCTTGGCAGTCGCGCCTCATATTCCATAACGACCTATAAATATGGAAACAAGCTCTTTTGAGGAATAACAACAAGCCTTTATAACAGCTGCATTGCGTTGCCCAACTGTTGCCCTGGCAACTGTTTGCCCAGCAACAGTCGATCAACAAAACAGTGCCTGCGCAACAGCAGCCAATCCGCTCCGGATCGCCCACAACCCCTGCAATACAAGGCTTTTACGGGTTGGTACAGCTCTTGCTCCCGATCCAGGACACCTGCCATTGCTCGCAGAGCCACTGTTTAAAAAGGAACCGATCATGTCCCGTCCCTTGAACGTTGTTGCCCTCTCCGGTGGAACCTGGCGCCCGTCCCGCACCCTGGTGCTGACCCAGGCCCTGCTGGACGAACTGTCCGGGCACCTGCCGATCAACAGCCACCTCATCGAATTGGGCGATATTGCCCGTCCGGTAGGCGCAGCCCTGTCGCGCCAGGAACTGCCGGCCGAAGTCGAGGCCGAGCTCCAGGCCATCGAAAACGCCGACCTGTTGATCGTCGCCGCCCCGGTCTATCGCGGCTCCTACCCCGGCCTGCTCAAGCATCTGTTCGACCTCATCGACCTGAACGCCCTGATCGATACCCCGGTGCTGCTGGCCGCAACCGGAGGCAGCGAACGCCACGCCCTGGTGCTGGATCACCAGTTGCGTCCGCTGTTCAGTTTCTTCCAGGCCCTGACCCTGCCGATTGGCGTGTACGCCACCGAAGCCGACTTCAGCAATTACCAGATCACCAGCGAACTGTTGAAAGCCCGCATCCAGCTGGCCGCCGAACGGGCCGCGCCGCTGTTTGGCGCTCACCCGAAAAACCTGCTGAAAATCGCTTAAGGACCTGTCATGGATGTGTTCTGGTTTCTTCCGACCCACGGCGACGGCCACTTCCTGGGCACTGCCCAGGGCGCCCGCCCGGTCACCCTCAACTACCTCAAGCAAGTGGCCCAGGCTGCGGACAGCCTGGGCTACCACGGCGTGCTGATTCCCACCGGACGCTCCTGCGAAGACTCCTGGGTCATCGCCTCGGCCCTGGTGCCGCTGACCGAACGCCTGCGCTATCTGGTGGCAATTCGCCCGGGAATCATCTCCCCCACCGTTTCCGCGCGCATGGCCGCAACCCTGGACCGGCTGTCCAACGGTCGCCTGCTGATCAACGTAGTCACCGGTGGCGATCCGGACGAAAACCGTGGCGATGGTAGCTTCCTCAGCCACAGCGAACGCTACGAAGTGACTGACGAATTCCTGCAGATCTGGCGCCGGGTGCTGCAAGGCGAAGCCGTGGACTTCGAAGGCAAGCACCTGCATGTACAGAACGCCAAAGCCCTGTATCCACCGGTGCAGAAGCCCTATCCACCGCTGTACTTCGGCGGTTCCTCCGAGGCCGCTCACGAATTGGCCGCCGATCAGGTGGATGTCTACCTGACCTGGGGCGAGCCTCCTGCAGCGGTCGCCCAAAAGCTGGCCGACGTGCGCGAACGCGCTGCGCGCAAGGGCCGCACCGTGAAGTTCGGCATCCGCCTGCACGTGATCGTCCGCGAAACCGAGGACGAAGCCTGGAAAGCCGCGGACAGGTTGATCGAACACATCAGCGACGAAACCATCGCCGCCGCCCAGCAATCCTTCTCGCGCTTCGACTCCGAAGGTCAGCGGCGCATGGCCGCCCTGCACGACGGTCGCCGTGATCAGTTGCAGATCGCTCCCAACCTCTGGGCCGGAGTCGGCCTGGTGCGTGGCGGTGCCGGCACCGCCCTGGTGGGCAACCCGCAGCAAGTGGCCGAACGCATCAAGGAGTACGCCGACCTGGGCATCGAGAGCTTTATCTTCTCCGGCTACCCGCATCTGGAAGAAGCCTATCGCTTCGCCGAACTGGTGTTCCCACTGCTGCCGGAACCCTATGCCAGCCTGGCCGGCCGTGGCGTCACCAACCTGACCGGGCCGTTCGGCGAAATGATCGCCAACGACGTGTTGCCCAACAGCCGCTGAAATCCCCAAAGCTGTTGTAGGAGCCGGCTTGCCGGCGAAGGCGATCTTTCGGCCCTCTTCGCTGGCAAGTCAGCTCCTACAGCTCGCAGCACCTTTTCCCGGCCGCCACAACGGCCACGAACGAGGAACACCGCGTGACTGCCAAACCGCAAAGCGCCCTGTTGTCCCCCTTGCAGACCGCTCGCCAACTGGCCGCCGAGTTTGCCCTCACCGCCGTCGAACGCGATGAACGTGGCGGCACCCCCAAGGCCGAGCGCGATGCCCTGCGCCACAGCGGCCTGCTGGCCCTGAGCATCCCCACCCAGTTCGGCGGGCTCGGCGCGCCCTGGAGCGAAACCCTGAACATCGTCCGCGAGTTCGCCAGAGTCGACAGCTCCATCGCCCACGTCTTTGGCTTCCATCACTTGATGCTGGCCACCGTGCGCCTGTTCGCCAAGCCAGAGCAATGGCAACCCTGGTTCGAACAGACCGCGCGCAAGAACTGGTTCTGGGGCAACGCCCTCAATCCGTTGGACACCCGCACCCTGGTCCGGAACCTCGGCGGTTGGCGCGAGTTCTCCGGCAAAAAGAGCTTCTGCTCCGGGGCCAGCGATTCGGAAATGCTTATCGCCTCGGCGGTGGATGAAAGCAACGGCGGCAAATTGCTGATCGCCGCCATCCCCAGCGGCCGCAGCGGCATCACCCTGCACAACGACTGGAACAACATGGGTCAGCGCCAGACCGACAGCGGCAGCGCCACCTTTGAACGGGTCAGGGTGGAAGAGTCGGAACTGCTGCTGGACCCGGGCCCGCTGAGCACGCCGTTCGCCTGCCTGCGCCCGCTGATCGCCCAACTGACCTTCACCCACATGTTCCTCGGCATCGCCGAAGGCGCCTTCGAGGAAGCCCGGCAATACACCCTCACCGAGACCCGGGTCTGGCATAGATCCAGCGCCCAGGATGTGCGCCAGGACCCTTATGTACTGCGCCACTACGGCGAATTCTGGGTGGCCCTGGAAGGCATCCGCCTGCTGGTGGAGCGGGCCGCCGGGCTGCTGGACCAGGCGTGGGCCAAAGGTCCCGGCCTCAGCGCCGAGGAGCGCGGGCACCTGGCCACCGCCATCGCCACCGCCAAAGTCGCCGCCAGCCGCCAGGGCCTGGACCTGTGCAGTCGCCTGTTCGAAGTCACCGGCGCACGCTCGACCCACGCTTCCCTGCGCCTGGACCGCCATTGGCGCAACCTGCGCACCCAGACCCTGCACGACCCGCTGGATTACAAGCTCCACGAACTGGGCGACTGGGCACTGAACCAGTCCCTGCCGACCCCGACCTTCTACTCCTAGCCTTATTGTTCACGGAGAGTGCCGATGCAGCTTCTGACCCTACCGCCCTCGCCCGCCCTGGCGACCTCGATCCGCGCCACCGCCCAGGTGTTCGAGGACCCGAAATCCCAGGCCCTGCTGGCGCACCTGCAACAGGTGGCACCCAGTGAAGCCAGCGTGCTGATCATCGGTGAAACCGGGACCGGCAAGGAACTGGTGGCACGCCACATCCACAACCTCAGCGCCCGGCGCAACCGGCCGTTCGTGGCGGTGAACTGCGGCGCCTTCTCCGAATCACTGGTAGAGGCCGAACTGTTCGGCCATGAAAAAGGCGCCTTCACCGGCGCCCTCAGCGCCAAGGCCGGCTGGTTCGAAGAGGCCGACGGCGGCACCCTGTTCCTCGACGAGATCGGCGATTTGCCCATGGCCATCCAGGTCAAACTGCTGCGGGTGCTGCAGGAGCGTGAAGTGGTGCGCCTGGGCTCGCGCAAAAGCACTCCCATCGACGTGCGGGTCCTGGCCGCCACCAACGTGCAACTGGAAAAGGCTATCAATGCCGGGCACTTTCGCGAGGACCTGTACTACCGCCTGGACGTGGTCAGCCTGGAACTGAGCCCGCTGCGCGAACGCCCCGGCGACATCCTGCCCCTGACCCGGCACTTCATCGAGGCCTACAGCCAGCGTCTGGGTTACGGCAGCATCAGCATCAGCAAGGAGGCCGAACACAAACTCAAGAGCTACAGCTGGCCGGGCAACATCCGCGAACTGGAAAACGTCATCCACCACACCCTGTTGATCTGCCGCAATGGCGTGATCGAGCGCGATGACCTGCGCCTGTCGAACATGCGCATCGAGCGCGCCGACGACAGCCATCCCAGCCACGACGACTCCGCCGAAGCGCTGCTGGACCGCGCCTTCCAGAAACTATTCGCCGAGCAGGCCGGCGCCTTGCATGAAAAGGTCGAGGACGCCCTGCTGCGCGCAGCCTATCGCTTCAGCCACTACAACCAGGTGCACACCGCCAACCTGCTGGGCTTGAGCCGCAACGTCACCCGCACCCGGCTGATCAAGATCGGCGAACTGGCGGTCAACAAGCGCCGCCCGGTGGACGCCCACAGCGAACGCACCCTGCAGCTGTCGATCTAGAGCAGATTGCAGTGCAGGGCATTGTCCTGGCTGCGGGCAATGCTGCTCAGCACCTGGAACGAACCGAAGGTCACGGTCTTGGCCTGATGGGTCAGGATCAACTGCCAGAAATCCTGCTCGCCGCTCTCGAAACGCTCGAAGGCCGCCTCGCCGGCTTCCCGGGACTGCCATTGCAGGTAATTGAGCACCCGCCGACCATCGTCGCTGGCCTGCACGCTGGCACTGAGAAAGCCGCCATAGCCCTGGGCCAGACGCTCGGTCTGCGCGGACAAGGCCGACACCAGGGCCTCCTGCTGATGAGGTTCGATCTCGAACTCGATCAATTGGGTAAAGCTGCGATTTCTCTCAAATGCGGCCATGAACTGCTCCCTACGGCGGTCGGACAGAATCTTGCGATTGAATGCGCTGCAGGGTAAAACCTCTAGTTAAGTCAAGGTCAAGCCTGTTTTTCATCCTGGTGCCCTTTAATGATCGAACCCGACGCCCTCCACAAAGAACTGACGGTTGGCCAACTGTCGGCCCGCAGCGGCGTGGCCGTGACCGCCTTGCATTTCTACGAAACCAAGGGGCTGATCAAGAGCAATCGCAACGCGGGCAACCAACGGCGCTACCCGCGTTCAGTGCTGCGTCGCGTGTCCCTGATCAAGGTGGCCCAGCGCCTGGGCATTCCCCTGGCGGAGATTGGCCAGGCCCTGGCGACTCTGCCCGCCGACCGCGCGCCCAGTGCCGCGGACTGGCAGCGCCTGTCGGAACAATGGAGCCGCGAACTGGACGAACGCATCCGCCAACTGAGCCTGCTGCGCGAGCGGCTGAACCAGTGCATCGGCTGTGGCTGCCTGTCCATGGAAGGGTGTCCGCTGCGCAATTATGGAGATGCCCTGGGAGACGCCGGCCCGGGCGCCCGCCTGCTGGAGCCCGACGCCGCCACCGACACCCCATAGCCGGCTTCCCTCGTAGGAACCGGCTTGCCGGCCAAGGCTGACTCTCGGGCCTCTTCGCTGGCAAGCCAGCTCCTACAGCGACGGCGCCCTCTTACCCGTAGGAGCCGGCTTGCCGGCGAAGGCGATCTCACGGGCCTCTTCCCTCGCAAGCCAGCTCCGACAGCGATATCGCCTTCATACCCGTAGGAGCCGGCTTGCCGGCGAAGGCGATCTCACAGGCCTCTTCCCTCGCAAGGCAGATGCCCACTCAGCGCTGGCAGGTAAGAAAACCTGTGGAGCATCGTAAGTAAAAACTTCCCTATGCTAATGTCGCGTCCTGCTTCCTACGACGAGCTCCGCTTCCATGCCAAGGACTGCCTCCTTCGAAAAGCCACGCTGGCTGCGCGATCTGCTGCGCTTTCTACCCCTGAAAAGCCAATTCGTACTGTCCGGCAATGTCCGCGACCTGCAAGCCAGTGAGGTGGCCCCCGGGGTCATTACCCCCCAGCCCTTCAACCTCAATCTGCGCGACGAACTGCTGGCGGCGGGCTACGCCCAGGTGCTGAGCTGGGACCCCCTTGGCGGTCTGCGCGTGCTGCTGCCTCCGGGCAGCGAACCGGCCCAGGCCGACAACCTGCTGCGCGAGTTGGGCCTGACCCCGGTGGAAGGAGCGGCGCCGGCCGGCCTCGACCTGTTGTCAGCCACCTTGCCGCGCCTGGTGGAGCGCCAAGGCGCGCCGCTGGCCCTGATTGTCGACTTTGCATCACGCCTGGTGATCCGCAATGACGCCCTGAGCGCCGCCGAGCACCAACTGTTCACCCAGGCCCTGGTGTTGTCCCACCAGGCCCGCAGTCGACCTGCCGGGGAACAGCGCACGCCGTTCTTCAACAGCATCCTCTGGGTGGTGGAAAAGGAAGGCGACCTGCCCGACTGGATGCTGATCGACAACCCGCGCCTGCGCCCCATTCCCGTGTCCAAACCCGACCAGCAGGCCCGCCAGGCGTTAGCGCCGGCGCTGTTGCGAGGCCTGCCCGGCGCCCAGGAGGCCAGCGAAGAAAGCCGCGACAACGCAGTGCGAGCCTTCGTTGAGAATACCGAAGGCCTGCTGCTGCTCGACCTCAATGCGATCGTCCAACTGGCCCGGGTCGAAGGCCTGGCCATGGAGCGCATTGGCGACGCGGTGCGCCGCTATAAAGTCGGCGTCACCGAAGACCCCTGGCTGAAGATCGACCGCCAGCGCATCCGCCAGGCCGACGACTTCATCCGCCAGCGGGTCAAGGGCCAGGCCCACGCGGTGACCCACATGCTGGATATCGTCAAGCGCGCCATGACCGGGGTCGGCGCCAGCCGCAAGGGCAACCGCCCCCGGGGCGTGGCGTTTCTTGCCGGGCCCACCGGGGTCGGCAAGACCGAACTGGCCAAGACCATCACCAGCCTGCTGTTTGGCGATGAAAGCGCATACATCCGCTTCGATATGTCGGAATTCAGCGCCGAACACGCCGACCAACGCCTGGTCGGTGCGCCACCCGGCTATGTGGGCTACGACGTGGGCGGCGAACTGACCAACGCGATCCGCGAAAAACCCTTCAGCGTGGTGCTGTTCGACGAGATCGAAAAGGCCCACCCGCGAATCCTCGACAAGTTCCTGCAGATCCTCGACGACGGTGTGCTCACATCAGGCCGGGGCGACCGGGTGTACTTCTCCGAGGCGCTCATCGTCTTCACCTCCAACCTGGGCATCTACCGCCAGGGCGACAACGGCGAACGGGTGGCCAACGTGCAGCCCGGCGAGGCCTTCGAAGCGGTGCAGGGCAAGGTCCAGGGCGAGATCGAGCGCTATTTCAAGCTGGTGCTCAACCGGCCGGAAATCCTCAACCGGATCGGCGAGAACATCATCGTCTTCGACTTCATCCGCCCGGACATCGCCGAGCAGATCTTCCAGCAGATGGTCGGCAACATCCTCGCCGACCTGGCCGCCCAGGCCCTGCATGTGCAGCTCGATGACGACTCCCTGCACAGCCTGCGCCAGCTGTGCCTGCAGGATTTGTCCAACGGCGGCCGGGGCATTCGCAACCAGCTGGAAGCGCACCTGCTCAACCCCCTGGCCCGGGCCCTGTTCGACCAGGATGCGCAGCCCGGCCAATCCTTCGAAGTCCGCCAGTTGCAGGCCGGCAGCCTGCAACTGCTAGCCCGCGCCTCGTGAACATCAGCCTGTCGCGGGTGCACTTCCCGGTCACCACCCTGGGGCCGGGGCAACGCCTGGGTCTGTGGTTCCAGGGCTGCAGCATCCGTTGTGCAGGCTGCATTTCCGCGGACACCTGGGGACCGGGCAAGCAGCCATTGCCGTTGACCCAGGTGCTGCACGACCTGCAACCCTGGCTGGCCCAGGCCGAAGGCATCACCCTGTCCGGTGGCGAGCCCTTCGACCAGCCCGAGGCGCTACTGGCCCTGCTTAGAGCCCTGCGCGAACGCACCCAGGTCGACATCCTGGTCTACAGCGGCCACGCCCTGGAAACCCTGCAACCGCTGCTGAAACAAGCCGAAGGCCTGCTGGACGCACTGATCTGCGACCCCTTCGAGCAACAACAGGCGCAAACGCTGGTCCTACGGGGCAGCGACAACCAGCGCCTGATCCTCTTGACCGAGCTGGGCCGCCAGCGTCTGTCCGCCTACCAGCGCCCGCTGCACCGCGAGGACCGCGCGCTGGATGTGATGTTCGACGACGACGGCAGTGTCTGGATGGCTGGAATCCCTCGGCGTGACGACCTGCTGCGTCTGCGCGACCTGCTGCACGACCAGGGCCACCAACTCCAGATCAGCGCCCACACCTCACGCCGCCGTTAACCGGAACCGCTACCGATGATACGTTTTTGCCCCAATTGCCAGACTGAACGCTCACTGGCCGAAATCTTCTGCGAAGGGCGGGTCGACAACCGAGCCTGCGGCTGGGAACTGTCCGCCGAAGCGATTCATCCCGAAGGCTGGCGCCCACAGCCGGTAGTCACCCTCGAAGCGCTTGAGCCGCAGCCCCCGGTCGCAGCGGACAGCGGCTCCCCCCTGGTCTGCGGCAACGGCCATGCCATGGCGGACGGCGACCTGATGTGCCTGGTCTGCGGCGCCGACCCGCTCGCCCCGGAGCAACAGCCACCCACCGCGCCCCCAGCCGCCGACAGTGAAACCGTGATCGAAGGCTGGCGCCTGTTGCGTCAGATCAGCAGCGGCGGCGTGCGCGAGCGCTTTATCGCCGAGCACCGTGAAACCGCACACCAGGCGGTACTGACCCTCTACCAGGCCGGCGCCGAACCCGATCCCTCGGTGTACGAAGCCCTCAAGCGTCTGCCCCGGGAACACGTGCCGGAGATCATCCACACCGGCCGCTGGGACGAGCGCGCCTTCGAAGTAGCCGAAGAACTCACCGGCGGCACCCTGGCCGACCTGGGGATCGTGGTCAGCGATCGGGCGGCGGTGCAGCACATCGTCAGTGAGCTGGGCCAGGCCCTGCATGCCTTCAGCGAAGCCGGCTTGCGCCACCGCGACCTGCGTCCCGCGACCTTGCTGGTGCGCAGCCGTGAGCCCCTGGACCTGGTGGTCAGCGGCTTCGGCTCGGCGCGTCTGTCCGAGTTCGACCTGGACATCGTCTCGCCTCTGGAAACCAGCCGCTACATGGCCCCCGAAGCCATCGCCGGAGGCGTGGCCGCCGCCTCCGACTGGTGGAGCCTGGGGATGATCCTGCTGGAACAGTTGACCCAGGGTGAGTGCTTCGCCGGCATCAATGCCAACGCCTACCTGATTCACATTCTGGCCAATGGCGTACTGCTGCCGGACGACCTCGACCCACGCCTGGAGCTGCTGCTGCGCGGCCTGCTGGCCCGGGATCGTCACCAGCGCTGGCAATGGCCCCAGGTGCAGGCCTGGCTGCAGGGCGAAAGCCCCAGCGTACCGGCCTCGGTGGCCAGTGAAGAGGGCGCCGACGAAGGCGCCAGCATCGCCCTGGGCAACCGGCGCTTTCGTCGGCCGGGGCCGTTCGCCCTGGCCGCTGCCGAAGTCGAACACTGGCCTCAGGCCCTGGATCACCTGCTGCGCGGGGTCATCGTCACCTGGGCCGAACAGGCCGGCTTGTCGGCGCGGCAGTTGGCCGGCCTGCGCCAGGTGGCCCAGCACGAAGGGCTGGACGACGACACCCGGCTGATGCTCGCCCTGAAACTGCTGAACCCGGAAATGCCGCTGATCCTGCGCGGCGAGATCGTCACCCCGGGCTGGCTGCTGGAGCATCCCTTGGACGGTTACCGGTTGATCAGCGGCCCGGCCCCGGACCTGCTGGAACGCCTGGAAACCGAGCACTGGCTGTCGCGGCTCAAACTACGGGCCGAACAGGTGCGCCAACGCGCCCTGCACCAGGCCATCGAACTGGACGAGGACCAGCTGCGCATCTACCTGCTCTCCAGTTCCCGCGCTCGTCTGGCCGCCCAGTGGGAAGAGCGCCAACGCCTGCTGCCGGACAGCGAGCACAACGGCATCTTGTCCCTGGCCGACCGACGCACCATCAGCGAAGAAGACCTGATCGTGCTGCTCAGTGCCGCCATCGGCCAGTTCCGCTCGGTGGACGCCATCCTCGAAGAAGCCACCACCCTGGCCCGCGAGGCCGTGGTCCTGAGCTTCGATGCCGATAGCGCCCGTACCCTGCTGGGGCTGCCGCGCCCGGCCTTGTACCGTGAAATTGACGAACGCATCAGCGGCTTCGCCCGCTGTGGCGTGCCGAGCATCGATGAGTGGGCCGAGCAATTTCGCCTGGAACGGCGCATGCCCCTGGCCAAGGCCCTGGTGCTGCTAGCCATCGGCGCCGAACAGTGGCTGGAGCCGCAAAAGCAGCATTACGTTTCGCAGATCCTCGACTTTTTCGAGAAGAAGGTCGCCAGCGTGGTGCTGCGCGGCCCGCTGGTGCGCATGAGCATCGGCAAGACCACCGCCCGGGTCGACCTCAACGAATTGCACAGTGAACGCAGCCCGGCCCCGGCGCTGCTGGATCATCTGGTCGCGCGCAACGCCCAGCCCATCACCCTCGACCCGGCGTGCTTCGCCGAGAACCCGCAGCTGGATGCGCGACTCAACAGCCTGTACCGCCAAAGCTCGCTGTACAAACGCGACACCGGGATCGATGGCCTGTACCTGGGCTTCCCCTTCCTCCTGACCCGGGACCCGCGTGGTACCACCCGCACCCGCATCGCCCCCTTGCTGCTGTGGCCGGTCAAGCTGCTGCTGGAAGTCGGCAGCCGCGGCAAGGTGGCCCTGGTCTTCGACAGCGAGCGTGAAGAGGTGCGCCTCAACCCGGGGCTCGACACCTTGCTGGGCATCGATGCCGCCAAGCTCTGGCGCAAGGCCGCCGACGAACTGCTGGGGCGCTCGGCGCTCAAGGCCGGCGACGTCATGGACGCCTTCGGCATGCTGGCCACTGCCAGCTCCCGAGTGCTCGGCAGCCTGCCGCCGGCGACCACCGAAGTGCAGCCCTACCAGGATCAACTGGCCTGTGCCGCCGTGCTGTTCCATGTGGCCTTCATGGGCCAGGCCATCGGCGAGGATCTGCGCCAGCTCAAGGCCCTGCCTCCCGGCGGCACCGGCCTGGAAACCGCCCTGCGCCTGAACCCGACGCAACCAGACAGCAGCGACAGCCAGGCCACCGCGCTCGCGCCTGAACTGCAGCGCTTCTTTACCGTGGCCAGCGACCCCTCCCAGGAAGCCGCCGTACTCCAGGCCCGCCAGGCCCCCGGGTTGCTGGTGGAAGGCCCACCCGGCACCGGCAAGAGCCAGACCATCGTCAACATGGTGGCCGATGCCATCGGTCGCCAGCGCAGCCTGCTGATCGTCTGCCAGAAGCACGCCGCCCTGGAAGTGGTGCACAAGCGCCTGGTGGCCGAGGGTCTGGGCAACCGGGTGGTGATGCTCAACGACATCAACCGCGACCGTGAACCGGTGATCCGCAGTGTCCGCGAACAGCTCGAAGCCCTGTTCAAGGGCGATGCCGCCCAGCAACCCTGGCTGCACCAGCGCGAACGCCTGGCGGCGCGCATCGAAGCCCTGGAAGGTGAACTGGATCGTTTCCACCTGAGCCTGCACCGCATCGATGAACACTGTGGCTTGAGCTACCGCCAGTTGATCGGCGAACTGATCGGCCTGGAACAGGGGCCTGCGCCACTGGATGTTCCGGTCTTGCGCCAGCACCTGGCCGCCCTGGACATCGCCGACCTGACGCGTCTGGAAGAAGCCTGTGCACCGCTGATCCGCCTGTGGCTGCCGGCCCGCTATGAACAGAGCGCCCTGGCCCAACTGCAACCTTTCCCCACTGATGCAGCCACCCTGCAAGCGTTCAACCAGGGCTTCGAGCGCCTGTTGAGCTGCGAAGAGCAGCGCCTGGACACCCTGCAGGCGCACCCGGCCGACTTCGAAGTCGATGACCCGGCGCCCTACCGCGCCTGGCTTGAACAGCACGTGCACAGCCTGCTGGGCCTGGACGATGAACGCCGCCAACGGCTGGCGCGCTGGCTCCCCCTGTTCCGTGGCAGCAACAGCCAAGCAACGCAAGGCGACGAGCTGATCCAAGCCCTGCAGGCCCTGCGCCAACAACTGGAGCAATGCGACGCGGCGGCCCATCAGGCCGATCTGGCGCCGGGCCTCAGCGCCCTGCCCGCGGCCCAGCTGCGCACCCTGCAGCACCGCGCCCGCGCGGTTATCCAGGGTCGTTCCTGGCTGGCACGCCTCAACCCGCTGCGCCTGATCCGCCAGCGCCAGTTGCTGGCCTTCCTCGCTGAACAGGGCGCCCCGGCCGAGCCGCAGCGCCTGCCGGAACTGCTGGCGGCGGCCCAGCTGGAAAGCCAGTGGCGGCCATTGCGCAACCAGTTGCAGCAACTGCATCAGCAACTGAGCCTTGCAGAGATCGCCAGCGACTGTGGCCCGGGCCTGCTGCCGCAGGTACGCCAGGACCTCGGGCACCTGGAAGAGATCCGCACCCTGGCGCAGGCCATGGCGCAAGCTCCCCGGGTGGAGCAACTGGACGCAGTGGTCCTGACCGGCCAACGGCAATCTTTGGACAGCCTGCTGGCCGGTTATGACGCGGCCTTTATCCGCCACAGCGTGCGCCAGGACAGCCTGACTGCCCTGCAGCGCCTGAATCAGTGGCTGCAACCCGAGCTGCTGGGCCAATTGCGCCAGCGCGTGGAGCTCAACCAGAGCAATCAGTTGCCCCTCAATCGCCTGCGCGAAGCCTTGCCGACCCTGAGCGCCTACCAGGCGTTCCGCGCCCGGGCCGGCCAACTGGCGCCGGCAGACCTGGAGTTGCTGGGGGTACTGCGGGACTACCAAGCGACGCTCGATGGGATTCCCGCCGAGCAACTGGAAACCGTGGTCCGACGCATGCTCAACCGTGAAGCGCGACTGGGCTGGAAACGCCAGATGGAACAACGCCAACCCGAGCTGATGCTGGAGCACAGCGAAACCGCGGCGAAGATCACCAGCCTCGGGGAAGCCGACACCCAGATGCGCAGCCTCAACCGCCAACTGCTCAGTGAAGGCATCGAGCTGTCGCGCCTGGGTACCCGCAAACAATGGGAAGACGTCACCCGCCTCACTGGACGGCGTTCGCGCAGGCTGCGCGAGTTCATGGAGATGGGCGCGGGGCTGGGGCTGATGAGCCTGCGACCGGTGTGGCTGATGAACCCGGACGTGGCCAGCCGGGTGCTGCCGCTCAAGCCCGGGCTGTTCGATATCGTGATCTACGACGAAGCCTCGCAGATGCCCGTGGAGTTCGCCCTGCCGACCCTGTACCGGGGCCGAGTCACGGTGGTCAGTGGCGACGAGAAGCAGATGCCGCCCACGGCCTTCTTCTCCAGCCGGGTGGAAAGCGACGAGGCCGAACTGTTCGAGGGCGACCAGCCGGACGCCGACGCTGACGAAGAACAACGCGAAGCCTTCGAAGACACCTGGAACCGTCGCGAAATCAAGGACTGCCCGGACCTGCTGCAACTGGCCCGCAGCGCGTTGCCCGCCACCACCCTGCAGATCCACTACCGCTCGGCCTACCGTGAGCTGATCGGTTTCTCCAACGCCTCGTTCTATGGCAACCGGTTAAGCATTCCGGTGCGTCACCCAGAGGCCAATATCCTCGCCATCAAGCCGTTGGAGCTGATCCGCGTGGACGGCATCTACCAGCAGCAGGTCAACCCTGACGAGGCCGAACGGGTGGTCGACTACCTGGCCGAGCTGTGGCAAACGCCCTACGCCGAACGACCCTCGGTGGGCGTGGTGACCTTCAACCGCAAGCAGGCCGACCTGATCGAGGAGCGCCTGGAGCTGCGCGCCGAGCAGGACCCGGTGTTTCGTGCGGCCTACAGCCAGGAGCGCGAACGCAGCGAGGACGGCGAGGACATGTCGGTGTTCGTCAAGAACGTCGAGAACGTCCAGGGCGATGAGCGCGACATCATCGTGTTCTCCTCGACCTTCGGGCGTAACAGCCAGGGCAGTTTCCGGCGCAACTTCGGGGTTCTGGGGCAAACCGGCGGCGAACGCCGGCTCAATGTGGCGGTAACCCGGGCCCGGCGCAAAGTGGTGATGATCACCTCGATGCCGATTGCCGATATCTCCGACATGCTCACCACCCAGCGCCCACCCGCCAGCCCGCGGGACTACCTGCAAGGCTACCTGGAGTACGCCCGCGCCCTGTCGGCCGGGGAGTTCGCCAGCGGCCACAACCTGCTGGGGCGTTTGGTCACCGAGCGCCAGGATGCAAAGGTCCAGCACAACGCCCACAGCGACGGTTTCACCCAGGCGGTAGCGGCATTCATCCGTACCCTGGGCTGGAACCCGGTCAGTGCCAACGAAGGGGATGCCTTCGGCCTGGACTTTGCCATCGAGCACCCCGATACCGGGCTCTACGCCCTGGGCATCGAATGCGATACCCCGCGCCATGGGCTGCTGAGCCGCGCCCGCTCCCGGGAGATCTGGCGGCCATCGGTCCTGCGCCGGGCCATTCCCCATCTGCATCGGGTCTCGTCGCAGGCCTGGTACCACGACCCGCAAAGCGAACGCGCGCGTCTGCAGGTCGCCATCGAGCAGGCCCTGCAACCGCTGGCCGGCAGTGCGGCACAGACGCAACCCCAAGCCCTGGCTGACACGGAGCAAACCCCATGAGCGGCCCGAAAGTGGTGCGTATCGTCACCCGCGAAGAGATCCTGGAAATCTGCGCCGGCCACCTGCGGCGCCTGGAGCAGGCGATTGCCCGCTGGGAAGCACAGGCGCAACGCCTGGGGCAACTGAGCGAACAGGAACGGGCCGCCACCCACGGGCGTTTCCAACAGTTGCGCCAATTGATCGAGGCCGATCGCCTGCTGGATCTGCAAAAGCAGGTGCCAATCGAAATCCAGTTCCTCAAGGACGATCTGCAACAGCGGGAAAACCGCGCGGTGCAGCAGGCCACGCAACAGCGCCAACTGGCCCGCCGCCAGCGGGAAAACGCCGCCACTCTGCTGGGCGCGCTGCAAGGCAAAGCGCTGCCAACCGAACTGCTGCAACAGTTGCAGGCGATTGCCGACGGACAGCCCGTGGCGGCTGTCGAGTCGACTCTCGCCCAGGGTTTCGCCAGCCTCGGTGCCGCAGCCGAAGAACAGGGCCTGAGCGAGGCACAGCAGCAACTGGCCCGACGCCTGCAAGGCGAGAATGCTACCCAGACCCTGGCGCAATGGCGCGCCGCCCATGAGCAAAAGGAACCCAGGCTGGAACGCATCGAGCAACACATTGCCCAGTTGCTGACCCTCGATGATCAGGCCAGCGCCGAACCCTACCTGGCCAAGTTGCGCCAGATAGACGCCGAAACCCGCGTGCAGCAGCGCAACCTGCTGCTGGACAGCCTGGTGCTGGAACTGGCCCAGGCCACCCGCGACAGCCATGAACGCCGCGCGCGCCTGGTTCTTCTCCAGGAGCTGGCCAATGAAGTCGCGATCCTGTGTCCCGCGGCTGTCGAGCAAGAGCTGGCCCAGGCCGGACAATGCAGCCTGGCCAATATGGCGCCAGTGGATGAACTGATTGCCCGGTTCAACACGCTGATCGAAGCCGAGCTGCAACAACGCGCCGCCCTGGCCCGCCGCCAGGCAGTACTCGAAGGCCTGGCTGGCCTGGGCTACGAAGTCCGCGAGGGCATGGCCACTGCCTGGGCCAAGGAAGGTCGGGTAGTGCTGCGCAAGAGCGCCACTCCGGGGTATGGCGTGGAGGTCGGAGGCACGGCCGACAACGGCCGGCTGCAAGTACGTGCGGTGGCCCTCAGCGCCCAGCGCGATACCCTGCGCGACAAAGACATCGAGACCCTCTGGTGCGGCGAATTCCAGCGTCTGCAAGCCCTGCTGGCCGCCCAGGGCGACGCCCTGAGCATCGAGAAAGCACTGGCCGTAGGGGCCGTACCGCTCAAGGAAGTGCAACTGGACGACACCCGGCAGGAATACCGGGAGCAGGCGCAACAGCGCACCTGACCCCCCTCGCCCTGTGGGGACCGGCTTGCCGACGAAGGCAATCTCACGGGCCTCTTCGCTGGCAAGCCAGCTCCTACAATTCGCCTCCCCGTGGGAACCGGGGATCGGGCGGCGGTCAGAAGCCGGGGGCGATCTGGCCTTTGTAGCGGGTCAGGATGAATTGGCGTACTGCGTCGGAGTTCAGTGCCTTGGCCAGTTTCTGAATCCGCGGGTCGTTGAGGTTGTCCGGGCGGGCCACCAGAAATTCGATGTACAGGTCTTTGCCCTTCTCCACGATCAAGGCGCTGTTGGTGTCGATCCCGGCTTCCAGGGCGTAGTTGGCGAACACGAACGCCAGGTCCACCTGGCTCACCGAGCGGGCCAGCAAGGCGCCTTCCAGTTCACGGATCTTCAGGTGCTTGGGGTTGTCGACGATGTCACGCGGGGTGGCCAGGGTGTTGCTCGGGTCCTTGAGCTTGATCAGCCCCGCCTCATGCAGCAGCACCAGGGCACGACCGGTGTTCACCGGATCGTTGGGAATCGACACCGTGGCACCGTCCTTGAGTTCGGCGATGCTCTTGATCCGGGTGGAATAGGCACCGAAAGGCTCGATGTGCACCCCCACCACCGGCACCAGGTCGGTGTGCCGGGTCTTGTTGAAGTCATCGAGGAACGGCCGGTACTGGTAGTAGTTGGCGTCGAGGTTCTTCAACGCCAATTGCTGGTTGGGCTGGATGAAGTCGGTGAAGACCTTGATGTCCAGGTCCACGCCCTCCCTGGCCAACTCAGGCTTGATGAATTCGAGGATCTCGGCGTGAGGCACCGGGGTGGCGCCCACCAGCAGTTTCTCGTTGGCATGAACGCTCAAGGACAGCACAGCGGCCAATACGGCCAGGGTCTTTTTCATGGAGTTGCTCCTAAGGCAGATGACTGACAGCCGTCGTGAGGCGCACGTGGGCCGGGTGTTGTGGGTGTTTTTCAAGGGTTTGATTCAGCGTCGGCTGTAACGCGCCACCAGGCGGTCGCCGGTCATTTGCAGGGCCTGCACCAGCACCAGCAACAGGACCACGGTGACCAGCATCACGTCGGTCTGGAAACGCTGGTAGCCGTAGCGAATCGCCAGGTCCCCCAGCCCGCCACCGCCGATCACTCCGGCCATGGCGGTGTAGTCCACCAGCACGATGGCGGTCACCGTGACCGCTGCCAGCAGGCCGCCTCGGGCTTCCGGCAACAACGTGTGGCGGATGATCTGCCAGGTGCTGCCGCCCATGGCCTGGGTCGCCTCCACCACCCCGCGGTCCACTTCCCGCAGGGCGGTTTCCACCAGCCGGGCAAAGAACGGCGTGCAGCCCACCACCAGCGGCGGGATGGTGCCGGGCACCCCGAGGGAAGTGCCCACCAGCAAGGTGGTCAGGGGAATCAGCACGATCAGCAGGATGATGAAGGGCAACGAGCGCAGCACGTTGACCAGCACCGACAGCACTCGATAAACGCCCTGGGCTTCATGCAACTGGCGCTTGCCGGTGAGAAACAACAGCACCCCCAGCGGCAGCCCCAGCAGCACGGTAAAGCCCAGGGCCGCACCGAGCATGCTCAGGGTGTCGAGACAGGCCTGGGCGATATCGGCCCAGTAGATGTTCTTGAACCACTCGGCCATGGCGTCAGGACCAGTCGTGGCGCGGTGGCTTGATGTCGTTGAGCAGCCAGTTGCCCACCACGTGGTACTTCCAACGCACCGGGTCGTGCAGGGTGTGTACCCGGGCATTGCGCCAGTGGCGGTCGAAGTTGTGGCGTTTGAGGGTCGAGCGGGTGCCGCCCAACTCGAACAGCTTGTTGCTGGCCTCGATGGCGATCTCGGTGGTCAGCACCTTGGCCTTGGCCACCGCCAGGGAAGCCCGGGCAACACTGTCTTCATCGGGTGCCGGACGCGCCGCGTCCAGGGCCAGGCCGGCCCGTTCCAGCAGGGCTTCGGCGGCCTCCAGGCGGATATCCAGGGCCCCCACCTGGATGATGGTCAATGGATCTTCACTGGCCTTTTCCACCCCGGCGTCGATCCACGGCCGGGCGTGCTGACGAACAAAGGCGATGGTGTCCCGCAGCGCCGCCCGGGCGATGCCGGCGTCGATGGCCGCCGTGGTCAGCTGGGCGAAGGGCCCGGCCAGGGTCGGGCTTTCATAGGAGCGATAGGTGGGGAACAGGTTGAAGGCCGGCACCTGCAGGTTTTGCGCCAGCACCGTGCCGCTGGACGTGGTGCGCTGGCCGATGCTGTCCCAGTCATCGATCACCGCCAGTCCCTCGCTGCCCCGGGGCACGAAGGCCAGTTGCCCGCGGCCCTGCTCGTCCAGAGCCAGCACCGCCAGCCAGTGAGCGTACAGCGAACCGGTGCAATAACCCTTGCGGCCGTTGATCACATAACCGTCACCTGAACGACGGATGCTGGCCTGAATGTCCTGAACGTTCTTGCCGCCGGTTTCCGACAGCGCATTGGCAAAACGGTGGCCTTGCAGGGCCAGGGCGAAAAAATGCGTCTGCTGCTCCGGAGTGCCTTGCAGGCGGATGTCTTCCAGCAGGCAGTAGTGGTTCTGCGGGATCTGCCCCAGGGACGGATCGGCGGCGGAGATGATGGCGATCACTTCTGCCAGCACCGCGTAGGACACCTGGGCCCCGCCATATTCCCGGGGCACGCTGATGCCCCACAGGCCACTGTTGGAATAGAGGTCGACCAGCTGCGAGGGCACCTCACGAGTGCGGTCGCGCTCGGCGTCCTGCTCCAGCAGGACCGCCGCCACGCGCCGGGCCACGACCAACGCTTCGGCGCCATCGCGGATCACATGGGCAGCCGGGGTATGCAGGGGATAAAAGGCAGATTCAGGCAATGAAGACATACAGCGCTCTCGGGGCGAATGAAGGTTCCACCCCGTCATTGCAGCTTCTGTGCCGAAAGATCAGGCCTGTGAATTCAAGGATTTACAGGCCGTTCCTGGCGGTTGCCCAGTGGGCCGCCAGACAAATTGCTGGAGGGCTGTTGGTGGGCCAACAGTGAATCGCTGTTGCCTGGACGACACCTCGTCGGCCCACACCGGTACCTAAGGTTCCCGGGTATAGAGTGAAAGCTGCTCGATCCGGCGACGGACCCGTTTCCAAAAACAACATCAAGGAGAAACCCAGATGAGCGTCAAACCCATTCCCGAAGGCTTCAACGGCGTCACTCCCTACTTGGGCATCAAGCGCGCCGCCGAGGCCATCGAGTTCTACAAGCAGGCCTTCGGCGCGGTGGAAACCATGCGCCTGGACATGCCCGACGGCAGCGTCGGCCATGCCGAACTGCGCATCGGCGGCTCGGCCATCATGCTCGGCAGCCCCTGCGAAGAAACCCCGATGGACAGCCCGGACACCCACAAGACCTCGGTTGGGTTGCATCTGTACGTGGAAGATGTCGATAGCAGCTTCGCCCGGGCATTGGCCGCCGGCGGCAGCGAAGTGTCGGCGCTCAAGGACCAGTTCTATGGCGATCGCAGCGCCAGCCTGCGAGACCCGTTCGGGCATGTCTGGTTTCTGGCCAGCCGCAAGGAAGACCTGAGTACCGAGGAAATCAGCCGACGGGCGCAGGAAATGTTCCAGCAACAGCCCCATTGACCCGCCCTGAGGCCCAACACACCGTAGGAACCGGCTTGCCGGCAAAGCCCCTCTCACGGCCCCCCTCTTGTAGGAGCCGGCTTGCCGGCTAAGGCGATCTCACGGTCCCCTTCGCTGGCAAGCCAGTTCCTACACCGGCCAGCCGCCCCTGATGCACAAACCGAAAGCCCAGGAAAAATCCCATTTTCATGGGGTTTCCCGGGCTTCGTAACATTTACTTTCATATCGCCTTTCAGGATTTACGATTCTCATTCGTCTTAATTAGATGCAGCAGGCCGCGTTGGCCAAGGCTATGCCCGGCACCTTTGTGCCAGGCCCGGCCCAGGGTTCCAGTGCCGCTCCATTCCTCGAATCAAGACGCCCACTCCATGTCGAAGAAGTCCCGTTCAAAAATCTGGTTTCTGGTGCACAGCTGGCTGGCCCTGCCCATCTGGTTCTTTGTGCTGATCGTCTGTGTCACCGGCACCCTGGCGGTGGTCAGCCAGGAGATCGTGTGGCTGGCCAATCCGGATATCCGAGCCAGCAAACCCAGCGATGATGCGCAGCCGCTCAATTACGATCAGATCGTGGCGGCCATCAAGCAGGCCGAACCCAGCACCCGCATCGATACCATCGTGACCCCGGACGAAAGCCATTTCGCCCTGAGTGTCAGCGTCAGCTACCCGGACGGCCGCTCCCCGACGCTGTACGTCAACCCCTACACCGGGGTGATCCAGGGCACCAGCCCAGAGTTCGACTTCCAGGGCTTCACCCGGGCCCTGCATGGCTGGTGGCTGGTGCCCTTCACCAACGGCTATAGCTGGGGCTGGTACCTGGTATCGTTCCTGGGCCTGCCGATGCTGATTTCGTTGATCACCGGACTGGTGGTCTACAAGAAGTTCTGGAAGGGCTTTCTCAAGCCGACCTTGCGCCTGCGCCATGGGGCACGGATCTTCTGGGGCGACTTCCACCGCCTGAGCGGTATCTGGTCCATCTGGTTTATCACGGTGATCTCGATCACCGGCACCTGGTTCCTGATCGAGGCCGTTCTCGCCGACAACCACGTCAGCATTTCCAGCCAACCCATTGTCCCGGTCATCGCCCGCGAGCAGGTGCCGGCCACCACTGACGGCAGCCCGGCACCGATGATCGGCCTGGACCAGGCCATCGGCATCGCCACCCAGAAGATCCCCGGCTTCGACATCAGCTTCGTCAGCCTGCCAAGCAATGCCTACAGCCACCTGTACGTGGGCGGTCGTGGCTGGTACCCGCTGATGTACCAGACCGCCAACATCAACCCCTACACCGGCTCCCTGGACACCTCGCACCTGCTGAGCGACCGCAACACCCTGGAGTTCGTCACCGAGTCCATGCGCCCGCTGCACACCGGTGATTTTGGCGGGATCTGGGTCAAGCTGATCTGGTTCTTCTTCGGCCTGGTGCTGAGCATGATGGTCCTCAGCGGCCTGTTGATCTGGACCAAGCGTACCGCCCTGGCCACCGCCAACGCCCTCAAGCGTGAGGAGAAGGCCGCTCGTGCTCGTCCCGCCAGCAAACCCGTGCCGACGCCCACCCCGGCCATGAGCATCGAAACTTCGGAGAGCCACTCGTGAGCCAGACCCACAGCGCAACCGCGCCTTCGTTGCTGAGCCGGCTTTGGCACAAATGGCGCTTTCACCTGAACATCCTGCTGTTGCTGATCCCCCTGGGCTTCATGCCCAAGTACTTCGCCGACGTCGCATTGTTTCGGGGTGAAAGCGGCCTGGGGGAACGAGAAATCGGCGAAGTCCAGGTTGGCCCCTGGAGCCTGCGCCTGGCCGAGATGCGCAACGAAGCTCCCCGCAGCGATGGCCCCGCCGGCTACCTGAAAAGCTTCAACGCCGCCCTGTGCCAGGCCTGCATCGAGCCGGTCAAGGCTACCTACCTGCGCATCGGCAAACCCCGCAGCCTGCGGGCCGCCGGAGTGATCTTCTTCGGCAGCCCGTATCGCATGGGGGCCAGCCTGCCGATTCCGGAAAAGACCAAAGCCGACGCTGAGCTGTGGATCACCATGGAAGGCTGGGACGGCAGCATGCACCAGGCATCCATTCCCCTGAGCCAGGCTTCACCCGCCACCGTGGCCTGGCTCGAAAAACAAGGAGGCAAATGATGATTCGCGCAGTATCCACCCGGCGCCTCGGCGGCGCTGCCCTGTTGCTGCTGGGCGCCGCCTTCAGCCATAGCGCCCTGGCCCACAACCCGATGTGCGAGTGCAAGGCTATCGACGCCGAGCAGATCCGCTGCACCGGTGGCTTTTCCGATGGCAGCGGCGCACCGGGGGTGACCCTGGACGTGATCGGCTACGACGAAAGCATTCTGGTGCCGGGCAAGCTGGGGGCCGATTCGACCCTGACCTTCAAGAAGCCCGCCAGCGAGTTTTACGTGCTCTTCGATGCGGGCCCCGGCCACGTGGTCGAGATCGACCAAGCGGATATCGAGGCCCCATGAACCCAGCCACCACCCAGGTCGTGCGCCCCGCCGGCGCCGGCCACGAAACCCTCTATGTGCTGTTGTTGTGCGCGCTGATCCTGAGTGTGGCCGCCACGGTGGTGCTGTGGCGCGGCGAAAAAGTCGAAACCGCCAGCGTCGCCAGCCACCAACTGGACGCCCGCCGCGACCTGAGCGCTGGTGAACAAGGCATCTACGCCGACCTGCGGGTGACCCTCGATGAAATCCACCTGCTGCTGGCCGAAAGCCAGACGCTGCCGAGCCCGGAGCAACTGGCCGAGGAAGGCTTCGCCCCCTTCGCCCAGGACGCCAGCTCGGTGAGCCGTGGTGGCCATGCTTGGCAATTGCAGGATCGGGCCTACCTGGGCCTGAGCCAGAACCCGCAAGTGGCCGGTTCCTTTCTGATGCGCCTGGATACCGAGGATCAGGCCAAGGTGGATATCTGGCTCAATCGTGCCCCGTCCGTCACCGTGCCTGTCGATCTCAGCGACTCGCAGCTGGCCGCCGCCGGCTGGCAACAGGTGGTCGCGCAATTCGATGCCGGGGTGACTCGCCAGCATCGCCACTGAATCCACGTACTCCCCGAGAGAAGACTGCAAGCCCATGCCTATTTCATCGCAACGCCGCCCCTTCCTGCGGGTGCTGCTGGTCAGCCTGCTGGCCCTGGTGCTCAGCCCCCTGGTCAGCGCCGACCCGGCCAAGCGCCTGCGCATTGGCATCACCCTGCACCCCTACTACAGCTACGTGGCCAATATCGTCGGCGACAAGGCCGAAGTGGTGCCGCTGATTCCCGCCGGCTTCAACCCCCACGCCTACGAACCCCGGGCCGAGGACATCAAGCGCATCGGCACCCTGGACGTGATCGTGCTCAACGGCGTGGGCCACGATGACTTCGCCGACCGCATGATCGCCGCCAGCGAGCGCCCGGACATCCCGGTGATCGAAGCCAACGAAAACGTGCCGCTGCTGGCCGCCACCGGCGTCGCCGCCCGGGGCGCCGGCAAAGTGGTCAACCCGCACACCTTCCTGTCCATCAGCGCCTCCATCGCCCAGGTCAACAACATCGCCCGGGAGCTGGGCAAGATGGACCCGGCCAACGCCAAGACCTACACCCAGAACGCCCGTGCCTATGGCAAGCGCCTGCGGCAGATGCGCGCCGATGCCCTGGCCAAGCTGACCCAGGCACCCAATGCCGACCTGCGGGTGGCCACGGTGCACGCAGCCTACGACTACCTGCTGCGCGAGTTCGGCCTGCAAGTCACCGCGGTGGTGGAACCGGCCCACGGCATCGAGCCCAGCCCCAGTCAGCTGAAAAAGACCATCGACCAACTGCGGGAACTGGACGTCAAGGTGATCTTCTCGGAGATGGACTTCCCCTCCACCTACGTCGAGACCATCCAGCGCGAATCCGGGGTCAAGCTCTACCCGCTGTCGCACATTTCCTACGGCGACTACAGCGCCGAGAAATACGAGAAGGAAATGAAAGGCAACCTCGACACCGTGGTCCGGGCCATCCAGGAGGCCGGGGCATGACCGCCATCGAGACCCTGCTGCGGGGCCCGGCCATCGAGTTCGATCAGGTCAGCCTGACCCTGGGCAACACCACCATCCTCGACCGCGTGACCTTCCAGGTGCAGCCCGGCAGCGTGCACGCACTGGTGGGCCCCAACGGCGGCGGCAAGAGTTCGCTGATCAAGACCCTGCTGGGGCAGATGCCGCACCAGGGCCAATTGCGCCTGCAATGGCCGGATGCGCCCGGCACCATCGGCTACGTGCCCCAGGCCCTGGAGTTCGACCGTGGCCTGCCGATGACCGTGGACGATTTCATGGCTGCCATGTGCCAGCGCCGCCCGGCCTTTCTCGGCCTCAGCCGACATTACGCCCAGGCCATAGGCGAGGCCCTGGAACGGGTCGGCATGCAAGACAAGCGCAAACGGCGCATGGGTGCTCTGTCCGGCGGCGAACGCCAGCGCGTGCTGCTGGCCCAGGGTCTGATCCCGGCCCCGCAACTGCTGGTACTGGACGAACCGATGTCGGCCCTGGACGAGGCCGGGATCCAGGTCTTCGAACGCCTGCTCCACGATTGGCGCCAGAGCGGCATCACCCTGCTGTGGATCGAGCACGACCTGGAAGCCGTGGGCCGTCTGGCAGACCGGGTCACCGGCCTCAATCGCCGGGTGCTGTTCGACGGCCCGGCGCAGCAGACCCTGACCCCGGAGCGCCTGCTCAGCCTGTTCTCCACTCATCCACGAACCGCCGGGAGTGCTGCCTGATGACCTATGAAGCTTTTCGCCTGATGGTCCAGGGCTGGGCTTCGGCCGGCTACCTGCCCGAAGCCCTGGCCTACGGGTTCGTGGTCAATGCACTGCTGGCCGGCCTGCTGATCGGGCCGGTGCTCGGTGGCCTGGGCACCTTGGTGGTGGTCAAGCGCTTCGCCTTCTTCTCCGAAGCGGTAGGCCACGCTGCCCTCACCGGGGTGGCCATCGGCATTCTCCTGGGCGAGCCCTACACCGGTCCCTACGGCAGCCTGTTCGGCTACTGCCTGCTGTTCGGCATCCTCCTCAACTACCTGCGCAACCGCACCGGGCTGGCCCCGGACACCCTGATTGGGGTCTTCCTCTCGGTGTCCCTGGCCCTGGGCGCCAGCCTGCTGCTGATCCTGGCCGGCAAGATCAACGTGCACATTCTGGAAAACGTGCTGTTCGGCTCGGTGCTCACGGTCAACGGCAACGACCTCTTGGTGCTGTTGATCGTCGGCGCCCTGGTGCTGGGCCTGAGCCTGCCGCTGTACAACCGCATCATGCTGGCCAGCTTCAACCCGCAGCTGGCGGCCGTGCGCGGCGTCGCCGTCAAGACCCTGGACTACCTGTTCGTGATCCTGGTGACCCTGATCACCGTGGCCGCGGTCAAGGTCATCGGCGCCATCCTGGTGGGCGCGCTGCTGGTGATTCCGGCCGCTGCCGCCCGCTTGCTCAGCCAGTCCCTCAAGGGCTTCTTCTGGATCTCGGTGAGCATCGCCACCGTCAGCACCTTGTGCGGCATCCTGCTGCCGATCGTCTTCGACCTGCCGGTGCCCTCCGGCGCGGCAATCATCCTGGTGGCCGGTGTCGCCTTCGCCCTGGCCGCCATCGCCCGTGGCACTGTCCCCAGCCTGAAAGGGAATATCGGATAAATGCACAGTTCATTGCGTCACTTGTCATTGCGTCAGCTGAGCCTGGCCCTGGTCCTCGGCGGCCTGATCAGCACCCCGGCCCTGGCCGAGCGCGACCACTTCGAGCCGATGCGCGTGGTCGCCAGCCACGGCATGGGCAATACCGCGCTGCACAGCGCCACCTCGGAAAAACCGCTGACGGTGCTGGCCTCCCTGCCGGTGACCTTCGGCCTGGGGCAGATCCTGCTGCAAGGCACCCGCGTCCAGCTGGAACGGGCGGCCCCGGCCAACCTGCCGGGCTCGCGGCAGACCGCCTACTTCACCGGACGCGGCGCCCCGGCCCTGACCCAACTGGCGCTGAACGCCGACGCGGTGATCGGCCTGCGTTCGATCTGGCCGGACGACCCGCTGTACCCCAACGCCCGGCGCAGCAACATCCGTATCGTCGAGATCGATGCCGCCCGCCCAGTGGACGGCGCCCTGCCCGGGGTGGCCCTGCAACCGGGCAAGAGCGACGGGCTCAACGCTCAGCCCTGGCTGTCCAGCAACAACCTGGGACGCATGGCGGATGTGCTCGCCGCCGACCTCGCACGCCTGGCCCCCGAAGCCAAGCCACAGATCGAGAACAACCTGGCGGGGCTGAAACAACGCCTGCTCAAACTCAGCGCCGACAGCGAAGCGCGCCTGGCCGAGGCCGACAACCTCAGCGTGCTGAGCCTCTCCGAGCACTTTGGCTATCTGGTCAGCGGCCTGAACCTGGAGCTGGTGGAAGTCGACGCCCGCGCCGACAACGAATGGACGCCCGAAGCGCTGCAGAAGCTGCAAGCCCGGCTCAAGGACAATGATGTGGCCATTGTCCTGCACCATCGCCAGCCGTCCGATGCCCTGAAAGCCGCGGTCAGCGCCGGCGGCAGCCAGTTGCTGGTGCTGGAAACCGACAGCGCCGACCCACTCGGCGAACTGGAAGGCAACCTGCAGAAAGTCACCCAGGCCCTGGCCCCGAAAAGCTGAGCCTACCCCTGTCGCCGCTGCCGCCGGTTCGGCGGCGGCGCTTACATATTCCCTCAAGATTGTCGTCCTTTCCCGGTGCTAGTCTGCGCTTCGCAAAAATGCCCAGACAGGAAATCCACGCCATGAGCGAATACCTGAAACTCAACAAGACCAATTGGGACGAACGCGCGCCCTTGCACGCCGCCTCGGCGGATTACGCAGTGCAGCGCTTTGTCGACGACCCGCAGTTTCTCTCCGATGTCGTGCAGTTCGACCGCCCCCTGCTGGGCAACATCCAGGGCCTGCGCGGCGTGCACCTGCAATGCCATATCGGCACCGATACCCTGTCCCTGGCGCGCCTCGGCGCGCGGATGAGCGGGTTGGATTTTTCCTCGGCCTCCCTGGCTGAAGCCCGGACCCTGGCCCAGCGCTGCAACACCGCCATCGACTACCACGAGTCGGACGTGTTCGCGGCCGCCGAAGTCCTGCCCCGCGGCGAGTTCGATCTGGTCTACACCGGCATCGGCGCCCTGTGCTGGCTGCCCAGCATCGAGCGCTGGGCGCACACCGTCGGCGCCCTGCTCAAGCCCGGTGGCCGGCTGTTTATCCGCGAGGGGCATCCAATGCTCTGGGCCCTGGACGAGGGTCACAGCGACTCGCTGCAAGTGGCGTTTCCCTACTTCGAACGCAGCGAGCCGCTGGTCTGGGACGATGACGCCACCTACGTGGAAACCGACAGCAGCCTCAAGGCCACGGTGACCCACGAGTGGAATCACGGCATGGGCGAAATCATCAGCGCCCTGTTGGGCCAGGGCTTGCAGATCACCGGTCTGGTGGAGCACCAGAGCATCCCCTGGGAAGCCCTCCCCGGGCAGATGATCGTTGATGAACGCGGCGAATGGCGGCTCAAGGACGCGCCATGGCGCCTGCCCTTGAGCTACACCTTGCAGGCCATCAAGCCCGCGGCCTGATCGCCGGGCATGAAAAAGCCCGCTGACCTCAAGGGTTCAGCGGGCTTTTTTGCGTTTGGAGCAGCGGCTACAGAGCCCGTGCCGAAGATCAGCCGGCCACAGCCTGCTGGTCCATCTTCTGGCGCAGGCTCAGCGGACGCATGTCGGTCCAGACTTCCTCGATGTAGGCCAGGCAGTCCTTCTTGAAACCGCTCTTGCCCACAGTGCGCCAGCCTTGGGGCACGGCCTTGTAGTCGGGCCAGATCGAGTATTGCTCTTCGTGGTTGACCACCACCTGGAACAGGATGTCCTCACGGTCGAATACTGAAGTCATTGCTTGTCTCCATCGCTAATAAGGTGTGCCGCGCCGCGGGCGTGACAGTTGTGTAGAAGGAACGAATCAGGGCTGCGAAAAATTAGAGGCTGGCCACTGCCGCCGCCACCGCCTTGCTGAAGATCCCCGCCACCTGATCGATCTGCGCCGCGCTGATGATCAGCGGCGGCAGGAAGCGCACCACGCTGCCATGGCGCCCGCCCAGTTCAAGGATCAGGCCGCGCTTGAGGCATTCACGCTGTACCAGGGGAGCCAGGCGCGAATGCTGTGGCGGATGGCCCTGGGCGTCCGGCGCGCCGGCTGGGTCCACCAGTTCCACGCCGAGCATCAGACCACGGCCACGGATATCCCCCAACTGCGGGTAGTCGCGTTGCAGGATCAGCAAGTGCTCGCGCAAGCGCTCGCCCATGGCCGCCGCGTGCTCGGGCAGTCGGTGCTCCTTGAGGTAGCGCATCACCGCGGAACCGGTGGCCATGGCCATCTGATTGCCGCGGAAGGTGCCGGCGTGAGCCCCCGGCTGCCAGGTGTCGAGCCAGTCGCGATAGACCATCACCGCCAGCGGCAGGCTGCCGCCGATGGCCTTGGACATCACCACCACATCGGGAATGATCCCGGCGTGCTCGAAGGCGAACATCTTGCCGGTGCGACCGAAGCCGCTCTGGATTTCATCGACGATCAGCGCCACCCCCGCCTTCTCGGTGATGCGACGCACACCCCGCAGCCATTCCAGGTCCGCCGGGATCACCCCGCCCTCGCCCTGCACGGCCTCGACGATGACCGCCGCCGGCAGGGCCACTCCCGCTTCCGGGTCGCTCAGCAGGTTTTCCAGGTAATGCAGGTTGACCTTGACCCCCTCGGCGCCGCCCAGACCGAACGGACAGCGGTAGTCATAGGGAAAGGGCAAAAACTGCACGCCGTTGTTCAAGAGTCCCGCCAGCGGACGCTTGGGCCCCAGGCTGCCCATCAGGCTCAGCGCGCCCTGGCTCATGCCGTGGTAACCGCCCTGGAACGACAGCACGGTGCTGCGTCCGGTGGCGGTGCGCACCAGTTTCAGCGCGGCTTCCACGGCATCGGTGCCGGTGGGGCCGCAGAACTGGATCTTGGCCTCGGCGGCCAGGGCCTCGGGCAACAGGCCGAACAGGTCCTGGACGAACTGATCCTTGACCGGGGTGGTCAGGTCCAGGGTCAACAGCGGCAACTCATCGGCCAGCACCTGCTGGATCGCGGCGATCACCACCGGGTGATTGTGGCCCAGGGCCAGGGTCCCGGCACCGGCCAGGCAATCGATGAAACGCCGGCCCTCGACGTCCTCGACGTGGATGCCGCTGGCCCGCTTGAGGGCCAGGGGGATGCGTCGCGGATAGCTGCGGGCATTGGATTCCTGGCGACTTTGACGGGCCAGCAGGGGCGATTCGTCGAACTGGTAAAGCGTCTCTGCCGGGGTGGCGCCAAGGCCCACCGGCGAATCTTCCATAAGGCTGGTAACGGCTGACATGTCTCGAACCCTCACGCTGCAATTTGAGCAAAACGGCCACCGGCCGGATGCGCAGCCGAAGCAGGGTGCGCACTGACAGGTTTTCCTGTTCTAAAAACGCATCAGCGCGGTCGGGATTTACACCCCGGGGCGAGGAAATTGCACATGCCGCCCCGTAGGAGCCAGCTTGCTGGCGAAGGCGATCTTTCGGGCCCCTTCGCTGGCAAGCCAGCTCCTACAGTGGACGGTGATGGGTCAGGCGCGGTGGGCAGGCAGGGTCAGTTCGACGCGCAGGCCGTCGGGGCGGCTGTCGAAGTGCAGCTCGCAACCGCAACGCTGGACAATGGCCTGGACAATCGCCAGGCCCAGGCCGCAACCGCTGCTCTGGCTGTCACGCCAGAAGCGCTGCGTCAGGTGCTGCAGGTTTTCTGCGGGGATGCCCGAGCCATGGTCACGCACCTGGAAGCGCAGGCGACCGGCGACAATCTCCAGATTCAACTCCACCGGGCACTCTTGCGGCGTATGCCGCAGGGCGTTGTCCAGCAGGTTGCGCAAAGCGGCAATGGCCAAGGTCGAGGGCATTTCCACCGGGGCCTCGGCAGCGTTGTCCCCCAGGTGCACCTTGACCCGGGCGCGGGCGCCCACGGCAGCATCCTGGATCGCCAGGCGCGCCACCTGCTCGGCGTTGCAGTGCACACCGTCATCGAACGACAGGCTGCCCTCGACTCGGGCCAGCAACAGCAGTTGCTCCAGGGTCCGGTGCATGCGGTCGGCCCCTTCTTCGGCTCGGGCCAGGGACTGGTCACGGGCCGCACCTTCGGTCATGCGCGCTACTTGCAGGTGAGTCTTGATTGCGGTCAACGGGCTGCGCAGCTCGTGGGCTGCGTCACCGGTCAGCCGGCGCTCGCGTTCGATGGTCTTGGCGATGCGCTGGAACAGCTGGTTCTGGGTTTCCAGCAACGGCCGCAGCTCACTGGGCATGGGCTGGATCTGCAGCGGCTCCAGGGAATCGGCGCTGCGGCGCATCAGGGCGTCGCGGATCCGGTTCAGTGGTGCCAGGCTCTGGCCGATGCCCAGCCACAGCAGCCACAGGCAGCCGAGCAAGGCCACGCCCACCGGCACCGAAGCGGCGAGCAGCACCGACATGTTCAGGGCCTCGCGTTCCACCTGACGGTCGGCGGTGGTGATGCGCAAGTCACCGCGCACCAGGGTGAAGGTGCGCCAGGGCGCACCGTCGATCATCTGGTCATGAAAGCCCAGCTTCTCGGCTTCCAGGGTGTGTTCCGGAGTGCTGTGGCTGCGGGCCAGGATCTGCCCACGCAAGGAACTGACCTGGCAGGCCATGCCCCCGGGAATGGTCAGGGCCGCACTATTGATCTGATTGCCCGGGGCGTGGGACGGCAGCGTCGGCATCTGTTCCAGCAGGCCGGCCACCATGCGCGCCGAGGCCACCAGGCGCTGGTCCAGGGAGAACATCATCTGATTGCGCAGATCACTGAGCATCCAGGCCGCCGCCAGGGCCCAGATCAGGATGAAGGCGGCGCCGAGGGTCATGCTCAGGCGCAGGCGCAGGCTCCTCACTTACGGATTCTCCTCGCCATCCGCCGGGCCCAGGCGATAGCCCAGGCCACGCACGGTTTCGACGATACCGTTGCCGAGTTTGCGGCGCAGGTGGTGGATGTGCACATTCAGCGCGTTGCTCTCCAGCTCATCGTTGAAGCCATAGACGCTGTCCTTGAGCTGCTCGCTGGAGAGCACCCGGCCGCGGTTGTGCAGCAGCGCCTGGAGCAGGGATTGCTCACGCCGGGACAAGTCCACCGGCTGGCCGCCCAGCAGGGTTTCCCGGGTGCTGGGGTCGTAAGTCAGGCGTCCGTGTTCAATGAGGTTGACGCTGCGCCCCGCCACCCGGCGCAACAGGGTGTGCAGGCGCGCCGCCAGTTCCCGCAGGTCGAACGGCTTGAGCAGGTAGTCGTCGGCCCCGGCCTGCAGGCCGTCGACCCGGTCGGTCACCGAGTCCCGGGCGGTGAGAATCAGCACCGGAATCTCCAGGCCCTGCTGGCGCTGTTGCTTGAGCAACTTCAAACCATCTTCATCCGGCAGGCCCAAGTCCAGTACCATCACGTCGAAATCGGCCACGCCGAGCATGGCCCGCGCCGCAGAAGCGGTAGCCACATGCTCGACCGTCAGGCCCTGGGCCGTGAGGCCGGCGACTATCCCGCTGGCAATCAGCTCATCATCTTCACAGACAAGTACGTGCATGGTCGGTCCTGTAACAAAGGCGTTGATTAAGCAGGCTGCGGATTAAGCGGACATTATGCCTGCCGCCCACTGGCCACAAGCCAGGCAGGGTTAATCATCGGTTAATCAGGACCCGCCATTGTGCTCGCTACTTGCACCGGTTTAAGGCTTGGCCATGCGTCGATTGTTCATTTTGCTGTTCATGCTGTTCACCACCCTGGCGCAAGCCGGCAACAACCCGTTCGAGGTCAAGCCCGACTTCCTGCCGGTGGGCAAGGCCTTCGTGTTCACCTCCGAACGCCTGCCTTCCGGGGAAACCCAATTGTTCTGGCAGATCGCCGACGGCTACTACCTGTACCAGAAGCGCCTGAAGTTCGACGGCCTGCCGCCCGAGCAGCAACCGACCTTGCCGGCGGGTGAAGACCACAGCGACGAATTCTTCGGCGAACAGACGGTGTATCGCCAAGGCCTGGAAGTAAAATTGCCCGCCGCCGCCAGCGGCAAGATCAAGCTGGGCTGGCAGGGCTGTGCCGACGCCGGCCTGTGCTACCCGCCGCAAACCCTGGAAGTGGACCTGGGCGGTGCGCCCACAGTCGCTGCCGCCAACTCTGCGACAACCAGCGGCGGCTCGGCCCAGGACCAGTTGCTGGCCAATGAGCTGCAACAGAAATCCTGGGGCCTGGGCCTGCTGGCCTTCTTCGGCTTCGGCCTGCTGCTGGCCTTCGCCCCCTGTTCGCTGCCGATGTTGCCGATTCTCGCCGGCATGGTCGTCGGCAGCGGCGCCAGCCCGCGCCGCGGCTTGGCCCTGGCCTCAAGCTACGTGCTGTGCATGGCCCTGGTGTATGCCGGCATGGGGGTGATCGCCGCCCTGCTGGGCAGCAACCTGCAGGCCTGGCTGCAACAACCCTGGGTGCTGGGCAGTTTCGCCGCCCTGTTCGTCCTGCTGTCGCTGCCGATGTTCGGCTTCTTTGAATTGCAGTTGCCCGTGGCCCTGCGTGACCGCCTGGAAGGTGCCAGTCGCCAGCGCCAGGGCGGCAGCCTGATCGGCTGTGGCGCTCTCGGCGC
Organism: Pseudomonas sp. E1BtOHC1; assembly: GCF_058744285.1. Lineage (NCBI taxonomy): Bacteria > Pseudomonadati > Pseudomonadota > Gammaproteobacteria > Pseudomonadales > Pseudomonadaceae > Pseudomonas > Pseudomonas sp. E1BtOHC1. The sequence goes on from NZ_CP196023.1 coordinate 5,756,648, forward strand.
GCTGTCTGCGCTGCTGGTGGGCCCGTGCATGACCGCGCCCCTGGCCGGTGGCCTGCTGTACATCGCCCAGACCGGCAATGCCCTGTTTGGCGGCCTGGCGCTGTTCGCCCTGGGCCTGGGCATCGGCCTGCCCCTGCTGTTGCTGGTGACCGTGGGCAACCGCTTCCTGCCCAAGCCGGGGCCGTGGATGAACCTGCTCAAGGGCGTGTTCGGCTTCCTGTTCCTGGGCACCGCCATCTACATGCTGCGCCCGGTACTGGGCGCCAGCCTGTGGATAGGTTTGTGGGGCGCCCTGGCCCTGGTACTCGCCTACTGCGCCTGGCAACAGCGGGCCATCGCCGGGCGGCTGGTGCACGCCTTCGGTGCCAGCTCGGTACTGTTCGGGGTCTGGGGCAGCATGCTGCTGGTGGGCGCCGCCGGTGGCAGCGACGAGCTGTGGCGGCCACTGAAGGTCTACAGCGGTGGCGGTGTGGCCAGCAGCGTCACTGCCCATGATGCCTTTACCACCGTGAAGTCCCCGGCCGAGCTGCAAAGCGCCCTGGACAATGCTCAGGCCCAGGGCCAGTGGGTGCTGTTGGACTACTACGCCGACTGGTGCGTGTCCTGCAAGATCATGGAGAAAACCGTGTTCGGCCAGCCCCAGGTCCTGGATGCCCTGAAGGACGTGCGCCTGCTGCGCCTGGACGTCACCCTGGACAACGCCGACGGCCGCGAACTCCTGAGCCGCTACAAAGTGCCGGGGCCACCGAGCATGCTGTGGATCGGCCCGGACGGCAGCGAGCGCCGCAGCCAGCGCATCACCGGCGAAGTGGATGCCAGCACCTTCCTGCAACGCTGGACCCAGACTCGGGAAGCCCGTTGATGCTGACCTTTACCATCGGCACCTTTGCCATTGCCCTCAACCACCTGCTGCTGATCAGTGCCCTGGCCCTGGCCACCCTGGTGGGCTGGCGGGTGGCCAAGCGCGGCGGTGACAACCCTGAGTCGGTGCTGTTTTCGCTGTTCCTGCTGGGCATGCTGGCGGCGCGGATCAGCTTCGTCATCGCCTACTGGAAGCACTACCGCCACGACCTGTGGATGATCATCGACCTGCGCGACGGCGGCTTCCTGGCGTGGCCCGGGGTCATCCTCATGCTCTTGGCGGCCCTGGCCTGGGGCTGGAAACGCCCGGCACTGCGTCGCCCCCTGGGCGCCGGAGTCGGCAGCGGCCTGGCCTTCTGGCTGCTGGCGACCCTGTCCCTGACCCTCTACGACCAGGGCACGCGCCTGCCCGAAGTGGCCCTGCACAATGCCACCGGCGACCACGTGCAACTCACCGACTACCAGGGCGGGCCCTTGGTGATCAATCTCTGGGCCACCTGGTGCCCGCCGTGCCGGCGAGAGATGCCAGTGCTGGAAAAAGCCCAGCAGCAACGCCCGGACCTGACCTTCCTGTTCGTCAACCAGGGCGAAAGCATGCAAAGCGTGGCCACCTTCCTCGCCACCCAGGAACTGAACCTGGACAACGTCCTGTTCGACGGCGGTGGCCGCCTGGGCCAGGCCGTGGGTTCCATGGCCTTGCCGACTACGCTGTTCTACAGCGCCGACGGCCGCCTGCTGGGCAGCCACCTGGGAGAGTTGTCCGAGGCCAGCCTGGCCCGGGCCCTGGAAAATTTCGACGGCATACACCCGACTCCGGTCGCCCCATCAAGGAAACCGCCATGCCCTTCATCCGCCACCTGCTGAGCCTGTCTTTGGGCGCAGCGTTGCTCAACGTGCCGCTGCTGCAGGCCGAAGAACTGCCTGCACCGATCCGCAAGATCGAGGAAAAAGGCGCCAAGATCATCGGCAGCTTCGATGCGCCGGACGGCCTCAAGGGCTACGCCGCGCAGTACCAGAACCGCGGCATGACCCTGTACCTCACCCCTGACGGCAAGCACGTGCTGCTGGGCAACCTGTACGACGCCGACGGCAAGGACCTGAGCGCCGAACCCTTGCAGAAACTGGTCTACGCGCCGATGGCCAAGGAGGTCTGGGGCAACCTGGACAAGAGCAACTGGATCGCCGACGGCAAGGCCGATGCACCGCGCATCGTCTACCTGTTCAGCGACCCCAACTGCCCCTACTGCAATATGTTCTGGGAACAGGCACGGCCCTGGGTCAAGGCCGGCAAAGTGCAGCTGCGGCATATCATGGTGGGCATCATCCGCGAAGACAGCCCGGGCAAATCCGCCGCCCTGCTGGCCGCCAAAGACCCGCAACAGGCCCTGCAGGATCATGAAAAGGCCGGCAAGGGCAGCGCCCTGAAACCCCTGGCCAGTATTCCTGCAGCGGTCCAGGCCAAACTCGACGCCAACATGAAACTGATGGAAGAGCTAGAGCTGTCGGCGACCCCGGCGATCTTCTACCTCGACGACAAGGGTGAGCTGCAACAGCAGCAGGGCGCCCCGGCCCCGGGCAAGCTGACCCAGATCCTCGGCCCGAAATAAATCCCCGCCCCTGTAGGAGCCGGCTTGCCGGCGAAGGCGTCCTTGCGACGGACGCCTGGCTTGCGGGCCCCTTCGCTGGCAAGCCAGCTCCTACGACGGAAAAATCGCGCTTCAACCATTGCGCTGTAAAAACCCCAACAAGGCCCGGGTCACGAATTCCGGGTTCTCCAAGCTGGAAATATGCCCGGCCTCGGGAACCAGCTGGTAAGGGCAGCCGATGCGTTCGGCCATCTCGATGGTTTCCGCCGGCGGCCGCGGCTGGTCCTGGTCGCCGCACAGCAGCAAGGTGTTGCGCGCATCCAAATGCGCCAACTGATCCAGCACATCCGCCCGGCTGAAGGTAATGCGCCCCATGGGAATCACGCTCTGGCGCAGGCCCTCGGCGGGCAGCGCCGCGAGGCTGGCGCGAAAATCCTGGAACAGCGCCGACTGCCGATCGATACCCGGACGGAAGAAGATCGGCACCACGATATCCAGCAGCGCTTCGGCGATCAGGCCGCTGTCCTCGATCTGCTGGAACAGGGAAAAGTAATACTGCCGGGTCGGCTCCGGCTCGGCGCCCAGGTAAGTGTCCATCAGCACCAACCCGTCGATGCGCTGCGGCGCCGCCAGGGCCAGACGCGCGCCCCACATGCCGCCCACCGACAAGCCCACCAGGGTCACCCGTTCGATCTGCAAATGATCGAGCAAGGCCAACATCTGCCGTGCCACATCGTCCAGCGACACGGTGCCTGCCGGCAACGGCCCGGACTGGCCATGACCCCACAGGTCCACGGCAATCACCCGGTACTGTGCCGACAACGCCTCGATCTGCGGCGCCCACATGCTCGTGTCCCACAAATAACTGCCGGCCAGGAACACCACCGGCCCCTGGCCCTGGTCAAGGTAGTGCAACGGTTGTCCATCGATGGTCACGAAAGGCATCGGCTAGCTCCTGTAGGGAATGACGAAAAAGGTCCGACAGACTGTGCCGTGAACCAGGCTCAGTCAATCGGACCGGGGCGACAAAAACGTATCAGGAAATGCCCGGATTCACGGCCCGCGCTGGCCGTCGAGCAAGGCCTCCACCACCGCGCGGGCCATCTCCACCGAATGCACCATGGACCAGATTAGCCCGCGCTCCAGGCCGCTGCCCTGCTGGGTGATTTCATCGCAGACCTCTTCGGCGCATTTGAGCAACAACGCCACGTGCACCAAGGCCTCTTCGGCGCTAACGCCTTCGCGCACGCTGAACAGCGAGTCGGGGGAAACGGGTTTGGCTTGGGTCGTGAGCTGGAACAGCGCGGAGTCCAGCGGTTGCCGGGCCAGGGCCACGCGCAGGGTGGCGTTGGCGGCCTTGAGGGCGGGATCGCGATAGGACGTGGGGGGATCGGGGACGAGCTTTTTCATGGTCAAACTCCTGGTAATGACAAGGAGCTGACACCGTTCGCTTGCACACGAATAAGGTGGCAGCCGTACGCGGGTGTGCAAGACCGAGTTACCAGAACCCCGGCAGATCCGAAGATCTCCCGCGCACGGCCGCCATAACACGGCGAACATGAAATCGCTCAGGCATGACTGAGCGCTTATGCGTCTGGTAACGGTCGGACTTGCACATCCGAGCCATCGATTGGGCGATGGCTCCGGAACCCTAGCCCGCCCACCCGACGCATTCAAGCGGCCCGCAGTTTCTCGGAAATGCCTTACAAAAGAAAGCGACTAAACGCCATCCCAGCGACCTTCCAGCCGGCTTGCCGGCGAAGGCGTCCTTCAGGCTGGCGCATGGCTTTCGGGCCTCTTCGCTGGCAAGCCAGCTCCTACAACACGTATCCCCGCCCGTAGGAGCCGGCTTGCCGGCGAAGGCGTCCTTCAGGCTGGCGCATGGCTTGCGGGCCTCTTCGCTGGCAAGCCAGCTCCTACAACACGTATCCCCACCCATCACACGTATCTACACCCGTAGGAGCCGGCTTGCCGGCGAAGGCGTCCTTCAGGCTGGCGTATGGATTACGGGCCTGTTCGCTGGCAAGCCAGCTCCTACAGAGGGCGTGTACGCCTTAGGGCTGGGCCTCAGCGGTACTCTTCCGGCGCCTCGCGTTCGAGGATTTCCTCCAGGTCGCTCAGGTCTCCGCGCTCCTTGAGAATGCCGCTGACCTGCTCGATCCACGCCTGCTCCGAGGCAATCCCCGCCCACGACTGGCTGCCGAAGCCGTGATACGGCCGATCATCGAAGGTGCTGATCAGCAACTGGTTGAAGCGCCTGGTGTCCAGGTTGTTGCGCTGGACCTGCACTTGCAGCGCCCCCAGCACTTTCTGCTGCTCTTGCGGGTTGGGGCGATAGTGGTAGAGCCGCGGCGTGCTGAGCACCAGGAACTCCGGTGGCAGGTTTTCATCGATGGCCGCCTGCAGGCGGTAATGACCATCGAGAATCAGGTGGCAGTTCAGGCCGCTGACATACCACAGCAGGATCGGCGGCAAGCTGCCTTCGCGGGCTTTTTTGCGCCACCATTTCAAGCGCCCGGAATGGGGGTCCACGGCATGCAGGCCGACCACCGCCCCGCCGCCCTCGTACAACTCGACCCAGCGCGCCGAGCCGGGCTGCTGATTGTCGAGGATGTTGCGGCCGTAGATCGCCCACTGCGGCATATGGCTCTGGGCATCTTCACCGCCCTTGAAGTACCAGGCTTCGGTGCCGCTGAGCAGCGGCCGCAGGGGTTTCTGGGACTGCGGGCGCAGGGCCCGCACCAGCCAGTAGCCGGGGTAGAGGAAGTCCGGCTGGTGCTGCATCAGTTGCTCGACGAAAAAGCGGCTCCAGGCCTTGAGGCGCTGGGCCGGGTCGAGGCGCGCCTGTTGTTCAACCTGAGGCGAGTCGATGGGTCCCACCAGGGTTTGCGGCAGTTGCTCCTGGAGGTGATTGCGCACCAGCCACACGCCGTAGAGGCAGCGGGACATGGTGCCCCAGAGCAGGGTCTGGTCCCCCAGCACCAACTGCATGCGGCGGTTGTTGCCGCTGAGCAGGCACAGGTTGGGCTTGCTGTTGGCCGAGCATTTGACGTCCACGCCGAGGCCGTTCCAGTGGCCGGCCAAATCCTCGATGTCACGCCAGAAAATCTGTTCCACGATTGTCCATAATCCTTAATCAATGACCGGCCCTACGGCGGGCGGGCGCGAATATAGCAGAGTGTTTGGGGACCTGTTCGCCGGCAAGCCGGCTCCTACAAGCAGCCCCCCTGTAGGAGCTGGCTTGCCAGCGAACACGGCCAGCGCCCTACCCACGCCGGGCAATCACCGCCTCCATCTGGTCCTCCAGCCCCTGCCCGTTCAAGCACTGGCGCACCTCGTCGCACCACTGCGATTCCGGCTCGTTGCCGGCCCAGGCCGGGGTAGCGCTGCGGTATTGCGGCCGGTCATCGAACGCCTGGATCAGCACCCGGTTGAGGTGCTCGGTGCTCAGGGCCGGGTTGCGCGGCACCGCGTCGCCGCGCTTGCGCAGTGAATCCATGACCCGCTGCTGATGCTCCAGGCTCGGCGTGAAGTCGCGCTCGCGGGTGGCGCTGAGGACGATGAATGATGGCGCGAGGTTTTCCGCAATGGCCGCCTGCAAGCGGTAATGCCCATCGATGACCACATAGGAGGCCAGCCCGCCGACGTACCACAGCAGAATCGGCGGCAGGCTGCCTTCCCGGGCCTTCTTGCGCCACCATTTCAAGCGCCCGGCTTGGGGATCGACCCGGTGCAGGCCAATGAGCTTGCCGCCGCCGTGCCACCAGTCGATCCACTCCAGGGTCTGGGGTTGCAGGTTGTCGAGAAAATCCTCGCCGTACAGGTGCCAGCTGGGCACGTGGGTCAAAGGATCGATCACCGAGGTGAAGCGCCAGTGGTCCAGGCCGTTCGCGGTGCTGGAGGGCTCCGGCAGCAGGCTCTGGGCCAGCCAGAAACCGGGGGTGAGGAAGTGCCGGGCGCTTTCGCTGAGGCGGCTGACGAAATAGCGGCTCCAGGCCTTGATCCGTAGCTCAGGCGCCAGGGCTGCGTACTGTTGGACTGTGGGTGAGTCGATGGGGGCCAGCATTCGGCATTCGGCGCCTTCCGCCAGCGGGTTGCGCACCAGCCAGACTCCGCCGTGATCCCAGGCGAAGGTGGCCCAGAACAGTGGCGTGTCGTGGTGCATCAGCTTGATCCGGGCATTGTTGCCGGTGCGCAGGTGCAGCGGCGGCCTGTCCGTGGCGCCCGCTTCGACTTCAACACCGAGGCCACTCCAGTTGCCCAGGGAGTCTTCGATGTCGTGCCAGTAAAGCTGTTCTGCCATGGTTCCGCTCCTTGAACTGTCTGAAACGACAAAGCCCGACAGGGCTGCTGTCGGGCAATGCGCGGCGGACTATTTCAAACTGAAGGTTATTTAGCCATTGGCCCCATTCATGGTTGCAGCAATGGCAGCAGCCCATGCGTCACGGCCAAATAGTACAAATCGAGACTCTATACCCTGCTTTGTAAAAACAGATAAAGAGTTGGGGAAAACGGGGATAAGACCTAAAAATCTAGTCCATGCCGGCTGCAATGACTGGATGTTTGAGATTTCAATCTCGTCAGGAGCGCTTTGGAAGTTAAATTTATGCGCGACAAATAGCACACGCTGGTTCGTCAGAAAAAGCCTTCCGCCCACCGTCTCAATATTTCTTTGAAGGTTTGCAGGCCCTTCTTTGATGATTTTTTCGCCGCCTCGCAACTCTGCTTTCATTCGGTGCATCCTTGTCATTTTTTCTTCATGCTCAGTCCAATCGATAAGGGCAAACAAAAACCCTTAGCTTAATACTGCCTTTGTATTTCCCCCCCTGTATAGGCTTCCTGTAGAGACCGCTCGGTTATGCAGCGGCCGTAAAGCCTGAATCCGCGACCTTCCTGAAGGAGTGAGGCGCAGCCTTTGGGGTGGCTGCGCCCGCCGTAAAAGCTTACAAGCCCTCCAGCTCGGCCATCAGGTCACTCAGGCGGTCGACCTTCTCCTCGCTGATTTCATTGGCACCCAAACCGTCGATGTACGCGGCCAACTCCTGCACCGTGCTGCATTCGAACATGGCCCGCAGCGGTACGTTGCGTTGCAGGGTTTTCTGTACCCGCGAGGCGATCTGCGTGGCCAGCAAGGAATGCCCGCCCAACTCGAAGAAGTTGTCGCGCACGCCCACTCGTTCGACCTTGAGCACCTCGGCCCAGATATCGGCCAGGGTTTGCTCCAGTTCATTGCCCGGTGCTTGATAGTCCTGGCTCTGCAACTGACCGATCTCCAGGGCCGGCAGGGCCTTGCGATCAAGCTTGCCGTTGGCGTTGAGGGGCAGGCGCGCAAGCCATAGCCAGTGCAACGGCACCATGTATTCCGGCAGCTCGGCGCGCAAGCGCGGTTTGATCCGCTCCAGGCATTCGCTCGGGTTCAGGCTTGAGTCACTGGCGACCAGATAGCCCACCAGATGCTTGCCGTTGACCCCTTCCTGCACACCCACGGCGGCATCGCGCAGTTCCGGCTGTTCGTGCAGGCGCGCTTCGATTTCCCCCAGTTCGATGCGATAGCCACGGATCTTCACTTGGTGGTCGATACGGCCAACGTATTCCAATACGCCGTCGCTGCGCCGGCGTGCCAGGTCGCCGGTGCGGTACAGGCGTTCGCCCGCAGCACCGAACGGATGGGGCACGAAGGCCAGCGCTGTACGCAACGGGTCGCTGACGTAACCGCGGCCGATACCGGTGCCGGCCACGCACAACTCGCCGACCGCGCCCAGGGGCACCAGCTCCAGGGCTTCGTCCATCAGGTACAGGCGGTTGTTGTCGGTGGGCGTACCGATGGGCAGGTAGGCGCCCCGGGTCGAGGCCAGGTCGACGCGGAAGAAGGCCACGTCATCGGAGCATTCCGCCGGGCCGTAAGCGTTCACCAGGCCGATCTGTGGATAACGCAGCAGCCACTGGTGCGCCAGCTCGGGCGGCATGGCCTCGCCGGTGGGCAGCATCCAGCGCAGGCCATCGAGGACGATGACGTCCTGGGCGAGCATGCCCTGGATCAGCGACGGCACGCTCTCCAGCACCGTGATGCCCTGCTCCTCGACGTGGGCCAGGAGGCCCTGGGGATCGTGAGCGATGGTGTTGGGCACGATGTCGACCCGGGCGCCGAACAGCGGTGCGGCAAGGAACTGCCAGACCGATATGTCGAAGCTCTGGGACGCCGTCTGGGCGATCACGTCGGCCTCGCTCAGTTGCAGGTACGGCACCTTGCTCAGCTGGTTGTTGAGCATGCCGCGCTGCTCCACCATCACGCCCTTGGGCAGGCCGGTGGAACCGGAGGTGTAGATCACGTAGGCCAGGTTGTCCGGCGCGCTGTAGCGGCCCGGGTTGCTCTCGGCATGCCCGGCGGCTTGCAGCTCCTCCCAGACCAGCAGCCGCGGACGCCCGGCACAGGCGAACTCGTCCAGCAGGGCCTGGGCCTGTTCGCGGCAGGCCGCGCTGCAGACCAGGATCGGCGTGCGACTGAGTTCGATGATGCGGCCCAGGCGCTGGCTTGGCAGGCCCGGGTCCAGGGGCAGGTAGCCGGCCCCGGCCTTGAAGCTGCCGATGATCATGCCCAGCAGTTCCAGGCCGCGCTCGGCCAGCAAGGCCACCGGCTGATCAAAACCCACGCCGTTGGCGATCAGGGCGTGGCCCAGACGGTTGCTGCACTGGTTCAACTCGGCATAGCTATAGCGCTGATCCAGGCAACTGGCGGCAACGCGTTGCGGATGGGCCGCCACCTGGGCCTCGAACAGCTCCACGTAGCTGCGCTCCAGCGGGTACTCATGCTCGCTCTGGTTGCAGCCGGCGAGCAGGAAGTCCTGCTCCTCTTCACCCAGCAGCGGCAGTTCGGCCATGTCGCCGTGGAAACCCTGCATCAGGGCCAGCAGCAGGCGCTTGAACTCGCCGAGCATGCGCTCGATGGTCGCCTGCTCGAAGTAGCGCTGGTCGTAGGACAGGTGCAGGCCCAGGTCATCCCCCGGGTAGCACACGGCAGTGATCGGGAAGTTGGTATGGGTACGGCCGGAATCCGAACTGGCGTTCAGGCTCTGGGCACGGTCCAGCACCGAGACTTCCACCGGGGCGTTCTCGAACACGAACAGGCTGTCGAACAGCGGCTGGCCCTTGGGCAGTTCGCTGGTTTCCTGGATCGCCACCAGCGGCAGGTACTCGTATTCGCGCAGCTGCATGTTGCTGTCGAGCAAGCCGCTGAGCCACTGGCGCACGCTGCAGCGCTGCCCCTCCTCGGGCAGCTTGACCCGCAGGGCGATGCTGTTGATGAACAGGCCGACGGTGCGTTGCATCTGCGGCATGTCCACCGGGCGCCCGGCCACGGTGACGCCGAACAGCACGTCGCGATCGCCGCTCATGCGCCGCAGCACCAGGGCCCAGGCCGCCTGGGCGAAGGTGTTGATGGTCAGCTGATGCTGTTGCGCCAGCTCGCGCAGTTGCGCACCGTCCCGGGCATCGAGGCGGGTGTAGCAGTCGCCGACTGTCATGCCGCCGCTGTCGCCGGCGTGTTCGCGCAGGAACGGCCGGTCGCTGGGGATCGGCGTGGTGCGTTCAAAACCTTCAAGGTTCTGCCGCCACCACTGCCGCGCCTGCGACAGGCTCTGGTGCTGCAGCCAGCCGATGTAGTCGCGGTAACGCGGTGGCACCGCCAGCTGCGCCTCGCGACCTTCGCCCAGGGCGGTGTAGATCTCGAAGAAGTCGTTCATCAGCAACGAGCGGCACCAGGCATCGATGAGGATGTGGTGGTTGCTCATCATGAACCAGTAGCGCGCAGCGCCGACGCGGATCAGCCGCAGGTGGAACGGCGCCTGATTGAGCAGATCGAAGCCGGCCTCACGCTCCTGTTTATGCAGGGCCTGCAGCTTGGCCTCTTGCTCGGCCTCGGGCACCGCGCTCCAGTCGAGGAACTCGATCGGGGTGCGGCCCGGCTTGTGGATAACTTGCAGCATGTCTTCGCCGACGTTCCAGCAGAAGGACGCGCGCAGAGCCTCATGGCGGGCCACCACCGCCTGCCAGGCCTGGGCGAAACGCTCCGGGTCCAGTTCGCTGTTGATGCGGTAGCGGTCCTGCATGTAATACAGGCCGGTGCCCGGCTCCAGCAGGGTGTGCAGCAGCATGCCTTCCTGCATCGGGGTCAGCGGGTAGACGTCTTCGATCTGCGCCGCCGGCACCGGCAGGCCATCGAGCTGGGCCTGGGTCAAGCGCGCCAGGGGGAAGTCCGACGGCGTCAGGCCACCGGCATCGTCCTTCAGGCAATGGGCGATCAGGCTCTGCAGCTCGCCCAGGTAGGCGCTCGCCAGCTCGCCGATCAACTCGGCATCGAAACGTTCGCCACTGTAGGTCCAGCGCAGCACCAGTTCGCCGCCATAGACCTGGCTGTCGATGCTCAGCTCGTTGGGCAACGGGGCTTCAGGTGCGTGGGCCGGGCCCACGGATTCATCCAGCGGGCGCAGCAAGGCATCGGCGCCAAAGCTCTGGTCGAACTGCCCCAGGTAGTTGAAGGTCACCGGCGCCAGCGGCAGCGCTGCCAGGGCCTCGCGGCAGCTTGCATCTGCCAGGTAGCGCAGCACGCCATAACCCAGGCCCTTGTGCGGCACGGCCCGCAGTTGTTCCTTGATGGCCTTGATCGAAGCGCCCTGCCCGGCCGCTTCCTCCACCTGCAACGGGGTCAGGCGCAGCGGATAGGCGCTGGTGAACCAGCCCACGGTGCGGGTCAGGTCGATCTCGTCGAACAGCGCCTCGCGGCCGTGGCCTTCCAGTTGCACCAGGGCCGAAGGCTGCCCGCTCCAGCGGCACAGCACCCGGGCCAGGGCGGTCAGCAGCAGGTCATTGACCTGGGTGCGGTAGGCCGCCGGAGCCTGTTGCAGCAACTGGCGGGTGCGTTCGGCATCCAGGGTCACGCTGTGGCTGCGGGCCTGTTGATGCTGCTGGCTGCCAGCGGCATTCAAGCCCGGCAGTTGCGCGGCCGGGCCAGCCAGTTGTTGCTGCCACCAGCTCAGTTCTTCACGCAGGGATTCGCTGCCGGCATAGGCTTGCAGGCGGCTCGACCAGTCCCGCAGGGCGCTGGTCTTGGCCGGCAGGTTCAGGGCCTGTCCGGCTTGCAACTGACGATAGGCGTTTTGCAAATCTTCCAGCAGCACGCGCCAGGACACGCCGTCCACCACCAGGTGGTGGATGGCCAGCAACACCCGTTGCTCGCCTTCAGGGCCGTCCACCAGCACCGCCCGCAGCAGCGGCCCGTGTTCCAGGTCGAGGCTGCGCTGGGCATCGGCGAACAGCGCCTCGCAGGTGTCCATGGACGGCACCCGCACCTGCCACAGCAAGGGTGCGTCGGACAGCGGCAGGTACTCGGCGCGCCATTGCCCGCCTGCCCGATTGAAGCGCAGGCGCAGGGCGTCGTGTTGCTCCAGCACCGCCAGCAGCGCTTGCTCCAGCAACGACCCATCCAGGGTGCCCAGCGGTTCCAGCAACAAGGCCTGGTTCCAGTGCTGCGGCTGGGGAATACGGCTGTCGAAGAACCAGTGCTGGATCGGCGTCAGCGGCGCTTCGCCACTGAGCTGGCCCTGCTCGGCGCTGACGCGCTGAGTGTGGCTGGCAACCCGCGCCAGGGTCTGCACGGTCTGGTGCTGGAACAGGTCCCGCGGGGTGAAATGAATCCCCAGCTGGCGAGCGCGGCTGACCACCTGGATCGACAGGATCGAGTCGCCCCCCAGTTCGAAGAAGTTGTCGTTGAGGCCCACTTGCTGCACGTTCAGCACTTCGCCCCAGACCCCGGCCAGGGTCTGTTCCAGCTCGTTGCTCGGCGCCACGTACTGCTGGCGATTGAGCTCCGGATCGGGCATCGGCAGGGCTCGGCGATCGAGCTTGCCGTTGGCGGTCAACGGCATGCTGCCGAGCAGGATCAGGTGGGTCGGCACCATGTAGTCCGGCAGCTGGGTTTTCAGCTGCTGCTTGAGGGCTTCGCGCAGGTTGGCCTGCTGCACCTCGTTGTGCTCGGCCACTTCGCTGACCAAATAGCCGGCCAGCTGTTTGCCGGCCGGGGTGTCGATAGCCAGCACCACCGCTTCACGCACAGCCGGATGATCCAGCAGACGGGTTTCGATTTCCCCCAGCTCGATGCGGAAGCCGCGAATTTTCACTTGATGATCGACTCGGCCGATGTACTCCAGCTGGCCGTCGGCGCACTGGCGCACCAGATCCCCGGTGCGGTACAGGCGCCCGCCATCGGTGGCGAATGGGTCGGCGACAAAGCGCTCGGCACTCATCCCCGGACGACGGTGATAACCCTGGGCCAGACCGGCACCGCCGACATACAGCTCACCCGTCGCGCCCTGAGGCACCAGCGCCAGATCGGCATCGAGAATGTAAGCCACCCGCGCCCCGACAATGCGGCCGATCGGCACGCTGGCCACGCCGTCCGCCAAGTGCTCAGGCGCCAGGCTGGCCAAGGGCATGACCACGGTTTCGGTGGGGCCGTAGGCGTTGAAGAACAGGCTCGGCTGGAACGCCGCGCGGATGCGCTGCAGGTGTTCGCCGGTCAGGGCCTCGCCGCCAGTGATGCACATGCGCACCGGCAGGGTCTGCTGCTGGGTCGCCAGATGCTGGGCCAACTGGCTGCCGTAGCTCGGGGTGAAGCCGAGGATGCTGATGCGATGCTGACGAATCAGCTGGCAGATTTCCTCGGCGTCCCACTGGCCCTGAGCCCGCAGCACCACCTGGGCACCGCTGAGCAGCGGCACCAGCAAGCGCTCGGTGGCGGCGTCGAAGTTGATGGAATAGAAGTGCAGCTCGCAATCGTCCGCGCGCATGCCGAAACGACGGATCACCGCCTGGCAGTGCATGGCAATTTCCCCGTGGGACACCACCACGCCCTTGGGCTGGCCGGTGGAGCCGGAGGTGTAGATCAGGTACGCCTGATGCTGGGGCAGGCTGATGAAGGGCAATTCGCCGGCCGGGTAGTCGGCCAGCAGCGCGCCGTCTTCCTCCAGGCACCAACGACCGACACCCGTCGGCAACTCACCCAGGGCGGCGAACATCCGCGCATCACTGAGGAGCAGGCCGATGCCGCTGTCCTCGATCATGTAGTGCAGGCGATCCAGGGGGTATTCCGGGTCCAGGGGCACGTAGGCGCCACCGGCCTTGAGGATCGCCAGCAAGCCCACGACCATTTCCAGGGAACGCTCCAGCGCCAGGCCGACCCGCACTTGCGGGCCCACGCCACGCTCACGAAGCATCCAGGCCAGGCGGTTGGCGCGGCTGTCCAGTTCGCTGTAGCTCAGGGTCTGTCCGGCGAAGGTCAGGGCCGGGGCGTCCTTGCGGGCCAGGGCCTGTTCGCTGAACAGGTGGTGGATGCACTGGTCCAGACGTTGCTCGCCGGGCTCGACACTCAAACTGTCCAGCAGCTGTTGCTGCTCCTCGGCGTGCAGCAGCGGCAACTCGCACAGACGCTGTTGCGGATTGCTGAGCAAGGCCTCCAGCAGATTGCGCCAATGGGCCGCCATGCGCGCAATGCGCGGCTCGTCGAACAGGTCGGTGCTGTAGGTCAGGCAGCAGCCCAGACGCTGATCCAGGTCGGTGACTTCCAAGTTGAGGTCGAACTTGGTGGCCCGGGCATCGTTGACCAGGTATTGCACGGTCATGCCCGCCAACTGCCGGCTTTGCTGGAACTCCCAGCGCTGGACGTTACACATCACCTGGAACAGCGGGTTGTAGGCGGTACTGCGCGGTGGTTGCAAGGCTTCCACCAGATGGTCGAACGGCAGGTCCTGGTGCGACTGGCCCTCGATCACGGTGTGGCGTACCTGCTCCAGCAACTGGCCGACGCTCATCTGCCCGTCGAGCTGGCAACGCAGCACCTGAGTGTTGAGGAAGGCGCCGATCAGCCCTTCGCTTTCTGGACGGATGCGGTTGGCCACCGGCGCGCCGATGCGTAGGTCGCTCTGGCCGCTGTAGCGATACAGCAGCAGCGACAACGCGGCGGTCATGGTCATGAACAGGGTCAGGCCGTGCTCGGCATTGAAGGCGCGCACCCGGGCCGCCAGTTCGTCGCTCAAATCGAAGCGGTACAGCTCGCCCTGGTGGCTTTGCACCGCTGGGCGTGGCCGGTCGCTGGGCAGTTCCAGCAGCGGGTGTTCGCGGCCCAGTTGCCCGGTCCAGTAGTCCAACTGACGCTGGCGCTCGCCGGATTCCAGCCACTGGCGCTGCCAGACGCTGTAATCCAGGTACTGCACCGGCAAGGGTTCCAGGGGCGATTCGCGGTCGTCGAGGAAGGCTTCGTACAGCGCACCCAGCTCGCGAGCGAAGATGTCCATGGCCCAGCCTTCGGTGACGATGTGGTGCAGGGTCAGGACGAAGTAGTGCTCCTGCTCGCCGGCCTTGACCAGACAGGCGCGCAGCAAGGGGCCGGTCTCCAGGTCGAAGGGCTGGTGGGCTTCGCTGTCCGCCAGTTGTTGCAGGCGTTGTTGCCGGGCATCCGGAGCCAGGGCCGAGAAATCCTTCCAGGCCATGCGCAGGCCGGTATCGGCATGCACCTGCTGATGGGCCACGCCATTGACGCTGGGGAAGGTGGTGCGCAGGGTTTCATGGCGCAGGATCAGTGCCTGCAACGCCGCCTCGAAACGGCCCACGTCGAGCACGCCAGACAGCCGCGCCATACCGCCAACGTTGTAGGCCGGGCTATCGGGTTCCATCTGCCAGAGGAACCACATGCGCTGCTGGGAATAGGACAGCGGCACCGGCAGGCTGCGGTCGACCCGGGCAATCGGCGGCTGCTGATTGCGCGCACCGGATTGCTGGATCAGCAGCACCTGTTCGGCAAAGGCCCCCAGTTCGCTGGCTTCAAACAGTGCCCGTAACGGCAGTTCGACATCGCAGGCCTGGCGGGTACGGGAAATGATCTGGGTGGCCAGCAGCGAATGCCCGCCCAGGGCGAAGAAGTCGTCCTTGAGGCCGATCCGTGGCTGACCCAGCACTTCGCGCCAGATCTGGGCGATCTGCCGCTCCAGATCGGTGCCCGGCTCGACGTGCTCGCGCACCTGCCATTGCGGCTCCGGCAAGGCCCGGCGATCCAGCTTGCCGCTGGGGCTCAGGGGCATGGCGTCCAGGCGCAGCAGTTGCGCCGGCACCATGTACTCCGGCAGTTCAGCGGCCAGGGCATTTTTCAGCCGGGCGCTGTGTTCGGTTTCATCTTCGTCGGTGGCATTAGCGGTGTAGTAGCCGATCAACTGCGCACCGGCGACGGTGTCCCGCACCAGCACTGCGGCCTGGGCCACGCCGTCCTGGGCCAGCAGCCGCGCTTCGATTTCCTGCGGCTCGACCCGAAAGCCCCGCAGCTTGACCTGCTGGTCGAGGCGACCGAGGTATTCCAGCACGCCGTCGGCGCACCAGCGTACGCGGTCACCGGTGCGGTACAGGCGCGCACCCTCCTCACTCAGGGGGTCGACAACAAAGCGTTCGGCGGTCAGCGCCGGGCGCCCCAGGTAACCCCGGGCCAGGCCCTGGCCGCTGATGCACAGCTCGCCGGGCACCCCGACGGGCATCAGGTTGAGCTCGGCATCCAGCACCCGGCACAGCACATTGCCCAGCGGGCGGCCGATGGGCGAGCGCTCGCCGTCATCCACCGAACACTGCCAGTGGGTGACGTTGATCGCGGTTTCGGTGGGGCCGTAGCGGTTGTGCAGTTGCGCGTTCGGCAACAGTTGCAGCAGGCGGTTGCGCAGTTCGGCGGGCAAGGCTTCGCCACCGGAGAACACCCGGCGCAGGCTGTGGCATTGGGCGCTCAACGGCTCCTCGACAAACAGCTGCAACAGCGGCGGCACGAAGTGCAGCGTGGTGACGCCGTACTCCTGCACCAGCTGAGCGATGCGATGGGGATCGCGGTGCTCGCCGGGGGCGGCGAGCAGCAGGCGGCAGCCGCTGATCAGCGGCCAGAAGCACTCCCACACCGACACGTCGAAGCTGATGGGAGCCTTCTGCATCAGCACATCGTCGGCGTGCAGCTGGTAGTTGTCCTGCATCCATTGCAGGCGCTCCATCAGCGCGCGGTGGTTGTTGCCGACGCCCTTGGGCTGACCGGTGGAGCCGGAGGTGTAGATCACGTAGGCCAGGTGGTCGCCGTGCAGGTGCAGGCCCGGGGCCTGGCTCGGCCAGCTGTCGAGCTTGAGGCTGTCCATGGCGAGGGTGCTGACGCCTTGGGCCTCGGGCATCTGGCCCAGCAAATGGGTCTGGGTCAGCAGCAGCTCCACGCCACTGTCTTCGAGCATGTAGGCCAGGCGCTCGGCGGGGTAGTCCGGGTCCAGGGGTACGTAGGCGCCACCGGCCTTGATGATCGCCAGCAGGCCGATCAGCAGTTGCGGCGAACGTTCGGCGGCGATGGCCACGCACACGTCCGGGCCGACGCCCTTGTCCCGCAGGTAGTGGGCCAGGCGGTTGGCCTGGGCGTGGAGTTCGGCAAAGCTCAGTTGGCCGCCGTCCCAGACCAGCGCGGTGCGCTCCGGGGTCTGCTGCAGTTGTTCCTGCAGGCGCTCCGGCAACCAACGCTCGGCGGGCGCACAGGGGGCCACGCTCCATTGCTGCAGCTGCGCTGCTTCGGCCTTGCCGAGCAACGGCAAGTCGCCCAGGGCGCTGTCCGGTTGCTGGCAGGCATGCTCCAGCAGGCTGATGAAGTGCCCAGCCAGACGCTGGATGCTGGTCGCCTCGAACAGCTCGTCGGCGTAGTCGAACGCCAGGCTCAAGCGGCCGTTGCGGTCTTCCTCGGTATGCAGTTGCAGGTCGAACTTGGCCTCGCGGCTGTGCCACGGCAGCTCTTCGGCCAGCAGCCCGGGCAGACGGCGCAAGGCGCTGAGGTCGCGCTGCTGGTGGTTGAACATGACCTGGAACAGGCCTTGCTCGCGGGCTTCGGGGAGGGCTTCGAGCAACTGTTCGAAGGGCAGGTCCTGATGAGCCTGGGCTTCAAGGGCGGTGCGGCGGGTCTGTTGCAGCAGCTCGGCGAAGGTCTGGCGCGAATCCAGCTGGCCGCGCAATACCTGGGTGTTGATGAAAAAGCCCAGCAGGCCCTGGGTTTCCAGGCGCGGACGGTTGGCGTTGGGCACACCGATGCGGATATCGGTCTGTCCGCTGTAGCGGTGCAGCAGGGTCTGAAAGGTGGCCAGCAACAGCATGAACGGCGTCACTTGCTGGGCCTGGGCAGTCTGGCGGATCGCCTCGCTGAGGGTCGCGCTCAAGCGCTGGCTGTGGCGCGCCGCGCTGTGGCGGACCTGGGCCGAGCGCGGGTGGTCGGTGGCCAGGCTGAGTACCGGAGCCTCGCCGGCCAGCTGGCGCTTCCAGTAGTCCAGCTGGCGCTGGCCTTCGCCCTGGGCCAGCCATTGACGCTGCCAACTGCCGTAATCGGCGTACTGCAAGGTCAGGGGGGCCAGGTCCAGGTTTTGCCCCTGGGCCGCCGCGGCGTAGAGCCGGGAGAACTCGTCGATCAGCACATTCAGCGACCAGCCGTCGGCGATGATGTGGTGCAAGGTCAGCAGCAGTTGGTGCTCTTCGTCATCCAGGCGCACCAGGGTCGCCCAGTACAGCGGGCCTTGCTCCAGGTCGAACTGGGTGCGGGCTTCATCCTCGCGGATCTGCAGGGCGCGGGCTTCACGCTCGGCCACAGGCAAATCGCTGATATCGATCACTTGCAGATTGAATTCGCCAGCGGCGTCCACCTGCTGCAGGGCCTGGCCGTCACGCTCGAAGAAGCGCGTGCGCAGGGCTTCGTGGCGCTGGAGCAACTGCTGGAAGCTGGTACGCAGGGCGTCTTCGTCCAGTTCGCCACGTAGACGCAGGCCGCCGGGAATGTTGTAGGCGCTGCTGTGCGGGTCCAGTTGCCAGGTGATCCACAGACGGTTCTGTGCCAGGGATTGGGGCAGCGGCTGCTGGCGCGACAGGGCGTTGATGCTGCCCTGGGCCACGCCGCCGTCCTGTTGCAGGCGCGCCACGGCGGCGCTGAAGGCGCCCAGGGTCGGGGCCTCGAACAACAGGCGCAGGCTCAACTCCAGGCCCAGTTCCTGACCCAGGCGGGCCATGACCTGGGTGGCCGCGATGGAGTTGCCTCCCAGGAGGAAGAAGTGATCGTCGGCGGCCACTGCCGTGCATTGCAGTTGTTCCTGCCAGATCCGCCCGATCAGGCTTTGCAGCGCGTCGCCGGAACCTTCGCCGACCCGCGCGGGTTCGCTGCCGGCTTGCGGGAACAGCGCGTAGTAATCCAGGCTGCCATCGGCCAGACGGGTGCGGCAGGCGGAGCGCTGCAACTTGCCGCTGGAGGTTTTCGGCAGGGCCCCGGGGTTGAGCAACACCACCACGCTGGGCGCTTCCTGGCAGGCTTCGGCCACGGCCTGGCGGATGGCCTTGATCAGCGCTTCGGGGGGCAGGATCTTCTGCACGCTGCGGCTGATTTCCGCAGCGATGCCGATACCTTCCTGCCCCTGGTCGCTGACCGCGAACGCTGCCACCCGGCCCTTGCGCACCACTTCCACTTCGCGCTCGATGGTCTTTTCGATGTCCTGGGGATACAGGTTGTGCCCGCGCACGATCAGCAGGTCCTTCAGGCGCCCGGTGATGAACAGCTCACCGTCGCGCATGAAACCCAGGTCACCGGTGCGCAGCCAGGTACGGCCGGCATGCTGGACGAAGGTCTTGGCGCTGGCTTCGGGATTGCGCCAGTAGCCGTGGGCAATGCTCGGCCCGGCGGCCCAGACTTCGCCGATGCGGTTGTCAGGTAATTCGCTGAGTTGCTGAGGATCCATTACCAGCACGGCGTGTTCCGGCTGGCTGAAGCCGCAGCTCATCATCGCGCTGCCCTGCCCCGGCTCGGCACGGTTCTGCGCCAGGGCCTGGTCGTCCAGGTGCAGGGCCGGGATGCCCCGGCCGCGCACGCCACCGGCGACGAACAGAGTGGCTTCGGCCAGGCCGTAGGAAGCCAGGAAGTTGTCGCGACAAAAACCGCTGGCGCTGAATTTTTCGGCAAAGCGCTCCAGGGTGTCGAGGCGGATCGGCTCCGAACCGGAATAAGCCACGCGCCAGCCGCTGAGGTCGAGACGCTCCAGGGCCGATTCACTGACTCGCTCGCTGCACAGGCGGTAGGCGAAATCCGGGCCGCCGCTGATGGTGCCGCCGTATTCGCTGATCGCTTCCAGCCAGCGTACGGGCCGCGCCAGGAAGTAGGCCGGTGACATCAGCACACAGGGCACGCCGCTGAAAATCGGTTGCAGCAGGCCGCCGATCAAGCCCATGTCGTGGTACAGCGGCAGCCAGCTAACGATCACGTCGTCCGGGTTGAGGTCGATACCGAAACCGCGACGGATCAACAGCTCATTGGCCACCAGATTGCCGTGGCTGACCTGCACGCCCTTGGGCAGCGCAGTGGAGCCGGAGGTGTATTGCAGGAAGGCGATGTCGTCGTCCTTAAGCTCAACCGCCTGCCAGTCTTCGGCCAGCCCGGCGTCCAGGGTGTCCACGCACAGCAGGTGTGGTGCGCCCGCGGCCTGCAGCTCGTCCATTTGCGCCAGCGACTCCCGCAGCCCGGCGCTGGTCAGCAGCAGACGCGGCTCGGCGTCAGCAAGGATCGAGATCAAGCGTTCCTGGTGATGACGACGGGTCGACTCCGGCGGATAGGCCGGCACCGCGATGACCCCGGCATACAGGCAGCCGAAAAACGCCGCGACGTAATCCGCACCACTGGGGAACAACAGGACCGCCCGATCCCCCTGCTCGGCATCGGCTTGCAGGGCGGCCGCAATGGTCCGCGCACGAAGGTCCAGATCCCGATAACTGAGGACCACGCTCTGCGCCTGCTCTTCGGCGAGGAAACGCAACGCCACTTGATCAGGTGCCAGGACTGCCCGGCGTTGAAGGGCTTGGGCCAGGGTACTGGGGAGTTCGAACGCGTCCGTCATGGGGTTTCCTGCCAGGATTATGCTTGCAATGGAGATCGGACCTCGCTCTGCCATAACTTAAAAAACTATCTATAAATCAAATAGTTATAAGTAAATCATGGGCATCCGGAAGGCGCCGTGGCCGGGCCTGCTGCCCGGAATCTTTCTCCAATGAGAACGGATGACGTCTTGAAATAATTAGTCCGCATGCTGCCCTTCATGGCCCTGATCCACCCCATGAACGAGCAGCCGTTCTCAATCTGCACCGACAGAGAGCATTAGTTCTTTTTCTCAATTGACAATCATTATCATTCAGCCTAATTTGTCGCTCGATGTGTAGGACAGGTCGGATTTTTCTGACGTCCCACTTACCTCTTTGCAACAAGGTGATTTCCATGACGGAACAAGTATCCACAAGCAGGTGCGATTCACCGTTACTCCAGGCTTTTGTCGACAACCGTCTGATCCTGGTCAAGATCGCAGCCCGTATTACCGGCTGCCGATCCCGGGCTGAAGATGTGGTCCAGGATGCCTTTTTCCGCCTGCAGTCGGCGCCGCAAATCACCTCCTCGTTCAAGGCCCAGCTCAGTTACCTGTTCCAGATCGTGCGCAACCTGGCCATCGATCACTACCGCAAGCAGGCCTTGGAGCAGAAGTATTCAGGCACTGAAGAGGAAGGCTTGAATGTGGTCATTCATGGCGCTTCACCTGAAACCTCCCACATGAACTTTTCCACCCTGGAAAACATCGCCGAAGCCCTGACCGAGCTGCCCAGCCGCACGCGCTACGCCTTCGAGATGTATCGCCTGCACGGCGTCCCGCAAAAGGACATCGCCAAGGAGCTGGGGGTCTCGCCGACCCTGGTGAACTTCATGATTCGCGATGCCCTGGTGCATTGCCGCAAAGTCTCGGGCAACCGACCCGATACCTTCGCCCGCCGCTGACCTGCGACCGGCACCCTGCATCCCCTGGCTTGAGCCGTGTTCACACCTCAAGCAGGCCACTCTGGCCAAGCACCAGCAATGCCGCACGTTTGTGCAACAGATCGAATTCCTGCTGGCAGTACCGACAACGGTTATGCCCGGCACAGATGGGGGTGTGGGCGAATGCCGGGGGCGCTTGCGTGCCCGGCGGGTCCAGGTACAAAGCATGCACCTGCGCCGACAACCAGAATGCCAGCCGGTCCTGCCGGGCCTCCTCTACGGACTGGGCGTCGATGGGCGTCGGCCCCCGGGTACAGATCCACTCGAACAGCCGCTGCCGGCCGGCAACCTCGTCGATCACCGGCGCTCTGCCTGCGGATACAGCCTCGACACTCAGCGGATTCACAAGGGACATGGCAAGGCTCACCGTCAATGGGCATTCAACCAAGTGACGTGGGCCGTCAGGAGAAATTTAGGCGCGCTCCCCGCAGAACCGGGAAAACCCGGACCTCAGGCGTGGGGCACGGGCATCACGACGATGCGGTAGGGATCGAAGATTTTGCGCATCTGGCCGTTGTCCCGGAGTTTTTGCAGGAGCCCGGCAAAGTCTTCGGCGCTGATGGGCGCCTTGGGCCGGATCAGGGTGTAGTGGTGGTAGACCTGATCGATGCGCTGGGACACCAGCAACTGGCCGTTGCTCTGGGCATTGCGCGCCAGGAAGTCGCTGAGGTAGGAACGGGTCACCAGGGCGATGTCCGCCCTGCCCCGCAGCACCATCAGCAGGTTGCTGTCATGGGAATAGGTGAGCGTGGCGTTGTAGGTATCGGCCAGGTACTTGGGGTCGGCATTGAACTGGGCAAAGGCGTAGTGATAACCGCTGAACAGGGCCAGGCGCTTGCCCTTGAGGTCGGCAAAATACTCCTGGCCGCGGCCGGGCTCGCGCTGGGCAACAAAAATCTCCGCATCTTCCAGGCCCATGTCGACACTGGTATGAGCAATGTTCTGCCAGCCCCAGGCCGGATTCTCGAAGATCGCCAGGTCCACCCGACCTTGTTCGAAATCTCGGAAGCGCCGGGGAATCGAGGTGGGTACCAGAACGAACTGGTAGTCGTCCTGGGACTGGTTGAGGACTTCCACCAACTGCGGCAGCACACCGGTATCGGCACCGGTTTCAGGACGGACGGTATAGGGCGGAAAATGCGCCGCCGCGACCCGCACCAGCTGCGCCGAGGAGGCCGGACAGACCCAAAGTGTTGCCAGCGCCAGCAAGAGCATTCGCAAGGCTGACCGCAGCGGCAAGGACATCAAGGCAACACACCTCGGATAAAAGAAAGGGAATGCCGTAAAGCTAGGCGTTTTCGGGCGCTTCGACAATCTCGCGGCAGAGAATAAATCAGCGCCTCAATGATCCTTGAGCACCAACAGCAAGGCTTCCTGGGCCAATTGCTCCAAAGTCATGCTGCCCTGGGCGCGGAACCAGGTGGTGGTCCAGGACAACGCCCCCGTGAGGAAGCGCCGGGTGATGAACACATCGCCCTTGATGAATCCGGCGTCCTTGGCCTCGCCCAGCACCTGCAGCCAGATCTGTTCGTAGATGTCCCGCAATGCCAGGACCGCGGCCTGGCCTTGCGGAGACAGCGAGCGCCACTCATAGACCAGCACCGCCATGGCTTCGCCGCTGCCGCCCATGATCGATTGCAGTTCGCAGCGGATCAGCGCCAACACTCGCTCGCGCACGCTGCCGGCCTCGGCCAGTTCGGCGCGCATCAAGGCAGTGTTGTAGTGGATGGTTTCCTGCATGACGGCGCGCAGGATGTCGTCCTTGCTCTTGAAGTGGTGGAAGATGCTGCCGGATTGAATACCCACCGCGCCGGCCAGATCCCGCACCGTGGTGCGCTCGTAGCCCTTGTTGCGAAACAGGTGCGCGGCGGTCTGCAACAGCTTGCCCCGGGCGCTCTCGGGATCGGTCACTTGTCCGCTGGCGATCAGCTCGCGCACTACCTGCAAGGCTTTTTGCTCGTCCACCGGTGTTCTCCTACCGTCACTTCGTCAATAGCTCAGCCCGAAACCGGCTGTAGCGCGCGCAATTTAAGCCCCCTACTGCCACCAAGCAAGCGCTTGGGTCGAAGAATCCATTCGCCCATTTACAAACCAAGCGCTTGCTTGGTAGCCTCCTCGCAGTTCTTTTTTCGAGAGCCCTGCCATGACCAAGACCGTACGAATCGGCTGCGCCAGCGCCTTCTGGGGCGACACCAGCAGCGCCGCCGCGCAACTGGTGGAAGGTGGACGCCTGGATTACCTGGTGTTCGATTACCTGGCGGAGATCACCCTGTCGATCATGGCCGGGGCCCGCATGAAAGACCCGGACTCAGGTTACGCCACGGATTTCGTCGAGGTGCTCAAGCCGCTGCTGGCGTCGATCCATGAACAGCAGATCCGCGTGATCAGCAATGCCGGCGGGGTCAATCCCCACGCCTGCGCCAGGGCCTTGCGCACCGCCTGCGAACAGGCCGGGGTGCCGCTGAAGATCGCCGTGCTGCTGGGGGACGACCTGCAACCGCAGTTCAAGCAACTGGCCGGCGCCCGGATCAAGGAAATGTTCAGCGACGCCCCCTTACCACCGATGTGCGTCTCCACCAATGCCTACCTGGGTGCCCCGGGCATCGTCGAGGCCCTGGGCCTGGGGGCGGATATCGTGATCACCGGTCGCGGTGTCGACAGCGCGGTGGTCAGTGGCGCTCTGGTCCACGAGTTCGCCTGGTCCTGGCGGGACTACGACCGCCTGGCCCAGGCGGCCCTCGCCGGGCACATCATCGAGTGTGGCGCCCAGTGCAGCGGCGGTAACTTCACCGATTGGCGCGACGTGCCGGACTACGAACACATCGGTTTTCCCATTGTCGAGGTCGACGCCGACGGCGGGTTCGTGGTCAGCAAGGCCCCGGGCACCGGTGGGCTCATCAGTCCGCTGACGGTCGGTGAGCAGTTGCTGTACGAAATCGGCAATCCACGGGCATATCTGCTTCCCGATGTGGTGTGCGATTTCTCCCAGGTGCAGGTGCAGCAGTCGGCACCGAATGAAGTCCGGGTCCAGGGCGCCAAGGGCCTGCCCCCGAGCCACCAGTACAAGGTCAGCGCCACCTACCCGGACGGTTTCCGTTGCACCGCCAGTTGCCTGATGGCCGGGATCGACGCGGTGGCCAAGGCGCGCCGGGTCAGCCAGGCGATCATCGACAAGACCCGCGAAATGTTCAGCCAGCGCGGCTGGCCAGACTACAGCGAAGTCAACATCGAGCTGTTGGGCAGCGAGGCCACTTACGGCGCCCATGGCCGGCGCCAGGACAGCCGCGAAGTGGTGATCAAGCTGGCGGTGCGCCATCCGCACAAGGCGGCGCTGGTGCTGTTCTCCCGGGAGATTGCCCAGGCTGCCACCGGCATGGCTCCAGGGCTGACCGGCATCGTCGGCGGACGCCCCACGGTGTATCCGGTGATCCGGCTGTTTTCTTTCCTGCTGGACAAGGACGCCTGCCACCTGGAAATCGACCTCGCCGGCCAGCGTCATCCCTGCACCCTGCCCGAAGTCGACCGCCTGGACGCCAGCGCCCTGCCCGCCCCGCATTCACTGCCCAAACCCCAAGGCCGTCCCGACGCCAGCGTGCCCCTGGTCAAGCTGGCGGTGGCACGCTCGGGCGACAAGGGCAACCACAGCAACATCGGCGTGCTGGCGCGTCACCCCGACTACCTGCCGTGGATCGCTGAAGCCCTGACCCCCGAAGTGCTGGTGGACTGGATGGGGCATGTGCTGGACCCGGTCCACGGCCGTGTACAGCGCTGGTACCTGCCGGGTATCCATGGCCTCAACTTCCTGCTGGAAAACGCCCTGGGCGGCGGCGGTGTCGCCAGCCTGCGCATCGACCCACAAGGCAAGGCCTTCGCCCAGCAGTTGCTGGAAATCCAGATCCCGGTGCCCCAGCGCATCGCCGACGCCGTCAACTAAAGGAGCTGCCGTGGTGTACGACTCGATTTTCAAAGCGCAATTGTTCGCCGGCCAGACCATCATCGTCACCGGCGGCGGCAGCGGCATCGGCCGTTGCACGGCCCATGAGCTGGCGGCACTGGGCGCCCAGGTGCTGCTGGTGGGGCGCAAGGCGGAGAAACTGCAGAAGGTTGCCGGGGAGATTGCCGAGGACGGCGGCCAGGCTCATTGGCAAGCCTGTGACATTCGCGACGAGGAAGCAGTCAAGACCCTGGTGGGGCAGTTGATCGAGCGCTACGGGCCGATCCATGGCCTGGTGAACAATGCCGGCGGCCAATATCCGGCGCCCCTGGCTTCGATCAACCAGAAAGGTTTCGAAACCGTGCTGCGCACCAATCTGGTGGGCGGTTTCCTGATGGCCCGGGAAGTGTTCAACCAGTCTATGAGCCGCCACGGCGGCAGCATCGTCAATATGCTCGCCGACATGTGGGGCGGCATGCCCGGCATGGGCCACTCCGGCGCGGCGCGCTCGGGTATGGACAACTTCACCAAGACCGCCGCCTACGAATGGGGCCATGCCGGCGTCCGGGTCAACGCCGTGGCCCCGGGCTGGATCGCCTCCAGTGGCATGGACACTTACGAAGGCGCGTTCAAGGCCGTCATTCCCACCCTGCGCGAGCACGTGCCGCTCAAACGCATTGGCACGGAATCGGAAGTCAGCGCGGCCATCGTGTTTCTGCTCAGCCCCGGCGCGGCCTTTGTCAGTGGCAGCACCCTGCGCATCGACGGCGCCGCCAGCCTCGGCAGCCGCGCCTGGCCGTTGGCCAAGGCGCGCAACAGTGAGTCGTACAACGGTTTTCATCGGGCCTACCTGCCCGATGTGCTCAAAGGCGAGGACTGAGCCATGCCGGTGATCCTATCCCAGCTCGATCCCCACAGCCCGCAGTTCGCCCAGAACCGCGAGGCGATGCTGACAGGCCTGCAACAGTTGCAGACGCTGCAGCAGAACCTGCTGAACAAGGCGGCCGAGGCCAAGGCCAAGTTCGACAAGCGCGGCCAGTTGCTGCCCCGGGACCGCCTCAACTTGCTGCTGGACCCCGGAGCGCCCTTTCTTGAACTGGCCAGCCTCGCCGGCTACAAGCTGCACGACGACAAGGACGGCAGCCAGGCCGGCGGCGGCCTGATCGCCGGCATCGGTTATGTGTGCGGGGTGCGCATGCTGGTGGTGGCCAATAACAGTGCGATCAAGGGCGGGACCATTTCCCCCAGCGGCCTGAAGAAGTCCCTGCGCCTGCAACAGATCGCCATGGAGAACAAACTGCCAGTGGTGACCCTGGCGGAAAGCGGTGGCGCCAACCTTAACTACGCGGCAGAGATCTTCGTCGAAGGTGCGCGCAGCTTCGCCAATCAGGCGCGGATGTCGGCCATGGGCCTGCCACAGATCACCGTGGTCCACGGTTCGGCCACCGCCGGCGGCGCCTATCAGCCCGGGCTCTCGGATTACGTGGTGGTGGTGCGCGGCAAGGCCAAGCTGTTTCTCGCCGGGCCGCCACTGCTCAAGGCCGCCACCGGTGAAGTGGCCACCGATGAACAACTGGGCGGGGCCGAGATGCACGCCCAGGTCGCCGGCACTGCCGAGTACCTGGCGGAGAACGACGCCGACGGCATCCGCATCGTCCGCGAGATCGTCAGCCTGTTGCCCTGGAACGCCCAACTGCCGGTACAACCGGCCAGAACCTGGAACGAGCCGCTGTACCCCATCGACGAACTGCTCGGCCTGATTCCCGACGATCCGAAAAAACCCTATGACGCCCGGGAAATCATCGCCCGCCTGGCGGACGGCTCACAGTTCCTGGAGTTCAAGGGCGAGTTCGATGCCCAGACCCTGTGTGGCCACCTGCAGATCCAAGGCCGGCCCTGCGGCTTTATCGGCAACAACGGCCCGATCACGCCCCAGGGCGCGAGCAAGGCCGCGCAGTTTATCCAGCTTTGCGACCAGAGCCGCACGCCCTTGCTGTTTTTCCACAACACCACCGGTTTCATGGTGGGTACCGAGTCGGAACAGCAAGGGGTGATCAAGCACGGCGCCAAGCTGATCCAGGCGGTGGCCAATGCCCGGGTGCCGAAGCTGACCATCGTCGTCGGCGGCTCCTATGGCGCCGGCAACTATGCGATGTGTGGCCGAGGCCTGGACCCGCGCTTCATCTTCGCCTGGCCCAACAGCCGTACCGCGGTGATGGGCGGCGCCCAGGCCGGCAAGGTGCTGCGCATCGTCACCGAGGCCAAGCATGCGAAGAGCGGCCAGGAGGCGGACCCGAAGATGCTCGACATGCTGGAACAGGTCACGGCGCAGAAGCTCGACAGCCAGTCCACCGCCTTGTACGGCAGCGCCAACCTGTGGGACGACGGCCTGATCGACCCCCGGGATACCCGCACGCTCCTGGGCTATCTGCTGGACATCTGCCATGAGGCCGATGCCCGGGTCTTGCAGCCCAACAGTTTCGGTGTGGCACGGTTTTGATAGGGCATTTCGCGGTCTGACCCCACTTGAGGAGAACAACAATGATCTTCACCCAGGAACACGAAGAGCTGCGGCGCACGGTGCGCCATTTTGTCGACCGCGAAATCAACCCCCATGTGGAGGAATGGGAGAAAGCCGGGCGCTTTCCCATCCACGAGATTTTCCGCAAGGCCGGCGAACTGGGGCTGCTGGGCATCTCCAAGCCGGAAAAGTTCGGCGGCATGGGCCTGGACTACAGCTATTCCATCGTCGCCGCCGAAGAGTTCGGCACCATCCATTGCGGCGGCATTCCCATGTCCATCGGCGTACAGACCGACATGTGCACCCCGGCCCTGGCGCGCTTCGGTTCCGATGAGCTGCGCGACGAGTTTCTGCGGCCGGCCATCACGGGCGAGCAGGTCGGCTGCATCGGCGTCTCCGAAGTCGGCGCCGGTTCCGATGTGGCCGGGCTCAAGACCCACGCCCGCAAGGACGGCGACGACTACGTGATCAACGGCAGCAAGATGTGGATCACCAACTCCCCCAGCGCCGACTTCATCTGTCTGCTGGCCAATACCTCGGACGACAAGCCCCACGTCAACAAGTCGCTGATCATGGTGCCGATGAACACCCCGGGCATCAGCCTCAGTTCGCACCTGGACAAGCTCGGCATGCGCAGCTCGGAAACCGCCCAGGTATTCTTCGACAACGTGCGGGTGCCCCAGCGCAATCGTATCGGTCATGAAGGCGCCGGTTTCATGATGCAGATGCTGCAGTTCCAGGAGGAACGGCTGTTCGGCGCGGCGAACATGATCAAGGGCCTGGAGTACTGCGTGGACAGCACCATCGAGTACTGCAAGGAGCGCCGCACCTTTGGCAACCCGCTGATCGACAATCAGGTGATCCACTTCCGCCTGGCCGAACTGTCCACCGAGATCGAGTGCCTGCGGGCCCTGGTCTACCAGGCTACCGAGCAGTATGTGCGCGGCCAGGACGTGACTCGCCTGGCCTCCATGGCCAAACTCAAGGCCGGGCGCCTGGGCCGCGAGGTCAGCGACAGCTGCCTGCAGTACTGGGGCGGCATGGGCTTCATGTGGGACAACCCGGTGGCCCGCGCCTATCGCGATGTGCGCCTGGTTTCCATTGGCGGCGGCGCCGACGAGATCATGCTGGGGATCATCTGCAAACTCATGGGCATCCTGCCGGGGAAAAAGAAATGAGCCCGCTCCCGGCCTGCCAGACCCTGCTGCTGGAACCGCGCAATGGTGTGCTGTTCATCACCCTCAACCGCCCCGAGAGCCGCAACGCCATGAGCCTGCAGATGGTGGCGGAACTGCGTACCGTGCTCGCCGCCGTGCGAGAGCGCCGGAGCATCCGCGCCCTGGTCCTGCGGGGTGCCGCTGGCCACTTCTGTGCCGGCGGCGACCTCAAGGACATGGCCGGCGCCCGCACCCGAGGCAGCGCTGCCTACCGTGAACTGAACCGGGCCTTCGGTGCGCTGCTCGAAGAAGCCCAGCAGACACCCCAGGTGCTGGTCTGCGTGCTGCAGGGCGCGGTGCTGGGCGGCGGCTTCGGCCTGGCGTGTGTCAGCGATATCGCCATCGCCGAACACAGTGCGCAGTTCGGCATGCCGGAAACCGGCCTCGGTCTGCTGCCGGCGCAGATCGCCCCCTTCGTGGTGCGGCGCATCGGCCTGACCCAGGCCCGACGCCTGACCCTGACCGCCGCCCGCTTCGACGGGGCCGAGGCCGTGCGCCTGGGCCTGGTGCACTTTGTCGAGGCTGATCCCCGGTCCTTGGAAGAACGCCTTGAACAGCAGCTGTCGCAAGTCCTGCGCTGCGCCCCCGGGGCCAACGCTGCGACCAAGGCCCTGCTCCTGGCCAGCGTCGACCAGCCTCTGGGGCCGCTGCTGGATCAGGCCGCCGAAGACTTCGCCCAGGCCGTCACCGGAGCGGAAGGCCTCGAAGGCACCCTGGCCTTTGTGCAGAAACGCAAACCGACCTGGGCCAGCTGAGCCCTTTCAGGAGCCGGCTTGCCGGCGAACGCCCCCCACCG
This sequence comes from Pseudomonas sp. E1BtOHC1, assembly GCF_058744285.1. NCBI lineage: Bacteria > Pseudomonadati > Pseudomonadota > Gammaproteobacteria > Pseudomonadales > Pseudomonadaceae > Pseudomonas > Pseudomonas sp. E1BtOHC1. Next base: position 5,786,485 of record NZ_CP196023.1, read on the forward strand.
ATTCCCGGGAGCCTGTATGCCCACCTTCAGCAAGATCCTGATCGCCAACCGTGGTGAAATCGCCTGCCGCATCCAGCGCACCGCCCAGGCCCTGGGCTACCGCACCGTGGCCGTGTACAGCGACGCCGACGCCGATGCCCTGCATGTGCACATGGCCGACGAAGCCATCCACATCGGCCCGTCCCCGGTGCAGCAGTCCTACCTCAACAGCGGCGCAATCCTCGACGCCGCCCGACGCAGCGGTGCCGACGCCATCCACCCTGGCTACGGCTTCCTCTCGGAAAACCCCGAGTTCGCCGCGGCCTGTGCAGCCGCGGGCATCACCTTCATTGGCCCCAGTGCCGCCGCCATCGAACTGATGGGCAGCAAGCGCCGCTCGAAGATCGCCATGCTCGAAGCCGGCGTGCCTTGTATCCAGGGTTACCAGGGCGAGGAGCAGGACGACGCCACTTTACAGCGCGAGGCCGAGCGCATCGGCTATCCGCTGATGATCAAGGCCAGCGCCGGGGGCGGCGGACGCGGCATGCGCCTGGTGCAGCGTCACGAGCAACTGCTGGAACAGATCCGTACCGCTCGCTCGGAAGCCCTGCATGCCTTCGGCAGCGACGAGCTGATTCTGGAGCAGGCGCTGATCGAGCCCCGGCACGTGGAAATGCAGGTCTTCGGCGACCAGCACGGTCATTTGATCTATTTGGGTGAACGGGACTGCTCGATTCAGCGCCGCCATCAGAAGGTCATCGAAGAGGCCCCCTGCCCGGTAATGACCGAGGAACTGCGTCGGGCCATGGGCGAGGCGGCGCTCAAGGCCGGACACGCGGTGAACTATGTCGGCGCCGGCACCGTGGAGTTCCTGCTGGACGCCCGCGGTCAGTTCTACTTCCTGGAAATGAACACCCGCCTGCAGGTGGAGCATCCGGTCACCGAACTGGTCACCGGCCTGGATCTGGTGGCCCTGCAGTTGCAAGTCGCTGCCGGCGAGCCGCTGCCCCTGACCCAGGAGCAAGTACAGCTCAACGGCCATGCCATTGAAGTGCGCCTGTACGCCGAGGACCCGGCGCAGAACTTCCTGCCCCAGACCGGCCAGGTTCTGCGCTGGGAGCCGGCGCCGGGGATACGCATCGACCACGGCTTGCAGGAAGGCCAATGGGTCAGTCCCTTCTACGACCCGATGCTGGGCAAGCTGATCGCCCACGGCGCCACCCGCGAGGAAGCCCGGCGCAAGCTGTTGCGCGGGGTCGAGGACTGTGTGCTGCTGGGGCTTGAGAGCAACCGTCGGCTGCTGGCCGGCTTGCTCAGGCACCCGGTATTTGCCAGTGGTCGGTTCAGCACCGGGTTCATCGCCGAACACTTTGCCGAGGACCCGAGCCTGCAACCGCAGCAACCCAGCCACGAGGAACTGGCCATCGCCGCTGCGCTCTTCTACCACCACAGCGCCAGCGCACACCGCTCAAACCTGAGTGCCTGGCGCAACAATGCCAGTGTGCCCCTGGGCTACCGCATCGGTCTGGATGACAGTCAATGGTCGTTGGAACTGAGCCCCTCGGCATCGGGCCTGTTGCACGTACAGCAGGGGGATGAGGTGTGGACAATCAAGGTCATGGCCGCCGATGGCCGCCGGGCCACACTGGAGGTCGCGGGCATTCGCCGGCACTACGCCTATCAACTGCACGACGGCGAACTCTGGCTGAGCAGCCGCCAGGGCAGCCTGCATCTGCAGGACCGCACCCATGCGCCGGTACAGGGTCAACTGGGCGCCGATTCCGGCACCCTCAAGGCGCCCATGGACGGGGCCATAGTCGACGTGCTGGTCAGTGAAGGCATGAGTGTCAGCAAGGGCCAACTGCTGCTGGTGCTGGAGGCAATGAAGATGGAACACCCGCTCAAGGCCGGGATCGACGGAGTGATCACCCGGGTCCAGGTCAACCTCGGGGACCAGGTGAAGAACCGGCAGATTCTGCTGGAGGTGGAGCAAGCCGGTCCCGCCTCGGAAATGGAGCACTAGGCGGATGCGTCAGCTTTGGCTACGCTCAAGCCTCATCAGGAGTTTGAAGGCTGGAATTTGCGATGCCCCACTGGCTGGTAATAGATCTGGAAGCCACGACGGATGAAGGGGGCTGGCCGGTAAGCGAGATGGAAATCATCGAAATCGGAGCCACCCTGGTCAATCGCCAGGGTCGGGAACAGGACCATTTCCAGCGTTTCGTCCGTCCCTTGCGACGTCCGCGGCTGACGCCGTTCTGTCGCGAGCTGACCCATATCACTCAGGCCAATATCGACAGCGCCGCACCGTTGAGCGAAGTCTGGACCCTGTTCGAACGCTGGCTCGGCCAGCATCAGTCGCGCCTGGAGGGTTGGGCCAGCTGGGGCGACTACGACCGCAAGCAACTGCAACTGGAGTGGCATAACCAGCAACTGCACAGCCTGTTGAATGACGTCCCGCACATGAACCTCAAGCAGCGCTTTGCCAAAGCCCGGCGTCTGGAGCGCCCCCTGGGCCTGAATGCTGCCTTGCAACTGGCCGGCATGCAGTTCAACGGCCAACAGCATCGAGCCCTGGAAGATGCACGTAATACAGCACGCTTATTGCCGCTGATTCTTCCATGATGGCGGCAGGTGACGGCCTTTGAGGCCTTGTGCATACTGGCCGACCTTTTTGACCCTTTCTTGAGGAATCGCCCATGTTTAAAGTCAACGAGTACTTCGACGGCACCGTCAAGTCGATTGCCTTCGGCACGGCCGAAGGTCCAGCCACCATTGGCGTCATGGCCCCGGGCGAATACGAGTTCGGTACAGCGCAACGGGAAATCATGCACGTGGTGTCCGGCGCCCTGACCGTGCGCCTGCCCGACAGCGCCGATTGGGAAACCTTTCCTGCCGGCAGCCAGTTCAACGTACCGGCCAACAGCAAGTTCCAGCTGAAAGTCGCCGTGGACACCGCCTACCTGTGCGAATACCGCGGTTGATTCACCTGCCACGGCTATCGCGCTGACAAAAAAAGCCCGTCTCCTAAAGAGACGGGCTTTTTTCATGGAGCCAAGAAACGCTATTCGAGGACGGTCACGGGCATCCCCAGCTGCAATCGACCATTGCCGTCGTTGACCAGGTTCTGTCCGAACATCGCGCCGTCAGCCTGGGCGCGATACTTCTGCAAGGTGGCCAGGGGTTCGCGGTCGGCGCTGCGTTCACCAGTCTGTGGATCAATGGTGGTCAGGATGCAGCGCGAACACGGCTTGACCACACGAAACTCGACATCGCCAATCCGTATGCGCCGCCACTGGTCCTCGGCAAAGGCCTCGCTGCCTTCGATCACCAGATTGGGTCGAAAACGCAGCATCTCCAGAGGCCGACCCACCCGACCCGACAGGTCCTCCAGGGACGCCTGACCAATCAACAACAGCGGAAAACCATCGGCAAACGCCACTTGATCGTCGTCCCTGCCGTAACCGGCAGCGGTGCTCCGCGCCCGTTCCGCGGGCACCTGCACCAAGCGGGTAGGCTTGCCAATGAACTCACTGACCCAGGCGCCCGCCTCGTCCCCGGCATCGGGCACCCGCAGGCTGTCGTGCCAGATGGTGACGCCGCGCAGTGCGGCATCGGCCACCGGCAGGGGCACATCAAGGGTGGAAAACCCGGGAGCGCTGAGGGTCAGGCCACCCTGGTCATTGCACAGCGCCGAGAGCTGACTCATGCGCCCCACGGCACGCTGGGTGAGGAAGCGCCCGCTGGCCTCATCCACCAGCATCCAGCGGCGATCCCCCTCCAGACCGAGCTTGTCCAGGCCGATCTGTTGCAGGGTTTCGCCCCTGGCGGATTTCAACGGGTATCGATAAAGCGCGCTAAGACGCATGTCCAGCTCCCTGTGTGGGCAAAAAAGCTCACCCTATACCAGCGCTTCGACGAAACAAAGACGCAAGGGAAAAGCGGCCGGACATCCCCCGAATCAGACGCTGACTTCATCCAGCATCAAACGCTGACGGACCACGTCCACCAGTTTGTCCGGTTGAAACTTGGAGAGGAAGTTGTCGCAACCGACTTTCTTCACCATGGATTCGTTGAAGCTGCCGGACAAGGATGTATGCAGCACCACATAGAGCCCACGCAGTCGCGGGTCGTTGCGGATCTCGGTAGTCAGGCGATAGCCGTCCATCTCCGGCATTTCCGCATCGGTGAACACCATCAACAGCTTGTCGGTCATGTCGACCCCGGTATCGGCCCAGGCCTTGAGCATGTTCAGAGCCTTGAGGCCATCGCTGGCGATGTGCATCTTCACACCGAGCTGGCCGAGGGTATCGCGCAGTTGCGAGAGCGCCACATTGGAGTCGTCCACCAGCAGCACTTCGCGGCCGCGAGCACGCTCCAGCACGGGATCTTCCAGCTTGTCCCGGGAAACCTTGGCGTTGTAGGGCACGATTTCCGCCAGGACTTTCTCGACGTCGATGATTTCCACCAGCTGCTCGTCAACCTTGCTGATGGCCGTCAGGTAGTGCTGGCGTCCGGCACTGGTAGGCGGCGGCATGATGGCTTCCCAGTTCATGTTGACGATGCGGTCCACGCCGCCCACCAGGAACGCCTGAACCGAACGGTTGTACTCGGTGACGATAATGGTGCTGTTGGGCCCCGGGACCAGCGGGCGCATGCCGATGGCCTGGGACAGGTCGATGACCGGCAGGGTCTGGCCACGCAGGTTGACCACACCGCAAACGAATGGATGGCGCTGCGGCATCAGGGTCAGCTTGGGCAGTTGCAGGACTTCCTGGACCTTGAAGACGTTGATCGCGAACAACTGCCGACCGGCCAGACGGAACATGAGGATTTCCAGGCGATTCTCACCCACCAGTTGCGTGCGTTGATCTACCGTGTCGAGAATGCCGGCCATTAATGACTCCTGGGCTTGTTCTGATGAATTCACTAAAGACTGATATCGGCGGGATTCGCCGTATCTTGACTCGCATGCAAATTGCCACACGAAAGCCATTGATGTCACATTAACATCATGCTTTACTGAGGCGGTCAATTCAGCAGCACGACTCTCCGACGACGCGACCTTGTTCGCGACGTGAAGTTCCCGCGCCTAAGGGTTTCCCCTAGCAACAATCAGGACCATCCTGATATTCGCAATATCCAATAGCCATTAATGTGACGCCATTCTCATTGCATGAACGGAGTCAGGCTTTTGTTTGTGATCGCAGAAAGGTGGCCCAGTACCCTTTCAAGCCCAAGCACCCACACCCATCAAGCCCCAGCGCACCTGCGCCGCATTGCTGTGGCCGGTATTCGGGCTGCTTGCGCAAGCGATGAACATCGGCTCTTACGGCCCCTTGCGAGCCCTGAAAAATATTCAGATTTATCTTATATACAAACGCAAAAAACGCGCCCTACCTTAAAACCGTTCAGCCAACGCCCTATCCCGTCATCGGACTCGAAGTCATGGAGATAAGCATGCTAAAGGACGGCCGCAAGTGCGCTCCCCCCCTGCCTGAGTTCCTGCTTGAAGCCCAGGCCCTGCTGGCTAAATCGGAAGATTGCCTGAGCCATCTGCACTTGATCAGGAATGACGAAGAGGCGATCAATTGCCTGCTCGCCAGCCTGCTGTGTCTGGCCCAGACAGCGGCTCGCCATTCCATCAGCCCGCTGGCCGAATTCGCCGTGCATATTCATGGCGTGCTGAAACCCACAGCACATCCGCTGGACCTTAACGACCCAATCCTCGACGCCTTGAAAAGCTGCCTGACCCTGATGGCCTGGCAACTGGAACTGATCGACCCGCACAACGGCCAACTCAATCTGGATGACAGCGAACAGGTCCTGCTGATCGATGAACTGACCGATCAAGTGGCGCAAAACTGCACCTGCGCTTATCCATCCTGCACCCATTGAAGTTGCACTTGTGCCGCTGGATGGCAGATAAAACCCGTAGTTACGATAGCCAGCCCGAAACATCAGTAAGACTTCAGGTTTCGGGTCAAATATCTGGTCGTTATTGAGTATTTCATACCCAAGAGCGACATCATCGATTCAATAACTTCAATTAGAGCCAGCCCCGGGACTTACTGTTCGGCCCCATATACGTGCCCGCAAAACCGTCCGCAACCCCCAATATCCTCGGCCTCTCCAAGGCCTATGGAGGACATGGAACAGACGTTCCGCAGGCCCATATTCCTGACTTTCAAGACATATATACCTGTGCGTATAAACGCGACCAACGGTATCTTCGGTGGTATTATGTCGCCCATAAACGGACACAGTTAATGGCACTTTGATTCCAATGTCGGCAGTCACTACTCGGCTTGTACAAGACAAACAGACAAGGTTGATTGAAACCGGGTATTCAAATAGCACCGTTTCTCAAACAAGCCCCGTCATCCACCCCTGACCGGGCTCTCGCAGCGAACATTCATTGGCTCCATCCGCTATGTACGCCAGCCTCAAGTCACTCTTCTCTTGGCCCCTCTCCCGAGATCATCTGCGCTGGCTCAGCCTGTTGCTGTGTTCCTGCTCGACCCTGGGCAATGTGCTGATCTATTGCCTGGGCCGGCCCCTGCCGCTGATCTTGCTGTTGCTCAATGTCGCGGCTCTGACCTGTATCTGGATGCAATACGGCTATTCGCGAAAGTCCATTCGCTTCCAGCCCCAGGAACTCGCCGAACGCCTGCTTGAGGTCAAGGAGAATGAGCGGCACCGCCTCAGCCGTGAACTGCACGATGACATCGGCCAGTTGCTGACAGCGGCAAAACTGCAGACCGACTGGCTCAAGCGGCGCCTGCCGGATGACCTGCAGGCATCCTGCGCGTTACTGGGCACCACCCTGGAAGAGACCCTGGCCAAGGTGCGTGACGTGTCCGCGATCCTCAATCCCCGGCAGTTGGCCAGCCTGGGACTGGAAGCCAGCCTGCGCGCCCACCTGCTCAAGACCCTGGAAAACACCTCGGTGCACTGGAGCCTGGAATGCCGCCAGCGCCTGTCGGGAATCCCGGAGGAAATGGCCGTCGCAGCGTTCCGCATCACTCAGGAGGCGGTCACCAACATGCTGCGCCACGCCCAGGCGAAAAACCTGCTGGTACGGGTGCAGCGACTGCCGGAAGGCCTTTCGCTGTTCATCAGCGACGATGGCCAGGGGTTCGCCCCGGCCAGCGATCCCGGCGCCCTGGGCCAGCGCGGCATGGCCGGGATGCAGGAACGAATCAGCCAGTTGGGCGGCCTGTTGCAGGTCACCAGCGAGGTCGACCAAGGCACCCAGATCGAAGCACTCTTTCCCTGGGCCCCTCGCACCCTGGAGCGGGCCAGCACGAATAAGGTTTCACATTGACCTGTAATTTACTCTTGGTGGATGACCACTCGCTTATCAGGGCTGGCGTGCGTGCCCTGGTCATGGACATTCCCGGATACGCGGTGATCGGTGAAGCCGATGATGGCGCACACCTGCTGGAGATGGTCGAGAAACTGCATCCGGACATCGTCCTGCTGGACCTGTCGATGAAACGCATTGGCGGTCTCGACGCCCTGCGCCGGCTCAAGGCGATGCGGCCCCAGAGCAAAGTCCTGATCCTGTCGATGCACACCGATCCCACCCTGATCATGCAGGCCCTGGAATCCGGCGCCCACGGCTATTTGCTCAAGGACACCACCGCCACCGAACTCGAACATGCCCTGCAAGCGCTGCGCAACAACGAGCGCTACCTGAGCCCGGCCATTGCTCACACAGTGATCAACCAGGCGCTGACCCGGGCCCAGAAGCACCAGCCCCAGCCTGTGGAAAACCACAACCTGACGGCTCGCCAGCTGGAAATCCTGCGGCTGATCGTGCGCGGAAAATCCACCCGGGAGATCGCCCTGGGCCTGGGTTTGAGCATCAAGACCGTGGAAACCCACCGCTCACAGATCATGAAGCGCCTGCAGATCTTCGACGTCGCCGGGCTGGTGCTGTTCGCCGTGCGCGAGCGCATCATCAGCCTCGACGACTGACTCAGCGAGCGCCGCCGAGCAAAGGCGAATCTGCGGGCAAATGCACCTGCAAAGCCGCAGGGCGAGCAGTGAAACGCAAGGTGTCGCCCTGCAGCGGCTCGCCGTCGAGATTGATGTCCAGGCCTCTTGAGGCCTTGATCTCGACCCAGGGCAGGCGCGCGCGGACAAACATATTGTCGATCCCCAAGCCACCGGCCAGCAGGTTCTTCAGGGTACCTACCAGTTCCTGAGGCGCCGGCAGAATGCTGATATCCAGCAAGCCGTCGTCGGCCAGAGCTCCCGGGCAAAGCTCATGCCCGCCCCCCGCCTGCCGGCCATTGCCGATGCCCAGAGCCAGCAACTCACCACGCCAATGGAAATCCGGCCCCTGCAACTCGCCATAGGCCGCACTCAACTCGGCAAAGCGCGACAGCCCGGTGAACAGATAAGCGGCACCGCCAAGGACTTTCTTCAAGTCCTCAGAGGTGTTGGCGGTGACCTGGCTACCAAAGCCGCCGGTGGCCATATTGAGGAAAATCTGCCCGCCAACCTCCCCCAGGTCGACCGCCCGGGCCGGGACTTCCAGCAGGTCCAGGGCCGCTGCCGGGTCAAGGGGAACACCCGCAGCCCGGGCAAAGTCATTGGCCGTGCCCAATGGCAGCAGCACCAGACTGGCCGGGGCCGAGGCATTGGCCAGAGCTTCGGCAATGTCCCGCAACGTACCGTCGCCGCCTCCGGCAATCAGCCGGGTATGCCCCGCGTCCAGCGCCTCGTTCACCAGCCGCTGGGCATCTCCCGCCTCCCAGGTCAGGCGCACCGCAACTTCCCAACCGGCAGCGCGCTTGGCCTCGACCGCAGCGCGCACCTCATCGTTGAGAGCTTGTTTGCCGTGCAGTATCAACAGTGCCTTGCGCTCACTCATCAGCCATGACTCCGGTTATGGGTTCCTTGAAGGATGTTGACCTTGGGCACAGCGAAAAAAGTCTGTTCCATTGATTATTTTTTTGCCTAAGCCAGTCTGGTTCGTGCCTCCCGCTCATGACCGAGGTTAGCCTGACAACGAGGGAAATCTTCCATCGCTAGCCTGCTTTCGATTAGCCAGCCGCTGTTTCATGAGCTTTACTCAGCCAGGTCGTTTAGATGATGAAGTGCAGGCCATCGCGCTTACCGGTGCCCAGAGGCCCACCCGAGTACGCCGAAAACCCTGCCTGCGCCAATGAACACCTGCCACGACCATGGATGAGTCGGTGTGGTTTTTTCGGTGTCGGGAAGCACAACGGGAAGCAAGAAATAGTTTCGAACTTCCTGACGGTCCTTCCAGTCAACCGGTTTGCCTTGGATCGAGGGAATTGATCTTATGCGGTTGCAACCTGTAGACAGCCTGTTATTGACTCGTCCCAGCATGGTCGAGTACTTCCTGTTCGGCATACGCGTGGTCCATGGCGCAACCGCGATCATTCCGGGACTGTTGCTGCTCCTGCTGTCGAACACGGACCTCACCGTACTGAAAAGCGACCTGACCATCCTGCTGTTCTTCGGCGTCATCAGTGTCCTGATCTTCCAGGCCCTGGGAGTCTACGCCGAGTCGATTTTCAGCAACCGACTGCGCTTCCAACTCACCCTGTTTGCCTGGGCCTCTTCGTTTTGTGTGCTGCTGTTCATGCATCACTCGATGCAGATGTTCAAGGCCATCAATAGCCCCCAATTGCTCGCCTGGTTCATCGGCAGCTTTGTGTTGTTCGGAATCGAGCGCCTGGTTCTCCTGACCCTGTTCCAGCAACTGATGCTACGGGGGGTATTCCTGCAGAACGCGGTGATTCTCGGCGCCACGGAAAACGGCCAGCGCCTGGCGGAATACCTGGCCCAGCACCAGGACATCCGCTCGGGCGTCATCGGCTTCATCGATGACCGCATCGGCCGTCTGCCCAAGACCCTGTGCAATCTGCCGCTGCTGGGCAACTCCAGCGACCTGGAGCGCTTGATCCGCGAGGAAAAGGTCACCCAGGTCCTGGTGGCCCTGCCCTGGTCGGCGGAAAACCGCATGGCCTATGTCATCCGCGAGCTGCGCCGACTGCCGGTGAACGTGCTGCTGGTGCCCGACATGGTGGCCTTCCGACATGCCCACAACCGCATCACTGAAGTCGCCAACCTGCCGATGTTCAACGCTTCCGAAGTACCTCTGCGAGGCTGGTCACCCGTCTTCAAGCGCCTGGAAGACATGCTGCTGTCCACTCTGGCCCTGGTGCTGCTGTCTCCTGTGATGTTGTTGGTGGCCCTGGCGATCAAGCTGGACTCCAAGGGCCCGGTGCTGTTCAAGCAGAAGCGCTACGGCTACAACAACCGGCTGATCGAGGTCTACAAGTTCCGCTCGATGCACCAGCATTTGAGCGACGCCAACGCCGAGAAACAGACCACCCGTGGCGACCCGCGCATCACCCGGGTCGGACGAGTCATCCGCAAGACCAGCCTCGACGAGCTGCCCCAACTGTTCAATGTGTTCGCCGGCAGCATGTCCATGGTTGGCCCGCGGCCCCACGCTACGGCAACCAAGGCTGCCGGCATCCTCTTCGAAGAGGCGGTCAAGGAATACACCTCCCGCCACAGGGTGAAGCCGGGCATCACCGGGCTGGCGCAGATCAATGGTTACCGCGGCGAAACCGACACCCTGGAAAAGATCGAAAAACGTGTCGAATTCGACCTGGAATACATCGAAAACTGGTCAGTCTGGTTTGACCTGTACATCCTGTTCCGCACTATTCCGTCCGTCATCATGACCCGTGAGGCCTTCTGAATGAGCACACTCATTCCCTGCATCATTGCTGGCGGCGCCGGCACACGCCTGTGGCCGGTATCCCGCGAGGCGATGCCCAAACCCTTCATGCGCCTACCGGACGGCGAGAGCCTGCTGCAGAAGACCTTCGTGCGCGCCACGGCGCTCAAGGACGTCGGCCGCCTGCTGACGGTAACCAACCGCGAAGTGTTCTTTCGCACCCTGGATGATTACCGCCTGCTGAACAAAACCCGAGTCGATCTGGATTTCATCCTCGAACCCTTCGGGCGCAACACTGCGCCGGCCATTGCCGCAGCGGCCCTGCATGTCAGCCGCCTGTACGGCGATGATGCGCAGCTGCTGGTGCTGCCCGCCGACCACCTGATCAAGGACGTCCAGGCCTTTGCCGCGGCGGTGGACAGCGCCCGACAACTGGCCGAACAAGGTTGGCTGGTGACCTTCGGCATAGTGCCGACCCATGCTGAAACCGGCTTCGGCTACATCGAGAAAGGCCAGGGCCTGAACAGCGAGAGCTTCCAGGTCAGTCGCTTCGTCGAAAAGCCCGATGCCGCGACGGCCCAGCGTTACGTCGATGGCGGCCTGCACCTGTGGAACGGCGGGATGTTCTGCATGCGCACCGACGTGATCCTCCAGGAGCTGCGGGAATTTGTCCCGGAGGTGGTCAGCGCCGTCGAGCACTGCCTGGAGCTGAGCCATCGCAAGGAAGGCAAGCACGAACTGCAAGTGGAACTGGACGGCGAAAGCTTCGCCCTGGCCCCCGACATCTCCATCGACTACGCGGTGATGGAGCGCTCGAAGAAAGTGGCGGTGGTGCCTTGCCAGCTGGGCTGGAGCGACATCGGCTCATGGCAGGCGGTGCGAGAACTGACCCCGGCGGACGAACACGGCAATCAGTGCAACGGCGAGACCGTGCTGCACGATGTCAGCAACTGCTACATCGATTCGCGCAAGCGTCTGGTGGGCGGGGTCGGCCTGAACAACCTGATCATCATCGACACCCCGGATGCACTGCTGGTGGCCGATGGCAACCGCAGCCAGGACGTCAAGCTGATCGCCCAGGAACTCAAGCGCCTGGGCCATGACGCCTACAAACTGCACCGCACCGTGACCCGGCCCTGGGGCACCTACACCGTGCTCGAGGAGGGACCACGCTTCAAGATCAAACGCATCATGGTCAAGCCCGAAGCCTCCCTGTCCCTGCAGATGCACCACCATCGCAGCGAGCACTGGATAGTGGTCAGCGGCATGGCCCGGGTGACCAATGGCGAGGATGAGTTCCTGCTCAACACCAACGAGTCGACCTTCATCAAGCCCGGTCGCACCCATCGGCTGGTCAATCCCGGAGTGATTGATCTGGTGATGATCGAAGTGCAGAGCGGGGAGTACCTCGGTGAAGACGACATCGTGCGCTTCAACGACATTTATGGACGCGCCCCCGCCGAACCCGGCAAAACCTGAAACAGCGCTTGACCCGTGAATCTGGCCCGACAGGGAGTTGTGACTATGCACGCCAGGAAGATCGCTCAATGAAGAGACTGCTGCTGATTTCCAGTATTTTCATGCTCTGTGCCTGCTCCATACCCGCGAAGGTGGAATTGCCTCCCAGTCAGGATCTGCAGGCTGCACACCGCGCCGGCGATGCCCTGGCCGGCCAGCCGCTGCCGCCCCAGCGGATTCGCCCGGGAGACACCCTGCGCATCGTCCGCAACACCGGCGAGGCGCCGTCGATCTCGGCCTTCACCGCCAACTCGATCTACGAACTGACCCTGTTCACCGTGCTCAACGACGGCACCTTTGCCTATCCCTACGCCGGGCAGATAAAAGCTGCGGGGCTGACCCCGCAACAGCTGACCCAGGTCCTGGAAAACAAGCTGAAGAACATCTACCAGGACTCGGCCCTGACGGTGAACATCAACCAGGCGCCGGGCAACACGGTGTTCGTCGGCGGCTCGGTGCGCAATCCGGCGTCCCTGCCGGTGACCGTGACCACCACCCTGGAACAGGCGATTGTGGGCGCTGGCGGCCTGCTGTCGGTGGGCGACAGCCGCAACATCGCGCTGCTGCGCGAGGGCGAGGACGGCCGCTACAAGACCTACTTTTTCGACTACCGAAAATTCATGATCGCCGGCAACGCCGGAGCCGCGCCGGTACTGCTGCAACGCGGCGACGTGGTCTTCGTGCCCAAGTCCAGCGTAGGCAACGGCATTGAATGGGTGGATGTGTACCTCAACCAGTTGATTCCGTTCACCAAGTCGATCGGTATCGGGGCGAGTTACGAAATCAATCGCCAGTCGGCCAACTGATCGCCAAGGACAGCACTCATGATCAATATCCGTTCCTTTCGCGATCTGCTGCGGTTGTTCTTCATCTTCAAGCGCGAGGTCAAGATCACCGTTCTGGTGACCTTCATCATCATCGTGCTGGGGGCTTTCTTGCTGCCCAACCGCTTCGAATCCACCGCCCTGCTGCTGGTCAAGCCCGGACGCGACACCAGCACCCTGCCGATCGAGATTGCCGACCGCCAGGCAGTAGTGGTTCCCAGCGCCCAGCGCGACCCGATCATCGATGAAGAGCGCATCCTCGCCGGCGAGCCCATTGCCCGCAAAGTGGCGCAGCAGTACCTCGACGACCTGTCCCGCCAGCCCCAGCCCGGCGGGTTCCTGGGCAGTGTGAAGAATGCCGTGAAAGGCGCGCTGGAAGGCCTGGTTGATCTGCTGCGAGGCACCCTGCAGTTGGTCGGTCTTGTGGAAAAGCAGACTCCGGTCGAACGCCTGACCGAACGCATGCTGAAAAACTTCAGCGTGACCCACGCCACAGGCTCTTCGGTGATGGAAGTGAGCTTCACCTGGAACGATCCGCAAGTGGCCCAGACGGTGGTCAAGAGCTGGATCGAGCATTACCAGCAGGAGCGTGCGCAAACCCTCGGCCGCAAAAGCCTGTACGCCTTCTATGAAACCGAAAGCGCCAGCACCAACCAGCGCATCCTCGGCTACAAGACGCAGATCGCCGACTACTTGAACCAACTGGGGGCGGTGAGCATCGACGAGCGCCTCAACGACATCTCGCGCAACCTCAATAACCTCAAGGGCGAGCACCTCAATACCACCCGGGCGGTGGCGTCCACCAAGAGCGGCCTGGACACCATCCAGAAACAGCTCAACAGCATGAAGAAAGAGATCAGCATCGGCCGCCAGATGAGTCTCAACCCCGATCGCCAGGATCTGCAGCAGCGGATCAACGCCAAACAGATCGAACGCCAGGAAATGCTCCGCACCTTCAAGGAAGGTGCGCCGCCGGTGCGGGCCATGGATACCGCCATTGCCAACCTGCAAGCCTTGCTGAAATCGGAAAACAGCACAGTGCAGCGCAGCGAGAACCTGGCGCCAAATCCGGTCTATACCCGCCTGCAGAACAGCTTCGCTGACCAACAGGCGAGCCTCAGCCGCCTGCAGACCCAGGCCGCCCAGCAACAGACCCAGTTGCTCAAGCTGGAACAGGACCGGCGCCAGGCCCTGGCCCTGGAGCCGGAACTGGCACGCCTGCAACGCGAACTCAGCGCGGCGGAAAAGAGCTTTGCGCTGTACAGCGACAGCACCGAGAAAGCGCGGATCGACCGCGAACTGGACCAGAGCCAGATCAGCAATATCGCGGTGATCGAAGAAGCCACTTTCAAGCCCAGCCGGGTCTTTCCCAAGAGCCTGAGCATGCTGCTGGCGGCCATTCCCCTGAGTCTGGCCGTGGGCCTGCTGGCGCTGTACTTCTTCTATCTGCTGGATCAGCGCATCCATGACGGCGACCAGATCGAAGAGCGCTTCGGGGTCAAGGTCTGGAGCAGCCTGCAGGACCTGGACAGCCACCTGCCGCAACGCAACAGCGCCTTTACCGCGAGCCTCTATCGGCTGTACGGCGTACTGCCCCTGGAGCGGGTCGCGGAACAGGGGCTGGTGATCGGCCTGACCTCGGCACGCCACGGCGAAGGGGTGAGTTTCGTCACCGGCCACCTGCGGGACCTGCTGCAGGAGCGCGGCCATCAGGTCCGGGTCAACGGCCCGGCCAAGGCCGCTCCCGGGGAAATCGTGCTGCTGGAAGCCTCCGGCTTCTTTTCCAACCAGGAGGCCTTTGTCAGCCTGCGGGAGGCCAACCTGATCGCTCTGATCGTCGAAGCCGAAACCACCACAGTGCCGGTGCTGCAGAACGCCCTGTCGATCCTCAATACCGCGTTCAAGCGGGTCGACGGCATCATCATCAACCGTCGACGCTTCGGCATCCCGGAGAACGTGCTGAATTTCATGGCGCGGATCAGGAGTCCAAGCTGATGCATATCGCCCTGCTGGCTCCCATGCCTCCCGAACAGAACGGCATCGCCGACTACGCCGCACACCTGCGCGCCGCCTTGGAGGGCCTGGGACTGCGGGTCAGCACGCCCCTGGCGGGAGTGGGCAACGACCCGGATCGGGCGGTGGAACGTGTGGCGCAAACGGACTGGCAGGGCATTGATCTGGTCCACGCCGAACTGGGGGGTGGCCGGCTGGCGGAGTTTCACGCCCTCAAGGCCTTGCGCCAGCGCTTTCCCAGCCTGCCGTTGAGCGCCACGGTGCACGACCCCGAGCGCCTGGTCTGGCGTCGGGCCCGCCTGCCCTGGCCACTGTCACTGGCGACACGGCTGCCCTCGCCCCTGCCGCAGATTGCCACGGTACTGACCGATCCGATCTGCCTGTACGAGGAACAGCAACTGGCCCGCAGCCTCAACCGGCTCATTACCCTGACCCACGCCGGTGGCGAGTGCCTGCGCCAGCGCATGGGGCTGCGAGCGGAGCAGATGGTGGTCATCCCCCACGGCAACCTGGCGATCCCCGCCCAGCCGCTGCCACCGCTGTCGCCCTTGAAGCTGCTGTATTTCGGTTTCATCTATCGCGGCAAGGGCATCGAGGACCTGCTGGACGCACTGGCCATGGCCTTCGCCCAGCAACCCGGGATGCGCCAGCGCCTGCGCCTGACCCTGGCCGGCGGCAGTGAGCCGGAAATGGCCTTCGGCAGTGCCGGCAGCTACCTCGAACAACTGCGCCAGCACATCCAGCGCCTGAACCTGCAGGACAACATCGATTGGCAGCTGGACCTGCCGGCCACGGATATCCCCAAGGTGATCCAGGCCCACCATGTGATGGTCCTGCCCTATCGGGAGTCGAGCAAGCTGAAGGTCCTGGGCAAGCTGCGCGGCACCAGCGGCGCCTTGTCCTGGGCGGTGGCATGCGGACGCGGGGCCATCACCTCCGACGCCCGCTCCTTCGCCGAAGAAGTGGCCCAGGACAACGGTGTGATCTTTCCCCAGGGCAACGTCGCGGCCCTGGCCGCCGAGCTCAGCCATTTGTGCACCAGCCCCGAGCGGGTGGAGCGCTGGGCCGAACACGCCGGGGTGATCGGTGCCCGACGGGTCTGGAGCCATACCGCCGAACGCTTTGCCCGAGTGTTCACGGATGCCTGTGGAGGCGCTGCACATGTATACGCTACGTAGATCGCGCAGCTTGCTGCTGGTACTGGCCTGCCTGGCCTGGCCGGCCCTGGCGGACAATAACCTGCGAGCACCGCGGCCGGTGGTGTGGAAGGACTTTCTCGGGGTCAACGCCCAGTTCCAGTACTTCTCTCCCAGCGTCTATCAGAAACAGATGGACCGTCTCGATGCCCTCGGCCTGAACTGGGTCCGCCTGTCGATTCACTGGGCAATGATCGAGCCCAGCGAGAACGACCTGCAACTCAACGCCCTGGATGGCGCGATGACGGCCATGCAGAGCCGCCACTACAACATCCTGGCCTACATGGTGGGCTCGGCCCCCTTCGCCGCCAACATTCCCCCTGGCGCCGCCCCTTCCGACCAGTACCCGCCCAAGGACTTCAATGTCTTCGCCCAGCGCATGCGCATGCTCGCCCAGCGCTATCCCCAGGTGAACACCTGGCAAGTGTGGAACGAGCCCAACATCGTCTGGCTGCCCAAGGAAGACCCGGCTGCCTACGACCGCCTGCTCGAAACCACCACCAGCGCAATCCGCTCGGCCATTCCCGGCAAGCCCGTGGCCACCGCCGGCATGGCCTATTACAGCCAGATGCGCAACACCCCGGGACTGATGCTCGAGGACCTGCTGGAGCAGGGCCTGGGTAACGAAAACCTGATCGCCGCCTACCACCCCTATTCCGAGTATCCGGAAGGCGATGACGCCACGGCCAAGGACTTCCTGGTGCGCGGCAACTTCCTCAATAGCGGCCTGCACAGCCAGGGCGTGCAACAGGTCTGGGCCACCGAATGGGGCTGGTCGAGCTACACCAGCGGCGAGCGCGAGATGCAGGCGATGATCGGCGTCAATGGCCAGGCCGACTACACCCTACGACGCCTGGCGCTGATGGCGACCATGGACTATCAGCGAATCTTCCTGTTCAACCTCAGTGACCTCGATGCCCGCGCCAGCAACCGTGACCAGTCCTACGGCCTGGTGGACCTGGCGAGCGATCCCAAGCCGGTGTATGCCGCCCTCAAGCACTTTTTCGACGTCACCGGACCCAGCCTGGCCCCGGCCGACCCTCCGCAGTTGAACAATGCCCCGAGCGATCTGTACAGCATCGCCTGGACCCGGCCCGACGGCTCCCATGTCTGGATGTTCTGGAGTGCCAGCGGCGCCAGCCTGCAGATCCCCGGGCTCAATGCTGCTGCCCTGTACGACCCGCTGGCCGCAACCCGCACCGACTTGAGCGGGCAGCAAGGCCTCAGTGTGCCGTTGAAAACCAGCCTGCAACTCCTGGTGTGGTGAACATGAAGATCCTCTGGACCCTGCCCTACCTGCCCTGGCCCGCCACCAGCGGCGGCAAGACCCGGCAATACCACCTGCTGCGAGCCCTCGCGGCCCGAGGTCATCGCATTACTTTGCTGGTGCAGTCGAAAACCCCGCTGGACGAGGCCACCCGCGCCGCCCTGGAGCCCTGGCTGGAACGCCTGATCGTGCTGCCCCGGCGCCCCTTGCGCAGCCTCAAGACCCTGTTCTCGGTACTGTTCGCGCCCTATCCGATGCTGGCCGATATCAATGGCCTGGCGGGGCCGCTGCAACAGCGCTTTCGCCAACTGCTGGACGAGCACTGGGACGTGATCCAGATCGAGCACAGCTACAGTTTCCAGCCCTTTGAACAACCGCTGCAGCAACTGCAGCGGGACTTCGTCCTCACCGAGCACAATGTCGAATCGGCCCTGGGCGCCGCCAGCTATGACCGCCTGCCGGCCTGGTCGAAACCCTTCACCCTGTATGACCAGTGGCGCTACCGACGCTGGGAGCGTCGGGTGTTCCAACAGGCGACCCAGGTCATCGCGGTCACCGAACAGGATGCCCTGACCCTGGCCCGACTCAGCGGCAAGCCTGCCGCAGTGGTGGTCAATGGCGTCGACTGCGAACACTACGCCTCAGTCCAGCCGGACCTGACCAGCCAGCGCCTGCTGTTTATCGGCAACTACGAATACAGCCCCAACCTGGACGCCGTGGAATGGGCCCTGGAGGAGATCCTGCCGCGCCTCTGGGTGCTCAACCCGGACGTACGCTTCGCCATCTGTGGCTACGCCCTGCCGGACAGTTTTCGCCAGCGCTGGCCAGACCCGCGCATCGAGTGGCAAGGCTTCGTCCCCGACCTGCGGGACCTGCAACGACGCTCGACGCTGTTCTTCGCGCCCCTGCGCCAGGGCGGCGGCTCCAAGCTCAAGGTGCTGGAAGCCATGGCCGCCGGCTTGCCGGTGGTCACCACAGCCCAGGGCAGCTCGGGGTTGCAGGTGGAAAACGGCCGGCACTACCTGGGCAGCGAAGACCCCGGCGCCCTGGCGCAGATCCTCGCCGAAGCCCTCGCCGACCCCGAGCGCCTGCAACGCATAGGCGACGCCGGACGCGGCTACGTGTTGGCCGAACACGACTGGACCGTTGCCGCCGCCCAACTGGAAGCGGTCTACCAGCAACTCCCCTCAGCCAAGGAAGAAGTGTCCGTATGCGCATAGGTCTGGATTACCGCCCCGCCGCGGGCTACAGCAACACTGGAATCGGCCGGCAGAACCTGGCACTGGAAGAGGCCCTGCGAGCCAACCCCGAGGTCAGCCTGCAATTGTTCGGCGTGGCCCCCGAGGAGCATCCCCTGCGCCGTCGCGTGCACTGCCCCCGCTGGGGCGCGCCTTTGCAGGGGATCCATCGGCTGCCGGGGCGACTGCGCTTCGAGGGCGGCTTTCTCCCCGGCGCGCTGCGGGAGGCTGGCATCGAGCTGTACATCTGCAACTTCAACATGGGCCTGCCCCTGGGCAAGAAACCCCAGGAACTGCGCTATGTGCTGCAGCTGCATGACCTGTTCCAGCTGACCCTGAGCAACAGCCACGGTTCCCGGCTCAAGGAGCGGATCTACGGGCTCAGCGACGCGCTGTCCATCGCTCATTCGGTGAAGCAGGCGGATCGGATCTGGACGCCTTCGCAGTACACCGCCGACGCATTGGTGAAACGCTTCCCGGGAGCCCGGGACAAGGTCCGGGTATTGCCCAATCTGGTCACCGGCTTTCACGGTGAAGCCGCTGACATCAGCGACCTGCAGCTTCCCGAGCGCTACTGGCTGGCAGTCGGCACCCGCGAACCGCGCAAGAACATTCCCTGGTTCGTCGGTGCCTGGCAGGCCGCCCGCCAGCAGTCCCCCGAAGTGCCCGAACTGGTGCTGATCGGCGCTCCGGAGCACCTGCCCGGCGAGCTGCGAACGCTGCATGGCCTGCACTTTCTCAGCGATATCAGCGACCGCCAGCTACATGCCGTCTACCTCAAGGCTCTGCGACTGTGGCAGCCCTCCTACGCCGAGGGCTTCGGGCTGCCGGTGATCGAGGCCCTGAGCGTCGGCACCCCGGTGGCGGTGGCCAGCGGCTCGGCCCTGGACGAAATCACCCCGGCCACCAGCCCGCGCTTCTCCCCCACCGACAGCAACGCCTTGAGCCAGCTGATGGTGCAACTGGCCAGCGCCTCAACGGAAGATCCCGAGACACTCAAGGCCTGGGCCGACGGTTACGCCGAGAGCGCCTATCGCCAGCGCTTCGATGAACTGCTCGAGGAACTCAAGTAATGCCCATCGCTCTGCCAGTGGCGCTGACCTTCAGCCTGGTCTTCGGCGTGCTGATCTGGCTGCTGCCACCGTTGAAGGTACTGGTGCTGATGGTCGGCATCGCGGCAGCGGTGACGGTACTCCGCCAGCCCATGCGCGGGCTGCTGCTGTTCGCCGTGCTGGCGACTTTCCTGCCTTACTCGACGGTACAGATCGGCCTGCGCACGACGATCTCCGAAGCCCTGCTGCTATTGGTCTGGGCCAGTATTCTGCTGCAGAGCCTGCTCTCCAATCTGCCGCCTGCCCCCAGGCTGCTGCGCACCGAAAAGCTGCTGCTGGCGCTGATGGCCTTCAGCGCCTTGCCGTTTGTCATCGGTCAACTGACGGTGCATGCCGACGGCAACGGGCCGGTGAACTGGGTGCGCTGGCTGCTCAACCTGTCGGCGCTGTTCCTGGTACGGCGCCTGCTGCAGGAACCCAAGGCTCGGGAGCAGTTGGTCGGCGGCTTGCTGCTGGGCACTCTGTTGCTTCTGCTGCTGTCGATTCCGATGTTTCTGAAAAACGGCAGCGCCACCGCCATGACCCCGATCCTGGAAAAGCTCGGCTACGGCGGTATCGAGGTGCTGGGGGACAGCCTCAGCGCCCTGGCCAATCGCATGGGCTCGCCCTGGATGCACCCCAACGTCACCGGCGGCGCCATGGCGCTGCTTCTGCCCCTGGCCTTCTGCTTCGGCCTGACCCGCAGCGGCTGGCAGCGCAACCTGGGGCTGGCCGTGGCCCTGCTTGGAGCGGCCGGGCTCTTGCTTTCCGGCTCCCGGGGCGCCTTGCTGAGTCTGTTGATCGTACTGATCTGGATGGCCCGTCAGCGCGTGCCCTATACCGGGCGCATGCTGATGGGCGGCTTGGTCCTCGGCGCCTTGCTGCTGATGTCCTACCCACCGCTGCAGGATCGCTTGCTGACCCTGTTCTCCTCCAACGATGCCAGTACCAGCGTGCGGGTCGACGAGTACTCGCACTTCCCCGCGGCCATGGCGATGTTCCCCTTCGGCATCGGCTTCAAGGTCGACCCTCCCGTGCCGGGCACTGGCCTGTGGGGCATCTCCAACCTGTGGCTGAACTTCATCTACAAGATCGGCGTACCCGGCATGCTGCTATTCGTCGCGGTGATCTGGAGCTGGTGGCGGGAAACCCGCGGCACCGGGCTGCAGGTCCGCTTGAACCGCGACAACGCTCTCTGGCTCGGCAGCGGCGCCGGTCTCAGCGCCGCCCTGATCAGCGGCCTGTTCGACCACTATTTCAGCTTTACCCAGGTGCTGATCGCTCTGTTCTGGCTGCTGCTGGGCCTCAATCTGCATGAAGCCAGGCGTTTGCGGCTCAAGGCCGGGGTACCCATGCCACGGGTTACTTCAGACTCCCTTCCCTCAGGAATCCGCCCATGAAACATCGCCTTTTCCACTCGCAGAACCTGAAGCAGGCACTGCCTGAATATGCGCACAAGATGGGCGTGAGCCTTGAGGAACTGGAGGCGGCCTATCAGTGGATGCTGGAAAACGACGTGGTGTTCGAACAACCGCTCAAGGGCAACGTGCTGACCTACATCAGCTACCTGAACATCGAGTCGAAGATCGAGCCGCCCTTGCCCCGGCGCTTCTATGCCTTGCTGGGCCGCGAGCTCAAAGGCGCATTGATCCCCATGTATGGCATCAACTGGCCGACCCTGCGCGACCGCATGCTGCGAGTCTGGGAACAGGTCTACAACATCCTCATCTGCAAGATCCCCAGCCACACCCTGCGTCTGTTCTGGCTGCGCATGGGCGGCGCGAAGATCGGCAAGGGCTCCACCGTCTGGCGCAACACCGAGGTGCTTGGGGTCGACAGCCTGCGCATCGGCCAGGACAGCACCGTGGCCTGGCACTGCCAGCTGGATGCCCGAGGCGGGCTGATCATCGGCGACCATGTGACCATCGCCTCCCATGTACTGATCATCGCCGGCGGCCATGACCTCAAGGAGCCGGAATTCTGGGCCGTGGGCGGGCCGATCTATATCCATGACTACGCCTGGATCGCCAGCCGGGCCCTGCTGTCCTTCGGTGCCGAGATCGGTGAGGGCGCGGTGGTCGGCGGGCAGTCGGTGGTGTCCAAGCCAGTGCCGCCCTATGCCATCGTCAGTGGCCCGGACGCGGTCATCAAAGGCGAGCGCTGCCGCAACCTCAACTACAAAGTGGGCGGCAAAGGCCTGTTCACTTTGTTCCACTAGGCCACGCCCATGTTCGGCGCGACGCTGTGGCTGACTCTGGCAACGCTGACCGGACTGGCCGCCGGCTTTGCCCGGGAATGGCTGCTGGTGGCGGCCTGGGGCGCCGGGGGGCAGAGCGACGGATTCCTGGTGGCGATGTTCCTGCCCGAAGCCTTGCGCATGGCCCTGGCCGCAGGCCTGCTCAGCGCCGCCGCATTACCCCTGTATCAGCAACGCTCGGCCCCGGAACAGCAGGCCTGGCTCAGTGCCCTGACCCCGCGCCTGCTGCTGTGCGGGCTGTCACTGGCTGCGCTCCTGAGCCTCGGCGCGCCGTTGTGGGTCCGCCTGATCGGCCCCGGACTGGGCAGCGACGGCTACGCCCTGGCCAGCGGTGGCTTGCGCTGGCTGGCCTGGTGCGCTCCGGGGTTTGTCCTGCACAGCCTGTTCTGTGTGCCGCTGCAAGCCCGATCGCGCTTCGTCCTGGCCGGCCTGGGCTCGCTGCTTTTCAACGTGCCGCCGGTGATCTACCTGGCCAGCTTTCATCATGACTCGACCCCCGTCGGGCTGGCGGGCGCCTGCGTGCTGGGCAGCGTGCTGATGCCCACGGTGCTGCTGCCGAGCCTGCTGCGGGATGGCTGGCGCCCCTGGCGGATTCAGGGCGCTCCCGGCGCCGGTCGCGAACTGCTGCAACGGATCGGCCCACTGCTGAGCAGCAACCTGGCCAGCCAGGGCCTGGCCCTGCTGGAGCGCATGGCCGCATCGCTGCTGGGGGAAGGGGCGGTCACCTGGATCAACCTGGCGCGCAAGTTGATCAACCTGCCGCTGATTGCCCTGATGAGCCTCAACCAGGTGCTGCTCGGACTGATGAGCGGCAGCGCCGGCGAACAGCGCCTGGGCCTGCTGCGCAAGGGCCTGAGCAGCGCCACCCTGTTGACGATTCCGGCGGTGGTAGGGTTGATCGGCGCAGCGGCGGCACTGGTGCATCTGCTGCTGCCCAGCCAGGCCGCCGGCAGTCCCCTGCCGGAACTGCTGGCATGGTTTTCGGTGCCGCTGATGTTCGGCGCCTGGAACGCGCTGCTGGCCCGCTACGCCTACGCAGCGGGGGATACACGCATGCCACTGGCTTGCGAGCTCGCCGGCAGCCTGCTCAACGCCTTGCTGCTGGCCTTGCTGCCGTACTTCTTCGGCTTGATCGGCATCGCCCTGGCGGCCATCTGCGGCGTGATCCTCACCGGGTTGCTGCTGATGCGACGCCAGCAACTGCTGGGACTGGTGCCTTGGCGCAGCCATTGGCTGATCGGTATCGGCGGTATGGCACTGGCCGCGCTGTTCCTCCATCCGCTGACCTCGACCTGGTGGCAACTGGGATTGAGCAGCGCCTGTGGCCTGCTGCTGTTGCTGACCCTCGCGGCCTGGCTGCGGCCCTGGCGCCCGAACCTGATCTGAACCGGAGGGATGGACAATGTCGACACTGCGCGTGGCCTGTGTGATCCCGACCTACAACGGCCGTCAGGACCTGTCCCGGCTACTGGACTCCCTGGACATCCAGAGCGCGGCGTTCGATACCCTGATCGTCGACTCCAGCTCCAGCGACGGCAGCTACGAGCTGGCGCTGGCACGCGGCCCCAGCGTGCTACGCATCGACAGCCGCGACTTCAACCATGGCGGCACCCGGCAACTGATGGTAGAGCGCAACGCCGACTACGACGTGTACGTGTTCATGACCCAGGACGCCTACCTGGAGGATGCCGAGGGCATCGCCCGCATCGTCGCGCCCTTCGCCGACCCGCAAGTGGGGGCGGTGTGCGGTCGCCAGCTGCCACACTTGAATGCCAGTCCCCTGGCCACCCACGCGCGGCTGTTCAACTACCCGCCGACCTCCCAGGTGAAAAGCCTGGCTGACGTGCCGACGCTGGGAATCAAGACCGCCTTCATGTCCAACTCTTTCTCCGCCTACCGGCGCGAGGCCCTGATGCAGGTCGGCGGCTTTCCCAAGCATGTGATCCTGTCCGAGGACATGTACGTGGGCGCCAGGATGCTCCTGGCGGGCTGGAAGGTTGCCTACGAAGGTCGAGCCTGTTGCCGCCACTCCCATAACTACAGCCTCAAGGAAGAGTTTCGCCGCTACTTCGACATCGGCGTGTTCCACGCCCGGGAGCCTTGGATTCGCCAGGCATTCGGCGGTGCCGGCGGCGAGGGCCTGCGCTACGTCAAGTCCGAGCTGCAGTTCCTCGGTCCGCGGCGCCTGCTGCAATGGCCGGGGTCGCTGCTGCGCAACGGGGTGAAACTGATCGCCTACAAACTCAGCCAGCAGGAACGCTATCTGCCCCTGGGCCTGAAGAAAAGACTCGGCATGTACAAGCGCTACTGGGACAGCCCCTACGCCTGAACTGCAGGTCCGAGTTTTAAAGCGAATTTCCTGACCGAAGAATGAGAATTGCCTGAATTGACCCTGCAGAGCCAATCAGTGACTGTGGATGCCAGGCGCTGACGCCTTACACAGGGAAGTGCACGGTCATGAACGACAAGGGGTTTTATCCACGAGGGCAATCACCGCTCAATCGCATCAAGGGCAGTTCCTGGCTGGCGGACCCACCGGCTCGGGACTTCGACTTGCCGCACTCGTCCGAGGCCTGCCCGACTCACTCCAGGCTGTTATCGATACTCAAGCGCCTGGCCTGGCTGACGCTCACGGCCTCGATACTGGCCGGCCTGGTGACCTGGGGTTTGCACAGCCGTTTCGGCCTGCTGCTGTTACTGCTACTGCGCTGAACCGCGGAGTGCGGGCCCGGTGCTGAACCGGGCCCGGGTCCGCTCAATCCAGCACTTCACTCAAGGGAATGAAGCTGACCCAATCGCCTTCCTCCAGGGTCCGCCCCTCCAGCACCTCTACCAAACCTTCGGCCCAGGCCGCACTACGCAGTACGCCCGAACTCTGGTTGCGATAGATGATCGCCCGCCCATTCTCCAGGCGTCCGCGCAAGTATTCGCGACGATTGCCAGGCTGGGGCCAGACAAAACCTGCCGGCACCTGGAAGCTCAATGGTTGCACCTGCTGCACGCCCTGGCGCCGCAACAGATAAGGCCGCGCCAACAGGGCGAAAGTCACCAGGGTCGATGCCGGATTGCCCGGCAGGCCAATCACCGGCACCCCACGAAAGTGTCCGAAGGTCAGGGGTTTACCGGGCTTGATTGCCAGTTTCCATAGGGCCAGCTCACCGGCTTCCCGCAGGGCGATGCCGAGAAAGTCCGCCTCCCCCACCGAGACCCCACCGGTGGACAGGATCAGGTCCACATCCCCCAACTCCGCCAGGCGCTGACGGGTCGCGGGCAGGTCGTCGGGGAGAATTCCCGCATCCAGCACGTCACAACCCAGACGCTGCAACCAACTGCACAGCAGCACTCGATTGCTGTTGTAGATCTGCCCCGGACCAAGAGGCCGGCCAGGCTCCACCAGTTCGTCGCCGGTGGACAATACCGCCACCCGGACTCGACGCAGCACCTCCAGCTCGGCACATCCCAAGGACGCCGCCAGGCCCTGCTCGATGGGCCCCAAGCGCGTACCGGCCGCCAGGACCTGCTCACCCACGGTGGTTTCCTGGCCCTGGGGGCGGATGTTCTGGCCGACCTTCAGTGGCTCGGTAAAACGTACTCGCTGATCGTCCTGAACCTGGGCGTTTTCCTGCATCTCGACGCAATCCGCACCCGCCGGCAGCGGAGCGCCAGTGAAGATCCGGGCACAGGTTCCAGACTGCAAGGGTTCGGGGGACTGTCCGGCGAAAACTCGCTGGCTGACCGGCAAGGGCTCACCCTTCCAGTCCTCAAGGCGCAAGGCGTATCCATCCATGGCGCTGTTGGGCCAAGGCGGCAGATCCAGACTGGATACCAGCGCCTCAGCCAGTACCCGGCCTTCGGTGGCGGCCAACGGCAGCCGTTCACGCTCGACAATGGGCGCCGCCTCGGCCATGGCCAACAGGCGCTCCAAGGCCTCCTCCACTGGCATCAAGGCCCCCTGCTTGCCCGGCTTACCCACGGGATTCACAGGGCGCCGCCTGTTTCAGATGAGGGACGAAGTTGCACGGCCGATGCCGCGAGTCCAGTTGCTCGGCCAGTATCCCGTCCCAGCCGGTACGCACCGCATTGGTGGAGCCCGGCAGGCAGCACACCAGGGTGCCATTGGCCAGACCGGCCAAGGCACGGGACTGCACAGTGGAGGTGCCGATATCCGCCACCGATATCTGCCGGAACAGCTCGCCGAAACCATCGACCTGCTTGTCCAGCAGGCAGGCCACCGCTTCCGGAGTGCTGTCGCGACCGGTAAAACCGGTGCCGCCGGTGATCAACACCACCTGCACCACGTCATCGGCGATCCAGGTCGCGACCTGGGCGCGGATCTTGTACAGATCGTCCTTGAGCAACACCCGCGCAGCCAGACGATGGCCCGCGGCGCCCAGGCGCTCGACGAAGACCTGGCCGGAGGTGTCGGTTTCCAGGGTGCGGGTGTCACTGACGGTCAACACCGCAATGTTCAGGGCAGCAAAAGGTACATCAGCCTTGGCTTTCATAGGCTCGATCCAGAGGTAGGAGACACAGCCCGGTGTTATATCACAGCCCTTTGTTCCGACGCCGCTGCGGGGCCGGCATTCACCTTGCCCCGGACTTCCAGCGCAAGCAGCCCAGGCATCGAGAAAGCCAGATCTCGGACGATCAGACACTGTGAGTTAAGCTGCAGCCGCCAACGCCTGCGATCCGCCCGGCAACGTGACAGAATGTCCCTGGCCAAGGAACTTGCAGGCGTTGTATACGTCTGAAGACCAGCACTCAAAAGTACTCATTTCGGAGACACACAATGACTCAACGGACCCTCGCCACTCTCATGCTCGCACTGGGCCTGGCCACTCTCGCCGGTTGCGCCTCGCCGACAGTGATCACCTTGAATGACGGTCGCGAAATCCAGGCCGTCGATACCCCTAAATACGACAAGGATTCCGGCTTCTACGAGTTTGAACAACTGGACGGCAAACAGACTCGCATCAACAAGGATCAGGTGCGCACTGTCAAGGAGCTGTAAGTCCGACAGTGGTTGTTTTGCTTCCATAAAACCCGCCTTTGGCGGGTTTTATTGTTTCTGCGAGACGGTTTTTCACCACTGCAGGCTGATGCGGCTTTCGAACTCGCGCTCCTGCCCGGTCAACGGATCGATGAAGCGCAAGCCCTGGGCCAGCAGCTTCAGTGGATTGTCATAGTCGTCCTCGGCATCCTTGAGCACCTCGGGATAGAACGGGTCATTGCAGATCGCCGCTCCAAGGGCACTCATGTGTACCCGCAACTGGTGCTTCTTGCCCGTCACCGGGTACAAGGCATAACGCCACAGGTCGCCCTGCCTTTCCCTGACGTCGATGGCAGTTTCGGTATTGCTCGGCCCCTCTGCCTCCTGCATGCGGAAGAAGGGCTCCCCGTCCACCAATCGGCTTTTGTGCACCAGGGGGAAAGTCAGGTGTGGCAAGGCACCGGCAATGGCTTCATAGCGTTTCTCGATCTGCCGGGTGGGGAACAACGCCTGATAGGCCGAGCGACTGCCGGGATGGGCAGAAAAAAGCACCAGCCCCGCCGTGTGCCGGTCAATGCGATGCAGGGGCACCAGACTCGGGTTGTCCAGGTGGCGGATAAGGCGACGCAGCAAGGTCTGCTCGACGTACTCGCCCGCAGGGGTGACCGGAAGAAAATGCGGTTTATCCACCACCACCAGATGCTCGTCGGCATAGAGGATGGTCTCCTGCACCGGGATTACCTTCTCATCCGGCACCTCGCGAAAATAATGAATCCGCAAGCCTTCGCGATAGGCCAGGTCCAGGCTGATGGGCTGGCCCTGCCCATCCAGCACCCGGCCGCGGGCAATACGATCCAGCCATTGCTCACGACTGATGGCCTTGAAGTGATCACACAGGCAATCCAGCACCGTCGGCCAGGAGCCGGGGGGCAGGTACAAGGTGCTGGCCTGGTGCTGTGCAGCGGAAAAGCTCGCGGAGGACATACAAAAGCTCAAAGGATCAATGCGAAGCGGCATTATCCAACAGCGACCCTCAGGAACCTAGAAGCAGTTTGCCCACCTCAGGCACAGGAGTGCTTGGCCTGGGCCGCTGCCTCGGTGAACTCCTTGAGCCAGCGCAGCACATCCACCGCCTCCCAGCGGCCCGGATCATAGAGGGCATAGAGCAAACCCTGATAACCCACCACATCCAACTGCCGGTGGTAACCCGCGCGCTGGAACAGCGCTTCGATCTCGGCAAAACAGGTATTGAAGTGCAGCTTGTTGAAAGGTGTCTTGCCCTCGGTGACCAACCCATCCAGGCGCAACTCAAGCACCGCCTCACGGAGCACATCGGTGGACATGCTGTTCACGCTGTTTTTCAGTTGTTCGACATTGACCATCATTTATTCCTTTAACGGTTTGAAGCGTCCGCCACATCCATCAGGGCTGCTTGCGCCCCACATAACTGACCACCCACAACACCACGCCCCAGATCTCGATCGAACCCAGGTCATCCAGCACCAGAGAAGGGATTGAAGGACGCGCCGCCTTGAGCAACAGACCACCACGAGGATCGGGGGCCAGCAGGCGCAGCGAATATTCATGGGCGCCTTGAGGACGTACCACAAGGTACTGGTCCACCACCGGGGTGGCCGAGCGATCAACAATCAGCCGGTCCCCAGGGTAGATGCCAAAGCCCAGCAGGTTGTCGTCGTCCACCAGCAGGCCGTGGATCTGAGGAGCCCCCAGACCCAGGGTCCGATCCAGGGAAAACCCGCTACCGGTGGGCTCATTGGCCAGGGAAGCGCAACCGCTGTCACCCAGTTCCAGAAAACAGGCTGGCAACGGCTGTGAGCGTTCGGTACCGGTCAGGAAAGTGAGAGACATGGCGAGACTCCTCGATAGCTGTATATGCATACAGTAAACGAATCGACGGATCTCGCCAATGAATTCCGACCACGGGCGACAGGCGGAAGCCCGGATGTTGCAAGCCAAGCGTCAGCGCAGGAACGCCACCACCTGCTCAGCGTCGAAGGGCCAGCCGAGCTCGGCGCCATTGTCCACCCGGCGCAGCACCGGGATGCGCAGGCCATAGCTTTCGAACAGTTCCTGACTCTCGGCAATGTCCACCAGCTCGACCATCAGACCGTGCTCCACCAGAGGCATCAACTCGGCTTCGGCCAGCTCGCACAGATGGCAACCAAGGGTGCCGAACAATTGGCATTCAGGGGGCATGACAGTGCAACCATAAAAGAACAGGCCGTTATTCTAGGCCCGGTAGAAAAAGCCGTCGACCCGACATCTTCAGAGAATGAACCGTACCCGGCGGCTGGCCAGGATCAACAGCGGCGCCACGCCAAAAGCCAGTACCAGCACCAGCCCCGTCATCGGGTTGCCGTAAACCATTCCCAGCGCCAGGGCACCGTAGATGAACCAGGGGTGCACGTAGTACACCGCCGAAGACAGCTTTGCGGCGAAATTGCTTTCACTGCTCCGAACGTACACCAGCGGCAACAAAAACAGCGCCGGGGCGATCACCAGCAACGACAGGAGAAAATCGAAGTTCTGCTGGACGTCGGCCCGCAGGACAAAGTTCACCCCGGCCTCGGCCAGGATCACCCCCAGCCCCAGGATCAGCCAGCACCAGACGACGCGCCGGCTGAGGTGCTGCGCCAACTGATGCCGGGCACAGAGAAAGCCGATGGCCATGAACGGAAAGCCCATGAACAGGAAGTTGCGCGCGGTGTAGTCGTTCTGGTTGAAATGCTGGGCAAACTCGTTGGGCAACTGGAAGTACACCCGTGCGTACTGCAGGCACAGGCCGCTGAGGAAGGCCAGCAACGCCAGGCCGGCCAGGGGCGCAGAACGCCAGTTACGCAGCAACAGCAACACCACCCCGCCACCGAGCATGCCCAGCAGGTACCACAGGTGGAAATAGCCGATCAGCAACTTCTTCACTACTCCCAGTATCCCGCCCAGGCTGAGGATGGTCGCCGGATCGACGTATTGCGGGCTGTAGACCAGCATCCAGAACAAGTAGATCAACAGACCGCGCTTGAACCACTGGGCAAAGGAGTGACCGCCGCTAAGGGTCTGGTACAGGTAGTAACCGTTGATGATGAAGAAGGTCGGCACCGCCACCCGGAACAGGCCGTTGCACAGCACATAGCCCGCCCAGTTGTAGTTGCCCCCCAACAGTTTGCAGTGCAACGCCACCACCATCACCGCCAGCAGGACTTTCAGGGCATCAAGATTTGCATTGAGGACTTTCGGCATCGATGGCTACCCGAATAAGCAGGAACAACCCTGGCCGTTACACCGGATCGAAATGTTTACGCTGGGGCGCGGAGCTGAAGCGGCGTTTGCAGTAGGCCGTGGCGCGATCGAGGATCGGCTTCTCGTAGAACTGGTATCCCACCCAGCCATAGCAGACCACCGCCGTCATCATCAGTACACAGAAAACCAGGTTGTCCACATAACTGGCAGGCCAGGAGCCGATCACCTGCCAGGCCCTGCCCACCACCCCCAACACCAGCAGATGAGATAGATAGATGGTGTAGGACATATCACCCGTAGCCGTCAGAAACCCAGGCATCCGGATCAACTGCCGCCGCTCCAGCAGCGCCAGGGACAGCACCAGCGTGCCAAACGTCAGCCCTACCGCCAGTACTCTTGGCAACCCCTCGGTGAAAAACAGCTGATAGCCATGGATCAGCGGCACCCCCACCAGCAACGCCGCGGCCAGCGCGCCCCAGACCAGCACCGTGGGCACCCTGGTGCTGTAGGGCCCATAGAAAAACAGCGCCAGGGCACTGCCGGCAATGAATTCCAGCGCATAGGGATGCAGCATGATCTTCAGCGCCGGGGAATAGTCCTGCCAGCTCTGCAACAGGTTGAAGACCACCAGCGCCAATGCCCACAGCAGCAGAATCAGCGGCAGGCGCCGCTCCTTGAAGAACAGGAACACCGTGAACATCAGGTAGAACCACAATTCGAACAGCAGCGACCAGGCCACCATCACCAGCAGCACCTTGTCATTGGGCAGCAGCAGGAACGACATCCACAGGTTCGAGCCGCCATGGCTGCTGTTCACCAGCCCCGGCTGCCACAGGTACACCCCCAGGGTGATGAAGAAATACAACCAATAGGTCGGGTAGATCCGTGACAGGCGATTGAACAGGAAGCGCTGGGTCTCGAGGCTCTTCTGGAAGCGTCCGCGGCTGACAATGACCATCACGAAACCGCTGATGACAAAGAACAGATCGACCCCGAGCTGGAAGAAGTCCAGCCATGCCGGCAACAGGATGTCGCCACCGGAATACTTGCTCTCCACCGACATCATGTGAAACAGCACCACGCCCAATACCGCGATGCCCCGCAACCCTTGCAGCGAATACAGACGCTCCATAAATCTCTCCGGCTCCTCACTGGCAGGCACCTGCAGACCCGCCCGGGCGCAGCTTTTCTCAACAGGCCTTGAGCATAGCGAAGGCTCATGAATATGAGACATTCTCGATAAAGAATGACGTGAGTCAGAATCGTTTACCGCCAGCCGGGCGATCCTCGCGCCTTTTTGCCTCTAGGCTTTGCCCTGCCCGCCCCCTTGTCCGGAGATGCCCGTTGTTTGCCAATCTGCTGATTATTCTCGCTTCGTCACTGGTGGTCATTGCGCTGTTCCGGCGCCTGAGCCTGCCACCGGTCCTGGGCTATCTGTCGGTGGGGCTGATGGTCGGGCCCACCGCCCTGGACTGGGTCAATGACAGCGAGGACCTGCCGGACCTGGCGGAACTGGGGGTGGTCTTCCTGCTGTTTTCCCTGGGCCTGGAATTCTCCCTGTCGAAAATGCTCGCCCTGCGCCGCGTGGTGTTTGGCCTGGGCAGCCTGCAAGTGCTGTGCAGCGGCCTGATCCTCGGCGTGCTCCTGGCCTTGTTCGGCATGCCCCTGACCTCGGCGCTGATGCTGGGTACCGGCCTGGCCCTATCGTCCACCGCCATCGTCAGCAAAGAGCTGACCAGCCTTGGCGAGATCTTCAGCAGCCACGGACAGAACGCCATCGGTGTGCTGCTGTTCCAGGACGTGGTGGCGGTGCTGTTGCTGACCCTGGTCCCGGTCTTCGCCGGCCACAGTGACCAGGCCTGGTACTGGGCCCTGCCCGCCACCCTGGGCAAGACCCTGGTGCTGTTCTTCGGCCTGCTGCTGGCCAGCCGCTGGCTGCTGCCCCGGCTGTTCCACGAAGTCGCCGCCTCCCACTCTGCCGAGCTGTTCGTGCTGCTGGCCCTGGTGATTGTGCTACTGACCGCCTGGCTCACCCACTTGCTGGGTCTGTCGCCGGCCCTCGGGGCCTTCCTGGCCGGCATGCTGCTGGGAGAAAGCCACTACCGGCACCAGATCGAAGCCGATATCCGTCCGTTCCGCGACATTCTCCTCGGGCTGTTCTTCGTCAGTATCGGCATGCTCATCGACCTGCAACTGTTCATCGACCACAGCCTGTTGATCCTCGGCCTGACCCTGGCCCTGCTGCTGATCAAGGGTTCGGTAGTGGCCGCCCTGCTCAAGCTGCGCGGCAGTGACGGCGAGACCGCCTGGCGCAGCGGCCTGGCCCTGGCCCAGGGTGGTGAGTTCTGCTTCGCCCTGATGGCGCAGATGCAACTGAGCCAGATGATCCCGTCGCAGATCAGCAGCCTGCTGCTGGCTGCCACCTTCTGCTCCATGCTGCTGACCCCGCTGCTGCTGCGCGCCGCCCCGGTAATCACTGCCCGCCTGCACCGCAAGCCCAACCAGGCCGCCCAACTGGAGGAAATCAGCGCGCAGAACGCCCAGTTGCAGGGCCACGTCCTGATCTGCGGTTATGGCCGGGTCGGCCAATCCATCGGACGTTTCCTGCGCCATGAGCAACTGCGCTACATCGCCCTGGACGATGATCCGGTGCGGGTCCAGGAAGCCTCGGCGGCGGAAAGCTGCGTGCATTACGGCGACTGCCGGCGAAGTGACCTGCTGGCGGCGGTTGGCCTGGAGCGGGCACGACTGCTGGTGATTGCGGTGGATAAGACCGACATCGCGCTGAATGTACTCAAGGCCGCGCGGCACCTGGACCGCAACGTGCCGATCCTGGTACGGACCCGGGATGACAGCCAGTTGGCGGAACTCAAGGCCGCCGGCGCCAATGAAGTGGTGCCCGAGCTGTTGGAGTCGAGCCTGATGCTGGCCTCCCACGCCCTGATCATGCTTGGCCTGCCAGAGCAACGGGTACAACGCACCGTGGACGAGGTGCGGCACAGCCGCTATCGCCTGCTGCACGGCTTCTACCATGGGGCGCAAAGCAGCACCCAGGACAATCACGAACCGCCCGCAGTACAGATGCACGCCGTGAACCTCGACGCCGACGCCCACGCCTGCAACCGGGTGCTGCAAGAGCTGGGGCTGGAAGCGCTGGGCGTGGATGTGCGCGGGATACAGCGCGATGGCCGCGATCTGCCCCTGGGCCAGACCTCGCGCCTGCAAGCCGGCGACCGGGTGCTGGTGTCCGGCACCCAGGCCGCGATCGAGGCCTGCGAAGCACGCCTGCTGGGCGGTTGAGGCCGTCCCGCCCTGGCCCCGAGCAGCTCGTTGCCAGGGCCCTTGGCCGCTCAGTCCTGGCTTACGGCACCGATCTTGTGCAGCGACAGGTCAGCGCCGTAGTACTCCTGCTCCTGGGTCAGGCGCAGCCCGCAGACGGCCTTGATCACGCCATACACGGCGAATCCGCCCAGCAGCGCCACCAGTACCCCGAGGCCGGTGCCCATCAACTGGCTGGCCAGGCTAACACCGCCCAATCCACCCAATGCACTCTGGCCAAAGATCCCGCAGGCAATCCCGCCCCACACACCGCACAGGCCATGCAGCGGCCAGACCCCGAGCACATCGTCGATCTTCCAGCGGCTCTGGGCGGCGATGAAGCACCAGACGAACAAGGCCCCGGCAATCGCCCCGGTGACCAAGGCGCCCACCGGATGCATCAGGTCCGAACCGGCACAGATCGCCACCAACCCGGCCAATGGCCCGTTGTGCAGGAAGCCCGGGTCATTGCGCCCAACGATCAACGCCGCTACGGTGCCGCCGACCATGGCCATCAGCGAGTTCACCGCCACCAGCCCGCTCACCCCTTGCAGAGTCTGGGCGCTCATCACGTTGAAACCGAACCAGCCGACAATCAGGATCCACGAGCCCAACGCCAGGAAGGGAATGCTCGACGGCGCGAACGCCACCAGCTTGCCGTCGCGATAACGGCCGTTGCGCGGCCCCAGCAACAGCACTGCCGCCAGCGCCAGCCAGCCGCCCATGGCGTGCACCACCACGGACCCGGCAAAATCATGGAAGCTGGCGCCAAAGCGCTGTTGCAACCAGGCTTGCACCCCGAAGTTGCCGTTCCACACCAGCCCCTCGAAGAACGGATAGACGAACGCCACGATCAGCACCGTGGCGCACAATTGCGGCACAAAACGCGCACGCTCGGCGATGCCACCGGAGATAATCGCCGGAATCGCCGCGGCGAAGGTCAGCAGGAAAAAGAACTTCACCAGACCGTAGCCGTGGTCGGCACTGATCACCGCCGCCGGTTGCAGGAAGCTCACGCCATAGGAGATCCAATAGCCTATAAAGAAATAGGCCAGGGTCGAGACGGCGAAGTCGCTGAGGATTTTCGACAGTGCATTGACTTGGTTCTTCTGCCGGACCGTGCCCACTTCAAGGAAGGCAAAACCGGCGTGCATGGCCAGGACCATGACCGCACCGAGCAGAATGAACAGGGTGTTGGAACCGTGGACCAGGGTGTCCACAGCGCTTTGCAGATTTTCCATGGAGTAGGCAGATCCGAAATCGGCCATCATCTCCCCGGCTCCACGGCCGGCCTTGCACCAAGTTGGCTCCGGGACGCGTCATCATGCGTAATCGGTGAACCGTTTTGGCGCGCCAGGGGCCGTACGCGAAACCACGGGAAGGCGATTGACCTGAGGTTGTGATTTTTTTGCCCAGGGTTTACGCGGGCTGCAGCGCCACCCTTGCTCGTTTTCGGCGCAAGCCTCACGTCTTGCGCACCAGGACAAAGCAAAAGCTGTACCAGACAATTACAGTGAACCTTCGCTCGGGGCTCACACTCATAGCTCACACACGCAATCAACGGAGAAACAACCATGGCCAGCAAAACGGCGAAGACGGCTCAAGAAGTACTAATGGCGGATTTTCAGGCACTGGTCAGTGACACGGAGCGTCTGCTGGAACACACCGCGACCCTGGCCGGCGACCAGGCCGATGAATTGCGCGAGCAGATCCACGACAGCCTGCTCAAGGCCCGGGAAACCCTGCAACTGACGGAGGACTCCCTGCGCCAGCGTGGCCAGGCTGCAGTCACCGCCGCTGAGGACTATGTGCAGAGCAACCCTTGGCAATCCGTCGGTATCGCTGCCGGCGTCGGCTTTCTCATCGGCCTGCTGGCGACGCGGCGCTGATATGGCTATCGGCGAATCCACTTCGTCCGGCAGCGGTCCAAGCGCGTCCTCGCGGCGCCTGGGGGCTGCTGTCCTGGGCCTGTTGCACAGCCACGTCGAATTGTTCGGCATCGAGTTGCAGGAACAGAAAGCGCGCACCGTAAGCCTGCTGCTGTTCGCCGGCCTGGCCCTGGTGTTTGCCCTGCTGTTGCTGGTGGGGTTGTCGGCGCTGGTGCTGATCCTGCTGTGGGACAGCTACCGCCTGGCCGGGATCATCGGCCTGTGCGTGTTCTATACCCTGGCGGCACTGTTCTGCGGCCTGCGCCTGAAGTCGGCGATCTTCGATGAATCCTCGCCCTTCCACGCCACGCTCGAAGAGCTGGCCAATGATCGGGAGCGCCTGCTGCCATGAAGTTGCCGGACATTCCGCAAAACACCTCACGCCGGGAAATGCGCAAGGTACTGATCCGCCTGCGCATGGAAATGCACCGCCAGGAAATCCGCCACGAGTCCCAGCAATTGCTGCAACCCCTGCAACGGGTCCGCGGCCTTGGGCAAAGCTGGCAGGAAGGCTTTGGCATCAAGCACGCGCCACTTTGGGGCGTGGCGGCGGTGACCCTGTTGGGGTTCATCACCGGCAAGGGTGCCAAGAGCGGCGGCACCAGCAGCCTCACCCGTCTGATACGCCTGGGCACCAGCCTGTTGCCACTGATCAGGCTGGCGCTGCAAGGCACCTCGCGCAAACCCTGAGCGACCAACAGCAACCGGCCTGCAAGCAGCCTCTGCTGATCTGGCTGCATTCTTGCTAAGCAACCCGGATCGGCCCCCTTACCCAGGGGCCGATCCAGGGTGTGTGAAAACGCCGTATTGCCGAAAACGGCAGTGTTCACACAGCCTGGACGCCTGTCTGTCTACCCGACAGCCTCAGCTCCCTACCAACAAGACTCTGATAAGGAGGCCCTGTGATCGACGGGCAACCGCTCGCCTGCTTCCAGCCATTTATCGATACCGCTACCGGGCGCATCGCCGGGGTCGAAGCCCTGGGCCGCCTGCGCCAGGGCAATGGGCAACTGGCGTCGGTGGGGCCGCTGTTCGCCGATCCCCGCACCCCTTCCAGCGCCTTGCGCCGTCTTGATCGCCTGGTCCGCGACGACGCTTTGCGCCGCCTCCACGAAGCCCCGGCGGACTGGTTCCTGAGCCTGAACATTTCCCCACGCTGGATCAGTCGATTGCGGCCAGGCCAGCCATTGCCCAGCCTCAAGCAGTTGCAGCAAAACGATGTCGATCCACGGCGCATCGTCTTCGAGATCACCGAGCTGGGGGGCAACAGCCAGCGCCTGACGGAGGTGGTGGCGCGCTATCGCCAGGCGGGGGCGCGAATCGCCATCGACGATTTCGGCGCCGGCTACTCGCAACTGGACCGGGTACTGGCGCTGCAACCGGACATCCTCAAGCTCGACATGCGCCTGTTTCAGGCCGCTGCCCGGGGCGGGCCCAGCAGCGATGTGGTCAAGGCCCTGGCACAGATGGCGGAAAAAACCGGCTGCTGGATCATCGCCGAAGGAGTGGAAACCGAGGCCGAACTGGATTTCGCCCTGGAGTGCGGTTCCCGTTATGTACAGGGCTTCCTGTTTGCCCGGGCCGAGGAACAGCTGTTCGCCAGCGATGCCTTTGTCCAGCCCTTCGCCCGCCTGCGGGAGCGCTATGTGCGGCACAAGCTGGCCGAACGCAACCGCCTGATGCGCATGCGCCAGCAACTGGCAGAGCTGATGAACCTGTTGCAGGCCTGGGCCCAGGCTCAGGCCCCCATCAGCCAACTGCCCGCAGTGGAGGCCTTTCCCTGGCTGCTGCGTTTCTACCAGTGCGACCGTCACGGCACCCAACTGACGCCCAACCTGGAATGGCGCCACAACCGCTGGCAGGCCGACAGCAGCTACGTGGGCCACAACTGGTCCTGGCGCCCGTACTTCTATCACCTGCTGGCCGAAGGCTGGGAAGAGCGCCGCCTGACCCTGTCCAACACCTACCGCGACGCCACCAGCAACCAGTATTGCCTGACTGCCGGCCAGTTCTTCGACAACGGCCAGCGCCTGTTGCTGATCGATATCGACGCTGCCGGCCTGTAACCCCACCCCATCTGCCGGCGAGCGCGGCGACGTGATGGATGCACGACCTACGGGCCCTTTCGCCGGCAGCCGGCTCCTACAGGTGAGGCGCAGGCCAGGCCATTGCCGTGCAGGAGCTGGCTTGCCAGCGAAGGCGTCCGCCAGATGGATACATGAGCGCAGGCCATGCGCCTCTTGCGGCCACGCCCGGGAACCCGGAAGCTGGGCGCCTCAGTTTTTTTTCGGAGAGACCCCGCCTTGGATTGGCAGACCCTGCTCACCCGCGAACGCCTCGGAAAGCCAGTGCACAGCCCAGAAGAACTCGGCCGTAGCCCTTTCCATAAAGACCATGACCGCATCATCTTCTCCGGCGCCTTCCGCCGCCTGGGGCGCAAGACCCAGGTGCACCCGGTGTCCAGCAACGACCATATCCATACCCGCCTGACCCACTCCCTGGAAGTCAGTTGCGTCGGTCGTTCCCTGGGCATGCGCGTGGGCGAGACTCTACGTGGCGCCCTGCCCGACTGGTGCGAACCCAGCGACCTGGGGATGGTGGTGCAATCCGCCTGCCTGGCCCACGACATCGGCAACCCGCCCTTCGGCCATTCCGGCGAAGACGCCATCCGCCACTGGTTCCAGCAGGCCGCCGGACGCGGCTGGCTTGACGCCATGAGCGAGGCGGAGCGCCTGGACTTCCTCAATTTCGAAGGCAATGCCCAGGGTTTCCGGGTCCTGACTCAGTTGGAGTATCACCAGTTCGACGGCGGCACCCGGCTGACCTACGCCACCCTCGGCACCTACCTCAAATACCCCTGGACCGCGCGCCACGCCGACTCCCTGGGCTACAAGAAACACAAGTTCGGCTGCTACCAGAGCGAACTGCCGCTGCTGGAACAGATCGCCCACAAGCTGGGCCTGCCGCAGTTGGAGGAACAGCGCTGGGCCCGGCATCCGCTGGTGTACCTGATGGAAGCGGCGGACGACATCTGCTACGCCCTGATCGACCTCGAAGACGGCCTGGAGATGGACCTGCTGGAGTACGCGGAGGTCGAGGCCCTGCTGTTGGGGCTGGTGGGCGACGACCTGCCAGAAACCTATCGCCAGCTGGGCCCGGGGGACTCTCGCCGACGGCGCCTGGCGATCTTGCGGGGCAAGGCCATCGAGCATTTGACCAACGCCGCCGCCCGGGCCTTTGTCGAACAGCAGGACGCCCTGCTGGCCGGCACCCTGCACGGCGACCTGGTGGAGCACATGCACGGCCCAGCCAAGCGCTGCGTGCTCAACGCCAAGGACGTAGCACGGCGCAAGATCTTCCAGGACAAGCGCAAGACCCTGCACGAGATCGGCGCCTACACCACCCTGGAAATACTCCTGAACTCCTTCTGCGGTGCCGCACTGGAGCAGCACGGCGGCAAGACTCCGTCGTTCAAGAACCGGCGGACTCTCGATCTGCTGGGCAACAATGCACCGGACCCGAACTGGCCGCTGCACAAGTCGTTCCTGCGGATGATCGACTTCATCGCTGGCATGACCGACAGCTATGCCAGTGAAATGGCCCGGGAAATGACCGGGCGCTCAAGCCCGCAATGACCCTCCTCCATCAAGTGCCTGGCTGCGGCGCCAGGCACTTGATATGACCTGCAACATCCAATCGACAACTAAGGGATTCCCCTAGACGGGCCATCACAACAACGACCCGTGAACTTCGAATATGCGCCGAGACAGGGGGCAGCACACTCGTGATTCCGGGCATCTCACTCTGGAGCTTCACTATAAGGAATTCCCTGACAATCATTACTTCAATTAAAAACAGGCGAGACTAGAGCAACTACTCGAATAGAAAGAGCAACTAGCCATAAACACTCACCGCAGTCGTTAACGTTATTGCCCCGTCATCACAGAATTACACACTTCACCTGGATTCAACCAAACATCCTACCTTTCAAAAAACCTCATAATTCGCTGCACCCCTTGCCGATCAAGGCCGACAGGAAAATTTTGTTAGCCTTCTATGCATTTACAATTTACGTACAAATCGAGTTTTTGCTTTCGGATAGTCTCAATTTCATCCAGTAATTTCCCCGCTGACCACCCCCGGAAAAATTAATTTCACACTGCGCTGTAACGTTTCGACCAGCACTCACTCAACCCTTTTGTCATAACCTGAATTTGCACTGAAGCACCCGGCTCTCA
This sequence comes from Pseudomonas sp. E1BtOHC1, assembly GCF_058744285.1. Lineage (NCBI taxonomy): Bacteria > Pseudomonadati > Pseudomonadota > Gammaproteobacteria > Pseudomonadales > Pseudomonadaceae > Pseudomonas > Pseudomonas sp. E1BtOHC1. The sequence continues at coordinate 5,826,332 of NZ_CP196023.1, forward strand.
CTCAGGATTTGTCACTCTCGAGCACTTGAAGATTGGCCCCCGATATAGATATCGACGGCGCCTCATATTCACAGTGCAGAACTTAAAGCGACGTCACTAGTTGAGCCTCACCGATCGGCTTTTCTGTTGTTCGTCACTTGGTCTTTTTACAGTAAGGATGCCAAGTGCCCTATTCATCACGCACTGACCGCTCCCTTCTCGCCCACACCGGCAACTGGTGCCTGGGACTGGTACTGGGTCTGACCTGCCTGACCCCGGCCTTGGCCGACGACCTGCAACCAGGCCAGGAAGCCCTGCGCCTGCAGCAGCAACAGCAACGGGACCTGCAGCAGTTGCAACTGGAGCAGCGCCAGCGGCAGATGCAGCGCGGCAGCTTCAGCAGCACCCCGGCCACGCCCACCCTGCCGGAACAGACCGCCAGCGACAGCCGCTGCTGGCCCCTGAGCGGCACCCGCATCGGTGGCGTCAGTCTGTTCGCCAAGACCCGGCTCAATGACTACATCAAGCCGTACGTAGCGCCGTGCATGGGGGTCAATCAGATCAACCAGCTGCTGGCAGCCATCACCCGTCTCTACGTCGAGGCCGGCTACATCGCCAGCCGCCCCTACCTGGCCAGCACCCCGGCTGCCGGCCACAGCCTGGATATCCTGGTGGAAGAAGGCTACGTCGAAGCCATCGAACTGGCCGACCAGAGCCTGCCAGTCTCCTTGGGCGGGGCTTTCCCGGGCATGCTCGGCAAGCCCCTGAACCTGCGAGACCTGGAGCAGGGCCTGGATCAACTGAACCGCCTGCGCTCCCTGGACCTGACCGCCGACATCGCCCCAGGCAGCCAGCCCGGTGCCTCGCGGATCATCCTGCGTTCGCGCAGCAGCGCCGCGCGCTGGGGCCTTGGGCTGGGTGTGGATAACCTCGGCAGTGCCGGCACCGGCCGCGACCGGCAGTCGATCAACCTCAATCTGGACAGCCCGTTGCAGATCAACGACGCGCTGAACCTGAACTACAGCGACACCCTCAACCACGGCCCGCGCTACAGCCGCAGCAGCAGCCTGTTCTACTCGGTGCCCTACGGTTACTGGACCTACAGCCTGTTCGCCAGCCACGCCGAATACCGCGCCCCGCTCAAGCTGGCCCGCACCACCCTGTACAACAGCGGCCGCACCGATATGGTCAGCGGCCGCGCCGACCGGGTGCTGTGGCGCGACCAGAGCCACCAGCTCAGCGCCAACCTGCAACTGGCCTACAAGGATGTGGACAGCTACCTGCAAAAAGCCCACCTGCAGATCCAGAGCCCGACCCTGACCGTGGCCGAGGCGGGGCTCAACCTGTTCTGGCTCAACAGCGCGGTATGGAACCTGGATGTCAATTACGCCCAGGGCCTGACCTGGTTCGGCGCCGATCGCGACTCGCAACAGCTGCAACGCAACCTGCCCCAGGCGCAGTTCCGCAAGTACCGCGCCGGCCTCAGCCAGTGGCGCAACGGCCAGTGGGGCGAGCAGCGCTGGCAATGGCAGAGCCAGCTCTCGGCCCAGTACAGCCCGGACCCGCTGCCGGCCATCGAGCAACTGCTGGGCACCGACGATTCTGCGGTGCGCGGCTACCGCATCAACAGCGCCTCCGGCGCCATCGGCGCGGTCTGGCGCAACACCCTGCGCCTACCCCTGAACAGCGACCTGCCGGTCAAGATCACCCCACGCCTGGGCCTGGACAATGGCTGGATCAAGGCCGAGCACGGTGCCCAGAGCCGCCATCTCGGCGGTGCCAGCCTGGGCCTCAACCTGGCGTGGAAAAAACTCCAGGTCGACCTGGATTACCAACGCAGCCTCACCACCCCGCAGGGCTTTCGCACGGAGCCGGAAGTCTGGCTGGCCAGGTTCAGCCTGCAGATTTGATCAACCGCCGATTAGCCTGAAACACCCGATGAACCTGAGCACCACGCGCCGTTGCACCCAAGAAAGCAACGCCCGGCTCACCCACTCAGCACGAGGTTCTCATGCCTGACAACACTCATAGATTCAACCTTTCACCCCAGGGCACACTGCGCTGGACCATCGCCGGCCTGCTGCTGGTGTCCCATCTGCCCCTGGCCCTGGCCGGCGGAATCACCGTGGTCGAAGGCCCCGGCGGCACCCCACAGCTGCAAAACCAGGGTGGCGTACCCATCGTCAACATCGTCGCGCCCAATGCCGGCGGCCTGTCCCACAACCAGTTCCTCGACTACAACGTCGGGCAACAAGGCGTGGTCTTGAACAACGCCCTGCAGGCCGGGCAATCGCAACTGGCCGGGCAACTGGCAGCCAACGCACAGCTCCAGGGCCAGGCGGCCAGCGTGATCCTCAACGAAGTGATCAGTCGCAACGCCTCGCAACTCAATGGCGCCCAGGAAATCTTCGGCCGCGCCGCCGATTTCGTACTGGCCAACCCCAATGGCATCTCGGTCAATGGCGGCAGCTTCATCAACACCCCCAACGCCAGCCTGGTGGTGGGCCGCCCGGAACTGCAGGACGGCAAGCTGCAGGGTCTCGACACCCAGGGCGCCCGAGGCCAGCTGGATATCCACGGCGGCGGCCTGCGCAATGCCGAAGGCTCGATCAACCTGATCGCCCCGCGCATCGACAGCAAGGGCAGCCTCGCCGCCCGGGACCAGTTGAACGTGACCGTGGGCCGCAACCAGCTCGACTACCCCAGCGGCAAGGTGCTGAAGGTCGACCCGACCAGCCACACCCAGGATCAACGCATCGATGCCAGCCTGTTCGGCGCCATGCAGGCCGGACGGATCAACATCGTCAGCACCGCCGAAGGTGCTGGAGTCCGCGTGGGCGCCGTCCAGGTGGATGGCCGCGACGGAGTCAAGCTGAGCTCCGCCGGTGATCTGGACATCCGCGGCGAGGCCGTGGCCAACAGCCTCGACGCCACGCGCGCCGGCGTGCGCAGCCAGGGCGATATCGAACTCCACGGTGCCAAGGACCTGACCCTGGCCGCCACCGACGTCAGCGGCCGCAACGTCAAGCTCGATGCCGGGCGCAACCTGACCCTGAGCAGTATCGAAAGCCGCAAGCTCCAGGAAAAACGCCAGCAGTGGGACAAGAGCACCATCGGCATCACCTGGGAAACCTATGACCGTACCGAGACCGACAGCGATACGCGCCAGCACGGTAACAAGGTAGTGGCCCAGCATGACGCCGAGCTGAACTCCGGCGCCAATACCCAGATCCAGGGCAGCAGCGTCGAAGCCGGCAATCGCCTGAGTGCCCGCAGCGGCGGCGACATGCAACTGACTGCCGCCACCGAAACCCAGACCCAGCGCGACCAGGGCCAGCACCGCAAGCACCTGTGGAAGGAAAACTGGGACAGCGCCAGCAGCCAGCAGCGCAGCGTCACCAGCCAGCTCAAGAGCGGCAAGCAACTGCAACTCGACAGCCAGCAGAAACTGCGCCTTGAGGGCGCCGAGCTGCACAGCCAGGGCGACATCCAGCTGGCCGCCAAGGACGTCGACATCAACAGCGCCAGCCGTCGGCAGAGCCAAAGCAACCAGCAGTACTCCGGTGACCTGGTGGGCGGTGGTTTCTTCGGCAAGAACGCCGACGGCGACCAGGGCAAGACCGAGAACCAGGGCAGTAAGGTCAACGCCGACGGCAAGCTGATCGTGCGCGCCGACAGTGTGCGCATCAGCGGCAGCCAGGCCCGGGGCGGCACCCAGGCCAGCGTCATCAGTGAAAAGGGTTCGCTGACCATCGACGGCGTGCAGGACACCTCCCACCGCAACAGCCACAGCAAGGACAGCAAGTTCTTCGGTATCGCCAAGGATGAAAGCCGTCAGCAGCACAAGGACAGCACCACCGTCAGCAGCCAGGTGCGTTCGGACAGCAACCTCAAGCTGCAAAGTGCCGAGGACCTGACCATCAGCGGCTCCCAGGTCGCCGCTACGGGAGCACTGGACGCCAGCGCCAAGGGCACGATCAAGGTCGTCGCAGCCGAAGACACCCAGCACGACAGCAACAGCACCCAGAAGCGCGGCTTCGACGCCTACGCCAAGGAAAACGCACCGGGCACCGGCCAGTACCGGGCTGGGGTTCGCTACCAGGATGAGCAGCGCAACGACAGCAGCGACAGCACCCGGCAACAGGCCTCCAGCCTCACTGGCGGCACCCTGGCGGTCACTGCTGGCGAGGATCTCAAGGTGCAAGGCAGCGACCTTGCGGCCACGGCCGGCGATGCCAGCCTGAGCGGCAAGAATGTCCAGCTGCTGGCCGCGGACAATAAAACCCAGAAGCACAGCGACAGCACCACCACCGGTGGCGGCTTCTACTACACCGGCGGCCTGGATCGCGCCGGCAACGGCGTGGAAGTGGCCCACAACAGCAGCCAGGACAGCAGCAGCAAGAGCACTGCCCAGACCAGCAACATCGCTGCCAGCGGCAACCTGACCATCAATGCCGGCAACCGCCTGAGCACCGAAGGCGCCCAGGTCAAGGCCGGCGGCGCATTGCAGGTCAATGCCGCCGAGATCGACAATCAGGCCGCGCACAACAGCGAAAGCAGCAGCCACAAGGAGAACAACTGGGCGGTGGATGTCGGCGCCAACGTCGAATACAAGGGCGTCACCCGCCCCATCGAAAAGGCCATCCAGGGCGTGGCCCAGCGCAAGTTCCACCAGCCTGGGGTGCTCGATGCCCTGGAACAGCCCAATGTCGGGCTCGATGTGGATGTCAGCCACCAAAACCGCCAACGCAGCGAAAACGCCAGCACCGCAGTGGTCAGCCAGCTGAGCGGCGCCCAGGTCGCGGTCAAGGCCGACGGGCAACTCAAGGACCAGGGCACCCAGTACCGCGCCACCGACGGTGCCGTGCAGATCAGTGCCGGCAGCCTGGTAGCCAGTGCCGCCAGCGATACCCACAGCAGCAGCGAACAGGCCGTGGACGCCAAGGTTGGCGTGCGGGTCTACACCAACACCGGTGAAGACCTGAACATCCGCGCCAGTGGTGCCGGCGGCAGCAGCAACGTCACCAGCAGCACCGAGAAGGCCCAGGTCGGCAGCTACGCCGGCAGCCAGGGCGTGGACATCAAGGTCGGTGGCGATGCCAGCTTCGAAGGCAGCCAGTTCAATGGCGGCCTGGGCGGCGTCAACATCAAGACCGACGGCAAGCTGGCACTCAATCAGGCCAATGACCGCCAGAGCAGCAGCAACTCCAGTCTGCGTGGCGATGCCTCCCTGACCCTGGGCACCACTCCGGGTACCAGCGGCACCAACCTCAACGTCGGGGCCGGGTTGCAACTGGATCACAAGAGCCTCGAGCAGCAGGACAGCCAGGCGCGGGTCGCCAGCATCCAGGGCCAGGGACCGGTCAACCTCAAGAGTGCAACCGACCTGACGCTGCAAGGCACACAGATCGGCAACGCCGCACGTCCGGCCGGCGACATCACCCTGGACGCCGGCGGCAAGCTCGACCTGCAAGCGGCGGTGGACACCCACCATAGCCAGGGCAGCAACCTCGGTGGCGGCTTCACGGCCGGTGGCAGCAAGACCAGCAGCGAGCAAAGCAGCGGCAAGAGCGTCAACCTCAGCGCCAACTTCAACATTGGCCGAGTCTCTGAAAACGACCAGAGCCAGCGCGGCGCCCAGCTCTACAGCCAAGGCCAGGTACTACTGGGCAGCGCAGCCGAGGGCGACAACGCCATTCACCTGCAGGGCACGCGGATCGACGCCGCCAAAGTGGTGCTGGATGCGGCCCAGGGCGGCATCTACCAGGAGTCGGCGCAATCCACCCAGGCTCACAACAACTGGGGCCTGACCCTGGGCGCCGGTGGCAGCATGGGCAAGACCACCCTGGCCGACGCCAGTGAGCACGACTCGCCGAAAGTCGATCGCGGGATCAATGCCCGGGTCAAGATCGACGTCGATCAGCGTCAGAGCACGACTCAGCACAACAGCCTGATCAAGGCCGATCAGGTGACCCTCAACAGTGCCGGCAACGTGCATCTGGCCGGCGCCAACATCGAGGCGCAGCGGCTCGACGGGGCCATAGGTGGTGGCCTCAACATCGAAAGCCGTCAGGACCGGCTGCGTAACACCCAGGTCAACATCGACGCCAAACTGGACGTGGCGAAAAACCAGCCGGGGCTGGTGAGCAAGCTGGCCAAACCCGCCGGCCCACTCAAGGACAGCCTGCAGGCCAAGGCCGAAAAAGGCTTCGACAAGCACCGCGAAAAGCTGGAAAACGCCGTCGACAAAGGGGTGGAAAAGGTCAGTTCGGCCAAGGACAGCGTGGTCGCCAAGGCCAGCGACGCCAAGGAGCGCCTGGGGGAGAAACTCAGCCGCAGCGGCAGCTACGACGTCAACCCTGAACCACGCGGCGCCATTGGCAACGGCGTGGACAAGGCCAAGAACTACCTGGCCGGCAAAGCCGACGCCGTGGGCAACCGTCTCTCCAGCCTGAAAGAGCGCTTCTGGCCAAAAACCAGCGACAGCTATTCGGTCAGCGAGAAGAACACCGCCGGCAGCAAGGTGGCCAATACCGCTGAAGGCGTGCTGTTTGGCGACAAGAGCGGTAAGACCTCCTATACCCCGAGCTTGAAGCTGAACGTCAGCCACGAGAGCAAGAACCGCGTGGAACAGGCTTCGGGGATCAGCGCTCAACAGGGCGTCAACCTGAAGGTCGGCGGCGAAACCCAGCTCACCGGTGCCCGCATCGGGGCCAGCGAAGGTCGCGTCGAACTGGGGGGGTCCAAGGTCACCAGCACCGACCTGGCCGGCTCGGAATTGCGCGTGGACGTCGGCGCCAATCTGTCCAAGTCACCGGTCAATGTTGCCCTGGGCAGCGCTGCCGAACTGACCCGTAAACAGGACGACGCCACCCAGAAGGACCAGTTGTTCAACCTCGGCCCGCTGCGTGTCGGCGGCCACAGTGACAGCCAGCTGCTGCAAGCCGGCATCGATCAGAAAACTCCATGAGGCCCAGGCCGCCCTCCTCGCGGGGGGCGGCCTGCGATGGCATACACCAGCGCCTTTTAGCGGCCGTCCCCTACGGCCCGATGCACATCTATCCGACTTTAACTTCCCTTCACTGCCAACTGGCTGTAATACCTCCCCTTATTCGTTGTAGGACCCGTCTTAGATTGGGTTTTTCCACACTTTCGCAACTACTTCCACTCCCTCAGCTGGGCTACTGTTCGAACCTCCATTTACCGGCAGGAGACCAGCATGGGCTCAGTACTTATCGTTGATGATCACCCCGTCATACGCCTGGCCATTCGCATTCTGCTGGAACACGAGGGCTATAAAATCTTCGGGGAAACCGATAATGGAGTCGATGCCTTGCAAATGGTCCGCGAATGCGAACCGGATCTGGTCATACTCGATATCTGCATTCCAAAACTCGATGGCCTGGAGCTGCTGGAGCGCTTGAGCAACATGCCCAGGCCCTTGCGAATCCTGGTCCTCACAGCCCAGTCAGCGGCCTTGTTCGCCAATCGCTGCATGCGCGCCGGGGCCAGCGGCTATGTCTGCAAACAAGAAGATCTGAGTGAACTGCTCAGTGCCATCAAGGCCATCTGCAGTGGCTACAACTACTTCCCCAGCCAGGCGTTGCAAGTTGATCGGAGCGCTCTTGGTGCAACTTTGGAGTTGGCACAGTTCAATTCGCTGAATGATCGGGAGTTGATGGTGCTGAAACTTTTTGCAATGGGCCAAACCAATAAGGAAATTGCCACGGGCATGTTTCTCAGCAACAAGACTGTCAGTACTTACAAGAAGCGCATCATGCAAAAACTCGCCACCACTTCCATGAATGAACTGGTGGACATGGCCAAGCGCAATGAACTGATATGAAGCGCCAGATCCTGAAGCCCTGGCCTTGCCGAGCGCCCCGGCGATGATCGAAGTCCTGTGCTCGCCATTGGTCGTTATCACGCTGCTGGTCCTGCTGCTCGCGTCATGGCTGAACCAGGCCCGACTCCACCGACAACTGCGCAGGCTGCGGCAACAATCAGGGGCACTGGAACAGTCAGTGGCCGCCCTGGACACCGGCAAGCGCCAAGCTGAAGAAGCCAACCGGCGCAAAAGCCAGTTCCTGGGGCACATGGGCCATGAAATCCGCACTCCGCTGAACGCCTTCATCGGGCTGCTGGAGCTGATGCTGCAACGAACCGGGGCCCATTCGCGAAACCATGCCTCCCTGGAACTGGCCCTGGGCGCCGCCAGGGATTTGCGCGAGCTGCTCGGGGACCTGCTGGACATCAGCCGGATCGAATCCGGCCACCTGCAACTGAACCCAACCTGGAGCAGCCTGCGGGGCAGCGTCGATGGGGTGATGGGAGTGTTCCAGGCCCTGGCTCTCCAGAAGCACCTGGACCTCAACCTTGAGTTCAAGGCACCGGAGCCGGAACCCCTGGTGCTGATCGACGCCCTGCGTTTCAAGCAGGTGCTGGCGAATCTGCTGAGCAACGCGATCAAGTTCACCCACCAGGGTGCGGTGCAGGTCAGATTGCAACTGCAACCTGCGATGCGTGCGGGGCACTACGAGCTGAAACTGCAGGTGCTGGACACCGGCATAGGCATTCCCCGGGAGGAACGGCAACGGCTGTTGCAACCCTTTGCCCAGGTTGACCCGCACAGCCAGTCGCCCCGGGACAGTACCGGGCTCGGGCTGCCCATCAGCCATCAGCTGTGCCGGCAGATGGGCGGCAAACTGAGCCTGCACGGGCGCAGCGGCCCCGGCAGCGAAGCCCGGGTGGAGTTGCCCCTGGCCGGACGAGAGGGAGCTGCCGAGACCAGCCCGGCCAACGTGCCCCAGGCCAACCAGCTGCCTCTGGACATCCTGCTGGCGGACGACCATCGCGCCAGCCTGACACTGCTGCAGGAACAACTGGAATACCTCGGGCACCGGGTCACCTGCGCCGGGGATGGGCGGCAGGCTTATGAGCAATGGCAAAAAGGCGATTTCGACCTGCTGATCGTCGATTGCAACATGCCCTTGATGAACGGCTATCAACTGGCCGAGGCCATCCGCCGGAACGAAGCGCGCCAACAGCGGCCGGCGGTGACCCTGCTCGGTTGCAGCGCCAGCGACGATCCCCAGACAATCCAGCGCTGCCGCAATGCCGGCATGCACGACTGCCTGCTCAAGCCCCTGGACCTGAACCTGCTGGGCCAGAAGCTGGAGACACTCAAGGCGCTGCCCAGGGCGGACAGTTTCAGCATGTCGGTCCTGCGCACCCTGACCCGCAACCAGCCATTGTTTGTCTTGCGCATGCTCAAGGAGCTCCTGCAGTGCTGTCGCGAAGATCGCCTCGCCCTGGGGCTCATTCCGGCCGACGATCCCCAGGCGTTGCGGGCCCTGGCACACAAGGTCAAGGGCTCGGCGCAAATGGTCGGCGCCACCTCTTTGCAGGCCCGTTGCGAAGCCCTGGAGCGGGCCTGCCAGGACAATGCCGGGATCGATGCCAGCGCTGCAATCAACGCCCTGGACCTGGCCCTGCTGCGTTTTACCCAGTCCCTGCTGCAGCATCTGGATCAGCATCCGCAACAGGCGCCGGCCGCTTCCTCCCCTGCCGCGAATCCAGGGGGCTCAGACCTCGCGGATCGTCGATGATCAAGCCTCTTGCCAGGCACATATCAAAAGGCCAGTATTCCAGCACCATGATTCACCTCCGCGAGGTCCGTGCCCACGGACTTCCCGACACCCTAATCTCCAGGCAGGGCCAAGGCAGAGAGTACCGGCCTTAACTATGCTTGGTTCCTGAGCCATGCCTGATGTGCCCTTGGAGAGAATTGGAATGCCGAGCACGCCACCGCCTGCACAACGTCGCTTTCCTCTTCATATCCATATCAGCGCGATGTTCACCCTGCTGCTGCTCCTGACTGGCGTAGTGCTGGGTATCTACAACTACCAACAGACCACCCGCATCATTCTGGGCAGCAGTGAAAAGCTCTTCCAGCGCATCGAACAGGATGTGCGCAGCGACCTGAAATCCACCTACAACCCCATACGCCACCTGCTCAGCCTGCTGGCGGACAGTCCGGCGGCCCAGGCTTCGAACCTGGAACAGCGCCTGGCGCTGCTCAGACCGTTCAGCCAGTCGTTGCTGGACAACCCGGACCTGGCCTCGCTGTACCTGGGATATGCCAATGGCGACTTCTTCATGGTGCGGCCACTGCGCAACGCCGAGATCAAGGACAAGCTCCATGCCCCGCCGGACAGTGCCTACGAAGTCTGGAGCATCGAGCGCAATGCCAGCAGCGGCCAGGTTCACTCCCAGTCGCTGTTCTATGACGCAGGGCTGTCCCTGATCGACCGCCTGGAACACTCCGACGAGCGCTACGACCCGCGAACCCGCGACTGGTTCTCCAGCGCCCGAAGCGATGCCGACCAGATCACCACCCGACCCTATGTGTTCTATTCCACCCTCAACGTCGGCACCACCCTGGCCCGGCGCAGCGGCAGAATGGCGGTGATCGCCGCCGATCTGACCCTCGAACAACTGTCGTCGACCCTGGCCAAGCACCGGGTCACACCGGCCACCGAGGTGGCGCTGCTGGATGACCAGGGCAACGTCGTGGCCTACCCCGAAAGCCACAAGCTGCTGCTGGAGCAACGCAGCGCGCGCCTGATCAAGGGCAACGACCTGAACCCGGTGCTCAATGCCCTGTTGCAGGGGCAGACCACTGACGGTCACTTGCAGGCCCTGGGACGCAACTGGATAGTCGCCAGCAGCCATATCGCCGAAGGCGGACCCGGCGGGCTGCAACTGGCGTTGCTGGTGCCCGAGGACGAACTGCTGGCCGATGCCTACCGCCTGCGCTGGCAAGGGGCCTTGATCACGCTGACCACCCTGCTGCTGTGCCTGCCCCTGGGCTGGCTGATCTCGCGCATTCTGGTGCGGCCACTGCACGCCCTGGTACAGGAGGCGGATGCCATCCGCAGCTTCAATTTCGACTACCCGGTGTCGCGGCGCTCGCCCGTGCTGGAGGTGGACCAACTGAGCCTGTCCATGGCCAGGATGAAGGAGACCCTGGCCAGTTTCTTCGAGATCAACGCCAGTCTGTCCGCCGAAACCCGCTTCGATCCCCTGTTGCAACGGGTGCTGTTCGAGACCGTGAAGATCGCCCAGGCCCAGGCCGGGCTGATCTACCTCTCGGAAAGCAAGGGTTCGCGCCTGGAGCCCTATGGCCTGATCATCGATGGGCAACTTCAGGACCTGCCGCGCTTCAATATCGCCACCAAGGACCTGACGGACCCGAGACTCCCGGACTGGCTGCATCAATTGACCGACAACGACAATGTGGTCACGACCCTGGGTTTCGAACAGGCCGGCAGCCTGCAAAGCGTGCTACTGGCCCTGGACAGTCCCAGCGCCCATCTGGTGGGCATCCGCTTGCGCAATCGGCACAACGAAACGGTGGGCATGCTCTTGCTGTTTCTGGTGGACAGCGGCACCGAGGCTGACCTGGACAAACTCAGCCCAGACCGTATCGCCTTTATCCAGGCCGTGTCCGCCACCGCCGCGCTGTGCATCGAGAGCCAGCGCCTGCAGAACAAGCAGAAGCAGTTGCTGGACGCTTTTATCCAGTTGCTGGCCGGTGCCATCGATGCCAAGAGTCCCTACACCGGCGGCCACTGCCAGCGCGTGCCGGCCCTGACCCTGATGCTGGCCGAAGCCGCTGCCGCCAGCCAGGACCCGAGGTTCGCCGCCTACCAACCCAGCGACGACGAGTGGGAAGCCTTGCATATCGCCGCCTGGCTGCATGACTGCGGCAAGGTCACGACCCCGGAATACGTGGTGGACAAGGCCACCAAGCTGGAAACCCTGAATGACCGGATTCATGAAATCCGCACCCGCTTCGAAGTGCTCAAGCGCGATGCCTGGATCGACTACTGGCGGGCCGTGGCCGAAGGCGCCGAGGCATCCACCCAGGCCGCCGAGCGCGACGCCCGCCTGCAGGTCCTGGATGAGGATTTCGCTTTTGTCGCGCGCTGCAATCTGGGGGCCGAGTTCATGGCCGAGGCCGACCAGCAGCGCTTGCAGAACATCGCCCAGCGCACCTGGAGCCGGACCCTGGATGATCGCCTGGGAGTTTCCTGGGAAGAGCAGCAACGCCAGGAGCGCACACCGGCGCCCAGCCTGCCGGTGCAGGAGCGACTGCTGGCGGACAAGCCGGAACATCTGCTGGAGCGCAGTGCCGTGGAGATCATGGCGGCGGACAATCCCTGGGGCTTCAAGCTCCAGATGCCGGCCCACAAGTACAACCGTGGCGAGCTGTACAACCTGAGCATTCCCCGGGGCACGCTGACCGCCGAGGAGCGCTATGTGATCAACCACCACATCGTGCAGACCATCATCATGCTCGAGCACCTGCCCTTCCCCAGCCACTTGCAGAACGTGGCGGAGATCGCCGGCGGCCATCACGAGAAAATGGACGGCAGCGGCTACCCCAAACAGCTCAAGCGCGAGCAGATGAGCCTGCCGGCGCGGATGATGGCGATTGCCGATATTTTCGAGGCCCTGACTGCGGCAGACCGTCCCTACAAGAAGGGCAAGACCCTGAGTGAAGCGCTGAACATCATGGCCATGATGTGCCGCGACGCCCACATCGACCCGGAATTGTTCGAGTTGTTCATCCAGCAACGGATCTACCAGCGCTACGCCGAACGCTTCCTGGCGCCGCAGCAGGTGGACCCGGTGGATCAGGACGCACTGTTGCAGAAGGCGGGCTTGAGCGCCCGCTAGACGTCAGCAGTCGCTCAGGCGCAGGAAGATCGCTGCCAGTTGCTCGATCCCCGCCTGGTCCGCCACGCTGAAGCGGGCCAGCTTGGGGCTGTCCAGGTCGAGCACGCCGATCAGCCGGCCATCCTTGAGCAACGGCACCACCAACTCGCTGTTGGAAGCACTGTCACAGGCGATGTGTCCGGCAAAGGCATGCACGTCTTCCACTCGTTGGGTCTGCAGGGTGGCCGCAGCAGTGCCGCACACCCCACGGCCAAAGGGAATCCGCACGCAGGCGATCTGGCCCTGGAACGGGCCGAGCACCAATTCCTGGTTGCGGTTGAGGTAGAACCCCGCCCAGTTCAGGTCATCCAACTGGCTGAACAGGAACGCCGAGAACTGCGCCGCATTGGCGATAAAGTCGCGTTCATCGGCCAACAGCGACTCCAGCTGTGCGCACAGCAACCCATAGCCATTGAGGCCTTGGCCGGCGCTTTGCAAATCGATCATGCTTTTTGCTCCAACAACTGCAAACCCACCCAATAGCGGGCAAATTGATAGGCACAACGGCCGTTACGGTTGCCCCGGCCCGTGGCCCAGCGCACCGCCAGAATGTCCAGGGCCTCGTCGCGCTGCCACTTCAGGCCCGCCTTGCTCGCCAGCTCGCCGATCCAGTGCTCCACCACATTGAGGAAGTGTTCCTGGGTGAAAGGGTAGAACGACAGCCACAGGCCAAAGCGGTCCGACAGGGCAATTTTGTCCTCCACCGCTTCGCTGGGGTGCAGTTCGCCGTCGACGCGCTTCCAGTTCTCGTTGTCGCTTTCCTTTTCCGGCACCAGGTGCCGACGGTTCGAGGTGGCGTACAACAGCACGTTTTCCGGAGCCTGCTCCAGGGAGCCATCGAGTACGCTCTTGAGCACCCGGTAGTCGCCCTCGCCGGCCTCGAACGACAGGTCGTCGCAGAACAGCACGAAACGCTGGGGCAGCTTGACCAGTTGCTCCACCACCCGCGGCAGGTCCGCCAGGTGATCGCGCTCGATCTCGATCAGCCGCAGACCGCCCTTGGCGTGCTCGGCCAGCAAGGCACGCACCAGGGAGGATTTACCGGTGCCACGGGAGCCCCAGAGCAAGGCATGGTTGGCCGGCAGGCCGTCGAGGAACTGCTGGGTATTGCGTGCCAACTGCTCGCGCTGCTTGTCGACCCCGATCAGATCGCTCAGGCGCATATCCAGGCTGACTTCCAGGGGCAGCAGGAAGCCGCTGCGGCCTTCACGCTGCCAACGGGCTGCCAGACATTGGTTCCAGTCGATGCTCTGGCGCAAGGTGGGCAGCAGCGGTTCGATCCGGGCCAGGACAGCATCGGCACGTTCAAGAAATGCATTCAATCGGGCATCCACGACTTTTCCTCAGGCACGTTCAAGGTAATGATGCGTCACACAGACCAAACGCCGTCCTGATCAAAGGGTCTATCGCCTTATCAGCTGCTGCCAGGCCAGGCCGGCAACCAAAGATGATCAGCTATGCTTGCGCAGCGAAGGGAAACGAAAGTGGTTCAGCCCCCCATGGATATCAAGTTCACCAACCGCCTGTCCTATAAACAGGCACGGCTCACCGTGCTGGTGGGTTTCATTCTGGGGACCGCGCTCAGTCTGCTGCAAATCGGCATCGATTATGCCAGCGAAGATGCCTCCATCAATCGTGAAATTCAGTCACTGCTGGAAATCAGTCACAACCCGGCCTCACGTATTGCCTACAACATCGACTCCGAACTGGCCCAGGAACTGACCCTGGGCCTGCTGCGTTCCCCGGCGATCATTCGTGCGCAGCTCATCGACAACAACAATACCCTGTTGGCCAACGTCGAACGGCCCGCGCAACAGAGCCGTTACCGGGCCCTCAGCGACTTCCTGTTCGGTGCCGACCGGCAGTTCGAGGACCGTCTGTACCTCAGCCACCTGCCCGAGGAGTCTCTCGGCACCCTGCACCTGGACGTCGACACCTACGCCTTCGGCAGCCGCTTCCTGCGCCGCGCCGAGGTCACCCTGATCAACGGCTTCGCCCGTAGCCTGATCCTCACCGGGATTCTCCTGGCCCTGTTCTACGTGATGCTGACCAAACCCCTGGTGGGGGTAATCCGCGAGCTCAGCAGCCGTGACCCACGCAGCCCGCAACAGACCAGACTGGAGTTTCCCCACGGCCACGAGAACGATGAAGTCGGGGTCTTGGTCAAGGTGGCCAACCAGCAGTTCGAGATCATGGCCACCGAGATCCAGCAACGACGCAATGCCGAGAACCGCCTGACCGAATACCTCGGACAGCTGGAAAACATCGTCTCGGCACGCACCACCGAACTCAAGGCCAGCAACGCCCGGCTCAGCCAGTCCAACGAGGAGCTGGAAGTCGCCCGGCGCACCGCCCTGGACATGGCCCAGGCCCGCGCTGCGTTCCTGGCCAACATGAGCCACGAGATCCGCACACCGCTCAACGGCCTGCTGGGAATGATCGCCCTGTCCCTGGACAGCCCGCTGAACCCCGAACAGCGCCAGCAACTGTCCATCGCCCACGACTCCGGCAAAGTCCTGGTGGAGCTGCTCAACGATATTCTCGACATGTCCAAGTTCGACGCTGGGCAGTTGGAGCTGGAGCGCATCCCCTTCGACCTCGGGGTGCTGGTGGAGGACACCGCCAACCTGTTGTCGCAGAACGCGGCAGCCAGCGTGGAACTGGCCTGCCTGATCGCCCCGGACTTTCCGGCCCTGGTGCTGGGGGACCCGATGCGGGTGCGGCAGATCGTCAGCAACCTGCTGTCCAATGCCCTCAAGTTCACCCGCTTCGGCCGGGTCGATGTACGCCTGAGCACCCTGGGCGACGGAGTGCGTATCGAGATCTGCGACACCGGCATCGGCATTGCCCAGGAAGCCCAGGTGCGGATCTTCCAGCCCTATACCCAAGCGGGCGCCGGTATCACTCGCCAATACGGCGGCACGGGGTTGGGACTGGCCCTGACCTACAACCTCTGCGAGGCCATGAACGGGCGCTTGAGCATCAGCTCGGAAGTGGGCTTCGGCAGTCAGTTCTGCGCCGATCTGCCGCTGCCGTGCCACACCCCGGCCGTTGCGCCACCGGCGCTGTCCGGCAAGATCATCGCCATCACCGACGCCGGCAGCGGCCTGGCTGAACTGCTGGGTTCCCTGCTGCCGACCTGGGGGCTCGACTACCAGCGCTACGACATCGAGGACTCGCTGGCCGGGCTCGACCCCGACCTGCTGATCACCGATTGCCCGGAATGCCTGTTCGGCCTGCGCCCGGCCATTACCGCGCCGATCCTGCTGGTGACCGCCTATGGCAGCTTCCTGCCCAGCGAAGAGGCCAGCGCCCTGGCGCCGCTGCAGCAACAGGCTCGCCCCCTGGCGCGCAATGCCTTGTATCAGACCCTGCGCCGCTCGTTGCTGGCGGAAACCATTACCCTCAATGACGCCCAGCTGGAAATGCCGGCGCAGATCCGCCGGGCAGACATCCTGCTGGTGGAGGACAACCCGGTGAACCAGCTGGTGGCCAAAGGCATGCTCAGCAAGCTCGGCTGCGCCGTGACCGTGGCCGCCCATGGCGCCGAGGCCCTCAACCAGCTGGAACACAACCGCTTCGACTTGGTGCTGATGGACTGCAACATGCCAGTCATGGACGGTTATGAGGCCAGTCGACAGATCCGTCGCAGCGGACGCTGGCCGGACTTGCCGATCATTGCCCTGACCGCCAATGCCATGCCCGAGGAGCGCGAACGCTGCCGGGTGGCGGGCATGAGTGACTACCTGGCCAAGCCATTCCGTCGCGAGGAACTAATCGCCCTGCTGGATCTGTGGGTGCCCACTACGACAAGGCTTTGATCTGCTGCAGCAGGTGATCGAGGCCGTCGCGCAACTGGTCCAGACTGTTGAGGTCGACCCCGCTGTCGCACAGCAGCGCCGCCTTGAGCGGCGGCACCTGATCCCGCAGCGCCAGGCCTGTTTCACTCAAGCTCAGGTGCACTTCCCGCTCATCACGCCCTGAGCGTTGACGCTGCACCAGTTGCAGCTGCTCAAGACGCTTGAGCAGCGGGGTCAGGGTGCCGGAATCCAGGGACAGACGCTCCCCCAGGGCCTTCACCGTTGGCTGCGGCACAGGCGCCGCCTGCCACTCCCACAGCACCAGCATCACCAGGTACTGCGGGTAGGTCAGGCCCAGACAGTCGAGCATCGGCTTGTAGCCACGAACCACCGCTCGCGAGGCAGCGTACAGTTTGAAGCACAGCTGGGAATCGAGTTTCAGTGAATCCACCGACAGGTCGTTCATTTGAGCAGGGCTTCAATCTCGCGGCTCAGGTCCTGGGGCTTGGTCGCTGGCGCGAAGCGCTTGACCAGCTTGCCGTCCTGACCAATCAGGAACTTGGTGAAATTCCATTTGATGCCCTGGGAACCCAGGACCCCGGGTGCACGTTTCTTCAACTGGACGAACAGCGGGTGGGCGGCGGCGCCATTGACTTCGATCTTCTTGAACAGCGGGAAGCTGACGCCGTAGTTCAGCTCGCAGAACTCGGAAATCGCCCCTTCATTGCCCGGTTCCTGCTTGCCGAACTGGTTGCACGGGAAGCCCAGTACCACCAGGCCCTGGTCCTTGTAGGTCTGCCACAGCTCCTCCAGCCCCTTGTACTGGGGGGTGAAACCACACTTGCTGGCGGTGTTGACCACCAGCACAGCCTTGCCGGCGAAGTCCGCCAGGGTCTTCTGTTCACCCTTGATGGTGGTGCAGGGAATAGTCAGCAGCGAATCGGACATGGCAGCAATTCCATTCAAGATAAGAGGCGGAAAAATAGCGCCCAATTAAATTGTGCGCAATTTAATTAATCGAAAGGCGACTCCGAAGAATCGCCCTGTTACTTAACGCGGAACCAGATCCAGGCACACCGAGTTGATGCAATAACGCAAGCCGGTGGGCGGCGGACCGTCCGGGAAAACATGGCCCAGGTGGGCATCGCATTTGGCACAGACCACTTCGGTCCGGATCATGCCGTGGCTCACGTCACGAATCTCGACCATGGCACTGTCGGCGATGGGTTCAAAGAAACTCGGCCAGCCACAACCGGAGTCGAATTTGGCCGTGGAGTCGAACAGCGGCTCATTGCAGCAGATGCAATGATAGACCCCATCGGTCTTGGTGCCGTTGTACTTGCCCGAGAAGGGGCGTTCGGTGCCCTTGAGCCGGCAGACGTTGTACTGCTCCGGATCGAGCATCGCCCGCCACTCTTCCAGGGTTTTTTCCAGCTTTTCCATGGTCCTTCCTCTGCAACGGAAAAAGCCCGATCTGTATCTTTTCCACGGATCGGGCGGCACGTATGATTGCGCCTCGTCAGACGCCAGTCTGGCAGCCGCGTTACACCCATTCAAACGGATTTTGCCGCAGCCGGTGCGGGCTACAGGCCGGTGTGACACGGCAGGATTCCCAGTACGGTAGTTCATCCTCCGCCTGGATCGTTCATTTTCGGGAACACATCGCCATGCAGGTCAGCAAATCGAACAAGCTCGCCAACGTCTGTTATGACATTCGCGGCCCAGTGCTCAAGCACGCCAAACGCCTGGAAGAGGAAGGCCATCGCATCCTCAAGCTGAATATCGGCAACCCGGCACCCTTTGGTTTCGAAGCGCCGGACGAAATTCTTCAGGATGTGATCCGCAACCTGCCCACCGCCCAGGGCTACAGCGACTCCAAGGGCCTGTTCAGTGCGCGCAAGGCGGTGATGCAGTACTACCAGCAGAAACAGGTGGAAGGCATTGGCATTGAAGACATCTACCTGGGCAACGGCGTCTCCGAGCTGATCGTGATGGCCATGCAGGCCCTGCTCAACAATGGCGACGAAGTGCTGGTCCCGGCGCCCGATTACCCGCTGTGGACCGCCGCGGTGAGCCTGGCCGGCGGCAACCCGGTGCACTACCTGTGCGACGAGCAGGCCAACTGGTGGCCGGACCTGGCCGACATCAAGGCCAAGATCACCCCGAACACCAAGGCCCTGGTGATCATCAACCCGAACAACCCCACCGGCGCCGTGTACCCCAAGGAAGTGCTGCTGGGCATGCTGGAACTGGCCCGTCAGCACAACCTGGTGGTGTTCTCGGACGAGATCTACGACAAGATCCTCTACGATGACGCTGTGCATATCTGCACCGCCTCCCTGGCGCCGGACCTGCTGTGCCTGACCTTCAACGGATTGTCCAAATCCTATCGGGTGGCGGGTTTCCGTTCCGGCTGGGTGGCCATTTCCGGTCCCAAGCAGCATGCGCTGAGCTATATCGAAGGCATCGACATGCTGGCCAACATGCGCCTATGCGCCAACGTGCCCAGCCAGCATGCGATCCAGACCGCCCTGGGCGGTTACCAGAGCATCAATGATCTGGTGCTACCGCCGGGCCGCCTGCTGGAACAGCGCAACCGCACCTGGGAGCTGCTCAACGACATTCCCGGGGTGAGCTGCGTGAAACCCATGGGCGCGCTGTACGCCTTCCCGCGGATCGATCCTAAGATCTGCCCGATCCACAATGACGAGAAGTTCGTCCTCGACCTGCTGCTCTCGGAAAAGCTCCTGGTAGTCCAGGGCACCGCGTTCAACTGGCCTTGGCCCGATCACTTCCGCGTGGTGACCCTGCCTCGGGTAGATGACCTGGAACAGGCCATCGGTCGGATCGGAAGTTTCCTCAAGTCCTACCGCCAGTAATCCGTACGACGCAGTGCGATCCTGACCCGATCGCACTGCGATTAATTCAGCAACACATCTTCACTGCCCTGCTCCACGCCCCTTCTATAAGCTTGCACTTTCCACCCTGCCCACTGTCACAAGGTCTGCGCCGAAGTCGGGGGTTGGCCGTGCCTGACAATCGCCTGTGACAATCCCCGATGAAGTTGCAAGGCGAGCGTCTAGCCCCGGGCCAAGCGACACAGTTTGAAATAGAAGCCGTATTGAATAGGCCGTTGCTGCACCTTATATACCCCGCAGTACGCTACATCTTTAGCTTGAGGAGATTTCTACAACCATGATGCGAATCCTGCTGTTTTTGGCCACTAACCTTGCGGTCGTGCTGATTGCCAGCATCACCCTGAGCCTTTTCGGCTTCAACGGGTTCATGGCGGCCAATGGGGTTGACCTGAACCTCAATCAGCTGCTGATTTTCTGTGCGGTCTTTGGTTTTGCCGGTTCGCTGTTCTCGCTGTTCATCTCCAAGTGGATGGCGAAGATGAGCACCAGCACGCAGATCATCACTCAACCGCGCACCCGCCATGAGCAATGGTTGTTGCAAACCGTTGAGCAACTATCCCGCGAAGCCGGGATCAAGATGCCCGAAGTAGGTATTTTCCCGGCCTACGAGGCCAACGCCTTCGCCACCGGCTGGAACAAGAACGACGCCCTAGTGGCGGTCAGCCAAGGCCTGCTGGAGCGTTTCTCGCCCGATGAAGTCAAGGCCGTGCTGGCCCACGAGATCGGTCACGTTGCCAACGGCGACATGGTGACCCTGGCACTGATCCAGGGCGTGGTGAACACCTTCGTGATGTTCTTCGCGCGGATCATCGGCAACTTCGTCGACAAGGTGATCTTCAAGAACGAAGAAGGCCAGGGCATTGCCTACTACGTGGCGACCATCTTCGCCGAACTGGTTCTGGGCTTTCTCGCCAGCGCCATCGTCATGTGGTTCTCGCGCAAGCGGGAATACCGTGCCGACGAAGCCGGTGCCCGCCTGGCCGGCACCAACGCCATGATCGGCGCCCTGCAGCGCCTGCGCTCGGAACAGGGCCTGCCGGTGCATATGCCCGACACCCTGAACGCCTTCGGCATCAACGGCGGTATCAAGCAGGGCCTGGCTCGTATGTTCATGAGCCACCCGCCGCTGGAAGAGCGTATCGACGCCCTGCGTCGTCGCGGCTGATCAGCCAACCGGAAACACCCAAAAGGGCGACGCGAGTCGCCCTTTTGCATGGCGCGGGAAAATACCTGTCAGCGTCCGCCCTGCTTTTCCAGACGATAGACTCGCTCCACCAGCCGCGTGACTCCATTCTGGAGAAACTTCCAGCTCTCCCCAAGAATATCGCGCTCAACCTCTACCTCCAGCTGCCAAGTACTCCCGAGCCGCTGACGGACTTCATCGTCGAGTACCGCGAATGGCGGACCGTCCAACTGGGACTGATCGTAATCCATGGTAATCAACAGCCCCTTGCAGCCCGCAGGTAGCAGAGCATTGAGGTGCGCGGCGTAGCGCTGACGCATTTCGGGGGGCAAGGCGATCATCGCGGCACGGTCGTACAGTGCGGTACAACCCGCCATATCCTCGGCAGCCAGGGTAAAGAAGTCGCCGCACCAGAGCTGGATCGGACCATGGGCATAGACCTTGAAGCCGCCTTGCTGGCTGAGCTGCGGTTCTAGATTGTGCTCGCGAAAGAAGTCCTCAACGGCCTTCTCCGCCAACTCGATGCCCAGCACCTGAAAACCCTGGTTGGCAAGCCAGATCAGGTCCAGGCTCTTGCCGCACAGGGGCACCAGCACCCGCGCGTCCGTGGGCAGGCCCAAACTCGGCCAGTACTGTTGCAGGTAGGGATTGACCTCTGCCAGGTGAAAGCCGATCTGATCGCGCTCCCAGCGCTTGTGCCAAAAGTCCGCGTGCATGAGAAGTCCTTAAAATTCGATCAAAAAGCGCTAAAACTTATATTAGATTTAGATCAATGATCTGATTGAAGATGGCGCATCTTAACCTTCAGGACCTTCTTCATGCTTCCCAGCCTGTTTATCTCCCACGGTTCCCCCATGCTGGCCCTGGAGCCCGGTGCCAGTGGTCCCGCCCTGGCCAACCTAGCGGCACAGCTGCCACGCCCCAAGGCGATCCTGGTGGTTTCAGCCCATTGGGAAAGCCAGGATCTGCGGGTCAGCGCCCACCCTCATCCGGAAACCTGGCATGACTTCGGCGGCTTCCCCGCCGCCCTGTTTGCCGTGCAATACCCGGCTCCCGGCGATCCTGAACTGGCGGCACAAGTGGTGGAGCTGCTCAAGGCCGACGGCCTGCCGGCGCAGCTGGACAACCAGCGCCCCTTCGACCACGGCGCCTGGGTGCCGCTGTCGCTGATGTACCCGCAAGCAGACATCCCGGTGATCCAATTGTCGCTGCCCAGTCGCCTGGGCCCCGCCCTGCAGACCCGCATCGGCCGTGCCTTGGCGAGCCTGCGGGAACAAGGCGTGTTGCTGATCGGCTCCGGCAGCATTACCCACAACCTGCGGGAACTGGACTGGCACGCTGGCCCGGAAAGTGTCGAACCCTGGGCCAAGGTCTTTCGTGACTGGATGATCGAAAAACTGGCGGCCAACGACGAAGCAGCCCTGCACGACTATCGGCAGCAGGCACCGAATGCCGTGCGCAGCCACCCGAGCGATGAACACCTGCTGCCGCTGTACTTCGCCCGAGGTGCCGGTGGCGAATTCAGCGTGGCCCACCAGGGGTTCACCATGGGCGCGCTGGGCATGGATATCTATCGCTTCGGCTGATAGCTCTCCGGCAAGCCGACGCCTGCAAATCCCAGGCAAAAAAAATCCCCGAACCAGTCGGGGATTTTTTATGCCTGATCAATCAGCCCGAGGGCGGATCAATCTTCGCGGTAGCGACGCAGCTTCAGCTGCTTGCCGGCAACGCGAGTGTCTTTGAGCTTGGTCAGCAGACGGTCCAGACCGTCTTCCGGCAGCTCTACCAGACTGAAGCTGTCGCGCACCTGGATGCGACCGATAGCCTCACGAGCCAGGCCACCTTCGTTGAGGATCGCGCCCAAGAGGTTCTTGGCGGCGATACCGTCACGAGCACCCAGTGCGGTACGGCAGCGCGCACGACCTTCGCCCAGAGGCATTGGCGCGCGACGCTCACGGTCACCACGATCTGGACGATCACCGGAACGCTCAGGACGATCACCACGTGGAGCGCTGTTGGGCACCAGTGGACGCTCTTTCTCGATGGCTGCCAGGTTCAGCGCTTGACCGTTGGTGGCCTTGCGCAGCAGGGCCGCGGCCAGGGCACGCGGGCTGCAACCGATATCGGCAGTCAGGCGATCCAGCAGCTCACCGTGGGTGGCTTCAGCGTCAGCTACCAGAGGCGACAGGCTGTTGGTCAGCTTCTTGATGCGAGCATCAAGAACAGCTTGGGCGTCCGGCAGACGAACTTCGGCAACCTTCTGACCGGTCACACGCTCGATCACTTGCAGCATGCGGCGCTCACGCGGAGTCACCAGCAGCAGCGCACGACCTTCGCGACCGGCACGGCCGGTACGGCCAATACGGTGCACGTAGGATTCCGGGTCGTATGGCATGTCCACGTTGAATACGTGGGTGATGCGCGGTACGTCCAGACCACGAGCGGCTACGTCGGTCGCGACAACGATGTCCAGACGGCCATCCTTGAGGGAGTCGATGACGCGCTCACGCTGGTTCTGGGCAATGTCACCGTTCAGCGCAGCGGCCTTGTAGCCTTTGGCTTCCAGGGCACTGGCCAGATCCAGGGTCGCTTGCTTGGTGCGCACGAACATGATCAGGGCGTCGAAATCTTCAACTTCCAGCAAGCTCAGAACAGCAGAGGTCTTCTGGTCAGCGTGAACCAGCAGGTGAGCCTGCTCGATCGCGGTGACAGTCTGGGTCTTGCTCTGGATCTTGACGTGTTTCGGGTCCTTCAGGTGACGCTCGGCGATGGCCCGGATCGACTGCGGCAGAGTGGCCGAAAACAGTACGGTCTGGCGTGACTCAGGCATGGCCTTGAAGATGACTTCCAGGTCATCCATGAAGCCCAGCTTGAGCATTTCGTCGGCTTCGTCGAGAACCAGGTGGTTCACGGTGGCCAGGACTTTTTCGTCGCGACGCAGGTGGTCGCACAGACGGCCCGGAGTGGCGACAACGATCTGTGCGCCATTACGGATTGCTTTCAATTGTGGGCCCATCGGCGCACCGCCGTAGACGGCCACAACAGTCACGCCCGGCATTTGCTTGGCGTAGGTTTCGAAAGCGGTTGCAACTTGTAGCGCCAACTCACGGGTTGGGGCCAGGATCAGAGCTTGCGGCTCGCGCTTGGACGGATCAATGCGGTGCAGGATAGGCAGGGCAAAGGCAGCGGTTTTACCGGTACCGGTTTGCGCCTGACCAATCATATCGTGACCGGCAAGGATGATCGGGATCGACTGCTGCTGAATAGCCGAAGGCTCTTCATAGCCGGTAGCGACTACTGCAGCGACAATATTGGGATGAAGTTCAAGAGCGGCGAAGCCGCCGATTTCCTGGGTCATGGGTCTGCCTCTAAGTGCATCCGCAAAGACCCATGCTCCAAAGCTGCGCATGCCGTGTAAGACTCAAGAGTCACCCTGGCAGCTTTGTCGGCGGGGATTTGCGAAAACGATTGGATGAATGGATCGTCAAGGATAGTCCGCGCAGCGGACAAGCAGCCGAAGCTGACTTCGGGGAATTGCATTACCTAAACGTGGCCCGGCTAAAGGCCGGCGCGCACTATACCGGAATTACTCAAAAAAGGGAGTTTTTTTTATCGGAAAACTCCGCTGAACGCCCGATGGTCACGGGCTTTGCGCAGACTCGGACGGCGCGCTATTTTGCTCAGGCCCGCAGCTGTTGGTCGTAACGCTAAAACGATTCACCTTTGTGCTTGAAAGCCTTCCTGCACATTCCCTGCTTCCCCCATGAGGATCGCGCCCATGAATCAGCCCAGTGCCAGCCGTGTCAGCCGCGAACAACGCGGTCACCTGTTTCTAATCGGCCTGGACCGGGTCGCCAAGCGCAATGCCTTCGACCTTGAACTGCTCAACCAGTTGAGCCTGGCCTATGGTGAGTTCGAAGCCAGCAGCGAAGCCCGCATCGCCGTGGTATTCGGCCACGGCGAACACTTTACCGCGGGGCTGGACCTGGCCAATGTCGGCGCCACCCTGGCACAGGGCTGGCAGGCACCTCCCGGCGGCTGCGACCCTTGGGGGGTGTTCGCCGGACCGCGGGTAAGCAAGCCTGTGATAGTCGCTGTACAGGGTTACTGCCTGACCATCGGAATCGAACTGATGCTGGCGGCGGATATCAATCTGTGTGCCAGCAATACGCGCTTTGCCCAGATGGAAGTGCAGCGCGGCATCTTTCCCTTCGGCGGCGCGACCCTGCGCCTGCATCAACTGGCCGGCTGGGGCAATGCCATGCGCTGGTTGCTGACCGGTGACGAGTTCGACGCCCATGAAGCCCTGCGCCTGGGGCTGGTCCAGGAGGTGATGGCCAGTGAGGACCTGCTGCCCCGGGCCATTGAACTGGCCGAACGGATTGCCCGGCAGGCGCCGCTGGGGGTGCAGGCAACGCTGATGTCAGCGCGTCAGGCCAGGCTTGAAGGCGAGACGGTGGCCGCTCAGGGCTTGCCGCCGCTGATACACAAACTGATGAACAGCGAGGACGCCAAGGAAGGCGTGCGGGCGATGATCGAGAAGCGGCCGGGGGGGTTCAAGGGGTGTTGAACAGGCCGGCCGGCAGATTGTCTTCGCCGGCGAGCCGGCTCCTGCAACAAGCTCATGTGGCGGGGCGAATGGCCTTGATCAGCGACTGCAGGGAATAGCCCAGGCGCGGGGCCAGGGCTTCGGCCCGAGCGGTCAGGCTCGGCAGGTCCAGGTCCTGCTCCAGGTCGGAGGGCACGATCAGGATCACATTGCCCTCCTTCACCGGCAGCTCCCAGTAGTGGCGGTGATAAAGGCCACGCAACAAGGCTGCCCCCAGGGGCTTGCCGTCATCGGTGGCCCACTGGTTGATCACCAGCCAGCCTCCGGGATTGAGGCGCTTCTGGCAGTTTTCCAGAAAGCCCCAGGCCAGATGGCCGACGCCCGGGCCGACATCGGTGTACAGGTCGACGAAGATCAGGTCGGCGGATTCGGCACTGTCCAGCAACTCCAGGGCGTCACCGACTCTTATATAAAGACGCGGATCATCGTCCAGGCCCAGGTACTCGATGGCCAGGCGTGGAACATCCGGGCGCAGTTCAATGGCTTCGACGTCTTCCAGAGGCAGGAACTTCAGGCAGGCCTGAGTCAGGGTGCCGGCGCCCAGGCCGAGAAACAGTGCGCTCTCCGGTGCCTCATGGCACAGGGCACCGATCAGCATGGCCCGGGTGTAGTCGTACTCCAGCCAGCTGGGATCGGCGGTGAACACGCAGCTTTGCTCGATGGCGTCGCCAAATTCGAGGAAGCGGTAGTCCGCCACTTCCAATACCCGAATCATGCCGAACTGGTCATGAACCTCGGCGAGCACACGCTCGACGCGCTCCTCAGTCATTTCATCTCCTAGTCGCGGGGCTCGCAATCGGGCCGGCGCGATAAACCAACCGCTCGGCAGCGAGCGGGAAAGGCGCGATTGTCGGCCAAGCGAGAGGAGCAGGTCACGCACTAATTTGCTGCTAACATGCCCCTCCCACCGTAAAGCACTCGAGTCCGCGATGAGCCAACCCTGGAGCCCCGACAGCTGGCGCGCCTTGCCGATCCAGCAACAACCCCAGTACCCCGACGCTGCGCATCTGCTGCAGGTCGAGCAAACCCTGGCCAGTTATCCACCGCTGGTGTTTGCCGGTGAAGCCCGGGAGTTGCGCCGCCAGTTTGCCGAAGTGACCCAGGGCCGCGCCTTCCTGCTCCAGGGCGGCGACTGCGCCGAAAGCTTTGCCGAATTCTCCGCCGCGAAGATCCGCGACACCTTCAAGGTGCTGCTGCAGATGGCCATTGTCATGACCTTTGCCGCCGGCTGCCCTGTGGTCAAGGTCGGACGCATGGCCGGCCAGTTCGCCAAGCCACGCTCGGCCAACGACGAAACCATCAATGGCGTGACCTTGCCGGCCTATCGCGGCGACATCGTCAACGGCATCGGCTTCGATGCAAAAAGCCGGGTGCCAGACCCGGACCGCCTGCTGCAGTCCTACCACCAGGCCACGGCCACCCTGAACCTGTTGCGGGCCTTCGCCCAAGGCGGCTTTGCCGACCTGCATCAAGTGCACAAGTGGAACCTGGACTTCATCGCCAACTCGGCCCTGGCCGAGAAGTACAGCCAGCTGGCGAACCGCATCGATGAAACCCTGGCCTTCATGCGTGCCTGCGGCATGGACAGCTCGCCGCAACTGCGCGAGACCAGCTTCTTCACCGCCCACGAAGCGCTGCTGCTCAATTACGAAGAGGCCTTTGTCCGCCGTGACAGCCTGACCAACGACTACTACGACTGCTCGGCGCACATGCTGTGGATCGGCGACCGTACCCGCCAGTTGGACGGTGCCCACGTCGAGTTCCTGCGGGGTGTGAATAACCCGATCGGGGTCAAGGTCGGCCCGAGCATGAACACCGAGGAACTGATCCGCCTGATCGACATTCTCAACCCGAGCAACGATCCAGGCCGTCTCAACCTGATCGTGCGCATGGGCGCCAACAAAGTCGGCGACCACCTGCCGCAACTGATCCGCGCGGTAGAGAGCGAAGGCAAGCAAGTGCTCTGGAGCTCTGACCCGATGCACGGCAACACCATCAAGGCCAGCAGTGGCTACAAGACCCGGGATTTCGCGCAGATCCTGACCGAGGTCAAGGAATTCTTCCAGGTGCATCAGGCGGAAGGCAGCTATGCCGGCGGCATTCATATCGAGATGACCGGGCAGAACGTCACCGAGTGCATCGGCGGCGCACGGCCGATTACCGAGGATGGCTTGTCGGATCGCTACCACACCCATTGCGATCCACGGATGAATGCCGACCAGTCCCTGGAATTGGCCTTCCTGATTGCCGAGACCTTGAAGCAGGTCAAACGCTAAGAGCGCTTTCGCAGGCGAGCCCGCTCCTACAAGGGCTGTGTAGGAGCGGGCTCGCCCGCGAAGCTCTTCACGCCAGCACCTCACGCAGTCGGCGCGCACCCTCACGCTGGCAATTGAGCTGAATCTGTTCCAACCCCAGCCAGTCGGCCATCTTTCGCAATTGCGCGGCCAATGCCCGGATTCCCTCTTCATCCAGACCGGGCTCCTCTTCATGCACCCCATGCACCGCCAGACGCCCCAGGGCCCGCTCCGCTCGCAGATCGACCCGAGCGGCAATCCGCTCGTGATGCAGGAACGGCAACACGTAATAGCCATAGACCCGCTTGTGCCGGGGCGTGTAGATCTCCAGCCGATAGCGGAAATCGAACAGCCGCTCAGTGCGGCTGCGCTCCCAGATCAGTGAATCGAACGGTGACAACAGCGCACTGGCCTCGACCTTGCGCGGCACCTTGACCTGCGGCAAGCAATAGGCCGGCTGACGCCAGCCCTGAACCTCGCAGACCAGCAACTCACCGGACTCCACCAGTTCGGCCAGTCGTGCACGGCTGTCGCCTGGATCGAGACGAAAATAATCCCGAAGGTCCTTTTCCGTGGCCACGCCCAAGGCGGTTGCGCCATGCAGCACCAGGCGGCGCTGGGCCTGAGCCTCATCCAGCAGCGGTTGCCGAAGGATCTGCGGTGCGATCACTCGCTCCGGCAAATCGTACAGGCGCTCGAAACCGCGGCGCCCCGCCACCGTCACTTCACCGGCCGCGAACAGCCATTCCAGCGCATGCTTTTCATCGCTCCAATCCCACCAGGGCCCGGCACGTTCCTCACGGGTGGACAGACTTCCCGCGCCCAACGCTCCTTGCGCCTCAACCGCGGCCATTACCCGACGGACAGTGGCCTGGCGCTCCTGGCCAAAGCGCGTCAACTGGGAGTAGATGCCCTGCCCCTGCTTTGCCCTCTGCATCCGCCAGCGCATCAGCGGGTACATGGACATGGGCAGCAACGACGCCTCATGCCCCCAGTATTCAAACAACGTGCGTTGCCGGCCCTGACTCCAGGCGGCCTGGTCGAGCAACTGCTGTGGATAACTGCCAAGGCGGGAAAACAACGGCAAGTAATGCGCCCGCACCAACGCGTTGACCGAATCGATCTGCAGCAGACCCAGGCGTTCTATCTGCTGATTGAGGCGTGCGGCCTTGATCGTTGCCGACGTCTGGCGCCCGCCGAACCCTTGGGCCGCCAGTGCCAGACGTCGAGCCTGCTTGAGAGAGAAAGAGCATTGTGCGGGCATGGGAGTTCTCCTTGTCTGCCCGCACGCTAGCGCACCGGGAACCGGCTTGTGTAGCGCTCTTGCGATTATTTATGCATGGGGTCGTCCCAGAACGGACGGACCCTCTCGTGCTCGACATCGGCCCGAGTCAGCCCCATATCCTTCAACGCTTCATCGCTCAGCCTCGCCAGCATCCGGCGCTCGTGCCCGATCTCGTACCAGCGTACGGCCTTGTGCCATAACGCACTGGGCGAAAGCGCCTGAAATGACAGTTTGTGGACCAGCAAATAACCCTTTTGACCTTTCATCATCTTGCCCTCCAGTGGGGATGACGTCAGTGTCTGCTCGGGATTAAGATCAATCCAACGAATGTTTCTTATGCCATTCATCTCAGGATTTGATGGAATGTCCCAGTTCCCCAGCATCGACACCGAAGTTCTGCGCACCTTTGTCGCCATCGCCGATGAGGGCGGTTTTACCCGGGCCGGTGAACGGGTCAATCGCACTCAATCCGCGGTGAGCATGCAGATGAAACGTCTGGAAGAGGATGTGCTGCAACGCCAGCTGTTCCAACGTGACGGGCGCCAGGTCAAGCTCACCGCCGAGGGTCAGGTGCTGCTGGGCTATGCCCGGCGCATCCTGAAACTGCACAGCGAAGTGTTCAATACCCTGCGCGAACCGCACATGGTGGGCCTGGTTCGCATCGGCACTCCGGATGATTATGTGATGCGTTTTCTGCCGGGAATCCTGTCGCGCTTTGCCCAAAGCTACCCGCTGATCCAGATCGAGGTGCATTGCGAATCGAGCAAACAGTTGCTGCAACGCCAGGATCTGGACCTGTCCATCGTCACCCGCGAGCCGGGCAGCGAGATCGGCCAGCTATTGCGCAAGGAGCGTTTTGTCTGGGCCGTTGCCCAGTGCTTCAATCCCCACGAGCAATCGCCATTGCCCCTGGCGATGTTCAACAGCGACTGTTTTTGCAGACTCTGGGCCTGCAACGCCCTGGACGCCGCCGGACTCGACTACCGGATTGCCTACAACAGCTCGAGCCTGGCGGCGCTGATGGCCGTGGTCAGTGCAGGGCTGGCGATCACCGCACAACTGGAAAGCCTGATCACCCCGGACATGCGCATTCTCGGTGAGGCCGAGGGGCTGCCCCAATTGCCCGAGGCGAGCATCATGCTGCTGCGCAACCTCAATACTCCCTCCCCCATCACCGAGTGCCTGGCGGAGCACATTGTCGAAGGCTTCAAACTTTAAAGGCCAGCATCACCGCGCACACCACCAGGAAACCGCAGAACAGCGCCCGCAGCAGACGCTCGGGCAAAGCATGAGCCACCTTCACTCCCCAGCTGATGCTCAACAGGCCGCCTGCTGCCAATGGCAGACCGATCATCCAGTCCACTTGATGATGGAAGCCGTAGGTCACCAGGGTCACGCCGGTGCTCGGCAACGCCAGAGCCAGGGACAGCCCTTGTGCCACCACCTGGGTGGTGCCAAAGACGCTGGTCAGTATCGGTGTGGCCACAACCGCGCCACCGACCCCGAACAACCCGCCCATGGCGCCGGACGCTGCACCGAGAACGCCCAGCCACGGCCAGGAGTAGCGCATCCGGGCACCGGCCGGTGTGTCGGCCATGAACATCCGCAACAGGTTGTAGGCCGACAGCACCAGGAGAAAGGCGACAAAGCCAATACGCATCTTCTGGGCATCGATGCCCACCGCCCAGATCGAACCGAGCCAGGCGAAACAAAAGCCCATCACTGCCAGGGGCAAGGCATGGCGCAATTCAATCCGGTTGCGCTGGTGGTAACGCCACAGCGCCAGCATCACATTGGGCACCACCATCACCAGTGCCGTGCCCTGGGCAATCTGCTGATCCAGGCCGAACAACACCCCCAGCACGGGAATCGCGATCAAGCCGCCACCGATACCGAACAAACCGCCCACAGTGCCCAGAGCCGCGCCCAACAGCAGATACATCACTAACTCGATCAAAGCCGCTCTCCTCACCTGAGATCTGCATGCTACGCAGTCGGCCCTGGCACGGAAACGCACAGCAACGCACAATGGCTGTGCCGTTTCCGCATAAGCGCTCTGACCATGAATCCCAATACCCTAACCGACCAACTGGGGCTGTTTCTCGATGTGCTGGAAGCCGGCAGCTTTTCCGCCGCGGCTCGCCGTCATCCACTGACCCCCTCCGCCGTGGCCCGGCGTATCGACAGCCTGGAAAGTGCCGTGGGCACCACACTGTTCATGCGCACCACCCATGCGGTGGTTGCCACCGCCGCCGGCCTGGCCTTCGCCGAACGGGCCCGGCGCATCGTCGCTGAACTGCAACTGGCCCGGGCCGAGGCGGTGTCTCTGAGCCATGCGCCGGAAGGCCTGATCCGCATCGATGCCCCGGCCGCCTTCGGCCGCCGTCATCTGGCACCGGCGATCGCCGACTTCCTGGTGCGCTATCCCGGCCTGGATGTACAACTGCACCTGATCGACAGCTTCGTCGACATGCAGGGCTCGCACCTGGGCAAAGTGGACCTGGTACTGCGGGCCGGGCAACGGGTGGATACCCGGATGGTGGCCACCTCCCTGGCCAGCATCGTACGCATTGCCTGCGCCAGTCCGTCCTACCTGAAGAGCCGTGGCACCCCGACTCACCCCGCTGAACTCAACCAGCACGACGGCCTCGACTGGGATGGCCTGGCACCGTTGTTCGCCTGGCGCTTTGAGTGGGACGGACAGGTGCAAAGTCATCGCCCGCAACGCATCCGCCTCAGCGCCAACAATGCCGAAGCCCTGCTTTCGGGAGCCTTGGCTGGGCTGGGTATTGCTCACTTGCCCACCTGGCTGGTGAGTGAATACCTGTTGCGCGGAGAGCTGGTGCCGTTGTTCTGTGATAACGGTCTGCCCAAGCCGGAAACCGCCGGCATCTATGCCTTACGCATGGAGCAGCATCCCAATGCCCGTAGCCGCCTGCTGTTGGAGTACCTGAAAAGTCGCTTCAGTCCGGTTCCGCCATGGGACCTGGCACTGCAGAGTGCAATGGGCTGACATCGACGAAAATTATCTGGCGCATTAAAGACTCGCCCGCTAGATTCAGGACCATTAACGACCAAGGCCCCCGACATGACCACCGATCGCTCTACCCCGGATACCTGCGAACAGTTGCTGTTGGACAACCAAGTGTGTTTCGCCCTGCACTCCACATCGCTGCTGCTGACCAAGGTCTACAAACCATTGCTGCAGCAACTGGGGCTGACCTACCCGCAGTACCTGGCAATGCTGGTGCTCTGGGAGCGCGATGGGCTGACCGTCGGCGAAATCAGCCAGCGCCTGCTGACCGACCCCGGCTCGCTGACGCCCTTACTCAAGCGCCTGGAAGCCGAGGGCCTGCTGAGCCGCACCCGCAGCCGGGAAGATGAGCGAGTGGTGATTGTCGAGCTGACCGAGCGGGGTCGTGCACTGCAGGGTCAGGCTCGGGAAATTCCCCAGTGCATCCTCGGCGCCAGCGGTCGGACGGTGGAGCAGTTGCGGCAGCTGCAGGAAGATTTGCAGGTGCTGAGGGGGCATCTGCAGAACAGTCTTTGAGGCTTCGCTGGCAAGCCAGCTCCTACAGTTGCGGCTGGTTTTTAGCAAAAATATATTTTTTTTAAAATCAATGAGTTGAGCCGGAGCCAGGGCCTTAGGCAAAGGGCTGCGTAAAATTTATCTTGCGCACTAAATACTTGAGCGATACATTTATTTCGCACTTACTTGGCGCGCAAACAATTAGCGCAAAAATAACCCAGCACGAGGCTTTCACCATGCAGACTCTCTACACCGCAGTTGCAACCGCCACCGGTGGCCGTGATGGCCGCGCTGTTTCCAGCGACAACATCCTCGACGTCAAACTGGCCACCCCCAAGGAACTCGGCGGGGCCGGTGGGCAGGCGACCAACCCGGAACAGTTGTTCGCCGCCGGCTATTCGGCCTGTTTTATCGGCGCTCTGAAGTTCGTTGCCAGCCAGAGCAAGCGCAAGATCCCGGACAACGCCTCGATCACCGCCCATGTTGGCATCGGTCAGATCCCAGGTGGCTTTGGCTTGGATATCGATCTGCATGTCAGCCTTCCGGGCCTGGCTCAGGAAGAGGCGCAAAGCCTGGTGGATGCCGCACATCAGGTCTGCCCCTACTCCAACGCCACCCGTGGCAATGTTGATGTACGCCTGCACGTGAACGTCTGAAACGGTAAACGCCAGGCATAAAAAAGCCCGACTCAAGGTCGGGCTTTTTCATGTACAAGGTCGGGCCAGGATTAAACCTTGGCGCGGCCCTTGTAGGAACCGCCTTCGCGGGTATCGATCTCGATCATGTCGCCGATTTCAATGAAGTCCGCAACGCTCAGCTCGGTACCGTTTTTCAGTTTGGCAGGCTTCATCACCTTGCCCGAAGTGTCGCCGCGAGCGGAACCTTCGGTGTAGTCAACCTGGCGCACGATGGTGGTCGGCAGGTCAACGGAAACCAGACGGTCTTCGAAGAACACAGCTTCGCAAACGTCGGTCATGCCTTCTTCGATGAACGGCAGAACCGCTTCGATGTCTTCGGCGTTCAGCTCGTACATGGTGTAGTCAGTGGTGTCCATGAACGTGTAGGTGTCACCGCTGATGAACGACAGGGTCGCTTCTTTGCGATCCAGGATCACGTCGTCCAGTTTGTCGTCCGCACCGTAAACGGTTTCGGTCTTGTAACCGGTCAGCAGGTTCTTCAGTTTGGTCTTCATGATCGCGCTGTTACGACCGGACTTGGTGAATTCAGCTTTCTGAACCAGCCAAGGATCGTTGTCGATACGGATCACGGTACCGGGTTTGAGTTCTTTACCAGTTTTCATTGCGAATATCCGAATTTGGATGGGATTTACAAAAATCTAGGCCGCGTATCATATCCAATTTAGGTAAAACTGCACCAGCGCCGCAGCAAGATCGGCTTGCAAGCCTTGTTCCAGACACCATTGTTCGGCGTGCGCGGCGACTTCGGGCCAGTGTTGCAGCAGGTTTTTCCAGGCTTGGGCCATCGCCGCCTCGGTATTCCAGGCTTGCCACAGGGCCCGCACCGCCGCCTGGGCGTCAGGTGAAAGCGTCCGAGTGTACAAGGCGAGAAAGGCCTCGAGCTTGTCCAGGTGGATGTCTTCGTCCTGACGGTAGATATGCCAAAGCATCGGCCGCCCGGCCCATTGCGCCCGAACAAAGGAGTCCTCTCCACGCACCGCGTTGAAATCGCAGCACCACAGCAGACGGTCGTAATCTTCCTGGCGAACAAAAGGCAGGACCTGGACCGTCAGGGACTGCCGGATCTGCAGGCTGCCCACACTCAACGACACGTCTCCCAGCCAGCGCTGTACATCTCCCAGGATGCGCCCTTCGGGCACCAGCAAATGGGTCTGTTGCGTATCGAGTGCCAAGGCGTCGAGCCAGCTGCCAAGCCCGGCATTTTCATAGGCGAACAGCGATATCAAGCGACAATCAGTTGCAGGGGTCACCCCCAGCCCCTGGAGAAAATCCAGCTTGGCCTGACGATCCCGCTGGAAAGCCCGACGCCGCTCCAGCAATCCGGCTTCGCGCAGCAAACCACCCGTGCCGGCCTGGAACCCGGGAAAGAAGAAGTACTTCTGTACGCCACGAAACTTCACTGACGGCAAGCCGTGGCAGCCACTGACCCAGTCCTCGGCGCTCAGGTAATCCAGGTTCAGCCACAAGGGCGCACGCTGGCGCTCGGCCATCGCCTCCATATAGGCATGGGGCAACTGACAGGCAAACGCGGCGATCACCACATCGGCTGCAGCTTCAGGTTGCCACTGGGCCGGCCAGTGTCGTACCTCGACCCCATCCTGAATTTGGCTGTGTCGCTGGGAGTCGATCTCTGGACAGATCTTTTCAAAGGCCCGCAGATCATCGACCCACAAACGCACCGTGCATTGATGCTCGGCCACCAACTGTCGGGCCAGGCGCCAGGTCACGCCGATGTCGCCGTAGTTGTCGACCACGCTGCAAAAAATATCCCAGGAGGCTTTCATTCCAGTCCCCGATTGGCAAAGGCGCCGATTGTCCGCATAAATGCCCCTGCGCAGAAGAGCCAACCTCGATTAATCTTCATGCGACAATCAGCCCTCGCCCACTATCGCCCGCCAGGAGGCAACCATGTCCTATCGCCCGCCCGCTCGTCGCTCCTTGCGCATCAGCTTCAATGCCCTGGCGCTCAGCGGCAGCATTGCCCTGGGCCTGTGGCTGGGTTTTCTGGCGATTGCCCTGACCTGCTGGCTGGCCTCGCACTTTCTCTTCAGCCAGCAACTGGCCCCTGTAGCGCAAGCCGTGCAGCAATTGGCGAAGCCGCCGGTGGTTGCGCCGGAGCCGCCCAATCGGCTGTTCGAGCAGTATCAGGAAAACCTGCGCAAGAACGAAGAGTTGCAATCCCTGGATAACGCTCGTAGCAACCCGCGCAACCTGTCCAATCCCAAATGCCAGTTCTGGTTGCAACAGGACCAGACTGCCCCCAGCGAAAAGAGCCGGGCCAACGTCCTGCAGTTCTGTAATTGATCATGAATAAACAGTCTGTCTGCCAATTGATTCTGCAACAGCTCCGAGAGGATCTGGAGGTCGCGGTGCGCGCTGCGCAAACCGCCTACGAAACCGCCACTCACGAAGAGAATATCGCCGAGAACAAGTACGACACCCTGGGACTGGAAGCCTCCTACCTGGCGGCCGGCCAGGCTCGGCGGGTCGAGGAAATCCGTCAGGCATTGAATCTCTGGCAGAACCTGACTCTGCGATCCTACGACCCACAGGCCGGGATTCAGGTCGGTGCGTTGCTGGGACTAGAGGATGAAAACGGCCACGAACAATGGCTGTTTCTCGGCCCCGATGGGGCTGGCCTGAAAGTCTATGTGGTGGGTCAGCTGGTGACCGTCATCACCCCGCGGTCACCGCTGGGCAAGAGCCTGATGGGCAAGTTCGAGGGCGACGAGGTGGAGATCGTGGTGGCGGGCGCTCGGCAACAGTTCACTGTCACCGAGGTCCGCTAGCTGAAATCAGTGAACCGGCAGTTCGACGCCGTCGAACAGTTCTTCCAGTTCCTGCTTGTTATGGCATTGAATCGCCTTGGCCATGACTTCGCGCGTCAGGTGCGGGGCGAACTTCTCGATGAAGTCGCACATGAAGCCGCGCAGGAATGTACCGCGACGGAAACCGATCTTGGTGATGCTCGACTCGAACAGCTCGCTGGCGTCCAGTACCACCAGGTCATTGTCGAGCTTGGTATCGACCGCCATCTTGGCGACGATACCCACCCCCAGCCCCAGGCGCACATAGGTCTTGATCACGTCGGCGTCAGCGGCGGTGAACACCACTTTTGGCGTCAGGCCACGATGGCTGAAGGCTTCATCGAGCTTGGAGCGGCCGGTGAAACCAAACACGTAGGTAACGATGGGGTATTCGGCCAGTGTTTCCAGGGTCAGCTTCGGCAGCTTGGTCAGTGGGTGGCCCTGAGGCACGACCACGCAACGGTTCCAGCGATAGCACGGCATCATCACCAGATCACCGAACAGCTCCAGAGCCTCGGTGGCGATGGCAAAATCCACGGTGCCGTCAGCGGCCATTTCAGCGATCTGCATCGGCGAGCCCTGGTGCATGTGCAGCGCCACATCGGGGTATTGCTTGATGAAGCTGCTGATCACTGGCGGCAGGGCGTAACGTGCCTGGGTGTGGGTGGTAGCGATGGACAGGGTGCCCTTCTTCTCGTTGGAGAACTCCTGGGCGATCTGCTTGATGCTTTCGACCTTGCGCAGGATCTCGCCGGCGGTGGTGATGATCCGCTCACCGGCCGGGGTCACGCGGGTCAGATGCTTGCCGCTGCGAGCGAAGACCTCAACCCCAAGCTCGTCTTCGAGCAGACGGATCTGCTTGCTGATACCCGGTTGTGAGGTGTAAAGGCTTTGGGCGGTAGCGGAGACGTTGAGGTCGTGGTGCGCCACTTCCCAGATGTAGCGCAATTGTTGAAGCTTCATATGAATCCCTCAAAGCAGGTAGACGCCACGGGTATCAGCGACGGTATATAACTATATTAATGGTCAGGAGAATAAATCTAGAACTTTTATTCAGAATTTTCCATTCCGCCCTCAGACATCCCCCTGACGCCGACGCTGCACCAGAGGCACCAGATAAACCGGCACTTTGGCCAGTTGCAAAACCCGTGCTGCCGTACGCCCCAAAGGGGTTTGCGCACCGCCCCCGTGGCTGTGACTTCCTACGATCAGCAAATCCACCGAGAGTTTCGCCGCCTGATCCAGAATCACCTGGGATGGGTCCCCTTGAAGCACTCGCACCGACTGGATCAAGGTCAGGTCCTGCATGCCCTCCCCCAACTCCTCGCGAAAACTGTCCAGCACCCGCTGCTCGATATTGGCCATTACCGTGCTCAAGCCCTGGCGGTGAAACTCGTTCAAGGACTGCTCATCCAGATAGCTCTGCAACACCGATTCGGCAAATAGCCCCATGGGTTCCACTGCGTGCACTACATGTAAGTCGGCATTGAACGTTCGAGCCAGCTCCAGGGCATGCTGCATGACAAAGGGCGCATACAGACCGAGGTCGGTGGCATACAGCATCGAACGAATCATATGACCTCCTCAACTGCCAAGATGGCGGAGATTGATTCAGCTTAGCAGTGCCTGGAACTGTGGGAGGTTCGACGCAAAACCGGGGATTTTAGGGCTCAATCCCTGGCTTCGTTGCTGATGCCGTGGGGCACGTGACCGGTGGCAACCACTTCGCGGGCCAACTCGCAGTGCCCCGCCTGGTCGTCGAAAAAAACATCGGCGGCAAAGGCTTCAAGAAAGGCGGCTTTCTCCAGGCCGCCCAGGAACAAGGACTCGTCCAGACGAATGTCCCACTCGCGCAAAGTGCGGATCACCCGCTCATGGGCCGGCGCCGAACGCGCAGTGACCAAGGCTGTGCGAATCGGGCAGGCATCGTTGGGAAACTCGCCCTGAAGCAGATTGAGTGCCGCTAGAAATCCCTTGAACGGGCCGCCCGGCAATGGTTCCCGGGCCGATTGCTGCTCACTGGCCTGAAAGGCCTCCAGGCCACCGGCTTGATAGACCCGCTCCGAATCATCGGAAAACAGCACAGCGTCACCGTCGAAGGCGATGCGCAACTCGCCATTGGCGGCACGCCGAGCACCGCCGGAGAGGATGGTCGCGGCAGCAAACCCAGCCTCCAGAGCACTGCGTACGTCGTCGGCATGGGTAGAGAGAAACAGATCGCTGCCAAAGGCCGCCAGATAAGGATAGGGACTGCGACCGCCGACGAACGCCGCACGAGAAATACCCAGACCGTAATGCTGGATCGAGTTGAACACCCGTAGACCGGTGTCGGCACTGTTGCGTGAAACCAGCACCACCTCGACCCGCGCACGCCCCAGACTGGCATTGAAACTGAGCAGCTTCTTCACCAGGGGGAAGGCATCGCCCGGCTCGAGGATCTCCTCCTCGTGTTCGATCTGGTACTGCCTGTAAGCCTCGACACCCTGGGCCAGAT
Organism: Pseudomonas sp. E1BtOHC1; assembly: GCF_058744285.1. NCBI lineage: Bacteria > Pseudomonadati > Pseudomonadota > Gammaproteobacteria > Pseudomonadales > Pseudomonadaceae > Pseudomonas > Pseudomonas sp. E1BtOHC1. The sequence continues at coordinate 5,864,711 of NZ_CP196023.1, forward strand.
AGACCTTATGACTGTCGCTCAGATCGAATAGCGCCCGTGACGAAATCGCCACCACCAGCTTGCCATCCAGGCCCTTTGCCATATTCCGTCCCCTTCAGGTAATCCGCTCAAGCGTGATGCCGATCGATGAAACTCAAGGCCTGGTACAACGCCTGGATTTTCGGCAGCTCACAGCCAGCGGCCCTGGCTGCCGCCAAAGGTGCGGCATAAATGGCTGCCAACTCCAGAGGGCGCTGGTGCAGGAAATCATGGTACATGCTCGGCCAGTAATCGGGCATGTGCTCGGTGGACTTGAACAGTTGCTGAGCGTAGGCATCTGGAATGACATGGCCACAAGCCGCAGCCCCCTGCAGCACTTCCTGCATGAGGTCCTGAATCAACTCGCGACTGTCCGGATCGGCCATCAGCGGCGTAGTACTGGCCTTGAGCAGCACCGACAGACCGTTGTAAGGCACATTCCACACCAGCTTCTGCCAACGCGCCTGATGCAGGTTGCCCATGGCCTGGGAATCAAGCCCGGCTGCACGAAACAACGCCGCCCCTTCTTCGACAATAGTCTGGCTCAACGCCGGATCAGCGCTTGCCGGACCACTGTGGTAGCCCAAATTGACCGCACCGAGAGCCTGGTGCTCAATCTGGCCGGGACCCGCCCGATGAACACAGATAAAGCACAAGCCACCCAATAGATGCAGCGACTCAGGAAGCACGGCGCGCAGGCCATCTTCAACGTCCAGGCCATTCTGCAGTAACAGAACCTTGGCATCAGGCGCCGCCGCTTGAATGATCGCCGGCGCCAACTGGACATTGCTGGTGGTCTTGGCCCCCACCAGCAGCCAATCACAAGGCGGCATCTCCTCAGCGCTGGCGTACGCCTGAACCGGTTTCAGGCTCAACGCCCCGTGCTGAGCGCTGTTGACCTGCAGCCCCTGCTCCACCACCGTCGAGAACTCGCTGCGTAATAGAAAGTGCACGTCGAAACCGGCGCGTGCCAGCATCACCCCGTAAAAACCTCCGATCGCTCCGGTCCCGATAATGCCCACACGCGGTTTACGACCTGCATCCATCAAGGCAACTCCTCTGGTATTCGATTAAGCGCCTGACGCAGGCCCTCAGAGAGCTCCTTGTACGTCAGCCGCGACTGCAACGCCCCATAAAACTCACCGTCGCTCACCACGAACAGGGCCGGCAGGTGAAACACCTGATAGCGCTCCACCGCGCCTCCGCTGTCAGCGGCATCGACCCAGCACAACCGATCGACCGGCAAGCCCAGCCCCGGCAGTTGCGCCCGCGCCCAACGGCAACTGGAGCAGCCGACGCTGGTGAAAAGCACCAGAGAAACGCCGTCCAGACCCAGCAATTGCTGGTCGATATCGAAGTCTGTCAGTTCCAATTCGACCACTATACTGGGGGAAACAATGTCAATTGGACGACACTCGGAGTCTGCGGTCATGGGACGTTTTTTGCCTCATCCTGATGATGTTCCGGTTGAGCTGACCCTGCGTAAATACGCCTGCATTTCCCGTCAGCGTTTGCACACTATCAGCCTCGGTGGCATGGCGTGCAATTACCACCGTGCCTGGCGCCACGGCACCGCACTTGAAGTGTATATGCCGACGCTGGGGGAAAATGCGCGCTACAACGGCTATGTCGCCTGGTGCCTGAAGCGCAAGCGCGGCTACCTGGTGGGCATCGCTTTCGTCGATGAACAAACGCTGTTCGGCGCCCGCATGGGCGAACAGGTGTGCCAGATCGCCCGATACTGCCGCCTGCATGAACCTCAGAGCGAACAACAATGCATCGAGGCCCTGGCTCTGAATTGGGTCGAGCAGCACGCAGAGGACTATTCCGAGGACCGCGTGCACCAGGCTTTTGTACAGCCTTAGCCCAATAAAACCGCCGCCTGCCCATTGTAGAGTCACCGGGTAACGCGCTAAGGTTCCGCTCCCCGACGCGCCCAAATCCGCTGTGCTCCGCCGCGCGGGGATCGCTGGCGGCCGGCACCCGTGACCTGACGAGTAACACGATGGCTGATTTACCGATCAACGACCTTAACGTCGCCTCCAACGAGACCCTGATCACCCCTGATCAACTCAAACGAGACATCCCGCTGAGCGACACCGCCTTGCGCACAGTGACCAAGGGTCGCGAAGTGATTCGCAACATCCTCGACGGCACTGATCACCGTCTGTTCATCGTCATTGGGCCCTGCTCAATCCACGACATCAAGGCAGCACACGAGTACGCCGAACGTCTCAAGGCCTTAGCAGCGGAAGTCTCCGACACTCTCTATCTGGTAATGCGGGTGTACTTCGAGAAACCCCGTACTACTGTCGGCTGGAAAGGCCTGATCAACGACCCTTACCTGGATGACTCGTTCAAGATTCAGGACGGTTTGCATATCGGGCGGCAACTGTTGCTGGACCTGGCTGAAATGGGCCTGCCTACCGCCACTGAAGCCCTTGACCCGATCTCCCCGCAATATCTGCAGGACCTGATCAGTTGGTCGGCCATCGGTGCCCGCACCACCGAATCCCAGACCCACCGGGAAATGGCTTCCGGCCTGTCGTCGGCCGTGGGCTTCAAGAATGGCACCGACGGTGGCCTCACCGTGGCGATCAACGCGCTGCAATCGGTATCCAGCCCGCATCGTTTCCTGGGGATCAACCCACAAGGCGGCGTATCGATCGTCACCACCAAAGGCAATGCCTACGGCCACGTGGTGCTGCGTGGCGGCAATGGCAAGCCGAACTATGACTCGGTGAGTGTCGCTGTCTGCGAGCAAGCCCTGAGCAAGGCCAAGATCAAGCCGAACATCATGATCGACTGCAGCCATGCCAACTCCAACAAGGATCCGGCGCTGCAACCTCTGGTAATGGAGAACGTCGCCAACCAGATCTTGGAAGGCAACCAGTCGATCATCGGCCTGATGGTGGAAAGTCATCTGAACTGGGGTTGCCAGGCGATTCCCAAGGACCTGTCGGACCTGCAGTACGGCGTATCGATTACCGACGCCTGCATCGACTGGGAAAGCACCGAGAAAACCCTGCGCAGCATGCACGCCAAGCTCAAGGACGTACTGCCAAAACGCGATCGCAGCTGATCCTTTTCGCCAGATACAAAAACGCCGGGCCAAGCCCGGCGTTTTTCATGGTCGGCCCCGATCAGAGCTTTGCGGCGTGACGCTGATGGCGTTCCATGTAGCGTTCTACATAAGAGCAGGATGGAATCACTGTGTAGCCCATACGCTCGGCATACTCCAGCGCCTGCTCAGTCAGTGCCGCGGCAATGCCGCGCCCACGCAATGCGTTGGGCACGAAGGTGCGGTAGATATCCAGGGTTTGCTTACCCAGGTCCATATAGGTCAGGTAGGCACGATGACCGTCCACATTGGTCTCGAACTGATGACCAGCCTGGTCATGGTGGATGGACAACGCCTCGCTCATCACTACTCCTTGCGGGTCTGGAATGCTGACCCCTACCTTACCGATGTTTTTCCGGCGAAGGAACAACTTACGCCACCTCGTGCCTGTCGGACGCCGCGAAGAAGGCATCGCTCTTACATCACGAGCACGTTACAAAATAGTAGGCGCCCTTGGCATAAATGCTCAAGCCATGCTCGTCACAGATCAGCGCAAAATGCCCTCAGCAAGCCTTGCAGAAACCACCGTCAGGCCCAGTGCAAAAATGCGTTGAGGCTATACATCGCCGGATGCTGAAACTTAAGACGAGCGCCGCCTCTTAAAGTCACCGGCAAGATGGACAAAGATAGGTCAAGGCTAGGCAGATTCTGAAGAAAAGTGCCATCGACACAATATAGACCGACTTTAGCCTAGACTCCGAAACAGCGCATGGAAAAGTCCAAGACCAATGCTGGCAAACAACCAGCCCCCTCTGACAGAGCCTTGCCGCTGAATATTTTTTATACAACCGCTTCAAAAGTTGCTCGAAAAAGAATCACCGCCTAGAATTTTTTTTGCTTCTTGCGCTACGTCAGTTTACTTACTACAAGTAATGGGTAGTATGTACGCCGGCTATTTCCTCACTCTGAGGTGATAGCTACTAATAGAAAGTCCTTGAAGGGGAACACGATGAACAACGTTCTGAAATTCTCTGCTCTGGCTCTGGCCGCAGTTCTGGCTACCGGTTGCAGCAGCGTATCCAAAGAAACCGAAGCTCGTCTGACTGCTACTGAAGACGCAGCAGCTCGTGCTCAGGCTCGTGCAGACGAAGCCTATCGTAAAGCTGATGAAGCTCTGGCTGCTGCTCAAAAAGCACAACAGACTGCTGACGAAGCTAACGAGCGCGCTCTGCGTATGCTGGAAAAAGCTAGCCGCAAGTAATAGTCCCTCGGGATTGTTATCAAGCCGATCCATTTTTTGGATCGGCTTTTTTATTGCCTGGGATTTTCCACAGGCAATAAAAAACCCGTCGATACCGGCAGGTATCGACGGGTTGTTGTTCTATCCCTTACTGCTGCAGATCGAACGGAGCGCTGGACAACGATGTTGCAGGCGCCGTGGTCGGTATTGCGATCTCCACTGGCAAGCCATCTTCGGCCGCCACTACATCCCTGACCACATCCCAGTTCATGCGCAGGTTGTTGGCCAGATCTTCGCGCTTGAGCAAGGCATTGATCACCGCAGTGTGCTTGTCGACCACTGAAGGATTACCCTTGTCATCCAAAGGTGTATGCGCCTCCAGATAGACTTTGCCATCGCTGATACCGAACTTGTACGGATCGTTGATGATACGCACGGAAGTTCCTACCGGAACCATGCCGGCCATTTCCAGCACGTTGTTGTTGAGCATGCGGAAACAGCCATGGCTGGTGCGCATGCCGATGCCGAACTTCTTGTTCGAACCGTGGATCAGGTAACCGGGCGTACCCAGGGTGAACTTGAACGGCCCGAGCGGGTTGTCCGGCCCTGCCGGCACGACGCTCGGCAGCGGATCACCGTCCGCAGCATGTTCGGCTCGGATTGACGCCGGCGGAGTCCAGGTTGGATTCGGGGTTTTCGCAGTAATGCTGGTATGCGCGATCGGCGAGCCCCAGCCCTCACGTCCAATGCCCAACGGGAAGGTGTAAACCACATTCCGCCCCTTGGGGAAGTAGTAAAGACGATACTCCGCCAGGTTGATCACAATGCCCTCACGGGGCCCGGGGGGCAGGATGAAACGGGTGGGCAGGATGACCTCGGTGCCCGCACCGGGCAACCAGGGGTCGACTCCCGGGTTGGCCGCCACCATCTCCAGATACCCCAGGTCATAAGCAGTACCCAGGTCGGCGAAGGTGTCTTCGTACTTGGCCTTGATCACCTGCACCTGGCCGACGATGTCTTCACCGGGCGGTGGTAGAGGCAATTCCAATGCTGCAACGGGACCGACCACACACAATGCGGCAAGTGTCAGGCAGCGGGTGACGGCGGGGAGGCGCGGCAACATCCGGATAATCCTTCGCATGAACAACGAGTGATAGAAACGCGATTGTACACCCCGCCCTCTGGCTGCGGGAGCCAAGCGGGAGACACAAGCACAGACACATGAAATCCCTGTCGAAACGGTCCGCTATCGACCGCCTACAGCTCGAAGCGCAACTCAGGCCAGATCGGCGGGGTGCCACGCTTTTGCGACTCCAGGATTGCCCGACACAAAGGGCAGAGTCGCTGATCCTGGAAAATCGTCCGATCCACACTCGACCAGCGCGGCTGCGCGGGCAACAAAGTGCCGCACAACGTCCGGTCGGCGGAACCGCCCAACTCCAGCTGACGCGTCACCAGATGCACTCGAACTTCCTGGCAGGCGAACAGGTCAAGCTGTTCATCAGGCTCGATCAGTTGATAGGCAAACAGGGACCAGGCGGGACGCGGCATCGGGGGCTCCAAATCGGGGGCGCCACATTAGCCGAAACACTGCCGCTAGAAAAGCGTCAAAGCAGCGGTTTTAGCGTCGGCCAGACATTTTCCAGCAACTTGTCCTGAGCCGCTGCTGCAGGGTGCAGACCGTCTGCCTGCATCAGCTCGGGATGACCACCGACCCCATCAAGAAAAAACGGCACCAGCGCCACCTTCTTGTCACTGGCCAACTGGCTATAAACCTGAGCGAACGCCTGTGTGTAGCGCACACCATAGTTGGGCGGCAATTGCATGCCCAACAGCAGCACCTTGGCTCCACCGGCCTGGGCACTGTCGATCATCGACGCAAGATTTTGTTGCAATTGCTGAGGCGGCTGACCGCGCAGGCCATCGTTGCCGCCCAACTCGAGGATCACCACCTCAGGCTTATGCTCTGCAAGCAGCGCCGGCAGCCGCGCCAGGCCACCGGCACTGGTGTCGCCACTGACCGAGGCGTTGACCACTTTGTCGGTGAAACCCTGGTCCTTGAGCCGCTTATCCAACAGAGCCACCCACCCTTCGCGGGTATCCAGGCCGAAAGCCGCACTGATACTATCGCCCACGATCAGGACCGTACCCGCCGCTGCGTTCTGGGCCATGCACATCAAGGCCAGGCCGGCACTCAAAAACCATACACGCATCGGATTCTCCATGGGCGCAAGCATTCTCACTGCGCGGAACCTTAGCAAAGTGGTTCCCAGCGCGGAAGGTGAACTGACCATCCTTCATGAACTCAGTCTGGAGCTGAACCAGGGCGACAGTCTGGCCATAGTCGGCGCCTCAGGGTCTGGAAAATCCACACTGCTCGGTTTGCTGGCGGGACTCGACCTGCCCAGTAGTGGTGAGGTCACCCTCGCCGGCCAAGCCTTGAGTCGCCTGGATGAAGATCAGCGGGCACGGGTCAGGGCCGAGCACGTTGGGTTCGTGTTTCAATCCTTCCAGTTGCTCGACAGCCTCAACGCCCTGGAAAACGTCATGCTCCCTCTGGAGCTGGATGGCCGCCGCGACGCCCGTGAGCGCGCCACCGAGCTGCTGCGACGGGTCGGCCTCGGCCAGCGCCTGAGCCACTCGCCCCGCCAGCTTTCCGGCGGTGAGCAACAACGAGTGGCCATCGCCCGGGCCTTTGCCGCCGAACCCGACGTGCTGTTTGCCGACGAACCTACCGGCAACCTCGACAGCCACACCGGTGAACGCATCAGCGACCTGCTGTTCGAGCTCAACAAGGAGAGCGGCACGACCCTGGTGCTGGTGACCCATGATGAACGCCTGGCCCATCGTTGCCGGCGCTTGATCCGTCTTGAAGCGGGCTTGCTGGTCGCCCCTCTGGAGCCTTGATGGCACGTCTGCCGCTGTTGCGCCTGTTCAGCCTCGCCCTGCGTCAGCTGTTGCGCGATGCCCGCGCCGGGGAGTTAAGGGTGCTGTTCTTTGCCATGCTGGTGGCTGTGGCGGCAAGCACCGCCATTGGTTATTTCGGTGCCCGCCTGAACGGAGCCATGCTGCTGCGGGCTACTGAATTCCTCGGGGCTGACCTGCTTCTGGAGGGCAGCTCGCCGGCACGCCCGGAACAGACCGACAGCGGGCGGGCACTGGGACTCGATCATGCGCGCATCGTCGAATTCTCCAGCGTTATCGCCACCGACAATGGTATTCAACTGTCGAGTATCAAGGCAGTGGACAGTGCCTACCCACTACGCGGCCAGCTCAAGAGTGCGCCAGCGCCCTACGGCGTTGAAGAGCCCGGTGGAGGTCCAAAGGCCGGCGAAGCCTGGGTCGAATCACGCCTGCTGACCGCGCTGAATCTGAAGATCGGCGACAGCATCGACGTCGGTACGCAGCCCCTGCGCCTGGCGCGGGTCCTGACCTATGAGCCCGACCGAGCCGGCAACTTCTATAGCCTGACGCCTAGAGTGCTGATCAGCCTGGATGACCTGCAAGCCACTGGCGTCGTTCAGCCGGGCAGCCGGGTCAGCTACAAGGAGCTCTGGCGCGGCCCGGCGCCGGCTCTTGAGAGCTATCGCCAACTGATCAAGCCGGGCCTGGCGGCCAACCAGCGACTACAGGATGCCCGCGATGGCAACCAGCAGATTGGGGGGGCCTTGGGCAAGGCTGAGCGTTACCTGAACATGGCTAGTCTGGTGGCCGTGTTGCTATCCGGGGTCGCCGTCGCCCTATCGGCCAATCGTTTCGCAGCCCGGCGCTTCGATGCCAGCGCATTGCTACGCTGCCTCGGCCTATCGCGGCGGGAAACCATGCTGCTGTTCAGCGTGCAATTGGGACTTCTGGGGCTCCTGGCCAGCCTCTGCGGCGCACTGCTGGGGTGGTTGGCCCAACTTGGCCTGTTCTATCTGCTGCATGACCTGCTGCCCAGCGATGTGCCTCCAGGAGGCCTGTTCCCAGCCATTGCCGGCATCGGCACCGGGCTGGTAGCCCTGGCAGGGTTTGCCCTACCCCCTCTGGCCGCCTTGGGGCGGGTCCCGCCACTTCGAGTGTTACGCCGTGACCTGCTGCCCATTCCTTCCAGTACCTGGATGATCTACGGCACCGCGCTTTTTGCCCTGGGCCTGATCATGTGGCGCCTGAGCCTGGATCTGATCCTGACCTTTGCCCTGCTCGGCGGCGGCCTGATAGCGGCGCTGGTACTGGGCGGGTTACTGCTTTTGGTGCTGCAAAGCCTGCGGCGCCTGCTGGCCCGTTCTTCCCTGCCCTGGCGACTGGGGCTTGGCCAGTTGCTGCGGCATCCCTTGGCGGCGGCCGGACAGTCCCTGGCCTTTGGACTGATTCTGCTGTCCATGGCACTGATCGCCCTGCTGCGGGGCGAACTGCTGGATACCTGGCAGAACCAGTTGCCGAAGAATGCCCCCAATTACTTTGCACTGAATATCCTTCCCGCCGAAAAACAGGCTTTTAGCGAACGCCTGGTACAACTTTCTGCCCCTTCAGCGCCGCTGTATCCGGTAGTTCCAGGACGCCTGGTGAGCATCAACGGTGAGCCTGTAAGGGAGATTGTCAGTAAGGACTCCAGTGGCGACCGTGCGGTACAGCGCGACCTGAGCCTGACCTGGGCCGCCGACCTGCCGGCCGGCAACCGCATCACCGAAGGCGACTGGTGGTCAGCGCAGCCCGCCGGTGATGTGCCCGGCGTATCGGTAGAGGCCAAGGTTGCACAAAGCCTGAAACTGAAACTGGGAGACCAACTGACCTTCACCGTCGCGGGCGTTAATCGGGAAGCCCGGGTTACCAGCCTGCGCAGCATCAACTGGGACAACTTCCAACCGAACTTCTTCATGATCTTCCAGCCAGGCACCCTGAAAGACCTGCCTGCCACCTATCTGACCAGCTTTTATCTAAGTCCGGGACACGACCAGCAGGTCATCGAGCTATCCAGGGCCTTTCCAGCGGTGACCATTCTTCAAGTGGAGGCCTTGCTGGAGCAACTGCGTAGCATCCTGGCCCAGGTCACTCTGGCGGTGGAGTATGTATTGCTGTTTGTCCTGGCGGCGGGAATGGCAGTGCTGTTTTCCGGCCTGCAGGCCACATTGGACGAGCGCATTCGCCAAGGTGCGCTGTTACGCGCCCTCGGTGCCGAGAGGCGGTTGCTGGTCAAGGCACGGCGGATCGAATTCGGTCTTCTAGGTGCAGTCAGCGGCCTGCTGGCGGCCCTGGGTAGCGAATTGGTCAGCCTGGTGCTTTACCGGTTCGCCTTCGACCTGCCCTGGCACCCACATCCCTGGCTGTTGCTGCTGCCGCTGATCGGTGCCCTGCTGGTGGGCGGGGCCGGCGTTTTTGGTACCCGCCGGGCGTTGAACGCCAGCCCATTGAGCGTCCTGCGCGAAGGATGAAGAGCAACAGCTCGCCAGTACAGGCTGGCGAGCCTACTTCACATAGTCGATCTGATTGATCCACCAGCAGGTCTCGCCTGCCGGGGTATGGACGATGGCCTCATCACCCACTTCCTTCTTCAACAGCGCCCTGGCCATTGGCGAGTCGATGGAAATGTAGTCCTTGCGCAGATAAATCTCGTCGTATCCGACGATACGAAAGCGCTTGATCTCCTCAGCCTCGTTTTCCACTTCCACCCAGGCACCAAAGAACACCCGCCCCTCTTGCTCTGGCGCGTAGGAAACCACCTTCATGTCTTCCAGCCGCTTGCGTATGTAACGCACCCGGCGATCAATCTCCCGCAAGAGTTTTTTGTTGTACTGATAGTCCGCGTTCTCACTGCGGTCACCCAGTGAAGCGGCCCAAGTGACCTTCTGGGTGATATCCGGGCGTTTCTGCCGCCACAGATAATCCAACTCCTGCTTCAGAGCGTCGTAACCATCCTGTGTGATGAGCTTGGTACTCAATTGGCTTGTCACCTTCCAGCCTTGTACATGCTGTTCTGTTATTTGAATGAACCAATGCACTCGGCCTGTCGTGGGAGGCTGTTGCGCCCCCCTCAACCAGCCCGGCAGCACTATCAGATTTGTCCGATTTAGATTTCAGAGAGGTCAGCCAATCATAGGGCCAAACAGCTGGGGCTTACGGCACAAGACACACTTCAAGCATCAGTGTTTGCACCCAGCGCACAGTACAACGTGAAACCTACTTATCCAAAGCACCCGCCAACACTGACCAACACCTCTAAAAACAAAGGGAACGCACTAAATGGGCAACATCATTATCGTCGATGACCACCCTCTGATTCGACTGGCCATCAGGTCGGTGCTGGAACCCCACCATCACACCATCGTCGCCGAAGCCGACAACGGTGCGGACGCAGTGCAACTGGTGCGAAAGCACATGCCGGACCTGTTGATCCTCGACCTGGGTATACCCAACCTGGACGGTTTTTCGGTCATCGCCCATATCAAGTCCGCGGACCTGCTTGTAAAAACCCTGGTCCTGACTTCCAGTGATTCGAAGAACTTCGCCCTGCGCTGCCTGCAAGCTGGAGCAGCGGGTTTTCTGTGCAAGACCGAAAACCTTCACGAACTGGCCAATGCAGTTAAAGCCATTCTGTCCGGGTACAGCTACTTTCCGGAAGACACCATCAATATCCTGCAGCAGAACACCAATGCCGCCAGCCAGGAAAGCGTGTTGATCTCGCGCCTGACCGATCGCGAGATCACGGTACTGAAGCTACTGGCCACCGGCCTCAACAACCAGCAGATTGCCGACGCTCTGTTGATCAGCCACAAGACCGTCAGTACCTACAAGGTTCGCTTGCTCAAGCGCTTCAACATTTCCAACCTCGTGGCGCTGGCCGACCTGGCAAAACGTAACGCCGTAGTTTGAACACCAAACCGTTGTCGCTTCATTAATAACCGGCCGTAGCTGCAACTGGGAACTTCCCAATCAGTGCCTGTGTAGGTGGAGTCACGATCTGAATACGGCGCAGTTCAGCAGCAGACTGTACAGCGCCGTCGGAACCGCTCTGCAACTAGCGGCGAATGATCAGCCCTTGACGGGCGACACGGGTCAGTTGCTTGATGACTTCAGCGGCATCCGCTGCACTGGGGGCCGGAATGACCGCCAGATCAAAGCTGTCGCTGGCAAAACGCGCCAATGACTCGCCCTCTTCGACAAACTGAATCAAAAAGGCAGACGGGCCCGGGGAACGCCGTGGCCAGCCGTCGAGATAACGCAACAACGTAGGTTGGTGTTTGCCGCCAAGAAGGATTTTCGGGTTGCGCTGGGAAAGACTCGCCGTGATCGGCGCAAGACGTACAAGGGGGCGTGGTGCATTCATCGTATTGTGTCTCTGCCTCAAGTTTCTGCCGGGCAGGTGAGAGGCAACACCGAACCAGCGCTTTAGCGGTATTTCGAAGCCAGACTATAGCTTCTATCAGTGATCTTTCGACTCACTTGGCGCCCCGCAAGTAGCTGTTTAAATCGGCGCATAGGCAGCATCCTAGAGAAGCCGACAGGTCAGTGTCAAGATTTCCCAGCAACGAAAAAGGCCTGCATTGGCAGGCCTTGAAAATTTTCCTGGCAGTTGATCCAGAGCCTCCGGAGACCGCCTTGGCAGATGAATCAAGCCCATCAGGTCACTTGGTTATTGCTGCATCCACAGACAACTTGCCAGCCCCTTCGAACAGGACCGCGACAGTACCGCCCAGTAGAGCCAGGGCGAACTCATAACCGTTATTGGCCATGAACAAACCGTTGCCGATATGCACCGAGAAGATCGCCACCAGCAAGGTGAAGGACAAGCCCAAGGCTGCCGGACGCGCAAGCAGACCAATCACCAGCGCCAAGCCAGCGAAGAACTCGGTACCACCTGCCAACAACGCCATCAGATAGCCAGGAGCCAGGCCTATGCTTTCCATCCACTGAGCCGTTCCCGCCAGACCACCACCCCCGAACCAACCAAAGAGTTTCTGCGAACCGTGGGCCGCAAAGATGATGCCGACGAAGATCCGTAAAACGGTCAAGCCGTAACCGGCGCGAGTACTCAGTAGGTTTTTGATCAGTGTGCTCATGTTCTGTAGTCCTGTGTAAGGTGGGGAAGTTGGTCGCCATATTAATCAGTTTTTATCATGTTAAAAGCGCAAAAAACCCAAGATAAAAATCAGTTTTTTCGATCATTTTCGAGACACAACTTTTCGTTCCTGAGGCTCCAGAGAGTCTCGCTCGCGGTCAAATGCCAGATAGTATTTATTGACGCTATTAACATAGCTGACCGCGCCCATGCCCACCTGCTCCATGGCAATACGCTCAACCTGGAAGAACCATTGATTGGGATTCAATCCGCGGCGCCGGGCCTCGCTGCGCATTCCCTGTACCCGTTCCGGACCCATATTGTAGGCCGCCAGGACGAACGCCATACGCTCACGCTCGTTGAGCTTGGGGCTGGCGAAGAACTTGCGGCGGATCATCGCCAGGTACTTGGCCCCGGCCTGAACATTGTTGTCCAGCGACTGGATATTGTTGACCCCGACCCGCTGCGCCGCCGAAGGGGTGATCTGCATCAGTCCGGTTGGGCCGCTGCCGCTCCTGGCGTTGGGCTGCAACGCCGACTCCTTGAAGGCCAGAGCCGCCAGATTCAGCCAGTCCATACCCTGCTCCCCTGCATGCTTCTGCAGCACCGGCCGAAGCTTTTCCAACCGCTGTCGATCGGCACGAGCCAGGGGGTAATGCACCTGGTATTGGCGGCGGTAGATGCGCAGGAAGGCTACATCCTGGTCCGCCGGGGTTTTATAGGTCTTGAGGAAACGATCGATGCTTGCCCGCAACATCGAGGCATCGCGCCGAACAAACCAATGCTCCTCTCCCGGTTCACTGATCTTCAATTGCTTGTCAAAACGCAACTTGGGCAGGATCTTGCTCCAACGCTCGGCAATCGGCTGCTCGACGATGGTCAGGTGAAAGATCCCGCCCTGGACCATTTCCAGCACATCTTCCACCGCCAGACTGGGGTCCACCCACTCGACCTTGATCGGCGCCAGCTTATGCAGTGCCAGTTTCTGATTGATCTGACTCACGGCATCCCCGGCGGCGCTGCCGGTGGTCAGGGTCAAGGTCTTGCCGGACAACTGTTCGATACGCGTATAACGACGCTCGCCCTTGATCCCCACCAACAGTAAGGGAACATTGCTGACGATCGGATCGCTGGAACTGACCGCATGCCCTGGCTGGGCCTCCAACAATTCCCCGGGTGCTACCAGGTCCCCTTCTCCTCGCTGCAAGGCGCCCAGCAGTTGATCCTTGGCTTTGGGGATTATCTTGAGGCTGATTTCCTGGCCGTCACGGGCATGGCCGTTGAGATACTGCTCGAACGAGCGCAGACGATGGTACTCGACGCCAATGGCCTGGCCCTGGACTTCACCGGAACTATTGCGGCTCTGATTGACCAGTACTCGCAGCACACGACTGCTGCGGATCTCCGCTAGGTCGCGGACCTTTCCCGCAGTCTGGGTTTCCGACGGCCCGGCCAAGCGCGCCACGGCCGGCATTGGTAGCAACAACGTCAGGCACAGCGCGAGCAATATCGAGGGTCGGGTCATCCGTTCTCCGCAAAGAATACTGTTCAACCCTTCGTCGTTTTTTGAAGAATTGATCGACAGAAACAGAGCGCCATGAGCACTGGCAGGGTGCGAAAGACAAGCGCAATGACAGCAAAAAGCCTGGACATCACGTTCTTCCGGCAGCAAAAGACAGCGTTAACTCGTTGTAGTTCTTGGTTTTTCTTATAAATCTACAGCTCTGATATGCTTTCCGGCCGCAGGCGGAGATAGCACCATGCAACTCATCGATATCGGCGTCAACCTGACCAATCCCTGTTTTGCCGAAAAACACCAAGCTGTTCTCGATCGTGCTTATGAGGCTGGGGTCTGCCAATTAATCCTGACCGGAACCAGCGTCGAAGGCAGCGAACAGGCCCTGGAACTGTGCCAGCAACTGGACAGCAACGGGCAGCGGCTGTTCGCTACCGCGGGCCTGCACCCTCACTCTGCCAGTGACTGGAATACCGACAGCTCCCGGCGTCTGCGTGCACTGCTCAGCGAGCCACGGGTACGTGCAGTGGGCGAATGCGGACTGGACTTCAATCGCGATTTCTCCCCCCGCCCACAACAGGAAAAAGTCCTGGAAGAACACTTGGCCCTGGCGGCCGAGCTGCAACTGCCGGTGTTCCTCCACGAGCGCGACGCCAATCAGCGTCTGCTGGATATCCTGCGGGACTTTCGTGACCGTTTGCCAGCAGCCGTGGTGCATTGCTTCACCGGTGAACAACGGGCGCTGTTCAGTTACCTTGATCTTGACCTGCACATCGGCATTACCGGCTGGATCTGCGACGAACGCCGGGGCACCCACCTGCACCCACTGGTGCGCAACATCCCCCGCGGGCGTCTGATGCTGGAAAGCGATGCCCCCTATCTGCTGCCGCGCAGCCTGCGCCCAAAACCGAAGAACGGCCGTAACGAACCGGCCTACCTGACTGAAGTATTGAGGGAAGTGGCACTGCACCGGGAAGAGACCCCGACAGACCTGGCCAACCACAGCACCGCCTGCTCCAGAGCTTTCTTCCGCTTGCCAGAGATTGCTTGACTCATATCAAGATTTTTCCGAGATCATGGCGGCACAATACTGGCACCTTGCCAATACTGTTTCGCTCAATCAGAGAAGACCTTCTATGGGTGCCTGGCTTAGCAATATCTCGTTGAAATACAAATTCTGGGCGGTCAATGCGGTCGCCTTTGTGACCACCTTGTTATTGGTGCTGTACGCCGTGCAACTGGAGCAGCAGGCACGTAGCCAGACCGCCCAAGCCGCCGCCCATAGCCAGGCCCTGCTGCTCAATGCCTGGCCTGCAGGACAGCCCCTGCCCACCGATGAACACCTACTGACTTTCTCCCAGGGACAGACGCCCAGTTTCAACGACCAGGCGTTGCCCGAGCTGAACGGCGCCAACGGCTGGATCGAGATCAACCACATGCCACTGTTCGGTGCCAACCCGTTGCTGGGCGCCGAAGTCGTCCATCGCGCCGACGGCCAGCAGGTCGCAGTACTGGCCCATGCTCCAAGCCTGGCCCAGGTCTTCAGCGACCGCTTCACCAACTATGCGGTGGCCGTATTCATCCTGATGTTCGCCATGCTCTGCGCCTCGCAGTTGCTGATTCGCTTTCTCCTCAGCCAGCTCAATACCCTCAAGGACGTCATGCTGCATGTTGAGAAGACCGGCGACCTGTCTGCCCGCGTACCGCTGTCCTGCAAGGACGAAGTGGGCCAGATGGCCAGCGCCTTCAACGCCATGCAGGCCGGTTATCAACGGGTGGTGAATACTGTGGCCAATACCGCTCGCCAGTTGGATCAGGGCGCCGCGCGCCTGGCCTCGAGCATGAATGATGTACGCCACGGCATGCTCGGCCAGCAGAGCGAAACCGATCAGGCCGCCACTGCCATCAACGAGATGTCCGCCACCGTCTACCACATTGCCCAGCATGCGGGTGCCACTCGGGACCTGTCGCAAACCGCAGACGCCCTGGCAGGCACCGGCCATGAAGTGGTCGGCCGAGTGCAAAAATCCATAGCCGGGCTGTCCAGTGGCGTGCAGCAAACCGCCGAGATGATTCAGAAACTCGCCGAGGACAGCCAGAAGATCAACGGCGTGGTCAACGTCATCCACAGCATCGCCGAACAAACCAACCTGCTGGCGCTCAACGCTGCCATCGAAGCCGCCCGAGCCGGTGAAATGGGCCGCGGCTTTGCCGTGGTGGCAGATGAAGTACGCAACCTGGCCAAGCGCGTACAGGCTTCCACCGACGAAATCACCGGCATGGTATCCGCCCTGCAAGCCGGCACCCGCGATGCGGTGGACTTCATGCAGGAAAGCTCGTTCAAGGCCGACGACTGCGTGCAGCAGGCACAGGAAGCCGGGGCGGCACTGGCGGAAATTACCGGTGCGGTGGCACAGATGCGCGAAAGCAACACTCAGATCGCCGTCGCCGCAGAACAACAGAGCCAGGTGGCCGAAGAAATGAACCGAGCGGTGGTCAGCATTCGCGATGTCACCGAAAACACCGTGCAACAGACCGTTGCTTCCGCCACCACCAGCAGTGAACTGGCGACCCTGGCCGGCGAATTGAGCAAGGCCATCGGCCAGTTGAAGCTCTGATCCGGCAGGATAAGCGACCGCCCCATCGCAACCACTTGCCCCCCAACCCACTGGCTATCGAACCGATAGCCAGTCTTGATTCGCCGCCAAACCGACTGCGCCCTATTCTTGGTTCATGAGTTTTCAAGCACTAAGGATGATCATCATGGGCAAACGTCACCCCAACCTCCCCGCCTGGCAATGGCGCGTCTACCCACAAAACCATCAGCATCCGACCAACCTGGTTTTGCACCTGATTGCCGTCCCCCTGTTTATCGTCGGTTTTCTGTTGATTGCTTCGGGAGTGTTCTCGCTGAGTTTCCTGAGCCTGGCCATTGGCGTGCTCGGAGTGCTGGCTGCCCTGGGTTTGCAGCGTCACGGCCATAGCCTGGAGGCACAAGCTTCCGAGCCCTTCAGTGATCGCAAAGATGCGGTACAACGCCTGCTGGTGGAGCAGTTCGTGACCTTTCCACGCTTTGTCCTCAGCGGTGCCTGGTGGCGTGCCTGGCGGCAACGCCACCGTCACTGAAGGCTCAGGCGAAGATGGTTACCGTCTGCCGGCTCAGGGCAATCAGTTGTCCCTCAGGACTCCACAACGCTGCGGCGGCGTGCCCGTAACCATCCCGGGCATGCTCGATTTCCACCCGGTACTTGCACCAGTCCAGGGTGCTGACTGACAACAACGGCTGGACGAATTCGATGGTCCAGGTCAGGGTGCTGCCCGCCGCAGGCTTGTTCAAATGCGGCAACAGGGCCGGCGGCCAGGCATCCACCAGCGCCAGGATATGCGCCTCGGTCACTGGTTCCTCCTTGACATCCCCACGCAGGCGTACCCAGCCCCCCATGTCCCGGGAACGGTTGCCAGTGAAGGGCATGCCGCCGATGCTCCAACGCATTGCCAGATGACGCATGAATTCCGGCGTCACGCCCTTGATGTAGGGCAGTTCCTGGCACTCATCCCAATGCTTCATTTCAGGCGCCGGTAGGGCGCCAACACTGACCGCAGACTCACGGGAAGCGCCAAAACTGCCCTGCACCAAGGTCACCACTTGGCCGTCCTGCACGGCGCGTCCCAGCACCTGGCTGACAGCCTTGCCTTCGCGCAGCACATCCACTTCAAAACTGACCGGTACATCCGGTGACACTGGACCGACAAAGGTGACCGCCAGGGAGCGTACCGGCCGGTCCTGCGGGACCTTTGCCCGCATCGCTTCGTACTGCAAGGCAACCACCAGGCCACCAAAACTGGCGCGCCCCTGAGCCCACTCGGCCGGAATGGTCAGCGCCTGGGGTTGGCCGCGTACGGCCTCAAGCAAATCGTAAAAACGCATGAAAACCTCGGGGGGGCAAAAAATAGACTCAGGGATCTTAACCAGCGTCGTAGAGCCGCACAGCCACTATTCCGGCCAAAGCAGCGGACAGATAAGCCGCACAACAGTGATCAGTTCCTGAAGCAAGCGCCGTGAAGCTTGTCCAGCACCTGGTCGGCGCGGGCCTGGGACTGGAGCATGGTTTTACGCCAAGTGGCTACACAGGGCAGCAAGTCCATCTGCTGTTCGGCCTGAGCCAGCCATTGCCAGCAATCATGCCAATCGCCCAGTGCTCCCTGGGCTGCCTTGAGGCGTTTCATGGCTTGGGGTGGCAAACGATCCAGTTCCGGGTAGGCATCGGCGGCGTAGCGCACACGCTTGATCAACAGTCGCAGGCGATGACGATCATGGGCAGGATCGCGCAACGCCTCTCCCAGGACTTTCCACTGCTTGGACAAGCGCTTTTCAATCTTTCCCCGTAAACCACGCAGCAGCCCCTGCCGCTCGGAAGCCCGTAGAAACCGCGGAAACGCATCCAGTACCAGGAACAACTGCGCCAACTGCGGCCCTGCTGCTATCGCCGAATACTCCCCGTCCAACTGGGCAATGCGATGCTCGGCGGCAGCATGCAGACCATGCTGATGCAGATAGGCCGCCAGCACTTCACGGTCACGAATCGGCGTCGTCAGTTGTCCGACCGCACTGGCCGCGGCCTCCAACTGCTCGACACCGGGCAAACCGCGCAGTGGACGCAACAAGCTGCGCAAGCGGCGCACAGTAATACGCAAATCGTGCAGTGCCTCGGCATCGGTGACGGCAGACAGGCGCGCCTGACAAGCCAGCAAGCTCACTTCCAGGCCCAGGATCTGAGCCACCAATCGATCAACCAAGGCAGACATCTGGCTTTCCCCAATACGGCTCACAAGCCCGACATGGGCTTATCCGACTCAAGAATGGCACCCCAGGCCCAAGAACGGCATTGCGCCAGGTCATTCGGGTCCGGGGTGGTGATTGACCGCTTCAGCGTAGCGGCTGGCGCGGCTCAGCGCCCGGCGCGGGACTCACGAATATAGAAGCGCGCCTTCTCGGCTTTCTTGGTGCAACCTTCAAAGGCTTCGAATTGCTGCTGAGTCTTGGCGCCGGTCAGCAACGACAAGGCCTTGGAGTAACTCACAGTGCCGGCGAAGCCTTCGGCCTTGGCCAGGTCCAGTTCGTGCCAGGCGGCGTCCAGCTGAGTGCCGCAGCTGTCGCGGTAGGCGGTCTTGCCTGCACAACCGGTCAGTACCAATGCCATCAGGGGCAAGCAGATCCAGGCTTTCATCAATGACACCTCAAGAAAAGAAAACAGTCGTACAGGTTAAGACGATCACAGCGTAAAAAAGTGCCTGACTCATCCCTTGGAAAATATAGCCGCAGGAGCATAGCCGCACGGCCCGAGACCCCCTAGGAAAAAACACCGGGCAGGTCCGGCCTCGTATCAGCAATTGAACCCCGGGGCGCTATGGGTGCATTGTTGCAACCTGTTTGGCGAAGGGACGAATCATGAACAAACGTGTCGCATTGGTCCTCGGCTCGGGGGGCGCTCGCGGGTACGCCCATATCGGGGTCATCGAGGAAATCGAAAGACGCGGGTATGACATCGCCTGCATCGCCGGTTGCTCCATGGGCGCCGTGGTGGGCGGCATCTACGCCGCAGGCAAGCTCGCCGAGTATCGGGAGTGGATCGAAAGCCTGGATTACCTCGATGTACTGCGCCTGGTGGACGTGAGCTTCCGCCTGGGGGCGATTCGCGGCGAGAAAGTCTTTGGCCAGATCCGCAAGATCGTCGGAGAAGTGAATATCGAAGACCTGCGCATTCCCTACACCGCAGTAGCCACCGACCTGACCAACCAACAGGAAATCTGGTTCCAGGAAGGCTGCCTGCATCAAGCCATGCGCGCGTCCGCAGCCATCCCCAGCCTGTTCACCCCGGTGATGCAGGGCAACCGCATGCTGGTGGACGGCGGTCTGCTCAACCCGCTGCCGATCGTGCCGGTGGTCTCCAGCCATTGCGACCTGATCATCGCAGTCAACCTCAACTCCACCAACCAGCGCCATTATCAGTTGCCGGTGATCCAGCGCCCACCGGCGTTCAAAAGCCGCTTCGACAGCCTGATCAACTCCCTGGGTTCGCACTTGCCGTTCCGGCGCAAACAGGCCGAGCAACTGTTGCTGCTCGAACAGGAAGCCTTCAAGAGCGAAGCCGCCGAGATCAATCCCTGGGTCGAGGGTGCCGAACCGGAATCCCAGCAACCGGCGGCTGCACCAGAAACTGACGGTGCCCCAAAGTCCGCCAGCGGTTCGTTCATCATCGACAACGT
Source organism: Pseudomonas sp. E1BtOHC1 (assembly GCF_058744285.1). NCBI lineage: Bacteria > Pseudomonadati > Pseudomonadota > Gammaproteobacteria > Pseudomonadales > Pseudomonadaceae > Pseudomonas > Pseudomonas sp. E1BtOHC1. The sequence continues at coordinate 5,884,848 of NZ_CP196023.1, forward strand.
CGGTCCGGCCTCGCTACTGGACTTGGTGAACCAGAGCTTCGAGGTGATGCAGACGTCCCTGGCCCAGTACAAGATCGCCGGCTACCCACCGGACATATTGATCAACGTGCCTAAGCGCGTGTGCCGGTTCTTCGAGTTCTACAAGGCCCCGGAACTGATCGCCCTGGGTCGGGAAATCGCCAGCGACACCCTGGACCGCTACGAACAGGAACAGTAGCAAGCCCCGATATTCCGGGCCCTGAGGCTCAGGGCTCTCCCCCCAAGAGACGGTAGCCAACCCCCGCCTCGGTAACGATGAACCGTGGCTGGGTCGGATCATCCGCCAGTTTCTGGCGCAAATGCCCGACCACGATCCGCAAGTAATGGCTGTCCTCAGTGTGGGTCGGCCCCCAGATGTCCTTGAGCAGCTGCTGCTGGGTGATCACCCGCCCGGGGTGTCGTGCCAGTTGCGCCAGCACGGCGTACTCCTTGCGCGTCAGGGCCACTTCCTGGCCATCCAGCAATATCCGACGGTAGGCCAGGTCCACCGTCAGCGGCCCCACCTGCAATGCCGCTTCCTGTACCTCCCCCGCCGGCGCCTGTCGCAACAGGGCGCGGATGCGTGCCAGGAACTCCTGGATGCCGAAAGGCTTGGTCACATAATCGTTGGCGCCACCGTCCAGGGCTTCGACCTTCTGCACCTCGCTGGCACGTACCGAGAGCACCAGCACCGGTACCGTCGACCACTCGCGAAACTCGCGCAGTACCTGCTGGCCATCCATGTCCGGCAGCCCCAGGTCGAGCACCAGCAAGTCGGGCTTGTTCAGCGCCGCCTGGGCCAGGCCCTCGGTACCGGTACCGGCTTCAATCACTTTGTATCCTTGGGACGCCAAGCTGATGCGCAGGAACTTGCGGATCTGCGGCTCGTCGTCGATGACCAGGATGGTCGCGGTCTGGCTCATAGCTTCAATTCAAGACAAATAAGAGGCAAAAGAGTAGCGCAAGGCTGCTCCGGTAATCCGGGTAGCGCTTGCGGTGCGAGGCGTGACTGCGTTCTACAGGTATTCACAGATCCTGCTCAAGCTCCGGCTGGGTTTGCAATGGCAAGTGCAAGGCGATGCAAGTGCCATGGCCGTCAATACCATCGGCGACACTGATATGCCCGCCGTGGGCGCCAACCATGCCCTGACAGATCGCCAGCCCCAGTCCCGTTCCTTGCCCGCCCCGATCGCCACGGGCAGCGGTGTAGAACATGTCGAAGATCTTCGCCCGCTCGTCCTCGGGAATCCCCGGGCCCTCATCGCTGACGGCAAAACTCAATTCGTGCTCATCGGCACTGACCTTGAGTTGCAGGCGACCCTGGTTTGGCGAAAAGCGCGCTGCGTTCTCCAGGACATTGACCAGTGCCTGCTCGATCAGGGCGGCATGCACATGGAGCAACGGCAGGTCTGGTGGCAATTCGGTGCTCACCTGCAGTGGCGCCAGCACCGCACGCAGGCGGTTCAGGGCACTGCCGACTATGTCCCCCGGCGCAACCCAGTCGCGAGCCAGTTTCAACGCGCCATGGCCAAGCCGGGTCATGTCCAGCAAGTTCTGGATGTAGCGATCCAGGCGCTCGGCCTCATCCCGGGTGCCTTCCAGGAGTTCTCGCCGGTCTTCCAGGGGAATCGCCTCCCCCAGCGCCAACAGGCTGTCGATGCTGCCGCGCATCGAGGTCAGCGGTGTGCGCAGATCGTGGGACACCGAGGCCAGCAAGGCACTGCGTAACTGCTCGGTTTCACCGTGCAGTCGCGCTGCCTCCAGATCCTCCGCCAGGCGCGCCCGGGCCAGCGCCTGGGCCAGGGGCTGGCTGAGGGCGGTGAGCAAGCGGCGCCGCTGGCCACTGAACTCTTCGCCTTCCCTGGGACACACACCCAACAAACCCAAGGGGCCGTCGTCCACCGACAATGGCCACCACCACCAGCGCCCGAAGGGCAAGGTCCCGGTTCCCAGCCCCGCGGGCTGATCGTGCTGCCAGGCCCAATCGGCCGCCGCACGTTCAGCCTCGGAGAACTGCGGCGAGCCACCGGTTTCGACTTTCCAGCCGCCTTGCCCGTCGCGATTGAGCAGACAGATACGCAACTCGTCACGCCCATTCAGGTGCTGAGCTGCAGCACTGATCACCGCTTGCCGGTCAGTGGCAGCGGTGAGCTTGCGCGACAGGTCCAGCAGTTCACCGGTTTCCTCCTGGGTCTCGCGCAGGGCCTGCAATTGCCGCCGCTGGCGCGCCGCGAGGTTGCCAGTGAGCGCGGCCATGAGCAGGAAAAACAGCAAAGTCAGCACATCCTCTTCACGCTGGATGGCAAAGGAGAAACTCGGCGGGATAAACAGAAAGTCATAGCTCAGGAACGACAGCGCCGCGCAAGCCAGGGCCGGCCCCAGGCTGCTGCGCACGGCCACCAGCAACACCGCGGCAAGAAACACCAGCGAGATGTTCGGCAACGGCAGCACACTGGCCACCCCCCAGGCCAGGGCACTGGCCAACACCGTCGCCAACAGCGCCAGGGCATAGTCGAACCACAGCAGCGAGTGCTTGGCCCGCAAGCCCGGCTGATGGGGTTGCGGCTCGCTGTCCAGGACATTGATTTCCAGGCCATCGGCATTACGCAAGAGGCGCGCCGCCAGGCCGCCACCAAACCAGCGCCGACGCCAGCGGCGGCTGGATTGCCCCACCAGCAACAAACTGGCGCGGCGTTCGCTGGCGTGCTGGATCAGGGTTTTGGCCACCTCGCCAGCCCGCAGCAGGACCACCTCCCCTCCCAGGCGCTCCGCCAGTTGCTGCGCCGCCTGCAAGCGCAGACGCGACTGCTCGTCCCGCAGCCGACCGTTGTCCACATGCACCAGGCTCCAGGGCAGATGCCGACGCTGAGCCACACGACTGGCATGCCGCACCAGGCGCTCGGCCTGGGCATCGCCGTCAATGCCCACCAGCAAACGTCCACGCACCGCCGGGGCCGCTTGCCCCAATTGGCGATAGCCCAGGGCCAGGTCGTTATCCACCTGAGCCGCAGCGGTCTGCATCGCCAACTCCCGCAACGCGGTGAGATTGGTCTGGGTGAAAAAGGCGTCGATGGCCGCCCGCGCCTGCTCCGGTACATAGACCTTGCCGTCCCGCAGGCGCTCCAGCAGCTCTCGCGGCGGCAGGTCCACCAGCAGCAATTCGTAGGCTTCCTGCAGCACCCAGTCGGGCAGCGTCTCGCTGACCTGGACTCCGGTGATGCCACGCACCTGATCGTTGAGGCTCTCCAGGTGCTGGACATTGACCGTGGTGAACACGTCGATACCCGCCGCCAGCAGCTCCTGGATATCCTGCCAGCGCTTGGCATGCCGGCTGCCCGGAGCATTGCTGTGGGCCAGTTCGTCCACCAGTACCAGCTTGGGCCTGGCCTTCAACAGGCCGTCCAGGTCCATCTCTTCGAGCAGCACCCCGCGGTATTCCGAGCGTACCAGGGGCTGCTGTGGCAAGCCGCTGAGCAGCGCTTCGGTTTCGGCACGACCATGGGTTTCCACCACCCCGGCGAGCACTTTGACCCCTTGGCGCATTTGCGTGTGGGCGGCCTGGAGCATGGCGTAGGTCTTGCCGACGCCGGGAGCGGCGCCAAGAAAGACCTTGAGCCGGCCGCGGCCATCCCGGGGCAGATCAGCAAGCAGCGCGTCGGCGCGGCCGGAATCACTCATGGGTTATCTCTCTGCAACAAAACATTCAGTTCAATCCGCACTCTAGACGCTGTCACCCATACCAACGGCAGCGGTTACAGATTCTCCAGGGCCTGATTCAGGGCCAGTACATTGACCACCGGCGGCCCCACCAGCGGCCGCTCGGTATGAGCCTGCACCAGCGCCTCTAGCTTGGCCGCCGGCAGATTGCGCGCCGCCGCGACCCGCGCCAGTTGATAGTCAATTGCCTCGGGTGGCAAGTGCGGATCAAGGCCACTGCCAGAGGTGGTCAGCAAGGCCAGTGGCACCGGCCCTTGACCTGGCACCTGGAGCTTTTGGGCATCGTCGATCACCCGCGTGGCCAAGGCCGGGTTGCTCGGCGCCAGGTTGCTGGCACCACTGGACACCGTGGCAAAGGCTCCCGCCGATGGGCGTGGATGAAACCAGGCATCGCCAACAAAATCCTGGGCGATCAGGGCCGAACCACGCACCTTGCCCTGGGCATCACGCACCAGGCTGCCATTGGCCTGGTCCGGGAATGCCACTTGGGCCACGCCGGTGACCACCAACGGATAGGCCACGCCGGTAATCAGAGTCATCAACACAATCAGGCTCAAGGCCGGACGCAATACGCTAGTCATTTCTCTATCCTCGATTCATTCAATGCCGCAGGCGGGTTACACCAGGTGCAAGGCGGTCAGCAGCATGTCGATCAGCTTGATCCCGACAAAGGGCACTACTATCCCGCCCACACCGTAGATCAGCAGGTTGCGCCGCAGCAGGTGGGCGGCACTGGCGGCCTGGACCCTGACCCCGCGCAACGCCAGAGGGATCAGCACCACGATGATCAGGGCGTTGAATACGATCGCCGAGAGAATCGCGCTCTGCGGGCTGGTCAGGTGCATGATGTTGAGCACACCCAGCTGTGGATAAATCGCCGCGAACAGCGCCGGCAGAATGGCAAAGTACTTGGCGACGTCGTTGGCGATGGAAAAGGTGGTCAAGGCGCCACGGGTCACCAGCAGCTCCTTGCCGATCTGCACCACGTCCAGCAGCTTGGTCGGATCACTGTCCAGGTCGACCATGTTGGCCGCCTCGCGGGCCGCCTGGGTGCCGTCGTTCATCGCCATGCCGACATCGGCCTGGGCCAGTGCCGGGGCGTCGTTGGCACCGTCGCCGCACATCGCCACCAGGCGCCCGTCGTTCTGCTCATGACGGATGCGCGCCAGTTTCTTTTCCGGCGTGGCTTCGGCCAGTACGTCGTCGACCCCGGCTTCGGCAGCGATGGCGGCAGCGGTCAGCGGGTTGTCACCAGTCACCATGACAGTGCGAATTCCCAGCTTGCGCAACTCGGCGAAACGTTCGCGGATACCCGGCTTGACCACATCCTTGAGGTGAATGGCCCCGAGCATCCGGCCTTCGCCGCAAACCAGCAGTGGAGTACCCCCGCTCTGGGCGATCTTGTCGATTTCCCGGGACAGGGCCGGCGCCAGGTCGCTGCGTTTGAGGCCGACAAAGTTCAGCACCGAATCCACCGCCCCCTTGCGATAGATCCGGCCCTGGTAATCGACGCCGGACAGGCGGGTTTCCGCACTGAATGGCACAGCAGTCAAGACTTCACTGGCCGGTTCAGGCTGTGGATAAAGTTCACGCAGGTACTCGACGATGGATTTGCCTTCGGCGGTGTCATCCGCCAGGGAAGCCAGCAATGCCGCTTCGGCCAGTTCTCGTGCGTTCACGCCGGGAGCGGGATGAATGGCGCTGCAACGACGGTTGCCGAAGGTGATGGTGCCGGTCTTGTCCAGCAACAACACGTGCACATCCCCCGCGGCCTCCACTGCACGCCCGGATTTGGCGATCACATTGAGGCGTACCAGGCGATCCATCCCGGCAATACCGATGGCCGACAGCAGGCCGCCGATGGTGGTGGGAATCAGGGTCACCAATAGCGCCACCAGGAACACCAGCGGCAGGCTGCCATTGGCGAAGTGGGCGAAGGGCTGCAGGGTCACCACCACCAGCAGAAAGATCAGGGTCAGGCCGATCAGCAGGATATCCAGGGCCACTTCGTTGGGGGTCTTCTGGCGCTTGGCGCCTTCCACCAGGGCGATCATGCGATCCAGGGTCGACTCGCCGGGATTGCTGGTGATACGCACCAGCAGCCAATCGGAAACCAGCCGGGTGTTGCCGGTCACCGCTGAGCGATCGCCACCGGACTCGCGGATCACCGGCGCCGACTCACCAGTGATCGCCGCCTCGTTGACCGCGGCAATGCCCTCGATCACCTCGCCGTCTCCCGGGATCATTTCCCCGGCTTGGACCCGCACCACATCGCCTTTGCGCAGGTTGATCGCCGGCACCACCTGAAAGGTGCCTTCGCTGGTGCGACGACGAGCACTCAAGCCTTCGCTGCCGGCCTTGAGGCTGTCGGCCCGGGCCTTGCCACGACCCTCTGCCAGGGCTTCGGCAAAGTTGGCGAAGAGCACGGTGAACCACAGCCAGAGGGCAATCTGTGCCGCGACGAACGTCGGTACCGAAGTATCCGGCACGAAACACAGCACGGTGGTCAGGATCGCCGTCAACTCCACCACCAACATCACTGGCGAACGTTGCAACTGGCGAGGGTCGAGCTTGACGAAGGCCTGAATCAGCGCTGGGCGCCACAGGGCAGAGATCGCGGTACTCGAAGACTCGGCCTGGGTGCGCTTGGCCTTGGCGGCCGAATCAACAGCCTTGTTCGAGGCTGGAACATGCATATTCATCATCAGGTCCTCAGAAGCCCATGCTCAAGTGTTCAGCGATTGGGCCCAACGCCAGGGTCGGCAGGAAGGTCAGGCCGCCCACCAGCAAAATGGTCACGGTCAACAAAGCCACGAACAACGGGCCGTGGGTGGGAAAGCTGTTCTGGCCGATGGGTGCGGTTTTCTTCAGCCCCAGGCTGCCAGCCAGGGCCAGCACCGGCAGGATGTAGCCGAAACGTCCGATCAGCATGCCCAGGCCCAGCATCAGGTTATGGAAGGGGCTGTTGGCACTGAAGCCACCAAAGGCCGAACCGTTGTTGGCGCTGGCCGAGGTGTAGGCGTACAGCAACTGGCTGAAACCGTGGGGTCCTGGGTTGCTGATGGCGGCGGCCGGGCCAGGCAGGCTGGCGGCCAGGGCACCGAGAACGAGAACGCCAATGGGCATCACCATCAGGGTCACCACCAGCAATTGCACTTCCTTGGCCTGAAGCTTCTTGCCCAGGTACTCCGGGGTGCGACCAATCATCAGCCCAGCCAGGAATACCGCGATCAACACGTTCAGCAACATGCCGTAGAGGCCGGCGCCAACCCCGCCGAAGATCACCTCACCCACCATCATGTTGATCAGCGCCACCATCCCGCTCAGGGGGTTCAGGCTGTCATGCATGCCGTTCACCGAACCGTTGGACGCGGCCGTGGTAGTCACCGACCAGAGCACCGTGGCGGTCGTGCCGAAGCGCGCTTCCTTGCCTTCCAGAGGCGCCGCCTGCTCCACCGCAGCATTCTGCAGCGCCGGGTTGGGTTGATACTCCGCCCACAACGAGGTGGCGCCGCCAATCAGGAACAGGGCAAACATGCAGGCGATGATGGCGCGGCTCTGGCGCAGATCCTTGACGTAGTGGCCGAAAGTGAACACCAGGGCCACGGGAATCAGGATGATCGACACCAGCTCGAACAGATTGCTCCAGGCGCTGGGGTTCTCGAACGGGTGAGCCGAGTTGACACCGAAGAAGCCACCGCCGTTGGTACCCAACTGCTTGATTGCTATCTGGCTCGCCGCCGGACCCAGGGGAATCACCTGGTCGTTGCCTTGCAGGGTCAGGGCATCCACGTAGTGGGCAAAGGTCTGGGGCACGCCCTGCCAGACCAAGAACAGCGCCAGCAGCAAACACAGCGGCAGCAAGCCATAGAGGGTCGCACGAGTCATGTCGACCCAGAAGTTACCCAGGGTGCGCACCGAACGCCGGCCAATGCCGCGGCACAAGGCAACCAGCACCGCCAGCCCGGTGGCGGCGCTAACGAAGTTCTGCACGGTCAGGCCGACCATCTGGCTGAGGTAGCTCAGGGAAGCCTCACCGCTGTAGGACTGCCAGTTGGTGTTGGTCATGAAACTGACGGCGGTGTTGAATGCCAGGGTCCATTCCTGTCCCGGAAGATTCTGCGGGTTGAGCGGCAGATGATCCTGGAACAGCAGGATGGCAAACAGCAGGACAAAACCCGCCAGGTTGAAGGCCAGCAAGGCCAAGGTGTATTTCTGCCAGCTCTGCTCGTCCTGTGGATCGACCCCGGAAATCCGGTAGCACGCATGCTCCACCGGCCCCAGGACCGGGGTCAGCCAGGTGCGCTGGCCTTCCATGACCTTGTAGTAGAAATGTCCCAGCCAGGGCGCCGGCAATAGCACCAGGGCGAAGAAGGCGAGGAGCAGCCAATAGTCATAACTGTGCATAGCCGCAGCTCCTAGTTCCGATCCGCGCGCAGCAGCGCAACCAGTAGATAAACGAACAGGCCCACTGCCAGTAGCAGTGACACCGCGTCCAGAATGTTCATGGAATGTCTCCGAGGTACGGCGATTGCCGCGAATGCAGCCATTGTCCGCAGGGTGCCTGTAAAGGAACGAGATCGACGGGGTGGGCGGCCCATAAAGAAAGCGTAAAGACTGGCTTTATGCGGCGTTTACCCGGGCGGCTGGAAGACGGTACCGGCAGCACCGATGCTCCCTTGCCCCAATGGGAGGCACCGGGATGCACCAGACTGATATCGATCGACGACAAAAAACTGGGAAACATCCTCGATACGACAGCTTTCCTGGCTTTACGACGGCCGTCACGAGACTGGCATGGGCGCTGCACAGACCAGTCCCGAGCACTTCCAACCGTTCAGGGAGCAACCGATGAACACACAACTCAAGCCCACTTTGGGCACGTTGCATTTATGGGGTATTGCGGTCGGTCTGGTGATTTCCGGGGAATACTTCGGCTGGAGCTATGGCTGGGGCGTGGCGGGTACCCTTGGGTTCCTTGTGACCTCTTTACTGGTCGCCACCATGTATACCTGCTTTATATTCAGTTTCACCGAGCTGACCACGGCCATTCCCCATGCTGGAGGCCCCTTTGCCTACAGCCGGCGCGCCTTTGGTGAGAAGGGCGGCTTGATTGCCGGGTTGGCCACACTGATCGAGTTCGTCTTTGCGCCACCGGCCATTGCCCTGGCCATTGGCGCCTACCTGAATGTGCAGTTTCCGGCGCTGGACCCCAAGCATGCCGCGGTGGGTGCCTACCTCGTCTTCATGGGCCTGAACATTCTCGGGGTGAAACTGGCGGCCACCTTCGAACTGGTGGTCTGCGTACTGGCGGTGGCTGAGCTACTGGTATTCATGGGCGTGGTAGCACCGGCCTTCAGCTTCAGCAACTTCGCCCTCAATGGCTGGGCCGGAGCCGACACCTTCGGTGCCCCGGCGATTGCCGGGATGTTCGCCGCCATCCCCTTCGCTATCTGGTTCTTCCTGGCCATTGAGGGCGCGGCCATGGCCGCCGAAGAAGCCAAGGACCCCAAACGCACCATTCCCAAGGCCTACATCAGCGGCATCCTGACCCTGGTACTGCTGGCCATGGGGGTGATGTTCTTCGCGGGTGGCGTAGGTGATTGGCGTACCCTGTCAAATATCAACGACCCGCTGCCCCAGGCGATGAAAGCCGTGGTGGGTGACAGTTCCGGCTGGCTGCACATGCTGGTATGGATCGGCCTGTTTGGCCTCGTGGCCAGCTTCCACGGGATCATTCTCGGATATTCACGGCAGTTCTTTGCCCTGGCCCGTGCCGGTTATCTGCCTGCACCCCTGGCCAGGCTGTCACGTTTCCAGACGCCGCACCGGGCGATCATCGCCGGCGGCTTGATCGGTATCGCCGCGATCTACAGCGACGGCCTGATCAACCTGGGCGGCATGACCCTGACCGCCGCTATGATCACCATGGCGGTATTCGGCGCCATCGTGATGTACATCATGAGCATGCTCAGCCTGTTCAAACTGCGCCGGGCCGAACCGGACCTGCCACGCTGCTTCCGCGCCCCGGGCTACCCGCTGGTACCCACCATCGCACTGGCCCTGGCGCTGGTGTGTCTGGTGGCCATGGCCTGGTTCAACGCACTGATTGGCCTGATCTTCCTCGGCTTCATGGTGCTGGGCTTCATTTACTTCCTGCTCACCGCACAACTACGGGCCGATGCCCCGGCGGATGCCATGCTCACCGGTTTGTAAGCGTAGAGCGCTACTGGCCAGAACAATCGGGCATACAATGGAACCAGTGCGAAACGCTTTAACTCAAAGCATTACAGGCAGTCCCGAGGGCGAACCTTCGCCCTCGGGAAACTGCCGTTCAAGGAGAGCCCTATGCCCTGGTATGCCTGGTTGATTCTGGTGGTTGCTATCGGTTCGATCGTCGGCGGCTTGATGATGCTGCGCGACACCGCCAACAAGGTGGAGCTGACTGATGAGCAACGTAAACGCGTAGCCGAACGCAACGCGGAAATGGATGCCAAGGAAGCGCGGGATCGTTGAGCCCGTCAGCCCCTTCGTCCGACGCTGAAGGGGCTGTTCAAGGCTCTATTTTTCCCATTCGGCCTTGGCGATGTGCAAGCCGTGCTGACCGTTGTAGGCCGCCCGTTCCGGCTGGCTCCAGCCTTCGAGCAGTGACTCTTCGAGACGATAGATTTCCACCCCCAGTGGACGGCACACACTCAAAGGGTCCTGAGCCTCGGGCCCCCACATAGGCAAGGACAGATCGCCCCCCGGGCAGGTCGACAGTGCACACAGCAGGTCGATTTCGGCAAAGAACTCCAGATAGTCACCCTTCTGCGCCGGGCAGGCCTTCATGAAATACATGTCGTCATGATTAAGGCCGGTGCACTGAAAAATATTCAATACGTCATGTACGTCGAACTCGGTCAGGCCATGGGGCAGGACCGCCCGCGTCAGGTTGGAATGACAGTGATGATGAAAATCCTCGCCTGTCAGCATTCGATTCACATAAGGATCGCAACGGGTGCCCAATAAATCGTGCAGGCGCCCGCCATGCTCGTCGATGCCATAATTCGCCAGGCTGTCATCGGTGATCGTGACCAGTGGCCGTAAGAAAGGCAGGTTCGACCAGAGCCGATCATGGGTGCTGACATGGGCTCCCTGGAGTTGCCGAGTACGTGCGGCCCATAGACGTTCCCGCGGGTCATTGGCATTCCAGACGTTGAAGTCACCCACTTGCGGGCCTGCCGGCGTGGTCACTCGAAACACATGACCGGCGGGCACCTTCCAGGCCCGGCCGGTACGGATCGGAACCTCGAACTGCTCAATCAGCGTACGTTGTGCCCGGTTATCACGGATACGTTCATAAAAGGTCGTATCCACCTGCAGCGCCGAACCTTTGCTGACCTGATAAGCCGCTGGATAGTCTTTGTACATGGGTATGGCCCTCACTCAGTGACGGAAGGATTGACTGAACATGTTCAGCAGCAGGCGCTCGGAGTCATCCAGGTATGCCTCCATTGCCTCGCCGGCGCGGGCCTTGTCACCCTCCACCAGCCATTGGTAAATCTGCCGATCACGAACCAGCCAGGGCGCCTGGAACAACGCTTCATCCGGCGCCGCACAAAACACCAGACGCAATTGCGCCACTACATTGGTGAAAAACTCATCGAACAGGGGGGAATCCAGTAGCCCCACCACCTGCTGATGAAAGCGCAAACCATGGGTACCGACAGCACGCCAGTCCTCACGCTCCCTGGCCAGTTCGGCCGCCTCGATGGCATCGAGCATCCGATCGGTCTGGCTCTCACTCAGCGGCCTTGCACTGGCGATCGCCTGCAACTCCAGAGTCCGACGCACTCGGAACAGATCCCTTACCTCATCACTGCTCAGGCGTCTGACCACAACGCCCTTATGACGGACATAGTGGGTCAACCCCTCCTGGCCCAAGCAGTGCAAAGCTTCACGTATGGTGTTGCGGGAAGCGTTGTAGATGTTGACCAACTCGCTCTCCACCAACGGCATGCCAGGCGACAGGCGACCACCGATAATGTCCGCACGCAGCTCCACCCTAATCTGGTCTGCCAGGGATAAACCGCTGCTCATGGAAATACCTCGAGTATTGTTCAACAATTCGTGATCAAACCTTAGTCACTTATCGTGCCAACTCCTGATAACCCTTCCACACCCTCCATACCTGTCGGAAAGCTGTAAATACGCAAAAAACCCCACTGATAAGTAGGGACAAGATCTGATGATCCTTGGTTAAAATAGCGCTCTAGTTGTGGAGGTTTCTCAAATGCGTTATTCAGCAGACCATAAAGCTCAGACACATCAACGCATTATCAAAGAAGCTTCGGAACGTTTTCGTCGTGATGGAATAGGGGGAACAGGTTTACAACCCCTGATGAAGGCCCTGGGCTTGACCCATGGTGGTTTCTACTCCCACTTCAAGTCCAAGGATGATCTGGTAGAAGAAGCCCTTTGCGCAGCAGCACAAGACCTTGACGCCCACTGCGCAGCACTGTTCGCACAAGAACAGCCTTTGCAAGCGTTTATCGACAACTATCTTTCCGAGTGGCACCGCAGCTCACCTCATCAAGGCTGCCCCCTACCAACCATGAGCTCGGAACTCGGCCAGCGCGGCCAACCCAGCCCCACAACCGATGCTGTGCTCAATGCCAGGCTCGCCCAAGTGGAAGCGACCCTGCAAGGTGGAGATAAGGCGCAACGCAGCCTGATGATCATGTCGACCCTGGTGGGAGCGTTGATGCTATCGCGCAGCGTGGAAAATCCTGAACTGGCGGTACAGATACTGGAGGTCGTCAGTGAGGGCCTGAAGAAACAGGAGCGGGAATAATACAATCCGCTCCAAGCTCCCCCTTACTTGTAACGCGCGGCGGCACTGTTCCTGGAAAGATTGGGAGCCAAGGCCAGTCGTGCGGCCACCAGCGCTTGCCAATCCGCCGGGTCGGGAAGCGAAGGCAGCGTGATCAACTCTCCCTGGTCGAAACCACTCAATGCCGCGTCCACCATCTCAGCCACCTCCATCACCATCTCTGGCGGGATGGCCGTTGCATCCAGGCCTGAACGCTCCCAGATCTCGGTACGGGTAACCCCGGGCAAGACCGCCTGAACCTGAACGCCACTGTCTTTCAACTCAGTCTGCAGCGACTGAGTCAGACTGAGCACGTAAGCTTTGGTGGCACTGTAAGTTGCATTGAAGCGCTCAGGGATTAACGCCACCACCGAGGCAATATTGATGATCGCCCCTCGCCCAGCCGCGGAAAAACTCGTCGCGGCCACTCCAGCCAGACGAGTCAAGGCCAACACATTGAGCTGGATCATGCGCTCCATCTGATCCAGATCGGCGCCGGCCAAAGGCCCGTTGGCAGCCACGCCCGCATTGTTCAGCAGCAAGCTGATGCCTGGGTCTTCACGCAACCGTTGCTCTACCTTCAACAGGTCATCCTTGAGCGTCAGATCCGCCTTCAATACCTCAACCTGAACCTGATACCTAGTACTGAGGGCTGCGGCTGCCGCCCGCAAACGGCCCTCATCCCTGGCGACCAGTAGCAAATCGAAATCCCGCGCCGCCAAACGTTCAGCGTAAATTGCACCGATACCGGATGACGCACCGGTAACCACCGCCGTACCTTGGGATCGAACCGAACTCATAGCAGTGCTCCTGACAATACTTGAAAGTAATGAACGCCTCCGATTGGAAGATCCGGCGAACGAAAAAACATTACACCTATAATATTTTTACGACACCATGAAAAAAATCTAACCCAGTGATACAGATTCACTGCCAGGCTCCAAATCCGCCCTGAAATGCAGAAGGCCGGTCAGTGACCGGCCTTCGACTGCTACTGGATCAGGTCAGTTGACGACGAGCTTGTCTCGATTGCGCTCCAGAATAGTCTTGCCGATACCTTTGACCTCCAGCAGTTCATCCACCGAAGCAAAGGGACCGTTCTCTTCACGATAAGCGACAATCGCCTTGGCCTTGGCCTCGCCAATACCAAAAAGCTCGCGCTGCAGGACAGCCATATCGGCAGTATTAAGGTTGATTTTGCTGACTTGAGGTGTTGCCTGCTCTACTGCCTCAGGAGCTGCAGCTTGCGCCTTGACGACAGGCGCTGCTTGAGCTGCGAGCGAAAGGCTGGCTAGAAAGGCAAAGATCAGCGAGAAGAAATAAGAGTTACGCATAGTGACGCTCCATGACATCGAGTAAGGAAAGCAGCTTTTCCGAAGCTGCCTTCCAAACCTAGGTGATGCCGCAGGCAAGTCAAAAGCAGGAGGGTTACCGGTTGTGTAGATTCAAGGCTTAAGACGCCGTTGTTGATAAACCCAGTCGACGATTTCACCGTCCGGTGTATAACCACTCACCGTCTCACGAAGCAGTTGTCGAACTCTTGCATAATCATCTGACTCAAGCGCAGCAAGGAGTTCGCTGAGCTTGGCCTTGAGCACATCCCAAGACAGATGATCCTCATTAGCGCTCATGATCATTGGGTGTTGCGTGGCCACTACGTTGTCACCAATCAGCAACTCTTCGTAAAGCTTTTCACCGGGACGAAGGCCGGTGAACTCGATGGCGATATCGCCGTGAGGATTTTTTTCCGAGCGGATGCTCAGCCCGGATAGATGAATCATTTTTTCTGCCAACTCGACAATTTTCACTGGCTCGCCCATATCCAGCACAAATACATCACCGCCCTGCCCCATCGATCCAGCCTGGATCACCAACTGAGCGGCCTCCGGAATAGTCATGAAATAACGCGTAATCTTCGGATGAGTAACCGTTAACGGACCACCTGATTTGATCTGTTTGTGGAACAGTGGAATGACCGAGCCTGAGGAGCCCAATACATTACCGAAGCGCACCATGGTGAAACGAGTTTTATTTACCCTCGAAATATTTGAAGAGTCATTGAACAACACTGGCGCCACTTCTTCGCTCAACGCCTGAAGAGTGAGTTCCGCCAAACGCTTGGTACTACCCATTACGTTAGTTGGGCGAACAGCCTTATCAGTGGAAATCAGTACAAAGTTAGCTACGCCGGATTGCAACGCGGCCTGCGCGGTATTGAGCGTACCCATCACATTATTAAGCACGCCTTCGGCAATATTATGCTCCACCATAGGTACGTGCTTATAAGCAGCAGCATGATAAACCGTCTCGACACTCCAGGTTTTCATGACAGACAACAGCTTTTCGTAGTTACGCACAGAGCCTAAGATCGGGAGCAGTTTTACAATACGCGCCTCTCTCGACACACGCTGTTCAAGCTCAGACAAAATACTGTATAGATTGAACTCACTATGATCGAGCAGTATCAGAGTGGTGGGGCTCAAGGACAGAATCTGTCGACAAAGCTCGGATCCAATAGAGCCCCCCGCACCTGTCACCAGAACAGTTCTCCCTTTTATACAGTGCGCTAACAAATCGCCTTGAGCAGGCACAGAGTCACGTCCAAGCAAGTCCGCGATGTCTACCTCTTGAATGTCATCGACCTTCACTCGTCCGCTGGCCAAATCCATGAAACCAGGAACACTTCGAACATGAAGGGGGAAACCTTCCAGATAACCCAGAATCTCTCTGCGGCGACTACGAGTGGACGAAGGGATAGCCAGAAGTATCTCTTCCGCACCTGTTTCGTCAATCATCTGTTGCAAATGCTTGGGTTTGTATACTTGTAGTCCCGCGATCATCCGGTCAGCGATGCTGCTGTCATCGTCGATAAATGCCACCGGACGCATCAGTCGCCCCAATCGCAACGCTGCTACCAGCTGATTGCCCGCCGCGCCTGCACCATAAATGGCTACCTTGGGTAAACCATCATCCCGATTGGTGAACGGCACATGCTGGGCTGTAGTGAACCAATCCCCCAGAAAGTACTGGCGCATAGCAAGCCGAAGCCCACCGATCATTACCATACTCAACCACCAATAGTTGAACACGATTGAGCGTGGCACCACAGTTTGATGATTGCTATACAGATAAACGACCAAAGCAAGAACCAAGGCCGACAGCGTCACAGCCTTAACTATTGCAATAAGGGCATCGTTACCAAAATAGCGCATGACCGCACGATACATTCCGAACCGTACAAACAAAGGTATGGCAACGACGGGTGCGCTAGCAAAGAGCCAGAAATGCACAATAAAGGGATTGTTCAGGTCATCAAAGCCCAACCGAACGACAAACGCCATCCATAACGCAGTCCACACCAAAAAAATGTCGGTGATGACTTGCAGGACTCGCTTCTGTCGACGTGGAAGCCTTAACAGACATGTTCGTATTTTATCCATAATCTCTTTTTTCGAACCCCGGCCTCTTGCCTCGATCTATGTTACACACTGATGCGGAGCACTCACTTCCCTACCCCTGGCATCGAGCCTTATCAGCCGGTTTTCTCCAACTCCCCCGCATGAAACCGGATAGCAAGGACCACCAAAGGCGCATAAGCCAGCACCAGTCCAATACTACCATCCAAGTCGAAAAGCCCCACGCACATGGCAATTGGCAGCAGCCAAAGGACGTTGATGACCATGACTGCCAGAGTCACCGGCAGATGTCGACCAAACTGACGGGAGGCAAACTGATAAGCATGGCTACGATGAGCCTCATAAACTTTATCTCCACGTAACAATCTACGAATCAGAGTAAAAGTCGCATCAACGATGAATACTCCAAGAAGAATCAACCAAACCCAAAGAAAACGTGAGGAGGTCCAAGCAGCCTGTACTGAAAACACACCCAAAATAAGCCCGAGAAAACCACTGCCCGCATCTCCCATAAAAATGCGCGCGGGAGGAAAATTCCAATAAAGGAATCCCAATACTGCTACGGCTAATAGCAGTGGCATCCAGATCAACGATATGTCTCCGGCCAACCAATAGATAACGCATGCGCCAAGACATGCGCTCACTGCCTGCACGCTAGCTATTCCATCAATACCATCCATGAAGTTATATAGATTAAGCATCCAGACTAGATAGAAAACAGCGAAAAAATGACCACCCCATGAAAGGTTGAAGTCAACCCCCAGCAACTGTACAGGAGGCAAACCACCCAGCCAGGCCAACGCCCAAATCGAGGCAAAAAAATGAGCAAGTAGCCTCCAACGTGCGGCTATATGTCCATGATCATCCAGAAAACCAATCACAGCAGTAAGCGCACCCGCTCCCCATAGAGACCAAATATACGGCCAAGGCACATCAGCAATAAAAGTCAGAAGAGGACTGGCTACAAGAAAACTCAAGACAATTGCAACCCCGCCCCCTCTTGGGGTAGGCACCGAATGAGAGCTACGGTTATTGGGAATATCCATCAGGCTGCGGGCTAGCGCATAGCGCCGTAGCACCCAAGTCAACAAAAGCGAAATGCCGAGCACCGCCAACATCAACCACCAGATTGCCATGTATATTTTTTTCCCTAATTCAAAACAAGAGAGCAACTACAACTAGAACTGCTCAATCTAAACAATGAAAAATCTCATGAATAACACTCTTGATATGCACGAAGAGTCAGGAGTGACTGTCAAGAAAATGCTTGGCCGTAAGACTAAGCGCGACATCTACAGCTATAGGTGGAGTCCACCCCAGTAACTCGCGATTCTTAGCGATATCAACTTGAAGCGAGCCGCACAATCGTTGAGACAGGGCTTTTTTCCCAAAAATGGCCGCACCAAACTTCAAAAACCCACTCGGCACAGGCAACAAGCGAGCAGACCGCCCTAGTGCAGTTCCCATTTTTTCCAACAACACAGTTGTTGACAGATCATCACCGTCACTAACCAAAAATGTCTGATTTGCGGCTTTGGGATGGTCAATGCACGTAACAATCAGGTCTACCAAGTTACCCAGCGCAACTAAACTGCGGCGATTATGTATAGCACCAAAAGGTAAAGGAACACCTCTATACAACCATTGCATCATACTCAAGAAGTTCGCCTTAACCCCAGGACCATATACAAGCGTAGGGCGAATGATCACTACTTCCATTCCAGTTTGAGATGCGATGGTCATAAGCCCCTTTTCCGCTTCCATCTTGGAAATTCCGTAGGGATCCACCGGAGCTGGCTCAATATCTGCTGTGTAGGGAGCATCAAGCGAAGTCTCCTCACCGTTCACTTTTATGGAGCTAATGAATATCAAACGACGCACCCCTCTTTGCGCAGCTTGTCGCGCAAGATTCAGCGTTCCGTCAACATTAACTTTCCGAAATTCAGCGAGAGGATCAAGAGAGGAATCATGCATTACATGAACACGAGCAGCCGCGTGTATTACGACATCACAATCCAACAGGGCCTGAGCCCAGTCCGTAAAGCCATCAATCTGATCAATCTGAGCAGTGAGCGTAGTGGATAGCAGCCCTTGTACTGGCTTACGTACTGCCAAGGTTAGCTTCTGAGTTGAAATCTTAGACAAGCATTCATGAACAGCTCCTCCCACAAAACCGGATGCTCCTGTCAAAAGGATCCTGCTCATTTCCTACTATACCTTCTTAAACTGGCGCCACAGGATAGTATCTGAAGCACTCGAAAAGCGGCATTATGCGCTTATAGAGCCCTGACGATCCACATCCAGTAGCAAAAAATCCTCGCAACCTTATAGAAATTTAGCGAAGCACCAAGCTTTTACAAAACACACACCAACAAATCAAATAAAAGTGCTACTTAAAAACACACTAGAAAAACAACCCAACACATACATCAATCTATAAAACACCGAAATACTTTAGAAGAACCAAAATTCCACATAACAACTTTCAAAAAACTTTATTCATTAAAAAACACCAACAAACGCACTAAAGAAGCTCACTTTAAGTAAAATCAGAATGGTGATGACTCCTTAGCCTACAGACTCAGAGCCCATCCCCCTCCTCTTCATTTACTCGATCTCGAAGCTCCTTACCCGGTTTAAAATGGGGCACAAACTTCCCATCCAAGCTAACTGACTGACCCGTTTTTGGGTTCCGACCTACCCGAGGAGCGCGATAGTGAAGCGAGAAGCTACCAAACCCTCGAATCTCAATCCGATCCCCAGTAGCCAAACACTGAGACATTTGCTCAAGCATCGTCTTGATGGCCAACTCGACATCCTTGGATGACAGCAGCCCTTGATGGGTGACAATTCGTTCGATCAACTCCGACTTCGTCATATTTTTCCCTTCTTTTTCAAGCAGCTAGGTCAGTGCTCAAAAGGTTTTAGCATGCCCTGAAGGTTTTGAACAGCCCAAGCGCTGAGTTGCTAACACAAACTTCTTTTGCCACTGGTAGAGACTCAGATACAAGAATCCAAGCCTCTCTATCGACACATCACGAGCATCGTACGTGTGAGGTACCCCGCTGGATTCCAGCCGAACGGATAATCTCCCTCCTCGTCCCTGGCGTCGCTCGACTTGGTGATAACTCTGTAACCACTAGCCTGACACTCACTCGCAGCACGTGCGTAGCACTTCTCCCAACCCGACCCCAAACCTGAACAATCGATCTCGATACCACTGCCCCCACGAACAGCATAGGTTTTTACATTGGCCGTACAGCCAACCAATAGAAGAACCAAAACAACCACACCCAGCCTGCTCATACTCTTCCTTATGCCATGCCAGCCCTTGCTACTCGAATGGTGCACTTCCAAAGTAAAGCCTAGCTCCAAATATGCAGCCGCCCCACTCAAGAAAGAGACAACTCACGGCATGTGTTGGTTTCCCACATGGAGAACTCTCAAACTAACGATTTTTGAGCAAAAAAAAAGAGCGACCGAAGTCGCTCTTTTTTATGGTCTGACAGAACTTAGTTCTGCTTTTCCATCTGTGCACGCAGCAGGTCGCCCAGAGTGGTAGGACCAGCAGCGATATCAGAAGCAGCTGGCTTGTCGCGCAGGCTCTGGATAGCTTCTTTCTCGTCTTCAACGTCTTTCGACTTGATCGAGAGCTGGATTACACGGCTCTTACGGTCAACGCTGATGATCTTGGCTTCAACTTCTTCGCCTTCTTTCAGAACGTTACGAGCATCTTCGATGCGGTCACGGCTGATTTCGGAGGCTTTCAGAGTAGCTTCGATATCGTTAGCCAGGGTGATGATGGCGCCTTTGGCGTCAACTTCTTTTACAACACCCTTAACGATTGCGCCTTTGTCGTTCTCTTGTACGTACTCGGAGAACGGATCGCTTTCCAGTTGCTTGATACCCAGGGAGATACGCTCACGCTCTGGGTCAACAGACAGGATAACGGTGTCCAGCTCGTCGCCCTTCTTGAAGCGGCGTACGGCTTCTTCGCCCACTTCGTTCCAGGAGATGTCGGACAGGTGAACCAGACCGTCGATGCCGCCGTCCAGACCAATGAAGATACCGAAATCGGTGATCGACTTGATGGTACCGGAGATTTTATCGCCCTTGTTGAACTGGCCAGAGAAGTCTTCCCATGGGTTGGACTTGCACTGCTTGATGCCGAGGGAGATACGACGACGCTCTTCGTCGATGTCCAGAACCATAACTTCCACTTCGTCGCCAACTTGTACGACTTTCGAAGGGTGGATGTTCTTGTTGGTCCAGTCCATTTCCGAAACGTGTACCAGACCTTCAACGCCTTCTTCCAGCTCAGCGAAGCAGCCGTAGTCGGTCAGGTTGGTTACACGAGCGGTAACGCGGGTGCTTTCTGGGTAACGAGCCTTGATAGCGACCCATGGATCTTCGCCCAGCTGCTTCAGGCCCAGGGAAACACGATTGCGCTCGCGATCGTATTTCAGAACCTTGACATCGATCTCGTCGCCAACGTTGACGATTTCGGAAGGATGCTTGATACGCTTCCAAGCCATGTCGGTGATGTGCAGCAGGCCATCGACGCCGCCCAGATCAACGAATGCGCCGTAATCGGTGAGGTTCTTGACGATACCTTTGACTTGCTGACCTTCCTGCAGGGATTCCAGCAGAGCTTCACGCTCAGCGGAGTTCTCGGCTTCGAGGACGCTACGACGGGAAACGACAACGTTGTTGCGCTTCTGGTCGAGTTTGATGACTTTAAACTCGAGCTCTTTGCCTTCCAGGTGCGTGGTGTCGCGCACTGGACGGACGTCAACCAGAGAACCTGGCAGGAACGCACGGATGCCGTTAACGTCGACAGTGAAGCCGCCTTTAACCTTACCGTTGATAACGCCCTTGACCACTTCTTCGGCTGCGAAGGCTGCTTCCAGAACGATCCAGCATTCAGCGCGCTTGGCTTTTTCACGGGAGAGCTTGGTTTCACCGAAGCCGTCTTCAACCGAGTCCAGAGCAACGTGAACTTCATCACCAACATTGATGGACAGTTCGCCAGCATCGTTGTAGAACTGCTCAAGCGGGATAAGCGCTTCAGACTTCAGACCAGCGTGAACGGTTACCCAACGCGCTTGGTAGTCGATGTCGACGATAACACCGGTGATGATGGAGCCTGCCTGAAGGTTCAGGGTTTTTAGGCTTTCTTCAAAGAGTTCCGCAAAGCTTTCGCTCATTTTAATTCCTGTTGATAAGGGCGAAGAATCCGCCCATCTGCCACATCCCAGACAATGTGGGTTACGTTCATATAAAAGAAAGATCGCAGGACTATGACTGGTCCCCCGCGATCTTCCTTGTTCACCCGGCGATATCGCGAATGGCGATCTCGCTCAAGATGCGTTGCAACACCTGATCGATGGACAACTCCGTGGAATCCAGCTGTATGGCGTCAGCCGCCGGCTTGAGCGGGGCTACCGCTCGCTGGGTGTCGCGCTCGTCGCGCGCACGTATCTCATCTAGCAGACTCGACAGACTAACACCATCGACTTTTCCCTTCAACTGCAAGTAGCGCCGACGAGCGCGCTCTTCGGCACTGGCAGTCAGGAAAATCTTCAATGGAGCATCAGGAAACACCACGGTGCCCATATCGCGACCATCCGCAACCAGGCCCGGCGGCTCCTGGAATGCGCGCTGGCGCTGCAACAAGGCATCACGCACAGCCGGCAGCGCTGCCACTTGAGACGCCCAGGCTCCAACCTGCTCATTGCGCAGGTCGTCGGTCACATCATCGCCCTCGAGGATGATCCGCTGTGGGTGATTTTCAGTGGCACCGAGAAACTGCACATCCAGATGAGCCGCCAACAGCTTCAGCGATTCTTCGTTAGTCAGGTCAACACCATGATTGCGTGCAGCGAAAGCCAGCAGCCGATAAAGAGCCCCGGAGTCCAGCAGACACCAACCCAGATGCTTGGCCAGCTTGCCAGCAATGGTGCCTTTACCTGAACCACTTGGCCCATCAATGGTGATCACGGGCGCCTTGATATTCACGACTGAGCCTCTTGCGCGACACGAATCCCCACCTGCGCGCACAACGCAAGAAAGTTCGGGAACGAGGTAGCAACGTTCGCACAGTCATGGATACGAATCGGCGCATTGGCGCGCAACGAAGCAACGCTGAATGCCATGGCGATACGGTGATCACCATGACCATGCACTTCACCACCGCCAATCTGGCCACCATCAATGATGATGCCGTCGGGAGTCGGCTCACACTTGACTCCCAAGGTCAGCAAACCATCAGCCATTACCTGGATACGATCGGACTCCTTGACCCGCAGCTCTTCCGCGCCACGCAGCACAGTACGCCCTTCGGCGCAGGCGGCAGCCACAAATAGCACAGGGAATTCGTCGATCGCCAATGGCACCAACTCTTCAGGAATCTCGATCCCCTTGAGCTTGGCGGCACGTACATGCAAATCGGCGACCGGCTCACCGCCGACTTCGCGCTGGTTTTCCAGACGAATATCAGCCCCCATCAGGCGCAGGATATCGATCACGCCAGTACGGGTCGGGTTGATGCCCACATGCTCCAGCACCAACTCGGAGCCTTCGGCGATGGAAGCAGCTACCAGAAAGAACGCCGCAGAAGAAATGTCCGCGGGGACTTCGATATGAGTCGCCTTGAGCTTACCGCCCGACTCAACGGAGGCGGTTGCGCCATCAACATTCACCGAGTAGCCAAAACCACGCAGCATACGCTCAGTATGGTCGCGGGTCGGCGCTGGCTCAGTGACTGTGGTCTTACCCTCAGCATACAAGCCAGCCAGCAGCAGACAGGACTTAACCTGAGCACTAGCCATTGGCAAGGTGTAGGTCAACCCTTTGAGCTGGTGACCACCACGAATCACCATCGGCGGGCGACCTTCGGCCGCCGTCTCGATCACCGCACCCATTTCCCGCAGCGGGTTGGCCACGCGATTCATCGGACGCTTGGAGAGCGAGGGGTCCCCTGTCAGGGTGCTATCGAAGCTCTGTGCAGCCAGCAGACCGGAGAGCAGGCGCATCGAAGTACCGGAGTTACCCAGATAGATCGGGCCCGGCGCCGGCTTCAAACCGTGTAGACCAACACCATGAATAGTCACACGCCCATGGTGCGGACCTTCGATGACCACTCCCATGTCGCGGAAGGCCTGCAGCGTCGCCAGAGCATCCTCACCCTCGAGGAACCCCTCGACTTCGGTGGTACCTTCAGCCAGGGAGCCAAGCATGATCGAACGGTGGGAAATCGATTTGTCGCCCGGTACACGAATCCGCCCAGACAGGCGGCCACCAGGATTTGCCAGGAAAATCAGATCGTTGGAGTTCATAGCGTCCACATAGGCCCGGCGGGCCAGGATTTTACCGAAATGCTCGCGGGCAACCCGGGCGCGAGTGAATACGCCCAATAACTGATGCCCGTCCCCTGCATCAACCGCGTCGCGCAAGGCGTCGAGGTCGTTGCGAAATGTATCGAGTGTGCGCAGAACTGCTTCGCGGTTGGCGAGAAAGATGTCATGCCACATGACCGGGTCGCTGCCGGCGATTCTCGTGAAATCGCGGAACCCGCCCGCAGCGTAACGGAAGATGTCGAGATTTTCACTGCGCTTGGCCAAGGAGTCGACCAGACCAAATGCCAGCAAGTGCGGCAGATGACTGGTCGCGGCCAGGACTTCGTCGTGGCGCTCGACCTGCATGTGCTCAACATCTGCTCCCAACTCACGCCAAAGCTTGTCGACAAGATCCAGCGCGGCAGGATCGGTTTGCTCCAGAGGCGTCAGAATCACTTTGTGACGACGGAACAACTGCGCATTGGAGGCCTCGACGCCGCTCTGCTCGGAGCCGGCAATCGGATGCCCCGGGACGAACCGCGTCGGCATGCCTGCAAAGGCCACCTGCGCCGCACGCACCACATTGCCCTTGGCACTGCCGACGTCAGTCAGCACAGCCGCCCCCAGATCCATTCTGGCCAACAGTGCCAGCAGTTTTTCCATGGCCAGGATCGGTACTGCGAGCTGAATCACATCGGCGCCCTGGCAAGCCAGAGCCAAGTCTTCTTCACAGCGATCCACTACCCCCAGTTCAACCGCCAACTGGCGAGACTGCGGGTCCAGATCGACACCAACCACTTCGCGACATACACCACTTTCACGCAACCCCTTGGCAAAGGAGCCGCCAATCAACCCCAGGCCGATCACCACCAGGCGACCGATCATAGGCACAGCAGATTGCATTGGAATGACATCAACCACGAGCCAGAACCTTGGCCAAAGCCTCAAGGAAGCGAGTATTTTCCGCCGGCAAGCCAATAGTGACGCGCAGATGGTTCGGCATCCCGTAGTTAGCCACCGGACGCACGATCACACCTTCGCGCAACAACCCCTGGAACACTGGCGCGGCTTCACGCCCCAGGTCCACAGCGATGAAATTGCCCTTGGAAGGGATCCAGCTCAAACCCAGACCACGGAAACCCGCCTCCAGCTGCTGCATGCCCGACTCATTCAAACGACGGCTTTCAGCCAGATAATCCGCATCCTGCAGCGCGGCGCAGGCCGCCGCCAAAGCCAGGCTGTTGACGTTGAACGGCTGGCGGACTCGGTTCAGGACATCCGCCACCACCGAGGTCGAGAGTCCATAACCGACCCGCAGGGCCGCCAGGCCGTAGGCCTTGGAGAAGGTCCGCGATACCAGCAGGTTCGGGTAGGCCGCCAGGAAGTCCAGACCGTCCGGCAGGTCACTGCCTTCGGCATACTCGATATAGGCCTCATCCAGCACTACCAGCACATGGGCCGGCACGTCCTGAAGAAACTCATCCAGCTCCTCGGCACCAAACCAGGTCCCCGTCGGGTTGTTCGGATTGGCGATGAACACCACACGGGTCTGCTCATCGATAGCCTTGAGCATGGCCGGCAAGTCGTGCCCCCATTTGTTGGCGGGAATGACTTTTGCCTGAGCACCGACTGCTTGGGTAACGATGGGGTAGACGGCAAACGCGTGCTCACTGAACACCGCATTCAGGCCTGGCGCCAGATAGGCGCGAGCCACCAGCTCCAGAATGTCGTTGGAACCGTTACCCAGGGTCACCTGCTGGATCTCCACGCCGCAGCGCTCGGCCAACAGAGACTTGAGAGCAAAGCCGTTGCCATCGGGGTAACGAGTCAGTTCCGCCAACTCGTCGCGAATCGCCGCCAGCGCCTTGGGACTGGCGCCCAGCGGATTTTCATTGCTCGCCAGCTTGACGATGGTGGCCGGATCGATGTCCAGCTCACGGGCCAGTTCGTCCACGGGCTTGCCCGGAACGTAAGGCGAAAGTTGTTGCACGCCTGGTTGTGCCAGTGCGAGGAAGTCGCCACTCATTGTTAAAGCCTCAGAGAACCGCTTTCGGGTAGGAACCCAGCACCTTGAGTGCCACTGCTTCCTGACTGATCTTCTCCAGCACACCCTTGACCAACGGATCACGGTGGTGGCCGACGAAGTCGATGAAGAACACATAGGTCCATTTGCCACTGCGCGAAGGTCGGGTCTCGATTCGCGTCAGGTCGATACCGTTGTCGTGGAACGGCACCAGAAGCTCGTGCAATGCGCCCGGCTTGTTGCTCATGGACACGATGATGGAAGTCTTGTCGTCGCCGGTAGGCGGCACTTCCTGATTGCCGATCATCAAGAAGCGCGTGGAGTTGTCCGGACGATCTTCAATCTTCTCCGCCAGACGAGTCAGCCCATAAAGGCCTGCAGCCATGTCGCCGGCGATGGCTGCCGAATTCCACTCGCCCTTGACCCGCTTGGCCGCTTCGGCGTTGCTGGATACCGCCACACGCTCGACATTCGGATAGTGCGCGTCCAGCCACTTGCGGCACTGGGCCAATGATTGGGCGTGAGAGTAGATACGGCTGATGCTGTCAGTTTTAGTGTTTTCACCCACCAGCAAATGGTGGTGAATACGCAGCTCGACCTCTCCGCAGATCACCATGTCGTGCTCGAGGAAACTGTCGAGGGTGTGGTTGACCGCACCCTCAGTGGAGTTTTCCACCGGCACCACACCGAAGTTCACCGCACCAGCAGCCACTTCACGGAACACTTCGTCGATCGCAGCCATCGGCTTGCTGATCACCGCATGGCCGAAATGCTTCATCGCCGCGGCCTGAGTGAAGGTGCCTTCAGGACCGAGGTAGGCCACTTTCAGCGGCTGCTCCAGGGCCAGGCACGAAGACATGATTTCGCGAAACAAACGCGCCATCTCTTCATTGCCCAGCGGCCCCTGGTTGCGCTCCATCACCCGCTTGAGCACCTGAGCCTCACGCTCCGGACGATAGAATACCGGCACTTCGCCTTCTGCCAGGGAGGCCATCTTGACCCGGGCGACTTCCTGGGCGCACCGCGCACGCTCACTGATCAGTTCCAGGACCTTCTCGTCCAGGGCGTCAATGCGCAGGCGCAGGGCCTTGAGTTCTTGCTCAGACATCAGCCATGTTCCTTCTCGAACTCCGCCATGTAGGCCACCAGCGCATTGACTGCGTTGATGTCCACGGCGTTATAGATGGAGGCGCGCATGCCGCCCACCGAGCGATGCCCCTTGAGATTTAACAGGCCACGAGCCTCAGCACCCACCAGGAACGGCTTGTCCAGACGATCGTCCGCCAGGCGGAAAGGCACGTTCATCCATGAGCGATCGGACTTGTTGATCGGGTTGCTGTAAAGACCGCTGGCGTCGATGAAGTCATACAGAGTGCGCTGCTTGGCCTCGTTGAGCTTGGCAATGGCTTGCACCCCACCTTGCTCCTTGAGCCATTCGAACACCAGACCGGACAGGTACCAGGCCAGGGTCGGCGGCGTGTTGTACATCGAGCCGTTGTCTGCCGCGACCTTGTAGTCAAGCATGGTCGGGCACAGAGAACGGGCACGACCCAACAGGTCTTCGCGAATGATGTTCACCAGGATGCCGCTGGGGCCAATGTTCTTCTGCGCGCCGGCGTAGATCATGCCGAAACGGGAGATATCCACAGGGCGCGAGAGGATGTCCGAAGACATGTCGGCCACCAGGGGAACGTCGCCGGTTTCCGGGATCCAGTTGAACTCCAGGCCACCGATGGTTTCGTTCGGCGCGTAGTGCACGTAGGCGGCGTCTTTCGACAACTGCCATTCGTTCTGACCGGGAATCGCAAAGTAGTCATAAGGCTTGGCAGTGGCCGCAACATTGACCTGACCGTAACGAGAGGCCTCTTCAATGGCTTTCTGCGACCAGATACCGGTGTCGATATAGTCGGCCTTACCGCCTTCAGGCAACAGGTTCAGTGGAATCTGGGCAAATTGCTGACTGGCGCCGCCTTGCAGGAACAGCACTTTATAGTTCGAGGGGATATTCAGCAGGTCACGCAGATCCTGCTCCGCCTTGGTGGCGATGGAGACAAACTCATCGCTGCGATGACTCATCTCCATGACTGACAGGCCCTTGCCATGCCAATCCAGCAATTCGGCCTGGGCACGCAACAGGACAGCTTCAGGTAGCGCAGCGGGACCTGCGCAGAAGTTATAGGCTCGTTTGCTCACATCCACTCTCGCTATGCATTCACGGTAGCGGACAGAGCAAACACTCTGCCCTGCTACGATTTATTTAGTCTTTCGACTCTTCTTCGCCTGCGGCGTCTGCCTGTTGGCCATCGGTTGCATCATCCGGCTCGGCTACCGCATCCAGCACGGTGCCCTCGAATTCAGCGCCCTCTTCACCTTCGTACTCTTCGCCTTCGATCTCCGATGGCTCCTGCACCCGCTCCAGGCCCACCAGGGTTTCATCGCTGGCCAGCTTGATCAGAGTCACGCCCTGAGTGTTACGGCCCAGGCTCGATACTTCGTCGACACGAGTACGAACCAGGGTGCCCTGATCGGAAATCAACATGATCTCCTCACCGTCCAGTACCTGAACCGCGCCTACCAGGCGACCGTTACGCTCGTTACTGACCATGGCGATAACGCCCTGACCGCCACGCTTGTACTCAGGGAATTCGCTGATGGCGGTGCGCTTGCCGAAACCACGCTCGGAAGCGGTGAGGATCTGGCTGCCCTCCTCCGGAATCAGCATGGAGATCAGCTTCTGGCCTTCAGCCAAGCGCATGCCGCGAACACCGCGAGCGGTACGACCCATGGCGCGTACGTCGGACTCCTTGAAGCGAGTCACTTTGCCACCATCGGAGAACAGCATGACTTCACGCTCGCCATCGGTAATGGCAGCACTGATCAGCACGTCACCTTCGTCCAGCTCCAGAGCGATCAGACCGACGCTGCGCTGACGGCTGAAGGATTCCAGCGGGGTCTTCTTCACAGTGCCGTTGGCGGTAGCCATGAAGATGTAGTGACCTTCGGTGTATTCCTCTACCGGCAGCATGGTGGTGATGTACTCACCATCGTCCAGCGGCAGCAGGTTCACCAGCGGACGGCCGCGAGCAGCACGGGATGCTTCAGGAATCTCGTAAGTCTTGAGCCAGTACACCTTACCCTTGCTGGAGAACAGCAGCAGCGTGGTGTGGCTGTTGGCTACCAGCAGGTGAGCGATGTAGTCCTCATCCTTGACGCCAGTGGCCGATTTGCCTTTACCGCCACGACGCTGGGCCTGATACGCAGCCAGCGGCTGGGTCTTGGCATAGCCGCCGTGGGAGATGGTCACTACACGCTCTTCTTCCGGGATCATGTCGCCCAGAGTCAGGTCCAGGCGCGCATCGAGGATCTCGGTGCGGCGCACATCGCCGTATTCGGCGCGGATCACTTCCAGCTCTTCGCGGATCACTTCCATCAGGCGCGTGGCGCTGTTGAGGATGCGGATCAGTTCACCGATCTGGTTGAGAATCTCCTGGTACTCGGCCAGCAGTTTTTCGTGCTCGAGGCCGGTCAGGCGGTGCAGACGCAGTTCCAGAATGGCTTGCGCCTGCTCCGGGGACAGGAAGTACTTGCCATCGCGCAGACCGTATTGCGGATCGAGGTTTTCCGGACGGCAGGAGTCTGCACCGGCACGCTCGACCATGGTCATCACCGCGCTGGACTCCCAAGGGGTGCTGATCAGCGCTTCCTTGGCTTCCGACGGCGTTGGCGAGGCCTTGATCAGGGCGATGACCGGGTCAATGTTGGACAGGGCAACGGCCTGACCTTCAAGGATATGGCCACGCTCACGCGCCTTGCGCAGCTCGAATACGGTACGACGGGTCACCACTTCGCGGCGGTGACGAACGAAGGCTTCCAGCAGATCCTTGAGATTGAGGATCCGCGGACGGCCGTCAATCAGCGCCACGATATTGATGCCGAACACGGCTTGCAGTTGGGTCTGGGCGTAGAGGTTGTTGAGGATCACCTCAGGCACTTCGCCGCGACGCAGCTCGATGACCACGCGCATACCGTCCTTGTCGGACTCGTCCCGCAGCTCGGTAATGCCTTCGAGCTTCTTCTCTTTCACCAGCTCGGCGATCTTCTCGATCAGACGGGCCTTGTTCAACTGGTACGGCAGCTCGGTGATGACGATCTGCTGGCGGCCACCGACTTTGTCGATGTCTTCGATGATCGAGCGGGCACGCATATAGATGCGTCCACGGCCAGTGCGGTAGGCCTCGATGATGCCTTCACGACCATTGATGATCGCCGCGGTCGGGAAGTCCGGACCGGGGATGTACTGCATCAGCTCGTCGACGGTCAGCTCGGGGTTGTCGATCAGCGCCAGGCAACCGTCGATGACTTCACCGAGGTTGTGCGGCGGAATGTTGGTCGCCATGCCCACGGCAATGCCGCTGGAGCCGTTGACCAGCAGGTTGGGGATCTTGGTCGGCATGACCGCCGGGATCATCTCGGTGCCGTCGTAGTTCGGCACCCAGTCCACGGTTTCCTTGTGCAGGTCGGCCAGCAGCTCGTGCGCCAGCTTGGTCATGCGCACTTCGGTGTATCGCATGGCCGCCGCGTTGTCGCCGTCGACCGAACCGAAGTTACCCTGGCCGTCTACCAGCAGGTAGCGCAGGGAGAATGGCTGGGCCATACGAACGATGGTGTCGTACACCGCGGTATCACCGTGAGGGTGATACTTACCGATCACGTCACCGACAACACGGGCAGATTTCTTGTACGGCTTGTTCCAGTCGTTACCGAGCTCGCTCATCGCGTACAGCACACGCCGGTGCACGGGCTTCAAGCCATCGCGCGCATCAGGCAGTGCCCGCCCGACGATTACGCTCATCGCGTAGTCGAGGTAGGACTGTTTCAGCTCGTCTTCGATATTGACCGGGAGGATTTCTTTGGCCAGTTCGCCCATGAGAAGCCTGATTCCTTTTTCTGGTGAAACTTCGTCACATCCATATGGGACGAACGAAGCTCGCCGCTGCAGGCCTAGTGCCATGCACCGACTTACGACAAATCAACAAGTTATGCCATGGATTTGCGCAGTGAAGGCAGTCGCATCGGACCGCCTTGGAAACCGCCGGATGTTATCACAATCGCCGCCACGCACCTATCCCCCTGACGCGCATGGAGCATAGTTAGTTGACCGGTGACAGCCTGATAAGAGACGAGAGAGGCTCAGAGGCCAAATTCGCACACATTTATGTGTTTTTTCTGACCCGACGGCCCGCCTCGGCAGGTCATAGAGAGCAACGTTCGAGGCCGCACATCAATGCAAGCGCTTACGACACATCAATTGCGCCATTTTTGCCGTGTCAGGACGTTCGACAATGCCCTTTTCGGTGACGATGGCGTCGATCAGGTCCGCAGGCGTCACATCGAATACCGGATTGAAGACCTCCACATCCGCCCCCACCCGCTTGCCAGCGAGCTCCAGCAACTCTGCGGCGTCGCGCTCCTCGATGGGAATGTCATCTCCACTCGCCAGATTCAAGTCGATGGTCGAACTGGACGCCACCACCATGAAGCGCACTCCGTGATGCATGGCATTGACCGCCAGTTGATAGGTGCCGATCTTGTTCGCCACATCGCCATTGGCGGCGATTCGGTCAGCACCGACAACGACCCAGGTCACACCTTTGGTCTTCATGATGTGGGCGGCGGCGGAGTCGGCGTTCAAGGTCACGGGAATGCCCTCACTGGCCAATTCCCAGGCCGTCAGGCGCGACCCTTGCAGCCAGGGACGAGTTTCATCGACATGAACTCGCTCCACCATGCCTTCCAGCCAAGCCGCACGAATCACCCCCAAAGCCGTACCGAAGCCGCCGGTCGCCAGAGCGCCTGTATTGCAGTGGGTCAACAAGGCTTGGGGATTGCCCTGATGCCGGCGAATCAAATCCACACCCAACTGGGCCATGGTCAGGTTGGCCTCACGATCACTCTCATGGATCGACATGGCTTCGGCTTCCAGCGCCGCCAGCGGCTCAGCCTGGTCCCTGACCCGACCCAGACGCTCGCGCATGCGATTCAAGGCCCAGAACAGATTGCCACCGGTCGGGCGAGACTCCGCCAACAGGGCGAAATCCGCCTCCAAAGCGGCGAGCCAATCGCCGCCTGCGACAAAGCGCGCACGAGCCGCCAAAACCAAACCATAAGCTGCGCTGATGCCAATGGCTGGAGCGCCGCGCACCACCATTGAACGAATCGCCTCGGCGACCCCGGCCACGCTGTCGCAGGCAACCCAGGTCTCCTCGAAGGGCAGGTTCCGCTGATCGAGCAGGTACAGAGTGTTATCCCGCCAATCAATGGCCTTGACCTTCTCCGCAGCCAACAGACGATCGCGCATCCCTCACCCCGCACTCATGAACAAAAGCCGCGGATTATAGCGATCCCCCCGCCAAGACGCTCGGGTATACTTCGCCATCCTTTATATGAAGCCTTGGACCGATATTCGATGCCGAACCGTGAGACTGCGCTCGACCTGCTGCTGTTACCGACCTGGTTGGTACCGGTGGAGCCAGCCGGCGTCGTCCTCAAGGAACACGGCCTGGGCATCCGCGACGGGCGCATCCTGTTCATCGGCCCGCGAGCCGAGGCGCTGAGGTATCGCGCCACCGAAGTCCGCGAACTGCCTGGCATGCTGCTCAGCCCGGGACTGATCAATGCCCACGGGCATGCAGCCATGACACTGTTTCGCGGTCTGGCCGACGATCTGCCGCTGATGACCTGGCTGGAAAAGCATATCTGGCCTGCCGAAGCCAAGTGGGTGGATGAAGCCTTCGTCCGAGACGGTACCGACCTGGCCATCGCCGAGCAGATCAAAGGCGGTATCACCTGTTTCTCTGACATGTACTTCTATCCGAAGGTTGCCAGCGAGCGCGTTCACAACAGCGGCATACGTGCCCAGATCGCCATCCCGATCCTCGACTTCCCCATTCCTGGTGCCCACGACGCCGACGAAGCCATTCGTCAGGGCGTCGAACTGTTTGGCGATCTCAAGCATCATCCAAGGATCAAGATCACCTTCGGCCCCCATGCGCCCTATACCGTAGGCGACGAGAATCTGGAAAAAGTCCGGATGATCGCCGAAGAACTCGACGCCCCGATCCACATGCATGTACATGAAACCGCGTTCGAAGTGCAGCAATCCCTGGAGCAGCGTGGCGAGCGCCCCCTGGCCCGCCTGGCTCGACTGGGCCTCCTGGGGCCGCGCTTCCAGGCCGTTCATATGACTCAAATCAGCGATGACGACCTGGCTTTACTGATAGAAACCAACACCAGCGTCATTCATTGCCCGGAATCCAACCTGAAACTGGCCAGCGGCTTTTGCCCGGTAGAGCGCCTGTGGCAGGCCGGGGTCAACGTCGCGGTGGGTACCGATGGTGCGGCCAGCAACAACGATCTGGACCTGCTGGGGGAAGTTCGTACCGCCGCCCTGCTGGCCAAAGCCGTGGCTGGTTCGGCAACCGCCCTGGATGCCCATCGCGCCCTGCGCATGGCCACCCTGAACGGCGCCAGAGCCATGGGACTGGAAAGCGAAGTAGGCTCTCTGGAAATCGGCAAGGCCGCAGACATGGTGGCCTTCGACCTGGCCGGCCTGGCCCAGCAACCGATTTACGACCCAGTGTCGCAACTGATCTACGCCACTGGCCGGGACTGCGTAAAACACCTGTGGGTCGCCGGCAAGCAACTGCTGGATGACCGGCGCCTCACCCGCCAGGACGAACAACAGCTGAGCGCCACTGCCCGCGGCTGGGGCCAGCGCATCAGCGGCCATACCCAATAACCCGGACCTTGAGCGGACGCTTGAGGCCCAACAGAGAATTTCTTAGCTTTGGAGTATCACTCATGAGCAACGTCGACCACGCTGAAATCGCCAAATTCGAAGCCCTGGCCCATCGCTGGTGGGACCGCGAAAGCGAATTCAAGCCCCTGCACGACATCAACCCGCTACGGGTCAACTGGATCGACGAACGGGTCGGACTGGCCGGCAAGAAGGTGCTCGACGTCGGCTGTGGTGGCGGCATCCTCAGCGAGGCCATGGCCCAGCGCGGTGCCACCGTGACCGGGATCGACATGGGCGAAGCCCCTCTGGCAGTTGCCCAGTTGCACCAGTTGGAATCCGGCGTGAATGTCGAGTACCGGCAGATCACCGCCGAAGCCCTGGCCGAGGAGATGCCCGAGCAGTTCGACGTGGTCACCTGCCTGGAAATGCTTGAGCACGTCCCCGACCCTTCGTCGGTGATCCGCGCCTGCTTCCGCATGGTCAAGCCCGGCGGTCAGGTGTTTTTCTCCACCATCAACCGCAACCCCAAGGCTTACCTGTTCGCCATCATCGGTGCGGAATACATCATGAAACTGCTGCCTCGCGGCACCCATGATTTCAAGAAATTCATCCGTCCTTCGGAGCTCGGCGCCTGGAGCCGCTCTGCCGGCCTGACCGTCAAGGACATCATCGGCCTGACCTACAACCCCCTGACCAAGCACTACAAACTGGCAGCGGACGTTGACGTCAACTACATGATCCAGACCCTGCGAGAGGAGTGAGACATGGCCATCAGAGCCGTTCTTTTCGATATGGATGGCACCCTGCTCGACACCGCGCCCGACTTCATCGCAGTCTGCCAGGGCATGCGCCGTGATCGCGGCCTGCCGCCGATTGCCGACCAACATATCCGCGACGAAGTCTCGGGCGGCGCCAAGGCCATGGTAGCCGTGACCTTTTCCATGGACCCGGAATCCCCGGGGTTCGAGGAGTTGCGCCTGGAGTTCCTTGAGCGCTACCTCAAGCATTGCGCCGTGCACAGCAAACTCTTCGACGGCATGGCCGAGCTGCTGGCCGATATCGAAAAGGCCAATCTGATCTGGGGGGTGGTGACCAACAAGCCGCTGCGCTTCGCCGAGCCGATCATGCAGCAACTGGGACTGGCCGAACGCTCGGCGCTGCTGATCTGTCCCGACCATGTGAAAAACAGCAAGCCCGACCCCGAGCCGCTGATCCTGGCATGCAAGATGCTCGAGCTGGACCCGTCCACCGTGCTGTTCGTAGGCGACGATCTGCGGGATATCGAATCCGGCCGCGACGCGGGCACCAAGACCGCCGCCGTGACCTACGGCTACATCCATCCGGACGATAATCCCCGGCACTGGGGCGCCGACGTGGTGGTCAACCATCCGCTGGAGTTGCGCCAGGTTCTGGATAACGCATTGTGCAGCTGCTAAACGGCAGCATTCCCGGCTAAGCGCCGGAGACGATCGAATTTCTGTTGAGGCCTTTTATGTTTGATTATTCCGCTCGCCCCGAACTGCTCAAGGACCGGGTCATTCTGGTCACCGGCGCCGGGCGTGGTATCGGCGCTGCCGCCGCCAAGACCTTTGCCGCCCACGGCGCCACCGTACTCCTGCTGGGCAAGACCGAAGCCAACCTGACCGAGGTCTACGACGCCATCGAAGCGGCCGGCCATCCCCAGCCGGCAGTGATTCCGTTCAACCTGGAAACTGCCCTGCCGCACCAGTATGACGAACTGGCGGCGATGATCGAGACCGAGTTCGGCCACCTCGACGGCCTGCTGCACAACGCCTCGATCATTGGCCCACGCACACCGCTGGAGCAGCTGTCGGGGGAAAACTTCATGCGAGTGATGCAAGTCAACGTCAACGCCATGTTCATGCTGACCAGCACCCTGCTGCCGCTGCTCAAACTGTCCCAGGATGCTTCGGTGGTCTTCACCTCCAGCAGCGTCGGCCGCAAGGGACGGGCCTATTGGGGCGCCTACGGCGTGTCCAAATTCGCCACCGAAGGCCTGATGCAGACCCTGGCCGATGAGCTGGATACCGTGGCTCCGGTCCGGGCCAACAGCATCAACCCGGGCGCCACCCGCACCAGCATGCGTGCCCAGGCCTACCCGGGCGAAAACCCCAGCAATAACCCGACACCGGAAGAGATCATGCCGGTCTACCTGTATCTGATGGGCCCGGACAGCACCGGAATCAACGGCCAGGCTTTCGACGCGCAGTAATCCCCTCCCGTTCGTCGCGACAGAATACTGTCGCGACGTCTTGGCAAGCCCCGATCCCCGCGGGTTTCAAGCCAAACAAATGTCAATCAAGGTGAGCCGCTTTCTCGCAGACTCACCAACTAATTGAATTCAAACAAGTTTTATTCGTGTGAACCGAATGGCACGAGTTTCGCTCTAAGAACACTCAACCCACGGCGTATTGACACTGTGGAAAACGGCTTGTGCCGAGGGCTTTCTAGCCAAAGGTGAAGCGGCATAAAATATGCGCGATTGTCCTACGGGACTGAAGGAACAGTATGACGCGCAGCTCTGAGCCGCTCTCACCTAGGCAGAAACACCGTACATAGTGCTCAGGGGGCTCAAGCTCAGATGAAAACACCGACCCAGACCAACGCAATTGACTTCGATAGCGCCAAATTGCAACGCCTGGGCTTTGGCCAGCAGACGCCGCTGATCAAACAACCCGTCAGCCTCGGACAATTGCGCCAGCAACTGGGACTGCAACTGCAAACCAGCCTTGAGCCGCAACGCATCCTCGGCCTGTTCTTTCGCGAAGTGCAACGCCTGGTCCCCCTCGACGCCCTGCATTACCAGCATTCCCCCAGCGATCTGCGCCTGGAATTCGGCCAGCGCGGGCACCACTCCATCAGCTACAGCCTGAGCCACGAAGGCCAGCCCATGGGCGAGCTGGTCTTCCGCCGCAACCAACGCTTCAGCGATACCGAACAGGGTCACCTGGAGTCGTTGCTCTCTACCCTTTTGTACCCGATGCGCAACGCCTTGCTGTATCGCGCCGCAACCCGCAGCGCCCTGCGCGATCCGTTGACCGACACCGGCAACCGCATCGCCATGGACCAGACCCTGCAACGGGAAATCGAGATGGCTCGCCGCCACTCGCTTCCACTGTCCCTGCTGATGCTGGACATCGACCATTTCAAGCGCATCAACGACAGTTACGGCCACAGCACCGGCGACGAAGTGCTCAAGGCCGTTGCCGCCTCGATCAAGGGGCAATTGCGCAATGTGGACATGGTGTTTCGCTTTGGCGGGGAAGAGTTTCTGATCCTGCTTTCCAACACCGGGCGCGACGCGGCGGCAATGGTCGGAGAACGACTGAGAAATGCCGCCCAAGCCCAGGAGTACTGGGCTGATGGCAAACTGATCGAACTCACCGTCAGCCTGGGCTGTTCGACCCTGTTGCCGGGTGAGTCCGCAGAGAGCCTGCTGCGCCGCGCCGATAGCGCGCTGTACGTGGCCAAACGGGAAGGACGCAATCGACTGGCAATGGCGGGCTAGGTACCAGGCCCCGCCCCTGCCATATCAATCACGGGCAACTCCACCACCACGGGCCGCTATCGCCCGTGACAATCGACCTGCCCGCCAAGCCCCGACTTACCCCTCAGCCAGTGCGAGACGCTCGCGGGTCACCGTGGTCTTTTCCTGCTGCATGCAGCGCTCCAGGAACAGGTACATATAGTCATAGCTCTTGCAGATGGCCTGGCGCAGCTCAACCTGCAGGGCCTTGCTCGGATTCAAACCCGCCAGGGTGACGATAATTTCCAGGGCTTCCCAGGGATGGGCATCATCGTACTGGGCATGCATCTTCAGCCACTTCATAGCGCGCTTGCGGTCTTCTTCCGGGAACGCGGCGGCATAGATGCCGTTGGAACAGACCAGGGCCGACCATTCGCCCGTCGCCCCTTCGATGGCGTAATTGGTAGCGGCGATAGCCACGATCAGCGAATCCGCCGAACTGGTGTGCCAGCACCAGTGACTCAGGGCGTGCAGTTCCGGCGGCACTTGCTGAGCTTGCAAGTCCTCCAGGGTCACACCATGGGCTCGACTCCAATGCACCCAGTAATCGGCATGATTGAGTTCGACACGAATGTTGCGCATCAGCCAGCGCCGCGCCATGTCTTCGCCGGGATGACGGGCAAAGCGAGTCTTGGTCAGGTTCTGCGCCATATACAGGGCGAACTGTTCAACCACAGGCCAGCCGCCGATCAGGTACTGACGCATGACTTTGGCACTGAGTTTGTTGTCGCGCATGCGCTGATACAGCTCATGCTCCACCACACGGCGCTTGCTCTCGCTGCAGTCCTGGATCAATTGCTGGGTCCAGGCGGGGTAGCTGGCAGCTTCCATGAGCGGACCGGTTCGGTTGAATGTGTCGATCACTGTCGGGCTCCTTTTGATTGTGATGTGCGGATCCAAAAGAGGTTTCAACGGAACGTGCCGGGCGCCTTGAACAACAAAGGCTGTGGCCGCACGGGTCGACACTGCAGGCTGTCACAGGTAAACAATTGCGGGCGTTCAATAATGTAGCCTTGAGCATAATCCACGCCGATCTCAAGCAGGGCCTGCTCGATCTGCGGTGTTTCAACAAACTCGGCAATCGTGCGCTTACCCATGACATGCCCGATGTGGTTGATCACCTCGACCATGGCGCGGTTAATCGGGTCGTCCAGCATATCCTTTACGAAACTTCCATCGATCTTGAGGAAGTCTACAGGCAAATGTTTGAGATAAGCGAACGACGACATTCCCGCACAAAAGTCATCCAGGGAAAAATGGCAGCCCAAACCCTTGAGTTCATTTATAAAACGGATCGCACTGCCCAAATTGGCAATTGCGCTGGTTTCAGTAATTTCAAAACAGATCATCTTCGGCGGCACGCCATAGACAACGAACTGCTCTCGCAGGAAGTCGAGAAACTCGTCGTCGCCAATGGTGATGCCCGAGAGATTGATCGCACACATGGCCATCGGCCCTTCCCGGCCCTCGGCAATGCACTGAGCGATGATCTTGAAGACGTTCTGCACCACCCAGCGATCCAGGGAGGTCATCAGGCCGTAACGCTCCGCCGCAGGAATGAAGCTGTCCGGCAGGATCATCCGACCGGCCTCGTCGTGCAGACGCAGAAGAATCTCCACGTGGCCACCATCGTGCTCGGTACGACCTAGAGCGGTGATTTCCTGGGAATAGAGACAGAAGCGGTTTTCCTCAAGGGCCATATGCAGCCGCTGAACCCAGGCCATC
Source organism: Pseudomonas sp. E1BtOHC1 (assembly GCF_058744285.1). Taxonomy (NCBI): domain Bacteria; kingdom Pseudomonadati; phylum Pseudomonadota; class Gammaproteobacteria; order Pseudomonadales; family Pseudomonadaceae; genus Pseudomonas; species Pseudomonas sp. E1BtOHC1. Next base: position 5,923,283 of record NZ_CP196023.1, read on the forward strand.
TCGCCGAATCGCAGGGACAATTCCGAATCGTCGGCATGGTAGACCTGCACCCGGTTGCGACCTTTCTCCTTGGCCATGTAACAAGCCATATCCGCTGCCCGCAACGATGCCTCAAGCGTGGTGGGAGTCTGGGCGATATGCACCAGCCCAATGCTCACGGTGGTCACGAATGGCCGGCCCTTCCAGACGAAATGCAGGTTCTGCACCGTCTGGCGCAGCCCTTCGGCAATCTTCTCCGCGGCCTCCGGCGAGCAGTTCTCCAGGAGAATCCCGAACTCGTCCCCTCCCAATCGGGCCAGGGTGTCACCTTCGCGCAGCCCCGACTGCAGCAACGCACAGATGTGCCGCAGCAACTCATCCCCAGCAGCATGGCCACAGGTGTCGTTGACCAGCTTGAACTGGTCCAGATCCAGAAACATCAGCGCATGCCGGGCGGGCTGGCGGATCAGGCTGTGCAACGCCTGCTCCAGGCGGAATTCGAACTCCCGGCGATTGGCCAGACCGGTCAAGGCATCGTGGGTCGCCTGCCAGGATAGATTGGCGATGTACTGCCGCTCCTGGGTCATGTCGTGCAACACCAGTACCGTGCCACTGACCTTCCCGGCATTGCGGATCGGCGCCCCCACCAGAGTCACCGAAACCGTACTGCCATCCAGCCGCTGGATCAGCTTGGAATGCTCGCTGCCACCACTGAGCTGACCACTGAGGATGTGTTCGATCAGAGTGAAGCCGTCGGCCTGGGCGTTTTCGTCCAAGAGATTGAACAAGGCCGCCAGGGGCAGCCCCACCGCCTGCTCGGCCTTCCAGCGAGTCAGTTCTTCCGCCGCTGGGTTCATATAGGCAATGGCGCCCTCGACATCCGTGGTGATCACCCCGTCACCAATGGACTGCAAGGTGATCTGCGCGCGCTCCTTCTCCAGTTGCAACGCGTCGGCAAAGGCATGCCGTTGGGCCAGCAACTTGTGGGTGCGCAGCAACGCCAGGGCAATCAGGATCAGCGCCGTGGCCAGGTTGGTCACCAGCAACAGACGCAGGATGACCCGCGACCCCTCCCCCAAAGCATCGCTGAAAGCCTTTGCTGCGGGAGTGACGCCATCGTTGATGGCAAAGATCTGGCTCTTCCAGCGCTGCACATCGCCTTCACCGGCGCTGTTGCTGCTAATCCCCTGGTGCATCTCTCGGGCCACGGTATCGAGCTGCAGCAGGTAGCCGTCCCCCACAGTCCACAGATCGATGGCTTTTTCCAGGTAACTAAAATGACGGAAGTTGAGGTACAGCCAGATCAGGCTGGGGACGTCATCCGGGTGATTGCCCCCCTTGAGAATCCCCAGGCGCGCAGCCTCCAGGTCCGGCGGCTGGCGATCCAGGGCCACCCGCAGCTCATGCCCGCCCTGGGGTACGGCTATGGCGTTCTGGTACTTGAGGAAGGTGCCTTCGTCGCGGCTGTCGGCATACAGATTGAGGTAGTAGATGGCGTCTTTCTGGCCTTTGGACCACAGGCTCTCACCGGCAACATAGCCACGCACTGCCGACAGGACATACAGGCTGAGGCCGCCCAACAGCGCTTGAAATAACACCACGGCGATAAAGGGCCAGACGATGCCCAACAACCGCGGCGTTGCGAAAGTCCGCTTTTGCTTCATGAGGGTCCTTGCTTGCGCACTGCCAAATGAACACCCAGTAGTCCCGTCTCAGACAGCACAGATTAGGCTAATTTCCATGGATCCGACGCAGGCTGAGCAGCGTCCGGACCGAACCTTCACGGGGAAACGGCCGCTCTTTCACGCTGAAACGGTTATTCCACCAGGAAATTCAAGCACTAAACACAGAAACCCGGACAAAACTCAAGACTATCGAACCTGCTGCAAATGCCCGTATAGCTTGGCATAAAGACCACCATCGGCAATCAGCTGCTGATGGTCGCCATCTTCGGCAATCTGCCCGCCATCGAACACCAAAACCCGGTCAGCCTGTTTAACCGCCGAAAGGCGATGAGCAATGATCAGCGTAGTCCGCCCCCGCAGAAAACGCGTCAAGGCCTGATGCAGGTTGTACTCGGTGGCGGCGTCCAGGGCGGACGTGGCTTCGTCGAGAATCACCACCTTGGGTTCGGCCAGCACCATCCGCGCAATAGCCAGGCGCTGGCGCTGTCCACCGGAAAGGCGCACACCGGAACGCCCGACCACACTGTCCAGGCCCAGGGGCAGAGCCCTGACGGTGGGTTCCATCTGGGCAATTTCCAGGGCCTGCCAGCAAGCGCTGTCACTGCGCTCGCGGCCCATGGTCAGGTTGGCGCGAATCGTGTCGTTGAACAGCGCAGGATGCTGCAGCACCACCGCGACGTTATCCCGTACCGTCTCCAGGCCGATTTCCTGCTGAGTGGCACCGCCAAAGCGGATCACTCCGGTCTGCGGCGTATACAACCCCAGCAACAGCTGCACCAAAGTACTCTTGCCCCCGCCGCTGGCACCGACAATGGCCACTTTCTCGCCTGGGGCAATAGACAGGTTCAGGTTGTCCAGCACCCGCTCATCGCCATAACCGAAGCTCAGGCCGCGGACTTCGATGCCGACGGTTTCGCGCCCCTGGAACGGATCCACGCCACCGCTGTACTGCGGCTCATCGGCCCGCGCCAGCAACTCGTTGATCCGGGTCAGGGCCCCGCCCGCGGCGTAATAGGCGTATTGCAGATTCAGCAACTGTTCTACCGGGCCGATCATGAACCACAGGTAGCTGAACACCGCCAGCATCTGGCCGATGGACAGGTCGGAGAACAGCACTGTGAGCATTGCCGCCGCACGAAAAATGTCGATGCCGAACTGGAACAGCAAACCGCTGGCCCGGCCCGAGGCGTCGCTTTTCCACTGTGAGGCTACGGCGTAGTCCCGCACCTCCTCGGCACGCTGGCCCAAGCGTCCAAGAAAGTAGCCCTGGCGGTTGCCGGCGCGGATCTCCTGAATCGCCTCCAAGGTCTCGGTCAGGGCCTGGGTGAAGCGCGAAGTGCTGTCGTTTTCCAGCTTCTTCAGGTGTTTGACTCGCTTGCCCAGTTGCACCGTGGCAAAAATCACCAACGGGTTGAACAGCAGGATCAGCAGGGCCAGCTTCCAGTGCATCCACATCAGAATGCCGGCCGTGCCCACCAGGGTCAGCATGGCCACCAGGAATCGGCTCAGGGTTTCACCGACAAACTTGTCCACCGTGTCCAGGTCGGTGACCAGATGCGTGGTGACCGTGCCTCCCCCAAGGCTTTCGTACTCACCCAGGGAAATGCGCTTGAGCCGTTCAATCAGACGCACGCGGATCCGATAGACGATGTCCTTGGCCAAACCGGCAAACAACCGCGCCTGGACCACGTTGAACACCAGAGCGGAGCAACGCAGGATCAGGGTGACCAAAAGCATCAGCCCGATATAGCCCGCCGCACTTTGCCAGCCATCGGGCAGCAGGCGGTTCATCACTTGTAATGCGCCATCGCCATGGCCCAGCAGCACCTCGTCCACCAGCAACGGCAGCAACAACGGAATCGGCACACTGCACAGGGTCGCCAGCACGGCCACACCATTGGCGATCCACAGCGACTTTCTGTGTTGCAGGGCCAGACGACGGATTTCCCCCCAGCTCAGACGATCTACGTTTTTAGCGGGGGCGCTTGAATCGACCGGATCAGGCACAGGCGGCGCGCTCCAGCCAGCGTCCCAGCAACGGCGACAACTCGCTCAGCGGCTGATAGCCGTTGGTCAGCAAGGCCAACTGGCCGTTGCGCTCCGCCAGCAAGGTGGGAAATCCGGCAATTCCCAGGTCCTGGACCCAAGTGAAATCCGCCGCTGTGGCAGCATGCTGCTCGGCGCGGTCGAAGGCTTCGGCGAACTCGATCCGCGGAACCCCAGCCTGCTCCGCCAACTCCACCAGCACGCTGGCCAGGGTGACATCGCGGCCTTCGACATAAAACGCCCGCTGGATCAGCCCCAGCAGTTTCCAGGCACAGTCCGGAGCCAGGCTGCGGGCGGTGACGATGGCCCGACAAGCCGGCTCGGTGTCATAGACAAAGCCATCGGGCAAGGCTGCGTCGAAGGTAAACGGCTGGCCGGTGGCCTGATGGACCGCCTGCCAGTGTTCAAGGATGTAGCGCCGGGTATTGGGCTCCAGTGCCGCGCCGCTGCCGGTGCGCAAGCCGCCCACCACCAGATGCAACTCGACTCCGGCAGCCTGGGCCTGCTCTGCCAGGGCCTGGGCCACGGGCGCAAAGCCCCAGCACCATGAACACATCGGGTCCATCACATAGAGCAGGCGGGCAGACATGGCTCAAGCCTCGGAAGGTGATTGCTTGTAGTTGTAACCAATCGGGTGCGGCATGTTGCGGGCCTTGGCCAATTCGATCTGTTTCTGCCGATCGATGGCGCTGCGGCGAGTCTTCTCGCTCAGCTTGTCCCAGCAATGAGGACAACTGATCCCCGGCACATAGTGTTCGCTAGCCCGATCCTCGACGCTCACCGGAGTGCGGCAGGCATGACATTGATCGTAGTCGCCTTCGCTCAGGTCGTGGCGCACCGTGACCCGGTTATCGAATACGAAGCAGTCGCCCTGCCATTTGCTCTCTTGCTGCGGCACCTCTTCGAGGTACTTGAGGATCCCGCCCTTGAGGTGGAACACCTCGTCGAACCCTTCGCTGAGCATATAGCTCGATGCCTTCTCGCAACGGATGCCACCGGTGCAGAACATCGCCACCTTCTTGTGCTTGCTCGGGTCGAAGTGGGCTTTGATGTAATCGGGGAACTCGCGAAAGCTGGTGGTCTTGGGGTCGATGGCGCCTTCGAAGGTGCCGATGGACACTTCGTAATCGTTACGGGTGTCGATCAGCAGCACTTCGGGGTCGCTGATCAGGGCGTTCCAGTCCTGTGGCTCGACATAGGTCCCGACTTTCTTGTTGGGATCGACGCCGGGCACGCCCAAAGTAACGATCTCTTTCTTCAACTTGACCTTGGTGCGGTAGAACGGCTGCTCATCGCAATACGACTCTTTGTGATCGATATCGATCATGCGCGGATCGTTCTTCAGCCAGGCCAGCAGCCCGTCGATGCCTTCGCGGCTGCCGGATACCGTGCCGTTGATGCCTTCTTCAGCGATCAGCAGGGTGCCCTTGATGCCGTTGTCCAGCATGGCCTGCAGCAGGGGCTCGCGCAGGCTGACGTAATCTTCGAGGGTGACGAACTTGTACAGTGCCGCCACGACAATGGGTTGTGTCATGGGAAATCTCCAGGTGGCTACCCTCGTAAAGGGTGAACCGGATGCAAAAAAAAACGCGCCGGCATAAGCGGCGCGTTGCGGATTCTATCAAAAAAACCGCGATTAATGCTGACTGCCTCCGGCGCAGGTCGGCGAAGCCGGAGCCACACCGATCTTCGACCACTCCTCGGGCGTGTAAGTGTGCAGCGCCAACGCATGGAACTGGCCCATCAGCTCACCTAGGGTGGCGTAGACCTTCTGATGGCGCTTGACGCTGTTGAGGCCGGCGAACTGCTCGCTGACCAGTACCGCCTTGAAGTGGGTTTCCAGGCCACGGCTGTGCATGTGGCTTTCATCCAGCACTTGCAGGTGCTCGGGCTGCAATGCCCCGAGCGCCGACTCGATACGTTGTTGCATGGTCATTGCGGACTCCGCTTACTTCTTCTTCGCCGGTGCTGCCTTAGGCTCGAGCTCGGCGGTCATGTCGGCCAGCAGCTTGTTCACCACTGGTACCGCGCTTTCCAGCTTGGCCTGGGTCATCTGCGCCGATTGCTGAGTCAGCTGGGGCATTTTCTCCAGGACTTTCTTGCCCAGTGGCGACTGGTAGAACGCCACCAGGTCCTTGAGCTCGGATTCGCTGAAGTTGCTGGTGTAGAGCTTGACCATGTCCGGCTTCAGCTTGTTCCAGCCAATGGCCTGATCCAGGGCGGCATTGGCTTTGGCCTGGTAGGTTTCCAGCAGGGCACGTTTGGATTCCGGGGCTTTGGTCTGCTCAAAGCGCTGGGCGAACATTTGCTGAACTTGCATGTACACCGGAGTACCGAGCTTGTCCGCATGGGCCAGGGTCAGGAAGGCCTCGGCACTGGCGTTGTGGCTGGCGGTATCGGCAAGAACCTGGCCGCTGGCACACACCAGAACAACCGCGGTACAGATGGCACGAAAACGGGTCATCGAGTTTCCTATCTAGCAGGCGAGGTAAAACCCCAAGGGCGACCATTCTGCGCCTATTAATCCGCGTCCCTCAACCCCACCCCCTGACGCCCCCTGGTTTTGCCCGGGTGGCGGGCGGAAAAACCCCATTCACGGAACCCGAGCCGCAGATCAGGGCCTAAACTGGCCAGTCAGACTTGGAGGAATGCCACGATGAATCGAATCGAAACCGACAGCCTGGGTCAGGTTGAAGTCCCGGAAGAAGCCTATTGGGGCGCACAGACCCAACGTTCGCTGGTCAATTTCGCCATCGGCAACGAGCGCATGCCTCTATCCGTGCTGCATGCCCTGGCCCTGATCAAGAAAGCCGCCGCCCGAGTCAACGATCGCAACGGCGACGTGCCCGCCGACATCGCCCGCCTGATCGAACAGGCCGCCGACGAGGTGCTGGCCGGCGAGCATGATGACCAGTTCCCCCTGGTGGTGTGGCAGACCGGCAGCGGTACCCAGAGCAACATGAACGTCAACGAGGTGCTGGCCGGCCGGGCCAACGAGCTGGCGGGCAACCCCCGGGGCGGCAAATCCCCGGTGCACCCCAACGATCACGTCAATCGCTCGCAAAGCTCCAACGACTGCTTTCCCACCGCCATGCACATCGCTGCCGCCCAGGCCGTGCAGTTCCAGTTGCTGCCGGCGATCAGCGAACTGTCCGGAGGCCTGGCCGAACTGTCGGCCCGACACATGAAGCTGGTGAAAACCGGCCGCACCCACATGATGGATGCCACCCCGATCACCTTTGGCCAGGAAATTTCCGCCTTTATCGCCCAACTGGGATACGCCGAACGAGCCATCCGCAGCGCCTTGCCTGCGGTGTGCGAGTTGGCCCAGGGCGGCACCGCCGTGGGCACCGGACTGAACTCGCCCCACGGCTTCGGTGAGGCCATCGCCGCCGAACTGGCCGCCCTTTCCGGCCTGCCCTTCGTCACCGCCCCCAACAAGTTCGCCGCCCTGGCCGGCCACGAACCGCTGACCAATCTGTCCGGCGCGCTGAAAACCCTCGCCGTGTGCCTGATGAAAATCGCCAACGACCTGCGCCTGCTGGGCTCGGGACCGCGAGCGGGACTGGCGGAGGTCAAACTGCCGGCGAACGAACCGGGCAGCTCGATCATGCCCGGCAAGGTCAATCCAACCCAATGCGAAGCGCTGTCGATGCTGGCCTGTCAGGTGATGGGCAATGACGTGGCAATCGGCTTTGCCGCCAGCCAGGGCCATCTGCAGCTGAACGTGTTCAAACCGGTGATCATTCACAACCTGCTGCAATCGATCCGCCTGCTGGCCGATGGCTGCAGCAACTTCCAGCATCACTGCATCGCCGGACTAGAGCCCGATCCACTGCAGATGGCCGAGCACCTGGAACGAGGCCTGATGCTGGTGACCGCGCTCAATACCCACATCGGCTATGACAAGTCCGCCGAAATCGCCAAGAAGGCCTATGCCGAGAACCTGACCCTGCGCGAAGCCGCACTGGAGCTGGGCTACCTGACCGATGAGCAGTTCGACGCCTGGGTGCGACCGGAAAACATGCTGGAGGCAGGGAAACAGGGTTAGCGCGGCGTATTTTTCGCTGGCAAGCCAGCTCCTACCGCCACACTTCTGTAGGAGCTGGCTTGCCGGCGAAGCTCACCCCGCAGCGATCCGCTGCCGCCGGGCGCGCAACCCTGCCATCAACGACGGCCCCAACGCCGTCAGCGCCGAACCCAGTACCACCAGCAGCGCCCCGCCATAACCCAGGCCATTGATCTCCTCGGCGTGCACATACTCCGGCCAGACCCAGGCCGCCCAGGCCACCGCGGCAAAAGTCACCAAAGGCGTAATGGCCAGAGTCGCACTGACCCGCGACGCCTCCCAATGGGCCAGGGCTTCGGCAAAGGCGCCATAGGCGATCAGGGTATTCAGGCAACAGGCCAGCAACAGCCAGCCCTGCAACGGACTCAGCTCCAAGGCCTCCAACGGATGCACCCACGGGGTGAGCAACAGCGCGCAGAACAGGTAGATCACCATCATCACCTGCAATGAATTCCACACGCTCAACAACTGCTTCTGGCCCAGGGCATAAAAAGTCCAGACCGCCGAAGCCGCGAGAATGGTGAGAACGCCAGCGGTGTAGTCACTCAGGGAGGTCAACAGCTCGGTCAGTCGCTGATTGAAAAACAGCCCGAAACCGAGCAAGAGCACCAGCAGTCCCAGGCCTTGCCCCAGGCTGAAGCGTTCCTTGAACACAAAGACACTGGCGATCAGCAACAGGATCGGGCCCATCTGCACCACCAGTTGCGCAGTGCCCGGGCTCAGCAGGTTCAGGCCCATCAGGTACAACACATAGTTGCCCACCAGACCGCAGACCGAAATCGGCACCAGCCACACACCCTTGGGACCGAGCGCACGCCAGCGCGGCAAACGCCCCACCGCCGCCAGATAGAAAAACAGACAGCCGCCGGACACCAGCAGGCGAAACCAGGTCACGGTCACCGGGTCCATCACCAGCAGCACTTGCTTGAGCTTGATGGGCAGGATGCCCCACAACAACGCGGTCAATAAGGCGAGGAACAAGCCATAAACCCAACGACCGGACGAGACATGCATGCGAACCCCACAAAGCCTGACGAGCAAGGTTCACATTCTAGGCCCGGGCCAGGAGCCGACACAGAGACAGTTGGCAGCAAAGCGCAAACGCGATTGTGCAGGTCGTAAAAAGCACAAACCGTCCCCCGTAGGAGCCGGCTTGCCGGCGAAGCCCGAAACCTAGCGCACGGCTTCGAACAGCCCCGTCGCCCCCATCCCGCCCCCCACACACATGGTGACGATGCCGTACCGCAGGTTGCGCCGCTGCAACTCACGCACCAGATGCCCCACCTGACGGGAACCGGTCATGCCAAACGGGTGGCCAATGGCAATCGAGCCGCCATTGACGTTGTACTTGGCGTTATCGATCTCCAGCCGATCCCGGGCATACAGGCACTGGGACGCGAAGGCCTCGTTGAGTTCCCACAGGTCGATGTCATCCACCGTCAGGCCCTTGGCCTTGAGCAGCTTGGGCACCGAGAACACCGGGCCGATCCCCATTTCGTCCGGCTCGCAGCCGGCCACGGTAAAGCCGCGGAAAAACGCCTTGGGCTTGAGTCCCAGGGCCAGGGCCCGTTCCAGGCTCATCACCAGGGTCATCGAGGCACCATCGGACAGCTGCGAAGAGTTGCCCGCAGTCACCGAACCATCCTCGGCAAACACCGGCTTCAACGCCGCAAGGTTCTCCAGCGTGGTGTCGGGGCGGTTGCAGTCGTCACGATCCACCACGCCGTCAACCATCTGCACCTGCCCGGTGTTCTTGTCCTCGACCTTGTACTTGACCGTCATCGGTACGATCTCGTCGCTGAACAGGCCATCAGCCTGGGCCTGGGCGGTACGTTGCTGGCTTTGCAGGGAATAGAGATCCTGGGCCTCGCGGCTGACGTTGTAGCGCCGGGCTACCACTTCCGCGGTCTGGCCCATGGGGAAGTAGATGCCCGGCACCTGCTCCTTGAGCAGCGGGTTGATCAGGTTGTCGGTGTTGACGCTCTTCATCGTCAGGCTGATGGACTCGACGCCACCGGCGACGATGATGTCGCTGCAGCCGGAGGCGATCTGGTTGGCGGCGATGGCGATCGCCTGCAGGCCTGAAGAGCAGAAACGGTTGAGGGTCATGCCCGCAGTACCGGTGCCCAGCGCGGAGAGCACGGCGACATTACGACCGATGTTGAAACCCTGGGCGCCTTCATTGGAGCCGGCGCCAACGATACAGTCCTCGACACTGGCCGGGTCGATGCCGTTGCGGACGAGCAGCGCATTGACGCAGTGAGCCGCCATGTCATCCGGGCGGGTTTGATTGAACTTGCCCCGAAAGGACTTGGCCAGGCCAGTCCGTACGCTGTCGACGATCACCACTTCACGCATGACGCACCTCATTGTTGTTGTCGGCTGGAAGAGCATCGAGCATAGATCCCCCTCCTCTCCCACCGCGACAATCATTCACTGGGCGTATGCGCGACCATCGGCCTACTTCTTGTCCTTCTTCTGTTTCTTGTCGTGCTTGTCGGAGCGCTCGAAGGCCGCCTCCAGGGCCCGGTTGATGGTGCGCAGAACCTTGACCCGGGCCCAGCGCTTGTCGTTGGCCTCCACCAGGGTCCAGGGCGCCACTTCGGTGCTGGTGCGGTCCACCATGTCGCCGACGGCAGCGCGATAGTCACCCCACTTGTCGCGGTTGCGCCAATCGTCCTCGGTGATCTTGAAGCGCTTGAAGGGAATCGCCTCCCGTGCCTGGAAACGCTCCAGTTGTGTGTCCTTGTCGATGGCCAGCCAGAACTTCACCACGATCACCCGGGCATCGGCCAACTGCTCCTCGAAGTCGTTGATCTCGCTGTAGGCCCGCAGCCAGTCAGCGGGCTGGCAAAAGCCCTCGACCCGCTCCACCAGCACTCGGCCGTACCAGGAACGGTCGAAGATGGTGAACTTGCCGCGCGCCGGAATATGCCGCCAGAAGCGCCAGAGATAGGGCTGCGCACGCTCGTCTTCAGTGGGCGCGGCAATCGGCACGATGCTGTACTGGCGCGGGTCCAGTGCTGCCGCGACCCGGCGAATGGCGCCGCCCTTGCCGGCAGCGTCATTGCCCTCGAACACCGCCACCAGAGCGTGCTTGCGCATGCGCTTGTCCCGCAGCAAACCGGCCAGGCGTGCCTGCTCGGTAATCAACTGCTCTTCATAGTCGTCCTTGTCCAGGTGCTGGGTCATGTCCAGGCTGTCCAGCAGACTGAGCTGATCCACTGCCGACGGCAGCGGTGCGGCATTGACCTGGGCCGGTCTCAACGGCTGACGGTTCAAGGCATTTTGCAATCCTTCCAACAGAATCCGTCCCACGGTGAGGCTGCGGTAATGGGGGTCGACGCCCTCGATCACATGCCACGGCGCGTAGTCTCGACTGGTGCGGCGCAAGACCCGCTCGCCGTACTTGACGAATTTGTCGTAAGTGGCCGACTGCTGCCAATCCAGCGGGCTGATACGCCAGCTGTGCAGCGGGTCATCCTGCAGGGACTTGAGGCGGTCCTTCATCTGTTTCTTGGACAGGTGAAACCAGAACTTGAAGATCAGCGCGCCTTCATCGCAGAGCATCTTTTCCAGGCGTTCGGCGCCATTGATTGCCTGGTCCAGGCGCGGGTCCTTGATCTCGCCATGTACCCGGCTCTGGAGCATCTGGCTGTACCAGTTGCCGAAAAACACCCCCATGCGCCCCTTGGCCGGAAGCATCCGCCAGTAGCGCCAGGCCGGAGGCCGGGCCAGTTCTTCATCGGTTTGCTGGTCGAAGGTACGCACCTCGATCAGACGCGGGTCCATCCATTCGTTGAGCAGCTTGACCGTCTCGCCCTTGCCCGCGCCCTCGACGCCGTTGATCAGGACGATCACTGGAAACTTGGCCTTCTGACGTAGCTCGAACTGTGCTTCGAGCAAGGCCTCACGCAGGGCCGGCACCTCGGCGTCGTAGGTTTCTTTGTCGATGGCGTGACCGATTTCAGCGGATTCGAACATGAGCGGCTTCCTTCCAAGAATTGTCCAAGACTAGCGGATGGACCTCGGCCAAGGAAAACAAATCCCTGAACCCGCCGCAGCTTGCCGTGGATCAGGCACAGGGTCGGTGATCGGCTAGAATGGCCGCCTTGCGCCAAACGAGCCGAACATGACACCTGAACTGCCCCACGCCCAGCTCGACTGGGACGACCAAGGACGCCCGCGCTCGCGGGTCTTCGATGATGTGTACTTCTCCAGCGAATCGGGCCTGGACGAAACCCGTCATGTATTCATCGAACAGAACCGCCTGCGGGAGCGCTTTGCCGCGCTGAAGCCCGGCGAGAGATTTGTCATCGGTGAAACCGGCTTCGGCACCGGGCTGAATTTTCTCTGCGCCTGGCAGTTGTTCCAGGAGCAGGCGCCGGCCACCGCCCGGCTGCATTTCGTCAGCGTCGAAAAGTACCCCTTGAACCCTGCCGATCTGCAACGGGCTCTGGCCCTGTGGCCGGAACTGGCGAACCTGACACAGCAACTGCTCAAGCACTACATCGCCGTGCACCAGGGCTTCCAGCGCATCGCCCTGGAGGGCGGCCGGGTCATCCTGACCTTGCTGATCGGCGATGCCCTGGAGCAGTTACCGCAACTGGACGCCCAGATCGATGCCTGGTTTCTCGACGGCTTCGCCCCGGCAAAGAACCCCGACATGTGGACCCCGGAGCTGTTCGCGGAACTGGCGCGCCTGGCGGCGCCGGGCTCCACCATCAGCACCTTCACCAGCACCGGCTGGGTACGGCGCCTGTTGAACGGGGCCGGCTTCAAGATGAAGCGCACTCCGGGCATCGGCCACAAGTGGGAAGTGCTGCGGGGCGAGTTCCTCGGCTGGCCCGAAGACACCCCTCCGCCGGCCCGGACCAAGCCCTGGTTCGCACGCCCGCAGCCCCAGGCCAGGACCGCCCTGGTGATCGGCGGCGGACTGGCCGGTTGCGCCAGCGCCGCCAGCCTCGCCGCCCGCGGCTGGCAGGTGCAACTACTGGAGCGCCACGAACAACTGGCCCAGGAAGCCTCGGGCAATCCGCAAGGGGTGCTCTATCTCAAGCTCTCCGCCCACGGCACCGCGCTTTCGCAAATGATCCTCAGCGGTTTCGGCTACACCCGACGCCAGCTGGAACACCTGCAACGTGGCCTGGACTGGGATGGCTGCGGGGTCTTGCAACTGGCCTTCAACCCCAAGGAAACCGAGCGCCAGGCGCAGTTGGCCGCAGCCTTCCCCAGCGACTTGCTGCATGTGCTCGACCAGCCACGTGCCCAGGCCCTGGCCGGCATCGGCCTGGACCACGGCGGCCTGTTCTATCCCGAAGGTGGCTGGGTGCATCCGCCCGCCCTGTGCCAGTGGCAGGCCAAGCATTCGCAGATCCAGGTCCTGACTCACCAGGAAGTGCTGGAGTTGCGGCGGGTCGACCAGCAATGGCAAGCCTGGGATGGCGAACGGATGCTGGCCAGTGCGGCGGTGGTGATCCTCGCCGGTGCCGCCGAAATCAAACGCTTCCCGGCCAGCGCCGAATTGCCCCTCAAGCGCATCCGCGGGCAGATCACCCGCCTGCCACAAACCGAGCACAGCCAGCGCCTGGCCACCGTGGTCTGCGCTGAAGGCTATGTGGCCCCAGCGCGACAAGGGGAACACACCCTGGGCGCCAGCTTCGACTTCAAGAGCCAGGACCTGACGCCGACCACTGCCGAACATGCCGGTAACCTTGCGATGCTGCGGGAAATTTCCAGCGACCTGCTGCAACGCCTGAACGCCGAACAGTTGCCCCTGGACAGCCTGCAAGGCCGCGCAGCCTTCCGCTGTACCAGCCCGGACTACCTGCCCATCGTCGGTCCTCTGGCGGACCCGCAAGCGTTCGCCGAAACCTACGCCGCCCTGGGCAAGGACGCCCGTCAGGTGCCAGACCTGCCCTGTCCGTGGCTCGACGGCCTGTACATCAACAGTGGCCATGGCTCTCGCGGTTTGATCACCGCACCGTTGTCCGGCGAACTGCTGGCCGCCTGGCTGGAAAACGAACCGCTGCCGTTGCCCAGAAGCGTGGCCGAAGCCTGTCATCCAAACCGCTTTGCCCTGCGTCGCCTGATTCGCGGCAAGGCCTGATCCCGTGGGGCGGCCTTCATTCTTGAAGGCCGCCGATGGCCATTGGACAGCGTTCAGAATCACCTCTCGCCGCCCAATACCACTCGTCGGCTTATAACCGATCGGTCTAAAACTCCCGAGTTATGCACAGGTCAGTTTCCAGGTAGCCGTCGTTTTGGCGACTGCGGATTGACTCTCCCCAACGGAAAAACCGGTAAGGACTTATGTGCGGATTAGCTGGCGAATTACGCTTTGATCATCAACCTGCCGACCTGGCAGCGGTTGAACGAATCACTCACCACCTGGCCCCCCGTGGCCCCGACGCCTGGGGCTTTCACAGCCAGGGCCCGATCGCCCTGGGCCATCGACGGCTGAAAATCATGGACCTGTCGGATGGCTCGGCGCAGCCCATGATCGACAACCAGCTGGGGCTGTCCCTGGCCTTCAACGGCGCCATCTACAACTTCCCAGAATTGCGCGCCGAGCTGGAAGCCCAGGGATATGCCTTCCATTCCGGCGGCGACACCGAAGTGCTGCTCAAGGGCTATCACGCCTGGGGCACCGACCTGTTGCCCAAGCTCAACGGCATGTTCGCCTTCGCTATCTGGGAACGCGATGCCCAGCGCCTGTTCATCGCCCGCGACCGTCTCGGGGTCAAGCCTTTGTACCTGTCGCGTACCGGCCAGCGGTTGCGCTTCGCCTCGACCCTGCCGGCCTTGCTCAAGGGCGGCGATATCAACCCGATCCTCGACCCGGTGGCACTCAATCACTACCTGAACTTCCACGCCGTGGTCCCGGCACCGCGCACCTTGCTGGCGGGCATTGAAAAACTGCCGCCGGCCACCTGGATGCGTATCGAGGCAGACGGTCGCAGCGAACAACAGACTTGGTGGACCCTGCCTTACGGGCCCCACGCCGACGAGTGCAACCTGACCCTGGAAGACTGGCGCGACCGGGTGCTGGACAGCACCCGTGAAGCCGTGGCCATTCGGCAACGGGCGGCGGTGGACGTCGGTGTGCTGCTCTCTGGCGGTGTCGATTCCAGCCTGCTGGTAGGCCTGCTGCGGGAGGTGGGGGTGGACGATCTCTCGACCTTCTCCATCGGTTTCCAGGATGCCGGCGGCGAACGGGGCGACGAGTTCCAGTACTCGGACCTGATCGCCCAACACTACGGCACCCGACATCACCAATTGCGCATCGGCGAACACGAAATCATCGAGCAACTGCCCGCAGCGTTCCGTGCCATGAGTGAGCCGATGGTCAGCCACGACTGCATCGCTTTCTATCTGCTGTCCCGGGAAGTGGCCAAACACTGCAAGGTGGTGCAGAGCGGCCAGGGTGCCGACGAACTGTTCGCCGGCTATCACTGGTACCCGCAAGTGGACGGCGCCAGCGATCCCTATAGGGCGTATCGCGATGCCTTCTTCGACCGCAGCTACGACGACTATGCCGCCACCGTGCAACCCCAGTGGCTGACCGAGCATGACGCCGCCGGCGACTTCGTCCGCGAGCATTTCGCCCAGCCCGGCGCCAACGCGCCTGTGGATAAGGCCTTGCGCCTGGACAGTACGGTGATGCTGGTGGATGACCCGGTCAAGCGTGTGGATAACATGACCATGGCCTGGGGCCTGGAGGCGCGCACCCCCTTCCTCGACTACCGCCTGGTGGAGTTGTCGGCCCGGGTCCCGGCACGCTTCAAACTGCCGGACGGCGGCAAGCAGGTACTCAAGGAGGCCGCCCGCCTGGTGATCCCCAGCGAAGTGATCGATCGCAAAAAAGGCTACTTCCCGGTGCCGGGTCTGAAACACTTGCAGGGCGCTACCCTGAACTGGGTGCGTGAACTGCTGCTGGACCCGAGCCAGGATCGCGGCCTGTTCAACCCGGCCATGCTCGATCGCCTGCTGACCGATCCCCAGGGCCAGCTGACCCCCCTGCGCGGCTCCAAGCTGTGGCAATTGGCAGCCTTGAACCTGTGGCTCAGTGAACAAGGAATCTGACCGATGAAAGCTCACGCCACGGCTTACAGCCAACGTCTGCTGCGCGGCCAGGCGCCGTCCTATGAACGGCTGCAGGCACGCTTTGCCGAAGACGGCAGCGAACCCGGCAATGAACCCATCGCCGTGCATTGCGGCTGGGGCCGACTGCTGATCGGCCATACCTTTCCCAACCCCACCCGCCTTGCCGAGGAGTTGCTCAACGAGCGTCCCGGCGAGCGCGACATCGCCTTGTATGTGGCGGCGCCGCAACAGGTGCTCGGGCTGGAACCGACGCAGCTGTTCCTTGACCCTTCCGACACCCTGCGTCTGTGGTTCAGCGACTACCGCCAGGCCACCCGGGTGTTTCGCGGCTTCCGTATCCGCCGGGCCCAGAGCGAATCCGACTGGCAGGCGATCAATCAGCTGTATCAGGCACGGGCCATGCTGCCCATCGATCCGAAGCTCCTGACTCCGCGCCATCAGGGCGGTCCGGTGTACTGGCTGGCCGAGGACGAAGACAGCGGCGCGGTGATCGGCAGCGTCATGGGCTTGAACCACCACAAGGCCTACCAGGACCCGGAGCACGGCAGCAGCCTCTGGTGCCTGGCGGTGGACCCAGATTGCAGCCGCCCGGGTGTGGGCGAAGTGCTGGTGCGGCACCTGATCGAACACTTCATGAGCCGCGGCCTGAGCTACCTCGACCTGTCGGTGCTGCACGACAATCGCCAGGCCAAGAACCTCTACGCCAAGCTGGGTTTTCGCACCCTGTCGACCTTCGCCATCAAGCGCAAGAACGGCATCAACCAGCCGCTGTTTCTCGGCCCCGGCCCCCAGGCAGACTTCAACCCCTATGCCCGGATCATCGTCGAGGAGGCTCATCGCCGTGGTATCGACGTGCAAGTGGACG
Source organism: Pseudomonas sp. E1BtOHC1 (assembly GCF_058744285.1). Lineage (NCBI taxonomy): Bacteria > Pseudomonadati > Pseudomonadota > Gammaproteobacteria > Pseudomonadales > Pseudomonadaceae > Pseudomonas > Pseudomonas sp. E1BtOHC1. The sequence continues at coordinate 5,940,033 of NZ_CP196023.1, forward strand.
ATGCCGACGCCGGCCTGTTCACCCTCAGCCACGGCGGCCGCCGGGTGCGTTGCCGGGAATCCCTGAGCGACCTGACCAGCGCCATCAGCATGAGCTTGTGCCAGGACAAGAGCCTGACTCACAAGGTGCTCAAGGGTGCCGGGCTGAACCTGCCCGCCCAGCAATTGGCGGGCAACGCCGACGACAACCTGGAGTTTCTCGACGAGCACCAGCGGGTGGTGGTCAAACCGTTGGATGGCGAGCAGGGACAAGGCGTGGCCGTGGACCTGAGTACCATCGAAGAGGTACAGCAAGCCATAGACAACGCCCGCCGCTTTGACAGCCGAGTGCTGCTGGAAAGCTTCCACGAGGGTCTGGACCTGCGCATCCTGGTGATCGGTTTTGAAGTGGCGGCCGCGGCCATCCGCCGTCCCGCCGAAATCATCGGCGACGGCCAGCATTCCATTGGTGCCTTGATCGAGGCCCGCAGCCGACGACGCCAGGCGGCCACCGGTGGCGAAAGCAAGATCCCTCTGGACAAGGAAACCCAGCGCACCTTGAATGCCGCCGGCTACGACTACAACAGCGTGCTGCCGGCCGGCGAACGGTTGTTCGTCCGGCGCACCGCCAACCTGCACACCGGCGGCACCCTGGAAGACGTCACTGGCATTCTCCATCCGACCCTGGCCGACGCGGCTGTCCGCGCGGCCCGGGCCCTGGACATTCCAGTGGTGGGTCTGGACCTGATGGTGCCGGCGGCGGATCAGCCCCAGTACGTGTTCATCGAAGCCAACGAGCGCGCCGGACTGGCCAACCATGAACCGCAACCCACTGCCGAACGTTTCATCGACCTGCTGTTTCCCCACAGCCAACCCGCGCCCTGATCCTTCGCCGGCCAGCCGGCTCCTACCTTCTTGTAGGAGCGGGCTGGCCGGCGAAAACCCTCTTCAGGCCCCTCACTCTCTCGTCGAAACCATCGATGGCCTTTTCTCATCAGGAGTTTCCATGACCCGCCAGATTCCCGAACCGGACCTCGCCTACCTGCAGAAAGTCCTTCTGGAAATGCTCGCCATTCCCAGCCCCACCGGTTTTACCGACACCATCGTGCGCTACGTCGCCGAACGCCTGGAAGAACTGGGCATCCCCTTCGAGCTGACCCGGCGCGGCACCATCCGCGCCACCCTCAAGGGCCAGAAAAACAGCCCCGACCGGGCCGTCTCGGCGCACCTGGACACCATCGGCGCCAGCGTCCGTGCGGTGAAAGACAATGGCCGCCTGATCCTGGCACCCGTGGGCTGCTGGTCCAGCCGCTTTGCCGAAGGCAGCCGGGTCAGCCTGTTCACCGATAACGGCGTACTGCGTGGCAGCGTGCTGCCGTTGATGGCTTCCGGGCACGCCTTCAACACCGCAGTGGACGAGTTGCCCATCAGCTGGGACCACATAGAACTGCGCCTGGACGCCTATTGCACCACCCGCGCCGACTGCGAGTCCCTGGGGGTTGGCGTGGGCGACTTTGTCGCCTTCGACCCGTTGCCTGAGTTCACCGAAAGCGGCCATATCAGCGCCCGGCACCTGGACGACAAAGCGGGGGTTGCGGCCTTGCTGGCCGCCCTCAAGGCCATCGTCGACAGTGGTGAAACCCTGATGATCGACTGCCATCCGCTGTTCACCATCACTGAGGAGACCGGCAGCGGCGCGGCGGCGGCCCTGCCTTGGGATGTCAGTGAGTTCGTCGGCATCGACATTGCTCCGGTCGCTCCAGGCCAGCACTCCAGCGAGCACGCAGTGAGCGTGGCGATGCAGGACTCCGGCGGCCCTTACGACTATCACCTGTCCCGTCACCTGCTGCGTCTGGCCGCCGAGCACGAACTGCCGGTACGCCGCGACCTGTTTCGCTACTACTTCAGCGACGCCCATTCGGCGGTCACCGCCGGTCACGACATCCGCACCGCGCTGCTGGCCTTCGGTTGCGACGCTACCCACGGCTACGAGCGAACCCACATCGATAGCCTGGCGGCACTCAGTCGCCTGTTGGGCGCCTACATTCTCAGCCCGCCGGTGTTTGCCAGTGATGCGCAACCGGCCACAGGCTCTCTGGACCGTTTCAGTCACCAACTGGAACACGACGCACAGATGGAAAGCGATACCCGGGTGCCCTCGGTGGACAGCCTGGTAGGACAGAAATCCTGAACCTCGACACCGAGTTTGTGCACGCCGTCGCTGGCGGCACAGACCCGGGCGCAGTAGCATCCGGGATTGTTTGCCGGAGGCCCCTATGCTGATTCCCCACGACCAACTTGAAGTGGACACCCTGACCCGCCTGATCGAAGACTTCGTCACCCGCGAGGGCACCGACAACGGTGATGAAACTCCACTGGAAACCCGAGTCCTGAGGGTCCGTCAGGCCTTGAGCAAGGGCCAGGCAGTGATCGTTTTCGATCCGGACAGCGAGCAGTGCCAATTGATGCTCAAGCACGACGTGCCCAAGGAGTTGTTCGACTGATGCCTGGACCGGCCCAAATCTTTGGGCCGGGATGCTCAACCGTTGGAAAAGCGCGGGCCGAACAGAATCACACTGGCCCCGATCACACACAGCAGCAGCCCCAGCCAGTCCGATCCCAGGGGCCGCACCCGCTCCACCACCGCCAGCCAGCCAATGGACGCCACGATGTAGATGCCACCGTAGGCGGCATAGGCGCGCCCGGCATAAGTGGCTTCGACCTTGGTCAGCAACAGAGCGAACAGGGTCAGGCTGATCAGGGCGGGAACAACCCAGAGGGCACTCTTGCCCTGGCGCAACCACATCCAGAAGGCATAGCAGCCGGCGATTTCAAACAGCGCGGCAAGGAAGAACCACAGGTAATTGAGCATGCAAGGTCTCGTCAGGATTGCCAGGTGCCGGCAACCCTAACGAGGCCGTGGTGGTGGGGCAAGCTTAGTTGGCGCCTTGTTTGGCCTTGGCGCGCATCTTGTCCGCCATCAGGGTCATTTCGTCGTACAGCGCCTGAGGGTTTTTCTGCTTCAAGGCCCAGGCCATGCGTCCCTGCTCGTGAGGCAGGATCATGAACTGGCCAGCGTTGACCTGAGTGTGGATGTAATCGGCAATCTCGGCGGCGGTAATGGGTGAGCTTTCCAGCAACTTGCCCACCTGGGCCTTCATCGCCGGGGTCGGGCCACGGAAGGAATCCAGCAGATTGGTCTGGAAGAACGACGGGCAAACCACATGCACGCTGATTTCCTGTTGCGCCAGCTCCGCCAGCAGGCTCTCGGAAAGCGCCACCACCCCCGCCTTGGCCACGTTGTAATTGCTCATGGCCGGGCCCTGCATCAAGGCGGCCATGGAGGCGATATTGATGATCTTGCCCTTGCTCTGCTCCAGCAACGGCAGGAAGGCCTTGCAGCCCTTGACCACCCCCATCAGGTTGATCGCGATCTGCCAGTCCCAATCCTCCAGGGACAGTTCGCTGAAGAAACCGCCCGAAGCCACACCAGCATTGTTGACGATAATGTCGATGCCGCCGAACTTGACCTCACAGGCCTGGGCAAAGGCCGTCAGCTGGCTGTAGTCACGCACATCACAACGCTGCACGAAGCCTTCGCCACCGGCTGCGCGTACCTGCTTCAGGGTTTCCTGCAGGCCCGCCTCACTGACATCGGACAAGGCCAGCCGCCAGCCTTCACGGGCCCAGCGCAAAGCGATTTCGCGACCCAGGCCGGAGCCGGCGCCAGTGATCATCATGCGATTTTGCATAAGAGTTGCCTTGTTGTTCCGGGGAAGATGAGCCGCAGTGTAGCGAAGGCCCTGGCGCCACCCACGCACCATCAGGGTGCTGAATGCCCCAGGCAAACCAATGACTTGGTGAACACTACGGCGCCCGCAGCAGGCAACCTTGCCAGGTTTAAAGGAAATAACCCTGGAAGCGGAAAACATTAAAAAAACTTGGAATTTTCTCGATAGGCGCGGAGTCGGATTTATTAAGCGGTTCGCTTTCTGCGTAAAACGAACTTGTCCTTGAACGACTCTGTTGTTCAACCGTACTCCAATAAGGAAACAGCCATGGGCACCATTCTGATCATCATTCTGATTCTGCTGCTGATTGGCGGCCTGCCAGTATTTCCGCACTCCAGAAGTTGGGGTTACGGACCTTCAGGGATTATTGGCGTGGTCCTGGTGGTGCTGTTGGTGTTGCTGCTGCTTGGCAGGATATAAAACTTCAAGCGCACAATTGCAGGCAGGCTCGAATACAAGGGTCGTGGTTGTTTGACCACGTCCCTTGTTTAGCAATTGGGTCACGCAAGTTGAAGGTCAGCTGCAACTTTTTCCGGCACCCTATTCGTAGAAAAACGTCACCGTCGCGCCGCTGGATACATCCCCACCTTCGACCTTGGGGTCAATCTGCACATACATAACGGTCAGCGGAATACTGAGCGCTTCACCCTCTACGGTGGTCTGGGTAACCTTGAACTCCGTTCGGGTGCCAAGCTCCTGCTTGATCTGGCTGTTGGCGCCACCCTGCACCAAAATCAACCCCACCCCCTTGGCCATGCCACTCTCAGGGCTGTTGAGCAGCGTGTGATCCCGGCTGTTCAGCCCATCGATCCGATAGGCCACCTTGACGCCCTTGTCACACTTCAAATCAATGGAAAACGTCTTCAGACCAATAGCCGTGCCCGGGCGAGTGAATGCGGCCTGCTTGACCGTCGGCAATCGGATGGTGCGAATCGGCTCGGCCACTTCGCAGCCGCTATTCATCGCGGTGTAGCTCATGCTTGGGAACACAATCTCGTTACTTAAATGGTTGTGGTAAAAAACGGAGACCCGGTTGTTTCGAGATGTCCCGGTCTTGATCGGCCCCGTCTTCACCAACTCGAAGGTGAACTTCTGTACTGGCGTGTATGTCCACGGAGCAATCTGGCGTTCGTGCCTGTTGGCTTGCATGTACACCCCATTTTCGTGGAACCACTTCACACGCATACCGATCCCCGGAATACCGGTTTCGTAAACGTTGTTGTAGTCCGTCTGCGCAGGCGACTCGACATAACCGTAGTCAAACCAAAGCCCTGTGCCCTCACAGGAAATATTGACCGCCCCCTCATCAATATTCTTGGTAAATATCGTGCTGCCTAACGCTACGTCACGAGGAGGCTTAACACTCGCCAACTCCGCTGCGGTGATTGAGGTCGACTTGGTTCCGCCCTTACACGATGCCGCCCAAACTGTTGCGCCAAACAATAACAACCCAATGCTCAGAACACTTCGGCACAGGGTTTTCCAAGGGTTGTATAGAATGCGCTGAGCCATGATCATCCTCCCGCCTGGCTTGTGCTCAAGAGCTTGCAAGGTAGTTTCAGTAATTCGTAGTACTCGTCCTGGGCCGATTTTTCGGTGCTTATGTTGTAAGGCGCCAGACACTGCTGATCCGCCCCGCTCCCCCACTTGATCAACAACTGTCCACTCCCCTCCAACCCTCGGAGAAAGGTCCGCCCACTCTGCCCAACTTGAGTCAGCGAGGCTCCTGCGGCATCGAGCACCTGCGCGCCCATGGGGATAGGCTCGCCGTCGTCACGTACCAGCTTGATCAGGGTTGGCCGCCCCACCAGCGTCGGATAACGCAGCATGACCACGGCTCCCGCCCGGGGGGCCACTTGTTGCGAGGTCATTTCAAGCTCCACATCCCGTGAAGTGCCCTTGGGGTCCAGTGCCACTTCATTGCGGCGATAAGGTGTCAGGCCGGCGACCACCGCGTAGCCGTTATCGGCGACTCGCGCATTGGTGCTGCTGAGCACCTGAGCGCCCTCGGCACCGCTCGCTTCGAGCACCGCAATGGTTTCGCCCTGGTTCGCAGTGGCGTTCAGCCCGCCTGGATGCGCCACCAACGTGCCCTGCATGCCGAGGTTGGTCTGACGGTAGTTTTTCCCACGGCTGGCCCCGAGGTTATAGCTGGCATGGGCCGTGTCATAACGCAGGTTGCCGCCATAATTGTTGCTGCCCTGCCCCTCGTAGCTATCACGGGAGCCATACAGGCTGTAGCCAAGCTCCCCCTGGTCACCGGCACTGCCGCTCAGGGAGTTGTTGATGCCGTAGTTGCGATTACCGGCGTAGCGGATCGACGAACTCAGGTAAGGCGAGTACCGGGTACGCCCCAGAGGCACGCTGAAACTCAACAGGTATTGATTGTCCATGCGCCCGGTGCCACTGCGGGTACGACTGGCGCTGAGGTTGAAACTGCCCCAGTTGAAACCGTTGGAGTAGCCCACCTGATAGGTGATGTCGCTGCCCTGATCACGGTTCCAGTAGTTCTGTGCCATACCGGAAAAAGCGAGGTAACCAAGACGCTCGCCCAGGGGTTGGTTGAGGTTCAATTGCACCCGGCTGCGTTGCTTAAACAGGTGGCTGGGTGTCTCGGTGCTGCGCAGGCGGGCAAACTCACCGAAGTTCAGATAGCCCTCGCTGGAAAACCGGTAGGCCGCCACGCTGAAGTTGGTAGACGTGGTTTCAATGAGCTTGTTGTAAGTCAACCGCAGGCTTTGCCCGCTCATCTGTGCCTGAGTGTCAGGCAGCGAATCATTCAAGCCCGATGCCTGGGAATGAGTCACGTCAGCGGCCACCGCTCCCAGCGCAGTGCTCAAGGCGACTCCTCCCAACAAGGCTCGATAATCCTGCGCGACAATCCCGCCGCCATAGCCTGTCAGCAGGTTGGACAGGCCGCGCTGATAGCTGCCCTGAAGGAAGGTGGGAGGCGTGTCGAGACTCTGATCGCGATAGCGCCCGGCACTGAGGCTGAAACGCGAACTGTCGGGGCGCAGCAACTGCGCCACTGACGCGTAAGGCACGATAAAGTTCTTGGTCCGCCCATCGGCCTCGGTAATGGTGACGTTGAGGTCACCGGCATAACCGGAGTTGTACAGGTCGTCGATCGCAAATGGGCCAGGGGGCACCGTGGTTTCGTAGAGCAGGCTTTCACCCTGACGCACACTGACCTTGGCCGTAGTATCTGCAACGCCCCGCACCACAGGGGCAAAACCGCGCATGGAGTCGGGCAGCATTCGCTCATCACTGCTCAACTGCAATCCGGTGTAGGGCATGCTGTCGAAGAAGTTGCCAGGGGTGTAGAACTCCCCCAGGGTCAACTGCGCCTGGAGTGCCGTCATGTCCCGCTGTACATAGCTGCTCAGCGCGCTGTAATGACTGCGCCGGCCGCTGGCGGATGAATCGTTGTAGGTGTAGGAACCGTTGTGCCGCAAGCGCCAATCCCCCAGATTGACTCCTCCATTGAAGCTGCTATAGAACTGGCGACTGGTCTGCCCACTGGAACGGTTGTCGTTCAAATTGCTGCTGTAACCGAGAAAAGCGGCATTGACCCCTGAGTCCCAGTCCTTGGGTGATACATAACCACGCTTGGTCTGGCTCAAGTACAGCTGGGAAATGGACAGATCGACCCGCAACTCCGACATATCCACATCGAAACGGCTATGGGCCGGCAGATCATCAGGACCCAGACATTCAGAGGAGAGGGCACGCGCCGCTTGCTCCACGGGCAGCCTGGCAAAGTCCATCCCCAACTGTTCCAGTACGCCTGGCGGCAGACAGGGCTGTACCTTCAAACCGTCAGTGGAGGTCCTGAACAGGATCTCCTGACGCCCCACCCAGTTCTGGTTCAGGTAAAGGTCAAGCCGGTAAGTGCCCGGTGTCAGGGGGTTGCCGCGCTCAAACTGCGACAGGTCCACAGACTGTCCCCGACTGTTGTCAAAGAACGCAGGGTTGAACTGGATCAGTTCCTCTGCCTCACTGACTGCACTCAGCATTCCCGACAACAGCGTCGCACCTCCAAAAATGACTTCCGCGCGCAGAGCAAAACGGCCGCACCTCGTGCGCAGGAGGCGGCTAAGCGATAAGAATGGGGGGGGAGACAAAGCGCTCATTACACCTTTCCAGACGTTAAGCACCATGCGCCAGTGCTGACGAAATCACGGCTGTCGTAGTAGCGCGAAGGAAGTTGACCAATGCAGAACCAAGCGCCCGGAATGGCTCCTAGGGCTCAAGCGGGGTTTCGCGACGAACCGAAGTTCCGTAGTCGTTGATCCACTCGTAAACCACACTGCCCTGGCCCCCAGGAGGAGACGGTGTTTGCCCTAGCGTGAAGTCAGCAGAGGATTTCGGTGCCAGCATCCGGCTTTGTGCACTCAGACTTGGGCCACTCTTGAGCTTCACATCCACCGAGTTGAAGGAAACGTGAAAGGCCGAGTCATTGCGTACCCTCAGTACGGTCTCAGCACCTGACTTGACCAGGCTCCAACGGAGTTTTTCCGCCGCGTCCATGGCACTTCCCGACAGTTGTGCGGGACGAAAAAACAACTTCAAACGAGTACGAAACGCCAATTGCATGTGGTTGCTGACCTGCCCGGAAGCCAGTGGCGGAACATCCAGCAGGTTGAGCCAATACACCGATTCACGATCCTGTGGGATACCCGGTTGAGGGATGTAGGCGATGCGCAGGGTTTGCCCCTTTCCCTGGTTGATACGGGCCATTGGCGGCATGACCACAAACGGCACGTCCACATCATCAGGCTTGGAATCCGGATTGCCTTCGTCGATCCAGACTTGCACCAGTGCAGGTTGCTCACCCTTATTGCTGAGTCCAAGACTGACTTCACGCTCCTGAGCCGGATAGATGATCCGCGTTCCACTCACTACCACGTTGGCTTGCACCTTCAGGGGCAGCAACACAAGGGCACAGCAGAAACACAGCAGAAACAAAAAATGGCGGGGCATGGCTATCATCACTCGTTGCGCGGAGCCCCGGGGCCTGAACCCCGGGACGACCTTTCCTCACTCAAAAACCATGTCCAGTACAACGTTTGCAGCGACTGGACCACCGGTGGTGTTATCAACACCGGCCAGGTACTGGGCGTAGAAATTCAGCGTCGCGTCTTTGCTGTCCTTATCAACATTCACTTTCTGGATATCGTCAGGAGTGATGGTGTTCAGGTTGAGAGCCCGCTGTTGGCTGTCCAGCAATTGCACCTGAACGTTTGAAGCGGTTTCCTCGCCAGAGTAGGTGTTGATCAAAGCGCCGCTCAGCGCATCCACTTTCGTCAAGTCGGGCTTGAACCAGACCCCCACCGTACTGCCGGAGCAACCGGTGAACTTGAGCTTGAAGGGGGTCAACCCCGCAACAGTGCCCTTTTCAGCCAGTACACTTGAACCGACAGGGGGCAGATCGACCTTGTGAACGTAGGTACCACTTGCGGTGTTTTCGACGGAGCAGGTTTCGGTGCTGATAAACCCCGTAAATTCCAACCTCACGTCGACTCCATCAGCCCAAGCAGTCCCCGCAGCCGTCAAAAGACCCGAAGCCATACCCGCTGCCACAAATAGCTTTTTCATTCCTCTCTCCATTTACCAATCTTCGTGGCGCATTGCTGATCGCACCATTCAAGAACCGATGCTGCGTGCCTGATCTAGAGCGTTATCCGTATCTGTCTGGGCCGAAGCGGGAGGGATCATTACAGTCTGTTGGGATAGCCGATATGAGATGAATCCTAAAACCCGAGAAACTTCCCAAGTTCGACCAAGAAATCGGCTGTTAACGTAGGAATTTTTCCCAGGAAACATAAGGAAATTCTTAAAACTTGGCAGATGATCTCTTGCAAAACCGATGCGAAATCCTTGGACGGAACACGTCTGCGAACACCGCCTGTTTTCGCTGCGAAAAAAAACACCCCTCATTGAGGGGTGTTCAGTGTGCCGCGAGTCGGGCCCAGTCAGTCCGCCAGCCCTCTGAAAGGATTGGCGGGAGACCTGCGGATCAATCCGGCTTGCCGTTGACCACGCCAGCGGTATTGTCTATCAAGCTCTTGGTCGCGGTCTGCAGGAAAGACTCCAGCTTCTGCTTGAGCTGCGCTTCATCCGCGGCCTCGGGAATCAACTCGCCCCCTGGAGTGGCGCCCAGTTCGTATTTATACAGACGTGGCGGCATTTCCTTGGGCAGCACCAGCACTCGGTCAGCAGTCAGTAACGCTACGGTCTGATCACTGCCCGAAGGCTTGATCACGCCAAAACCCTTGTCGCCTTCCGGCAGATTGAGCAGGTCGCGCCCCCAGCACTGATGCAGCACATCGCCACCGAGACGGCCCATGATGGTGGGCACTATGTCGATCTGAGTGCCCACGGTGTGGTCACGCTGGCCGAATTTTTCCTGGATGCCCGGCGCAATCATCAGCAGCGGTACATTGAAACGCCCCAGGTCCATTTCGGTGATCTGCTGCTCATTGCCGAAACCGTGATCGCCGACCACGACGAACAGCGTCTCCTTGAAGTAGGGTTCCTTGCTCGCCTTCTCGAAGAACTGGCCCAATGCCCAGTCGGAGTAGCGCATGGCAGTCAAGTGCTCATTGAGGCTGCCGCGATCGGTCACCTTGTCCACCGGCAATGGCGTCGGCAACGCATACGGGGTGTGGTTGGACAGGGTCTGCAGCAGGGCGTAGAACGGCTCTTTGCCTTCACGAGCCTTCAGCTCTTCCAGACCACGGTTGAACATGTCCTGGTCGGACACGCCCCAAGTCGGGTCGGAGAACACCGGATTGACGAAGTCATTACGACCAATGAAGTTGGTCATGCCCTGGTTGCTGAAGAACCCCGACTGGTTGTCCCAGGCAAAATCACCGTTGTAGACATACACATCGTCATACTTGCGGGCGCTCAGCAGCTGCGGCAGTCCAGACAGCTTGTGGCTGCCTTCCGGGGTCTGCATCAGGTATTCGAAGCCTGGCAGGTTGGGGAAGCAAGCCATGGTGGCGAACATGCCCTGGTGGGTATGAGTGCCGTTGGAGAAGAAGCGGTCGAACAGCAAGCCTTGCTTCGACAGCTTGTCGAAGTACGGAGTGATCTCCCCTGGACGTCCCAGCGCGCCCACCGAATGCCCGGCGAAGCTTTCCATCAGGATCACCACGACGTTCTTGATCGGCAGGGTCTTGTCCGCATCCGGCGTGTAGTTACGGCGTACGGCGGCAATATCCCCATCCACCAGTTTGTCGCTCGGCACCAGCAGCATGTCGCGCACTGTCTGTTGAGCCAGAGGCTGGGGCAAGGTCGCCTTCCAGATATTGGTGCGATCCTCGGACATCCGATCCTTGGCCGCCGCCATCAACTGCAGCGTGCCATTAAGGCCCAACTGGTTGGCGAAGTTCGATTCGGTGGTGTAGACATCGCCCCAACGCATCGGCGGGCCCTGGCGCAGGGTGCCACGGGCAGCCACTACACAGATCAGCAGGCAGACCACGAATACCGCAATACGTGCATACCAGGGGGCAATCTGACGTGTGCCGACATTGCCACCGCTGAACGGCCCACGAGGCCGAGTGGCACGGTCGGCCCCCTTGAACGCCAGGCTGAGGATCCAGGTCCCCACGGCCCAGGCCAGCAGGTAGCGGACCACTGGGAAACCGTACCAGAGCATGCTCATCACGGTTTTCGGGTCTTCCTTCACATACTGGAAGACCAGACCGTTGAGACGCTGGTGGAACTCACGGTAGAAATCCATCTCCATCAGGCCGAGGAACAGCGCAATGCTGGAGGTCACCGTCAGCCAGAAGCGCAGCAACCCGCGAGCCGCCATAGCCCGGGCACTGAGCATGGCCAGCACCAGCGGTACGCTGAGGTAGACCACCAGCCGCAGGTCAAAACGCAGGCCATTGGCAAACGCTTCGAGGAACGTCGAAGCCGGGGTGTCGAGAATCATCTCGCGGTTGTAGATCAACAGCGCGACGCGCAACAAAGAAAACATCACCATCATGACCAGCGCGCACAGCAGCGTGTAGGCCAGATGGGATTTGACGGTCGGTTGCAGCAGGCGATTCGAGGATCGCTGCTGACTCAGGGCATCCGAGTTTGCCATGTCGTTTTAGGACCCATTGGAAGTTTAAGTTGCAAGAATACAGCTGCGTTCTGCCCTCTTATTGCCACCTGAGCGGCGGGGGAATACGCGGTGCGCAAATGGTGCACGATCACTGGAGGCATTGCCATTGATTAGTGGACAGTACCGCCAAACCCACCACCAATGGCTCTGGATCAACAGATTGCAGGGGGAGATGACAGGCTAAAAAGCGCCGGCGGATTGTCTTAGAGACTTTGTGAAAATTTCGTTCAACGCATGTTTAGTCACACAAAAAAGGGCCTGACCAGGCTGTGTGAAACGTCGCGAGTGAAGGCAAGACAAGGCAAAAACAGGCGAGGAACGGCCGGGGTCGCGTTCGACTTTAGGGGGCCTAAATGAGCTTCCGAGCCTGTTTTTAACGCAGTATTGCCAAACGCAGTAGTTTTCACACCGCCTGTGACGGCCCTTCTTTTCCCTCGCCGGCAATGACTCCGGGTCTGTTCGTCACACGTCCTGGTTCAGAGCCTGACGTTGCCTCGAGGACCGGCAATGGCCCAGATGATCAGCCCAAGGACGGGAAGGAAGATGATCAACAACACCCAGATAATCTTCATCCCGGTTTCGGCGCCGCTTTTCAGAACGTTGATGATGGCCCAGATATCCAGGGCCAGAATGATCAGGCCAATCAGGCCATTGAAGGTGGAACCCATGGTGTCGCTCCCAAATGAAGGTATGCCTCTTTAGGATAGTCGCGCTGAATCAGGGTTCCGCTTTATTCCACCGTAAATGCGGATTCAGACGTGCACAGCAATCTTCAGCGCTTCCAGAGCCGGCGCCGCGACAATGCCGACCTCGGCACAGAGTTCAAGCACTCGTGGCACATCATTGCCGTAGACCAGCACCATCTGCAGCTCGTCATCCAGCAACTGGCTGAAGTTCATCAGCACGTAACCGCCATTTTCCGGATTCATGCTGCCCATCTGGATCTGGATGCGGTTCAGGGCTGTCAGCGCTTCGATCTTGGCCAACTGCTTGGGCTTGATATTGAAGGTCACGTCCTTGCCGAAAGAGGCAACGATCTGGGCGAACAGGTCGACGTAGGTATCAGCCTGAAACAGCACGGTCTCCGGCAGGCTGCCCACCACCACCCATTCGCCCAGGGGAATGGGGAAGCTGTCGTCGTAGTTGATGTCCGGATTGGCCGCCAGGAACCCCTGGGGATCAGCATAGGCCTGGGCCGCTTCATCGGCGATCTGCTGAATCTCGGCGTCGCCCATGCACCCGGAGCTGATTTTGCTGATGAGTTCGATAAGGGCGGTTTTCATGGGCGCATCCTGAAGGCAAGGAAATTTCGAGGGCGCGAAGGATAGCCTAAAGTGGACGGCCAGACCTATCACCGAGACGAAGGCCCTGCGCCCTCGCCTCCTTCCCCTCGACCTCAGGCCAGAAGTTTTTCCAGTTGTGCGGTGGTGTCCACGGCGCCCATGGTCTTGGCCGCCTCCAGGGCACTGACACCATTGGTATCCCGAGCCCTGGGATCGGCCCCCTGGCTGATCAGGTAGGTAACGATCTCCGTGCGGTTGAACATCGCCGCCATCATCAGCGCAGTACGACCGTCAAACGATGAGCCTTCCACTTGAGCTCCGCCTTCCACCAGAGCCTTGACCACTGCCAGGTCGCCCTTGAAGGCGGCGCCGGCAATCGGGCTCTGGCCATTGTCGTTGCGGATCTCAGGATCGGCCTTGTGCTTGAGCAGCACTTGCACTGCATCCACATGCCCGTGATAGGCGGCCAGCATCAGCAAGGTGTCACCCTTGTGATTGCGCAGGTTGACCGGCAGGCCACTGCCCGCCAGCTTGTCGAGCATCTGTGCATCGCCCTGGCGGGCCACGTTGAATACCTGCTCGACAAACTGGGCGGCCTCATCTTCAGTCATCTGGCGGCTTTTGTCGGTCATCGGAAACTCCAGGTTCGGTCAATCGGAAAGGCCCTAGTTTCCCCAAGCCGGCCGCGGCCTGTCATCCCTTTTTTCCCAAGAGCCGCCATAGGCAGAATCAATAACGCAGACGCCCGCCCTGGATCTCCGCAAAAATCTGCGGGGTCAATTGCACATAGGTGTCCGCCCCAGGAAGCCAGGCATAGACCGGATCGTCGCCGGTTCGTTCGAGGTCGAATGCCTGCTCCTTGAGTCGACTCTTCTGGTACTTGAAGGTGCCAGTAGTGTCCATTTTCACCTTGATCCGCAGGAACAGCGGCACCGCGTAAGCCGGAAGCTGCTGCCTGGCGAATTGCAGCAAGGCACTGAAATCCAGGGTCGCCAGAGACTCCGCCGGGGTAATGGCCACCATCCCCGCACGACCGTTGGTGTTGTGGATTTCGACGCCATAGGCCACCACCTCGGCAATTTGCGGGTGCCCCAGCAGAATGTTCTCCACCTCGGTGGTGGAGACGTTCTCGCCCTTCCAGCGATAGGTGTCTCCCAGCCGATCGACGAATTGCACATGGCCAAACCCGATGTCCCGCAGCAGGTCACCGGTATTGAAGTAGCAGTCGCCCTTCTCGAACACGTCCTTGAGGATCACCTTGAGGTTCTTTTCCGGATCGGTGTAACCGTCCAGCGGCGCCTTGTCGTCGATCTTCGCCAGTAGCAGGCCCTGTCCACCCTTGGCCACTTTCTGCATGAAACCCTGGCTGTTGCGCAACGGCGCCCCGGTATCGTGGGCGTACTCCACCAATGCCCAGGGGATCAGGGAAAAACCCACGGTGTTGTCGAAGTTGAGGATATTGCTAAAACCGATATTGCCGTCGCTGGCCGCATACAACTCACACACATGACCCACACCAAAACGTTGCTTGAACTCGCTCCAGACTCCCGGACGCAGGCCATTGCCGATCATCTTCAACACCCCATGCTCGGTATCCCGGGCAGTGCTGGGCTGATCGATCAGGTAGCGACACAACTCACCGACATAACCCACAGTCGTCGCCTTGAACCGACGCGCATCGTCCCAGAACTGACTGGCGCTGAACTTGCGGCGAATGGCGAACCCCGAGGCGCCGGTAATGGCCGAGCCCCAGCAGACGCACAGCCCGGTGGCGTGGTACAGCGGCAAGGTGCAATACACCACGTCGCCGGGCTGCATATCCAGGGCAATAGTGCCGAAGCCGGCAGAGGTGCGCATCCAGCGCCCATGCTTGAAAATCCCCGCCTTGGGCAGACCCGTGGTGCCGGACGTATAGATGTAGAAGCAAGGGTCGTTGAAAAAGATGCGCTGGGCCTGTACCAGATTGTCCGCTGGATAACCGGCGCTCTCGGCCATCAGATTGACCAGGCCGTCCGGAGTCGGTCCGGGGTCGGCGAAGGTGTCCTGATCGGCCACGAACCAGGTGCGAGCCGGATCGATATCCACTTGATCGCGCACCGCGGAAAAAGCCGCCAGCAACTCAGCGCCGACCATGATTCCCACCGGTTTGACCAACTCCAGGCTGTGCACCAGCACGCTTTGGGTCTGAGCGGTGTTGAGCATCGCGCAGATCCCGCCAAGCTTGGTCACCGCCAGCACCGTGACCAGCAACTCAGGACGATTTTCGATGAAAATCGCCAGCACATCGCCCTTGCCGATGCCCTGTTCCCGCAGGTAGGCAGCGATGCGGTTGGCCCATTGATTGACCTGGGAATAACTGAGTACCCGATCGCCATACAACAAGGCCGGCCCCTCGGGATTGCGCAGGGTCGCCTGCTCGAAACTCCAACCCAGTCCGCAGGGTTGGTCAGGCTTGTCGATGTTCCCCGCCTTCATGCCTCGCACCACCCGAGGCAGCGCCTTGGCAATGGACGGCACCTTTCGCAGCATCATGCCCCAGGTAATCATGTCGCTCTTGTGCTTATTCATGGTTGCTCCGGTTCGACAGCAAAGGTCTGTGCCCAGCCAGGCCGGCCGGGTGTTGGCAACACAGCCGGCACAAGGCTCAACCGGGGTTGGCGACCCAGGGTTCGGCAACCGGCAAGCGAAGACTGCGGGGATAACCCGCAAAGGGATAAAGGCAGGGCAAGCACAGCGCTGCTGAGAGCACCGGCATTAATAATGCGGTGGGACCATTCATGGAGGGCGTCCTATGTTCTTATTATCCGTCGGGCAGGATCGCTGGATCACGCCACTACACATTCCATGTCGCAGAGACACCTTTCAAACCTGTTCGGCTGGGTCGCCGATGCAGCGTTGAAACAGCGTCACTGGCTGGAAAATACGTCAGCCGTTGCGGGCCTGTACACGGAGTTTTTGCAAACTTTTGTATCTCCCCACCGGTTATCTCCAAGGCCCTCCAGCCTCATCCATAAACGATTGAATTTTCTCTCAAGGCCAGCGGTCATAACACCGTAGCCACGCCCACGGCCAATCGCCGCCAACCTGCAAAATGCAGGATGCACGATGGCCATTCATGCAATTTGCACGAAACCGAAATATCCTTTAAATCATAACTAATTGATTTAAAAGGACTTTATAAAAAAACAATACTGGCACAATCGCTGCACCTATCACTCCACGCTTTCTCTTCAAGAGCTAACGGAGCTGATAGACATGAGCCTGATCCAAGAAAAATTTTCCTCCCTGTTCTCCAACTTCGAAGTGACCACCCAACCCCGTCCAGACGGTGGCATCCTGCTCACCCTGCGCAACAGCGAAGGCAAACAGTTCAAGCGTTCGATTTCCTACGCGCAGCTGCATGCCGCCGACCAGCTGTCCTGGGTCATCAGTGCAATTCGTCGTGATTTGGCCGAACAAGCCAGTGAGTTGCCTCAGATTTCCATGCTGCAAAGCCAAAACCGCTTTGCCTTGCCGACTTACCACTCCGCCTAAGCCACCTTCGGCTTCCTGCTCGGGCCGGCCCCACCTTGCGTGGGGCCGGCCCGTTGACGTTGAGCTTCCCGCTCAATCGTCCAGGCGTGGGAACTGACTGGCGATAGCGTCTCCGGTCAGGTTGGCCGCCCAGCCTTGGGGATTGTTGAACAGGCGGATGGCTACCAGGTGCGGCTCCTCCCCCATATCGAACCAATGAGCAGTGCCTGCCGGTACCGAAATCAGGTCGTTCCTTTCGCAAAGAACGGCATAGACATAGTCGTCGATGTGCAGAGAAAACAGCCCGCGTCCAGCGACGAAAAACCGCACTTCATCTTCGCCATGGCGATGCTCGTCGAGAAAGCTGGCACGCAGCTCGACTCGTTGTGGATGGTCACGGTTGAGGCTGATCACATCAACGCTGACATAACCCTGCTCGGTCATCAGCCGATCGATCTGCTCCTGATAGGCCGCTATCACCTCCTCCTGACTGACCCCCGGCTCGATCCGTGTCGAGGTTTGCCAACGATCGAAGCCAATCCCCTGTTCGGCCAGGGTCGCAGCGATATCGTCGAAGTGGGTCAGAACCTTGTTCGGCAGGTCCGGGCTGGATACGTGGTAGACGGACAGGCTGCTCATAACGGCAACTCCTCTTGCATGCGGGTGGCAATGATAACGGCTGCGGCCAGGGCGGCGACGCTAGCAATACTAAAGGTCAATGTGGCGCCCAGGGCGTTCCAGCTGTAGCCGGAATACAGGGCCCCCAAGGCGCCTCCGGTTCCAGCCAGGGCGGCGTACAACGCCTGGCCCTGACCCTGCTGACGAGCGCCGAAGCTGCGTTGCACGAAATGAATGGCTGCGGCGTGAAAACTGCCGAAGGTCGCCGCATGCAGCACCTGCGCCAACAACAGCACCCCGAGATGTTCCGCCAGGCCGCCCAACAGCAACCAGCGCAAAGCCGCCAAGAGGAAACTCGCCAGCAACACCCGGCGCACGGAAAACCGCGCCAGAATCCGGCTCATGGCCAGGAACATCAGCACCTCGGCCACCACCCCCAGGGCCCAGAGCATGCCGATCAGGCCACGGGTATAGCCCAGGCGCTCCAGGTGCAGGGTCAGGAAGGTGTAGTAAGGGCCGTGGCTCATCTGCATCAATGCCACACACAGATAGAAGGCCAACACACCGGGACTGCGCAACTGCTTGATAAAGCCTTCCCCGGCCAGCCGCGGCCCCTGCACCGCAGGCTGGGCGTTGGGCACCCACAGGCTGCTGAGCACGATGCCGCCCATGATCGCCACCAATGCCGCCGGATAGATATCCAGGCTCAACCACTCGAACAGGCGCCCCAAAGCCACCACGGTAAGAATGAAACCGATGGATCCCCAAAGACGGATCTGGCTGTAGCGTGAGGTCTGCCCCTGCAAGTGCGCCAGGGTGATCACTTCGAACTGCGGCAGGACTGCGTGCCAGAAAAACGCGTGCAGGGCCATGACCATGGCCAGCCAGGCGTAGCTCTTGTCGACGAAGATCAGGGAAAAACAGATCAGGGTGCAGATTGCACCAAAACGCACGATCGCCAGGCGCCGGCCGGTGTAGTCCCCCAGCCAGCCCCAAAGGTTGGGCGCCACGCAGCGCATGAGCATGGGAATGGCCACCAGTTCGCCGATCCGCGCGCTGGAAAAACCCAGGTGATCGAAATACAGCGCCAGAAACGGCGCCGTCGAGCCCAGCAGGGCGAAATAGAACAGGTAGAAACTGGAAAGCCGCCAGTACGGCAGCGCCGCCACGGTCATCAGACCGTAGCGACTGGCAGAACCGCCATTACAGCTGGCCCAGTACCGGCGTGCTGACGCGCACGTCGGCATTCTGGCCGCGGTGACGCAGCAGGTGATCCATCAGCACGATGGCCATCATGGCTTCGGCAATGGGAGTGGCGCGAATGCCCACGCAAGGGTCGTGACGGCCCTTGGTGATCACGTCCACCGGATTGCCATCAACATCGATGGAGCGGCCTGGCGTGGTGATGCTGGACGTCGGCTTGAGCGCCAGGTGGGCAACGATCGGCTGCCCCGAGGAGATACCGCCAAGAATGCCACCGGCGTTATTGCTGAGGAAACCTTGCGGGGTCAGCTCGTCACGGTGCTCGGTGCCGCGCTGGGCGACGCTGGCGAAACCGGCGCCGATTTCCACGCCCTTGACCGCATTGATGCTCATCAACGCGTGGGCCAGTTCGGCATCCAGACGATCGAAGATCGGCTCGCCCAGGCCCGGCATCACGCCTTCGGCGACCACGGTGATCTTCGCCCCCACGGAATCCTGATCCCGGCGCAATTGGTCCATGTAGGCTTCCAGCTCTGGAACCTTATCCGGATCGGGGCTGAAGAACGCGTTGTCCTCCACCGAATCCCAAGTCTTGAACGGAATCTCGATCGGGCCCAACTGACTCATGTAGCCGCGCACCACGATGCCCTGGCTGGCCAGGTATTTCTTGGCGATGGCCCCGGCCGCCACGCGCATGGCGGTTTCCCGCGCCGAGCTGCGACCGCCGCCACGGTAATCACGAATGCCGTACTTGTGGTGGTAGGTGTAATCGGCGTGAGCCGGACGGAACAGATCCTTGATCGCCGAATA
Source organism: Pseudomonas sp. E1BtOHC1 (assembly GCF_058744285.1). Taxonomy (NCBI): domain Bacteria; kingdom Pseudomonadati; phylum Pseudomonadota; class Gammaproteobacteria; order Pseudomonadales; family Pseudomonadaceae; genus Pseudomonas; species Pseudomonas sp. E1BtOHC1. The sequence goes on from NZ_CP196023.1 coordinate 5,959,357, forward strand.
GTCCTTGGACTTCTGGTCGGTATTGCGGATCAACAGGCCAATGGAACAGCCAGTGGTCTTGCCCTCGAACACCCCGGAAAGGATCTCGACTTCATCGGGTTCCTGGCGCTGGGTGGTGTGACGGCTGGTGCCGGGCTTGCGCCGGTCCAGGTCACGCTGCAGGTCTTCCAGGGACAGCTCGAGGCCCGGCGGGCAGCCGTCGACAATGGCGACCAACGCCGGACCATGGCTTTCGCCCGCGGTGGTGACAGTGAACAGCTTGCCGTAGGTATTGCCGGACATGCGGGGAGCTCCGTGAAATCAGCCGAAATAACTCAATCAGGATTACTGAAGGGCGCAAGTATACGCAGGCTACCCAACTAGTTCATCCTCGAACCTTCTGCCCCTGGCCGAGTCCAACCGGCACCTTATCCATGATGGCGTGATGATGCTGCGAGTCCTTCTCTTGAGCCTTTCCCTGTTCACCGGCCTGGTCAACGCGGCCGTCCTGCAACGCCCCGTAAGCCTGGAGACCGGCCACGGCGAGCTGTATGGCTCGATGCTGCTGCCCAAATCTGCGCAGCCGGTGCCGGTGGTGCTGATCATTTCCGGTTCCGGCCCCACCGACCGCGACGGCAACAACCCCGACGGCGGGCGCAACGACAGCCTCAAGCGCCTGGCCTGGGTGCTGGCCAAGCACAACATCGCCAGCGTGCGCTACGACAAACGCGGTGTGGCTGCCAGCCTCGCGGCGACCCCGGATGAACGCAACCTGACCCTCGACGCCTATGTGGCCGACGCCGTGGCCTGGGGCAAGCAGCTCAAGGCCGACCCGCGCCTGGGCCAACTGATCGTGTTGGGACACAGCGAAGGTGCGCTGATCGCCAGCCTCGCCGCCCGCCAACTGGACGCCGCCGGGGTGATCTCCATCTCCGGCACCGCCCGGCCCGTGGATCAGGTGCTGCGCCAGCAACTGAGTTATCGCCTGCCGCCGGCGCTGATGGTGCGCAGCAATGAACTGCTGGACAGCCTCAAGGCCGGTCAGGTCGACAACGATGTGCCGCCGGCCCTGCAAGTGATCTTCCGCCCCAGCGTGCAACCCTATCTGATCACCCTGTTCCGCGAGGACCCGGCCGCCGCTTTCGCCCGCCTGAAAATGCCGGCGCTGATCATCCAGGGCAGCAACGATATCCAGGTCAGCATCGACGACGCCCGGGTGCTCAAGGCGGCGAAACCGGATGCTCAACTGACCTTGATCGATGGCATGAACCATGTACTGCGTATCGTGCCCAACGATCTCAAACGCCAATTGGCGTCCTACAAGGACCCGCAATTGCCCCTGGCGGCGGAACTGGGCCGGTCCATCATCAGTTTTATTGACGGACTTCACACCCGTTAGGCTGTTTTTACCCTCCAGTCCTGAAAAAAACGGCCGATAAGCCTTTGCCGGCCGTTCGATTGCTGTCGGCGCGCAGCGATTGGACAGGACTTGCCGTTATGACTGATACCTCGAATTCACCCGCCACCGAGCAGGAAGCCGCCGTACCGGAAGCGGCGCCGTTGCCGTGGGCGGATGTCCAGGCCGAACATCACAAGATGCTGCGCCTGGCGCCCCTGCAGACCGATCGCGCCACCGGCGGACGCCCTTTGCGTTTTGTCGAGTTCGGTTATGCCGAACGCAACAACAAAGAGCACAGCCTGCTGCGCATGACCATCAGCCTGCCCGGCCAGCGCGTGCGCAAGGAACAGAATCATCTGGATGTCTGGGTCGAGCACGACACCCACCGGGTGCATTTCGAGCCCGAAGGCGGGCTGCAGATCGAACCGCTCAACCGTGGCATCGGACGCTTCCTGCTGGCCCAGGCCGCGCAGTGGGCGCAGAAGAAGTGGCCGCACTACCGGGTGGACGGCTTCGACCTCGCCAACAAGGACGCCCTCAATGAGGACACTCGCCTGCGTCGCGATCATGTGCTGCGCACCCAGGGCTTCGACGTGGTGTATGCCGATGCCCAGCATCTCAAGGGCAGCGTCAAAGATGTTCAGGTGGGCGAGTTGCTGAGCCAGTGGAACACCGAGAAACTGCAGTTCGTGGAGATACTGGAAGCGGCGCAGATGCTCCAGCAGGCCGAGCAGAACCTGGAAGAGCTGGAAGTCAAACTGCGCAAGCAGGAAGAGAAAGTCACCAAGTACAAACGTGAAGACACCGGCCTGCGCTTCACCATCACCTGCCTGGTGGCCTTTGCGGTCTTCCAGGCGGGTCTGCTGATCTGGATTGCGACTCACCGCTGAGTCGCAACCTCTTCAAGGCTCAAGGCCCGCCTTGCGCGGGCCGGCAATGGCTCAGGCGCGAGCGACGAACAACGCCTGATGCTCGCGGCACTGCTCTGCAGTGAGCATGAACACACCGTGACCGCCGCGTTCGAAGTCCAGCCAGGCGAAGTCGACTTCGGGGTACAGTGCCTCGACGTGCACCTGGCTATTGCCCACTTCGACAATCAGCAAGCCTTTCTCGGTCAGGTGATCAGCGGCCTGGGCCAGCATGCGCCGCACCAGATTCAGACCATCATCGCCACAGGCCAGGCCCAGCTCGGGCTCATGCTGGTACTCGTCCGGCATGTCGGCAAAATCTTCGGCATCGACATACGGCGGGTTGGAAACGATCAGGTCGAAGCGCTGCCCCGGCAAGCCATCGAAACCATCGCCCTGAACGGTGAACACCCGCTCATCGACACCGTGGCGCTCAATGTTCTGGTTGGCCACTTCCAGGGCCTCGAAGGACAGGTCGGCCAGCACCACTTCGGCCTCGCGGAACTCATAGGCACAGGCGATGCCGATGCAGCCGGAGCCGGTGCACAGATCGAGAATCCGCGCAGGCTCAGTGCCCAGCCAGGGTTCGAAGCGTTTCTCGATCAACTCGCCGATGGGCGAGCGAGGAATCAGCACACGCTCGTCAACGATGAACGACATGCCGCAGAACCAGGCCTCACCCAACAGATAGGCCGTGGGCACGCGCTCTTCGATACGGCGCTTGAGCAGGTGCTGAAGGTGGACCAGCTCATCGTCTTCCAACGCGCAGTCCAGGTAGCTGTCGGCGATTTCCCAGGGCAGGTGCAAGGCTCCGAGCACCAATTGGCGGGCCTCGTCCCAGGCGTTGTCGGTACCATGGCCGAAGAACAGATCCTCCCCATGAAAGCGGCTGACAGCCCAGCGGATATGGTCACGCAAGGTGCGAAGGCGGGAAGTGATCACGGGACAGACTCCTGAAAAAACGACCGGCAATTCTAACAGCCAAAGCGCCTGCCGACGACGAATGAAAAGCCACCGCCGTACAATCGCCCGACAGACCGCTTTTGGCCCGGGAAGCCCAATACCTTGCCCCTCTTGACAAGGCTGCAGGCCAACAACGGCGCACCTTACGTTAGTAGCGATTCACAGAAGCGCTCCGCCAGAGGACAATGTCGCAAAAGCCCCACTCACAGGAGCCCCAGAATGTCCGTTCCAAAGACGATGTTTCAACTCAGCGGTCGTGGTTATGCAGCGGCCAACTTGAGCCACGCGACCCTTGTGATCATCGACGCCCAGAAAGAGTACCTCAGCGGCCCCCTGGCCCTGTCCGGCATGGACAAGGCAGTGGCTAACATCGGCCAACTGCTGGCCGCCGCCCGGGCTGCCGGCCGGCCCATCGTGCATGTACGCCATCTCGGCACCGTCGGCGGCCTGTTCGACCCTCAGGGCGAGCGCGGCGAATTCATCCCCGGCCTTGAGCCCCAAGGCGACGAGACCATTATCGGCAAGCTGCTGCCCAGTGCCTTTCACGGCACCGAGCTGGAAAAGCGCCTGCAGGATCTGGGCTCCCTGGACCTGATCGTCGCCGGCTTCATGAGCCACTCCAGCGTCAGCACCACCGTACGTGCAGCGAAGAACCTGGGATTCCGTTGCACCCTGGTGGAGGACGCCTGTGCCACCCGTGACCTGCCCTACAAGGGCGGCATTCTCAGCGCCGAGCATGTTCAGCAGACTGAAATGGCGATCATGGCCGACAACTTCGCCACTCTCGCCCAGACCGCAAGCCTGACCTGACCAGCCTTGGTGAGCGGCTGGCGGGCCGCTCATCCATAAACGCCTCGCATTTGCAGCAATTGCCTTAGCCTCAGGAACCACCCGGTCAACTCCCGGTCGAAGGGCCGATACCCATTGAGGAAGGTCGGAATGAAGATATCCGATGGTTTTGACGCACGCCGATTGCGGCCCAAAAGCCCGCGAAACTGGCGCCTGCGCCTGGGGGCTGGATTCTCTGCATTGCTGGCGACCTTCGGCGTGCTGCTGGCCCTGGCTGGGACCGCAAGCCTGCTGGGACGCGCTCCGGCGCTGGGAGAGCTCAACGCCAGCCCACTGGGCTCGGCGCTGATCCTGCTGATCGGCCTGGTACTGCTGTATGTCGGTGTGCGCCTGTGGCGGCGTTGCCGGCGCCGCATGCGCCAGCCCCTGGCGCTGAACATGGCGCCGCACCTGATGAAAAAACACGACTGACAATCCTGGGCGCGATTTGCGCGCCTTAAGGTGTTCCGAGTTGGGTAAACTAGCCGCCCTTCGCGGAGGCTGACATGCAAGACGACGATTTTTCCCTATTCAAAAACGAGATCCGCGGCGTCAAGCCGATCAAGCACGATCGGGCCGACACAGGCAAACCCAAGGCCGACCGGGCACAGATCGCCAAGCTGCGCCAGGCTGCCACTGTGCGTAGCGAGACCACGACCGTGGACGGGCTGTCCGATCAGTTTGTCATCGATGTGGGGCCTGAAGATGAGCTGATGTGGGCCCGCGACGGGGTCCAGGAAAGCCAGATGCGCAAGCTGAAAATCGGCCAGATTCCCTTTGAAGGCAGCCTCGACCTGCATGGCATGACCGTGGAAAAGGCCCGGGAAACCCTCTGGGCGTTTCTCGCCGAAGCCACCAAGTTCGAAATCCGCTGCGTGCGCGTCACCCACGGCAAGGCCGTGCGCCTGGACGGTAAGCGCCCCATGATCAAAAGCCACGTCAACACCTGGCTACGCCAGCATCCGCAGGTGCTGGGCTTCACCTCCTGCCAGGCCAAACATGGCGGCACCGGGGCGCTGTACGTGATGCTCAAACGCACCATGATGGAAGGCCGCGACGAATAAAGCCGCTGCGCCAAGCTTGCAGCGCCGTGTCCGCCACCGTACCCTTGCCCTTTGCGTAAAATCCCACAGGTAGTTTCATGTCCCTGGAACAGAATTACACCGCGATCCTCGGCCAACTGGGCGAGGACGTCTCCCGCGAGGGCCTGCTCGACACGCCGAAGCGTGCCGCCAAAGCCATGCAGTACCTTTGCCGCGGTTATGCCCAAACCCTGGAAGAGGTCACCAACGGTGCCTTGTTCAGCTCCGACAACAGCGAAATGGTGCTGGTCAAGGACATCGAGCTCTACTCGTTGTGCGAACACCATCTGCTGCCATTCATCGGCAAGGCTCATGTTGCCTACATTCCCAGCGGCAAGGTCCTGGGACTGTCGAAAGTCGCGCGCATCGTCGACATGTATGCCCGCCGCCTGCAGATCCAGGAAAACCTCAGCCGGCAGATCGCCGACGCCGTCCAGCAAGTGACCGGCGCCCTTGGGGTTGCCGTGGTGATCGAGGCCAAGCACATGTGCATGATGATGCGCGGTGTGGAGAAGCAGAATTCGTCGATGATCACTTCGGTGATGCTGGGTGAGTTCCGCGAAAATGCCGCGACCCGCAGCGAGTTCCTCAGCCTGATCAAGTAACAGGCCCTGAGCAGAAAAACCGGCGTTGATCGCCGGTTTTTTTCGTCTGGCAAAAATCAGGTAAGCTGCCGCCCCTTCATTCATGGGCAAGAGGCAATACCGTGATCGTCAAAGCGCTGCGAGTCGGCCTGGGCCAACTCATCATTTTCATCGACTTCATCACCCGCCCGCGCAAGCAGAAGCGCACTGCCGCTGCTCAAGCGCAAGTCGAACAGGCCGCCAAGGGCCTGACCCTGTATCAGTTCCACGCCTGCCCGTTCTGCGTGAAGACCCGCCGTACCCTGCACCGCCTGAACGTGCCAGTGGCGCTGCGCGACGCCAAGAACAATGAGCAGGATCGCCAGACCCTGCTGGAGCAGGGTGGCAAGATCAAGGTGCCGTGCCTGCGTATCGAAGAGAATGGGCAGACCACCTGGATGTATGAATCCAAAGTGATCATCGACTACCTGAACCAGCGCTTCTCGGCTGCTTGATGCCCTCCCCCGGGCTGTTGTCCCGGGCCGATGCAACAGCACGTCAACCGCGAGATCGGCCTGATCCGCCGCCGCGGCCAGCAACTGAGTCCTGCCGCGCAGCGCTGTTATGAACTGCTGGGCCAGTCTTTGACGAACAGCGCGAATTGATGCCCCCCATAAAGCACTGAACCGGCACAAGGCCGGTCCAGTGGGCAACGCCCCTCGCTCAATCGAACATCGCCACATGCTGGGGATGGCTTTGCACCCGTTGCATCCAGGCCTGGATGGCCGGGTAGCGAGTCAGGTCGAAGCCGCCTTCATGGGCCACGTGGGTATAGGCATAGAGTGCGATGTCGGCAATGGAATAGTGCTCGCCCACCAGATATGGCGTACGGCTCAATTGTTTCTCCATCACATCCAGCGCCTTGTAGCCACGCTTGTGCAGCTTCAGGTACTCGTCCCGGCGTTCTTCGGGAAGGCCCTCGTACTGTTCAATGAAGCGCGCCACGGCGATGTAGGGCTCGTGGCTGTACTGCTCGAAGAACTGCCATTGCAGGACCTGGGTACGCAGGCGCGGTTCGCTGGGAAGGAACTCGCTGCCGTCGGCCAGGAAGTTGAGAATCGCGTTGGACTCCCACAGGCAGGTACCGTCTTCCAGCTCCAGTACCGGAATCTTGCCGTTGGGATTCTTCGCCAGGAAAGCTTCGGTCTGGGTATCGCCTCCGAGAATGTCCACTGCCTGCCACTCATAAGGCAGCCCTAGAAGACTGAGCATCAGCTTGATCTTGTAGCAGTTGCCCGAACGGTAATCGCCATAAACCTTGTACATGGCCCTCCCCTTAGGCTGCCCGTGCAGCCTGTGCTTGACGTATTACGGTGGCCAGCCGCTTGAGGCCTTCGTCCAGCCGTGCCGGATCGATATGGCTGAAATTCAACCGCAGATGCCCATGATTGCGCTCCGGTTCAGAGAAGAACGGTTCGCCGGGCATGAAAGTCACGTCTTGTTCCAACGCTGACTTGAGCAAAGTGCGGGTATCCAGGGGTTGTTTCAAGCTCAACCAGAAAAACAGACCACCCTGGGGCACCTGCCAGTCAGCCAGATCGGCAAAATGAGTTTGCAGCGCGACCTGAAAGGCATCACGGCGCAGACGATAGAAACTGCGCAGTTCACCCAAGTGCTGCTGGAACTGATCGCTGCCGATCCACTGCATGGCCTGCCACTGGCCGACACGGTTGGTATGCAGGTCCGCGGACTGTTTCAGGCGCAGCAGATGGGGGAACAGGTCCGGACTGGCGATCAGATACCCAACCCGCAATCCCGGGAGCAGGGTTTTCGATACGGTGCCCGTGTAGATCCAACTGGCCTTTTTCAAGCGGCTGACAATGGGTGTCGCGCTGCCACCGTCGAAGGTCAGTTCGCGATAGGGCTCGTCCTCGATCAGGGTCACGCCGAACTCGTCTAGCAGGGCCGCCACCGCCTCACGCTTGGCTTCGCTATAGCGCACTGCCGAAGGATTCTGGAACGTCGGGATCAGGTAGACGAATGCTGGACGATACTGCTCCAGGCGGGTGCGCATCTGCGCCAGATCCGGACCATCGGCCTCCAGTGGCACCGTCAGGCAGTCGGCACCAAACAACTGGAAGATCTGCAGGGCGGCCAAATAGGTTGGAGCTTCCAACAGGATCTGGGTGCCCTTGTCGATGTACAGCTTGGCCGCCAGATCAAGAGTCTGCTGGGAGCCGCTGACCACCAGGACCTGGCTCGCTTCGCAAGGCACGCCGAGCTTGCGCGCCTCGCCAGCCAGGGCTTCACGCAACTGCGGCTCGCCTTCACTCATACCGTACTGGCCCATGGACAAGGGCATGTCTTGCCACTGCACCTTGGGCAGCATCACCTCGGCCGGCAGCCCTCCAGCGAACGACATCACTTCCGGGCGCTGGGCCGCGGCAAGGATTTCACGGATCAAGGAGCTTTTGAGGCGCGATACACGTTCGGAGAAGGCCATGGAGGTCACCGCTAGCAAAGGTCGGAGGAAATACGTCAAACTGCTTGACCGAAATTACGCCGGTTTTCGCAGATACGTCAATATGCTTGACCTTAAAAGCCAGACCTCGCAACAAGCCGCCATGGAAGCCTTCTTCTTTGGCTATCAGGCCTTTACCGCCAAGGCCGACGAAATGCTCGAGCGCCGCGGCTTGAGTCGCGTGCACCAGCGCATCGTGTTTTTCATTGCCCGCTACCCCGGCCTGAGCGTGAAAGAACTGCTCACGCTGCTGGGGGTGAGCAAGCAGGCGCTGAATACGCCCTTGCGCCAACTCATGGAAATGCACCTGGTAGACAGCGTCGCCCCGGCCAGCGACAAACGAAAACGCCTGTTGCAACTGACCGACGATGGCGTGCGCTTTGAACACTCCCTGCGTCGCGAACAAGTGAAACTGCTGCAACGGGCCTTCGCCGAAGCCGGAGAAAGTGCGGTCAATGGCTGGCTGGCAGTAAACCAGGCACTGGCGGGAAAACCTGTAGACGACTGATAACACCTTCCTCTCGGCGCGCCCTCCCAGGCCGCCGAGCAGGCGCTGCCCACCTTCCGCGCTATCAGGCATAAAGACCTGACGTGATATAGCCAAGTCCTCAGATTTTTCGCACACAAAACCAAAAACATTATTTGCTTTCTTTGTATACAAAAGCATAATTCGCCACGTGTGAGTTCTTGACCCGCAGGTCAACAAACCCCACAAGCCCTGCCTGCCTCAAAGAGCCGCTGCCCACCCTCCCGTGCCCGGCTCTGGAAAAAACAATAAAACTCTTGAGGAGTACTCGCTGTGGAAAGCCGCAAATCCGAATCCTCTCCGCTGGACCTCTCGCCCTCGCTGAACAGCGGCTGGCTGGAGCGCATCTTCAAACTCAGATTGCATGGCACCACGGTGAAGACCGAGCTGATTGCCGGTCTGACAACCTTCATCACCATGGCTTACATCATCTTCGTCAATCCCAACATCATGGCCGACGCCGGCATCGATCACGGCGCCGCCTTCGTTGCCACCTGCATCGCCGCCGCCCTGGGCTGCCTGCTGATGGGCCTGTACGCCAACTGGCCGGTGGGCCTGGCCCCGGGCATGGGCCTCAACGCCTTCTTCACTTACACCGTGGTCGGCACCATGGGCTACAACTGGGAAACCGCCCTCGGCGCGGTATTCATCTCCGGTGTGCTGTTCATGATCCTGACCTTGTCGCGGATTCGTGAATGGCTGCTCAACAGCATTCCGGTGAGCTTGCGCTTCGCCATGGGAGCCGGTGTCGGGCTGTTTCTCGGGCTGATCGGGCTGAAAACCGCCGGCATCATCGTCGATAGCCCGGCCACCCTGATCAAGCTTGGCTCCCTGCGTGAACCGGGCCCGCTGCTGGCGGCCATCTGCTTTCTGATGATCGCGGTGCTCAGCTACCACCGAGTATTCGGTGCAATCCTCATCAGCATCATTGCCGTGACCCTGGCCGGTTGGGGCCTGGGGCTGGTGCACTACAACGGCATCCTGTCCACCCCGCCGAGCCTGGCGCCCACCTGGATGGCCATGGATATTGCCGGGGTGTTCAACGTCAGCATGATCAGCGTGGTCCTGGCCTTCCTCTTCGTGCACATGTTCGACACTGCCGGCACCCTGATGGGCGTGGCCCAGCGTGCCGGTCTGGTGAATGCCGACGGCAAGATCGAAAATCTCTCGCGCGCCCTCAAGGCTGACAGTGCTTCTAGCGTCTTCGGTGCAGTGGTCGGGGTGCCACCGGTGACCAGCTACGTGGAAAGTGCCGCCGGTGTGGCCGCTGGCGGTCGGACTGGCCTTACCGCCGTCACCGTGGGTGTGCTATTTATTGCCGCCATGTTCTTTGCTCCGCTGGCAGGCATGATCCCTGCTTACGCTACCGCGGGTGCCTTGATCTATGTCGCGATGCTGATGATGGGAGGCATGGCCCATATCAACTGGGACGAAGCCACTGACAGCATTCCGGCGATTGTCACGGCAATCATGATGCCGCTGACCTTTTCCGTCGCCGACGGCATTGCCCTGGGTTTCATCACCTATGTGGTACTGAAGGCCGGGACGGGCAAACACAAGGAAATCTCCATCAGCCTGTATGTGCTGTGTGCGATCTTCATCGCCAAGTTCATTTTCTTGTAAGTCGCACCTGGTCCTACCCGCCCCATCCCTTCGGATGGGGTTTTTGTGCATATGGAGAATCTAATGAGTGTGGAAACCTGGCTGCTGTTCAGTGGCGCTGCCTTGGTAGTGATCCTGATCCCGGGTCCCTTGTCGTTGCTGATGATCAGCAACAGCCTGAACTATGGCCTGCGCCGCTCATACCCGGCCTTTCTCGGCGGGGTCTTGGCCTCGATCTGCCTGTTGAGCGCATCAGCGTTGGGCCTGGGTGCACTGCTGCTAGCTTCGGAGCAACTGTTCAGCGCCCTGAAGATCGTCGGCGCCCTCTATCTGTTCTACCTCGCCTGGCAGAGCTGGCAGCAATCGCGGCAGCCGTCCCACGGCGCCGTGGTGCCGGAAGTCGCACCGAAACCGCGCTTTCACGCACTGTTCGGGCGCGCTTTTGTCCTGGGAGCCAGCAACCCTAAGGACATTCTGTTCTTTGCCGCATTCCTGCCGCAGTTTCTCAGTGCCCAGCAGCCTTTCCTGCCACAACTGCTGATCATGATCGCTACCTGGACCTTGCTGGACCTGACGTGCAAGCTGGCCTACGGCCTCGGTGCCCATGGCGCCGCGCGTTACTTGCGCAGCGGCAAGGGCCAAAGCTGGTTCAATCGCATCAGTGCCGGGCTGTTCACAGGGGCTGGAGCCGCATCCCTGTTGAGCCGTTAAGCGCTTCGCCGACAAGCCGGCTCCTGCAACGGTCAGCCAGGATCCGACGTGCCGGAGACGACTTTTTAACCGGCGAAAAAAAGCCCGCAGTGTGAGCGGGCAAGGACCAAAGAAGCTATTTGCGCAGGATTCTTGGGGGGAAAGTCCTAGCTTCCTCTGTAGGTCGAATAGCTGTAAGGCGAGATCAGCAGCGGCACGTGGTAATGCTCCTGCTCGGCACTGATACCGAACCGCAGTACTACTACATCAAGGAAAGCCGGCTGTGGCAGTTGTACACCCCGGGCGCGGTAGTAATCGCCAGCGTGGAAATGCAGTTGGTAAACCCCGGAACGGTAGTCATCGCCCTGCAGCAGCGGCGCATCGCAACGGCCATCGCTGTTGGTCAGGGTGCTGGCGACCAACTCCAACTGCGCCCCTTCAACCCGATACAGCTCGACCTTGATAGCGCTGCCGGGGCAGCCATGTGCGGCATCCAAAACGTGTGTAGTCAAACGTCCCATTGATTCTGCGTGCCTGACGCAACTGCTGCGCCCAGGCCTCGCGCCTCCCGGAGTCAGTGATTGAAAGAGGACCGCGGCGTTTCGACGGGTGAAAGGCTGCGGCGAGGTCATGATTAAGACATTTTTCAAAAAAATTGTACACAATAATAATCGCAAATATTCACTCGCGCACTGCCCCACCCGGGAGCCTGTGGATTGACCTCAACACCACAGCAACAGACGACTTGCCATCCATTAGCTGACCATCCAGGCAAGTTTCTTGCAGGTGTAGGCCATAGCGATAAAAGCAGAAAAATGCAAAAAATCAGGCTTACAAAGTGAATATAAACTTGTATACAATCAGCCCATCGCAGTGACGCTCACCTGGGTTACCGGCTTCAGGTTCCGCCACGCCACCCTTATCACGAATAAGAAGGAAGACTGCAGTGAGCGCTGACTACCCTCGCGACCTGATCGGTTATGGCTCTACCCCCCCTCATCCTCACTGGCCGGGCAATGCCCGTGTCGCCCTGTCCTTCGTGCTCAATTACGAAGAGGGCGGCGAGCGCAACATTCTTCATGGCGATAAGGAATCGGAAGCTTTCCTGTCGGAAATGGTTTCAGCGCAGCCGCTGCAGGGCGAGCGCAACATGAGCATGGAATCGCTGTACGAGTATGGCAGCCGCGCCGGCGTCTGGCGGATCCTCAAGCTGTTCAAGGAATTCGACATTCCGCTGACCATCTTTGCCGTAGCCATGGCCGCTCAGCGCCATCCGGACGTGATCCGCGCCATGGTCGAGGCTGGCCATGAGATCTGCAGCCACGGCTACCGCTGGATCGACTACCAGTACATGGACGAAGCCCAGGAACGCGAGCACATGCTCGAAGCGATCCGCATCCTTACCGAAATCACCGGTGAACGCCCCCTGGGCTGGTACACCGGTCGTACCGGCCCGAACACCCGGCGCCTGGTAATGGAGGAAGGCGGCTTCCTCTATGACTGCGACACCTACGACGACGACCTGCCCTACTGGGAACCCAACAATCCCACTGGCAAGGCGCATCTGGTCATCCCTTACACCCTGGATACCAACGACATGCGTTTCACCCAGGTCCAGGGCTTCAACAAGGGCGACGACTTCTTCCATTACCTCAAAGATGCCTTCGATGTGCTCTACGCCGAAGGTGCCGAAGCCCCGAAGATGCTTTCCATCGGCCTGCACTGTCGTCTGATCGGCCGCCCGGCCCGCCTGGCATCCCTCAAGCGCTTCATCGAATACGTCAAAGGTCACGAGCAGGTCTGGTTCACCCGTCGTGTCGATATCGCCCGCCACTGGCAACAGACCCATCCTTACCAGGGAGCGGCGCAATGACTGCTTTCCAGAGCCTCAAGCCATCGACCCTGAGCCGTGAGGCCTTCGTCGAGGCTTTCGCCGACATCTATGAACATTCGCCATGGGTCGCTGAAAGAGCCTACGACCTGGGGGTTGACGCCTCCGTCGACCAGATTGAAGGCCTGCACCAGCGCATGAGCGATATCCTGCTGAGCGCCGATCACGCCAGCCAGTTGGCACTGATCAACGCTCACCCGGACCTGGCCGGCAAAGCCGCCGTCCAGGGCCAGTTGACCGAAGCCAGCACCAACGAACAGGCTGGCGCCGGCATTCACCAATGCACAGCCGAAGAGTTCCAACGGTTCACCGAGCTGAACGATGCCTACAAGGCCAAGTTCAAGTTTCCCTTCATCATGGCGGTGAAAGGCAGCAACCGGCACCAGATCCTCGCAGCGTTCGAAACCCGTATCCACAACTCGGTGGACACCGAGTTCAAGTGCGCGCTGGCAGAGATCAACAAAATCGCATTGTTCAGATTGCTGACCCTGTAGCGACTCGCTCCTGAGGATAGCCCCGAGAATCTGGATACCTCCTGCTACTCCCGGTTCTGCGTGCATCCCCAGCCACCTATTTCAAGGCAGACAAGAAGAATGAAAGCTTACGCCGTCCCTTTCGAGAAGTTCGTCAACCTGGCCGACGCCCGCCTGGGCACCAAGATCATCTCGGTCACCGATGACTGGTTCGCTGACGCGAACCGCCTGTTCCAGCCAACCCCGGCTATATGGAAGGAAGGCGTGTTCGATGATAACGGCAAGTGGATGGATGGCTGGGAATCCCGTCGCAAGCGCTTCGAAGGTTACGACAGCGCAGTGATCCGCCTGGGCGTGCCGGGCTCGATCAAGGGCGTGGACATCGACACCTCATTCTTCACCGGCAACTTCCCGCCATCGGCATCTCTGGAGGCCTGTTTCCTGAGCGAAGGCGAACCTGGCGAAGACACCCAGTGGGTCGAAGTACTATCTGCTGTCGAGTTGCAAGGCGACAGCCATCACTACCACGAGATCAACAACGACCAGCCGTTCAGTCACCTGCGCTTCAACATCTATCCGGATGGCGGTGTAGCGCGTCTGCGGGTCTACGGCACGCCGTACCGCGACTGGTCGGCCATCGCTGACAACGAACAAGTCGACCTGGCTGCGGCTCTCAACGGTGGTCGTGCCCTGGCCTGCTCCGACGAACACTTCGGACGCATGGGCAACCTTCTCAATCCGGGTCGCGGGATCAACATGGGCGACGGCTGGGAAACTGCTCGTCGTCGCACTCCCGGCAATGACTGGGTGATCGTCGCTCTGGGCCACGCCGGCGAAATCGAGAAGATCATCGTCGATACCCTGCACTTCAAGGGCAACTACCCGGACAGCTGCTCGATCCAGGGCGCATTCGTCAAGGGCGGCACCGACAGCCAGATCGAAACCCAGAGCCTGTTCTGGCGTGAACTGCTGCCCAGCCAGAAGTTGGAAATGCACGCCGAGCACAGCTTTGCCGAGCAGATCAAAGCCCTAGGCCCGATCACTCATATCCGTCTGAACGTGTTTCCAGACGGAGGCGTCAGCCGCTTGCGCCTCCTGGGCAAGGTCGCGAAATAAGGTAGCCCCTCCATCGCAGGCAAACCCGCGTCTTTAGGAGCGAGCTGGCTCGCGATGACCGCAGAACAGACAAAACAAACTCAAGATAAGAAGAACAGCATGCGCACATTGATGATTGAACCCCTGAGCAAAGAAGCCTTCGCCCCTTTCGGTGACGTGATCGAAACCGATGGCAGTGATCACTTCATGATCAACAATGGTTCGACCATGCGCTTCCACCGCCTGGCGACGGTTGAAACCGCCCAGCCGGAGGACCAGGCGATCATCAGCATCTTCCGCGCCGACGCGCTGGAAATGCCGTTGACCATCCGCATGCTGGAACGCCATCCGCTGGGCAGCCAGGCCTTCATTCCGCTGCTCGGCAACCCCTTTCTGATCGTGGTCGCGCCACTTGGCGATGAACCTGTATCAGGCTTGGTCCGCGCCTTCGTCAGTAATGGCAGGCAGGGCATCAATTACCATCGCGGCGTCTGGCACCACCCGGTGCTGACGATCGAAAAGCGGGATGACTTCCTGGTGGTTGATCGCAGTGGCAAAGGCAATAACTGCGATGAGCATTTCTTCAAAGAGGATGAGTGTTTGATCCTCGCCCCCCACCAATAAGAGAAGGTCTGATCACCCGACAACAAGGGTGACAGGCAAGAGGTAAAGACTGTGGAAGCACATCTGTTGGAATGGCTCAACCTGAGCGTGCGTTGGGTACATATGATCACTGGTGTGGCCTGGATCGGCGCATCGTTCTACTTCGTCTGGCTGGAGAACAACCTCAATCGCGTCAACCCCAAGGACGGCCTGTCCGGCGACCTCTGGGCGATTCACGGTGGCGGTATCTATCACCTGGAAAAATACAAACTGGCCCCGCCCTCGATGCCGGAGAACCTGCACTGGTTCAAGTGGGAAGCCTACTTCACCTGGATGTCGGGGATTGCCCTGCTGTGCCTGGTGTTCTACTACAACCCGATGCTCTATCTGGTTGCCCCCGGCAGCGGCCTGACCGGTCCTGAAGGCGTGGCCATCGGTATCGGTGCATTGATCGCCGGCTGGTTCGTCTACGACTTCCTCTGCGATTCGCCATTGGGCAAGAAACCCGCCCTGCTCGGCTTCATCCTGTTCGTTCTGCTGATTGCCGCCGCTTACGGCTTCAGCAAAGTGTTCAGCGGCCGTGGCGCATACCTGCATGTGGGCGCCATCATCGGCACCATCATGGTGGGCAACGTGTTCCGCATCATCATGCCGGCCCAGCGCGCACTGGTGGCGGCGATCGCGGAAAACCGCACACCGGACCCAACCCTGCCGGCCAAGGGTCTGCTGCGTTCGCGTCACAACAACTACTTCACCCTGCCTGTGCTGTTCATCATGATCAGCAACCACTTCCCGAGCACCTACGGCAGCCAGTACAACTGGTTGATCCTGGCCGGGATCGCGGTCCTGGCGGTGTTGGTCCGTCACTACTTCAACACCCGGCATGACAGCCACAAGTTCGCCTGGACCCTGCCCGTTGCTGCATTGGGCATGATCTGCCTGGCCTACGTGACCGGCCCGACGCCAGCCCCCAGTGCCCCTGAAGTAGCCAAGGCCGCCGGCCAGATCGAGTACCAGCCTCTGCCGGAAACCGCCCTGGGCGGTGGCGCCAAACCTGCGGCGCCAGCCAGCGCAGAAGCCCCGGCGGCTCCAGCGGCTCCAGCGGCAAGTCCGGCACAGGCATCCAGCGCCGGTCCGGCCTTTGACAAGGTGCACAGTGTGATCCAGGAGCGCTGCGCGGTTTGCCATTCGGCCAAGCCCACCAGCCCCCTGTTCAGTGCCGCACCAGCCGGGGTGATGTTCGATACCCCTGAACAGATCCGCCTGCAAGCCGCACGTATCCAGGCCCAGGCAGTCACCAGTCAGATCATGCCTTTGGGCAACATCACGCAGATGACCCAACAGGAACGTGAACTGATCGGTGCCTGGATTGCCCAGGGGGCCCAGACCAACTGATCAGCGCCTGTCGCCAGGCCGATTCGCGAGCAAGCTCGCCCCTACAGAACCGGACTCATCTGTAGAGGCGGGCTTGCTTGCCATCAGCCGATCAAGATTTGCCTGCTACAGACACGTTGCGCACCAAGATGCAGCGGTTAAATCACAAGAATAAAAAAGACCCGAGGTATTGCATGTCCGATTCATCCGAACAGTGCGTCCCCGATGCGCCCGCCATTGCGCGCTTGCCTTTCCTGCAACTGATCCTGGTAGGACTGCAACACGTTCTGCTGATGTATGGCGGTGCAATTGCGGTACCGCTGATCATCGGACAGGCCGCGGGCCTGAGTCGTGAAGAAATCGCCTTCCTGATCAACGCCGACCTGCTGGTAGCGGGGATCGCCACCATCGTCCAGTCCTTCGGTATCGGCCCCATGGGCATTCGCATGCCAGTGATGATGGGGGCCAGCTTCGCCGCCGTGGGCAGCATGGTGGCCATGGCCGAGATGCCTGGCATCGGCCTGCAGGGGATCTTCGGCGCCACCATTGCCGCAGGGTTCTTCGGCATGCTGATTGCGCCCTTCATGTCCAAGGTGGTGCGCTTCTTCCCGCCTCTGGTCACTGGGACGGTCATCACCTCGATCGGTCTGTCACTGTTTCCAGTGGCGGTGAACTGGGCCGGCGGCGGCAGCGCTGCCGCGCAATTCGGGTCCCCCATCTATCTGGCTATCGCCGCGCTGGTGCTGGGCACTATCTTGCTGATCCATCGCTTCATGCGGGGCTTCTGGGTCAATATTTCCGTGCTGATCGGCATGGGGCTGGGCTACGTACTCTGCGGTCTGATCGGCATGGTGGACCTCAGCGGCATGGCCCAGGCACCCTGGCTGCAGATCGTCACCCCGCTGCACTTCGGCATGCCCGAGTTCCATCTTGCCCCCATCCTGTCCATGTGCCTGGTGGTGGTGATCATCTTCGTCGAGTCCACCGGGATGTTCCTGGCCCTGGGCAAGATCACCGGCCAGGACGTCACTCCGCGCATGCTGCGTCGCGGTCTGCTCTGTGATGCCGGTGCGTCCTTCTTCGCCGGCTTCCTCAATACCTTTACCCACTCCTCCTTCGCCCAGAACATCGGCCTGGTGCAAATGACCGGAGTTCGCTGCCGTTCCGTGACCATCGTGGCCGGAGGCCTGCTGATTGTCCTCAGCCTGCTGCCCAAGGCGGCCTTCCTGGTGGCTTCGATTCCTCCGGCGGTGCTGGGCGGCGCAGCGATTGCGATGTTCGGCATGGTGGCGGCTACCGGAATCAAGATTCTCCAGGAGGCCGATATCGCCGACCGGCGCAATCAGTTGCTGGTGGCCGTGAGCATCGGCATGGGCCTGATCCCCGTGGTGCGTCCCGAGTTCTTTGCCCACCTGCCCCTGTGGATGAGCCCCATCACCCACAGTGGCATCGCCATGGCGACCTTGAGCGCCTTGCTGTTGAACCTGCTGTTCAACATCCTCGGTGGCACCGAACGGGCCGCCGGCAATGCCCGGGAAGCGCATCAGCACTGAGTGGCAACCGGGGCGTCAGATTGGCGCCCCGAGCCTGGTTTTACCGTTCATGCTTGACTGCAGCGACTGCCCGGACCATGGCCGCCCCTGCCCAAAACACGCTGCGCCTTGAAAATAAAAACAAACAGGGAGCAACCATCATGCAGCCTGCACAGGCTAACCCCACCCTGACCGCTGGACGGTCATTGGCGCCCCGAAATACCTCGAGTTGCCGGCGGCCTTCGCTCTGCTATTGCCTGCCGTCGCCGAGGCCTTGCTGAAATGATCGGCAAGCCTGCCCCAAAGTGGCTGCAAGTGCTCTGTTGCGGAGCACTTGAGCCCTGCCGTGGGAGCCAGTATTCTCCGCGGCCACGCAAATTCGGTCTAAAAAAAAGCCCGGATGAAAAACCTGACCTGAAGGCCAACTTATCCCGGTCCAGACAGGTAACAAGGCGCACGAAATCAATGTTGGAAATACTCTCGGACGACTGTATCTATACAGCCGGACGGGAGTTTTTTGCTTTTTTTCGGCCTTGGCTCAGCTCTTGCTAACAGCAACAAAGCTGACCGATCGGATGGTTTTTTACAGCAAAGAAAAAAGGCGCCAAACCAGAGCGCCGAGCCAAAAAAAACGTGGAACTACCTACTTTGGGAGCAACCGAATGAAACCGATGTGCACACGCCTGATGCTGGCTGCCGGCCTGCTGGCCGGGGGGCAGGCCATGGCTGGCGACCTGCTGCAATGGCAGAACAACAGCCTGACTTACTTGTACGGCAAGAACTTCGAGGTCAACCCGCAGATTCAACAGACGGTGACGTTCGAGCACGCCGACGCCTGGAAGTACGGGGACAACTTCTTTTTCCTCGACCGGATCTTCTACAACGGCAAGAAAGACGGCAACGTCGGCCCGGACACTTATTACGGCGAGTTCAGCCCACGCCTGTCGTTCGGCAAGATCTTTGATCAGAAGTTTGAGTTCGGTCCGATCAAGGATGTGCTGCTGGCCTTCACTTACGAATTCGGCGAAGGCGATAACGAGTCCTACCTGATAGGTCCGGGTTTCGATCTGGCAGTGCCGGGCTTCGACTACTTCCAGCTGAACTTCTACCAGCGCCACACCGAGGGCAGCCGCCCGGGTGACAACGTCTGGCAGATCACCCCAGTGTGGTCCTACACCATCCCCGTGGGCCGCTCGGACATCCTGATCGACGGTTTCATGGACTGGGTGGTGGACAACGACCAGAACGCCAAGGGCACCTACCACGCCAACCTACACTTCAACCCACAGGTCAAATACGACCTGGGCAAGGCACTGAACTGGGGCGCCAAGCAACTGTACGTCGGTTTCGAGTACGACTACTGGAAGAACAAGTACGGCATCGAGGATTCGCGCAACTTCGAGACCAACCAGGACACCGCCAGCCTGTTGGTCAAGTACCACTTCTGATACTCCGTGAGACGGCCGGCCCTCATGTTCCGATGAGCGCCGGCCACTCAGGCTGATGGGACAGCGCGATGCTACCTATCAGGCAAGACGTGATCCGGAGTCCCGCCAGAATGCCGGATCGGCACTCTTGAGCCGTTCCACCGCATTGTGGATGTGGCTCAGCGCTGCCTGCCGCGCCCCTTCGACATCACGAGCGGCAATGGCCCCATAGACCGCGAAATGCTCATCGCGCACCGAATGCGCCAGATCCCGGCGCCGCTCCTCGTTGGAACGGGTAATGCGGATCGCCTCCTTGATGAACTGAGCAATGAACTCATGCAATGAGGGATACAGCGGATTGCCGGTGGCCTGGGAAATCGACAAGTGAAAGGCCAGGTCCTGCTCCACGCCGTCCTGGCCGGCCTGCTCGGCCACATCGATGGCCAGCAGCGCCTGGTGGATCGCCTGCAGTTGCTCGGGGGTGTGCCGCTGCGCCGCCAGCGCCGCCGCCTCGCCCTCGATACCACGTCGCAACTCAGTGACTCGGAGCACGGCCTCAATCGACCCGCGTACATCCAGATCGATAGTGAAGGCCTTGATATGCGCGCCCTCACTGACCACGGTGCCGCTACCTTGGCGCACCTCCACCAGCCCGGCCGACTTCAAGCGCGAAATCGCCTCGCGGATGACTGTGCGACTGACACCGAAGCGCTCGCACATGACCGGCTCGGTGGGCAGCCGCGAACCGGGCAGGGCCTCGCCACTGGCGATATGTGCCTTGAGTGCCGCGGTCACTTGATCCGCCAGGGTGCCCTTGGCCGCATCCTTGAGCGTCGCCATGGAATCGACGGCGAGGGAAGAGTTGTCAGGCTTGGACATGGGTATCTCTGTATTCAAAGTGACTAACGGTACTGCATTTCATGCACGCCGTCCCGCTCGGTGTCGGGCCATTGAATTCGTATGATGTATTATGATATCTAAGACAACTCAGCAAGTCCGATAAAAACAAAATCACCCAAATACAAGAAACAAGGATGGGTAAAGACATGACTGAATCACTGTCGCAAACTGCCGCCCGCTCCCCCACCGACTCGTTTGAAGACCTGGCCTATCGCAAAGTCGCCTGGCGCATCCTGCCGTTGCTGTTGCTGTGCTACCTGGTGGCCTATCTGGATCGGGTCAACGTCGGCTTCGCCAAGTTGCAGATGTCCGAAGACCTGCAATTTTCCGAAGCGGTCTACGGCCTGGGCGCGGGAATCTTCTTCATCGCCTACTTTCTGGTGGAAATTCCCAGCAACCTGATCCTGCATCGGGTCGGTGCGCGCCTGTGGATCGCTCGCATCATGATCAGCTGGGGCATCATTTCCTCGTGCATGGCGTTCGTCAGCACCCCCACCTCCTTCTATGTCATGCGCTTTCTGCTGGGCATCGCCGAAGCCGGGTTCTATCCCGGTGTCATCCTGTATCTGTCCTATTGGTTCCCCTCCAACCGCCGCGGCAAGATGTACGCGCTGTTCGCCACCGCAGTACCACTTTCGGGCTTGATTGGTGCACCTCTATCCGGTTGGATCATGAGCGCCCTCAATGGCCACCAGGGCTTCGCGGGGTGGCAATGGATGTTCTTCCTCGAAGGCCTGCCTTCGATTCTGGTGGGCGGCCTGGTGATCTATTGCCTCAGCGACCGTATCGCCGACGCCGGCTGGCTGACCCGCGAAGAAAAAAGCCTGCTGCAGACCCGGATCGAGGCCGAGACCGACGGCCACCAGGTTCACAGCGTCAGGCAAGTGTTCGGGCAACCCCGGATCTGGCTGCTGACCGCCATCTACTTCTGCATGATCGCCGGCTTCTACACCGTTGGTTTCTGGCTGCCCTCGCTGATTCGCCAGGCCGGGGTCAGCGACGTGTTCGAGGTCGGCATGCTCACGGCGATCCCCTATGCCGCTGCAGCGCTGACCATGGTGCTGATCTCCCGCAGCGCCGACCGCTTGCGCGAACGCCGCTGGCATTTGGCGCTGACCGCCGTACTTGGCGGTATCGGCTTGATGATTTCCGCCACCTGGAGCGACAACTTCACGGTATCGATGATCGGCCTGACCCTGGGTGCCATGGGCGCTTTCAGCACCCTGCCGCTGTTCTGGAGCCTGCCCACGGCCTTTCTCGGCGGCACTGCGGCCGCCGCCGGCATTGCCCTGATCAACTCCTGGGGCAACCTCGCCGGTTTCGTCTCGCCCTACCTGATGGGTTTTCTCAAGGACCTGACCCAAAGCACCACCATCGGCATGTACGTCATGGCCAGCGCGTTGTTCATCGGCGCCCTGCTGGTCTTCAAGATCCCCGGAAAACTCGTCAATCGCTGAACAGTTGGAGCCACTCATGAATATTCTTGTTACCGGCGCGGCCGGCTTTCTCGGACGGCGGCTGATCGAAGCCTTGCTGCAACGGGGCACACTCACCGACCGTCACGGCCAATTGCAACCCATCAAGCGCATTACCGCATTCGACCGGGAACCCCTGCAGGGCCTCGATGACCCACGGGTGCAGGTCAAAGGCGGAGACATTACCGATGAACAGGTGCTGGCCAAACTGATCGACGCCGACACCGATAGCATCTTTCATCTGGCCGCCGTGGTCTCCAGCCAGGCGGAAGGCGATTTCGAACTGGGCATGCGGGTCAACTTCAGCGCCACCCAAGGTCTGCTGGACCGGGCGCGCCAGCTGGGCTCCTGCCCAAAGTGGGTGATGACCAGTTCTGTGGCCGTCTTCGGTGGGCAACTGCCGGATAACGTCGACGATGATCAGGTCTGGGCTCCGCAAAGCTCCTATGGAACCCAGAAAGCCATGAATGACCTGCTGCTCGCCGATTACAGCCGACGCGGCTTCGTTGATGGCCGCAGCCTGCGCATGCCAACCATCGTGGTGCGGCCAGGCAAACCGAACCTGGCGGCGTCCAGCTTCGCCAGCGGTATCATCCGAGAACCCCTCAGCGGCCAGGCCAGCGTCTGCCCGGTGCCCCTGGATACCCGACTCTGGTTGATGTCTCCCGCCCAGGCCATTGCCAACATGATCCATGGCCATGAACTGGCCGCGCAGCACTTGAGTCAGGGCCGAGTGATCAACATGCCCGGCCTGTCGCTGACCGTGGCGCAGATGATCGACGCGCTGCGGGAAGTGGCGGGCGACGAGGTTGCCCAGCGTATTCAGCTACGCCCGGATGCCAACATCGAACGCATCGTCGGCTCCTGGCCGGGAGCGTTCAGTGCCGGATATGCCCGCGAACTGGGCTTTACCGCGGACGAGGATTTTGTCGGTGTGATCCGCCAGTTCATCCAGGATTACCTGCCTGACTGACCTCAAGCTGCGAAGGCCCCGGGCTCATCGGCTGGGTCCGGGCCTCAACCCTTCAGGCCCAGAAACCGCGCCAACTCCTCGCCCTTGGCCAGGGCGTCGCTGCGCCCCAGTTCGATCAGCTCGCTGCAATACGCCGCCTCGAACAGCAAATAGCTCAGGACCCCGGCACCACTGGTCCGAGTGGCCCCCGGCCCCCGCAGGAACAAGCGCAATGCTGCTGGCAACTCCTGCCGATGCCTTGCCGCGATCTCGTCGATCGGCTGACTCGGGGCGATCACCAGCACTTCCACCGGAGCAATACCCAAGCCACGATCCGCCGAACTTCCGGGTAACAGCCGACTGAAATGATTGAGCCGTTCCAGCAGTTCGATATCGCTTTCCAGGCTGTCAATGAAGGTGCTGTTGAGCATATGGCCACCGATCTGCGCCAGAGTCGGCTGCTGCCCGGTATAAGCACGCTGCAGGGTGGCGTCCGGATCGTTGCCCCGCGGGTTGCCACTGACCCCCACTACCAGCACGCGGCTGGCGCCCAGATGCAACGCCGGGCTGATGGGCGCCGACTGGCGCACAGCACCGTCGCCGAAATACTCCTGGTCGAGCTTCACTGGCGCGAACAGCAAGGGGATCGCCGCACTGGCCAGCAGGTGGTCCACCGTCAGATGCGTGGGAACGCCGATGCGCCGATGACGCAGCCAGGGATCGATCACCCCGCCACCTTGATAAAAAGTCACCGCCTGTCCGGATTCGTAGCCGAAGGCCGTCACCGCTACCGCATGTAACTGCCCTTGGGAAATGGCCTGATTGATGCCCGAAAGATGCATGTGCTGATTAAGCAGCTCGCGCAGCGGCGAGTTGTTGATCAGCGCCACTGGCACCTGTGCACCAAGCCCCAACAGACTGTGGCCGACAAAACGACTGGCCTGGCGAATCACTCCCGGCCAATCGCTGCGCATCACCTGATCGCTGCGGAAGCTGCGCCAGAATGCCGTGAGACGCTCGATGGCGGCGGGAAAGTCCGTGGCCCCACTGGCCAGACTGACCGCATTGATGGCCCCGGCAGAAGTGCCGACGATCACCGGGAACGGATTGCGCGCGCCGGGCCCCAGCAGCTCGGCAATCGCCGCCAGCACGCCCACCTGATAGGCGGCACGGGCACCGCCGCCGGAAAGAATCAAACCTGTGATCGGTTGCGCAACACTCATCAACTCACTCCATCCGTGGCGCACAAGATCCGGCAATCAATGCCAGGCGGTCAACCGCGCTTCTTGTAGAGCTTGGGCTCGCCCGGCGGCCGACTCTTGAAGCGTCGATGGGCCCAGAGGTACTGCTCGGGACAGGCGCGCAACGCACTTTCCACCCACTGGTTGATCCGCAGGCAATCCTCTTCTTCAGTGGCACCGGGAAAATCTGTCAGGGGTGCATGAATCACCAGGCGATAGCCACTGCCATCGGCCAGGCGCTCCTGGGTGAAAGGCACGACCAGTGCCTTGCCCAGGCGGGCGAACTTGCTGGTGGCGGTCACGGTAGCCGCCTGGATGCCGAACAGCGGCACGAACAGGCTCTGCTTGGCGCCGTAGTCCTGGTCCGGTGCATACCAGATGGCCCGACCGGAGCGCAGCAGCTTGAGCATGCCGCGCACGTCCTCTCGCTCCACGGCCAGGGAATCCAGGTTGTGCCGCTCGCGGCCACGACGCTGAATGAAATCGAACAGCGGGTTCTTGTGTTCGCGGTACATGCCGTCGATGGTGTGCAGCTGACCCAGCAGCGCCGCGCCAATTTCCAGGGTGGTGAAGTGCAGGGCCATGAGAATCACCCCATGACCTTCGCGTTGGGCCTGTTTGAGGTGCTCCAGCCCTTCGACATGGGCCAGGCGCGCCAGGCGCTGCCTGGACCACCACCAACTCATGGCCATTTCGAAGAAGGCGATCCCGGTGGAGGCGAAGTTCTCCTTGAGCAGGCGCTTGCGCTCCGCGGCGGATTTTTCCGGGAAACACAGCTCCAGATTGCGTCGGGCGATAGACCGTCGATCGCCGGCCACTCGATACATCAGCGCCCCCAGGGCACGGCCGATTTGCAGGAGCGCAGGATAGGGCAGCTGGACGATCAGCCATAACACGCCAAGCCCCAGCCACAGCGGCCAGAAACGTGGAGACAAGAATGCAGCTCGAAAACGCGGGCGATCCATTACAGATTCCGGGACAGACAACAAGGTCGCGCATTCTACATCGGTTCGACCTGGCTTGCGGGGCGCGGGCGATCTCGTTATAAGTCTCGGCACTTTTAGTGACAAGCCGCCTTCTGCAGACCATGAGCCAAACCGAATCGCTAGACCAAGATCCTGTGTTCCAGTTAAAGGGCAGCATGCTCGCCATCACGGTGCTGGAACTGGCCCGCAACGACCTTGAAGGCCTCGATCGCCAACTGGCCGCGAAGGTCGCCCAGGCGCCGAACTTCTTCAGCAACGCTCCACTGGTACTGGCGCTGGACAAGCTGCCTGCTGCCGAGGGTTCGGTGGATCTGCCAGGGCTGATGCGTGTCTGCCGCCAGCACGGTCTGCGCACCCTGGCGATTCGCGCCAGTCGGATTGAAGACATTGCAGCGGCCATTGCCGTCGATCTGCCAGTGCTGCCACCTTCCGGTGCCCGGGAGCGCCCTCTCGACCCACCGGAAAGCGAGGTCAAGAAAGTGCCGGAAAAGCCGCCTGAACCGACCGTCAAGCCGACCCGCATCATCACTTCGCCAGTACGCGGCGGACAGCAGATTTATGCCCAGGGTGGCGATCTGGTAGTGGTGTCCTCGGTCAGCCCCGGCGCGGAACTTCTCGCCGATGGCAATATCCATGTATACGGCCCAATGCGTGGTCGGGCCCTGGCTGGCGTCAAAGGTGACACCAAGGCTCGGATTTTCTGTCAGCAATTGAGCGCTGAACTGATCTCCATCGCTGGTCAGTACAAGGTTTCCGAAGACCTGCGGCGCGACCCCTTGTGGGGCTCTGGAGTCCAGGTCAGCCTGTCGGGTGACGTGTTGAACATCACACGTCTTTAACGGATACTGCCGCATTTTCCAAACATCTCTAAAACGTAGCGATTACGGCTCAAACGAAGTAGGAAATTGGCAATCAGCAGTGTTTATCGACGATAAATGCTGCCGCTGACCGAGCTCCAGCCAAGGCTGTCCGACTGCAGTAGTTTTCAAGAGATGTTTTTCAGGGGCTAAAAGTCCTTTTTCCTTAGGGGTGAAACACCTTGGCCAAGATTCTCGTGGTTACATCCGGCAAGGGTGGTGTGGGTAAAACCACCACCAGCGCCGCTATCGGTACCGGCCTCGCTCTGCGCGGTCACAAAACAGTCATCGTCGACTTCGACGTCGGCCTGCGTAACCTCGACCTGATCATGGGTTGCGAGCGTCGCGTGGTGTATGACTTCGTCAACGTGGTGAATGGCGAAGCCAACCTGCAGCAAGCCCTGATCAAAGACAAGCGCCTGGAAAACCTCTACGTGCTGGCCGCCAGCCAGACCCGCGACAAAGACGCACTGACCCTGGAAGGCGTAGAAAAAGTCCTGATGGAACTCAAGGAAACCTTCGAGTTCGTGGTCTGCGACTCCCCTGCCGGTATCGAGAAAGGCGCGCACCTGGCGATGTACTTCGCTGATGAAGCGATTGTCGTGACCAACCCTGAAGTGTCTTCGGTCCGTGACTCCGACCGTATGCTCGGCCTGCTGGCCAGCAAGTCCCGTCGCGCCGAAAAGGGCGAAGACGCGATCAAGGAACACCTGCTGCTGACCCGTTACAACCCGGAGCGCGTCAGCAACGGCGAAATGCTCGGTGTTGAAGACGTCAAAGAAATTCTCGCAGTGACCCTGCTGGGCGTGATTCCGGAATCCCAGGCCGTGCTCAAGGCTTCCAACCAGGGCGTGCCGGTGATTCTCGACGACCAGAGCGATGCGGGCCAGGCCTACAGCGACGCAGTCGACCGTTTGCTGGGCAAAACCGTGGAACACCGGTTCCTTGATGTCGAGAAGAAGGGATTCTTCGAGCGCCTGTTTGGAGGTAGATAATGAATCTTTTTGACTTCTTTCGTGCCAGCAAAAAGGTCAGCACCGCGTCGGTAGCGAAAGAGCGTCTACAGATCATCGTGGCGCATGAACGCGGCCAGCGCAGCACCCCTGATTACTTGCCCGCCTTGCAGAAGGAACTGGTGGAAGTGATCCGCAAGTACGTCAATATCGGGTCCGACGACGTGCACGTCGCTCTGGAAAACCAGGGCAGTTGCTCGATCCTGGAACTCAATATCACCCTGCCTGATCGCTGATTGATCCGACGGGAGCCACGGCGGCTCGCTGGCCTCATGCATTGCATGGAGGTTGGCGAGCCGCCGTTGGCGTTTGTTACGAGGCTGTTTTAATGCCGTTGTCGAATATCCACATCCTGCATCAGGACCCCGCGGTTCTGGTGGTGAACAAACCCACCCTGCTGCTTTCAGTCCCCGGTCGCGCCGACGACAACAAGGACTGCCTGATCACTCGCCTGCAGGAAAACGGCTACCCCGAAGCCCGTATCGTCCACCGGCTGGATTGGGAAACCTCGGGCATCATTCTCCTGGCCCGGGACGCTGATACCCATCGCGAACTGTCGCGACAGTTTCATGACCGCGAAACCGAAAAAGCCTACACCGCCCTGTGCTGGGGCCAGCCGGAACTGGACAGCGGCAGCATCGATCTGCCCTTGCGTTATGACCCGCCAACCAAACCCCGGCATGTGGTGGACCACGAATTCGGCAAGCACGCCCTGACCTTCTGGCGAGTGCTGGAGCGCTGCGGCGACTGGTGCCGGGTCGAGTTGACCCCCATCACCGGCCGCTCTCATCAGTTGCGGGTACACATGCTGTCCATCGGCCATCCGCTGCTGGGTGACGGCCTTTATGCCCACCCACAGGCACTGGCGGCCTGGCCCCGCCTATGTCTGCACGCCAGCATGCTCAGCTTCACTCACCCGCAGACTGGCGAGCGCCTGCGCTTCGAGTGCCCCGCGCCGTTCTGACTCTCCCCACTGTAGGAGCCGGCTTGCCGGTGATGTCGCCCCGGCGCCTGTTCTTCGCCGGCAAGCCGGCTCCTACAAGGCCCGCCTATACGTTAAACTCGCGCCACTGCTGTCTGGAGCTACTTATGCGCGAAGAGTTGAACCAAGGCCTGATCGACTTCCTCAAGGCCTCCCCTACCCCTTTCCATGCCACTGCCAGCCTTGTTCAACGCCTGGAAGCGGCGGGTTACCAGCGCCTAGACGAGCGCGAGCCGTGGACCACCGAAGCCAACGGCCGCTATTACGTCACCCGCAATGACTCCTCCATCGTCGCCTTCAAGCTGGGCCGGCATTCGCCACTGCAAGGTGGCATCCGCCTGGTGGGCGCTCACACCGACAGTCCCTGCCTGAGGGTCAAGCCCCAGCCTGAACTGCAGCGCCAGGGTTTCTGGCAGCTGGGTGTGGAAGTCTATGGCGGCGCACTGCTGGCCCCCTGGTTCGACCGTGATCTGTCACTGGCCGGCCGCGTGACCTTCCGCCGCGATGGCAAAGTGGAAAGCCAACTGATCGACTTCAAGGCGCCGATCGCGATCATTCCCAACCTGGCCATCCACCTCAACCGTGAAGCCAATCAGGGCTGGGCGATCAACGCGCAGAACGAACTGCCGCCGATCCTGGCCCAGTTCGCCGGCGATGAGCGGGTGGATTTCCGCGCGGTCCTGACCGACCAACTGGCCCGCGAACACGGCCTGAACGCCGATGTGGTGCTGGACTACGAGCTGAGTTTCTACGACACCCAGAGCGCCGCGGTGATCGGCCTGCACGGTGACTTCATTGCCGGTGCTCGCCTGGACAACCTGCTGTCCTGCTACGCCGGGCTGCAGGCCCTGTTGACGGCCGACAGCGAAGAAACCTGCGTACTGGTGTGCAACGACCATGAAGAAGTCGGCTCCTGCTCGGCTTGCGGCGCTGATGGTCCGATGCTCGAACAGACCCTGCGCCGCCTGCTGCCCGAAGGCGACGAGTTCGTCCGCACCATCCAGAAGTCGCTGCTGATTTCCGCAGACAATGCCCACGGCGTACACCCCAACTACGCCGACAAGCACGACGCCAATCACGGCCCGAAACTCAATGCCGGCCCGGTGATCAAGGTCAACAGCAACCAACGCTACGCCACCAACAGCGAAACTGCCGGTTTCTTCCGCCATCTGTGCATGGCCGAGGAAGTCCCGGTGCAGAGTTTCGTGGTGCGCAGCGACATGGGTTGCGGCTCGACCATCGGCCCGATCACCGCCAGCCACCTGGGAGTGCGCACCGTGGACATCGGCCTGCCTACCTTCGCCATGCACTCGATCCGTGAACTCTGTGGCAGCCACGATCTGGCCCACCTGGTAAAGGTCCTGAGCGCCTT
Organism: Pseudomonas sp. E1BtOHC1; assembly: GCF_058744285.1. Taxonomy (NCBI): domain Bacteria; kingdom Pseudomonadati; phylum Pseudomonadota; class Gammaproteobacteria; order Pseudomonadales; family Pseudomonadaceae; genus Pseudomonas; species Pseudomonas sp. E1BtOHC1. The sequence goes on from NZ_CP196023.1 coordinate 5,988,591, forward strand.
CTACGCCAGCCACGAACTGCCCTGAGTTGTAACCGCGGGGCCCCTCAGGGGGCCCCGCCGGTTTCTGATACACATCAACCCGGGTCGCGACAAAGCGACCTAGACTTATGAGTACTCTTCCTGACAAGGCCGTCGCCATGATCTCGATGTCTTCGTTCCACTCCATGCTCATCCCGATTCTCACGGGCATGATTCTCCTGGCCATCGGCTTCAACTTCCGGGACAAGAACCTCGGCGTGTTCAGCATGTGGATCGGCATGCTGCTGATTCTCGGCACCGTGGTTTACAAAATCCTCGCCAAACTGGCGGAATAAATGCAGCGCTCGCCCTCGCATTGAATTTGGCGGCCTCGTACACTCGGTCGATCCGACTTTCTCCGAGGTTGACCGCCCAGTGTTCGCTCGTCTTTTCGCCCTGCCCTGCTATGTGCTTGTCTGCCTGCTGACCTTCCTGCCCCTGAGCAGTGCGCAGGCGGTTGGCCTGCCGGGCCTGCTGGGCAACCAGAGCAAACCGCAACCACAAGCAGAAGAGCCGCTGGGGCAGTCTTTGGACGAGGTGATCAAGTCCCTGGAGAACGACCAGCAACGAGCCAAGCTGCTGGCTGATCTGAAAAAGCTCCGGGATGCCACGAAAAAAGCCCAGCCCGCCACTGAAGAAGGCGTGCTCGGCCTGATTGGCGGCACCCTGTCGAGCCTGGAGAAACAGTTCTCCGGCGCTGATAGCCCCTTGACCCGCTGGACCGACGAGTTCGATCAAGCCCAGGAAGAACTGTCGGCACTGATGCTGCCAGCCAGCCAATGGTTGCCGATCATCTTTGCCTTTGCCCTGATCCTCATGGTCTGGAGCCTGCTGGCCGCCGCGCTGATCTGGCTCAGCCATCGGGTACGCCTGCGTTTCGGTCTCACCGATGAACTGCCCCAGCACCCCAAGACCTGGGACTTGCTGCGTTTCGCCCTGCGCAAGCTCGGCCCCTGGCTGATCGCTCTGCTGATCACCGTCTACATGACCTACTCCCTGCCCTCGTCATTGGGCAAGGACCTGGCCATGGTTCTCGCCTACGCCCTGGTGGTGGGCACCTGTTTTTCGGCGATCTGCGTGGTGGCGTTTTCCGTGCTCGATGGTCCGCACCGTCATCGTGCCCTGTATATCCTGCGCCGCCAGGCGTTCCGGCCGCTGTGGTGGATCGGCAGCTTCGCCGCGTTCGGCGAGGCCCTGAGCGACCCACGGATGGTGGCCAGCCTTGGCCAGCACCTGGCCCACACAGCAGCGACTTTCGCCAATGTCATGGCGGCGCTGTCCACCGGGGTGTTCATCCTGCGCTTCCGCCGGCCGATCGCGCACCTGATCCGCAATCAGCCGCTGTCCCGACGCCTGACCCGCCGCGCCTTGAGCGACACCATCGAAATCATCGGCACTTTCTGGTATCTCCCCGCGCTGGTGCTGGTGGGCATTTCGCTGTTCGCCACCTTCGTTTCCGCCGGCGACACCAGCACGGCCCTTCGCCAGTCACTGTTGTGCACGGTGCTGCTGGTGCTGTGCATGGTGATCAACGGCCTGGTTCGGCGCCACGCCCTCAAGCCCCAGCGTGGGCACAAACGCCATGCGCTGTATTCCGAACGGCTGAAAAGCTTCTTCTATACCCTGGCCCACCTGGCGGTTTGGCTGGCATTCATCGAGCTGGGCCTGCGGGTCTGGGGCATGTCGCTGATCCGCTTCACCGAAGGCGACGGCCATGAAGTCAGCGTCAAGCTGTTCAGCCTCGGCGGCACCCTGATCTTTGCCTGGCTGATCTGGATTCTCAGCGACACCGCGGTGCATCACGCACTGACCCGCTCGCGCAAGGGCCTGGCCAACGCCCGCGCACAGACCATGATGCCGCTGATCCGCAACGTGCTGTTCGTGACGATTTTCATCATCGCCACCATCGTCGCCCTGGCCAACATGGGCATGAACGTCACGCCGCTGCTGGCCGGTGCCGGTGTCATCGGTCTGGCCATCGGCTTTGGCGCCCAGTCCCTGGTGGCAGACTTGATTACCGGTCTGTTCATCATCATCGAGGACTCCCTGGCCATCGATGACTACGTGGATGTCGGCGGTCATCTGGGCACCGTCGAGGGCCTGACCATACGCACCGTGCGCCTGCGGGACATCGACGGCATCGTGCACACCATCCCGTTCAGCGAAATCAAGAGCATCAAGAACTACTCCCGAGAGTTCGGCTACGCGATCTTTCGCGTGGCGATTCCCTACAACATGGAGATCGACGACGCGATCAAGCTGATGCGCGATGTTGGCCAGAAGATGCGTACCGATCCCTTGCAACGACGCAACATCTGGTCGCCGCTGGAGATCCAGGGAGTAGAGAGTTTCGAGTCCGGCAGCGCCATTCTCCGAGCCCGCTTCAAGACGGCTCCGATCAAGCAATGGGAAGTGTCACGGGCGTTCAACCTGTCCCTCAAGCGTCACCTGGACGAAGCCGGACTGGACCTGGCCACCCCGCGCATGAGCATCCAGGTGATTACCCCCGGAGGCACGCCGGAAACACAATGATTAGTGTAGGAGCCGGCTTGCCGGCGAACGGCACTGGCGTCTAAAGAACGTCAACGCCAACATGAATCGCGTCATGCCGCCAGAACTCCAGATCGCAATCGATCAGCCGCTCATGCTGGTCATAGTTGACCCGGGCGATGCGCAGCCCGGGGCTGCCCACCGAGACCTTCAAGGCCGCCGCCGCTTCCGGCTGCAATGACGTGGGCACGATCTCGAAGCGCACCCGTCCATAATGCAGGTCGTAATGCCGGGCATAGAGCTCGGTGATCGACTGGTTCAGGTCCAGCTCAAGAATCTTCGGAAAGTACTTGGGGTTCAGGTAGTGCTCGACATACAGCACCAGGCGCTCATCGATGCGCCGCGCCCGGCAGATCTGGATCACGCTGGACAGCGCCGGTAATTGCAGCCAGGCGCAGACTGCCGCCGAAGCCGGTTGCAGGCGCGCCGAGATCACCTCAGTGGAAGGCACTCGTCCCTGGGCACTGACCATGGCGTGGAAATGACTACGCTGCATCAGGTTGTAGGCCAGGCGCGGCGGCGAAACAAACCAGCCACGGCGCTCCTCACGGTAGATCTGCCCCTGGGCCTCCAGTTGCAGCAAGGCCTCGCGCACAGTGATGCGGGTAGTGGCGAACAACTCGCTGAGCTTGCGCTCGGCCGGCAGCTTGCTCCCGGGTGCCAACAGACCATGGGCGATCTGCTCCTGCAGGACCTGGCCGATGGCTGTCACCGCTTTGGTTGCATCAATACGCATCAACGTTACCTATCTGGACTAGACCAGCACTGTTTCAGGGCAGCGCAGGGGCCGGGGCAGTGCTCTGCATCCGTGTCGAAAGCCTAGGCAATGCATATGACTGATAGATGACAAAGCCACTGAGCAGGTCTCTGACAAACTTGCAAATTACCCGCCAGAACCTTGCAGAACGGGTGTTTTGGCATGGTCTACGCTTATTTCGCAGCCCCGGACCTGCACACGAATCCAGGTGCCGACCGCAGGCACCGACATCAAAGTGTCATCCAACACGCCTAAATTGGCTCAGGTATTGCTGACCTAGACCAACCCATCGCAAGACTGTCGATAACAACGCAGCGTTGAACACACCCAAAGGAGCTTCGGATGAAACAGCTTTTCCTGGCATCACTGTTAGGCTCGACCATTGCCCTGTGCACCGCCGCCATGGCCGCTGATAACGACCTGAAAACCCTTGAAGCCGCTGCCAAAGCGGAAGGCGCCGTGAACAGCGTCGGCATGCCCGACGACTGGGCCAACTGGAAAGGCACCTGGGAGGACCTGGCGAAAACCTACGGCCTCAAGCACATCGACACCGACATGAGTTCGGCCCAGGAAATCGCCAAGTTCGCCGCGGAGAAAGACAACGCCAGCGCCGACATCGGCGACGTTGGCGCCGCCTTCGGCCCGATCGCAGTCAAACAGGGCGTAGCCCAACCTTACAAGCCGAGCACCTGGGCTCAGGTCCCGGATTGGGCCAAGGACAAGGACGGCAACTGGGCGCTGGCCTACACCGGCACCATCGCCTTCATCGTCAATAAAAAGCTGCTGCACGGCTCTGATGCACCGAAGAGCTGGGCCGACCTGGAAAAAGGCAAGTACAAGGTTTCCATCGGTGACGTGAGCACCGCCGCACAAGCCGCCAACGGCGTGCTGGCTGCCGCCATTGCCAAGGGCGGTGACGAGAAGAACATCCAGCCAGCGCTGCTGATGTTCGCCGAAATTGCCAAGCAAGGCCGCCTGTCCCTGGCCAACCCGACCATCGCCACCATGGAGAAAGGTGAGGTGGAAGTGGGCGTGGTCTGGGACTTCAACGGCCTCAGCTACCGCAACAAGATGGTCAACAAGGATGACTACGAAGTGCTGATCCCATCCGATGGCTCGGTCATCTCCGGCTACACCACCATCATCAACAAATACGCCAAGCATCCCAATGCCGCCAAACTGGCTCGCGAGTACATCTTCAGCGATGCCGGTCAGACCAACCTGGCACGCGGCAATGCGCGCCCGATCCGTGCCGAGCACCTGACCCTGCCGGCGGACGTCCAGGCCAACCTGCTGCCCAACGAACAGTACAAGCACGTGACCCCGATCAAGGACGCCGACGCCTGGGAGAAAACCTCCAAGTCCCTGCCGCAGAAGTGGCAGGAAGAAGTGATCATCAACATGCCGTAATGCTGCATTAGTCGTAGGAGCCGGCTTGCCGGCGAAGGCCTGTACGAGCGTGCAGATACCTTCGCCGGCAAGCGCAACGCCGCCCGGCCACTCCTACAGGTTCCATGCGTTGCCTGATCCCGGAGTTCTCCCGCTCATGAAGCACAACGTCATCCTTGTGGTGCTCGACGGCCTCAACCACGAAGTTGCCCGACACGCCATGGGCCACCTGCAAGCCTACGTCGGCGCAGGCCGCGCCGCCCTGTACAAGCTGCAATGCGAATTACCGGCCCTGTCCCGCCCCCTGTACGAATGTATCCTCACCGGTGTCACGCCGATCGACAGCGGTATCGTCCACAACCAGGTCTCGCGCCTGTCCAACCAGCGCAGCATTTTCCACTATGCTCGCGATGCCGGCCGCTCCACTGCCGCCGCGGCCTATCACTGGGTCAGCGAGCTGTACAACCGCAGCCCGTTCAATGCACCACAGGACCGGCACACCGCCAACCCCGATCTGCCGATCCAGTACGGCCACTTCTACTGGAGCGATCACTACCCCGACGCCCACCTGTTCGCCGATGCGGAGAGCCTGCGCCTGCGGTACCAACCGGACTTTCTCCTGGTACACCCGATGAACATCGACGACGCCGGGCACAAGCACGGCCTCGACAGCACCCAGTACCGCAACAGCGCGCGTTCGGCTGACATCATTCTCGCCGACTACCTGCAAGGCTGGCTCGATGCCGGCTACCAGGTTTTGGTGACTGCCGACCATGGCATGAACAACGACCGCTCCCACAACGGCCTGCTGGCCGAGGAGCGGGAAGTCCCGCTGTTCGTTCTCGGCAATGCCTTCAGTCTCGATGCCAACGCCACGCCGAAACAGACCGAACTGTGCGGCACGATCTGCCAGTTGCTCGGCGTGCCCCATGACAAACCCTTCTGCCGGGAGCTGTTGCAGTGAATTCAGTCACCCGTGGCAAATGGCTGGCGGCCCTCTGTCTAGTGCCCTTTGCCCTGTTTTTCATCGTGTTCCAGATCGCCCCGCTGGTGTGGGTACTGATCAACAGCCTGCAGTCGGAAGAGTTCGGCTGGGGCCTGGCCAACTTCAGCAAGATCTTCAGCTCGAAGTTCTACCTGCAGGCGATCCAGTACAGCCTGGAGATCAGTTTCTGGTCCAGCGTGTTCGGCATCATCATCGCGGTACTGGGCAGCTACTCGCTGCGCCGGGTCGACTCCAGACTGCGCAACTTCGTCAACGCCTTCGCCAACATGACCAGCAACTTCGCCGGTGTGCCCCTGGCCTTCGCCTTCATCATCCTCCTGGGGTTCAACGGCACCATCACCATCATGCTCAAGCAGTCGGGGATCATTCAGGACTTCAACCTGTACTCCAAGACCGGGCTGATCATTCTCTACACCTACTTTCAGATTCCCCTGGGTGTGCTGCTGCTGTACCCGGCCTTCGACGCCCTGCGCGAAGACTGGCGTGAATCCGCCGCGCTGCTGGGGGCCAACGGCTGGCAGTTCTGGCGCCACATCGGTCTGCCCGTGCTGACCCCGGCATTGCTGGGCACCTTCGTGATCCTGCTGGCCAACGCCCTGGGCGCCTATGCCACGGTCTACGCCCTGACCACCGGCAACTTCAACGTGCTGCCGATCCGCATTGCCGCCATGGTTTCCGGGGATATCTCCCTGGACCCGAACATGGCCAGCGCCCTGGCGGTGGTGCTGGTGGCCCTGATGACCCTGGTAACCATCGTCCATCAGTTGCTGTTGAAGAGGAGCTACCATGTCTCGCGCTGAACCCGGCTCCGCCGCTCTGTACCACCGGGTGGTGGTCTACCTGCTGTTCGCCATCCTGTTGCTGCCACTGCTGGGGACCTTTGTCTACTCCATCGCCAGCAGTTGGTCAGCCACCATCCTGCCCAGCGGCTTGACCTTCAAGTGGTACCTGCAACTGTGGAGCGACCCGCGCTTCCTCAATGCCTTCGGCCAGTCGCTGCTGGTTTGCGTTGGGGCGCTGGTGCTTTCAGTGGTGCTGATCCTGCCGCTGCTGTTTGTGGTGCACTACCACTTTCCCAAGCTCGACGCGCTGATGAACATCCTGATCCTGCTGCCCTTCGCGGTGCCGCCCGTGGTGTCTTCAGTGGGCCTGCTGCAACTCTATGGCTCAGGCCCCTTCGCCATGGTTGGCACGCCTTGGATTCTCATCGGCTGTTATTTCACTGTCGCCCTGCCATTCATGTACCGGGCCATCACCAACAACCTGCAGGCGATCAACCTGCGGGACCTGATGGACGCCGCCCAACTGCTGGGCGCCAGTACCTGGCAGGCGGCCTTTCTGGTGGTGCTGCCAAACCTGCGCAAAGGTCTGATGGTGGCGCTGCTGCTGTCCTTCTCCTTCCTGTTCGGCGAATTCGTGTTTGCCAACATCCTGGTGGGCACCCGCTATGAAACCCTGCAGGTCTACCTGAACAACATGCGCAACAGCAGCGGCCACTTCACCAGCGCCCTGGTGATCTCCTACTTCTTCTTTGTGCTGGTTCTAACCTGGGCCGCCAACATCTTGAACAAGGACAAAAGCCAATGAGCTTCGTCAGCGTCCAACACCTGCAAAAGAACTACGCAGGCACCACGGTGTTCAGCGATATCAATTGCGAGATCCAGAAAGGTGAGTTCGTCACCCTGCTGGGCCCGTCCGGCTGCGGCAAGTCCACCCTGCTGCGCTGCATCGCCGGACTGACCCCGGTGGACGGCGGCAAAATCTTTCTCGATGGCCAGGACATAGTGCCCTTGAGCCCGCAGAAACGCGGGATCGGCATGGTGTTTCAGAGCTACGCGCTGTTCCCCAACATGACCGTGGAACAGAACGTCGCCTTCGGCCTGCGCATGCAGAAGGTCAACGCCGATGACAGTCGCAAGCGGGTCCTTGAAGCCTTGCAACTGGTGGAGCTCAACGACTTCGCCAATCGTTATCCACATCAACTGTCCGGTGGCCAGTGCCAGCGGGTGGCCCTGGCCCGCTCACTGGTGACCCGGCCGCGCTTGCTGTTGCTGGACGAACCGCTGTCAGCCCTGGATGCGCGTATTCGCAAGCACCTGCGTGAACAGATCCGCAACATCCAGCGGGAACTGGGGCTGACCACGATTTTTGTCACCCATGATCAAGAGGAGGCCCTGACCATGTCCGATCGGATCTTCCTGATGAACCAGGGCAGGATTGTCCAGAGCGGCGATGCCGAGACGCTCTACACAGCGCCCGTGGATGTATTCGCAGCAGGTTTTATTGGCAACTACAACCTGCTGGACGCCGAAAGTGCCAGCAAGCTGCTGCAGCGCCCGGTCAGCGGGCGTATCGCCATTCGCCCGGAAGCCATCGAACTTGGCAGGGAGGGCCAGCTCGATGCACTGGTTCGCAGCCACAGCCTGCTGGGCAATGTGATTCGCTACCGGGTCGAGGCTCGCGGCGTGGAGCTGGTGGTGGATGTTCTCAACCGTTCGGCCGATGACCTGCACGCTGACGGCCAACGTCTGGCACTGACCATCGATCCTGCCGCCCTGTGTGAGGTAGCCTGACGGCTTTCACGCAATTGATCCTGAAGAGAGAGCTGCACTGATGGCCTTGGCAATTTTTGATCTGGACGAAACCCTGATTCACGGCGACTGCGCCACCCTCTGGAGCGCACAGATGGGCCGCCTTGGCTGGGTCGACAGCGAGTCGTTCATGCGTCGCAACAACGAACTGATGGACGCCTACAGTCATGGCAAGTTGGCCATGGAGGAGTTCATGAGCTTCAGCCTGGAACCCATGGCGGGACGCACCCCGGAAGAGGTAGCGCACCTGGTGGAGCCTTGGGTGGAAGAGGTGATCGAGCCGATCATTTTCAGTGAGGCGTGCACCACCATTGCGGCCCACCGCAAGGCCGGCGACCGGATTCTGGTGATTTCCGCCTCGGGCACCCATCTGGTGAAGCCGATTGCCGCTCGCCTGGGCATCGACGAAGTGCTGGGGATTGAGCTGGAAGTGCTGCACGGCGTGTACAGCGGTCACACCCTTGGCACCCTGACCTACCGCGAAGGCAAGATCACCCGCTTGCTGGAATGGCTGGACGCCGAAGAAGAAAACCTGGAAGGCGCAACGTTCTACTCCGATTCGCGCAATGACCTGCCGCTGCTGCTGCGGGTCGACCATCCCCAGGTAGTGAACCCCGACCCGGTACTACGCGAGCACGCACAAAAGGCCGGCTGGCCGATCCATCACTGGAAATAATCCCCCTCCCGAAATTCGTTGGCTGCCAGCTTGTGTAGGAGCTGGCTTGCCAGCGAACAGCCCCAAAAGCCTGGAGCAAGGTTCGCCAGCAAGCCGGCCCCTACCACAGCAATCACCTCAGGCTGGAGTCGATCACCAGCACCAGCTTGCCCGAGACCTGATTGGTCGCCAGCTCGGCAAAAGCCGCTTCCGCATCCTGAATCGGGAAGGTCTTGGCCAATTGCGGGCTCAGACGCCCTTCGCTGAACAGCGGCCAGACATTCTGCCCAAGGTCGCTCAACAGGTCGGCCTTGAACTGTTCATTGCGGCTGCGCAGGGTCGAACCCAGTAACTGGATACGCTTGGCCAGCACTTGAGCCAGGTCCAGTTGCGCTTCACGCCCCCCCATCAGGCCGATCAATACCCAGCGTCCATCCAGGGCCAGCAGTTTGAGATTGTTGGCTGCATAATTGGCACCCACCGGGTCGAGAATCACATCGAAAGGCGCAAAATCCCGCAGCGCCTCAAGGCCATCGGTACGCACCACACCGCCTTGGGCGCCCAAGCTCTCGCAGTAGGCCAGGCGATCCGCGGAACCAACGCTGACCCAGCACGGATTGCCGAATGCCTTGCACAGCTGGATGGCGGCCGAACCGACGCCGCTGGCCCCCGCGTGCAACAGCACCTTCTCGCCAGGCTTGAGCGCCGCCAGTTGGAACAGATTGAGCCAGGCCGTGCTGTAGACCTCGGGCAACGCCGCGGCCTCGGCCAGGGACAGCCCCTCGGGCACCGGCAGTACATGGCGTGCATCAACCACCACTTCCTCGGCCATGCCGCCACCGGCCAGCAGCGCACACACCCGATCACCGATCTGCCAGGAAGAACCCGGCCCCACTTCGCTGATAATCCCGGAGCACTCCAGGCCCAGGATCGGGCTGGCTCCCGGAGGGGGCGGATAGAGACCTGCACGCTGCAACAGGTCGGCCCGATTGAGCCCCGCAGCCGCCACCCGAATGCGAACTTGCCCTACATCACAGGCAGGACTTGGCTCTTCAACCCACTCCACATGACCTTCAACGCCTTGCAATGCTTTCACAGTGCCTCCATAGTGAGTCTGGACTGAGCCCGGAGCGGTAGCACCGGGCTTTTTGCATTATGCGACCGGTCCTTATGGAACCGGCGACTTCAAAGACGGCCTAATATGCGTTATCAATTGCCCCCGCGTCGAATCAGCATGAAGCATTTGTTCCCCAGCACCGCCCTCGCCCTATTCATTGGTTTCGGCCTTCTGCCGATGTCGACCAATACGTTCGCAGCCAATAGCTGGGATCAACTTCAGCCCGATCGCGATGAGGTAATTGCCAGCCTCAATGTTGTAGAACTGCTCAAACGCCACCATTACAGCAAACCGCCGCTGGATGATGCGCGCTCAGTGATCATCTACGACAGCTACCTGAAGCTGCTGGACCCATCGCGCAGCTACTTCATGGCCAGCGATATCGCGGAGTTCGACAAATGGAAAACCCAGTTTGACGACTTCCTCAAGAGCGGCGACCTGAATGCCGGTTTCACCATCTACAAGCGTTATCTGGACCGGGTCAAAGCGCGTCTGGACTTCGCCTTGGCGGAACTCAACAAAGGCGTCGACAAAATTGACTTCAACGCCAAGGAAACCTTGCTGATCGACCGCAAGGACGCCCCTTGGCTCAAGACCACCGTAGAGCTCGACGACCTGTGGCGCAAACGCGTCAAGGACGAAGTGCTGCGGATGAAAATCGCTGGCAAGGAGCCCAAGCAGATTCAGGAGACGCTGACCAAGCGTTACAAGAATCAGCTGGCGCGCCTGGACCAGACCCGGGCCGAAGACATCTTCCAGGCCTACATCAATACCTTCGCCATGTCTTACGACCCGCATACCAACTATCTTTCGCCGGATAACGCGGAAAACTTCGACATCAACATGAGCCTGTCGCTGGAAGGCATCGGCGCCGTGTTGCAGAGCGACAACGACCAGGTCAAGGTCGTGCGCCTGGTGCCGGCAGGTCCGGCGGACAAGACCAAGCAGGTAGCTCCCGCAGACAAGATCATCGGTGTCGCCCAGGGCGACAAGGAAATGGTCGACGTAGTGGGCTGGCGCCTGGACGAAGTGGTCAAACTGATCCGTGGCCCGAAAGGCACCCTGGTACGCCTGGAAGTGATTCCGGCCAGCAATGCGCCAAACGACCAGACCAGCAAGATCGTGCCTATCACCCGCGAAGCGGTGAAGCTCGAAGACCAGGCGGTGAAGAAGTCGATCCTCAACCTCAAGCAGGATGGGAAGGACTACAAGCTCGGGGTGATCGAGATCCCGGCCTTCTACCTGGACTTCAAGGCCTTCCGTGCTGGCGATCCGGACTACAAGAGCACCACCCGTGACGTGAAGAAACTGCTGACCGAGTTGCAGAAAGACAAGGTTGACGGTGTAGTCATCGACCTGCGCAACAACGGCGGCGGCTCTCTTCAGGAAGCCACCGAACTGACCAGCCTGTTCATCGACAAGGGCCCGACCGTACTGGTACGCAACGCCGATGGCCGTGTGGATGTGCTCGAAGACGAAAACCCCGGCGCCTTCTACAAAGGCCCGATGGCACTGCTGGTCAACCGTCTCTCGGCCTCGGCCTCGGAGATCTTCGCCGGCGCCATGCAGGACTACCACCGGGCGCTGATCATCGGTGGCCAGACCTTCGGTAAAGGTACAGTGCAAACCATTCAGCCACTGAACCATGGCGAGCTGAAACTGACCCTGGCCAAGTTCTATCGGGTTTCCGGCCAGAGCACCCAGCATCAGGGCGTTCTTCCGGATATCGGTTACCCGTCGATCATCGACACCAAGGAAATCGGCGAGAGCGCACTGCCTGAAGCCATGCCATGGGACACCATTCGCCCGGCCATCAAACCGGCAGTGGATCCGTTCAAGCCGTTCCTGGCCCAGCTCAAGGCCGAACATGAAAATCGTTCGGCGAAGGATCCGGAGTTTGTGTTCATCCGCGACAAGCTGGCCCTGGCACAGAAGCTGATGGCGGAAAAAACCGTCAGCCTCAACGAAGCGGATCGTCGGGCACAGCATGCCGACATCGAAGCCAAGCAACTGGCTCTGGAAAATGCTCGTCGCAAAGCCAAGGGTGAAGAGCCGCTCAAAGAGCTGAAAAAAGAAGACGAGGATGCACTGGCTGCTGCCGAGCCGGACAAAACCAAGCCGGAAGACGATGCCTACCTGAGTGAGACCGGGCGCATTCTGCTGGACTATCTGAAGCTCAACACCTCGGTGGCCAAGCACTGAAGATGATGGCAATTTAATTCGATCGCTCCTCGGATCGTCATTAAACAGTCATCATTCTGTCGTGAAATGAAGGACCGGGCGCCGCTCTTGAATCAGGAGCGGTGCCCGGTCCTTTTTTTATCGATAGAGATCGCCATGACCACGACCGAACAGCTGAGTGCATTGAGTTCAATCCTGGCTCAAAGCGGTTTGCACAGCCTGTTCCAACCGATCATTTCTCTCTCGCAGCGACGCATCCTCGGATACGAAGCCTTGAGCCGCGGCCCCTCCAACAGCCCCCTGCACTCACCGGTCGCCTTGTTTGCCGTGGCCCGCCAGGCCGGGCGCCTGAGCGAACTGGAGATCGCTTGCCGCCACAGCGCCTGCAAACGCTTCAGCGAGCAGCAGTTACCCGGCAAGCTGTTCCTTAACGTATCTCCGGAGTCTCTGCTGGAGGCGGCCCACCAACCCGGCCGTACCCTGCAACTGCTGCAAGACTTTGGCATTCCTCCGAGCCAGGTGGTGATCGAACTCACCGAACAGACCCCCATCGACGACTTTCAGCTATTGCACAATGCCCTGCATCACTACCGGGACATGGGATTTTCCATCGCCCTGGATGACCTCGGCGCCGGTTACTCCAGCCTGCGCCTGTGGTCCGAGCTGCGGCCAGACTATGTAAAGATCGACCGGCACTTTATCGATGGCATCCATCAGGACGCGCTAAAACGCGAATTCGTCGGCTCGATCCTGCAGATTGCCAAGGCATCCCGCGCCCAGGTGATCGCCGAAGGGATTGAGATGCACGAGGAGCTGGCGGTGCTCAGTGAAATGGGTGTCGATCTGGTCCAGGGCTACTTGCTGTGCCGACCGCAGGAACAACCGCCCCGGGATGCCCGGGCGATGATGCCCAAGCATGACCACACCAGCGTGGCACTCAACGATGAAGGCAGTGACCTCAGCGCGCTGCTCAACGAACAGCCCGCCGTGGCCCGCAACACCCCGACAGCCAACGTGCTGGAAGCCTTTCGCCGGCAAGCCAACCTCAACTCTCTGGCGGTCCTCGACGAACAGGGCCAACCCTGCGGGATCGTCCACCGGCATTCGCTTTCGGATGCCCTGCTCAAGCCATTCGCCACCGATCTTTTTGCCCGCAAACCCATCAGCCGCCTGATGAATGACGACTTCCTCGCCGTCGAACTCAGCCAGTCCCTGCAACAGGTGAGCCGCCTGATCACCAGTCGCGCTCGGCAACGCATCGAGGAGGACTTCATCATTACCCTGAACGGGCACTACCTGGGGCTGGGACGGGTAATCGATGTGCTCAAACTGATCACCGAATTGAAAATCCAGCAGGCGCGCTATGCCAATCCCCTAACCCTGTTACCGGGCAATGTGCCCATCCAGCAATGCCTGACCCGCCTGCTGCAGCAAGGGCGCGAGTCAGTGATCTGTTACGTGGACATCGACAGCTTCAAGCCCTTCAACGATATCTACGGTTATGGCCGTGGCGATGAAGTGCTGCTGTGCCTGGCCCAATGCCTGAATGATCGGGTCGATCCGAGTCGTGACTTCGTCGGGCATATTGGCGGGGATGATTTCTTGCTGGTGCTCGGACCTGAAGACTGGCAAAGGCGCCTGAACCAGCTGCTGGACGACTTTCACAGTCAGTGCCGGCGCTTCTACCGCAGCGAACACCTGGAGGCTGGCTGTTTTGTCGCCCCCAACCGTCAAGGAGTGCGTCAGGAGTTCCCCCTGCTGTCACTGTCCATCGGCGTCGTGCACTTGTATCCACAGGCCTGTGGACAACTGGACTCCAGCCAATTGGCAGAGCTGGCGTCCCAGGCCAAGCATCATGCCAAGAATGTTCAGGGTTACAGCATCCACGTGATCGACAGCCTGGAAGCTGCAGCCCGCATGGGAAGCGAGGCGCTCAAGGAACCGATGCGGGATCAGGATGCGAAGACTGATTCAGCTGCGTCAGCTTGAGCTCCGCCAGGGGATGCCCGGCCTTGGCCGAGAGCGTCCACCAACGGCTCGCCTCGGCAGCATCAGGAGCCTTGCTGGCGGAGCCGGCGAGGCTGATCACCCCCAGTTGATAGGCGGCCTTACCGTCACCGGCCAACGCCGCCAGGCGCAGCAGACGAATGCCCTCCTCCCGCGCCCCAAGCCCCTGTCCACGAAAGGTCAGGATGTGTCCGTAGAAACTTTGCGCGTCGACATCCCCCAGATTGGCCATGCGCGCGAATTGCCCCTCCATCCAGCGCCAACTGCGGGGTTCACGGATAAACCACGGCCAATGAAACAACCGGCGCGCCAGCCAATAGCTGAGTCGTGCCTTGAGTCGCCAGAACATTCAAGCCTCCGCTGATTCGGGGTATTCGTACTCGAACACGCGCACCACTTCCGAAGCGTGCCATGAAGCAGCGGCCACGCCATCGGACGGCCCGGAAAAACGTCCCAAACGCTCCACACACTCAAAGAATCCGGTACGAGGCAAACGGCTGGCCCCTTGGCTGATCACCAATGAGCTGCGCAATGGCTGTTCGGCCCGGGCATCCAGGGCCGCCAGATGCTCCAGCGCGGCCGTCAGGGTTTGCATGGCCGGGCTAGGCAGCTGCAATCGCTCCAGCAATGCCCGGTAGGTTAAAAGATGGCGTTGACGACGGGCTTGATCCAGCTCACCCAACAGCCCATCCCAGTGCTGACGACTGATCCTTACACTCACGATTGCTCCCTCCACCCCGGCACCGTCAACTCCCAGGCCAGGCTGCGGCGAATCGCAGCGTCGGGTTGACGCTCGCCACTTTCAATGAGGGCCAGGTAAGACGGACTGATACCTACTTTGCGGGCCAGCGCCTCAATGGCGATGCCCTTCCCTTCGCGCAGATTGCGTAATTGATCCAGGCCCGGAAGACTCTGGGCTGGTGGCGCCGCCTGAGAGGTTGCAGCGGCGTACGGTAGTTGTTCGGTGAGACCTGCGGCTGTCAATAAAGCTTGATACTGAGCCCACGGCAGAACCGCATATTCGGGCTCGCCATCGCGTTCAATAATCTGAATATCCATTACTACCCCGTAGGACAACGACTCTTACCGAGTCGGACTTTTCCCTTGAAGTGTAATCCTAACAGCGGCGGCGGTCGCGGGGAGCATGATTGTTGAGGGAGCGAGTGAATCGCCTCAGTTTTTCCGTGGCCCTTCCAGTTGCAGCTGTTCCGGTGTATCCGGCAGGCGCTCGACCACAGCCAGCTTTTCCGGCATCTGGCGATTACGCCAGGCCCGGAAGGCGCCAAGCTCGTCGTCCAGGGTCTTCATCAACCACGCCAGCACGGCGATGTCGTCAAGCATGCCCAATACCGGGATGAAATCGGGGATCGCGTCCACCGGGCTGAGGAAATACATCAACCCCGCCACCACCGATAGCAAAGCCTTGGCGCTGACGGCGCGATACTCCCCTCGCCAGTAAGCCAGGCACAGCGCCTGGAGCAGGCGCAGGTCCTCCTTGACCTTGCCCAGGCGACCACCTTGGCTAGCCCCCTTGCTGGCCACGGCGAACAACAGCGTCGGTAAACGGCCACGGCTCAGCAACCGACCAGCCAAAGGCAGGAAGCGGGCAAAACTCCAGGGTGCTTTCATCATCACTCCACTGAAATGTTATCCACACAAATTGTGGATAACCTTGTGAACAGAGCTATTTTTCACGGCTGAAAGCCCCGTTTCATAAGGGCTTAGCTCAGATCGGGCGTTTTTTACTCACATAAAAAAACCCATAATTTCATTGACTTGGCAGCCCTCACAGACTACCCACCGCAGATACCCAGTTCTGACCGCCTACGATCGCGCCGGTTCGGACTATTTACCAGCAACGTCCCGCAGAAACGACAACGCCCCGTAAGAACGGGGCGTTGCTTCAGGCGCTGAGACAGGTTACTTGGCGGCGTCCTGCTTGGCTGGATCCTTGATACCCAGCAGCTCCAGTTCAAATACCAGAACCGAGTTGGCCGGGATCGACGGGCTTGGGCTTTGCGCGCCGTAGGCCAGGTCGCTAGGGATGTACAGCTTGTACTTCTCACCCACGTGCATCAATTGCAGGCCTTCAACCCAGCCTGGGATAACGCCGCTGACCGGCAGATCGATCGGGCTGCCACGCTCTACCGAGCTGTCGAATACAGTGCCGTTGGTCAAAGTACCGGTGTAGTGAACAGTGACCACGTCAGTCGGCTTGGGCTGAGGACCGTCAGCCTTCTTCAGCACTTCGTACTGCAGGCCGGAAGCGGTGGTAGTCACGCCGGTTTTCTTGCCGTTTTCCTCGAGGAATTTCTTGCCGGCAGCAGCCGACTCTTCGCTCATCTTGGCCATGCGCTCTTCAGCACGCTTTTGCAGCGCGGCGAAGGCTTCAACCAGTTCGTCATCCTTCAGCTTCTGTTCTTTCTTGCCGACGGCATCTTCAATGCCCTGGGCTACCGCTTTGGAATCCAGATCATCCATGCCTTCCTGGGCGAGACTCTTGCCCATGTTCAGGCCGATACCGTAGGAAGCTTTTTGCGCCGGGGTTTTCAGCTCTACGCTGGTCTGCGAATCACAACCCGCAAGTACCAGGCTAACCAGGGCCACCGCCGCCGCCAACCGATGCTGTTTCATGCTATTTCCTTGTTCATGCGCCTAAAGGGCAATCGAATAAAGCCGCGAGCTTATCAGGCGACCACGACCAATGGCTACCGGCGTAAGAGTAGTAAATGTCCGATAAGTTCACGTCTTTAAACACGTTTTGTACGTTGGGGAACACCCTGCCCATGCGGCTCCGTGAGGCACCGGAACGAGCGCGAATAACCATAGCGCAAGTAATGGCTACTTGCCGCGTCAGAGACGCTCAGGCATAAGGAAAGCAAATTCGACAAGGACGTACATCTTGCGCCTCATCTACCGTGTATTGCTGTTGATTGCCGTGTTGATCGGCATAATCCTGGCCGTAGTCCTGTACTACATCGCCAACCCCAGGCTTCCCGACTACGTGCCCGTCGAGCAGGTGCACTATCTGGAGCAGTGGGATGCCGCCGACCGCCAGACCTACTATTTCACTCCCCAAGGCACTCAGGTCAAAGGCCTGCGCTATGAATGGTTCACCGCCCTGGAGCTGCCCTTCTCCAAACAGTCCTTCGCGGCGCCGGAGTACCTGGCGCGCTTCGGCTTCCTGGTGGAGCCTGGACAGAAAGCCACGACGCAGAATCCCGGCAACCTGCCAGTAGGGTTCGCCCGGCACCAGAACCCAGGCAGCCCGGAACAGTACCTGGACATCACCTGCGCCGCCTGCCACACCGGGGAACTGCGCTTCAACCATCAGGCACTGCGGATCGATGGTGGCTCGGCGCAACACATCCTGCCCTCCAGCGTGCCAACCCTGCGTGGCGGCAGTTTCGGCCAAGCGCTGGTAGCCAGCCTGGCCACAACCTATTACAACCCATGGAAATTCGAACGTTTCGCCCGCAAAGTGCTGGGCGCAGACTATGACGCGCAACATGAACAACTGCGTAAGGACTTCAAGGCCTCGTTGGACACCTTCCTCCGAGTAGCCTGGAACGATACCCATCGAGGCCTCTATCCCACCGAGGAAGGCCCGGGTCGCACCGATGCCTTCGGCCGCATAGCCAACGCCAGTTTCGGCGACGCCATTTCTGCGCAGAACTATCGGGTCGCCAACGCCCCGGTGGATTACCCACAACTGTGGGACATCTGGACCTTCGATTGGGTGCAGTGGAACGGTTCGGCGCAGCAACCCATGGCCCGCAACATCGGCGAAGCCCTAGGGGTCGGCGCCACCCTCAATCTGTTCGACAGCGACGGCCAGCCACTCACCGGCGATGCCCGCTACCCGTCCAGTGTGCGGGTTCGCGACCTCAACCATATAGAAGAAACCTTGCAGCGTCTGAAGCCTCCCACTTGGCCGGAGGCACTGCTGGGCACTGTCGATAAACCCTTGGCTGCCAAGGGCCGCAGTCTGTTCGCCAGCCACTGTGCCGGTTGTCACCTACCAACCGTGAGCGAGAGCAATGGCCGACCAGTGCAGCAACTGAAGATGCTCCCGGTCTCGGTGATTGGCACCGATCCGAACTCCGCCAGCAATATCGCCGACCTGCGCTATGACCTGAGCGCCCTGCAATGGGATACCGCCGAACTGGCCAAGTCCAACGTCGAACTGCACCCGACACCCACTGAACCACTGGACCTGCGCCAACTCTCAGCCGCAAAGGGCCTGGCCTACATCACCGCCTTCGTCGAGGAACGTGCCTACCGCGATGCCAAGGTCTCCCCCGAGGAACGACCACGACTGGATGGCTATGGCCTGCCGATCGGCGTGCGGGAGCTGCGTGCCTACAAGGCCCGGCCACTGGCTGGGGTCTGGGCAACACCGCCTTATCTGCACAACGGCTCGGTGCCCAACCTGTATCAACTGCTTTCGCCGCAATCTGAACGCTCCACCACCTTCTATCGAGGCACCTTCGAATACGATCCCAAGCACTTGGGCTATCGCCCGGAAGCCTTCAAGAACGGCTTTGAATTCGATACCCGCATCAGCGGCAACCACAACAGCGGCCACGAATTCCGTGCCGGGCAGCGTGGCAACGGCGTCATCGGCCCTCTGCTGCAACCTGAAGAACGCTGGGCACTACTGGAATACTTGAAAGTGCTGGGCGGACCGCTGGAGTCACAACTGCCATGAAACTCGATCTCGCAAGAAAACGACCGTCCCTGCTGGGCAGGCTCTGGCTACGCCTCGGCGCATTGCTGGGCAAGACTCTGTTATTGCTGGCCGGTATCGGCCTGTTGGGCTGGGCCCTGGGCAGCGCCTGGTTTGCCTGGCAGCACCGTGGCCCGGTGGCGGTACAGGAGCAGATTCCCGCCGATGAAGCCGCACGCACCCAGGACATCATCCAGACCGCCGTACGCATCGTCGATCAGCATCGTGAAGGCACTCGCTACCTGCGCGATGCCCATGCCAAGGCTCATGGCTGCGTGAAAGCCGAGGTCCAGGTGCTCAAGGAGCTGAATTCGGAACTGCGCCAGGGCGTGTTCACCACCCCCGGCCAGACCTGGCAAGCGACTGTGCGTTTGTCCAACGGCAATGCCTATCCGCAGTTCGACAGCATTCGCGACGCCCGCGGCATGGCGATCAAACTGCTGGATGTTCCTGGGCAACAGCTGATCCCTGCGGAATCAGCGCGACGCGAGCAGGACTTCGTGATGTTCAATCATCCGAACTTCTTCGTCAGCGATGTAGCGGAATATCAACAGAACATTGCCGCCCAGGCGGATGGCAAGAAAGTCGGCGCCTTCTTCCCAGCCTGGGATCCTCGCAGTTGGCAGATCCGCCATCTGTTCATCGCCCTGGACACGCTGTCGCCAGCACCGACCAGCCCGACCCAGACCACCTACTTTTCGGTCTCGCCCTACAAGTTCGGTAACGCCAACGCCAAGTTTCGGGTCATGCCAGACCCGGACAGTTGCCCGGCCTACAGCCTGCCAGCGCAGAACCAGGACCTGCCCAACTTCCTGCGCAGCGCACTGATCCAGCAGCTCTCCAGCGATCGGATGCCCGCCTGCTTCGTGTTGCAGATCCAGCGCCAGGACCCGAGCCGGTTCATGCCGATCGAAGACACCAGCATCGAGTGGAAGGAAAGCGACGCACCGTTTGAAACCGTGGCCCGATTGACGATCCCCGCCCAGGACTTCGACACTCCGGCGCAAAACCTGGCCTGCGACAATCAATCCTTCAATCCCTGGTTCGGTATTGAGGCCCATCGCCCTATCGGTGGTATCAACCGCTTGCGCAAAGCGGTGTACGAAGCTGTCAGTGACTACCGGCACAGCCGTAACGCCGAGCAGTAAGCCCAGAAACAAGAAAAGCGGCCTGCGGGCCGCTTTTTTTGATACCGGATTTGCCCGAAGCCAAACCCCAGACAGCAAAAAGCCCGCGTTAGCGGGCTTTCTGTGGTGACCTGGCGTTCAGTGTTCCAGGTTACCGAATATGGCGCAGCGGACGGGACTCGAACCCGCGACCCCCGGCGTGACAGGCCGGTATTCTAACCGACTGAACTACCGCTGCGCGTAGCGTTGAAAGTAAGTGGTGGGTGATGACGGGATCGAACCGCCGACATTCTGCTTGTAAGGCAGACGCTCTCCCAGCTGAGCTAATCACCCTTTACCTTCGTTGCGGGGCGCATTATGCCACAGAAATTCTTAAAGTGTTGATTTAATTGATAATTTTATCAAAAAAATCTGAATTCCCATGAAATGCCGCATTACCCACAAACTCTTTACAGCAAAAAGCCCGCGCTAGCGGGCTTTCTGTGGTGACCTGGCGTTCAGTGTTCCAGGTTACCGAATATGGCGCAGCGGACGGGACTCGAACCCGCGACCCCCGGCGTGACAGGCCGGTATTCTAACCGACTGAACTACCGCTGCGCGTAACACTGAATGCGAATGGTGGGTGATGACGGGATCGAACCGCCGACATTCTGCTTGTAAGGCAGACGCTCTCCCAGCTGAGCTAATCACCCTTCACGTTCGGTGTGGCGCGCATTCTACGGAGCAGACCCCACTCTGGCAAGCACTTTTTATAATAATTTTTTCAGGCCTTCCAAAGGCTTAGCGAAGGGTTGGCCTGAGCAGCAGCGAAGAGAATAATGCCCTCCTTTGTATAAAGGAGAGATTCACCCCATGTGGTTCAAAAACCTGCTGATCTATCGCCTGACCCAAGATCTGCCTTTTGATGCTGAGGCGCTGGAAACTGCACTGGCGACCAAACTGGCGCGCCCCTGTGCAAGCCAGGAGTTGACCACTTACGGTTTCGTCGCCCCTTTCGGCAAAGGTGAAGACGCCCCGCTGGTGCACGTCAGCCAGGACTTCATGCTGGTAGCAGCGCGCAAGGAAGAACGCATCCTGCCTGGCAGCGTGGTGCGCGACGCGGTAAAGGAAAAGGTCGAAGAGATCGAAGCCGAACAGATGCGCAAGGTCTATAAGAAGGAGCGCGACCAGATCAAGGATGAAATCATCCAAGCGTTCCTGCCCCGTGCCTTTATCCGCCGCTCCTCGACCTTCGCCGCCATCGCCCCGAAACAGGGGCTGATTCTGGTCAACTCCGCCAGCCCCAAACGTGCCGAAGACCTACTCTCCACGCTGCGTGAAGTCCTCGGCACCCTGCCGGTACGTCCACTGACCGTGAAGATTGCTCCGAGCGCGATCATGACCGACTGGGTCAAGACCCAGAAAGCCGCCGACGATTTCTTCGTCCTCGACGAGTGCGAGCTGCGCGACACCCACGAAGACGGCGGCATCGTGCGCTGCAAGCGCCAGGACCTGACCGGCGAGGAAATCCAGCTGCACTTGAGCACCGGCAAGGTGGTCACCCAACTGTCCCTGGCCTGGCAGGACAAACTGTCCTTCATGCTCGACGACAAGATGGTGGTCAAGCGCCTGAAGTTCGAAGACCTGCTGCAGGATCAGGCGGAACAGGACGGCGGCGATGAAGCCCTCGGCCAGCAGGACGCCAGCTTCACCCTGATGATGCTGACTTTCGGCGATTTCCTGCCGGCGTTGTTCGAAGCCCTGGGTGGCGAGGAAATTCCGCAAGGCATCTGACGCCTTGCCCGGATAACCGCTGCGCACTAGACGCCACCGCCTTCGGTGGCGTTTTCACATAATAAGGAACAGGTCATGCGCGCACTGGCTGCACTGAGCCGCTTTGTCGGCAACACCTTCGCTTACTGGGTACTGATCTTTGCCGTGCTGGCATTCCTCCAGCCGACCTGGTTCATCGACCTCAAAGGCGCGATTGTGCCCCTGCTGGGCCTGGTGATGTTTGGCATGGGACTGACCCTGAAGCTCGAAGACTTCGCCGAAGTGGCCCGTCATCCGTGGCGCGTCGCCCTGGGAGTAGTCGCGCACTTCGTAATCATGCCCGGGGTGGCCTGGCTACTCTGCCAGGCCTTCCATCTGCCGCCGGAAATTGCCGTCGGCGTGATTCTCGTGGGCTGCTGCCCCAGTGGCACCTCGTCCAACGTCATGACCTGGCTGGCCCGGGGCGACCTCGCCCTGTCGGTGGCCATCGCCGCAGTCACCACCCTGCTCGCGCCACTCTTGACCCCTGCGCTGATCTGGTTGCTGGCTTCGGCCTGGCTGCCGGTGTCCTTCATGGAGCTGTTCTGGTCGATTCTGCAAGTGGTGCTGCTGCCGATCGTGCTGGGCGTGCTTGCCCAGCGCTTACTGGGCCATCGGGTACAGCATGCGGTGGAAGTGCTGCCGCTGGTTTCGGTGGTCAGCATCGTCATCATCGTCACTGCCGTGGTGGCCGCCAGCCAGGCAAAAATCGCCGAATCCGGACTGCTGATCATGGCGGTGGTGATGCTGCACAACAGCTTCGGCTACCTGCTGGGCTATTTCACCGGTCGACTCTTCAAGCTGCCACTGGCACAACGCAAATCCCTGGCACTGGAAGTCGGCATGCAGAACTCCGGCCTGGGTGCCGCCCTGGCAAGCGCCCACTTCTCTCCCCTGGCGGCAGTGCCCAGTGCCCTGTTCAGTGTCTGGCATAACATTTCCGGGGCCTTGCTCTCGACCTACTTCCGCCGCATGAGTGACAAGAGCGAGCAAAAACTGGAAACACAACGGGTCGGCGACTGAGCCGAAAATTGATCGACCGATCAGTACTGAGCAGTATACTGCGCAGCGCGAGGACGACCTCGCACTCAATCGAGTGACTTATTCGTGGGGACGACCCCATCAACCGATGAGGTCAGCATGTCCTGGATCATTTTGTTGTTTGCCGGTTTGTTTGAAGTGGGCTGGGCTGTGGGCCTGAAATACACGGACGGCTTCAGCCGTCCGTTACCCACCGCCTTGACCATCCTCGCCATGGCCATCAGCCTGGGTCTGCTGGGTCTGGCCATGAAGGAGCTGCCTCTGGGCACGGCCTACGCTATTTGGACCGGGGTCGGTGCCATTGGCACGGTGATCGCCGGGATCATCCTGTTCGGCGAGTCCATGGCCCTGGTGCGCCTGGCCAGCGTAGCGCTGATCATTGCCGGTCTGGTGGGCTTGAAAGTCAGCGCCAGCTGATAGTCAGGTCGCAGAAATAAAAACGCCCGCAGCATTGCGGGCGTTTTTGTGTCCGTCAGAGCATTAACGACGGCTGCCGCGCAGTTGCCCCACCATGGCCTGTAGCTGCGCCGGTTCGGCGGCTTCCACCGCCACGCTCGACCCGGCCACCAGGGTCACTCGTGACCAGAAACGATGGAAGAAACCCTTGCTCGGGTCGCGGCTGAAGAAGCTGCCCCACAGCCCCTGCAAGGCCAGGGGAATCACCGGCACCGGGGTTTCTTCGAGAATCCGTGTCAGGCCGCCCTTGAACTCGTTGATCTCACCATCGGCAGTCAGCTTGCCCTCGGGGAAAATGCACACCAATTCGCCATCGCGAAGATACTGGGCAATCCGCTTGAAGGCTTTTTCATAGATTTCCAGGTCTTCATGCCGGCCGGCAATGGGGATGGTCCCGGCGGTACGGAAGATGAAGTTCAATACCGGCAGGTTGTAGATCTTGTAGTACATCACGAAGCGAATCGGCCGACGTACAGCGCCGCCAATCAACAAGGCGTCAACAAAGGACACGTGATTGCACACCAACAAGGCAGCCCCCTCATCGGGGATCTGCTCCAGATTGCGATGCTCGACGCGGTACATGGAATGGCTGAGCAGCCAGATCAAGAAACGCATGCTGAACTCGGGCACCACTTTGAAGATATAGACGTTGACCGCAACGTTCAGCAGCGACACCACCAGGAACAGGTGGGGAATGGTCAGCTTGACCATGCTCAGCATGACGATGGAAACAATCGCCGATACCACCATGAACAGCGCATTGAGAATATTGTTGGCGGCAATTACCCGGGCCCGCTCATTCTCCGGAGTGCGGGACTGGATCAGCGCGTACAGCGGCACTATATAGAAGCCGCCGAAAACCCCCAGTCCCAGCACGTCGAACAACACCCACCAGGCATGCCCAAAACCCAACACTTCAAGCCAGCCATGACCATTGACACTTTCCGGGATTCCACCGGAATGCCACCACAACAGCAGGCCGAACACCGTCAGGCCAAAGGAGCCGAACGGCACCAGGCCGATCTCTACCTTGCGCCCCGAAAGCTTCTCGCACAGCATCGAGCCCACCGCGATACCCACCGAGAATATGGTGAGAATCAGGGTCACCACCGTCTCGTCACCGTGCATCCATTCCTTGGCATAGGCAGGAATCTGAGTCAGGTAGATCGCCCCGACAAACCAGAACCAGGAGTTGCCGACAATCGACCGCGACACCGCCGGTGTCTGCCCCAAGCCCAGACGCAAGGTGGCCCAGGACTGACTGAAGATGTTCCAGTTCAGGCGCATATCCGGGGTTGCGGCAGCAGCCCGTGGAATGGCCCGACTCGCCAGGTACCCCAACACCGCGACGCCAATGATGGCGAACGAGACGATGGGGGCGTAATGAGCCGAGGACATCATGATCCCGGCGCCGATGGTCCCTGCCAGGATCGCCAGGAAAGTCCCCATTTCCACCAGGCCATTGCCACCCACCAGCTCCTCTTCACGCAAAGCCTGGGGCAGGATTGAATATTTCACCGGGCCAAACAGCGCCGAATGGGTGCCCATGGCAAATAGCGCCACCAGCATCAGCCAGAGATGGTCGAAGACGAACCCCACCGCCCCCACGGTCATGATCGCGATCTCCCCCAGCTTGATCAGGCGAATCAGCGCATCCTTGGCAAACTTCTCACCGAACTGCCCGGCCAGGGCCGAGAACAGAAAGAACGGCAGGATGAACAGCAAGGCACAGAGGTTGACCCAGATCGAGCGATCACCTTCGATGCTCAGCTTGTAGAGAATGGCCAGGATCAACGACTGCTTGAAGATGTTGTCGTTGAAGGCGCCAAGGGATTGAGTGATGAAGAACGGCAGGAACCGCCGCTTGCGGAGCAAGGTGAACTGCGAAGGGTGACTCATCTTCCATGTCCCTGAGTGGCGTGGATACTGTTATTGGAATGTCGAATATCGATCCAGGCCACAACCTTACCTATCTTTGGCGATTATTTCCGTAAGCCCGCAATGCATGGCGAAACAAACAGCTCGCCTTTATAGGCCCCCTGGACCGTGCGCCTGGCCACGATCAGCCACATCAACGCCAGGGCCGCTACCAATACCGCGCCGAATACGTTGAAGAATCCCAGGTGCAAAGTGCTACCCAACTTCAAGGTGGCTAGCGAATACACCCCCAGCGGGAAGGTGAACCCCCACCAGCCGAGGTTGAAGGGGATGCCTTCACGCAGGTAGCGTCGGGTGATCAACACCGCCATCAACATCCACCACAAACCAAACCCCCACAGCGTCAGCCCCGCCACCAGCCCCAGGCCGGCAGCAATCTCACCGACGCCGGGCAGGCCATTGGCGGCAAAGATCGCCGGTGCATCGCCCCCCAGCACCAGCATGCCCAGTGCACCGGTGCCGATCGGGCCCAGGGCCAACCAGCTCGAGGCTGCCATGCTTTCATGGGGCAGTTTATGCAGGGCCATGCGCAACAGCAGGATGGTCAGGATGCTGAACGCCACCGGCAGTGAAAAGGCCCACAACACGTAGCTGGTACTGAGCATCACCAACTGCGCGTGAGCATCCTGCAGATACGGCGCCAGCAGGCCACCGCTGGCCGCAGCCACTTCGGCCGCCACCACAGGCAACAGCCAGACAGCGGTCATCTGATCGATGCTGTGCTCCTGACGAGTGAACATCATGTAGGGAATCAACACTCCACAGGCCAGGGACATGGCCACGTCCAGCCACCACAACACCTGCGCCAGGTGCACCACCGCCTCACCCCAGCGGGGAACACCGAACAACAGCAAGCCGTTGATGATGGTTGCCAACCCCATGGGAATGGTGCCGAAGAACATCGAGACCGTTGAGTGACCAAAGATTCGCCGCGCCTCATCGAAGAACAGCACCCAACGGGCGGCATACATCACCGTGAAGAGCACGAACAGGGCAATGGTCAGCCACCAGAATCCTTCGGCCACCTGATGCAGGCCTGGAACCTGGGCCGGCCACTGGGCCAGCGCCAGGGCCAGAACCCCGGTGCCCATGGTGGCGGCAAACCAGTTGGGGGTGAATTGGCGAATGGCTTCGCGGGGGTGTTGCAGATGACTCAAGGGCCGGCGGCCGGCTTTGACGCTGTGGGTGCATGGCATGACGTGTCTCCTGTCCTCTGATGAGGTGGAGCCCATGGTAGAACCTAATCGAATATCTATATAACGGGTAATTTCTCTATCTGTTATCTACTGAATAGATATTAAGTCCGAGGCGCTGCCTTCAAACTCGATCATCAGTACCCAGGATGTTCTTTCAGTGGATGGGCCACAGGCTCAATTCCCAGGTGCCGTGCAACAAGGCGGCACCGGGCGACGCAGCAGTACCAGAAGAGCGCCGAGGGACAGCAGGATCAGCACGGCCCCATAGCCATCGGTAGTCGCAATCAGGCCGAAGCTGCGGGTCAGGTTGCCCGCCAGCAATGCCGGCAGACAGAACGCCAGATAACTCAGCACATAAAACGCCGACATCAGGCCCGCGCGCTCGTGGGGCAAGGCCAGGGGCACCACGCTGCGCAGCGCGCCAAGAAATCCGGCGCCAAAACCGCTGCCCAGCACCAGGGTGCCAAGGAAGAACAGCATCAGGCTGGCACTGTGCACTGCGCCGAGGATCAGCATCATCCCCACCGCCAACAACCCGGCCCCCAGGCGCAGGACCTTGTCCGCCGGTCGCTGGCGCAGAGAAAAGATCATCACTGCACCACTGAGGGTCAGCACCGCCACCAGAGCGCCGCCGATCAGGTTCGAGGTAGACCCGGTAGCGGCGCGCACCAGGGATGGGGCCAAGGACAGATAAAAGCCGCCCACAGCCCATACCGCCACATCCACCGGCAATGCCAGCCATAACGCGCGCCGCGCTTGCGGCGGTACATGCAATGTGGGCCGTAATGAGGCCCAGGCACCAGATTGCGGACTGACACTTTCCGGCAAGCGCCAGACATACAGGGCCTGGACCACGAACACCCCCAACAGCAACCAGTAACTGAGCTGCAGCGGCAACGGCGCGAACTCCACCAGCAAGCTGGCGCCCATGGCGCCGCACGCCATGCCCAGAAGGGGCGCAACACTATTGACCAATGGGCCTTGCTGGCGATCGGTATCCAGCAACGCGGCGCCGAGCGCGCTGGTGGCCATGCCAGTGGCAAAGCCCTGCATCACCCTTGCAGCAATCAGCCACTGCACCCCGCTTTCATTGATAAACAGCAGCATCGCCAGGACATTGAGGAGCAAGGCGGCAAAGATCACCGGCCGCCGCCCCAGGTAGTCCGACACAGACCCCACCGTCAGCAGGGCGGCCAGCAGACTCAGGGCATAGACCCCGAACACCAGGGTCAGCATCGCCGGAGAAAAATGCAGGGTTTCCTGGTAAAGGTGATAGAGCGGTGTCGGCACGCTGGAGGCCGCCAGAAAACTGAGCAAGGTAATGGCCAGAAACACCAAACTGCGACGGCTGGACACACAGGTGTCGATAGCACCGGACATAAGCACGCTCCACTAAAGCTAATATTTTGCTTTTGTGCAGTGTGCTACCGCCCCGAGCTTAAAGCAAATTCTTTGTGTTAAGGTTCGTTCCCATGGCTATTAAAGAAGCTTTACGCCCAGGCGGCCGTAGCGCCAGGGTTCAGGAATCCATCCATACGGCAGTCCGCCAGCTCCTTGAGGAGCAGGACCGCTCGTCCTTGACCGTGCCGCAGATCGCCACTCGCGCCGGCGTCACCCCCTCGACCATCTACCGACGCTGGGGCGACCTGTCGACCCTGCTGGCCGATGTTGCACTGGCACGCATGCGTCCGGACAGCGAACCGGCCAACACCGGCAGCCTGCGGGGCGACCTGCGGGCCTGGGCCGAGCAGTATCTGGATGAAATGAGTTCGGAGCCCGGACGCAACATGATGCGCGATGTGCAATGCAGCGCGACTCCAGGCTATTGCGTGACTATCCTCAGCGCTCAATTGCAGACTCTCCTCGAACGCTATCAGGACAGTGAAGAACGCCTGCCGGACATCGATCGCCTGCTGAACCTGATCGTGGCGCCGACCGTGTTTCGCATCCTGTTCTCCGCCACGCCACTACCGGTGTCGGAACTCCATGAAATGATCGAGCTCGCCCTGCAACCCTAGCCCGCCCGAACGACCGTCCGGCCCTGCGACATCAGACCGCGCTGATACCTTGGTCGACACTGACGTCAACTCAACATCGTGCCAGACTGTCTGGCCGGGCTGACGTGCCCGGTGTCCTTGCTTCGGAGTTTCCATGTCGTTGTCCAGCGGGCTGATTGCCGCCGTTGCCCTGGCCTATATGGCCATCATGTTCGCCATCGCCTTCTACGGCGACCGTCGCAGCGCGCCCCTTCCGCCGCGAGTGCGGGCCTGGGTGTACAGCCTGTCGCTGGCCGTCTATTGCACCAGCTGGACCTTCTTTGGCGCCGTGGGCCAGGCCGCCGAACAGCTCTGGGCCTTCTTGCCGATTTATCTGGGGCCCATCTTGCTGCTGGTATTCGCCCCCTGGGTCCTGCAGAAGATGGTGATGATCAGCAAGCAGGAGAACATCACCTCCATTGCCGACTTCATTGCCGCCCGATACGGCAAGTCCCAGTCCCTGGCAGTGGTCGTAGCCCTGATCTGTCTGGTGGGGGTGCTGCCCTACATCGCCCTGCAACTCAAGGGCATCGTGCTCGGAGTCAACCTGCTGATCGGTGCCGGAGCCGACGCCATGGGCACTCGCGCCCAGGACACGGCGCTGATCGTGTCGCTGATCCTGGCGTTGTTCACCATTGTCTTCGGCACCCGCAACCTCGACGCCACCGAACACCACCGGGGCATGGTGCTGGCGATTGCCTTTGAATCCCTGGTCAAGCTGTTCGCCTTTCTCGCCGTCGGCGCCTTCGTGACCTTCGGCCTGTATGACGGCTTCGACGACCTGTTCAACCAGGCCATGCTGGCGCCGCGCCTGGAGCAGTACTGGAAGGAAACCATCAATTGGCCATCGATGGTGGTACAAACCGGGGTGGCGATGATGGCAATCATCTGCCTGCCACGACAGTTCCACGTCACCGTGGTGGAAAACATCGAGCCTCAGGACCTGCGCCTGGCCAAATGGGTATTTCCAGCCTACCTGGCCCTGGCCGCACTGTTTGTGGTGCCCATCGCCCTGGCCGGACAGATGCTCCTGCCCAGCAGCGTACTGCCGGACTCCTTCGTTATCAGCCTGCCTCTGGCCCAAGCTCATCCCGCCCTGGCCTTGCTGGCGTTCATCGGTGGCGCCTCGGCCGCCACCGGCATGGTGATCGTGGCCAGCGTGGCGCTGTCGACCATGGTCTCCAACGACATGTTGCTGCCCTGGTTGCTGCGACATAAAAACGCCGAGCGCCCCTTTGAAGTGTTCCGTCACTGGATGCTTTCGGTGCGCCGAGTCAGCATCGTGGTCATCCTGTTGTTGGCCTATGTCAGCTATCGCCTGCTGGGCTCCACCGCCAGTCTGGCCACCATCGGCCAGATTGCGTTCGCCGCCGTGACTCAACTGGCGCCGGCCATGCTCGGCGCGCTGTACTGGAAACAGGCCAACCGTCGAGGGGTGTTTGCCGGACTCGCCGCCGGCACCTTTATCTGGTTTTACACCCTGGTTCTGCCCATCGCTGCCCACAGCCTGGGTTGGTCCCTGAGCAGCTTCCCTGGCCTGGCCTGGCTGCATGGCAATCCGCTGTCCCTGCCGATCACACCGCTGACCCAGGGCGTGGTGCTGTCCCTGGCCGGCAACTTCACCCTGTTCGCCTGGGTCTCGGTGCTGTCACGCACCCGGGTTTCCGAACACTGGCAGGCCGGGCGCTTTATCGGCCAGGAAATCAGCGGTCGCCTCAGCTCACGTTCGATGCTGTCAGTGCAGATCGACGACCTGCTGAAACTGGCCGCGCGCTTTGTCGGTGAAGAGCGCGCCCGCCAAAGCTTCATCCGCTTCGCCTATCGTCAGGGCAAAGGCTTCAACCCGAACCAGAACGCCGACGGCGAATGGATCGCCCACACCGAACGCCTGCTGGCCGGTGTCCTCGGCGCCTCCTCGACCCGAGCCGTGGTCAAGGCCGCCATCGAAGGTCGGGAGATGCAACTCGAAGACGTGGTACGCATCGCTGACGAAGCTTCCGAAGTGCTGCAGTTCAACCGCGCGCTGTTGCAGGGCGCAATCGAAAACATCACCCAGGGCATCAGTGTGGTGGACCAGTCGTTGAAGCTGGTGGCCTGGAACCGTCGTTATCTGGAGCTGTTCAATTACCCCGAAGGCCTGATCAGCGTCGGCCGGCCGATTGCCGACATCATCCGCCACAATGCCGAGCGCGGCCTGTGCGGCCCCGGCGAAGCGGAGGTCCATGTCGCCCGACGCCTGCACTGGATGCGTCAGGGACGGGCCCATACCTCCGAGCGGTTGTTCCCCAATGGCCGGGTCATCGAGTTGATTGGCAACCCGATGCCCGGCGGCGGCTTCGTCATGAGTTTCACCGACATCACCCCGTTCCGCGAGGCCGAGCAGGCCCTGACAGAGGCCAACGAAGGCCTGGAACAACGGGTAGCCGAACGTACCCATGAACTGTCGCAACTCAACGCTGCGCTGACCGAAGCCAAGGGCACGGCGGAAGCGGCCAACCAGTCCAAGACGCGCTTTCTGGCGGCCGTCAGTCACGACCTGATGCAACCCTTGAACGCCGCGCGGCTGTTCTCCGCCGCCCTTTCTCACCAGGACGACGGACTCTCTGTCGAAGCCCAGCAGCTAGTACAGCACCTGGACAGCTCACTGCGCTCTGCCGAAGATCTGATCAGCGACCTGCTGGATATCTCGCGCCTGGAAAACGGCAAGATCACCCCCGATCGCAAACCCTTTGCCCTCAACGAGCTGTTCGACACCCTGGGGGCGGAATTCAAGGCGCTGGCCCAGGAACAGGGCCTGCAATTCCGGGTGCGTGGCAGTCATCTACGGATCGACAGTGACATCAAGTTACTGCGGCGGGTCCTGCAGAACTTCCTGACCAACGCCTTCCGTTATGCCAAGGGCCCGGTCCTGCTGGGAGTGCGTCGCCAGGGCGACTCATTGAGCCTGGAAGTCTGGGATCGAGGACCGGGTATTCCTCAGGACAAGCAGCAGGTGATCTTCGAAGAGTTCAAGCGCCTGGACAGCCACCAGACACGCGCCGAAAAAGGCCTGGGACTGGGCCTGGCAATCGCCGACGGCCTGTGCCGGGTCCTCGGCCATCCGTTGCAGGTACGCTCCTGGCCCGGCAAGGGCAGTGTATTCAGTGTCAACGTACCCCTGGCCCGCAGTAGCGTCGTCGTGTCGGGCAAGGCGGTCGAACTCAATGGGCAGTCCCTCAACGGCGGGCAGGTGCTCTGTGTGGACAACGAAGACAGCATCCTGATCGGCATGAACAGCCTGCTTACGCGCTGGGGCTGCCAGGTCTGGACCGCCCGCAACCGCGAGGAGTGCGCAGCGCTGCTCAAAGAAGGCATCCGCCCGCAATTGGCGCTAGTGGACTATCACCTGGACGATGGCGAAACCGGCACCCAGGTCATGGCCTGGCTACGCACCCAGTTGGGTGAGCCGGTGCCGGGAGTGGTGATCAGTGCCGACGGACGCCCGGAAATGGTCGCCCAAGTGCACGCGGCAGGATTGGACTATCTGGCCAAGCCCGTGAAACCGGCAGCCTTGCGTGCCCTGTTGAGTCGTCACCTACCTCTGGGCTGAGCCAATGCCGGGCTACTCCGGCAACTCCAACTCTCTCCCTTCGGCATCGGTCATGGCCCGTTCCAGCAAATCTGCCGGCAAGCTTTTGCTGGCCCTGGCCCCCAGCAACTTGAGCTGCTCACTGCGACTGACCAGATTGCCCCGACCTTCGGTGAGCTTGTTGCGCGCGGCGGAATAAGCCTTGTCCAGTTGCTGCAGACGGTTGCCGACTTCATCCAGATCCTGGATGAACAGCACGAACTTGTCATAGAGCCAGCCCGCGCGCTCGGCGATTTCCCGGGCATTCTGACTCTGACGTTCCTGCTTCCACAGGCTGTCGATCACCCGCAAAGTAGCGAGCAAGGTAGTCGGGCTGACAATGACGATGTGTCGGTCAAACGCTTCCTGAAACAGGTTGGGCTCGGCTTGCAGGGCTGCCGAGAATGCCGCTTCGATGGGTACGAACAGCAGCACGAAGTCGAGGCTGTGCAAGCCTTCCAGGCGCTTGTAATCCTTGCCGGCCAAGCCTTTGACGTGGTTGCGCAAGGACAGCACATGCTGCTTCAGGGCCGCCTGGGCAATCTGCGGATCGTCGCTGCCGACATACTGCTGGTAGGCCGTAAGGCTGACCTTGGAATCCACCACCACCTGCTTGTCACCCGGCAGCATGATCAGCACATCGGGCTGGAAGCGCTCGCCGTCCGGCCCTTTGAGGCTGACCTGGGTCTGGTATTCGCGCCCCTTCTCCAGGCCGGCGTGCTCCAGTACCCGCTCAAGAATCAGCTCACCCCAATTGCCCTGGGTCTTCTGCCCCTTGAGGGCACGGGTCAGGTTGGTGGCCTCATCACTCAAGCGCAGATTCAGTTGCTGCAAACGCTCCAGCTCCTTGGCCAGGGAAAAGCGCTCGCGGGCCTCGGCCTGATAACTCTCCTCGACCCGTTTTTCGAACGACTGGATGCGCTCCTTGAGCGGGTCCAGCAACTGCCCAAGCCGCTGCTGGCTGGTCTCGGCGAAACGCTGTTCGCGCTCATCGAAAATCTTGCCCGCCAGCTCGGCGAACTGGGCCCGAAGTTCGTCCCTGGAACCTTGCAGATCGGTAAGGCGCTGCTGGTGGCTCTCCTGCTGCTCCCGAAGTTCGGCCTGTAACGAAGCAGCCTGGGCGTCCAGACGCCGCAATTCGTTCTCTTTGGCGGCACGCTCCAGGTTCCAGGCGTGAGCAGCATCGCGGGCGTTGTCTCGCTCAATCTGCAGCAACTCGACCTCTCGACGCAGGGCCGCCAGGTCCGCTTGCTTCAGTGCATTGGCCTGGCTCAGGTCGCTGACTTCATCGCGGCTGGCATCCAGCTGCGCCATGAGCCCTTCCTGGGCCATCTGGGCCGTGGCCAGGCGCTCTTCCAGCAGGGATAGCTCGGACTGGCTGGAACTGGCGCGACGCTGCAGTTGCCAGGCCAGCACCAGTAACGGCAACGCCGCTCCCGCCAGGCCAAGCAGCAGGCTGGTCAAGTCCATAGCCATAGCAATTCCTGTCAACGAAATAAGGAATGAAGGTTAACCAAGCCACCGAGCGTTGGACAGCTCAGTCTTCGATACGGCCCAGTTCCAGTTGAGCACGACGGTCACCGGCGCGGGCTGCCTGGCGTAACAGGTCGTGACCGATACGCCGATCCCGAGCGTTGCCACACTCGCGGCACATCAACTGACCCAGGCGACTTTGCGCCGCGACCACGCCTTCCCGGGCCGGCTGCTTGAGCAAACGTCCGGCAAAATGCTTGACGTTGGGGTTGTGCCCCAGGCGCGGGCTGTCCAGCAACCACAGAGCAACACGCAGGGAGAAGCGCTTGGGTTCGGTAACACTGTCAGGAGGGGCGGTAACAGAAGGTGATACTGAGCGAAACTTCATAAAGCACTGTGGGGCAGATCGGAAGGCGCGCCACTCTACTCCTTTTTTCGCTCGGGTAAAGTCCAAAAGAGCCAGCACGCCCGTCCTAGAGCAAGCGCTTGGGACAATCCACAGAAGCTGTGGATAAGTCAGTGGACAACCCCTCCACAACCCTCCCAAAGCCCCATGAGACGGGCCCTGCAGTCAAACTGACGATTTTTTCACCAGTAAAAAAAGACGATGTTTATCATTGACTTAAATTCTCGAGACAGGCTATAGGGCAAGCCTTGGGGAAGGTGACAACAGGGTGACACGCTGCGCGACAAGTGTGCACAACCGGGCGAAAATTAACGCCAGTAACGCACCGTTTTCGTACACGCCACAAAGACAACGGTTACACAGTAGTCATGGAGCAGTTTCGCCACTCACCAAACATTTTTCCTAGCACACTTGCATTCCTCGCTTCAACTCAATAGAATCCTCGCCGTTAGTACCAAGCTGAAAGTCAATTCTGGTCGAACAAGTCCCGCCGACACCCTCTCCAATTGAGAGAACATTGTCGAATACCAAGGACCGACCACCTCGCTGGTTTCCAGGTAAAACTCATACTGACATCGCCCTTGAAACGAAATCAAAGGCAATGCCCGAGCCATTTACTCTGACCGAACCAACCTGCAAATTGATCAGGATCTCCACCCTGGGCCCAGAACCTTTGCCCCTGCTGTGTTGCCTGCCCTCCTAAGTACCTACCTGCCAGCCCTAGCGCAACCTTATTAAAGCGCTGCAACTGGCTGCTTTGTTCCAGTCAGGTTCTTCGTTTGACCAATGGTGGTCGACGTTACTGGAACGTTTTAACGTTGCACGGTTCTTAACCGTGTCATTTGTAGGAACACCTAATAATTATGTCTACTCAAATCCAGACTCAGGATGCCATTCGCACCCTCACCCACGCTTTTGCACCCTTGAACTGCCTGATCATGGCTGCTCGCAAAGGCTGCTTCAGTTTCACCCTGGTCAACGAACACGGCATCGCACGTCACAGCGAACGTCTGTACCCCGATCAGTATTCCAGCGCTGAACCGCTGCAGGCAGTGATCGAACGTACTCGTCAGGCCCTGGTGGCCTGATACACCAGAGTGCTAAAACCTCAAAAGCCTCGCTTGATAGCGGGGCTTTTTATTGCCTGTTATTTGCCCATTTGCCACTTCATCCAAAGTACCAATGGATATAAGGCTTATAACAAGAGAACGGAAATATTTTAAAAACAGTCCTTTACAGCATAGATATGACACTACACTTCAACTCAGGCGGCCTGAGCCGCTTCCGGCAAACCTGATCCTTTTATCGCTGCCAAGCTCCTTCAGGTTTAGCCGGTCACTTTCACTCTTCGAGGGCATTATGGGTATCGCCGCCAGCGAGTTGTGCCGCTATGTCATACGCCCGACCCTGATGTATCTGGGCAGTCATAGCAAAACCGCTGAAACCTTGTTGCTGGGCATTGCTGCCAGCCAGTCGGCGCTGGGCTCGGCCCTGCACGATCGCCGCGGCCACGGCCTGTATCGCATCACCGAACTGCGCCACCAGGACCTCTGGGATCACTACCTGGCGCTGGACCCGGAGCGGGCCAGCCTGGTTCGCGGACTGGCCAGCCAGCACGCTTTCCTCAGTGGCCCGCACCTCGAATTGACCGTCAACCTGCGTTACGCCACCGCAATCGCCTGGTTGCTGGTGG
The DNA here is from genome assembly GCF_058744285.1 of Pseudomonas sp. E1BtOHC1. Taxonomy (NCBI): domain Bacteria; kingdom Pseudomonadati; phylum Pseudomonadota; class Gammaproteobacteria; order Pseudomonadales; family Pseudomonadaceae; genus Pseudomonas; species Pseudomonas sp. E1BtOHC1. The sequence goes on from NZ_CP196023.1 coordinate 6,024,355, forward strand.
AGCAACAACACACCCCGCTCCCCGCTGCCGACGATCTGCTCGGCATGGCTCGTATATGGAGGAAGACCTTTCAACCACAAGGACGTTTGAGAGATTTCGCCTGCGCCTGGCAAACCTGTGTTTCACCGCTGAGCCAGGTCGCCTGCTGACAACGACCATTACAAAGTCGGAGAAAAATCCAAATTTTGGTCGGATTGTCCTACAAAACCGCTCTAAATCAACTGTTACAGCCTATAGCGCCCAGGCCAAAATGTTGGTAATTTTCGCCTCGGTGATCACCAGGAGTTCTAATAATGAAAAAAGTAATGCTCAAATCCACCATAAGTCTCGCGGTTGCACTTGCCTCAACCCAACTCTTCGCCAGCGGCTTTGCTCTTAACGAACAAAGCATCAGCGGCATGGGGACCGGTTTCGCGGGTCGTTCTTCTTCTGCCGAAGATGCAAGCACTGTTTACGGCAACCCTGCCGGTATGTCCCTGCTGAAACGCGATCAAGTTACTGTCGGCGTAGCGGCAATCGATGCCAAGACCAACCTGAAGAACGTCAAGGGCGGCCCACCTGGCGGCACCAGCGACGGCGACATGGTTCCGTTCACCAGCGTTCCCATGGGGTTCTTCGTCAAACAACTGGGCAACGGCTGGGCATTGGGTCTGGGGGCCTATGCACCTTTCGGCCTCGTTACCAACTATGAGTCCAGCTCTGCCAGCCGTTATTACGGTGACAAGAGCGTAGTCAAGGTCGTGACTCTGCAACCGACCGTCAGCTACGCCTTCAATGACATGGTGTCGATTGGCTTTGGCCCGACCATCAACCGCCTGAGCGGTGAACTGACTTCTGCTACGCCATTTCCAAACCCTGCACTCTTCGGCCGCAATGACGGCAGCGTGAAGATCAAGGGAGACGATACCGCCATCGGTTACAACGTCGGCATTATCGTTCAGCCTACCGACACCACTCGTCTGGGTCTGACTTACCACTCGAAGGTCAAGTACAAGCTCGAAGGCCACACCAACATTGCCGGCCCAGGCTTCGGTCCTTTCAATGGCGGCCGTTACGATGCCTCGCTGGATATCACCACCCCGGAAGTCGTCGACTTCTCGGTCACCCAGAAACTGGATGACCAGTGGACTGTCTATGCAGGTAGCACCTGGACTCGCTGGAGCCGCCTGAAAGACATCACCGTGAACAACGAAGGCGTTCCTGCTCTGCTCGGCGGCTCTAGGGGCCCGATCGGCACCATCACCGAACCACAGAACTGGCACGACACCTGGGCCTCGGCTGTAGGTGTTTCCTACAAGGTCAACAAAGAGTGGGTCCTGCGCAGCGGCCTCTCGGTTGACCAGGCGCCAACCAACAACACGGATCGCTCCGTACGTATCCCTACCGGTGACCGTAAGGCGATCAGCTTTGGTGCTGGCTACAGCCCGACTGAAGACCTGACTCTCGACCTGGCGGTTTCGTACCTGAAGGAAGAGGACGTCAACGTCAACAGAACTGGCAAAGGCAATGCCTACAGCGCGACCTACCAGAACAGCGCATGGGGCTACGGCCTGGGCGCTACCTACAAGTTCTAACGAACTCTGGGCCACGCAGTTTCAAGCCAATAAAAAACCCGCCTCTGCGGGTTTTTTATTGGCCGATGAATGCGGGATCAGGACTTCGACGCCAAGGCCTTCTCCACCGCCTCGATGAATTCCGGGTTATCCGGCTTGGTCAGACTGGAAAAGCTGGCAATCACATTGCCCTGGCGATCCACCACGTACTTGTAGAAATTCCACTTCGGCGCATTACTCTGCTGCGCCAGTACCTTGAACAGATGCACTGCATCCGGCCCTCGAACCTTCTGCGGCTCGGTCATGGTGAACGTCACGCCGTAGTTGACGTAACAGACCTTGGCGGTTTCAGCGCCATCCTTGGACTCCTGCTTGAAATCATTGGACGGCACGCCCACCACTTCCAACCCCTGATCCTTGTAACGCTGATACAGCGCCTCAAGGCCTTTGAACTGAGGGGCGAACCCGCAGAAACTCGCGGTATTGACCACCACTAGCGGCTTGCCGGCAAAGCGCTGGCACAGATCGATGGATTCCTTGGCGTGCAACTTGGGGACAGAGCCCTGCAACAACGCCGGGCAGTCTGCAGCCCAAGCCGAGCCTGCGAAGGTTGCGAGTAATGCCGGAACAACAAACCAGCCCTTAGCCATGTCCAGTGTCCTTAAATAGTGGTCAGGCAACGACGTTACTCGCCCCCTCGCCCGCCTAGCAAGCACCCATGCCCAACTGCATCAGCGCCAGCCCGCCGCGGTGCCAGCCCCACCAGGCCAGCAGCAACAACAGGATGCCAACTCCCAGGCCGGCCGCCCAACCCAGCCATGAGCTCATGCTGCACTTGCCTGCAAGCGCGCCACCGGACGCTCACGCACCGGCCAGTTGAGCGCCGCAGCCAGCAAACTGAGAAGAATTGCCACCTGCCAGATCAAGTCGTAACTCCCGGTACGGTCATACACCACTCCTCCCAGCCAACCGCCGAGGAAGGACCCCAACTGATGGAACAGGAACACAATACCGCCGAGCATGGACAGGTTCCTGACCCCGAACAAGGTAGCCACTGTGCCATTGGTCAAAGGCACGGTGGACAACCAGAGAAAGCCCATGGCCATGCCGAACAGGTAGGCGCTGGCCTGCGTCACGGGCAACCACAGGAACAGACCAATCACCACCGCCCTCAACAAATACAGGCCGGTAAGCAGGCGTGGCTTGGACATCCGCCCTCCCAGCCAGCCGGCGGTATAGGTACCGAAGATATTGAACAGGCCGATCAGGGCCAGAACCGTTGTGCCGACAGTGGCCGGCAGGTGTTGATCCACCAGATAGGCCGGCAGATGCACACCAATGAACACCACCTGGAAGCCACAGACGAAAAAGCCGAACGCCAGCAGCCAGAACCCCGAATGAGAACAGGCCTCACGCAATGCCTCGGACAGGCTCTGCTCATGCCCCAGCACCGGTAGGGGCTTGTCCTTGAGCATGCTCACCAGCGGCACAATCAGTGCTACCAGCAATCCCAGTACCAGCAGCGCCATCGACCAACCCAGCCAGCCAATCAGGCCCAGGGTCCCCGGCAGCATGGCGAACTGACCGAAAGAGCCAGCGGCACTGGCGATCCCCATGCCCATGCTGCGCTTCTCCGGCGGTACTGCCCGGCCGACAACCCCGAGAATCACCGAGAAGGAGGTGCCCGACAATCCAATGCCAATCAGCAACCCCGCACTCAAGGACAGCGTCAGGGCCGAATCAGACAGCCCCATGAACACCAGTCCCACGGCATACAGCACGCCACCGATCAGCACCACCCTGGCGGCGCCAAAACGGTCGGCCAGGGCTCCGGTAAAGGGCTGCGCCAGGCCCCAGATCAGGTTCTGCAAGGCAATGGCAAAGGCGAATACTTCACGCCCCCAGCCGAACTGTGCACTCATGGGCGGCAGAAACAGTCCGAAACCATGCCGAACCCCCAGCGACAGCGCCAGGATCAATGCGCTGCCGAGAAGTACCCAGCCGCTGGTGCGCCACATCGATGACATTTTTATTCTCCAAGTGCGGGTATATACCCGCTTATATTCGAACGAAGCACCGTCAGGCGAGTTCGTTCAGCAAGGCCAACAAGGTTTCACGCTTCTCCACCCCAAGCCGATCGATCAGCCGCTGCTGGGCTGCCTCCCAGGCCGGCAAGGCCGCCACCAAGCGCTCATGTCCGGCATCGGTCAGTTGCACCAGACGGTTGCGCTGGTCGTCACCTTCCATCAACCGGACCAGACCCGCAGCCTCCAGCACCCGCACATTACGCCCCAGCGTACTGCGGTCCAGGCCCATGGCATCCGCCAGGCTGGAAATGCTCGGCTGATCGAGGCGCAGCAGGTTGTTCAGCAAAGAATACTGGGCAACATTGATCCCGAAGCCGTCGAGGGCGCCGTCGTAATACCTGCTGACGCCACGAGCGGCACGACGCAGGTTGGTGCACAAACACTGGGAGGGAAGCATGATGCGTGTATATACCCGCGATTAATCCAAGGCAAGAAATTTCAGAAAAAATCAGCCACTGCAGGCCTTGCTCAAAGAACCACCAGCGCCAGCAGTACAGCCGTTTCCAGCAACTCCAACAGAGCCCCCGCTGTATCGCCGGTAGTGCCGCCCAGGCGCCCGATCATCAACTGACGCAACCAGAAGAACAGCACCACCGCCAGCAGCGCGGCCCAAAGCCCGCTGTAGCCACCCAGCAGCAAACAGACCAGTACACTCAAGCCCAGCACCTGCCGCCCTGCCAGTGGCGGCAGATGATCGGCCAGGGCCTGCCCCAGGCCACCCGCACGCACATATGGCGTGGAGAGGAACAACCCCAGCAATGAGGCACGCCCAATCAGTGGCGCCAGCAACAAGGCAAAGCCCTGCTGCTGCTCGATCAACGCTACCAGCGCGGCGAACTTGAGCAACAGCACGAGCAACAGCGTCACCACCGCGATGGGTCCGCTTCGGGGGTCCTTCATGATGCTCAGGGTGCGCTCTCGATCACCGAAGCCCCCCAGCCAGGCATCGGCACTGTCTGCCAGTCCATCCAGGTGCAATCCCCCACTGAGCAAGACCCAAGCGCTCAGCAGCAACGCCGCGTGTACCAGCAAAGGGGTGCCAGCGAGCACGGCGTCCAGCAGCCACAACAGCACACCGAACAACAGACCCACCAAGGGATAGAACAGCAATGAGCGTCCCATTTCTTCAGGCTGGGGCATACCCGGCAGGCGAATGGGCAGGCTGCTGAGAAACTGCAGGGCAATCCAGAACGGCAGCATCTCAGCCCTCCTCGCTCAATTGCCCCGTGGAGGCAACTTTCAAGCTGAACAACGCACCGTGACCGACTTCCACATTCAGCAACTGCTCTCGGGGCAGCCCACGCGCCCGGGCCAGCAACAGGCGCATCACCCCGCCATGGCTGATCAACAGCACCCGCTGCCCGGCACAATCGCGCTGCAAGCCCTCGATCGCACCCAGCACCCGTCGGGAAAAGTCCACCACGGGTTCCCCCTGGGGCGGAGTAAAGCTATAGGGGTCGGACCAAAATCGGCCCAGATCATCGGCATTGGTTTCCATCAGCGCCGCTGCGCTCTGCCCCTCCCAAGCGCCAAAATGCAGCTCCTGTACATCAGGCTGCAGAAGCAGGGGCAACTGCAACTGCGCAGCCAGTTGCTCGGCAAAACGCGAGCACCGCTGCAAGGGTGAACTGACGATCAGATCCCAACCCCCGCGCCCCTGAACCCCATCACGCATCTGTTGCCAGCCCCGCGCTGTCAGGGCGTCGTCCAGACTGCCACGCAAACCACCGCCCAGCTCGGTTTCACCGTGGCGCAACAGGTCCAGATGCAGGGTCATGCCGGCCGGTCCGCCACGGCCGCCTCGGCGAAGGTCGCCATCTGCCCGTGCAGATCACAGGCCAGGCGCAGTAACGGCACCGCCAGCGCAGCACCGCTGCCCTCCCCCAGGCGCAAGCCCAGGTCCAGCAACGGGTCGGCTTGCAGAGCACTCAGCACATGCCGGTGTCCCGGCTCGGCTCCTTGATGCGCAAACAGCAGCCATGGACGGCACGCCGGATTCAGGCGCACCGCCACCAGCGCCGCGACACTGCAGATAAACCCATCAACCAGCACTGCGATTCCTTCCTGAGCGCAGGCCAGATAGGCCCCTACCAACGCAGCCACTTCAAAACCACCGAGATTGAACAGCGTCTGCAAGGCATCGTCGCGGGAGCTTGCATGCAGGGCCAAGGCCCGCTCGATGACCTGAGCCTTGTGGTTGACCCCTTCGGCATTCAAACCCGTCCCCGGTCCGGCCAACTGCGCCACCGGAATGTCCAGCAACGCACAGGCAATGGCACTGGCGGCAGTGGTGTTGCCAATGCCCATTTCACCACCGATAAACAGTTGGGCACCCTCGGCACGGGCGCGCAACGCACTGTCACGGCCCGCTTGCAGGGCCAGCTCACCCTGAGCCGGGGTCATGGCCGGCCCCTGGACAAAGTTCTGCGTACCGGCACCGAGATTAAGGTGGCGCACACCCGGCAGGCTCAATCCGAAGGCCACTGTCCCCAGGTCCACCACCTCCAGTTGCGCACCCAGTTGCCGTGCCAGCACGCTGATCGCTGCACCGCCGCTGACAAAGTTCAGCAGCATCTGCCCTGTCACTTCCTGTGGGTAGGCGGATACGCCCTCGGCGACCACCCCGTGATCCCCGGCGAAAATCGAAATCCACAACCGCTCAAGGCATGGCTTGAGCTGTCCTTGCAAACCGGCCAGACGCACCGCCAAGGGCTCCAGTTGACCAAGGGACCCGGCCGGCTTGGTCAATTGCTGCTGACGCTCCAGGGCTTGCTCGACCATCCGGGCATCGACCGCCTTACACGGGTTCAGCCACCAGGAGTTACTCATAACGCAGTTCCTTTCAAAGTCAGGGGCAGACCGGCCACCGTCAGCACCACACGCTGACAACGTTCGGCCAGGGCTTGATGCAGCCAACCGGCTTCATCCACGTAGCGGCGAGTCAATTCGCCCAGGGGCACGACACCCATTCCAGTTTCGTTGCTGACAAAAATGATCTCCCCCGGCAGTGTCGCCACACACTGCAACAAGGCCTCACGTTCGATGGCCAAGCGCTGCTCGTCCTCGAGCATCAGCAGATTGGTCAACCACAGGGTAAGGCAATCCACCAGCAGGCAACGCCCGGTGCCAGCGGCCTGCTGCAGCACCCGGGCCAGCTCCAGCGGCTCTTCGATCAATCTCCATTGGGACGGGCGGCGCTCACGATGATGGGCAATACGTTGATTCATCTCGCCATCCAGGGGCTGGCTGGTGGCGATGTAGATCACCTCAAGGGCGCTGTCAGTGGCCAGTTTTTCCGCCAGGCGACTCTTGCCGGAGCGGGCACCGCCGAGAATCAGTTGCAGCATGCTTGAGCACCTTTGAAAAGTAAGTCCACCGTGGCGCTACAGGCCACAGAGTTTGAGCAGTGCGGCGGTATCCAGATGATGCTCCACCAGGTCCGCCAGACGCTCGATATCGCGTTCGCGCAAGGCGTGGTAATCCACCTCCTGCACATCCTGCAGACCCGCCCAACGCAACAGTGCACCACAGGCTGTCGGAGCCTCGAACAGACCATGCAGATAGGTGCCGAGGATCTGCCCATCGACGCTGCAAGCGCCATCACTGCGACCGTCCTCCAACTGCACCGCAGGCTGCTCCAGGGCCGGGCCGCGAGTGACGCCGGCGTGAATTTCATAGCCACTGACCGGCGCAGTCTCCAGGGTCAAGCAGCCGCTGACGTTACGCAGCTGCTTCTCTGCTTCGAGCACGGTCTCAAAATCCAGCAAGCCCAGGCCCGGGCTGGAGCCCGCCGCGCCCTCCAAACCCAGTGGGTCGTGCAACTGCTTGCCAAGCATCTGCAGTCCACCGCAGATCCCCAGCAGCTTGCCGCCATAACGCAGGTGCCGGGCGATGGCCCGGTCCCAGCCGTTGGCTCGCAGATAGGCCAGATCGCCGCGTACGCTTTTCGAGCCGGGAAGAATGATCAGGTCCGCGGCGGGAATCACCTGCCCTGGGCCGATGAACTGCAAGTCCACCTGAGGATGCAGGCGCAACGGATCGAAATCCGTGTGATTGCTGATGCGCGGCAGCACCGGCACCACCACCTTCAGCACTTGATCGACCTTGCCGGCCTGGCGCTGGTCGATGCCGTCCTCCGCCTCCAGATGCAGGTCCATGACATAGGGCAGCACGCCGATCACCGGCTTGCCGGTACGCGCCTCCAGCCAGTCCAGCCCCGGCTGCAAGAGCGCCAGGTCACCGCGAAAACGATTGATGATGAAGCCCTTGACCCGCGCCTGCTCGCTGGGCGAAAGCAGCTCCAGAGTTCCCACCAGATGGGCGAACACCCCACCACGATTGATATCGGCAATCAGCAGCACCGGACAGTCCACCGCTTCGGCAAACCCCATGTTGGCGATATCGCCAGCCCGCAGATTGATCTCGGCCGGAGAGCCGGCCCCCTCCACCATCACCACCTCATAAGCGCCTCGCAGACGCTCATGGGAAGCCAGAACCGCCTGCATGGCGATGGCCTTGTAGTCGTGATAGGCCACGGCATTCATGGTGGTGACGGCCCGGCCGTGAATGATCACCTGGGAACCGGTGTCGCTGTTGGGCTTGAGCAGCACCGGGTTCATATCGGTGTGGGGCGCCAGATTGGCCGCCTGGGCCTGGACCGCCTGGGCCCGTCCGATCTCACCACCATCGGCGGTCACTGCACTGTTGAGCGCCATGTTCTGCGGTTTGAACGGCACCACGCTGACGCCCCGGCGCAACAGCCAGCGACACAGGGCGGTCACTAACGTGCTCTTACCGGCATCCGAGGTGGTGCCCTGTACCATCAGCGTGCTCATGGATAGTCCTTGCGATAAGCCTGCAGCGCCTGTTCCAGGCGCGCCCAATCGGCATCGTCGGCGGGCAGGCCGAAGCGCAGACTGCTGTTGTGGGCAAACAGCCGCAGGAGAATGCCGCGCCGCGCCATGAATTGATAAAGCCGCTCGGCCTCGGCGGTGATCAGCCATTGGAACAGCGCACAGCCGCCTTGGGGCTTGAAGCCATGCTGCTCCAGGACTTCACTCAGACGCTCACTGGCCGCCTCACTGCGCAGACGTTGCCGGGCATGGCCCTCGACATCCCGAAGACAGGCCTGCCCCAGCACCCGGGTAGGCCCGCTGACCGCCCAGGGGCCAACCTGCTCCGCCAACAGCCTGAGCAACCGGCGCTCGGCCAGGACAAAGCCCAGGCGTACTCCGGCCAGCCCGAAGAACTTGCCGAATGAACGCAGGACAATCAGCCCCACCTGATGGGCATGCCGGGCCAGGCTCAGTTGCGGGGTGTTATCCATGAAGGCTTCATCCACCACCAACCAGCCACCGCGCTGGGCCAAGCGGGCGTGCCAATCCAGCAGGCGCTCCGGCGTCAGGCTCAAACCGGTGGGGTTGTTGGGGTTGACCACCACCAGCACATCGAGGCTGTCGAGAAAGAAATCCACTTCCTGCTCCAGTACCTCACGCACCCGATAGCCACTGCGCCGCCAGGCCTCGGCGTGCTCGGCATAACAGGGCGACAGGACCCCAACCTTGCCCGCCCGCCGCAGCCGCGGCAGCAGTTGGATCGCCGCCTGGGAACCGGCCACCGGCAACACCTCACTCGCGCCGTAGTAGGCGCAGGCCGCTTGCTCCAGGCCGTCATCGGTTTCCGGCAGGCGCGCCCAGGCACGCAGGGGAATGGGCGGCAGGGGAAATGGCCAGGGCGCCAATCCGCTGGACAGATCCAGCCAGGCCTCTTCGGCGATTCCGTGTTCCTGGGCCGCCTTGCGCAACCTTCCACCGTGCTCAAGCATAGAATTCAGCCCCCAGGCACAGAATCAACAACCACAGCCAGACACCTCGCTGCACCAACTTCCAGCCGCGATCGATGGAGTCGGCACTCGCCGGCTCGCCTTCGCCCAGTTGCGGGCGCTGGTGCAACTCACCGTGATAAATCGCTGCGCCGCCCAACTCGACCCCCAGGGCACCCGCTCCAGCCGCCATCACCGGGCCGGCATTGGGGCTGTCCCAGGTCGGGCCCTGGCGCCACCAGCATGTGAGCGCCAGGCGGGTCTTGCCCAGCAAGGCATAGGTCAGGGCCACCAGCCGTGCAGGAATGTAATTGAGCAGGTCGTCGATTCGCGCCGCCGCCCAGCCGAAACGCTCAAAACGCTCGTTGCGATAACCCCACATCGCATCCAGAGTGTTGCTCAGACGATAGAGCACCACCCCTGGCGCGCCGGCCACGGCGAACCAGAACAAGGCGGCGAACACGGCATCGCTGCCGTTTTCCAGCACCGATTCAGTGGCTGCCCGCGCCACTTCGGTGGCGTCCAGCTCACGGGTCTCACGGCTCACCAGAAAGCCGACCCGATGCCGGGCTTCATCCAGGTCGTCACTGCGCAAAGCCTGAGCCACCGGCTCGACGTGCTCGCCGAGGCTGCGAAGACCCAGGGCGCAATACAGTGCAACGATCTCCACCAGCCAACCGATGTAGGGCAGCCAGGACAGGGCCGTGGCCAACAGGGTCAAGGGCAGCACCGCCAGTACCCAGGCCGTGACCCCATGGCTGCGCCAGCCTCGGCCGGCGGCGTTGAAACGTTGCTCGATACGATCCGCCACACGGCCAAAGGCCACCAGCGGATGCCAGCGCTTGGGTTCGCCCAGCAGCGCATCCAGCGCCACCCCGGCGACACTCAGCAACGCCACACTCATTGACTCACTCCCCAGTAATTCTCATACAGCAACTCACTCAATGGCCGGGGTTGCGCCCAGCCCTGCAGCGCCAGCATCGGCGCCGGATAGAACTCGGTAACCGGTCCCAGGCACAACACGGCCAAGGGTTTGGCGCCGGCGGGTAATCCCAGCAGATCGGCCAGGGCCTGGGGCTCGAACAGCGAAACCCAGCCCATGCCCAGTCCTTCGCTGCGGGCTGCCAGCCAAAGGTTCTGAATGGCACAGGACAGCGAGGCCAGGTCCATTTCCGGCAGGGTCCGCCGTCCAAAGACATGCCGCTCGCGCCCATCCATCAACGCCGCCACCAGCACCTCGGCACAGTCATTGATGCCTTCGACCTTGAGCTTCATGAACTCGTCGGAACGCTCCCCCAACGCCTCGGCAGTGCGCACCCGCTCCTCCTCCACCAACTGCTGGATTCGTCCACGCAGTGGTCGATCGCTGATACGGATAAAGCGCCAGGGTTGCATCAACCCGACACTGGGCGCCTGATGCGCCGCTTCCAGCAAACGCTGCAGCAGCTCGGGCGCGACACTGCCACCGGCGAAGTGACGCATGTCCCGGCGTTCGGCAATGGCGCGATAAACCGCCTCACGCTCCGCCGCAGAAAACCCCTGCTCACTCACCTGCCACGCCCTCTGCAGAAGCCGGCACGAACAACGCCGCCACCGCCGCCGGATTGGACGGAAAGTAAAAGTGCACATAGGAGGCAGTCATCCGCCCATCGCGATACACCGCTTCCGCACCACGACCACCATTGGGACTGATGCCACGGGCAATCGGCTCGAGTTGCGTGCTGGTCAGGGAATGATGATAGGTGTGGCCACGCAAGCTGCCCTCCGGCAACTCCACCGCTTGCAAGGCCAGGGCCGCCAGGCGTTTTTGCATCACGGCATCGCCGGGCAGCAACCCCAAGAGATTGGCACGCAGCCCTTCGACGTCGGTCAGGGAGTCCAGCAAATACAGCATGCCACCACACTCCGCGAGCAACGGCTTGCCCGCACCATGGTGAGCACGAATAGCGCCCAGCATCGCGGTGTTTTGCGCCAGTGCCTGATGGTGCAATTCGGGGTAGCCACCGGGCAGGTACAAACTGTCCGCCTCCGGCAACTCGGTGTCATGAATCGGCGAGAAGAAGCTCAACTGCGCGCCCATGGCCCGCAACAGATCCAGGTTGGCGCCATAGGTAAAGGCAAACGCCTCATCCCGCGCTACGGCGATTCGCACACCCGCCAGCAAAGGCTCGCAGGGCTCCGGCGTGGGTGCGGCAAAGCTCACTGCCGGCGGCAGTGCCACTTGGCAACTGCTGGCCAGGGCTGCAGCGGCGGCATCAAGACGCAGGTCCAGATCATTCAGTTCGCTGGCCTGCACCAGCCCCAAATGGCGGCTGGGCAGCTCGATGTCAGTCTCCCGGGACAAGGCTCCATACCAGCGCAGTCCCTCGGTGAGGCTGCCTTCAAGCAACTGCGCGTGACGCAAGGTGCCTACCCGGTTGGCCAGCACCCCAGCGAACGGCAGGTCCGGCTGATAGCGGGCCAGTCCCAGGGCCAGCGCACCAAAGGTCTGGGCCATGGCGGTGCCATCGATCACCCCCAGCACCGGGACTCCGAAATGCCGTGCCAGATCGGCGCTGGAGGGCGTGCCGTCGAACAGCCCCATGACCCCCTCGATCAGAATCAGGTCCGCTTCGCCCGCAGCCTCCCAAAGCAAGCGGCGGCTTTCTTGCTCCCCGACCATCCACATGTCCAGCTGGTACACCGGAGCACCGCTGGCTCGCTCAAGAATCATTGGATCGAGAAAATCCGGACCGCACTTGAATACCCGTACCTTGCGCCCCTGGTTGCAGTGCAAACGGGCCAATGCCGCGGTCACGGTGGTCTTGCCCTGGCCGGAAGCCGGTGCGGCGATCAATACCGCCGGGCAATGACGAACATCGGTCATGAATTCACACTCACAGCTCAACACCTTTCTGCGCCTTGATACCGGCCTGGAACGCATGCTTGATCATGCCCATTTCAGTGACGGTATCCGCCAGCTCGATCATCTCCGGCTTGGCGCCGCGGCCGGTTACCACCACGTGCTGCATGGGGGGACGGGCCTGCAGGTCACTGAGCACCTGATCCAGATCCAGGTAGCCGTGCTTGAGGGCGATGTTCAACTCGTCGAGTACTACCAGGCCAATCTCCGGGTCGTTCAGCAGCTCCCTGGATACCGCCCAGGCCGCTTCGGCCGCAGCAATGTCGCGCTGGCGATCCTGGGTTTCCCAGGTGAAACCCTCACCCATCACGTGAAACCGCACCTGCTCTGGAAAACGCCGGAAGAACAACTCTTCGCCGGTGCTGTTACGGCCCTTGATGAACTGCACCACGCCGCACTGCATACCGTGGCCCATGGACCGCGCCAGCATGCCGAAGGCCGAACTGCTCTTGCCCTTGCCATTGCCGGTCAGCACCAGCAACAAACCACATTCGTTGGGCGAGTTGGCGATGCGCTCATCGATCACGGCTTTTTTGCGCAACATGCGCGCCAGATGGCGTTCGTCACGATCGGGGGATTCACTCATGGGGCAGCTCTCCGTTGGGGCTGGGGAACGGCGGGCAGGAAAAGAAAGAGACGGCGCTAGCCTGGCATCGCCCACCGTGATGCCGTTGGATGGATCAGGCCGGTCTCCGGGCTCATGAGGGGCATCGCTGCCGGGCTGCGCGCCTTCCCATGTCATCGACACAGTGGCATCTGGCACAGCCTTGACTCATCTACCGTTGCGGGGGCAGCGCCGGAATCGTTGCCGTGTCCATCGCTGGAACAGGCACTGACCGGCTTCCCTGTTTCACTCTGTCGACCACGGGCCACAGAGCACCTGAAACAAGTCGCGAAGGTTAGAGGGTTGGGGGTGGAGCGTCAATTAAAGCCGGCCGTCGCACATCGCACAAAACTGCACTGCATCAACAAACTGGCGCCAATCTTGTGCCACACTCAGAGCAGTGATATCAAATAGCCACATTCCGGGACCCAGGTCCTGCCACACAACAATAAGGGGTGAGTTCGATGCAAGGCATGATCATCAGCAATCCAAAGCTGGAATTCCTGCGCCCGATGCTGGAACGCTGGTTCGATTGCATTGACCGCTACAACGCAGTCCGCGGCGATAACGAAACCCCGTACTGGTTCGATGAAAAGGCCAACCTGGGATTACTCTCCGCGGCCGCCTGGATGGCGGAGATGATCAGCCTGGAACACAGCCCCAGCAAGAAGCAGCAGGAGGAAGGTGCTCGCAACGCTCGTACCGACCTGTACCTGGCCACCAAGGACGAACGCGCTTATATCCAGACCACTCAGCGCTGGCCACGGGTCAACAGCCTGCACCTGACCCAGCCATTGCTGGACATTGCCAGTGACGCCAAAAAGATCAGCTATCCCAGCGACCTGAGGCTCGGCTGCCTGTTTGTAGCCCCGCAAAAAGCCCAGCACAGCGCCTCTCCCGAAGAACTTCAGGACATGCTGGACGAGTTGCAAAAGGAGCACTGCTGCGCCGTAGCCTGGTACTTCCCCTACGCCTACCGCAAGCTGCATAACGAAAGCGGCCACTACCATCCGGGGATTGCCGTACTGTTCAAGGAGGCCCGCTGATCAGGCGGAACCATCGACTGGCTATGCTCCTCTATGACTACGACGTTCGTGCACTCATAGGGAAATCAGCATGCTCAAGCTTCAACACACCTTGCTTATCGTTATCGCCGCCGGCCTCACCGCCTGCGGCGAAACCTCCAGCCTGCAAGTCTCAGACGGCACCGGACCGAACCCCAAGCTGCCGGAACCCAATCCCACGCTGATCCCCACGGTCAATATTGCCCCTGCCATCGGCTGGCCCCAAGGCGCAAAACCCACGGCCGCAGCCGGCACCCAGGTTGCCGCCTTCGCCGAAAACCTCGACCACCCACGCTGGCTGTATGTATTGCCCAATGGCGATGTATTGGTGGCTGAAACCAATGCACCACCCAAGCCGGATGACAGTCAGGGCATTCGTGGCTGGATCGCCGGAAAAGTAATGGGCCGAGCCGGCGCAGCCGTCCCCAGCGCCAATCGCATTACCCTGTTGCGGGACCAGGATCACGACGGCGTGGCGGAAACCCGCAGCCTGTTCCTGGAGAACCTCAACTCCCCCTTCGGCATGACCCTGGTGGGCAATGATCTGTATGTGGCGGACACCGACAAGCTGCTGCGCTTCCCCTATCAGAACGGTGACACCCACATCAGCGCAGCCCCCACCAAGGTGCTCGACCTCCCCGGCGGCACACTCAACCACCACTGGACCAAGAACGTCATCGCCAGCAAGGACGCAAGCAAGCTGTATGTCACCGTCGGCTCGAACAGTAACGTTGGGGAAAATGGCCTGGATAAAGAAGAAGGCCGTGCGGCCATCTGGGAAGTGGATCGCGCCAGTGGCAAGCATCGCCTGTTCGCCACCGGCCTGCGCAACCCCAATGGCCTGGCCTGGGAGCCGGTCAGCGGAGCGCTATGGACCGCAGTCAATGAGCGCGACGAAATCGGCAGCGATCTGGTTCCGGATTACATCACCTCGGTCAAGGACGGGGCTTTTTATGGCTGGCCCTTCAGTTACTACGGGCAACACGTGGACGTGCGGGTCAAGCCACAAAATCTCGAGCAGGTGACCAAGGCAATCGCTCCGGATTACGCCGTAGGCCCACATACGGCCTCACTGGGCCTGACCTTCGCCGAAGGCAGCAAACTTCCCGCCCCCTTTACCGAAGGCGCCTTCATCGGCCAGCACGGGTCCTGGAACCGCAAGCCCCACAGCGGCTACAAGGTGATATTCGTGCCTTTCAGCGCGGGCAAACCCCAGGGACAACCAATCGACGTACTCAGCGGCTTTCTCAATGCCGATGAAAAAGCCCTGGGGCGCCCGGTCGGGGTAGTCATCGATCAGCAAGGAGGCCTATTGGTCGCCGATGATGTCGGCAACAAGATCTGGCGGGTATCCGCCGCCAAGGCGCCCTGAGTTCAGCGCTTGCGGCACAGGGTCAGGCCATCCCCCAGGGGCAGCAGTGACAAGTCGATGCGCGAGTCATCCTTCAAGGCACGATTGAGCGCCTGGATGGCTCGGGTATCCTCACTGGCGGCATTCGCCTCCAGCACTCGCCCGCTCCATAGCGTGTTGTCGAACACCGCCAGCCCCCCAACTCGCAGCAAACGCAGGGCGAACTCCAGGTAGGCCGGGTAATTGGCCTTGTCCGCATCGATAAAGATCAGATCGAAAGACTCAAGCGGGCCCGCCTGCTCCAGGCCAGCCAGGGTCTCCAGCGCAGGCGACAGGCGCAGGTCAATACGCTGGTCGACTCCCGCCTCCTTCCAGTAACGACGGGCGGTGGCATTGTAGTCACCGGGAATGTCACAACAGGTCAACGAACCGTCGTCGGGTAGCGCCTGAGCCATGCACAAGGCGCTATAGCCGGTGAAGGTCCCGACCTCGAGGATCCGGCGAGCACCGGTGAGCTTGATCAGCAGCGCGAGGAACTGCCCTTGTTCCGGCGCCACTTGCCAGCGCGCATTGGGCAGCGCCTGGGTTTCGTCACGCAAACGACGCAATAGGGGCGTCTCACGCAGTGAAACGTCCAGCAGGTACTGATAAAGGGCATCGTCGAGGTTGAGAGTACGAGCAGTCACGAGCACCTCGACAGGGAAGGCTTATGGATTGTGCGCCAGATGTTCCGGCTGCAGTACACGCTTGGCGCTCAGGTAGGCCTTCTGCCAATAGGCCTTGGACAGACTGTCGAGCTTAACGGTGCCACCTGTGGCCGGGGCGTGCACGAAACGTCCTTCGCCAACATAAATCCCGGCATGGCTGACCTGAGAACCGCCATTGGTGGCAAAGAAGATCAGGTCACCGGTCTGCAAGGCATTCTTGCCCACATCCGGCGCCTGCATGCCAATCATTTCCCGAGTCGAGCGCGGCAAGGAAATACCAGCCGCATCACGGTAGACATAACCAATCAGACCGCTGCAATCGAATCCGGAGTCCGGAGTATTGCCACCCCAGCGATAAGGCGTGCCTACCAGGCCCAAGGCGCGAAACAGCACGTCTTCGGCAACCGGAGAAAAAGCCTGGGAGGAGTTGAATACCGGAGCACGTACCACAGGCGCCGGAGGCGGTGTACGGCTGGCGCAGGCACTGAGCAGTGCAGCGAGGGCAATAAGCGCAAAACGGGCCGAGGTCGACATAAGCTGAACAATCCTGATCGGGATGCGGCTTTCTCTGCCGTGGTACTGAAAACAAAACCGCGTAAGCAGGGCTTACGCGGTTAGTTTCAACAATAGATCAGGATTCTAGCGTCTACACGCCAAACTTCAAGTAAGACTTTAACTTCGCCCTACAAATGGTCTGCTTATTTACGTGCAGTGACTACAGTCGGCGCCATGGCGAGGGCTCGCTTGGCTTCGATGAAGGTCTTGCTCCAGTAGCTGTCACCCAGGCTATCGACCCGCACGCCGCCACTGCGACGACTGCTGGAGTGGATGAACTGATCATCCCCCAGGTAGATACCGGCGTGGCTGACGCGCCCACGGCCATTGGTGCTGAAGAACAGCAGATCACCCGGCTTGAGGTTGTTGCGTGCGACCAGAGGAGCCTTGACGTTGATCATTTCGCGAGTGGAACGCGGCAGGTTCATGCCCGCCTCTTCGCGAAACAGATAACCGATGAAACCGCTGCAATCGAAGCCGGCCTCCGAGGTACCGCCGAAACGGTAACGGGTACCGATCAAGGACATGCCGCGCTCGAGGATGCTGTCAGCCAGAACTGGCAACTGGTAAGGCTTGCTGTCAGAGAACTCTGCCAGTTCCTTTTCAGTTGCCAGCTCTTCCTGGTAAACAGCGGAAGACTGGTTTTTTGCGGAGACTTGAGCCTGTTGCACGGGCTGCTGCTGAGACACCGGAGTGTGAGAAGCGCAACCAAACAACAGGGTAACGAGTGCGAGAGGCACGAGGGGTGCGAAGCGATTTAGCATGGGCACGACCGTGGCTTGAAATAAAAGAAGACGCGACTATGCCTTCTATCGCCCTCATTTGCAAATTCAATCGATCAGAATGTGACTTATGAGTTTCTTCCGTACATCTAAGGCTTTAAGCCCATTTTAAGTTCGCCCGCCTCTGGAAACCCTTCCAAAGGTGCGTTTTCTGGCGCCTGAAATATGCCGAACGCATACCAGGGAAACTCTGCAGGCCCCGGTTTTACCAGCCTAGGGTCTCTTTCAGGAAGGGAATGGTCAGTTTGCGCTGAGCTTGCAACGAGGCCTGATCAAGACGTTCGAGCAGCTCGAAAAGAGCACTCATGCTGCGAGTGCCGCGAGTCAGAATAAAATGCCCGACTTCATCGGTCAGGTGCAGTCCACGACGGGACGCACGCAGTTGCAGGGCACGCAATTTATCTTCATCGGAGAGCGGACGCATCTGGAAGATCAGCGCCAGGGTCAGACGGGACTTCAAGTCCGCCAGCTTCACTGGCAACTCTCGGGGCGAGGTCGAGGCCGCGATCAGCAAGCGTCGGCCACTGTCGCGCAAGCGATTGAACAGATGGAACAGTGCCTCTTCCCAATCCGCCTTGCCGGCCACCGCCTGCAGATCATCCAGGCAGACCAGTTCGTACTGTTCAAGGTTGTCGAGAATCTCGATACCACGATCCAGCAACTCTGCCAGCGGCAGATAAACCGCAGGCTCCCCCAACTGCTCGAAACGCAAACACGCCGCCTGCAGCAAGTGAGTACGGCCTACGCCGTCCTTGCCCCAGAGATAGATCAGGCTTTCGGTCCAGCCGGCGTCGGCTTCGCATAGGCGCTCGACGTAGCCGAGTGCAGCGGCATTGGCGCCTGGGTAGTAGTTGATGAAGGTGGCGTCATCACGCAGACGCACACCTAGGGGCAGCTGAATCGGTTTCATGCTGACTGAACAGTTCCAAAGGAACCGTTAGTGGCCTCTGTGTAAAGTTTGCAAAGTTTATACCCGTGACGCCGAGCGCACAATGCAGCAGACCACAAGCAAAATCAAAGGTTTGCGTCAGTCGAAACGGGCTGAAGGGGATTCTTTGACAGCCTGGACAGCAGCAGGTCGATAGTCATGAAGGAACGCCCGCCCGGGGCGCCCCTAATCATCTAGCCCTTCGCCACCCTTACAGTTCGGGGTCTTCAGCACCACTGTAGAGGTCCGAGTCCTTGTACAGGTCGTGCACATGGCGTACCAGCACCATGATCACTGCCGCCACTGGCAGAGCCAGCAGCACCCCGGTAAACCCGAACAGTTCGCCACCAGCGAGGATGGCGAAGATTACCGCCACTGGGTGCAGACCAATCCGGTCCCCCACCAGCAACGGCGTCAGCACCATCCCCTCCAGCGCCTGCCCCACCATGAATACCGCAACGATGCCGAGCATCGGGTACAGGTCGCCACCAAACTGGAACAGACCGGCAATCAGCGCCGCGCCAATACCTATGACAAAGCCCATATACGGCACGATCGCCGCCAAACCGGCAATCAGCCCAATCAACAAGCCCAATTCGAGCCCTACCAGCATCAGCCCTGCCGCATAGATCACCCCGAGAGCCAGCATCACCAGCAATTGCCCGCGGACAAACGCCCCCAGCACCTCGTGACATTCACCCGCCAGGGACATCACCCGCTCCTCGCGATTGCGCGGCAACAGGCTACGGATCTTGGCCATCATCAGGTCCCAGTCCCGCAACAGGTAGAAGCTGACCACCGGGATCAGCACCAGGTTGGCCAGCCAGCCGATCAGCGCCAGACCCGAAGCGGTGGCCTGGCTCAGCACCACACCCACAATGTCCGTGGTCTGCCCCATATGCTCGCTGATGGCAGCCTTGACCTTGTCGAACTTCCAGAAGCCATCCGCCAGCCCCAACCGGGACTGCACCCAGGGCATTGCCGAGTGCTGTACCCAGTCGAGCATCTGCGGCGCCAACTCATACAATCGCAGCAACTGCTTGGCCAGCATCGGCACCAGTACCAGCAGCAGTGTCATCACGATCAGAGTGAACAGCGCAAACACAGCCACCACGCCCCAGGTACGGGACAGCCCCCATTTTTCCAGGCGATCCACCAGCGGGTCGAACAGATAGGCCAACAACAGCGCCACCAGGAACGGACTCAGGATCGGGTGCAGCAGGTAGACCAACCCACAGACCAGGAGCACTCCACCCAACCAGACCCAACGACGCGTATCAGCCATAAACCACTCCTGCTTCTATATAGAAGGAAATCAACCTGCTACCAACGAAAGCGCAACTGCGCCTGTGTCGCCGCAGCAGCGGCTGGCGCCGAGCCTTGCGCACCTTGCACAGGCACCTGAGGCGCCAGCGCCTCACCAGCCGGAATCTCTTGCAGCTTGGCCAGGGACAACTGCGCCCGCAGTTGCTCCGCGCTGCCGTTGACCCGATAGACGACCCGGTCACCGTCGATACTCTGCAACTGCGCACCGAAAGGCTCCAAAAGGTGCCCCAAGGCTGCGTAGTGCTCCAGGGTCATGCCCTGCACTTCGAGCAACTGCTCGCTGGAAACACCAGGACGGGTAACGAAACGCGGCGCCAGACGCTGACTCACCGCAAGCAATACGCCATCCGCCAAAGCAGCGGTATCAGCCCCCTGAACGGTGCCCTGCTCTTTCTGATCGCCGAGCCACAACCGCCACTTGGCCTGCCATTGGCCGCCCTCTTCACGAGCATGTACCGCCAACAGCGCATCTGCACCATAGCGCTCAGAAGCTTCACGCAGCGGAGCCGGATCGGCGCCTTCAAGATTCGGCGCCGTCGCGACAATCTGCTCATCCAGGTCGCCAAGAGGCAAACGCAAAGGCAAGCCACGATGCTGAGCTGCTCGCCGCAGGGGCGCGGCACTGGCCTGTCCATCCCCGACCAGGCTGGAGCCCTCGGTTGAATCACTCAGCCACCAGCCAAGGATCGACGGCCGGTTGCTACCCCACAACGACAGCCCCGCCTGGCGCAGGGCACGATCGGTGCTGACCGGATCGAAGTCCACCTGCAAGCTTTCCGGCGGCCCGGCGTCATAACCATACTGGCTGATGATCTGCTGCGGGCCCTTGCGGATCGCAGCCAGACCGGGCCCTTGTGCAGCCTTGGCGTCGCCAGTGAGGCGCAGCACCAGGGTTTCAAGTGCTCGCTGGGTGGCCTGGTCGCGCTCTTCGGGCGACTGACTGCTCACCGGCTCACGCACCTGATACAAGCCATTGAGGGTTTCGGCATGACTCGCCAGGCTGACCAATGACAAACAGCCCACAAATAGAAATTTACCCAGACGCATGGAAGATTCCCGACGACAAAAAACGATTGAAACAGCACCCATGAACCGCTGCGAGCAAGGCTGTGACCACAAGCCCCGGCAAAACATTCACCCGTCGCCCGATTGTTTTCGCACTGTCATAACGATAGCCACTTGAGCGCTATACCTTATACAGGCATGGGCAGGAGCACCAACACGGCCAATCGCGGTTTTTTTAACAGGATATGCCTCTACCCGTCGGCCCGAGGATGGCCGCTGCCCCTCAAGCCTGATAAAATCGCGCGCCTTCGCAGACCGGCATCAGCTGGGCACCCTGAAACCCTTTTGCAGTGTTTCGGCAGGCTCTCTGGTTCGGTCGATACCCCTGAATCCCCCCTAAAGGCCTGGATCATGAGCAAGCAACCCTCCCTGAGCTACAAAGACGCCGGTGTAGACATCGACGCCGGTGAAGCATTGGTCGAACGCATCAAGAGCGTCGCCAAGCGCACTGCGCGCCCGGAAGTCATGGGCGGCCTGGGCGGTTTCGGCGCCCTCTGCGAAATCCCGGCCGGCTACAAACAACCTGTACTGGTTTCCGGTACTGACGGCGTCGGCACCAAGCTGCGCTTGGCCCTGAACCTGAACAAGCACGACAGCATCGGCATCGACCTGGTGGCCATGTGCGTCAACGATCTGGTGGTTTGCGGCGCCGAACCGCTGTTCTTCCTCGACTACTACGCCACCGGCAAGCTCAACGTCGACACCGCAGCCCAGGTAGTGACCGGCATCGGCGCCGGCTGCGAACTGTCCGGCTGCTCCCTGGTGGGCGGCGAAACCGCTGAAATGCCAGGCATGTACGAAGGCGAAGACTACGATCTGGCCGGCTTCTGCGTCGGTGTGGTGGAAAAGGCCGAGATCATCGATGGCTCGAAAGTCGCCGCCGGTGACGCCCTGCTGGCCCTGCCATCTTCCGGTCCGCACTCCAACGGCTACTCGCTGATCCGCAAGATCATCGAAGTTTCCGGTGCCGACATCGAAAGCATCCAACTGGACGGCAAGCCACTGACCGACCTGCTGATGGCCCCGACCCGCATCTACGTCAAACCACTGCTCAAACTGATCAAGGACACCGGCGCGGTCAAGGCCATGGCCCACATCACCGGCGGCGGTCTGCTGGACAACATTCCACGGGTACTGCCAAAAGGCGCCCAGGCAGTGGTCGACGTCGCGAGCTGGCAGCGTCCAGCGGTCTTCGACTGGCTGCAAGAGAAAGGCAACGTCGACGAGCACGAAATGCACCGCGTACTGAACTGCGGCGTGGGCATGGTCATCTGCGTCGCCCAGGACCAGGTCGAAAACGCCCTGAACGTTCTGCGTGAAGCCGGCGAGCAGCCTTGGGTCATCGGCCAGATCGCCACCGCAGCCGAAGGCGCGGCCCAGGTCGAGCTGAAGAACCTCAAGGCCCACTGATGCAAGAGCGGATGTCGCCGACCTGTGATGTTGTGGTGCTGCTGTCCGGCACCGGCAGTAACCTGCAAGCCCTGATCGACAACGCGCGGACCGACGACAGTCCGGTTCGCATCGCTGCCGTGATCTCCAACCGCGCTGACGCCTATGGCCTGCAGCGCGCCAAGGAAGCGGGTATTGCTACCCGCTTCCTCGATCACACCACCTTCGAAGGCCGCGAGGCCTTCGACCAGGGGTTGATCGAGCTGATCGATACCTTCCAACCGAAACTGGTGGTACTGGCCGGGTTCATGCGCATTCTCAGCGCTGGATTCGTCCGTCACTACCAGGGCCGTCTGTTGAATATCCACCCTTCGCTGCTACCCAAATACAAAGGGTTACACACTCATCAGCGGGCGCTGGAGGCCAAAGACACCGAGCACGGTTGCAGTGTGCACTTCGTCACCGAGGAACTCGATGGCGGGCCTCTGGTCGTACAGGCTGTGATCCCGGTAGAGTTGCACGACTCGCCGCAAAGCCTGGCGCAGCGAGTGCACGTCCAGGAACACCGGATTTACCCCATGGCCGTACGCTGGTTTGCCGAAGGTCGGCTGACGCTTGGCGATCAGGGTGCTTTACTGGATGGTCAATTACTGGCCGCCAGCGGCTATTTGATTCGAACCTAGGAGATTTTATGCGTCGCGCCCTGCTCTTCGCTTGTGCTCTGTTCGCCCTGCCGGTTGTGCAGGCAGCAGACCTTCACCCGTTCTCCGCCAGCTATACCGCCGACTGGAAGCAGTTGCCCATGAGCGGCACGGCTGAACGCAGCCTGGAAAAAACCGCCAATGGCGCGTGGAAACTCAGCTTCAAGGCATCGATGATGATCGCCAGCCTGAGTGAAGAAAGCACCCTGACCCTGGACAAGGACACTCTGGTGCCCCAGTCCTATCACTTCGAGCGTGGCGGTCTGGGCAAGGCCAAGAAAGCCGACCTGGACTTCGACTGGAACGCGAAGATGGTCACCGGCACCGATCGCGGCGATGCGGTCAAGCTGCCCCTGAACACCGGAATGGTGGATAAATCCACCTATCAACTGGCCCTGCAGCACGACGTGGCCGCCGGCAAGAAGACCATGAGCTATCAAGTGGTCGATGGCGGCGAAGTCGATACCTACGACTTCCGCGTCCTGGGCTCGGAGAAGGTCGACACCAAGGCCGGCCAGATCGATGCGATCAAGGTCGAGCGCGTACGCGACCCGACACAAAGCAAACGCATCACCGTGATGTGGTTCGCCAAGGACTGGGACTACCTCCTGGTACGCCTGCAACAAGTGGAAACCGACGGCAAGGAGTACAACATCATGCTCCTTAACGGCACGGTCAACGGCAAAACCGTCAAAGGCGGCTGAGTCACCACAGAATCAAAGCCCCGCACATGCGGGGCTTTTTTTTGTCCTGGATCTACCTGTCAGCCCCACCCAGGGGCTCTGGCGCAATGCATCAAAGATGAAACTTTTGTCATGAAACTTCCGCCACTGCGGCGAAATGTCACGGTTTTCGCGGGCTGCAGGATTGTCGCCGATCCTGCAAGGGTCTGTTGCAGATCCAGGCAATTTACTTAGCAAGCTAACAAAATATATAACAGAGTCCTGCACACGCCTTGCCGCAGATCAACAGAGATTGGAGCTAGCAGATGACTGTAAAAGTAACTGAACGCGACGATTCACATATGTCCCATGAAGGCGTAGCCGCGGGTGTACGGATCTGGGATGTGCATCAACAAGACATGCTGGTGGGCATGTTCCATTCCGAGAGCGACGCCCACAGCTACAAGGCTGAGCTGGAAAAACTCGAGCAGAACCGCGCACCCCAGAGTTCCTGACTCAACGTCAGCGCAAGAGCGCCGGGATCTCCACGCGGATCCGCGCCCGCCCCCCATAAACGACAAACCCCGCCATGAGCGGGGTTTTTCGTTACTGGAGGCTTACCACATCAGATCATCAGGGATCTGATAGGCCGCGTACGGATCATCCTCATCCGGCGCCTCTGTAGGGGTATTGAGCTGCACGATACGCCGCGGGTCACGCTCCTGGATCTTCAGCGCCGCCTCCCGCGGAATCACCTCGTAACCGCCGCCATGGTGAACGATGGCCAGGGAGCCACTGCTGAGTTTGTTGCGCATCAGGGTGTTCACCGACAGACGCTTGACCTTCTTGTCGTCGACGAAGTTGTAGTAATCCTCGGTGGTCAGCTTGGGCAGACGCGAAACCTCGATCAGTTGCTTGACCTGGGCCGCACGAGCCTTCTGCTCGGCCTTCTCCTGCTGCTGACGATTGAGCTCCTGGTCGCGCTTGACCTTCTCGGCCATGGCTTCCTGAGCTGCACGCTGCTGGGAATCGTCAAGCTCGATCTGGCCTTTATGGGCCAGGCGCTGCTGCTTCTGCTTGTCTTTGCTGACCTGCTTGGCCTGCTTTTGGTTGACCAGCCCTGCTTTGAGCAACTGGTCGCGAAGGGAAAGGCTCATGGTGCTTACTCACTTAGGCAACGGCCTCAGCCGCAGCTGGGCAAATTCTTTTCCTGACGTTTGGCTTCGCCCCACAGGGCATCCAACTCTTCGAGGGTGCAATCTTCCACGGGACGACCGGTATCGCGCAATGCCTGCTCGATAAATCGAAAGCGTCTGTCGAACTTGGCATTGGCACCCCGCAGCGCGGTTTCCGGATCGACCTTGAGGTGCCTGGCCAGGTTAACCACGACAAATAGCAGGTCGCCAATTTCATCGGTGATCGCCGCCGGGTCGTTGTCAGCCATGGCCTCCAACACTTCATCCAGCTCTTCACGGACCTTGTCCACCACCGGCAGGGCTTGCGGCCAATCGAACCCGATCTGGGCCGCACGCTTCTGCAACTTGGCGGCGCGAGACAGAGCCGGCAAGGCCACTGGCACATCGTCCAGCAGAGACAGCTGCTGCGGAGCATCGGACTTCTCTGCACGCTCCTCGGCCTTGATCTGCTCCCAGCGCTCCTTGACCTGTTCTTCATCGAGCCGCGGGATGTCCAGCGGTGCATACAGGTCCCCAGTGGGAAACACATGGGGGTGACGACGGATCAGCTTGCGGGTGATGCTGTCCACCACCCCATCGAATTCAAAGCGCCCCTCTTCCCGGGCCAGTTGGCTGTAGTACACCACCTGGAACAGCAGGTCTCCCAACTCGCCCTGCAAGTGGTCGAAGTCGCCGCGCTCGATAGCGTCGGCCACTTCATAGGCCTCTTCCAGGGTATGAGGGACGATGCTGGCGTAGTTCTGCTTGATGTCCCAAGGGCAGCCGTATTGCGGGTCCCGCAGGCGCGCCATCAGGTGGAGCAGGTCTTCAAGGCTGTACATCAGTTCATCCATTTCATGCGGGCATCACGGGGTTCGATTGCGCCGGGTCTCGATGATGTTCGGCAACTGGGATATGCGCCCCAGCAAACGTCCCAATGCATCCAGGCCCGGAATCTCGATGGTCAAGGACATCAACGCCGTGTTGTCCTCCTTGTTCGACCGGGTGTTGACCGCCAGTACGTTGATGCGCTCATTGAGCAGTACCTGGGACACGTCACGCAGCAGACCGGAACGGTCGTAGGCACGAATGATGATATCCACCGGATAGGTGAGCACCGGCACCGGGCCCCAGCTGACCTGAATGATCCGCTCCGGCTCGCGACCAGCCAGCTGTAGCACCGAGGCGCAATCCTGACGGTGAATACTGACGCCTCGACCCTGGGTGATGTAACCGACGATCGCATCCCCCGGCAGCGGCTGGCAGCAACCTGCCATCTGCGTCATCAAGTTGCCCACGCCCTGGATCTGGATGTCGCCGCGCTTGCCCGGCTTGTAGCCGGCGGCCTTGCGCGGGATCAGCTCCAGCTGTTCATTGCCGCGCTCCGGCTCCACCAGTTGCTGAGCCAGGTTGACCAGTTGCGCCAGACGCAAGTCGCCCGCGCCCAAGGCGGCGAACATGTCCTCGGCAGTCTTCATGTTGGCCTTCTCGGCCAGTTTGTCGAAGTCCACCTGAGGCAGGCCGAGACGGTTCAGCTCGCGTTCCAGCAAGGTCTTGCCGGCGGCGACGTTCTGATCACGGGCCTGCAGCTTGAACCAATGGACGATCTTCGCCCGCGCCCGGGAAGTGGTGACGTAGCCCAGGTTCGGGTTCAGCCAATCGCGACTCGGGGTGCCGTGCTTGCTGGTGATGATCTCCACCTGCTCGCCGGTCTGCAGGCTGTAGTTGAGCGGCACGATGCGCCCATTGATCTTCGCGCCCCGGCAGTTGTGACCGATCTCGGTGTGCACCCGATAAGCGAAGTCCAGCGGCGTGGCGCCCTTGGGCAGGTCGATGGCGTGTCCGTCGGGAGTGAAGATGTACACCCGGTCCGGTTCGATATCCACGCGCAACTGTTCGGCCAGGCCACCGATATCCCCCAGTTCCTCGTGCCATTCCAGCACCTGACGCAGCCAGGAGATCTTCTCTTCGTAATGGTTGGAGCCGGACTTGACGTCGGTGCCCTTGTACTTCCAGTGGGCACAGACCCCCAGCTCCGCCTCCTCATGCATCGCATGGGTACGGATCTGCACTTCCAACACCTTGCCCTCGGGGCCGATCACCGCGGTGTGCAACGAGCGGTAGCCGTTCTCCTTGGGGTTGGCGATGTAGTCGTCGAATTCCTTGGGAATGTGCCGCCACAGGGTATGCACGATGCCCAGCGCGGTGTAGCAATCGCGCATTTCCGGCACCAGCACCCGTACTGCACGTACGTCGTAGATCTGGCTGAACTCCAGCCCCTTGCGCTGCATCTTGCGCCAGATGGAGTAGATGTGCTTGGCCCGCCCGCTGATGTCGGCGTTGACCCCGGTAGCCTTCAATTCGTTCTGCAGCTGGTTCATCACGTCGCTGATGAAGCGCTCGCGATCCAAGCGCCGTTCATGCAGGAGCTTGGCGATCTGCTTGTATTGCTCGGGCTCCAGGTAACGGAAGGACAGGTCCTCCAGCTCCCACTTGATATGGCCGATGCCGAGGCGGTGAGCCAGCGGCGCATAGATATCGAAGACCTCCCGCGCAACTCGGTTGCGCTTCTCTTCGTCGGCGCTCTTCACCGCACGAATGGCGCAGGTCCGCTCGGCCAGCTTGATCAATGCCACTCGCACATCATCAACCATGGCCACCAGCATCTTGCGCAGGTTTTCCACCTGGGCCTGAGTACCGAGCACCAGGGATTGACGAGGGCTGAGACTGGCAGTGATGGCAGCCATGCGCAGCACGCCATCGATCAGTTTGGCCACCACCGGACCAAAACGCTGGCTGACCGCCGGCAGCTGGATCTGGCCCTCGCGGACGCCACGGTACAGTACCGCGGCGACCAGGGAGTCCTGATCCAGTTTGAGATCGGCAAGGATCTCGGCGATCTCCAGGCCCGTGCTGAAACTCGACACGTCCTCGGCGCTGAGATTCTTCGTCGCTATGTGTTGCAACTCAGCCTCGCGAGCGAACTCGCAGGCTTCTTTCAAGGCTTCACGGTCCAGTGCCATGTCGACGCTGACCGTATGATCGAGCCATGCCTCGAGATTGATACTGCCGTCGGTGTTGATCGGCTGGTGCGCTCTCACCTGTACCATCTTGCTTTACCTTCCCTACGACGCACATTCAATGCGTCAAATCGCTGACCTTCAACGCTCGGGCGCAGCTCGCAGGGCCAGCGAACCACACCTGAAAGATCAGTCGGATTAGACAAGCCATCCTAGCTCGCTTCGAATAACGCCATGGCCTCGACATGCGCCGTCTGAGGAAACATATCGAGGATCCCGGCACGTTTTAACCTATAGCCCTGCTTGATCAGTTCGACTGTGTCACGAGCCAAAGTTGCCGGATTGCATGACACGTACACCAACCGCTTGGCACCCAGGGTCGCCAACTGGCGGACCACCTCGAAAGCACCGTCGCGGGGTGGGTCCAAGAGTACCGCAGAAAAGCCTTCATCAGCCCACTCGGCAGCACTCAGAGGTTGGGATAAATCGGCTTGAAAAAAGCGCGTGTTATGCAAATTGTTGCTGGCAGCATTTTCAGCGGCCCGCGCCACCATGGTCGCCACGCCTTCCACTGCCACCACTTCCCGCACGTGCTGGGCTAGCGGCAAGGCGAAGTTGCCCAGCCCGCAGAACAGATCCAGCACCCGCTCCTGAGCTTGCGGCGCGAGCCACTCCAGGGCCTGGGCGACCATCGCTTCATTGACTCGCGCATTGACCTGGACAAAGTCCCCCGGCCGATACGCCAGGTGCAGGTCCCAGGTCTCCAGGCGATAGCCCAGAGCCTGCGATGGATCAAAGGGTTGCGGCTCGCCTTCACCGTGCAGCCACAATTGCGCCTGATGGAAATCGCAGAAGTCCTTGAGGATCCCAAGGTCGCTGTCGGACAACGGCGCCATGTGGCGCAACAGCACCGCCAGGGCCGAACCGCTGAACAACTCCACATGCCCCAGTGCCTGAGGCTTGCTCAAGCGTCGCAGCATGGCGGGCAAGCGGTTCATGACAGGTTGCAAGGCCGGTACCAGCACCGGGCAATCGTCGATGGCGACGATGTCCTGGCTACCCGCCGCGCGGAAACCCACCTCAAGTTGCTTGCCTTTGGCGTCCCAGCGCACCGCCACTCGGGCGCGGCGTCGATAGCCGAATTCGGGACCGCTCAAGGGGGCAGCCCAGGCCTCGGGCTCGACACCCGCGACTTTGGACAACTGCTCGGCGAGCATGCGCTGTTTCAGGGCAAGCTGTTCGGCATGAGGCAGGTGCTGGACACTGCAACCGCCGCAGCGCCCGGCATGGGCGCAGGCCGCCGGGCGACGCAGATCACTGGCGTTGAAGATGCGCTCGGCACGGGCCTCCACTACTTTGCCGTGGCTGCCCAACACCCGAGCTTCGACCTCTTCACCGGCCAGGGCACCGCTGACAAACCAGGTACGCCCTTCGACAAAGGCAATGCCACGGCCGTCGTTGGCCAGACGCTGAATCGTCAAACGCTGCTTCTTGCCCACCGGAATCTGCGGGGCCCGGCTACCGCCCGCAGGCTGGAAGCGCAGGCCTCTCTCGTGCTTAGCCATCAGTTGGGCGCATCGAAAA
Organism: Pseudomonas sp. E1BtOHC1; assembly: GCF_058744285.1. NCBI lineage: Bacteria > Pseudomonadati > Pseudomonadota > Gammaproteobacteria > Pseudomonadales > Pseudomonadaceae > Pseudomonas > Pseudomonas sp. E1BtOHC1. The sequence goes on from NZ_CP196023.1 coordinate 6,053,631, forward strand.
TGCCGGTCGACAGGTAACGATCGCCACGGTCACAGATGATCGCGACCATGACCGCGTTTTCCACTTCCCGGGACAGGCGCAGCATCGCTGCCACCGCACCACCGGAAGACACGCCGCAGAAGATGCCCTCTTCCCGGGCCAGGCGCCGGGTCACGTCTTCAGCTTCGCTCTGAGCCATGTCGACGATGCGATCGACCCGACTGGCCTGATAGATCTTCGGCAGGTATTCCTCGGGCCAGCGGCGAATGCCGGGAATGGCCGAGCCTTCCATCGGCTGCAGACCCACGATCTGCACCTGGGGATTCTGTTCTTTCAGATAGCGCGAAGTGCCCATGATGGTGCCGGTGGTGCCCATCGAGCTGATGAAGTGAGTGATGCTGCCCTGGGTCTGGCGCCAGATTTCGGGACCGGTGCCGGTGTAGTGGGCTTCCGGATTGTCGCCGTTGGCGAACTGATCGAGCACCTTGCCACGGCCTTCGGCCTGCATCCGCTCGGCCAGGTCACGGGCGCCTTCCATGCCCTCTTCCTGACTGACCAGGATCAGCTCGGCACCATAGGCGGTCATCGCCGCCTTGCGCTCGGCGCTGGAGTTGTCGGGCATGATCAGGATCATCTTGTAACCCTTGATCGCCGCAGCCATGGCCAGGGCGATACCGGTGTTGCCCGAGGTCGCTTCGATCAGGGTATCCCCGGCCTGGATCTGCCCACGCAACTCGGCGCGGGTGATCATCGACAGTGCCGGACGGTCCTTGACCGAACCCGCCGGGTTATTGCCCTCGAGCTTGAGCAGCAGGGTATTGCTGGTGGCGCCGGGCAGGCGCTGCAAACGAACCAGCGGGGTGTTGCCGACGCAATCGGCGATGGTTGGGTACTGCAAGGTCATGGCGTATTCGCAATCCAGACTGCGGGGGCGCCTATCATACCGGCAAACGCCCAAGCGCCATATCACGCAAAGTGCGGGACTTATGGCTTATTGATATAAGGCGGCGCAGGGCCGGTTCAGGCCGCCAGCAACTGCATATGAATACGCAGGCCATGGGCCGTGTTTTGCGCCCACAGCCGACCTCCCTGGCGCCCCACCGCATTGCGCGCAATGCTCAGGCCGAGACCGAACCCCCCATCCCCCGGTCGCGATCCGTCCAGCCGGATAAAAGGCGCGAAGATCCGTTCCAGATCCTCTTCGGCCACACCGGGTCCCTGGTCGTCCAGCCACAAATGCCAATACTCAGCGTCACGTCGACCATCGAGGATGACCAGAGCCCCGGGCGGTGAATGTCGGATGGCGTTGCGCAAGATGTTTTCCAGGGCCTGGGCCAGGGTATTGAGATGCCCGCGCACCCAGCAATCAGCCGGTAGGTCACAGCGCAATTGCGCTGGGGACCAGCCGCTTTCAAAGCAGGCGTTCTCGCTGAGCATCTCCCACAAGGCCTGGACCTGAATCTGTTCCTCAGGCAGCGGCGCCCGCTCAGTGTCCAGCCAGGCCAATTGCAGGCTGTCCTCCACCAGGCGCTGCATACCGTCGACTTCCCGAGACAGGCGTTCACGCAATGCCCCCAGGTTTTGCTCGCTGTCGCAAGCCACCCGCAGGCGACTCAAGGGAGTGCGCAACTCGTGGGACAGGTCCCGCAGCAACTGCTGCTGAACAGCCACGGTGCTTTGCAGCCGCTCGGACATCTGATCGAACGATCGTCCCAATTCCCCCAACTCGTCCTTGCGCTCAGTGGTCTGGGTGGATAGCCGCACATTCAACTGCTCCGCACGCCAGGCATTGGCCTGCTCTCGCAGCTGATTGAGCGGCACCACCAACAAACGGTACAGACCCACACACAGCAGCAGCGTGAACAGTCCGGGGATCACGCCATTGGTGATCACGCGCCAGAACACCCGGTATCGCCCGGGCATGAAGCGCTGTGGCAGCTCGATGACCAGGCTGCCGAGGGACGGATCATCGGGGAACGGAATTTTCAGCCAGGGCAACCCACGGCTGTGCCGGCTCACTGGCCAATCCGCCCCTCGCAGGAATGTCAGGCGCTGAGCCTCGGCCGGTGTCAACGGGTAGCTGCTCAGGGCTTGCAGATCGCTGCCGATGACGCCGACCCAAGTGCTCTCACGGCCGGCCATCTCCTGGATCCAGGCATCGACACCGGCTTGCTGGCCAACCTTCCAGGCCTGTTCCGCTTCCTGTGCGTAATTGCGCAAGGTGGCCCGGGCTTCATCGGCGAGGTACAGGTTCTTCTGCTCCACATAACGCCCCCAGGACCAGCTCAGCCAGATCATCAACAGACAGAACGCCACCAGCAGGCAGGCCAGCTTCCAGAACAGCGAGTGCCGACCCGGCAGATCAGACCAGCTCATCGAAGGCACTCAGCACATAGCCCTTGCCCCACACCGTGCGCACTTCACGCTCGCTGTAGCCCAGCGCCTTGAGCTTGCGGCGTATCTGACTGACATGCATGTCCAGGCTGCGATCATGGGCCGCGTACCCGCGTTGCAGCACATGTTGATAAAGGAAGGCCTTGCTCAGCACCTCATCGACGTTGCGGTGCAGGGTTTCCAGCAGGCGGTATTCGCTACGGGTCAGACCCGCCCAGCGCTCGGCAAAAAACACGTCACACAGCTCGTCATCAAAACGCAGGCTCTGGATGCTGCTGCTGAGTTTCGGCGGTGTCGGCCGCTGATCCAGGGCCACTCGCCGCAGGATGGCTTCGATGCGTACCCGCAACTCGGCCATGCTGAAGGGCTTGGGCAAATAGTCGTCGGCACCCAGGCGGAATCCACTGATGCGATCGGCCTCTGCTCCCAGGGCCGACATCAGCAGCACTGGCGTGGAGTGACTCTGGCGAAAGTGGGTCAGCACCGCCAGGCCGTCGATGCCCGGCAGCAGGATGTCCATCAACACCACATCAAAGGCTTGCCGACGCGCGATGCCCAAACCTTCCTGGCCGTTCTGGCACCAGGTCACGGCAAAGCCGCAGCGCCCCAGCTGCTCATGCACATAGGCACCGAGCACCGGGTCGTCTTCAATTGCCAGGATACGGGGAGGCTCAACAGCTACGGGAGTCATTAGCTTCTGCAAGTCATTCTCAGTTGGGCAATTATTCAAGATTGCCCGGATCGCGGCAACCAGCGCCTTGGTCGTAGCCCCTCGATCCACCCTCCGGCTGTCGGCTAACCGTCTGCAATTTGCCAAGATCAGCCTCCAGCAAATCGTTACACTGCGCAGGTGGCGCATCACGGACGTGCCCGTCGACCTTTCAAAACAGCGTGGAAGCAGGAGAGTTGCGTGCTCAAGAAACTGGGAATCAAAGGCCGCGTACTGTTGCTGACCTTGCTGCCCACCAGCCTGATGGCTTTGGTACTGGGCGGCTATTTCACCTGGATGCAGCTCTCCGACCTGCAGACCCAACTGCTGCAACGCGGCGAAATGATCGCCGAACAGCTGGCTTCCCTGGTGGCACCGGCAATGGGCAACCGCAACTCGCCGATGCTCGAACGCATCGCCACCCAAGCCCTGGAACAGCAGGACGTGCGCGCGGTGTCATTCCTTGCCCCCGATCGCACGCTCATGGCCCACGCCGGCCCCAGCATGCTCAATCCACCGCCCAGCGGTAACAGCACCCACATGATGCAGCGCAGTGGTAGTGACGCGACCCGCTACCAACTGCCGGTGTTCGGCCGCCACCGCAATCTGGCCGGTGATCTGATCCCCGATGAATCAGACCGCTTGCTGGGCTGGGTGGAACTGGAGCTGTCCCATAGCGGCATGCTGTTGCGCGGTTACCGCAGCCTGTTCGCCAGCCTGCTGTTGATCGCCGCTGGCCTGGCCGGTACTGCCCTGCTGGCGGTGCGCATGGGACGGACCATCAACAACCCACTGACTCAGATCAAGCAGGCCGTGGCGCAACTCAAGGACGGCAACCTGGAAACCCGGCTGCCGCCCCTGGGCAGCCAGGAGCTGGATGAGCTGGCTTCGGGTATCAATCGCATGGCCAGCACCCTGCAAAATGCTCAGGAAGAATTGCAACACAGCATCGATCAGGCCACCGAAGACGTGCGCCAGAACCTGGAAACCATCGAGATCCAGAACATCGAGCTGGATCTGGCACGCAAAGAGGCCCTGGAGGCCAGCCGTATCAAGTCGGAATTCCTGGCCAACATGAGCCATGAGATCCGCACGCCCCTCAACGGTATTCTCGGCTTCACCCACCTGCTGCAGAAAAGTGAGCTGACACCGCGCCAGCTGGACTACCTGGGTACCATCGAAAAGTCCGCCGACAGCCTGCTGGGGATCATCAACGAAATCCTCGACTTCTCGAAAATCGAAGCGGGCAAACTGGTGCTCGACAGCATTCCGTTCAACCTGCGGGACTTGCTGCAGGACACCTTGACCATCCTCGCGCCAGCAGCCCACGCCAAGCAGCTGGAACTGGTGAGCCTGGTCTATCGGGATACGCCTTTGTCCCTGGTGGGTGATCCGCTGCGGCTCAAGCAGATCCTCACCAATCTGGTGAGCAACGCCATCAAGTTCACCCGCGAAGGCACCATCGTCGCCCGGGCGATGCTGGAAGAAGAACACGAAGACAGCGTGCAACTGCGCATCAGCATTCAAGACACCGGCATTGGCCTGTCGAACCAGGATGTTCGCGCTCTGTTCCAAGCCTTCAGCCAGGCCGACAACTCGCTGTCGCGGCAACCCGGTGGCACCGGGTTGGGGCTGGTGATCTCCAAGCGCCTGATCGAACAGATGGGCGGCGAAATCGGCGTCGACAGCACTCCGGGCGAAGGCTCGGAATTCTGGATCAGCCTGAACCTGCCGAAAACCCGCGACGACGCCGAGGACCTGCCTGGTCCCCCATTGCTGGGGCGACGCGTAGCGGTACTGGAGAATCACGAACTGGCCCGCCAGGCCCTGCAGCACCAACTGGAAGACTGCGGCCTGGAAGTGACCCCGTTCAACACCCTGGAAGCCCTGACCAACGGCATTACCGGCGTGCATCAAAGCGACCAGGCCATTGACCTGGCGGTGCTCGGCATCACCACCAACGACATGTCTCCCGAGCGCCTGAGCCAGCACATCTGGGACCTGGAGCACCTGGGCTGCAAAGTCCTGGTGCTGTGCCCGACCACCGAACAGACGCTGTTTCACCTGTCGGTGCCCAACCCCCACAGCCAGTTGCAGGCCAAGCCGGCCTGCACCCGCAAACTGCGTCGTGCCCTGTCCGATCTGGTCACCCCGCGCCGGGCCCGCAGCGAGCCGGAGGAAAGCCTCTCCAGCCGCGCTCCGCGGGTCCTGTGTGTCGACGACAACCCGGCCAACCTGCTGCTGATCCAGACCTTGCTGGAGGACATGGGCGCCAAGGTGCTGGCAGTGGACAACGGTTACGCAGCGCTGAACGCGATCCAGAACGAACCGTTCGATCTGGTGATGATGGACGTGCAGATGCCGGGCATGGACGGCCGACAAAGTACCGAGGCGATCCGCCAATGGGAAAGCGAGCGCCATGGCACGCCACTGCCCATCGTGGCCCTGACCGCCCATGCCATGGCCAACGAAAAGCGCGCCCTGCTGCAAAGCGGCATGGACGATTACCTGACCAAGCCCATCAGTGAGCGGCAACTGGCCCAAGTGGTACTGAAGTGGACCGGACTGGCCTTGCGCAATCAGGGTCCGGAACGGGCCAATGAACGCTCGGAACTGAGCCTGGAGCTGCAAGTGCTGGATCAGGACGAAGGCCTGCGCCTGGCGGCCGGCAAGGCTGATCTGGCGGCGGATATGCTGGCCATGTTGCTGGCGTCCCTGGAGGCCGATCGCGAGGCGATCAACGCCGCTCGCGCAGCCAATGACCACAGTGCCCTGATCGAACGCGTCCACCGCCTGCACGGTGCCACCCGATATTGCGGAGTGCCACAGTTGCGCGCGGCCTGCCAGCGCAGCGAAACCCTGCTCAAGCAGGAAGACGTCAAAGCCTTTGCCGCTCTGGATGAACTGGACCACGCCATCGGACGTCTCGCCGTCGAAGCGCGGATCAACGCCTGATCCAGGGCAAGACCTGCCCGGCGCCTGGCCTGCATGCTGGGCGCCCCGACCAAGGATGCAAGCATGCGTACGATTCTTTTCAGCAGCCAGAACTACGACCGTGAAAGTTTTCTCGGCGCCCACTTGCCCACGGGTATCGAACTGCAATTCCAGGCCGCCCGCCTGAGCCTGGACACCGCGGCCCTGGCCGAGCGCCATGAAGTGGTCTGCGCCTTTATCAACGACGACCTGAGCGCCCCAGTGCTGGAGCAGCTGGCCGCCGGCGGTACCCGGCTGATCGCCCTGCGTTCAGCCGGCTACAACCATGTCGACCTGCCTGCCGCCAAGCGCCTGGGCCTGGATGTGGTCCGAGTTCCGGCCTACTCGCCCCATGCCGTGGCGGAACATGCGGTGGCCCTGATCCTGGCGCTGAACCGACGCCTGCATCGAGCCTACAATCGCACCCGTGAAGGCGATTTCACCCTTCATGGCCTGACCGGCTTCGATCTGGTGGGCAAGACCGTGGGCATTGTCGGCACCGGACAGATCGGCGCCACCTTCGCTCGCATCATGGCCGGCTTCGGCTGCCAGTTGCTGGCTTACGACCCCTTCCCCAATCCTGCCGTCGAGGCCCTGGGGGCCCGCTTCCTGAGCCTGTCGGAGCTACTGGCCCAGGCGCAGATCATCAGCCTGCACTGCCCCCTCACCGACGACAGTCGCTACCTGATCAACCAGGACAGCCTGGCGCACATGCAGCCCGGGGCAATGCTGATCAATACCGGGCGTGGTGGACTGGTGGATACACCGGCGTTGATCGAAGCACTGAAGAGCGGTCAACTGGGCTATCTGGGCCTGGACGTCTATGAAGAGGAAGCCCAGTTGTTCTTCGAGGACCGTTCCGACCTGCCCTTGCAGGATGACGTGCTGGCCCGGCTGCTGACCTTCCCCAATGTGATAGTCACCGCGCACCAGGCCTTCCTGACCCACGAGGCTCTGGCGGCCATCGCCGACACCACCTTGCACAACATTGCCAGCTGGGCTGCGGGCCAGCCGCAGAATCAGGTCCATGGCTGAAATCCCGGCCACGGCCTGATCGAAGGTCGCCTGCCCGCAACCTGCGGCGCAGGGGCCCGTGCTAGCATACGCGGCAGATTTGGAGGACCCATGGTCGAACACGATTTCCGCTACAACCTGATGAACCCGCAACACACCCTGATCGAATGTCGCGCCCTGGTACCGGGTCGCTATCAAGTCACCGGCAACGGTGGTTCGATCCGTACCGACGACGTGCTGCTGGTCACGCTCAAGGGCAGCAAGGACCTGTCCATGCGCCTGACAGTGGACACAGTCCGCCACCTGATCAATCCGGTCGGCCAATGGGTCGCCGTGGCCCGTGGCCCGGTATTCGGCGAACTGGCGATTCATCAATGGCAAGTCAACTGCGACAGCTGCGCAGCAGAGCTGAACTTCGAGTTTGCAGTGGATGCCAAGCTCGGCACCAAGGCTCAGAAACCTGCCGCCAGCGCACGAATTGCCGAGCTGGGCTGGGCCAGTGAGGGCGAACGTCACCTCTGCCCGAAATGCCAGCAGGCCGGCCAATGAAACGCCTGGCGCTGACTGCGGCACTGGGGGCCGGCCTGATGGGCTGCGCCGCCGAGCCGCTGAAGCTGCAGCAGGATCGCAGTTACGTCCTGGAATGGATTGGCGAGCGGCCACTGATCGACTACAGCCACCTGACCATCACCTTGGGTGAAGACGGCCGCGCCTATGGCAATGGTGGCTGCAACCACTGGTTCGCGCCTTACACACTGGACGGCGAAAAGCTCAGTTTCGGCAAGGTCGGCAGCACCCGCAAACTCTGTGCTCCAGCATTGATGGAGCAGGAACGGCGCTTCCTCCAGGCCTTGGAAAGCGTAGAGCGCTGGGATGTTTCGCCGATCGAGCAAGTACGCTTCTGGCCTGCCGAAGGCAAGCCGCTGCGCTGGTGGCTGGAAGAAGGCTGATCCGACCCGGGACAGATTGCCCCCAATTCCTGCGGCCGCCGACACTATCAGCGGCTGCAGGCATCATTACCCCATCAATGACCGCGTAGAGCCTGCAGTTTTGCCAATACGCCCGCTGCGGTCTGCTCACCCAGCAGTTGCTCACGTACCTTGCCCTTGTCGTCGATGATGTAGGTCACCGGCAGCGCCTCGCTGCGTGGCAAATCGAAGAGTTGCTCAGGATTCTGCGCCAGCACCGTGAACTTGATCCCCAGTTTCTCGCTGGCGCTCTTGAGTTCCTCACCCTGTACATTGTCAAAATTGACCCCCAGTACAGTGGCCGACTGCCCTTTGAGCTGCTCGTTCAGGGCATTCAACTCGGGCACTTCAGTGCGACAAGGCCCGCACCACTCCGCCCAGTAGTTGAGCACCAGCCATTGCTTGTCGATGCGCTCGGCGGCGACTTTCTGGCCGTATTGGTCGACCCCGTAGTCATTGCCACAGCCGCCCAGCAGCAGGGTTGTAATGATCGCCAATGCTGCCGCCAATTGCCTTGCCATGCGCTGTTTCCTGTCTTGAAAGGTGTCTTGAAAAATAACTGCCGACCCAGGGCCGATGCGACCTATCGACTCCCAAGGTTCAGGAGAGCCTGTCGCGCGGGTAGAATAGCCGCCACCTTACGCAAGATGCGACCCGCACATGACCGATCTGACGCTTTATCACAACCCGCGCTGCTCGAAATCCCGCGGTGCGCTGGAACTTCTGGAACAACGCGGCCTGGCGCCGACCGTGGTCCGCTACCTGGAAACCCCACTGGACGCCGTCCAGTTGCACCGCCTGCTGGGCAAGCTGGGCATCAGCGCGCGCCAGCTGTTGCGCACCGGCGAGGATGAGTACAAAGACCTCAACCTGGCGGACACCAGCCTCAGCGAAGAACGACTGATCGCTGCCATCGCCCAGCACCCGAAACTCATGGAACGGCCGATTCTCGAAACCGCCGACAAGGCCATCATCGGGCGCCCACCGGAAAATGTGCTGGAGATTCTGCCTTGAGCGCGCCGTACATCCTGATCCTGTATTACAGCCGCAACGGTTCGACCAACGAGATGGCCCGCCAGATCGCCCGAGGTGTCGAACAGGCCGGCCTGGAAGCGCGCCTGCGCACTGTCCCGGGAATTTCCACCGAGTGCGAAGCCGTGGCACCGAGCATTCCCGAAAGCGGAGCGCTGTATGCCAGTCTCGACGACCTGAAGCACTGCTCGGGCCTGGCCCTGGGCAGCCCGACCCGCTTCGGTAACATGGCAGCCCCGCTAAAGTACTTTCTCGACGGCACCAGCAACCTCTGGCTGACCGGTGCCCTGGTGGGCAAGCCCGCCGGCGTCTTCACCTCCACCGCCAGCCTGCATGGCGGCCAGGAAGCCACCCTGCTGTCGATGATGCTGCCGCTGTTGCATCACGGCATGTTGATCACCGGCCTGCCCTACAGCGAGTCAGCGTTGCTGGAAACCCGCGGCGGTGGCACCCCCTATGGCGCAAGCCATCATGCCGGGGCGGACGGCAAGAGCCCGCTGGACGAGCATGAAATTGCCCTGTGCCGGGCCTTGGGCCTGCGCCTGGCGAAAACCGCTCAGCAATTGGAGAACGGCCGTGGCTAAGAAGCCGAAGATCCTGCCTGCAGTGGAGTGGCTGGAACCTCGGGTCCGGATAGCCCGGATCCTCAGCCTGATCTGTTTTTTCGGCCTGGTAGGCCTGCTCTGCGTTTACTACCTGCTGGTAGCCGACCTCCACGGCGCCCGGCCCTGGGTGATCCTGCTGATCGAACTGGTGCCCCTGTTGCTGATGGCACCGGGCATGCTCAGCGGCAGTGCCCGCGGGCACTCGTGGATGTGCTTTGTGGTCAACCTGTACTTCATCAAGGGGGCACTGGCGGCCTACGACCCGAATCGTCAGCTGTTCGGCCTGCTGGAAATGTTCGCCAGCCTGGCGGTGTTCACCTCGGCACTGCTCTACGTACGCTGGCGCTTCCAGCTCAATCGCCGGCTCGCCGGCGAAGGTGCCGATCCGGCCTGACGCCCCGCAGCCCTCTGGTTCCCCCGGGCATGACATCGCCCGGGGAGCTTGCATCGCCGTTTCGGCGCCCCCACCTTGGTCAGCAGACTTTTTGACCGATACTCCCGAACCAACCCGGAGCAGGCATGCACGATTACAAATGGTTGAACGAATATTGTCTTAATCGCTTTGGCTCCGCCGCAGCCCTCGAAGCCCAGCTGCCGACGCCGGCGAGCCACGACTACCTGCGCTCGTTGAGCGCTGATCGCTACTTGTCGACCCTGGCCTTGCGAGTCTTTCGCGCCGGGTTGAAGCACAGCCTGGTAGATGCCAAATGGCCGGCGTTCGAACAAGTGTTCTTTGGCTTCGATCCGGACAAAGTGGTGCTCATGGGCGCCGAGCATCTGGAGCGACTGATGCAGGACACGCGGATCATTCGCCATCTGGGCAAACTCAAGAGTGTGCCGCGCAATGCCCAGATGATCCTCGATGTGGAAAAACAGCACGGCAGTTTCGGCGCCTTCATTGCCGACTGGCCAGTTCAGGACATCACGGGGCTATGGCAATACCTGGCCAAGCATGGCAACCAGATGGGAGGGCTTTCCGCCCCGCGCTTCTTGCGCATGGTGGGCAAGGACACGTTCATCCCCACTTGGGACGTCGTGGCGGCACTCAACGCCCAGAACATTGTCGACAAGGTGCCCAGCAGCAAGCGTGACCAGGCCCTGGTCCAGGAAGTGTTCAACCAGTGGCAGCAGGAAAGTGGCCGACCACTGTGCCAGCTGTCAGCGATGCTGGCCTACACCGTCAATCACTGATCCCCCCCTTTCATCAACGTGGCTCTCTGCCCGGTACAACGGGCAGAGGAACACCCCGCTCTCAAGCGCCTCCATCTCAAGCTGACAATAAGCTGAACTAAACGCGGGTTTTTTCTTCCGCTGTTTTTTATCGGATAAAGTTCGCTGCGCACTTGCCACAACGATAAGAACGATAGATAGACGGTTTCTGTAGCCACACTCTGCTGGCCAATAGACGGGCATGGCCTGACAACAAAGCACTGATCAGGCCAACAACCTGAACAAAGGCTGTCAGGTTTAAAAGAACTGCCGCCATACATTCGTTTTTTTCACATTGCTTTCACTCTCCGCCCACTTGGCCCGACCTAAATTGGCCCCAGTTGCGGCGAGGATGCCGGTGAGCGCATGCCGTTCTTTTCAGAACACCTGGCAACAACCTAATCAGGTAAACGACGTGGTCAATACGGCTGAATCCGGTACTGGCGGCAAGACAATCCGCAGCTTGCGAATCTTGGCTGGCGCCTGTGGGGCAGCCCTGGTAACTCTCGTCTGCGGCTTTGTCCTGTGGCCAGCCACGCCACTGGACCTGGGTGTCGACAACCAGATGCAGCAAGCCGGCTTCTATCGCCACTGGCAAAGCGGCGAGGTAATTGCCCTGGTGCGGCATGCCGAGCGCTGCGACCGCTCCGCCAATCCCTGCCTGGGGCCTGTTGACGGCATCACCCTATCCGGAAGCCGCATAGCAAGCGACCTGGGCCGGGCGTTCCGCACCCTGGGCATGGCCTCTACCGATGTCATCAGCAGCCCGGCAACCCGAACCCGGCAAACTTCGGAGTTCATGTTCAACCGGCCGGTGCAGACCCAGGACTGGCTGAGCAACTGCGGCGAACACTTCGAAGAACAGATCAAGGCGCACAAGTTGTTCAAGCGCAACCTGATCCTGATTACCCACAGCGATTGCATCAGCGACCTGGAAAGCCAGTTGGGCTTTGAACATGCACTGGCCAGCAAGTACGCCAGCTCGCTATTTGTCACCCTGAACGTGGACGGAACCATGGAAGTAATGGGCATTATCAATGCCGCAAGCTGGCGAAAAACTCTTGAGCACCTTATCGAATAAGCTGTAACTATTTTTAACAACATCTCAACAGACTTTACTCGGGAAGTAGACACACTCTCTCGCTAACTATTTGACCTTATAAGTCCTTGCACTAAGAGAGCGCCCCTCTCACTTACAAGAAGCCCCATCAAACAGGCGCAGCCAAGTATATTTTTTTTAAGACTTGAGAAACCTGAGTATTCGACAACAATTTACCGTTCATCAGTGATACCTAATGAACGTAACAAGCCACCGCTTTCGACAAATGACTTAGAGGACACAAATGCAGCGCACTTTACCGCCCCAAGCTTATGGAACAAGCACCACGCCTTCCGGCTATACCCTGGGCGGGAGTGCAACCAGCGGCATCCAACGCTGGGCAATACCCTTCTTGCTGCTGGCCTTCGCACTGTTCTACCTGCTGCCACTGACCAGCCACGGCCTTTGGATTCCGGATGAAACCCGCTACGCACAGATCAGCCAGGAGATGCTGCTCAGCGGGGATTGGGTGTCTCCGCACTTCATGGGCATCCGCTACTTCGAAAAACCCATTGCCGGCTACTGGATGATCGCCATCGGCCAGGCAGTGTTCGGTGACAACCTGTTCGGGGTACGTGTTGCCTCGGCCCTGAGCACCGGCCTCAGCGTACTGCTGGCTTACCTGATCACTCGCCGGATCTGGAGCGACCCGCGCAAGAGTTTTGCCGCTGCCCTGCTTTATATGAGCTTCGGCCTGATCGCCGGGCAAGCCGGGTACTCCAATCTCGATCCCCAGTTCACCTTGTGGGTCAACCTCAGCCTGGTGGCGCTCTGGTTCGCCCTGGGCAGCCAGACCCTGCGCGGCCGGTTGCTGGCTTGGGGCACCTTGGGCGCCGCCTGCGGCATGGGCTTCATGACCAAGGGGTTCCTGGCCTGGTTGCTGCCAGTGCTGATCGCCCTGCCCTACATGCTCTGGCAACGACGCTTCGGCGAGTTACTGCGTTATGGCCTGGTGGCGGTGCTGGTGGCGATTGCCATCAGCCTGCCCTGGGTGTTGAGCATCCATGCCCATGAACCCGATTTCTGGCGGTTTTTCTTCTGGCATGAACATATCCGTCGCTTTGCCGCCGAGAATGCCCAGCACACTCGCCCCTGGTGGTTCTACCTGCCGCTGCTGGTGGTCTCGAGCCTGCCCTGGGCCGCCTTGCTGCCCGGCACTCTGATTCAGGCCTGGAAGGACAAGCACCAGGCGGCCACCGGTTACCTGCTGCTGTGGTTGCTGCTGCCGTTGGCGTTCTTCAGCCTGAGCCGCGGCAAGCTGCCGACCTACATCATGCCCTGCCTGCTGCCCTTGGCCGTGCTCATGGGCCACGCACTGATCCAGTGGATCAGCGCAGGCAAGACCCGGACTGTTCGCCTCAACAGCCTGCTCAACCTGCTGATCGGCGTCGCTGCACTGGTAGCGCTGGTGGTGATCCAGATCACGCGGCCGGTGTACGGCCACGACGAAATGCTCAGCCTGTCCCTGGTGTTCATCATGCTCATGGGCTGGATCATCGCCAACCTGCTGCCGGCCTCCCGGCCGCTCAACTACTGGGCAGCACCGGCACTGGGCATCTGGCTGCTGGTGGCGCTGCTGCCTGCGGGAATGCCCGGCTTGATCGTGCACAACAAGATGCCGGACCAGTTCATCAAGGAGCACCTTGCGGAACTCAAGCAGACCGACCGCCTGCTGAGCAACGACCTGGGGGCTGCCTCAGCGCTGGCCTGGCGCCTGCAGCGCTCGGACGTGGCGCTGTACAACACCGAGGGCGAATTGAAATACGGTCTGGCCTATCCTGAGTCGGCCCAGCGCAAGGTCAGCATGGCCGACGTCGGCCAATGGGTCAGTGACGCGCGAAAACAGGGATCGGTGGGTGTGGTAATGCGGGTCAAGGACGTACTGGAGAACGAAGAAGTCGCCCTGCTTCCACCGGGGGGCAAGCGCTACGAACAAGGCAACATGCTGATCCTGATCCTACCGGCCGCTCAACCCTGACCTGCCTGCCTTGACACCTGCCTGAGAGCGTCAGCGTCGACCACCGTCGGCGCTGGCGCTTCTTGCACCTTCCTCCCACATACAGCCTGCAGAAATCCGCCCATGAAAAGCTGCAACAGCGAACGCAAGGCCCTGGCCCTGCTTCTGGGCGTCAGCGCCCTGATCCTGCTCCTCGGCCTGGGCTCCCGTGAGCTGTGGGGGGCGGAAACCCGCTGGGCCAACATTGCCTTGCAGATGCTGCAGAGTGGCGACTACTTCGACCCCTATCTCAAGGGCGCCCCCTATTACGACAAACCCCTGCCGTCCTACTGGCTGATCACCGCCAGCGCCTGGCTGACCGGAGGCCTGGGGCACTGGTCGCTGCGGCTGTCCTCGGTGCTCGCCGGATGGCTGAGCATCTGGCTGGTGTACCTGCTTGGCGAGCAACTGTTTCACAAGGGCACCGGGCTGATCGCCGGCTGGATGCTGGCCACCACCTTCTACTTTGCATTCTGGGCACGGGTGGCCACCGCGGACATTCTCACCGTGTGTGGAGTGCTGGCAGCGGTGTGGTGGTACTGGCGAGGACCCGAAGATACCCGCCTGAGTCGCTATTGCCTGTTCTTCCTGCTGTTGGCGGCGACTTCACTGCTCAAGGGATTGATCGGTTTCGTCCTGCCGGGGCTCATCCTGCTGCCACACCTGCTGAGCCAGGGACGCTGGAAGCGTCACCTCAATCCACGCCTGTGCCTGGCGTTGCTGATGGCTGCCCTGCTGTACATGGTGCCGTTCGTGCTCTCGCACCTGTATGGCGCCCCGACCTACGGTGAAAGCGGGCTGAGCTTGGTGTTCCGGGAAAATGTGCAGCGTTTCTTCGACCCTTTCGACCATGTCGGGCCGATCTATACCTACCTGATCTACCTGCCGGCCTACACCTTGCCCTGGGCACCCTGCTGGGTACTCGCCCTCTGGGTAGCGGCGCGTCACTGGCGCCAGCTACAACCCAATGAGCGCTGGCTGGTCTGGGCTCTGGGCTTGTTGTTTCTGTTTTTCACTGCCAGCGGCAGTCGGCGCAGCTATTACGTCCTGCCTCTGGTGCCCTTCGCCCAACTATTAGGAGGCTGGTGGCTGAACCGCCACCTGCTACAACGACGCGCCAGCGGCAAGCACAGCGAACGCAACTGGACCATAGGCTTTGCCAGCGCAGCGCTGGTCCTGCTGCTGGTGCTGGGGGTGGCCTATCCCTGGAGCAATGGCGGAGGCGGTGTCATCCAGTTCGGCACGCAGGTCAGGGCCGAGGCAAGCCGGATTGCCCCCTGGAATCAATGGCGGATGGTGATGGTCGAGGTGGATAACAAAGTGCCGCTGTACCTGCAGAATCAGGGAGCGCCCTTCTATTACGTCGCCGAAACCCAGGACTTCCCTCGTTCCGGCACCAGCGCGGACTTCATGGCCTGGCTGGACAAGACCAGCGGCCAGCATTGGGACCCCCAACGCACTCTGATCCTGGTGCGACAGAGTCAGAACGAACCGTCGATGCTCAGCTACTTGGGCAAGGATCATCAACTGATCCGCACACTGCCGACCAACGGTGAGCGGCTGGCGAAAAAAAAATCCGAGGGCAGTGTCGCCTTCATTCCGCAGGCCCCCGGGGCCTGAAGCGCCTCGCCACGCCGGATAGCAACCGGCATGGAGATGGAAGCTCAGCGAGAACGGATCAGAGATTCACCACATTGACGAAACGCGGCGTGGCGCTGTCGTCGATGCGCAGGTTGGTGAAGTCGAACAGATTGCGATCCGCCAGTTGCGAAGGGATCACGTTCTGCAGGCCGCGGAAAATGCTTTCAGTACGCCCCGGGCTCTTGCGCTCCCACTCCTGGAGCATTTCCTTGACCACCTGACGTTGCAGGTTCTCCTGGGAACCGCAGAGATTGCAGGGAATGATCGGGAATTGCTTGAGGTCGGAGTAGGCCTGAATGTCCTTCTCGCTGCAGTAGGCCAGCGGGCGGATCACCACATTGCGCCCGTCATCGGCCAGCAGCTTGGGCGGCATGGCCTTGAGCGAACCGTTGTAGAACATGTTGAGGAAGAAGGTCTCGACGATGTCGTCACGATGGTGACCGAGGGCCATCTTGGTGGCACCAATCTCATCAGCGAAGGTGTACAGGGTGCCACGACGCAGGCGCGAGCACAGTGAGCAGGTGGTCTTGCCTTCCGGTATCAGTTCCTTGACCACCGAGTAAGTGTCCTTCTCGACGATGTGGTACTCGATCCCCAACTCCTTGAGGTAGGCCGGCAGTACATGCTCGGGGAAACCGGGTTGCTTCTGGTCCATGTTCACCGCGACGATCTCGAACTTGATCGGCGCCACCTTCTGCAGGTGCAACAGCACGTCGAGCATGGTGTAGCTGTCCTTGCCGCCGGACAGGCAGACCATGACCTTGTCGCCCTCTTCGATCATGTTGAAGTCGGCGACCGCTTCGCCCGCCTGTCGGCGAAGGCGTTTCTGCAGTTTGTTCTGGTTGACCGTAAGAGTGCCCATGGCGCTTGGAATCCGCGAGGTATGTGACGAAAAGCCGGACATTTTACGCAAAAACCCCGGTCCCTTGAAAGCGTCGCAACGCAGCGCTCTCCGGGGCTGCGGTGACAGACACACCCGCGATTACCCTGGGGTTTTACAGCGCGATTTGCTCTAAAGGTGCGCACATCTGACGAAAACTCCTCCCTATACTGCGACATAAGGTCGCATGCATATATAGACCTATACTGACTGTGCCACTTGGCTGTAAGCGCTCCGTTGGGGGGCGATGGCAACAATAAAGGAGTGACTGACCATGATTCATCATGTCGTAGGACTCTTCACCCACCCCGATCAGGAATGGCGAGACATCCGTGGCGATGCAGAGGAAAGCATCAGCCACATGTACCTGACCCACACGCTGATTCTGGCAGCGATCCCCGCCATCTCGGCCTTTATCGGCACCACCCAGGTCGGCTGGGTCATCGGCAACCGCGCGCCGGTGATGCTGACCATGGAAAGCGCCCTGTGGATGACCATCATGTCGTACCTGGCCATGCTCGGCGGCGTGGCGGTGATGGGGGCCTTCATCCACTGGATGGCCCGGACCTATGACGCCAGCCCGAGCCTGGCGCGCTGCGTCGCTTTTGCCACCTACACCGCGACACCGCTGTTCGTCGGCGGCCTGGCGGCGCTGTATCCCCATATGTGGCTGGGGATGATCATCGGCACGGCGGCGATCTGCTACACGGTGTACCTGCTCTACGTCGGGCTCCCGACTTTCATGAACATCCCGTCGGACGAGGGATTCCTGTTTTCCAGCTCGGTCCTGGCGGTAGGACTGGTGGTGCTGGTAGCGATCATGGCCTTCACCGTGATTGTCTGGGGCCTGGGCGTCGGCCCCGTGTACACCAACTGACGCCGCACCAATAATAATCCTCCATCTGCCAACACAGGCCGCCGCAAGGCGGCCTTCTTAATGGACGCGATCCGACGACCATTCGGCGCCTGGACGATTCGGATTCGCCGGTCTTTGCGGCATACTCAGCCACTCTGGAGAGCCGTTAAGCATGCCCGAGCAACTCAATACCCGCGTCGAAGACTGTTTCCTACTCGCTGAATCCTTTTTCAAACGTCCTTTCAAACGCCCGGTGGTCAGCCTCAAATTACGAGGCCAGAAAGCCGGGGTCGCCCATTTGCACGAAAACCTGCTGCGCTTCAATCCGCAGCTGTACCGGGAAAACAGCGAAGACTTCCTCAAGCAGACCGTGGCCCACGAAGTCGCGCACCTGATCGCCCATCAGTTGTTTGGCGAACGCATTCAGCCCCACGGTGAGGAATGGCAACTGATCATGCGCGGGGTGTATGAACTGCCGCCCAATCGTTGCCACACCTATGACGTCAAACGTCGCAGCGTGACCCGCTACATCTACCGCTGCCCCTGCGCCGAAAGCGATTTTCCGTTTTCGGCGCAACGCCACAAGCTGGTGGCTCAGGGGCGTCGCTACTTGTGTCGACGCTGTCGGCACACCCTGGTCTACAGCGGAGAAACCAGGGTCGAGTGATGGCGCCAACGTGCTTCGCCGACAAGCCGACGCCTACGCGATGATCTGGTTGCGCCGCAGCTCCTCGATACGCTCAGCGCTGTAACCAAGCTCCGCCAGCACCTGATCGGAATGGGCGCCCAGCCTGGCGCCGATATGCCGCGGCTCGGGCAAACCCTCGGAGAACTTCAGCGGACATGCCATCTGTGCCTGGAGGCTACCGTCTTCCCGGGGGACCTGGCTTACCAGTTGCCGGGCCTGCAATTGGGGATGCTCCACCGCCTCGGCCAAGCTCAGCACTGGTTCGACACAAGCGTCGAGCCCGGCGAACAACTGGCAAAGCTCGGCGAAGTCGTGTTTCTCGAACTCGATCTGCAAGGCCTGCTTGAGGGCCCTTTGCTGCTCGGGCAGGGGGGACAAGCCCTGGGCTGCCAGTTCCGGCCGCTCCAGGGCCTGACACAGCTGCTGCATGAACACCGGCTCCAGGCTGCCCACCGATAGCCAACGACCATCCCGGCTGCGGTAGTAGTCGTAGAAGCTGCCACCATTGAGCACCTGTTGCTCCATCCCCGGCTCAACCCCGCAGGCCAGGTAACCGGCTCCGGCCATGGCGTTCAGGCTGAACACGCAATCGGTCATGCTGATATCCAGGTGCTGGCCCTGCCCGCTGTGCTGCCGGGCGATCACCGCCGCCAGCAGACCGATCACGCCGTGCAGCGAGCCCCCGGCGATATCCGCCGCCTGGATGCCCAGAGGCAACGGGCCCTGGTCGCGACGCCCGGTCTGGCTGGCGAGCCCGGCCAGGGCCAGGTAGTTGATGTCGTGGCCGGCGCGGTCCTTGTAGGGCCCGGTCTGACCATAGCCGGTAATGGAGACGTAGATCAGCCGCGGATTGATCGCCTTCAAGGCCTCGTACCCCAACCCCAGGCGCTCCATCACGCCCGGGCGAAACTGTTCGAGAACGATGTCATGGTCCTGCAGCAGTTGCCGGATCACCTCCAGCGCCTCAGGCCGCTTGAGGTCCAGGGCCAGGCTGCGCTTATTGCGGTTGAGATAGGCGTGACTGGCGGATACGCCGTGATCGTGGGGCGGTAGCACCCGCAGCAGGTCCATGCGAGTCGGCGACTCGATGCGCAGCACCTCGGCCCCCATGTCCGCCAGCAGCAGCGAGGCGAACGGCCCCGGCAACAGGGTGGAGAAATCCAGTACCTTGAGTGACGCCAACGGCCCTTGCATGTGCCCTCTCCTCTTGATCGACTGCCTCAGAGTAGGCAGCCGCGAGCAGCGCAACAATTACCACAACGGTCAGCCGGACTGACCGTTGCGCTCAATCTCCAGGCAATAAAAAACCCGCCGCAGCGGGTTTCTTATATTCAGCAAGACTTACTTGATGCTCGGCGCCGGACCTTCGGCCACACCCAGATCGTCGGTTTCACGGGTGTCGGTGATCGCACGGCCACCAGACGCCAGCTCGACCTGCAGTTTGTCTTCGTCCAGCTCCTTGACCCACTTGGCGACTACCAGGGTAGCCACGGCATTGCCCACCAGGTTGGTCAGGGCACGGGCTTCGGACATGAAGCGGTCGATACCCAGAATCAGCGCCAGACCAGCCACCGGCAGGTGACCCACGGCCGACAGGGTAGCGGCCAGAACGATGAAGCCACTGCCGGTGACACCCGCAGCGCCTTTGGAGGACAGCAGCAGCACTAGCAGCAGGGTGATCTGGTGAGTGATGTCCATGTGGGTATCAGTTGCCTGGGCAATGAACACCGCGGCCATGGTCAGGTAGATCGAGGTACCGTCCAGGTTGAAGGAGTAACCGGTAGGAATCACCAGGCCGACCACCGACTTCTTGGCACCCAGGCGCTCCATCTTGATCAGCATGCGTGGCAGGGCCGATTCCGAGGACGAGGTGCCCAGCACGATCAGCAGTTCTTCGCGGATGTAGCGGATCAGCTTGATCACGCTAAAGCCGTGGGCGCGGCAGATGGCCCCCAGGACCACCAGCACGAACACCACGCAGGTGATGTAGAAGCAGATCATCAACTGGCCCAGTTGCACCAGGGAGCCGACGCCGTAGGCACCGATGGTGAAGGCCATGGCACCCAGCGCACCCAGGGGCGCGAGCTTCATGATCATGTTGATGATGTTGAACATCACGTGGGCGAAGCGGTCGATGAAGTCCAGCACCGGCTTGCCGTAGGCACCCAGGCGATGCAGGGCGAAACCGAAGATCACCGAGAACATCAGCACTTGCAGGATGTCGCCGTTGGCGAAGGCACCGACGATGGTCGACGGGATCACGTTGAGGATGAAGCCGACAATGCTCTGGTCATTGCCCGCAGTCACATAGGCCGCGACTTTCGAAGCATCCAGGGTCGAGGCGTCGATGTGCATGCCTGCACCCGGCTGCACCACGTTGACCACGATCAGGCCGATCAGCAGGGCAATGGTGGAGACGATTTCGAAGTACAGCAGCGCGTAGCCGCCAGTCTTGCCCACCGATTTCATGTTCTGCATGCCGGCGATACCACTCACCACGGTGCAGAAAATGATCGGCGCAATGACCATCTTGATCAGTTTGATGAACCCATCACCCAGGGGCTTGAGGGCCACGCCGGTCTGAGGATAGAAGTGACCGAGCAGGATGCCGATGGCGATGGCAACGATCACCTGGAAATACAGGGATTTGTACAGTGGCTGACGAGTCGTCATTGCAAAGTTCCTCAAGAGCCCCGGTATGCAGCGTCCGTCGATGCATGCGGTGCCTAAAGTGCGAACCCTCCTGCGCTGGAGGGATTTGTTGTGTCGAGCTGCGTGCTGGCAGATCTTCCGGCTCTATCGCAAAGCCCGTGCCACCTTGTAAAAAAGCCCTACAGGCCTTTAGACATCAGGGGTCGAGCCGATCTTTGCATCCCTTGCACCCGGCGCAGCTGGCGGATTTCCGCCCATCTACCGAGTCTCGTCCTACAATTTGGCGGATATCCGCCTTGTTCCCTCATGGGGGGCTGGCTAACATCCGCCACTCAATGGACGGACCAGCCTTCATGCGCGAACGCACCATCGCCAGCCACTTTGCCCGTGCCGCCTTAGGCGGTGCACGTCGTCGCGGCTACGATTACGGGCCGCTGCTGCAGCAGCTGGGCATTGGCCCCGAACTCCTGAGCCAGCCCAAGGCACGCATCGCCCCCGAGCAATTCACCTGTCTGCTGCAGCAACTGTGGCTGGCGTTGGACGATGAGTACCTGGGCTTCGGCCATGGCCCCAGTAAACGCGGAACCTTTGCCATGATGTGCCACGCGCTGATCCACTGCCGCACCTTGGAAAAAGCGCTCAATCGCGGCTTATTATTTTATAGCTTGTTTGCGCAAGCTCCGCGCCTTCGTCTGACGCGTGAAGGGGATATGGCTCGCCTGAGCCTGGATGATTCTGAGCTATGGGACCCAGAGCATTTTCTCAGCGAAAGCCTGCTGGTGATCTGGCATCGTCTGGGCAGCTGGTTGATCGGCCAGCGCATACGTCTTGAGCAAGCCTGCTTCAGCTACCCGAAACCCGAACACGGCGCGGAATACGATTTGCTGTTCCCCTGCCCACTGCTGTTCAGCCAGGAACACAGCAGCCTGCTGTTCCACAGTCGCTACCTGGGCATGCCGCTGTTACAGGATGAACGTACCCTCAAGCACTTCCTCGAGCGCTCCCCCGCCGACCTTTTGTCACGCCCGGACCAGGGCGATAGCCTCAGCAGCCAGTTGCGGCATCTGCTCAGCCGTGACCGGGAGCGCTGGCCCGACCTGGAAAGCGTTGCCCAGCACCTGCACGTCAGCCCACAGACATTGCGCCGCCATCTACGAGAAGAAGGTTCGAGCTTTCAGGAGCTGAAGGATGAACTGCGCCGCGACATCGCCATCTACCACCTGGGGCGGGCCGACCTGTCATTGCAACAGATCGCCGAGCAACTGGGCTTTTCCGAACCCTCGGCCTTTCATCGGGCATTCAAGAAATGGACTGGCCTGACCCCAGGCGCCTATCGCGCCCGGGAGCAGTAGCGAAAGCGCCCTTTACAGCGCCGGGAAGTGAATCCTGAAGGCCGCACCGCCCAGGGCAGAGTCCCCCAGGGTCAACTGTGCACCGTAACTTTCGATGATGTCCTTGACCACTGCCAGGCCTATGCCCTGCCCTGGATGCTGGCGATCAAGACGCTCACCACGCTGGAGAATCCGTGCCCGCTGATCCGGCGGCACGCCAGGACCATCGTCCTCAACACACAGCTCAGAACCGTCCAGAGTCTCGCGCACACTGATGCGCACCGAACTCAGGCACAGGCGGTAGGCGTTCTCCAGCAGGTTGCCAAGCAACTCCAGCAAGGCACCCTGCTCGATCGGCACATAGCAGCGCTCGGGCAAATCGAAGGACACGCGCACCTGCTTGTCGCGATAGACCTTGTCCAGGGTGTCGCACAAGCTTTGCAGAACCGGTCGCAGACGCACCTGATGGCGCACCAGGCCACTCTTGCGCAAGCTGGCACGCTGCAACTGGTAGCTGATCTGCTGGCTCATGCGTTCGATCTGCGTCTGCAGGACCCAGGCCTGCTCCCGATCCTGAGGCCGCTGCGCCATGTCCTCGCTGACCCCTTGCAACACCGTCAGCGGGGTTTTCAGGCTGTGGGCCAGATCATCCAGGGAGTCCCGGTAGCGACTGCGCTGCTCGCGCTCGCTTTGCAGCAGACGGTTCAAGGAACCGGTCAGGCGCAACAGCTCCCGCGGATGCTCCTCACTGAGGCTTTGGCGGGTACCGCTCTCGATCTGGTCCAGCTCCTGACTCAAGCGCCGCAGGGCCTGCAAGCCCCAGGTCAGCCCCAGCCAGAGCAATGCCAGGAGCACCAGCAACGCCGCACCAAAGCCCAGATAGAGGTTTTCCCTGACCCCTTCCAGGGTCTGCTGGTACTCACGCACCGGCTGCAATGCAACGATACTGAAGGCCGCGTTCTTGCCCCCCAGCAACTTGATCTCGACGTCGTAGACGAAGAACTCCTGGCCATTGGCTTCACGGATTCTGGCGAACTCGTTACCGCGCCCGTCGTACCGCGGCCGGTAATTGATGTTCTCTTCCTGGGTGGCCCGGGAACGCCAGACCAGGTGCCCCTCTCGGTCATAGATGTAGCCCAGCAAGCGACTGTCGGCGAGATTGAAGCGCTCGTCCGGCAGTTGCGCGGGCATCTGCAGGCGATTGTTTTCAATTCGCGCCGCTGAAATCAGGGTGGTGACATCGGAAGCCAGGCGCTGCTCGATGGAGTCCTGCAGCGCCAGGCTGAAGGCCCCCTGCATGGCCGGCAGCAACGCCAGCATGAACAGCACCGCCAGGGTGGTCGCCGCCAGCATCAGCCGCAGGCGCAGCGATCGAATCATCGGCAGCGCTCGTTGAACAAGTAGCCCAGGCCGCGCACCGTATCAATCGGCTTGAAGCCCGACGGACCTTCCAACTTGCGCCGCAGCCGCCCCACCAGCACCTCGATGACGTTCGGATCACGCTCGTCATCGTCCGGGTACAACTGCTCCATCAGCCGGTCCTTGGCCACCACCTGCTGGTGATGGCGCATCAGGTACTCGAGGATCCGATATTCGTAGGCGGTCAGGGCCAGGGGCTGCTCATCCAGGGACGCCTGCTTGCGGTTCAGGTCCAGCAGCAACGGGCCAGCAATGATGGTGGACTGGGTAAAACCACTGGAGCGCCGCAACAACGCATTGAGCCGTGCATCCAGCTCTTCGAACTGAAACGGCTTGACCACATAATCGTCGGCACCGGCGGCCAGGCCTTCAACCTTGTCCTGCCAGTTGCCGCGGGCGGTGAGGATGAGGATCGGAAACGTCTTGCCACGGGCACGTAGCTGGCGGATCAGATCCAGTCCGCCCATGCCGGGCAACCCCAGGTCGATCACCGCCAGATCGTGATTGAACTGCTCGGTCTGATACAACGCCTCTTCGGCGTTCGTCACAGACTCGACCACATGGCCACTGTCGGTGAGGCGGGTTTGCAGGTGATGGCGCAACAGCGCCTCATCTTCGACGACCAGCAACTTCATAACGCTCTCCCAGGCAAAATTCGACATCTCCAAGGGCGCCCTTGCGCCCTGACGATCAATGCGCCAGCGCCGGACCGTGCCCAAGGCACGATCCGGCGCGGTTCAGGCCAGGCCGCTTATTTAGAAAGCGTAGTTGGCCGACAGATAAGTCTGGGCGCTGCTGGTAAGGCTCAAAGAACCTTGCTTGCTGCCGCCCCGCTCGCTCATCTCGGTCCCGGCATTGCTGCGCAGGTAACGGTAGCCGAGCTCCACCGACGTGTTTTGTGAAACCTGCTGCAGGACACCAGCCTGCACTCCCACCGCGTAACCGATGTCACTGTCACGGCTGAAGCCCGGGGACTCCTGGGTCAGCTTGGTCAAGCCGGCGGTAGCGCCGCCAAACAGCTTGGTGCTGCTGGTCACCGGCAGGAACATATCGTAACTGCCCAGCAGGTTTTGCTGACGCAGTTTAATGCCATTGTGAGAGCCGGAAACGTAATCGTAAGTGGCGTAGTAACGGCCCTGGTCATTCTGTTGACCGAAGCGCACACCCCAGGTGTTGTCCTTGCCGATCACACCATCGGCGTTCGGGTGGCCGAGATTGCTGTTGAGCTGGCTGGATTTTTTAACCTTGTCGCTGGTCTGGCCGT
This sequence comes from Pseudomonas sp. E1BtOHC1, assembly GCF_058744285.1. Classification (NCBI taxonomy): domain Bacteria; kingdom Pseudomonadati; phylum Pseudomonadota; class Gammaproteobacteria; order Pseudomonadales; family Pseudomonadaceae; genus Pseudomonas; species Pseudomonas sp. E1BtOHC1. The sequence continues at coordinate 6,078,340 of NZ_CP196023.1, forward strand.
AGGTCAGGCTGGCGAAGTTGCTGTCAGCGGCTTGGACGGCGGCGCTGGCGCCGAGAACGGTAAAGGCCAGGATCAGTTTTTTCAATGAAGTCATAGGAAGTTTCCTTTGCGCTATTGGCTTTTTGGGTACGGGGCTAGAGTAAACAGCCCGCCCTGAACTCCCCCTGAACACACTCTTAACCTCGCCTGAACCAGATCCATCTGGCTGTTTTGAGGCGTTCTACCTGCACAACGGCTCTCGCCTAGCCTTCTGAGTCCCCTCTCTGCGCCACACACCGCTACCCTCGAACTCTTCAACCCGGCAAACTAGCAGCCATGAATGCACTCCCCCCTCTCCCCGCTTGCTGTACCTCTCTGGATGCGTCCTGGCCCCTGCCGGAGGCATTGCCCCATACCCTTTGGCTGAGCACTCGGTTCAATCCCGGGCACTTGGCTGCAGATGATTTCCAGCGCAGCGGCATTGAAGCGCCACCAAGCATCCAGCGCTCGGTAGCCAAGCGCCAGGCCGAGTTCCTTGCCGGCCGCCTGTGTGCCCGGGCCGCCCTGTGGCAACTGCAGCGCATGGATTGGGTTCCCCCGATCGGGGCCGACCGGGCGCCGATCTGGCCCGAGCATATCTGCGGCTCTATCACCCATAGCACTGGACGCGCCGCCGCCATTGTCGCCGACAAACAGCACTGGCGAGCCTTGGGGCTGGATTTGGAAACACTGCTGAGCAATGAGCGCGCCGCCAATCTGGCGCAGCAGATCCTCACTCCGACGGAACTGCAACGCCTGGACCTGTTGCCCCCCGCATTGCACGCCCTGGCGGTGACCCTGACCTTCTCGATCAAGGAAAGCCTGTACAAGACCCTGTATCCGCTGGTGCAGAAAAACTTCTACTTCGAGCACGCCGAGGTACTGGAATGGTCCCCCGAGGGCCAGGTCCGAGTGCGTCTACTGACGGACCTGAACGAAGAATGGCACCACGGCAGTGAGCTACAGGGGCAGTTCGTGGTCGAGGGCGACCAGTTGCTCAGCCTGATCGCCATCAAGGCTGCTCCCCCGACAATTGTCAGCGGGGTTCCTGCTGCCGGGGCCAGCTCAGGCTGAAGCAGGCGCCCCCGAGGCTCTTGCTCTTGCTGATCAGGGCCCGGCCATCGTGCCAATGGATGATTCGCCGCACAATCGACAGCCCCAGCCCATGGCCGCCGGAAGCCCGGGTACGGCTGTCATCCAGGCGCAGAAAAGGCGTGAAGATCTTTTCCCAGGCACTTTCCGGTACGCCGGGACCGTCATCCTCCACATCCACCCGACAGCGCAACTGGCCCACCTGATAACTGACGGTGACCTGGGATTCCGCATGGCGCATGGCATTGCTCACCAGATTCTGCAGCGCTCGGTGCAGATAGCGCGGCTCAGCCTCGACCCAGGCGCCGTCGCACTCGGCCGCGGACAGGCACAGCCCACGCTGGACCTTGAGGTTGGCCCGCAAGGGCGCCAGCTCGCTGATCACTTGGTTGATCAGCGCATCCAGATCGATACGCTGGAAGTTCAAGGCCGGCGAGCCCTGTTCCAGGCGGGCATAGGTGAGCATCTCGTCCACCAGCCGATCCAGATCCTGAATATCGTTGTCCATGCCGTCCAGGTACTTCTGCCGTGCCTGATCGGTACTTGCCGAAGCAATCATCTCCAGGCCGAAACGCAACCGAGCCACCGGTGTACGCAACTCATGAGAGACCGCCCGCACCAGTTCGCGCTGGATCGCCAGCAAGCGCTGCAGATGCTCGGCCATGCCGTTGAATGCAGCCGCCAGGCGCCCCACCGAATCCACGCCACGAGCCGGCACGCGGGTTTCCAGGCTGCCCTTGGCAATCTTCGTGGCTGCCGATTCCAGGCCGCTGAGACGTCGCTCCAACTGGCGCACCAATAAATAGACGATCAGGCCAATCAAACTCAGGCCGAGCACGGCAATCAGCACCAGCCATTGCGGCGGATAAGGGTTCATCTGATACAGCGGGCCGATTTCCAGGACCCAGGGCGTACCCACCAGCCCCGCGAATACCCGGATCGAGTCACCGCCCTTGCCCAAGGCCATCACCGTATCGCCCTCGGCCACCCGCCGGCGCTGGTCATCATCCATATCGGCAGCATCCTGGGTGGACAGGTGCATGTCGAAACCAAAACCCTTGGCCTTCTTTAACGCCGCCAGGCGCTCGGGCTGCTCCGCCACCGGATACCGTACCAACTCGTCCGCCAGCAGATAGATGGTTGCCCGGGCCAGTTGCTCGCTGATCTGTTGCACTTCGGCACTGAGCAGCAACTGCTCCTTCTCACTAACCAGGCGATAAACCCGGGCGGCGAAGGGCCCGGTCTGCTCCACCAGCGCCTGCCCCCGCAGGACTCGGCCACGCTGGCTGCTGTCCAGGTCGGTCTGGCTGAAGGTCTTCAGGCGCAGGGGAATCCCCAACAACCGCTCCCACACCGCCAGCGCGCGGCGACGCTCGATTTCGCTCATGGGCTTGAGGTTGTCCGCCATCAGCGAGAAGGTGCCGTGGGCCAGTCGTTCGCGGTACTGCTCGCTGCGCACTTCGTTGAGCAGGTGCAGAGCCAGCACCCCCAGCAGCGCCACCAGGATCAGCGCGGCGCACATGCCGCCATAGATACGCAGGAAGATGGAGTTCACGAGGGCAAGTCGGCGGCGGCTTCGGGAACGAACAGATAGCCCTTGCTGCGAATGGTCTTGATCAGTCGAGGGTGCTCCGGGTCGTCGCCGATCTTGGGCCGGATGCGCGAGATGCGCACATCGATGGAACGATCCTGGCCGTCATAACCTATGCCGCGCAGAGCGGTGAAAATTTCCTCACGGGACAGTATTCGCCCGGCGTTCACCACCAGCAGCCACAACAGATCGAACTCGGCACTGGTCAGCTCGATGCCGACATCGCTCAGCCATGCTTCGCGCAGGGCATTGTCCACCACCAGGGGACCGAATTGCAGGCGCCGGGTTTTCTCCTGGGCAGGCTCCGGTGCCTCGCTGCGCCGCAGCAAGGCCTGGATCCGCGCCAGCAACAAACGCGGGCGCACCGGCTTGCAGACATAGTCGTCGGCCCCCAGGTCCAGGCCCATGACCTGATCCATGTCATCGGTACGGGCGGTGAGCATGAGAATTGGCCCGTCATAGCGAGCCCGGACCTTGCGACAGATACTCAGGCCGTCTTCGCCGGGCAGCATCAGGTCGAGAATCACCAGGTCTGGCTGCTCGGCAATGATCCTGGCTGCAGCCCGAGCGCCGTTGCCCTCGATGGCCACCTGCAAGCCGTTGCTCTCCAGATATTCACGGGTCAACTCAGCCAGACGCTGGTCATCCTCGACAATCAGTACCTGCCAGGCTTCTTGCTCCACGCTCGACCTCTTTTATTGCCAGCACTCACTGGAAGGAAGGCACCCGTCTTTTTGTCATGAAAAAGACGGATAACCGGCCATGGAAAACGCCGTCAGCACCCCATGAACCGCGACGGATTGTAGCAACCGGGATCGCCCCACACACAAGCGACTAAAACGACTCGGTCAGGGGGATTTTTTGTGATAGGGTTCGCGCCCGCAAAAATCCGCCCAAGGCAATTTCCGGCGGTAAAAAACAGTGACAAACGGTTCCATGCACTAGGACTGCGGCCTCCGCGAGTTTTACCCAGTCCATACACAATTTACGCACAACCTTATCCACAGGCAGCACGTTGCAATCAGCCCCCCAAACGCATTATCTTGTAGCCCGCCGGCCAAAAACACCTATATCTAGGGTTTTACGCAAAAAACCAAACACAATTCAGACAAGAAACTCAAGCCCTTTTCTTGCCCCGTTTGGTGGAACCAATCGCTGTTTCAGAAGACCAAGACCGCGCGTGCGGATGGCATCGTTTTCCACCCTGTCCAGGAGAAAGCGGTACGGGTGTTGCAGCAACAAGACTGTCACCCACCAGGAATAAGGTGCCGAGCCCAGGCTCGACACCATGACTTCGGCATGGAAGCGGCGCCAACAGCCCCCTTCCTGAACTGTCCCGAAGTCGTTATGCCCGGCCTCTGCCGGCTGTAGTGCTTCAGGACGGAACGGTGGGCACCTCATTGGTGCCCAAACAAACATAGAGAACGTGGAGACACCCATGCAAACCGACACAACTCGCGAGAACCCGCAGGCCAATGCGCCGCAGGCCGCCGATTCCAATCTGGATCTGTCTGCTACCGCCCCTGGCCAATTGCGCGTGATCAAGCGTAACGGCACTGTCGTTGCTTACACCGATGACAAGATCACCGTCGCTATCACCAAAGCGTTCCTCGCAGTTGAAGGCGGCACCGCCGCTGCCTCGTCGCGAATCCACGACACCGTGGCGCGCCTGACCGAACAGGTTACCGCGACCTTCAAGCGTCGCATGCCTTCGGGCGGCACCATCCACATCGAAGAGATCCAGGACCAGGTAGAGCTGGCCCTGATGCGCGCCGGCGAGCAGAAAGTTGCCCGTGACTACGTGATCTACCGCGACTCGCGTGCCAAGGAACGCGCCACTCGCTCCACCGGCGAAGAGCCGGTACAAGCCCACCCATCGATCCGCATCACCCGCGCCGATGGCAGCTTCGCTCCTCTGGACATGGGCCGTCTGAACACCATCGTCAGCGAAGCCTGTGAAGGCCTGGAAGAAGTCGATGGCGATCTGATTCAGCGCGAAACCCTGAAAAACCTCTACGACGGCGTGGCCCTGAAAGACGTCAACACCGCCTTGGTGATGACCGCCCGCACCCTGGTCGAGCGCGAGCCGAACTACTCGTTCGTCACCGCCCGCCTGCTGATGGATACCCTGCGTGCCGAAGGCCTGGGCTTCCTCGAAGTGGCCGAAAGCGCCACTCACCACGAAATGGCCGACCTGTACGCCAAGGCACTGCCAGCCTACGTCGCCAAGGGTATCGAGTTCGAATTGCTGAACCCGGTACTGGCTGAGTTCGACCTGGAAAAACTCGGCAAGGCGATCAACCACGAGCGCGACCAGCAGTTCACCTACCTGGGCCTGCAAACCCTGTACGACCGTTACTTCATCCACAAGGACGGTATCCGCTTCGAACTGCCGCAGATCTTCTTCATGCGCGTGGCCATGGGCCTGGCGATCGAAGAGAAGCAGCGTGAAGACCGCGCCATTGAGTTCTACAACCTGTTGTCGTCCTTCGACTACATGGCTTCGACCCCAACCCTGTTCAACGCCGGCACCCTGCGTCCACAGCTGTCGAGCTGCTACCTGACCACCGTTCCAGACGACCTGTCGGGCATCTACGGCGCCATCCACGACAACGCCATGCTGTCGAAATTTGCCGGCGGCCTGGGCAACGACTGGACTCCGGTTCGTGCGCTGGGCTCGTACATCAAGGGCACCAACGGCAAATCCCAGGGCGTCGTGCCGTTCCTGAAAGTGGTCAACGACACCGCCGTTGCCGTTAACCAGGGTGGCAAGCGCAAAGGCGCTGTGTGTGCCTACCTGGAAACCTGGCACATGGACATCGAAGAGTTCATCGAGCTGCGCAAGAACACCGGTGATGATCGTCGTCGTACCCACGACATGAACACCGCCAACTGGATCCCTGACCTGTTCATGAAGCGTGTCTTCGATGACGGCAAGTGGACCCTGTTCTCGCCGTCCGAAGTACCGGATCTGCACGACCTGACCGGCAAGGCCTTCGAAGAGCGCTACGAGTACTACGAAGCCCTGACCGAGTACCCGGGCAAGGTCAAACTGTTCAAGACCATCCAGGCCAAAGACCTGTGGCGCAAAATGCTCTCCATGCTGTTTGAAACCGGCCACCCATGGCTGACTTTCAAAGACCCGTGCAACCTGCGCAGCCCGCAGCAGCACGTGGGCGTGGTCCACAGCTCGAACCTGTGCACCGAGATCACCTTGAACACCAACAAGGACGAGATCGCCGTTTGCAACCTGGGCTCGATCAACCTGCCGAACCACATCGTCAACGGCAAGCTGGACACCGCCAAGCTGGAACGCACCGTGAACACCGCCGTGCGCATGCTCGATAACGTGATCGACATCAACTACTACTCGGTGCCGCAAGCGAAGAACTCCAACTTCAAGCACCGTCCGGTCGGCCTGGGCATCATGGGCTTCCAGGACGCGCTGTACCTGCAGCACATCGCTTACGGTTCCGACGCTGCCGTCGAGTTCGCCGACAAGTCCATGGAAGCGGTCAGCTACTACGCAATCCAGGCTTCCTGCGACCTGGCCGACGAGCGCGGCGCCTACGAGACGTTCCAGGGTTCGCTGTGGTCCAAAGGCATCCTGCCGTTGGATTCGCAACAGATCCTGATCGAGGCCCGTGGCCAGAAGTACATCGATGTGGACCTCAACGAAACCCTGGACTGGGCGCCGGTACGTGCCCGCGTGCAGAAAGGCATTCGTAACTCCAACATCATGGCCATCGCACCGACCGCGACCATCGCCAACATCACCGGCGTATCGCAGTCGATCGAACCGACCTACCAGAACCTCTACGTGAAATCGAACCTGTCGGGCGAATTCACCGTGATCAACCCGTACCTGGTTCGCGACCTCAAGGCTCGCGGCCTGTGGGACTCGGTCATGATCAACGACCTGAAGTACTACGACGGTTCAGTGCAACAGATCGAGCGCATCCCGCAAGAACTCAAAGAGCTCTACGCGACCGCCTTCGAAGTGGAAACCAAGTGGATCGTCGACGCTGCCAGCCGTCGCCAGAAGTGGATCGACCAGGCTCAGTCGCTGAACCTGTACATCGCCGGCGCCTCGGGCAAGAAGCTGGACGTGACCTACCGCATGGCTTGGTACCGTGGCCTGAAAACCACCTACTACCTCCGCGCCCTGGCCGCCACCAGCACCGAGAAGTCCACCATCAACACCGGCAAGCTGAACGCTGTTTCCAGCGGTGGCAACCACGGTGACGACTCGGTCCTGGCTGCGCCAGCCGGTCCTGCTCCAGTGCCGAAGGCTTGCGCCATCGACGAGCCGGACTGCGAAGCCTGCCAATAAGCTGAGCTGACAGGCGCCTATGGCGCCTGTGCCAACCCCCGATAGGCCTCCGGCTTATCGGGGGTTTTCTTTTGCCCCCAACAAAACCGCAGGAGCCGGCTTGCCGGCGAAGAAGCCCCCGAGCGCTGCACAAGCTTCAAGGATGCCTTCGCTGGCAAGCCAGCCCCTACACAAGCCAGCCCGCCTGCACACCTGCACAGGCACGCCCTGCTCAAACCAGTGCACCTCCAGGAACCTGCCGTCGATAACGAACATGGGCAAGCGGGCATAAAAAAGCCCCTCATCGAGGGGCTTTTTGTACAGCGCTCAAGCGAACCAGCATCAGGTCATCTGGATGATGGTCTGCATGATGGTGCTCTGGGTGGAGATGGTCTTGGCGTTCGCCTGATAGTTGCTCTGAGCCTTGATCAGGTTCACCAGCTCATTGGTCAGGTTAACGTTGGACTCTTCCAGGGAGTTGGACTGGATCGCTCCCAGGGTGCCGGTCTTCGGAGCGTCATAACCTGGAATACCGGACGAGTAGGTCTCTTTCCACTGAGTGCCGCCTACCGGCTGCAGACCTTGCTCGTTGGTGAAGCTGGCCAGGGAAATCTGACCGATCGCCTTGGTCTGCTCGTTGCTGAAGTTGGCCAGCATTACACCGGTGCCATCGATGGTCAGGCTGCTGATCTGGCCAGTGGAGTAGCCGTTCTGCGCGATGATCGAGCGAGTGCTTTCGCCGAACACCGAACCGGTTTTGGTCATGTCGATGCTGACGCCGTTCGGCGCTGGCTTGGCACCGTTAGGAGTGAACACGCCATTGGTGACGGTACCCGGAGTCCAGGCAGCAGCCGACATGACAATGCTGTTACCGGTAATGGTGTACGGCGTGGTCCCAGGCGCAGCTGGCGGGGTCATGCTGCTGAGCTTGCCCGACGAGTCGAACTTCATGGTGATCGGCGACTGGTTGGCCATGGTGAATGCAGTACCGTCCGGATTGCGACCATCAATCAGCGTGTAGGTTTGCCACTCATTGGCGTTCGGCGTCTTGATCATGTACTGATCCATGACGTGCTTGTTGCCCTGAGTGTCATACACCGGAGTACTGAACGACTTGGTGTAGGTGGTGTTGTCGGTCGGATTGAACACATAAACCGGAGCGGTCGAAGCCACATTGATCGGAGTCGAATCGGAATTCAGGTTGATCGTCGAGGAGATCGAGTCGGTTGGCTTGGGCGACAGGTTCGAGGTATCGATCCGCAGGTCGGTCAATACACCGTTGATGATCTTGCCGTTGGCATCTACGGCATAGCCTTGCAGGCGCGCAGTGCCATCACTGTTGGTGATGAAGCCTTCCTTGTCGGTCTTGAAGGTACCGGCACGGGTGTAGGTCAGCGAGCCGTTGGTGCTGAGCACGAAAAAGCCCTGCCCCTGAATGCCCATGTCCAGCACGTTGCCAGTGTTGCTGATATCACCATTGGTGAACTGCTGGGAAACGTTGGACAGGCGTACGCCGTTACCAATCACCTGGGTGCCGCTGCCCAGCTTGGTGGCCGAGTAGACGTCGGAGAATTCTGCGCGGGAAGATTTGAAACCGGTGGTCGCGACGTTGGCGATGTTGTTGCCGGTGACGTCCAGCTGTTTGTTGGCAGCGTAGAGACCGCTAAGGCCGATATTGAAAGACATATTCCACTCCTTGTGCCGGTTAGTCGGCTCTAGATACCAATGGTTTGTACTTTGGACAGGGCAATCGGGCTGCTCAGTCCTGCCAGGTTCAGCATCAACTCTCCGCCGGTCTGGCTGATGGTGACGCTGTTGACTGTCGCCGGCAGATAAGTGATCAGGTCAGTGCCCTTGCCGTCGATGGTGGTGCTGGCCTTGAAGGTGTAGTTACCCGGGGCCGCCTTGGTCCCGTCGGTCTTGGTGCCATCCCAGACAAAGCTGGCGTTGCCGGCCTTCTGGCTGCCCATGTCGATGGTCTTGACGGTGTTGCCATCCTTGTCGGTGATGGTCACTTTGACCGAGCTGACGCCAGCCGGAACGGTCACCGAACCGGTCATGCTCTTGCTGGTGTCCACCTGAGTGGTGCCGGACTGGACGATCACCGAGCGACCTACCAGGGACGAAGCCTGCAGAGCCTGAGACGATTTGTAATTGCCAGTGATGGAGTTCACCGAGGTATTAAGGGTCGTGATCCCTTCCAGGGTAGAGAACTGCGCCAACTGGGCAACGAACGCACTGTTGTCCTGAGGATCCAGCGGGTTCTGGTTGTTCAGCTGGGTCACCAACAACTTGAGAAACGCGTCCTTGCCCAGGGCCTGCTTACCGGTGGTGCTGTTCGTCGCTGCCGCCAGGCCGTCGGCGCTGGTGGTGTTCGCGGTCTTCTTCGACGAGTTGGCCAGTACATCCTTAAGGGATGGGCCGCTGGTGGTATCCGTAACGCTCATTGGCTTCGCCCCTTATCACTGACCCAGGGTCAGGACCTTCTGCATCATGGTTTTGGCGGTGTTCATCATTTCAGCGTTGGTCTGGAACGAGCGACTGGCGGAAATCATGTCGGCCATTTCTTCCACCACGTTGACGTTGGGGTAGTAGACGTAACCTTTGGCATCCGCAGCCGGGTGGTTCGGTTCGTAGCGAGCTTCCAGATTGCTCTGGTCTTCCACTACACCCAGCACCTGTACGCCTTGGCCTGCAGCGTCCTGGTTCTGGAACAGCGAATCGCTGCCACCGCTCTGGGCGCCCTGAAACATGGTGGCAAACACCGGGTGACGAGCGCGGTAAGTCTGGTCGATGCTCGACGACACGCTCTCGGCGTTGGCGATGTTACTGGCGACGGTGTTCAGACGAGTGGTCTGAGCGCTCATGCCACTACCGGCAATATTGAAAACACTGGCAAGGGACATGGATTACTCTCCGCGCAGGGCTGCAACCAGCCCTTTGAATTTGCTGTTGAGCAGCGTGAAGCTGGCTTGGAAGTCCACCGAGTTCTGTGCGTAGCTCGATTGCTCCAACTGAGCATCCACGGTGTTCTGGTCGATCGAAGGTTGCATCGGCGTGCGATACAGCAGCGACTCGTCGCCACTGCCCAGGCCCTGGGCTTCGATATGCCGGGTATTGGTCATGTTCAGCGCGAAGCTGCCGTTCTTGGCCTTGTCGTTCTGCTCGGCGAGCACAGCGGAGAAGTCCAGGTCCCGAGCCTTGTAGTTCGGGGTGTCGGCGTTGGCGATGTTGTTGGCCAGCACTTCGGCACGCTTGGCGCGAAAGCCAAGAGCTTGTTCGTGAATACCGAGCGCTTTATCGAAGCTGATGCTCATGTCGGAAACCTTCGGGTGACCTGATTTTTCGTAACCTTGACTTAGCAAGCTACGTGCCAAGTCAAGGAGCCCCGTAAATCAAGGGCTCTACGGCAGCGGCAAGGCGGCAATGCCAGAAAAGCGGCAATGGATTTCCGCGAAACGCCGGCAAAGCGGCAATCGAGCTGCCGCTTTTAGCCCAGCCACCCGATAAAATGACGCCCACAAAAAAGGAGGCCCTGAGGCCTCCTTTTTTATTGCCGCAACAATCAATCACTTCGCCTGGTAGATGATCCCCGGGCTGCATTGCACCATCTGATAATGATCCGGCAGACCATTGAGCGCTTCGGAAGCGCCCAGGAACAGGTAACCGCCAGGCTTCAGAGTGCTGTGAATGCGCATCAGGATGTCCTTCTTGACCTCGGCCGAGAAGTAGATCAGCACATTGCGACAGAACACGATGTCGAACTTGCCTAGGCTGGCGTAGCTGTCCAGCAGGTTGAACGAGCGAAACTCCACCCGACTCTTGATCGGTGCCTTGACTACCCAGCGCCCCGGCCCTTTAGGGTCGAAGTAGCGCTGCAGGCGCTCGGCCGACAAACCACGGCCAATGGCCAGGCTATCGTATTCGCCGGTCTTACAGTTATTGAGCATGGTCCCGGACAGATCGGTAGCAACAATCTGCACCCCCATCTTTAACTGGCCCATGTTGCTGCGCTCGAACTCATCGATGGACATCGACAAAGAATAGGGTTCCTGCCCAGACGAGCATGCCGCCGACCAGATCCGCAGGCGCTGATTGGGGCTGGCCTTGATGGCCTCGGGAAGCACCTTGTTCTTCAACACTTCGAAGGGATAGGTGTCACGAAACCACAAGGTTTCGTTGGTCGTCATCGCATCCACCACCATCTCGCGCAATCCGCTGCGCGGCTGGGTCTGAATCCGCTGAACCAGCTCACCCAAGGTTTTGATGCCTTGCTGCTCCATCAGTTTGTTGAGACGGCTCGAGACGAGATATTGCTTGTTTTCCCCGAGCAAAATACCACAGGCTTTTTCCAGGAAGACCCGGAACTGTTCAAAATCCAAATTACCCGTAGACAATGCTGCCGCCTCTTAAATCTTATGTTCGCCAGGGGCTGATGCCCTCAGCTGTGGTCTGCTGCTTTGATCCGGTCGACTACCCGGGATGCCAGGTCATCAGGACGGAACTTGGCAAGGAAGTCATCGGCACCGACCTTCTTCACCATCGCCTGATTGAACACCCCTGACAACGAAGTATGCAGGATGATATGCAGCTTTTGCATGCGTGGATCGCTACGTATCTCGGCCGTGAGGGTGTAACCGTCCATTTCGGGCATCTCGATGTCGGAAATCATCATGAGGAATTCCTCTTCCGGCTTCTTGCCCTCATCCACCAGCTTGCGCAGGTAGTCCAGCGCCTGCCGGCCATCGTTCAGCGCCACCACCTCGACACCCACAGTCTGCAGGCAGCGAGTAACCTGTTTACGCGCCACTGACGAGTCGTCAACGGTCAGCACTCGCAGGGATACAGCCTTGTGCTGAGTTTCGACGTCCACCACGCCCACCGAGATCGACTCGGAAGTGGGGGCGACTTCCGCCAAAACCTTTTCAACGTCGATGATCTCGACCAACTGGTTGTCCACCCGAGTTACCGCCGTCAGGTAGTGATCGCGACCAGTCCCTTTGGGCGGCGGATGGATCTCTTCCCAGTTCATATTGACGATACGCTCCACCGAGCGCACCAAAAACCCCTGGGTCTTGGTGTTGTACTCAGTGATGATGACGAACGGATTGCTTTGATCCTGCAACCCACCCGAACCTGTGGCCATTGCCAGATCCAGGATCGGAATGGTCGCCCCTCGAATATTCGCGACACCGCACACCACAGGGTTGGATTTGGGCATCAGGGTCAGCTTGGGGCATTGCAGCACCTCGCGAACCTTGAATACGTTGATCCCGTAGAGTTGCTCGCCGTCCAGACGGAACAGCAGCAACTCCAGGCGATTCTGCCCAACCAATTGCGTGCGCTGGTTTACCGAATCCATTACACCAGCCATGCCCAGACTCCCCAAAGCTTTAAGATCCGACGCACGCTCATCACTAAACGGCACGGCGCTTGCTTTTTAACTGTTATGAACGCCAAAACGACATTTTTCCGACGCCTGACATCCCCCTACCGCGCATTGCTTTGTGGGTTGTCGGCGCTGTGTATCCTAAACCCTGGCGGCCCTGCCGTTGCTGATTCGGTCACCCTGCCTGATCTACTTATCGGCGTCACTCAAGGGTTTCTTGAATTCACGGTAGAAGACTACCTGGCCACCAGTCAAACGGAAGGACGCTACGAAATCCAAGTCAACCAATTGGATCCGCGTATGCGCATGCCCGCCTGCGACAAGGAATTGACAGCGAGCCTGGAAAGTCCAGCACAGCCGCTGGGACGGGTCACGGTCAAGGTACGCTGCGAAGGCGCCTCCCCCTGGACCGTATTCGTGCCAGCCCAGGTCAAGCTGTTTCGCGAAGTGGTCACCACTTCACGCCCACTCAAGCGCGCCGGGATCATCGAGCCGGAAGACGTGGTGTTGCGTGAGAGAGATATCAGCCTGAACAATCAGGGCTACCTGACCTCCGTGGACCAGGCCATTGGTCAGAAACTTGTCCGACCAATGGTCGCCGACCAGCTCATTACCCTGGGGCACCTGGAACAGGCTGAAGTGGTGCGCAAGGGCGATCAGGTGGTGATTTCGGCACGTAGCGGCACCCTGAACGTGCGGATGCCGGGGGAGGCACTGTCCAATGGCGGCATGAGCGAGCAGATCCGGGTCAAGAACCTAAACTCGCAGCGAGTGATCAAGGCGCGCATCACCGCACCGGGGCAGGTGGAAGTGGCAATGTAGATAACTGGCGCTCGACTCGCTCGTTCCCTAAACTGTGGCCGATAAAGGGTCGCAGATACCTGCGCTGGCTTGTCGACAATCGAGCCTAAAGTTTTTCAGGGTATGGCCGAAAACATGGCAAGCGTCCAAATACCCAGAGGTTTTCTTCATCATGGTCATCGACTTCAGCCGTTTAAACAGCTCCCCTTCACTGACAGGCAGTACGCGTACCAGCGCCAGCAAGGAAACCGGTGATGCCGGCAAATCCGCTCCGCTGACGACTGCAGCCGAGACCAGCAAAAGCGGGGAATCGGTACACCTCAGCAATGAGGCTCAACAGTTGCAGAAAATCACCGACAAGCTGCGCGATCAGCCTGCTGTCGACAAGGCCCGAGTGGCCGAGTTGAAGCAAGCCATTGCCGATGGCAGCTATAAGGTCGACAGCAACCGTATAGCCAGCAAACTGCTCAACTTCGAAGCCCAGCGCTAGCCACAGGCTTGCGCCAGGCTTTTGGACGCTTAATCCCCAAGGCCAGCCATGCACGACACCAATTTACTGCAACTGATCAATGACGACCTTGCTCCAGCTCAACAACTGCTGGAGCTGCTCAGAGCCGAATCCATTGCCCTGCACGGCCGCGACATGCCGTTGCTGGAGGATATCCTGGCGCAGAAGCAGGCCCTGGTCATATTGCTGGAACAGCATGGCCGTAAGCGCACAGAGATCCTTGCCAGCCTGAACCTGCCGAGCAATCGTGCAGGCCTCGAGCAACTGGCCAGTCACTCCAGCCTGGGCGACCAACTGCTCGAGCAGGGCAATCTGCTGACCCAGTTGCTCGCCGACTGCCAGGCCACCAACGAACTCAATGGCCGTTCGATCCAGATTCAACAGGCCACCACCGCCAACCAGTTGAAAATCCTCAACGGCGGTGAACCCCCAGCACTTTATGACGCCCGCGGCTCTACCTCTATGCTTGCGAAGCCCCGCCCACTCAGTCAGGCTTAAGCCCCAAAAATGAGTGCGCGCTACCAAGCCGTGAAACATACTGGCAAAATGCCAGATCCTGCGTGTAGTTGTATTTTGTCTGGAGATTGATGAACCGTGTTCAACGCCTCAAACGCGGAAGATGCTCCGCAGCCACCTAAGGTGTTCACCACTGCGTTGGAAATTTCCTCCAACCTGCGGCTGCTGCAAGAGAGCCACGACCCGCTGATCATCACTTTCCATGAGCGCAGTCAGCGCTTCCAGAGCTACCTCGTGGAAGTGGACCGCGACAGCAACATGATTGCCCTTGATGAAATGATCCCTCGCGACGGTGAGCGATTCATGCTGGCAGGCGAGCCATTTCGCGTTGAAGGCTTTCATGAAGGCGTGCGCATCGCCTGGGAAAGCAACGGCCTGCCGACCCTCGATGAGTCCAATGGCGGGCGCTGCTACCGGACCACGCTGCCGGACGAAGTGGTTTACCACCAGCGCCGCAACGCCTTCCGGGCTGCACTCAAGCTGGCGCAACTGGTCGACATCGAACTCAGCGGCGAAAAACTCAAGTCCCCTCTGACCGGCAAGCTGCTGGATATTTCCGCTACCGGCTGCAAGTTGCGCTTCGACGGCGATATCTCTTCGCGCCTGCAACTGGGTCAGGTGTACGAGCGCTTTATTGCCGCCCTGCCCTTCGGCAGCATGACCGCCCCGGTCGAACTGCGTTACCTGCATCACGAGGAGCGTATCGACACCACCTTCGCCGGCGTGCGCTTTCACAACATGAGCGGCCTGGTGCAGCGTCAGGTAGAGCGCTTCGTCTATCAGTTGCAGCGTGAAGCGCGGCGCTTCGACAAAGACGACCTCTGAACCCCACGCATCAATGAAAACGGGCAGTGCCTTGCGGCAACTGCCCGTTTTTCGTTTCTAGGGTCGAGCCCCACTCAGATGATCCCGAGCACAATCGTCGGGCGACGCCTCATCCGACGCTTCCGGCGTCTCAGGCTCCGCTGCAGGCACAGCATCCGGAGCGGGCGTGGTCTGCATCTGATCCTGCACCACCTGCTCATCCACCCGTGGATCGAGAGCCGCCACCAGAGGTGAGCTGGACATGCTGTCCGGCATGGCGACGTGATGCAGCGGCGCATCATCCACCTGATGCAGATTGGTCACCGCCTTCGGCCGGATCCTCCAGACCAGGACCAGGGCAAAGAAACTGAAGAAGGCATACAGCATCTGACTGCCGAACAACTTCATCAGCACCCCGGCCGCCAACGGACCGATGCTCGCCCCCACGCCATACGTCACCAACAGCATCGCCGTCAGCGACACTCGACGATCACTTTCCACGTGGTCATTGGAGAAAGCCACCGCCAGCGGATAGAGGCAGAACTGCACCAGGGAACAAAGGAACCCGAGAATAAAGAGCATCTCCAGGGGAACCGACGGCAGGATCGCCAGAGGCAGGGCCACCACCGCCAGGAACAGTGCGAAACAGCGAATCAGCAACGCCCGATCATAGCGATCGGACAACCAGCCCAATGGCCACTGCACCACCAGACCGGCAAAAATACAGCTCCCCATGAACAGACCGACCTGCTCGGTACTCAAGCCCTGCTGCGACGCATAGAGCGGCGCAAGGCCATAGAACGAACCCACGATCAACCCCGACCCCAGCACGGTACTCAGAGACTGGGGTACTCGCTTGATAAAGAAGCGCGGCTCCATCGGCGCCGGATGCAAAGGCGCCGGGTGAATACGCCGGGTCATGGCCACCGGCACCAGGCACAGGGCAAAGCACAGGGCCACCAGCATCAATAGTTCCAACCCCAGGGCCGGGTGCATGACCAGAATCAACTGCCCCAGCACTAACCCCAGGTAAGAGGCGATCATGTAGCCGCTGAACACCAGACCGCGCTGATTGGCGTCGGCCTGCTCGTTGAGCCAGCTTTCGATGACCATGTACTGGCACATCATCCCTAGGCCGACGATCATCCGCAGCACCAGCCAGGCCGGCAGCCAGTCCACCAAACCGTGCCCGAGCACCGCCGCACCAACGATCCCGGCACAGGTAGCGTAGGCGCGGATATGCCCGACCCGGGCAATCAACCGATGCCCCAGCTTGCCCCCCAATACCAGACCGAAATAGTTGGCCGCCATCAAGGCCCCCACCCACAGGCCATCGACATGGTCGGCGGCCAGGCGAAGAGCCAGATAAGTGCTGAGCAGACCCGAGCCGATCAACATCATCAGCGAGGCGAAATAAAGCGCTCGAAAGGATTTCCAGATTTGGCGCATCGGCGTTCCGAGCGGCTCCTTGAATGAGGTGCCGGGCCCTTGGCAAATCAGGACCCGACCAGCGACGGTTCGGTTATGCCTGGGCCGCTAACACACGCCGCTCCCAGGGAGTGATTTCATCAAAGAAGCTGGTCAACTCCATGGTCTTCGAAGCGATGTAGCCTTCGATGAACTCGGTGCCGAACAGTTCCCTTGCCAACTGACTACGTTTCAGACGCTCCAACGCCGCATGCAAGGTACAAGGCAGCGACAGATTGTCCGGAACCTCGAACTCACCCTGGATAGCCGCCGCGGGCTCCAGCTCGTTCTCGATCCCGTGCAAGCCCGCTGCCAGGCTCGCCGCAATCGCCAGGTACGGATTGGCGTCCGCGCCCGGCAGGCGATTCTCCACCCGCCGCGCCACCGGCGAACTGGCCGGAATACGTAGCCCCGCAGCCCGATTGTCATGGGACCAGCAAGCATTGTTCGGCGAAGCGTAAGGATGGCACAAGCGCTGATAGGAGTTCACGTTGGGCGCGAACAATGCGGTGAGGTCCGCCAGCCCGGCCTGTAGCCCGCCGATGAAATGGCGGAACATCGCCGTCGGCTGCCCGGTGTCATCGCTGAAGACGTTACGCCCACTGCCGATCTCCACCAGGCTCTGGTGAATATGCATTGAGCTGCCCGGCGTATGAGCCAGGGGCTTGGCCATGCAAACCACGATCAGCCCGTGCTTGAGGGCCACTTCCTTGAGCAGGTGCTTGAACAGGAAGGTCTGGTCTGCCAGCAGCAGCGGATCGCCGTGCAACAGGTTGATCTCGAACTGGCTGACGCCCATTTCATGCATGAAGGTATCGCGAGGCAAGCCCAGGGCCGCCATGCACTCGTAGACTTCCTTGAAGAACGGCCGCAGGCCGTTGTTGGAGCTGACACTGAATGCCGAGTAGCCCTCCTCCCGTCGACCGTCCAGGCCTACCGGAGGCCGAAAAGCCTGTGCCGGATCGTCATTGGCGGCGAACACGAAGAATTCCAGCTCAGTGGCCACCACCGGCGCCAGCCCCAGGGCCGAATAGCGTGCGATCACCTGCTTGAGCTGGCCGCGGGTGGAGAGTCGCGAGCTTTCGCCACTGAGCTCATCCGCATCACAAATGGCCAGTGCCCGTGGTGTCTGGCTCCAGGGCAGACGATGAATCTGCCGAGGGTCGGCATTGAGCGCCAGGTCGCCGTCGTCGCTGCCGTAAAACCGTGCCGGCGGATACCCGCCCATGATGCATTGCAGTAGCACCCCGCGAGCCATCTGCAAACGCCGCCCTTCGAGAAAGCCCTCGGCGGTCATCACCTTGCCCCGCGGCACGCCATTGAGATCCGGAGTGACGCATTCAATCTCATCAATGCCCGTCAATCGCTCGGCGAGTGAACTGTGGCCATCGGTTGTCATGACTCAATCCTTGTTGTTATACGAGCCGCGAACGGCGACCCGTACAAAATACGCATCACCCGTTCAGGATTTCAAGCAGACAAGAATAAAATCCCGGGAGGGCACGAACTCCCGGCGAGCAACCCACACGTCATGGCCGGGACCGATCTTGAAAAAGAAGAAGGCAATAGCCCCTGATAGGGCCTGGCCACCCTGATAACACCTGGCCGCCGCAGTCTTCGGCGACCACGCCGATCAGGCACTCAAGGCAAGTACAGCTTGAACAGCCCGCCGCCCAATGGGCCGCCGTTGCTGATACGGGTGTGCCCGCACACGCCATTGCGCTGATGCAGCTCGGCAATGCGTCCGGCGAAATACAGCCCCAGCCCGGTGCTGCCGCTGCTCTGATTGATGCCCTGCACATAATCGGCCTGACGCTCGATCATCGCTTGCGGGTAGCCGTCGCCGTCATCGTTGATGGACAGCACCACCTGCCCCTCTTCGTCACTGACCGTGATCAACAGTGCATGGCGGGCGTAACGCAGCGCGTTGTTGATGCAGTTGGCCAACACCGAGGCAATCAGCTCTCGATCGAAAAAGCCCAGAGGACTCAAGGGGTCGACCTCATAGGTGGCAGAGACTCCACGACTCCTGAACACATCCTGATGGCTCACCAGTTGCGCTTCGATGAAATCATCCAGCTCGTGGTAGGCCGGCTGCAGCGGCAACTGGTTGACCCCCAGCTTGTACAGCCCCAGGAGCTGCACCAGCATGCCGTTGAGGTGAGCGAAGTGGTAATCGATCACCCCCTGTTCGGGCGCCAGGTGCGCCTCGGGCAGACGGGCCTGCCACTGGGCATGGGCCTGCATCAGCATGGCCAGTGAGTTTTTCATGTCATGGACGGTGGAGGCAATCACCGTGGAGAAATCGAGCGCCTGTTGCTCTTCGTTCATTCGCCAAACGCCTTGCTTCGCAGCTTCTGGTAGCGCGGATAACGCGCGTCGGTATCGGGCATCATGCCGACCATTTTCAGGCACGCCTGGCATTCTTCCAGGAGCGCCGCGTCTGTATTGGGGTCAGTGCCGTGCAACAGCGACTGCGCCATGTTCAGGGCAATACTGATGTTCTTCGGCTGCATGGCCAAAGCCTTGCGAAACAGCTCCCGAGCCTCGCTCAGATTGCCCGCCTTGTAACTGCGCACGCCCTGGCGGTTGATGTCGGCCGCTGCATTGGACGAACTGAGAATAGTCGGATCGTCGGTGAGCTTGGCGATGTTCTGCATGACCTTCGGATCGTCGCCGTAGATTTCCGCACAGTTTTTCAACATCGAGGCACCGGCACTGGCCTGCCCCAACATCTGCAGTTGCTTGGCCACCAGCAATGCCGCTTCAGGACTCATGAACTGCTCCATGCCGTCCAGGCGCATCAGCGCCTGCTCGGTGAGTTTCTCTGCGGTTTCCGCATCATTGAGCAGCAGGCTGGTGGCCTTCATCAGCCGCGCACGAATCTGCAATCCAGGGTCGGTGGGGTTTTCCTTGGCCACCGCACTCAGGGTCTGGTTGATCTCCAGGCGAGTGCGGGTGTCCAGGCCCTTTTCACTGCCCTTGCTGATCAAGGCATGGGCCAGGCCAAGATTGCTTTCCGGATCCTTGAAGCGCGACTGCGCGCCCTGAGATACAGCCTGCCGATAGGCCCTGGAAGCACTGTCGAAGTCTTCGTTGGCCATGGCCAGCTTGCCCAGCAGCGCCTGACGACGCACCGCCAACGGCGATAGGCGCACTGCCTCTTCCAGCACATTCTGGGCACGCTTGGTGTCGCCTTCGGCCACCAGCACATCCGCCAGTCCGTCATAGAGTCCCGGCATCATCGGGAAAGCCTTGAGGGCCTTTTCATAGACAGCCTTGGCTTCGCCTACCTGCCCGCGCTTGAACAGCAGGCGCCCCAGGCCGACGTAGGCCCAGGGCAACGGCCGGTCCGCCAGAATACTGTTATACAGGCGCTCCAAAGGCTCGTTCTGATGCATGTCGCGCAGGGCATCGGCCCTATAGCGCAGGCACAACGGCGCGTAACGCGGGTCCTGCTTGCACAGAGCGACGCAGGCGTTGAGCACTTCCACCGGTTTGCCCCGATCAAGGGCCTGAAGAATGGGCTTGAGCAGGGTCTTGCGCTGTTGCAGGCGCTCCAGGCGCTGGGCCAGGCCGGAACGATTGAAGGGCTTGGTCAGATAGGCATCGGGCTCATGCTCGAGGGCGCTGAGTACCATGGCCTGACTGCTCTCGGCAGTGACCATGAGAAACACGCTCTCATGACTGATGAGCTTTTCCAGCATCAGGTCTTCCAGCACCTGCTGGCCGTTTTTCTTGCCGTCGCCCAGATGGTAGTCCTGGAGGATGAAGTCATAGCGCTTCTGCGCGCACATGCGCAGGGCCTGTTCGCCAGTGTCGGCGGTGTCCACGTCCTTGACGCCCAGCTCACGCAACATCGAACGCACCGAACTGCGGAAGTCCGAGAAATCATCGACGATCAAAAAGCTCTTTTGGTGGTACGCCAGCATCGAAGATTCCAGGCAAGTAAGAAGATCAATCCAGGGACAGCAGGACCCACCCGGCTTCGCAGCCTGTTTTTGGCGCGCAGATAATAGCTGCTGGCCACGGGCTATCAAGCACTTTCAAGTCGACCTGTGATGCAGATCGCCACTTGGGAACACAATTGTCCACTGAAGTTATCGGCCGAATTCGCCATTCCCTTAAAGTGGCCGGACAGCATTTGCTGCCTGATGTAAAAAGTCCTGGCCCAGCGCTGAAAAACACTTTGGCTGCGTGTTGAAACCTTGGATTCTGAAACATCACCTGATAGCGTGCTGCGCCTCAAAGCCTCGATCGTTTTTGCTCCGCAATACCGGCCCTGCAAGCAGGGCCGGCCAGCCGGCAAAGGTTCCATCAGTCGCAAGCCCCACAGGCTTGCAATCCGGGTGTCGAAGGATCGGCATGACGCCCGACGGCGGTATCATCGACGAGCAAATGCCGGTCTGCCAGGCAGTGCATCATGGGATGCGCAGGTCATTATCAAATGGAGTTAACGATGGCGCATGACAGCAGTGCGATAACCGGGATTGAACTGGAACAGTTCATGGACCGCCTTGAGGCACAGCAACAGGACCAGGAAACCGATACCCTGCTGGCCCAGTTGCAAGCACAGCCGCTGCGGGCCGACTCCCTGGCCTCGATCGACCGCCTGCACACGCTATGGATGCAGGCCGGTGATTCAGCCGCGGCCCGGGCCGTTATCGCAGAGGATGGCAATGCTCTGCTGCAAGCCGTGCATGAGCCCGCCCGCGCCGAGTTGACAATGAACCTGGCCATCCTGCGCTTGCGAGTCGCCAGTTATCTGGACGACGACACAACCTTGCTTGAGGTGCTCGAGCAACTCAACCAGATGGCCACACAAACCCTGGACTTCAATGTCGAGCACTATCGTCGCTACCGAATCTTCGACGAGCTGGAACAGGGTCGCCTCGAAGTCGCATTGAAAACCATCGAAGTGCGCTATGCCCTGACCTTGGGCAATCCTGCCCGTGTAGCGTTGCGTGCCTGGGATGCTGCCGACCAGTATCAACGCCGCGCCCGCGTCCTGGCCTTTCACAGTCGTGATGAAGAAGCCCGTAGCGCCGCGCTGGAAGCCGTCAACGCCGTACGCACGGCCGGTCCCGACCAAGACATCGATGAAGGCGACTGGCTGTGGCTGGGCAACTCGCTGATCGAGATCATCCCGTTGCGCCTGGCGCTGTTCGAACAACCCATCGCCCAATTGACCTCAGGCCTCTCGCTGCCCCAGCGCCGCGAGTGGGAAGTGCGTACTGCGCGCCTGGCCGCCCGCGCCCTGCACGCCCAGGGCGACCTGGCCGGAGCCTTAAAGGTCTGCAATGCCGCCGCCCTGAGCCTGGATTCTGACGGCGGCAACAATTTTATCGAGTACGAACTGCCCTGGCTGATGGAAGCCGGACGCATCGACGAAGCGGGGTTTCGAGCCTTCATCGACATCTACGACAGGCAAACCGAACTCTGGCCAGCTACCGCCCGCCTGGTTCTCGACCGCCTGCAAGATCCCGAAGAGCGCAGTGCCTGGTGGCCGATCTGCGTGATGCGTGCCTGTATTACCGAGGAAGCACTGCAGAGTTTTCTCGAGGCGCTGCCGAACATCGAAACCACCGAGTCCGATACCACCCCGCTGCTGGCCGCCCTGCACCAGGCCATGGAAGATCTGGAGACACGCGACTCACTGTTTGCCGAAGCCCGCGCCGAAGCCCTGCGGCGTACCCCCGAGCAGCCCTGGATCACCCGCCTGGCCGCCGTGCATGACGCAGAGCGCGGCCTGATCGACGCAACCACCGAAGCCAGCCTGCTGCAAAACGCCATCCAGGCAGGCCGTATACAGGACAACCGCAGCGCGTTCTCGCTGTTTGCCGCTCGGGTCAAAAGCCTGGGGGTGATCGAGGCACTGAAAGTGCCGAAGCCGGTGCTGTCCTGCGGCAAATACGCCTACAACTATGCGTTGAGCATCGAAGACCTGGCAGAGACTGAAGCCGACAAGCTGCCCAAGGACGCCCGGGACCAGGCCTATTCGTTGCTGCGCGAAGCGCAGAAAGACGCCTACGAGCAGGGCCAGGCCCACATGGAACGCTATTTCGCCAGCGGCAGCGGCCACCCCTACGATGCCTGCGCGCACCTGTACTCCATGCTCTGCAACAACCTGGCGATCAACTATCGCTACTACAACCAGATCCGCTACGAAGACGCCATCGAGCTGCACGCGCGCGGCATCGCCGCCAGCCCGTTCGCCGAACACTACAACGGCCTGCTCAGTGCACGTATCAGCCTGGAGGATCTGCCCGGCATCATCGATGCCGCAGAACAGCTTTGGCATTACTCGGCGGAGTTCGGCTACAGCCGCCACGACCCGAATGAGTACGTCGCCTCCGTGGTGTACGCCCTGTACAAGCTCGATCGCGACAACGAAATCCTCATCTGGCTCGAACGCCTGCTCAAGTGGCAGGAAGAGCAAGGTGTCAGCGATCGGCAACTGGACAGCTCGGCGCTGTTCGCCCGGATTCAGGTCGCGCGCTACCTGGCCCATGCCCATCCCGACAACGCCGACAGCCTCTGGCAGCGTTACGAGCCAGCAGTGCTGACCCTCAACGAAGTCTCGGTCATGTCCAGCTCGGTGGACTTCCTCAAGGCCCGTGGCCGCACCGCCGAAGCCATTGACTACTGCGCACGAACCCTGGCGCTGTGCACCCCGGACGATGACTACGACATCAGGTGCCGCGCCCGGATCGAGGAGATCCTGAGCGAGCTGCAAGCACCGGCTCAACCGGCCGGCAAGAAAAACTGGTGGCAGATATGGAAGTAAGCGCCGACAAACGCAGCCCCAGCTACGCCCCACGCAACCTGCTGAATGCCGATGAACTGAAACGCGGCATCACTCAGCGCAGCCTGGGGCGCGGCGACGAGGATGGGGTGCAGGGTTGGCTGCTGAATCACTTCTATCGCCACCTGGTGGGCAACTTCGAACCTGCGCGGCGCATCCAGACCCTGGATGACGCCTGTGCGGCATTGGGTAGTGACGCGCCGCCGGCCTGGGTAAGCGGGTACTTCGACAGCGCTGCCAAGGTACAACTCGAAGACGCCGCCAAGACCGTGGCGGCGCTGGTATGGGTCGACCCGCTGGAGCCATTGCTGTTGCAGCAGGAAGCGCAACTGGTGGAGTTCCTGACCTCGCGTAAAGGCACGGCACTGGAGGGCAAGCTGGAGCGCATCACTTGCCCGCAGGCCCTGGCACTATGGGAAAAAGAGCACGCACAGATGGCCGCCCGGGTCGATCAGGGCTGGCGCCAGAGCTCTCCCGACGCCCTCAATGTGGCGGTCTCCTGCGCCGAACACACCTGGGTCGAACTGCGCCCGGAAAGCCCGTTGCTACGGGCTGAAATGGCCTTCGAAAGCTATGTGATGCGCCACTGCCTGGGACAATTCGCCAACCGCCGAGCCTTGACCGGCGGCTACGGTGAACGCTACGCCGAAGCCGTGGAGCAACAGGGCATGCGCGTGTTCAGTCTGCGTGATGCCCAGGGCCAGCCTCACATCACCGTCAGCCTGATCATCCAGGACGACGGCGTACTGACCGTGGAGCAAGTCAAAGGCAAGCAGAACCGCCCGCCCATCGAGCGCTACTTCCAGGACCTGCTGCGCCTCCTCAACACCCTGGACACCGACCTGCAGACGCCAGCCGACTGCATTGCCATCGGCATCGTGCGCACCGATGCCGGCTGGTTGCGTATCGAGGAAGTCAGCGATGCGCAAGCCCAGACCCGCCTGGTGGCTCGCTACCCGCAACTGTTCTACCGACTGGACGCCCCGTCGGCCATGGTCGAATGGCTGGTGGCGGCCCGCCAGTCCAACTTGCTGCTGGAAGTTGCCCCCCAGGCGCCATCGGTCAAGTACGCCACCCGCCATATCTTCAAGAAAAGCCCCTGGCCACAACGCCACGCCGACGACCCGCTGTATCGGACCGAAGGCGTGCCCTGGACGGACATGTCTCCTCCCCAGGCCGAGGAAATCGCAGCCTGGCAGGCCAGAAACCGGTGAAACGCACATGATGACGATAATTGCCGTAGCCTTCGGCGCCTGGCTGGTGTGGCGCTACTTTCGCCGCCAGTCGCCTACGTCTCTGGTGGTGTTCACGCCACGCAAACGCTGGGCACTGAGCCTGGCCCAACCCATGGTGGATGCCACCGGGATGACCGGCTTCTTCGATCCCGAGACCACCCATTTCATGGATCAGGCGAAAGCCTCCCTCAGGGCCCCGCTGCTGCACCAGATCGGCTTTCGCAGCAACGCCACGAACGACGAAGTCCGCGAACACTTGAACAGCACCCTGGAACGCCAGTGGTTCCGGGTTGACCTGCACGACCTGAACGCCACCGACGACCCGCGAGCAGCAATGGCCTTCGCCTGCGTGCGCAGCGCCTTCTTTGTCCGCTGCGCGATGTTGATGGGCTGGATCGACACAGAGAGCGGATGGAGGATCATGCTCCTCAATGCCCAACGAGCTCAGGATTGCTTCAGCGACTGGGAAGACTTCGGCAGAGCCTTCATGCTCGGGCGCAGCCAATGGATCGCGGCGTTCAGGGCCGACTCTCTGGGTGAGGTGTTCAATGAAGCAAGCCTGAGCCGGCTGCTCATGCCCGGTAGCGGCATCTGGGCTGGGGTTGCCTGGCAGGGCCTGCCGGCGTTGTTGCCTGTGGCGGATTGAGACCGCGAAGGGATGGTGTCCCAGGGCAGGTTCGAACTGCCAACCTTCCCCTTAGGAGGGGGATGCTCTATCCAATTGAGCTACTGAGACAAAACTGCAAGCGCCTGATACTTCACGGCGCGTAGGACGGCGTGCATGTTAACGGCCAAGGCCGCATTTGTCATGTTATCCATAGGGCTTTTTGCACGAGCCGTCAGGAGCGATCCGCTCACTCGGGGTCTCATCGTGCAAATTGCATCACCGCAAAAAGCCATCATTGCAAAATGCAATTCATCGACATCTAAAATCCACCTCAAGTTATTGTTTTTAAAGAGTTTATCTACAGTTAAACTCTTGGCACGCAGGCTGCTTTATCAGTGGATAAAACACTGCGGAGATGACGCCCATGAACAGCGCCCTGTTTCTCTTGAATGCGATCGCCATTGCCGTACTGGTGGCTTTTCACTTTCAACCTGCAGACAACGCTGGCCCTGCCGGACTGTCCAGCGCTCGTTACAACCAGCACCCGACACCGCAGCTGGCAGTCATGAACGCCCAGGGCGAGCCTCGCAGCGTGACCAGGGTTACCCAGGAAAAGACACCGCAGCAACCAGCCGCCACGCCAACCGAACGCTGGATTTTTTAAGACCAAGACTTCAGGAGCCTTCTATGTCCACCGCAGCCAAAAGCCTGCTTATTCTGACGTTGCTCAGCGCTATCGCCGCCTTGCTGCTGCCGGAAGCCCCCCAGGCCAATGCAGCTCTGATCATCTGCGGCTCAATGTTCAGCCTATTCCTGTTGGCGCTGTTGGCCGGGCGCAAGATCAAGTTCGACCCGGTATTGCGCTGACCCCCTTCTCGCTCAGTATGACCAGCAGCCCCTCCAGGGTTGTCGTCAACTCACCCGAATTGTCTAGACGCACGACCTGCTCCTCATCCAGCCAGGCAGCAGTGGCAAATTTTTCATTGCGCTGCAGGCGACGCTCTATCTCCGGCAGGCTTTCCCTGCCTCTACGCAGCAGGCGACGGCGCAATACGT
Organism: Pseudomonas sp. E1BtOHC1; assembly: GCF_058744285.1. Lineage (NCBI taxonomy): Bacteria > Pseudomonadati > Pseudomonadota > Gammaproteobacteria > Pseudomonadales > Pseudomonadaceae > Pseudomonas > Pseudomonas sp. E1BtOHC1. The sequence continues at coordinate 6,104,541 of NZ_CP196023.1, forward strand.
CGGTATCGACCATCAGAACTATCGGAATTAAATCAGGATAACGCTCCCGCGCTTGAGGCAAATGACCTCTAGAGCCGTTGACCAGCACATTCTGCCCCTGCGCCAGCCAAGCATCGATCTGCGCGGGAATGCCATAACCCAGACCATTGGCTCGCCAAAACAAGGCAAAATCGCCCCGAGCCACCCGTCGCTCGAACTCCTCGGCAGTGACCCCCAACGCCTCCTCGCCCACCGACTCGGCCGAGCGCGTGATCACCCTTCTTACAACCTCACATCCCAACGCACTTAAAGGCTGCCTGGCCGCATCAATCAGGCTATCCTTGCCGGCCCCTGAAGGCCCCATCAAATAAATCACTCTACCCGGCATAGGCTGCCGCTCCGGACAGCACAACTAGTAAATCGGCCATTTGCCACTATCCTCTAACAGGTAGGGATTACACTCTCACCCGCATAGCATGCACCTTCGCCCGTGCACTGACACTCCCGTCGAATGGGAGAATGCGGCCAACAACGCGGGCCCGGCGATCTTTTCAAACCAGTCCGCATTTCTGATAATTGGTGCTGGCATAACGCCTTTATCCAGTTCAATATTTGTCACAGAATTGACGCCAAGGATCTGGCAATTTTGAGGCATGATGCGGGCCTCTTAACAATTCAGGTTGAACATTTGGCAATCAGGCTTGTCCTAAAAGACAGCCCGCGGCCAATTCCGAGAACCGCTCCCCTGAACTAACCGGTTAAATATATGCGCCCATTGAAACAGGCAATTTATTCCAGCCGTACGGCTGACAAGTTCGTCGTACGTCTACCCGACGGGATGCGTGAACGCATTGCCGAGGTGGCTCGCAATCATCACCGCAGCATGAACTCCGAAATCATCGCGCGCCTGGAACAGAGTCTTATTCAGGAAGGTGCCTTGGGTGAAGAGTTGAGCATGCGCCTGGATAGCCCTGAGCTGTCCTTGCATGAACGCGAACTGCTTCAACGCTTCCGTCAACTCTCTCATCGCCAGCAGAACGCTTTGGTTTCGCTGATCGCCCATGACGCCGAAATGGCCGCAGACGCCAACTGATTTCACCCTGAAAGCTCAAGCCAGCCTAGCCGCTGGCTTTTTTTTGCCTGCGATAAAAGCAACGAAGCGCCATAAAGGCGCTTCGCGAATAAACCGATGTGCGAGGCTGGCTCAGAGCAGGAAGATCGTCGCCAAACCAAGGAAGATGAAGAAGCCACCGCTGTCGGTCATGGCAGTAATCATTACGCTGGCCCCCATTGCCGGGTCACGCCCCAAGCGCGCCAGCGTCATGGGAATCAGAACCCCCATCAGGGCCGCCAACAGCAGGTTCAGGGTCATCGCGGCGGTCATCACCACTCCCAACGACCAACTCCCGTAGAGCATGTAGGCGACAACACCGATCACCCCACCCCAGACCAGACCATTGATCAGGCCTACTGCCAGTTCCTTGCGCATCAGGCGTGAAGTATTCCCAGTACTCACCTGGTCCAAGGCCATGGCCCGGACAATCATGGTGATGGTCTGATTACCCGAATTGCCGCCGATACCCGCAACAATTGGCATCAGTGCCGCCAGGGCTACCAGCTTTTCGATAGAGCCTTCGAACAGACCAATCACTCGAGACGCGACGAACGCGGTAATCAGATTGATTGCCAGCCAGGCCCAACGGTTGCGCAGGGACTTCCAGACCGAGGCGAAGATATCCTCCTCTTCCCGCAGACCGGCCATATTGAGAACTTCGGTCTCGCTCTCCTCACGAATCAGGTCGACCATTTCGTCAATGGTCAAACGGCCGATCAGCTTGTCGTTCTTGTCAACCACCGGGGCCGAGATCAAGTCATAACGCTCAAATGCCTGAGCCGCATCGTAGGCATCTTCATCCGGATGAAAGCTCACCGGGTCGCTGGCCATGACTTCCGCGACCTGCTTGTCCGGATCATTAACCAACAGACGCTTGATCGGCAGGACACCCTTGAGCACGCCGTCGTAATCCACCACAAACAGCTTGTCGGTATGGCCCGGCAGCTCCTTGAGACGGCGCAGGTAGCGCAGAACCACTTCAAGACTGACGTCCTCTCGAATCGTCACCATCTCGAAGTCCATCAGCGCACCGACCTGCTCCTCGTCATAGGAGAGCGCAGAGCGAACTCGCTCACGCTGCTGGCCGTCAAGGGCTTCCATCAACTCATGGACGACGTCTCGCGGCAGCTCGGGAGCCAGGTCAGCAAGTTCGTCGGCGTCCATCTCCTTGGCAGCAGCCAGGAGCTCGTGATCGTCCATGTCGGCGATCAGGGTTTCACGTACGGAATCGGATACTTCGAGAAGGATGTCGCCGTCACGCTCGGCCTTGACCAACTGCCAGACGGTCAGGCGTTCTTCAAGAGGCAAGGCTTCAAGGATGTAGGCAACGTCGGCAGAGTGCAGATCATCGAGCTTGCGCTGCAATTCGACGAGATTTTGCCGATGGACCAGGTTCTCGACCCGATCGTGATGGTGACCTTCCTGACGGTGCGTCAGGTCTTCAACCACCCGCTGGCGCTGCAGCAGCTCAACGACTTGAGCGAGGCGGTCTTGCAGGCTTTCCTGCGTTTTCTTTACTTCTACTTCGGTCATAGGCGAACTCCACTCCCAGCAGAGGAGCACGCCGGAAGGATCAATCAGTCAGTTCATGATTGTGAAAACGGGATACTGAGTAACTACTGGGTAAGTCCATGGAGGTATTCCACAAGCCCCGGCGGGGCTGACGGGCGCAATGATACACCGCTTGGCAGTTTTAAACGTTAAAAAATCGCGGCAAGAACAAGCGCTTGCGGCATAAACCTGAGTAGTGTCCGAATCTATGAAACTGCGACGCCCCGGCAGAAAAAGAAAACACACACCGGGAGAAAAAAGTTCGGCGACAGGCAGAGCATTCGACTTCCGAAGACCAAAGCCGTTCCAGCCGGACGAGCAAGAAGAACGACAAATAAATAAAACGCAGAAAGCAAAAAGCCCGCATCTTTCGATGCGGGCTTTCTGGTGTATGGTGCACTCGACAGGATTCGAACCTGTGACCGCTCGGTTCGTAGCCGAGTACTCTATCCAGCTGAGCTACGAGTGCATTTTGTGTTTTTAGACCAGACCACAACTGGCTGAAGCCAAGTTAACTACATTGCTGCAACTAACTCTTAAATGGTGCACTCGACAGGATTCGAACCTGTGACCGCTCGGTTCGTAGCCGAGTACTCTATCCAGCTGAGCTACGAGTGCATTTGTTGCCGCGCATTATAGGCCGTTAAATCTTTTTGTAAAGCACTTTTTCTAGTAATTTCAACAACTTACAGAAGAAGCCAGATTACAACGTACTAAACAAATAATGGCGGAGAACGGGGGATTCGAACCCCCGACACCCTTTTGAGGTGTACTCCCTTAGCAGGGGAGCGCCTTCGGCCACTCGGCCAGCTCTCCGCAACACGGGGCGTATATTAACCAGCTTTCTCCCCGTTTGCAAACAAAAAAAACGATAAAAATTAATGGCTTGGTTCTTCGTCCTTCTCTTTCTTTATCCGCAGGTAAATTTCCTCACGGTGAACCGCCACTTCTTTGGGGGCGTTGACACCAATACGCACTTGATTACCTTTGACGCCGAGCACGGTCACAGTGATCTCGCCATCACCAATGATCAGGCTTTCTGCGCACCGACGAGTCAGAATCAGCATACCTTTCTCCTCACGCATTACATTTTCAGGGACTACAGTCTGCAAAAAAAAGGGTGTCGGCCTACAACCTGGTCGGCTGCAGTCCTACACGCCTAAGTATTGACTAGCACGGGCAAAAGAACAGTTTTCTGCCGTGCCGATCAAAAACACAAAGGGCGCGGTCAGACCGCGCCCCTTTCAAACACCTATCACTCGCCCTGGCGGGCTGGAGCGTCAAGCTCGAACGCGGTGTGCAACGCACGCACTGCCAACTCCAGGTACTTCTCTTCGATCACCACCGAAACCTTGATTTCGGACGTGGAGATCATCTGGATGTTGATACTTTCCTTGGCCAGGGCTTCGAACATGCGGCTTGCCACACCCGCGTGGGAGCGCATGCCAACACCAACGATCGAGACCTTGGCAATATTGGTATCACCGACCACCTCACGGGCGCCGATCTCACGGGCGGTGTTTTCCAGCACAGTCTGGGCCGCCAGGTAGTCATTGCGGTGCACGGTGAAGGTGAAGTCGGTGGTGTTATCGTGCGAAACGTTCTGCACGATCATGTCGACTTCAATGTTCGCCGCACTGATTGGGCCGAGAATCTTGAAGGCCACGCCAGGATTGTCTGGCACGCCACGGATAGTCAGCTTGGCTTCATCGCGGTTGAAAGCGATGCCGGAAATGATCGGCTGTTCCATGGATTCCTCTTCATCAATAGTAATGAGGGTGCCCGGACCCTCCTGAAAGCTGTGCAACACGCGCAGCGGAACGTTGTACTTGCCAGCAAACTCGACCGCGCGGATCTGCAGCACCTTGGAACCGAGGCTAGCCATTTCCAGCATCTCTTCGAAGGTGATCTTGTCCAGGCGCTGAGCCTTGGGTACCACACGTGGATCAGTGGTATAGACGCCATCTACATCGGTATAGATCTGGCACTCGTCAGCCTTCAGGGCCGCTGCCAGCGCCACACCGGTGGTGTCGGAGCCACCACGACCCAACGTAGTGATGTTGCCGTGCTCGTCAACGCCCTGGAAACCGGCAACCACAACCACACGCCCGGCCTTCAGGTCACCACGAATCTTCTGATCATCGATCTGTAGGATTCGCGCTTTATTGTGAGCGCTATCGGTAAGAATGCGCACCTGGTTGCCGGTGTAGGACACCGCCGGAATACCACGCTTGATCAACGCCATGGCCAGCAACGCAATGGTCACTTGCTCGCCGGTGGAGACGATCACATCCAGCTCACGGGGAACCGGTTTGGCTTCGCCACTGATCTGCTTGGCCAGATCGATCAGGCGATTGGTTTCGCCGCTCATCGCCGACAGCACGATCACCAGGTCATCGCCGGCTTCGCGGAACTTCTTCACCTTGTCGGCGACCTGCTCGATCCGCTCGACAGAGCCGACCGAAGTGCCTCCAAATTTCTGTACGATCAAAGCCATTTTCTAAGCCGCCTCAGCCCGTAAAGGGGCGCCCGTTAATCAATCAAACTGCACAGCGCAAGGGCCCGCCACTAGACGACGGGCCCGGCTCGGCGCCTTAAATACCCTGTTCGACAAATGGCACGGTCAGGGCCAGTGCCCCATCCAGCGCAGCAGCATCAACACCACCGCCTTGAGCCATGTCTGGACGACCACCACCCTTCCCACCCACTGCCGCAGCGGCTTGTTTCATCAAATCACCGGCTTTGAGTTGGCCAGTCAGGTCCTTGGTTACACCCGCAACCAGTACGACCTTTTCCTCATGGACACTGCCGAGCAGGATCACTGCGCGGCCGAGTTTGTTTTTCAACTGATCCACCAGCGCCAACAGCGCCTTGCCGTCCTGGCCGTCAAGACGCGCAGCCAGCACTTTCACGCCCTTGACGTCTGCCGCTTGAGCGGACAGATCATCACCCGCCGCACTAGCTGCCTTGGCCTGCAGTTGCTCAAGCTGCTTCTCCAGCAGACGATTGCGCTCCAGCACGGCCGACAGTTTGTCGATCAGGTTGTCACGGCTGCCCTTGACCAGGGTCGCCGCTTCCTTGAGTTGTTCTTCCGCAGCGTTCAGGTACGCCAAGGCCGCAGCACCGGTGACCGCTTCGATACGCCGTACGCCGGAAGCCACACCGCCTTCGCTGGTGATTTTCAGCAGACCGATGTCGCCGGTACGGTTGGCGTGGATACCGCCGCACAGCTCAACCGAGAAATCACCGCCCATGCTCAGTACGCGCACACTGTCGCCGTACTTCTCGCCGAACAGCGCCATGGCCCCCTTCTTCTTGGCGGTATCGATGTCGGTCTCTTCGGTTTCCACCGCCGTATTCTTGCGAATCTCGGCGTTGACGATGTCTTCCAGGGCCTTGATCTGCTCGGGCTTGATCGCTTCGAAGTGGCTGAAGTCGAAACGCAGGCGCTGACTGTCCACCAGCGACCCCTTCTGCTGTACATGCTCGCCCAGTACCTGGCGCAGTGCGGCGTGCAGCAAGTGGGTGGCCGAATGGTTCAGCGAAGTGGCGTGACGCACGTCGGCATCGACCTGAGCTTCAACCGGAGCACCCACAATCAGGCTGCCCGACGCCAGTACGCCGTGGTGCAGGAACGCACCACCGGTCTTGGTGGTGTCGCGCACATCAAAACGTGCACTGCCAGCCTGCAGGTAACCGCAGTCACCGATCTGTCCGCCGGACTCGGCGTAGAACGGAGTCTGGTCAAGAACCACAACCCCTTCTTCGCCTTCATTAAGTACGTCGACCGATTGCCCTTCTTTATAGAGGGCGACCACTTTGGCCGAACCGCTGGTGGCGTGATAGCCGGTGAACTCGGTGGCCACATCGACCTTGACCAGACTGTTGTAGTCCATGCCGAAGGAGCTGGCGGAACGGGCACGTACACGCTGGGCTTCCATCTCGCGCTCGAAACCTTCCTCATCGAGGGTCAGGCTGCGCTCACGGGCGATGTCACCGGTCAGGTCCATGGGGAAACCGTAGGTGTCGTAGAGCTTGAACACCACGTCGCCCGGCACTACCGAGCCTTCGAGTGCCGCCAGATCCTGTTCGAGGATCTTCAGGCCCTGCTCCAGGGTCTTGGCGAACTGCTCTTCTTCAGCTTTCAGCACGCGTTCGATATGCGCCTGCTGGGATTTAAGCTCTGGGAAGGCTTCGCCCATTTCGGCCACCAGGGCCGCGACGATCTGGTAGAAGAAGCTGCCCTTGGCCCCCAGCTTGTTGCCGTGACGGCAGGCACGACGAATGATCCGTCGCAGCACATAACCACGACCTTCGTTAGACGGCAGCACGCCGTCGGCAATCAGGAAACCGCAGGAACGGATGTGGTCGGCCACCACTTTCAGCGACGCCTGGGCATCATTGGTGCAACCAATGGCCTTGGCTGCCGCGTCCAGCAGGCTCTGGAACAGGTCGATTTCATAGTTCGAGTGCACATGCTGCAGCACTGCGCTGATCCGCTCCAGGCCCATGCCGGTGTCCACCGACGGCGCCGGCAGCGGGTGCAGAACGCCATCGGCGGTGCGGTTGAACTGCATGAACACGTTGTTCCAGATTTCGATGTAGCGATCACCGTCCTCTTCAGGCGAGCCGGGTGGGCCGCCCCAGATATCGGCGCCGTGATCGTAGAAAATCTCGGTGCAAGGGCCGCACGGGCCAGTATCGCCCATGGTCCAGAAGTTGTCGGAAGCGTAAGGCGCGCCCTTGTTGTCACCGATGCGCACCATACGCTCGGCCGGCACCCCGACTTCCTTGGTCCAGATGTCGTAAGCCTCGTCGTCGCTGGCGTAAACCGTGACCCAGAGCTTTTCCTTCGGCAGGTTCAGCCACTTGTCGGAGGTCAGGAAAGTCCAGGCGAAAGTGATGGCGTCATGCTTGAAGTAGTCACCGAAGCTGAAGTTGCCCAGCATTTCGAAGAAGGTGTGGTGACGAGCGGTATAACCGACGTTTTCCAGGTCGTTGTGCTTGCCGCCGGCGCGGACGCACTTCTGGCTGCTGACAGCGCGGGTATAAGCGCGCTTTTCCTGACCCAGGAAGCAGTCCTTGAACTGGTTCATCCCCGCGTTGGTGAACAGCAGGGTGGGGTCGTTGCCTGGGATCAAAGAGCTGGAGGCTACACGGGTGTGGCCTTGCTCTTCGAAGAAGCGAAGGAAGGCTTCACGGATTTCTGCGCTTTTCATTAGGTTCTTCCACGGAGACTGCGGCCAAAGGCCTGTGCGCAACGTCAACAGACGAAACGACGGCAAAGGGCCGCATTATATCGGCGTTAATCACTTGGTACAGCGTGTTTGTACGATACAAACAGTCAATTGGACGGAGAACACTGTCAGTTACGGGAAAACTCGGCAAAAGTGCTCACCACTTGTTCGATTTGCCCGGAACTGACATTCAAATGGGTTACCAGGCGCAGCCGTGACGCGGCGCTGAGGCAGATCCCTCGCTCGGCGGCGAACGCCTTGAGGGCTTCCGCCCGTTCCCCCATCTGCACATACACCATATTGGTCTGCACCGGTTCGACACTGAAGCCCGCCTGGCTCAGCCCCTGTGCCAGCAACTGCGCATTGGCATGGTCATCCGCCAGACGCTGTACCTGATACTCCAGGGCATACAGCCCCGCTGCTGCCAGCCCACCGGCCTGGCGCATGCCACCGCCGACCATCTTGCGCAGGCGCCGCGCCTTGTCGATCAGCTCACGGGAGCCGCACAACACCGAGCCCACTGGCGCACCGAGGCCCTTGGACAGGCACACCGATACTGAATCGAAGTGTTCGGTGATCACCCGGGCATCCACCCCCAGCTTCACCGCCGCGTTATACAGCCGCGCACCATCCAGGTGCAGGGCCAACCCCCGCTCGCGGGTAAAGGCCCGAGCCTGGGCCAGGTAAGCCAGGGGAAGCACCTTGCCCTGCATGGTGTTTTCCAGGGCCAGCAAGCGCGTGCGGGCAAAATGAAAGTCATCGGGCTTGATCGCGGCCGCCACCTGATCCAGGTCCAGGGAGCCGTCGGCCTGAAGCTCCAGCGGCTGAGGCTGGATCGATCCCAGCACCGCGGCGCCACCCCCTTCATATTTATAGGTATGGGCCTGCTGGCCGACGATGTACTCATCGCCTCGCTCGCAGTGGGCCATCAAGGCCAGCAGATTGCTCATGGTGCCGGAAGGTACAAACAGGGCAGCGGCGAATCCCAAGCGTTGTGCCAGTTCCGCCTCCAGCTGATTGACCGTCGGGTCTTCGCCGTAGACATCGTCTCCGGTACGGGCGCAAGCCATGGCCTCGAGCATGCCCGGGGTCGGCTGGGTCACGGTGTCACTACGAAGATCGATCACGCTCATCACATCTGGCTCCGGCTACGGGGGACCGCAAGGTCCGCGCTAAACAGGGGGAATTCCCTTTCGAAACGAATTACTGCGGCCCCACGGGCGATTAATCAAGCAGCAACTGTAGAAAACCTTGCGCCACAGGGTGAAAAATCCGATGAACATTATCCAAAAGACGCAATGCTTCCCCGCCAAATCTGTGTTAAAAACTCACCGCCCGTGAAAAACTCGCGGGCAATCGTTCTCAGGGCGGGGTGTAATTCCCCACCGGCGGTAATTGCGCGCAATGTGCATAGCCCGCGAGCGCTTGGCGATGCCCGTGGCAAGGCCACAGGTGACGACAAGGTCAGCAGACCCGGTGTGATTCCGGGGCCGACGGTCATAGTCCGGATGAAGAGAGAACGGGATTGGCGCCAAAGGGCCGTTGTCGGACAGCTTGTGGGAAATCCACGGCCGTTCTGCGCGCACCCTTAAATCCCATTCGATTCATATACGCCCTGTTTTTCATACAAACAGGAGTCAGAACAGATGCAACCCACCGCAATCGATAGCAAAAGCAAACACCACCCCAACGAGCGCGTCGCCTTTATCCAGGCCTGCTGGCACAAGGAAATCGTCGATCAGAGCCGCCAGGGTTTCGTCGCGGAAATGCTCGCCCAGGGTTATCAGGAAAGCGATATCGACTTCTTCGAAGTCGGCGGCGCTTTCGAGATTCCTCTGCACGCCAAACTGCTGGCCAAGTCCGGTCGCTACACCGGCATCGTCGCCGCGGGTCTGGTAGTGGACGGCGGCATCTACCGTCATGAGTTCGTCGCCCAGTCGGTAATCAGCGGCCTGATGCAGGTGCAGTTGGAAACCGAAGTGCCAGTGTTCTCCGTGGTGCTGACCCCGCATCATTTCCATGCGGGTGAAGAGCATCAGAAGTTCTTCTTCGAGCACTTCGTGCACAAGGGTCAGGAAGCAGCGAAGACCTGCGCCGATACCCTGCAGAAGGTTCGGGCCCTGCGCCGCAATGAGCAGCGTGCGGTTGCCGTTTAAGCGATAAGAGCATCGCCGGCAAGCCCGCTCCTACAGAGTTGTTCAGGAGTCGGCCTGCCGGCGAACCTCAGGCCAGGCCGTCAGCCGTGGTCGGCACAATCAGAATCCCTGCACGCAGGCCGTTCTTGACCTTAGGGTTGGGAAAAATGATCCGCGTGCCCTCTTCCTCGATGACCCAACGGGTCTGGGCGATATCCTCGGCCAGCAGGTAACCCACTTCCAACTCGGAAAAGTTCTCGACGTCCGCCGGCAAATGCAGGTGGAAGCTGTCGCTGTGCTTGATGATTTCCCGCGCCACGCTGAACAGTTGCAAACCGTCGAGACTGTCCTGCTCCGCTCCAGGCTCGGTGCCTTCGATGATGTGCTTGAGACGGGTTTCCAGGCGCTCGACATTGACGCCCTGGTTCTGCCCGAATGGCCGCGCCTTGCCCAGTTCCAGCGTGAAGGACTCGGCCCCCAGTTGATCGTAGGTGTAGGCACTGAAGACGATGGAAGGCTTGTTTTGCAGCAGCACCGCCTCCATGCCGGCGGCCCGCAGGCGCGACAGTTCACGGCGCGAATGCCGGCGCCCGTCCTTCCACGGATAGAGGGCAAACTGCTCGATCTTCGAACCACGAATCGCCGTGTGCAGATCGTAGTGCAGGCGTTCGCGATCCGGCAGATTGAAGAAACTTGCCGCCAGACGCTCCAGCTCGCAAGCCCGCAGGGCTTCGAAACCACTGCTCAACTCATGCCGGCCGTTGAACAGCCGATTGACGTCCTGCTCGACGAATCGCTCGCCACGGCGCATGGCCTCGGGGTTGCCGAACAGGAACAGAATGCGGGCCCTGGGCTTCAAGTCGCCCCGGGCAATGTCATGCAACAAACGGTCGAGCAGCTCGATGGGAGCCGTCTCGTTGCCGTGGATACCGGCGGACAACAACAGGTCCAGACCGTTATCCCGAGCTTCGGGCGGCCGTACTTCCAGGGCGCCCTCGCTCAGCCAGCGCATGCGCACGCCGTCGACAGTCAGTTGAGTCTTCTCTGCCGGTTCACGGCCGGCGAGGGTCAGTTCAAGCAGTTTGCCGAGGGCGAGCATAAAGCGGCTTCCTTAGTGAGCGTGACCGCAGTCAGGGCCATGCACGTGATCATCTTCACCAGCGTCGGCCGGTTCCATTTCCAGTTGCAGGCTGACCAGGTTGGTGGCCAGCGGACGCAGCAGCAGGCTAGCGTATTCGGCATCGCCCTCTTCCACGTCCACGCCGATCAGCAATTGGCCACGGCCGTCCTGCTGGATCCACACTTCCTTGCCCTGCCACAGCACCGCGAAGCGGGTGCAGGAGGTTTGCAGTTGGGTGCCGTCGGTGTCTTCAAGGATCAGTTGCAGGGTATCGCTCATGGGGTCGTTCTCATCTGGGGTGAAGCGGAGCGCCCGGATCAGCCGGGCGCGGGCTTTCAATTGATCTGGAAGGGATAAACCGCGCCCAGTTTAAGGATTTGCGTCAGTTCATCCAGTGCCGTCCGGCATTCAAGCAACAGCTGCGGGTCCGCCAGATCACTTTCACTGAGGCGGTCGCGGTAGTGCTTGCCGACCCATTGGGTCAGGGTGTCGTACAACGGCGCGGTCATGATAACCCCAGGATTGACTGCCGCCAGCTCGGTTTCATTAAGAGCCACCCGCAGACGCAGACAAGCCGGGCCACCGCCGTTCTGCATGCTCTGCTTGAGATCGAAAACCTTCACTTCACGGATCAGGCCACCCGAGCTGGTGAGGCTTTGCAGGTACTGCCAGACCCGCTCGTTGCTGCGGCACTCTTCCGGCACGATCAGCAGCATCGAACCATCGGCACGGGACAGCAGTTGGCTGTTGAACAGGTAGGAGCGCACCGCATCTTCCACCGTCACCTGCGAACGCGGTACACAGATCGACTGGAAGTTGCCGCCGCGCTTGCCCAGTTTGCCCTGCAGTTCAGCGAGCATCTTCTCGGTCTCGAGGAAGGCATCCTCGTGATAGAACAGCACCTCGCCATTGCCAACGGCGATCACGTCGTTGTGGAACACGCCCTGGTCGATCACCGAAGGATTCTGTTGGGCATAGACCACACCCTCCTCGCTCAGGCCATGCAGACGCGCCACGGCTTGCGAGGCTTCCAGGGTCTGACGCGCCGGGTACTTCTGCGGTGCCGGGTAGCGGTTGTCGAAGGCGCTGCGACCGAAGACGAAGAACTCGACACCGGCCTGGCCGTAATCACGGCAGAAACGGGTGTGATTGGCCGCGCCTTCATCACCGAACTGCGCCACCGCCGGCAACGCCGCGTGATGGGCGAAATGTTTCTGGTCGGCGAACATCGCCCCCAGCACGCGACTGGTGGTCGGGTGCTCGATGCTGCGATGGTACTTGCAGTTGAGGTTGGCGGCGGTGAAGTGCACACGACCGTCAGCCGTGTCGGCGCTTGGGCTCACCGTGGCGGCATTGGCCACCCACATGCTCGAAGCGGAGCAACTGGCCACCAACAACGGCATCGCCTGCTTGGCGGCTTGCTGAATGACTTGCGCATCGGTCCCGGCAAAACCCAGGTTGCGCAAGGCCGCGACATCGGGCCGCTCTTGCGGAGCGAGCACGCCTTGCTGAAAGCCCATTTCCATCAGCGCTTTCATTTTCGCCAGGCCTTGCAGCGCCGCTTCCTTGGGATTGGAGCCCTGCTGGCTGTTGCTCTGGGAGGCGACGTTGCCGTAGGACAAACCGCCGTAGTTATGGGTCGGCCCCACTAGACCGTCAAAATTGACTTCATAGGATTTCATCAGCGAGGCTCCACGAATCTGTTTGTTATAGGCATCGGTTCAACACAGGGCGAGCGTTTCGCGCTCGTTCGCCGGCCAGCCGGCTCCGACACAGATCTGCAGGAGCCAGCTGGCGGGCGAAGAGACCATAAAGGCCTCTCGAATCAGGACAAGCGCACACCCGGCGTCAACGCGCTCGGCAGCACCAGGCTCGGGGTTTCCAGGGAAGCCACCGGATACGCGCAGTAATCCGCCGCGTAATAGGCACTGGCCCGATGGTTGCCCGAAGCCCCGACGCCACCAAAAGGCGCGCTGCTGGCGGCACCGGTCAGCTGTTTGTTCCAGTTGACGATCCCGGCACGGCTCTCCAGCCAGAACTGCTGGTAACGCTCGGCAGAATCCGACAACAGACCGGCAGCCAGGCCGTACTGAGTGTTGTTGGCCTCGGCAATGGCTCCATCGAAATCAGCGTAGCGGATCACTTGCAGCAAAGGTCCGAACAGCTCTTCATCAGGACGCTCAGCCACCGCCGTGACATCCAGGATGCCCGGGGTCAGCAAGGCAGCCTGAGCCTGGGGTTGAGTCATTTCCAGCAAGGCTACGGCGCCATTGGCCAGCAACTGTTGTTGCGCGTCCATCAGCGCACGGGCGGCGCCAAGGGAGATCACCGACCCCATGAAGGGCGCAGGCTGTTGATCGTAGCCACCCACATCGATGGTCGCGCTGACCGCCACCAGGCGCGCCAGCAAGGCATCACCCCAGGCCCCTTGCGGCACCAGCAAGCGGCGAGCACAAGTGCAGCGCTGACCGGCAGAGATGAAGGCCGACTGAATAATGGTGTAGACCGCTGCATCCAGGTCGGCGACCTGATCCACCACCAGCGGGTTGTTGCCGCCCATTTCCAGAGCCAGGATCTTGTCCGGACGCCCAGCGAACTGCTGGTGCAGATGATTGCCGGTGCGGCTGGAGCCGGTGAAAAACAGGCCATCGATACCTGGGTTGGCGGCCAGGGCGATACCGGTTTCCCGGGCGCCTTGCAACAGGTTGAGGACGCCCGCCGGAAGACCGGCTTCGATCCAGCACTGGACCGTCAGCTCGGCCACTTTCGGCGTCAGCTCGCTCGGTTTGAACAGCACGCTGTTGCCCGCCAGCAGCGCAGGAACGATGTGCCCGTTAGGCAGATGCCCGGGGAAGTTGTAAGGGCCGAACACCGCCACCACGCCGTGGGGCTTGTGCCGCAGCACCGCCGTGGCATCGCCCAACGGGCCGCTCTTCTCGCCGGTACGCTCGCGGTAGCTCTGCACCGAGATAGCAATCTTGTTGACCATGCTGGTCACTTCGGTGGCAGCTTCCCACAGGGGCTTACCGGTTTCCTCACCGATGCAGCGAGCCAGTTCGTCGGCACGCGCCTTCAAGCTGGCGGCAAACGCCTCCAGCACACTGATGCGCTCTTCCAGCGAACGCTTGGCCCAGGCTGGAAACGCCTGGCGAGCCGCCTGCACGGCGCTTTCCACTTGCGCGGCAGTGGCGCCGTTACCGGACCAGATAACCGCCTGGGTCACCGGATTGACCGAGGTGAAGGCTTCGCCCTGGCCAGCCAGCCATTGGCCGGCAATGTACAGCGTGCTCATTATTTCGACTCCCGAGAAGCAGACAGCGGAACCGCGCGGACCTGGTCGCCGGCGTTGAGTTGCAGGCGCTTGGCGGTCAGTGGATCGACCACCAGGGTGCCCGCAGCGAAGCGTGCAGGCGCCGCAGTGATGCGGCAGTCCTCGCGTTTACGGTTGTGGATCAGGAACGGCGTGGCGTCGTCGCCCGGGGTGCCGATGGCCAGCACCAGTGCCTGGCTGTCACGCACCGCGCGGATCTTGCTGGTCTCGCACTCCACCGCCGGGCCGGCGTCGAAGATGTCGACATAGCCCTGGTAGCTGAAGCCCTCGCTCTTGAGCATGGCCAGGGCCGGCTCGGTGTCGGTGTGGACCTTGCCAATCACATTGCGTGCATCCTCGGACAGGAAGCAGGTGTAGAGCGGGAACTTGGGCATCAGCTCGGCGATGAACGCCTTGTTGCCAACCCCGGTCAGGTAGTCGGCCTGGCTGAACTCCATCTTGAAGAAGTGACGGCCCAGGCTTTCCCAGAACGGCGAGCGGCCATTCTCATCGGACATGCCGCGCATCTCGGCAATGATCTTGTTGCCGAACAGTTGCGGGAATTCGGCGATGAACAGCATCCGCGCCTTGGCCAGCATGCGGCCATTGAGGCCGGTGCGGTAATCGGCGTGAAGGAACAAAGAGCACAGCTCGGAGTTGCCGGTCAGGTCGTTGGCCAGGAACAGCGTGGGAATCTCACGGTAGATATTCAGCTCCTGGGAGGCGCTGACCGTCAGGCCGACCCGAAAGTTGTACCAAGGCTCACGCAAGCCGACGGCACCGGCAATGGCGGAAATCCCCACCACTCGGCCATTGTCGTCTTCCAGCACGAATAGGTAGTCCGCATCGCCGCGTCCGGCTTCGCCGCGAAAGGTCTTTTCCGCCCAGCCAACCCTGTGGGTCAGGCGCTCTTCGTTGGCCGGCAAGGTGGTGAGGCCGGTGCCGGTGCTGCGGGCCAGGTCGATCAGCGCGGGTAAATCGCTGCTGCGTACGGGACGAACGATCATGCTATCTCCTCAAACACAGGCCGCTGGCGGCCTGCGCGAAACTCGCTGCTTTCTAGGCATGCTTTCCAGGTCGTGAAAGCAGGGGTTAAACCGCCACCAGGCGCACGCTGGCACCTTCGCCGACGCCCAGGGCTTCGGCCGTTTGCAGATCCAGGGTCACCGGTTTGCCCGGGGCGTAATCCAGCTCCAGCAACACGGCGCGGTAATCCTGCAACTGACCGTTGGACACCAGGTACTGGCGACCGCCGCCCTTGAGCGCCTCGCCAATCTTCACCGGTACCACGCGGCTCTGGGCAATGGAGCGAATCCCCGAAACCCGTGCATGCAAGGTAGGACCACCGTCGAAGATGTCGATGTAGTGATCGGTTTCAAAACCTTCGCGCATCAGGATGTCAAAGGTGATCTGCGCCCGCGGGTGCACCTGGCCCATGGCTTCCTGGGCGGCGTCCGGCAGCAGCGGCACATAGATCGGGTAATGGGGCATCAGTTCGGCAAGGAAGGTCCGGCTCTTCAGGCCGCACAGGCGCTCGGCCTCGGCATAGTTGAGGTCGAAGAAGTTACGCCCGATGGCGTCCCAGAACGGCGAATCGCCGTGCTCATCGCTGTAGCCGACGATCTCGGTCACCACCGAATCGGCGAAACGCTCCGGATGGCTGGCGACAAACAGCAGGCGGCCCCGGGAGTTGAGCTCCGACCAGGGCGACCCCACCAGTTCCGGCACCACATAGAAACTGGTCAACAGGCTGTTGCCGGTCAGGTCGTGGCACTGGGACAGGACGTGAATCTTGTTGTGAATCTTCAGCTCGCGGGACGCATGAACGAAGGTTTCGTTGCGAAAGCTGTAGAACGGCTCGGAATAGCCGGCAGAAGCGACGATGGCCGAACAACCCACCAGCTTGCCGCTGTCGGTGTCCTCAAGGACGAAGAAGTAGCTTTCTTCGCCGTTGAAACTCACTTCAGCCGCGAACGAAGCCTCACTTGCAGCGATCTTGTCGCTCAGGCGATCCACATCATCGGGCAAGGAGGTGACACCAATCGGGCTGTCTGCAGCCAGACGCTGTACCTCGCCCAGATCAGCCATTTGCGCGGGGCGCATCACCAGCATGGTGTCACTCCTTACTCTAAAACAGGTCGGAAACCGTCCGACTCAGGGAAAAAAATGCCGGGACAGCCCGGCACAGGAATTAGGCTCGACGCCGGCCACTAAAGCCGACGCCGAGGAGTACTGCTACCTGGATCAGGCTTGAGTCAGTTTCGCTACGGCGCGCTCGAAGCGGTCCAGGCCAGCGTCGATATCGGCATCCTCGATCACCAGGCTCGGAGCAAAGCGCACCACGTCCGGACCGGCTTGCAGAATCATCAGGCCTTCTTTCTCGGCGGCGTTGAACACATCCTTGGCCTTGCCCTTCCAGGCTTCGCTGAGCACACAACCGAGCAACAGGCCCAGGCCGCGGACTTCAGTGAACAGGCCGTACTTCTCGCCGATCTGCAGCAGACGGGTCTTGAAGCGGTCGTGCTTGGCCTTCACACCATTGAGCACCTCGGGGGTGTTGATCACATCGATCACCGCCTCGGCCACGGCACACGCCAGCGGGTTGCCGCCGTAGGTGGTGCCGTGGGTGCCGACCACCAGGTGCTTGGCCAGCGCTTCGGTGGTCAGCATCGCCGCGATCGGGAAACCGCCGCCCAGGCTCTTGGCGCTGGTGAGGATGTCCGGGGTCACGCCGTAATGCTGGTAGGCGAACAACTCGCCGCTGCGGCCCATGCCGGTCTGTACTTCGTCGAATACCAGCAGCGCGTTGTGCTGGTCGCACAGCTCGCGGGCGCCTTGCAAGTAGGCCAGCTCAGCCGGCAGCACGCCGCCTTCACCCTGGATCGGCTCCAATACCACGGCGCAAGTCTTGTCGGAAACCGCCGCCTTCAAGGCTGCCAGGTCGTTGTACGGCACATGAGTGATGCCGGTGATTTTCGGACCGAAGCCGTCGGAATACTTCGACTGGCCACCGACGTTCACGGTGAACAGGGTGCGACCGTGGAAGCTGTTCAGCGCGGCGATGATTTCGTACTTCTCGGCACCGAAACGATCGTGAGCCACACGCCGGGCCAGCTTGAAGGCGGCCTCGTTGGCTTCTGCACCGGAGTTACAGAAGAACGCGCGCTCAGCGAAAGTGGCGTCGATCAGCTTGTGGGCCAGACGCAGAGCCGGCTCGTTGGTGAACACGTTGGACACATGCCACAGTTTATTGGCCTGCTCGGTCAGAGCTCCCACCAGCGCCGGATGGGCGTGGCCCAGTACGTTGACCGCGATGCCGCCGGCGAAGTCGATCAGCTCCCGTCCCGACTGATCCCAGACTCGAGACCCCGCGCCGCGCACAGGAATGAAAGCGGCAGGTGCGTAGTTGGGAACCATCACCTGGTCGAAATCGGCGCGTTGCACCGGAGCTTGCTCAACGGACATCGGAGTCTCCTGAAGAGGAACACCCGCCTGAAACTGGCGAGCGATGGAGGGATTGTAAGGACAGTTTTGTGCCCGGCCTTGTCGCCAAGCGACAACTTCTTATAGCGCCAACCCCGGTTTTACGCGGGTTTATGGCAATGCGACAAATAGCGTCGCAAAGGCGCAGTTTAAACTGCGCGCAGGCTCAGCGGCAGATTTGCCGGGCAATTTGCCCGAGGTAATTACCCAGGTAGTTATTCACATAGCTATCCAGATAGCTGCGTGGCGAGCGGACCCAAATCCCGAAAAGGTTATCGGCGTTACGCCAACAAGGTGGCGCGAGTGGGTTGCCTGGGGGATTCGCCGGCAAGCCGGCTTCTACAGGACGGGGTCAGCCGCGTTCGGCTGGCACGGAGGAGAGTTCGAACGGGCTGCTGCTGCGCCGTTGATTGCGATCTTCACGGGGGGTGGCGCCAAAGAAATTGCGGTAGGCGCTGGAGAAGTGCGGACCGGAGGAGAAGCCGCAGGACAGGCCGATCTGAATGATCGACTTGCTGGTCTGCATCAGCATCTGCCGCGCCTTGTTCAGGCGCAGTTCCAGGTAATACTGGCTGGGCACCCGATTCAGGTACTGCTTGAAGATCCGCTCCAACTGACGTCGAGACACACAGACATGCTGGGCAATCTCGTCGGTGGTCAATGGCTCTTCGATATTGGCCTCCATCAGCAGCACTGCCTGAGTCAGCTTCGGATGGCTGGAGCCCAGACGGTTCTGCAGCGGAATACGCTGACGCTCGCCACCCTCACGGATGCGCTCGACCACCAGCTCTTCCGAAACCGCACCGGCCAGCTCTGCGCCGTGATCCCGCGCCAGCACCGCCAGCAACAGATCCAGCACCGACATGCCGCCACAGGCCGTCAGGCGATCACGATCCCAATCGAACAGATGACTGGTGGCAATCACCTTGGGGAAGCGTTCGGCAAAATCATCCTGCCAGCGCCAGTGCACCGCAGCCCGATAACCATCGAGCAGACCCAGTTGGGCCAGCGGGTAAACCCCGGCGGACAGCCCCCCAATTACACACCCGGCACGCACCAACTGCTTGAGGGCGCTACTGAGGGTCGAACTCATCGGTGCCGGTGGCTCATCGGCCAGCAGGAACAACTTCTGACAACCTTCAAGCTTGCCCGCCCAAGGCTCCCCCGGCAGTTGCCAGGCACCTTCGACCGGCGCTTCGGCCTGCAGGAATGCCAGCTCATAAACCACGTCCGGGTGCACCCGCTGGGCAACACGCAAGGCCTCCTCGGCCAGCGCCAGCGTCAAGGCTTTAGTGCTGGGCCAAATCAGGAAACCAATTCGATGGGCAGTCATGGCGGGCAATCCGAAACGAAAACAGTGTTAGAAGCCAAGGGCGGCAGCACCAAGTTAGACCATCTGGCGCGCGGTGCGCAGCATGACCTAATTTGGTGCATAACGGCAGCTATTACTTGAGGCTGCCGGAGAGGAATTGTTGCAAACGTTCTGATTGCGGGTTCACCAGCACTTCCCGCGGGTTGCCGCTTTCTTCCACCACGCCTTTGTGCAGGAACACCAACTGGTTGGAGACTTCACGGGCAAAGCCCATCTCGTGAGTCACCACCACCATGGTCCGGCCTTCCTGGGCCAGGGCCTGCATGACCTTCAACACGTCACCCACTAGCTCTGGGTCCAGGGCCGAGGTCGGCTCGTCGAACAGCATGACTTCCGGCTCCATGGCCAGTGCCCGGGCGATAGCCACGCGCTGCTGCTCACCACCGGACATGTGTCCCGGGTAGGCATCCTTGCGGTGCGCCACACCCACCTTGGCCAGGTAATGCTCGGCCTTCTCGCGAGCCTCGGCCTTGGACACGCCCAGCACATGCACCGGTGCTTCCATGATGTTTTCAATGGCGGTCATGTGCGACCACAGGTTGAAGTGCTGGAACACCATCGACAGGCGCGAACGCATGCGCTGCAGCTGCTTGGGATCGGCAGCCTTCAGCGCGCCGTCCTTGTTGGCCACCAGCTTCAACTCTTCGTTGTTCAGCAGGATCTTGCCGGCATGGGGCTGCTCGAGCAGGTTGATGCAGCGCAAAAAGGTACTTTTGCCCGAGCCACTGGAGCCGATGATGCTGATCACATCGCCAGCTGCGGCCTTCAGGGACACGCCCTTGAGCACTTCGTGACTGCCATAGCGCTTATGCAGGTCTTGGACTTCAAGTTTGTACATGCGGTCGGTTCTCACAAAAACAGTCAGTCGTTGAGCAAGCGCCCGTGACGCAGCGCTTCGCGCCCCGCCACCTTGGCCAGCCAGAAACCGGGTTGGGCATAACGCAGCCGCTCAACGGCGAACAACACGCCGCTGGTGCCAGCACACACCGTACTGACCCGATCGGATAGGGGATCAATCACTTCAAAAATCGGTTCGCCCACTTCTACCCAGCTCCCGGCCGGACGCAGAAAGCTCACCACGCCAGGGTGCGGCGCATACAGCAATTGGGTGCCTTCAAATGGCATGGCTTCGCAGGCTTCATGCGCGGGCGCAGGCCACTCACCGGCAATCAACCCCTGTTCGGCGAGAAACGCCAGGATGCCGGCAGCATGCGCCTCGGCCTGAGGACGCCCGGTGTCGGCCTGACCGCCCAGCTCCAGAGTGGTGGCCAGGCAGGCCAGGGGAATCTGCGCCTCGGGAAACTGTTGCGACAGACGCAACCAGGGCAGCGAACAGGCCTCATCGAACGAGCTGCCACCGGAATCTTCCGCCAGCAACCCGACCTTCACATCCAGGTGCGCCGCCAGGGAACGCCACTGCGGCCAATGCTGCGGCAAGGCGTACATATGCAGCGCCGCCTCGGTATCGCAATGCAGGTCCAGCACCACATCCGCCGTACAGGCATGACTCAGGAGCACCCGCTGCATGCCCTGCAACTGGCTTGCAGCCGGTGGCAACTCGGACAGCACCTCGCTCATGGCCTGACGGATCAAGCGCACATTGGCGTGAGGATCGTCCCCCAGACGCCCTTCCAGGCGCTGGGCCACAGGCCCGCTCAACTCGACAAAGTCGCGGTTGAAGTTCTTGCCGCTACCGGCTTCGAAACGTCCCTGGTGATTGCCTTGCAGCAACTGCCCCAACCCCAGCGGATTGGCCACGGGCACCAGTTCGATAACACCGTTGAGAGCACCTTCGGCTTCCAGTTCGGCCAGGCGCTTCTTCAGCTCCCAGGCGGTACGCATGCCGGGCAACTCGTCTGCATGCAGACTGGCCTGGATATAGGCCTTGCGCTCGCCACTGCCGAAACGGAACACCGAGATGCTGCGCTCGCTGCCCAGGTGGCTCCAGGGCAATGGATGATCGATACGTTGCATATCAGTGCTTCCGCGGTGCCAGGTAGCGCAGCCAGCGGCCTTCGGCCAGCTTGAACAGGCGTACCAGGATGAAAGTCAGGCACAGATAGAACACGCCCGCGGTGATATAGGCCTCGAACGGCAGGTAGTACTGCGCATTGACCGTGCGCGCCGCGCCCGTGATGTCGATCAAGGTCACGATGGACGCCAGACTGGTGGTCTGCAGCATCATGATCACTTCGTTGCTGTACTGCGGCAGAGCCCGGCGCAGGGCCGATGGCAGGAGAATGCGGCGATACATCTTGTAGCGCGACATGCCCATGGCCTTGGCCGCCTCGATCTCACCGTTAGGCGTGGCCTTGAGGCTGCCGGCGATGATTTCTGCGGTGTAGGCGCTGGTGTTGACGGCAAAGGCCAGGCAAGCACAGAAAGTTGCGCTGGACAGCCAGGGCCAGAGGAAACTCTCACGCACCGCTTCAAACTGGGCCAGGCCGTAGTAGATCAGGAACAACTGCACCAGCATCGGCGTGCCACGGATCACATAGGTGTAGAGCCAGGCGCTCATGTTCACCAATGGCTGCTTGGACACCCGCATCAGGCCCAGGGGCAAGGCCACCAGCAAGCCGAAGAACAGCGACAGTGCCAACAGTTTCAGAGTGGTCAGCAAGCCGCTGAAGTACAGCGGCAAGGCGTCATAGATGACGTTGTAGTCGAAGATCATAGATCAGCCGCCCTTACGCCTACCGAGTAGCGCTTCTCAAGGTGACGCAATGCCAGCAACGAGACACTGGTGATCACCAGGTACATCGCCGCCACTGCGAGGAAGAAGGTGAAAGGCTCGCGAGTGGCGTCTGCCGCCTGCTTGGCCTTGAACATCATGTCTTGCAGTCCCACCACCGAAATCAGTGCAGTGGCCTTGGTCAGAACCAGCCAGTTGTTGGTGAAGCCGGGAATCGCCAGGCGAATCATCTGCGGCACCATCACCCGGAAGAACACCTGGAAGCTGCTCATGCCGTAAGCCATGCCCGCCTCGGCCTGCCCCTTGGGGATCGCCATGAAAGCGCCACGGAAGGTTTCCGACAGATAGGCACCAAAGATAAAGCCCAGGGTGCCGATACCGGCGGCCAGCGGATTGAGGTCGATGTAATCGTCGTAGCCCAGCAGCGGTGCCACACGGTTCAGCAAGTCCTGGCCGCCGTAGAAGATCAGCAGGATCAGCACCAGATCGGGAATGCCACGAATCACCGTGGAATACAGGTCGCCGAGCCAGGCCAGCCAGCGCACCGGCGAGAGGCGCAGCGCGACCCCGATCAGACCCAGAACAATGGCCAGGGCCATGGACGACAAGGCGAGCTGAAGCGTCAGCCAAGCGCCATCGAGGATGACAGCCCCGTAGCCTTTCAACATGATTCAGGTCCTCGAAAATTGGGATGAAAAAATGGCGCAAACTTCAGAGATTCTGCTGCTTGCGCCATCTCGGACTGACTGTTTCGACGGTCTTACTTACCGTAGATGTCGAAGTCGAAGTACTTGTCCTGGATTTGCTTGTACTTGCCATTCTCACGAATGGCAGCGATGGCGGCGTTGATCTTGTCCAGATCGGCCTTGTCACCCTTGCGCACAGCAATCCCTACGCCGTCGCCGAAATATTTGACGTCAGTGAAGGCCGGACCGACGAAGGCGAAGCCCTTGCCGGCGTCAGTTTTCAGGAAGCCGTCATTCAACAGCGTAGCGTCCGCCACGGTGCCGTCGAGGCGACCGGCCGCCACATCCAGATAGATTTCGTTCTGCGAGCCGTAAGGCTTGATCTGTGCACCCAGCGGCGCCAGGACTTCACGAGCGAAACGCTCGTGGATCGAGCCACGCTGCACACCGATATTCTTGCCTTTGAGCTCAGCCAGGCCATCGCTGACCTGAGTACCGGCCTTCATCACCAGACGGGCCGGAGTGTTGTAGTACTTGTTGGTGAAGTCCACGGACTTCTTGCGATCATCGGTGATCGACATGGACGAGAGAATGGCGTCGATCTTGCGCACTTTCAGCGCCGGGATCAGGCCATCGAACTCCTGCTCGACCCATACGCACTTGACCTTCATCTCTTCGCACAGGGCATTGCCGATGTCGTAGTCGAAACCGACGATGCTGCCGTCCGGCGCCTTGGAGGCAAACGGAGGGTAAGCCGCTTCGATACCAATTTTCAGGGGCTTTTCATCGGCGAAAGTCGGCAGGGACAGCACGGACAGTGCCAGGGCGCCAAGAAGCACGAGTTTCTTCATCTTAGAACTCCATCGGTAAAGGGCGAAAACGGCAGAGTGAGCGACAGCCCAATATGCGAATGGGTGGAACCTGAATTGCCGCGCTGCGTCCCGGGAAGCCCGCAGAGGACTCACACACAGGCAACGACGAGCGAGTGACCGGCATTCTAACGACAGGCTGGAAGCCGATATTTCCTCAATGCGACAACAAATTACAGAAGCATTGAGAATGCCGGGGCAGCACATTGACAGCTCTTCAAATCTATGCAAGAGCAAAAGACAGTAAACCGATCTATGTTGCAAATTGCGGGCCTATTATTCGCAAAGCCTTCTATTCCGGCAAGCGCAGCGTGATGACTTATTTTTTATATGGATATAAAAGGCCCTGAAATGGGGCTAGGCGTTTCCCATGGCCCCGAAAATGAGCGCGGGGTTACATCTTCGACAACATCGGTAACATTCGGATACGCCTGCCGGAAATATCCGATATTTATTCGCCCCTCTTCGCTGGCAAAGCAGCCGCCGCAACAACCACGCAGCCCCGCAGGAATCAGCTTGCCGGCGAATCGTGTGGCCACAAAAAAGCCCCGCCCGGCACAAGGCCGGGCGGGGCTGGATGACTCGGAATCCGCCTCAGGCGACGTTCATGGTCTTGTGGGTATCAATCAGATGCTGCACCACACTTGGGTCGGCCAAGGTGGAGATATCTCCCAGACCGTCGTACTCCGCCGTAGCAATCTTGCGCAGGATTCGCCGCATGATCTTCCCGGAACGAGTTTTCGGCAGGCCCGGTGCCCATTGGATGACATCCGGCGAGGCAATCGGACCGATCTCCTTGCGCACCCAATTCTTCAGCTCCAGACGCAGGGCTTCGCTCGGCTCTTCGCCACCATTGAGGGTCACATAGACATAGATGCCCTGCCCCTTGATGTCGTGAGGCACACCCACCACCGCCGCCTCGGCGACTTTAGGGTGAGCAACCATGGCGCTTTCGATCTCGGCGGTACCCATGCGGTGCCCGGACACGTTGAGCACATCGTCCACTCGACCCGTGATCCAGTAGTAGCCATCTTCATCGCGACGGGCGCCGTCACCGGTGAAGTACATGCCGCGGAAGGTCTTGAAGTAGGTGTCGACGAAACGATCGTGATCGCGGTACAGGGTCCGCGCCTGGCCTGGCCAGGAGTCGAGGATCACCAGATTGCCTTCGGCCGCGCCTTCGATGATGTTGCCCAGGTTGTCTACCAGGGCCGGCACCACGCCGAAGAACGGACGCGCTGCAGAACCCGGCTTCAGGGCATGAGCGCCCGGCAGCGGGCTCATCAGGGTGGCGCCGGTTTCGGTCTGCCACCAGGTGTCGACGATCGGGCAACGGGATTGACCGACGTTCTTGTAGTACCAGTCCCAGGCTTCCGGGTTGATCGGCTCGCCCACCGAACCCAGCAGGCGCAGGCTGCTGCCGTCGGCGCCTTCGCAGGCGGCGGTGCCCGAAGCCATCATGGCGCGGATCGCAGTCGGGGCGGTGTAGAGGATGTTGACCTTGTGCTTGTCGACGATCTTCGCCACCCGGGTCACGTCCGGATAGTTGGGCACGCCCTCGAACAGCACGGTGGTGGCGCCGTTGGCCAACGGGCCATAGACAATGTAGGTGTGACCGGTGACCCAACCGACGTCGGCGGTGCACCAGTAGACTTCGCCCGGACGGTAATCGAACACCCGCTCATGGGTCAGCGACGCATAGAGCAAGTAACCGCCAGTGGTGTGCTGCACGCCCTTGGGCTTGCCGGTGGAGCCAGAGGTGTAAAGGATGAACAGCGCTTCTTCGGCACCCATCTCTTTCGGTGCACAGACGCTGCCGGCCACCTTCATCAGGTCTTCGTACCAGATGTCGCGATGCTGGTTCCACTTGATGTCGCCACCGGTGCGCTTGCACACGATGACTTTCTGGATGCTGCTGGTTTCCGGGTTGGTCAGGGCGTCGTCGACATTGGCCTTGAGCGGCACCTTCTTGCCGGCCCGGATGCCTTCGTCGGCAGTGATCACCACTTTCGAGCGGCAGTCGATAATGCGACCGGCCAGCGCCTCAGGCGAAAAGCCACCGAATACCACCGAATGGATCGCGCCGATACGGGTACAGGCCAGCATGGCCACCACCGCTTCGGGGATCATTGGCATATAGATAGTCACCACATCGCCGCGGTGCACGTCCTGGCCACGCAGGGCGTTGGCGAACTTGCAGACTTCTTCATGCAGTTCGCGGTAGGTGATGTTGCGGCTTTCGGCAGGATCGTCGCCTTCCCAGATGATCGCGATCTGATCGCCACGTTCGGCGAGATGGCGATCCAGGCAGTTATAGGAGACGTTCAGGGTGCCATCGGCGAACCACTTGATATCCACGTGGTGGTCGTCGAAGGAGGTCTGCTTCACCGTGGTAAAAGGCTTGATCCAGTCGAGACGCTTGGCCTGTTCGCGCCAGAAACCGTCCGGGTTCACGACCGACTGCTGGTACATGGCCTTGTAGGTCGCCTCGTCAGTCAGCGTATTGGCCAAAACCTCGGGACGAACGGGATACAGAGAAGCCGCACTCATCTTTCTTACCTCGGTGACATAGTTGTTTTTGTATGACCCCGTTGTAGCCGGGGGGCGCCTATAGAACCATTCGACGATGGTAGTAACAACCCCCTGCGAAATACCCCGATATTTGCCGCAACCCTTCAAGAACGCTGCTTACAGCGATATTCACCGCGGATAAAAATGTTCAAACAGACCTCCAGACAGGCCTTTTTCGGGGATTGTTACAAAAACCGTCAAAGGTGTTTATCAAAAGTACGCCTATATGGTCGCAGGCCCCGGGCCTAAAATCTGCCTCGCCAAACAGGCAATCTGATTAACCAAGTTGCAGCCCCCACGAAGGCAGTTAATCAAACTTCTACTCAAGTTCCACACGCAGCCCCACAAAGGCTGCGTGACCCCACACGACCTTAGAAAGGTAAAACGCAAATGAAAGCTTTATTAGTTCTGGCCCTCAGCAGTCTGTGCGTTACAGCGATGGCTGATGAGATCCCGACTGATGTCGCCCAGCAGCAAGTACCGGTAGAGGAATACACTTACTCCACCGACCTGGATATCGCCAAAGTTATCTCCATGAGCGAAGTTCCAGAAGTATGCGAAGTTGTACCAGCGCGCATGGAATATGAAGACTCCCACGGTCAGCGGCATATTCTTCAATACCGCGTAATGGGCAACGGTTGCTCTAACGGCTAATAACCAAGTTCATTGCATAGCCCCTGATGACTGCCGGCCGCAAGAAATCCCTCTTGCGGCAAAGATGCCCGACAACGACCCGCCCAAGGGCCGTGAAAGGCTTCACCTTGACGACGTGCGAGCACGGCAATCGCACGCACTTTTCCTGCTGCGGTTGATGGCCTGCTCATGGCACTGCCAACGACCTTTCGCGCCTCTCGACTGACGACTTCGGCGAGGGCAGTCCTGCCAACCTTGAAGAGCTCTGCCAGGAGATTTTCAGCGACAAAACCGGACGATTCGAGTTGTGTTCAAAACCCGAAAAAGGCTTGCAAAAACACAACATCTAGTAAAATTGGCTATTTTTTGGCCACTTCCGGATAAATTTTCCGAACCTGAAAAAAAATCTTCAACGGCCAAAGCCTTGTAAACCCGCGCTTTGCTCTCAGTCCCCCTCCTTCTTGGGCACGCCTGCGCCCATCGGTCGCCCCACGACCCCGAAAATATCCTTATAATGCGTCCTCAAAACGGGCCCGCAACATTCCCTTACCGGATGAAAACGACCTGCTGAATCCCGCGCCGGAGCCGACACCCTCAGTTCCGCCCGACAGCAGCTTCAAGGCACCCGAACACGTATTTCTGTTTATTGCCTGCGTTCACTGCTGCAACAAACGATTTCTAATGATTTAACGCGGCCAGTAGCGCCGTGTGAAAAGCCAACCCTTTTGTTTTCACACGGGCATCTGGCCCTCAAGCAGGAGACGACACGTCATGCTGAGCTGGGACGAATTCGACAAAGAAGAAGGCGAAGTTGCAGTCAAAGGCGCCAACGCCGGCCACGCTACTGAAGCCAACATGGACCGCCTCGACAGCGCTGGTGGTGCCGCCGCTCTTGAAGCCCGCGCCGTGACCGCCAGCGACTCCGCTGCCGTTGCCCGCGCCAAGGCGTCCCTGGACCAGCTCGACATCGCCGAAGGCCTGGCCGAACTGGAAGGTTCTTCCGCCCGTGTCGCCGTTGACGAAAAACGCATGATCAACTGCCGCGCCGACCTCAACCAGTTGGTACCGTTCAAGTACGACTGGGCCTGGCAGAAATACCTCGACGGCTGCGCCAACCACTGGATGCCGCAAGAGGTCAACATGACCGCCGACATCGCCCTGTGGAAAAACCCGGAAGGCCTGACCGACGACGAGCGCCGCATCGTCATGCGCAACCTGGGCTTCTTCTCCACCGCCGACTCCCTGGTTGCCAACAACCTGGTACTGGCCGTGTACCGCCTGATCACCAACCCGGAATGCCGCCAGTACATCCTGCGCCAGGCGTTCGAAGAGGCGATCCACACCCACGCCTATCAGTACTGCATCGAATCGCTGGCCATGGATGAAGGCGAGATCTTCAACATGTACCACGAGATTCCATCGGTCGCGAAGAAAGCTGCCTGGGGCCTGAAGTACACCCGTTCGATCTCCGATCCGAAGTTCGAAACCGGCACCGTCGACACCGACAAGGAACTGCTGCGTAACCTGATCGCCTACTACTGCGTTCTGGAAGGCATCTTCTTCTACTGCGGCTTCACCCAGATCCTGTCCATGGGTCGCCGCAACAAAATGACCGGTGTCGCCGAGCAGTTCCAATACATCCTGCGCGACGAATCCATGCACCTGAACTTCGGCATCGACGTGATCAACCAGATCAAGATCGAAAACCCGCACCTGTGGGATGCCGAGATGAAGGAAGAAGCCACCCAGATGATCCTCCAGGGCACCCAACTGGAAATCGAATATGCTCGCGACACCATGCCGCGCGGCGTACTGGGCATGAACGCGGCCATGATGGAGGACTACCTCAAGTTCATCGCCAACCGTCGCCTGTCGCAGATCGGTTTGAAGGAAGAGTACCCAGGTACCACCAACCCGTTCCCATGGATGAGCGAGATCATGGACTTGAAGAAAGAGAAGAACTTCTTCGAGACCCGCGTGATCGAGTATCAGACTGGCGGTGCATTGAGCTGGGATTGATTCCCGGATCGATGAAACAAACAAGAAGCCCTGACTTGGTCAGGGCTTTTTTATTGGCCGCGCAAATCCGCACCCGCTTCTTGTACAAAACCCGGTTCATTAAAGTACGTGCAGGCTCCAAGACCTACCGTTATAAAGTCCCCTCCCCCGCTTAAGGATCAAAGCGCTCATGAAATTCGATACCGCCTACTGCATCAGCCTCGACGAAAAGTTGTCGATCTATGACGTGCGGGATCTGAACTTCGATGAAACCCTGGTCTTCGACTCGGCCAAGGAAAGTTTCCAGTGCCCCAACGATGACTGTCGCGCAGCGTTCGATGCCGCCAATCAACTGGGCACCTTCAATGCCAAGAACGTCAATTACATCCGCACCCCGCATTTCAAGAACCTGCCCAGCACTCTTCATATACAAGGCTGCCCTTACGGGATCAGCAAAAGCCCTGGCAGCATCGAAGGAGCTGCAGTCGAGGATGATCGCGAGGAGCACTTCCCTTCGGAGCTGCTGCTGACCCGCCGCGAATACCTGCGCCGACCGGCCACCCCTGCAGCAGCACCGCAGACGCCTGGAAACAACCCGTCAGTGACGCCTGCCAGCTTGCAAACGCCCCACGCCGGGCGCGATACAACCCCGGACAAGACCAGCGTCTTCGCCCACCCGGTGGAATGCTTCGTATCGAATATCGACGATAAGGAACTGCTCAAGCGCATGCCGTTGAAGATCGGCGAGCACACCGCGTCCTACGCCTCGTTCTTCAAGAAAATCGAGTACCTGCTGGATAACAAGGGGCTGATCTACTGGGGCAGGATCAAGGAAATCAAGGACTACACCCAGAGCTTTCGCATCGACTTCGAGCACAAGGTCTGGTTCAAGGAAGAGGGCGAAGCCAAGAAGAAGCCCTATTCAGTCAACGTCTACCTGAGCAAGAAACTGGTCGACAACTACCGCAAGCGCAAAGCCTTCCTCGAAGAGCTCAAGGGCGCCATCGACAGCCAGCGTGAGTTGTACTGCTTCTTCTATGGCGTCACCCCGACACTCAAGCAGGTGCCGAGCAAGAAAAATCCCGAAGCAACCTTCGGAGTGTTCAGCGCCAATATCGAGAACCTGGACCATTTCGTGATTCGCGAGGCACCAGGCCTGGAAGCGAAATAGCCCCCTGCGGTTTCACCGCTTGGGCAACGCCAGGGCCACTCCCTCGGATGCTTCCTGAGCACCTCATACCGCAGCACCGACCACTCCGTGCCATCGCAGGCCCCTGGAGCGTCCCGTTGAGCGCCAGGTCACGATGCAATTTCTGGTAGACATAACGCCCCGTGACCTCCTGGGGAGAGTGGGCGCTGATCTCCAGCACAATCGGCATCTTGCCCAGGGCTGCGCTGAAAACTTCGCGAGAACTTGCAGCCTGCACAGCCGACAGATAGATCGAAAGCCACAGGACGCCGAAGATCTGGCATATCAATCCGTTGAACATGGGAACTCCCTTGTATGAAAAAGCCGGCAACGCGCTCATCCAAGCCAGAGCCAGCGTTGCGCATCGGGCAATTTGGACCTGCGGCCAAGGACAGGCGAGCCACCAAGCGTGATGCTCCTATCACTTCAGGCACATGCTGAGCAGCACCAGCAACAACAGGCCGATGTACACCCGGGCATGCATACGGTCGGGAATTCTGCCAATCCAGGGAGTGGCCAGGCGGATGCCCAGCAACGAGCCGAGGGTCAGTACCGAGAACGCCAGCAGATCCACATAACCGACGAACCAGGGTCCGAAATCGAACGGGCTGAAACGGGCCAGGCCCATGTAGGTGACAGTTCCCGCCAACGCCACAGGCACGCTCAGAGGATTGGCCATTGAGGTGGCCTGGGTCATGGTCAGACCGCAACGGCGCAATAGTGGCACCGTCATGACACTGCCGCCTACGCCGAGAAAGGTGGCGACAACACCTATTCCTACACCGCCAAAGAGCGTTTCGCGGGCGCCAAGGAGGCGCGCTTTCTGCCCTTGCGACGGATCAAGAAAACCGCGTCGCAGCAGGCAGTCGGCAATGGTGATCCCCAGATAGGCGATAAAGGCATAACGAATCACTTCGCCACTGACCCACATGGCCGCCGCCGCCCCCAAGATCGCCCCCAGACCTATATAGCCCCCCAGAGGCCACAGATAGTGGCGAACAAGATTGCCCGCACGCTGATGTCGACGGCTAGCGACCAGGGCATTGACGATCATCACGCAAGTCGAGGTAGCCACCGCGACATGCATCGCCGACTGCCCTGCTGCCGAGTCCGCGCCCTGGCTGCCCAGCAACATCCAGTACAGCAGCGGCACCACTACAAATCCGCCGCCAAAGCCGAACAGCACGGCGCTGATGCCCGTCATGCAACCAAAAAATGCCAGCAGTAGATAGAACATCGGACCACGCTCGTCTTTGCAGAAGACCTGGACGATAGAGCTTCACCGCTTGGCCGACTTCAGCAAGTCAGCCAATAATGTTTGCGTTTACGCCAAACACGGAACGACTCGGCATGCGCAACATCTCCATCGATCAACTGGATCAGACACCGCGTCCGGTACTGGCCATCGGAACCGACTACGCCGACGGCCAACGCCTGCCCCGCCACCGCCATCGGCGGGCACAGCTGCTGTATGGCGCTACCGGGGTCATGCAGGTGGGTACCGATCAGGGCAACTGGGTAGTACCACCGCAACATGCGGTGTGGATCCCGTCCGGGGTGGAGCATGAGGTGCTGATGCTCGGAGTCAGTACCCGCAGCCTGTATATCGAACCTGCCGCGGCGCCCCTGGATAACAGCGGCTGTCGAGTCGTCAGCGTCTCGCCATTGTTGCGCCAACTGCTTCTGGAGGCCGTAGAGATTCCCCTGGAATACGATCAGGGCGGGCGTGACGGATTGCTGGTCGAGCTGCTGCTGCATGAACTGCAACGCAGCACTGCGCTACCGCTGCATATCCCCCTGCCGGCTGATGGCCCGCTACTGGAGTTGTGCCAGGCCTTTCTCGGACAGCCCGATATTCACCAATCCCCGGAGCACTGGGCGGATCGGTTGCACGTCAGCCTGCGCACTTTCAATCGCGTCTTCCGCCAGCAAACGGGTATGAGCTTCATTCAATGGCGACAACGAGCCTGCGTGATCCTGGCCCTGGCGCGGCTGGCAGCCGCGGAGCCCGTGACACGCATCGCCCTGGATTTCGGCTATGACAGCCCCGGTGCATTCTCCACCATGTTCCGCCGAGTGCTGGGACAGTCCCCCAGTACCTACCTGAACAGGGCGGACCCGCCCCCGGGAAAAACCTTGTGACCAAAGGCGCGTGCCGAGAGCAAAAATCAGTTTGATCCGGGAATAAAACAACTGTACAAATAACCAGTATAAAGCCAACTTCCTGCCTAACCTCCCGGAGAAAACCATGGCCTCTCTAGCGATGAAAATCACCCTGGAACGTATCGCCCTCTATCAATTCACTCCGCAGCACTGTGCCCAAGCCCGGGACATGCTGGATTGGGACATGGATCGACTGTCCCGTGAGTCCGCAGTCTCGGTGCAAGCCATCCAGCGCTTCGAAGCCGGTTACGAGGTGCGTGACGTGACCCGCCTGGCACTGGCGTTCTGCCTTGAAGCTCAAGGGCTGGTGTTCTTTCCCGGCTTCACTCCCGGCCGCGGCATGAATATCAAGGGCGCTACCCCCAATCCCATGGAACGCCCTGACTACGCAATGATCGAGTGATCCAGTGCCTTGAGCAGTTGCCCGCACAAGTCCGGCACTGAAAGCTGGGTCGAATCCAGGCGAACAAGCGGACAGCCCAGGGTTTTGATCCAGGTTTCATGGCGCCGCAGACTGCGGGTTCCGTGACCACCCTCGTCTTAGCCGGCGGCCCAGGTGAGAAAAGTCTGGGTCGCGGCATGACGCTCGCCCCCCTCGAAAATCTGCTCGCCGTAGCGCTGGAATTCCCGGACACGCAAGCGCTGCAAGCGAACCTCCGGGTCCAGTTGCACAAAGACCGCCAGACTGAAACTGGGGATCAGCACATCCCCCCAACCACAAAGGGAGCCGGACATGGATCAGGAAATGATTACGCGGATTCGACAGCCGCCTGTTCGGGGGCGCCTTCCACCTCCAACCACCAGGCCCCGCCCCGCTGAGGCTGAGCCAGGTTGAAGGCTTCGCCCATTTGCGGCGTGGTGATATTGATACTGCGCTCCCAGGCCAGGGCCAGGATACGGTCGAAGGGTTCATGCCAAGCATGCATGGCCAGGTCAAAGGTGCCGTTGTGGATTGGCAGCAACCAGCGCCCCTGCAGGTCGATGTGAGCTTGCAGGGTTTGTTCCGGCTGCATGTGAACATGGGGCCATTCGACGTTGTAGGCACCGGTTTCCATCAGCGTCAGATCAAAGGGCCCGTACTGCTGACCAATACGCTTGAAACCGTCGAAATAACCGGTATCGCCGCTGAAGAAGATCCGCGTCGCGGCGTCGATCATGACCCAGGACGCCCACAAGGTGTGGTTGCCATCGAACAACCCGCGACCGGAAAAGTGCTGCGACGGCGTAGCGATAAAGCGGATGCCCTCGACTTCGCACCCCTGCCACCAATCCAGCTGCCGGACCTTCGCCGCGGGTACCCCCCACTTGATCAGGGTATCTCCCACTCCCAGCGGGGTGAGGAAGTGCCGGGTCTTGGCTGCCAGAGCCAGTACTGTCTGGTGGTCCAGGTGATCGTAGTGGTCATGGGACAGGATCACCGCCTCGATCTCGGGCAAAGCCTCCAGGCTGATGGGGGGCTGGTGAAAACGCTTCGGACCGGCCCATTGCACCGGGGACGCACGTTCGGCAAACACCGGGTCAGTGATCCAGAACTTGCCACGCATCTTCAACAGCACCGTGGAGTGCCCAAGACGAAACACGCTGTGATTGGGGGCCGCCTGCAGTTGCTCGCGGGTCAGCGGCTGTACAGGGATAGCTCCGGCCGGACGGGTATTACGCGGTTTGTGGAACAGCATGTTCCAGAAAATCTGCAGGGTTTTACCGAAACCGGCGCGATGTACCGGAGCATGGTTACGAAAGGCGCCCTGTTCCTGGCGGGAAGTTTCCTGGCGGGGGGGGCGTGTGACGCTGGACGAAACAGTGGCCATGATTGAAATGACTCCATTGGAATGCGGCAGGTTCCGACGTTGTTCTGCGGGACGATCTACTGGCCAAGGCACGCAAGCATCAGCCGCCAATCATCGTTCTCAAGAAGAACTACACTACACAGTGTAGTTTCTACATTGCAACAGGATTAAGACGAAGTAGACTGCCGACTGATTTCAACGCCTACCCTGACCGAACCCAACTTATGACAGCCCCGAAGCGCCTCACCGACCTCAAACGCAATGCCATCATCCAGGCGGCGATCAGCGAATTCCGCGCCAGCGGTTTCGAAATCACCAGCATGGACAAGATCGCCGCCACGGCCGGGGTTTCCAAGCGTACGGTGTACAACCACTTCCCCAGCAAGGAAGAGTTGTTCGCCGAAATTCTGCATAAGCTCTGGACCAGCACCAGCGCCCAATCGGAGGTCAGCTACCGCAGCGACCAGCCATTGCGCGAGCAGTTGCAAAACGTTCTGCGAGCCAAGCTGCAACTGCTGGCCGACAACAACTTCCTCGACCTGGCCCGAGTCGCCATCGCCGCCACCATCCACTCCCCCGAGCGAGCACAGAACATGGTGGCGCGACTCGGCGAACGGGAAGAAGGCCTGACCCTGTGGATCCGCGGGGCGCTGGCTGACGGCCGCCTCAAGCCCCTGGACCCGGAGTTCGCCGCGCAACAGATGCACGGGCTGCTCAAGAGCTTTGCCTTCTGGCCGCAGATCACCATGGGCCAGCCGACCCTGACAGAGGACATGCAAACCCGGGTCATCGAGTCGGCGCTGGACATGTTCCTGACTCACTACCAGGCATGACCCTGCTTGCGCTCCTGTCACACGACGTTCCCGGCCACTGTTAAATGGCTTCGAAGGACACTGATTATTCCCACTGGAATAAATGACAATATTCACCAAACTGATCCGATAAACGGCCAAGCCGCAAAAAACACCACAAGGTGTTTCAGTACAGAATCCGGTGCAGGAATTTATGGAAAACCAACGCGGCAAGGGGCTGTCATTTGCCCGACGCATCTATTGGCCAAGGATCATCGGCCTGAGTATCGGCGGCATCAGTGTCCTGGCCGCACTTTACCCCCTGGCACCGCCTGACTGGATATGGGCCCTGCTGTTGTTCCACGGCCTGATCTGGCCCCATCTGGCGTATCAGCTTTCCACCCGCTCGGACTTTCCCTACCGGGCAGA
Source organism: Pseudomonas sp. E1BtOHC1 (assembly GCF_058744285.1). NCBI lineage: Bacteria > Pseudomonadati > Pseudomonadota > Gammaproteobacteria > Pseudomonadales > Pseudomonadaceae > Pseudomonas > Pseudomonas sp. E1BtOHC1. The sequence goes on from NZ_CP196023.1 coordinate 6,139,650, forward strand.
ACGCCGCAACCTGTTGTATGACTCACTGCTGGGGGGATTCTGGGCGGCAACCATGCAATTCAATCCCCTGCCGGCAGTCACCATCCTCTCGATGATGACCATGAACAACGTCGCCGCAGGCGGCTTGCGCCTGTTCATTCGTGGCGGCCTGGCCCAATGTGCCGGGATACTGCTGTCCTGGGCGCTGATCGGGGCCAACTTCAGTGCGCAGATCAGCCCGCTGCAGATCTATGCCTGCCTGCCCATGCTGACCCTCTACCCCCTGGCCGTGGGCATGGTCTGCTATCGACTGGCGATCAAACTGTCCGAACACAAGCGCGCCCTCAGCGCCCTGAGCCGCACCGACAGCCTTACCGGCCTGCTCAACCACGGCTCGTGGAAAGACCTGTTGCACATCAAGTTCCACAAGTGCCAGCAGCAGCAGATGGAAGCCAGCATCGCCTTGATCGACATCGACCACTTCAAAGCGATCAACGACACCTACGGGCATATTGTCGGCGATACAGTGCTGCGCCATTTGAGCAATGAACTACGCCGCAACCTGCGCCATGACGATCTCGCCGGTCGCTACGGTGGCGACGAGTTCTGCGTGATCCTGCCACGCATGAGCCGGCAACAGGCCCTTGATGTGATGGAGCGCCTGCGCCAGGTCTTCAATCAGTACCGGCATCCAGAAGTGCAGGAACTGAAGGTCAGCCTGAGTATCGGCCTGGCGGCTTTCGACTCAAGCTTTCCAGACCCTGCAGGCTGGCTCGATGCGGCGGACAAGGCCCTGTATCTAGCCAAGAACAGCGGGCGCAACCGTACTGCCAGCAATGACAGCGAAGCCCATTTCTCTCCCGCGCAAATGGCATAAAAACCGCCAAAACTTATACAAAAAGGAAGTAAAAAATATTTCTGTACAAGTTTATTTGGATTTTTCTTCGTGACTGACATCATAATGCCGCCACTTTGCAGCAGCGGATAACCCCCGCGGCACCGCTGCCAGCCAAGTCATCCAATCCAACTAAATCGATTCGCAGCCGTTACGTATCCTCTTGATGCGGCCAGCGACGTTCGCCCGAAATGTCGCCCGCTTCACCGCTGCGAAATTATCTGTCAGTCATGGAACGCTGACATTGAGCAGATAATGCCGATCGCCGGGGAGCTTTCGGCATACCGGCGCACTCCATAGGGATCGACGCGACGTTTCTCCCACAGAGCACCTGCCAACATGCTATTCAACCGTCACAACAAGACCATCGATTCCCTGAACCAGACCATCGCCGAACAATCCCACCTTCTGGACGCCATCGACCGCTCCATGGCGGTGATCGAGTTTGACCTCCAGGGCACGGTGCTCCGAGCCAACGACAACTTCCTGAAGACTCTGGGCTATCGGCAAGATCAGGTGATCGGCCAGTCTCACCGACTGTTCTGCCTCCCGGAATACGCTCGCAGCGCCGACTACCAGCAATTGTGGACCCGCCTGAAAAATGGCCAGTTCGAGTCCGGCACCTTTGAGCGGGTTGGCGCCGCGGGCCAGAGCCTGTGGCTGGAAGCCAGCTACAACCCGATCCGCGATGCCTCCGGCACGGTGTACAAAGTGGTCAAGTACGCCCTTGACGTCACCGCCAGGGTGCAAGAGGAAGTCGAGGCCCGGAACAAACTGGAGGCCATCGACCGGGCCATGGCGGTCATCGAGTTCAACCTCGACGGCAGCATCATTGGCGCCAACGCCAACTTCCTCAGCCGTATGGGCTACAGCCTAGCGGAGATCAAGGGCAAGCATCACCGGATGTTCTGCAAACCCGAGCTGATCAGCAGCAGCGCCTACCAGGACTTCTGGAATCGCCTGAACAGGGGGGAGTTCTTCAACGGCCGCTTCGAGCGGATCGACAGGCATGGGCGCACGCTGTGGCTGGAAGCCAATTACAACCCGGTCTATGACGCCAGCGGACGCCTGTGCAAGGTGGTCAAGTACGCTGCAGACGTGACTCAGCAGGTAGAGAAGCATGAGCAGGACGCCCAGAGTGCGAGCCAGGCGTATCACATCTCGGTGGAGACCCGGAAAGTCGCCGAACAAGGCACCGGGGTGATCCAGCAGGCTGCCAGCGAGATGCGCCAGATCGCCCATAACATCGAGGACTCTTCCTCGCTGATCGCCCGCCTCGGCGAACGTTCCGAGCAAATCACCGCCATCGTCAACACTATTCGCGGGATTGCCGATCAGACCAACCTGCTGGCCCTCAACGCTGCCATCGAGGCCGCCCGGGCCGGAGAACAGGGCCGAGGTTTTGCCGTGGTGGCCGACGAAGTCCGGCAACTGGCGGCACGCACCAGCGGCTCGACGGCGGAAATCTCCAGCATGATCGACATGATCCAGAACGAAACGCAGCAAGCGATCAAGAGCATGGACGGCACTCGTGAACGAGCCGCCAAGGGCGTGCAACTGGCGGATCAGGCCGGGACCGTGATCCTGCAGATTCGCGATGGCGCCAGTGACGCGGTGCAAGCGGTCAGCATGTTCGCCAACGAACGCGACGTGCTCTGAGGGTGGTTTTCCCGACGTCGATAATGACGTCGGGCCTGGCCTTGAGGACTATAGTGGCCTGACGTCCCAACGCCTGGCGGAGGCCATCATGAGTTCCAGCGACACCCCGGAAAAAACCACCCCAATCGTCGACCATCTGCGCTTTCACCGTGCCCACGCCCACCTCGCTCCGACCTTTGGCAACGACACCTTTGCCTTGAAGGCGGAAGCCTTTGCCCGGTTCTTTGGTACCCCGACCTTTCTCGGAGCACAGACCCTGATCGTCGTGATCTGGATTGCCCTCAACCTCACTGGCGTGACCCAGTTCGATGTCTACCCCTTCATCCTTCTGAACCTGGCCTTCAGCCTGCAAGCAGCCTACGCCGCACCGCTGATCCTCCTGGCCCAGACCCGCCAGGCCGCACGGGACAAGGCCCAATCGGACGCAGACGCCCAGCACCGCGAAGCCCTGGCCATCGCTAACAGTGAACGCCAGGCCCAGGCCGCGCAGACCACCAGCCAACTGCTGGAGTTGCTGGAGCAGAACACCCGGCTCACGGAAATGACCAAGCAACTGACCGAACGCATCGAGAACCTGACCAGCGAGATGCACGCGCACTTTGTGCACAAGGATCAGCCCGACACCTGAGCCCCGCTCATGGCCAGCGCAGATGGCGCGCCAGTTCATCAAACAGAGTCACCACCGAACGCAGGGCCCGGCAATCCGGACGGGTCAGCAGCCACAGAGCTGTGTCATGGCCCAAGGGTTCACTCAACGCCTCCAGACCGCCACTGCCCATGAGAAAATCCGGCAAGGCTGCAACGCCGAGGCCGGCCCTTACCAGTTCGGTCACCGCGAGCATGCTGTTGCAGCGATAGCTGGGCTGCACACCAGGCCAGCGCTGACGGCGCCAGGCCACGGTGGGATGGTCGGGGAGAAAATCATCCGGGGCGATCCAGGCCACCTTCGACAGGTCGCTACAGTCCACCCGTTGCTTGTACGCCGGGCTCGCGCACAGCCGATACGACACCGCTCCCAGGCAACGTCCCACCAGATGTTCCGGAGGTGTTGCGGTCAGACGCACCGCTATGTCCGCATCACGCCGATTGAGGTTGGCGAAATCATTGGACGTACAGAGTTCGATCACCAGCGCCGGGTAGTTCGGCATGAATTGCGCCAGGGCCGGCAGCAGCAGACCTTGCAACACCGAATCTGTGCAAGTCAGGCGCACTGTGCCGCTGATCACCTCTCCTCCCTGGGCCACGCCGATCCGCGCGGCCTCCAAGGCCTGCTCCGCCTGTTCAGCCTGCTGTGCCAGGGCCTGAGCCAGGCTGGTGGGCAGATAGCCAGCGCGGCTCTTGTCGAACAACTGCTGCCCGAGCCCGGCCTCCAGCCGGCGCACCGCACGAAACACCGTGGAAACATCCACCTTGAGCAGGGCCGCGGCGCGAGCCAGGGAGCCGCCACGGACCAGGGCGAGAATCAGTGACAGGTCGGGATAGTCCAGCTGATAGTGCACGGCTGCATTGATCACTTGGTGAAACGCCAATATTGATTGCATGATCGCCAATCTATAGTGGCTCCAGGCAGTCGACAAGTCAGCGCCACAACCGGAGAGGCCACATGCACCCAGCCCGATCTACAGCCACCATCCGCATCGCCCTGGTAGGGGATTACGACCCACAGATCACCGCACACCAGGCCATTCCCCTGGCCCTGGAGCGCGCCGCGACCGATAGCGGGGTCAGGGTGGACTACCAATGGCTGGCCACGCCGGAGCTGACCCACGAGCAACAGCTCAACGGCTTCGACGGAATCTGGTGCGTGCCTGGCAGTCCCTACCGCCACATCGACGGTGCCCTCTTGGCGATCCGTGTGGCCCGGGAACAGCAACGGCCCTTCCTCGGCACCTGCGGCGGCTTTCAGCACGCAGTGCTGGAATATGCCCGCAACGTGCTGGGCTGGAGCGACGCCGAGCACGGTGAGATCACCCCTCATGCCCAGCGCGCGGTGCTCACCCCCTTGAGCTGCGCCCTGGTGGAAGCCCACGACCGAATCCAGCTGCAAAGCGGCAGCCGGATCGCCCAGGCCTACGGCACTCCGAGCATCGAGGAAGGTTATCGCTGCCGCTATGGGGTCAATCCGGACTTTGCGGCCCCGCTGCTCAGTGGTGCGCTGCGCCCTACCGGCCACGACAGCGACGGCGACTTGCGCGCCGTGGAACTGGAGGGGCATCCATTCTTCGTTGCCACACTGTTCCAGCCCGAGCGCGCCGCCCTCCAAGGCCGTACGCCGCCCCTGGTGACAGCCCTGCTCAACGCTTGCCTGGAGGCGTAAGGATGATCGGCCAGACGCCCGCCCCACCCTATTACGCAGTGATCTTCAGTTCCCAGCGCCGTGAAGCCGATCCCGCCTATGACCAGGCGGCCGAACACATGGTCGAGCTGGCTCGCCAACAACCGGGATTCCTTGGGGCCGAATCGGCACGGGGTGAGGATGGCTTCGGTATCACCGTGTCCTACTGGACCTGCGAGGCGGCGATCCTGGCCTGGAAACAACACACCGAACACCGCGCCATCCGCGAGCGTGGTCGCAACGACTGGTACCGGTACTTTCATACCCGGGTAAGCAAGGTGGAGCGGGCCTACAGCTTCGGCATTTGAAGCAAGCCCCTGAGCCGCTCCGGATGCGGCTCAGGGCAAGCACGGGTCAGCCCTGGGCGGTCGACAGCAGGCTGCGCACCGCCTGGATTTCCGGTAGATCGCTGCGACGCATGTAAACCCGCAGCGGTTCGCTGATGTTGATCCGGTCGTCGATGTTCTGATCCAGCAGCAACTGGATCTGCTCGCGCTTGAGGCTCATGGCCTGATCGGACACCGGCGCCCAGACAAATTCATTGGCCGGCACTATGGCGTCATCCGCCACATCCATGCCGAAGGAGTCTTCGCTGAAACGCACGATGTAGCGACCGGTCTTGCGATTGAAGCCGACAAAGCCCTTGAGCTGATCGGCAGCCTGGCAGATGAGTTCGGAGGTGATGCTCATGGTAAACCTCACTGTAAGTCCCATGGGACGGGTGATCGATGGTCTACACGCGAGGCAAGGAAGGGGCTGTTTTCGGGCTTCCCTCTGATGGGGAAACTGCAGCGCCCAAGAGTACTGCAAAGCACCGGAGAAAACCGCGAAAGATGCGTATGAGAAGGATTTATGTCGCTCTGGAGATAGCACAAGCGTCATTGAGTTGCTAAAAGATATCTCCTTGTACTTGCCTCCACGAAAGGATTTCGAGCATGCCAGCGACCTTCCCCCCTTGTGCCCTGATGTTGGCCCTGATGCTCGGTTGCGGCCTGGCCCAGGCCACTGAACAGCCCGATCCAGACGCGCTTGCCGCTCGCCAGGGGATCCCGCAGCCGGCGGTGATCGCCCACCGTGGTGCGTCTTTCGATGCCCCCGAGTCCACCGCGGCGTCCTACAGGCTGGCCCGGGACCTGGGCGCCGACTACCTGGAGATGGACCTGCAGCGCAGCAAGGACGGTGTGCTCTTCGTCTTGCATGACAACAACCTGCAACGCACTACCGACGTGGCGCAGAAATTCCCCGAACGCAAGGACAGCCCGGCCAACGCCTTCACCATGGCCGAACTGAAAACCCTCGACGCCGGCAGCTGGTTCAACCAGGCCCATCCGGACCGCGCCCGCCCGGGCTTCGCCGGCCTGAAGATCCTCACCCTGGACGAGATCATCGACATCGCCCTGGGCAATCCACAACACAAACCCGGACTCTACATCGAGACCAAGGAGCCCCAGCTGTTCCCCGGCATCGAGCACGATCTCAAGGAAAAACTCCAGGACCGTGGCTGGCTGAGCCCGGCGGGCTCCAAGCTGGCGAAAAGCGAGCTGGCAGTGGGCCAGGGCAAAGGCAAGGTCGTGCTGCAGACCTTCGACAAACACAGCCTGGAGTTGCTGCACAAGGAAATGCCCAAGGTGCCGAAAATCCTGTTGCTGTGGGTGGCTCCCGGCAGCATCGAGCCAGCCTCCGGGCAGACCTTCGCCAGCAGCGGCGAAACCGACAAGGCCGCTTTTTATGCCAAACAGCAACCCAAGGACCAGGCCGAGTTCAAGCGCTGGGTCGACTTCGCCAAGACCCAGGGTGCCATCGGCACCGGTCCCTGCGCAGCGTTGACGGCTGGCGGCGATCAGAGCTATGCGGATCTGGTGCAACCCTGGATGAATCAGTACACCCACGACCAGGGCCTGCTGGTGCACGTCTACACCATCGATGAACCGGTGGATTTCAACAAGGTCATGGAGGCCGGGGTCGATGGCATCTTCACCAACCGCAGCGCCGAACTGCTCAAGTATTTCAAGCGGCCGGCCAGCGCCAGCGTGGCCCAGTTGCTGGAGGCCAGCGGTTACTGAATGTCCGCTTCACACTGGAGCGGCGAACTCTGGCTGGGCCATGACTTCGGTCTGATCCACGGGGTGATGGGGCGCACCACGCCCCACGCTCACTATGCCCATCAACTGATCATTGCCCCCCAACAGCCGGTCACCGTGGAACTGGACGGTGTCCGGCTCAGTGGTCACTTCCTGTTGATCCAGGCCCTGCGCCGCCACGCCATCATCCAGGCCCCCGACCGGGCCTTCACGGTCTACGCCGAGCCACTGCGCATCGCGGCCCGGGACCTGCAGCTCTGCGTCAGCCGTATCGAGCCGTCAATGCCCGGCCTGGAAGCGGCGCTGCGCAGTTGTCCGCGCCAGCCCATTGCCGACCGTCGTGTGGCACGGGCGCTGCTGGCCCTGGACGCCGCCCTGGAGGGCAAGGTGGCAGCGACGCAATTGGCAGCCCAGGCCCATGTGTCTCTGAGCCAGCTGGAACGGCTGTTCGCCCGTGATGTAGGCCTGCCGGTACGGCGCCTGGTGCTGTGGCGACGTCTGCGTCTGGCCATGGCCCTGTTGCTGGAGGGGCAGGCCATGGCCCAGGCGGCCCACGGCGCCGGGTTCGCCGACACCGCGCACTTCTCCCGCACCTTGAAGGCACTGTTCGGCGTCACCGCCGGGCAGGCCCTGAAAACCCTCAGGCCCCGCCTGCTGGATTGACCGGGCGCCGCAACGCCTCGGGCACCTTGGGCTCGGCGGCATAGCGTTGGGCCTTGAATGGCTCCAGCAACTGCGGCCAGTAATCCACCGGATAGTCCGGACGGCTACCGATGCCCAGGTCGCCCTGGCGCATCGGGTAGTCATGCCGATAGAACGCGGTTCCCAACAGCCAGTCCCAGAGATTGAAGAAAAGACCGAAATTCACGTCACCGGCGCGGCCGTACTTCATATGGTGAAAGCGATGCACCGGCGCCCAGGCAAACACCAGGCGCAGCAATCCCAAGCGCATATCGACATTGGAATGCTGCAACAGCAACTGAATGGCGATGGCCAGGGCCAGCAACTCTGCCACTGGCAGCGGGATGCCCAGTACCAACAACGGCAGCAACCCCGCCGTCGCTTCCAGCAGTTGGTGCAGGGGATGCTTGAGCAGACCGTTGAAACCGTACATGCGCAGCACACTGTGGTGCACCGCATGCAGGCGCCAGAGCCAGGCCCAGCGATGGCTGGCGTAATGAGCCAGGGTGATCCCGCAATCGGCGATCACTATTGCCAGCAACAGTTGGCCCCAGAGCGACCAGTCCCCAGGCCACAGGCCGTCATGGGCCAACAGCGCCACCAGCCCCGGCAATGCGAGCAGGCCCAGGGCATTCAGACCCTCATTGACCAGGGCATGCAGACTGTCCCGCAGGCGGTCACCCTGGGAGCGATTCCATGCCGGCTCATAAGGCAGGACCCACTCCACCAGGAAAGACACCAGGAGCGCAGCCGCAAACAGCACCAGCAACCCACTCGCAGAAGCCTCTCCCGCACTCATCCAGCACACCGCACCACCGATGAATCCACCAAAGAACAAGGGGGCATACAACCACGCAAGCCATCGTTTCATTCACTGAGTCTCCTAGAAGGGAGACACCAGCTTGGGCCCCGCCCCCGCCCTCTGGCTTGAACAAACGGCGCAACCACTGACCTGAATTAAGGGTGAATTAAGTTGCAGTGGCTAACCTGTGTCCATCGAAACCCATCACCCCAAGGAATCAACCCATGACCAAGTTCTCCGCTCTGTTCGCCGCTGCCGCCCTGACCCTGACCGCCGGCCTGGCCCAGGCCGATGTCCGTCCGGACCTGATCCCGGGCCTGCTCAAATCCGGCGCCATCATGGACCTGGAAAAACTCAACCAGGCGGCCCTGGCCCAGCACCCGGGCACCACCGCCGCCAGCATCACCGACACCGAGCTGGAGCAGACCGCGACAGGCGCCTACGTCTACCAGGTGGAACTGCGTGACAGCAAAGGCATCGAGTGGGACGTGGACCTGGACGCCAAGACCGGCAAGGTTCTGAGCAACAAGCAAGACAAGTAAGCCCCCGCACACAGCACAAGGCCGCGCCCCGTTTCGGGAGCGCGGCCTTGTGCTTTGGGGCCCGCATACAGGGTGAGCGACCTCAGGCGCCGAGACGCGCCGTGACTTCGTTCAACTGTCCCGACAGGCCGTGCAGGTTGCGGCTCGCCGCTTCGGTACGCTGGACGTTGTCGAGGTTGGTACTGGCAATCGAAGTGATCTCGGTCAGGTTGCGCGAGATGTCCTCGGCCACCGACGTCTGCTCCTCGGCGGCAGTGGCGATCTGCCGATTCATGTCGCGGATCGCTTCCACCGCTTCGGTGATGCGCTCCAGCATTGCACCGGCCTCGGTCACCTGCTGCACACTCTGCTCGCTGCGGGACTGGCCGCTCTCGATGGCCTGGGCCGCATCCACCGCACCGGTCTGCACGCTCTGGATGATCTGGTTGATCTCGATGATGGACGCCGCAGTACGCTGGGCCAGGCTGCGCACCTCATCGGCGACCACGGCAAAACCGCGCCCCGCCTCACCGGCCCGGGCCGCTTCGATGGCAGCGTTGAGCGCCAGCAGGTTGGTCTGCTCGGCGATCCCCTGGATCACTTCCAGGACCTTGCCGATACGCCCGCTGTCGGCCTCCAGACGGCGGATCACCGTGGCCGTGTTGGCAATCTCGCCACGCATCTGGGTGATGCTGTGGATCGTGCTCTGCATCACCTGCTCGCCCTGCTGCGCCGACTGGTCGGCATCATCCGCGGCGCGCGCAGCATCGGCAGCGTGGCGCGCCACTTCCTGGGCCGTGGCGGACATCTCGTTCATCGCCGTCGCCACCTGATCGGTGCGGTTGAACTGCTCGTTGGTGCCCTGGGACATCAAAGTGGCAATGGAGTTGAGCTCGCCGCTGGAGCTGTCCAGGTCCGAAGCGCTGCGCTGCAGACTGCTGAAGGTCTGGGCCAGGAAGTCACGCAGGGTGTTGGCAGCAGCCGCCAGCCTGCCCAGTTCGTCCTGGCGATCGCTGGCCACCCGGTCGGCGAACTGACCACGGCTGAGCTGGGCGACGTAGTCGATCAACTGGCGGATCGGCTGCACCAGGCTGCGGTTCACCAGCCACAGGCTGAGCAGGCCGATCAGCAAACCGGAAGCCAGCATCACCAGGATGCCCAGCCACACCGTACGATCGGCCGCCGAGCTGATGTCCCGGGACTGCTGGTCACTGTGCTTGCGCAACTCGGTCACCAACTCGCTCATCTGTTCGCTGGTGGCACGGTCCACGCCCTTGACCGCAGCGTCGCCGGCACTCGGGTCGGCGCCTGCGGCCACATAGGCGTCACGGCCTTTCTGATAGGCCGAGCCGAGCGAACGGTGCTCCTCGGCCAGGCGCTGTGCCCGGTTCTTGAGGCCCGAATCCAGGCCAGGCGTCTGGGCCAACTGGCCGAGGATGTTCTGCACATCCCGCTGACGATCTTCGAACTGCTGCCAGTACTTGTTCAGTTCCTGGGGCTGCTTGCCCCGCAGCAACACGTTCTTCCACTCCTGCACCTGGCTCTTGAACTGCAGGTTGGCCTCGTCGATCAGCTGCGAACTGCGCAGCGGACCTTCGATCAGCTCGCGATAGCTCTGCACGCCACCGGACAGCAAGTGAAAACACGCCAGGGCGATCAACAGCATCGCAAACAGGCTACCGCTCAGCAGGGCAAGAATTTGCGCTCTCAGGGATTTTTGCAAAAACATCGAGAAGATCTCATGGCAGGGATAGAGCAGGCCCACTAAGGGCATGCGTAGGTCCGAACTTCCCTGTCAGGAGCATTCGAGGAAAATCGAATGCGTATTGCATGTGAGCGTGATCGGCATCCGCGATCCATTCTTGAGCGCTGCCGACCACTGGTATGGCGCCGCGGATTGTGCACTTTGAAACGTCACAAAACTGTCAAAAAGCCTTGCCATGATGAGGCCCAAGTGAACCTGTAAAACCCGCGCCAGGTACTGTCCCTCCTGCGAGACCCCATGAACCACAGCATCGACCAGAGTCACCGCGATTCCGATCTGTTTGGCCTGCTCTACGGTTTTAGCTTTCGGCCCGGCGAACGGGGTCATGAACTGGATTCAGCCAAGGCCCTGCAAGCCCTGCAACAGCCGCGCAACAGCGACGAATTCCTCTGGTTGCACCTGAACCTGGCCCACGCCGCCTGCGAGCGCTGGATGAAGGCCCACTTGCAATTGCCCGAGGAGTTCTTCGAAGCCCTGCACGAAGGGTCGCGCTCGACCCGCATCGAACACGTCGACTCGGCGCTGCTGGCGGTGGTCAACGATGTGGTGTTCAACTTCAGCAGCATGGTGTCCTCGGACATCTCCACCCTGTGGGTCTGCGTACGCAGCAACCTGATCATCAGCGCCCGCCTGCAACCCCTGCACTCGGTGGACAAGCTGCGCTCCTCGGTCAAGGCCGGCGAACGCTTTCGCTCGCCCCTGGAACTGCTGGTGCACCTGCTGCGCGACCAGGGCGAAGTGCTGACCCAGATCGTGCGTAAAACCAGCCTCAGCGTCGACCAGATCGAAGACCAGTTGCTGGCGGCCCGGGTCTCCAGCAACCGAGCCGAACTGGGGGCCATGCGTCGGGTACTGGTGCGTCTGCAACGGCTGCTGGCCCTGGAACCGGGCTCCCTGCTGCGTCTGCTCAATCGGCCGCCGCAATGGTTGCAGAAGGAAGACGTCAAGGAGCTGCGCAAGTCCACCGAAGAGTTCGCCCTGATCATCAACGACCTCACCGCCCTCGGGGAGCGGATCAAACTGCTGCAGGAAGAGATCGCCGCCAACCTCAATGAACAGACCAACCGCACCCTGTTCACCCTGACCGTGGTCACGGTCCTGGCCCTGCCGATCAACATCATCGCCGGCTTCTTCGGCATGAACGTGGGTGGCATTCCCTTTTCCGGCGACCCGGAGGGCTTCTGGATTCTGGTGGCGCTGGTGGCCACCTTCACCGTGATCGCCGGGCGCTGGGCCTTCCGTAAACGCCAGGACTACTGAAACACTCCCTGTAGGAGCCGGCTTGCCGGCGAAGGCGCGCCCAAGGTCGACGGCTGGCTCAGGGACCTCTTCGCTGGCAAGCCAGCGCCTACGCGATGATTGCGATGGCCGCGATGATGGCGGCGGACTCGAACGGATCAACGGAGCCACTCAATCGCGCAAACCATGACCTGAGGCAGTCTCCTTGTAACAATTGGCAACGATCATGGGCGACACTCTCTCCCGCAACAGGATTGTCCAGTAATGGCCACCCCTTCCCTGACTGCCGCTTCCCCCAGCCTCGACGTCAAACCGCAACTGGATAAAAAACCCGGCCCCTTCACCCTGGTAGTGTTTTTCGCAGTGCTGGCCATGGGCTTGCTGTTCACCGCCTACAGCCTGGTGCATGACATGCACGAACTGGGCACCACGGTCACCACCTGGACCCCGTTCCTGCTGCTGGGTGTGGCCTTGCTGATCGCACTGGGCTTCGAGTTCGTCAACGGCTTCCACGACACCGCCAACGCCGTGGCCACGGTGATCTACACCCATTCGCTACCACCGCAGTTCGCGGTGGTCTGGTCCGGCATGTTCAACTTCCTCGGGGTGCTGCTGTCCAGTGGCGCGGTGGCCTTCGGCATCATCGCCCTGCTGCCAGTGGAACTGATTCTGCAGGTGGGCTCCTCGGCCGGCTTCGCCATGATCTTTGCCCTGTTGATCGCCGCCATCCTGTGGAATCTGGGCACCTGGTGGCTCGGGCTGCCAGCCTCTTCGTCCCATACCCTGATCGGGTCGATCATCGGCGTCGGTGTGGCCAACGCCCTGATGCACGGCCGCGACGGCACCAGCGGCGTGGACTGGAGCCAGGCCACCAAGGTCGGTTACGCCTTGCTGTTCTCGCCACTGATCGGCTTCGTGTTCGCCGCCCTGCTGCTGTTGGCCCTGCGCCTGTTCGTCAAGAACCGCGCGTTGTACAAGGCCCCCAAGGGTGACGCGCCACCGCCGTGGTGGATTCGCGGGCTGCTGATCCTGACCTGCACCGGGGTGTCCTTCGCCCACGGCTCCAACGACGGCCAGAAAGGCATGGGCCTGATCATGCTGATCCTGGTGGGCACCTTGCCCATGGCCTATGCCCTGAACCGCACCATGCCCGCCGACCAATCGCTGCAGTTCGCCGCAGTGGCCGAAGTCACCCAGCAAGCCCTGGTGAAAAGCGCACCGCAAGCGGCACCCACCGACCCTCGTGCCGTGCTCTCAGAGTACATGCGCAGCAAAGAGGCGACACCTGAACTGGTTCCGGCCCTGGCCGCCCTGACCGGCGCCATCGGCGCCGAGGTCAAGGGTTACGGCTCGCTGGCCAAGGTTCCCGCCGAAGCCATGGGCAACGTGCGCAACGACATGTACCTGACCAGCGAAGCCATCCGCCTGATGGACAAGAACCAAGTCGGCCATTTCGACCAGGACACCCGGGACAAGCTGCAACTGTTCAAGCAGCAGATCGACAACGCCACGCGCTTTATTCCGCTGTGGGTGAAGATTGCCGTGGCCATCGCCCTGGGCCTGGGCACCATGGTCGGCTGGAAACGCATCGTGGTCACCGTCGGCGAGAAGATCGGCAAGACCCACCTGACCTACGCCCAGGGTGCCTCGGCAGAAACCGTGGCCATGCTGACCATCGGCGCGGCGGACATGTTCGGCCTGCCGGTATCGACCACCCACGTCTTGTCCTCGGGGGTGGCCGGAACCATGGTGGCCAATGGCGGCGGATTGCAGATGCGCACCATCCGCAACCTGGCCATGGCCTGGGTCCTGACCTTGCCGGCGGCGATCCTGCTGTCGGGCAGCCTGTACTGGCTGTTCACCCAACTGTTCTGATCAGCGCCCGCTTGCCCGCCGCCCTGTCAGCCGACGGCGGGCAAGCGGCCCCGCAAGCGACTGGCCAGCCCGGCCTGCAAGGCAAACGCCAGGACCCCGGTCAGCGGTGCCGAGAAACTGGCCAGGCCGCCCCCCGCCCACATCAGCATCAGCCCCAGGGCCGTGCCACCGAACCAGGCCGTCAGCCCCACCGGGTTGAAGGCCGCCACGCGATCAATCGCCGCCACGTCGGTACGCCCCAGGAGAATCTGCGCCAGGGCCACGCCGACCCAGGCCACGACAAAGATCCCCTGATAGGCCAGGGCCTTGAGCAGGTAGGCGAACACATCCGCCAGCATCAGGCCGTAGACGATGATCCCCACCGCCACCGCCCACATCAGGTAGGAACCGCGCAGACCGAAACGACCGAAGAACGCCTGCATGTTCAAGGTCGCCAGGTAGTAGTTGGCGGTGTTGATCCGGGTTTGCGTGGCCCAGACGAACAACAGCCCCCAGAGCCCCATCAACTGCAAGATCGCCATCACCACCGAGACTTCATTGAGCGCGCCGTCATGGGGAATGCTGCTCACCAGGTAGATCCCCGCCGCGCCGTTGAGCAAAAAGGTCACCGCGTAGAACGGCATGCCGAAGCTCCAGCGACCGTGATAAGCGGCGTCTGCCGGCTTGCCGAAACGTGCGTAGTCGAAGGTGAACAGCATCAGGATCCACACCCCCATGTAGGCTACGAAGCAATCCCACCAGCCTGTGCTGCTGGGATTGGCCGGGCCGAAATCCAGCCATTGCGGCTGGTAGCCATAACGGCTGATGGACAGGCCCACGGCGAACAGCAAGCCCCCCAGATACACCGGCAACAGCACACCGTTGAGCTTGTCCAGCCAGTGCTGCACGCTGCCCAGGATCAGCGGCACGCTGTACAGCACCACCACCAGCGCCGCCAGCGGATACAGCAGTTGCGGGTACAGGTGGTTGAGGGCCACGGCGATCACCGACCCTTCGAACACTGCGTAGTAGATCGCCGTGGAGAAGAAAATCAGGGTCGCCAGGCAGGCTCCGGTGCTGCCGAACAACAACCGTGAAAACAGCGCCACCGAGAGCCCGCTGCGCATAGCGAAGCGGCTGAGCACAGTGTTCACCAGGCCATAACTGAGCACCGACAGGAGCATGCCGATCAGTGCATTGCGGGTGCCGTAAGACAGGGCCAGGGAAGCGCCGACGACGATGTAGAACATCGCGCTGCACACCGCCCACCAGGCCATGGTCAGGGACAGTCGTCCCATACGCGCTTCGCTTGGGACGGCAACGCTGGCCGGGGCCTGCCCGGTTTGATTCGATTGCGATAAAGCTGCCATTGGCGTGAACTCCAGAACCAATCAAGGGTTGAAGCGCGGGCAGCCGTCACCGCACCGAAGTGCGGCGTTGGCTTACCTTTTGGCATGGCCCGCGCGATGCGGCGGGCAGAATCAGGAAGGGAAGAGCTTGCTCAGACAGCTGAGCTTTTTCTTATAGGAGCGCCGGGCTTGCAGCGCTTCTTCGAGGGTCACCGCCACAAAGCGGGCCTTCTGGTTGGGCTGCATCTGGCCGATCAGGTCGAGGTCGGCGCTGATCACCGTACCGATCATGGCGTAGCCGCCACCGGACACCGCGTCCCGGTGCAGGACAATGGGTTCAAGCCCTGCCGGCACCTGGATCGAACCGATGGGGTAGCAACTGTCGACGATGTTCGACGGATCGGAACCGGCACCGAACGGCTGCTCCCGCGGCTGGAAGCTCAGGGCGCTACCGCCCTTGAAGCGATAGCCGATGCGGTCGGCTTCCGAACCCACGGTCCAGGGTTCGGCGAAGAAGCTGACCTTGGCCGCGTCGCTCAAGCGTTCGTAGTACAGGCCCGGCACCACCCGCAGGCTGATTTCGCCCCCCAGGGATTGGCGCAACGCCATAGGCAAGCTGGCACCGGGACGGCTTTTGCCGCTGGCGACGCCCACCGGCAGCTCATCCCCTGCCGCCAAACGCCGGCCCTGAAAACCACCGAGGGCGCCCAGGGCATAGGTCGAACGACTGCCCAGCACCAGCGGCACATCGATGCCACCGGCCACCGCCAGGTAGGCTCGGGCCCCGGCCTTGGGAAAGTCGAAACGCAGCACTTGCCCGGCCTTGACCGCAAAGGCGGTGTCCAGGTGCATGTCCACGCCATCGAGTTTGGGCGTCATATGGGCGCCGCAAACCGCCACCAGGGCATCGGCGCTGAACGCAAGCTCCGGCCCGAGCAGCGTGCACTCCAGCCCGGCCGCGCCTGCCGGGTTGCCCACCAACTGGTTGGCCGCGCTCAGGGCGTACTGGTCCAAGGCGCCAGACGGCGGAATCCCCAGGTGATAGAAACCTTCGCGACCCAGGTCCTGCACCGATGTGGCCAGGCCCGGTTTGATGACCTTGATCATGCCAGCACCTCCTGCAGCGACTTGGGATAGCCGACCGGGTCGGCTAGAAAGGCATCCAGGGAAAACTCCACCTCGCGAATACGCAGGTCGAAGCGCCCGGCCTCGACTTCGGCCACCGCTTGATCGTAAGCCTCGCGGTCGATGGGCTTGAACTGCACGATGTCCCCCGGGCGGAAGAACACCATGTGCGCCTTGAGGTAAGCCAGTTGCTGCTGCGGGTCGTAGATGGGGGCCGGGGTGACGCCGAACATCTGGTAGCCGCCGGCACCGCGCACCGAGTAGATGCAGCCGAAACAGCCGCCATGACCCAGGGTCAGTTTTGGCGTATCGGTGCGCGGCCGCAGGTACTTGGGCACCTGTAACTGCCGCTCACGCTCAACCATCTGGAACATGAACGGCAACCCGGCAACAAACCCCACCATGGAGACGAACCAGGGCGCACCGCTGTGGGCGGCGATAAAGGCATCGACGTCCGCCAGACCGTTGATCCGCGCTGCGTACTCCAGGTCCGTGGCGCTGGGGTCCTGGTGCCGGTCACGAAAGCGCATCAGGGTTTCATGGGTCCAGGGGTCGTTGTAGAGCACCGGGATCTCGATGATCCGGGTGTGCAGGCTGCGCTCGGCCACCGCCCCGGCCTCGGCCTGCTGCACCGCCTCCAGCAGGGTGTGGGGGGCGATGCGGTCCGGGTCGAAGCGGATCTGGAACGAGGCATTGGCCAGGCACACATCCAGCACCCCATCCAACTCCAGGCGCTCCACGGCGCGGGTCACCGCCATGCCCTTGAAGAAGGCTTCCAGGGACATGCTGTCGCTGACTTCGGCGAACAGGTGCTCGTCGGCACCAAAGCTGTAGCGGATCGGCTGGCTCATGCGACACCTCCGGCGCGGCGCTCGGCCAGCCAGGTTTCCAGGGTTCCCGTGTGAAAATCGGCCTGCTGCAACCAGGGTTCGGCCAGCAGTTCACGGTGCAGCGACAAGGTACTGGCCATGCCGGTCAAGGTGGTGTGTTCCACGGCCAGCCGCGCCCGGGCCAGGGCCTCGCCGCGGTCACGCCCGTGGACGATCAGCTTGGCCAACAGCGAGTCGTAATAAGGCGGCACAGCATAGCCCGGGTACAGGTGACTATCGACCCGCACCCCCGCCCCTTGCGGCCAGATCAGTTGCTCGACCTTGCCCGGGCTGGGGAAAAAATCCCGCGCCGGGTCTTCGGCATTCAGGCGCATCTGCAAGGCCGCGCCATTGAGCTGGATATCGCTCTGGCGCAGGCCCAGGGGCTCGCCCCCGGCGATGCGCAACATGGCCTGGACCAGATCGATGCCGGTGATCAGTTCGCTGATGGGGTGTTCCACCTGAATCCGTGTGTTCATCTCGATAAAGAAGAACTCGCCGGTGCTGTCGTCGTAGAGGTATTCCAGGGTGCCGGCGCCTTGGTAGCCCAAGGCTTCGGTGAGGCGCACGGCGCTGCTGCACAATTGCTCACGCTGCTCGGCGCTGAGCACCGGCGACGGTGCTTCTTCGAAGATTTTCTGCCGCCGCCGTTGCAGCGAGCACTCGCGCTCGAACAGGTGCACCGCGTGTTGGCCATCGCCCAACACCTGGACTTCGATGTGCCGCGCACGGCCAATGAAACGCTCCAGGTACACCGCGCCATTGCCGAAAGCCGTCTGGGCTTCCCGTTGCGCCCGAGGGAATTCCTCGGCCAGTTGCGCCGCATCCTGAGCCAGGCGAATCCCCCGCCCGCCACCGCCGGCACTGGCTTTGATCAACAGCGGAAAACCCACGTTTTCAGCGGCCTTGAGCGCGGCGTCCAGGTCGAAGAGTTCACCCGGGGAGCCCGGTACCACCGGCACTCCCGCCGCCTGCGCGGTGCGCCGGGCTTCGGCCTTGTCGCCCATGCGGCGGATGGTTTCGGCGCTGGGCCCGACGAAGATTGCTCCGGCCTTGACCACCGCCTCGGCGAAGTCGGCGTTCTCGGAAAGAAAGCCATAGCCCGGATGCACCGCATTGGCACCGCTGGCCTGCAAGGCACCGAGCAGGGCCTGGACATTCAGGTAGCTCTTGTCGGCCCGGGCCGGGCCAATGATCTGCACTTCATCGGCCATGCGTGCGGCCATGGAATCGGCATCTGCCTCGCTGCACGCGGCAACGGTGGGAATCCCCAGGGCCTTGGCCGCACGAATGATGCGCACGGCAATCTCGCCACGGTTGGCCACCAGTAATTTGTTGATTGATCCAGTCATGCCCCGGCCCTCACTGTTCGAGCGTCGCGACGACCTGACCCGGTTCCACCGGATCACCGTCTTCCACCAAAAAGGCACTGACTTGACCCGCGCTCCCGGCGGTCAGTTCGGAAAACTGCTTCATGACTTCAATCAGGCCGATCACGGTATCGGCGCTGACGGAATCGCCGACCTCGACGAAAGGCGCCGACTCCGGGGTGGCCTTGCGATAGAAGGTGCCCGGCAAGGGGGTGATAACACTGTATTCGGCCATGTCTGTTCCTTTTGGAATAGTTGTAGAAAGGCAGGCAAAAAAATCAAAACCAGATGAAACCCGCGTCTGCGCGCGGTGCTTCGTGTCGATGCGCCTCAGCGCGGTGCGCGCACCTCGATGCCGGCCTGATCCAGCGCCGTGCGGGTGGCCTCCACCAGATCCAGGGCGCCGGGGGTGTCGCTGTGCAGGCAGATGGAGTCGAACTCAAGGAACAGATCCTCACCTTCGACGGTACGCACCAGGCCGGTCTGGCAGGCGCGCAGCACCTTGGCCGCCACGGCCGCCGGGTCCAGGGCGCGCACCTGGCGGGTGAAGACGATGGAACCGCTGAGGTCGTAATCACGGTCGGCGTAGAACTCGCGGATCACCGGCTGGCCGAGCTCCTGGGCGATGCGCCAGATCACCGAATTGGGCATGCAATACAGCAGCAGCTCGGGCTCCAGCTTGCGCAGGTTTTCCACCAGCAACCGCGCCGCTTCCTCGTCCCGGGCCAAGTGCATGTAGAGCGCACCGTGGGGCTTGATGTGTTGCAACTTCACACCTTGCACCCGGGCCATTTCCCGCAGGGCGCCAAGCTGATAGAGCATGTCGTCCACCAGTTCCTGGGCCGGTGCGTTGATGTGCCGGCGGCCGAAACCCACCAGGTCGCGGAACCCCGGATGAGCACCGATAGCGACCCCCAGGCGCTTGGCCTGTTCGATGGTGCGGCGCATGGTACCGGGGTCGCCGGCGTGAAAACCGGTGGCGATATTGGCCGAGCTGATATAGCCCATCAGCTCGTTGTCGACGCCGTCGCCGATGGTCCAGGGACCGAAGCTCTCGCCCATGTCCGAATTGAAATCCACTGCCTGCATCACTGTTGCTCCAACTCTTGTGACTTCGTGCAGTGAAAATTAGAGCGGCCTTGACCCCTTGGGAAGATCTATTATCAGATAGAGCATCTTCTGAAAAACAGATAAAGCTTTGTTAGGAGCGGGCAGCCGGCAGCGAGGTCGCTTTCGCCGGCAAGCCGGCTCCTACAGAGGTGATGGGGAATGGAACATGTCGTTGACCTTGCGCCAGGTGCGCTACTTCGTGGCCACTGCGGAGATCGGGCAGATCTCCCAGGCGGCGATCCACTTGAATATCTCCCAGTCGGCGGTGACCACCGCGATCAAGGAGCTTGAAGCGATGCTCGCGGTGCAGTTGTTCGTGCGCTCGGCCCAGGGCATGAACCTGACCGACGCCGGGCGGCACTTTCTCAACCGTGCCTATGTGATCTTGCGCAGTGTCGAGGATGCGCTGAACAGCCCGCTGCCGGACTACCGGGCCAGCGGTGTGCTGCACCTGGCGGCCAGCTACACGGTGATCGGCTACTTCCTGCCACACCACCTGCAACGCCTGGAGCACTGGCACCCGGACGTCACCATCGAACTCCACGAGCAGGAGCGCCAGGCTATCGAGCAAGGGTTGCTGGAGGGGCGTTTCGACATGGCGGTGGTGCTCACCGCCAACCTGACCCACCCGGACATCGTCTCGGAAACCCTGTTCAACTCCGAGCGCCGGCTGTGGCTGCCGGCGCACCATCGGCTCTGCGAACGGGCCAGCGTCAGCCTGGCGGACGTGGCTGAAGAGCCGTTCATCCTGCTCACCGTCGACGAAGCCGAACAGAGTGCCATGCGCTATTGGGAACAGGCCGGCCAGCAGCCCAATGTGCGGGTGCGCACCAGCTCGGTGGAGGCCGTGCGCAGCATGGTGGCCAACGGCAGCGGCGTGGCGATTCTTTCGGACCTGGTGCACCGGCCCTGGTCCCTGGAGGGCAAGCGCATCGAGACCCTGAGCCTGAGCGACGCGGTGACCCCCATGAGCGTGGGCCTGGCCTGGCACCGCGAACGGACTTTCACCCCGGCGATGCAAGCCTTGCGCGACTACTTTCACGACGCCTTCCTGGCGCCCCAGCAACTCTCGGCCCGGCGCTGAGGTCTTGCCCAGTCTGTAACAGCTACCG
This sequence comes from Pseudomonas sp. E1BtOHC1, assembly GCF_058744285.1. Classification (NCBI taxonomy): domain Bacteria; kingdom Pseudomonadati; phylum Pseudomonadota; class Gammaproteobacteria; order Pseudomonadales; family Pseudomonadaceae; genus Pseudomonas; species Pseudomonas sp. E1BtOHC1. Next base: position 6,160,396 of record NZ_CP196023.1, read on the forward strand.
AGCCCGTGCAGCTGCGAAAAGGGCCACAGGACCTGTAGTGATCCAAGAGCGACGCCGCCTGCCGCAGTGACTACACACGTTTACTCAAGGGCAGGTCCAGCGTTGCGCGGTGCTGGCGATCTGTCCGGCCAACTGGGCGATGGCCTGTTGATGAGCCTGCACCAGACTGCCCAGTTCGACACCCGCCGGCTGGCGGATCTGACTGCTGCAGGTCAGGCTGCGTGCCGGACCGCCCTCGCCCCGCAAGCGCAGGCTCCAGACCACATCGATCAGCGCGTAACGCCCGGGCAGGGATTCGAAACGCCGCACATCGGTCTGCAACGACAGCACCGGGCGCCCGGGTTGCTTGGGCAAGCCTTCAAGGTTGCGGGTGCCGAGCTTCTGCTCCATCTGGCTGGCCAGGGCGTCGTGGAACTCATCCACCAGGGGCGCGCTCCAGCGCTGGGTTTCCAGGATCGCCAGGGTGCCGCTGTCCTGGCGCACCACCAACTGCGGCTGATCCACCTGGACCGGAATGCGCACCGTGGACATCTCGAACTGCAGGCTTGTGTTGCGTGCCGCAGCGCTGCCTTCAGCCACCGGCGGCATCAGGGTGTAGTAATGGGTAGGCGCAGAGCTGCAAGCGGCAAGTCCCAGGGTCAGGCTCAACAACAAGGCAGGTTTTTTCATGGCTGGGCTTCCGGTGCGGATTCGCGAACAGAGGAGGATGGCGACTGGTAGGCATCCGGTTGGTTGTCTTTGAGGCGACCGCGAATCAACGCTTCAGGATGACGGCCGAGGAAGTCGCTGAGCACCCGCACCGAACGGGCGGTGCGCTGCACTTCCTCCATGGCCTGGCTGAGTTTTTGCCGCTGTGGCGAGTCCTCGGAGAAGCTCTCGTTGGCACTGGCCAGGGTCTTCTTCGATTGCTCCAGGGTGTCGCGCATCTGCGGCAGCACTTGGCCGTTGACCTGTTTCAGGGTCTTCTGCATCTCCGCCAGACTGCCGTCGAGGTTGGCGGCGATGGAGTCGATCGGCAGCTTGCTGATCTTGTCCACCACGGCCTGCAGTTGTTCCTGCAACTTGTCCATGCTGCCCGGGATGGTGGGGATCTCCAGCGGCCGTGCGGCGGGGTTGTAGGCCACCGGCTTGGCGTTGGCGACAAAATCCAGGGAGATGTACAACTGGCCGGTCAGCAGGTTGCCGCTGCGGGGCTGGGCCCGCAGGCCGTTCTTGACGAAGGCGCCGATCAGTTGCGCGGAGCGGGCGTCGTCTTCACCGCCGGTCTGCTTCACCAGTTTTTCATGGGCCTTGCCCAGGCGCTCGGGATAGATCACCGCCCCTACCAGGGTCGGGAAATACTTGCGCTGTTCGTCGTAGTCCAGGTCCATGGACACCACCTTGCCGATGTTCACCCCGAGGAATTCCACCGGGGCATTGAGCGACAGGCCACGCAGGGCCTGGTCGAAGCGCATGCGGATGTAATAGGGCGCACCGTCCGGCGGGGCCAGCGCCGTATCCTGGTCACCGAACAGGGTGTATTCGGCATTCTCCTCGGCCGGCTTGGCGTTGGGGCTGTACTTGGGTTCGACAAAGGCAATGCCGCCGGCAAGGATCGAGGACACCGACTCGGTGTTGACCTTCAAGCCGTTGGCGCCCAGGGTCACATCCACCCCGCTGGCGTTCCAGAATCGGCTGTCGGTGGTGACGTACTTATCATTGGGCGAGTTGACGAAGATCTTCACGTCCACGCCCTTGCCGCTGTTGGCCAACTGGTAGGACACCACCTGCCCCACCTCGATGCGCCGGTAGTAGACCGGCGAACCGATGTCCAGGGAGCCGAGGTCGTCGGTGTGCAGGGTGAAGCGCTTGCCCTTTTGCCCGTAGGTAATGGGCGGCGGGGTTTCCAGGCCCTTGAAGCTGTCCTTGCGCTTCTCCGACTTGCCGGCATCGGCGCCGATAAAGGCCCCGGAGAGCAAGGTATCGACCCCGGAAACGCCGTTGGCGCCAATGCGCGGGCGCACCACCCAGAACATCGAGTCGTCGGCGGTGAAAGGTTCGGCGGACTGGTCCAGCTCGACCTTGGCCAGCACCTTGCGGCGATCATCGCTCAAGGCGATGGAGGTCACCTTGCCGATCACCACGTTCTTGTACTTGACCTGGGTCTTGTTGGCTTCCAGGCCCTCGGCAGTCTGGAAGCTGATGGTGATTTCCGGCCCGGCCGACAGCGAGTTGTGGACCACCATCGACAGCCCCACCAAAGCCGCGACAATGGGCACCAACCACACCAGCGAGACATTGAAACGCCGCGTACGCAGCGCCGGAGCGCCGGGAGCCGGCTGGGAACCTGCAGTCTTGGAACCTGGATGATCAGACATCTTCAACCTCTACATCCCAGATAAGCCGGGGATCGAAACTCATGGCCGCCAACATCGTCAGCACCACCACCAAACCAAAAAACAGAATGCCCATCCGCGGATCGATGGAACTCAGGGCCCGAAACTGCACCAGGGCCGCCACCAGGGCCACCACCAGCACATCGAGCATCGACCAATAGCCGATCACCTCGATAAAACGGTACAGCCTGGCACGCTCGCGCTGGGCCCAGAGGCTGCGGCGCTGGCAGGTCACCAGCAAGGTGCCGAGGACAAAGAATTTAATGCAGGGCACCACTACGCTGGCGATGAAAATCAACAGGGCAATGTCCCAGGAGCCGTGCTTCCAGAACTCCACCACGCCGCTCATGATGGTGTTTTCACTGGCACTGCCAAAAATACTGGTGTGCATCACCGGCAATAGGTTGGCCGGGATGTAGAAGATCAGGCTGGCCACGAGAAAGGCCCAGGTTCGCGCCAGGCTGTTGGGCTTGCGCGCATGGACCACGGAGTCGCAACGGGGGCACTGGTGCTCGGATTGCTCGCAGACCTGGCCGCAGGTGTGGCAGAGCATCAGTTGATAGTCCCGGGCGTAAGGGGGCGGACTCATCAGTAGCGCCCCTCCAGGTCATCCCAGAGATAGCGGATGTCCTTGCCGGAAATCAGGATGATCAGCACCGTCAGCATGGCCAGGGCCCAGAGCCCGAGGCCAGGGTGCACATCGAGCATGCCTGCCAGCTTGACGATGGCCACCAGAATTCCCAGCAGGCACACCTCGAGCATGCTCCACGGCCGCAGGTGCTCCAGGGCTCGCATGCAGGCCTTGAAGCCTGGCGCGGCGCGATCGAAATTGGCGAACCCCAGCACCCAGCACAGCAGAATGATCTGCAGGCACGGCGCCAGGATGATGGTCAGGCCAGTGATCGCCGCAATCAGGCTGATGCGACCCTGAGCCAAGGCTTCTACCGATTGCCAGAGGGTCGCTTCGTTGCTCAGGCCTTCGAGGCTGATCTTGATCACCGGAAACAGATTGGCGAAGACGAACAACAACCCGGCGGTAATCGACAGGGCGAACAGCTGCTGCACGTTCATGTAGCGGGCACGGGCCAGCACCGCGCCACAGCGCGAGCACTGAGCGGCCTGGCCTTTGCCGAGCGGCACGGATTCGTACAGCGAATCGCAGTGTTCGCAGATGATCCAGTTGCGGGAAATAGTCATGGTCTTCAGATAGTCGGGAGGGCTGCAGGTTCAGTGACGGCCTCCAGCGGACGCACATTTTCAGAAAAACTCGAGGACGGTGTCCAGTTCTGTCTGAAATCAGGTCGCAGACCTCTACGCCATAATAGGCCCCCCGTGGGTTTTCGCCGGCCACAACCTGGGCCGGCGACTATCACCGAGACCTTCGGCTCAATGAGCCAGACGCTGTTGCAGCCACTTGTCCCGCAGTACGTCGTAGCTCCAGTGGTAGAGGTAGGTGTAGGGCAGAAAGAACAACAGCACGCCGATATCGAGGATGAACGCCTGCAACAGGCTAATATTCAACCACCAGGCAATCAGCGGTACACCCACCGCCACCAGACCGCCTTCGAACAGCAGGGCATGCAGGACCCGGGTCCAGCCATTGTGTGCAAGCTGCAGACGCTTGAGCAGACGATCGAACAGACCGTTGAACACCACGTTCCAGATCAGCGCCAAAAGGCCGATGCCGATAGTCACCAGGCCCATGTCAGCCATGGGTTTGTCCATGATCCAGGACAGCAGCGGCGTGCAGATCAGCACGGCCAGCAGTTCAAAACCTACAGCCTGGAAAATACGTTCGGTAAGGGATTTGTGCAGGCTCATTGCCGTGCTCCTTGAGTGAATGTGTTGGCGATCTTCCAGGATCAGGCCGATACTTCATAATCAATAACCATCGACCAAGGCGATAGTTCATGGCCTCACACGAAGTGCTGCTGGCGTTCGTCCAGGCAGCGACCCAGGGTTCCTTTTCCGCCGCCGCCCGCAAGCTGGGCAAGAGCCAGTCCACCATCAGCGCGGCGGTGGCCAGCCTGGAAATCGACCTCAATGTGCAGTTGTTCGATCGGGCCAGTCGCAAGCCCGGCCTGACGCCCGCCGGGCATGTGCTGCTGCAGCGCGCGGAGGAGATCCTTGCGGCCACCAGCCGCCTGGAAATGGCCGCCAGCCAATTGTCCCGGGGAGTCGAGGCGAAACTCACCGTGGCCCTGTCCGACACCTATCAGTCGGATCGCTTTGAAAGCTGCCTGAGCGCCTTCGAGCAGCGTTACCCGGACCTGGAACTGGAATGCCTGATCGCCGAATGCGAAGACCTGATCGCCCTGGTGCAAAGTGGCCGGGCGCACATCGCCTTTGCCGAGATGCAGGCCGATTACCCGGCGGACCTGGAACACAAGACCCTGGATGAACAGGGTGAAATGTCCCTGTACGTATCCCGCAAGCATCCTCTGGCCCGACTGGAGCACGTCGATCAGGAAGCCCTGCGCCAGCACCGAGAACTGCGCCTGGCAACAGTGCTCAACCCCTACGACAGCCGCACCCAGGGACGGGTCTGGTCAGCGCCCAGCTACCTGATGCTGCTGGAAATGGCCCAGGGCGGTTTTGGCTGGGCGCCGTTGCCGAGCTGGCTGGTGGACGGCTTTGGCGCCGGTAAATTGCAGGAACTGAAAGTACGCGGTTGGCCGCGCACGGTGGCGGTGGATGCCCTCTGGTCGCGCCTGCATCCGCCCGGGCCGGCAGGGAGCTGGCTACTGGGGCGGATGCTGGAGTGAGGCAGTTCGAGTCTGCGCCCCTGTAGAGCGCCCCTGCAAAACTACACCGAGCTGGGGGCCAACTGGGCCAGGCGAGCTTCGAGAAAACGCCGTTCCGGAGCTTGCCGGGTCAGGGCCAAGGCTCTTAGGTAGGACTCCCGCGCCGCCTCGACCTGCCCCAACTGCCGGCAGAAGTCGGCATGGGCGGCGTGGAGCAGATGGTAATCCTGCAAGTCGCCACGCCGCACAATGGCCTCCACCTGCTCCAGGCCGACCGCGGGGCCATCACGCTTGGCCAGGGCCACGGCACGGTTGAGTTCGATCACCGGCGAAGGCTGCAGCCGCAGCAAAACGTCATACAGACCGACGATCTGCGGCCAATCGGTCTGTTCGGCGCTGGGAGCCTCGGCATGCACCGCTGCAATCGCCGCCTGCAGGCAATAGGCCCCGCCGTGTCCGCTGCGCAGCCCGCGCTCCACCAGGGCACAGCCTTCGTCCATCAAGGCCCGCTGCCACAGGGAGCGGTCCTGCTCATCCAGCAGGATCAACTCGCCAGTGCTGGAGAGTCGCGCCCCACGTCGGGACTCGTGCAACAGCATCAGGGCCAGCAGGCCCAGTACTTCCGCCTCCGGTAACAGTTCCAGGAGCAGGCGTCCCAGGCGTATCGCTTCACAGGTCAGGTCCTCACGGGTCAACTCGGCCCCCATGGACGCCGAATAGCCTTCGTTGAACACCAGATAGATCACTCGCAAGACACTGTCCAGGCGCTCGGGCAACTCGTCCAGCGCCGGTACCTGATAGGGAATCCCGGCGTCGCGGATCTTCGCCTTGGCGCGCACGATACGCTGGGCGATGGTGGCCGGCGTGACAAGAAAGGCCCGGGCGATTTCCTCCGTGCTCAGGTCGCAGATTTCCCGCAGGGTCAGCGGCACCTGGGCGTCTGCCGCCAGCGCCGGGTGGCAACAGGTGAAGATCAACCGCAGGCGATCGTCTTGCACGTCCTCACCGCTCCAGTCGTGCTGTTCAAGTTGCTCCAGCTGGTTGACCAGCGCCGCCTGGGAAGCGGCGAAACGCGCCCGTCGGCGCAAGGCATCGATGGCCTTGAAACGTCCGACGGACACCAGCCAGGCCCGAGGATTGTCCGGCACGCCGTCCCCTTGCCAACGCTCCACGGCGACAAAGAAGGCCTCGTGCAAGGCCTCTTCAGCGAGGTCGAAATCCCCCAGCAGGCGGATCAGGGTGGCGAGAATGCGCCGCGATTCCTCACGGTAGACCCGCGCCACCAGGACCTGCACGGCCTCACCGGATTGACCCGGCATCAGTCCGGCATGCCTTGGGTCACCAGGGCCACCAGACGCTCCAGGCTCTCCCCCCACCCCTGATGAAAGCCCATGGCTTCGTGGGCCTGCCGATCGGCTTCACTCCAATGCATGGCGCGGGCGGTGTAGAGCGTCTTGCCGTCCTGCTCCTCGAAGGTCACTTCAGCGGTCATGAACGGCTTGCCCGAAGGAATCCAGCCAGGCACATAGGCATCGGTGAACACCAGGCGCGACGGTGCCTGGATCTCCAGGAACACCCCCATGGTCGGGTATTCGGTGCCGTCCGGCGCCCGCATCAAAGTGCGAAACTGGCCACCGACCCACAGGTCCATTTCACACTCCGGGGTGGTCATGCCGTGCGGCCCCCACCATTGCGCCAGCAACGCCGGCTCGGTCCAGGCGCGAAACACCTTGGCCCGTGGCGCATCGATCAAGCGGCTGATGGACAGTTCATGCTCGGCGGCCTGGCGGCCCACTGTTGAAAAGGTCATTGGCAAACTCCTGCTTATGCTTGTTATCAGGGATTGAGTTCACGCACCGGACGCACTTCGACACTGCCGACCCGGGCCGCCGGAATGTTCCCCGCCACCTGGATCGCTTCATTCAAGTCTCTGGCCTCGATCAGGTAGAAACCGGCCAGTTGCTCCTTGGTTTCGGCGAACGGACCATCGGTGATGGAGAGCTTGCCGCCACGCATGCGCACCGTGGTGGCGGTCTGTATCGATTGCAACGCCTCGGCGGCAAGCATCCGCCCGCTGCCCTGGACCGACTCGGCATAGGCCAGGCACTCGGCGTCCTTGGGGCTCTCGGGCAGGCTGTGCAACAACTGTTCATCGCTGTAGACCAGACAGAGGTATTTCATGGGTGTCTCCGGGTTCGGGCTGATCAACTATGGTTGCTGTTTTGTCCTTTGGCGAACCGCCCGATCATCAGGGTTGCAAATCGAATCGGGTGGTCCCGGTCAGCATGTCGAACGGCGCCGACCAGTGTTCATGCACCACCTGCCATTGCCCGCCGCGCAGCTCATAGGCGGCGCTCACCCGCATCCAGCAGGCCTTGGTCTGCCCTTGGGCATCGGTGCCCCCGCAATGGGCCAGCCAATGGGCGAACGCCAGCTCCTCGGCGGCCCGCACCCGCAGTTGGTGGAACTCGAAGATGCCCGGGCCCGGGCAGGCCTGCATGCAGGCTTGCCAATGTTCACGGTAGGCGGCCTTGCCCGAATACTGCAGGGCGCCGACGGCGTCGAAAGAGACAATGTCCTCGGCGTAAAAACTGACGATACGCTCGATGTCCCTGGCGAGCACCGCCTGCTGCCAATGGTCGATCAGGCTGCGGATCTGCGCTTCACTGGATGGGTTGTGCATGGCAAAAACTCCTCAAGGGTGGAATCAACCGGCACCGGGCAGCCCCTGCAAGAGCGCACTTGAATGCTCGGTTCACCCTTAGTCGTCTGGCCACCCAGACAATCGACAACCTCGACAAAAAATTTTCCCGCTGAATCAAAATCGCTAGAATCCGCCCCCTTCCCTCCCCTGGACAGTCTCCCCAGTGACCACTCGTCTCGTGCCTTATGAACAGCTCGACAGCCATCAGCGTGCCCAACTGCTGAGCCTTGAAGTACGGCCTGAACAGAGGGCGTTTTCCGGGGATATCCATGGCGCGCTGTACACCCTGGGCAACGCACCGGCAGGCGCCATCAAAGGCTTCGCCCTGCTCAGCGACGAACGGCCGGTGGCTTTCCTGCTGCTCAAGCACGCGCCTTGCCTGCCGGCCTGGGCCGAGACCGACCACGCCACCCTGCACGCTCTGCAAGTGGACCTGCCGCTCCAGGGCCAGGGACTGGGCACCGCCTGCCTGCAAGCCCTGCCTGGCGCCGCGCTCCAGGAGTGGCCGCAGCTCAAGGGCCTGATGCTGGCGGTGGATGCCGACAACCAGGCCGCACTCCAGCTCTATCTCAAGCTGGGCTGGGTCGAAAATGGCAAGGCCTGCAAAGGCCGGATGGGATATGAGCGCAGGATGGTTCTGGCGTTTTGAGTTCAGCACTTCAACTCAAGGGCACTCCTGCTTGGCAGCCCCCTGAAAAGACCCTACGCAGGCGCCCCTTGTTCATCAGGGGTATGCCTGGGACTTACAACCCCCGCACCATCTCATGCCAGGCCATGCCGCCGTGGTCCGACGCCGAAGCCTTGATGTAGACGAAGCCAAAGCGCTCATAGAGCGGCACATGGCGTTCCTTGCACATCAGGTGGATGCGCGCCTTGCCCTGCTCGGTCATGCGTGCAATGAAGGCTTGCAACAGTTGCCGGGACAAGCCCTGGCCCTGGAAATCGGGATGCACCACCACCGACATGATCACCACTTCGGAGCCGGCCGGGTCGTGGCCGATCAGTTCCTTGAAGGCTTCGTCGGCCATCTGCACCTCGAAGGTGGCACCGGAATTGATGAAGCCGGCCACTGCGCCATCCACCTCGGCGACGATAAAACCCTCGGGCCAGGTAGCGATGCGGGTAGCGATCTTTTCCCGGGTCGCGGCTTCGTCGCCTTCATAGGCCAGGGTCTCGATGGCGAAGCAAGCATCCAGGTCGGTGGGCAGGACGGTACGGATCAGTGGGGTCGAAGCAGTCATGGGCGGTAACCTGAAGACGGTGAAGGATGGCCGATTCTAGCAAGAGTGGCGTTATGGGGAGTCTTGCGTATGCCCCGCATAGGGATAGTCGGGGCCGCCGTAAAGCTTTCATATAAACCCTGGCAAGGGCGGCGCCCAGGGATTATCTATCTGATCCCCGACGCCTCCGACCGGCCCCATCAAGCTGGTCCTGCCGCGTCTTGCCCACAGGACCTTCCCCATGAGCAACATTCAGATCGGCCTTCTTGTGCTGTTCAGCATCACCGCCTTCGGCTGCATTACCTTGTACATCGATTTTGTGCATGAGCGGCGCCGCGGCAAAAAAGCCCTGAGCGGCACCACAAGGCAGGATCACAGCCCGACCAGGCGATAACCCACCTGCAACTCGGTGATCAGATGCTGGGGCTGAGCCGGATCGGCCTCCAGCTTCTGCCGCAGATGCGCCATGTGCACCCGCAGGTAATGGGCGCGGTCGACATAGTCCAGGCCCCAGACTTCCAGCAGCAACTGACGATGGGTCAGTACCCGGCTCTGGCCACGGATCAGGGCGCAGAGCAGACGGTATTCGATGGGGGTCAGGTGCACCAACTGCCCTTCGCGGCGCACCTCATGGGTGGCCAGATCGACTTCGATGGTGCCAAAGGCCACCTTGCTGGTGGCCGCCGCCGCGCCGCTCTGGCCATGGCGCCGCAGTTGCGCACGAATCCGCGCCAGCAACTCCGGCACGCCGAACGGTTTGACCAGATAGTCGTCGGCCCCGGCATCCAGGGCGGCGACTTTCTCGTCTTCGCGGTCCCTGGCCGACAGCACCAGGATCGGCACCGCCAGCCAGCCTCGCAGTTCACTGATCAGTTGCTTGCCATCGCCGTCCGGCAGGCCCAGGTCGACGATCACCAGGTCCGGCTGGCGACTGGCGGCATGGATCAGGGCGCGCTTGACGCTGTCGGCCTCGAACACCTGGAAACCTTCGTCCTCCAGGGCAATGCCGACAAAACGGCGAATATTGGCTTCGTCCTCGACAATCAGGATGCGTGGGCTGCTCATAGGGCTTCCATCGATGGCGGTTGTCCCGCCGGCAAGGTGATGACAAAACTCAGCCCGGCGTCGGCGTGAGGCTGGGCCTCGATACGCCCGCCATGGGCTTCGACAATACGTTTGGCCAGGGCCAGCCCCAGGCCGATCCCGGCCACCGCGGACTCTTGCTGGCCACGGCTGAAGGCCTCGAACAGGCTGTCCGGGGAGCTGCCCTTGGGACAGCCCGGACCGCAGTCGCTGACCTGCAGGATGATCTGCTGGTCCACCTGGCGGGCAGTGATCTGCACCAGGGTCCCGGCCGGGGTGTACTTGGCAGCATTGTCCAGCAGGTTCACCAGCACCCGTTCCAGCAACAGTGCGTCCACGTCCACCAGAGGCAGATGCGGCGCCATGGTCACCCGCAGTTCATGTCCGGCCAGGGGCTCGCGCAACTGGCGCAGGGCGCTGCCGACAATCTCCTCCAGAGAGTTCCACTGACGCTTGAGGCGCACCCCGCGCTCCTGCATTCGCGCCATGTCCAACAGGTTCTCGATCAGGCGCTGCATGGAAGTGGCTTGATCATGGATACCATGCAACAGCTCGGGCAACGGACCATTCGGAGCATGGGGCAACGCGGCATCGGCGGCCCCGATGATGGTGGTCAGCGGCGTGCGCAAGTCATGGGAAATGGCGGCGAGCAAGGTGTTGCGCATGCGTTCGCCTTCCATTTGCACCACGGTGCTCTGCGCCACTTCGACGTAATGCACCCGTTCCAGGGCGATTGCCAACTGGCTCATGCAGGCCTCCAGCAGGCGCTGTTCCTCGGGTTCCTTGAGGCGTTCGGCGTCTGCCAGCTCCAGCACCAGCACACCGCGCACTCGCATCGGCGCCTTGAGCGGCAGGTAGCAGCCCTTGGCCGCCGCCAGGGTATCGGTGCCGCTGCCTGCCGGCTGATCGTGGTCATAGGCCCACTGGGCAATGCTTTCATCGATCGCCAGGGCATTGGCATTCAAGGCTCGCACGCGATTGTCCGCATCCGGCAGCGCCAAGCCGACCCGGGCCTCGAACACCCCGCTGAAGGTGCGCAGGGCCACGGCGCAGATCTGCTCCTCGGTCAGTGCCGCCGATAGCTCCCGAGCCAGCCCGGCCAGGGAGGTGGCGCGGCGCTCACCTTCGGCGGCGGTGCGTGCCTGGTGGCGCAAGCGTGCGGTGAGCTGGCCGGTGATCAGGGCGATGCCGAGCATCAGGGCAAAGGTGAAGAAATACTGGGTGTCGTTGACGGTGAAGGACCACACCGGCTGGACGAAGAAGAAGTCGAAACACAGCACCGCCAGCATCGCCGCCCAGACACCCGGGCCACGCCCGAAACGCAGGGCCACCAGAACCACAGTGAGCAGGAACAGCATCACCACGTTGGCCGGGTCGAACACCTTCAGCAGCAGCGCCGCCACTGCGGTGGCGGCGAAACACGCGAGGCTGGCCCACAGATAGGCCGGCGCTCGACTCGGGGACAATCCGGCCTCTGGCTTGTCGGCAGGTACCGGGCGCCGGCTCAAGGGCCCGTTGGCGATCACGATCTGGTCGATTTCCGGATGCTGGCGGCTGATGCGATCGCTCACCGACTGATGCCAGAACTGCCAGACCTTGCGCGGGTAATGGCCCAGCACCAGGCGGTTGGCATTGTGCTCACGGGCGCAGGCCACCAAGGCCTCGGCCACGTCCATGCCAGGCAGGGTCGCGGTCTCGGCGCCGAACTCGGCGGCCAGGGCCAGGGTCTTCATCGCCGCCGCATAACGGCTGGCGCCGTGGCCACGGCGTTGCGCCGAAGCCACATGCACGACGATCCAATCGGCCTCGAGCTTCTGCGCCAGGCGCGCCGCTTCGCGTACCAGGCGTTCGTCCGCCGGATCACCGGCGATCCCCACCAGCAGCCGCTCCCGGGCCGGCCACAGGGCATTGATCGAACGCTCGCGGCGGTAGTCGCGCATTTGCGCATCGACCCGGTCGGCGGTGCGGCGCAGGGTCAGCTCGCGCAGGGCCAACAGGTTGCCCTTGCGAAAGAAATTGCGTGAAGCACGTTCAGCCTGGGGCCCCATGTAGACCTTGCCGTCCTTGAGCCGGCGTAGCAGGTCATCCGGCGGCAGGTCGATCACCAGCACTTCGTGTGCTTCATCGAACAGGTGATCCGGCACCGTCTCGCGCACGCGGATGCCGATGATGCCGCTGACGATGTCGTTGAGGCTTTCCAGATGCTGGACGTTGAGGGTGGTCCAGACATCGATCCCGGCCCGCAGCAGTTCTTCCACGTCCTGCCAGCGCTTGGGGTGGCGCGAGCCGGGGACATTGCTGTGGGCCAGCTCGTCCACCAGCAACACCGAGGGACGCCGCGCCAGGGCTGCGTCCAGATCGAATTCGGGCAAGGCATAGTCGCGGTGCATCAGGCTGTGGCGCTCCAGCACCTCCAAACCTTGCAGCAAATCGGCGGTTTCCCGCCGGCCATGGGTTTCCACCACCCCGGCCACCACGTCGCGGCCCAGGGCCACCTCACTGCGGGCGGCGGTGAGCATGGCGCAGGTCTTGCCGACCCCGGCGTTGGAACCGAAATAGATCCGCAGCTTGCCGCGCTGGGCCGCCTGTTCGTCCTGTTGCAGCTTTTCCAGCAGCGCATCGGGATCGGGGCGCCCGTCGCGGGGCGGGGGACTTGCATCAAGCACAGTCATGAGCTTCCTTAAATGAACAATGCGGCGCCCCCAGGGAGCGCCGCATTGCCAGTCCTTGCGTCAAACCAGGCCGAGCCCGGCCAGCAGCATGTCGATCAGCTTGATCCCGGCAAAGGGTACCAGCACCCCGCCCAGTCCGTAGATCAGCAGGTTGCGGTTAAGCAAGGCCGCCGCGCCGATGGATCGGTACTTCACCCCCTTGAGTGCCAGGGGGATGAGGAACACGATGATCAACGCGTTGAAGATTACCGCGCTGAGGATCGCCGAGTTCGGGCTGTTGAGGTGCATCACGTTCAACGCCGCCAACTGCGGGTAAGTAGCGACGAAAGCGGCCGGTACGATAGCAAAATACTTGGCCACGTCGTTGGCCACACTGAAGGTGGTCAAGGCGCCGCGGGTCATGAGCATCTGCTTGCCCACTTCCACCACCTCGATCAGCTTGGTCGGGTTGCTGTCGAGGTCGACCATGTTGCCCGCTTCTTTCGCCGCCTGGGTGCCGCTGTTCATCGCCACCGCCACGTCGGCCTGGGCCAGGGCGGGAGCGTCGTTGGTGCCGTCGCCGGTCATGGCCACCAGCTTGCCCTTGGCCTGATAGTCGCGGATCAGTTGCAGCTTGTCCTCGGGACGGGCCTCGGCGAGAAAGTCGTCGACCCCGGCTTCCACGGCAATCGCCGCCGCGGTCAGGCGGTTGTCGCCGGTGATCATCACGGTCTTGATGCCCATGCGCCGCAGTTCGGCAAAGCGCTCCTTCATCCCGCCCTTGACCACGTCCTTGAGTTCCACCACGCCCAGGGCCTGGGCGCCGTCGCTGACCACCAGCGGCGTGCTGCCGCGCCGGGAGACTTCATCGACCTTGGCCTGCAAGGCCGGTGGAAAGCTGCCGCCCAAGGCCTCGATATGCCGGCGAATGGCATCGGCGGCGCCCTTGCGGATGCTGCGTCCGTCCGGCAGGTCGACGCCGCTCATGCGGGTCTGGGCAGTGAACTGCACAAAGCTGGCGCCCAGGGCGTTGATGTCACGGCCACGAATGTCGAACTTCTGCTTGGCCAGCACCACGATGCTCCGGCCTTCAGGGGTTTCGTCCGCCAGGGAGGCCAGTTGCGCGGCGTCTGCCAGCTCGCTGTCCTTGATCCCCGGCGCCGGCAGGAAGGCGCTGGCCTGACGGTTGCCCAGGGTGATGGTGCCGGTCTTGTCCAGCAGCAGCACGTCGACGTCCCCGGCGGCTTCCACGGCGCGTCCCGAGGTGGCGATGACATTGGCCGACATCATCCGGCTCATGCCTGCCACGCCGATGGCCGACAACAGGCCGCCGATGGTGGTGGGGATCAGGCACACCAGCAACGCCACCATCACCGTGGCGCTGATCACGCTGCCGGTGCCGCTCATGGCCACGGCGAAGATCGAGTACGGGCTCAGGGTCACGATCACCAGCAGGAACAGCAGGGTCAGTCCCACCAGGAGAATGGTCAGGGCCACTTCGTTGGGGGTCTTCTGACGCTTGGCCGATTCCACCATGGAGATCATGCGGTCCAGGAACGACTCGCCGGGGTTGACGCTGATGCGCACCACCAGCCAGTCGGAAAGCACCTTGGTGCCGCCGGTGACCGAGGAGAAGTCGCCCCCGGCCTCGCGGATCACCGGCGCCGATTCGCCGGTGATGGCGCTCTCATCCACCGTGGCCACGCCTTCGATGACCTCGCCATCCAACGGCACCAGATCCCCGGCTTCGATCAGCACCACCATGTCCTTGCGCAGTTCGCTGGCGGCCATGGGCAGCCAGGCAGCACCATGCTTGGGCTGCTGCAACAGCTTGGCCAGGGTCTGGCGCTTCATGCCCTTGAGGCTTGCAGCCTGGGCCCGGCTGCGGCCCTCGGCCAGGGCTTCGGCAAAGTTGGCGAACAACACGGTGAACCACAGCCACAGGGTGATGCTGAGGATGAAGCCACTGGAGGCCTCGCCTTCACCGCCCAGGGACTGGAACCACAGCAGAGTGGTGAGAATGCTGCCCAGGTAAACCACGAACATCACCGGGTTCTTCCACTGCGCCTGGGGCAGCAGCTTCTTCACCGCATCCAGGCACGCCGTCAGCAACAGCCCACGGTCGAACAACGCTATACGAGGGTTCTTACTCATGATCGGTATCTCTTACTCACTGACCGCAAGGGGCGAGGCATGCACGGGTGCCAGGGCATCCAGCGCGAGATTGAGTTGCAGCACATTGACCCGGGGCTCGCCCAACAGACCGAAGGTGCGGCTTTCGCTGTGGTCTTGCAGCAGCGCCTGCAGATCGGCCAGGGGCATGCGCCGCAGACGGGCGACCCGGTCCAGTTGCAGCTGGGCGTTGGCCAGGGAGATGTGCGGGTCCAGGCCGGAAGCCGAGGCGGTCACCGCGTCCACCGGCACCGGCATGTCCGCTTTCAGGCCGTTGAGCTGGCGGTAGGCGCTGACCCTTGCGGCCACGCTGTCCAGCAGCTTCTGGCTGGTAGGGCCCAGGTTGCTGGCACCACTGGCCCCGGCGTTGTAGGGCTGGGGCACGCTCTTGCTCGGGTCCAGCGGATCGCTGCCCAGCGTCATGCTCGGCCGGCCCTGGAAATACTCCGGGCGACTGAAGGACTGGCCGATCAGTTTTGAGCCCACCACCAGGCCGTCACGCTGCACCAGGCTGCCCTGGGCCTGGAACGGGAACAGCAGGTTGGCCAGCACGGTGGTAGCCAGCGGATAGGCCAGCCCGGTCAGCAGCATGAAAAACACCGCTGCCACCAGCACTGGCCGCAACAGGCCCTTGAACAGCACCGCAGTGGCGCCTTGGGTTTGCATTTGCGTCGTCATCACAACCCCTTACTTGTAGGTCTGGCCGGCCAGCAACTGCAGTTGCTCCACCAGCGGGCCGAGCGCGAGGGCCGGCAGGAAAGTCAGGCCACCGACCACCAGCACCACGAACACCACCAGGAACATGAACAGCGGTGTAGCGGTGGGAATGGTGCCGGCACCGGCCGGGATGTTCTTTTTCGCCGCCAGCGAACCGGCCACGGCCAGCATCGGCAACATGGTGAAGAAGCGTCCCATGAGCATGGCCAGACCGATGGTGGTGTTGAAGAACGGCGTGTTGGCATTCAGCCCGGCAAACGCCGAACCGTTGTTGGCGGTACCCGAGGCGTAGGCGTAGAGCACCTCGCTGAAACCATGGGGGCCAAGGTTGTTGAGGCTGTTCAGGGTGTCCGGCCACAGCGCGGCCAGGGCGGTGAAGCCGAGGATGCAGATCGGATGCGCGAGCACCGAGAGCATCACCAGCTTGATCTCCCGGGCCTCGATCTTCTTGCCGAGGAATTCCGGACTGCGGCCGATCATCATGCCCACCAGGAACACCGTCAGCAGGGCGTACTGGATCAGGTTGATAAAGCCCACGCCGTCGCCGCCGAACACGCAGTTGAGCATCATCTGCGCCAGGGGCACGAAGCCGCCCATAGGGGTCAGCGAGTCATGCATGGCGTTCACCGAACCGGTGGTGGCGCCAGTGGTGGTGGTAACGAACAGCGCGGTGTCGGCGATGCCGAAGCGCAGTTCCTTGCCTTCCATGTTGCCGCCGCTCTGGGTTGCCGACAGTTGCTGGTCGGCACCGACCTGGGTCAGCAGCGGATTACCACCCTGCTCCGCGGTGAAGACAATGGTCAGGAAGCCGACGAACATCACCAGGAAGGTGCCGAAGAACACCCAGCCCTGACGCCGACGCAACAGCATGCTGCCGAAGGTGTAGGTCAGTGCCGAAGGGATCAGCAACATGCTGAGGATGTGCAGGACGTTGGTCAGCGGCGTCGGGTTCTCGAACGGGTGGGCGGCGTTCATGCTGAAGAAGCCGCCACCGTTGGTGCCGATGTGCTTGATTGACTCGAAGCTGGCCACAGCGCCGACGATCAGTTGCTGCTGGGCGCCTTCCAGGGTGGTGGCCAGGGCCTGGGAGTTGAGGGTCTGCGGCATGCCCTGCCAGACATAGACCAGGGCCATGACCAGGCACAGCGGCAGCATCACCCGGTACAGGGTGCGGGTGAAGTCCACCCAGTAGTTGCCGATATCCGCCGAGCTGGAACGGCTCAGGCCGCGAATGAAACCAGCCGCGGCGACAACGCCTGCGGTAGCGCCGACGAACATCAGGAAGGTGATCACCGCCATCTGGCTGAAGTTCGACAGGCTGCTTTCTCCCGAGTACGCCTGCCAGTTGGTGTTGGTGATAAAGGACGCGGCGGTGTTGAACGCCAGGTCCGGGGTCTGCGCCGCCAACCCCAGGGGGTTGAGGGGCATGACGGTTTGCAGGCGCAGCACCAGGTAGCCCAGGAGCATCATCGCCGCGTTGGACAGCAACAGCGCCGAGCCATAGCGGGCCCAGCCCATGGTTTCGCCGGGGTCGATCCCCAACAGACGGTAGGTGGCCCGCTCGGGCAACGCGTGGCCACGGCCATTGAAGACCCGGGTCAGCCATTTGCCCATGAGTACGGCGAGCCCGGTCATTACCCCGAGGATCACCGCGTATTCCAGCACAGTACTCAACATGTCGATGCTCCGTTCAAATCTTGCCCATGGCGACGATGACCAGGGCCGTCAGTACAAAGAACCCCAGGGACAGGCCCACGAAGATCAGGTCGTACATGGCTGGTTTCCTTTCTCGAGAGTGCCCGGACGGGCGAATGAAAATGCCGGGGTAGCGCTGGGTGCGGTCATCAGAATTTCTCGGCACGGATCAGCGCGTAACCCAGGTAGACGAACAGCAGCACGGCGCAAAAACCGCTGGCGCCGTAGATGAATTCCAGTGTCAGCAAGGCTTTTCCCCTTAACCCATTGAGGCGGCGCCGCAACCGCAGACAGCGGCCCGGGGCGCAACCGGTCAGGCGCCCGGCAATGGGCGCCGGCAGGGAGTCGGGAACGAGCCGTCCTCCGCTCTCCTCTGCGCCACGCAGGTTAGGTGAGGGCGTATCAAGGTCGGACACTGATTGCAGGGGACGGTGTTAAGACGGCGTATAGATTGCGGCCAAGGCAGGGAGAATCGGGGGCCGGCCAGCGCCCCCGAGGGGATCATTCACTTTTGAGCGGCAGCCAGACCTCCACCACACCGCTGCCGGTATCAGGGTTGAAATCGGCACTGTAGCGCTCGAATTCCGGGGCATCGGCCGCTTCGCGACCGGACTGGGGCAGCCAGGTCTTCCAGATGTAGTTGAAGGTCTGTGGCAAGTCCTGCAAGGAACCGCCGTGCTCGAACACCGCATAGTTCTGCGGCTGCACCTCGATCCAGCGATAACGCTCGGGCAGGTCGTCGAGCTTGCTGATCTCGACCCCGGCCAGGTATTCGAAGCTGCCCTGGCCATCGGGGTTGCAGCAGACGCCGTAGGTCAACTCATTCACTTGCCCCGGCACTTTGCCGATGTGGGGGATGAAGCGCTCCCAGAGCTGGCCGATGTCCTGGCCGGCACCAGGGGTAAACCGCTCGCTGAAGCCGGCGATCAGCAGAAAACGCTCTCTTTCGAAGCGCGGTTCTGGACCCGTGCCCTGTTTTTGCTCATCCATGAATGCCACTCCTGCCGCAGAAAAGATGGGTTCGGCAGCAAGTATAGAAGCCAATCGTCAGGGCCAGGATCAGAGCGCCGGAAGGTCGGCCACCCCGGCGCCGAGGATGAACTCCTGATAACCGGATAGGATCACGTACACCGCGAAATAGCAGAAGATCGCTGCAGATGCCAGATAGGAGTAGCGCAACAGCTTGTCCCCCAGCAACTTGCCGCCCTGGGTCGCGGCCAGGCACAGGCCCAGGGTCCAGACCAGCCCGGCGCAAAAGAAGCCAGCCAGGAACAACCCGGAGTCGGCAACCGTGCCACCACCGGATCGGGCAATCAGGGTGCCTCCCACGGCGGCAAACCAGAGGATCGCACTGGGGGAAGACATGGCCAGGAAGATCCCGCGCAAGAACTCCTTGCGCGGCGAACCGCGGTCCGCCTCCCCAGCCGTGGCCAATGTCGCGCTGTGATGAATGGCGGCATAAATCATCTTCGCCGCGAAATACACCAGCAGCGCCGAACCACCGATCCACAGCACCCAGCGCACCGTTTCGTACTGCAGCAGCACGGTCATTCCGGCCAGGGCCAGCAGCGCATAAATCAAGTCTCCGACGCAGGTCCCGAGGCCCAGGCAAAAGCCCTGAAAATAGCCGCGCTGCATGGCCAGGGTGATCATCGCGATATTGGCCACGCCGATGTCCAGGCACAGCGAAAGGCTCAGCAAAAAGCCGCTGGTAAACTCCATCATTCATCCCGTTTGACGCTGTTGTTCGAAGAGCTGCCGCGCGGCATCAGATCCGCCGGAACGGATCAGGCAGAGGCCGGGCGCCGTCCTTGCAGGCAAAAAGCGTGCACGTTATAGCGGCAAACCCGACAGCCCGGCAAACCGCCCGGAGCGCAAAAATATTTTTCCGCTCCTCTGGACAAGCCCGCGCCAGCGCCTTTATCGTCTGCCCCGCAGGCCACCGCAGTGGCCAACGTCGCTCGGACGGTTCCGGGCGCTTACGTCTTTTCGAGGCAACAATGGCCGAACAAGGTTCGCCGCGCCGCTTTGCGCGCATCGATCGTCTCCCCCCTTACGTTTTCAATATCACTGCCGAGCTGAAGATGGCTGCGCGTCGGCGCGGCGAAGACATCATCGACTTGAGCATGGGCAACCCCGACGGCGCGACTCCGCCGCACATCGTCGAAAAACTGGTTACCGTTGCCCAGCGTGAGGACACCCACGGCTACTCCACCTCCAAAGGCATTCCACGGCTGCGCCGGGCGATTTCCCGTTGGTACAAGGATCGCTACGAGGTCGATATCGACCCGGAAAGCGAAGCCATCGTCACCATCGGTTCCAAGGAAGGCCTGGCGCACCTGATGCTCGCCACCCTGGACCAGGGCGACACGGTGCTGGTGCCCAACCCCAGCTACCCGATCCACATCTACGGCGCGGTGATCGCCGGCGCCCAGGTGCGCTCGGTGCCGCTGGTGCCTGGGGTGGACTTCTTCGCCGAGCTGGAGCGGGCCATTCGCGGTTCGATCCCCAAGCCGAAAATGATGATCCTCGGCTTTCCCTCCAACCCCACCGCCCAATGCGTGGAGCTGGACTTCTTCGAACGGGTGATCGCCCTGGCCAAGCAGTACGACGTGCTGGTGATCCACGACCTGGCCTACGCCGACATCGTCTACGACGGCTGGAAAGCCCCGTCGATCATGCAAGTGCCCGGGGCCAAGGACATCGCGGTGGAGTTCTTCACCCTGTCCAAGAGCTACAACATGGCTGGCTGGCGTATTGGCTTCATGGTGGGCAACCCGGAGCTGGTCAGCGCCCTGGCGCGGATCAAGAGCTACCACGACTACGGCACCTTCACCCCACTGCAGGTAGCAGCAATCGCGGCACTTGAAGGCGACCAACAGTGCGTACGCGACATTGCCGAGCAGTACCGGCAACGGCGCAACGTGCTGGTCAAGGGCCTGCATGAGCTGGGCTGGATGGTGGAGAACCCCAAGGCCTCGATGTACGTCTGGGCCAAGATTCCCGAGGCCTACGCGCACCTGGGCTCCCTGGAGTTCGCCAAGAAGCTGCTGGCCGAAGCCAAGGTCTGCGTGTCCCCGGGGGTGGGTTTCGGTGAATACGGCGACGATCATGTGCGCTTTGCGTTGATCGAGAACCAGGACCGGATTCGCCAAGCGGTGCGTGGTATTCGCGGCATGTTCCGCGCCGACGGGCTGGTGCAGAAAAGCTGAGATGCTTTCAGCCACAAAAAAACCGCAGTGATGCGGTTTTTTTGTACTCGCGTTTCACCGACAACCTGCTCCCTGCAGGAGCCGGCTTGCCGGCGAAGCCGTTTAAACCACCAACGACAACAGCAGGATAAAGATCAGCCCCACCACCGAGAGGATGGTCTCCATCGCCGTCCAGGTCTTGAAGGTCTCGGCTACGGTCATGTTGAAGTACTGCTTCACCAGCCAGAATCCGGCGTCGTTGACGTGGGACAGGATCAGCGAGCCGGCGCCGGTGGCCAGCACCAGCAGTTCGCGGTTGACCCCGGGGATCATCCCCACCACCGGCACCACGATGCCCGCGCCCGTGATGGTCGCCACAGTGGCCGAACCGGTGGCAATACGAATCACCGCCGCCACCAGCCACGCCAGGAGGATCGGCGAGATCTGCGCGTTGACCGCCATATGACCGATCACATCGCCCACGCCGCTGGTCACCAGCATCTGCTTGAAGCCGCCGCCGGCACCGATGATCAGGATGATCGCGGCCGTAGGCGCCAGGCTGGCGTCGAGCAGGCCGAGGATCTGTTTGGAGCCGATGCCCTGCTTGTAGCCAAAGGTGTAGAGCGACAGCAGCAAGGCCAGCAGCAAGGCACTGATCGGGTGGCCGATCATGTCCATCCAGATGCGGAAGAAATGCCCGTCCGGCAGCGCCACGTCGGCGAAGGTCTTGAGCAGCATCAGGAACACCGGCAGTAGCACGGTCAGCAAAGTCACGCTGAAGCTCGGCAGGTTCTGCGAGGTATTTTCACGGGCCAACTGGTCGACCAGCTCCTGGGACGGATGACCCGGGATGTATTTGGCGATGAAGGTGCCGTAGATCGGACCGGCAATGATGGCGGTCGGCAGGGCAACGATCAGGCCGTAAAGAATGGTTTTGCCAATGTCGGCGCCGAACACGCCGATGGCCAGCAGTGGCCCCGGATGCGGCGGCACCAGGCCATGGACCGCCGAGAGGCCGGCCAGCAGGGGAATGCCGATCTTGATCAGCGACACCCCGGTGCGCCGGGCCACAATGAACACCAGCGGGATCAGCAGCACGAAGCCGATCTCGAAGAACAGCGGGATGCCCACCAGGAACGCGGCGAACATCATCGCCCACTGCACCCGCTCCTTGCCGAACGAACGGATCAGGGTCTGGGCGATCTGATCGGCGCCGCCGGACTCGGCCATCATCTTGCCGAGCATGGTACCCAGGGCCAGGATGATGCCGACAAAACCGAGCACGCCACCAAAACCGTCCTGGAACGCCTTGATGATCTTGTCCACCGGCATGCCCGACGTCAGGCCAAGGAACCCCGCAGCGATGGTCAGGGCAATAAAGGGATGCAGCTTGAATCGGGTGATCAGTACGATCAGGCCGATGATAGTGACCACTGCATCAACCAGCAGATAGGTCTCTTGGGACATGCCAAACATGGGATTGCCTCCGGTTTGTTGTTTTTATTAAAGCGTTAAAAACAAGGGCCGAGTGGGATAGCGCTACCTATTTCGAGCCAGCACTTAATGTGAAGGTTCAAGGCCATGCTCCAGCCACCATTGGTTGGCCAGTTCGGCCAGGCGCTGGACGCTCAAGGTGCTGGCATCCAGGGCCAGGGTGAGCGGCTCCCCCACGGGGGATTCGAGGGTGGCGAACTGACTGTCGATCAGAGTCGAAGGCATGAAATGCCCCGGCCGGTGTGCCACGCGATCGGCGGCCACTGCTGGTGTCAGTTCGAGGAAGATAAAGCCCAGGCCGGGGGTGGCGGCGCGCAGGCGCTCGCGGTATTTGCGCTTCAGGGCCGAGCAGGTCAGTACCGGACGCTGACCGGCGGCCAGGGTACGACGCAATTCATCGCAGAGGCTGTCTAGCCAGCCGGCACGGTCGTCGTCGTCGAGGGGAATGCCGGCGCTCATCTTGGCAATATTGGCGGCAGGGTGGAACGTATCGCCTTCAATGGCCGTGGCGCCGCTGCGCTGGCACAGGGCCTGACTGACGCTGGATTTGCCACAGCCGGCAACACCCATGATGACCAGGGCGGTAATAGATTGACTCATGTAACACCTCAGCGCGCAGACAGCGCTACCTTCGCTAGTTCTAGTTCTAGTACAAAAACAGTGTCTGCCGACGCCTTCTTGTCATTTTTGTGGGTTGCCGCTTATATAGTCCGCCAAACCAAAGAGCGAGGGTCAGGCACACCTCGCTCACGCATTGCAGCTGTTTCAGGACAGCGCTACCTTAGTGACTTGAATTTTGTTTGGCAAGCCGTCTGATGACCACTCATAAAAACGATAAAAACTCCCGTACCACGGGGCGCCCTACCCTCAACGAAGTGGCACGACTGGCCGGTGTCAGTCCGATCACCGCCTCACGCGCCCTGCGCGGTGTCAGCAGCGTGGCCACCGAACTGGTGGAAAAGGTGCAAAAGGCCGCGCTGGAGTTGAACTACGTGGTCAACTCCGCCGCCCGCGCCCTGGCCTCGGCCCAGAGCCAATCGGTGGTGGTGTTGGTGCCGTCGCTGTCCAACCTGCTGTTCATCGAAACCCTGGAAGCCATTCATCAGGTCCTGCGACCCAAGGGCTTCGAAGTGTTGATTGGCAACTACCACTACTCCAGGGATGAAGAAGAGAACCTGCTACGCAACTACATGACCTACCAGCCCCGGGGTCTGCTGCTGACCGGTTTCGACCGTACCGAGAGCGCCCGGCGGATGATCGAGGCCAACAACATCCCCTGCGTTTACATGATGGACCTGGACTCCGGTGCCGGACTCAACTGCGTGGGCTTTTCCCAGTTGAACGCCGGCGAGACCGCCGCCCAGCATCTGATTTCCCGTGGCCGCAAGCACCTGGCCTACGTCGGCGCACAACTGGATCAACGCACCCTGCTGCGGGGCGAAGGTTTCCGTCGCGCCCTGCAAGAGGCCGGGCTGTACAACCCCGATCTGGAACTGCTGACCCCTCGCCCATCCTCCGTGGGCCTGGGCGGCGAACTGTTCCTGCAACTGATGCAGAGCCAGCCGCAGGTCGACGCCATCTTCTTCGGCAACGACGACCTGGCCCAGGGCGCGCTACTGGAAGCCATGCGCTGCGGGATCAAGGTCCCGGAACAAGTCGCGGTGCTGGGTTTCAACGACCTACCGTCCTCGGAGCACATGGTGCCGCGCCTGAGCAGCATCAGCACCCCAAGGGAAGCCATTGGCCGCCGCGCAGCCGAGCAGATGCTGACCCTGCTGGCCGGCAACAGCGTGGCCGAGCCCGTGGTGGACATGGGCTTCGAGCTGCGGGTACGGGAAAGCACCTGAGGCGTTTCAGGGCTGCATGCTCAGGACACTGAGCAACAGCCCGAACCCCACCAGCACCACACCGAATACCTGATCGATACGGCGCTTGTACCCCAACAATCGCCTGGCTATGGCCGGTGCCGAGAAAAACAGCGCCACCGCCACGAACCACAATACGTGGGCCAGGACAATGATTGCGCCGTAGCCGATCTGCACCGGCAACACCGTGCCCGGCTGGATCACCTGCATAAACAGGCTGAGAACGAAAATCATCGTCTTGGGGTTCAGCGCATTGGTCAGAAAGCCGCTGCGCAGAGCCGCCCAGGACGATATCTCGAGACTCGCCGTCCCTGCCTCTTGCGGCCCCTGGTCAGAACCGCGCAACAGCTTGACCCCCAGATAGATCAGATAAACCGCCCCGGCAATCTTCAGCCCGGTGAACCACAGCAGCGACTGCTGCAACAGCACCCCCACCCCCAGTAGGCTGTAGCCGATATGCAGCATGACCCCAAGCCCGATCCCCAGGGCGGTGAACACGCCGTGGCGGCGCGAGAGCATCAGGCTGTTGCGCGTCACCAAGGCAAAATCGGCTCCGGGACTGAGCACCGCCAGAATGGTGATGGTGATTACGACTAACAGTTCAGTCACGTTGCATACGCCTTGGTTATAGAATCAGGCGCTACTGTATGGGGATCGGCACGGGAACAGCCAACGATGAAAACTGACACTCTCAGTGATAAAAACTCACAGACATCACGCCGTCGCCTGCCTCCCCTCAGCGCCTTGCGCTGCTTCGAAGCGGCGGCACGCCTGGAAAGCTTCACCCGGGCCGGCACCGCTCTGCACCTGACCCATGGCGCCATCAGCCGCGCCGTGCGCGCCCTGGAAGAGGACCTGGGCACGGCGTTGTTCGAACGCCGCAGCCATCGGGTATTTCTGACGCCGGCCGGAGCCGAACTGCTGCACAGCGTGACCCAGGCCCTGGACCTGATCGAGAACACTGCCAGCCGCCTGCGGGCACCGAACCCCGAGGCGCCGCTGGTGCTGTCCTGCGAACCGACCCTGCTGATGCGCTGGCTGATCCCACGCCTGCCGGCGTTCCAGGCCGCCCACCCGGAGATATCGATCCAGTTGCTGGCCGGCGGCGGGCCTTTCTCGTTCAACACCGGCATCGACCTGGCGATTCGCCGCAACGATTTCGCCTGGAACGACGAAACCCAGGCTCACTGGCTGTTCGACGAAGCCATTGGCCCCGTCTGCCGACCGGACAAACAGCCTGACTGGGCCCCTTCGCCAGACGGCCAGCCGACCCTGGTGGAACACGCCCCGCGCCTGCACAGCGCCACCAGGCCGCAAGCCTGGGAGCAGTGGCTGCAACGGCGGCAACTGCCTGCTTCCCTGGCTCCCCAGGAGCAAGTCTTCGAGCATTTCTACTTCAGCCTGCAAGCGGCGGTGGCGGGCCTGGGGCTGGCCATCGCCCCCTGGCAATTGGTGCGCGATGATCTGGCCGGAGGATTGCTTTGCGCCCCTTTCGACTTCGTCGCCGATGGCAGCGCCTATTACCTGTTGTCCGCCCAGGCGATCAGCGACGATTCAGCGGCCGGTCACCTGCTGCGCTGGTTGCGTGAACAGGCCCTGGGCTAAACCCCGGGGTCGGGCAGCGGCCCCAGCGCCGGATCTTCGCCACTGAGCAACTGCACCAGGGCCAGCGCGCCCTTCTGCAAAGGTCGGTTCTTCAGCCACACCCCATGCACCGGCAATGACAAACCGTTGTCGAGGTTCTTGAACTTCAGCCGCTGCAGGCGCCCGGCCGCCAGCAGCGGCTGGATCACCGACAAGGGGAAATTGCCCCAGCCGATGCCGGCTTCCACCATGTGCAGGGCCATGGCCAGGCTGTCGGTGCGCCACAGCGACTCGCCCACCAAGGGCCGGGTATCGCTGATGGGCAGGTCGCGACTGGCCACCACGACCTGACGGACCCGGATCAGTTCCTCCAGGTACAACGAGCCATCGCTGGCCACAAACACCGGATGTCGCGGCGAGATACAGGCAATCACCCGCTCACTGCCGATGTACTGGAAATACTCCAGGGCATTCACGCTCAAGCCGGCAAAAGCCACGCCCACACTCACCCGCCCACTGTGCAGCAGCTGCAGCACATCATCCTGGGGGGCACTGAGCACCTCCACCTCCAGCAGCGGATAGCGCTCGGCAATCAGCTTGATGGCGGCCAGTACTCGCTGCTTGTCGATGTCATCCACCACGGCGATCGACAGCTTGCTCTCCAGGCCCAGGGACAGCTCGATGGCGTGCACCTGCAACTGCTTGAGCTGGTCGGCGATCAGCCGCGCATGGGGCGCCAGAGACAGGGCCAGGGGCGTCGGCACCGGCTCGCGATGGCTGCGATCAAACAGGGCATAACCCAGTTCGGCCTCAAGGTTGGCAATGCCCATGCTCACCGCCGAAGGCACCTTGCCCAAGGAGCGGGCCGCCGCAGAAAAGGAACCGCGCTCGAGCACGGCGAGAAACAACTGGATGCTGTCACTGGAGAAATTCATGGGTGCAACCTATCAGCAAAACTGAAAGCTTCCGACTTTTTCTGTCATCGCCATTGAAGCTATCTTTCGCGCCCTGCGCCAGTCCAGCCCTGGCCATTGACATTCAACACCGAGGAGTCTCCATGCAAGGCGTCAAACGCAAACTGGTCTACGTATCCCTGTTCGAGGTATTCGGCATGACCTTCTCGGCCCTCGGCCTGGCCCTGCTGTCCGGCACATCCCCCAGCAGCACCGGGCCGCTGGCCGTGGTCATCACCAGCATCGCGGTGACCTGGAACTTCATCTACACCACCCTGTTCGAACGCTGGGAAAGCCGCCAGCCGTCACGCACCCGCACCGTCAAACGGCGCATCGCGCATGCCGTGGGCTTCCAGTTGACCCTGATCGTGTTCCTGATCCCGCTCATCGCCTGGTGGATGAACATCAGCCTGGTGCAGGCCTTTCTCCTGGACCTGGCGCTGATCCTGTTCATCCCCTGCTACACCTTCGCCTTCAACTGGCTGTTCGACCGGGTTTTCGGTCTGCCGGCTTCGGCCCTGCCCGATCCGGCCTGAAGCCAAGCAAAACACCCCTGGAGGCAATTTGACCGTCGCCGAGAACCTGGCTCACTGATAGATTCCCATGGCCAACCTGTGCCACGAACAAGGAAGCGTCATGGGAACCCCCTATAGAATTCTCGGTAAAGCCTCGTCCATCAACGTCAGGAAAGTCTTGTGGACCTGTGAAGAGCTGGACCTTTCCTACCAGCAGGAAGATTGGGGCAGCGGCTTCCAGTCGACCCACAGTCCCGAATTTCTCGCCCTCAACCCCAACGCCCAGGTCCCAGTGCTGATCGATGACGCCGGGGCCCTGTGGGAGTCCAACAGCATTTGCCGCTACCTGGCCAATCTGCATCCCGGCAGCGGCCTGCTGCCCCTCGCCCCGCGGGCCAGGGCCCTGGTGGAACAGTGGATGGACTGGCAGGCCACCGAACTCAATCCGGCCTGGAGCTACGCCTTCATGGGCCTGGTGCGCCAGCATCCAGACTGCCAGGACAGCCGGCGCATCGGCGCCAGCCTGCTGGCCTGGAACGGCAAGATGGCAATTCTTGAACAGCAGCTTGAAAGCACCGGGGCCTATGTGCTCGGTGAAGCCTTCAGCCTGGCGGACATCGTCCTTGGCCTCTCGGTCAATCGCTGGAAGATGACCCCCATGGAACACCCGGACTTCCCCGCTGTGGCCGCCTACTACGAACGCCTCAGCCTGCGTCCAGGCTTCCTGCTGCATGGACGCAACGGCACCCCCTAGGCCACCCCTTCTCAGCCCACCGGAGACTCGACATGGATGGACTCAACGTACTACTGACCGGCGCCTGCGGCAGGATCGGCAAAGTGTTTTTCCAGGGTTCCCAGGAACGCCATCGCTTCACCCTCACCGACCGCGTCGAACCGGACTTCGACATCCCCGCCCCCCACCGCTTCGTACGCCTGGACCTCGATGACCCGCAAGCCATCGGCCGCCTGCTGCCAGGGATCGACGTGATCGTGCATCTGGCCGGCATCCCCCACGCCAGTGCCAGCTTCGACGAACTGCTGCCCAACAACATCCTCGCCACCACCTACCTGTTCGAGGCAGCAGTGAACGCTGGTTGCCAGCGCCTGGTGTTCGCCAGCAGCGCCCAGACCATCGAGGGCTACCCGGTGGACCGGCAGATCACCCCGGGCATGCCGGTGATGCCGGCCAACCTGTACGGCGTGAGCAAATGCTATGGCGAAGCCCTGTGCGCCTTTTATGCGGCCCGGCGCGGGCTGTCCTGCATCGCCCTGCGCATTGGTGCGTTCGAGGACCCGCAACACCACGAACTGACCACCACCCGCGACCTGAGCGCCTGGCTCAGCCCTCGGGACGCCGTGCAACTGCTACAGCGAGCGGTGGAAACCCCTGGGGTGCAGTACCTGATCGGCCATGGCATATCCAACAACCGCTTCAAGCGCCTGGACCTCAGCGAAACCACCCGGGTCCTGGGGTACCAGCCGGTGGACGATGCCTTCCAGGAGCATTTCGGCATTCCCATCACTTACTGAGACACTGATCGCCCCCCCCTCGGCAAACAGGCGGGCGGCAATTGCCAGGAAGCGGCAAGACTTGTCCGCTTACTGGCCACCCGCCGACAGTTATTCTCCTAACCCATTGATATTCATGGACCAAAGTATCGGCATGAAACTTGCTAAAACTTCAGTCTAGTTCTCTCACACAGGTTCCCGATCATGTTGGTCAACGCCCAGAAATCCGTTTCGGTGCAGCCCACCTCGCGCACCGATATGGACCCGACCACCGCTGCCGCCAGCGCGCTGTACAGCGGCATGCTGCAGCAGGCCCAGAACTCCGTGACCGTGCCGACGTCCCAGTCCAGCCTGCAAGGCAATACCGTGGACGACAACGTCAATGCAGCGTTCGCCAAGACCCGTGTCCTGCTCCAGGCCACGCCGCCCGCCACCAGCACTCCACAGGCCAACAGCGCCACGGAAACCGGTGCCCTGAGCGAGTTCAAGGACTACATGAGCAAGACGCCCGAACAGCGTCTGCGTGACAGTATCCTCAAGGATATGGGTCTGACCGAAGAAGATCTGAAGAACCTGCCACCTGAGCGGCAACTGACGATCAACCAGGAAATTGCCCAGCGCCTGCAAGACAAGATGCAGTTGGCCAAGGAAGAGAAAGAGGCCAAGAACAGCGCCAAACCGATCGACGAGAAGTTCCTCGCGTCGTTGTAACAGTGACAACAAAAAAGGGTTCCCATGGGAACCCTTTTTTGTGTCCGAGGTAAAACCGCGACTACAACTGCAAGGTCGAGTTGAACTGGCTGATGGCATCCACCACATGCCTTGAGCCCTGCTGAATCTCCAGGATCACCTCCCCCGCCTCATTGGCCAGCTCGACCCCAAGTCCGGTGCGACTCAGGCTCGACTGCATGCTGGTGACCGCGCTCATGGACAGGTCGTGGTTCTTGCGCACCACCTCGACGATCTCCACCGTTGCCTGGCTGGTGCGTGCCGCCAGGCTGCGCACCTCGTCCGCCACCACCGCGAACCCCCGCCCATGCTCGCCGGCCCGGGCCGCCTCGATGGCCGCATTGAGCGCCAGCAGGTTGGTCTGGTCGGCAATCCCGCGAATGGTCTGGACGATGGTGCCGATGATCTCCGACTGTTTGCTGACCGCATCGATGCTGCGGGCGGCTTCATTCAGGTCGTGGGAAATCTGCTGAATGATTTCCACCGTCTGTTGCACCACCTCCGACCCCTTCTGGGCGCAGGCATCATTCTGCACCGAGGTGCTGTGGGCCGATTCGGCGGCGGACTGCAGGGTAGTCACTTGCTGAGTGATATCACTGGCGAACTTGACCACCTTGTACAAGCGGCCCTTGGTGTCGAACAGCGGGTTGTAGGAAGCCTCGAGGAACACGGTCTGGCCGTACTTGTTTTCCCGCTCGAAACGGTGGGAGTGGTATTCGCCACGGTTCAACGAGGCCCAGAACTGCTTGTACTCCGAAGACTCGGCTTCAGAGCGATGACAGAACATGCTGTGGTGCTGACCGAGGATCTCGTTCAGGGAGTACTGCATGGTCTTGAGGAAGTTGTCGTTGGCGGCAACTATCTTGCCGTCCGGGGTGAATTCGATGATTGCCATGGAACGGCCAATGGCGTTCAGCAGGCTCTGGTTTTCATGTTCCAGATGGATGCGCTCGGAGATGTCCGAGGCCACCTTGATCACACTCCTGACCCGACGGTCGGCATCGAACACCGGCATGTAGCTGGCTTCGAGCCAGATCTCCTGGCCGCGCTTGTTCAGCCGCAGGAAGGTGCCGCTGACAGGTTCACCCCGGCCCAGATCACGCCACAACTTGGCGTACTCCTCACTGCGATAGAACTCTTCCTCGCAGAAGATCCGGTGATGCTTGCCGCGTATCTCCTCCACGGAATAGCCCATGGCCTTGCAAAAATTATCGTTGGCGTCGAGCACGATGCCATCGGGAGAGAACTCGATCATCGCCATGGAATGGCTGATCGCCGCCAACTTGGCATTGGCCTCGGTCAACGCACAATTAAAGCGCTCGATCTCTAGCAGGTCAGCCTTGTGATGTAGGTTAAACATGGTTGTATCACCTTCAACGCTGTCTTTTGATTGACGGAAGTTTCTAGTCTTTCAACTGAGCCACCACAACGTTCCATAAACAGGGCAAGCGCCTCTCTCCATGTGAGAAAGGAAGTGTCAGGTGATAAATGATGTTTAATCGGAGAGTCCATGTTGCAACGCTCTTATCAAGCCATCCTTTTCTTGATGACCCGTTGCCGGGTCCGACCTAACAAAGAAAAGAAACTCCATCTAATTAAATGCTCCTGATCCTGCGGTGCCTCTAGTTGCGCACTCTCGTCTTTATTCATGAATTCAATTTCGTGCTCGGATGAACATTCCACAAACACCCGTTATAAGGCTGAAAACATCACGAGACCGTGGCTCACAAAGCGCCCGATACGCTTTTTCACAATTGAGCATAGACAGCCGCCAACTCTATGCAAGGCCACCAGTCAGTCTGTTTTCACAACTTTTAAATGCTTCTCAGCCTTCACGAAAAGTATCAAGCAAGACATAAATATGACTCGCCAGGAACAGTTCGCCGACTAGACCCGAGCGAGCATCTGTACAAAGGCCTGAACCAGCCCGTGTGACTCCCGCCCCGGCGCCGCTACCAGGGCGAACTGCCGCTCGATCGGGCAACTCAAAGGCAGCACTCGCAATCCCTGGCGCTGTTCCGGCAAGGTACTCTCCGGCACCAGGGTCACCCCCAAGCGTTCGCGCACCAGGCTGAATGCGCTATT
Organism: Pseudomonas sp. E1BtOHC1; assembly: GCF_058744285.1. Lineage (NCBI taxonomy): Bacteria > Pseudomonadati > Pseudomonadota > Gammaproteobacteria > Pseudomonadales > Pseudomonadaceae > Pseudomonas > Pseudomonas sp. E1BtOHC1. The sequence continues at coordinate 6,191,682 of NZ_CP196023.1, forward strand.
CCACTCGCGCACTTCGATCCGCACATCTGCCAACGGCATTCCGGCTTCGACCGCCAGGCTGCGGGCATTCACCGAGCAGCCGCCAGTGGCCAGGACAAAGGGCTGCGTCAGCAAGGCTTCAAGCTCGATGGTCGGGGCCTGCCAAGGATGGTCCTGAGGCAGCACGGCCACCCACGAATCGACACCCAGCACCCACGAACGACGCTCGGGCGCCGGATTCAGTACCACTCCCAGATCCACCAACTGCGCCTCCAACAGGGCTTCGACTTCATCGTCGCTGACCTCCAGTTGCACCACCTCGATCCCCGGGTGCAGTTGCTTGAAACGTCGCAGCACCGGTGGCAGGAAGCTCGCCAGGACCATGGGAAAGCCCGCCAGGCGCAAACTGCCCTGGAGGATGCCCCGGGCCGTGTCCACTTGCCGGCGAACCTGGGCCAGGGCTCCGAGCATCACCCGGGCCTGCTCCAGCACCTGTAGGCCGATTGCCGTGGGCAGCGCCTGGCGGCTTTCACGGATGAACAGTTGCACGCCCAGCATGTCTTCCATCTGGGCCAAGGCCTGACTGGCCCCGGACTGGGTCATGCCCACCTGCTCGGCGGCCCGGGTGATGGTGCCGCATTCGGCTATCGCCACCAGCAGGCGCCAATGCATCAGGTTCATCATGGCAGTAGCTATCCTTATGGCGATTTTCTGAAAGATTAATTTTACCCATGCAGGTGTCGCCCCGACACTGGCTCCAACACTCACCAGAGACCTGCCGATGAAACTCTACTACGCCCCTCAAGCCTGCTCCCTGGCCTCCCATATCGTACTGCGGGAACTGCAACTGCCGTTCGACGCCATCCGTGTCGACAATCGCAGCAAGCGCACCGCCGACGTTCAGGATTTCCTCGTCATCAACCCCAAGGGCTACGTGGCCGCCCTGCAACTGGACAACGGCGAAGTGCTCACCGAAGGCCCGGCAATCCTGCAATACCTGGCCGACCTCAAGCCCGAGGCCGGATTGGCGGCGGCCAATGGCAGCTGGCAACGGGTACGCCTGCAGGAAACCCTGAACTTCATCACCAGCGAAGTTCACGGGATCATGGGCTGGCTGTTCAACCCAGGGCTCGATGACAGCGTGAAGGAGGTGTTCCGGCAGAAGCTGTTCAAACGCTTTGCCCTGCTGGAGCAGACCCTGGAGCGCCAGGATTATCTGCAAGGCGGTCAGTTCGGCATCGCCGATGCCTATCTGTTCACCGTGCTGCGCTGGACTGCGCTGTTTGCCATCGATTTGGGAGCCTGGCCGGCGCTGGTAAAGTTCCAGGCTCGGGTCGAGCAGCGGCCGGCGGTGCGGGAGGCGTTGGCAATAGAGCTGGCGTAGGTTCGGTACAAGAAATGGAGAAGTCGCGCTGAGCAGACAGAACGCGCGCCTGCCATTTTAGAAGGGATAAAACGAAGCCCGCGCTGCGGGCTTCGTCAAATTGATCAATGGCCGAAGATGTTCACTTCGGTTTTTTTGGCCTTTTTCTCGGCGCGTTTCTCGTCAGCGCTCTTTGCCGGTTTCTTCTTGGCATTTTTCTTGGCGTTCATACCTTTGGACATGATCTTCACTCCACTGTTGCGGGATAGGATTCAGGTATAGCACCTATAGCTGCCGGGGGTTCCTTTATAATCTGCCGCTCCCTGTTGCAAACCCGGAAAGCCCATGTCCAGCCTCCAGATCAGCCGCCTTGCCGAGGCCGCGCGCCCCTTGCTGAACAAGTTCTATCGCCAGCACCAGTCGCCCATGCGGGCCTCGTCCGCAGGTCAGCTCTGGGTGGTCAAGAACGATGGGATCGTCGCCGGGATGAGCCTGACCCCGGTGGCCCAGGGGCATTGGCTGACGGGTTTGTTCGTCGCCCCCGAGCGACGCGGCCAAGGGCTGGCCGGGCAGTTGGTGGAGCAGGCCCTGAGGCAGGTCGAAGGACCGGTCTGGCTGTTCTGCCACCCGGACCTGGAAACTTTGTATCAGCGCATGAGTTTTTCCACCGATACCCGATTACCCCAGCCCCTGGCCGAACGACTGGCTCGCTACCAACGCAGCAAACCGCTGCTGGCCATGGGGACCGACAGCGGCCGCCTGGGCCCGTAGGCTTGGGCGTTACTCGTCAGTGTTGGGATCGAGCTCGGGAAACAGCACCTCGGTGAAACCGAACTTGCTGAAATCAGTGATCCGCGACGGGTACAACCGCCCGATCAAGTGATCGCATTCATGCTGCACCACCCGGGCATGAAAGCCCGAGGCCACACGCACGATAGGCTCGCCCTTGGGGCTGAAGCCTTCATAGCGAATATGCTGGTAGCGCTGCACCGCGCCCCGCAGCCCTGGCACCGAGAGACAGCCCTCCCAGCCCTCTTCCAGTTGCGGACTCAAGGGCGTGATCAAGGGATTGATGAGGATGGTCTGAGGCACTGCCTCCGCCTCCGGATAACGTTCGCTGTGCTCGAAGCCGAAGATCACCAGTTGCAGATCGACACCGATCTGCGGTGCTGCCAGGCCAACGCCACCGACACTTTCCATGGTCTGGAACATATCGTCGATCAGTTGCCACAACTCCGGGCTGTCGAACATCTCGGGCGGCACCGGGGGCGCAATACGCAGTAGGCGTTCATCGCCCATTTTGAGGATTTCACGGATCATGTTCAGGCTTCGTCAGTGGTCGGATGGAGCGAGTGGTCCCGGCCCAGTCCCGATACGTGTTGTTTATCGCCGGGCCCGTCAAAGTCCTTTTCGCCAGGTTCCTTGCCTTCGGCCGACATGTGTTCGATCACCGCGTTCATCTCCGCCCCCAGCAACAGCACAGCAGCAGAGATGTAGAAGTACAGCAGCAACACGATGATCGCGCCGATACTGCCATACATGGCGTTGTAGTTAGCGAAGGTTTTCACGTAGTAGGCAAAGCCCAGGGACGCGACAATCCATACCACCACCGCCAGCACCGAGCCCGGCGTGATGAAGCGAAACTTCTGCTTCACATCGGGCATCACGTAATACATCAGGGCCACCGCCACCATCATCAGCAGCACGATCACCGGCCAGCGCAGGATGGTCCACAAGGTGACGATGAACTCTTCCAGGCCCACCTGCCCGGCCAGCCAGGTCATCACCTGGGGCCCCAGTACCATCAGGGCCGCAGCGGCCAGAAGCATGCCGGCAATGCCCACGGTGTAGAACACCGACAGCGGGAAGCGCTTCCAGATCGGCCGGCCCTCGACCACATCGTAGGCAGCGTTCATTGCGCTCATCATCAGGCGCACGCCCGCCGAGGCGGTCCACAGGGCGATGACGATACCCACGGAGAGTAATCCGCCCTTGGACTGTTGCAGTTGATCGATCACCGGATTCACCTGCTCCAGGGCCTGGGGCGGCAGCACCAGCTCCGATTGCAGGCGCAGCCAGGTAAAGAAGTCCGGCAGATGCAGGAAACCGATCAGGGCAATAAGAAACAGGATGAAGGGGAACAGCGAGAACAGCATCTGGTAGGCCAGCGCCGAGGCATAGGTGGACATCTCGTCCGCGATGAATTCATTGACCGTGCGGATCAGCACACGGTGCAAGGGCAAACCTTTGAGGTCCGGAAAAATCATAGCGTCTCCTTTCGCCGCAAAAAGGTTGAAGTCGATAGCGACTCAGGGGGCGTTTTCTACAACAAATTAGCCTAGTTGGCGAACCGCAACCATTCGGACGGGCTGATTACGGGTTCTCGACAGCAGCGCACACATGAAAACGGCCATCCGTGGATGGCCGCTGCGGTGCATCATCGTGGGCCTCGTACTCAGGCCTTGTCGATGGTCTTTTTCACTGCATCCTTGGTCTTGCCAAGGGCTTGCTGGGCTTCGCCTTTCTTCTCCTGCAGCTTGCCCTCTGCCTGCAGCTTGGTGTTGTCGGTGGCCTTGCCGACACCTTGCTTGACGTTGCCGATGGCTTCGTTGGCCAGACCTTTTGCCTTATCCGCTGTGCTGCCCATGGTATTTCTCCGTAGAACATTCATTGATCGAACAAAGAGGATTTACGTCGTTACCCAAGGTTGACTCGTGGCCGTTGCGCAGAGTTTCAATTATTTTTCGTCGGGCATTTCATCCCAGGCCCGAGGTTGCCCTTTATGTTTGTCGGGCAACCCGGGAGAATGCTCGACCTGTTCAGGCCAAGCACTGAAGATCCAATCCCCGTAGGAATGTTATGAAACTCGATAAAAAGCAGGCCATTGCCCGTAGAAACCAGGAACTGGGCGGTGCGGTGCTGGGCGTCAACAACTGCCATTTCGCGGAGCTGAACCGCAATCGCAATATCTGGTGGTTCGATATCCTGGTGACCCGCCTGGCCATTGGTCAGTACGAATGGGTGCACCTGCTCCTGCACACCCCGGACACCAACCAGTTGCTGCACCTGAAAGTGCCGACCGTATTCCTGCGGGAAAAGATGGAAGGCCTGGTGATCCGCAATGAAGGCAAGCGCAAGGCCGCCCTGAGCCTGGAGTTGAGTGCCGACAAGGACTCCTTCCTCAAGGACGTGCGCCCGGCCGGCACCGGCGTGGACTTCTCCCAGTTCCAACAGTAAGCCGGCGCAACTCACGCCCCATGAAAAAGCCCCGCACTGGCGGGGCTTTTTCATGGGGGCTGAGAATTATTTCTTCAAGCCGAGCTTCTTCAACTCTTCATCCCGCAGCTCGCGACGCAGGATCTTGCCGACGTTGGTGGTCGGCAGGGCATCGCGGAACTCCACCGCCTTGGGCACCTTGTAACCGGTGACATTGGCGCGCATATGTTCCATCACCTGCTCCTTGGTCAAGGTGACCCCTGGCTTGGCGACAATGAAGATCTTGATGGTCTCGCCGGACTTTTCGTCCGGTACGCCGATCGCCGCGCACTGCAGGACGCCCGGCAGGGAAGCCAACACGTCTTCCAGCTCGTTGGGGTACACGTTGAAACCCGAGACCAGGATCATGTCCTTCTTGCGGTCGACGATGCGGATATAGCCATCCGGCTGAATCAGGGCGATGTCACCGGTCTTCAACCAGCCTTCGCTGAGGACTTCGTCAGTGGCGTCCTGACGCTGCCAGTAGCCCTTCATTACCTGCGGGCCCTTCACGCACAGTTCACCCACTTCCCCCAGGGGCAGCTCGTCGCCGGCGTCGTTGATCACCCGACACAGGGTTGAAGGCACCGGAATACCGATGGTACCGATCTGGATGTTCTGGATCGGGTTGACCGTGGCCACCGGACTGGTCTCGGTCATGCCGTAGCCTTCGCAGATCGGGCAATTGGTGACCGACTTCCAACGCTCGGCGGCCGCCAGTTGCAGGGCCATGCCCCCGGACAGGGTGACTTTGAGCGCGGAAAAATCCAGCTTACGGAACGCTTCGTTGTTGCACAGGGCAACGAACAGCGTGTTAAGACCGACAAAACCGCTGAACTTCCACTTCGACAGTTCCTTGACCATCGCCGGCAGGTCCCGCGGGTTGCTGATCAGGATGTTGTGGTTGCCCATGAGCATGATGGCCATGCAATGGAAGGTGAACGCATAGATGTGGTACAGCGGCAGCGGAGTGATGAGGATCTCGCAACCTTCATTGAGGTTGGAGCCCATCAGCGCCTTGCACTGCAGCATGTTGGCCACCAGATTGCGGTGGGTCAGCATCGCGCCCTTGGCCACGCCGGTGGTGCCGCCGGTGTATTGCAGAACCGCCACGTCGCCGCTGGCAGGGTTGGCTTCCTGTACTGGCTGGCCGTGGCCCTTGCTCAGCACATCATTGAACTTGACGGCCTGAGGCAGGTGATAAGCCGGTACCATCTTCTTCACGTACTTGACCACACTGTTGATCAGCACACGCTTGAAGGTCGGCAAAAGGTCCGCCACTTCGGTGACGATCACGTGCTTGACCCCGGTCTTGGGGACCACGGTCTCTGCCAGGTGAGCCATGTTGGCCAGGCAGACCAGGGCTTTGGCTCCGGAGTCGTTGAACTGGTGCTCCATCTCCCGCGCGGTATACAGCGGGTTGGTGTTGACCACGATCAGGCCGGCGCGGATAGCACCGAATACCGCAATCGGGTATTGCAACAGATTGGGCAATTGCAGGGCGATTCGATCGCCAGGCTGCAAATCGGTATGCTGTTGCAGGTACGCGGCAAAGGACCCGGACAGTTCGTACAGCTCACCGTAAGTGATTGTCTTGCCGAGGTTGCTAAAGGCCGGTTTGTTAGCGAAACGTTGGCAGGATTGCTTCAACACCGCCTGAATATTCGGATACTCGTCAGGATTGATATCGGCAGCAATCCCAGCTGGGTACTTATCCTTCCAAAAGTCTTCGATCATGGAAGCCCACTCCTCAGCAACGCGAATTCATCACCGCATTTGATGCGATTATTATTTGTCTGTGTTTTTTATTGGTGTCTATTGTTGGTGAGTCTGGCTTTTACTTAGGCCGAGAAGTCACAAAGCGCGCCGAGAGTAGCAGCTTTGGAAAAGGCCGCCTAGAGCCAAAGAAGGCCTGAATAGTCACATTTTTGACTCAAGACCATTTAATAGTCATTTTTAGAGTAAAAATTCTACAACCTTGAATTCCGCTCTGGCACGGGGCTTTGCGCCCCATGAATGCATCGCGGGCAAGCCCGTTGAGCCAACAGGCTTGCCCGCGATGTAGAAATCCAGGGTCAGGCGATGTCGCGCAGCTCGCGACGCAGGATCTTGCCCACAGGCGTCATCGGCAGAGACTCACGCAGGACGATGTGCTTGGGCACTTTGTAACCCGTGAAATTCTCCTTGCAATAGGCCTTGAGCTCTTCAAGGCTGACCCCCGCCTCACGGGGCACCACAAACAGCTTCACCGCCTCGCCGGAACGCTCGTCCGGCACCCCGATCACCGCACAGTTGGCGACCTTGGGGTGAGCCATGACCACATCCTCGATCTCGTTGGGGTAAACGTTGAAACCCGAGACGATGATCATGTCCTTCTTGCGATCGACGATGCGCACGAAACCATCGGGATCGATCACCGCAATATCGCCGGACTTGAACCAACCCTCGGCATCCAGCACTTCGGCCGTGGCTTCCGGCTTGTTCCAGTAGCCCTTCATGATCTGTGGCCCCTTGATGCACAGCTCACCACGCTCGCCAAGCGGCTGCTCCACCCCTTGGTCGTCGATGACTTTCAGGGTAGTACCCGGAACGGGTAGGCCCACGGTGCCCAGGCGCGATCGGTCGCCATAGGGGTTGGTACAAGCTACCGGCGAGGTCTCGGTAAGACCGTAACCTTCGGTGATCCGGCAGCCGGTGAGTTTCTGCCAGCGCTCAGCCGTGGCCTTGACCAGCGCGGTGCCACCGGAGTTGGTCAGCTTGAGGTTGGAGAAGTCCAGGTTCTTGAACTCCGGATGATCCATCAAGGCCACGAACAGCGTGTTGAGCCCCAGCAAGGCGGAAAAACGCCAGTTCTTCAGTTCCTTGATAAAGGCACCGATATCCCGCGGATTGCTGATCAGCACGTTGTGGTTGCCCGTGACCATCATGCACATGCAGTTCGCGGTGAAGGCATAGATGTGGTACAGCGGCAGCGGCGCGATCATCACTTCCTGCCCTTCACGCCACTGGGTATGACCGTCGGGCCCGTGCTGGCCGAGGCAGGCCCGGGCCTGCTGCATGTTGGCCACCAGGTTGCCGTGGGTCAGCATCGCGCCTTTGGCCAGACCGGTGGTACCGCCGGTGTACTGCAGCACGGCGACATCATCGAGCCCCACCTGCAGCGGCTTGATTCCCTGGCCACGCACCAGACGCAGGGCACTCTTGAAGGAAATGGCCTGAGGCAGGTGATAGGCCGGAACCATCTTCTTGACCTTGTCCACCACTGTATTGACCAACCAGCCCTTGGCGGTGGGCATCAGGTCACCCATCTTGGCCTCGATCAGGAACTGGATCTCGGTATCCCCCAGGACTTCCTGGACCTTCTGCCCGAAGACATTCAGATAGACCAGGGCCCGGGCTCCTGAATCCTTGAACTGATGACGCATCTCACGGGCGGTGTACAGCGGGTTGGTGTTGACCACCACCAGACCGGCCCGCAGGGCACCGAAGACCGCGATCGGGTACTGCAGGACGTTGGGCATCTGCACCGCAATACGATCCCCCGGAACCAGATCGGTATGGCTTTGCAGATATCCGGCAAAGGCCGCGCTGTAGCGTTCCAGCTCGGCGTAGGTCAGGGTCACCCCCATATTGCTGAAGGCCGGGCGATCAGCAAATTTCTTGCAGGAACGCTCAAACACCTCGATCACCGACTTGAAGGCCCCCAGGTCAATCTCGTTGGGGACGCCGGCGGGGCGTTTATCATTCCAGAAATCAGGTTGCATTATTCTTGTCCTCTCATTACCTGAACGGTCCGGGCCGCCTCTGTAACGCTGTCAGCGGCGGGGCTCCTCGGACGTTAGCAGCTATGGCGATTCAGGCAAATATGCGCAAGTGTGTCATTAATTTTGTGAATCTTGCTTCCAACAGGCCGGCGAATCAGACGCACACGCGGCGATACGCTATAAAGTGCAGCGTCTTCGTGCAAAGGAATCGCCATGACCCACGACACGTTCTGGTTGACCACGAGTGATCACCAACGCCTCTTCGTCAACCTATGGCTGCCCGAGAGTCCGCTCAAGGCGGTGATCCTGCTGTCCCACGGCATGGCCGAGCACAGCGGGCGTTATGCCCGCCTGGCCACTGCCCTGTGCGCCGAGGGTTATGGAATCTATGCCCCGGATCAGCGCGGCCACGGTAAAACCGCGGAACACGGCGTCCTCGGCCACTATGCGGACCAGGGTGGCTGGAGCAAGGTGGTCGGCGACCTGGCCAGTCTCAACCAGCACATCGGCCAGCAACACCCCGGCACGCCCATCGTATTGCTGGGCCACAGCATGGGCAGCTACATCGCCCAGGCCTACCTGCAACATCACAGCGCCAGCCTCCACGGGGCGATTCTCAGCGGCTCGAACTTCCAGCCGGTGGCCCTGTACCGCGCCGCCAACCTGATCGCGCGGCTCGAACGCTGGCGCCAGGGCGGCCAGGGACGCAGCGCACTGATCGAGTGGCTGTCGTTCGGCTCCTTCAACAAGGCCTTCAAACCCAATCGCACGGCCTTCGACTGGCTCAGCCGCGATCCGGACGAAGTCGACAAGTACGTGAACGACCCGCTGTGCGGCTATCGCTGCACCAACCAGCTGTGGATCGACCTGTTGGGTGGCCTGCAGCAAATCAGCAAGATTTCCAATCTGACGCAGATCGATCCCGGCCTGCCATTGTTGGTCATGGGTGGAGAATGTGATCCGGTGAGCGATGGCAAGCGTCTCAAGGATCTGGCCAACGCATTGCGCGAGGCCGGCAGCCAGTGCCTGCAGCTCAATATCTACCCGCAGGCACGTCATGAGCTGTTCAACGAAAGCAACCGTGATCAAGTGACCCACGACGTACTGGCCTGGCTGGACCAAGCGCTGCAACACCGCCGGCCTCCCCGGTCGGAGTAAGCGACGGCGCGGTCAGTGCGTTCATCTACCTGTCAGAGGATTTCAGCAACATGACCCAGGTTACCAACACCCCTTACGAAGCCCTGGAAGTCGGTCAGACCGCCCAGTACAGCAAGACCGTCGAGGAGCGTGACATCCAGCTGTTCGCCGCCATGTCCGGCGACCACAACCCGGTGCACCTGGATCCCGAGTTCGCCGCCGCCACCATGTTCAAGGAGCGCATTGCCCACGGCATGTTCAGTGGCGCCCTGATCAGTGCCGCCGTGGCCTGCGAACTGCCTGGCCCGGGCACCATCTACATCGGCCAGCAGATGAGCTTCCAGAAGCCGGTGAAGATTGGCGATACCCTGACCGTACGCCTGGAAATCCTCGAGAAACTGCCGAAATTCCGTGTACGCATCGCCACCCGCGTGTTCAACCAGCGCGACGAGCTGGTGGTGGACGGCGAAGCCGAGATCCTCGCCCCACGCAAGCAACAGACCGTGACCCTGCCGACCCTGCCGGCCATCACCATCGGCTAAACCCCGCCCCACGCAATCCCGCAGGAGTCGGTTTGCCGGCGAAGGCTTTGCTCGTGTCATGGCTTGCCAGTACATTCGCCGGCAAGCCAGCTCCTACCGTTTGCTGCCCTCCTCGACCTGCACGCTGGCGGTCATGCCGGCGCTCAGGTTGATGCCTTCAGGCACCTTGTCCAGTTTGATCCGCACCGGGATCCGCTGGGCCAGGCGCACCCAGTTGAAGGTCGGCTCCACTTCCGCCAGCAGTTGCCCGTCAGGGGTGGCGTTGCGGTCGGTGATCCCCCGGCTGACGCTTTCCACATGGCCCTGCAGGGCATCGCCGGCACTCATCAGCCAGACCTTTACCGGGTCGCCGACCTGGATTCGCGGCAGTTTGGTTTCCTCGAAATACGCCTGGACGTAGAACGTCGAATCATCGATCAGTGCCATCACTGGCTGCCCGGCATTGACGTAGTTGCCCTCGGCCAGGCGCAGGTTGGTGATATGTCCGTTACGGGGCGCGTGCACCTGACTGCGGGCCAGATTGAGTTCTGCGACCTTGGCCTCGGCCTGGGCCTGACGCAGTTCACCCCGGGCAATGCCGGCGTTGATCTGGGCGTTCTCCCGCAGCTCGGCGCTGATGGCCTGCGGACCAAGGGCTGCACGGCGACTGGCCTCGTGCTCGCGCAGACTCAACTGCTGCTGACGGGTCTGAACCACGGCCTGGGCCTTTTCCAGGGCCGCCTCGAACCGGTCGCGGTCGATGCTCAACAACAAGTCTCCGGCCTTCACCTGCTGGTTGTCCGCCACCTTGAGCTCGCGCACCCAGCCGGATACGTCCGGGGCCACGATCACCACGTCGGCGTGAATCCGCGCATCCCGGGTCCAGGGCGTAAGCATGTAGTACTGCCACAGGTGATAACCGGCGAAGATCGCCACCGCCACCAGGCACAGGGTAAACACGACACGTACAGGTGTACGCATAATCAACTCCTCATAAAGGTCCCAGGACCACAGTGATCACCGTCAACACACAGACGTAAAGGGCACAATCGAACAGTGCTTCATGCCAGATCCAGCGCCCCAGCCCAGTGACCCGCACCAGCACCCGCAGGACGCCAGTGACCACCAGCGCCAGCACCACATAAATCAGGAACGGGCTGAGCAGCACCCCGCCCAACGACCACTCACGCAGCCCCATGACTGTCCTCCTGCTGCCGGCACCAACTGCGCCAGCTGTTTTGCAATTGCAGCACCGCACCCTTGGCCAGCTTCAGCGCGTCACTGGGTGGCTGCCGGTCCAAAGCCTCGAGCAAGGCCGCACTGGGCGCCGCCAGGGCTTCCTGGCGCCGACCGGCCGGGCCCTCTTCGAGGATGCGTTGCAACTGCTCGAAATACTCCCGTTGCGCCGCACTCACCGGCACCTGGGCCACCGCCAGGCTCAGGCGCAAATGCATCAGTTCATCGCCGATGTCCAGGCCTAACAGACCATCGTCCCAGCGACTGCGGGCCGGCTCCGGCAACTCCGGGTAATGCCGGGCCAGTTGCAGCAGGCGATCGGCCATGCGCCCGCCGAACCAGCTTTCCGCGCCTCGCAGGTTGCGCCGGGTCAAACGCACCAGATCACTCAGGGTCGCCGCCAGCAGGCGCCGGCCATGCCAGGCCGGGTTACGCAGGATCAACAGGTGGAAGGCCAGGACCGCAGCGCCCACCCCCAGCACCATGGCCTGGGCGTTATTGAAGAAGCTGGCGACATCGAAACTCATGCGGTTCATCGGCGAAATCAACACGATGAAATGCAGGCAGAACGAAGTGGCAGTGGCGCCTATCTGTGGCTTGGCCATGCCCAAGGTGCCGAAGAACAGCGGCACGCCCATGGCCATGGCCAACATCGCAAAGCCGCTCCATTGAGGCAGGAGGATCTGCCCTACCAGGAACGCCGCCGGAATCGCCAGGAAGATTCCGCGCATGAAGCTCATGCCAATCTGCGCGCCGTTCTCACGGCTGGCGAACAGGCTGCAGACCACGCACGTCAGGAGCATGGCCCCGGAGGCTGCAGGCCAGGCAGTGGCCATCCAGAAGCTGGCCACCGTGAGAAACGCCAAGGCACTGCGGGCACCGAATACCAGGGCCAGCGACAGATCACGATGGGGAGTCAGGGTTGCCGGTTGCTCCACCGGCGCCCGCCCCTCCTGCACCGCGTCCAGGGCATGGGTTGCCGCCAGGGCGGTGTCCAGCAACAAGGCAAAACGCGCCAGGCAAAAGCTCTGCGCCGGACTGACCTGAAGATCATGGGAAGCCTCCTGCAGGCGTGGACGCAGCGCCTGTAGATCAGCTTTGTCGGCCGCCGCCAGGGCCTGCTGAACCTGATCCATCCAGGGCTGGAGTTGCCGGGCTTCGTCGGCGTCCAGTTGTTTCCACTGGCGCCGCACCGAACGGGAAATCCGCAACAGCATCAGCAGCTTCTGGCTCAGGCCGCTGATGGCCCGAGCGCGCTGTCGCCCCAAAGGGCCTTCGAACCAGGCGTGTTCACGCTGGGAATCCACGGCGACGATGCGCCCGAGAATTTCCAGCAGGCCCTTGCGCGCCAGGGCATCGCCGGCCAGGGTCGCGCGGGCTGCCTGCATGCCACTCTGCCAGGCGCTGCGGGCCTGCTCGGCCAGTTGGCGCTCTACCCGCATCGGCCAGATCAGGGCACTGCTGGCAGTGGCGCAGATGATCCCCAGGGAGATCTCCGTGCAACGGGCCACCGCCTGATCGAACACCCCCAAAGGATGACTGATGGCAGGCAAGGCAATGATCGCCACGGTGTAGCCGGCCAGCACAAAGGAGTAGGACCAGGCACTGCGCAACAGGGTCGAACTGGCGGTGCACACGCCCAGCCACAACGCCAGGGCCAGCAGAAACAGCCAGGGAGTCTGGGCGAACAGCCCCATGAACAGCACCGACATGAGGGTGCCAATCAGGGTTCCCAGCAGCCGTGCCAGGCCCTTCTGCAGCACCATCCCGGACAACGGCTGGGCAACGATGAAGGCAGTCATCAGGGCCCAGGCCGGCTGCTCCAGGCCCCAACGCAACGCCAGCCACAGCGCCAGGCCGCCACCAAGCAGAGTCTTGATCGCGAACTGCACGGCAGCAAGGCTGGGAGCAAGCAAGGCCTGCAAGGTAATGGGCACGAACAAGGACTCTCGGTGGGACTGAATAACCATAGTCGGGATCGCCACGAGTGGGCGCGAGCTAATTATTAGCTAGCTAACTAATTCACGTCCAGCACTAAATCGTGGGCATAAAAAAACGCCAGACTGGCTGGCGTTTTTGACAGGCTTTAACGGTTACGAACGGGCACGGGCCTGGTTGCGCAAGGCTTTGACCTGATCATGATTGCGTTGCACGCCGTGGTACTGGCGCTCCACCACATCACGAATACCCACCAGGTTGTGCTTGCTGATTTTCTCCAGCGCCTCTTTATAGGACTTCAAGGCATGGTCTTCACCACGCTCGGCCTCGTTGAGCACCGACTCCTCGTCCTTGCCGGTCACCAGTGACTTGAGGTCGACCCAACGACGGTGCAGATCGCCGCTGACGCTGGTGGAGGTTTCCGGATCGCCGCCCATGGAACGCACCACGGACTGCAGTTCTGCCGCGGCTGTAGCGCAATCGGTGGAGCGCTTGATGAACAGCGCCTTGAGTTCTGGGTGCTTGATGTCTTCGGCACAGGTCTTGAACCCCTCCTGACCATCCTTACTGGTCTCGATCAGGCTGTTGAGCACCGAAATTGCTTCTTTATTCAAGTCAGTCATTTTCTGGTTCCTTGCGGGTTAGGAGAGTTGAGTCAACTACTGAGTTAACTGCTGAGCTAACCGTTGCACCCGCCATGCCAGACTTTGAATTTATATTTTTTACTTAATTTTCAATAACTTAATTTTTATTGAAAAATCTGTATCCGCGTTATTTGCATGATCTGTCATTTGGCCTGCATGCAGAATGCCTGTATTTTCCAAGGCGTTCGAATCACACGAAAGTTGCGCCATGACCCCCGAGACACTTGAACTGCTGATCACCCGGGAAATGCCCTTCGGCAAGTACAAGGGCCGCATCCTGGCCGACCTGCCCGGCCCCTATCTGAATTGGTTCGCCCGCGAAGGCTTTCCCAAGGGCGAGCTTGGCGGCCTGCTGGCCCTGATGCAGGAGATCGATCACAACGGCCTGTCCGACCTGCTGGACCCGCTGCGCGCCAAACACGGCAAACCCAAGCCCCGTCACTGAAAAAGAGCCCACCATGCCAAGGACTGCAGCAACGCTTGCCCACGACGAAGACCATTGGCGCGCGATCGCCCGGCAATTCGACATCGACCCCGGACCGATCAATCTGGAGAACGGCTATTTCGGGCGCATGACTCGCAAGGTGGCCGAGGAGTATCAACACAATATCCAGTGGGTGAACCGCAGCAACTCGGTGCATGTCCGTCAGCGCTTCGAACAGATCGAGGCCCTGCAGATCCGTAGCCAACTGGCAGACCTACTGGAAGCCCCGGAGAATGCCGTGGCCCTCACCCGCTGTGCTTCCGACGCCCTGCAATCCTTGATCCGCAACTACAACCGCCTGCAACCCGGCGACCAGGTGCTGCTCAGCGACCTGGAGTACGACACGGTGAAAAGCGCGATGCGCTGGCTGGCCCGTCACCGGGGTGTGGAAGTGATAGAGATCGAGCACCAGCACCCTGCCAGTTTTGACAGCCTGCTCGACACCTATAAAAGCGCGTTCGAACGTTACCCGCGACTCAAGCTGATGCCGCTGACCTATGTCACCCATCGCAGCGGACTGGTCATGCCAGTCCAGGCCATTGCCGCCGCCGCCTGGGAACACCAGGTCGACATCATTCTCGACGGTGCCCATGCCCTGGGGCAGATCGAATTCGACCTGCCCCGGCTGGGCATCGCCTTTGCCGGCTTCAACCTGCACAAATGGATCGGTGCGCCACTGAGCCTGGGCTTTATCTATATCCACCCGGAACGCCTGGAGGATATCGACCCGGACATGGGTGAGTTCCACTTCCCCGCCGACGACATCCGGGCTCGAACGCCCTACAGCACACCCAACATCCCGGCGCTGATGACCTTGCCCCTGGTGTTCGAGGAACATCGAGCCATGGGCGGTTCCGCGGCCAAGGGCGCACGCCTGAACTACCTGCGCGCGACCTGGACCGAAGCAGTCCGCGAGACGCCAGGGATCGAAATCCTGACCCCGCAAGATCCGCGCCTGTGCTGCGCCATCAGCGCCCTGCGCTTTACCCGCCACACCAACCAGCAAGCCCTGGTGGAGCGCCTGCTGCGCGACTACAACCTGTTCGCCGTGACCCGCACCGGTGCCGGTTTTGGCCCCTGCATCCGCATCACCCCGGGGCTGGTGACACCTATTGAGCATATCCAGCACTTGATCGAAGCCCTGGGCGAATTGGCCAACCCATGACTCTTCCCCCTTGCGCGAAGGGGGGAGTTTTTCTCCAGGCAAAAAAAAACGGTGCACCGACCAAGCGCACCGTAAAGCCGTAGAACACACCAACGAATCGGGTAAAGACTTCAGTCCAGCAGAGACAGGGCCTCGGCCGTGCACTCTTGAATCCGTGCCCAGTCGCCGTTCTTGATCCACTCGGGATCGAGCATCCAGCTACCGCCCACGCACATCACATTCTTCAAGGCCATGTAGCTCTTGATATTGGCCGGGCCGACGCCGCCTGTCGGGCAGAATTTCACCTCGCCGAACGGACCGCCCAGGGCCTTGATCGCCGCCACGCCACCGCTGACTTCAGCCGGGAACAGCTTGAAGCGGCGATAACCCAGGGCATACCCCTCCATGATCCCGGAAGCATTGCTGATCCCCGGCAACAGCGGGATCGGGCTGGCCACACTGGCCTGCAACAGGTCACGGGTGATGCCCGGGGTGACGATGAACTGCGAACCCGCCGCTTCGGCCGCTGCCAGCATCTGCGGATCGAGCACGGTGCCGGCACCGGTCACCAGTTCCGGACGCTGCTCGCGCAGGATCTGGATGGCCTTGAGGCCGAACTGCGAACGCAGAGTCACTTCCAGGGCCGTCAGGCCGCCTGCCGCCAGGGCGTCTGCCAGTGGCAGCACATCCTGCTCACGGGCAATGGTGATCACCGGCAGAATCCGCGCCTTGGCGCAGAGGCTGTCGATCAGGGCAACTTTGTCCGCCATGGAAACGGTCGGGGGTAGGTTTGTCATAGCGGCTGATCCTTGGCTCATGGGCACCAGTAAATCTCTAACGGGGTTTGCAGGAAGGCGCGAATCGGCATTTCGGCAACAGCGTCACCGGCCAGTGCGGCACTCAGGGTGGTCAGCTTGGACTGACCGGAAATCGACAACAGCTGATTGCGGGCCGACGCCAGCAAGGCCCGGCTCATGCTCAGGCGCTGATGGGGCACGGTCGGTGCCAGCATTGGCCAGCAGCGACGGGTGCCATCGACCAGAAGCGCTTCGGCCAGGTTCGGGCTGTTGGGGAACAGCGAGGCGGTATGACCGTCATCGCCCATGCCCAGCACCAGCACATCGATACCCGGCAACTCGGACAACAGACGATCCGCCTGCCGCGCCGCTTCTTCCAGGTTGGCCGCAGCGCTATAGAGGCTGAGGAAGTTGGCCTTGGCCACCGGCCCCTGGAGCAGATAGCGCTTGAGCAGGCCGGCATTGCTGTCGGCATGTTCCACCGGCACCCAACGCTCGTCCGCCAGAGTAATCAGCACCTTGGACCAGTCCAGCTCCTGCTTCACCAGGGCCTGGAAAAAACCCACCGGGCTACGGCCACCGGACACCACCAGGGTCGCGTTGCCACGGACGGCAATAGCCTCGCGCAGCAGCTCGGCCACTCTCAGTGCCTGGCCTTCAGCCAACAGGGTCGGGCTGCGGAATTCGTGGGTTGCTACACCCGCCGGCAGTTGCAAATCAGATATCGCCATACCAAGACCTCCCGTCCCGCGTGATCAGTGCAATGGAGCTCATCGGCCCCCAGGACCCGGCCGCATAGGGCTTGGGTGCATCACCGGATTTCTTCCACCCGGCGATCAACTGGTCACACCACTTCCACGCGGCTTCGATTTCATCTTTGCGGACAAACAGGTTCTGATTGCCGCGCATCACTTCCAGCAACAACCGCTCGTAGGCATCGGGAATCCGCGCACTGCGATAGGTATCGGAAAAATTCAGCTGCAACGGACCGCTGCGCAGTTGCATGCCCTTGTCCAGGCCTTGTTCCTTGGTCATCACCCGCAGGGAAATACCTTCGTCCGGTTGCAGGCGGATGATCAGCTTGTTGCTGATCTGCAGGCGCTGCTCGGGGGCGAAGATATAGTGCGAAGGCTCTTTGAAGTGGATGACGATCTGCGACAACTTCTGCGGCATGCGCTTGCCGGTGCGCAGGTAGAACGGCACTCCGGCCCAACGCCAGTTGCGGATATCGGCTCGCAGGGCAACGAAGGTTTCGGTGTCGCTCTGGGTGTTGGAGTTTTCTTCCTCCAGGTAACCCGGAACCGATTGGCCCTCGCTGTGACCGGCAATGTACTGGCCACGCACCACCTGGGTGGTCAGGCCTTCCGGGCTGATGGGCGCCAGGGCCTTGAGCACCTTGACCTTCTCGTCACGGATGCTGTCGGCGGACAGGTCGGCCGGCGGGTCCATGGCGATCAGGCACAGCAACTGCAGCAAGTGGTTCTGGATCATGTCCCGCAGCTGGCCGGCCTTGTCGAAATAGCCCCAACGGCCTTCGATGCCAACCTTCTCGGCCACGGTGATTTCCACGTGGGAGATGTAGTTCTGGTTCCACTGGGTTTCGAACAGGCTGTTGGCGAAACGCAGGGCGATCAGGTTCTGCACCGTCTCCTTGCCCAGATAGTGGTCGATCCGATAGATGCGATTTTCCGGGAAGAACTGGGCCACCGCGTCGTTGACCTTGCGCGACGAATCCAGGTCTGAACCAATGGGCTTTTCCAGGACCACGCGAGTGTGCTGGTTGAGCCCGACCCTGGACAGGTTCTCGCAGATCGCGCCATACACCGCCGCCGGGGTGGCGAAGTAGGCGATCAGGCGCTGTTCGCTGCCAGCGCGCTCGGCCAGGGCCACGTAGTCCTCGGCCTTGAGGAAGTCCACATGCAGGTAGCTCAGGCGAGCGAGAAAAGTCTGCAGGACGGCGCTATCGATGTCCTTGTCGCCGACGTACTTGCGCAGCTCGGTTTCGATATTCGCCAGGTGCTCTTGCTCGGTGCCCGGCTCACGGGCCAGGGCCAGAATCCGCGTGTCGTCATGCAACAGACCGGCGGCATCGAGTTGGTACAAGGCAGGAAACAGCTTACGCAGCGCCAGATCGCCCAGCGCGCCGAACAAGGCAAAAGTGCAGGGTTCAACCGTTATCGAAGGCATGATGTTTGTTCTTTTATCAAGTTAAGCTACAAATACCTTTTTTCAAGGCATCACTCAAGGAAAAATGTAGTAATAAACACAACATTTTTACAAAATACAGATTCCAGGTGGTGGTCGATCCAGGCCATCAGTAGGATAGGCCACCTCTCAACTTCGCATTGCAGGCGCTTGTCGCGGCTCTGCCGCTGCGCCTGACTAGCCGATCTAGGAAACTTTAATGGACCGAGTGCGAAATCTTCTGGAGCAGATCCAGAACCGCCTTGAAGAACTGAACAAGGCGGAACGTAAAGTCGCTGAAGTCATCCTGCTCAACCCGCAGCAGGCGACTCGCTTCAGCATCGCTGCGCTGGCCCAGGCCGCCTCGGTCAGCGAGCCGACGGTCAATCGCTTCTGCCGCTCCTTCGGTGTCAGCGGTTACCCGGAACTCAAGCTGCAACTGGCCCAGAGCCTGGCCAGCGGCGCCGCGTACGTCAGCCGCGCCGTAGAGGCCGACGACAACCCGGAAGCCTACACACAAAAGATCTTCGGCAGTGCCATCGCCTCCCTGGACAGCGCCTGCCAGGCCCTGGACCCGAACCTGATCAGCAAGGCCGTTGACCTGTTGATTCAGGCTCGGCAGATCCACTTCTTCGGCCTCGGTGCCTCGGCCCCGGTGGCCATGGATGCACTGCACAAATTTTTCCGCTTCAACCTGGCAGTGACGGCCCATGCCGACGTATTGATGCAGCGCATGATCGCCTCGGTGGCCCACACCGGCGAATTGTTCGTGATCATTTCCTACACCGGCCGTACCCGAGAGTTGGTGGAAGTGGCGCGCATTGCCCGAGAAAACGGCGCTTCGGTGCTGGGGCTGACCGCGGAAAACTCGCCGCTGGCCAAGGCCAGTACCTTGAGCCTGAACATTCCGCTACCGGAAGACACCGACATCTACATGCCGATGACGTCGCGGATCATCCAGCTCACCGTGCTTGATGTGCTGGCCACCGGCATGACCCTGCGCCGCGGCGTGGACTTCCAGCCGCACCTGCGCAAGATCAAGGAAAGCCTCAACGCCAGCCGCTATCCGGTGGGCGACGAGTTCAATTGAGGTAGTTCCGTTCGCCGGCTCCTACACCGCAGCGCGCGCCTGCAGACTCAGGTGCGCCTGCTCCCCCGGCGCCAGGCATAGGCTGTCGGTGCCCCCGGCAGCCGCTTCGACACAGACGAACCGCGACACCTCGTTCCAGCTCACCCCCAGCAAGGGCCGAGTGCCGGGATGCCAGACCACGGTGTCGGCATCGTCACCGGTATCAATGCATAACTCACGCTGCCAGGCGTGATCCTTGAGCTGCAACTCCCCTTCGTGCTGGAACACCCGCTGGCACCCGCCCTCGACCCGCAACTCGCCCTGCTGCTGACAGACCTGGCGGTTCAACTGGTCGTACCCCTGGGCACCATCAAGCCCAGACAGCGCTACCTCGCCGACATCACCAATACGCCAGTAGGCGTGCAAAGCCTGACTCAACTGACAAGGTTCACTGTCCTGATGCTCGGTGCTCAGACGCAGATCCATGCTTTGCCCCAAGTGCGCGTGCAGGTCGACCTTCCAGTCGCACAACTGCAATTGCCAGTGCAGGCGCACACCGTCGTCAGCGCTGCTGCTGTCCAGCAACTTCCAGTCCAACAGCCGCGCCCAACCGTGGGACGGCCAGGCATTTTCGCTGGGATGGCGCCCGTACCAGGGCCAGCAGACCGGCACCCCACCGCGAATTGCCCCCACTTGCGGCCACTTCGCAGCGCACCACAGCCAGGGCTTCTGCCCGGCCGGCTGAAAGTGCAGCAGCTGTGCGCCCTGGCGACTGAACACCGCCTGGCACAGCGGATGATCGATCACCAGCACATCGCGCAGCTGATAGCGCTCCCAGGCGAACACCGGGCGTTCGCGCAAGGATTTGAAAAAGCGTTGTAGCGGATGCTCATGCATGGGCCGCGGTCCTGAAAATCACTGCTGTCTCGATATTCATCAGGGGGACTGCGCCATCCCCACAAAAAAAAGCGGACGGCCCAGGCCATCCGCAAAATGCGCACATAGAGAAGGAGCTTATCGCAACAGCCCTAGAACACCGACTGAATTTTCAGACCGGCCACCAACGCGTTATCCACTTCATCCACACCGCCCGGGTGAGTGATGTACTGCAGGTTGGGGCGCACGGTCAGCCAGTTGGTGACGTGGAAACCGTAGTTGATCTCGTAGTTGTATTCCGTGTCGCGCAGCGGCATGTACAGCGCATTGTCATAGTTGCTGATGCCGTTGTCCTCGTTGATCAACTGGGCGTTCTTGCGCACATCGTCATTGACGTGGATACGCGCAAAACCGATGCCCACGTCATCCTTCGGACGCGCATCGAACGGCCCCTTGTACACGAACATCAACGACTGGTAGTTGTCGACGACGTTGGTGTCCTTGTCATGGAAAGTGGCGTTGGCGGCGATGTTCAGACCACGGGAAGCATCACCATTGTGCGTGGTGAGTTGCTGCTGCCCGACGAACCAGTAGCCGTGCTTGCTGTTGTGCACGCGATAGGCATCACCCGTGTCCGCGGCATCCTGACCGTTGACGTCCTTGCGCACATCATTGGCATCGGCCGTGCTCTTGTAGTAACCGACGCGGTACTCGCCCGGCAGGCTGTTGAGCTTGGGCGACCAGACCAGTTCCACCGGCAATACGGTGCCCTTGGTACCACTGCCGCTGAGCTTGAAGCCGTTGCCGTGCTCCAACTGCGACGGGTTCTGGTTGTAGGCGCCGATCTGCGCGTACAGCTCGGGAGTGATGTGGTACTTGATGCGCAGGGCCGCCTGGCTGACCGGCCAGTTGTACCAGATGCCGGTGGCCCAGTTGCCCACCTGGGAGCCACAGAAGGCCAGGTTCTGGAAATCGCAGGGAAAGGTGTTGAAGTCTTCGCCTTCGCCGAAGTAACCGGCCTTGACGTCCAGCTTGCCGTCGAGGAACTGGTGCTGAATCCACAGTTGGGTCAGACGGACCATATGGCCACGACCGTAAACCTCCTGGGAAGAGCTCAGGGTGCCGGCACGCGGGTCGCCGATGCGGTCGTTGGAAATGTTCTGACCGTTACGGTTGGTCAGTTGGATCTTGGCCTGGGTGTTGTCCCAACCCAGCAGTTTCTGCAGATCGAACGCCACGCCGAGGCCGAACTGGTCGCTGTAGCGCCCGGTCTTGTCGTCGTTGTAGCCGCCATGCAGGTTAGCGCCCATTTCACCGACGTAGTCGGCCTTGATGTCGATCCCCTGTTCGATCAGCTTGGTGCGCTCACCGCCCCAGTCGCCGGTCATCCACTTGGAGTCGGCGCTGAACGCCTCGTCAGCCATGGCATGGGCCGACAGGACCAATGCCGCAGCCGCTGACAACTGGCAAAGCAGCCGGGTATTGCTGTGTTGCTTTTTCATCCCTACATCCTCGTCTTTATTGTTATTAACGATTTATCCAACGCGGTTTACAGCGGGTGCGACGGATGACAGGCCATCCGCCACGGATTCAACGTCCCTTGAACTGCGCCACGTTGCCGCTACGGGACTCGGACACAGGCGCGCCGGCCGTTCCCAGGCGCTCGCCACTCTGGGCATCGAACAGCAGCACTCGGGCCGGATCGAACTGCAGTGTCAGGGTTTCCCCGGCCTCGGGCGCCTGATCCGGAGCCAGGCGGCAGCAGACCTTGGTGCCATTGAGCGTGACGAACACCAGGGTGTCGGGACCGGTGGGCTCGATCACCTGGACCTCGGCGCGCAGGGTCGGCAAACCGTTGGCTTCGGCGGGAGCCAGGGAAATCTGCTCCGGACGAATGCCGAGGATCACTTCACGGTCTTCAAGCCCCGCGTCCTGCATGCCCAGAGGCAGCTCGCAACGGGCCTGGCCACTGTCCAGCAGGGCCAG
This sequence comes from Pseudomonas sp. E1BtOHC1, assembly GCF_058744285.1. NCBI lineage: Bacteria > Pseudomonadati > Pseudomonadota > Gammaproteobacteria > Pseudomonadales > Pseudomonadaceae > Pseudomonas > Pseudomonas sp. E1BtOHC1. The sequence goes on from NZ_CP196023.1 coordinate 6,214,059, forward strand.
CAGGCGGCCTTCCTTGCGTTGCAGGCGCAGGGGGATGAAGTTCATCGGCGGCGAACCGATAAAGCTCGCCACGAACAGGTTGGCCGGGTCGTTGTAGATCTGCTTCGGGGTCCCGAACTGCTGGATGATCCCGTCCTTCATCACCGCCACCTTGTCACCCAGGGTCATGGCTTCGATCTGATCGTGGGTGACGTAGACCGTGGTGGTCTTCAGGCGCTGGTGCATCAGTTTCATTTCGGTGCGCATCTCGACCCGCAGCTTGGCGTCGAGGTTGGACAGCGGTTCGTCGAACAGGTAGATCTTCGGCCGCCGCGCCAGCGCCCGGCCCATGGCCACCCGCTGCTGCTGGCCACCGGAGAGCTGGCCCGGCTTGCGGGTCAGCAGGTGCTCGATCTGCAGCAGCTTGGCCACCCGCGCCACCTCCGCGTCGATCTCGGCGCTGGGCATCTTGCGGATCTTCAGGCCGAAGGCGATGTTGTCGCGCACGCTCATGGTCGGGTACAGCGCGTAGGACTGGAACACCATGGCGATGTCACGGTCCTTGGGGCTCATGCCGCTGATGTCGGCATCATCCACCAGGATCGCCCCGCCGCTGATGTTCTCCAGCCCGGCGATGCAGTTCATCAGGGTGGATTTACCGCAGCCGGACGGGCCGACGAGGATCAGGAACTCACCGTCGTCGATCTTCAGCTCGATGTTCTTCAGGGTGTCCGGCAGGCCGGCACCGTAGGTCTTGTTGACGTTGCGTAATTCGAGAGTTGCCATGCTTTACCCCTTGACCGCGCCGGACGTCAGCCCGCGCAGGAAATACTTGCCGGCGAAGATGTAGACCAGCAGTGTCGGCAGCCCGGCGATCATCGCCGCCGCCATATCAACGTTGTATTCCTTGGCCCCAGTGCTGGTGTTCACCAGGTTGTTCAGGGCCACGGTGATCGGTTGCGCGTCGCCGCTGGCAAACACCACGCCGAACAGGAAGTCGTTCCAGATCTGGGTGAACTGCCAGATCAGGCAGACCATGATGATCGGCACCGACATCGGCAGCAGGATCTTGCCGAAGATGGTGAAGAACCCGGCGCCGTCCAGGCGCGCCGCCTTGACCAGGGCATCGGGGATGCTCACGTAGTAGTTGCGGAAAAACAGCGTGGTGAAGGCCAGGCCGTAGACCACGTGCACCAGCACCAGACCGGTGGTGGTGTTGGCCAGGCCGAACTTGCCAAGGGTGAACGAGGCCGGCAGCAGCACAGTCTGGAACGGCAGAAAGCAGCCGAACAGCAGCAGGCCGAAGAACAGCTGGGAGCCGCGAAAACGCCACATCGACAGCACGTAGCCGTTCATTGCACCGATGAACGTGGAGATCAGTACCGCCGGCACGGTGATCTTCACCGAATTCCAGAAGTAGCCGCCCACGGTGTCCCAGGCCTTGATCCAGCCGATGCCGTCCACCACCTGAGGCCAGCTCAGCAGGTTGCCGGTGCGGATGTCTTCCGGGGTCTTGAAGCTGGTGAGCAGCATCACCACCAACGGAATCAGGTACACCGCCGCCGCCAGCAACAGCGTGGCGTAGATGGCGATCCGACTGAAATTCAGGGTTGGCTTGGCGAGGGAGTTATTCATGGCGCTTGCCTCGCAGTTCGGAGTACAGGTACGGCACCAGAATGGTCAGCACGGCCCCCAGCATCAGCATGGCACTGGCGGAACCGATGCCCATCTGGCCACGGCTGAAGGTAAAGGAATACATGAACATCGCCGGCAAATCGGAGGAGTAACCCGGGCCACCCGCGGTCATCGCCGCCACCAGATCGAAGCTCTTGATGGCGATGTGGGCGAGGATCATGAAGGCACTGAAGAACACCGGGCGCAGGCTCGGCAGGACGATCCTCAGGTAGATGGTCGGCAGGCTCGCACCGTCCACCTGGGCAGCGCGGATGATCGACTGGTCGACACCCCGCAGGCCGGCCAGGAACATCGCCATGACAAAGCCCGAGGCCTGCCACACGGCAGCGATCACCAGGCAATAGACCACCCGGTCCTGATCCACCAGCCAGTCCAGGCGAAAGCCTTCCCAGCCCCAGTCACGGAGCATCTTGTCCAGACCCAGGCCAGGGTTGAGCAGCCACTTCCAGGCGGTGCCGGTAACAATCATCGACAGTGCCATGGGGTACAGGTACACGGTGCGAATGAAGCCTTCCTTGCGGATGCGCTGGTCCAGCAACACCGCCAGGAACACCCCCAGCACCAGGCTGATGGCGATGAACATGCCGCCAAAGAGCGCGAGGTTCTTGCTCGCCACCCACCAGCGGTCGTTGTCCATCAAGCGCAGGTACTGCTGCAGGCCGACCCACTTGTAGCTCGGCATGAAGCTGGAATTGGTAAAGGACAGAATGAACGTCCAGATGATGTAGCCATAGAACCCCACCAGCACGATCACCATGCTTGGCGCCAGCACCAGCTTGGGCAGCCAGCGCTGCAGTGCGTCCAGGGGTGAGGCCTTGCTGAAAACCGCCACAGAGCTCATCGCAATAACCCGGTTGAAGAAATGGAACCTCTGCCTGCAGGAACCGGCTCGCCAGCGAACGGCACGACACGATGTACCGGGCACGGCGCTTCGCCGGCGAGCCGGCTCCTACACAGGGAGAGGTGGACAACGGGCCGCAGGCGAACCTGCGGCGCCAGACCTTACTGCGCGGCCTTGACCGCCGAGGCCAGTTGCGCACTGGCCTTGGCCGGGTCCGCATCCTTGTCGTTCATGAAGTTGGTCACCACGTCGAAGATCGCGCCCTGCACCGCCAGGGAAGTGGCCATGTTGTGCGCCATGCTCGGCTGCAGGCCGCCGGTCTTCTCGTCGGCCAGGAAATCCTTGGCCGCGGCTTGCGCACAGGAGTCGAAGCCCTCGGTACTCATGGCATTGAGCATGTCGGTACGTACCGGGATCGAGCCCTTGTTGATGCTGAAGACCTTCTGGAAGTCCTTGCCCAGGGCGACCTTGGCCAGGTCTTGCTGAGCGGCGATATCACCTTTGCGATCGGCCTTGAGCTTGAACACCGCCAGGGAGTCGATGTTGTAGGTGAAAGCCTTGTCGGTGCCCGGGAACGGCACGCACTGATAGTCCTTGCCGGCGACTTTCTTCGCCGCCGTCCATTCACTCTTGGCCCAGTCGCCCATCATCTGCATGCCGGCCTTGCCGCCGATCACGTCAGCGGCAGCGATGTTCCAGTCACGCCCGGCGCGGTTGGGGTCCATGTAGCCGGTGATCTTCTTCAGCTCGGTGAAGGCCTTGGTCATTTGCGCGCCGGAGAGGGTTTTCTGGTCCAGGTCCACCAGGGCTTTCTTGTAGCCCTCAGGGCCCATCACCGACAGCACCACATCTTCGAATACGGTGCTGTCCTGCCACGGCTGACCTCCGTGGGCCAGGGCAATGAAGCCCGCAGCCTTGAGCTTGTCGCCAGCGGCATAGAACTCTTCGAGGGTGGTCGGAGCCTTGTCGATCCCGGCCTTCTTGAACACTTCAGGGTTGATCCACAGCCAGTTGACCCGGTGGATGTTCACCGGCACCGCGACGTAGTCACCTTCGTACTTGACGGTATTGGCCACCTTGGACGACAGCAGGCCGTCCCAGTTTTCCGCCTTGGCCACGTCCTTGAGGGTGTCGGTGCTGAGCAAGCCGGTGCTGCCCCACTCCTGGATGTCCGGGCCCTTGATCTGTGCCACACCCGGTGGGTTGCCGGCCACGGCGCGGCTTTTCAGCACGGTCATCGCGGTCGAACCGCCACCACCGGCGACGGCGCCGTCCTTCCAGGTGAAACCGTCTTTTTCCACTTGGGCCTTGAGCACATCGACGGCGGCTTTTTCACCACCCGAAGTCCACCAGTGGACGACTTCCACGGAACCTTTGGAATCGGCGGCGAGGGCACTCAGGGGAAACAGAGAGGCAAGGGAAATGACAGTGGCGAGGCGAGAAATCGCATTCATTTGAAGTACCTTTCTTGTTGTTATGCATGCAAGTCTGGTGCTTGCGCTGCACACGAGTCTAAACAGCCTAGTCGAACGTTCGGGTAACGAAGCGACGGGGAAATGTCACGACATGGTTACACAAGGCCCGGAACAGACGCTTGGGCCAAAGCCGAGGCCATGCTCGGCGCCAGGGGCAGACGCGGAATCAGCACGGCTTGCCAGGCGTGATAGAGGTCCGGCTTGCCGCCCCAGATTTCGGCGGCCGGGCGGTTGTCGCTGCCCAGTTCGTGATGCCAGCTACCCTGTTGGCGATCGATGAAGTGCGCTTCGCAGAACTCCCAGAAAAGCCGGTACCAGGTCTCGTACTGCTCTTGGCCGGTGCGCCTGAGCAAGGCGCTGGCGGCGGCGCTGGCCTCGGCGTGAGTCCAGTGCAGACGCTGGCGAACCACCGGCCGGTTGTCCCAGTCCAGGGTGTAGACAATGCCCGGGGCACCGTCCACGTCCCAGCCGTAGCGACAGTTACTCTCGAACAAGCGCTGCGCATCCAGCGCCAGCCAACCCGGAGTCAACATGCCGGCCTGGACCCGCGATGCCTCCAGGTGCAACAGCAGGCGCGCCCACTCGAAACCGTGGCCCGGCGTGGTGCCGAAGGGACGGAAACCGTCGGCGGGGCAGGCCTGGTTGTAGTCCCGCACAGGCTGCCAGGACGGATCGAAATGCTCGATCACCATGAAGTCATTGGCTGCGGCGTGCTGATGGATCAGCCGTTCGACGATGCGCAGCGCGCGGTTGAGCCAGCGCGGGTCCTGGGTGACATCGGCCAGGGCCAGGAAGGCCTCGGTGGCGTGCATGTTGCTGTTGGCGCCGCGATAGGCTTCCTGCTCGCTCCAGTCGCGGTTGAAGGACTCGCCCATGGCGCCCTCCTCCTCGCTCCAGAAATGCCCGTCAATGACCCGGATCGCCTCCGCGAGCAGGGCTTCGGCACCGGGCCGCCGCGCCACCACTGCGGAGCTGGCGGCCAGGGCGACAAAGGCATGCAGATAGGCAGCCTTGGTGCTGTTGCCATCCGCGTGACCGGCCACGGCGAACCAGCCACCGTGCTCGGCATCACGCAACGGGCCCATGAGGGCGGCGATGCCGTGGTCCACCAGCCCGGCGTAACCCGGCAAGCCCTGGATATGGGCCATGGCAAAACTGTGGGTCATGCGCGCGGTGTTCATGGTTTCGGCCAGGGCGCCGACGGGCAGGCAGCCCTGGGCATCGAGGTTGCCGAAGCCTTCGGCGAGCCGTGAAACCTTGGCGAAATCCAGCAGGCGCAGGCCTTCGGCGGCGAGCCAGGAATGGTGAGCGGGCGCGTTCAGCCAACTGCGCAGCGGCAGGGGAAGAGAGTCCATGGGTGACCTGTTGTTGTTTTTATCGAAGGCTTGAGTCTAATCAAGCCGCCGGCAACCGCAGGTAACGAAGGGCCCGCACAATGTCACCAAACGGTGACATTACCCTCCGTCCCGTAGGAGCCGGCTTGCCGGCGAAAAGGCCCTTGAGTGCTGTAGCGCCCTTGAGGACGCCTTCGCTGGCAAGCCAGCTCCTACACAAGCCAGCACTTACACCGGCCGGTAGGTCAGTCGAAGGTCCGGGGCAGGTACAGGGTTACCCGCAGGCCGCCTTCGCGCAGGTTCTGCAGGCTGACTTCGCCGCCATGGCTGTGGGCAATGTTGCGCGCAATACCCAGGCCCAGGCCGTAGCCCTGCTGCTGGCCGGCAAGACGGAAGTGCGGTTCGAAGACTTGCTCCAGACGTTGCTCCGGTACGCCGGGGCCTTCGTCGTCGACATGCAGGACAAAGCCGCTGTCGTCGTCTTCGATGTGCAGGTGAGCGTTCTGTCCGTACTTCAGGGCATTGTCGATCAGGTTACCCATGCAGCGCTTGAGCGCCAGGGGCTTGCCCGGGTAGCTGGCCAGGGCCCGGCCCTGCTGGGTCACGCGGCCATTGCCGTTGGGTGCCAGATAAGGCTCTACCAGGCAGTCGAGTACCTGATTGAGGTCCACCGGTTCGATGTTCTCGTGGATGTCGGTGTCCTTGACGCATTGCAGCGCGCCTTTGACCAGCAGCTCCAGTTCGTCCAGGTCGCGACCGAACTTGGTTTGCAGTTGCTCGTCCTCCAGCAGTTCCACCCGCAGGCGCAGGCGGGTAATGGGGGTGCGCAGGTCATGGGAGATGGCGCTGAACAGCTGGCTGCGCTCGGTCAGGTAGCGACTGATGCGTTCGCGCATGCTGTTGAAGGCCCGGCCCACCTCCACCACTTCACTGCCGCCGCCCTCCGCTACCGGCTCGACATCCGCCCCCAGGGACATGTCCCGAGCCGCCCGGGCCAGGCGCTTGAGGGGCCGACTCTGCCAGTGCACCAGCAGGCCGATGAACAGCAGCAGAAAACCGCTGGTAAGAAGGATGAACCACACTTGCTGCGCCGGCAGGCCCTGTTCTTCGAGGCTGGTGTAGGGTTCGGGCAGGAGCGAGGCGATGTACAGCCATTCTCCCGGGGCCATCTGGATCTGGGTCACCAGCACCGGTGGGTTCACCGGCTCAAGGGTCAGGGCGTAATGGGCCCAGGAGCGGGGCAGTTCGTCGAGTTTGAGGCCGCCATTGAAGATCCGCAGATCATCGGGGCTGACAAAGGTCACGGAAATGTCCGCGTCGTTGCCCAGGGACTGGCGCAACACTTGCTCCACCGCCTGCAATACCGCCTCTTTACGCGGGGTGGCGGGCAGCACCTGCATGCCCAGGGGCTTGTCATTGAGGGTCACGACAAAACGAGTACCGCCCATGCTGCGCAACTGGTCGAGCACCAAGGGGCGATAAGCCACCGGCAGCGAACGCAGGTAGCTGACGCTGGCGGTCATCGAGTGCGCCAGGCTGCGGGCGCTGGTCACCAGGCCCTCGAGCTGGGTGGCGCGCAATTGTGAAACCCAGATCACGCTGGACAGGGCCTGGGCAAACAACACCGCCAGCAAGGTCAGCAGGAGCATGCGCCCCAGTAGAGAGCGGGGCATCGGCACCCGTCGCAATACCCCGCGCAACGCCTCAGTGACCATTGCCGGCAACCACATTGGCTGCCAATTGATAGCCACTGCCACGCACGGTACGGATCAGCCGCGGCGGCTTTTCCGTGTCCCGCAGACGCTGGCGCAGGCGGCTGACGGCCATGTCGACGATGCGGTCCAGGGGCATCAGGTCGCGCCCGCGGGTGGCGTTGCCGATGGTGTCGCGATCGAGGATTTCCTGGGGGTGGTCGAGGAACAGCTTGAGCAGGGCGAAGTCGGCGCCGGAGAGGATCACCTCCTCGCCGTCGTTATGAAACAACCGATGACTGATCACATCCAGGCGCCACTCGTCGAAGCACAACACTTCGCCGGCAACCCGCTCCTGAGCGAACTGGGCGCGGCGCAGCAGGGCCTTGATCCGTGCCTGCAGTTCGCGGGGGCTGAAGGGTTTGCCCAGATAGTCGTCGGCCCCCAGCTCCAGGCCGATGACCCGGTCGGCCTCGTCGGAACTGGCGGTGAGCATGATGATCGGCACCTGGCTGCGCCGTGGATGCTGGCGAATCCAGCGGCACAGGCTGAAGCCGTCTTCGTCGGGCAGCATCACGTCGAGGATCACCAGGTCGCTGGGCGCCTCGCTCAGGGCCTGGCGAAAGCCGGCGCCATCGGCGGTGGTGCGCACCTGGAAACCGCAGCGGCTGAGGTAGGTGTCCAGCAGCTCGCGAATTTCCTGATCGTCGTCAACCAACAAAATCGACTTACTGACTGAACTCACCGGGGCCGTCCTTATTGTTAGGCAGGGAGCGCGATTATGCCTGATGGTGGGAGGCCTGTTACGGCCTCTTCGCCGGCAAGCCGGCTCCTACACCCTGCTGCCAGGCGTCAACCCTGGGCCTGTTCCAACGCCACGCCGGCGCCGGTCAGCCCGGAATAGGGCGCGGTCACCAGCCACACCGGGATGCCCTTGAAGTAATCGCTCATGCAGCCCTTGTCGGCAAAACTCTTGGCAAAGCCGCTGTGGATGAAGAAGTCGGCGAAACGGGGAATCACCCCGCCGACGATATACACCCCGCCCCGAGCGCCCGTGGTCAGTACATTGTTGCCCGCCACCCGCCCCAGCCAGCAGCTGAACTGCTCCAGCACTTCCCGGGCAATCGGGTCGCCGGCCAGCCCGGCAGCGGTGATGGCTTCCGGGGTATCGAGGCGCGGCTCATGGCCGTCCACCGCGCAGATCGCCCGGTACACCCGAGGCAATCCACTGCCGCTCAGAGCGGTCTCGGCGCTGACATGGCCAATCTCATCGTGAATGTGCTGCCACAGTTGGGTTTCTCGCGGGCTGCTCAAGGGCAGGTCGACATGGCCGCCCTCCCCCGGCAAGGCCATGTAGCGGCCGTCACCGAAATTCAGCAGGGTGCCCACCCCGAGGCCAGTGCCCGGCCCTATCACCACCGCCGGACGCAAGGGTTCGGCGACTCCTTCGCAGACCACACGAAACTCATCGGGCTGCAAGCGGGTCATGCCCAGGGCCATGGCCGAGAAGTCGTTGACCAGCAGCAACTGCTCCACCTGCAAGGTCTGGCAGAACGCCTGGCGGCTCAGGCGCCAGTGATTGTTGGTAAAGCGGAACTCGTCGCCGCTGACCGGACCGGCCACCGACAGGCATACCGAACCGATGGAACCCAGGGCCAGGCCCTGGTCTTGCAGGTACGCCTTGATGGCGTCTTCCGGGCAGCGATAGTCCGCCGTTGCGTGGACCTGGATCGCGTCCAGTTGCTGGTCCTTCCACAACGCGAACCGCGCGTTGGTGCCACCGATGTCACCGACCAGGGCCAGTTTCAATTAAGCGTCTCCAGAGCAGAGGTAAAGGCGCTGGCGCCCTGCTCTGCCGAGCTGAAGGCCATGCGCATGAAAGCGAAGAGTTCGCGGCCGGTACCGACGTTGTTGCCCAACAGGCCCTTGGCCGGCTCGCGAGCTGCGAATTCTGCGGCGTCCACCTTAAGCTCAAGGGTGCCCTTGACGCCATCCACACGAATGATATCGCCATCCAGCACCCGAGCCAGGGCCCCACCCACCTGGGCTTCCGGGCTGACATGGATCGCCGCCGGGATCTTGCCCGAGGCGCCGGACATACGCCCGTCGGTGACCAGCGCGACCTTGAAGCCTCGGTCCTGCAGCACACCGAGGAAGGGCGTCATCTTGTGCAGCTCGGGCATGCCGTTGGAGCGCGGGCCCTGGAAGCGCATCACCGCGACGAAATCTTTCTCCAGCAGTCCGGCCTTGAAGGCATCGGCCAGGTCCTGCTGGTCCTGGAACACCACGGCCGGGGCTTCGACGACCTGATGCTCGGGAGCCACCGCGGAGACTTTCATCACCCCGCGGCCGAGGTTGCCTTCCATGACCCGCAAGCCGCCTTCCGGGGAGAAGGCCCGAGCCACCGGCCGCAGGATGTTTTCGTCGAGGCTTTCGATCGGGCCGTCGCGCCATACCAGTTTGCCGTTATCGAGGAACGGCTCCTGGGTGTAGCGGCTCAGGCCGGGGCCGGCCACGGTATTGACGTCCTCGTGGAGCAGGCCGGCTTCCAGCAGCTCGCGGATCAGGAACGACATGCCGCCCGCTGCCTGGAAGTGGTTGATGTCGGCCTTGCCGTTGGGATAGACGTGGGACAGGGTCGGCACCACCTCGGACAGGTCGGCCATGTCCTGCCAGGTCAACTGGATACCTGCCGCCTGGGCGATGGCTGGCATGTGCAGAGTGTGGTTGGTGGAACCGCCCGTTGCGTGCAGGGCAACGATGGAGTTGACCAAGCAACGCTCGTCGACGATTTCGCCGATGGGCATGAAGCTGCCGCTCTGCTTGGTCAGGCGCGTGACCTGCTGCGCAGCTTCGTAAGTCAGCGCATCACGCAACGGCGTGTTGGGGTTGATGAACGAGGCGCCCGGCAAGTGCAGGCCCATGACTTCCATCAGCAACTGGTTGGTGTTGGCGGTGCCGTAGAAAGTGCAGGTGCCCGGACTGTGGTAGGACTTCATTTCCGACTCCAGCAGCTCCTCGCGGCTGGCCTTGCCTTCGGCATAACGCTGGCGCACATCGGCCTTCTGCTTGTTGGAAATCCCCGACACCATCGGCCCGCCCGGAACGAAGACCATCGGCAGATGACCGAAGCGCAGGGCCCCCATCATCAGGCCCGGGACGATCTTGTCGCAGATCCCCAGCATCAGCGCGGCGTCGAACATGTTGTGGGACAGCGCCACTGCGGTAGACAGCGCAATCACCTCACGGCTCGGCAGGCTCAGTTCCATGCCCGCCTCGCCCTGGGTCACGCCATCGCACATGGCCGGGGTGCCGCCAGCGAACTGGCCCACCGAACCGATCTCCCGCAGGGCTTTCTTGATCTGCTCGGGGAAATGTTCGTAAGGCTGGTGGGCCGACAACATGTCGTTATATGACGAAACAATTGCCACATTGGCCGCGTTCATCATCCGCAGGCTGTGTTTGTCGTCGGCGCCACAACCGGCCACGCCATGGGCGAAGTTCGCACACTGCAGCTTGCCCCGCTGCGGGCCGTCGCTGGCGGCGCCCCGGATCAAAGCGAGATAGGCCTGGCGAGTGGCGCGACTGCGGGCAATAAGCCGTTCGGTGACCTCAAGAACGCGGGGATGCATGTGTAGAACTCCAGGCTAACGGATGTGGCGACCTGTTTGTCTATGCTGATCAGAAGCGTCGCCAACCAGGGACGGCGGAGGACTTTCCTGACCATTTGGACCAGTTGATTCAGGTCACTCGTTGTAGATAAGACAAAATATTGCCACTAAAAAGGCTTGTTTTCTATTTCTATGCGAATAATCTTGTAATTCCAACAACAAATTTAACGACAGGCGTTTGCACATGACTCTTCGAATCGCAATCAATGGTTTTGGCCGTATTGGCCGTAACGTCCTGCGCGCACTCTATACCCAAGGCTATCGTCAGGATCTGCAGATCGTCGCCATCAACGATCTGGGAGACAGCGCGATCAATGCCCACCTGCTGAAATACGACACCGTCCACGGCACTTTCGACGCCGAAGTCCAGCACGACCAGGAAAGCCTGACCGTCAACGGCGACCGCATCGCCGTCAGCGCCATCCGCAACCCGGCCGAACTGCCCTGGGCCGCGGAAAAGATCGACGTGGTCTTCGAATGCACCGGCCTGTTCACCGACCGTGCCAAGGCTGCCGCCCATCTTACTGCCGGCGCGCGCAAAGTGATCATCTCGGCCCCGGCCAAAGGCGCCGACGCCACCGTGGTCTATGGGGTCAACCACGACATTCTGCGCCAGTCGCACCAGGTCATTTCCAACGCTTCGTGCACCACCAACTGCCTGGCCCCGGTGGCCCAGGTGCTGCATCGCGAGCTGGGGATCGACAACGGCCTGATGACCACCATCCACGCCTACACCAACGACCAGAACCTCACCGACGTCTATCACAGCGACCCCTATCGCGCCCGCTCGGCCACCCAGAACATGATCCCGAGCAAGACCGGCGCCGCTGAAGCCGTCGGCCTGGTACTGCCGGAACTGGCGGGCAAGCTGACCGGCATGGCGGTACGGGTACCGGTGATCAACGTATCCCTGGTGGACCTGACCGTGACCCTCAAGCGCGACACCACGGCCGAAGAGGTCAACGCCCTGCTCAAGAGTGCCAGCCAGCATTCGAAGATCCTCGGCTACAACACCCTGCCGCTGGTCTCCAGCGACTTCAATCACAACCCGCTGTCGTCGATCTTCGACGCCAACCACACCAAGGTCAGCGGCGGTCGCTTGCTCAAGGTACTGGCCTGGTACGACAACGAGTGGGGCTTCTCCAACCGTATGCTGGATAACTGCCTGGCCCTGTGCAACGCGGAATAAAACGGATATTCGTCGATGATCGGTATCAGTTTCACGCAAAAGACCATGGCGGCGCGCAAGCGCATCGCCCTGGTCGCTCACGACCACTGCAAGGTCTTTCTGCTGGACTGGGCCGAGCGACAGAAGTCACGACTGGTCGAACATGAACTGCTGGCCACCGGCACCACCGGGCTGCTGCTGAGCAAACGCCTGGGACTGCCGGTGGAAAGCATGATCAGCGGCCCTCTGGGCGGCGATCAGCAGTTGGGCGCGCAGATCGCCGAACAGCGGGTCGACCTGCTGGTGTTCTTCTGGGACCCCTTCGAACCCCAGCCTCACGATCCGGATATCAAAGCCCTGCTGCGCGTGGCGGCGGTATGGAACATTCCCGTGGCCTGCAACGAGTGCAGCGCCGACTACCTGCTCAGCAGCCCACTGATGAGCCAGGCCCACGAACACCGGATTCCCGACTACCAGGCGTACCTGGCCGCTCGGGGATAAAATCACACAAGGCTTGACCATTGACGTAGATGACAATCATTATCATCTGCTGCAAAAAATGGATCAGGCCTTGCTGTGAGTCAATCGCACTTCAACCACGTCTTCCTCACTCAACGAATTTCTCTGCTGCGAACGCTGGAGCGGATGGTCAACAACCACAGCACCGCCGAAGACCTACTGCAGGAAACCTATCTGCGAGTGACCCGCGCGCTCAGCGAGCGACCGATCACCCACCTTGAGCCTTTCGTGTTCCAGACCGCACGCAACCTGGCGCTCGACCACCTGCGGGCGCGACGCATCCAGGGCCGCACCCTTATGGAAGATGTGCCGGCGGAGGTGGTGGAGAACGTCGCCGCGCCCGTCAGCAGCGCCGAAGACGCCGCCCACGCCGAACAATTGCTGGAGCGCCTGAACCTCAGCCTCGGCCAGCTCAGCCCGCGCCAGCAGCAGATCTTCATCCTCAGCCGCCTGCACGGCCACAGCTATCAGGAGATCGCCGATGAGCTCGGGGTTTCGCTGAGCACGGTGCAAAAGGAATTGAAACTGATCATGGCCATCTGCATCGGCGTCGCCGAACGTCTCGACGGCCAGTGAGTTTCAACCGCTGAGCAGAATGACTGCGTCAGCCCCAGGCCTTTGTTAACCTTGGCCGGCTTTCGCTCTCTCTTGAAAAAACAGCTGCGCACAGACGCCGCCGAGGAACACCCGTGACGGATTTTCACAGCGCCGAGCCGCCCAACCCTGCCGGCTCGCACTCAAGCACCCTTGCCATGGATCAGGCGCTGGATTGGCTGATCGAGCTGGAACATCCGAACGAGGAACAAGTGCGCCAGTTTCACCAGTGGCTGGCGGCTTCACCGCTCAATGCCCAGGCCTTCGAGAAGGCCCAGGCCATCTGGAACGGCCCCCAAGTGGCACTCTGTGCCCAGGCCCTGGCCACCCCCGCGCCGAAGGTTTCACGCCTGGCCCGCCTGCGCCCTCATTGGAAGCCACTGGCCACTGCCGCGGTGCTGGTGCTGGGGCTGTTCAGCTTCAGCAACCTGCCCCTGCGCCTGCAGGCCGACCACCTGACCCTGGTCGGTGAACGCCAGCGCCTGCAACTGGAAGACGGCTCGAAGGTCCTGCTCAACACCAACTCGGCGTTTTCCAGCCAGATCGACGATCACCAGCGTGTGGCCCGGCTGTACCAGGGCGAAGCCTTCTTTGAGATCCCGGCCACGCTCGGCCTGCCCCTGGAACTGGACGCTGGTCCGGTCCGGGCCAGCGTGCGCGACACCGCCTTTGCCGTGCGCTATCTGGACGGCGTCGCCCAGGTCCAGGTGCAGCGCGGCGATATCGACCTGCGGGCGACCCATGCCGACCAGCGCATTCGCCTGAAGGCCGGAGAAAGCGTACGCGTTGGCCCTCAGGGTTTTGAGCACCCGGCCAAGCTCGATGCCGGCAAGGACCTGGCCTGGGTCGAGGGTCGCCTGGTGTTCGAGAACTGCCCCCTCAACCAGGTGCTGGCGGAACTGCGACGTTATTACCCGGGCTGGATCGTCAATAACAACGAGCAGCTGGCGAATGTTGCCGTCACCGGCAACTACCGCCTGGACCAGCCCCTGGATGTGTTGCGCTCCCTGGCCCATATCACCTCGGCGCAGCTCTCGGAATTCCCGGCGCTGGTGATTCTCAACTGAGAATAATTATTTTTACGCGATAGCCAGGGGTCATACGTCTCGTTATAGCCAATGCAACTGATTCGCATTTTGAATGCGTATCTGCACCTATAAGATTCGTGCGACCCGGAGCGCTCTCGATGTCCCCTCGCCTCAACAGCCGATCCTCTGTTCCCTGTACCCGCCTGCAGAACTGCACCCTGTCGCTGCTCACCGCGGCGATCCTGCTGGCCGGCGCTCACGCCACTCCTGTCATGGCGGCCGATGCCCCGGCGCCTTCCAGCCAGCGCATGGGCAACTACAACTTCGCCATTGCCCAACAACCGCTGGTCTCGGCGCTCAATGCCTTTACCGCAGTCACCGGCTGGCAAGTGGGCCTGCCCGCCGAGCTGGCTGCCGGCGTTGCCTCCCCCGGCGTACGCGGCTCGCTGCCGCCGGAAAAGGCCCTGGATCGGCTGCTCGGCGGCACCAACCTGAGCTACCGCAAGCTGGGCAACAACAGCATCGTTCTGGAGAAACGCAGCGGCGCCAACGTGGTGAACCTGCAGCAAGTGACCATCAGCGCCACCCGCCAGGAACAGGACATCAGCTCGGTACCCAGCACCGTGAGCGTGCAGACCCGGGAAGAACTCGACCGCCAGAACGTCAACACGATCAAGGAGCTGGTGCGTTACGAGCCTGGTGTTTCGGTGGGCGGTGCAGGCCAGCGCGCCGGTATCAGCGGCTACAACATCCGAGGTATCGACAGCGACCGGATTCTCACCCAGGTGGACGGCGTGGAAGTGCCGGATCACTTCTTCAGCGGCCCTTATGCCAAGACCAACCGCAACTACGTCGACCCGGAAATCGTCAAGCGCGTGGAAATCCTCCGTGGCCCGGCCTCGGTGCTCTACGGCAGCAGCGCCATCGGTGGCGCGGTCAGCTACTACACCCTGGACGCCGACGACATCATCAAGCCCGGCCAGGATTTTGGTGCGCGCCTGAAGACCGGCTACAGCTCGGCGGACGAAAGCTGGCTGAAATCCGCCACCGTCGCCGGCCGGGCCAGCGATTTCGACGGCCTGTTGCACCTGAGCCAGCGCGACGGCCACGAAACCGAGTCCTATGGCAGCAACAACGGCACCGGTCTGAACCGCACTGCCGCCAACCCGGAAGACGCCCGCACCACCAACGTCCTGGCTAAGCTCGGCTGGAACTATGCGGACGACGCACGCCTGGGCCTGACCTACGAGAAGTACAAGGACGACCGCGACACCAACCAGAAAAGTGCGGTGGGCGGCCTGTTCCTCAATGGTGTTGGCCAGAACTGGTATCGCTCGCGCGTCGGCAACGACACCATCAGCCGCGAACGCTTCGGCCTGGAAAACAGCTTTGCCCTGGAGTCGCCCATCGCCGATCGGATCAAGTGGAGCCTGAACTACCAGATCGCCAAGACCGACCAGACCACCTCCGAACGCTATAACCCGGTGTCGATTTTCAGCCCGGTGGCCCGTGACGTGCAGCGCGAGCGGAAAACCCTGTACCAGGAAAAACAATGGGTGTTCGACGCTCAGTTGGACAAGGCCTTCGCCCTGGGTGAAACCGATCACCAGTTGACCTACGGCACCACTCTCAAGCAGCAGAAAGTCACAGGCTCGCGCTATGGCACCGCCAGCTGCCTGGCCGTCGGTGCCGGCTGCACCGCGGTTGGCGCGCCGAGCCCTTCCGCCGGCGACAGCGTAAAGAAGTCCAGCGACTTCCCGGACCCGACCATCAACACCTACAGCCTGTTCGCCCAGGACCAGATCAGCTGGAACGCCTGGACCTTCACCCCTGGCCTGCGCTACGACTACACCCAGCTCAAGCCGAAACTGACGCAGGAGTTCCTCAATGTCGCCAACCCCACCGGCAACTTTCCGGTCAGCGACGACAAGAAGACCTGGCATCGGGTTTCGCCCAAGTTCGGCCTGACCTACAGCTTCGACGAGCACTACACCGCCTACGGCCAGTACTCCGAGGGCTTCCGCACGCCGTCGGCCAAGGCGCTCTACGGCCGCTTTGAAAACATCACCACCGGGTACATCGTCGAGCCCAACTCCAACCTCAAGCCAGAAACCAGCAAAGGTTACGAAACCGGCCTGCGAGGCAATTTCGACGCCGGCTCCTTCGATGTCTCGGTGTTCTACAACCAGTACCGCGACTTCATCAACGAAGACGCCATCACCGCCGGCGCACTGCAATCGGTGATCCAGAGCAACAACATCAAACACGCCACCATCAAGGGCGCCGAAGCCAGGGGCCGTCTCAACCTCGATGCCTTCGGTGCACCACAGGGCCTGTACAGCATCGGCTCGCTGGCCTACGCCTACGGTCGCAACAATGACAACGGCGAGCCGATCAACAGCGTCAACCCGCTCAAGGGCGTGTTTGGCCTCGGCTACGACCAGGACAACTATGGCGCGCTGCTGAGCTGGACCCTGGTCAAACGCAAGGACCGGGTCGACAACAGCACCTTCAAGGCCCCGGATGGCCGCACCACCAGCGGCCAGTTCAAGACACCGGGCTACGGCATCCTCGACCTCAGCGGTTTCTACAAGGTCACCGACGACCTGACCGTGAACGCCGGCCTGTACAACCTGACCGACAAGAAATACTGGAACTGGGATGACGTGCGCGGCTACGACAGTGTCGGTGAAGCCGGGCAGACCGCACCCGCCAACCTCGACCGCCTGACCCAGCCCGGCCGCAACTTCTCGGTCAACCTGGTGTGGGATATCTGACGCCAAACCGCCTCACTGCTCTTTTTCATCCAGGGCAGTGAGGATTTTTTACTGTGTCGCGTCTTCTTGTTCGTCTAGTCACTAAGTGCCTCTCATTCTCAAGGACATCTGCATGACCTCCCAGGATTCCTCCCAGCGTCATCATCTGCGCTCCCAGCGTCTGAACCAGATCACCCACGAGCCCCATTCCAAGCTCGACGCCCTGGTCAAGGCCCACGCACCGTTTGAAACCCAGGGTGCCTTCGCTCGCTTCGTGGTAGCCCAGTACCTGTTCCAGTCGGAGCTGGTGGAGCTGTACAACGATGCCGAGCTGATCAAGATCGTCCCCGATCTGGCCGAGCGCTGCCGCGCCGAAGCGGCCAAGGCCGACCTGGCAGACCTGGACACCGAGGTCCCGGCACCGGTAGCCGGCGCAGTGCGCAACCCGAGCAAGGCCGAAGCCCTGGGCTGGATCTTCGTCTCCGAAGGCTCCAAGCTCGGCGCCGCATTCCTGATCAAGCGCGCCGTGGGCCTGGGCCTGAGCGAAACCTTCGGTGCCCGGCACCTGGGCGAGCCGGCTGGCGGTCGTGCCGAAGGCTGGAAGACCTTCACCCGCATCCTCGACGGCCTGGAATTCACCGCCGAAGAAGAAGCCGCAGCGGAGAAAGGCGCCCTGGATGCCTTCAACCGCTTCACCGTACTGCTGGAACAGGCTTACTCCAGCGCTGCACAACCGGCCTGACCTCCTGTAGTTGCGAGCAGGTGGCGCGCCAGGCGTGCCCCCTGCCTGCAGCGGTATTTTGTCGGCCACTGCCATTCCCGGATTGAGCCGTACGGCGCGTTACCTCATCATCGAAGCCATGACCCCCACTCGCCCCTCCTCGTCGAAAATATCCCGCCTGCTGTTTGGCGCGCTGGCTTACATCAGCCTGGCTATCGGCCTGATCGCCATCGTCGTACCGGGTCTGCCCACCACCGAATTCATCCTCCTGGCCGCCTGGGCCGCTACCAAGAGTTCGCCACGCCTGAGTGCCTGGATGGAGAGCCACCGGCTGTTCGGCCCGATCCTGAGCAACTGGCGCAACGGCCGGATTGTCAGCCGCAAGGCCAAAATCAGCGCCACCCTCAGCATGCTGCTGTGTGCCGGCCTGATGCTGACCCTGCTCAACCATCACTGGACGATGTACGCCGCCATCGCCGGCATGACCCTGGGCAACCTGTGGATCTGGTCGCGCCCCGAAGCCTTGCCGCAAACCTGCCCCCCGCCCCTGTAGCAGCCGGCTTGCCGGCGAAAGCCACCTGAGAATATGCATCAACTTGGCGGCCCTCTTCGCCGGCAAGCCGGCGCCTGCACGACGAAGGCCTGCGCCCTACCGTTCGTCGGCTAAAACTCACGCAAAAGCAGGCCAAGCCGATGTTCCGGACATGGCGCTGAATGGACTTGGCGACCGGAATCAGCCGATTCCGTGCTTTCCATCCGTCCTTTCGCGAGATCGCCCCATGTTCGACTCTCTCTCCATCCGCCTGAAAATCGTGCTGTTGTCCGGACTGTGCCTGTTGGGCGTGGTGGCGCTGATCGTCGGCATGAACCTCTATCAGAGCCAGCAGAACAACCAACTGGTGAACACGTCCAGCACGCGGATGCTGACAGCCGGAGTCGAGGACCTGCTGCAGGCCAAGGCAGCCGAACAAGCCGCGCGCATTCAGAAAACCTTCGGCGAAAGCCAGCTGGTGATCACCGCCCTGGCGGATCAAGTCCGGGACCTGCGAGACCTGGCCAACAAGCGCGGCCTGGATGCCCCGGCCCTGCGTGAAGAACTCAACCGCAGCCTGAAAACCGCCTTCGAGCGCAACCCCAAGGTGCTCGGCATCTGGCTCGCCTACGAGCCCAACGCCCTGGACGGCAAGGACAGCGAGTTCGCCAACGACGCCACCCGCGCCTCCAACGAACGCGGACGTTTCGCCACCTACTGGAGTCGCGCCGGCGGCCAGCAACTCAATACCGTGATGGCTGAGGAGGACATGACCAAGACCACCCTCAACCTCAGCGGCACGCCCTACAACATCTGGTACACCTGCCCCCGGGACAGCCGACGCATCTGCCTGCTCGATCCCTATGCCGACACCATCGGCCAGGACAAGAAGCAAGTGCTGATGACCACCATCTCCCTGCCACTGCTGGTGGACGGCAAGGTGCTGGGCGTGATTGGCGTCGACATCGCCCTGGACGCCCTGCAAGCCGCCGCTGTCGAGGCCCAGCGGGACCTGTTCGACGGGGCCGGGCACATGATGATCCTGGCCGGCAGTGGGCTGCTGGCCGCTGTCGGCGCTGATGCCGGCCAGGTCGGCAAGAACATCAATGAAACCTTTGGTGCCCAGGGCAAGGACATCCTCGCGACGCTCGCCGGCAGCCAATCGAAAGTCCTGCAGCAAGGCGACTTGATCCGCGCGGTCTATCCCTTCAGTCCGATTGCCGATGCCAAGGCCTGGGGCGTGACCATCGACCTACCACAACAGGTGCTGCTGGCGGACTCGGTCAAACTGCAGACCCTGCTGGATCAAGCCCAGACCAGCGGCACCCTGAAGACCCTGCTGGTCGCCGTCGGTGCCGGCCTGCTGGGCCTGCTGCTGATGTGGCTCAGCGCTTCCGGCGTGACCCGGCCGATCAACAGCGTAGCCGAGATGCTCAAGGCCATCGCCAGCGGCGACGGCGACCTGACCCAGCGCCTGAACTACAGCAAGAAAGATGAACTGGGCGAGTTGGTGAGTTGGTTCAACCGCTTCCTCGACAAGCTGCAACCGACCATTGCCCAGATCAAGCAAAGCATCACCGAGGCCCGCGGCACCGCCGACCAGTCTTCGGAAATCGCCCGCCAGACCAGCGAAGGCATGCAAGTGCAGTTCCGCGAGATCGACCAGGTGGCCACCGCGTCCAACGAAATGAGCGCCACCGCCCACGATGTCGCCAACAGTGCCTCCAATGCCGCGCAGGCCGCCCGTGGCGCCGACCAGTCGGCCAAGGAAGGCATGACCATCATCGAACGCAGCACCCGGGATATCAGCCTGCTGGCCGACGAGGTGAGCAAGGCGGTGGGTGAAGTCGAAGCCCTGGCGGTGAGCAGCGAGCAGATCGGTTCGGTGCTGGAAGTGATCCGCAGCATCGCCGAGCAAACCAACTTGCTGGCCCTCAATGCGGCCATCGAAGCGGCCCGTGCCGGCGAAAGCGGTCGCGGCTTTGCGGTGGTGGCCGATGAAGTGCGCAACCTGGCCAAGCGCACCCAGGACTCGGTGGAAGAAATTCGCGTGGTGATCGAACGCATCCAGAGCGGCACCCGTGACGTGGTGACCACCATGCACGCCAGCCAGAGCCAGGCGCAGAACAACGCCGGACAGATCCAGCAGGCGGTCCAGGCCCTGGGCAAGATCAGCGACGCGGTCACCGTAATCAGCGACATGAACCTGCAGATCGCCAGCGCCGCCGAGCAACAGAGCGCGGTGGCCGAAGAGGTCAACCGCAACGTCTCGGCGATCCGCAGCGTGACCGAAACCCTCACCGAACAGGCCAGCGAATCGGCTCAGGTGAGCAGCCAACTGAACGCCCTGGCGACTCAGCAGATGAAACTGATGGATCAGTTCCGGGTGTAACACCCAGCAGGCCTCTGACCTCGCGACATCGGTCAGAGGCGCTGCCGATCACCACAGATTATCGATACCGCGACTGTTGAATCACAACTTCAGCAAGCCGCTGTACAGCCCGTAAGCCGCCAGCGACGCCCCCATGAGCACCGCCGTGAAGATCAGCTTCTCCAGCGCCGTGAACAACGGCTCGCCCTGCTCGCGCTTGGCCTTGGCGAACAGAATCACCCCGGGCGCATACAACAGGGCCGACAGCAGCAGGTACTTCAAGCCGCCGGCGTACAGCAGCCAGATGGCGTAGCTCAGGGCCACGACGGCGACGAACAGGTCCTTCATCCGCTCCCGAGAGGCTTGCTCGTAGGTTTCCCCACGGCCGCTGAGCAACACCGCGTAGGCCGCCGACCACAGGTAGGGCACCAGGATCATCGACGATGCCAAATAGATCAGGCTGGTATAGGTGCCCGCGGAAAACAGGGTGATCAACAGGAAGATCTGGATCATCACGTTGGTCAGCCACAGGGCATTGACCGGCACATGGTTGGCGTTCTCCTTCTTCAGGAAAGCCGGCATGGTCCGGTCCCGGGCCGTCGCATAGAGAATCTCCGCGCACAGCAGGGCCCAGGACAACAGCGCCCCCAACAGGGAAATCGCCAGGCCGATGCTGATCAGCAAGGCGCCCCAGGGGCCGACGATGTGTTCCAGCACCGCCGCCAGGGAGGGGTTCTGCAGCGTGGCCAATTCCGGCTGGCTCATGATCCCCAGAGACAGCACGTTCACCAGCACCAGCAACGCCAGCACTCCGAGGAAGCCGATCACCGTGGCCCGCCCGACATCCGCGCGCTTCTGCGCCCGAGCCGAATACACGCTGGCGCCCTCGATGCCGATGAACACGAACACCGTGACCAGCATCATGTTGCGCACCTGATCCATCACCCCGCCAAAATTCGGATTGCTGCGTCCCCAGATATCGCGGGTGAAGATGTCGGCTTTGAACGCCACGGCAGCAATGACGATGAACATCACCAGCGGCACAATCTTCGCCACCGTGGTCAATTGGTTGATGAACGCCGCCTCCTTGATCCCGCGCAGCACCAGAAAATGCACGGCCCACAGCAGCAATGACGCACAACCGATGGCCACCGGGGTATTGCCCTGGCCGAACACCGGGAAGAAATAGCCCAGGGTGCTGAACAGCAGGACGAAGTAGCCGACGTTGCCCAGCCAGGCACTGATCCAGTAGCCCCAGGCGGACGAGAAGCCCATGTAGTCGCCGAACCCCGCCTTGGCATAGGCATAGACTCCGGAATCCAGCTCCGGCTTGCGGTTGGCCAGGGTCTGGAAAACGAACGCCAGGGTCAGCATGCCCACCGCAGTGATCCCCCAGCCGATCAGCACCGCACCGGCATCGGCACGGGCGGCCATGTTCTGTGGCAGGGAAAAAATCCCACCGCCAATCATCGAGCCCACGACTAGAGCGATCAGTGCACCGAGTTGAAGCTTCTGCGCCGGTTGTGTCATTCCTACCTCTGCCTCAGTGAGTCGATCTGGCGATAAACCTACAGTTTATTAAATAACGTCTACAAATGTGCGTCTAACAGTAACAGTCAATTAATCATCCTTTATCCGCACAGGCTTTAGATACCCTGCAGAAGGCACTGAATAACCGACTGTTTTGTTATGTAAATGTACTAAGTGCCATCACTACCAAGTGATTAATCGAACACGCGTGAAGATTTGCACATTCTTCAAAACGGTCTAGCTTCAAACGTCGCTGGCAATGAGAATCCCTATTGATCAGGAGATCAAAAAGCCTCTGGAATGGCCCTCTCAGGGCAGCATTCTACCTCTCGCAATAAATCTTAAGTCATTCATTCACAACGGAATGCAGCGATGAACTGATCTAAGTCAGCTGTTCGGATTGCAAGCAGATTTACTCTGACGTCTCTCTTCTCCTGCATTGGAGTCATGCAATGTCTGAATCCCCCGGTAAACTAAGACTGGGCGCCTTAGTCGCCCTGGTAGTGGGTTCCATGATTGGCGGCGGGATCTTTTCCTTACCGCAAAACATGGCAGCCAGTGCCGATGTCGGTGCAGTTCTTATTGGTTGGGCAATTACCGCTGTCGGCATGTTGACCCTGGCATTTGTCTTCCAGACCCTGGCCAATCGCAAACCTGATCTGGACGGTGGTGTATATGCCTACGCCAAGGCCGGATTCGGCGACTACATGGGCTTTTCTTCGGCCTGGGGCTACTGGATCAGCGCCTGGCTGGGCAACGTCGGCTACTTCGTCCTGCTGTTCAGCACCCTGGGTTATTTTTTCCCGATCTTCGGCGAGGGCAACACCCCGGCCGCGGTGATCGGTGCCTCGATCCTGCTCTGGGCCGTGCACTTTCTGGTACTGCGCGGGATCAAGGAAGCCGCCTTCATCAACCTGGTGACCACGGTTGCCAAAGTGGTGCCGCTGCTGCTGTTCGTGCTGATCGCGCTGTTCGCCTTCAAGCTGGATATCTTCACCGCTGATATCTGGGGGGTGAAGAACCCGGACCTGGGCAGCGTGATGAACCAGGTGCGCAACATGATGCTGGTCACCGTCTGGGTGTTCATCGGCATCGAGGGCGCGAGCATTTTCTCCTCTCGGGCGGAAAAACGCTCGGACGTGGGCAAGGCCACCGTCATTGGCTTCATCACCGTACTGCTGTTCCTGGTGCTGGTGAACGTGCTGTCCCTGGGGATCATGACCCAGCCGGAACTGGCCAAGCTGCAGAACCCCTCCATGGCGGCGGTACTGGAACATGTGGTGGGCCACTGGGGCGCGGTGCTGATCAGCGTCGGCCTGATCATCTCGCTGCTGGGGGCGCTGCTGTCGTGGGTACTGCTGTGTGCGGAGATCATGTTCGCCGCAGCCAAGGACCACACCATGCCGGAGTTCCTGCGCCGGGAAAACGCCAACCACGTACCGGCCAACGCCCTGTGGCTGACCAATGCCATGGTGCAGATCTTCCTGGTCATCACCCTGTTCTCGGCCAGCACCTACCTGTCGCTGATCTATCTCGCCACCTCGATGATCCTGGTGCCCTACCTGTGGTCGGCGGCCTACGCGGTCCTGCTGGCAGTGCGCGGCGAAAGCTACGAACAGGCCCTGGCCGAACGCAAGAAGGACCTGATCATCGGCGGCATCGCCCTGCTCTACGCGATCTGGCTGCTGTACGCCGGCGGGGTCAAGTACCTGCTGCTGTCAGCCCTGCTCTATGCCCCCGGCGTGGTGCTCTTCGCCAAGGCCAAGATGGAACTGCACAAACCGATTTTCACCAACGTCGAGAAGCTGATTTTTGCCGCAGTGGTCATAGGCGCCCTGGTGGCGGCCTACGGTCTCTACGACGGCTTCCTGACCCTGTAACACCGCCTTTCAAGCAACACCCCTGATTGTTTTGTCTCTGGAGGATCACAGTAATGACCACGGAAAAAGTTAAGTACGGCGTCCATTCCGAAGCCGGTAAACTGCGCAAAGTCATGGTTTGCTCCCCAGGCCTGGCCCACCAGCGGCTGACCCCGAACAACTGCGACGAACTGCTGTTCGATGATGTGCTGTGGGTGGCCCAGGCCAAACGCGACCATTTCGACTTCGTCACCAAGATGCGCGAGCGGGACATTGATGTGCTGGAAATGCACAACCTGCTGACCGACATCGTTGCCATCCCCGAAGCCCTGGACTGGATCCTGGAGCGCAAGATCACCGCCAATCAGGTGGGCCTGGGCCTGGTCAACGAAGTCGGCTCGTGGCTGCGCAGCCTGGAGCCACGCAAGGTTGCCGAATTCCTCATCGGCGGCGTCTCAGCCGACGACCTGCCCAGCAGCTTCGGCGGCAAGACCATCGAGATGTTCCGCGACTTCCTCGGCCACTCCAGCTTCATCCTGCCGCCGCTGCCCAATACTCAGTTCACCCGCGACACCACTTGCTGGATTTATGGCGGCGTGACCCTGAACCCGATGTACTGGCCGGCGCGACGTCAGGAAACCCTGCTGACCACCGCCATCTACAAATTCCACCCCGAGTTCACCAACGCCGACTTCCAGATCTGGTACGGCGACCCGGATCAGGAGCACGGCAATGCCACCCTGGAAGGCGGCGACGTGATGCCTATCGGCAATGGCGTGGTCCTGATCGGCATGGGTGAACGCTCGTCGCGCCAGGCCATCGGTCAACTGGCACTGAACCTGTTCAAGCACAAGGCCGTGGAGCGTGTGATCGTCGCCGGCCTGCCGAAGTCCCGCGCGGCCATGCACCTGGATACCGTATTCAGCTTCTGCGACCGCGATCTGGTCACGATCTTCCCGGAAGTGGTGAGTCAGATCGTCGCCTTCAGCCTGCGCCCTGACGAAAGCAAACCGGGCGGCATCGATGTGCGCCGCGAAGAAGCCAGCTTCCTCGATACCGTGGCCAAGGCCCTCAACCTCAAGGCCCTGCGCGTGGTGGAAACCGGCGGCAACAGCTTCGCCGCCGAACGCGAGCAATGGGACGACGGCAACAACGTGGTGGCCGTGGAACCGGGCGTGGTCATCGGCTACGACCGCAACACCTACACCAATACCCTACTGCGCAAGGCTGGGGTCGAGGTCATCACCATCAGCGCCGGCGAACTGGGCCGGGGCCGCGGCGGCGGCCACTGCATGACCTGCCCGATCATTCGCGATCCGATCGACTACTAAGCCTTTAGACGACACGCTCTCCGACCGCGCCTACCCGGCGCCGGTCGGACCGATTACCGAATCCGAGGAAAATAATCATGGCGTTCAACATCCACAACCGTAACCTGCTGAGCCTGGAACACCACACCCCACGCGAACTGCGCTACCTGCTGGACCTGTCCCGCGACCTCAAGCGCGCCAAGTACACCGGCACCGAGCAGCAGCACCTCAAGGGCAACAACATCGCGCTGATCTTCGAAAAGACCTCCACCCGTACCCGCTGCGCCTTCGAAGTGGCCGCCTATGACCAGGGCGCCAACGTCACTTACATCGACCCCAACTCGTCGCAGATCGGCCACAAGGAAAGCATGAAGGACACCGCCCGAGTGCTGGGGCGCATGTACGACGCCATCGAGTACCGCGGCTTCAAGCAGGAAATCGTCGAAGAACTGGCGAAGTTCGCCGGGGTTCCGGTGTTCAACGGCCTGACCGACGAATACCACCCAACCCAGATGATCGCCGACGTGCTGACCATGCGTGAACACGCCGACAAGCCGATCCACGAGATCAGCTACGCCTACCTGGGGGACGCCCGCAACAACATGGGCAACTCGCTGCTGCTGGTGGGCGCCAAGCTCGGCATGGACGTGCGCATCTGCGCGCCCAAGGCCCTATGGCCCCATGACGACCTGGTGCAGCGCTGCAAGCAATACGCCGAAGAAAGCGGTG
Source organism: Pseudomonas sp. E1BtOHC1 (assembly GCF_058744285.1). Taxonomy (NCBI): domain Bacteria; kingdom Pseudomonadati; phylum Pseudomonadota; class Gammaproteobacteria; order Pseudomonadales; family Pseudomonadaceae; genus Pseudomonas; species Pseudomonas sp. E1BtOHC1. The sequence continues at coordinate 6,239,862 of NZ_CP196023.1, forward strand.
CCCGCATCACCCTCACCGAAGATCCGAAGGCCGCAGTCAAAGGCGTGGACTTCATCCACACCGACGTCTGGGTCTCCATGGGCGAACCGGTGGAAGCCTGGGCCGAGCGCATCGAGCAACTGCTGCCGTATCAGGTCAACACCCAACTGATGAAAGCCACCGGCAACCCTCGGACCAAGTTCATGCACTGCCTGCCGGCCTTCCACAACAGCGACACCAAGGTGGGCAAACAGATCGCCGAGCAGTATCCGCATCTGGCCAACGGCATCGAAGTCACCGACGACGTGTTTGAGTCCCCGGCCTGCATCGCCTTCGAGCAAGCGGAGAACCGCATGCACACCATCAAGGCGATCCTGGTTTCGACCCTGGCCGACCTCTAACTCGCCTCCCCCTGCCGGGGCTGACTTGCCAGCGAACTGCTGTTCGCCGGCAAGCCGGCTCCTACAGAGCCTCTAGAAGGACTGCATTATGCGTATCGTCGTTGCACTGGGCGGTAACGCCCTGCTCCGCCGTGGTGAACCCATGACTGCGGACAACCAACGCGCCAACATCCGCATCGCCACTGAACAGATCGCCAAGATCCATCCCGGCAACCAGTTGGTGATCGCTCACGGCAATGGCCCACAAGTGGGCCTGCTGTCGTTGCAGGCAGCCGCCTATACCCAGGTTTCGCCCTACCCGCTGGACGTGCTCGGCGCCGAGACCGAAGGCATGATCGGCTACATCATCGAACAGGAACTGGGCAACCTGCTGGACTTCGAGGTGCCCTTTGCCACCTTGCTGACCCAGGTGGAAGTGGACGCCAAGGACCCGGCCTTCAAGAACCCGACCAAGCCCATCGGCCCGGTCTACAGCCAGGAAGAAGCCGAGAAGCTGGCCAAGGAAAAAGGCTGGGCCATTGCCCCGGACGGCGACAAGTACCGTCGAGTGGTGGCCAGTCCCAAGCCCAAGCGCATTTTCGAAATCCGCCCGATCAAGTGGCTGCTGGAAAAAAGCAGCATCGTGATCTGCGCCGGCGGTGGCGGCATTCCGACGATGTACGGCGAGGACGGCAAGCTCAAGGGCATCGAGGCGGTGATCGACAAGGACCTGTGTTCTGCGCTGCTGGCCGAGCAACTCGAAGCCGATTTGCTGGTGATCGCCACCGACGTCAACGCAGCATTCATCGACTTCGGAAAACCCACCCAGAAGGCCATTGCCCAGGCCCATCCGGATGAATTGGAGAAGCTGGGCTTTGCCGCCGGCTCCATGGGACCGAAGGTCCAGGCCGCCTGCGAATTTGCCCGGCACACTGGCAAAGTCGCGGTGATCGGTTCACTCTCGGACATCGAAGCGATCGTCCAGGGCAAGGCCGGCACCCGCATCAGCACGGCAAAAACCGGCATCAGCTACCTGTAAGACGCTTGCTGTGAGAACACGGGGCGGGCCCGGTGCCTGCCCTCATTCAAAGCCCTGGAGGAGAGACGCCTATGGCCATGTTTGAGCCCGGTCACCTGCATATAGAGCGCCATGCGCTGAGCAAGGACGACTTCAGCTACAACCTGTGCATCGACTACGAACTGGCCCAGGACCCCAAGGAGGGTCATGGCATGCTGTTCACCCTGCACGGCACCATTGAAGACAAATCCTTGAAAGAGCAGTTCTTCCTGGCCAAGGACCTGGCCTTTGACTTCGCCCGTCACGCGACCCGCATCGCCCAACAGTACGGCTTGCCCAAGAGCGCCAGTATTGCCTCCATGCACAAGTACTACGACGAGATGTTCGAAGACGTACGCAAGCAACTGAACGTCAAGCCCGGCGACCCGATAAACCCCGAACACCTGGCATGACCTCCCCCCTTCTGTAGGAGCCAGCTTGCCGGCGAAATGACCAGCGCCATGCCTGGGGATCTGGTCCGCCTTCGCCGTCAGGCCGGCTCCTACAACAGCCCCACCGATTTCGACTAAGGCCATCGCCCAAGGCATACTGGCGCCCTTCAGTGTTCCAGAAGCCTCTGCCTCCCCATGCGTATCCACGTCAGCTTCATCGACCGCGTCGGCATTACCCAGGAAGTCCTGGCCCTGCTGGGCGGACGCAATCTCAACCTGGATGCGGTGGAAATGGTGCCGCCCAACGTCTATATCGACGCCCCGACCCTGAGCCCCCAGGTACTGGAAGAGTTGCGCGATGCGCTGTTCAACGTACAGGGCGTGCAGGCGGTAACGGTGGTCGACATCCTGCCCGGCCAGCGTCGCCACTTGCAGTTGGACGCCTTGCTGGCGGCCATGACCGATCCGGTGCTGGCCCTGGACAGCGCCGGCAAGGTATTGCTGGCCAACCCGGCGCTGATTGCCCTGTATGGCCGTGAACCGGCGGGAGAAAGCGTCGCCGAACTGTTTGCCGATGCCGCGCTGCTGGAGGCCCTGCTGGAAAACGGCTTTCGCCTGCCGCTGCGGGAAATCATGGTCAACGGACAGACACTGCTGCTGGACGCCACCCCCATTACCGACGCCGGCGCGCTGCTGACCCTGTATCAACCCAACCGCATCGGTGAGCGACTCTCGGCCCTGCACCACGATCATGCCGAAGGCTTCGATGCGCTGCTCGGCGAATCCCCGGCAATTCGCACGCTCAAGGCTCGGGCCCAACGGGTCGCGGCCCTGGATGCACCGCTGTTGATCCAGGGGGAAACCGGCACCGGCAAAGAGCTGGTGGCTCGTGCCTGCCACGCCATCAGCACCCGGCACAGCGCGCCCTTCCTGGCCCTGAACTGCGCGGCGCTGCCGGAAAACCTCGCCGAGAGTGAACTGTTCGGCTACGCCCCCGGGGCCTTTACCGGGGCCCAGCGCGGCGGCAAGCCGGGGCTGATGGAGCTGGCCAACCAGGGCACGGTGTTTCTCGATGAAATCGGCGAGATGTCGCCTTACCTGCAGGCCAAGCTGCTGCGTTTTCTCAACGACGGCAGCTTTCGTCGGGTCGGTGGCGATCGCGAGATCAAGGTCAATGTGCGCATCCTCAGCGCTACCCATCGTGACCTGGAAAAGATGGTCGGCGAAGGCAGCTTCCGCGAAGACCTGTTCTATCGCCTCAACGTATTGAATGTCGAAGTGCCGCCGCTGCGCGAACGCGGCCAGGACATCCTGCTGCTGGCCCGCTACTTCATGCAGCAGGCCTGCGCGCAGATCCAGCGCCCAGTGTGTCGCCTGACCCCGGGCACCTACCCCGCCCTGCTGGGCAACCGTTGGCCGGGCAACGTACGGCAATTGCAGAACGTGATCTTCCGGGCGGCGGCCATTTGCGAAAGCAATCTGGTGGACATCGGTGATCTGGACATCGCCGGCACCTCGGTGGCACGGCAGAACGATGCCGAAGTCGAGAGCCTGGAACAGGCAGTGGAAGCCTTCGAGAAGGAATTGTTGGAAACCCTCTACGTCAACTACCCCTCGACCCGGCAACTGGCCAACCGCCTGCAAACCTCCCACACGGCCATCGCCCATCGCCTGCGCAAGTACGGCATCCCCGGCAAGGCCTGACCTGCCCCCTCATCCGTAGGAGCCGGCTCGCCGGCGAAGAGGCCCTCAAGCCCTGTGTCGCTCTTAAGGGCGCTTTCGCTGGCAAGCCAGCTCCTACCTCCCCGCCGCGTCTACCGTTCTAGAAGCGACCTGCAACTGTACTGAAAGCGCTACAGCGGAACGATTTCGCTACACATCCTTGTAATCGCTGCCGTGCAAGGCTTTGATCCTCAAAGCCTTTTTTCTACAGGGCCAGATGTAGCGATTTCGCTACAAGCAAGCCCTTCAGGCTTTTCGATAAAACGCTCAAATCATTGATCTTAAAAGAACAAATCAATATTGGCCGTGTTCTTGCTATGGACATTGCCATTCGGCTCGGCCCTGCACGAGCATTCAATCGCGTCCACCAGACGAGTCTGGCCCTTGAGGAGTTTCCATGAGCGAGTTGCGTTTTACTGAAGATCACGAATGGCTGCGTAGCGAAGCGGATGGCAGTGTCACCGTCGGCATCACGGCTTTCGCCCAGAACGCCCTGGGTGATGTGGTGTTTGTGCAACTGCCGGAGCTGCAGAGCTACGACAAGGGCGCCGAAGCCGCCACCGTGGAATCGGTGAAGGCCGCCAGCGGTGTGTACATGCCCCTGGACGGGGAAGTGGTCGCCACTAACCCGGCCCTGGAAGACAGCCCGGAACTGGTCAACGAAGATCCGCTGGGCGAAGGCTGGTTCTTCCGCTTCATTCCCGCGGATGCCGCCGCTGTCGGCCAACTGCTGGATCAGGACGCCTACGACCGCCTGATCAAAGCCAGCGCCGAAGCCTGAGGAGCCCGTCATGACCGTCAACCTGACTACCGCCAACGAATTCATCGCGCGCCACATCGGTCCGCGCCAGGGCGATGAGCAAGCCATGCTCAACAGCCTGGGCTTCGACTCCCTGGAAGCCCTGAGCGCCAGCGTGATTCCCGAAAGCATCAAGGGCACCAGCGTACTGGACCTGGGCCATGGCCAGAGCGAAGCCGAGGCCCTGGCCTCGATCAAGGCCATCGCCAACAAGAACAAGTTGTTCAAGACCTACATCGGCCAGGGCTACTACAGCTGTCACACGCCTTCGCCGATCCTGCGCAACCTGCTGGAAAACCCGGCCTGGTACACCGCCTACACCCCCTACCAGCCAGAAATCTCCCAAGGTCGCCTGGAAGCCCTGCTGAACTTCCAGACCCTGATCAGCGACCTGACCGGTCTGCCCATCGCCAATGCTTCGCTGCTGGACGAAGGCACTGCCGCCGCCGAGGCCATGACCTTCTGCAAGCGCCTGAGCAAGAACAAGGGCAGCCACGCCTTCTTCGCTTCCGTGCATTGCCACCCGCAAACCCTGGACGTACTGCGCACTCGTGCCGAGCCCCTGGGGATCAACGTGGTGGTGGGCGATGAGCGCAAACTGACCGATGTCAGCCCGTTCTTCGGTGCCCTGCTGCAATACCCGGCGAGCAACGGTGACCTGTTCGACTACCGCGAACTGGCCGAGCGCTTCCACACCGCCAACGCCCTGGTGGCCGTGGCCGCGGATCTGCTGGCCCTGACCCTGCTGACCCCGCCAGGTGAGTTCGGTGCCGACGTGGCCATCGGCAGCGCCCAGCGCTTCGGTGTACCGCTGGGCTTCGGTGGTCCGCATGCGGCTTACTTCTCGACTCGCGATGCCTTCAAGCGCGACATGCCGGGCCGTCTGGTCGGTGTCTCGGTAGACCGTTTCGGCAAGCCGGCCCTGCGCCTGGCCATGCAGACCCGCGAGCAGCATATCCGCCGTGAGAAAGCCACCAGCAACATCTGCACCGCCCAGGTACTGCTGGCCAACATCGCCAGCATGTACGCCGTGTACCACGGCCCCAAAGGCCTGATCCAGATTGCCCAGCGCATCCACCAACTGACCGCGATCCTGGCCAAAGGCCTGGGCGACCTGGGTCTGGCCGTGGAGCAGGACAACTTCTTCGACACCTTGAGCTTGCATACCGGTGCCCGCACCGCCGCGCTGCACGACAAGGCTCGCGCCCAGGGTATCAACCTGCGGGTCATCGACGCCGAGCGCCTGGGCCTGTCCCTGGACGAAACCACCACCCAGGCCGACGTTGAAGGCTTGTGGAACCTGCTGGGCGAAGGCAAGGCCGCGCCGGACTTCGCCGCACTGGCGGCTTCGGTCACCAGCAGCATTCCCGCCGCCCTGGTGCGTCAGTCGGCGATCCTCAGCCACCCGGTGTTCAACCGCTATCACTCGGAAACCGAGCTGATGCGCTACCTGCGCAAATTGGCGGACAAGGACCTGGCCCTGGATCGCACCATGATCCCGCTGGGCTCCTGCACCATGAAGCTCAACGCCGCCAGCGAAATGATCCCGATCACCTGGGCCGAGTTCGGTGCGCTGCACCCCTTCGCCCCGGCCGAGCAAAGCGCCGGCTACCAGCAACTGACCACCGAGCTGGAAGCGATGCTCTGCGCCGCGACCGGCTACGACGCCGTCTCCCTGCAGCCCAACGCCGGCTCCCAGGGCGAGTACGCCGGTCTGCTGGCCATTCGTGCCTATCACCAGAGCCGTGGCGATGACCGTCGCGACATCTGCCTGATTCCATCGTCGGCCCACGGCACCAACCCGGCCACCGCCAACATGGCCGGCATGCGCGTGGTGGTCACCGCCTGCGACGCTCGGGGCAACGTGGATATCGAGGACCTGCGAGCCAAGGCCATCGAGCACCGCGAGCACCTCGCCGCACTGATGATCACCTACCCGTCGACCCACGGCGTGTTCGAAGAAGGCATCCGCGAAATCTGCGGCATCATTCATGACAACGGCGGCCAGGTGTACATCGACGGCGCCAACATGAACGCCATGGTCGGCCTCTGCGCACCGGGCAAGTTCGGTGGCGACGTGTCCCACCTGAACCTGCACAAGACTTTCTGCATTCCCCACGGCGGTGGCGGTCCTGGTGTCGGCCCAATCGGCGTCAAATCGCACCTGGCGCCTTTCCTGCCTGGCCATGCTGCGCTGGAAAACAAGAAAGGCGCGGTCTGTGCCGCCCCCTTCGGCAGCGCCAGCATCCTGCCGATCACCTGGATGTACATCCGCATGATGGGCGGTGCCGGTCTCAAGCGCGCTTCGCAGCTGGCCATCCTCAATGCCAACTACATTTCGCGCCGCCTGGAAGAACACTATCCAGTGCTCTATACCGGCAGCAACGGCCTGGTGGCCCACGAATGCATCCTCGACCTGCGTCCTTTGAAAGACAGCAGCGGCATCAGCGTCGATGACGTGGCCAAGCGCCTGATCGATTTTGGCTTCCACGCGCCGACCATGTCGTTCCCGGTGGCCGGTACGCTGATGATCGAACCGACCGAAAGCGAATCCAAGGAAGAACTGGACCGCTTCTGCGACGCCATGATCCGCATCCGCGAAGAAATCCGCGCCGTGGAAAACGGCGTCCTGGACAAGGACGACAACCCACTGAAAAACGCTCCGCACACGGCGGCAGAACTGGTGGGCGAATGGTCCCATCCGTACAGCCGTGAGCAGGCCGTGTATCCGGTAGCGTCGCTGATCGAAGGCAAGTACTGGCCGCCGGTTGGCCGGGTCGACAACGTGTTTGGCGACCGCAACCTGGTGTGTGCCTGCCCGTCGATCGAAAGCTACCAGGACGCTTGAGCCGTCCATCACTGGAGAGCCGTGCCCCTGCAGATACCGCGTATACCTGTAGGAGCCGGCTCGCCAGCGATGAGCAACGCATCAATCGGGTAGAACCGCGTCGCCTGGATCGCGGGCAAACACGCTCCTGCAAGTGCTTGCCTGCCGATCAATACAATAAGAAACCGGAGAACCAACATGTCCCTGAGCGTGTTCGACCTGTTCAAGATTGGCATCGGCCCCTCCAGCTCCCACACCGTCGGCCCGATGCGCGCCGCCGCGCGTTTTGTCGAAGGCCTGCGTCGCGATCAGCTGCTGGCCAGCACCACCTGCGTCAAGGTCGAGCTGTACGGCTCGCTGGGCGCCACCGGTAAAGGCCACGGCAGCGACAAAGCGGTGCTGCTGGGCCTGGAAGGTGAACACCCGGACACCGTGAATACCGAAAACATCGCCGCACGCCTGCAGCAGATACGCGGCAGCGGACGTATCGATCTACTCGGCGAACACAGCATTGCGTTCAACGAGAAAGAACACCTGGCAATGATCCGCAAACCCCTGGCCTATCACCCTAACGGCATGATCTTTCGCGCCTTCGATAGCGCCGGCCTGCAGACCCGTAGCCGTGAGTACTACTCGGTCGGTGGCGGTTTCGTTGTCGACGAAGACGCCGCCGGTGCCGACCGCATCGTCGAAGACACCACCCGCTTGACCTTCCCCTTCAGGAACGCCAAGGAACTGCTGCAACACTGCAGCACCTACGGTTTGTCCATCAGCCAGGTGATGCTGACCAATGAAAGCGCCTGGCGCCCGGAAGCGGAAACCCGTGCCGGACTGCTGAAGATCTGGCAGGTGATGCAGGACTGCGTGGATGCTGGCTGTCGCAATGAAGGGATTCTGCCCGGCGGACTCAAGGTCAAGCGTCGTGCCGCGGCCCTGCACCGCCAGTTGTGCAAGCACCCGGAAGCGGCCTTGCGCGATGCCCTGTCGGTGCTGGACTGGGTCAACCTCTACGCCCTTGCGGTGAATGAAGAAAACGCCAACGGCGGGCGAGTGGTCACCGCCCCCACCAACGGTGCAGCCGGGATCATTCCCGCGGTGCTGCATTACTACATACGCTTCATACCCGGCGCCAACGAAGACGGGGTGGTGCGCTTTCTCCTGACTGCGGCCGCCATCGGCATTCTGTACAAGGAAAACGCCTCGATCTCCGGTGCCGAAGTCGGCTGCCAGGGTGAAGTCGGCGTGGCCTGCTCGATGGCGGCCGGGGCCTTGTGCGAGGTGCTCGGGGGCAGCGTGCAGCAGGTGGAGAACGCGGCGGAAATCGGCATGGAACACAATCTGGGATTGACCTGCGACCCGATTGGCGGCCTGGTGCAGGTGCCCTGCATCGAGCGCAATGCCATGGGTTCGGTGAAAGCCATCAACGCGGTGCGCATGGCCCTGCGCGGAGACGGGCAGCATTTCGTCTCCCTGGACAAGGTCATTCGCACCATGCGCCAGACCGGCGCCGACATGAAAAGCAAATACAAGGAAACCGCCCGTGGCGGTCTGGCCGTGAACATTATCGAGTGCTGATGCCCAAGCGACGCATCCGCACATTTTTCAGGAGTTGCCCATGTCCACCGAAACACTGTTGAAAACCCCATTGCACAGCCTGCACCTGGAACTCGGCGCCCGCATGGTGCCTTTCGCCGGCTACGACATGCCGGTGCAGTACCCGCTTGGGGTGATGAAAGAGCATCAGCACACCCGTGAGCACGCCGGTCTGTTCGATGTGTCCCACATGGGGCAGATCCGCTTGAGCGGTGCCAATGCCGCCAAGGCTCTGGAAACCCTGGTGCCGGTAGACATCATCGACTTGCCGGTGGGCATGCAACGCTACGCCATGTTCACCAACGAACAGGGCGGCATCCTCGACGACCTGATGGTCGCCAACCTGGGCGACGAGCAACTGTTCCTGGTGGTCAACGCCGCTTGCAAGGAGCAGGACCTGGCCCATCTGCGCCAGCACATCGGCGATCAATGCGACATTCAACCCCTGTTCGAAGAGCGCGCCCTGCTGGCACTGCAAGGCCCGGCAGCGGTCACCGTGCTGGCACGCCTGGCACCGGAAGTGGCGACGATGACCTTCATGCAGTTCAAGCCGGTGCAGGTGCTGGGAGCCGACTGTTTTGTCAGCCGTTCGGGTTACACCGGGGAGGATGGCTTCGAAATCTCGGTGCCGGCTGATCAGGCGGAAAAACTCGCCCGGGCGCTGCTGGCCGAGCCGGAAGTGGCGGCCATTGGGCTGGGCGCCCGTGACTCCCTGCGCCTGGAAGCCGGTCTGTGCCTGTATGGCCACGATATGAACAGCGACACGACGCCGATCCAGGCCAGCCTGCTGTGGGCTATCTCCAAGGTCCGCCGCACCGACGGCGCCCGCGCTGGCGGTTTCCCCGGGGCCCAGGCGATCTTTTCCCAACAACAGGAGGGGGTCAGTCGCAAACGCGTCGGCCTTCTGCCCCAGGAACGGACGCCGGTACGAGAAGGCGCGGAAATCGTCGACGCTGAAGGCAACATCATCGGCAGCGTCTGCAGCGGCGGCTTCGGCCCGACCTTGGGCGGTCCATTGGCCATGGGTTACCTCGACGTGAAGCACAGTGCACTTGATACGCCAGTTGCTGCGATAGTTCGTGGGAAAAAGGTGCCAATGCTTGTAAGCAAAATGCCATTCGTGCCACAACGCTACTACCGTGGCTAAAGGACTGTTTCTATAAGTAACGCGGTTGCGTTAAAAGTGCACTAATCTGTAACGCAACCGCCATAAAACAGTGCATATTTTCGATACTGAACTCTACTTATAACGCCTGAAAACAATTGAACAACTCTATCGAATAAGCCCTGCACGCTAGTTCCGCCAAACCTCGGTAAGCTGAGTAAAACCGGGGCTTCGCGGGGCTTGTTTTTTCTCCCATAGTTGGCGTAGAGTTTCCCCACTGTGTTTGCATGGGTCGCTTGGAATCGTGACCTGGGCAGTAGCTAACAAGTTTGCTACAACCCGTTCGACGTCTCTTACTTTCCTGCAACCCAGCCCAGTACTCTTTCATGAGAAGGAGACTGTCATTAATTTTTTAGCGTCAAAGGAAATAAGAAATGTCCCAACGTCAGAGCGGTACCGTCAAGTGGTTTAACGACGAGAAAGGTTTTGGTTTTATCACTCCAGAAAGCGGTCCGGATCTGTTCGTACACTTCCGCGCCATTCAGGGCAACGGCTTCAAGAGCCTGAAAGAAGGCCAAAAAGTGACCTTCATCGCTGTGCAAGGCCAGAAAGGCATGCAGGCTGACGAAGTACAAGCAGAAGCTTAATCGTCTGTAACGAAAAAGCCCCTGATGCTGACATCAGGGGCTTTTTTGTGCGCGCAATTCCGTAAAATGGCTTCTTTTTTCAGTCGAGAGCCTGTCATGTCGAAACATCTGCTAAGCCCCCAAGGCGAATTCCCCGCCGCCGGTCTGGGTCGTCGCCTGGCAGCGATGTTCTATGATTTTCTACTCTGCGTCGCCCTGCTGATTGTCACGGGCGGCATCTACAAACTGATCCAGATGCAAATCATCGGCGAAGCGCGGATGCGTGCCCTGACCGAATCTGGAGCCCTGGACGGCGACCCACTGTACTCCACCGTGCTGCTGTTCGTGCTGTTCGGCTTCTTCGCCAAGTTCTGGACCCATTCCGGACAGACCTTGGGCATGCAGGTCTGGGGCATTCGGGTGCAGAACGCCGATGGCAGCCGCATCAGTCTGTGGCAGGCCCTGTTGCGCTTCATGGTGTCCATCGCGTCCTGGCTGTGCGCCGGCCTGGGCTTCTTCTGGGTACTGGTGGACAAGCAGAAACGCAGTTGGCACGACATCTATTCCAATACCCAGCTGGTGCGCATCCCCAAGAAAAAGAAATAGCCCGCCACTCACAAAAACGCCCCGACAGATCGGGGCGTTTTCATGACCACGGGAGAAAACCGATCAGGCGTTACCCGCCAGTTTCATCCGCGCCGCCTGGGTAAAGTCCAGCATGCGCTTGAGCGGCCGAACGGCATTGGGGACCAGCGCCGGGTCCACATGGATCTCGTTGCTGCCCTGCTGCAGGCACTGCAAGGTACGCTCAAGGGTATTCATGGCCATCCACGGGCAATGGGCGCAACTGCGGCACGCCGCACCGTTACCGGCAGTAGGCGCCTCGATGAACACCTTGTCCGGGCACAGCTGCTGCATCTTATAGAAGATGCCGCGGTCGGTAGCGACGATGAATGTCTTGTTCGGCAGACGCTGCGCGGCAGCGATCAACTGACTGGTGGAGCCAACGGCGTCAGCCAGATCGATCACCGAGCTGGGGGACTCCGGGTGCACCAGGATAGCCGCCTCTGGGTACAGCGCCTTCATGTCTTCCAGTTGCTTGGACTTGAACTCTTCATGAACGATGCATGCACCGTCCCAGAGCAGCATGTCGGCACCGGTCTGGCGCTGGATATAAGTGCCCAGGTGCTTGTCCGGGCCCCAGATGATCTTCTCGCCGTTATCCATCAGGCTTTCGACGATCTCCAGGGCGCAACTGGAGGTGACCACCCAATCGGCGCGGGCTTTGACCGCTGCCGAGGTGTTGGCATACACCACCACGGTACGCTCAGGGTGCTGATCGCAAAAAGCCGAGAACTCATCCACCGGGCAACCCAGATCGAGAGAGCAAGTGGCTTCCAGCGTCGGCATCAGCACGCGTTTTTCAGGATTGAGAATCTTCGCCGTCTCGCCCATGAAGCGGACACCGGCAACCACTACGGTCTTGGCCGGGTGGGCATTGCCGAAGCGCGCCATTTCCAGGGAGTCGGAAACACAGCCACCGGTTTCTTCGGCCAGGGCCTGAATCACCGGATCACAATAGAAATGTGCAACCAGCACCGCATCCTGAGCCTTGAGCTCGGCAGCGATGGCGGTGCGCAGATGGGCCTCTTGCTCAGCGCTCAAGGGTTTGGGCTGCTTGGCGTCGAGGTGGGCTTGAACCAGAAGGCGTTCAGAAATTTGCGTCATGTTCGCAAGACCTGCAGGCGCTTGGGCGCGAAAGTCGAGTATACCACCGGCTCCGGACCGCTTAGGGCCCCGCCGGGAGAGTGAGTTCATCAGGTACGGACAGCATTGGAGCCGCGCAAGGCTACAGAATATCCAGGGTATTCAAAAGCCTATTCTGCCCAACAGCCATGCCCTGCCCCGCCGGCTCCGTATCTGCCCGCACGCCCCCAAGCTACGCCCTGGCCCGCTGGTCGGACAGGGCACTACCCAGCCCCGGTCCGGCGTGCACCACCAGGAAGTACGAGGAACGACCCGACAGGAACTTCACGCCCCCCGAACAGCCCACAACCGCTCACCAAGCGATTCGCGGCACGGCAGCGCGATCCAGAAGCCAGGTCGCCACGTCGGTGCTGTTGATCACCGAACCATGGTGACTCTGCTCATCCCGCCAATAGCGATTGTCCTGGGCCGGATCGAGGCCCAAGCCCTGGGCCAGCGCCTCGGCGCTGCGACCGGCGGACAGCAGCACATCCACCGCGACTCCCGTCAGCGGCACGGCCTGCCACTCTGAGAGCAACAGGATATTGCCGTGGACGCAGTCGCGGCTGACCAACTGCGCATCCACCAGGTCGTCGATGTAGGCGTACTGCGGGTCGGCTTCCAGGCGTTGGGCAATGGCGGCCGGGGCCAGTCCTCGTAGCTCGGACAGCCGTGGCGGGTCCACCAGCAATACGGGCTGCGGCGCACTCGCCGGGCTCCGCTGTGCCACGCAACAAGCGGCCACATAGGCGCCGAAGGAATAACCAAGTACCGCGTCCACTGTACTCAGGTCGTGCTCCTGGGCAATGTTTCGGGCCAGGGCGTCGACACTGGAATAGGGCCAGTAGTCGCTGTAGTTGACCTGCACCAGCGACACCCGCCCCTTGAGCGCCCGCCCCAGGGCGGAAAAACAGATCGGATGGCCGACGAAGTCGGGAAAGCAGATCAGCTTCATCCCCGCTCCCCCGCCGCAACAAAACACTCAAGGAAGGCCCGGGCCTGCGGCTCTGGCAAATAGCTGTTGAGCAGCACCTCGCAGTCCTGGGCCGACTTGACCAGCGTCAGATCGAGCAGGGTCTTGGGCCACTCCGTGACCGGGTTGGCGATCCGGGTTTGCAGCCACTGTGCATCACTGGCCGGCAACTCGACGAAGTTGCACAGAAACGCCGGGGCAAAGCCGTACAAGCCCAGCGCAGCAAGTATCTCCTCATAGCCGAGCGCCGCGCGGGCCAGCTTGGCATTCAGGTAATCCTGGGTGGCCTGCGGCTCGCAACCCTCGGCAAATCGCTGCGGTGTCAGTGGCACCGGCACGGTGTAAGTGGAGAAACCGCTGATCACCGCACGCTCGGCCCAGGCGAACAGCAGATTGACGATAGGCGCTTCGATCCCCAGTCCCCCGGCACAGCCCTGGCGAAATGCCTGCAACAGGTGGAACAGGCGTTGTGGCGAGGCCAGCTTCAGCGGGTCCATGGCCAACCGCGTCCGCATCTGTACGGCCTGGGCGGTGGTCACCGGCGCCGCGGCATCGGCCAGCGGCGCATACTCGTCGGCCTCCTGCTCCCAGGCCTCGGTGCCGGCATCTGCCAGGCGCTCATAGTCCTCGGCCTGCATCAGGTTGTTACCGATAAAAGAGAAATCCGCCCCCTCCGATATCAACTGCGGGTCCTGCGCCAACTGCTCAACACTGCGCAGCAGGCTCAGTTGTCCGACGTGATTGCCGAGAATGTGATGCAGCCACAGCCCCAGGTGCAGGACGCCGTCAACGCGCACCTTGAACAGGCTGCACAGGTCCTGCTCGAACAACGACAGCGGCCGCTGGAGGAAGTGTTCCACGCAGGCCTCCTGGCTGGGGAACTCCGCCACGGCGTCCTGCCACAGGCGCGCAGGCGGCTCGGGAGCCAGGTCAAAACAGTACTCGCCCTCGACCCGTGCCACTCGACAGGCCGTTAGCGGATAGCGCTGCTTCAGCCCCTGGGCCAGCGTCGCCAGGTCCACCCCGGCGGCCGGCAACTGCTCGGGCCGGAACAGATAGAGCACGTTGTTGGCCCGCAGGTCCTTGTGCAACAGCTCGGCATAGACCATCGACAGCTGACTCTTGTTCAGGCCGATCCAGCGACTGTCGCCAGCCGCCTGCAACGGCTCGGGAACGCTGTGCAGCGCCTCCCGGGCCTGGCTGGCGGAGGTGGCGCGGACCACGGCAAAACGCCCCAGGTGGGTGCTGATCGAAAACCCTGCATGGGCTTCGGACAGGGACTCCTGCTGCAGTGGCGTGACGTAGTACTGCTCGGTACCCCTTTCCAGCAACGACGCCAAAGCAGGCTGCGCCTGCAGCCAGTCCAGCAACTGCTGCAGGCTGCTCATGCGGTAGAACTGCTCCAGACCCAGGCCCTCCCGGCCCAGGTGCCGGTTCACCGTGTCCACCAGCTTGATCGCCCCCAGAGAGTTGCCTCCGTTGTCGAAGAAGCTGCGCTGACGGTCATGGGCCAACACGCCGAAGCGCGCGAGAAACCGCCCCGCCACCGACGCGTCCGCTTCACCGGTCGGATGTTCACAGCACAGACGCTGCTTCAGTTCAGCGATATCCAGCTTGCCGGACGCCCGCAGGGGAAAACGTTCAAGCCCGACAAAGCGCTGCGGCACCATGAACGGTGGCAGGCGTTGCCGACCATACTCGGCCAGCGCCCCGGGCTCGACCCCTGGGGCTTCCAGGTACACCAGCAGCAACTGGGCCTCGCTCCGCAGATCATCCAGCAGCACCGCACAGTCGAGCATTCCCGGGTAACGCTTGAAGGCCGCAGCCACTTCAGTCAGCGACAGGCGCTGGCCACACAACTTGATCTGGTCATCGCTGCGGCCGTGAAAGTGATAAAGGCCCTGGCCATCGCGGGACACCAGATCGCCGCTGCGGTAGCAACGCAGCGTCTGGCCCTGCCACGGCAGTTCGATGAAGCGCTCCCGGGTCAGCGCGACGTCCCCAAGATAACCGGGGGACAGCCCGCCCCCGGCAATCAGCAATTCGCCGGGCTCATCCACGTCGCATTCCTGCCCGTCGGCACGCATCAGCAACAGCACAGCATCGTCCACGCCATGGCCAATGGGGATCTCCCGGGTGCTGTCAACGTCCCGGGGAATGGCATAGACACAGGTGCCCATGGTGTTTTCCGTGGGGCCATAACCGTTGTACAGCGTCAGCCCGTCGGCGGCGGCATAGGCCTGCTGGATATGCCCCGCGGACAGTACCTCGCCGCCGACCATCAGCCGCTGGACGCCCCGCAGCCAGTCGCGATCGATGTCGATGAAGGTATTGAACAGGGTCGAGGTCAGCCACAGGCTGTCGACCCCAGCGTCATGGATGTAACGCCGCAGGTGCCCAAGGGTCAGCGGACCAGGGACATGGATATGCAGCTCGCCGCCATTGAGCAGCGCGGTCCAGATCTCGAACTGCGAGGCATCAAAAGTCAGGTTCGAGGCATAGAGCATGCGAAAGCCCGGCTGCAGCGGAAAGTGTCGCGGGCGGTCGCAAAAGCCCAACACCCCACGATGGGTGCAGGGAATGATCTTTGGTGCGCCGGTAGTGCCGCTGGAAAAGTTCACGTACACCGGCTCGGCACCGGTTAGCTGCGGCCAGCACGGTGCCTCGTCCGTCGGCGCCAGCAATGACTCCAGTGCCAGGTACCCTGGGCCACCGGCCACATCCTGGGTGATGCGCCAATGCACGCCGCTGCGCTCACAGACCGACTGGTTCCACTGGGGCGGATTGCTGCGGTCCAGATAGCAGTACGACAGGCCTGCCCGGACCATGCCCACCAGCAGCACCAGTTGTTCGATCGAACGCTCCACTTCCAGGCCCAGGGTGCTGCCCGGTGACAGGCCGAGGCCCAGCAGCCGCGCCGCCACCCGAGCCGAGCGCTGCTCCAGCTCCCGGTAGCTGAGTCGTGCGCCGTTGCAGCTCAGCGCGGTGTCCGTGGCGTGGTGGGCGAAGACTTCATTCAGGCGCGAAGCAATAGATAGGTGGCCCATGCCGTTACCCTTCCCTGTGCTTGATCAGGTTGATTCCAGGGGCGAAGAACGCCGCGCTGTTGTAGGTCTGCAATGCCTGCTCCAGGTCCATCTCGACTCGCTGCAAGTGCTCCAGCCAGGCCTTGCCGGCCACCAGGTAGTCAAGGCAGCGCGCGATATTGCGCTCCACACTGGCTTCCCCCACCGGGCACTGCACGTTCTTGAGGCCATGATGGTAAGCGTCGTCGCGATAACCGTTGCCGCAGCGGGAAACGTTGACGATGTCGATGTTGCCCATTTGCGGCGAGAGCTCCAGGGTCAGGCTGACTCGCCCGACATTCACCAGCCGCGAACGGGTTTGCCCGTTGCCCTCCGGGGCGAGCAGGGCCAGCAAGCGCGCAAACAAGGCGCTGATATCGCCATCGATGCACAGGAAGATCCGGGTGAAGCGCCCGGCCATCGCCCCAGGCTCGGCCAGCAGGTCGAGCACCTGCACCGGCAGGCCCGGATCGATGGCGGCCGGGTTCAGGTCGGCAACCCAGATCTGCGCGCCATGACAGGCCGCCACCAGGCCCAGCATCTTGCCCACCAGGCCCATGCCCACCACCAGAATCTGTTCCCCCGCCAGCAATTGCGCACGGTCCACCGCGTGCACGGCCGTGGCGCCCAGGGTGGCGAGAATCGCCTGGTCCTGAGTCAGTGACGGCGGCACCTTGCACACCAGACGCTGCGGCACCTGAATCCAGTTGGAATGGGTGGCGATCTTCCAGCCCATGGCCACCACCCGGTCCCCCGGCTGCAAGCCTGCAACCTGGGCCCCGACCGCACGAACCACCCCGACCGCGCAGTAGCCCAGCGGCAACTGCTCGCCCGTCTCGCGGACCTGCTGCAGGTAGTGGCGCTCGGTCCCCGGGCTGACCATGGAGTAGTCCACTGCCACCCGCACTTCGGTAGCCGCCAGTTCGGCGAGCGGCGCCTCAACGGCGATCACGCCATTGGTGCCACAGGCTGTGAGTGTGTAGCGATCGGCGCGCATCAGGCCTCCCGTCCGGTCAGGCGATCCAGGCATTGGGCAAACCCTGGAAAGGAAGTCTGGTAGCAATGCCCTTCGAGGATGGTGGCCTTGAGCCCGTGGGCCAGCAGTAGCACATGGGCGGTCATCGACAGGCGATGGTCGCCGAAGGTCGGGATCGCCCCCTGCACTCGCGGTGTCTGCCCACCCGAGACGTGCACGTCGTAGCCCTCGACCCGATAGTCCAGGTCCAGGGCATTGAGCATGCTGCGGGTGGCGGCGATCCGGTCCGACTCCTTGAAGGTCAGTTCGTAAAGGTCACTGAAGGTCGCACTTCCCGGCAGCACGCAGCTGATGGCCAGGGCCAGCGGCACCTCGTCGATCATCGCGTGGAACTGGTGCTTGTCGCGCAAGTCATGGGCCCTGGGCCGGCCACCGCCGCGCAGTAGCAGACGCCCCACCGGCTCGCCATGGCGAATGCTGTCCACTTCCAGGGTCAGGTTGAAACCGCAGGCCAGCAGCCAGTTGAAGAAGCCCAGGCGCGTCGGATTCAGGCATACGTTGTCGAAGCTCAGGCACTGCTGCTCCTGGTAGCGGTTGCACAGCAGGAACAGCGCGGCAGGATAGGCAATGGCCGACGGGTCGCGGGGAACGCTTATCTCGGCGGGAATCGCACAGTCGCGGGGCTGATAGTGGATCTGCAATTGCTCGTCCTGCAGCCAGTCGCCAAAACTGTTGATGATGCGCTGGGTGTGATCCCGGGCCACCACCGGGTAACGGATCGACATTGGCTTGCGTGCCGCGACCCCGGCGAACAGCAAGGTACTGATGGCCTGGGCACTGCCAATCCGGATCTGCGCCGCACCGCCCTGGAACGATGCCGGGTGGATGCGGATCGGCAGTGCTCCCGGCCGGCCCAGGTACTCCAGGTGGGCGCCCATCTGGTTCAAGGGTTCGACGATCCAGTCAAAGGGGCGATTGCGCAGGGTCTCGTCGCCGTCGACGATGCACGGCACATTGAGCCCCACCAGCATCCCGATCAACAGCCGCGCCGCAGCGCTGGAGGGCCCCAGGTCGACCCGCCGATCATGGGTTGCCTGGGCGAACTCACCGCTGATCTCCAGGGTCTGTGGCGCTTGCCCCGGCGTGACCTCAAGGCCCAGTTGCTGCAGGGCATCGAGCAGCAGGGTCACCGCCTTGCCCCGGTTCAAATCCCGCAGGCGCACCGGGTGCCGAGCCAGCGCAGCGAACAGGATCATCCGGTGGCTGATGGACTTGTCCGACGGCAGGTAGCCATCGATGTTGACCCAGACCTGCTGTTCACGGTCCAGGGTGAAATCGATGGGCCGGTCCGGATAATCGATCATTGGGTACTCCTGTACTTGGCGGGGTTGATCAGTTCGGCGTCGTCCACCAGCGCTTCGCCCTCGAAGTGGTCGCCCACGCCGGGGCCGGCGGGCAGCGCCAGCGGCTGGGTTTCGTAGAAGCGCCGGCGGTTCTTCTTGCGCTCAAGGCCGAGGTTGAAGCCACTCAGGTCGACGCCCCAGCTTTCCAGCCGGCCGTGGGCGATGGCACTGTCCACCAGGGCCTGGCCCGTGTCGGTACGGATCAGCGCACGGCCGTGTTTCTGCTCCTCGGAACCGTTGAGGCTGGCTTCAAAGATGTTCGGGTCGCCGTCACAGACGCTGACGTCGGCCAGCCCGCTCATCCAGTCACCGCAACTGAGGCAGCGAAAGGTCTTGTTGTCCTTGAGCTTGCCGAGGATTTCCCAGAAATCGATGCCGAAGGTCTGGCTGTCCAGCAGGGTGACTTGCAGGCGCCCGGGGTAATCGCCTTCGCGGTACTTGATGTCGCGGACCTGTTGCGGGTCCTGGCCCAGCACTTCGCTGATGATGCTGCGGGTGCCGGCCGGCAAGGTGTTGGAGGAACAGGCGGTTTCGATCACGCAGACGATCTGGCTGCGGGCCCAATGGCCGATGGCCGTGTCCCGGCGCTGCAACTTGCGGATCGCCTGCACGTGGCAGGCCAGCCCCACCAGGGCGATGCGGGCCTCTGGCTGCTGTTCGTAAACTTCACGCAGGGCATTGAGGTAGGGCGCCAGTTGGTAGGTGGACTGGGCATTGTTGATGATCGCCTGCGCCGCGCTGCCCAGCTGCGGGGCGCTGCGCCAGCCCTGCTCGGGGTGACGGCCCATGGTCAGGGTCAGGTCCACGGCGAAGTGTTCCCGAGCGGTCAGCAACAAGGTGGTGGCGGTACCGCCACTGGCGGAGCGCCGGACAATCTGCGGATCGGTGGAGCGCGCGCCGATGGCCTGGCGACTGATTCCCAGCCAGCGCTCATCGGTGCGGCGGGTACGACCGAACAGCTCCAGCTCGGCGCGATCGGTATCCGGCTGCAAGCCCGGACAGACCGCCAGGCACTCGGTGCAACTTCCACAACTGTCGCCGATGCCCTCCAGCAAAGGCACCACCCGGTCCGGGTCGAAGCTGATCACTTGCTCTGGACACACCAGGGCACAGGCGCCGCAACCGGCACACAGATTCTGATCGAGCACCGTTAGTTTCAATAACATCCCTGTCATCTTGGATAAGCCTCGTGTGCCGTTTTCCGGGTGCAGCCGGCCGCGCCCCCGTGAATCGGGTGCGGGCAGAACCTGCAGTACTGAAGTGGCCGCTGACGGTCAGCTCAAAGCGGGCGTTCCATCTTGATGATTTCGATGGACACCGGGCTGTTGCCACGGCTGAAAGTGCCTTCGCCGATCTTCTGGAAGCCGTGGTAGGCATAGAAGCCTTCGGCCGTCAGGGTCGCCTCCAGGTAGGCGGAGCTGGCACCACTGGCCCGCAGCCGGGCGAGCGCCACCTCCAGCAAGCGGCTGCCGATACCGCGCCTGGCACCGTCGCCACGAATGAACAGCTTGCTGACCTCGTTGCCGTCAAGCTCGACGAAACCTTCGATCTGCTCGCCCTCGGCCAGCCACAACGAGCCCTTTTCCACGGCTTCGCGGTAGGTTTCCGGGGAGCGCCCATCAAGCCACATGCGGATCTGCTGATCGCTGTATTCAGAGGTGCACAGGCGCTCTACCGAGTTGCGGTGGGCCTCGAAAATGCCGATCAGATCGTCCGTGGTTGCCTGGCGTATCCGTACGTTGCTCATTCAGCTGAACTCCACTTTCTTGGGGGCGGGGTGGTAGCGAAACTTGAAGTTGATCAGGCTGCCCAGCATCACCAAGGCACTGCCTAGCATCAGGTGCAGGCTCAGGGGCGTCTCCCCCAGCCATGCCGACAGGTAGCTCGCACCGATCGGGTACAACACGCCGACGTAGCCGGCGTTCTCGGCGCCCATGCGCTTGATCAGGTCGATGAACAGCACGAACACCAGCGCCGAACACACCACCCCCAGGTACAGCAGGATGCCGAGGTCGGCCAGGGTTCCGGGAAGCTGCAGCCCATGGCCGCTGAGCAGCAGGCTGATGGCGTACAGAGCGCAGGCCCAGCCGGACGCCACCTTGTTGATGTGCAGGGTGCCGAGCTGGAAGGTCTTCTGGATATGTTCGGAAAGCACCGAGGCGATGGCCACTGCCAGAAAGGACGTCAGCCCCAGCGCCACCCCGGCCAGCGACAGCGGCCGCCCCGGATCGCCAAGCATGAACAGCCCCAGTCCGGCGATGCTCACCACTGCGCCGAGCAGGTTGTGCAAGGCAACCGGCACCTGCAGGAACACACGCTTGAGACCGATGATGAAGAAAATCACGAAGGCGCTGAGGCAGGCCATCTGCGCGGCGCCCAGATAGGCAGTGGCCAGGTAGGCCAGGCCAATGCCGGCATAGAAGTACACCGCCCCCACCGTGGCCATCAGCAGGTAGGCCTTGCGTGTCACTGGCTGCCGGGGACCGGCGAACAGCCGTTGCCACAACCACAGCACCCCATAGGCGATCAGGAAGCGCAGCATCAGCGAAGAGCCGACGTCGCTGCGCTCCACCTGCAGGGAGATGGCGATCCAGTTGGTGGACCAGATCAGCAGGCAACCGAGAAACATCAGCACGGCAACCAGTGAACGAGGTTTCTTGTTGTTATCGGGCATGGCGTTCATGGAGGTTTCTCTAGTTCAAGGCCGTGGCGATCCCGCTCAGCAGCGACTCCAGGCGCTCGGCGCCGAAGACCTGCGGGTCGTAATCGATTTTCAGCAACAGCTCGCCCGCGGCCAGGTAGCCGGTGAACTCCAGGTGATGGCTGGGGCTGCCTTGCATCAACTGCAGGCTCAATGGATGCACGCCGACCCGGGCCCCGGGTTGGTTCTCCACGGCGCCGAGGAAGTTGTAGCTGTAGCCACAATCGAACAGGCCCTTGAGCCGCTCGGCCTCGGGCGTGGCGAAGTAGCGGTTGCCGAAACTGTGGGCGATCCCCTGGCTGGCCTGTTGGCTGGCCTTGATTGCGCCGGCGATCTCCTGCAGGTCCAGGCTGGCGACCTGCAACACCAGGGGATAGATCACCGTCAGCCAGCCGAACACGCTGTTGAGCTCGGCGCCGCTCTTGTCCAGGGCCCGGCCGTGATCCAGCACATGGACTTTCTGGAACGGATTGTCGTCGCCCTGGCTCATGGCGCGAAGGATCGCCGCCAGCAACAGCTGGCTGGTCTCGACCACGCCCTGGGCCCACTGCGCAAGGTCGCCGACCGGCCCCAGCGACAGCTCGGCACGCCGAAACGCCTCGCGCCGGGGAAACTCGGGCGGCTGCGCCGTCAACTGTGTGCAGCGGCTCCAGGGCAGCGCCTCCCAGAACGCCTCATGGGTAGCAGCGGCATGCTCACGCTGGTAGGTCTGCTGCCACTCCTCGAAAGCCGTGGGTCGGGCCCAGCGCTGCATGCACTCCAGGCCCTGCCCCAGGCATTCGTCCAGCTCGGAAACCAGTAGCATCCAGGAGTACCGATCGACCTGGAACTGATGCCCGGCAATGATCAGGTGGTGGCCATCGGCATCCTGTTGCTGACTGAAACACAAGCGTTGCCCCTGACTCAGGGAGATGGTCGCGCAGGTCTGGGCCACGGCTTGCTGCAGGTCTGTCGTGGCGGGCAGTAACCCGAGGTCCTGTACACCTTGCTCGATGAAGTGATGGCTGAATATCGCCCGCAACGCCTGACTGACCCGCCCAGGCTCCTCGCCCGCGGCGATATCCAGCACCAGGGCCTGGTTCCAGTGGTCCAGGTCGCTGATCCCGCGGCTGAGTAGAAAACGCCGATTGGGCAAGCCAATGGCCTGTGCTTGGGAAACCCCGGGACGGGCCTTGGCCTTCACCGGTTGCAGCTGCAACTGCCCCAGCGCCTGATCCGACAGCAGCTCCTCCAGGTCCAGCACCAGGCCTTTTCTCTTCAGCGTGGCGACCACCTGCAAGGCCCGCAGCGAATCACCGCCATTGTCGATAAAACTCCTGGCCGGATCCGCACTCTGCCCGCCGAGCACCTGGCCGATGGCTTGCCACAAAGGCTCCGATGCGGCCTGCACTGACACTGATGCCATGGCACTGGCCGCCAATTGCGCGAGCGCCTGCCGGTCGATCTTGTTGTTGCGGTTCAGGGCGAAACGCTCTACCAGCATGAACCGCGCCGGCACCCTGTGCGCCGGTAGCGCGGCCCTGGCGGCCTGACGCAGCAGGTCTTCGCCGAGGCTGGCATCGCGGGCAATGACAAAGGCCACCAGGGCCACGTTGTCCCCCACCTGATGGGCGATCACGCAGGCTTCCTGCACCTGGGCCAGGGCCTTGAGCTCCGACTCCACCTGAACCAGGCTGACCTTCTGCCCGTTGACCTTGACGATGGAATCCTTGCGCCCCAGCAAGCGGATGGCGCCATTGGGCAGGCGGCACGCCAGATCGCCAGTGGCGTAGCACGGGCGCTGCGGGTCCGTAGGGCTGGGCTGGGTCAGCTCGACGATCAGCCCGCTGGCCGGGTCCAGGCGCCGGGCAACCAGGGAGGAATAGAGCAGCAGTTCACCCACACCCTCGCCATAGGGCTGCTCCGGCTCTTGGGCAATGTCCAGGGTTACGCCCTCCACCGGCCGATCCAGGGCCCAGGTCGGCTCCTGCAGGGTCTGCCCCTGGTCGATCCTGGCGTAGAGCGCGGTGGTGCATTCGGTCGGCCCGTAGGCGTTGAACAATTGCGAACCTGGCGCAAAGGCATGGTTGAAACGCTGGATGTCCGAGGGGTGGATGATCTCGCCGCCGATCACCAGCCGCTTGGGCCGAGTGTAAGTGGCGCTGGCGTCGCTATAGAAGGCTCGCAGGTAGGGCACGGTCATGTGCAGCACGTCGATGTCATGCTCAGCGATCATTGCCTCGACGGCGGCGAAGTCATGTTCCCGGGGATTGAGGCTGCACAGGGTGGCGCCGGTCTTCAGGCTGGCGAAGATGTCCATCAGGCCGGCGTCCCAGCCAGCGGAAGCCAGTTGCAGGACACGCTGCCCGGAGCCGATACCGACATAGCCGATGTAGTTGTCGATGTGCCGATCCAAGGCCTCGATGCGCTGCACTATGGCCTTGGGCTCGCCGGTGGAGCCGCTGGTGAAGATCACGTATTCCTGGCAGCGCAGCGGGTATTCACGGCCAGAGGCTACAGGCCGGGGCTGCAAGTGCAGCAGGTCGAGCACCGGCAAGGAGGCGCTCAGCTGCGGGCCGGGCCGGGTTGTGCCATTGAGGATCAGATTCACGCCCAGGCGCTCAAGCACCGGCGCCAGCTCGTCCAGGTTGCTCGCCGGGTCAATGAACACCACTCGCCGGGCAGCGGACAAGGCCGCGATCAGCGCCGCATACAGGGCCCGGCCATGGCTGGCATACAGCGCCACCACCGGCTGCGACAGCCCTTGCAGCTCGGCACTGAAGGCCTCGCGCAGCTGGTCGAGCTCGGCAAAACCAAGGCTGCCCTGGACATCAATGATTCCTGCATCTGCAACATCGGTACCCGCCATGCGGGCAAAAGCCTGCAACATGATATCCCTGCCTTGTTGTTTTTAGAGGGAGCGGCAAACGCCCTGCAGCGTCCGCATGAATGCCTGGATTTCCTGTCGGGAGATGCTCAGTGGTGGGGTCAGCTTGACCGTCGCCGGGTTGCGTCCGCCGGTGCGCACGATCACGCCGTGCTCCAGCAGGCGGTTACGCAGCGCCAGTACATCGCCGGTGCTGCCGATCCCCTCGAAGTCAAAGGCGAGCATCATGCCGCGACCGCGCACATTGGCCACCCGCGAATCCTGCGTCCCCAGTTCCTCGAGGGCCTGGCGCAGATAGGCACCGTTGCTCGCCGCCCACTCCCAGGGTTGTTCCTGGTGATAGATGTCCAGCACCTTGGAGGCCATGGCGCAGGCCAGGGGCATCAGGGTGAAGGTGGAGGAATGCTCGGCATACCCCAGGCAATCCACCAACTCCGGGCGGCCCACCACTGCAGAAATCGGCAAGCCGTTGCCCAGGGCCTTGCCCAGGACCAGCAAGTCCGGCAGTAGCTGCGGGTTGCTGAAAAATGGTGTCCCGGTGCGACCGAAACCGGTGTAGATCTCATCGAAGATGGTGATCACGCCGAAGGTCTTGCCCAGTTCGACAATCGCTTCGAGCAACGCCAGGGGCACCGGGTACATGCCTTCCGCCGCCTGGATCGGCTCGATGATCAGCGCCGCCGGCAAGCGATTGGCCTGCTGCGCCTGGCGCAGATCCTCGGCCAGTTGCTCGCGCCACAGGGCGGCTCGGGCCGGGTCCTGGTCGGCGTCATAATCCAGGGTCATGGCGGTCAGTTGCAGGCTGTCGCCACCGGCCAGGTGCTTGCGAAAACTGCGGTTGGAGGTCACCGACAAGGCGCCCTGGGTCTTGCCATGGAAGGCATTGTGGAAATACACCACGCCCTGGCGTCCAGTAGCGGCGCGGGCGATTTTCAGCGCCACCTCGATCGCCTCGGCACCGGTGACCGCGGCAAACACCGAAGCTTGCGCGTAGGGCACCAGGCCCGCCAGCTTGGCCACCACTTCATGGCGCTGTGGGTTGTCGATGTTCCAGCCGGTATGAATCAGCAGTTCGGATTGACGCTTGAGGACCTCGACCAGGTCATCGCGCTGATAACCCAGGTTGGCGGCACCGCTGCCACCGGACATGTCGAGAAAGGATTGGCCCTGCTCATCGTAAAGAAAACATCCCTTGCCACGAACAACGGAAGGGCTGGAGGGGGCGCTGCGCTTAACGGATATTGCAACCGCTTCTGTGAACATCCTGTCACCTTGAGTAAGCCGGGCTTGTGACTCACGCACATACTCAGGGACAGATTCGTGCAGGCAGGGCAAAGCCCTGCTGACTGCGAAGTTACCGACCCTGGTACGTGTTCTCCTTGCCAGGGACGCAACCCCTGTCGGCAATGGCGGCAAGATTTACGCGGGAGGCATTTGCACTGTCAACGAGACCCGCACTTATTTCGAATTTAAAGCGATAACCACTGAAAAAAAGGGGGAATTCAGATAAAGCCCCTGAATTTATCAAGGTTTTTAGAGAGGAGTCCGGCTAGCAGCAAAAGGCCAGCCTCTGCAGAAGAGTCGATATTTGAGCGATGGGAGGACGGCAAGCTGAGCAGCTGAGGGGCGGGATCACGGTTTTTTGCAAAGCAAAAAAAAACCCGGAAATCCTCACTTTCGTGGGCCTTCCGGATTTTCTAAACCGCCAAATATGGTGGGTCGTGTGGGATTCGAACCTACGACCAATTGGTTAAAAGCCAACTGCTCTACCAACTGAGCTAACGACCCGCTGTGTGGTGGCGCGTATAATACTGATTTCTAACGGGAATTCAACACCCTATGTGAAAAAAATCAAAAATAAGGTGTTGGATCGCTGATTCCGGCCGCATTGAAGCCCTCCGCACGCAGACGGCAGCTGTCACATTTGCCGCACGCGTGCCCCCTGTCGTCCGCCTGATAGCAGGAAACCGTCAGCCCGTAATCCACTCCCAGGCGTACCCCAGCCTTGATGATCTCGGCCTTGCTGAGGTTCTGCAGAGGCGCCTGGATACGGAAGCCCTGCCCTTCGACACCGGCCTTGGTCGCCAGGTTGGCCATGCGCTCGAAAGCTTCGACGAACTCGGGACGGCAATCCGGGTAGCCGGAGTAATCCACGGCGTTGACGCCAATGAAGATATCCCGCGCCTCCAGAACTTCCGCCCAGCCAAGGGCCAGGGACAGGAACACGGTGTTGCGTGCCGGCACATAAGTAACCGGAATACCTTCACCGGGCGTTTCCGGCACATCAATGGAACTGTCGGTCAGCGCCGAACCGCCAATACCGTTGAGGTTCAGGCCAATCACCTTGTGCTCCACCACGCCCAGGTCGCGAGCCACGCGCTCGGCAGCGTGCAACTCGGCACGATGGCGCTGGCCATAATCGAAACTCATGGTGTAGCAGCGGTAGCCTTCGGCCCGGGCCATGGCCACCACGGTGGCCGAGTCCAGGCCGCCGGAGAGCAGGATCACTGCACGTTTTTCGGTCAATGCTTGGTTCTGTGCTTGCTCAGTCATATCAGCGCCCCGGCTCATCATTCCAAAGGTATTTGTGCAGTTGCAGTTGCAGGCGCACCGGCAGGTTGTCAGCGACGATCCAGTCCGCCAGGTCCCGTGCATTCAGGTCATGGTGGCTGGGCGAGAACAGCACTTCACCGGCACGTCGCTCCAGGCCGTACTGGATCAGCTTGGACACGGCCCAGTCATAGTCCTCGCGGGAACAGATGACAAACTTGACCTGATCGTTGGCCGTCAACAGCTCGATGTTCTCGTAGCGATTGCGGTGGGACTCCTCGGACCCGGGAGTCTTCAGGTCGAGAATCCGGCTGACTCGCGGGTCCACCGCGGAGATATCCAGAGCACCACTGGTTTCCAGCGACACTTCATAACCGGCATCGCACAGCTGCTTGAGCAAGGGAATGGCATTGGGCTGGGCCAGCGGCTCACCGCCGGTGACACAGACGTAACGCGGGCGAAAACCGGCAACCTGCTCCAGCAGGCTGTCGAGGGTACGTTGGGTGCCACCGCTGAAGGCGTAGGCACTGTCGCAGTATTGGCAACGCAGCGGACATCCGGTCAGGCGCACAAAAACCGTGGGCAGCCCGGCAGTCCGAGTCTCCCCCTGCAACGAGTAGAAAACTTCGGTGATTCTCAATGTGTCTTGCATAGTCGCCACGGGCGTAACAGCTAAACAGGCTGTCCGCCTCCGTCAGGCACTTCAAGGAACCCCGCCATCGCGCAGATCCCAGGAAGCGTGTTTCAGAAAAAGGGCATGGATTCTAACGAAAAAACCCGCGGCAAGCGCGGGTTTCTTGTAACGGCTACCAACGCATTTACATGCGTTGCAGATCCCGTTGTGCCAACTGAGCGGCGGAAGTGCCTGGGTACTGGGCTACCACCTGCTGCAGAATGCCTTTGACCCGGTCGGTATGACCCAGGCGGCGCTCTACATCAGCCAGCTTGTACAGCGAGTCCGGCACCTTGGCGTGCTTCGGATACAGCTGGGAAACCTTGGCGAACGCCTGACCTGCACCTTGCAGATCACCCTTGGCCAGGTTCACTTCACCCAGCCAATACTGTGCGTTGCCAGCGTACTGACTGTTGGGGTACTTGCGCAGGAATGCCGAGAAAGCCTGGCTGGCCTTGTCGAAATCCTTGGCTTTGATCAGATCGAAGGCAGCATCGTAATAGAGCTTTTCCTTGGCCGGATCACCGGGTTCGCTGCTGGCGGCTGGTGCCTGGGCAGCAGCGCCGGCTGCGGCACCGGCGGCATTGGTATCGCCACCGGCAGAAGAATTCTCAGGAGTTGCGGCAGGTGCAACACCGCTTCCTATGCGCCGATCAAGATCCTGGTATCGCTCCAGGCTTTCTTGCTTCATGCGCGCTACATCATTTTGCAGAACTTCGATCACACCCTGTTGGCGTGCAATCTGTTCCTGCATTTGCTGCAGTTGCTGGAACAGCTCGCCCTGTGCCGAGACAGGGGTCGAAACCCCTCCCCCGGCATAGGCGCCGTTCGTGCCATAACCCGCTGGCGGATAACTGCTCCCGCTATTGTTATAGCCGGAGTTGTTATCGACCACAGGAACCGCAGACCACGCCGCAAGCGGCGTGAGACTGAGAGCCAAAATAGTTACAGCACGACGGCACGTTCGCATGACGAATTACTTACGCAGTTCGACGCGACGGTTTTGAGCCCAGGACTGCTCGTCGTGGCCAGTAGCAACTGGACGCTCTTTACCGTAGGAAACCAGCTCCAGCTGAGCTGGGGAAACGCCTTGCAGAACCAGGTAGCGTTGAACGGCTTTCGCACGACGCTCGCCCAGTGCCATGTTGTACTCACGAGTACCACGTTCGTCGGTGTTGCCTTCCAGAACAACGCGAGCGCCGTTTGCTTTCAGGTCTTTGGCGTGAACGTCCAGAGCGCGCATGGCTTCTGGCTTCAGGTCCGAGCTGTCGTATTCGAAGTAGAAGGTGGTGATTGCGCGCAGAGCAGCTTCTTCGCTCAGGGAGCCATCAACAGCACCAGTGTTAGCGCCGTAACCAGCGTTTGGATCAACAGCGCCTTCGCCGGCGTTGTCGCCACCTTTGGAGGAGCAACCTACAGCCACAGCCATGGCCAGAGCCAGCGCAGCAAACTTACCAAACTTCAACATTTCCATCGTGAAACTCCTAATGAACCCCAGTGTGTTAAGTGAAACATTGTAGCGCCGCGTCAGTTCAGGTAAGGGGACCAGGACGGTTCTCTGACTTCGCCTTGAGCGGTAGGAAGCGGGAGCCTCACACGTCCATTAATGGACACGAGCATCAAGACTCCCCGGCCCTGCTGGCGGGTGGCGTAGATTACCATGGTGCCGTTGGGCGCAACAGTAGCTGACTCATCAAGGTTGGTGTCTGTAAGGATTTTTACGCTACCGCGCTGCAAATCCTGAGCCGCCACCCGGAAGTTGGTGAAACCGTCCTGGCGGTGAATCATTACCAGGGTCTTTTCGTCAGCAGAAAGTTTCGGGTTGGCGTTGTAGTTACCAATAAAGGTCACACGCTCGGCGCCACCGCCATTGATGTTGCTTTTATAGACCTGCGGCTTGCCGCCACGGTCGGAAGTGAAATAGATGGTGGAACCATCCTTGCCCCAGAACGGCTCGGTATTGATGCCCGGACCACTGGTGACACGGCTGATTTGCCGGGATGCCATGTTCATCACATAGATATCCGGGTTGCCATCCTTGGACAGAACGAATGCCAGGCGAGTGCCATCAGGCGACCAGGCAGGCGCACCGTTCAAGCCTTCGAAGTTGGTGATCTGCTCACGACGCCCAGTGTCGATGTGCTGGACGAAGATCCGCGGACGCTTCTGCTCGAACGACACATACGCAATGCGCTTGCCATCAGGAGCGAAACGCGGCGACAGGATCGGCTCGCGGGACTGCAACAGAGTCACCGCCCGTGCGCCGTCGTAGTCCGAACGCTGCAGGGTGTAACGGGTGTTGTTCACCGAGAAGCGCTCAGCCGTCACATACAACAGGCGCGTCGAGAACGCTCCCTTGATGCCGGTGAGTTTTTCAAAGGACTGGTCGGAGATGTAGTGCGACATGTCCCGCAGTTGGTCGACGCTGCCCGACACGCTGCCGGTCAGCACTTGCTGCTCGGTGGCGACGTTGAACAACGCGTATTGCACCTGCAGGCGACCGCCCGCCGGAACAATGCTGCCGACCATTACGTACTGGGCGCCCAGTGCTTTCCAGTCACGGAAAATGACTTCGCTGGCCTGGGTCGGCAAGCTGATCATGTTCTGCTTTGGAATCGGTGCGTAGTAACCCGAGTTGCGCAGGTCGTCACCGATGATCTGCGCCATGTCGTCCGGCAGCACGCTGCCGCCCTGCCAGCCGAATGGCACTACCGCGATAGGCGTTGCCCGGTCGCTGCCACTGGTGACCAGAATGTTTTTTTCATCCGCTGCCGCTATCCCTGCCATACAGCAAATAACGACAAGCATTCCTCGAAGAAGGTTTCTCACAAGGCTAGATCCTCAGGTGTGAATGTCATCTTGAATGAACGATAGGGCGCGAAATCCTTCGGACTCAAACCCTGCATTTCTGTCAAACGCCCAATGTTCTTGACTGCCGCCACCGCCGAAGCGTCGAACGGACCATCACCACTGGACTTGATCACGCTGACCGTGGTCACCGTGCCATCAGGCAACATGCCGATCCGCAGTTCCACCGTCATGCCCTTGCGCGCCGAAGGTGGACGAGCCCAGCCTTCCGCTGCACGGATACGAATCAGGTCATCGAAACTGCCCGCGACACTGTCACCCACCTCATCCGATTTCGTGGCTTCACGCTCCGGCTTATCGGAAAGCAAGTCCGCCAAGGCCTGGGCCTTTTTCTCTTCGGCAGATTTGCGCGCTGCTTCCTGGGCCTTTTTCTTCGCGGCGTCGGCGGCAGCTTTTTTCTTCGCATCCTCGGCGATCTTTTTCTTCGCCTCGTCTGCTTCGGCTTTTTTCTTCGCGTCTTCCGCGGCTTTCTTCTTCGCGTCTTCGACGATTTTCTTCTTCGCTTCTTCAGCGGCCTTTTTCTTGGCCTCTTCTTCAGCGGCTTTCTTGGCTTCTTCTTCAGATTTCTTCTTGGCTATATCAGCCAATTGTTTCTCTTCAGCCTTTTTCGCTTCCGCGGTTTTCTTGGCTTCATCAGCCTTCTTCGCTTCGTCAGCTTTCTTGGCCTCGTCGGCCTTTTTCGCTTCCTCGGCTTTTTGAGCAGCCTCTTCTTTCTTTTGTTCCGCAGCCTTGATCTCTTCCTGCTCGACCTTTTTCTGCTCCAACTGCTCGGCTTCGGTCTGACGCGCGGCGGATTTCTTCGCCTCACCCGCAATCTTGTGATTGGTCTGGGTGGTCGCCGGACTCTTCGATTTCAGCTGATACAGGGTCGCCTGAACGATCGGCTTGGCCGGGGGCAGTTCCGGAGTCATGGCAAAGCTGACGAACAGCATGCCAAACACCAGCACGTGCAGGGCAATTGCCCAGACACTAGGCCAGAAGTAGCTTTCCGAGGCGGACGGCTCTCGCTGTTGGTGCATCAGGGCGCCTCGGTAATCAAGCCAACGTTACCGACTCCGGCTTTCTGCAGGCCGCCCATGGCACCCATCACGGCGCCGTAGTCGACGGATTTATCACCGCGAATGAACACCTGGGTGTGTTTGCCGCCTTCATTGCCGGCACGAATGATCTTGGTCACTGCGTCGGTCATCTGCGGCAAGGTCATCGCCTTGTCCTGTTGCTTTTCGGTATCGACTTCACTGCCAAGGTTCCAGTAATAGGTCTTGTCAGCCTTGATCGAGATGGTCAGCACCTGGGTGTTGTTGTCCTGGGGCAAGGCTTCGCTGGAAACCTTGGGCAGGTCAACTTTCACGCCCTGGTTGAGCATCGGCGCGGTCACCATGAAGATAACCAGCAGTACCAACATCACGTCGATGTAGGGCACCACGTTCATCTCGGCAACCGGCTTGCGTTTGTGGCGAACTCGGGCCATGGGGTTTACCTGCTCACTCTTCGCTGGTGTGCACTTTACGGTGCAGGATCGCCTGGAACTCGTCGGCGAAGGTGTAGTAACGGCTGATCAGCGTCTCGCCACGAGCGGCGAAACGGTTGTAGGCGATCACCGCCGGGATGGCCGCGAACAGACCGATGGCCGTAGCGATCAGGGCTTCGGCGATACCCGGGGCCACAGTGGCCAGGGTCGCTTGCTGGGCCTGAGCCAGGCCGCGGAAAGAGTTCATGATCCCCCAGACGGTACCGAACAGACCAATGTATGGACTGACCGAACCGACGGTGGCGAGGAACGGCAGGCTCTGCTCGAGCTTTTCTTCTTCGCGGGAAATCGCTACACGCATGGCGCGGGCTACGCCTTCCATGACGGCTTCAGGATCGACGCCCGGTTGCTGGCGCAGACGGGAGAACTCCTTGAAACCGGCACGGAAAATCTGCTCGACACCGGAGTCCGGGTCTGGGTTGCTGCCCGCCTGACGGTACAGCTTGGACAGGTCGATACCGGACCAGAAGCGCTCTTCGAAGCTCTCCAGGGCACGTCGACCGGCGCGCAGCAGATTGCTGCGCTGAAAGATCATGATCCATGAAGTCACCGATGCGGCAACCAGGGTCAGCATTACCAACTGCACTACAACGCTGGCATTGCTGACCAGGCTCCACATGGAGGAATGGTCGACGACGTTAGCTTCCACGCTTTATCTCCTGCTCTGAGTGTGTACCCGCGCTGCTCTCGTCGGCAAAGGCCGTACGCAGAGCGTCTGGAATGGCGCGGGGTTTGAAAGTGTCGGCGCGCACACAGGCCACCAAAAACTGCCCTTCACAGAGCAGCGCATTATCCGTGGATCGCCTGACCTGCTGAGTGAAACGCAGGCTGACCCGGTTCAATTCGGTGACATGGGCACTGACCAGAAGCTCGTCGTCCAGTCGCGCCGGCGCGTGATAACGCGCTTCGCTGGAATGCACGACGAATAACAGGTTCTCCCCTGCCAGCTGCGATTGGGCAAAGCCCAGGTGTCGTAGCCGCTCGGTTCGAGCCCGCTCCATAAACTTAAGGTAATTAACGTAATACACGATGCCGCCGGCATCGGTGTCCTCGTAATAAACGCGACAACGATGTGCGAACGGCTCAAGCCCGTTTTGCGCGCGCATACTCTAGTGCTTACTCCTCAGGTTGCCAATCCGGCCAGGCAACTGTTTTTTCATTCTTGAACGACTTTTCGTGAAGTTTTAACGATGCCAGTCCCTAGGACAGCACAAACCCCGAATAAATCGACAAGGCGCGGGTTATTAATCGTCCACGGCATCGAGGAATTCGTCTACCACGGGCATGTCTCCCATTCGTGACGGAATGTTTAGCCCGAAGTGCAGGTAGGCGTGCCGGGTTACCACACGACCACGAGGGGTACGCATGATGTAGCCCTGCTGGATCAGATATGGCTCCAGCACATCCTCGATGGTATGGCGCTCCTCGCTGATGGCCGCAGCCAGGCTGTCGACGCCCACCGGGCCACCGTCGAACTTCTCGATCATGGTCAGCAATAGACGCCGGTCCTGGTGGTCGAAGCCACGCTCGTCAACGTCCAGCAGGTTCAGTGCCAGATCAGCGATCGGCTTGGTGATATGCCCCTTGGCCCGCACTTCGGCGAAGTCCCGTACCCGACGCAACAGGCGGTTGGCGATCCGCGGCGTACCCCGGGCGCGCCGAGCCACCTCGAAGGCGCCTTCCGGGTCCAGCGGCAGCCCGAGAATACCGGCGGAACGACTGACGATGGTCGCCAGGTCTGCGGTGCTATAGAACTCCAGGCGCTGAACGATACCGAAACGATCGCGCAACGGATTGGTCAGCATCCCCGCACGCGTGGTCGCCCCCACCAGAGTGAACGGCGGCAGGTCCAGCTTGATCGAACGCGCCGCAGGGCCTTCGCCAATCATGATGTCGAGCTGAAAGTCCTCCATGGCCGGGTACAGCACTTCCTCGACGATCGGCGACAGCCGATGAATCTCGTCGATGAACAGCACATCATGGGGCTCAAGATTGGTCAGCAGCGCCGCCAGATCGCCTGGGCGCTCCAGCACCGGGCCGGAAGTGCTCTTGATCGATACGCCCATTTCCTCGGCGATGATATTGGCCAATGTGGTCTTGCCCAGCCCCGGAGGGCCAAAGATCAGGGTGTGATCCAGGGATTCGTTGCGCCCACGGGCGGCCTGGATGAACAGCTCCATCTGCTCGCGCACGCTGGGCTGGCCGATGTAGTCGGCCAGACTGACCGGGCGAATCGCCCGATCCTGGATTTCCTCGCGCTCACGGGGCCCCGTGGCGGCGATCAGACGGTCAGCTTCAATCACTTAAATCATTCCCTTCAGGGCTCGGCGGATCATGTCTTCACTGCTCAAGCCTTTGTCTTTGATCGCAGATACCGCCTTACTGGCCTCCTGCGGCTTGTAGCCCAGGGAGATCAGCGCACTGACCGCATCCGACTCGGCGCTGGCCACCGGCACTGGCGCATCCGGCTGGTTTGGCACCAGGGCAAACATGCTCGGTACGGCTTCCCAGGCCTTGAAACGGTCCTTGAGTTCCACCAGCAAGCGCTCGGCGGTCTTCTTGCCGACACCAGGCACCTTGGTCAAGGCCGAAGTGTCCTGAGCTTGCACGCAGCGCACCAGCTCATCCACCTCAAGGCTGGACATCAAGGCCAGGGCCAGTTTCGGGCCTACACCATTGAGACGGATCAACTCGCGAAAAAAGTCTCGCTCGCGCTTGCTGGCGAAGCCGTAGAGTAACTGCGCGTCCTCACGGACGACCAAATGGGTGTGCAAGGTCAGGGGTTCGCCGACCGACGGCAAGCGATACAAGGTGGTCATCGGCACTTCGACTTCGTACCCCAGCCCGTTTACATCAAGAATCAGGTGCGGCGGCTGTTTCTCAGCCAGGGTGCCGCGCAAGCGTCCAATCACGTTTCAGATCCTTAGGCGATGGCCAGCCCGCAGCTGGCGACTCGTTGGGCGAGCGTCTGCGCCGGCTACCCAGGCGTACAACGCTCAACCCTTAAAATGACTGCGCTGATGCTATCAGAGACGCAAGCGACCGCCACGACTGCGTGCCGTTCCCAACCCATGGGGCAACAGACTGGAACGGGTGTGGGCGTGACAGATGGCAATGGCCAGGGCGTCCGAGGCATCGATCTGCGGTTTGGTGGTCAATTTGAGCAGGTGCATGACCATCATCTGCACCTGCTCCTTATTGGCGCCGCCGGTGCCGGCCACGGCCTGCTTGACCTGGGTGGCAGTGTACTCGGCAATCTCCAGCCCTTCTTCGGCGCCGGCGACAATTGCCGCGCCACGTGCCTGGCCAAGCTTCAGCGCCGAGTCGGCGTTGCGCGCCATGAACACCTTCTCGATCCCCATGGTCACCGGACCGTAGGTCTGGATGACCTCACGAACACCGCGATAGACGATCTGCAGCCGATCGGGCAGCTCGCCGGCGCCGGTACGGATGCAACCGGAGGCCACGTACACACAGCCGCGCCCCGTGTCTCGAACCACGCCATAACCGGTAATGCGCGAACCGGGGTCGATGCCAAGAATAAGAGTCATAACGCCTGCTGCTTGAATAAAGAGGCTTGCCGGCCATGACCGGAACAGCGAAAAGGCAGAAGCCGGAAGTACCCTGCCGCGCAATCATCGCGGCTTCGCACATCCGGCTTCAAGGTTAGTGCAGTTGGATCAGCCGAGCTGCTCGGCAACCGACTCCGGAATATCTGCGTTGGAATAAACGTTCTGCACGTCATCCAGGTCTTCCAGCATGTCGATCAGCTTGAGAACCTTTTCCGCACCTTCCAGATCCAGTTCGGCACTGGTGGTAGGCAGCATGACGATTTCCGCGTCAGCAGCAGTGAAACCCGCCGCATCCAGGGCATTGCGCACGCCATAGAAACCGGCGAACGAGGTAAACACATCGACGGAGCCGTCTTCGTTGCTGACCACGTCGTCGGCATCGGCTTCCATCGCCGCTTCCATCAACGCGTCTTCATCGACACCTTCGGCGAAGGTGATCTGCCCCTTGCGCTCGAACAGATAGGCCACCGAACCGTCCGTGCCCAGGTTGCCGCCACACTTGCTGAAGGCATGACGCACAGCCGCCGCGGTGCGGTT
Source organism: Pseudomonas sp. E1BtOHC1 (assembly GCF_058744285.1). Classification (NCBI taxonomy): domain Bacteria; kingdom Pseudomonadati; phylum Pseudomonadota; class Gammaproteobacteria; order Pseudomonadales; family Pseudomonadaceae; genus Pseudomonas; species Pseudomonas sp. E1BtOHC1. Next base: position 6,275,803 of record NZ_CP196023.1, read on the forward strand.
GCGGTTGTCGGTCATGCACTCGACCATCACCGCCACGCCGTTGGGGCCATAGCCTTCATAGGTCAGCTCGACCACGTCGTCGCTGCCGGCAGCACCGGTACCACGAGCGATGGCACGATCGATGATATCGCGACTCATGTTGGCGCCCAGAGCCTTGTCCAGGGCCAGGCGCAGACGCGGATTGGAGTTCGGATCGCCACCGCCCTGGCGGGCGGCAACGGTCAGCTCACGAATCCACTTGGTGAAGATCTTGCCTCTCTTGGCATCCTGACGCTCTTTGCGGTGCTTGATGTTCGCCCACTTGGAATGACCTGCCATAACTTGCTCCAAATTCTCTTTGAAACATTGCCCACGCCACTTGGCGGGTGCGGGCAACAAAAACTCGACCCATAGAAAAAGCGCACCCGAAGGTGCGCCTTATCGGGCCGGCTTACTCAGCCTTGGGCTGTTCGCGCAGGCGGATGTGCAGCTCGCGCAGAGCCTTGGCATCCACCAGACCCGGTGCCTGAGTCATGACGCAGGCCGCGCTCTGGGTTTTCGGGAAAGCGATCACTTCACGGATCGACTGGGCGCCGGTCATCAGCATCACCAAACGGTCCAGGCCGAAGGCCAGGCCACCGTGCGGCGGCGCGCCGTACTTGAGGGCGTCCAGCAGGAAGCCGAACTTCTCTTCCTGCTCGGCTTCGCTGATACCCAGCAGGCGGAATACCGCTTGCTGCATTTCCTTGCGGTGGATACGGATCGAACCGCCACCCAGCTCGGTGCCGTTCAGCACCATGTCGTAAGCGCGCGACAGAGCGGTAGCCGGGTTGGCTTCCAGTTCTTCAGGCGAGCATTTCGGCGCGGTGAACGGGTGGTGCAAGGCGGTGAAGCTACCGTCGTCGTTTTCTTCGAACATCGGGAAGTCGACCACCCACATCGGAGCCCATTCGCAGGTCAGCAGGTTCAAGTCGTGACCGAGCTTGATGCGCAGGGCGCCCAGGGCTTCGCTGACGATCTTGGCCTTGTCGGCACCGAAGAACACGATATCGCCGTCGACCGCACCCACGCGATCCAGGATCACGTTCAGGTTGGCTTCCGGGATGTTTTTCACGATCGGCGATTGCAGACCTTCAACACCCTTGGCGCGCTCGTTAACCTTGATGTAGGCCAGGCCCTTGGCACCGTAGATGCCGACAAACTTGGTGTAATCGTCGATCTGCTTGCGCGGCATGCTCGCCCCGCCTGGAACGCGCAAGGCGGCAATACGGCATTTCGGATCGTTGGCCGGGCCGCTGAACACCTTGAATTCCACTTCTTTGAGCTGGTCGGCAACGTCCACCAGTTCCAGCGGGTTGCGCAGGTCCGGCTTGTCGGAACCATAGCGACGCATGGCTTCTTCGAAAGTCATGTGCGGGAATTCGCCGAATTCCAGATCCAGCACTTCCTTGAACAGGTTGCGGATCATGCCTTCGGTCAGGCCCATGATGTCTTTTTCATCGAGGAAGCTGGTCTCGATGTCGATCTGAGTGAACTCAGGCTGACGGTCGGCACGCAGGTCTTCGTCGCGGAAGCACTTGGCGATCTGATAGTAGCGATCGAAGCCGGCCACCATCAGCAGCTGCTTGAACAGCTGTGGCGATTGCGGCAGAGCGAAGAAGCTGCCGGCATGGGTACGGCTCGGCACCAGATAGTCGCGAGCACCTTCAGGGGTGGCGCGAGTCAGGATCGGGGTTTCCACGTCGAGGAAACCGTTCTCGTCCAGGTAGCGACGGATGCTGGTGGTCATGCGCGAACGCAGGCGCAGCTTCTCGGCCATTTCCGGACGACGCAGGTCGATGAAGCGATAGCGCAGACGGGTTTCTTCACCCACGTCGGAGTATTCGTTGAGCGGGAACGGCGGGGTTTCCGCTTCGTTCAGCACTTCCAGCTCGTAGCCCAGCACTTCGATCATGCCCGAAGCCATGTTGGCGTTGCCGGCACCGGCCGGACGCAGACGCACCTTACCGGTGATCTTGACTACGTATTCGCTGCGCACGCGGTCGGCGGCGGCGAAGGTTTCAGCGCGGTCCGGGTCGAACACCACCTGGGCCAGACCTTCACGATCACGGATATCGAGGAAAATCACTCCGCCATGGTCACGGCGACGGTGGACCCATCCGCAAAGGGTTACTTCCTGACCTTCCAGGCTTTCGTTCAGTTGGCCGCAATAATGGCTGCGCATCATGGTAGTGGTTTCACTTCTCGTAATTCGAAATTCGATGGAGGCCTTGCGCACCTCAAGGTGCCGGATAGTGCAAGAACTCGCGCGTGTCGTTCAACTTAGTCAGCTTTGTCGCCACCGGCCAGGTTCTTCTTGGAGCCGGTCTTGAAGTCAGTTTCATACCAGCCAGTACCACTGAGGCGGAAACCGGGCATGGACAGCATCTTTTTCAGTTCAGGCGCCTGGCAGGCAGGGCAGTCGACCAGCGGCGCGGCGCTGATCTTTTGAATGGCTTCCAACTGATGACCACAGGAAGCGCATTGGTAGTCGTACATGGGCATGGGGAGCGTCTCGGCAATCCAGATTACTGCTTGAACTACAGCCAGAGCCCACGCCAAAGCTCGGGCTACCTAGCAAAGAGCGGGATTATATCCATTAAATCGGCCCTGTGCAGCCGTATGACCATATAGATAGCGGACGCTGCGAAAAGGTGCGAATGACGCCTTGGACGCCATTCGCTATTACAGGCTTAACGATTTTCCAGCAGAGAGCGCAGCATCCACGCGGTTTTTTCATGCACCTGCATACGCTGGGTCAGCAGATCCGCGGTCGGCTCATCGCTGACTTTGTCCAGCAACGGAAAGATGCCGCGGGCGGTGCGGGTTACCGCTTCCTGACCGGCCACCAGCTGTTTGATCATTTCTTCAGCCGCCGGCACGCCCTCCTCCTCCTTGATCGAGGACAGTCGGGCATAAATGGAATAGGCGCCTGGAGCCGGGAAGCCCAAGGCACGGATACGTTCGGCAATCAGGTCAACGGCCAGGGCCAGTTCGTTGTATTGCTCTTCGAACATCAGGTGCAGGGTGCGAAATTGTGGGCCGGTGACGTTCCAATGGAAGTTATGGGTTTTCAGGTACAACACGTAAGTATCCGAAAGCAGACGGGAAAGACCGTCGACGATGGATTTACGATCTTCTTCGCTGATACCGATATCAATTGCCATGTTTCTCTCCGTTAACGGGATGGATTCACCCAATCAGCTGCCGGACCACTCTAGCAAGAGTACTGCTCCCCCGCCGACCCGGATCGTCGATCCGCCTGCGGTGGATTGTCTCGCGGCCCAGCCAAGGCTTTTAAGCGTTGAGTTCGAGCCAGCTCTGACAGCAGGGGAAAACCGACGTTCCTTGAAAAAACCTCTGCCATCCGTCTAGAACAGGTCTTTGCCCGATGCTGCGAATCCACCACCTGCCCCGCTGCATTTCCAGCCTCCCGCCGAGGGCCGCTACTGATTTGAGAAGGCCTGGGCTTTGCTGTTAAATAGAGCCCGTGTCGCTGTTGCCTATTTCTTCGGCCAGCGCGCATAGGCTGACACCGCGTACGTAACCACCGCCTCACCTATTTGTTCAGAAGCGAACCGTGCGTGATCAGCTCTTCCTTGTGCTTCCTTCTTAACGTGAGTTAATCAAAATGTTGAAAATCGTCCACCTGCTGACAGGCATTGCAGCTTTGCTGCTGTCCTTGATTCCGAGCCTTAGATCCGACGCAATTCCCTACCTGCAACAACCCGATGCTATTTACCTGGCCCTTTTCGGCCTGCTCAACCTGATCCTCGCTCCAGTTATCCCTTACTGGAACAAAGGCTCGCGCCATCATCTGCAGAATCTGGTCAGCGCCCTGCTGGTACTGGTCGTCGTCCTGCAAACCCTCACCCTGCTGGCACCAATGCCAGTCATTGGTGGCCAACCGGCGGTCCTGGTCAGCCTGCTGACCGCTCTGCTCGCCGTGGTCCTGCATCTGGCCATCAGCTTTTACAAGTCCTCACCGGCGGCCTCCGCAGCGCCTGCCTACGACATGAGCAACCGCGATACCGGCACCGTGAAGTGGTTCAACACGTCCAAGGGTTTCGGCTTTATCTCCCGGGACTCCGGCGACGATATCTTCGTACACTTTCGCGCCATTCGCGGAGAAGGCCACCGTGTCCTGGTAGAAGGCCAGCGCGTAGAGTTTTCGGTGATGAACCGCGACAAGGGCCTGCAAGCCGAAGATGTCATCGCTGCATTGCCGCGCCGCTGATCCGCGCCCACAAAAAAACCGCGCCAAGGCGCGGTTTTTTTATACCTCAAAGACAGCTGCTCTCCCTCAATAATGCGGGGGCGGCGCCTCCTCCTCGAAAGATTCGAACTGCCCGACCATTTCTTCCTGACGCTTGAGCAAGGCACTCATCTGCAACTGCAGGCGTTCCACAATCTTCTGTTGCGATACCAGAACATCGTTCAAGGCTTGAATGGTGTCGTCTTGGAACGCCAGGCGGCTCTCCAGATCGGTTACACGTTCTTCCAGACTCATGACTCAGCCCTCCAGAAACTGGAAATCATTGGCCAACACCACCCGCAGCCGATCACGGATCGCCGCAACCTGCTGCGAATTGTAAGGTTTGGCCGGGTGCTTGCCCCATACCGGCGCAGGCCAAGCCACATCATCGCGCTTACGCACGATTACATGCATATGCAACTGGCTGACCACGTTACCCAGGGTTGCCACATTCATCTTGTCGGCGTCGAAGGAGTCCTTGAGCACTTCAGCCAGAACCGTGGTTTCCTGCAACAGTTGCTGCTGGTCGGTGACATCCAGCTGAAACAACTCGCTGATATCTTCTCGACGTGGCACCAGGATGAACCAGGGATAGTTTGCGTCATTGGACAGCAGCAACCGACAGAGGGGGAAATCCCCGATAGGCAATGTGTCTTGTTGCAGCCGTGAATCTAAAGTGAACACCGCGCTTACTCCCGCTCAGCTCATTCCAGCCTGGCCCTCAGCATCAACGACACTCGCCAGGCGACAGACGCGCAGCATACCTGCGAATGCATTGGGCTTCATGGTCAATGAGCCTGAGCCCCGATAGCGCCTTCTTACTCCCGGCAAGGAGCCGACTTCAATGCAAGAGCCACGCCCCATAGCAGAACACTTTCCTGCATCTCGCACCATTTGCGCACAACACGCAGAAAATGCCCAAAAAGTGACTGGCTAAGCCATTGATGTTCCTCACTCTATCTGCCCACTACTGTATGAACCGTGCACAGCGTTGCAAAAGTTTTGCACCAGAATCGCACAGGCGGTCTACGCTAAATTCCTCAAGCATCCGCCGTTTACTCACTTTGCAGTGTGCAGCGGTAACGTTTTGGCACGCTGTGCAACTTATTGCACAGTCCTGCACCAGGAAGAGCATCGCGTCAAGCCAAACAAAAAGACGCTTGAAATGGCGATTTTATGCGGTTTTTACAGGTCGGCATGCCGCCCAGAAGAAAAAAGACGGAGCAAATTCGATTTGTGCACGCTTGTTGCATTCAACCCGACATCGTCTGCGGCGGGCCATCCGAAGTGGCCCATCACAGACTCATAATAATAGTGGCAGGGTTGCCCCGCGGTGCTTTGTAGAGTGTGTGCATGGGGGGCTTAATTCCTCGTGATATTGCTTCGAAGAACACTGCATAAGTTGTTGGTCCGGATACAGACTGACTGCAGAATTGCGACACCGATCGAGCAATTTGCGACAGGGTCGTAAAGAAGCTGAAAGGATAGATAGGCAAGTATCGCCAACATTGTCAGCGTGATATAAGTTTGCGCCGACACAAAAAGAAAGAGCCGCCCAGATAATAAAACAGGTGGGACGGCAGTACTCTTCTAAAAACCAAAGGAGCAAATCACGATGCGCGTGATGAAGTGGAGCATGATCGCCCTGGCTGTATCAGCAGGCACCTCGCAGTTCGCAATCGCGTCCTCCCAGGACGACGCAAAGGGCTTTATCGAAGACAGCACCCTGACCGCGAAAACCCGTGCGATGTACATGAACCGTGACTATAAAGACGGCGTGGGCAACGTGCGTCGTGGTAACGGTACTTACACCACTGGTACTGACGATAAAACCAGCGGCTACCGTCAAGACACCGGTATCAGCGAGTTGCTCAACTATCAATCCGGCTTCACCCAGGGCACTGTCGGTGTCGGTGTCGATGCCATGGCCATGGGCAGCGTGAAACTCGACGGCGGCGCAGGTCGTGCCGGTAACGGTTTGTTCGCTACCAATGGTTCCGGCGAACCGGAAAACACTCAGTCCAAACTGGGCGCGGCAGCGAAATTCCGCATCTCCGACACCGTTCTGAAATACGGCAACCAGTTCGTATCCAGCCCGGTCTTCACCACCGACGACGGCCGTCTGTTGCCTGAAGTCGCCACCGGTACCCTGATCACCAGCAACGAGATCAAGGGTCTGGAACTGAGCGCCGGTCGCTTCACCGCTCTGAGCGCGCAAACCGGCATGGGCCGTGACAGCATCAACGGTCGCAGCCGTGTCACCGGCAAGCAAAACCCAGGGCTGAGCGCAGCGAACATCGCTGGCTTCACCTACTCGGGTCTTGAGAACTTCATTTTCGCCGTGCACGCCTCCGACGTTGAAGACTACTGGAAGAAGCAGTACGTCAACGTCAACTACACCCTGCCACTGAGCGACAAACAGTCGTTGAACTTCGACTTCAACGGCTACCGCAGCAAGGACGACGGCAAGAAACTGGCCGGCGACCTGGACAACCGCGTCTGGAGCCTGGCAGCCGCCTATAGCATCGAAGCCCACAAGTTCACCCTGGCCTTCCAGCAGTCCGCTGGTAAAACCGGTTACAACTACGGCGTCGACGGTGGCGGTACCGTTTACGTAGCCAACTCCGTGCAGATCTCCGACTTCGTTGGTGAAGACGAGAAATCCTGGCAGGCGCGCTACGACCTGAACATGGCCTCCTTCGGCGTACCTGGCCTGAGCTTCATGACCCGCTACATTCGTGGCAGCAACGTTACCGTTGCCGACTCCAGCGATGGCAAAGAGCACGAGTGGGACGTAGAAGCCAAGTACGTACTGCAGGAAGGCCCGGCCAAGGACTTGTCCTTCCGTCTGCGTAACGCGATCTATCGTGGTACCAACAGCGATTACCGCGCGACCAACTACGACAACCTGAACGACCTGCGTCTGATCGTAGAGTATCCACTGAGCATCTTGTAATTTCAGTGCTCAGCTGAATGCACTAACACGCAGTTAAAATAAAAACCGCCGCCCTGAATCAGGTCGGCGGTTTTTTTATGCTTGCAAAAAACATTGGCGACGAAAAGACAAACTAAATAGCAAGCTAACTAAGCAGGCAAGCATCAATAGTTGTTGTCCGCTGACGCTGATTGCAACTTGATAGTTATCAATGGCCGCCCGTGAAAACAAACAAGGGGCTGATAGCCCCTTGTCTTGAACAGCACTAGTTGACCGAACGGCCAACTCATAAAACTGACTTATTGCGTTGCCGCTTCCTGAACCACACGAATGACTCGCTGTGGAAAGGGAATATCAATACCTGCCGCCTTCAAGCGATCACGGGACAATTCATTGAACCGGAACATCACATCCCAGTAATCCGCCGTCTTGACCCACACCCGCAATGACAGGGTAATCGCGCTGTCGCCCAAAGTGGAAACCACTGCTACTGGCGCCGGATCGGCCAGTACACGCTCATCCTTGGCCAGCTCCAGCAACACTTCACGGGCCTTCTGCAGGTCCGCGTCATAATCCACACCCACGTCGAACACTACCTTGCGGGTCGGCTGACGGTTGTAGTTGGTGATGATGCCGTTGGACAGATTGCCGTTGGGCACGATCACCGTCTTGTTGTCACCGGTACGCAGCACGGTGTGGAAGATCTGAATGCTGTCCACGCTACCGCTGATGCCCTGAGCTTCGATGAAATCGCCAATGCGGAACGGACGGAACAGCAGGATCAGCACCCCGCCGGCGAAGTTCGCCAGACTGCCTTGCAAGGCCAGGCCGATGGCCAGACCGGCGGCACCGATCGCGGCGACGAAAGAGGTGGTTTCTACACCAATCATCGAGGCCACACTGACGATCAGCAGCACCTTGAGAATGATGTTGGCCAAGCTGCTGATAAAGCCTTGTAACGCCAGATCGGCATTGCGCAGCGCCAGCAGCTTGCCCACTTTATGAGTCAACTTGTTGATCAGCCACCAGCCGATGGCCAGGGTGAGTACCGCCAGCAGCACACGGCTGCCGTATTCCATGATCATGGGAATCCAGGCTTGGGAAGCCCGGACCAGGTTGTCTACTTCAGCGTTCAAATCCATCTATCTCTCCAGATTCCCGGGGTTACGGCGTGCTTGACTGACCGGCAGAACGACCGGCTCGCCTGGAGCTCAATCGTTTCTGCCATTGCTCCGGCCTCGGACGCCAAAAAGCTCTAGAGGTTCCCGGAGAAGCGGATCAGTCGCGGAAGTTGTTGAACTGCAGCGGCATGCCGAATTCTTTGGCACGCAGAGCGGCGATGGCCTCTTGCAGATCGTCGCGCTTCTTGCCAGTGACGCGTACCTGCTCGCCTTGAATGGCAGCCTGTACTTTCAGCTTGGCATCCTTGATATGAGCGACGATCTTCTTCGCCAACTCTTTATCGATACCTTCCTTGAGTACGGCCTCCTGCTTCATCACCTTGCCCGAGGCGTAGGCGTCCTTGACCTCCAGGCACTGCACGTCGATCTTGCGCTTGACCAGGGCCAGCTTGAGGATCTCGATCATGGCCTCGAGCTGGAATTCGGCTTCGGCGGTCAGGTTGACGGCCAGATCCTTTTCCTTGAACTCGAAGCTACCCTTGCCCTTCAAGTCATAGCGGCGGTCCAGTTCCTTGACGGCGTTTTCCACCGCGTTGGTGACTTCGTGCTTGTCCAGTTCGGATACCACGTCAAACGACGGCATGTAATCTCTCCAAATAAAAAGGGGCGCTGTTCAAAACATCGAACACGCCCGGCTTGCGGTTAAAATCCGCGCTCATTATAACGGGTCTTTCCCCTCCTTCACCGCGCGCCCTCTGCGGGGCTGCCAAACAGAGCGAAAACTTGATGTCCACGACCTGGCATGTTCTCGGCGCCGGCAGCCTCGGCACCTTGTGGGCCACCCGCCTGGCCCGCGCCGGCTTGCCGGTACGCCTGATACTGCGCGATCAGGCACGCCTACAGGCCTATCAGGCGGCGGGCGGCCTGACCCTGGTAGAGCAGGGCCAAAGCAGCTTGCAGGCGATTCCCGGGGAAACCTGCGATAGCCCCGCACCTATCCACCGCCTGCTGCTGGCGTGCAAGGCCTACGACGCCGAAGCGGCGGTGGCCAGTATCGCCCCCCGCCTGGCCCAGGGCGCCGAACTGATCCTGCTGCAAAATGGCCTGGGCAGCCAGGACGCGGTGGCCGCCAGAGTGCCCAACGCGCGCTGCATCGCCGCCTCCAGCACCGAAGGCGCATTTCGCGATGGTGACTGGCGTGTGGTCTTTGCCGGCCATGGCTACACCTGGCTTGGCGACTCAGGCCACCCTACCCCACCGATCTGGCTGGATGAGTTGAGCGCCAGTGGCATTCCTCACGAATGGAGCACCCAGATACTGACCCGACTCTGGCGCAAGCTGGCGCTCAATTGTGCAATCAATCCTTTGACGGTGCTGCACGACTGCCGCAACGGCGGCCTGCAGCAACACCAATGTGAAGTGGCAACCTTGTGCGCCGAGCTGAGCGAGTTGTTGCAATGCTGCGGACAACCCACCGCGGCGGAAAACCTGCAGCAAGAGGTGGAACGGGTCATCCAGGCCACCGCCGCCAACTACTCCTCGATGTATCAGGATGTGGCCAGTCAACGACGGACCGAAATCAGCTATTTACTGGGCTATGCCTGCCAGGCCGCGGCCCGTCACCGCTTGCAGCTGCCTCATCTGCAACAGTTGCAGCAACGCCTGGTGAGACACCTGCGTCTACGCGGATTGCCCAGCGCCTGAGCAGCGGCTACGCTGCCCACTTGCTCATCTCCAGCGATATAGCCGATGCCATTGCGCCAGCGTCTTGAAAACCTGCCCGTGGGCCAAAAGCTCCTGGCCGCCCTGCTTGTCCTGTTGACCACCGTGCTGTTGGTCGCCAATCTGACCTTTATCAGCGCCGCTTACTGGATATCCCAGGAAAGCATGGCGCCCCAGGCACTGCAGACCATCGGCCGGCTGGTCTCCAACCCGGCCTTGGCGGTACAGGCTCTGAACTCTCCCGAAGATGCACAAAAGCTGCTCAGCGAGCTGGACAGCTATACCCCGCTGCGCGCGGCCGCCCTCTATGACGGCAAGGGCATGCGTCTGGCCCAACTGCAACACGGAGAGCACCTCAAGCTGCCCGAACGCTACCGGCACATCGAAGCCTGGCAACTGACCGAATTTCGCAGCAACCAAGTGATCGCTTTGCCTCGCCCGGGCCAGGCGCCAGGCCATCTGTTGCTGGTGGCCACCAGCGAACTGCCAATGGCGTTCTACACTGGCACCCTCACCGCAAGCCTCGGGATCCTCATTTTCAGCGTGTTGCTGTGGTTGATCATCGCGCGGCAGATCAAGCGCCTGATCACCCAACCGATTCACCAGCTCGAAGTGCTTTCGCGTCAGGTGACTCGCGAGGAGAACTACTCGCTGCGCGCCTCCCGGGGCAACCACGATGAAATCGGCAGCCTGGCGGAAGCCTTCAACACCATGCTGTCGCGTATCGAAGCCCGGGAGCAACAGCTCAAGCGTGCCCGGGACGACTCCCAGGCCGCCTACGATCAGGCCCAGGGACTGGCGGAAGAAACCCGCCATACCAACCGCAAGCTGGAACTGGAAGTCCAGGTGCGCAGCAAGATCGAGAAGAAGCTCACCGGCTTCCAGAACTACCTCAACAGCATCATCGACTCCATGCCCTCGGCGCTGATCGCGCTGGACGAACAGCTGTACGTTACCCAATGGAACCAGGAGGCCAGCGCCCTGTCCGGCACCCGCCTGGACGAAGCCCTGAACCAGCCGATCTTCCTCGCCTTCGAACCCCTCAAACCGTTCCTGCCGCAACTCAAGGAAACCGTCGAGCAACACACCGTCACCAAGGTCGAGCGGGTGACCTGGTTCAAGGATGAGGAGGCCAAGCACTATGCCCTGACCTTCTACCCACTGATGGGCGGCGCCGGACGCGGCGTGGTGATCCGGATCGACGACATCACCCAGCGCCTGTCCCTGGAAGAAATGATGGTGCAATCGGAGAAGATGCTTTCGGTGGGTGGTCTTGCGGCCGGCATGGCCCACGAGATCAACAACCCTTTGGGAGCGATCCTGCACAACGTGCAGAACATTCGCCGCCGGCTATCGCCCGAACTGCCAAAGAACCTCGAACATGCGCAGCAGATCGGCGTCGAACTGCAAACCGTCAATCGCTACCTGGACAGCCGTGAAGTACCACTCCTGCTGGACGGCATTCAACAAGCTGGGGCCCGGGCAGCAAAAATCGTCACCCACATGCTCAGTTTCAGCCGACGCAGCAATCGGCAGATGGCGCCGTGCGACCTGCCGGCACTGATCGACCAGGCGGTAGAAATCGCCAGCAACGACTTCGACCTGGCCATAGGTTTCGACTTCAAGGGCCAGGCCATCATTCGCCAGTTCGACCCGAATCTGGGCCCGGTCCCGGGCACCGCCAACGAACTGGAGCAGGTGCTGCTCAATCTGCTGAAGAACGCAGCCCAGGCCATTCATCAGCGCGATGACGACAGCGAACCGGGACGCATCATCCTGCGTACCCGACTCAATCCTCCCTGGGCGGAAATCCAGGTGGAAGACAACGGTATCGGCATGAGCGAGAGCGTTCGCAAACGCACCTTCGAGCCCTTCTTCACCACCAAGGAGATCGGCCAGGGCACCGGACTCGGACTTTCAGTGTCGTACTTCATCATCACCAACAACCACAAGGGGCAAATGGAAGTGCAATCGACCCGGGGCCAAGGCACCTGCTTTACCTTGCGCCTGCCCCTGGCCAGCAGCCAGCCCCAGATTCAAGAACCCCTACCACTGGAGAACTAAGCATGGGTTTTCGCTTGTCGAAGATTTACACCCGCACCGGCGACAAAGGCGAAACCGGGCTCGGAGACGGCCGCCGGGTTGCCAAGGATCATCCTCGAGTGGAAGCCATTGGTGAAGTCGACACCTTGAACAGCCAGCTGGGACTGCTCCTGGCCGGCCTGGAGGAGCAGGTTGATACCTGCCCGGGCTTCAAGGAAGTCATCGAGGTATTGGCACCCTGTCAGCACCGGCTGTTCGATCTGGGGGGCGAACTGGCAATGCCGGTGTATCAAGCACTCAACGAGGCCGAGGTGGAGCGTCTTGAGGCGGCCATCGATGTCTGGAATGAAGAGCTGGGCCCCCTGGAGAACTTCATCCTGCCCGGTGGTTCGTCACTGATCGCCCAGGCCCATGTTTGCCGCAGCCTGGCTCGCAGCGCCGAGCGTCGCTGCCAACACCTGAATGCGGTGGAACCCTTGCAGGGAGTAGGACTGGCCTACATCAATCGCCTGTCGGACCTGCTGTTTGTCGCCGCACGCCTGATTGCCAAGCGCCAAGGCATCGCCGAAATCCTCTGGCAGGCCGCCGCCAAACCCACCCCCTCTGCGTAGGCGCCGGCTTGCCGGCGAAAAGGTTTGCACAACGCCCAACGACGCCTTCGCTGGCAAGCCAGTTCCTGCATAGACGGCTGCTAGCCAGCGCTGCCACAGAGGATGTCTTCAGTCCTGCGGCCAGAAGGCGCGGATACCGGCAACACCTTGAGCACCGGCTTCCCAGGCTTGCTGACATTCGGCAGGCCCCACGCCCCCCAGCAGATAGACGGGCCTGTTGAAACTGCTGATCAACTGCTGCGCCTGCTCCCAGCCCAGGGGTTGGGCATCGGGGTGAGTCTGGGTCGGCTGTACCGGGGACAAGGTCACGAAATCCACATCCATCTGCTGCGCCAGGGACAACTCTTCGGCGTTATGGCAGGAGGCGGCCAGCCAGCGATCCTTGCCAAAAGGCCGCCCGGCGCTGGCGTACTTGCGCAATTGCGCCGCAGTAATGTGCCAGCCGGCAGAAGGGAAATCCCCTAGCCACTCGAACGGCCCCTTGAGCATCAACTGCGCCTTGCCCGCACACAGGCCCACTGCGTCCACTGCCAGATCGCGGTACTGGGGATCGTAGCCACCAGGAGCCCGCAACTGAATCAGCTTGCAGCCCTGGGCGATGGCCTTCTGCATGCCACGCAGCAAGGTCGGGGTTTCCAGGCCTTCCGGGGTAATCAGGTAGTGAGCGGGTAAACGCGCTGCAGCGACAATCGGCTGATTGGCTGCGGGGAACTCATAATCGGCCAACTCACGAGGGCTGACCCACGCCAGGGGCTGCCCTTCCGCGCCGTGGGCTTGGCCACTGAACGCCGAGACTTCCCAGACATCCAGCAACACCTGTTTGTCCGGATAGTCGTGCTGCACTTTGATCAGCGGGCGCGCCATCTGTACGACGATGCCCAGCTCTTCCTGCAGTTCACGGGCCAGCGCGGCTTGTACCGCTTCACCGGCCTCGACCTTGCCTCCGGGAAACTCCCACAGGCCACCTTGATGCTGAGTATCGGCACGCCGGGCAATCAGGATCTTGCCGGTGGCATCCCGGATGACGGCCGCAGCCACATGTACTCGTTTCACCGCACTGTTTCCTCTGATCAGGCATTGGGCCTGGCCCTTACAGGCCAGGCGTTGATATGTGCGCTTCGCCGGCAAGCCGGCTCCTACAGTGGGTGGAGCGGCGTTGCCGGAGAGGTTTTTAAGTGCGGTATTCCGCGTTGATCTTCACGTATTCGTGAGACAGGTCCGTGGTCCAGATGGTCTCGCTGCACGTACCACGACCCAGTTCGATGCGAATGGTGATTTCTTCCTGCTGCATCACTGCCGCGCCCTGGGCCTCGGTGTAACTGGCAGCCCGCGCGCCGCGGCTGGCAATGCAGACTTCGCCGAGGAATACATCGATCTTGCTGACATCCAGATCCGTGACGCCAGCACGGCCCACAGCGGCGAGGATGCGACCCCAGTTCGGATCGGAGGCGAACAGGGCCGTCTTGATCAGCGGCGAGTGAGCTACGGTGTAGCCCACGTCCAGGCATTCCTGATGAGTGCCGCCGCCGTTGACTTCAACGGTGACGAACTTGGTTGCACCTTCGCCGTCACGGACGATGGCCTGGGCCACTTCCATGCAAACCTCGAACACCGCCTGTTTCAGGGCAGCGAACAGCGGCCCCTCGGCCTGGGTGATTTCCGGCAGCTTGGCCTGACCAGTGGCGATCAGCATGCAGCAATCGTTGGTCGAGGTATCGCCGTCGATGGTGATGCGGTTGAAAGACTTGTTGGCACCGTCCAGCAACAGGTTCTGCAGCACTTCCCGGGAGACTTTGGCATCGGTGGCGATGTAGCCGAGCATGGTGGCCATGTTCGGACGGATCATCCCCGCCCCCTTGCTGATACCGGTCACGGTGATGGTCACGCCATCGTGCTGGAACTGACGGCTGGCGCCTTTGGGCAGGGTGTCGGTGGTCATGATCCCGGTGGCCGCGGCCGCCCAGTTGTCCACGGACAGGTCATCCAGCGCGGCTTGCAGAGCACCCTCAATTTTCTCTACCGGCAGCGGCTCGCCAATCACGCCGGTGGAATACGGCAGCACAGCGCTGGCATCGACGCCGGTCAGCTCCGCCAGCTTGGCGCAGGTACGGGTTGCAGCAGCCAGGCCCGGCTCGCCGGTACCAGCGTTGGCATTACCGGTGTTGGTCAGCAGATAACGCACCGGCCCCTGCACACGCTGCTTGGCCAGGATCACCGGTGCCGCGCAGAACGCGTTGAGCGTGAACACTCCAGCCACGGTGGAGCCTTCGGCACAGCGCATGACCACCACATCCTTGCGCCCGGGGCGCTTGATGCCGGCCGAAGCGATGCCGAGCTCGAAACCGGCAACCGGGTGCAACGTAGGCAAAGGACCAAGACCAACAGCCATGAATGCGCTCCTCTTATCAGGTGTCTGCACCGTCGTCTCAAAAGACGGTGTTGCAAATGGAAAAACGCCGCGACGGCGGATGCCGTCACGGCGCGGGTGTTTCAGTGTCTGGCGAGGATCTTAGTTGATCTGGCCGTGACAGTGTTTGTACTTCTTGCCCGAACCGCAGTAGCACAGTTCGTTGCGGCCCAGTTTCTGCTCATTGCGCACCGGCGCGGTGGCCAGGGCGACATCAACATCAACCCCCTCTTCCAGCGCTTCCGGCTGATCCAGACCCGGAGCCTCGGCGTGTTCGAACTGCAGACGCTGGGCCAGTGCCTCGGCTTCCTGACGCAGACGCGCCTCTTCTTCGGCCGGATCTTCACGGCGGACCTGCACATGGGACAGGACCCGGATCGAATCGCGCTTGATGGAATCCAGCAACTCGGAGAACAGGGTGAAGGACTCGCGCTTGTACTCCTGCTTCGGGTTCTTCTGCGCATAACCGCGCAGGTGAATACCGTGGCGCAGGTGGTCCATGGTGGACAGGTGGTCTTTCCACAAGTCATCCAGTACCCGCAGTACGATCTGCTTCTCGAAAGAACGCAGCGCTTCGGCACCGGCCTGGTCTTCTTTCTCGTTGTACGCAGCGATCAACTCGTTGAGCAGCTTCTCGCGCAGGGTTTCTTCGTACAGGTGATCGTCTTCGTCGAGCCATTGCTGGATCGGCAGGCTTACACCGAAACCGCTCTGGATCGACTCTTCCAGACCGGCCACGTCCCACTGCTCGGGCAGCGATTGCGGCGGAATATGCGCACTGACTGTGGCATTGAGCACGTCCTGGCGGAAATCGGCGATGGTTTCGCCAATGTTGTCCGCCGCCAACAAGGTGTTGCGCATGTGATAGATCACTTTACGCTGCTCGTTGTTGACGTCGTCGAACTCCAGCAATTGCTTGCGGATGTCGAAGTTGCGGCCTTCCACCTTGCGCTGGGCCTTCTCGATGGCATTGGTCACCATGCGGTGCTCGATCGCCTCGCCGGACTGCATGCCCAATGCCTTCATGAAGTTCTTCACCCGGTCAGAGGCAAAGATACGCATCAGGCTGTCTTCCAGGGACAGGTAGAAGCGGCTGGAACCGGCATCACCCTGACGACCGGCACGACCACGCAGCTGGTTGTCGATACGGCGCGATTCGTGACGCTCGGAAGCGATTACCTGCAGGCCACCGGACTCCAGCACTTGCTGGTGACGCTTCTGCCAGTCGGCCTTGATCTGGGCGATCTGCTCCGGAGTCGGGTTCTCCAGGGAGGCGACCTCCACTTCCCAGTTGCCGCCCAGCAGGATGTCGGTACCACGACCGGCCATGTTGGTGGCGATGGTCAAGGCTCCCGGGCGACCGGCCTGGGCGATGATTTCCGCTTCCTTCTCGTGGAACTTGGCGTTCAGGACCTTGTGCTCGATGCCTTCCTTGTTGAGCAGGTTGGACATGTGCTCGGAAGTTTCGATGGTCGCGGTCCCCACCAGCACCGGACGGCCCTGGGTCATGCATTCCTTGATGTCGTTGATGATCGCGGCGTATTTCTCATCCGCGGTCAGGAACACCAGGTCGTTGTAGTCCTTACGAGCCAGCGGCTTGTTCGGCGGAATCACCATCACCTGCAGGCCGTAGATCTGATGGAACTCGAAGGCTTCGGTGTCGGCGGTACCGGTCATGCCGGACAGCTTGGTGTACAGACGGAAGTAGTTCTGGAAAGTGGTCGAGGCCAGGGTCTGGCTCTCGGCCTGGATGTTGAGGTTTTCCTTGGCTTCGATGGCCTGGTGCAGGCCCTCGGACAGGCGACGACCCGGCATGGTACGGCCGGTGTGCTCATCCACCAGGACCACTTGACCATCCTGAACGATGTATTCGACGTTGCGATTGAACAGCTTGTGGGCACGCAGGCCGGCATAAACGTGGGTCAGCAGGCCCAGGTTGTGGGCCGAATACAGGCTTTCGCCTTCCGCCAGCAGGCCGACCTGGGTCAGCATTTCTTCGATGAACTGGTGACCGGCTTCGTTGAGCTCGACCTGACGGGTCTTCTCGTCGACAGTGAAGTGACCGGCCTTGGTGACCTGGCCTTCCACTTCCTCGATGTGCTGCTCCAGGCGCGGGATCAGCTTGTTGATTTCGGTGTACAGGCGGGAACTGTCTTCAGCCTGACCGGAAATGATCAACGGAGTACGGGCTTCGTCGATGAGGATCGAGTCGACTTCGTCGATCACGGCAAAATTGAGCTCGCGCTGGAACTTGTCTTCCATGCTGAAAGCCATGTTGTCGCGCAGGTAGTCAAAACCGAATTCGTTGTTGGTGCCGTAAGTGATGTCGGCGGCGTAGGCGGCACGTTTCTCTTCAGGCGGCTGGAACGGCGTAACCACGCCGACGCTCAGGCCGAGGAATTCGTACAGCGGGCGCATCCAGTTGGCGTCACGACGCGCCAGATAGTCATTCACCGTCACAACGTGCACGCCCTTGCCGGACAATGCGTTGAGGTACACACCCAGGGTGGCTACCAGGGTCTTGCCCTCACCGGTGCGCATCTCGGCGATCTTGCCTTCATGCAAGGTCATGCCACCGATCAACTGCACGTCGAAGTGACGCATACCCATGATGCGCTTACCGGCTTCACGGGCGACCGCGAAGGCTTCGGGAAGCAGTTTGTCGAGGGTTTCACCCTTGGCGATACGGGCCTTGAACTCGGCGGTCTTGGCACGCAATTGATCGTCCGAAAGGGCCACCATTTGCTCTTCGAAGGCATTGACGATCTGTACCGTCTTGAGCATGCGTTTGACTTCACGCTCGTTCTTGCTTCCAAAAAGTTTCTTTAACAAAGGCGCAAACATATCGGCAGGATCTTCCACACATAGGGTTGGAGGGCGGCCCCGTGAGTCGCCCGAGCAGCCCTCATGGCCGCATGCGAACGAGCATTCTACCCGGAAACGATGGTGAGGAAAGTGGCGTTATTCCACGATGCTGGCACAGCGCTGTGACGGGGCTCACCTAAAATAAGGGCTTTTTGCCGAACTTCAAGCCCATTGACCACAGAACTTAATGATTACGATCAGCAAAGCGCCAGAAAGTAGTCAAAGTACGAAAAAGCAATGAGCCCGGTGCCCCGGGTGCTTTCTGCTACCATGGCGCCTCTGTAACTTCAGGTTTCTGATCATGGCATTTCGCCCCCTTACGGCACGCGCGCCCGCCGTTCTTCTTCGCGAAGCCAAGCCACTCAAAGCCATACTCGGCCACGCCCAGCGCCTGGCGCATCTGCAGCGCCTGCTGGAGAGCCAATTGCAACCGGCCGCTCGCGAACATTGCCACGTCGCCTCCTGGCGAGAAGGCAGCTTGCTGCTGATCGTGACCGATGGCCACTGGGCTACGCGTCTGCGCTATCAGCAAAAACGCCTGCAGCGCCAACTGCTGGAGTTCAATGAGTTCAGCAACCTCACGCGCATCCTGTTCAAGGTCCAGCCACCCACGGTCCAACAGGGCGCAGCGGGGCATACCATGGATCTGTCGAACAACGCCGCCGCAACCATCCAGGCCACAGCCGAAGGCATCACCGATCCCAATCTGCGCGCCGCCCTGGAGCGCCTGGCCAGCCACGCCAAACCGCGGGGCTGATCCAGACGCCAGGCTTCAGCGCCGCTTGCTGCCGCCCAGCAACGACCCCATCAGGCCCCTGACCAATTGCCGACCCAACTGATTGGCCGCCTGACGCATGGCCGACTTCAATGCCTGCCCGGCGGCAGTGCCGAGGAACTCACCCGCCCGATCAGCCAGGCTCGGTTCTTCAGCGACGGGCTCGTCGGGCGTCGCCTGCGCTTCAGGCGCCAGGTCCTTGCGCCCCATCAGCACCTCATAGGCAGACTCGCGATCGATAGGCTTGTCATAACGGCCCTGTAACGGCGAACTGGCGATCAGGGCCTTGCGTTCGGTCTCCGTCAACGGTCCGATTCGCGATTGCGGTGGTGCCACCAGCACGCGCTGCACCATCTCCGGCGTCCCCTTGTCTTGCAGGGTCCCTACCAACGCCTCGCCAATGCCCAACTCAGTGAGCACCGCCAGCGCGTCAAAGTCCGGGTTTGGACGGAAACCATCGGCCACAGCCCGTAACGACTTCTGCTCCTTGGCGGTGAACGCCCGCAAGCCATGCTGAATACGCAGCCCCAGTTGAGCCAGCACATCGTCCGGCAGATCCCCTGGCGATTGGGTGACGAAATACACCCCCACCCCCTTGGAGCGAATCAGCCGTACCACCTGCTCCAATCGATCCTGCAGAGCCTTGGGAGTGCCTGCGAACAGCAAGTGGGCTTCATCGAAAAACAGGGCCAGTACAGGCTTGTCCGCATCACCACGTTCCGGCAATTGCTCGAACAATTCAGCCAGCAGCCATAAAAGGAAGGTCGCATAGACTTTCGGCGCCTCGTGCACCAAACGACTCGCGTCCAACAGATGAATCCGTCCACGGCCATCGGCAGCTGGCTGCAGAATGTCTTCCAGTTGCAACGCGGGCTCGCCGAACAGAGCTTCCGCGCCTTGCTGCTCCAGGGTCGCCAGACGCCGCAACAGCGCCTGACTGGACCCAGTGGTCATCAGCGCCGCATCATCTCCCAGCAGTTGAGGGTGGTCCTTGAGGTGATTGAGCAGCGCCTTGAGATCCTTCAAGTCCAGCAACAACAGCCCTTCACGGTCCGCCACCTTGAACGCCGCATACAGCGCCGACTGCTGACTGTCGGTGAGCTCAAGCAGGCTGCCCAGCAATAGCGGGCCCATTTCGCTCAAGGTGGTGCGCAAGGGATGGCCGGACTGACCATGGATATCCCACAGTGTTACCGGATACGCCTGAGGCTTATGTTCAAGCCACGGCATGCCGGCGATCCGTTCGGCGATCTTGCCCTGTGGATTGCCCGCCGCCCCCAGCCCGCACAGATCGCCCTTGATATCCGCGGCGAATACCGCCACCCCGGCGTCACTGAAGGCCTCAGCCAGGCGCTGCAAGGTCACGGTCTTGCCAGTACCGGTGGCACCCGCCACCAGACCATGGCGGTTGGCCAGGCGCATGGCCTGAGCGATCGGCTGACCACCAAGGTCGGCACCGATAACGAGTTGCGATGAGTCAGGCATTTTGTCACCCCTGGTTAATCTTTGGCCTTACACGGTCGATATGAAGAAATGATGGATCAGAAGTATCTGAAATAAAGGTCAGGTAATTCCTTTGGGATAGATGGAGATATCAGCTTACTTATAACACCGCCCATTTTGCGCGCTTTTCCAACCCGATGCCCTGGACTCAAAGACCTTAGCGGACACACCAAGCCATGAACAAAAATCTGCGCTTCAGCCACAAGATCCTGCTTGCCGCCTCGCTGATCGTCATAGCTGCATTTGCGCTATTCACGCTCTACAACGATTACCTGCAACGCAACGCCATTCGTGATGATCTGGACAACTATCTTCAGGAAATGGGCGACGTTACGGCAAAAAATATTCAGACCTGGCTCGCCGGCCGCGCCTTGCTGATCGAGAACATCTCGCAATCGGTGGCTCTCAACCCCGACCCGACCAATGTCAGCAACCTGCTGGAACAGAAGTCCGTGAGCTCAACCTTCATGGGGGCTTACCTGGGCAACAAGGACGGCACCTTCATCATCCGCCCGGACAGCAAGATGCCCGACGGCTACGACCCTCGCGCACGCCCCTGGTACAAGAGTGCCGAGAGCACCAACGGCTCGGCACTGACCGAACCCTATATCGACCTGGCCTCCGGCCAACTGGTGATCTCGATTGTCGACAGCGTGCTCAAGGCCGGCCAGCGGATTGGTGTAGTGGGCGGCGACCTGAGCCTGCAGGTGATTGCCGACAGCATCAATGCCCTGGACTTCGACGGCATGGGCTACGCCTTCCTGATCAGCGCCGACGGCAAGATCCTGGTGCACCCGGACAAGAACCTGGTGATGAAGAATCTCAAGGACGTCTATCCCCAGGACACCCCGCGCATCAGCAGCGAGCTCAGTGAGATCAGCGTCGACGGCAAAACCCGCATCGTCACCTTCACCCCGATCAAGGGCCTGTCTTCGGTGAACTGGTACATCGGCCTGTCGGTGGACAAGGACAAGGCTTTCGCCATGCTCAGCGAATTCCGCACCTCGGCCCTGATCGCCACCCTGACCGCCGTGGCCCTGACCATCGCCCTGCTGGGCCTGCTGATACGCTTGCTGATGCAGCCCCTGCACGTAATGACCCGTGCCATGCAAGACATCGCCGACGGCGAAGGCGACCTGACCCGCCGCCTGAACATCCACAACCAGGACGAGTTCGGCATCCTCGGTACGGCCTTCAACCGCTTTGTCGAACGTATCCACGGTTCGATCCGCGAAGTGTCCTCCGCCACCGAGCATGTCAACGAAGTAGCTCTGCGGGTGGTCAGCGCCTCCAACTCATCGATGCTCAACTCCGATGAGCAGGCCAGTCGCACCAACAGTGTCGCCGCGGCCATCAATCAACTGGGCGCCGCAGCCCAGGAAATCGCCCGTAATGCCGCCCAGGCCTCGCAGCAGGCCAGCGACGCCCGCAACCTGGCTGAAGACGGCCAGCAGGTGGTGGATCGCAGCATCCAGGCGATGAACCAGCTATCGGACATGATCAGCGCCTCCAGCAGCAACATCGAGACCCTGAACAGCAAGACAGTGAACATCGGGCAGATTCTCGAAGTCATCACCAGCATCTCCCAACAGACCAACCTGCTGGCACTCAACGCCGCCATTGAAGCCGCCCGTGCGGGTGAAGCCGGCCGCGGATTTGCCGTGGTTGCCGACGAAGTGCGCAACCTGGCTCACCGCACCCAGGAGTCGGCGCAGCAGGTGCAGACCATGATTGAGGAACTGCAAGTGGGCGCCCGCGAGTCGGTGAGCACCATGAGCAATAGCCAGCGTCACAGCCAGGACAGCGTAGAGATCGCCAACCAGGCTGGAGAACGGCTGAACAGCGTGACCCAGCGCATCGGTGAAATCGACGGCATGAACCAGTCGGTGGCTACTGCCACTGAGGAACAGACCTCGGTGGTGGAGTCCATCAACATGGACATCACCGAAATCAATACGCTGAACCAGGAAGGCGTGGAAAACCTCCAAGCGACACTGCGGGCCTGCTCCGATCTGGAACAGCAAGCAGCGCGCTTGAAGCATCTGGTGGGCAGCTTCAGGATTTGATGGCGGGCCTCAGGGCCCTTTAGTCGGCAAGCCGGCTCCTAGAGGAGGAGCCGATTGCCAACCATGACAGGCAAACCACTCACTGCGGCTCCGGTGGCGGCTCCTGCTGCAACTGCTCCCACAGTTGGGCGGCCCCAGGAAACTCGGTGCCGTCATCGGCATCAAGTTCGTCGGGGTCGTAGCGGCTCAAGCATCCCTCGCCGAGGGTGGCAGGGGCCTGGGAAGTGGCTTTATCCAGTGGATCGGTCATCGGGCTGACCTCGTGATTTACAGAACCAGGACCGGGATATTGCCCCCCGCTCCTGGTTTTTTTTCAATCAGAACACCACGGTCTTGTTGCCGTGCACCAGCACGCGGTCTTCCAGGTGGTAGCGCAGGCCGCGGGCCAGGACCATCTTCTCCACATCACGACCAAAACGCACCATGTCCTCGATGCTGTCGCTGTGACTGACTCGTACAACGTCCTGCTCGATGATCGGGCCGGCATCCAGCTCTTCGGTGACGTAGTGGCAGGTGGCGCCAATCAGCTTCACCCCACGCAGAGAAGCCTGGTGGTAAGGCTTGGCACCGACGAAGGACGGCAGGAAGCTGTGGTGGATGTTGATCACCTTGTGCGCATATTCGCTGCACAACGCCGGCGGCAGGATTTGCATGTAGCGCGCCAGCACTACCACTTCGGCGTCGTGCTGCTTGACCAGGCGCGACACCTCGGAGAATGCCGGCTCCTTGTCCTGAGGATTGACCGGTACGTGGTAATAAGGAATGCCATGCCACTCGACCATGCTGCGCAGGTCATCGTGGTTGGAGATCACACAGACGATCTCACAGTCCAGCTCATCGCTGTGCCAGCGGTGCAACAAGTCGGCCAGGCAATGGGACTCACGACTGGCCATGAGCACCACACGCTTCTTCTCGGCGGTATCAGTGATCCGCCAGTCCATCGAGAACTCTTCAGCGATCGGCGCAAATGCCTCGCGAAAAGCCTCCAGGCCAAAAGGCAGGGAATCGGCACGAATCTCGTGGCGCATGAAGAACCAGCCACTGAGGTTGTCCGAGTGGTGGCTCGCTTCGGTGATCCAACCGTTATGGGAGGCCAGAAAGTTACTGACTTTGGCAACGATGCCAACGCGGTCAGGGCAAGAAATCACCAACCGAAAGGTGCGCATGAGGGGGAAACTCCAGAACTTCGCAAAGGTCGCCATTCTAGCCACTACGCGAAAAAACTGCAGTATCCATTGCGCCCCGGGCCTTGATTAGATTGGCAAACGCACCTTCAAACGCCTTATCGACTGCCACTGCGACGACAGATACCGACACTTGCCAATAGCGCATAACTAATTTGTGAATAGCGCAATCGAACCCATCGACCTATTAAATACCGAAATGATTTTTACGCCTAAACACACTAAGAGAGACAAATAAAACAGCGGCATTATGTTTACTTGCACATACTCTCTGACTATTATTGCGACATTGTCACCCAGCCACTCAGCGCTCAATAAGGTAGTCCACATGTCCCTGATCAACGAATACCGTGCTACAGAAGAAGCCATTAAAGAACTGCAAGCACGTTTGAAGAACCTGTCCCAAGACGACAAACTGAAAACCGAACTGGAATTCGAAGGCAAACTGCGCAGCCTGATGGGCGAGTACTCCAAGTCCCTGCGCGACATCATCGCCCTGCTGGATCCGGACTCGAAAGTTAAAGCACCACGTGCCGCAGTAAAAACCACCGGCACCAAGCGTGCCCGTAAAGTTAAACAGTACAAAAACCCGCACAATGGTGAAGTCATCGAAACCAAAGGCGGCAACCACAAGACTCTGAAAGAGTGGAAAGCCAAGTGGGGCGGCGATGTGGTTGAAGGCTGGGCAACCCTGCTGGGCTAAGCCTTGCCAGTGAGCGCCCGGGCTCTTGCAGCCTGACTGAAAAACGCCAGTCCGCTGGCGTTTTTTTATGCCCCGGCGACCTGTTCCAGGCCCGGGGCACTCCCTCAAAGAGCCAGACGTCCAGCCAGGGCCCGAACATGCTCCTGCCACTCATCCAGCACCTGACGCTGCTTCGGATCAGCACTTAACAACGATTGCTCAAGTCCCTGAGCGAAACTTTCCAGGGTATTGGGCGCGCCGAGTTTCGGGTCAAGCAAACGCTGCTGACAGAAACCGCGCCAACGCTCTTGCTCGGTTTTATCCAATGTCTCCGGAAAGTTGCGGGCACGGTAGCGAAAGAGCAATTCAGGTAAGCGCTCATCATCAAATGGCCACTGTTGCTGAGCCAAATGCAACGGATCGGCCTCACGCACTTGCTCACACAAACGCCGATCGCGATCGCCAATAAAGCCGTCGTACAACTGTTGCTCCGGGTCCTCACTGGCAGCGAACTCATCAGGGCCGTAAATCACCGAAAGTTTATCCCGCCAAACTTCCTGGGCTTCAGTCAAAAGCAACCCACGGCGCTGGTACTGCTCCATGTCCAAGTGCAGCCGTTGTTGATCCTCCGCGCGCAGGACACTCAATGGCGCCACTACCGGGCAGCGATTGATATGGATGAGTTTCAACGGCACTGGCAGCTCACCGTCCAGAAGATCTTCGCGCCGCGTATATAAACGCTGACGCAAGGTTTCGGCATCCAGGTCCAGTAGCCCCTGCGGGTCCAGATGCAGATCACAGACGATCAGCGCATTGCGGTTGCGTGGATGCCAGGCCAGGGGCAGCACCACCCCGATATAGTGCCGTGCCGCAGAGAAACGCCCGGAAATATGCACCAGAGGCTGCAGCAGGCGGATCTGATCCATCACCCGCTGCTTGCTGCGCAGTTGAAACAGCCAGTCATAGAGCTTGGGTTGCTTGTCGCGAATCAGGCGCGCCAGGGCAATGGTGGCACGGACATCGGACAGCGCATCGTGGGCCTGGCCGTGGTCGATACCATTGGCGGCGGTCAGGCGCTCCAGCTTGAGAGTCACCTGCCCCTGCTCCTGCGGCCAGACGATACCCTCGGGACGCAGAGCATAGGCCGTGCGCACCACATCGATCAGGTCCCAGCGGCTGTTGCCGCCTTGCCACTCCCGGGCATAGGGATCGAAGAAGTTGCGGTACAAGCTGTAGCGGGTCACCTCATCGTCGAAACGCAGGGTGTTGTAGCCGACACCGCAAGTACCCGGACGCGCCAGTTGCCCGTGCACCCGGGTCATGAAGTCCGCCTCGCTCAAGCCCTGCGCCGCCAGACGGCTCGGGGTGATGCCGGTGATCATGCAGGCCACCGGGTGCGGCAGGATATCGTCGCTGGGCTGGCAGTAGAGGTTGACCGGCTCGTCGATCTCATTGAGCGCCAGATCGGTGCGAATGCCGGCCACTTGCAACGGGCGATCGCTGCGAGGATTGATGCCGGTGGTTTCGTAGTCGTACCAAAAGAGGGAAGTCACGGCCTGTTCCTGAACTGAAAGACCGCCGCAGTCTAGGCGCTCAAGCGCCACCAGGGCCAGCCGCGCGTCCAGGCATTACCCAGACCGGGGCATCGAATTCGTAGTTAATGATGTCGTTTGCCCCTCAGACACTGCTAGCATCGGCGCTGGATTTTTCTCTACCAGGCCAAGCCGACAAGTTGCCCATGCTTGAGACGACAGCAACGCCAAGGAACGCATCGTTGCACCCGCCACTGGATACGCGGTATCAGGTCGAAACCCCCGAGGGCATCGACCTGCCACTGCGACCTGCGGGGCTGCTGGTCCGTACCCTGGCGTTTTCCCTCGACCTGTGTATTCGCGGGCTGGTGCTGGGCCTGCTGTTGATTGTCCTGGGCTTTTTCGGCGAGATCGGTATCGGCCTCGGCTCGATCCTGCTGTTCCTGATCAGCTGGTGGTACATGGTGCTGTTCGAGGTACTGAACCAGGGTCGCTCTCCCGGCAAACAACTGATGGGGCTACGGGTGGTACAGGACGATGGCACCCCCATCGGCTGGAGCGCCTCCCTGACTCGCAACCTGTTGCGCTTTGCCGACATGCTGCCGTTCGGCTACTTCCTCGGCGCAATCAGTTGCCTGCAGCACCCGACCTTCAAGCGCCTCGGCGACCTGGCCGCCGGCACCCTGGTGATCTACCGCGAGCAGTCGGTCAAGCGACCGGAACTGCCAGCCGCCGTGCCCCGTTCCGCGCCTTTTGCCCTGAGTCTGAATGAACAACGAGCGATTCTCGAGTTTGCCGAACGCCAGAGTCAGCTGTCGGCCGAACGGACCGGGGAACTGGCGGCGATCCTCGCGCAGCCGCTGCATGTACCCACCGCCCAGGCCACTGCCGAACTCAATGGCATCGCTCGCGGTTTTCTGGGAACGACATGAAACAAAGCCTTTTTGAAAACCGTCACCAGGCGCAATGGCAACAGTTCGAGCATCTGCTGGACCAGTTGGAGCGACGCCGAGCCAAAGCCGAGGACTGCCAGAGCTTCGTCCAGGACTACCGTCGCCTGTGCCAGCACCTGGCCCTGGCTCAGGAGCGCGGCTACAGCAGCTACCTGATCGACCCTCTGCAGCAACTGGCCTTGCGCGGCCATCAGCAGTTGTACCGTCAACGCACCGCCATCAGCGCCAATATCCTGGGGTTCGTACTGGCCGGTTTTCCTCGCCTGGTGCGCCAGGAATGGCGCCTGGTGCTGATCGCCAGCCTGCTGTTCTTTGGCAGCCTGCTGGGTATAGGACTGCTGGTGTACCTGTTTCCCGAGCTGATCTACAGCCTGGTGAGCCAGCAACAGGTGACGGAAATGCAGGGCATGTACGACCCCAGCGCCGGACGCCTGGGACGGGCTGCCGAACGCGCCTCCAGTGAAGACTGGGTGATGTTCGGCTACTACATCATGCATAACATCGGCATCGCCTTTCAGACCTTTGCCAGCGGTTTGCTGTTCGGTCTGGGTAGCGTGTTCTTTCTGTTTTTCAACGGTCTGATGATCGGCGCCATCGCCGGCCATCTGACCCAGATCGGCTTCGGCCAGACCTTCTGGCCCTTCGTCATCGGTCACGGTGCCTTCGAACTGAGCGCCATTGCCCTGTCCGGGGCGGCCGGCCTGAAACTGGGCTGGGCGCTGATTGCCCCCGGTCGCCTGAGCCGCGGCGAAGCCCTGTTGCAGGCCGCGCGGATCAGCGTGCAACTGGTCTACGGGGTCATCGTATTCCTGCTGATCGCGGCCTTTATCGAAGCCTACTGGTCCTCCATGACCTGGCCTGCGGCCTGGATCAAATACAGCGTCGGCGCCGTCCTGTGGAGCCTGGTGGCGACGTACCTGACCCTGGCCGGACGTGAATCCCATGCGCCTGAGTGACGCCAGCGTGACGATCCGCCCACGCACCCCCTGGGAAGCCATGGACCTGGGCGTACTGCTGAGCCAGCGCCACCGACGCCTGCTGATGACCAGCTGGGCCATCGTCAGCCTGCCGGTGTTCGCCCTGCTGAGCCTGCTGCTGTGGCAATCCCCATCCTTGGCAGTGCTGTTGTTCTGGTGGCTGAAACCGGCCTTCGAACGCTTGCCGCTGTTCATCCTCTCCAAAGCCCTGTTCGGGGAAACCCCAAGCCTGGGAGAGGCGCTGAGGCAATGGCCACGCCTGCTCAAGCCACAACTGCTGGCCAGTCTGACCTGGCGCCGCTTCAGCATGAGCCGCAGCTTTGTCATGCCGGTGGTGCAACTCGAAGGCCTGACTGGCGACGCCCGGCAACAACGCCTGGCGGTTCTGCTGCAGCGCAACGCCGGGGCTGCACGCTGGTTGACCCTGATCGGCATGCACCTGGAGGGCGCCTTGTGGATTGGCCTGATGGTGCTGTTCTACCTGTTGCTGCCGCAACAGATCGAGCTGGACTGGAACTGGCAGAGCCTGGTCATCGCCGCTCAGCAAGACTGGCTCTGGCTGGAACACCTGACCAACGCCTTCTACGCCCTGGTCCTGGTGATCTGGGAACCGATCTACGTGGCCTGTGGCTTCAGCCTGTACCTCAACCGCCGCACCGAGCTCGAGGCCTGGGACATCGAACTGGTTTTCCGCCGCCTGCGCCAGCGTCTGGCAGGCACCGCGGTGCTGCTGCTGGTGGCCGGCCTGATGCTGGCGACGCCAGGCCCATCGCTCTGGGCAGCCACCACCAGCAGTTCCGTGGCCGGCCCCGAAGTGCCCCGACTGCAGCAGCAACCTCTGACCAGCAAGGCCTCGAAGGACAGCATCCAGGGCATCCTGGAAAAGCCGCCATTCAAGAACCAGGAATCGGTCACCCGCTACCGCTTCGGCGAAGAACAGGCACAGAAGAAAGACGCCAAGGGCAAGCCGCCGGGCTGGCTTAAGAGCCTGTTGGAAAACCTCGACAACAACAGCTTCGGCAGCCTCGCCAAGGGCCTGGAAATCCTCCTCTGGGGCTTGCTGCTAGGGGCCCTGGGCTGGCTGATCTGGCGCTACCGCGATTGGCTGCGTGCCTTTGTCAGCCGCCGTCCGCTACCGCGCAAGAAACGCCCCGCCGCGATACCCCAACAACTGTTCGGTCTGGACGTCAGCAGCGAAACCCTGCCCGCCGATGTGGCCGCCCGCGCCGAGGAGCTCTGGTCAAACCAGCCCCGGGAAGCCCTGGGCCTGCTGTATCGGGCACTGCTCAGTCGCCTGCTGGAAGACTTTCATCTGCCCCTCAGCGTGGCCGATACCGAAGGCCAGGTACTGGAGCGGATCAAGGCCTTGCAGCAACCGCCCCTGGAAGCCTTCAGCCGCGAGCTGACCAAGCACTGGCAGAACATGGCCTACGGGCACCGGGTTCCCGGCGCCGATCTGCAGCCGCAACTGTGCGACGCCTGGCGCAGCCTGTTCGGCCCAGGAGCGCCCGCATGAAACGCTATCTATGGGGCAGCCTGGCCCTGTTGCTGATCCTGGTACTGGGAGCCGCCGGCTACTACCTGTACCAACAGGCCACGCCTTATCAGGAACTCATCGATCACGGACCGTCTCCCGAAGCCCAGGCCAATCCCTACCTGGCCGCCGAGATGTTTATGCGCGAACGCGGCCTCAAGGTCGATCACGCCAACGGCCTGGAAGTACTGGCCACCTTGAAGCCCGCCGGCAACAGCCTGCTGTTGCTGGGAGAGCGCTCGAACATGAGCCCGCGCCAGGTCGACCAGGTGCTGGATTGGGCCCGTGCCGGTGGTCGGCTGATCTTTGTCGCCGAAGCCCTGTGGGACGATGACACCCAACAAAGCGGTGACCTGCTGCTGGATCGGGTGCAGATCCATCAACAGCTCAGCGAGGACCTTGAGGAACCGCCGGAACAGGAAGCCAACGACGCCTTTCCAAAGCTGACCAAAGTCTATCTGGAAGACGAACAGGCCCCGGCCTACATCGGCTTCGACACTGCCTTCCACCTGGACGACCCGGACAGCCTGGCCCAATCCTGGGCCAACAGCGGCGTGGCCACCCACATGATCCAGCTCGACTACGGCCAGGGTTCGGTCACCGTGCTGACCGACGCCGACATCTGGAAAGCCCCGGCCATCGGCCTGTACGACAACGCCTGGCTGCTGTGGTACCTCAATACCGATACGGCAGTAACCCTGCTGTTCAACACTGACCACCCGAGCCTGTGGCAATTGCTCTGGCGCTATTTCCCCCAGGCGTTGGTCGCCCTGGCCCTATTGATCGGCCTGTGGCTATGGCAGGCCGGTAGCCGCCAGGGTCCGTTGCTGGCACCGGCGCCCAAGGCCCGGCGTCAACTGCGTGAACACCTGCGCGCCAGCGCCGACTTCATCCTGCGCCATGGCGGCCAGGGCCCACTGCTACAGGCCCTGCAACTGGATATCCGGCGCCGGGCCCGACGTCGTCATCCGGGTTTCGAACAGCTGGAGCCCGAAGCCCAGTGGGACGTGCTCGCCCTCCTCAGCCACCAGCCTGTCGCTGCTGTGCGCCAAGCCCTGCAACCCTTGTCCGGGCAGCGCCTTTCCGGTGCTGACTTCAGCCACCAGGTCGCCCACCTGCAAACTCTCAGGAATGCCCTATGAGCGAACAACCCGTCGAACCCCTTGACTCCTCTGAGGCACCTCAGCCCCAGGTCCATGTCGCCCAGCAGCGGCAACGGGCCAGCCAGCTGGCGCAGGCGGTGCGCCAGGAACTGCAGAAGGTGGTGATCGGCCAGGAGGCCGTGATCGATGATGTGCTGACGGCGCTGATCGCCGGTGGCCACGTACTGCTCGAAGGCGTCCCTGGTCTGGGCAAGACGCTGCTGGTACGGGCCCTGGCCCGCTGCTTCGGCGGTGAGTTCGCACGGATCCAGTTCACCCCGGACCTGATGCCCAGCGATGTCACCGGCCACGCGGTGTACGACCTGCAGACCGAGCAGTTCAAACTGCGCAAGGGGCCGCTGTTCACCAATCTGCTGTTGGCGGACGAAATCAACCGCGCCCCGGCCAAGACCCAGGCCGCTCTGCTGGAAGCCATGCAGGAACGCCAGGTGACCCTGGAAGGCCGGGCCCTGCCCATCGCCCAGCCATTCATGGTCCTGGCGACCCAGAACCCCATCGAGCAGGAAGGCACCTACCCGCTGCCGGAAGCTGAACTGGACCGTTTCATGCTCAAGTTGCGGATGGACTACCCGGACGCCGAGGAGGAGCTCAACATGGTTCGCCAGGTGGCTCGCTCGACCCGCGCCGACATGCTCGATGTCCAGCCCCTGCGTACCGTGCTCCAGGCCAAGGACGTGCTGGCCCTGCAGCGCATCGCCAGTGAGCTGCCCCTGGACGAACAGGTGCTCGACTATGCCGTGCGCCTGGCCCGGGCCACCCGCAGCTGGCCCGGACTGACTCTCGGCGCCGGCCCGCGAGCCTCCATTGCCCTGGTGCGCGGAGCCCGGGCCCGGGCCCTGCTGCGGGGCGGCGAATTCGTGATTCCGGATGACATCAAGGGCTGTGCCCTGGCCGTACTGCGGCATCGGGTACGGGTCGCTCCGGAACTGGATATCGAAGGGCTATCGGTGGAACAGGTGCTCAAGCAGATGCTCGAGCAGATTCCGGCACCGCGTCTGTGAGCCGCCCACACTGATGAAGCCGACTCGTCTGTTGCTGATCTGGCTGGGCACCCTGGCCGGCCTGTACATCCTCCTGGGCGCGGTGCGTGCCCTGGGTATCGAGGCCGTGCCACGCCTGGACTCGATCGCCTGGGGCCTGTTGCTGGCGCTGTTGCTGCTGGCGCTGCTGGATGCCCTGCGCTTGTCGCGCCTGGCGTCGCCCGAGGTACAGCGCCAGTTGCCCGGCAGCCTGCCCCTGGGACGTTGGAGCGAAGTGCAACTGGAGATCCGTCACCCTTATCAGCAAGCGCTTCAGGTGCAGCTCTTCGACCATCCGCCCCAAGGCTTGAGCTTTGAGCACCTGCCGCAATCGGTGAGCCTGGAGCCGGGCCAGGTCAGCCGGGTGGGGTATAGCGTGCGACCGCTGCAACGAGGACATTTCAACTTCTTCCAGTGTGAAGTCAGCCTGCCCAGCCCACTGGGCCTGTGGACTGCCAGAAGACGGTTGAAAGTCCACGACAGCACCCGGGTCTACCCGGACTTCGCCCGCCTCTATGGCGCGCAGTTGCTGGCAGTGGACAACTGGCTCAGCCAACTCGGGGTGCGCCAACTGCAACGCCGGGGGCTGGGACTGGAATTCAATCAGTTGCGGGAGTTTCGCGAAGGCGACAGCCTGCGGCAGATCGACTGGAAAGCCACCGCCCGCCAGCGCACGCCCATCGCCCGGGAATATCAGGACGAACGCGACCAGCAGATCATCTTCATGCTCGACTGCGGACGCCGCATGCGCAGCCAGGACGGTGAGCTGGCGCATTTCGACCATGCCCTCAACGCTTGCCTGTTGCTCAGCTATGTCGCGCTGCGCCAGGGGGACGCAGTGGGCCTCTACAGTTTTGCCGGAGAACGCTCGCGCTACCTTGCGCCGGTCAAGGGATCGGCCCAACTGAGCGTGCTGCTCAACGGCGTCTACGACCTGGACACCAGCCAGCGTCCAGCCGACTACCAGGCTGCAGCCAGTGAATTGCTGGCGCGGCAGAAGCGTCGGGCGCTGGTGGTGCTGGTCACCAACCTGCGGGATGAAGACGACCAGGAGCTGCTGACCGCGGTCAAGCGCATCAGCCGCCAGCACCGGGTACTGGTGGCCAGCCTGCGTGAGGAAGTTCTCGACCAGTTGCGCCAGAGCCCGGTGCAGACCTTGCCCGAGGCGCTGATCTACAGCGCGGCGGTGAACTACCTCAATAGCCGGGCCGAACTCCATGAGCGCCTGAGCGCCCACGGCATCGCCCTGCTCGACGCCCGTCCAGGCGAGCTGGGAGCGGAACTGGTCAGCCGGTATCTGAGCTGGAAGAAAGCCGGCAGCCTGTAGTGGCTGCCGTGACATTCAGGCCGATGTCTGCAACGGATGGA
The DNA here is from genome assembly GCF_058744285.1 of Pseudomonas sp. E1BtOHC1. Classification (NCBI taxonomy): domain Bacteria; kingdom Pseudomonadati; phylum Pseudomonadota; class Gammaproteobacteria; order Pseudomonadales; family Pseudomonadaceae; genus Pseudomonas; species Pseudomonas sp. E1BtOHC1. The sequence goes on from NZ_CP196023.1 coordinate 6,308,536, forward strand.
AACTGAAGTAGTGCCGCAGGGCCTGCTCCAGTTCAGCGAATTCGGCGCTCGCCCGCAGCAGGCTGAATCCGCTGTCGTACTGGTGAGGGGTCAGGTCCTCATGGCACCACAGGCAACAGGCGCTGAAATCGATGAACTGCGCCTGCCCATCACTGCCGGGGACTTTCACCCGCAGCTCGAACTCGGCACCGATCAGCATCGGCAACTGGCTGATCAACATCAGCCCGTCAGCGGAAATATTGCCCAGAAAACCGACAGGCTTGTCGGTAAACCGGTTGAAGACTTTCAAGTAGGACGGCAGTTGATGCCGCTCGATCCGAGGTTCCGTGAACATGCTGGGTATCGCTATGAAAGGTCATTAAGCATGACCGCACTAGTGCTTCGCAACGGGCCATGAGTAGAGGCTCGTTCTCCCGGATTCGAGGTGCGAGGAAAATCTTCACAAGGATTTCAACGCCACTGCGCCAGGCAGGAACCGGGCAGTGTTCGAACAACCTGTACAAATGTTAGCTCAAGCGCGAGGGGCAATTACACTGCCCCTGACCGGTATCGCTTACAACGCTGTGCGGCGAACTTGTGCTGCACCGTTTGCCGGGTAATGCCCCAGTTGCTGCAGGGTGTCCAGGCGGGCGCGAGCACGGTAGGCGTATTCGCTGCTGGGGTACTGGGTAATGATGAACTGATACGTCTGCGCCGCATCCACGAACAACTTCTGGCGCTCCAGGCATTGCCCGCGCAGCATCGACACTTCCGGCTGGATATAACGCCGCGCACGGCTGTCACGGTCAACCTGGCTCAACTCGAGCATCACGCTCTCGCAGTTGCCGCGGTCATAAGCGCGGTAGGCGTTATTCAAATGATGGTTCATGGACCAACGGGTGCAGCCGACAACACTGACGGCCAGGGCAGCAATGAGTACGAATCGCATGGGGTATCTCCTGTCTTGTGCAGTGTATCGACTCATCGGCAAAAATCTTCAAGGTTGTTGCGGTAAACAAACAAAGCAATAAGTAGTGCAAACGAACAATGACTACAACTTCGGAGCATAGTAGCCTCTCGTTGCGCTTGAACTCAGGAGTCCGTGCATGTCCGTTCGTCGTACCAAAATCGTTGCCACCCTTGGCCCGGCCAGTAACTCGCCGGAAGTTCTCGAACAGTTGATTCTCGCGGGCCTGGATGTTGCCCGTCTGAACTTCTCCCACGGCACTCCGGACGAGCACAAGGCTCGCGCCAAACTGGTCCGCGACCTGGCCGCCAAGCACGGCCGCTTCGTGGCCATCCTCGGCGACCTGCAAGGCCCGAAGATCCGCATCGCCAAATTCGCCAACAAGCGTATCGAACTGAAGATCGGTGACAAGTTCACCTTCTCCACCGTGCACCCGCTGACCGAAGGCAACCAGGACATCGTCGGCATCGACTACCCGGATCTGGTCAAGGATTGCGGCGTCGATGACGAACTGCTGCTGGACGATGGCCGTGTGGTAATGCGCGTGGAAACCGCCACCGCTACCGAGCTGCACTGCGTAGTGACCGTCGGCGGCCCGCTGTCCGACCACAAAGGCATCAACCGTCGTGGCGGTGGCCTGACCGCTCCGGCCCTGACCGAAAAAGACAAGGCCGACATCAAGCTGGCCGCCGAAATGCAAGTCGACTACCTGGCCGTGTCCTTCCCTCGCGATGCTGCCGATATGGAATACGCACGCAAGCTGCGTGACGAATCCGGTGGTACTGCCTGGCTGGTGGCGAAGATCGAACGCGCCGAAGCCGTGGCCGACGACGAAACCCTCGACGGCCTGATCAACGCCAGTGACGCCGTGATGGTGGCCCGTGGCGACCTGGGCGTGGAAATCGGCGATGCCGAGCTGGTGGGCATCCAGAAGAAAATCATTCTTCACGCGCGCCGCCACAACAAGGCAGTGATCGTTGCGACCCAGATGATGGAGTCGATGATCCAGAACCCGATGCCGACCCGTGCCGAAGTGTCCGACGTGGCCAACGCCGTGCTCGACTACACCGACGCGGTCATGCTCTCGGCAGAAAGCGCCGCCGGTGCCTACCCGCTGGAAGCGGTCCAGGCCATGGCGCGGATCTGTGTCGGTGCGGAAAAGCACCCCACCAGCAAGACCTCCAGCCACCGCATGGGCAAGGTGTTCGAAAGCTGCGACCAGAGCATCGCCCTGGCGGCCATGTACACCGCCAACCACTTCCCTGGCGTGAAGGCCATCATCGCCCTGACCGAAAGCGGCTACACCCCGCTGATCATGTCGCGCATCCGTTCTTCGGTGCCGATCTACGCCTACTCCCCGCACCGTGAAACCCAGGCGCGTGCAGCCATGTTCCGCGGCGTCTACACCATCCCGTTCGACCCGGCTTCCCTGCCTCCGGAGCAGGTCAGCCAGGCTGCGATCGATGAGTTGCTCAAGCGCGGCGTAGTAGAGAAAGGCGACTGGGTGATTCTCACCAAGGGCGACAGCTACCACACCACCGGCGGCACCAACGGCATGAAGATCCTGCACGTTGGCGACCCGATGGTCTGAGCCCTGGCTCGCTGAACGCAAAAGCCCCGGCGGTGAAAACCCCGGGGCTTTTTTTATCTGCGTCCTACCCTTTAACGACAGGCATCAGCCTTTGGCGAGAAACCCCGACAACGCGGCGATGGCCTCTGGCGAGCGCAGACGCTGAGTGAACTGCACGCCCTCTTCTTCTATCACCTGGCGCAGTTGCTCACGATAGGGAGCCTTCATCAGGCGCTTGCTCACCTGCACCGCCTCCGGCGCCAGTTGGCTGAAACGCAATGCCGCCTCCCTGGCTTTGGCCAGGGCTGCCGCACCATCTCCCAGGGCCGCAGTGGCAATGCCCCAGGCCGCCGCCTGTTCACCACTGAAGCCTTCGCCGAGCAGCAACAGCTCAGCGGCCTTGGCCTGTCCCAGCAAGCGCGGCAGGATCAGGCTCGAGCCAAACTCCGGGCACAGCCCGAGGTTGACGAACGGCATGCGCAGCCGTGCATCACGGCTGACATAGACCAGATCGCAATGCAGCAGCAAGGTGGTGCCAATGCCCACGGCCGCACCGGCCACCGCGGCCACCACCGGCTTGCGGCACTCCAGCAGGTTGCGCATGAACTGGAACACCGGGCTGTCGAGCCCCCTGGGCGGCTGTTGCAGAAAGTCGGCGATGTCGTTGCCGGCGGTAAAGCACTCGCTGCTGCCGCAGATCAGCACGGCATTGATTTGCGGATCGGCGTCCGCCTCGGCCAGGGCTTCGGCCAGACGGCTGTACATGGCACGGGTCAGGGCGTTTTTCTTGTCGGGGCGATTCAGGCGCAGGGTCAGCAGCCCGCCCTCGCGTTGCAGCTCGATGGCATCGGTCATGAAGATCTCGCTCTGGGAAAATCAGCGCTCAACCACGGGGCAGGAACACATCGGCCAGCAGTTGATTGCGCGGCAGCCCCGCCAGGTACAGGCGCCGGGCAAAGGCGTCGACACTGGCGGGGTGCCCGCAGAGTAAGGCCTGGGTTTGCCGGGAAACAAGTCGCAGTTGCGCCAGGGCCGCCGTCAGCTCCGCCCCCTGCCACAGCTCGACACTCAGTTGGGGACGGTTCGCCGCCAGGGCGGCCAAGGGTCTGGCCAGATAATGCTCTGTGGCGTCATGAGCCAGGTGAATGATGCGGATAGGGCCTTGGTGATCCTGACGCAGAGCTTCGCGCAGCACCCCGAACAAGGGCGCCAGACCGGTTCCCGACGCCAGCAGCCAGAGCGGTCGTTGCTGCCAGTCCGGATCGTAGTGCAAGGCGCCACCGCGCAACTCGCCCAGGCGGATCGAATCCCCCAGTTGCAACTGGCGCGCGGCATCGCTGAATTGTCCCGGGTGCCGACAGTCCAGATGAAACTCCAGGAAGCGGTCCTCTTCCGGCAGGCTGGCCAGGGAATACGGCCGGGCGATCTGGCTGGCAGTCCACAGCACCAGGTGCTGGCCGGCGCGATAACGCAATGGCCGCTCAGGTTGCAGACGCAAGCGCAGGACCGTGGGCGATAGCCAGTCGAGCCCGATCACCTGGGCCGGCAGGCCATCGCGCAGCGGATCAAAAGTCTCGACCTGCAGGTCCTCCACCACCTGGCACTGACAGGCCAGACGCCAGCCACGACGGCGCTGTTCATCGCTTAAGGCATCCGGCCGACTGTCGCTGGGCAGGCCCCGGACACAATGCACCAGGCAGGCATGACAACTGCCGGCGCGACAACTGTAGGGCACCGCCACACCGGCCTGATTCAAGGCATCCAGCAGGTTGCTTGCGGGCGCCACCGACCAGCGTCGGCTGCCCACGGTCAATTCAGGCATCGAGGTTTTCCCAGGCGGCGGAACAACGATTGCGGCCGTCGCGCTTGGCCCGGTACAGCGCCTGATCGGCGCGTTGCAGGGCATTGTCCAGATCATCGCCGGCCTGCAGCAGGGTCATCCCTGCCGACAGACTCAGGTCACGCACATTCAGGCCCACCAGTTGCACCTCCATGAAGGCCAGGCGCAGACGCTCACAACAGGACGTCAGGCGCTCGGCATCACACTCGGGCAACAGCACCACGAACTCCTCACCGCCGTAGCGGGCCAGCACATCACCGTCCCGCAGGCAGGCCGTGGCCACTGCGGCGAACGCCTGCAGCACCTGATCTCCGGCCGCATGGCCGTGGAGATCGTTGATGCGCTTGAAATGGTCCAGGTCGATCAGCGCCAACCCATGCACCTGTTCCTCACCCATGGCCTGCAACTCGCGGCTGGCGATACGCAGGAAGTGCCGGCGATTGAACAGCCCGGTCAATTCATCCGTCGCCACCAGGTCTTCCAGTTGCCGCATCATCCCCCGCAGGGTGTCCTGATGAGCCTGCAAGGCAAAGCGCCGCTGACGCATGCGCGAACGCGACGCCTGGACATAGGCGGCGTACAGGCACATCCACACCAGCATCACCAGCAGCACACAGACTTGCAGCGCCGCCAGTTGGGGATCGTCGAGGACAAAGCGATAGCCGTCCCACAGGTTGACCCCGGCAAAACAGAAGAAGATCAGCGCCGCGCAACGCAGATAGGCCCGGCGGGATAAATGAAACAGGCCAAACAGCAGCGGCAGGATATAGAACACCAGGAAGGCGCCCCGGGCCTGATCCAGGTGGGCGATCAGCCAGGTCTGCCAGGCAATGCCCAGGACCACCTGGACTTCGGTCAGGCTGGGGTCGGCAAAGCGCAGGTTACGTCCACTGGTGAACACCCAGTACAGCAGTCCCTGACTGGCCAGCACCAATGCGCTGCCCATCAGTGCACTGCTGATGGAGGCGCGATAGTGCCCCGTAAGAACCGCCAGCCAGAACAGCAGCAGGATCAGTCCGTAGGTGCCCGCAGCAATGCTGAAGCGCTTGAGTAACAAGCTCTGGATGGCTTTATGGGTCAATCGTTGACTCACCGTGAGAAAGGAGGCTTAAAGAGTTTCCTACCCTGCAGGCCAGTTGCCACTTTAGTGCTGCGCCCGGCAAATGACTATCCAAATTTTAAGCCGTGTTCTGCGGTTTCGCCGCTGATTAACGCAAGATCAGTGCCCATCCGATGGGCGACTTTCGTTTGCCTGGCTGGCGGGTGTGCCGGGCCCCCAGGCGCGGTATACTGCCGCGCCTTTTTAGCGTCGCGCCAGTTGTCTGTCCGGCGTGCCTTAGAAGGTGTCTGCAACCGACCGATACACCATGCTGCAGCCACCTTATTAAATGTTCCCGTCTTTTAGAGGAGCGCGACTCATGACCGTGATCAAGCAAGACGACCTGATTCAGAGCGTTGCCGACGCCCTGCAGTTCATTTCCTATTACCACCCCGTGGACTTCATCCAGGCGATGCACGAGGCCTACCTGCGCGAGGAATCGCCGGCCGCTCGTGACTCCATGGCACAGATCCTGATCAACTCGCGCATGTGCGCCACCGGCCACCGGCCGATCTGCCAGGACACCGGTATCGTCACCGTGTTCGTTCGCGTGGGCATGGACGTGCGCTGGGACGGCGCCACCATGAGCCTGGACGACATGATCAACGAAGGCGTGCGTCGCGCCTACAACCTGCCGGAAAACGTCCTGCGCGCTTCCATCCTGGCCGACCCGGCAGGTGCTCGGAAAAACACCAAGGACAACACCCCGGCAGTGATCCACTACTCCATCGTTCCCGGCAACACCGTGGAAGTGGACGTAGCGGCCAAAGGCGGCGGCTCCGAGAACAAATCGAAGATGGCCATGCTCAACCCGTCCGACTCCATCGTCGACTGGGTCCTCAAGACCGTGCCCACCATGGGTGCCGGCTGGTGCCCACCGGGCATGCTGGGCATCGGCATCGGCGGCACCGCCGAGAAGGCTGCAGTGATGGCCAAGGAAGTGTTGATGGAGTCCATCGACATCCACGAGCTCAAGGCTCGCGGCCCGTCCAACCGCATTGAAGAAATGCGCCTGGAGCTGTTCGAGAAGGTCAACCAGCTGGGCATCGGCGCCCAGGGCCTGGGTGGCCTGACCACAGTGCTCGACGTGAAGATCATGGACTACCCGACCCACGCCGCCTCCCTGCCGGTGTGCATGATCCCCAACTGCGCCGCTACCCGTCACGCGCACTTCGTGCTCGACGGTTCCGGCCCGGCCGAACTGGAGGCTCCGCCACTGGACGCCTACCCGGAAATCGTCTGGGAAGCCGGTCCTTCGGCGCGACGTGTCAACCTCGACACTCTGACGCCGGAAGACGTGCAAAGCTGGAAACCGGGCGAGACCGTGCTGCTCAACGGCAAGATGCTCACCGGTCGCGACGCGGCGCACAAGCGCATGGTGGAGATGCTGAACAAGGGTGAAACCCTGCCGGTAGACCTCAAGGGTCGCTTCATCTACTACGTCGGCCCGGTCGATCCGGTAGGCGACGAAGTAGTAGGCCCGGCCGGCCCCACCACCGCCACGCGGATGGACAAGTTCACCCGGCAGATCCTTGAGCAGACCGGCCTCCTGGGCATGATCGGCAAGTCCGAGCGTGGCCCGACCGCCATCGACGCGATCAAGGACAACAAGGCCGTGTACCTGATGGCCGTCGGCGGCGCTGCCTACCTGGTGGCCCAGGCGATCAAGAAGTCCAAGGTCCTGGCCTTTGCCGAACTGGGCATGGAAGCGATCTACGAGTTCGAGGTCAAGGACATGCCTGTGACTGTCGCCGTGGACAGCAAGGGCGAGTCGGTCCACATCACAGGTCCCGCCATCTGGCAGAAAAAGATCAGTGACAGCCTGGCGGTAGAAGTGCAGTAAGCCCTTCTCCCGTTTGGCCAAAGCGGCGGCGCTGTTGAGACAACAGCCCGTCGCTTTTTTTATGGCGCGCCCTTTCGCGACACTGTCGGCGATCAACGTTCCACCCAGCGCTCATGCTATCGTTCCCGCCCCCATTGCAGCCTGCCCCGACTCATGGCCCAGATCTCTCGCCCTCTACGCTTGACGTTCTATATCCTGGTTATTCTCGCTGGCACCGTCATCAGCGCCGGCCTGGCTATGCGCCACGCCGAACGCCAGACGCTGGTGGAGGATGCCGCCCGAGCCAATGAACAGCTGGGGCTGTATGCCAACTCCCTGCACACCCTGATCGAACGCTATCGCGCCCTGCCGGCGGTGCTGGCCCTGGACCCGGAACTGCGCTCGGCGCTTCAGGGCCCAGTGACGGCAGACACCCAGGATGCACTGAACCGCAAACTGGAAAAGATCAACGGCGCCGCCCGCTCCTCGACCCTGGAACTGCTGAACCATGAAGGCCTGGCCGTGGCGGCCAGCAACTGGCGGCTGCCCAGCAGCTATGTGGGCCACAACTATGGCTTTCGTCCCTACTTCAAGCAGACCCGTAGCCAGGGCAGCGGACGTTTCTACGCGGTGGGGGTGACCAGCGGCATTCCGGGGTATTTCCTGTCCAGTGCGGTCAAGGCCGACAACGAGGACTTCCTCGGGGCCATGGTGGTCAAGCTGGAATTCCCCGAACTGGAGCATGAATGGAGCCAGGGCAACGACACCCTGCTGGTGAGCGACGCCCGGGGCATCATCTTTATCGCCAACCAGCCCGGCTGGCGTTACCGGCAGTTGCAAACGCTGTCCGAAAACGACCTGGCGGAGATCAAGCTGACTCGCCAGTACGACAAGCAACCGCTGACGGCACTGCAACACACGGCCCTGCAAAAATTCGATGACAACAGCAGCCTGGTGCGGGTTGAGGGTCCCGAGGGCGTGGCCAACTATCTCTGGGAATCCCTGCCGCTGACTGCCGAGGGCTGGACCCTGCACCTGTTGCGCAAACCGGCGAGCGCTTTCGAGGAAAGTCGCAATGCCGGGCTGGCGGCCGCCGGTGCCTGGCTGACCCTGGTGTTCCTGTTGCTGTTCCTCAGCCAACGCTGGCGCCTGGGGAAGATCCGTCAGCGTAACCGTGAAGAGCTGGAGCAATTGGTCCAGGAACGCACTCGAGATCTGCGCACCGCCCAGGAAGGCCTGGTGCAATCGGCCAAGCTGGCCGCCCTGGGGCAGATGTCCGCGGCCCTGGCCCATGAAATCAACCAGCCCCTGACCGCCCAGCGCATGCAGCTTGCAACGCTGCGGCTGCTGCTGGATCACGGCCGGGTGGATGAGGCCTACAAGGCCCTGCGGCCGCTGGATGACATGCTGACCCGCATGGCCGCCCTCACCAGCCATCTCAAGACTTTCGCCCGCAAGAGCCCCAGCGGCCTGCGCGAACGCCTGGACCTGGCGGCAGTGGTGGACCAGTCGCTGCACTTGCTGGAGACCCGGCTGCGCAGCGAAGACATCGAAGTGGTGCTGCACCTGACCCGCCCGGCCTGGGTCCGCGGCGACGCCATCCGCCTGGAGCAGGTACTGATCAATCTGCTGCGCAACGCCCTCGATGCGATGCAGGACAAGACGCACAAACGCCTGGAAATCAGCCTCGAAGCCGAAGACCAGCTGTGGCAGCTGCGGGTCGCCGACAACGGTGGCGGCATCGCCGAGGAGCACCTGCTGAGCGTGTTCGATCCATTCTTCACCACCAAGCCGGTGGGGGATGGCCTGGGCCTGGGGCTGGCCGTGTCCTACGCCATCGTCCACGAACTGGGAGGCCGCCTGAGCGCCGCCAACCAGGATCAGGGCGCAGTGTTCACCCTCAGCCTGCCCATCGATCTGGAGGCGCACATCCAATGCTGAACTCGGTAATCGTGGTGGATGACGAGGCCAGCATCCGTACCGCCGTCGAACAATGGCTGAGCCTGTCGGGTTTCGAGGTCCAGCTGTTCAGCCGCGCCGAGGATTGCCTGGCGCAATTGCCGAAGAACTTCCCCGGGGTGATTCTCAGCGATGTGCGCATGCCCGGTATCAGCGGCCTGGAGCTGCTGGCCCAGGTCCAGCGCCTGGACCCCGACCTGCCGATCATCCTGCTGACCGGTCACGGTGACGTGCCCATGGCAGTCGAGGCCATGCGCGACGGGGCCTACGACTTCCTGGAAAAGCCCTTCAGCCCCGACACCCTGCTCAGCAGCCTGCGCCGGGCCCTGGACAAGCGCCGTCTGGTCCTGGAAAACCGTCGCCTGCACCAACAGGCTGACAGCCGAGCCAAGCTCGACGCTACCTTGCTCGGTGTGTCCCGGGCCCTGCAGACCCTGCGTCGCCAGGTGCTGGACCTGGCCGCCCTGCCCGTGAATGTGCTGATTCGTGGTGAAACCGGCAGCGGCAAGGAGCTGATCGCCCGCTGCCTGCATGATTTTGGTCCCCGGGCCGCCAAGCCCTTCGTGGCCTTGAACTGTGCAGCAATCCCCGAGCAACTGTTCGAGGCCGAACTGTTCGGCCATGAGAGCGGCGCCTTCACCGGCGCCCAGGGCAAGCGCATCGGCAAGCTGGAGTACGCCCATGGCGGCACGCTGTTTCTCGACGAGATCGAAAGCATGCCCCTGGCCCAGCAGGTAAAACTGCTGCGGGTGCTGCAGGAGCAGAAACTCGAACGCCTGGGCTCCAACCAGAGCATCAAGGTCGACCTGCGGGTGATCGCCGCCACCAAGCCCGACCTGCTGGAGGAGGCCCGGGCCGGACGCTTTCGCGAAGACCTGGCCTATCGCCTGACCGTCGCCGAACTGCGCCTGCCGCCCCTGCGTGAGCGCCGCGAGGATATCGCGCAACTCTACGAACACTTCGCCCAGACCGCCGCCGAGCGCCTGGGACGCGCCGTCGCGCCCTTGAGCGGCCCGCAGTTGAGCCGCCTGCTCAGCCATGACTGGCCGGGCAACGTGCGCGAACTGGCCAACGTCGCCGAGCGTCAGGTGCTGGGCCTCGGAGAACCGGAACCCGAAACCCTCGAAGCCGGGCAGTCCCTTGCAGCACAGCAAGAAGCCTTCGAAGCCCAGTGCCTGCGCGCCGCCCTGACTCGCCACAAGGGCGAGATCAAGGCGGTGCTCAACGAACTGCAGCTGCCCCGCCGGACCCTGAATGAAAAAATGCAGCGTCACGGCCTGACCAGGGAAATGTTCCTCAAAGAGGAATAGCCCCCGCCTGCCGGAATCGGCTTGCCGGCGAAAAGGCCCTCAAGCCAGGTACAGCCCCACCAACGCCCCCACCCGCAAAAGGCGCGCCGCCTGCGCGCGCCTCCCAGGGGCCGCGCTCACTTCGGCAATTTCCCGCCTACCCCACAGGCACCCATAGGCGGATTTCCGCTCATCGCCACCGTTAAACCCCCTCTAGTCCGGGCTTCTCGCCCTTGGCACAGCTCCTGCTATAGCCCCAGTAGGCTGCGCTTGCGCGCGCTCCACAAAAACAATGAATAGAAGGGTCCGTCATGGATATCTCTAATACCCTGCCTGCTGGGTCGGCGGCTGCGCCCGCCCAGGAAAAGACCACCGCCAGCCGTCTGAAATCGATTTTCAGCGGTTCCGTCGGCAACATGGTCGAGTGGTACGACTGGTACGTCTACGCTGCATTCTCGCTGTACTTCGCCAAAGTCTTCTTCCCCAAGGGCGACACCACCGCGCAACTGCTGAATACCGCCGCGATCTTCGCCGTGGGCTTCCTGATGCGCCCGATCGGTGGCTGGCTGATGGGGCTGTACGCGGACCGCAAAGGCCGTAAAGCCGCGCTGATGGCCTCGGTGCTGCTGATGTGCTTCGGCTCCCTGATCATCGCCCTGACCCCGGGTTACGAAACCATCGGCGTCGGAGCTCCGATCCTGCTGGTGCTGGCGCGCCTGATGCAGGGCCTGTCGGTGGGCGGCGAGTACGGCACTTCGGCCACCTACCTCAGCGAGATGGCGACCAAGGAACGTCGCGGCTTTTTCTCCAGCTTCCAGTACGTGACGTTGATTTCCGGCCAGCTCATCGCCCTGGCGGTGCTGATCGTGCTGCAGAACGTGCTGACCACCGAAGAACTGCAGTCCTGGGGCTGGCGGATTCCGTTCGGCATCGGTGCTCTGTGTGCGGTCGTGGCCCTGTACCTGCGTCGCGGCATGGAAGAAACCGAGTCCTTCACCAAGAAGAAAGAAAAGCCCAAAGAAAGCCTGATGCGCACCCTGATGCGTCATCCCAAGGAATTGATGACCGTGGTCGGCCTGACCATGGGCGGCACCCTGGCCTTCTACACCTACACCACCTACATGCAGAAATACCTGGTGAACACCGTCGGCATGAGCATTTCCGACTCCACCACCATCTCTGCAGCGACCCTGTTCCTGTTCATGTGCCTGCAACCGGTGATCGGCGCGCTGTCGGACAAGATCGGTCGGCGGCCGATCCTGATTGCCTTCGGCATCCTCGGCACCCTGTTCACCGTGCCGATCCTCACCACCCTGCACACCATCCAGACCTGGTGGGGCGCGTTCTTCCTGATCATGGCGGCGCTGATCATCGTCAGTGGCTACACCTCGATCAACGCGGTGGTGAAGGCCGAGCTGTTCCCCACTGAAATCCGTGCCCTGGGCGTGGGCCTGCCCTACGCGCTGACCGTATCGATCTTCGGCGGCACTGCGGAATACATCGCCCTGTGGTTCAAGAGCATCGGCATGGAAACCGGCTACTACTGGTACGTCACCGCCTGCATTGCCTGTTCGCTGCTGGTCTACGTGACCATGAAGGACACTCGCAAGCATTCGCGGATCGAGACCGACTGAGAAAAACAACGCCCGGGTGCAAGGCCCGGGCGTTTTTTCATGTGTGGGTCAGGACAGTTCGGCGGCGTTCTGCCGTGAGTAGCGGTTCTGAGCCCAGGACGCGCCGACGATCATCACCAGCAGAATCCCCGCCAATACCGCCGACGAGCCGATGGTGCCGAAGTCCAGGCCACCCTTTTCATGGGGTTTGGTGAGGAAGTCGCCCAAGGTCGCGCCAAACGGCCGGGTCAGGACAAAGGCTACCCAGAACAGCAGCACCGACGAGAGCTTGGTGAAGTACTTGAGCAGTACCACCACGGCGATGGTGGAGCCGATCAGCAACGCCCCGCCGGCAAAGCCCAGCCCAGAATCGTCCGCCAAGTAGTCACCGAGGGCGGTGCCCAGGGTGTTGGAAAACAGAATCGCCATCCAATAGAACATCTCGCCGCGAAAGGTCTGGATCTTGTTGACGTTCAGCGAATCGCCACTGAGGCGCCAGGCGGCGAAAATCGCCAGCAAAATGCCGATCAGGATCAACGAGCCACTGGCGTAGCCCAGGCCCAGAGTGCGGTCCATGAAGTCCGACATGGTGGTTCCGGCGGTGCTGGTGGACAGGATCACGATCCAGTACAGCACCGGGTTGTAGGTCTTCGACCACAGCTGAGTGACCAGAGTCAGCAGGAACACACTGATCAGGATCATCGAGCTGATGGCATATCCGACATTGAGGGTCATCGACAGCAGATCACCTGCGGTTTCACCCAGGGTCGTCGCGCAGATTTTCATGACCCAGAAGGCCAGGGTGATCTGGGGAAGTTTGTTCATTGGTAAGGGAGCTCCAAGGGTCACATTCGAGATGGCCTGTCGTGGGTTGCAGACCTGCGCGAAGGCTGAACGCCCGGGAGTGAAAAATAGGTCGGGGCTGAATGAAAAAACCGTTGAAGGCTTTTTTATCCTTTTTTTGTCCGCTGCCTGCTCAATTAATGATCAGTTAATGCTGAATACTTAGCCTGCTACTGAATCCAAGTTGCGACTTGGCACGTATCTGTAGTGAGGCCTGAGTGCGGTCATCGGTGGTCAGTAATGACGGTCTACATATCGGTAAATTCGATTTTAACAAGCATTAATTTGCGCTTTTTTATCAAATTTACCGGAGTAGGATTCATTCCAAGCCCAACGCAAACACCTCAACGAACCTGGAGTCATCCCCATGAAAAGCAAACTGATCCTCGCCCTGACCCTGTCGGTACTGGCTGCCAACACCTTCGCTGCTGACGGTTTCGATCGCACCGGTTCCGCCACCTTCGCTGAAGACGGCTACGACCGCACCGGCTCCGCCACCTTCGCTGCCGACGGTTACGACCGCACCGGTTCCGCCACCTTCGCTGCCGACGGTTACGACCGCACCGGTTCCGCCACCTTCGCTGAAGACGGCTACGACCGCACCGGTTCCGCCACCTTCGCTGAAGACGGTTACGACCGCACCGGTTCCGCCACCTTCGCTGAAGGCGGCTACGACCGCACCGGTTCCGCCACCTTTGCTGAAGACGGCTACGACCGCACCGGTTCCGCCACCTTCGCTGAAGACGGCTACGACCGCACCGGTTCCGCCACCTTCGCTGCCGACGGTTACGACCGTACCGGTTCCGCCACCATCAGTTGATCGACTCACCTGACACCACAGCCCGGCTTCGGCCGGGCTTAGTCTTTTCTGGCCTGGGAAAATCATCCGCCACCTGGATCAACCGGGGCCGGGGCGCTGGAATTCGACCAGAGCGCACTGCACTATGGCGCCCTTCACTCGCACCCCTGCAGGAACCTTGAGCCATGTCCGACGATATCCACTATTACCAACCTGCCCTGGGCCACGGCCTGCCCCATGACCCGTTCAATGCCATCGTCGGCCCGCGCCCCATTGGCTGGATTTCTTCCCAGGATGCCGAAGGCCGGCTGAACCTGGCGCCTTACAGTTTCTTCAATGCCTTCAACTACATTCCGCCGATCATTGGTTTCTCCAGCGTCGGACGCAAAGACAGCCTGAACAACATCGAGGCCACCGGGGAGTTCGCCTGGAACCTGGCCACCCGGCCCCTGGCCGAACAGATGAACCAGAGCTGCGCCGCGGTCCCCGCCGAGGTCGACGAATTCGAACTGGCCGGGTTGACGCCCGTGGCCTCGAAGATCATCAGCGTGCCTCGGGTTGCTCAGAGCCCGGTGTCCTTCGAATGCAAGGTCACCCAGATCATTCAGTTGCAACGTGCGGACAAGGAGCGGGTGCCGAGCTGGCTGATCCTCGGCGAAGTGGTCGCCGTGCATATCGCCAAGTGGCTGCTCAAGGACGGGATCTACGATACCGCCGCAGCAGAACCCATTCTGCGCGGCGGCGGACCGGCGGACTACTTCCAGTTGGGACCGGAGGCCCTGTTCAAGATGCACCGCCCAGGAGCGGTCAGGTAGTTTGGCGACTCAGTGGCGGTGAAAGCTCAGTTCGCCGTCTTGATCGACGTCGGCCAGCTGTTCGAGGTGTTGCGCGGCAGCCTGGTCGGCTTCGTGAGCGGTCTTGAATGTCTGCTCAACCAGGACTTTATGAAAGCGTGGAGCCCCTGAAGCGCCCAGGGCTTTGACGGCGATGGCGGCGCTGTATCCCCCCTCCCCTGGAACCACAGCGGAAACTGCTTCGTAGTGTGCAAACTCTTTACGTGCCATGTTGCTGATCCTGGCCAATGGAAAGTCGGCCATTCTAAACCTTCAACTGGCCAGCTGGTGCACCGGCGCGCGCTGCAGTTGCGCGTACTCACCATGAGCCTCAAGCGCCGACACCGTGCTGAAGGTGTGGAAGTCCAGGCTGTTGACCACCAGGTCCTGAACCAGCTCGGCGAAGATCGCCATGGTCGGCGAGTTGAAATAGGCGGTCATTGTCTGCTGGCTGCTCCAGAAGCCGGACACCAGCCACAGGTCGGCATCGCACTGCGAATGCTGCAGAGCAAAGTGCAGGCAACCGTTGGCCTGGCGCGAAGGTTCGATCAGGCTGCTCAAGCGCGCACCCAACTCCGTGGAGCGCCCGGCCCGGGCCCGAACAAAAGCCATGTGACTGACGGGAATATGCGTGGACATTTGGAACCCTCCCAGGGTGTTGTCGAGGCAGCCGGGGGACGGGCTGCGACACAATCAACGATACGGGGCGGGCCCAGCCGCGCGTTAGTCGATTTCTGCCGTTGATTTGCCCAATCCTGCGACAAGCCTGTTCCTGCATCCCCTTGGGTGGCGACATGGGACAGAAGCGTTACAGCGGTATTTCAAGCAAGTGAAGCCCCCGTGCATCGGCTCACCTTGCCTATCGCGCGCGCAAGCAGCAGGATCAGGCAAGTTTTACGCAGAATTCGCCTACCCGCGACTCTTGCACAAACTTAAGCTGTGCCGACTGCAAACACCCCGAGGCGCCCCATGTCATCACTGGATACCCTGCCGCCGCCCCTGGCTCCGGAGATGGAACGCCAGCGCGTGGAACTGGCCGCGATCATTGCTCGCAACACCGCCGAAGACGGCAGCTACGCCACCGCCATCAACTCGCTGTTCGTCTCGCGCCACAGCACGTCCCATCACTTCGGCTCGGTGCTGGCGCAACCGGCGCTGTGCATCATGGCCCAGGGCCGCAAGGAAGTGCGCCTGGCCGATGAAAGCTACAACTACGACCCGCTGAATTACCTGGTGGTCTCGGTTTCAGTGCCGCTCAGCGGCAAGGTGGCGATCGTTTCGCCGCAAGAGCCGATCCTGGCCCTGCGCCTGGACATCGACCCCGGGGAAATCAATGCGCTGATCGCCGATGCCGGCCCCCTGGGCGTACCCGCCCGGCCTACCGGACGTGGCCTGTACGTGGAGCGCCTGGACCCGGCGATGCTGGACGCCGTGCTGCGCCTGACCCGCCTGCTGGACACCCCGAAAGACATCGCCATGCTCGCGCCGCTGGTGCGTCGGGAAATTCTCTATCGCCTGCTGCGCAGCCCCCAGGGCCACCGTTTGTATGAGATCGCCACCGCCAACAGTCAGGGCCACCGGGTCAACCAGGCCATCAAGTGGCTCAACGGCAATTTCGTGCACCCGTTGCGCATCGATGATCTGGCCCGGGAAGTCAATCTCAGCGTGTCGACCCTGCATCACCGCTTCAAGGCCATGACCGCCATGAGTCCGTTGCAGTACCAGAAGCAGCTGCGCCTGCAAGAAGCCCGGCGCCTGATGCTGGCCGAAGGGCTGGAGGCTTCGGCGGCGGGGTATCGGGTCGGCTATGAAAGCCCGTCCCAGTTCAGCCGCGAGTACAGCCGACTGTTTGGCGCGCCGCCCCTGCGAGACATGGCGCGCCTGCGGGTGGGCGGGTAACCCGGGTTCGCCGGCAAGCCGGTGCCTACAGGGCGCGGATTACGTGCTTGAGTTCCTGGAACGCTTGCAGGCCCCAAGGTCCCAGTTCACGGCCGATGCTGCTCTGCTTGTAGCCGCCCCAGGCGGTCTGGGGAAAGATCACCTGGGGGGCGTTGATCCACACCAGGCCGGCCTGCAGGGCATTGGCAACCCGTTCGGCATTTTCCACGTCCGCCCCCACCACACTGGCCACCAGGCCGAACTCGCTGTCATTGGCCAGTTCGATCGCCTCTTGCTCGCTGCTGAAGCTGCGCACACAGAGCACCGGGCCAAAGATTTCGTCACGCCACAGGGCACTGTCCAGCGGCACCTCGGTGAACACCGTGGGCTGGATGAAAAAACCCTGCTGCAACCCGGCCGGGCGGCCGCCGCCACAGACCAGCTTGGCACCGACATTCAGGCCACGATCGATGTGCGCCAGTACTCTCTGGTATTGCGCCTGATTCACCAGGGCGCCCATCACCACCTCGGGGTCGAACGGGTCGGCCACCCGAATGCCTTCGGCCCGGGCCTTGAGCCGCAGAAGGAATTCATCGGCCAACTCCTCGGCGACCAATACCCGGCTGGTGGCAGAACACATCTGCCCGGCATTGAAGAAGCCACCGCCACAGGCCAGCTCCACCGCCAGGTCTAGGTCGGCATCCGCCAGCACCAGCAAGGATGACTTGCCCCCCAGCTCCAGGCTCACGCCCTTGATGGTTTCCGCCGCCCGCTGCATGACCTGAACCCCCACCGCATTACTGCCGGTGAAGGAAATCTTCGCCACTCGCGGGTCCGCCGCCAAAGGCGCGCCGACCGCCAGGCCAGTCCCGCAGACCAGGTTGAACACCCCGTTGGGCAAGCCGCTTTCGGCGATGATCGCCGCCAGCTCCAGCTCCGGCAGCGGAGTGACTTCCGAGGGTTTGAGCACCACGCTGCAGCCGGCGGCCAGAGCGGGCGCCAACTTCCAGGCCGTGGTGACCATGGGGAAGTTCCACGGCACGATCAGTCCGACCACGCCACAGGGCTCACGACGCAGGCGCGCGCTGAAATCCGCGCTGGGCAGCGGCACATTCGCATCCTGGGTCGCGTCCAACGCCTCGGCCAGCCCGGCGTAGTAGTCAAAGGTGGCGATGACATCGTCCACATCCATGGCCGCCTCAAACTGCGGCTTGCCGTTGTTGCTCGACTGCAGCTGCATTAGCCGCTCCCGGCGTTCGGCCACGCCGGCAGCGATCTTGCGCAGCACGGCGGCACGCTCGACGCCACTGCTTTGCGCCCAGCGGGCAAGCCCCGCCGTAGCGGCCTGCAGCGCCTGATCCACGGCTTGCGGCCCGGCGCCCGCCACCCAGGCCAAAGGCGCCTCGGTGGACGGGTTGATCACCTGCAGATGCTCGCTGCCTGCCGACCATTGGCCATCGATGTACACACCGTTCAATACGTGCGGCGAACTCATGCCTGTACTCCTTGAGTCCAGCGATTCTGGTCAACTTCAATCAAGCTCGGTCCCTGGCGATCGGCTGCCATGCGCAGGGCCACACGCAGTTGTTCGACACTGTCGATACGCTCGGCCGCGCACCCGAGGCCCTTGGCCACGGCAATGAAATCCGGGGTGTAGATGTCGACTCCCACGGGCTCGATGGCTCGATTGACCATGTATTTCTTGATCTCTTCATAACCCTGGTTATTCCACAGCAGGACGATGATCGGCGTGCGTGCTTCCACGGCGCAGGCCAGCTCCGCCAGGGTGAACTGCAAGCCGCCGTCGCCGATCAGGCAAGCCACCGGTCGCCGCTGACTGGACTGGGAAGCGCCCCCGAGCCAGGCACCGATGGCAGCCGGCAAGGCATAACCCAGGGTGCCGTAGCCGGTGGACGAGTTGAACCAGCGCCGCGGCTGCTCAGGATTGAACGTCAGGTTGCCGCTGTACACCGGCTGAGTGGAGTCGCCCACCAGGACGATCTCCGGCAACTCCTGAACCACGGTTTCCAGGAACAGGGTCTGGGCCCGGGTCGGCGAGTCCCACAGGTTCTCGAGTTCGCTGCGCAAGGCAGCGGCCCGGGCCGGGCCCCAGTCGCTGCCGCGCTCGCTCAAGGTTTGCCGGGACAGGTCTGCCAGCAGGGCTTGGGCAGCGTTCCGGGCATCGGCTACCAGCGCCACTTTCGGTGGGTAGTTGCGCACCGTTTGATCGGCGTCGATATCGATCCGCAGTAAGGCCCCGGGAATTTCAAAGCCGCCGGCAAAGGTCACGTCGTAATCGGTTTCCGCCAGTTCGGTGCCAATGGCCAGCACCACGTCGGCCTCGGCCACCAGGGCACGGGTCGCCACCATCGACTGGGTGGAGCCAATCAGCAGCGGGTGAGCCGACGGCAACATGCCCTTGGCGTTGATCGTCAGGGCTACCGGGGCCTGCAGCAGTTCTGCCAAACGGGTCAGGGGAGCGGCAGCGTCAATGGCGCCGCCACCGGCCAGGATCAGCGGGCGCTTGGCCGTTGCCAACAGCTGACTCATCCGGGCGACGGCGTCCGGGGCGGCACCGGCACGGGCAATGGTTACCGGCTCGCTGGCCAGCAAGTGATCCGCATCCTGAACCAGCACATCGAGAGGAATCTCGATATGCACCGGACGTGGGCGTCCCGCCTGGAACAGGGCGAAGGCCCGGGCCAGCACCACTGGCAGTTCGTCGGCACTCATCAGGGTATGGGAAAACGCCGCCACGCCACTGACCAGTGCGCTCTGGTTCGGCAATTCATGGAGTTTGCCGCGCCCGCCGCCCAACTGGCTGCGGGTCTGCACGCTGGAGATCACCAGCATGGGAATCGAGTCCGCATAGGCCTGGCCCATGGCGGTGGTGATGTTGGTCATGCCGGGGCCGGTGATGATGAAACACACACCGGGCTTGCCGCTGGTGCGGGCGTAGCCATCGGCCATGAATCCGGCGCCTTGCTCATGGCGCGGGGTGACATGATGGATGGGCGAGCGGGCCAGGCCGCGATACAACTCGACGGTATGCACTCCGGGAATGCCGAACACCTGCTCAACCCCATAACCTTCAAGTAACTTGACCAGTACTTCGCCGCACGTCGCCATCTCATCGCCCTTCTTATTGGTGGGATACCCGACGCCTGACCACTGGCTGGAAAACGTCAGCAGACGCCGGGAGGGCTATTGGAACGGTGAGGCTGTAGCCGCAACAATGGATAAAAAGTCATACTAGCCATGTCCTCACGTCATGCCTTGGCTCCCCATGAAACGCTTGCCTCCCCTGCCCGCGCTGCACACCTTTCTGGTCACCGCCCAGTGCTGCAATTTCACTCGCGCTGCCGAGCAATTGCACATCACTCAAGGAGCGGTGAGCCGACAAATTGCCGGCCTGGAAAGCCACCTGGGTTATCCGTTGTTCCAGCGCCATGCCCGGGGCTTGAGCCTGACTAGCGAAGGGGCACAATGGTTGCCGCGGGTGCTGCAGGTATTCGAACTGATCAATGGCGCGGTGGATGACATCGGTGGACAGAACCGCAACCTGCGCCTCAAGGCTCCGACCTGTGTGATGCGCTGGCTGCTGCCACGGCTGCTGCAATGGCAGAGGGAACGCCCGGACGTTCCGGTACAACTGACCACCACCATTCAGCACGGCGTGGATTTCAGCCGCGAACCCTTCGATGCCGCCGTCATGTATGGAGCCCCGCCGCACCCGACCCTAGGTTCGCGGCACCTGTTCAATGAACAACTGACGCCGGTCTGCTCACGACCGCTGCTGGAGGGGCCGATGCCCCTCAAGAGCCCGGCGGACTTGCAACAGCACTTGTTACTGCATCCCTCCCATGATCAACGGGACTGGCAAAGCTGGTTGAAAGCCGCAGGCACGCCACTCAATACCCTGGGCAAGGGCCAGCATTTCGAGACCCTGGACCTGGCGATGTCCGTGGCGTCCCAGGGGACGGGAGTGGCGATTGGCGACTGGGCGTTGATTGGCGACGACCTGAGTGCCGGACGGCTGGTCATGCCTTTTGAACTGAAGGTACCGACGGGCCAGGCGTACTACCTGGTCTACCCGGAGCGCCCGGGGCCTTCGGCGGCCTTGCAGGAATTGCTGGACTGGTTGGTGGAGCAGGCCAAACAGCGTTGAACGGGAAAACACTGATGCCGGCAGACAGCAAAAAGGCCCGCGAGGGCCTTCAATACTGACCGGAACACCCCGATAACCGCTTACGGCAGGCGGCTACCAGGGCAATCGGTCGCTGATCAGTAACCGACGGTGAAACGCTGGCGGCGATGAGCCGGTTTTTCCACTTCGTCGATCAGGGCAATGGCGTAGTCGGCGAAACTGATCCAACTGCGACCTTGGGCACTGACCAGCAGATCGTCCTGGCCCAGGCGGAACTGCCCGGTGCACTCACCCTCAACGAACTCCGCCGATGGCGAGAGGAAAGTCCAGTCCAGATCCTGCTCCTTGCGCAAGGTATCCAGGTACACGCCACCGGCGCTGGCCTCGGCCTTGTACTCCTCCGGGAAACCGGGGCTGTCGATGACCTTGCCGCCACCGGGCAGCAGCAGCGAACCCGCACCGCCCACCACCAGCAGACGCTTGACCCCGGCCTTTTTCACCGGGTCGATAATGGCATTGGCCGGGATGGTGGAAAAATGCGCGGCGCTGATCACCACGTCGTGGCCGGCCACCGCTGCCTGCAATGCAGCACTGTCGGCCACATCCACCTCGCGGGTGAGTACGCCGGCACGCTGGCCGATCTTCGCCGTGTTGCGGGCGATGGCGGTGACGCTGTGACCGCGACGCAGGGCTTCTTCCAGGAGTTGGCTACCGGCACGGCCGGTGGCACCAATGATTGCGATTTTGCTCATGACATGTCTCCAGTTGGCTAAGAGAGTACAGAGGCGTCCACTCCCCGAAGGGAGCGGGTCAAGCCGGTTTCACCACTTCATTTCGCCCTTGGCGACCTTGGCGCTCAGTTCCAGGGAGCTGTCTTCGCCCAGGTCCGGGTAACGCTTTTTCATGGCCGCGATCAGCGCGGCGGAGTCCTTGGCCTTGGCCGTCTCTTCATCAAAGGCCTTGATGTAGTCCGCGGTGAAGTGCACCGGGGCCAGGGAGCGGGCGCTGTCGCCGAGGAAGTGCCCGGGGATCACAGTCTTGGGCTGCAGGCCCTCAATGGTCTTCAGGGTGCTCAGCCAGTCCTGATGGGACTGCGGGGTCTGGGTATCGGCCATCCATACGTGGATGTTCTCCGCGACCACCACGCCCCCTACCACGGCCTTGATCGACGGAATCCATACAAAGCTGCGGTCCGGTTGCTTGCCATCCAGGCCGATGACCTCGAGTTTCTGCCCTTCCAGAGTCAGGCTGTGGCCCTTGAGTACGCCGGGCACAATGGTCTTGGCCGGAATGTCTGCACCCATTTTCGGCCCCCAGAACGCCAGCTTGCCGTCCACCGTAGCCTTGATGTGATCCACCGTTGGCTGTGAGGCAACGACCTTGGCATCGGGGAAGGCCGTGGTCAGGGTGTCGAGGCCGAAGTAGTAATCCGGATCACCGTGGCTGATGTAGATGGTGGTCAAGTGCTTGCCACTGGCACGGATCTTTTCTACCAGTTGCTGGGCCTGGGATTTGCCGAACTGGGCATCCACCAGGATCGCGTCCTTCTTGCCGCTGACCAGTACCGAGGTCACCGGGAAGATGGCATTGGCACCCGGGTTGTAGACATCCAGTTTCAGGGTGGGCTCGGCGGCTGCGGCATGGGCGGCAAAGCCCAGGGTGGCGGTGGCCAGCAGCAGGCGTTTGAGAGAGGTGAATCCGATCATGAGGGCAGCTCCAGCATCTGTTGGCTTGGTTGGAAGTGGACAAAGCTTAGTTGCCAGACTCGTTACAAAAAATGCGATGCTTGAACATAGTTTGTTTCTGAAAGCGGGCAAATCATGGATCGTCTCCAAGCAATGCGGGTCTTCGTCACCGTTGTCGACCTGGGCAGCCAGTCGGCCGCCGCTGACCACCTGGACCTTTCACGGCCGGTGGTTTCACGTTATCTGGCGGAGCTGGAGGATTGGGTCGGCGCCCGGTTGATGCACCGCACCACGCGCAAACTCAGCCTGACGGCTGCCGGCGGCGAGATCCTGCCCCGCTGTCGGCAGATGCTGGAGCTGTCCAACGATATGCAGGCTGCGGTGGGCGAGCCTGATGACGCACCCCGCGGGCTGCTGCGCATCAGCGTCAGCACCTCGTTCGGCCAGTCACAACTGGCGGATGCCGTGGCCGACTACGTCAAACGTTATCCCGGAGTGAGCATCGATCTGCAGATGCTCGATCGCACCGTGAATCTGGTGGATGAGCGCATCGACCTGGCGATCCGTACCAGCAACGACCTGGACCCCAACCTGATCGCCCGACGCTTGACCGTCTGTCGCTCGGTGATCTGCGCCTCACCAGCCTACCTGCAGGAACACCCGGCACCACAACGGGTGGAGGAGTTGAGCCAGCACAACTGCCTGACCCACTCCTACTTCGGCAAGAGCCTGTGGCATTTCGAACAAGACGGCGAGCAGGTGTCGGTACCGGTACAGGGCAACATCAGCGCCAACGAAGCCAGTACCCTGTTGCGCACCACTGTGGCCGGCGCCGGCATCGCCATGCTGCCCAGCTACCAGGCCGGGGAGTACATCAAGCGTGGAGACCTGGTGCGCCTGCTGGCCAATGCCGAACCCCGCAAGATGAACATGTACGCGGTCTACGCCTCGCGCAAGCACATGCCGGCGACCTTGCGCAGCATGTTGGACTTCCTGGTGCTCAGGTTTCCCCAGGAGCCGCTCTGGGATGAAGGGCTGTAGACAACAGAGCAAGCGCTCAGCACTTCGATCCACCGGCTCAATACCTCGCCCAACAGGCTGGGCGGCAGCCTGGCAAGCCCCCGCAACTGACCTATGCTGATATCAATACCCCTGAAAACACGGGGGTATTGGTTCAGAGGTCGTTGCCATGAACGTCAAGACAAGAAGGTACCTGGCCATTTTCATGACCTGCACCATGACCCTGGCGCTATACGGTACCGCCGCTTATCGCGTCGAGCAGGCCCGTATGCAACAGCGTAACTACGCCAGTTGCAACCTGGAGCGCTGCATTCCCCACAACGCCACCTTGAACGCCCTCAGGTGAGCGGCGACGCCCCGGCGCCCCCTGCCTGATCGGCCTTGAGCCGGTCGCGGAACACCTTGGGCGAAATCCCCTCGCGGCGTCGGAACAGCCGGGTGAAATTGGTGGGATCGGAAAAACCCAGGTCATCGGAAATCTCGTAGATGGTCATTCCGGTGTAGGTCAGCAGGCGCTTGGCCTCCAGCAGCTGGCGCTCGTGCATGATCTGCAGCGCCGGTTGCCCGGCCAGCTCGCGGCAGGTGCCGTTGAGGTGCGACACCGAGATGCCTAGCTTGTGAGCCAGGTCCTCGACCTTCACATGCTCGCGGTAGTGCGCCTCCACCAACTGGATAAAACCGTTGAAATACTCCCGGGCCCGCTGGGGACGCTGACTGGAACTGCTGCGCTGCAGTGCCTGGCGACCGACCCAGACCACAATCATGCTCACCAGGGCGTGCATGAGCATTTCCCGAGCCGGTTGCTGCCCCTGATATTCATTCTGCAAGGCACTGAACAAACCGTTCAGGTACTGCGCATCCTCCCGGGCCGGGTAGCTGCCAGACTTGGCCAGGGTATTTTCCGAGCGCCCCAACTGAGCTTGCATATGGCTCAACAGCGGCGCCGCCAGAGTCACGACATAACCTTCGACATCCTCGGAAAAACGAAAACCATGCACCGATAACGGCGGCAACACTTGGACCATCGGTTCGTCCAGCAGGGTCCGCTGGCCTTCGACCTCCAGTTCGGCCTGCCCTCGGAAGACGAACAGCAACTGGCAGAGGTCGGCATGCCGGTGGGGTTTGATTTCCCACTGGTGCTCACGACTGCGTTGGCTGATGGACTCGCAATGGAGCAGATCCGGGGTGGGCCACTCCAGGCTCTCGCCATAGAGTTTGAACACGGGAATGGCAGCAAGGGCAGGCTTGTTCATCACTACAGTCCAGGCCTCAGAGTAACGGGGAGGAGAATTGCACCGTTGGAAAAATGCTCAGGGCACCCGCCAGGATTCATCGACCCATTGACGGGTTCAGCCAGGAAAAACGCAAGCACCGGCGACACAAATGAACATTCGTACAGCCAGGATTCAGGGAGCCGGCACCGAACGCACACTATACAGAATGCGTCCCATTACACATCAACACCAAGTGCCACAAAGCTTTTCGAAAGTGGTGAATCCAAGACCCTTTGGCACAACGTCCACGGCTTGAACAACCTTCATGAAAAAACGCCGTGGCCTTCCTTGTGGCGTTATCCGATAGCTCCCTATCGAGTACACTGACGCCCATTACCGCCAGCCTTGCCGCTACGGATCAATCACTGCCCGCAGGTTTTTTCGTGACCCATTTCCAACAACCTGGCCCGCCCAAACCGGCCATCCGCAGCGTGCTGATCGCCCTGATGCTGGCGATCTTTCTCGGCGCCCTGGACCAGACCATCGTCGCCGTCTCCATGCCGGCCATTTCCGCCCAGTTCAAGGATGTCAGCCTGCTGGCCTGGGTCATCTCCGGCTACATGGTGGCAATGACCGTGGCAGTGCCTATCTACGGCAAGCTCGGCGATCTGTATGGCCGGCGTCGGCTGATGCTGTTCGGCATGGGATTGTTCACCCTGGCCTCGCTGTTCTGCGGTCTGGCCCAGAACATGGAACAACTGGTGCTGGCGCGGATCTTCCAGGGCATCGGCGCCGGCGGCATGATCTCGGTGAGCCAGGCCATCATCGGCGACATAGTCCCGCCCAGGGAGCGCGGCCGCTATCAGGGCTACTTCAGCAGCATGTACGCGGTGGCCAGTGTCGCCGGCCCGGTGCTGGGCGGCTACATGACCGAATTTCTCTCGTGGCGCTGGGTATTTCTGATCAACCTGCCCCTGGGACTGGGTGCCTGGTGGGTGGCTCACCGCACCCTAGTGGGGCTGCCGGTGCCCCAGCGCAAGCCGATCATCGACTACCTCGGCACCCTGTTGCTGATCATCGGCCTGAGCGCCCTGCTGTTGGGCATCACCCAAGTGGGCCAGGGCCACTCCTGGCGCAGCGCCAAAGTGCTCGACCTGCTGGCCATCGCCTGCATCGTCCTGGCCCTGTTCGTCTGGCATGAGCGCCGGGCCCGGGAGCCCCTGCTGCCAATGCATCTGTTTGCCAACCGCAATGCGCTGCTGTGCTGGTGCACGATTTTCTTCACCAGCTTCCAGGCCATCTCGCTGATCGTGCTGATGCCCCTGCGCTTCCAAAGCATCACCGGGGCCGGGGCCGACAGTGCCGCCCTGCACCTGCTGCCCTTGGCCATGGGTCTGCCCATGGGCGCCTATTGCGCCGGACGCCTGACCTCGGTGACCGGACGCTACAAGCCGATGATCCTGGGCGGCGCGCTATTGATGCCGGTGTCGATTCTCGGCATGGCCCTGGTGCCGCCCCAGGAGGTACTGCTGAGCAGCCTGTTCATGTTGCTCTGCGGGATTGCCGGTGGCATGCAGTTCCCTACCTCCCTGGTGGGCACCCAGAACTCGGTGGAGCAACGGGATATCGGTGTCGCCACCAGCACCACCAACCTGTTTCGCGCCCTGGGCGGCGCGGTGGGGGTGGCGCTGATGTCGGCATTGCTCCTGGCCTTGCTGCAGGATTCCAGCCTGGCGCATCTGAGTGGCGCAGGTCTGATGAGCGAGGGGCACTCCGGCAGTGCCTTGCTGGAAGGCCTGAACGCCGCGCCTGGCTCCGCGCGCGACGCATTGCGCAACGAGTTGCTGCTGACCTTCCGGCATCTGCTGCTGGTCAGTGCCGCAGTCTCCCTGCTGGGGCTCGCTGCGGCGATTGCCATGCCCAATCGCCTGCTACGGGGCCGTGAAGACAAGGCACGTTGATCCTGATGCCGGCAGAGGCTAGCGTTCAGGACTCAAGGGCTGTAGTACCCCACGGCAACTAACAGATTCCCGACCTTGCGCAAGTAGGCATGCTTGTCCTCGATCTTGCCAGTCACCGGGTTCTTCCAGCGGTACTCGTATTCCCCCTGATCCTGGCCTGCCATCGACGCCAGGATCGGTTCCCCCACCGGTTTGCCCTCCGGGTCCTTGATCTTGCCGAAATCGGTATTGAGCAGACGCAGATTGGTGCCATGGGCCAGATAGCGGTGGCTGTCGAGGTCCACCACGAACACATACAGATCGTCTTCGAGAAACCCGCCACGCAAGTCATTGATGGCTTTGAGCGTACCCGGCTGATCGCTGCCCAAGGCCGTAGCCGCTCGCTCCAGCAGTGCCTTGGCCTGCTCGGCCGAGGCCCGAGGCAGGTAATACCCCACCGCCAGGATGCGCTCGCCGATACGCTGGAAGTACACATGCTTGCGTTCGATCTTGCCGTCGGCCCAGTTCTGCCAACGGTACTCGGCTTGCTGGATGCCATTGGCCTCGGGAATCTTCAGGGCGTCCTTGAACGCCTTGCGCAGATCCGGCTCCAGGGCTTCGGAGACATCTCGACCAATCAATGCCGACGAAGGACCGCCACTGGCCAGCATCACGCCCCGGGTGTCCACCACGAACACATAACGATCGCGGTCGACGAACTCACCCTGACGGCTGAAGGCCGCAAACGCCTTGTCACCCTGGTCGTGGTAATAGCGCAGGGCTTTTTCCAGCAGCGCCCGGGCCGCCACACCGTCATCGGCCGCCGGTACCGCCGCATGCAGCGGCCCCATGCACAGCAACAACAACCATCCCAGCCAGGTGTTTTTTTGCAACAGCCTCATCGCTCGCTCCTCGTTCCTGATGGCGTTTGAAGAGCGTAGACGGCTGCGGGACATGAGTGAATATTCAGCGCACTTTGGCCAAACAGTGCCCACCCACGCCATGCGTGGGTGGGCCTGACCGTTCAAGGACGGGTATTGATCTGCTGCTGCAGGTTCTGGATCTGGCTTTGCAGGGTATTGATGTTGCGGGTGACCTGGCCACGGAACGCATCGAACTCGGCAGTGCTGGCTCCGTTCTGGGCGGCGGCGGGACGATTGTCCTGCTCACTCTTGAGCACCACCAGCTCCTGCTCCAGGCGCTCGATGGCGGCGCTCGGGTTGCCCTGTTTTTTCAACGCGGCAAGGTCGGCACTCAGGCTCTTGAGTTGGGTATCGACCTTGCCGGCGTCCGTCTGGGCGCCTTTCAGGCTCGCCAGTTCAGAGTTCAGGGCTTTGACCTGAGCCTGTAACTGGGCATTGGCCGCCTGCTGCTCGGCATTCTGGGCACTCATCTGCGCCAGGCGCTTGTCCAGGTCCGTGGCCTGCCCCGCCACGCCCTGCTGTTGTCGGCTCTGATCCTGCAGCCGGCTTTCCAACTGCTTGATCTGCAGCTTCAAGGCTTCGCTGTCAGTGGTGACATTGGTCTGGCTGGCCACCACTTTGCCGGAGATATCCTGCAGACGACCGGCGGCCTCTTCGCTGATCCTGGCGAAGCTTTCCTGAGTCGCCACCAGTTGCTGCTCCATCAGCGAGATCTGCTGAAAGCTCCACCAGGCAAGGCCGATGAAGGCAAAGAACAATGCCCCCACCAATGCCCACAATGGACCGGTACTGGGCCCCTTGGCCTTGACCACCGGAGCGCTGCGCGAATGCACGGTGGTGCGCTCACGGGCAGCGCTGGTGGCAGGAAAGACATCGTCATCGAGGGGATCGGCGCGCAGACTTGGAACGTCATCGAAGTCATCGTGTGCATCGTTACGCATGGGGCAACCTTTGTGAACCGCGGTGATGGCTGAATGCGGCGAGTATAAACCGCTAATTCACCCGGCCTATGGACCGGCCCGGGCAAACCGGGTTCAGTCTTTGATTTCAGCTTATGTCCTGAGCCTTCCACCAACTGCAGAACTCATCCAGAGCAGCCCACAAGCTGACCTTGGGCTCATAGCCGAGGTAGTGCCGGGCCCGGCTGATATCCAGGGTGAAGTTCTTGTTCATGACCTGCATCCCCAGGCGCGACAGGGTCGGCTCCGGACGGCCAGGCCAGAGTTTGCAGACCCCCTCGTTAAGCGCCGCCACGCTGTAGGCCAGGCCAAAGGAGCGATAGCGGGTGACTTGTGGCACCTGCATCTGACGCATCACGTAGTTGACCACGTCCCACAGCGGAACCGGCGCGCCGTTGCTGATGTTGTAGACCTTGCCCAGGGCCGAGCCACTGGCGTGCAAGCTACTGAACAGGGCCTCGTTGAGGTTGTGCACACTGGTGAAGTCGACCTTGTTCAGACCGTTGCCGACGATGGCCAGGCGACCTTTGCGCTGCATTTTCAACAGCCGCGGGAAGATGCTCATGTCGCCGGCACCGGTGACAAAGCGCGGCCGCAGCGCAATGACCTCAAGCCCGAACTCCTGGGCACCGAAGACCTTCTGCTCGGCCAGGTACTTGGTGGCTGCATAGGGGTGCCTGAAACGCTTGGGCACTTGCTCTTCGGTCAGCCCCAGATGATCACGGCCATCGAAATAGATCGACGGCGAGGACAGGTGCACCAGGCGTTGGACCCGCTGCTTGAGGCAGGCCTCGACCACATTCTCAGTGACCAGTACGTTGCCCTGATGGAAATCCTGATAGCGCCCCCACAAGCCCACCGCACCGGCGCAGTGCACCACGGTATCGACATCGCGACAGAGTTCGCGCACCAGGCCGGCATCGTTCAAGTCGCCCTGGACGAACTCGGCACCACGGCGCACCAGGTGATCCACCGCTTCGGCGCGACGGCCGTTGACCCGGACCTCCAGGCCCTGCTCAAGGGCAAAACGAGCAAAGCGCCCGCCGATGAAGCCGCTTGCGCCGGTAACCAGAATTTTCATGAATATTCCTAAGAAAGCAGTGACGAGCTACGAGCTACAAGCTGCAAGTTAAAAATCAGTGCGCAAGCTGTCTAGTTGCAGCTTGTGGCTTGACGCTTACGGCTGCTCCCAGGGCACCAGCCATTGTGCAGATAAACGTGCCAGGTGCTCGGTCAACAAGCCCAGCAATTGTCCGCCGTTGCGCCAATGATGCCAGTACAGCGGCACATCGATGGGTTTATCCGGCAAAAGCTCCACCAGCAAGCCTCGCTGAAGTTGCTCGCGAACCTGCAGTTCGGGCACCAGCCCCCAGCCCAGGCCAGCTTCAGTGAGGCGGATGAAACCCTCGGAAGACGGGCACAAATGATGTTCGAAACCGCCATCGACACCCAGGGACGCCAGGTAGCGATGCTGCAGGAAATCGTCAGGGCCGAATACCAATGCCGGGGTTCGAGCCAACTGCTCGGCACGTACGCCCGAGGGAAAGTGCCGGGTGATGAACGCCGGGCTGGCCAGGGCACGGTAACGCATGGCGCCCAGCAGCAGACTGCGGGCCCCGGCCACCGGACGCTCACTGGCGCAGACACAAGCCGCCACTTCGCCTGCACGCATGCGTTTGAGGCCCACCGTCTGGTCCTCCACCACCAGGTCCAGGAGCAAGTGATGTTCGGCGCAGAAGTCAGCCACCGCTTCGGCCCACCAGGTGGCCAGGCTGTCGGCGTTGAGGGCGATGCGCAGGCGTTCCGGCAAGCCTTCTTCGTCCAGGGCCGGCACCAGGCTTTGCAGGTCCCGCTCCAGAAGGCGTACCTGCTGCACATGGTTGAGCAAGCGGCGACCGATTTCCGTGGGCGCTGGAGGCGTCACCCGCACCAGCACCGGCTGCCCGACCCGGGCCTCCAGAAGCTTGATGCGCTGGGAAATTGCCGACTGCGACAATCCCAGCACCTGGGCCGCCCGTTCGAATCCTGCCTGTTCGATCACCGCGGCCAGGGCGGAGAGCAACTTGTAGTCGAACATCAGTTTTCCTAATGAGTGATCAGCACTATTGGTTTTTCTTATACCGCCTGAAGCGAGAAAATAGCCAGCGTAAAGCCTCTGTAATGCTTCTTCGCTCAAGGATTTTGTTCATGGCCGGTGAAACCTCTCTCGCTACCCTGTTGCGCAGCATGAGCCCGCAGCTCAACGACGGCGAGTACGTGTTCTGTTCCATCACAGACCCCAGCCTGCTGCAGGACTGCGAAGTGCTGGGCAGCTTTCGTGAACGCGAGGGACTGACGGTCATCGTCCAGCGCCAACAGGCCGAGCGTCTGGGACTGGCCTTCGATTACGTGGCGGCCTGGATCACCCTCAACGTGCATTCGGCCCTGGAAGCCGTGGGCCTGACAGCAGCCTTCGCCGGCGCCCTGGGCCAGGCCGGGATCAGCTGCAACGTGATCGCCGGCTATTACCACGACCACCTGTTTGTCGGTCAGGCGGATGCCCGGCGAGCCATGCAGGTTCTGCAAAAACTGGCCGCCGGCGAGGAGCAATAATCATGTGGCAAAGCTATGTAAACGGCCTCTTGGTGGCCGCGGGCCTGATCATGGCCATCGGTACGCAAAACGCCTTCGTCCTGGCTCAGAGCCTGCGCCGTGAGCACCACTTGCCAGTGGCGGCGCTGTGCGTGACCTGCGATGCCCTGTTGGTGGCGGCCGGCGTGTTCGGCCTGGCCACCGTCCTGACCCAGAGCCCGATGCTGCTGGCAGTGGCGCGCTGGGGCGGCGCGGCATTCCTGATCTGGTACGGCGCCCAGGCCCTGCGCCGAGCCTGCTCGAAACAAAGCCTGCAACAGGGCGAAGGCCAGACCGTGCGTTCACTCCGGGCTGTCATGCTCAGTGCCCTGGCGGTCACCCTGCTCAACCCCCACGTGTACCTGGATACCGTGCTGCTGATCGGTTCACTGGGGGCACAACAAACCGAGCCCGGCGCTTACGTGGTGGGGGCCGCCAGCGCTTCATTGCTGTGGTTCTTCACCCTGGCCCTGGGCGCCGCCTGGCTGGCTCCGTGGCTGGCTCGCCCCAGTACCTGGAGGATTCTCGACCTGCTGGTGGCGGTGATGATGTTCAGCGTGGCGTTCCAGCTGATCAGCGCTGCGTGACTTATTCCAAAAGGCTCTGGAACCTCTATCCCACACAGTTGTTGCGTGGTTAAGCCGCCCCCCCGGTGCTATGATCCGAACCCTGCGCCGCAAAGAGTACAAACTCCCCGGCGCTTGTCTGGCCGCCCGTGATCGGCCTTGCGCTCACCGCAACTGACCTGATTAGGAGAATCATCATGGCTTTCGAATTGCCGCCGCTGCCCTATGCACACGACGCCCTGCAGCCGCACATTTCCAAGGAAACCCTGGAATACCACCACGACAAGCACCACAACACCTATGTCGTGAACCTGAACAACCTGGTGCCAGGCACCGAGTTCGAAGGCAAGACTCTGGAACAGATCGTCAAAACCTCTTCGGGCGGCATCTTCAACAACGCAGCCCAGGTCTGGAACCACACTTTCTACTGGAACTGCCTGGCGCCAAACGCCGGCGGCCAACCTACCGGCGCACTGGCTGAGGCCATCAACGCTGCCTTCGGTTCGTTCGACAAGTTCAAAGAAGAGTTCACCAAGACTTCCGTTGGCACCTTCGGTTCCGGCTGGGGCTGGCTGGTGAAGAAGGCTGACGGCTCCCTGGCCCTGGCCAGCACCATCGGCGCCGGCAACCCGCTGACCAGCGGCGACACTCCGCTGCTGACCTGCGACGTCTGGGAACACGCCTACTACATCGACTACCGCAACGTTCGTCCTAAATACGTCGAAGCGTTCTGGAACCTGGTCAACTGGAAATTCGTGGCTGAGCAGTTCGAAGGCAAGAACTTCGTCGCTTAAGTCCGTTTGCAGTGCAAAAAACCCGGCCTAGCCGGGTTTTTTTTTGCCTCTGACAAAGCGGGCATCTTGTCCCGCCCAACCGAGGCGCTAAGATTCATCTGATGTAAAAATCAACGCCGCCCCTCAAGTTGCAAGGCGTCGCTACCGACACACTATCCACAGCAAGAGCAATCCTGAATCTGATCACCCGGGCCTGGCCCGCAGACGTCCTGTACTCGGCATTAATGTCACTTTGACGGCCAACACGGGATTGCCAATACTCATGGCAACTTGACGCTACGCGCACGGAACAAGGAATAGCCCTTTGAAGCTGGAACTCAAAAACAGCTTGTCGGTGAAGTTGCTCCGGGTTGTGCTGCTGTCGGCACTCATAGTGGGCGTAGTCCTGAGCTGCGCCCAGATCGTCTTCGATGCCTACAAGACTCGGCAGGCGGTCGCTAACGATGCCCAGCGCATTCTCGACATGTTTCGCGACCCATCGACACAGGCGGTCTACAGCCTGGACCGGGAAATGGGCATGCAAGTCATTGAAGGCCTGTTCCAGGATGATGCTGTGCGCATGGCCTCCATTGGCCACCCCAACGAAACCATGCTCGCGGAAAAGTCCCGCGAGCTGCAGCATTCCTCCAGTCGCTGGCTCACTGATCTGATTCTTGGCCAGGAACGCACCTTCACCACCCAGTTGGTGGGCCGTGGCCCCTATAGCGAGTATTACGGCGACCTGAGCATCACCCTCGACACCGCCACCTACGGCCAGGACTTCATCATCAGCTCGGTGATCATCTTCATTTCCGGAGTCCTGCGCGCCCTGGCCATGGGCCTGGTGCTGTACCTGGTCTATCACTGGTTGCTGACCAAGCCGCTGTCGCGAATCATCGAGCACCTGACCACCATCAATCCCGACCGCCCCAGCGAGCACCAGTTGCCGCTGCTCAAGGGTCACGAAAAAAATGAACTGGGAATCTGGATCAACACCGCCAACCAGTTGCTGGCCTCCATCGAGCGCAATACCCACTTGCGCCACGAAGCGGAAAACAGCCTGCTGCGCATGGCCCAGTACGACTTCCTGACCGGCCTGCCCAACCGCCAGCAATTGCAGCAGCAACTGGACAAGATCCTGGTGGACGCCGGGCGCCTGCAACGCCGGGTCGCAGTGCTCTGCGTCGGCCTCGACGACTTCAAGGGCATCAACGAACAGTTCAGCTACCAGACCGGCGACCAACTGCTGCTGGCCCTGGCCGATCGCCTGCGCGGCCACAGCGGTCGCCTCGGCGCCCTGGCTCGCCTGGGTGGCGATCAGTTCGCCCTGGTCCAGGCCGATATCGAACAACCCTATGAAGCCGCAGAACTGGCACAAAGCATCCTCGACGACCTGGAGGCCACCTTCGCCCTCGATCACCAGGAAATCCGCCTGCGCGCCACCATCGGCATCACCCTGTTCCCGGAAGACGGCGACAGCACGGAAAAACTCCTGCAAAAAGCCGAACAGACCATGACCCTGGCCAAGAGCCGGTCACGCAATCGCTATCAGTTCTATATCGCCAGCGTCGACAGCGAAATGCGCCGGCGCCGGGAACTGGAAAAAGACTTGCGCGAAGCCCTGACCCGAGACCAGTTCTTTCTCGTCTATCAGCCACAGATCAGCTATCGCGACCACCGGGTGGTGGGTGTCGAGGCGCTGATTCGCTGGCAACACCCGGAACACGGCCTGGTGCCGCCGGACCTGTTCATTCCCCTGGCGGAGCAGAACGGCACCATCATCGCCATCGGCGAATGGGTGCTGGACCAGGCCTGCCGCCAACTGCGCGAATGGCACGACATGGGCTTCAGCGACCTACGCATGGCGGTCAACCTGTCCACGGTGCAACTGCACCACGCCGAACTGCCACGGGTGGTCAACAACCTGTTGCAGATCTACCGCCTGCCACCCCGCAGCCTGGAGCTGGAAGTCACCGAAACCGGCCTGATGGAAGACATCAGCACCGCCGCCCAGCACCTGCTGAGCCTGCGACGCTCCGGGGCGCTGATCGCCATCGACGATTTCGGCACCGGTTATTCGTCTCTGAGCTACCTGAAAAGCCTGCCCCTGGACAAGATCAAGATCGACAAGAGCTTCGTCCAGGACCTGCTGGATGACGACGACGATGCGACCATCGTGCGCGCCATCATCCAGCTGGGTAAAAGCCTGGGCATGCAGGTGATCGCCGAGGGCGTGGAAACAGCCGAACAG
Organism: Pseudomonas sp. E1BtOHC1; assembly: GCF_058744285.1. Classification (NCBI taxonomy): domain Bacteria; kingdom Pseudomonadati; phylum Pseudomonadota; class Gammaproteobacteria; order Pseudomonadales; family Pseudomonadaceae; genus Pseudomonas; species Pseudomonas sp. E1BtOHC1. The sequence continues at coordinate 6,343,115 of NZ_CP196023.1, forward strand.
GAGGCTTACATCATCTCCGAAGGCTGCCATGAAGGTCAGGGCTATCACTACAGCAAACCCCTGCCGGCGCGGGAGTTGAGCGCCTACCTGAAACAGGCGCAGCGCAGCAACGCGGTGATCCTCTGACCCAGGCATCGCACTCGCCAGCTTGACCTGGCGCAATCCCCTACTGAATAAGAAATATTTACAGGCGCGACCCTTTACACATAATGCAAATCTTTCGCATTATGTTGCAGTTTTTGCGCGCCCCCGCGCCGTCCACTCCCCTCTCGAAGCAGGATGTTCGCCATGATTCGTATGCCTCTGGCTACCGCCAGTCTGTTGGCCATCGCTATTTCCCTCGCCGGCTGCGGCGAAGGCAAAGACGACAAGGCTGCCGCTCAAGCGCCGACCCCGGCCGCCAGCACTGCCACCCCAGCCACTGACGCTGCCGGCAAGGTCGACGAAACCGCGGCCAAGGCTGTGGTCGCGCATTACGCCGACATGGTGTTCGCCGTTTACAGCGACTCCGAATCCACCGCGAAAACCCTGCAAACCGCCATCGATACCTTCCTCGCCAAGCCCAACGACGAAACCCTGAAAGCCGCCAAGGCCGCCTGGGTTGCCGCTCGCGTGCCTTACCTGCAGAGCGAAGTGTTCCGCTTCGGCAACACCATCATCGATGACTGGGAAGGTCAGGTGAACGCCTGGCCACTGGACGAAGGCCTGATCGACTACGTCGACAAGAGCTACGAGCACGCACTGGGCAACCCGGGCGCCACCGCCAACATCATCGCCAACACCGAGATCCAGGTCGGCGAAGACAAGGTCGACGTGAAAGACATCACCCCGGAAAAACTCGCCAGCCTGAACGAGCTGGGCGGTGCCGAGGCCAACGTCGCCACCGGCTACCACGCTATCGAATTCCTGCTCTGGGGCCAGGACCTCAACGGCACCGGCCCTGGCGCCGGCGCCCGCCCTGCTTCCGACTACCTGGAAGGTGCCGGTGCCACCGGCGGCCACAACGAGCGTCGTCGCGCCTACCTGAAGGCCGTGACCCAACTGCTGGTCAACGACCTGGAAGAAATGGTCGGCAACTGGAAGCCGGACGTGGCCGACAACTACCGTGCCACCCTGGAAGCCGAACCGGCCGAAACCGGCCTGCGCAAGATGCTGTTCGGCATGGGCAGCCTGTCCCTGGGTGAACTGGCGGGCGAACGGATGAAGGTATCCCTGGAAGCCAACTCCCCTGAAGACGAGCAGGATTGCTTCAGCGACAACACCCACAACTCGCACTTCTACGATGCCAAGGGTATCCGCAACGTCTACCTGGGCGAGTACACCCGTGTCGACGGCAGCAAGATGACCGGCGCCAGCCTGTCTTCCCTGGTGGCCAAGGCCGACCCGGCTGCCGACGCCGCACTGAAAGCCGATCTGGCGGCAACCGAAGCCAAGATCCAGGTCATGGTGGACCACGCCAACAAGGGTGAGCACTACGACCAGTTGATCGCTGCGGGCAACGAATCCGGCAACCAGATCGTGCGTGACGCCATCGCTGCCCTGGTGAAGCAGACCGGCTCGATCGAACAGGCTGCGGGCAAACTGGGCATCAGCGACCTGAACCCGGATAACGCCGATCACGAGTTCTGATCAGCGCGGCTTCAGTAAAAAGGCGACCTGCGGGTCGCCTTTTTTGTGCCCGCGGTGCTCCGTTTCCTACGCCTGAATGCTTCCCCGCAAGCTTGTCCTGGGTCAAACCAAACGATAATTCCTCTTATTCAATCCAGGCGGCCCTGTTAGACTTTGCGCCCTTGTTTTGCTCGTCTTGCAGGATGTCCGATGCCCCCGTCGCTGCTTCGCTGGTCCGCTCTACTCATGGCCTTGAGCCTGAGTGCCTGCGATGACGCTCCACGCTTTACCCAGGCCGAACCGGGGGAAGCCCGAGCCGGCGGCGCGACGACGGTCAACAAGGCCGATCGCAATGCCTTTTCCCTGCCGTCGGCCAACCTGCCACCGACCCGACGCCTGGACTTCAGCGTCGGCAATAGTTTTTTCCGCAGCCCCTGGGTGATCGCCCCCTCCACCACCACTGCCCGTGACGGCCTCGGTCCGCTGTTCAACACCAACGCCTGCCAGAACTGCCACGTCAAGGACGGCCGCGGCCATCCCCCCGCGCCTGATGCGCTGAACGCCGTGTCGATGCTGGTGCGCCTGTCGATCCCGGATACCCCGGCCTACGCCAAGATCATTGAGCAGGTCGGCGTGGTGCCGGAACCGGTGTATGGCGGCCAGTTGCAAGACATGGCAATTCCCGGAGTCGCCCCCGAAGGCCGGGTGCGGGTCGATTACGATCAGGTACCCGTACGGTTCAAGGACGGCACCCAGGTGGAGTTACGCAAGCCCAGGCTGCAGATCACCGACCTGGGCTACGGCCCAATGCACCCCGAGACGCAGTTCTCCGCCCGAGTGGCGCCGCCGATGATCGGCCTGGGGTTGCTGGAGGCCATTCCCGAAGCGGCAATCCTGGCCAACGCTCAGCCCGACGCCGGCAACAAGGCCATTGCCGGACGACCCAACTGGGTCTGGGATGACGCGCAGCAAAAAACCGTACTCGGGCGTTTTGGCTGGAAAGCCGGCCAACCCAACCTCAATCAACAAAATGTTCACGCGTTTTCTGGTGATATGGGCCTGACCACTCACCTGAGGCCTTTCGATGACTGCACCGACGCGCAAACCGCCTGCAAGCAGGCCCCCAACGGCAATGGCCCGGACGGTGAGCCGGAAGTCAGCGACAACATCCTGCGCCTGGTGCTGTTCTACACTCGCAACCTGGCAGTACCGGCGCGCCGCGATGTCGATTCGCCCCAGGTCCTGGCCGGCAAGAACCTGTTCTTCCAGGCCGGCTGCCAGTCCTGCCACACCCCAAGTTTCACCACCGCGGCCAACGCCGCCGAACCCGAATTGGCCAATCAGGTGATCCGCCCCTACAGCGATCTGCTGCTGCACGACATGGGGGAAGGCCTGGCGGACCACCGCACGGAGTTCAAGGCCAGTGGCCGCGACTGGCGCACTGCGCCCCTATGGGGCATCGGCCTGACAGAAACCGTCAGTGGCCACACCCAGTTCCTGCATGACGGTCGCGCCCGCAACCTGATGGAAGCGGTGCTGTGGCATGGCGGCGAAGCCGAAGGCGCCAAGCAACAGGTTCTCGCGTTCAATGCCGAGCAACGTGCCGCGTTGCTGGCCTTTCTGAATTCGCTATAAACACTCGACTCAACTGCTTTCTCCACAATAAAGGGAGCCCGAACATGTTCCGCCCCAAACTGCTGTTCACCAGCCTTGCCGCACTCGCCCTGGGCGCCTGCTCGCCCCAGGACCCACAAGCCGTGACCTCGGCCGCCATCGCCAAACAGGTGATCCTGCCAACCTACAGCCGTTGGGTCGAGGCCGACCGCCAGCTGGCCATCAGCGCCCTGGCCTTCTGTGAAGGCAAGACAAGCCTGGACACCGCCCGCGCCGACTTCCTCCACGCACAAAAAGCCTGGGCCGAGCTGCAACCACTGCTGATCGGCCCGCTGGCCGAGGGCAACCGCGCCTGGCAGGTGCAGTTCTGGCCGGACAAGAAAAACCTGGTCGGCCGGCAGGTCGAGCAACTGGTGACCGCCAATCCGCAGATCGATGCCGCGGCCCTGGCCAAATCCAGTGTGGTGGTGCAAGGCCTGTCGGCCTACGAGTACATCCTCTTCGACAGCAAGATCGACATGGCCGACAGCGCGCAGAAAGCCCGCTACTGCCCGCTGTTGACCGCCATCGGTGAACGTCAGAAACAACTGGCGCAAGAGATCCTGACGGGCTGGAATACCAACGACGGCATGCTCGCGCAGATGAGCAAGTTCCCCAACCAGCGCTACGCCGACTCCCATGAAGCCATCGCTGACTTGCTGCGGGTCCAGGTCACTGCCCTGGATACCTTGAAGAAGAAGCTCGGCACGCCGATGGGCCGCCAGACCAAGGGCATTCCCCAGCCGTTCCAGGCTGATGCCTGGCGCAGCCAGTCGTCCCTGCAAGGCCTTGAGGCCAGCCTCAGCGCTGCTCAAACCGTGTGGGCAGGTGTCGACAACAAAGGCCTGCGCGGCCTGTTGCCAGCCGATCAGAAGCCTTTGGCCGACAAGATCGACGCCGCCTACGCCGCTTCGCTGAAACTCTTCGCCAGCACCCAGCGCTCGCTGACCGAAATGCTCGGTGACGACGCTGGTCGCCAGCAGCTCAACGATCTGTACGACAGCCTCAACGTGGTCCACCGCCTGCACGAAGGCGAACTGGCCAAGGCGCTGGGGATCCAACTGGGCTTCAACGCCAACGACGGTGACTGATGATGCTGCGACGTCAGGCTTTGGCACTGGGCAGCCTGCTGCTCAGTGCGGTGACCTTGGGCGGCTGGACGCTGTTCAAGCAAAAGGGCAAACAGCCCTTGCTGCTTTCGGCCAGGGACGATGGTGACGGCAAGCATTACGCCGTCGGTTATCAGCTGGACGGTAAACAGGTGTTTGCCACCCAGGTCGGCCAACGTTGCCATGACATCATCAATCACCCGCAGTTGCCGATCGCCCTGTTCGTGGCCCGGCGCCCGGGCACCGAGAGTTACCTGATCGACCTGCGCAACGGCGCGCTGCTGCAGACCGTGACCTCGCAACCTGACCGGCACTTCTACGGTCACGCGGTGATCCACAAGGATGGCCAGTGGTTGTACGCCACCGAGAACGACACCCGGGACCCCGGCCGTGGCCTGCTCGGGGTGTATCGCTTCGAAGGCGAGCGCCTGGTGCACAGCGGTGAACTGTCCACCCACGGTATCGGCCCGCACCAGGTGTCGTGGATGCCCGACGGTGAAACCCTGGTGGTAGCCAATGGCGGCATCCGCACTGAAGCCGAAAGCCGGGTGGAGATGAACCTCGATGCCATGGAGCCGAGCCTGGTGTTGATGCAGCGCGACGGCACCCTGTTGAGCAAGGAAACCCTGGCCCAGCAGATGAACAGCGTGCGCCACATGGGCATCGCCAGCGACGGCACCATCGTCACCGGCCAGCAGTTCATGGGCGCCGCCCACGAGCCCTCGGAACTCCTGGCAATCAAGCGGCCGGGACAACCTTTCGCGGCCTTCCCGGTACCCGAACAGCAGTTGCAGGCCATGGGGCACTACACCGCCAGCGTCGCGGTGCACAGCGACCTGCGCCTGGTGGCTCTGACCGCCCCCCGGGGTAACCGCTTCTTCATCTGGGACCTGGACAGCGGCGCAGTGCGGGTCGATGCGCCCCTGCCAGACTGTGCCGGGGTCGGCGCCGTGGCCGACGGCTTCGTGGTGACCTCGGGACAAGGCCGCTGCCGCTTCTACGACTGTCGCCAGACACAGATTGCGGCAAAACCGCTGGATCTGCCCGCAGGGCTCTGGGACAACCATCTGCATCTGATCTGAAGAACCCTCCCCGGCCTTGGCGCCGGGAGCTTCGCTAGACGACAGGACAGTCATCTGGAACCCGCACGCGACTCGGAGTAATGTCTACCGGGCTTGTTTCCCGGGCTTTCCAAGGAAGCGGAATATGCTGCGTCGCCGCATGTTGATCATGTTGGGTGTGGTCCTGTTGGTCGTGCTGTTGCTAGCCGGCTACAAGGCGTTTTCGATCTACAAGATGGTCCAGGTCTACTCGGCCCCAAAGCCGCCCATCAGCGTGGCGGTGATTACCGCCGACGAGCGCCCCTGGCAAAGCCGGCTGCCCAGTGTCGGCAGCCTCAAGGCCCTGCAAGGGGTCAACCTCAGCCTGGAAGTCGCCGGTACGGTCAAGGACCTGCAGTTCGAATCCGGGCAGCAGGTCAAGGCCGGCCAACCGTTGCTGACCCTGGACAGCGCTGTGGAAAGCGCCCTGCTGGAAACCGCCCAGGCCGACCTCGGCCTGGCCCAGCTGGATTTCGGACGCGGTAGCCAACTGGTGGGCAGTCAGGCGATTTCCAAGGGCGAGTACGACCGGCTTTCGGCCCAGTTGCAAAAGAACAAGGCCACGGTCAACCAGCTCAAGGCCTCCCTGGCCAAGAAACGCATTCTCGCCCCCTTTGCCGGCACAATCGGCATCCGCCAGGTAGATGTCGGCGACTTCCTGGCCAGCGGCACGGTGATCGCAACCCTGCAGGATCTGAGCAGCCTGTACGTGGACTTCTATATCCCGGAACAATCGGTGCCCAAGATCCGTCTGGGACAGACCGTGCAGCTCAGCGTTGCGGCGTTTCCCGGGGAGTCGTTCCCCGGCAGCATCAGCGCCATCAACCCCAAGGTCGAGAACAGCACCCGCAACGTGCTGGTACGCGCCACCCTGGCCAACCCCGAAGGCCGCTTGCTGCCGGGCATGTTCGCCGACCTGCAAGTATTGCTTCCCGACCCGCAGCTCAAAGTAGTGGTGCCGGAAAGCGCCCTCGCCTACACCCTCTACGGCAACTCGGTGTACGTGGTCACGCAGAAGAAAGCCGCCGACGGCAGCCTGGAGCAAGACTCCGAGGGCCGGCCGCTGCTGATCGCCGAGCGGCGCTTTGTCGACACCGGCAAGCATCGCGGCGGCCTGGTGATGATCAACAAGGGTGTGGAGAAGGGCGAACAGGTGGTCAGTGCCGGCCAGATCAAACTGGATAACGGCGCCCACATCAGCATCACCCCGGACAAGCTGCAACCGGAACAGCCGAACAGCCAGCCTCGCGCCGACTGATCAAGGAATCCCCATGGCCTTTACCGATCCGTTCATTCGCCGCCCGGTACTCGCTACCGTGGTCAGCCTGCTGATTGTGCTGCTGGGATTCTAGGCCTGGAGCAAGCTGCCCCTGCGCCAGTACCCACAGATGGAGAACGCCCTGATCACGGTGACCACCGCCTACCCCGGGGCCAATGCCGAAACCATCCAGGGCTATATCACCCAGCCCATGCAGCAAAGCCTGGCCAGCGCCGAAGGCATCGACTACATGACCTCGGTGAGCCGGCAGAACTTCTCGGTGATCTCGATCTATGCACGGATCGGTTCCAACAGCGACCGCCTGTTCACCGAACTGCTGGCCAAGGCCAACGAGGTCAAGAACAAGCTGCCCCAGCAAGCCGAAGACCCAGTGCTGAGCAAGGAGGCGGCCGACGCCTCGGCGCTGATGTACATCAGCTTCTCCAGCCCGCAACTGAACAACCCACAGATCACCGACTACCTCTCACGAGTGATCCAGCCCAAGCTGGCGACCCTGCCAGGCATGGCCGAGGCGGAGATCCTCGGCAATCAGGTGTTCGCCATGCGTCTGTGGCTGGACCCGGTGAAGTTGGCGGCCTATGGCCTGGCTGCCAGCGACGTGAGCAACGCCGTGCGCGAGTACAACTTTCTGTCCGCCGCAGGCGAGGTCAAGGGCGAGTACGTCGTCACCAGTATCAATGCCAACACCGAGCTGAAATCCGCCGAGGCGTTCGCGGCTATCCCATTGAAAACCGATGGCGACAGCCGGGTCCTGCTCAAGGATGTGGCGCGGGTGGAAATGGGCGCGGAAAACTACAACGCCATCAGCTCCTTCGGCGGCGTGCCCTCGGTCTACATCGGCATCAAGGCCACCCCCGGAGCCAACCCGCTGGACGTGATCAAGGAGGTGCGCAAGCTGCTGCCGGAACTGGAAGCGCAACTGCCCCCGACCCTCAAGTCGGACATTGCCTACGACGCCACGCTGTTTATCCAGGCCTCCATCGACGAGGTAGTCAAAACCCTGTTCGAAGCGGTACTGATCGTGATTGTGGTGGTGTTCCTGTTCCTCGGCGCCTTGCGTTCGGTAGTGATCCCGGTAGTGACCATTCCGCTGTCGATGATCGGCGTGATGTTCTTCATGCAGTTGATGGGCTACTCGATCAATCTGCTGACCTTGCTGGCCATGGTCCTGGCCATCGGCTTGGTGGTGGACGATGCAATCGTGGTGGTGGAGAACATTCATCGGCACATCGAAGAAGGCAAGACACCCTTGGATGCGGCCATCGAAGGTGCCCGGGAAATCGCCATGCCGGTGGTATCGATGACCATCACCCTGGCGGCGGTTTACGCTCCCATAGGTTTTCTCCAGGGACTCACCGGCGCCCTGTTCAAGGAGTTCGCCCTGACGCTGGCCGGGGCCGTGGTGATTTCCGGGATCGTCGCCCTGACTCTGTCACCGATGATGTGTGCACTGTTGCTGCGCCGCGACGAAAACCCCAGCGGCCTGTCCCATCGCCTGGACCGGATTTTCGACAGCCTGAAGCAGCGCTACCAGCGCCTGCTCCACGGCACCCTTGAGACCCGTCCCGTTGTACTGGTCTTCGCGCTGATCGTGCTGTGCCTGATTCCCCTGCTGCTCAAGTTCACCAAGGCGGAGCTGGCACCGGACGAAGACCAGGGCATCATTTTCATGCTGGCCACGGCGCCGCAACCGGCCAACCTGGAGTATCTCAATGCCTACACCGATGAGTTCCTGGCGATCTTCAAGGAGTTCCCGGAGTACTACTCCTCATTCCAGATCAACGGTTTCAACGGGGTGCAATCGGGGATCGGCGGCTTCCTGCTCAAGCCCTGGAACCAGCGCCAGCGGACCCAGATGCAGATCCTGCCCCAGGTACAAGGCAAACTGGCAGGCATCGCCGGCCTGCAAGTCTTCGGTTTCAACCTGCCGGCCTTGCCCGGCACCGGCGAGGGCCTGCCCTTTGCCTTCGTGATCAACACCCCCAACGATTACGAGTCCCTGTTGGACGTGGCCAACCGGGTGAAGAAACGCGCCATGGAGTCGGGGAAATTCGCCTTTGTCGACATTGACCTGGCCTTCGACAAACCCGAAGTGGTGGTCGACATCGATCGGGCCAAGGCCGCGCAAATGGGCGTTACCATGCAGGACCTGGGGGGTACGCTGGCGACCTTGCTCGGCGAGGCGGAAATCAACCGTTTCACCATCGACGGACGCAGCTACAAGGTGATCGCCCAAGTGGAGCGCGCCTATCGGGACAACCCTGACTGGTTGAATAACTACTACGTGAAGAACAGCAAGGGTGAGGCCCTGCCGCTGTCGACCCTGATCAAAGTCAGCGACCGCGCCCGCCCTCGGCAGTTGAACCAGTTCCAGCAGCTCAACGCTGCGACCATTTCCGGTGTGCCCGTAGTCAGCATGGGCGAAGCCATCGACACCATGCGCCAGATCGCTACGCAGGAGGCCCCCGCCGGTTACGCCTTCGACTATGCCAGCGCCGCTCGCCAGTACGTCCAGGAAGGCAGTGCGCTCTGGGTCACCTTCGGCCTGGCCCTGGCGATCATTTTCCTGGTGCTGGCGGCGCAGTTCGAAAGCTTCCGCGACCCGGTGGTGATTCTGGTGACCGTGCCGCTGTCGATCTGCGGCGCACTGATCCCACTGTTTCTCGGCTGGTCGAGCATGAACATCTACACCCAGGTTGGCCTGGTGACGCTGATCGGCCTGATCAGCAAACATGGGATTCTGATCGTTGAATTCGCCAACCAACTGCGCCGGGACCAGGGACTTAGCGCCCGACAGGCGGTGGAGCAAGCCGCATCGATTCGCCTGCGCCCGGTGCTGATGACCACTGCAGCGATGGTGTTCGGCATGGTGCCACTGATCCTGGCCAGCGGCGCCGGTGCAGTCAGTCGCTTCGATATCGGTACAGTAATCGCCACGGGCATGTCCATCGGCACCCTGTTCACCCTCTTCGTCCTGCCCTGCATCTACACCCTGCTGGCCAAGGCGGACACCTGAATCCGGGACAAACAAAAGGCCCCGCAATGCGAGGCCTTCAGGTGGCAGTTTCAGGTCTTCAACTCTGGGGTTTCAACGCCTGGCTCATGCCGAACATGAACAACAGCAGTTCATGATCCGGCTTGACCGCCACCGAGCTCTTGGCCACCCGTGGCAACGGGCAATGTTCACCCTGAGCGGCACTGAGAACCTGCGTTCGCGGCTGCTCCCAGACAACCATGGCCAAGGAAGCAACTGCCAAGGCTCCTGCCAGGAACAAACCTCGTGCAATTTCTAGCTTCATAGCTATAAACCTTTGATGGGGCTGCCAAACACCGTTCTATAAAAGTAGTAGAGCTTTTGCCAGTCCGTGTCATTCCACGACGAATGGCGGCGCAGTTGCTTGAGGTCATGGGCCGCCGCCCGACGGCTGCTCAGGCGCTGGCGACACTTCTCGAAATCCAGCAATGCAATCCTCACCTGGGCCTGCTCGCCCTCGCCATCTATTCGTACAAAAACATGTTTGGAATACAGGCAGCCATGCTGCCAACGGCCCTTGTGCATACGCGCCAGGGTCTGCGCCAGTGCCTGCAACACTCGCTCGTGCAGCACTTCGCCGTGGCGTTCACGCTCACCTGCGGCATACCAGTTATCGATTTCCACAAAGCCGTCGAGCGCAGCGGTCACCAGCAGGGCCTGCCACTGATGCTCGGGGCCGCGCCGGGCGCCGCAGAACACCAGCTCCGGCACCTCTATATCCAGCAAACGCAGGCCTTGCAGGGCATCACGCTCACGCAGGACGGTCGGACGACCAAAGGGGTGTAGAAAGCTGCGATGAATGTGCCCGATCTGCCGCTTGGCATAGAGCAGGCGACCGCTGCTGCTGATCAGGCGCTGCACGCCGCTCTCACCGCCTCGACGCTTATTGGGTTCCTCGACCCATTCACCTTGTTGGTTCCAGAAGTATTCGAAGCAATCTGTGGGCACGGCGTCCATTTCCGAAGCACATTCAACAGCCATCCTCTTACCTCTTGCGTAATACGTAGACCCGCCACATGGCGTAGAGCGGAAAGAAGTCCAGGTGCTCCTGGACACGAAAACCGGCTTGCCTGAATTCTTCTTCGACCGTAGCCGCCGGTAACACGAAACGATTCTGGTAACCCTCCTGCCCACCTTCGGACAGCCGCTTGCGCTCCATGCGCTTGCGCTTCCAGGCCTTGAAGTTGCCATCGACCCATAGCGAAACAATCACGCTGTCACGGGTGACCCGCTGAAACTCCCGTAGCAGCGCTATCCGATGCTCGGCCTCACCGATGTGGTGCAACAACCGCATGGAAAAAATGCAGTCCACAGCGTTGTCCGGCAAGTCGATGGCAAACGCAGACGTTTGCAAGGCTCGTACCCGTTTCACCACATCGGCCGGTTGCGCCACCGTGGCGGTGTTCAGCATAGCCGCTGAATTGTCGGCGCCAATAATGATTCGATTGGCCTTTTCGGTCAGCAGCGGCCAGAAACGACCCGCGCCGCACGGCAGGTCCAGCACCAGGCCCGGTTCTCCCGCCAGGGCCAGCGCAGCGCGAGCCAATTGTTCATCACGCTTGTGGGACAACTGTCGTGCCAGCCCCTCCTGGTGCTTGAGCAGGTATTGCTGCGCATGTTGGGCATCGTACTTGTCGGAAAATTCCAGCTTGATCGGTGTCGCCATCATCAAAGTCTCCTGCAACTGATGGCGCCACCTTAAGCAGCGGCGTGTCAGCGACAGGTCATCCCCTTGTGAAAACTTCGTACCGTCCAACGAGGAAATATTTCAGAGTTTTACAGGCAGCAGACAATGGCCTGGGGCCACCTAAGAAGAAAAATCGACAAGCGAGTGGCCCTGAAAAACAGGGCCCGGCAAGAATATTCAAGCCTTGGAAGGGGGCAGTTGAACGTGAAAACGACAGCCATTGGGGGTCATGGTACTGAGAGTGACGCTCCAGCCCTGGTTCTCGCAGATCCGCTGGACCAGGGACAAGCCCAGCCCCAAGCCTTCACCGCGCTTTTCATCGCCACGGACAAAGGGCTGGAACATCGCCTCGCGTTTTTCCTCGGGAATGCCCACGCCGCTGTCCTCCACGACGAATCCATCCGGCACCAGGCTCAGGCGGATAAATCCCTGTTCGGTGTAGTGCAAGGCATTGCGCAACAGATTGCCCATCACCGCATGCAGGAAAGTGGCGTTGTAGCGGGTCTCACCCGGTTGTCCCGGCTCGAAGATCAACTCGATACCCTTGGCCTCGACGGATTCGCGCCACACTCCGATCAAGTCCTTGGCAGCCTGGGTCAGCGTCAGTTGCGGCGACATGCTGGCATCTTCCCGCTGGGCTCGGGCCAGCATCAGGAACGTCTGCACCAGCTCACGCATTTCCTCGCAAGCTCGGGCAATACGTTCGACCTGGGCTCGTCCACGGGGATCGAGCCCGGGGTTTTCCAGGAGCAGCTCGCAGGACGTGGCCAGGACCATCAGCGGCGTCCGCAGTTCATGGCTGACGTCACTGGTGAACAGACGCTCACGGCTCAAGGCCTGGCGCAGGCGTCCGAGAGTCGCATCGAAGGCAATCGCCAACTCGCCCACCTCATCCGCCGCATAATCCGGTGCCAGGGGCGGTGCCAAGCCCAGCAGTTGATCCCGGTGACGGACCTGGCGAGCCAGACGAACCACCGGCGCCATCACCCGACGTGCCAGGACCCACCCCAGGAACACCGCCAGCGCCAGACTTAGGATGAAACCCACCAGCACCACCGCGAACAGCACCCGCTCGCGCTCTTCGAAATCGCTCTGATCCTGCAGCAGCACATAACGCCGGCCATCCACCACTTCGACCATAGCGTGATAGGACAGCTGCTCGCGAAACACTTCATGGAAGCCCGGGTCCAGGTGCCTCAGATCCTTGGGCAACTCGAAATCGCCGCGCCCGCCACTGTAGTAGAACAGTTGGTCGGGCTCGGGGCGGTGATTCCAGTCGGCAACGTTGTCCATTAGCAACAGGCGTTGCAGATCGCCGCCAAGGCCGGCGGAGATGAGTTTCTCCTCCACCAGATGCACGGTCGCCACGATGCCCATGGCGAAAGCCCCCGCCACCAGTGCGCTCATCAAGGCAAAGGCGATGATGATGCGCTGGGCAAGGCTCTGCTTAAACTCCATCACGGCCCTCGGCCAACCGGTAGCCGACACCGTGCACGGTGTGCAGCAACGGTTTGGCGAACGGCTTGTCGATCACCTGGCGCAGTTGGTGGACATGGCTGCGCAGGCTGTCACTGTCCGGACAGTCATCGCCCCACAGGGCCTCTTCGAGGATTTCCCGGCGCAACACATGGGGGCTCTTCTGCATCAACACCGCCAGCAGCTTGAGGCCCACCGGGTTGAGCTTGAGCAGGCGCCCTTCACGGGTGACTTCCAGGGTATCGAGGTCATAGCTGAGGTCACCGACCTGCAACGCTCTGCGACCACCGCCCTGGGTACGGCGCATCACCGCCTCAATCCGCGCGGCCAGTTCCGAAAGGGCAAATGGCTTGAGCAGGTAGTCGTCGGCACCGGACTTGAAGCCCTGAAGCCGGTCATCCAACTGGTCACGGGCCGTGAGCATGATCACTGGGGTATCGCGCCGGGCATCTTCGCGCAGGCGCTTGCACAGGGTGTAGCCGTCGATCCCTGGCAGCATGATGTCGAGCACGATCAGGTCGTAATGCTCAGTGGCAGCCAGGTGCAATCCCGACAGACCATCCTGGGCGCAGTCCACGGTGTAGCCCTTGAGTCCCAGGTAATCCGCCAGGTTGGCGAGAATATCGCGGTTGTCTTCAACCAGTAGAATTCGCATCGGCACTCTCTCCGTACACAGTTACGGCCGTCTTGGCTCGCGCAGCTTAAGGCCAAGTCCGACTCGCCGCCAGCCTTGTCTGACCGCTCCCCGGGCACTTTTCACTCCTTCAATGGCTTAACGAGTTTTTCACCACAGGTTCACAACCTGCCTACAGGGGCAAGCTCAGACTGCCGGCCGTTTGCCCACAAGGAACACCCCTCTGATGGATCTTCTCAAGACCGCCCCAGCGCGCTTAGTGCTGTTATTGACCAGCACCTGGCTGGCGATTTTCCTGCTGACCCGCAGCGCTCTCCTGCTGACTCACCTCAACGAAGCCGGTAGCGGCTGGCTGCCAGTGTTCGGCGTCGGCCTGCTTTACGACCTGGGCTTCCTGGCCTACGCCGCCCTGCCCCTGGGCCTGTGCCTGTTGCTCTGCCCGCCCAGCCTGTGGCAGCGGCGTGGAACGCGCTGGCTGTTACAGGGCCTGTTCAGCCTGAGCCTCTTCGCCATGCTTTTCACCGCTGTTGCGGAATGGCTGTTCTGGGACGAGTTCGGCGTGCGTTTCAATTTCATCGCCGTCGACTACCTGGTGTATTCCGACGAAGTCCTCAACAACATTCTCGAGTCCTACCCGATCGGCCTGTACATGGCGCTGCTGGCCCTGGCGGCAATCGCCCTGAGCCTGGCGCTGCGCAAGCCGCTGAAGGCGGCTCTGGATGCGCCCTTGCCGTCTCTGCGTGATCGCCTGCTCAGCACCCTGGGACTGCTGCTGGTGGCCAGCGCCAGCCTGCAACTGCTCAGCCAGGACAGTCCGCGGGCCCAGGGCGGCAATGCCTACCAGAATGAGCTGGCGAGCAACGGTCCGTATCAGTTCTTTGCTGCCTTTCGAAACAATGAGCTGGATTACCCACAGTTCTATCGCAGCCTGCCTGCCGATGTGGTGGCCCGCCAGATGCGCGCCGAACTCAACGAGCCCAATGCCCGCTTCATCGGCAAGGACCCCCTGGACATCCGTCGCGCCATTGACAACCCGGGCACCCCGCGCACACCGAATATCGTCCTGGTCACCCTGGAAAGCTTCAGCGCCAAGTACATGGGCAGCAATGGCGACGAACGCAATCTGACCCCCAACCTCGACGCCTTGCGCCAACAGAGCCTGTACTTCAACAATTTCTATGCCACCGGCACCCGCACCGACCGCGGCCTGGAAGCCATCACCCTGGCGATCCCACCGACGCCCGGACGCTCCATCGTCAAGCGCATCGGTCGTGAAAGCGGCTTTGCCAGCCTGGGCCAGCAACTTCGCGCCGTGGGTTACGACAGTGTGTTCGTCTATGGCGGACGCGGTTACTTCGACAACATGAACGCCTTTTTCAGCGGCAACGGCTACCGAGTGGTGGACCAGAGCAGCGTCGAAGAGTCCGAGATCCATTTCAAGAACGCCTGGGGCATGGCCGACGAAGACTTGTATAACCAGACCCTGAAGCTGGCGGACGCCGACTACGCGCAACAACGCCCCTTCCTGCTGCAACTGATGACCACCTCCAACCATCGTCCGTACACCTACCCCGACGGCCGCATCGACATCAAGTCCGGCAATGGCCGTGACGGCGCGGTCAAATACACCGACTACGCCATTGGCGAGTTCCTCAAGGCGGCGCGGCAAAAACCCTGGTTCGACAACACGATCTTCGTGTTCGTCGCCGACCACACCGCAGGCAGCGCGGGCAAGGAAGACCTGCCCATCAGCAACTATCAGATCCCGCTGTTCGTCTACGCCCCCAAGCTGGTCCCAACGCGGGAAAGTGCCCAGCTGGCCAGTCAGATCGACCTGGCGCCAACGCTGCTGGGGTTGTTGAACCTGGACTACGAATCGACCTTCTTCGGTCGCAACCTGTTGCAGGACAACCCACTGCCCCCGCGTGTCCTGGTGGGCAATTACCAACACCTGGGGCTGTTCGACGGCAAGGACCTGGCGATTCTCAGCCCGCGCCAAGGGCTGCGCCGCCATGACCAGGCCCTGGGTGCCAGCCAGGAATCCCGGGTGCAGGACAGCGACCCGCTGATCCAGCGCGGTATCAGTTACTACCAGAGCGCCAGTTATGGCTTCAAGCAGCAACTGTTGAGCTGGAAGGCGCCCAAAACCTCGGCGGCCGAGTTGAGTCAGCGCTGAAGTCATTCGCGGGCAAGCCCGCTCCTACAGAGGTGCATCGTTGTAGGAGCGGGCTTGCCCGCGAAGATCCAGGCGCCCCCTCCTATCCCAGGCATAAAAAAGCCCCGCCGGTTTTCACCGGCGGGGCTTTTTCAGTACAGGGGTAAGGCTGGCTTACATCATGCCGCCCATGCCACCCATGCCGCCCATGTCTGGCATGCCGCCAGCTGCAGGCTTGTCTTCCACGATTTCAGCAACAGCGGCTTCGGTGGTCAGGATCAGACCGCCGATGGACGAAGCTGCTTGCAGCGCGGAACGGGTTACCTTGGTTGGGTCCAGGATGCCCATTTCGATCATGTCGCCGTATTCGCTGGTGGCAGCGTTGTAACCGAAGTTACCGGAACCCTGCTTGACCTTGTCCACAACCACGCTTGGTTCGTCACCGGAGTTGGCAACGATCTGACGCAGTGGAGCTTCGATAGCGCGACGCAGAACAGCGATACCCACGTCCTGGTCGGCGTTGTCGCCCTTCAGGTCGTTGATGCCTTGCAGAGCACGGATCAGGGCTACGCCACCGCCAGGTACCACGCCTTCTTCAACGGCTGCACGGGTAGCGTGCAGGGCGTCTTCAACGCGGGCTTTCTTCTCTTTCATTTCAACTTCGGAACCAGCGCCAACCTTGATCACTGCAACGCCGCCGGACAGCTTGGCCAGACGCTCTTGCAGTTTTTCACGGTCGTAGTCGGACGAAGTGTCGGCGACTTGTTGACGGATCTGAGTCACACGAGCCTGGATGTCCGCTTCAACGCCAGCACCGTCGATGATGGTGGTGTTTTCTTTGGACAGGATCACGCGTTTGGCGTTACCCAGGTGCTCCAGGGTGGTGCTTTCCAGGCTCAGGCCGATCTCTTCGGAGATAACGGTACCGCCGGTCAGGACGGCGATGTCCTGCAGCATGGCCTTGCGACGGTCGCCGAAGCCTGGTGCCTTGACGGCAGCGACTTTGACGATACCGCGCATGTTGTTCACAACCAGAGTCGCCAGGGCTTCGCCTTCAACGTCTTCAGCCACGATCAGCAGTGGGCGGCCGGCTTTGGCAACGGCTTCCAGCACTGGCAGCATTTCGCGGATGTTGGAGATCTTCTTGTCCACCAGCAGGATCAGCGGGCCGTCGAGTTCGGCGACCATGGTGTCCGGCTTGTTGATGAAGTAAGGGGACAGGTAGCCACGGTCGAACTGCATGCCTTCTACAACCGACAGTTCGTTTTCCAGGCCCGAGCCTTCTTCAACGGTGATCACGCCTTCTTTACCGACTTTTTCCATGGCCTCGGCAATGATGTCGCCGATGGAGTTGTCGGAGTTGGCGGAGATGGTGCCGACCTGAGCGATGGCTTTGGAGTCAGCGCATGGCTTGGACAGACCTTTCAGCTCTTTGACGATGGCGATGGTCGCCTTGTCGATGCCGCGTTTCAGGTCCATCGGGTTCATGCCGGCAGCGACGGCTTTCAGGCCTTCGTTGACGATCGACTGGGCCAGAACGGTAGCGGTGGTGGTGCCGTCGCCAGCGTCATCGTTAGCACGGGAGGCAACGTCTTTGACCAGCTGCGCGCCCATGTTTTCGAAGCGATCTTTCAGCTCGATTTCTTTGGCTACGGAAACGCCGTCCTTGGTGATGGTCGGAGCGCCGAAGCTCTTCTCGATGATCACGTTACGGCCTTTCGGGCCCAGGGTCGCTTTTACTGCGTCAGCCAGGACGTTGACACCGGTGAGCATTTTCTTGCGGGCGGAATCGCCGAATTTAACTTCTTTAGCAGCCATGATCGATATTCCTTAAATACTGTGTAGTAGCGGGAAAATACGTGGGAAATCAGCCTTCGATAACGGCGAGAATTTCGTTCTCAGCCATTACCAGCAGATCTTCGCCATCGACTTTCACGGTGTTGCTGCCGGAGTACGGGCCAAACACCACTTTGTCACCCACTTTCACGGCCAGCGCACGTACTTCACCGTTGTCCAGCACGCGGCCGGTACCTACAGCGACGATTTCGCCACGGTTAGGTTTTTCAGCAGCCGAACCAGGCAGAACGATACCGCCGGCAGTTTTCGATTCTTCTTCGCTGCGACGGATGACGACGCGGTCATGCAGAGGACGAAGCTTCATTGTCGATCTCTCCTAATTGTGGTTTTCAACGGCCGGTGTCGATACCGGCGGGTTAACAAATCCGGCGTGGCCGGTTGCGGCTCGACAAGCGAGACGCGGAAGTCTGTCTGGTGTCAGCACCAGAAACCTTGCGGTGACCGTTACATAAGGGCGCATAAGGTTATTACAAGGGCAGGTTGATGAAATTTTTTACATCACCCGGGTTAAAACGAACACGGCACCCGAAGGTGCCGTGTGTTTGAGGCCAGTTATCAAGAATCTCGGTGCTCGAACTCACCTTCAATGACATTGGGCTCACGGCCCAACGGCTGTTGCGGCGCAGGGCCGCCACGGGCCGCACGCATGTCATCGGCAAAGGCGCGTTGGCGCAAGGCCTGCTCCTCGGCACGCTGGCGCATTTTATTGGCCAGCAGGCGACGGCTGATGGGCAGCAGCATCAGCAGGCCGAATACATCGCTGATGAAACCCGGCAGGATCAGCAGGCCGCCACCCAGGGCCAGCATCAGCCCCTCGAGCATCTGCTGGGCCGGCAACTCACCGCGATTGAGGCTTTCACGGGCACGCAGTGCCGTGGCCAATCCGGCCACGCGCAACACCAGCACACCGAGCATCGAACCGAGAATGATCAGCAGCAGTGCCGGGAAAAACCCGATGGCCGCGCTGACCTTGACGAAGACGAACAGCTCCAGCACCGGGAACAGTAAAAAGAGCAACAGAAAAGGGCGCATCAAATGGTTTCCTCTGCGGAAGAATGCCTTCCAGTAGACCGTAAATGACGTCGCCAATTCGTGAATTCAAGCACCCGGTGCCGGATTTTTCGGCCATTGATCGGCGTGGGCCAGAAAAACCAGGGCTTCGCGCACTTGTGTCGGCGTGTTGCAAAGGCTTGGAAATGGCAGCCAGTAAAGGGCCTGGCCAATGCGCAGGTGCATGCCTTCGCTGTCGATCCCGGCCAGTTGCGCCGGCACGCTGTGTGGCAGTCCCGTCAGCGCCACGTAGTGGGCAATGGCTTTGGCGTGGTCGCTGTTCATATGTTCAACCATGCTCAACTCGGCCTTGCCGGCGAACGGGTTGGCCAGGGCCACTTGATCCACCCAGTGAATAGCGCCGAAACCGCCGATGTAGCGATGACGCACCGGCTTGAGTACCCAGAAGTCGAAGTCATGGGCCTTGTGGTAGTTCTGGGATTCCGGGAAGTAGCGGTAGTAGCGCTCGGCGGCGGCCTCGATAGCGTCCTGGTCCTCAAGCTTCTCGGCTTCGGCCAGGTAGGTCAGGCGCCCCACCGCTTGCACGTCATCGGCATCGCGCTCGCCTACCAGCAGCGAGCACTTGGAATCCTTCTGCAGATTGTGGGTGTGCTGGGCGATGCGGCTGATGAGAATCAGGGGGCGCCCCTCGGCATCCAGGCAATAAGGCACCACGGAACCAAAGGGAAAACCCGGCATGGCCTTGGAGTGCGTCGACAACACGCCGCGGTATTCCTTGAGCAGCAATTCTCGTGCATTCTTGGCAGCTTCAACGCTCACTTTATGACTCCTTCTATAGAATCCGTCGAAAACGGACGGGCGCCTGGAGCATTGTTCCAGCTACGCCAACGGGGCAATTCTCATCTGCAGCCAGGCCAGGTCCGGCAGCCGGCCGAGGTTCCCCGAAAAGGACCACCCCTCAAGACCTGCTAGCGGGACATGCGAATGCAACTCACTGACAAAGTAATCATTATCACTGGCGGTTGCCAAGGTCTGGGCCGCTCCATGGCCGAGTATTTCGCCGCCAAGGGCGCACGACTGGCCCTGGTGGATCTGAACCAGGAAAAACTCGACCAGGCCGTGGCGGCCTGCAAGGCCCTCGGCGTCGAGGCCCGCGCCTATCTGTGCAATGTGGCCAATGAAGAACAAGTGAGCCATATGGTGGCCCAGGTCGCCGAAGACTTCGGCGCCATCCACGGTCTGATCAACAACGCCGGAATCCTGCGCGACGGCCTGCTGCTCAAGGTCAAGGACGGCGAGATGACCAAGATGAGCCTGGCCCAATGGCAGGCGGTGATCGACGTCAACCTGACCGGGGTGTTCCTCTGCACTCGGGAAGTGGCGGCGAAAATGGTGGAGTTGAACAACAGCGGCGCGATCATCAACATTTCCTCGATCTCTCGCGCCGGCAATGTCGGCCAGACCAACTACTCGGCAGCCAAGGCCGGCGTGGCGGCAGCCACCGTGACCTGGGCCAAGGAACTGGCGCGCTACGGAATTCGCGTGGCCGGGATTGCCCCCGGCTTTATCGAGACAGAAATGACCCTGGGCATAAAACCCGAAGCCCTGGAGAAGATGACCTCAGGCATTCCGCTCAAGCGCATGGGCAAGCCGGAAGAGATCGCCCACTCGGCGGCCTATATCTTCGAGAACGACTATTACACCGGACGCATCCTGGAGATGGACGGCGGCCTGCGCATCTGAGCCTGTAATCGCAACTGTAGAAGCCGGCTTGCCGGCGAAGGCGTCCATGAGATCGCGTTCGCCGGCTGGGCCTGTTTCGGACTTCAGTCGTCGCTGATGGTGATGTTGGGCATCGCCGGAGCGGCGGCTTCCTGCAATACGATGCGTGCTCCGACATGCCGGGCCAGTTCCTGATAGACCATGGCGATCTGGCTTTCAGGCTCGGCGATCACCGTCGGCTTGCCGCCGTCGGCCTGCTCGCGGATCAGCATCGACAGCGGCAGCGAAGCCAGCAACTCGACGTCGTATTGGCTGGCCAGCTTCTCGCCGCCGCCTTCGCCGAACAAATGCTCGGCATGGCCGCAGTTGGAGCAGATGTGCACCGCCATGTTTTCCACCACGCCCAGCACCGGGATGTTGACCTTGCGGAACATCTCCACGCCCTTGCGCGCATCCAGCAGCGCCAGGTCTTGCGGTGTGGTCACGATCACTGCGCCGGCCACCGGGACTTTCTGCGCCAGGGTCAGTTGGATATCGCCAGTGCCCGGCGGCATGTCGATCACCAGATAGTCGAGGTTGCCCCAGTCGGTCTGGGTCACCAGTTGCAGCAAGGCGCCGGAGACCATCGGGCCACGCCAGACCATCGGCGTGTTGTCGTCGGTGAGGAAGGCCATGGACATGACCTCGACCCCGTGGGACTCGATGGGTACGAACCACTTCTGGTCCTTGATCTTCGGCCGGGTGCCTTCGGCAATGCCGAACATGATGCCCTGGCTCGGACCATAGATATCGGCGTCGAGAATCCCCACCTTGGCGCCTTCACGAGCCAGGGCCAGGGCCAGGTTGGCCGCGGTGGTGGACTTGCCCACGCCGCCCTTGCCGGACGCCACCGCCACCACGTTCTTGACGTTGGCCAGGCCCGGGATCTGCGCCTGGGCCTTGTGCGCGGCGATCACGCTGGTGATCTCGACCTTGGCCGAAGCGACACCGTCCAGGCCTTCGATGGCCAGTTGCAGCATCTGCGCCCAGCCACTCTTGAACAGACCGGCGGCATAACCCAGTTCCATCTGGACCAGGACCTTATCGCCCTGGACATCAATGGCCCGCACGCAGCCGGCGCTGACCGGGTCCTGGTTCAGGTAAGGGTCGGTGTATTGGCGAAGAACGGCTTCCACCGCTGCGCGATTGACGGCGCTCATGGGCAACTCCGATAACAAGACAGGAAAATCAGCCGGCTATCCTACGCCGCCGACTCCTTCGTGGCGAGAAAGCTTGCTGTGCACAATGTGCCCGGAAGGGTGAAAAATCCGCGCTGGCGCTTTATAGTGGCCGACCTCCGTTTCATCAAGTAGCCGAGCCCCATGTCCGAGCCACGCAAGATCCTCGTCACCAGCGCCCTGCCCTATGCCAATGGTTCCATCCACCTTGGCCACATGCTTGAGTACATCCAGACCGACATGTGGGTGCGCTTCCAGAAGCATCGCGGCAACCAATGCATCTATGTCTGCGCCGACGACGCACACGGCTCGGCCATCATGTTGCGTGCGGAGAAGGAAGGCATCACCCCGGAACAACTGATCGCCAATGTCCAGGCTGAACACAGCGCCGACTTTGCCGAGTTCCTGGTGGACTTCGACAACTTCCACTCGACCCACGCCGAAGAAAACCGTGAGCTGTCGAGCCAGATCTACCTCAAGCTGCGAGACGCCGGGCACATCGCCACGCGTTCCATCACTCAGTATTTCGACCCGGAAAAGAAAATGTTCCTGGCCGACCGCTTCATCAAGGGCACCTGCCCGAAGTGCGGCACTGAGGACCAGTACGGCGACAACTGCGAAAAATGCGGCGCCACCTATGCCCCGACCGATCTGAAAGATCCAAAATCGGCGATCTCCGGCGCCACCCCGGTGCTCAAGGATTCCCAGCATTTCTTCTTCAAGCTGCCGGACTTCCAGCAGATGCTGCAGACCTGGACCCGCAGCGGCACCCTGCAGGACGCCGTCGCCAACAAGATCGCCGAGTGGCTGGATGCCGGCCTGCAGCAGTGGGACATCTCCCGCGATGCGCCGTACTTCGGCTTCGAGATCCCGGACGAGCCGGGCAAGTACTTCTATGTCTGGCTGGACGCGCCAATCGGCTACATGGCCAGTTTCAAGAACCTCTGCGCCCGTCGTCCGGAACTGGACTTCGACGCGTTCTGGGGCAAGGACTCCACCGCCGAGCTGTACCACTTCATCGGCAAGGACATCGTCAACTTCCACGCGCTGTTCTGGCCCGCCATGCTCGAAGGCGCCGGCTACCGCAAACCGACCGGCATCAACGTCCACGGCTACCTGACCGTCAACGGCCAGAAAATGTCCAAGTCCCGTGGCACCTTCATCAAGGCTCGCACCTATCTGGAGCACCTGTCGCCGGAATACCTGCGCTACTACTACGCCTCCAAGCTGGGCCGCGGCGTCGACGACCTGGACCTGAACCTCGAAGACTTCGTGCAGAAGGTCAACTCCGACCTGGTGGGCAAGGTGGTGAACATCGCCAGCCGTTGCGCCGGCTTCATCCACAAAGGCAACGCCGGGCTGATGGTCGACAGCAATGCCGCCCCCGAGCTGACCGAGGCCTTCCTGGCCGCGGCGCCAAGCATCGCCGACGCCTATGAAGCCCGTGATTTTGCCCGCGCCATGCGCGAGATCATGGGGCTGGCGGACCGCGCCAACGCCTGGATCGCCGACAAGGCCCCATGGTCGCTGAACAAGCAGGAAGGCAAGCAGGCTGAAGTCCAGGCCATCTGCGCCACCGGTATCAACCTGTTCCGCCAACTGGTGATTTTCCTCAAACCGGTGCTGCCGCTGCTGGCCGCCGATGCCGAGGCCTTCCTGAACGTTCCGGCACTGACCTGGAACGATCACCAGCACCTGCTGGCCAATCATCAACTCAACGAATTCAAGCCGCTGATGACGCGGATCGACCCGGTAAAAGTCCAAGCCATGACCGACGCCTCGAAAGAAGACCTGGCCGCCAGCCAGACCGACACCGGCACAGCCACGCCAGCGGGCAACGGCGAACTGGTCAAGGACCCACTGTCACCGGAAATCGACTTCGACGCCTTCGCCGCCATCGACCTGCGCGTCGCCTTGATCGTCAAGGCCGAAGCCGTGGAAGGTGCCGACAAGCTACTGCGCCTGACCCTGGATATCGGTGACGAGCAGCGCAACGTGTTCTCCGGGATCAAGAGCGCCTACCCGGACCCGTCCAAGCTCGATGGTCGCCTGACCATGATGATCGCCAACCTCAAGCCGCGGAAAATGAAGTTCGGCATCTCCGAGGGCATGGTGATGGCCGCCGGCCCTGGCGGTGAAGAGATCTACCTGCTGAGCCCGGACAGCGGCGCCAAGCCCGGCCAGCGGATCAAGTAAGGCTGCAGGCTGGACCCCGTCCCCCCCTTGCGCCCCGCGCAACGGGGGGATTTGCATATCTGGCGGGCCCTGCGCCCGCGCCGGAGTTTGCCTACTCTTGAGGGACAGCCTGCCCGTACCGGCCCAACCATGACCCACTTCCTGTTCGCCCTTGTCAGCACCGCCCTGATCAACAACTTCGTGTTGCAGTGGCCGCTGGGCGTCGATCCGCTGCTGCACGCCCCAGCCGATAGCACCCGGCAGCGGATCCACGCGCTGGGCCTGGCAACCACGGTCTTGATGCTGATCAGCTGCGTGCTCGGCCACGTCCTTTATCGTGGCGCGCTGCTGCCTTTGGGACTGGAGTCCTTGCAGTTGTTTCTCTGGCTGCCTCTGAGCGTGCTGCTGATCAAGCCAGTGTTGCAGCTGCTGTCCCGGGCCTTGCCCAGAGTTTCGTTCGACGGCCTTTGGCCGTTGCTGCTGGGCAATGCCGGCGCGCTCGGCCTGCTGCTGATCGCCACAGGGGAAAACCTCGGGCTCGCGACGCTCAGCGCCATGAGCCTGGGAGCCGGACTGGGCTTCTGGCTGGTACTGAGCCTGTTCAACGATCTGCGCCAGCGTATCTCCAACAACGATATTCCCCTGCCCTGGCGCGGCCTGCCGATCGACCTGATCAGCGCCGGCCTGCTGGCAGTGGCGTTTTTCGGCTTCAACGGACTGATCAAAACATGAGTCTGATTCAACGCATCGACGCCCTCCTGCCCCAGACCCAGTGCGGCAAATGCGGCCATCCCGGATGCAAACCCTACGCCCAGGGCATCGCCAACGGCGAGGCCATCAACAAGTGCCCACCCGGCGGTGAGGAAACCATTGCCGGCCTGGCGCAACTGCTGCAGCTACCGGTGCTGGAGCTCGATCGCAGCCGCGGCGAGGCTCCGGCCCAGATCGCCTATATTCGCGAAGCCGAATGCATCGGCTGCACCAAATGCATCCAGGCCTGTCCCGTGGACGCCATCGTCGGCGCGGCCAAATTGATGCACACCGTGCTTGTGGACGAATGCACCGGCTGCGACCTGTGCGTAGCGCCCTGTCCGGTGGACTGCATTGATATGCTGCCGCTGCCTGAGGCCAAGGTGGTGCCGATCGTCGGCGGCCTGGCCACCAGCCCCGAGCAGCTACAAGCCCGCAGCAGCAAGCGCGAACAGGCGCGAAGACGCTTCGAACAACGCAACGAACGCTTGCAACGGGAAGAGGCCCGGCGCCTGGCCGAACGCCAGGCCCGCGCACAACGAGCCGCGCAAACCACTGACGACAACCAGAACCCGGTGCAGGCCGCCATCGAGCGGGTCCGTGCACAGAAGGCCGCTGCGGCCGATGCAGCGCTGAAAAAAGCCAAGATCGAGCTGGCCATGAGCCGGGCCCAGCTGCACAAGTCCCTCAAGGCTTTCGGCCATCCACCGACCTTTGAGCAGCAAATGCAATTGATCGTCCTGCAGCGTCAGTTCGAAACCGCCGAGCAGGCCTTGGCCCAGCTGGAGTCCCAAGCGCCACCTGCTCCGACGCCGGTGGCCAAGGATGCTGAGCTCAAGCGAGCGAAGATCCAGTTGGCGACGCGCCGCGCCGAACTGAAGAAAGCTCAGGCGGCTGAAGCGTCCAGTGCTGAACTGGAAACCCTGAACGCAGCCCTGGCGGCGGCCGAACAGGCCCTGCATGCCGCCGAGGACGCCTGTGCGAAACCGGCGCCGACACTGACTCGTATCGAAAAACGCCCGATCGATCCACAACTGCGGCAACTGAAAACCGAGCTGGCCTACGCCCGCGCCGACCTGAACAAACTACAGCGCCAGCCCGACACCCGCGCAGAACAGCTGGCCCAGGCTCAGGCACGCTTGCACGAGGCCGAGCGCCAGGTGAAGGCCCATGCTGATTGCTGACGGCGTCGACCAGCGCCTGCGCCAGGCCATGCAGCGAGTGCTGCTGGCCACGTTGCCGGGACTGTTGGTGCTGCTGTGGCTGTACGGATGGGGCGTGCTGCTCAATCTGCTGCTGACCGTCAGCGGCGCCCTGGTCGCGGAAGCCCTGGTCCTGTACGTCAGACGACGCCCGCTGCCGCCCAACCTCGGTGACGGCAGCGCCTTGGTCAGCGCCACGCTGCTGGCCCTGGCCTTGCCACCTTATTGCCCTTGGTGGCTGCCGCTGAGCGCAGCTGCCGCGGCCATTCTCCTGGGCAAGCAGGTTTACGGTGGTGTCGGCCAAAATCCGTTCAATCCGGCCATGCTCGGCTACGCCCTGGCCTTGCTGTGTTTTCCCCAGTCGATGACCCATTGGCCGGCGCACCACGCCATGGACCTGCTCGGTGGCCTGCAACAGGTATTCGGTGTCGCGGACGGCCTGCATCCGGATGCCTGGGTCCAAGCTACCGCGCTGGACAGCCTGCGGATCAACAAAAGCCTGACCCTCGACGAACTCTTTGCCAGCAACCCCGCCTTCGGTCACTTCGGCGGCCGTGGTGCCGAATGGATCAGCCTGGGATTTCTCGCCGGAGGACTGTTTCTGCTGCAGCAGCGGGTCATCAGTTGGCAGGCGCCCGTGGGCATGCTGGGCAGCCTCTTTGTCATCAGCCTGCTGTGCTGGAACGGCTCGGGCTCCGACTCCCATGGTTCGCCGCTGTTTCACCTGCTCAGCGGCGCCAGCATGCTGGGCGCATTCTTTATCGTCACTGAACCGGTGTCCGGCCCCAAGGCAGCAAAAGCCAGGCTGCTGTTCGGCGCCGGCGTCGGTCTGCTGACCTACCTGATCCGCACCTGGGGCGGCTACCCCGACGGCGTTGCCTTCGCCGTACTACTGATGAATCTGGCGGTGCCGGGGCTGGAGCGCCTGTGCTCCTCGGAACAGGAGAAGACTTGAGCATGACGAGAACTCGCGGTCTGCTCCTGCTGGTACTGCTCGGCGTTCTCGGCGTGGGCGCCACCCTGTGGCTGCAATACGCTGGCGCACCGCGCATCGCCGCCGAGCAACGGGCATTGCAGGCCCGCAAGTTACTCGACCTGCTGCCCACGACAAGCTACGACAACCAGCCACTGGACCGGCCACTGCCCTTGAGTGATGTGCAACTGGACAACAGCCGCTTGCTGAATGGTTACCTGGCCACCCGCGAGGGTCTGCCCAGCGCTGTGCTGTTGCGCAGTCGAGTGAACGGTTACGCCGGCCCCATCGAGCTGCTGATCGCCATCGACAGCCATGGCCGCCTGCTGGGGAGCAAGACGCTCAGGCAGGATGAGACCCCAGGCCTGGGAGGCCGCATCGCCGAGCAGCCCAACGCCTGGCTGCAGGGGTTTTCCGGCAAATCCCGCACGTCCCCGGACGATGCTGCCTGGGCCCTGAAAAAGGACAATGGCCAGTTCGATCAGATCGCGGGCGCCACCATCACCTCCCGTGCGGTGATCAGCGCCCTGCACGATGCCCTGCGCTACTTCGATGAGCATCGCCAGCAACTGCTTCCGGGAGCCGCTCATGAGTAAGCCACTGTCATTGCCGGGCCTGCTGATGCTGACGCCGTTGATCGGGGCCACGGATGCCTGGGTCAAAGCGCTGGGCCTGGCGCTGGCATCCACTCTGCTGATCGGGGCCTTTGGGGCCGGTATGGGCCTGCTGCGGCCACACTTGCAAAGCCGTCAGCAGTGGCTGGCCAGCCTGTTGCTCGCCGCCACTCTCGGCAGTTGGCTATGGCTGGCGGTGCAAGCCTGGAGTTATGAGCTGCACCAGCAGTTGAGCCTGTACCTGGGCCTGCTGCCCCTGCAATGCGTGATATTGGAGCAGGCGGGCTTCTTCCAGCACCGCGACCGGCTGCGCCTGGCTGCCGGTTTCTGTGGCGCGCTGGTGCTGGTGGGCGCACTGCGCGAATTGCTGGGCACCGGCGCCCTGGGCAGCCATCTGGGCTGGTTGGCCGGCCTGCCCGGTGATGGCGCTGCCTGGGTGTTGCTGCCCCAAGGCGGATTGCGCCTGCTGACTCTGGCCCCTGGGGGTTTTATCCTGCTTGGCCTGCTGCTGGCGGCAAAGCAGGCCTGGACCGCCTCTTCGTCCTTCAATCGACCGCCTTCGAGGAAATGAACCACCCATGAATGCCGCCAAACGCCTGGAAATATTTCGCCGACTTCACGAAGACAATCCCGAACCGAAAACCGAACTGGCCTACTCCTCGCCATTCGAGTTGCTGATCGCGGTCATTCTTTCGGCGCAATCGACCGACGTCGGGGTCAACAAGGCGACCGCCAAACTCTTTCCCGTGGCCAATACACCAGCGGCTATCCATGCCCTGGGGGTCGAGGGACTGTCCGAATACATCAAGACCATCGGCCTGTACAACAGCAAGGCCAAGAACGTCATCGAGACCTGCCGCCTGCTGGTGGAACGCCACAACAGCGAAGTGCCACAAACCCGGGAAGAGCTGGAAGCCTTGCCCGGCGTCGGCCGCAAGACCGCCAACGTAGTCCTCAACACCGCCTTCCGGCAATTGACCATGGCCGTGGACACCCACATCTTCCGGGTCAGCAACCGCACCGGGCTGGCCCCGGGCAAGAATGTGGTGGAAGTGGAAAAGAAACTGATGAAGTTTGTGCCCAGGGAGTTTCTGCTGGACTCCCATCACTGGCTGATCCTTCACGGTCGCTACGTCTGCCTGGCACGCAAGCCACGTTGCGGGAGCTGTCGAATCGAAGACCTGTGCGAATACAAGCAAAAGACTTCTGACGATTGAGGAAGCATTGATTTTGCTGATGAGTCGATTGAAAAAATCTTTTTTACCCGCCAGGAGAATATCGATATAAGGAGCGCCAATGGCAGTCTTAGCCTGGAGTTGACCTTATGAGCACTGGCAAAGAACAACTGGACGTAGAAGAAGACTTCATCGCGGCAGAGACAGACGATGCTGAACCGGTGGTCGAGGTGGCGAAAACCAATCTGAGCAAACGCAGAACCATCGACAATCTTCTGGAAGAACGACGCCTGCAGAAACAACTGGCCGATTACGACTTTGACCTCTAGTCACAAAAGAGCCTCCAGATGGAGGTTTTTTTGTGCCTCTCTCGCTCCGAAACTCGACCGGTCAGCCCCTCGGCATGACCGGCCCGTTCCGAACTAGCCGGTTGCTCCACTCAAGGTTGTCGCTTCAGTAACCAACACTCATACCAACTGATGGCGCTGGGCAAACTCGATCAGGTCAACCAATGAACGAGCATTGAGCTTGGCCAACAACCGCCGCTTGTAAGTGCTGACGGTCTTGTTGCTCAGGCACAAGCCCTCAGCGATTTCCTTGTTACTCATGCCATTGGTGAGCTGCTTCAATACGATCAACTCACGCCCTGAAAGAAGTTCGATCATTTCTTCCTCGCTGCTGACGCCCTGACTGGAACGAAAGGTGTGCAACGCCTCGTTGGGAAAGTAGCTGTAACCCGCCAGCACCGCCCGCACCGCACTGATCAGTTCGGTAATGTCCTGCTGCTTGCACACATAGCCGGCAGCACCGGCCTGCATGCAACGCATGGAAAAGGGTCCAGGAACTTGCAGAGTCAACACTAGTATCTTGATCGGCATACCTCTGGACATCAGGCGGGTTATAACTTCAAGTCCATCAAGTTGTGGGATACCAATATCCAGAATCAAAATATCGGGAACATATTCAAGAGCCAACTTCAAAGCGTCCGTGCCATTATCTGCTTCTGCTACTACTTCAAAACCATGGCGTTCCATCAACATGCGCACAGCCAAGCGGATAACAGGATGATCATCCACGATCAATACTCTTTTCATAGGTCCATCCAAGTCCTGAGAGTTTTTTAGAGCCCGCACAATACCCCAGAGAATTGACTCTGACACCGTGCTACCTGGGGCTACGACCCTACGAGGACGATCCTTACAAACAATACCGATTTGCCTTACAAAATAATTTAGATAAAGGTCACTTAACTGGAAAAGCGCTTAGGATTAATCGCTAGACCAGCTACTTTTCGTACTAAAAACCACATCATCAGGCATCACTTTCAGCGGTAGTGATTAACAAACTGCAATCAAGAAAGCCGCCCCATTCAATCAACTGGCCTGTTCAGCTTCTGGCCGAAAGCACTATTAATCAGGGGCAAAAAAAAGCCCCGCTTATCGCGGGGCTCTTTTAACAACTCAAGGTATCAGACCAGGGTCCGTCCCTTGTTTGCAGCGATGCGCATGCGCAGGGCGTTGAGCTTGATGAAGCCTGCTGCGTCCGCCTGGTTGTAAGCACCGCCGTCTTCTTCGAAGGTGGCGATGTTGGCGTCAAACAGCGACTCATCGGACTTGCGACCGGTAACGATCACGTTGCCCTTGTACAGTTTCAGGCGCACTACACCGTTCACGTGGGCTTGGGAGGCGTCGATCATCTGTTGCAGCATCAGACGCTCCGGGCTCCACCAGTAGCCGGTGTAGATCAGGCTGGCGTACTTGGGCATCAGCTCGTCTTTGAGGTGGGCCACTTCACGGTCCAGGGTGATGGACTCGATGGCGCGGTGAGCGCGCAGCATGATGGTGCCACCAGGCGTCTCGTAGCAGCCACGGGACTTCATGCCCACGTAACGGTTCTCGACGATGTCCAGACGACCGATGCCGTGTTCACCACCGATGCGGTTCAGGGTCGCCAGCACGGTAGCCGGAGTCATTTCCACGCCGTCGATGGCGACGATGTCGCCGTTGCGGTAGGTCAGCTCCAGGTATTGCGGGGTGTCAGGAGCCTTCTCCGGGGAGACGGTCCAGCGCCACATGTCTTCTTCGTGCTCGGTCCAGGTGTCTTCCAGAACGCCGCCTTCATAGGAGATATGCAGCAGGTTGGCGTCCATCGAGTACGGCGACTTCTTCTTGCCGTGACGCTCGATCGGAATACCGTGCTTCTCGGCGTAGTCCATCAGCTTCTCGCGGGACAGCAGGTCCCACTCGCGCCAAGGGGCGATCACTTTGACCCCAGGCTTGAGAGCATAGGCGCCCAGCTCGAAACGCACCTGATCGTTGCCCTTGCCGGTGGCGCCATGGGAAATGGCATCGGCGCCAGTCTCATTGGCGATTTCGATCAAACGCTTGGCGATCAACGGACGAGCGATGGAAGTACCCAGCAGGTACTCGCCTTCGTAGACGGTGTTGGCGCGGAACATCGGGAAAACGAAATCACGCACGAACTCTTCGCGCAGATCGTCGATGTAGATCTCTTTGACGCCCATGGCTTGCGCCTTGGCGCGGGCCGGCTCGACCTCTTCGCCTTGGCCCAGGTCAGCAGTGAAAGTCACTACTTCACAGTTGTAAGTATCCTGCAGCCACTTGAGGATCACCGAAGTGTCCAGGCCGCCCGAATACGCCAGAACGACCTTGTTTACGTCCGCCATGCCATCACTCCACGGGGTTGTACGGAAAGCCGTCGAGTCTACCGATCCACGAGGATAATTTACAGAGGCGCGACAGCTTATGACGACCAAGCGACAGATTATGTCGAGCGCGCGACGACGACAGCCGTATCAGGAAGTCGCTGCTGCGCTCGAACCAGAGGCGGCCTGAGGCGCCGGAGCCGGTTTTTCGGTGGGGGCAACCCGCTCCAGATGCACATTGACCCGGCGGTTCTTCGCTCGATTGGCTGCATTAGTGTTGGGAGCCAGGGGATAACGCTCGCCATGGAAGCGCACAACAATCTGGTTTTCCGCCAAACCGTTGGCCTTGAAGAACTCCATCACTGCCAGGGCGCGGCGTCGGGACAGGTCGCGGTTGGTCAAGCGGTTACCGCTGTTATCAGAGTGGCCGTCCAGTTCGACGTGATTGACCGTCGGATCGGCCTTGATGAAGTCCACCATCACCTGCAACTTCGCCTTGGCGCGAGCATCGAGTTCGATACCGCCACCCGGGAAACCGATCTCGCCCTGTTTCACCTGTTCGTAGTTCATCGGCAGCAGTTTGGTCATGCAGCTTTGATAGTCGCTGTAGGCCTTGCTGAATTTCACCGGTAGCAAGCGCACCTCGGAAACCCCGCCCTCGCGGGAAAAATGCCGGACCACCGGACTGCGTCCCTCCAGCAAGCCGATGATCAGGCGACCGGCCTGCATCTGGTTGCTGTTGTACAGCACCCCATCCGTACCGGCCTTGACCGCTCCGAGGTTGATGTCGCCACGCCCCGGCTGCCAGGGCGCAGCGGCTGCAAGCAGAGTCGCCGAGCCACCCGCCTGCATCGGGTTGAAACTCTTGAGGCGAAAGATCGCCTGCTCGCCGGCGCGGCGAACGAATTCGCCGGAACCGAAATCGGTGACGGGCTGGATCAAGCGGCACTCGAATTTGTCGCCTTCGACCGTCCACTCAATGCTCTCCAGACGGGTCTGGAAAGTGAGAGCCATCGCGGGCAGGCTGGCAAACACACTGAGCAAGGCTAGATAACGCTGGCGCACGGGAGGCTCCACTGACGTGTACAACAGAAAAATCGACAGGCGTTAATACGCCATACCTTCGGGATATCGGTTGCTCGTCGCAAAACTTGATAGCGAGTGCCTGGAAGAGTCTTTTCCGGTAGCATTCCCCCGAGTTTTACCCGCCTGGAACCTCCAATGTCCGACCGCCTGACCCTGCTGCGTCCCGACGACTGGCATATTCATCTTCGCGATGGTGCCGTGTTGCCCAATACAGTCGCAGATGTCGCGCGCACCTTTGGCCGCGCCATCATCATGCCCAACCTGGTACCTCCGGTGCGCAACGCCGCGGAAGCCGACGCCTATCGCCAGCGTATTCTAGCTGCGCGCCCGGCCGGCAGCCGCTTCGAGCCGCTGATGGTGCTCTACCTGACCGACCGCACCCAGCCGGACGAAATCCGCGCAGCCAAGGCCTGCGGTTTCGTGCACGCCGCCAAGCTGTACCCGGCCGGCGCGACCACCAACTCGGACTCGGGCGTGACCAGCATCGACAAGATCTTCCCGGTGCTCGAAGCGATGGCCGAAGTTGGCCTGCCTCTGCTGATCCACGGTGAAGTGACCCGTGGCGACGTCGACGTCTTCGACCGGGAAAAAATCTTCATCGACGAGCATATGCGTCGCGTGGTCGAGCGCTTCCCCAGCCTGAAAGTGGTGTTCGAACACATCACCACCGGTGAAGCCGTGCAGTTCGTCAAGGAGGCTTCGGCCAACGTTGGCGCAACCATCACCGCGCACCACCTGCTGTACAACCGCAACCACATGCTGGTGGGCGGTATTCGCCCGCACTTCTATTGCCTGCCGATTCTCAAGCGCAACACCCACCAGGAAGCCCTGCTGGATGCGGCCACCAGCGGCAGCGAGAAGTTCTTCCTCGGCACCGACTCGGCGCCTCATGCCCAGCACGCCAAGGAAGCCGCTTGCGGTTGCGCCGGTTGCTACAGCGCCTATGCCGCGATTGAGCTGTATGCCGAGGCGTTCGAACAGCGCAATGCCCTGGATAAACTGGAAGCCTTTGCCAGCCTCAACGGCCCGCGCTTCTACGGCCTGCCGGCCAACACCGATCGCATCACCCTGGTTCGTGAAGAATGGACCGCCCCCGCCAGCCTGCCGTTTGGTGAGCTGACTGTCATTCCGCTGCGCGCCGGTGAAAAACTGCGCTGGCGCCTGCTGGAGGATCACTCGTGAGTGACGACCATTTCGACGACGAACAAGAAGGTAACGGCGGCGGCCCTCGGCACCCGATGGCGGCGCGCTTTCGTGGTTACCTGCCAGTAGTCGTCGACGTTGAAACCGGCGGTTTCAACTCGGCCACCGACGCCCTGCTAGAGATTGCCGCCACCACTATCGGCATGGATGAAAAAGGCTTCGTGTTCCCGGAACACACCTATTTCTTCCGGGTTGAGCCTTTTGAAGGCGCGAACATCGAAGCCGCTGCCCTGGAGTTCACCGGGATCAAGCTCGACCACCCGCTGCGCATGGCCGTCAGCGAAGAAACTGCCCTGACCGATATTTTCCGTGGGGTGCGCAAGGCACTGAAGGCCAATGGCTGCAAACGCGCCATTCTGGTAGGCCACAACAGCAGCTTCGATCTGGGCTTCCTGAATGCCGCCGTAGCTCGCCTGGATATGAAGCGCAATCCGTTCCATCCGTTCTCCAGCTTCGACACCGCCACCCTGGCTGGCCTGGCGTACGGCCAGACCGTACTGGCAAAGGCCTGCCAGAGCGCGGAC
The DNA here is from genome assembly GCF_058744285.1 of Pseudomonas sp. E1BtOHC1. Lineage (NCBI taxonomy): Bacteria > Pseudomonadati > Pseudomonadota > Gammaproteobacteria > Pseudomonadales > Pseudomonadaceae > Pseudomonas > Pseudomonas sp. E1BtOHC1. Next base: position 6,377,024 of record NZ_CP196023.1, read on the forward strand.
ATCGACTTCGACGGTCGTGAGGCCCACTCGGCTCGCTACGACACAGAGAAGACTGCCGAGTTGTTCTGTGGCATCGTCAACCGCTGGAAACAAATGGGCGGCTGGCAGGATTTCGACGACTGATTAATTCTTCGTCGGGTGAATTGCTCCCATAAAAAAACCGGCCCTGAGGCCGGTTTTTTTATGCGTGACGCCAGGCTTACAGCTTGCCAGCGTTCTCGCTCAGGTAAGCGGCAACGCCTTCTGGCGAAGCGGTCATGCCTTTGTCGCCTTTTTTCCAGTTGGCAGGGCAGACTTCGCCGTGCTCTTCGTGGAATTGCAGAGCATCGACCAGACGGATCAGCTCTTCCATGTTACGGCCCAGTGGCAGGTCGTTGACGATCTGCGAACGAACAACGCCTTTATCGTCGATCAGGAACGCGCCACGGAAAGCCACGCCGCCTTCGGACTCAACGTCGTAGGCCTTGGCGATGTCGTGCTTCATGTCAGCCGCCATGATGTATTGAACCTGACCAATGCCGCCGGCATTGATCGGGGTGTTGCGCCAGGCGTTGTGAGTGAAGTGCGAATCGATCGAAACAGCGATCACTTCCACGTTACGAGCCTTGAAGTCAGCCATGCGGTGGTCCAGGGCGATCAGCTCGGACGGGCAAACGAAGGTGAAGTCCAGTGGATAGAAGAACACCAGGCCGTATTTGCCTTTGATGGCCGAGGACAGGGTGAAACTGTCGACGATTTCGCCATTGCCGAGAACGGCCGGTACGGTGAAGTCAGGGGCTTGTTTGCCTACGAGTACGCTCATTGGATATCTCCTGGTGTGGACGTAGTAATGAAGAAGGGGATTGGCCTTGAGTCTGCCACGCGGATGCGACAGCTCCGTGACCTGACCCCGCTTCGCAAGGACCGACCATCATACACCGCGTCTTTGAGCTGTCCTTAACGGTTTTTCGTCGCCCTGGCTCACAAAGCGGAAAATGCGAATCATCTGTCTCTATCGTGAACAAAACCGTTCGTCACCCAGGTAGGAAACTGCAACAAAGGCGACCGAAACCACTTTGACAATCATTCTCGTTAACATTAAGATCCATCGCAATTGAGCCCTAACCAGCGACGGTTCTCATCCTATGTATGTCTGCCTCTGCACCGGTGTCACCGACGGACAAATTCGCGAAGCCATCTATGAAGGTTGCTGCAGCTACCGCGAAGTGCGTCAGGCAACCGGCGTCGCCAGCCAGTGCGGTAAATGCGCATGCCTGGCCAAGCAAGTGGTCCGCGAGACACTGACCGAACTGCAGAGCAGCCAGGCGGCAATTCCCTATCCAGTGGAATTTAATGTCGCTTGAATTTTCGAATAAATCGCACTGTTTTAAACAACCGGACCTAGCGTCCGGTTTTTTTATGCCTGTAATTCAATCGCTTAGGGTCAAAACGCGGAACACAAACATTCTTATTCCGATTAATTTTCATATATTATTCAATAACTTAGGTTTGACAGTAATGTTTGCGCGGCTCAGACTCTGCCCTTATTCCACTAATTAAAGGGCAGGACCCCATCATGAAAGGCGACATTACAGTCATCCAGCATCTCAATAAAATCCTTGCCAATGAACTGGTCGCGATCAATCAGTACTTCCTGCATGCACGCATGTATGAAGATTGGGGCCTGAACAAGCTGGGCAAGCACGAGTACCACGAGTCCATCGATGAGATGAAGCATGCGGACAAGCTGATCAAGCGCATCCTCTTCCTCGAAGGCCTGCCGAACGTTCAGGACCTGGGCAAGCTGCACATTGGCGAACACACCAAGGAAATGCTCGAGTGCGACCTGCGTATCGAGCGCACCGGTCATGCGGACCTCAAGGCAGCCATCGCCCATTGTGAATCGGTGAGCGACTTCGGCAGCCGTGAACTGCTGGAAGATATTCTTGAATCCGAAGAAGAACATATCGACTGGCTGGAAACCCAATTGGGCCTGATCGATAAAGTCGGTATCGAGAACTATCTGCAATCGCAAATGGGTGACGAGTAACTTAACTCGTAATACTCAAACAATAAAAAGCCCCGCCCTCGAAAGAGAGGCGGGGCTTTTTATTACGCGGATATATTCGCGTCAGGCTTCAGTCTTGGCTGCGGCTTTTTCGGCTGCGTCCTTGATCAGAGTCTGCAATTCACCGTTGGCAAACATCTCAGCCATGATGTCGCTACCGCCGACCAGCTCACCCGCCACCCACAGCTGTGGGAAGGTTGGCCAGTTGGCGTACTTGGGCAGGTTGGCGCGAATTTCCGGGTTCTGCAGGATGTCCACATAAGCGAACTTCTCACCACAGCCCATTACGGCCTGAGCGGCTTTCGCGGAGAAGCCACACTGTGGGGCATTCGGCGAGCCTTTCATGTAAAGCAGAATGGTGTTGTTGGCAATCTGCTCTTTAATAGTTTCGATGATATCCATGGAACACCTCGGCTGAACTTTCCGACGCTGTTGTCGGCACGGTGGCGCATTGTAACGGAATCCTGAGCGCCCTGCTCGGCCTCTCCGACAGACATCTCAGGCGGCTTCCACCTTGACCGGCACCCCGTTCAACGCTGCATTCCCAGACAACGCATCGAGCTGACGCTCATCGGTCAGGTCATTGGCGCTGCAACCCGGCTGCTCCATGGCAATGTTCATCTGCACCCCTGGGCGCCCATGCCCCCAGCCATGGGGCAAGCTCACCACCCCCGGCATCATTTCACTGCTGGCCAGCACCTCTACCTCCACCGCACCGACCCGAGAACTGATTCGCACTCGTTGGCCGTCATTCAGCCCGCGGCTGGCGAGGTCGTCCGGGTGCATCAGCAATTGGTGACGGGGCTTGCCCTTCACCAGGCGATGATAGTTATGCATCCACGAGTTGTTGCTGCGCACATGGCGACGACCAATCAGCAGCAATTCATCCAGCGGCGGCACGCTCAAGGCGGCAAACCGCGCCAGATCCGCCAGGATCGCTGCTGGCGCCGCCTGGATCTTCCGATTCTCGGTTTTCAAGCGTGCCGCCAGATTCGGCTGCAGCGCCCCCAGATCAATACCGTGGGGATACTGGTCCAGCGTTGCCAACGACAGTTTGAGCGGCGAGGCGTCGCCGTAGGCACCGGCTCGCAACCCCATGTCGATCATTTGCGCAGGGGAAATGGTCGGATTCAGCGGCTGTTCGGTTTTCGCGGCAAACGCCTTGGCCAGGCCGACAAAGATCTCCCAGTCGTGCAGCGCGCCCGCAGGCTTGGGCAGGATCGCGCGGTTGAAGCGACTGACATTGCGCACCGCAAACAGATTGAAGGTGGTGTCGTAGTGATCGTTCTCCAAAGCTGAGGTGGACGGCAGGATCAGGTCGGCATATCGGGTCGTTTCATTGATGTACAAGTCGATGCTGAGCATGAACTCCAACCCATCGAGGGCCTGCTCCAACTGCCGGCCATTGGGCGTGGACAGCACCGGGTTGCCGGCCACGGTGATCAATGCCCGAACCTGCCCCTCGCCCTCAGTGAGCATCTCTTCGGCCAAGGCAGACACAGGCAGCTCGCCGCCATACTCCGGAAGCCCGGAAACCCGACTCTGCCAGACGTTGAAATGCCCCCCCGAAGTTGCCGCCACCAGATCCACCGCCGGCTCCGTACACAGGGCCCCGCCTACCCGGTCAAGGTTGCCGGTGACCAGGTTGATCAGTTGCAGCAACCAATGGCACAACGTACCGAAGGCTTGGGTCGAAACCCCCATGCGCCCATAGCAGACCGCTCGATCCGCCGAGGCGAACTCCCGGGCCAACTGCCGAATCTGCGGTGCCGGAATCGCACACAGCGGGCTCATGGTTTCCGCGGTGAAGCGGGAAATCGCCTGGCGCACCTCTGCCAATCCATCGACCTGCAGATGACTGCCGCGAATCGGCCCTTCCTCAAAAATCGTGTTCAGCAGGCCAAACAGCAAGGCCACATCGCCTCCAGGACGAACGAACAGGTGCTGATCGGCTATAGCCGCCGTTTCACTGCGCCGAGGATCGACCACCACCACCTTGCCACCACGAGCCTGGATTGCCTTCAAGCGCTTTTCCACGTCCGGCACCGTCATGATGCTGCCGTTGGACGCCAAGGGGTTGCCGCCGAGGATCAGCATGAAGTCGGTGTGATCGATGTCCGGAATCGGCAGCAGCAGACCGTGGCCATACATCAGGTAGCTGGTCAGGTGCTGGGGCAACTGGTCGACCGACGTCGCCGAGAAGCGGTTACGGGTCTTGAGCTGGCCAAGGAAGTAATTGCTGTGGGTCATCAGCCCGTAGTTGTGAACGCTGGGGTTGCCCTGATAGGTCGCCACCGCATTATTGCCATGGCGCTGCTGAATGCTCGCCAACCTTTCGGCTACCAGGGCGAAGGCCTCGTCCCACTCGATCGGCTGCCATTCATTGCCCACGCGCCGCACCGGCTGACGCAGGCGATCGGGGTCACTCTGAATATCCTGCAAGGCCACGGCCTTGGGGCAGATATGGCCGCGGCTGAAGCTGTCGTGAGCATCCCCCTTGATCGAGGTGATGCGCGGGCCACGGCCCTCTTCCTCAGTGATTTCCAGGGTCAGGCCGCAGATCGCTTCGCACAGGTGGCAGGCACGGTGATGCAGAGTCTTGGTCATGGCCAGTCTCTATTGTTTGAAGGCGACCCGTAGGGGCCGCTGGAAGCAAAAACTATGGCGGCTGACCGTTGCCGACGCCAGCGACGTTCGCCCCATGAATTCAGGGCCATCAGCCCCGGCCATGATCAGTGCAGTCAGTTCGATGGCAAGCGCGGCGGGCCATCCATTGAGACTTGCGCCGTAGAATCTATGGGCCCCTGCTCGGCATAGACTCCCGACAGCTCAGCCAGCAATCGCCAATGCTCATCCAGCCCGGTGCTGAGGGTCATCATCCGATCGACCATCTTGCGCGCGGCAGCACGGGTCACTGGATCCTCGCTACGCAGCAATTCGAAAGAAAACGCAGTCATTGAGGCAGTCATGTCAGTGAGCGCCCGGGCCGTGAGCCCCAACAGCGTCATCAGTTGTTGCTCCTTGGACTCCATCGCACACCTATCCCTGCCGCAGATTCGCCTTTATAACCTCAGCACTTTGCATTAGGAAATGTTTCAGGTTGGCGCCCCTCAAAATGCCCAGGATAGCGATCTCGGCCCACAGGTCAGAAAACGACTGCAAGCGTACAGCCGGCGCCCCGCTGCATTGCCAAGGCGCGTCGGGGCAGTGTACAAATGCCCGGCTGCTGTCTGGAAACTGGTCTCAAAAGCGTCAGCGCAATCGCGTCCTGACCTCTCATGCCCGTAATCGCCGTAGCACTATTGGTAAGACGCGACATTTAATTATAAGATCGCGCCTTCCCCTATTTCGTCGCCCCGTGCGGCTTTCGCCGCAGGTCCAGCCCGTTGTTCGATTAAACAAGGCTTTGAGAATCTGCGGTCCGTTGCAAAAAGGTAGTTAATGATGAGCGCAAGGCACTTTCTCTCCCTGATGGATTGCACGCCCGAAGAGCTGGTCAGTGTGATTCGTCGTGGCATCGAGCTGAAGGACCTGCGTAACCGCGGCGTACTCTTCGAGCCCTTGAAAAATCGTGTGCTCGGCATGATTTTCGAGAAGTCGTCGACCCGTACCCGACTGTCTTTCGAAGCCGGCATGATCCAACTGGGCGGCCAGGCCATCTTCCTTTCGCCACGGGATACCCAACTGGGACGCGGCGAGCCCATCGGCGACTGCGCCATCGTCATGTCGCGCATGCTCGATGCGGTGATGATCCGAACCTTTGCCCACAGCACCCTGACCGAATTTGCGGCCAATTCCCGGGTACCGGTGATCAACGGCCTGTCCGATGACCTGCACCCTTGCCAGCTGCTGGCGGACATGCAGACCTTCCTCGAACATCGCGGCTCGATCCAGGGCAAGACCGTGGCCTGGATCGGCGATGGCAACAACATGTGCAACAGCTATATAGAAGCGGCCATGCAGTTCGATTTCCAACTGCGCATCGCTTGCCCTGAGGGCTACGAGCCGAACCCGGAATTTGTCGCCCTGGCCGGCGATCGCGTGACCATCGTCCGCGATCCTCGCGAAGCGGTGACGGGCGCCCACCTGGTGAGCACCGACGTCTGGACCTCCATGGGTCAGGAAGAGGAAACCGCCAAGCGCCTCAAGCTGTTCGCACCATTCCAGGTGAACCGCGCCCTGCTCGACCTGGCAGCGCCGGACGTATTGTTCATGCATTGCCTGCCCGCCCACCGTGGCGAGGAAATCAGCCTCGACCTGCTGGACGACCCACGCTCGGTAGCTTGGGACCAGGCGGAAAACCGTCTCCATGCACAAAAGGCCCTGCTCGAGTTTCTCGTCGAGCCGGCGTACCACCACGCATGAGCCAGCCATTACTGCTGAACCTGCGCAATCTGGCATGCGGCTATCAGGACCAACGGGTGGTGCAAAACCTCAATCTGCACCTCAATGCCGGTGACATCGGCTGCCTGCTGGGCTCATCCGGCTGCGGCAAGACCACCACCCTGCGGGCCATCGCCGGATTCGAGCCCGTACACGAGGGCGAGATCCAGTTGGCCGGCGAAACCATCTCCAGCGCCGGCTTCACCCTGGCGCCGGAGAAACGTCGGATCGGCATGGTGTTCCAGGATTACGCCCTGTTCCCACATCTGTGTGTGGCGGACAACATTGCCTTCGGCATCCGCAAGCACCCGCAGAAAGACCGGGTGGTCGCTGAATTGCTGGAACTGGTCAACCTGAAGAACCTTGGCCAGCGCTTCCCCCACGAACTGTCTGGCGGCCAACAGCAGCGAGTAGCCCTGGCCCGCGCCCTGGCGCCGGAACCACAATTGCTGTTGCTGGACGAGCCGTTCTCCAATCTCGACGGTGAACTGCGCCGCAAGCTCAGCCATGAAGTGCGCGACATCCTCAAGGCTCGGGGTACCAGTGCGATCCTGGTCACCCACGACCAGGAAGAAGCCTTTGCCGTGAGTGATCAGGTCGGGGTGTTCAAGGAAGGTCGCCTGGAACAGTGGGATACGCCCTACAACCTCTATCACGAACCGCAGACGCCCTTTGTCGCCAGCTTCATTGGCCAGGGCTACTTCATTCGTGGCCAGTTGAGCAGCCCGGAATCGGTGCAGACCGAACTGGGTGTGCTGCAGGGCAACCGAGCCTACACCTGGCCGGCAGGTGGGGCGGTGGACGTACTGCTGCGCCCCGACGATATCGTCTATGCACCGGACAGCGCCCTGAAAGCGCGGATCGTCGGCAAGACCTTCCTCGGCGCCTCGACCCTGTATCGCCTGCAACTGCCGACCGGCAGCCAGCTGGAATCGATCTTCCCCAGCCATGCCGATCATCAGGTTGGAGCGGATGTGGGCATTCGGGTCGCCGCAGAACATCTGGTGCTGTTTCAGGCTTCGGGCAGCACCGCGGCGCAGATTCCGCACAGCGATTCAGGAGTGCGCCGCTACAGCAGCGCACATTGAGCCGCCTTCGCCGGCAAGCCAGCCCCTACAACAGCGCACTGTAGGAGCCGGCTTGCCGGCAAAAAAACCCACCGCCGTCATTCCAGATACAACTGCCCACTGGCAATCAACCGCGCATGGCCACCGATCTTCACCCGCTCCCCCTCCAACCGACAGAACAACGCTCCACCTCGCGCCGAACACTGATAAGCGCTCAACTGCTGCTTAGCCAATTGCCCTGCCCAATAAGGCGTCAGGCAGCAATGGGTCGAACCGGTCACCGGGTCCTCGTCGATGCCAATGGCCGGAGCAAAATACCGCGAGACAAAGTCATGCCGGTCTCCACGCGCAGTAACAATCACTCCGGGCCAGGGCAGCTTCGCCAGCGCCGCCATATCCGGCCGACAATCACGCACCGCCTGCTCCGACTCCAGCACCGCCAACAGCTCATTGGCGCCCTGCAACTCGACGACTGGGGCGCCCAGAATCCGCGCCACCTTCTCCAGCCCTGCCTGGCTGCGGGGGCTGCGCAAAGGAAAATCAAGCCATAGCAGCCCGTCTTCAGAGGTGACGCTCAAGGGCCCGGAACGGCTCTGAAAATCGATGCGCTGCGTCGGCTCGCCGTAGACCTCGAACAACACATAAGCACTGGCCAGGGTGGCGTGCCCGCACAGTGGCACTTCAGTGGTCGGAGTAAACCAGCGGATTCGCCAGCCTTGCGCCTCACGCACCACAAAAGCGGTTTCCGCCAGGTTGTGCTCGGCGGCGATCTGCTGCATCAGCGCATCGTCAAGCCATGCATCAAGCCGGTAAACCATGGCCGGATTGCCGGTGAAGGGGCGGTCACTGAAGGCATCGATCTGCTGGAACTCAAGCGGCATAACCGTTCTCCTTGGATAGTCGGCCGCCAGCATGAGCTTCGGAACAAGGAACCCGACAGACACAGAAGGGAAGATTTTCCGGCATACAGCAGCAGCCCGGGCCGCTGCCGACGCCCGGGCTCAAGGGCGACCGATGTCGGCGAACTTCGCCTGGGTATGCTCGGCCAGCACGGCCGCGGCCAGCTCCACCTCCAGGCCACGACGACCGGCACTGACGAAAATACTGGCGAAAGGCTGGGCACTGGTGTCGATAAAGGTCCGCAGTCGCTTCTTCTGCCCCAGCGGACTGATGCCCCCCAGCAGATAACCGGTGGCACGCTGGGCAGCGGCCGGGTCGGCCATTTCGGCTTTCTTGACCCCGGCTGCCTGGGCCAGGGCCTTCAGGTCAAGACTTCCGACGACCGGCACCACCGCCACCAGCAATTCGCCCTTTTCACTGCTGGCCAGCAGGGTCTTGAACACTTGCGCCGGATCGAGATTGAGCTTCTCCGCCGCCTCCAGGCCGTAGGACGCAGCCTTGGGGTCATGTTCGTAACTGTGGATGCGATGTTCGGCGCGAACTTTTTTCAGCAGGTCCAGTGCAGGGGTCATGGCAGCTCCAAGTGGGGACAAAAAGGCAAAACCGAGCGGGCGAATTTTAGGCCATTCATCAGCAAAAGGCTCTATTACAAGCCTTGATAACCGCCCCTCGTAGCTGCCAGCACTGCGACTTCTGTCACTCCCGAGACTGCGACCCAGGATCATTCATTTGATTGATATCTATAAAATGACCGCTCGTTCACTTTCGACCTTTGACAGCGGTGTTTCTTGTCTATATTTTTTCGTTTCTGAATATCCTGCGGTAGATCCAAGGTTGCACCCAGTAGCAAGACGAGGCCGGAATGGGGATTCCGTCTTCGTTGGAAGTCGCGCTCCATGCCTTTTGCAGCAGCGCCAGACAACAACAAAAATCGAGGTTCACAATGACAACTGCTCTGCAACAACCGTCGCTATCGGGCCAATGCATGGCCGAGTTCCTGGGTACTGCACTATTGATCTTCTTCGGCACCGGTTGTGTCGCCGCGCTCAAGGTCGCGGGCGCCAGCTTCGGTCTGTGGGAAATCAGCATCATCTGGGGGATCGGCGTGAGCATGGCGATCTACCTGACCGCCGGGGTCTCCGGCGCGCACCTGAATCCAGCCGTGAGCATCGCTCTGTGCCTGTTCGCCGACTTTGAAAAACGCAAACTGCCGTTCTATATCCTGGCCCAGGTTGCCGGCGCCTTCTGCGCGGCGCTGTTGGTTTACACGCTGTACAGCAATCTATTCTTCGATTTCGAACAATCCCACCAAATGATCCGTGGCTCCCAGGCCAGCCTGGAACTGGCTTCGGTGTTCTCCACCTTCCCCAACCCGGCGCTGTCCACTGCCCAGGCGTTCCTGGTGGAAGTGGTGATCACCGCGATTCTCATGGGGGTGATCATGTCCCTGACCGATGACAACAACGGCTTGCCTCGCGGCCCGATGGCGCCACTGCTGATCGGCCTGCTGATTGCCGTGATCGGCAGCGCAATGGGCCCGCTGACCGGCTTCGCCATGAACCCGGCACGGGACTTCGGTCCTAAACTGATGACGTTCGTGACTGGCTGGGGTGAAATCTCCTTCACCGGTGGCCGTGACATTCCGTATTTCCTGGTACCGATCTTTGCCCCGATCCTCGGTGCCTGCCTCGGTGCTGCGGCCTATCGCGGGCTGATTGCCCGGCATCTGCCCAGCGCTGTCGCCGCCTCCGAGGCCGAACCGGCCGTAGAGGGCAAAGTCAAAGTTTCTTGAATCTCGCGGCGCGTGATCCTGCCCAAATCGATCACGCGCCTGTTTCCAACCCCTTATTTCGTCCAAGGCAATCGACATGACCGACATTCAGAATAAGAACTACATCATTGCCCTTGATCAGGGTACGACCAGCTCCCGGGCGATCATTTTCGACCGCGATGCCAACGTGGTCTGCACTGCCCAGCGTGAATTCGCCCAGCATTACCCACAGGCCGGCTGGGTCGAACATGACCCAATGGAAATCTTCGCCACCCAGAGTGCGGTGATGGTGGAAGCCCTGGCGCAGGCCGGCCTGCATCACGACCAAGTGGCCGCTATCGGCATCACCAACCAGCGTGAAACCACCGTGGTCTGGGACAAGACCACCGGCCGCCCGATCTACAACGCCATTGTCTGGCAGTGCCGCCGCAGCACCGAGATCTGCCAGCAGCTCAAGCGCGACGGCCTGGAAGACTACATCCGCGACACCACCGGCCTGGTTACCGACCCCTACTTCTCCGGCACCAAGCTCAAGTGGATCCTCGACAACGTCGAAGGCAGCCGCGAGCGCGCCCGTAGCGGCGAACTGCTGTTCGGCACCATCGACAGCTGGCTGATCTGGAAATTCACCGGCGGCAAGACCCACGTCACCGACTACACCAACGCCTCGCGCACCATGCTCTTCAACATCCACACCCTGGAGTGGGACGCGAAGATGCTGGAGGTGCTGGACATCCCGCGGGAAATGCTCCCGGAAGTGAAGTCTTCGTCGGAAATCTATGGCCGCACCAAGAGTGGCATCGCCATCGGCGGTATTGCCGGCGACCAACAAGCCGCGCTGTTTGGCCAGATGTGCGTCGAGCCGGGCCAAGCCAAGAACACCTACGGCACGGGTTGCTTCCTGCTGATGAACACCGGCGACAAGGCGGTGAAATCCCAGCACGGCATGCTCACCACCATCGCCTGCGGCCCCCGCGGCGAAGTGGCCTATGCCCTGGAAGGCGCAGTATTCAACGGCGGCTCCACTGTGCAGTGGTTGCGTGATGAACTGAAAATCATCAACGACGCCCATGACACCGAATACTTCGCCGGCAAGGTCAAGGACAGCAACGGTGTGTACCTGGTACCAGCCTTCACCGGCCTGGGCGCTCCCTACTGGGACCCCTATGCCCGTGGCGCACTGTTTGGCCTGACCCGCGGCGTACGCGTGGACCACATCATCCGTGCCGCCCTGGAATCCATTGCCTATCAGACCCGCGACGTGCTCGACGCCATGCAGCAGGATTCCGGCGAACGCCTGAAAGCCCTGCGGGTGGACGGCGGCGCGGTAGCCAACAACTTCCTCATGCAATTCCAGGCGGACATTCTCGGTACTCAGGTTGAACGCCCGCAAATGCGCGAAACCACAGCCCTGGGCGCGGCCTACCTGGCAGGCCTGGCCTGCGGTTTCTGGGGCAGCCTGGAGGAACTGCGGGGCAAGGCCGTGATCGAGCGCGAGTTCGAACCACAGCTGGCGGAAGCGGAAAAAGAAGGCTTGTACGCAGGCTGGAAGAAAGCGGTAAGCCGCACCCGCGACTGGGAACCCCACGACGAGGTCAAATAAGCCAAGCCGTGGATTGGTAACTGCTTGTAACTGGTCGGGAGGGGATTCCTGCGGCATCATGGGCAAATTTTGCACGGCAGCCCAAAGGAAGCCCCATGAATCTGCCTCCCCGTCAGCAACAAATCCTCGATCTGGTCCGCGAACGCGGTTACGTCAGCATCGAGGAATTGGCCCAGCTGTTCGTTGTTACTCCGCAAACCATCCGCCGCGATATCAATCAGCTGGCGGAAGCCAATTTGCTGCGCCGCTATCACGGCGGCGCGGCCTATGATTCCAGCGTAGAAAACACCGCCTACGCCATGCGCGCCGACCAGATGCGCGACGAAAAGCAACGCATCGGCGAAGCCGTTGCCGCGCAGATCCCCGATCACGCCTCGCTGTTCATCAACATCGGTACCACCACCGAATCCATCGCCCGCGCCCTGCTCAACCACAACCATCTGAAGATCATCACCAATAACCTGCACGTGGCCTCAATGCTCAGCGCCAAGGATGATTTCGATGTGCTGCTCACTGGTGGCAATGTCCGCCGTGACGGCGGCGTGGTCGGCCAGGCCAGTGTCGACTTCATCAACCAGTTCAAGGTGGATTTCGCCCTGGTGGGCATCAGTGGCATCGACGAGGACGGCAGCCTGCTGGACTTCGACTATCAGGAAGTGCGGGTATCCCAGGCGATCATCGCCAACGCCCGACAAGTGATCCTCGCCGCCGACTCCAGCAAGTTCGGGCGCAACGCCATGATCCGCCTCGGCCCCATCAGCCTGATCGACTGCCTGGTCACCGACCAGCAACCGGTACCGGCCCTGAGCCAACTGCTCAACCAACACAAGATCCGTCTCGAAGTGGTCTGACCCCCCCCTACCCTGCGGATCCGGCCGCACTCGAACGACGAGCCTCGACGCCTCATCGCTTTCGAAATCGCCGCGGCCGATCCCCACCCTACAGCCCAAAGCAACATCAGCGGCTACAGTTAATCCTCGATAATGTTCGAAAACTTTCCTTTAGCCCTGCTTCGATCAGTTTTTTCAATCGAGGCGCGCTGGATGCGTTCATCTTTATGCGCTAGTATTTTCGAAAATGAACATTAATGTTCGAATTCAAATATCCAAGCAACACGAGGCCTGTCGATGCCCACTTCTACCTTGCCCGCGCGCCCTCTTTCCGAGGTTTACGATATCGCCGTCATCGGCGGTGGGATCAATGGTGTTGGAATTGCCGCGGATGCGGCAGGTCGCGGCTTGTCCGTGTTCCTTTGCGAAAAAGACGATCTGGCCAGCCATACCTCCTCGGCCAGCAGCAAGCTGATCCACGGCGGCCTGCGCTACCTCGAACATTACGAGTTCCGTCTGGTGCGCGAAGCCCTGGCCGAACGTGAAGTGCTGCTCGCCAAGGCCCCGCACATCGTCAAGCCCATGCGTTTTGTCCTGCCACATCGGCCGCACCTGCGCCCGGCCTGGATGATTCGCGCCGGCCTGTTCCTGTATGACCACCTGGGCAAGCGGGAAAAGCTCGCAGGCTCTCGCAGCCTGAAGTTCGGCGCTGACAGCGCCCTGAAGGCCGAGATCACCAAAGGCTTCGAATACTCCGATTGCTGGGTCGACGATGCGCGCCTGGTGGTACTCAATGCCATGGCCGCCCGCGAGCACGGCGCCCACGTACATACCCAGACCCGTTGCGTCAGCGCCCGGCGCAGCAAGGGCCTGTGGCAACTGGATCTGGAGCGTGCCGACGGCAGCCTGTTCTCCATCACCGCCAAAGCCCTGGTAAACGCTGCAGGACCCTGGGTCGCCAAATTCATCAAGGATGATCTGAAGCTGGAATCGCCTTACGGCATCCGCCTGATCCAGGGCAGCCATCTGATAGTGCCCAAGCTGTACGAAGGCGAACACGCGCACATTCTGCAGAACGAAGACCAGCGCATCGTCTTCACCATCCCCTACCTCGACCAGTTCACTCTGATCGGCACTACCGACCGGGAATACACCGGCGATCCGGCCAAGGTGGCGATTACCGAAGCAGAAACCGATTACCTGCTGCAAGTGGTCAATGCGCACTTCAAGAAGCAACTGAGCCGCAGCGACATCCAGCACAGCTATTCCGGGGTTCGCCCGCTGTGCAACGACGAATCCGATAACCCTTCGGCGGTGACTCGCGACTACACCCTGGCCCTGTCCGCCACGGGTGACGAGGCTCCGCTGCTGTCCGTGTTCGGCGGCAAGCTGACCACCTATCGCAAGCTGGCGGAATCAGCCATGGCGCAACTGGCGCCCTACTTCAGACAGGCCAAGCCCAGCTGGACCGCCACAGCCACCCTGCCCGGCGGCGAGAACATGAGCACGCCACAGGCCCTGGCAGAAGCCATCCGCAAGAAGTTCGACTGGGTGCCCAGCCAGATCGCGCGCCGCTGGGCCACCACCTACGGCAGCCGCACCTGGCGCCTGCTGGAGGGCGTACACAGCCTCAGCGACCTGGGCGAACACCTGGGTGGCGGACTCTATACCCGTGAAGTGGATTACCTGTGTGCAGAGGAATGGGCACTGAAGGCCCAGGACATCCTCTGGCGCCGGAGCAAGCTCGGCCTGTTCACCACGGCGGCGCAACAGCAACAGCTGGAAGACTACTTACAGAAGGTCGAGCACAACCGCGGCAAGATCAAGGCAGCCTGAGTAGCTCGGATAGACAAAGCCCCTGCACCCTAAGGTTCAGGGGCTTTTTTATGGGCGACGCATTGAACGTTTCGCCGGCAAGCCGGCTCCTACAGGTGTCGGACGCGCATTCGGTTTTCCGAACGCAACCCCGAAGAGGATTCGGATAACCGGATAATCTGCTGCAAAAAACTTCGCAATAAATATTTAATACCCTTTGAAATCAAGGCCTTGACCATGATCAATGGGTCTGGCACGACTCATGCTCTACACTGTGCGACGAATGCCTGTCGTGCCAACACAACAGGAGCCGTCAAGGCATTCGCTGTATAAAAGAGCCGTCGAACTGGCTTCATAAAAAAAACAAATGTCGAGGAAATATTGATGCGCATCGTTCCCCATCTGTTGGGCGCAGCTATCGCTGCCGCTCTGATTAGCACTCCAGTTTTCGCTGCCGAGCTCACCGGCACACTGAAGAAAATCAAAGAGTCCGGCACCATCACCCTCGGACATCGCGACGCTTCCATCCCGTTTTCCTACATCGCTGACGCTTCCGGCGTGCCAGTGGGCTACTCCCACGACATCCAGCTGAAAATCGTCGAAGCGATCAAGAAAGACCTCGACATGCCTGACCTCAAGGTCAAGTACAACCTGGTCACCTCCCAGACCCGTATCCCACTGGTGCAGAACGGCACCGTAGACGTCGAGTGTGGTTCCACCACCAACAACGTCGAACGTCAGCAACAGGTCGACTTCTCCGTCGGCATCTTCGAAATCGGTACCCGTCTGCTGTCCAAAAAGGACTCGACCTACAAGGATTTCGCTGACCTCAAAGGCAAGAACGTAGTGACCACCGCCGGCACCACTTCCGAGCGCATCCTCAAGGCGATGAACGCCGACAAGCAGATGGGCATGAACGTGATTTCCGCCAAGGACCACGGTGAGTCGTTCCAGATGCTGGAATCGGGCCGCGCCGTTGCGTTCATGATGGACGACGCGCTACTGGCCGGTGAAATGGCCAAGGCCAAGAAACCTGCCGACTGGGCCGTGACCGGTACTCCTCAGTCCTACGAAATCTATGGCTGCATGGTGCGCAAGGGCGATGCCCCGTTCAAGAAAGCCGTGGATGACGCCATCGTCGCCACCTACAAATCGGGCGAAATCAACAAGATCTACGACAAGTGGTTCCAATCGCCGATCCCACCAAAAGGCCTGAACCTGATGTTCCCGATGAGCGACGAGCTCAAGGCCCTGATCGCCAACCCGACCGACAAAGCGGCTGACGACAAAAAGTCCTGATTCCTGACTAACCTTATCTCCTGAAGGGGCCCTGCCCTTTCAGGAGTCTGTCACTACCTGCTGGCATTTTTTTGGAAACACTCGAACCGGTGGTTGTCGAGCCGATCGTGTGTGCCTGATCGTCATGATCAGGCGGGAACGGACGTCCCCAGGCGGGTGCTTGTACATCGAACGATCTGAGGGGTAACCCTAATGAATTACAACTGGGACTGGGGCGTGTTCTTCAAGTCCACCGGCGTGGGCAGCGAGACCTATCTCGACTGGTTCATCACCGGTTTGGGCTGGACCATCGCCATCGCCGTGGTGGCCTGGATCATCGCGCTGCTGCTGGGTTCGATCCTGGGTGTCATGCGCACCGTGCCGAACCGTCTGGTGTCGGGCATCGCCACGGTCTACGTGGAGATCTTCCGTAACGTGCCGCTGCTGGTGCAGCTGTTCATCTGGTACTTCCTGGTACCGGACCTGCTGCCGGCCAACCTCCAGGAGTGGTACAAGCAAGACCTCAACCCGACCACCTCGGCCTACCTGAGCGTTGTCGTGTGCCTGGGCCTGTTCACCGCCGCGCGGGTTTGCGAACAGGTTCGTACCGGCATCCAGGCGCTGCCACGCGGCCAGGAATCCGCCGCTCGTGCCATGGGCTTCTCGCTGCCGCAGATCTACTGGAACGTGCTGCTGCCCCAGGCCTACCGGATCATCATTCCGCCGCTCACCTCAGAGTTTCTCAACGTCTTCAAGAACTCCTCCGTGGCGTCCCTGATCGGCTTGATGGAACTGCTGGCCCAGACCAAACAGACCGCCGAGTTCTCGGCCAACCTGTTCGAAGCCTTCACCCTGGCTACCCTGATCTACTTCACCTTGAACATGAGCCTGATGCTGCTGATGCGCCTGGTAGAGAAAAAAGTATCGGTCCCCGGCCTGATCTCCGTGGGAGGTAAATAATGGAATTCGACTTCTCGGGCATCATCCCGGCCATTCCCGGCCTGTGGAACGGCATGCTGATGACCCTCAAGCTGATGGTCATGGGCGTGGTCGGCGGGATCGTCCTCGGTACCTTGCTGGCACTGATGCGCTTGTCCCACAACAAGCTGCTGTCGAACCTGGCCGGTGCCTACGTCAACTACTTCCGCTCGATTCCGCTGCTGCTGGTGATCACCTGGTTCTACCTGGCGGTGCCGTTCGTGCTGCGCTGGATCACCGGCGAAGACACCCCGATCGGTGCGTTCACCTCCTGCATCGTGGCCTTCATGATGTTCGAAGCGGCGTACTTCTGCGAAATCGTCCGTGCCGGCGTGCAGTCCATTCCCAAGGGCCAGATGGGCGCTGCCCAGGCACTGGGCATGAGCTACGGCCAGACCATGCGCCTGATCATCCTGCCCCAGGCGTTCCGCAAGATGACCCCGCTGCTGCTGCAGCAGAGCATCATCCTGTTCCAGGACACCTCCCTGGTGTACACCGTGGGCCTGGTGGACTTCCTCAACGCCTCGCGCTCCAGCGGCGACATCATCGGCCGCTCCAATGAATTCCTGATCGTTGCCGGTCTGGTGTATTTCACAATCAGCTTTGCCGCCTCGCTGCTGGTCAAGCGTCTGCAAAAAAGGTTCGCCGTATGATCTCTATCAAGAACATCAACAAGTGGTATGGGGACTTCCAGGTGCTGACTGATTGCAGCACCGAGGTCAAGAAAGGTGAAGTGGTGGTGGTCTGCGGGCCGTCCGGCTCGGGCAAGTCCACCCTGATCAAATGCGTCAACGCCCTGGAACCCTTCCAGAAAGGCGACATCGTGGTCGATGGCACCTCCATCGCCGACCCGAAGACCAACCTGCCGAAACTGCGTTCTCGCGTGGGCATGGTGTTCCAGCATTTCGAGCTGTTCCCGCACCTGACCATCACCGAAAACCTGACCATCGCGCAGATCAAGGTCCTGGGCCGCAGCAAGGAAGAGGCCACCAAGAAAGGCCTGCAACTGCTGGATCGCGTCGGCCTCGCCGCCCATGCCCACAAGCACCCGGGCCAGCTTTCCGGCGGCCAGCAACAGCGTGTGGCCATTGCCCGCGCCCTGGCCATGGACCCGATCGTCATGCTGTTTGACGAACCCACTTCGGCCCTGGACCCGGAAATGGTCAACGAGGTGCTGGACGTGATGGTGCAACTGGCCCAGGAAGGCATGACCATGATGTGCGTGACCCACGAAATGGGCTTTGCCCGCAAAGTGGCGAACCGGGTGATCTTCATGGACAAGGGCCAGATCATCGAAGACTGCCAGAAAGAAGAGTTCTTCGGCGATATCAGCGCCCGCTCCGAACGTGCCCAGCACTTCCTCGAGAAGATCCTGCAGCACTAAAACCCGCGTTCCTGTAGGCGCCGGCGTGCCTGCGATGGGACGGCATCTGACTCCCCTATCGTCAGCGCCGCCCTTATCGCCGGCAAGCCGGCTCCTACAGACACTGCGCAGTGGTTGACCCAAGGCATCTGTGATGAAATGCGACCCCACTCTCTATCGCGCCGCGCCGCCATCACTCGCCGTGAAACCCCGTCTGATCCGTCACCTGTTTCTACCGCCCCTGGTCATCTTGCTGATGATCGGCCTGGGCTACGTCGGCTTCTGGATCAGCGAGCACAACGGCATTCGCAGCCTCAGTGAAAATGGCGAACGCCAGCTGGAACTGCACGCCCGCGCCGTAGAAAGCGAGATCAGCAAATACACCTATCTGCCCAGCCTCTTGGAGCTGGAATCCAGTGTCTCCAGACTGCTGGCCGATCCCTCGCCGGAGCACCGGCAAACCGTCAACCAATACCTCGAAGGCCTTAATCGCCGCAGCCGCAGCCGGGCCATCTATGTCATGGACACCACCGGCCGGGTACTGGCCACCAGCAACTGGCGCGATGTCGACAGCTACCTGGGTGAAGACCTGTCCTTCCGCGCCTACTACCAGAACGCCGTACGTGGCCAGCCCGGACGTTTCTACGGCATCGGCAGCACCAACGGCGAGCCCGGCTACTACCTGGCCCACGGCCTGGAAGAACAAGGCAAGATCATCGGCGTGGCGGTCGTCAAAGTGCGCCTGGAGGCCCTGGAGGAACGCTGGCAGCGGGCCCGCCTGGAAGCCTTCGTCAGTGACGAGAACGGCATCATCATCCTCTCCAGCGACCCGGCGCGGCGCCTGAAGTCGGTTCGTCCCCTGAGCGACGACACCAAGGAACGCCTGGCCCGCAGCCTGCAGTACTACTGGTTCCCCCTCAACGAACTGGAACCCCTGGCCCGAGAACGCCTGGCCGAAGGTGTGGAGAAGCTGACTTTTCCCGCCAACACCGAACTGGTGTCCGACGACAAGGCCATCAGCTACCTGTCCCAGACCCGGCCGCTGAGCGACACCCCGTGGAACTTCACCCTGCTTACGCCCCTGCAGGACCTGCGCCGGGAAGCCATCAACCAAGGCATCCTGGTGGCCGTGGCCTTTGCCTTGGTGGCCTTCCTGCTGATCGCCTGGAATGAACGGCGCAAGGTCATCGCCACCCGCCTGGCCGCCCGAGAAGCCCTGCAGGAAGCCAACAGCCAGCTGGAACGACGGATCACCGAACGCACCGCCGACCTGCGGGCCAGCAACGAGCGTCTCAAGGGGCAGATCCGCGAACGCCGCCAGGCCGAAGAAACCCTGCGCCGAGCCCAGGACGAACTGGTCCAGGCCGGCAAGCTGGCGGCCATCGGCCAGATGTCCACCAGCATCGCCCACGAACTCAACCAGCCCCTGGCAGCGTTGCGTACCCTCTCCGGCAACACCGTGCGTTTCCTTGAGCGCGGCGCCCTGGACACTGCCAGCGCCAACCTCAAGACCATCAACGAATTGATTGATCGCATGGGCCGCATCACCGCCAGCCTGCGCTCTTTCGCCCGCCGCGGCGACGACCAGGGCCAGGCCAGCCTCGACAAGGCCGTGGACGCCGCCCTGCAACTCCTCAACGCACGCATCGAACCCTTGCCCCTGCTATTGCACCGGGCCTTCACCGAGCAGACCCTGCAGATCGACCAGACCCGCCTGGAACAGATTCTGGTCAACCTGATCGGCAACGCCCTGGACGCCATGCAGGCACAACCGGCGCCGGAACTGTGGCTGGAAGGCGAGCCCGGCGACGGCAAGTATCGTCTGCGGGTACGCGACAACGGCCACGGCATTGATGCCGAAGCGCGCAAGCATCTGTTCGAACCCTTCTTCACCACCAAACCCGGCGAACAGGGCCTGGGCCTGGGCCTGACCCTGTCCGCCAGCCTCGCCGCCGCCACCGGCGGCAACCTGGGGGTGGAACATCCGGCAAGCGGCGGCACCGCCTTTGTCCTCAGCTTGCCCCTGGCAAGCCCCAATCAAGCCGAGCCGATATGAACAACGAGCTGACCGTGCTGATCGTCGAAGACGACCCCCATGTCCTGCTGGGTTGCCAACAGGCCCTGGCCCTGGAAGACATTCCCTGCATTGGCGTGGGCAGCGCCGAAGAAGCCCTGGCCCAGGTCGGGGAGAACTTTCCCGGCATCGTGGTCAGTGATATCCGCCTGCCGGGCATCGATGGCCTGGAACTGCTGACCCAACTCAAGGCCCGGGATCGCAGCCTGCCGGTGGTGCTGATCACCGGTCACGGTGATATTTCCATGGCCGTGGGGGCGATGCAGAAAGGCGCCTACGACTTCATGGAGAAACCCTTCTCTCCCGAACGTCTGGTGGACGTGGCCCGCCGCGCCCTGGAACAACGGGGACTGGCCCGGGAAGTGACTTCCCTGCGCCGCCAGTTGGCCGAACGCAGCTCCCTGGAAGGGCGGATCATCGGCCGCTCGCCGGCCATGCAAAATCTGCGGGAGTTGATCGCCAATGTCGCCGACACTTCGGCCAACGTGCTGATCGAGGGCGAAACCGGTACCGGCAAGGAACTGGTTGCCCGTTGCCTGCACGACTTCAGCCGCCGCCACCAGCAACAGTTCGTCGCCCTGAACTGCGGCGGCCTGCCGGAAAATCTGTTCGAAAGCGAAATCTTCGGCCATGAGGCCAACGCCTTCACCGGGGCCGGCAAACGTCGTATCGGCAAGATCGAGCACGCCCACCAGGGCACGCTGTTCCTCGATGAAGTAGAAAGCATGCCGATCAATCTGCAGATCAAACTGCTGCGAGTACTGCAGGAGCGGACCCTGGAGCGCCTCGGTTCGAACCAGAGCGTGGCCGTGGATTGCCGGGTGATCGCGGCCACCAAATCGGACCTGGACGAACTGAGCCGGGCCAAGGAATTTCGCAGCGACCTGTATTACCGCCTCAACGTAGTGACCCTGGAACTCCCGCCCCTGCGCGAGCGCCGCGAGGACATCCTGCAACTGTTCGAGCACTTCCTGCAGCAGTCGTCCCTGCGTTTCGACCGCGCCGTACCAGAGCTGGACAACCAGACCCTGTCGACCCTCATGAGCCACGACTGGCCGGGCAACGTGCGCGAGCTGCGCAACGTCGCCGAACGCTTTGCCCTCGGCCTGCCGGCGTTCAAGAAGTCCGGCAGCAGCAGTGCCCAGGGCCTGGGTTTCGCCGAAGCGGTGGAAGCCTTTGAACGCAACCTGTTGAACGATGCCTTGCAGCGCAGCGGCGGCAACCTGACCCAGGCCAGCCAGGAACTGGGCATGGCCAAGACCACGCTGTTCGACAAGGTCAAGAAGTACGGCCTGAGCCACTGACCCGAGGCGCACCCGTTATGGATCTATTGTTGAAGGCCGCCCTGGGCGCGGCGGTGGTGGTGATTCTGGCGGCCCTGGCCAAGACCCGGAACTACTACATCGCCGGCCTGGTGCCGCTGTTCCCGACCTTTGCCCTGATTGCCCACTACATCGTCGGCAAGGGCCGTTCCCTCGATGACCTGAAGACCACCATCCTGTTCGGCATGTGGTCGATCATTCCCTACTTCGTCTACCTGGCGACACTCTATGTGATGGTCGACCGCCTGCGCCTGGAAGCGTCCCTGGCAGTGGCTGCCGTGGCTTGGCTGATAGCCGCGACGATCCTGGTCAGCGTCTGGGTGCGCCTCCACGCCTGAGTCCCCTCCACTCCCGTAGGAGCGAGCTTGCTCGCGAACCGGCCGACGTCTTCTTCGCCGGCAAGCCGGCGCCTGCGGGAGCGGGGCTGGCCCGACCCTTGCATTTACCCTGTAAAGCCCGCCCAGCCTGCGTTTCAGCCTGATCACGCAGTTTTATGGAGGGCGCTGCCATGGGTAAAGAACACCTTGAACATCTTAGATCTCGACCACAGCCTGACCGCCCAGGAGCCCATAGTGCGGCGCCTGAAAAGCGGCCAGGCGCGACGCCTGGACCTGCTGGACCTGGGCCCCAAGCTGCGACTCTGGTCCACCGAACGCACCTACCGTCATTTCCGCGAGCGCCTGGGCCAACGCCCCCGGCACAGCGGCCCGCAACCGGAAATCTTCTTTGTCGGCTCCGGCGACTATCACCACCTGACCCCGGCCTTTCTCAGCGATCTGCCCGAGCCGGTCAGCCTGATCCACTTCGACAATCACCCGGACTGGGTACGCTTCGCCCCCCGCCGACACTGCGGTTCCTGGGTCAACCGGGCACTGAAGCTGCCGAATATCCAGCGCATCGTCACCCTGGGCCCCTGCAGTGAAGACCTGCACAACCCGCAACTGCGGGGCGGCAACCTCGGCGCCCTGAAGCACGGCAAGCTGCAGCTGTTTCCCTGGCAACATGCGCCGTCCAAGGTCTGGGGCCGGGTCGGTGACGGTGCCGGGCACCAGCAACAGGAAAACCACCTGCACTGGCGCAACCTGGCGGACCTGGACTGGCAAGCCTTCCTGACCCAGATGATTGATAGCCTGCCCACCGAGGCGATATGGATCACCATCGACAAGGACGTGCTGGCCAGCGAGGACGCCGCCACCAACTGGGACCAGGGCGGCATGCGCCTGACCCACTTGCTGCAGGCGCTGCGCGAGCTGGCGGCGCGCAAGCGGGTCCTGGGCATCGATGTCTGCGGCGAGTTCGCCAAGCCGGCCTTCAGCAATGCCTTCAAGCGCTGGGAAGCCAAGTCCGATCAACCTCCGGCCGAACGCTGGAGCCAGGACGACCTGCTGCGCAACTCAGTAACCAATGAAGCCCTGATCTCGCTGTTCGAGGAGCTGTTCCCGTGACCTTGACCGTTGTTCTGTTAGTCGCCTTTTCCATTGTCCTGGACGTCATCGGCCAGCTTTGTTTCAAGCTCGGTCTGGACCGCCTGCCGGAGCTGGAAGGCGGCTTTCGCCTGAATGCCTTCTGGGGCCAGGTGTTCAATGCCCCTCTGCTGTGGTGCGGTATCGGGGCCTATGTGATCGAGTTTTTCGTCTGGCTCGAAGCCCTGTCCCGGGCCCCTCTGAGCCTGCTGTTTCCGGCTGCGGCCCTGGCCTATTGCGGCGTGGTACTGGCGGGCAAGGTGGTGCTGGGCGAGACCGTCAGCCGGCGGCGCTGGATGGGTACGCTGGTGATCACCGCCGGGGTGATGCTGGTTTGCGTGGCCAGTACCTGAGCCTTATTCAACGAATAGAAGGAAACGTTTCATGAGTTCGAACACCTCCCACGGCTGGCTGCACGAGCGTCTGGGCACCATCGTGCTCTGGGCCCTGCTGATCGGCTTCGAGAGCGCCGGCCAGATCGCCACCAAGGTCGGCGGCGACCAATTGGGGCAGATGGATTTCAACCTGCAATGGCTGGCGGCGGTAGCGGTCAATCCTGGCGTTTTGCTGGCAATTGCCTGCTATATCGGCGCATTTTTCGTGTGGATGCTGATATTGCGTCGTAGCAGCCTGTCCCTGGCCTTCCCCTTGAGTTCCCTGGTCTTTGTCGTGGTGCTGCTGGGCTCCTGGCTGGGCCTGGGCGAACAGATCAGCCTGCTGCACTGGGTCGGGGTCTTGGTGATCATTGGCGGGATTGCCCTCTTGGCGGAGGGAGAAGAGGCCTGAGGGCCTCTTTGCTAAAGCGAAGGGATGTTGTGTAGGAGCCAGCTAGCCGGCGAAGGCGATCTTGCCGGCCCCTTCGCTGGCAAGCCAGCTCCTACAGCCACGGGGTTTAGGCCTTGCGGTGGGCAACCAGGAATCCCAGGCCGTGGGATACGGATATCACTTTCACCCCCGCCGCCCGCTGCTGTTCGCGGATCTCGCGGTGGAAGGCCTTGACCTTGGTCCAATGCATTTTCGGCCGGTAATGGTGCTCGGCGTGATAACCGTTGTTCATCCAGATCAGGTTGTACAGCGGGCTATAGGAACTCACGCCCCAGGCAATCGGCAGGTCCGGATTGCCCCCCAGATGCTCGTAGTAGCCATTGAGCGACGACAGCGACTGCCCCAGGTACCAGAACGGCAGCAGTACCAGCACCGCATGCCAGTCATACAGGGCCAGGGCCAGGTAGAACGCCACTGTGACGCCGATCTCCACTTTTACCCAACGTGCATCGTCAGGCCGTTTGCGCTGCATTTCCTGATAGATCTCCTTGGGATCGTCGCGAAAAAAGCTCAAAAAAGTGTAGGCCCAGGGATTGTCCGGCTGGCCATTCTTGCCATGCAGGTAGATCGATAGCGGGTCCACGGTCTTGCCGTGGGCGTCTGGCAGATCGGAGTTGCCCCGGTGATGACGGTTGTGAATGTCGCGGTACAGGGTCTGGGAGAAACCTATGGTCACCGACAGCAGCAGATCGAAGGCACGGTTCATCCACCCGGGGGTGAAATAGGCGTTGTGGATCTGGTTGTGGGAAATGCTGTTGATGCTCCACGACAGGCTGACTGAATACAGCAGGGCTGCCGGGGCGATGAACCACCAGGACAGGGCGTGGAAATCCAGCACCAGCCACAGGACGAAGGCGAAATGCGCCACGGCCATGACAATCGGAATCAGGTCCCAAAGGGAATAGGCCAGTAGACGGTAGGCAGGTCGAGCCATGAAAAACTTCCTGAGAAATTGAGTACATGGCCGTCATTGCAAAGGCCAGACCAGTTTTCCCTGGAAGCGCCGCAGGCCGGGTTGCGGCCTGCGGCAGTGTGCCTCAGAACTTGTAGCTGATGGCGGTCTGCACCTGGCCCTGGTTGACCTCGCCCCGCTGGCGAACGATGGAGCTGTCCGCCGCGGAGTTGACCAGGCGGATCCAACTGGCGCTGGCCACCAGCGACCAGTTGTTGCCCAGTGGCACCTGGATGTTCTGGCTCAGGCTGAAGTTCTGCAGGCCGCCGCCGGCACTGTAGCGATCGATACCCGAAGCCAGGGCTTCCTTGGCGTTGACGCCATAGAAGGTCTGACTCTGACGGGCGTCGGCAAAGTGCAGGGTCAGGTTATTGCTGCCGATGATGCCCATGCCCAAGGGGTAGCCGATCTCGCCTCCGACCTTGCCCAGCATGCCGCCCTGGCCACCGGCACCGCCGACGGCCTGGCCCACGGCGGCGAACACCCGCCAGAAGTCGTCAGGGGCGTATTGCACGAAAGCCCCGACATCGGCCATGTCGCGCACGTCCCGCAAGCCGCGCAGGTCGCCGTCGGCGTTACGTCCCTGCAGGTAGTTGATATAGGGGCCGGCGCTGAAACCATTGCCCTTGAACGCATCCCAGGTCAGGCCGTCGTCGGTACTCAGGCTGACGTCGCCCCAGTCCAGGTCCAGGTATGGCAACGGCACGGTGTCATAGCTGCTGCCCGTGGGGTCATGGGGTTGATAGCCGACGCCCAGGCCCAGTTCGCCAGTGATGTCGGAATCGGCAAAGGCACCACAGGCAACGGTCAGCGACAGCAAGCCGGCGAGTAAAGCGGGGGAAGAAAGCCGGGGCATGAATGAGTTTCCTTGTCTGAACATGCGCGCATCAATCATCAGAGCGCCCCTCGGGCGCAAGCACTGATGTTGTTTGTAGCAACCTACAAAAATTGTAGCAAGAACCCTACAAATCTCCCGCCACCCTCGCCAGAGCCCCAGCCCTGCTGGGTTTTTGCAACTTGGCACAGTCCCTGCTGTACCCCTGCCGCAAGCGCAAACAGCGCTCTTATTCAACAGGTAACAGCAGATGATGCACTGGCATATCGTATGTGACTTCGACGGGACCATCTCCCGCGCCGACGTGATCGATAACGTTCTCCAACGCTTCGCCGACCCGAGCTGGGAAGGCATAGAGCAGGAATGGCTGGACGGTCACATCGGCTCCCGAGAATGCCTCAGCCGCCAACTGGCCCTGGTCAAGGCTTCGCCCGCCGAACTGCTGGGCTACTTCGACAGTGTCGAAATCGACCCGGACTTCCCCGACTTCGTCGATCACGTGATCGGCCTGGGCGCTTCCATTGAAGTGGTCAGTGACGGCATCGAGCAAGGCATCGCCCGCATCCTGGCACGCAACTACGTGACCCTGCTGCCGATCCTCGCCAACCGCCTGCGCCAGGTCGACCACAACAGCTGGCGCATCGACTTTCCCTACGCCAGCGACGCCTGCCGCGCCGCCTCCGGCAACTGCAAGTGCAAATCCACCCCACGGGGCAAACGCGTGCTGGTGATCGGTGATGGCCAGTCGGACATGTGCGTGGCCTCCACCGCCGACTTCGTCTTCGCCAAGGATCGCCTGGCCGACTACTGCGAACGCAACAAGATTCCTCACGCTCGGTTCGACTCCTTCGCCGAACTGCCGGCGCTGTTGGCAAAACTGCCGAACAACGCGGCCAACGCGACCAATTTCTCCCTTGAAACCCAGGAACTCTTCCACCATGTCTGATATCCGCATCGCTACCCCAGAAGACCAGATCCTTCTGGAAAAAGAAGCCAAGTACTGCTCCTACGGCGATACCGTTCACTACATCGAACCCCCTCGTATCTTCAGCCGCTGCGAAGGTTCCTACGTCTGGGACACCAGCGACCAGGCCTACCTCGACCTGCAGATGTGGTACTCGGCGGTGAACTTCGGCTACGCCAACCCGCGCCTGAACAATGCCCTCAAGCAACAGATCGATACCCTGCCGCAGATTGCCAGCCAGTACCTGCACAAAGGCAAGATCGAACTGTCGGAAATGATTGCCGTGGACGCCAAGAAGAAGTTCGGCCTCGACGGTCGCGTGCACTTCAACGTCGGCGGTTCGCAGTCGGTGGAAGACTCGCTGAAAGTGGTGCGTAACGCCACCAACGGCAAGAGCCTGATGTTCGCCTTCGAAGGCGGCTACCACGGTCGCACCCTGGGCGCTTCGTCGATCACCTCCAGCTACCGCTACCGTCGCCGCTACGGCCACTTCGGCGAGCGCGCGCAGTTCATTCCGTTCCCGTACCACTTCCGCGGCCCCAAGGGCATGACCAAGGAAGAATACGGCAGCCACTGCGTGCAGCAGTTCGCCCGCCTGTTCGAGACTGAATACAACGGCGTCTGGGACCCGAAAGTCGGCCAAAGCGAATACGCGGCCTTCTACGTCGAGCCGATCCAGGGCACCGGTGGCTACGTGATCCCGCCCATGAACTTCTACAGCGAGCTCAAGCATGTGCTGGACCAGCACGGCATCCTGATGGTGGTGGACGAAATCCAGATGGGCTTCTACCGCACCGGCAAGCTGTGGTCCATCGAGCACTTCGACGTCAAACCCGACGTGATCGTGTTCGGCAAGGCACTGACCAACGGCCTCAACCCGCTGGGCGGTATCTGGGCCCGTGAAGAGCTGATCAACCCGGGCGTGTTCCCACCGGGATCGACTCACTCCACCTTCGCCTCCAACCCGCTGGGTACTGCGGTGGGCCTGGAAATGTTCAAGATGACCAGCGAGATCGACTACGGCGCGATGGTCATGGAAAAGGGCAAATACTTCCTGGCCGGCCTGCAAGACCTGCAGAAGCGCTACCCGATCATCGGCGACGTCGACGGCCTGGGCCTGGCCCTGCGCTGCGAAATCTGCACCACTGACGGCTTCACTCCGGACAAGGCGACCCTGGACTTCATGGTCGAGGAAGGCATGAAGGGCGACATCGAAATCGACGGCCAGCGCCTGGGCCTGATCCTCGATGTGGGCGGCTACTACAAGAACGTCATCACCCTGGCCCCGTCGCTGGAAATCAGCTACGCGGAAATCGACCTGGGCATCGCGCTGCTGGACCGCCTGCTGGATCGGGCCATGAAGCGATGAGCGCCGCTGAGATCGATCTGGGCGAAGGCGACGCCGGCTTCGTTCTCGGCACGGGTCCGGTCGGGGTCTTGTTGATCCACGGCCTGACCGGCACCCCGACGGAACTCCGTCGGGTGGCCCAGGGCCTGGTCAAGGACGGTACGTGCACGGTGTACGTACCGACCCTGCCCGGGCACTGCGGGGACAACAGCGACCTGCAGGCCACCGGCTGGCAGGACTGGTACGAGGGCGTGCGCAAGACCTTTGTCGGCGTGCAGCAGCGTCACGAGCAAGTGTTCGTCGGCGGCCTGTCCATGGGCGCAGTGATGTCCATGTACCTGGCGTCCGAACATCCGGGGCAGATCAGCGGCCTGCTGATGTATTCCACAACCCTCAAGTACGACGGTTGGAGCATCAACAAGCTGGCGTTCCTCACCCCGTTGCTGATGAAGATCCCCTTCGGCGTGCACATCTGCCGCTTCGAGGAAAAACCGCCCTACGGCATCAAGAACGAACGCCTGCGGGCCATTGTCGAGAAACAGATGAAGGCCGGCGAAAGCAGCAATGCCGGACTCCTGACCATGGAGGGCGTGACGGTGCGCGAGTTGCATCGGATGAACGCCGTGGTCAAGAAACGCATGCCTTCGATCATGACCCCGGCCCTGGTGCTGCACTCCAGCGAGGACGACATCACCAGTCCCTGGAACGCCGACTACGTGGAGCGCAAGCTCGGCGGCCCGGTGACCAAGATTCTCCTCGACAACTGCTATCACATGATCACCGTGGACCTGCAATACCAGCGGGTGATCGAGTTGAGCGCGGACTTCATCCAGCAGCGAGTGGTTGCACCTGCGGTGCGCGAAGACTACCGACAGCTGGCATGACTTAAGGAAGA
Source organism: Pseudomonas sp. E1BtOHC1 (assembly GCF_058744285.1). Classification (NCBI taxonomy): domain Bacteria; kingdom Pseudomonadati; phylum Pseudomonadota; class Gammaproteobacteria; order Pseudomonadales; family Pseudomonadaceae; genus Pseudomonas; species Pseudomonas sp. E1BtOHC1. The sequence goes on from NZ_CP196023.1 coordinate 6,405,737, forward strand.
GACGTGATTACCGCCCAAGCCTATTCCACCATCCAGGCCATTGAACGCAGCGCCTGGAATGACTGTTTCCCAGAGGCCCTGGAGGATTGGGACTACTACCTGGCCGTGGAAAAAGCCGCCATCGCCGACTTTCAGTGGCGCTACCTGGCACTTTACGAAGGCTCGACCCTGGTCGCGGTGGCCCCGGCCTTCACCACTCAGTATCGGCTCGACACCACGGTTTCGGGCCTGGCCAAACGCTTCACCGAACGCCTGGAACGCCAGTGGCCCGGGGTCCTGCAACTGCGCCTTTACGCCATCGGCTCGCCGGTGGCCGAACAGTGCCATGCCGGCACCGCCAGCCATGTTCCACCCCAGCGCCGGCAGGCCCTGCTGGAACAATTGCTGCAGCTGGCACGGCGCGATGCCGACAGCTTCGGCATCGGCCTGATGGCGGTCAAGGACGCGCCCAGCAACGACCCGCAATGGGCCGCCAGTTGCCTGGCCGCCGGCCTGCAGGCCATGCCGAGCCTGCCCAGCGCAATACTCCCGGTGCCCTTCGCCTCGATCGATGCGTATCTGGGCACCCTGGGCAAATCCACCCGCAAGGACCTGCGGCGCAAGCTGCGCGCCCCAGGACCGCGCATCGAATGGCGCCAGCGGATCGACGACGTGCTGCCGGACATCATGCGCCTGTACGAGGCGACCCTGAATCGCAGCGACCTGCAGTTCGAACGCCTGCCGGCGGACTATTTCACCGGCACCCTCGAGCAACTGGGAGATCGCGCCGCCTGCGTCCTGTACTGGGTCAACGACCAACTGGTGGCATTCAACCTGGTGCTCGTCGACCAGCATCGGCTGATCGACAAGTTCTTTGCCCACGACCTCAATCTCAGTCGCGAACACAACCTCTACTCGCGCAGTTGGCTGGCCAATGTCGACTACTGTATCCAGCAGCGCATTCCCTTGTACGAGTGTGGTCAGGCCGGTTACGCCAGCAAGTTGCGCCTGGGTTGTCGTTTCACCGGTAACATGTTGTTTTTCCGACATCGCAATCCCTTGCTCAATGCCCTGCTCAAGGTGATAAAACGCTTTGTCCGCCCGGATCGCTCCGACCCCGCCATGGCTGCTGCAATAAGCGAAAGTACATGACCAGAAAAGATCGTCGCCCGCCCCGCCCCTTCGCCATCTCCCGCTGGAGCCTGCAGCGCAAGCTGGTGTTGGCGTTCTGGCTGGTCAGTGTGATTCCCACCATGATTGCCGCGGAACTGGCAGCCACCACCCTGTCGGAAATCTTCGACAGCAACGTGCGCATCTGGCTGCAGGAATCCACCAAGATCGTCGAGGACGAGATCACCGAGATCCTCCATGACAACGCGCGGATCGCCCAGTTGTTCCTGCGCTATACCCGTCCCCCCACCGATCGCAACGCGGCCAAGCACGACAAGCTCACAGCCGACATTGCCGACTCCATGGGCATCGACGTGGTGGCACTGATCCGCAAGAGCGACCACAAGGTGATGTTCACCACCGCCGCCGACGACGTGGTGGGGCAGATCAGCACCGCTTCCAACGCCGTGCTGCAGACCATCCAGGTCGGCGGCGTGGCCACCGGGGCGGTGGTCTCGACCTTCCAGACCCAGCTCGACGGGGTCGACTATCAGCTGTTGATCGCCACCTACCTGGACGCCAGCTTCCTCACCAGCGTGGCCGATGTGCATTCGCTGGACCTGCGCCTGTACCTGGCCAAGGCCGATGACTTCTCGGAGATCTTCGCCACCCAGCGCTTCGAGGACCACCCGCCCCGAGTGCCGCACAAGATTGAAGACATCCTGCGCGCCACCCGTCAGCCGACCGAGCAGTTCACCAGCCGCTACAGTGGCCTGTACCGGCCGATCTTCAACGACAGCGGCGACCTGGTGGGGGTGATTTTCAGCGGTCTGCTGCGCCACAGCAGCCTGGTGGGCCTGGTCAACCAGAGCAACCTGTTCATCCTGATCTTCCTCCTCAGCTCGGCAGCCTCGCTGTGCGTCGGCTGGCTGGTCTCGCAACGCCTGACGCGGCCGCTGCGTGGCCTGTCCAAGGGTGTCCAGGCGGTAATCGCCGGCGACTACCGGCAACGGGTGCCGGTGATCGGTGGCGACGAACTGGCGGAGCTGAGCAGCACCTTCAACCACATGAGCGAGCGCCTGGGGGAACTGCAGCACCTGGAGGGCCAGTTGCGCCGTCGCGACCGCCTGCACGCACTGGGTGAAGTGGCCATGGGCCTGGCCCACGAGATCCGCAATCCGTTGGGCATCATCAAGACCGCGACGCAGTTGCTGCACCGTCGGGCCAACCTGCCGGAAAACGACAAGCGCCACCTGGAATACGTGATCAGCGAAGTCAGCCGGATCAACGACCTGATCACCGAGTTCCTCGACTTCGCCAAGCCCAGCGCCCCGATCCGCGCCACACAGCTGGTACGCCCGTTGGTGGAGGATCTGCTGGGCTTTTGCACCCCGGAACTGGCGACCCACAATATCGACGCGCGGATCGACGACCAGGCACCGGGGGCGACCATCCACGCCGATGCCCGGCAGCTCAAGCAGGCCTGCCTGAACCTGATCCTCAACGCCATCGACGCCATGCCCGAAGGCGGCCGCCTGACCCTGGGCATCGCCCAGCAGGAAGACGAAACCATCATCAGCGTCAGCGATACCGGCCAGGGCATCGAGCCGGACATGCTGGAGCGCATTTTCACCCCATTCGTCACCACCAAGGCCTCGGGCACCGGCCTGGGCCTGGCGAAAGTCTATTCGATCATGGAAAGCCATGACGGCCACATCGAGTGCGTCAGCGAAAAAGATGCCGGCGCCACCTTCAGCCTGTACATTCCGGCCAACGGTGAAGAGGACGACGAGGACACTGATGACGCATAACCTGCTGGTGGTCGATGACGAACCCAAACTCTGCGACCTGCTGTCCTCGGCCCTGAGCCAGAACGGCATCCAGGTGTTCACGGCGGGCAATGGCCTGCATGCCCTCAAGGTGCTGGAGCAGGAAGACATCGACCTGGTGATCAGCGACTGGCGCATGCCGGGGATGGACGGGCCCCAACTGCTGGGGGAAATCAAGCAGCGCTACCCGAACCTGCCGGTGATCGTGATGACCGCCTACAGCACGGTGAAGAACGCCGTGCAGTCCATGCGCAACGGCGCTTACGACTACATTGCCAAGCCCTTCGATATCGACGAGCTAGACATCACCGTCAGCAAGGCCCTGCAGTTTCGCGACATCCTCAAAGACAACCAGCGCATGCGCGCCGAACTCGACGAGCACCAGCAGTTCGACAGCCTGGTGGGCGACAGCCCGGCCTTTCGCCAGGTACTGCAGGCGGTGGACTCGGTACGCGAGAGCAGCGCCACCATTCTCCTGACCGGAGAAAGCGGCACTGGCAAGGAGATGGTCGCCCGGGCCATCCACAAGCACGGCAATCGCGCGGACAAACCCTTTGTCGCCGTCAATTGCGCGGCCATTCCCGAAGGCTTGCTGGAAAGCGAGATGTTCGGCCACCGCAAGGGCGCCTTCACCGGCGCCGTGGCGGACCGGGTCGGACGCTTCCAGCAGGCCGACAAGGGCACCCTGTTTCTCGATGAAGTGGGCGACATGCCCCTGGCCTTGCAGGCCAAGATCCTCCGCGCCCTGCAGGAGCGCGTGATCGAGCCGGTGGGCGATCCCCGGGAGCGCAAGGTCGATGTGCGGGTGATCGCCGCGACCAACAAGAACCTGCTGGAAGCCGTGGCCAACAAGGAGTTCCGCGAGGATCTGTACTACCGCCTCAACGTCTTTCCCATTCCCTTGCCGGCGCTGCGCGAGCGGGTCGAGGACATCGCCCCACTGGCCCGCCACTTCGCCCACAGCCTGGGGGCCACCGCCGGCAAGCGCATCACCGGCTTCAGCCCACAAGCCCTGCAGGCCATGGCTTGCTACAGCTGGCCAGGGAACATCCGCGAACTGCAGAACTGCGTGGAGCGGGCCACCATCGTCGCCCGCGCCCCGGTCATCGAAGAGAGTGACCTGCCGGGCTATCTGTTCGACACCCCGCCGACCGGAGCCGAGGGCAGCGTTGCCCTCAGCGTCGGCCCGCAAGTGCCCAGCGACCTGGACGCGGCCCTGGCCGAAGTGGAGCGGGCCTACATCCTCGCGGCCCTCCACCAAAGCAACGGCGTCCAGGCGGCAGCGGCGCAGATGATCGGTATTTCCGAACGCAGCTTCTGGTACCGCCTGAAAAAGCTGGGCATTCAGGTGGACAAGATCGTTCGTTGAGACGGTGTTGCCTCATTCGCCGGCAAGCCGGCTCCTACAGGCCCATCGCCTTACAGCACATTTGCGCTATCCACCGGCTCGATCTGCGCCCAATGGGAAGTGTCGGCACGGTGGGTCTGCAGATACGGCAGCACCGCCGCCAGCAACGGCGCCTTGAAGGCTTCCTGAAAACGATGGGCCAATCCCGGAATCAGTTTCAGTTGGCTGCCCTGGATCTGCGCCGCCAGATGCACCCCATGCATCACCGGCAACAGCGGATCGGCGGTGCCGTGCACCACCAGCGCCGGCACCCGCAGTTGCTTGAGCAAGGCCACCCGACTCGGCTCCGCGAGGATCGCCATGATCTGGCGCTTGACGCCTTCCGGGTTGAACGCCCGGTCATAGGACAGCGCAGCCTGATGCAGCAGGACCTGGCGGTCATCCGCGACCTTCGGGCTGCCCAGAGCCGCCAGCAAGTCCGCCTGCTGCTCCAGGGCCGCCTCGCGGTTCGGCGCATTGCGCCGGGACAGCAACTGCACCAGAGCCTCGTTCGGCGCCGGCAGGCCTTCGGCCCCGGAACTGGTCATGATCAGTGTCAGGCTCTCGATTCGCTGTGGCGCCATGGCCGCCAGATGCTGGGCAATCATGCCGCCCATGCTCGCCCCCAGCACATGGAACTGCTCGATGTGCAGGGCATCCATCAGCCCCAGGGCATCATCGGCCATGTCGCTCAGGGTATAAGGCGCGGCCACGGGTAGACCGAGCTTGTAACGCAGCACTTCGAAGGTCAGGTTGGCGCTGGCCGGGGCCTGACGCCAGGTGGACAGGCCCACGTCGCGATTGTCATAACGGATCACCCGAAACCCTTGCTGACACAGGGCCTCCACCACTTCGTCCGGCCAGTGGATCAATTGTCCACCCAGGCCCATGATCAACAGCAATGCCGGATCGGAACTTCGACCGATGCTTTGGTAGGCCAGGCTCACCTGCGCCAGGTCGACCCGTTGTGTAGGTACGTTGACATCGCAGCGCGCGGCCGCAAAAGACAACTGGCCGAGCAAAAGCCCGGCCAGCAGGATGACAGTGGAAAACAATCTTGCCCGCATGGAAAACACCGAAACGCAGAACCCCAGTAGAGCGCGAGTCTGATGAACTTCGATGTTTCGCGCTGCCACAGTTGCGTGACAGTTTGATGAAGCCCGCCCAGCGGTCACCAGTTGGGGGACGGCCGGGCGGCGCTTCGTTTGCCGACGAAGAGGAGCTGATGATCGCCTTCGCCGGCAAGCCGACTACAGGGGCTCAGGCCAGTTGGCTGCGCAGTTGGCGGGCCGCGGCCACCATGTTCACCAGGGCCGCTTCGGTTTCCGGCCAGGCGCGGGTCTTCAGGCCACAGTCGGGGTTGATCCACAGTCGCTCGGCGGGAATGCGTTTGACCGCCTTGCTCATCAGCTTGACCATCTCGGTAGTGTCCGGCACCCGAGGCGAGTGGATGTCATACACACCCGGGCCGATGTCATTGGGGTAGTCGAAGGCTTCGAAGGCTTGCAGCAACTCCATGTCCGAACGGGAAGTCTCGATGGTGATCACGTCGGCATCCATGGCGGCGATGGACTGGATCACATCGTTGAACTCGCTGTAGCACATGTGGGTATGGATCTGGGTTTCGTCCCGCACACCGGAGGCGCTCAGGCGGAAGGCCTGCACCGCCCAGTCCAGGTATTCCTGCCATTGCGCGCGGCGCAGAGGCAGGCCTTCGCGGAACGCGGCTTCGTCGATCTGCACAATCTTGATCCCGGCCTGTTCCAGGTCCTGCACTTCATCGCGCAGGGCCAGCGCCAGTTGCTGGGCCTGAACCTTGCGCGATACGTCTTCGCGCGGGAAGGACCACATGAGCATGGTGACCGGTCCTGTGAGCATGCCTTTCATGACCTTTTCGGTGAGGCTCTGGGCGTACTGGATCCAGTCCACGGTCATGGCCCGGGGCCGGCTCAGGTCGCCGTAGATGATGGCCGGTTTGACGCAGCGCGAGCCGTAGCTCTGGACCCAGCCGAAGCGGGTGAACAAGTAGCCGTCCAGTTGCTCGGCAAAGTACTCCACCATGTCGTTGCGCTCGGCTTCACCGTGGACCAGTACATCCAGGCCAAGGCTCTCCTGAATCTCCACTGCGTGGCGAATCTCGCTGCGCATGGCATCGGTGTAGTCGTTGAGCGACAGCTTGCCCTGCTTGTAGGCCTGGCGCGCCAGGCGGATCGATGCAGTCTGCGGGAAAGAACCGATGGTGGTGGTGGGAAAGACCGGCAGTTGCAGGCGCGCTCGCTGCTGTTCGATACGTTGGGCGAAGGGTGACTGGCGCTGACTGTCGGCGGCGCTGATGGCCTTGATCCGGGCCTGGACCTGGGCCTTGTGAATCCGTGGCGAGCGGGCACGACTGGCCTGGACCTCCCGGCTTTGCGCCAGGGCCGCTTGCACCGCAGGGGCCTGGGGATCGTTCAGAGCATCACGCAGGACCGAGATCTCGCCGCACTTCTGCACGGCAAAGGCCAGCCAGCTTTTCAGCTCGGCATCCAGCTGGTCTTCCCGAGACAGGTCCACCGGGCTGTGCAGCAGCGAGCAAGAGCTACTGACCCAAAGGTTGTCGCCAAAACGCTCCTGGGCGACCTGCAACTGTTGCAGGGCCTGCTCCAGTTCGCAGCGCCAGACGTTGCGCCCATTGACCAGGCCCACCGAAAGAACCTTGTAGGTCGGCAGCCGGTCCAGTATCTGGCCCAGTTGTTCCGGAGCCCGCACCGCATCGATGTGCAAGCCGTCCACCGGCAGGCCCACCGCCAGGCCAAGGTTGTCTTCCAAGCCGCTGAAGTAAGTGGCCACCAGCTTTTTCAGCGGCGAGTACTGGAGGATGTGGTAAGCCCGCTCGAAGGCACTCTTCCATTCCTGTGGCAGGTCGAGGGTCAGGATCGGCTCGTCGATCTGCACCCACTCCACGCCCTGGGCCTTGAGGCGATTGAGGATCTCGCCGTACAGCGGCAACAGGCGCTCCAGCAGATCGAGCTTGTTGAATGCATTGCCCTTGGCCTTGCCCAGCCACAGGTAGGTCAAGGGGCCGATGATCACCGGCTTGACCTGATGCCCCAGGGCATGGGCTTCATCGACTTCGTCGAACAGTTGCTCCCAGCTCAGCTTGAACGGCTGGTCGGCGCTGAACTCGGGGACCAGGTAGTGGTAATTGGTGTCGAACCACTTGGTCAGCTCCTGGGCGTATTGCGCCTGCTCATGCTCCCCGCAGCAGCCAGCACTGGCACCACGGGCCATGGTGAACAGGGTGTCCAGGGTCGGACGGCCCTGGGCATCGCGGACACCGTCGAAACGCTCGGGAATCACCCCGAAGGTCAGGGAGTGGCCGAGCACCTGGTCGTACCAGGCAAAGTCACCCACGGGCAGCAGATCGATGCCGGCGTCTTTTTGCACTTGCCAGTGCCGAGCCCGCAGTTCACGACCGACCTCTTGCACCGCCGCCAGATCAAGGTCGCCCTTCCAATAGGCTTCCAGGGCCTTTTTCAGTTCACGGTCAGCGCCGATGCGGGGAAAACCGAGGGTGTGGGCCAGTGCCATGGGAAAGTGCCTCCTTGTAAAAGATGGCGCTATTGTCGACAGCTCGGCCAACATGAGACAAACTCAACCTTTTCGTGTTGATCACAAAATTTACTCATGGAGACCCTGGTGCTCGAAATCCGTCACCTGAAGACCCTGCACGCCCTGCGCGAAGCCGACAGCCTGGTTGAAGCCGCCGAACGCCTGCACCTGACCCAGTCCGCCCTGTCCCACCAGTTCAAGGAGCTTGAAGAGCGCCTGGGCATGCCGCTGTTCGTGCGCAAGACCAAGCCGGTGCGCTTCACCAGCGCCGGCCTGCGCCTGCTGCAACTGGCCGATGCCACCCTGCCGCTGCTACGCGGCGCTGAACGTGACATTGCCCGCCTGGCCGGCGGCACCGCCGGCCGCTTGCACATGGCCATCGAGTGCCATAGCTGCTTCCAGTGGCTGATGCCCACCATCGACCAGTTCCGCGACGCCTGGCCGGAAGTGGAGCTGGACTTGGCCTCGGGCTTCTCCTTTGCACCGCTACCGGCGCTGGCCCGGGGCGACCTGGACCTGGTGGTGACTTCCGATCCCCTGGAACTGGCCGGTATCACTTATGTGCCGCTGTTCACCTACGAAGCCATGCTTGCGGTGGCCAACCAGCACCCTCTGGCAAGCAAGCCCTACATAGTCCCGGAAGATCTGCTGAACGAAACCCTGATCACCTATCCGGTGGAGCGGGATCGTCTGGACATCTTCACCCGCTTCCTGGAGCCGGCGGACATCGAACCGGCGCAGGTACGCACCTCGGAACTGACGGTGATGATGATGCAGTTGGTGGCCAGCGGCCGCGGTGTGTGTGGCATGCCCCACTGGGCTCTGCATGAATACAGCTCACGGGGTTATGTGAAGGCCAAGCGGCTGGGTGAAAAGGGACTATTCGCCACCCTGTACGCGGCGATTCGCGCCGATATGCTGGATGCGCCTTACATGCGTGACTTCCTGCTGACCGCCAAGGACACCTCGTTCTCGACCCTGGACGGCGTCAGCGTCGTACGCTGAGCCCCACACTCACGCAGGAACCGGCTTGTCAGCGCACAGGATCACCGCGGTACTTCGCGCCACATGTGGATCTTGTCGAGATAATCCTCCCCCACGCACACCGCCTGGGGTTCCAGCCCGAACTGGACAAAGCCGCAGCGCCGGTACAAGGACAGCGCTGCGTCATTGCCCGCCGTTACCGTCAGTTGCACCAGACGCAGCCCCTCATAATCGGCGGCCTGCGTCAGTAACCTCTGCACCAGCTGATAACCCAGACCGCAGCTACGCTGCTCGCCCGTGACGTAGAGCCCGAAAAGGGTCGCCTTGTGCCGGGCTTTCTCGCGAAGTTCAAAGGCCAGACCGACAATCCCCAGCAGGCGCCCCTCGGAAAAAGCCCCCAGAAGCAGGTCCAGCTCGCCGTCCAGGCGCGCGGCCCACCAGGCCAGGGGTAGCTTTTCCCGCTCCCTGACACTGGAAGTGAACGCCTGGGGATGACGGTCATAGGCTTCGAGCATCAAGGCCCGGTATTGCTCCACATCGTCAGGGGTCAGGCGCTGGATCTGCAGGCTCATCGAGGGGCGTCCATCCATCACATTCAGTTGGCTCGACGTTGTTCGAACATCAACCGCACCGCCAGCCCCGCCAGCACGAAGCCCATGAAGTAACGCTGTACCGACAGCCAGGTGGGGTTACTGGCGAACCAGGAGGCAATGCCTGCGGCGAACAGGGCAATCAGCAGGTTCACCGAGAAACTCACGCTGATCTGGGTCAGGCCGAGAATGAGGCTCTGGGAGAACACCGAACCGTGCTCGGGATGAATGAACTGCGGAAAGATCGACAGGTAGAACACCGCGATCTTGGGGTTCAGAGCGCTGGTCAGAAAGCCCATGGTCACCAGCTTGCGGGGCGAGTCCGCCGGCAACTGCTGGGCTTCGAACGGCGATCGCGCGCCAGGCTTGAGCGCCTGCCAGGCCAGCCACAGCAGATACAGGGCACCGGCCCACTTGAGCACTTCATAGGCCATGGGCACCGCCATGAACACCGCAGTCAGGCCCAGTGCAGCGGCAAACAGGTGGACGAAAAACCCCGCCACGACCCCCAGCAACGATGTCACCCCGGCCTTGCGCCCCTGGCAGATCGAACGGGAAATCAGGTAGATCATGTTCGGGCCCGGGGTCAGCACCATCAGCAACGAGGCCGCGGCGAAGATCAGGTAGTCGTGGAGTGGAATCATGGCAGTCCTTGGCGATGAGGAATCAGGCGAGGTTCGCCTGGGCCTTGCGATAAAACGGCAAGATCAGATCCCGTGTCAACGGCGCCAGGAATAAATCACCATCGCCGGCCGGATCGATCCAGCACACCTCCTCGATCTCCGCCGCCGGGGTCACCGCAGTGTCGATGCGAACAAGAAAGACCTCGGCCTGCACCACATGTCCAGGCTCGTTGGCCGCCGGTGCGCAAAACTGTTGCAGATAGCGGGCCTGGCTCGGATCGATGCGCAGGCCCAGTTCCTCCTCCAGCTCTCGGGCCAGGGCCTGCACCGGCGGCTCGCCGGCTTCGATCTTGCCGCCAGGCTGCATGAAGGCCTGGGTGCCGCGCTTGCGCACCAGCAGGGTCTGGCCATCGGCCCCCAGCAACAGAGCAGCGGCGATACGGATGATGGAGGGTGCAACGGCGGAAGACAGCGACATGGGAACCTGAAAACCTTGAGAGCGAAGGCGCAAGGATCACATGTCCGGCAGCGGGCCGTCATCCGCCAGCGATATTTTTCCCGTTGTTGGAGCCCTCTTTTCAGGCCCCCGACTGCTGCTCCCGCGCCAGTTTGACGAACACGCTGTAACGGGCGCCCTCCATGGTTTCAAAGGCGATCAGTTTGTCCACCAGGGGCAGGCTCAGCACCTTGCCGGCGTTGAGCAGAAGCATGCCGTTGTCGGCATTCAGGTTACGCGCCAGCACCATGCCCGCCGCCAGCTCCCGGGTGCCGAGGACCTTGACCGAAGGGTCACCCAGAGTCACATCGCTGAGGTAGACCGAGCACACTTGGATAAACCCCTCCACCAACTCGGGGTCGTACAGCCGGCCGGCGTACTTGCGGATGAACACCAGGGCCTCGTCACTGTTCATGTGCCGTTCGAGAATCAGGCCGCACTGCAGTTCGATGAAGTCCACCGCCAGCTTGAGCAGCCGCGAGCCCAGGGGAATCGCCTCGCCCTTGAGGTGATCGGGAAAGCCACTGCCGTCCCAGTGCTCCTGGTGATGGCGGATCAGGCGTGCAGCATCCTGCACCGGCTCCAGGGTCATCAGCAGGGATTCGCTTTGCGCCGGATAGGCCCGATAACGATCACGCTCATGGTGATGCAGCCAATCGGCCGGGGTGATCATCATGCTGTCGCTCCAACTCAGCTTGCCGATGTTGTGCAGGGCCGCGGCCATGGCCAGGTCGCGCTGAGCCACGGCATCGATGCCCTGGATCTTGCAGTAGGCACGCACCAGTTCGATGATCCGGCGATTGGTCTGCTTGTCGCTTGGCAGACGCTGGTTCACCAGCAGCGAGAACAGCTCGGCGCCTGTGGCATAGCTGTGCTTGAGCTCCTCATAGGCCAGGTCGAGCATGTCGGCGGTTTGTTGCAGCTCCGCGGTGCGCGAGGCGACGCGTTTTTCCAGCAGGGCATTGAGGGCCTTGAGCTCAGCGTTCTGCTCTTGGGTCAGAGCTTCCAGGCGCTGGCGCTCACGTTCGGAATGCTGATGCTCCAGCGCCTGGCGCAAGGTCAGCAGCAGTTCCTGATCATCCCAGGGTTTGCTCAGGTAACGGTAGATTTCCCCTTCATTGATCGCCTTGGCGATCAGTTTCAGGTCCGGGTCACCGGTCAGCAGGATGCGCGTGGTGGCCGGATAGTGCTGGTGAATGCGCGCCAGCAGGGTCGGGCCATCCATCTGCGGCAGATGGGCGGCGCTGATCACCAGGTCCACCTCCCGGGTGGCCATGATCTTCAGGGCTTCGCTGGCGTCGTGGGCAAGATGCAGCACGTAGGAATGGGAGCTGAGCAGTTGGTGCAGGCGCTGCAGGATCGTGTCCTGGCTGTCCACCAACAGAACCTCGGGCAGGCGTGTGACTGTGGCAACGTTCAGCTCACCCATGAGACACCTCGGGTCAACATCGATGCACATGTCCTTCATTCTTTTTACTGACAACACTGATCCTTGTTGCCTGTTTCAAGCGTAGAAGAATTTCCGAGGGCAATGATGGCTTTTTAATACCATCCGTCCGCTGAAAGTGCTCCAACGGACGGCGGCGCGAATGGACGCCAAGGACCTCACTTGGCAGCGGCTTTACCGCTGGAGCTGAAGGACGCAAAACGTTTGTTGAAACCGGCGATACGGCCTTCGGACTGGGTCTTGCGCTGCTGGCCGGTGTACACCGGGTGCGAGGCGCTGGAAACGTCCAGGGTCACGTAGGGATAGGTCTGGCCATCACTGTGCTGGTAGGTGCGGTCGGTATCGACGGTAGAGCCGATGAGGAAAAACACGTCGGCGGCAGTATCGTGAAACAGCACAGGGCGATAGTCGGGGTGGATGTTGGGTTTCATCGGAGTCTCCAGCGGCTGGGGTGAAAAACAAGCGTTATACAGTAACAACAAAAACCGCCTTAAACGAGAACTTATCGCAATAAGCCCCTACAAAAATGGTCTGACTCCTGTCTCGTTCCCCCGATTCAGGCTTGCCCGTAAGGCCCCAGCGGGCCAGTATGCTGGGCTGCAACGCTCTGACACAGCCGTGAATTCCTATAAGAAATGCCTGTGCAGCCCACCGTTCCAGCTGTTCGGTGCCGCTGTCGATTACCCGTTATCAAGGCACCCGATGCCTGATTGACCTGATGAGTCCGAACCAAGGAAACCGTATGAGCCTGTCACTCCTGAGCCGCTACGCCTTCTTTGCTGCCTGCGTGATATTCACCCTCGCCAGCCTGCCTTTTCTCGAACACGACTGGCTCTGGCCATTCACCCTGGTCACCGGCCTGCTGAGCCTGCTGGGGATCTTCGATCTGCTGCAAAGTCCCCACGCGGTACGTCGCAACTATCCGATTCTGGGCAACATCCGCTACCTGGTCGAAGGCATCCGTCCGGAGATTCGCCAGTACCTGCTGGAATCCGACAGCGACGCCCTGCCCTTTTCCCGCGCCCAGCGCTCCCTGGTGTACTCACGAGCCAAGAATGAGAGCGCCGACAAACCCTTCGGCACCCTGATCGATGTCTATCAGTCGGGCTTCGAGTTCATCGGCCACTCCATGCGCCCGGCTCCTCTGAGCGACCCCAGCAGTTTTCGGGTCACCGTCGGCGGCCCGCAATGCACCCAGCCCTATTCGGCGTCGGTGTTCAACATCTCGGCCATGAGCTTCGGCTCCCTGAGCGCCAACGCCATTCGCGCCCTGAACCAGGGCGCCAAGCTCGGCAACTTTGCCCACGACACCGGTGAAGGCAGCATCAGCCCCTATCACCGCGAGCACGGCGGCGACCTGACCTGGGAACTGGGCAGTGGTTACTTCGGCTGCCGCACCGCCGACGGGCGCTTCGACCCCGAGCGCTTCGCCACCCAGGCACAGAACCCGCAGGTGCGGATGATCGAGATCAAGATGAGCCAGGGCGCCAAGCCGGGTCACGGCGGCATCCTGCCCAAGCACAAGGTCACTCAGGAAATCGCCGACACCCGCGGCATCCGCATGGGCGAGGATTGCATTTCGCCGTCGAGCCACAGTGCGTTTTCCACCCCCATCGAAATGATGCATTTCATCCAGCAGCTGCGTGAGTTGTCCGGTGGCAAGCCGGTAGGCTTCAAGTTCTGCCTGGGCCACCCGTGGGAATTCATGGGCATTGCCAAGGCCATGCTGGAAACCGGCATCCTCCCGGACTTCATCGTGGTCGACGGCAAGGAAGGCGGCACCGGCGCGGCACCCGTGGAGTTCACCGACCACATCGGCGCGCCCATGCGTGAAGGCCTGCTGTTCGTCCACAACACCCTGGTGGGCCTGAACCTGCGGGACAAGATCAAGCTCGGTGCCAGCGGCAAGATCGTCAGCGCCTTCGACATCGCCAGCGTCCTGGCCATTGGCGCCGACTGGGCCAACTCGGCCCGAGGCTTCATGTTCGCCATCGGCTGCATCCAGTCACAAAGCTGCCACACCAACAAATGCCCCACCGGTGTCGCCACCCAGGACAACCTGCGCCAACGCGCCCTGGTGGTGCCGGACAAGGCCCAACGGGTGTACAGCTTCCACCGCAACACCCTCAAGGCCCTGGCGGAGATGCTGGCCGCCGCCGGCCTGCAGCACCCGTCGCAACTGGAAGCCAAACACCTGGTGCGACGCATGTCCGCCACCGAAATCAAGCTGTTCTCCCAACTGCATGTGTTCCTCAAGCCCGGCGAATTGCTCACCGGCGAGGTCAACGGCGAGTTCTACTCGCGCATGTGGCAACTGGCCCGGGCCGACAGCTTCGAACCCAACACCGAAGCCGCCGCTTAAGCCCCATTGCCCAGTGCTCCCCGATCGCCGGGGAGCGCCGGGCGTCACCCAAGGAAGATTGCAATGCTCAAGGTCATCGCTGAAGATTTCATCCAGCCCGAACACCTGGAAACCGTGCGCCCGTGGTACGCCGAACTGGTGGAAAAAACCCGCCAGGAACCGTTGTGCATTGCCTACGATCTGTTCGTCGATCAGAAAGACCCGGGGCACTTCATCTTCGTCGAACAGTGGCCGGACCAAGCAGCCCTCGACGCTCACTGCAACACCGAACACTTCACCCGGTTGGTACCGCAGATCAACGCCTTTCAAACCCGCGAATGCCGCGTGTTGCTGATGGACGAATTCTAGAAGCCGACATCCTCCCGATGCTTGACCGGACCACCGAAAGCAGACCGAACCACCACTGACCTTTCGGAGTTCCACCATGCCCTTGCTGTCTTTCGAGCAACTGTCCCGCCAACTGCCCGGCCCCTGGCAATCCTCGCTGGTGGGCCAGGTCGGCCCGGCCCGCATCAAGGTCCTGCGCATGGACCAAGCGCCCTACGCTGAAGAAACCCACGACTACAACGAAGGCCTGCTGGTGACCCAGGGCTGCCTGCGCCTGGGCATTGGCCAGGCCACTGTAGAAGTGCTGGCCGGTCAGATGTACCTGGTGGAAGCCGGCCAAGCCCACAGCGTACTGCCCGGCAGCCACGGCACCCTGGTGATCATCGACGTCTAGCCTCAGTCGACACTCAACAAGGGGCCACAACCCGGACCGGGGCCGGCTGTGGACGCCCCCTTTATCAGGGACATCCACGCCCGCGCAAATGCATAAACGCATAATTAAATTGCATTGACGCATGTTCCGTCTAAGGTTGCTTGCAGACCCGGCCAGCGCACGCCATCGAGGCTGGCACAGCGCGGCACCCAGCGCCGGGTCCGGCTACTTGCTGTAGCCCCAGAGGCAACAACGACACCAGCCGGAGGCTGGTTTTCATTCATGGAGGATGAACATGTTAAGCACTACCTTGACCCCCACTGGCAACCCACAGGCCCTGCCCCAATGCCTGGCCGGTACGCTGATCGATCTGCAACTGGCTGAAGTCGACCCACGCGCCGAGGCTGCGCCCCAGGCCGGCGCCCGACTCAATTTCAGTGTGCAGCCGCAGACCCAGAGCAACTGGTGCTGGGCGGCCCTATCCGCCTCGGTCGGCAACTACTACGGCACCGGCTCCTGGACCCAGTGCGGGGTAGCCAACGCCGAATTGGGCCGCAACTCCTGCTGCAGCCAGCCCGGGCCATGCAACGTCTACGGCTACCTGGACTCGGCCCTCAGAACCACCCGCAGCTATGGCGGCATGCGGGAAAACCGGATGCAGATGCCGGCCATCGAGAACCAGCTCGGCATGGGCCGCCCCGTCGGCCTGCGCTGCGCCTGGTATGGCGGCGGCGCGCATTTCCTGACGATCTACGGCACCGACGGCAACTACATCCTGGTCGCCGACTCCATTTTCGGTTACTCGACCCGTGCCCTTAACAGCTTCCCTGGTTCCTACAACGGCGGCGGCAATTGGACTCACACCTACTTCACCCGGAAAAACTAGGAGGCGTCATGCAACTGACTTACCCCAAGGCGCCCACCCACGGCGTCCAGACCTTGCACCCAGCACTGCAGGCGGCCCTGCGCACCCAGGGTTTCGGTGTCAACCGCGCCTTTGCCAATGCCGGCACCCTGAGCCTGTCACAGGCATTTCGTGGCTACGCCCTCAGCCTGGAGGACCTGGCCAGCGGCAAGGGCCTGGACCAGGCCACAACCGGGGACTGGCATTACCTGGTGTTCGCCGGCGGCGTATCCATTGCCGACGCGCAACTGACGGAAGTGGCCGGCAAGGTCGAGTTCGCGGCGCTCAATCACGGCGCTCTGGCGGCGTCCGCCATCAGTGCCCTGAACCTGGCGGAACAGGCCCCCCTGCTGCTGGGAAAATCCTGCGAGTTGAGGTTGCTGTTCATCCCTGCCCTGCAGGTGACGGCGATCTGGCTGCACGCAGCCGATGCCGAAGTGCTGATTCCCATCGATCCCACCCCGGTGAACCTGGCAGCCCAACAGCTCTATGACGCAGCGGCGCTATTGAGCCTGCTGACCCCCTTGGCCCGACAAGCCAAGGCGGTGTTCGATGCCGATACCAGCGGCACCCTGGGAGGCTGAACCGCGGCAAAAAAAAATCCGGCGGCCCTGGCGGGACGCCGGATTCTTCAGGTCAGGCCGTTGGCCCGGGATGCTCAAGACAAGAGCCTCCCGGGCGAGGGATCACGACGCCGAACGCACCGCACCCTGCTGGGCGTTGGTGGGCTGCAGCTTGAACAGGTAGAACAGCACCGTCAGCAGCACCAGGAACGCCGGGCCGACATACAGCGCCACACGGGTGTCCGGGAAGTAGGCCATCAGCCCCACCACCAGCACCAGGAACGCCAGGGCCAGGTAGGAACTGACCGGGTACAGCCACATGCGATATTTCAGCGCAGCACGCTCGCTCGGGCTCAGGCCCTTGCGGAACTTGAGCTGGGCCAGAAGGATCATCACCCAGGTCCAGATCGCGCCGAAGGTGGCAATCGAAGTCACCCAGACGAACACTTTCTCCGGCACCCAATAGTTCAGCAGTACGCCAAGCAGCAAGGCGAAGATCGACAGCAGCAGCGCGCGACGCGGCACACCGTTGTTCGAGGTCTTGGCGAAACCGGCCGGGGCCTGGCCGTTCTGCGCCAGGCTGTAGAGCATGCGCCCGGTGCTGAAGATGCCGCCGTTGCAGGAGGACAGTGCTGCAGTGATCACCACGAAGTTGATGATGCCGGCAGCAGTCTTGATCCCCAGGCGTTCAAAGGTCATCACGAAGGGGCTGCCCTGGGTGCCAATCTCGTTCCATGGGTAGATCGACAGGATCACGAACAACGCGCCCACATAGAACAGCAGGATGCGCCAGAACACCGAGCCGATGGCATTGGGAATGGTCTTCTGCGGGTTGCGCGCTTCACCGGCGGTGAGGCCGATCATCTCTACGCCCAGGTAGGCGAACATTACCATCTGCAGGGACATCAGCACGCCGGTCACGCCGTTGGGCATGAAGCCGCCGTGGGTCCACAGGTTGGAAATCCCCAGGGCCACGCCGTCGTTACCGAAGCCGAAGGCAATGATGCCGACGCCGCCGATCACCATGGCGATGATGGTGACGATCTTGATCAGGGCAAACCAGAACTCGAACTCACCGAAGGCCTTGACCGCGATCAGGTTGATCGAGCCCATGCTCACCAGGGCCGCCAGGGCCCAGATCCAGCGCGGCACATCGGGGAACCAGATGCCCATGTACACCGCCACCGCGGTGATTTCCGCGACACAGGTCACCAGCCACAGGAACCAGTAGTTCCAGCCGGTGAGAAAACCCGCCAACGGGCCCAGGTAGTCTTGTGCGTAACGGCTGAAGGAGCCGGCGACCGGGTTATGCACCGCCATCTCGCCGAGGGCGCGCATGATCACCAGAATCGCCAGGCCGCCGATGATGTAGGACAGCATGATGGCCGGACCGGCCATTTCGATGGCCTTGGCCGAGCCGAGGAACAGGCCGACGCCGATACAGGCGCCCAGCGCCATCAAGCGAATATGCCGTTCGCCGAGTTCGCGTTTCAGCGGGCCGCCCTGAGCGGTCTCGCCGTGGGGCAGTTGGTTGCCAACTGACATAGAGATACAACCTCATTTTGTTATTGGATATGAACCACCGAGTCTGCGAAGCCATGGCGGATAGCCATAGCGTGCTCAACCGGACCGACCTTGTGGGACGGCGCGTCTGTAGGACAAGACCTGCCAGATCAGCGGGGTGCGCAGTATAAAAAGCTCCCGACAGGGCTTTTCACTCTATAAGTAGCTAAATTCAGAGAGAAATCTCGGCAAATACCGCTTTCGCGGAGAAGCATTACCTGCTTTTTGCCCTTAAACCTCACTCGGAAAGGGCCGGAAGTATTGCACAGCCCTGGTGCATCGTCATGCCCCTACCTAGGGCGTATTTACCTGGAAAAAAGGCTCTATCACAGCACTTTCCCACCGACTCCAGATCAGCCCGGTTGCCACGGCCCGGTTCGAGGACAAGTTGCTTTCACAATTTCTTCACCCGCGGCCACCACCGACTAAGCTTCAGACAAGTCCGATCAATCTGCGTGAATGGATCAATCGACTATGGGCGCTCTGTGGCAGACCGATTCGCGTAAAACCGCAGTGCCAAACCACAGCGAGGACGAAGCGCCTATACCCAAAAAAACCGGACCGCGCCGTTATGCCTGGCGCCTGTTCTGGCTGCTATTGCTGATTGCGCTGATCGCCCTGGGGGTCGCCGCCACCCGGGAAATGCGGACCTCCAAGCTCCAGGCCCGGGAATTCAGCAAGCTGGCTCGTGACTTGAGCTATTCCCTGCAACCTGGCCCCAGCGATGCCATGCTCTATCCCGGCGCCGGCCCCTTCGACCGGCGTCTGGGCTATAGCGCCCTGGGTGAGTTCCTGCCACGTCTGCTCAAACGCGGCTACCTGATCGACGCTCAGACACGCTTTTCCCCGGCGTTGATGGACTACAGTAAAAACGGTTTTTTCGTGCCCTATACCGAGAAAATCCAGGCCGGCCTGTCCATCACCGATTGCCGCGCCGCGCCCCTGTATCAATTCAATTACCCGCAACAGCTGTATGCCAGCTTCGCCCATATCCCGCCCCTGATGGTGCACAGCCTGCTGTTCATCGAAAACCGCGATCTGCTGGACCCCAAGCTGGCCCAGGCCAACCCGGCAGTGGATTGGCCGCGCTTCGCCAAGGCCGCTTGGTCCCAGGTGGCCAAGCTCCTGCACCTGCCCGGGCAGACCGCTGGCGGCAGCACCCTGGCCACCCAGCTGGAAAAATACCGCCACTCACCCGATGGCTTGACGGTGTCCGGCGGTGAAAAGATCCGCCAGATGATTTCCGCCAGCGTGCGCGCCTATCAGGATGGCCCGCAAACCCTGGAAGCCCGGCGCCGGATCGTCCGCGATTACCTCAACAGCGTGCCGCTGTCGGCAGTTCCCGGCCACGGCGAGGTACATGGCATGGCCGAGGGCCTGCGGGTCTGGTACGGCGCCGATTTCGATCAGGTCAACCAGGCCCTGGCCAGCAACGCCACCGATGCCAGAAGCCTGGCCCAGCGTGGCCTGGCCCTGCGTCAGGTGCTGTCGCTGATGATCGCGCAACGCCGCCCCTCCCATTATCTGGTCAAGGGGCACGCCGAGCTGGCGGACCTCACCGACAGCCATATCCGCCTGCTGGCGCAAAACGATGTCATCGATCCCGCCCTGACCGCCGCGGCCCTGGCCAGCAAGGTCAGCTACCGCGACTGGCAGCAGCAGCCGACGATCCAGCCGATCGAAACCAACAAGGGCATCAGCGTGGCCCGCAGCCGTTTGGCAGCGCTGCTCAACCGCCCCCTGTACGACCTGGACCGCCTTGACCTATCGGCCACCAGTACCTTGCAGAGCGACCTGCAACGCCAGGCCACGGAGTACCTCAAGCATCTCGCCGACCCTGCATTTGCGGCACAGATCGGTGTGCTCGGCGAGCGCCTGCTGACCCCCACCAGCACCACCCAAGTGCGTTACAGCTTCACCCTGTTCGAACTCACCCCCGACGGCTCGCGGGTGCGCGTGCAGACCGACAGCACCGACCAGCCTTTCGACATCAACGAAGGCAGCAAGCTGGAATTGGGCTCCACCGCCAAGTTGCGGGTGCTGACTACCTACCTGCAGATCATCTCCGAGCTGCACGACAAGCACGCCGGGAAAACCCCGGCCGAACTGAAGAAGGTTGTGGTCAATGACCAGGACCGCCTGAGCCGCTGGGCCATCGACTACTTGATGCAGAACAGCGACCGCAACTTGCCGAAGATGCTCGACGCCGCCCTGGACCGCACCTACTCCGCCAGCCCCGGCGAAGCCTTCTTCACCGGCGGCGGGGTGCATCACTTCCACAACTTTCGCAACGAGGACAACGGCCGCAGCCCGACCCTGCGCGATGCCCTGCGCGAATCCATCAACCTGCCGTTCATTCGCCTGATGCGTGACCTGGTGCGCTACAGCACCTACGGCGGCGACAGCGGCAGTGCCGAGTTGCTCAAGGACGACGCCAACCCGCGGCGTCAGGAATACCTGGCACGCTTCGCTGACCGCGAGGGCACCTCGTTCCTGTTGCGGTTCTGGAAGAAGTACCGCAACAAGGACACCCAGGCACGACTGGACACCTTTCTCGACGGCATGCACCCCACGGCGATCCGCCTGGCTGCCGTGCACCGCTACCTGCTGCCGGACGCCAGCCAGGAAAGCTTCAATCGCTTTGTCCGGGCCCACATGAAAAACGCCAAGACCGGCGAAAAGCTCACCGATGAGCGCCTGGACAAACTCTATGCCGGCTATGGCCCGGGGGCCTATGACCTGCCGGACCAGGGCTACATCGCCAAGGTCCATCCCCTGGACCTGTGGCTGCTGGGCTACCTGATGAACAACCCCGACGCGACCTTCAGCCAGATCGTCAAGGCCAGTGAGTTTGAACGCCAGGAGGTCTACAGCTGGCTGTTCAAGAGCCGCCATCGCAGCGCCCGGGACAGCCGCATCCGCACCATGCTGGAGATCGAAGCGTTCCTGGATATTCACCAGCGCTGGCAGAGCGTCGGTTACCCGTTCGACCACCTGGTGCCTTCCCTGGCCACCGCCATCGGCAGTTCCGGCGATCGGCCGGCGGCTCTCGCCGAGCTGGTAGGCACCATCCTCAACGACGGCGTGCGCCTGCCGACCCTGCGCATCGACAGCCTGCACTTTGCCGCCGGCACGCCTTACGAAACCCGCCTGAGCAACGACCCAGGCAAGGGCAAGCGCGTGATGCCTTCGGAGGTCGCCACGGCCCTGCGCGGAGCCTTGTCACAGGTGGTGGATGCCGGCACCGCGAAACGGGTATCCGGCAGTTTTAAACTGGCGGACGGTACGCCGCTGGCCATGGGCGGCAAGACCGGTACGGGCGACAACCGCATCGAGGCCATTGGTGCCGGCGGCCGGGTGCTGAGCTCCAAGTCCATCAACCGCACCGCGACCTTCGTGTTCTACATCGGCGATCACCACTTCGGCACCCTCACAGCCTATGTGCCGGGGGCTTCGGCCCAGGGCTTCAAGTTCACCTCGGCCTTGCCGGTGCAGGTGCTCAAAGGCATGGCGCCGATTCTCATGCCCTACCTGCAGCCTGGCAGCAGCACCCAGTGCCTGGGCAGCCTCGCGCAACGCTGAATCCCTCCGCTTGCCAGACCCTCCACGCCATTCCATGGCGTGGATCGCCCGTCCATTGCGATTTTCCATCTCCGACCAACGGCAGCTTTGAGCGGCACAGAAGTGCTTGCGCAATTCTTAAGATATATCTTAAGTTATGTCTAAATCGAACAGGAGAAAGAGAAAATGAGAGAGCATCCTCACCACCGCGAACACGGTGACGGCCACGACAGTTTCGAGCGCCGTCCCGGTCGTGAACGCGGCGGCCGCGGCCCCCGGGTGTTTGCCCCCGGCGATTTGAAGTTGCTGCTGCTGGCGTTGATCGCCGAGCAGCCCTGCCACGGCTACGACCTGATCCGCCAGATCGAAGGCATGTTCGACGGCGCCTACAGCCCGAGCCCCGGAGTGATCTATCCGACCCTGACCTTCCTGGAAGAAAGCGAAATGATCCAGGGCGACGCCGAAGGCGGAAAAAAACGCTACAGCGTCACCGACGCCGGTCGTCTTTCCCTTCAGGAGCAGGCCATTGCCCTGGACGGCGTGCGCATGCGCATCGAGGTCAGCAAGCGTTCCCTGCGCGGCCACGACCGCCCCGCGGAAATTCATGAGGCGGTGCACAACCTGCGCCACGCCCTGCAAATGCACCATGGCCGCTGGAGCCCGGAAGAAATCCTCCGGGTACGCGACCTGCTGAACAACACCGCCAAGGCCATTGTCGATGGTCCTGTCAGCCACACTGCCCAGGAGAAATCCGAATGACTGCAACCCCAGAGCCATCCATTCACCGGGTCATGCACGAGATCAAGCGCCGGCGCCTGGAAGTCTTGCGCGTTGTCGACCTGACCCCGCGCATGCGCCGCATCACCCTCGGCGGGCCTGAGCTGGCCGGCTTCATCAGCCTGGGCAGCGACGACCATGTGAAGCTGCTGTTTCCGCAGAACGCCGAACAGCAAGCCGCCCTGGAAACCCTGGTGCTGGGCCCGGGCAAGGACAGCGGTCCGATGCCCGCCATGCGCGACTACACCCCACGCCGCTACGACCTGGAACAGGGCGAGCTGGACATCGACTTCGTGCTCCATGGCGACGGCCCCGCCTCAACTTGGGCCGAACAGGCCAAGCCGGGGCAGTACCTGCACATCGGCGGGCCGCGAGGTTCGATGGTCGTGCCGGACATCTTCGACAGCTACCTGCTGATCGGTGACGAAACCGCACTGCCGGCCATTGCCCGACGCCTGGAAGAACTGCCGGCCGGACGCCAGGTATTGGCGGTGATCGAGGTTCAGGATCGAGCCGAGCGCCAGGCACTGCACAGCGCCGCCGAGATCGAGGTGATCTGGGTGGAACGTGATGGCGGCGGGCAGGACCTGATCAGCACTGTGCGTCAATTGCAGGTCCCGCAAGGCAAGCTGTACGCCTGGGTGGCCACCGAGAGCAAGGTCTCGCGCCAGGTTCGTCGAGTGCTGCTGGATGAGCACCGGCTCAACGACGAGTTCGTCAAGGCCGCCGGTTACTGGCGCCTGGACGGCAGCGAAGAAGAATAACCCCGCCTCACGGTAGGCGCTGGCTTGCCAGCGAAGGCGTTCTCAAGGGCCCCTTCGCCGGCAAGCCGGCTCCTACGAGATGGCCGGGAATGCATTTCCCTTGTAGGAGCTGGCTTGCCAGCGAAAGCGATTTCAAGCCGGCAAGCCGGTGCCTAGCGGGGTTGCGGAGGGTGTTTGCCCAGCCAGCGATCCAGGCCCAGCAACAGCAGCGACACCAGGACGAATCCCGCCAATATGCCCAGGGCATTGAGCAACACCTGGGGGTAGCCGAGCTTGTCCACGGCAATAAAGGGATAGGGGTACAACCCCAGCAAATTCCCGCGTAACAGCAGATAGGCGAAATACAGCATCGGGTAAATCATCCATAAGCCGATGTGCCTCAGCCGCAGCCGCCCCTTGGGCACACAGCACCACCAATAGATCAGGAACAGCACCGGCATCACGTCGTGCAGCAGCTCGTCCGCCAGCCATTGCCAGCCCTGGGGATGCCACAGGTGACGCAACAGCAGGCTGTAGGCCAACCCCACCAGGACAATGCTCGCCGCCACCGCGCCACTGACCGGCGCACGCAGCATGAACGCCTGCCCCCGGGAAATCCGCAGATTCAGGGCACAGGTCAGCACACTGGCCACCAGGGTATTGCTGAGCACGGTGAAGAAACTGAAGAAGTTCACCAGCCCGCCCAGCAGGCTGGCACCGGCCTCCCAGCGCAGCAACAGGATCAAGTACAGCTGAACCGTCAGCCCCAGCCAACCCAACACTGCGGCAATGGCGATCAGCCCGCGTCGGCTGAACAGCCTCTGCAGCGATACACCGGTCATGGAATTCCTCAGAGCGGACGCTTGGTGCGCTGCAACTTCACGTAGAGCTTCTCGACCTTTTCCCGTGCCCAGGGCGTCTTGCGCAGGAAGGTCAGGCTCGACTTGATGCTCGGATCACTCTTGAAGCAACGGATATCGATGCGCTCGGCCAACCCCGACCATTCGTAGTGTTCCACCAGCGCCTTGAGGATCTGTTCCAGGGTCACGCCATGCAGCGGGTCGGTTTGGGTATCGGTCATGCCAGGCCTTCGGGGAGAAAGATGAGGAAGCCGCGCACCTTAGCCGAGGGCATGCGCCCACGCCAGAGCGCTGTTTTAACTGTAGCCGCCGTCGGCAACCACGGTGCTTGAGCATGAGAAGCAAAAAGTTCCTGGCTTTTTGAAATAAAAGAGATGTTATATTGTATCAATCAATAACAACTCACCTGCATCCTGGGCACCCCCGTGTCCCGCCTGTTTTCTGACTCAAAGCGCGCTGCGCAACGCTTGCCAAGGAATGACCGATGTCCCTCTCAGTCCCTCGCCCTTCCCGCTCTTTACTGTGGCGCCTGTCGCCGCTGTCCGCCGCCTTGCTGATTGCTTCCCAGGCCCAGGCCCTGGATTTGCCCCAGCAAGTCATCACCGCCAATCCTCTGGGCAGTACCCAACTGGCCGCACCGACCACCGTGCTGGAAGGCGAGCAGTTGACCCTGGAACAGAAAGGCAGCCTCGGTGAAACCCTGAACAAGCAGCCGGGCGTGTCCTCGTCCTACTTCGGTCCCGGCGCCAGCCGCCCGGTGATTCGTGGCCTGGACGGCGACCGCATCCGCATCCTGCAAAATGGCGTCGGCGCCCTGGATGCCTCGTCGCTGTCCTACGACCACGCCGTACCCCTGGACCCGGTCAACGTCGAACGTATCGAAATCGTTCGTGGCCCGGCAGCCTTGCTGTACGGCGGCAACGCCATTGGCGGGGTCATCAACAGCTTCGACAACCGCATTCCCACCGAAGCCATCGAGGGCATTCACGGTGCCGGTGAACTGCGCTACGGCGGCGCCGCCACCACCCGCAGCAGCGCCGGAAAACTGGAAGCCGGCGACGGTACCTTCGCCCTGCACCTGGACGCCAACTCCCGGCAGTTCAATGACCTGAAGATTCCCGGCTACGCCCGCAGCCGCCACGCGCCGGCGAGCGAAGATGGCGACGGCAAGAAAGGCCGCCTGGGCAACAGCGACGGTCGCCAGGACGGCGGCGCCATCGGCGGCTCCTACACCTGGGACGACGGTTATGCCGGCCTGTCCTACAGCAACTACGACTCCAACTACGGCTCCCCCGCCGAAGAGGACGTGCGTATCCGCATGAAGCAGGATCACTACGCCTTTGCCTCGGAGCTGCGCAACCTCCAAGGCCCGTTCAGCTCGCTCAAGTTCAACGCCGGCTACACCGACTATGAACACCGGGAGATCGAAGGCGGTGAAACCGGCACCACCTTCAAGAACAAGGGTTACGAGGCGCGGGTCGAGGCCCGTCATCTGCCCATCGGCCCGCTGGAAGGCGTGGTCGGTGCCCAGGTCAATCGCAACGAGTTTTCCGCCCTGGGTGAAGAAGCCTTCGTGCCGAAGACCGATACCAACAGCGGCGCACTGTTCATTCTTGAAGAACTTCAAGCCACCGAGCGCCTGAGACTCAGCCTTGGCGGACGCCTGGAACACACCACCGTGGACCCGGACGGCAAAGGCAACGAACGTTTTGCCCAGGCCAATAAGTCCAGCAGCTTTACTGCCGGCAGCCTGTCCTCCGGTGCGGTCTATACCCTGACGCCGGTCTGGTCCCTGGCCGCCACCCTGGGCTACACCGAACGCGCTCCGACCTTCTACGAGCTGTATGCCAACGGCGCCCACGTCGCCACAGGCACCTATGAGCTGGGCAACGCCAAGCTGTCCAAGGAAAAGGCCGTGTCCAGCGACCTGGCCCTGCGCTTCGACAACGGCACCCACAAAGGCAGCGTCGGGGTGTTCTACAGCCACTTCTCCAACTACATCGGCTTGCTGGGCACGGGCCGAACCCTCAACGATGAAGGGGAAGAAGATGCAGACGGAATTGCGGAATACGCCTATTCCGGAGTACGGGCACGCTTCACCGGGATCGAAGCCCAGGACCGCTGGAACCTGGGAGAAAGCGCCTACGGCAAGTTCGCCCTGGAGCTGTCCGGCGACTACACCCGGGCCAAGAACCTCGACAATGGCCAGGACCTGCCACGCATTGCTCCGCTGCGCCTGAACAGCGGCCTGCTATGGGAACTGGATCGCTGGCAAGCACGCCTGGATGTCCAGCATGCCGCCGGCCAGGGCCGAGTGCCGGACCACGAAAGCAGCACCGATGGCTACACCACCTTTGGTGCCAGCGCCGGCTATCGCTTCGACATTGGCCGTAGCCAGTGGCTGGCCTTCGTCAAAGGCGAGAACCTGACCAACCAGACCGTGCGCTACGCCAGTTCGATCCTGCGGGATATCGCGCCGGCTGCCGGGCGCAGTGTGGAAGTGGGATTGCGTACCACCTTTTAAACCGTTCGCCGGCAAGCCGGTTCCTACACGGATCTGTAGGGGCCGGCTTGCCGGCGAAAGCGGTCTCAGCAATAACGTCGCGGGTCAGCCTCGATCAAGCTGGCCAACTGAGTCAGGGCAAAACGCAACTCGTCCTGGGTCGTAGGCGACATCAGCACCACCCGCACACAACGGGAGCTGGCACCGCGTTCCACCTGGAACTGGCTGCCGCTCATCACCAGCACTCCATTGGCTCGGGCCAGGGTGGCGAACTCATCGCCAGTCCAGGGCTCCGGCAAGGTCAGCCACAGGTGATAGCTGTGGGGCTGAGTCTGGATCTCCAGACCGGCAAACACTTCCCGGGCAATCGCCTGGCGCGCTGCCGCTTCGTTACGCTGGGTCTGTACCAGCTTGCGGTCCAATCCCTCGACAATCACATTGCTGGCCAGTTGCGCGGTCAGCGGCGACGGCATCCACACACTGCTACGGACCATCGAGCTCAGCCGCGACAGCAACTTGGGCGGGCTGTAGAGATAGCCCACACGCAACGCCGGCATGATCGCCTTGGACAGACTGGTGAGGTACACCGAACGCTGCGGCGCATAGCTGGAAAGCGGTTTGATCGACGGATCGGTGGCGAGAAAGCCGTAGATATCGTCGTCGATGATCAGGAAGTCGAACTCTTCGGCAATCGCCGCAATCTGCGCCCGGCGCTGGGGTGACATGATCGCCGTGGTGGGGTTCTGGCAACTGGCGACGCACACCAGCAGCGCCGGCTTTTCCCTTAGGCACTGCTCGCGCAAGGCCTCGGGAATCATCCCCTCAGCGTCCATCGCCACGCCCCGCAGGCGCCGCTCCAGGCCATGGGCCACGGAGATGATGCCCGGGTAGGTCAATGATTCGCAGAGCACCAGATCGCCGGCATTGCTCAAGGCGCTGATAGCCACCAGCAACCCGTGCTGGGCGCCGGCAGTCATCACCACCTGTTGCCAATGGGCTTCGGGCAAGGAGTGGCGCAGCCACTGGGCACCGGCTTCACGATGAGCCGGATGACCACCGTCGGGGGCGTAGTCCAGGGCACGGCCGAAGTCGCTGCTGCGGGCCATGCCCACCAACGCGCCGCGCAACCAGTACTCCAGGGTTTCGCTGTAGGGCTTGATGATCGACAGATCCAGGGCTTCGGACTGCCCCAGGGACAGCGAAGGTGCGCTGGAACCTTCCGGCAACTCCAGCGGCGGTTGCGCCAGCACATAAGTACCGCGCCCCACCTCTCCCTGCACCAGACCACGACGCTGGGCTTCGCTGTAGGCACGACTGACGGTGCCAGGGGTGACGTTGAGGGTCACCGCCAGCTCGCGCAAGGTCGGCAAGCGGTCACCGTCGTTCAACAGGCCGCTGCCGATGTCCCGCGCCAGGGCGTCGGCGATGGACAGGTAAACCGGCTGATTGAACTCGCTTAACTGGGGAACCCACATGGAGGCTGATCACCATCGGCTGCTTTGAAGTGGACCGGAGCATATCACAGGCTTGCACTCGCCTTTAACATCGACTCAATCGAGCTATTGATTCGATCAAAAGACAAATAAAAAACTGCAGGCGACTCGAAAGCTTTATTCATGATCAATATAAATAGTTTTAAATCAGTCACTTATACACAAACAAAGGACTTCCCAGAGAAATCTTTCTTGAGAAACAATTGAATCGATTCAATTCATTGAAATACACTCAACCATCGCCAACCCAATCGATTCAATCCTTCTCTCACCCACGCCAGTCGAGATGCCATGCACAGTCTCAGAAAGGACCTGTCCCTCTCCGCCGTGATTGCCGGCCTGATCGCCGTGATCATTTCCTACGCCGGCCCCTTGATCATCGTGTTCCAGGCCGCCCGCGAAGCCCACTTGCCCAGCGATCAGGTGTCGTCCTGGATCTGGGCCATCTCCATCGGCAGCGGCCTCACCGGCCTGCTGCTGAGCTGGCGCCTCAAGGTGCCGGTGATCACCGCCTGGTCAACTCCGGGCGCGGCGCTGCTGGTGTCGATGCTGCCCACGGTGTCGCTGCCCCAAGCCATAGGCGCCTATATAGTCGCCTCGCTGATCATTGCCGTGGTCGGGCTGTCCGGGGCCTTCGACAAACTCATGAGCCGCCTGCCCAAAGCCATTGCCGCCGCCATGCTGGCGGGCATCCTGTTCCGCTTCGGCGCCGGACTGTTCACCTCAGTCACCCTGCAACCGGTCCTGGTACTGGCGATGATCGCCGCCTACCTGCTGGGCAAGCGCCTGTCGCCACGCTATGCGATTCTGGCGGTACTGCTGGTGGGCTGCGCCGTGGCCGCCGGCCTCGGCGAGTTCAACGGCGGCGCCATTACCCTGGCGGTGGCCCAGCCGATCTTCATCGCCCCCGAATGGAGCTGGCACGCCATCATCAACATCGGTCTGCCCCTGGCCCTGGTGACCCTCACCGGACAGTACGTTCCGGGCATGGCGGTGATGCGCAGCGCCGGCTACAACACTCCGGCGCGCTCGATCGTGTCCTGGACCGCCATCACCTCGGTACTGCTGGCGCCGTTCGGCTCCCATGGCATCAACCTCGCCGCCATCACCGCAGCCATCTGCACCGGTCGCGAAGCCCACGAAGACAAGGACAAACGCTACATCGCCGGGATTGCCTGCGGCCTGTTCTATCTGTTCATGGGCATCTTCGGCGCCACCCTGGCCTCGGTCTTCGCCGCCCTGCCCAAGGAGTTGATCGCCGCCTTGGCCGGTCTTGCCCTGTTCGGTGCCATCAGCGCCGGCCTGAGCGGTGCCATGGCCGATGAGAAACAGCGTGAAGCGGCCCTGATCACCTTTCTGGTGACCGCTTCGGGCATGAGCTTCCTGGGGCTGGCCGCGGCGTTCTGGGGGCTGATCTTCGGCCTGGTGGCGCACTTCGCCCTGAGCTATACCCGGCAGAAACAAGCCCTCGCCGAGGCAGCCACGCCGCGCTGACCCCGAATGGGCCCGATTACTGTTACCGAATCCGAAACTGTTCATGTCAATAAAAGCGCTTTCTCTTGATGAGACGGCGCTTTATCCTTCGCACCCTGAAGCTGAAACGCTTCATCTTTCCTTTTGAAATCAGCGGCATGCCCCTCGATCCAGCGTGATCAAGGCCACGCAGCCCGCCCTTGCTTCTGCCTATTCCTAGAAAAAGACCTGACTCGAATGCCTATGCCTACTTTCCAGCGCCTAAAAGACAGCGCTGTCCTGACTCCCGTCGCCCTGCCCAAGACCCTGAGCCTGATCGGCGCCCTGGGGTTTGCCGCCTGCGCCCAGGCCGCACCGGCCTTCGACAGCGACTCGCCCTGGATGCTCGGCGACTGGAATGGCACACGCACGGAACTGGCCAACAAGGGTTACGAGTTCAAGGTCGACTACGTCGGCGAAATGGGCGCCAACCTGCATGGCGGCTACGACCATGACCGTACCGCGCGCTACAGCGATCAGTTCGCCTTCGGCAGCCACCTGGACCTGCAGAAGATCCTCGGCTGGGATGACGCCGAGTTCCAGTTGACGGTAACCAAGCGCGACGGCAACAACATCAGCGACGACCGGATCAACGACCCTCGGGTCGGCGGCTTCACCTCGGCCCAAGAAGTCTGGGGCCGCGGCCAGACCTGGCGCCTGACCCAGATGTGGTACCAGCAGAAATTCTTCGACCAGAAACTCGACATCAAAGCCGGACGCTTCGGCCAGGGCGAAGACTTCAACAGCTTCCCCTGCGACTTCCAGAACCTGGCGTTCTGCGGCTCCCAGGTGGGCAACTGGGCCGGCAGCGTCTGGTACAACTGGCCGGTGAGCCAGTGGGCGCTGCGGGTCAAATACCACCTGACCCCAGAGGTCTACGCGCAGATCGGCGCCTATGAGCAGAACCCGTCGAACCTGGACCGCGACAACGGCTTCAAGCTCAGCGGCAGTGGCACCCAGGGCACCCTGTTGCCGGTGGAACTGGTGTGGACCCCCAAGCTCAACGGCCTGGCCGGTGAGTACCGCGCCGGCTACTACTACAGCAGCGCCAAGGCCAGCGACGTGTACAAGGACAGCAACGGCCAGAGCGCGGCCCTGAGCGGCGAAGCCTACCGCAGCAGCTCGAGCAAGCACGGCCTGTGGTTCGGCGCACAACAGCAAGTCACCAGCTTGGCCAGCGACCACTCCCGCGGCCTGAGCCTGTTCGCCAACGTCACCGCCCATGACAAAAAGACCAACGCCATCGACAACTACGTCCAGGCCGGTTTGGTCTACAAAGGCCTGTTCGATGCCCGCGCCAAGGACGACATCGGCTTTGCCCTGGCCCGGGTCCACGTCAACCCGGCGTACCGCAAGAACGCCCAGGCCCGCAACCAGGCCCGCGCGATCTACGACTACGACAACCCGGGCTACCTGCCGCCCCAGGACACTGAATACAGCGCCGAGCTGTACTACGGCGTGCACCTGGCCAACTGGCTGACCGTACGCCCCAACCTGCAATACATCCGTCATCCCGGTGGCGTCAGCCAGGTGGACGACGCATTGATCGGCGGGATCAAGATCCAGAGTTCGTTCTGAAGCCGCGAGGCAAAAAACCACGCCATTCACAGTTTTCAGCTGAACCAAGCCCGCGCCTGATCGTCATCTACAGTGAACATGCGCGGGAACACTCTTAACGTCACGGAGAACCACACTATGAGCACTGAGGGTGCTTCAAGTCCGAGCCGCTTGCTGCCAAGCCTGCTCGGAATCTTGCTGCTGCTAATGGGCCTGGCCTTGCTGGCCGGGGGGATCAAGCTGAGCATGCTCGGCGGCTCGCTGTACTACGTCCTGGCCGGTATCGGCCTGACGCTGACCGGCCTTCTGCTGCTGGCCGGCAAACGCGCTGCGCTGGGTCTTTATGCCCTGGTACTGTTCGCCAGTACCGTCTGGTCGCTGTGGGAAATCGGCCTGGACTGGTGGCAGCTGGTGCCACGCCTGTCCCTGTGGTTCGCCCTTGGCGTGGTCCTGCTGCTGCCCTGGTTCCGTCGTCCGCTGCTGCGCGATGGCCCGGCACCGATGGGCACTGCGGCCCTGAGCGTGGCCGTGGTCCTGGCCGGTGGCGCTGCCATCGGCAGCCAGTTCACTAACCCTGGGGAAATCTCCGGCGACCTGGGTCGCGACAGCGCCGACATGACCAGCACCGCGCCGGCCATCCCTGATGGTGACTGGCAGGCCTACGGCCGCACCGAGTTCGGTGACCGCTACTCGCCGCTGAAGCAGATCACCCCGGCCAACATCGGCAAGCTGCAGGAAGCCTGGCGCATCCGCACCGGCGACATGCCGACTGCCAAGGACCCGGTAGAAATCACCAACCAGAACACCCCGCTGAAGGTCAACGGCAAGCTCTATGCCTGCACCGCCCACAGCAAGGTGCTGGCTCTGGACCCGGATACCGGCAAGGAAATCTGGCGCTTCGACCCGCAGATCCAGGGCCCCAACGGCGACGATTTCCGTGGCTGGGCGCACATGACCTGCCGTGGCGTGTCGTACTACGACGAAGCCAACTTCAAGAACACCGACGCCATCAGCCAACCGGCCACCCTGTCCCCAGCGGGCCAGGCCATCGCCGCCAGCTGCCCGCGTCGCCTGTTCCTGCCCACCGCCGATGCACGCCTGATCGCCATCAACGCCGACACCGGTAAAGTCTGTGAAGACTTCGGCAACAAAGGCGCCGTGGACCTCAAGGCCGGTATCGGCCCGTTCACTCCGGGTGGCTACTACTCCACCTCGCCAGCGGCCATCACCCGCAATCTGGTGATCATCGGCGGTCACGTCACCGACAACGAATCGACCAACGAACCGTCCGGCGTGATTCGCGCCTTCGACGTGCACGACGGTCACCTGGTGTGGAACTGGGATTCGGGCAACCCCGACGAAACCGCTCCCCTGCCAGAAGGCAAGACCTACACCCGCAACTCGCCGAACATGTGGTCCCTGGCCAGCGTCGACGAGAAACTGGGCATGGTCTACCTGCCACTGGGCAACCAGATGCCTGACCAATGGGGCGGCAACCGCACTGCGGGCGCCGAGAAATTCAGCGCCGGCACCGTGGCCCTGGACATCGACACCGGCAAGCTGCGCTGGAACTACCAGTTCACCCACCACGACCTGTGGGACATGGACGTCGGTAGCCAGCCGACCCTGCTCGACATGAAGACCGCGGACGGCGTCAAGCCGGCGCTGATCCAGCCGACCAAGCAAGGCAGCCTGTATGTGCTGGACCGTCGCGACGGCACCCCGATCGTGCCGATCCGTGAAGTACCGGCCCCGACCGGCGCAGTCGAAGGTGACCACACCGCTCCAACCCAGGCCCGCTCGGACCTGAACCTGCTGCCACCACCACTGGACGAAAAGGCCATGTGGGGCGCCACGCCGTTCGACCAGATGCTGTGCCGCATCCAGTTCAAGGAACTGCGCTATGAAGGCCAGTACACCCCGCCGTCGGTGCAGGGCAGCCTGATCTACCCGGGCAACGTCGGCGTGTTCAACTGGGGCAGCGTCTCGCTGGACCCTGTGCGCCATCTGCTGTTCACCAGCCCGAACTACATGGCCTTCGTTTCCAAGCTGGTGCCGCGTGCCGAAGTGGCCGCCGGCAGCAAGCGCGAAAGCGAGACCTCGGGCGTGCAACCCAACACTGGCGCGCCTTACGCAGTGATCATGCATCCGTTCATGTCGCCTCTGGGCGTACCGTGCCAAGCGCCGGCCTGGGGTTATGTGGCCGGTATCGACTTGACCACCAACAAAGTGGTGTGGAAGCACAAAAACGGCACCAGCCGCGACAGTTCGCCGATCCCGATCGGCCTGCCAATCGGCGTACCGAGCATGGGCGGCTCCATGGTCACCGGCGGTGGCGTGGGCTTCCTCAGCGGCACCCTGGACCAGTACATCCGCGCCTATGACGTGAAAAACGGCAAGGAACTGTGGAAATCCCGCCTGCCAGCAGGCGGCCAGGCCACGCCGATGAGCTACACCGGCCAGGACGGCAAGCAATACGTCCTGGTGGTCGTGGGCGGCCACGGCTCCCTGGGCACCAAGATGGGCGACTACATCATTGCCTACAAACTGTCGGAATAAGTTTTACCGGCAGGGGTGAAAGGGGCGGCTACCTTGGGGTAGCCGCTTTTTTTTGTGTTCTGGGTAGAGGGGGATGGTGTGTATATCCGTTGCTGCGGGGGTGGCGACTTATGGTTCCGCTTTTACAGCGGGGTTGGGTACATATCCGTTGCTGCGGGGGTGGCGGCTGGCGGTTCCGCTCTTACAGCGGGGTTGGGGTACATATCCGGTGCTGCGGGGGTGGCGGCTGGCGGTTCCGCTCTTACAGCGGCTCACTTTTGAACAGCGCAAAAGTAAGCAAAACGCTCTGCCCCTCCACTCGGTGCCTCGCCTAGGCTCGGCATGCCCTCACTCCGGCATTGATCCGTGGGCCGCCGCCACCGGCCATCCATGGCCGGGTGGCGGCTAACCCGGCATCCCTGCCGGGTTACCCACGGCTCAATGCCTGCGTTCGGCCATCGTGGTTAACGGGGCGCTCAGATCAAGATCAAGAGCGCGACGGCGGCCTTGCGGCCGGCCTGAAGCTGGAGCGGTGTGTACCGCCCCCCGTGTAGGAGCTGGCTTGCCAGCGAAGGCGTCCGCCCAGGCGATGCATGTCTCACGGGCCTCTTCGCCAGCAAGCCGGCTCCTACAGCAAGATGCGGTAGTTGGGCCACCGTAGGAGCTGGCTTGCCAGCGAAGGCGCCAGCCCAGGCGCTGCATGTCTCACGGGCCTCTTCGCCGACAAGCCGGCTCCTACAGCAAGATGCGGTAGTTGGGCCACCGTAGGAGCTGGCTTGCCAGCGAAGGCGCCAGCCCAGACGCTGCATGTCTCACAGGCCATTTCGCCGGCAAGCCGGCTCCTACGAAAAGCGCGTAATACGCGCTTGGCTCTTGCTCTTGATCTTGATCTTGATCTTCAGGCCCCTTCCCAGCCGGCCGAGCGTAGGCGTTGCGTAGGGGGCAGCTCGGCAAGGATGCCGAGCTAGCCGCCACCCGGCCATGGATGGCCGGTTGGCGGCGGGCCCCCGGAGCAATGCCGGAGCGAGGGCACCCCGAGCCTCAGCGAGGGGCCCATGGAGGGGCAAGCGTTTTTGGTTCCTTTTTAGGCGTTTGTAAAAAGGGACTCGCCGTAAGGGCGAAACCGCCAGCCGCCACACCCGCAGCAACGGATATGTACACAAAAAGATCCCGGTTTTACGACTGCTTCCCCACCAATCAAGAGCAAACCCTCCCCCCCTTCCCCTCAAACCGCGATCACCGAAAATTCCTACAACTCGCGTCCAATTGCATCACCTTGTCCCTCCAAGACGATGCCCTTAAGGTCTGGGGGTCATTGCAAATTCAGTGACAGGGCGTAGGAACCCTTCGAGAACCCTTGGCGCATAAGCGCCCGTCTGATTGCGGAGCATCTGTCGCATCCGTAAGATCAGCCGCGGCGGCCGTGCGCGGGCACGCTTCGGCGTGGCCGAGTCCAAGGGTATTCGGTATTCCTACCCCGCGCGCGGCTGCCACCCAAGCCCGTAGGAAGGCCGTTGGCAGCTCTCATGCCTACCCGGAGCTCGATCAAATGAAAAAGGTGAAACCCAAGAAGCCCGACACAACTGCGACGGAGTCCAACTCCCGTCACATGCCATTAACCAGCAACGACTACAACATCCCCACCCTGCTGGTAGACACCCAGGCCCCGCTGGACGCCCTCCACGAAGCCGCCGCCCACCGCATCCGCGCGGCCACCCAGTTACTGGAAAACATCGCCAGCCACGACAACCTGCAGAGCAACCCTGCCCTGCTCCAGGACTTCGCCCAGCTGTGCGTCATCCCCCTGCGCGACGGCTGCGACCTGCTCGACGTACTAGGCCGGCGCCTGCAGGAACAACTGCTCACCTGACCCCTTATCCGGGCCCGGCAGCGCCCCGCCGGGCCCATCAAGCGGCCCTGATCCCCGCGCCCCCTGCGCCTCGTAATTGCAAAGCGACATTAGCCCATTTGTGCTAATCGACCCTCCCCCACCCGGGCGATATAGTGCCAAGCAACCACCCGCTCTCCCCCAACACCGCCGTTCTGCGGTGTCGGGAGCGGCTGCGCCGTTGAAAACACAACAACACCAAGGAAGATTCATCATGAAACTCCATTCCAGTGTCCGTCCTCTCACCCTGCTCAGCATCCTGGCCCTCGCCCTGGGCGGTTGCGCCATCGCCAAACCGAGCAACGACGACCTCAAGAACCGCGCCCAGACCACCCTCGGCAAGCCCGTGAGCACGGTCTCGAACGTACGCAGCGACGCGTCCCAGACCTACTTCACCGCCAGCACCAGCAACGGCGAATATGACTGCGTATTGCCCAGCGGCGGCATGGTCGCCTTCGCCACCATGGGCGGCGCAGTAGCGCTCCCCGCCCAGTGCACCAAGCAGTAAGCCGGCAGTCCCTGACTACCCAGGTTCGCGGCGAACACCGGCACCTGCGCCATGGCAGGGCTGTGTCGCGCGAACATTGCAACTTCTTCAAAAGGTTCTGAACCCATGAACTCCCGCTTACTCATGGTGGCAGGCACAGTCCTGCTCGCCTGTGCCTTGAGTGCCTGCGCGCCGCGCCAGGGACGAACCCTGGACGAATACCCGCCGGTAAAGATCCCCACCGTGCAGTACCCCACCGTCCCCTTCGATACCCAGGCCGCGCGCGCCGCCCTGCAACCCGGCAACGCAACGCTCACCGGCAAGTTCTGCATCGTCGGCAACGACGGCATCGAGAACAGCGGCAATGTGGAGATCTATCTCTACCCGGTCACCCCGCACTTGCAGGCCTGGCATGACTTGCGCAGGTCCCAGCCCGAGGGCGCGCCGGTGAGCATGGCCCCCGAGGCCGTGGCCGTGCACCGGGTGACCCGGACCAACGGCAACGGCATCTTCCAGTTCACGGGCCTGCAACCGGGCCGGTACTTCGTCCAGGGCCAGGACAGTGTGTACGGCACCAGTCGCTGGAACGAGTACGTGGGCACCGGCCAGAGCAACACCAACTACGGGCCGGTGACCACTCACTACTACACCGAGCGCAGTTCGACCTCTTCGTACTCGGGCATGCTGGACAACTTCGTCGAGCTCGCCAGTGGCGAGAACAAGAAGCTGACCATGACCAACTACCCCCTGCTTATCCCGTGCCGGACCTGGTAGCAGCCCCTTGCGTCACGGCCCTGTGACTGGACGCCATCGGCGCCTCGCGCAGGGCCCGCAAGGTGCCCCGCAGTTCCACCGGGTGCACCGGCTTGGAGAGGATGGCGATGTTGCGATCGTGCAGAGCGGCGTGGATTTTCTCGAGGTCGTGTCCGGTGATGATCAAGGCCGGCACTTCCCAGCCCCGCTGCTGGCGGATGCTGTCGATGCACTCGATGCCCGAGGCGCGGGTGCCCAGGTCGTAGTCGGCGACGATGATGTCGCAGTCGGTCAGCAGATCTTCCCCGCTCGACTCGGCCTGGACCACGCAGCCCCAGCGTTCCAGCAGCGCCGAGGTGGCCAGCAGGACGTTGCGGTCATCTTCCACCAGACAGACCCGCAACCCGGTCAGCAAGCCGCTCTGCAACGCCTCGTCACGGCCGTGCAAACGCTGCGGCGCGGCCAGAACCAAGCCATGCAGGCTGACGGCAGTACCATGATCGACCCGCGAGCGGAGCGTCACCTGCAGGTCGGTCAACTGCCCCAGGCGTTTGACGATGGACAGCCCCAGGCCGACGCCTTCGACGTCCTTGTCCCGTACCTGGCGGACCCGGTAGAACTCATCGAAAATCTTCGGCAGATGCTCCTCTGCAATGCCCCGGCCCCGGTCATAGATGACGATAGCCAGGCCCTCGCCGCGCCGGCGCACGCCAATCAGCACTGGCCGTTCCGCAGCGTATTTGAAGCAGTTGGACAGCACGTTCTGCACCATGGTCGCCAGCAACCCCGGGTCGACCCGCACCCAATGGGCACAAGGCCGCAACCGCAGCTCGACCCCGGCCCAGCGCGCCGCTTCGGTGTTCTGACGCACCAGGTCCCGCAGTAACTCCCCCAGGTGCACGGTTTCGTACTTGGGCTGCACGCGTCCGTTGTCCAGGGTGTAAAGGTCGAGGATCGAACGAAACAACTGCGACACGTTGAGCAGCGAACGGTCGATGTTGTCCACCAAGCGCCGCTCTTCCCCCCCCAGGTTGGCCTCGCGCAAGCAAGCGGTAAACAGGCCGATGGAGTGAATCGGCTGGCGCAGGTCGTGGCTGGCCTGGGCCAGGAAACGGGACTTTTCCAGGTTCGCGGCGATGGCTTCTTCCGAAGCCAGGCGGGTGCGCTTGAGCAGGATATGGGCGTACACCGGAATCACCGTGCTGGTGATCATCAGCATCAGCACCATGTACGGCTGGGCCTGCCAATAGGGGGTCAGCAGGTAGACCATGAACAGTGCGAACTGCGCCAGAACGGTGGCGATGGCCAGGTAGCGCGAGCCAAAGCGCATGCCATTGCCCAGGTTCACCCAGACCATCACCGCGTAGATCGGCAGCGCCCCTTCCCCGCCCACCACCAGTCCGTAACAGGTGCCGCTGTAGTCGTAGACCATGCCCAAAACGCGCCGCGCCGGGTAGTGCCCGGGCCAGCGGGCAATGGCCGCGCGCAGGATGATCGAACCCAGCAAGAACAGGGAAATGTAGATCATCACCGGCACATAGGTATCGACACTCTGCCCCGGCAGAAAGCCGATCAAACCAAACCAGACCAGGGCACAACTGGCCACGATAATCCGCAGGGTGGCCTGATCGAGCTCGCTGTCCTTCTCAACTTTCATGCAATCACCTCCTTGTGCAATAGGCGCTACCGTGGTCTTTTGCCGCTCTGCAAAACAGCGTATCGAACACGACCAGCGGGCAGTTACAACGCCGCGACCCACGTTAGCATGCTCACAGGACTGGATGTTTCAAGGAGTTTCAAGACATGAGATGCCGGATTATCGTCGCTGACGACCACCCGCTGTTTCGCGAAGGCATGCTGCGTACCATCCAGCGCCTGCTACCCGAGGCGGTGCTCGAAGAGGCCGGCGACCTGACGGCGGTGCTGACCCTGGCCCTGACCGGCGAGGAACCGGACTCGCTGATTCTCGACCTGCGTTTCCCCGGATTGACCTCGGTCAGCATGATTACCGACCTACGCCGACAGCTGCCCCGAACCTCGATCATCGTGGTATCGATGGTGGACAACCAGGACCTGATCGGCGAAGTCATGGCCGCCGGCGCCGACGGCTTTATCGGCAAGAGCATCAGCCCGGAGGAGATCGGCCAGGCAATCCTGGCCATTCGCCAGGGCGAAGTGGTGGTCAAGTACGCCCCTTCCGGCTTGCTGCTGCCCCTGGATGCCTGCGCCGAGATCAGCCAGTTGACCAACCGCCAGCAAGAGGTGCTGCGCCTGATCGCCCAGGGCAAGACCAACAAGGAAATCGCCCGGGAGCTGGATATCTCGCCGTTCACCGTGCGCATCCATGTCTCGTCCCTGCTGCACACCCTGAAGGTGCCCTCCCGGGCAGCGGCTGCGGTGAAGTTCGCCGGGGCCTGGTAATCCGGGACAGGCTCGCGCACCAATGCCAAAGAATCGCCTCCGGCGCTGCACCGGCCGTTTGACCCGGTTGCACCTTTAACACTGGGAAGCCAGGCATAAATGAGGCAGCATCGGTCCTGGCACGCCTGTATAAACGCCATGGCATTGGGCGGCACGCCAGGAACAGCGTGCTGGCGCGGCCGCCCCACGCAGGAGAAACACATCATGAATACGGATAAACGTGATGAATTATTTGATCGGTTGCACCACTGGTTCGGTGACTCGGAAGCCACCAACTGGAACGAATACACCACCGAACAGGTGGCCAAGGGCGTGCTTCACGCCTTTACCCCGGCGCAATGGCAACGACTCGGCGAGACACTGCTGTCCCGGCCCGAGTACTGGCAGCACCGCTGCGCCGTCTCCCTGGGCGAGTTGCGAACCGCACCCGCCATCGCGTTGTTGAAACGCCTGCTGGCAGACTCGCCTTACCTGGATGTGCGAGTCATGGCGGTCTATGAGCTGGACTGGGCGCAAGCCGCCATCGAGCAGCGCTATGCGCCCTGTATCCTGGAAATCATGGACAACCTCAGTGAAGAAGGCATCGAGCCGGAGCTGCAAAGCCTGCTGACCAAGGCCGAGTCGGCCACCCTCTGAAAGCCCCCAACCTGGATGCCGGCTCCCCGCCGGCCATCCAGTCCCTTCAGCTGGACACCCGTGAACGCAACAGCCAACGCTCGAAAGCCTCGGTGGGCAACGGCCGGCTGATCAGGTAGCCCTGAACCGTGTCACAGCCCCAGCTCTCCAGCAGTTTCAGGCAATGCTCGAACTCCACCCCTTCAGCCACCACCTTGAGTCCCAGCTTGTGGCTCATTTCGATGGTCGAGCGCACGATTACCGCATCACCGCTGGTTTCGTCCAGGTTGCGGATAAAGGACTGGTCGATCTTCAGCTCCTGCACCGGTAGACGCTGCAACTGGGCCAGGGACGAATAGCCGGTTCCAAAATCATCCACCGACAGACTGATGCCGCAGCCACGCAAGCGCTGCAGCACCGCCAGCGACTGTTCCGGATGGCGCATGATGGCGCTCTCGGTGATCTCGAACACCAGTTGCTCGGCGGCCACCTGATAGCGCTCCAGGCACTCGCTGACCCGGACTTCCAGGCCGTCGTCCTCCAGGTCGCTGGCGGAGATATTCAGCGACAGGCGCACCGGCAAAGCCCGGCGACTCCACTCCGCCAACTGGCGAATACAAGCCTCGATGACCCAGGAGGTCAGGCTGTGCATGCTGCCGGTCCGCTCGGCCAGGGGAATGAACTCCGCCGGCGACACCACGCCGAACACCGGATGCTGCCAGCGCAGCAGAGCCTCGGCCTGGTGCAGGTAATCTCGACGCAGATCCAGCTTGGGCTGATACAGCAGGAACAGTTCGCCTTCGGCGGCGGCACGACGCAGATCACGGATCAAGCTGATCTGCCGCTGATGAGCCAGGTCGCGGTCTTGCTGGTAGACCTGCAGGTAACCGGGGTTGAGCGATGCATCGTGGCGGGCGATCGCCGCACGGCTGATCAATTCTTCGGCGGACTTGCCGTCGACGGGATACACCGCCATGCCCATGCAGATCTGGCGCCGCACCTCATCGCCCTGGATCAGCTGGGGTCGGCTCAACAAGCCATGGAGGCGGTCGGCCATGGCAATGGCGCCATCGAGCTCGGTGTTTTCCAGCAGCAGGAGAAACTCGCTGGCGGTGATCCGCGCGGCGGTATCGCCCTGGGACAGCACTTCACGCAGCCGCCGGCTCAGCTCCCTCATCATCTGCTCCAGCCCTTCAGTGCCGAAGCCTTCGTTGATCGCCCGATAGTTGTCGATCCCCAGGTACAGCAACACCACATTGCGCCGGGCAGCGATGGCCTGGCTCAGACGCTCGATGGCCAGAGCCCGATTCGGCAGCCCGGTCAGGGCGTCATGCAGGGCGTTGTGGGCCAGTTGCCGCTCACGGGTGGCAATGGCACTTTGCATGGCGTTGAAGGCATCGGCCAGCACGCCGAATTCGTCGCTGCGCTTGATGGCCACCGTGGCCTGATAGTTGCCGGCACCGATGCGTCGGGCGGCCTGGGCCAGGTCTTCCAGAGGCCTCGAAACCCGCCGAGCCATCAGCAGGGCGAAGGCCAGGGAAATCACCAGCGCCACCATGGCGATCCACAGGAACTCCCGGTCCAGTGGCGCGAAGGCTTGCAGTGCTTGTTCCAGAGGACTTTGCAGCAAGGCCATGACCCGCGGATCGTCGGCATCCCCGGTATTGGCCAGTTGCAGTGCCTGGTTGAGAAAGCGCTGGCCATGGGCTTCGCTCATCTGCGGCAGGGACTGCCACAAAGAATCACGCAGGACATTGATGATCGGTGACCAGAAGAACTCCGGCTGGGTGCTGAACAACTCTCCGGGGTGCTCGCCGTCGACGGTCAGGAATGACACTTCAAGGTTGCTCATGGAACGCAGTTCCCGGGCGAACAGCTCGTCCATGGGAAAGCCCATCACTACCCGGGCAATGGGCAGCGACTCCAACACTTCGCCTTGCACCAGCAGATAGGGACGGCCCTTGATCGCAACGAACAGCATGTGGGTGTTGTGCCGCAGCGCTCGACGCAGCGCCCGGTCGTAGGGAAAAGGCTGGTCCCGGGCAATCTCCGCCAGAGTGCTGGCGATGACTCGCCCCTCGGGGCTGAGCACGAACATCTCGCTGGAACGGATGCCCCCACGGTGCTGGGCCAGGGACGCAAGAATGTCCACCGGTTTGCCGCTGACCACAGCACGACGAAACTCCGAATCCACCACCAGCCAGTCGACACCGTATTGCAGGTTGCGGCCCCGCAGGTCCAGCAGGCGCTCGAACACTCGAGTGCCGATCTTCAATTGCAGTTGCGCCTGCTTCTCCACTGCCTGGGTGGTGGCAGTCTTCACCGCGAAATACACCGCGCCAATCAGTACCAACAGCAACAGCGCCAGCACCCCGACAATCCTTGCCTGAAAGGTTAGGCGCCACTTCATAGGGCTGCTCTCATCCACTCCGATCGCCCGCCGAGCCGGGAAAGTACCAGCGCGGGTGACGGCCGCCGGGAGCTGAAAAATCCGTTCTTCATACCCATCCCTCTGAGAAGCTGAATGCGTGCGTCAAATAAATGCCATCTTCATTCCGGCATTCCGGACACTCAGATTAATCCTCTAACTACAGAAGATCACGCAATAAAACAGGTGATCACGCAGTCATTTTATTGACATTTGATATCCGTCAAAGCCGTCAAATACCTCCACAACGTCCACTCGACGCGTCTGGACTTAGCCCCAAGGGGAGTTGAGGAGCGCTCGGAAAAAAGCTGAAACCAGTTTCCCATTGAAACCTGCCGTGACCTGCCCCATCTAACCTGCATAGCCCATCGCGCAGGAGCCTTCATGAGCGACCAGCAAGCATTTCCCGAAGATCCACGTGAGTACGTCGATCCGGAAAATACCGAACAGCCCAGTGCCCATGGCACCGGCCTGGCCCTGCCCGGGCAGAATCTGCCGGACAAGGTCTACATCATCCCGATTCACAATCGACCCTTCTTCCCGGCGCAAGTGCTGCCGGTGATCGTCAACGAAGAACCCTGGGCCGAAACCCTGGAACTGGTGAGCCAATCCGACCACCACTCCCTTGCGCTGTTTTTCATGGACACGCCCCAGGACGACCCTCGCCACTTCGACACATCCGCGTTGCCGGAGTACGGCACCCTGGTCAAGGTCCACCACGCCAGCCGCGAGAACGGCAAGCTGCAATTCGTCGCCCAGGGCCTGACCCGGGTCCGCATCCGCACCTGGCTCAAGCACCACCGTCCGCCCTATCTGGTGGAAGTCGAATACCCGCACCAGCCCAGCGAACCCACCGACGAGGTCAAGGCCTACGGCATGGCGCTGATCAACGCGATCAAGGAGCTGCTGCCGCTCAATCCGCTGTACAGCGAAGAACTGAAGAACTACCTCAACCGCTTCAGCCCCAACGACCCTTCGCCGTTGACCGACTTCGCCGCCGCCCTGACCTCCGCCACCGGCAACGACCTGCAGGAAGTGCTGGACTGCGTGCCGATGCTCAAGCGCATGGAAAAAGTCCTGCCGATGCTGCGCAAGGAAGTCGAGGTCGCGCGTCTGCAGAAAGAGATCTCCGCCGAGGTCAACCGCAAGATCGGCGAGCACCAGCGCGAGTTTTTCCTCAAGGAACAGCTCAAGGTGATCCAGCAGGAGCTGGGGCTGACCAAGGACGACCGCAGCGCCGACCTGGAACAGTTCGAGCAACGCCTGAACGGCAAGGTCCTGCCACCACAGGCGCAGAAGCGCATCGACGAGGAGATGAACAAGCTGTCGATCCTCGAAACCGGTTCGCCGGAATACGCCGTAACGCGCAATTACCTGGAATGGGCCACCGCCGTGCCCTGGGGTGTGTACGGCGCCGACAAGCTCGACCTCAAGCACGCGCGCAAGGTGCTGGACCAGCACCACGCCGGGCTTGACGACATCAAGACCCGCATCCTCGAGTTCCTCGCGGTGGGCGCCTACAAGGGTGAGATCAGCGGCTCCATCGTGCTGCTGGTGGGCCCGCCCGGCGTTGGCAAGACCAGCGTTGGCAAGTCCATCGCCGAATCCCTGGGGCGC
The DNA here is from genome assembly GCF_058744285.1 of Pseudomonas sp. E1BtOHC1. Lineage (NCBI taxonomy): Bacteria > Pseudomonadati > Pseudomonadota > Gammaproteobacteria > Pseudomonadales > Pseudomonadaceae > Pseudomonas > Pseudomonas sp. E1BtOHC1. The sequence goes on from NZ_CP196023.1 coordinate 6,449,618, forward strand.
CCCTTCTATCGCTTCAGCGTCGGCGGCATGCGCGATGAAGCCGAGATCAAGGGCCACCGCCGCACCTACATCGGCGCCCAGCCGGGCAAGCTGGTGCAGGCCCTCAAGGAAGTGGAGGTGATGAACCCGGTGATCATGCTCGACGAGATCGACAAGATGGGCCAAAGCTACCAGGGCGACCCGGCCTCGGCCCTGCTGGAGACCCTCGATCCGGAGCAGAACGTCGACTTCCTCGACCATTACCTGGACCTGCGCATGGACCTGTCCAAGGTGCTGTTCGTGTGCACCGCCAACACCCTGGATTCAATCCCCGGCCCGCTGCTCGACCGCATGGAAGTGATTCGCCTGTCGGGTTACATCACCGAGGAAAAACTCGCCATCGCCAAGCGCCACCTGTGGCCCAAGCAGTTGGCGAAAGCCGGTGTGGCCAAGAGCAGCCTGAGCATCAGCGACAGTGCCCTGCGCACGGTGATCGACAGTTACGCCCGGGAAGCCGGGGTGCGCCAACTGGAGAAACAGCTGGGCAAGCTGGTGCGCAAGGCGGTGGTCAAGCTGCTGGACGAGCCGGATGCAAACATCAAGATCGGGCCAAAGGACCTGGAAGCTTCCCTGGGCATGCCGGTGTTCCGCAACGAGCAGGTCCTGAGTGGCACCGGGGTCATCACCGGCCTGGCCTGGACCAGCATGGGCGGCGCGACCCTGCCCATCGAGGCGACGCGGATTCACACCCACAACCGCGGCTTCAAGCTCACCGGGCAACTGGGTGACGTGATGAAAGAGTCGGCGGAGATCGCCTACAGCTACGTCAGTTCGCACCTCAAGCAGTTCGGTGGCGACAGCAAGTTCTTCGACGAAGCCTTCGTCCACCTGCACGTTCCTGAAGGCGCCACGCCCAAGGATGGCCCGAGTGCCGGGGTGACCATGGCCAGCGCCCTGCTGTCTCTGGCGCGCAACCAGCCGCCGAAAAAAGGCGTGGCCATGACCGGCGAGCTGACCCTCACCGGCCACGTGCTGCCCATTGGTGGGGTGCGCGAGAAAGTCATCGCCGCGCGGCGGCAGAAGATCCACGAGCTGATCCTGCCGGAACCCAACCGCGGGCATTTCGAGGAACTGCCGGACTACCTCAAGGAAGGCATCACCGTGCATTTCGCCAAGCGTTTTGCCGACGTGGCCAAAGTGCTGTTCTAAATCCCTTCGCCGGCAAGCCGGCTCCTACAGGTTGTCCCGTGTAGGAGCCGGCTTGCCGGCGAAGAGGTCATAACCGCCAACCTCCATCCCCACCCCACACCGCCCATCATCTTCAGTTATGCTCGCCGTTCGTCACGAATGATCGGAGCTTCCTGACCCATGCCCGCACCCCGCCTTCTTGCCCTGCTCAGCTTCGCCCTGCTGGCCGCCTGCGCCAGCCAACCCAAGCAAAACGTCACCGTAGAAAACCAGAGCCAGTGCCCCCTGCAATTGCACAACGGGCAAACCCTGACCCTGACCCTGCCCAGCAATCCCACCACTGGCTATCGCTGGGCGATCCAGGATTCGGCCGGCGGCATCCTGCGCAAGGTCAGCCCCGAGGTCTACAGCAATCCCGAGAATACCGGCCTGGTGGGCAGCGGTGGTCAATCCACCTGGCGTTTCCAGGCTTTCGCCAGCGGCCAGGGCCGGCTGCTACTGACCTATCAGCAACCCTGGGCACCGGAAGAAGCACCGGTGAAAGCCTTCGACTGCTCGATCACGGTCAACTGAGATGGGCTGGCTGATTCTTGCGCTAATGGGCGCCGCCACCTTCATCTACGGGGTGAGCGTGCATGCCACGCTGCTCTGCCTGCTGGTCAAGCCGCTGCCGGTTCTGGCACTGCTGGGCTGGTTGCACGATGCGCCGCCGGGGGACTATCGCCGCTGGATCATCATCGGTCTGTTGTTCTCGGTGCTGGGGGACGTGCTGCTGGCATGGCCCTCGGACCTGTTCGTGTTCGGCCTCGGGGCGTTTCTGGTGGCGCACCTGGCCTACCTCAAGGCTTATCTCAGTGACTGCCGGCGCCCGGCGCTGCTGCCCTTGCTGGTGGCACTGGCCATTGGCGCGGTGCTATTGAGCATCCTGATTTCCCACGGCCTGGGCCCGTTGCTGATCCCGGTAATCGTCTACGCCCTGACCATCAGCGCCATGCTCTGGCGGGCCCTGGCACGCCTGGGCTCGACAGTGCCCACGCGCTCGGCGGCCCTGGCCGCAGTGGGCGCCCTGAGCTTCGCCTTCTCCGACAGCCTGATCGGCATCAGCCGCTTCGTGGTGGCCTTCGATGCCGCGCCCTACCTGATCATCATTTTCTACTGGCTGGGCCAGTGGGGCATTGCCGCTTCGGCATTCAGCCAGAAGCCGCGCTGACCCACCTTCGCCGACAGGCCGGTCCCTACAATCTGTAGGGGCCGGCTTGCCGGCGAACAGCACCACACCTTGTGTCGCCCTCGCCCCCCTGAAGGCCCTTCGGGCCTTATCGCAAGCGGCGCCAGCGGCTACAATGCCGCCCTCTTTTTATCTCCATCGCCGGAACCGCCGTGAGCAAAGAACCCGACCGCCTATTCGCCCAGCCCCTGGCCCAGGTGCCCGACTTCGCCTTTAACGAGGATGTGGTGCGGGTGTTCCCGGACATGATCAAGCGCTCGGTGCCGGGTTACCCGACCATTGTCGAGAACCTCGGGGTACTGGCAGCGCAGTTCGCCCAGCCCAACAGCGTGCTCTACGACCTGGGCTCATCCCTGGGCGCGGTGACCCAGGCCTTGCGCCGCCATGTGCGCACCGACGGTTGCCGGGTCATCGCCGTGGACAATTCGGCGGCCATGGTCGAGCGCTGTCGGGAATACCTCAACGGCCAGGACTCGATGTTCCAGGAGCTGCTGCCGGTGCAGGTGATCGAAGGCGATATCCTGGCCCTGGAGTTCCAGCCGGCCTCGGTGGTGGCCTTGAACTTCACCCTGCAGTTCATCGCCCCCGAGCAGCGCCTGGCCCTGCTCGGGCGCATCCGCCAGTCGCTGCTGCCCGGCGGCGCGCTGATCCTCTCGGAGAAGCTGCGCTTCAACGACACCGAGGAACACGCCCTGCTCACCGACCTGCACATCGCCTTCAAACGCGCCAACGGCTACAGCGAACTGGAAATTGCCCAGAAGCGCAGCGCCATCGAAAACGTCATGAAGCCCGACAGTCTCGAAGAACACCGCGAACGCCTGCTGGCCGCTGGGTTCTCGAAAGTCGTGCCGTGGTTCCAGTGTCTTAATTTTGCCTCGTTGATTGCCCTGCCATGATTGATCTGTCCCCCCTCGCTCGCCGTCTGGCGGGCACGCCCCTGGCCGAATGGGCCAACGGCCTGCAAGCCCAGCTCGATACCAAGATGGAAAAGGGCCATGGCGACCTGGAGCGCTGGCAGAGCGCCCTGGATGCGCTGCCGAAGATCCAGCCCAGCGAAGTCGACCTGATCAATGGCCTGCGCCTGGACACCGATTGCGATGACGCCACCCGAGCGCAGATGCGTACTGCGCTGATGGGCCTGTCGCCATGGCGCAAGGGGCCGTTCGATCTGTTCGGCGTGCACGTGGACACCGAATGGCGCTCGGACTGGAAATGGTCCCGGGTCGCCCCGCACCTGAACCTTGAAGGCAAGCGCATCCTCGATGTCGGCTGCGGCAATGGCTACTACATGTGGCGCATGCTCGGCGCCGGCGCCCACAGCGTGATCGGTGTCGACCCCAACTGGCTGTTCTTCTGCCAGTTCCAGGCGGTGCAGCGCTACTTGTCGGAGCCTTCGGTGTGGCACCTGCCGTTCCCCTTCGAAGATCTGCCGGCCAACCTGGAAGGCTTCGACACGGTGTTTTCCATGGGGGTGTTCTACCACCGCCGCTCGCCCATCGAGCACCTGCTGGCGTTGAAGGACTGTCTGGTCAAGGGCGGCGAACTGGTGCTGGAAACCCTGGTGGTGGAAGGCGATCAGCATCAGGTACTGGTGCCGGAAGACCGCTACGCGCAGATGCGCAACGTGTGGTTCCTGCCGTCGGTGCCGGCTCTGGAACTGTGGTTGCGCCGCGCCGGGTTCAGCGACGTGCGGTGCGTGGATGTCAGCGTGACCAGCGTCGAGGAGCAGCGCGGTACCGAGTGGATGAAGTACCAGTCCCTCAGCGACTTCCTCGATCCCAACGACCACAGCAAGACCATCGAAGGCCTGCCGGCGCCGATGCGCGCGGTGATTGTCGCCAAAAAATAACGCCGCCCTCACCCTGTAGGAGCTGGCCGGGCGGCGTTCCGCTTGCCAGCGAAGGCGCCCGCCAAAGCGGTGCGAGGCTAAAGGGCCTCTTCGCCGGCAAGCCGGCTCCTACGGTTTGGTGTAGGCCGCGAACCGGTTTGCGCTCAGCGCGCTCGACGCGCCTTGAAGAACTCGCTCAACACCGTACCGCACTCTTCGGCCAATACCCCGCCCTCGTACAGCACTCGATGATTGAGGAAACCCTGGGTGAAGAACTGGCCCTGGCTCTGCACGATGCCGGCCTTGGGTTCCAGGGCGCCGTACACCACTCGGGCAATGCGCGAATGGACGATCAGCCCGGCGCACATGCTGCAAGGCTCCAGGGTCACGTACAGGGTGCTGCCAGGCAGCCGGTAATTGCTCAGCGCCTGGGCCGCCGCGCGGATCGCCACCATCTCGGCGTGGGCGCTAGGGTCACTGCCGCTGATGGGGCAGTTGTAGCCGCGGCCGATAATCTGCCCATCCAGTACCAGCACCGCGCCCACCGGCACTTCCCCCAGGGCGGCGCCTTGGGCGGCCAGGGCCAGGGCTTCGCGCATGAAGTCCTGGTCGCGACTGCGGTCGATGATCGGCGCCGGGCGTATCTGACGCATCACACCACCTCGATGGCGGCCATCAGGCCGGTTTCCATGTGGTCGATCACGTGGCAGTGGAACATCCAGACCCCGGGGTTATCCGCCACCAGCGCCACGCGGGCACGTTCGTTCTTGCCCAGCAGGTAGGTGTCGGTGAAATACGGAGTGATCTTCTTGCGGTTCGAGGCGATGACTTTGAAGCTCATGCCGTGCAAGTGGATCGGGTGTTGGTACTGGGTCATGTTCTTCAATTCGAAAATGTAGCTCTTGCCCTTTTTCAGCGTGGCAATCGGGCGGTCGGCGCAGGTCTTGTCGGTGATGTCCCAGGCCTTGCCGTTGATCTGCCACAGGCTGGGCGGCTTGCCATTGTCCAGGTTCACCGAAACCGAGCCAACCCACTCGAAATTGAAGTTGAGCTTCTCGGCGTTGTCGAGATCCGGCTCGGCCACCGGGTTGGCCGGCAGGGCCGGTGGCCAGGTAGTAGGTGCATCAGTGTTGGCCACCGAGCGCAACGTGCCCAGGCGCACCGGCCCGTTACGCAAGGACAGTTCCTCCCCCGCTGCCGGCGCCTTGATCGCCAGGCAGATGCGCATGCCCGGGCCCAACCAGTATTCCTTGCCCAAGGGCCGCGGCTCGATGGGGTTACCGTCCAGCGCATAGATCTGTGCTTCGACATCCGGAATGTTGATGCGGTAGGTCAGGGTGTTGTCCAGGTTGAGCAGGCGCACCCGGGTGATCTGCCCGGCCGGCAGGTCGATCACCGCCTGGGACACGCCGTTGATGGTGGACAGGCGCCCGGCGGTACCGCCTCGCGCCGCCTCCCGAGGAATGCTGAAGGGCAAGAATGCGCCCTCTTCATCCACGTGCCAGCTTTTCAGGCTCAGGGTGCGCTCGTACTGGAAGCCGGTGGGTTCGCGTTCTTCGATGATCAGCGGGCCCACCAGGCCACGGCCCAGTTCTTCACTGCTGTTCACATGGGGGTGATACCAGTAGCTGCCGGCATCCGGTACGCGGAACTTGTAGTCGAAGTATTCGCCGGGCAGCACCGGCAGTTGCGAGACGTAAGGCACGCCGTCCATTTCCAGGGGCAGGCGGATGCCGTGCCAGTGGATGGTGGTGGCCACGGGCAGGTGGTTGATAAAACGTACCCGCAGCCACTCGCCTTGACGTACCCGCAGCTCGGTACCCGGTGCCGATGGTCCGAAGGCCCAGGCCTCGGTCTTGTGCCCCGGCACCAGCTCCACATCCAGGGGCGCGGCAATCAGCTCGTAGTCGTGGCCCGCTTCAGCGTCAGCCATTTTCCCCAGCCAGTAACGCGAGGCGCCACCCGCTCCCACGCCCACCACTACCAGACCGGCCAGACCACCGAGTATTTGTCGACGGGTAAAGGACATGGACTCAACTACCTCACGTATCTGCGGCGGACCCAGGCCCGCAAAAGGCGAATACGATACACCCGCAGTTGAGAAACAGTAAGGCCGGCGTGGCGACCGGACGCAGGCAGGACGGGGAAACGTGGGGTATTTTCGAGCATCTGCTCGCTGGCAAGCCCGCCGCTCTCGTAGGAGCCGGCTTGCCGGCGAAGAAGCCCCTCAGCCCTGCAATCCCAACAGCAGATGCACCACGCCACCGGCCAGGGGCATCACCGCCGGCACCCCAGCCACTCGCAGGGCGCTGCTGTCCAGCAACTGCGGATCATGCAGCTCCAGGCGCAAGCGGGTCAGGGCCAGTGGTTGCTGGCTCTTGATGTTGGCGCTGCCACCCAGTGCCGCCAGCATCGCGTCATTCAGAACACTGCCGTTGGCCTTGGGGGCCTTCGGCTGATCAGGCACCAGATCCGGAGTCAGGGCCTTCCAGAACGCCCGTTGCAATTTCTCGAACATCTTCAGTTCTCCAGAACCAGTGAGTCGGCTGCGACTTGCTGCTGTTGCAGGTATTCGCGTACCTGTACCGCGTCTTCCAGATCGATGATCCGCGCCGCCAGGGCCTGGCACTCGCTCAGGTCCAGCTCCCGTACCCGGGCCTTGATGGCGGGGATCAGCGGCACGCTCACCGACAGTTCGTCCACTCCCAGGCCCAGCAACAGCGGCACCGCCAGGGTCTCGGAAGCCAGTGCGCCACAGACGCCGACCCACTTGCCGTGGGCATGGGCAGCCTGCACCGTTCGCGCGATCAGGCGCAGCACCGACGGATGGAAGCTGTCGGCCTGACTGGCCAGACGCGGATGATCACGGTCCATGGCCAGGGTGTATTGGGTCAGGTCGTTGGTGCCAATGGAGAAGAAGTCCACCTCCGGAGCGAAGCGGTCCGCCATCAAGGCCGCCGAAGGCACCTCGATCATGATGCCCAACTTGGGCCGCTCCGCCAGACCCAGGGCCCGAACCTCGTCATCCAGTAGCTGCCGCGCCTGACGCAGCTCCGCCAGTTGGCTGACCATCGGCAACATGATGTGCAGGCGAGCCTGCCCAGCGCTGGCGAGAATCGCCCGGAACTGCTCGCGCAGCAGTTCGGGACGCTCCAGGCACAGGCGGATACCCCGCAAGCCGAGAAAGGGGTTGACCTCGCTGTCCATGGGCACATAAGCCAGAGGCTTGTCGCCACCCACGTCCAGGGTCCGCACCACCAGATTGCGCGTCGGCCCCAAGGCCTGGGCAATGGCTCGATAGGTTTCGGCCTGCTCCTCGGGGCTGGGGGCGTGGCTGCGGTCCTGGTAGAGGAACTCCGAACGCAACAGGCCGACGCCTTCGCCTCCCAGGCTCATTGCCTGCTCGGCCTCCGCCAGAGACGCGATATTGGCCGTTACCTCCAGATGATGACCATCGCGGGTCACCGCCGGTTGCGCCGCCTGGGCCAGATGCTGACGCTGGCGCAGGCGTTGCTGCTGACGCAGGGACTCCAGTTGCTGCAGGCGTTGCGGGTCCGGGTCCGTATGCAGTTCGCCGCGATCGGCATCCAGCAGAACCCGGGAGCCGTTGGCCAGGGACAGGACTCGGGAAGACACGCCACAGATCGCCGGCAGGCCCAGGGCCCTGGCGAGGATCGCCACATGGCTGGTGGCGCCACCGCCCACCGTGACAAATCCCAGCACCTTGCTGGTGTCCAGGCTGGCGGTCTGCGAGGGCGTCAGTTGCTCGGCAATCAGAATCGCCTGGTCCGGCAAGCTCAGGGCATGCTCCTGCACCCCGAGAATCAGCTTGAGCACCCGTTGGCCGACGTCCGCCAGATCCACCGCGCGCTCAGCCAGCAGCGTACTACCCAGGCCCTTGAACAGCTCGGCGGTGACCTCGATGGCGCTGTTCCAGGCAAAGGCAGCACTCTTGCCGCTGACGATCAGGGCTTCGGCCTGCTCCAACAGGCTCGGGTCGTCGAGGAGTTCCTGGTGGGCACGGAAGATTTCCTGCTGCGCTTCACCCGGGGCATTGTCCCGCAGCTGTTGCAGGCCCCGGACCGCCTCCCGCAAGGCCCGCTCAAGGACTTCGCGCTCCTGCTGCGGGTTCGCCGCCAACTCCCTTATCTGCAGGCGCTGCTCAGCCACCTGCAGCACCTGACCGACCGCCGAACCCGGTGACGCACAGACACCCCGCAGAACCGTCTCCAGCGACTCATCCCGCGCCGCTACCGGCGCAGGACTCGGCGCCACAGCACTGACCTTTTCGCCACAACCCGAAGCCAACAGCTCCACCAGAACCTGGATCGCCCGCTCGGCATCCGCACCCGCAGCACTGACCTGCAAGACATCGCCCTGCACCGTCTGCAACGCCATGATCGACACCAGGGACTTGGCGTTGGCCGAGTCCTGGCGCCGGTGCAGGCAGATGTTCGCGGCAAAGCCCTTGGCGGCCTGGGCCAGCAACGCCGCCGGACGTGCGTGCAGCCCCTGGGGGTTGCCCAGGATCAGCGGTTTGGAAAACAGCGCCTCAGCTTCAGCGTCCTCGGCGACCTCCTTCGCGGAGGCGGGCTCGATCTGCAACAGCGGCTGTCCCAGCTCCACCAGCAGGCTGCCGGACACCAGCCCCGTCACCGCCTCGCCACTGACCACCAGCATCAGGGTCAACAGGCTGCGCGCGTGCTGGGCCAGATAATCAGCATCGAACTCGATCAGTGGCTGGCCTGCCGAGACCTGCTGCCCCTCCTCCACCAGACAGATGAAGCCCTTGCCCGCCAGGTTTACCGTGTCCAGCCCGATGTGCATCAGCACCTGCTGGCCCTGTTCACCGGTGATGCTCACCGCATGGCCACTGTGTTGCAGGTTGCTGACGACCCCGGACAGAGGCGCACAGAGGGTCTGGGAAGTCGGGTCGATGCACAGCCCGTCACCGATCACCCGGCTGGAAAACACCGGGTCCGGAACCTGGTCCAGGGGCAGCAGCATCCCGGACAGGGGCGCGAGCAATTGCAAGGGTTGGGTTATGGCCATGACGTCACCTGCTAATGATTCCTTGAAGTGCCGATGGAGCGCGAGCCCCGACAGCATCGCTTATTTCCACCAGTACTCGACCTGCAAACCGACGTTCGCACCGTGACGGGCGGTGCCGAACACACCGCTGTCGGACAGCGCGGAACCGGCCGCCAGTTCGTTGGCCGCGCGCTTGGCGGCCTCGTTCCAGCTGGCATAGGTGTAGTACAGGCGCACTTCCGGCCGGGCCCAGAAGTCTGGCCCCTTGGGTGACCAGGTAGGCGCGAAGGTGAACTTGCTGAGTTTGCGGGTGCCTCCCGGCGCCTCCACCTGATCGTGACCAAACTCGGTCACCAGCTTGAACTGCTCGGTGATGGCATAGGCCGGGCGCACGCCCAGGGAGATCCAGTTCTGGTCCTGGCCGTCGGGGCGAATGTCCTTCTGATAGACCGCCTCTACCTGGCCACCGAAGCGCGGGGTGACCTGCCAGTCGAAGAACTCCACCAGGCGATAGCTCTTGTTGCCGTCATCCAGGTAGGGATTGCCGGTGTAGCCCAGGCCGGTACCGGGACCCTCACCGTATTGCAGGGCCAGTTTGTTCTTGCCGCCGAAAAAGTCCTTCTGCACATGCTGGGTGGTAATCGCCCAGCCATTGTGGACACCACGGCGATCGGGCTTTTCCAGGTAGCTCAGGCCCAGCTCCAGCTCGCCGCCGGGATTGGTCTGGAAACCGGCAACGTTGAAGTCGTGACGGCTCACGGCCTGCTTCTGGTAGAGGTTGTCCTTGCGGGAAAAGGCGTAGCTGTATTTCAGATCGCCGATGCGCACGTCCTCGACCCCGCCGCCGGTGGCGCTCTGGTTCCAGTAGTAGAAGTCGGAAATATGGATGTCGTTACGCTTGTAGTAACGGCGCCCGGCCCACAACGAGCCGCCATTGAGGCTGGGCAGGTTCGACCACTGGGCGTACATCTGCGGCATGCGCGCCGAGCCGTTCTCGCCCTGGAAGGTCAGGTTGCGGTCGTAGCGGTTGTAGAGCGAAGCCATGCCGTCGACGCTGAGCACCGAGCCGTCTTCCAGGGTGTACAGGTCCTGGCGCAGCTCAAGCTCGGCGTACTGTTCACACTCGTTGCCCAGACGGTACTTGGACTGCGCGCCGGGCAACTGGAAGCAAGACTGCGAGCCACTGTTCACCGAGGTGCCAAGACCGCTGCGCAGGTACCCGGCAAACTCCAGGGCCTGGGCCGGTAACGGCAATGCCAGGCACAGGCAAGACGCCGCCAGACCGCGATTTATTGTTGTTTTCATAAGCCACCCCATTATTTTTATTGTGATGTTTGGATTCGTCGGAGCCGGTTTGGCGGCGAATGCCTGGGCCAGAAAGATCGCCTGGCCCGGTTCGCCGGCAAGCCGGCTCCTACAGGGTCAGGTGCAGGACGAAGGACTCGTAAGGCCGCAGGTGCAAGTGCTGGCTGCGCGGCTCGTGGTCCGGGTAGTTGCTGATCAGCAGACGCTGTTGCATGCCGGCGCTGATCACCGCTTCCGGCAACTCGACCTCACACGGCGAGCCGTAGAAGTTGTTCACCACCAGCAGGCGTTCGCCGTCGCCTTCACGCACATAGGCCCAGATCTGCCCATGCTCGGGCAACAACTGGCGATAAAGGCCGTGCTGGATCAGCGCCTCGTGACGACGCAAGGCAATCAGCCGGCGATAGTGATGCAGCACCGAATCTTCGTCGTCCAGTTGTGCCTCGACATTGATCTGGCTGGCATTGGCCGGTATCCCGATCCAGGGCTCGGCGCTGCTGAAACCGGCATTGACCCCGGCATTCCACTGCATCGGCGTGCGCCCGTTGTCCCGGGACTTCTGCTGGATCGCCGCCATGATGGCCTGCGGCTCTTCACCGGCCTCGCGCTTGAGGCGGTGGATATTCAGGGTCTCGACATCGCGATACTGCTCGATCCGCTCGAAGTGCGGATTGGTCATGCCCAGTTCTTCGCCCTGGTAGATGAAAGGCGTGCCCTGAAGCAGGTGCAGCGCGGTGGCCAGCATCTTCGCCGACACTACCCGATGCTCGCCGTCGTCGCCAAAACGCGAGACCACCCGCGGCTGGTCGTGGTTACACCAGAACAGCGCATTCCAGCCGCCACCGGCCTGCATGCCGGTTTGCCAGTCGGAGAGGATGCGCTTGAGTTCGAGGAAGTCGAAATCGGCCCGCAGCCACTTCTGCTGGTTGGGGTAGTCCACCTTCAGGTGATGGAAGTTGAAGGTCATCGACAGCTCCTTCGACTCCGGATGCGAGTAACGGATGCAGTGCTCCAGGCGAGTGGAGGACATCTCGCCGACATTCACCAGATCGTGCCCGGCGAACACTTCCCGATGCATTTCCTGCAGGTACTGGTGCACGTTGGGGCCGTCGGTATAGAAGCGGCGGCCGTCGCTCTGATCCTCGGGGAAATCCGCCGGCTTGGAGATCAGGTTGATCACATCGAGGCGGAAGCCGCCAACGCCCTTGTCGCGCCAGAAGCGCATCATCTTGAAGACTTCAGCACGCACCTGGGGATTGTCCCAGTTGAGGTCGGCCTGGGTGTGATCGAACAGGTGCAGGTAGTACTGCCCGGTCTGGGCCTCGCATTCCCAGGCGGAGCCGCCGAACTTGGATTCCCAGTTGTTGGGCTCATCGCGCCAGATGTAGAAATCCCGGTAGGGGTTGTCCAGGCTGCTGCGGGCCTGCTGGAACCAGGCGTGCTCGATGGAGGTGTGGTTGACCACGATATCCAGCATCAGCTTGATCCCGCGCTTGCCGGCTTCGGCGATCAGCAGCTCGCAGTCGGCCATGCTGCCGTAGCTGGGATCGATGGCGTAGTAGTCGCTGATGTCATAGCCGTTGTCCCGTTGCGGCGAGCGCAGGAACGGGGTCAGCCACAGGCAGTCGACCCCCAGCCAGTGCAGGTAGTCGAGCTTGTCCACCACCCCCAGCAGGTCACCGGTGGCCTGGCCTTGGTGGCTGTGAAAACTTTTCGGGTAGATCTGGTAGATCACCGAACGCTGCCAGTCTTGCATGGGGGAATCCTTTGGAAAGTGCGAGGGCGTTCGCCGGCGAGCCGGCGCCTACAAGGCCGGTCAGGCCACTCGGTAGCCGGGGCGGATGATCTTCAGGCTCAGGCCGCAGGTCAGGACAAAGGGCACCACCAGGGCGATGACCATGCCAATGACGAACGTCGGGATGTACTGGGGAATGATCGAAATGAACCCCGGCAGCCCACCGACGCCGATGGCCGAGGCCTGGACCTTGTTCAGCGAGAGGAAGATGCTGCCCAGGGCCGAGCCGATCAGCGCGGCGTAGAAGGGAAACTTGTAGCGCAGGTTGACGCCGAACATCGCCGGCTCGGTGATGCCGAAGTAGGCGGAAATCGCCGAGGTCGAGGCCATGCTGCGATCACGAGCATTGCGGCTCATGGTGAATACCGCCAGGGCCGCGCTGCCCTGGGCCAGGTTGGACATGACGATCATCGGCCAGATGAAGGTGCCGCCCTGGGTGGCGATCAGTTGCAGGTCGACGGCCAGGAACATGTGGTGCATGCCGGTGATCACCAGTGGTGCGTAGAGCAGGCCGAAAATGGCGCCCCCGAGCACGGGAGCCAGGTCGAACAGGGTGACCACGCCTTCGGTGATGAGGATCCCCAGGTGCCGGGTCACGGGCCCGATGATCGCCAGGGCCAGTACGCCGGTGACCACGATGGTCGTGATGGGCACCACCAGCAGGGTGATGGCGTTGGGCACCCGGGCCCGCAGCCACTTTTCGATCACGCTCATCACATAGGCCGCCAGCAGGATCGGCAGGATCTGCCCCTGGTAGCCGACCTTCTCGATCTGGAACAGACCGAAGATATCGAAGTACGGCAGGCTCTGGCCGTCCAGCCCGGCCACAGCCTTGCCATAGTTCCAGGCATTGAGCAGGTCGGGGTGCACCAGCATCAGCCCCAGGACAATGCCGAGGATCTCGCTGCCACCAAAGCGCTTGGCCGCCGACCAGCCCACCAGGGCCGGCAGGAATACGAAAGAGGTGTTGGCCATCAGGTTGATCAGGCTCCAGAGCCCATCCAGCCCCGGGTAAGCCTCAAGCAGGGTCTTGCCCTCGATGAACATGCCCTTGGCGCCCAGCAGGTTGTTCACCCCCATCAGCAGGCCCGCGATGATCAGGGCCGGCAGGATGGGCATGAACACATCGGAGAACACCCGCACCAGACGCTGCATGGCGTTGGTCTTTTCCGCGCCCTTCTGCTTCACGTCGGCAATGGTGGAAACCGCAAGGCCCGTCTGTTCTCGCAGGGCCGCGTAGACCTTCTCTACCTCGCCAGGGCCGATCACCACCTGGAACAGGCCACCGGTGAAGAACGAACCCTTGACCAGATCGATCTGGTTGAGTGTGGCGCTGTCGACGAGGCTCGGGTCCTTGAGGGCCAGGCGCAGGCGGGTCACGCAATGGGCCGCCTGTTCGAGGTTGTCGGCGCCACCGAGGCTGTGCAGCAACTCGCTGGCGATTATTGAATAGTCGTGGCTCATGCTTGTTCTTCCACCTGAGATTTTTGTTATTGGCAGCACGCCGAGGGGCAAATTACTCGTCTGTACGAGTTAAATCAATAACTCGTACAGACGAGTTTGAAATTTTCTTCCAGCGTGGCCCTGCGCCATGCTTTTTCCACCCGGGAAAGCATCACCAGGGCGCATGGACAAATGCCCCGTCCAGCCCTTAAGGTGCCTGCCTTGAGCACAGTCCGGCACAGAGCCATCCCATGAGCAAATACAACCAGATCTACAGCGATCTGCTTGCCAGCATCACCACCGAACGTCTGGAGCGTGGCGCCCGCCTGCCTTCGGAAAGCGAACTGATGGACAGCTACCAGGCCAGCCGCGGCACCGTGCGCAAGGCCATCGAACTGCTGCAGGAGCGCGGTTTCGCGCAGAAGATCCACGGCAAGGGCACCTTCGTGCTCTCGCCCAATCCCATCGAGTTCCAGCTGGGCGGCATCGTCAGTTTCCAGGAAACCTATCCAGGGCTGGGGGATGACGTCAGCACCGAGGTGGTGGAGTTCAGCCAGTTTCCCCTGCAAGGCGCCCTGCGCAACCATCTGCAGGCACAAGAAGGCAGCCTGATCACGCGGATCAAACGAGTGCGACGGATCGACGGCAAGCGGGTGATTCTCGACATCAACCATTTTGTCGCCGAGCTGATTCCGGGACTGGACCGAGAGATCGCCGAGCATTCGATCTACGCCTACATCGAACAGACCCTGCAACTGAACATCAGCTACGCCCAGCGAACCATCGAGGCCAGCCCAAGGAGCAAGGACGACCAGCAGCTGCTCGACCTGGACGGCCAGAGCCATGTGATCGTGGTGAGCAACCAGACCTTTCTCCAGGACGGGCGGCAGTTCGAATACACCGAATCACGGCACACTCTGGACAAGTTCTACTTCTCCGACGTGGCCCGGCGCTAATCCCCACCCTGCCCCGTCAGCCCAACAGGGCCACCAGCTCACCGCTGAGGGGGCCGATGCGCTTCGACTCCTTGGCGGTGTTCACCTGCTGCGCCACTCGCGCCACTTCGATCACCGGGTGCTTGAGGGGATAGCCGCCCTTGCTGTCCAGCCAGCTCAAGACTTCCGCCAGATGCCACAGCGAAGTGCTGCCTTCATGGATCGCCAGGGGAAAACTGTCGGCGTGACCGAGCATCAGTTTGCGCATGTTCTGCCGGGACACGCCGACGATCTCGGCGATCTCGCTGAGGCCGACAAAATCCGGGCTGGCCTCTACCAGCCGAGCCTCGGGAATGATCCGCTTGATATCCCCCAGGGCACTGAGCAGCGCCGCTTCGGCACTCTCGGCCTCGCGACTGAACTCCAGGGCCAGGCGCCCGGCCAGGCCGGTTCCCACCAGGACGTCAGTGCAACCCGCCGCACCGAGGCGCTCCACCAGTTGCAGCGGATCACTGTCCTCCAGCGGCAGCAGATAGTTGAGGGTGAACAGGTATTCCATGGTCCTTACTCCTTGCGGGCTGCCGGGGCCCTGGCCCCACGCAGCTGGTTCAGGGTGCAGTTGTCGATCACCCGGCATAGCGCCCGAGCGTGCTGGCTCGGGTTCTTCGGCGTGCGCCACACGCTGGTAATGCAGAACTCGCCACAGCGACACACCTCGTTGTTGTACGGGCAGTAGATCCGGCCCCAGGCACGGCCGCCGCCGACCTCAATGCGCCAGCCCTGCCATTCGGCGTAGCGCAGGGCCATTTCAATATCCTTCTTGGGATGAGTTGCACGAGCCATCCGTAGCCTCCAGTATCGCCAGCCATGCACGGTTGTCAACTGACAACCTTAAGCAATCCGATCAAACCCGCACCACGAACAAGCCGCAGTAAAAACAGCGGGGGAAGACCCAAGGGTAGAGAGAAGCCCGGGACAGAGCGCCGAACATGTCTTACGTGATATTGCCGGAAGGCGAAAAAGCGCCGCTTCTAAAGGTTCTGCAACACAAATGTCGATGTGTAACGGATTCAATCCCCCAGAAACGACAATGGCGATCGACACCCCAAGGTCCCGATCGCCATTGTTTACCGCGAATGGATCAAGCGCCGATCACTCGGCCCCGATCACTCCCACTCAATCGTGGCCGGCGGCTTGCTCGACACGTCGTAAGTGACGCGGGAGATGCCTTCGATTTCGTTGATGATCCGGCCGCTGACAGTTTCCAGCAGCTCGTAAGGCAGGTGCGCCCAACGTGCGGTCATGAAGTCGATGGTTTCCACGGCGCGCAGGGCCACGACCCAGGCGTAACGGCGGCCATCGCCGACCACGCCGACGGATTTCACTGGCTGGAACACTACGAATGCCTGGCTGACCTTGTGGTACCAGTCGGCCTTGCGCAGTTCTTCGATGAAGATGTGGTCGGCACGACGCAGCAGGTCGGCGTATTCCTTCTTCACTTCACCAAGGATGCGCACGCCCAGGCCCGGGCCCGGGAACGGGTGACGGTAGACCATGTCGTACGGCAGGCCCAGCTCCAGGCCCAGACGGCGGACTTCGTCCTTGAACAGCTCGCGCAGTGGCTCAACCAGCTTGAGGTTCATTTCTTCCGGCAGGCCGCCCACGTTGTGGTGCGACTTGATCACGTGGGCCTTGCCGCTTTTCGCGCCAGCCGACTCGATCACGTCCGGGTAGATGGTGCCTTGAGCCAGGTACTTGATGTTTTCCAGCTTGCAGGATTCGGCATCGAACACGTCGATGAAGGTGCGACCGATGATCTTGCGCTTCTTCTCCGGGTCAGCTTCACCGGCCAGGTTGCCCAGGAACTGCTCCTCGGCGTTGGCGCGGATCACCTTGACGCCCATGTTCTCGGCGAACATGGCCATCACTTGCTCACCTTCGTGCAGGCGCAGCAGGCCGTTGTCGACGAAGACGCAGGTCAGCTGGTCGCCGATGGCCTTGTGCAGCAGGGCCGCGACCACGGAGGAATCGACGCCGCCGGACAGGCCCAACAGGACGTTGTCGGTGCCGACTTGGGCACGGATCTGGGCAATCGCGTCTTCGGCGATCTTCGACGGCGTCCACAGTGCTTCACAGCCGCAGATGTCGAGGATGAAGCGCGAAAGGATGCGGCCGCCCTGCTTGGTGTGGGTCACTTCCGGGTGGAACTGCACGCCGTAGTAGCGCAGGTCGTCGTTGAACATGCCGGCAATCGGGCAGCTCGGGGTGCTGGCCAGGATGTGGAAGTCTTCCGGCATCTTGGTGACTTTGTCACCGTGGCTCATCCATACGTCGAGGCCGAACAGGCCATCGGCGTCGACGTGGTCTTCGATGCCGTCCAGCAGGCGGCTTTTGCCGACCACATCAACGCGGGCATAACCGAATTCACGCAGTTCGGAACCTTCGACCTTGCCGCCCAGTTGCTCGGCCATCGTCTGCATGCCGTAGCAGATGCCGAAGACCGGAACGCCCAGGTCGAATACCGCTTGCGGGCAGCGAGGGCTGTTGGCTTCGTGCACGGACTCGGGACCGCCGGCGAGGATGACACCTTTGGGAGCGAATTCGCGGATCGCTTCGTCGTCCATGTCGAACGGATGCAGTTCACAGTAGACACCGATCTCGCGCACGCGACGGGCGATCAATTGGGTGTACTGGGAACCGAAGTCGAGGATCAGGATACGGTGAGCGTGAATGTCGAGGGCCATGGTCAGTCTCGTCTAATTTCAGAAACGACACGGGGCTGAAAAACACAGCCCCGGTTACTAAATTCGTCAATCGCCTCCGGGCCTGAGCCTGGAGGCGATCACTATCAACCTACGCGATAGTTTGGCGCTTCCTTGGTGATCTGCACGTCGTGGACGTGGGATTCAGCCATGCCGGCGCCGGTGATGCGGACAAACTCCGGCTTGGTGCGCATTTCTTCGATGTTGGCGCTACCGGTGTAGCCCATGGAAGAACGCAGGCCACCCATCAGTTGATGGATGATCGCGGTCAGGGTGCCCTTGTACGGCACGCGACCTTCGATACCTTCCGGCACCAGCTTCTCGGCACCCGCGGAGGAGTCCTGGAAGTAGCGATCGGAAGAGCCCTGGGCCTGGGACATGGCGCCCAGGGAACCCATGCCACGGTAAGCCTTGTAGGAACGACCCTGGAACAGTTCGATCTCGCCCGGCGCCTCTTCGGTACCGGCGAACATCGAACCCATCATCACGCAGGAGGCACCGGCCACGATGGCCTTGGACAGGTCACCGGAGAAACGGATACCGCCGTCGGCGATCAAAGGAACGCCCGTGCCGACCAGTGCTGCTGCAACATTGGCGATCGCGCTGATTTGCGGCACGCCAACACCGGCAACGATACGGGTGGTGCAAATCGAGCCAGGGCCAATACCGACCTTGACGGCGTCAGCGCCAGCTTCGGCCAGAGCCTTGGCTGCAGCGCCGGTAGCGATGTTGCCACCGATCACCTGGACTTCAGGGAAGTTCTCTTTGACCCAGCGAACGCGGTCGATCACACCTTTGGAATGACCGTGGGCGGTGTCTACCACCACCACATCGACACCGGCGTTGACCAGCGCAGCAACGCGATCGCCCGTGTCTTTACCAGTGCCGACTGCAGCGCCTACACGCAGACGACCTTGATCGTCCTTGCTGGCCAGTGGGTAAGCCTTGGCTTTCTCGATGTCGTTGACGGTCATCATGCCCTTGAGGGCGAAGGCGTCGTCGACGATCAGTACGCGTTCGATGCGGTGCTTGTGCAGCAGTTCACGGACGGCGGTCTTGTCGGCGCCTTCCTTGACCGTGACCAGACGCTCTTTAGGCGTCATCACTTCACGGACGCTGACTTCCAGACGGCTTTCGAAACGCACGTCGCGGGAAGTCACAATGCCCACCAGATCGCCGTTGTGCAGCACGGGCACACCGGAGATGTTGTGCATGCTGGTCAGTTCGAGCAGATCACGTACGGTGGCGTCGGCTTCGATGGTGATGGGGTCTTTGACCACACCGGCTTCGAAACGCTTGACCTTGCGCACTTCGGCAGCTTGCTGCTCGATGGTCATGTTCTTGTGGATGATGCCGATGCCGCCTTCCTGAGCCATGGCAATTGCCAGACGGGCTTCAGTGACGGTGTCCATGGCGGCGGAAACCAGTGGAATATTCAGCTCGATGCCACGGGTCAAACGGGTCTTTAGACTGACCTCATTAGGCAGTACTTCGGAATAACCGGGCACTAAGAGGATGTCGTCGAAGGTGAGGGCTTCTTGGCTGATACGCAGCATCGCGGGGGCTCCCGGGCGGGAAAATGGAAGCGCGCCATTATACTCAGACACCTACCCGGGCTCAATGTAAAACTCTGTCTAATATCGCTGGAGTGATAGATGGAGATATCGCCACGCTACAGCTCGACCTTCACCCAACTCACTGGCTGATCCAGCCAATCGGCAAATTCGTCGATAAAGCTCTGTTTGAAGCCCGCCTCTGCCCAGTTGTTGAAGATGAACCCCAGGTTGGAAAAACCACAGGCCTGCAGGAACAGAAACCCGTTGATGTCATCTTCATGACCGCATTCGGGGCAGGTAAAGTTGTCGGTCCGCCCGGGCATCCAGTCTTCCAGGCTCTCGAACAGCGCTTCGCCCACTTCCTGGCGACACTCGGCGCAGCCGGCTTCTTCGAGAAAGCCTCTGGCCGGGGTATAGATGCAACGCTTGGTGATGATCTCCAGGCCATTGATCGGCTCGCCAAAAGGCAGTGCGTCCGGGCGCAGCACAACGTCCCGGGCACCGGCGGCAATGGCATGGCCCATGCGATTGCCGGTACGCCCACAGGTGCTCAGGGTTTCCTCGACGATATTCTTGCGCACCAGCCAACGCACAATGGCCCGAGCCCGGGGCTCGTGCACCGGCAGGGTGGAAATTTTCGGGACGAGGATGCTTTGCGAATTCATGGATAAGCCTGGAACATGCTGGGACGGTACGAACGCTTTCGCCGGCTAGCCGGCGCCTAGCATTAATTGTAGGAGCCGGCGGGCAGGCGAACAGATTTAAAGGCCCGCAGCTTAATCCCTGAACCTCGTAGGTCAAGTGCTCAGGTAGCGCCCGATCAAGGCAACACCACTGGCCAGCACCAACCAGGTCACCAGGCGCACAAAAGCTTCCCGAGACAGCCTCATGGTCAAGCGCCGTCCCACCCACAAGCCCAACGCCATCGCCGGCAGCAAACACCCAGCCAAGAGCAACAGCGGCAACTCGGCATACACCCCGGCCACGGCAAACAGACTCAGACGCACCACGGTGCTGCAACTGATCAACGCACTCTGGGTGGCCCGGGCCGGGTCCTTGGGCAAACGGCTGTTCAGGTAAATGGCATATAGAAAGCCGCCACTGCCGAACAAGGCACCAAACATCCCGCCGACAATCCCCATGGGCACTGACCACCCCACCGCCAAGCGTGTGGGACGCGCCTTAACCCACAAGCTGTAAACGGCATAAGCGCTGATAAACAGCCCCATTAATAGAAGCAACAAATCGGACTTGAGGTTGAGCAAAAAGATCACCCCCAAGGTACAACCCAGCGCCATGCACGGCAGCAAGCGCAACAACTCGGGCTTGGCCACATCCTTGCGCGACGGCAGCAGGTTGCCGAAGGCCGCGACAAAGTCGAGCAACACCAATAGCGGCACGATTTTCGACAACGGCATGAACAGGATCAGGATCGGCCCCGCCACCAGCGCCGTGCCGAAACCGGCAATGCCAAACACCACGTACGCCAGCGCGATCCCCAGACCGATGACCAGCCAACCGCCCGGACCGAAAGACCACTGGTTCAAACCCTCGATGATCACACTCATCACTGCAACTTCCTTAGTCAGTACGCAACGACTTTAGCCAGCAGCGAGCCTTGCGACTAATATCTTCAAAGTCGCCTACTCATCACAAAAAGGCATGTCTTGTGATTTCAACCCGTCAATTGCGCTACTTCGTGGAAATCGCCGAATGCGGCAGCTTCAGTGCTGCGGCAGAGCGCCTGTTCGTCGCCCAATCGGCCCTCAGCCGGCAGATCAAGGAGCTGGAAAGCCAGCTGCAAACCCCACTGTTCGAGCGCACCGCACGCCTGCCACGGTTGACCGCCGCCGGTGAGGCGTTCTTCCCCAAGGCGCGCAACCTGCTGAGCGAGCTGCACAAGGCCAGTGAACTGGCCACCCAGGTGGGCCAGGGGCAATTGGGCACGCTACGGCTCAGTCATTCCAGCACCGTGCCCATGAGCGGCCGCCTGCTGCAGGGCATCAGCGGTTATCTGCAATCCTGCCCCGGAGCGTCCATGGACATGGTCAAACTGTCCTCCGAGGGGCAATTGGAAGAACTCGCCGAAGGCCGGCTGGATATCGGCCTGCTGCGCCTGCCGGTACTGCGCCAGCGGGAAGGCGTACAGATCGTGCCATTGTTCAGTGAGCCGCTGCTGCTGGCAGTGCCTGCGGAGCATCCGCTGGCACTGGACCCTGCGCCTCATGGGGTGGACCTGGCACAGCTCAGGGACCAGGCCTTTATCTCCATCCCTCATCCACAGCGCGGCGGCTTGAGCTACCTGTCGGCCGAGCTGTGCATGCGCCAGGGTTTCTTTCCCAAGGCGGCGCGGGTGATGTCGCGCAAGACCACCCAGTTGCAGTTGATCCAGGCCGGGTTCGGCATTGCCCTGCTGCCCGCCTCGATGCAGGACATTGCCCCGGCCGGCGTCCGCTTCTTGCCCCTGGCCGATAGCGACTGCCAAAGCACCGTCGCCCTCGCCTATCGTCAGCAACCCACGCCCCTGGTGGCACAGTTCGTCGAATATTTGCGTGCTCACCTGGATCTGCCGATTTGCGTTGTTCCATTGCCAGACAGCCCTTTAAACTGAGCCCCATGATTAAAGATCCCTTTGCACGACTCGGCCTGGACCGCGAGGTCCTCACCGTCACCCAGCTCAACGGCCGCGCTCGGGTGCTGCTCGAGGATGTGTTCAGCAATATCTGGGTCGAAGGCGAGATCTCCAACCTTGCCCGCCCGGCTTCCGGCCATGTGTACTTCACCCTCAAGGACAGCGGCGCCCAAGTGCGCTGTGCGCTGTTCCGGCAGAATGCCGCGCGGGTCCGTCAAGCGCTGAAGGACGGCCTGGCGGTCAAGGTCCGGGGCAAGGTATCGCTGTTCGAGGGACGCGGCGACTATCAGCTGATTCTCGACACTGTGGAGCCCGCCGGTGACGGCGCCCTGCGTCTGGCTTTCGATGCGCTGAAGGAAAAGCTCAGCGCCGAAGGGTTGTTCAGTGCCGAACGCAAAGTAGCGTTACCGGCCCATCCGCAACGCATTGGCATTATCAGCTCGCCCACCGGCGCGGTGATCCGCGACATCATCAGCGTATTCCGCCGCCGAGCGCCCCAGGTTGCACTGACGTTGATCCCCACGGCCGTGCAGGGTCGCGAGGCCACGGCGCAGATCGTCCGCGCCCTGCAATTGGCCGATGCCCGAGGCTTCGATGCCTTGATCCTGGCTCGGGGTGGCGGCTCCCTGGAAGACCTCTGGTGCTTCAACGAAGAGGCGGTAGCCCGGGCGGTCGATGCTTGCGTAACGCCGATCGTCAGCGCCGTCGGCCATGAAACCGACGTCTCCATCAGCGACTTCGTCGCCGACGTAAGGGCCCCCACCCCTTCGGCCGCCGCTGAACTGCTGGCCCCCGACTCCAGTGACCTGCAACGCCGGGTCGAGAGCCTGCATCGCCGCCTGGTGATGCGCATCCGCGACCGGCTGATGCGCGACCGCTTACGCCTGGACGGCCTGGCCAGACGCCTGCGCCATCCGGGCGAACGTCTGCGTCAGCAAGCACAACGCCTGGATGACCTGGATATGCGCATGCGCAGGGCCTTCGAGCGCAACCTCAATACCCGTCGCGAGCGCCTGATCCGCCTGGAAACCCGCCTCGGCGCCCAGCATCCAGGACGGCAGCTGGCCCTGTTGCGCCAGCGCCTGGACAGCCTCGCCGAACGCCTGCCCCGAGCCATGCGCGAAGGCCTGAAAGCCCGACGCCTGCAGTTGCACAGTCAGATGCAGACCCTGCATGTGGTCAGCCCCCTGGCCACCCTCGGGCGCGGCTACAGCATTCTTCTGGACGACCGCGGCCACGCCATCCGCACTGCCGCCCAGACCCGCAATGGCCAGCGCCTCACCGCCCGCCTGGGCGAAGGCGAACTGCAGGTGCGAGTCGAAGACAACCACCTGACGCCTGTCACTCTTTCTCTATTGGACTGATCCATGCCGCGTTTTCTCGCTTCCCTGCTGTTGCTGTGCCTGGCCTTCAACGCCAACGCCGATAGCTACATCACTCGCCTGTTGAACAAACCCGTGCCTGGTGGCGTGGCGGTAGTGGACCTGGGCAGCGCAGCCCAGGCACCCAAGGCCAGCTACCAGGGCAAACCCGTGCTGGTGGTGAAGGAGCAGAACAACTGGCTGGCCATTGTCGGTATCCCCTTGACGGTCAAGCCAGGCACCCAGCAGATCAGCGCCGGCAACCGCAGCCTGAACTTCGTGGTGGGCAGTAAGAAGTACCCCGAGCAGCACATCACCCTGAAGAACCAGCGCCAGGTCAATCCGAACCCGGCTGACCTGAAACGCATCGATGGTGAACTGGCAGAGCAGCTCCGTGCCTATCGCAGCTTCAGCCCCAACACCCCGAGCAATCTGCTGCTGGACAAGCCAGTGAACGGGCCGCTGTCGAGCAAGTTCGGTGTGCGCCGGTTCTTCAACGGCGAGGAGCGCAACCCCCACGCTGGCCTGGATTTCGCAGTGCCGGCAGGCACACCGATCAAGACCCCGGCGGCCGGCAAGGTGATCCTGACCGGCAACTACTTTTTCAATGGCAACACGGTGTTCGTCGACCACGGCCAGGGCTTTATCAGCATGTTCTGCCACATGTCGAAGATTGACGTGAAGGTGGGTCAGTCTCTGGCCCGTGGGGCAGTGGTGGGCAAGGTGGGTTCGACCGGACGCGCGACCGGCCCGCATATGCACTGGAACATCAGCCTGAACGATGCACGGGTCGATCCGGCGATCTTTATCGGGGCGTTTCAACCCTGATCCCGGGCCCTGATCGCCGGCAAGCCGGCTCCCACGAGGATTGCGCAGGCCATCATGACTGCGCAATCGTTAGTATTCTTTCAAAGAATAGGCAGCATAAAATCTCGATATAGCTTCTATTTCGAGTATTCCTCTCAATTTTTTTCGACTGCTTGCCATCTCTCACCTCAGTGGTTAGGGTTGAGCACATGAAAACCTCTCACACCCTCATTCAGCGTCGTCAACACCGGAGCCTCTGCCTCGTCAGCGCACGACTGCCAGGCTGAATCGCGGTGCCTCATCCCCCTGCGTCAACACCTCACTCTTGACTCACCGGTAGGCCGCCTCTTTTCGGCCCGGACAATAAGGATTTCGCCATGACCATGCTCAAAGACCCATCCTCTAAGTACCGCGCGTTCCCGACCATCAACTTGCCGGACCGCACCTGGCCGTCGAAGACCATCACCAGCGCGCCGATCTGGTGCAGTTCGGACTTGCGTGATGGCAACCAGTCGCTGATCGAGCCGATGGATGCGGTCAAGAAGCTGCGTTTCTGGAAGACCTTGGTGGCCGTCGGCGTGAAAGAGATCGAGGCTTCGTTCCCCGCTGCCTCGCAAACCGACTTCGACTTCGTGCGCACCCTGATCGAAGGCGGCCACATCCCGGACGACACCACCATCCAGGTGCTGACCCAGGCCCGTGAAGACCTGATCGCCCGTACCTTCGAATCCTTGCGTGGCGCCAAGAAAGCCATCGTCCACCTGTACAACGCCACCAGCCCTTCGTTCCGCCGTATCGTCTTCAACCAGGACAAGGCCGGGGTGAAAGAGATCGCAGTGAACGCGGCCAAACTGTTCGTCAAGTACGCCGCCCAGCAGCCGGAAACCCAATGGCAGTTCGAGTACTCGCCGGAAACCTTCAGCGCCACCGAACTGGAGTTCGCCAAGGAAGTCTGCGACGCCGTGGTGGAAGTCTGGAACGCGACGCCGACCAACAAGGTGATCCTCAACCTGCCGGCCACCGTTGAAGTGGCGACGCCAAACATCTATGCCGACCAGATCGAGTGGTTCTGCCGCCACATCAACCGTCGTGACAGCGTGCTCATCAGCCTGCACACCCACAACGACCGTGGCACTGGTGTAGCCGCCACCGAACTGGGCCTGATGGCGGGCGCCGATCGTGTCGAAGGCTGCCTGTTCGGCAACGGTGAACGTACCGGTAACGTCGATCTGGTCACCGTAGCCTTGAATCTCTACACCCAGGGTGTAAACCCGGAACTGGACTTCTCCGACATCGACGGCGTGCGCAAAGTCGTGGAAGAGTGCAACCAGATTGCCGTGCATCCGCGTCATCCTTATGTTGGCGACCTGGTCCACACCGCCTTCTCCGGTTCCCACCAGGACGCAATCCGCAAGGGCTTCGCCCAGCAGAAAGCCGATGGCTTGTGGGAAGTGCCGTACTTGCCGATCGACCCGGCCGACATCGGTCGCAGCTACGAGGCGGTCATCCGCGTCAACAGTCAGTCGGGCAAAGGCGGTATCGCCTACCTGCTGGAACAGGAATACGGCATCAGCTTGCCGCGCCGCATGCAGATCGAGTTCAGCCAGGTGGTGCAACGTGAAACCGACCGCCTGGGTCTGGAGATGACTGCCCAGCAAATCCACGCGCTGTTGCACAGCGAATACTTGCAGGCCAACACTCCGTACGCGCTGGTCAGCCATCGCCTGCAGGAAGAAAACGGCCACAGCGCCGTGGAAGTGGAAGTGTCGAGCAAGGGCCAGGGCGAGACCAACCTGAACTGGCGTGGCAAGGGCAATGGCGCCCTGGAAGCCCTGGTGGCCGGCCTGCCGATTCCTGTAGAGATCATGGACTACAACGAACACGCCATTGGTGCGGGCACCAACGCCAAGGCCGCGGCCTACATCGAACTGCGGGTCAACGGTGAACGTGCGGTCCACGGTGTTGGTATCGACGAAAACATCACCACTGCCAGCTTCAAAGCGCTGTTCAGTGCCCTGAACCGCTCCCTGAGCGAGCAGGAAGCCAAGGCCGCTTAAGCAGCCCTGACAAAAAAGGCCCCGGGGAGTCCTGCTCCTCGGGGCCTTTTTGTATGTGGCATTAACCTAACAACCGGCGACGCTCGCCTCAGGCATGTACGTCGACGCTGAACATGGCCTGCAACAAGGCTGCCTGCAACACTTGCAAAGTGCTGTTGGTCACGGCGATCTGGGTCTGGATCTCCATCACCTGCTGGGCCTTCTGCTCGTCGCTGGCCTGGCCCTTCTCGGTGCTGGCCAACTGCGCCTGCTGTTGCTCAAGGATCTTCTGGGTCTGCTCGATCTGCTTCTGCAGTTGCTTGACCGGATCGCCTCCGCCTTTCACCGCATCGATGCTGGCATCGGCAGAGTTGACCCGCAGCTCCTTGTCTTCGCCGTCCTTGCCCTGGGCAACCGGCGCCAGCGGGCTGGTGTCTTCGGCTTCGCCGGTCGCTGTCTTCGGTGCCGACAGCGGGTAAGGATTGACGACATTGGCATTGATGGTGGTCATGACTGATTCCTCCTGAATGTCCGTCCTATCGGCCTTCATCCCTGAAGCTTGATATGTGCAACCTGTAAAAAAGTGTAGAGCCGCGGCCCAGCCCTTCTAGGTGAACCTGAAGGTATCGGCGTCGAGATTCGCGGGAAAGCGTGCTCGGTAGGCGGCCAACTCACCGGCGTTCAAGCGTACCTGGAACACCCCGTCCGCCTCCCCGGCACTGAGCAGGGTCTCGCCCTGATAGTCCAGCACCTGGCTGTCACCGGTATAGGCAAAGCCCTTGCCGTCGGTACCCACCCGGTTCACCGCCGCTACATAGCACAGGTTTTCAATGGCCCGGGCCGGCAGCAAGCGGTTCCAGTGCAGCCGCCGAGCCCCGGGCCAGTTGGCGGTGTACAGCAGCAGATCAGTGTCCTGGGCATCGCGGCTCCACACCGGAAAGCGCAGGTCATAGCAGATCAGTGGACGAATCCGCCAACCCTTGAGTTCGAACTGCACCTGGCGCTCGCCAGGGGTGAAGTGATTGTGCTCGCCGGCCATGCGGAACAGGTGGCGCTTGTCGTAGTGCCAGACTTCGCCGTCGGGACGTGCCCACAACAGGCGGTTGCGGTGGCTGCCGTCCGCCGCCTGGATGATCACACTGCCAGTGATCACCGCATCGAGCTTCTTCGCCTGGCAGCGCAGCCATTTGCTGGTGGGGCCGTTCTCCGCCTCAGCCAGGGTGCTGGATTCCATGGAGAAACCGGTGGTGAACATTTCCGGGAGAATGATCAGATCCGCACCGCGGGCCTGCTCCAGCAACTGCTCGAAATGCTCGAAATTGGCCTGGCGGTCATGCCAGGCCAGGGTAGTCTGGATCAATGCCAGATTCAGATCGGGTAATGCACTCAGATCACGCATAGTTTCTCCGCTGCCTGACGCAGCGTCTCCTCGCGCTTGGCAAAACACAGCCGAACCAGACGCTGCCCCTGAGGCGGCTGCTGATAGAACACCGACACCGGAATGGCTGCCACGCCGTGTTCGCGGGTCATCCAGGTCGCCATGTCGACATCATTCAAGTCTGGACGAATCTGCGAATAGTCCACCAGTTGAAAGTAGGTGCCGGCCACCCGGGTAAAGCTGAAGCGCGAAGGACTCAGCAAATCGCAGAACAGATCACGCTTGGCCTGGTAGAAGGCTGGCAGCTGTTCGACATGTTCCGGGCATTCGGCCATGAAGTCCGCCAGAGCGTACTGCAAAGGGGTCACGCCGCAGAAGCTGACATATTGATGCACCTTGCGCAGCTCGGCGCTCAGGGCCGGCGGAGCAATGACATAACCGGTCTTCCAACCCGTCACGTGATAGGTCTTGCCGAAGGAGCTGACGACGAAAGCCCGCTGATACAGCTCCTCGTGGGCCAAAACGCTGACATGGGGGACGCCGTCGAACACCAGATGTTCATAGACCTCATCGCTGACCAGGTAGATGTCGCGATCACGGATCAGCACTGCCAACTGGTCCAGTTCGGCACGGCTGATCAAGGCACCACTGGGGTTATGCGGCGTGTTGAGAATGATCATCCGCGTACGCGAACTCAGGGCTTCGCCAAGTTTCTGCCAGTCGATGGCAAAGTCCTCGTGGCCCAGTTGCACATGCACACAACGGCCACCGGCCAGCTCCACTGCCGGCTCATAACTGTCGTAACAGGGATCGAAAACGATGACCTCGTCACCGCGCTGAATCACCGCCTGGATGGCACAGAAAATGGCCTGGGTGGCGCCCGGAGTGATGGTCACTTCGCTGTCGGCATTGACCTCGACGCCATAGCTGCGAGCGATTTTTGCCGCTACCTGTTGGCGCAGGGACGGCAAGCCGGTCATGGGTGCGTACTGGTTATGGCCATTGGCGATATGCCGCCCAACCGCATCACGCAAGGCTTGGGGACCATCGAAATCAGGGAAGCCCTGGGACAGGTTGAGCGCTCCGGTTTCAACCGCGAGCTGGGACATTTGCGTGAAGATGGTGGTGCCGACATTCGGCAGCTTACTGGTGATCATGAGGATTCCCTGCTGAACACCCGGCTCTACGACGGCGCGGGAGGTCCCGAGAATAGCCCAAACACCGGGCATGAAAAAGGGCGCATAAAGCGCCCTCTTACCCACACAAATCCCGGTTGCTCAGCGCTTGTCGCGGCGCTTCTTGTCGGCCTTCTTGTGGTGTGACATCAAACGACGCTTCTTGTTGACCTGGCGGTCGGTCAGCGTGTTCTTGTTGCCTTCGTACGGGTTCTCGCCACCCTTGAACTCGATACGAATCGGCGTGCCCACCAGCTTCAGTACGCGGCGGTAGGTGTTTTCCAGGTAACGCACGTAGGACTTCGGTACCTTCTCCACCTGATTACCGTGAATCACGATCAGCGGCGGGTTGGCACCCCCCAAGTGGGCGTAGCGCAACTTGATCCGACGGTTGTTGACCATGGGCGGTGCGTGCTCGCCAACGGCATCTTCGAGGATCTGCGTCAGACGGCTGGTCGGCCAGCGGGTGACCGCCGACTTGAAGGAGTTCTGCACCGACTGGTAGAGGTTACCCACACCGGTACCGTGCAAGGCCGAGATGAAGTGGATATCGGCGAAGTCGACGAAGAACAACCGGCGTTGCAGCTCGGTCTTCACGTAGTCGCGTTCGCTCGGCTGCATGCCGTCCCACTTGTTCAGGGCAATCACCAGGGCCCGACCAGCTTCGAGGGCAAAGCCCAGCAGGTTCAGGTCGTGGTCTACCACGCCTTCCCGGGCGTCCATGACAAAGATCACCACGTTGGCGTCTTTGATCGCTTGCAGGGTTTTGACCACCGAGAACTTTTCAACTTCCTCGTGGATCTTGCCGCGCTTGCGCACACCGGCGGTGTCGATCAGCGTGTACTTCTCGTCGTTACGTTCGAACGGAATGTAGATACTGTCGCGGGTAGTGCCGGGCTGGTCGTAGACGATGACCCGGTCTTCACCGAGCATGCGGTTGACCAGTGTGGATTTACCCACGTTGGGACGACCGATGATGGCGATCTTGATCCCGTCTTTCTCGCTCGGGCCAGGAATGCGCTTGGCTTCCTCGCCTTCGGCGACGATCTCTTCCTCGCCTTCTTCCGGCTCGTCGGCGTCATCCTTGGGGAACTCGCTCAGGGCGATTTCCAGCATCTGGGTGATGCCGCGGCCATGGGCACCAGCGATCGGAACAGCGTCGCCCATGCCCAATGGCGCGAACTCGGCACGGGCCATGTCCGGATCGATGTTGTCGACCTTGTTGGCGATCACGTAGGAGGTCTTGTTACGTTTGCGCAGGTGTTCGCCGATCATCTGGTCGGCCGCGGTAAACCCGGCCTTGGCGTCCACCAAAAACAACACCACATCGGCTTCTTCGATGGCCAGCAGCGACTGCTCGGCCATCTTTTCATCCATGCCATGTTCGTCACCGGAGATACCGCCGGTGTCGATCAGAATATAGGTACGCCCTTGCCACTTGGCCTCACCGTATTGGCGATCACGGGTCAGACCGGACAGGTCGCCGACAATGGCGTCGCGAGTCCGAGTCAGGCGGTTGAACAAGGTGGACTTGCCGACGTTAGGTCGGCCCACCAGGGCGATTACGGGAACCATGCGGCTCTCCACTGCGTTAATTCAGAAAATACAAAAGCCGCTGCGAGGCAGCGGCTGGTGCTCGGGGCAGCACTGTAGGAGCGAGCTTGCTCGCGATTGACTCCATGGCGCCGCGCTCATCCAGCAAGCTGGCGTCACCTGGCATCCATTGCGAGCAAGCCCGCTCCTACAGTTCGCTTGGGGATCCCCCCAAGCATAGTCAAACCATTACTTGATGGTCAGGGCTTCCAGTTTGCCGCTGTTGCCATACACATAAATCATGTCGCCCACTACCAGCGGACGAGCGCGCAGGCCGTCGCTATCGATGCGGGTACGACCGACGAAACGACCGTCAACCTGGCTCAGCAGGTGCAGGTAACCTTCCAGGTCGCCCACCGCTACGTAGCTGGAGAAGACTTCCGGGGCCGACAGTTGACGACGGGCCAGGGAGTCGTTGCTCCACAGGGCCGTAGTCGAACGTTCGTCCACGCCTTCCACGGTGCCCGACGACAGGCTGACATAGACGCTGCCAAAACCTTGCGCCACACCGGCATAGCTGGAAGCGTCACGCTGCCACAGCGGACGACCGCTCTCCAGGTCCAGGGCAACCACACGTCCCTGGTAGCTGGCGACGTACAGGGTACCGCCGGACAGCAGCAAGCCGCCGTCGATGTCCACTACCCGATCCAGCTCGGAACGGCCTTGTGGAATAGCGACACGCTGCTCCCACACCGGCACGCCGTTGCGGATATCCAGCGCCACCACCTTGCCAGTGGAGAGACCGGCCAGGGCCAGACGGTTGGTGGCCAACGGCGCACTGGTGCCCCGCAGGGTCAGTACCGCTGGAGTGCTGTCGTAGAGCCAGAGCTGGTTGCCGGTGCTGGCATCGAGGCCAATCACCCGGTCATCCTGAGTCTGGACCACCACCACGTCACCGTTGGTGGCTGGCGGAGCCAGCACTTCACTGGTGACCCGGGCGCGCCACTTCTCTTCACCGCTGGAAGCATCCAGGGCAACCACTTCGCCTTTCAGAGTGCCGATCATGACCAGGCCGTAACCCACGCCGACGGCGCCGGAAACAGGCAGTTCGAGATCTTTCTTCCATTTGACGTCGCCGTTCATGCGATCCATGGAAACCACAACGCCAGTCACGTCGGCGGCATAGATGGTGTCACCATCGATGGCCGGCACCAGCATGTTGTAGGTTTCGCCCTGACCGTCACCGATCGAACGGCTCCACTGCTTCTGCAGGACCACTTCTTCTTTGAAGTCGACCAGTTCAGCCGGCGGCAGTTCTTTCTTGCTGTTGCTGCTGCAACCCGCGGCCAACAAGGCCAGAGCCAGCAATGCTGCATGTTTCCAACGGATCACGTCATGCATCCCCTTTGGCCAGGTCGTCCAGCTTGATTTGTAAGCCACCGACCGCTGCTTCATCCGAGAGCGCCGCCTTGGCTTTTTGGTATGCCGCATGGGCTTCATCCACACGGCCCAACTGGACCAGCAGATCACCCTTGAGTTCTTCGCGGGTCGCCAGGAACGCCTTGTCGGCATCACCGTCGAGCAGCTTAAGGGCTTCATCAGCCTTGTTCTGCGCTGCCAGTACCTGGGCCAGACGCTGACGCGCCACTTCACCCAGGGTCGGGTTCGCCGGCTTGTCGGCTACCGCTTTCAACTGCGCCGCTGCGTCGTCCAGCTTGCCGGTGTCCACGGCTACCTTGGCCACGAACAGGTTGCCGTATTGCGCATAGGCAGTGCCGCCGAATTCGCTGTTGAGCTTGCCGGCCAGATCCGCAACCCGGGCAGCGTCAGGCTTGCCATCCGGCGTCAAGGTGGTTTCAAGCAGTTGCTGATAGAGCACCGAAGCGCCTTGCGACTGATTGTTCTGATACTTGTGCCAGGCCTGCCAGCCGAACACGATAACCAGGGCCAGCAGGCCGCCAGTCACCAGGGGTTTGCCGTTACGCTGCCACCAGTCTTTCAATTCCGCCAGCTGTTCATCTTCGGTACTCGACACCCCAATACTCCTTATTCGCTAAATCGGCTGTTTGACAGCTTCAACCCTGCACGACGCAGGTGGCCAGGTGCGCAGCGAGCGCATCCCAGGCAATGCTTTGTTGTTCACCCTGGCCACGCAGGGGTTTGAAACCTACCACTTGCTGGGCCAGTTCGTCGTCACCGAGGATCAGCGCGTACAACGCACCGCTCTTGTCGGCTTTCTTGAATTGGCTCTTGAAGCTGCCGGCACCGGCATTGATCTGCAGACGCAGGTTCGGCAATTGGTCTCGAACGCGCTCACTCAGCGCCAGTGCGGCCAGTTCGGCAGCCTCCCCGAAGGCGCAGAGGTAAACGTCGACCTGACGCGAGATCTCTTGCGGGATCTGCTCCAGGGTTTCCAGCAGCAGCACCAGACGCTCGATCCCCATGGCGAAACCAACACCCGGAGTAGGTTTGCCGCCCATCTGCTCGACCAGACCGTCGTAACGGCCGCCGGCACAGACAGTGCCCTGGGCGCCGAGCTTGTCGGTAACCCACTCGAAAACGGTCTTGCTGTAGTAATCCAGCCCGCGCACCAGCTTCGGGTTGATGACATAAGGGATGCCTGCGGCGTCCAGACGGGCCTTGAGCCCTTCGAAGTGCACACGGGACTCTTCGTCCAGGTAGTCGGCCAGTTTGGGCGCGTCCACCAGCACGGCTTGAGTGTCCGGGTTCTTGGTATCGAGCACGCGCAGCGGATTGGTCTTCAGGCGACGCTGGCTGTCTTCGTCCAGCTTGTCCATGCGCGCCGACAGGAACGCCACCAGCGCGTCGCGATAACGTGCTCGGGCCTCAGCGGTACCCAGGCTGTTCAGTTCCAGCTTGACCGCATCACGGATACCCAGCTCGCCCCACAGGCGCCAGGTCAACACGATCAGCTCAGCATCGATGTCCGGACCGTCGAGGTTGAAAACCTCGCAACCGATCTGGTGGAACTGGCGATAGCGGCCTTTCTGCGGGCGCTCGTGACGAAACATCGGGCCGATGTACCAGAGCTTCTGCACCTGACCACCGCCAGTGATGCCGTGCTCGAGCACAGCACGTACGCACGCCGCGGTGCCTTCCGGACGCAGGGTCAAGGAAT
The DNA here is from genome assembly GCF_058744285.1 of Pseudomonas sp. E1BtOHC1. Taxonomy (NCBI): domain Bacteria; kingdom Pseudomonadati; phylum Pseudomonadota; class Gammaproteobacteria; order Pseudomonadales; family Pseudomonadaceae; genus Pseudomonas; species Pseudomonas sp. E1BtOHC1. The sequence goes on from NZ_CP196023.1 coordinate 6,482,729, forward strand.
CGCCGTTGCGGTCTTCGAAGGTGTACATCTCTTTTTCGACGATGTCGGTCACTTCGCCGATGGAGCGCTTGAACAGCTCGGTGAACTCGACGATTGGCATGCGGATCTGCTTGTAACCGTAGTTATCCAGCAGACGCGCCACAGTGCCCTCGAAATAACGCCACAGGGGGGTCTGCTCGGGCAGGATGTCATTCATGCCACGAATGGCTTGCAGAGACTTGCTCACAAAAAATCCTTAAATACGTTCGGTTAGCCGCGAGCGATCAGCGCTGCGTCGGCTTCGACCTTTTCGGCCGCCTTCTGCCGGATCAGCTTTTCAAGCTCGTCCACCAGATTGTCATTGGTCAGTTTCTGTGCCGGCTTGCCGTCGATGTAAATCAGGTTCGGCGTACCACCGGTCAGGCCGATATGCGCTTCCTTGGCTTCACCCGGACCGTTGACCACGCAACCGATCACTGCGACATCCAGCGGTACCAGCAGGTCTTCAAGGCGCCCTTCCAGTTCGTTCATGGTTTTCACCACATCGAAATTCTGCCGCGAGCAGCTCGGGCAGGCGATGAAGTTGATGCCACGGGAACGCAGGTGCAGGGACTTGAGAATGTCGTAGCCGACCTTCACTTCCTCGACCGGGTCGGCCGCCAACGAGATGCGAATGGTATCGCCAATGCCTTCGGCCAGCAGCATACCGAGGCCGACAGCGGATTTCACCGTGCCTGAACGCAATCCGCCGGCTTCGGTGATCCCCAGGTGCAGGGGCTGGATGATTTCCTTGGCCAGCAACCGATAGGCTTCGACGGCCATAAACACATCGGATGCCTTCACGCTGACCTTGAAGTCCTTGAAATTCAGGCGTTCAAGGTGCTCGACGTGGCGCAGTGCCGACTCAACCAGCGCCGCTGGGGTCGGTTCGCCGTACTTTTTCTGCAGGTCTTTTTCCAGGGAACCGGCATTGACCCCGATACGAATCGGAATCCCGCGGTCACGGGCGGCATCCACCACCGCACGCACCCGGTCTTCGCGACCGATGTTGCCGGGGTTGATCCGCAGGCAATCGACACCCAGCTCGGCTACGCGCAAGGCGATCTTGTAGTCGAAGTGAATGTCGGCCACCAACGGCACCTTGACCTGCTGTTTGATGCGGCCGAACGCCTCGGCGGCGTCCATGTCCGGCACCGAGACCCGCACGATGTCGACACCGGCAGCTTCCAGGCGGTTGATCTGGGCGACGGTTGCGGCCACATCGTTGGTGTCGCTGTTGGTCATGCTCTGCACCGCGATCGGGGCATCGCCACCGACCGGTACCGAGCCGACCCAGATCTTGCGGGACTCGCGACGTTTGATTGGAGATTCGCCGTGCATGACTTATTGACCTAACTTCAGGCGAGCGGTCTCGCCACTGGTGAACGGGGCGATATCCACCGCCTGACCGTTGTAAGAAATTTGTGCGCCACGGGCATAACCCAGACGTACGGCAAAAGGTGGCTTGCCGCTGACATCAACCGCTTCACCCTTGCGCTTGAGGGCGCTGAGCAGAATCTTGCCGTTGCCATCGATAACCTGGGCCCAGCAATCGGCGCTGAACTGGATCTGCACCTGGGCCGAACCTGCAGCTGAGGTTGCCGGGGCCACTGCCGCCGGGCTCAAGGCGTTGGCAGGCGCGGCTGCCGGAGCAGGCGCCTGAACCACTGGAGCGGTAACGGCCGGTGCCGTAGCCGGCGCCGCGCGTGCCGGAGTCACTGGCGCAACAGGCGGCGTAACAGGCGTTGCAGCCGGAGCCGTCGCAACAGGCGCTGCCGGACTGGCAGGCGCTTCACCCGCTGCCTGGCTCTCCGGCTGCCCGGCGTTGACCACCGCTTCGCTCTGACCTTCGGCGACGGCCTGGTCTTCCGGCTCGTCGATTGGATGGATCTGAGTGGTGCCATCGGCACCCTCGACCTCGACATGCTCGGGACTCAAGGAGATCGGCTCCTTGCCGCGCAAGGAGGACTGATCCTGCCACCAGATGAAACCGCCACCCACCACAGCCACCAACAGCAGCAAGCTGACGATGCGCAGGATGGTGTGGGAAACCCGTACCGGCTCTTCGATACGACCCAGGGCGTGAACGCTGCTGCCTTGGGAGTCGGTACCGGTGTACTGATCGAATTCCTGTACCAGGATGGCCTGGTCCATGCCCAGCAGTTTGGCGTAGGCGCGGATATAGCCGCGGGCAAAGGTGTGCCCCGGCAGCTTGTCGAACGCGCCGGCTTCCAGATTGCTCAGGGAGCTCACGGTGAGGTTGAGCTTGTGGGCCACTTCAGCCAGCGACCAACCATTGCTTTCGCGGGCCTGACGCAGGGTCTCACCGGGGTTTACGCGAGTCACTGCTTGAACTTCGGGATGCGCCGCTTTCATCATTGCTCCGACAGGTATTGCTGATATTCCGGCGTACCGGGATAAAGTCGTTTTAGTTGCAGACCGTAACTGGCGGCCTTGTCGCGATCTTCGAACACCGTTGCCAGCCGAACGCCGAGCAATAGACTACGTGCATTTTGCTCTTCGAGCAGGCTAAAACGATCGTAATAGTCACGCGCGGGCACATAATGCCTGTCTTCGTAAGACAACTCAGCCATTTCCAGCAATGCGCGGGGCTGTTGGTGATTCAAGCGCAGGGCTTTTTCCAGTTGCAGTTGGGCCAACTCACGCTGGCCCAGCTTGGAAGCGGTCATACCGAGGTTTTCGAACACCCGGGAACGCTCGGGGTACAGAGTATCAGCAGCGGCCTGCTCGAAGCGCTGATAAGCCTCTTTGTAACGTTTTTCTTCGAACAGGAAGCTGCCGTAGTTGTTGAGGATACGCGTACTGTCCGGACGGGCTGCGAGGGCTTGGCGAAAGTGCTCATCGGCAAGCACAGGTTCCATCTCGGCCTGGAACACCAGCGCCAGGGCGGCATTGGCGTCAGCATCGGCAGGCGCCAGCTCCAGGGCCTTTTTCAACGGCACCTTGGCCCTTTCGCTCATCCCCTGCTGCAGATACCCCAGGCCCAACTGTACATAGGCCTCACGTGCCTCATCGCGGCCCTTGCTGGTGTTCATCGGATTGGAATCACCCGACAGAACACAGCCAGCACAGAGGCTGGCAACAAGCAGGAGCAGCGCGAAGCGCAGGGTCATGGAGATCCTCTCTCAGGTACGGGTCGCGGCGCTTTGCGGCATATCGGCGTCGGCGCTCAGCTCACGCACGGCGATATAACGTTCGCTACGACGGGTGCGGTCCAGCACCTGCCCGACCAACTGACCGCAGGCGGCATCGATGTCTTCACCGCGAGTCGTACGCACGGTGACATTGAAGCCGGCATGATGCAGTTGATCCTGGAAGCGACGAATGGCGTTGTTGCTCGGACGCTCGTACCCGGAATGCGGGAACGGGTTGAACGGGATCAGGTTGATCTTGCAAGGAATGTCCTTGAGCAACTCGATCATTTCAACCGCGTGTTCCAGCTTGTCGTTGACGTCCTTGAGCAGGGTGTACTCGATGGTCAGCACACGCTTCTCGCCCAGGGAGGACATGTAGCGCTGGCAGGACTCGAGGAGCATCTTCAGCGGGTACTTCTTGTTGATCGGCACCAGCTGGTTGCGCAGCGCATCGTTGGGTGCGTGCAGGGACAACGCCAGGGACACGTCGATGTGCTTGGCCAGCTCATCGATCATCGGCACCACGCCGGAGGTGGACAGGGTCACACGACGCTTGGAAATGCCGTAGCCCAGGTCGTCCATCATCAGGTGCATCGCAGCGATGACGTTGTCGAAGTTCAGCAGCGGCTCACCCATGCCCATCATCACCACGTTGGTGATGGCACGGTCGACGGTCGCCGGGACGCTGCCAAAGGATTTGTTGGCAATCCACACCTGGCCGATAACTTCGGCGGCGGTGAGGTTGCTATTGAAGCCTTGCTTGCCGGTGGAGCAGAAACTGCAATCCAGGGCACAGCCTGCCTGGGACGAAACGCACAGAGTGCCGCGTTTGCCCTGGGGAATGTAAACGGTCTCGACGCAGCTGCCGGACGCCACGCGCACCACCCATTTGCGGGTGCCGTCGCTAGAGATGTCCTCGCTGACCACTTCCGGACCGCGAATCTCGGCAACGGCCTTGAGCTTCTCGCGCAAGGCCTTGCCGACATTCGTCATGGCGTCGAAATCATCGACGCCAAAGTGGTGAATCCATTTCATTACCTGACCGGCACGGAAACGCTTCTCCCCGATTGAGTCGAAGAATTTCTCCATTTCCGGTTGAGTCAACCCCAACAGGTTAGTTTTGCCGATCGATGTAGTCATGGTCTCACCCCTCACTCGCCAGCCTTACTCAGCGAGCGGTTACTTCAGTAGCTGCGAAGAAGTAAGCGATTTCGCGAGCAGCGGCAGCTTCGGAGTCCGAACCGTGAACGGCGTTGGCGTCGATGGACTCGGCGAAGTCAGCACGGATGGTGCCGGCAGCAGCTTCTTTAGGGTTGGTAGCGCCCATCAGCTCACGGTTGCGAGCGATGGCGTTTTCGCCTTCCAGAACCTGAACAACAACCGGACCGGAAGTCATGAAGGCAACCAGTTCGCCGAAGAAGCCACGCTCGCTGTGCTCAGCGTAGAAGCCTTCAGCTTCAGCCTTGGACAGTTGCTTCATTTTCGAAGCTACAACGCGCAGGCCGGCTTCTTCAAAACGGGAAACGATCTTGCCGATAACGTTTTTTGCAACAGCGTCAGGCTTGATGATGGAGAAAGTACGTTGAACAGCCATGGTGTAACTCCAGAAACGGTGATTAAAGCGAAAAATTAAACCCGCGAATTATACGCGGGTTTATAAGGATTGCCTAACTGCGTAGCCCGCGGATTCAGTCCGCTTCGTCGATCCAGGCGGCCTGAATTGCTTCAAGAACCTTCTCGCCTCCGCGAGCCGGATCGTCGCTGAACTCTGGCAGTGCCAGAACCCATTGGTGCAAGTCGACAAAGTTCACATAACGCGGGTCCACATCCGGCTTGGAATCAGCCAGCTGGATCGCGATTTCCAGTACATCAACCCACTTCAGACTCATGACGACTCCTTGAATCAGTGCGGCGCTTCGGCGGCATGGTTGAGTGAGTACTTGGGAATTTCAACGGTCAGGTCTTCATCACCAACGATGGCCTGGCACGACAGGCGCGACTGTGCTTCCAGGCCCCAGGCCTTGTCCAGCAAGTCTTCTTCCAGCTCGTCGGCTTCGTTCAGCGAGTCAAACCCTTCACGAATGATGCAATGGCAGGTAGTGCAGGCGCAGACGCCGCCGCAGGCGCTCTCGATCTCGATGTGGTGGTCGTGGGCCACGTCGAGCACCGAAACACCGGGCTCGACCTCGACAACCAGACCGTCCGGGCAGAACACGGCGTGTGGCAGAAAAATGATCTGCGGCATCAGTTATTCCTCGATTTCATTCAGGTTGCGCCCCGCCAACGCGGCTTTCACCGTCGAATCCAGGCGGCGGGCAGCAAAGGCATCGGTCACTTGCGACAGACGCTTGGTCTGCTGCTCGATGGCGTAACCATCGGTGCCACGCATCAATTCACTCAGTTCCTGCATCTGCAGCTCGATGACCATGCGCTCTTCAGCGTCCAGCAGACGATCACCATCGGCGTCCAGGGCGCCCTGCACGGCCTCGATCAGGCGCTGGGCATCAACCTGCTGCTCACGCAGCACGCGGGCCACCTTGTCGTCGCCGGCATACTGGAAGGAGTCCTTGAGCATCTTGGCTATTTCGCCGTCGGTCAGGCCGTAGGACGGCTTGACCTGAATGCTGGCCTCAACACCCGACCCCAGTTCTCGGGCAGAGACACTGAGCAGGCCATCGGCGTCGACCTGGAAGGTCACGCGGATCTTCGCCGCCCCGGCCACCATCGGTGGGATGCCGCGCAGCTCGAAGCGCGCCAGGGAACGGCAGTCGCTGATCAGCTCGCGCTCACCCTGCAGCACATGAATCATCATGGCCGTCTGGCCATCCTTGTAAGTGGTGAAGTCCTGGGCACGGGCAACCGGGATGGTGGTGTTGCGCGGAATCACCTTCTCCATCAGCCCGCCCATGGTTTCCAGCCCCAAAGACAACGGAATCACATCCAGCAGCAGCAATTCGCCACCTTCACGCTTGTTGCCGGCCAGGGTATCGGCCTGGATCGCGGCACCAATGGCCACCACTTGATCCGGATCGATCTCGGTCAACGGCTGGCGACCGAACATTTCAGCCACCGCCTCACGCACACGCGGCACGCGGGTCGAACCGCCCACCATGACCACCGCCTGCACTTCATCCAATTCGACATTGGAATCGCGTACAGCACGACGACAGGCCTTGAGGCTGCGGGCAACCATCGGCTCGATCAGCGCATCGAAGGCTTCGCGAGTCAGGGTGGCACGCCAATCGCCATACACCACCTCCACGGACGCGGCGCCGGTCAAGGCTTCCTTGGCCGCACAGGCCGCTTGCAACAGACTGCGCTGTGTACCCGGGTCGAGGTCGGCGGACAGGCCCGCGCCCTCGATGATCCAGCCGGCAATGGCGTGATCGAAGTCGTCGCCGCCCAGGGCAGTATCGCCACCGGTAGCCAGGACCTCGAAGACACCGCCAGTCAGGCGCAGAATGGAAATATCGAAGGTGCCGCCACCCAAGTCATAGATCGCAACCACGCCTTCGGCGTGCTGATCCAGACCATAAGCCACAGCTGCCGCAGTAGGTTCGTTGAGCAGGCGCAGCACATTCAGGCCAGCCAGCTTGGCCGCATCCTTGGTGGCTTGACGCTGGGCGTCATCGAAATAGGCCGGAACGGTAATCACCGCCCCCACCAGCTCGCCACCCAGGGCCGCCTCAGCACGCTGACGCAAGACCTTGAGCACTTCAGCCGAAACTTCCACCGGGCTTTTCGGCCCCTGGATGGTCTCGATGAACGGCATGTGCGACTCACCATCAACGAAGCGATAAGGCAGTTGCTCACCCAATTGCTTGACGTCGGACAGACCGCGCCCCATCAGGCGCTTGACCGAGAGCACGGTGTTCAGGGGGTCGGAGGGCGCAGCCAGGCGGGCGGACTCGCCCACTTCAACGCGGTCGGCGTGATAACGCACGGCCGACGGCAGAATCACCTGGCCCTGCGCGTCGGCCAGAGGCTCGGAAAGACCACTGCGCAAGGCAGCGACCAGCGAATTGGTAGTGCCCAAGTCGATCCCCACAGCCAGACGACGCTGGTGCGGTTGAGGACTTTGGCCGGGTTCGGCGATCTGCAGTAGGGCCATGCTTATCTGGACTTATCTGTATATCAGGCGTGCGACCGGAGCGGCACTGGGTTAATCGTCGAGGCGCTCTTCTAACTGGCGCACTTCGTAGGTGAGCTTGTCGAGGAACTGCATGCGCCGCATCAGGCGTTCGGCCTGCTCGCGTTGCGCTGCATCATCCCAACAGGCTGCGAAGCTTTCGTTCAGTTCATCCTGTGCAGTCTTGAGTCGACGCTTGAATGCCGCCACTCCAGCCAGGTCGGCGCTGTCCTGCAAGTCTTCGAGCTCTTCGCGCCACTGCATCTGCTGCAGAAGAAACTCCGGATCATGCACCGTGACCTCCAGCGGCAACTCACCACCATTCAAGGCCAGGAGATAACGGGCGCGCTTGGGCGGACTCTTGAGGGTCTGGTAAGCCTCGTTGAGGCTTGCCGACTGCTCCAGGGCCAGGCGCTGCTCGCGCTCGGAAGCATCGGCAAAACGGTCTGGATGAACCCCACGCGCCAACTCACGGTAGCGCGCGGCCAACTGCTCGAGATCCAGGCGGAAACTCGGTTGCAGCTCAAATAAAGCGAAATGACAAGGAGTACCCACAAGAAGCCTCAGATGTTGAAGCTTTCGCCGCAGCCACATTCACCGCGCACGTTGGGGTTGTTGAACTTGAAGCCTTCGTTCAACCCTTCCTTGACGAAATCAAGCTCGGTGCCGTCCAGATAGGTCAGGCTTTTCGGGTCGATAATCACTTTCTCGCCGTGACTTTCGAACACCTGATCGTCCTCGCCGATCTCGTCGACGAACTCCAGCACATAGGCAAGGCCGGAACAGCCTGTGGTGCGAACACCCAGACGAATCCCATCACCCTTGCCGCGCCCATTGAGGGAGCGTCGCACGTGTTGAGCAGCCGCTTCTGTCATGCTGATAGCCATCGTGACTCCTTACTTGTCGCCAAATCTGTGAAAGCCGATCGATCAGATCAGGCCTTTCTTCTGCTTGTAGTCGCGAACGGCGGCCTTGATGGCGTCTTCGGCGAGAACCGAGCAGTGGATCTTCACTGGAGGCAGGGCCAGCTCTTCAGCCAGCTGGGTGTTCTTGATGGTTTCGGCCTCATCCAGCGTCTTGCCCTTCATCCACTCAGTGGCCAGGGAGCTGGAAGCAATGGCGGAACCGCAGCCATAAGTCTTGAACTTGGCGTCTTCGATGATGCCCTGCTCATTGACCTTGATCTGCAGGCGCATCACGTCGCCGCAGGCAGGAGCGCCGACCATGCCGGTGCCGACATCCGGATCTTCCGCATTCATCTTGCCGACGTTGCGCGGGTTCTCGTAGTGGTCGATGACCTTTTCGCTGTAAGCCATGATTCTTAATCCTCACTCATCAGAGAGTCGCTCTTGGGTTCTGCAAATCGCCGTTATCGGTACGCTCTACAGAACCCTGTGCGGCGACTTATATTCAGTGCGCCGCCCACTCGATCTTCGAGATATCGACGCCATCTTTGTACATGTCCCACAGCGGCGACAGAGCGCGCAGCTTGGTGACGGCTTCGCAGACTTTCTGCGCCGCGTAATCGATTTCTTCTTCGGTGGTGAAGCGGCCGAAGGTGAAGCGGATCGAGCTGTGAGCCAACTCGTCGTTGCGGCCCAGGGCACGCAGCACGTAGGAAGGTTCAAGCGAAGCCGAAGTACAGGCCGAACCGGAAGACACTGCCAGGTCCTTGAGGGCCATGATCAGCGACTCGCCTTCAACGTAGTTGAAGCTCAGGTTCAGGTTGTGCGGTACACGAGCAGTCATGCTGCCGTTGATGTACAGCTCTTCCAGGTGTTCAACCTGCTTGTAGAAGCGATCGCTCAGTGCCTTGATGCGAGCATTTTCGGCGACCATGTCTTCCTTGGCGACGCGGAAGGCTTCGCCCATGCCAACGATCTGGTGAGTGGCCAGGGTACCGGAACGCATGCCGCGCTCGTGACCGCCGCCGTGCATGGTGGCTTCCAGGCGCACACGAGGCTTGCGGCTGACGTACAGCGCGCCAATGCCTTTAGGGCCGTAGGTCTTGTGGGCAGAGAAGGACATCAAGTCGACTTTCAGGGCCTGCAGGTCGATTTCGACCTTGCCGGTGGACTGAGCGCCGTCGACGTGGAACAGAATGCCTTTGGAGCGGGTCAACTCGCCGATGGCGGCGATGTCGTTGACGGTGCCGATTTCATTGTTCACGTGCATGATCGAAACCAGAATGGTGTCGTCACGCAGGGCCGCCTCAACCATGGCAGGAGTGATCAAGCCATCTTCGCCCGGCTCGATGTAGGTCACTTCGAAGCCTTCGCGCTCGAGTTGGCGCATGGTGTCCAGGACAGCCTTGTGCTCGATTTTCGAGGTGATCAGGTGCTTACCCTTGGTGTGATAGAAATGCGCGACACCCTTGATTGCCAGGTTGTCGGACTCGGTAGCACCGGAAGTCCAGACGATTTCACGCGGGTCGGCGTTAACCAGGTCGGCCACTTGGCGACGGGCATTCTCCACCGACTCTTCGGCCTTCCAGCCAAACACGTGAGAGCGGGACGCCGGGTTACCGAAGTTTCCGTCGACCAGCAGGCATTCACTCATTTTTTGCGCAACACGCGGATCGACCGGCGTGGTCGCTGAGTAATCAAGGTAAATCGGCAATTTCATGGACTCTCTCCTAAATCAGGCTGGCTGGCGTGCCGCTAGCTCTTTGGCTGTCATTCGACGGCGGACGCTTCAATCTTGTCCAGGCGCGGCGCCTTGCCATTACAGCGGCGCTGGTCCTGACGCTGGGCTACTTCTTGTACCTCACGGCGAGTAACAAGATCAGCCAAGCTGATACCGCTCAGAAATTCGTGAATCTGCAGGCTCAAATCGCACCACAGGTGATGGGTCAGGCAGGTGTCGCCGGCATGGCAGTCACCCAGCCCCTGGCATTTGGTTGCATCGACCGATTCGTTCACCGCATCGATCACCTGAGCCACCTGGATCCCCTGCATGTCACGGGACAGCTGGTAGCCGCCACCAGGACCCCGGACGCTGGACACCAGATTACTGCGGCGCAGTTTGGCGAAAAGCTGTTCGAGGTAGGACAGGGAGATGCCTTGGCGCTCAGAGATATCGGCCAGGGAGACCGGGCCATGTTGCGCGTGCAACGCCAGATCAAGCATGGCGGTCACGGCGTATCGGCCTTTAGTAGTCAGTCGCATGGACAAGTACCACGGAGTTTCGGAATGGAGGCGAGTATGCAATACCCGAGTAATCGAGTCAACTATAAGACCAACTACTTTAGTCGGGTTTACCCGCAAAAGAGCGCGCGAATCATAGCAAAGTCTGCGACGTAATGGCACAGCAGGATGGCAGTAACTGACCCACGGGGCGTTTACCGGCTATCGCGACCATTTCGCCAGCGAGCCAGCCCCTGCAAGGAGCCGGCTTGCAGGACTTCAGCCGACCTGGCTGCCGTCCTTGCCCTTGACTTCAGCGAAGTCCTCTTCACGCAATTGGGGCAGATCCTTGGCGCAGTAGTCACTGCCCAGATCCTTCAGCGCGCCGCACATATCCTCCAGGCGACCATCAACCGCCTGTAAGTGATCCAGCAACTGCCCAATCGCCCGAGCCACCGGATCCGGCATGTCCTCGCCGACTCCGTAGGCATCGAAACCGAGCTTTTCCGCCATGGCCTTGCGCTTGGCTGCCTGTTCGTCGCTGGACTTCATGATGATCCGCCCAGGAATGCCCACCACCGTCGCTCCGGCCGGCACCGCCTTGGTCACCACCGCATTGGAACCGACCTTAGCCCCCGCTCCCACAGTGAAGGGCCCCAGCACCTTGGCACCCGCCCCCACCACCACACCGTCTTCCAGGGTCGGATGGCGCTTACCCTTGTTCCAGCTGGTGCCACCCAGGGTCACCCCCTGATAGAGGGTCACGTCATCGCCGATCTCAGCGGTTTCGCCAATGACAATGCCCATGCCATGGTCGATAAAGAAGCGACGGCCGACTTTGGCTCCCGGATGAATTTCGATCCCGGTCAACCAACGACCGAAGTTCGACACCAGCCGGGCCAGCCATTTCCAGCCCATGCCCCACAAGGCACCGGACAAACGATGAATCCAGATCGCGTGCATGCCCGGGTAGCAGGTCAACACCTCGAAGGCATTGCGCGCCGCCGGGTCACGATGGAATACGCTTTGGATATCTTCACGAAGACGCTCGAACATCACTGATCCTTCCGCTTCTGTAGCTCTCCACGGGCCGCTTTCTGGGTTTCCGTGAGAATGCCACGCAATATATTCATTTCCGCCCGGCTGACCGAGCTGCGACCGTATAACCGACGCAGGCGCGCCATCAAGTGCCGCGGCTTTTCCGGATCGAGGAAGTCGATGGCCACCAGCGTCTGCTGCAGATGCTCATAGAACCGCTCCAACTCATCCATGGTCGCCAGTTCTTCACTGCGCGGCGAAGCCACTTCATCCTTCTCTACCTTGGTTGGCCGGCCTTGGGCCGCCAGCCAGGACATGCGCACTTCATAAGTCAGCACCTGCACCGCCGTAGCCAGGTTCAGCGAGCTGAACTCCGGATCCGACGGGATATGCACGTGGAAATGACATCGCTGCAGCTCATCATTGGTCAGGCCGGAATCTTCACGACCAAACACCAGGGCGATCTGCGCACCCTGCCCGGCTTCCTCTACCACCTTGAGGCCGGACTCACGCGGATCAAGCAAGGGCCAGGGAATGCGCCGGTCGCGAGCACTGGTGCCAAACACCAGCGTGCAACCCGCCAATGCATCCTCAAGGGTGGCGACCACCTGGGCATTGGCCAGGATATCGGTGGCGCCGGAAGCCCGCGCATCCGCCTCGTGGGACGGAAATACCCGAGGCTCCACCAGCACCAGCCGCGACAAGCCCATGTTCTTCATGGCACGCGCAGCCCCGCCGATATTGCCCGGATGACTGGTATTGACCAGGACGACACGAATGTTCTGCAGCAAGGGATGCGCTCTCGGACACGGTAAGGGGGAGCAAATCTTACAGAACAGGCAAGACTCCCGCCTCAAAAATAACCACCCGAAAGATTCCGACATTCTATAAAGGCGCCCAGCAAGCGACACAAACACTCGCCACCGGAGAACGCCACACAGCGGATCAATGCAATCAAAAGCGAACACCGACCTTCATCTGCAAAAGTTTTCTGCTAGAATGCTCGGCTTTCTTTAACAACCTTAGGTGACCTATCCATGCAGCCAATGCTGAATATCGCGCTGCGCGCCGCCCGCAGCGCCAGTGAATTGATTTTCCGCTCCATCGAGCGCCTGGATACCATCAAGGTCGACGAAAAAGACGCCAAAGACTACGTATCCGAAGTTGATCGCGCTGCCGAGCAGAAGATCATCGACGCGCTGCGCAAGGCCTACCCGACCCACGCCATCCTCGGCGAAGAAACCGGCCTGCACGCCGGCAGCGGCGAAGGCGAAGACTACCTGTGGATCATCGACCCACTGGACGGCACCACCAACTTCCTGCGCGGCATCCCGCACTTTGCCGTGAGCATCGCCTGCAAATACCGTGGTCGCCTGGAACACGCTGTGGTCCTGGACCCGGTTCGTCAGGAAGAATTCACCGCCAGCCGTGGCCGTGGCGCCCAGCTGAACGGTCGCCGTCTGCGCGTCAGCGGCCGCACCAGCCTCGACGGCGCCCTGCTGGGCACCGGCTTCCCCTTCCGTGACGACCAGATGGACAACCTGGACAACTACCTGGGCATGTTCCGCGCCCTGGTAGGCCAGACCGCCGGCATCCGTCGCGCCGGTGCTGCAAGCCTGGACCTGGCCTACGTGGCTGCCGGTCGTTTCGACGCCTTCTGGGAATCGGGTCTGTCCGAATGGGACATGGCAGCAGGCGCCCTGCTGATCCAAGAAGCCGGCGGCCTGGTGAGCGACTTCACCGGCGGTCACGACTTCCTGGAAAAAGGCCACGTGGTGGCTGGCAACACCAAATGCTTCAAAGCGGTCCTGACCGCCATCCAGCCGCACCTGCCGGCTTCGCTGAAGCGCTAAACGCCAGCGACAAAAAAGCACCCCGAGGGGTGCTTTTTTTATGTCCGCAAAACCCGACCTGTAGGAGCCGGCTTGCCGGCGAAGGCGATCTCAAAGCCCATTCGCCGGTAAGCCAACCCCTACAAGCGAGGGTTATTGGCCAGGTTGATTCTGGTTCTGACCCAGAATCAGGCGACCCTCTTTATCCACCGGAATCTGATTGCCCGGATCACGATCCATGCGCACCTGGCCTTGCTTGCCGCCCAGGTCGTACTTCACGTCATAACCCACGACCTTCTCACTGATGTCATTGACCGTGTTACAGCGAGTCTGGGTGGTGGTGTAGGTGTCACGCTCCTGCATGCCTTCCTGCACCTTGTTGCCGGCATAGCCACCGCCAACGGCACCCGCCACGGTGGCGATCTTCTTGCCATTACCACCACCAATCATGCTACCCAGCAGACCACCGCCCACCGCACCCGCCACGGTACCCAGGATCTGATGCTCATCCTTGACCGGGCGCTGGCGAGTCACGGCGACGTCCTTGCAGACTTCACGAGGGGTCTTGATCTGTTGTTTGACCGGCTGTACGGCCAGCACTTGCGCATACTCAGGGCCGCTTTTAACCAGGCTGTAGGTGGCAACAGCACCCCCGGCGGTGACACCGACAGCACCCAATACCGCACCAACCAGCAACGACTTGTTCACGTGAACCTCCTGACCATACAAACGGGACTTAGCCCGCGCTTCTCCCAGCGTTGGAGCAATAAAAAAGGCGCGAGTTCAACACTCGCGCCTTTTTAACTGACAGCCGGAAAAGGGCTAGATCCTCACGGACGGTCGTCCACTTCCTTCTCGGTATTGGCCGGAGGAATCAGATCCTCGCTGTTCAGGTTCAGCCAGATCAACACCACGTTGGCGATATAGATCGACGAGTAGGTACCCGCCAACACACCGACAAACAGAGCGATGGAGAAGCCCCACAGGTTGTCGCCGCCGAAGAACAACAGAGCCACGATCGCCAGCAAGGTGGAGATCGAGGTGGCCATGGTGCGCAGCAGGGTCTGGGTGGTCGAGATGTTGATGTTCTCGATCAGACTGGCCTTGCGCAACACACGGAAGTTCTCACGCACCCGGTCGAATACCACGATGGTGTCGTTGAGGGAGTAACCAATGATCGCCAGCACTGCCGCCAGCACCGTCAGGTCGAAGGTGATCTGGAAGAACGAGAGGATACCCACCGTCACGATCACGTCGTGGATCAGCGAAACGATGGCGCCCACCGCGAACTTCCACTGAAAGCGGAAGGCCAGGTAGATCAGGATGCCACCCAGGGCCATGAGCATGCCGAGACCGCCCTGGTCCCGCAGCTCTTCACCCACTTGCGGGCCGACGAACTCGACGCGCTTGACCTGCGCCGGGTTGTCACCGCCAACCTTCTGCAGCGCTTCGGCCACCTGATGACCCAGTTGCGGGTCCTCACCCGGCATCCGCACCAGCAGGTCGGTGGTAGCACCGAAGCTCTGCACGATAGCCTCGTGATAACCGGCATCGTTCAGCTGCGAACGCACCTTCATCACGTCCGCCGGACGCTCGTAGGTCAGCTCGATGAGCGTACCGCCGGTGAAGTCCAGACCGTAGTTCAAGCCTTTGTGGAACCAGCTGAACAACGCCAGGATGGTGAGCAGCACGGTGACGCCGAACGCAACGTTGCGCACGCCCATGAAGTTAATAGTACGTAACATGGCAGCCCCTTAAATCCACAACTTCTTGAAGTCACGACCGCCGAAGATCAGGTTGACCATCGCACGGGTCAGCCAGATGGCCGTGAACATCGAGGTAAAGATCCCGAGGGACATGGTCACCGCAAAGCCTTTGACCGGACCGGTACCCATGGCGAACAGAATGCCACCCACCAGCAAGGTGGTCAGGTTGGAGTCCAGGATCGCGGTGAATGCCCGGCCGAAGCCTTCGTTAATTGCCCGCTGCACAGTCATGCCCGCGGCGATCTCTTCACGTATCCGCGAGAAGATCAGTACGTTGGCGTCCACCGCCATACCCATGGTCAAGACGATACCGGCGATACCCGGCAGGGTCAGCGTTGCCCCCAGCAGGGACATCAGGGCCAGCAGCAGCACCATGTTCAATGCCAGTGCCACAGTGGCGATGACACCGAAGAAACGGTAGATGGCGATGATGAACAGCGACACGAACAGCATGCCCCACAGCGACGCATCGATACCCTTGGTGATGTTGTCAGCACCCAGGCTTGGACCGATTGTGCGCTCTTCGGCGAAGTACATCGGAGCCGCCAGACCACCGGCACGCAGCAGCAGCGCCAGCTCGGAAGATTCGCCCTGGCCGTTCAGGCCAGTGATGCGGAACTGGCTGCCCAGCGGCGACTGAATGGTCGCCAGGCTGATGATCTTCTTCTCTTCCTTGAAGGTCTGCACCGGCACGTCTTTCTCAACACCGTTCACCACTTGCTTGGTGTAGGTGGTGGTCGGCTTCTGCTCGATGAAGATCACCGCCATGCTGCGACCGACGTTGGTGCGGGTCGAACGGTTCATCAGCTCGCCACCGTGACCATCAAGCTTGATGTTCACCTGTGGACGGCCGTGTTCGTCGTAACCGGCCTGGGCATCGGTCACCTGGTCACCCGTGATGATCAGGCCGCGCTCGATCTGCGCGGGAGGACGGTTGCCCTCACGGAATTCGAAAGACTCGGAAGTCGCCTTGGAAGCACCCGGCTCGGCGGCCAGACGGAATTCCAGGTTGGCGGTCTTGCCCAGGATCCGCTTGGCTTCAGCAGTGTCCTGCACGCCCGGCAGCTCAACCACGATACGGTTGGCACCCTGACGCTGAACCAGAGGCTCGGCCACACCCAGCTCGTTGACCCGGTTACGCACGGTGGTCAAGTTCTGCTTGATGGAGTATTCGCGGATTTCCGCCAGCTTGGCCGGGGTCATCGCCAGACGCAGCACCGGTTGGCCATTGAGGTCGGCCGGTACGATATCGAAATCGTTGAAGTTCTTGCGGATCAGCGAACGAGCCTGTTCACGGCTGTCTTCATCGCTGAAGCCCAGCTGGATGGCGCCGTTGAGCTGCGGCAGGCTGCGATAGCGCAGACGCTCTTTGCGCAGCAGGCTCTTGACGTCGCCTTCATAGACTTTCAGGCGGGCGTCGAGGGCTTTGTCCATGTCCACTTCCAGCAGGAAGTGCACACCACCGGACAAGTCCAGACCCAGTTTCATCGGGTGCGCACCGAGGTTGCGCAGCCATTGCGGGGTGGTTTGCGCCAGGTTCAACGCCACCACATAGTCATCGCCCAGCGCCTTGCGCACTACATCCTTGGCCGGAAGCTGGTCTTCCTTGTTGATCAAGCGCAGCAGGCCGCCCTTGCCGTTGGCAGCAATGGAAGAAGCCTTGACGTTGATACCGGCGTCGGTGAGCGCTTTGCTCGCACGATCCAGATCCGCCTGAGTGACCTGCAACGCAGTGCTCGCACCGCTGACCTGAATGGCCGGATCATCAGGGTATAGATTGGGAGCGGAATAAATAAAACCGATCGCCAGCACCGCCAGGATCAGTAGGTACTTCCACAGAGGATATTTGTTCAGCATCACGCCGCCCGTTTATGACGCGGGGCGCCTTGCGCGCCCCGTCGATTGGTAAAAGATGAAACTTAGATGGCTTTCAGCGTGCCTTTTGGCAGCGTGGCAGCGATCGCGCCCTTCTGGAACTTCAGTTCAACGGAGTCCGACACTTCCAGAACCACGAAGTCGTCGGTCACCTTGTTGATCTTGCCGGCGATACCGCCAGTGGTCACAACTTCGTCGCCTTTCTGCAGGCTGCCCAGCAGGTTTTTCTGCTCTTTGGCGCGCTTGGCCTGTGGACGCCAGATCATCAGATAGAAGATGGCCAGGAAACCGATCAGGAAAATCCACTCGAAACCAGTGCCAGCAGGACCGGCAGCGGCAGGTGCAGCGGCGTCCGCATACGCGGCAGGGATCAAAAAGCTCATTTAACACTCCGATAATTGCAAAATTAGTGGCTTAACGTCTTTAGAACTTATTCTAAAGGCGGCACGGGCAACCCGCGTTTGGCATAGAAGGAATCGACAAAGGCGGCCAATGTACCTTGTTGAATAGCCTCGCGCAAACCAGCCATAAGACGCTGGTAATGGCGCAAATTATGGATGGTATTGAGCATACTCCCGAGCATTTCCCCGCACTTGTCCAAGTGATGCAGATAAGCACGGGAGAAGTTCTGACAGGTGTAGCAATCACAAGTTGGGTCCAGCGGCGAATCATCATGGCGATGGAACGCGTTACGGATTTTCAGCACGCCTGTATCGATGAACAGATGCCCATTGCGGGCATTGCGGGTTGGCATCACGCAATCGAACATGTCCACACCGCGGCGCACACCCTCAACCAGATCTTCCGGCTTGCCAACTCCCATAAGGTAACGAGGTTTGTCGGCAGGCATCTGGCCCGGCAGGTAGTCCAGGACCTTGATCATTTCATGCTTGGGCTCGCCCACCGACAGGCCGCCGATGGCCAGGCCGTCGAAGCCGATCTTGTCCAGGCCTTCCAGGGAACGCATGCGCAGGTCCTGGTGCATGCCGCCCTGGACGATACCGAACAGCGCCGCCGTGTTGTCGCCATGGGCGTTCTTGGAACGCTGGGCCCAGCGCAGGGACAGCTCCATGGAAATCCGCGCCACGTCTTCATCGGCCGGATACGGGGTGCACTCGTCGAAGATCATCACGATGTCCGAACCCAGGTCGCGCTGCACTTGCATCGACTCTTCCGGGCCCATGAACACCTTGGCACCGTCCACCGGCGAGGCGAAGGTCACGCCCTCTTCCTTGATCTTGCGCATGGCGCCCAGACTGAACACCTGGAAACCGCCGGAGTCGGTGAGGATCGGGCCGTTCCACTGCATGAAGTCATGCAGGTCACCGTGAGCCTTGATCACCTCGGTGCCCGGGCGCAGCCACAGGTGGAACGTGTTGCCGAGGATGATCTCGGCGCCGGTGGCGACGATATCCCGCGGCAGCATGCCCTTGACCGTGCCGTAGGTGCCCACCGGCATGAAGGCCGGGGTTTCCACCGTACCGCGGGGGAAGGTCAGGCGACCGCGACGAGCCTTGCCATCAGTGGCCAGAAGCTCGAAGGACATACGACAGGTGCGACTCATACAGTTTCCTCGGGGGCCAGATCCTTGGGAGCGGTTGGCGCGGGATTACGGGTGATGAACATCGCATCACCGTAGCTGAAAAAGCGGTATCCATTTTCCACCGCGGCGCGATAGGCGGCCATGGTCTCGGGATAACCGGCGAACGCCGAAACCAGCATCAACAGCGTGGATTCCGGCAGATGGAAGTTGGTCACCAGGGCATCGACCACATGGAACGGCCGGCCCGGATAGATAAAGATATCGGTGTCGCCACTGAACGGCTTGAGCACACCATCGCGCGCGGCACTTTCCAGGGAACGCACACTGGTGGTGCCCACCGCCACCACCCGACCACCGCGAGCACGGCATGCGGCAACCGCATCCACCACGTCCTGGCCGACTTCCAGCCACTCGTGATGCATATGGTGATCTTCGATGCGCTCGACCCGCACCGGCTGGAAAGTGCCGGCGCCGACATGCAGGGTCACGAACGCTGTCTCCACGCCCTTGGCAGCAATGGCCTCCAGCAGCGGCTGGTCGAAATGCAGCCCCGCCGTGGGCGCCGCAACAGCCCCCAGACGCTGGGCGTACACGGTCTGATAACGCTCACGGTCCGCGCCTTCATCCGGGCGGTCTATATAAGGAGGCAACGGCATGTGCCCGACCCGATCCAGCAGCGGCAGCACCTCCTCGGCGAAGCCCAGCTCGAACAGCGTGTCGTGGCGCGCCAGCATCTCGGCCTCGCCACCGCCGTCGATCAGGATCTTCGACCCAGGCTTGGGCGACTTGCTGGAGCGCACATGGGCCAGCACCCGATGGCTGTCCAGCACCCGCTCGATGAGGATCTCCAGCTTGCCGCCGGAGGCCTTCTGGCCAAACAGACGGGCCGGAATCACCCGGGTATTGTTGAACACCATCAGATCGCCCGGACGCAAATGCTCCAGCAGATCGGTGAATTGACGGTGGGCCAAGGCGCCGGTTGGCCCATCCAGGGTCAACAGACGGCTGCCGCGACGCTCGGCCAAAGGATGGCGGGCGATCAGCGAATCAGGAAGCTCGAAGGTAAAGTCAGCAACGCGCATGATGGGGTTCGTCTAGCAGGGCCGGAAAGTTTAGCGGAATAACTAAAAATTGACCACGAAAGCCGATTGACCAACGGTAACCGCCTCTCTATACTTCGCCGCCATTGAGCCCTGATGGCGGAATTGGTAGACGCGGCGGATTCAAAATCCGTTTTCGCAAGAAGTGGGAGTTCGAGTCTCCCTCGGGGCACCAAGTACATATCTCAAGATGCCGCTCAATGCATCTTGAACCCAAAAAAACCGGCCACTTGAGCCGGTTTTTTTGTGCCTGGCTATTCGCCTCTCTATCCCCTCCTCTTCTGTACTCCTGCTTCCCAGCTTGCAAGGCTGGAGCCTGAAACCAGGAACACCGCAGCCTGGACGAAATCGGCATGTGCGACGTGCTGAACGGCCAGGAAAACGCAGCCGCCCTCTTCGACGCGCTTACAGCGAGGGTAGCCAAGTACTACGGCACACCCCTCACCGCCTTTCTGGAGGCGCTGTGCGCGCCAGGAGAAATGCTCAGGTGGTCAGTGATCGTTCGCCGCACGCTGGAGCAATTCATTACCCAAAACTTGCCGACCTCATCAAGTGGTCAGGCTCAACGCGCAGCCCTGCGCTTCGGGCTCGCGGCAGCAGCAGGCGAGTTGGCCACAGCCTTTGGTGTCACCGGTTGGCCGGATGGCACCGCTATCTCCGCAGCCCGAGTCTGCTTGCACGCATGGCTAGCCGAGCGTGGCGGCGCCGGAAACTTCGAGGGCGACGCGATATTGGCTCGACTGCGACAAGTGATCGAGCGCTTCGGTGAAAGCCGCTTCACCCGCTGGGAGTCAGCCGCCGCAAAGGTCGATGAGCACGGTCCCCGCACCATCGACCGCCTGGGCTTTCGCAAAACACTTGAGCACGGCATGGGCGACACCATGCACACCACCAACACCTATTACGTGCTGCCCGAGGCGTGGCGCTCCGAGATCTTCAGGGGCATGAACATCAACGCAGTAAACAAGGAGTTGTTGAGACGCGGAGTACTAGCCCCTGGCAAGGATGGAAAAGCTTCGACCGCAGTGCGACTACCAGGACTTGGTCTACAGCGTTGCTACGTGATCGGGGCAGTTCCAGAACTAGGTGAACAGGACTCGCACGCAACCTAAAACAACTGAGCCATGAGGAACCACCGGCTCACCTTGGCTTGGCCAGCCTGCAAAAATCCAATTCATCTTTTATCTTTAGGAATTCAAAATGAACGAACTGAAACAACAAAAAACCGCCTTAATTCAAGAAATGGAAACCTTGGAGCAACGCCTTCCACAACTGGAAGCCGACTGGCGCAACGCACCGACTGATTTCAGTGCTAACGGCAACATGATAGGAAGCGCGGAGAGCAGAGCGGCTGAAGACAAGCTTTCGAGTGCCCAATCCCGCATGCGAGCAATTCCAGGCGCACTTGCAGTAATTGATCGTAAAATTAAGCACTTAGAGCGTCTGGAGGAAATTGATCAGATCAAAGCAGACTCTATCCAGGCAATGTCCGACGCAACTGCCGAAGTCGAAGTACTGGAGCGAAAAAAAGCACAACTAACTGAGCGACTTCAAGCGATTCAGTTGGAGGCGGATAAAGCGATAGAACAAGCGCAACAAGTCGAGCGTGACGCCGCGACGTCCTACGCCAAAAGCTTGGCAAATGGTGACACCGAAGGGGAAAAATCTGCAAGCAGCGAAATGCAAAAGGCAGCCAAGCAGCTGGCAGTAACGGAAGAGCAAGTCAGGAGGCAAGATCTTATCCTCGACGCTCTAAAAGTGGAGCTTGATACCATCGAGACTCAAATCTCGGAGGTCCGCCAACGTGGAGATGAAGCCAAAGTGACAGCGTTAAGTGCAGTCGGGTTCGCGCTGGACGAGAAGTGGAACACCGTGACTGAGCAACTGCTAGCTGTAGGCGCCCAGATACTTGCCGTTAGCTATCAAAAGGGCGGAATGGGAGATGCCTTGTCTGGACTTGAAGTGCCACGTTTTGGCCCTTTCTATTCGAGGCTTGATCGGACCGATTTAGCGGCAGCGGCCCATAGCATATCCCTAGAACAGCTACTTGCCGAGTAACCCCGAAACAGCCCGCAGATGCGGGCTTTTTGCTACTGCAATGGGTACGACTTTCCTACGTGTTGATCTAGTCAAACAGCGAGTGTGCCACTCATCGTAGATGACTACATTCGGTCGGCAGTTACCGTTCATGAGTAAAAGCTTTTCGACTCATAACGGACATCTAGCGCTATCACCGGTGCAGATCACCCATATATTTCAGCTGTGACGCTTACAGAACATTTATGCTTGTTAATAGGACGCGCCGAGGAGCGGCGAGGGTATTTTTGGATGAGCATAGAAAAAAAATCGAAGCGCCTGCCCCTTCAGGGCACTCAGCTCATGAGCACCGTTGCTACTGGCGGCGGCGGCGGGGTATTCCAAGCGCGGGTTGGGGCACTGTACCTGGCAAATATGCTGGCAGGCGTACCAAGTGCCTTTGGCTTGCACGGTGCCCGGGTAACTACCCTTCGCTTTGAGGCGCGCTACACAGGCGCTCACACCGACGATATCTATTGCCAGATTAGAGACGGGGAGCACTCCCGACGTCAGCTTATCCAGTGCAAGCTAGGCCTTAATGCTACAGCTAGCGACGAAGATTTCATTGATGGGTTGCAGGGAGCCTGGCGAGACTTTCTAAGAGTAGAGGACAGCCCTTTTGATCGGGCATGCGATATTCTGATCCTTGCTACCGTGGCACCAGCGAAGCCCGCTAACCAAGCAGCCAAACGGCTCTGTGAATTATCTCGTTCATCACTGAACTTGTCTGACTTCCTACAAAAACTTGATTCAAAGCTTTTTGACGCACAGCATAAGCGTACGTGGAACGCCTTCAAGGAAGTCTCAAGGAACACGCTAGCGGACAAGTACACCGACGAGCTCCTCTTCGACCTCTTGCGACGACTGCGTGTAGACATACATGACCTCGGAACCGAAGGCTCGCAAGAGCTAAGTCTGGTGCAGGCCCTATTGGCTTCAGGGCAGCCCGGAGATTCCGGCGAACAGGTATGGAACGGGCTGTTCTCATATGTCTTAGAGCAAGGCATCACTGTCGGCACTATCACGCCTGAGACTTGGAAAACGACCGCGCAAGTCGGCATCCAAGAAGCCGTCAGCCGCCTCACAAAGCAAAGTGGCCTTGGCAGCATCGCCGAGCAATTCAGTGACCGCGCCAAGCATCAGCTCTCGCTCATCTCAACCAAGCTTCCCAACGGATCGCACATTCCTCGGGGCCAATGCGTAGCCCAGGTGCTGGCGGGCCTCGATGAGCGGCAGCTCGTCATCATCACAGGCGGCCCGGGTGCGGGTAAGTCAGCGATCATCGCAGAACTCGCACCACTGCTTCGTGAGTCTGGCCCACTGTTCTTCTTCCGAGCCGACGAGCTCAGCCATCCATGCTTAGCTGCGGTTCAGTCACTCAGCAGGATGCCGGATGCTGTGCTCAGCATGACGAGCCTCTTGCGCTGCGGCACACCAACTATCGTCATCGACTCGCTAGAAAAAGCGCTCGAAGCCAGGAGCCCGGGTGCGCTAGAAGAACTTTTGGCGCTTGTTCGCCAGCACAAAGGAGTGAGGTTGTGCGTGACGACTCGCTCCTATGCTCTTAATGCTCTTTACTCCATATTTCTCGCCGATTTTTCGTACCAGGTTGTTGACGTCCCTTTACTGACAGATGCCGAGATCTCTTCGGTAGTGATCGGAACAGCTCTTGAAGACATTACGGCTAAGGACGGTAGAGTACGAGAAGTTCTCCGAGCGCCTTACTATCTGCGCCTTGCCTTCAACTACACCGCGACCGGAGCAATTCTTCCCCAGGCCGCTGGTAACGACTTGCGCTTGCGGCTGTGGACAGAGATGGTTGCTCCCAGTAGGGGCTTGCTAGCAGGCATGGCCGAACGCCGTCGCATAGCCTTCAATCAGGTCTGCTACGAGCGTACGGAGCGCTTTGCTCAGTTCGTACAGGCACCAGCGGACGCTGAAGCGGTGGCTTTGCTTGTTCAAGACGGAGTGCTAGCACAAGATGCCGCACACCGCGTAACTCCTACTCACGATGTCTTGGAAGATTGGTCGCTCTTCTTCCGAGTCGACCAAGAGGTACGCGCTGCCGAGAGGGAATGGAATGTGCTCTTCGGCAAGCTCGGTTCACACGCGGGCATGCGCCGGGCACTACGCACCTGGACAGCTCAGCGCTCAGCAGAAGATGACGCTGATGCCTATGCTCTGCTTGAAGCAGCTCTCAGGCAAGACTCGACCATTCCACAGCTTTGGCGAGACGAAGTAACCATTGGATTGCTGCGCTCCGAGCGAGTAGAAGACTTAGTCGCAAAGCTGAGCAACTGCGTCTCCTTCAACAACGCCAACCTCTTACAGCGCTTAAGCCACTTGCTACGCGTGGCATGTAAAGGACCAACCTCTATCGACTACTCCAACCTTGCGGACGATCCTTCTAACAGGGAGATCGTGCTGCGGATCGGTATGGCTGCACCGGTTGGCAAAGCTTGGGATGTAGTCATTAGATTGGCTGCAAAGGCATTTCCTGATCTGCAGCCGGAAAACTACTCCTGGCTCGTCCAATTGGCAGAAGACGCCACGTCTCACGACGAGAACTGGCACAAGCCCACCCAGCGAGTAGTTGACGTGTTCAATATGGCTGAACACTTCTGCAGGAGCGATGAAGAGAGTTGGTATCGTGAGCAATCTATTAGCAAGCGCTTCTATGCGCTTTTATGTCGCTGCGTAGGTGCAGACTCTGGCCGGTTCACGATATTCACTGAGACGCTCTTGCAGCGCATCTTGGCTGGCGCCGATATGCGCGACTTCTATGCGGAGGAACGTCTTCAGTTCTTGGTCAACTTCAAGAACTGCCGCGAGGCTAGCTTCTTCGCTCCAGACTTAGTGTGGAAGGTCTTCTGGACTCTTTACACGAAGTCTGAGCCGAAAGTTAAACAAAACTTCAGCATGAGCGGATGGGAGTCCGAAATGGGACTGAGTGAGCTAGCAGATCACGAATTCTTCCCTCCGTCGGTCTTGCAGGGGCCCTTCCGATCGCTGCTGCTCTACGCTTGGCCCAAGAGCGTGCGCTTCGTGGTTGATCTATGCAACCACGCTGCTAAGGCATTTGCCAAAATGCATCCGAACGAAGTTTCAACTATTCCGCCAGAACAAAGCCCCAATGATCGCCCACACATCCATGACTATCGCATGTGGGCGACCTATCGCGGTCTTTCGGTCACGAGCTACCTCCTGAATGTGGCTTTGATGGCATTGGAAGAGCGCCTGCTTATAGAGGCCAAAGGGCAGCCCAAGGTTATCTCGCAGGTACTCGAGATCATCCTTGAGTTGGGTGAGTCGAGTTTCACTACAGGAATGGTTGCAGGGGTCTTGATGGCCCACCCTCAGCTCGTAACCGAGAAGATGCTTTCCATCTTCAAATGCCCGCAATTCTTCTCAGACGACATCGCTCGCAGGGTTCAAGAGACAGGTGCGCTGGCCATCTACGGAGGCCACGATGGGCTTGATGACTCCAGGCAGCAGGAGCGCTTAGCAAGCAATCGACTGCCACATAGGCGGCGGCACCTGGAGGATCTCGTTCTTCAACTGCAATTCAATCATCCAGATCTTCTCGAAGCCATCCACAGGACTCTGGACAGCCACTCGGAAGCGCTGGAGGGAGCAGAGGAAGTACCAGTCGGCTGGCGCATGGCTCTAAGGCGTATGGATGTCCGTGGACTAAAGTTCGGAGAAACTGCCAGCGATGGCAAGGGAGTTTCTCTGGAGATTGCCAACCTAGAACCCGAATTGCAGCAAGCCAGCGACAAAGCCCACGCTGGTATGCAGCGGGTGAACCGCATTAGTACCGTGAGTAATTGGGCTACAGCAGTCACTGAAACATATTCCACAGCAGAGCCAGGAACGACAGACCGATTTTCGTCGCCGTCTGAGCCATATGAAGAATTCCTTCGCCTCTGTGACGAGATTGAAGGACAGGAAATCAGCATGCTCGCCAGCCTGGAGGAGGAGCTTGCCTGCGCCCTGATTTACAAGTGGCCCACCGATACCTCTCAGGCGCTACAGTGGGCCCGGACCCTTGTCCTCGAACGCGCCACCGTTTTCAAAGATGAGGATGCGTGGCTACGCGGAGACCACTTGAGGGGGCAAGTGCGGGCACGAGCGGTTATCTCACTGGCTGCCGTCAATCCATCTCTACCTATGATGGTTGAAGCATTAATCAACATCGTGACTGAGCCGATGTGGAAAATGCGTCGGGCTGCGGCCAAGGCAATTTCAGACGAGTTGAGGCCCAAACAACCTGTTCTGGCTGAAGTACTGACTAACGGTCTTGCTCAGTACGCTGAGGCTCTGGACGTAATCATTCAACACCCGCGTAGAAAGACTCATGATTTCTTTAGGGAAGCTCGGGAAACTACAGTCAAATCACTTTTCACCTCACTGCGAAAGTTGACTCCCGGCCCCCGTCCTTCACCAAAAAGTTTGGCGGCCCTAAAGGAGTGGACAATAGTTCTTGACGCTGCGTGTAGCGAGATGCCCGATACTTGGCGAGTACAAACGCTCGTGACGCTTACCAGGCTCATGGTGGAGCATGAAAAAGGGCCAAAAGCGAAGCGGCATGACCCCGACCATGTTGATTTCGAGGCCCGGTGGGAGTTGGGTGATCTGATCGCAGTCGAGCTCATGGCACAATCAAATGAAGACTCACCGCTCTTCGATATGTTTGATCACTGTCTAGAGAACGCACCTGAGCTCAGCGAAAGGGTTCTGGAGTCGGTACTTAGAGAGTGCGTGAAGCAGGAGTTCGCAAACGCAGTGAGTTTATGGCGTGTATGGGATCGCGCGACAGCTAGGGTTTTCGGTGATGTTTCGCTGAGAACCAAGAGCCGGAGGCTCTACAGCCGATTCGACAATGTACTAAGGACACTTTTGCTGTGCTCAATGCCCTGGTCCAAGACTAGGCAGGACTTAGAGCTTTTCAGGTTCCGACCACACTTCATCTCAAACTGCTTAACCGCTGTGGGTGATAGCCGGAAAGGCTTAGAGCACCTGCTACAACTAATGGCAGGTGCTGGTCGTAAATCCGCGATTCCCTCTGCACTCCCCCAACTACGAGACGCTTTGGGTAGAGCTCCCGTCGACTTGCTCGACGACGGAAACAGCTTATGGCATGCGGAGACTATCTGCCGAATAGCAGTGCATGAACACCGAGAGTCCTTGATTCGAGACATTAACCTGCGCAGGGCAACACTCGAGATACTCGACCGGCTCGTCGACGCCGGGTCGTCTCTCGGATTCCAGCTTCGGGACTACTTGGCGACTTCGCCCACAGCGGTTAGTGAGGTTCTTGAGCCCTAATATTTTATTCTGGCAGTAGGTTTACTAACAGCACCCACACTGAGCCAATGATCATCTGGTTAAAGGGCTGCGAAGTCAGATGGCTACGATCGCTGCAAGGTCGCACAAGTCGAAGAAGTGGGTGTTAGTTGCGTAGAAGACATCGCTGACCAATGGTAGCTTCTGATCGAAAGCAGTCTGTTTCGACCATTCGCCTTAGGTCGATAGCGAACAGTCGCGGTTACACCGTTTCCGTTGTTACACTGCTGGAGCAAGCATGCCTATCAGGGCGTATCTCAATTTTTATCATTACAAATCAATATCTTGTGAGATTTCGTCACACCCGCTACACCCGTTACACAGCTTTAGACTCGTAGTTATCTAGCGACCCCATGCCCCCTATTCGATCGCTCCTTCAGCGGCGAGGCAAGCCCTGTCCTCCCGAGTCTGTAAGCCGCCGGGGACCCTGCGAGATTAAGCAACATACGGGGTCGGAAACCCGCAGGACTGTGTTAGCGACAAGGTGCACAGCTTAGTGAACTGGTGAACCGGGTGAATACACAGTTCACCAGTGCAAATGCACAAGGTCCTGAGAGGTTGCCGGGGACCCTGAGCAAATCTGAAAGGCACGGGGCAGAGAACCCGCCGCACCTGGTTAGCGGCTGAGTTTTCTACGTTGGTTGACAGGTTGACGTATTTGACACCATCCCCAAGGTTGACCGGGCTCAACCGTTCGCTATTAACCACACAATGGCCCACCTTTACCGTTGCGGTAACGATGCCCTTTTCTCTTCAATATCCTTTCAATTTCAATGTCGAAATTTCAGTAAGCTGGGGGAACTGTCGCTACCAAGATCTCGCGGGTTTCCGACCCCGTAGGACTCTGGATTATCCAGGGGCCCCCTCGTTTCTCAGCCAACCAACATAGACAATGAATTGCTATACAGGTAGCTTCTCTCTTTTGGTTACATACTCACGGCCCCCCCACCAGCCTCGAGCTCTAAGAAATACATTTTTCAGCTCGGAAGGTACACAACTGATTGAACTTAGGTAAAAACCAAATGGATTGGGTAGCTCCATACAGTCTAGGTAAGGCAACAAAGCTAATAAGGAAATTTTTGATAGACGTTGCTTCTTCAGAAGAAGAAATCGCCTTCCGGGGCTTGCACATAACAAGAAAACTAGATGATTTCGAAAGCGCAACAGCTGCTATGGACGAGTTCCCTGAGACATTCAGAACCATCAAACGCAACATCGCCAATATCGACAAAGAAACATACCTAACATTAGATAGCCTAGAAAAAGAATCTCTATTAGTAGACCAAATTTCGCTAATAAACCTAAAACTGCAAATGTCTCGCGCACCTACCGCTACCTCGTTCATGCAGGTACTAGCTAGGTCATTCCTGCAAGTAAAATTCTTCTCCACCAGTGAGACAAAACGTTTATTTGGTGAGGAAAACATGTCTATTGAGAGGACCATACTTAACTGCGACAAGTTAATCTCAACCCTTAAAGTAATTGAAGAAATTCTTCGCCACAGAGAAGAACTCGACGACGAAATATTTAAACCATCTCGTATAAAAGAAAGCATTGTTATTGAGCTGATTGATAAAATATCAGAGCAAATCGATAATTCGAGCTCGTTGAATTACGAAACGAAACGCCTCATCAACAGCTACTTAGTGGAAATAAAAGCAGAAGCTCAGTCAAAAATCCCAAAGTGGCAGAACATCATTGGCTCCCTTATGATCGTTACCGCGCTCACTAGCGGCTTGGCAGATGCGCCAGGAGCAGCCCAAACGCTTCAATCGTTGATTCAATACATTGTACGGACGTCAGTCGTAAAACCTGAGCAACCCTCCATGCCGGCTCTTACTGAAGACAAACACGAAGACATAGACTTTTTCACTGGAATACCGACTTAGGGTTGGGCAAGACTCTCACGCAGGACAACGCGGTAAAATCTGTATCCCTGCGTGTATCCCTAAATGACAAAAAAAGCCTCAACCCTTGATTTATATAGATCTTTCTGGTCCCCCTCGGGGCACCAAGTACATACCTCAAGATGCCGCTCAATGCATCTTGAACCCAAAAAAACCGGCCACTTGAGCCGGTTTTTTTGTGCCTGTCCGAATCCTCACTCGATCTGAATCGGCCCCTTGGTTCCGGCATCGGTATCCATCCACACATCTTCATTCTTCAGGCGTCGATCACCTTGAATGGTGAACAGCAGCGTGCCCTGGCGAAATTGCAGGGCGCCATCCGTGCGTTTGGCTTTGACCTGTTTGCCGTTCACCCACACATGCTCTTTGGCATCGATACGGATGGTGGCGACTGTCGCGCCAGTATCGCTTTTGGCCGTCCACTGTCCGGCGTAGGGGGTCTGTTCCTTGGCGCTGTCAGCAGCGGCGGCGGGTGTGTAAGGGTCGGCAAATCCGGCCTTGGCGTTTTCCGCCTTGCTCTTGTGGATGTCGCATCCCTGAAGCTCGGTCATCTGGGTACAGCCCGACTGCTCAAGCTGCTGGCGATACTTTTCATTGATGGCGTGGGCCGGTGACTGGGTAAACAGCAAAACAACCAGTGCCGGCCAAACGAACTTGTTCATCGAGCGCTCTCTGCTGATCGAATCTCTGTACTCAACAATAGCCCCGCTGCAAACCCTTGCTCCGCGATATCCGCTCGGCAAGGCCGCGCTCAAAGCATCCCCGTCAGTAAACGATTTCACTGCGGATGGCCTGTATCACGATGTTCGATAGCCGTTCGGTCAACGGGTCCGGGGTTGCCTCTCGGCGATGCAGCGTGAGGGCGATTGAGGGCAAGGCTGGCAAGCCGCGGTCGCCGGCCTGCAGAAGCTCGGTGCCTGGTTGCAGGCCCAGGGCCGTGCGGATGGTGTAGCCCAAGCCGGCTTCGGTTGCCGCGGATAGGCCATTGAGGCTGGAGCTGGTGAACGACAGCAACCAGGGAATCCCGTCACGGTTGAGGGCTTCAGTGGCCATCGAGTGAAATGGACAAGGCGCGTCGAACGCAATGATCGGCAACGGCGTTCCCGACTCGACGCGCCAGTCGAGGTATTGATGCGATGAGCCGATCCACTGCATGGGCAGGTCCGCCACCACTTCCTGATACCCGGTGGTCCGCTCTGCCCCCCAAGCCACGGCGAGATCCAGGGAGCCGTTTTCGATGCGGCTGAGCAGATCGCCATTGCGCGCGATGCGGGCTTCGACCCGAACATCCGGATGGGCCCTGGCGAAGCGGCCCAACACCGTGGGCAGGAAGCTGCCCAGGTCTTCCTGAAGCCCCAGGCGCACCCAGCCTTTGAGCTTGAGCTCGGACACCGCGGTGATGGTTTCATCGTTGAGGCTTAAGAGCCGCCGGGAGTAGTTCAGTAGCACTTCCCCGGTGTCCGTCAGTGCCAGCCTGCGGCCGGCCTTCTTGAACAAGGGCGAACCCGCCTGGGCTTCGAGTTTCTTCAACTGGGCGCTGATGGCCGATGTCGAACGAGCGAGCTTTTGCGCCGCCTTGGCAAAACTGCCCAATTCGACCCCTGTGACGAAACTGCGCATGACATCCAAATCGAAATTTACTGGTCTCATGACAATCCTGTTTTTTGGGACTAACACGCAAAATTATTTGATATTCGAGACGATACTCCCATGAGAGTCTTTTGACCCACAACTATTTAACTAGTGGGATTCTTATGCCTGTAGATAACGGTCACCGTTGGAAAGTGCTCGGCGTCGGCGTTGCGGCCAACGCCAGCTTTTCCAGTGTGGTGGGGGGACTGCCCGCTACAGCGGTCTATATGCGCGCCACCTATCAGCTGGACAACGCCGAGCTGGGGCTGGTCCTGGGGGTGCTCGGACTGGGCATCGCCATCAGCGAGATTCCGTGGGGGCTGCTCACCGATCGCTGGGGGGATCGTCCGGTTCTGTTGACCGGGCTTCTGACCTCCGGCATCGCCTTGCTGATCCTGGCCATGCTGGCCTTTTATGCCCCCACGGTGGTCCTGCTGGCGGCGGGGCTGTTCACCGTGGGCCTGCTGGGCAGCAGCGTCAACGGCGCCAGCGGCCGGGCCATCATGGCCTGGTTCAAGGAAGGCGAGCGAGGGCTGGCCATGAGCATTCGGCAGACCGCTGTACCCGGGGGCTATGCCTTGGGCGCGGTGGTGTTGCCCTACCTGGCTCATACCTACGGTTTTATCGAAGTATTCACGGCATCCGCCCTGTTCTGCCTGGTGGCCGCCCTGTTTGCCTGGTTATGGCTGTATGAGCCGGACTTCTCCAGCAGCGCAGCAAAAAAACAGAGCCTGGAGAGCAGCAACAGCCCATTGAAAGACCCGAGAATCTGGCGAATCGTCTTGGCCATCGGCCTGCTCTGCGCCCCGCAATTTGCCATCCTCACCTATGCGGCGGTGTTCTTTCATGACTTTGGCAACATCAACATCACTCTGGTTTCCGCGACCTTGGCGGTGATCCAGATTGGCGCAATCGTCAGCAGGATCTGGAGCGGACGCTGGACCGACAAAAACAAAAACCGCCGCAGCTACCTTAAAGCCTGCGCCTGGTTGAGCACCCTGACCTTTGTGGCCTTGAGCGCAACGGTATCGGCCGCCAGCTTCTATGGCATCAGCCAGACCCCGCTGGCCAGTGCCCTGATCATCGGTGTGATGATCATCGCCGGGATCAGCGTGTCCGCCTGGCACGGTGTTGCCTACACCGAACTGGCCACACTGGCAGGCGCCAGTCGGGCCGGTACAGCCTTGGCCATGGGCAATACCTGCGTGTTTGTGGTGCTGTTCGCGACCCCCATCGCCGCGTCCGCGCTCATGACTCACTTCTCCTGGAGCCTGGTGTGGCTGGCAGCCGCCTTCTGCGCCCTGTTGACCGTACCGCTGTTTCCGCGCGTTGAAAAAAACTATGCGCTGGAACTTGGCTCGGCTTGAAGTTGCTCCTTTACAAACGTGTCACAACTAAAGCGCGTGCTGCATAACTTGAAGAGCGGCACGCGTCGCACTCTGACTTACATACGCTAACAACCTAACCACTCGATTAACTAGTCCGATCTTATTCCATGGAGGAAACCAATGATCCCGCTATTTATTTTTGAAGCCGGTGAAAAGGCGCAACTACTGAGTCTTCTTGAACACGTCCAGCTATCGCCCTACAAGAACTACAGCGACTTTTCAGAAGAAATACGAGAGCTGCATTCCCAGGTTCCACAGCGTTTTGTAAAGGCCTGCCAAACCATCAGCAATGAACGAGCCCGTCACCAGCAAAAGATCCACGTTATACGTAACTGCCCTATGGACAAGGTGATCCCCGAGTTGGACCCCGACGATCCAGTCAGTGACAAACACCTGAAAAAGAACAAGTTCATCAGCGAAGCCTTTCTCGAACTGTTCGCCCAACTGACAGGCACTCCGCTGCTGTCCTACGAAACCAGAAACCAGGGTGACTTCTTTACCGATGTCATCGCGATCAAGAAATACAGCGGGCAGCTCACCGGGTTCAGCGACAGCGAGCTGGTGTTTCACAACGACCGCACAGCACACAAAGTCCGGGCCGACTACATCACCCTGCTGGGCATGCGCTGCCCCGATGATGACCTGATCTACACCGGCTACATCGACGGCGCGGACATCGTCAGCAACCTCGAGCCCAAGCACATCGCCTGCTTGCGTGAGCCACACTTCTATACGGTTTTCGATGTCTTCTCACGGGACATGAACAAACAACTGAGCACCTCCGAGAAACACCCGATCCTGAGTAACGCTCATTCCATTCGCTTCCTTGACACCATGACCTGTGTCGCTGAAGAAGCGCCGCTCGAAGCGCGAGATGCCTTCATTGCCTTCAAAAGTGCGATGACCCGCTCTCAATGCAAGCGCCACCGCATTCTCACCGGCGACCTGCTGACGTTCGCCAATCAGGATGGCCTGCATAACCGGGAAAAGATCGACATCCTCAATCCTGACAGTGCCGCTGCGCGCTGGCTGTTGAAGACCTATGCCTTCAAGGACTCCCGCACTGCCGAAAGTTACGAAGCGTACTGGGCCAATAACCGGGCCGGCTGCGTCATCGACTAAGTTCACCGCTAAAACAATAACTTCATTATCAGCATGACCAGTCAGGGTGATTTAAATGCGCCTACACGCATTCTCCAAACGGGTTGAAAACCTTGAGCTTTCGGAAACTTACGCCATTTTGGATATGGTGCGCAGCCTGCGTGAGCAGGGGGAAGATATCGTCGATCTCGGCGGTGGTGAACCTGACTTCAGGACGCCCGATCATGTCGTAGATGCTGCCGTTGAAGCACTGTCAGACGGTGACACTCATTACACACCCAGCCGTGGCACCAAGGCACTGCTGGACGCCGTGGCCCATAAATACAAGACCGAGCACGGGCTCGATCTGGTGGCCGACAAGAACATCATTGTCACCCCATCGGCAAAGCACGCGCTGTTCATCACATTGATGACCTTGCTGGACCAGGGCGATGAAATCATCATCCCAACCCCCAGCTGGGTGAGCTACAAGGCCATGGCGGCCATGGCCGGTGCCACCGTCAAGGCGGTGCCGCTGGACGGCAAAAACGGCTTCATGCTCGAAGCCGACGCCCTGGAACAGGCGATCACGCCACGCACCAGAGCCATTCTGATCAACAACCCCAACAACCCCACCGGCCGCGTGCTGACCCGCGAAGAGGTCACCGGGGTGGTCCAGGTAGCGTTGAAACACGGGCTGTACATCATTTCCGATGAGATCTACGAAAAGGTCATCTACGGCCAGGCCCGCCATATCAGCATTGCCAGCATCGAAGGCGCCCAGGACATCACCGTCACCATCAGCGGCTTTTCCAAAGCCTACGCGATGACCGGATGGCGCCTGGGGTACGTCGTCAGTTCCGAGCGCATTTCCAATGAGCTGCTCAAGGTCCATCAGCATACCGTCGGCTGTGCGGGCTCCTTTATTCAACGCGGCGGCGTCGCTGCCCTCAAAGGTTGCCAGCACCGAATAGCCGACATGGTGACCTCCTATCAAAAGCGCCGCGACCGGCTGATCGAAGGCCTTGAGAGCATTGCCGGCATCAAGTGCATAGCCCCCGAGGGCGCACTGTATCTGTTTGCCTCCATCGCCGACCTGGGTTTTGAAAACTCCCTGTCGTTTACCCGCTGGCTGCTCAGCACCGCGAAAGTCGCCGTCACCCCAGGCACCGCCTTTGGTGAGGGGGGCGAAGGCTATATCCGACTGTCCTTTGCCGGTAGCGATGAAGCCATCGACGAGGCCGTCAGGCGCTTTCATCAAGCCTTCAAATAATTGCCCGCCCCTCTAGAACCGTCATCACATACAAACAGGAGTTAGTATGTCTCTACGACACATCACGCCTTCGTCGCCTGCACACCGTATCGCTATCATTGGCAGCGGCCCCCGTGGTCTGTCTGTGCTGGAGCGCCTGGCCGCACTGATGCTCATGGACGCCCCGATCAAGCCAGTCATTGTCTATCTGATCGACAGCGCGCAAATGGGCTCCGGCCGGGTATGGCGCACCGATCAACCACGCCACTACGTGATGAATACCGTCGCCGAGGAGGTTTCGTCCTTCTCCGGGCCGTTGGACGACGGCCCGATCAGACCGGGCGCCGGGCCGTCGCTGGCACAATGGTGGAGCTCCGTGGACCCGGCCTACCCGGGGGCCAATGCCTATGCTCCGCGCGCGGTACATGGCGAGTACATGCAGTTCGTCCTGGCGACCATCGAGGCCAGCTTCACGCCGAACATCTCGCTGCAGCGCGTACCGGCGGTGGTCGTCGATCTGGTCAACGATGAAAACATCCAGACCCTGGAACTGGATAACGGGTCTTTTCTCCAGGTCGACAAGGTGGTCATCGCCACCGGGCACCCCACCCCCGAGTTGATCGGCTGGGAAAAGCAGCTGCAACAGTTCGCCCAGCAGACTGCCGGGCTGGAGTTCTTTCGCGGCGACTCCGCAGCCGACATGCCGCTGTCGCGAATCCAGTCGGAGCAGCAGGTGGGGATCGTCGGCCTGGGCCTGGCGTTCCACGACATCGTTGCCGCCCTCACGGTCGGTCGTGGTGGCCGCTTCAGCGTTGTCGACGGTGTTACCACCTACATCCCGTCGCACCGTGAACCCAAGCTGTTCGCCGGGTCCCGCAGCGGCATGCTGATCCCCGCCAGGGGCCGCAACCAGAAAGGCCCGAACTTTCAATACCAACCGCTGTGCATCACCCGGGACAAGATCGATGCACTGCAAAAACGCGGTCACATCGACTTTGCTGCCGAAGTGCTTCCGCTGCTGCTGGTTGAAATCAACATCGTCTACTTCGCCACCGCCCTACGGGCCAAGGCGGGGCAGGCAGCCGAGCAGCAGTTCAAGCAGCGCGTGGCGCAACAGCAACTATTCTCCTTGCCGGCCCTTGTTGCCGCGGCCGCCGACTTCGGCGTGAGCGACCTTCCGGTCCTGGAGCTGGACCGACTGGCCAGGCCGTTCCGCGCCCAAGAGTTCCACAGCCCGGCAGACTTTGCCCAAGCCCTGGATCGGGTACTGGAAGATGACTTGTGCAGCGCCCGCGAGGGCAACGTCGACAACCCGATGAAAGCCGCCCTGGATACCATTCGCGATACCCGCGCCCTGATCAGAAGCGTGGTGGATTTCGGCCGGCTCACCCCGCGCTCGCATCAAGAAGACTTCCTGCAGTACTACGCCCCTACCAGCCTGTTTCTCACCGCAGGACCGCCCCTTTACCGCACCGAGCAAATCCGCGCCCTGATCGCGGCGGGGGTACTGACGCTGGTGGGACCTGAAACGGTCTATGGCATCGATACCCAGCACCACAAGTTCAGCATCGAGTCCCCCAGGGTCCGTCACTCCAGGCAACTGATCGATGTGGTCATCGACGGGCGCATCCCTTCGCCAGACTTGCTCCGAGACCCGTCACCGCTGACCAGAAACCTGGTGCGGCGCGGGTACTGGACCAACTACATCAACCAGGGGATCGACGAGGACTTCGTCACCGGCGGCGTCGCCGTCACCCCCGGTCCTTATCACCCGATCGACCGCTCGGGCCAGCCCATCAAGGGGCTCTATGTACTGGGCCTGCCTTCCGAGCACACCCGCTGGTTCATGCAGGCCGGCAGTAGCCGCCCCGGCTTCTGGACCGACTTTGCCCAGGATGCCCACTACGTGGCCTTCGATGCACTGCAGTCGGCCTACGCCCAAGCGCCTGTGGCAATCACTGAAGTGGCCTGATCGCCCCCTCATTTAAAGGAATGAATGATGTCTGCAAAGAAAGCACTGCTGGTCATGGACTTCATCAATGAAATTGTCCATCCCGAAGGGGTTTATGCCCGTGAAGGCTATTACCAACAGACCGAGGAACGTCGGGTGGTGGAAAAGGCCGCATCGGCCTTGAACTACGCCCGCAGCAATCAACTGCCGATCATCTTTATCGTCGTCGGTTTCAACGCCCACTATGAAGGCTTCCCCCCGCACTCCCGAGTGTTTGCTCCCGCCAAGGAACATGGCGTCTTGAAGTTGCAGACCTGGTCCACCCAGGTGCATGACGACCTGCGCCCCCACGAAGACGAAATCGTGATCGCCAAGAGCCGGGTCAGCCCGTTCTATCAAACCAACCTGGAATTGATACTCCGGACCCAAGGTATTGAAGAGTTGGTATTGACGGGGGTATCGACCGAACACGTGATCCTCGCCACGACCCTCGACGGGCATGACAGGGACTTCAAGATCACCGTGCTGGAAGATGCCTGCGCGGCGGTGACCCAAGAGCGTCACCTGGCGGCGATAGAAAGAATCTCCCGCACGGCGACCATCAGTTCGACCTTCAACTTCATCACCTCTTCTCTATAACAGGCGCACATCCATGAACCCGACAGTCTTCAATCTGCTGAATGTATCCAGCGAGCCGGATTCGATCCAATGGTCGACTCATCAACAACTGGGTCGCAGCGGCGCCAGCATTCACACGCTGTTCGAATGCCAGGAGAGTGCCCAGCGGATTGCCTTGATCCGTTGCGACGCGGGCGCCAGTGCCCAAGCTCACCACCATCACGGCCATGAAACCTTTCTGATCCTGGACGGTGACTTTGAGGATGAAAACGGTACTTACCTCAAGGGCGATCTGGTGATTTACCCGCCAGGCAGCACCCACGCCTGGAAGTCCTCCAAGGGCGCGTTGATCTATGCCACCTGGGGAGGCGCCGTAACCTCGAAACCAGCGCCAGCCGCCGAGGCCGCCAACCATGCCGCCTACGACAACAGCGTCTATGACGGTCGGCACTTGATCTGAAACCGTCGGCCATTTCTTTTGGGGTGAATCATGGGTTTCAAGCTTGACGCAAAGCTGCTTTTTCTCAGCAGCGATCCTTTGAAAGTGTCACGGCAGTTGGGGGGGCAAACACTGACCCTTGAGGAGGCACGGCCCCTGCGCGATGACATTTCAACAGACGAAATAACACCGATCCCGGTGCTGGCTTTTTTTGACCACCGGCTGGGTTCATACCCCTATGTCGGCCTCAAGACCGGCCCGGTACTGCCTATCGGCAAGGACGATGTCGCCGCCGCAGGGTTTACAGTGACCGTGGCGGGTACCCGCTACGGCAAAGGCTCTTCCCGCGAGCACAGCCCGCTGGCGGAGAAAAAAGCCGGCATCCGCCTGGTCATCGCCGAAAGCTTCGAGCGCATCTACCGACAAAACGCCGACAACATCGGCCTGCTGACCTCCACCGACTTGTCCTTGGTGCCGCGCTTGCAGGCCGGCGAAGAGCTGTCGCTGGAGGAACTGATTGGCACCAGGGATGCGCTGTCCACGGCAATTCTGCGCAGCGGCGGGCTGCTCAACTACGGTCGCGAGCATTTGCGTCAGCAGCCGGACCAGCCCGGGGAGCCGTCGCCGCAGCTGCCCACCGGGCCCCTGACCTTTGCCGAAAAAATCATTCATCGGCATTTGATCAAGGCCCGCGGGGCCGAGCGCGTCGAACAGGGCGCCGGCATTCTGCTGAAGGCCGACTGGCGCTTTATCCACGAGTACTACACCGGGCTTTGCGCCCATTTGCTCGACGATGCCTTCGGCGAAAACTTCTCTGTGTACCAGCCGGAATCGATCCTGGCGTTTGAGGACCACTTGTCCTACAAGCGCCGAAGCCCGGCGCACCTGCAACAGAGCCTGGTCGGCGAACTCGATGGCTTGTCTCAGGCCCATCGGGACTTCGTCGCCAAGCATCGACTCAGCGCCCACGGCTATCTGCCGGCAGAAGGCAGCGAGGGCATCTCCCACGCGATGATGGCCGAGCAATATGCCCTGCCTGGACAAGTGGTGGTCGGCACCGACTCCCATACCCCCCACAGCGGCGCACTCGGTTGCCTGGCGTTTGGCGTGGGCACCACCGACATGGCCAACGCCTTCATGACCGGCTCGGTCAGGACGGTGTATCCACAGGTGCTACGCATTTCCCTGGTCGGCCGCTTGTCCGCCGGCGTGACCGCCAAGGACCTGGTGCTCGCCCTGTTGGCCGATGGCCGGATCAAGGCTGGCCAGGGTGTCGGCAAGATCTTCGAATTCGGTGGCCCGGCCCTGGCGTTCCTATCCACCGACGAACGCACCACCCTCACCAACATGACAGCGGAGCTGGGTGGTTTCAGCGGAATCGTCGTACCCGATCAGGAAACCGTTCGTTTTCTCAAGGAGCGGCGCCACCTCGACTTCGTGCTCGAGCCCTGGATGACCAGCGACCCCGAGGCGAACTACGCCGACACGATCGTCCTCGACTGCGATCAGATCCTGCCGATGATTGCCTCTCCGGGCGACCCCGGCAACGGACAGCGCCTCACCGATCTGACCGAGCGGGTCATGGTCGATATCGCCTATGGCGGCTCCTGCACGGCCGGCAAGCGCGATGACTTCGATCATTATTTCGAGGTGATCAACTGGGCACTGGAAAACGACCTGCGGCTGCATCCCGAGGTCAAACTCTATTTGCAGTTCGGGACCGTGGATGTCCGCGACTACTGCGAGGAAAAGGGCTACCTGCCGGCCTTCGAAACCTTTGGCGCGCAGCTGCTGCAGCCGGCCTGCGGAGCCTGCGCGAACTGCGGCCCTGGTTCATCGACCCATCAGGAGCAGGTCACCGTCAGCGCCATCAACCGGAATTTCCCGGGGCGCTCCGGTCCAGGTCAGGTCTGGCTGGCCAGCCCACCGACGGTGGTCGCCAGCGCCATCGCCGGTTACATCACCTCGTTCGGCGCCCTGCAAACCCGGCACAGCGCCACCCCCTCGGCGCCCGCCAAGCCCGGCCAGCGTGATCCTGCGGACAGACGCCCGGCCCTGGCTCACTGAAAACGACAGGCGGCGGGTTGATATCCGCCGTCCTTTCACCCCCCCGCGCATCGAGATCCTGCGGCGCAATTGCCAGTGGTGATGGTCTCCGCCTCAGGTCAGATAGCTCCCGAGCGAGCCGCCGAAAAAATCTCAACTGATTACCGACTTTTCCTTATTACAAACTTGATCGAGATCAACGGCCGCCAACTGCCCAGCCCTAAAAATGACCGGAGGACATTGAACGCAACTACAGGCCCCCTCCCATGAGTGAAGAATCCACCGCCCTGCCCCTGCCACCTGCTCCAGTGAAAAAAGCTCCGGCCAGCAGCACCCCGGCCGCCAAGACCGCTGTGCGTAAAACCACCGCCCCCCGGACCCGTCGCCCACGCACCGCCACCCAGGCGGCGCCGGCGAAAACCGCCGAAGCCGACATCAGCGCCATCAGCCAGAAACCCATGGCCCTGCAAGTGGCCAGCGCCCCGCGCGGCTCCAATGAAGACAGCGTTTCAGCCTCGCTGCCGGGTAGCTACCCCTACCGCAACCGGATGCGCCGGGCCGAGTACGAAAAGGCCAAGAACGAGCTGCAGATCGAGCTGCTCAAGGTACAAAGCTGGGTCAAGGAAACCGGGCAGCGCATCGTGGTGCTGTTCGAAGGCCGGGACGCGGCCGGTAAAGGCGGCACCATCAAGCGCTTTATGGAACACCTCAACCCCCGTGGCGCACGGATCGTGGCCCTGGAGAAACCCTCGGAACAGGAAAAGGGCCAGTGGTACTTCCAGCGCTATATCCAGCACCTGCCCACCGCCGGGGAAATGGTCTTCTTCGACCGCTCCTGGTACAACCGCGCCGGGGTGGAACGGGTCATGGAGTTCTGCTCGCCCCTGCAATACCTGGAATTCATGCGCCAGACCCCGGAGCTGGAGCGCATGCTGTGCAACAGCGGCATCCTGATGTTCAAGTTCTGGTTCTCGGTGAACCGCGAAGAGCAACTGCGGCGCTTCATCTCGCGCCGGGACGACCCGCTCAAGCACTGGAAACTCTCGCCCATCGACATCAAGTCCCTGGACAAGTGGGACGAATACACCGCCGCCAAACAGGCGATGTTCTTCCACACCGACACCGCCGATGCGCCGTGGACGGTGATCAAGTCCGATGACAAGAAGCGCGCGCGGATCAACTGCATCCGTCATTTCCTCCACGAGCTGGACTACCCGGGCAAGGACCTGAAAGTCGCCCACGCCCCGGACCCGCTGCTGGTAGGCCGCGCCTCGCGGGGGCTGGAAGAGGATGAACGGACCCAGGCGACGGCGGACGCCGGCGCGACACGCCTGGCACTGACGGCCTGAATTGCGGGCAAAAAAAACTGCGCGCAGACAGGCGGGTCTGTGCGCAGTAAAAGTCGAGCGGAACTATGAGTTGAAGGGAGCTAACAGCTGGCCCCCTGCATCAGGTCGAGGCCTCAGGCGGCCTCGGTCACCGGCGTCACCTTCTCCGGCGGTTTGATCGAACCGATGTACACCGCAAAGATGGTCAGCAGCGCGCCAGCGATCTGCAGCGCCGAACTGGCCTTGCCGAGAAACGCCACGTCGACGAAGTAGGTGATCACCGGCTCCAGCAACAGGATCAGCCCCGCCAGCCCCAGGCTGATGGCACCGATGGAACGGTTGACCAGCAACCAGCCGACGAACTGCACCATCACCCCGTAGATGATCAGCATCACCAGGGTTTGCCCATCGACAATGGCCAGGCTTTCCCCCATGGCCAGGGCGTAGACCAGCAGCACCAGCGCGGCCCACAGGCTCAGGTTGAGCATCTGTGCGATCTTGTCGCCACCGCCGTCAGGCAGTTGGGTGTTGACCTTGAGGAAATACACGCAGATGGCGTAAGCCAGACCCGAGAGCACCCCATACACCACGCCCTTGATGCCCACTGCGCTGGTCATTTCCGGCAGCAGCAACAGGTACAGGCCGACGAACGCCAGGGTGATGGAGATCAGGAAGTAGATCGACGGTTTTTCCTTGAGCAGGTACAGACCCAGTAGGGTCATGAAGAACACCTGGCAGTTGGTCAGGATCGAACCGATGCCCGGGCCGACGATGTAGATGCTCTGGTGCCAAAGCACCAGGTCGATGGCCAGGAACACCCCGGCCAGGGCCGTGTACAGCTGCGCCTTGGCGCTCTTGAGCAACACCGGGATGCGGCGCACCTTGAGCAGCAGGAAAAACAGGATCGAGGCGAACAGCATGCGGTAGAACCCCGCGCCGCCGGCACCGATATGCGCGAAGGCCACCGCCAGCGCCGACAGGCTGAGCATCAGCCCGCCGATGGTCAGTTCGATGATGGCGCGGTTGGTATTAGTCGACATGCGCGACTCCATTGATGAAGACCAGAGGATCAACGTCCTGGTCCGGGTCACTTAGCGTGCCCTGCTCCAGTACCTGTTGCATGGCATCGAAAATACTCGCCAGGCCGACCTGCAGCGTTTCGCTGCTGATGGTCAGCGCCGGCATCAGCTTGAGCACCTGGTCCACCGGACCGCAGCGCTCGATGATCAGGCGACGAGCGAAACAGGCACGCATCACCGCAGCGGCCAGGGCCGGATCGTGGAACTCGATGCCGTAGAACAGACCGCGGCCGCGCACGTCCTTGATGTGCCCAGCAAAGCGTTCGGTGACTTCGGCCAGCCATTCCTTGAGCTGCGCTTCGTTGGCCTGGATGTGCTTGACCAGACGGTCGTCGCTCCAGAACTCCTGCACGGTCTTGGTGGCCGCGACGAAGGCCAGGGTATTGCCGCGGAAAGTGCCGTTGTCCTCGCCGGGGGACCATTGGTCCAGCTCCGGACGATGCAGCAACAGGGCGAACGGCAAGCCGTAGCCACTGAGGGACTTGGACAGGCAGACCATGTCCGGGGTGATGCCCGAGGGCTCGAAGCTGAAGAAGGTCCCGGTACGGCCGCAGCCGGCCTGGATGTCATCGACGATCAGCAGGATGCCGTGTTCGGTGGTCAGTTGCCGCAGACGCTGCAGGAACTCC
Source organism: Pseudomonas sp. E1BtOHC1 (assembly GCF_058744285.1). Lineage (NCBI taxonomy): Bacteria > Pseudomonadati > Pseudomonadota > Gammaproteobacteria > Pseudomonadales > Pseudomonadaceae > Pseudomonas > Pseudomonas sp. E1BtOHC1. The sequence goes on from NZ_CP196023.1 coordinate 6,525,081, forward strand.
GCCGAGGCCACATTGATCCCGCCTTCGCCCTGGATGGTTTCCAGGATCACCGCTGCCGGAAGGTCCATGCCCGAGCTGTTGTCCTTGAGCAAGCGCTCGAAGTACTCGATGGAATCCAGGCCCGCCAGGTAACCGTCGAAAGGCATGCGGAACACATAGGGATCGACACCGGGCTGGCGATTGTCGCGGTTGCCGGTCAGGCCCAGGGAGGTGTTGGACATGCCGTGGAAACCGTTGGTGAAGGCCACGATGTGCCGGCGTCCGGTGACCTTGCGCGCCAGTTTGACCGCCGACTCCACCACGCTGGTGCCGGTGGGCGAGGTGAACTGCATTTTGTAGGGCAGGGTCCGTGGCGTGAGGATGATCCTGCGGAAGTTGTAGATGAACTCCTGCTTGGCCCGGCTGTGCATGTCCAGGGCGGCCTGGATGCCATCCCGTTGCAGGTAGTCGATCACCGCGGCCTTGACCGCCTTGGGGTTGTGTCCGTAGTTGACTGAACCGGCGCAGCTCAGGAAATCGATATAGGCCTGGCCTTTCAGGTCATACAGATGACTGCCCTGGGCCTGGTCGAATACCACCGGGAAGCTGCGGCAGTAACTGCGCGCCGAAGACTCCACATCCGCAAATACACCCAACTCATCCATTTCTGAAATATCCATTGCTGCCTGCTCACATAAAGGGGTCGAGGTTCAGGGTTCGATGCAGCGGCTCAGGCGATCTTTTCCGCCGCCTGGGCCAGGCCCAGTTGCTGGTTCAGGGAGTTGAAAATGTCCCGCGAGCGCAGCGACAGCAGGCTGAAGGAGCCGGCATCGCCATAACCGTGGGAGGATTCGCACAGGCCATTGAGGTACAGCGCCGGCAGATGGCTGCCCTTGGCGGCGGCCAGGCTGTAGTCGCGACCGATGCGGATCACGCCCTGGGCATCGCAGTCCAGGTGCTCGGCCAGGTCCTTGAGAATCGCCGGGTAGCGTTCTTCCTGGGGGCCGGTGCCGAGGTTGCGAAAGCCCGTGGCCAGGACCACGGCATCCAGCCCGCCCAGCTCTTCGGTGGCGTGGGTGTTGCTGTTGCGCAGCGACAGGCGATAGCCCTCGCCGTCCGGGGTGCAGCCCTGGATATCGCTGTGGCCTTTGATGATCACGCGCTCACGGCCCTGCAGTTTGTCCTCATACATGCCCACGTAGAGTTCCTTGATCACGTCGGCATCGGCAGCGGAGTAGTTGGTGTAGTGCAGGTGGCGGTTGATGTTCTTCTTCGCTTCGGCGGAGCTGTTGTAGTACTGGTCGACGAAGGACGGGAAGTACACATGCTCGCTGAACTGGCTGGTGTCCTTGAGGCGGAAACCGTAGCCGCGCTGCACGTTGACGATTTCCAGGGTCGGATAGGTGTGGCGCAGGTGCAGGATGATCTCGATGGCGCTCTGGCTGCCGCCCACCACCGCCACCCGCTTGAGCTCGCCCTTCTGGGCCAGGTTGGCCAGGCGGCCCAGGTACTGGGTCAGGTGGAACACCCGATCCGCTGCGGCATTGGCGAACACCTGCGGAATCACCGGGGTGCGGCCCGGGGCCAGGACCACGGAGCGGGCCTGGTACTGCACACCGGCCTGGGTGGTGATGGTGTAGAGGTTGCTGACCGGGTCGACCTGGATCTGCGCCACGCTCTGGTTGTAGGCCACGTCCCGGGCGAAGAACCCGGCGACCCAGCGCACGTACTCGGCGAACTCGCTGCGCAGCGGGAACTCCAGGCCCAGGTTCAGGTGTTCGAACAGCCGGTCGTTCTCGAACAGGAAGTTGGTGAAGGTGTAGCGGCTGCGCGGGTTGCGCGGGGTCACCAGATCGCGGCTCGGGTGGTTCTGGATATCGCTGCCGGAGAGCATCATCTCCGGCTGCCATTGAGTGCTCGCGTGACGCTCGAGAAACAGCCGGGTGCCGGCAAACTCCATCTCTTCCATGGCGATGGCCAGGGCGATGTTCGCCGGGCCAAAGCCGATGCCGATCACGTCGTAAACTTGCCCATCACGGCCAACATCCTTGGCAGTCACTTTATGAACACTCATAAATTCCCCTTTTCGCAACAAAAGTCAGACTCGAAAAAGCAGAAAAAACACCAGGGTCTTTTCTGCCTTCAGTCAAATAATCATTAATTTTTAGTTAGCGTTATTCGTTATAACTACTTGGCTTTTTTCAAACTTCTGCTGCAGCCAACTTCAGCCACTTCTGCACCGGCGGATAGGCCAGAACTTGTTCGACATAGGCTTGAAGTTGCGTCGGCACTGCAATGCCATAACGACGGAAGCGGAACACCACCGGTACGAACATCGCATCGACGATGCCGAAATCGCCGCACAAGAACTGCTTGGAGCCGCTGGCCTCGCGCAGGTTGTTCCAGATGGCGAAGATCCGCTGGATCTCTTCCTGGGTGTCGGCCGTCAGGGGCTCGGGGGTGTCACCGGTGTTCAGGCCGAAGGACATCTGGGTGCGCAGATTGACGAAACCCGAGTGCATCTCGGCCGCAGCGGCACGGGCCTGGGCCTTGATCAGCGCGTCCTGGGGCCACAGGTTGGCCGACGGATAGGCACCGGCGACGTACTCGCAGATGGCCAGGCTGTCGTTGATCACCACCTTGTCCAGCAGCAGCGCCGGCACCTTGCCCGACGGCGAATAGCGCAGGATCTGCTGACGGGTGTCGTCCTGTTCCAGCTTGACTTGAAGGGTCTCGAAGGAGACGTCTGCCGTTACAAGAACCAGCCATGCACGAAATGACCATGAAGACTTTTTGTAATCCCCAATAACTAGTTTTGTAGGCATCACTTCCCCTAGCTTGCGTTATGAAATGGGTGCTAAATTTAGCGGCCCATTTTTCCAACGTATTGCACAAAACTGGACAAACTCATGGATGAGCACAAACCCGGCAAAGTCTTTAGGCCAGACAAGGATTTCGTGCAGTTTTGGCGAATACCCGAAGGCGACTGTGAGTTGTTATCTGCGCGTTACAGCACTCAGTCTTTTGGCCGGCATTCACATGATCGATATGCAGTAGGGGTTATAAGCAGCGGGGTTGAAAAACTCTTTTATCGGGGCAGCTACTACTTGGGGAGCGCCGGTAGCGTCGTCACCATCACCCCGGGGGAGATTCACGACGGCTTGCCCGGGCATGACCAGGGCTGGATGTACCGCATGCTTTACCTGGACCCGGGCTGGGTCAACCGGGTGATCTTTCAAGGACGCTTCGGCGCCGAGCATATCCATCTGTTCCAGAGTGCATTGAACCTCGACCCCAGCTTTGCCCTGACCTTCCTCCAGCAACACCAGATCATCGAAAACTCCCCGCCCAGCCTGGAACGCGAATCCATCCTCCTGGACCTGGTGACCCAACTTTTCGAACGCAGCGGCGCCCCCATTGCCGCCATCGCCAGCGCCGAACGCAGCGCGGTGAAGTTCATCAAGCAAAAACTCGAAGACGAATACGCCCGACACATCCCCCTGGAAGAACTGGCGCAACTGGTGGACATGGACCCGCTGTACCTGATCCGCGTGTTCAAGAAGACCGTGGGCGTGTCGCCCCACAGCTACCAGATCCAGAAACGCGTGGCCCAGGTGCAGAACCTGCTGCGCACCGGCGCCAGCCTGGCGGAAGCCTCCTTCAGCTGCGGCTTCTTCGATCAGAGCCACATGACCCGCGCCTTCAAGAAAGTCGTGGGCATCACTCCCGGCAGTTTCCGCAACAGCCGCGCCTGAAGCGTGCGGCCTTCTTTCCCTGTCATTCCCGTTTGTTCAAGGACCCGCTGCATGCCCGCAATCCCAACCCCGGAACTCACACAACTGCCTGCCGGCGCCGTCGCCTACCCCGACGCCCGTGAGCTGTTCGTCGCCGACCAGCAGGAACTGGCCGAACACCTGCTGCCCCTGCTGTCCATCGATGCCAGCCAGATCAACCCCGAATGGTCCGGGCGCCTGCACCTGCTGAGCCCCATCGAACCCGATGAAGGCCTGGTGGGCGAACTCACCCAGGACGAAGGTTTTGGCAGCGAGCTGCTGAAGACCAACTGGATCGGCTTCAAGATCGAGAACGGTCGCTACCGCCTGTGCGGTGATCCACGCTACTTCTTCCTGCACCCGGACAATGCCCAACTGCCCGAATCGCGGCGCAACCAGCGGGCCCAACTGCAAAGCCATTACGCCCTGGAGCACGCGGCTTACCAGACGGCGCGCCAGCGTTACCAGGAACTGGGCTATCTGACCTGGCCGGAAGATGACGAGCAGCGCCTGACTTTTATCAATGAAATAGGCGGCGTGGCCGAGGGTTACGGCAACTGGGTGGAAACCGTGGAATTCCCCATGGATATCGTTGAAGCCACAGACGACAGCGGCGATATCGACGTCTGGCCCCTGAGCCCCGCGGGCCGGCGCTTCCAGCACGTACTGGGGGTGCCCGCCAGCCACTACGGCATCAGCGGCGCCGACCTGATCGTGATGTTCTATGAGCCGGTGGAGGGCCTGGTGCTGTTCTGCTTCGACTGGTCCTGATATGACCCGGTAGCCACCTCAGGCCGTGATCGGTTGGGCGGCGTTGCCTCTGCAACGCCGTCCTGCAGAAGCTCGCCAAATCCTGCAGGGTTTTGTTGGCCGCAGAGTCCTGACTACACCGGCAATTCCACCCGCGCTTCCAGCCCACCCCCCTCACGATTGAGCAGCCGCAACTCGCCACCATGCTCGCGGACAATCGCCCGCGCTGCCGACAACCCCAGGCCCACGCCGCCGGTGCTCTTGTTGCGCGAGGACTCCAGCCGGAAGAACGGTGCAAACACCTGCTCCAGCGCCTCGGCGGGAATCCCCGGGCCACGATCCAGCACCCGCACGCGCAATTGATGCGCATCGTGTTCCAGCACAATGGCCGGCTCGCCCCCGTACTTGACCGCGTTGTCCAGCAGGTTGGTCATCACCCGCTTGAGCCCCAGGGGCCGGCCGCAATACACCAGACGCGGCGGGCCGCTGAAAACGATCGGAATCGACTGGTCGCGATAGTCGTCCACCAGGGTCTGCAACAGTTCGGCCAGATCGAAATGGGTGGCCTGTTCCAGCCGCGCATCATCGCGAAAGAACTCCAGGGCGGAATTGATCATGGCTTGCATTTCGTCCACATCGCGGAACAGGCGCTGCTGCTGGTCGGCATCCTCGATGAACTCGCCGCGCAGGCGCATGCGGGTCAAGGGTGTGCGCAGGTCATGGGAAATGGCCGCGAGCATCTGCGTGCGGTCCTTGATGAAGTGCTGCAACTGCGCCTGCATGGCGTTGAAGGCCAGGATTGCCTGGCGGATCTCGTGGGGCCCCACCGGATCGATGGGCGGTGCACGAAAGTCCACGGCAAAGCGCCGCGCGCCCTGGGCGAACTGTTGCAGCGGCTTGGCCAGACGGCGCGTGGCGATCAAGGCCACCAGACCGGTGGAGATCAGCACCAGAGCGATCACGATCAGATTGCGCGTGCCCTCCTCCAGCCCCCAGCTGCGGGACGCCGAGGAAAACATCAGCCAGCTTTGATCGGTCAACTGCACCAGCAGCGCGTAGCGCCCGTCCGGGCCCGACCAGTCGCTGGGCTGGTAGGCCTCGATATGCCGTTGGGGCGGTTGCAGCATGGCGCGGATGCCTTCCGAGCCGACCCGATACTCCGGGTCGTCCAGCTCAGGCAGGGCAAAGCCTTGGCGCGTCGGCCTCCAAGAGATGCTCAGGTGGTCACTGCTGACGGCCTCCGCCAGTCGCGGGCGCTGGCCCGGTTCCGAGGCTTCGATCATGCGCACGATGGCCGCGGACTTTTCCAGCAACCCGGTTTCCGCCAGCGGCGGATAGGCCCAGACCCCGGCCAGTTGCACGAACAGCGCATTGAAGGCCAGGGCGGTGAGCATGGCCATGATGATGGTCAGGGCGATCCAGCGCGCCACGGTGTCCCGCAGCCGATAGCGCCACAACGGCTTGATCAGCTTCACTGGCGGGTCACGCTGGGGGTGAACAGGTAACCGCCGTTGCGCACGGTACGAATCATCGCCGGGCGCTTGGTGTCGAACTCCAGCTTGCGCCGCAGGCGACTGACCTGGACATCGATGCTGCGATCGAAGGCGTCATGGGCCTGGCCCCGGGCCAGGTCCAGCAACTGCTCGCGGGTGAGGATGCGTTGCGGGTGCTCGACAAACACCAGCAACAGGTCGAACTCCCCCGCCGACAACGGAATCATCACCTGGTCCGGCGAGCGCAGTTCACGGCGAGTCAGGTCCAGCTGCCAGTCGGCGAACTTGATCAGGGGCCGCGGCACGTCCGCGCTCACCGGCCGGACCTCTCCGGCCCGGCGCAGCACCGCCCGCACCCGGGCCAGCAGCTCGCGAGCATCGAAGGGCTTGCTCAGGTAATCGTCGGCGCCCATCTCCAGGCCCACCACCCGATCGCTCAACTCGCCCATGGCGGTGAGCATGATCACCGGCGTGGCGTGCTGCTGGCGCAAGCGCTGGCACAGGGTCAGGCCGTTGTCGCCGGGGAGCATCAAGTCGAGGATGATCAGGTCCGGCACCTCCCGCTCCAGAGCCGCCCACAGCGAAGCGCCATCGGTGGCCACGGCCACCTGATAGCCCTGTTGGACAAAAAATTTCTTCAGCAGCGCGAGGACTTCAATGTCGTCGTCCACGATCAACAGGCGGCTCACCAGCGGGCATCACTTCAAGTCGGAAAGAGCCTTTATCTAAAACCATTCGCCGCCCTGCGTCATATATTTCAACGCAGTAACAAACCTTCACCCGCGCAATAAAGCAGACATCTTTGCGCAAGATTCGCCTGCCAGCATCGGCTTCCCCCTGCTGGAGAACCCTGACCATGCACCTGATCAAGTCCGCCTCGGCCCCAGCCCCTCTAGTCGCGAAGGAGCTGCCCATGTCCACCTCCGATCAACACGCCCTGATGCTCCTGCAACGCGTGACCAAACTCGACGACGCCAGCCTGCATTGCCGCGAAGTCAGCCTGCGCATGTCCGAAGACCAGAATCATTTGATCCTGACCCGCTACAGCGAGCACTACAGCCCCGAAGGCATGGAGTGGGTGGAACGCAAGCACCGGGTTTCGGTGACCGAGCTGTTGCGCTGGGTGATAGAGCAAGGCCAACCGCAGAGTGTGGAGCGCGGCGAAGAACACAAAGCCTCGGCCTGAGGCCTGCAGGAGCGAGCTTGCTCGCGATGGACGTCAACGATGACGCGCGTTCGCAGGGAAGAATGCGGCGCTCCTAGCATCATCGCGAGCAAGCTCGCTCCTACAGAATTTCCTTAACTGATCTGACTTGCTGGGGCCCGCAGAAACTCTTCAAAAACCCTCAAACCTCTTCGGCAGGCGCCGGCTTAACCTCGTCCCCACGAATACGAACCTCCCGACACGCCAACGCACTCAGCGCCAAACACCCCGCCGCCAGCGAATACACCCACACCGTGGACGCCACCGGCAGCAGCAACCCGGCGATCAACGGCCCGATCCCGGCACCGATATCCCGCCACACCGCATTGGCCGCCAAGGCCCGCACCCTTCCCGCCCCCGGATGCCGCTGGGCCACCACCGTGACCACCAGCGGCAGTTGCAGGGCCCGCAACACCAGCACCAGGGCGCCGCCGACAATCAGCCAATGGCAACCAAAACCCACCAGGGCCACAGAGGTCAGCAGGGAGAAGACGATCAACATCCGCGTCGCGCCCCAGCGTTGTGCGGCGATACCGCCCAGGGGGCTGAGGAGCATTTCCGAGACGTAGCGCAGGGCCAGAAGCCCGCCCGCCACCAGCACCGCGTTACCCGCCATCAGCTGTTCGGCCAGCAGTGAAAGACCAATGATGAACAGACCATCCAGCACCAGGCCTTCGATAAAGGACCAAACCGCCACGCTGTCGGGACGCCGGAAGCGGCGGCTGGAACTGGCCAGCGGGTGAGGTTTGGCCGGCAGGCCGAAGGCCAGGAGCATGGCGATCAGCGAGGTCAGGGCCATCAGCAGGAAGATCACCCGCGGGCCGTATTCGACGCTGACCAGGGCGCCCAGGGGCAAGGCCAGCATCGGCCCGGTAGCGATCAATGCTCGGGAACGACCGGTGCGGCGAGCGGCGCCGCTGGGCTCGGCGGTGGCCATGACCTGGGTCGAGAGGTTGAGGGCGGCGTAGGTCAGGCCCCAGCCCAGACGCAATAGCAGCAGCCACCAGAAACCGGACAAGGTGGCGTAACCCAGGGCGCACAACGCCGCCGTGAAGGCGGCCAGCACGCAGACCGGGCGATCACCGCGGCGGGCGTAGAAGCGCATCACATGGCTGTAGCCGAAGATCCGCACCAGGCGGTTGGCTGCCAGCAGCAGGCCGGCTTCGGCCAGGGTCACGCCGAAGGCCTCGTGCTGCATGGGCAGCAGCAGGTAGAGCAAGGTGTCGCCGGGCAGGCACAGGCCGAGGATCGAGGCGGCGCGGGCGGAAGCTTGATCGGTGGTGCGGACATGGGTATCGGGCATGGCAGGCAAACCGGCAGGTCACGAATGGTTTCAGCCTGACGTTCCGCTGTGGCACTGACAAACGCTTTTATTACGCCGTATAGGTGACTAAATTAGACACATGATCACTGACCTGCCGCCCCTGAACGCCGTCCGCGCCTTTGCCGCCGCCGCTCGCCATGAGAGTTTCAGCCGCGCGGCTGAAGAACTGCACGTGAGCCACAGCGCGGTAAGCCGCCATATCAAGTTGCTGGAAGAGCACCTGGGAGTGCTGCTGTTCGAGCGGCGCATTCGCCAGTCGGTGCTGACCCCCGCCGGGCAAGCCTTCTATGAACAGGTCAGCGTGGCCCTGACCCAGATCGCCGCAGCCGCGGTCTCACTGCGCCGCGGCGCGGCCCTGTGCAAGGTGACTGTCAACGTGCGGCCGTCCTTCGCGGTGCGCTGGCTGATTCCGCGCTTGCCGCAGTTCATGGCGCTGTACCCGCAGATCCAGCCGGAGGTGGTGACCAGCACCCTGCTTCCCGATCCGGCCAAGGAAACCTTCGATCTGGTGATTCGCCGCGGGCGCTCGGGCTGGGCTGCAGCCCTGCAGCCACAGCGCTTGCTGGAAGATGAAATCCTGGTGGTGGCCGCGCCATCGCTGTTGCAGAGCACAGCGCTGAACAGTGCCAAGGATCTGGGACGCCATACCCTGCTGGTCAGCCGCACCCGCGCCAACGACTGGCAGAAATGGCTGGAACATTGCGGCCTGAAACCACTGCGCCAGCCACCGACCTTGCATTTCGACCATCTGCACTTCGTGCTTCAGGCCTGTGTCGACGGACTGGGCCTGGCGCTGTGCCCGGCCTCGTTGCTGGCCAAGGATCTGACCAGCGGCCGCCTGACCTGCCCCTTGCCGGAACTGCGTCAGCCACTGACCCGCTATTACTACGCCGTCGCCGCGGATGCCGCCCCCGAAGCCCAGGTGTTTATCGAGTGGATGCTGGCGCAGATTCAGCAGGACGCGGTGACTAATCAGCCCCAGGTGCCCACTCGGGCCAGCGGCGCCTGAGACGCTTTGTAGAGCCTGTGCATGGATCTGATTTAGGCACATCAGCCGTGCAATTAAAGCGTTTGTCAGGCCGCTAACTGCGGAGCAGGCTGCGCCCCTTCAATGGCTCATTTCTGGAGTGTTGCATGGCAAGTTATGGACTGTTTTTACTACTGGCCACCCTGACCATTCTCAGCCCCGGCCCCGGGGTGGTGCTGACCCTGTCCAACGCCCTGCGCCACGGCTGGAGCGGGGCACTGCCGGGCATTCTCGGTATCGCCCTGGGCGCCTTTGTGGTGGCGGGGATTTCCGCCAGCAGCCTGGGCCTGGTCCTGGCGGCCTCAACCACTGCCTTTACCCTGCTCAAGTACATCGGCGCCCTGTACTTGCTGTATCTGGGGGTGAAGATGTGGCGCACGCAGAGTTTCATTCCGCCACTCCAGGACACTAAAAGCCGCCCCGCACGGCGCTTTGTCGAGGCCCTGTCGATCCAGTTGCTCAACCCCAAAGCCGGTTTTTTCTTTCTCGCGGTGTTCCCGCAGTTCATCCAGCAGCAAGGCGATTACTACAACCAGTTCTTTATGCTGGTGGCGTCCTACAGCCTGTTGGTGATTGCGCTGCACAGCGGTTATGCGCTGATGGCCAACGGCGCCCGGGGCTGGCTGTCCAGCCGCCGGGGGGCCCGGATCGTTGGCAAACTGTCGGGGATTACCTTTCTCGGGTTCGGCGTGATGCTGGCCAGCGCTAATAAATAATCGGATACAAAAGCCTTGCTTGAGCCCCCACAGCCGACGTTTCTTCGACATCGGCTGCGCTACCATTGCGCGCCCTTTGCAACCGCCAGAGATCTCGCTGCAGATGCCACAGACTACGCCCACCCCTGCCCTGCCCCCTGTTCTCGCCGGCCCGCTGCTGCGCCGCCTGGAACCGACGCGGCTGGTGCTGTGGCTGGTGGGTTCAAGGGCGTTGCCGCTGACCCTGCGCCTGCAAAGCGCTGGCAATCCGGCATTGGAACTGCCCCTCAATCAGCAGCAATGCCAGGTCATTCCTGTGGGCCGTCAGGCCTTTATCCACCTGATCGATGTGCCCCTGGACGCCGCCCTGCCCCAGGACGAAGCGATTGCCTATGACTTGCTGATCAATGACGCCGAGGACGGCGCCCGAGCCATTGCCGACTGGGCGCCACACCTGTTGTATGGCGATGCCAGGACTCCAGAGTTCGTGCTCCACAGCCGCATCGACAACCTGCTCCACGGCTCCTGCCGCAAGCCCCATCACCCGTCCACTGATGGCCTGCTCTGCGTCGACCGCCTGCTGGCGCAACAGCCCGAGCCTGCACAACGCCCGACCTTGTTGATGATGAGCGGCGATCAGGTGTACGCCGACGATGTGGCCGGGCCGATGTTGCGGGCGGTTCACGCCCTGATCGAGCGCCTCGGGCTGTTCGATGAAGAGTTGGACGGTGCCGTGGTGGCCGACAGTCAGGTGTTGTACCGCCATGGCGCCAGCTACTACCAGCGGGCCGAATTGCTCCCGGCGCTGAAGAGCAATGAAACCCTGCGCGAGCGGTTTTTCGGCGGGGTGAAAAAACCGATCTTTACCAGCAGCAACGCCGACAACCATCTGGTGACGTTCGCCGAGGTGCTGGCCATGTACCTGCTGGTGTGGTCACCGCTGCCCTGGACCCTGATCGCGCCACAGCCGCCGCAACTGACGCCGGAACAGCAAACCCGCTACACCCGGGAGCAGCAGCGCATCGACGATTTTGTCCAGGGCCTCAAGGGTGCCGCGCGGGTCTTCGCCCACCTGTCGTGCCTGATGATCTTCGACGACCACGACATCACCGACGATTGGAACCTCAGCGCCCAATGGGAAGAAACCGCCTACGGTCACCCCTTCTCCAAACGCATCATCGGCAACGCGCTGCTGGCTTACATGCTGTGCCAGGGCTGGGGCAACAACCCGGATGCCTTCGTCCAACTGCTGGAGCAGACCCGCGCCTTGAGCACCACAGCACAAACTCCGGAACGCATGCTGGAATGTCAGGCCCAAAACGACCTGATCGACCAGTTGCTGGGTTTCCAGCAGTGGCAATACGTATTGCCCAGCACCCCGGCCCTGGTGGTGCTGGACACCCGCACCCGGCGCTGGCGCAGCGAGTCCAACCTGGGTCAGCCCTCAGGCCTGCTGGACTGGGAAGCCCTGAGCGAACTGCAACATGAACTGCTGGATCACCCCTCGGCGATCATCGTTTCACCGGCGCCGATCTTCGGCGTCAAGCTGATCGAGACGGTGCAGAAGGTCTTCAGCTGGTGCGGCTACCCACTGCTGGTGGACGCGGAGAACTGGATGGCCCATCGCGGCTCCGCCCAGGTAATCCTCAACATCTTCCGCCACTCGCGGACCCCGGGCAGCTACGTGATTCTCTCCGGCGATGTGCATTATTCCTTCGTCTACGAAGTGCTGATCCGCCACCGCCAGGGCGGCCCGCGAATCTGGCAGATCACCAGCAGCGGCATCAAGAACGAATTCCCCGCCGCCCTGCTGGAATGGTTCGACCGCCTCAACCGCTGGCTCTACTCGCCGCGCTCGCCGTTGAACTGGTTCACCAAGCGTCGGCGGATGAAGGTGATGCCCCATGTGCCCGAGCATGCCGAGGCCGGGGAGCGGCTGTGGAACTCGTCGGGGATCGGCCAGGTGTTTTTCAATGAGCAAGGGCAGCCCGTGGCGATCTATCAGCACAATGCCAATGGCACGGCGCCGACACGGATGATTGCGCCGAGATAGAATCCGCTGTCGCCGGCCACCAGGAAGGACTAGCCCGATGGAAAAACAACCCTTGTACCGCAAGGTCAACACCCGGACCCGGGGCGTGGGACACAAGAACTCACCGTCCTACGCCAAACAGCGCCACAGCAAGGCCCTCCTGGCCAGGGAACAGCAACGCGGCAGCATGCACTCCGACAAGCGCCTGGGGCTGGATTACACGCCGTTGTTCCGTTTTCTGCTCAGCCGGGTCGGCCAGCCGTGGGATGGGGTATTCAGCGAAGCGAAAGGCCGGCTGGATCGGGAAGAGCCGATTTTCTGGTTGGTGGCCCTGCATGAGCACGAACGACAGGATTACGTGGGGCTCAGTGGTTGCGCCTATTTCAGCGGTCTGTACGTCGATACCCAGGGCCTGCTGCAGAAGGTCAATGCCCAACTGAGCGCAGCCACCATGAGCCCCAATTGCCCTTGCTGCACTCACACCTTGAACGGGGTTCCCTTCGGCCAACCCTATCGTCGCTGGTGAGCCCGTCGCAGCGCCTCATCCGGCGCCGAGAACATCGAGGACAGTCTGGATCGGCGGCCCTACGGCCGCTGTCAGGCGTTTCGCAACCGTGTGTTGATCCGCTGGATCCGCTTACGCGGAGCCTCTATCTGGGAGGAAATCTGCGAGCACTATGCGCCCTAGATTCGCGCTCTATCGGGCATCGGCGCTGCAATAATCGGTAGGGCGCAGCGGCACCCGCTCTGGCAGCATCTCGCCCTGATCGTCGATCTTGCGCAGCATGGCGGTGCACATCTGGTCCTGGAGAAACACCATCTGATAGGTCGCGCCGGCCTCGGGCACGAAGGTCACGCTTTGTTCGCAGACAAAGCGGTAGTCCTTATCCATCCCGGGTTCGGTGTTGTAGAACATGAAGGCAAACGGACGATTGGCCGGGATCTTCAGCTCGTTGGCGCCAAAGCCTTCCTGACGGCGCATGCGGTCGGTGGCGGCCGTCATGGGAATGCCCAGGTTGCGGAAGTTGGGATTGGCGATGCCACGATGGGGGCGAACCATCAGCCCCGACGCCGGTTTGCGCCAGTCGATGCAATCGCTGTAGGGCACGCCCCGCACCAGCCCCTGGGCAACGATGCGGATCAGCGCGGTGTCACCGGCATCGGCCGGCACCCGGTAGCTCACGGTGGTGGCTTTGAGGGTGGAGACGAAGGTACAGCCACCGAGCACCAGGGACAGGCTCAGCAACAGGATCGAGGGGAGCCGCATGATTCATCCTTGAGAAACCGACAGCGAAGGCTGACGCAAAGGATGGCAATCTTACCTCGGCGCCACGCAGCGTCGGCAGATTTTTCTGCGGGGCCTGTAGCCGCAGCCAAAGGCGGCGACTACAGGATCAAGCCCTCAGTAACGGGCGTCCGCCGGGCGGCCACCGTTAGGCCAGTCCTTGACCTTGTCCGGGAAGTCCGGACGCGGTTGGTGGGAGAAATACTCGGCCACGTCCAATGCCTCCTGATCCGACAGGCCGCCCTGGCCCAGGGGGAATTTCTCGTGGAAGCCAATCGGCATGTTGCGTTTGACGAACGCCGCCGCGGTGTAGGTGCGGGCCATGCCGGCGCCGATGTTGAAGGATTGATCGCCCCACAGCGGCGGGAAGATCAGGCTACCGTCGGCACGTTTCAGACCTTCGCCATCAGCGCCGTGGCACACCGCGCATTGCTTGGCGTACACCTGCTTGCCATTGTCGGCGTTGGGCTTGAGGGCCGGGTCGATCTTGCCCACGCCACGTCCGGCCACCTTGTCTTCGGGGCGAGTGTTCATTTTCATCCACTCGAAGTAGGCCACCATGGCTTGCATGTCGGCACCGTTCACCGGCAGCGGCTTGCCGTGCATGGAGCGGCGGAAGCAGCCGTTGATGCGCTCTTCCAGGGTGATGGTCTTGCCCGCCCGCGGCGCGTAGCCGGGGAAGAACGCCGAGACGCCGACAAAGGGTGAACCGTCGGCCACGGTGCCGGCGTTGAGGTGGCAACTGGTGCAGTTCAGCGAGTTGCCGACGTTGTCCGGCAGCAGGGCCTTGGTTTCCAGGTGCAGGCGCATGCCACGCACCACTTGCTCGGCATTCGGCGCCGCCAGCAGGTTGGCCAGGCGCGGGGTTTCGAACAAGGTGTTTTCCACTTGCGGGCTCAGTTGCGCACGCATCTTTTTCACTTGCTCGGCGCTGATGGCCGAACCATTGTTACCCCAGCTGCTGCGGACAAAACTGAGGATCTCGGCAATCTCGCCATCCGCCAGTTGGGCAAACCCGGGCATGGTGTAGACCCGTGGATGAGCCGCGGTCTGCGCGGTCTGCCAGCCGGTCAGGGTGATGTGCAGCAAGGAGGTCGGGTTGGCCGAAGCGACGCTGGGGTTGCCCGCCAGGGACGGGAACATCTGCGGCACCCCAGCGCCATCCTGGCGGTGGCAGTCGGAACAGAATTGCGCGTAGCCCAGGCCGCCACGGGAGGTGAACAGGTTGTTCGGCGGGGCCGCCGGGGTCAGTGCCACCGACGGCATGGGCAGGTCATCTTTGCCGGCCGGCAGGGATTTGAGGTAGGCAGCGATGGCGGTCAGGTCGGCGTCGGTGAAGTGCTGGGTGCTGTGGTGGATCACGTCGGCCATGTTGCCGGATACCGTGGCGAAGCGGTTCTGTCCGGTCTTGAGCAGTTGCACCGTGTCTTCCACGGTCCACAGGTTGCGCAGGCTCAGGGCTCGCCACTCTTCCACCGTCTCGCCGGCCAGGTAGTGCCGGCCGCCGGACTCGGTGTCGCTCATGGCCTTCTCCTGGAAGGCAATGCCTCGTGGGGTGTGGCAGGAGCCGCAGTGGCCCAGGCCCTGGACCAGGTAGGCGCCGCGATTGAGCTGCTCGTCCTTGGCCGGATCAGCCTTGAAGGGTTGCTTGTCGACGAACGCCAGGTTCCAGAACCACAGGCCCCAGCGCTGGTTGAAGGGGAAGCCCATGTCGGCTTCCAGGTTGCCCTGGGCCACCGGCTCCACGCCATGCATCAGGTAGGCGTAGAGGGCGCGCATGTCCTCTTCGGTCATCTTGGCGTAGGACGGATAGGGCATGGCTGGGTAAAGATGGCTGCCATCGGGGGTTACGCCTTCGCGCATGGCGCGGTCGAATTCTTCGAAGCTGTAGCGGCCGATGCCGGTGCTTTTGTCCGGAGTGATGTTGCTGGAGTAGATGGTGCCCATGGGCGTCTTCAACTCCAGGCCACCGGCCATGGTGGCCCCGCCCTTGGCGGTGTGGCAGGCGATGCAGTCACCCAGCTGGGCCACGTACAGGCCACGCTGGATCAGCTCGGCGTCGGGTGGGGTAACCGCCGTTGCCGGGGTCGGCTCACTGGCTTGCAGAGGGGGTACGCAGAGCAGAGCAGCGCCTAGCAGGCACAGGCGCGACAGAGAAAAAGCCATCAGGTTATTCCTTTAAAATCCGCCTGGGGTGGTCCCCTCGGCCGATATCCACAAAGGTTTTTATTGGTTATCCCGGCCTTCACGGTGCAGGCCAGAGGCTCGATACCTTGTGAGTCCGAGCCTGATGCCCTTGTAGCGGATTTTTCTGAAAACCCTGTTGATATGGATCATGGCGCTGTAGGCAATGTCCTGTATGCCCGCCTGCGTGACGCTTTTACTCGCTGGTTTCCACTCCCAACCCCGCCGCTTGCCAGTCGCTGAAACCCTCATCAAGGCGTCGCACCTTGAAGCCCTTGGCCCGCAGCAGGGCCGCAGCATTCTGTGACAGCACACAGTACGGGCCACGGCAGTAAGCCACCAGTTCCTGATCGGCGGGCAGTTCGGCCAGACGCTGTTCCAGGTCGTCCAGCGGAATGTTGATTGCCCCGGGTAAATGCCCTTGAGCGAACTCCTCCGGGGAGCGCACGTCCAGCAGGGTCATGCCACCTTCCTGCAAACGCTGACGCAACTCTTCCCGGGAAATGCCCTCCAGTCGCGCCGGTTGCTGCTCGCTGTCGGCCAACAGTTGGCGAATCAGTCCATGGTTGTACTCCACATACTCACGCAAGGCGCCCAACAGGCTCACCAGCGGCCCCGGGCTCAGGCTGTAGAGCACCCGTTTGCCATCACGCCGGGTCTGCACGAAACCGCCCCGCCGCAGCTGCTGCAGGTGTTGCGAAGTGTTAGCCACCGAGAGCCCCGAGGCTTCCACCAGGCGTTCCACCGGCTGCTCGCCGCGAGCGATGTGCTCCAGCAGGATCAGGCGATGGTGGTGGCCGAGAACACGCGCCAGCTCAGCCATGTCGGCCAGAGGCTGCTGAGAGGAAATCGAATCGGTCATTGACAGCTCCTGCTGCTTTATTGATCATTCAATCACTTAATTGAATGTAATTCTAACACATCAAAGCACAGCCTGAACCCCAGCGCAGCGTGCTTCAAGGAGTCTTTATGCATGAAGTCATGGCGGTGATTGTGCCGGCGCTGCTGATCGGTATCGGTGCGACCCTGATCCTCGACCTGTGGACGTTGTTTCTGGCCAGGGTATTGAATATTCCTGGGCCTAACTGGGCCATGGTCGGACGCTGGATCGGCCACTTTCCTCGAGGGCAATTTGTGCACCAGAGCATCGCCCAGGCCGCTGCCATCTCTGGGGAACGGGCCTTGGGCTGGGTGGCCCATTACCTGATCGGCGTGATCTTTGCCGTACTGCTGCTATTGATCTGCGGCCTGGACTGGGCACGGCAACCGACCCTGGCACCCGCGCTGATCATGGGCGTGGCGACGGTAGCCGCCCCCTTCTTCCTGATGCAACCGGGCATGGGCGCAGGCGTCGCGGCGAGCAAGATGCCCAAACCGAATGTGGCCCGGCTGCGCAGCCTGATTGCGCATTCGGTGTTCGGGTTGGGGCTGTATGGCGCGGGGGTGTTCTGGGTGCAGGTACTGGGGCAGGCTGCGTGACCGGCCATTCAGTCAATGTCGACTAGACCCAATCCTCAACCCGCAAGCCAGGAACACGTTCAAATTCCCGAAGGTTGTTGGTAATCAGCGTCAACCCCAAAGATCGAGCGTGTCCAGCTATCAATTGATCGTAAGGACCTATCTGCTTGCCCTGTCGGGCCAGCTCAGCATGCAACTGGCCGCTATGGATGGCGGCGGCATCGTCATAATCAAGCACCTGCAACCGCGCCACAAAACCCTCGACGCGGCTGAGATTTCTTTCGGGGATGGCAGATTTTTCCGCACCGTAAATCAGCTCCATCAAGGTGATGGTGCTGATGCACAAACGCCCCTGATGACGCCTGAACGCGTCGCGAACCTGTTCAGGTTTGTTCTTGATGGTAAAGATGCAGATATTGGTATCCAGCATGTACTTAAGCATCAGAACTCCTCGCGCACTTGCTCGGCTGGCTGGTCCCGTTCATTCATGAAGTCAGCGCTTACACGGTCGTCCTCGTCGAACCAACTGTCCCAGGACTCCCCCGCCGGGGTAATGATACGGGTGCGACCAATCGCGACGATGTCTACCCGTGTGACATCATCCGGCAGCGCCACAGCTTTAGGCATGCGAATGGCCTGGCTGCGATTACTTTTGAACACTGAACCGGTTTCCATAGGATCACCTGTCGAATGGGCCAAAGGTATCCTGAGTCTAACGACACAACGGGATATGTCCAAGGTATATCCCCGGCTACTTGAACTGTAAATGCCAGCCGGCACATCAGAAAAAAGGCACTCAAAGCCAAGATCGAGACTCGAAGTCATGGCGCACTTCACACATTGAACAGGGATCTCCATGCTCGAACACCTCGACCTCAACGCGCTGATCGCCGCCTACGGCTATTGGGTGATCTTCATCGGTTGCCTGCTGGAAGGCGAAACCGTGTTGATCCTCGGCGGCATGGCGGCGCACCAGGGCAGCCTGCAATGGCCGCAAGTGATCGGTTGGGCCACCCTCGGCGGCATCCTCGGTGATCAGCTGCTGTTCTGGACCGGCCGCTATGGCGGGGCGCGCCTGCTGCCCAGGCTCAAACGTCATCAGGCGGCCATCGAACGGGTCCAGGGACTGATCCAGCGCTACCCCTCGACCTCGGTATTCGCCGTGCGCTTTCTTTATGGCATGCGCCTGGTCGGCCCCATGGTGATCGGCGCCAGCGGCCTGGCCCCCTGGCGTTTCGCCCTGCTCAATGTGCTGGGCGCGGCAGTGTGGGCCTCGCTGTTCGTCGGTGCCGGTTACTGGGCCGGAGAAGCCCTGCAACATTTCCTCGGGGACCTGAAACCCTATCGCCTGCCGATCTTCGTTGCCGTGGTGGCACTGGTCGCCGTTGCCGCGCTGATCCGTCACCTGCGCAAACGGCGCAAGACCGGGGATCGTTGACACGACGCTTTCGGCACATCGGGAATTTTCATACTGACCCGACGACTTTATTTCGTTTGTCCCACCCCCTTGAGGTTGGCTTAGATAAGGGCTCGTTTCCGGCACCCAGAGCCCGCATCCATGAGCCACGAGAACATCAGCCGTTCGCTTTCCACCGTCCACCCGATCCGCCTCAGCCACGGCCGCAACGCCGAAGTCTGGGACAGCGAAGGCAAGCGCTACATCGACTTCGTCGGCGGCATCGGCGTGCTCAACCTGGGTCACTGTCATCCGCGGATCGTGGCGGCCATCCAGCAGCAGGCCACCCGGCTCACCCACTACGCCTTCAACGCCGCGCACCACCAGCCCTACATTGAGCTCATGCAGCGCCTGACGGACTTTATCCCGGTGAGTTACCCGGTCAGTGGCATGCTCACCAACAGCGGTGCCGAAGCCGCGGAAAATGCCTTGAAGATCGTCCGCGGCGCCACTGGGCGCAGTGCGGTGATCGCTTTCGACGGCGGTTTTCATGGCCGCACCCTGGCCACCCTCAATCTCAATGGCAAGGTGGCGCCCTACAAGCAGAAAGTCGGAGTACTACCCGGGCCTGTGTACCACCTGCCCTACCCCAGCGCCGACAACGGCGTCACCTGCGACGAAGCGCTGAAGGCCATGCAGCGCCTGTTCAGTGTGGAAATCGATGTCGAGGAAGTGGCCTGTTTCATCCTCGAACCGGTGCAGGGCGAAGGAGGCTTCCTGGCCCTGGACAGGCCATTTGCCCAGGCCTTGCGGGCCTTCTGCGACACCCATGGAATCCTGCTGATCGCCGATGAAATCCAGTCCGGCTTCGGCCGCACCGGGCAGCGTTTCGCCTTCTCCCGGCTGGGTATCGAGCCGGACCTGATCCTGCTGGGCAAGAGTATTGGCGGTGGGCTTCCGTTGGGCGCGGTGGTGGGTCGCAGGGAGTTGCTGGACGTGCTGCCCAAGGGTGGCCTGGGCGGCACCTATTCAGGCAACCCGATTGCTTGCGCCGCCGCCCTCGCCACCCTGGAGGAAATGACCGACGCACATCTGCATGCCTGGGGCGAACGCCAGGAACAGGCCATCGTGCAACGTTATGAGGGCTGGAAAGCCGATCGGCTGAGCCCGTATCTGGGACGCTTGACCGGCGTCGGCGCGATGCGCGGCATCGAGTTGGTCGATGCCCGCGGCGAACCGGCGCCGGAACAGTTGAGCGCTCTGCTCAGCAATGCCCGCGAGGCCGGACTGCTGCTGATGCCCAGCGGCAAGTCGCGGCACATCATTCGCCTGCTGGCGCCCTTGACCACCGAGCCTGAAATCTTCGAAGAGGGCCTGGATATTCTCCAGGAGTGCCTGGCACGCCTGTGATTCCCGGCGCGCCTCAGGGCGAGGTTAGAACAGGTAGCCCATGTAGGCGGCAATGCCACCACCGGCCTGTGGTCCGACGTTCATGCCAGCCATGACCACTGCGCCCTTGGCCGAACGCAGCAGCTGCTCGTTGACCTTGATCGAAGCCATCATGGTCGCCGGGTTGCTTCCCAAAACGACGGCCAGGGCCAGTAGCTTAGGGTCCAGGCCGAACAGCAGGGCCGTGGCCGAACCGCCCACCACCAGTCCGCCCCCGACTTCGGTATAGAAGCAAGGCCCGGTGATGTCGTCCTCGGTCAGGTCCCGGCTGCGAAGGGCATCGCTGACAAAGACCTTGCCGGTGCTGGGAAAAGCCTCCGCCGCACCGGCACCACTGACGCTCTTGCCCTTGACCTGGATATTGACCTTGCCGAAACGCGGCAGGCGCCCACCAAAGCCGGCGCCCACCCCCAGACCGCCGTAGCGATAGCTGACGTCCTTGCCCTGGGGCGAACGCAGGGTGATCGATCCACCACCGCCGGCCACGAGGGCGATGGTCAGGCCGCCGCCGCTGGCGGTCTGGTACAGCCATTTACTTTCGTTGACCGGAATCGGAATGCTGAGGTTCATGGGGTCAAAGTCCTTTTGCTCTTTGTGAGGCTCGTCCGCGCTGGCTGATGACACCCACCAGGCCGGCCAGGGTAAATACCAAACCGATCAGGCCGAGCACACCCGGGGTGGCCCAGAGTGCTGCCGGGTCGTCGATGATGGCGCTGTTGGCCGGCCGCTCGGGCTGGTAATACACCCGCACCGGCTGGTCCTTCTGGTAGCCGAAGATAAAGCCGCCTTGGGGGTAGGAAATTTTCTCACCGCTGCCGGTGGTAAAGGCGATCTCGGGGTGCGAACCACCAGCGTTCAGGTCGCTGACGATACCGTCGGCGGTCTGGGCACTGGCGAGGAATTCGCGACGATCGAGGGTGAGATTGACAGCAATGGCCAACAGGCCGATGCCGATCAGAACAAACAGCAGACCCTGAAGGATCTTGCCGAGGCGTGACGGGGTGGAGTTAGCCATGGGCTGTCTCGATATTCGTCCGTGAAAGAGGGAGGCCACGATAGCAAGAAACCTACCCCCAGAAAAACCGCCGCAGCGGCGTTCAGGCGCCCAGGAGATCCGCTTGAGCGCCTGCTGCCAGCGCTTACAAGCCGAATACCCGACGGACATTGCCCTGGAGGAATTTGTCCGCAATCGCCGGCGGAAGTTCCAGCCCCCGGACCTGCTCCAGGCATTTTTTCAAAGACAGCTGGGGAAAGTTGCTGCCGAACAGCACCTTGTCCTGGCCGTAAGTGCGGATGAAGTGCAGCAATTGCGCAGGGTAATAGGCAGGCAGGTAGGCCGAGGTATCGATGTGGATATTGTCATGCTTCCAGGCCAGGCCGATCATCTCGTCGGTCCAAGGATGGCCGATGTGCCCAGCGACAATCACCAGTTCGGGGAAATCCAGCGCCACCTCGTCCAGATAAGGCACCGGGCGCCCGGTTTCCGAAGGCATCAACGGCCCGGTATGACCCACCTGGGTACAGAAGGGAATACCCAGTTCGACGCACTTCACATACAACGGGTAATACCAACGGTGATTGGGTGGCAGTTTCCATAACCAGGGCACGATGCGCAGGGCCTTGAAGCCCAGCTCGTTGACCGCCCGATCCAGCTCGGCCACAGCCGCCACCGGCCGGCTCAGGTCCACCGTAGCCACGCCGACGAAACGCTCGGGAAAAGCCCGGGTGTAGGCTGCAATCTCATCATTGCTGAAAACCCAGCCTTCAGGCCGGCACCAGGCCGAGAGCATGAGCGTCTCCACCCCGGCCTGATCCATCAGCTCCACGGTCTGTTCAATGCTCAGGGCCTGGTCCAGCAGGTGCGCCGACCCGGACTTCTCGAACAGCCGTGCAACTTCCGGCAACAGCGCCCGGGCACGGCCGTTGGCCGGTTGCGCCCAGGCATCGATGACTGCGAATGCTGACCTCATGGCGCTGCTCCTGCGCTAGTTATTGAAGCCCCAGCCTAGGTTTGACGGTTGGCCACAACAATGTTCCGAGCGCTCGATGGAATTGACCGATTCCATCAGGGTGAAGAGCCGCAGGACAGATCAACTCCATGACCGGTGCCGTCCCCGGCCCCGGTCAACGTCGTTGGTTTCAGTCTTTACGCCACACCGTGCGGTTGATGTAGTCGGTGTAACTCAACACCACCCGCACCACCTGAACTGAGACAGGCCCACCTTGATAGTCTTGCACCAAAGGCACTTTGCGCTGATCGCGAGAATGCTGGCTGGTCACGACTCGCACAGCGTCCATGACCGACTCTCGCTTGAGACCGCTCATGATCAGCGTGCCTTCGTCCATCCCTTCGGGACGTTCATGGGCATTGCGCAAGGTCACCGCCGGCAGGTTCAGCAGGGAAGCCTCTTCGGTGATGGTGCCGCTGTCGGAAAGCACACAGAATGCCGACATTTGCAGCTTGATGTAATCCAACAGGCCGAACGGTTTGACGAAACGAATCAGAGGATGGTCAAGGCTCTCACCCAAGGCCTCCAGACGCTTGCGCGTACGGGGGTGGGTGGAGACGATCAACGGGAATCCGTAATGATCGGCCAGCGCTCGCAGGGTATCCAGCAGGTCGCGCAGGTTATCGGCGGTGTCGACGTTTTCCTCGCGGTGTGCACTGACGATGAAGAACTTGTCCTGCTCCAGGCCGCTGCGCTCCAGCACGTCAGAGCTTTCAATCCCCGGCATGTAGTAGTCGAGGACTTCCTGCATGTGCGAGCCGGTCTTGATGATGGTTTCCGGGCGGATGCCTTCGGCGATCAGGTAACGACGGGCATGTTCAGTCAATACCATGTTGATATCGCTGAGGTGGTCGAGCACCTTGCGGTTGAGCTCTTCAGGAACGCGCTGATCGAAACAGCGGTTGCCCGCTTCCATGTGGAACACCGGGATCTTGCGCCGCTTGGCAGCAATCACTGCCAGGCAGGTGTTGGTATCGCCATACAGCAGCAGCGCATCGGGTTTTTCAAGCTCGAAGATCGCATCGGACTTGGCGATCACCTCGGCAATGGTCTGCGCGGCTGTCTCGCCGGCAGCGCCGAGAAAATGATCCGGCTTGCGGATCTGCAGGTCATCAAAAAAGACCTGATTGAGTTCGTAATCGTAGTTCTGTCCCGAGTGCACCAGTACGTGGTTGACCTGACGGTCCAGCTCGGCAATCACCCGACTCATCTTGATCAGCTCGGGGCGGGTACCGACCAGGGTCATGACCTTAAGCATCGAGTTGCTCCTTGATGTAGTCGAGCTTGAGCAGCAGCTCCTTGATGCCTGGTACGTCGAGGCGGGAGGTGTTGTGAGAGGTGTAGTCGTCGAGTTCGGAAATACGCTGCTCACCTTCAACAAAATACTTTTTGTAGTTCAGGTCACGATTGTCCGCAGGAATCCGGTAGTAACGACCCATGTCCTCGGCCTTGGCCATTTCCTCTCGGGAGACCAGCGACTCGTACAGTTTTTCACCATGACGAGTACCGATGACTCTGACTTCATTGCTTTTACCGAACAGCTGCTTGAGTGCCTCGGCCAGGTCGCCAACGGTGGACGCGGGGGCCTTCTGGATAAACAGGTCACCCTGCTGTGCATGTTCGAAGGCGTGCAGGACCAGGTCCACCGAGTCTTCCAGCGACATCAGGAAACGGGTCATTTCCGGGTCGGTCACCGTCAAGGCTTCATCGGAGCGCAGTTGATCGACAAAGAGAGGGATCACCGAGCCTCGAGAGGCCATGACGTTACCGTAACGCGTTGCACAGATGATCGGCCCCTTGGCCGGAATCATCCGCGATTTGGCAACCATCAGCTTCTCCGCCATGGCCTTGGAAATGCCCATGGCGTTGATCGGATAAACGGCTTTGTCGGTGCTGAGCACGACGACCCGCTGGACTCCGGTAGCGATGGCCGCATTGAGCACATTCTCTGTACCCAATACGTTGGTACGCACAGCTTCCATCGGATAGAACTCACAGGACGGGACCTGTTTCAGCGCCGCGGCATGGAAGATATAGTCGACGCCAACCATGGCCTGGGCCAGGCTGTCGTAGTTGCGAACATCGCCTATGTAGAACTTGACCTTGTCATTGGCCAGGGCGATACGCATGTCTTCCTGCTTCTTCTCATCGCGACTGAAGATGCGAATTTCACGCACGGCGGTATTGAGAAAACGCTTGAGGACCGTATGACCGAAAGAACCGGTTCCACCGGTGATCATCAATACCTTGTCGTCGAACATGTACACCTTCCAAATTTTTTAGCGATTGGCATGCATCAGCTCAATGAGCTGAGGCCAGGATGGAGCCTTGTACCCAGTAGCGTGAGTGAACCGATCGCTGTTGAGCGAGCGATCGATCACTAGTTTGGCATCTGGATGTATATCGATTGTCTTTTCATATTGCCGGGCAATCAGCGCCAGCAGGTCGGACTTGGCAATCGGCTCCGCGGCAACATGATACAGCCCATTAAGTTGCGGATGCGGCAAGACGAAGTCTTTCATGACTCGAGCCAGCTCCACGGTAGGCAAACCGGAGAAAATGGCACGGGTGAAGCCCCGCACGCTGCCCTGCTGCTTCAGGAACCAGTCCACCAGGGAATGATCGGAGTTCAGTTCGTGCCCGATAATGGAGGTCCTCAAGGTAATTGCATGAGGCTCATCATGCAGCTCCCCGATGTACTTGGACTTTCCGTACAGATCTTCGGCATCGGAAGTATCCGTTTCCAGGTAGCCGCCCTTGGTTCCGGAGAACACGCAGTCGGTGCTGACGTGAATCAGGCGTGCGCCGCTCAAGGCACACAGCTGTGCCAGACGATGGGGCAACATGGCATTGATCGGGAGCGCGGTCAGCGGGTCCTTGGCATCTGCAAGTTGCTTGATCAGGCCTACGCAGTTGATGACCACATCCGGATGGACCTGGACCATTGCCGCCGTCAGGGCATCCTGATCCAGCACGTCAACGCCTGACAGGACCCGCGCGTGGTCAGGTAGAGAAGAGTGCTTCAGGGCGGACAGACTGCGCGCCGTCCCCCAGACCTCATGCTGTGGATCCTGGCTGAATACTTTAAAAACAGTACTACCGAGCATGCCGGTAATACCCAATACCAATACCTTCATAAATATGACTCAGATCCGGACCTTGAATGTATCCCATGCACTACAGACTGGGACCGAGGGGCTATTAGCCCCTTCAAAAATGGCCGTATTGTCCAGCAACAGGAAAAAAATAGCACTGCTTGGAAAACCACCGCGAGCCAGGCAAGCAAGCGATACATCTCAAGCCTTCAACAACTCCACCAGGCTGCGGACCTGCTGGCCCATTTCGAAATGCGCGGCAAAGTAGGTCCGTCCACACCGCCCCATTTCCTCCCGCTGTGCATCGTCCAGGCTATACATCTTCCTTATGTTGGCGACCAATGGCGCCACTTCTTCCGCCGGACTGGTGAGTCCCGCCCGGGCTTCTTGAACTACTCGCGCGCCTTCGCCGTTCAGACTGGCAATGATTGGCTTGCCGGACGCCAGGTAGGATTGAACCTTGCTGGGGATGGTCTGGGCAAAGATGCTTTCATCATTAAGTGACACCAGCAATGCGCTGGACTGGGCAAAAACTGCAGGCATTGCCACCGCCGGAAAGCGCCCAGGAAGTATCAGATTATCCAGTGAATGAACTTGCTTCTGCTCCTTGAGCCATTCCAGCCGGCTGCCACTGCCCACCAGAACCAAGCGAATGTCCGGCTCGTCACGCAGTTGTTTCGCAGCCTCAACTAACGTCTCCAGTGCCTGGGCAGTTCCAAGATTGCCAGCGAACACTACACAGAAATGCGCCTTCAAGACCTGCAACAGCTGCTCGTCAACTTCTACTTCTGCATTAAAAGCCTGGGCATCCACAGAGTTGGGATAATAGGTAATCTTCTTTCTGGGCGCGTAGCGGGCCACTGAATCGACAAAAGCATGAGATTGAACCAGCAGCCGATCACAACCTGCATAAATCCCACGGACCATCCAGCCAACCATTTTCAATAGATAGGGTTTTTTCACGAATCCAGTGGCAGCAAGACTCTCTGGCCACAGGTCTTGTATCCACAAGGCCAGCCGCGCCCTCTTCAACCACTTGATAGGAATCGCCGGAATGGCCTGGGTGATGGGCGAAGGAGCGAATACCAGAATCGCATCGAACTCGCGCTTGCGTAACATCCATGGAAAAAATATCAGTCCGGCTACAACAAATGACAGGTAGTTAAGAACCATGTTCTTTGCACCACCGTCGCCGCGCGGCCATAACGGCACCCGCAGTACATCAATAGAGTCCAGATAACGCTCGTAGTGACATCCCCATGCACGATAACCGGTAAATATTCGACCATCTGGATAGTTAGGTTTGCCAGTAGCAACTACTACCTCATGTCCCTGGGCAACAAGAGTCCTGGCTATATCGTTGATGATGAAATTTTCAGGACTAAAGTACTGAGAAAAAATTAATAACTTCAAAAAATTCACTTTCTATTCGGTGAAAACAATACTGTCCGCGCGACCACTTTACTCATTCACGGGGCCTCAGGACGGCGCCTCATATACGCCTATTGCCATTCATCGGAAGCAGCAATCATTGACGTGAGCCGGCAGTAACCTGCCGGGAGCACAGGTGCCCGGTTGATTGACGCGATGGGACCACAGCCACTTCCATAGCGGCAAGGAGATTTTACTTTTCCTGATTGGCAAGGCTCGGCAGCCGGCTTGACCGGGGGCGGGGAAGCTGGAATCGAGTAAATGTGCCCGGCCTGTCGCCCGAGGCGCCTTGCCAGTGTAGAATCGCCGCCAATTTGGCCGCATACACAATGAATTCGCCCTCCGATCACACCGCTGTCGGATGACGGAGCATTCTGTTTCTCAACGGCTTGACGCGTGGACTCTAATGAGTCGCTCGCCTGTTGATCGCATCCTACGATAGGTCTGATACCCAGGTGTGTAAGAACAAGAACTAGTTCACACGCTCTTGCCGAAAAAGTAACGGAAGGCCTGCTGCATGCATCGAACCTGTATTACATCGGAGCTAAAATGCCTGACCAAAAACAAACCTGCATCGCCAAGTTCAAGAACAAGGAAGCCCTGATTGGCATCGTAGGGCTCGGCTATGTGGGCTTGCCGCTGATGTTGCGTTACAACGCGATCGGCTTCCGGGTGCTGGGTATCGATATCGATGATTCCAAGGTAGCCAAGCTCAATGCTGGCACCAGCTATATAGAACACATTGCCAGCGAGCACATCAGCCAGGCCAGAAACTCGGGATTTGAAGCGACCACCGACTTTCGCCGTGCCGGTGAGTGTGACGCACTGATCCTTTGCGTACCGACGCCACTGAACAAGTATCGCGAACCTGACATGAGTTTCGTGATCAACACCACCAATGCACTCAAGCCTTACCTGCGTGCAGGACAAGTGGTTTCCCTGGAAAGCACCACCTACCCGGGTACAACAGAAGAAGAACTGCTGCCCCGAGTACAGGAAAACGGCCTGATCGTTGGCGAAAACATCTTCCTGGTGTATTCACCGGAAAGGGAAGATCCGGGCAATGCCAACTTTGAAACCCGCACCATTCCCAAGGTAATCGGTGGTCACACCCCCAACTGCCTGGACGTGGGTATCGCGCTCTACGAGCAGGCAATCGACCAAGTAGTGCCTGTCAGCTCAACCAAAGCGGCGGAAATGACCAAGCTGCTGGAGAATATCCACCGCGCGGTCAACATCGGTCTGGTCAACGAAATGAAAGTCGTTGCCGACCGCATGGGCATCGACATCTTCGAAGTCGTCGATGCCGCTGCAACCAAACCTTTCGGCTTCACGGCCTATTACCCTGGCCCTGGCCTGGGTGGCCACTGCATTCCCATCGACCCCTTCTATCTGACCTGGAAGGCTCGCGAATACGGTTTGCACACGCGTTTCATCGAGCTCTCCGGCGAAGTCAACAAGGCAATGCCCGAGTACGTCCTGAGCAAGCTGATGGATGGCCTGAACAACAGTGGTAAGGCACTCAAGGGCTGCAAGGTCCTGGTCCTGGGCATCGCTTACAAGAAGAACGTGGATGACATGCGTGAATCTCCATCCGTGGAGATCATGGAGCTGATCGAGGCCAAGGGCGGCATCGTGGCCTACAGCGACCCTCATGTTCCGGTGTTCCCGAAAATGCGCGAGCACCACTTCGAACTGAGCAGCGAGCCGTTGACCGCAGAGAACCTGGCCGCATACGACGCGGTGGTCCTGGCGACAGATCATGATAAGTTCGATTACGAACTGATCCAGAATCACGCGCAATTGATCATCGACAGTCGCGGCAAGTACCGTGCTGCAGCGAGCAACGTCATCAAGGCCTGATCGACCACGAGACATCGCAGCGAGTTGCATGAGACAGGGGGCCATAGCCATACGGCCTCTGTTTCATGCCTCCTGCCACAGGCAGCTGAAACTCTTCCCCGAGGAACTCCATGAAACGCTTTGCCCTGATCGGCGCCGCCGGCTACATCGCCCCGCGCCACATGCGTGCCATCAAGGACACCGGCAACGAGCTGGTTTGTGCCTACGACATCAACGACTCCGTCGGCATCATTGACAGCCTTTCGCCTCAAAGCGAATTCTTCACCGAGTTCGAGCGCTTCTACGATCACGCCTGGCGTCTCAAGCGGGATCCGGCAACCGCCCTGGATATCGTTTCGATCTGCTCGCCCAACTACCTCCATCACGCTCATATCACTGCCGGCCTGCGCCTGGGGTGTGACGTGATCTGCGAGAAGCCGCTGGTACCCAGCGCAGCACTGCTGGACGACCTGAGCCTGACTGAACGCGAAACCGGCAAGCGCCTTTGGAACATCCTGCAACTGCGTCACCATCAGGCGATCATCGACCTGAAGAACCGTGTGCAGTCGCAACCCAGCGCCCATAAGCACGAGGTGGAACTGACGTACATCACCAGCCGTGGCCGCTGGTACATGGAAAGCTGGAAAGGCGACCCTCGAAAGTCCTTTGGTGTCGCGACCAATATCGGCGTGCACTTCTACGACATGCTGCACTTCATTTTCGGCAAGCTGCAGCGCAACGTTGTGCACTTCAGCAATGCCGACAAGGCCTGCGGCTATCTGGAGTATGAGAATGCCCGGGTACGCTGGTTCCTTTCCATTGATGCCAACGACCTGCCTGAATCGGTCAAAGGCAAGAAACCTACCTACCGCTCGATTACTGTCGACGGCGCGGAAATCGAGTTTTCCGAAGGTTTCACCGATCTCCATACCGTCAGCTACCAAGCAGTGCTCGACGGCAAGGGCTACGGTATCGAGGATACCCGGCACTGCGTGGAAACCGTCGAGACCATCCGGACCATGAACCCTGTCAGAGCTCAGGACAACGAAGGCCATCCCTTCCTGTCCCGCCTGGTCTGACAGTCATGAGCCATTACCAGCACCCTAGCGCCATCGTCGATGATGGTGCACAGATCGGCGAAGGTTCACGGGTCTGGCATTTCGTGCATGTATGCCCAGGCGCACAGATCGGCAAAGGGGTCTCCCTTGGCCAGAACGTCTTCGTCGGCAACAAAGTGGTCATCGGTGATCATTGCAAGATCCAGAACAATGTCTCGGTATATGACAACGTGACCCTGGAAGAGGGTGTGTTCTGTGGTCCAAGCATGGTCTTCACCAACGTCTACAACCCACGCTCATTGATCGAGCGCAAGGACCAATACCGCGACACCCTGGTGAAAAAGGGTGCCACGCTGGGCGCAAACTGCACCATTGTCTGCGGGGTCACCATCGGCGAATACGCCTTCGTCGGCGCAGGTGCTGTCATCAACAAGGATGTACCGGCCTACGCACTGATGGTTGGGGTGCCCGCACGACAGCTGGGCTGGATGAGCGAGTTTGGTGAACGCCTGGAACTGCCGGTCAAGGGGGAAGCCGAATGCCTCTGCCCACATACCGGCGCCCGCTATGTGTTGCGTGGCAACAACCTGAGCAAAATGGACGCACAGTAAATGATCGAATTCATCGACCTGAAGACCCAGCAAGCCCGCCTCAAGGACAAGATTGACGCGGGAATCGCTCGCGTTCTGTCCCACGGCCAGTACATCCTCGGCCCTGAAGTGGCTGAACTGGAAGAGCGCCTGGCCGCCTATGCAGGGGCAAAGTACTGCATCACCTGCGCCAACGGCACCGATGCCCTGCAGATCGCGCTCATGGCCCTGGGCGTAGGTCCAGGCGATGAAGTCATCACTCCTGGCTTCACCTACATAGCAACGGCGGAAACAGTCGCCCTGCTGGGTGCCAAGCCGGTCTATGTGGACATCGACCCGCAAACCTACAACCTGGACCCGGCCCTGCTGGAAGCGGCGATCACTTCACGCACCAAAGCCATTATTCCGGTCTCCCTGTACGGGCAGTGCGCCGACTTCGACGCCATCAACGCCATCGCCGGCAAGCACTCTCTTCCAGTTATAGAGGATGCTGCACAGAGCTTCGGAGCCAGCTACAAGAGCAAGGCCTCCTGCAACCTGAGCACCATTGCCTGCGCCAGTTTCTTCCCCAGCAAACCCCTGGGTTGCTATGGCGATGGTGGTGCGATCTTCACCAACGACGAAGAGCTGGCGACAATCATTCGCCAGGTCGCCCGACACGGCCAGGACCGTCGCTACCATCACATCCGCATCGGCGTAAACAGCCGCCTGGACACTCTGCAAGCCGCCATTCTGCTGCCCAAGCTGGAGATCCTCGAAGAAGAGATTCAATTACGCCAGCAAGTCGCGCAGAATTACGCACGACTTTTGACGCAAGCGGGAATCGTCGCGCCCTATATTGAATCCCACAATATCAGCGCCTGGGCACAGTTCACCGTACAGGTGGACAACCGCGATGCCGTGCAACAGCACCTCAAGCAATGCGGAGTGCCGACGGCTGTTCACTATCCGATTCCGCTAAATCTCCAACCGGCGGTCAAAGACGAGCACGCACAGCTTCCTGTGGGTGACGTTGTGGCAACACGAGTCATGAGTCTGCCGATGCATCCTTACCTGACTGCATCAGATCAGTCGCACATTGTCGAAGCGCTGGTCACCGCTAGCAAAATTTGATTGGAGTACACGCATGAAAATTGAAGGTTCAAAAGTTCTGGTCATCGGCGGCGCCGGATTCATCGGCAGCTTTGTGATTTCGGAACTGCTCAAGGCCGGCGTGGCCGAAGTTGTGGTTTATGACAACTTTGCCCGGGGCAAGCTCAGCAACATCTCCGAGCAGCTCAAGGATCCCCGCTGCCGCCTGTACGCCAATGGCGGTGACGTTCGCGAGATCGACCTGCTGAACGACGCCATGCAAGGCATGGACGGCGTCATCCACCTGGCCGCCATGTGGCTGCTGCACTGCAAGGACTTCCCACGCACGGCCTTCCACGTCAACGTCGAAGGCACCTTCAACGTTCTTGAAGCCTGCGTGAAGAACAACATCAAGCGTCTGGTCTACTCCTCGTCCGCCTCGGTCTATGGCGACGCAGTGGAAGTACCGATGACCGAAGACCATCCGTTCAACAACCGCAACTTCTACGGTTCCACCAAGATTGCCGGTGAAGCCATGTGCCACGCGTTCCACGACCGCTACGGCCTGAGCTATGTCGGCCTGCGCTACATGAACGTCTACGGCCCGCACCAGGACCAGACAGCCGCCTACACCGGCGTGATTCCGATCATGCTGAACAAGATCGATGCCAACGAAGGCCCGGTGATCAACGGCGACGGCAGCCAGGCTTACGACTTCATCTATGTCGAAGACGTTGCTCG
Organism: Pseudomonas sp. E1BtOHC1; assembly: GCF_058744285.1. Classification (NCBI taxonomy): domain Bacteria; kingdom Pseudomonadati; phylum Pseudomonadota; class Gammaproteobacteria; order Pseudomonadales; family Pseudomonadaceae; genus Pseudomonas; species Pseudomonas sp. E1BtOHC1. The sequence continues at coordinate 6,556,967 of NZ_CP196023.1, forward strand.
CTGCAACGTCAAGGCGTTGGAAGCGGACGTCACCGACCAGTTCTACAACGTTGGTACTGGCGTACAGACCAGCATCAAGGAACTGTGCGACACCATTCTCGACATGAAAGAGTCCGACCTGGTCGTCCAGTATCGTCCCTACAGCGCTGACGATGCCCGTCGCATGGTACAGAACCGTATCGGCTGCCCGAAAAAAGCGGCTGAAGAACTGGGGTTCACCTACCAGTACGAGCTGCGTGAAGGCCTGCAGAAACTTATCGATTGGCGCACCACGCACGGGGCGGAGTAAACACAATGGAAAAGCGTAACATTGCTATCTCGTTACCCAGCACCGGCGAAGAAGAATGGCAGGCAGCACGTGAGCCGCTGATGACCGGCTGGTTGACCCAAGGCCCCAAAGTGGCAGCCTTTGAAGAAGCCTTTGCCAAGCGCCATCAGGTTCCTCACGCACTGGCAGTGACCTCTTGCACCACGGGTCTGCACCTGGCGCTCGCCGGCCTGGATATCGGTCCGGGCGACGAAGTCATCGTTCCGACCTTTACCTGGATCGCCACCGCCAACGTGGTGCTGTACTGCGGCGCCACTCCGGTATTCGTCGACATCGACCCCCTGACCTACAACCTGGATATCAGCCAGGTCGCCGCCAAGGTCACCGACAAGACTCGGGCCGTCATTGCCGTGCACCTGTTCGGCCGTTGCCTGGATATCGATGCTCTGCGAGCGGCGCTGCCGGCGCAGGTCGCCATTATCGAAGACGCCGCCTGTGCCGCAGGCGCTGACTGGAAAGGCCGCCCTGCCGGCAGCCTGGGCGATGCCGCGGCATTTTCCTTCCACCCGCGCAAGTCGGTGACTACCGGCGAAGGCGGCATGGTAACCACCAGCAACCCGGAGCTGGCTGAACGCATGAGCCAGTTGCGCAGCCACGGTGCCTCGCTCTCCGAAGAACAGCGCCATCTGGGCCCACGCCCCTATCTGCTGCCGGAGTTCAACCTGCTGGGCTTCAACTACCGGATGACCGACCTGCAAGGTGCAATCGGCCTGGTACAGCTGGGCAAGCTGGACGGCTTTATCGACGAACGTGCGCGCTGGGCCCAGTACTACTGCGAACAACTGGCCGATATCGACTGGCTGCGACTCCCTACCACTCCGGAAGGCAGCCGCCACGGCTGGCAGGCATTCGTTACCTACATCGACCCGCAAAAAGCCCCGATGCCGCGTAACGACATGATGGAAATTCTCCAGGCCAAGGGCATCTCCACCCGTCCTGGCACCCACGCCGTGCACATGCTGGCTTACTACCGTGAACGTTTCGGCCTCAAACCCGAAGACTTCCCGGGCGCCCGCGACTGCAACGACCACACCATGGCGATTCCGCTGCACAACAGGATGAGCGAAGAAGACTACGCCTACGTAGTCGAGGCCATTCGCCAACTGCGCTGAGTAACAGCACCTGCATCCCGCTCACTCGAGCGGGATGACCTTTTTCAGGCAACGGAACTGCGCAGACCTGCGCATTTCCTACTGCACTCCCCCCGATCCAAAGGAGCATCAAAACGCATGTGCGGCATTACCGGCCTCATCCATCTCGATAACAACCCGGTATCGCCTGCAGTTCTGCAGCGCATGACGGATGCCATTGCCCATCGCGGTCCCGATGGCGAAGGGCATTGGATTGAAGGCAATGTGGGCCTGGGCCATCGGCGCCTGGCAATCATCGACTTGTCTCCTGCCGGCCACCAGCCGGCCGCCTCCCTCTCCCAGCGCCATGTACTGGTCTACAACGGCGAGGTCTACAACTTCCGTGAGCTGCGCACCGAACTGGAAACCCTGGGCTACCAGTTCCGTTCACGCACTGACACTGAAGTGGTTCTCAATGCCTTGATCGCCTGGGGGGCACAAGCACTGGAGCGCTTCAACGGCATGTTCGGCCTGGCCCTGTGGGATCGCCAGGAACAAACGCTGTTGCTGGCCCGGGATCGCTATGGCATCAAGCCGCTGTATTACGCACATCAAGGGCAGACCCTAGCCTTCGGCTCTGAACAGAAAGCCATCCTGGCGATGCCCCAGTTTCAGCGCAGCCTGGACAAGGAAGCCCTGCTGGAATACTTCACCTTCCAGAACATCTTTACCGACAAGACATTGCTCAACGATGTGAAGCTGCTGCCCGCCGGCCACTATGCCGTGCTGGACATGAAGCGGCGCACGCCGGCCCTGCAATTCACCCAGTACTGGGATTACAACTTCCAGGAACCCAAGGTCAAAGCCAGCGACGAAGAGTACCGTGAAGAGCTGGACCGTTTGTTCCAGCAGGCCGTCAACCGGCAGCTGGTGACTGACGTTGAATTGGGCAGTTATCTGAGTGGCGGAATGGATTCCGGCTCGATCACTGCGATCGCGGCCAAGTCCTATCCCTACATGAAAACCTTTACCTGTGGTTTCGATCTCAACTCCGCCTCGGGTATCGAAATGGGGTTCGATGAGCGCAGTAAAGCCGAATACATGTCCTACCACTTCAAGACCGAACATTACCAAATGGTCCTGAAAGCCGGAGACATGGAAAGAGCCCTGCCCAAACTGGCCTGGCACCTGGAAGAACCCAGAGTGGGCCAGAGCTACCCGAACTACTACGCCGCCCAATTGGCATCGAAATTCGTCAAGGTAGTCATGTCCGGAGCCGGCGGGGACGAGTTGTTTGGCGGCTATCCATGGCGCTACTACCGTGCCGTGGTCAACGATGACTTCGAACACTACATCGATAAGTACTACGCATTCTGGCAGCGGCTGATTCCCAACAATGAGATCAAGCAGGTCTTTGCGCCGATCTGGAAAGATGTAAAGCATGTGTGGACCCGGGACATCTTCCGTGATGTCTTCAAACACCACGCAGACAATCTGTACACCCCGGAAGACTATATCAACCACTCGCTGTACTTCGAAGCCAAGACCTTCCTTCATGGTTTGCTGGTAGTCGAAGACAAACTCAGCATGGCCCATGGCCTGGAAAGCCGTGTGCCATTCCTGGATAACGATCTGGTTGATTTCGCCATGCGCTGCCCGGTTCATTTGAAGCTGAACAATCTGGCCGATGTGATAAGAGTCAACGAGAACGATCAGGGCGATAAAGTCAGCAAGTACTTTGAAAAAGCTCGAGACGGCAAGCAGATCTTCCGCGATGTCATGAAACGATACATTCCGGACGATATCGCCCGGGCTGAGAAACAAGGCTTCTCCGCGCCGGACTCCAGCTGGTTCAAAGGCGAGAGCATGGAGTTTGTCAGAAGGAAACTGCTGAATAAAAACGCACATATCTATGACGTTTTTGACCAGTCCGCACTGACTTCGCTTGTCGAGGAACATCTTTCAGGAAAACAGAACAGAAGGCTGTTGATCTGGTCCCTGTTGAATATGGAAGAGTATATGCAAGGCTGCTTTGCATGATCTTGTTGTACCAGCCTTGACCCGTCATATATAAAGCCGCCGTGTGAAACATCACGATCAAGATCCGGCCATAGCAGCACTGACCCAGCGCTGCTATGGCTGCAGAGTCAGCATGAAAGAAGCAATGCACAGGACGTAAAATGAAAATCATCTTCAAAATAGCCCAATCTGCATGCTTCTTTTTATTCTCGTTTTTTTGCTTTGCCTTATTCCTGCTGCCGGCCCTGGCCATGAGAATCAAGCGCAGTTGCAGCAAGCGGCCGGCAAAACCTGAATATGTCTTTGTCGGCATACACGAGATTGCCAACAACATCAGCGAACTGTCTGCCGCATTGGCAAAACAGCACATTACCGTGCGCAGTGCTCGCTCCCACGCTGGGGTCTTCTACGGAGAAACCGACGCACAAGGCGCCTCTGCCCTGGCCCTGAAAATCCGCCTGTTCAGCGAACCACTCTGTCGTTCCCGACATTTACCCTGGATCCTTTTACGCGCCGATCAGGCCTGGTTCATCTGGTGCACCAGCCTACTCGCGCTGAACCTCGACTACATCCTCTATCGCCTCGCCGGGGTTGACCTGGTTGTTCAGCACTGCGGAGATGATGTGCGTTGCCGCCACCTGCATGACGCATTGTTTGAAAAGTACACGCCCGGTATAGCGATTGGTTCCTATCCCGCACTCCCCCTGGTGGACATGCTGAGAAAGTACTATCGCCAGTTCATGGCCGAGCGCTTTGCCAAGACGATTTCCTCAAGGAACCAGGCGACCTTCCAGACTGGGATGCTGGGACACTTCACGTTCAGCCAGACGTCGCTACTGACCGGCCCGCGTCGTCCGGGAGAGATCCCGGTTCTCGTTCACGCCCCCTCGAACCGGGCAGTAAAACGAACCGACCTCGTGCTGGAGGCAGTGGAAACGCTCCGACAAAAGGGCTACGCGTTCGAGTTTCACCTGCTGGAGCACATCCCCAATCACCAAGTGGTCAGCATGTTGCTGGCAGCGGACATAGTTGTCGACCAGCCAGCCACCTGGCCAGGTCGATTCGGCATCGAAGGCGCTGCCGCATCCTGTGCAATCGTTTCAGGAAACTATGATGTTTTTACTGGCTTGCCGGCCTCTCCCATCATCCAGTTTCCTGTTGATGCGAACCTGCTGGCCTCTTGCCTGGAAAAACTGCTGGCCGATCGCGCTTATCTGGAAAGCGTCATGGCCGCTTGCTGGGGATTCTGGCAGGAGAAGTACAGCGAAGAAGCATTTATCAAAAATTACTTCAAAATCTGGAACAACCAACACGATACATTCCCACCATTACCTGAGCAGAAGGCAATACTCCTGGCTGCCGCAAAAGGCAAACTTCAACGCCTGTTCATCAAGTACTTTTACTTTCCTTCAAACCAGGATAACCGCTAGGGTTTTGCCGACATATGTTCAAGCTCTTTATTCGAGACAGTGTCATTTACGCAATCCCCGCACTGCTTTCGAAGGGGCTCGCGCTATTTCTGGTGCCGTTGTACACCCGAGTGCTGAGCCCGGAAGACTACGGTTCTCTGGACTTGTTGCTGGTTTTCTCAGGCCTTATCGCACTGACCATTGCCCTGGAGGTGTCCCAGGGCATAGCGCGCTTCTATTCAGCGGAAACAGACCCTGATCGCCGTTGCGCCTATGCATCGTCCGCCTTCTGGTTCACTGCCGGGTGCTACTCGCTGTTCGCCGTGATCACCCTGGCCTATGCCGATGATCTGTCCACCTGGATCATGGGGCGCGAAGGACTGACTGGCGCCTTCAAGGTCGGCATTGTCTACATTTTCTTCAACGGTCTGTTCAACCTCATCCAGAACCAGTTCCGCTGGGAATTGCGCAGCAAGCACTATGCACTCGTCAGCATCATTGTCTCCCTGGTCACTGCTGGAGCTGCAGTACTCCTCACCTACGGTGCAGGAATGGGCTTGCAAGGGCTGCTATGGGGCATGAGCGCCGGAGTCATCATTGGCACTGTCTACGGGCTGTATCACCTGCGGCAGAGCTTTCGCTTTCGCTTTGATTGGGCCCGGCTCAAGGAGATGCTGGCGTTCTCCATCCCCTTGGTCCCTGCCAGTGTGACGGTCCTTGCCAGCATTTATATCGACCGTTTGCTGATCAACCACTTTGTGTCGATCGGCGAGGTCGGGCTGTATGGAGTCGCTGTCCGGTTGGCCAGTGCCGTCAGCCTGGTCATGGTCGGTTTCCAAGGGGCCCTGACACCATTGATCTATACCTACTACCGCGAAGCCGATACTCCCAGGCAGTTGGCGCGTATTTTCAGGGTGTTCTGCTGCTTTGCATTACTGACTTACCTGACACTTGGGCTGTTTGCCCATGACGTCCTGGTACTGATGACAACCTCAGACTACTACTCAGCCTCCAAGCTGATTGTCTTCCTGGTACCGTCAATTCTCCTGGCCCAGATGTACATTTTTGCCCCTGGCATCAGCATCGCCAAGAAAACCCACATGACCATCTGGATCAATCTCGCGGGGCTGATTGCCAACATTGCCCTGGGACTGATCTTGATTCCTCGTTTGGGAGGCAGCGGCGCCGCCATTGCAATGCTCCTGGGAAGTTCGCTGACGTTCGTCATCTATATGCTGTGCAGTCAAAGGCTGTATCCCGTGCCGCATAAGTGGTGGCCGCTTTGCGGCTCAATGACTGCAACGGTCGTGGCGCTGTTTCTGGCACTGCGATTGGGTTCAGAACTGGACAGCTACTTGCGTTGGTTGGTCAACCTGATGTTCATCAGCAGCACGGCAGTGATTTTTGTGGCCTTGGGGCTTGTTCAGGTTTCCGAGCTGCGTAAAGCCGGACAGATGGTCCGCAGCCGCCTTAAACTTTTTTCGCAAAGAAGTAGCTAATTTATGTGTGGAATACTCGGTTTCTTCTCCGTCAGCGAAACCCACTCTTACTCCCAGAGTATCGACGCGGCCATTCAGACCTTGCGCCATCGTGGACCGAATGACTTCGGCTACGAAGAGATGCCGGTTGCCTCCAACAAACTAGTGCTGGGTCACACGCGCCTATCCATTATTGACTTGTCCTTAGCCGGCCATCAGCCGATGCACTCCAAGGACCAGCTTTTTTCCATCGTCTTCAATGGCGAAATCTACAACTACCGCGAATTGCGTACTGAGTTGCAAGCCCTGGGGCACGTGTTCCATTCGGACTCCGACACCGAGGTGTTGCTAGCGGCCTGGATTCAATGGGGAGCCGACTCCCTTGCACGCTTGCGCGGAATGTTTGCGTTCGCGGTTTTTGACCGAGTGGCCAACAGGCTCTCCTGCATTCGCGATCCCTTCGGGATCAAGCCGTTCTACTACACCCGTGAAGGCGACAACTTCCTTTTCGCCTCAGAAATGCCAGCATTGAAAGCGTTGAAGCAGAACAAGGTTCAGCTCAACTGGCAACGCGCCTACGACTACCTGGTGCATGGCGATTACGATTCCCAGGCCTCGACCTTTTTCGAAGGCGTGCATCAGCTGATGCCCGGGCACTTGTTGCACCTTGATCTATCCAACGGCCAGCTCAGTGCACCGCAACAGTGGTGGCGACCGAAGGTAGAACAGACGTCAACCCTGAGCTTCCCGGCAGCCGCTGATGAGTTGCGCGAACGTTTCCTGCATAACATCAAGCTGCATCTGCGCAGCGACGTTCCCCTGGGAGCGGCATTGTCCGGTGGACTGGACTCTTCGGCAGTGGTTTGCGCCATGCGCAAGATCGAACCGGATGCAGCCATCAATACATTCAGCTATATCGCCCGCGATAGCGCCGTATCAGAGGAATCCTGGGTCGACCTGGTCAACGCCAAGGTCAACGCCAAGGCTCACAAGGTACTGGTCAGCCCCCAGGAACTGTCCAATGACCTGGATGACATGATTCGCGCTCAAGGTGAGCCCTTTGGCAGCACCAGCATCTACGCCCAGTACCGGGTCTTCAAGCTGGCCAAAGACAACGCCATCACGGTAACGCTCGATGGTCAGGGAGCCGATGAGTTACTGGCCGGCTATCACGGCTACCCAGGAAAACGCATCAAGAGCATGCTCGAACAGGGCCATTACCGGCAGGCTCTGAACTTCGCAAGGCAGTGGTCAAAATGGCCAGACAGAAGTTTGAAGCACTGCTTCAAGACGGTCGTTGCCGAGTGCGCCGAAGGCCCCGTGTACGACTTGCTCAGACGTGGAAACGGCATGCAGGCCAGCCCTTCGTGGATAGATACACAGATGCTGCGTGACGCCGGTGTGCACATCGGTTATCCACAACAGAAATCACCCTACGATCTGCCCGGACGCAAACTGGCCTCCGAGCTGGCATTCTCACTGACCCACCGCGGGCTACAGTCACTGTTGCGCCATGGCGATCGGAATTCGATGCGTTTTTCCATCGAGAGTCGGGTGCCTTTCCTCACCTCCGACATGGCCGACTTCCTGCTTTCCTTGCCAGAAAACTATCTGATCTCGCAATCAGGAGAAACCAAGTCCGTCTTCCGGGCAGCGATGCGTGGAATAGTTCCAGACGCCATCCTGGACCGAAGGGACAAGATCGGCTTCTCTACCCCCGAACAGGTGTGGCTGGTACAACTGGCCGAGCAGATCCGAGGCTGGCTGAAGATTGATCTTGGACTGCCATTCCTGAACCAGCCACAAATCCTTGAAGAGTTCGAGAAAATCATTTCAGGGAAAGCTGCTTTCTCCTGGCAAGTCTGGCGCTGGATCAACTTCACCCGGTGGTATCAACATAACTTTGAACTGCGCTGATTGAGGCAACCCGGCCAAAGCTCGATTAACCCACCGGGGATGGCAGCCAAGTCTTGAGATTGAAAAAGTGAGAACAGTGATGACGATTAAAACTGATTCGCCTAAAGACCCGGGAGCTTCACCAAAGGCTGACGAAGCACTTCTGCAACAGGTAAAAAGAGTAATCAACCAATTACGCGCCGATATATTCTCCAAGTTCAAGAGGCATGTCTCGATAAACGACCTGCTCTCGGATCGCTGGGAGACGGCCAGGTTCTACGGATTTGGAGAAGGGACATCCTGCTACAACAACGTGCTGATCCTGGGTGATGTAAAGGTTGGAAAAAACACCTGGATTGGCCCCAATGTGGTGCTGGACGGCTCCGGCGGGTTGGAGATCGGCAGCTACGTGTCCGTCAGCTGCGGTGTACAGATATACACCCACCACACCGTGGAATGGAGTACATCCTTGGGGCAAGTTGAAGCCAGCCGAAAACCTACGAAAATAGGCGACGGAGTCTACATCGGCCCCAACTCGATCATTCAGATGGGTGTCAGCATTGGTGACGGTGCGATTATCGGCGCCATGAGTTTTGTAAACCGCGATGTTCCTGCGGGGGCAAAATTCTACGGTGCTCCGGCTCGGCAACAGGGGTAATAAGCCGCCTGGGTCAGCATACGTATGTACCCCATTACTGACCGATTGCTGCGCGATAGAACGGTTCTTGATTCTGGATATTTTCCCTCTCCAATGGCAAAATAATGCGTCTGTGCAGCTATTGAGTGCAAGCAATAATAGAGCTCTAAAGTTTGAGCACTCAACAAAGCCTCATATTGATATTCAGAAACTAAACATTAACGTAACGCAATACTGCATACGCCCCATCCAGGACTTGACGACCAGAAGATGAATATAGTTTTTATCGTGCATTATTTCCCACCTATTAATAGTGCAGGTGCGAAACGAATTGAAGCCATCTCCAAATACTTGGCTGCAGAAGGTCATGCAGTCACAGTCATCACGACCAAGAAAACCTCTGCGGATGGGGATTTCAGTGAGTCCCTTCCCGACAAGGTCAACGTTCTGGAACTCGACAAGATGGGGCGAATTTCCACATCGGAAAAAGCCGATGTAGCTTTTGAGCCCATGTATGTAGGCACTCCCTCCTGGCGGAGAAAACTGAAAAACTATATTCAAAACATACTGGGACAGGTTCCGGACCCAAGACTACCTTTTGCTTTTTCATTCTTGAGTCCATGGTTAGACCCTCAAGCAAAGGCAGCCTTGGCTGCCGCGGATATCGTTGTCGGATCATCGCCCCCCTGGCCCATGTTGCTGGCTGCACTGTTCTGTAAAAAAAGATTCAATGTGCCTTGCGTCCTCGACTACAGGGATCAGTTCAGCGAATGTCACGGTATGCCAGGCGGTCCATTTGCCAAATGGCTGGAGTTACGTATCGATCGTTGGTTGGCCCGCAGTGCTGATCATGTGGTTACCATTTCAGAGCCCATGGCCTCTTACTATAAAGCTATGACTACCAATGTGTCGGTCATCATGAACGGCTATGATCATCTGGTCCTAAGTCAGGCTCGATCAACTCCGGTAGTACGTTCGGCCGATAAAGTAACTATCCGCTACATGGGAGTAGTCTCTCCTGAAAGAGTTCCTCACAACATTATGAAGGCACTGGTTCAGTTAAAAAAAGACATTCCTGAAAATTATGAGAAGTTTAATATCGAATATTATGGTCGCGCAGAACTGGTCAAGCAGGCCATTAAAAATCAATACCCATCAATTGCATCCGCATTCAGCTTCAACTCTGCGGTGGCTTACACTCGTTCACTAGAGTTGATTATCCACTCGGACTATCTTTTGTTCGCTGAAACCTCTGTCCGCAGCTCATTGAGCGCACAAGGAATTTTGACAACCAAGCTGTTTGAGTACATCGGCTCAGGGCGCCCGGTGCTCGCAGATATTTCCGCTGACACACTGGCAGGATCGATATTGAAGAGGGCCCATCCCTCAAGTCTTGTAGACGATAACCAGGACAGTTTCCTCAGCGCCTTTAGCCACCCTGACTTTTATCCAAGACAAGAGGATTCACTCTCAGAGTTTTCCCAAGGCTTTTCTCGTCAGTCACAAGCCCTTCAATATGCTGATCTGCTGACCTCCGTAATTAACGGAAAATGAGCTGACGCAAACACACTGGCGGCTTGGAGAACCCTCTCCAGGCCTCTAGTCCTAAGTAACTGCCCTGTATCGTCAGTGGCATCACTCACTGCCACGCAGACCAACGCAAAAGACGTCAGCCCCCATCCACATACTCGTGCAGGCGCCTTCAACTTTCTCCGAAAGTCCATGTTTGCCAGGATGGTTTCAGTGTCCAGACAATGGATAAAGCCTTCCCTCCTCCCACCGCCCTCGCAAGGACGCTCCATGACCGATACAACCCCCCCAGAACAATGGCCTCCCGCCGGCTGCCCTCCCCTGGCCTGGCCGGACCTGCCCGATCAGGCTGCACGGCTGAGCTGGTATCTGGCGGTCATCGGCGCCTACGGTGCACTGTGGGAAGGCCACGTCAACGAGCCGGAATTGACCCCTGTCAGCGAGGACGCCTTGCAGGCGCTGGAGCAACGCCTGGGCTGCCCATTGCCGCGGTCGCTGCGCGACTACCATCGGCAACTGGGGGTGCTGTCCCTGGCGGAAATCCTCTGTAGCGTCGAGCCCGGCACTATGCCCATCCAGCCACTGCTGAAAGCCTATCCCGGCATCGTGGACATTCCCGGGACCGATCTGGACCTGTCCCTGGCCCAACAGCTGATCGCCTTCGGCGACTACTTGGGCAACGGCAATATGTTCTGTTTTGAACGCAACAGCGGCGTGGTGTACTACTTCGATCACGACACAGGCATAGCGCTGACACGCTTCTTCGACTCCCCCGAGGAGTACCTGGATGCGCTGATGCTGTTCTGCCTGGCGGAGGTGTATGACGACGATGATGCTGCCGAAGCATTGATCAGCCAGCGCTACGGAGAGGACCTGGTGCGCAAGTGGCGCTACTGAATAACAAGGCCCTCGGTCTCTGCTGAGGCTGATGCCCGTGCACAATCTGCGACTCCTACCCTCGAACAAGGATGCTCCATGCTTCAGCGTGCCCTGATCTGCACACTCCTGGCACTGATTGCCTTACCCGCCAGCGCCGCGCCAGCCAAGGTCGAACGCCGTTGTGGCTGGTTCGAGAATCCGACCCCAGCCAATGCCACCCTCACCGACCGCGACGGCGTCTGGGAAATAGCCACCCAAGGCGGCTATCAGGCCGAGGGCGACTGGCCCACCTTCAACGACCAGCAATGGGTGCGCACCAACAACCACTACGGCTACGGCTGTGCCTGCGTCAGCGCCAGTGCTGATCCACAGACCCATCGCCTCGACCAATTGCACAAGGCCCAGGCCCGCCCGCTGTCCGCCTGTCGCAGCGATCCCAGCCTGTATGAACCCTTGCGGGAGGAAGACGGGATACCGGTATTACCCAAGGATTCACCACGCTTCAACGGACCGGGATTCAGCCTGCAGTACCCCCAAGGTTGGAAGCTCAGCCAGACGCAAAACTGCCTCACCCTGGACCACCCGAAAAAACGCCCGAACGAGGAATACACCCTCCACCTGTGCCTGCGGCAGGGCAGCCTGGAACAGGCCGCCGAAGAGCTGTTTTTCTATCAGGAAAGCGGCGTCTGGATGCGCAGCGCCGGAAGGGATGCACCCAGCCCGGTGCAGGACATCTCAGGCCACGGCTGGAAAGGCTTGCGGGCCTATCAGACCTGCGGCATCAGCGATGAGGAAACCGGCTTTCACGCCTATGGTGGCACCTGCCTGATGGCGTTGCTCGACAGTGGTCGGCGTCAGGTGGTGGCTGACAGCGTGGGGTTCTTCCAGGACTTCGCGACCCTGGATGCGATCCTGCACTCGATCCGCTTCGACCCGGTGCCAGCGGCGCAACAGAACCCGCACTAAGGCACGGCCCTATAGAGGGTCTGCAGGTGGCACAGGCGCAAGCCGCAGTGCTCCAGGTTGCGCCGGCTTTGCGAGTTCACCAGTGCGGTGGCCGCCACACTCTGGGCGCCGAGGGCGACGGCCTGCTGCAGGCGATGGGCGATCAGGGCCCGGTGATACCCCTGGCCCCGGGCGGCCTTGGTGGTAAAGGCGGTGCCCAGGTAGGCCACGCCGTTGTCGGCAATGAATAGCGCCGCACCAGCCACCGCAGCGCCCTGGTCCCGTAGCAGGTACAGATGCCCACGCCCATCCTTGAGCAAGCCGCCGAAGGCCGCCTGGTTGACTGGGCGGGCGGCCGCTGGGGTATTGAAGCCTTCGCGGTGCAGAACGCAGAAACCTTCCAGGGTCGATGCGCTCACCAGCTCGATATCCAGCACCGAAGGCGGCACCACCAACTCGTCCACCGAGGCGAACAGCTGTCCGTGGGTCCAGCCCTTGAGGCGCTGCAAGCGCTGCCCCTCCAGATCCAAGGTGGGCGTCACCTTGGCTGACTCGGTGATCAAGGCGATCGCCGGGGCGTAGGCCGCGCAGGTCTGTAGCAGATCGACAAGACTGCGGGGCTGTTGCGTCCTGTCGCCGTGCACCCGGTTCATCATCGGACTGGGATTGCCGCCCACGACAAAGGCTCCGCAATCCTGATCACCATAGAGCTGCGCCTGATAAGGGTTTCCCGGCAGACTCGCCACGCCCTGGACCCGGGCCCGCAGGTATTGGTGCTCCGCGTATTCAAGCGCCAGGGCGCGGCGGCGATCCATATCAGCGACCGCCTATCGGGGTTTCGCTGACCCAGGGCACCCGAACCTGTTCAGCAATGCTCGCAGCCTGCTGCTGCAGGACCTCGAGTTTGGCTCGACGCCCAAACAACCCGCTGAAGTGCAGCAGCAGGCGCCCGGCAAACCCCAGGGCATCGCCACGCTTGCGCGGGATCAGGTGCAGATGGGCATGGGGGATGTGCTGGTTGGTGGCCCGACCATCATTGACCAGCAGGTGGGTGCCTTCGACGCCGTAGCCGGCACGCCGCTGCGCGGCCACCAATCCATCGAACACCTGATACAGATGCTGACGGACGAAGCCGGGCAATTGATCGAGCTTTTCCACGTGGGGCTGGGGAATCAGCAGGACATGACCCGCCCCCAGGGGATGCACGTCCATGAAGGCCATGCAGTGTTCATCGCGGTAAACCACGGCCGCCGGCAGGGTGCCGGCGACGATCTGACAGAAAATGCAGTTCATCCATGAATCCTCAAGTGACAAGGTGCGTCCTGGCGGGCTACGTCAATGTAACCCACCTTGTCCCTTGAAGGCCTGTCCCTTGAAGCCCGATCTCTCGAGAGTCCGTCCGCAGAACAGTCCTGCGGATCAGTCCAGGGCCAGATAGCCGCCGGCGTCGACTTCGATCATCACCGGCTGTTGGATATCCCTGAGACTCTGCAGCAGTTCCTGCAACTGCGCCGGGCTGTCAGCGCGATGGTGCGCCACATGGAAGCTTTGGGCCATGGCCTGGAAGTCCGGGGTGAGGATGTCCACCCCCAGCGGCGCGATGTCCCGGGCCTGCATGTAGTCGCGGATCTCGCCGTAGCACTGGTTGTTCCACACCAGCAGGATCACGCCGATCTGCGCTTCCCGGGCGGCGATCAGTTCGCTGCTGGCGAACTGCAAGCCGCCGTCCCCCACCAACGCCACCACCGGACGCTCGGGCTGTGCCAGCTTGGCGCCCATGGCTGCCGGCAGGCCGTAGCCCAGGGTGCCGTAACCGCTGCCGGCGTTGAACCAGCTGGCCGGGGCCGGGGCCTGGTAGCCGCAGGCGCCCTGATACACCGGCTGGGTAGAATCCCCCACCAGGATCGGGCTGCCCAGGGTGTCCCGCAGCAGGTCGAGCAAGCCCTGCAAGCCTTGTTGCTTGGGCGTCCAGCCGGTGCGTTCGGCCTGGTTGACCCGCTGTACACTGTCCACCGCCCAACGACCGCGAGAGCTGGGTTGCGTCACTTTGCCGAGCAAGGCTTGCAAGCCTTCCAGGGCGTCGCCCACCAGGCCGACATGGGCCCGTTGCACGCCCATGACTTGCATCGGGTCGATGTCCAGGCGGATCAACGAGCCTTTGAAACGCAGGGGGCCCAGGCCGAAGAAGTCGTAGTCGGTTTCCCCCAGCTCAGTGCCCACGGCCAGCACCACGTCGGCTTCATCGATCAACGCCCGGCCATGGGTCGAAGACTGCACGCCGTCGAGCAACAGCGGGTGGGCGCAGGGCAGCAGACCCCGGGCGTTGGTGGTCAGCGCTACCGGCGCTTGCAGGCGTTCGGCCAACTGACGCAGCGCCTCGGCGCAACCTCGGGCACCGCCGCCGGCCAGGATCAACGGCCGGTGGGCGCTGTTGAGCAAGGTCGCGGCCGCCTCGATCGAGGCTCCGGCCGGGGCCGGAGCACCGGGCAGGCTACGGGGCATCAGGTTGAGGTCAGCAGCGGGCATGTCCAGCACGTCCAGGGGAATCTCGATATGCACCGGTCGTGGCCGCGCGCACTTGAACACGGCAAAGGCCCGGGCCAGAAGCTCCGGCAGTTCCGCAGGCGACTGCAGGGTGTGACTGAAGGCGCAGACCCCGGCCACCATCGCCCGCTGGTCCGGCAGTTCATGCAGATGGCCATGGCCCAGGCGCAGGTGTTCGCGACGGTTGACCGTGGAGATCACCAGCATCGGCACCGAGTCGGCGTAGGCCTGGCCCATGGCGGTGAGGATATTGGTCATGCCAGGGCCGGTGATGATGAAGCAGACCCCGGGTTTGCCACTGGCCCGGGCGTAGCCGTCGGCCATGAACCCGGCGCCCTGTTCGTGCCGCGGGCTGACATGCCGCAGGCGACTGCCGTGCAGGCCGCGATAGAGCTCGACGGTGTGCACGCCGGGAATCCCGAACACCGTGTCCACGCCATAACCTTCCAGCAAACGAACCAGCGACTGCGCACAGGTGGTCATCGACTACTCCTCTTGTTCTTATGCGTCCGGACGACACCCTGCGCCCGGCTGATGTCGAGGGACATTAGTCGCTGCACCCAAGGAGCAACAATCGAAAAAAATCGCGGCGATTGCTCAATAAAATTCACGCTTTGCCGTTGCGTCGCGGCTCCGGGTGCAAGCGAGTGATGCCCTGCAGCTGGGATTTGACCCATTCGCTGAAGGCCAGCACCACCGGGCGCTCGGCCTTGAGCAGATCGGCCACCAGGTAGTAGCCGCGATTGGATTCGATCTCGGTGCCGAAGGGCTGCACCAGTTGCCCCCGAGCCAGGGCCTCGCCGCTGATCAGGTTGTCGCCCATGGCGATACCCTGGCCGGCGATGCAGGCCGACTGCACGAAGTGCGCGTCGGCGAAGATGATGCCCCGGCGCACATCGACATTCGGCGCCCCGGCCGCTGCCAGCCAGACCCGCCAGTCGGAGTAGTCGATCATGTGCAGGAGCAAAGCGTGATCGAGCGCGTCGAGGGTTTTCAGGCCCCCCATGGCGTTCACCAGGCTCGGGCTGCACACCGGGAAATAACGCAGGGAGACGATCTTCTGCACATGCTGGTTGGGCCAGTCGCCCATGCCGTAGGCGACGAACAGATCGACACCGCTGTCACTGGTGTCACCTGGCGTGCGAGGTGACACCAACTGCAGTTCCACCTGGGGATACAGCGCCTGGAACTCGGCGATATGGGTGCACAGCCAGTAGGTGGCGAACCCCGGCGGGCTGCTGATGCACAGCCGGCCACTGACCTGCTGGCCATCGGAACGCTGCCCGGCCTCGAGGATGTTGGCCAGCAGCAAGTGAATGTCCCGAGCGTAGCGCTCACCCTGGTAGGTGATGCGAATGCTGCGGCCCAGGCGCTCGGTCAGGGCAAAACCCAGGATCTGCTCCAGGCTCTTGATCTGGTGACTGATGGCGCTGGGGGTCAGGTTCAGCTCATTGGCGGCTTCGGCGACACTGCCCAGGCGGGCCACCGCGTCCAGCGCGCGCAGGGCGGTCATGGAGGGATAACGCATACCGATCAGGCCTCGACTGCAAAAAAACGAGTGCCAGCACCATAGCTGCAAACGCGATCCGGCAATAGCCTTGTCGGTCGCCGAAAAAAACGTCCATTGCTGAAAAAAATTACCGGGTCCGGCTAAAAATGCTCGATTGACCCCAGGCCATCGATGGCTAATTCTCCAGTCCTACCCTGTGCCGTGTACTGCCCGGCCATCGCACAATAACAAGAGGGTCGACCCTTGCAATCGCAGCCCAACTCCGTCAATCCCGTGGTGGCGATCGATGACTTGCACAAGAGCTACGCCGACCACCACGTGCTCAAGGGCATTGCCCTGCGCGCCAATGAAGGCGAAGTGGTCTCGCTGATCGGTTCCAGCGGCTCGGGCAAAAGCACCCTGCTGCGCTGCATCAATCTGCTGGAGATTCCCTGCAGCGGCAGCTTGCGCATCAATGGCGAAGAGGTGCGCATCAAGACCGATCGCGCCGGCAATCCCCAGGTCGCCGACCCGGCCCAGGTTGCACGCCTGCGCACTCAACTGAGCATGGTGTTTCAGAGTTTCAACTTGTGGCCCCATCGCACCGTGCTGGAAAACGTCATCGAGGCGCCGGTGTATGTCCTCGGTGAAGACCGCAAGGACGCCATCGCCCACGCCGAGCACCTGCTGGAAAAAGTCGGCCTGGCCAACAAGCGTGACGCTTTCCCCTCCTTTCTCTCCGGTGGCCAGCAGCAACGGGTGGCCATCGCCCGGGCCCTGGCCATGCGCCCCCAGGTGCTGTTGATGGACGAACCGACCTCGGCCCTGGACCCGGAACTGGTGGGCGAAGTACTCAAGGTTATCCAAGGCATCGCCGAGGAAGGCCGGACCATGATCCTGGTGACCCACGAGATGGCCTTCGCCCGGGATGTGTCGAGCAAGGTGATGTTCCTCCACCAGGGGTTGGTGGAAGAGGAAGGCCCGCCGCAGCAAGTGTTCCTCGACCCGGTCAGCGAACGCTGCCGGCAATTCGTCATGGCTCAGGAAAACCGCGTCTGACGTCCCGCTTCAATCCTTGAAAACAACAACTTCGATAAAGGGTAAAGCCATGAAAAACCTGCTCAAGGTGCTTGCCACCGGTTGCCTGTTCAGTGCACTGGCCAGCCACGCCGTGGCCGCCGACAAGATCGTCTTCGGCATCGCCCTGGAACCCTACCCGCCGTTCTCGATGAAAAGCGGTAACGGTGACTGGAGCGGCTTCGAACCGGAGCTGATCAAGGCGCTGTGCGAACGCATGCAGGCCCAGTGCCCGCTCAAGGAGGTGGCCTGGGACGGCTTGATTCCGGCCCTGCAATCGAGCCAGATCGACGCCATCCTCAATTCCCTGAGCATCACCGATGAACGCGAAAAGGTCATCGATTTCTCCGCGCCCTACTACCAGACCCCGGCCATGTGGGTCGCCGACCAGAGCCTGGAGCTTGCGACCACCCCCGAAGGCCTCAAGGGCAAGCTGATCGGCGTGCAGGGTTCCACGTCCAACGCCACCTTCGCCAAGACCTACTACGGCAAGACCTCGACCCTGCGCTACTACACCACCCAGGACGACATGATCGCCGACCTGCAGAGCGGGCGCATCGACGTAATGCTGGCCGATGCCCTGACCATCGAGCCGATCCTCAAGACCGCGGCCGGTGCCGGTCTGGCGGACAAGGGCCTGGCGCCGAAAGACCCGCTGTTCGGCTCGGGCATCGGCGTCGGCCTGCGCAAGGGCGACAGCGCCCTGCAGCAGCGGATCAACACCGCCCTGGCTTCGCTCAAGGCTGACGGCACTTACGACAAGATCCGCAGCCGCTACTTCAGCGTCGACATTTCTGCCAACTAAGCCGTCCGGCGAGCCCGCTGCGGCGGGCCGCCGGCGTTGACTGGATACGTCATGATTTCTCTGTCCGACCTTTCCCAACTGTTCGTCGCCGACGGCTGGCTCGGTGCCCTGGCCCAGGGCGCGCTGGTGTCCCTGCAGATTTCCGCCGGGGCCTTCGTCCTCGGCCTGGGCATCGGCTTGCTGGTGGCGATGATCAAGCTCAAGGGGCCGCGCTGGCTGGTGAAGCTGGCCAACGTCTACACCACCCTGTACCGGGCCATGCCCGAGCTGCTGCTGATCCTGCTCCTCTACTACGCCGGTACCGACCTGTTGAACATGGCCATGGCCGCCATGGACCGTCCGAGTGTCACGGTCAACGGCTTTATCGCTGCGGTTCTGGTGCTGGGCATTGTCCAGGGCGCCTATTCGGCGGAGATCATCCGTGGCGCGATCCAGGCCATTCCCCACGGCCAGATCGAAGCGGCGCGCGCCTACGGCATCGAGCGCTGGCTGCTGGTGCGGCGCATCCTGCTGCCGAGCATGCTGCCCTACGCCATGGCCGGGCTGTCGAACCTGTGGCTGGTACTGGTCAAGGACAGTGCGCTGATCAGCATTGTCGGCTACAGCGAACTGCTTTCAGTAGGCAAGCAGGCGGCGGGTTCCACCAAGCATTACCTGGTGTTCTACCTCGCGGTCGCGGCTTTCTACTTCGTCATCACCCTGGTGTCCGGCAGCGTGTTCCGCGTGCTCGAACGACGCACCAACCGCTGGCTGCCCCAGCACTAGGAGACTCGGATGGACTTTTCCTGGATCAACGGTTTTTCCAGCGAGCTGCTGCGCGGCCTGGGTATCACCCTCAAGCTCCTGCTGCTGAGCGGAATCTGCGGCTTTGCCCTGGCAGTAGTGGTGGGCCTGGGCCGGGTGTCGCGCAACCCTCTGATTCGCGCGCCGATGCAGTTCTATATCAGTGTGTTCCGCGGTACGCCGCTGCTGGTGCAGATCTACATCCTCTATTACGGGGTAGGCAGCCTGTTCGCCGCCTACCCGCCGATTCGCGGCAGCTTTCTCTGGCCCTACCTGCGCGAAGGTTTCTGGTATGTCGCCCTGGCCCTGACCCTGAGCGTCGGCGCCTATGTCGGCGAAGTACTACGCGGCGGCCTGCGGGCCGTGCCCCGGGGCGAGCTGGAAGCGGCCCGTGCCTATGGCATGGGTCACTGGCTGACCCTGCGCCGGGTCTGGCTGCCCCGGGCCCTGGAACTGGTGCGCCCGACCCTGGTGGGGGAATGCGTGCTGTTGCTCAAGGCCACTGCGCTGGCGTCCACCGTGGCGGTCACTGATTTGCTCGGCGCGGCCAACCTGGTACGCGCCCAGACCCTGAAGGTCTACGAGCCGCTGCTGGCGGTGGCGCTGATCTACATCGTCCTGGCCTTTGTCATCGAACATCTGTGCGCACGCTTGGGCACCGCTTCTCAGAATCAGCGGCCGCAGCGTCAGGCCTGAACCCATTTATTGCGCGGGCAACGAGGCCCGTGAGGAGAACAGCATGCGTTACTCACCTTTCGTTCAGCGCATCAGCGGCGAATCCGTCAGCGCCTGGGATATTCACTACGCAGCCATCGAGGCCCGGGGTCGCGGCGAGGATGTGATCGTCCTCAGCGTCGGTGATCCGGACTTCGCCACCGATGCACGCATCAGTGCCGCTGCCAGCGCTGCCCTGGAGCAGGGCGACACCCATTACACCCACGTCCTTGGCCGCCCGGCCCTGCGTGAGGCCATCGCCGCCAAACAGCGGCGCCTGCTGGGTATCGACGTCAGCGCCGACAACGTGGCCCTGGTGGCTGGCGCCCAGAACGGCCTGTTCGCCACGTCGCTGTGCCTGTTCAGCAGTGGCGACGAAGTGCTGGTGCCGGAACCCATGTACCTGACCTATGAGGCCTGCATCCACGCCTCGGGGGCCAAGATCGCCTGCGTCCAGCAACCGGCGGCCAACGGCTTTCGCCTGACCGCGGCAGCCCTGGAAGCGGCGCTCACCGACAAAACCCGCGGCATCGCCCTGGCTACGCCCTGCAACCCCACCGGCAACGTCTACAGCCGCGAGGAGCTGGAAGCCGTGGCCGAGGTGGCGCGCAAGCATGACCTGTGGGTGATCTCCGATGAGGTCTACGGGCAACTGACCTACGACCGCGAACACCTGAGCATCGCCTCAATGCCGGGCATGGCCGAACGCACTGTGATCCTCAACAGCCTGTCGAAAACCCACGCTATGACCGGCTGGCGCGTGGGCTGGGTCATCGCCCCGCCGGCATTGGTCGGGCACCTGGACAACCTGCTGCTGTGCATGCTCTACGGCCTGCCCGGGTTTATCCAGGAAGCCGCGCTCAAGGCCCTGGAGCTGGATGAAGAAGTGATCGGCAGTGCCCGCGAGGTCTATCGCCGTCGCCGCGACTTGGTGGTGGCCGGGCTCAAGCCGGTGCAGTTGCTCGATTGCCGCGAGCCGGAAGCCGGGATGTTCATGCTGGTGGACGTGCGCCGCACCGGGCTGTCGAGCATGGATTTCGCCTGGCAGCTGTTCCGCGCCACCGGGGTCTCGGTGCTCGATGCCCAGGCCTTTGGTGCCAGCGCCGAGGGCTTCGTGCGGATCTCCTTCACCGTCGCCGACGACGTGCTCAAGGACGCCTGCCAACGCATTGCCGGCTTTGTCGAAACCCTGGGCGCCACCCGCTGAGCGCATTACCCGGGCCGCCCCGCGGCCCTCGTACCTCTGACAAGAACACTGCTGCGCCTTACTTTTTTGCCCACCTTTGAAGGGCCCCCTGCTTGAGAGGTTGACCCCGTGACCGCTTCCGACCAATTCAACTCCACCCATAGCGCCGTCGATCAATATGCCGAACTGGTGCTGCACAACGGCCGGATGTACACCCTCGATCCGGCCCAGCCCTGGGCCGATGCCGTGGCCATCCGCCAGGGCAAGCTGATCGCGGTGGGCAGCCTCGCTTCCCTGGCCTCTCTGATCGGCCCCAACACCCGCCAGCACGATCTGGACGGGGCCTTCTGCATGCCCGGCCTGCACGACATGCACACTCACCCGGACCTGGCCCTGGCGCCGCGCTACGCCGACGACCTGGATGTAGGCATCGAAGACCCGACCCCGGAGCAGCTGACCGCGGCGATCCACGCCTACGCCGACAGCCACCCCGGCGATGGCTGGATCTACGGCCAGTACTGGGTGCGCTACACCTTCCGCGAAGCCGGCCTGACCCCGGGCCGTGAGTGGCTCGACAGCGTCATGCCAGACCGCCCGGTGGCCCTGCTGGATCGCATGTGGGGGACCATGATGGTCAACTCCAAGGCCCTGGAACTGGCCGGTATCGACCGTCACACCAGCGATCCGCGCAACGGTTACCTGGAGCGCGATGAACTCACCGGCGAACCCAACGGCCTGCTGATCGACGGCGCCTACGCACTGATCCACGCCGCCATGCCGCCGACCCCAGTGTCGGTGCTGCGCCGCGCCTATCGTGATGGTGTGCACTTCCAGACCTCGCGCGGGGTCACGGCCACCAAGTACGTGCACGTCTGCGAGAACCGTCTGCAGGCCCTCAAGGAACTGGACGATGCCGGCGAACTGACCCTGCGAGTAGAAGCCGCCATCAGTTGGCAGGACGATATCTTCCCGGTGCGTCGGCGCTGGGAGCTGCTCAGCGGCGAACGGCATTTCTATCGCAGCGCCCGCCTGAGCGCCAACGCGGTGAAGTTCCACTTCGACGGCACCGTGGAGCCCAAGTCTTCCTATCTGCTGACGCCCTGGCCGGAAGAGTCGAGCTGGCGCGGCAAGCTCAACCTGACCCCGGAACACATCACCGACATGG
Organism: Pseudomonas sp. E1BtOHC1; assembly: GCF_058744285.1. Taxonomy (NCBI): domain Bacteria; kingdom Pseudomonadati; phylum Pseudomonadota; class Gammaproteobacteria; order Pseudomonadales; family Pseudomonadaceae; genus Pseudomonas; species Pseudomonas sp. E1BtOHC1. Next base: position 6,578,921 of record NZ_CP196023.1, read on the forward strand.
TGGTGGACATGGACAAGCGCGGCCTGCGAGTGATCGCCCACTGCACCGGCGACGGCGCCTCCGACGTGTTCCTCGACGCCGTGGCCGAAGCCCGTCGGCGCAACGGCAACAGCGGTATCCGTCACCAATGCGCCCACAGTACCCTGCTGCACCCGGGCAACCTCAAGCGCTTCCAGAGCCTGGACGTGATTGCCGAGTTCTCCCCGGCGGCCTGGTATCCGACCCCATTCGCCAGCGGTGCCCGCTCCGGCTACGGCCAGGAGCGCCTCAAGCGCATCTATGACTTCAAGGGCGTACTGGCAGCCGGTGGCATCGCGGTGTTCGGCACCGACTGGCCGGTGGCGTCCATCGACCCGTGGCTGGCCCTGGAAACCATGGTTACCCGGCAGAACCCGTGGAACCAGGAACCCGATACCTTCGGCGATCCCATCAGCCTGGAACAGGCCCTGCAAGTGGCGACCCTCAACGGCGCCCATGCCATGGGCCTGGAACACCTGACCGGCAGCCTGGAGACCGGCAAGTCGGCGGACCTGATCGTCCTCGACCGTGACCTGTTCGCCCAGGGTGCGCGCAACTACATCCACCACACCCAGGTGCAACTGACCTTCGTCGAAGGGCAACTGGTCTACGACCGCCAGGGCACCTTCAGCGACACACCGCTGCAAGCGGTCTGGGAAGGCCTGCCGCCAGTGATCGAGGGCAAGGAATAATGAACAGCACCCCGAGCATTCCAGTGACCGTGGTTGCCGGCTTTCTCGGCGCCGGCAAGACCACCCTGCTCAACCGCATGGTGCAGCGCGCCGACAGCGGCCGACTGGCAGTGATCGTCAACGATTTCGGTGAGCTGAACATCGATGCGGCGATCATCGCCGAGGTCACCGACGCGGTGTACAGCCTGCAGAACGGCTGCATCTGCTGCACCGTGCAGGAGGACCTGCTGGCGCAGCTGGTGAGCCTGTCCAAGCTGCGCCCGGCCCTGGAACGGATCGTCATCGAGTGCAGCGGTGTCTCCGACCCGCAGCGCATCGTGCAGACCATCGGCTACCCGCAACTGCGCAACCGCCTGCACCTGGACGCAGTGATCACCCTGGTGGACGCCAGCGGCTACCAGGAACTGGAAGGGGAAATGGCTCGGCTGTCCCGGGCCCAGGTGGCCTGCGCCGACTGGGTGCTGCTGAACAAGGCCGACCTGGTGAGTGCCGAGCAGTTGCAGAGCATTCGCGCCAGCCTCGGCGGCCGCGCCCCGGTGTTCGATACGGTGCAAGCCGAGCTGCCGGCGGAGTTGCTGCTGACCCCGCCGGTGCGTTCCACCGAGGTGCTGTTCAAGGCCCTGCCCCAGGCTCACGACCAGTTGTTCGAAAGCTGGGTGTGGAAAAGCTCGCGGCCGCTGCAACCCAAGGCCCTGCGGGACTGGCTGGCGCGCCTGCCCGCCGACCTGCTGCGCCTCAAGGGCCTGGTGCGCCTGGAAGGCAATGAACAACCCTATTGGTTGCAGCATGTGGGCAACCGCAGCCAGTTCACCCTGGCGGCCGATCAGCCCACCGAGAATGCCGCGCAGCTGGTGTTCATCGCTCGCCGGGGCAGCGATCTGCGCCAGGAACTGGAGGCCGGGGTCAGCGATACCCAAGTGATGTAAACGGCGAGCACCGGGAAGCTTCACGGCACGACGGGCCTGGCGCATCATGAGCCGCCCGTTTTCCGCTGAAGCAAGGACGCAGCACATGCTCGACATCCTCCAAGGCACGCCCCTTTGGGTGTACGCCGTCTTCGCCCTGATCTGTTATTACGGCCTTCGCGCAAGAGCCACCACCCGTGAGAGTCGCCGCTCGCTGATGATTGCCCCGGTGATTCTGCTGATCTGGTCGCTGTGGTCAGTGAACCTTGGCCTGCACCCGTTACTCGCACTGGGAGCCTGGATCGGTGGTGCCGTGTTGGGCAGCCTGCTGGCCATGCTGCTGTTTTCCAGCGCCGGGGTGATACTGGAGTCGGGCGGCGAGGCCATTCTGGTTCCCGGCACCCTGAAGATCCTTGGCATCTCACTACTGTTCTTCGCGGTTAAATACTGGATCGGCTATCAGACCGCAGTGCACCCCGAGCACGTTGCCAGCGTCCAGATGCTGAGCATCAGCGGCGCTGCGGCGGGCTTCACCGTGGGTCTGTTCTGCGGCCGGGCCCTGAAGTTGTACCGCCACTGGCTAACCCTCCAGGTCAAGGCCTGAAGGCGCCGGGAGAACGGCGGCGGACGCTGGGGAATCTTCCTCGCAAATGCCGGTCTTTAGGGACAGCGCGGTTGGCTGGTCGCTTGGTCCGTGACAATAGGCCCCGGGTCCAATAGATTAGGCGCCCCCGAAAATCCCCCTGGGCCTTTCGCGCCTCAAACCTGTTAAACCAAGTAGTGGATGTTCAATGCCTGATTCCAACACCGAAGAATCCGTGATCGCCCTGTCCAACAAGGCCGAATACGAAAACGCCATTCATCTTTCCCAGCACGTGTCCCAGGCCAAGACCATCAGCGAGATGGTGCTCGACGCCTTCCACAGCTCGAAAGAAAGTGACCAGATTCGCGAACTGCGTGCTGCGATTCGCCAGGCCCACGACCGCTTTGACGACGACACTGCCTATGAACTCATGGGCCAGCTCAAGCAACTCAAAGACGCCGAGGCCGCCGACCTGGCCGCCCTGGAAGACCTGAGCAAGAAATTCCCCATCAGCCGGATCCTCTCCAGCTACAAGGACGACCCGGACTTCCAGGAGCTGGTCTACGGCCTGGCCCTGAAAGTGCTGAACCAGACTCACCAGGCCATCAGCAACCCCAGCGGCGGCAAGAGCAAGGCACGGCCGAAGAAGGAAATGGAAGTGTTTGCCATCAGCAAGGACGGCATCAGCGTCACCCTGCCGATGCGCCCGCGCTCCAAGGCCAACGTCGACCGTGAAGCCTTTGAGTTTCTCGGCTTCAGCTTTGTGGGTGAAGGCGACGAGGCGGAGCTGGAAAGCGAGACCTTCCTCGACAGCAACGGCAACGAACAGCAAGCGACCCGCAAGAACATCGTCACCGCGATCCAACAGCAGACCGCATTTGCCGGCTACAGCGCGCAACAACAGCTGTAACCCGGCCCTGTAGCGAGCTTGCTCGCGAAGCCGCCAGCCCTGCCTGAACGGCCAAAAAAAGCCCCGCGCTTCAACCTGAAGTCGGGGCTTTTTTTGGCCTGCTCCTCAGCTATCCCGATAATCCGCAATGGGATACCGCAAGCACAACGCCTCCACCTCTAGACGGAACATCTCCTGCAACGCCGGCGCGAGGCTGTACTTGTGCTCGCCGAGGGGCGCCACCTTGTCCAGGATCCGGCAAACCAGATCGACGACCTGGCGGCACCCTTGGGAATCGATGTGGCGTTGGGCGATAGAACCGGCGCCGATGCACAAACCATCACCGACAAAGGACGATCGGGTTTCCCCCGGCGCGCGTTTTTTGTTCACGATGATGCCGCACGCCTCCAATGCCGACTCAGCAATGGAGCCGGTGATGCCCCCTCGCAACTGAAGCAGAATCGTGTGGTTCTCCGTCCCGTCGCCCACGACCTCATAGGTCTGGGCCATGAACGCGCTGGCCATTTCATCCGCGGTGCTCCGAACCCGGCCCATGCAGGCATCGAATCGGGGAGACATGGCATAACCCAGCGCGGCTGCCTTGGCCGCAATCATGTTGACCGCCGGTGCCCCCTGTATTCCCGGGAATACGGCTTGGTCGAGGACAACGCGGAAAGTTGACCTCAAGCCGGGAACCTTGGTGTCCGCATCGCGCCCCGACAGAATCAGGCCTCCGCGCGGCCCCGCGAGCTGCTTGTGGGTGCAGGTCGTAGTGACGTGTGCCGCGTCGATGGGGCTTGGATGCCGCCCCGTGGCCACCAGACCGGCGATATGTGAAATGTCCGCGAGCAGGATCGCCCCGGCTTCATCGGCGATTGCACGGAATCGCTGAAAATCCAGGGCCCGCGAATAGGCAGTCGCACCGCAGATGATGATGCGCGGACGATGGGCGAGCGCCAGCTTGCGCACCTCATCGTAGTCAATGACGCCCTGGGATGTGGTGCCGTAACGAATCGCCTTGTAGTTGGCCCCCGTGAAGGCGAGAGCGCTACTGTGGGTGAGGTGCCCGCCATGATCGAGGGCCATGCTGAGGATCGTATCCCCTGGCTCGGCCAGGGCTGTGAGCACTTGGTAGTTGGCATTGGAGGCCGAGTGCGACTGCACACCGGCATATTGGGCAGCGAACAGTTCCTGGGCCCGACGAATCGCCAGGGATTCAACCCGATCGGCGTTCTCGCACCCGGCGTGATGACGCCGGCCTGGAGTGCCCTCTACGGTGACGTTGAGCAACGCCGATGCCGAAGCCGCCAAGGTCCGTGGGCCGGCCGCGCAGGACGATGAACCCAAGGACAGTGTGCAGTGTTGGCGCGTGACTTCCGCGTCCAGGATGCTTGCCAGTTCGGCGTCTTCAGTACGCAGATCGGCCAAGCCTCGTCGCAGCAGGTCGGCCTGGGTCCTGAGTGGTTCAGTATCAGCTGCCATTATTCTGTGTCCCTTCCTTGTGTATTGCGCGCCACGAACGACAGCACGCTTCCTGAGTTTCACGTTCGTTTATGCGGATCAGGCTCATCCAAGCCTTGGTCCAGACTGTATAAGGCACAACAGGATTAATCAAAGAATTAAACATTTTCCAAATTAAATGATTCTTTTTTTAAGACGAAAGGACACCCGCCTTGCCTCGCTGTGGGGTCTTGGCCGGCGAAGGGCCATCACTACAGTCCTGAGGGGCTTTATTGTGATGGCTGGCGCATGCAACACTTGTCCATTGCGGCGTCCCCCCCGGAATCGGCCCCTTCCACGATTCCAACGCCCTCAATACCGACGGCGAAGTATCCCTGGACGGATGCAGCTGACTAAAGGAGCACTAGCAAGTTGGTACATATCCGTAAAAAGTCTGAAAAAAATCTGCTGCAGTAACCCAGTCACTGGTGCCGAACATCAAGTACGGCACGACCGCTATAAAAATCAATATGTGGCGACTATAAGGAAATGGTGAGCATTTGATGCACAGAAGAGAAAGAACAGAGTATTTAAAGAGCAACATTAAATACCTGATAAAAAGTCGCGGTGAGACGCAACTGTCTTTGTGCAATGCCAGCGGCCTGACCAGAACAACTATTTATAATATTCTGGAAGGTAAGGTAACCAATGTACAGCAGTCCACCATTCGAAAGATTTCCGATTTCTTCGGCGTTTCCTATGAAGAGATCGAAACCATCGACTTTGAAGAGAAGGAGATCATCGAGAGCAGTATCTCCCCTCAAGGCAACATGAATCCGGCTGCCGTACCGATCATCAAGGAGAGTTTGCTGATAGCCAATATGGATAGACGGATCGGTGAACTGGCCACGCTTTACCCATTGACCTATTACTTCGGCACATCCTACAACTTGATAGCGGTGTTGCTGGAGCATGCAATCAATGGCTTGAATGAACCTGGCGATCTCCTGATCGTACAAAAGGGATCCTCGACTGACGATAAAGAGAAGCTGGTTTACGACAGGCTGACAAAGAAGCTGCTCATCATCAATGGCCCGTACTCCGATACCGATCGCCTATCTGTAGTAGGCGACATCATCGAGGAGCGATTCAATGACAGCCTATGAAGCAGAAGCCGAGAACAGCAAGTACAAGTTACTGGGGTTTGAAAATAACAAAAGCCTGGCCGTAATCATGATTATCGCCACAGGCAAGGTCATCAGAATCAAGTTAAGTGAAGTGCTGAACAGCGAAATAATGGACAATCTAAATAAAATGGAAATCAAAAATCTTTACAAGAAATTCTATTCCCAAGGAGGGGCACTGACTGCGTACGACCTGAACGACCGACACGAGAACTCATGGATGATTTACATCATCCTGAACCTGCTGCTCTTTACGTTCTACATTTTCACCAGTATTGCTGCGACCAAGCCGATTTATCTGGAGACGCTCGATATCATTATCACTCCAGGCACCTTCCTCTATCCTCTGACATTTTTAATCGTTGACTTGCTGAACGAAAACTTCGGGCTTAGGCTTGCAAGAAGAGCCATTTTGTTCGCCTTTGCAAGCAACGCCATGATTATCATCCTGCTCTATGGATCGACCTTTCTCCCCGGACTACCGGGCTGGAAACTCGACACGCCCTACAATGACGTCATCATTCATGTGTCGTCTGTATTGGTAGCCTCCTCCGTCTCTTTCCTTGTTTCTGAGAATATAAATTCATACTTGTTGTGCAAGATAAAAGAGCTGACGAATTCCAGATTTCTATTTCTGCGAATATTTTTGAGCACCTTGTTTGCAGTCATCATCGACAGCTTTGTATTTTGCTACATCGCATTTTATGGAGCGATGCAAAACAGCGACATCCTGAACATGATCTATGTTCAAATCGCGATTAAAGTATGTTTTGCCTTCTTCAACATCCTGCCAGCTTATGGTGCCAGGTCATTGTTCAAGAGATACATCCCGGACGGCCAGAACAAGCAACAGAGTGCCTGATTGTCTCAAGGCATTGGATTCAACACTCATCTGACAGCCAGACGCAGTGTTGAATCCCATTGGCCAGCAATCAAGCCTTTAGCTGAGACTCAACTTGCCTTTCAAGCTATTCATGACCTCTGTCTTGTTCTCCAGATAGCTGTTCAAGCCTCTTGCGCGAAGATTGCACGCATCGCAATTAGCGCAGCCACTGCCCATGATCCCGTTATAGCAAGTCAGTGTTTGTTCACGAATCAGGTCCAGTTGGCTGTGGTAGTCAGCCAACGCCCAGGTTTCTGCCTTGTTCAGCCACATCAGTGGAGTTTCAAGCTGCAGCTTGTACTCCATGCCCAGCTCCAGCGCCTTGTTCAAGGCCTTTACAAACTCATCGCGACAATCAGGATAACCAGAGAAGTCCGTCTCACAGACACCGGTGATGACAGTCTCGGCTTTTACCTGATAGGCATAAATGGATGCCAGGGTTAAAAACAGAATATTGCGTCCCGGCACAAAGGTACTGGGCAGGCTCTCACCTGAACTGTTCACCGTCGGCACCGGGATATTGTCCCGAGTGAGACTGCTGATTGCCAACTCGTTCAGCAGCGAAGCATCCAGCACCTTGTGAACTGTCGCTCCCAGTTGTTTTGCAAGCCGCTGCGCCGTTTCTATCTCTGCGTGGTGCCGCTGACCATAGTCAAACGTAATGCAATGCACCTCGTCATAAAGCGGCAATGCGTGGATCAAACAGGTTGTCGAGTCCTGCCCGCCACTAAAAACGACGACGGCTATTTTCTTCATCATTCTGCTTCCTGCATAAGTAGAGTCATTTCATGAGTTAAACGGCCCATTGACGGGCTCTGAATAAAATACCCCGCACTTCTCTCGAAGGCGGGGCTTTTTTGTCTAGGACAAAAAATCAAGCCGAGGGGCTGCTACCGGCCATGCGCCGCAGGATATGCGCCTGGCCTTTGACACAGTGCAGGATCACCGCCGCGACATGGCCCACGATCAGTACCAGCAAGGTCCAGCCCAGCAAGCTGTGGAAGTTGTTGCCCAGGTCGGTCATCCACTGGATTTTCGCCCCCTCGAAGCCGCTCATCACCGGCAGGCCAAAGGCGGAAAATGCCCGCCCCGATCCGTACTGACGCAGCAGTCCGAGAAACGGAATGGCGAACATGCCGACATACAGCAACCCGTGCCCCAGACGCGCGGCGAAGTTCAGGCTCGGCGGCCGGCGATGACGGTTCAACAGGCTCCAGAGCACACGCACCAGCAACAGGCCCATCAACAGCAGCCCCACTTGCTTGTGGGTCGGCCAGAGAAATTCATCCAATGCCGATTCGGCCAGCAGGTAATGTGCACCGGTGGTGCTGTAGATCCAGACAAAGGCCAATGCCATGACCCAGTGCAATCCGCGACTGATAACGCCATAACGCGCCTGCGAATCGTATATTTCGATACGGCTTTCCATTACATCCACTCAGGTTCATCCACGAACGAGGCATTTTACCCGGCCATGCAAAGTCATCGGGCCGAAAAGCTTTAAATGATGTGACGGTCCCCCCGAGCGGTATAAAAAAGCCCCGCGCTTCTCTCGAAGGCGGGGCTTTTCTGTGGCCTGGACAGCTTAGTGTGCGTAGGTCAGCAAGAGCTCGGTCGGGGCCTTGAAATCCACCGACATCATCACGCTCAGGGCGGTGATGGTGAAGATCGAGAACACGAAGAGCTTGCGCGCCCACACAGTGTCATCCACTGCCTTGTAGCCGGTCCAGGCCATGTACAACCAGTACATGCCCATCGCCGCCGCTACCGCCAGGTAGCTCATGCCGGCGTAACCGCTGAAGGTCAGCATCAGGGTCGCCACCAGGAATGCCAGGATGTAGAGCAGGATGTGCTTCTTGGCCACGCGAATGCCACGCTTCACGGGCAGCACCGGAATCGATGCGGCCAAGTAATCGTTGAAGCGGAAGATCGCGATGGCGTAGGAATGCGGCATCTGCCACAGGCTGAACATCACCAGCAGGGTCAATGCGGCCATGTCAAAGCTGTTGCTCACAGCCACATAACCGATCACCGGCGGCATGGCCCCGGACAGACTGCCCACCAGCGTGCCGTGAACCGACTTGCGCTTGAGGTACAGGCTGTAGAGACCGACGTAGATGACAAAGCCGATTACCGCGAACAACGCAGCCAACGGGTTGGCCACGTAGTACAGCAGGGCGACGCCGGCGACACCGAGGATGGAGGCATAGACCAGGGCCGCTTCCAGGGAGATCAAGCCCTGGACCAGCACGCGGTTCTTGGTGCGCTCCATCTTCAGGTCGATGTCACGGTCGATGCAGTTGTTGAACACGCAACCGGACGCTACCACCAGCGAGGTGCCGATCATGGCGGCCAGGAAAATGGCCAGATCGACATGCCCTTTCGAGGCCAGGAAAAACCCGCCTGCCACAGAAAGCACGTTACCGAAAATGATCCCCGGTTTGGTGATTTGGATAAAGTGCTTGAGCGACATCGGGTTTACCTCACTTGGCCATCATGACGGTGTGGATGCTGAACATGATCCACAACGACAGACCAACCAGCAGAACAATGACCAACGCGGCGAAGATGAACGCCACCACGTTGTTGCGCTGTGCCGCGGAACGGTCCAGGTGCAGGAAGTACACCAGGTGTACCAGCACCTGGATCACTGCGAATGCCAGGACGATCCACAGGGTCACGTCTTTAGGCAGCGACGGGTACATCACCAGGCCGAACGGGATCAGTGTCAGGATGACCGACAGGATGAAGCCGATGGCGTAGGACTTGACGCTGCCGTGACCGGCTTCGTCGTGGGAGTGTGTGTTGGCCATTTACATAGTCCCCATCAGGTAAACAACGGTGAATACGCAGATCCACACCACGTCCAGGAAGTGCCAGAACAGGCTCAGGCAGCTCAGACGGGTCTTGTTGGTCGCCGTCAGGCCGTTTTTCTGCACCTGATACATCATGATCGCCATCCAGATCAGACCGCTGGTCACGTGCAGACCGTGGGTACCAACCAGGGTGAAGAAGCCGGACAGGAAGCCGGAACGGCTAGGGCCGTAGCCTTCGGAGATCAGCAGGTGGAACTCGTTGATCTCCATGCCGATGAAGCCCAGGCCGAACAGGAACGTCATGCCCAGCCAGCCCAGTACCTGCTTCTTGTTACCCCGGAAGAACGCCAGCATGGCGAAGCCGTAGGTGATCGAACTGAACAGCAGCAGAGCGGTTTCGCCCAGTACGTAAGGCAGTTCGAAGATGTCGTGGCCCGATGGGCCACCCGCTACGTTATTAACCAGTACCGCGTATACCGCGAAGATCGACGCAAACAGAATGCAGTCGGTCATCAGGTAGAGCCAGAAACCGAATACGGTCATCTCGCCCGAGTCGTGGTGATGGTCATCGTGCCCATGGTCATCGACATGGGCGTGTCCAGCATTGGTCACTAAGTTCGACATGGATTAAGCCTGTTCCAACGAGGTTTCAACACGGGTAGCCGGGATCTTGTTCTCCGATACCAGACGCTTGTGCTGCTCGGCTTCGATGCGTTCGATCGTCTCGACCGGCACCATGTAGCCTTGATCATCACGGGCAGCGTGGATCGCGAAATAGATCACGGTGCCGGCCAGGCTTGCGATGGCCAGCCACCAGATGTGCCAGATCATGGCGAAACCGAATACGGTCAGCAGTGCCCCCATGACCACACCGGTAGCGGTGTTGTTGGGCATGTGGATCGGCTGATAGCGGCCTGGCTTCGCGTAGGCAGTGCCGTCTTCCTTGGCTTCGGTGAACGGGTCGATGCCTTCGGCTTTCGGCAGTACAGCGAAGTTGTAGAACGGCGGTGGCGACGAGGTCGACCATTCCAGGGTGTGGGCGTTCCATGGGTCGCCGGAGACACACATGTTCTGCTTGCGGTCACGCACACTGACATACAGCTGGATCAGCTGGCAGGCGATACCCACAGCGATCATCAGTGCACCCACCATGGCGACGTACAGGTACGGCACCCACTCAGGGTTGGTAGTGGCGTTCAGACGACGGGTCATGCCCATGAAGCCCAGTGCATAGAGCGGCATGAAGGCGACGAAGAAGCCCGAGATCCAGAACCAGAATGCTGCCTTGCCCCAACCTTCATGCAGCTTGAAGCCGAAGGCTTTCGGGAAGTAGAAGCTGAAGCCGGCGATGTAGCCGAATACCGCGCCGCCGATGATCACGTTGTGGAAGTGAGCGATCACGAACAGGCTGTTGTGCAGGACGAAGTCCGCCCCCGGGATGGCCAGCAGTACGCCGGTCATGCCGCCGATGGCGAAGGTCACCATGAAGCCCAGGGTCCACAGAACCTGGCTGGTGATGCGCAGACGGCCGTGGTAGATGGTGAACAGCCAGTTGAATAGCTTCACCCCCGTCGGGATCGAGATCAGCATGGTTGCCAGGCCGAAGAAGGCGTTGACGCTGGCACCCGAACCCATGGTGAAGAAGTGGTGCAGCCAAACCATGAAGCCCAGGATCGAGATCGCGCCGGAAGCGTAGATCATCGAGTGGTGGCCGAACAGGCGCTTGCCCGAGAAGGTCGAGATGACTTCGGAGAAGATACCGAACGCCGGCAGGATCAGGATGTACACCTCGGGGTGACCCCAAGCCCAGAACAGGTTCACGTACATCATCGGATTGCCACCAAGTTCATTGGTGAAAATGTGGAAATCCATGTAACGGTCAAGCGTCAGCAGTGCCAGGGTAGCAGTGAGGATCGGGAACGAAGCCACGATCAGCACGTTGGCCCAGGTGCAGGTCCAGGTGAAGATCGGCATGTCCATCATCTTCATGCCCGGGGTACGCATTTTCAGCACGGTGGCCAGGAAGTTGACCCCCGTCAGCGTTGTCCCCAGACCCGATAGCTGTAGCGCCCAGATGTAGTAGTCCACACCCACGCCCGGACTGTATTGCAAGCCCGACAGCGGCGGATAGGCAACCCAGCCGGTCTTGGCGAATTCACCAACGCCCAGGGACAGGTTGATCAGCACCACGCCCGATACCAGCAGCCAGAAGCTCAGGGAGTTGAGGAACGGATAGGCCACGTCACGCGCGCCGATCTGCAGCGGCACGACAAGGTTCATCAGGCCGGTGAAGAATGGCATCGCCATGAAGATGATCATGATCACACCGTGGGCGGTGAAGATCTGGTCATAGTGTTCAGGTGGCAGGTAGCCAGGCGAACCCTCGGTGGCCATGGCCAACTGGGTACGCATCATGATGGCGTCAGCGAAGCCACGCAGCAGCATGACCATGGCGACGATGATGTACATCACACCGATTTTCTTGTGGTCGACGGACGTCAGCCACTCGGTCCACAGGTAAGTCCACTTCTTGAAGTAGGTGATTGCCGCGAACAGCGCCAGACCACCGAGCGCGATCATGGCAATGGTCACCATGACAATCGGCTCGTGGAACGGAATCGCTTCCAGACTTAATTTACCAAACATCGTTTACTCCTCTGCCCCGGCAGCTGAATGCGAACTCACGTCCATCCCTTCGGTTGCGGCCACTTCCTTTTCTTTCTTCTCGTGCTTGAGCGGCTTGCCCGGTTTCATGCCTTCATACTTGTCGATGATGGTCTGGAACAGGTTCGGCGCGTACGCGGAGTAGAGCTCTACAGGATTGTTCTGGCTCGCCTTGGAAAGGGCTTCGTATTCAGCGGTGTCCAGCTGTTTAGGTGCCTTCTTGACTTCGTTTACCCAGGCGTCGAAATCTTCCTGACTGGTTGCGATCGCTTTGAATTTCATGCCGGTAAAGCCCGCGCCGCTGTAGTTGGCGGAGATACCTTCAAGTTCGGTGTTCTGGTTGGCAATCAAGTGCAGCTTGGTGGTCATGCCCGCCATCGCGTAGATCTGGCCGCCCAGGCCCGGGATGAAGAACGAGTTCATCACGGTGTCGGAGGTCACGCGGAAGTTCACCGGGGTATGGGCCGGGAAAACGATCTTGTTGACGGTGGCGATCCCTTGGTCGGGATAGATGAACAGCCACTTCCAGTCCATGGCGACCACTTCGATGGTGACCGGCTTGGCGTCGGATTCCAGCGGACGGTAAGGGTCCAGGGCGTGGGTCGACTTGTAGGTGACATAACCCAGGGCAATGATGATCAGCACCGGAACCAGCCACACCGCAATTTCGATCTTGGTGGAGTGGGACCACTTCGGCGCGTAGGTCGCGTCCTTGTTCGAGGCGCGGTATTTCCAGGCGAAGGCGAAGGTCATGATGATGACCGGCACAACCACCAGCAGCATCAGAATGGTTGCCGTGATGATCAGGTTTCGTTCATCCAGACCGACCTGACCCTTAGGATCGAGCAAGGTCCATTTGCAGCCTCCCAGCATCAACATGCCGAGCAGCGGCAATAAGCCTAGTAATCTGGGGTACCTGTTTTTACTCATCTCACGACCTCTAAAGCAGCTTGCGCAATGCAGTTGGGTTTTGATCGCCAACACTTCACCCTGCCAAGGGTTGGCATTTTTCTTCAATTGAATAAGGGCCTGCCCGTTGGGTTAAACGCTCAACGACACATCCCGGGCTAGCAGTGGTTCTTATTCGATCTCGTGGTCAAAGGCCTTGTTACAGACCAATTCCATTTGGTGCGGAAGTTTGGAAGGCGCCGACACCCGCAGTCGCATGGAGCGCTCTATCCGCCCCTCGACCGTCCTCGTGTGCTCAGGGATGAGCAGCGTCGGAAATTCAGTGCGGGCGATTGTAGATATGTCGCGTTTTATAAACCATGTCTTATCCCGAAATAATTTTTATCGCTGAGCGCAACAATCGCTCATGATTGTTGCGAAGGATCGCAATCATAACGATTTTCATTATCAACAAAAAGCCCCAAAAAGGACTCCACAGCGCCCGGCTACCGGGCCTCCGCCCGCCCCTGAAAGCCGTCTTTCATATGGCTTCACCCCTTGTAAAACGGGGTCTGTGAAGAATTGTATAGATAGCAGGCTATGGGTTTTCCCCAACAGCGCGGCTTACACAAACTGACAGACTTGCATGGAACCAGTTGCTCGGAATGCAGTCTGTTGCAAGCCCCCGATCGCCCCTCTGCGACTGCGACAGTGTGACAACATGTCGCACTTTTGCCGCACCCCGACTTGCCGCAAATCACGGACTTTTCAGGTGTCGAATGAACGGCATGAAAAAGCCCCGGCCTCTGTTGGGAGACCGGGGCTTTTCCGGGTGGATCAGTAGGTTTTCTTGCGATTGCGGACAATGCCCAGCGGCACCAGGATCACCGTCAGCACGAACGCCAGCAGTGCCCACTGGGCCAGGGACAGCCCAAGAATCGGCGGATATGGCGTGGAGCAGAAGCCATCTACCTGAAAGCCCAGGGGAAAGATCGTCGCCAAGGGCAGGCTGTCGACAATCGGCTGCAGCACGTCAATGCCGCAGCTCACCGCCGGATAGAACTGGGTGTACACATGGTGCCCGGCGACTCCCGCGCCGGCGATGGCACTGATGACCACCAGGGCCTCCATGATGGTGATGCCCCGTCGCGAGCTCAGGGCTGCGCCGATGAAAGCGAACAGTGCAATCAGCAGCAAGGCGTAGCGCTGCAGGATGCACAGCGGACAAGGCGCCTCGCCCAATACCACCTGCATGTACAGGGCCCCGCCGATCAGTGCCAGGCAGATAACCCCCAGCAGCACCAGGAAGCGCCGTTCACGTCCCAAACGCAGTCTGTCGTCACTCATCCCTATTCCTTTTTTCTGTTGTCTGTCCAACCGGGCCGCCAGTGCTGGTCACGGCAGCCCGCGGTTGAATTGCGAAGTTGATCTGATTGCCATCGGGTGCCCGGAAGTCTACACGCTGATCATGACCTTTGAATGCATTGCATCGAAGGCAACACCCCAAGGTTTACGGGCCTGGAGGACGCACAATGAAAGGGCCGGCATGGCACTGCCATGCCAGCATCGAGGGGAATTAACGACAGGCAGGTTAAGCACGGATTAACAGCCCTGCCCCATTGCAGGGCTGACGTTTGTAGGAGCTGGCTTGTGTAGGAGCTGGCTTGCCAGCGAAGGCATCGGTGCCGATAGCACTTGGGTCACCGACGGATGCACCGGCAAGCCGGCTCCTGCAGGCAGGAGCCGGTGACAGGGTTACTCCAGGGCCGCCGCCGGGCCGAAGAACTCATAGCGACTTTGTTGCTCGGGGATGCCCAGGGCCTTCAGGTGGCGCTTGATGGCCGCCATGAACCCCTTGGGACCGAGGAAATAGGCATCCAGGTCACGCTGCTCCGGCAACCAGTCGGCCAACTGCTCCCGGGTCAGCAGCCCCAGTTTGTCCGCCGCGGGGCTGACGCCGTCGTCCTCGGCATAGCAGTAGAAACGCTTGAGCTGTGGATAACGTTGCGCCAACTCGTCGACCCAGTGACGGAACGCGTGCACTTGACCGTTGCGTGCACAGTGGATGAAATGCACCGGGCGTTCGGTAGCCAGCGCTGCCTCCAGCATCGGCAGGGTCGGGGTGATACCGACCCCGCCGCTGATCAGCACCAGGGGCTTGTCGCTGGCCACCAGGGTGAACTCACCCGCCGGCGGAAACAGCATGATGCGCGCGCCCACCGGGCACTGGTCATGCAGGTAATTGGACGCCAAGCCTCCGGCCTCGCGCTTGACACTGATGCGGTACTGGCCCTGGCTGGAAAGCGCCGACAGGGAATAATTGCGCCGCACTTCCTCGCCCTCTATGAAGAGCTGCAAGCCAATGTACTGCCCAGGCTCGGCGGCGAGGATCGGCCCCTGGTCCGATGGTTCGAAATAGAAGGAGGTGATTTCCGCACTTTCCTCGACCTTATCCACCAATTTGAATTCCCGCGCGCCACGCCAGCCACCGGGGGCCTGGGCCTTCTCGTCGTAGATGGCCGACTCGGCGCCGATCAGGATATCCGCCAGCTGGTTGTAAGCCGCGCCCCAGGCATTGATCACTTCAGGAGTGGCGATCTCGCTGCCCAGCACCTGCGAAATGGCCCGCAACAGGCAGGTGCCGACAATGGGGTAATGCTCCGGCAGGATCTGCAGGGCCACATGCTTGTTGATGATCTTGGCCACCAGATCCCCCAGTTGATCCAACTGGTCGATATGCCGGGCATACATCAGTACGCCGTTGGCCAGGGCCCGGGGCTGATCACCGCTGGCCTGGTGTGCCTGGTTGAACAGCGGACGCACCTCGGGGTACTCGGAGAGCATCATCCGGTAGAAATGGGTAATCAGGGCTTCGCCACCGCTTTCCAGCAGGGGCACAGTGGATTTGATGATGGCGCGATCTTGAACGCTTAGCATAGGGACAACTCCTGGACTTTTTGACTGCTTGCAGGTTGCCCTTGTCTAATCAGTTTTCATGCCAGAAATTAAATCCTTATAAATCAATAACTTGAAATATATATGGTCATAAAGACACTTATGCATTTATAGTCATTAGGACAACATGGAGTCCTTATGACTGCAAAATCCCTACTCATGACCCTGCTGCCCCTGGTGACCGACCTGTCTCGGGAACTGCCCGAGGGCGAGCGTTACCGCCGCCTGCTGGAAGCCCTGCGCGCCCTGCTGCCCTGCGATGCCACTGCGCTGCTGCGCCTGGATGGCGAATGGCTGGTGCCGCTGGCGGTCAACGGCCTGAGTACCGATACCCTGGGCCGGCGCTTCAAGGTCAGCGAGCACCCGCGCTTTGCCGCCCTGCTCAGCAGCCCGGGGCCGACCCGTTTTGCCAGCGACAGTGAACTGCCCGATCCCTATGACGGCCTGGTGGAAGGTCTCGACGATCACCTGGAAGTCCACGACTGCATGGGATGTCCGCTGTTTGTCGATGAGCGCCCCTGGGGCCTGCTGACCCTCGACGCCCTCGATCCGCAGCGCTTCGAACCTATTGAGCTGGACGCCCTGCAAGCCTTCGCCAGCCTCGCAGCGGCCACTGTCAGCGCAGCCGAACGCATCGAGCGCCTGGCACTGCGCGCCGAAAACGAGCATCAACGGGCCGAGGTCTTCCGCCAGGCCAGCGGACAGAACCGCGAGATGATCGGCCAAAGCAAGGCCCACAAGCGATTGCTGGAAGAGATCAGCCTGGTTGGCGGCAGCGACCTGACCGTGCTGATCACCGGTGAAACCGGCGTTGGCAAGGAGTTGGTGGCCCAAGCCATTCACGCTGCCTCACCCCGGGCTGAGCAACCGATTATCAGCCTCAACTGCGCGGCCTTGCCCGACACCCTGGTGGAGAGTGAGCTGTTTGGCCACGTGCGCGGCGCCTTTACCGGGGCCACCCAGGATCGTCGGGGTAAATTCGAGCTGGCCAATGGCGGCACCCTGTTTCTCGATGAAGTCGGCGAGCTGTCGCTGACGGTGCAGGCCAAACTGCTGCGGGTGCTGCAAAGCGGTCAGTTGCAGCGCCTGGGCTCGGACAAGGAACATCAGGTAGACGTGCGCCTGATCGCCGCCACCAACCGTGACCTGGCAGAAGAAGTACGCAACGGTCGCTATCGCGCCGACTTCTACCATCGCCTCAGCGTTTATCCGCTGCGGGTGCCGGCCCTGCGGGATCGGGGCCGGGACGTGCTGCTGCTCAGCGGCTACTTCCTGGAACAAAACCGCTCGCGCATGGGCCTGGGCAGCCTGCGCCTGAGCGTCGATGCGCAACAGGCGCTGCTGGCCTACAGCTGGCCGGGCAACGTCCGCGAGCTGGAGCACTTGATAGGCCGCAGCGCCCTCAAGGCCTTGGGCAACTGCCGTGAACGGCCGAAGATCCTCAGCCTGGATGCAACGGACCTGGACCTGCCACGGGTCAGCGAAAAGGCGCCTGCCGTGCCTGAGCAAGCCCTAGAAAGCACGCCCCTGGCCCTCGCCAACGGCGATCTGCGCCAGGCCACCGAGCACTATCAGCGCCAGCTGATCAACGCCTGCCTTGAACGGCACCAGCACAACTGGGCCAGCGCCGCCCGTGAGCTAGGCTTGGACAGGGCCAACCTCAGCCGTCTGGCCAAGCGCCTGGGCCTGCGGTAGACGCCAGGGGCAGGCTCGCAGGAGCCGGCTTGCCAGCGAAGGGCACGCCGCCAATCCAGGGACCTGCGCACCGGCCGACGGAAAGCAGCCTCGCCGCTAAAGCCCGCCCTGAATACGTCGATAACCCGTTATCAAGGGTTATCCGTGGGTCGAGCCACAAGCCAATTTTTTCCAGAGAAGGTTTTTATGTCCTCCAACAAAGCCCGCGCAGACTCGCTTTCGCTTCTGCTGTTTACCTTGCGCAGCGGCAAGCTGATGGCAATCAACCTGCTTAAAGTCAGTGAAATCATCCCCTGCCCGCCGCTGACCAAGCTGCCGGAATCCCACCCCCATGTGAAAGGCATCGCCACCTTGCGGGGCAACTCCCTGTCAGTGATCGACCTCAGCCGGGCCATCGGCGAGCGCCCCTTGGCAGACCCGGACAGCGGCTGCCTGATCGTCACCGACGTCAGCCGTTCCAAACAGGGCCTGCACGTACAGGCGGTGAGCAAGATCGTCCATTGCCTGACCACCGATATCCGCCCGCCACCCTTTGGCTCCGGCGGTATCAAGTCCTACATCACCGGGGTAACCCAGGTGGACGGCACGCTGGTGCAAGTGCTGGATATCGAGAAAGTGATCCACGGCATCGCCCCGGCGCAGATCGAGATGGCGCCCACCGAACTGAGCATGGAAGACGCCGAAGCCCTGGGCAATGCACGCATCCTGGTGGTGGACGACAGCCAGGTAGCGCTGCAGCAATCGGTGCACACCCTGCGTAACCTGGGCCTGCAATGTCACACCGCCCGCAGCGCCAAAGAGGCCATCGACTGCCTGCTGGAGCTGCAAGGCACGGCCAACGAGATCAACCTGATCGTCTCGGACATCGAGATGTCGGAAATGGATGGCTATGCCCTGACCCGGACCCTGCGGGAAACCCCGGACTTCGCCCATCTGTATGTGTTGCTGCACACCTCGCTGGACAGCGCCATGAACAGCGAGAAAGCCCGCCTGGCCGGAGCCAATGCGGTGCTCACCAAGTTTTCCTCGCCGGAACTGACCCGCTGCCTGATCGACGCCGCCAAGGCCATCGCCAGCCAGGCGGCCTGAGCCATGAGCGAGATCCACTGCCTGCTGCTGCGCCGCGATCTCAGCGCTCCCCAGACCACGCCACAGTGGCCGGCGGGTATCACCCTGGAGCACTACAGCCCGGAACTGGCCGAAGCCGTGCATCAACTGATGCACCTGGGCTACCAGGACGGCGGTGGCCGGGTGCCGCCCCTGGAAGACTGGCGCCGGGCCTTCGAAACCGATGCCGAGTACGACCCCCAGCTGTGCCTGGTGGTGCGGGATGCGGAGGGCGTGGTGGCGGTGGCCCAGTGCTGGACCAGCACCTATATCAAGGATCTGGTGGTGCACCCTCGGGCCCGTGGTCAAGGACTGGGCCGCGCCTTGCTGCTACAAGCCTTCCTGATGTTCGCCGAACGCCGGGAAGGCTTTGTCGATCTCAGGGTACTGGAGGACAACCTGCGGGCGCGGCGCTTGTATGAAAGCGTCGGCATGCATATCGTGCGTCGCGAAGTCGTGCCCTAGACGACAGCCATCAAGACCCGACAGCTGGCGTGCAACTTGCTTCGACACGCTCCCTGGCCGCGTCAATAACAGCATTTATGGCGCTATCCCTGTCGACCCAGAACGGTTTACTCGCTCCATGAATACTCAGTTTTCCTGCGTTGGTTGCGGCAAGTGCTGCAACGATCACCATGTGCCCCTGACCCTCACCGAAGCCCGGGCCTGGGCCGCCGACGGCGGTCAGGTGATCGTTCTGGTGGAGGCCTTCCTCGGCAATGGCCTGGGGCTGCCGACGCAACAGCGCGAACACGCCGAGCGCCGTTCCTGCCGGGTCACCAGTGGCAGTACCGAAGCCTACGTGGCGATCACCTTTGCCGCCTACAACGTCGGCCCCTGCCGGAATCTTGACGAAGACCAGCTGTGCCGCATCTATGAGCGTCGCCCCCTGGTGTGCCGCATCTACCCCATGGAGATCAACCCCCATATCCCCCTCAACCCACTGGCCAAGGAGTGCCCGCCGGAATCCTGGGAACAGGGACCGCAACTGATTCTGGGGGGAGCACTGGTGGATAGGGAACTGGCCGAGCTGATCGACCGCTCGCGTCAGGCCGACCGCGATGATATCCATACCAAGGAAGCCATTTGCGCCCTGTTGGGCATTCGCACCACGGCCCTCAAGGGCGACGGCTTCACCGCCTACTTGCCCGACATGAATGCCCTGGCCAGGGCCATCGATCAGGTTCAGGCAGCGCCACCCGCGGCATCGAATCAGCCCTGGCGCTTTCACCTGTCCGGGAACGACATCGCCGGCCAGGTCCAGGCTGCCGGCGCCCTGGTGGTCAGCGAAGCCGCCCTGGACTATGCCTTCATCTCGCTGCGCGCCGCCTGACTCCGCAGGATCAGGCTTGCCGGCGAACCGGCGCCCCGCGAACCGGCCTATCCACGCTTGTGCCAGAACTCCTGGGCCAGTTGCCGCAAGTCCCCCGCCAGCCCGGCCACGTCGCCTGAATTGACATGACTGAGCTGGCCGGCACTGACCGTCACTTCACAGGCATTGCGAATACCGATGATGTTGCGGTTGATGTCCTCGCTCACCGCGCTCTGCTCCTCCACCGCTGCGGCAATCTGCAGGCTCATTTCGGTGATCTGGTTGACCCGCTGGCTGATGCCGTCCAGCGCCACCGCGGCGCGCTGGGCCTGATCGACGCTGCTTTCCACATGCTGACTGCTGTGCTGCATGGCCTCCACGGCATTGCGCGCCGCATTTTGCAGGGTGCTGATCATGCGCTGGATTTCGTTGGTGGAATCCTGGGTCCGCTGGGCCAGCCCGCGCACCTCATCGGCCACTACGGCAAAGCCGCGTCCCTGCTCACCGGCCCGCGCCGCCTCGATCGCAGCGTTCAGAGCCAACAGGTTGGTTTGCTCGGCGATGCTGCGGATCACCTCCAGCACACCGGAAATGTCCGCGCTGTGGTTTTCCAACTGATGAATGACCTCGGTGGCCCGCTCCAGCTCACTGGCCAGGCGCAACACCGCACTGCGGCTTTCACCCACCAATAGATGACCTTCGCGGGTTTCGCTTTCCGCCTGATCCGCCGCCACCGATGCCTGCTGGGCATGGGTGGCGACTTCCGCCACGCTGGCGGCCATCTGGTGAATGGCGGCCGCCACCTGATCGGTTTCCGCCTGCTGCTCCAGGGTGCTGTTGTGACTGCTGTGCAGATGCTCCACCAGCTCCGCGGCATGCCCGGCCAATCGCTGGGACGCATCGCCGATCCGCCCCACCACTGCCCCCACCTGGGCCTCGAGCATCTGCAAGGCGAACTCGATACGCCCGAACTCATCGGCACGACCGGTGTAGATGCCCTGGCTCAACGGGTTGTCGCCGATCTGCCGGGCCCGCTCGGTCAGCCGATCCAGCGGCCGCAGCTGGGCACCGACCGCGACCAGGCTCAGGCACCAGCCCATGGCCATCACCGCACCCTGGACCATCCAGGATTCGGGCAGCAACCACACCGAAACACCGTAGGTACCAACGAAACCGGCGCTGATCGATGCCCACAAGCGCAGACGCAGACTCATGACCGGCAACAGACTCCACCAGGAAGCTCCCGCCCCGTTGAGCCGGGCATAAGCCCGTTGCGCAGCCTCGATCTGCTGTGCACTGGGCTTGGTGCGCACCGACTGGTATTCCACCGCCTGCCCGTCGCGGGTCACCGGCGTGACGTAAGCGCTGACCCAGTAGTGATCGCCGTTCTTGCAACGGTTCTTCACCAGGCCCATCCACGAACGACCGCGCTTGAGGGTACGCCACATGTGGCCGAACGCTGCCGCAGGCATGTCCGGATGGCGCATCAGGTGGTGGGGCGAGCCCAGCAACTCCTCGCGGCTGTAACCGCTGATCTCGATGAAATCAGGATTGGCGTAGGTGATCGCGCTGGTCAGATCGGTGGTCGAGAGGATGTTCGCATCAGGGGCAAAGTCCACGTTTCGCCCAGTAACCGGAAGGTTGATCTTCATGGGAAGCGCGCTCGTAATTGTTAGGAGGAGTCGGCAGGGCTGCTGACTCTAAGCGCACTGATGCCACGAATACTGATCCAGCTCAGGTTTAAAGCAATTAGCCATCATTGCGATTAAAAAGCGCAAATCGAGGCAATGTCTTCGATTGTCGGCGATATCAACGTTTGCCCATGGAGCGCCGAGTGCCGGGAGGCGCTGCGCCGGGGGTCTTGGTGTGGCCATTGCTGGCGCCGTTCTTATACCAGGGCTGCTGAACGTTTTTTGCCGCGGCGAATTCGGACGGTTTGAAGGGAAACTTGAACGCCGGGATCGCAGCCTTGCCCTCGGTTTCAGGGGTGACCGGCTCGGCCGCAGGATCAACGCTCAGGGCGTCATCCGCAGCAGGTTGTGCAGGGGAAGTCATGGAAACTCCAAGAGAGAAAGAAAAGCCGGGCCGAGGGACGGGCCACAGTGGCCGGCAGTATACCTGTGTGCCTGCGATCTTTGACCTGGATCGCAACGGCTGGCAGGTACTTTTCTGACAGGGCTGACAGCTGGCCGTCACCCTGCTGACCGAGTTAGCGGACTATAACTGTGCACAGATCATGGCCACCCTTCCGACATTACTGCCCGGCGCCCTCCCCTCATGTCCATTGCCAAGAAAACCGTCGTGACCGCAACGCTTCTCCTGGCTGTCGCCGCCGCTGCGATCTGGTTCCTCAACAAACCCACGAGCCCCAGGCTCGCCGCGCCCACGGCGATACCGGTACGAGTGGTGCAAGTGATCCAGCAGGACATACCGCGCTACACCAGCGGCATCGGCTCGGTGCTGTCGCTGCACAGTGTGGTCATTCGCCCCCAGGTGGACGGCATCCTCACCCGGTTGCTGGTCAAGGAAGGGCAACTGGTGAAAGCAGGTGACCTGCTGGCCACTCTCGATGACCGTTCGATCCGCGCCAACCTGGATCAGGCACGGGCCCAACTGGCGCAAAATCAGGCCCAGTTGCAGGTGGCGCAGATCAATCTCAAGCGCTACAAGCTGCTGTCGGTGGATGACGGCATCTCGAAGCAGACGTACGACCAACAGGTGGCCCTGGTCAATCAGCTCAATGCCACAGCCCAGGGTAACCAGGCCGCCATCGACGCCACCCAGGTACAACTCTCCTACACCCAGATCCGCTCTCCCGTCACTGGCCGAGTGGGTATTCGTACCGTGGATGAGGGCAACTTCCTGCGCATGACCGACACCCAGGGCCTATTTTCGGTCACCCAGATTGACCCCATCGCCGTGGAGTTCTCCCTGCCCCAGCAAATGCTGCCGACCCTGCAACAACTGATCCGCGCCCCCGAGCCGGCGACGGTCCAGGCCTACCTGGGCGCCGACAGCAACAACCCCAGCGCTCTGCTGGGCAACGGCCACCTGACGCTGATCGACAACCAGATCAATGCTGGTACCGGCACCATTCGCGTCAAGGCCGAGTTCGACAACGCTCAGCAAAAGCTCTGGCCCGGACAATTGGTGACAGTGAAGATCCAGACCGCGCTGGACCAGGCCGCGCTCACCGTACCGCCTACCGTGGTCCAGCGCGGCCTGGATCAGCACTTCGTGTTCAGGGTCAAAGGCCGGCAAGTGGAAAGCGTGCCGGTGCAGGTGGTGTATCAGGACAGTGGCCTGAACATCATCTCCGGCGTCCAGGCCGGAGATGTGCTGGTCAGTGACGGTCAGTCGCGGCTCAAGCCCGGCTCCCAGGTCCAGGTGCTGAGCGACCCGCCGCCCCTGGTGCAGGCTTCGGAGTCCAAGCCATGAAGGGCCGTGGCTCGGTGTCCGCCTGGTGCATCGACCATCCGGTCGCCACCGTGTTGCTGACGTTTGCGCTGGTACTGCTGGGGTTGATCGCATTTCCGCGCCTGCCAGTGGCGCCGCTGCCGGAAGCCGAGTTTCCCACTATCCAGGTTTCCGCCGCCTTGCCCGGGGCCAGCCCGGACACCATGGCTTCCTCGGTGGCCACGCCCCTGGAAGTGCAGTTCAGCGCCATCCCCGGCATGACCCAGATGACCTCCAGCAGCGCCCTGGGCTCGTCCCTGCTGACCCTGCAGTTCACCTTGAACAAAAGCATCGACACCGCCGCCCAGGAAGTCCAGGCGGCCATCAACACCGCCGCCGGCAAGCTGCCCAAGGACATGCCCACCCTGCCGACCTGGAAGAAGGTCAACCCGGCGGACAGCCCGGTGCTGATCCTCAGCATCAGTTCAACGCAGATGCCTGGCACCGAACTGAGCGACTACGCGGAAACCCTGCTGGCCCGGCAGATCAGCCAGATCGACGGCGTTGGTCAGATCAACATCACCGGCCAGCAGCGCCCGGCGATCCGGGTCCAGGCGTCGGCAGACAAGCTGGCCGCCATCGGCCTGACCCTGGCCGACATCCGCCTGGCGATCCAGCAGACCAGCCTCAACCTGGCCAAGGGCGCGCTGTATGGCGAGTCGAGCATCTCCACCCTGTCCACCAACGACCAGCTGTTCCATCCCGAGGAATACGGCCAGTTGATCGTTTCTTACAAAAACGGCGCGCCGGTGCATCTGCAGGACGTGGCGCGTGTGGTCAACGGTTCGGAAGATGCCTACGTCCAGGCCTGGTCCGGTGACCAGCCAGGGGTCAACCTGGTGATCTCGCGCCAGCCGGGGGCCAATATCGTCGACACCGTGGACCGTATCCAGGCCGCGCTGCCGGGCCTTGAGGCCATGCTGCCGGCGTCGGTGCAGGTCAAGGTGCTGGTGGACCGCACCCAGACCATCCGGGCCTCGCTGCACGAGGTGGAGATCACTCTGCTGATCGCCGTGCTGCTGGTGGTGGCAGTGATGGCGCTGTTCCTGCGCCAGTGGTCGGCGACCCTGATCGTCTCTGCGGTGCTGGGGGTATCGCTGACCGCCAGCTTCGCCCTGATGTATGTGATGGGCTTCAGCCTGAACAACCTGACCCTGGTGGCCATCGTCATCGCCGTGGGGTTTGTGGTGGACGATGCCATCGTGGTGGTGGAGAACATCCACCGCCATCTGGAGGCCGGCGACGGCATGCGCGAGGCGGCGATCAAGGGCGCCGGAGAAATCGGCTTCACCGTGGTCTCCATCAGCTTTTCCCTGGTGGCAGCGTTCATTCCCCTGCTGTTCATGGGCGGCGTGGTGGGGCGGCTGTTCAAGGAATTCGCCCTGACCGCCACCTCCACCATCATGATTTCGGTGGTGGTTTCGCTGACCCTGGCGCCCACCCTGGCGGCCCTGTTCATGCGCACCCCGGTGCACCCGGCCCATGCCCAGCCGGGCTTCGGCGAGCGCCTGCTGGCCTTCTATGAACGCGGCCTGCGCAAGGCCCTGGCCCATCAGAAACTGATGCTGGGGATTTTCGGCCTGACCCTGGGCATGGCCATTGCCGGCTATATCCTGATCCCCAAGGGCTTCTTCCCGGTGCAGGACACCGGCTTCGTGCTCGGCACTACCGAAGCGGCGGCGGACATCTCCTATCCGGACATGGTGAAAAAACACCAGGCCCTGGCGGAAATCGTCGCTGCCGACCCGGCGGTGCAAGCCTTCTCCCACTCGGTGGGTGTCTCCGGCAGCAACCAGACCATCGCCAACGGCCGCTTCTGGATCTCACTGAAAAAACGTGGCGACCGGGATGTTTCCGCCAGCGCTTTCATCGATCGCATCCGCCCGCAACTGATGCAGGTGCCCGGCATCGTGCTCTACCTGCGGGCCGGCCAGGACATCAACCTCAGTTCCGGACCGAGCCGTGCCCAGTACCAGTACGTGCTCAAAAGCAACGACGGCCCGACCCTGAGTACCTGGACCCAGCGCCTGACCGAGAAGCTGCGCAGCAACCCGGCGTTCCGGGATGTTTCCAACGACCTGCAACTGGGCGGCAGCATTACCCACATCAACATCGATCGGACCGCCGCCGCGCGCTTCGGCCTCACCGCCAGCGATGTCGACGAAGCGCTGTACGATGCCTTCGGCCAGCGTCAGATCAACGAGTTCCAGACCGAGATCAACCAGTACAACGTGATCCTCGAACTCGACACCCAGCAACGGGGCAAGGCCGAGAGCCTCAACTACTTCTACCTGCGCTCGCCGCTGACCGGGGAAATGGTCCCGCTGTCGGCCCTGGCACGCTTCGATGCCCCCAGCATCGGTCCTTTGTCGATCGCCCACGACGGCATGTTTCCGGCGGCCAACCTGTCGTTCAACCTGGCCCCCGGCGTGGCGCTGGGGGACGCGGTGATCCTGCTTGACCAGGCCAAGAGCGAGATCGGCATGCCGGCGGCCATCAGCGGCAACTTTCAGGGCGCGGCCCAGGCCTTCCAGAGTTCCCTGGCCAGCCAGCCGTACCTGATTCTCGCCGCGCTGGTGGCGGTCTACATCATTCTCGGGGTGCTGTACGAAAGCTTCGTGCATCCGCTGACGATCATTTCCACCCTGCCTTCGGCCGGGCTCGGCGCCTTGTTGATGCTCTGGCTCTGCGGCCAGGATTTTTCCATCATGGCGTTGATCGGCCTGGTGCTGCTGATCGGCATCGTCAAGAAAAACGGCATCCTGATGATCGACTTCGCCCTGGAGGCCCAGCGCAACCGTGGCTTGCCGCCTGAAGAAGCGATCTACCAGGCCTGTATCACCCGTTTCCGGCCCATCATCATGACCACTCTGGCCGCACTGCTCGGCGCCCTGCCGCTGATGCTCGGCTACGGCACCGGCGCCGAACTGCGCCAGCCCCTGGGTATCGCCGTGGTCGGCGGGTTGCTGGTGAGCCAGGCCCTGACGCTGTTCACCACGCCGGTCATATACTTGTGGCTCGAGCGGCTGTTCCACCGGCCCCAGCCGGCCCTTTCGCCGGCCACCAATACCTGAGGCGGGTCATGCGCGTTCTGATTATCGAAGACGAAGAAAAAACTGCGGACTACCTGCATCGCGGGTTGACCGAACAGGGCTACACCGTCGACCTGGCCCGAGAGGGCATCGAGGGTCTGCACCTGGCCCTGGAAGGCGATTATGCGGTGATCGTGCTGGATGTGATGCTCCCCGGCCTGGACGGCTTTGGCGTGCTGCGGGCCCTGCGTGCGCGCAAGCAGACCCCGGTGATCATGCTCACCGCCCGGGAGCGCGTGGAGGACCGGATTCGCGGCCTGCGCGATGGCGCCGACGACTACCTGGGCAAGCCCTTCTCCTTCCTTGAACTGGTGGCCCGCCTGCAAGCCCTGACCCGCCGCAGCGGCGGTCACGAGCCGGTGCAGATCAGCATCGCCGACCTGTGGATCGACCTCATCAGCCGCAAGGCCAGCCGCGCCGGCACTCGCCTGGACCTGACCGCCAAGGAGTTCTCCCTGCTCAGCGTGCTGGCCCGACGCCAGGGCGAGATCCTGTCCAAGACCTCGATTGCCGAGATGGTCTGGGACATCAATTTCGACAGCGACGCCAATGTCGTCGAAGTGGCGATCAAGCGCCTGCGGGCCAAACTCGATGGCCCTTTCGAACACAAGCTGCTGCACACCATCCGCGGCATGGGTTATGTGCTGGAGAGCCGCAGTGCCGAGTAACTCCATTGCCCTGCGCCTGAGCGGGCTGTTCACCCTGGTGGCACTGCTGATCTTCCTGCTGATTGGCGGTGCTCTCTATCAACAGGTGGACAAGGGCCTGGGCCTGCTGCCGGAAGCCGAGCTGGATGCGCGCTACAGCGTGCTGGAGTCGGCCCTGAATCGTTACGGCACCCCTGAGCACTGGGCCAAGATCAACGCCAAGCTCAAGCTGCTCAGCGAGGAGGACAAACGCATCCGCTTCTGGGCAGTGAGCGGTGACCCCGGTTATGAATACGGCAACCCGGACCCACAGATCCGCGCATTCGCCCAAGGTCCGCTGGGCATGCGCGATCTGATTCTGAGCGATCATCCCTACCCACTGAGGGTACTGGTCAGCCAGTTGCCGGCCAAAGAACAGCGGCCGGCCCTGCGCTTTCTGATTGCCATCGATACCGATACCTTCCACCAGACCCAGCACCAGTTGCTGATCGCCCTGATCGGCCTGGCCATCGTCGGTGTTCTACTGGCCTCGGCCCTGGGTTACTGGGTGGCGCGGATCGGCCTCAAGCCGCTGATCAAGCTGTCCCAGGAGGCGCAGCGCCTGGCTCCGCCGCGCCTCTCCGGACGCCTGCAGCTCTCGCCCCTGCCGCCGGAACTGAGCCAGTTCGTCAACTCCTTCAACTCCACCTTGGAACGGGTCGAGCAGGCCTACTCGCGCCTGGAGTCGTTCAACGCCGACGTCGCCCATGAACTGCGCTCGCCCCTGACCAACCTCATTGGTCAGACCCAGGTGGCCCTGACCCGCGGCCGCTCGGCGGAGCATTACTTCGAGGTGCTGCAATCCAACCTTGAAGAGCTGGAACGGCTGCGTTCCATCGTCAACGACATGCTGTTCCTGGCCAGCGCCGACCAGGGCAGCAAGGCCACCAAGCTCACCAGCACCTCCTTGGCGACGGAAGTGGCCACAACCCTGGACTACCTGGACTTCATCCTCGAAGACGCGCAAGTCAGGGTCGAGGTCCAGGGCGATGCCCAGGTGCGGATCGAGATTGCCCACCTGCGCCGAGCCCTGATCAACCTGCTGAGCAATGCCGTGCAGCACACGGCGGCAGGGGAAGTGATCCAGGTGCGGATTGAAGTGCAGGAGCAGCAAGTGGCGATCGCCGTCAGCAACCCGGGCCAAGGCATCGCCAGCGAACACCTGCCTCGCTTGTTCGAGCGCTTCTACCGGGTCGATGCATCCCGCAGCAATAGCGGCGCCAACCACGGCCTGGGACTGGCCATCGTCAAGGCCATCGCCCTGATGCACGGCGGCGACGTGTTCGTGCGCAGTGACCGGGGCATCAACACCTTCGGCCTGTACCTGCCTCTCTGACTCGGGATTCTCGGATTCTCGGATTCTGTAGGAGCCGGCTTGCCGGCGAAGGCGTCAACACATCCGGCGCATGACGATATGGCGCGTTCGCTGGCAAGCCAGCCCCTACAAGCCAGCGCCTACTGTTGTTTTTTTGGTAACAGTCCTTATCCTGTTCGGCTCTTTTTCCAGCAGCCTCATGGTTATATTTTTGTCGCACCGAATTGAACTTGCTCAGCAAGAAGGTCTTCAGAAATGTCCAACAGTATGGGTATGGCCAGCGCCTTTGTTTTGTCTTCCCTGTTCGTGGTGCCAATGGCCATGGCCGAAGAATCCCAGGGATTCGTGGCGAGAAATGCCGCACGCGCCGCCGCGTTCGAACAAGCACAGATTGCCCAGGCCGCCCAGCAGCAAAACACTCAGCAAGCCCAGAAGATCACCGCCGAGCACAGTAAGAGCGACGCTCAGAAAGACAGTTGATCCGCGCTACCGACTTGCTTCCCTCGACAACTTCTCTGCTTTCAACCCGGGAGTAAGTTGTCTTAAAGCCGCTGAGTTCAGCGGCTTTTTTTTGCTGTGGAGAAACCCATGGCAAATACGTCATACCCAGAACAAGAAACACCCGAATTCACAATAAAAAACCATGTTCATTCACCAAAGGAGCTACACGTTGTTCAGGACCACGCTGAGAATCAGCCCGCTATTCATTGCAATCGCTGCAACTATTCCCGCCTTGGGCCAAGCGGCCGAAGAGAGCGACAACCAGGGCTTCGTCGCCGGCTCGAGCCTCAAGCTCAACGCCCGCAACTACTACATGAACCGCAATCGCCAGCAGCAGAACAAAGACAACATCGAATGGGGCCAGGGTTTCCTCGGTGTCTTCGAGTCCGGCTATACCCAAGGCACTGTGGGCTTTGGTATCGATGCCAACGCTATGCTCGGCCTCAAGCTGGACGGCGGAGGCGGCACCACCAAGTCGAGCATCCTGCCCCTCAGCGAAGATGGCCGGCACAAGGCGCCCGGCTCGTTCTCAACCACCGGTGCCACCTTGAAGATGCGAGCCTTCGACACCGAGCTCAAGGCCGGCGACCTGTTCCTCAACAACCCGGTGATCGCCGGGGGCATGAGCCGCATGCTGCCGCAGACCTTCCGCGGCGTCAGCCTGACCAACCACAGCTTCGACGGCTGGTTGATCGAAGGCGGCCAGGCCAGCTTCACCAAGCCCTACAACCAGAGCGGTCACAAGCGCATCGGCACCTCCTACGGCGCCCTGCAAAAAGGTGACGAAAGCCTGCACCTGAATTGGACCGGGGTGGCCTGGAGCGGTGTTCCAGGCTTGACCAGCAGCCTGTATGCCTCCGAGCTCAAGGACATCTGGAACCAGTACTACTACGACCTGGACTACACCTACGCGCTCAACGATCTGGTCAGCCTCAATCCGGGCCTGCACTTCTATCACACCCAGGACACGGGCCAGGCGCTGCTGGGCAATATCGACAACAACACCTACAGCCTGCACTTCACCGTGGGCGTGGGCAGCCACAGCGTCACTGCGGCCTACCAGCGGGTCAACGGCAACACGCCATTCGACTACATCGCCCAAGGCGACAGCATCTACCTGGATAACTCCCAGCAGTACTCGGACTTCAACGGTCCCAACGAGCGCTCCTGGAAGCTCAAGTACGCCTACGATTTTGCCGGCGTCGGCCTGCCGGGCCTGACCTCGGCCCTGTCTTACTCCCGGGGCGAGCTGGACCTGACCAAGGTCGATCCGGCCAGCCGCGGCTATGCCAGCTGGTACAGCGCCGACGGCAAGAATGCCAAGCACTGGGAACGTGACCTTGACCTCAAATACGTGGTGCAGGGCGGCACCGCCAAGGACCTGGCCGTGCGCTTGCAATGGGCTACCAACCGTGGTGGCAACGGCTACGGCGCACTGGACAACGACACCGATGAGTACCGGGTGATCGTCGACTATCCGATCAACGTGTTCTAAGCCGATATAAGCAAAAGGCCAGCATGTTTTGCTGGCCTTTTTTTTATTCGGGATTTATACAGGCGCGAAGGCGTGACCGATTTCTGTAGCCCACGTCCACACTAGACTTAAATCTGTCGACGTAGCAGAAATCAAAATCATGAGCGTGAGTAGTGCGACACCCCGCACAGGGAAAATCGCGTCAAATCCGGAACGTCTGTTGGTCCTGGCCAGTTCGCTGATCGTCGTGGCCATTCTCAGTATCGTCACCTACCTGTTGATCCGTGAACACGCTGCTGCCGAACAGGCTGCCACCCGTGCCGCGAACAACATCGTGCAACTGATCGACGCTGATGTATTGCGCAACGTCGAACTCTACGACCTGTCCCTCAAGGGACTGATCAGTGCGGCGCAACGCAACGACCTGAAGGACGTTTCGCTGCCCATCCGCCATCTGGCGCTGTTCGACCGCGCCACCGCAGCGCCCTACAAGGGCGATATCCTGTTGCTGGACAAGCACGGCGATGTGCTGGCCGACTCGGCTTCGCTCGTACCTCGTACGGGCAACTACGCCGATCGCGAGTACTTTCGATCGCACATCGACAATCCGGACCCGAGGATGATGATCAGCCCGCCGTTCCGCGCCCGCACCGCCGAGCATGACTGGCGGATCAGCTTCAGTCGTCGGCTCAGCAACGAGAATGGCGAGTTCATTGGCGTCGCCGAAGCGGCGATGCGCCTGAGCTACTTCAATGAGCTGTTCAAGAATCTGGATATCGGGCGCAACGGCTCGATCAACCTGATCAGCCGCGATGGGGTTTTGCTGGCCCAACAGCCGCCCCTGGCAGACGACCTGATTGGCAAGAGTTTCAGTAACCGCCCCAACTTCGTCCGCATCCTGCGCGAAGGCAATGGCAGCTTCAGCAGCGTGTCCAGCGTGGATCGGATGCAACGGCTGTATACCTTTTCCCAGGTGGGCGACCTGCCGCTGATCGTGGTCGTGGCACTGTCCATCGATGAGGTCTTTGCTGCCTGGCAACGCACGGCGTTGCTGATCAGCGGCGCCACTGGGGCGCTGTGCATCGCCCTGTTCTGGCTGACCTGGCAACTGTGTCGCGAACTGCGGCGCCGGCAGAATGCCGAGCAGGAGCTGGCGCGCCTGGCAGCCGTCGATGCCCTCACCGGCCTGGCCAATCGTCGTACCCTGGACCAGGTATTGAACAATGAGTGGGCCCGGGCCCGGCGCGCAAACCTGCCCCTGTCACTGCTGATGATCGACGTCGACCACTTCAAGTCGTTCAACGACCGCTTTGGCCATCCGCTGGGGGACCAGGCATTGCGTGTGGTGGCGCAGAACATTGGCGCTTGCGCAGGACGCCCGGCTGACCTGGCGGCACGCTATGGGGGCGAAGAGTTCGCGGTGATCCTGCCGGGGACCGACAGCGCCGGCGCCGCCGTACTCGCCGAGAGAATCCGCGCCAGCATCGCCGCCTTGCCGTCCGTCAGCGAACAGGCCACGCCCTTGACGGTAAGCATTGGCATCAACACCTGGTCGGGCAATCCGGACATCAGCCTCGACCAATGGGTGAGCGACGCCGACAAAGCCCTGTATCAAGCCAAGTACAGCGGCCGCAACCGAGTGGTTTCCAACATGTCACGGCGCAGCGCCTGAACCTTGCGGCATAAAAAAAGGCCATCCGGGGGGATGGCCTTCAAAAACAAAAGGAAAGAGAGAGTAATTACACGGCCGCGACCGGACGCATGTAAGAGATCGGTGCAGTGCTGGCATCTTCGAAGGTCACGACTTCCCAGGCATCTTTCTGCTCAATCAACTTGCGCAGTAGCTGGTTGTTCAGTGCGTGGCCCGACTTGAAGCCCTTGAACTCGCCTATCAGGCTGTTGCCCAGCAGGTAGAGGTCACCAATTGCATCCAGGATCTTGTGCTTGACGAATTCGTCTTCGTAGCGAAGACCGTCTTCATTCAGTACGCCATCCGAATCGACCACAATGGCGTTTTCCACGCTGCCGCCGAGTGCGAGGTTGTGCTTGCGCAGGTACTCGATATCACTCATGAAACCAAAGGTACGGGCGCGACTGACTTCTTTTACAAACGAAGTACTGGAGAAGTCCACGCTTGCACTCTGGGTGCGGTCACGGAAAACCGGGTGATCGAAATCGATCTCGAAGCTCACTTTAAAACCATCGAAAGGCACGAAAGTGGCGCGCTTGTCGCCGTCTTCCACGGTCACTTCACGAAGGATGCGGATGAACTTTTTAGCTGCGTCCTGTTCTTCGAGGCCAGCAGATTGAATCAGGAATACGAAGGGTCCGGCACTGCCATCCATGATCGGGACTTCGGACGCGGAGAGCTCGACGTAGGCGTTATCGATGCCCAGGCCAGCCATGGCCGAGAGCAAGTGCTCCACCGTGTCCACTTTGACGTCACCGTTGACCAACGTGGTCGACATCGTGGTTTCGCCAACATTTTCCGCGCGAGCAGGAATCTGCACCACAGGGTCCAGGTCGGCACGACAAAACACAATGCCGGTGTCGACAGGCGCAGGCTTGAGGGTCAGGTAAACCTTTTCCCCGGAATGCAGGCCTACACCTGTGGCACGGATAATATTCTTCAGGGTGCGTTGTTTAATCATGGCTTGGGCCGCTTCAGCGCAAATTGCGAACTGGTATCAACAAAGGCTGGCGATAATAGCAGACCATGCCTTTGCTGAACACCAATCACCCTAATACCCCTGATACATTCCATCAATCGGCCTGACGACGCAGGAATGCCGGGATGTCCAGGTAGTCCAGATCATCTTGCGGATTCAGCTTCGCCGCGGTCGCCGCGTTCGACTGCGCCTGATTGCGCATAACGGTCGGACGATCCAGGTCACGGTAGTTCACCGACGGCAGTTCCTGACGAGCAGCAGCTGGCGCTTGCGATTGTGCGGACATGGAAGTCTGAACGGTGTTGTCGATGACCTTCACAGGCTTCTCGATTTTCGCGCCCAGGCCGGTGGCCACTACGGTTACATGCAGCTCGTCACGCATGTCCGGATCGATAACGGTACCGACCTTGACCATGGCGTGTTCGGAAGCGAAGGCTTCGATGATGCTACCCACGTCGGAGTACTCACCCAGGGACAGGTCAGGACCGGCGGTGATGTTCACCAGGATGCCGCGTGCACCTTCCAGGTTCACGTCTTCCAGCAGCGGGTTGCGGATGGCCGCTTCAGTGGCTTCACGCGCACGGTTCGGACCGCTGGCGCAGCCAGTGCCCATCATCGCCATGCCCATTTCGCTCATCACGGTACGTACGTCGGCAAAGTCGACGTTGATCATGCCCGGACGCTTGATGATGTCGGAGATACCGCGAACGGCACCAGCCAACACGTCGTCAGCCTTGGCAAACGCCGACAGCAGGCTGGCGTCCTTGCCGAGGATGGTCAGCAGCTTCTCGTTGGGAATGGTGATCAACGAGTCGACGCTTTCGCTCAGCGCGCGGATGCCCTCATCGGCGATCTGCATGCGCTTGCGGCCTTCGAACGGGAACGGACGGGTCACCACCGCAACGGTGAGGATGCCCATTTCCTTGGCCACTTCAGCGATGATCGGCGCCGCACCGGTACCGGTACCGCCGCCCATGCCAGTGGTGATGAACACCATGTTGGTGCCCGCCAGTACTTCGGCGATGCGCTCGCGGTCTTCCAGAGCGGCTTGACGGCCGACTTCCGGATTGGCACCCGCACCCAGGCCCTTGGTCACACCGGTACCCAGTTGCAGGATGGTCCGCGCGCCGATGTTTTTCAGCGCTTGAGCATCAGTGTTGGCGCAGATGAACTCGACGCCTTCGATGTTGCTCTTGACCATGTGATTGACCGCGTTGCCGCCGCCACCGCCAACACCGATAACCTTGATTACCGGACTCTGCGGGATGTTGTCTACGAGTTCGAACATTTTCCCTCTCCTTTCATTTCTCTAGTTTTTCGCCTACTGCCTACTGCTTTGAAACGGTGTTGCGGTAAATCTTTAGAAGTTGCCCTGGACCCAGCTCTTGATGCGGTCCAGCAACGCGGTCTTGGGCTCGTCGCTGCTGTAGCTGTCGCGGCTGCCGATGCCGGAGAACGAGATGCCGTCGGACTGTTTCTGCAGTCCGTACAGCAGCAAGCCAACGCCCGTGGAATAGATCGGGTTGCGCACCACGTCGGACAGGCCCTTGACACTGTGGGGCACGCCCAGACGAACCGGCATGTGGAAAATTTCCTCGGCCAGTTCCACCGCGCCTTCCATCTTCGAGGTGCCACCAGTGAGCACGATGCCCGCCGGGATCAGGTCTTCGTAGCCGCTACGACGCAGCTCGGCCTGAATCAGGGTGAACAATTCGTCGTAACGCGGCTCGACCACTTCGGCCAGGGCCTGACGCGACAGCTCGCGCGGCGGACGATCGCCAACGCTCGGCACCTTGATGGTTTCGCCGGCACCGGCCAGCTTGGCCAGGGCGCAGGCGTAACGGATCTTGATTTCCTCGGCGTACTGGGTCGGTGTGCGCAAGGCCATGGCGATGTCGTTGGTCACCTGATCGCCGGCAATCGGGATCACCGCGGTGTGACGGATCGCGCCTTCGGTGAAGATCGCCATGTCGGTGGTGCCGCCGCCGATGTCCACCAGGCACACGCCCAGCTCTTTCTCGTCGTCGGTGAGTACCGAGTAGGCGGAGGCCAGTTGCTCGAGGATGATGTCGTCGATTTCCAGGCCGCAGCGGCGCACGCACTTCTCGATGTTCTGTGCCGCATTCACCGCGCAGGTCACCACGTGCACCTTGGCTTCCAGACGCACGCCGGACATGCCCAGGGGCTCGCGCACGCCTTCCTGGTTATCGATCACGTAATCCTGCGGCAGGGTATGCAGGACTCGCTGGTCAGCCGGGATCGCCACAGCCTGGGCTGCATCCAATACCCGCTCCAGGTCCGCCGAGCTGACTTCCCGATCGCGGATCGCCACGATGCCGTGGGAGTTCAGGCTGCGAATGTGATTGCCCGCCACACCAACGAACGCCGAGTGAATACGGCAGCCCGCCATCAGTTGCGCCTCTTCCACCGCGCGCTGGATCGACTGCACAGTGGATTCGATATTCACCACCACGCCCTTCTTCAGGCCGCGGGAAGGATGGGTGCCGATGCCGACGATTTCCAGCGAGCCATCGGCCGCGACTTCGCCTACCAGCGCCACAACCTTGGAGGTGCCGATATCCAGGCCGACGATCATTTTGCCGCTTTGCACATTTGCCATGGTCCTGCCTCTTCTTAATTCTTCGCGACGGCAGGTTGCGCCGTCGTGGGTGCCGCCGGATCGCGCCAACCCACGGCCAGGCCGTTGGCATAACGCAGATCGATGCGCGCGATATTCGTGATCTGTTCTTTCAGCGTTTTTTCATAAATGGCAATGAAGCGGCGCATCTTCTCCACCAGATGATCGCGACCCAGGAGCAACTCGATACCCGGACCGGCACTGCCGGCACCGGTGGTCAGGAACCAGCTGCCGCGCTCGCGCAGCTCCAGACGGGCGATCGAAAAGCCCAGCGGCCGCAGCATCTGGCTCAACACCTGATACTGCTGCATCACTTGCTGCTGGGCCCGCTGCGGCCCGAACAACTGCGGCAAGTGTTCATAGTTCGCCAGCTCACGCGGAGTGAAGGCCTGGCCCTGGTTGTTCAACAGTGCCTCGTCGCCCCAACGGGCTACCGGCAGTTGCTCTTCCAGGCGAATCACCACTTGGTCCGGCCACACCCGACGAACTTCGGCGTGGGCGATCCAGGGCATCTGTTCCAGCTCGGTGCGCATGCTCGCCAGGTCGATGGTGAAGAAGCTCGCCGCGACATAAGGCGCGATCCGCTGCTGCACCGCCTGCTGGCTGATGTAGCTCAAGTCCCCCTGCACCGCGATCTTGGTGATCGGGCGGTCGGCGTACGGCAACAGACGCTGGGCACCTTCATAGGTGCCAAACCCCAGAGCCACCAGCAGCACCGGCCAGAACAGGCTTTTCAGAAAGCCAAAGTTGGCTTTCGGCAGGCGCACCGACATCGGCTCTTTAGCCACCATTCGGCTGGCACCCCGCGGCACCGGCTTGCGGCCGGGTGCGGGTTGCTGATGACGAAGCGACGCGCCTTGCATGGACTTAACCTCTCGCCTCAAGACTGGCTGCCAGGATGGCCAGGACCAACTGCTGGAAATCCAGACCGGCCGCACGAGCGGCCATCGGCACCAGACTGTGGTCGGTCATCCCCGGAGCGGTGTTCACTTCCAGGAACCAGAACTGTCCCTGGGCATCCTGCATCACATCGGCACGCGCCCAACCGGCAATACCGAGCGCCTCACAGGCTTTCGCCGTGAGGTCCATGAGTTCCTGTTCCTTGGCGCTATCGAGGCCGCACGGAATCCGGTACTGAGTATCGGAAGCCAGGTACTTGGCGTCGTAGTCGTAAAAAGTGTGGGGAGTACCCAGGGCGATCGGGGGCAACACCTGATCACGCAGGGTCGCGATGGTGAACTCCGGACCTTGGATCCATTGTTCGACCAACACTTGCGAATCGTAGGTACTGGCCGCCTTCCATGCGTCGATCAATTCGGGCGCGGAAGTCACCTTGGCCATACCGATACTGGAGCCTTCATGAGCCGGTTTGACGATCAAAGGCAGGCCCAGTTCCGCCACTGCGGAAATACAGTCGGCCTCGGAGCTCAATACTGCGTGGCGCGGCGTCGGAATCCCCAGGCTGTGCCAGACCTGCTTGGTGCGCAGTTTGTCCATGGCCAGAGCCGAAGCAAGGATGCCGCTACCGGTGTAGGGAATCCCCAGGCACTCGAGCAGGCCTTGCATGCTGCCGTCTTCACCGCCACGACCGTGGAGAATGATGAAGGCGCGATCAATCTTCTCGCTCAAGAGGCGCTGCAGCAGGTCGTCGCCGACATCAATGCCGAAGGCGTTCACACCGCCACTCTGCAAGGCTTCAATTACGGCCTTGCCGGACTTCAACGACACTTCGCGCTCGGCGCTCTTGCCGCCGTAGAGCACGGCAACGCGACCGAAATCGCTCGGCTTCACGGTGGAGAACAGATTGGCGTAGGCAGCGGTCATTTCGCCCCCTTGCCAGCGGCCACAGCACCGGCGAACAGCGGGCTGCTGAGCAATTTAGGCGCAAGGCCGCCGATATCACCGGCACCTTGGCACAACAGGATGTCACCGGCGCGCAGCAACGGCTTGACCAGCGGAGCCAGATCGACGCCACGTTCGATGTAGATCGGATCCAGCTGGCCACGCTGACGAATGCTGTGGCATAGCTGGCGACTGTCGGCGCCGGGGATCGGCTCTTCGCCGGCCGGGTAGACCTCCATCAACAGCAGGACGTTGGCATCGGCCAGCACCTGCACGAAGTCGTCGTACAGGTCACGGGTACGGCTGAAGCGGTGCGGCTGGTAGACCATCACCAGGCGGCGCTCAGGCCAGCCACCACGCACGGCCTTGATTACTGCCGCGACCTCGGTCGGGTGGTGCCCGTAGTCGTCCACCAGCATGACGTTGCCGCCTTCCACCGGCAGCTCACCGTAAACCTGGAAGCGCCGGCCCACACCCTGGAAGCCCGACAGGCCCTGGACAATGGCTTCGTCGCTGATGCCTTCGTCGGTGGCGATACAGATGGTCGCCAGGGAGTTGAGCACATTGTGGTTGCCCGGCATGTTCACCGACACGTCCAGCGGCTCGCGGTCGCGACGCAGCACAGTGAAGAAGGTCTGCATGCCTTGCTGGCGTACATTGATGGCACGCACGTCGGCTTCTTCACTGAAGCCATAGGTCACGGTCGGACGCTTGACCAGCGGCAGGATATCGCGCACCACCGGATCATCCAGGCACATCACCGCCAGCCCATAGAACGGCAGGTTGTGCAGGAAGTCGACGAAGGTTTTCTTCAGTTTGTTGAAGTCACCGTCGTAGGTCGCCATATGGTCGGCGTCAATATTGGTGACTACGGCTACCAGCGGCTGCAGGTGCAGGAAGCTGGCATCGCTTTCGTCGGCTTCGGCAATCAGGTAACGGCTGGTGCCCAGCTGTGCATTGGTGCCCGCTGCATTGAGCCGGCCACCGATGACAAAAGTCGGGTCCAGGCCACCGGCGGCGAATACCGAGGCCAGCAGGCTGGTGGTGGTGGTCTTGCCATGGGTACCGGCCACGGCCACGCCATGACGGTAGCGCATCAGCTCGGCGAGCATCTCCGCCCGCGGCACCACCGGAATACGGCGTTCCAGGGCAGTGGCGACTTCCGGGTTCGAGGTATTCACGGCGCTGGACACCACCAGCACATCGGCATTGGCGGCGTTTTCGGCGCGATGGCCGATGAAAATCTGCGCGCCAAAGGACTCCAGGCGCTCGGTGACCGGCGACGCCTTGAGATCGGAACCGGAGACCTGGTAACCCAGGTTCAGCAGCACCTCGGCAATCCCGCACATGCCCACGCCGCCGATGCCGACGAAGTGGATACGGCGGATGCGGCGCATTTCCGGTTGCGGCATGGCTTTTTGATTCTCAACCATGGGCCACCTCCAGGCAGATATTCACCACATCACGGGTGGCGTCGGGTTTGGCCAGGCGGCGCGCGGCCTGGGCCATGTTGTCGAGTCGTTCTGGTTGCATCAAAACCTCTGTCAGGCGAGCGGCAAGGTCCGCTGCACCAGTCGTTCTTTGCGGCATCAGGAAGGCAGCACCTTCACGAGCCAAATATTCGGCATTGCGGGTCTGGTGATCGTCGATCGCATGGGGCAAAGGCACCAGCATCGAAGGCAGACCGGCGGCAGCCAGTTCGCTGACAGTCAACGCGCCTGCGCGACAGACCACCAGGTCGGCCCAGCCATAGGCTTGAGCCATGTCTTTGATAAAGGGCTGCACCTGCGCCTCGACGCCGGCGGCGCGATAGCGGTCTGCAGTGACTTCATCGTGGTTTTTACCGGCCTGATGGAACACCTCCGGGCGCAGCTCGGGGGCGACCTGTGCCAGGGCTTCCGGCAGTAATTTGTTCAACGGCTCTGCCCCCAGGCTTCCGCCCAGGATCAGCAAACGCGCCTTGCGTCCGGCCAGGGCCTCGCGCGGTGTTTCGAGGAACAGTTCGGTACGCACCGGATTGCCCGTGGTGCGGCGGCTGTCCGAGGCCCCGAAGGTGTCCGGGAAAGCTTCGCAGACTCGGGCGGCCAACGGCACCAGCAGCCGATTGGCGGTACCGGCCACGGCATTCTGTTCATGAACGATGACCGGCACCCCGGACAACTTGGCGGCAACACCACCAGGGCCGGTCACATAACCACCAAAACCCAGCACACAGACCGGATTGAGTTGGCGAATGATCCGCCGCGCCTGGAGCACCGCCTTGATCAGTACGAACGGCGCCTTGAGCAGCGACAGCTTGCCCTTGCCCCGCAGCCCGGTGACGTTAATCAGATGCAGCGGCAAGCCGGCCGCCGGTACCAGTTCGTTCTCGATCCCACGGGGAGTACCCAGCCAGTGCACGCTGTAGCCACGGGCCTGGAACTCGCGGGCACACGCCAGCGCCGGGAACACGTGGCCACCGGTGCCGCCCGCCATGATCAGCACGTTAGCGCCCATGGACTGGATCCTCGGCAAAGTCACTCTCACTGAACTCCATCTCTTCACTGCCCAGGTGGGTTCTGCTCTCCCATTCGATACGCAGCAACAATCCGAGGCAGGCGCAGCAGATCACCAACGAACTACCGCCATAACTGAGGAACGGTAGGGTCAGCCCCTTGGTCGGCAGCAGACCGACGTTCACCCCGATATTGATCAAGAACTGACCAATCCATAGGAACGACAAGCCATAAGCCACATAGGCGGCAAAGAACTGCTTGGCTTTCTCGGCCCACAGACCGATGTACATGCCGCGAATACAGACGAATACGAACAGTGCCACCGTGCACAAGGAGCCCACGGCACCCAGCTCTTCGGCCAATACCGAGAACACGAAATCGGTGTGAGCCTCCGGCAGATAAAACTGCTTCTGCACGCTGTTACCCAGTCCAACCCCCAGCCACTCGCCGCGACCAAACGCAATCAGTGCCTGGGACAATTGATATCCGGCACCGAACTGGTCCGCCCAGGGGTCGGCAAAGTTGGTCAGACGCGCCATTCGATAGGGCTGCATCTGAATCAGCAAGACAACCGCTGCCACTGCCAGGACCACCATCAGGGAAAACCGGAACAGCCCGACACCGCCGAGGAACAGCATCGCCGCTGCGGCCCCCATCATCACCACGGTGGCACCGAAGTCCGGTTCCATCAGCAGCAGGCCCGCCATTGGGAGCAGAACGATGAATGGCTTGAAGAAGCCCATCCAGCTTTCACGCACTTCCTTCTGGCGCCGCACCAAGTAGCCGGCGAGGTAGATCACCACGAACACCTTGGCAATCTCGGAGGGCTGAACGTTAAAGAAGCTGAAACCGATCCAGCGCATCGAACCGTTCACTTCACGGCCGATCCCCGGAATGATCACCATCACCAGCAAACCGAAGGCACCAATCAGCATCATCCAGCCCAGGCGCTGCCAGGTGGCGATGGGAATCATCATGGTAACAATGCAGGCCCCCAGGCCCAGCACGATGTAGATCAGGTGGCGAATCATGTAGTACAGGGCACTGCCCGACTGCGCCGCCGCCACTTCGGTAGAGGCCGATGCAATCATGACCAGCCCCAGGCCGAGCAGCGTCAGGCAGCCGGCGAGCATCGGGAAATCCAGGTCGATGCCACGCCCGGTGATAAGCGGCGACGGATACGGCTTGATGAAATTCCTCAAGTTCATGCCAGCTCCTCCACGACACGGACGAACTGGTGACCCCGGTCTTCGTAATTCTTGAACATGTCGAAACTGGCGCAGGCGGGCGACAGCAACACCACGTCACCAGGCTGTGCAGCGGCGCGGCATTGAGCCACAGCGTCGGCCAGCGAATCGACACGAATCAGCGGCACAGCATCGCCAACCGCCTCACCGATCTTGTCGGAGTCACGGCCCATCAAGATCACCGCGCGGCAGTTGGCCGCTACCGGATCCCGTAGATCCTTGAACTCGGCGCCCTTGCCGTCGCCACCGGCGATCAGCACGATCTTGCCATCGATGTCCGCGCCCAGGCCTTCGATGGCAGCCAAGGCGGCGCCGACGTTGGTGGCTTTGGAATCGTTGTAATAACCCACGCCATCCACGTCGCGAACCCACTGGCAACGGTGCTCCAGGCCGGCGAAGGTGCGCAGAGCCGAAAGCATGGCGTCGAACGGCAAGCCGACCGCATGCCCCAGGGCCAATGCCGCCAGGGCGTTGGACTGGTTATGGGCACCACGGATCTTCAGTTCGCGCACCGGCATCAGGTTCTGGAACTCGAAGGCCAGGTACTTCTCACCCTTTTCTTCCCGCAGGCCAAAGCCCTTGAAATCGGGCTTACCCAGGCCAAAGGTCCAGCACGGCAGGTTCTCACTCAGCAACGGCCGGGACAGCGCATCCTGGCGATTGACCACCACTTGCCGCGCGCCCCGGAAGATCCGGTGCTTGGCCAGGTGATAGGCCGGCAGGCCGCTGTAGCGGTCCATATGGTCTTCGCTGATGTTCAGCACGGTGGCCACTTCGGCGCACAACTGGTCGGTGGTCTCCAGCTGGAAGCTGGACAGCTCCATCACGTACAGCTCGACGTCGTCGCTGAGCAGATCCAGGGCCGGAGTGCCCAGGTTGCCGCCCACGGCGACCAGCTTGCCCGCCGCAGCGGCCATCTCGCCCACCAGGGTGGTCACGGTGCTTTTCGCGTTGGAACCGCTGATGGCGACAATCGGCGCCTTCGCGTTACGCGCGAACAGCTCGATGTCACCGGACAATTTCACGCCACGGGCAGCAGCGGCCTGCAGGGCCGGGGTCGCCAGGGCCAGGCCTGGGCTCACGTAGAGCTCGTCGGCACGGCACAGGAACTCGACATCCAGCTCGCCACAACGCACGTCCACCTGCGGGTAGTCACGACGCAGCGTGGCCAGCTCAGGTGGATTCTCCCGCGTATCGGCCACCGCAAAAGCAACGCCCCGGTTCGCCAGGAAGCGAACCAGGGACATGCCGCTCTTGCCGAGGCCGACAACGATGCGGAAGTGGTCAGAAGCGATCAGAGACACTCGTTCTACCTCAGCTTCAGGGTGGCAAGGCCGATCAACACGAGAATCACGGTGATGATCCAGAAACGGACGATCACACGAGGCTCGGGCCAGCCCTTGAGTTCAAAGTGGTGGTGAATAGGTGCCATGCGGAACACACGGCGACCAGTCAATTTGAAGGAAGCCACCTGGATCACCACCGACAGGGTCTCCATCACGAACACGCCGCCCATGATGAACAGGACGATTTCCTGACGGACGATCACGGCGATGGTGCCCAGGGCCGCGCCCAGCGCCAGCGCGCCGACGTCGCCCATGAAAACTTGTGCCGGATAGGTGTTGAACCACAAGAAGCCCAGGCCTGCACCGATCAGCGCACCGCAGAAGACGATCAGCTCGCCCGCCCCCGGTACATAAGGAATCAGCAGGTATTCGGCGAACTTCACGTTACCCGACAGGTAGCAGAAGATCCCCAGCGCGCCGCCGACCATCACCGTCGGCATGATCGCCAGGCCATCGAGGCCGTCGGTCAGGTTGACCGCGTTGCTCGAACCGACGATGACGAAGTAGGTCAGGACCACGAAACCGATGCCCAGAGGAATGCTCACGTCCTTGAGCATCGGGATCAGCAAGGTGGTTTCCACCGGGCTCTGCGCGGTCATATAAAGGAAGATCGCAGCGCCCAGGCCGAACACCGATTGCCAGAAATACTTCCAGCGGCTGGGCAAGCCACGGGAGTTCTTCTCGATCACCTTGCGGTAGTCATCGACCCAACCGATGGCGCCAAACGCCAGGGTCACCACCAGCACTACCCACACATAGTGGTTGCGCAGGTCGGCCCAGAGCAGGGTGCTGATACCGATGGCGGAAAGAATCAGCGCGCCCCCCATGGTCGGTGTACCCGACTTGGACAGGTGAGATTGCGGACCGTCATTACGCACGGCCTGGCCGATCTGCCGGTTTTGCAGAGTACGGATCATCCACGGACCCAGGCACAGCGCCAAAGACAGCGCAGTCAGTACCCCGAGAATCCCGCGCAGGGTCAGGTACTGAAAGACCGCGAAGCCTTTGTAGAACTGTTGCAGGTACTCCGCTAGCAGCAGCAGCATCAATGTTTCTCCGTGCTCGAGCCGCACAAAGCCGCGACGATGTTTTCCATCACCGCGCTGCGCGATCCCTTGATCAA
Source organism: Pseudomonas sp. E1BtOHC1 (assembly GCF_058744285.1). Lineage (NCBI taxonomy): Bacteria > Pseudomonadati > Pseudomonadota > Gammaproteobacteria > Pseudomonadales > Pseudomonadaceae > Pseudomonas > Pseudomonas sp. E1BtOHC1. The sequence continues at coordinate 6,622,836 of NZ_CP196023.1, forward strand.
AATGGTGGTATTTGGGTCTTGCTCGACGTCCAGGGCAGCAATCAGATCAGCCTGGCTGGCGAAGTGGCGCGCGTGTTCGCCGAAGGCGGCGACAGCATGAGCCATCATCGGGCCTACGGCGTAGAGGGCCGAAACCTTGCCAGCGGCATACGCACCTACTTCGCGGTGCCCCTGCTCCGCCCACTCGCCCAACTCGCCGATGTCTCCGAGCACCAGGACGGTGCGGCCGGAAAAGCCGGTGAGTATATCAACGGCGGCACACATTGAGGTGGGGTTTGCGTTGTAAGTGTCATCAATCACCCGCATGCCGTTCTTGGCCAGTTGGGCAACGGTGCGGCCCTTGACCGGCTGCACCGCATTCAGGCCGGTGACGATGCCGAACAGCGAGACGCCCATGGCATGGGCCGCGGCTGCGGCGGCCAAGGCGTTGGCCACGTTATGGGTGCCAAGCAGGTTCAATTGCACCCTATCCACGCCCTTTGGGCTGTGCAATGTGAAGGACGGGCAACCACGGGCATCACGACCGATATCCGAGGCATGAAAATCTGCTGCGCTGTTGTCCAGGGCAAAGCTCAGCACCTGACGACCGGCGGCGCGGGTCTTCCAGATCGGGAAGGCCTTGTCGTCCAGATTCAGCACGGCAATCCCGGCGCTATCGAGCCCCTCGAGAATTTCGCCCTTGGCTTCGACGATTTTCTCCGGGCCGCCGAACTCACCGACGTGAGCGGTACCAGCGTTATTGATGATCGCCACATGGGGACGAGTCATGGCCACGGTGTAGGCGATTTCGCCGATGCGCGACGCGCCAAGCTCGATCACGGCAGCGGTGTGTTCGGGGGCCAGCTCCAGAAGTGTCAGCGGCGCGCCCAGGTCATTGTTCAGGTTGCCCCGGGTTGCCAGCACCGGACCACGGGTACGCAGGATACTGGCCAGCATCTCCTTGACCGTGGTCTTGCCGCTGGAACCGGTCACCGCAGCCACCGGCCGGGTAAAGGCGCCACGATTCAGAGCGCCCAATTGGCCGAGGGCCAGACGGGTGTCCTTGACCAGCAATTGAGGCAGCGTGCTGTCGGGAACTTCACGTTCGACCAACGCGGCTACGGCACCTTTGCCCGCCACTTCGTTCAAGTAATCGTGACCGTCAAAACGGGGGCCGGTCAGGGCAACGAATAGCTGCCCCGCCTGAATCGCCCGGCTATCGATACTGACACCACTGAAACGCACATCGCCCGCGATCAGGCGGGCGTCCAATGGAGACGATACTTCACTGAGCAGCAAGGCTTTAAGCATGTGCCACCTCCCATGCAGTCAAGGCCTTGTCGGCTTCAGCAAGGTCGGAGAAGTCATGGCGCTGGCCATTGATCTCCTGATAATCCTCATGGCCCTTGCCCGCCAGAACCACCACATCGTCTGCCGACGCGGCGGCGATCAATCGAGCAATGGCGAGACCACGACCGGCTACAAAATCGACCTTGTCTACCGCGCTGAAACCAGCACGGATATCGTCGAAAATCTGCGCTGGGTCTTCACTGCGTGGATTGTCATCGGTGACCAGCACGCCATCTGCCAGGCGCTCTACCACTTCTGCCATCAGCGGACGCTTGCCACGATCGCGGTCACCGCCGCAGCCGAACAGGCAGAGCAGGCGCCCCTTGGCGTGAGGGCGCAGGGCCAGCAATACTTTCTCCAGGGCATCCGGAGTGTGGGCGTAATCCACTACCACCAAGGGTTGAGTACCACCACCCAGGCGTTGCATGCGCCCAGCAGGACCTTCGAGCTTGGGCAGCACGGCGAGAATTTCATCCAGTGCGTACTCCAGGCCCAACAAAGCACCGACCGCCGCCAGCACATTGCTCAGGTTGAAGCGTCCGAGCAAGGTGCTGCGCAGATGGTGTTCACCCTGCGGAGTCACCAGGGTTGCGCGCACGCCGTCGTCATCAAAGTTCGCCTCACGGCAGTACAGATAAGCAGAGGCATCCTCGAGGCTGTAGGTTATCAACCGCGATTCGTGCTTGTCCGCTGCCAGTTGCCGACCGAACTCATCATCGAGATTGATCACCCGGCAACGCAGGTCAGTCCAGTTGAAGAGCTTCGCCTTGGCTGCGCCATAGGCTTGCATGGTTCCGTGGTAATCCAGATGGTCGCGGGACAGATTGGTCAGCACCGCAACATCGAAAGCCAGGGCCGCCACGCGCCCCTGATCCAGACCATGGGACGAGACCTCCATGGCCACCGCCTTGGCACCGGCGTTCTTCAGATCAGCCAGGGTCGCCTGCACCGCGATAGGGTTAGGCGTGGTGTGCAAGCCACTTTCCAGCGCGCCATAGAAGCCAGTACCCAGCGTGCCTACCAAACCGCAACGCTGGCCCAAAAGATCCAGCGCCTGGGCCACTAACTGGGTGACGCTGGTCTTGCCGTTGGTACCGGTCACGCCCACCAGATTCAGCTGGCGGCTTGGATCCCCATAAAAGCGCCCGGCAATATCCGACAACTGCGCCGCCAGGCCCTTGACTGGAATCAGCGGCACATCGGTCAGCGGCAGCACGGTTGCACCTTCCACCTCATAGGCCACTGCAGCAGCACCGCGCTGCAAGGCGTCGGCAATATGTGCACGGCCGTCAAACTTGGCGCCGGGTACCGCCAGGAACAAATCACCGGCACGTACATTGCGGCTGTCCAGCGTCAACTCGCGGATCAGCAGATCGCGGCCGGCGTGGGCGAAAATCTTGTTCAGGCTAAGAGACATTAGCCGCGCCCTCCATTGGCTCGTACTGGGGTACCGGGCGCCGCATTGGCCTGTTGCGTGGCCGGCAGATTATCCGGAGTGATGTTCATCAGGCGCAGGGTGCCGGACATCACTTTGCTGAACACCGGAGCCGATACCAGGCCACCGAAGTAACCGGCCTTGCTCGGCTCGTCGATCACTACCACGATGGCGTAGCGCGGATCGCTCATCGGGCCGAAACCGGCAAATAGCGAACGATAGGAGTTCTCGGCATAGCCCTTGGTGCCTACCGACGTCTTGCGCGCGGTACCACTCTTGCCAGCCACGTGATAGGCCGGGACCTGGGCACGGAACACGCCCCGGGGAGCCTCGATCACCTGCTGCAGCATGCCCTGCATGGTTTTAGCGACGTTTTCCGGAATCACCTGAGCGGTTTGCGGCGTCTTGTCGGATTTGATCAGCGTCAGCGGAGCAATCCGACCATTGTTGGCCAACGCGGAAAACGCGTGGACCAGTTGGATCGCGGTCACCGAGAGGCCGTAGCCATAAGACAGAGTTGCGGTTTCAGCCTTGCGCCACTCACGGTAGTTCGGCAGGTTGCCGACTCGCTCGCCAGGGAAGCCGAGGCCTGTGTCCTGACCCAGACCGATCTTCTGCGCCAGACGGAAAATGGTTTCGCCACCGATATCGAAGGCGACCTTACTCATGCCGACGTTACTGGAGTTGATCAGAATACCGGTCAGATCGAGCACCGGCCCTTCGGTCTTCGACACGTCACGAATGGTGTACTTGCCCAACTGCAGGGTGCCCGGATAAACCTCGACAGTATCGCTGGGCTTCCAGCGTCCGGTTTCCAGGGCGGCACTCATGGAGATCGCCTTCATGGTCGAGCCGGGCTCGAATACGTCGATCATCGCGCGGTTACGCATCATCGCCGGCTGCAGATTGCGGCGATTGTTCGGGTTGTAGGTCGGCTGGTTGACCATGGCCAGGATCTCGCCGGTCTTCACGTCCATGATCACCAGGCTGCCGGCCTTGGCGCCGTTTTCGACAATGGCATTGCGCAGTTCACGGTTGGCCAGGTATTGCAGGCGCAGGTCAATCGACAACGCCAAGGGCTTGCCGGCCTTGGCGTTCTTGGTGACCTGGACATCCTTGATCAATCTGCCTCGCCGGTCCTTGATCACCTGGCGCTTGCCGGGAACGCCGGCGAGCCATTCGTCATAGGCCAGCTCGACCCCTTCGCGGCCACGGTCGTCAATGTCGGTAAAACCAACCATGTGCGCAGTCACTTCGCCGGCCGGATAGAAACGCCGGAACTCCTCGATGCCATAGACGCCCGGCACCTTCAGATCGAGCACCGCTTGGCCCTGTTCAGGGGTCAGACCCCGAACCAGGTAGATGAATTCTTTATTGGCCTGAGCTTCGAGACGCTCAGTCAGCGCCTTGGGGTCCTGACCAAGGGCCATGGCCAATGCTGGCCAGCGGTCCTTGGCCAATTGCATTTCCTTGGCATTGGCCCAAAGCGTGGTCACTGGCGTACTTACGGCCAGAGGCTCGCCATTGCGGTCGGTGATCAGGCCACGATGGGCAGGGATAGGAATATGCCGGACACTGCGCGCATCGCCCTGCCCCTTGAGGAAGTCACGGTCGACCACCTGCAAATCGATAATGCGCCAGCCAATCGCCGACACCATGATCGCCAGCAAGCCCAGCACCACACGGAAACGCCAAGGGTAGAGAGCGCCTTCAAGTTTCATGGCGCCACCATGCGAACTTCAGCCGCGCCCGGGATGTGCATCTTCAGCTGTTCAGTGGCCAGCACTTCGATCCGGCTATGAGCGGTCCAGGTGCTTTGCTCAAGAATCAACCGTCCCCATTCGGCCTGGGCCTTGTCACGCACACTCAACTCGCCATACAGCGTATTGAGTAATTGACGATTCCAGTGAGCGCTGTAGGACACCGCAATCGCGGAGACCAAAACGCCAACGAATAGCAGAAGCATGAAAAAGCTTCCGCCTGGAAGAGGCTTGGCGAAGAGCTTGCTCACCGAAGCTTCTCCGCAACACGCATGACCGCACTACGGGAACGGGGATTGGCTTTGAGCTCGGCCTCGGAGGCGAACTGCGCTTTGCCATGAATCTTGATTTTCGGCACGAAGGCTTCAAAACGTACCGGCAGGTTGCGCGGCAGATTGTCGGACTCGCCCTTCACCAGGCGCCGCATGAATAATTTGACGATGCGATCTTCCAGGGAGTGAAAGCTGATCACCACCAAGCGACCGCCCACTTCCAGCGACTCCAGCGCTGCTTCAAGGCCAGCCTCGAGATCGCCCAGTTCGTTATTCACATGGATGCGCAATCCCTGGAAAGCCCGGGTAGCAGGATTCTTGCCCTTCTCCCAGGCAGGATTGGCGACTTTCAATACTTCGGCCAGATCGGCAGTACGTTCGAAGGGCTGGATTTCACGACGCTCGACCACGGCTCGCGCCATGCGCCCGGAGAAGCGCTCTTCGCCGTACTCCTTGAACACACGGGCAATTTCCTCGACGGGCGCGGTGGCAATGAACTGCGCAGCGCTAATGCCACGAGTCGGGTCCATGCGCATGTCCAGAGGGCCATCATTGAGAAAACTGAAGCCACGCTCAGGATCGTCCAACTGTGGAGAAGACACGCCAAGATCCAGCAGAACACCACTGACCTTGCCTGCCAGGCCGCGCTCCGCGACCTCCGAACCCAACTCGGCAAAACTGCGCTGTACAACGACAAAGCGGCCGTCTTCGGCCGCTAGCGCTTGCCCGGTGGCAATCGCTTGGGGGTCCTTGTCGAATCCGAGGAGTCGGCCCTCCGTTCCGAGCTTGCTGAGAATCAAGCGGCTATGCCCGCCACGGCCGAAGGTGCCATCCAGATAGCAGCCATCAGGGCGCACGGCGAGAGCCTCGACGGCTTCGTCAAGCAGCACGGTGATGTGGTTAAAGCCGCTATCAATAGTCACAGGATCAAATCACGCAGTTCATCAGGCATGGCGCCCGGTTGTTGAATAGCCGCCAGGTCAGCTGCAGAAACAGCATCCCAGGCATCCTCGTCCCACAATTGGAACTTGTTCAGTTGGCCCACCAGCATTGCGCGCTTATCCAACTTGGCATATTCACGCAGGCGCGGTGGCACCAGAAAACGACCACTGCCATCGAGCTCGAGATCGACGGCATTACCAATCAGCAAACGCTGCAAACGACGGTTCTCTTCGCGAAGCGAAGGCAGTGCGCGCAGCTTGGTTTCTATCAGCTCCCACTCATCGAGGGGGTAAACACACAAACAAGGATCAACCGCGTCGATGGTGACGATTAATTGCCCAGAACTTCGCGAAACGAGCTCGTCACGATACCGGCTCGGCATGGCGAGACGGCCTTTTGCATCGAGACTGATAGCGTTAGCTCCGCGAAACACGTCAGCGTTTCTCCAAATTTTAGCGTTTTGCGCTCAAAAAACCCACTTCATGCCACTTTCCGCCACTTGCGCACACTATAGGAATGCGCCCACACCACCGTCAAGGCGCGCAGCGACGGAAAAGCCTTATAGAACGGAGATTTAGGAGACTAAAAGGAGAGGTAACGAGAATTCGGAGGGCATTCCAGAGCATCAACTTCAGACAGCCCAATAAGCTGCAGCACGAAGTTAAAGTAATTTATTAAGAGTAAGATTTTTTCGGTATTACAAAAACGCTTCTGCTATTGATTCAAGCAGGGAGGGAAAAGGTGGAGAGTCGATCTGTAAGCCGGGTTCTGTCGAGGACAGTCATTCCTCTACGATGGCCATCACTGGACATCTTTAGCAACCTACCCGGTTCCAGCGCGGGCCACGCCTTGGAACCCTATTTGGTCTTGCTCCGAGTGGGGTTTACCTAGCCACGAACTGTTACCAGACGTGCGGTGCGCTCTTACCGCACCTTTTCACCCTTACCGGCACCGAAGTGCTTAGGCGGTTATTTTCTGTGGCACTTTCCGTAGGCTCACGCCTCCCAGGCATTACCTGGCACTCCGCCCTATGGAGCCCGGACTTTCCTCCCCCCTCTAATTTTCATAGAGGGCAGCGACTGTCCAATCGACTCTCCGCCGCGAAGGTTAACGGCAGAGAGGCCCAAGAACAAGCGCTAAAAGCCTTTGGCCACCCTGCTACGCAATTTATTGCTCTTTCTGTTTATTCAGGGCCACCTGATACAGCACATTCTTGCGCTCACCCGTGATCTCAGCCGCCAGCGCCGCCGCCCTTTTGAGAGGCATCTCCTCAAGCAACAGGTCAAGAATGCGCATCGACTCACTACTGATCGCCTCATCGCTTTCCGGCGCCGTCCATCCCGCCACCAGCACTACGCACTCACCGCGCTGCTGGTTGCTGTCGGCCTCCACGAACTGACGCAACTCGGAAAGTGGTAGCCCCTTGAGGGTCTCGAAGGTCTTGGTCAGTTCTCGAGCCAACAGTGCCGGTCGCTCGCCACCAAATACCGTCTCCATATCCTGCAGACACTCAAGAATACGATGCGGCGCCTCGTAAAAAATCAACGTGCGAGGCTCTTCCTTGACCAACTCCAAACGCCCCCGCCGCCCAACGGCCTTGGCCGGCAGAAAACCCTCGAAGATAAACCGATCCGATGGCAGGCCTGCCGCCGACAGTGCCGCGATCAATGCGCAGGCCCCTGGCACAGGAACCACATTGATGCCTGCTGCACGGGCCTGCCGCACCAAGTGATAACCCGGATCGGAAATCAACGGCGTTCCGGCATCGGAAATCAATGCGACATCATCACCCGCCAATAAACGGGTAATGAAACGACTGCCCTCATCACGCTCGTTATGCTCATGGCAGGCTGCCAAGGGCGTGGAAATGCCAAAGTGCTGCATCAGACGCTGTGAGTGCCGAGTATCCTCGGCAGCGATCAGGGACACTTCGCGCAACAACTTCAGGGCCCGGGCACTGATGTCGTCCAGGTTGCCGATGGGCGTCGCCACCACATAAAGCGAGCCAGCAGCGGAATTCAAAGGACCTGGAGCAGTCAAAGCGCACACCTCTTGATCGGCAAAAGCGCCATTGTAGCGCGTTGAAGTCCTCTCAATATGCCTGGCGATCGTTCAACACTGCAGCCCTTTGTGGCCTTTTATGCGCTACAGCAACATTTGCACCCGTTAAATAGACGGTTTATCGCCAGTAACATCGCGCCCCGGCCAGCGCTTGGGTACAATTCCACGCTCATTTGATCGAGTATCAGGAACACTTACATGATCGCTTGCCTGCGGCTGCTTCTTGCCCTCTGCCTGGCTACCCTTTTGGTGGCTTGCGCCAGCTCGCCCTCTTCCAGCCTTGGCGAACTTCCACGGACACCGGATGCCAGCATCGAGCAATTGCTCGAACAGGCCGCCACCAGCAAAAGCCCGGACAAGGCAGCCCTGCTGCGCTTGAGCGCAGCAGACCTGGCATACCGCCAGGGCAACGCCGGACGCGCCGGACAAATCCTCCAGCAAGTGCCGCTGGATCAGCTCAAACCTGCCCAGCAGATCTTCGCCAGCACTCTGACAGCAGAGCTGGCCATGATCCGCAATCAGCCGAAAGCCGCACTGACTGCGCTGAGCCACCCAAGCCTGCAGCACCTCAGCGAACTGCCTGCAACTCAGCAGATCCGTACCGGCAACGTTTATGCGCGCGCTCTGGAAGCGGACGGCCAGACGCTGGCTGCCGCCAAGCAGCGGATTCTTATCGCGCCCCTGCTGAAAGATGAAGCGGCGGCAAAGAACCATGAGGCCATCTGGGTACTGATTGCCGCGCTGCCCACCGACCAACTGCAATCTGCAGGCAACGATGACCTGGCCGGCTGGTTGAGCCTGGCCTTGGCAGTCAAGACCGCCGGTACTCTGGAGCAACAACAGTCGGCCATTGATAACTGGCGCGCGCAGAATCCAAAGCATCCTGCCGCCATTCAACTGCCTCAACCGCTGACCCAGCTTAAAGAGCTGGCTAGCCAGCCTGTTTCGAAAATTGCCCTGCTACTGCCACAAGATGGGCCCTTGGCTTCGGTTTCCAAGGCCCTGCGTGAAGGCTTCATGGCCGCTCACTACCAGGCTCAGCAAGCCGGGCAAAAGCCACCCAGCATTGAGTTTTACGACAGCTCGCGCCTGAGTTCCCTGGACGACTTCTACCGCAAAGCCCAGGCTGCCGGTGTGCAACTGGTAGTCGGCCCCCTGGAAAAACCACTGGTCAAGCAACTGGCTACACGCTCGCAGCTGCCGATTACCACCCTCGCACTGAACTACAGCGAAGGCGAACAAGGCCCGGCGCAACTGTTCCAATTCGGCCTGGCGGCCGAAGACGAAGCCCGTGAAGTCTCTCGTCGCGCCCGCGCCGATGGCCTGCATCGCGCTGCGGCGCTGGTCCCCAAGGGTGAGTGGGGCGACCGCGTGCTCAAGGCCTTCCGCCAGGACTGGGAAGCCAACGGTGGTAGCGTGATCGGCATCGAGCGAGTCGATCAGCCTGTCGCTCTGGCCCAACAAATTGCCGACTTGTTCCGACTGCGCCAAAGCGAGGGTCGCGCCAAGAGCCTGCAGAGCACCGTAGGCACTCAAGTCGCCGCACAACCGTCGCGCCGCCAGGATATCGAGTTCATTTTCCTCGCTTCCACTCCGCAGCAGGCACAGCAGATCAAGCCGACCCTGAACTTCCAGTACGCTGGCGATGTTCCAGTGTATGCAACCTCCAACGTGTTCAGCGCCAGCGGCGATCAGAATCAATACAACGATATGAACGGTGTAATGTTCTGCGAAACACCTTGGCTGCTGGATGCCAATGGCCTTCTGCGCCGCCAAGTCACTGCACAATGGCCACAAGCTGGAGGCAGCCTCGGTCGCCTGTACGCAATGGGTGTCGACGCCTATCGCCTGGCACCACGCCTGGGTCAACTCAAGGCCCTGCCTGACAGCCGGATCGAGGGCGAGTCCGGTAGCCTGGGCATGGCCGCCGGTCAGCGCATTGAGCGTCAACTGCCCTGGGCCAAGTTCGTCAATGGCCAGGTCACCCGCCTGCCCGACACACCGCGCTAATGCTCCAAGGATCACGCCAGCAAAGCGGAAGAGATGCCGAAAGCCAAGCGCTCCGGCATCTCCAACAGCAAGGGCTGCGCCTGCTGGCGCAGAACTGGCTGTGCAAACGCGGCGAGCTTGATCTGGTCATGCTTGACGGCGATACAGTAGTATTCGTCGAAGTCCGCTACAGACAACACACGCAATGGGGTGGAGCTCTGGGCAGTATCGATGGGCGCAAGCGTCAAAAACTGATTCTTGCCGCGCAGACTTTCCTGCAACGCGAGTCACGCTGGTCCAACCACCCCTGCCGTTTCGACGTGGTCGCCATTGAAGGCGCCCCGGGTGCAGAAGCCCGTTTGAACTGGCTACGCAATGCCTTTGATAGCTGAAAGACGCCCTCAGGCCGCACCCATTTTCACTCAACTTTTTTGCTCTTTGCTTTGCGGGCTGCACATTCACGTGCCACCAAGCCGCGCCACTTAAGGTCACACAGATGGACATGCAATCCCGAATTCGCCAGCTTTTTCAGGCCAGCATCGACACCAAGCAACAGGCGATGGACGTACTTGCACCGCACATCGAGCAGGCCAGCCAGGTCATGGTCAATGCCTTGCTCAATGAGGGCAAAATGCTCTCCTGTGGCAACGGTGGCTCCGCCGGCGACGCCCAACACTTCTCCTCCGAGTTGCTCAACCGCTTCGAACGTGAACGCCCCAGCCTGCCCGCCATCGCTCTGACTACCGACAGCTCGACCATCACTTCGATTGCCAACGACTACAGCTACAACGAAGTCTTCTCCAAACAGATCCGTGCTCTCGGCCAACCCGGCGATGTGTTGCTGGCAATTTCCACCAGCGGTAACTCGGCGAACATTATTCAAGCCATTCAAGCCGCACATGATCGTGAAATGATTGTCGTAGCATTGACCGGTCGCGATGGCGGAGGCATGGCCTCGCTGCTACTGCCTGAAGACGTGGAAATTCGCGTACCGGCCACCGTCACTGCACGTATTCAAGAAGTCCACCTGCTGGCGATCCATTGCCTTTGCGACTTGATCGACAGCCAATTGTTCGGGAGTGAAGAATGACCCCTAATCGCCTTGGCCTTCTGGCCTTGACCTTGTGCCTCGGCATCACTGGTTGCAGCTCGGTGATTACCGCCACCCGCGACAAACCAATCGATGACGATCGCGGCACCCGCACCTTCGGCAGCAAGATCGACGATTCACTGATCGAAACCAAAGTCGCCGTGAACGTTGCCAAGGCCAACCCGGACCTGGAAAACAACTCGCACATCGTCGTCACCAGCTTCAACGGTATCGTCCTGCTGGCCGGCCAGACACCGCGCCCCGACCTCAAGGCCATGGCCGAACAGGCCGCCAGCGAGGTGCAGCGAGTCAAGAAGGTACATAACGAACTGCAAGTGCTGCCGCCCTCCGGATTCCTGGCACGGCAGAACGATGGCTGGCTGACCACCAAGATCAAGACCCAGATGCTTACCGACGCCAGCATTCCCGCTTCACGGATCAAGGTCGTGACCGAAAACGGCATCGTCTATTTGCTGGGCCTGCTGACCCAACAGGAAGCCGCCCAAGCCACCAGCCTGGTACAAGGCGTCTCCGGCGTACAAAAAATCGTCAAGCTGTTTGAATACATCGACTGACACAGCACAGCAGCAGATACAAAAAAGGCGATCCATCCGGATCGCCTTTTTTATTACTTGACCACTTTCAGGCTCGGCCGGCCGCTAGGCCGTGGCGGCTCGCTGTCCGGTGGAGGCAGGTCGTCTTCCGGCTCGATATCGTCCTCCTCATCCAGAGGCGATTCCAGATCAAAGACCATGCCCTGCCCATTCTCCCGCGCATAAATCCCAAGGATCGCAGCAACCGGCACGTGCAGACTATGAGGTACACCGCCGAAGCGCCCCTCGAAAGTGACTGCATCATTGTCCATATGCAGATGGCGCACGGCACTGGGAGATATATTCAGGACAATTTGCCCATCACTGGCGAAACCCTGGGGCACCTGCACAGCCGGGTAATCGGAGTTGACCAGCATGTGCGGGGTGCAATCGTTGTCCACAATCCACTCATAGAGCGCGCGGACCAGATAAGGTCGACTGGAGTTCATAGCGGCTCCTTAAGCCTCAGCGCATATCACGTTCGACACCAGACAAACTCGCCTGGAAAGCCTCACGCGCAAATTGGCGGTCCATATAATCAAGCAGCGGCTTGGCCTGCCGCGGCAGTTCGATACCCAGAATTGGCAATCTCCAGAGTATGGGCAGTAGGCAGCAGTCCACCAGGCTTTGTTCCTCACTGAGGAAAAATGGCTTATCGGCGAACAACGGAGAAACCCCTGTCAGACTTTCGCGTAATTCCTTACGCGCCTGCACCCGCACCGCCTCTTTGGTCCGCGAATCCAGAATCAGGTCCACCTGCCCACACCAATCACGCTGGATGCGATGTATAAGCAAACGGCTGTTGGCACGCGCAACAGGGTAAACCGGCAGCAATGGAGGATGAGGGTAACGCTCATCCAGGTATTCCATCACCACTGTCGACTCCCACAACGCCAGGTCCCGATCGACCAGCGTTGGCAAGCTCCCATAAGGGTTCACTTCGATCAGTTTCGGCGGCTGACGCCCCGCCTCCACACTGATGATCTCGGCGCTGACACCCTTCTCCGCAAGCACAATGCGCACCCGGTGGGAATAGTGGTCGGCGGGGTCGGAGTAACAGGCCAACCGATTGGTCACGCCCATGGCGATCCTCCTCGCTTGTTGAAATTATCGGAAGCAGAAAAAACAAGCGCGCCCTCAGGGCGCCTCTGGTAACCCCCGAATGATACAGGGTTGTTACAGCTTCAGAGACGCCCTTGGGCGCGCATGTTCAACAACTGACGCTTAAAACGCTATCAATGCACATCCTTCCAGTATTCGCGCTTGAGCAGATAGGCGAATACGAAGAAGAAGGCCAGATACAAGAGTACGTAAGTACCGATGCGCTGGTGTTGCAGCTTGACCGGGTTGGCCGAGTAGGCCAGGAAGGTCACCAGATTCTTGACCTTCTCATCGAACTGCGCCTCATTGAGGGTGCCGGTGTTTTCCTTGATCGTCAGCTGATCACAAGCCTCATGAGTCAGAGGAGTACCGGTCAGCGGATCGTATTGCTTCTTACCGTCTTCGACGATCTGAACCTGTTTGCAGCCAACCACCTGACGGCCTTGCAGACCGACCAGGACGTTAGGCATGCCCACATTCGGGAAAACCTTGTTGTTCACACCCCAAGGGCGAGCCGGATCCTCATAGAAGGATTTCAGATAGCCATAGAGCCAGTCGGTACCACGAACGCGAGCCACCAGGGTCAGGTCAGGTGGCGCAGCACCGAACCAAGTCTTGGCGTCCGCCGGCTGCATACCGATGTTCATGTGATCACCGATCTTCGCACCGGTGAAAACCAGCTTGCTCAACATCAGGTCATGAGGAATGCCCAGGTCATCCGCAACTCGCTCATAACGCTGGAACTTGGCGCTGTGGCAGCCCATGCAGTAGTTGGCAAAGGTGCGCGCGCCGTCTTGCAAGGCAGCCTTGTCAGACAGATCGATATCGATCTTTTCCAACTCAGGACCACCGTGCTCGGCCGCGAAAGACAATACAGGCATAGCAGCAAGAATCAGTACAGCAAATAGCTTTTTCATCAGCCAGTCACCCTTTCCGGAACCGGTTTGGTCTTCTCGAGCCTGGTGTAGAACGGCATCAGAATGAAGTAGGCGAAGTACAGGAAGGTACATACCTGCGACAGCAACGTACGCCCTGGAGTCGGCGCCAGTACACCCAGCACACCCAGGATCACGAACGAGATGCAGAACACCAGCAGCCAGATCTTGCTCAGCCAGCCTTTGTAGCGCATGGACTTGACCGGACTACGGTCAAGCCAAGGCAATACAAACAGGACAGCAATCGCGGCGCCCATGGCAATAACACCCATTAGCTTGTCAGGCACCGCACGCAGAATCGCGTAGAACGGAGTGAAGTACCAAACAGGAGCAATATGCTCAGGCGTCTTGAACGGGTTGGCCGGTTCGAAGTTCGGCTTCTCGAGGAAATAACCACCCATCTCCGGGAAGAAAAATACGATCGAGCAGAAGATGAACAGGAACACCACCACGCCGACAATATCTTTCACGGTGTAGTAAGGGTGGAAAGGAATGCCATCCAGCGGGATGCCGTTCTCATCCTTGTTCTTCTTGATGTCGACGCCATCCGGGTTGTTCGAACCCACTTCGTGCAGCGCCAGGATGTGCAGCACCACCAGACCGAGGATAACGATCGGCAGGGCCACCACGTGCAAGGCGAAGAAGCGGTTCAGGGTGATACCGGAAATCAGGTAGTCACCACGGATCCACTGAGTCAGGTCATCACCAATGACCGGGATCGCACCGAACAGCGAGATGATCACCTGGGCTCCCCAGTAGGACATCTGGCCCCAGGGCAGCAGGTAGCCCATGAACGCTTCGGCCATCAGCGCCAGGTAGATCAACATGCCGAATAGCCATACCAGCTCACGAGGCTTCTGGTAGGAACCGTAGAGCAGGCCACGGAACATGTGCAGGTAGACCACAATGAAGAACGCCGAAGCGCCAGTGGAATGGAGCAGACGCAGGATCGCGCCGTACTCGACGTCACGCATGATGTACTCAACGGAAGCAAAGGCCTCTTCCGCCGAAGGGGTATAGCTCATGGTCAGCCAGACGCCGGTGACGATCTGGTTGACCAGAACCAACAGTGCCAGGGAGCCAAAGAAATAGAAGAAGTTGAAGTTCTTCGGAGCGTAATACTTGCTGAGATGGTCTTCCCACATTTTGGTCGCGGGGAAGCGCGCATCGACCCAATCCATGAACTTGCTCATCACGCTTTCTCCGTGTCGACGCCAATGACAATGATGTCATCCGACTCATAGGAATGCGGGGGTACTGGCAGGTTCAAAGGCGCAGGTTGCGACTTATAGACGCGACCAGCCAGATCGTAGTGGGAGCCGTGGCAAGGGCAGAAATAGCCACCTACCCAGTCCTTGCCCAGATCCGCGGGCGCCACTTCAGGACGGAAGGTCGGAGAACAGCCCAGGTGGGTGCAAATACCGATCAGCAGCAGAATTTCTGGCTTGATCGAGCGCACTTCCGGGTCGACGTAGGTTGGTTGTACCGAGTTCTTGGAGTCAGGGTCAGACAACTGGCCCTCGATCTTTTTAAGATTCCCCAGGATCTCCTCAGTCCGGCGGACGATGAATACCGGCTGACCACGCCATTCAGCAATCATCTGCTGACCTGGGTCGATCTTGCTGATATTCACTTTCACCGGTGCACCTGCGGCTTTCGCCTTGGCACTGGGAAACCATGACCCCACGAACGGGACCGCAGCCCCCACCGCTCCAGCAGCACCCACCACGGATGTGGCTGCTACTAGGAAGCGACGCCGGCCTGCATTCACGCCGTCATTGCTCATTCAGTCCTCTCCCATCAGCTTTGTGGCCTGTTAAATCAGGCATCTACTAAGTAAAAATCTGAACTTATAAAAATTTTGCCGAATGGTAATGAAAAGCCCCTATTCTGACAAGGTAATTACCAAGCAGACCCAGCCCGAAGCCTTGTAGTATAGGGCCTCCGCGGATGTGGCAAGTTGTCACAGCGCAAATTCTAGACAATAAAAAACGCCCAGCTCCGCGAGGAGACTGGGCGTTTTTGAACGCAGTAGCGAATTAACGCTTGGAGTATTGCGGACGCTTACGCGCTTTACGCAGACCCACTTTCTTACGCT
Organism: Pseudomonas sp. E1BtOHC1; assembly: GCF_058744285.1. NCBI lineage: Bacteria > Pseudomonadati > Pseudomonadota > Gammaproteobacteria > Pseudomonadales > Pseudomonadaceae > Pseudomonas > Pseudomonas sp. E1BtOHC1. The sequence goes on from NZ_CP196023.1 coordinate 6,638,441, forward strand.
CAACTTCACGTGCGTCACGGGTTACGAAACCAGCTTTACGCAGAGCGCCGCGCAGAGTTTCGTCGTAATCCATCAGAGCGCGAGTGATACCGTGGCGGATTGCGCCAGCTTGACCACTTACACCGCCGCCGATAACGGTAACGTAGATATCGAACTTCTCAACAGTCTCGGTCAGCTCCAGCGGCTGACGAACTACCATGCGGGCAGTTTCGCGGCCGAAGAAGTTATCCAGGGAGCGGTTGTTGATCGAGATGTTGCCAGTGCCCGGACGCAGGAAAACGCGTGCGGTTGCAGTCTTGCGACGGCCAGTGCCGTAATTTTGAGTCGCCGACATAATGAACTATTCCGTTAAATCTTCAGTTCTTGGGGCTGCTGAGCAGTATGAGGGTGAGCAGCGCCCGCATAGACTTTCAGCTTACGGTACATGTCGCGACCCAGCGGGTTCTTAGGCAGCATGCCTTTTACCGCGGTCTCGATCACGCGCTCAGGGGCTTTAGCGATCAGCTTTTCGAAGTTGATCGACTTGATGCCGCCCGGGAAACCGGAGTGGGAGTAGTACATTTTGTCAGTGGTTTTAGCGCCAGTAACACGTACCTGCTCGGCATTGATCACGACGATGTAGTCGCCGGTATCAACGTGAGGAGTGTACTCAGGCTTGTGCTTGCCACGCAGACGGCTCGCGATTTCGGTGGCCAGACGACCCAGGGTCTGACCTGCAGCGTCGACGACGAACCAGTCGCGCTTTACTGTTTCCGGTTTAGCAGTAAAAGTTTTCATTCTTTATAGCCTCAGGGGCCGCCCAGCAAAATAGACGGCGGATCTTACTGAATAGTGCGTACTTTGACAAGGTCAAAGGCAGCCGGACACAGACGCTATCGGGGGCTCGGGTCAGCGCGTCTGAAATACGGCAAGATTCTTCGGCAGGCGGCGCATCACTTCCACTGCAGAAAGAGCTGCCGAATTATGCAGATTGCGAAAAAAATTTCAACCTGCTTTTATGATTGTTTTGCCGAGGGAGCACCCGATGGACTATCGCCAGCTAGGCCGAACCGATCTGAATGTGAGTGCGATTTGCCTGGGAACCATGACCTGGGGCGAGCAGAACACCGAGGCTGAGGCCTTCGCTCAGATCGAGCGGGCCAAGAATGCCGGAATCAACTTCATGGACACCGCCGAGATGTATCCGGTGCCCCCCAAGGCCGAAACCTACGCCACCACCGAACGCTATATCGGCAACTGGTTCAAGCAACGCGGCGACCGCGCCGACTGGGTCCTGGCCAGCAAGATCGCAGGCCCGGGCAACACCATCGACTACATCCGCGATAAGCAGCTCAAGCACAACCGCAAGCATATTATTGAAGCCGTGGATGCCAGCCTCAAGCGCCTGCGGACTGACTGGATCGACCTCTACCAACTGCACTGGCCCGAGCGCAGCACCAACTTCTTCGGCCAACTGGGCTACAAGCACCAGGCCGACGAAGACTTCACCCCGCTGGAAGAAACCCTCGAAGCCCTGGACGAGCAGGTCAAGGCCGGCAAAATCCGCCATATCGGCCTGTCCAATGAAACACCCTGGGGAACCATGAAGTTCCTCGCCCTGGCCGAAAGCCGCGGCTGGCCAAGGGCCGTTTCGATCCAGAACCCCTACAACTTGCTCAACCGCAGCTTTGAAGTGGGCCTGGCGGAAATAGCCATTCGCGAACAGTGCGGCCTGCTGGCCTACTCGCCCCTGGCGTTCGGCTTTCTGTCCGGGAAGTACGAAGATGGCGCCCGCCCAGCCAAGGCGCGACTGAGCCTCTACAGCCGCTTCAGCCGCTACTTCAACCCACAGTCGGAAGCCGCCTGCAGCCGCTACGTGGCTCTGGCCCGCGAGCACGGCCTGGATCCGGCACAAATGGCCCTGGCCTTTGTCACCCAACAGCCGTTCGTGACCAGCAACATCATCGGTGCCACGACCCTGGAACAGCTCGACAGCAACATCGCCAGCGCCGAACTGAAGCTGTCGGAAGAAGTGCTGGCCGGAATCGAAGCAATCCATAAGGACCACCCCAACCCCGCACCATAACGCTCCCGCAGGAGCTGGCTTGCCAGCGAATGAACATAACGCGCAATGCGCTTCGTTCGATTCGCCGGCGAACCGGCTTCTACAATGAACGAGCGATGATTTCCTTCATGATCTCGTTGGTCCCCGCGTAGATACGCTGCACCCTGGCATCCGCCCAGGCCCGGGCGACCGGATACTCCCACATGAAACCGTAGCCACCGTGCAACTGCACGCATTCATCGAGCACCTTGCACTGCAGGTCAGTTCCCCAGTACTTGGCCATAGCGGCAGTCGGCACATCGAGCTTGCCTTGCAGATGCAGCTCCAGGCAGCGATCGACAAAGACCCGGCCGATCTGAATTTCCGTGGCCATTTCCGCCAGCTTGAAGCGGCTGTTCTGGAAATCGGCAATTGCCTTGCCAAATGCCCTGCGCTCACGGGTGTACTCCAGAGTCCATTGCAAAGCGGCCTCAGCGCTGGCCAGCCCGCCAATCGCCACAGTCAGGCGCTCCTGAGGCAATTCCTGCATCAGATAGGCAAACCCCATCCCGGCCTGCCCCAAGAGGTTTTCCTTGGGCACCCGCACATCCTGGAAGAACAGCTCCGAAGTGTCCTGGGCCTTCATCCCGACCTTCTCCAGTCGCTTGCCCTTGGAGAACCCCGGAGTGTTGGCCTCCACCAGAAACAGGCTGGTGCCCTTGGCTCCCGCCTTGGGATCAGTCTTGGCCACCACAATCACCAGATCGGCCAGAAAGCCATTGGTGATAAATGTCTTGGAGCCATTGATCACATAGTCGTCACCATCAAGCACCGCGGTGGTCTTCACCCCTTGCAGGTCGGAGCCCGCCCCCGGCTCGGTCATGGCGATAGCGGTGACCATCTCACCCGACACCAGCCTGGGCAGGTACTTCAATTTCAACGCTTCACTGCCGTAATGCAGGATATAGGGAGCGACAATGTCCGAATGCAAGGAAAAGCCAATGCCGGTCAACCCCAAGCGACCGACCTCCTCGATCACTACAGTGCTGTAGAGAAAGTCAGCACCCAAGCCGCCGTACTGCTCCGGGATGTGCGAACAGAGCATCCCTGCCTCCCCCGCCTTGCTCCACAGCTGACGGTCGATATAGCCCTGCTTTTCCCAATCGCCATGGAAGGGCACCGCTTCCTTCTCGAGAAAGCTGCGCACGCTGTCACGGAAGAGTTCGTGCTCGGAACTGAACAAAGTTCTGGGAATCATGCAGCCACCTGTGGTTGTTGTTGATCGGGATTGGCTGCCAGAGCCTAAGCCCAGGCACCTGCACGGGACACTGGACACATCCGACAAAAAATAAGACGATCCAGCCGTCTGGTGACCACTTTCCCCTATAAGAACAATTGAATTATGTCTAACCAAACCTCCACGCCCTTGCGGCGCGTCAGCATCCTGGCTATCGACCGGGTTTTCGCTTCCACCCTCATGCAGGCCAAGGATTTTTTTCATCTGGCCAGCCTGCGTTACGGCAAACAACTGGGCCAAGGCCTGACTCCGGCGTTCGAAACTCGCCTGGTCAGCCCCGACGGCCAGCCGGTCTGCAGCTTCAGCAATGTGATCATGCCGGTGGATGGTGCGCTGGAAGATGCCGAAGTGATCATTCTCCCGGCCTTCTGGGATGACTTCGACACCCTGTGCCAGCGTTACCCACAGATACTGCCCTGGCTGCGTACCCAGCACGCCCGCGGCGCGGTGCTTTGCGGTGAAGCCACCGGGGTTTTCTGGTTGGCTGAAGCCGGATTGCTCGACGGCAAGGAAGCCACCACCTACTGGCGCTTCTTCAGCACCTTCAACGAACGCTTCCCCAAGGTCCAGCTCAATCAGGACAAGCACCTGACGGACGCTGACAACCTCTACTGCGCCGGCGGCACCACCTCGGCCTGCGACCTGTACATTTACCTGATCGAGCGGTTCTGCGGAGCCAACGTAGCCCAAGCAGTAGCTCGGGACATCCTCTACGAAGTGCAACGCAGCTACGCCCCCGGGCGCATCGGCTTCGGCGGCCAGAAGCTGCACCAGGATGTGATCATCCTGCAGATCCAGCACTGGCTCGAAGAGCACTTCGCAGACAAGTTCCGCTTCGAAGACGTGGCCCGCGAACATGGCATGAGCATTCGCAACTTCATGCGCCGCTTTCAAACCGCTACCGGTGACAAGCCCCTGCACTACCTGCAGCGTCTACGCATCGAAACCGCCAAGGGTCTGCTTTCAGGGACCCGCAAGAGCATCAAGACCATCAGCTATGAAGTCGGCTACGACGACGCCAGCTTCTTCGCCCGCCTGTTCCGCCAGCACACCGAACTCTCCCCCAATCAATACCGCCAGCAGTTCCAGCAACAGGCGGCATAAAAAAAGGGCCTGCAATGCAGGCCCTTTTTCATTGGCTCGAGATTATGGCTTGTGCGCCCGCGACAGAAACTCGTGGGACTGCATCTCCAGCAACCGGCTGAGGGTGCGCTGGAACTCGAACGTCAGGCGCCCTCCGGTATAGAGGTCCTTGAGTTCGACCTCGGCGGAGATGATCAGCTTGACGTTACGGTCATAGAACTCGTCGACCATGTTGATGAAGCGCCGAGCGATATCGTCCGTGGTGACGCTCATCTGCTCCACGCCGCTGAGCAGTACCGCATGGAAGATCTTGCCCAATTCGATGTAGTCGTTCTGGCTACGAGGGCCATCGCACAGTTCGCGGAAGTCGAACCAGGCCACGTCATCACAGGTGCGCAGCGCACGAATTTCTCGGTTCTCGATGATCAACACATCGTTTTCCACTGACTGAGTGCACTCTGGCGTCAGCGCACGGAAGCTCTTGCGCAGGCTTTCATGGGCAGCTTCGTCCAATGGATAGTGAAACAGCTCCGCCTGCTCCAGATGCCGCAGACGGTAGTCGACGCCACTGTCGACGTTGACGATCTCGGTGTTCTGCTTGATCAGGGCGATGGCCGGCAAGAAGCGCGCACGCTGCAGACCGTCCTTGTACAAACCATCCGGAACGATGTTCGAAGTCGCCACCAGGGTCACACCGTTCTTGAACAACTCTTCCATCAAGGTGCCAAGAATCATCGCGTCGGTAATGTCAGACACGAAGAACTCATCAAAACAGATCACCCGCGCCTCTTGTGAGAAACGCTTGGCAATGATGGTCAGCGGATTCTTCTCGCCACCCAGAGTTTTCATTTCTTCGTGTACGCGCTTCATAAAGCGGTGAAAGTGCGTACGAACCTTTTCCTTGAACGGCAAGGCTTCGAAGAAGGTGTCCACCAGATAAGTCTTTCCGCGCCCTACGCCCCCCCAGAAGTACAGACCCTTGACCGGCGTCTGATCCTTCTTGCCAAAGAGCTTGCCGAGCAGTCCCGGCTTGTTTTGCTCGGCCGCGATCAGATCCTCATACAGGCGCTGCAGATGACGCACAGCGGTTTCCTGTGCCGCGTCATGAAAGAAGTCCGGGCGTTTCAGATCTGCTTGGTATCGTTCTAGGGGCGTCATAATTCGTTAGCAAGGCAACAAAAACGGGCCGTCACTTTAGCGACGGCCCTGGGGAATGGCAATCAGCCCTTGGTCGGGAAGATTCCGATTAGTCCTGCGCCGGGGTCAGCGCAATCCGCAGTGCATCTATGGCTGCGTCACGCGCGGCAGTGTCAGCGAAGGCTGGGCTGTCAGCCACGCAGGCGCCATCCAGCCAAACGCTGAAACTGCCGGCTTCGCTACGCAGATCCAGCTCCTGCCCCGATTGCAGCAGTTTGGTCACCGCACCGGCGGCCTTACCGTCGGCGAAGTTGCGCGACAGCAGCAACTGCTCACCATCGGCGGACAGCAAGCGGAAACGGAAGCTACCATCGTCTTCACGGAAGCTGATGAAGCGCGCGGCCTTGGCGGTCTTTTTCTTGGTCGTGGCGGCAACCTGCACCTGGCTGGCAAAGGAACGCAAGCCCACGGCTTCGCGCAGCTCGGCAAGGAACGGCGTGGCCACGGCACGAGCTTTAGCGGCACCGGCACGCAGAATGTCTTCCAGGTCCCCGGGACGGGCAATCAACTGGTGGTAGCGCTCACGGGCCTCACCCAATTCGCCATCCAGCAACTGGAACAGACGGTTCTTGGCTTCGCCCCAGCCCAGCCCCTGCAACAGCTCAGTACGGAACTCGGCGGCCTGCGACGGGGTAGAAAACGCCTGGAACAGAGTGAACAGATGGGAGTTGTCCGGGTCCTTGGCCTCACCCGGCGCCTTGGAATCGGTGACGATCCGCGAGATCGCATCCTTCATGTCCTTGGCACTGGTGAACAGCGGAATGGTGTTGTCGTAGCTCTTGGACATCTTGCGACCGTCCAGGCCAGGCAGGGTGGCAACACTTTCCTCGATCAATGCCTCGGGCATGGTGAAGAACTCCTTGCCCTGACCAAACAGATGGTTGAACCGCTGACCGATGTCCCGGGCCATTTCCACGTGCTGGATCTGATCACGACCCACCGGCACTTTGTGTGCGTTGAACATCAGGATGTCCGCAGCCATCAGCACCGGATAGCTATAGAGCCCCATGGTGATGCCGGCATCCGGGTCTTCACCGGTTTCGAGGTTCTTGTCCACCGATGCCTTATAAGCATGGGCGCGATTGAGCAGACCCTTGGCGGCGACACAGGTCAGCAGCCAGGTCAGTTCCGGAATCTCCGGAATGTCCGACTGACGGTAGAAAGTCACACGCTCCACATCCAGACCACCTGCCAGCCAGGTAGCCGCGATTTCCTGGCGCGAACGCTGAATGCGCAACGGGTCATCGCACTTGATCAACGCGTGATAGTCGGCCAGGAAGTAGAAGGAGTCGGCATTGCTGTCGCGGCTGGCGAGGATCGCCGGGCGAATCGCGCCGGCGTAGTTGCCCAGATGCGGGGTGCCGGTGGTGGTGATGCCGGTGAGGATACGCGTACGAGTAGTCATGGGTAATCGCTTATCAGACTGCTATCAATTCGAAAGTCGCGGCAGCACCAGATCCTTGAGATCAGTGAGCTTGCCATGAAAAAAGTGCCCGCATTCTGCCACTTTCAGCAGCTCATGGGGGCGAACAAGCGCGTCGGACCAGTCATAGACCGCTTGAGGGTCAATGACTTCATCGGTTTCTGGCTGGATCAGGGTCAGCGGGCAGTTTTCCGGCAGCAGGTCGGTATCGCGCAGACGGGTCACCGCCGCCGCCACCATGAACAGGTGCTTGAGCTGCACGCCCTGGGCCTCCAGGCGCCCGCCAAGGCTGGCGGCGACAAAACCGCCGAAGGAGAACCCCAGCAGGGTCAAGGGCAGCTCCGGATGCTTGGCCTGCAACCATTGGGCGGCAGCCTGGGCGTCATCGACTTCGCCACTGCCCATGTCGTGACTGCCTTCACTGGCACCAACACCTCGATAGTTGAAACGCAAGGTGATCAGACCGGCATCCCGTGCGGTGCGCTGCAAGGTGGACACCACCTTGTTGAGCATGGTGCCGCCCTGCACCGGGTTGGGGTGACAAATCAGTGCCACGCCGCGAGGATCGGGCACCTCCAGATACAGGGCTTCCAGTTGGCCCACCGGGCCGGCAATCACTACAGGGGTTTCACGCATTAGCAAGGAAGGAACTCCGTGACCTCGAAGGGGGTCGACTCGTCTAGCAAATGGTCTGTGCCAATCTATTGCGAGTGAATCGCGGTATACAGCGCAGGTTCGAGCCGTTAACGTAAAGCAAAGCCGTTTATAGAGGAAGGACTCGTGGAACACTCGCTCTTAGTTTGGTTGTTGCCGACTCTTGCCCTGGTCGCGGGTGTCGCCATTGGATTCCTGGTTGCTCGCCTGCTGCCCAATGCCGCGCCTAACCGCACGCAGCGTCAGTTGGACGATATTCAGGAACGTTTCGACAATTATCAGAATGAAGTGGTCACCCATTTCAACAGCACTGCCACCCTGGTGAAAAAGCTCACCCAGAGCTATCAGGAAGTGCAGGACCATCTCGCCGAGGGTGCCAATCGCCTGGCCCTGGACGAGCTGACCCGGCAACGCCTGCTGGCCGCACTGCACTCGGAGTCGGCACAAGCTCCGCGGGAGCGTCTGACTCCACCGCGGGATCAGGAGCCACCACGGGACTACGCACCGAAGACACCAAACGCTCCGGGCATGCTCGACGAGCAATACGGCTTGAAGAAGTAATCCGCTTCAGTCATTAAAAAGCCCGCCCGATTTGCATCGGGCGGGCTTTTTTATATCTGGGATTCCAGTCGACTCAATCAGTACTGCTGACCTTGCTGCTGGTAGGGCTGCTGGTATTGCTGACCAGGCTGCTGATACTGCTGGCCCGGGATTGCCTTGAGGTTGACCTCAACACGACGGTTCTGTGCTCGGCCGTTGACGTCGGCGTTGCTGGCGATCGGATTATCCGGACCAGCACCGCGAGCGGACAGGTTGGCACTGCTCACACCCTGGGAAGTCAGGTAGGTCGCCACGCTCTGGGCACGACGCTGGGACAGGTCCATGTTGTGCTGACGGCTGCCGGTGCTGTCGGTGTAGCCGACGATCTCGATCTGGTTCTGGTTGAACTCGCGCAGGGAGTTGGCCAGGTTGTTCAGCGGTTGGTAGAAGCTTGAGGCGATGTTCGCCGAGTCAGTGGCGAACGTGATGTTGCCCGGCATGATCAGCTTGATCTGATCACCCTGACGCTGCACTTCAACCCCGGTATTGGCCATGCTGGCGCGCAGTTTCTTCTCCTGCTGGTCGGCGTAGTAACCGTAACCGGCGGCGGAGGCACCCACTACGGCGGCACCGATCAACGCGCCCTTGCCACGGTTGTTGTGGTCAATGGCAGCACCGGCCAATGCACCAGCCAGGGCACCCAGGCCACCGTATTTTGCAGTTTTGCTCATGCCCGACGAACCGCCGTCGGCCTGCCCCTGGTTGTCATAGGGGTTAGGCGAAGCGCAGCCGGACAACAAGGCCACAGCAGTAGCGACAATAATCAAACGACGCGAGGTGAACATGGAAAGCTCCTACATTTTGCATTCTGTGGTGCAGCGGACGTTGGCAACAGACCTTTGCTGGCGTTGGAACACACAGAGCGGCAAAAATTCCGTCAGCGACCAGGCAAAAAGTCAGGCTCTCACAAACGGGTTCTGGCGCATCTCATCGCCCAATCGAGTGTCTGGGCCGTGCCCGGCAATCACTGTGGCGTCTTCATCGAGGGTATACAGACGCTGCTTGATCGAACGCACCAGGGTGGCCTGATCACCGCCCCACAAGTCCGTGCGCCCGACCCCGCGCTTGAACAGCGTGTCGCCGGCAATCAGAAGCTTAGCCTCAGAAAACCAAAAGCTCATGGAACCTGGGGTATGCCCGGGAGTATGCAGAGCCACGCCGCAACCGCAGGCCAGTTCCTCATCGTCGTCCAGCCAGCGGTCCGGGGACGGGACCGGTGTGTAGGGCACGCCAAACATGCTGCACTGCATCTCCAGGTTGTCCCACAGGAACTGGTCGTCCTTGTGCAGATGCAAGGTGGCGCCGGTCTTTTCCTTCATCTGCCCGGAGGCGAGAAAATGATCCAGGTGCGCATGGGTATGAATGATGCTCACCACCTTCAACCCCAGAGAATCGAGGCGGGCCATGATCAAATCGGGATTGCCTCCCGGATCGACAACTATGGCTTTCTTGGTCAGCGGGTCGCCAATGATGGTGCAGTTGCACTGCAGCGGGCCGACGGGGAAGGTTTCACGGATAAGACTGGGTTTGGCGGCGTCCATGGAAGGGTTCCAGAAAAAACGATGACACATTCTGGCACAGCTCGCCGCCAGCACTCACTCAGAACGCCAGTTGCAGCGTCTCCTCGCCTTCCAGCGCCAGCAGGAACTGCTTGGCTTCAAGCCCCCCGGCAAACCCGGTCAGGCTCCCCGAAGCGCCGATCACTCGGTGACAGGGAGCCACAATCGAGATCGGGTTACGGCCATTGGCTGCGCCCACTGCCCGCACCGCCTTGGGACTGCCGATCTGCCGGGCAATCTGGCTGTAGCTGCGGGTTTCACCGAAAGGAATGGTCAGCAACGCCTGCCAGACCTTGCACTGAAACTCGGTACCGGCGAAATCCAGCTCAAGCTCGAAGCGCTCACGGCTGCCAGCAAAGTACTCCCGGAGCTGACGCTCGGCTTCCAGCAGCAGAGGATGGTCAACCGCCTCCTGCAAAGGCCCGAGACGTACCCGGTTCTGCCGTTCGTGCTCCCAGAGAATCGCTGCCAGCTTCGTCCCTCTGGCCACCAGAGTCAGTTGGCCAACGGGGGACGCCATCAGTTTGAATACGCAGGACATCTCAGGTCTCCTTCAATCCGCCAGTGGAATCGGACCCGGAACCCTGTGGTTCATGGCCTTCCTCTCAGTACACCGACACTGTAAAGCGAGATTCAAGCGCAAGAACCACGTTTCTTGCGCTTGAACTCGACGGCGAATCATTCTGAGTGCCGGGCAGAGCCGAAGCTAGTCGTCCTCATCCACCAGGAAACAGTTGTCACTGCTACTGCGCTGGCCATAGGGATCGACAATGAAGGCCCCGCGCCCCTGGCCGCATTCGAGCAAGCGCACCGGAGAGAGTTCGCGCTGCCGGTCGATCTGCGCATTGAAGCGCATGATGTAGACCCCCAGGGAAATCGATACACAGAGAATCAGCACCAGACACAACACCAACTGATCGGTGTAGCTGGCGCCGGCCTTATCAGCATGCACTGATGACATGATCGGATCCTGCCTGCTCAACGCTGTGGCCAATCAGTAACCAGTTCAGGGGGCCGCCCCCTCCCAGGCGCCCCCAAGGTGCCTGGGAAGGCAGGGCGCAGGCCATCAGGACGAGAAGAATCAGAACCAGCAGGATTCCTTTGACCACCGAAGTCAGGTTCATGGCGGTGCCACGCTCTGGAGTTAAGAAGAGCCCCAGCTTAGAGACGACCGGGTTAACACCGGGTAAACATCGGCAGAAAGCCGCCCGACTCCGCTATCCTTCGGCCCATTGAGCGCCAAGGGTCCAAGGGGACGTTTCCGTGCATATTCAACTGCTACTGGTCGAGGACAACCTCGACCTGGCCAATACTGTCATCGAGTACCTGGAAATCAGCGGCATCGTCTGCGACCACGCCAGCAACGGTCAGACCGGCCTTAACCTGGCTCTAAGCCAGCACTACGACGTTATCCTGCTGGACATCATGCTGCCGCGACTGGACGGCCAGCAGCTGTGCCAACAGTTGCGCCTGCAAGGCAGCCAGACACCGATCCTGATGCTTACCTCGCTGGATGCCCTTTCCGACAAGCTCGCCAGCTTCGCTGCCGGGGCCGACGACTATCTGGTCAAGCCCTTTGAAATGGCGGAACTGGTGGCCCGTATTCGCGCCCTGAGCATGCGCCGCAGCGGCCAGGCGAGCCGCCTGCAAGTGGCCGACCTGGTGATGGAACTGTCTACCCGCAAGGTCAGCCGCGCCGGCCAGGAGCTGCATCTGTCGCCCATTTGCTGGACCCTGCTGGAGTGTCTGATGCGTGCCAGCCCGGAGCCGGTGACCCGGGAACGCCTGGAGGCAACAATCTGGGGCGACGAGCCACCGGACAGCAACACCCTCAAAGTGCACATGCACCGACTGCGCAAGACCGTGGACAAGTCCTTCGGCCAGCCGCTGATCCACACCCTCCCCGGTATTGGTATCCAACTGAGGTCACATGCGTAACGGTTTGGGTCTGAAATGGGTGATCAGCGGCAGCTTCCTGCTATTGATCGCCGTGGTGTTGTTGATCTACAGCCTGCTGCTGCCGGAATACAGTGTCCGCGGCCTGCTCTATACCGCCAGCGCGATGATGGAGGAGGAAGCCCAGTACTTCGCCAGGCATTACAAGAAAGATCCGAACACCCCACCGCCGCACAACTACTTCTATACCAGCGTCATCGGCAAAGAGGCGCTGCCAGAGAAAATCCGTCAGATGCTGGACACGCCACCCAGCCTGTCCTTCGGTGCGGTGCAGGTGTTTGGCGACCTGGAGTCCGATGATGAGGATGAAGGGCGGGCGATCCTGGCCCAGCCCCTGGCTGACGGCAAGACCCTGTACATGTACGACGTCGACCACGACCAGGAAGAAGGCGGCGAAGTCGAAACGCCACTGTCCGATGCCTACCTGGATCATGAGCTGCGAGGCGTCATCTTCATCAGCCTCGCGGTGTTTATCCCGGCGCTGATCATCATTGCCCTGCTGGTCTGGTGGCTGGTTCGTCCACTGGGGCGACTGGCCCAGTGGTCCACGACCCTGAAGGATGCGGAGTCCAGCCAACGGCCGAATTTCAGTTTCAAGGAGTTCAATATGCTGGCCGACGCCCTGGCCCAAAGCGTGCAGCAAGTTCAGGCCGCAAGCCTGCGCGAAGGTCGCCTACTGCGCTATACCAGCCATGAACTGCGCACGCCGCTGGCGGTGCTCAAGGCCAATATCGAACTGCTGACCCTGCAATCCGGCGGCGTCCTGCCCCCGCCCCTGCAACGCATCGAGCGCTCGGTGCTGAACATGCAGCGCATCGCGGAAACCTTGCTGTGGATGAGCCGCGAACTGCCTGAGCCCTTGCCGGAGGAAGCCATCGACATGAGCGGCCTGGTCAATGAACTGATCGAGGAACACCGCTACCTGATCGGCACGCGGGATATCGAACTGATCCTCGACATCAGTAGCGAACCCTGCCGCCTGCCCCTGACCGCCTGCCGCATCGTGGTGGGCAACTTCCTGCGCAATGCCTTGCAATACGCCGATGAAGGCAGTGTCGAGATCAGCTTCGAGCACCCGCAGTTGCGTATCGTCAACCGCATCCGCGAAGCCAAGCAGTTGGAGCCCTCCAGCGACTTCGGCTATGGCCTGGGCCTGGAGTTGATGTGCCAGCTATGCGCACGGCTGGGCTGGCATATCGAAGTGCTCGACGAGCAGCAGCACTTTACTGTCACCCTGAATTTCGAAGCTGCTCCATCCCCCGAGCCGTTACCGGCTCCAGAGAGCCCGCCCGACGCCAACGGATAAGCCTCGTGTTCCTGGTCCAGGACCCGCAAGGCGAGGAAATATGTCTTCGCAAGCGATGAAAAAACTGCCTAAACCTCGTCCTTTCCAACAGCGCTTATGGGTATTGTTGAGGGACAAAAAATCATGCCTGGGGCTGGCCGGTGCATAACTTGCTTGCATGGAGCGCAATGCGATTGGCGTGATGCAATCAAGCGCCGGGTCAGTACGACCCATCCCCGTGCCCAGGCAAAGAATGAGGTTCGCTGTGGCCGCCTACAATCTGCGTCAACTCAAGTACTTCATCACCACCGTCGAATGCGGCAGTGTCGCTGAAGCGTCACGCAAGCTGTACATCGCCCAGCCGTCGATCTCCACCGCCATCAAAGGCCTGGAGGACAGCTTCGGCGTGCAGTTGCTGATCCGCCATCACGCCCTGGGCGTATCCCTGACCCCAAGTGGTGCACGCTTCTACCGCAAGGCCCAGGAGCTACTGCGCATGGCCAAGGAGTTCGAGCAGAACGCCCTGGCGGACAACGACGTGGTGGCCGGACAGATCGACATCGGCTGCTTTGAAACCGTCGCGCCTTTGTACCTGCCACAACTGATCGCCGGCTTCAGTGCCCTGTATCCCGGGGTGGAGATCCGTATCCGCGATGGCGAACAGCAGGAACTGGTACAGGGCTTGACCGGCGGCGCCTTCGACCTGGTGATCCTGTACGAGCACGAACTGGACGGCACCATCGAAACCGAGCCGCTGATGCCACCGCAAAGGCCCTACGCGTTGCTTCCCGCCGACCACCGCTACGCCCAGCAAGCCCAGGTTTCACTGCGGGACCTGAGCCTGGAACCGATGATCCTGCTGGATGTGCAGCCGAGCCGGACCTACTTCGTCAGCCTGTTCGAGGAGCTGGGATTGACGCCACAGATCGCCTTCAGCTCGCCCTCCATCGAGATGGTGCGGGGCATGGTGGGCCAAGGCTTCGGTTTTTCGATTCTGGTAACCCGCCCCCACTCCCAGTGCTCCTACGACGGCAAGCCGGTGGTGTGCGTGGACATTGTCGAGGACGTGACCGGCTCCGGGCTGGTGGCGGCCTGGCTCAAGCGTGGCCAATTGACCAAACCGGCGCGCCTGTTCGCCGATTACTGCAAACAGCACCTGGCCCGATAACCCCGGGCCCGGCGCAGTGTCAGGACGCAGATGCTGCCAATCGGCCCACAGCGATGGGCCAGCAGAAGGCCTCGCCAGCAGAGTGGCGCCTAACCCAGCAACCCCAATTCCTGGGCCCGCGCCACAGCCTGTGTACGGCGCTCCACCCCCAGCTTGCTGTTGATATGGCTGGCATGGGTTTTCACCGTATGCAGCGAAATGAACAAGCGTTCGCTGATTTCCTGATTGGAACAACCCTGGGCAATCAATTGCAGCACCGACAGCTCCCGGGAACTCAACGACTCACTGTGAGCCGCCACCTCAGGAAGCTCACGGGGGGCTGCAGGCAAGCGCTCCAACAGGGCCTGGGTCAAGGCGGTCGACACGCAGTGCTGCAGTTGCTCGCGCATCCAGCAGGGGTGACTGCGGATCAAGCTCTCGAAAGGTTGCACCGCGCCCCCCACCGCCGCTTCCAGGGCCCGGGCAAAGTCCTGTCGTGCCTCTGGGCCGCGCCCGGACGCCAGTAACAGCAGGGCTTTCTGGGTCAGGGCCATAACGCTCAACAGCTGCCGACCGCTTTGCTGGCCATGTTCCACCAATCGATTCAAGCGCTGTTCGGCTCGGGCAGAGTCGCCCTTGATGGTTTCCAGCTGGGCCTGCTGCAATTCGATGTGCAAGGGCAACTGCGGATGGAACTCCGGCGGCGCCGCTGCCTGTTCCCCGGTGTAGGTCTGGCCCAGCCTCGCCAGCCAGGCCTCGGCCAGGTCGGTGCGGCCCTGGGCCAGCCAGAGTTCGCATTTCACCAGGGTGATCATCGCCAGGTAGTAGATCGGTGGCACGTCCCAGATATGCATCAGGCGCTCGGCCTCGGCCAGCTCGGCAAAGGCCCGGGAAAACTCGCCCCGCAGGCCCTCCTGCTTGGCGATCACGCAATGAGCGATCAGCACACTGATATCGCGACAGGCCCGGGCCTCCACCAATCCGGCTTGTAAACGCACCAGGCCGGCCTCGGGCTGGGCTCGCAAGGTCAACAGATAACCCTCATAGAGGGTCAGCCGGGCCCGCACTGCGTACAGTCTTTGAGCCGACAGGCCCTGCAGGCGCCGTAATCCCTGATGCACCTCTTCCAGGGCCCGTAGCACTTCACCCCGGGCCTGCAGAACCCGCGCCCGATCATAGTGGGCCAGGGCCTCGAACAACGGATTGCCGACCCGCTGCGCCAGCTCCAGAGACTCACGATTGAGGCTGCGGGCGCGCCACAGATCGGCGTCGGTAATCGCCAGGTTGGACAAGGTCGACAGGCACATCAGGCGTTGCCCGTAGCGCTTGTGCGGCAGGCTTTCCAGGGCTTCGCTGCAGTAGGCCAGGGTCAGCTCCCGTTGCCCGCGCCCGCGAGCGATGATCCCGCTCAACGCCAGCCATTGCGCCAGCATCGACTTCTGCGCAGTGGCCGAAGGCGCCGGCAGGAAACGACTCAGGTGATCCGCCAGCTCCTCTGCCGCATCCAGCTGGCAGGCCAGGCCCAGGGCCCAGCTGTAGAGCACGATCAGCCTTGGTGTGCTGATGAGCAGGCTGTCAGGCAGGTCCATCTTCCAGCGCAGCAGCATGCCGACATTCTGCTCAGCCAGCAGTTGCTCCTCCGACAGGTTCTGCACCAGGTTGGCCGCCACATCCAGGTGTCCGGCGCGCAGCGCCTGCTCCACGGCCTCGTCCAGCAGCCCTTGAGCGTTGAACCAGCGACAGGCCCGCAAGTGCAGGCTGGCGGCCGGCACCAGGGTATTGGCCGTGGGCCGGGTGCGCAGCAGATCGGAAAACAGATGGTGATAGCGATACCAGTGTCCGTGTTCGTCCAGGGGCACCAGGAACACTTGGTGGGCCTGCAGAAAACCCAGGATCTCGGCACTGTCATGGGCTTCGCGCAGGGCGTCGCAGAGCTCGGCGCAGAAGCGCTCCTGGGGCGCCGTGTCATAGAGGAAAGCCTGGACTTCGGCGGGCAGGCAGTCGATGACCTCTTCCAGCAGGTAGTCGCGGATCAGCCCTTCGCCTCCATGCAATCCCTGGGGCAAGGTGCCCAGCGCACCCGCCTCGGACGCTGCCAGTAGCCAGAAACGCAATCCGGCAACCCAGCCCTCGCTGCGCTGGATCAGGCTTTCCAGAGCCTCGCCGCGCAAGGAGCTGCTGTGGCGGTCCAACAAGCTGAGGGATTCGTCATGGGTCAGGCGCAGATCCTGCTCATTCAGCTCCAGCAACTGTCGTGAGAGCCGCAGCCGCGCCAGATGCCAATCCGGACGCTGACGACTGGTGACCAATACCAGCAGACCATCGGGCAGGTGATTGAGAAAAAACTGCAGGCAACGATCGAGCACCGGCCCCTGGGCCAGGTGATAGTCGTCCAGGACCAGCAACAGCGGCGTGTTGCTGGACAGGTGAATCGCCAGTTCGTCCAGCAAGCCATCCAGCCACTCTTCAAAGGCGAAAGGCTGATGGCGCTGGCGCATTTTCAACAGACCGAGAGACTGCCGGCCCAATTGGGGATAGTACTGCTGCAAACCGGCCAGCAAGCGTTCGAGGAAGCGCCCGGGATCACTGTCTCGGCGACTCAACCCCAGCCATAGGCTCTGCCAGTTGTCCGGCAAACCCTGGCAGAACTCCACCGCCAGCGAGCTCTTGCCGAACCCGGCCGGCGCACTGACCAGCAACAGTCTTCCCTTCAACCCGGCACTCAAGCGCTCGCAAAGACGCGGCCGCTGCACGTATCCGTCGGGCAGAGGGGGTCGATAGAAACGCCCTTCCAACGCAGGAATCACCGCGCTGGCAGACCGTTGAAGGGGGGACAGCTCAGTCATGGCCAACTCTTATTGATGTAGGGTTGTCGGCGTAGCAGATGCCCGCAGACTAGCGGTAAAAAGCGACCTGTTGAAGATTTTTGCGACCATTCGAGTGAAAAAGACTATGACCAAATGGGTCAGATACATCTGATTTATCAGCCGATATTTCAGTTATTTATCCGGCAACCTGCTAATTCGCCTAGAGAAAGCCCGCCGGAGCAGCCTAGATTGTTGTGCATATCTGCGAATGCACAATTTTTCAGGCAAAAAAAAGCCCCGAACCAGTCGGGGCAATTTCCGAGGATGCGGCCTCTATTGACAGCGGATCAGCGAACTCCGTCCTGACGCAGGGCGGCTGGAGTGAAGTCACTGGTGGTTGCGGTGAAGCCGAAGTCATACGCCTGCTTCTCTTCGTTCTTCATGCCCAGTGCCAGGTAGCGGCCGGACTGCAGGTCGTAGAGGGTTTCCAGGGCATACCACGGCACTTGCTTGTCGTAGTAGTTCTCGGCGTGGGCTTCGGCCACACGCCACAGTTGGCCACGACCGTCATAGTGGTCGATCACCGCAGCTTGCCAGGTGTCTTCGTCGATATAGAAGTCACGCTTGGCGTAGATGTGGCGCTGGCCTTCCTTCAAGGTGGCGACCACATGCCAGACCCGGCGCAACTCGTAACGAGCCAGGTCCTGGTTGATGTGCCCGGCCTTGATGATGTCGGCGTACTTCAGGCTCGGCGAGTCGAGCTTGTAGCTGTCGGAGGCGATGTACATCTCCTTCTTGCCTTCCAGTTTCCAGTCGTAGCGATCCGGCGCACCGTTGTACATGTCCAGGTTGTCGGAAGTCCTCAGACCGTCGGCGGCGGTACCCGGGCCGTCATAGGAGACTTGCGGAGCACGACGCACACGACGCTGACCGGCGTTGTAGACCCAGGCCGAACGCGGTTCCTTCACTTGGTCGAGGGTTTCGTGGACCAGCAGCACACCACCGGCCAGACGCGCCGGGGCCGTCACTTTCTGCTTGAAGTAGAACAGGATGTTGCCCGGGTTCTTCGGATCGTAGTCCTTCATCTTGTCGCGGAACACGAACTGGTCCTGGAAGTACACCAGGCTGTAGGAGCCGTTGGCCTGCGGCGTGGCCTGGGTCACCAGACGGGTCACGCTGCCACCGCGATAGCGGGTGATGTGGTTCCAGATGACTTCCACACCGCTCTTGGGAATCGGGAACGGAATCGCGGTTTCGAAGTTCTCCAGGCCGTTGCCGCCGGACACCAGGTTGGTGCTGGTGGCGTTGCGCTTGATCGCGGCGAACACCTCAGCCGGCACCGTGGCCCCGCGATGGGACGGATAGACCGGCATCTTGAAGGTTTCCGGGTAGCGCTTGAACATCGCGTACTGCCCCGGGGCCAGCTTGTCCTTGTACTGCTCGACGTTCTGCGCGGTGATGGTGAACTGCGGCTGCTCGCTGCCATAAGGGTTGGACAGGAAACCCTTGCTGTCCACAGTGCCGGCGTTGGTTGCCAGGGGCTTCCAGGCGGGAATGGTGCCGGCAGCGTTACCGGCCATTTCCGCGCCCATCGGCGTCAGGCTGGTGCCCAGCTTGGCCGCTTCATCGGCCGAGACCGCGGCCATGACCCCGGTCGCTAGCAGTGACAGTCCCAGCACACCGACGTGCAACAGACTCTTGGTGATTTTCATATTGTTGTTCTTCCTGAAAATGCAGTGTGCTTAGAAGTTCACGCCAACGCTCAAGGCGAGGAAGTCCCGGTCATCCACGGTGCTGTAGTCGCCACCGAAGAAGTTGGTGTAAGCCAGGCTCGCGGTGTAGGTGTTCTGATACTCGGCGTCCAGGCCCAGGCTGATGGCCTTGCGACCTTCCTCGAAGTTGGCGCCAGGACCTGGCGAGTAGCCCTTGACGTCGTGGGACCAGGCCACGTTCGGCTTGAGGTTCACACCGGCGAATACATCCGGGTATTCCCAGATGGCCCGACCGCGGTAGCCCCAGGAGGTGGCGGTGGTGAAGCCGTCGTTGTTGCAGTTGCTGCTGAGATTGCTGGCATCTGCGCCCGGTCCTGCGCCGGCGATGGTGGTGGAGTTGAGTGCGCGACAGGTGTTTTGCCCGCCGGTGGCTGGCAAGGCGCCAGGACCAAACACCGGATCACGTCCATAACGGACATCCGACTTGCTCTCCAGACCGCCGACGTGGGTAACCCCCACCTCACCCACCAGAGTCAGACGGCTGGCGCCCATGACCTGATCAAAGAAGTGCGTGAAGGTGGTCTGGAATTGAGTGATTTCCTTGCGGCGATAGCCATGCAGGTCCTGTCCAGGAATCCCGTCGAGCAAGGAGGCGTTGGTGTAGGCCCCCCCCAAGCGCCGAACAGCGGAATAGAGAATATCGGTACTGTTCAACTGCACCGGCGCATTCGGCCGATAGCTCAGTTCGCCGCTCCAGGCGGTACCTGTAGGCAAAGTGGTGGAGAAGCTCAGTCCGTACAGGCGGATGTCTTCCGGATACTCGATAAAGTACTTCGAGTTACCGGCAATCCACACCGGCGCCAATGCGCCAAACGCTCCGGCGATGTTGTATGCCGACTGAGGAGCCCCCGTAGCACTGAAGATCGGTGCACGGCTGTGATAGTTCATGAAGTAAGCGCCGAACTCAGTGTCCAGCGGCTCGAAGTTGTAACGGAACGCCGCGCCAAACTGACCACTGTCACGGGCGTCACGGTCGCCACTACGGCGCACCAGAGCACCCTCCTCGTTTATATCTACTCCACGTGCGGTAAGGTTCGCCAGGCCAGCAGGGCTCAGCCTGGCAATGGTCGAACGCTTGGACAGGAGTCGCAGATTGTCGTCACAGCCATCGGAAATGTTGTCCGGCTGGGAGAAGAAGGTGCCGCAGTTATCGGTAACGGTCTGGTCCCATTCCAGCTGGTAGAAGGCTTCGGCCGACAGGTTCTCGGTCAGGTTCTGGGAGATGTAGAACATGTTGACCGGGATCAGGCCTTCCTTGACCTCGGCACCGGGACGGCGGAACGCCGACACGTCGATGGGGTTGATCGAGTTGATACCGCCGCCGATGAAAGTACTTTCACCCCAGCTTACGACCTGCTTACCCAAACGCACCGAACCCGGCTCATCGGCAATGGAGTAGTTGTGATAGACGAAGGCATCGAGGATCTGCCCGCCGGAGGACTTGGCGCCTTCCTTGCGGTTGTTGTCGCTGATGTTCTTGAAGTCCATGTCTTCGTCTTTGAGCTTGAAGTCATACCAGTACTTGCCACGAACAAACACACCGGTATCGCCGTACTTCAACTCCAGGTCATGGATGCCCTTGAAGATCTTCGAGAAGGTCTGGCCCTTGTTGAAGTTCAAGTGGCCGTCATCGGTGGTCTGGGACAGGCCCTTGCCGCCATTGTTGACCCCGATCAGGTCCTTGTTGCGTCCGGCGGTCGACCAACTGGCCCCCACCGACAGGGACGAATCGAAGCTACCTTCGATTTCACCGATATTGAAGCTGACGCCGAATGCAGGCCCGGCGAGCGTGGAGGCGAGACCGACGGCCAGGGGCAGTTTCGCCCGGCGCCAGAACTGGTTTGCTGATGTCATCGACGCTACTCCATGTGCATTATTGTTATGGCAGTACGCTTTTCTGAAAACGCTTCGAATACCGGTTGGATGAACACTTGTCCCGGCTCCGAAGTTGCGTGGCGCGAGCACCCCGCAATGCTCCGTCGTTCAGAAAAATCCGTGAACGGACTATATCCAGCAGGGATTACTGCTTGATCCCTCTAAAGTGTGATTTGCAGCCACCCACCGCACTGGAACAACCCTTTGCCACAACCTTTGAAAAACGGCGCGGCAAGAATGACTGAAAAATCCGTGAGTACAAGGCAAAGGCTTGCCGGGTGGGCATGCCATGCCCTGGCGGGCACGGCAGAGGACGCTCAAAGCGTGGAGAGGAAGGTGCTGTTACTGGCTTGCCATTCGCTGATGTCGACACGGATGCGCTTCTTGTCGAGCTTGCCAACGCTGGTCTTGGGAATTTCAGTAACAAGGGCAATCTGACTGGGAATTGCCCATTTGCTGAGGTGCCCCAGTTCCACGAACGGCTTGAGGTGTTCCTTAAGCTCCCGGGCACCAATCTCATGGCCTTGGCGGATCACCAGCAAGGCAAACGGGCGCTCGCCCCACTGCGGATCGGCAATGCCCACCACTGCTACCTCACGTACCGCCGGGTGGCGACTGATGAGGTCTTCCAGGTCCAGGGACGAGATCCACTCGCCACCGGTCTTGATCACGTCCTTGATCCGGTCGCGGATGTCGATCACCCCCATGCTGTCCAGGGTCGCCACATCGCCGGTGTGCAACCAGCCGCCGTCCCAGAGCTCGGCGCCCTTCTGCGGCTCGTTGAAATACCCCTCGCTCAGCCAGGGCGCCCGCAGCACCAACTCGCCCTGGGACTCACCGTCCGCCGGCAGGAAGTTGCCCTCGGCATCGATGATCGCCGCTTCCACCAAGGGCCCCGGCACCCCGGCCTTGATCCGGTAGGTGGTGCGTTCATCCTCGCTGCCCGCCATCAACTCCTCATTGAGGTGAGCGCAGGACACCAACGGGCCGGTTTCCGACATGCCGTAGGCGGCGGTCAGCTGGATGCCCTTGGCCTTGGCCGCCTCGTACAGCGCACGGTTCAACGCACTGCCGCCGATGACGATCTTCCAGCCACCGAAATCGGTGTTCTGGGCCGCCTTGGCATTGAGCACCATCTGCAGGATGGTCGGCACACAGTGGGAGAAGGTGACCTTCTCCCGGCGCCACAGCTCCACCAGGTACTCCGGGTCGTAACGCCCGGGATAGACCTGCTTGAGCCCAAGCATGGTGGCCACATAGGGCAGACCCCAGGCGTGCACATGGAACATCGGCGTAATGGGCATGTACACGTCGTTGGTGCCCAGCAGGCGCACGCTATCGATGGAGCCCATGATGGTGGACACACCCATGGTGTGCAGCACCAGTTGCCGATGGGTGAAATACACACCCTTGGGATTGCCGGTGGTCCCGGTGGTGTAGAAGGTGGTGGCCACCGAGTTTTCGTCAAAATCCTCGAAGGAGTACTGGGGGCTGGCAGCGGCCAGCAGGGTCTCGTACTCGCCCACCAGATTCGGCAAATCGGCAGTCTTCTCCGGCGCGTCGGTGAGCAGCAGGGTTTTCTCCACCGTGGTCAAGTGCCCGGCGATGGCCTGGTACAGGCCGACGAACTCGCTGTTGACCAGCACGAAGCGGTCCTCGGCGTGGTTCATGGTGTAGAGGATCTGCTCCGGCGACAGACGCACGTTGATGGTGTGGATCACCGCACCGATCATCGGAATGGCAAACATGCATTCCAGGTAACGATGGCTGTCCCAGTCCATGACCGCCACGGTATCCCCAGCCTTGACCCCGGCCGCAGTCAGTACGTTGGCCAGGCGCGCTACCCGTTCGATCAGGGTCGGGTAGGTGTAACGCAACTGGTCACGGTAGATGATCTCGCGGGTTTTCTCGTAACGGCTGCCGGACATCAGCAACCGTTTGATCAGAAGCGGGTATTGGTAAGCGCCTTCGGCGGGAGGAATAACACGAGTCTGCAACATAAGAATCCCTTTTCTGACGGCTCGGTCGTGACTGGAGGATTCCCACTCTAGAGTTCCCGAGCGCCGGCTAAATCAGCCAAAGGGATGATTTGCAGGGCCGCACCAATACTAGCTCCAGGCCAGTATCGGTGCGGCTCAGGTGATCCTGTGTGTCCCGCCCGAGCAGCGCGATCAATGCATCTCGGTGAACGCCAGTTTTACGCCAATGGCGATCAGCACCGCGCCCATGGTGCGGTCGAACCAGTGCCCCATGCGAGCGAAACCGGCACGCACCCGTTGCTGGCTGAAAAGCATGGCTACCAGACAGAACCAGACGGCAGTGGCCGCCGCCAGATACACCCCGTAGCCAGCCTGGATCGCCAGGGGCGTGTGCGGGTTGATCACCACGGTGAACAGGGAGAGGAAGAACAGGGTCGCCTTGGGGTTCAGCCCATTGGTGACAAAACCAGAAGTAAAGGCGCCGCGCGCGGTACGCACTCCGGCTTCCTTGTGCAGGTCGTCCGCTGCCGGCTTGGCCGGCTGGGCGCGCAGGGCCTTGTAGCCGATGTACAGCAGGTACGCCGCCGCCAACCACTTCAGGGCGTTGAACAGCACGATGGACTGGGAAACGATCAGGCCGATCCCCAGCAATGAGTAACCCACGTGCAGGAAGATCGCACAGCCCACTCCCAGGGCAGTCCAGGTACCGGCGCGGCGGCCGTGGGTCACGCTTTCGCGCACCACTACGGCGAAGTCCGGGCCGGGGCTGGCCACCGCCAGCAAGTGGATCAGGGCAACGGTCAAGAACTCGGTGAGGTACATGCAGGCTCCTGTGTATGTCTAATTATTTCATCTGTTAGGCTCGGCAGATTACGCCTTAGATCCCTCGTGCAAAAGGTACAGTTCATGATCAACAATCGCCGCGCCGTCTTCCTCGATCACAGCTCACTGGACCTGGGTGACCTGGATCTGAGTGCGCTGCATGACTGCTTCAGCCCCCTGCAAGTACATGCCCACACCCCCGCGGACCAAGTGATCGAACGCCTGCAGGGGGCTCAAGTCGCCATCAGTAACAAGGTGGCCCTGAGCGCCGAAACACTGGCGGCCTGCCCTGATCTGCAACTGATCCTGGTGGCCGCCACCGGCACCAACAATGTCGATCTGGCCGCTGCCCGTGGGCAAGGCATCAGCGTCAGCAACTGCCAGGGTTATGGCACCCCATCGGTGGCCCAGCACACCTTGATGCTGCTGCTCAATCTCGCCACTCGGGTTGCCGACTACCAAAAAGCCGTGGCTGCCGGCCGCTGGCAGCAGGCCCAGCAGTTCTGCCTGCTGGACTACCCCATCATCGAACTGGCGGGCAAGACTCTGGGCCTGCTGGGCAATGGCGAACTGGGCAGCGCCGTGGCGCGCCTGGCCGAAGCCTTTGGCATGCGCGTGGTATTGGGGCAGATCCCTGGACGACCGGCCCGACCCGACCGCCTGCCCCTGGAGGAACTGTTGCCCCAGGTGGATGCCCTGACACTGCACTGCCCGCTCAACGAACACACCCGACACTTTATCGGCGCCCGGGAGCTGGCCCTGCTCAAGCCCGGCGCCCTGGTCGTCAATACTGCCCGTGGCGGCCTGATCGACGAACAGGCCCTGGCCGATGCGCTGCGCAGTGGTCATCTTGGGGGCGCAGCCACCGACGTCCTGAGCGTCGAGCCGCCGGCCAACGGCAATCCACTGCTGGCCAGCGATATCCCGCGCCTGATCGTCACGCCGCACAATGCCTGGGGCAGCCGCGAAGCTCGCCAGCGAATCGTCGGGCAACTGACGGAAAATGCCCAAGCCTTCTTCAGTGGCGCCCCACTGCGGGTCGTGAGTTGATAAACTTCGCCACTTTTTTCGGGGGCGACCATGGACACTCGCAGTGAAGTACTGTTACGCCAGGCTCAATTGTTTCAAGGCTCACTGCTGCTGGCCGGCCTAACCGCGGATGACCTGCTGGGTCGCCTGCCCAACGCCCGAGGCTGGAGCTGGCACGCCGGCGATCAGGCAGCCCTGGAGGCACGCTTTCCAGGCCGCAGCCACTTTGGCGTAGCAGCACCGGCAGAATCCTTCGACAGCGCCGTGCTGTTCCTGCCCAAGTCCAAGGACCTCACCGACTACCTGCTCAACGCCCTGGCCTCACGCCTGGCCGGACGCGAGCTATATCTGGTGGGCGAGAAACGCAGCGGCGTGGAGAGCGCCGCCAAGCAACTCAACCCTTTCGGCAAGCCGCGCAAGTTAGACAGTGCTCGACACTGTCAGCTATGGCAGGTGACGGTGGCCAACGCCCCCACGCCGGTAGCGCTGGAGAGCCTGGCCCAGGAGTACGAGCTGCCCCTGGCCGAAGGTCCATTGAAAGTCGTCAGCCTGCCCGGCGTATTCAGCCATGGGCGCCTGGACCGCGGCACCGCGCTGTTGCTGGAGCATCTGGATCACTTGCCCGCCGGCCACCTGCTGGACTTCGGCTGTGGCGCCGGGGTACTGGGAGCCACAGTGAAACGCCGCTACCCGGACAACAGCGTGACCCTGCTCGATGTGGACGCCTTCGCCGCCGCCAGCAGTCGCCTGACCCTGGCCGCCAACGGTCTTGAAGCCGAGGTTCTGACCGGCGACGGCATTGATGCAGCGCCCATGGGATTGAACTGCATCCTGACCAATCCTCCCTTCCATACCGGGGTCCACACCGACTACCAGGCCACAGAAAACCTGCTGCGAAAAGCGGCAAAACATCTGCAAAAAGGCGGCGAACTGCGAGTAGTTGCCAACAGCTTCCTGCGCTATCAGCCACTGATCGAAGAGCACCTTGGACCTTGCGCAATCAAGGCCGAAGGCCAGGGCTTTCGGATTTATCGGGCCAAGCGCGGCTGACATTCTTTTTCGCAAACAAGGCTTGCCGAATGGATTTTGCCTAGGCAGAATCCGCTCCGTCCTAGGGGAGTAGTCTCCCACGAGCGCCACGCTCGTCCGGCATGCGTCAACATACTTGGTCCTCAGACCATGGCGCATGCGACCCAAGAGTCCGCACAGACGGACCGCAGGGTTTGACAAGACCTATGACACGCACACCTTACCCGGGGCGGGAAGGCTGTACGTGTCATAGCCGTGTCGACCCGCCCCTTAGGAAAACCCTGATGATGCTGGATTCTCTCCTCGTTCCCACCGCAATCGTTGCCTTGGCCGAAATCGGCGACAAGACGCAACTGCTCGCCCTGATTCTGGCCGCCCGCTTTCGCAAACCCTGGCCCATCATCGCCGGTATCGTCGCCGCGACCCTGGCCAACCATGCGGCCGCCGGCGCGGTAGGTGCCTGGTTCGGCAGCTTCTTCTCCGACGCAACCCTGCACTGGATTCTTGCCGCCAGCTTCACCGCCACGGCCCTGTGGACCCTGGTTCCGGACAAGATGGATGACGATGAGGCCACTACCGCCCGCAAGTTCGGGCCCTTCCTCACGACCCTGATCGCGTTCTTCCTGGCTGAAATCGGCGACAAGACCCAGGTCGCTACGGTCATGCTGGCGGCGCAATATCCGGATCTGTGGCTGGTGATCATCGGCACCACCCTGGGCATGCTGATTGCCAACGTACCGGTGGTTCTGGCGGGTAACTTCGCTGCGGACAAGCTGCCCCTGACCCTGATTCGTCGACTGGCGGCGACGGCCTTCTTCATCCTCGCCGTGGTGGCGGTGTACAAGGCCATGCAGATCAGTGGCTGGCTGTAAATGAAATCGCCGGCAAACCGACTCCCACACAACCTGTAGGAGCCGGCTTGCCGGCGAAAGCCTCAGCGAAAATGAGGCGAAGGGATCAGGACTTCTTGGCCTGCTCATACAGCGGCATCACCTTCGGAATCGCCGCCTGCAAAGACGCGATACGGCTGGTGGAAGCCGGGTGAGTACTCATGAACTCGGGCGGCGCAGAACCACCGGCAGCCTGACCCATCTTGTTCCACAAGCTGATGGCCGCGTTCGGGTTGTAACCGGCGCGGGCGGCCAGCTCCAGACCAATCAGGTCCGCTTCGTTTTCGTTCTCGCGGCTGTTGGGCAGAGTCATCAGCAGGCTCACCCCATTGTCACCCAGGGCAACCGTTTCCTGGGAAACCCCGAACAGGGTAGCGATCTGCTTGCCTGCACCGACCGCGTACTGCTTGGACATCGCCTCACGACCATGCTCACGCAGGGCGTGTGCAATCTCGTGGCCCATTACCGCAGCAATTTCATCGTCGGTCAGTTTCAGTTTTTCGATCAGACCGGAGTAGAAAATGATCTTGCCGCCAGGACCGCAGTTGGCGTTGAGTTCGTCGCTCTTGATCAGGTTGACTTCCCACTTCCACTGCGCGCAGTCGGGGCGGAAGGTCGGCGCCTGGGCGATCAGGCGGTTGGCGATGACCTGCAGGCGCTTGGCGTTGGCACTGGTCTTGTCCAGCACGCCCTGGCTGCTGGCCTCTCCCAGGGTCTCCTGATAGGACTGAGCATAGGACTGATTGACCTCGGCACTGGACACCATGCTGAACATGGATTGCTTGCGATCCACACCCACCACGCCACCGCTGGTGGTGTTGACCGTTTCACAGCCGGTCAGCAAAACAGCGGCGCTCAATGCACATACGAGTAACGACTTCTTCATCATGAAACCTCCCTGAAAACATGGCGCGTATCCTAAGGGCGGAACTGTGTCCGCGCCAGATGCAAAACACGCATTCAGTCGCAATTCAGATACATCCAGACCCTGACAAAAAAACTTCACATACCGCCCAAGGCCTCCAACCGCCGCAACACGTCCCCGCCAATCACGACCTCTACCCATCTGAAACAGGCATTTCGCCTCTCAAGGCTAATGACCGGTGAGGCTGCGGCCGATACAGCACGGCAGACCTAAATTCCTGCGCCCGGAGCCTCTATGAAGTTCAAGTCGATCCAGTTTTCCGTCGCCGCCCTGGCCGGTGCCATTGTCCTCAGCGTGGTTGCAGCCCTGGTGCTGTACGCCCTGTTCTCCGGCGCCAGGACCCAGCAAATGGTGCAAGAGCGGACCCAGGCCCAATTCGAGCAAGTCATCGAACAGCGCCTGAGCGGCCTGGCGCAGACTCAGGTCAGCCAGATCCAACGGGAACTGGAAGCGCCACTGCTGATTGCCGGCGGCCTGGTGCGGGTCAATGCCCTGATGGGCACCCAGGACTCCCAAAGCCATGCCGGACTCAGCCTCACCCGTGAACAGCTGATCGCCCTGATCAAGGAAAACGTTACCCAGAATCCGAAGATCCTCGGCGCCTACATCGGCTGGGAGCCTGGCGCCATCGACCACAATGACGCGGCCTACGTCGGCACCTCGGTGGTGGGCATCGACGCCGCCAACGGGCGCTTCCTGCCCTGGTGGTTCCGCAACGAAGACGGCAGCCTGGGCCTGGACAAGCTGGCCGACGTCAACGACCGGACCCTACTCTCCACCGGCGTGCGCACCAGCGAGTACTACCTGTGCTCCCAGGACAGCCTCAAGTCCTGCGTCATCGACCCCGCCCCGTACAAGGTCGGCGACAAGGTGGTGATGCTCGCCTCCTTTATTCAGCCCATCCTGCTCAACGGCAAATTCCAGGGCATCGTCGGCGCCGACCTGTCGGTGAACTTCATCCAGGACATGCTGGTCGCTGCCAATCAGAAGCTCTACAGCGGCGCCGGAGAAATGGCCCTGATCGGTGGCAATGGCCGTCTGGTGGCCTACACCAAGGATTCAAGCAAGTTCGGCGAGAAGGTCAGCGATGTTCTGCGCCAAGACACCGTGGCCAGACTGTCCAACCTCAAGCGCGGCGAAGTGACCTACAACGTCGACCAGGCCAACGGCCAGATTGCCCTGTACCTGCCGTTCGGTATCGGCCAGACCGATGCCAACTGGACGTTGATGCTGCAACTGCCCTTGGGGGCGGTGATGGCCGATCTGGACAAACTGCAGGGCGACCTGGCTGAACAGCGCAAGGCCGACACTTTCGGCATGGCCATGGTCGGCCTGGTGATTGCCGGCCTCGGCCTGCTGGTGATCTGGTTGGTGGGGCATGGCATCGCACGTCCGCTGCGGCAAATGGTGGCCATGCTCGATGATATCGCCCAGGGCGAAGGTGATCTGACCCGGCGCCTGACCAGCGACCGAGCCGACGAGCTGGGCTCCATCGCCAAAGGCTTCAACACCTTCCTGGCCAAGCTGCAGGCAATGATCAGCCAGGTGGTGACCTCGGTGCAGAGCGTCAGCGACTCCTCGGAACACACCGCCGATATCGCCATTCGGACCAACCAGGGCGTGCATAAACAGATGGTGGAAATCGATCAGGTGGCCACCGCGGTGCATGAAATGACCGCCACCGCCCAGGACGTGGCACGCAATGCGACCCAGGCCGCGCAAGCGGCCAGCCATGCCGATCAGGCCGCCAGCCAGGGCATGCAGATCGTCCGCGACACATCCAGCGCGATTGGCGCCCTGGCCGAGGAAATCGGCCGTGCAGTCGGCGTGGTGCAGACCCTGGCCAAGGACAGCGAAAACATCAATGCCATCCTCATCGCCATTCGCGGGATTGCCGAGCAGACCAACCTGCTGGCCCTTAACGCAGCGATCGAGGCGGCAAGGGCCGGCGAACAGGGCCGCGGCTTTGCCGTGGTCGCCGACGAAGTGCGCAACCTGGCACAGAAGACCCAGCAGGCCACGGAAGAAATCCAGTCGATGATCCAGCAACTGCAGCAGGGCACCCGGGAAGTGGTGCGGGTCATGGAGGACAGCCAGCACAAGACTGACCAGAGCGTGGAGCATGCAGCCAAGGCGGCCCAAGCCCTGGAAACCATCACTCAGGCGGTGTCGGTGATCAACGACATGAACACCCAGATCGCCAGCGCCGCCGAGGAGCAGAGCGCAGTGGCCGAGGACATCAACCGCAACGTGATCAACATCGGCCAGGTGGCCAACGAAGTGGCCGGCGGCGCCGACGAATCCAGCGCCGCCAGTGCCGGGCTGACCAAGCTCGCCGAACAGCAACGACGCCTGATCAACCAGTTCAAGGTCTAATCACGGACCTGTAGGAGCCGGCTTGCCGGCGAAAGCGATCCTGGCTTGGGCAGCAAACCGGGGGGCCTCTTCGCTGGCAAGCCAGCTCCTACAGCCAACTCCTGCAGTTGATGCTTCAGGCGGGGGTCAGGCACTCGGGGCCGTTGAGCTTGGGGTCGTTGACCAGATTGGCCAGGACCCGCTCGCGCAAGGCGGCAGGCGGGCTGGCGAGCAAGGCTTGCAAGGCATGCAGCGGTGTCTCGGGATCGAGCCAGACTTCCTGGGCGCCAGCATCCAGGATCAACGGTCGACGCAAATTGGAAGCGGCCTGAGTCACCACGGCAGTGCTCAGCCAGACCTGTTCCTGTACCGGATAGGCCTCCCAGATCGCAGCAAAGAAGATCGACGACCCCTCGCCTGGCGTCAGCCAATAGGGGCGTTTGCGACTCCCTCCGCGCCATTCATAGAAGCCGTTGGCCGGTAGCAGGCAGCGGCGCTCACGGAATGCCTGGCGAAACATCGGCTGCTCCGCCAGGGTTTCCGCCCGGGCATGGGCCGGCGTACGCGACAGGTCTGTCAACCAGGGCGGGGTCAGGCCCCAACGAGCCCGGGCCAGAGCGCGCTGGCCGTTTTCGGCCCGCTGGATCAGCACCGAATCATTGGGCGATATATTCCACTGCGCGCGCTGATCCTCGGGAAATCCCGGCAAGGCGGCAAATGCAGGGTTCCAGCGAAACAGGGCATAACGTCCACACATGGGGCAATACAACTCTCGGCAAATCGGCGCTCAGCCTAACAGACCAGCACCCCGGCAAAACTATCCGGTTCTTCAAAGGGCAACGGCAGGGCCGCATTGTACGCAGCGATCAACTCCCGCGCTTGCTGCGCCTGATCGTTCTCCACCGTCAGCCCCAGCAGCCCGAACAACGGCAACTCCCCCGCCCCACCCAGCAGGTCGCGCCCTTGCAGGTGCGCCTCGATGCCCTCGCTCGCCAGCATGCACTGGAGCAACTCGCCTTCCATCAGATTTTCCGGCTCGTAGATGCGCTGCATAAGGACCACTCCCCACTCAGTCATTTTCACTGTGGACGTCGAGCATCCATTCCCGACCATCGGTTTGTAGCGTGAAGACAATGGGTCGGCAGCACACCGGACAGTCTTCAATATAGGTCTGGTCGCCAGCGGACAGGTCCAGTACAGCTTCCGCCTGTTCGCCACAGTAGGGGCATTGATAATGGTCGGTTTCCAGCATCGCCGTCTCCAGAGTGACTTATGCGTATAATCGCCGGTCTATTTGCAGGGCTTTTTTTGTTTGAGCTGAACTTTCAGACCATGCCCGGCTTTTTTCGATACAAACCTTTTCTTACCCTAGCCGTTTCTAACAAGAGAGCATGATGGGCGAATTCGATGCCATCCGACCTTACCACGACAGCGAAGTACCAGCGGTGCTGGCCCGGCTGCTCAGCGACAAGGCGTTTCTAGATATCCTCACCCACTTTCGCTTCCCGCGTTTTGCCCATACTTTCGGCTGGCTGCTCAAACCCCTGATCGCCCATCGCCTGCGCCGCGAATTCGCCGGAGTCACTTCGGTGGCGACCCTGCAGGACAAGGTCGAGTTCTACGTCGACCACACCATTGAACGTGCCACCGACGGCGTGACCTATACCGGCGTCGAGCAGTTCAAGTCCGGCACCGCCTATGTGTTTCTGGCCAACCATCGCGACATCGTCATGGACCCGGCCTTCGTCAACTACGCGGTATATCACGCCGGCCTGCCGACACCGCGCATCGCCATTGGCGACAACCTGCTGCAGAAGCCGTTCGTCAGTGACCTGATGCGCCTGAACAAGAGTTTCATCGTCCACCGCTCCATCAGCGGGCGTCGGGAAAAACTCGCGGCCTATCAACTGCTCTCGGCCTACATCAACCATTCGATCCGCAACGACGGCCAGTCGATCTGGATTGCCCAGGCCGAAGGCCGGGCCAAGGATGGCGACGACCGCACCGAGTCGGCGATCCTCAAGATGTTCCACATGAGCCGCAAGGATGAACCGTTCGGCGAAGTCATCCAATCGCTGAACCTGACCCCGGTGTCCATCAGCTACGAATATGACCCGTGCGATCAGGCCAAGGCCCGGGAGCTGTATATCCGCGCCACCACCGGCAGCTACACCAAGGCGCCAGGGGAGGATGACGTGAGCATCGCCAAAGGCATCACTGGCTATAAAGGCCGGGTCCACGTGAATTTTGCCGCCCCCATCAGCGAACTGTTCGAAGACACCAAGCAATTGGCCATGGAAATGGACCGGCAGATTCTCGGCGGCTATCGCCTGTTCCCGGTGCATTACCTGGCCTATGCCCAGTGGAACGATGCCGACCCGCAACTGCAGGTACCGAGCGCCGCCGAGGTCTTTGCGCCCCAGGAACTGGCCAAGGCCGAGGAAGAATGGCAGCGCCGACTGGACGCCTGCCCACCGGAGCACCGCCCTTATCTGGTGCTGCAATATGCCAATCCGGTGCGCAATCAGTACCGGGTCAAGGCAGGCCTGGCGCTGTAATCGCGGCACTGCAATGCACAACGGCGCCTGCGGGCGCCGTTGTCATGTCTACGGTTCAAGGATCGATCAGAAACGCGTACTGATCCAAGAGACCAGCAACGCCAGCCCCAGGCAGGCAAAACCGAAGCGGTAGAAGAATCGGTTCATTCGCAAAGTGGCGGGGTCCAGCATCAGCAGAGGCTGATCCACGGCCCGGCCTTCACTCTGGACTGCAAGGTTGGCCAGGGCCCGCCGTTCACGGCGACGAGTGGCGTGCAACAGCCAGCTGCCCGGGCAAGCGAACAGCAACGCCAGCAGGTTGATCAATTTGGCAGGGTGGGCGTTGAACATCAACCAGATCAGTTGCAGCGACATCATGAACCTCGAATGAAACCTGTATTCGGGCCGTCGAGTGCACCCGCGGCGCGGATTCTACTCAATCCCCGAATAAACGCGGGGGGCTTTCCGACCAATAACGAGGCGTCGATCAATTAATTTAAAACGTCATCTTTTCGTCATCTAAACAAGCCAGTCTGTTGCCCCTCGATGCCCCACGGAGCTTGTCATGCTGCACGCAGAAAACCAGGATCGCCTTTATCTGATCGCCCCTAGTGAAGAACAGCAGGCGCTGGTGGGCGCCCTGGCCTTCAACGTTCAGGACCGACACTGGCTGGTGTATTGCGCCCTGGGTGGGCATCAGCATGCGGACCTGCCGGAAACCGATCTGCTGACCGGCGTCAGCATGCTGGACTTCTACGTCGAAGCGGCCTGATCTGCGCCCATAAAAAAGCCCGGCTCGCCATCAGGCAGCCGGGCTTTGGCATTACTTGGCCAGGGCTCAGGCCCCGGCCAGGCACGGATTACTCACCGAGGATCTGGCCCACGGTCGGATCCTTGAACAGACGGGTCAGCGCATCGCTCAGTACATCGCCCACCAGCTTGGTGTTGGTGTCCTGGTTCGGTGCCATGCCGAAACGCTGGTCAAGGGACGCGCCATAGCGACCGCTGTAGCGCCGGTTGGCGTTCTGCACATCGGAACGGAAGGTGGCGCCAATGGTGGCCTCGGTCACGTACAGGCCTTCTTTGGGCGACTGGTACTTGAGCTCGGCCAGGGTCACGGTCAACTGCGGAGCGTTGCTGCCGCCCGCCGTCGGGGTGAAGCCCAACAGACGCACCGCGGCTTCGGCCTGGGCCTGCAGCTTCGGCAGGATCTGCGCGCTCTGCACAGTAATGGCACTGGTTTCCGGATACAGGCCGCCACGGGTACCCAGGGTGGGCGATGGACGTCCATCAACCACTTTCACCACCACCGGCTGGCCATGGCCAACGGGGGCCAACTGGGTCGTGAGCTTCGGCTCCGGGCTCAGTTGTTGCGGGCTGTGGGCGCAACCCACCAGCGACAGGCTGGTCACAGTGATCAAACCGAACAACAGGCGTTGCAACATGCTCATCTCTCCAGGAATCAGGCACAAACAGGGCCGCAGTATAGCGGTGCATAACCGCGACGAACCAGCGTCAGGCAAGAGTTAGTCAAGTCTCAGACAGGTGCCGTACAACCAGGTTCCTGTAACCTGCCGT
Organism: Pseudomonas sp. E1BtOHC1; assembly: GCF_058744285.1. Taxonomy (NCBI): domain Bacteria; kingdom Pseudomonadati; phylum Pseudomonadota; class Gammaproteobacteria; order Pseudomonadales; family Pseudomonadaceae; genus Pseudomonas; species Pseudomonas sp. E1BtOHC1. The sequence continues at coordinate 6,672,263 of NZ_CP196023.1, forward strand.
TCACTCGCAATACATCATGATGTAACGGCTCAAGGGCACTCTTATCGTCAATGACACACTCACAGGTGTTCGGTTATGAACTTCCTTCGCTCCCTGTTCGCCCCGCGTCAGCAGTTCCGCAGTTTTGCCCTGCTCGATGGCCAAGGCCGTTGCTGCGCCTTCAAGCACTGCCCCACAGCCCCCGTGGGTGACGGCTGGGTGGAAATCGAAGAGATTCGCCTGAACTGGTTGCACCAGGTATTGCCCGCCAGCGCCCGGATCAGCCCACGCTGCGCCCGGTCCGTGGTGCAACCGATACTGGCCACCTGACCAACAGCCTAATAAAAGTCACGAAACAGGATCATTTCTGCGCATTTCTTCGTTACAATCTCCCCCCGATTATAAGGACGTCTCCTGATCGGGCCTCGCAGTACCGCCAACGCCACTGCATTGGCACCCCGCACCGCCCACAGAGAGCCGCCCACACAGATCGAGTGAAGCTGGCGTGCTTGCTGTACCACCTTGCAAACCTCCACTTTTCGCGAATCTGCAGAGCTGCCATTGCTCGGCCACTGAAGCTGTTTGCCCGTTGTGCCCGCATGCCTTGCATGCCGGCAACACCGCTCGGGCCAGGTGCCAGGCCGAGGCAGCCCTTTTTTGAGGTTCACGTCTTCAAAAGAGCGTGAAAAAACGGGTTTTCACAACTTCACAAGAGTGTGGCGAGCAAATGAATAGTTTTGCGTCTGAACTGGCACCATTAGCCTCTACAACAGCCCAATTACACAGGACCGAGCCCTCCTCAGACACTTGCGCTTGATGCCTGTCCGCTGACGGATTTGGTTGCACGAACGGATGTATCGACCATAAGTCGAATTGCCCGAGGCTCCCCGAGATGCGTTCATATGCACCTTGAGGCCCGATTGGCAGCGTCCGCAGTAGTTGCAAAGAATTGCGAAGATTCGGACATGGCAATCCTGGCCATGGGTAACCTGGGGCATCACGTGAACCGCCCCATCACTCCTGGCAGCCATGCCGTCAATTTGGTGCTGCAGATTTTGGAGACGCGTTAATGGCGCATAACGAAGCAGTAGACGTCGTATTGGTTGGGGCCGGCATCATGAGTGCCACCCTCGCTGTACTGCTCAAAGAGCTCGACCCCGCAATCAAGCTGGAAGTCGTCGAGCTGATGGATTCGGGTGCCGCGGAGAGTTCCAACCCGTGGAACAACGCCGGCACCGGCCACGCAGGTCTCTGTGAGCTGAACTACACGCCACAGGCCGCCGATGGCAGCGTTGATATCAAGAAAGCCGTGCACATCAACACCCAGTTCGAGGTGTCGAAGCAGTTCTGGTCCTACTTGACCAAGCAAGGCACGTTCGGCTCGTCCAAGTCATTCATCAGCCCAGTGCCGCACCTGAGCTTCGTGCAGGGCGACAAGGGTGTGTCCTTCCTCAAGAAGCGTTTTGAAGTGCTGAGCCAGCACCATGCCTTCGCGGACATGGAATACACCGAAGACAAGGCCAAGATGGCCGAGTGGATGCCGCTGATGATGCCGGGCCGCCCGGCAGACGAAACCATCGCCGCGACCCGGGTGATCAACGGCACCGACGTCAACTTCGGCGCCTTGACCAACCAGTTGCTCAAGCACCTGACCAGCGCCCCCGATGCCCAGGTCAAGTACTGCAAGCGCGTGACCGGCCTCAAGCGCAACAAGGACAACGGTTGGACCGTGAGCATCAAGGACGTCAACAGCGGCAACAGCCGTGAAGTCGACGCAAAGTTCGTGTTCCTCGGTGCGGGTGGCGCGGCCCTGCCGCTGCTGCAGGCTTCAGGCATTGAAGAAAGCAAAGGCTTCGGCGGCTTCCCGGTGAGCGGCCAGTGGCTGCGTTGCGACAACCCGGAAGTGGTCAAGCAGCACCAGGCCAAGGTCTACAGCCAGGCCGCCGTGGGTTCGCCACCAATGTCCGTGCCGCACCTGGACACCCGCGTGGTCGACGGCAAGAAGTCCCTGCTGTTCGGACCTTATGCCGGCTTCACCACCAAGTTCCTCAAACATGGCTCGTTCCTTGACCTGCCGATGTCGGTACGCGCCGGCAACATCGGCCCGATGCTGGCCGTGGCCCGGGACAACATGGACCTGACCAAGTACCTGGTCAGCGAAGTCATGCAGTCCATGGAGCAGCGCCTGGAATCCCTGCGCCGCTTCTACCCGGAGGCCAAGGCCGAAGACTGGCGCCTGGAAGTGGCCGGCCAACGGGTGCAGATCATCAAGAAGGACCCGAAGAAAGGCGGCATCCTGCAGTTCGGTACTGAGCTGGTGGCGGCCAAGGACGGCTCTCTGGCCGCCCTGCTCGGCGCTTCGCCGGGTGCTTCGGTGACCGTTTCGATCATGCTGGAACTGATCGAGCGCTGCTTCCCGGCCAAGGCCAATGGCGAATGGGCTGCCAAGCTCAAGGAAATTTTCCCGGCGCGGGAAAAGGTCCTGGAAACCGACGCGGCGCTCTACCACAAGATCAACAGCGAAAATAACCTGAGCCTGGAGCTGGTCGAGCCAAGCAAGGAAACCGAAAGCTGCGCCTGATCTGACGCCCATAAAAAACGCCCCGGCCTGCAAAGGACGGGGCGTTTTTTTATGCCTTTTGAGCGGTTCAGCCGCGGGCGTTGTCCATCAGTTCGATGTAGTCGGCGGCGTTACGCTGATCCTTGATCAGGTCGACGAAGGTCTGGCCGTGCTCATCCTTGCCGTCCAGATCCAAACCGGCTGCAACGAAGAAGGTCAGGAAGCGCTCAAAGTCGTCGATACGCAGGCCACGATAGGCCTTGATCAGTTTGTGCAGGGACGGCGAAGTGGCGTCGACCGGCTCGAAATCGAGGAACAACTTGATCTGCTCATCGCCGATCTCGTCACCAATCACTTGTTTCTTATCTTTACGCATCGCCGACTCCAGCTCGCAGACATTTCACGGGGCGGGCAGTTTACCCTCAGCCCGCCTCAGGCCTCAACGCGGACGCACGCTGCCGGTGTGCAAGTCAGCCCAGATATGGCCATTGGCATAACTGAGGAACTGGCAATACACAGTGTCGTTACGCAACAGGTCCATCACCGCCCGGTACTGGGCCAGGGGGTAATACAAGGTCAGGGTTCTGGACTTGGCATCGTACTGGGGCTTTTTCAGGCTTTTGCTTTCACCATCGAAATTCACCAGCACCTGGCTGATGGTGGCGCCCTTGTTCAGCGGCTTGCCCTTGAGTCGCACCCATACCGGCGATGTCACCGGAATCGGCTGCTGATTGGATTGGCGCTGGCTGCCGATCACCACGGAATACTCGGTGACCTGCAACAGCTGCTGCTGTTCAGGGACCGAGTCGCGCAGAGTCAGGTCGTCAGGCGGCAGAAATTGCCCATGCAGGGGCGCCGGGGCGGCTGCCAGGGGTAGGCTCAAGCTCAGAAGAAGGGCCGCGCTAGTGCGAATCAACAGGCTCATGACAGGCTCCAATCAAGGGCTGAGCACTCTAGCACGGGTTTTTACCGCAAATCCTGCGCCGCAGTCTGAGGCGACTGCCCCAGGCTGCGGATGCGACAAGCGGGGCACACCATCAGTCGAATTGCGCGCGCATCCAGGCCTGGTATTGCGCCACACCGGGTTCGCCTTCCCGAGGGGCCCAACTGGCCTGCTCGCCCTCGCCCACCGGACGGTAAGGCCCGGCCTTGCACTCGAACATCAGGCTGTCGGGCTCAAGCACCACCAGACCATGGAAGACCCCGGCCGGCAGATCAACACCGATGCAGTCACCACCGGCCTGCAAGACCCGTTTGCCCTGGACCTGGCCCGCTTCATCGAAAATCAGCACGCCAAGCCGCCCCTTGAGCACCAGCAGGGTCTCGGCCTTGTCGGCACTCAGGTGCCGGTGCGGCGGAACGTAGGTGCAAGGTTGCAGCGCCACTGCCATGCGATGGCAGGGCTCTTCCATGGCATGGAAGTTGTGATGCTGACGACCACGGGGATTGGCCGAGGCCTTCTCAGCCAGGTCGCTGAACAACGCTTGATCGAGAAAGCTCGGCCCGGACATGTCTTACATCCCCTTCACGGCGTAAATGCCGGCTGCGTTGCGCCAGTAGCCTTTGTAATCCATGCCGTAGCCGAAGACGTAACGGTCGACGCAAGGCAGGCCCATGTAGTCGGCCTTCAGGTCCGGACGGGCCTTGCGATCGTGTTCCTTGTCGATCAGCACCGCGGTGTGTACTGCACGGGCACCGGCGTGCTTGCAGAAGTCGATGATGGCGCCCAGGGTGTGACCTTCATCAAGAATGTCGTCGATGATCAGCACGTCGCGATCAATAAAGGAGACTTCCGGCTTGGACTTCCAGAACAGCTCGCCGCCGCTGGTTTCGTTGCGATAACGAGTGGCGTGCAGGTAGGAGGCTTCCAGGGGGAACTGCAGGTGGGTCAGCAGTTTGCCGGCGAAGATCAGGCCGCCGTTCATGACGCAGAACACCACCGGATTGCGCTCAGCCAGTTCTTCAGTGATTTGTGCACCGACACGGGCGATGGCCGCCTCGACTTCAGCTTCGGTGTACAGGCAGTCAGCCTCGCGCATGATTTGACGGATATGCTCGAGATCAGCGGACATGGCGCTCTCCAAGGGGGTGGCAGTTTCGGAAAAGCGGGCAAAGGTACGCATCCGGCCCGATCAGATCAAGCGTTTCTGGACTAACGTACTTTATGTCTATAGGACAACAACCCCGGATAGATTAATCTAGGCCGTTTTTTTTGCCCGCCGCCGGAGCCTTTCCCTATGCCCATCCGTGAGATCCGCCATCCGCTGATCCGACACAAACTTGGCCTTATGCGCCGCGCAGACATTAGCACGAAGAACTTTCGCGAGCTCGCTCAGGAAGTCGGTGCCCTGCTGACGTACGAAGCCACCAAAGACCTGCCCCTGGAAAGCTACGAGATTCCAGGCTGGTGCGGCCCTGTCCAGGTCGAGAAAATCGCCGGCAAGAAGATTACCGTAGTACCGATCCTGCGCGCCGGTATCGGCATGCTCGAAGGCGTGCTGAGCCTGATCCCGGGCGCCAAGGTCAGCGCCGTGGGCGTGGCCCGCAACGAAGAAACCCTGCAGGCCCACACCTACCTGGAAAAACTGGTTCCGGAGATCGACGAACGTCTGGCGATGATCATCGACCCGATGCTGGCCACCGGCAGCTCCATGGTCGCCACCATCGACCTGCTGAAAAAAGCCGGCTGCCGGGATATCCGCGCCATGGTCCTGGTGGCCGCCCCGGAAGGCATCGCCGCCGTGGAAAAGGCCCACCCGGACGTGACCATCTACACCGCTTCCATCGATCAGAAGCTCAACGAGCATGGCTACATCATTCCAGGTCTGGGTGATGCCGGTGACAAGATCTTCGGCACCAAGCAGAAGGACTCCTGATCATGCAGGACGAGTTCAACGATCCGCTCTGGCGCCAGGTATTGTCTGGCGCGCAGATGCTCTTCGTGGCCTTTGGCGCCCTGGTGTTGATGCCGCTGATTACCGGTCTTGACCCGAACGTGGCGCTGTTCACGGCGGGTCTCGGGACTCTGTTGTTCCAGGTAGTGACCGGACGCCAGGTGCCGGTCTTCCTGGCGTCGAGCTTTGCCTTCATCACCCCGATCATTCTCGCCAAGGGCCAGTTCGGCCTCGCGGCGACCATGGGCGGGGTGATGGCGGCAGGCTTCGTCTACACCTTTCTGGGGCTGGCGGTGAAGATCAAGGGCACCGGTTTCATCGACCGTCTGCTGCCACCCGTGGTCATCGGCCCGGTGATCATCTCCATCGGCCTGGCCATGGCCCCGATCGCCGCCAACATGGCCATGGGCAAGGCTGGCGATGGCAGCGAGCTGATTCATTACCAGACGGCGATGATGATCTCGATGCCGGCGCTGCTCACCACGCTGATTGTCGCGGTGTTCGGCAAAGGCATCTTCCGTCTCGTACCGATCATTTCCGGGGTGCTGGTGGGCTTTGCCCTGTCCTTCTACTTCGGCGTGGTGGACACCGCGAAGATCGCCGCCGCTCCCTGGCTGGCACTGCCGCATTTCACTGCTCCGGAGTTCAACTGGCAGGCGATCCTGTTCATTGTCCCGGTCGCCCTGGCTCCGGCCATCGAACACATCGGCGGTGTGATTGCCGTCGGCAGCGTCACCGGTCGCGACTACCTGAAGAAACCCGGCCTGCATCGCACCCTGTTCGGTGACGGCATCGCCACCACCGCTGCCGGCCTGTTCGGCGGCCCGCCCAACACCACCTATGCCGAAGTCACTGGTGCGGTGATGCTGACCAAGAACTACAACCCGAAAATCATGACCTGGGCGGCGGTCTTCGCCATCACCCTGGCCTTTATCGGCAAGTTCGGCGCGCTGCTGCAAAGCATCCCGGTACCCGTGATGGGCGGGATTCTCTGCCTGCTGTTCGGTTCGATTGCAGCGGTGGGCATGAACACCCTGATCCGTCACAAGATCGATCTGGGGGAAGCCCGCAACCTGGTGATCGTTTCGGTGACCCTGGTGTTCGGCATCGGCGGCGTACTGGTGGGAACCGGTACCGGTCCGGACGACTTCGGCCTCAAGGGCATCGCCCTGTGCGCCATCGTCGCCATTGTGCTGAACCTGGTGCTGCCGGGTAACGACGGCTGGAAGAACAAGAAGGCCGACGAGCCTCTGATCTGAAGACGCGTTCGCCGGCAAGTCTGCTCCGTAGGAGCCGGCTTGCCGGCGAAGCTGTTTACAACGCCAACGGCGCCCTGGCGCACAAGGTGTTCAAGGCCTGAGCCCATTGCGGGTCGTCATTCAGGCACGGGATCAACACCAGATCCTCCCCTCCGGCTTCGCGGAACTGCTCAAGACCGCGATCACCAATTTCCTCCAGGGTCTCGATGCAATCGGCGACAAATGCCGGGCACATCACCATGACCTTCTTCACCCCCTGCTTGGCCAATTCATCAAGCCGCGCCTCGGTGTAAGGCTCGATCCATTTGGCCCGTCCCAAACGCGACTGGAACGACACAGACCATGTGCCATCCGCCAACCCCAGGTACGCGGCCAGGGCCGACGCCGTCCGCATGCACTGGGCGCGATAACAGGTGGCCAATACCGCCGCAGATGCATTGCGGCAGCAATCGGCGTCCTTGAAGCAATGCTGGCCGGTAGGGTCCAGCTTGGTCAGGTGACGCTCCGGCAGGCCGTGAAAGCTGAGCAGCAGGTGATCATGTTCCTGGGCCAGGTACGGTTTGGCACTGGCCGCCAGGGCCTCGATGTACTCCGGCTGATCGTAGAAGGGTTGCAACACGCTGAACTGCACATCCAGCTTGCGCTCGCGCACCACGCGCTTGGCCTCTTCGATCACCGTAGTCACGGTACTGTCGGCGAACTGTGGATAGAGCGGTGCCAGGGTGATTTTCTTCTGTCCCTGGGCCACCAGCTTGAGCAGCGCCGACTCGATCGAAGGCTCGCCGTAACGCATCGCCAACTCCACCGGGCCCTGCTTCCACTGCTCGCTCATCACCTGTTGCAGCCGGCGGCTGAGCACCACCAGCGGCGAACCCTCCTCCCACCAGATCGACGCATAGGCGTGGGCGGACTGCTCCGGGCGCTTGATCAGGATCAGCGACACCAGCAAGCGCCGCACCGGCCAGGGCAGGTCGATGACATAGGGGTCCATGAGGAATTGGTTGAGGTAGCTGCGCACATCCGCCACCGAGGTGGAGGCCGGCGAACCGAGATTGACCAGGAGCAACGCGTGATCGGTCATGCAACGTCCTATTTCAAAGGCGGCTGGACACATCGTCCAGGGCCGCGGACAAATCAGTGAACTGGAAAGTGAATCCTGCCTCCAGCAACCGCGCGGGAACGGCACGCTGGCCACCCAGCAACAGCAACGACAACTCACCCAGCGCCAGGCGCAAGACAAAAGCCGGCAGCGGTATCAGCGCCGGCCGGCGCAGCACGCGCCCCAGGCTCTTGGCGAATTCGCGGTTGCGCACCGGCTTCGGCGCGCAGGCATTATAGGGACCACGTGCCTCATCCTGATGCACAAGAAAATCAATCAGAGCGATTTGGTCGTCGATATGAATCCACGGCATCCACTGACGGCCGTTGCCAATCGGCCCGCCCAGCCCCAGCTTGAACGGCAGCAGCAGGCGCGACAAAAAGCCGCCCTCGGCCGCCAGCACCAAACCAGTGCGCACCAGCACCACACGCACGCCCATGGCTTCGGCACGCTGGGCAGTTTCTTCCCAGGCAATGCACAACTGGCTGGCAAAGTCCTCGTTGACCGGAGGCGAATCCTCGCTCAGCTCCCGCTCGCCACCGTCGCCGTACCAACCCACTGCCGATCCAGAGACCAGTACCCGTGGCTTTTGCTCGCGACTTTCAAGCCAGGCCAGCAGGGTTTCGGTGAGGGTGATACGACTGTTCCATAGCAGCGCCTTGCGCTTGTGGGTCCAGGGTCGATCGGCAATCGGTGCTCCGGCCAGATTGATCACCGCGTCCAACGGCGTCTGGTCCAGCTCTTGCAAAGTCTTGATGGCCCGTACCTGGGGACCGCACAGGGCGGCAACTTTTTCGGGTTGGCGAGTCCATACACTTAGCTGGTGACCCTGGGCCTGCCAATGACGACACAGTGCACGCCCGATCAAACCAGTACCGCCGGTCAGCAATATATGCATGACATCTTCCTCACGTGGCGTTTTACCCGAATCACTAGTCTATTTTTATAAGCAGGGATCTTTTCAAGCGGACAGGCTGTTATCTAACGATAGACAACCTGCCCAACCGATGACGCCGAAAGCTATACCAAATAACAATATTGTACAGGTTTTAGTAGCGGCGTAATCTGTACAGAATGGTAAACGAGGCCCCTATGACAGTACCCATCGCAATCATTGGTACCGGCATCGCCGGACTCTCCGCCGCCCAGGCACTTCGAGATGCCGGGCACAGCGTCCAACTCTTCGACAAAAGCCGCGGCAGTGGTGGGCGTATGTCGAGCAAACGCAGCGATGCCGGCAGCCTGGACCTGGGGGCCCAGTATTTTACCGCCCGCGACCGCCGTTTCGTGACCGAAGTCCAGCGCTGGCAAGCCAAGGGCTGGGTCGCCGAATGGGCGCCGCAACTCTACAACTCCCATGGCGGACAACTCAGTCCTTCTCCCGATGAACAGACTCGCTGGGTCGGCACGCCGCGCATGAGCGCCATCACTCGCGCCCTGATCGGCGACCTGGAAGTGCACTTTGCCTGCCGCATCACGGAAGTCTTCCGCGGCGAACAACACTGGCACCTGCAGGACGCCGAAGGCTTTACCCATGGTCCCTTCAGCCACGTGGTGATCGCCACTCCGGCGCCCCAGGCCACGGCCCTGCTGGCAGCCGCGCCGAAGCTCGCCGGAGTCGCCGCCGGGGTGAAAATGGACCCGACCTGGGCGGTCGCCCTGGCCTTCGATACGCCCCTGGAAACCCCCATGGAGGGTTGCTTCGTCCAGGACAGCCCACTGGACTGGCTGGCCCGCAACCGCAGCAAACCCGGACGCGACAGCCATCTCGACACCTGGATTCTGCATGCCACCAGTGCCTGGAGCCGGCAACACATTGACCTCAGCAAAGAGGCCGTGACCGAGCAACTGCACGGCGCCTTCGCCGAATTGCTGCACAGCGTCATGCCTGCCCCGACCTTCAGCCTGGCCCATCGCTGGCTCTACGCCCGACCGGCAACCAGCCATGAATGGGGCGCGCTGGCCGACGCCGACCTGGGGCTGTACGTATGTGGTGACTGGTGCCTGTCCGGTCGGGTCGAAGGCGCTTGGCTCAGTGGCCAGGAAGCCGCACGCCGTTTGCACGAGAGCCTGCAGTGAATCGACTCAACCCGCGCAAACTGCTGCTGTCGAAATGGACAGCAGCCCACCCGCAACACCGCGAGAAACACTTCCTGGTCACCGAGCTTTTCTGCGACGAAGAAGGCACCGTGCTGGACATCGAACTGCAAGCCGTACTCACCCGACGCAGCCAGCGCCTGAATTGGCAAACCCTGCTCAACGACAGCGACTGGCGAATGGGCTGGCAATAACCCGACAACCTATCGAGCAATACCTATACAAATAATTTGACTTGTACAACTTTAATCCTATGATGAAGACAAGTTGTACAACGTTGCTTTTTTGTACAGGTAAGCCCCGGAGGTTGCACCATGTCCACCAAGCCGAAAATTGCCATCAGCGCCTGCCTGATGGGCGTCGAGGTCCGCTACAACGGTGGACACAAGGAGTCTCGTCTGTGCAGCCGAGTACTCAGTGACTACTTCGATTTCGTGCCTCTGTGTCCAGAAGTTGCGATCGGCATGGGCACCCCCCGCGAACCTATTCGACTGGTCGGCGACCCCGAGCAACCTCGGGCCGTAGGCACCGTGGATGCCAGCCTGGATGTCACCCTGCCCCTGGCGGAATATGGCGAGCGCATGGCGGCCCAGGTAGGCGATATCTGTGGCTACATCTTCATGCAGAACTCACCATCCTGCGGGCTGGAGCGGGTCAAGGTGTACCAGGCCAACGGCATTCCCCATAGAAACGGCGGCCGGGGCGTCTATGCCCAGGCATTCTGCGCACAGCATCCCAATCTGCCGGTGGAAGAAGCCGGACGCCTGAACGACCCGGTACTGCGGGAAAACTTCCTGACCCGGGTCTACGTCTATCGCGACTGGCAGGCGCTGCTCAAGCAAGGCCTGACCCGCCGCGCCCTCACCGACTTCCACTCGCGCTGCAAATACCTGCTGATGGCTCACCATCCCGTACAGTACAAGACCCTGGGCAATCTGCTGGGCAGCATGGGCAAGGGCGATCCGACCCTGATCGGCCCGCGCTACTTCAGTGAACTGATGGCAGCATTGAGCAAATGCGCGACCCGTGGCACCCACAGCAATGTCCTGCAGCACCTGAGCGGCTATCTCAAGCAGTCCATCAGCGCCGAGGACAAGCAGGAAGTGCAACACGTAATCGGCCAATACCGCCACGGCATCGTGCCTCTAGTCGTGCCGCTGACCCTGCTCAAGCACCACTTTCGCCAACACCCCGATCCCTACATCGCGCAGCAGTTATATCTGCAGCCACATCCGGAAAATCTCAGCCTGCGCAACGCGATCTGAGCCATGAAACAACTCGCTCAAGAAGCCGACAACAGCGCCCAGTACCGACGCGCCCTGGAACAGGGATGGCTGCCGATTCGCGAAGTGGCGCGCCAGACCGGGGTCAACGCCGTCACCCTGCGCGCCTGGGAGCGCCGCTACGGATTGATCGTGCCCCTGCGTACGCCCAAGGGCCATCGCCTGTATTCCCAGGATCAGGTGCAAGAAATCCTGACCATTCTTACCTGGCTCAATCGCGGGGTCGCGGTCAGCCAGGTCAAGCACTTGCTGGACAGCGCCCCAAGCATCAGCACACCGGCCGAGAATGACTGGCAGCGCCTGCGCCAGACCCTGAGCCTGGCCATCAGCCAATTGGCGGAACGCAAGGTCGACGACACCTTCAATCAGGCCATGGCCCTGTACCCGCCCCGCACCCTGTGCGAGCACTTGCTGATGCCATTGCTGGCGGAGCTGGAACAGCACTGGCAGGGCCAGTTCGGCAGCCAGATGGAGCAGGTGTTCTTCTATTCCTGGCTACGCAGCAAGCTGGGGGCGCGGATCTACCACAACAACCGCCAACTGCAGGGCCCTCCACTGCTGCTGGTCAACCAGTCGGACCTGGCCCTGGAACCCCATCTGTGGCTGACCGCCTGGCTGGCCAGCAGCGCCGACTGCCCGGTGGAGGTCTTCGACTGGCCGTTGCCCGGCGCCGAACTGTCCCTGGCCATCGAACGCCTGCAAGCCCGCGGCCTGCTGCTGTATTCCAGCAAAGCGCTCAATCCCGCGCTGTTGCCCAGGCTGCTCAACGGCATTGCCTGCAAAAAAATCATTGCCGGCCCCGCGGTGTGCATCCACCCCGCCGACTGGTCCGTATGTATCACTGAAATCGCTGATCTGTACCTGGCCCAGGACCCGATCTCGGCCTGCCAGGCACTGCTTGAGCGAGGACTCTTCTGAACCGGGAATCAGCATGCAATTGATCTGGCTGCGCAGCGACCTGCGCCTACATGACAACACCGCCCTGAGCGCCGCCGCCCAGCGTGGCCCCACCGTGGCCGTGTACCTGCTCAGCCCGGAACAGTGGCAAGACCATGATGATGCACCGTGCAAGGTCGACTTCTGGCTGCGCAACCTGCAAACCCTGAGCAGCGCCCTGGGCCGCTTGAACATACCCTTGCTGATCCGCAGCGCCAGCACCTGGGACCAGGCACCCCAGGTGCTGCTGGAACTGTGCCGGCAACTGCAGGTACGCATGCTGCACTTCAACCAGGAGTACGGCATTCACGAGAGCCGCCGCGATGCCGCCGTGACCCGGGTCCTGGAAGAAGCCGACATCAGCGTCCAGAGCTACCTCGATCAATTACTGTTCCAACCCGGCACCGTGCTGACCAAGAGCGGCGGCTACTTCCAGGTCTTCAGCCAGTTCCGCAAAGTCTGCTACAGCCGCCTGCACAGCGCACTCCCGCCCTTGGTGAGCGGCCCCAGGGCGCAACTGCCACTCTCGATCAATGCCGACCCGTTGCCGCGCCGGATCGAAGGTTTCCCGCAGCCCAGCCAGGCTCTGCGTGACCTCTGGCCCGCAGGTGAAGATGAAGCCCTGGGCCGTCTGGAACAGTTCACCGACGAGCAGATCAACTACTACCAGAGCGAACGCGACTTCCCGGCCAAGCCCGGCACCAGTCAACTCTCGCCCTACCTCGCCGCCGGGGTGATCTCGCCCCGACAGTGCCTGCACGCCGCCTTGCGCTGTAACCAGGGAGAGTTCGAAAGCGGTAATCCCGGTGCCGTCACCTGGATCAACGAACTGCTGTGGCGCGAGTTCTACAAACACATCCTGTTGGGCTACCCGAGGGTTTCCCGGCACCGCGCCTTCCGTCCGGAAACCGAAGCCGTGGCCTGGCGCGACGCACCCGAGGAACTCGCTGCCTGGCAGGAAGGCCGCACCGGCCTGCCGATCATCGATGCCGCCATGCGCCAACTGCTGGAAACCGGCTGGATGCACAATCGCCTGCGGATGGTGGTGGCCATGTTCCTGACCAAGAACCTGTTGATCGACTGGCGTGAAGGCGAGCGTTTCTTCATGCGCCACCTGATCGACGGAGACCTGGCGGCGAACAATGGCGGTTGGCAGTGGAGCTCCTCCACCGGCACCGACGCCGCACCCTACTTCCGCATCTTCAACCCGGTCAGCCAGTCGGAACGCTTCGACGCGGAAGGACGCTTCATCAAGCACTGGTTGCCACAACTGGCGGGGTTGAACAAAAAAGATATCCACAACCCTGGCGCCATGGGCGGGCTGTTCGCTGTCGCCGATTACCCGGCGCCCATGGTCAACCTGTCGATGTCCCGGGATCGAGCTCTGGCGGCGTTCAAAGCCCTGCCTTCGCGCCTGGATGCGGGAGACGCCCATGAATGACTTCCTCGAGCGCTTTGCCCGGGATTTCTCCAGCCTCGACAAGCACAGCTTGCAACGCCTGGACCAGCTCTACAGCGAGGACATCCAGTTCACCGACCCGCTGCACGAGATCAATGGCCTGCCGCGCTTGCGGCACTACTTTGCCGAGCTGTACGCCAACGTCAGCGAACTGCGCTTCGACTTCCATGGCGCGGACCCCTGCGGCGAGGACCAAGGCTATCTGCGCTGGACCATGAGCTACTGCCACCCGCGCCTCAAGGGCGGCCAGATGATCCGGGTCCCCGGCTGCTCGCACCTGCACTGGCGCGACGGCAAGGTCTACCGCCACCGGGACTATTTCGACGCCGGTGCCTTGCTCTATGAACACCTGCCCGTGCTCGGTGCGGTGATCGCCTGGCTGAAAAGGAGGCTCGGATGAACCCTGCAATGCCCCGGCGGATCTGGCTCACCGGTGCCAGCAGCGGCATCGGTGCGGCGCTGGCCGAAGAACTGCTCAAGACCGGCGCCCAAGTGGCCATCAGTGCTCGCTCGCGCGAGCCCCTGGAAGCGCTGGCCCTGCGTTATCCGGGCCGGGTGCTGGTGGTGCCCGGCGATCTCACCGACGCCCTGCAGGTGCGCGAGATCGGCAAGCGCATCGCCCAGGCCTGGGGTGCCCTGGACACGGCGATCCTCAATGCCGGGACCTGTGAATACATCGATGTGCAGCAATTCGACGCGGCGTTGATCGAGCGTGTGCTGAACAGCAACCTGCTGTCCGCCAGTTATTGCATCGAGGCTGCGCTGCCGCTGCTGCGCGCCGGCAATCGCCCCCATCTGGTGGGCGTGGCCAGTTCCGTGACCTATCTGCCGCTGCCACGGGCCGGCGCCTATGGTGCTTCAAAGGCCGCCTTGCGCTACCTGCTGCAATCCTTGCGCATTGACCTGGCCGCCGAGGGCATCGACGTCACCGTGGTCAGCCCCGGGTTCGTCGATACCCCGCTGACCGCGCGCAACGACTTTGCCATGCCCATGAGTTGGTCCGCCGAGAGGGCCGCCCGACACATCCACAAGCATCTGTCACGCCGGGATCTGGAGATCGCTTTCCCCGCCCCGTTCATCTTCGGCCTCAAGCTGCTGTCCTGGCTGCCCGGCCGCCTGCAACTGGCCATCGCCAAACGCCTGGCCCGCACGGGGAATGCATCGTGAAAATCGCCATTATCGGTAGCGGCATCGCCGGCCTGACCTGCGCCTACGTCCTGAACCGTCGCCATGACATTCGGGTCTATGAGGCCGGCAGCTGGATCGGCGGCCACACCCATACCCTGGATGTCAGCCTGAACGGCGAAACCCAGGCCGTGGACACCGGTTTCATCGTCTTCAACGACTGGACCTACCCCAACTTCATCCGCCTGCTGGGGCAGATCGGGGTCAAGTTCAAACCCACCGAAATGAGTTTCTCGGTGTGCGATCCGGCCTCGGGCCTGGAGTACAACGGCAACAACCTCAACAGCCTCTTCGCCCAGCGCCGCAACCTGCTGTCGCCCGGGTTCTGGGGCATGCTGCGGGACATTCTGCGCTTCAACAAAGCGGCCCTGCGCGACTTGCAGCAGCAACGCATCAGCGCTGACACCACCCTCGGCGACTACCTCCGGGACCAGAGCTACGGCGAGCGTTTCATCCAGCATTACATCGTGCCCATGGGCTCGGCGATCTGGTCGATGTCGCGGGTGCAGATGCTGGGTTTTCCCCTGCAGTTCTTTGTGCGTTTTTTCAAGAACCACGGCCTGCTGTCGGTGAGCAATCGTCCGCAGTGGTGCGTGATCGAAGGCGGCTCAAGCCGCTACATCGAGCCGCTGACCGCCGCGTTCCGCCAGCACATCCGCCTCGACTGCCCGGTGCAGCGAGTCGAGCGTGACGAACTGGGCGTGGTGATCCACAGCGCTGCGGGCAGCGAGCGTTTCGACAAGGTGGTGTTCGCCTGTCACAGCGACCAGGCCCTGCAGCTGCTGGCCAGCCCCAGCCGGGCCGAACGGGAGATTCTCCAGGCCCTGCCCTACGCCGACAACGAAGTGGTGCTGCACACCGATACCCGGCTGCTGCCTCGGCGGCGCCTGGCCTGGGCCAGCTGGAACTACCGCCTCGACGCCAGCGGCGAGAAAGCTGCCGCCGTGACCTACGACATGAACATTCTGCAAGGTCTGAAGAGTGACACCACCTTCTGCGTCAGCCTCAACCAGACCGCCGCCATCGATCCGACGCAGATCCTCGCCCGCTTCACTTACGCCCACCCGCAATACAGCCTCGGCGCGGTAGCGGCCCAGGGGCGCTGGGGTGAACTGCAAGGCGCCCAGCACAGCTTCTACTGCGGCGCCTACTGGGCCAACGGTTTCCACGAGGACGGTGTGGTCAGCGCGCTGCGCGTGGCCCAGGCCTTTGGTGAACAACTGTGAACAGCGCCCTGTACAGCGGCTGGATCAGCCATCGGCGCTTTGCCCCCAAGGGCCATGCCTTCCGCTACCGGATCGGCCTGCTGTACCTGGATCTGGAAGAGCAGGACAGGGTGCTGGGGCTTTCGCCCCTGGCAGGCCAGAGTCGCTTCGCGCCGTTCGCCTTCCGCGAAAGCGACTACCTCAAGGGCTTCACCGGCCAGGGCATGCGCCTGATCGACGCCGTACGCCAGCAAGTGGCTGAGGCGATCGGTCATGTGCCCGGGGGCTCAGTGCGCCTGCTGACCCAGGTTCGCAGCTGGGGCCTGGCGTTCAACCCGGTGAGTTTCTTCTACTGCTTCGAGGCCGACGGGCAACTGGCGGCGATTCTCTGCGAGGTCACCAACACCCCCTGGCGCGAGCGCTACCACTATGTACTGCCGGCCCGCCCAGGCAGCGCCACCGCTCCCGAGCACCAGCACTTCGCCGTGACCAAGGCCTTTCACGTGTCGCCGTTTCTACCGCGGGACCTTGAGTACCGCATGAGCTTCAGCCCCCCGGCCGAACGGCTCGGGGTGCACATGGCCGACTGGCAGGGCGAGCTCAAGGTGTTCGACGCCACTCTCAGCCTGCAACGCCAGCCCCTGGACCGCCGCAGCCTGCACCAGTATCTGCTGCGCTTTCCGTGGATGACCGCCAAGACCTGCCTGGCGATCTACTGGCAGGCCCTGCGCCTGGCCGCTAAGGGCATCAAGTTCTTTCCCCACGAGGCTGCCGACGGCGCCTATCGCACAGCCGCTGTACAACCCAAGGATCGCCGCCATGAAATCCTCTAGCGTATCGGCCAGAAACACCCTGTTCAGCACCCACAGCCTCACTGCCAGCCTGCTGCGCCGTGGCGTACTGCGACAACTGGGGCAACTCAAGCACGGGCAACTGCTGATCGTCGAAGACGGCGAGCGCCTGGTCTTCGGCAGCAACAGCGCGCCCCTGATCGGGGAAATCCACATTCATGACAGCAGCGTCTGGGGGCTGGTGGCCAGCAGCGGTTCGATCGGCGCCGGCGAGGCCTTTATCCATGGCTACTGGAGCACTCCGGATCTCACGGCGGTGATCCGCGTATTCGTCAGCAACCTTGAGGTACTGGACGCCATGGAAGGCGGCCTGGCGCGACTCGGTCGGCCCCTGGTGCGCGGTCTGCACTGGCTCAATCGCAACACCCGCAAAGGCTCGCAGAAAAACATCGCCGCCCACTACGACCTCGGCAATGAGCTGTTCGAGCAGTTTCTCGATCCCACCATGATGTATTCCGCCGCACAGTTTCGCAGCGACGACGACAGCCTGGAGCAGGCCCAGTTGAACAAGCTGGAACGCATCTGCCAGAAGCTCGCCTTGCAGCCCGAGGATCACCTGCTGGAGATCGGCACCGGCTGGGGCAGCATGGCGCTGTATGCAGCCCAGCATTACGGCTGCCGCGTGACCACCACCACCCTGTCCAAGGAGCAGTTCGCCTTTACCCGGCAACGCATCGACGCCGCCGGCCTGCAGGATCGCGTCACCCTGCTACTGGAGGACTATCGCGACCTCACCGGGCAATACGACAAGCTGGTGTCCATCGAAATGATCGAAGCCGTGGGCCATCGTTTCCTGCCCACCTACTTCAAGCAGTGCGCTCTGTTGCTGAAAAGCAACGGCCTGATGCTGCTGCAGGCCATCACCATCCGCGACCAGCGCTACGAACAGGCGAAGAACGGCGTGGACTTCATCCAACGCTACATCTTCCCCGGCGGCGCCCTGCCCAGCGTGCAGAAAATGCTTGAAGTGGTCGGTCGCGACACCGACATGAATCTGTTGCACATGGAGGACTTCGGCCTGCACTACGCCCGTACCCTGCGCCTGTGGCACGAGAACTTCCGGCGCGCCCACGGTCGCCTGAGCGAGCTGGGCTATGACCCGTACTTTCTGCGGCTGTGGGAGTTCTACCTGTGCTACTGCGAAGGCGGCTTTCTGGAGCGCAGCATCGGCACCGCGCAGATGCTCCTGGCCAAGCCCTCGGCAGTGCCGCAACCCTTGCTGGGCCGTTTCGATGCGTAAGCAACTGGCCAACGCCCTGCTGTTCCAGCTGGGCTGGTTCATCTGCGTGCTGTCTGGCGACAGCCCCTGGCTGCTGCTGGGGGTAGCCATCCTGCTGGCGCATTTACGCTGGATCGGCAGTTGGGCCGGGGAAGGTCGAATGATTGTCGGCATCGCCCTGATCGGCATCACCCTGGACAGCTTCCTGCACTGGCTGGGAGTGCTCCAGTTCAAGGAAGTGAGCCTGCTGATTCCCCTCTGGCTGATGCTGCTCTGGATGTTGCTGGGCACCACTCTGCGCCATTGCCTGGCATGGACAGCACGTCCCTGGTGGCTGGCCTGCATCCTCGGGGCGCTGTGCGGACCGCTGTCCTACTACGCCGGGGGCCGCTTGGCCGGAGTGACCTTTGCCTACGGCCTATGGCCGACCCTGCTGGGGCTGAGCCTGCTCTGGGCAGTGCTCCTGCCGCTGTTCCACGTGCTTGCACGTCCCACTGTCGAAGCGCCTCAACCGGCCATTCAGGACTGAGCGTCCGTCAGGGCTTTCACACAGCCCTGGCCCACTGCCTTACACTGCGCGCCTATGACTAACATCCCCGTTACCCCCATCCCCGAACCGGCCATCAGTTGCTCGACCTGCGCTGCTTGCTGCTGCCAGCTGGAAGTCATGCTGATCACCGACACCGGGGTGCCCGAACGCTTTATCGATACCGATGATTGGGGCGGCGAAGTCATGCGCCGCCTGGACGACGGCTGGTGCGCAGCACTGGATCGCGACAGCATGCGCTGCACCATCTATGAGTTGCGGCCGCTGATCTGCCGCGAGTTCGAACTGGGAGAGGCGGACTGCCTGAGCGAGCGCCGGGGAATCGCCACGGCGTATCGCTGAACCGGCTTTTTCACAAGTCGAAACGCTGAACGCTACCCGGATTGTTCCATAGCAGAGGAAGCACCTGAGCAAAGTGCTGGACATCGCCACTGGTCCAAAAGCGCGCCTCACGGGCGACTCCCCGGGCACGCAGGTCGCTCTCGTCCAGCAGGCGCTGCAACTGCCGGGCAACCGCAGCACCGGTGTCGATCAGGCTGATGTGGGCAGGCAGCATCTGCACCAGCACCGGCTTGAGAAACGGGTAATGGGTGCAGCCCAGAATGATGGTGTCGCAACCGGCGGCCAGCAGCGGTTCGACATAGCCCTGCAACAGTTGGCACAGGGCGCTACTGTTGAGGTCGCCGTTTTCGATCATTTCCACCAGGCCGGGGCAGGGCTGGGTGACCACCTTCACATCAGCGGCAAAACGATCGAGCAAGGCGGCGAACTTGGCGCTCTGCAAGGTGCCGGTGGTCGCCAGCACCCCCACCACACCGCTGCGGGTCGCAGCCGCTGCGGGCTTGACCGCAGGTTCCATGCCGACGATGGGCCAGTCCGGAAAGTCCCGGCGCAGCTCGGCCACTGCGGCCACGGTCGCAGTGTTACAGGCCAGTACCAGCGCCTTGGCGCCCTGCTCGCGGAAGTAACTCGCCATCAGTGCGCAGCGCTGGCGAATGAACTCCGGGGTCTTCTCGCCATAGGGGATATACCCGCAATCGCCAAAGTACAGCAACGATTCGTTGGGGAGTAGTTGCTGTATTTCCGCCAGTACCGACAGGCCGCCAACACCGGAATCGAACACCGCAATGGGCGCTTCACTCATGATGAACTCCGCAGACACTGCAACCGGGATCACGCTTGACTCGCAGTTCACGAAAGCGCGTGCCCAAGGCATCGATCAATAACAGTCGGCCCACCAGTGGCTCACCAAATCCGGCCAGCAGTTTCAGGGCTTCCAGCGCTTGCAGACTGCCCACGGTGCCCACCAGCGGGCCAAGCACCCCGGCTTCACTGCAGGTCAGCTCGGCTTCGCTGCCATGCCCGTACAAGCAGTGGTAGCAAGGGCTTTCCGGGCGCCGCGGGTCGAACACCGACAACTGCCCTTCCAGGCGAATCGCCGCGCCGCTGACCAAGGGCTTGGCGGCCGCCACGCAAGCGGCGTTCACCGCCTCGCGGGTGGTGAAGTTGTCAGAGCAATCAAGCACCAGGTCCACCGCGGCCACGGTAGCGGCCAGGCTGTCGACATCCAGCGCGTGACGATGAGGCACCAGGCGGATTTCCGGGTTGAGGGCAGACAGCCGGCTGATGGCCGAGTCCACCTTGCTGACCCCGACACTGGCGCTGTCGTGAATGATCTGCCGTTGCAGGTTGGTCACATCCACCGTGTCGAAGTCTGCCAGGTGCAGCTCACCGACACCGGCGGCCGCCAGGTACAAGGCCGCCGGGGCCCCCAGGCCACCCAGGCCGACTATCAGTACCCGGCTTTGCTTGAGGCGCAATTGACCGTCGATATCAACGTGTTGCAACAGAATCTGCCGGCTATAACGCAACAGTTCCTGATCGGTCAGCATGGCAGGCAACCGAGAGTAATGCGCTCATGCCCACCCAGGTCAACGCGGCTGTGGACCTCGATAAAACCCTGGGCCGTCAACAATTCGCGCACGGCTGCAGCCTGGTCGTAACCGTGCTCCAGCATCAGCCAGCCGCCGGCTTCCAGATGTTGCGGAGCCTGGGTGACGATCAGGCGCAGGTCATCCAGGCCGTCCTTGCCCGCCACCAGGGCGCTTTCGGGTTCGAAACGCACATCGCCGGCCACCAGATGGGGATCGGCCTCGGCAATATAAGGAGGGTTGCTGACGATCAACTGGAAGCGCTGGGACTCGACCGCGCTGAACCAGTGGCTGCTGAGCACGGTGACGTTGTTCAGTTGCAGGCGCTGGCGGTTGCGCTCGGCCAGGGCCACGGCTTCCAGCACCCGGTCCACGGCCGTTACCTCCCAGGCTGGACGTTCGCTGGCCAGGGCCAGGGCGATGGCGCCGCTGCCGGTCCCCAGGTCGAGGACCTTGGCCGGGCTCGCCGGCAGCAGCTCCAACGCCGCCTCCACCAGCAGTTCAGTGTCGGGACGCGGGATCAGGGTGTGCGGTGCCACTTCCAGATCCAGTTTCCAGAAGCCCTGCTGGCCGAGGATGTAGGCCACCGGTTCGCCGGAACGGCGTCGTTGCAGGTATTCAGTGAACAGCAACACGGCCTCGCTGGGCACGATGCGCTCTGGCCAGGTATGGAGAAAACTCCGCGGCTTGCCCAGGGCTGCCGCCAGGAGCAGTTCGGCATCCAGGCGCGGCGTCGGCGAATCGGGCAATTGGGCTGCGCGCAGCAGGCTGGCGATGATGGTCATTTACTCACCCAATGCCGCAAGTTGATCGGCCTGATATTCGGCCAGCAGCGGTTCGATCACCGCCTCCACGCCCCCGGCAAGGATTTCGTCCAGGGAATACAGGGTCAGGTTGACCCGATGATCAGTGACCCGGCCCTGGGGGAAGTTGTAGGTACGAATGCGCTCGGAGCGATCCCCCGAGCCCACCAGCAACTTGCGCTCGCTGGCAATGGCGTTGGCCGCAGCGCTGGTCTGCTGGTCGTTGAGCTTGGCCGAGAGCCAGGACATGGCCCGGGCCCGGTTCTTGTGCTGGGAACGCTCTTCCTGGCACTCCACCACGATCCCCGAAGGAATGTGGGTGATGCGGATCGCCGAGTCGGTCTTGTTCACGTGCTGACCGCCGGCACCCGAGGAGCGATAGGTATCGATGCGCAGGTCCGCCGGATTGATCTCGATGGTTTCCTGCTCATCCGGCTCCGGTAGCACCGCCACGGTGCAGGCCGAGGTGTGGATGCGGCCCTGTGATTCGGTGGCCGGTACCCGCTGCACACGGTGCGCGCCGGATTCGAACTTCAGCTTGCCGTAGACGTTCTCGCCTTCGACCCGGGCAATGACTTCCTTGTAGCCGCCGTGCTCACCCTCGTTTTCCGAGAGGATCTCCAGCCGCCAGCCACGCCGCTCGGCGTAACGGGAATACATGCGGAACAGGTCGCCGGAGAAAATCGCCGCCTCATCGCCGCCGGTACCGGCGCGGATTTCCAGGAACACGTTGCGACCGTCGTTGGGGTCCTTGGGCAACAACATGCGTTGCAGGGCGCTTTCCAGCTCGGCCAGTTGCTCCTTGGCCTCACGCACTTCCTCGGCAGCCATTTCCCGCAGGTCCGGGTCGTTGTCCTTGAGCAGCGCCTGGGCACCTTCAAGGTCGGACTGGACTTTGAGTACCTGTTTATAGGAGGCGACGATCGGTTCGACTTCTGCGTATTCCTTGGAGTAGGCGCGGAACTTGGCCTGATCGGAAATGACCTCAGCATCGCCGAGTAAGGCGGTCAGTTCCTCGAAACGGTCCTGGAGAATGTCCAGCTTACTGAGCAGTGACGCTTTCATTACGGGGTTTTATCCGATGAGCCCTCACCGAGGGCAAAGAGTTCTTGGGCCATGGCCAGCGCATCGAGGCGGCCTTCGGCGGAGAGCTTTTTCAACTGCACGCTCGGCGCGTGCAACAATTTGTTGGTCAGGCCGCGGGCCAGTTGGGCCAGCACGTCCTCGGCGCCGCTGCCATTGGCCAGCATGCGCAGGGCTTTCTGCAATTCTTCGTCGCGCAGGCGCTCGCTCTGTTGACGATAGGCCTTGAGTACGTCCACCGCCGCCAATTCACGCAGGCGCACCATGAAATCCTCGGCGCCGATGTTCACCAGCTCCTCGGCGGCCTGGGCCGCGCCCTGACGGCTCTTGAGGTTTTCCGCGACCACTTCGTGCAGGTCATCGACGGTGTAGAGGTAAACGTCGTCCAACTCGCCGACTTCTGGCTCGATATCCCGGGGAACGGCGATATCCACCATGAAAATCGGCTTGTGCTTGCGCAGCTTCAGAGCGCTTTCCACCGCGCCCTTGCCGAGGATCGGCAACTGGCTGGCAGTGGAACTGATGACGATATCGCTGTGCACCAGCTCCTGGGGGATGTCCGACAACAGCACCGCGTGGGCGCCGAACTGCTCCGCCAGGAGACTGGCCCGCTCCAGGGTGCGGTTGGCAACGACGATGCGCTTGACCCCAAGGTCGTGCAGGTGCCGGGCCACCAGGGTAATGGTCTCGCCCGCGCCGATCAGCAACGCCTGGCTGCGCTGCAGATCACTGAAAATCTGTTTCGCCAGGCTCACCGCAGCAAAGGCCACGGACACCGGGTTTTCGCCAATGGCGGTATCGGTGCGTACTTGCTTGGCGGCACTGAAGGTAGCCTGGAACAGCCGCCCCAGCAGTGGGCCGACAGTCCCGGCCTCCCGGGCCACAGCGTAGGCGGACTTCATCTGCCCGAGAATCTGCGGCTCGCCCAACACCAGGGAATCCAGCCCCGACGCCACCCGCATCATGTGACGAACTGCCGCATCATCTTCATGCACATAGGCGCTGGCACGAAGCTCGTCTAGGCTCAGGTGGTGATATTCCGCCAGCCAGCGCAGCACCACATCCGCAGAAAGATGATCCTGTTCTATATAGAGCTCACTGCGATTGCAGGTGGAGAGGATCGCAGCTTCGCGGCTGTCGGTGAGTCGGCAGAGCTGCTGCAAGGCCTCAACCAACTGCTCAGGGGTAAAGGCCACGCGCTCGCGGACGTCTACAGAAGCAGTCTTGTGGTTAATACCGAGTGCAAGGAAGGCCATTCAAGGTCGCTGATGATGTCGAGAAGCCGACAATTGTCCTACTTCGACAGACGCAGAACAACTACCGCCGACTATTGTCCTAGTTTTGTGCCAAAACTCGCCGAGCGAAGATCAGGCAAGGCGAAAACAGGCGAGGAAGCGGAGTTTAGGGGCCTAAATGAGCATTCCGAGCCTGTTTTCAACGCAGCATGATCGAAGCGCAGGCAGTTTTCGCGCAGAAACTAATAGACTGCCTCTGTTCTGGCATCCCGTTGAGTCTCGGTTATGTTTGGCCGAAGGCTTGTGTCATGATGATCCGACCGCAGGTTAGTCGCCCTCTTCCTATATGAATAGATCTTCCGCGTTGCTCCTCGCCTTTGTCTTCCTCAGCGGTTGCCAGTCACTGGCCCCCGTTTCATCGGACGCTACGTCGCCGGTGGAAGACAGCACCCCCGCCCCTGAAAAGCCCAAGGTCTATTCATCGTTCAGCGAAGACACCATCTTCAGCCTGCTGAGCGCTGAACTGGCGGGCCAGCGCAATCGTTTCGACATTGCCCTGGACAACTACGTGACCCAGGCCATCAACACCCAGGACCCGGGCATCTCCGAGCGTGCCTTTCGTATTGCCGAGTACCTGGGAGCCGACCAGGCAGCCCTGGACACTTCGCTGATCTGGGCAAAGAACGCTCCCGACGATCTGGAAGCGCAACGGGCTGCCGCCATCCAATTGGCACGGGCCGGACGCTACGACGACTCCATGCTGTATATGGAGAAGGTTCTGCAGGGCAAGGGCGACACCCACTTCGACTTTCTTGCGCTGTCGGCTGCCGATACCGACCAGGACACACGCAACGGTCTGATGAAAAGCTTCGATCGTCTGTTGCAGAAGCACCCGCACAACAGTCAACTGATCTTCGGCAAGGCCCTGTTGATGCAGCAGGATGGCGACGCCAAGGATGCCCTGACCCTGCTGGAGCAGAATCCCCCGGAAGACGGCGAGGTGGCGCCGCTGCTGTTGCGCGCCCGCTTGCTGCAGAGTCTGAACCGCGGCAAGGAAGCCCTGCCGCTGCTGGAAAAAAGCATCCGCAAGTACCCGGACGACAAGCGTCTGCGCCTGACCTACGCCCGCATGCTGGTGGAGCAGGACCGCATGGAGGACGCCAAGACCCAGTTCTCCAGCCTGGTCCAGCAATATCCGGAAGACGATGAACTGCGCTATTCCCTGGCACTGGTCTGCCTGGAAGCCAAGGCCTGGGAAGAGGCCAAGGGTTACCTGGAAGACCTGATCGCCCGGGAAAGCCACGAAGACTCCGCACACCTGAACCTGGGACGAATCGCCGAAGAGCTCAATGACCCGCAAGGAGCGCTGATCGAATACGCTCAGGTCGGACCGGGTAACGATTACCTACCGGCGCAACTGCGACAGGCCGATATCCTGATGAACAACGGCCGCACCGACGAGGCGCAAAAGCGCCTGGTGGCGGCTCGCGACGCCCAACCCGACTACGCCATCCAGCTATACCTGATCGAAGTCGAGACACTGTCGGCGAACAATCAGGGCGATCGCGCCTGGAAAGTTATTCAGCAGGCGCTGCAACAGTATCCCGATGACGTGAACCTGCTCTATACCCGTGCCATGCAAGCGGAAAAACGCAATGACCTGGCACAGCTGGAAAAAGACCTGCGCCTGATCATCCAGCGTGAGCCGGATAACGCCATGGCCTTGAATGCCCTGGGCTACACCTTGTCGGACCGCACGACCCGCTACACCGAAGCCAAGGCACTGATCGAGCAAGCCCACCAACTGACCCCGGAAGACCCGGCGGTACTGGACAGCCTGGGCTGGGTAAACTTCCGTCTGGGTAACCTCGACGAAGCCGAGCGCCTGCTGCGCCAGGCCCTGGAGCGCTTCCCGGATCAGGAAGTGGCCGCACATTTGGGCGAGGTCCTGTGGAACAACGGCAAGCAGCGCGAGGCCAAACAGATCTGGAGCAAGTTCATCAAGGACCAGCCAGACAGCCCCGTATTGCGCGACACCATCAAACGCCTGACCGGATCAGAGACTCTTTAAGACTATGTTTTTGCGCCACGTTATTGTTTTCAGCTTTATCGCCCTGCTTGCCGGCTGCGCCGGCTTTGGCGCCCGTGAGTCCGTCCAGGGCCAGGGCAACCCTGCCCAATGGCGCCAGCACAAGGATCAGTTGACCGGCCTCGACGGCTGGCAGATCAACGGCAAAATCGGCATTCGGGCCCCCAAGGATTCCGGCAGCGGCACGCTGTTCTGGCTACAACGCCAGGACTATTACGACATTCGTCTGTCCGGTCCGCTGGGCCGTGGCGCTGCACGCCTGACCGGCCGTCCCGGCCAGGTCAGCCTGGAAGTGGCCAATCAGGGTCGTTACGAAGCGGCCAGTCCGGAAACCCTGCTTGAAGAACAAATGGGCTGGAAACTACCCGTCTCCCACCTCGCCTGGTGGGTTCGCGGCCTGCCCGCCCCCGACAGCAAAAGCCGCCTGACCCTGGATGGCGACAGCCACCTGGCGAGCCTGGAGCAGGATGGCTGGCAAGTGCAATACAGCAGTTACTCCGAGCAGAACGGCTACTGGCTGCCCGAGCGGATCAAACTGCATGGCAGCGACCTTGACGTCACCCTGGTGATCAAGGAATGGCTGCCTCGCAAGCTGGGGCAATGACATGTCCGTGGAAAAACTGACACTGCCCTCCCCGGCCAAGCTCAATCTGATGCTGCACATTCTGGGTCGCCGTGAAGACGGTTATCACGAGCTGCAGACCCTGTTCCAGTTTCTCGACTACGGCGATGAAATCACTTTCGCCCTGCGCGATGACGGCGTGATTCGCCTGCACACCGCGTTCGAGGGCGTGCCCCACGACAGCAATCTGATCGTCAAGGCCGCAAAAAAACTCCAGGAACAGTCCGGCTGCACCCAGGGCATCGACATCTGGATCGACAAAATCCTGCCTATGGGCGGCGGCATCGGCGGCGGCAGTTCCAATGCCGCTACTACCCTGCTGGGCCTCAACCATCTGTGGCAACTGGGCTGGGACGAAGACCGCTTGGCAGCACTCGGACTGACTCTGGGCGCTGATGTCCCGGTTTTCGTGCGTGGGCATGCAGCCTTTGCCGAAGGAGTCGGGGAAAAACTCTCCCCTGAATACCCCGAAGAACCCTGGTATCTGGTACTGGTCCCGCAAGTGTCTGTTAGTACAGCAGAAATTTTTTCCGATCCGCTGTTGACACGTGACACTCCGCCCATTAAAGTGCGCCCCGTTCCCAAGGGAAACAGCAGAAATGACTGCCTTCCGGTAGTCGCAAGGCGTTATCCAGAAGTTCGTAACGCATTGAATTTGCTAGGTAAATTTACCGAAGCAAAACTGACTGGAACTGGAAGTTGTGTGTTTGGGGGCTTCCCAAGCAAAGCTGAAGCTGATAAAGTCTCGGCCCTTCTTACAGAGACCCTTACAGGGTTTGTAGCGAAAGGAAGCAACGTTTCGATGTTGCATCGCAAGCTACAGAGTCTGCTCTAAAGGAACCGAGTGCCAGGCACTCGAAGCAACAGATACAGGGGCGTCGCCAAGCGGTAAGGCAGCAGGTTTTGATCCTGCCATGCGTTGGTTCGAATCCAGCCGCCCCTGCCATTTTCCTTATACTCATCCAGGTATACCCTCAGCCTTCAGGTACTGCGCGTGTCCAAGATGATGGTCTTTACGGGGAACGCTAACCCCGATCTGGCTCGGCGTGTCGTACGTCAGCTGCATATCCCTCTCGGTGACATCTCTGTTGGAAAATTTTCCGACGGCGAAATTACTGCCGAGATCAATGAAAATGTCCGCGGTAAAGACGTCTTCATTATTCAGCCGACTTGCGCTCCGACCAACGATAACCTGATGGAACTCGTGGTGATGGCCGACGCCTTCCGCCGTTCCTCAGCAACTCGTATCACTGCTGTTATTCCTTATTTTGGTTATGCCCGTCAGGATCGCCGTCCGCGTTCCGCACGTGTGGCTATCAGCGCGAAAGTCGTGGCTGACATGCTCACCGTAGTCGGCATCGACCGTGTCCTCACGGTTGATCTGCATGCTGACCAGATTCAGGGTTTCTTCGATATTCCGGTAGATAACATCTACGGCTCCCCCGTTCTGGTGGATGACATCGAAGACCAGCGTTTCGAAAACCTGATGATCGTGTCCCCGGACATTGGCGGCGTCGTGCGTGCACGTGCCGTGGCCAAGTCCCTGGGCGTGGATCTCGGGATCATCGACAAGCGTCGTGAGAAAGCCAATCACTCCGAAGTGATGCATATCATCGGCGACGTCGAAGGACGCACCTGCATTCTGGTCGATGACATGGTCGATACCGCCGGCACCCTGTGCCACGCGGCCAAGGCCCTGAAAGAGCATGGCGCAGCCAAGGTCTTTGCCTACTGCACACACCCTGTGCTGTCGGGTCGGGCCATCGAGAACATTGAAAATTCCGTGCTGGACGAGCTGGTGGTGACCAACACCATCCCGCTGTCCGCTGCAGCACAAGCCTGTGCGCGTATCCGCCAACTGGATATCGCACCGGTAGTTGCCGAGGCGGTCCGCCGCATCAGCAATGAAGAATCGATCAGCGCGATGTTCCGCTAAGGGCTAGTCCCTGGCAAAACATCCCGATGACGAAAAGCGCCCCGTCCCAACCTGTGTTGGGACGGGGCTTTTTTGCCCATATCGCCTTTAGCGCTGGTCGCAAACGCTGGGGCGAGTGTGGTTATTTTGGAGATACAACATGAACGATTTTACTCTGAATGCTGAAGTGCGTTCCGACCTGGGGAAAGGTGCGAGCCGCCGCCTGCGTCGTCTCGCAAGCCTGGTTCCAGCTGTAGTTTACGGTGGCGACAAAGCCCCTGAATCCATCAGCATGCTGGCCAAAGAAGTGGCCAAGCTGCTGGAAAACGAAGCTGCCTACAGCCACATCATCGAACTGAACGTTGGTGGCACCAAGCAGAACGTCGTGATCAAGGCCCTGCAACGTCACCCGGCCAAAGGCCACGTGATGCACGCTGACTTCGTTCGCGTAGTTGCTGGTCAGAAACTGACCGCCATGGTTCCAGTGCACCTGATCAACGAAGCAGCACCGATCAAGAAAGGCGGCGAGATCTTCCGCGCAGCCACCGAGATCGAAGTTTCCTGCCTGCCGAAAGACCTGCCTGAGTTCATCGAAGTCGACATGGCTGAGACCGACATCGGCACCGTGATCCACCTGTCCAACCTCACCGCTCCTAAAGGCGTTGAGTTTGTTGCTCTGGCACACGGCAACGACCTGGCAGTAGCCAACGTCTACGCACCACGTGTTGCTTCTGAGAAAGAAGAAGGCGCTGCAGAGTAATTCACTCTGACGCCGGAGTTGAGCGGAACACATCGCGGACTGGAACGTAGCGAGAAAGCGGGCGAGAACGCGAAGTTTGCCGCAAGGCAACCAAGCTCTTGTCGTCCCCTTTCGCCGTAGCACCGGTTGCGGCGATGTTATCCACCACTCCAAAGAAGGGCCCCTATCGTGACTGCCATCAAACTGATCGTTGGCCTGGGTAATCCAGGCGCCGAATACGAACAGACCCGGCATAACGCAGGGGCCCTTTTTGTTGAGCGCATCGCTGAAAAACAAGGTGTCAACCTTGTTGCCGATCGCAAATATTTCGGCCTGACCGGGCGCTTCAGTCACCAGGGTCAGGACATTCGTCTGTTGATTCCCACCACCTACATGAACCGCAGCGGCCAGGCCGTGGCGGCGCTTGCCGGCTTCTTCCGCATCAAGCCGGAAGAGATCCTGGTGGCCCACGACGAACTCGACTTGCCACCCGGCGTCGCCAAGCTCAAGACCGGCGGCGGGCATGGCGGGCACAACGGACTGCGGGACATCATCGCGCAGCTCGGTAATCAGAATACCTTTCACCGCCTGCGGCTCGGCATCGGCCACCCGGGTGTTGCCAGTATGGTTTCAAACTTTGTCCTGGGTCGTGCGCCACGCGCCGAACAGGAAAAACTCGATGCCAGCATCGATTTTGCCCTCGGCGTGCTGCCGGATATCTTCGCCGGTGAATGGAACCGTGCGATGAAAAACCTGCACAGCCAGAAGGCCTGACTCTACTCCTAGGGGAATACACCATGGGATTCAATTGCGGCATCGTCGGCCTGCCTAACGTCGGCAAGTCCACCCTGTTCAACGCCCTGACCAAATCCGGGATCGCGGCCGAGAACTTCCCCTTCTGCACCATCGAGCCCAACAGCGGCATCGTGCCGATGCCCGACCCGCGCCTGGACGCCCTGGCCGCCATCGTCGTGCCTGAGCGCGTGCTGCCGACCACCATGGAGTTCGTCGATATCGCCGGCCTGGTAGCCGGTGCCTCGAAAGGTGAAGGCCTGGGTAACAAGTTCCTGGCCAACATCCGCGAAACCGATGCCATCGCCCACGTGGTCCGCTGCTTCGAAGACGACAACGTGATCCACGTGTCCAACAGCGTCGATCCCAAGCGCGACATCGAGATCATCGACCTGGAACTGATCTTTGCCGACCTCGACAGCTGCGAGAAGCAACTGCAGAAAGTCGCCCGCAACGCCAAGGGCGGTGACAAGGATGCCGTGGCCCAGAAAGCCCTGCTGGAGCAGTTGATCGCCCACTTCACCGAAGGCAAGCCGGCCCGCAGCCTGATGAAGGACATGAGCGCCGACGAGAAGCTGATCATCCGTGGCTTCCACCTGCTGACCACCAAGCCGGT
Organism: Pseudomonas sp. E1BtOHC1; assembly: GCF_058744285.1. Classification (NCBI taxonomy): domain Bacteria; kingdom Pseudomonadati; phylum Pseudomonadota; class Gammaproteobacteria; order Pseudomonadales; family Pseudomonadaceae; genus Pseudomonas; species Pseudomonas sp. E1BtOHC1. The sequence continues at coordinate 6,702,661 of NZ_CP196023.1, forward strand.
GATGTACATCGCCAACGTTGCCGAAGACGGCTTCGAGAACAACCCCCTTCTGGACGTGGTCAAGGCCATTGCCGAGGAAGAAGGCGCGATCGTGGTGCCGGTGTGCAACAAGATCGAGGCGGAAATCGCCGAGCTCGATGACGGCGAAGAAAAGGACATGTTCCTTGAAGCCCTGGGCCTGGAAGAGCCTGGCCTGAATCGGGTGATCCGTGCCGGCTACGAAATGCTCAACCTGCAGACCTACTTCACCGCAGGTGTGAAGGAAGTTCGCGCCTGGACCGTGCGTGTCGGCGCCACCGCGCCACAAGCGGCCGCCGTGATCCACACCGACTTCGAAAAAGGCTTCATCCGCGCCGAAGTCATCGCCTACAACGACTTCATCCAGTTCAAGGGTGAAGCCGGTGCCAAGGAAGCCGGTAAATGGCGCCTGGAAGGCAAGGAATACATCGTCAAGGACGGCGACGTGATGCACTTCCGCTTCAACGTGTGATCCCCTTCAGCCCCATTGCCTGGCAATGGGGCTGATTCCCCCGCTACATCCAGCGGCCTCAGAAGTAAGTGGTCGCCCCCGCGAAAAACGCCCGTCCGGGCACATAGAAGTTGGTCGATCCGTCCCGCAGGTCCTTGTCCATCAAGTTCTGCACCCCGCCATTCAGGGTCAGCCACTTGGTCACCGCCAGATTCGCCGTCAGGTCGTAAGTGGTGTAGGACTGCACGAAATCAGTGCCTATGCCCCGTTGCTTGCCGACGTGCTGCGCCGACAGTTCGGTACTCAAACGGTCGTTGACCTGCCAGTCCAACGCACTAAACGCCGACAGCTTGGGCGAGCTGATCAAGTCTTCGCCGGTAGACAGGTTCTTGCTTTCCAGCATGTAGGTGGCGTTGGTACGCCACGTCACGGAGTCACCCAGCGGAACCCGGGTGGTGCCTTCCCAACCACGGGTGCGGGCCTTGTCGACGTTTTCCAGCATGGTCCACCAGCGGCCCTGGTACTGGCCCAACGGACCATATTCGATCTTGTCGGTGAAGTCGGTGTGGAAGTAGGTCAGGCCGGCTTCCCAGCCGTCATGATCGAACGACACCCCCATTTCCTTGTTGGTGCTGGTTTCCGGCATCAGGTTCGGATTGCCGGCCATCCAGCAACTTCCGGTGACATAGCCCAACGGACGCAAGGAACCACAACCACGGCCACCGGATTCAGTCGCCGCTCCCGCACTGCCTTCCTTCAGGCTCGGCGCACGAAAGCCCTTGGAAACACCGCCACGCACGGTCCAGTCCGGGTGCGGGTGATAGACCACATAAGCCCGCGGACTGTTGTGGTTGCCGTACTTGTCACTGTGGTCGAAACGGTTGCCCAGGGTCAGGGACAGGTTGTCCAGCAGAAACAACTCATCTTCGATAAAGGCCGCCGAGTAATCACCCTTCAAGGTCGAGCCATTGACGGGCGTGCCCTGGTAATCCACCGGTACGGTGCCAAGGGTATTGGTGTTGGTCAGCTCCTCGCGCTTCCATTGCCCACCCAGCGTCAGGCGCTGATCCACCAGCAGCTCGAAAGGCAGATTGAGACTGCCCTCGACAATCTTCTCCTCGGAGTTGGCTTTGCCCATATCCAGGTCGTTGCGGTACTTGTTCAGGTAGGCATCGAGCTTCGTGGTACCAAAGCTCCAGTCACCAGTGTGGGACAGGATGTAGCTGTCGCGAGTCAGTCGGCTGGGGCCAAAGGCGCCACCAATGGTCTCGTCCCAATCACCAAAGGTCTTCTTTGATGCCCAGGAACGTTCCACGCCATGCACCGCCTCGAAGGACAAGCTCTGTTCCTCGTTGATCTGCCAGTCCAGCAGTGCATTGAAGCTCTGGTCCTTGGAACCGCCCGCGCCGTCGTCGTACATGAAATCGCCTTGGGCATCGCGCCGCGCCTCGACCTCATCCGCAGCCCGACGCGTGACGTTGGCCCCCAGGCGCAACCCCAGGGATTCGGTCAATGGGCCCGACGCATTCACGCTGTATTGGGTGGTCTGACCGCGATCGGAGTCCTTGGGCACGGTGATGTTGGTGCTGGCCGAACCGGTCCAGGTCCGCGAGACCTTGCGGGTGATGATGTTGATCACCCCGCCCATGGCGTCCGAGCCATAGAGTGACGACATCGGCCCACGCACGATCTCGATGCGCTCGATCATGTTCGGCGAGATCCAGTTCAGATCCTGGCGCGCCAGATCCCGGCGATAGCTCAGGTCACTGGAGCTGCCGACACGTTTGCCGTCCACCAGGATCAACGTGTATTTGTCGTCCAGGCCCCGCAACTTGATCTTCGACTGCTCGCCCACCGGGCCGAAACCACCGGTCACTCCCGGCACACGGCGCAACAGCGTATTGAGGTCATAGACTGGCTGGCGTTCGATTTCCTCACGGGTGATGACGCTGACACTGGCCGGAGCATCCTTGAGATCCGTGGCGCCGCCGGTGGCAGTGACGAAGGCGGTGTCCAGTTCCAACGGCGCCGGTTTGACCTCTTCTGAGGCCTCGCCGGCCTGCGCCAGCGGAGCCAGCAGGCCGACACCGGCGCTGAGCAGAAGCGAATTGAACAGGCAGGAGCTGACTTTCATTACAAACGATCCTTGTCGATGCAATGCACCTTGGTGGTGCATCAAGGGAGAGGGGATCGAAGTGTAATGCTAATAAATATCATTTAGAAATAGGAATGTTTCTCGACCGATACATTTCGGCCCCTGCCTGGTTGCAAACACTGCCCTGAAACCACCCCCTATGCGCAGGCGGTTCCAAGGCCGATGGTTCAGCAGATTTCTTCGTAAGGCAGGCCCACATAGTTCTCGGCAATGTTCACCAGACCCGCGTGGGAATTGAGGAAATACTCCCGATCGGCCTGCTGCATCTTGTGGTCCCAAGCGTCCTGATGCTCGCCGAAATCGTGCAGCAGGTTGGTCATGAACCAGCTGAAACGCTCGCCCTTCCAGACCCGTCGCAAGGCCAGTTCGGAGTATTTTTCCAGCAGGTCGCGGCGCCCTTCTCGATAGACCTTGACCAGGATGCGGTACAGGTAGCACACGTCGGACGCCGCCAGGTTCAAGCCCTTGGCTCCGGTCGGCGGAACGATATGGGCCGCGTCTCCCACCAGGAACAGCTTGCCGTACTGCATCGGTTCAACCACAGAGCTGCGCAACGGCGCGATGCTTTTCTCCAGGGACGGTCCGGTGATCAGATCGTCCGCCACCTGCGCCGGCAAGCGGGCCTTGAGCTCATTCCAGAAGCGCTCATCGGACCAGTCTTCGACCTTGTCGGTCAGTGGCACTTGCAGGTAATAGCGGCTGCGGGTCAGCGAGCGCTGGCTGCACAGCACAAAGCCACGCTCATGCTGGCCATAGATCAGCTCATGGTTGACCGGCGGCGTATCGGACAACAGTCCAAGCCAGCCGAAGGGGTACTCGCGCTCGTAGTGAGTCAGCACATCCTCGGGAATACTCTTGCGCGCCACGCCATGAAAACCGTCGCAGCCGGCGATGTAGTCGCAATCGATGCGATGCAGCTGGCCGTCCTTTTCATAGGTGATGTAGGGCTGTGCGCCCTTCATGTCATGGGGCTGCACCTGATTTGCCGAGTAGATGATCGGTGCTCCGCTGGCGGCGCGCGCCTCCATCAGATCGCGAGTGACTTCGGTCTGGCCATAGACCATCACCGTCTTGCCGCCGGTCAGGGCCTTGAGGTCGATGCGCACACGCTTGCCGCCCATCAACAACTCCACCCCTTCGTGAACCAGGCCTTCGGCGTCCATGCGCTGCGCCACTCCAGCCTCGCGCAGCATGTCTACCGTGCCTTGCTCCAGCACGCCGGCGCGAATTCGGCCCAGGACGTAGTCCTGGGTCTGGCGCTCGACAATCACCGTATCGATGCCGGCCTTGTGCAGCAGTTTGCCCAGCAGAAGGCCGGAAGGTCCGGCGCCAATAATCGCAACCTGAGTTTTCATGCTGTCATCTCATTAGGGCATTCCAGTCACCGCGCAGGCGAAATCCGGAATTTATGGTTATTGTTGTACCCCTGCATTTTTGCCGACAAAAACCGTAAAAAAAGGTGATTTACCGGCGTAAAAATGCACTTTTGATAACAGCGTTCGATTATCGAGCATTCCTACGTCGCACATCCGCAGGGTCGCGCCCAATGAAAGCCAACCGCTCCAGCATCCCGGTGTTCAAGCTCTATGGTGAAAACCAGGCTTGGCCGACCCCGGACCTGCTGCACTGCGAATCCATCCCCAAGCGCAGTAGCCTGCACCATTGGGAAATCAAGCCGCACCGCCACGCCGACCTCTATCAACTGCTCTACGTGCAAGGCGGCCAGGCCCTGGTGGACGTCGAAGGACAGCGCGAGGAAGTGCGCGAGGCGGCGATCCAGGTGGTTCCGCCGTTGATGGTCCACGGTTTTCAGTTTTCCGAAAATATCGAGGGCTACGTACTGACCCTCGGAGCCCCGCTGGTGGCTCAGTTGGAAAGCCAGCTGGGCGCACCACTGGCGGTGCTGGCCGCTGCCGGCTGCTATCCGGTGGGCCGTGACCGGCGCAGCCTCAACAGCTTGTTCAAGACCCTGCTGGAGGAATACGAAGGCAGCGCCTCGGCACGGGACCTGTTGCTGCATTCGCTGGTCAACGTACTGCTGGTGTGGATCAGTCGTCGCCGCCAGCAGAACGTAGCGCCGAGCAATCGCAGCGAGCGCAATCAACAGCTGCTGGGGCACTTCATCAAGCTGGTGGAGCAGCACTACCAGGAGCACCCCACCGTGGAATCCCTGGCCCACCGCATCGGCCTGTCCAGCGTGCACCTTAATACCTTGTGCCGGGAACTGGCCGGACAGACCGCACTGCAGATCCTCCACCAACGCCTGATGCTGGAGGCCAAGCGCAGTTTGATCTACACCAACATCAGCATCAGCCAGCTCTCGGACAACCTCGGCTTCAGCGACCCCACCTACTTCTCCCGCTTCTTCAAGCGCCTCAGCGGCCAATCGCCCAACGCTTTCCGCCAGGGCGCCGGCTCACAGGACGGCTAAAGCACTCCGAAATGCAAAACGCCCGAGGCCAAAGCCTCGGGCGTTTTTGCATCAACCACTCACACAGGCGGCTTTCAGGCTTTCCTGGTGCGCGGCAGGAAAATTGCCAGCACCCCGAACAACGGCAGGAACGAGCACAGGTAGTACACGTATTCGATACCATGGATGTCCGCCAGGTGCCCCAGCAGCGCCGCGCCGATCCCGCCAAAACCGAACATCAGGCCGAAGAATACCCCGGCGATCATGCCGACATTGCCCGGCACCAGTTCCTGGGCGTAGACCACGATAGCGGAGAACGCCGAGGCCAGGATAAAGCCGATCACCACGCTGAGGACACTGGTCCAGAACAAGTCGACATGGGGCAGCAACAGGGTGAACGGCGCCACCCCGAGGATCGAGAACCAGATCACTGCCTTGCGCCCGATCTTGTCGCCAATCGGCCCGCCGAAGAAAGTCCCCGCCGCCACAGCTCCCAAGAACAGGAACAGATGCAATTGCGAGCTGGCCACCGACAGGTCGAATTTCTCGATCAGGTAGAAGGTGAAGTAGCTGGTGAAGCTGGCCATGTAGAAATACTTGGAGAACACCAGCAGCCCAAGGACCACCAGGGCGCTAATCACCCGGTTCCTCGACAGGCCATGGGTCGCCGCCTGGCCCTGCTTGAGTTTGTACAGGCGCAGATGGTTGGCGTACCAACGGCTGATGGCGTAGAGCACCACCAGGGCAAACAGCGCAAACAGGCCGAACCAGGCCACATTGCCCTGGCCGTAGGGAATGATGATGGCCGCGGCCAGCAAGGGGCCGAAGGCGGTGCCGGCATTGCCGCCGACCTGAAAGCTCGACTGGGCCAGGCCATAGCGCCCGCCCGAGGCCAGCCGCGCGACCCGCGAAGCCTCCGGATGGAAGGTCGAGGAGCCAATGCCGATCAATGCAGCCGCCAGCAGGATCAAGGGAAAGCTGCCGACCTGAGACATCATCATGATGCCGATCAGGGTGCAGATCATTCCCGCCGGCAGCAGGAACGGCAGGGGCCGCCGATCGGTGTAAAAACCCACCCAGGGCTGCAGCAGGGAGGCGGTAAGCTGGAACGTCAGGGTAATCAGGCCGACCTGGGTGAAGGTCAGGCCGTAGTTGTCCTTGAGCATCGGGTAGATCGCCGGCAACACCGCCTGGATCAGGTCGTTGATCAAGTGCGCCAGGGCCACCGCGCCAATGATGCGCAGGACCAGTGGGCTGCTTTGCGAAGCGGGAGATGCTGTCGCTGCGACGCTCGGGGAGTTGCTGCTAGCCATAGAATTTTCCGTACAACGGGTGGGTGCACAGGGGCAGGTGCGTCAATGTGCCATTTTTTAGTGCGCCCGCGCCATCCCATTAGCTTGCTAACGACCCACTATCCGCGCCTCGGGGAAATCCGCTTCAAGCTCGGCCTTGAGCCATTGGATGAACCACTCGACGTCCTCCGACCACTCAGTGGCCGGGGTCAGCACTCGGTAGCTTTCCAGCTTCACCTGATCCTCCAGCACCCGTACCAGCGTGCCGGCCTTGAGTTCCTCGCGCACCAGCACTTCATTGGCCAGGGCAATGCCGCCACCGCTTTCAGCCACCGACAGGGCATGATCGTTGTTCACATAGATCAGGTCGGACGTGAGGTGGATATCCAGGCCATTGGCGGCAAACCACAGGTTCCACCACTCACCGTCATCAAAATGGATCAGCTCGTGACGGGCCAGATCCGCCGGGCCCTTGATCGGCTCGATTCCGGCCAGGTAAGCCGGGGTGCAGATCGGAAACACCCGAGGGCAGATCAGACCGACCCGGGACTCGGCATATTGCCCGTCCAGACCATAGGCGATGCCCAAGTCGGCGCTCTTGGCGTCGACTTCGGTGAAGGTGGAGTTCGGCTCGATGGCGAACTTCAAACCCGGACGCACATGCCGCAGCGCCTCCAGGCGCGGAGTCAGCCAGCGCTTGGCGAACCCCGGCACCACCATGATCCGCAACCAGCGCTCGGCGGCCTTGGGCTGCGCCTCGCGTCCGGCCTCGATGATCAGTTGCAAGGCGGCGGCGATCTTGCGGTGGTACTTCTCCCCTGCCGGCGTCAGGGTCACCCCACGGGAGGTGCGCTCGAACAACTGCACGCCAAGCCAGTCCTCCAGCAACTTCACATGACGGCCAATGGCGGGCTGGGTCACGTGCAGCGCCCTGGACGCTTCGACATAGCTGCCCAGACGCGCCGCGGCATCAAAAGCCCGCACCGCATTCAATGGCGGCAAACGCTGTTCGGCCATGGTTCTGCACGCTCTCTGCTATTAAATTTTTTAACAGCCGGTATGTTAAAATTGATGTTTCGCCCCTGCAACCCCTCACTGATAATCAGCCCCAGCAGAACAATAAAAACTCCCTGAGAAGCCTGGAAAAACAGGCTCCTCAGACACCCGAACACATCTCGATCCTGCCCAAGAAAAACAATATCCATGGCCTGCACGGCAGCTCATGGGGGAATCGGAGGTAAGGCATGAATGCTCTGCATTCGCTGCAAACACTGGCGGTGTCCATCCGCTCGGTGCGCAAGGTTTACGGCGATCCACACAGCGGCCCGGTGGCCCTGAAGAACATCGACCTGAATATCCGCGACAACGAATTCTTCACCCTCCTGGGGCCCTCCGGCTGCGGCAAGACCACCCTCTTACGGATGATCGCCGGGTTCGAATTCCCGACCCAGGGCGAGATCCTCCTTTATGGCGAGAACATCGCCGACCGTCCGCCCTTCGAGCGTCCGGTGAACACCGTGTTCCAGCACTACGCCCTGTTCCCCCACATGACCCTGGCCGAGAACCTGGCCTTTGGCCTGGAATCCCGGCCCATGGGCCAGGTACTGAGCAAGGCGCAGATCGCCGAGCGGGTGCGCGAGATGCTGGCCCTGGTACAGATGGAACGCTTCGCCGGGCGCAAGCCCAACCAGTTGTCCGGCGGCCAGCAACAACGCATCGCCCTGGCCCGGGCCCTGGCGCCCCATCCCAAAGTGCTGTTGCTGGACGAACCGCTGTCGGCCCTGGACCTCAAGCTGCGTCAGGCCATGCGCGAAGAACTCAAGGCGATCCAGGCCAAGACCGGCATCACCTTCATCTTCGTCACCCACGACCAGGAAGAAGCCCTGACCCTCTCCGACCGTATCGCCGTGCTCTCCGAAGGCGAAGTGCAGCAAGTCGGCCGCCCGGAAGAGATCTACGAGCAGCCGCGCAATCGCTTCGTCGCCGACTTTATCGGTGAGACCAACTTTATCCAGGCCACCGTCAGCCGCATCGAAGCAGGCCTGGCCTGGTTCAGCGGCCCCGCCGGACAAGCCTTGCCGGCGCAGCCCTGCAAAGAGGTGCAAGTGGGCCAGCAAGTGACGCTGTCGGTACGCCCCGAGCGCCTGCACTTGTGCAGCGCTGCCACTGACGGCGCCTTGCCCTGCCGGATCGAAACCCAGATCTACCTGGGCACCGACCTGCAGTACCAAGTCAGTCTCGGCGACGGCACACGCCTTACGGTGCGCACGCCCAACAGCGTTGAGCACAACCAGCGCCTGGCCGTGGGCAGCAGTGCCGGGCTGGTGTTCGAACGCGGCAGCGCCAGCGTCCTGCTGGATTGACCACGAGGATCCGCCATGCACGCCTCATCGATTTCCCTCCATCTGGAACGGCGCAAAGCCTTGCGCAGTGTGCTCGGGGTCAGCCCGGCGCTGATTGCCATCGGCCTGTTTCTGATCGTGCCGATCCTGATCGTCATCGGTTACTCACTGATGGAAGCCAACCCCTACGGCGGGGTGAACAAGGTTTTCAGCAGCGACGCCTACACCTCACTGCTGTTCGAACGGCAGCTGGATGACAGCCTGGCCTTCGCCGACTCCTACCTGCTGATCGCCCTGCGCTCCATCGGCATTGCCGGGCTGACCACCATCATCACCCTGCTGATCGGATTTCCGGTGGCGGTGTGGCTGGCCATGCAACCGGTGCAGCGTCGGGGCCTACTGATCTTCCTGATTACCGTGCCGTTCTGGGCCAACCTGCTGATCCGCACCTACGCCTGGATCCTGCTGCTGCGCAACACCGGGGTGATCAACAACAGCCTGATGGGCCTGGGGGTCATCCACGAGCCGTTGCAACTGCTGTACACCGACGGCGCGGTGCTGCTGGGTCTGGTCTACACCTACGCGCCCTTCGTGGTACTGCCGATCTACGCCACCCTGGAGAAAATGGACATCCGCCTGCTGGAAGCGGCCCAGGACCTCTACGCCGGACGCTGGCGCACCTTGCGCAAAGTGGTGCTGCCAATCGCCAAACCGGGGATTTTCGCCGGCGCGATCCTGACCTTCGTGCCCTGCCTGGGGGCGATGATCGCTCCGGAACTGCTGGGCGGCGGCACTCGGATGATGCTCGGCAACCTGATCTTCCGCCAGTTCAGCGACGCCCGTAACTGGCCCTTCGGCGCGGCCCTGTCCCTGGTGCTGATGGCCGCGGTGATGCTGGTGCTGACCGTCTACGCCCTGCGCGCCCAGCGCCAGAAAACCCTTCAGGAAGGTGCATGATGATCAGCCTGTTCAAACGCAACGGCCTCGGCGTCCAGGACTTTCCCGGCTTCGGCGGTTTCAGCTTCCTGTTCTACCTGTACCTCTACGCGCCGATCCTGGTGCTGGTGGTGTTCTCCTTCAACGCCAACCAGTCGGCCACGGTGTGGAGCGGCTTCAGCCTCGACTGGTACCGCGCGGCGTTCGCCAACCAGGCCCTGCGCCAGGCGGCGGGCAACAGCCTGCTGATCGCCGTGTGCGCCAGCATGGCGGCCACCGCCATCGCCACCCTGGCGGCTCTGGGCACCTCACGCGGGGCGAAGTTCAAGGGCCTGCAACTGTCCATGGGCGCCATCATGCTGCCCCTGGTGCTGCCGGAAATCGTCGTCGGTGTGGCCACCCTGGCGCTGTTCTCCACGCTGGGGCTGTCCCTGGGCTACGGCAACCTGATCATCGCCCACACGGTGTTCTGCATCCCCTTCGCCTATTTGCCGATCCGCGCCCGCCTCAACGACATGGACCTGTCCCTGGAGCATGCGGCGGCGGACCTGTACGCCGGCCCCTGGCGCACCTTCCGCAAGGTGACCCTGCCGCTGCTGATGCCGGGGATCGTCTCCGGGCTGATGCTGGCCTTCATCGTCTCCCTGGATAACTTCGTGATCTCGATGATGGTGTCCCAGGCTGGCACCACCACCCTGCCGATCTTCATCTTCGGCCTGTTGCGCATGGGCGTGACACCCGACGTCAACGCCGTGTCGACGCTGATCCTCGGCGTCTCGGTGCTGTTCGTCAGCCTCTCTTATCTGCTGAGCAAGAAACACGCTTGAACCTTCCACTGACCTTGGGGAAATGACATGAGCAAGTTGATCGCAAGCCTGGGTACCTCGTTGTTGCTGAGCCTGCCACTGGCCGTGCAGGCCGCCGAGAAACTCAACGTCGTGAGCTGGAGCGGCTACTTTTCGCCGGAAATTCTCGCCAAGTTCCAGAAGCAGACCGGTATCGAGGTCACGGTGGACTCCTACGATTCCAACGAAACCCTGCTGGCCAAGCTTAAACAGGGCGGCACCGGCTATGACGTGGCGATCCCGTCCCACCAGTTCATCCCGATCCTGATCAAGGAGCAGTTGCTGGAACGCTTCGACCCGGCCAAGCAGTCCTATTACGCCAGCGTGGTCGACAACCTGAAGCAGCCCACCTGGGACCCGGAAGGCGCCTACTCGGTGCCCTTCATCTGGGGTACCACCAGCGTGGTGCTCAACGGCGAACGCTACACAGGCCCGAGCGACAGCTACAAGGTGCTCTACGAGCCGCCGGCAGAGCTGCAAGGACGGATCAACATGTTCGACTCGGTGAGCGAAGTGATCGACATGGCCAGCCTGTACCTGAACATCCCGCTGTGCAGCGAGGACCCCAAGCAGATGCAGCAGATCCTTGGCCTGCTCAAGGCGCAGAAGCCCTTCGTCAAGACCTACAGCTCCAAGGCCGGGGCGATCCGCGAGAACCTGGCGGCCGGGGAAATCGACATGTCGATGTTCTGGGGCGGCTCGTCGATGCGTGCCCGGGAGATGAAGCCCGGCCTGAAGTACCTCTATCCGAAAGAAGGTGTGCTGGCCTGGGTGGACAACATGGTCATCCCCAAGGGCAGCAAGAATCCGGCGAACGCCAAGGCCTTCATCGCCTTCCTCAGCCAACCTGAGAACGCCGCCATGACCCAGAACTTTCTCAAGCACCAGAGCCCGATCAAGGGCGTCGAACCCTTCCTCGACGCCGGGTTGAAGGATGCCCCCGAGCTGCACATTCCCGAGGGCACCAAGGTGGTCTTCAGCCAGACCTGCGGCGAAGGCGCGATCCGCCTCGCCGACCGTCTGTGGACCAACCTGATGCGCTGAGCTGCGTCGACTTCTGTCGCCCCGGCCTGGATGCCGGGGCGTTTCTCAAGCCGTTTGAAAGGCCCTCCTGCCATGATCGCCACCCCCCCCAGCGAACTGGTCCTGCTCCAGGCCCATGAACTCGCCGAGCGTATCCGCCTGCGTCAGGTTTCCTGCCGGGAAGTGATGCAGACCTACCTTGCCCACATCGAAAGCTACAACCCCAAGGTCAATGCCCTGGTCAGCCTGCAACCGGCCGACAGCCTGCTGGCCCAGGCCGAGCAGCGCGATGCTGAACTGGCCCGTGGCGAATATCGCGGCTGGATGCACGGCCTGCCCCACGCGATCAAGGATCTGTCCCTGACTCAAGGCATCCGCACCACCCTGGGTTCGCCGCTGTACCGGGATTTCATCCCCGAGCGCGACGGCATCATGGTGGAACGAATCAAGGCCGCCGGTGCGATCCTGATCGGCAAGAGCAACACCCCGGAGTTCGGCCTCGGCTCCCAGACTTACAACCCGCTGTTCGGCGCCACCGGCTGTGCCTATGACCCGAGCAAGACCGCCGGCGGCAGCAGTGGTGGCGCCGCCGCGGCCCTGGCCTTGCACCTGGTGCCGGTGGCCGACGGCAGCGACATGATGGGCTCGCTGCGCAACCCGGCGGCCTTCAACAACATCTTCGGCTTCCGACCGTCCCAGGGCCGGGTGCCCTTCGACGACAGCAGCGATCTGTTCATCGACCAGCTCGGCTACGAAGGGCCCATGGCCCGCAGCGTGCGCGACGCGGCCCTGCTGCTGTCGGTACAGGCCGGCGGCGATGCCCGGGCGCCGCTGTCCATCGCCGAATCCGGCCAGGGCTTCGCTGCCCCACTGGAGCGCGACTTCAAAGGCACGCGCCTGGGTTGGCTGGGGGACTTCAACGGTTACCTGCCGATGGAAAAAGGAGTAATGGAGCTCTGCGAAAAGGCCTTGGGCGATTTCCGCAGCATGGGCTGCAGCGTTGAACCGGCCAGCCCCGACTTCGCCCCCGAGCGCCTGTGGAGCAGCTGGCGCACCCTGCGCCACTGGATGGTCGCCGGGTCCCTGGGCAGCACCTATGCCGATCCACAGAAGCGCACACAGCTCAAGGACGAGGCCATATGGGAAGTGGAGAACGGACTCAAGCTCTCCGCCAGTCAGGTATTCGAAGCCTCGGTGATTCGTAGCGACTGGTACCGCGCCATCTCCCGGCTGTTCGAACGCTTCGATTACCTGCTGCTGCCCAGCGCCCAGGTCTTCCCTTTCGACAAGAACAGCCCCTGGCCGCGCAGCATCGAAGGCGTGACCATGGACACCTACCACCGCTGGATGGAGGTGGTGATTCCCGGCACCTTGTCCGGCTGCCCAGTGGCCAGCGTCCAGGCCGGCTTCAATGCCAGCGGCCTGCCCATGGGCTTGCAGATCATCGGCAAGCACCAGGCCGACTTCGCCGTCCTGCAACTGGCATACGCCTACGAACAGGCCAGCCGCTGGTTCCAGCGCTGCCCGTCGCCGCTGATTTTCGGGGGGAAGGGATAAACGGTTGATAGCGTAGATAATTTTTTTATAAAAACGCTTGACGCATTGTCGTTCTGCGCGAATAATGCGCGCCACTTGGCTACATAGCTCAGTTGGTTAGAGCATAGCATTCATAATGCTGGGGTCCGGGGTTCAAGTCCCTGTGTAGCCACCAAGTACTAAAAACGGCTTACCGCAAGGTAGGCCGTTTTTTTATGCCTGCAGAAAAGTGCCGGAGATTACGCCGCATTGATCCACAAACGCGACACCTGCATTGAGCCCCCGCCCGGGGTGAGATAGAACACCGGGGCAGTGTTTGTGAGAGCTGCGCAATCCTCACTTCAAGGGCTCGATAATGACAATAAAAAACCACAGGACTTCAGTCGCCCCCTGGCTGTTCTCGCTCCTGGCAATCACCTGTACTCCAGCCTTCGCCGAACAGGCCCCTACCCCGCCCTCCAACCTGCTGACCGCCGCCGTCGCCTGGAAACAGACCGCCGCCGAATTCGAGGCGCTGTACTATCAGGGCTTCAACATCGCCCGCCTGCAACTGGATCGCGCCCTGCAAGAACACAAGGCCGGCGACCGGCCGCTGGCGATCATCAGCGACGTTGACGACACGGTGCTCAGCAGCAACAGCTACTGGGGCTACATGATCAATTCGGGCAAAGAGTTCTTCGATGACGAGGCCTGGGACAAGTGGGTCGCCGACAATGGCCCGGTAGCCACCCCAGGCGCTGTGGAATTCCTCAAGTACGCGCAATCCAAGGGCGTCGAGGTGTTCTACGTCACCAGCCGCGATCAAGGGGAAAAAACCTACGAATACGCCCTGGCCAACCTGCGCAAGAACCAGCTGCCCTATGCCGACGAGCAGCACCTGACGGTGTATCGCGACAGCTCCAACAAGGAACCGCGGCAGCAGGAAATCGCCAAGGAGCACAACGTGGTACTGATGCTGGGCGACAACCTCAACGACTTCAAACGCAAGTACTACGTGGCCGACGTCAAGCAACGCAACAGCCTGATGACCGAGGACAAGGAACAGTTCGGGCGCAAGTTCATCCTCTTCCCCAACCCCACCGACGGCCATTGGCTGAAGGCGATCTTCGGTGATTCCGAACCGCCGGCCACCCCGGAAAACCGCGCCAAGTTCAAGGCGGCGGCCGCGTCAACGGCCTGGCAGGACAAGCCCTGACAGGACTTGGCAGACTGTGCGCAGCGCTGGCCCGCAATGGCCAGTGTTGCGCGCGCCCTGGGACGTCATAAACCGCCAGCCCCTGTATTCAGGGACCAGTCCCCCTATTCGATGGGTTCTTGTCCCCAGCGCTGGCAACGCGCCGAAAGCTGCCGCAGCCCCGGCGACTTAGAACCCTCGCCTGGCCACACCATCGATGACCGGTTCAATTGCGCCACCGGGGACAAGCAGGGCTGACCCAGAACGTCGGGCTAAAAAAACCGCAGCAAGCCGCGGTTTTTTTTCGCTCAGTTGAACGGTTGCGGACGCGGTGTCTGCGCCGAGGATGGCGGCAGGATCGGCAGCTTGAAGTCCGGCTGATCACCGGTCAGGGTCTCGAGGAACGCCACGATCTGCTGGATCTCCTCATCGCCCAGTTTGCGCCCCAATTGCAGGCGGGCCATCACGTCCACTGCCTCTTCCAGCTTCCAGTAGGCGCCATCGTGAAAGTAGGGGTAAGTCAGCGCCACGTTGCGCAAGGTCGGAACCTTGAACAGCATGCGGTCGGCATCCTTTCCGGTCAGCCCGGCCACGCCCTGGGCCGGGTTCTGGGTGACATAGGGTTCGATCATGCCCATCTTCTGGAACGAGCCGCCGCCCACCGCCTCACCGTTGTGGCAAGCCACGCAGCCAATGGACTTGAACAGTTGATAGCCCTTGAGCGCCGTCGGGCTGATCGCCGCCTTGTCGCCCTTGAGCCAGCGGTCGAACGGCGCATTGGGCGTCACCAGAGTGTCTTCGAACGCGGCAATGGCGTTGGTGGCGTCCTCGAACTTGATCTCATCGTTGCCATACACGTGCTTGAAAGAGGCCCGGTATTGGGGAATGGAACGCAGCACGTCCACCGCCAACTCATGGGTGAAGCCCATCTCCCCCGGGTTGGTGATCGGGCCGCTGGCCTGTTCCTGGAGCGTGGCCGCACGGCCATCCCAGTACTGGGCGAAGCTCAATCCGGAGTTGAGCACGGTGGGCGAGTTGATCGGCCCCTGGTGCCAGTTGTGGCCGATGGAGGTGGGCAGGTTGTCGCTGCCGCCCATGCTCAGGTTGTGGCAGGAGTTGCAGGAAATGAAACCGGACTTGGATAACCGTGGATCGAAGAACAATTGCTTGCCCAGCTCCACCTTGTCCACATCGGTAATCTTCGCCGGCTGTATCGGCAAGATCGGTTCACTGGGGGTTTCCCCCCGTACCTCGCCCCCCAACAGCAATCCGAACACAAGTAACCACTTACAACGGTGCATGGCGTCCTCTCATCAGGCTTATGGTTTGCTGCACCATGTGCCCAACAGTCCCCAGTTACCCTGACTCAGATCAAGCGGTGATCGAGTGCGACAGTGGCTGCGACCCCGTGAACAGGGGAGATCGCCGTTTCATGTCACCTTGCCGCTTCCATGGCCAGCACGCCCCTGAACCGCGTTCGGGGTCCAACTGCCAGCGCCACTGCTGTACATTCCCCCCACGGACGACACCTCATTTCCCAGTGAACGGAGCTCAACGCGTGTTCTCGATCTTCCATCCGCGTCACCACCGGCTGGCCCGCCTCAGCCTGCTCGCCGCCGCCCTCAGCCTCAGCGCCTGCAACAACCCGCCCTCTTCCAGCGCCCTGCCCGCCGCCCCGGAGATCGCCTCGGGCTACCGCAGCGACATGCAGACCCGGCACGCCGACAAACACATGGCGGCCGCCGCCAACCCCCTGGCCGCCGAAGCCGGGCGCGAGATGCTGCGCAAAGGTGGCTCGGCCATCGACGCGGCGATTGCCATGCAAGCGGTGCTGACGCTGGTGGAACCACAGTCCTCGGGGATTGGCGGCGGCGCGATGATCGTGCTCTGGGACGGCAAGGCCGTGCGCACTTATGACGGTCGGGAAACCGCGCCGGCCGGCGCCACCGAGCAGCTCTTCCTGCAGGCGGACGGCAAGCCCATGGCCTTCCCTCAGGCGCAGATCGGTGGACGCTCGGTGGGCACCCCAGGCGTGCTGCGCGCCCTGGAAATGGCCCACCAGAAACACGGCCGCCTGCCTTGGGCACAATTGTTCGAACCGGCGATCCGCCTGGCCGAGCAAGGCTTCGCCATCTCGCCACGGCTGCACACCATGATCAGCGCCGATCCGTTCCTGGCGCGCTCGCCGGACATGGCCGCGTACTTCCTGAATGCCGACGGCACGCCAAAAGCCGTGGGCACCCTGCTGAAGAACCCGCCACTGGCCGCGGTGCTCAAGCGCATCGCCAAGGAAGGTCCGGACGCTCTGTACAAAGGCCCGGTGGCCGCAGAAATCGTCGCCAAGGTCCAGGGCCACGCCAACCCCGGCAGCCTGTCGCTCAACGACCTGCAAGGCTACCGCGCCAAGGAACGCGCACCGCTGTGCAGCGACTACAAGCGCTGGCAGGTGTGCGGCATGCCGCCGCCCTCTTCCGGCGGCGTGGCGGTGGCGCAGATTCTCGGCACCCTGCAGGCCCTGGAACAGCGCGACCCGCGCTACACCCTGGCCAACCTCAAACCGCAGAAAACCAACCTGCCCGCCGGCCTGGAGCCAGCGCCACAAGCGGTACACCTGATCGCCGAAGCCGAGCGCCTGGCCTATGCCGACCGTGGCCTGTACGTGGCCGACAGCGATTTTGTGCCAGTGCCGGTGGCCGGCCTGATCGCCCCGGACTACCTGGCCAAACGCGCCGCGCTGATTGGCGAACGCAGCATGGGCAAGGCCGAACCGGGCAAGCCCCAGGGCATCCAGGTGGCCTACGCACCGGACCGTTCGCCAATGCGCATCTCCACCTCGCAAGTGGTGGCAGTGGATGACCTGGGCGGCGCCGTATCGATGACCACCACCGTGGAGGCGGCGTTCGGCTCGCACCTGATGGTCCAGGGCTTCATGCTCAACAACCAGATGACCGACTTCTCCTTCATCCCCGAGGAAAATGGCCAGCCGGTGGCCAACCGCGTCGAACCCGGCAAGCGCCCGCGCTCGTCCATGGCGCCGACCCTGGTCTTCGACCGCGCCAGCGGTGAACTGCTGGCCAGCGTCGGCTCCCCCGGCGGCTCGCAGATCATCGAGTACGTGGCCAAGTCGCTGGTGGGCATGCTCGACTGGAACCTCGACCCGCAAACCGCCGTCGGCCTGCCCAACTTCGGCAGCCGCAATGGCCCCACCGAACTGGAGAAAGGCCAGTTCAGCCCGGCGCTGAAACAGGCACTGCAAGCTCAGGGGCATGAGGTCAACGAGATCGACATGACCAGCGGCACCCAGGCCATCGTTCGCGTGCGTGATGCCCAGGGCAAGGCCTCCTGGGCCGGCGGCGCCGATCCACGGCGCGAAGGGGAAGCGCTGGGGGATTGAGAGTAATCGGATGAACCCGAGGGCTGGCCGTGAGGCTGGCCCTTTTTTGTGGGCGGGAAACAACGGCGCTGTATGCAAAATTTTGCGGCGGTCTGTGTCTGACCCGGCCTGGGGATCTGCCCTAGCATCGTCCCTGTCCACCGAGGAACCGACGATGAACGAAATTGCAGCCGACCTAGATATCCCAGGCCTGAGTCCACAACGCCTGACGTCCCAGGACCTTGAACTGATCTGCCGCCATCGCCAGGCGATGTTTCTCGATGCGGGTAAGGATCTCTGCACCTTGCAAGTGATGACCGAGCACTTTCGCCCCTGGTTGCGTGAACGCCTGGAGGACGGCCGCTACTACGGCTTCGCCCTGATGGACGCCGAGCAGAGCGTGGCCAGCATCGGCCTGATGAGCATCGACTGGCCGCCCCACCCTTCCCATCCGACCCAGGATCAACGCGGCTATGTGCTCAACGTCTACGTCGAACCGGCCTACCGGCGGCGCGGCCTGGCTTCGGCGCTGATGAAACTGGCAGAGGCCGAGTTCAGCCAGCGCGGGCTGGGCTTTGCGGTGCTGCATGCGACCGAGGCCGGCAAGCCGCTGTATCAGGGGCTGGGTTGGGTAGCGACCAGCGAGATGGCGAAAGCGTTGGAAGCTTGAGTTAGCTGCTCTGGATCATAGAGCCGCACTGAGCAGAGTTGCCCGGGTTTCAGGTCATGCAAAAGGTGACATCGGGGGCATGGATCACACACAAGAAAACGAATGGGCTGACTGGAAATCAGGACTCCGCTCATTGGAGTTGCAACTCCACGTTCTTAATCTTTCAGGAGTCATCTCCTAGCACCCACCATTGCCGCAAGGTACGTCAAAGACGTAAAACCCTCCCGCATGCTGGCGATCATAGAATCTCCGCTGTTTTCCAGACTCTGGCCCGATTACTGGTCCGAAGAAGAGCGTGGAGCGTTCATGACATTTCTTGCCAGCGACCCAGAGCCCGGCGTTGTCATCCCGGGTTCTGGCGGTTGCAGGAAAATCAGATGGAGCGTTGATGGACGTGGAAAAAGTGGCTCGGTGCGGGTCATCCATACCACCCAGCTCGCATGCGGAGCCCTGGTTGCGCTGGTGATCTATGGCAAAGGCGCTACCGAAAACATTCCAGCACCTGTTCTACGCAGAATTGCGAAGGAGATGAATCATGCCCCTTACTGAAAAAGAACTATTGGAGCGCAATGCCAAGCGCAATATCGGCCAGGAGCTTCTGGACGCGATCATCGATGTCAAAGCCGGCCGGCATGGCCATACCCATAGCATTCCGATCACCAAGGCCGCCGAAGCGCGGGGTAAAACCGGGTTGTCGCAACCCAAATTTGCGCAACTGCTTGGCGTGTCGGTAAGGACCCTTCAAGAGTGGGAGCAAGGTCGGCGCTCGCCTTCCGGAGCGGCCCGTTCATTGCTGCATATCGCGATGCTCAGGCCCGATGTGTTTCGTGAGGTGCTGGCACAACCTCTGTAGCCGCTGCGGCAGGCTGCGATAAGGACCGAAGGGCCTTCGGCGCCTGGGAGATCGCTGCGACCGTTCCGATCGTTCGCAGCCTGCGGCAGCGGCTAAAGGGTTGGTTCACAAAATGTCGCAGTAATGCCGTTGCGGCGCCCCCTAGTCCAACCTATGGTTCGACCGTCGCTGCAAAATCAGCGAACAGGCTTGGCGGCCTGATAGAATCGAGGCGCAACAGCGCCCCCACCAATCATGCAGGCGCTTTTTTTGCGCCCGCATACCTGCGTTATGGCGGGTTGCGTGGGAGAACCTTCGGGTTCGCCGGTTCCTTGATTCCCGGTCCGCCAATCCTGCGCAATCCGCCACCCTGATCTGCTTGGCGGCAGACGGTGACGGTCCTTCGAATCAAGGAGTCGTGACCATGAACTGCTTCTGCAATCTGCTTCCCCAACACCTCCCGTCACACAAAACCGGAGGTGCCCGATGACCACTCAATCGCCCCTGACTACCCTCGGTGAAATCCGCTTTTCCCACTGCGGCGAACACTCGTATCCGCTGTTTCGGGTGAATGCCGACGTGCCGATCAACGACGCCCTGGAACACGCCTCGACCCTGTTGCATCTGGCAAAGCAATTCACTCTGGAGGCGGCCATGGAGCCGCGGTGCGACCGCTATGCTTGGGCGGCACACTACCTGGCGGAGATGGGCAAGGCACTGATGGACGACGTGCACGCCACGCTCTCTGCATGACCTGATCGTCACCGAGCCGACGTCGCCTGCGCGGGCAGATCCAGCGATCTGCCCGTACATCGCCTGATGCACTTGGTGACTTGTTTAAGTCCCAGGACGGGACTAGGATCGCGCCATGAGAATTATTGCAGTCAGTCAGTTGAAGGCCTTCTGGGAGAAGTACCCGGATGCAGAGCAGCCTTTACTGGCTTGGATCGATGAAGCAAGGAATGCCGAGTGGTCCAACCCTGCGCAGATCAAGGAGCAGTATCGCAACGCAAGCATTCTCAAAAGCCGCAGGGTGGTCTTCAACATCAAGGGCAACGAGTATCGGCTGGTCGTTGCCGTGGCCTATCGTTTCGGCGCGCTGTACATCAAGTTCGTAGGCACCCACCGGCAGTACGACGCCATTGATGCCGACAGCGCAGACATGGAGTAACCCAGATGAACATCCGCCCTATCCACACCGACCAGGACTACCGCGCCGCGCTGAAAAGCGTCTCGCCCCTGTTCGACAACGAACCGCAGCCCGGAACACCTGAAGGCGATTACTTCGACGTGATGATCACCCTGATCGAGGCGTACGAAGCCAAACAGTTTCCCCTGGACCTGCCCAACCCGATCGAGGCGATCAAGTTCCGCATGGAACAATCCGGGTTGTCTGCCGCCGACCTGGCCCCCGCCATCGGCCGCACCAACCGCGTCTACGAAGTGCTCAACGGCAAGCGCGCGCTGACCCTGCCCATGATCTGGAAACTGCACCAGCTGTTCGGCATTCCCGCCGAGAGCCTGATCAAGCCGATCAAATCGTCCTGAGCCTGGACATCATCCACTGCGCTGAGCACTTCGGGCTTGCGCACAACCTTACAGATACTCGGGATGTCGTCTTTTGCCTGACAAAAGACAACATGCGACCGAGGCTGGCCAGCCGCTTTATCAAGGAAAGGGGTAGAGCGCGACCAATGAGATGGCAAAAGACTGTGGCTGAAGAACGGTCAATACAACGGATAACGTGATTGGTGCGCAGAAAATAGGTACGCCTTTTCTTCCAGAGCATTCAGATACGGCTGAATTAACAGCGCCAGGTGGTTATTAAAGCCCCATGGGTCCACCCTTTCGTCTGCTTATCAAAGCAATGCCGTAACACGCTTCAAAGCCATTTCAAGGATTTGAAATCGAGGAACATCGGATGTTCAGCCCAGCCAACCAGCCTCACTTCCAGCTATTGATCAATGACTTCCAACACGACCTGCGGGTCGTATCCTTTACCGGTCAGGAATACATTAGCCGCCCTTATACCTTCGATGTGGAACTGGTCAGCGAACGCCCGGACTTGAATCTGGAACAACTGCTCCACCGATCGGCCTATTTGACTTTCAGTGATCGTAACCACGGTATTCATGGACTGATTTATCAAGTTCAACAAGGCGCCCGGGGCAAGCGCCTGCATCAATACAACCTGACTCTGAAGCCGCATCTGGCCTATCTCAAACACCGAATCAACCAACGCATTTTCCAACACCTGTCGGTCCCCACAATCATCGCCCACATTCTTGAGGAGCACGGCATCCTGGGCGATGCCTACCAATTCCAGTTGAACAGCAACTACCTTGAGCGTGAGTACTGCGTGCAGTACCACGAGTCTGACCTGCAATTCATACAGCGCCTGTGTCACGAGGAAGGCATTCACTTCCACTTCCGTCATAGCCGTGCGGGAAATGTGCTGTCATTCGGTGATCATCAGGCTTCGCTCCCCCGCCTCCCTGAAGCCACCATTTTTCAAGCGGGAAGTGGCCTGGTAGCAGAACAACCGGTGATCACTCGCTTTGACCTGCGCCTGGAAACCCGCACCAGTCGCACCACTCGTCGTGACTACGACTTCAAAAAATCACGACTATTGCTGGAGTCGAGACACCACCCGGAACAACAAACCCTGCAGCCTGACTTGGAGGATTACGGCTACCCGGGACGCTTCACCCATCGAGATGATGGGAAACGTCTGAGTGAACGAGCCTTGGAGCATCATCGTAGTGACTACAGGATGGTCACTGGCGAGAGCGATCAGCCAGCCCTGGTAAGTGGTCATTTCGTCAAACTGCAAAACCATCCTGAACCAACCTGGAACGACTTGTGGCTACTAACTGGGATTGAGCATCAGGGCCAACAGCCACAGGTTCTTGAGGAGGCAATGCCGACTCAAACACAAGACTCACCGGACCTTCTCCCGGGTTACCAAAACCGCTTTGAAGCAATCCCATGGGACACTTTCTACCGCCCCCCTGCACCGCCCCCAAAACCACAGTTGGCCAGCCAGACGGCGATTGTCACAGGTCCCGAAAATGAGGAAATACACTGCGATCAATATGGAAGGGTCAAGGTGCAGTTTCATTGGGACCGGGAGGGAAAGCACGATGCCAAGAGCAGTTGCTGGGTGCGAGTGGCCTCCAGCTGGGCCGGCCCCAGATATGGCCAAGTAGTGATTCCACGCATCGGCATGGAGGTGCTGGTCAGCTTCCTGGAGGGTGATCCGGACAAACCCCTGATCACCGGCTGTGTACCCAACAGCGCCAACCCCGTGCCCTATGAACTGCCAGCACATAAAACCCGCAGCGTGTTCAAGAGCAATAGCAGTCTTGGTGGCAAGGGCTTCAACGAGTTGCGCATTGAAGACAAAGCCGGCCAAGAAGAAATCTATCTCCACGCGCAAAAAGATCAGAACTTACATATCAAAAATGACGAGACCACTTTCGTCGGCCACGACCGCAGCGAGCGGGTAGAAAACGACGAGAGTCTAGGCGTCGGCCGCGACCGGCTGGAAACAGTCGGCCAGGATGAAAAACTCACTTTAGGCCGGGACCGACACCACGACATTGGCCAGGACGACTCCCTGTTTGTTGGTCGCAACCACAGCATCCGAACAGCCAAGGATCGGCGGGAAGACGTTGGGAACAACCGCTTCGACAGCACTCGCGCCAACCACGACATGAACATTGGCGGTGACCTTGCACAAACAATACAAGGCCAGCTCCGTCTTGATGTGGGACATGGTATCGACACCAAGACCCGTACTTATCACCTGCAAACCAGCGAACGCCTGGTGCTACGAGGACCGGGCGGAACCATCACCATGGACGCCAGCGGCATCACTCTCGAAGGTGTAGCAATCAACCTCAAAGGTCCTCTCGTTCACCTGGGAGATGGCAAAGGCAACCCGTTCATCATCAACGCTGAACTCGAAACAGCAGCTCTCAACCAGCAGCCATGGTCATGGAGCTTCAACCGCTGAGCTGCCACGGAGGTCATTGGTCATGCCAAAACCCTTGAAGCCAAGTGCACATATCGGATACCCCTTCAAAAATCAGGAAAGTAAGCGCTTCACCGACCCGCAACCAGCATATGAAGGTTTAGCGGGCGCCGAGGGTGGCCACTATCCGCTGGGCAGCAACGGTTTCTTCCACGGGGGCATTCATTTCACCAGCGGTACCGCCAACCGTTTTGAACAAAGCAGCGGTGTCATGTGTCTCGCCGATGGAGAAATAGTGGCGTATCGCATCAATCGTCATTATCCAGACGCAAGCCTTACCTCTGCAGTTCCGGCAAAACGCCCCCTCTCCACTGGCTTCGTTCTGATGCGCCATAGCCTGCAACCCCCCTCAGCTCCATCATCAGAGGCGCCCGCGACCGAAAAACGAGTACTCGAATATGGCGTTCGTCTGGCTGAATACCCCTTCGGCCCAAGCGTCGGCTGGTTACCGCTGGGAACACGGGTCAAACTGCTGGAGTTGAGACGCGATTGGGTTCTGATCGGCCAAGTTACCGGAGAGAAAGTGCACTGGCTGGCACAGCCAGTTGCCGATGCTTGGATACCCATAAGTGCATTGGGAGAAGTACCACAAGGTATAAGGCTCGCACGCCTGGCCGGCCACCCCCTCTCGCGCGAACTTGTCAGCGCCTGCACTCCCCACCCAGATCAGCTCCAAGCCGTGCTCGACGCCAAAGCGGCCCAAGCCGATTACCAACGCCAATGTGCAGCTGCAGCGGCGCGGCCGACCTTGACCTATTACAGCCTCTACATGCACTTGGCAGATGCTGCCAGTTATGCAAATGAGCCAACTCGTTCAGTCCCTGCATGGTGGCCATCGACCCATCAGGTTGGAGCAAAAGCAACCGATACATGGGTCGCAAAAAACCCACCCCTACTAGGGCTGAACATTCGTGAAAAACCAACTTCACGAAGCACATTACTGGGGCTGGCTCCTCGCGACTCAGTCATTGAAGTCGGCGAACACTCACCAAACAGGAAATGGAGGCGCATCAGGCAAGTACTGAAGGGCACCCTCGAAGTTTCACCAGCGGGGGCATCCGTGGAGACCCCTGCTGAAAAAGGCTGGGTGTTCCTCGAAGAACTGGAAGACGAAGTTCGTGCATTGAAAGACCAAGATTACGACCTCATCATCCAACCTTCCTCACCCATTCGCCTCAAGGCCGGTGCACTGATCGGTCACCTCGGCGAGGGCGTCTCATCACAGGCCGGACTAATCGGAGAACAGCCCGCCTCTTCACCTTTAATGCATCTTGAAGTCTTCAGCGCAGACGATGTACCCCGCTTCATCTATCTCTGCCGCAACTGGGTTGAAGACACACCCAAGGAGCAATGGAACCTGTTGGCGCTGCGCAAAGGCGAAAGCATAAATAGCCAGCCCAAAGCTGAAGCCGAAGCGTTGCTCTGCCTGCCAGATAACCTGACCCTCCCTCTCGCGGGCTTGCAGACCAACATCGACAATGCGGGGCAGCGTTGGTACCAGGTGAACATTCAGGGACTAAAAGGTTGGGTTCCTGAAATCAACCATCTTTGCAGCCCCTGGCATTGGCGCGGTTTCGAAGTGGTAGATGCCAGTAGCAGTGCTAGTGGGTGCTGGTGGGAAGGCGGTGCACAAGCGTATCTCAGCTATATCCTCAGAGGTCTGCGGCCAAAGGAAACACCGTTCTTCAGCAAAGTCAGGGAGTTAGTTGATACCGACGGCGACGGCCACCTAAGCGAGAAGGAACTGGATACCGCATTAAATAACCGCGTAGTGGCCGCCCGCCTCGGCGGCATGATTGCCTACCATGTCAATGCTTGGCATGTTCCTTCTTGGGCAGATCGTTTTGGCCTGCTTGATGAAATTGCCGCGGGGCTGGGTAAAGTTGCCCAACATGCACTCGAGGCGGAAAAGCCAAGTGTGCAAATGTTGCAGTGGTGGAGCGTAGTGGCCAAGTCACTAGGGTTGCCGCAGGATGCCAAGGTTTATCACTTTCATCCAATTGGGTTGGCTGGATGTTTTGAAGCCTTCTCACCGATAGTTACGGCAGGGAAATTAACGTTTGATGGTGAAGGTAATGATGAACCAAGCTCTATCTACTTTAGTCGTGTAATACACTGGCCCGGAAATGACTTATCTGGTGTCACTTTAGGTCGAGGCTACGACATGGGCTTCAGAAGTGAGGATGAAATATATAGCCATATGATTTCATCCGAAATCCCTCCAGCACAAGCTAAGAAAATAGCAAAAGCTCATGGACTCAGAGGAGCATCAGCTAAAGACTTTGTATCTAACTACAAATTGGACATCGGTACAATTACGCAAGACCAACAAATAAATTTATTCAACACTATCTATCCAACATATGTAGAAAGAACAATAAAAAACTATGATTACTGGACCTCAGAAACTCCGGAAAAAACTCCTTGGGAGGAATTATCACCAATAATACAGGACGTTTTAGTTGACTTTGTTTACCAAGGCTTCACCAAAGGTGGGAAACCAATGACTGCAGGAATGAAAAATAATTTTGACATTTTGATCCAGTATATTGAGAACACTCCAGATATTAGTAAACATGAGCCTTCGAGACGTAGAGCCGAATACTTAAGGAGAAACAAATGAAAAACATCATTAAACAAAAATATCCACCCTTAAAACTTATGATGACAATAGCTTTTAGCCTCCCTTATACAATTCAAGCCGCTATTCCTTGCAAATCCGCCGAGAACAGTCAAGCTTTCTTTGAGTGCTCAGCAAATTATAAGAAAGATTCTGACACTTCATTAAAAATCTCATACAAAAACCTTGAAAAAAGAATAGCAACCCAATACACCAAAGCCCCTGACCTAAAAGCCTCTCTCACAAAAAAATTAGAAGACTCACAAAAAACCTGGACGATTCTCAGAGACTCAGAATGTGAAATCGAAGCTTTCATAATAGAAACAGGAACACTAGCTTATGAAACAGCCATAAACACTTGCAATGCCGAGCGCTCAACCACCCGAATCCAATACTTAGATTCTCTATTTCCAGACTAACAACACAATTAATGTAAAGGAGGCACGCGCTATGCGGCCGATCGCTCTTGTTGGTCACCGTCACTTTTGCCCCATTCACGACAGCGGAAACATCGTCAGCGGTGCCAGTGAAGCTAAGGTCAATGGCAGGGCCATTGCTCGTGTGGGAGACCGTATCAGCTGCGGAGCAGTGATCCTGAGCGGCTCACCGCAAATGTCCGTTGAGGGCAAGCCAGTAGCACGTATAGGAGACAACACCAGTCATGGCGGCACACTGGTAGAGGGTGATAGTAGCTGGTTGGTGGGTTAACAAAGTCTTTGATTCAAGGTTTGTTTAATTGCTAATCCCCAGGGTATTTACCGCTTAGATGCTGTGCTACCCACTCGCCTTGGTTTGCCTGCCGCAGCAAAATCGACGAACACGCTTGGTGTGTCCAAACGAATCACGATTCCCGCTTCCAGCCTAAAAATGAACCTCATATCTGCAATTCAGGAAACGAACGGCCTGAACCAGGACTTGAGCTTGCCCTTGGGTAAACCCTCAGACTGCCGTCCAGCCCCACCACCCAAAGGACGCTCCATGCTCACCATCGGACAAATGGCCCGCTGCCACAGCCTCACCACCAAAACCCTGCGCCACTACGACAGCATCGGCCTGTTCACCCCGGCCCTCACCGGCCGTGACAACGGCTATCGCTACTACAGCCCGGAGCAGATCGTGACCCTGGGCCGCATCGTCTGGCTGCGGCAACTGGGCATGTCCCTGGAAGACATCCGCGCCCTGGCGGATCAAGGTGGCCTGGACAGCGTGCTGCACATGCAGCAATCACTGCAGGACCACGCCCGGCATCTGGAAAGCGAGATTGCCCGCAGCCAGAAGGTGCTCGGCCATCTGCAACGCTATCTGGCTCAACCGCAACGCCAGATTCCTGCGCCGCAAACGCCGGAAAAAGTGCTCTTGGCGCCGCTGCGGATCATCGGCATGGCCTGGCAGCAGGATGATCCGGGCTCCATCGCCGAACTCTGGCAACGCTTCGAACCCCGTGAGCAGGAGATCCAGCGATTGGCCGACCCCGTTGGCACTTACGGTATCTGCCAACCCCTGGACGACGGCCACTGGCGTTACATAGCCGGCTTGCCGGTGGCGGCCGACGCGCCCTTGGTGCCGGGCATGGTGGAGTTGCAAATCCCCGGCCGCCACTACGCCAGGGTCGAGCATCACGGCACGGTGCAAACCTTGCCGGAAACCTTCCGCGCCGCCTACAGCGAGTGGCTGCCTGCGGCCGGGCTGCGGCCCATCGAAGCCCTGGAATTCGAGTACAGCGGCGAACGCTTTCTCGGCCCCATGAATCCCCACAGCGTGGTGGAGCTGTATATCCCGTTGAGCGCCTGAAACGCCCGGCAGACGGGCCCGCACTGGGACGACCGCTGGTCTGGCACCCTGCCCGGGCCAGTCGTTGTCAGCAAAAGTACCGCAGATGCCGTTATGCTCTGCAACCATTCCCAGGTAACCGAGCGAAGGCCCGATGAGTTTCCAGGCAGGTGTGTTGCAGCAGATAACCGGTATCCGTCATGACTTTTCCATCGTGGGCGCTGCCCTGCCGGCCAATCTGTTCTTCTGCTCCCAGGTCCACAGCGGCGAAGTGGTCGAAGCCAGTACCACCCTGCCCAGCGGCATCATTCGCGGCGACGCGGTGCTGACCCGCTCGAGCCGGCCGATTGCGGTGGTCACCGCCGATTGCCTGCCGATGCTGATCAGCAGCCACGATGGCGCCTGGGTGGCAGCGGTGCACGGCGGCTGGAAAGGCCTGCACGGCGGGATCATTGCCAATGTGCTGGAACACTTCGCCGCCCGGGGCATCGACGTGCATCAATTGCGCGTGGCCATCGGGCCGTCGATCAAGCCTTGCTGCTATGAAGTCAGCGCGGATTTCGTCAATCACCTGTCTGCCAGCCAAGGCCATCTGTGGCCCGCAGCGCAGGCCCCCTGGAGTCGTCAGCAACCGGCCCCATTGCTGCCGCCCGAGATCACCCCGCCGCAACCCACTCAGGAGGGTTCACTGTGGTTCGACCTGAGCCGCTATGCCCTGTACTTGCTGCGTGCGGCCGGGGTGAATGATGAACAGGTCGAGTTCAGTCCGCTGTGCACCTACTGCTCGACCCCGAAGTTGGCCAGCTACCGGCGCCGGGGCCATCGAGGTGACGAGAAGGCCTTTCAATACTCCTGGATTGCCCGCACATGAGCCCGGCGATTGCATTGCTGGCCACCACCGTGAACGATCTGGAAACCCTAGTAAAAATGCGTATAACGGCCATGCGCGACAGCCTGGAACGCATCGGACGCTTCGACCCGCAGCGCGCCCGAGAACGCTTTGTGGCAAGTTTTGCTTGCGAACGATGCCAATTCATCTGTCTCAACGGACAGCATGTAGGCTTCATTCAGAGCCAAGCCTATAGCGATCATTTGCTTTTGCAGCACCTGTACGTCATGCCTGATTTTCAGGGGCAGGGCATCGGCGAGAAGGCCTTGAAACCGCTGATTGATCGATCAACCCTGGAACAGTTGCCGATCCGCCTGGATGCTCTGCGTGGCAGTGACTCGAATCGTTTTTATCAACGCCTGGGTTTTGTTCAGGCCAGTGAAAGCGAATGGGATATTCATTACCTTCGCCCGGCAGATCCGCTGGGTCGTTGAGGCATCCTACGCAGACCTGCCTGAATGCCAGTAGGCGTCCCCCCGAGCGGCGCTAACAATGCCGCTTCTTCAGACCCAACCAAGGAGTGCCCGTGTCTGACAACCTCTATGCCCCGCCCAAGGCGGAACTAGTCACCCCTGATGCCCAAGCGCCGCTACAGCCCTTCTATGTGGTGTCCCGGGTCAAGTTCATCACCCTGTACATCGTCACTTTCGGCATCTACCAAGTGTATTGGGCCTACAAGAACTGGCATCAATTCAGGCATGCCAGCGGCCAGGAGCTGTGGCCGGTGGCCCGGGCCTTCTTTGCCATCTTTTTCACCCACGCGCTGTACCGCGAAGCCGATGCACAGCTCAAGCGCGACGGCCGTAGTCATGACTGGCGGCCCGGTGAGCTGGCAACCCTGTTTGTAGTGGGGCTAATCATCAACAACGTGGTGGATGCGCTGTCGCGCAAGAACATCGGCTACCCGGTGACCGACATCGCCAGTCTGGCGCTGCTGCCCGTTCTGGCGTGGATCACCTGGCTCGGCCAGCGGGGTCTGAATGCTGCAGCGGGCGATCCCGAGGGTCGCAGCAACGCCCGCTTCACACCGATCAACTATGTGTTCATCGTGCTCGGGGCGCTGCTGCTGGCGCTGGCTTGCATCGGGGTGATGCTGCCACCGGAATGAGCCCGGAATCAGGCGCTGACGTAGACCCAGGCTTCGATCCCGGAGGCCAGGGTCACTCTGACCCGCTTGTAGTCCGAGACTTCATAGCTGTCGGCCGCCGCCAGCTCCTTGGGCGTGATGCGAAACACCGTGCCGGCGATCGGCGCGCTGTCTGCCGACCCCGGGCGCAGGATCGGGTGATGGGTCTTGCCGCTGGCAGCCAGGACGTCGGGGTCGGTGATTTCCACCCAGCTCTGCTCGTAACCAAGCATCGCGTCCTTGCTGCCCTGTAGCTCACGGCCGAAGTTGGCCAGTTGAACCGCTTTGTCCTGCAAAGTGCCGTAGGAAAAAAGAAAAACCGATGCTTCTGTTACCACGCTCATCCGTTACTTCCCTAGTCAATTGAGCCCCACCTCAGCGGGTGATTTTCAAGGTTTGGCGCTCGCCATGACGCTCCAGGGCCAGCTCGATCAGCCGGCTGACCAGCTCGCTGTAGCTCATGCCGGCGGCCTGCCAGAGTTTGGGGTACATGCTGATACGCGTGAACCCCGGCAGGGAATTGATTTCATTGATCAGCACTTCACCACTGTCGGTGAGAAACACGTCAACCCGGGCCAGCCCGGAGCAACCCAGCACCTGAAATGCCTCGATGGCCAGGGCCTGAATCCGCTGGCTATCAGCCGGGCTGATCGCCGCCGGTACCACCACCTGGGCCGCCTGCTCGTCGATGTACTTGCTGTCATAGGAGTAGAAACCCTTGCTGACCACGATCTCGCCACAGCCACTGGCAAGCGGCTGGTCATTGCCCAGCACTGCGCATTCGATTTCCCGTCCGCGCACTGCCGACTCCACCAGCACCTTGTGGTCAAAGCCCAGCGCCAGCTCCACAGCGGCCAGATAATCGGCTTCGTTTTCGACCTTGCTCACCCCCACCGACGAGCCCTGGTTCGCCGGTTTGACGAACAGCGGCAGGCCGAGCTTGTCCCGGATCTGAGCAAAACCGTAGCGGCCACGACTGGCTCGGGTCAGGGTGATAAACGGCGTAACCGCCAGCCCGGCATCGCGCAGCAGGCGCTTGCTGATGTCCTTGTCCATGCACACCGCCGAGCCCAGCACATCGGAGCCGACAAAGGGCAGGTCGGCCATGCGCAACAAGCCCTGCAGGCAACCGTCTTCCCCCAGGGTGCCGTGGACGATGGGGAAGATCACATCGACATGCCCCAACAGTTCCTGGCTGGAGGTCTCCACCAGTTGCTGGCTGGCCTTGCCCGGTACCACCGCCAGTTCGCGGTGGGATTGGTTGAGGGCGATCAGTGCAGGGTTTTCCTGGTTGATCAGAAAGTTCGAGGTGTCATTGAGGTGCCAGTGGCCCTGCTTGTCGATGCCGATCAGCACCGGCTCGAAACGCGAGCGATCCAGGGCATCGACGATGTTGCGCGCCGACTGCAGCGACACTTCGTGTTCGGCCGAACGGCCACCAAAAATAATTCCGACCCGCAACTTGCTCATAAATGGTTTCCGTTGAAAAAGTGATTGCTGACGGCTGTTGGTTTCAGCTGGGGCTGTAGCGCAAATGGATCAGCGCCACCCGCTCCTGCTCCTTGTTCTTGCGCTCTTCGATGGCGAACGGCACAAAACCCAGCTTCGGATAGAGCAGCAACCCCGCCACGTTGCTGTTGAAGCACGACAGCGTCACCTCGCAGGCTTGGTGCTTGCTGTGGGCGATGTGGATCATCTGCCCGATCAGTTGCGCCGCCAGGCCCGCGCCGCGCACCTCTGGGTCGACGATGACATTGCCGATGGTGCAGGTGCCGCCGCTGGCCCAGCGGTAGAAGTTGGCAAAACCCACCACCTGCCCGTCACGCTCGATCACCGTCGAGTCGCTGCGCTGGGCGATGGAATCGCGCAGTTGCGCGTGGGTCAGTGGCCAGGTGGCGGCAGGAAAGAAGAAATACAACTCCTGGGGATTGCCCACGAAACTGCAGATCCGCGGAATGTCCGCCTCTGCCACCGGGCGAAAAACAACAGCCATGTTCAGTCTCCTGATACGGGGACGGGTCGTCCTTGTTGGGGGGCGTATCCTGGCCAGCGCAAGGCGCCGGCCGTTCAGCGGTTGGCCAGCAGATGCCCGCCAAACAGCACATAACAACCACCGGCCAGACGGTCCAGCCAGCGACGGGCCCGGGCGTAGAACCCGGCCACCCGGCTGCTGGCGAAAAACAGCGCCACGCAGCAGTACCAGGACAGCGACAGGCCGGCCATGGTCAGCACTGCCAGCCCAAGCAGCAGAGGTGGCGGGGAAGCCGGCATCGACGTGGCAAAGATAGTGGCCACGAACAGCGCCGACTTGGGGTTGGTCATGTTGCCGAGAAAGCCCAGCCGGTAGGCCGAGAACAGGCTGCGCTCAGCATGGACCGCGCCATTGGCGGTTGGATTATCCAGGGCCGGTTTGCGCTTGAACTGCTTGAGCCCCAGGTAGATCAAGTAACAGCCACCGGCAACCTTGAACAACACGAACAGCGCCGGCGCCGCGCTGAACAGCGACTTGATGCCCAAGCCTCCCGCCAGCCCCCAGAGCACGGTGCCGCTGGCCACCCCCAGGGCGGCGAACAGACCATGGCGCCGCGAGTTGCCCGCCGCCAGTTGTGCGGTGGTGAAAAAGTTCGGTCCGGGGGTGATCACCGCCACGCTCCAGAGCAGGGCCAGCGACAACAGCGGGGCAAGGTAAACCAGGTGTGGGGCGTGCATGAGTGCGAGTGGCCGTAAAGGGGGTCCGGGGGAACGACGCTACTCCACTCGCGCCTGCCCAGGCAACCGCCGATTGGCCTCGAAACCCGGCTCAGGCAATAGGCCGCGCGGCACCGGAGCCCTCCTGCAAGGCCCCCGGCTTCCGGCATCACCGCCACGGCGTGAACCGAGGGGCAAGACAGCCAGCGCGCCCCTGAGTTAACGTACCGCCCTCGGTTTCATCCATCAGGACCGTTCCATGGCCAAACCCGCAGCTGTCACCGACTGGGTTCACCGCGCGCCGCCCGCCCGGGGCCTGGAGCGCATCGAGGCGTATTTCGCCGGCCATGGCTATGACATGCACCGCCACGACACTTACGCCATCGGCCGCACCCTGCGCGGGGTCCAGAGCTTCCAGTACCGCGGCGGCTGGCGCCATAGCCTGCCCGGCGCCACCATGGTCCTGCACCCCGATGAAGCCCACGACGGCGAGGCCGGCACCCATGACGGCTTTCACTACCGCATGCTGTATGTCGAGCCGGCGCTGATCCAGCAGATCCTCGGCGGCCAGCCCCTGCCCTTCATTACCGGCGGCCTATCCAACGACCCGCGACTGTTCGCCGCTACCGAGGCCCTGCTGCGCGGGGTCGAAAGCCCCATGGACCCGCTGGAACAGGAAGACGCCCTGTTCGACCTGGCCCATGCCCTGAACAGCGTCTCCGGGGTCGCCCAATCGCGGCAGCGCTTCGACTATGTGGCGGCCGAGCGAGCCCGGGAATACATTCACAGCGCCCTGGACCGTACCCTGACCCTGGAGGAACTGGCGGCCCACAGCGGGCGTGACCGCTGGAGCCTGTCCCGGGATTTTCGCCTGCTGTTCGGCACCAGCCCCTACCGTTACCTGAGCATGCGCCGCCTGGACCTGGTCCGCGCGCTGCTGGTGCAGGGCCAGACTCTGGCCAACGCCGCACTGATCGCCGGCTTCACCGACCAGAGCCACATGACCCGGCAGTTTCGCCAGACCTACGGCCTGCCACCGGCACGCTGGCTGAAGATGCTCGGCCGCTGAGCCACACACGATCGTTCAAGAAACCTTCGCCCCTGGCTGTTTACCCTCAGTGCTCATTCATCACTGAGGTGGACCGCAACATGCAAAACCCTGCCCCGCAAAACGCCTACCAGAGCATCAACTTCGCCCAGAAACTCGGCCTGTTCAGCGAACACTGGACCCCCAAGGTGATCGCCGAGATGAACGACTACCAATTCAAGATCTCCAAGCTGCAGGGAGAGTTCGTCTGGCACTGCCACGCCGACACCGA
Source organism: Pseudomonas sp. E1BtOHC1 (assembly GCF_058744285.1). NCBI lineage: Bacteria > Pseudomonadati > Pseudomonadota > Gammaproteobacteria > Pseudomonadales > Pseudomonadaceae > Pseudomonas > Pseudomonas sp. E1BtOHC1. The sequence continues at coordinate 6,736,166 of NZ_CP196023.1, forward strand.
TGAAACCTTCATCGTGCTCGAGGGCCTGCTGCACATCGACTTCCGTGACGGCCGGGTGACCATTGGCAGTGGCGAGATGTTCGTGGTGCCCAAGGGCGTCGAGCACAAGCCCTGGGCCGAACAGGAGGTCAAGCTGCTGCTGATCGAACCCAAGGGCGTGCTCAACACCGGCGATCAGGGTGGCGAACGCACCGCCCAGAACGACGTCTGGATCTGACCCTCACCGCAGAATCCGCGAGACGGAAAAAGGAATTTCTGCCTCATTAACGGAGTCAGACACAGCAACACGTCATCGATCAACTACCCTTTGCCGACCAATGGTGCGTCAAAAACTGTACGTCGGTGCAAAAAGCACAGGTAGAGTGACGCTCTCATTTTTCTGTGCGATGGCTCTAGTGCAGGGACTACAGCCTGGTCCCGGCTTTCGATGACGCCCATGGCGCGTCCATTACCTGTTGCGACCCCTGATCCCTGAATGCCCAAACCGCACCAAAACACTGCCGCTCCCACCCTGCTTCAAGACCTGCGCGCCGGCACCGCGACCTTGCACGTAGCCCTGGAAAAACGCCTGCCGTTCTTCTCCGAGCATCTTGATGGCGCCTGGTATCGACGCCTGATCCAGGCCTACTACGGCTTCTATCAGCCCCTGGAGGCGGCCCTGCATGACAGCGGCCTGATCCCTGCGGGCTACGATCCGAGCCAACGCCTGAAGACCCCGGCCCTACGAGGGGATCTGCATGCCCTGGGCTTGAATGCAGCCAGCATCGAGGCCCTGCCCCGCTGTGAGCAACTGCCGCACCTGAGCAGCGCCGGTGCCTGCCTCGGCACCCTCTACGTACTGGAAGGCGCGACCCTGGGCGGACAGATCCTGCGCCGGGAGATGGCCCAACGCCTGGATCTCGACGCCGATAACGGTGGCGCTTTTCTGGACATCTATGGCGCGGCCACCGGCCGGCGCTGGAAGGACTTTCTCGATTATCTGGGGCGCATGCCCGAAGACGCGAAGGCACGCCAACAAGTGGTCAGCGCCGCGCAATCCACATTTGCCTGTTTCGAACGCTGGCTCGACCGCCGCGAGGTGCTGCTATGACCCCACAAGACTCCCAAGCCTTCGAAAAGCTGCTGGCCAACTGCGCCAACGAGCCGATCCGCTCCCCGGGAGCGATCCAGCCCCACGGTGTGTTGCTGACCCTGTCCGAGCCGCAACTGCGTATCCAGCAGATCAGTGCCAACGTCGACATCCTATTGGGTCGGCCGGCCGAACCGCTGCTGGGTCAGCCCCTGGAGCAATTGCTGGGAGAAGCGAATGGCCAACGCATCCGTGAAGTGCTGCAACTGGATCGGCTGTTCGATGCCCCGCCGCTGCACCTGTCACTCAACGGCACGCGCTTCGAAGGCTTGTTGCATCGCCATCAGGGGGTGCTGATGCTGGAGCTGGAAATCCAGCCCGATCACCCGCAACACCAGCACCTCAAGCAGCAGACCGAGAATCTCGGGCGCCTGCTGCGGCGCCTGCAAGCGGCCAAGACCTTGCACGAGCTGTACAGCATCAGCGTCGCCGAGATCCAGGCCATGACCGGCTACGACCGGGTGCTGATCTACCGCTTCGAAGAGGAAGGCCACGGCCAGGTGATCGCCGAAGCCACCCGCCCCGACATGGAGGTGTTCAACGGCCTGTTCTTCCCCGCTTCGGACATTCCGCAACAGGCGCGCGAGCTGTATCGCAGCAACTGGCTGCGGATCATCCCCAATGCCGACTACCAGCCAGTGCCGCTGCTGCCGACCCTGCGCCCGGACACCCAGGAGGCCCTGGACCTGAGTTTCGCCACCCTGCGCAGTGTGTCGCCGATCCACTGCCAGTACATGAAGAACATGGGCGTGCTGTCGTCCATGAGCATTTCCCTGCTCAAGGACGATCAGCTCTGGGGCCTGATCAGCTGTGGCAACCGCCAGCCGCTGCTGGTGCCCCACGAGCTGCGCATTGCCTGCCAGACCATCGGCCAGGTGCTGTCGTTGCAGATCAGTGCCATGCAAGCCCTGGACATCAGTCGCCAGCGAGAAGAAAAAGTCGCCGCCCTGGCCAGCCTCGACCAGGCCATGCGCGACTCCCCCGACAGCGTCTTCGACGGCCTGGCCCAGGCGTCGCAACAGCTGCTGGAACTGACCCAGGCCGGTGGCGTGGCGATCATCGAGGACAAACAGCTGCACTGCTTCGGCAACTGCCCGCCCCAGGACGAAATCCGCGCCCTGTACCGTTGGCTGCAAGGCACCGGGCAAGCGGTGTTCGCCAGTCATCACCTGGCCAACGTCTACCCGCCGGCGGCGAGTTATCAACAGGTCGCCAGCGGCGTCCTGGCCATGAGCCTGCCCAAGCCTGTGGATAACGGCGTGCTGTGGTTCCGCCCCGAAGTGAAGGAAAACATCAACTGGAGCGGCAACCCGGAAAAACCCCTGGACCTGGAAAACTCAGACGCCGGCCTGCGCCTGCGGCCACGCACCTCGTTCGAGATCTGGAAAGTGGAGATGGCCGGCATTTCCAGCAAGTGGAGCCACGGCGATCTCTTCGCCGCCAACGACCTGCGCCGCTCGGCCCTGGAAAACGACCTGGCGCGCCAGGTACTGCGTGAACAACAGGCGGTGCGCGCCCGGGACGAGCTGGTGGCGGTGGTGTCCCACGACCTGCGCAATCCGATGACGGTGATTTCCATGCTCTGCGGCATGATGCAAAAAGCCTTCAGCTCCGACGGCCCACACACGTCACGGCGCATTTCCTCGGCCATCGACACCATGCAACAAGCCGCCAGCCGCATGAACAACCTGCTGGAGGACTTGCTGGATACCTCGAAGATCGAAGCCGGGCGCTACAGCATTGCGCCGCAGCCGCTGGAGGTCAGCCAGATCTTTGAAGAAGCCTATTCGCTGCTGGCGCCCCTGGCTCTGGACAAGGCCATCGACATCAGCTTTCACGCCGAGCCGGACCTGACCATCAATGCCGACCCCGAGCGGTTGTTCCAGGTGCTGTCGAACCTGGTGGGCAACGCCATCAAGTTCACCCCCAAGCAGGGCAAGGTCGGGGTGGTGGCGATGTCCGACGGCGAGCAGATCGTATTCAGCGTCCGCGACACCGGGGAAGGCATTCCCGCCGATCAGCTACCGTTCATCTTCGATCGCTACTGGACCCTGAAGGAAGGCAACCCCAACGGCACCGGCCTGGGGTTGTACATCACCCAGGGCATCATTCATGCCCACGGTGGCAAGATCGAGGCCCACAGTGAAGTGGGCAAGGGCAGCGAGTTCCGCTTCAGCGTGCCCCGGGCCAGCCTCTAGACCGCACTCCGGGGCTCCCTGCCGAGCCCCGCCCCCTCATTCAACAGATTGCGCCACCAGCCAGTCGCGAAACAGCTGGCCGCTGGCGGACAGGCGCTTGTGCCGCACATGCACCAGAAAGTCTGCCTGCCCGGTGCGAAACGCCCACTGGCCGACGCGCTGCAACTCGCCCTGGGCCACCAACTCACTGGCCATGAAATCCCAGCCCAGGCCAACCCCCATGCCCTGCTGCACGGCACTGAACATCAGCGTCAATTGGTTGAACCCCATGGCCCCTGGCGGTGCGCTGTAGTCCAGTCCGAAATGCCGGAACCAGTCGCGCCAGTCGATGCAGTTCCAGGCTGAGGCATCCAGCTGGATCAAGGGCAGCTCGGCCAGTTGTGCCAGCGCGTCAATGGCCGGCAACTCCAGGCGCCGGCTGGCGATGGGATAGACCATCTCGGCGAACAACGGCGTGGCGGTCAGGGACGACCAGTGCCCGGCGCCGTAGAGAATGGCGAAGTCGTGCTCGGCCACGCTGGACTCGTCCATGTCGTTGTTGGCGTGGATGCTCACGGTGATGTCCGGGTGTTGTTTGTTGAACGCCAGCAAGCGCGGAAACAACCAGAACTGTGCCACTGCATGGGTGCATTGCACGGTGATGGTGTTGGCGTCGCGCCCGGCCCGCAGACGGCTGACGCTGCGCAGTAACGCTTCCAACTGGGTACTGACCTCAGCAAACAGCGAGGCACCGCTGACGGTGAGTTTCACCCCCCGGGCCTGGCGCTCGAACAGCTCGGTCTTGAGCGACAGCTCCAGGGCACGAATCTGCTTGCTCACTGCACTCTGGGTCAGGCACAGCTCGGTGGCGGCGCGGGTGAAACTGGCGCTGCGTCCCACCGCCTCGAAGGTCACCAGGGTTTCCAATGGTGGTAAATGGCGGGCAAAGCGGCTCATCAGGCATTCCCCAGAAGAATAGGTGGGTGCCTATATATCCTTTGTCCGGTCGGTCAGCAATGACTAGGCTGCGCGCTTTGATGAATCGCTGCGAGTGTGTGCATGAAACGCGGAGTTGCTTACGCCGCCCTGGCCGGCGCGGTCTGGGGCCTGGCCATTGTGGTGCCCAGCCTGTTGCCGGAGTTCAGTCCGCTGATGCTCAGCTGTGCCCGCTTCACGCTGTATGGCGCATTCTCCCTGCTCCTGGCTGCGCCCCAGGCCCGGGAGCTGCTACAACGCCTGACCTGGGGCGACGCCGCCTTGCTGGTGAAGCTGGCGCTGACCGGCAACCTGATCTATTTCATGCTCCTGGCCACTGCCATCCAGTGGGCCGGAGTGGCCAGCACCGCGCTGATCGTCGGCCTGCTGCCCCTGACCATCACTCTGGCCGGACGCGCCGACGCCGACGCGCTGCCCCTGCGCCGACTGCGCTGGCCGCTGCTGCTGGTGTTCGCCGGCATCTGCTGCATCAACCTCGACACTCTGCTCACGGCACACAGCGATTCCGTGGAACTGGGCCAACGGGCCCTGGGTCTGCTCTGCGCTTTCGGTGCGTTGCTGTGCTGGACCTGGTTCGCCACCGACAACGCCCGTTACCTGAAGAGCAGCCGCTTCAACAGCGGTCAGTGGTCGACCCTGTGGGGTATCACCACCGGTCTGATGAGTGCCGTGGTCTGGCTGCTGGCCCAGGGCTTTTCACTGCCGGGTACCCAGATCGAGGCCAGCGATCAACGCTGGATGCTGTTCTGGGGCCTGAGCCTGTCCAGTGCCGTGTTGGGTTCCTGGTTCGGCAATCGCATGTGGAATGCCTCGACCCGGCGCTTGCCCTTGACCCTCAGTGGCCAGTTGATCGTGTTCGAGACCCTGTTCGCCCTGCTGTACGGCTTTATCTGCCTGCAACACCTGCCGAGCCTGATGCAAAGCTCGGCAGCCCTGCTGTTGCTGGCCGGGGTGCTGTGGGCCGTGCGCCGCCACTTGCCCCAGCCCGATTAAATCCCCCTCAGCCCTGGGCCACGGAACAGGCCGGCAAGGCCGCTGAGGCCCGGGGCAGGCGCAGCGCCAGGAGTGCCCCGAGCAAGGCCAGCAAGGCGCTGGCCGCAGTGGCCATTTCGATGCCATAAGCCTGGTTGCCCGTAGGGCTCAAGGTATTGGCCAGGGACACCAGCAACGCCAGCCCCAGCGCCCCGCCGATCTGCTGGCTGGTGGAGGCCACCCCCGCTGCCACCCCTTGCTCGGACGCAGCAATACCCTGCCCGGCCGAGACCCACATTGAGGTCCAGGTCATGCCCTGGCCGATGCTCATGACCACGATCCCCGGCAACAGGCCGACAAAACCGCTGCTGCCGGGCAAGGCCAGGTACATCATGCCGATGCCCACCGCCCCAAGCAGCAAGCCGCTGACCAGGGTCGCCCGCAAGCCGATACGCAGCAGCGCCCGCTCCGCCACCCAGATCCCGGCCGTGCACAGCAGGGTCGAAGGCAGGAACGCCAACCCGCTCTGCAACACGCTGAACTGGTAGACCTGTTGGAAATACAGGCTGAGAAAGTAGTACTGCACGCCAAAGCTGCTCATGAACAATGCGGTAATCACCATGGCCATGCGCAGTTGTGGATAACCCAGCAAGCGCAGCGGCATCAAGGGGTCCGGGCTGCGCTGTTCAAGTCGGACAAACAGCCAGAGCAACGCCAGGGACAGCATCAGGCAAGCCAGGGTCGGCGGCGCGGTCCAACCCCACTCCGGCCCCTGAACAATGGAAAACACCAGCAGAGTGCCCCCCAGGGTCACAGTCAGGGCACCGCGCAGATCGAACTGGCGACCGCGCTGGCGCGCCGGGTCGGCGGGAATCCAGCGCCGGGCCATCAGCGCGCAGGCACCGGCCAGGGGCACGTTGACCAGGAACACCGCTTCCCAGCCCCAGTACTGGGTCAACACCCCGCCCAGCAACGCCCCCAGGGCCAGCCCCGCCGCCGAGGCCGCGCTCCACACCGCAAAGGCGCGGTTACGTGCCGGGCCTTCGGCGTAGTAGGTGTTGATCAGGGCCAGGGTGGCCGGGAACAGCATCGCCCCGCCGACGCCCTGCACGGCCCGGGCCAGCACCAGCAACAGGGCGCTGCCTCCCAGGCCGCCGGCCAGTGACGCCAGGGCGTACAGGGACTGGCCAATGATGTAGAAACGCCGCTTGCCCAGCAGGTCCGCCGCACGCCCGCCCAGCAGCAGGAAACCGCCAAAGGCCACGCTGTAGGCACTGACCACCCATTGCAGTTGCTGGGCGGAGAACCCCAGACGCTGGCCAATGTCCGGCAGGGCAACAAAGACGATGGTGGCGTCCAGGGCGATGATCAACTGCGCGGTGGCCAGCAGTAACAGCATCCAGCCCGACGGCTTGGTTAACGGGGTCGCGGACATCGCGAAAATCCTTGTATGAAATTAAACGGCGGCCAGTGTCATCGATGCCGTTTAAATGATAAACAAGCCATTCTCTCTTTCAGTAATGACTTTAATCATGGATCTGAACGCCCTTCGCCTGTTGGTCCGCGTGGCCGAGACCCGCAGTTTCACCCGGGCCGCCGGCGACCTGGGGTTGACTCAATCCGGCCTGTCCCGGGCCATCTCCCGCCTGGAACAGCGACTGGGCGTGCGCCTGCTGCAGCGCAATACCCGCAGTGTCAGCCTGACCCCGGACGGCCAGGTCCTGGTGGACCGGGCAGGACCGCTGCTGGCGGAACTGGCCCATACCGAGCATCTGCTGCTGGACCGCCGGGACTCTCCCACCGGAGCGCTGAAGATCAGCACGCCCTCACTGTTCGGGCGCAAGGTAGTGATGCCGGTGATTGGCGAGCTGACCGCCCGCTATCCCGAGTTGAGCATCGAGGCGGTAATGACCGATCGGGTGGTGGACATCATCGACGAAGGCTTCGACGCGGTGCTGCGTACCGGGGTGATCAACGACCAGCGCCTGATCGCCCGGCCCCTGGCGCCCCTGCGCTGGGTAACCGTGGCGGCGCCGGCTTATCTGCAGCGCCATGGCACGCCCCGGCAACTGGCGGACTTGCAGCAGCACAACTGCCTGACCGTGCGTAACCTGCGCAGCGGCCGCCTGGTGGAATGGCAGTTCATGGACCAAGGCAAGCCCCTGGACCTGGCGGTCCAGGGACGGCTGATCTTCGACATCGGCGACGCCCTGGTGGACGCGGTGCTGGGCGGCTTCGGCATCGCCCAGTTGATGGAGTTCGCCGTGCGCGATGCCCTCGACGCAGGCCTTGTGGTGCCGGTTCTTCAGGCCCATGACGGACGCTGCCGGGAACTGTCCCTGGTCTACCCGCCCTCACGCCAATGCTCGCCGAAGCTCAACGCCTTTGCCGACGCCCTGGGGCAGGTGAGCTGGTAGCCAAGGCTCAGTCGGGGGCGGTGCTCTGGGCTTGCAGATCCTGGGTCACGTCCAGCAGACGAGGCTGGGCGATCCTCAGGTAGTCCTGGGTATCGAGCACCATGGACGCATCCAGGCGCCCGGCATTGAAAGCAACTTGCGCGTAGCGTTCGATCAGGTGCGGATCGACGATCAGCAGGATGCGCGGATCGAAACTCAGCGGTGGAATGGCACCGATCACACAACCGGTCAGTTCTCTGGCCAACTCCGCCGATACCAGTTGCGCCTTCTTGCCCCCCAGGGCCGCACCGACCTTTTTCATGTCGAGCTTCTGGTCCCCGGAGAGAATCACCAGCCCATACACATCACTCGCTCCCTTGAGACTGCAAAGCATGGCCTTGGCCCCCTGCCCCGGTTCGGTACCGCGAATCTCGGCAACCCGCGCCGACTGCCCTTCGGCCGGGTGCAGGATCACCCGATAGCGCGCCTGGTGGCTGTCCAGCAGGCTCACCAGACGCTGGAAAACTTCATGCATGTTCTGTCCTTGGAAAAGTCGCCAGGGGGTTGATTCAAGCATCCGCCGCCGCACCTGACCAGAGGCAGGCTACAAGCGCACCCGCTGCGCCAGGAAGTCGACGAACACCCGTACCCGCGACGGCACGTGGCCGCCCTGGCCGACATAGAGCGCATAAAAACTTTCCAGCGGCGCCTGGTTGAAGGCTTCCAGCACCGGCACCAGCCGGCCGCTGGCCAGGTCATCGGCGATGGTGAAGGCCGCCAGTTGCGCCAGCCCCGCGCCGTGCAACGCCAGATGGCGCAAAGCTTCGCCGTCGCTGGCCTGGACCCGGCCATTGGGCTGCAGCAGCTGGCTCTCGCCCGCCACGCCCAGGCGCCAGCCCGGCACTGCCCGGGCGTAGTCGAAGCCGAGCAAGTGGTGCGCGGCCAGATCCTCCAGGGTCTGCGGTACGCCGCAACGGGCCAGGTAGGCCGGGGAGCCGACGACAACGCCGCGGGTTTCCCCGAGCTTGCGGGCAATCAATTGCGAATCCGCCAGCGGCCCGGTACGGATCGCCACATCGGTCTGCTCCCCCAGCAGGTCCACCAGGGCATCGCTGTGCACCAGGTCCAGGGAAACTTCCGGGTACAGTTGAAGAAACTCCGCCACCAGGGGCGCCAGCACATGCAGGCCAAAGGACGCGCTGGTGTTGACCCGCACCCGGCCCACCGGGGCCCGGGCGCTGCTGGCCTCGCCTTCCACTTCACGCAGGTCCGCCAGCAGGCGCACGCTGTTTTCATAGAAGCCGCGCCCCTCCGGGGTCAGTTGCAACTGGCGCGTGGAGCGGTTGAGCAAGCGCACCCCCAGGCGTGCTTCAAGCCGCGCCAGCAACTTGCTCACCGAGGAAGGCGTCACCTGCTTCAATCGTGCCGCGGCCGACAAGCCGCCACACTCCACCACCGCGATAAAGGTTTCCATCTCGGCAAACCGGTTGATCTCGCTGCCCGCCATATGAATTCAACTCACAGATGCTGTGCCGGCCGGCAGTCTATTTCACTCAAGGGCCCGACTCTATGCTGGCGATCCCTTTATTCGAGGTATCCCCGATGAGCGTTTCAACTTCCCCGGACCGTCACTTGCTGGTGATCGGCGGCTATGGCGTGGTCGGCACCGCAGTGGTCGAGCTGATGCACCGTACCCCGGGCTGGCAACTGACCACCGCCGCCCGCCGCAGCCCACCAGCCAGCCTGCTGGACGGCAGCCCGGCACCGGCCCATCTCAGCGCCGACCTACTGGACGCCGCCGGCACCGCCCGCGCCTTTGCCGAACTGGGCAGCGTCACCGACCTGGTGTTCTGCGCCTACAGCGAGCGGGAAACCATGGCCGCCACAGTGGCACCGAACCTGGCGATGCTCGACCACAGCCTCCAGGCCCTGCGTCAGGCCGGGGCGAAACTGCGTCAGGTGGTGCTGATCGGCGGCGGCAAATCCTACGGTGAACACCTGGGGCCCTATAAGACGCCGGCCAGGGAGAGCGATCCGCGCTTCATGGGGCCGATCTTCTACAACGATCAGGAAGACCTGCTGTGGCGCGAAGCCGAACGCCAGGGTTTTGCCTGGACGGTGTTGCGCCCGGACGGAATCATGGGCCCCAGCCTCAACTCACCGATGAATATCCTCACCGGCATCGCCAGCTTCGCTGCCATCAGCCAGGCACTGCAGCTGCCGCTGCGCTTCCCCGGCAGCCTGCAGGCCTGGTCGGCGCTGCACCAGGCCACCGACTCCCGGGTGCTGGCCCAGGCCGTGCTCTGGGCCCTGACCTCACCGCAGGCACAGCAGCAGGTGTTCAACGTGACCAATGGCGATCACTTCCGCTGGCAGCACCTGTGGCCAGAAATTGCCGCTTTCTTCGGCCAGGACTGCGCAACACCGCAACCGATGCACCTGGGGGTGCAGATGGCCGACAAGGCACCGCTGTGGGCACGCATTGTCCAGGAGCAGCAGCTGCGCCCCACGCCCTGGGAACAGATTGCCGCCTGGCCCTTCGTCGATGGCTGGCTCAACGCCGGCTACGACATGGTGCAAAGCACCATCAAGATCCGCCAGGCCGGCTTTACCGGCTGCATCGACAGCCATCAGAGCGTGCTCGAACAGTTGCAGCGGCTGCGTGACTATCGGCTGATTCCCTGACTCAGGACTCGCCGGCCAAGGGCAACTGGTGACCGTCAACGGCGCCACCGATGGTCAGGAAGTGCCCGCCCGCCACATGGTGCAAAGTGCGCAGCGGGTCCTGACCGTCGAAGTGCCAACGCCCTTCGCTGAACACCCGGGCATCGGCCTGGGCGGCAATCACTTCGCCAAGGAACAGGTCGTACTGCTGGTGGTTGTGGGGCTCGGGCAACAGCCGGCATTCCAGCCAGGCTACGCAGCCTTGCAGCAGCGGAGCCTCAAGGGCCTGGCCGGCAAAGGTCGACAAACCATAGGCGGTAAACTTGTCGCGGCCGGCGTGGTTCAGCTCCAGTCCGGAGCTGTTGCCCAGGCTCTGCACAATGTCCACTTGAGCGGCACAAGGCACGTTGAGAACGAAGGTGCCCGAAGCCTCCAGCAGTTGCCGGGTCCAGGTGGACTTGTCGAGTACCACCGCCACCTTCGGCGGCTCGAAATCCAGGGGCATGGCCCAGGCAGCGGCCATGATGTTGCGCTGGCCGCCCTGGGCGGCGCTGACCAGCACGGTCGGCCCGTGATTGAGCAGGCGGTAAGCCTTTTCCAAAGGGACCGGACGACGAAATGCGGGCATGGCAGGCTCCTGAAAAAATCCGATTGTAGCCCTATCCAGCCCCCGGGCAGACCACAGCATTAGATGGATTTTCTGGATAATCCGTCCAGCCGTCGACGGCTTATCCGTACCCCTCCAGAGACTAGACTCAGCCTTCACCTCAACCGTCGAAGGAGCCGCACCATGGCTGATCATTCCTTGAACAACAAAGTCGTGCTGATTGCCGGAGGGGTGAAAAACCTCGGCGGCCTGATTGCCCGTGACCTTGCCAGCCACGGGGCCAAAGCGCTGGCCGTGCACTACAACAGCCACGCCAGCCAGGCCGATGCCGAACGCACCCTGGCGGCGCTCAAGGCCCTGGGGGTCGAGGCCCACGCCTGGCAGGCCGACCTCACCAGCGCCGCTGCCGTGGAGCGTCTGTTCAGTGAGGTCAAGGCGCGCTTCGGCAAGATCGACATCGCCATCAACACCGTGGGCAAGGTGCTGAAAAAACCCATAGTCGACATCAGCGAAGACGAGTACGACCAGATGTTTGCGGTCAATGCCAAGAGCGCTTTCTTCTTTATCAAGGAAGCCGGCAAACACCTGGAGGACAATGGCAAGCTGGTGACCCTGGTGACTTCGCTGCTGGGGGCCTTCACCCCGTTCTATGCCGCCTACGGCGGTTCCAAGGCACCGGTGGAACACTTCACCCGGGCCGCGGCCAAGGAGTTCGGTGCCCGGGGCATCTCGGTCACCGCTGTAGGACCAGGTCCCATGGACACGCCGTTCTTCTACCCTGCCGAAGGGGACGACGCCGTGGCCTACCACAAGAGCGCCGCGGCGCTGTCGCCTTCGAGCAAGACCGGACTCACCGATATCGAGGACGTGGTGCCCTTCATTCGCCATCTGGTGACCGAGGGTTGGTGGATCACCGGCCAGACCTTACTGATCAACGGCGGCTACACCACCAAGTAATCCTGGCGTTCAAGGGGTAAATTGGCCTGCCGAGCCGCTGCATCGATCGCCTCGGACGATGCAGTAATTCACTGCCGCTCGGCGTCCCCGAACCAGGATCGTTCATACGATGGATAAGCTTGAACAATACCGCGTGTTCATCCAGGTGGCCGACATGGGCAGCTTCATCAAGGCTGCCCATGCTCTGGAGCTGCCACGGGCCACCGTCTCCTCCGCCGTGCAGCAACTGGAAACCGGCCTCGGTACTCGCCTGCTGCACCGCACGACCCGGCATGTGCAATTGACCGCCGACGGCGCCATCCTCCTGGAGCGGGCTCGGCGCCTGCTGGCGGATGCATCCGAACTCAGCCAACTGTTCCACCATCGCCAGGTGGACGTCAGCGGGCGCTTGAACATCGACGTGCCCAGCCGTATCGCCCGGCGCCTGATCGTGCCTGCCCTGCCCCAATGGCTGGCGCAATACCCGGGCCTGCAACTGTCCCTGGGGGCCAGCGATCGCAGCATCGACCTGGTCCAGGAAGGCATCGACTGCGCGATCCGCGTCGGCAGCCTGGCGGACAGCAGCCTGATCGCCCGCCCCCTCGGGCGCCTGGCACTGATCAACTGCGCCAGCCCCGCCTACCTCGCCGAACAAGGCGAACCCCACACGCCCCAGGATTTGCAGAACGGCCAGTGGATGGTCGGTTACGCCTCCCCGGACACTGGCCGCGAACAGCCCTGGGAATACCTGCTGGAAGGTCGCGAGCACCTGCTGGGCCTGCCCAGTCGGGTGATCGTCAACAACGTCGAGAACTACATTGCCTGCTGTCGCCAGGGCCTGGGGCTGATCCAGGTGCCGCGCTTCGATGTGCAGCACCTGCTGGAGCGTGGCGAATTGGTGCAGGTGCTTCATGAACTGCCGGTGGCGCCCATGGAAATCAGCGCACTGTACCCCGACCGCCGCCATCGCTCGCGCCGTCTCAATGTGTTTATCGAATGGTTCGCCGAGCTGATCAAACCGCACCTGGAGGCTTGAAGCCGACCTGCAGAACGTGAGATGAAGGCGCCTTCAACGGATTGAGGCCACCGGACCATGACGCACCTGTACATCACCGCCCCACAGCCTGACGACGTGCATGAACTACTGACTTTTGAAGAAGAAAACCGCGCTTTTTTCGAAGCCTCGATCAACGCCCGACCCGCTGCGTACTACTGTGCCGAAGGCGTCGCCGAGGCCATCGCCCAGGCTCGACAGGACGCCGAAGCGGATCGCGGCTATCAATTCCTGATCCGTGAAAACTCACAGCTGGTGGGACGCATCAACCTGCACCGGGTGCAGCGCCCCTATTTCAATTGCGCCGAACTGGGCTATCGAGTGGGCGCCCGTTTCAACGGTCGCGGCATCGCCCGGGCAGCGGTGGAGCAAGTCCTGCAACGAGCCTTCGGGGAGTTGCAACTGAGCCGTATCGAAGCCAACGCCCGACCGGAGAACCTCGGCTCGGTGCGCGTACTGGAGGCGTCCGGGTTCTCCTGCTACGGCCATTCACGCCGCAGCTTCCTGCTGCACGGGCAGTGGTTCGACCGTTTGCATTACGAATGCCATGGGCCGTTGCAGCACTGAGACCCTCCGCGTCCGCTGGGCCAGGCGGACGCGAAACTTGAACCCTCAGCGTGGCACTCAGTTGGACAGCTGACTGGCAAACTGCCCCACCGCGCCCACCACTTTCTGCGCACCGTCCTGGATCTCGACAATCACCGTGCCGGCCTCCGCCGCCAGGGTCAGGCCCTGCTCGGCCTGCTGCCGACCTTCGGCCATCAGTTCCACGGCCGAGCGGGCCATGTCCTGGTTGTGCCGGACCACACCGACGATTTCGTCGGTGGCCTTGCTGGTACGCGAGGCCAGTTGTCGGACCTCATCGGCGACCACGGCGAAACCGCGCCCCTGTTCACCGGCCCGAGCGGCCTCGATGGCCGCGTTGAGGGCCAGCAGGTTGGTCTGTTCGGCAATCCCGCTGATGGTCTTGACGATGCTGCCAATCACCAGGGACTGCTCGTTCAAGGCTTCGATACCGTCACCGGCCTCTTGCATGCACTTGGCCAGGTCACGCATCACGTCCAGGGTTTCGGTGACCACTGCCGAGCCGCGCTGGGCACTGGTGTCGGTTTGCCGGGAGATGCTGTAGGCGATGTCGGCGGCCTCGGCCACCGAGCGTTCCTGATTCACCTGATCAGTGATCAGGGTGGCGAACTTCACCACCTTGTAGAGTTGGCCGCTGGCATCCAGCACCGGGTTGTAGGAGGCGTCTAGCCACACGACCCGGCCCTGGCTGTCGATACGCTTGAAGCGGTCGGCGACATACTCGCCAGCGTTCAAGCGCGCCCAGAACTCCTGGTACGACGACCCTTCATATTCCTGGGGTTCGCAAAACAGACGGTGGTTCTGCCCCTGGACTTCATCGAGGCGGTAACCCATGCACGCCAGAAAGCGCGGGTTGGCGGTCAGCACCCGGCCTTGCAGATCGAACTCGATCACCGCCGTGGAACGCAGCAACGCCGCCATCAGGTTTTCATGCTCGCAGGCGCTTTCCACCGACGCCGTCTGGTCGGTGCAGATCAGGGTGTAATGGTCGAGCCGCCCGGCACTGTCGCGAATCGGCTGAACACAGGTGTGCAGCCAGGCATCGCGGCCGTTGCCACGCTGCAGGCGCAGTTGACCGATAAAGCTTTCATTGCGCCCCAGGGCCGACTTGAAGGCACGGTACAGCTCAGTCGCTTGTGGGTGGCGCGACACGATGCGCTCCAGGGAGTGTCCACAGAGCTGTTGGCCGTCGAGGTCCAGCACTTGAGTGAAGTTCTGGTTGATCCGGCGGATCATCCCCTCGCCATCGAGCTCGATGCTGAGCACCTGGGTTTCCAGACAGGCCTTGAACTGCTGCAGAGCATTGAGCTCGTCGCTCAAGGTGGCAAGCTGTTGCTTCAAACGTTTGTTGAACATGGATACACCGACAGACTGAGAGTGGATACAGCGATCCTCTTGCCATCGGCGCCCCGTAACCTTTCTCCAAGCCGTGTTCGGCGTTTCAGAATATTCTTAAGGCCTCTTCGGAAAAATCCTAAAGGCTGTCGGGGCCGGCGAGCGCCGCCCCGGGAGGATGAGCTGTGCCCCGTCACCGGGGCCCCACGACTCAGGTCGACAGTTGATTGGCGAACTGCCCGACCGCGCTCACCACTTTCTGTGCGCCGTCCTGGATCTCGACGATCACCGTGCCGGCTTCCGCGGCCAGGGCCAGGCCCTGCTCCGCCTGCAGCTTGCCTTCGGCCATCAACTCCACGGCTTCACGCGCCATGTCCTGGTTCTGCCGGACCACGCCGACGATTTCCTCGGTGGCCTTGCTGGTACGCGAGGCCAATTGCCGGACCTCATCGGCGACCACGGCAAAACCCCGTCCCTGCTCACCGGCACGGGCCGCCTCGATCGCCGCGTTGAGGGCCAGCAGGTTGGTCTGCTCGGCAATCCCGCTGATGGTCTTGACGATGCTGCCAATCACCAGGGACTGCTCGTTCAGGGCGCCGATGCCTTCGCCGGCGTCCTGCATGTGCTTGGCCAGATCACGCATGACGTTCACCGCCTCGGTGACCACCGTGGTGCCACGCTGGGCGCTGTTGTCGGTCTGCAAAGAGGTGCTGTAGGCAATGTTCGCCGCCTCGGCCACCGCCAGCTCCTGGTTCACCTGATCGGTGATCACCGTGGCGAACTTCACCACTTTGTAGAGCTTGTTGTTGGCATCCAGCACCGGGTTGTAGGAGGCCTCCAGCCAGACCACGCGACCATGGGCATCGATCCGCTTGAAGCGTTCAGCGATGAACTCCCCGGCATTCAGACGTCTCCAGAACGCCTGGTAGGCCGCGCTGTTGTACTCCTCCGGCTCACAGAACATGCGGTGATGCTTGCCCTTGATCTGCGCCAGGCTGTAACCCATGCCGACCAGGAAACGGTCATTGGCGGTCAGCACATGGCCATTGAGGTCGAACTCGATCAGCGCGGTGGAACGCATCAGCGCGCCGATCAGGTTCTCGTGCTCGCGGGAGGCTTCGATGGTGCGGGTCAGGTCGCTGGAAAAGATCGCGAAGTACTTGATCCGTCCCTCGGAGTCACGAATCGGCTGGGAAATGGAGCGCAGCCAGGCTTCCTCACCGTTGCCCCGCAGCAAGCGCACCGCCCCGGCAAAATGCTCGCCCCGTGCCAGGGTCGCCTTGAAGCGTTGATGGAACTCGTCGTGCTTGACGTGATCCGGAACGATGTCCTCCAGGGCACGGCCCACCAGATCACCCCCCTTGTAGAGCATTTCCTGGGCGAAGTTGTGGTTGACCGATTGAATCCGTCCATCGGCGCTCAAATTGATCACGAGCATCTCGCTTTCAAGACTTTCCTTCACTTGCTGAAGGCTCGAGAGTTCTTCACGAAGCGCCGACAGCTCTTGCTTCAAGCGTTTATTGAACATGAGGATGCACCGGGGGCGGGGGACTGAAAAAATAGGCTGCTTTGGGCCTAACATCGGCCCTGAAAGAATTTTCTTAATAGCAACTGCGACTTGTCCGACAAAAAAACTTCAACGGCAGGCAAAGCCCGTCGGTACGGGGCTTTCACCGAAGATTCATCGCCGCGTTGGAGCGCGTATAGTCGGCTTCGGGAAATTCCACGGCGATCGACGGAGTTGGACTATGGATGCAACACGCAAGACACTTTTCCAGCAGGCGGCAGCCCGGATCGGGCACAGTTTCGAAGGCGAGATGCGCATTGGCGGCAACTATGTGCCGGCGGTGCGCAATGGTGATGAGGTCTATGTCAGCGGGCAGATCCCGCGCATCGAAAACACCGTGATGGTGGTCGGCCGGGTTGGCGCCGATACCTCCCTGGAACAGGCCCGGCACGGGGCACAGATCTGTACCCTGCGAGCTCTGGCGATCCTGGAACAGATGCTGGGCGACCTGCAGCGGATCAAGCGCATTCTGCGAATCAACGTCTATGTGCAGAGCGCTGCGGATTTCACCCAGCAGAGCGAAGTGGCAGATGGCGCCTCAGAGATCCTGTATTCGGTCTTTGCCGAGGCCGGCGTGCACACACGCACTTCGCTGGGGGTCTATCAATTGCCGAAAAACGCCTCGGTGGAAGTCGACATGATCGTTGCCCTGCACCCCGAGCCGGGCGACGCCTGAGGGCACGGCATCAAGGGCCCAGAGTCAGCTGCCGTTGTTACGGCACTGACCCACGACCTGATATTCGAGGGTCTTGAGCTGGCCGGCGGAGTCTTCATAGGTCATGCGTGAGGGCACCACCTCGCAGGACTTGATCGGAGGCGTCACGTTGACCACCCTGGCGATATCCAGCGCCATACCATAGCGGTAGTTCTGCACCACCGGGGCCGGTTTGCCCTGGCTCGCGGCATAGCGCTCCATGGCCTTCTGGTTCTCCACCATGGCGCGGGTAAAGGTGCGATCACCGCCGCCCTCGGCCAGAGCCAGGGAAGAAATGGACAGCAGCAGCGCGGCGATACTCAAGTTGAAAGGCTTCATGACAGTTTCCTCGTCCAGTTGACACCAGCGAGGATAAGGAACCGACCCTGTCAGAATGATCGCGGGCACATTACTTATCTGTAATGCCCCTTCAGGCAACCTCGTCCCTCATCGCCAGAGCCCCTGTTCATAGGGGATTCAGAGGCTTTTGCCGACCGCTATCACGGCGCTTTCTTGCACAATTGTAATCACCGGGTCACCCCGCCGTTATCGACTGTTTGCAACTATCGACCGCGACTTTCATGGCGTTTCTGCGCCTGTCAGTCCCCCCAATAAGAACGCCTCTGGCGATATAAAAGTTGATAGCTGCCAACACTCAGGAGCGACCCCATGCGAATCAATCCCCCTCTGTCCCTGTCCGTGCTTGCCGCGGTACTGGGGCTGTGTCCCGTGGCGGCGGTAGCCGCCGAGGAACGGCCCGAAGGCTTTGTCGAAGGCAGCCGCCTCGACCTGCTGCTGCGCAACTTCTACTTCAACCGCGATGATCGCAAAGGCCAGTCCAGCCCCACCGGCAACGGCTACTCCGAAGCCTGGGCCCAGGGCCTGATCGGCAAGTTCGAGTCAGGCTTCACCCAGGGCACTGTCGGATTCGGCATCGATGCCTTCGCCATGTACGGCCTCAAGCTGGATTCCGGCACCGGTCGCAGCGGTGGCGGTGGCTCCTTCGGCATGCTGCCGGTGAACCACGACAACGAGCCCGCCGACGGCTACGGCAAGGCTGGGGGCGCGGTAAAACTGCGAGCCCTGGATACCACGCTGAAAGTGGGCGACGTGTTCCCCAAGACGCCGGTGGTGCACTACGGCGACTCGCGCCTGCTGCCGGAAAGCTTTCGCGGGGTGACCCTGGAGAACACCAGCATCGACGGCCTGGATTTGCAGGGCGGACGCCTGCACGCCATGAGTCAGCCCGACAGCAGTGGCATGCGCGATGGCTTCGCCACCTTCTACGCGGGCAAGGTGGATTCGCCCTGGGTCGGCTACTTCGGTGGCGACTACAAGCTCAACTCCAACCTCGGTTTCAGCCTCTACAGCAGCCGCCTGAAAGACGCCTGGGATCAGTACTACCTTGGCGTCACGGGCAATTACCCGCTGTCCGACGAGTTGAGCCTGTTCAGCGGCTTCAACTATTACAAGGCCGTGGATGAGGGCAAGAAACTGTTGGGCGAGTTCGACAACAACATCTGGAGCGCCAAGGTCGGCGCCACCTACGGCGCCCACACCCTGGCCCTGTCGCACCAGCGCAACAACGGCAACGACGACTTCGATTATCTGCGCCAGTCGGACTCGATCTTCCTCGACAACTCGATCCAGTACAGCGACTTCAACTCGCCCAAGGAGCGCTCGTGGATGGTCCGCTACGACCTGGACATGCAAACCCTGGGCATCCCCGGCCTGTCGTTCATGACCCGCTACGGGCGCGGCAGCGGCGCCGACTACAGCAACGCCAACTCGGTATATATGCGCCGCGACGCGGCGGGTGATCCGCTGACCGATCAACGTCGCTGGGAGCGGGACATCGAAGCCAAGTACGTGTTCCAGGGCGGCACACTCAAGGACCTGTCCCTGCGTATCCGCCAGGCGACCATCCGCTCCAGCCAGTTCGAGTCCGACCTGGAAGAGTTCCGACTGATCGTCGAGTACCCCCTGGCCCTGCTCTGAAGTGCCTGGCCGGGCAGGTTGACGCCTGCCCGGTGTTAAAACTTCTTCACAGACTCATGGCTTTCAGAACTGTAATATCGGCCTCACCTTCTCGTTAGGTTGGTCTCCATATACTCCCGAACACACTCGAATCCGCCGTGATTCCACCGGCCGGCGAGCTTGTCAGGAGAAGCACCATGGGTCCCACCCGACTGTTGTTGATCGGCCTTCTGGCCACTACCAGCTCCGCCATCTGGGCTGCTGATGGCAGCGAACGCCCACAGCAGGCCCGCCAAACCTTCCTGGCCAGCCAGGAACAGATTCACGGCGACGCCAACCAGGAAACAGCCGCCGCTGACACCGGCACTCCCCCTTGCGACGCTTGCGCATCCGCTGCGGCCGAGGAAGATATTTAACGGCGATTGCCTACCGAGCACATTCATCTCTTGAAGCGTTTTTTTGATGCTCCTTTGGAAAGAGATGAATTTTTAGCGTCCCGCATGGGGCGCTTTTTTTTGCCTGCCCATTGAGCAGCGTCCTGCAGGAACTGACTTGCCGGCGCAGACATCCTCAAGAACGCCTTCGCCGGCAAGCCGGCTCCTACAGAAATTGACGCGATGTGCCTGTCCTCCGTAGGAGCTGGCTTGCCAGCGAGGACACCCTCAAGATCGCCTTCGCCGGCAAGCCGGCTCCTACAGAAATTGACGCGATGTACCTGCCCTCCGTAGGAGCTGGCTTGCCAGCGAAGACGCCCGCAAGAGCACCTTCGCCAACAGTCCAGCTAAAGGGGCTAGTCCTCTTCCTTGCGATGCGCCCATTGATACAGCGCCGGCAAGACCAGAAGAGTGAGGATGGTGGAGGACAGAATGCCGCCAATCACCACGGTAGCCAGGGGCCGTTGCACTTCAGCGCCGGTGCCGGTGGCCAGGGCCATGGGGATAAAGCCCAGGGACGCCACCAGGGCGGTCATCAGCACCGGGCGCAAGCGGGTCAGGGCACCTTCATGAATAGCCATGGACAGGGAACGCCCCTCCTCCCGCAGGTTGCGGATGAAGGCAATCATCACCAGGCCATTGAGCACCGCCACCCCCGACAAGGCGATAAACCCCACCCCCGCCGAGATCGACAGCGGAATGTCCCGCAGCCACAGGGCCATGATCCCGCCGGTCAGGGCAAAGGGGATGCCGGTGAAGACCAGCAGGCCGTCCTTGAGGTTGTTGAACATCATGAACAACAACCCGAACACCAGCAGCAGTGCCACCGGCACCACCACTTGCAAACGCTGGGACGCTTCCTGCAATTGCTCGAACTGGCCGCCCCAAGTGGTCCAGTACCCCGCCGGGACCTTGACCTTCTCGCCGATCAACGCCGTGGCTTCCTCGACGAAGGAACCGATATCGCGCCCGCGCACGTTGGCGCTGACGATCACCAGGCGCTTGCCGTTCTCGCGGCTGACCTGATTGGGACCCAACACCAGATCGAGACTGGCCACTTCCGACAGGGCGATAAAGCCGATCTGCCCATTGCCACTGCCCGCCGTCGCCGGGATCGGGATCAACAGCCGCGACAGGCCGTCAATGTCAGTACGCAACTGGTCGGACAGGCGCACCACCATATCGAAACGGCGGTCGCCTTCGTACAAGGTACCGGCCTGGCGCCCGCCCACGGCCACCGCAATGGTGTCTTGCACATCGCCCACGTTCAGGCCGAAGCGCGCCGCCTTGTCGCGGTCGATATTGATGGTCAGTACCGGCAGGCCGGAGGTCTGTTCGACCTTGACTTCCGAGGCACCGGACAACCCCTGCAGGGCCGTGGCGATTTCATTGGCGGTCTTGTTCAGCACGTTCATGTCGTCCCCGAAAACCTTGACCGCCACATCGCTGCGCACCCCGGAAATCAGCTCGTTGAAACGCAACTGGATCGGCTGCGACAGTTCATAGGCGCTGCCCGGCACCAAGGCGCTGGCGCGCTGGATATCGGCAATCAGCGCCTCCCGTGACTTGCCCGGGTCCGGCCATTGCGCCTTGGGCTTGAGCATCACGTAACTGTCGGAAATATTCGGCGGCATCGGGTCCGAGGCAATCTCCGCGGTGCCGGTGCGGGCAAACACCCGCTCGATCTCCGGCACCTGCGCCAGCAGGGTTTTCTCCAGGCGCTGCTGCATGTCCACCGATTGCGTGAGGCTGGTGCCGGGCACCCGCAGAGCCTGTTGGGCGAAGTCGCCTTCGCTGAGGCTGGGAATGAATTCACTGCCCATGCGGCTGGCCAGCAGACCGCTGCCCAACAGGATCGCCACGGCCAGGGCGAAGGTCGGCGCACGATGGCCCATGACCCAATCGAGCACCGGCGCGTAGCCGCGCTTGGCGCTGCGCATCAGCAGGTTTTCCTCTTCCTTGACCTTGCCGGTGACGAACAGCGCAATGGCCGCCGGGACGAAGGTCACCGAGAGGATCATCGCCCCCAGCAGAGCCATGACCACGGTGAAGGCCATGGGATGGAACATCTTCCCGGCCACCCCGGTGAGGGCGAAGATCGGCAGGTACACCACCATGATGATCAACTGACCGAAGATCAGCGCACGCCGGGCCTCCTTGGCTGCGGCGAAGACTTCATGCAGGCGTTCGGAGCGGGTCAGCATGCGGCCGTGGTGCTGCTGGGCATGGGCCAGGCGGCGGATGGCGTTCTCCACAATCACCACCGCGCCGTCGACGATGATGCCGAAGTCCAGGGCGCCGAGGCTCATCAGGTTGGCACTGACCTTATTGCTGAACATGCCGGTAAAGGTGAACAGCATCGACAGTGGAATCACCAGTGCGGTGATCAATGCGGCGCGGATGTTGCCCAGGAACAGGAACAGAATCACGATCACCAGCAACGCGCCTTCGAAGAGGTTCTTCTTCACCGTGGCGATGGCTTTTTCCACCAGGTTGGTGCGGTCGTACACCGTGACTGCCACCACCCCTTCAGGCAGCGAGCGGTTGATCTCTTCGAGCTTTTTCGCCACGGCCTGGGACACGCTGCGGCTGTTCTCGCCAATCAGCATGAACACCGTCCCCAGCACCACTTCCCGGCCGTTCTCGGTGGCCGCGCCGGTACGCAATTCGCGACCGATCTGCACCTGGGCGACATTGCGCACGCGGATCGGCGTGCCGTCGCTGCTGCTGATGACGATGTTGGCGATGTCCTCGATGGACGCCAGTTGCCCTGGCGCACGGATCAGCAACTGCTCGCCGCTGCGCTCGATATAGCCGGCGCCGACGTTGGCGTTGTTGCGCTCCAGGGCCGTCACCAGATCATTGAGGGTCAGCTTGTAGGCCGCCAGGCGCTTGGGGTCCGGAGCGATCTGGTACTCCTTGGCGAAGCCGCCGATGGTGTTGATCTCCGCCACGCCCTGAACGTTGCGCAGTTGCGGCTTGATGATCCAGTCCTGAATCACCCGCAAGTCGGTGGGGGTGTAGGGGGTGCCATCTTCCTTGCGGGCACCGTCCTCGGCCTCCACGGTCCAGAGGAAGATTTCCCCCAGCCCGGTGGAGATCGGCCCCATCACGGCCTCCACGCCTTCGGGCAGTTGCTCCCGAGCCACTTGCAAGCGCTCGTTGACCAATTGCCGGGCGAAGAACAGGTCGGTGCCGTCCTTGAAGATCACCGTCACCTGGGACAGTCCCGAGCGCGACAGCGAGCGGGTCTGCTGCAACCCCGGCAAGCCGGCCATGGCGGTCTCGATGGGAAAGGTGATGCGCTGCTCGGTTTCCAGGGGCGAGAACCCTGGCGCTGCGGAGTTGATCTGCACCTGGACGTTGGTGATGTCGGGGACCGCGTCGATCGGCAGTTTCTGGTAGCTGGCGATGCCGACCCCGGCCATCAGCAGCACCGCCAGGAGGACGATGATGCGCTGCTCGATGGCGAATTGAATGATGCGCTCAAACATGGGAAATCACTCTGTGCTGTGACCGATCAATGGCCATGGTCGGCCGAGCCTTTGCCCAGCTCGGACTTGAGGGTGAAGCTGCCACGGGTGGCGACCTGGGCACCGGCGGCCAGGCCTTCGCGGATTTCGACGAAACCGTCTTGAGTGGCTCCGGTGACCACCGGCGTGGCCTGGAAGCCCTCGGCTACCCGGACAAACACCGAAGGCCGGTCTTCCAGGGTCTGGATCGCCGTCTGCGGCACGCTGACCGGTGCTTCGAAGGCTTCAGTGGCCACTTGCACCGAGACGAACAGTCCCGGGCGCCAGGCGTCATCAGGGTTGGCCAGGGTCACCCGCACGGTGGCGGTCCGGGTCTGCTCCCCCAGCAGGCTGCCGACGTAGGCCACCTTGCCCTGGACCTGGGTCCCCAGCTCACTGGAGCTGACATTCACCGCCTGGCCGACCCGGACTTTGTCCAGGTCCTTGGGGAATACCCCGAAGGTGGCCCAGACCCGGGACAGATCCGAAAGGGTGAAAGCGGCGCTGGTTTCACCCACCACTTCGCCGACGCTGAGGTGTTTCTCCACCACCACGCCATCGAATGGCGCGCGCATTTCATAGCGATTGCCTCCCACCAACTGCGCACTGCCACTCAAGGCACTCATCTTCTGCCGGGCGTTGTTGAGGGCAATTTCCGCTTCTTGCAGGGTCTGGCGCGCCAACAGGTAATCCTGCTCGGCGGATATCTGGTCGACCCACAACTGGCGTTCGCGCTCGAAGGTAGTGCGGGCCAGCTCCACCCGCCGCCCGGCAGCCGCCAGTTCGCTGCGCTGGTCGGACACCTGCTGGCTGGCAATGACCGCCAGCAGTTCGCCACGCTTGACCGCCTGACCGAGATTGACCTGCACCGACTCCACCACGCCGGCAGCCCGGGGCACGATGTGGGAGGTGCGATCCTCGTCAAAGCGGATTTCCCCCGGCAGGCTGAGCAGGCGGTTGAGGCGCCGGGGCCCGGCCTCGACCAGTTCGATACCGGCCGCCTGGATCTGCTCGGGGCTGAGCTCCAGATGCCCTTCAGGTTCTTCCTCGCCATGCCCGGCCGGCTCTGCCACTGCAGGTGCCTGGGTGCGGGCGGGGGTCGGGGTAGCGAACAGGTCCGGCAGCAGCAAGGCCGCCGCTCCCAGGCCGACCACCGCTGAAATGGCCATGACAAGGCTGCGTTTTTTATCCATGGGTGCTCCTGACAATCGATGTTCGGCAGCGCGAAAAGCGCCTTACGAGGTAGGCGGAAAGAAAAATGCGTCGAGAGCCCGGTGCCATTCATGGACACACCAGTGCCGGGGCGGCTCATCCGGCGGCGCCAGTGGTGCACCGCTGCAATCGCTGACCAGCAGGGCGGCCAGGCACGCGAGGCCCCTCAACCAGGCTTTCACCAACGGCTGAGGTCGCCGTAGATGCGTTCGATCCGCACCCAGGCCTCGGTGGTTTGCGCCACGGCGGCAAGGTACTGGCTGCGGGCGCCGATCAAAGTGCGCTGGGCATCCAGTACTTCGAGGAAGCTGAACTTGCCCATCTCGAAGCCTCGGGTGGCACTGTCCACCGCGCGTTGGGCCGCGGGCAGGATGGTCTGGTTGAACGACTGCACCTCGCCCCTGGCAGTGCTCCATTGCTCCAGGGCCTGGCGGGTTTCGGTGCGCAGACGCAGCTCGGTGGCGTTGCGCAGGTCCCGGGCCTGATCGGCGCGACGGGCGGCGGACAGCACATTGCCCTGGTTGCGGTTGAACAGCGGCAGCGGCATCGACAGCCCCACCAGGTTCACCCGTTCACGGGCGGTGGCGTCGTACTGACTGCCAACGCTGACGTCGAGGTCGGGAATGC
Organism: Pseudomonas sp. E1BtOHC1; assembly: GCF_058744285.1. Lineage (NCBI taxonomy): Bacteria > Pseudomonadati > Pseudomonadota > Gammaproteobacteria > Pseudomonadales > Pseudomonadaceae > Pseudomonas > Pseudomonas sp. E1BtOHC1. The sequence continues at coordinate 6,761,040 of NZ_CP196023.1, forward strand.
GCTGGGCTTTTTCCAGGCCCAGGGACGCCTCGCGCTGGACAATCTCCTGCTCCGCCAGACGCAGTTCTGCGGTGTCCTGCAACCGATTCAGCAATTGCGCCGAAGCCGGCAGAGTCGCCACCGACAGCGAGGGCTCCTGCACGGCGGCAAAGTCCGTGGTGGCTGCGCCCGTGACCCGGGCCAACTGCCGATAGGCATTGTCCTGCTCCATCTGGCCACGATTGAGCTCCAGGCGAACTTCCGCCAACTGCACCTGGGCCCGGGTGGCCTCCACCGGCGAGGCCTTGCCGGCCTTGACCCGGCCCTGGGCCACCGTGACACCACGCTCGGCCAGGGCCAGGGAACGCCCGGCCAGTTGCGTGCGCTCCTGGGCCCGCAGGGCGGCGTAGAAAGCCTCCAGGACATCGGCCCGCAGTTGGTTGCCCCGTCGTTCCAGCTCCAGGGCCGCCAGCGCCTGTCCGCGGCTGGCCACCTCCACCCGCGCTCCGCGCTTGCCTCCCAGTTCCAGCGCCTGGCTGAGTTTGACCGAGGTGGTGCGCGTATCCCTGCGGGTGTCCTCGGCATCCACCGACAGCACCGGATTGGGCATCAGCCCAGCCTGTTGGCGAGCGCCCTGGGCGATTTCGATCTCCCAGCGCGCGGCGGCCAGTTCAGGGTTGTTGGCAAAGGCATTGGCCAGAGCGTTGTCGAGGCTCAGCGAGGCGGGCTCGGCAGCACTCGGAGACTGCGCCAGCAGCGCCAGCAGCAACGCCGCGGAGCAGCGCCAGGCGGCCCGGGGAAGTGTTCTCGGGAAAGTCGGCATAACAGGTTCCGGCCCCTACAGAGGCAAAGTTTCTGCGAAAGTGCGGCGGAACATATCGGTGGTTATTCAACAGAGCCCTGGCCGATATGAAACTGCAACATTCCGCCCATTGACAGGGAGAGTTTCAATATCGACCAAGGGTAACTTTCGCTGCTTATCAGCAGGGTGGCGCAAAGATTACAAATCCGTTAGCAAAGGCTCTGGCTCAATGTTCTGTATTAATATTCCGCCATCCAAAGACAGTGCCAGACACACTTTCAAAGCGCCCAGCACAAAGTTAAAGGCGCCTCAAGTTGTCTGTATAAAAGTGCACTTTCCAATTATTACTCCAGTCATTTACAGCAACTTTCCTTTATTGCCGCTTATCGCCGAGAACCTCATCAGCATGCGTATCCTGGTTATCGAAGACGAACTCAAAACTGCCGACTACCTGCATCAGGGACTGACTGAAAGTGGTTATGTGGTGGATTGCGCCAATACCGGCGCGGATGGCCTGCACCTGACCCGCCAGCACGCCTACGATCTGGTGATCCTGGACGTCAACCTGCCGCAGATCGACGGCTGGGGGGTGCTGTGCCAGATCCGCGAGGACAGCAACACCCGAGTGATGATGCTCACGGCCCAGGGACGGCTGGCGGACAAGATCCGCGGGCTGGACCTGGGGGCCGATGATTACCTGGTCAAGCCGTTCGAGTTTCCCGAATTGCTGGCCCGGGTCCGCACCCTGATGCGCCGCAGCGAACAGGCACCAGTGCCCGACGTACTCAGGGTGGCCGACCTGGAACTGGACCAAGGGCGGCACCGGGCCTTTCGCGGCAAACAACGCATCGACCTGACCACCAAGGAGTTCGCCCTGCTGCACCTGCTCATGCGTCAGAGCGGGGTAGTGCTGTCCCGGACCCAGATCATCTCTTTTGTCTGGGACATGAACTTCGATTGCGACACCAACGTGGTGGAAGTCTCGATCCGCCGCTTGCGCGCGAAGATCGACGACCCTTTCGAGCGCAAACTGATCCACACCCTGCGGGGCGTGGGCTACGTACTCGAAGAGCGTGACTGAGCCGCGCACCAGCCCCACCGCCCCGTAGGAGCCGGCTTGCCAGCGAAGAGGCCGGCAAGGCCACCTTCAATGCTCATCCACCTGCTGATGAAACCCCACCTGCTCCACCTGCAGGGTGACGTGGGCGATCTCGAACCGCTCCTGCAGCAACTCGGTGACCCGGGCCAGGACCTCCTGTTCATCCCGGCCCTGCAACTGCGCCACCAGATGGGCACTGAGCACGTTCTTGCCACTGGTCAGGGCCCAGATATGCAAGTCATGCACATCGCTGACCCCGGGCACCTCGCGAATGCCCTGCTCCACCTGCTCGATATCGATCCCGTCCGGCACACCTTGCAGCAGCACGTTCATGCTCTCCTTGAGCAGGGTCCAGGTCCGTGGCAGTACCCAGAAGCCAATCGCCGCCGCCACCACGGAATCGACCCAGCCCCAGCCGGTGAACAGAATCACCAAGGCGGCGATGATTACCCCCAGCGAGCCAAGCATGTCGCTCCACACCTCCAGGTACGCGCCCTTGACGTTGAGGCTCTCGCTGCTGGCCGAGGCCAGCAGGCGCATGGAGATCAGGTTGACGATCAACCCCAGGATCGCGATCACCAACATCCCGATGGACTGGATCTGCGCCGGTGCCTGCACCCGTTGCCAGGCTTCGAACAGGATGTAGAACGCCACCACGAACAACAGCAAGGCATTGAATGCGGCGGCCAGGATTTCGAAACGGGCATAACCGAACGTGCGCTTGCGGTCCGCCGGGCGCTTGGCAACCTGGATCGCCACCAGGGAAATCGCCAGCGCCAGGGCGTCGGTCATCATGTGGGCGGCATCCGACAACAGCGCCAGGCTGCCGGTGACAAAAGCGCCAATGACCTCGGCAATCATGAAACTGCCGGTCAGGCCCAGGGCCATCCACAACTTGCGTTCATGCCCGGCTCGCACCTGGCCGTGACTGTGTCCTGCACCCATGGAACATCCTCCCGTGGCTTAAACAAGCGTCGGCCTGATGATAGTTCGATTGCCCGCCGCACCTGCACTGGATAACCCCATTGTCATGCTGCCGTTAGCGGGCGGTTATCTGCAGCCAGGCATCGTTAGCCCGGCAGCGAATGCGCCAAAAGCAGGCAAACACCCGCCGATTGCCGTCGGCGCCCTGTTCAGCGCCCCGACCCAAGGCCCTAAGCCGGGCCTCCGGTTCGGCGATGGTCGCCATTACCACGGCCGCGCAAGGGGCGTACGCGTGCGCCCCTTCTGCATCGGCAACAGCTCTGTAGAATGCCTGCTCCATTCTCAGCGCAAGGGACCGACATGCCTCATCAGCCATGGATCTTTGGCCTTGTCATCGCCGTACTCGCCAGTACCGCTGGCTGGGCGCCTGCCCGAGCCGCTGCGCTGGACTGCGAGCACATCAGCGTCAGCGAACAGGTCGATCGCTGCGCCCAGCAGGACAAGGATCGCGCCGACGCTGCGCTCAACCAGAGCTATCAGGCGCTGCTGGTGCGGGTTCACAACCTGTATCCCAGCAGCCTGCTGCAAGAACAGGAATACCTCGGCAAATTGAAGAATGCCCAACGTGCCTGGATCAAATTCCGCGACAGCACCTGCGTGCTGGAGGCTTTCGAAGTGGAACCGGGCAAGCCGGCCCACGTCACCCTGATCAACCTCTGCGTGACCCGCCTGAGCAACGAACGCACCCGCTACCTGGACCAACTGCTGCCCCAGTAACCGCCCCACTTGCCCTATAGCAGCTGGCTTGCCAGCGAAGGCGCCCCTGAGAGCGATGTGGGGCTTGAAGGACTTCGCCGGCAAGCCGGCTCCTACGGAAGAAAGGTGTACGGCCGCCTGTTGTAGGAGCTGGCTTGCCAGCGAAAGCGCCCCTGAGAGCGATGCAAGGCTTGAGGGCCTCTTCGCCGGCAAGCCGGCTCCTACGGGGCGGGGAAGCTCATCAGCGTTCCGTTCGCCGGGAGAACGGGCGGGGGCGGTAGGTGTGCAGCAGCAGGCAGGCCAGACTGACGAGCCAGGTAAAGCACAGCATGCCCAGGGAAGACTCGCGCCCGCGTAGGCGTTCCTGGCACTGCTCGGCGTTGATGCACTGGGCGGTGCACCACGATTGATCGTCGCGACTGCAACTGAGCAGGTAACCCCGCAGGTGACTCAGTACCAGGGTCTGCCCTGTCAGTTGCGTGAGCGGCACCTGGAGTTGACTGAGGTCGCGACTCAGACGTAAACGCTGGCGCTCCCCAGTGTCGAGTTGTTCCACCAGCAGCGCCCCCGTCTCCACTGCCAGCACTCGGGCACTGAGGCTGTCGGGACTGGCGCCCTCCAGGCCGTAGTCCACCAGGTTGCAGGTCCAGGCCTCGATCAGGGCAAAAACCAGCCCCAGCACAAAGCTCACCAGCGCCACTTGCAACAGTGGCTCCAGGGTGGAGAAATTTCGCAAGGAACACAGCGTCGAACGAATCAAGACAGCTCCCGGAAACCCAAGCGCAGGCCGCGCATTCCGGGAGAGTAGCGGGAAAAAACCTTGGGGCTGAAGGCGAATTTTCAGCCCGATTGCTTCCTGGATTCAGAGGTTGAATGGCAAGGGCTCTAGCTCGCTGTTTCGCACAATCGCAATCCTCTGAAGAAAATTCAGCGAAGCTGATCAGTAGCAACCATCACTGTGCGCTGATGCGTGCCGAGCCCCACCCACGCGCCCACCAAAGTAGCCGGCACTGGCCGCCCCCACCGCCCCCATCACCGCGCAATAGATCACGCAGATCCATGGGCTCCAGGGCATCAGGGCAATCAGCAACAACGGCGTGGTGCTGGCCCAGAGGGCATAGGCGATGTTGTAGGTGAAGGAAATGCCCGAGACGCGAATCCGCGGCGGAAACAGGCTGACCATCACCGAGGGCACCGCCCCCACCACCCCGCAGCCCAGGCCGGCGATGGCGTAGGCCAGGCCGATCCACTCGCCGCCGCTGATCAGACAGCCATAGAGCACAGCAATGCCCAGGGGCAGCAGCAGGCTGTAGAGCATCACCGTGCGCCAGGCGCCGAGGCGGTCGACGATCAGCCCAGCCAGGATGCAGCCGATGTTGAGGAAAACGATGCCCAGGCTGCTCAGGGCAAAGGTATGGCTGGCGCTCATGCCGAAGCTCTTCTGCATCATGGTCGGGGTGATGACCACGAACACCACCACCGCCGAGGTCAGCACGCAGGTGAGGATCAGCGCCGGCAGGATCGCCAGCCGGTGCTCCCGCAGCACGGTCCGCAGGGGCAATTCGCCGGCGCTGTCGCGTTGGTTCTGCAGTGCCATGAACACCGGGGTTTCACTCAGCCAACGGCGCAGCCAAACGCCGATCACCCCAAACACCCCACCCAGCAGGAAGGGGTAGCGCCAGGCATGATCGAGGATTTCCTCGGGGCTGAAGACCCGCGCCAGCAGGGTCGCTGTCAGCGCGCCCAGCAGGTAGCCGAAGGTCAGGCCGGCCTGGAGGAAGCCCAGGGCATAACCGCGATGGGCCCGGGGCGCGTGCTCGGCGACGAACACCCAGGCGCTGGGCACTTCACCCCCCACCGCGGCGCCTTGCAGCACGCGCAGGGCCAACAGCAGCAAGGGCGCGAAGTAACCGATCTGGGCATAGGTGGGCATGATGCCGATCAGCAGGCAAGGCAGCGCCATCATCAGGATGCTCAGGCTGAAGACCTTCTTGCGCCCCAGCCGGTCGGCGAAGTGGGCCATGAGAATGCCCCCCAACGGCCGGGCCAGATAGCCGGTGACAAAGATCCCGAAGCTTTGCAGCAGGCGCAGCCATTCAGGCATTTCTGGAGGAAAGAACAGCTGACTCAGGGTCAGGGCGAAAAATACGAAGATGATGAAGTCGTAGATTTCCAGGGCACCGCCCAGGGCGGCCAGGCCCAGGGTCTTGTAGTCGGAGCGGGAAAAGCGCGCCGGCGACGATTCTGTGGAAGGGGTCATAAAGGCAACTCGGGTGGCAGTCCAAAGCGAAGGCGCCATGGTCTACGCAAAAGATCCGGTGAACAACCCGTTGCGGGTCCTGGGTCGGTTTTCCGCGGTTCTCTGTGTATTGAATGCCCGGGCGCCGAGCCAATAATCGAGCACTTTCCAACCCCAGCAGAACCAGGAAAGTCGTCATGAGCATGCATACCCGCACCCGCCGTCTGAGCGTCCCGCAACTGGTGGCCATGAAAGGCCGGCAGAAGATCGTCTCCCTCACCGCCTACACCAGCCACATGGCACGGCTGATGGACCCTTACGTGGACTTCATCCTGATCGGCGATTCCACGGCCATGGTCGGCTACGGTCGCACTTCGACCCTGGACATGAGCCTGACGGAAATCATCGCCCACACCCGCGCCGTAGTCGCCGGCAGCCGTCTGGCCTGCGTGATCGCCGACATGCCCTTCGGCAGTTACCAGGAATCTGCGCAACAGGCCTACCGCAACTGCGCCGAGGTCATGGCGCGCACCGGCTGCGACGCACTCAAGCTGGAGGGCGGCAAGGCCCTGGCGCCGACCGTGGAATTCCTGGTGCAACGCGGGATTCCGGTGATGGCGCATATCGGCCTGATGCCGCAATACGTCAATCAGATGGGCGGCTTCAAGGCCCAGGGACTCGATGACGAGGCGGCTCGCAAGATCGAGGCGGATGCCCGCGCTCACTTGGACGCCGGCGCTTTCAGTCTGTTGCTGGAGGGGATCGCGGAACCCCTGGCGCGGCGCATCAGCGAGTTTTCGTCGATGCCCACCATTGGCATCGGCGCCTCACCGGCCTGCGATGGCCAGGTGCTGGTAACCGAGGACCTGCTGGGGCTCGGGGGGCCGCAAGTGCCCCGTTTCGTCAAGCAATACGCCGATGCCGGCGCCCTGATCGGCCAGGCCTGCGAACGCTTCGCGGCGGAAGTTCGGGACGGTGTCTTCCCCGAGGCGCGGCACTGCTATGGGGTGGCTCAGGACGCCTGATCCAGTGCCTGGGCCAACTGGCCCAGGGCTCCGGCGATGTCCTTGCTCCAATCCAGGGTGTAGCTCAGGCGCAAGTGATGCTGCCACAGGCCTTGCTGGCTGAAGATGGTTCCCGGGGCGATCACGATGCCCTGGGCCAGCAGTTGTTCGTACACCCGGGTCATTGCCACAGGCCGGCGTGCTTCGACCCACAAGGTGGCACCGCCGGCCGGGATCGGCGCGAACAATTGCGCCCCGGCCTGCTCCGCCAGCAACTGGCGCAACTGGTGCATGCGCTGTTGCAGCATGCCCCGCAGCTTGTGCAGGTGCTGGTCGATGCGCCCGGAGCTGAACAGACGGGCCACGGCTTTCTGGCGGATCGGTGAAAGCCGGAAGGAGCGCTCGAGAAACTGCCGATGCAGCTGCGGGCCCAGGCTACGATTCAACACATAACTGAAGGGCGCTTCGGCCCCTATGGCCTTGTCCAGGCTGGCAAACACCAGCAGGCGCTCGGGATCGGCGAAATCCCGATAACGGGCAGCCTCGGGGACAAAGCTGAATTCACCATAGTTGTCGTTCTCCAGCAGCCAGATCCCCCGTTCGGCAAACCAGCGACACAGCTGCTGTTTGTCAGCGGCGGGCATCAGGCTGCCGTGGGGGATGTTCACCGTCGAGGAGAGCACGGCCAGGCGCACCGGCTCGTGCTTGAGCAACACCTGCACCTGTTGCAAGTCGAAGCAGCCGGCGGCATTGAGCGGCAGTTCGATGATCCGCAGGCGCGCGGCCCGCAGTTGCCGCAGCACCGCCCAGGAACAGGGAGACTCCACCAGGGCCACGCCGCCGCCCAGGTCCAGCGCCTGCAAGGACAACTCCAGCACACTGCGCATATCCGCCCCTAGAAACACCTGGTCGGCCTGCCAGTAATCGCAGGTGGAGCGGGTGTAGCGCCGGGCCAGCTCGCTGCGCAGTTCCTGCTCGCCCAAGGGCTGGTACAGCGGCGCCTGGGTTCGCGGGTACTGGCGCGCCAGTTCGCGCTCGGTCATCAGCAACGGTTGCTCCAGGGACAGCAGCATTGCCGGGGCGTCGCTGCACAGTGCCAGGCGCCCAGGCTGGCGGGCATGGGCATAGAGGTCGTCAAGCAAGGCGGGGCCAGCCACGGGCAGAAGTGCGCCGGCCTTCACCCGGGTGAAGTAACCCTGGCGCGGACGCGAGCAAATGCGCCCCTCGTCCTCAAGCAGGGCGTAGGCGTATTTGGTGGTGGACAGGGAAACCTTCAAGCGCAGCGCCAGCTCCCGCAAGGACGGCAGGCGCTGCTCCTGATCGCTGGCAACGCTGTCGAGCCACTGCAACAGGTAGCGATACACCGCCTGATAGGCGAAGGGCTGATCGCGGCTCACGCCTTCAGTTGCCCTTGGCCATGGCGATGGCGGCCTGGATCGCGGCGCGGGCCTGGGGGCTGTTTTTCCAGCAGCTGGACCCCACCAGGGCCGAAGCCTGGGTAACGATATCCAGGGCATCGGCGGCGGCCAGCTGGCTCAGGGAAATGATCCCCAATTGCTCCAGGCGACCCACCACGGTAGGCCCGACACCCTTGACCTTGAGCAGTGCGGCGCGTTCTTCAGGGGAAAATGACATCGACGTTCAGTCCTTTGCAGTCCGTGGCAATTGCCGCATTCTTGCACAGTTCTCGGCCGCCTCTGCCTGGGGCGGCCGACCTCCTGATAAACATAAGAAATCCGAGGTATTTCCGTGGCCGCTGATATTCAAGATAGCCGCTCCGCCCGCTTTGCCCTGCGCTGTTCGAACTGGGCCGAACGCTGGTTCCCCGACTCCTGGGTGTTCGCCGCACTGGCGGTGATCATCGTAGCCCTGGCCACCCTGGCCATGGGCGCCAGGCCCACCGATGCCGCCATGGCCTTCGGTGACGGCTTCTGGAGCCTGATTCCCTTCACCATGCAGATGGCCTTCGTGGTCATCGGCGGTTATGTGGTGGCCAGTTCGCCGCCGGCGGTGAAGCTGATCGACAAGCTGGCACGCATTCCCAAGAACGGCCGTTCGGCAGTGGCCTGGGTGGCGCTGATTTCCATGGTCGCGTCCCTGCTCAACTGGGGCCTGTCCCTGGTGTTCGGCGGCCTGCTGGTACGGGCCCTGGCCCGGCGCACCGAACTGCGCATGGACTACCGCGCGGCCGGTGCGGCCGCCTACCTGGGCCTGGGCGCTGTCTGGGCCCTGGGCCTGTCGTCCTCGGCCGCACAGTTGCAGGCCAACCCCGGCAGCCTGCCGCCATCGATCCTGGCCATCACCGGGGTGATTCCCTTCACCCAGACCATCTTTCTCTGGCAGTCGGGGGTGATGCTGCTGGCCTTGATCGTCGTCTCGCTGATCGTCGCCTACGCCACAGCTCCGGGGCCAAACAGTGCCCGCGATGCCCAGGCCTGTGGCGTCGACCCGAGCTTCAGCATGCCCAAGCCTCAGCCCCGTACCCGTCCCGGCGAGTGGCTGGAGTACAGCCCGTTGCTGACCATTCTCCTGGCGCTGCTGGCCGCCGGCTGGCTGTATCACGAGTTCGCCACCAAACCGGCGATCACCGCGATCTCCGGGCTCAACACCTACAACTTCCTGTTCCTGATGGCCGGCGCCCTGTTGCACTGGCGGCCCCGCAGCTTCCTCGATGCAGTGGCCCGCGCGGTGCCCACCACCACCGGGGTGCTGATCCAGTTCCCGTTGTACGGCTCCATTGCCGCGCTGATGACCGTGGTCAAGGGTGTGGACGGCCAGACCCTGGCCCACCACATCTCGACCTTCTTCGTGCAGATCGCCTCCCACGACACCTACGCCCTGCTGATGGGCCTGTACTCGGCGGTGCTGGGCTTCTTCATTCCGTCGGGCGGCGGCAAGTGGATCATCGAGGCGCCCTATGTGATGCAGGTGGCCAATGACCTGCAATACCACCTGGGTTGGGCGGTGCAGATCTACAACGCTGCCGAGGCCTTGCCGAACCTGATCAACCCCTTCTACATGCTGCCGTTGCTGGGAGTGCTGGGCTTGAAGGCCCGGGACCTGATCGGTTTCTCCTTCGTCCAGTTGCTGGTGCACACCCCCCTGGTGCTGGCCCTGCTCTGGGCCCTGGGCACCACCTTGGCCTACTTGCCGCCCGTGATTCCCTGAGGGCACCCCGAGCCCGCTCCGTCGTAGCGGAGCGGGCCTGTGGATAAGTCTTTGTCGACACGGATTTCAGACTTTTCACCGCTCATCGCAGTGGACTCTTGAAGCATTCCTGTAGTCTTTGCGTCATATTCGGTTGTTACCGTGCGACCGAAATAGTTTGTAACGAATTTTTCAGATCGACGTGCAAGGAGCCGACATGAGCGACGATACCGACCAGCGCGACACCGCCGAAACCAACACCGACCACCCCACCGACACCAGCCGCCGCCGCTTCCTTGGCGGCGTTGCCGTTCTTGGGGTCGGCGCCACCCTGAGCGCTTGCAGCAAATCCGGCGAACCCGCAGGCCAACCGGATGAGCGCCCGCTGTCCCCCACTGAGCTGGACAAGGCGCTGCGTGATCAGGTCAAGAACGTGGTGGTGCTGTTCGCCGAGAACCGCAGCTTCAACAACCTGTTCGCCAACTTCCCCGGCGTGGAAAAACCGCTATCGGCCCTCAAGCCCGAAGCGTTCCAGCAACGGGACCGCGATGGCAGCCTACTGTCGAAACTGCCACCGATCTGGGGTGGCATTCTCCAGGTTGGCCCACAAACCCTGGATGGCATTACCTACCCGGTGGAAACCCAGTTCCAGGAAAACCTGCCCAATGCGCCGTTCGCCCTCAAGGGCCCGAGCGGCGAGGACCTGCCTCTGGGCCTGGTGACCCGCGACCTGTGGCACGTGTTCTACCAGAACCAGATGCAGATCAACGGTGGCAAGAACGATGGCTTCGTGGCCTGGGCCGACTCCGGCGCCCTGACCATGGGCCACTACGCCCAGACCCGTTACTCCCTGCGTCTGTGGGATGTGGCGCGGGAGTTCGTGCTCTGTGACAACTTCTTCCAGGGAGCTTTCGGTGGCTCGTTCCTCAACCACCAGTACCTGATCAGCGCCAAGGTGCCGTTCTACCCCGATGCCGCCAACTCGGTGGCCAAGTCGCAGATCGCCACCTTGCAGGGCGACGACCCCAAGGGCACTCGCCTCAAGCCCCTGGACAAATCCCCGGCCAGTGCCATGGAAGGTGCGCCACAGTTCGGTCCCAGCGCCCTGACCCCGGACGGTTACGCGGTCAATACCATGGCCCCGCCCTACTGGCCGACCTGGATCCGCGATCCGGAGCGCCCGGACTACGCCAAGCCCGACCTGCCCAGCGTGCTGGTGCCACAAACCCACGAGCACATCGGCGACAAGCTGTCGAAGAAGAACGTCGACTGGGCCTGGTACGGCGGCGCCTGGCAGGCGACCCTGGAGCAGTTCAAGGATTCCGGCGGGATTCCCAAGATCCCCAACTTCCAGTACCACCACCAGCCGTTCAACTACTTCGTGCGCCAGGGGCCGGAGAATCCAGCCGAACGTGCCAAGCGCCTGCGCGACGGCGGCCTGGGGGACGAGTCGAGCACCAACAAGTTCTTCGCCGACGCCGAGGCCGGCAAGCTGCCGGCGGTGACCTTCTACAAACCCCAGGGCAACCTCAACCTGCACGCCGGTTATGCCGACGTGGCCGCCGGCGACCGGCATATCGACCGGGCGCTGAAAGTGCTGCGCGAGAGCCCGCAATGGAAAAACATGGTGGTGATCGTCACCGTCGACGAAAACGGCGGTTGGTGGGACCACGTGGCGCCGCCCCAGGGCGATCGCTGGGGCCCGGGCACGCGGATTCCAGCCCTGGTGGTGTCACCGTTCGCTCGCAAGGGCACGGTGGATCACACGGTGTATGACACCGCCTCGATCCTGCGGCTGATCACCCGGGTATTCCAACTGGAGACCCTGGACGGCATCAAGGAGCGTGATGACGCCATGCTTGCCCGGGGCCAGAAACCCATGGGCGACCTGACCAACGCCCTGCACTTCAAAGTCTGACCCCGGCGGGGCCCGCAACGGGCCCGCCAACCACCGCAGAACCGAAGCTCAAGACCCGCTTCGGCGCTGCGGCACCGGCGCCAATGATAGCCATCTAATATCACGCACTTTACCCATCCACCCGACGGGTAATATCCTGCGCGCCACTTATTTGTTTCATCAGTTTTCCGATTGCAAAGGGAGTTCGTCGTCATGATCGTAGGCATCGACCTGGGGACCACCAACAGTCTGGTGGCGGTCTGGCGCGACACCGCCAGCGAGCTGGTGCCCAACGCCCTGGGCCAATTGCTCACCCCCAGCGTGGTGGGCCTCGACGACGAAGGCCGGATCCTGGTGGGGCAAGCCGCCAAGGAGCGCCTGCACACTCACCCGCAGCAGACCACCGCGCTGTTCAAGCGCTACATGGGCAGCGCCACCGAAGTGCGCCTGGGGGATCGGACCTACCGCCCGGAAGAGCTTTCGGCGCTGGTACTCAAAAGCCTCAAGGAAGATGTCGAGCGCGCCTACGGCGAGCCGGTGGAAGAGGCGGTGATCAGCGTGCCGGCCTATTTCAGCGACGCCCAGCGCAAGGCCACGCGGATCGCCGGCGAACTGGCCGGGCTCAAGGTGGAAAAACTGATCAACGAACCCACCGCCGCTGCCCTGGCCTACGGCCTGCACCAGCGCGACAAGGAAACCTCGTTTCTGGTCTTCGACCTCGGCGGCGGCACCTTCGACGTGTCGATCCTGGAACTGTTCGACGGAGTCATGGAGGTCCGTGCCAGCGCCGGCGACAACTTCCTCGGCGGTGAGGACTTCGACAGCCTGCTGCTGGAGCACTTCATCGAACAGCAAGGCCAGGCGGCGGACTTTCCCGAACGTCAGAGCGTGCTCCAGGCCCTGCGCCGGGAAGCCGAGCGGGTGCGGCGCGCCCTGGGCCAGGAACCCAGCGCCGAGTTCAGCTTGCGGGTCGACGGCCGGCAATGGACCCAGACCATTACCCAGGCGCAACTGGCCAATCTCTATACGCCGTTGCTGGAGCGCCTGCGGGCGCCCATCGAACGCGCCCTGCGCGATGCGCGAATCCGTGTCAGCGACCTGGATGAGATCCTCCTGGTGGGCGGCGCCACCCGCATGCCCCTGGTGCGCAAGCTGGCGGCCGGGCTGTTCGGGCGCTTTCCCTCCATCAGCCTCGACCCCGACCAGGTAGTGGCCCAGGGCGCGGCGGTCCAGGCGGCCCTCAAGGCACGGTCCGCGGCCCTGGAAGAAGTGGTGCTGACCGACGTCTGCTCTTACACCCTGGGCATCGAGACCTCGCAGCAGTACGGCAACCAGATCGAGAGCGGGCACTACCTGCCGATCATCGAGCGCAACAGCGTGGTGCCGGTGAGCCGGGTCAAGACCGTACAAACCCTGCACGACAATCAGGAACAGGTGCTGCTGAAGATCTTCCAGGGCGAGAGCCGGCTGGTGCGCGACAACGTCGCCCTGGGCCAGCTGGAGATCAGCGTGCCCAAGCGCCCGGCCGGCGAAGTGTCACTGGACGTGCGCTTCACCTACGACATCAACGGCTTGCTGGAAGCCCAGGTGAGCATTCCCCTGACCGGTGAAAGCCACTCTCTGGTGATCGAGAACAACCCCGGCGTACTGACCCCGGAGGAAATCCAGGAGCGCCTCAAGGCCCTGGCGCAGTTGAAGATTCACCCCCGCGACCAGCAGGCCAACACCCTGCTCAGCGCCCGCCTGGAACGCCTGTATCAGGAAAGCCTGGGGGACACGCGCGAACAGATCGGCTATTGGGCCGGGCAATTCCAGCAAGTGCTGGAGACCCAGGACGAGCGCAAGATCCGCGAAGTGCGCAGCCAGCTCAACGAACAACTGCAACGCCTGGAAAATGGCCACTGGCACTGAGGAGCAGCGACATGGATTGCTGGGCCCTGCTGGAACTGCCGGACGATGCCGATGAGCGCAGCATCAAGCGCAGCTATGCCCGGCAGTTGAAGATCACCCGCCCGGACGAGGATGCCGAAGGCTTTCAGCGCCTGCGCGAAGCCTATGAGCGCGCCTTGCAGCTGGCCCGCTGGCGGGCCGAGATCGAGGACGAGGTTGCCGAGGCCCAGACCGCCCCCGCGAACACAGCGCCCCCGGACAACCTGCAGCAATGGGCCAGCCTGGTGGAACTGGGGCTGCCGGAACCAGCGCCAGCACCGCTGCTACCTGTCCAGGCACAGTCCTGGGCCGGCCTGACCGAGGGCTACCCGCTGTCCGTCGAGCCGCTGCCGGACTGGGTCCCGCCAGCCCCAGCCGAGCCCGTCCCAACGCTCGCCCCCGCCTCTGCCGCATTACCGCTGCTCAAGGGACTGAGCGTCGAAAACCTGGCAGAGCGCTGGCAACAGGCTCAGCAGCAAGCATGCGAGGAGGACTTCCTACAACGCCTGCTGGTGTCCTGTTGCGCACACCCAGAGCAATACGCAGCGATCCTCGCCTGGACCGCCGAGCATCTGGACTGGCTGACGCCCTGGCAGCGCCCATCGATGGAAGCCTGGCAGGAAGCCTTCCTGGTGAAGACTCTGTTGCAGGAATACCGGCGGACGCTGGAGGAGTTGTTGCAGGCAGGCCAGGAACGGGCCTTCCTCGAACGCCTGACAAACTACTGCGCACAACCCTGGCTGCGGATCTTCGACCATCGCCAGAACTGGCAGCATGAAATGCTGCAGTTGCTCCAGCAGCAATCCTGGCAGGTGCCCTTGTTCGACCGGGTGTGCCAGTTGTTCGGCTGGGACGAAAGCCGCGGCAACACCCCCGAACCGGCGTGGATCTGGCAGTCGCTGATCGAGCGCTGCCGCCAGGAGGCGTTCTATCAGAACCTGGTGGCCAACGCCGGAAAAACCGGCGCGGCGACCCCGCACATCGCCGCTGCGCGCCTGCTGCTGAACCCCTTGCCGCGCCGGCGCCAGGTGGCCCTGGCGCGGGAGTTCGAGGACGAGCACTGGCAAGCCTGCATGGAGTTGTCGAACACCCTGGCCTCACGTTTCCCCGAACTCCTGAAGCGCCTGCCCCGCAGCGACGTGTTTTTCTGGCAAGAACTGATGCCTCGCCCACTGGGTGTGGATAACTGGATCAGGTCGGGGCTGGCCACCTGCCTGGCGCTGTGCCTGTTCTTCATTAACCTGCCGCGACATGACCCGGTAGCGGCGGTGATGCTGGGGCTGCTCTGTGGTGTAGCCCTGACGATGTTCGGGCTGGTCTTGCTTAGCAACTGGGTCCCCGCTATCGCCCACCTGCTGGCCATCGACCTGTGGCTGAGCGACCGCCTGGTGCCCAGGCGCCTGAACCCGCACCAGCACTGGCTGGTGCTGCGCCATGGCGTGCCGCAAGTGCTGATGCTGGGTTTTTTCGGCTTCTGGCTGGGGTTGCTAGGCGTACTGGCCTACCTGGGCTTTACCCTGATCGGCCTGCTGCATGCACGACGCATCGGCCAGCCGGACCCGGAGTTCTGTGCTCGCAGTCCCTGGCTGGGCGCCTTGCACTGGAATCATTTCAGCCCCTGGCAGCCGGTCTACCTGCTGTTCATGGTGGTGCTCATCCGTGCCTGCCAGATCCATGCCCCCGGATTCCCCTGGACGCGCCTGATCCCGGGCTGAGCCCCGAGCAGCTGGGAGCCGCGGATATTTTTTTGCTCCTGGCTTCTTCTGCGCGCCGGGCTGTTTCAGTATGTCTTGCCCCCTTCGAAGGGGTTCACGCTGAAAAGGATCTGAGCATGTTCAAATTCGCAGGAATCCCCCTGGCCCTGGCGGCCGCAGCCCTGAGCACGACGGCCCAGGCCGATGTCGAGGTCGATCTGGGCAGTCCCCAGCGCGTCACCCAGCTCTTCGCCTACCCCAACAACTGCAATGTCATCTGCTATCGCAACTGGACCCTGGAAGAGACGGTGGCTCACTACCTGACCCAGAGCGTGCAGCGTGACGGCTATAGCGCTGCAAAAGTCAGCGTCAAGACCGCCGGCGACAAGGTCCTGGCCTCCATCAGCGGGGTGCCGGAGGGCTACGACAAGCCCTTGAGCGCCCTGCTGGATGCCGGCGACCTGGCCTACAAGGGCGCCAGCCAGCTCAATGCCGATGGCAAATGGGCCTACAGCTGGTACCTGTTCCTGCCTCTGGGCATGGCCCTGGAAAACCGCAAGAGCGTCGAGCTGCTGCACTTCCCGCCGGACTATTCATTGACCCAGGCCCAGGACTATCTGGAGTCGGCCACCACCGACCGCTGGGCCACCCTGCTCACCGTCAACGGCATTGCCGCCGAGCAGACGCCGGCGTACCAGACCATTGTCGACATCGCACCGATCGCTGCGCCATCGAGTGCCGGCAAGGACCTGGAAGGGGTCTACAGCTACTTCAACAGCTACCAGACCACCATGGTCAAGCAGGTCAGCCAGAACGCCAGCGGCGCAGCCCTGCCGATGGTGGCTTTCGGCGCACCGGTGCGCAATTGGCTCAAGCAGCAGTACGGGGTCACGGTGAATGTGCTGGGCCTGGCGCAGATCAGCCCCAGCGAAGGCGTGAAGGTGCCGGTACTGGGCTCCAACCACCCGAGCTACATCTGGTACGCAGCGGACCCGGACAACTATGACAACGACGAGGCCAAGGCCGACGCCGCAGGGCTGAAAGTCATGGGACAGGATTTGAGTGCGGCCTGCTGGCAGGCCGGTATGGGCAGCAAGCCGGGGACGGACCCGAGCACCCTGCTCAGCCGTTGCACCCAGACCTGGCAAGTGACGCAGAAAGTCCAGACCTGCGAGTTGTTCTACACCTCGGTACGCAAGCTGACCGAGCAACAGGCCGCGGCCAAATGCACCAGCACGCCGGTCAAGACTCAACTCAACCAGCTCAAGGCGCCGGCCCCGGCGCCAAGCACCGAGGTACCGCACATCTGAAGTCCGCCGCTGGCCGCTGCGCTTTCGACGCAGCGGCCAGCCAGCGCTCAGACAGCGCCGAGGGGACGCAGGCGATATTGCGGTGGCAGTTGCTCGAAACCGCTGATGGTCGCGTTCAGACTCTTCCAGCGACCGTCCTTGATCCCGTAAATGCAACCGTGGATCGACAGGCTCTGCCCACGATGCCAGGCGTTCTGCACGATGCTGGTGTGGCCGACGTTGGCCACCTGCTGGATCACGTTCAACTCGCAGAGACGGTCGACCCGCTCTTCTTCCGTGGCCAATTGCCCCAGCGCCTCACGGTGCTCGTAGTACAGGTCGCGGATGGAACGCAGCCAGCCATCGATCAGGCCAAACTGGCGATCCTGCATCGAGGCACGCACACCGCCACAACCATAATGGCCGGTGACCAGGATGTGCTTGACCTTGAGTACGTCCACGGCGTACTGGATCACCGACAGGCAATTGAGGTCGGTGTGCAGCACCACGTTGGCCACGTTACGGTGCACAAACAGGTCACCCGGCAACATGCCGACGATCTCGTTGGCCGGCACCCGCGCGTCCGAACAGCCGATCCACAGGTATTCCGGAGTCTGCTGGCGAGCCAGCTTGGAGAAGAAGTCCGGATCTTCCTGCTTGATCGCCTCGGCCCAACGCTCGTTGTTATCAATCAGATCTTGTAGTTCGTTCATGCTGTGAAGCCTCAAGAATGATGCGCTGCTTTGACAGACGACCGCCTGCCGGGGTCACGCGTGTTGCTACAGATACCGGCTATTCCTTGCGGGGAATCTTCAGCGGGCTACTGGGGTCCACCCTTCAAGCCCCCAAAGTATGAGGAATCGCCATGACTGAATCACGACGCCCCTACGCCGCTCCCCAGCCCGCCCCCATCGACGATGATCAGGACCGCATGGGCTCCCTGGAGGAGCTGCATTTCGATGACGACGAACCTGCCGCCAGAAGCAGCGCCAGCCTCACCAGCGACGGCTCCAGCGACGATGACCTGAGTCCGGAAACCCTGATCCGTGAGGATGGAGCCCGTTCCGCCCGGGAAGCCGGAGCCGATAAACCGGCGGACTGGGATCTGAGTATTGTCGATGGCGCAGACATTGGTGGCGGCGCTGGTCTGGATGAAGCCGAACTTGCGCGCCGCGACCCGCTGGATGGCAAACCCTGAGCCCGGCGCCACATTTAATGACGCCATCTCCCGTAGGAGCCGGCTTGCCGGCGAAGAGGCCCTCAAGCCATGCATCGCCCGGTATGGCGCCTTCGCTGGCAAGCCAGCTCCTACAGCTGCCCGCGTGCTGGTTTAAGGCTCAGTCGACCAGGGTGCAGGCCATCACCAGGGCGTCTTCGCGGCCACCCACTGCCGGGTAATAGTCGCGGCGGCGCCCCACTTCATTGAAGCCATAACGCTCGTACAGCCGATAAGCGGTCTGATTGCTGGAACGCACTTCGAGGAAGCATTCGCGCGCGTCCTTCTGGTAGGCACGCTTCATCAGCTCTTCAAGGAGTCGCAGACCCAGGCCACGGCCCTGGCTTTCCGGCTTGACGGTGATGTTCAGCAAATGGGCCTCATCGATGATCACCTGGATCACCCCGTGGCCCACTTGCTGGCTGCCTTCGAACATCAGCCAGACTTCGTAGGACTTGAAGGCATCCATGAAAATGCCCCGGGTCCAGGGATGGCTGAACGCCGCATATTCGATTTTCAGGATGGCATCCAGGTCCGCTTCGGTGGCCAGGCGGAAGGTCAACGCGTCACTCATTGGTCATTTTGCTCATCAGTGCTTTTCCAGCGCGTCATCAATCGACGCATGGCTTGCCAGACATCAGCCTTACGCTGTGGCTCTTCCATTAATAGTTCCAGGCCGGGCAAGGCCCAGGCCGAACCCAGGCCTTCGACCTGAAGTTCGCGGTTGTAGGATTCAGCGTTGGCTTCCCCGGCGAAACGTACCGCCGGCAGACCGATCAGCCACAGGCAGACGCAGGGCTCTTCTTCGATTCGCACACCGACAAAGGCCTGGACGAAGTCCCGGGCGGCTTCCGGGCCCTGGTCGAGGTGACCTCGGGTCAGCATCGGCCAGCGCACGGGCTCGGCAAGGATCTGCGGGCTGTCCGGCAGGCCGGCGGCGCGCAACATATCCTTGAGCAGCAGATAGGCCGGATCGCGGCTCTGAAAGGCTTCCCCTGTGGGTAACTCCACCAGCAGCAGGCAACGGCCGGCTCGCAGCAGTTGCAGGGCAAAGCGCGGCGGCGGTACCACCGGCGCCTTGACCACCGGGGCCGGGGCTTCTTCGCCTTCGACCACGGGCTTGCTGGCCAAGCGCGCGGGCGTGGCGGATGGCCGCGGCACTTCGATTTTCGGTCGCTCGCTGGTCCTTGCCGCTGGCGCCGCCGGGGCTTTGGCCTCGACCACAGGGGCAGGCGGCGCCGCAAGCTCCGGTTCCGGCAGGGCCAGCAACTCGGGGCGCGAAGGGGCGGCAAAGGGCAATTCGCTGCGCGGCAGCCAACTGACCACCTGCATGGCGGACAGATAAGCGCGACGACGGGACTCGATAAGCAAAGGTCGGCCACTTGTGGATAACTGAGGTGGGGGATTCTACCGTCCTTCGCCAAAGATCGCCTGCTGTTGATTGCCCACAAAAGCGACTGTCCGTCTCATACCTGGACCTGGGGGTGAATCGTCAGCCCCCTGATGCAGTACAATCGCCGCTTTTCATTGCCAACCAGCCGGCCATTCCGATGATCGAACCCAAGCGCGTCTTGCGCGCCCTCGCCGAACACTGGGCACTTCTGGAGCCGCTGTGCGAGCACTTCGACCAAGGCACCCTGAGTCTTGCCGAACTGCGTTCACAGCTGTCTGCCCAACAACTGGACAGCACGCCCCAGGACATCACCCACCTGCTGGACGTATGGATACGCCTGGACATCCTGGTCCCGGTGGCGAAAAGCCCGAACCGTTTCGAGCTCAATGCGCAGATCCACGACTTCCTCGCCTACCTGCGCCGTGAACACCGCCTGGGCCTGTGCCTGGAGATCGAAGCCTACCTGCGCCACCTGGAGCGCCTGGCCGGTTACATCCAGGACGCCTTCGACGTGCGCGACGGCAACGACCTGGCTCGTCAGTTGCGGCTGCTGGACATGCGCGTGCGCGATGTCCTGAAGAAGCTCGCCAACGACGAACAGGCCCTGGTGGCCGTGGCCGAACGGGCCAAGACCAGCGACCGGCAGATCCCCCTGCGCCAGCGCTACGCCGAGGTGCTGGCCACCTGGGACGAATACGTCGAGCCGATGATCCAGCTGGTGAACGCCGACGGCGCCTTCGAACAGGGCGTGCGCAAGGTGGAGAACGTCCTGCTGCGCATGCTCACCGAGCAACAGCGCCTGGGCCACCTGGTGGACGACGACATGCTGTTGCGCACCCACGCGCGCATCCTGGAAATGCAGACCAGCGCCCAGCTGACCCTGCGCCACGCCCGGGAACTGCTGCTGCCGCTGCGTGAGGAAGCCCGCCGCCACAACGCCGTGACCCGCGGTGCAGCGCTGGCCCTGTCGGCGATCCGGCGCAAGGGCATCGACGCGGTGCCTCAGGCCGCCATGCCGATGTTCACCCGTCCGCAAAGCACCTTTCTCGGCAGCTCCGGCCAGGTGGAAGCCTATGTCTACGCCCTGGCCCGCTTCGAACCCAAGCCGGCGCGTTTCCCCAAGGCCCACAAGACCCACAAGGGCGTGGCCCCCAAGGCGCCGCGCACGGTCCGGGAAATGCTCGAGCGCTGCGAAGACGCTCTGCCGATGCCGGACCTGATGAGCTGGCTGCTGGACCAGGAGCCGGATGGCGCCACCGACGAATTGCTGTACTGGTTCTCCCGCCTGTCCCGGGAAAAACGCTTCAAGCGCGAGCGCCTCGAACGTCGCGATTACCACACCCAGGAGCACCAGGTCAGCCTGCGCTCCTTCGCCCTGCTCTCGGCCCGCGATGACGCCGCCGAGCATTCTGCGAGCAACGCCAATGCATCTTGATCTTTCCGAACTGTCCCAGCTGGCGCCGATCTTTCGCGAGCTGTTCAAGGGTTATCACGTCAGCCGCCGCGACCCGGAGCTGTACGCCCAACTGTCGAACTTCCAGGACCAGTACCGCACCCTGTTCAAGGCCCTGGGCTTCGAGCTGGTGTGCGATACCCGCGGCTTCTACTACTTTGTCCCCGACAACGCCGCCGCCCAGGTGAACAAGACCGCCCAGCGCCTGGCGCTGTTCACCTTCATCCTGGTGGAGCACCTGGCCGACCAGGGTCGCGACCCGATCGCCGTGCTCGATGGTGGCAGCCTGGGCCGTGACGAACTGCCCTCGCTGCTGGAAAAGTACCGCGACCTGTTTATCCAGGCCGAAGTACAGACCCAGGAAGAGCTGGAAGAGAAAATCATGCGCCGCATGACCCAGCTGGGTTTTGCCGCCGAGGAGCCGGGGATCTACCGCTTCCTGCCACCGATGCACCGCTTCCTCGATGTCTGCCTGTCGGTGCAGCAGGACCGTGACCTGGCCGCCAGCCTGCACAGCGTGCTGCCGTTGCCGACCCCGGTGCTGGTGGACAACGACAGCGACGAGAAACTGCTGCAGACCGATGACCCGCTGGACCTGAGCGAATTCGACGAGTCCGAAGAAAGTGAAGAAGACGCGCTGGCCCGGGCCATCGCCGAAGAACAGGAGCTCGACGCATGAGCAAGGAACGCTACGGCATCCGCCGTTTTGCCCTACTGAACACCGCCGGCTACAGCCTTGGCCTGTTCCCCCTGGAAGAGCCGCTGTCGGTCTACGGGGCCAACAACCTGGGCAAGTCGGCGTCGATCAACGCCCTGCAATTCCCGATTCTGGCGCGCATGTCGGACATGAGCTTCGGCAAGTACAGCCTGGAGCAATCCCGGCGCTTCTACTTCGCCTCGGACACCAGTTACATCCTGGTGGAAGTCTCGCTGCCCCACGGCCCTCATGTGATTGGCGTGGTCGGGCGCGGTCCGGGCGGCGGTTTCGGCCACCAGTTCTTCGCCTACGCCGGACAGCTGGACCTGGCGCATTACCAGAAGGACGACACCTGCCTGCGGCAGAAAGAGCTGTTCACCAACCTGGAGCGCCAGGGCCTGAAGGCCTATGAACTCAAGCCGGATGAACTGCGCCGTCTACTGGTGGGCGGCCATACGTCGATCCCCCTGGACCTGACCCTGATCCCGCTGCGCTCCACCAGTGAACAGAGCCTGAAGACCTTCCGTGCGCTGTTCATCAACCTGCTGCACATGCGCGAGATCACCGCGGCCAAGCTCAAGCAGCTGTTCCTCGATGCCTTCGAGCACAGCTTGCGCTCTGGTAGCGTCGACTACATCGCCGCCTGCGACGAAGCCTTCCGCGATGTGCGGCGCATGGAGCAAGACTACAACTCCCTGGTGGCCGCGGGCCCTCTGGTAGAAGCCCTGGCCAACGGCGTGAAGCAGCGGGACATTCTGCGGGGCAAACTGCATCGCCTGTCGCCACTGCTGGATTCGCTGCTGGGCACTTGGTCGGACTACGCCGGCGCCCGCAAGGAAGAGCTGACCATCCAGGCCGAGCACTACCGCAACGAGCAGGACGCGCTGCAAAACGACCAACGCAGCAGCACCCAGGAAATGATGCGCCTGGAACGGGAAATCACCGGCACCCAGCGCTGGCTCGGCGAGCTGTCGGTGCTCAAGCACCGCTTCGCCCTGGTGGATGACGTCAAGGTCCTGGAACAGCAACTGCTGGCGGCCAAGGATGCCCACGATGAACTGGCCGGCGCCCTGGCCCAGTCCCGGCAGTTCTCCGCCGAAGACCTGGAAGAGCGCCTGCGGGACCTGGAAAAACGCCTGAAGTCGGTCAAGCAACAGCTCGATCACGCCGACAACAACAGCTACGCCCGTCTGCGCGAGGAGTTCTCCCAACAGGACGTGGAACGCCTGATGCGTCTGTTCAACAGCGCGCTGTTCAGCCTGCCCCTGGGCGAGCACGGCATTGCCCTGGACGACAACGGCGAGTGGGTGAAGTCCGTGGAGCTGATCCTCGATGGCTTCAAGGGCGAGCGTTTCGAAGTGCCGGGGCTGTCCATCGACATCTCCCACATCGAGCCGCCAGCCTTGCAGGCCCTGGCTGACCGTGCCGCCCTGCGGGATCAGAAGGAGCGCCTGGAAAAAGAACTCAAGCAGCTCAAGACCCAGGCTGCCGTGGCTGCCGACCGCGCCGCGAGCAAGACCCAGACCGAAGCCCTGTACCAGCAGGTACTGGATGCGCAGAAGGCCCTGGAAGACTTCCGCCGTGCCCAGACCCTGAGCGCCGAGGAAGGCGAGAAGCTGGAGCAGCTGGCACAGATGGAAGCCGCTCAGGACGAACTCAAGCGCTCCAGTGACGCCTTCACCGAACGCGTCCAGCAACTGTCGGCCAAGCTGCAACTGGTGGGCCGGCAGATTGCCGACATGGAAGCCAAGCAGCGCACCCTCGACGACGCCCTGCGCCGCCGTCAGTTGCTGCCGGCGGACCTGCCGTTCGGCACGCCGTTCATGGACCCGGTGGACGACTCCATGGACAACCTGCTGCCACTGCTCAACGACTACCAGGACAGCTGGCAGGGTCTGCAACGGGTCGACGGACAGATCGAGGCGCTGTATGCCCAGGTGCGCCTCAAGGGCGTGGCCAAGTTCGACAGCGAGGATGACGTTGAACGCCGACTGCAGTTGCTGATCAACGCCTATGCGCACCGCACCGACGAAGCCCTGACCCTGGGCAAGGCACGCCGCGCGGCGGTGACTGATATCGCCCGGACCCTGCGCAATATCCGCAGCGACTACGACAGCCTGGAACACCAGCTGGCGCTGTTCAACCGCGAGATCAACAAGCGCCAGGTGTCCAACCTGCAGAGCTTCCGCATCGTCCTGGCGCCGAACAAGGAAGCCCTCAAGCACATCGATCAGATCATCCACAGCGCCGGGCAGTACGAAGAAGGCGAGACCCTGTCGGTGTTCGACCTGAGTCAGAGCGCCGAGCAGGACAACAAGAACGAAGAGGCCAAGGAGTACCTGGCGCGGTTGGTAGCAGCCAACCACAACCAGCTGGGCCTGAAGGACTTGTTCGAACTGGCGTTCGAGATCACCAAGGTCAATGGCCAGCCGGTGATCCACACCGACATCGATGGCGCGGCGTCCAACGGCACCACCATGACCATCAAGGCGCTGACCAACATGTACCTGTTGCTGCACTTGATGGACCGCGACCAGGCCGGGCGCATTCGCCTGCCCTACTACCTCGACGAGGCCGCGGACATCGACGAACGCAACCAGGCGGCGCTGCTGGAAACCAGCCTGCAGCTGGGCTTCGTACCGATCCTGGCCAGTGTGAAGCCGCAGGTGTCGGCCCAGGTAGCCATCGACCTGGAAGGCGGCAGCGGACCGAACGGTATCTACATCGACGAGGCGGACTGGAAGTTCATCCGTCGTCATGATCAGGTCAAAGCGACTCTGAACGTGGAACCCGAAGCCGAGGCAGAAGCGGAACTGGACGAAGTCTGATTTGCTAACGCTGTAACGAAGAAGGCCGCACTCTTTCGAGTGCGGCCTTTTTATTGGATAGCTTTTGTAGGAGCTGGCTTGCCAGCGAAGGCCTCCTCTGCGCTTGAAGACCTTTTCGCCGGCGAGCCGGCTCCTACAAGAGGGTTATTTGCCCAGGGGGATCTTGGGGGCCCAGGTCAGCCATTCATCCTCGAACTTGTCGAACAGCGGGAACGTCTGTTGCGGGCGGGCCGGGTTGCCCATGCGCTCGCCATCCGGGGTAGCGAATGCAATGCCGCCCTGGATCAGAGTTTCCAAGGATTCGGTGCGCACTGTGGCGCCCTTGAACAGACCAAAGTCCACGCCAAATCCACTGCTGTTCCAGAAGCGCGTACCACCGCGAATCAGTGGCGCATACTTGGGCTCGATGAGGATATGGATCAGTACCCGATCGGCGGTCTGTCCCAGTTCGTAGCCCGTAACCTTGCCCACTGTCACTTCGCGATAAGTCACGGGTACACCCACCTTCAACGAGCCGCGGCGAGCAGCGCTCAATACCAGACTCAGACCCGCTTCCTGGACGCTGGCTTCCGGCGGCTGCGGCAAGGCGACAAAGCTGGTTTGCACGCCCAGGTTCTTCGCTGCGGGCTGGACCTCGAGGTATTGACCGGTGACCAGGGTTTCCAGGTTCGAAGTTTTCATCAGGCCCAGCTCCGGCTTGACCACCCAGAACTGGCTGCCGACTCGGGCAATACGCTCGGGCACTTCGGTGATCCGCGCCTTGAGCATCACTGACTGCATGTCGGCGCTGAGAGTCACCGCTTCCAGCTTGCCTACATCCAGGCCCTTGAAGCGCACTGGAGTACCGGCACGCAAGCCATCGGCACGATCGACCTTGATATTCACCAGGATCCCCCGCTGTGCGGCTTCTTCCTGGTTAGCGAACAGACGGAAGCGCGGGATGCGTTTTTTCAGCGGGACGTTGGGTTGTGGTGTCTCGAAGGAAATGCCACCGGCCATCAGGCTTTGCAACGACTCACTCTTGATCTGGATGCCGCCGGTGAGGCCGCCCGTGAGGGTGATGCCACTGACGTTCCAGAAGCGCGTCGAGCCATTGACCAGCCCCTCGTACTCTTTCTCGATATGAACACCGATCACCACTTGCTTACGGGTGTGGGAGAACTGGTAGCTCTGTACCGAACCGACCTTGACCTGCTTGTAGAGAATCGGACTGCCCACATCCAGAGAGCCGAGATTGTCGGTAAACAGCACCATATGCAGGCCAGGTGCTCGCAGGTCCAGGGGAGGCGCCTTGGCCCGAGCTTCAAATTCCCGCTGGGGGGCGGCGCCCTTGTCACCGGGGCGGATGGCGATGTAGTTACCTTTCACCAGGGCCTCGAGCCCCGTGATACCCGCCAGGGAGATCGAGGGTTTGACGGTCCAGAACTGAGTGCCCTGGACCAGATAGTCCTCGGCCAGTGGATCGAGGGTCAGTTCGGCGGTGGCGCTGGTGAGATCGGAGTCGACCTTCAGGGCTTTCAGGCTGCCGACCTGGATGCCTTTGTACATCACGGGCGTGCGCCCAGCCTGCAGGCCTTCGAAATCGGTGAGCTTGACCTTGACCCGGATACCGGCCTGGGCGGCATCGAAATCTTCGTAAAGGCGGAACGGCAGGCTCGGGTCGGTAGGCGGACTGTCCCTGCGATTTTCCGGAGTGGCGAACGCGATACCGCCGGCCACTATGCTGGACAGGGACTCACTGCGCACTTTTACCCCGGACAGATTGGCGTCGATGCTGATGCCGCTGGCGTTCCAGAAACGCGTGTGTTTGCGCACCAGATTGGCGTAGGTCGGTTCGATGTAGACCTTGAGCTCCACTGTGTTCTGGTCTTCGGAAAGCAGGAAGCTCTTGATCTGTCCGACCTGGATCTGTTTGTAGAAGACCGGGCTGCCGCGGTTCAACGAACCCAGGCGCTCGGCCTTGATGGTCAGGTGCAGGCCGGGCTTGGCATCCGATAACGGCGGCTCTTCGGCCAGGGCCTTGAACTTGCGCGTGGGTTCTCCTTCTCCGGGATTGACCGCAATGTAATTGCCTGAGACCAAGGTTTCCAGACCGGTGATCCCGGCCAGGCTGACACTGGGCTTGACCAGCCAGAAGCGGGTGTTGGTCTTCAGGTACTGCTCGACATCCTTGTTCATTTCGACCGTGGCGATCACTCCCTTGGAGTTGCCCTCATCGTCCAGAGCCAGAGTCTTGACCTTTCCCACGGGCATGCCTTTGTAGACCACTTCGGTCTTGTTGGCCTGTATCCCTTCACCGCTTTCAAAGCGCAACTGGATCTCGATGCCGGTCTGGCTGTAGGCACGCCAGCCCAGCCAACCGCCAATGATCAGGGCAATCAGGGGCAGCACCCAGATAGCCGACCAGTTGGAGGCCGGGCGGGTTTTGGCAGTAGGCAAATCACTCATGGTCGTCGTCCGACTCCGTGTTATCCCAGATCAGTCGGGGATCGAAAGTTACTGCGGCCAACATGGTCAGGATCACCACGCTGGCAAAGGCGACCGCACCGAGATTGGCCTCGATACTGGCCAGCCGGCCAAAGTTGACCACCGCCACCAGAATGGCGATGACGAAAATATCCAGCATCGACCAACGACCGATGAACTCGATAAAGCGGTACATGATGATCCGTTGCCGCGCTGACAGTGGCTGGTGACGCTGCACCGAGAACAGCAACAGGGCAATGCCCACCAGCTTGAAGGTGGGCACCAGAATACTGGCGACAAACACCACGGCGGCGATGGGGAACATACCGTGCTGCACCAGCTGGATGACTCCGGACATGATGGTGCTGGGATCGCCCTGCCCCAGTGAGCTGACGGTCATGATCGGCAGGACATTGGCGGGAATGTAGAGAATGGCGGCGGTAAGCAACAAGGCCCAGGTGCGCAGGATGCTATTGGGACGCCGTGGGTGTACCAAAGCTCCGCAACGAGTGCAGGTCTGCTCGTCGCTGTCGGCCTCCTGCCGGTTCAATTCATGGCACTCGGTACAAATCAGAATGCCTGCATCAATCGCCCGCATGCACATCTTCTCCAGATAACGCCTGCCAGATCTGGTGCGGCGACATCACCACTTCCAGCCAGACCTGCACCAACAACAAACTGATAAAACACACAAGGCCAAGGCCCACGGTAATGGACGCCATATCCGCCAGCTTGACGATGGCCACCAGGACACCCATCAGATAGACCTCGAGCATGCCCCAATCGCGCAGATGATGATAAATGCGATAGAGCAGCAGGCCGTAACTGCGGCCGATGTCCCAGCGAATGCTCAACAGGACCAGCAGCTGGCAAATCAGCTTGAGCAATGGAATGCCCATGCTGCAGAGGAACACCACCAGCGCTACACCTTCCATGCCGGTATCGAACAGGCCTTGCACGCCGCTCCAGACGGTATCTTCGGAAGACTGTCCCAATAGATTGAGTTGCATGATGGGAAGAAAGTTCGCCGGCACGTAGAGCAACAAGGCGGCAATTACCAGAGCCAGACTGCGCTCAACGACATTGTGTCGATGGGCATACAGCTCATAGCCACAGCGCGGGCATTGGGCTTTCTCACCGTGGGCGAGCTTTGGCTTGCGCATCAGCAAGTCGCACTCATGGCAGGCAACCAAGTCGTCCAGTGGTAGTTCTGACAACCCGGAGGCGTCAACCGGATCTGACATAGAGGGCTCTGGAAGTGAAAAGAGTAGCGGCTATTCTAGTGTTCCAATTTGAAAATAACTGTGCAAATTTGTTTGCGAATAAGAACGATTTTTTCTCAGCGCAAAAACAAAACCCCAATTGCTTTCGCAATTGGGGTTTCGGAATTTAATCTTGACGATGACCTACTCTCACATGGGGAAACCCCACACTACCATCGGCGATGCATCGTTTCACTTCTGAGTTCGGGATGGGATCAGGTGGTTCCAACGCTCTATGGTCGTCAAGAAATTCGGTAGCCAGACCGTCGCTTATGCAACGTGCCAGCAAATGGGTATGTAATAGATTTGTGTGCTTTGTGAGCGGTGCAAACTTTCGGTTTGTTTCGTCTTCACACACCGCAACTCGCTTCTTAAGCAAATTGCTTGGGTGTTATATGGTCAAGCCTCACGGGCAATTAGTATTGGTTAGCTCAACGCCTCACAGCGCTTACACACCCAACCTATCAACGTCGTAGTCTTCGACGGCCCTTTAGGGAACTCAAGGTTCCAGTGAGATCTCATCTTGAGGCAAGTTTCCCGCTTAGATGCTTTCAGCGGTTATCTTTTCCGAACATAGCTACCCGGCAATGCCACTGGCGTGACAACCGGAACACCAGAGGTTCGTCCACTCCGGTCCTCTCGTACTAGGAGCAGCCCCTCTCAAATCTCAAACGTCCACGGCAGATAGGGACCGAACTGTCTCACGACGTTCTAAACCCAGCTCGCGTACCACTTTAAATGGCGAACAGCCATACCCTTGGGACCGGCTTCAGCCCCAGGATGTGATGAGCCGACATCGAGGTGCCAAACACCGCCGTCGATATGAACTCTTGGGCGGTATCAGCCTGTTATCCCCGGAGTACCTTTTATCCGTTGAGCGATGGCCC